>NZ_CM173223.1:0-4183531 GCF_057747775.1 Microbacterium sp. STRO-2N | reverse complement strand
GCAACGGGTCGAACGACCGCAGCGTCACCGTCCACGAGCCTTCGCCGACTCCGTCGCCGGTCAGGTTGGGGATGAACGGCGAGTCGGCCACCTTCGCGATGGTCGTGTAGCCGTCGGTGCTGACGGTCACCTGGGCGGCGACCGGCGCTGTCACGACACCGCCGTAGGCCGCGGTCGCGGTGTTGGTGAGCACCTGCCCCGGAGTCACCGACTGATCGGCAACCGCCTGATACGTGAGGGCGTTCTGCGTGTTCGTCGCGACCGCGTCGAGGGTCCAGCTGAGCACTTGGCGCCCCTGCAGATCGGTCGTCACCGTCGGGGCCGGCGTCGCCGATCCCGGTACGTACGTCATCCCGACCGGGAGGGTGTCGGTGATCTGGTATCCGTTGACGGTCGGCGGAATCTGTCCCGCGCCGTTCGCGGCATAGGTGAGGGTGAAGGTCGCGGGGACGCCTGGGGTGACGGCGCTGCGGTCGGTCGACTTCGCGATGGCCGGGGCCGCATCCACGATCCGGAGCACGTCGCGGAAGCCCGTCGTGCACGGGTACCGCCAGCCCGGCGTGTTCGTGATGCATCCGGCATAGTCGGGTCCCGTCCAACTGTTCGGGACAGGCGAGTCATGGATCCCCGAGAAGAAGCTCCAGACCTCGGTGCCGGCCGGGGTCCCGGGGCGGATCCGAAGGTTGGCGACCGGAGTGATGCTCGGGTCGTCGACGTGCGCCTCAGCCTGCCCCTGGGTCATGACGACGCGGACGGCCTTGACGTCGGCGAGGTTGGCGGGCGGCGTCGTGCTCCACCCCGACGAAGGGCCGCAGTCGAACGCGCTCGGGTTGTAGGTCGGGCTCGAAGGGTCCAGGGCCGGGCTTGCGCCGGTGTAGTACTCGAACGGAGCGTTGGGGACGCCGCCGAGAGGCGTGCCCCAGTAGAACGCCTCGAGTGTGACGTGGCGGGTGTCGAACGGCGCGCACATTCCGACAAGGAGATTGTCGTCGCGGTGTGCCCAACGCTGCCAGCCGGTGTCGAGGTACTGGCCCACGAGGGTGCCCGCCGCCACGCGATAGGTGTCGTCCCACGTCGTGCCGCCGCTGCCGGTGTATCCACGACCCCACCCGGAGGAGTACGTGCCCAGCGGCTGCCAGGTCTTCGTCTCGCTGTTGTTGGACGGATCGTCCTGGGCGGTCAGTCCGGTCGTCGACACGTACGTCGGCGCGTTGGAGGTGACGGTCGTCGATCCTCCAGGGACGTTGAAGGTGCGGACGAAGAGCGAACCGGAGGCCAGCACGACCTCATCGGTCGGCAGCAGATTGCCGGCGGAGTCGCGGCTCGGGATGTTCGCGGGGTCGTAGTCGATGCCGCTGAGGGTCATCTGGAACGTGTTCGGGCCGGTCTGCGAGACGGTGCAGCTGCCCACGAACGACGTCATCTGCGTCGACGGGTGGCTGCCGCCCGACCACGGGTGCCCGTCTGCTGCGATGTTCATGTCGTACGGCGTGCAACCCTGCGGGGCGATCTGGATGACGCCGCCCTGCGGAGATGCGATCGTCAGGTCATACGTGATGGTCTGCGGTCCGGCATCGCTGCCGAGACCCTTGCTGAGAGTCCACTCGTAGCTCGTCTCGAAGTAGTTCGCACCACTGGCGATGTAGGCCGCACCGGTTCCCCAGCGGATGTCCATCGCGAACTGGTTCGTGATCTCGATCGGGTCCAGCGCCGCGGACTGATCGCCGATGGTGCCGGCTGCCGATACGTTCGACCCCGTCGGGCCGTCGACCGTGATGGGCGTCTGGATGGCGGCCGCGGTGCCCTCGTCTTTCGTGCCGAGGTTGCAGGTCAGCGTGAGCCCGTCAGCCGAGATCGCGGACGCCGGGTCGACGCCGCTGGTCAGGCACAGGTTCGGCACGGACGCGAAGCGGCCGTTCTGAGCGACCAGGGTGACCGTCACGTTCTCGACGGGATCGTTCACGGGCGCGGCCGCGTCGTCATTCAAGTTGAGGTGCCAGACTCCGGTGACCACGTCGCCACTCTTGACCGACGTCGGTGTACCGTCGGCCCACCGAGTGGTGAGCTCGTACACGGTCGCCGCCTGGGCGGCCGAGGCCGGCACGAGCGCCATGACGAGTGCGGCCACCGTCGCCACGACGGCGGAGACCAGTGGAATGCGACGACCCTTGAGCAGGCCGGTGGATGCTGCATCTGCCGAGATTCCCGGCACGACAAGACGACTCAACGATTCCCCCCTGGAATGTGAAAGGGCTGCCCGCCGAAGCGATGGGTGACCCTGAGATCGTTCCTATCGGGATTCGGACCGAGTTCTCAGAATTTCACCCGTTCCTTCACCCCATGCGCGGGCGTCCGCGACGCGCGAGCGACGCGCCGAACAGCGCGAGCGAGGAACCGGCCAGGACCACTGCGGCGAGAATCCCCGCAGGCATGATCCATTCGGGGAGGCCCCGCGCTTCGCCGGTCATGCCCGCAACCGCGGGCGGCGTAGTCGAGCCGGGGATGGCGTCGGCATCGGCGGCGCGGACCACGACGGCGCCTCCTCCGTCGAGGATCTCGGCCAGGACGACGATCTGGTAGGCGTCACCGGGATCGTCTCCGACGATCGCGGTGGCCTCCCACTGCGCCGACCCTCCCGCCGGGATCTCGGCCTTCCACGTGGCGACGCTGCCGTCGATGGCGGCTCCGGATGCCTCGACCTCGGCGAAGTCGGGAACCCGCAGCGTCACCGTGCCCGCGAACACCTCGGTACCGGCGTTCTCCACCTGCACGGTGTAGTCGAGCCGGTCGCCGGGCTCGGCATCCTCCCGCCCGTCCGAGACCGAGATCGACACCGCTGACGCCTCGTCAGCGGTGCCGGCGGCCGCGGCCGGCGCTGCCGGCGCTGCGAGGAGCAGCGCCGGCAGCGCGATCAGGATCGCGGCGACCGACCTCATGCGGTCCGCCGGCTGCGGCGGCGGATGCCGATCAGGAGCAGGATCCCGCCCACCACGAGCAGACCAGCCAGCGCGCCGATCAGCCACGGCGCGATGGCTCCACCCGTGACCGCGAGCGGACGCTCCACGATGGTGTCGACCTGGCAGTCCGCGACGCTCGGGTCGACGCAGTTGCCGCCGATCTCGCCGGGGCTGAACAGCACGTTGCGCATGACGTTGTCGCCGCCTTGCTCGGCGACCACGAAGGTGTACGACACCGTGGTCACCGCCCCGATCTCGAGCGCTCCCGCCCACGACAGGCGCGGCGCGTCGTACGCAGCTCCGCTCGAGGCGTCGCCGGCGTAGCGCGCGTCGTCGAGCACGCCGCTGAAGTCGTCGACGAAGGTCGCCGGCTCGTCCTCGCTGTACGCGACCTGCCCGGTGTTGCGGACCGTGATCGTGTAGGTCACGGTGTCGCCGGGCTTCACCCGCTCGCCCGCGTCCGAGGACTTGAGCGTCTGGTACGACTTCACGAGCGTCCGGGTCGAGCAGTCCTCGTCCGTCGACGCGACCGGGTCGACGGAGCCGCCGGCGGTGTCGCCCGGGTTCTGCGGCGCGATCGCGACGCAGTTGCTCGGGACCTCCTCAGGAGTCGTCACGACGTTGTCCAGGATGCCGTCGCCCGTGCGGGGCGCGTTGATCGTCACCGAGTACTCGATCGTGACGGACTCGCCCACCGGGAGCGCGCCCTGCCACTTCAGGCGCGAACCGACGAGCTGCGCGCCCTCGGTCGCATCGCCGTTGTAGGTCGCATCGTCGAGGACCTCGACCAGCGAGTCGTCGACCTGCGCAGGACGGTCGGCGGTCCAGTCGACACCGCCGTTGTTCGTCACCGTGATCGCGTACTCGACGACTTCACCGGGGAACGCGGTCTGCTTCGTCGAGGTCTTCTCCACGTGCACGGACGGGCCGCCGAGGTCGACCTCGCAGACGGGATCCTCGCTCGTGGGCGAGCAGTTGCCGCCCGGCGTGGTCGACGTGACCCGGTTGAACAGGATCTTGTCCGCCCCCTCGGGCACCGGGTTGCTCACGCTCACGCTGTACGTGAACGTGATGACCTCGTCGACGGCGAGCGGGCCGCTCCAGCGCAGGGCTCCGGCATCCGGATCCCACGTCACTGCATTCGGCACGACGCCGGCGACCGACGAGGAGGCGACCGCATCGAGGTTGTACGCGGCGTCGTCGAGCACCTCCGTGAGCGGGTCGTCCCACACCACGGGCTCATCGACGGTGTAGGCGACCTCGCCGGTGTTGCGGAGCGTGATCGTGTACGTCACGACGTCGCCCGGGAAGAACTCGGTGCGGTCGGCCGACTTCGCGAGGTGGTATTCCTTCACGAGGGTCGTCGTGTCGCACAGCGGGTCCTCCGAGTCGGGGCCGCAGTTCGACGGGATGTCGGGCGGGGTCACGATCCGGTTCGCGAGCGTGTGGTCGCCTCGGTTCGGGTTCGCGATCGCCACCTGATATGTGACCGTCGCCGTGGCGCCCGCGGCGAGCGGTCCCTCCCAGTGGATGCTGCCCGTCGACGCCACGAACGTCGCCTCGCCCACGCTCGCGTCAAGCTCCAGAGTGTCGGCCGTGACCGTGGTCACGTCGTCGAGGACGCGAGCCAGACTGTCGTCGAAGGTCGCCGGGACGTCAGCGGTGAAATCGACGGCGCCGGTGTTCTCGACGGTGATCGTGTACTCGATCACGTCGCCCGCGTACGCGACGTCCTGGTCCACGGTCTTCTCGAAGTGCAGCGCGCGCACCGGGGTCTCGGTGGAGCAGTCCGCCGCCGTGGAGTCGGCGCACCCGCCCTCGGGCGGAGTCACGACCGCGTTGCGCAGGATGCCGTCGGCCGGGGGCGTCGGCGTCTGCTGCGGATCGAGCACGGTGACCGAGTAGGTGACGACGGCGACGCCGCCGATCGGAAGATCGCCCGCCCACGAGAGGGCGCCGTCCGCGAACGTCGCGCCGCCGGTGATCCCCGTCGGACCGCTCGCGTCGTCGAGGACGCCGGTCAGGTCGTCGGTGAACGTCGCCTGGGTCGGAGCGGCGTACGCCACCTGGCCGACGTTCTCGACGCGCACGGTGTACGTCACGATGTCGCCTGGCTCGGCCTGCCGGTGGCTCGACGTCTTGACGGTGTCGTACGCCCGGATCGGCGTCACCGTCTCGCAGTCTCCGCACTCGCCGCCGGGGCCGGTCGGCGTCACGACGTTCTCGAGCAGGAAGTCGGCGTCGTCTGCCACGGGCGCGTCGACCGTCACGGTGTAGCGGATCGTCACGGTGCCTGCCACGGGCAGCTCGCCCGCCCATCGCAGCTCCGACTCGTCGGCATGCCACGACGGCGCGTTGTCGCTGTCACCCTCGACCGCCAGGTCGAACGGTTCGCTCGCGACATCGAGCACGTCCGTCAGGTCGTCGGCGAACGACGCGGGGTCGTCGTCGGTGTAAGCCACGGCGCCGGTGTTGGTGACGGTCACGGTGTACGCCACCTCATCGCCCGGGGTCACGACGGCGGGAGTCGAGGACTTCTCGACGAGGTAGCTGCGCACCGGCGTGTCAGTGGTGCACGTCCCGTCCTCGGCGCACTCGCCGGTCGAGCTCGTGACCGTGTTCACCAGGTGGTGGTCGCCCGTGTCGGGGTCGTCCACGGTGAGCGTGTAGCGGATCGTCACGGTCTGGTCGACCGAGAGCGGACCCTCCCACCGCAGCGCGCTTCCGGTCACGGTCGCCTCGCCCTGATCGGGATCGATCGTGATGGCCCGCAGGTCACCGGCGTCGTCCAGCACCTCCGACAGGTCGTCGACGATGTCGGCGGGCTCTGCGTCGGTGTACGCGACCGCGCCGGTGTTGCGAACCGTCACGGTGTAGGTGACGTCGTCGCCCTCGGTGAGCGAAGTCGCGTCGACCGTCTTCTCGTACTCGAACGACCGGATCGGCACCTCGGTGGTGCAGCTGTCGGCGTCGACGCACGACCCGCCGGCGCCGACCGGATCGACGTCGTTGACGAGGATGTCGTCATCCGTCTCCCCGTTGGCGGTCACGGTGTACCGGACGACGGCCTCGCCGCCGATCGGCAGCTCGCCCGACCACGTGAGCGTGGCGATCCCGTCGAAGACCGCGCCGCCCTGGAGCACTGCGCCCCAGTCGGCGTCGCGCAGCACGTCGGTGAGATCGTCGCGGAACCCGGCCGGGTCAGCAGCCGTGTAGGCCACGGCGCCGGTGTTGCGCACCGTCACGGTGTACACCACGGTGTCGCCGATCTCGACGACCTGCGGGTCGACGGTCTTCTCGACGCTGAACTCGCGCACCAGCACGGTCACGTCGCAGTCGCCGTCCGCCGACATCGGTGTGCAGTTGCCGCCGCGGCCGGGCGGAGTCTCGACCCGGTTGTCCATGCGGTGGTCGCCGGCGTCCGGGGCGTCGACGTCGACGGTGTAGACGAACGTCACGGTCTCCTCCACCGCGAGGGGGCCCGCGCCCACGAGCACGCCGTTCTCGAACGTGACCTGCCACCCCGCCGGCTGCGAGACGAGGACGGGGTTGCCCGAATCGCCGAGCGTGTCGGTGAGGTCGTCGCGGATCTCGGCGGCGTTCTCGTCGCCGATCGTCGTGCCGGTGTAGGCCTCCGAGCCCGTGTTCGTGACGGTGATGGTGTAGGTCAGATCCTGCTGACCCGGTTCCACGACCGTGTCGTTCACCGACTTCACGACCTCGTATGCGCGCGTCGGCACCTCGACCCAGCACCGCGGGTCGGCGAGATCGAACTCGGTCGCGGGGTCGCAGTTGCCGCCGGGGCTGTCGGTGCTCGCCCGGTTCATGAGACGGTCGGGCGGGGTCGTGGCGGCCGTGATGGTCACGGTGTACGTGATCGCGACCGGCTCGCCGCCCAGCGGCAGGTCGCCCACCCAGCGGATGGTCTCGGATGCCGCGTCCCACGTCGCCGTTCCGGCCGTGGCCGTGACGAGGCCGTCGAACGTCGCGTTCTGCAGCACGTCGCCGATCGGATCGGAGATCGCGGCCTGCGGTTCGCCGGGACCGGCCGGGTACGGCACGTTTCCGGTGTTGCGCACCGTGATCGTGTACGTGACCGAGTCGCCGACCTCGACGACATCGCGGTTCGCGACCTTCACCAGCTCGTAGGACTGCACGGGCGTCTCGGTCTCGCACACCGGGTCGGTCGAGCCGGTGTCGCAGTTGGCCAGGCCGGTCGGCGTCGTGATGCGGTTCGCGAGCAGGTGGTCGCCGCGGTCGGGATTGTCGACCAGTACGTCGTACTCGATCGTCACGGTGCCGTCGACGGGGAGCGGGCCGGTCCAGTCGAGGACCGAACCGCGATAGGTCAGGTCGCCGGCCGTCCACGTCACGCTGCCGTCGACGATCTCGCCGTCGTCGTCGATCGTCGCGTCGAGCTCACCGTCGTCGACGATCCCCGCGAACGAGTCGCGGAACGATGCAGGGAAGGCGTCGGTGAACGCGACGTCGCCGGTGTTGGTGACGACGATGCGGTAGTGCACGGTGCCGCCAGGGTTGACGTAGGCGGGGTCGGACGACTTCGCGACGTGGAACTGGGCGATCGGCGTCGTCGTGTCGCACAGGCCTTCGCCGGCGCAGCTGCCGCCGGTGCCCGTCGGCGTGACGGTGTTGTTCAGCGTCATGCTGTCGGGGTTCGGCGTCTGCTTCACGGCCACCGAGTAGGTGAAGCTCCGCACCTCGCCCACCGCGAGCGGACCCGACCACGTGAGGTGGCCGTCGGCGAACACGGCGCCGCCGGTGGCGCTGCCCGCCACGAAGTCCGCGTCGTCGAGCACGTCGGCCAGGTCGTCGTCGAACGATGCCGGGCTGTCGGCCGTGTAGGCGACCTCGCCGGTGTTGCGCACGGTGAGCGAGTAGGTCACGACGTCGCCGCGCACGACCGGCGCCTCGGCCGTCGACTTCTCGACCGTGTAGGACTGCACGCGCACGACCGCGCCGCAATCGGGGTCGGTCGAGCCGTCCTCGCAGTTGCTGCCAGGCGTCTCCGAAACGATCGTGTTCTCGAGCCGGTCGTCGCGCGTGTCCTCGTCCACGCCCGCGGGCTTGATCTGCACGTCGAAGCTGAACGACGTCGTCGCGCCGACGGCGAGCGGGCCGCTCCACGTGACGCCCGTGGCGGGGTCGAAGACGACCCCGGGCGACGACGAGCCGACCCACAC
Organism: Microbacterium sp. STRO-2N; assembly: GCF_057747775.1. Lineage (NCBI taxonomy): Bacteria > Bacillati > Actinomycetota > Actinomycetes > Micrococcales > Microbacteriaceae > Microbacterium > Microbacterium sp. STRO-2N. The sequence continues at coordinate 4,175,373 of NZ_CM173223.1, read as the reverse complement.
GGCATCCTTCAGCACGTCCGTCAGCGGGTCGGTCACCGAGGCGGCCGCGAAGCCGTTCTCGCCGAACGCGACCTGTCCGGTGTTGCGGACGTCGATCGTGTAGGTGACGGTGCCGCCGGGGGTGACGGTCGACGGGGCCGCCGTCTTCGTGAAGTGGATGCCGGGAACGGGGTGCTCCGTCGTGCAGGTGCCGCACTCGATGTCGGTGCCGGGAGTCACCGCATTGCGCAGGCGGAAGTCGCCGACCTCGTCGTAGTCCTTCACCGTGACGGTGTACGTGATCGTGATGATCTCGCCGGGGAAGATCCTGTCGGAGGACCAGCGGAGGGCGTTGCCGTCGAGCACTGCGGTGCCGGGGTCGCCGTCCTCGGCCGAAGTCGCGACGGTGATGCTGTCTTCGTCGATCACGGCGTCGTCGAGCACGCCGGTGAGATCGTCCGTGAAGGTCGGCGAGAGGAAAGGCGCCGGGCTGTCTTCGGGCTCCGTGATCGTCACCGTGTAGGTGATGCGCTCGCCGGCGAGGACGGGCGTGCCGGATGCCGGGTTCGACGTCTTCGAGATCGTCGGAGGCAGCGGCACCACGATGCCGGCCGGGTCGCTCCCGGTCAGCGGCTCGCCGACCGGCGGCGTGACGTTCACGAACGCCTCGTTGATGGTTGTGCCGAGCGCCGCAGGGCCGGCGGTGCACTCACGCGACTCGGAGACGCCGGCCGCGAGCGAGGCGACCGTGTAGGCGCACTGCGGGAACATCGGGTCGGTCACGACCACATTCGTGAGGGTGCCCGTGCCACGGTTCGTCACTGTGATGCGGTACGGCACCGAGTCCTCGCGGGCGTACTGCGGGAAGTCGCTCGCGTCCTGGGCATCGTGCCACGCCTCAGGGTCGGTGCGGTCGCCGCCCTTCTCGAGGACGTACTTCTTGATCTCGATCTGGTTGCAGTCGGCGATCGTCGTGGTCGCCGACGACTTCATGGGCAGACCAGTGTGGGCGGCGATGCTGGTGGCGGCGTTGACGATGACCTGGCCGGGCTTGTTGTCGCCGGCAGCCGGGGCGGCGCAGTCGGTGCCCGTGGGAGCTGCCGTGGTGAAGTGCACGTCGAACGATTGCTGGGCGCCCGGCGCGAGCGCGGGACCGATCACGCGGATGGCGGTGGCGTTCGCGGGGATGGCGGCGTTCGTGCCGCTCAGGGTCACGGCGCTCCAGCCGACCGTGTTGCCCGCGATCGCACCTGGGTTGGTCCCGTTGGACTTCGTGCGCGGATCGTCGCTGAGCGTCCCCGGATCGGCCGTGGTGTAGAAGACGCGCCACGTGTTCACCGGCACGCTGACGCGCGTGACCTCGTAACCGCCGTCGATGTTCGTGCCGTTCTCGTCCCCCTTGTACGGGAGGATGTCGATCGTGTCGGTGTAGGCGTTCGACGACGGGTCGAGCGAATTCAGGGTCATGCGCCAGAACGAGCTGCCACCCGCGTAGGGCACGAACGTCGCCGCCGAGCTCTTGCCGAACGACGTCGTGCCGTTGTTCGGAACGACGACGGACGCCGAGGCCTGCCTGAGCGCCAGTTCGCGGTTGTCACCGGGCACGCGCACTTCGGCGGTGTTCGTGAGGGTGGTCCCCGGAGCGACCGACGAATTCGCCGGAAGCATCGCCTGATAGGTGATCACGCGCTGCGTGTTCGCGGGCGAGTTCGCCATGGCGAAGGTCAGCTGCTGTCGCCCGCTGACGGTGGTCGACGCCGGCGTGACCGTGGTGCCGTCGATTCGCGCCGAGCCGGCGATGTACTGCATCCCCGCCGGAAGCAGGTCCACCACAGTCAGGTTGCTGTTCGTCGGCGGTGTGGTCGTGCTGTTGGTCGCGGCCCGCACGGTATAGGTGACGGGCTGACCCGGCCCCGCGGTCTGCGGGCTGGCGGATTTCGAGATCGTGCCGGTGTTCCCGACGATGCGGAAGACGTCGCGGTATCCGTTGGTGCCGCCCGCCGCACCGGTGTACGGGCTCCAGGGGGTGGCCGCGGCGACGCTGCCGGAGCTGTGGCTCGCGTTGTACCACGTGTTCGCCGCCGCGGTCACGGTGTTGGGGCGGTTGAAGGACCCGACGGTCCAACCCTCCTCGGCGATGTTGTTCGGCGCGCCGGCGACCCACGGCGTCGCGTTCGCCTTGATGTAGCCGAAGCCGCGCACGAACACTCCGTACGGCTTGTCGACGGCGGGGTTCCACGTCGCCTTGACGGCGGTGACGTTGGCCGGCAGCTGCACGACGCTGGTCCCCGGAGTTCGCGGATCACCCACCGTCACCCCGCCGGCCGGTGTGGCGGGCACCCACGTGACGGCGGTGGAGCCGCACGTGAAGGTGTGGGTGTCGATGTTCGCGGTGGTGTACCAGTAGCGAAGAGTGGGCATCTGGATGTAGCCACCGCGCGCCGGGTCATGCCCGCCAGCGTCCATGTAGCGGTAGACGAAATTGTTGCTCTCCGGTGCCGGGAAGCTCGTCGCGCTCTGATTCATCGTGCAGACGCCGGCGATGTTGCCGGCGTTGGGTCCCCGGTAGTCGTTCCACGCGTAGGTCGTCGCCTGCGAGTACAGGGGAAGAGTGGCGCCGCCTGCGCCGGGGGTCCACGTCGAGCTGGTGCCGGCCGCGACGAACAGCTGGTCATCCCACGGGGAGCGGGACGACGTCGGAGTGCCGTGCCACGCGTTGCTGAAGTCGCCCGGGACATAGAGCGTGATCGCGTCGGTGTTGTTGGCGGTCGGATCGGCCGTCTGCTGCGTCGTGCCGGGGTACGTCCACGCGGGCGCGGCCGCGGTGAAGTTGAACGTCTGGGTCACCGTCGCCGGAGAGGGGTGCGACAGGATGAGCGCGCCGGAGGCGATGTAGTTCTTGCCGGCCGGGAGGTTCTGGCCCTTGGAGTCCTTCACCGGAACACGGGTGAGGCTGTAGTCGATGTTGGTGAGCGTGACGCGGTACTGCGTCGCGTTGAGCTTCGTGATCGTGCAGCCGCCGGGGAAGGCGGCGCGGTCGGGCCGGTTCGTCGCCGAGAAGGGGATGCCGGCAGCGATCTCGCCGTTGACCGGGCGACACTCCTCGGGGGTGATGAGGTTCGTGTTCGCCCCCGCGGTCGCGGTGGAGACGTTCAGCACGAAGGAGTAGTTCGCCGGACCCGGACGGCTGCCCGCGTTGGCGGCGATCGCCCAGTCGACGACCATGTATTGACGCTCGGCATTGCCCTCGAAGTACCGCGCCCTTTGACCGCCTTCGGCCGGGTTGCTCGAGGGCGTCGAGATCACGAGGTCCATGCCGTAGTTGTAGGTGACCGGCACGGGTGTCTGAGCAGCCACTGTCGACGGCGCCGCGGCCTGGTCGGAGTCGACGGAGCCCGACGCCGACAGGGGCTGTCCGTTGGTGCTCGTCGCGCGGATGGGCGTCTGGAGCACGGTCGCAGTGCCGGCCTTCACGGTACCGACGTTGCAGATCAGGGTGACGCCATCCGCCGAGATCGACGACACCGGCGTGACACCGGTCGTCTTGCAGACGGTGGGGAGGCTGGCGAACTTGCCGTTGCTTGCGGTCAGCGTCACGGTGACGTTGGTGACGTCCTCGTTCGACTCCGGCTGCTCGGCGTCGTTGGTGTTGATGTGCCACTCGGCGATGATCGGGTTGCCGTAGAGCACGCTCGTGGGCACGGGTGCGGCCCAGTTCGCCGTGATCTCGTGCTCGGCGACGATGGCCGCATTTGCGGCGGTGGTCGCCCCCGATACGACCATGAGAACGGCCGCCACGCCGGCCAGGGCAGCTTTCCCGAGTCGACGGACGCCCCCTCCCCTGCGCTCGCCGAGTGAAGCCCGAAGATGACCAGCCATGACGCCCCCCGAGGTGTCCGCGAGAGCGTTGAGGGCTCTCGCACGTGTGAAGGTCCTCGAGCGCACACACTGTCGATCGAGGTCCCCGGCGTGAAGATACCGCGCGTGAGAGCCGTCTCATCTGGAATTCACCCGCCGGGTCACCCGCTCCGGCGCAAGCCGCCCGCCGACCGAGCCCCGCCGGCTGGGGGACGGCGGGGCTCGCACCGAGGAGCCCTCACTCACTTCGGCGGGGTGGCGGCAGGGGAGACCGCCACGTCGGTGTTGTGGCCGTGCGCTTGCGGCGCATCAGCACCAGGTGGATCGCCCCCGCGAGAGCACGAGCGTGCCCACTCGTGTGAGCGAGAGCAGACCTGAGAACCGGGCGGGTTCTCGATCCTTAATGGTTGTACCAATGGGCGAGCCAGCGCCTGCGAAAGTTCACCCGGCCATCACCCGGCATGCGCCCGCGCGCGCACGCACGGCCACGAGTGCGAACGTGTCGCGCTCGCGATAGCTGGCAGGACCTCAGTCGTCCGACTGCTTCGTTGCGTCGGGACCCGAGGCCGGGGGAAGCGGCGTCCGCGGACGCCAGACCACGAGCTCGGTCGCGCGGCGCACGCGCGTGCCGTGCCGCAGCGTCACCACGGAGCCCGTCGAACCGGCGGCGAAGACACGCGCGCCCGGGCGCTTCTCGAGCTCCTCTCGCACGCGCTCCTCGAGGTCGCGGACGCGGCTGTGAAGCTCGCGCACGCGGTCCTCCAACTCGAGGATGCGGGCGATCGCCGGCAGACCGATGCCGTCGGCCGACATGCGCGCCACCTCCCGGAGCTGCGCGACGTGTCGCAGCGAGTAGCGGCGGGAGCCGCCCTGCGTGCGTGCGGGTACGACGAGACCGAGCCGATCGTACTGGCGCAGGGTCTGCGGGTGCATGCCCGAGAGCTCCGCGGCCACCGCGATCGCGAAGATCGGGGCATCCTCGTCGATGTCGTGCGGTTCCCCCATGTGCCTCACCTCCCTCTCGCTCCTGCTGTACGCCGCTGATCTCAGCCGCGCGCCTTGGTCATCAGGTCGGCGCGCGGGTTCTCCTTCGGCTCGAGGGCATGGAAGCGCTCGAGCGCCTCGCGCGCCGCGTCGTCGAGGTGCGACGGCACAGCCACCTGGACCTCGGCGAGCAGATCGCCGGTGCCCTTCTGGGTCTCCACGCCACGGCCCTTGACGCGGAGAACACGGCCCGACGGGGTGCCGGGGGCCACCCGCAGCTTGACGGGGTCGCCGCCGAGCGTCGGCACCTCGATCGTCGCGCCGAGAGCCGCCTCGGTGAACGTCACCGGCACCGTCACCCGCAGGTTCAGCCCGTCGCGGGTGAACACCGGGTGCGGCCGCACCGCCACCTGCACGACGATGTCGCCGGGCTCGCCGCCGTCGACCGACGGGCGGCCGCGTCCGCGAAGGCGGATCTTCTGCCCGTCGGATACGCCGGCGGGGATCTTCACCTTGAACGGCTTGCCGTCCTCGCCCTGCAACGTGATCGTCTCGCCCTTGGTCGCGGTGATGAAGTCGATCGTGGTGCGGGCGGTGACATCAGCGCCGCGCGTCGGTCCCCCGAACCCGCGGTACCCGCCCGAGGGCTGACCGAAGCGGCCGCTGCCGAAGCGACCGCCCTGCTGCTGATTGAACATCGCGAAGATGTCGTCGAAGTCCTCGGCGTTCTGGTACCGGGCGCCGCGCCCCTGCCCGAACATGCTGAACACGTCCTCGAAGCCGCCGGCACCCTGGCCGCTCGCGGTGAAGCGAGCGCCCGAGCCCATCGCCCGGATCTGGTCGTACTCCTTGCGCTGCTCGGGGTCGGACAGCACCGAGTACGCCTCGCTGATCTCCTTGAACTTGGCCTCCGCGGCCGCGTCGCCCTGATTCGAATCGGGGTGGTACTTGCGCGCGAGCTTGCGGTAGGTCTTCTTCAAGTCCGCGTCGCTGACGTCCTTCGAGACGCCCAGCATCGAGTAGAAGTCCTTGTCGAACCAGTCCTGGCTGGCCATGGATCCTCCTCCTCGGTGCTACTCGGCCGGCACGGCGACGACGACCTTCGCGGGACGAAGCTCGACCGAGCCCAGGCGGTAGCCGACCTCGACGACCTCGAGGATCGTCGGCTCGGTCGTGCCCGGCGTCGGCGCCTGGAAGATCGCCTCGTGCTGCTGCGGGTCGAAGACCTCGCCCGCGGCGCCGTACGTGACGATGCCCATGCGCTCGGCCAGGCCCCGCAGCTTCTCGGCGATCGCGGCGAAGGGCGTGCCCTCCTCGAGATCGCCGTGCTTCTCGGCGCGGTCGAGGTCGTCGAGCACCGGCAGCAGGCCCTTCGCGACCGCGCCCTTGGCGCGCTCGATCTCGATCTCGCGCTGCTCCTCGGTGCGCCGGCGGTAGTTGGCGTACTCGGCCTGCAGGCGCTTGAGGTCGTTCAGCAGCTGCGACTCGAGGTCGGCCAGCACGGCATCTTCGGCCGCAGCCTCGGCGCTCTGCTCCGCCCCGAGGATGTCGTCGACCGTGAGCTCGTCACCGTCGGCATCCGTCTCGCCCGCGTCGTCCTTGCCCTCCTGCGGGTCGGACCCGGAAGCCTGCGCTTCCGGGTCCTCGCCGCCGGGGACCTCGTTCTCGAAGTCCTTGTCAGTCATCAGGCCTTCTTCTCGTCCTCGTCTTCGACGACCTCGGCGTCGACGACGTCCTCGTCAGAGGCGGTCGAAGCCTGCTCGTCGGCCGGAGCCTCGGTGCCGGCATCCGTCGACTGCGAAGCCTGGTTTGACGCGTAGATCGCCTCGCCCAGCTTGCCCTGAGACTGCGACAGCTTGTCGAAGGCGGCCTTCACCGCGTCGTCGTCGTCGCCCGCGAGCGCGGTCTTGAGTGCGTCGACGTCGGCCTGGACCTCGGTCTTCACGTTCTCGGGCAGCTTGTCGTCGTTGTCCTTGATGAGCTTCTCGATCGAGTACGAGAGGGTCTCGGCCTGGTTGCGCACCTCGGCCGCCTCGCGACGCTTCTTGTCTTCGGCGGCGTGCTCCTCGGCCTCGCGCACCATGCGCTCGATGTCGTCCTTGGGCAGCGACGAGCCGCCGGTGATCGTCATCGACTGCTCCTTGCCGGTGCCCTTGTCCTTCGCCGACACGTGGACGATGCCGTTCGCGTCGATGTCGAACGTGACCTCGATCTGCGGGATGCCGCGGGGAGCCGGCGCGATGCCGGTCAGCTCGAAGGTGCCCAGCGGCTTGTTGTCGCGCGTGAACTCGCGCTCGCCCTGGAAGACCTGGATCGCGACCGACGGCTGGTTGTCGTCGGCGGTCGTGAAGGTCTCGCTCCGCTTGGTCGGGATGGCGGTGTTGCGCTCGATGAGCTTCGTCATGATGCCGCCCTTGGTCTCGATGCCGAGGCTCAGCGGCGTGACGTCGATCAGCAGCACGTCCTTGCGCTCGCCCTTGAGGACTCCGGCCTGGAGCGCGGCGCCGACGGCGACGACCTCGTCGGGGTTCACACCCTTGTTGGGCTCCTTGCCGGTCTCCTGCTTCACGAGCTCCGAGACGGCGGGCATGCGGGTCGAGCCGCCGACGAGCACGACGTGGTCGATGTCGCCGACCTTGATGCCGGCCTCGCGGATGACGTCCTCGAAGGGCTTCTTGGTGCGGTCGAGCAGGTCCTTGGTGAGGTCCTCGAACTTCGCGCGCGTGATGGTCTCGGACAGCGACACCGGACCCGAGTCGGTCAGCGACAGGTACGGGAGGTTGACGCTCGTCGAGGTCGAGCTCGACAGCTCCTTCTTCGCCTGCTCGGCGGCCTCCTTGAGGCGCTGCAGCGCGATCTTGTCACCCGAGACGTCGACGCCGGTGGTGTCCTTGAACTGCTTGATGAAGTAGTCCACGAGGCGCTGGTCCCAGTCGTCGCCGCCGAGGCGGTTGTCGCCGGCCGTCGCGCGCACCTGGATGGTCGAGAAGTCGTCGTCCTTGCCCACCTCGAGCAGCGACACGTCGAAGGTTCCGCCACCGAGGTCGAAGACGAGGATGAGCTCGTCCTCCTTGCCCTTGTCGAGGCCGTACGCCAGGGCCGCGGCGGTGGGCTCGTTGATGATGCGCAGGACGTTGAGGCCCGCGATCTCGCCGGCCTCCTTCGTGGCCTGGCGCTCGGCGTCGTTGAAGTACGCGGGCACGGTGATGACGGCATCCGTCACGGTGTCGCCCAGGTACTGCTCGGCGTCGCGCTTGAGCTTCTGGAGGATGCGCGCCGAGATCTCCTGCGGCGTCCACTTCTTGCCGTCGACCTCGAAGGTCCAGTCGGTGCCCATGTGGCGCTTGACCGACGAGACGGTGCGGTCGACGTTGGTGACGGCCTGGCGCTTGGCCGTCTCGCCCACGAGCACCTCGCCGTCCTTGGTGAATGCGACGACCGAGGGGGTCGTGCGGAAGCCTTCGGCGTTTGCGATGACCTTGGGCTCGCCGCCCTCCAGGACGCTCACGACCGAGTTGGTCGTACCGAGGTCGATTCCGACAGCACGTGCCATGTGTTCTCTCCTTCGTGGGGGCGACGACGGATGCCGCGGCCCGCGGTTCGTGTGAAAAGCCGGCTCGCAGACCCAAAGCTGAGTCGCGATGACTCAACGATACGCCGGGGTGCGGCATCCGTCAATTCGAACTTGACACGACTCGACTCAAGTTGTCGAAGTGCGCTGCATCGCGATGATGGATGCGTGCCGCTTCCCTGGGACTTCCGCCCTCTGCGCGGACAGCGTGTGACGCTCGATCTCCTCGGTGCCGACGACCTCGACGACCTCGCCGCCATGCAGGGCGACCCCGACGTGTGCCGATACCTCCTCTATGAGGCACGCCCACGGGAGAAGGTGGCCGAGATCCTGGCGCGGGATCGTGCAGCCACGCGGCTCGCAGACCAGGGCGACTACATCCAACCTGCGATCCGCGCGGCCGACGGAGCGTTTCTGGGCACGATGTACTTCACGATCTCGAGCCTCGACGACCGCACCGCCGAGATCGGCTGGATCCTCGCGCCGCACGCGCAGGGCCACGGTTACGGAACGGAGGCAGCACGGCTCCTCCTCGGCCTCGCGTTCGAGGAGCTGGGTCTTCACCGCGTCTACGCGGAGCTCGACCCGCGCAACACGGCATCGGTGCGGATGTGCGAACGTCTCGGCATGCGCCACGAAGCGCACCACATCGAGCACCTGTGGCTCAAGGGCGAGTGGACCGACACGGGCGTCTATGCCATCCTCGAGCGGGAGTGGCACGGCTGAGCCCGCCGCGAGGCCTCTGCGACGGCGGCGACCCCAGACGTCGCCGCCGCCGAAGGCGTGTAACCCCAGGTCCACGGGTAGAACCCACCGAGCAGCGGGTTCCCGGCGACCACCCCCAGGAAGCCGCCCACAACGCACGGTAGCGAGGCGCTCGTCGATCTGTCACGCGGTTTCGGCTGATTGGCGACCTGGGTCCGTATCAGTGGCGGTTCAGGTAGCGCACGACCGCCTGAACGCGGCGATGGGTGTCGGCATCGGGCGGGAGACCGAGAGCGTCGTAGATGCGCGACACGTGCTGCACGACGGCCTTCTCGGTGAGGAAGAGCTTTGCCGCGATGCTGCCGTTGCTGCGGCCTTCGGCGACGAGCGCGAGCACCTCCTGCTGCCGCGCGGTCAACCGCCCGACGGCGACCTCCGAGTGCCTGGCCCTCCCCACCATCACGGCCACGACATCGGGGTCGAGTGCCGTGCCGCCCTGCGCGACCCGCTCGAGGTCCTCGAGGAAGGTGCCGATGTCGGCGATCCGCTGCTTGAGCAGGTAGCCGACCCGTCCTTCGCCATCGGCGAGCAGATCCTTGGCGTACCGCCGCTGCACGTGCTGCGACAGCACGACGACGGCGGTGCCGGGATGGTCGCGACGGATCCGCAGCGCGGCGGCGAGGCCTTCGTCGGTGTGCGTCGGCGGCATGCGGATGTCGGTCACCACGAGGTCGGGGCGCTCTCGGGCCACCGCATCCGTCATCTCGTCCGCATCGCCGACGGCGGCGACCACGTCGTGGCCGCCCTCCCGCAGGACGAGTTCGAGGCCGCGGCGGATGAGCGCCTCGTCCTCGGCGATGATCACGCGCATGGAACCTCCGCCCGCACTCGCGTGCCCTTGCCGCGCGGACTCGAGATCATGATGGTCCCCCCGATCGCCTCGACCCGGTCTGCGAGGCCGCGCAGGCCAGAGCCGGCCTCCATCGACGCACCCCCGACGCCGTCGTCCTCCACGTCGAGGTGCACCCTGCCACGCTCGACGGCGAGGCGCACGCGCACGAGCGACGCGTGGGCGTGCTTGACGACGTTGGCCAGCGCCTCGGTGAGAACGAAGTACGTCGTGGCCTCGACCAGGTCCCCGATCGCGCCGTCCTCGACGTCGGACTCGAACTGCGTCGGGATCGGCATCCGGTCGGCGAGATCCTCGGCCGCCGCGGCGAGCCCGCGCTCGATGAGCGCCGCCGGCACGAGGTCGCGCACGAGCGCGCGCACATCCGCCGCTGCCGCGTCGATCTCGATGCGCAGCCGGGTCGCGCGCTGTGCGACCGTGTCGGAGGGTGCCGTCGCGATCTGCTGAGCTTCGAGCGCGAGCAGGACGAGCTGCACCTGGAGGCCGTCGTGAAGATCGCGCGCGATGCGGCGACGCTCCAGGTCCGCCGCTTCGACGATCCGGCCGCGCGACTGCATGAGCGCGCGCTGACTCGCCCGCAGCTCCGCCGTGAGCCGGGCGCGTTCCACCTCGATCGCGACGATCCGTCCGGCGGTGCGCACCAGCTCGCGGTCGGTCAGCAGCGCGGCGTCGTACTCGATCGCGCCGATCGTCCGGCCGTCGAGCACGATGCTCTCCCAGCCACGGCGGCCGTCCCTGGAGTGGTCGGGCGCCGCCTGCCCGTCGGCGTCGAGGAACTCCTCGCGATCCGCGGCCCAGAAGTAGAGGCGCAGCGAGGCGTCGCCGAGCGCGCGCGCCAGCGCGGTCGCGAGCGGCTCCTTCCCCGCGCTCGCCGTGCCCAGCCACGTGCCGAGCTCCTCCAGCTCACCTGTGCGCGCGAACCCGCCACGCAGCGTGCCCAGGGCGAACGCGATCGGCACCCCGGCGAGCACGGCGAACTGGAGGTATCCCCGGACGAAGGGCTGCACCAACAGCACCCGATCCAGCACCACCGCGATGAGCGGCATGAACAGCACGGCGAAGATGCCGTACGAGAACAGCGGGATCAGCACCCGTCGATGCGCGGCGTCCGCTCGTCGCAGTCTCCCCCACAGCACGACCGCGACCGCCACGCAGACGGCGGTGGCGACGACGGTCTGGAAGAGGCCGAAGAACCCGGCGACCCGGGGAAGGTCGGCCACGGCGAACAGCGGGAACGGGCCATGCGGGTCGAGCAGGTAGAGCGGCGCCTGGAGCACGAGCGCGACGACGTACATCGCCACGACGAGAAGCTTCGACAGCCGGTCCGGCAGCCGCCCGGTCGGGAACGCCAGCAGCAGGTGCACCACGGCCCCCACGACGATCGTCGCGCACACGGCGCCAAGGCCCACGAGGAGCGGCACGCCGGTGTTCTGCAGGCTGCCGAGGTAGAGGGCGAACCCGGCGACCACGATGAGGAACCCCATGCCGTTGCTCGGCCGGCGCTTCCAGGCGATGAGGCCCGCCATGACATAGACCGCGAAGATCAGCGGCAGCAGCACCAGCAGCGGGCCCGCCGGGCCCCCGAGCGGAAGCAGCGCGAACTCGACGACGACCAGCATCGCGGCCAGCATCGCCACCAGCACCAGCGCGCGATCGAGCGATCGCGAGAGCGCGGAGCGCACGCGGGGGGCTGCAGGCATCGGACCCTCTCCGACGGTCGATTCCCCTCATTGTGTCGTGCGGCGGGGCAAGTCCATGACGACCCAGGTCGTCAGTGGGTAGCCTGGCGACGCACCGCGACGTGGCGGTGCGCCGCGGCAGCACCCGCCGTTCACCGAAGGGCCATACCTTGCCGACCATGGGCAACGAGCACGAACCCCCCGCAATCCAGCCCGTCGGGCCCGAGCGGCCGCCGGCACCGCCTGCCACGGCCAGCACGGGTGCCGTCGCGACGATGGGCCTCGATCTGCAGGAGGGCGCGCAGATCCCCCGCAAGCGCGTGATCTCGTGGGCGCTGTGGGACTGGGCGACGCAGCCGTTCAACACGGTGCTGCTCACTTTCGTGTGGGTGCCGAGCTTCCTGGTGTCGCCGTTCTTCCTCGACCCGGCCGTCGCCGCGAGCGGCGTCGTCGACGGCGACACCATCGACTGCGACACCGCGGCGAACACCGCGACCGAGTACTGCCGGGCGCTCGGGACGCTCGACAGCAACCTGGGCTGGGGCATCACGGCAGCCGGAATCCTGATCGCCCTCCTCGCCCCGGTGCTCGGCCAGCGGGCCGACGCAGCAGGACGCAAGAAGCTGATGCTCGGCATCTTCACGGCGCTGCTCATCCTGTGCCAGCTCGCGATGGCGTTCGTCGCCGGCATCCCTGCGCACTTCTGGTTCGGCGTCGCGATGATCGCGCTCGGCAGCATCGTCGGCGAGATCGCGGGCGCCAACTACAACGCGCTCCTGGTGTCGGTATCGACGCCGAAGACCGTCGGCAAGGTGTCGGGTCTCGGCTGGGGATTCGGATACCTCGGCGGCATCATCGCGCTCGCCATCGTCGTCGGCCTGATTCTCGGCGGCGTGCTCGACGGCACGCAGCCGCTGACCTTCCAGCTCATCGCCGCAGGGGCGACGGTGTGGACGCTGGTCTTCACGATCCCGATCTTCCTCAACGTGCCCGAGCCGCCGCCGGCGCCAGGCGCCCGCCGTGTCGGCTTCTTCCGCGGGTACGTCGAGCTCGCGCGGTCGATCGCGCGGCTGTGGCGCGAGACCCGGCCGACGTTCTGGTTCCTGCTCGCGTCGGCCGTGTACCGCGACGGCCTCGCCGCCGTGTTCACGTTCGGATCGGTGATCGCCGGCCGCGTCTTCGGCTTCGGCTTCACCGACCTCGTCGTGTTCGGCATCGTGCTGAACCTCGTCGCCGGCGTCTCGACGATCCTCGCCGGCCGCCTCGACGACCGGTTCGGCCCGAAGCCCGTCATCCTCGTCGCCATCGGCGTCCTCGTCGCGTGCTGCCTCACGGTCTTCTTCGGCGCCGGGGCGGGCAAGGGCCTGTTCTGGGTCGTCGGCATCGTGCTCGCCGCGTTCGTCGGTCCTGCGCAGGCGGCGTCGCGCTCGTTCCTCGCCCGTGTCACGCCGGCGGGCCACGAGGGCGAGGTCTTCGGCCTCTACGCCACCACCGGGCGCGCGGCGAGCTGGATCGCGCCGCTGCTGTGGGGCGTGTTCATCGCGGCAGCCGCGCACCAGACGCTCTACGGCATCCTCGGGATCGCGCTCGTGCTGGCTGTCGGCTTCGTCCTGCTGCTGTTCGTGAAGGCCCCGAAGAAGGTGGCCCGGGGCTGACGCCGACCGGATGCCGCCGCGTCCGTCGCCCACCTCTTCCGCTAGCCTCGCTTGCGGGTGATGCTTCACCGTGCGACGGGGGGTCGTCGCGCATCCTCGCAACTGCCGTACCCGAGAGGCACCGTGACGACCCCGCTCACCGAGAGACGCCGCCTCGCGCGCCATCGGCGCGCGGTCGCGTACTGGGGCGTGGCGCTCGCGATGCTCGTCTCGCTGTGGGTCGGGGCATCCGTCGCTCCTCCCGACTGGGTGCGCAACCCCGCCCTGTTCGCCCACCTGGGGTCGGTCATCGTGGGACTGGGCGCCGCGGTGCTGCTCGAGACGAGCGGACTGCTCTGGATGCTGCGCCGCACGACTCTCGACGACCTGCGGCGCGTCGAGCGCATGGTCTCGGGGCTGGCGTGGCTGGGGATCGCGGGGCTCATGGCCACGGGCGCGTTCCTTCAACCCGAGCTCGGCGAGCCGCTCACGGCGCTGAAGATGCTGGCTGTCCTCGTGGTGGCGATGAACGGCGTCTCGATGACGAAGCTCACCGCCGAGCTCGCACGTCTTCCGGACCGTGTGCGCTTCTCGGCGCTGCCGCGCCGGTTGCGACTGTGGTGCGTCTGGAGTGCGCTGGTGTCACAGGCCGGGTGGTGGACGGCGGTGCTGATCGGGGTGCTGAACACGGCGTCGCGGTGATCTGTCAGCCGGCTCACACTCGCCTGGCAAGCGACGTCGGGTTAGGCTCTTGCCCAGCCGTCCACCCCAACGGCTCTGGACCTTAAGACCCCCCGACCGAGGTTCCCCGATGCGCCAGCGCAGGCCTGACGACGATGCTGCCATTCCCGGCCCTCGCCGCGGTGCTGCCGCGCCGGCCACCCCGGCGCCCACAGCCGCGCCCGCGAAGCCGAGCGCCATCGAGGAGCGGCGGGAACGCCGGAGGCGCCGGCGACGCCTGGCCGTCATGTGGACCTCGGCCACCGCGATCGTGGTGCTGCTGGGCGCCATCGGCACGGTGGCGTACGCGATCATGGCCAACCAGTCGCAGGAAGGGCCGGCCGCCGAGGAGCAGCAGCAGCCCGCCGAGCCCGAGGCCGAGCTCGTGCAGTTCCCCGACGACGAGCCCGCGGCGGCTCCCGGTGCCGAGCCGTGCGCGGTCGTGCGCGTGCTGTCGTCGTACGAGAACGCCGAGATGGTCGAGAACCTCGCGGCCGCCTACAACAGCCGGCCGCGCAACGTCGCGGGCTCATGCGTCACGGTGACGCCGAGCAAGGACAAGTCCGGCGTCGCCGCAGCGACCGTGGCGACCGGGTTCCCGAACCTCGCCGCCGACCAGAAGCCCTCCGTATGGCTGCCCGACTCGTCGACGTGGGTGGACGTCGCGCAGTCTGCGGGCTCGACGGCGCTGCGCGCCGAGGGCACCAGCGTCGGCACGTCCGACATCGTGCTCGCGATGCCGGCGCAGCTGGCTCAGGCGGTGGGCTGGGATGCCGAGGCCCCCACCTGGAGCGAGATCTTCGAGGCGGCGGGCGACCCCGACCTGTGGAGCGGGCTGGGCCATCCGGAATGGGGCGCGTTCAAGCTCGGCAAGACGAGCCCTCTCATGGCGACCTCTGGCGAGGCGGCGATGTTCGCGTCGTTCGGCACCGCTCCGGGATCCCTCGAGTCGCTCACCGCGCGCGACGTCGCGGACCCCGCCGTGCAGACCGCCGTGCACGAGAACGAGCTGGCGACGAGCCACTACATGGCGACGCCCGAGCATTTCCTCTGGCACGCGCGCCAGGCCGATGCATCCGGTTCCGCCGCCGACTTCCTGTCAGCCGTGATCGTCGACGAGAAGTCGGTGTGGGACTACAACCGCGGCATCACCAGCCGCGACGGCGTGACCCGCACCCAGGACGCACCGCCCACCGAGCAGCTGGTGCCCATCTACCCGGCCGACGGCTACTACGCCGCCGACAACCCCGCGATGCGCCTGACCGGCGAGTGGATCGATCCGGTCGAGTCCGAGGCGGCGGCGGACTTCATCCGCTTCACGCGCACGTCGCAGGGTCAGGACGTCGTGCGCACCTCGGGCTACCGCGACCTGAACCGCCGGCTCGATGCAGGCGTCGAGCAGGTGGGTCAGCTCAGGGCCGACCAGGCGGGCGTCATCGCCTTCCCCGATGCGGACGTGGTGACCTCGGTCCAGGCCGCGTTCCCGGATGTGCGCAAGCGCGCGAACGTGCTGTTCCTCCTCGACGTCTCGGGCTCGATGGACGAGCAGATCTCGCCCGCCGACACGAAGCTCACGCAGGCGAAGAAGGCGATCGAGGCGGCGCTCGGCCACTTCACGACGGGCGACGACATCGGACTCGCGGCCTTCGCGCAGGCGCCCGACGGAGCGATGGTTCCCGGCCTGGTCGCACCCGTCGCCGACATCGGCGCGTCTCGCGATGCCTTCCTCGGCGCGCTCGGCGGCCTCGCCTCGATGGGCGACACGCCGCTCTATCAGGCGGTCGACACGTTCGCCGGGCAGCAGGCGGCGTCATGGTCGGCGGACCGCATCAACGCGGTGGTGCTCCTCAGCGACGGCGAGAACGACGCGCCCAACGCGCCGACGATCGGGCACGAGCAGATGCTCGAGAACCTGCGCAATCTGCACCACTCGACGCCGGTGCTCGTCTTCACGCTCGCCTACGGCGCCGACGCCGATGTCGCGACCCTGCAGTCCATCTCGAGCGCCACGGGCGCGCACTACTACGACGCGACCGACCCGTCGCAGCTGGAGGCGGTGCTCGGCGATCTCGTCACGAGCTTCTGACGCGGAACGGCGCCGGGCTCAGCGCTGCCGGCGCATCCAGCGCGGCAGCTTCGGCCAATCGACCCCGCGCTGATCGGGCCCCTCGACCTCGAGGCCGTAGTAGTCCCCGATGCGCTCGACGAACGCGTCACGCCTGGCGTGCTCGTACGCGTGCCGCTCACGCCGGAACGCCACGATCGTCGACCAGCACATCAGCAGCATCACGACGCTGAACGGCAGCGCGATCGTGATCGCGGCGGTCTGAAGCGCCGTGAGCCCTCCGGTGAGGAGCAGCGCGACGGCGAGCAGCGCCGTCACGAAGGTGAAGAACGTGCGCACCCACTTCGCGGGCTCCTGGTCGCCGCCTGTCGCGATCATGCCCATCACCAGTGCGCCCGAGTCCGACGACGTCACGAAGAAGATCGTGACGAGGATGATCACGCCGATCGTCAGCACGGTCGTTCCCGGGAAGTGGCTCACCAGCTGGAAGATCGATCCCTCCAGGTCGACCGTCCCGTCCGGCAGCGTCATCGACCCGGGCTCCTCCAGTTCGAGGTAGAGCGCGGAGCCGCCCAGGATGGCGAACCACAGGATGCCGAGCATCGTCGGCACGATGATCACGCCGAGCACGAACTCGCGCACCGTGCGCCCGCGCGAGATACGCGCGATGAAGATGCCCACGAACGGCGACCATGAGATCCACCAGCCCCAGTAGAACGACGTCCACGCCGCCTGCCACGCCTCGCCCTCGGCGCCCTGGAACGCGCTCACGGTGAACGACAGGCCGACGTAGTTCTGGATGTAGCCGCCGATCGACTGCACCCATTCGCGCAGCAGGAACTCGGTCTGCCCGAACACCAGGACGTACAGCAGCAGCAGGCCCGCGAGCACGAGGTTCGCCGACGACAGCCACTTCATGCCCCGTGCAACCCCCGACAGCACCGAGAGCAGCACGAGCAACGTGATCACCCCGATGATCGCGACCTGGACGCCGACCGTCGGCTCGGCGAGGCCGGCCGACTCGAGGCCCGAGCTGATCTGCAGCACACCCAGACCGAGCGAGGTGGCGACTCCGAACAGCGTCCCCGCGAGTGCCACGACGTCGATCGCGTGTCCCCACGGCCCTTCGACCCGCTTGCGCCCCAGCACCGGCTCGAGCGTCCACCGGATCGAGATCGGCCGCCCGCGACGGTGGATCGCGTAGGCGAGGCCGAGCCCCACCACGACGTAGATCGACCAGGCCTGCACGCCCCAGTGCAGATAGGTCTGCGTGAGCGCCTGCTGCGCGAACTGCTCGGGGGTTCCGCTGACGCCGGGGCGCGGGTGGACGAAGTGGCTGAGCGGCTCGCTCACGCCGTAGAAGACGAGGCCGATGCCCATGCCCGCGGCGAACAGCAGCGAGAACCACGCGCCGACCGAGAATTCGGGCTTGTCGTCGTCGCGGCCGAGCTTGATGTCGCCGAAGCGCGAGAACCCCATGACGAGGGCGAACGCCACGAAGAAGGCGGCGATGAGGACGTAGTACCAGTTGAAGGCGTTGACGATCGTCGACTGGATCGCCGCGAACATCGCTTCGGCGGCGCGCGGCGCGAAGATGGCGAACGCGCTGAAGATCAGTACGACGGCGGCCGCCGGCCAGAACACCCAGCGCTGGATGCCTCGGCCGGCCGCGGCAGGGGTGCTCGTCGTCGACGGCGAGCCAGGGGTCCCTGCGGGGCCGGCGGCCTGCCCGGGCGGTCCCGGCGGCTCCGGGACGTGCGGGGCGCTGGCGTCGTGGGTCACCCTTTCACGGTATCGACGGCGACGGCGCTCCGGCAGGGGTCAGGCGCGCGGCCAGGAGTCCGCGAGCTTGGTCAGCAGCCGGGCGAGCTCCGCCCGCTCGTCGTCGGTGAAGCCCGACAGTGCCGCATCGATGGCCTCGCGCCGCTCGCCGCGGAACCCCCGCACGAGGCGGGTACCGGCATCCGTCAACGCGACCCGCGTGCGCCGGGCGTCGTCGGGGTCGGCCTCGCGGCGCACCAGGTCGAGCTGGACGGCCTGCTGCACGAGTCGCGACGCGCGGGGCTGGTCGACGCCCACGGCGTCGGCGATCTCGCCGACGGAGAGCGGGCGGGATGCCGCGGCGAGCGCCTCGAGCATCCTCATGCGCGCCGGACCGCCGATGCGCGCCGCCCAGGGCGGCGCGCCGTGCGGGGGCGCGCCGTGGCCCCATCCGCCGCCGTGGCCGGGGAACTGCGGGCCACCGCGCGTCCCCGCACCATGCGGACCCCCGTGCGCGCCGAACCCGTGCGGGCCTGCATGGCCATGCCCGCCGCCGTGCGGGCCCTCCCCCCACGGGGGTCGGGGCATCCGGCGTCCGCGCAGGCGGGCGAGCGCGGCGGCGATCTCGTCCGCGGGGTCGTCGGGGCGGGAAGGCATGGCGTCAGTTTATATGCGACTTGACATGTTTCCCGATTGCATGTCACACTGCATGTACTTGCACTTCTACATATATCGCGGCCCGATTCGGTCGCAGTGAAAGGAACTCCCATGAACACGGAAGACATCAACGACACCGGGTCCGGCCCGACCGACCGCCGGCCGATCGGCTACTGGCTGCGCGTCGTCGACGGACTGCTCACGCATGAATTCGCCGTGGCGCTCGAGGCCGAGGGCCTCACCCGCCGCGACTGGATGCTGCTGAACGTCCTGTCGGGCGACATCGACGCTCCCGGCCCCACCGAGCGTCTCGCCCGCAAGGGCAAGCGTCTGCGCTCCCTCGAGGATCGCGGCTGGGTCGAGCAGAGCGGCGACGGCACCTGGACCCTCACCGATCTCGGCCGCTCCGAGAAGGAGCGGATCGGCGAGATCGTGGACGGCATCCGTTCCCGCGTCGTCGACGCGGTCGGCGACGAGGCGTTCGCGACGACCATGGCCTCGCTCGAGGCGATCGCCCGCGAACTCGGCTGGGACGAGGACGACGCCGACCGGCGCGGCTTCCCGCATGGACCCGGCTTCGGCGGCTACGGTCGCCCTCGCCCGTTCAGCCCCGAGATCCGCTTCGGGTGGGGCCCGAACCGCCACCACGGCTTCGCGCCCGGCCGCCCGGGTCACCCCGGTCGCCCGGGCCACTGGGACGATGCCCCGCACGACGCCTACGACGACGGTCCTCACCCGGCCTGGCGCGAAGCCGCCGAGGCGTTCGCACCCCACGTCGGCTTCGGCATGCACCGCCGCGGCGGTCACGCGGGCCACGGCGCGCACGGCCGCGGCAGTCACGGCGCCCACGACCACGACGGCCACCGCCACCACGGCCACCACGGCGCGCACCACGCGGAGGACGCGTACGAGCGCGGCTTCGACGCCGGGTTCGCCCGCGGCCGGGAGTCCGGCGCCGCCTGAGCCGAGGCCGGCCCCTACGCCGCCTCATCCACCCGCGAACCGTCTCGGATGGTACCTCGCCCTCGGGCGAGCGGCCATTCGGGACGGTTCGCCGTGCGCCGGAGGCCGTCCCGTAACAAGGACGCCACACGGGGCGGGCACAATGGGGCGCGTGACCTCGACGCCCGCGCTCCTCGCGATCTCGCACGGCACGTCCTCTCCCGCCGGGCAGGCCGCCGTCGCAGCTCTCGTGGATGCCGTCGCACGGAAACTGCCGGACGTCACGGTGCGGCTCGGACACGTGGACGTGCAGCAGCCGGATGTCGCGGCATCCCTCGACGCGCTCCCCGAGGGTCAGCCGGTCGTCGTGGTGCCGCTGCTGCTGTCGGCGGGGTATCACGTGCGCATCGACCTGCGTGAGCAGACCGCGGGGCGCGACGGCGTGATGATCGCTCCGGCGCTCGGCCCCGACCCACGGCTCGTCGACGGCCTGCTCGCACGCCTCGAGCCGCTGGCCGTCGCCCCCGATGACGCCGTGGTGCTCGCCGTGGCCGGATCGAGCGACGACCGCGCGAACGACGACTGCCGAGAGATCGGACGGATGCTGGGCGCCCGACTCGGGCGGGATGTCACGGTCGGCTTCCTCGCGGCCGCAGACCCGCGGCTCGACGTCGCGGTCGCGCAGGCTGCCGCCGATGCGGAGCGCGTCGTCATCGCGAACTACCTGCTCGCGCCCGGATACTTCCATGACCTCGCGGTACGGCTCGCCGGGCGGGCGCCCGTCGCCCGCCCGCTGCTCGACGACGACGAGCCGGCCCCGGCGCTCGTCGACCTGGTGATCGACCGCTACCGGGACGCCCGCTGAGGCGGCCTACCCGAAGCGGCCGTTGACGTAGTCGTACGTGCGGGGATCGATGGGGTCGGTGAACATCGCGTCGGTGTCGCCGTGCTCGACGATCGCGCCCGGCGTGCCGTGGGACGCCAGGAAGAATGCGCACTGCTGCGACACCCGCTGGGCCTGCTGCATGTTGTGCGTGACGATGACGATCGTGACGTCGTGCACCAGCTCGAGCATCGTCTCCTCGATGACGCGCGTGGAGGTCGGGTCGAGCGCCGAGCACGGCTCGTCCATGAGGAGCACCCGAGGGCGGATGGCGAGTGACCGCGCGATGCACAGGCGCTGCTGCTGACCGCCCGACAGGCCCGCGCCGGGTGCGCGCAGGCGGTCCTTGACCTCCTTCCAGAGGCCCGCCTTCGTGAGGCACGACTCGACGAGCTCGTCCTTCTCCGACCTCGACACGTGCGTGCCGGTGAGCTTCAGACCCGCGATCACGTTGTCGTAGATCGACATCGCGGGGAAGGGGTTGGGCTTCTGGAACACCATGCCGATGTGCTTGCGCGCGTCGACGAGCTTGCGGGTCGGTTCGTAGATGTCCTCGCCGTCGAGCAGCACCTCACCGGCGAGGGATGCCGACGGCACCAGTTCGTGCATGCGGTTGAGGATGCGCAGGAACGTGGACTTGCCGCAGCCCGACGGGCCGATGAGCGATGTGATGACGCCGGCCGGCATGGTCAGCGAGACCCGGTCGAGCACCTGATGATCGCCGAACCACGCCGACACGTTGCGGCCCTCGAGGGTCGCGAGCGTCGACACTGCGGCGGCGTGCCCGTTCGGGGACGAGGACTGCGGCTCCGGCTTGCCGTTCCCGGCGGCCACCGCCTCGGCACGCCCGTGAGCGTGGGGCGCGGCGGTGCTGACCGGCGCCACCGGGATGAACTCGGTGACGTCGGAGGTCGTCGTGGTGCCCGGCGCGACCGCGATCCGCCCCGCACCCTCGGGGAGATCCTCCTCGCCGTCCGGAAGCGGAACGAACACCGTGACGTCTGATGCCGGCTCGCGGTCCGGTGTCTCCACCCCGGCCCCGGCGACCGGCGCCTCCCGCTCGGCCCCACGCTCGTCGCCTTCGGTCACGGCAGCCGTGGCCGGCGCGTCGGCCTCGGCTTCGGCATCCGTCGCCACTGCCGGAGAAGGCAGCCGCTCGGGCTTCTCGGTGCGGGCGAAGGGTCCGAAGATCCTGGTCACAGACTTTGCCATGGTTGATCCGTTCTGAGTGCGCGAGCCGGGTTCGAGCGCAGCCCTACATGAGGTTGGGGAGGAGCCGGACGACTTCGCCCGTCACCCAGAGCGCCGCGAGGAGCGTGAGCGGCACGAAGACGATCCAGGTGCGGCGAGGGCCGACGGTGCGGAACGCCCACACAGCCGCCACCTCGATCACGACGAGGAACTGCAGCGCGAAGACGAGCGCCCACGCCATCGAGGTGTCGCCGCTCAGCTCGCTGTGCGACTCGGGCAGCGTCGCGTACCGCGTCTCACGGATGCCGGCGGGCTGGGTCTCGCTCACCAGCTCGGCGTCGACCCGCGCGATGCCGGAAGGCATGAATGGGATGCCGCGTGCCGTGGCGAGCACCACACGGCTCTCGCCGGGCTGCAGCCGCGGCGGCGACGGGTCGCCCGCGTAGCGGAGTCCGATCACCTCGAACTCGTGCACGCCCTGCCCGGTGGTGATGGTGAACTCGTCGCCCGGGCCGAGCTCCTGGATGCGGCCGAACGGCCCGCCGTAGGCCGCGGCACGGCCCATGATGACGCTCACGCCTGCCTGCCCCGGGAGGCTGGTGTCGCGGCGATGGCCGGGACCTGCCTGCGTCGCCTCCGAGTCGGTGCCCTCGACGATCACCTCGCGGATGCCGAGGCTCGGGATCTCGATGATGCCCACGGGCGCTCCATCCGGAAGCAGCACGTCGTTGTAGTCGCCCTCGGTGACCGGGGCGATGCCCTCCTCGAGCTGTGCGCGGAACGTGTCGCTGAGCTGCTGCTGCGCGACGAGGTGACGTACGTGGCCGACGACCATGACGTTCAGTGCCAGAGCAAGCAGCAGCGCCGACAGGACGATGAGCGCGCCGCGGATGGCCTGCTGGCGCGGTGACAGGGGCGTGACGGACCGCTTGGGCTTCGGCATCCGTCGAGGCGGCTTCGGTGGGCCCTGCCCCTTCGGGAGCCGCGGCGGACGGGGCGGTCGCGGCGGACGGGGGCCGACAGTCCCGCCGTCGGGGCTGTCGGCTCCCGCTTCGCGTTCCGGCGCATCGACCATGGCGGTCGCGGTGAAGCGAGCCGCCACCGCGTCGGCCACGGACGCCGCGGCCGACCGCAAGCCGGAGACCAGTGCGCTCACGCGCCCGCCCTCGCGAACGGCAGGACGGCGAGGAGTGCCCGGTAGCGCCCAGCGCCGAGGCCCCACCAGAGTCCGGCCGCGACGGCGCCCGCCGCGCCGAGCGTCGAAGCCAGGAACAGCGGCGGCACGAAGAACACGGACTCGCGGCTCGCGGGTGCGACCTCCTGGTCGCCGATCATGGCCGGCGGCGTCACGGTGACGTAGCCGCGCAGCAGCACGCCCTGCCCGAGCCCTTCGACCGTCGTGGTCACGCGGCGTGCCTCGTCGGGCTCGAGCCGCACGATCGGCACGTCGTCGACCTCGGCGACCGTGAGGCCGAGCATGTTCGCGACGCGGAACGTCGCGGTCGCGTCGATCGGCTCCTCCGACGTGTTGCGCACGGTCACCGAAAGCGTCGTGACACCGCCGCCGGGCTGGAATGACGGCGAGACGGATGCCCCGAGCCCGCCGACCGCGACGAGGACGCGGTTCCCGGGGAGCGAGGTGTTGCCGGGGTTACCCGGGTTGCCGGGGTTCCCGGGTGCGCCGGGATTGCCCGGGTTCCCGGGATTTCCTGGGTTGCCCGGGTTCCCAGGGTTCCCTGGGTTCCCGGGGCTACCTGGGTTCCCGGGGTTGCCGCCGGGGCTCGTGCGAGTGGGAGTCGGCGTCGGCGTGGGCGAGCTGCCGTCGGTCACGTCGACGCTGATGCCGGTGCCGCCGTTCGGCTCGCCGTCGTCGCCCGCTGCGAGGGCCGGCGCCGCGACGGCCACCGACAGCGCCAGCGTCGACGTGACCGCGGCCAGCGCGGCAGCTCGCCGGGTACGGCTCCACGCGGTCCGCCGCGGTCGAGGCTCAGCCATCGCCGGCCCGCTGCGTGCCTCCTGCGCCGACGAGCTCGGCGTCGCGCTGCGCCTGGGCGATCGCCTCGTTGCGGGTGTGCTCCATCCACGCCTCGGCGCGAGCCTCGTCGCGGCGGCGGCGCCACCGGAGCCCGAAGAACACGAGCACGCCCAGCGCGAGCGCGATCACGATGAGCCACGGGACGGCGAGCAGGAACGTGTCGCGCGACACAGGGGCGACCGGCAGCTGGTTCGCCGGGTCGGTGTCGTCGACGAACGGGTTCAGCCGGAGGTACGGTCCGAGGTAGCCCCACTGCGCGACGCCGGGCACATCGAACTCGTACGCCGCGGAGTTGCCGGGAAGCACTTCTTCGATCGTGCCTGTCGAGGACGGGGCGGCCGGGATGCCGAACCACGTGTTCACGCCGGCGGTGAGGTTCGCGGCGAGGGCGATGTTGCCGGGGTTCTCGACGGTGTAGCGCACGGTCACCGTGCCGCTGAGCAGATTCCACCAGTCGCCCGAGTACGAGGCGTCCAGCCCGCTGATCGAGAGCCGCGGCTGCAGCTGGCCCGACACGCGCGCGTACACCCGGGTCGCGACGCGCCGGTCGAGATTGACCTGCTCGCCGGGCGTGATCACGGACGCGACGAGCCCGCCGACGTGGTCGCCAGGCGTCGCCTCCGCCGGAAGGGTGATCGTGAACGGCAGCACGCGGCTCTCGCCGGGAGCCAGCGTGAACTGGATGCGGTTCGAGCCGTTCTCGAACAGCACCCACGCGCCGATTCCGGTGGGCTGATCCGCGGTCGCCAGCAGAGCGAACTCGCCCTCGTCGTCGTTGAACGCGTCCGTGCCGACGACGGTGAAGTCCTGCGTCACCGTGCCGGTGTTCGCCACGAGGAAGGTGTCCTGCACCGTCTGGCCCGGGTCGACGTGGTAGCTGAAGCGCGTGCGGCCGTCGGGGTTTCCGTCGGCGCCGGCGGGACGCGCCGAGATGCCGATCGTGTCGTCGGCACGGGCCGGCGCGGCGGCGAGCGGCGCCCCCACGGCGGCGACGAAGACCGAGATCAGAACAGCGGCGAGGGCGGCGCGGATCCGCGTGCGGGCGCGCGGGAGTTCGGGTGAGATGGCCACGGCTCATTCCCGCACGGCCGTGCTACGGCGAGGAGTGCAGCGGCTGAACGAGGTGTGAACCGCGCTTTCACGAGCAGTGATGACGGATGCCTCCGCCGGACACGACCGTGCGGGAGGCCGGGGACGGCCTCCCGCACGGGTTGTTCAGTTGTGGGTGGTGCGGCGCGCCGATCCCGGCGCGAGGGTCACTTCGAGGCCAGCGTGAGCGTCAGCGTCGAGGCGTAGGTGCCCTTCTTGGCCTTCGCGGGAGCCGCGAAGGTCAGGTCGGCGTCGAACTGCGTGCCGACCTCGAGGGTCGAAGAGTTCGCAGCGCCCTCGGCGAACAGCGCCGAGTAGGTGCCGGCGCCGGCGGTCTGCGCCGCGCCGAGCGAGACGCCCTCGACCGTGGTGCCGACCTGCTTGGGCTCGAGGCCCAGCGCCGACTTCTCGATGACGTCGTTGCCGGCGGCGGCGTTGACGAAGTCGGCGACCTCGGCGTTCAGCGTCCAGCCCGGGAGCAGGTCGCGGTCGTCGATCACGGTGAACGCGCCCAGCGCGGCGGGAGCGGTCGTCGCGCCACGGCGGACCGTGCCGAGGTTGACCGACGTGTTGACGCCCGAGAGCTCGAAGCGGTTCGAGGTCGTGACGTCGACCGTGAGGTCGGTCGCGCTCGTGGTGGTCGAGCTGAGCGTGACGGTGCCCCACGCGACGATCTCGTCGGTGCTGTCGACGAGGGCGACGGTGTGCTGACCGACGGGCAGGCCGGCGAGGTCGACGCTGGCGTTGCCCGAGGCGTCGGTGGTGACCGGCGCGAGGACGGTGGGCTCCGACCACACGTACGGAGTGAACGTCTGGTTCGCGTTCGCGGCCCCGGCGGGAACGACGACGACCGTCTCACCCTCGGCGGGCGCCTCGATCGTCACCTCGTTGGCGTCGCCCTCGGCGGGCTCGGCCAGCACGAAGGCCGCGGCCGTCGCCCAGGCGAGGACAGTCTCGGCCGCCGTGTCGGCGATCGCCAGGCGCGTGCCGGCGGCGATCGACGAGGTCACGATGGCGTCACCCGACGCGTCGAGCACGATGCCGGTGTGCACCGGCGCTGCCGTGCCCTCGGCGTAGACGTCGACCGTCTTGTTCGCGTGCGCCGCGTCGGCGTCGATCTCGATGTTGCCGTTGCGCAGCGTCGCCGAGGCGTTCGCGGTGTAGCCCGCGAAGTCCGGAGCCCACGGCCCTTCCTCGGCTTGGACGACCACGGGGTCGATCGTGTACTTGCCGGTGCCCGGCGTCACGTGGATCGTGCGGTAGATCGACGCGTACACCGTCGCGCCACCGGCGTTCGTGAAGGCGAAGCCGGTGATCCAGTCGCCTCCGGCGCTGAACACCGATTCGATGCCCGCTCCGTTGCCCTCGGTCTTCGTCTCGAGAGTGAAGTCCTCCCACGTCACCGAGCCGTTCACCGGGTTCACCTTGTCGTAGGCGCGCCAGGTGTTCGTGCCGCCGGCCAGGTCCGCAGGGGTCGTGACGAACTTGTAGATCGAGTCGCCGACGGCGCTACCCCAGGCCGGGGCGTAGTCGGTCGGCGTGACGGGCGCGGCGGGGTCGGTCTTGCTGGCCGACGCCGAGAGGAAGTCGGCGCGATCGAAGATGCGGCCCTCCGCCTCGGCGCTCCCTGTGGTGTCGTCGAAGAGGAAGAACGAACCGTGCGATCCGTTCGGCTGGGGGTCGACGGGGAGTCCCGGACCGGTCGGTGCGGCGTTCGCCGCCGTGCCGCCGGCCACGAGGGCGATGCTCAGGAACGCGGCCGCAGCGGCGCCCCACTTCTTCGTGATGTTCATGGAGTCTCTTGATCCAATCCGGTTTGTAGGGGTGTGAGAGAAGCTGGTCAACCGAGCGCCGCCGTGAACGGCGTGGGGTCGGCCGGGGCAAGGAACCCGAACTTGGCCTTCACGCGGCCGGCCTGGGTAGGCGCAGTGTTCGCGGTGTTGCCGAGCTTGGTCGTGGCGCTGCTCAGCAGGTTCGCGAGCTTGGCGTCGAACTTCGCGTTCCCCGACGTGACACGGGCGGTTTCGACCACGAGGTACGTGTCGCGACCCCACTGAGTCGAGTAGTACGCCGGGTTGGGCTGCATGGAAGTACCCGATCCGGTCACCGGCGAAGTGCCGCCGGCCAAGGAGCCGAGCTCGATGCCTGCGCCGATGCGGTTGACGCCCGCGCCGGTGTTCTGCGCCACCCACTGGGCGGCCGACATCGGCGCGACGGCGTTCGCCGGGAAGGCGGATCCGTTGGAGAGGCTGGTGGTGTCGTGCTCCTGGCCGACGACGACACAGCCGTTGGCCTCGGTGACCTCGAGCATCGAGGACTCCGTGACGCCGATCTTCGCGAGGAAGTCCTTGCGGGTGCCCGAACCTGCCTGAGGGATCACCGGAGTGACGGTCACACCGCCGACGGTGCGGACCGTGCACTCGTAGATCCCCTTGAGCGTGGCGGCATCGATGCTGTCGAAGGCCGCATTGCTGCCACCGGAGTGCGCGTAGGCGAAGGCGTCGCGGCCGAACGGGATGTACGTGAGGGCGCCGCCGCTGACCGCAGTCGCCCCCGACGAGGACCGAGCCACGTCGATCAGACCCGTGACGGTGACGTTCGCCGGCCCGCCGACGGTCTTCGAGGTGTAGGGCGCGCCGTCGATAGAACGGCTGAGCGCGGCGACCCCGTCGCTGGACCCGTTGGGGCGACCGAAGCGAACGCTGTTCGCCTTGGTCTGGATCGTGATCGAGCCCGTGGCGTCGAACGACGATGCCGGCGTGGTGCCGGCCGTCGACCGCACATTCGAGCCGGTCACAGCGGTGCCGTTGACGAGGGCGTTGACGACATCCTGAAGGGTGTCCGAACCCACGATGACCGGACCGACAGAGATCGGCTCGGCGTTCGCAGCCGGAGCGACGGCGAACAGCGTTGCCGCCAGCCCGACCGCGGCGCCCGCAGCGATAAACTTCTTCTTGTTCACAGCTTTCCTTTTCGTGAGGTGTGGTGTGACAACCGTCGCTCGGACGAGCGGCGGCTTGACGGCTCTCTGGCAGGAGGGCCGTCAAGTCTGTGGGCGGGATGATCCGGGTGGCCTCCTGCCCTCGTTCAGGCTCGAGGCGACAGGTGAACGGACGGAGCTCGCCAGGGTAAGGACGGCTGTCGCGCTGCTGTGCGAGAGAATCACGCGCGTCTCCGGATCCGTGAAGTCAGCGGCACGGCGAGCCCCGCGGCGAGGCCCATGGCGACGCCGATGGGAACGGCCGCGGCTGCGGCTCCGATCTCGGGATCATCGGGAGTCGCTGCTCCTGCCAGCTCCCCGGCAGGAGCGCCCGTCGCTGCGGGCTGATCGGCGGCGGGCGCGCCCGTGCCGGAGCCGGGGGTGCCGGGAGAGGAAGGCGGCGCGACGGTGCCGCCGTTCCCGCCTCCGGGCGCGCCGGCCGGGCCGGGGCCTTCTCCGCCGCCGGGCGGGGTGAGACTCCCCCGCTCCATCGCATCCGCGGCGGCCAGCGCCCGACCCACCCATGCTTCCGGCAACGGCGCGTAGCCGGAGGGGAGGTCGCCGACGTCGGTCCCTGGGCTCTGCCCGTCTGTGGCGGCGTATCGGATCAGGTTCGCGTACACGGCACGAAGGTCGGCGTCCGTCTGTCGGGGATTCAAGGCGGCGAACACCGGCATCGACAACGGGTACGCCGTCGTGGCGGCTTTCGCCACATCACTCGCCGGATCGAACCCGAGCACCTGAGTCTGATCGGGGTCGGGGGTCATCGCCGCCGCGGCGGCAGCCATCGCCTCCCGCGTCGGGGCGACGAACTCTCCCGAGGGATTCAGGAGTGCAGCTGTCACGGTCTGGTAGAGCTCAGCGGACGAGGCAGTCGTCACTCCCATCACCTTCTGACTTCCGAAGAGCTCGCGCACCGAGGCGCCGAACTTGGGGGGAGTCGAGAACTTGTCCCACGCTCCGAGGATCATCCCGTCCCCACGCAGGACGTGATAGGCGCTGTCGGCGAAGCTGCTGGTGTAGGGCCGCCACGTCACGAGGTTGATCGCACCGGTCCCGTTCGCGGGATCCGTCTGCGTCTCGTCCGGCTTCTCGGAAGGATCGGCCTTCGGGAAGCTGTCGAGCGGGAGGTCGAGACCGGCACCGATCGGATTGACGTCCGCGTTCGTCGAGTACCACGGGTTGACGAACATGCCGTGACCATCGTCGGCGCCGTTCAGCCAAGCCCGCGCGTCGGCGTCGGCCAGCACGTACTCCCAGAGCCGGACGGCGATGTCCGAGCGCCCGGATGGTGTGAGGACGTCCGCCACTGAGGCGCCGACGATGATCTGAGCGGACCACTCGTCACCGTTGATCTTCTGGAACTCGGGGTCCTGCACGATCGTCCGAGGGTTGGCTCCCAAGTGGCTCGCATCGGCTCCACTCGGCAGTGCGTCGACGTAGGACGTCGTGAGCAGCTTGGCCACGAGGCGGGGAGTGAGCTTCATCTCCGTGAGCGGCAGCCCCGCCCGTGCCTTCTGTTCCGGAGTCGCGTTCTGCGGGTGCGGCTGCCGGTCGATCGAGAACGATATGGCGACTCCCGAGAGCGCGACGGGCGCGTAGGCGAGCGGATCAGCCCCGTCGCCGATGCGACTCACGTCGAGCGGCAACGACGTGAAAGCGAGAGGACTGGGGTCGACTCCCGCCGCCTTCACGAGGGCGTCTGACTCTCGACCCTCGCTCAGGACGAACGGCGAGCCGTTCTCGCCGAGGCAGAGATCCGGCTGCCAGGAAGCGATGGCGCGAGCGATGAGCTCGCTTCCCGCGAGCTGGCGCTCCGACTCACCGATCTGACACCGAACGCCGATGGGCTTGAACTCGAGTCGGACCGCGATGTGGTGCTCCCACGCGTCCCACCACAACCCCGAGCGGTTGATCACAGCCGAACCGGAATCTCCTCGCCCACGCGGGATGATCACGAGCCAGCACGGCTGCCCCGCGACGCTTCCATCGGCCTGCTCGATCGGGGTGCCGCACCCGAGCGCCGTGGACTGCACCGCGGTCTGCACCTCGAAGGGCACCGCTCCCCTGCCGTCAGCGCCGGTCCCCGCCCACTTGACCTCGTTGGTGGTGTACGCGTTGAAGAACGGGTTCGTGTTGAGATTGACGGCCTCATCGCCCGTCTTTCGTACGACCTCTCCACCGGCATCGGTCGTGAGGTTGTCGACGACTCGATCGGCCGGCGCACTCTTCTCATCGACGATCCCGGCAGGGTTCGCCGCCACGAACGGGATGCCGGTGTACGTCGGCGTGAAGAAGCTGTCGCTCAGGTGGGTATAGCGAAGATCCTCGTCGGCGACCGCCGCTGCCTGCGTCGTGCCGTCGCGGACCGAACCCGCCCCGAGGGTTCCGCCGTACTGGCAGGTCCGTCGATCGGGGTGACCCGGGTGCTCGGGATCCTCGCCCCAGCATTGCGCGATCTGCAGGAAGTTCGCCCCGCCCGTCGTCGTGAACGGTCGCTCGGACTCCGATCCGCCGGTCCAGCTCACGCGGATGCCCTGCGAGACCAGATCCTTCGTCTGCGAGACCGTGACCTCGAGATCGGGGAAGGGTGCTCCCTCGGGGTTGAGCGCGTTCTCTTGGTTCGTGAGCGTCACCGCGCTCGACGTCGCCTCGTCTTCGGCCGCAGCGGCAGGATCGGCGTGGACGAGCGCTCCCCCGGCGCCGACGAGCGAGGCCGTGAGCACGGCCACGGCGACGCCGGTCAGACTCGCTCGTGCGAACATCCGGTTCATCTCGCCGCTCCTGATCCCGGCGTCTTGCGCCGAAGGCGGGGCGAGAGGAACGGCGGCACCGCGACCGCCGCGATGAGCAGCAGAACCGCGCACAGCATCACCGACTGCTGCCAGCCCCAGCCCTCGCTGTCGACGGTGAAGGGCGACGATACGGCCGCCCCCGCGACCGCTCCGTTGCCCGAGACCAGGTTGCCGTCGGCGTCGTAGACCGCGGCCCCGGCATCGACCGCCGCCGGGTCCCCGACGGCGGCAGCCGCGCCGGTGTCGGTGCCCGCCCCCGGCGCGTTCGACGCCGTTCCGCCGCCGCCCGTCCCGGTCGTGGGGGTCTCCTCCGGCGCTCCCGCCGTGCCGGTCGTGCACTGATTCGGACCGCGCTTGTCGCAGTCCGCGGGCTGCGGTGCCGTCAGAGCGAGCTGGTTGTTGTTCGGCGAGTCACCGGGCTTGAACGTCGGGTTGTTGCACGAGTTCGGGTCGACGTTTGACGCCCCCGCGCCGGGGATGCGCCGGATCTGCTCGAATCCGGCCAGCACGAGGTTCATCGGCAGCGGCGAATACCCCAGGTCCTCAGCCTGCTGCTGACCCTCGCACAGCATGTAGCTGGCGAACGTCCCCAGCGTGGCGCCCTTCTGCTCGGTGAACGTGCCGCCGACCTGAGTGGGCACGATCATGTAGGAGTAGCTCGAGAGCGGGTAGGTCCGCGGATCGCCGTCGGCGTACACATTGGCGAGGTTCTGCGTCAGGTCGGGGTTGATCTGCGCCTTGAGCAGAGCGACCGCCACCGAATCGGCCGTGGGCTCGACGTAGTAGTCGGCGCGATTGAGCACCTTCGCGACCGGGAACCCGGCCTTCATCGCGTACGAGTACTCGACGTAGGTGATCGAGCCCTCGCCGTAGCCCTGCGCGACGTAGCCCGAGACGCCGTCGGAGCCCTTCTGCGCTTTGCCGTTCGCGGGCGTCGGGAACTGCGATCTCATGCCGTGCGGCCACAGGTCGGCGTGCTGGCTCGACATCCACAGCGAGAACTGCGCCGACGTGCCCGAGCCGTCGGAGCGCACGATCGGCACGATCGCCTTGTCGGGCATCGCGAGGCCGGGGTTGTCGGCCTGGATCTCGGCGTGGTTCCAGTTCGTGATCGCGCCGGTGAAGATCTTCGTGATCACCGCACCCGACAGCCGCAGGTTGGTGACCCGCTTGCCGCCGATGTTCAGGTGGTACATGAACGCGGTGCCGCCCGCCACGATCGGCATGTAGGCGAACCCCCGCGGCGGGACCTCGGGCGCCGACCCGTCCTCGGGCTGCTGCTGGAACGGGATCTCGCTCACGGCGAAGTCGACGCTGCTGTTGATGTAGTCGCGCCGGCCGGCGGTCGAGCCGACACCGGAGTAGTTCACGGTCATGCCGTAGTTCTGCGCGACGTTGCGGCGCCACTGGTCGAGCGCGTTCTGCGACCACGTCGAGCCGGTGCCGGTGATGGGCTCGTACGTCGCGGCGTGCGCGGGGAGCGCGATGCCGACGACGACAAGCAGCGCGCTGAAGGCCGCGATCAGGCTCACGCGGCGGCGATTCAGCCGGGTCATGTCGATTCCTCCAGGGGGCGGGCGGATGCCGGGGGGCGGGATGCGTCGCGGCCCTCGAAGCGGGCGAGGTCGCGACGTGATCGGGCCAGTGCTGCCCGGCGCCGGCGCGGCGACAGCTCTCCCGCGCCGCGACCGCCGAGCACGCGGGCGATCGCGAACAGGGTCAGCACGAGCAGCATGAGCACGGCGGCCGTGCCGAAGCCGCGCGCGATGAAGTTGGGCTCCGGTGATCCGACGAAGGTGAACACCTGCAGCGGCAACGAGATCATCGGACCGTCGAACGGATTGGTGTTCATGACGCTCGTGATGCCCGACGTCAGCAGCACGGGAGAGGTCTCGCCGATGCCGCGGGCGGTGCCGAGGATGACGGCGGTCACGAGCCCCGACCGTGCCGTCGGCAGCACGACGTGCCACACCGTCCGCCAGCGCGACGCCCCCAGCGCGTAGGAAGCCTCACGGAGGTTGCCCGGCACGAGGCGCAGCACGACATCCGACGCCCTGATGATGATCGGCAGCATCATCACGGTGATCGCGAGGGCGGCCGCGAAGCCGGAGCGCTGGTTGGTGAACACCAGGATGAAGGCGGAGTAGATGAACAGGCCGGCGACGATCGAGGGCAGCGCGGTCATCGCGTCGACGATCGTGCGGACGAACTTGGCGAACCGACCGCCGATCTCGTTGAGGAACAGCGCCGTCACGATGCCGAGCGGGATCGAGATCGCCAGCGCGATGCCGATCTGGATGAGCGTCCCGACGATCGCGTTCGCGATGCCGCCGACGTCGAGCCCGTCGAGGGGTCCTGCGAACTCCATGTCCTGGAAGAAGAAGTTGAGGTTCATCAGCGCCGGCCAGCCGCGCACGAGCGTGAACATCACGACGAACAGCAGGGCGCTGAAGAGGATGACTCCGGCGCTCGCGAGCACCACGGTCATGACGCGGTCCACGACCTCCCGCCAGTCGCCGCTGATGCTCACCAGCAGCGCGTAGAACACGATGAACGCGAGGAACGCGACGACGATGAATCCGACGATCCCGCTGAGCGGTGCGATCCAGCCGAACAGCAGCGCTGCGAGCGCGACGGCGCCGGCTGCCGCGCCCAGGATCGCGTAGCGATCTTCTAGCCGGGCCGAGTGCACCAGGCGGCGCTCGCCGACCTCGATGCCGTCGCGGTCGGGGATCCCCGTGCGAGGTTCTGCACCTGCTTCCGCGGCATGCGGCTCGGGTGTCTCGACAGGGGTTCCGGATGCCGCGACCCGGGGCGGCTCGACCGTGATGGTCATCGTCATCCCTCGCTCTGGGCGCCCGACCGCGACCGGGCGACGACGGACGATGCGGTGAAGTTGATGACCAGCGTGATGAGGAAGAGCATGAGCCCTGCCGCCATCAGCGCAGACAGGGCGAACTCGCTGGCCTCGCCGTAGCGCAGCGCGATGAGCGCCGACACCGAGTTCGTGCCGGTCTTGAGCACCTGCCAGTTGATCGCGAAGATCGGCGAGATGATCATGTAGACGGCGATCGTCTCGCCCAGGGCCCTCCCCAGCCCGAGCATGGTGCCGCCGATGATGCCACCGCGGCCGAACGGGAGCACGACGGCGCCGATCATGCCCCACCGGGTCGATCCGAGCGCGTACGCGGCCTCGCGCTCGCCCGCCGGCGCCTGCATGAACGCCTCGCGCATGATCGAGGTCTGCGTCGGCACGACCATCAGCGCGACCACGATGCCGGCGATGAACGCCGAGGAGGTGAACGCCGAGGCATCCGTCAACGCGTGGCCTTCGGCATCCGTCACCGCCAGAACGGGGATCCAGCCGAAGTATGTCGAGATCCAGCGCGAGACCGGGATGATGGCCTCCTGCAGGAAGTAGACGCCGAACAGCCCGAACACGACGCTCGGCACGGCGGCCATGAGGTCGACGAGCGTGATCGACCACTGCTTCAGGCGCCCGCGCAGCACCTCGGAGATGAGGAGGGAGGTGCCGAGGGCCAGCGGAAGCGAGATGCAGATCGCGATGATCGCGATCGTGAACGTGCCGAACAGCACGGCGGCGATGCCGAACTGGCCCGTCTCGGGCGACCACTCCTGCGTCGTGAGGAAGCTCAGCCCCACGCCGTCGGGCGGAAGCAGCGCCTGCCCCGCGCGCAGCGCGAGGAACACCCCGACCGCCAGCATGATCGCCACGGTGATCCCGCCCGCCGCGTACGCGGTGCGACGGAAGATCGTGTCGGCCGCAGTCGGCGCGCTCTTCAGCTCCCGGGCGCGCGGCGCGACGTCGGCGTCGTGCAGCGGCGGCAGGATCGTCGTCTCGTCGGTGAGCACCGCGGTCGCCGCGTCGGCGCCGCGCGTCGGGCCGGTCGGTGCGTCGAGACTCATCCGCGCACCTCGCGACACCACGAAGCGGTCATGCGTCTCCTCGTGCAGCTTGCGGGAAGGCCGGTGATGACGGCGGAGAGTCGGGTGTGGCTCCCCACGGCCTCCGTCAGCGTGAGCGCGCAATGTGAACGGCGGGCGTCCGCCGGGTCAAGGACGCCTGTCGGGCGTATTGAGGAGCGTGGGCGCGGCTCACGGCCGGCGCTCGGGCGGCGGTGTCGGGGTCGGCGTCGGCCGGGGCGTCGGGGTCGCAGTGGGCGTGGGCCGTGGCTCCTCGGGAGCGGCCTCGATGATGGTCACCGTGCCCCCGACCGCGGCAGCCGTGCCCGCGCCGGGTGCCGTCCCCAGGATCGACGCGGGTTCGGTGCCCGCCGCGGCCGGTCGCGTCGCGAACGAAACCGAGAATCCCGCCGCGGCCACGGCTGCCATGGCTGCCTCGCGACTCTGGCCCACGACGTCCGGCACGACGTTCCAGCCCGACGCGACCGTCAGGGCGACTGCGGCTCCCACGGCGACGCGGCGCCCCGACCCCGGGCTCGCTTCGAGCACCACGTCGCGCGGGTGCGGCGAGTCCGCATGCGTGACCTCTCCGACGGCGAACCCGCTGTCTGCGAGCACGCGCATCGCGTCATCGACCGAGAGCCCTCTCACCTCAGGCACGGTCAGAAGCGACACCACCGGTTCCACCGGATCAGGATCGGGTTCCGGCGTCGAATCGGGGACGACTGAGGACGGAGTAGGCGTCGGCGGCACGGTGGGGCCCGCGACCGACGCGACCGGCGGGCTGATCGCCGCGAGCACCACGACGACTGCGAACACCGCCACGGCGCCGACCGCCGCGAACCACGCGCCGGCGCCCGAGCGCACGCGGCGCGGCTTGCCGGACGACGAGACGACGGATGCCTCACGCCGGGGCGGCACGACGGTGCGGCCGAGCACGCGCGTGACGCCGTCGGGCTCCGTCGGCGGGACGGGCACGCCGTCGTTCACCCCCGCCGGAACGGCCCCGACTGGCGCGATGGCCGCGGTCGCGGCGGGGCCCCCGCACCCGGAGGCTCCGAGCTCGGCGACCGCGGCACGCATCGCGGCGGCCGAGGGGAAGCGGTCGGCTGGATCCTTGAGCATCGCGCGCACCACGAGGCGGTCGAGGCTTCGCGGGATGCCCCCGTCCGAAGCCGACGGCAGCGGAGGCGGGGTCTCGAGGTGAGCACGCAGCGTCTGTCCCGTCGACCCGCGCGGGAACGGCGGTCTCCCCGTGAGCGCGAAGTGCAGCAGCGCGCCGGCCTGGTACACGTCACCGCGTGCATCGACAGGCATGCCGCGCACCTGTTCCGGCGACATATAGTTGACGTTGCCCATCACGCCCGCGCGACCCCGCGTTTCCACGCTGAGCAGGTCGTCGGTGCCGAGCGCGGCGTTGCCTGCGGCGTCGGCGAGCCCGAAGTCGAGCAGCCGCACGCCATCCGCCGCGACGGCACCCGAAGCATCCCGAGCCACCATCACGTTCGAAGGCGAGACGTCGCGGTGGATGAGGCCGATCGCATGCGCGGCCTCGAGCGCCTGCAGCACACCGTCGATCACCACGACCGCCTCTGCGGGCGACAACGGCCCGTGCCGCGAGACGTCCTGTGCGAGGCTCGACCCGGCCGCCCGCTCGAGCGCGATCCACGCGACCGGCGCGTCGGCCCCGTGATCGACCCCCACCCCCAGCACGCCCACGATGTGCGAGTGCCGCAGCGGCTGCGCGCGCCGCGCCTCGGCGAGGAAGGCCCCACGCGCCGCCGGTCTCTCCGAGAGGTGCGGATGCAGGACCTTGAGCGCGACACTCAGCCCGGTGCGCTCGTCGACGGCGGCGAAGACGGATGCCGAGCCGCCCGTGCCGAGAAGCTCACCGAGCCGGAACCGGCCCGCGATGACGCGCGAGGTGCCGCCCACCCCCGCGAGTGTCCGGTCGCCCGGTGAACGGCGGACGCACCGGAGCCGGATGGAGATCTGTCGGGCGGGTTACCGGCACATGGCCGAGGCCGCGGCAGCGGAGGTCAGGTCCGCGGCGCGCGGGCCGCGTAGTCGTTCGCCGCCTGCGCCACCGCGTTCACGTACGACTCGAGGTGGTTGTAGGCGAAGATCGCCGTGCGCCACGTGGCCGGCTGCGAGAGGTCGCCGTGGTGGCACAGGTACCGAGCCGCGGCGAGCGCGGCGTCGTCGATGTGCTGCGGGTCGTTCACGCCGTCGCGGTTGCCGTCGGCTCCCCACGCCTCCCACGTCGCGGGGATGAACTGCAGCGGACCGACCGCGCGATCGATGTCCGCCTTGCCGTCCCACGCGCCGCCGTCGGTGTCTTCGATGCGGGCGCTCGACTCGCCGGTGAGGTCGATGCCGAAGATCCCGGGGCGGGTCACGCCGTCGTCGCCGATCGCCGAGCCGGCGTGGGTGCCGTGCCCGGACTCGATGCGACCGAGCGCCGCGAGCGTGCTCCAGCGGATGCCGCAGGCCGGCGCCTCGGCGGTCATCGCCAGCTCGGCTCCGGCGTACCCGCGCAGCACCCGCAGCGGGATGCCGGTCGACGCCGCCGTACGCGCGGCCCACTCGGCGTCGACCCGGTCGGCGTTGCCGGAGGCGAGCGGTGCGGATGCCGCCGAATCTCCCGGATCGGGGTCCGCGACGGCGGGAGCCGCAGTCGCGGGCGGCGCGACGAGGTAGCCCTCGGGGTCGGGGGCCTGCAGGGCGCCCACGACGATCCAGCCGGCCAGCACCGCGAACGCGGCGACGACGGCGATCACCACCCAGGTGGCTGAGGCGCCGCGAGTGGCGGCCGTGCCGGCGCGCGTCCCGTCGCGTTCAGACATGTGCTCCCCGATACATCCCTACAGTGCACACCCGTCACCTGAACGTCACCTTGGGCTTGAAGGGTGACGTCGTGTTGGTTCCCCGGCGTCGATGGGCCGCGCGGCGCGCCCTGCTCCTCGTCTGCACGATGTGCGTCTCGGCCGGCGTGATCGGTGCGGGGGTCCCCTCCGCCGCGACAGCGTACACGCACGCCGTGAGCGCGACCACGACGCCTGACGACGCGGAGCCGGGCGACCCGACTCCGTCGGAGCCGGCACCGACCCCGACTTCTCCCGTCGATCCCGCCGAACCCACGCCCGACCCCACGCCGAGCGGCCACGCGCCGTCCAAGCCGACGCCCGAGCCTTCGGCATCCGTCCCGCCGCAGCCGACGCCGACGCAGCCCGCACCCGCGCCGGGACCATGGACGCCGTTCCCCCCGGCCCCCGCGCCCGGGGCCGGGCCGCTCGCGCCGCCCCCGCCGTTCCCCCCGCTCGTGCTCACACCCGCGCCCGCCGCGTTCGGGCGCGCCTATCCGACGAACCCCTGGATCTACAACCACCTGCCCGGCACCCGCTTCCTCGATGCCCGGACGGACGAACACGGCCACGTAGCCCGCCTCCACATGGGGATCGACGCGCAGGGAGGCGTCGATCAGCCGATCTTCGCGGTGGCGGCCGGCACCGTCGTCGACGGCACGTGGGGCACGAGCACGCGCGATCGTCACGGTTACGGCAATCAGGTGCGGATCGAGCACGCCGACGGCTTCGCAACGAGGTACGCGCACTTCGCGTCGGCGCCGCTCGTCCAGCTCGGCGATCACGTCGAGGCGGGTCAGCTCATCGGCTACATGGGCGGCAGCCAGCGCGGCGACCTCGACCGGCTCGACCGCCATCTGCATTTCGAGGTGACGAAGGACGGGCAGCACATCGACCCCATCGCGTTCCTGAGCGGCGCGAGCATCGCCGATCCCGCAGCCTCGGCAGATGCGGCGGCTGTCACGGCGGCCGATACCCGCACGCTGTACGAGATCCGGCAGACGGGCGACGACGGATACGCGTCCATCTCGACGGGAGTCACCGTCGGATCCGATGTCTTCACCGCGATCGACATGGGCGGCGAGACGGCCACCGTCATGGTGAGCGAGCACGGCATGCTGAGCCGGATCGCCGTCGTCGACGGCGCCTGGACGAAGACCCCCACCGGGCTCGCGCTCGAGGCGACGAGCGTCTCGGGCGCCGACACCGGGGGCGCATACCCGGAGCTCTTCGCGGTGGAGGCGGGCAAGCTGTTCCACATCGTCCACGACGGCGCCGGATGGACCAAGACCTGGACCGGGCATGAGTTCTCGGGCACGGTGAGCGCCGTCGCCGTGCAGGGGAGCGGGCTGCACGCGATGCTGCAGCAGGCCGGCTACCTCTACCACCTCTCGCCGGCCGAGGGCGGGCTCTGGAACATCACCGACACGCGGCTCGAGGGAGGAGCGCACACCGACGCGGTGTACCTCGACGGATCGGCCCCCGAGGCCATGACCGCGATCGACGGCGAGGTGTTCCGGATCACCCGCGGTGACGTCGCGTGGGAGGCACACTCCACCGGCCTGACGGCGGGTGGGCCGCTGGCCGCCGCGTACGAGGGCGGTGGCTGGCCCGTCGCCCTGAGCGCGGAGGACGGGGTGCTCGGCGTGACGCGGGTGACCGACCGCGTGTGGACCCGGTTCGCGTACGACGTGCACGTGCCGGGACCGATCGACGCCGTCGTGCTCGACGGGAGCGGCGCCGTCTTGTACTCGATCGGATGAGCGACGTGCGTCCACCCGTCCTCGCCCTCCCACCCCATGACCCCGCCCGGAGGTCCCGCGTGCGTTCCCGAGCCCTCGCCAGCCTTGCAGTCGCCGTCGTCACGGCGGCGCTCCTCGCCGGCTGCACCGCGACGACCGACGGTCCGAGCGAGGCCGAGACGGCGCTCCCGGTCGACCTGTGCGCGATGGCCGCACCCTCCGGCACGGTGTCGGACGGCATCGTGGTCGCGGGCGAGGTGGGGACTCCGGCATCCGTCACCTTCGCGGGTCCGCTCGCCATCGCAGCCACCGAGCGCACCGTCGTCGTCGAGGGCGACGGGGAACCGGTCGACGGCGCGAGCCTCGTCGACTACGCGGCGACGGTGTTCGACGCCGGCACCGGCGCGCTCGTACGCGCGCAGGGGTACGACGGCGAAGCGGGACTGCCGATCCCCGCGGCCGCCATCGCCCCCTTCCTGGGCTGTGCCACGGTCGGCTCGCGCCTGGTCGTCGCCGTGCCCGCGACCGACCAGGAAGCCGCGAGCGTGTGGGTGCTCGACGTGCTGGGAGCGAGCGCCGCGCGGGCTTCGGGAGCCGAACAGGATCCCGTCGACGGGATGCCGGCGGTCGATCTCTCCGAGAACGGGGCTCCGACCGTGACGATTCCCGACGCGGAGCCACCCACCGAGACCGAGGTCGCGGTGCTGAAGAAGGGCGACGGCGACGTCATCGAGGCCGGCGACACCGTCATGCTGCATCACACGGGAGTGCGCTGGTCGGACGGATCGGTCTTCGACTCGAGCTGGGCCGCCGGAGCACCGGTGACGCTCGTGACGACGGACGCGGTGCCCGGCTATCAGCAGGCGCTCGAGGGCCAGACCATCGGCTCGCAGGTGCTCGTCGTCATCCCGCCGCGGTTCGCGTACGGCGAAGGCGAGATCAACGACGAGGACCTCACCGGCGAGACGGTCGTCTTCGTCGCCGACCTCCTCGACGTCCAGCCCGCCGCCTAGCGCGGAGGCTCAGGCGATGCCGGCGCCCTGCTCGGTGCGCCGCAGGAAACGTCCGGAGGGACCGCTGCGGTCGGGCACCTCGGCGACGTGCGCCGTGGGCAGCGCCGCCAGCGCGCCCGCGGCAGCCGAGGCGCGCGCGGAGGTCGAGTCGTACCATCGCGCGCACGTCATGACAGGCGTGCCGTGGAACGTCACGACCCACCCGCGGGCACCGTTGCGCGGACCCGAGACGAACGCCACCGCGAGCGCGTCCGGCTCGGCCTGCACCTGCTGCACATGGGAGCGGGCGTGGTCGAAGCCGCGATAGAGCAGGTAGCTGCGCCCCACCTCGCGGTTGTTCGACGCCAGCAGTCGCCAGAACCCGGGCTCGGCGACGTCGGCCGGGCGTCCGCGGCGGGGCGTGTCCTCGCGGCCGAGCGCCTGCAGCTCGTCGGCGACGGATGCGCCCACCAGTGGCGAACGGAACCGCACCCAAGAGCGCAGCATCGGGTCCTCCATCGACCGGAACACGGTGAAGGTGATGCGTGGGCCCCCATACCCCGGACCCTCGATCGCGACGACGTCCGTCATCACGCTTCTCTTTCCGCGCCGCACGGCGCAATCCCCATGGCGGCGACCCCGCCGCCACGTCAGACCTTCGGGCGCTCGGATGAACGCGCGGAGCGTCGCACACGTTCTAGCGCTGTCCGACGGATGACCGAACGGTGTCGTGCTCGCCACCGTCCTGAGCCACACCCCGCGCCGGAGCCGCGTCCCGCGCACCGCGCAACTGTGTGACGCACGATTACGCCGGTTAACGCCGCTTGACACGCGGGTAGGCCGACGGCGCCCACGCTTCTAGCCTCACGG
This sequence comes from Microbacterium sp. STRO-2N, assembly GCF_057747775.1. Lineage (NCBI taxonomy): Bacteria > Bacillati > Actinomycetota > Actinomycetes > Micrococcales > Microbacteriaceae > Microbacterium > Microbacterium sp. STRO-2N. The sequence goes on along the minus strand of NZ_CM173223.1, from coordinate 4,134,543 downwards.
ATGGGCTCGACCGAGTCCGCCCGGGCGACGCCCGGCTTTCCCGGAGGCACCGTGACCATCAGCGACACCGAAGCGCTCAGCACGCCTGAGCGGCCGCGCGCTGCCGTTCGCCCGCCCCGGCCGTCATCCAAGCCCAACGGCCAGTGGAAGATCGACGGCACCACGCCTCTCAACGGCAACGAGGAGTGGAAGCAGGTCGACGACGGCCTCAGCGTGCGCGAGCGCATCGAGAACACGTACTCGAAGGGCGGGTTCGCGTCGATCGACCCGACGGATCTGCACGGGCGTTTCCGCGTGTGGGGCCTGTACACGCAGCGCAAGCCCGGCATCGACGGCGGCCGCACCGCGACTCTTACCCCGGAAGAGCTCGAGGACGAGTACTTCATGCTGCGCGTCCGCATCGACGGCGGCCAGCTGACCACCGCGCAGCTGCGCGTGATCGCGGGGATCTCGACCGAGTTCGGCCGCGGCACCGCCGACATCACCGACCGCCAGAACATCCAGCTGCACTGGATCCGGGTCGAGGACGTCCCCGAGATCTGGCGCCGGCTCGAGGCCGTGGGACTGCAGACCACCGAGGCGTGCGGCGACGTGCCGCGCGTCATCCTGGGCTCCCCCGTCGCGGGCATCGCCGCCGACGAGCTCCTCGACCCGACGCCTCAGATCGACGAGATCACCGAGCGCTTCATCGGCGACCCCTCGCTCGCGAACCTGCCGCGCAAGTTCAAGTCGGCCATCACGGGGCATCCGAGCCAGGACGTCGTGCACGAGATCAACGACGTCGCGTTCGTCGCGGTCGAACACCCCGAACTCGGCATCGGGTACGACCTGTGGGTGGGCGGCGCGCTGTCGACGACCCCGCGTCTCGGCGAGCGCCTGGGAGTCTTCGTCCGGCCGGATCAGGTGGCGGATGCCTGGCACGGCGTCACGCAGATCTTCCGCGACTACGGCTACCGGAGGCTGCGCAACAAGGCGCGGCTGAAGTTCCTCCTCGCCGAGTGGGGCACCGAGAAGTTCCGCCAGGTGCTGCAGGACGAGTACCTCGGGTACGCGCTGCCCGACGGGCCGGCGCCCGCCAAGCCCAAGACGCACGGCGACCACGTCGGCGTCCACCGCCAGAAGGACGGCCGCTTCTACATCGGCGTCACCCCGATCGTCGGGCGGGTGTCCGGCCCCACGCTCTCGAAGCTCGCCGACGTCATCGAGGCGCACGGCTCGACGCGTCTGCGCACGACGCCGCACCAGAAGCTCGTGATCCTCGACGTGCCCGAGGACGACGTCGAGCCGCTCATCGCCGACCTCGACGCGCTCGGCCTCCAGGCTCGGCCGAGCCTGCTGCGCCGCGGCACGATCGCGTGCACCGGCATCGAGTTCTGCAAGCTCGCGATCGTCGAGACCAAGGTGAACGCGACGGCGGCCGTGCTGGACCTCGAGGAGCGCCTGAAGGGCTTCGACCTGCCGCACCCGATCTCGCTGCACGTCAACGGATGCCCCAACTCGTGCGCGCGCATCCAGACCGCCGACATCGGGCTCAAGGGCCAGCTCGTCATGATCGACGGCGAGCAGGTGCCGGGCTACCAGGTGCACCTCGGCGGCGGCCTCGCGTCGCAGGACCGCGACGAGCCGGGTCTCGGCCGCACCGTCCGCGGCCTGAAGGTCGCCGCAGACGGCATCGCCGACTACGTCGACCGCGTGGTGCGGCGGTTCCTCGCCGAGCGCGACGTCGCAGCCGACGAGACCTTCGCCCAATGGGCCCACCGCGCCGACGAGGAGAGTCTCCAGTGACCGTGTCGCTCGCGCCGCGTATCGCCGCCAAGCGCTCGCGCGAAGAGCTCAAGACGCTCGCCGAACAGGGCGAGCGAGAGCTGCGCAGCCTCTCCGCGGACGAGGCATCCCCCGCCGACGTGGTCGCGTGGGTCGCGCGGAACTTCTCGACGGATGCCGCGGCCGTCGCGTGCTCGATGGCCGACGCCGCGCTGCCCCACCTCGTCGCCGAGCAGCTGCCGGGCGTCGACGTGCTGTTCCTCGACACCGGGTACCACTTCGCCGAGACCCGCTTCACGCGCGACGAGGTCGGCCGCGTGCTCGACGTGCGGATCGTCGACGTGCTGCCCGAGCAGACCGTCGCCGAGCAGGACGCCGAGTTCGGCGCGAAGCTCTTCGAGCGCGACCCCGGGCTGTGCTGCGCACGCCGCAAGGTCGCACCGCTCAAGGACGCGCTGGCCGGATACGAGGTGTGGTTCACCGGCGTCCGCCGCGAGGAGGCGCCGACCCGCGCGAACACCCCGCTGGTGACATGGGACGAGCGCAACGGCCTGGTGAAGGTCAACCCGGTCGCCGCGTGGACGTTCGACGACCTCCTCGACTACGCGGGCGCCCACCAGGTGCCCGTCAACCTCCTCGTCTCGAACGGCTACCCCTCCATCGGCTGCGAGCCGTGCACGAAGCCGGTCGCCCCCGGTGAAGACCCACGGTCCGGCCGCTGGGCCGGCCTCTCGAAGACGGAATGCGGACTCCACGTATGACCGAGACACTCACCGCACCCGCCGAGGCCGAGACGCGGCTGTCGACGCTCGACCTGCTCGAGGCCGAGGCGATCCACGTGATCCGAGAGGTCGTCGCCGAGTTCGAGCGGCCGGTGCTGCTGTTCTCGGGCGGCAAGGACTCCGTCGTCGTGCTGCACCTCGCGACCAAGGCGTTCGCGCCCGGCAGGGTGCCGTTCCCGGTGCTGCACGTCGACACCGGCCACAACTTCCCCGAGGTGCTCGCGTTCCGCGACGAGACCGTCGAGCGTCTCGGCATCCGTCTCGAAGTCGCCCGCGTGCAGGACTACATCGACGACGGCCGCCTGCACGAGCGTGCGGACGGCACGCGCAACCCGCTGCAGACCGTGCCGCTGCTCGACGCGATCGCGGCGGGCCGGCACGACGCCGTGTTCGGCGGAGCGCGACGCGACGAGGACAAGGCCCGCGCCAAGGAGCGCATCATCTCGCTGCGCGATGAGTTCGGGCAGTGGGATCCGCGCAACCAGCGGCCCGAGCTGTGGAGCCTGTACAACGGCCGCCACACGCCCGGGCAGCACGTGCGCGCGTTCCCGATCTCGAACTGGACCGAGCTCGACGTATGGCGCTACATCGAGCGGGAAGGCATCGCGCTGCCGCCCCTGTACTTCGCGCACGAGCGCGAGGTGTACCGCCGAGACGGCATGTGGCGCCCGGTCGGACCGTTCTCGCCGCCGCGCGACGACGAGCCCGTCGAGGTGCGCACGGTGCGGTACCGCACGGTGGGCGACATGAGCTGCACCGGCGCGGTCGACTCGGCCGCGGCATCCGTCGCTGACATCGTCGCCGAGGTCGCCCTGTCGACCCTCACCGAACGCGGTGCGACGCGCGCCGACGACCGGCTGTCGGAGGCTGCGATGGAAGACCGCAAGAAGGACGGGTACTTCTGATGTCCGCGACCCTCACCCACGTCGGCACGCTGTTCCGGTTCGCCACCGCGGGCTCGGTGGACGACGGCAAGTCGACGCTCGTCGGGCGCCTGCTGCACGACTCCAAGGCGATCCTCGCCGACCAGCTCGAGCAGGTCGCGCGCACCTCGGCCGACCGCGGCTTCGCGCACGGCGAGTTCGACTTCGCGCTGCTGACCGACGGCCTGCGCGCCGAGCGCGAGCAGGGCATCACGATCGACGTCGCCTACCGCTACTTCTCGACCGGCTCCCGGTCGTTCATCCTCGCCGACTGCCCAGGACACGTGCAGTACACGCGCAACATGGTCACGGGCGCGACGACCGCCGACGCCGTGGTCGTGCTCGTCGACGCGCGCAAGGGCGTCGTCGAGCAGACGCGGCGTCACCTCGCCGTCGTCGCCCTGCTCCGCGTGCCGCACGTGATCCTCGCCGTCAACAAGATCGACCTGGTCGGCTTCTCGGCGGATGCCTTCGCGGGCGTCGCACGGGACGCCGCGGTGGTCGCGGCCGAGCTCGGCATCGAGGACCTGCACGTGCTGCCGGTCTCGGCCCTCGAGGGTGACAACATCGTCGACCGCTCCGAGCGGACGCCGTGGTACGACGGTCCGGCGCTGCTCGAGCTGCTCGAGACGCTCCCCGGCGCCGACGAGCGGGACGCCGGGGTCGAGCCGCTGCGCCTGCCGGTGCAGCTCGTGCTCCGCCCGCAGGGCGGCCTCGCGCCCGAGATCGCCGCCGACCCGTCCGAAGCCGAGCGCCTGCGGGACTACCGCGCCGTGGCCGGCCGGATCTCGAGCGGCGCCGTGCGCGTGGGCGACCGGGTCGAGATCTTCCCCTCGGGCATCGCGACCACGGTCACCGGCATCCGCTCGGCCGGTGTCGAGGTCGACGAGGCTGCGGCTCCGCAGTCGGTCTCGCTCGAGCTCGCCGACGACGTGGACACCGCGCGCGGCGCGCTCGTGGCCGCCGCCGGCACCCTTCCGCCGGCACGACGCGAGTTCGACGCCGAGCTGTTCCAGCTCGACGCTCGCACGCTGACCCCCGGCATCCGCGTCCTCGTCAAGCACGGCACCGCGACGGTGCAGGCCATCGTCGCCCAGATCGAGTCGCGCTACGACCTCGACGAGCTGACGCACCTGCCCGCGCAGACGCTCGCGACCAACGACATCGGCCGCGTGCGGCTGCGCCTGGCGGCCGACCTGCCGCTCGAGCCGTACGGCACGAGCCGCCACGGGGGTTCGTTCCTCGTGATCCATCCGTCCGACGGCGCGACGCTCGCCGCCGGCATCGTGCGCTGAGTCCGGCGCACTGCACCACCCACCAGCACCACTCACCTAAGGAGGCGACACCGTGAACAACATCCGCACCGCGACGACGATCACAACCCTGGGACTCGTCGCCGCCATGATGTCGGGGTGCGCCGCCGCCTCGGCTGATCCAGGTCAGACCGGCGAGCCGGTGAGTGAGCTGCGACTCGGTTACTTCGCCAACGTCACGCACGCCCCGGCCCTGGTCGGGCTCGAGGAGGGTCTCTTCGAGGACGCCCTCGGTGACGTCGATGTCACGACCCAGGTGTTCAACGCCGGTCCCGCCGCGATCGAGGCGCTCTCGGCGGGCGCGATCGACGCGACCTACATCGGCCCGAACCCGTCCATCAACACGTTCATCCAGTCCGGCGGCGAGTCCGCGCGCATCGTCGCGGGTGCCGCGACCGGCGGCGCCGCACTCGTCGTGCGCGAGGGCATCGACGACGCCGCCGACCTCGAGGGCACCACACTCGCGACGCCGCAGCTCGGCAACACGCAGGACGTGGCGCTGCGCACGTGGCTCGCCGACGAGGGCTACGAGACCGACACCTCGGGCGGCGGCGACGTGCAGATCACGCCGACCGAGAACGCCCAGACGCTGACCCTGTTCCAGGAGGGCGAGCTCGACGGCGCGTGGCTTCCGGAGCCGTGGGTGTCGCGGCTCATCGTCGACGCCGGCGCGCACGTGCTGGTCGACGAGGCCGACCTGTGGGAGGACGGCGAGTTCCCGACCACCGTGCTGCTGGTGCGCAAGGAGTTCCTCGACCAGCACCCCGAGGTCGTCGCCGACCTACTCGAGGGTCACGCCGCTGCCGTGCAGTGGATCGCCGACAACCCGGCCGACGCCCCCGCCGTGATCAACGGCGCGATCGAGGCCGAGACCGGCAAGCCCCTGGCCGACGAGGTCATCACGCGGGCGCTCGACCACGTCACGTTCTCGGTCGACCCGCACGCCGACACGTTCGAGGCGCTCGTCGAGGACGGCGTCGCGGCGGGCACGCAGAAAGAAGGCTCGATCGAGGGCCTGTTCGACCTGCGTCTGCTGAACGAGCTGCTCGAGTCCGACGGCGCCGACACCGTGTCGGCGGCAGGACTCGGTGAGGACTGACATGAGCTCCGCTCCCGCTCCCGCGTCCGGTGCCGCCCAGGCGACGCCGGGCGCGGGGGCGTCCACTCCGCTCGGCCCGAGCTTCGACGGCTTCGCGCCGGTGCGCGCGCCCGCGCCCGCTCCCCCGCCGGCGGTGCGCATCGAGAGCGTGTCGAAGCGGTTCGGCACCGGGCCCGTCGTGCTCGACGACGTCACGCTCGACATCGCGCCCGGCGAGTTCGTGTGCCTCCTCGGCGCGTCGGGCTGCGGCAAGTCGACGCTCCTGAACCTCATCGCGGGCCTCGACCGGCCCACGTCGGGGCGCATCGAGACGCCGGCCGCCGGGTCGGCCGTGATGTTCCAGGAGTCCGCGCTCATGCCCTGGCTCACGGCGCGCCGCAACGTCGAGCTGGCGCTGCGTCTGCGCGGCCTTCCCCGCGGCGAGCGCCGCGACAAGGCGCTCGCCCTGCTCGACGCGGTGAACCTGACGGATGCCGCCGAGAAGCGTCCGCACGAGCTCTCGGGCGGCATGCGCCAACGTGTCGCTCTCGCGCGCGCCCTCGCCCAGGACCGCCCGGTGCTGCTGATGGACGAGCCCTTCGCCGCGCTCGACGCCATCACGCGCGACCTGCTCCACGAGGAGCTCGAGCGCGTGTGGCGGGCCACCGGTCGCACCATCGTGTTCGTCACGCACAACGTGCGCGAGGCCGCCCGCCTCGGCCAGCGCGTCGTGCTCATGGGAAGCCGCCCGGGCCGCATCGTCCAGGAGTGGACCATCGCGAAGACCACGGGGCGCCGCATCGAGTCGCCCGAGGTCGCCGCGCTCTCGGTCGAGATCACCGACCAGCTGCGGAAGGAGATCCGCCGCAATGCCGCCTGAGAGCCTGACCGCTGCGAAGACGGATGCCGCGGCATCCGCACACGCCGACGACCTGCGCTCGCTCGAAGCCGGACTCGACAGCCTCCAGACCACGACGGATCGCGAGGCGGGTCGCTGGCGCCGCTTCGCGGCGAGCGTCGTACCCCCCATCGTCTTCGTCTTGCTGCTGATCGTCGCCTGGCAGCTGTATGTCGTCATCGCGCAGCCGCGGCCCGACAAGGTGCCGAGCCCTCTCGACGTGTGGAATGCCCTGGGCCTGGCGTGGGACACCGGGCGCCTGCAGGAGGCCGTGACCACGAGCCTCGAGCGGGGCGTCGTCGGCTTCCTGATCGCCATCGTCGTCGGCACGCCGATCGGGCTCCTGCTGGCCGAGGTCCGCCCCATCCGCCGCGCCGTCGGCCCGATCATCTCGGGTCTGCAGGTGCTGCCCTCGGTCGCGTGGGTGCCCGCCGCGATCATCTGGTTCGGCCTGTCGGACGCCACCGTGTACTTCGTGATCCTCATGGGTGCGATCCCCTCGATCGTCAACGGGCTCATCGCCGGCATCGACCAGGTGCCGCCGCAGCTGCGACGCGTCGGCACGGTGCTCGGCGCGACACGCTGGCAGCTCGCGACCTCGGTGATCCTGCCGGCCGCGCTGCCCGGCTATCTCGCCGGTCTGAAGCAGGGCTGGGCGTTCTCGTGGCGCTCGCTCATGGCGGCCGAGATCATCGCGACCGGCGGCTCGATCGGCTTCGGCCTCGGCTCGATGCTCGATCAGTCACGGGAGCTCGCCGACATGGCGGGCGTCCTGGCGACGATCATCCTGATCCTGGCGATCGGCATCCTGATCGAGCTCGTCTTCTTCGGCCCGCTGGAGCGACGGATGCTGAAGCGTCGCGGCCTCCTCGTCACGGGAGGCGCCCGATGACCGCCTCCGCGACGGGGAAGGTATGGCTCGTCGGGGCCGGGCCTGGTGACGCGGGACTCCTCACCGTCAAAGGCCTGCGCGCGCTCGAGGCGGCCGACGTGATCGTCGCCGACCGGCTCGGCGCGCGCGCCGTGCTCGACGGGCTCGCGGCGGACGGCGTCGAGCTGCGCGCCGAGGTCGTCGACGTCGGCAAGCGGCCCGGGCACCACGCCGTGCCGCAGGACGCGATCAACGCGCTCCTCGTCCAGCTCGCACGCGAAGGCAACAGCGTCGTGCGGCTCAAGGGCGGCGACCCCTACGTGTTCGGACGTGGCGGCGAGGAACTCGCGGCATGCCGGGATGCCGGCATCCCGGTGGAGGTCGTGCCCGGCATCACGAGCGCCATCTCGGTGCCCGCGATCGCCGGGATCCCGCTCACGCATCGCGGCGTCGCCACCGCCTTCACGGTCGCGACGGGCCACGACCAGATCCGCGACCTCGGCGGGGGACGCGACCACACCGTCGTGCTGCTCATGGGAGTGGGCACGCTCGCCCACTCCGCGATCACCCTGGCGCGAGGCGAGCGCGGAGCCGACTGCCCGGTGGCCGTCGTCGAGGACGGATACGGCGAGCGCCAGCGTGTCACGGTGGGCACGCTCGCCACGATCGCCCACCAGGCCGCGGCCCGCGGCATCCGTTCACCCGCCGTCGTGGTCGTCGGCGATGTCGTGCGGCTCAGCCCGTACGCGCCCGCCGACTGGGCCGCCCTCGATCTCTCCCAGTACGACCCGCTCGCTTCCGAGCGCTTGCGAAAGGCCCCTGCCCAGTGACCTCGTCGAACCTTGACAACCTCCGCGTCGCGATCGTCGGCGCAGGCCCCGCCGGCATCTACGCGGGCAACATCCTCACCAACGCCGTGGCGGAGGCCGGTGGCTCGGTGGCGATCGACCTCTTCGAGTCCCTGCCCGCGCCGTACGGGCTGATCCGCTACGGCGTCGCGCCCGACCACCCGCGAATCAAGGGCATCGTGAACTCGCTGCACGAGATGCTCGACGCGGGCACGACGCGGTTCATCGGCAACGTCGAGATCGGGCGAGACATCGCCCTCGACGAGCTGCGGGAGCGCTACGACGCCGTCATCCTCGCGACCGGAGCCATCCGCGACGCCGCCCTCGACATCCCCGGCATCGATCTGCCCGGCTCGTACGGCGCCGCGGACTTCGTCGCCTGGTACGACGGCCACCCCGACGTGCCCGCCGAGTGGCCGCTCGACCAGCGCGAGGTCGCGGTCATCGGCAACGGCAACGTCGCGCTCGACGTCGCGCGCGTGCTCGCGAAGCACGCCGTCGACCTGCGACCGACCGAGATCCCCGACAACGTCCTCGCGGGGCTCGAGGCGTCGGCGGTCACCGACGTGCACGTGTTCGGTCGACGTGGGCCGGGCGACATCAAGTTCACGCCCATCGAGCTGCGCGAGCTCGGCGAGGTGCCGAACGTCGACATCGTCGTGCACGACGAGGACTTCGCCTATCTGGAGGGCGTGACGCCGGCGAACAATCAGCTGAAGGTGATGCTCCGCATCCTCGAGAGCTGGCGCACGCGCGAGTCCACCGGCGCGAGCCGCCGCCTGCACCTGCACTTCTACCACGCGCCGGTCGAAGTCCTCGGCACCGATGCCGTGGAGGGTGTGCGCTTCGAGCGCACCGAGCCCGTCGGCGACGGCACGGTCCGCGGCACGGGCGAGTTCCGCGAGATCGCGGTGCGGCAGGTCTACCGCGCGGTCGGCTACTACGGCACGCCCGTCGTGGGCGCGCCGTTCGACGCGAAGGCCGGCGTCGTCTCGAACGTCGAGGGGCGGGTGCGGGAGGCCTCGACCACGGGCGACCTCGACGCGCCGGTGATCGCCGGGCTCTACGCCACGGGCTGGATCAAGCGCGGACCGGTCGGTCTCATCGGCCACACCAAGTCCGACGCGATGGAGACCATCGCGCACCTCGTGGCCGACGTCGAGGCCGGAGCGCTTGCGGCGCCCCTCGTCGACGGCGACGTGCTCGAGCTGCTCGACGAGCGCGAGGTCGCCTACACGACGTGGGACGGCTGGCTCGCGCTCGATGCGCACGAGCGCGAGCTCGGGGCGACCCATGTGCACACGCGCGAGCGTGTCAAGGTCGTGCCGCGCGACGAGCAGGTCGGGATCGCACGTTCAGGAGCGCTCGTCCGGTGACGTACGTGATCGCCCTGCCGTGCGTCGATGTGAAGGACCGCGCCTGCATCGACGAGTGCCCGGTGGACTGCATCTACGAGGGCGAGCGGTCGCTGTACATCCACCCGGACGAGTGCGTCGACTGCGGCGCGTGCGAGCCGGTGTGCCCCGTCGAGGCGATCTACTACGAAGACGACCTTCCCGACGAGTGGCAGGACTACTACAAGGCGAACGTCGAGTTCTTCGACGACATCGGCTCTCCCGGCGGCGCCGCGAAGACCGGCGTGATCGCGAAGGACCACCCGGTTATCGCGGCGCTCCCGCCCCAGGGAGGCGAGCATGGCTGATCCGGCATACATCGAGACCTCGGCCGAGGCTGCGCCGACCGCGGTCGACGTCGTGATCGTCGGCGGCGGGCCCGCTGGGCTTTCTGCGGCGCTCAATCTCGGCCGCGCCAGGGAATCGATCGTCGTCGTCGACGCGGGGCGGCCGCGCAACGCCGCGACGCTTCGTTCGCACGGCTTCCTCACGCGAGATGGGATCCCGCCGCTCGAGCTGCGCAAGCTCGCACGGGCCGAGCTCACCGCCTACCCGAACGTCCGCGTGTTCGATCGCACCGCCGTGACGGGTCTCCTCGGTGCGGATTCCGTCGGCGGCATGCGCTTCGTCGTGGCACTCCAGGGCCGCGGTGCGGGCATCCCTCCCGCCGTCGCGGCGAGGTCGGTGCTCATCGCGACCGGGCTGCGCGAGACGCTGCCCGACATCCCGAGCCTGCGAGCCTACTACGGCATGACGATCTTCAGCTGCGCCGCGTGCGACGCGTGGGAGCTGCAGGACCGGCCGCTCGCCCTCATCGGCGAGACGCCCGACCTCGCCGCCCGCGCACGCCTGATCGCGCGCTGGACCGACCGGCTCACGGTGTTCACCAACGGGTCCGACGCGGTCGACACCGTCGAGGAGGCGGAACTCGCGGCATCCGGAATCGTGGTCGAGCGCCGCGTCATCGACGACCTCGAGGGCGAGCGCGGCGCGGTGTCGGCCGTGCGGCTCGCGGACGGCGAGCGCATCGCGATCGACGGCGGGTTCGTGCGGCCGCAGTGGCATCCCGCTCTCGACTTCATCGGCGGGCTCGACCTCGAGCGCGACCGGTACGGCAACCTCGTGACCGATCGCTCCGGACGCACGTCGGTGCCCGGCGTCTACGCCGCAGGGGATGCCGCGTCCCCCGGTCCGCAGCAGCTCATCGTCGCGGCGGGGCAGGGCGCTCGTGCGGCCGCCGTCATCGTCCACGACTCCGTCGGCGTCCGCACCGCGCACTGATCCGCGGGTCCGGCGATTTCGGCGCACGCGACGACCCTCTCCCGGCCCGGCGGGCACCGCATGAGGCAGGATGGCCTCGATGTCTGCGATCGCCGATGACCCGGGCGCCGAGCTGCGCGCACTGCGCGAGCGCGCGTACGGGCCGGATGCCGACATCCACGACGACCCCGCGGCCATGCAGCGCCTGCGCGAACTCGAGGACGGCGAGCGCGTGCGACCCGCAGCCGCCGCCGCGCCCGACATCGATGCGAGGCGCGGGCGGTTCGACGACGCGGCGGGCGCGCCCCGACGAGTCGACCGCCCCGCGATCCCGGACGACGTCGGTCACGCCGCTTCCGCGCAGACGGGCGACCGGTCACTGGACGCGGGGGACACGGCATCCGATCCCGAAGCGGTGGCCGCGAATGCCGAGCCCGACTCCCCGGACGCCTCGAGCGCTGCGGGCTCGGACGCGGGTGAAGGCGTCGCGATCCCCGTCCAGGCAGCGGCTCCGCCCTGGTGGCGCCGACGGATGCCGCTGCTCTGGGCCGGTTCGGTCGTCGTGGCAGCCCTGCTCGGCGCCGGCGCCGCCCTGTCGATGCAGACGATCTGGGCGGGCCAGGTCGCTGTGCTCACGGAGGACGCCGACCGCACGTGGCCCGAAGGCTTCTTCGATCCGCCTCCCGAGGGGGGCGCGATGTTCGAGGACTTCCTCGGGCTGACGCCGGTCCGCGTCCCGCAGCAGATGGGACCCGACAGCACACTGAGCAACTGCCTGTACGTGCTTCTCGCCCCCTCGAACGGGATGATGGGCGCCGGGTGCAGTGCGGGCACGTTCCCCGCGACGGCGGCGATCCTCGTCACCGAGCAGTCACCGGCCGAGGTGCTCGAACGTTTCGAACCGGGCACCGCCCTGCAGTTCGTGCTCGACGGCTCGCAGGTGCGGGTCTACGCCGCCGCCCCGGCCCCGGGCGCGACGCCCTGAACGACCGAGCGCCGCCCCGGCCCCGTACGGGACCGGAACGGCGCTCCGGGTCAGCCGGTCGCGGTCACTGCCCCGACGGCGTCTCCGTCGGCTCGGGCGCGCTCGGCGTGCTCGGCGTTTCGCCGGCCGGCGGCGTCGGCTGGGGCGCGCTCCGCGTGGGCGTCGGCGTCGGCGTGGGCGTCGGCGTCGCGTACGGCTCGAGCTCGGGCGTGACCGTGCCCGGCTTGGCGCCGCTGGTCGCGAAGACGCTCGGCAGCGACGCGGTCCGTCCGCCGCCCTCGGAGTGGGCGATGACGAGCCACGCGTACGCGGTGCCGCGCTTGAGCTTCCGCCACTCGACCGAGGCGACGCCGCCCGAGGGCACCGTCGACTCGCCGATGACGGCGACCGGGTTGTACAGCGCCAGCGAGTCCGTGCGGAAGCTCGTCGTGCGCGACGTGAGGTCGACCGGCAGGACCATGTTGTCGGCCTGCGGGTCGTACCGCAGCGCGGGGTCGTACTCCCCGGCCCCGAAGTCGTCGAGGAACGGCGAGTACGTGTCCACGATCATCTCGCCGCGGTCGACGTCGAACTGCAGCAGGCGCAGGTAGCTCGCGCCGAACCGCAGGCGGTCGGTCGGGGCGTACCCGCCGATCTCGGTGAGGCCGAGCTCCTCCGCGGTGACCGTGTACGCCTGGTAGTCCGCGAGCATCTCGACCACGCCGTGAGCGACCTCGCCGACCTCCGGCTTGACGTTCGTGCCGACGCCGTGCACGTGGCCGGCGAGGATGAGGAACACGTTCGGATTCCCCTCGACGACGGTCTTGAACAGCATCGATCCGTCAGGCGCCGCGTATCCCGAGTTGCGGCCGTCGCGCTGGGGGCTCGCCGCGAGATAGTCGTGCGTCAGCACGATGCCGTTGCGCTCTGGGTACCGCTTGAAGATCGAGTCGGCCCAGGCGGCTTCCTCGCGCGTGACACCGTACGAGAGGCCCACCGACACGAAGTCGATGCCGCCCGCCGAGAACAGCGTGTAGTTGTTCTGGTTGTCACCCTCGCGCCACGGACCGCCGTACTCGGCGTTGATCCACTCGTCGTCGGCGGTCGCGTAGCGGTCGGGGCCGAAGTACTGGTTGTACATCGCACCCGGGCCGTTCTCGGTGCCCGACCGGTTGTCGTGGTTGCCCGCGATCACCTGGCTGGGCACACCCGCGTCGTCCAGGATCTTCTGCTGTCGCGACGACACCTCGAACTCGCCGATCACCTGCTGCATCATGGCGTCGGTCGCAGGTGTGCGGATGTTGTTCTCGATGATGTCGCCGGTGTGCGCGACGTACTCGATCTTCCGCTCGTCGGCGTTCTCGGCGATCCACCGCGTGGTGTCGCCGTACGCCTTCTCCCAGATGGCCCGCTCGGCCGCCGTCTCCTGCTCGACGGCACCTTCCGACAGGTACTGCGTGTCGGTGAAGTGCGCGATCGAGAAGTCGTACGACGCCGGGTCGGCGAAGCCCTCCGCGCCGGGATCGAGTTCGTCGGCGAAGGGGTCTTCGCCCGTGATCATGACGTGCACCTGCTGACCGTCGAGGAAGCGGTCGTCGACCATCGCCGTGAGCTGCGTGTTGCCCTCGAGCGCGCCGCGCGAGCTCGCCAGCACGTCCCACGTCGAGGTCTCGAGGTTCCAGGCCCGCAGCGACACCACGCGGGTCGGGTCGATGACGCCCTCCCAGCGCAGCACCGGGTCGCCGACGTGTCCCTTGACCTGGACGTCGAACCGCTGGAAGGCGACCTCTCGGCTCGCCGGCGAATCCAGGGTCGCGCCGTCAGCGGGCGCAAGGGCCTTCGTGCTGCCCACGTTGGTCTCGCCTGCCACGGTCAGCGTCGTCGGCACCTCGGTGGCGGAACCCTGCCAGCCCTGGTTCGGCGTGAGGATCTCCGCCTGCTGGAACTCCGCCGTCACGTCTCCGCCGTCAGGCTCCGAGACCGTGGCCTCGAGCGTCACGGTTCCCGCGACATCCGTGGTCCCTCCCGCCGGAGCGACCACGATCGGGGCGTCGGGGATGCCCGCCGACGTGAACACGATCTCGCGCGTCGCCGTGTTGCCGAGCGCGTCGGCGGCGGTGACGGCGATGGTGTGCTCCCCCGCGCCGAGGCCCGGACCGACCGGTGCGCCGAGCGCGATCGGCTGCCCGTCGAGGGTGAGCTCCGGGGTGCCCATGAGCCCGGTCAGGTCGTCCAGCTGCACGTCGAGCGCGACCGCCGACGAGATCGTCGTGCCCACGGCCGGCGTGCTCGCGGTCACCGCCGGTGCCGAGTTGTCGGTCAGGAGCGTCCGCGTCGCCACCTCGCCGGTGGTGGATGCCGCGGCCAGCACGTGCGAGCCGTCTGCGACGGACGTGGTGTCGAGCTCGGCGCGCAGACCCTGGGCCGTGGCATCCGTCACGAGGAAGTGGAGATCGACCTCGCGGAACAGGTTGATGTTCGAGCCGCACGTGCCGTCGCCGAGCGCGTAGGACGTCTTCGCGCGCTGCGGCGTCGCCGCGCCGGAAGCGGGTTGGAGGGCGACGTCCGAGATGGTGAAGTCGTCGCGGTTGCAGCCGGCCTCCGTCGTGCCCGTGACGAACTCGACGGTGTTCCAGCCGGGCAGCAGCCACTCGTTCGGGATGACGACGTTCGCGCGCTCGCTCACGAAGTCACCGCCCAGCACGTAGCGGATGCCGTTGACGAAGAGCAGGTTCGTGAACGCGGAGTCGATCGAGTTCGAGCCCACGGTGAAGCTCAGCGTCGCCTCGCCCGCGCCGAGCGTCGGCAGCACGGCCACCGACGGCGCGTCCACGGTCCAGTGGGTCTCGGCCTTCGGGAGTGCCGTGCTCGACGAGCCGCAGTTGCCGTCGCCCATCGCGTAGCTCGGCGCGATCGACACCCCGGCGGCCGTGCCCGCGCTGACCGTCAGCGCGAGGTTCGAGATGGCGAAGTCGTCGAGGTTCGCGCCGCAGCTCGAGCTGATGTCGCCCGCCACGACCTCGATGACGTTGTCACCGGCGATCAGGTAGCGGTTCGGCACCGGGACGTCGACGCGCTGGTTGACCCAGTCGCCGAGGATGTCGACCTTGTGGCCGTTGACGAGCAGGTGGTTCTGATAGCGGTTCTCGATCGAGTTCGAGCCGACGTCGAAGCTGAACGTCGACGATCCGGTGCCGAGGTTCTCCGCAGCCACGGGCTCGGCGCCGTCGATCAGGAGCGACGCGACGCCGCCCGCGCCCGTCGCGGACTGCGCGGCCGTGACCGTCTGCGTGCCGCGGACCAGCGTGCCGTCCTCCGGCGTGAGCGTCGGCGCGCCGATGGGGGCGTTGTTGACGGTCACCGAGTGCGTGATGCTGCCGCCCGCAGCCGTGGTCGCGACGATCTGATGCGAGCCGTTCGCGAGCGTCGTCGTGTCGACGTCCGCCGCGAGCCCCTGCGACGCGAGAGGGTCGCCGAGCACGAAGAACGAGAGCTCGGCGTGCACGATGTCGCCGGTCTGCGTGCCGCAGTCCCCGTCGCCGAACGAGAAGGTGAACGGGTTCTCCTCGCCGTCTGCGATCTCGCCGAGCAGTTCGAGCCCGACGTCGCTGATGGCGAAGTCGTCGTAGTTCACGCCGCACGCGGTCTCGGACGTGCCCGCGAAGATCTCGACGATGTTCTCGCCGGTGACGAGCCAGTCGTTGGGCACCGGCAGCGCGACCCGCTCCGACACCCACGTGCGGTCCTGGTCGATGCGGTGGCCGTTGACGACGACGTAGTTGTGATAGCCGACGGATGCCGAGTTGCTGCCGATGTCGAAGGTCAGGTGCGAGATGCCCGGCGTCGGGGCTGCACCGATCGGCTGCCCGTCGATCGTGAGGTCCACGACCGGGTCACCGGCCGTGGTCGCGTCGGACGCGATGGTCACCTCGCCCTCGAGGTACGCGCCGTCGGCGGGCGTCAGGGTCGGCGCGGCGGGCGGAGGCGTGGGCTCCTTGCCGTCGCCGGGGGCAGCGGATGCCGCGGGCGCGGTCATCGCGGACAGCACCAGGGCCCCGGCGACCGCCGCCGCCGCGATCCCGGCCCTTCCCGTCCGGCTCCTGAGTTCGCCGCTGCGTTCGTCGTGGGGGCGCCTGCTGCTCGGCCGCATCTGGGGTCGCGTCCTTCCTCGTCTTCGATGAGGGCGCGCCGAGATTGGGGAGGGCGCGTCCGCGCCTCACTGTGGCCTCGCTGAGTGAACGCTGAGAGAGCAGAGGGCGACGCTCCGGCGTCCGAGCGTGAACGGCTCGTGCGAGCGGTGCGGCGTCCCTCGGTCAGGAGGCGGCGGCCGCCCGCCAAGCCTCCGCGAGCAACGCGATACCGCGCCAGCGATCCGACCGTGAGGGGGACAGCGCCCGTGCCGCGATGCCGAACTGCTCATCCGTGCCGACCCACGCTCCGCGGGATTTCGTCTCGTCATCGCCGAGCAGGGTGTGCGCCAGCGCGCCGAGGGCGAAGACGTTCGTGACGTCATCGATCGGCGCGCCGAGCTGGAACTCCTCGGGCGACATGAAGCGCCGCGACCCCCACATCCGTCCCATCGTGTTCACCATCGGAGCGCGGGCGTAGACGTCCACGTCGCACAACGTGACGTCACCGGTCTCCTGGTCGATCAAGATCGAGCCGTCGTAGAGGTCGACGGCGACCCAGCCGCCGGCCGCGGCGTACGCGTGGAAGTCGTAGATCTGCTGCACCGCCCGTGCCCGCGACGCAGAGTCGAACTTCGCCAGCACCTGAGCTCGCCCGAACTGGCGGCCGAGCGGCACGGCCTCCGTCCAGTCGAACACCATCGCGTGCCCGGCCCCGAGGTCGACACTCTCGCGGAGCCGGACGAGGCGAGGATGCGGCAGCGCCCTGTAGATGTCCGCCGCCGCGCGCGAGCGCTCGATCGCCTCACGCGTCGACCCTTCGTAGCGAAGCGTGGGCGCGCCGGCGTACTTGACGAAGACGCGACCGCCCTCGCCTTCCACGCCGAAGCACAGATTTCCGGAGTCCTGTTCGTCGAAGACGCGGAACACGCGACCCCACCGGGCGAGGAAGGAGAGTTCGTGCGGTGCGCGCAGGCGCACCGGCAGACCATCGACGGACTCGATGTGCATCGACGTCGTCAGGCGCCGCGGCTCCCGGCATCCGTCGCCCCCACGTCGGTGCGGTGGAAGTTCTGGAACGAACGGGATGCCGTGGGCCCGCGCTGACCCTGATACCTGTTGCCGTACGGACCTGAGCCGTACGGGTTCTCGGTGGGAGACGACAGCCGGAAGAAGCAGAGCTGGCCGATCTTCATGCCGGGCCACAGCTTGATCGGGAGCGTCGCGACGTTCGACAGCTCGAGCGTCACGTGGCCCGAGAACCCGGGATCGATGAAGCCCGCCGTGGAGTGCGTGAGCAGGCCCAGGCGGCCGAGCGACGACTTGCCCTCGAGCCGGGCCGCGACGTCGTCGGGCAGCGAGACCTGCTCGAACGTCGAGCCCAGTGCGAACTCGCCGGGGTGCAGGATGAACGGCTCGCCCGGGTCGACCTCGATGAGGCGCGTGAGCTCGGGCTGGTCCTCGGCGGGATCGATGAACGGGTACTTGTGGTTGTCGAACAGCCGGAAGTAGCGATCGAGGCGGACGTCGACGCTCGAGGGCTGCACCATCGCGGGTTCCCACGGGTCGAGGCCGATGCGCCCCGCGTCGATCTCGAGCCGGATGTCGCGGTCACTCAGCAGCACGGGGCCAGCCTATCGGGGCGGTGCTGTTATGCTGGCCGGGCGCCGTAACAGGTGCCTGCGAGCCCGGTTCGCCGGGCTCCGGGGCTGTAGTTCAATGGCAGAACTTCTGCTTCCCAAGCAGACAGCGCGGGTTCGATTCCCGTCAGCCCCTCTCCATGTCACGTTCCGTCGCCGCCCACGAGTTCTCGCCCTGGGACTTCTGGCGCGAGGCAGACGCCGACGCCCGCGAAGCCCAGCTCGCGTGGCAGCGCTCGGTCATCGCCGGCCGGCCCGGTCACGAGCTCGGCGCCGAGTGCTTCGTGTCGGAGCTCGCATCGGTCGACAACGACGTGCTGCGCCTCGGCGACCGCACCTACGTCGCCGCGGGCGCGTACCTGACCGGCGAGCTCGTCGCCGGGGCGGACTGCAGCATCAACCCGTACACCGTGATCCGCGGCACGGTGACGATGGGCGAGGGCGTGCGCATCGGCGCACACACGTCGATCCTCGGGTTCAACCACTCGATGGAGCCCGGTGAGCCGGTCTTCCGCCAGCCCCTCACCTCGGAGGGCATCGTGATCGGCGACGACGTGTGGATCGGCTCGCACGTCGTGATCCTCGACGGCGTCCGCGTCGGATCGCACGCGGTGCTCGCGGCGAGCGCGGTCGTCACCAAAGACGTCCCCGACGGCGCGATCGTCGGCGGCAACCCGGCGAAGTTCATCCGCTGGCGCGTCGCCCCCGAAGACACCGGCGTGGAACCGCGGGCCGCGGCAGACGCCGCCGCGCGCGGCGCCGACGGAGCACCTGGGCAGCCGGAGCCGGCCGGGGGCGTGACGGATGCCGCAGCCTGGCGCCCCGCGGAGGTCGCGGTACAGCGGCTCACGGCCGCCGGAGCGCAGGACACGGCGGACGCCGCAAGAACGCACGGCTCCGTGGGCGCGCAGGGGGCGGCGGAGTCCGAGGCGCAGCGCTCCGGCGCCGGCGCGGCCGCTGACCGGCCGACCACCCCGCCCCCTGCCGACCCCGCCGTCGGGCTTGCGTCGCGCCTCGCCGAGTTCGCCGATCGCGCGCGGGCCGAGGCATCCGTCGTCCTGCAACGCGCTTGGCGCGATGACCTGGGGCTCTTCGCCGACCGCCCCGGCGCGGCGGCAACGGTGCGGGCGCAGTGCGACGCGATCGAGATCGCCGATCTGCTGCTCGGCACCGCACCGCCGCAGGTGCCGGAAGAGCTGCAGATCCGCCGTCTTCGCGAGTGGCAGGATGCCGCCACCGGCGCCGTGGCGCCGCTCGGCACGGATGGACTCCAAGTCACGGGCCTCGGATTCGCGCACGAGGATGTCGCGTATCACGTGCTGAGTGCCGGGTACGCGCTGGATCTGCTCGGGTCGGCGTTCGAGGCTCCTCTCACCTGGGCGACAGCGTCGACGCCCGAACGGGTGGTCGCGTTCTGCGACACACTGCCCTGGACCACCGACGCGTGGAACGCCGGGCACCACATCGACGGCTTCGGCACCGCCCTGCTGTGGACACGGCGGGCGGGGCATCCGATTCCCGTGGGTGTGGAGGAGTCGCTGTTCGGCTGGCTGCTCACGCACGCCGATCCGCAGACGGGCATGTGGGGTTCGCCGACCGCCGACCGCGGACTGCTCCCGGTCGTGAACGGCTTCTACCGTGCATCGCGCGGCACCTTCGCCCAGTTCGGGCTGCCGCTCCCCTACCCCGAGCCCGTGATCGACACCGTCCTGCGCCACGCCCGCGACCCGCGTTGGTTCGCCCCTGGCGTGCGTGATGCGTGCAACGTGCTCGATGTCGTCCACCCACTGTGGCTGACACGCGGCACCGGGTACCGGGGCGACGAGGTACGCGCGCTGGCCGCGGGGCTGCTGTCGGATGCGCTGTCGATGTGGGTTCCGGGCGCGGGCTTGTCGTTCCGCGAGCCGAGCGCCGTCACGCACGGGATCGACGAGACCGAACCTGGGCTCCAGGGCACCGAGATGTGGCTCGCGATCGTCTGGTACCTCGCCGACCTCCTCGGCGCCTCGCACGCACTGGGGTACCGACCGCGCGGCGTGCACCGACCGGAACCGGCAGTCGCGCTGGGGTAGACCGGCCTCCGCGATCGTCAGCGGATGAGAGCGTCCGCACGTTGGCATGGACAGCAGTGGCGGCCTCACGAACCTCATGAGTGGACCATTCACGGAGGGTGCTGAACAAGCGCCTGACCTGCTCCGTGTCCAGCTCGGTATCCCAGCGAAATGTGGCGGCTTCCTCCACTCTCGCCCGTGGTCAGCCGAATGAGCGCGTCTCGTCGCCGCCGACGAGCGCGCGGCGCAATCGATCGAGACGCACCGCGGCCTGGACGCGGAAGCGGAACTCGGGGTCGTTCCAGTCGCCGTCGATCAGGGACCAGATGCGTTCCAAGCGTTGCTGCACCGTGTTCGTGTGGACACGCAGAGCCGCTGCCGCACCCTGGCGGCTCTCACCGCTGTCGAAGTACGTCGCGAGGGTGTCCACGAGCGCGGTGCCGCGTCGGGCGTCCCACGCCCGCACGCGACCGAGCAGGTCGTCCACGTACCGCGCAGCCGTCTCAGGCTCCGCCGAGGTCAGCACGTGGTACGGCGCGAACGCGTCCGAGCGGACGGTCGCGCCCGTGATCCCCAGCGGGGCCAGGAAGCGAAGGTCTCTTGCCGCGCGGTCCACGGCATTGTGCAGCTCTGCAACGCCGGCGAGGTCCGGGCCGACCACCGCGGTCACATCCGAGTCGCGCAGATGGTCGGCGAGCGCGCGCCGGACCCGCTCGGTGGCTGCCGCGGGATCCGGCACGGCCCACGCGATGATCAGGTGGTGCTCGCGCTGCGCCACCAAGCCATCGTCTCCCACCGCGTCTGCCGCCACGGGAAGTGCCCGGTCACGGCCACGCACGTCGATCACCGCGCACGCGGTGATCGACGTCGCGAGCTCGGCCGAGAGCTCGGACAGCCGTCCTTCCGGCGCATCGAGAAGCCCGAGCAGGAGACGTGCGCGCCGCTGGACGCGCAATGCGGTCACGGCATCGCGCTTGAACGACACCAGTGCGGCGACGTGCGCCGCGCGCTCGAGCGTCGGCCGTGCGACGGCGTCGGCTGGCGCATCGCCTTCCTCCGCGACCATCGCTCCGAGCACGCGGTCCGCGCCGAGGATCGCCACGACGATCCAACGCCGCCGATCCACGACGATCGTGGCGGCGTGCCCGCTCGCCTGACTCTGCCGCATCGCATCGGCGAGCGCGCGCCGGGACGGCAGGCCTGAGCTCGGGGCGTCGAGCGGACGCCCGGTCTCGTCGAGCGCCCAGACCCGGCGCCCCAACCGGTCGGATACGGTCGCGACGAGGTCGACGACAGTACCGCCCGACATCACCGCAGCGGTCAGCTCCTCATGGACGCTGCTGGCGACGTGGGTCGCGGCGACATGATTCTCCAGCTCCCGATATGCGTCCTCAGCACGCGCACGAGCCGCCGCGCTCTCGGCCAGCACTCGAGCGCTGTGCAGCACGCTCGCGGCGTGGTCGGCGAAAGCCGAGAGAAGCAGCACCTGGTCGGGGGTGAAGTCGTGCGCGAACCGGTTGCACGCGAACAGGGCGCCGAGCACCTGGTCCCCCACGGCGAGCGGCACACCGAGGAACGACACCAGTCCCTCGCGCTCGACGGCGGCGTCGATCGTGGGGTCGTGCGGCGCCTCCCCCATCCGCGCATACTCCCTCACCCAGGCCGACTCACGCGTGCTCGCGACCATGCTGGCGAGGCCGAACCCGGCGGGAACCACCAGGTCCCTGAACTCGGGCGTCACGGTGCCTGCGGAATACCGCACACGCAGATCGCCGCGCTCGTTGTCGACCTCCGAGAGGTAGGTGACGTCCGTGCCCATCAGCTCGTGAGCGCGTTCCACCAGGCGGCGCAGCACGTCGGTCACATCCTGCAGACGCACCAGTTCGCGGGCCGTGGAGAACAGCGCCTCCAGTTCTGCGGCGCGACGGCGCAGGCGCGCCGTGAACTGCTGCGACTCCCGCACCGACGCGAGGAGCTCCTCGGCCTCGGTCGCCGCGACGTCCGCGTGGGCCAAGAGCTGAGCCAGCGCAGCCATCCCGCCACCGGGTTCGGCGCGCGTTGCGACAACGACCTCGCGAACGAGCGCCGCCGCCGCGGAGCGCGGGCGTGCACGTGGCGTGTCGGCCAACGCACCTCCTCGGGCAGCGGCGATGAGACTGACAGCAGTCTAGGAGCGACGCCCGCCGGTCATGCCACCCCGGCGCCGACGTGCGACGGGAACACCGGGGGGCGCCGCGCGGCGAAGGCCGCGAGTCCTTCGCGGGCGTCGTCGCTCGCGAAAGCCTGCTGGCCGAGCACCGCTTCCTGCCGGAACGCCTCGTCCTCGGGCAGATCTGCCAGCGCGCGCACCGCCCGCTTCACGGTCGCGATGGCGGTGCCGCTCTTGGACAGCAGCTCTTCGGCCACGGCGATCGACTCGGCGTACAGCTCCGCCCCCGGCACGACCCTGTTGACGAGCCCGTACCGCAGCGCGATGTCGGCGTCGATGCGAGTGCCGCGGAGCATCAGATCCATAGCGAACGCATAGGGGATCTGCCGGATCAACCGCACCAGCGTCCCACCCGCCGGCACGACCCCGACGCCGGTCTCAGGCAGCGCGAAAACGGCATCGGCAGAAGCCAGCCGGATGTCGGTGGAGAGCATGATCTCGAACCCGCCGCCGAAGCACAGCCCGTTGACGGCCGCGATCACCGGCTTCTCGAGCGTGGAGTGCTTCTGGTGCGCCGCATCCCACTCGCTGATGTCGAAGTGCTCCTCGGTGAGCGCGGGGATGGATTCGGCCAGGTCGGCGCCGACGCAGAACGCCCGGTCGCCCGCGCCCGTGAGAACCGCCACACCGATTCGAGGGTCGTCGCGGACCTCGGCGAACGCCTCGCCCAGTTCGTCGTACATCGCCAGCGTGAGCGCGTTGAGCTTGTCGGGTCGGTCGATCGTGATGACGCCGATGCCGCCGGAGCGCTCCAGCCGGACCCTGCCCATCAGACGGTCCCGCCCGAGCGCAGGGCGTCGACCTCGTCGGCGGTGAAGCCGAGCAGATCGCGCAGGACATCCGTCGTGTGCTGACCGATCTCGGGGGCCAGGCCTCCCGTTCGCGGCGGCGTGCGGTCCAGTTTGATCGGCGACCCGAACGTGCGCAGCGCGCCGTGCCCGGGGTACTGGGCCTCGACGATCATGTCGCGCGCGGCGATCTGAGGATCCTCGACGACCTCGCCGATATCCTTCACCGCACTCAACGGCACGAGATCGCCCGCGAGCGCCTCGAGCTCGGCCTTCGTGCGGGGCGCGAACCAGCGCTCGATCATCGGCCGCACCTGCTCGCGGTAAACGTCGCCGTCGAAACGGGTCGCCATGGCGTGGAGGTCGGGGTGCGCGTCCCAGTCGGCGGCGCTCCCGAACGTCTCGCACGAGATCCGCCAGAACTTGTCGGTGTAGCCGCCGAAGAAGACGTAGCCGTCGCGGCACGGGAACAGCTCGTAGGGACGGACGAAGGGGTGGGCGTTTCCCAGCGGCTCGGGAACCTTGCTCTCGGCGGTGTACGACACCACGGCGTTCTCGGTGAGGGTGAGCACCGAGTCCTGCTGCGAGACGTCCACGAACTGGCCCTCGCCGGTCCGCTCGACGTGCCGGAGTGCGGCGAGCACCCCGATCACCCCGTACAGGCTCGCCGCCAGGTCGCCGATGATCGTCCCGACGCGAGTAGGCGGCCCGCCGGCCGGGCCGTTCATCGACCACAGGCCCCCGGTCGCCTGGGCGCTGTTGTCATAGGCCGGCCTGCTGCGGTACGGGCCGGACTGCCCGTAGCCACTGAGCGCGGCGTAGACGAGGCGCGGGTTGACCTGCCGCAGCCGCTCGTAGCCGTGTCCTAGCCGATCCATGGTGCCAGGGCGGAAGTTCTCCACCAGTACGTCGGCCCGCGCGACGAGCCGGTCGAGCACGTCGGCGGAGTCCGGGCTCTTCAGATTCAACGTCATGCCGAGCTTGTTGCGGTTGTACTGGGCGAAGAACCCGCTCAGCGGCTCCGCTCCCTCTCGCGGCAGGAGCGGGGGAAAGGTGCGTGTGTAGTCCGGGTCGTCCGGGTTCTCCACTTTGATCACCGTCGCGCCGAGGTCGGCGAGGATCATCGAGCAGTACGGTCCGGCCACCACGCGCGTCACGTCGACGACGACGACACCCGCGAGCGACCCGCGCGCGGCGTCGACCTCCTCCCAGGCGTCCAGCATCGGGCCGTGGGCGGTCGCGTCGATCATCGAGCGGATCCCTTCGAGAGGGCGGGGACGGATGCCTCGGCACGGCGCGTGGCGCGAGCGGTGAGGCGGTGCAGCAGCGCCGACGAGACGAGCGTCACGAGGCCGGCCGCGACGATGTAGAGCGCGATCGCCCACGAACCCTCGAACACCGACAGCAGCTCGAGGTAGATCATCGGCACGAACGCCGATCCGGCGATGGTGCCGATACCGAGGGCCAGCGACATCCCGGTGTAGCGGATGCGGACCGCGAACGCCTGCGCGTACAGCACACCGAGCGTGCCGTACGTTGCGCAGAAGCCGATGGTCATGGCGATATAGGCGACATATGCCGCGGCCAGGCTGCCGGTGTCGATCAGCCAGAACGCCGGGAAGGCGAGGACGATCGAGAGCACTGTTCCGCCACCGAACACCCGGGCGACGCCGAAGCGGTCGGCGAGCCGGCCGGCCAGCGGCAGACCGCCGAGGGCGAGCACGGAGCAGATCGTCGCGATGGTCAGCATCTGCGACGGGTCATGTCCGATGAACTCGGTGCCGTAGGTGAGGCTGAACGTGAAGAGCATGTAGAAGACCGCGCCGATCACGGCGAAGCTGAGCGCGGCGAGCAGCACCTGAGCGGTGTGCGTCTTGAGCGTGTCCCACAGCGGCACGCGCGCGGCCTGCCCCGCGCTGCGCATCTCCTCGAACTCGGGCGTCTCGGTGATGCGAAGCCGGATGAACAGACCGACCAGCACCAGGACGGCGCTGATCAGGAAAGGGATCCGCCAACCCCACGTTGCGAACGCGTCGCCGGGGAGCGCCACCAGCGGCAGGAAGACAAGAGTGGACAGCGTGAGTCCGAGCGCGAGGCCCACCTGGGGGAAGCTGCCCAGGAACGCTCTCCGCCGCGGTGCGGCATGCTCGACGACGAGCAGGACCGCACCGCCCCACTCGCCGCCGAGAGCGAAGCCCTGCACGAAACGCAGCACCATGAGGAGGATCGGGGCAGCGACCCCGATCGCGGCGTACGTCGGCAGGAGGCCGATGAGGAAGGTGGCGATGCCCATCGTCACCAGCGACAGCACGAGCATCCGCTTGCGGCCGATCCGGTCGCCGAAGTGGCCGAAGACGATGGATCCGAGCGGTCGTCCGAAGTAGCCGACGGCGATGCCGCCGAAGGCGAGGATCGTGCCGACGAGCGGGTCGTACTCCGGGAAGAACAGCGAGTTGAGGATGAGCGCGGCAGCCGTGGAGTAGGCGAAGAAGTCGAACCACTCCACCGTGGTGCCGACGACGCTCGAGGCGACGATCGTACGGATCTGCGAGGAGGCGGCGGTATCGGACGGCGCGGAGCTCTCCGGCGAGGCGAGGGTCCCGGTGGATGCCGAGGTCATGATGGTGAATCCCTTCCACCGCGTCACCACTGACGACGGCTCGGCCCCAGCCTGTCAGGGCGCGTCGCATCGGAGTATGTGCGCGCCAGCCACATTCATGAGCGAGGATATGGCTGCTGCAGCCTCCCCCTCTGTTCCTTGGTCAGCCGCGCTCGAGCCGCCGCCACGCGAGCTCGGCGAGCACCGTCGCCTGCAGCGGGAGGACGGCGTCGTCGAAGAGGGCGTGCTCGGAGTGCAGCGGCAGCGGGCCGCTGTCGGGGGCCGCGCCCACGAACACCAGCGTGCCCGGCACCTCTTGCAGCACGTACGAGAAGTCCTCGGATGCCATCGACGGCGCTTCCAGCCGTGTCACGCGCTCCGCCCCCACCAGCTCATCGAGTACGGCGAGCACCTCTCGGGTCTCGGTGGGGTCGTTGTAGGTCACGGGGTAGGACGCGATGAACTCCGTGTCCAGAGTGCAGCCGTTCGCCTCGGCGATGCCGGTCAGCAGGGCGGGCAGGTGCTCGCGCACGGTCTCGAGCGTCGCCGTCGACAGTGTGCGGATGTTCGCCTCGATGTCGACGGTCGCCGACAGCACATTGCCGGCCTCCGAGTCGCTGCGGAGCCGCGTGATCGAGAGCACGGCCTGGTCCGTCGCGGGCAGGCGGCGCGCGGCGAACGCCTGCACGGCGAGGATGAGCTGCGCGGCCACCGGCACCGGATCGATCGCGAGCTGAGGGAACGCGGCGTGGCCGCCGGTGCCGCGCAGGGTCATCCGCAGCGCACTGGCGCTGGCCATCATCGATCCCTCGCGGGTGACCAGCCGGCCGCGCGGGGTGGCGCTGTCGACGTGGAGCGCGTAGGCCGCTACGGGCCTCTCGCCCGCCGCATCGAGCACGCCCTCATCGATCATCAGGCGACCGCCGGCCTGCCCCTCCTCGCCCGGCTGGAACATGAACACGACGGTTCCGGGCAGCTCCTCGCGCCGGTCGGCGAGAAGCCGGGCGGCCCCGAGGACTCCCGCCATGTGCAGGTCGTGTCCGCACGCGTGCATCGCGCCCGAGGTCGAGGCGAACGGGAGGCCGGTCGCTTCGGCGATCGGCAACCCGTCCATGTCGCCGCGCAGCAACACGACGGGACCCGGACGTCCGCCGCGCAGCACCGCGGTGATCGACGACAGCGACTCGCCGCGGCTGATCTCGAGCCCCAGCCCGTCCAGCTCCCGCAGCAGGATCCTCTGCGTCCGCGGGAGATCCAGACCCACCTCCACCGCTTCGTGCAGCTCACGCCGCACCGCGACCAGGTCGTCGCGAAGCTCCTCCGCCGCGGCCTCGAACTGTGCCCTCATCCGGAATCCGTCCTCTCTGCGTGTGTCGGGATCTCGCCGAGCGACCCCGATCCATGTCCGTCGCTCTGACTCGCCAGCGCGGCTTCACCGGATCCCCAGGCCCCCGGCATCCCGTCATCAGAGCCCCAGCTCGGCGCGCAGCTGCGCACCGTCCGCATCGAGCTGCGGTGCGCGCGGGAGATGCCGGGTGCCGTTGGTCCCCAGCGCCGAGCGCGCGATCGAGACGCCGTCGTCGTGCTCGATGAGCCCCAGCGCGTCGGCCTGCGGGTCCCGAGCGGCCTCTTCGGGGCTGCGCACCCGGGCGACCAGCACGCGCGCAGCCTTCAATGTCTCGACGACGGCGTCGACGGGGAGCTCGGCCATCCGCGCGGCGAGGATGGCTTCGAGCTCGTCTCGTCCTTCCACCCGGTCCCGGTTGCGAGCCCAGCGTGCAGCGCCGACCTCGTCGCCGAGATCGAGCGCGGCGACGAGCCGGGCGAACATGGCGTCATTCGTCGCTCCCAGCACCACGTACCCGTCGGCCGCCGCGAACGCGCGGTACGGGACGATCGACGGATGGGAGCTGCCCCACGGCTTCGACGGCGGCGCGCCGGCCGAGGCCGCGGCGATGACCGTGCCGAGTGAACTGAGCGCGGTGGCGAACAGCGAGAACTCGAGTCGGCGGCCGAACCCCGTGCGCTCTCGCTCGAGCAGCGCGGCGAGCACCCCGTTGATCATCGACATGCCCGTCGCGATGTCCACCATCGCGACGCCCGAGCGCACCGGATCGGCGCCCTCGTAGCCGGTGACGTGCATCAGCCCGGATTCCGCCTCCACCGTCACCGCCGTGCCCGGCTCCGCCGAGAGCGGCCCGCGCTGCGAGAAGCCGCTGATCGAGGCGTACACGAGCCGCGGGAACCGCTCGCGCATCGCCGCAGCACCGATCCCGAGCCGGTCGGCGACGCCGGGGCGAAAGCTCTCCACCAGCACGTCCGCCGAGCCGACGAGTCGGTGGGCGACGTCGCGGTCGGCGAGATCGGCGAGGTCGAGTGCGATGCTGCGCTTGCCGCGATTGATCGCGTGGAAGTACGCGCTCGCGCCGTGCACGAACGGCGGACCCCAGTGCCGCGTCTCGTCGCCGATGCCGGGCTGCTCGACCTTGATCACGTCGGCACCGAGCTCCGCGAGCGTCATCGTGGCGTAGGGACCTGCGAGCAGTCGCGTGAAGTCGATAACGCGGATGCCGGAGAGCGGCCGGAACGCCCCGTTCATGTCGTCGGTCATGCGTGAGTCCTCGCTGTCGTCGTGCCGATCAGACCAGGACGAAGACCCGCTCGCCACGGATCCACGTCTCGGCGATGCGGACGGCGGCGATCTCTTCGACCGGCACGGTGAAGACGTCGCGGTCGAGCACGGCGAAGCTGCCGTCGAAGCCGGGCGCGATCGTGCCCACGCCGGTCAGCGGCGAGAGGGACGCCGCCCGCGAGGTGTACAGCAGCAGCGCCTGCGGCACCGTGATCGCGGCCTCGGGGCCGAACTCCACGCCGTTGTAGGTGCGACGGCGGACGGCCGCTTCGACCGACAGCATCACGTCGTCGGCGCCGCTCCAGGCGGTGGCGGGTCGGTCGGACGACAGCGCGAGCGGGCCGAGACCGTCGTACAGACGGGCGATCGGATAGGCATCCGGCACCTGCTCCACGCGCAGGGCCTTCTCGTAGCCGTCGTACTCGGCGAAGAAGAACACGGTGTGCGTCGCGACGCCGAACGACATCCGCGCCGAGGTCAGGCGCTCCAGATAGGCGTCGCTGACGATCGTGGCATGCTCGATCCGCACCGAGGGGATGCCGTCGAGCCAGGGCTCGGCATCCTCGAAGAGCTCCACCACGCGATCCAGCGCCCGGTCGCCCATGGCATGGACCGCGAGCTGCACGCCGTTGCGCCGGGCCCAGTCGCCCGCGGCGAGAATGTCCTCGTCGTCGACCAGGCGCAGGCCGTGGTCGCACGAGTCCGGGTAGGGCGCATGCACCCAGGCCGTGCGGTTGGAATAGGCGCCGTCGAGCACGACCTTCACGCCTGCCACGCGGATCTGCCCCTCGCGATCACCTGGATCGAGGTCGGCCAGCGGAGCCGCCGGATCCCAGCCCGGGTAGAGCGCGACCCGCGTGCGCAGACCGCGCTCGGCGGCGGCACGGAATGTCGCGAGCGGATCATCGATCCGAGTGGACAGCAGGTCGCACACGGCGACGATGCCGCGCGAGGCCAGCTCGTCGCCGATCGACCCGATGGCGGCGAGCTGTTCTTCCCGCGTGGGCGCAGGGATGAACTTCGCCACCGCGTCGACCGCGGCGATCTCCGTGAGCACGCCGTTGGGGTTGCCGTCCGCGTCCCGTTCGAACCGTGCGCCGTCCGGGTCAGGCGTGTGCGCGGTGATGCCGGCGAGCTCCAGGGCGCGCGAGTTGCACACGGCGGAGTGGGCGTCGCAGCGCCAGACCAGCACGGGACGGTCCGTGGCGATGCGGTCGAGATCCGCCGCGGTCGGCATGCGGCCGTCCGGGAACTTCGTGTCGTCGAACCCGCGGCCGAGCACCCACGCGTCCGGGCCGGTCACCGTCCCGGCGTGCCGCTGGAGCGTGTCGACCAGCGCGTCCATGGTCGTCACGGCAGGCGGGAAGCACTCCACCGCCGCCGCGGTCCCTGCCAGCAGCGCCGGGTGGGTATGGCTGTCCAGAAGCCCGGGCACGACCGTCCGGCCGCCGAGGTCGATGGCCCCCGGTTCGGTGACATCCGCCGCCTCCCCGACCCAGTCCACGAGGCCGTCCGTGATCCGGAAGGCCGAAGCGAATGCGGTCTCAGACTCGCCCGTGAACACCCGAGCGTTGGTGAAGGTCGTCGTCGTCATGGCCGTCTCAGACCTCCCGCCAGGTGAACCGGCCGCCGAGCAACGTCGCGGCGACCGGCATCGCGCGCAGCTCGTCGCGGTCGCTCGCATACGGGTCGCGTTCGGTGAGCACGAGGTCGGCGGGCTGGCCCATCGCCAGAGACGTGCGCACCGAGGCGGCGAGCGCGACATTCAGCGGCAGCCGCTGCTCGGGATGCCACGCCTCCCGGTCGCCGCGGCTGCGAGCGGTGGCCGCGGCCAGCGAGATCCATGGGTCCAGCGGCGCGACCGGGGCGTCGGAGCCCAGGCGCAGGGCGGCGCCGGCGCGATGCAGTGACCTGAATGCGAAGGCACGGCCCGTACGGCCGGCCCAGTGGTGGTCGGCCACGTCGCGATCGTCCATGGCGTGCTCGGGCTGAACGCTCGCGATCAGGCCGAGCTCTGCGAACCGGGCGAAGTCGTCGTCGCGGACGAGTTGCGCGTGCTCGATCACGCCCTTCATGCCCAGCGCTTCGAACGTGTCGAGCACCTCGGTGTTCGCGCGGTCGCCGATGGCGTGCACGGCAGCCTCGATGCCGGCGTCGCGAGCCCGCTCGAGCAGGCGCCGCAGTTCGGTGATGGGCACGCTCTCGATTCCGCACGCGTGCGGGTGCCGCGCATCCATGCCGGGGTACGGGTCCCAGCACCACGCGGTGCGGGTGTTGAGCGAGCCGTCCACCACGACCTTGAGGCGTCCGAACCTGATGAGCCCCTGGTCGTCCACGGCGTCGCCCGTGCGGCGTCCGGCGGCGATCGCCGACTCGAGCAGGTCGGGCCATACCGCGATGTCGGCGCGGAGGCTCGTGACCCCGCCCGCAGTGCGCGACGACCACTCGGCGACGTTGTCGGTCTTCTCGTACTCGACGATTCCGACCACGCCCCGTGCCGCAGCGGCGTCTGCCGCCTCGCGGTAGGCGCTCAGCGGCAGCTGGGAGGCCTCGTCGAACGAGTGCAGCAGGCTGATCCACGGGCCCTCGCGGAGCAGTCCGGTGGCGTCGAGCTCGACGCCGAAGCGCCGGGCGGCTGCGCTGTTCATCCACCCGCAGTGCAGGTCGCCGCTGACGAGCACGACCGGCACATCCGGCACGACCTCGTCCAGCGCCGCGAGCGTCGCCGGCACGGGCCACAGGCCGTCGCGGAAGCCGTAGCCCATGAGGATGCCGTTCGTCAGCGGCGCGTCGGCGGCGCCGGCACGCCGGACGACGTCGAGCACGTCGTCCGCCGTGCGGGTCTCGGTGAGATCGAGCCGGCGGCGGCGGATCACATGCTGCGTGAAGTGCACGTGCGCATCCCACAGCCCGGGCCCGATCCAGCGACCGTCGACGTCGACGACCTCGCCGGAGGCGTCCGCAGTGCCGAGAGGCGCGATCTCGGCGATGACACCGTCGCGGAGGACGAGGTCGACGGGCTCGCCGCCGTCGAAAGGGCGGGCGCCCCGGAGAGTCACGGGCTCCATCATGATGCTCCGATCAGGAAAGTGGCAGCGGTGCGCGATGTGGCACAGGTTCTCGTGGCGGGGACACGTCAGAAGGCGGGAACAGGTGCAGTCGCGAAGCCGAAGAGATCCTTCGGATCGTCGGGCGCGGCGACGAGGTCGATGTGCCTCTCGAGGCCCGTGCCTGCGACATCGGCACGGAGGTAGCGGAGGGCCGAGAAGTCCTCGATCGCGAATCCGACGGAGTCGAACACCGTCACCTCGTCGGCCGAGCTGCGGCCCCTGGCCGCCCCCGTGACCACCCTGAAGAACTCCGTGACGGGGAAATCGGGCGCGACGTTCTGGATCTCTCCTTCAACGCGGGTCTGCGGTGCGTACTCCACGAACACGGGGCCGCGCCCGAGGATCCGCGGGTCTAGCTCCGTCTTGCCCGGGCAGTCGCCGCCGATGGTGTTGATATGCATGCCCGGCGCGACGTCGGCGTCGGTGAGCACCTGCGCGACCGCCTTGTCGGCCGTGCAGGTCGTGACGACGTCGGCACCGGATGCCGCTTCGGACGCGGACGCGCAGATGGTGATGTCGAAGCCGCGCGGCGCGAGGTTGCGCACGAACTTGGCGGATGCCGCGGGGTCCACGTCGTAGACCCGGAGCCGGTCGATTCCGAGCACGGCACGGAAGGCCAGGGCCTGGAACTCCGCCTGGCTCCCGGCGCCGATCATCGCCATCGTGGTGGAGTCCGCGCGGGCGAGGTGCCGGGCGACCATCGCCGAGGTGGCGGCGGTGCGCAGCGCGGTGAGCAGGGTCATCTCGGCCAGGAACACCGGGTAGCCGTTGTGCACGTCGGCCAGCACGCCGAACGCGGTCACCGTCTGATAGCCCCGGGCCGGGTTGAACGGGTGGCCGTTGACGTACTTGAAGGCGTACACGTCCGGATCGCTGATCGGCATCAGCTCGATCACGCCGAACGGCGTGTGACTCGCGATCCGGTGCGTCTTGTCGAACGACTCCCAGCGACGGAAGTCGGCCTCGATGACGTCGGTCAGCTCGGCCAAGATCGCCTCGGCGCCGCGGCGCGAGATCCACTGCACGATGTCGGCGACGCCCACGAAGGCGGTCATGTCGGCACCTCCTGTCCGTTCACGGTCGCGATCCGGTCGGCGAGCTCCGGGTTCTCATACGGGCCCGGTCTGCGCAGGGCCTCGACGACTCGTGCGATCACCTCGGCGGGCTTGTCCTGGCTCATCTTCTCCTTCGCCTCGATGCGCTCCGCCCGCATCCGGAACCCGACCGTGCCGTGCACGATCCGCGCAGCGTAGTCCGCGTTCTCCAGCGTCCTGTTCATCAGGAACGGCTCGGGCAGCGCACTCTCGAACCGCGCGACGAGGCGCTCCAGCACCTGCAGGTTCTCCTCGTCCGAAAGGATCTCCGGAGTCCCGAACAGGTGCGCGACGGCGAAGTCCCAGGTCGGGACGGCCGTCGGCGTCTCGTACCAGCCGGGCGAGACATAGCCTTGCGGACCGTAGACGATCACCATCAGCTCGTGCGAGCCCAGCCGGTGCAGTCGCTCATCCGGACGACCGACATGACTGAGCAGCACGACGCCATCCGCGCTCTCGTCGAGAAGGACCGGATAGTGCGACGCGACGAGGCCTCCCCCCGGCACGTGACTGACGATCGTCGCCCAGGGATGCTCGCGCACGAGCGCGCGGATGGCGTCGATGTCGTCGAGCGCGTAGTCGGGGTTCGGTCTCATGATGACTCCAATGCGATCAGGGCGCGGATGTCGGGGCCGTGGAGTGCTCTCACGCCCAGTCCACGTCGGCGGTCGCGAGGACGACGTCCTCCTCGTCCACGGCGGTCACGCGAGTCGCGTCGCCCTCGGTGCGCCCGACGATCCGCAGCGGGCGATCCACGAGCACCGGCGCGATCGCGCGCACGTCCAGACGTGCGGGCCGGCGGCCGGGCACGTTTCGGCGCGCGGCGTCCATCAGGAGCATGCGTGTGAGCGGACCGTGCACGAGGAGGTCGGGCAGACCCTCCACGTCGCGTGCCCACGCGCGGTCGTAGTGGATGAGGTGTGTGTTGAACGTCAGCGCCGAGAAACGGAACAGCTGCCGGGCGTCCGGCGTCAGTTCCTCGACCCAATCGGCGTCCGCCGCGGCGGAGGGATCGGGCCGCGCCGGTCGCGCCGGAGCGGCCGGATCGGCGGCCTCAAGGAACACATCGTGCCAGACGCTGCGCACCGCCGTCTCGCCGCTCACGGCGTACTCGCGCTCGACGTCCACGAACATCAGCCGGCCACGCGAGCCGGCCTTCTCGACGACGGAGCCGAGGCTCGTGGTCTGCGTCACGTCGTCGCCGATGCGGATCGGCCGGAGGAACTCCGTCGTCTCGCCCGCGTACATGCGGCGCGGCAGGTCCACCTCGGGCACGACCCCGTCTCGAGCGGGCGAGCCGTCGGGGCGCAGATCGGCGAGCGCGGCCGTGTACGGGAAGAACACGCCCTCCCACGCGGGGGGCAGCTCGTGGCCGTCGCGTCCCGGGGCGTCGGCGACGGCGAACGTGCCGCGATAGGCCTCGACGACCGCTTCCCCGATCCGTTCGGTGCGCACGACGGTCACGGCAGAGCTCCCGCCGCCCGCAGCTCGGCGATGCGCTCGGCGTCGTACCCGGCGAACTCGGCGAGCACCTGGTCGGCGTGCTCCGCGAACCGGTTGGCCGTACGCGCCGGGGTCGCGGGCGTGGCCGACAGCTTGATCGGCTGGCCGAACATCCGCAGCACACCCAGATCGCCGTAGTCGGCGGACACGATCATGTCGCGCTCGGCCGTGCCGGGATCGTCCACGACCTCGCCGATCGTCTTGATCGCGGTGAGGGGCACGATGTCGCCGGCGAGGTCCTCGAGCTCCTGCTTCGTGCGCGTCGCGAGCCACCCCGCCACGATGGGCTTGACGCGACGCTCGTACACGTCGGCGTCGAATCGCTTGCGCATCGTGTCGAGCTCCGGGTCGTCCTTGTGCTCCGGGGTGCCGAACAGGTCGCAGCTCGCGTTCCACAGCTTGTCGGTGTACGCGCCGAAGAACACCTGGCCGTCGGCGCAGTCGAACAGCTCGTAGGGGCGCACCCACGCGTGGGCGTTGCCCTGGGGCGAGGCCACCGCGCCGTTGACGGTGTAGTCGACCACCGCGGTCTCGGTCAGGGCGACGATGCTGTCGACCTGCGCGACGTCGACGACCTGGCCCTCCCCGGTCGTCTCGGCGTGCCGGAGCGCGGCCAGCGTTCCGACGACCGCGAAGAGGGTGGCGGAGAGGTCGCCGATCGTGACCCCGACCCGCACCGGCGGCTGGTCGGCGTAGCCGTTCATCGACCAGATCCCGCCGGCGGCCTGTGCGGTGTTGTCGAAGGCGGGGCGTCTGCTGCGCGAACCGGTCCGGCCGTAGCCCGAGATGGCGGTGTACACGAGCTTCGGGTTCACCTCTCTCAGAACGTCGTAGCCGACGCCGAGCTTGTCCATCGTGCCGGGCCGGAAGTTCTCGACGAGCACATCGGCCGAGCGCACGAGATCCTTGAGCACCTGCACGCCCTCCGGCGTGGCGAGGTCCAGTCCCACGCCGAGCTTGCCTCGGTTGTACTGCGCGTAGTAAGCGCTGAACTCCTCCTCGCCGTCGGTGAGGTAGGGCGGGAAGCCGCGCGAAACGTCGGGATCGCGTGGATTCTCGATCTTGATCACCGTGGCGCCGAGATCCGCGAGCATCTGCGCGGCGTACGGGCCGGCGAGCACTCGGGACAAGTCGAGCACGGTGACACCGGCGAGCGCACCGGGTGCGGGGAGCGGGCTGAGGGTCATGCGGACGGTGCCTCCAGTACGGGATCCGGTGTGTCGAGCCCAGCCGCAGCGAGCGCGCGAGCCACGTTGGATGAGGCACGCACGTTGCGGATCCGGGAGAGCCAGAGCGTGGTGGCCGCGAGGGCGTCGAGATCGAGCCCGGTCTCGATTCCGAGGCCGTGCAGCATCCACACCAGGTCCTCTGTCGCGAGGTTACCCGTCGCGCCCTTGGCGTACGGGCAGCGACCGAGGCCCCCCACCGAGGAGTCGAACTCCGCGACACCCAGGCGCAGCGCGGCGTGCACGTTCGCCAGCGACTGACCGTAAGTATCGTGCAGATGCAGCGCGAGGGATTCGACGGGGATGCCTGCCGCAAGAGTCTCGGCGATGACCGCGGCCGTGTAACCGGGGGTAGAGACGCCGATGGTGTCGCCGAGGGCGACGGTGCGGCTCCCCGCCTGGTGCAGCACGGCCGCCGCCTCGGTGACGGCAGCCGTGTCGACCGCCCCTTCCCAGGGATCGCCGAACGCCATCGAGACGTAGCCGCGCACCGGGATGCCCTGCGCCGTCGCGGCGGCGACGACCTCCACTGCACGGTCGATCGCACCGGAACGGGTGGTGTTGAGGTTGGCCTGCGCGAACGCCTCGGTGGCGCTGACCACGACGGACACCTCCCTGATGCCGGCATCGAGGGCACGCTGGAGCCCGCGGAGGTTCGGCACCAGACCCACGGCCCGAGCCCCGTCCGGCACGTCGAGCGCGGCCACCACCTGCTCGGCGTCCGCCAGCTGCGGAATCCATGTCGGCGGCACGAAGCTGGTCACCTCGAGGTTGAGGGTGCCGGCCGCGTAGAGCCGGCGGCACAGCTCCGTCTTCACGGCGGCGGGGATGATGTCGGTCTCGGCCTGGAGGCCGTCCCGCGGGCCGACCTCGAACACCGTGACTCGCGCAGGCAGCCCCGGCTCCCGCTGCACGCGCGGTCCGGGCGGGGTGCGCGTCATGCGCCCGCCCCGTCCCCGCGCAGCTCGGCCAGAACCTCCCTTGCGTATTCGACGCGGATCCGGCGCTCCGCGACGATCCGCGCGGCGACCGGCCCGATCTCGTCCACATCGGCGCCGGCGCTGGCGGCGATGGTCCGGGCGTGCAGCGTCATGTGCCCGCGCTGGATGCCCTCGGCGGCGAGCGCGCGGCACGCGGCCAGGTTCTGCGCGAGCCCGACGGCGGCGATCGCGCCGGCGAGCTCGCGGGCCGTCTGCACTCCGAGCAGCGTCACCGCCGCCCGTGCCGTGGGGTGCGCACGTGTGGCGCCGCCGACGAGACCGACGGCGAGAGGCACCTCGAGCGTGCCGACGACGTTGCCGTCGGCATCCTTCTCGAACTGCGACAGGGCGGCGTAGCTGCCCGAGCGGGCGGCGTGCGAATGGCAGCCCGCCTCCACCGCGCGCGTGTCGTTGCCGGTGGCGAGGACGACGGCGGTGATGCCGTTCATGATGCCCTTGTTGTGCGTCGCGGCGCGGTAGGGGTCTGCCTCGGCGAAGGCGCTGGCGGCGACGATGTCGTCCACGACCTGCGCGCCGCCCAGCAGCTCGGCGTCGAACACCGCGCGCGCACGGGTGAGTCGCAGCTCGGCCTTGTTGGTCAGGATGCGCAGCAGGGTGCGGGCGCCGGCGAGCTCGGCCACGCGCGGGGCGATCGCCTCCGCCATCGTGTTCACGGCGTTCGCGCCCATGGCGTCGCGCACGTCGACGTGCAGGTGCAGGATCACCTGCGTACCGGCCCGCGTACGCAGGACCCGGACGGAGACGTCGAACGCGCCGCCGCCGAGCGACACGAGCAGCGGATCCTGCTCGTTCGCGAGGGCGAGCAGTTCGTCGCGCGCCTCGAGCAGCGCGAAGCGGGTGCCGTGCGGTTCGACCGCGTCGAGCACCTGGATCTGCGCGATCATCACGTCGCCGGTGTACGAGGTGGTGAAGCCGCCGTGCCCGCGGGCCATCCGGGCGGCGTTGGAGGCCGCGGCGACGACGCTCGGCTCCTCGGTGGCCATCGGGACCAGCCGGTCCTGACCGTCGATGGTGAAGTTCGTGGCGATGCCGACGGGGATCCCGATCAGGCCCACCACGTTCTCGATCATGTGGTCGGCCTGGGCGAGCGAGAGTCCGGCGTCGGGCCGCAGCGCCTCCAGCACGTCCGAGTCGAGACCGGCACGCTCTGCGACGAGGGTGAGCCGCTCGTCGGGGGTGTGGTCGCGCAGACCTGAGATTCGGCTGTTGATCGGCATCGGCCACCTTCCTTCGGAACAGCCACCGGGTCCTCGGCGCTGCGGTCAAGGACGACATTAGGAGCGGCGGGCGTGCCCCACGATGGGTGGAACACTCAGCACCAGGGCCCCTCTGTAGGCGGATGGCACACCGTGAAGCACGTCGGCGCGACCTAGACTCGGAACCCGATGCCCGAGAACACCGAGCCCATCGCCGCGCTCCTGGATGCCGCATACGACCCTGAACGGGTCGGTCCGACCGGTGTCAGCGATGCGCTGCTTCGACTGGGAGCGACCGAGATGGATGCCGCAGCGCTGGTCGAGCGCGTCGGCCGGGCGCAGCGCGAGCTGTCGCGGCTGCGGCGACGGGAGCACGAGCTGTCGGCCCTGTTCTCCAGTGCCCGCGAGCTCGCGGAGCTGCGGGACAGCGACGCCGTGCTCGCCCGGCTCGTGCAGCGCGCCCACGAGATGATGGGGGTCGATCTCGCCTACCTGTCGGAGTTCGATCCCGACACGCGTGAGCTGCGCGTCCGCGAGACCAGCGGATCAGTGAGTGCGTCCTTCCAGACGCTCCGCGTGCCGCCGGGCCGCGGGCTCGCGAGCGTCGTCGTGGAGTCCCGCACAGCACATTGGGTGGCCGACTACACCGGGTACGCGCAGGAACGGCACGACGCCGGCATCGACGACGCGGTCTCGGCCGAAGGCTTGGTGTCACTGCTGGGGGTGCCGATGCTCACCAGCGACGACGTGCTCGGCGTGCTGTTCGTCGCGAACCGGACCGAGAAGACCTTCTCCCCCGATGAGGTCGCCCTGCTGTCGGCGCTCGCCGACCATGCGTCCGTCATCCTCCAGACCACCCAGACGCTGCGAGACCTGCAGGAGTCCGAGGATGCCAGCAGGCGCACGCTCGCGAGCCTCACCGCGCACCTGGTCGAGCGCGACCGGGCCAACACCGTGCACCAGGAGCTCGTGCAGGCCGTGCTCGCCGGCGGCGGGTTCGCCCCGGTGGCCGAGACGCTCGCCTCCGCGCTCGGGCGGGCGGTGGCGATCGTCGACGCGCAGGAGCGGATCATCGCCGCCGCGGGTCTGCCGCTCCCGCCCGTCATGCTCTCGCTCGACGAACCGGTACGCGCGGCACTGGAGGAGAGCCGACGTCACGGCCACTGCGTCGCGGTCGCGGGTCCTGGGGTCCGCGCGGTCGCGGCGCTCACCGCAGGAAGTCGGCAGTTCGGCGCGCTGCTGCTCGGCGACGGGGACTTCGAGCTCGGCGCCGTCGACTTCCGGACGGTGGAGCGCGCGGCTCAGGTCGGCGCCCTGCTCGAGCTGCAGCAGGAGGCCGCGGCGGGCGCCGACCACCGCGTGCGCAGCGAGCTCATGGCGGACCTCCTGGACGACGTGCCGGAACGGCGGTCGGATGTGGACCGGCGGGCCCGGCGCCTCGGCGTCGACCTCGCGGAGCTCGATTCCCTGCTGCTCGTGGCGGTGCCCGGCGATCAGCAGACGTCCGCCGCACGGGCGCTGGCACGCCAGCTCGACGACCGCGCCCTCGTCGGCGAGTATCGCGGCTTCGTCGTCGCCGCTCAGTCCAGCCGCGGGGGTGAGATCGCACCGGAGCAGCTTCGCGCCCACATCGCGGCATCCATCCAGCATCCCGTCACCGTCGTGGTGCCGCGCCCGACGATGGGATCGCTGCCGGCGTCGTTCGAAGGGGCTATGCGGACCGCACGGCTGCTTGCCGCACTCGATCTGTCCGACCTCACCGCGCACGTGGATGACTTCCTCCCCTACTCCGCCGTGCTCGACTCCGACTCGCAGGGGCTGGCTGCGTTCCTCCGCGACACGATCGGCCCTGTGCGGCAGTACGACACCGAACGCAACGCCGACCTGCTCGGCACGCTCCGGGCGTTCGTCCGCAACAACGCCAGCCCCACGCGCACCGCACGGGCGCTGAACTTCCACACCAACACGATCCTGCAGCGCCTGGATCGCCTGGACCACGTACTGGGCGCGGACTGGCGCGATGACGAGCGGATGTTCCGCATCGGGATCGCTGTCCGCCTCGACGAGCTCCGTGAGCGGCTGGAGGCCCGCCGCGGGTGACGGACGCGCTCAGCGGGCGGCGTCGGCGTCGAACCCCTCCGTCCCCGATTGGGAGAACGGGTGGCGCCCGCGCGGGCCGAATACGAGGATCAGCTCGGCGACCATGTCGGAATCGTTGCGCACGCCGTGCCGCATGCCCTCCGGCGCGTAGAACGCATCGCCGGCATGCAGCACCCGACGCTCTGTCCCAGAGGTGACCACGACCTCGCCACGCGTGACGACGTACATCTCGTCGGAGCTGTCTGTGGAACAGCTGTCCGGGTCGCCCGCCAGATGATGATGCTGGCCTTCCTCGGCGCCCGGCATCAGCTGATACCGCATCACCGAGACGGGCAGCGCCGTGGTCTCCTTGAAGTACCACTCGATGCCGATGCTTCCCGCACCGTCGTAGAGCTCCCACTCGTGGGCGTTGTCGCCGCGCTTCTGCACTCGCATGCTGATCCTCCTCGGTTGGACGGCGTGGCGATTCAGGTGCGATAGAGGACCGGCATCGACTCCAGCAGGCGCTGCGTGTACGGATGCTGCGGCGCGTTCATGACCTGATCACCGGTTCCCTCCTCCACGACCTCGCCGCGGTGCATCACGGCGACGCGATGGGCGATGTGGTGCACGACGGAGAGATTGTGCGTGATGAACAGATACGTGACGCCCGTGTCGTTCTGCAGTTGCACGAGCAGATTCAGCACCTGCGCCTGCACCGACACGTCCAGCGCCGAGGTGGGTTCGTCGAGCACCACGAACTCGGGGTCCGCGGCCATCGCTCGGGCGATCGCGATGCGCTGACGCTGGCCACCCGAGAACTCGTGCGGGTAGCGTGCGCCCGCGTCGGTCGGCAGGCCGACCCGATCGAGTGAATCCGCGATCCGTCGGCGACGCTCCTTCTGACCGATGCCGGCGGCGACCAGGGGCTCGGCGATCGAGCGGCCCACCGTGAAGCGCGGATCGAGCGAGTCGTTCGGGTCCTGGAACACCATCTGCACGCGGCGCCGGTGGCGGCGCAGCGCGCTGCCACGCAGGCCCGTGACGTCGGCACCGTCGAACTCGATGGTGCCCGCGGTGGGTCTGCGCATCAGCAGGATCGCGCGCGCGAGGGTGCTCTTGCCCGACCCGGACTCTCCGACGAGGCCGAGAGTCTCGCCGCGCGGCACGTTCAGGCTCACGTCGTCGAGCGCGGTCATCGCATTGTCGCCATGGCCGAAACGCTGGGTGATGTTCTTCACCCGCAGGACATCGTCGCTCATGCGACGTCCTCCAAGACCGCGGGAATCTCGGCGAAGTCGTTGACGGCCGGGATCACGGCAAGCGGCGAACGCACCGGAACAGATGGGCGCGGGATGCTCTCGAGCAATGCCCTCGTGTACGGGTGCTGCGGATCCTCGAGGACCCGGCGCGCCCACCCCGACTCGACGACCCGGCCGCGGTACATCACCGCGACGCGCTCGCACAGCTGGCCGATGACCCCGAGGTCGTGGCTGATGAACAGCACGCCCATGCCGGTCTCGTCGCGCAGACCCTTGATGAGGTCGAGGATCTGGGCCTGCACGGTGACGTCGAGCGCTGTGGTCGGCTCGTCCGCGACGAGGAGCGACGGCCCGGCGGCGACGGCGATCGCGATGACCACGCGCTGACGCTGACCTCCGGAGAGCTGGTGGGGGTAGTAGTGCAGACGCTTCTCGGCGTCCGGCATCTGCACGAGCCGGAGGATCTCCAGTGCCCGGGCGCGCGCGCCCTCCTTGTCCGCCTTGCCGTGGATCTGCAGCACTTCGGCGATCTGAGCGCCGATCCGCATGCACGGGTTGAGCGCCGACATCGGCTCCTGGAACACCATCGACGCCTTCACGCCACGCACCTCGGCCCAGTCGCGCTCGGTGGCTCCCTTCATGTCGACGCCCGCGATCTCCATGTTCGCGGCCGTGATGCGTGCCGAGTCTGGCAGCAGGCCCATCATCGCCAGGGCGACGCTGGACTTGCCGCTGCCGGACTCGCCGATGACGCCGACGATCTCCCCTTCGCGCACACGCAGCGACACACCCGAGACGGACGGGGGCGCGGCGCCGTAGGCGATGGTCAGGTCGTCGACGCGGAGGGCGTCTGCGTCATCGGTCATGCGCGACTCTCTTTCGGTCTGGTGGGGCCGGGATGAGCGCCCGGGCGCTCCCGAGGGGAAGCGCCCGGGCGCGTGTCACTGCGAGAGCCAGCTGGTGTCGAGAGCGGAACGCGAGTAGAACGCGTCGCTCTCATAGCCGTGCAGCTTGCTGCTGTCCCACACTTCGAAGTACACCGGAACTGCGGCGGGGACGAACTCCAGCGCCTGCTCGGCGGCCTCGGTGGCAAGCTGGTCGACGAGGTCGGCGTACTCCTCGGGCGAGGTCGCGGCCTTGGCCTGCTGCAGGAGCTCGCGCGCCTTGGCGGCATCCGGGTTTCCGTCCCAGTGGTTGTAGACGCCCCCTTCGAGCAGGACCGGCTCGAGGTAGAACACGGCCGAGGCCCTCGGGCTGCCCGGGATCGCGACCAGATCGGTCCAGGATTCGCCCGTGGTGAAGATCGGCGAGATCTCGGCCAGCGGGGTGGCCTTCAGGTTCAGCGTGATACCCGCCTCCGCGAGCTGCTGCTGCATCATCTCGTAGACCGGGTGGTGCGCCGCCGCGACGTCACCCATGTAGCTGAGGGTGATCTCGGGGTTGGGCTGGCCGGCTTGTTCGAGGAGCCGTTTCGCCTCGTCGACATCCCGCGTGTAGTACGGCAGGTCGGCGGCATCG
Organism: Microbacterium sp. STRO-2N; assembly: GCF_057747775.1. Lineage (NCBI taxonomy): Bacteria > Bacillati > Actinomycetota > Actinomycetes > Micrococcales > Microbacteriaceae > Microbacterium > Microbacterium sp. STRO-2N. Next base: position 4,092,413 of record NZ_CM173223.1, on the reverse strand, counting down.
GGAGCACCCGGGTCGCCGGCCGGAGGAACGAAGGAGACGCCTGCGTTGCTGAGCATCGCGGTCTCGACGAGGGCCTCGCGGTCCAGGGCGAGCGAGAACGCACGACGGACGTCGACGTCTGCGAGCGGGCCGGACTCGGGATTGATGTAGATCGCAAGATTTTGACGGAACGCGGCGTCGCCGAGGGTGAAGCCCGATGCCTCCGCCTGCTGGGCGAGGCTCCCGTCGATGAACGACGCCGCCTGCACGCTGCCCTGCTGCACGGCGGCCAGGAGAGTGTTCTCGTCGGGGTACAGCTCGAACACGATCTCGTCGAGGTACGGCTCGTCGCCCCAGTAGTCCTCGTTCTTCTTCATCGTGATGGAGACGCCCTGCTCCCAGTCCGTCACCTGGAATGCGCCGGTGCCGACGGTGCGGGTCTGACGTTCCTCCTCGGTGGCGTTCCCGTACGCCTCCTCGCTGACGATGAAGAAGGTCTGGCGGGCCGAGACGGCGTCGAGGAACGTGCCGTCGGGCTGGCTGAAGTGGAACGTCACCTCGTGGTCGCCGGTCGCCTCGACGCTCTCCATGCTGCTGAGGTAGGTGGCGTTGGAGCCGCCGTCCGCTCGCGTCTCGAACGAGTACACGACGTCGCCGGCGTCGAACGGCGTGCCGTCGGCGAAGGTGACGTCATCGCGGAGCTGGAACACCCAGGTCAGTTCGTCGGGCTGCTCCCACTCGGTGGCCAGAGCCGGCTCGACGTCGCCGTCATCGTCGCGGGTGAGGAGGGTGTCGTAGGCGATAGAGTCGATGACCTCGGCGGCGATGGCGGACGCGACCATCGGGTCGAGGCCTCCCGCCGAGGGCTCCGCCGACACGCCCCACGTGAGCGTGCCGCCTGCGACCGGCTCACCGGGCTCCTCCTCGGCGCCTGTCGCGCCGCCGGACGTGCATCCGGCGATCGTCAGGGTCGCGACGGCGAGCGCTGCCACGCCCGCCCAGTGTCGTCTGTTCATGATTGCTTCTCCGTTGGTGTGTGCTTCGTGGATGTGGTGGTGCGGTCGGATACCGGTGCAGAGTCGCGGCGACGAGAGCGGTGACGACCCAGCGAGAACGCCGGCTCGCGTCGGGGAGCGAGGTAGTCCTGCAACCCGTCGGCGAGGAGGTTCCACGCGGCCGACAGGAGGATGATCACGATGGAGGGGAGGATGATGAGCAGCGGCTGCACCTGCATGAAGCGGGTGAACTCGCTGATCATCCGGCCGGCGGAGGGCTCGGGCGCCTGCACGCCCTGGCCGAGATAGCTGAGCGCCGCCTCGATCAAGACGACCTGCGAGGCGACCGATGCGAACTGCACGCACAGCGGCGTGAGGACGTTCGGGAGCAGGTGCTCGGCGATCACCCGGGTGGGACGGACGCCGCTGAGGGTGGCGGCGAGGACGAAGTCCCGCTCTCGGAGCGCGATGACGGGGGCGCGCATGACCCGGGCGAAGCCGGGAGCGAACACCAGCCCCAGCGCGAGGATGAGCGGCCCCGCGCCGTTGCCGACGATGACGCCGACGACCAGGGCGACCAGGATGGCAGGAAGGGCCAGGATCGCGTCGACGATCCGCATGATGACGGCATCCACTCGGCCGCCGACGAAACCGGCGATCAGCCCGAAGAACGTGCCGATGACCGCACCGAGGAGGGCGGCGGCACCCGAGATCACGAGGCTGGTCCGGGCGGCGAGCACGAGACGCGTGAACGTGTCGCGGCCGAGGTTGTCGGTGCCCAGAAGGTGCTCGGCACTGGGGCCGGCCATGGGCTGGCCGGACGCGACGAACGGGTCGTACGGCGGCCACAGTGTCATCCAGCCCGCGAGGATCAGGATGCCGCCGAGGATGCCGGCCCCGCTCCAGAACGCCGGGCCGAGGCGCCGGCGGCGTGGACGGCTCCCCGCGGCCCTGGCGAGGGTGAGCTCCCTTGTCACGGTCATCGTGTGTGCACCCTCACTCGGGGATCGATCAGTGGATAGAGCAGGTCGACGACCAAGTTGATCAGCACGTACACGACGCCGATGAGGAGCACCGTGGCCTGGATGATCGGGTAGTCCGACGAGCGGATGCCGGTGAGCAGAAGCGAGCCCATCCCGGGCAGGGAGAACACCGCCTCGATGACCACGGTGCCGCCGACAAGGGCTGCCAGTTCGATGCCGATCACGGTGACGACCGGGATGAGTGCGTTGCGCAGTGCGTGACGCACGACCAGTCGACCCGGCGAGGCGCCCTTGGCCCTGGCAGTCCGGACGAAATCCTGCCCCAGTGTGTCCAGCAGCGTTCCGCGCGTGTACCTGGCGATGATCGCGGCGAGCACGATCCCGATCAGCAGCGCGGGCAGAAGCAGCACCCCGAATGCGCGCAGCGGATCCGAGGCCGCTCCCGAGTAGCCGACCAGCGGCAAGCGCAGCGTCAGTGAGTTGATCAGGATGAGCACTGTGCCGAGGACGAACGGCGGCGTCGCCAGGAGGATGAACGACAGTCCGCGCACCGCGTGGTCGGAAGGACGCCGCCACCGCGTCGCGGCGAGGACCCCGGCCGGGATGCCCATCACCGTGCCGAACACCGTCGCCATGACTGCGAGAGTGAGGCTCAACGGGAGCCGGGACGCGATGAGGTCCGACACCTCGCCCGGCACGGTGATCGCACGGCCGAAATCGCCCTGAACCACCCCCAGTAGCCACACGAAGTACTGCGTGATCCACGGCTGGTCGAGACCCAGCTCGCTGCGCAGGGCGGCGAGCTTCGCCGGGTCGGGGTTGGCGGGATCGGCGAAGGCGGCCAGCGGGTCGCCCGGAATGACACGCACCATCGAGAACACCAGCACCGACAGCACGAACAGGACGAACAGCGACGACAGCAGCCGAGAGAGGATGTATCGGGTCACGTCCGATCACTCCCCAGCGCTCGGCGAGCGACGACCTTCGTCCGCGCTCGCCCGCGCATGGGCGGCGAGAACGGAGGGTGTCGTCGGTGACATGGCGGTCACGCTACTGAGCGTGTGAAGCCGCCTGAACGGTGCGGCGCCCCACGGGAACGGTCGCATGATGGGCGAATCCTCCATAGCAGGGACGGGTTGTGGGCGGGTCCGTACGCGGTGGCCGGCGCCGCGACGCCTCACTGGGCCATCGCTGCGACGGCGCCGAACTCGCTGAGGTCATCGGTGGATTCGCCCTCCAGCGCCAGCTCGGCGAGCACGCGGCCGAGCGCCGGGGTGAACTTGAAGCCGTGCCCGGCGGCGAGACCGACGATGATGTCGGGGTGCTGCGGCAGCGCACTGAGCACGAAGCGGCGGTCCTTGGTGAGCGCGTACTGGCACGTGATCGTGCGCAGCTCGGACCCGGCACCGGGGATGAGCCCCGTCACGAAGCCGGACAGCTGTGCAGTGAGCTCCGGTGAGGGGACGAAGGACCGCAGTGCGGGCGTCATCCGGTTCTCCGAGACATCGCGTGCGGCTTTGATGGTCGGCTCGCCGTACGTGGGGAAGCCGTAGTAGCACTCGTCGTCCTCCCAGATCCACACCGGGAACCGCGCGGGGTCGTAGTCATGCGGCGCCGACGGGCGGAAGTAGGTGACCTGCTCCTGCATCACATCCAGCGGGATGGCCGCGTCCAGCGGCTCGAGGAGCGTGTTCGTCCACGCGTCGGTGGCCAGGATCACCTTGCGGGCACGGATGTCGCCTCCAGAGGTGTGCACGATCACCCCGGCGCTGTCCGGCGTGAGCGACTCCACAGCCGTGCGGTCGCGGATGTCGGCGCCGTGCACGCGGGCCCTCATCTGCAGGGTCGCGACGGTCCGGGACGCGTGGGCGATGCCGGTGTCGGCGGTGTAAACCGTCTCGACGTTCTCGGGCACCTGGAACTGCGGCCAGCGCGCCTGCACCTCAGCGGGACTGAGCAGTTCGTGCTCGACGCCGCACTCGCTCAGCGCCGAGGTGAAGTCCGAGGCCGAGTAGGGGCCGTCGGTCGGGAGGAAGATCACACCGCCGGTGATCGTGAGCAGCCGCTCGCCCGACTCCCGCTCGAGATCGGCCCAGTCGCGGTACGCGGACTGCGCGAGCCGCACGTACTCGGGGGCTCCGTACGAGGTCCGGACTATCCGCGACGTGTCGTGCGAGGCGCCTCGCACGTGGCCCAGCTCGTACTGCTCGAAGGCCACCACCTTCGCACCCCGGCGCGCGAGTTGGTACGTGGCTGCACTGCCGAGTGCCCCCATGCCGACGACAGCCACCTCGAAAGACTCCATGATGCTCCGCTTCTCGCGCGGCCGATGCGCACCACCGGCTCGTTGCCTGTCAGTGTGCGGGAGCCGCGGAATCGCCGCCTATGGGCCGATGTCCCATGTTGAAGGCGCGGGAATGTGTGGAGCACACGCACGACGGCCGATTCCGACACCGGGAGGTCGGACACGTTTCCGCCGTGTTTCTGGTCGCCGGGAAATCGGCGGCTGCCGGGCGTCGCCCTCGGATGACGACGTATGTGGTCATCACCCAGCACTCCCAGGCATCCGCGTGGTCATCGTCCATCCGGCACGTGGCGCTGAGCCCGTAGCTTTGACCGGGCACACGGACTCGCACGGCGTCGCCGGAGCTGAGTCACCGCACCACCCGCACCACCCAGCACCAACCCGCACGAAGGAGTGTCATGCACGACGACAGCGTCGACGAGATCGACCGATCCGGACTGGACAGCTCGCAGCAACGCCGGCGAGCGGTGATCGGCAGCTCGGTGGGAACGGTCATCGAGTGGTACGACTTCACGCTGTACGGGCTCGCATCGGCGCTCGTCTTCGCGCCGCTCTTCTTCCCGGGCGCCGGCGAGCTTGCCGGTCTGCTCGGCGCATTCGCCGGCTTCGCGGTGGGCTTCGGTGCCCGCCCGATCGGCGGCCTGATCTTCGCCCACTTCGGCGACCGCGTCGGCCGCAAGACGACCCTCCTGGTGACGCTGCTGATGATGGGCACCGCGACGACGCTCATCGGCCTGCTCCCGACGGCCGAGGCGATCGGCATCTGGGCGCCCATCCTGCTCATCGTGCTGCGGCTGTTCCAGGGCGCAGGCGCGGGTGCAGAGTTCGCAGGGGCCATGACGATGGCCAGCGAGTCGGCGCCCAACCGGAACCGGGCGTTCATCGCGGGCTTCCCGGGCGCGTCGGTGTACGTCGGCATGGCACTGGCCACGACCGCGTTCGCGCTCATCAGCCTGCTCCCGGCGGACCAGTTCCTGTCGTGGGGCTGGCGAGTTCCCTTCATCGCGAGCGTGGTCATCGTGGCGTTCGCCCTGTACTTCCGGCTCCGTGTCAAGGAGACGGCGGCGTTCGAAAATGCCGAGCGCGCAGGCGCCGTGGCCAGCGCGCCGCTCGCCGAGGCCGTCCGCACGCACTGGCGGTTCCTGCTCCCGGGGATGGCGCTGTTCGTCTTCGCCCTGCCGTGGGTCTATGTCGTGCAGACCTTCTCGCTCTCGTACACGACCGGCACCCTGTCGGTGAATCCGACCCACGCGCTCATCGCCCTCATCGTCGCCGAGCTGCTCACGATCCCCGCGACTCTGCTCTTCGGCCGGCTCGCCGACCGGATCGGCCGCAAGCCGGTGCTCCTGGGCGCCGCGATCTTCGGCGTCGTGTTCGCGTTCCCCATGTTCGTCCTTTTCAACACCGAGAACTCGCTCCTGGTCGCCGCCGGGCTGATCCTCGGTCTCGCCGTGATCCAGGGCGCGACGATCGGGGTCAGCGCCGCGATGCTCGCCGAGCTCTTCCCCACGCGCATGCGCTGGAGCGGCATCGCGATCTCACGCGAGATCCCGGCGGCGCTCGTGGGCGGCACCGCCCCGCTCGTGGCCACAGCGCTCGTTGCCGCGAGCGGCGGCACACCGTGGCTGGTCGCGGGCTACCTCGTGGGCCTGAGCGTCATCGGGCTGGTGGGCATCGCGTTCCTCCCCGAGACGCTGCACCGCGACAGTCCGTCTTCGCCGGCGCCGTCACCCCGCGCCGACGATGCGGCCGTCACCCGGTGACCATCCGCACGCCCAGCACCGGAACCGCCTCGAGCAGTTCCCGCGTGTAGGTCTCTGCCGGCGCGGCGAGCAGCTCTTCGGTTCGCCCCGATTCGACGATTCGCCCGTGCCGCATGACGCAGACCTCGTCGCTCACGTAGCGCACGACGGCCAGGTTGTGCGAGATGAACAGCATCGACAGTCCGAGCCGGTCCTGCAGCTCGCGCAGGAGATTCAGGATCGCGCCCTGCACCGACACGTCGAGCGCGCTGGTCACCTCGTCGGCGATCAGCACGGACGGCTCACCGGCGAGGGCGCGCGCGATCGTGATGCGCTGGCGCTGCCCGCCCGAGAACGCGGCGGGAAGCTCGTCAGCCCGATCCGGGTCGAGGTGCACGAGACCCAGCAGCTCGCGCACGCGCGCGACCTTGTCGGCGCGGCTCCACGGCCGGCCGGTCGCACGCAGCGCCTCGGCTATCGAGTCACCCACCGACATCCGTGGATCGAGCGCCGAGAACGGATCCTGGAAGACCAGCTGAAGACGCCGCCGAGCCTCGCGGGCGGCGGCGCCGCGTCCCGACGCGACGACTCCGCCGACCCGGATCTCGCCCGCAGCGGGGTGCACCAGACCCACAGCCGCCGCGGCGATCGTGCTCTTGCCCGATCCCGATTCGCCGACCAGCCCCACCGTGCGTCCTTCCGGGACGGCGATGGACACGTCGTCCACGACGGTCGCACGGCCGTAGCGAACGGTGAGTCGGTCGATCTGGAGCGCGTTCACACGCTCACCTCCTCGGCGAGGGCGGCCGCCGCCAGTTCGGGTGGGATGACGGGAAGGGGCTGGGTCCGGTCGGACGTCATGTCGGGCAGACAGGCGACGAGCGCGCGCGAGTACGGGTGCACGGCATCCTCACGGATGCGCTGCGCATCGAGCTCCTCGACGATCCGCCCGTCCTTCATCACGAGCACCCGGTCGCAGAACGCCGAGACGAGCGCGATGTCGTGTGAGATGAAGATGATCGCCGCGCCGGTGTCGCGCTGCGCCGCGCGCAGGACGCCCAGGACCTGACGCTGCACCGTGACGTCGAGCGCGGTCGTCGGCTCGTCGGCGATGATGAGCTTCGGACGCCCGGTGAGCGCCATGCCGATCATCGCGCGTTGGCGCATTCCGCCGCTGAACTGGTGCGGATACTGTGACAGCCGGGTGCGCGCGTGCTCGATCCCGACCGCATCGAGTGCCGCCGTCGCCCGATCGCGTGCTTCGACCCGGCTCATCCCCAGGTGCACCTCCGGCACCTCGGTGAGCTGGCGTCCCACCGTGAGGCCGGGGTTGAGCGAGGTCAACGGATCCTGGAACACCATGCCGAGCTCGATGCCCAGCTTCGAGCGATCGGAGGCCGAGATCGGCCGGGTCATGTCCACGCCGTCGAACCGGTGGGCCGCCACCGTCACGAGCGCATCCCCGCCGAGCAGGCCCGCGAGAGCCATGGCTGTGAGCGACTTGCCCGATCCGGACTCGCCGACGATCCCCACGATCTCGCCGGGGTTCACACGCACGTCGACCCCGTGCACGCGTTCGACCGTGCCACCCTCCGGCGTCGGGAAGGCGATTCGCAGGTCGCGGACCTCGGCGACGGGGCGTGCCGACCCCGACTCCGTGCCGGCCACCGGTGCGCCGGCCCCCTGCGCGCCAGGCTCTGCGCCCCGCGACGCCGCGCGCTGCGGCAGGGCCGCCCCCGCCGAGCGGGCTCCCACCGCCCGGAATCCCGCGCCCCTGTTGTCGCCGAGCGCTTCGCTGACGAACGTGAACACGAGGCCGGCGAGAACCACCGCGATGCCGGGCCCGATCGCGGCGAGCGGGTTGACGTAGATCCGGGTGATGCCGTCCTGCAGAAGCCGGCCCCAGTCGTACTCCGGAGGCTGGACACCCAGGCCCAGGAACGACAGCCCCGCGAACGAGAGCAGCGTGACGCTCGCCGTGGCCGCCGCGTTGACGAGGAGCGGGTTGGCGATGTTCGGCAGGATGTGGCGGACGAGGATGCCGAAGGGCCCCACCCCCACCACCCGGGCCGCACGGACGTAGTCGCGTCCCGAGACCGACGACGCCAGGTTGTACACCAGTCGCGCCATGAACGGGATCCCGGAGATGCCGATCGCCAGCATCGCGCTCGAGGCGCTCGCGCCCCAGATGACGGTGAAGAAGAGCACCATCAGCAGCCAGGGGAAGGCGAGCAGCACGTCGAGCAGTCCCGTCATCCACCGTCGCGGATGCCGCGGCAGGATGACCGTGATGAGGCCGAACGCGATGCCGCCCACGGTCGAGACCACCGTGGCGCCGAGGGTCAGCAGCAATGAGAGCCGCGCGGCCACCATGACCCGGGCGAAGATGTCGCGGCCGAGGTCGTCCGTTCCGAACGGGTGCGCGAGGCTCGGCAGGAGGAGCCGGTCGGGAACGGAGCTCGTCTCGGCGGCGGAGGCGAACACGATCGGCCCCAGCACGGCGACGAGCACCAGGAGCAGGGAGCCCACGATCGCGGCGATGCCGACGGGGGAGAGCAGACGGGCGCGCAGCTGCATGGGTCAGCCCTCCGTGATCGAGGACCGCGGGTCGACGGTCACGAGAATCAGGTCGACGACGAGGTTGACGCCGAGGATGATGAGCGCGTAGACGATCACGAGCCCTTGGACGACCGGGTAGTCCTTCGCCCCGACGGCGGGCACCATGAGTCCGCCCATTCCCGGGATCGCGAAGATCGTCTCGATGAGCACCGTCCCCGCGATCAGGCCGCTCAGCAGCAGACCGCCGACGGTGAGCGAGGCCGTGATGATGTTGGGCAGCGCGTGGCGCATGTAGACCAGGCGCGAGGGCAGGCGCTTCGCGCGCGCCGTGGTCATGTAGGTCGCGCCGAGCACACCCACCATCTCGACCTGCACGATGCGTGCGAGGTAGGCCATGGGCCCGAGGGCCAGCGCGAGCACCGGCAGGATGGCGTCCTGCGGTTCGCCCCATCCGGCCGCCGGCAGCCAGCCCAGCTGCACGGCGAACAGCGCGATGAGCCCCACCGCGAGGAGGAACCCCGGCACCGCGATGAGCAGTCCGAGGACTCCCGACAGGGTCGCGTCGAGCGCGGAACGACCTCGCCGCTGCGTGCTCAGAGCGGCGCCGATGCCGATCGGCACGGCGGCGAACAGCGCCACCAGGAAGCTTGCCACTCCGAGGGTCGCAGTGGGAGGGAATCGCTGCGCGATCATGTCCGACACCGGCCGCCCGGTGCGGATCGACACGCCGAGATCGCCGTGGAGGAGGCCGGCGACGTAATCCGCGAACTGCTGAAGGATCGGCTTGTCCAGACCCAGCTCGGCTCTGGTCGCGGCCACGAGCTCGGGCGATGCCTGGATGCCGAGCGCGGCGCGCACGGGATCTCCCGGCACGAGATGGACGAGGAAGAACGACGCGACGACGACGACCAGGAGCGAGACGAAGAGCCTTCCGAGCCGACGGAGGAGGAACGACCCGCGCGCCGACAGGCGCGGGCGACGAAGCCCCTCCGCCCGCACCGCGAGCGCGGACGTGGGCGCGTCCGCCAGGTCGGCGGCGATGGGCGGAGGCGGCGTCGTCATGGTGTCAGCCCAGCATCCGGATCGTGGTCGGCATGATGAAGTTCGGCTGGTCGAACACCGCACCGCTCTGGTAGTTCGGCAGGATGTTGTCGATCACCGGGAAGGTGTCGAATCGTTCGATGAGCTCCAGCTCGGCCTGCTGCCACAGTCCGCACGCCTCCTCCGGCGACGCCGTCTTGGCCTGCTCGGCCAGCGCGCTGTACTCCGGATTGTCCACGAACATGAAGTTCAGCCCACCCTCGTCGGGAGTCGCTCCCGCGAAGAAGAGCGCCAGCACCACCGGGCTGCCCGGCGCGATCTGGATCCATCCGGTGTCCCAGTCGAAGCTCGTGTAGAGCTGATCCGACCAGGCGGCGGAGTCGTTGGCGACCAGCGTCGTGACGACACCCAGCTCGTCCCACGTCTCCTTCACCAGCTCGGCCGCCGGCGCGTGCGAGGCCGTCGGGGCGTCGTAGATGAACTTGATCTCGAGCGGCTTCCCGTCCTTCGCGCGGACGCCGTCATCGCCCAGCACCCAGCCGGCCTCATCGAGCAGCTCCGCCGCGCGGTCGAGGTCGGTGTCGGGGAGAGTCCAGCTCGGCGGATCCTGCACGCACAGCAGCGGCGTCTTCTGCACGAGGGAGACCGCGGGCAGACCCGTGCTGCCGGCGATCACGGGACCGACCTCGTCACGATCGATCGCGGTCGACAGCGCCTCCCGGACGAGCGGGTCGGAGAAGGGACGACCCTCCCGCTCGTTGAAGAGCATCTGCCCGACGGGATTGCGCACCCCGACGTACTCCAGTCCGGCCGCTTCCAGTCGCTCTTGGTCGGGGCCGGTCACGACGCCCGAGTTCAGCTCACCCGAGAGCAGGAGGTTCGTGACTGTGCTCTGATCCGCGATGATGCGCGCCTCGATCGTGTCCGGGAGTCCGACGGTGTCGCTCGTGACGCCGTCGGGGCCCCATTCATAATCGTCCCGCTTGGTGAAGATGTAGGCGTCGCCGGGGCGAGCCTCGCTCAACTGGAACAGCCCCGTGCCGTCGGTCGTGTCGGCGAGCGCTGCCGTATCGGCGAGCCCCGCGTCGCAGACCATCAGGATGGTGCCGATGTTGGTGGCCAGGAACGGATCGTTCACCGTGCTCGTCACGGTCACGGTGTTGCCATCGGCCGTCGCCGAGACCGCCTCGGTGATCACGGTGCCGTACGAGAACGTCGCGTTGGCGGGGTCGGCGTTGTAGTTGATGTTGTCAGCGACCGTCTGGGCGGTGAACGGCGAGCCGTCCGCGCACGTGATGCCCTCCTTGATCTCGTACGTCGCCTCCGTCCCCGTCTCGGTCCAGCTGTCGGCGAGCCAAGGCTCGGCCTCACCCTCGGGGGTGATGTAGATCAGGGACTCGTACGCCAGGGTGACGACCTCCCACGTGTCGGGCGAGACGGTCTTCATCGGATTGATGTCGCCAGGGTCGTCGCTGAGCGACTTCACGAACGTGCCCCCGGAGACGAACTCGCCTTCCTCGGCATTCCCCTGAGGGTCGGACGACCCCGAACATGACGCCAGTGTCATCGCGAGGATGACGGCCCCGGCCGCGACCGGGACGAGCCTGCTGCGTTTCATTGCCTATCTCCTCTTGTCGGGTACTGCTGTCGGTGATGCGGGTGCTATCCGACGGCCGGCGCGACCGCGGCCAGCTGGCTGAGTGGTCCGGCGGCCTTGACCGAGACCTTGATGGTCGGCCGGGTGGTGTACGACAGCGACGTCTCGAGCACCTCGACGACCTCGACCGTGAGCGGATCCGCCCCGGCCTGGATCGCCTTCGCGATCGCGGCCTCCGACGCCGCCGCGATGGCCGCGTCGCGATCCTCGAGATCCGAGATCTGGTCGGCGCGACCGCCCGCGAGCGAGATCGCGGCGCCCACGGCGTTGGCGACCTCCCCCCGCTCGGGACGGATGACCGGACCCACACCCGACAGTCCGTCGGGAACGAGCATGGCGCCGCCGCCGACCACGATCAGGGGAAGATCGACGCGCCCGAGCGATAGTCGCTCGACCGCCTCTTCGATGCGTTCGTGCGCGACCGCGATCGCCCTCAGGAGCGCTTCCCGTCGTGCCGCGGGCATGGCCGGGAGCGCACGACCTCCGATGCCGTGGCCCGCCGCCGCTGCGGCATCCGTCAGCGTTGCGGTGGAGCCGCCGAACAGAAGCCCTTCCTGCGCGATGCGAAAGCCGACCGAACCCGGGCCGACGGCGCCGGTCGCCGTGTCGATGATCGTGCCGCCGCCGATCCCCAGGCTGAGGATGTCGGGCATGCGGAAGTTGGTCCGCACTCCCCCGATCTCGCGCGGGAGCGTCGACTCGCGAGGAAACCCGTCGACCAGGACGCCGAGGTCGCTCGTCGTGCCGCCGACGTCCACGACGATCGCGTGGGAGGCGCCCGAGAGGAACGCGGCGCCGCGGATCGAGTTGGCCGGCCCCGAACCGATGGTGAGCACGGGGTAGCGGACGGCGTAGTCCAGCGACATCAGCGTGCCGTCGTTCTGGGCGAAGAACGTCGCGACGTCCAGGCCCTCCTCGGCCACCACGGCGACGAGCGCGCGCGTGACGTCGGAAGCCACACCGCGCAGCGCGGCATTGAGGACGGTGGCGTTCTCGCGCTCGAGCAGTCCATCCGGCCCGATGTCCTGACTGAGGAAGACAGGAACGGTCGGGCCGAGGTGCGCGTGGATGAGCGCTTCGACCTCACGCTCCTGATCCGGGGACGACGGGCTGAAGATGCCGCACACCGCCACGCTGTCGAAGGCTCCGTCGAGCGAATCGATGAAACGGCGGATGCCGTCCCGATCGAGCGGCGTGATCGGCGTTCCGTCGACCATATGCCCGCCGCCCAGCATCGCCGATCCCGCGAGGACACGATCGGAGAGGTCTGCCGGCCACCCGGTCAACGGCGGCCACTCGGTCGCGGCCGGTGCGCCGAGCCGCACGAGAGCGACACGGTCGAGGTTGCGTCGCGCGACGATCGCGTTGGTCGCGTGGGTGGTGCCGAGCATCACGCGCGAGACCCTGCTGCGCCCGTCGCCGAGCTGCGCGAGCACGGCGGAGATGCCGGCACGGATGCCTCCTACGACGTCCTCGGTGGTCGCTTGCTTCGTCCACGCGCGCACCGCCCCGTCGCTGTCGACGACGACCGTGTCGGTGTTGGTCCCTCCGACATCGACGCCGATGGACAGATCGCGCTCCGCGGTCATCGCGACCCCTTCCTCTCGAACGGCACGTAGGGCAGGTCGTAGCCGAACGCGCGTGGTCCTGCGAGCTCGAGGCCGCGGTCGGTGCGCCACAGCGGATCACATGCCCACGCGAGCACCGCGACGCGCTGTCCGTAGCGCAGCATCTCGGTGGAGATGGCGTGGCCCGTCTCGAAGTCGACGACCGTGATCAGATCGGGGACGGTCGCGAGCACCTCCCCGTCTTCGAGCACGACGAGGTTCTCGTTGCGCAGCTCGACGCGCTGGAGGCGCCCGCGGTCGGCGCCGATGCCGGAGATCGTGATCGATCCCCGTACGAAGCCGCCCTCGGTGCGGCGGGAGACGTCGGTGATCTTTCCGGAGATGAGCACGTCGGCATCGAGTGCGTCGGCGATCGCCGGGACGGGATCGGCCGCGGTGAGGAGGGCACGACCCACTCGGATGGCGGTGCTGATCGTCCCCGGGATGACCGCGCCGGCGGCAGACTCGGCCGTGAGCAGGTAGTGGGCACCGAGGCAGATCCCACCGGCCGCCACCGTCACGGCGCGGGCGTGGCGCTCGAGCCAGGCGAGATCCACCGTGTGCAGCACCACGACGTTGCCCACGACATCGCTGAGCACGGCGAAGTCGCAGGGCACGCCCGCCACGTTCGTCGAGATCATGGTGGCCTCGGGAAAGGCCCGCCCCATGCCGTCGGCGTCGAGCAGCTTCACGCCGAGCCGCGCAGCCCATCCCGCAGGCGAGACGCCGTTGCTGCCGCCGATCTCGGCGGGCATGATCGCCGTGATGGGCCGCCCGGCGACGCGTTCCGCCTCACGCAGGAGTGTTCGCACCTGCTCGACCGACGAGAGCATCTCGATGCCGACGGTGGGCGCTCCGATCCCGCTCATCATGATGACCGCGTCGTCGGGACCCAGTTCGTCGACGGTCACGAGCGATACCGGACCGTTCTCACGGATCGCGCGTTCGGTCGTGAGCTGCGCCGTGTAGACGGCGCCGCCTCCTCCCGTTCCGAAGATCGCGGCGCCTGCCGCGAGCGCATCGATGTCGTCAGCGGTGACCTGCGCGGTGCGCTCACCAGACGACGGGGCGAGGGACGGGTATGCCATGTCACGACAGTAGGTAGCGCTCCTTGAACCGACAATGTGTCCACAGCCCAGAGAATCGGCGTAGATTGTGCCCGTGGCACAACTGACCACCGCTGACCTCCTGATGCAGGCCGATAGATTGGGCATTCAACTCGTCGCCGGCCCGCGCGAGGGGGCGCCGATCGAGCGCGTCGACGTGACGACCTTGCCCGAGCTCGCCGCGCTCACAGCGGGCACGCTGGCGGTCATCGCCGGGGAGGACTCCCCGCCGCCCTATCTGGTGGATGTCGCGATCCGTCACGCCAGCGCGAGGGGGCTCGCCGGCATCGTGATGCCGGCCGGGTTCTCGGCCACCGAGACCGCCGTCGTACTCGCACATCGCGGCGCCGTCCCCTTGATCATCGCCCACGAGATGCGCCCTCCCGACCTCGCCGTGGCGATCGATCGCATGCTGAGCGGCGGCGCCGCCGAGTCGATGACCCGTGCCGCCTACGCCGTCGAGAAGGCCACGCAGGCCGCCGCCGAGCCGGGGGGCGACGCAGCCGCCGCGATCCTCGAAGCGGCGGGAGCGGCACTGGGCGTCCGCATCGAACTGAGCGATCGCCTTGCGACGTCATGGACGGACGGCGATGCCGTGTTCGTGGGCGAGGTGCCCGTCGGCCGACTCGTCGCCGAGACATCCGACCCCGCCGCCACGGTCGCTCTTCCCGTGATCGCCTCGCTCGTCTCCCGCGCGATGCAGCGCGATCTGCAGGCGCGATTCGCGCCGAACCAGTCGCGCGCAGACCTCATCGTCGAGCTCGTGCTCGCCGAGGCTGGGAGGGTCGACGGGTTCATCGCCCCAGCGGCGCGGCTCGGGCTGCCGCTGCATCTGTCCCACGCCGTCGCCTGGATGCGGCCGCGGCACCGCAGCGATCCGGGCTTACGCGCCCCACGGTTCGTCGAGGCCGCCCTCGAGCTGTTCACTCTCCAGCTGATCGAGGATCGTCCCGAGCTGTGGCACATCGCATTCATCCAGGACGACGTGATCGCGGTGAGCACGGAGGAGCACGGCGCCGGCGATCATCAGCGTCGACTGCGCGACGTCATGCTGAAGGTGCAGGCGCAGGCGCGGCGCATCGCGGGCGACGACTGGACGTACACGGTGGGACTCGGCACCCCGCAGACGGGAGCCGCGGGGCTTCGGCAGTCCGCCGCCGAAGCCAGAGTGGCCGCCGACTCCGCGATCGCGGGCGGCCGGCTGGACGCCGTCGAACTGACCGACGTCACGGGACTGCGACGACTGCTCCTCGACTTCTACGCCTCGCCGATCAGCCGCAATCTCCTCGACGACATCCTGCAGCCGCTCGACGCGCTGGGGGCCGAGCGGTCGGCCACGGCAGTCCGCACCCTCCTGTCGTATCTGAGCAACCGCAATTCGCTCGTGCAGGCTGGGCGGGAGCTCAACCTGCATCCCAACGCGGTCGGCTATCGCATTCGGCGTGCGCGGGAAGTCCTCGACGTCGACCTCGATGATCCCGACACGCGCTTCGCCGTCGAGCTCGCCTGTCGAGTGAGACTGCTCGGTGCGGGCAGCCGCTGAGGTTCTGAGGGCAGATTCCTGTGTCCACAGCACACATTCACCCATCGACTCTGTGCCGACGTGACGAGGCGTGGCGAGCCGCGGTCGGATAGCGTCGAGGCCATGCTCTCGACGGACTTTCGCGCCGTGGGACTCGACGAGATCCGCGCGACGCTCGGCGAACCGGATGACGCGTCCTTCCGGAAGATCACGGATCACCTGGACGAGAACTGCCTGACGTTTCTCGCCCACTCCCCCTTCTGCTGCCTGTCGACGGCGGATGCGACGGGCAACTGCGACTGCTCGCCCCGCGGAGACTATCCGGGCTTCGTCCGTGCGATCGACGAGCGCACCGTCGTCATTCCGGATCGCCTGGGCAACAAGCTCGCCGACTCGATGCGCAACATCGTCACCAACGGCCACATCGGCCTGCTCTGCTTCGTCCCGGGCATGACCGAGACGCTGCGCATCAACGGCACCGCCTTCGTGACCGACGACCCGACGCTCTTGGGGATGCTGGAGCAGGATCACTCGGTGCCCGATCTCGCGATCGTGGTGCACACCGAGGAGGTCTACCTGCACTGCGGCCGCGCTCTGCTCCGTGCCGGGCTGTGGGATTCCGACATGCAGGATCTTGCGAGCCATGTGCCCTCGTCCGGCCAGATCTGGGCGAGCATGTCCGGCTGGGACACCTCGGTCGGCGACGTGATCGACGACGCCACGTCGAGCGCCTACCGCGCACTGTACTGAATGCGCAGCCGGGAGGGTATGACGGCGCTGGTCGTCCGAGAGATCACGAACGAGACCCCCTCGATCGTCAGCATCCGACTCGAGAATCCGGATGCCTCCCCTCTGCCTGCATGGGAGCCCGGGGCGCACATCGATGTGCAGCTGATCACGCGGCACGAGCGTCAGTACTCGCTGTGCGGCGACCCCGCGGACACGGGCGCCTACCGGATCGCGGTACGTCGTGAGCCGTTGTCGCGAGGCGGATCGCATTACATCCACTCCTTCCTGCGCGTAGGGAGCACCGTGTGGGTGCGGCCGCCACGCAACCTCTTCGCTCTCGGAGACGCCTCCTCGTACCTGCTGCTCGCGGCCGGCATCGGCATCACACCGATCCTGTCGATGGCCCGCCACCTTGCCGCCACCGGTGCAGACTGGCGATTGGTCTACCTCGCCCGGTCCCGTGACGACGTCGCCTTCCAGCAGGAGCTCGCCGTATTCGGGGATCGTGCGAGCACGCACATCAGCCGTGAGCGCGGGCGACTGGACGCTTCACGGCTGCTGCGCGGACTCACCGCCGACACCGACGTCTACGCCTGCGGGCCGCAGGGATTCATCGATGCGCTCGTCGGGGCGGGAACGATGCTTCCGCAGGGTCCACGGCTGCATGTGGAGCGCTTCGAGCCGAAGAAGAGGGAGTTCCGGCCGGACGAGGCATTCTCTGTCGGCTGCGCGCGGTCGGAGGTGACCGTGGAGGTGCCGGCGGGCCGATCGATGCTCGAGGCGCTGCAGCGAGCGGGCGTCGAAGTGCGCGGCTCCTGCCTGCGAGGAGTGTGCGGCTCGTGCGCATTGCGGGTGCTCGACGGCACGCCCGAGCACCGGGACTCGCTCAACACTGACGACGTCTCGACCACGATCTACCCGTGCGTCTCGCGCGCCCTCTCACCGAGGCTCGTCGTCGACGCGTAAGCAGCACCGTCCCCAGACGCCGCAGCGGCGCCATCGACAGAAAGGTTCCGGATGCCTCACACCGACAGTCCTGCGATCTACTACGAAGTATCCGGCGGCTCTGACGGCCCGCCGGTCGTACTGCTCTCCGGCGGCGGTGCGCAGCTGATCAGCTGGCACGACGACCTCGTCGCCATGCTCGTCGCGGCAGGACTCCGCGTCCTGCGCATGGACAATCGCGACGTGGGCCTGTCCGCTCGATTCGGGGGGCCGGACGATATCGACGGGGGCTACGATCTCGCCGATATGGCGGACGATGTCATTCGCGTGCTGGATCATCTCGAGGTACCGGCAGCGCACCTCGTCGGACATTCGATGGGCGGCATGATGGCGCAGATGGCGGCCATCGGGCATCCCGACCGGGTGCGCAGCCTGGGTCTGATCTCGACCATTCCCGGTCGTGACCGTCGCTACATCCTCCACGGCGAGCGCGCCGAACTCCTCCAGCCGCCGGTGCGGTATACGAGGGAACAGCTCGTCGCCGGCGCGATCGCTTACTCCGCCGCGGAGAGCGTCGGAGACCGATACTCTGTCGATCAGGAGTGGATGGCGTGGGCAGCCGGCACCGCATTCGACCGAGGCTACGCGCCGGAGGGATTCGCGAGGCAGTGGTCCGCCCTCTTGCGCGCGCCCGAGCGGCTCGAGGCGCTGCGACGGGTCGGCGTTCCCGCGCTGGTCTTTCACGGGCGCGACGACGACGTGCTGCACTGGGTCTCGGCCGTCGACATGGCCGAGGCGCTGCCACGGGCCGAGTTGCAGATCCACCCCGGAATGGGCCACCTCATCGCTCACCAGCTGTGGCCCGAGCTCGCGGGAGGCATCGTCCGGACCGTCCGCCGCGGAGAGACGACGGGAGTCTGACGGCGAGTCCAGCCGACTGCCTGCACGCCACTCGAGGGTGCTCGTCGGCTGTTCGCGTCTGGGGCCAGTCAGCCCGCGACGACCGCGGGATGCAGGTGCTCGGAAGACAGGGCCACGACCGCCTGGCGAGAGCCGGCGTCGAGGCATCCGTTCAATTCCGCTCCCGCGAGTCGCGCGGCGAGGAAACCGGCGAAGAACGCGTCGCCGGCACCGTTCGCGTCGATCACATCGACCGGCAGGGCCGCCACGGATGCGCGCTCACCCTCAGCCGTCAGGGCGATCGCGCCGCGGCTGCCGAGCGTGCATACGGCGAGCCGAGGGCCGCGATCGAGGCACGTCTGCATGAGCACCCACGGATCCTCGGTCGCGTCGTCGTTCATGAACACGACGTCGGCGGCGCGGAGGAACGGCTCGTGGAAGGCTGACGACCCGTCGTAATCGTGCAGGTCCGTCCAGATCGACGCGCCCGCCGCCCCGGCGAGGCGGCGCTCGACGAGGGCGGCTCCGACCTCGCTCAGGTCGACGACGGCGATGCCGGCAGCGGCGACCGCGCTCTCGATGCGCGCGAGTGCGGCATCGGACGGCGCGGACGGCGTCGCGAGATAGAGGCTCACGCGCTCCCCCGCCGGGGTCATCAGGTTCACGTGGCGCTCGGTGCGCTCCGAGGCGTGCGCCTCGAGCCGCACGCCCGCTTCTGCGAGTGCCGCCGACGCCAGCGTTCCCTCGTCGTCATCGCCGAGGAGCGCGTGGAGCGTCACGCCCACGCCGAGGTCCGCTAGATGCAGCGCCTTGCCCGCGGACGTGCCGCCCAGTGTGCGCACGTCGCCGAGCGCGAACTGCATGTGCGGCACCGGATCGGGCAGCCGATCGAGAAGGAGCAGATGGTTCCACGAGACCGGGCCGCAGACGACCACCGTCGCGTCAGAGACGTCATGCACCCCGACAGTCAACCAGTACCGTCGTCACCGCGCGGACCGCGCCTGCAGCACGGCCGCCAGACGCTCGAGCTGCGACGCGTCCTCGAGGGCGGACCCGACCGCCGCGACGCGCACGCCCGCGTCGAGGAACTCCTCGACGTTCGAGGCGTAGAGACCCCCGGTCGCCACGAACCGCACCTCGGGGAACGGCCCGCGGATGTGCCGGAACCACCCGCTGCCGAGCCACGTCGCCGGGAACGCCTTGAGCCAGGTGAGCCCGAGCGAGACCGCGAGCTGCACCTCGCTCGGCGTCGCCACGCCGGGAAGGACCGGGATGCCGGCATCCTGCGCCACCCTCACCACTTCGGGGTCGAGTCCGGGCGAGACGAGGTAGGCGGCACCGGCGTCTGCGGCGAGCGCCGCCTGGGCGGGCGTGATGATCGTGCCGGCGCCGACGCTCTTGCCGCGCGCGGCGGCCCGCTCGACGACCGCGCGCAGGGCCCGCTCGTCCTCGTCGGTCTGCAGCGGCACCTCGACCGAGTCGATGCCGAGATCCCACGCCGTCTCGGACAGTCGCACGGAGCGCTCGACACCCATGCCCCGCAGGATCGCCATGAGAGGCGCCCCGGCGAACGCCGTCTCGAACCAGTCCGTCTGCTCCTCGGTCATGCGGGAGTCCTTTCGTCGATCCTGATGCTCGCTCGCCTCGAGCCGTCGCAAACTGCTCGGCGCGGCCGCTGGGTCATCGGGCCGCGCCGTCGATCGAGTCCGTCGTGGTCTGCAGGGTGCGGGCGGCGCGGTCGTGCCCGGCGCACAGCCGGTCGGCGATCGCGTCGCCCGAGAGCAGACCGGCGAGGTACCCGCCGGCGAACGCGTCGCCGGCGCCGACCGCCTCGACCACATCGACGACCAGCGCCGGCTCGAACACCGCGTTCGCGCCGACGAAGGCGGTCGCCCCGACGTCGCCGTCCTTCACCACGAGCTCCGCCACGTCGGGCAGCAGCGCCCGCACGTCCGCGGCAGCCGCCGTGCGCCACAGGGTCTCGGCCTCATCCCGGCCGACGAACACGACATCGGCCGACCGCGCAAGCCCGAGCAGCACGGGCGCGGCGGTTGCGGCATCCCACAGCGGAGCCCGATGGTTGACGTCGAACGACACGGGCACGCCGTGTTCGCGAGCACGGTCGATCACCCGTCTGAGGAACGACGACGCGGATGCCGAGATCGCGGCGGTGATGCCCGACACATGCAGCAGATCCACGCCCTCGAACGACACGGCGGCGGCATCCGCGTCTGCCAGGTGCGACGCCGCCGAACCGCGGCGGTAGTACAGGACGCCGTTGCCGGGGTCCTTCACGTACAGCCCGGTCGGATGCTCCTCGTCGAAGACCACGCGCGACACGTCGACTCCGCGCTCGGCGAGCTGGCGCGCGACCCGGCGCCCGAGGGCGTCGGCGCCGAGCCTGCTGAGCCACACGGCGCGATGGCCGAGAGCGGCGACGTGTGCGGCGACGTTCGACTCGGCGCCGCCGGCATCCAGCAGGAACGCGTCGGCCTCGACGACGGGTGCGGCCACGACCGGGGTCACCATCGCCATGGTCTCGCCGATCGCGAGCAGCGTCTTCGGAGGCATCGCGGGGTCCCGGGTCAGCGCATGTCGGTCACGGGCGCCGCGTCCATGTCGTCGAACGCCTGGTTCTCGCCCGCCATCGCCCACACGAACGAGTATGCCGCGGTGCCGACCCCGGAGTGCAACGACCACGACGGTGAGATGACGGCCTCGCGGTCCGCGACGACCAGGTGCCTGGTCTCTTCGCGCTCTCCCATGAGGTGGATGACGCGCGCGTCCTCCGGCACATCGAAGTAGAGGTAGCACTCGGTGCGGCGGTCGTGCGTGTGAGCCGGCATCGTGTTCCACATCGAGCCCGGGTGCAGCTCCGTGACGCCCATCACGATCTGGCAGCTCTTGATGCCGTTCTCGTGGATGTACTGGTTGAGCGTGCGGCGGTTCGACGTGAGCTGGTCACCGAGCTCGCGCACCGTGCCCTCGCCCGGAGACACGAGCGCGGCCGGGTAGGCGGTGTGCGCGGGCGCCGAGAAGAGGTAGAACTGCGCGCCCGCATCGTCACCGGCATCGGCGAACGAGACCGAGCGGATGCCGCGGCCGAGGTACAGGCAGGCGCCCTTGACGAGCCTGTAGACCTCGCCGTCGGCGGTGACCGTCCCGGTGCCGCCGACGTTGACGATGCCGACCTCGCGGTGGTCTAGGAAGTAGTCGCTGCGGATCTCGGGGTAGCCGCCCAGCTCGAGCACGCCACCGGCGGGCACCGCACCGCCCAGCACCACCCGATCGTGGTGCGTGTAGGTCAGGCGGATCTCGCCCGGCACGAACACCTCGGGAACGAGGTACGTCTCACGCAGCTGCTGCGTGGTCATGCCCGGGATCTGGGCGGGGCTGGTCGCGTAGCGCTGCGGGATGTGCGTCTGGGTCACGGTCTTCTCCTGTCGTGCGGGGTTCGGATTTCAGCGGACGAGCCAGCCGCCGTCGACGGGGATCACGGCTCCGGTGACGTAGGCGGCGGCATCCGAGGCGAGGAAGACGAACGCGCCCTGCAGATCGGATGCCTCGCCCCAGCGTCCTGCCGGGATCCTCGAGAGGATCGATGCCGCGCGGTCCTCGTCGGCCCGCAGCGGCGCGGTGTTGTCGGTCGCCATGTACCCGGGTGCGATCGCGTTGACGGTGACGCCTCGCGCGGCCCACTCGTTCGCGAGCGCCTTGGTGAGGCCCGCGACCGCGTGCTTGGAGGCGGTGTACGCCGGAACGAGAATGCCGCCCTGGAACGACAGCATCGACGCGACGTTGATGATGCGGCCGCTCCCCTGCGCGAGCATGTGCCGCCCCGCCGCCTGCGAGAGGTGGAACACCGCGTCGAGGTTCACCGCGAGCACGTCGTCCCAGTCGCCCGCCGGGTATTCGGCTGCCGGCGCCCGGCGGATCGTCCCGGCGTTGTTGACCAGGACGTCGAGCCCGCCCAGCTCGGAGACGACCTCATCCACCGCCGATGACAGCTCGTCCGGCGTCGCCGACACCAGGTCGCGCTGCACGCGGTGCACGCGCCGCCCGGTCGCTGCGATCAGCTCGGCGGTGGCCGATGCGTCGCCGCGGTCGACGAGCGCCACATCGGCGCCCGCCTCGGCGAGCGCGACGGCGGCGGCCCGGCCGAGCCCACGACTCGACCCTGTCACTAGGGCGACCTTTCCATCGAGGCGGAACGAGTCGAGGATCATGCGAGGACCTCCGGATCAGCGGCGGTGAAGCGGGTCGTGAGCTCGCCGATGCCGGAGATGCGCACCGTGACGGCGTCGCCGCCGCGGAGTGGGCGGTGCGCGCCTTGCGCGGCGGGGAGCTTCTGCGGCGTGCCGGTGGAGACGATATCGCCTGGCTCGAGCGTCAGCACCTGACTCAGATGATGGATGACGAACGCGACGCTGAAGATCGTGGTAGAGGTGGACTGCGACACCGTCACGGCGCCGTCGCGCACCACCTCGACGAGCAGGTCCTGAGGATCGACGATCTCGTCCGCGGTCACGACCCAGGGCCCGAGGGGAGCGAACCCGTCGGAGCACTTGCCGAGGGCCCACTGGCTCTGCCTCCGCTGCCAGGCCCGGTCCGACACATCATTGAGGATCGTGTACCCGCCGACGTGGTCGAGCGCATCCTCGAGGGCGACACGCTGCGCGCGGCGGCCGATGACGACCGCGACCTCTCCCTCGTAGTCGACGTCCACGGCGCCCGGCGGAATGACCACCGCGTCGTTCGGCCCGGCGACCGTGTTCGGCGTCTTCACGAAGACGTCGGGGTACTCCGGCTCGGCCTCGGGCTCGGCGCCGTCCGGCACGTGGCCGCGGTAGTTGTAGCCCAGGCACAGGATCTTGCCCGGCCGCACCGGCGCGACGAGCGATGTCGGATCGAGGAGCGGCAGCGCCGCGACCGCGGCCGCGGCGACCGAGGCGCGAGCGGCGGCAAGCAGCGCATCGTCCCCGAGGATCGAGCCGATGTCGCCGCCCACGTGACCCAGATCGAGCAGCCGCTCGTCCGCGACGATCGCGCCGGGCCGCACACCGTCGGCGCCGCGGTACGAGAGGAGCCTCACCAGTACTTCCTCCACTCGGGCCGCGTGACCCGCATAAGCGCCTCGAGGTAGAAGTAGTCGCCCCACAACGTGCCCTCGTCCACGCCGTTGTCCTTCGGCAGGTCGTACACCGAGTGCAGGAGGAGGGCGTCCGAGTCCTCGGGGGCAGCCGGCGCGTAGTGGGCGATGAGCGACGTCAGGATCGCGTGCGCCTGGGTCGTCCATTCCGCGGCGCGCTCGGCATCCGTCTCGACGGTCGCCAGCTCCAGCAGTCCGCACACCGCGATCGCGGCGGCCGAACTGTCGCGCGGGGCGTCGCTGCCGTCGGTGTACACGAGGTCCCAGAACGGCACGTCGTCTGCGGGCAGGTGGCGGAGGAAGTACTCCGCGCAGCGGCGGGATGCCTCGAGCAGGCGCTCATCGCCGGTGACGGCGAAGTTCATCGCGAAGCCGTAGACGCCCCAGGCCTGGCCACGGGCCCAGCAGGACTCGTCGAATGCGCCCTGCTCGGTGGCACCGCGCAGGGGCTCGCCGGTCTCGGCGTCCCAGTAGAAGGTGTGGAAGGTCGAGTCGTCCTCGCGCAGGATGTGGCGGCGCAGCTGCTCGGTGTGGCGGCGCACGGCGTCGGCGAACCGCTCCTCGCCGGTCTGCTCGGCGGCCCATGTCAGCAGGGGCATATTCATGAGGCTGTCGATGATCGTGCGGCCGCGCTGGGCCGGGTCGGACAGATCGCCCCACGCCTGGATGATGCCGGCGGGCTCGAGGAAGCGCCGCATCAGGTGGTCGGCCGCGAGCAGCGACGCCTCCCGCGCCGCCTCGTCGCCGACGAGGCGCCACGCCGCGACGGTCGACAGCGTGTACAGGAATCCGAGGTCGTGCGTGTCGAGGTCGTCCTCCTCGCGCACGCGCCGGTCGAAGTCGGCGACGTCGACGAGGGCGGCGTCCTTGAACGCGCGGTCGCCGGTCAGTTCCCATGCCAGCCACAGCATGCCGGTGCGGAA
Organism: Microbacterium sp. STRO-2N; assembly: GCF_057747775.1. Classification (NCBI taxonomy): domain Bacteria; kingdom Bacillati; phylum Actinomycetota; class Actinomycetes; order Micrococcales; family Microbacteriaceae; genus Microbacterium; species Microbacterium sp. STRO-2N. Next base: position 4,068,271 of record NZ_CM173223.1, on the reverse strand, counting down.
GCTCGTCGTCCACCCCCGGTTGCCTCCGAGCGGGATGCCGCCCTCAGCCGGCCGGAGCGGATACCGGTCGTCCACCGTGGTGTTGTCGGGATACGCGCCGCCGAAGGTGGCGATGTTGCGGCGAACGGTCGACAGGGCGGCGGCGATCGCGGTCTCGGACCCGGCGATCGGGCTGGCGGCCGCGCGGGTGCCCGGAGCGGGCGAGGTGGACGTCATGAGTGAGGGATCCTTCGTTGGGAGTCGAGGTGCCGCGCCGTCAGGCGGCGACGGCCTCGTCGAGGTCGAGCACGGGACGCAGCGTGAAGCGCGAGTTCGTCCATGCGAGGTAGAGGGCGGCGGATGCCGTGAGCCCGAGTCCGATCGCGGGTGCGGTCGCGAACACCGCGGCCTGCGCCGCGAGCGCGGCGAGCGAGACGGCGGTCAGATACCAGCGCCGCAGGCCCAGATACACGCTCGCGCGCAGCACGTCGCGCAGCCGCGCGGTGGGAACCTCGGCGATCGCGACGAGGGAGAGCAGGCCGATCGCAGCGGCCAGCACGACCAGCACGCCGAGAAGCGGCACCGTGAACACCGACGCGGGCGTGGCCGACAGCATCCGCACGTCCACGAGGAGCACGACGACGACCGCCGTGACCGCCGCGCCGACGACGATCGCGCGCCACCACGTATCGCGCAGACCCGTGACGAACGCACGGATCGGGCCCAGCCCGCGGGCGTCGTGCTCGCGGAACGCCCGGAACGCGGCGGCCAGGCCCGGGGCGGCCAGCGGAGCGGCGACCGCCAGCAGCGGCCACGACTTCGCCGGGTCTGTCGTCATGAGGAGCGCCACCAGCGGCAGGCAGGCGACGACGAGCAGCAGGTTCACGATGAGGCCGAGGTACAGCATCCCGATGATGGATGCCCACGTGTCGTGCGAGATGAGCTTCTTCACGGCGCTAGCCCTTCAGCCCGCTCGTCGCGATGCCCTCGACGAAGTACTTCTGCCCGAGCAGGAAGATGATCGCGATCGGGATCACCGAGATCGTCAGACCCGCGAACAGCAGCGCGTAGTTCGTGTCGAAGAGGTTGGAGACGAAGCCCTTGAGGCCGAGCTGGATCGTCCACAGGTCGGGGTTGCGCAGGTAGATGAGCGGCCCGAGGTAGTCGTTCCATGTGTTCACGAACGTCAGCAGGGTGAGCGACGCCAGCGCCGGGATCGACAGCGGCAGCATGATCCTGCGCCAGATCGCGTACTCGCTGAGGCCGTCCAGGCGCGCCGCCTCGGAGAGCTCCTCCGGGATCGTCTCGTAGAACTGCTTCATCAGGAACACGCCGAACGCGCCGAACGCCTGCAGCAGGATGATCGACCACAGCGTGTTCGAGACCTTGAGGTTCGATAGCAGGATGAACTGCGGGATCATGTACGACTGCCACGGCACGGCGATCGTGCCGACGTACAGCAGGAACAGGACGTCGCGACCCCGGAAGCGCATGCGGGCGAAGCCGTACGCGGCGAACGAGCCGGTCAGCACCTGCAGGAACGTCACGACCACTGCGAGGAACAGCGTGTTGCGGATCCAGGTGAGCATGTTCGACTCGGACCAGATGTCGACGTAGTTCTCCCACACGAAGGTCTCCGGGAACCATGACACCGGCACGGAGAAGACCTCGTTCGGAGTCTTCAGCGAGCTCATCACCATCCAGAAGAACGGCGTCAGCAGGCCGATCGCGAACACGATCAGCGCGGCGTACATCGCGATGCGCGCGATGCGGCGGCCCGGGGTCATCTTCTCCGTCTCGACGCGGCGCGGCCCGCCGCCCGCGAGCTTGCGCAGGCTCCGTACGGCGGCTGTCGGGGGCGTGAACTCCGAGACCAGCTGCTCTGCGGGGACCTTCTCGATCTGGCCGGCCATCAGATGCTCCGCTTCTTGTTCCAGAGGAACTGCAGGATCGTCACGATGATGCACATGAAGAACAGCGCCACCGCCGCCGCCGACGCGTAGCCGAACTGGCTCTCCTCGAAGCCCTTGCGGTAGATGAACTGCGAGAGCACGAGCGTGGACTGGCCCGGACCGCCGTCGGTCATGACGAGGATCAGGTCGAAGATCTTGAACGAGTTGATGGTCAGCATCACGGTGACGAAGAACATGGTCGGACGCAGGCACGGCAGCGTGACGTTGACGAACCGCTGCCAGACGCTCGCGCCGTCGACGCGCGCCGCTTCGTGCAGCTCGCGCGGCACCGTCTGCAGGCCCGCGAGGAACAGGATCATGTAGTAGCCCATGTCGCGCCACGTGCCGACGATGACCACCGCGGGCATCGCCCACTCGGGCGAGGTCAGCCAGCCGGGCGGGTTCTGGATGCCGATGAACCGGAGGAACTCGTTGATCGGGCCGTACTCGGGGCTGAAGAGGAGGTTCCACACCACGGCGATCGCGACGATCGAGGTGATGTAGGGGAAGAAGGCGGCGGTGCGGAAGAACGCGACGCCGCGGAGCTTGTTGTTCAGCAGCAGTGCGAGCCCCAGCGACACGACGATCGTCAGCGGGATGTGCAGCACCGAGTAGTACAGGGTGTTCACGACCGAGACGCGGAAGCTGCCGTCACCGATCAGCCGCTCGAAGTTGGCCAGGCCGATCCAGTCCGCCTTGCCGAACACGTTCCAGTTCGTGAACGACATGTAGAACAGCACGACGATCGGGATGAGCGTCAGCAGCCCGAAGCCGATGAAGTTCGGCAGAATGAAGCTCCACCCGATCAGGGTGTTGCGCAGCCGCAGCTTCGAGCGCCGGCGGCGCACGGGCACAGGCGGCGGCGCGGCACCGGTCTCGGTGGCGGTGATGGTCGCCATGGCGGACCTCCGGGTGGATGAGAGACGTGGGGGATCCTCCGGCAGGCCCGGTTCGGGTCCGAGCCTGCCGGAGAGGTGAGCGGTGGCGCTCAGTGGAGCCGGCTCAGTCGAGGCCGACCTCGTTGGCGACGCGCTCCTGCGCCTCGGCGATCGCGTCGGCGACGGGCATCGAGCCCGACATGATCGCGGTGTGCATGTCGTTCAGGATTCCCTGGATCGCCGCGGTCTTGTTCGACGTCGGGTTCTCGGCGAACACCTCGTGCGTCGAGTACGCGAACTTCGAGAGGTCGTCGGTCGGAGCGCCGTCGACGGCGAAGTACGTCTCGACGACGCTGTCGGACAGCAGGGCCGGCGTGATGCCGATGCCCGCGAGGATCTGCGCGCCCTCTTCACCCGCAGCGAAGGCGAGGAAGTCCTTCGCCGCCTGCACCTTGGACTCGTCGATCGCCGCGTTGATTCCGAAGCCGGTCGGGTCGCCGAAGGTCACCGGGGTGTTATCGAGGCCTGCGGTCGAGTCATCCGCCTGCGGAATCGGCGCGATGCCCCACTCGAAGTCGTCGGCGTCGCCCGACGCCTGCTGCGCGATGAGCGTCGCGACGAACCACGTGCCCATCGGGAGCATCGCCGCGTTCTGCTTGCCGAACTCGCCCTGGTAGGTGAGCTGGTTCGCCTTGGCGGTGTTGAAGTCCACCTGGTAGCCGTCGCCCTGGAGCGCGAGCACGTTCTCGTAGAACGGCTCCATGTAGTCGTACTCGCCCTCGAGGATGTCCGACTCGGTCTGCGCGTTGGCGAAGCCCTGCACGGTCGACTGCCAGTTGTGGAGGTAGGCGCCCTTGGCCGTGCCGCCGGCCGCGGCGATGCCCTCGGTCAGCGCGGCCGCGGCCTCGCTGTAGTCGTCCCAGGTCCACGAGCCGTCGGGGTACTCGACGCCGGCCTGGTCGAAGAGGGCCTTGTTGTAGAACAGCACCCACGAGTCGTTGCGATAGGGCACCGCGTACGCCGTGCCGTCGACCTCGTAGGACGAGGCGCCGCTGATGCCGTCGGGCAGCTCGACGTCCGACACGTCGAGGAGCTGGCCGCCCTCGACGAACGTCGGGACGAACTTGACCTCCTTCTGCGTGATGATGTCGGGGCCGGAGCCGGCGGCGAGGTCGGCGGTGAGGAGGGTGTTGTACTCGGCGGGGTCGTAGCCCTTGAGCTCGACGGTGACGTCCGGGTTCTCCTCGTGGAACGCGTCGGCGAGCGCCTGGAACTCGGGCGTCGTGTCGAGACTCCAGCCCGAGAGCGTGAGCGTCACAGGACCCGACGACTCTTCCGGCGCTGCTTCGGAGCCGCCGCTGCAGGCGGCGAGCGAGAGCGTCGCCACAACGGCGATGCCCGCCGCGGCTGCGTACTTGCGCTTCATTCTGGGGGTACTCCTTTGTGATTGCGGACCCGCCATCGGGCCCATCGGGTTACCGGTTCGCGCCGAACGCGTCTCCGGGGTTCGCCAGGCGACTCGTGGTCGCCGTCCCGTCCGGCCATGTGACCGTGACGGTGGTCTGTTCTCCGTCGGCGCCGAAGGCGACGGCGGCCTCCGTGGTCGACTCGACGTCGTCCGCGGTGAGCTCGAGGATGGCCGCAGTCCATCCGCCCACCACGACCGGGTACGTCACGACGGGCACGGCCGCCTCGGGCCCGAGCGGGCTGGCGTCGCGCCGCGTCTCGACGCTCGCGACGCCGTCGTGGACGAGGGGACGGATGCCGCTGCGCAGGCCGTTCGCGAACGTCGCGGCCGCGGCATCCCCCGACGCCGCACGCTGAGGCGAGGACGCGTGCGGGGATGAGGATCGCGAATCGGCGTGTCGCCCCTCGTCTAGGCCCGGCCCCTCGACCGAGGAGCGCGGAGTCTCGCGGGCGGCCAGCGCCCAGCCGCCGACTCGAAGTCGGAGCGTCCCGGGCTCGACACCGGCTTCGACGGACTCGATGCGGGTCAGGCGCACCTCCCACGGGCCGCGCAGCAGCGAGTGGACGGTGATGACGCCGGCGGGCTCGACCTCGCCCTCGAGTCCCGACCCGTGGCGATGGACCGCGGGGCGTGGGGTGAGCCAGTGCGCGCGAGAGACCGACGCCGCAATCGCCACGCGGCCGCCTTCGTCGTCCTGCACGCGGGTGTCGAGGAGCTGCATCGCGGCGCGGTGCGTCGCGCGGCCGTCCGAGTCCACAAGGGCGACGGACTGTTCGAGCGGCTCCTCCCACGCCTGTGCGTTCGCAAGCGGGCTGGTGGCGGTCGAGTAGCCGATGCGGGCGTAGAGCGGCGAGTCGCCCGCGAGCGTTCCCGCCGCGGCGTGGTCGGTGCCGTGGTTGGCGATGCGCACGATGCCGTCGGCGCGGGTGCCCGAGACGGCCCAGCCTGCTGCGCGGACGACGCGCAGGTCGTCGCCGGTCTCGACCGGGAGCGGTTCGGCGGGGGCGCTCCACACCGGGTGGTCGGCGGGCAGCGCGATGCCGAGCAGTCCCTTGACCGCCCAGTACGGCGATCCCGGGCCGGAGTAGGACTGCGCGAGCTCCCGCCACTCGTGGTGCCACCCCATGGTGAGGACGTCGTCGGTGCCCGGCACGTCGTGGCCGTCGAAGTGCGCGACGATCGCGTTCGCGGCGCGGCGGAGCTGTCCGAGCGGCACGGAAGGCGCCTCGGCCATGGCGCCGACCCAGAACGGCGCCGCGGCGGCGAAGCGGTAGATGAGACTTCGGCCCTGAACGAGCGGCGACCCGTCCGCGCCGACGAGGGCGACGGCATCCTGCAGGTAACGGTCGAGGCGCACGATGTCGGCGGTCGTCCGTCCATCGGCGAGCTCGTCGGCGCCCTGCATGCGCGACCACAGCACGGGGTACGTGTGCAGCGCCCAGCCGACGTAGTGGTCGTACGAGCGCTCGAAGCCGTCCGAGATCCAGCCGTCCACCCGCACGAGCCCGTCGTGCAGCGCGAGGTCGTCGGCGATGTCCTGCGCCGACCAGGGCCCGCCGACCGAGCGCAGGAAGGTCTGCACGACGACGCGGAACCACAGCCAGTTCGTCTTCGGGTAGGTGGCGTCGCCGACGACGGGTGCCAGGTAGTCGATGACGCGCTGCTGCGTGAGCGCGTCGAGGCGGTCCCAGATCCAGGGTCGCGTCATGTCGAGCACGAGGGCGAGCGATGCGGCCTCCACCTTCGCCTGCGCGTGCTCGTCGAGACGGACCCATCGGTCGTCGGCCTCAGGGTCGACCCCGGTCACGATGCCCTGACGGTAGAAGTCGGCGAGCTCTTCGGTGCCCTCTCCGCGCGCTCCCGCGATGCGGAAGCCGGCGAGCAGGAACGTGCGGGCGAATCCCTCGAGGCCGTCGACGGCGCGGCCATAGCCGCCTTCGTCACCTGGGAACGTGATGCGCGCGTGGCCGGGTGAAGCGAACCCGCGTGCGGCGGTGAGAAGCCGGTCGGCATAGGCGAGCCAGTGGTCCCGCGTCCAGTCGTCGCGCGTCGCGGCGGGCGACGGATGCTGCGAGACGGTCACGGGATCTCCTTCGATGTAGTTCGCCGTTGAAGCGACCGTTTGGGAGCGTAGCAATCCGTTTCGGTCATTGCAAGGCTGAATCAGATTCGTTATGATCGTTTTTGATCGGTTCGCCGAACTCGATTCGAGGAGGAACCATGCCGACGGCAGCCCGACCTGACCGATTCCACGGTCGGCTCGCCGCCGCGTTCCACCCGCAGACGGGGACGGATGCCGCGGGCTTCGAGGCTGCGCTGTCGTCGCTGCTGCAGCCGCCGGCGTCGTCCCTCCCCGTCGCTCCGGCCGGCGATCGCTCCGTGTGGGGTGCGTCGGGGCGCGCCCACGCCGAGACGGTGGCATCCATCCTCTCCCGCGCCGAGGCCGATCGCCTCCAGCCGTGGCCGCTGCCGCTGGCGAGCGCCGCTGCCCGAGTCCACGCCGACGGCGACCGCGAGGGCTGGGAGCGCCCCGCGTTCGCGCGGCAGCAGCGCCTCAGCCGAGCGGTGGTCGCCGCCGCGTCGACGCTCGACGACGCATGGCTGGCTGAGGTGCTCGACGGCGTCTGGCTGCTGTGCGAGCAGAGCTCGTGGTGCTGGCCCGCCCACGACGACGCCTTCGCCACGCGGGGCTCCGTGCTGGCCACGGTCACCGAGCCCTACCTCGATCTCGGCGCCGGCGAGGTCGTCGGGCAGCTCGCGTGGATCGACCAGGTGCTCGGCGACCGCCTCGAGGCCCGATACCCGGGATTCCGGGCCCGCGTGCGCCACGAGGCCCGGGTGCGGATCTTCGAACCCTTCACGCGGCGCCGAGACTGGCACTGGCTGGGGCTCGACGGCGACGTGCACAACTGGAATCCGTGGATCCACGGGAACATCCTCGCCGCCGCGCTGCGCCTGATCGACGACCCGGCCCAGAGCGATGAGCGCACGCTCCTCGTCGCCCTGGCCATCGAGGGCCTCGACCGCTACGTCACGGCGCTCCCCGAGGACGGCGCGATCGACGAGGGCTACTCGTACTGGTGGAACGGCGCGTGCCGCGCGCTCGAGGCGCTCGACCTGCTGCGTCACGCGACAGCGGGCGTGCTCGATGCGTCGGGGATCACCGCGCTGCGCGAGACCGTCGCCTTCCCGCATCGCGTGCATCTCGGCGGTGCCTGGTACCTGAACCTCGCCGACGGGCAGGCGCGCCCGGCCGAGGCGCAGCCGTGGCACGCACTTCATCGCGCCGCGCACGCGGTGGACGACGCGGATGCCGCGTCCCACGCGGCCTCGCACCGCTCCGCCGGCGCGCCGGTCGCCGATGAGCGCGAGGGTCTCGGACGCCTGCTGCGCGGCCTCACCGACACCGCGTGGATCGAGGCGGCACCGGCGCGCTCACCGCTGCCGCGCGACGTCTGGTTCCCCTCGACCCAGGTGCTGCTCGCACGCACGGCCGCCGGTACGGCCGAGGGTCTCACCGTCGCTGCCAAGGGCGGGCACAACGACGAGCACCACAATCACAACGACGTCGGATCCTTCGTGATCGCCACGGACGGCGTGCCGGTCATCGTGGATGCGGGTCGCCCCACGTACACGCTGCAGACGTTCGGCCCCGACCGGTACGACATCTGGACGATGCAGAGCGGCTGGCACAACGTTCCCGTGATCCGCGGCCGCGAGCAGTCGGCCGGCCGCACGTTCAGGGCATCCGATTTCGAGGTCTCGATCGCCGATGCGACGTCGTTCACGACCGACATCGCGGGGGCGTACCCCGACCCGGGCGCTTCGTCCTGGCGGCGCACCGTGCGCCTCGATCGCAGCAGCGGCGCCGTCGTCATCGAAGACGCGTGGACGGGCTGGGTGCCCCACACCGGCGCGCACACGTCGGTGCGGATGCTGCTGGCCGGCGTCGTGCGCCTCGCCGAGGCATCCGTCCACGTCACGCCGCTCGACGGCGCGACCCCCGTGCGGATCACGTGGGCCGAGGGGATCCAGGCCTCGCTGGCCACACGGGAGCTCGACGATCCGATGCTCTCGGGCGTGTGGGGATCGCACCTGACACGACTCGATCTGGACGTGACGACGCGCGAGCGGGTCACGGTCAGGGTAGAACAGGACCTGACGAACGCGGAGGACGCACGATGACCGATCAGCCCCCGGCACTGCTCGCCGCCGAGCGACGAGCGCACGTGCTGGCCGCGCTCGAGCGTGATGGCGCCGTCCGCGTCGCGCAGCTCATCGACGAGCTCGGGGTGGCGCCGGTGACCCTGCGCCGCGACCTCGCGCAGATGGAGCGTGAAGGCCTGCTCGTGCGCGTGCACGGCGGCGCCGTCCCTGCGGCGAACGGATTCGACGACGGAGACCCGACGTCGGCGGGCTCACGCTCCCGCACCGGGTCCATCGCGATGCTCGTGCCGTCATTGAGCTTCTACTGGCCGAGCGTGGTCCGCGGGGCCGAGGCCGAGGCGGCGCAGCTGGGCATGCGCGTCGTGCTGCGCGGCGCGTCGTACGAGCTCCAGGACGAGCGCCCCGTGCTCGAGCGACTCGTGCACACCGAGGGCGTCCGGGGCCTCGTGGTCGCCCCCAACACCGACACCCCCCACGCCCAGGACGTCGTGCAGTGGCTCGCGGACTGCGGCGTGCCGAATGTGCTGGTGGAGCGCGATGCCGTCGTGCTGCCGGAGGGCAGTCCGGTCGAGAACGTCACGACCGACCACGCGCTGGGGGCGGTGCTCGCGGCCCGCCACCTGGCCTCGCTCGGTCATCGCCGGGTCGGCCTCATCATCGCGCGCGACTCGCCCACGTCGCGCAAGATCGCCGCGGGGTGGCAGGCGGCGTGCGCCGAGCTCGGCCTCACGCCCGCCGACCACTTCGAGACGAGTCTGCCACCGCGCACGAGCCCGGACTTCTCGGCGGTCGTCGACGCGACCTTGGACGCGGCCCTGTCCAACTCGGTCACCGCGCTCGTCGTGCACTCCGACCCCGAGGCGATGGCCTTCGTCGATCTCGCCCTGAACCGCGGCATCTCGGTGCCGGGCGACCTGTCGATCATCGCGTACGACGACGAGGTCGCCGAGCTCTTCACGCCGGCCCTGACCGCCGTGAGCCCCCCGCGAGCCGCCGTCGGGCGAGCTGCCGTCGACCTCGTCGCGCGCCGCATCGAGGACCCCACGCGTCCGGTGCACCGCGTCGTGCTCAACCCCACGCTGAACGTGCGGGGATCTACCGCGCCGCCGCGCGGCGCCTGATCGGGCGCACCGCGACCGGGCGCCGCGCTCGGGTCGCGGCATCCGGCCGCTTTCGCGTCAGTTCGTGACCTTGACCGTCAGCTCCTTCGAGGCCGTGGTCCCGGCGGCGTTGGTGAACTCGACGACGTAGACGTACGTGCCCACCGGCTTGCCCGTCACCTCGAGGGTCGCGTGCTGTGCGCGGGGCGTCTCTGCGACGAGGGTGCCGGAGCCCGCCTCGACGCCGTTCTCGAGGAACCGGTACGAGGTGGCATTGGTGCCCCACCACAGATCGGCCTTCACGGTGTACGTGCCGTCGCCGTCCTTGTTCGCCACCGAGATCGACGGCTTGCCGGGGTTCGCGTCGGTCACCGTGACGGTGAGGGGCTGCGTGGCGGTGGTGCCCTTGGAGTTCACCAGTGCGCCGGTGAACTCGTAGGTGCCGTTCGACAGGCCTTCGATGTCGACGACGGCGCGCTGCGCGCCGGGCGAGCTCATCGTGAGCGGCACCTTGGCGACGAGCTCGCCGTCGCGGTAGAGCTTGAACAGCGAGCCGTTCTCGCCCCACCAGAGGTTCATCGTGACCTGGAACGTACCGTCTTCGAGCCCGGTGTCCCAGCCGTCGTTCGACGACAGCGACGCCCGCGCCGGAGCCGTGCGCGCGCCGTCGTCGGACGGCACCTCGGGAAGGGTGACGGATGCCGTGGCCGCCGACCGCTCCCCCTCGCCGAGCTCGTTGACCCCGGCGACCTCGTAGGCGTGCGACGTCCCGAGCTCGAGGGACGACACGGTGCACGTCGTCTCGGTCGTCTCGCAGACCGGGTCGGTGCCTCCGGCCTCGTATACGCGGTATCCCGCGAATCCGGGACCGGTGAGGGCGGGGGCGTCCCACGTCACGGCGATCGAGGTGTCGCTCGCAGGGGTGGCCGCCGCGTTCTGCGGCGCGCCGGGTCGCGTGACGTCGGCCACGGCGAGCCACGAGATGACCGGCTTCTCGCCACCGGCGCCCTCGTTGGTCACGACGTACTCCACGGTCGCGGGTGCCGCGAGCGTGAACGTCAGCTGAGCGGCGAGCGGCGAGCTCGAACCCGACAGGGGGATGTTGCCCTTGGCCAGCTCCGTTCCCGCGACCGACGCGGTGTGGTTCATCGTGCGGTTGAGGTTCCACCACTCGGTGAACCCGCCGGTGAGGGTGTACGTGCCTGCCTCGAGCGGCAGCCGGTAGATCAGCCGCGTGGTGTCCTGGTAGAGGCCGGTCGAGTACTTGTCGTTCAGATCGGTCGCGCCCTTGACCTTCATGCCGTCGGCGACATATCCCCATTGGTCGACGGATGCCGACACCTGGTCGACCTTGTCGTTCCGCAGCCCCTCGACAGCCGCCGCGATCGCGGCGTACTGCGGGGAGTCCGCGCCGCCGGTCCCCGAGTCGATGTAGTACATGAGGGCGGGCGGCACGACCTCGAAGCCCGCGACCACGCGCTCGTCGCTCTCGGCGAGCCGGCCGCTCACCCTGAGCTTGCCGTACTCGACGCGGGGCTGCGCGGCGGAATCGGCATCCCACTCCACCGCCTTCTCCGCTCCCGCGACCACGACGGTCTCGGGCAGCTCGTCGTCGAGCCCGAGCGCGCCCTGCACCCCGAGGTCTCGCGGGATGCGCTGCACGTACACGAGCGCGAGGCGCGCGTTGTACCCGCTCGTGCCGTTGGTGCCGAACTCGACGTCGACGACGGCATCCGTCTCGAGCGTCAGCGTCTGCGCCACCGGAGTGGCCGCGCCGGTCGACACCGCCGTCTTCGTCGCCTCGGCCCCCGCCGCGCGCACCTTGGAGTACACGTTCGTGGTGAGGCCGGCGCGCGGCGCCTGCACGGCGACGATGTTGTACGAGCCCGACGGGAGCGTCAGGTGGTAGGTGACGGGCTTGTTGTAGTCCGCGCCCACGAACGACGAGCCCCAGTCGCGAGGGTTCCCGGCCTGGAGCGTCGTCGCGGTCGTCGAGTAGCCCCACGTCGGTCCGGCGCTCGTTCCATCCCACTTCTGGTCGGCGGCGTCGTTGCGCAGCTCCGGGAAGGCTGCCACGACCCCGGCGTAGGCCGAGCCCTCGCCGGCGCCGCCCGAGCCCGAGTCGATGAAGTACTCGAGATCGGGCGGCACCACGAGCACCGTCGCGCTGAAGCGCTGGTAGAAGCCCGACGGCAGCTTCTCGGTCGAGCGGCCCGCGGCCGCGAACGTGCCGAGCTCGGCTGTCGTCCCGGCCGCCGCCGCCGAAGCCAGGCTCCACGTCACCTCGGCGTCGGCGCCCGCGAGGTCGAGCGTGGCCGGCAGCGCCCGCGTGCTCGAGAGGATCGTCACGACACCGAGGTCGAGCACGTCGGGGCTGACGTCCTTCGGCGTGAGACCGTCGGCGGCGGCGGTGAGGCGCCCGACGATCGCGGCGGCGCCCTCGGCATCGAGTCCGTACTGCAGCGGATCGTCGACGGCCTGCCGCGCATCCGCCAGCGCGGCCGCGAACACGGCCCACGTCTCGGCGCTGTACTCGCTCTCTTCGTGCCCTGCGACCCGGTCGATCGCCGCCGACAGCGGCGCGGTGTCGACGCTCGCGGAATCAGCGGTGGCGGTGATGACGCCGACCGCGTCGACGTTGATCGAGCTGTCGTTCGCGGTCTTGATGACGACCGTGTGCGGGGCGTTCCGGAGCCCTCGGAGCATGAACGTCGTCTTCTCGCTGCCTGCGGCGAAGGTCGGAGCGGCCGCCGCCAGGGTGACGCCGTCGACGATGACGTCCAGGGTGGTCGCGCCGTTGTTCGTGCCGATGATGTCGAGGCCGGTGCCGGTGAACGCGTACGTCATCGCCGCGCCCTTCGCCGTGCTCTTGGACGCCGTACGCTGCCACTCGAACATGCCCTGCCCGTTGACGTGACTCCAGCTCCCGTCGAACTCGAGCACCGGAGCCGAGGTGTCGTCCCAGCTCGTCTGGTGCATGCCGTCGATGATCGACGTGTAGTACGGCGTGTAACCGGGCACGGTCTCGACCTCGAGGTTGTCGAACTGCACGAAGCTGAAGCTCGATCCCAGCTGGATCCGGCCCGCCGCCTGCGGCGCGGCATCCGTGTAGGACGCCACCTCCACGCCGTTGACCCGCGCGCTGTACACGTTGCCGGCGACCTCGACCCCGATGTTGTTCCAGACGCCGGGGCCGGCTGTGAAGCCGACGGCCGGATTGCCGGCGACGCTTCCACTCGACAGCGTCGTGCCGTAGCGCATGAACGTCCAGGCGCCCGCGGGGTCGATCCTCAGCTCGGCGGCCGAGACGTTCTGCCCGTTCGGTGTGCCGCCCTGCTCGCGCGCGCCGATGGTGGCGTACTGCGATCCGGATGCCTCGAACAGCACGTCCGCCGAGACGGTGTAGTTCGCCCAGCGGGCGTCGCCGATCGTCGTCTTCGGGTCACCCGCGTTCCATGCGCCGCCGGCCATGCCCGGGCCGACCTGCTGACGCAGCACCCGGCCGTGCGCCGGATCGGTGGTGAGCACCGACTCGAACGCGCCGTTGGTGTCGTTCGTGTAGCGCGGCGTCACCCCGTCGTCTTCAGCCTGCACGGAGGGTGTGCCCTCCGGCTTGGCCCGGGCTCCGCGCGCGTCGAGGAACGACTCGCCGGTGTCGACGAGCTGCCCGGTCACGGGGTCGTAGCCCTGGATCGTGCCCTGCTCGCGGTAGTCGAAGTCGTCGCCGTACAGGACGCCGTCATCGGTCACACCGTTGACGGCGCCCGAGACGTCGGTGTCGAGCACGTCGCGCCCGCCGTCGGCATCGGTGTACTCGGGCGTGCTGGGCAGCGAGCTGCCGTAGCCGTCCTTCGCGGTGAGCGCGCCGTCTGCGCCCGCTGTCGCGTGGTCGAGGGTCGTCAGGGTCAACGCCGACCAGGGCTTCACCGTCACCGAGTACGAGCCGTCCGCAGCCGGCGCGACCTCGCCGACCGGCTTCAGATAGTTGGCGTCGTACGCCTCGCCCTCGTCGGCGGCGCGGGTCTCCCACAGCTCGGCCGTCGGGTCCGATCCCAGGCTCAGGCCGTTCGTCGCGATGCGGTACGTCTTGGTGAAGGTCGAGTCGTTGATGATGACCGTCGAGAAGTCGGATGCGTCGGGCGCTGCGAGCGTCGTGTACGAGGCTCCGCCCGCCCTCGCACCGCCTGGCGGGTTTCCGGTGCCGAGCTCGCTGCGCGAGGCCTGCGGGATCGCCCGCCAGATCCCGGCGGTGTTGTCGGCGTTCTCCCACCCGAGCTTCGCGAACTGCGTGAACTGCTCGATGACCGCCAGCCCGCCATCGTAGGAGAGCCAGCCCGACCACGGTTCACGGGCGTTCACGAGCTCTTTCGACGAGTACTGGAAACCGTCGTAGAACGAGCCGATCGCCGGCTGGAAGATGTTCATCGTGCGGCGCGACGCGGCGAAGCCCGTCGTCACCCAATTGCCCATCTCGAGAGCGCTGTTCGTGCCGCCGAACTGCGTGCCGAACCCGCCTTTCTCGTCGCTCGCGTTGTTGTTCGGGCGGTCGGCCGAGCTCGAGAACGTCGACTGACCCTCCGAGTTCCACACCTCGAGGTCGAGCTGCTCGGCGATCTTCTTCATGTTCCCGGCGCTGTCGTCTGCGCTGGAGTAGTGGAAGCCGACGATGTCCACCGCGTCGCGCAGGGATGGGTCGGTGGGTGAGGTCATCGCGTTGCCGAACGACACCAGCGGGGTGCCCACGGTGTCGGCGGCGATCGTCTGGATGGCGTGGAAGAGCTTCTTCTCCTCCTCGGACGCGAAACCGTTGTTGGGATCGGCTGCCGTGGCGCCCTGGTAGCCCGTGGTGTCGTTGCGCAGCCAGTTCGAGAAGTCCTTGTAGAGCTGGATGTCGGGGTTGCCGGTCTCGTTCGTGTCGGGGTTGATCGAATCGACCATGACGCCGAACTCGCGGTAGGCCGCGAGGCCGGTGTTCTTGTACCAGATGTACTGGTCCTGGTGGCTGGTGACCCACGTGGGACGGTTCCACCGCAGGATGCTCACGTGGATGTCTCCGTGGGCGACGAGCTGCGCGTCGGCAGCCAGCTGGAAGCCGGGCTCGCGCAGCACGTTCGGGTACTCGTCGCGCGAGCGCATCGTCGCCGGGTTGGGACCGGTCGACGTGTTGCGGTCGTTGCCCATCTCGATCTTGACGGTGTTCATGATCGGGTGGTCGCCGCCGAACAGCGTCTCGATGAGCTCCCAGTACTTGTCGGGGTGCTGCGCCTTGTAGTCCAGCAGCAGGGCGCTCGTCGAGTTCGCCGAGAGCACGCCGAAGCCCTTGAAGGTGAGCCCGTTGCGGTTCTGCGCGGCCGCCGCGATGTCGGCACCGTCGACCGTGACGGCCACCGGGTCGGCGCCCGCGGCCGCCGCCGGAGAGAAGGGGATCGCGACCGTGGCCAGCGTCACCGCGACCGCGGTGAGGGCGGCAGCGATCCGGGCCGATGACATCTTCGCCATGGAGTTCCTCGTCGTCGAAAGAGAGCCCGCTCGGGTCGCCTGTCAGGGAACCACCGTGGCGCCGCCGGGCGAAAGTGAATCGTTCAGAACCGAACGCAGTCGAATCGAATCGCACATCACGAGATGACGGATGCCGTGATTCCGCGGCATCCGCCGATTCCCGCTATCGTCAATCGAACACGTTCGCACGCACGGGTCGAGGGAGATCGTCGTGGAGCCCCACACGCCGCCGCCGTTCGGCCTGTCTCGGCGCGAGCGCATCATGGACGAGCTGCGCCGTGTCGGATCCGTCCGCGTCGCCGACCTGGCACGCGAGTTCGGGGTCGCCGAACTCACCATCCGTCGCGACATCGGCGCGCTCGCCGACCGCGGCCTCCTCACCCGTGTTCACGGCGGCGCCACGCTGCGCAGCCGGCTCGACACGTCGGTCCCGCATCGCGCACCTGCTTCCGGCCCGCCGCGCTTCCGCGTGGGTATGGTGGTGCCCTCGCTCGGGTACTACTGGCCCCACATCATCATCGGCGCCCGGGCCGCGGCGACGGATGCCGGGGTCCAGCTCGTGCTGCGCGGGGCGAGCTACTCCCCCGCCGACCAGCGTCGCCAGATCAGCTCCCTCGTCGAGTCGGGCACGCTGCACGGGCTCATCGTGGCGACCGAGACGCAGGGGCCCGAGGGGTCGGCGCTGCTGCAGTGGCTCGACGGGCTTCCGATCCCGGTGGTGCTCGCGGAGCGCCGTGTGCCCTCGGCGCTCGCGCTCACGCGACTCGAGTGGGTCACGTCCGACCACGTCTTCGGCGGATCGCTCGCGGCCGCGCACCTCGCGTCGCTGGGGCATCGCCGAGTCGGGCTGCTCGCCTCGCCGGGGTCGCCGACCTCGTGGCAGCTGCGCCGCGGCTGGTCGCGGGCGGTCGAGGAGCTCGGGCTCACCTCCACCTTCGACCTCGACACCGCGCTCGATGCGCTCGACGGCGCGGAGCGCGAGCGGGCGATCGACGACCTCCTCGCCACCTGCCGCGACACGGGCACGACGGCGATGCTCATCCACTCCGACCCGCAGGCGGTGCTGCTGCAGCAGCACGCGCGCGACCACGGCTGGTCGGTGCCGCGGGACCTCGCCGTCGTGGCGTACGACGACGAGGTCGCCGAGAGCGCCGAGCCCGCGATCACCGCACTGCGTCCGCCGAAGCA
This sequence comes from Microbacterium sp. STRO-2N, assembly GCF_057747775.1. Lineage (NCBI taxonomy): Bacteria > Bacillati > Actinomycetota > Actinomycetes > Micrococcales > Microbacteriaceae > Microbacterium > Microbacterium sp. STRO-2N. The sequence continues at coordinate 4,052,040 of NZ_CM173223.1, read as the reverse complement.
GCAGGTCGGGCGCCTCGCCGTCGAGACGATGGTGGCGCGCCTCGCCGACGGCCCGCGACGGCCCGTCCAGCGCGTGTCGCTGCTGCCCGAGCTGCGCGCCCGCGAGTCCACCGCCCCCGCCGGCTGACTCCCGCGTCCTGCCGGCCCCGGTTCAGGCGAGCGGCTCGGCAGCCTCGCGCGCGGCGCGCGTCGACGAGCGCACCGCACCGATGCTCGCAAGGATGACGAGCGCGATGCCGACGACCTCGAGCCAGGTGAGGTGCTGGCCGAGGAGCACGTACCCGGCGAGCGCCGCGGTCGCCGGGGCGAGGCTCATGAGGATCGCGAAGGCCGCGGCCGGGAGGCGTCGCAGCGCGATGAGCTCGAACGCGTAGGGGATCGTCGACGACAGCACCGCGACGGCCGCGCCGAGGGCGAGCAGGTCGATCCGCAGGACAGCGGCTCCGGCATCCGCGATCCCGAAGGGCAGGGCGATGACGGCGCCGATCGCCATCGCGAACGCCAGTCCGTCGAGCTTGGGAAGATGGCGGGCGTCGTCGAGCGACCTGCCGTGCTCGCGGTCACTCCTTGGGGGGCGCGCACACCGCTGCGGCGGCGACCGCCTTATGGTACTGCTCGGCCGTCCACGGCAGGCCCGCCTCGGGGATCGTCTCCCCGCCCGCGGCAGGGGCCTTCGACGCGATGGCCGCGAGCTCCCACGCGAGGTAGGCGCCGACCTCCGCCGCCGCCGCCGAGTTGTTGAGGACGACCGCGACGGTCAGCCCGCTCGCGGGGTCCGCGAACGCGGCGGTGATGTACCCGGGCACCTTGCCCGCCTGGCCGACGAGCGACGCCGCGTGCAGTGCGCCGCCATCGGCCAGGTACCACGAGGGTCCGTCCGGTGAGACGGGCAGCGGGGAGTCGAACCTGTCGTCGGAGGGCACGAGCGCGCCCGCGGCGAGCGCCTGCGCGTACCGCCCGAGGTCGGCGATGTCGGTGACGGCGCCCGCGTCGGTGAAGCCGAGGGTCCACGAGGCGTCGGTCAGATCCTTCGGCTGCGCGCAGTCGAGCGCACCTCCCTCGCCCGGGAGGGACTGGCCGCCCGCCAGCACCGCATCGCCCTCGAGGGCGCCGAGCGACGTGGACTCGAGGTCGAGCGGATCGGCGACGTACGTCTGGATGAGCTCGGCCGCGGACCTCCCCGTCACGCGCTCGAGGGCGAGCCCCAGCAGGACGTAGCCCGCGTCGGAGTCGCGGTACGCGACGCCCGGCTCGCCCGACCGCGGCTGTCCGAGCCCGAACGTCGCGAGATAGCGCGGCTCCCACTGCCTCGCGGGGTTCGTGAGCCAGGCCGGGTAGAGCTTCCCGGTGAACGATCCGATGCCCGACGTGCCGTCGCACAGCTGGCCGAGGCTCACGTCCGCGAGGTCAGGCGCTCCCGAGACGTACTGCGAGACGCTGTCGCCGAGCTTCACCGCACCGGTCGCAGCCACCTCGTACAGCACGTCGCAGATCATCGCGCGGGTGACCTTGCCCGCCCGGAACCGCATGTCGGCACTCACCTCGCCGCCGCCGTCCGGGCTCTGGGTGCCGAGACCGGTCACCCAGCTGCCGCTCCACGGCGCCCACACGCCGACGATCGCACCCGACGATCCTGTGGCTTCCATCGCGTGGGTGACGGCGTCCTGCAGCTGCTGCACCGTGTCTTCGGGGAAGGATGCCTCGGCCTGCGGAGGCACGTCGATGTCGACGTGCTGGTCGGGAGAGCACCCCGACAGGACGAGCAGCGACGCCACGGCGCCCGCAACGACCGCGCTGGCGCGGTGCCTTGTGGAGCGGGTCCGCATGCTCACCCCCCGATGATCGTGCTTTGAATTCAAACACACCGCGGTCGCATCCGCCCGCGCGGGCGTCCTTAGGGTGTAACCATGACGCATCTCTTCGACGACACGGTGCTCGCGGGCGTACTGGGCCACATGAACGGCGACCACGCCGACGACAACGTCCTGATCGCCCGCGCATTCGCCGCGGACTCGGGGATCGCCGCGGACCGGATCGTCGCGTCGCGCATGGAGGGGTTCGACGGAGACGGCGGACGATGGGCGGTCACGCTCGACGACGGCTCGACGGCGATCGTCGACGTGCCCTGGCCGGGCGGACCGATCTCGGAACGCCCGGAGGTGCGGCGCGAGGTCGTCGCCCTGTACGACGAAGCGTGCCGGCGACTCGGCACCGAGCCCCGCCCGCACGCGTGAACCGGGGCCTAGGTTAGGTCACCCTAAACCTCGTACACTGGGCGCATGAGCGACCCGATCCCGTTCTCCGCCGCGCTCCGCGAACGCTCCAGCAGGGCGCACTCGTCGAGCGAGACCGCCGGCTTCATGGCCGACCTCATGAGGGGCGAGGGCACCCGCGAGGACTACATCGCGCTAGTCGCCCAGCACTGGTTCATCTACGAGGCGCTGGAGCGCACCGCGAACCGGATGCGCAACGACCCTGTCGCCGCGGTGTTCATCAGCGACAAGCTCACGCGCCTGCCCGCACTCGAGGCCGACCTCGAGTTCCTCGTCGGGCCCGACTGGCGCGAGCGGATCGAGCCCCTGCCTACCACCCAGCGGTACGTCGACCGCATCAACGAGGTCGGCGCGACGTGGGCCGGCGGCTTCGTCGCCCACCACTACACGCGGTATCTCGGCGATCTGTCGGGCGGCCAGTTCATCGGGCGACTCATGGCGCGGCGCTTCGGGTTCGACACGAACGGCATCGGCTTCTACCTCTTCGAGGACATCGCCGACCCGAAGGCGTTCAAGGACGTCTACCGCGAGCAGCTGGACGCCGCCCCGTGGGATGCCGCGGAGCAGGAGCGTGTGATCGACGAGGTGCTGCTGGCCTACCGCTTCAACACCGAGCTGTTCGACGACCTCGCCTCGGCGAAGCAGGCCGCTCAAGTCGCCTGACGCGCCTCAGGATGCCGCGGGCCGGCGTACGGCGGAGGCCATGAACCGCTGCACATCGGGGTCGACCTGGATGTCGCGAGGCCGCAGCGGCCGAGACAGATAGAGCCCTTCGAGCGAGGTCAGCCGCGACAGCGCCACATACGTCTGCCCCGGCGCGAACGCGCCCGAGCCGAGGTCGATGATCGCACGGTCGTAGGTCTTGCCCTGCGACTTGTGGATCGTGACGGCCCACGCGAGCTTGAGCGGGAACTGCGTGAACTCGGCGACGATGTCGCGCGAGAGCGACTTCGAGCCGGGGTTGTACGAGTACCGGTACTTCTCCCACACCGACGGCTCGACGTCGAACTCCTGTCCCTCCACGTCGACCCGCACCGTGTCGCCCGCGATGCGCGTGACGGTCCCGATCGTGCCGTTGACCCACCGCGGCGGCTCTCCGAACGACGCGGTGTCGTTGCGCAGGAACATCACCTGTGCGCCGACCTTCAGCTTCAGCTCGACGTCGGCCGGGTACGCGGCATCCCCTCGCCCGAAGTCGCCGTTGATCTCGGCGACCGCGGTCTGCTCGCGGCCCACGAGCTCGTCGAGGTGCCGGCGGTTGATGCTGTTCACGATGTCGTTGCGCGTCGCGAGCGTGATGATCGGGTGCTCGCCGTCGGCCGGATCGGGCGGTGTGCGCGCGCCGGTGTCGTTGAGGACCTGCGCGATGTCGGCGGTCACGCGCCCGTATCGCACCGCGTTGAGCATGGCCTTGAACGCCGGGTCCGCCTGCCGGTGGATGTCGACGAGCTCGCGGATGTTGAGCTCCGCGCCGTACGAGCCGACGTCGAGGATGCCATCGGTCGCGGCCTCACCGACCCAGACCTTCGCGTCGAAGAACCAGAACGAGCGGTAGTGGTCGCGGACGTACCGCAGCTCGTCGCCGCGCGGCGGCACCGGTGCCAGCTGGTACGGATCGCCGAACATCACCACCTGGGTGCCGCCGAACGGCTCGCCGCGCCGGCCGCGCGCCTGGCGCAGCGCGCGGTCGATGGCGTCCATGAGGTCGGCGTTGACCATCGAGATCTCGTCGATCACGAGCGTGTCGATCGCGTTGAGCAGCTTGCGCGTCGCGTCGGACTGCGCCTCGTCGTGCGCCCCGATGACGCCCAGAGGCAGCTTGAACAGCGAGTGGATCGTCTGCCCCTCGACGTTGAGCGCCGCGACGCCGGTCGGCGCGCAGACGGCGATCTGCTTCGAGGTGTTCCACGCCAGGTGCTGCAGCAGCGTCGACTTGCCGGTGCCCGCACGACCCGTCACGAAGACGTGCTCTCGCGTGTCTTCGATGAGCCGGAAGAGCGCCTCCTGCTCGGACGAGAGCGCGAGACCGGCGGACGTGGGCGTGGTCACCGATTCATGCTAACGACCGGATGCCCCGTCCCGGCCGCGCGCGCCGCGATCGGTGGACGCGGATCGTTGTCCACAGATTCGGCGCGTGGGGCCGCGCCGGTGCCGATGCCGGCCGACCGAGAGGAACGGATGCCGGAGCCCGGTACTCGCCTCGGGGCTCCGGCATCCATCCCCCGACCCGAAGGCCGGTGCGGCTCACCCGTCCGCGGACGAGTTATCCCGCGTGGACCACGGCGGTCGCCGATCGAGGAGAGGCTTCGCCCTCGCCCTGGCCGTTGAACGCCGTGACGGTCGCTCGCCAGCGACCTGCGGGAACGTCGGAGAAGGTCGTCTGCGACGCCCTCGCCGCGATCTCGTGGGTGCGCGTCTGCCCGCTCGCCGAGGTGAGCGTGACGTGGTAGCCCGACACCGGCGACGAACCGTCCGCCGAGGGGGCCGTGAACGACACGCGCACGTCGGATCCCTCAGCCATGATGCGCGGCTTGGCCACCGCGCCGGGCGTCGAGAGCTCGATGGTCTGGTGCAGGTCGTTCAGCCCGGTGGCGGCGACCCACGTGCCGACGTTCGCGGTCTGGATCGCGAACCGGGGGTCGTCCGCGATCGACGGCTCGGCCGCGGGAAGGGCCAGCGAGGCGCTGTACCGCCCGGCAGGGACCGTCGCGAGCGACACCGAGACCGTGGTCGTCTCGCCGGGCGCCCACGTCCTCGCGTCGCTGCCGAGCGGAAGCGTCACCCGCCCCTGCGGGCCGTCCAGCACGACGTACGCCGGACGCGCGTTGTACGGCGCCGCCCAGCCCTCGTTGCGCACGTCGATCTCCAACGTGGGCGCGGTTCCGCCCGTGACACGGGACTCCTCCAGCACGAAGCGATAGCCGAGGTTCTTGGCGACATCGACGAGGCCGTCCTCGCCCCACGAGTCGAGGACACCCTGGTGGTAGTCGCGGTTCAGATAGCTGTAGTGGTAGCTCGCCATCTCGGCCGACGCCGTCGGCCACTCCGACCGGGGCGGATTGACGTTGCACGTCTCGCCACCCATCGGCACGAAGCGGGTGTCGGCGGCCAGGTAGTCCTGATCGAGGCTCAGCGGGTCGGAAAGGAACGTGCCCCAGTCATCCGGCGCGGCCAGGAAGCAGTCGTTGTGATGGCCGACGCGAGACACGGGCGATCCGGAGAACCCCTCGGCCTCGGTCAGCGCCCCGGCTTCACCGCTCGGGCGATCGAACGCGCGCTGCTTCGAGAGCATGGTGCGCACCTGCACCGATCGCGACTCGGGGAGCGCGGCCAGCAGGGCGTCGGTGACCGCGGTGCGGTTCGCCCAGTCGGCGTCGGTGACCACGCCGGGGTTCGCCGGATCGGCGACGAAGTGGTCGGTGTAGTAGCCCTCGCCCCACAGGCCGATGAATCCGTTCTGCACCACCGCGATGACGTCCGCGTTCGCGCGCAGCAGCGGCGTCAGCTGCTGGATGTGCGACAGCGTGCGCTCCACCGTGGCGTCGCCGTAGGGCGGGTTGTAGGGCCAGGCCCCGCCCTGGACGTAGGCGAATCGCAGGATGACCGAGATGCCGGCATCGCGAGCGGTCTGGAAGTCCGCCGTCAGCGCATCGAGAAGCTGCGCATCGAGGTCGGCGTCGACATAGCGCTCGAGGTAGACCACGCGCAGGATCTGGGTGAAGCCCTGGTCGCGGTACGTCGCCAGCGTCGCCGCGTCCAGCGGGGTCCAGCCGGATCCGTCGGCACGCGAGTGCGTCTCGGTGTGCTTGTACCACCCGCGCGCGGGGTTCGCGATCGGGGCGTCGTTCTCGTCATAGATGACGACGGCGGGGCCGGTGGCGGCGGAGGTGTGCGGCACCGACGTCGCGGTCGAGCCGGCCGCGGGCGCCGCGACGGCCATGGTTGCCGCGGCGACGGTCGCCGTCAGCAGGGTCGCGGCGATGCGTGTCCGCAGGGGCAGATGCTTCATTGCTCGTTCCTCGCTTCTTCGTGGGGTGGGGATTTCACTTGAGTCCGGATGACGCGAGCCCGTCGATCACGCGACGCTGCAGCACGATGAACATGATGAGCACGGGCGCCATCGCGAGGACGCTCGCCGCCATCGCGACCGGATAGTCGGTCGTGCGGTCGCTGAGCAGGGTCGCCAGTCCCGCCGACAGCGGCATCTGCGAGCTGTAGCTCGTGACCACGAGCGGCCACAGCAGCTCGTTCCACGACCACAGCACGGTGGTGATCGCCAGCACGCTCATGGTGGGCGTCGCGAGGGGCAGCATGATCTTCCAGAAGATCTGGAAGGTGTTGGCACCGTCGAGGCGGGCGGCCTCTTCGAGCTCGTCGGGCATCGCGAGGAACGCGGTGCGCATGAGGAACGTGCCGAACGCGCTGAACAGACCTGGCAGCACCAGTCCGCCGATGCTGTTCAGCAGACCCAGATTCTGGATGATCTGGTACTGCGACAGCAGGTACACCTGGGACGGGACCATCAGGATCGACAGCACGACCGCCAGCAGGATTCCTCGGCCGGGGAACTTCAGGCGGGCGAAGGCGTAGCCGGCCATGGTGCACAGCACGAGCTGAGCGAGGGTGCGGACGACCGTGATCAGCACCGAGTTGCCGAACTGCTGGAGGAACGGCAGCCGCTGGAACACCTCGGCGTAGTTCTCCCACTGGAGTTCGCCCGGCCAGAACACCGGCGTGACGCTCTGCACCTGCGCGTTCGTCGACAGCGACATGATGATCTGCCACAGGAACGGGAACGCCATGATGATCGCGCCGACGCCGAGGACCACGTGCGCGGCGACGTAGGCCCGGCGATCGCTGCCCGTAGGGCGGCGACGCCGCGCGGCGTCGCCGGGGGATGCACCCGCCACGGCGAGGGCGTCGCGCTCCTGCATCGTCACGATGGGAGTGGGCATCTGCAGGGAATCAGTCACTGTGGACCCAACGCTTCTGGAGTCGGAACTGGATCAGGGTGACGACGCCGATGATCACGAAGATGACCATGGCGACGGCCGCGGCGAAGCCCTTCTCGTTGTTCACGAATCCCGCCTGGTAGAAGTAGTAGACGAGCGACATGCTGCGCGGAAGCGAGGCGTTGGTCGACGTGGTGCCGAGGATCGCGTAGAGCAGATCGAACAGCTGGAAGCACGCGATCACCGTCACGATGGTGACGAAGAAGATGCTCGGCGTGAGAAGCGGCGCCGTGATGGACCGGAACTGGCGCCAGCGGCTCGCGCCGTCCAGGGAGGCAGCCTCATAGAGCTCGGGAGGGATGGTCTTGAGTCCCGCGGCCAGCACGATCATCGAGAACCCGACCGACGACCACAGCCCGACGATCGCGACCGCGACGATGGCGAAGCCGGGAGTGCTGATCCAGTACGGTCCCTGGATGCCGAAGAGTCCGAGCACGTGGTTGACCAGGCCGAAGTCGCCGTTGAAGATGATGCGCCACACGAAGGCGATGGCCGTCGGCATCGCGACGTACGGCAGGAAGAACAGCACCCGGTACGCCGCCGCGAACCGCAGCCCCGGCAGGTTGAGCAGGCTCGCGAGCAGCACCGCCAGCGGAACGCCGAGGAGCACGATCGCTGTATACAGGAGCGTGTTGCCCAGCGACAGGTAGAACTCGGGTTCGCTGAAGAGCCGCAGGTAGTTCTCGACGCCGGCGAAGGCGGCGTCTCCGAACACGCCGAAGCTCGTGAACGAGAACCCCGCCGTCTGGACGATCGGCCACAGGTAGAAGACGGCGATGCCGAGGACGAGGGGGCCGAGGAAGACCACTGCCCACCACCCGTCGTTCGGGCGGCTGCGCCGGCCGGTCCGATCGCCCTTCCCGGCCCCGGAGGGCGCGGGAGGGGCGACCGTGCGACGTTCGACCAGCGTCAACGCGCCTCCTCGGCGAGCGCGGCGTCCATCTCCTCTGCGAGCTCCGTCGTCACGTCGGTGACCGGGCGCTCGCCCGAGAACGCCTGCGGCAGGAGCTCCGACTCCAGGGCGTTCCACGCCGCGGTGTTCGCGCTGACGGGGAGGGGCTGCGCGTAGGCCAGCGCGTCGATGAACACCTGCAGGTTCGCCTGCGGCATCGAGGCGGTGAAGGATTCCTGGGTGCCGTCGTACGCGGGGATGATGGATCCGAACTCACCCTGCTGACGCTGGGCATCCTCGCTCGCCAGGAACACCTGGAACGCCTGCGCGGCCTGCTTGTTCTTCGACGCAGCCGCCACGACGTTCGAGACGCCGTGGATGACCGTCGCCTGCTCCTCGCCCTGCGGCAGGGGCAGGACGTCGACGCTGTCGGCGAAGGGGACGTCGCTCAGCGCCGAGCGGAACCAGCTGCCGCCCCAGTACATCGCGAGCTTGCCCGACGTGAACCACTGGTCGGCGGAGGTATCGGTCAGCTGCGCCATGGTCGGCGAGCCACCGGAGGCGATGACGTCGGTCCAGAACTGGACGCCCGCCTGCGCCTCGGGGGTGTTGTACCCCGAGCTCTGCCCGTCGATCACCTGGCCGCCGGCCTGCAGAATCGTGTTGTAGTAGGTCGTCTGGCCGTCCATACCGCCCGCACCGCCGTAGACCCCGTCGGCCGCGAGCGTCGTCGAGATCTCTGCGGCGGTCGACTGGAAGTCGTCCCACGTCCAGTCGGCATCGGGGATGGCGACGCCGGCCTGCTCGAAGAGGTCCTTGTTGATCCAGACGCCGATCGTGTCGAAGTCCTTGGGCACGCCGTAGCTCACGTCGTCTACGGTGTAGAGGTCGACGAGCGCCTCAGGGTACGCGGCGGGGTCGATGTCTCCGGCGTCCACCGCGCCCGTGATCGGTTCGAGCTTGCCGTTCAGGGCATAGAGCTGGATGTTCGGTCCGTTCATCCAGAAGACGTCGGGCAGCGTGTCGCTCGACGCCTGTGTCTGCAGCTTCGTCCAGTACTCGCTGAACGGCGTGACGCTGACGTCGACCGTGATGTTCGGATACAGCTCGTTGAACGCGGCGATGTTCTCCTCGATCGCCGGCACCTGGTTCTGGTCCCACAGTCCATACGTGATGGTCGCCGTGAGGTCGCTGTCGGGGGCGGCGTACTCCTCAGGAGTCGCTGCGCCGTCGCCGGCCGTGCTGCACGCGGTGGCGGTCAGGGCGAGGGCGCTCGCGAGCGCGAGCGCACCGGCCGCGCGGCGGCGGAATCGTGGCTGTGTCATCGGGGGTTCCTTTCGAACGGGTCGTGCAGGGGCGGGGTTTGCTGCGGGGCGAAGTAGTCGACGACGTGCGCGGGCAGCGCGGGCACATCGATCGGGCGCGAGCCGTCGCGGATCGAGTCTGCGGCGAGGGCTCCGGCCGCGACGGCCGCCCGTGCCGCGAGGGGGGAGACCACGGTCGGCGAGCGGTGCGCCACATGATCGAGGAACTCGCGCATGGTGGCCAGGTCGGCATCCTCGTGGCCGCTCGCGACGCCCTCGATCGGGTACTCGGCGTCACCGCCGACCGACCACTCCCGCCTGCGGTTCCAGACCTTCACCACGCCGCCGGCCGTGTCGCCCACGTTCTCGAGCCGGCCCTCCGTGCCGATGACGGTGTAGTTGCGCCAGTAGTCCGGCGTGAAATGGCACTGCTCGTAGCTCGCCAGGACGCCGCTGTCGAGCGTCATGAGCATCATCGAGACGTCCTCGACATCGACGACGGGGTTGAGGCCGGTCGCACTGGCGGGCGGCCAGTTGTCGAACGAGAACCACTCGGGCATGGTCTCGCCGGTGCGCTCGCGGCGATCGGTCACGTCGCCGTAGACCATGAGGTCCCCCATCCCGACGACGCGCCGCGTGTACGAACCGGCGAGGTAGTGGACGACATCGAGGTCGTGGCTCGCCTTCTGCAGCAGCAGGGTGTTCGTGCGCGACCTGTCCGCGTGCCAGTCCTTGAAGTAGTAGTCGCCGCCGTTGCCGACGAAGTGGCGGACCCAGACCGTCTTCACCGCGCCGATCTCACCGCGGTCGATGATCTCCTTCATCCGGCGCACGACGCCCGCGTGGCGGAAGTTATGGCCGACGTACAGCACCCCGTGCGATTCCGCCGCTGCGGTGAGCACGCGGTCGGCGTCGGCGAGCGTCGTCGCGAGCGGCTTCTCGAGATACACCGCGATGCCGGCACGGAGGAGCTCGACGGCGATGTCGGCATGCGTGTCGTCGGGCGACGTGACGATCGCTGCATCGGCCAGACCGGCCGACACGAGCGTGGTGACGTCGGGGAAGACCGGCACTCCCGGGAACAGACGTTCGGCACGTGCGCGTCCGTGGGGTGTGGGATCCACCGCCGCGACGATGCTCGCACCGGTCTGCGCATCGGGCACGTGGTGGGCGATGACGCTGCGCGCTCCCGCTCCGATCACGGCGATACGCAATCCCGCCGACTCTTGAGATGAATGCGTCATGAGCCTTCCACTTCTCTGTGCTTGGACACCATCATGCACGCGTTGAGCGATTTTGTCACGAGGATGCCTGAATCGAGCATGATCAAACACTAGGCGTGCACGAAACCACGCACGACATCGTGCGTGAATCTTTTACCCACGCGAAACATCCGCGCGACGATGCCTGCGCGCGGTGGGAGGCGCTCAGTGCGCGGGGACGCCCCGGGCCGGGGGAGCCACCACGACCTCCACGTTCGCCTTCTCGAACTGCGCGGCCAGGCGCGGTGCGAGCGGCGCGTCGGTCACGAGGGCGTCGATGTTCTCGAGAGGGCAGATCCGCGCGAAAGTGCTGCGGCCCACCTTCGTCTGGTCGGCGGCGATCACGACACGGCGCGCGACGCCGGCGATGTGGCGACTGGCGTCGGCCTCGCCCTCATGCAGTGTCGTCGCGCCGAACTCCGAGGTGAGACCGTCGACGCCGAGGATGGCGATGTCGAGGCTGAAGTCCTGCAGGGAGGCTGCCACGAGCGGGCCGATGAGCTCGTACGACTGACGACGGGGCACGCCGCCTGTGACCACGATCTTGATGTTCTCGCGTACGGACGACTCGAAGGCGATGTTGAGCGCGTTCGTCACGATGGTGATGCTCGGCTCGCCGCCCACCGACGCGAGGCGCTCGCTGCGACCGAGGGCACGGGCGACCTCGGTGACCGTGGTGCCGCCGTTCATGCCGACGGTCGCCCCCGGGTCGATCATGCCCTCCACCGCGCGGGCGATGGCGAGCTTGGCGTCGGCCTGGCGCGCGATCTTGTACTGCAGCGGCAGCTCGTACCCGGATCCCAGCGCCGAGGCTCCACCATGCGTGCGCGTGACCAGCCGCTGTTCGGCGAGTGTGTTCAGATCACGCCGGGCGGTCGCCGTCGACACGCCGAGCCGCTCGCTGACGTCCGCGATGGCGACGTTGCCGCGCTCGCTGATGAGCTCGAGCACGAGATTGAGCCGTTGCTGCTGGTGCATGGGTGGGCCTCCGGGCTTATCGTCCCACACCGCGGGTTGACGGTCGTGATCAATTCTGCTCAAATACTCGTTAAACGATCAGTTGTGATCTCCACGTTGCAGAAGGTAGAGAGATGTCCCGAACGTTCGTCGATGACGAGATCGCGTCCCAGCCGCAGACCTGGACAGAGGCTGCGCGGCTCGCGTCGTCCGTGTCGGCCGCGATGCCCGTGCCGGGCGAGCGCGTCGCGTTCGTCGGCTGCGGCACCAGCTGGTTCGTCGGCATGGCCGCCGCCGTGCGCCGCGAGTCCCTGGGCGCCGGCGAGTCGGACGCGTTCGCGGCGAGCGAGTACCCCGTCGAGCGTGCGTACGACCGAGTCATCGCCATCTCCCGCTCGGGGACGACCACCGAGGTCATCGAACTGCTGCAGCGCGTCTCGGTGCCGACGACGCTCATCACCGCCGTCGCCGACTCCCCCGCGACCCGGTTCGCCGACGAGGTCATCGCGCTCTCGTTCGCCGACGAGCAGTCCGTCGTGCAGACCCGCTTCGCCACCAGCGTCCTCGCCCTCGTGCGCAGTCACCTCGGCGAGGACCTCGCCGAGGTGATCGCGGATGCCCGTTCGGCGCTCTCGATCGATGTCGATGCGCTCACGTCGGTCGATCAGGCGACGTTCGTCGCTACTGGTTGGGCCGTCGGGCTCACCTACGAGGCCGCGCTGAAGACGCGTGAGGCCGCGCAGTTCTGGGCCGAGTCCTACCCCGCAATGGACTACCGCCATGGCCCGATCGCCATCGCACAGCCGGGTCGCCTGGTCTGGAGCCTGGGCGGCGCCCCGGAAGGCCTGGCCGATGAGGTCGCCGCAACGGGGGCGACCTACGTCGAGCACGACCTCGATCCGATGGCGCGCCTGATCGTCGCGCAGCGCTTCGCGATCGCGCTCGCGAAGTCCAAGGGCCTGGACCCCGATCACCCCCGCTCGCTGACGCGCTCCGTCATCCTGGCGTGAGCACCGTCGTGATCGGCGTCGATGTCGGCGGCACGACCGTCAAGGGCGTCGTCGTCGACGGCGACGGGCGGGTGGTCCGCGAGCTGCGTCGCCCCACGCCGGCACCCGATCCCACCGGTGCCGCCGTCGCCGACACCGTCGCGGAGCTCGTCGACGTTCTCGACGAGGGCGCGGGGCTGCCGGTCGGCTGCGTCGTCCCGGGCATCGTCGACGAGACCCGTGGCATCGCGGTGCTGTCGGCCAACATCGGCTGGTCCGACATCGCGGTCGCACACATGCTCCGAGACCGTCTCGGTCGCGCGGTGGCCTTCGGTCACGACGTGCGCGCCGGGGCCCTGGCAGAGGCTCGATGGGGTGCCGCACGCGGCACGACGGGCGTCGTCGCCTTCGTTCCGATCGGCACCGGCATCGCCGCGGCACTCCTTGTCGACGGGCATCCCCTCGTCTCGGGCGGCTGGGCGGGCGAGATCGGCCAGACGCTGATCCGCACCGGCGCGCACGCCGGTCTTCGAGTCGAAGAGGTCGCCTCGGCCGCGGGCACAGCTCGTCGCGCGGGGGTCCAGGACGCACGGACGGTCGCCGCCCGCGTGGACGCCGGCGACCCCGAGGCGCAACGGGTGTGGCGCGACACCGTCGAGGTGCTCGGCGACGCGCTGGCGAACATGACCGCTGCGGTGGCTCCCGAGACGATCGTCCTCGGCGGCGGCCTCGCGCTCGCGGGGCGCACCCTCACGGCGCCGCTCGAGAGCGCCCTCGATGCACGGCTCGGCCTGCTGCGCCGCCCCGTCCTGCGCACCGCCGAGCTGGGCGATCGCGCCGCCGCCCTCGGCGCGGCGATCCTCGCGATGGAGGCGGGCGCGTGACGGCCGACATCCGCACCAGCACCGGCAGCGGTTTCGTGGCGGCCGCGCATCTCGTGGATGCCGACGGTCGGCCCGCACGATGAGAGGCCGACGATGGCCCGACTGCTGACGGTGACTCCCAACCCCGCGATCGACGTCACCTATACGGTGCCGCGCCAGGTGCTGGGTGAAACGATGCGCGTCAGCGACGTGCAGCGGCGCCCGGGGGGCAAGGGGCTCAACGTCGCTCGGGTGATCCGCGCGCTGGGGCGCGATGCCGCCACCGTTCAGCCGCTCGGCGGCGACACCGGGCGATGGATCGCCGACGCACTCCATGCAGCCGGACTCCCGGTCATCCCCTGTGCAGTCTCCGCGCCCTCGCGCACCACCGTCGCGGTCGTCGACGGCATCGCCCACCCCACCCTGTACGCCGAGCCGGGCGCCGCTCTCAGCCCCACCGAATGGGGCGCCGTGACCGACGCCGTCGCCGCCGCGACCCGCCCGGGCGACTGGGTGATCGTGGCCGGCTCGTTCCCGCCCGGGTCGTCCGCAGCCGAGCTCGTCCGCCTCGTGGACGCTGCGCAGCGCGCCGGCGCGCGCGTCGCGGTCGACACGAGCGGTCCGCTGCTCGTGTCGGCAGCGGATGCCGGAGCCGACGTCGTCAAAGGCAACGAGGCCGAGATCGTCGACGCCACGGGCACCGCCGATCACGACACCGCCCTCCGGAGGCTTGCTCGGCGCGGTGCGACGGTGATGATGTCACGGGGATCCCGGGGCGCACTGCTGCGCGGCCCGTCGGGTGCCGTCCTTCAGCAGCCCGCCATCGCGGGGATCGCGGGCAATCCCACGGGTGCGGGAGATGCCGCGACCGCGGGACTCGTGCTCGCGCTCGCGGAGGGGCACGACGAGGCCACCGCCATGGCATGGGCAGCCCTGTGCGGTGCAGCCGCCGTCCTCGCCCCGGTCGCCGGCGAGATCGACCCCGCCGTGATCCCCGCTCTGGCCAGGCGCGCAGGACTGCCCGACGCGTTCCCCCTCCCCCTTCCTGCGGAACGGAGCTCATCGTGATCACCCACACCACTGTCGACATCGTCGACGAGGCCCGGCGCGCGCGCACGGGTATCGGCGCGTTCAACGTCGTGCTCCTCGAGCATGCCGAGGCCATCGCCGAAGCGGCCGAACGTGCGGAGCGGCCGGTGATCTTCCAGATCAGCCAGAACTGCGTCGCCTACCACGGAGCGCTCGCGCCGGTCGCGCTGGCGACCCTCAGCATCGCCCGGTCCCTTTCCGTGCCGTCCCTCGTGCACCTCGACCACGCGGACGACGTCGACCTCGTGCGCGAGGCGCTCGACCTCGGCCTCGACAGCGTGATGTTCGACGCGTCCACGGTGCCCTACGACGAGAACGTCGCGCTCACCCGGCAGGTGGCGCAGGCATGCCACGAGCGCGGCGTCTTCATCGAGGCCGAACTCGGCGAGGTCGGCGGCAAGGACGGGGTGCACGCGCCGGGTGCGCGCACCGAGCCCGGCGACGCGCGCCGGTTCGTCGAGGCCACCGGCGTCGATTGGCTGGCTGTCGCGGTCGGCACGTCGCACGCGATGACGACGCGTGAAGCCGCCGTCGACGACGGTCTGATCCAGCGCATCGCGGCGGCCGTCCCCATGCCGCTCGTGCTGCACGGCTCGTCCGGGCTCTCCGACGAGCAGCTGCAGCGGGCCGTCGCCGCCGGCATGACGAAGGTCAACATCTCCACCCATCTCAACGCCCTCTTCACACACGCGGTCCGCGACGCGATGGAGGACGCGCCCGGCCGGGTGGACCCGCGGAAGTACATCGCACCCGGACGTGACGCGGTCGCCGCTGAGGCCCAGCGCCTGCTCCGCCTGCTGCACGTGGCATGACCGGCGCCGCGATCCTCGGGCTCCCGGAGCCGCCAGGCCCCGCCGACGCCGACCTCGTGCGGCGGCTGCGTCGCCTCATCGTGGCGTCGGGTCCGCTGCCGGACGAGCTCGGCATCTCCGCCGACGGCGGCGCACTGGCGGCGGCGCTGACGGCTGTCGCGGGCGACGCTCGGGCGCGGCATCGTGAGCTCGGCGTCGACGAGAGCGTCTCGAGGGCCACCCTGCAGGACGTCGGACGCAAGCACGTGCTCTACGGCGCGGCATCCGTCCTCCCGTGGATCCTCGCCATCCTGCGCGCCGACGTCGTGGAGCTCGGCCGGCTGCAGGTGGAGCGCGAGCGCGGGCGCCACGGCCACGCGCTGCACATCCCCGAGACCGGACCGCTGGCACCGGCGGCCGTGGAGGCAGCACTCGCACAGGCGCGCGAGTTCACCGGCGCCATCGACTTCAGCTGCGAGAGCTGGCTGCTCGACCCGGGGCTGGGTGAGAGTCTTCCCGGCAGCAACATCGCGGCGTTCGCCGCGCGCTTCGATCTCATCGTGCCCGGTGTGCCGAGTGCCGCGGCCAGCGAGGACGCCGCGAAGTTCGTGTTCCGCCGGCCGCTCGCCGAGGTGCGGACACCCGGCCTCGTCACGCCGCAGACGCGGCTGGAGGACCTCGTGCTCACGCGGCTGCGATCCGGCGACTGGACCGCACCGACCGGGGTGCTCAGGATGCTTCGGGGCTGACGCCCGGCCTACACAACTGCGGCCCGGGTCAGCCGTCGTGCTTCGGCGGGGCCGGGGAACGCGTCGCCCGTCCGTACCGCCTCCTCGAGCACCGCGTCGAGGTGGCGGGCCGCCAGGCTGATCCCTCCCAACGCGACCGCTTCGGAACCGAGGGCCGAGACCGCCACCGGGGGCGGCAGCGGGCAGATGCGGCCCAGCGTCTCGGTGAACCGGTCGAGGAAGACGTCGGCGCCAGGTGCGCTGCCGCCGCCGATCACGAGCAGCTCGGGGTCGATCGCGAGGACCATGGCGGCGGCGCCGGAGGCGAGGTCGTCGGCGAACTCCGTCACCGCCTCGATGGCCGACGGGTCCCCGGATCGGGCCATCTCGAAGATCTGCTCCCGAGTCGGACGCGGCGTTCCCAGCACCTGGCGACCGTAC
Organism: Microbacterium sp. STRO-2N; assembly: GCF_057747775.1. Classification (NCBI taxonomy): domain Bacteria; kingdom Bacillati; phylum Actinomycetota; class Actinomycetes; order Micrococcales; family Microbacteriaceae; genus Microbacterium; species Microbacterium sp. STRO-2N. The sequence goes on along the minus strand of NZ_CM173223.1, from coordinate 4,035,439 downwards.
TGCTCGTTGAGCTCCGCCCACTTCAGCTCGGGCATCTCGCCCACGGTCCCGGCGGCGCCGTGCACGCCGCGGTGGACGCGCCCGCCGACGATCGCGGCCCCGCTCGTGCGCCGGCCGCAGAGCACGTACACCACATCCTCTCGTCCCTGCGCGGCACCGAATGTCAGCTCAGCGTGCGCGCCGAGCGGCACGTCGCCTTCGACGAGCACAGCGCCTTCGAACTCGGAGGCGAACCGCTCCCGCAGGTCGAGGCCGATCCAGCCCGGCATGCCGGTGCCGCCGAAGTGCAGCACCCTGCCGTCGGCACCGATCGCACCGGGCGAGCCGACGGCCACGATCCAAGGTGCGCTGCGGTCGCGACCGTGTGCGGCGAGGAGCTCGTCGCACACGGCGAGCGTCGCTGCGATGCGGTCTGCCGCCGCGTCGTCCTCGCGCACGGAAGCAGTGCTCTGCCCCAGCACCGTGCCGGAGAGATCGGTCAAAACGGCGAAGACGTGATTCGCTCCGATGTCGACGGAGAGGAAGCACCCCACGCCGGCGGGGACGCGATAGGTCATGGCGGGGCGTCCCACGGTGCGCACCTGCGCATCATCGGAGGCCGTCAGCCATCCCATCGCGACGAGATCGGATGCGACGGCGTCGATCGCGGTGCGCGACAGGCCTGACGACGCTGCGAGCTCGCGCAGTGTCTGCGGGCGCGCCATGACGGCCCGCAGCGCCCCCAGGGAGTTCATGCGGCGCAGCAGCGACCTGCTCCCCATGGGGGCGGACGCTCCACCGAGCATCGCTTCACGCGCCATTCGCTCACCGTACCCTTGCTATTTTTATCGCCATGTTGGATTATTAATCCCGCACTCGATTCTAGCCATCCGACGAGGGCACGCGTGAGAGGCACGACCCGTGTGTGCCGCACCGAGCAGCACCGACGCTGAGAGGCATCCATGACATACGTACCGCAGCTTGCGGGCGCCACCGCGTCTCCGGGATCGCGAGGCAGGCGCAAGCGGGGAGACGGCCGCATCGCCCTCTTCTTCATCGCCCCCGTGCTCCTCGGCTTCGCAGTCTTCTATCTGTACCCGACCGTCCGCGGATTCTGGTGGTCCTTCACCGATTACAGCCTGCTGGCAGAGCCGGAGTTCGTCGGGCTGGAGAACTACGCGGCCGCCATGGCCGATCCCGAGTTCTGGAACTCGATGGGCGTGACGCTCTGGTACGTCGTGCTCAACGTCGGATCGCAGACCCTCCTGGCCCTGCTTCTGGCGGCGCTCATGCACCGACTCACGCGGTCGATCGTGGTGCGGACGACCCTGCTGCTGCCGTGGCTGGTGCCCAACGTGACTGTCGGCCTGATCTGGCTGTGGCTGCTCGACACGAACCTCGGCTTCGTCAACAGAGTGCTCGACTCGATGGGACTCGACAAGATCGGCTTCTTCACCAACCCGGCCTTCGCCCTCCCGACGATCTCGCTGATCAACACGTGGGCCTTCGTCGGGTACACGGCGCTTCTCTTCTACGCAGGCATGCTGCAGATCCCGCAGGACACGTTCGAGGCCGCGGCGATCGACGGGGCGGGCGAGTTCCGCACGTTCTTCCGGATCACGCTGCCGCTGCTGCGTCCCATCCTCGCGCTCGTGCTCGTGGTCTCCCTGATCGGTTCGTTCCAGATCTTCGACACGGTCGCGGTGACGACCAAGGGCGGTCCCGTCAATGCCACGCGGGTCATCTACTACTACATCTACCAACAGGCCTTCACGTACTTCCATATGGGATACGCCGCGACCATGGCCATCGTCCTGGTCGTCATCCTCGGCGTGCTCACCTTCGTCCAGCTCCGCCTGCTGCGGGCGTCCGAATCTCAGCTCGCCTAGGGACACCTGATGACCGTCTCCCCCATCGCCGCGCTCGACATCGACCCCGAGCCCCAGGCCTCGCCCCCGCTGCGCCGCCGCGCCCGGCAGCGCCCGAGCCCTGCCCGGCTCGTCGGCTGGACGATCCTCGCGGTCGCGATCCTCGCCACGCTCTTCCCCTTCTACTGGATGGTGAAGTCGGCGCTGACCCCCGCCGGCGACGTGATCGCCGACTCCGGCAGCTTGTGGCCGACCAACCCGACGCTCATCAACTTCCAGCGCGTCCTCGGGCTCCTCAGCCCGGAGGAGATCCGCGCGGCGGGCGGCAGCGGCGCCTCGATCGACTTCGCGCTGTACATCTGGAACTCGATCGTCTACTGCACTCTCATCGGCTTCTTCCAGACGCTGTTCTGCGCGATGGGCGGCTATGCGTTCGCGCGACTGCGGTTCCGCGGGCGCGAAGTGCTCTTCAGCATCCTCATCGCCGCGCTCATGGTGCCCGGCATCTTCACGCTGCTGCCGAATTTCGTCCTCGTCCGCGACCTCGGTCTGCTCAACAGCATGTGGGGCATGGTCGCACCGAGCCTGCTCATGACGCCGTTCGCCCTGTTCTTCCTCCGTCAGTTCTTCCTGAACATCCCGAAGGACGTCGAGGAGGCGGCAATGATCGACGGCGCCGGCAAGATCCGCATCTTCTGGCGCGTCGTGCTCCCCATGGCACAAGGGCCGCTCGTCACGATCGCGCTCATCACCGTCGTCTGGGCCTGGAAGGACTTCCTGTGGCCGCTCCTCATCGGCCGCGACGAATCGGTCCGCACGATCACGGTGGCCCTCGGCGTCTATCTCCAGCAATCCCCGAACACGCAGCCCGACTGGACCGGACTGATGGCGGCATCCACCCTGTCGGTCATCCCGGTGGCGCTGCTGCTCCTGTTCCTCGGCCGACGCATCGTCGAGTCGCTCAACTTCACGGGCATCAAGTGAAGGCACCACCAACACCGAGAACACCCATCACAAAGGAGTGCGTGCACACATGAGAAAGCACACCACCCTGCGCATCGCAGGGATCGCCGCGGCGGGCGTCGCCCTGGCCGCCACTGCCGGCTGCGCCGCAGGGGGCGCCGGCGCCGACGGGGAAGCCGTCACCCTGCAGTACTGGCTCTGGGACGACGCGCAGCTGCCCGCGTACCAGCAGTGCGCGGACGACTTCACCGAGGCCAATCCCGACATCGAGGTCGAGATCAGCCAGTACGGCTGGAGCGAGTACTGGACCAACCTCGCCACCCAGATCGCCGCCGGCAGCGCGCCGGACGTCTGGGTGGACCAGGCGTCGTACTATCCGCAGTTCGTGGCCGACAAGCAGATCGAGGACCTCCAGCCGTACATCGACGAGGACCCGGATGCCGTGGACTTCGACTCGTACGTCCCGGGCCTCGCCGATATCTGGGTCGTCGACGGGGCGCGCTACGGCCTTCCGAAGGACTGGGACACGATCGGGCTGATCGTCAACAAGCAGGCCGCCGCCGACGCGGGCATCGACGAGGCGACGCTGCAGGATCTCACGTGGAACCCGGATGACGGCGGAACGTTCGAAGAGATCATCGCGAAGCTCACCGTCGACAAGGCGGGTACGCGCGGTGACGAGCCGGGCTTCGACAAGACCGACGTCGCCGTGTACGGGTTCCTCCCGGAGTGGGCCGACGGCTCGCAGGGGCAGAACCTGTGGGGCAATCTCGCTCAGTCGAACGGCTGGACCTACTCCGACGAGAACCCGTTCGGGACCGAGTTCTTCTACGACTCGCCGGAACTCGCGGAGACCATCGACTGGATCGCCTCGCTGGCCGACAAGGGCTACGCGCCCCCGTTCGATCAGCAGTCCACGCTCTCGCGACTCGAGGTGCTGCAGAGCGGGAGCGCCGCGATGACGAGCATCGGATCGTTCAACCAGCTGATGTTCCAGGACACTGCGGACGACTGGACGTGGGCAGCGCTGCCGGCGGGGCCGGAGGGCCGCAAGTCCGCCATCAACGGCCTGAGCGACGCGATGTACGCGGGCGGCAAGCACAAGGATCAGGCGTGGGAGTGGATCAAGTACCTCGCGTCCGCCGACTGCCAGTCGGTCGTGGGCGACACGGGCGTGATCTTCCCCGCGAACACGGAAGCCTCCGACGCGTCGGTGGCCGCCCGCGCGGAATCGGGCCTGGACGCCTCGGTGTTCCTCTCGTATTCCCAGGAGCCCGACGGCACCTTCCTGATCCCGATCAATTACCACGGGACCGAGATGTCGCAGATCGTCCAGGACGCCATCCAGAGCGTCGCCCTCGGCACGGCGGACGCGCAGACCGCGCTCACCGACGCCAACGCCAAGGTCAACGCCCTCTTCGAATAGACGGAAAGCCGAATGCCCACTGATCTCGCCACCTTCTCCGGCCTCATCCGGCTCGGAGACCTCTCCCTCCCCCTCCGCGCCGAGGGCGCGCCGCAGGCGATCGGCGAACGCGAGTTCCTGATCCCCTCCGGCAGCGTCACCGTCGTCCACCCGTTCGGCGACGCCGAGTTCTTCCGTCACGGCTGGAACTCGTGGAGCCCGTCCGGTTGGCGACGGCTCGACGAGGCGCCGCTTCGCATCTACGACAGCCCGCAGCGGCTGCTCACTGCGGACGACGCGAGGAACGACACCCCGCACGCCCACTCGGGCAGTGCGGTCGGTGCGATCGCGGTGGGAGACGGCGAGGTCGTCCTCCTCGGGGCGCTCGGACTGGGCGCCCCGAGGGTGGGGGCCACCGCCACCACACTGTGGGGCACGCTCGAGGAGCCCGGCGCCGACTGGTACCTGGCGTGCGGGCCCGAGCAGGTGGTGTTCGAGCGCTATGCGACGCTCCTCGCCGAGCGCCTCGGCTCCCGCAGCGCCCGCGCCGGGCGCGTCTGGTGCAGCTGGTACTCGTACTACGAGGGCATCAGCGAGAAGCTCGTGGCCGACACGGTGGCGGACCTCGCCGATCTCCCGTTCGACGTCGTGCAGCTCGATGACGGGTGGGAGCGCTCGGTGGGCGACTGGGAGGCCAACGACCGGTTCGCCTCCGGCATGGCCGCCACCGCCCGCCTCATCTCCGACGCGGGCTTCCGTCCCGGCCTGTGGCTCGCGCCCCTCATCGCGCTGCCCGACTCCGAGTTCGCCACGACCCGCACCGAGCTGCTGGTCCAGGGCGACGACGGAAAGCCGCTCATCGCCGGGTACAACTGGGGCGGCCCCTACTACGCCCTCGACACCAGCCGGGAAGAGGTCAAGGACCACCTGCGCGAGCTCTTCACGCGCGTCGTGGGATGGGGGTTCCGCTACCTCAAGCTCGATTTCATGTACGCCGGCGCCCTCGAAGGCAGCCGCAGCGAGGCGGTGCATCGCGAGAAGGCCTACCGCGACGCGATCGCCCTCATCCGCGAGACCGTGGGCGACGACGTCTACCTGCTCGGCTGCGGCGTGCCGATGCTGCCGTCTGCCGGCATCTTCGACGGCGTGCGCGTGGGTCCGGATGTCGCGGCCTTCTGGGAGAACGCGGAACGACCGGGCGATCCCACCGGCGTGGGTGCACGCAATGCGTTCCTCGCGTCGATCCACCGCTCGTGGCTGCGTGCGCTCTACGAGACGGATCCCGATGTCGTCTACTTCCGCCGTCGGCGCAGCCTCCTCGATGATCACCAGCGCCGCCTGCTGCAGGACGTCGCCACTGTGCTCGGCTTCAAGTCGACGTCGGACCCCGTGGACTGGCTCGCTCCGGACGAGGTCGCCGAGCTTCGCGCATGGCTCGAGCGAGGAGAGGAGGTGTCCCGGCAGGCACGCTACGTGTTCCGTATCGATGACCGCGTCGTCGATCTCGGAGCCTTCATCGACTACGCGGCAGACCCCAGCACGATCGCCAACTGAATGGAATGAGCATGACAACGACGTCACGTCGAACCACTGCCCTCGCCTCGGCCGCGCTCGCCTTGGCCCTCGTCACCACGATCGCGAGCTCGGCGCCCGCCGCGCTCGCGGTCCCCGACGCCGACCGCGACGGCTGGCGGACCCTGGCCGACGGAAGCGAGCCCGAGAGCAACCCTCTCAAGGGGTTCATCCCGTTCGCGGGGGACTACCCGGGCTTTCCGCACTCGATGGAGTGGTCGTACTTCCCGCTCGATGCGGTGATGACCGGCCCCGCCACGTTCGACTGGACCGCCGTCGAGACGACTCTCGACGCGGTGGCCGCGCGCGGTCACCAGACGACGATGCGCTTCTACCTGGACTACCCGCAGCGGGAGAGCGGCATCCCGCAGTTCCTGCTCGACGGCGGGCTGGAGACTTACCCCTACGCCGAGTTCGGCAACACCATGAGCGTGATCCCGGACTACGACGACCCCGAGCTGCTGGCCGCGCTCGACCAGTTCATCGCCGCGCTCGGCGAGCGCTACGACGGTGACCCGCGCCTCGGCTTCGTTCAGGCAGGCCTGATCGGGTTCTGGGGCGAGTGGCACACGTGGCCCTACAACGGCGACGGCCTGCCCGACCGCATGCCCACCGCCGCCAACCAGGCCCGCGTGCTCGACGACTTCCTCGAGGCGTTCGACGAGACCGACATCGAGGTGCGCTACGCCAGCACCGCGAATGCCAACCTGGACGTCGGCTATCACGACGACTCGTTCGCGCTCACGACCAAGCCGAGCCCGTACGGCTGGTACTTCATGGACCAGATCATCGCTGCGGGCGCCGCCGACAAGTGGAAGACCAACTCGATCGGCGGCGAGCTCCGCCCCGAGCTCCAGTCGTGCATCTTCAGCGCCGACGGATGTCCCGTGATCCAGGAGGGCGGCGACAACGACTTCGATGGCAGCGTCGCCGCGACCCACGCCAGCTGGCTCATCAACCATTACGCCTTCGCCACCGGCTACACCGGCGCGGATCGCGACCGTGCCCTCACCGGGGCCCGCTCGCTCGGCTACTCGCTGCGGGTGACCGAGGCGCGTCTCGACCGGGCACCGCACCACCGGGGAGAGCTCGAGGTCGGCATCGCCGTCGAGAACGTCGGCGTCGCGCCGTTCTACTACGACTGGCCGATCACGGTGGCGCTCGCAGACGCCCGTGGCCGCATCGTCCGGCAGTGGTCGACCGACTGGACACTCGATGACATCGCGGTCGGGGCCGAGCAGCGGTTCTCGGCGCAGTTCGGCACGGCATCGGTCAAGCCCGGCAGGTATACGGTGCTGATCCAAGGCGCGAACCCGCTCGCCGCGGGGCAGCCGGTCCGCTTCGCCAACGCCGATCAGGACAAGACAGTCGACGGCTGGCTGTCGCTGGGGCGCACCACGGTGCGTCCCTGACACCGACGCGGGGGCGCGGGGCGTGATGCCCGCCTCGTGCCCCCGTCTCGTGCGGGCCGTCCCGGACCAGGTCCGAGGCGGCCTTGGCTCTGAGACGGGACGGTCTGGAACCGACCCCCTTCACTCCGCCGGCGGCTCGGCCTCCCGCCACGTCCCGGTGCCTGCGACGACCTCGTCCATGATGGAGCGGAACCGCGGGCACGTGGTGATGTCGTGGGCGCGGCAGGGCAGGGCGTGCTCGGTCATCCGCCGCGAGCGCTCCATGTCGGCCATGCGCCGGTCGAGCTCGGCGAGGTGCTCTTCGAGCACGCGATGCCGCTCGGGGGCGTTCTCGTCGAGGAGCACGCCGATCTGCTCGAGGCTCATCCCGGCGGCCTTGCTGCGGACGATGACGCCGATCCGCACCAGATCGTCGTCGCCGTAGCGCCGGCGGTCTCCACTGTCGCGCTCGGGCCGCAGCAGCCCGACGTCCTCCCAGTGCCGCAGCACATGGGTGGGCAGCGCGAACCGCGCCGCGGCATCCCCGATCGAAAGACTTGACTTCATGTCGACATGAAGTCACAGGATCGTTCCTGACGCAACCCGAAAGGACCGACATGCTCTACGACGCGATCGTGATCGGAGGCGGCCCCGCCGGCCTCCAGGCCGCCCTGACCATCGGCCGCATGCACCGGCAGGTGCTGCTGCTCGACTCGGGCGAGTACCGCAACGCCACGGTCGAACATGCGCACAACCTCGTCACGAACGACGGGCGCGACCCGGCCGAGCTGCGCGCGATCGCCCGCGCCGAGCTCTCGACCTACCCGACCGTGGAGGTGCGCGACGCCGTGGTCGAGTCGGTGTCGGGCGTCCTCGGCGACTTCCGCGTCGGGCTCGCCGACGGCACCGAGCGCGCCCGGCGCGTCGTGCTCGCCACCGGCATGCGCGACGAGCTGCCCGCCGTCCCCGGGCTCGCCGCACAGTGGGGTCGCACGGTCGCGCAGTGCCCGTTCTGCCATGGCCACGAGTTCGCGGGCCGGCGCGTCGCGATCCTGGTGGAAGGCGAGCACGGCGAGATGGTCGGACGGATGCTGCAGCCCGTGGTCGACTCCGCGCTCATCGTGCCGCCCGCCGGGGTCGCGCACGTCGCCGCAAGCGGCGACGGACTCGACCTGACCCTCGCCGACGGCACCACCGAGCACGTCGCCGGCATCTTCACCGCCGCGACCGCGCACCAGCGTGCACCCTTCGCCGAGCAGCTCGGCTGCGGCATCCTGCCCGGCGGAGGAGTCGAGATCGACGCCCTCGGGCGCACGACCGTGCCCGGGGTGTACGCGGCCGGAGACATGGCGCACACCTCGGCCGTTCCCGGACCGCTCGTGTCGCTCGCCGCGGCGATCGCAGCAGGCCAGGTCGCGGCGTCCAGCGTGGTGCGCGACGACATCATGTCGTGACGGGGCACGGGCCGGGTCTGCCCGCAGGTTACGCTCCACAGGGCTCTCCCGGCCGGCAGTTCCTAGACTGGGCGCGTGGACCAAGGGGCGGTGGACACGGAATCCGGTCGCACGGGTGCGCCCGCGGCCTCTTCCGCGAGCCGCGACGGCGGCCGGCCGGAGCTGATCCAGCCGCCGCGCAAGCGGGCCGTTCGCCGGCGCCTGTGGCTCGACCTGACGCTTCTCGGCGTCGTGGGCGTGGCCCTGGTCGCCGCGGTCCCCGCGGCGTGGTCGGCGATCGAACGCGAGTTCTACAGCCCGTCCGCGTTCGTCGAGCGCTACGTCGACCTCCTCGCCGATCAGCGAGCCACGGACGCGCTGGCGGTGCCTGGCGTCACGGTGAGCACCGCCGAGCTCGAGGCGGCCGGGCTCCCGGCGACGGCATCCGAGGCGCTCCTGCGCGGAGCCGCGCTTGCGCCGCTCTCGGACGTCCGTGTGGTGTCGGAGGAGCAGCAGGGCGACGTGACCCTGGTCACGGTGGAGTACGACGCGCGCGGCTACCCCGGCGTGACGACCTTCGAGGTCGAGCGCGACGGCTCGATCGGCCTCGCCCCGACGTGGCGGTTCGCCACGAGTCCACTCGCGGTGATGAACCTCACGGTCGCCGGCTCGATGAGCTTCGACGTGAACGGATTCACGCTCGACAAGCGGCAGGCCTCGCCCGACGGAGCGGATGCCGATCCTCTCGCCCCTGTGCCGCTCCTGGTCTTCTCGCCCGGCCTGTACTCGGTGTCGGTCGACAACCGCATCGCCCACACGCCCGGTGTCGCGGTGCTCTCCGACAGCCCCTTCCACGCGATCCCCATCACGGTGCAGGCGCAGCCGACCGACGAGTTCGTCGGCGTGGTGCAGCAGAAGGTCGAGGAGTTCCTGACCGCGTGCGCGACGCAGGAGGTGCTGCAGCCGACGGCCTGCCCGTTCGGCTACTTCGTGCAGGACCGCATCGACTCGCTGCCGAAGTGGTCGATCGCACGCCAGCCCACGGTCGACGTGGCGCCCGACGGAGCGGGCTGGACGATTCTGCCCGCCGAGGCGGTCGCGCACATCGAGGTCGAGATCAGGTCGATCTTCGATGGCAAGGTGCGCGAGGTCAGCGAGGACGTGCCGTTCATCGTGACGGGCACGATCTCGGTGATGCCCGACGGCAGCGTGTCGATCGTCGTCACCGGCCCCGACACCACCTGAGCCGGGTCAGCGGCCGGTGCCTGCGCGCGCGTCGCGCTCGGCCAGGGCGGCGAGATGGGCGTTGTAGGCCTCGAGCTCGGCATCCCCCGTCCGATCCGCGTGCCGGTCGCGCCGCTTCGTCTCGCGGGCGTCGCTGCGGCTCCACTGGATGGCGACGGTGATCGCGAGGATGAGGGTGGGGATCTCGCCGATCGACCAGGCGACGCCGCCCCCCGTGTACTGGTCCTCGAGCGGCGTCGCGCCCCACGTGCGGCCCATCGAGCCGAACCATTCCGCGACCATGAGGCCCTCCTGCATCATGATCGCGATGCCGAAGAACGCGTGCATGGCCATGATGCCGATGAGCAGCACCAGCCGGCCCGGGTACGGCAGGCGATAGGGCACCGGGTCGATGCCGATGAGCGTCAGCACGAACAGGTAGCCGGTGATGAGGAAGTGCGCGACCATCCACTCGTGCCCGAGGTGGTCGTACAGCGACCATCGGAACAGGTCGGTGTAGTAGAAGACCCACAGCGAGCCGATGAAGAGCCCTGCTGCGACGAACGGGTTGGTGAGCACGCGCGCCACGGGCGAATGCACCGCCCACAGGATCCACTCGCGCCCGCCGCGCGTGCCGTCGTCGCGCTTGAGGATCGCCCGCGCCGCCAGGGTCACCGGGGCGCCGGCGACCAGCAGCAGCGGGATCGCCATCGTCAGGAGCATGTGGCCGATCATGTGCATGCTGAACAGGTAGTCCTGGTAGACGTTGACCACGCCTCCGGTCACCCACACCAGCAGCGCGATGCCGGCGATCCACATGATCGTCCGGTACAGCGGCCACGTGTCGCCGCGACGGTGCAGCCGCCGGACGCCGGCGAGATAGAAGAACACCGCGAACCCGGCGACGACCGCCCACAGCAGGTCGACGTTCCACGCGGTCACCCAGCGCTCGAGGGTGAGCTCGGGCGGCAGCGGGGCGCCCGAGAGACGCTCGGCCGGCGTCTGCAGGGTGGGGAGCGTCCCGGCGTTCGGCGGGGGCGTCCGGGCAAGCGCGGCCGCAGCGCCGCTGGCGAGCCCCATCAGCACCAGCTCGAACGCGATCAACGTCCAGAAGGCGCGGGATGCACCCTGGTCGTCCCCCATGCGTCCGATGAGGCGTGTGCGGTACCAGGCGCCGAAGAGGCCGAGCGCGACGAGGGCGACGATCTTGACTCCGAGGATCGCCCCATACGGGGAGAGCAGCGCGGCCCAGTCCTGCAGTCCGATCGCGGCCCGCACCGTGCCCGACACGGCGACCACCGCGAACGCCGCGATCGCGATGCTCGAGTAGCGCGACACGGTGGCGACCTGCTGCTCGCGCGACTGCAGCGGCCGCACGATCACGATGAGGAGGAGTCCGCCGAGCCACACCGCCGCGGCGATCATGTGCAGGATCAGCGCCGTCATCGCCTCGTGGTGGAACGCCTCCTCGCCCGAGTGACCCTGCGTTCCCATCGGGACGAGGGATGCCGTGGCCAGCAGCGCGACGAACATCGTCACGGTCCACGAGCGCACCGCGAAGGTCAGCACGGTGAGGGCGGCGCCGGCGATGGTGGTGATGAGCCAGGTGCGACCGAGCTCCCACTCGACCAGGAAGCGCCCGAGCTGTCCGCCGAACTCGGGTCCGGCGTCGATCGTCGGGTTGAACGAGACGATGAACGTCAGGAATCCGGTGGCCGCCGCGGCCAGCGTGAAGACCGCAGCCGAGATCGAGGCGGTGTCGAGTGCGACGTCGAACTCCCGCGTGCCGGCGCGCAGCGCGAAGAGGGCAGTGACGAGCGCGCCGACCATGCCCGCCGCGGCGAGGTTCACGAACAGCTTGACGACCGGAAGGCCCCAGCGCGCGAAGGGTCCTGGATCCGCGATCGCGAGCGGCGCAGCGCCGCCGCCGAAGGCAAGCGCCCAGATCAGGGCGGCCAGCGCGGCCGCGACGAGGATCGCAGGCCCGGCGGCCCGCAGGGCGCGGGAGTTCACGGTTTCCAGCCTACGTGGCGGCGCCCTGAACGCCGGCCGCACGCTGAAGGGGGATGCCGCGACCGCGGCATCCCCCTTCTGAGAGGTCTGCGTCGATTACTTGACGGCGGCCTTGAGCTTCGAGCCCGCGGTGACCTTGACGCGCTTGCCCGCGGGGATCTTGATCTCCTCGCCGGTCTGCGGGTTGCGGCCGGTGCGCGCCGAGGTGGCGACCTGCTCGAACGAGATCCAGCCGGGGATCGAAACCTTGCTGCCCTTGGCGACCGCCTCCGAGACGGTGGAGAAGAGGGAGTCGAGCACGCCCGACACGGCGGCCTGGCTCTGGCCGGTCGCGCTGGCGATGCTCGCGACGAGCTCGGTCTTGGTGATGGACTTGTCGGCCATTTTGGTATGTCCTCCAAAGACGGCGGACGCCGTCTTGTCATTGCTCGGACCGGACGGCTTCGCCCCCCGGCTGGTCGGATCGACCGGGACCGAATGTACCCGACATGGCCGGTGAATCCGCGGATTTCCGCGGATTTCGCTACTCGCGGACGGCGTGTCGCGTGACAAGTGTGACAGAAGTGACGGATGTGACTCGCGGTGATCAGGCGCTCACGGCCGATGCGCCTCGATGACTCCCCGCGCCGTGCGCGCGAACGCCGGTGCCACGCGGTCCTGCCCGTCCAGATAGCCGCCGACGAGCGCGGCGTCCCGCAGCAGCACAAGAGATGCCGCGACCTCGGCCGGGTCGGCGAGGCCCGCGCCGGTGGCGAGCTGCTCGAGGGTGTCGCGGAACCATTCGCGGTGATCCGCGATGAGGTCCCGCACCGGGCCCTCGGCGGGGTACTCTGCCGCGGCGTTGATGAACGGGCAGCCGCGTGTGTGGCGGTCCCGGATGTCCTCCTCGATGCCCTGCACCACGAGGTCCAGCAGCTCGTCAGGATCGTCCGAGACCTGCGCGGCCCGTGCGAACAGCGACCTCAGGCCCTGATCTTCGCCCTGAAGGTAGGCGAGCACCAGGCCCTCCTTGCCGTCGAACTGCTTGTACATCGTCGCGCGCGTGACACCCGCGGACTCGATGATCCGGTCCACGCCCACCGAGTGGATGCCCTCGTTGTAGAAGAGGTCGGTCGCCGCCGCGAGCAGGCGCTGCCGGGCGGGGGAGTGGCGGGGGGTCGCGGCATCCGTCGTGGTCATGAGGGTGTGTCCTTCCGGGTCCATCGTGCCACCTCGACGAGATTCCGAAGTTCTCGGAATACTCTTGCGTAGATAGAACGTTCGGTCTACTATCAGGATACATCGAACCGGAACACCCCGGACTGAGACCGACCACCACCGCAACACCGCACACGAGGAGCAGGAAATGAACACCACCGCCAAGACCCCGATCGTCCTCATCCACGGACTCTGGATGACCCCCAAGAGCTGGAACACGTGGGCCGAGCGCTTCCGCGCAGCCGGCCACCAGGTCGTCGTCCCCGGGTGGCCCGGCATCGACGACCGCTCGGTCGACGACATCCGCCGCAACCCGGCCGCGCTCAAGGGCATCGGCCTGAAGCAGATCGCAGACCATTACGAGCGCATCATCCGCTCGCTGCCCGAGAAGCCCATCATCATCGGCCACTCGTTCGGGGGAGTCCTGACCCAGATGCTCGCCGACCGCGGGCTCGGCGTGGCCTACGTGGGCGTCGCGCCCGGACAGACCGCAGGCGTCACGACGCTTCCGCCCTCGACACTGTGGACCGGCACGCCGATCCTGTCGAACCCCTTCGGCATCAACGGCGCCAAGCCCCTCTCCAAGCGCCACTTCCACTTCACCTTCGGGAACGACCTCACCCGCGCCGAGTCCGACGAGCTGTGGGAGGAGTACGCCGTCAACTCGTACAACCGCGTCTTCTTCGAGGGCGTCACCTCGGTGCTCAACGAGAAGGGCGGCGTCACGCACGTCGACTACGGCCGCGCCGACCGCGCCCCCTTCCTCGTCATCACCGGAGAGATCGACCACGTCGTGCCCCCGGCGATCGGCAAGGCCATCGTGAAGAAGTACCGCGCGTCTGGAAGCCCCGCGATCGTCGAGTACAAGGAGTACGCCGGCCGCACCCACCGCCTCGTCAGCCAGGACGGCTGGGAGGAGATCGCCGACTTCACCCTCGAGTGGGCCACGACCCACGCGGCGCGCGTGACGGCGACGAGGTAGACGGATGCCGCGCCCGCCCACCGGCGGGCATCCCAGGCCCGGGCTCGACAGAGCGCCGGGCCTCGGCACGCGCGGGTTGCCGGGGCGCTGTGCGGTGAGGCGTCCGGAGATGGCTCGGATGCCCGAGTCCCGGACCCGAGGTTCGGCCGCTCAGACGTGGAGGCGGCGCAGGGCGCTGACGACGTCGTCGTGCCAGCGCCGGGCGGCCGGCAGCGCTCCCCCGAAGATCGGGGTGTCGTGGGTGACACCCTGGTAGCGCACCACGCTCGCGTCGACGCCCGAGCGGCGCAGCGCCGCGCCGTACGCGTCGCCGTCGCCGCGCAGCGGGTCGTACTCCGCCGTGAGGATCACCGCAGGCGGCAGCCCCTCGTGCGACGCGGCGAGCAGCGGCGAGGCGTAGGCGTCGCGCGCTTGCCGCGGATCCGAGAGGTACGTGCGAGCGACCGATCGCAGCTCGCGCAAGGCGATGAAACGCGGGATGCCGAGCGCCCGCGTCGCCCGCAGGTCGAGGTGCCGGCCGGTGAGGTCCACGACGGGGACCTCGAGCACTTGAAGCCGCAGCGGATGCGCACCGCGGTCGCGATTGACCAGCGTGAGCGCGGCGGCGAGGTTCGCTCCGGCGGACGTGCCTGCGACGCCGATCCGACGGCGGTCGATGCCCAGCTCATCGGTCGAGGCGAACAGCCACTCCAGCGCGGCGTAGGCCTGCTCGATCGCGACGGGGTACGGGTATTCCGGGGACAGAGCGTAGTCGACGGCGGCGATGGCCACCCCGGCGTCGACCGCGCGACGGCGGTTCGCGGCATCCGTCGTCGGATACCCGATGCCCCCGATGCGGAAGGCGCCGCCGAAGAGCGACACGACGCCCGGCACGCCGTGCGTCGGCACCGGGTCGGGGTCGGGGTGGTACACGCGCACCCGCACGGCGGGATGCCCGGGCACCTCGACGACGTGCTCGGTCGTGCGGACACGCGGTCCCGGCACGCCGACCTTCTGCAGCTCTCGGCGATCCCACGCGAGCGCCGCCTTGCGGTGCCGAGCCCGCGCACGGGCGTGGGGGCCGAGCGGAGACGTCGCGGGGCCGGACCCCTCGGAGCCGTTGCCCCTCGGCTTGTGGTCGGTCGCCGGGCCGCCCCCGCCACCCATGCCCGTGGCAGGCGCCGGCCCCTTGGCGAACGGCCACAGCGCGCTCAGGCGAGAGCGCACCGAGCCCAGTGCCTGGTCGAACAGGTACTTGCGGTGCACGCGCAGCCGCTCTTCGAAGAACGGATCGAGATCCACCGGCCCCTCCCGTGTCGGATGAGTCCGAGCTTAGGGCGGGCGGCCCGAGCCCGGCACCGGACCCGACGCCGGCCGCCGCCCTGCCCCACCAAGGCGGAAGGCCCGGAGTTCCGAGGAACTCCGGGCCTTCCTGACGCTTCAGCGTGCGAGTGTCACCACGACGACTTGGTCACACCGGGCAGCTCGCCACGGTGCGCCATGTCGCGGAAGCGGACACGCGAGATGCCGAACTTGGTGAGGACACCGCGCGGGCGGCCGTCGATGACGTCGCGCGAACGCACGCGCACCGGCGAGGCGTTGCGGGGCAGCTTCTGCAGGCCCACGCGAGCGGCCTCGCGCTCCTCGTCGGTCGAGGTCGGCGAGACGAGCGCCTTCTTCAGCTCGGCGCGCTTGGCGGCGTAACGGTCGACGACCGCCTTGCGCTGCTCGTTGCGCGCGATCTTGCTCTTCTTAGCCATGGATCAGCGCTCCTCTCGGAATTCGACGTGCTTGCGGATGACCGGGTCGTACTTCTTCAGAACGATGCGGTCGGGGTTGTTGCGGCGGTTCTTGCGCGTGACGTAGGTGTAACCCGTGCCCGCGGTCGACCGCAGCTTGATGATCGGACGGACGTCCTGTGCCTTCTTGGCCATCAGAGCTTCACACCCTTCGCCTTGAGGTCACGGACGACGGCCTCGATGCCACGGGCATCGATGACCTTCATGCCCTTCGCCGAGACGTTGAGCTTGATGCTGCGACCCAGCGACGGAACGAAGTAGGTCTTCTTCTGCACGTTCGGGTCGAAGCGACGCTTCGTCCGGCGGTGCGAGTGCGAGATGTTGTGACCGAAGCCGGGAACTGCTCCAGTCACCTGGCACACTGCTGCCATGGTGATGTCTCCTTAGTACCGTGCGACCGGACGGCCGCACCCAAGATCCCTTGTCTGCACCCCGCACTCGACCCGGCCCGGAGAGGCCCTGACGAAGAGTGGGATACGAACTGCGTGCTGGAGTGCGCGCAGACAAACAGTCAGTCTAGCACGCGCGGCGTGCGCCGTCCTGAGCCTGTCGAAGGGTCGCGCTTGGCGTGCGCCTCCTGGGCACCCCTGCCCCAGCGGAAGGGCGAGACCGTCGGGTCGTCGGGGATCCAGAACCGCCACGGGAACACCGCGGTGCCGGCGACGCCCGCGACGCCCACCCGCGGGCCGGAGGCGATGTCGGCGAGCGGCCCGTCGGGCAGTTCCAGTCGCGCGACCGCGCCGTGACGAGGCGCTCCGGTGATCGCGTCGATGCCGTCGTGCACCGGATGCCGCAGCCCCACCGCGTCGCCGAAGCGCCCCGGTCCGCGCGCGAGGTCGCGTGACGACCGGGCAGCGGGCCGGCGCCGGGCGGCGGCATCCGTCCCCTCGATCACCTCCCCCGCGCGCAGCAGCACACCGCCGGCGACGCCTTCGGGGCCGCACACCACGTTCACGCACGAATGGATGCCGTGGCTGAGGTAGACGTAGAGATGGCCGGGCTCACCCCACATGGTGGCATTGCGCGCGGTCGGTCCCATGCGCGCGTGCGATCCGGGGTCGGCGACGGGCCCGGTGCCGAGGCCGTGGTAGGCCTCGACCTCGGTGAGGCGTACGACGACGGTCTCTCCCTCGACCACCGTCGTGAGCCGGCCGCCGAGCAGGCGTGGCGCGACCTCCGACGGAAGGCCTACGAGGTCGTCACGAGTCGCCGGTCGCACACCGGCACGCGCGTGGCGCATCACAGCGACGGCACCTGGCACCACGAGATCGCCGTGCCGTTGAGGGCGACCACCGGGTCACCGTCGGCGATCTCGAGGATGCGGGTCTCGGGCCGCTCCGGGAGCGGCAGCTGATACGTGTCGTACGGATTGCCGACGGCATCCGGGGCCACCAGCACCGCCGCGTAGCGGGCACTGGGCGACACGCAGACCTGCAGCACGGCATCCGTCTGCGCGATCTCGGTCAGCATGCGGGTCTGGCCGTCCGCGGCGACGAGCGAGACCGACGTGCGACCCGTCGGCGCGCCGTCCTCGAGCACCGCCGCGGTGCGGATCGTCGACCCGTCCGGGAGCGGGGTGACCGAGGTGGTGCCGCCGAGGTCGACCTCGGGGGCGACCAGCGGCTGTTCGCTCGCGTCGGTGAGATCGATCGTCGCGGTCTGCTCGACGCGGTCGACCACGGCCTCGCTCGAGCCGCGCGCGATGCCGTCGATGCCGATGGCGGCGCCGAGCGCCGTCGCACCCTCGCCGCCCGAGCCGGTCAGCAGCAGCGAGCCGTCGAACGAGAGCAGCAGGATGCTGTCGGTGTCGGGCACGAACCGCCACTCGGCGATGCGGGGGTCGGCGCCCTCGACGGCGACCTCGACCGGCTCGGCGTCGACGTCCTTGAGCGACGCCGTGAAGAGGCGGCTCTCGCGGCCGGAGTCGGCGGTGAGCGTCGCGTCGGAGAACGTGTATCCGATGAGCTCGCCGCGGTCGGCGCTCTGCAGGTTCGAGACGTACCCGTTGCCCGGGAGCGGCAGCTCCCGCGGATTCTCGCCGTCGAGGTCGGTCACGATGAGCCCCGCCCGGTCGTTCTCAGTGCGGACCGACACCACGAGGTGCGTCGCGGTGGCGCGGAAGTCCTCGATGTGCGGATGCGTGAACACCGGCACCGCGGCCTGGCCGGTGAGGTCGGTGCGGTAGATCATGTCGCCGTCGTCGGTGCCCCGCTGCAGCAGGAACGCCTTGGCCTCGGGCGTGCGGAACGTCTCGGTGAGCGTCGACGTGGGGCCGCCGCCGAGCGACGAGACGTCGTCGATCTCGACGGTGTACTCGGTGTCATCCCACAGCGGCAGGGTGAAGCGCACGCCCACACTGCGACCCGACGTGTCGACCTCGAACGGCGTCTCGGGCGTCACCGTCACCTGCGACGGGTCGACGTCGACGAGCGTCTGCGAAGTGGTGAGGATGAGACGGGAACCGGATGCCTCGGCCGCCGCGGCGGGATCCACGTAGACGTCGGTGATCCGGGGTCCCTGCGCGACGCTCGCGGCGGCGCCCGCAAGTCCGAGCACCGCGAGCACGCCGAGGACGATCGCGAAGGCGCCCGCGAACGCCCGCCCCCGACGGCGGCGGGTCTGCGCCCGTCGCGTGCCGGCGTCAGTACTCATACGGGTCCTCGGGCTGGGGGATCTCCTCGACCGACGCCGCCTCGAGCACGAGACGTCCGTCGGAGGACGAGCGCACGGTGCCGCTGACCGTCACCCACTGCCCTGTGGTCGGCAGGTCGCCGGCGACCACGGGCACGCTCGCCGGCTGCGCGTCGATGACGCAGTGCGTGATGACGAGGCGGGTGAGGTCGAAGTCGCCGTTCTCGCCCGGGGTGACGAAGCCGGTCAGCTCGACGGGGTCGCCGTCGAACGCGTCGGGGTTGGTCGCCGTGGCGAACGCCGTCGACCACTCCCCGACGCCGAACGACGCGGTGTCGCCGGTCGACGCGAGCTGGATCGTGTCGGCGCCCCCGAACAGCGGCGTCGCGCCGACGTCGCGCGACATCGCGAGCTCTGCACTCAGCGAGGCGGGCGGCAGCACCAGCGTGAGCATGACGACCCCGGATGCCGCGACCCCGCCCACGATCGTGGCCGCGACGGCCGCCGGGTGCGAGGTGTGGTGGTCGTCGCCGCGCCGGCCGTCGCCGTGCGCGTGGTCGTCGCCTTCGGCGTGGGCGTGGTCGCCGCCGTCGGCGTGGGGCCGCGCGGGGACGGCGTCGCCGTGGTCGTGGCCGTGGGCGTGGGGCCGCGCGGGGACGGCGTCGCCGTGGTCGTGGCCGTGGTCGGACTCGGCGCCGAGCGGCAGGGCGAACGACGCCACCGTGCCGACGAGCACCACGACCGCCATCGACACCGCGAACCACGTCGAGTCGGGGTTGATGTAGAGGCCGAGCTGCCCGGTCACCGCGAGCGAGATCGTGACCACGGAGAGGACCGCGGCGAGCCCGACTCCGAGCCAGCGCGTGCCGATGAACTGCGCGCTACGCAAGGAGATTCACCGCCGTCCCGATGGCGAAAGCCGCGAGCACCACCACCACGACGATCCCGCCGAGCGTGCGCCACGTGAACGTCGTGCGCATGAGCGCGAGCATCTTGACGTCGACGATGGGCCCCACGAGCAGGAACGCGACGATCGATCCCGGCGTGAAGGTCGAGGCGAACGACAGCGCGAAGAACGAGTCGACGTTCGAGCAGATCGACACCACCATCGCGAGCGCCATCATCGCCACGATCGACAGAGCCGGATTCGACCCGATCGCCACGAGTGCCTCCCGGGGCACGAGCACCTGCACGGCGCCGGCGAGCGCCGAGCCGATCACGAGCGCCGGCATGACTGCGCGCAGCTCGACCACGAACTGCGCGAGCGTGCGGCGCCCCCGGCCGCCGGCCTCGTGGGTCACGAGTTCGCAGGTGTCGCGGAAACGGTCCGTGAGCAGGGCATCGGGCGACGGATGCCGCGAGTACAGCCATCCGATGAGGTTCGCGATCGCGTACCCGCCGAGCAGGCGCGCGACGAGGATGCCGTCGCTGAACCCGAACGCCTGATGCGTCGTGATGATCACGATCGGGTTCACGATCGGCGCGGCGATGAGGAACGTGAGCGTCTCGGGCACCGAGAAGCCCCGCATCAGGAGTCCGCGCGCGAAGGGCACGTTGCCGCACTCGCAGACCGGCACGATCATGCCGAGCAGCGACAGCACCGCGCGGCGCGCCCACGCGCGGCGCGGCATCCATCGTTCGATGACACCCGGCGGCACCCACACCTGCACGACGATCGACAGCACGACGCCGAGCGCGACGAACGGCAGCGACTCGATGAGCACGCTGACCGCTAGCGTCAGCCCGTCCTGGGCCCGGGTGGAGAGGGAGGCCGGGAACAGGGTCGGCGCGAGCCAGTCGATGAGGAACAGCCCGGCGACGACGGCGGCCCCGACACCGAGCCACAGGAGGGTGCGGGCCTGCGCGGATGGCCGCGGCGCGGCATCCGTCGTCGATCCGTGGCGATGGCTCGTGGAGCCGGCCCGCGGGGCAGCGGAATCAGTCCGCGTCACGCTTCTCGTCCCGAGCCTTCGCGCACGAGGCGCACAGCCCGAAGATGTCGACGATGTGCTCGGCGTCGCGGAAGCCGTGGCGCTCGGCCGTGCTCTTGGCCCACTGCTCGACGTCGCTCGCCTCGATCTCGACGGTCAGGCCGCACGAACGGCAGATGAGGTGGTGGTGGTGGCCGCTGCTGATGCACGCACGGTAGAGCGCTTCGCCCTCGGGGCTCTGCAGCGAGTCGGCCTCGCCCTGCGCCGCGAGCCCGGCGAGCGCACGGTACACGGTGGCGAGTCCGATGCCGGTGTTCTCGTCGCGCAGGGTCGCGTGAAGCGACTGGGCGCTCACGAAGCCACGGGCGTCGGTGAGCGCTTCGCGCACGCGTTCGCGCTGCCACGTATTGCGCTGGGCCATGCCGGGGAGTCTACCGGCGGGTCCTGAGCAAGAGCCGGGCGCCGCTGGACGCCTCCACGGTTCTCGTCCCCGACCTTCACGTGGCGCAACACGCGGAATCACCACACCGACCCCGCGTGTCGTGACACCCGAACGACGACCCCAGGCCCCGCTGCCCACGCTCAAGTGGCGCAACACGCGGAATGACAACCCTGACCCCGCGTGTCGTGACACCCGAACGCCAACCCAGGGCCCCGCTGCCCCCGCTCAAGTGGCGCAACACGCGGAATCACCACACCGACCCCGCGTGTCGTGACACCCGAACGCCAACAAGCCCAAGCCCCGCCGCCCACCCTCAAGTGGCGCAACACGCGGAATGACAACCCTGACCCCGCGTGTCGTGACACCCGAACGCCAACAAGCCCAAGCCCCGCCGCCCACCCTCAAGTGGCGCAACACGCGGAATCACCACACCGACCCCGCGTGTCGTGACACCCGAACGCCAACTCGGGGACGGAGCGCGGGTCAAGCGACTCGCGTCACGCGGCCTCGGCGGGCGCCGATGACGCGGCACACGACGTAGATGACGAACGAGATCGTGGTGATGTAGGGGCTCACGGGGAGGGTGCCCATGATCGCGAGCAGGATGCCGCCCACCGCCGACACGAACCCGAACAGCGCCGACAGCAGCGGCACCGACAGCGGCCCGGAGGCGACGCGCATCGCCGCCGCGGCCGGCGTCACGAGGAGCGCCATCACGAGCAGCGCGCCGATGATGTGCACCGCGACCGCGACGATGAGCCCCAGCAGCAGCATGAACGCGAGCGACACCGCCGTCGTCGGAACCCCCCGCGCGGCGGCGGACTGCGGGTCGAGCGAGTCGAACCGCAGTGGACGCCAGATGAGCAGCAGCCCCAGCAGCACCACGGCGCCGATCGCCACGAGCCAGCCGAGCTGACCGGTCTGCACCGACACGATCTGCCCCGTGAGCAGGCTGAACCGGTTGGCGCTGCGGCCGTCGTAGAGCGAGAGGAACAGGATGCCGAGGCCGAGGCCGAACGGCATGAGCACGCCGATGATCGAATTTCGGTCGCGCGCCTTCGCCCCGAGCACGCCGATGAGCGCGGCCGCGATGAGCGAGCCGACGATCGAGCCGGTCACGACGTCCCATCCGATGAGGAGCGCCGCGGCGGCCCCCGCGAACGACAGCTCGCTGATGCCGTGCACCGCGAACGCCATGTCGCGCTGCATCACGAACACGCCGATCAGGCCGCCGACGAGGCCGAGCACCGCGCCCGCCCACACCGAGTTCGAGACCAGCGCGAGGATCTCGCCGTAGTACGGCAGGCCGCCGAACATCGCGTCGACGATGTCGTCCCAGTTCACGCGTCAACCTCGTCGTGATGGTGATGGGATGCCTCGGCGTCGGGCGCGCCGACGACCACCAGCCGGTCGCCCGCGCGCAGCACGAACACGTGCGCGCCGTAGAGCGCCGTGAGCACGTCGGAGCGCAGCACCTCCTGCGGCGTTCCCAGGGTGAACCGCCCGTTGGCGATGTACAGGATCCGGTCGACCTTGCCCAGGACCGGGTTGATGTCGTGGGTGACGAGCAGCACCGCGGCGTCCTTCTCACGCCGATGCCGATCGATGAGCCCGATGACGGCCTGCTGGTTGGCGAGATCGAGGCTGGTGAGCGGTTCGTCGCACAGCAGCAGCACCGGTTCGTCGGCGAGCGCCTGCCCCGCGCGCAGTCGCTGCTGCTCGCCGCCCGAGAGCAGTCCGACGGGCCGGTCGGCGAACTCGCGCGCGCCCACCGCGTCGATGAGCGCGTCCACGCGAGCGCGGTCGCCCCGACGCGGGATCGGAAGCCCGAAGCGGTGGCCGTCGACTCCGAGGGTGACGAGGTCACGCCCGCGCAGCGCGGTGTCACGGGCGAGCGGCCGGGCTTGGGGGATGTAGCCGATGCGGCGACTGCCGCGGTGCCGTCGGCCGCCGGCGCGGGCCGGTGCGGCGCCCGCGCGCTCGTCGCGGACCTCGATCGTGCCGGCCGACAGGTCTTCGAGCCCGAGGATCGCCCGCAGCAGCGTCGTCTTGCCCGAGCCGCTCGGGCCGAGCACGGCGATCAGCTCGCCGGCGTGGACGTCGAGGTCGAGGCCCGACCACAGCTCGCGGTCGCCGCGGCGCAGCGCGGCATCCCGAATGCTGAGGATCGGGGGCCGTCCGGTCTGGCGGGCGGATGCCCCGGCGCTCACCCGTCCAGCGCCGTGCTCAGCGCCTCGACGTTCGCCTGCATCCACGAGATGTAAGTCTGGCCCTCGGGGAGCGTTTCCGAAAATGCGATCACGGGGATGCCGGCGGCCTCGGCGGCGTCGACGATCTGTTCGGTCTCGGCTCCGCCGGTCTGCGAGTTGGTGATGACGACGCGCACGTCGCCCGATTCGAGCAGGCCCAGCGATTCGAGGAGGGTCGCGGGAGCGACATCCTGCCCCTCCTCCACCGCCTCGCTGAACGCCTCCGGCGTGACGTTCTCGAGCCCCGCCGCCGCGACGAGGTACACCGGCACCGGCTCGGTCACGAAGACGCTCTCACCCTCGTGCGCCGCCGCGACCTCGGCGAGAGAGGCCTCGAGGCCCTCGACCTCGGCGACGAACGCCGCAGCGTTCGCCTCGAAGGTCTCGGCCTCCGCCGGGTTCAGCTCGCCGAGCTCCTCGGCGATCGCCTCGGCGACGTGCGCGACCGTGTGCGGGTCGTACCAGACGTGCTCATTGAAGCCTTCGATGTGCTCGTGCTCGTGCTCGTGACCCTCCTCGTCGGCGTGGGCGTCTTCGTCGGCGTGCTCGTCGGGCTGCTCGCTCGCGGTCGCCTCCGGCTCGGCATCCGTCGCCTCGTCGTCGTGGCCCTCGTTCTCGGGCCAGTCGTGCGAGAACTCGGCGGCGGTGATGACGTGGGCCTCGGTGCCGCTGGACTCGATGAGCCCGTCGATGTACGCGTCGTAGCCGCCGCCGTTCTCGATGATGAGGTCGGCCTCCGACACGGCGAGCTGGTCGCGGGCGCTGGGCTCGAACGAGTGCGGGTCCTGCGTGTCGCTCGTGACGATCGAGGTGACCTCGACGAGGTCGCCGCCGACCTGCTCGGCGATCTGCCCGTAGACGTTCGTCGAGGCCACGACGGTGAGCGACTCGTCTTCGCCGTCGCCGGCCGGTGCCGCCGTGCTCGCGCAGCCGGCGAGGGTGACGACGGATGCCGCGGCCAGGCCGAGCAGGGTGAGGGAGCGTCGCTTCGGAGTCATGCCATCGACCTTACGTCTATTGATAATCGTTCTCAAATCCAGGAGAGGCCCCGCACGTGAAGCGCACGCTCGACCACGATGTCAAGCCCTGAGTCCCGTGGCGACGCGGGCCGTACGGTTCATGGCATGACGCTCGACCCCTCCGCCGTGCGCGGGTCTCTGCCGCACCGGCGGCAGCTCGCGGTCACGTGGGGGATCCCGCCGGAGCACGGGGGGATGACAGCCGCGCTGCTGCAGCGGTCGAGGGCGTTCGTGCAGCACGGGGCCGCCGCCGATGTCGGGATCCTCACGTTCGAATCGCGCCCCGACTACGACGAGGTCCGGCGACTGCTTCGGGAAAGGGGCGAGCTCGTCGACGGCATGCGGCTCCGCAACATCTACGAGGACTTCCGCCGCAGCGAGCGCCCGCCGGCGCCCGTGCCGAGGCGACCCAGCAGAGCCCCGGGCGCTCCCGACGAAGAGGAGGCGACTCCGGAGGGCTCGGTGCTGCGCTGGCGCGACGGCGAGCGCGACGTGCGCATCGAGCATCGCCGCGCGGACGGCACCCTCGCGGTGCTCGAGGAGCGCGGCCCCAGGGATCAGCGCCTCATCACCGCGTTCGACCGCGTCGGTCGCACCACCGGTCAGTGGACCTCGGCCACCGCGTTCCGCTTCGCGTGGCTCGACGACGTGGTGGCGCACGAGCGTGCGGTCATGATCGTCGACAGCAAGACGGCGGCCCGCTCGCTGCAGAAGTACCGGCATCCCGAGATCACGAAGATCCACGTCGTGCACGGTGCGCACCACGACGCCCAGGGACGGCTCACCGCCTCGCGGCGCAGTATCTTCGAGAACCTGCACCGCTGGGACGCCGTGGTGTTCCTCACCGAGCGCCAGCGCGCGACGGTGATCGAACAGCTCGGCGATCCGGGCAACCTCGAGGTGGTCCCCAATGCCGTCACGATTCCGGACCACGTGCCCCGACTGCCGCCGGATCGGCTCCACGGCGTGATCGTGTCGCGGCTCAGTGGGATCAAGCGCCTCGACCACGCGCTGCGCGTCCTGGCCGAGGCGCGTGCCCTCGACATCCCCGTCACAGTCGAGATCGTCGGCGAGGGCGATCGCCACGCGAAGCTCGAGGCCGAGGCCGCGCGGCTCGGCCTGTCGCACGCGGTGACATTCACCGGATACGTGCCGCACGCGGCCGATCTGTACCTCCGCGGATCGTGGACGCTGCTCACGAGCAGGTCGGAGGGCGAGTCGCTGAGCCTCCTCGAGGCGATGGCGGCGGGATGCGTGCCGATCGCGTACGACATCCGCTACGGGCCCGCCGAGGTCATCGCCGACGGGCGCAACGGCCGGCTGGTGCCCGACGGCGACGTCGACGCCGCCGCCCGCGCGCTGGTCCACGTGTGCCTGCAGGACGACGACGAGCTCGCGGCCATGCGCCTGGCGGCCCGCGCGGCGGCGCGGCGGCACGACGACGCCGCCACGGTCGCACGGTGGGCGGAGGTGCAGCAGCGGGCCGTCGCGCGCCACGAACGGGTCCCCGCCGTCGACGAGGGAGAGCTCGCCCGCGTGCGCGTGCGGCACCTGCGCGGCCGCATCCTCGTGACCGCGCGGATGCCGCGGCGCCGCGCCGCCGACCGCGTCGACGTCCGCATCTCGGCCCGCGGCCGGGTGGCCGCCGCGGTCGTCCCGATGCACCGTGTGGGCAGATGGCGCACGGCGCGGCTCAGCCGAACCGGCTCGGCGGCGCTCGGTGACGGCGACCTCCGGACGCTGTTCCTGGTGCACCGCGACGGCGACGTCGTCGAGGTCGACGTGGGCCTGCGGCATCCCGACCACCGCTCGGTGGCCCGCCGCATCACCGACCGGCTGCGCCGCCTCCTGACCACGGCCCCGGTTTCCTGAGATCGCACCACAGGTCGGGCTCGCGCCGGCGTGCCGCCTCAGTCCAGCAGCAGCGCGGGCTCCTCGAGGATGGAGGCGACGTCGGCGATGAAGCGCGACATCCCGTCGCCGTCGATCACGCGGTGGTCGAACGACCCAGACACCGTCGTGACGAAGCGCGGGCGTACCTCGCCGTCGACGACCCACGGCTTCTGGCGGATCGTGCCCATCGCGACGATGCCCGACTCGCCGGGGTTGATGATGGGCGTGCCGGCGTCCATGCCGAAGACGCCGATGTTCGTGATCGTGATCGTGCCGCCCTGCTGGTCGGCAGGCGTCGTGCGTCCTTCGCGCGCCGTGAGCGTCAGCTTCTCGAGCGCACGGGCGAGATCGCGCATCGACAGGTCCTGCGCGTCCTTGATGTTCGGGACGAGCAGGCCCCGCGGCGTCGCCGCGGCGATGCCCAGGTTGACGTAGCGGCGCACGCGGATCTCGGCGCCCCCCTCGGCGTCCACCCACGCGGCGTTGACCATCGGCGTGCGGCGCACGGCCCAGATGACCGCCCGCGCCATGATCAGCAGCGGCGAGACCTTGATGTCGGCGAAGTCGGGGGAGGCCTTGAGTCGCTTGACGAGCTCCATCGTGCGCGTCGCGTCGACGTCGGTCCACACCGACACGTGCGGGGCCGAGTAGGCCGACTGAACCATCGCGGACGACGTGGCCTTGCGCACGCCCTTGACGGCGATGGTCTCCTCGCGGCCCGCCGCGTCGGGCACAGGGTTCGCGGGCGCGACCGTCGCGGGCCTCGCCGCTGCCGCGGCGGGCACGGGGATCGTCTCCTCGCGCACGTCGCCCCACGCGGGGGTCTCGATGTTGCGGAACACGCTCGCCTGCGACGCGTGCCGCATGACGTCGTCGCGCGTCACCTCACCGGCAGGCCCGCTCGGCTGGACCGCCCCCAGATCGACGCCGAGGTCGCGCGCCAGCTTGCGGATCGGCGGCTTCGCCACGACGCCGACGGATGCCGCGACCCGCTGCTCGGGGGTCGCCGCCGGCTTCCGGCGCCGCGACTGCACGTGACCTCCGGTGCCGTAGCCCACGAGCACCGCGCCTTCGCCGCCGTCGGTCGATGGGTCGCTCGGCCCGCCGTGCTCGGACTGTCCGACCGTCGCCGGGCCCGCGGCATCCGTCGCCGAGGCGATCGTGATGATGGGCGCCCCGACGTTCACGGTCTGGCCCTCCGTGGCAAGCACCTCGCCGACCGTTCCCGCGAACGGCGACGGCAGCTCGACCAGCGACTTGGCGGTCTCGATCTCGACGAGCACGTCGTTGACGGCGACCGTGTCTCCGGGCTGCACGCGCCATTGCACGATCTCGGCCTCGGTGAGGCCTTCGCCGACATCGGGGAGAAGGAAGGTCTGGGTGCTCATGCGAGCTCCTCTCAGTAGGCGAGCGCGCGGTCGACGGCTTCGAGGACGCGGTCCGCGTCGGGGAGGTAAGCCCCCTCGAGCTTCGCGGCGGGGAAGGGCGTGTCGAAGCCCGACACGCGCAGCACCGGCGCCTCGAGGGCGTAGAACGCCTTCTCCATGACGGTCGCGGCGACCTCCGAGCCCAGGCTCGTGAAGCCCGGCGCCTCCTGCGCGTAGACCATGCGGCCGGTGCGGCGCACCGAGTCGAGGATCGGGCCGTAGTCGACAGGCGACAGCGACCTCAGGTCGACGACCTCGCACGACGTGCCCTCGGACTCGGCGATCGACGCGGCCTGCAGCAGCGTCGTCACCATGGCGCCGTGGCCGACGAGCGTGACGTCGGTGCCGCGACGAACCACGCGCGAGGCGTGCAGCGGCAGCGCGCGCGCCGAGGTGTCGACCTCGCCCTTCTGCCAGTACTTGCTCTTGGGCTCGAGGAAGATCACCGGGTCCGCCGACGCGATGGCGTCCTGGATCATCCAGTAGCCGTCGTTCGGCGTCGAGGGGCTCACGACCCGGAGCCCGGCGGTGTGCGTGAAGTACGCCTCGGGGCTCTCCTGGTGGTGCTCGACGGCGCCGATGTGGCCGCCGTAGGGGATGCGGATGACGACGGGCATCTGCACCGCGCCCTCGTGACGGTTGGTGATCTTCGCGAGCTGCGTCGTGATCTGGTCGAACGCGGGGAAGACGAAGCCGTCGAACTGGATCTCGATGACGGGTCGGAAGCCCGCCATCGCGAGGCCGATCGCGGTTCCCACGATGCCCGACTCGGCGAGCGGCGTGTCGAGCACGCGGCGGTCGCCGAACTCGGCGACGAGGCCCTCGGTCACGCGGAAGACGCCGCCGAGCTTGCCGATGTCCTCGCCCATGAGCAGGACGCGATCACTCGCCGTCATCGCCGCACGTAGGCCCGCGTTGATCGCCCGGCTGAACGGCATCGTCTGGATGGCGGATGCCGTCACCGGCGTCGCCTGTGCGGTCGAGGTCACGATGCGCCTCCCTCGAAGGATGCCTCATAGTCGGCGAGCCATCGCCGCTGCTCGTCGATCAGCGCGTGCGGCTCCGAGTACACGTGTGCGAACATGCCGTCGGCCTCGAGGCCGCCGAGAGCGTTGGTGCGCGTGCGGGTGTCGTCGGCGAGAGCCTGGGACTCGGCGTCCACGTCGGCGAAGAATCCCTCGGATGCGCCGCGCGACAGGAGGTACGCCTTCATGCGGGCGATCGGGTCGCGGCGGCGCCACGACTCCTCCTCGTCGGCCGTGCGGTACTTGGTCGGGTCGTCGCTCGTGGTGTGCGCACCCAGGCGGTAGGTCATCGCCTCGATCGCCCGCGGTCCGTGACCGGCGCGCGCCTCGTCGAGCGCGGTGCGCGTGACGGCCCAGCTCGCGAGCACGTCGTTGCCGTCGATGGGGATGCTCGGCATGCCGTAGCCCGCGCCGCGCTTGTACAGCG
Organism: Microbacterium sp. STRO-2N; assembly: GCF_057747775.1. Classification (NCBI taxonomy): domain Bacteria; kingdom Bacillati; phylum Actinomycetota; class Actinomycetes; order Micrococcales; family Microbacteriaceae; genus Microbacterium; species Microbacterium sp. STRO-2N. Next base: position 4,006,590 of record NZ_CM173223.1, on the reverse strand, counting down.
GCGAGCGCGACTGCGTCGCGACCGGCACCGAGATCGCCCACTGGTTGTTCTGCAGGAAGAACACCTCGGGGGTGCGGTAGCTGTTCGCGAAGACCATGGCCTCGTGCACGTCGCCCTGGCTGGAGGCGCCGTCGCCGTAGTAGACGATGACGGCCTCGTCGCGCTCCGGGTCGCCGGTGCCGCAGCGCCCGTCGAGCGTGAGGGCCATGCCGAAGCCGGTCGCGTGGAGCGTCTGGGCGCCCAGCACGAGCGTGTAGATGTGCGTGTTGCCGTTCTTCGGGTCGAACGGGTTCCAGCCGCCGTGCGTGAGACCCCGCATGAGCCGGATGATGTCGATCGGGTCGACACCGCGGATCTTGGTCACGACGTGCTCGCGGTACGACGGGAAGATATGGTCCTGCGGCCGCGCGGCGTGCGCCGAGCCGACCTGCGCGGCCTCCTGGCCGTAGCTCGGCGGCCACAGCGCGAGCTGTCCCTGCCGCTGCAGGTTCGTCGCCTGGACGTCGAACGCGCGGATGACGGCCATGTCGCGGTAGAACCGCTCCAGGTCGGCGTCGGCGAGGCCTTCGACGAGTGCGAGGTAGGGTTCCGCGGCCGGGCTCGGCGCGAACGTGCCGTCCGCCTGGAGGAAGCGGACGAGGGCGTCGGTCGTCACCGAATCTTCGGGCGAAGTCACCGTTCTACGCTAGCCCGCGCCCCGGATGGCCCTCTGGGAGGTCCTTAACAACGGATGCCGCGATCCGTAGGACCTTGTCGACAGATTCTTCTTCGCCGACCGAGATCCGGATGCCGTCGCCGGCGAACGGGCGGACGATGAGACCCGCCTCCTCGAAGGCCGCCGCGAACGTCAGCGTCTCGTCCCCGCTGGGCAGCCACACGAAATTGCCCTGCGCGTCGGGGATGTTCCACCCGGCATCGCGCAGGGCGGCAACCAGGCGATCGCGACGCTCCGCGATCTCGTGCACCCGCTCGAGCAGCTCGGCCTCGGCTTCGAGGCTCGCCAGCGCCGCCTCCTCGGCGTGGGCGGTGACCGACAGCGGGATCGCCGTGCTGCGCGCCGCGTCGAGCACGCGGGGATGGCCGACGGCGTAGCCGACCCGGAGGCCCGCGAGTCCGTACGCCTTCGAGAACGTACGGAGGACGACGACGTTCGGATTCCGCGGACCACCCGGTTCGCGCAGGCCGTTCACCGCGTCGGGATCTGTGACGAACTCGGCGTACGCCTCGTCGAGGATCAGCAGCACGTCGGCCGGGACACGCTGCACGAACGCGTCGAACTCGGCCTGGGTGACGATCGGACCCGTCGGGTTGTTCGGGCTGCACACGATGATCGCGCGGGTGCGGTCGGTGATCGCCGCGGCCATGGCGTCGAAGTCGTGACGGGCGCCCTCGCGGAGCGGCACGTGCACCGCGGTCGCGCCGGCGACCACCGCGAGCCACGGGTACGCCTCGAACGACCGCCACGCGTACACGAGCTCGTCGCCCGGGCCGCAGGTCGCCTGAACGAGCTGCGCGAGGATCGAGACGCTCCCGGCGCCGATGTGCACGGCGTCGGTGCCGACGCCGTACCGCTCGGCGAGGCGCTCCCGCAGGCGCGCGGCCGAGGCATCCGGATACCGGTTGAGCGCCGACGCGGCCCGCACGCGCTCGAGCACCCCCGGGAGCGGATCGAACGGGTTCTCGTTGCTCGACAGCTTGAACGCCTCGGCGCCCGCCTGCCTGCCCTGCTTGTAGGGCGGCAGCGCGGCGACTTCGGGGCGCACGCGGACGGGGATCTCGGGCGCGTCGGTCACGTCCCGAGTCTACGAGCGAGGACGGATGCCGCCACCCGGGGCGGGCGGGAAAGCATTGGCGACCGTCAGGCCGCATGCCAGACTGACGCACTATGGGCTTCCTCATCCGCGTCGTGATCAACGCCTTCGCGATCTGGGTCGTCACCCTGATCCCCGCGCTGCAGGTCTTCGTGATCCCGTTCCCGCCCGGCGAGACCCTGCAGCTGGTGCTCACGCTGCTGCTCGTCGCCGCGATCTTCGCTCTGGTCAACACGATCATCGGCACCGTCATCAAGGTGCTGGCGTTCCCGCTGTACATCCTGACGCTCGGCCTCATCGGCCTCATCATCAACGCGTTCCTGCTGTGGCTGACCGCGTGGATCACGGGCTTCTGGAACTGGGGCCTGCGCGTCGAGGACTTCTGGTGGGGCGTCGTCGCGGCGATCATCATCTCGCTCATCAACTGGGTCTTCGGCATCATCCTGCGCCCGCGCTCGAAGAGCTGACGCTCACCCCCGCGTCACGGCGTATTCGCTGATCTCGACCGACTCGGCGTTCGCGAGCTGATCGAAGACGGCCCGCAGCTCACCGACCCGCGGATCGGTCGAGGCGTCGACGAGCGCCGCCGTCTCGGCGTAGGCGGTCATGCGGTGGCCCGGCACGGCGACGTCGGCGAGGCCGACCCCGGTGTCGGCCACGCGCTCGACCACGAAGCTGCCGGGGGCGCCGACGGCAGCGTTGTGTCCTCCGCCGGCGAGCGCGGCCACTGGGTCGTCGGTGTGGCGCAGCGTCACGCTGAGCGTGCCCGTGCCGACGTCGGCCGCGACGGGGCTGCCGAACGTGACGAGCGTGCGCGTGTCGTATTCGCCATCGAGCGCCAGGTGCGACCCGATCATGGCGCCCTGCGAGTGCCCGAACGCATGCACGACGTCACCGGGCTCCGCGCCGGCCTCGGCCAGCGCCTGCTTCGTCGCGGCGAACGACTCCGACTGCCGGCCGGTGTACAGCTCGTGGTTCGAAAGGTTGTCCCACGGGTCGTCGCCCCCGTACGCGAACGACTGCATCCCGGCGATGTAGACCGCGAACTGCTTCGATCCGTCGGGCATCGTGTACTTCTCGACGCGCACACGCGAATTCCCGGCCCCCGGCATCCGCTGGGTCACCGCCGTCAGGCTCCGCGGCGCGCCGGCGGTCGCCACCGGAGGCACGGTCGTCAGGGTCACGGGTCCTGCCTGGCCGGCGAGCCGCGCATCGCGGTGAAGCCGGCCCTGACCGCCGATGCCGAGCACCGCGGCTCCGGCGATCGTGCCGAGACCCAGCGCGGCGCCGGTGCCGATGCCGGCGGGACCGCCGAACTCGGCGCCGACGACGAGCCCGCTCTCTGCGGCCTGCCGCGCGAGCTCGCCGGGCCAGTTGATCGCGCGGTCGGTCTCGGCGGCGAGCGCTGTCCTCCACGCCTCGGGGTGCTCCTCGATCAGGAGCGTCATGCGCGCGTCGACGGCCGCCGCCCTCGCGTCATCGCCCTCCGCCACCGCCGTGCGATGCTCGGCGTTCAGCTCGACCAGCTCGTAGGCGATGGCCGCTTCGCGCAGCGCCGCGGCGATGCGGTGCGCTTCGGCCCTGACCTCGATCAGGCGCTGGAAGAGCATGGCCACCGACGACGCGGCGTCCGACGCGTGCCCGCGCAGCCACAGCAGCACCGCCTGCGGATCGCCGAGCTGCCGGCAGATCCCCCCGAGCTCTGCCTCCGCCGCGACGAACAGCGCGGCCGTATGGCGCAGGGTGCTCGTGTCGACGGCGACGGCACCGCCGCCCCGGAACTCGAGCCCGGTCCCGGCGCGCGGCCAGGCCTCGAGCAGCGTGCTCACGGGATCCGCGAGGTCGATGTCACGCCGACGGTCGACGTCGGGCGTGAGATCGCCGCCGCTGAGCGGGTCGTGCTCGTCGCCGGTCATCGCGCGCCTGCCGGGGCGAAGGCGGCCGCGTAGACGTCGGCTTCGCGGAACGCGGCGCGGTCACGGGCGTGCGACGCATCGATCCGCGCGGTCTCGGCGAGGCACACGAGTCCCAAGACGGCACCGGCCCACGCCTCGGCCTTCACGTGGAAGGCGGTCGCGGCAGCGGACTGCCAGTCGGTCGCGGCGGAGAGGCCCCGCGCGGTGGCGGCGGCATCCGTCAGCCGTTCGATGATCGCGGCCAGGTCGCGCTCGACGACGGACAGCTGGTGCGAGGCGGGAGCGGCGCGGTCGATCACGCGTCCATGCTGCGGCCCGCCGAGATCGGCGCGAGCTCGCCGCGGGCGATCTGTGCATGGCAGCGCTGCGCGCGTCGCTTGGGGAGGAACCGACGGTCGCCCTGCCCTGTACGCTCGCCGGCCCGGCCGCGACGACCCCGAGGGCACCGCGAGGCGCCGCCCCCGGGAGGGACGGCGCCTCGCGTCGGTTCGCGCGGATCAGGAGAGGTCGAGCAGGCTCTTCACGCCGACCCTCACGATCGCGGTGTCGGTCGAGGTGTTGCCCGCGGCATCCGTCGCCGTCCAGGTGAACCTGTAGACCGCGCCGTTCACCGCCTTGACCTCGAACGTGCGGTCGCCGGTCTGCTCCCAGGCGCCCTTCGACGTGCCCTTGACGGAGACGTCGGTGAGCTCGACGGTGACGTCGCCGCGGTCGTCTTCGGCGACCACGTCCATCTCGATCGTGCGCATCTTGTTGTTGGGCGGGAACACGAACGACGGGTGGGCGGTGGCCTCGATCGTCGGCGCCGTGGTGTCGGGCGGGGTGAGCGAGAGCCCCACGATCACCGGGTCGTGGTCGCTCGAGCGGTAGGCGTCGGGTGCGTAGAGCGCGTCCTGTGCGGGCTGCTTGAACGTCATGTCGTAGTCGATGAGGCTCGGCTCGTCGGCGTTCACGTTCCAGGTCGCAGCGCCCGCGACCTCGTCCAGCACGTCGCCACCGGCGAGTGCGTAGTCGAGGTAGCCGAGCTGCCCGTCGAACACGTACGAGTAGGCATCCGTCCCCTGGAACTGCGCGAGCAGGTCGGTGTAGCCGGCGGCCGCGAGCACCTGGATGGGGTCCTCCTGGGCGTACGAGTTCAGGTCGCCCATGATGAGCTCGCGCCCCGCGCCCTGACCGGTCGGGTCGGTCGCCAGCCAGTCGGCGAGCGCTGCGGCTGCCTGCGTGCGCACGCCGTTGCAGTTGCCCTGACCGTTGGGGTCCGTCGGGTCGCCGACGGCGTTGCAGTCGGAGCCCTTCGACTTCAGGTGGTTGACGACCACCGTGAAGGTGGTGCCGTTCGCGTCGGCGAAGCTCTGCGTGAGGCCCGGGCGGTTGAAGTCGTCGAGCCAGCGCGCGTCCTCGGACTGGTCCATCAGCTGGAAGTCGCCGGCCGGAGTCACCGAGGCGGGCTTGTAGATGAGCGCCGTCGTGATGACGTCTGTGCCGATCACGCCGGTGTCGATGTAGTCGTACACGTCGGCACCGAGGCGCTCGTTCAGCGCCGCGGTGAGCGCGGCGACGGCCGTGCCGTTGTTCTCGATCTCGATGAGTCCGAACACGTCGGCGTCGATCTCGGCGAGCGCCGTGACGATCTTGGTCTCCTGGCGCTCGAACTCGACGGGATCGTTCGCGCCGCGCGCGTCGGGACCCGTGAGCGTCGTGAAGTAGTTGAGCACGTTGAAGCTCGCGACCCTCAGGTCGCCGCCCACCTCCGGCGCCGCGGTGCGCGGGTTGCCCGTGGCGAACTCGGCGCCCTCGGTCGGCTGCACGGCCCACGTGTCGAAGCGGTAGTCGAGGATGCCGGTGGTGCCGGTCACCAGGTCGCCGCTGCGGAAGGTGTTCGCGAGCGTGAAGACCTCGCCGTTCGGGTGGATCGCCGGGTCGGGGTTCTGGTTGCCGCGCCCGTCGTCGACCGTGATGCTCTCGGCGACGTTCTCCGCGGCCAGCGCCACGGCCTCGGGCGACCCCGCGTCGTACAGGCCCGTCGGCTGGTACTGGCGGCCGACGGTCAGCGTGATGGTGCCGAAGCGGCCGAACTCGAACGTCTCGCCGATCGCGAGCTGCTGCGGCAGGGTCACGTACATGCCCTCGAGCGCCTCGCGCTGCTCGGGGCTCGCCGGGAGCGTGAGCGGGGTCGCGGCGGGCAGGCCCTGTCCGGTCGCGCAGATCTCGACATCGGTGGCCGAGACCTGGGTCATGCCGAAGTTCTCGCCCGCCGTGCCGAAGACCGACACGACGTCGCCCGCCGAGACGGCTGCGCCGCCCGGCGCGTAGACGAAGATGCCGTCCGAGGTCGCGGAGTCGCCGTCACCGGCATCCTGCACGTAGTAACCGTCGAAGCCGCCGGTCTGGAAATCACCGACGACGAAGCCCTCGATGAGCACCGACTGGCCCGCCACCCCGGTCGCCGCGCCGGCGCCCTGCACCGAGCCGATCGTGACGGGGTCCGCTGTGCAGTCCGCGCCGTCAGCCGGGCCGCCCGGGTCGAGGGTCGTGCGGTTGGCCGTGCCCGGGGTGTTGACCGCCTCGCCCGCGACGAGAGTGCCGGTGAAGCCGTCGATCCCGGCCAGGTCGAAGTCGTTGCGCACCCAGTCCGCGGCGGTGTCGGTGTCGGTGCCGTCGGGCATGCGCGATGCGCCGCCGGGTGCGAACGCCGCACCGTCGTAGGCGACGCCGAGCGAGACCCCGCCGTACGCGCGGTCGCCGGCACCGCCGTCGTTGATCGCGACGGCGTCGACCACCGTGAACCCGTCGACGTCGAAGACTCCGTCGTCGTTCGTGTCGAGGTCGGTGCCGAGCGCAGGGGCGGTGCCGGTGACCAGCAGGAGACTGATCGTGCCGTTCTCGAGCTCGTTCGCGGCGAGCGACATCAGGACGCGGCCGGAGGCGTCCGGGGTGCCGGGCGCGAAGATCCCGTCGACGATGCCGAACGTGGGGGAGTCGCCCTCGATCTCGAGGACCCGGTAGCCCGAGACGTCGGTGCCGACCGGTGCGAGCAGCTCGATGTACTCGACGTCGGTGCCGGTCGTGCTCGACGAGAACTCGTTGATCACGACGCCGGTCGGGGAGGCTGCGGCTGGTGCCGCGAAGCCCGCGACGGACGCTGCTGCGACGCCCGCTGCGGTCAGGGCCGCGGTGAGGCGGCGGGTGGGACGGGGCACGGATCCTCCTGGTGGGTGGAGCGGACACACGAGTGGAGGAGGGCGTGCGTGACCCTCCTCGATCCTCACAACGTAGGCGAGCGGCATCCGTCGCGGAAGACCTCGTGGAGGAGAGAACCTTAACGTCCGGTGTCGGGATGCGGTCGCCGGCGTACTTGGGCGCGCGCGTGCGTCGCGCCAGAATGGAGCGCATGACCGCGAGCGCCGTGGAGCCCTTCCGCGTCGTCTTCGTCTGCACCGGCAACATCTGCCGGTCGCCGATGGCGGATGTCGTGTTCCGGGGACTGGCGGATGCCTCGGGACTGGGCGCGCGCGTCGCCTCGACGAGCGCAGGCACGGGCGACTGGCACGTGGGCGAGCGCGCCGACGAGCGCACCATCGAGGCGCTCGCGCGCGCCGGGTACGACGGCTCCCACCACCGCGCGCGGCAGTTCACGCATGCGGACTTCGCCCACGGCGATCTGATCGTGGCGCTCGACCGCAGCCACGAGCGGATCCTGCGGGGCTGGGCCCGCAGCGAGGCCGACGCCGACAAGATCGCCCTGCTGCTGTCGTTCGATCCGGCCGCGCGCACGCTCGACGTGCCCGACCCCTACTACGCCGGGCCCCGGATGTTCGACGAGGTGCTCGGTATGATCGAGAGCGCGAGCCGGGCGCTCTTCCGGCAACTCGAACCCGCGATCCGACCGGTGCCGTAGCGCCGGTCCGCCGGCCGTTTTCGAAGCCCGACGGGAGCCACCGTGACCTCTCTGCCCTCTTCCGCTCTACCGTGGCAGCCACTGAGCCCGCTCGACGGCCGGTACCGCCCGGCGGTGGGCGAGCTCGGCGAGTACCTCTCGGAGGCGGGCCTGAACCGCGCTCGCGTCGAGGTCGAGGTGGAGTGGCTGATCGCGCTCACGGACCGCTCGCTCTTCGGCACGTCGCCGCTCGCGGACGCCGACAAGGCACGACTGCGCGCCCTGTACCTCGAGTTCGGCCAGGCCGAGATCGACTGGCTCGCCGAGAAGGAGTCGGTCACGCGGCACGACGTCAAGGCCGTCGAGTATCTTGTGCGCGACCGCCTGTCGACGCTCGGACTCGACGCCATCGCCGAGCTGACGCACTTCGCCTGCACGAGCGAGGACATCAACTCGACCGCGTACGCGCTCACCGTGAAGCGTGCCGTGAAGGGCGTGTGGCTGCCCAAGCTCGAGCGGGTCATCACCGCGCTGCGCAGGCTCGCGCTGGCGCACCGCGACGCGGCGATGCTGTCGCGTACCCACGGTCAGCCCGCGACGCCGTCGACGATGGGCAAGGAGCTCGGCGTCTTCGTGTGGCGCCTGGAGCGGGTCGCGGCGCAGATCGCGGGAGGGGAGTTCTTCGCGAAGTTCTCCGGGGCGACGGGCACCTGGTCGGCGCACCTCGCGGCCGACCCGAGCGCGGACTGGCCGAACATCTCGCTCGAGTTCGTCGAGTCTCTCGGGCTGGACTTCAACCCGGTCACGACGCAGATCGAGTCGCACGACTGGCAGGTCGAGCTGTACGACCGCGCGCGCCACGCGGGCGGCATCCTGCACAATCTCGCGACCGACATCTGGACGTACATCTCGATCGGCTACTTCACGCAGATCCCCGTGGCCGGTGCGACGGGATCGTCGACGATGCCGCACAAGATCAACCCCATCCGGTTCGAGAACGCCGAGGCGAACCTCGAGATCGCCGGCGGGCTGTTCTCGACCCTCGCCATGACGCTCGTGACGAGCCGTCTGCAGCGCGACCTCACCGACTCGACGACGCAGCGCAACATCGGCGTCGCCTTCGGGCATTCGCTGCTCGCACTCGACAACCTCGAGCGAGGCCTCGGCGAGATCTCACTCGCGGAGGACGTGCTGCGGGCCGACCTCGATGCGAACTGGGAGGTGCTCGCGGAGGCCATCCAGACCGTCGTGCGCGCCGAGATCGCCGCAGGCCGCTCGCAGATCAGCGACCCGTACGCGCTCCTGAAGGACCTCACGCGCGGGCGCCGCGTCGGCGCGGTCGAGCTCGCCGAGTTCGTGAGGGGCCTCGACATCGGCGACGAGGCCAAGCAGCGCCTGCTGGCACTCACCCCTGCGACCTACGACGGTCTGGCGTCCGCGCTCGTCGGCGAGTACCTCTCGGTCCCTGACGACGTCGCGCGCTGAGCGTCAGCGCCCGAGCGCGTTCGTCCTGCGCCGAGACTTCACTTGTGTCACCGTTCTCGCGTTCTGGGGTGACATTCGTGAAGTCTCGCGCCTGAGCATCACGCCTTCGGGTCGACGGATGCCGCGGCATCCGGATTCTCGTCATCGCCCTTGTCGTCGGCCTCGTCGGGAAGCAGCACCGGACGATCGACCTGCTTCGCGACCTGCGCCGGGTCGACGGCCAGCAGCAGCAGCGACACGATCAGCAACACCGCGATGAAGCTCACGCCGGCGATGATGAGCGCCAGGACGACGGCCGACTGGGCCTCTTCGGCGGTGCGCTGCTGGAAGAACCCCATCGACACGAGCGTCACGATGCCGGCGAACGCGGCGGCGCCGAACGCGAGCCCGAGCAGCTGCACGGGCTTCATGAGGTCGCGGCGGGTGGGACGGTCGTCGCTCACGCGGAGTCCTTCTGATCGGCCGCATCGGTGGACGCGGGTGCTTCCGCCGCCTCGGGCGCGGCGGGGCGGGGCGAGAACCCTGCGATGCCGAGGTACACGGCGATGATGGCGGCGTAGCCGCCGAAGACGCCCACGCCGATCGTGACCCCGGTGAGGGTGAACGTCTGGCGCGCCTCTTCGATGGTGTAGTCGAGCGCGTACGCGGGCTGCACGAACAGCAGCGCGACGCCGAGGAGGAGAGTGATCGCGCCGACGACGACGGCGTCGCGGCTCTCGGAGCGGGGACCGACCGGAGCCGGCGGCCGGGCATCGGCGACGCCCGGCGCGATCTCACGGCGCTCGGTGCGGGCGCGCAGGCCGAGCGAGCCTCCGATGAGCTCGAGGCCCCCGCTCACGAGTGCCCACGTGATGACGATGGCGAAGAAGCCCGCGACGGTGCGCATGGGCCCGAGCCCGCCGACCATGCCCGCGACGAGCGTCACCCCGCCGAGCACGCCCGCCTGCCAGCGCCTGCCCGCCGGGTACACGAGCCACACCGACAGCAGCAGCACGAGTCCGGATGCGATCGCGAAACCGCTGAAGACCGCCATGCCGACCGCGGCCGAGTGGTCGGGCGAGAACGTGATCATGACCGCCCCGAGCGCCGCGAAAGCGGCACGTGCGAGCTGCACGTGGCGCACGTCGAACGTGCGGGATTCGGCTGAGGTCACGGCATTTCCTGCGGAGCGGAGGCGTTCCCAGGATGGGGAACGGATGCCTCCATCCTACGTGCGCGGCCGGTCGCGGCATCCGTCGAGCGTCCCGTCGCCAGATCAGGTGATCTCACCGGCGTAGGACTCTTCGCACGTATTCCGCCTACCTCGGCGACATCCGCTGACCTGGTGACGAGAGGAGATGGGACGACGGATGCCTCAGGCCAGCGTGTCGAGGATCCCGGTGAGCAGCTCGAACGTGGTCAGCGGCGAGACGATCGCGAAGCGCAGCACCGGCTCACCGGCGTGCGAGCTCGGAACGACGAACGCGTGCTGCTCTTCGAGGAGCCGATCGGACCACGCCGCATAGTCGCCAGCCGACCAGCCCTCTCGCCGGAACACCACCACCGACAGCTGCGGATCGCGCACGAGCGAGAGGCCCTCGCGCGACTCGATCTCGTCGGCGATGCGACGGGCGAGGCCGATGCCGTACGCGATCGTCGCGCGGTACTGCTCGGTGCCGTGGGTCGCCAGCGAGAACCACAGCGGCAGCCCGCGCGCACGGCGGGTGAGCTGTACGGCGAGGTCGGACGGGTTCCAGTCCGGCTTGTCGGTGAGGGTGTCGAGGTACTCGGCCTTCTGCGTGTGCGCCGACAGCGCGAGCGAGGGTTCGCGGTAGATGAGCGCGCACGCGTCGAACGGCGCGAAGAGCCACTTGTGCGGGTCGACGATCACCGAGTCGGCGAGCCCGACGCCCGCGAACGCCGGGCGCGCGCTCTCGACGAGCATCGCCGCGAGGCCGTACGCGCCGTCGACGTGGAACCACACGCCGCGGGCGTTCGCCTCGGCCCCGACGCCCTCGATGTCGTCGACGATGCCGAAGTTGGTCGTGCCTGCGGTCGCCACCACCGCGAACACCGCTTCGCCGAGCTCGTCGAGCACGCGCGCCACGGCGTCGCCGCGCAGCCGCCCGCCGGCGTCGACCGCGGCGGTCGCGACGTCGACGTCCATGACGGCCGCGGCAGACGCGATGGACGAGTGCGCTTCGGCGCTGCAGACGACGACCCACCGCGCCGGGTCGGGGCGTCCGGCCTCGCGGTTGCGGCGACGCGCGGCGTCGCGCGCGGTGACGAGGGCCGAGAGGTTGCCGATCGTGCCGCCCTGGACGAACACACCGCCCGAGCCCTCCGGCATCCCGAACTCCGCCGCCAGCCAGTGCAGCACCTCGTTCTCGGCGAAGACGGCACCGGCTCCCTCCATCCAGGAGCCCCCGTAGACGGCGGACGCCGAGACCACGACGTCGAACGCGAGCGCGGCCTTGCTCGGAGCCGAGGGGATGAACGACAGGTACCCCGGGTGGTCGGTCGACAGGCACGCGGGCGCGAGCACGTTCTCGAACAGCGAGATCGCGCGGCGGGCGCCGATGCCGTCCGCCGTGATCGAGCCCGACGCGAGACGTGCGAGGTCGCGTGGCGTCATCGGCTTGTCGAGCGGCACGTCCTGGTACAGCGCACGACGTCGTGCGTAATCGAGCACGTCGTCGACCGTGGCGCGCGTCTCGTCCGAGATCGCGTGCATCTGGGCGGGGGATGGCTCGGACATGTCTGCTCCTGCTCTCGGGTGCACATCACGGTAACGGGATCGCGCAGATTTGGAGAAGCGCGCCGGAGGCGGCGTCCGTAGCGTTGTGGGCATCGGCCGAGAGGCCCACGAGTGTGAAGGAGCAGATCATGGCAGGGAAGACGACGTCGGACGGGCTGTCGCAGGAGGAGCGCGATGCCGTCAAGCAGCGCGCGAAGGAGCTGCGCGCTCAGGCGAAGGCCGGCAAGAGCCGCGAGGCGGGCACCAAGCAGGTGCTCGAGGCGATCGCGAAGCTCGAGGGCACCGACAAGGTGCTGGCCGAGGGCCTGCACAAGGTCGTGAGCGAGACGGCGCCCGATCTCGTGCCCAAGACCTTCTACGGCTTCCCGGCGTACGCGAACGAGGCGGGCAAGGTGGTCGTGTTCATCCAGCCCGCGTCGAAGTTCAAGACGCGCTACGCCACGATCAACTTCGACGATCCCTCGACGCTCGACGACGGCGACATGTGGCCCATCGGCTTCGCGGTGACCGCGTGGAACGCGGACGTCGAGAAGCGCGTCACCGCACTGGTGAAGGCCGCCGTCGACTGAGCCCGATCTCCCCGCTGACGTGCCGCGGCATCCCCTCACCCATGGGGGCGGATGCCGCGGCTCGCGGCATCCGGGCGCACGTCAGGCGTCCGCGCTCGGCGCCGACCCAGCGAGGAATGGGAGGGCGGTCTGCCGGAAGACACGTGACCCGGGCGTGTTGAAGTGGTGTCGTCCCGGGATCTCCTCGAACGTGCCGTTCGGCGCCTTCGCGGCGAGCGCGCGGGACCGCGGCAGGATGGCGTCCTCCGATCCGGTCGCGAAGAGCACCGGCTGCACGGGCGGCCGGGCAGGATCGGGGTCCGCGTCTCCGAGGCGCATGCCCTCCGCGAGAGCGACGAGTGCCCGGAGGTCGTTCGTCTGCACGCGCTCGGCGAGTTTCACGTAGTTCTGCGTCACCGGATCCTCGACGGGTATGCCTTCCTCGGCATACGCCCGCGCCTGGTCGATCTGCAGTCGTGCGAGCGGTCGCCCGTCGGGGATCCCGCCGAGCACGGCACGCCCGACATGCTCGGGATGGTCGACCGCGAGCTGCCAGCCCACGCGTGCGCCGAGCGAGTAGCCGACGTAGCGCGCCTCGCCGACGAGGTATGTGTCGAGCACCACGACGAGATCCGACACGAACGAGGCCATCGAGTACGCGTGCGGATCGTGCGGCTTGTCGCTCGAGCCGTGCCCGCGCTGATCGATCCCGATCACGCGGTATCCGGCGCGCGTGAGGTCGCGCACCCAGCCGGTCTCGACCCAATTGTCGCGGCAGCTCGACGCGAAGCCGTGCACGCACAGCACGGGCTGGGCATCCGGATCCCCCCACGAGTACGTCGCGAGCTGATACCCCTCCTCCGACATCACGAAGCTCGGGGCGGGCATCTCGGTGCGAACCAGCGGAGCGGCGTCCATGCCGCCCATTCTGCTCCGGTCGAGGTCGTCCCAGGCACGCATGACCCGCCCGCGCGCCTCAGGCCTCCGGGCGGCAGAGGTTACGCCGCTCGATGCCCGTTGGCAAGAGGGCTGGCCGAATCCGCTGCGCGGCATAGCTTCTGGGCATGAGCACCGATCACCCCTACGACGAATCGGCCGGCCGACGCGCCGACCCGCCGACGGCGCGGTACGACGCCGACGGAGACGGGATCGCCGACGATCGTCGCACCGTCGCGGACGACCGGCGCACGGTGGCGGACGACGGGCCGACGCTGCGCGAGGACGTCGTGCATCGCGAGCGCGAGCGGTTCGGCGGAATCAAGTTCGGCTCGGCGTTCCTGGGCTGGCTGACGGCGATGGGGGCGCTCCTCATGCTGACCGCCGTCGTCGCCGCTGTCGGAGCGGCACTCGGGCTCGCCGCACCGGAATCCATGGAGGACGCCGCGGAGGCGGCGAACGAGAACATGGGCGCCGCGACGATCATCGGCGCGATCGCCATCGCCGTCGTGCTGTTCCTCGCCTACTTCGCCGGCGGTTACGTGGCCGGGCGGATGGCGCGGTTCAGCGGTGCGAAGCAGGGCCTCGCCGTCTGGCTGTGGGCCGTCGTCTTCGCCGTGGTCGTCGCGATCCTCACCGCGGTCGCCGGCAGCCAATGGGACATCCTCGGCGACCTCGACGGCTTCCCGCGGATCCCGGTGACACCCGAGACGGCCACGACCACCGGCATCCTGACCGCCCTCGGCGCCGCCGTCATCACGCTCGCCGCGGCAGTGCTCGGCGGCATGGCGGGCATGCGCTACCACCGCCGCGTCGACCGCGTCGGTCTCGGCGAGTGACGCCGGCGACCGCACACCCGAGAACCACTCGAGAAAAGGAGATACCCCGATGGGCATGGACGACATGAAGCACGACATGGAAGACATGAAGGGCAAGGCCAAGGAGAAGATCGGCGACGCGACCGACAACGAGAGCCTTCAGGCCGAGGGCGTGGCCGATCAGGCCAGCGCCAAGATGAAGAAGGCCGGCGAAGAGGTCAAGGACGCGTTCACCGACGACCGCTGATCTTCCGCCGCGATGCCCCGGGATGTTCTCACCCCGGGGCATCGCTGTGTCGGCACGCGTCGTGTTAAGGCATTCTCACCAGCTGCTCGCCGCACGTTCACCGAACGGCCCTGCGTTGGTCGGCGCATCGTCATCGTGCGGCAGATCCGCCCCGATTGCGTCGGGGCATGAGTCGAACTCGCACGTCGCGCGCGCTGCTGCGCCTGCTCACCGTCACGACCGCCGCCGCTGCCGCGGTCGCCCTCGTCCCCACCGCGGCGAGCGCCGCGCCGTCGGCGAACCCCGCCGACGGGCGCTCGCAGTCGCCCTACGTCCAGACCCACGTGCCGACGCTCGTGGCGCGGGCCACGCTGTCGGCCGACCACCTCGAGCCGGGGCCGGCGTCGGGCGCACTCGCGAGCCCCGCGAACGGCCGCACCGGACCGTGGCAGGGGCAGGTGATCCCCGGCTTCTCGGCCATGATCGACAACGGCGACGGCACGTTCTGGGCGCAGCCCGACAACGGCTTCGGCTCGAAGGGCAACTCCGCCGACTTCCTCCTGCGCAACTACCTCGTGCGCCCCGCCTGGCAGACGGCCAAGGGCGGTGAAGGCTCGATCCAGATAGAGCGCTTCATCTCGTACAACGACCGCAACGGCGTGCTCGACTTCCCGATCGTGAACGACGGCACCGAGGAGCGCCTCCTCACCGGCGCCGACTTCGACATCGAGTCGGTCGTCCGCGCCAAGGACGGCACGTTCTGGGTCGGCGAGGAGTTCGGCCCGTTCCTCCTCCACTTCGACGCCGAGGGCTCGCTGCTCGAGAAGCCGTACGCGCTCGACGGTGCGAAGTCCCCGCAGAACCCCTACCTCGCCGCGGGCGAGACGCCGCGCGTGCGCTCGAGCCGCGGGTTCGAGGCGATGGCGGCCTCGACGAGCGGCCGCTACCTGTACCCGGTGGTCGAGGGCTCCTATGCCGACGACCCCGACCTGCGCCGTCGCGAGATCCTCGAGTTCGACACGCGTGCAGGCGCGTACACCGGCCGCACGTGGAGCTACCAGACCGACCAGGAGGCCAACGTCATCGGCGACGCGTTCACCGTGCGCAACGACGTGCTGCTGCTCATCGAGCGCGACGACTTCGAGGGCGAGCAGGCCGTCACCAAGCGCGTGTACGAGGTCGACCTGCGTCGCACCGACGCCGAGGGCTACGTCGAGAAGTCGCTCGTGCTCGACGCGCTGCGCATCGCCAACCCCGATGGCATCGGCGACGGCGACGGCTACGGCACCGGCGAGATCTTCTCGCTGCCCGTGCAGTCGTTCGAGACCGTACTCCAGTTGAAGGACGGCAGCCTCCTCATCGGCAACGACAACAACTACCCGGGCAACGACGCCCGCATCCCCGGCACGCCCGACGACACCGAGTTCGCGGTGATCGACCTCGACAAGACGAAGCTGGAGCCGTCGACGGTGAGCCTCATAGGGCACCGCGGTGCCAGCGGCTCGCGCCCCGAGCACACCCTCGCGGCCTACGAGGCGGCGATCGTGCAGTGCGCCGACTACATCGAGCCCGATGTCGTCTCGACCAAGGACGGCGTGCTCGTCGCCCGGCACGAGAACGAGATCTCGGGAACGACGGATGTCGCGGCCCGGCCCGAGTTCGCCGACCGCAGGACCACCAAGGTCATCGACGGCACGAGCATCACCGGGTGGTTCACCGAGGACTTCACGTTCGCCGAGCTGCGGACGCTCCGCGCGAAGGAGCGCCTGCCGCAGGTGCGTCCCGGCAACACCGCGTTCGACGGCCTCTACCTCATCCCGACGCTCGACGAGGTCATGGACCTCGCGCGGCACTCGGTGAGCTGCGACGGCCGCCCCGTCGGTGTCTACCCCGAGACCAAGCACCCGTCGTACTTCGACGCGATCGGTCTGTCGCTCGAGGAGCCGCTCGTGGCGGCGCTGCGGGCGAACGGCCTCGACCGCGCGGAGGCGCCGGTGATCCTGCAGAGCTTCGAGACCGCGAACCTCCGCGACCTCGACGAGCTGACCGACGTGACGCTCGCCCAGCTCGTGAACTCGTCGGGCCGCCCCTACGACTTCACGCTCGCCGGCGACCCGCGCACCTATCGCGACCTCGTGACGCCGGCCGGCCTCGCCGAGATCGCGACGTACGCCGACGGCGTCGGCCTCGAGAAGTCGGTCATGATCCCGCGCACGGCAGCCGGCACGCTCGGCACCCCGACGCCGGTGATCGCCGACGCCCACGCCGCGGGCCTGTCGGTGCACGGCTGGACCTTCCGCGCCGAGAACCAGTTTCTCCCGGTGGAGTTCCGCTCGAGCGCAGACCCGGCCGCCTACGGCGACCTGGCGGGCGAGCTCGAGGTGTTCATCGCCGCCGGCATGGACGGCGTCTTCAGTGACCACCCCGGCATCGCCGCGGTCACGATCGACACGGTGACGCTCGCTGGCTGAGCCGTTCGCACCACGGACACGCGAGGAGGGGGATGCCGCGGCATCCCCCTCCTCCATCGTCTCGGTCAGCGCACACGACGCCCGTGCGCGAGGTCGATGAGCCGCTCGAGCACGCCGCCGCTCGAGCGCAGGCCGTTGTGCTCGTGCTCGCTCGTGATCCACGGCGTGACGCCGGGCAGGAGCCGCGCGGTGTCCATCGAGAACTCGAACGGCACGTAGACGTCGTTGACGTACACGGCCGCTGCGCCGCGGACACCGGATGCCGCGATCGCGGCCGCATCGTACAGCCGCGGCCACTCGAACTCGGCGAGCGCCAGCGTCACCTCGCGCCACGGCAGCAGGCCCGGCACGGTGTCGAGCCACTCGCGGCGCGCGTGCTCGCCCGTGAGCAGGGTCGGGTCCGCGCGGAAGTCGTCGGGCTCGACGCGGTCTGCCGACCACCGCGTGGCGAACCCGTCGGCGTAGCTCGACTCGTGGAACACGTAGTACAGCGGATTGCGCGCGCCGAACGGCATCGCCGCCGCGAGGTCGTGACGGAACGCGTTGGTGTGAGGCTCGTGCTCGAGCAGCGTCCAGAGGGTCTGCCAGCCGTCGTTGCTCCCGAGGAGCGAGCCGAGCGAGCGCACGCGCGACACCGACGCGACCTCGCCGTCGGGCAGCACGAGCCGGCCGGCCGCCGCGAGGTCGACCACGCGCCGGACCTTGTCGCGATGCGTGGGGAAGCGCCGGTAGTACCGCTCCGACTCGGTGCGCATCTTGTCGTACGTGAGCGAGTAGACGTCGTCGGGATGCCGGCCCACGGCGCTCAGCCCGCCCGTGATGTACACGTGCTCGAGGGACGAGGCATCCGTCGACAGATACGCCAGCGTCGTGAACCCGCCGAACGACTGTCCGAGCACGCTCCACGTCGTCGCGCCCAGGTGCTCGCGCACCGCCTCGGCATCACGCACGATCGCGTCGGCGCGCAGGTGCGTGATGTACTCGGCGAGCTCGTCGTCGCCGCGGTCGAGGTCGGCGTCGCCGACGGGGGTGGAGCGCCCGGTGCCGCGCTGGTCGAGCAGCACGACGCGGTAGTGCTCGAGCGCGGCGTCGAGCCACGACGGCGCCCCGGGTGAATGGAACGGACGCGGTGCCTCGTGCCCCGGTCCGCCCTGCAGGAACACCAGGTACGGCAGGCGCTCACCACCCTCGCGCACGACCTCGGCCGCATGCACGTCGATCGTGCGCGAGTCGGCCGGGTCGGCCCACACCAGCGGGACGGTGAGGGTGTGGTCGTGAACGGTGAGATCCTGCATGCGGCGCGTCGTCACAGACATGCAGCGAGCCTAGGCCGTGCCGGCGACGGATGCCGAGGCCCGCGGTCTCCGCTACTTCCGGGTGCGCCGGGCCACGCGCGTCGCCGCCGCGAACGGACGGCGCACGCGGCGCAGCCCCCCCGGGGTCTGGGTGCCCGTCGGCAGCACGATGGGCTGTGTGACGACGGCGTCGACGACCATCGAGCCGTCGGTCGGTCCGATCACCGGGATCGGCGTCGTCGGCGTCACCACCGTGGGCGCGATCGGCGTCGCGGCGAGCTGGCGGTGCGCGTGCAGGTACGCCGGCACGAGCACGACGACCGCCCCCAGCCACGCGAGCGGGTTGCTCGCGGCGACGCCGGCGAACCCGATCGCGCCGCCGAGCACGACGGCGGCGGCGACGCGCATGACGAGCTCGATCACCCCGGTGATGGTCGGGATGAGGGTGTGCCCGAGTCCCTGCAGCGCCCCGCGCAGGACGAACAGGATGCCGAGCAGCCAGTAGGTCGCGCCGTTGATCGCGAGCATCTGTGCGGCGAGGTCGACCACGTGCGCCGACTCATCGCCGACGAACAGCCGAACGAGGAACGCACCGAAGGCGATCAGCAGCGCGCCGAGCACGATCGACACGGCGACCGACATCCAGGTCGCCTGCGTCACCCCGCGCCGGATGCGGTCCGGCCGCCCGCCGCCGTGGTTCTGCGCCACGAACATCGACACCGCGAGCCCGAGCGACTGCAGCAGCGCGACGGCGAGGCCGTCGACGCGCGACGCCGCGGTGTACGCGGCGACCGCCTCGGCGCCGAGGTCGTTGAGCGCGACCTGCACCGTGAGCGTCCCGATCGCGATGATCGACGCCTGGAAGCCCATCGGCAGGCCGAGGCGCAAGTGCTCGCCCAGCTCGGCACGCGTCACGCGCCAATCCTCCCGGCGCACGTGAAGCACCGGCATCCGTCGCCGTACGAACTCGAGGCACAGGAGCACCGAGACGGCCTGCGAGACCACGGTCGCGAGAGCAGCACCGCCCACGCCCCAATCCAGCGGCCCGACCATGACGATCACGAGCCCGACGTTGAGGACGCACGCGAGCGTCAGGAACACCAGCGGCGTCCGCGAGTCGCCGATGGCACGGATGATTGCCGACAGGTAGTTGAAGAACATCAGGGCGCCGGCGCCGACGAAGCTGACCTGCGCGAAGACGACGGCGTCGTCCATGAGCTCGGCCGGCGTGCGCAGCAGGTCCAACAGCGGACCCGCGAGGAGCGGCGCGCCGATGGTGAGCAGCACCGTGCACGCCCCGGTGAGCAGCGTGCCCGCCGCGACCGAGCGCCGCACCGCCGCGACATCTCCGGCGCCGAACGCCTGCGCCGTCGGGATCGCGAAGCCCGACGTGAGTCCCCACGCGAACCCCAGCAGCAGGAACAGCATGCTGCCCGTCGCGCCCACCGCGGCGAGCGCGTCGACGCCGAGGTGCCGGCCGACCACGACGGCGTCGGCGAACTGGTAGAGCTGCTGGACGACGTTGCCGATCAGCAGGGGGACGGCGAACAGCGCGATGACACGCCACGGGCGGCCCGTGGTGAGGGCGGTGGTCATGGAGGCGGCTCTCGAGCGAGAAGGGCGGGCAGAAGGATGTCGGGGCGACGACCCGACAGTCTATCGAATCGATTCGGCTGCCGACGACTTGCGCCTGCGCGCGCGGCCCGCCGCGCCGGGCGCTCAGGCCTGCGGAGGACCTTCGAGCACGGTCGGGATGTACTCGAGCAGCTGAGTGCGCTGATCGAACGTCCGCGATTCGACGAGTTCGAGCAGCACGTCGGGGTACCCGTCGAAGATGCGATCCTGGCCGGTGGCTCCCGTGATCACCGGGAACACGACGACCCGGTACCGGTCGACCAGCCCGGCGACGAGCAGCGAGCGGCACAGCGCGACGCTGCCGAGCGTGCGCAGCGGGACCGCCGACTCCTCTTTCAGTCGCTGCACGTACTCGATGGCGTCGTCGCGTACGAGCGTCGAGTTCTCCCACGCGAGCGGCTCGTCCAGCGTCGACGAGAACACGAACTTCTGCACCCCGTTGAGCACGTCGACGCCCTCCTCGCCGGAGGCCGCGAACTGCGACATCAGGCGATAGGTCGTCGCGCCCATGAGGATCGGATGATCCTTGTCGGGAAGCTCGTCGAGCCACCCGAGATACTCGGGGCTCTCGAGGCCCCACCAGCCGGGCCAGCCCTCGGCGGCACCGTAGCCGTCGAGCGACATGATGAAGTCCACGGTCAAGGTCTGCATCGAAGTCTCCTTCGTCTCGCCTGCTGCGTGATGCGACGTCCGGTCCGGCCCTCCGAGCCCCGAGCGTAGGCCGGGCGGCGGCGCGACGGAACCCCCCGCGCGGTCGGCGCGCAGAGCAGTGTTGACTGGGGTCACGCCTCGGAGGGGAGCCACCATGTCAGAGTCCATGCCCGCGAACCCGTTCACGTCCGACGAACTCGAGCGCATCGCAGGAGCGGAGGAGCTTCGCGTCTCATCGGTCCGCTCCGACGGGACGGAACGCCCGTTCGTGACGATCTGGGCCGTGCGCGCGGGCGACCACATCTACATCCGCTCGGCCTACGGCACCGACAACCCGTGGTTCCGCCGTGCGGTGGCATCGGGCATCGGGCGCATCCAGGCCGGCGGCGTCGACCGCGAGGTGTCGTTCGCCCGCATCGACGCCGACGAGACCGTCGTGCAGCAGGCGGTGGATGCCGCCTTCCACGCGAAGTACGACAGGCACGGCCCCGCGATCGTGGGCACGGTAGTGGGGCCGGTCAGTCACGAGGCCACCCTCCGCCTCGACGCCCGCTGACCTTCGTCCACCTCGGCTCAGTTCCGTGGGCTGCCGAGGCTCGCGAGGTTGCGCTCCCGTGCCGCGGCGAGCTCGCGCGCCCACAGCGGGAGCACCCGCTCGTCTCGGTAGGCCTCGGCGGTCTGCCGCGCGCGCTCGCGCATGCGGACCACGTCGGCCGGCGGCATCCGCTGCAATCGCAGGATCGCGCGCACGAGGCCCCGGACGTAGCCGCTCGTCACCAGGAAGCCGTTTCCCCCGTGGTCGATCAGATCGGCGGGGCCGTATCGGATGTCGTAGGCGATGGGGATGCAACCGGCGCCCATGGCCTCGAGGATCACCAGCCCGAATCCCTCGGAGCGCGAGGTCATGAGCAGGAAGGACGCCTCGGCAAGGTGTTCCCGCGCGTCGGGCACGAACCCGTGCAGTTTCACGACGTCGTGCGCGTCCTCCGCCTCGACGAGCCGCTCGATGGCGCCGCGGCGAGGCCCGTCGCCGTAGACGTCGAGCGTCAGCTCGGGCACCGAGCGGCGCGCGAGCAGCACCGCACGCACCGCCTGCTCGGGACGTTTGAGTCCCGACAGCGCGCACAACACGACGCCCGAGCCGGCAACGCGCTGAAGGGAGGGCGGGGGCGGGAATGTGCGAGCGTTCGGAATGACGCACAGATTGGGGCGGCGACCGAACAGGATGCGGGTGTCGCGGCGCTGCCGCTCGGTGAGGAACACCACCGCGTCGTACTCGTCGAGGTGACGGAACACCTCGGCCCGGGAAGGTCGCAGGCGCCCCCAGGGTCCGATGTTGCCGGCCAGGTGCGACCCGTGCACGACGTGCACCGTCGTCCGGTCGGGACGCCGGTAGGTGTGCAGGAACCGGGAGACGGGCTTGCTGTCGGCGATGAGGAAGCACGGGCGATCACCCCGGGTCAGCCGGTCCAGCCACCAGCGGTACAGCGACCACGAGGTGGCCCAGGAGCGCACGGGGCGCCCCTGCCGGTCGCACACGACGATCGCCCTGCCGCCGAGCACACCTCGCTCGAGGGTGTCACGGCGGTCGCTCGCCACGAGCGACCCGTCCCACCGGCGGTGATCGACCTGGAGAACGGTCTTGCCGTCGGCGGCGAGGCGTGCGGCGTTGAGATCCACGCTGTCGCGGTGAGCGGCCTCTTGATCCGCGAGGTCGTGCGACAAGGGCGTGAAAGCGCGTGCGGGCTCACCGAGGGGCAGGGCTGCAGGTCGCACCTCGTGTTCGCGGAACCAGTCCCAGAGGTTGACGATCCGCATGCCGTCCACGAGCTCGCCCTGTTCACGGAGACGCTGCGCGACCGTCGCGTAGTCGACGCGGTCGTCGAAGGTCAGCACGTCCACCGTGACGCCGCCGAGCCGCGCGAACGCCCGCGAACGCTGCAGCATGGCGCTCGTGAGACCACCGATCGCGTCGGGGATCGTCCACGCGAGCGTGTAGTACCGACCGTGGGGAAGCACCACCACGCAGGCACGCTAGAACTCGCGGCTGGAAGATCACTGAGGCTGCGCCGTGCCGTCAGCGGGAGGAGGCGACGGATGCCGTGTCCCGCGGCGCTACACGGGTCGCGAGTTCGCGCGGATCAGCTCCACGGTGCGCAGCACTGCGAGCGTGCGCGCGTGGTCGGGTGCGGCTGGGCCCACGCGCCCGGAGGCTCCGCGCAGCCCGCCCGCGCTGCGTGGGGGAGGCGGGGGGACGGCCGCCGCCACTAGGTCCAGGAACCGTCGCACCTCGAAGGCCATGTTGAACTCGGGACCACCCGTGTTCGTGGCCGGGTCGCGCAGGTCGCGGACTTCGACCGTGCCGTCGGTCCGCCGGAGCGTCAGCCGCGCGGGCGCGGCGATGTGGTCGATCTCGAGGGTGGCGCGCTCACCCTGGATCTCGCTCGGCCGGGCCGACGCCGTGATCTTCGAGTACGACACGTCGGCCGCGAACCCCTCGTACCGCAGCAGCGCGACGCCGGAACCGTCGGCACCGGAGGCGACGGGGATCGTCAGCGCCGAGATATCCGTCGGCTCGCCGAACAGGTCGACGAGCGCACTGATCGGATAGACGCCGAGGTCGTTGAGCGCCCCGCCGCCGAGGGCAGGGTCGAAGATGTTGACGCGCTCGCCCGCGAGCACGCGGTCGTAGCGCGCCGAGCGCTGGCAGTACGAGAACGACACCCCGCGCACGACTCCGAGCTCGGGGAGCAGCTCCCGCACCACGTCGAACGCGGGGTCGTACGCGCTGCGCATCGCCTCGAACACCACGACGTCACGCGCGCGCGCCTCGTCGACGAGCTCGGCGAACTCGCCGGCCGCGAGTGTCGCGGGCTTCTCGATCAACGCGTGGCGACCGGCCCGCAGCACCTGCAGCGCCTGCGCGTGGTGGAGCCCGTTCGGCGACGCGATGTACACGGCGTCGACGGCTCCCGACGCGAGCAGGGCGGGAAGATCCGCAGATGCCGAGGCCACCCCGTTCTCGGCTGCGAACGTGCGTGCCCGCTCGAGGTCGCGCGAGTACGCCACGGTCGCCTCGATGCCGTCGATGCCGCGGACCACCCCGAGGAACGTGCGCACGATGGCGCTCGTGCCGATCGTCGCGAGTCTGATCATCGGGCTCTCCTCACCGCCGGGCAGGTCTGCCAGAGTACCGCCGCCCGCGGGTCACGTCCTCCGGCGCCGGGTGGTCACGACCACTAGCAGGCCGAGGAGCGCGAGGAGGCCACCGCCGACGAGCCCGATCACGGGCACCGCACCCCCTGTCGCCGGCAGCGCGGTCGGGGCAGGCGGCGTGGGGGCGACCGGCGGGGCCGGCAGCAGCGACGCCACATAGTGCGCGGGGTCGTCGTCGGTCACCGACGTCTGCAGCGCCGGGACGTCCGCCGTCACCGCACCGACGTTCACATACGGCCCGGCAACCGCGACTCCGAACGCGTTGCACGTGAAGGACTCACCGGGCGCCAGCGGCCCTGCCACCACGTTCGACTCGGTGTCGCCGCACCAGATCTCCGAGGCTGCGACCTTGTCGTCCGTGACCACGAGGTTCGTCAGCGGAAGGTTGCCGGTGTTGGTCACCACGTACGTCCATTCCACGACCGCGCCGACCGCGAGCGACACGCCGGGCGCGGTGTCGGCATCCTGCCCGTTCGTGTGCTTCTCGATGTCGACCGCGGGGGCGGCGCCGAAGTAGTGCGACCAGTCTTCGTCATCGACCTGCTCGCCTTCGATGACCTCCCCCTCCACGCCCGTGGTGGTCGGCCCGACACCGGTCACGGTGCCGAGGTTCGCGTACTGCCCGGCGGTCGCGGTGCCCGCGGCGATGCAGGTGTACGAATCGCCGGGGAGGAGCGTGCCCGGGATCACGTTGGTCCCGGTCTCGGCGCAGTCGATCGCGGATGCCGGAATACGATCATCGGTGACGGTGACGTTCGTCAGCGGCACGTCGCCGATGTTCGTGACCACGTACCTCCACTCGACGGCATCGCCTACCGGCACCAGCGGCCCGGTCGGGGTGTCGGCATCCTGCCCGTTGGTGAGCTTCTCGATGTCGATCGCGGGCGCGATGCCGAGGTAGTGCGACGGGTCGCCGTCGGTGACCTGCTGCCCGACCACCGGGTTCCCGTCGACATCGGTCGTCTCGGGACCCGTGCCCACCACGGTGCCGAGGTTCGCGTACTGCCCCGCGATCGCCGTGCCGTTCGCGACGCACGTGACCGACGCCTGCGGCGCCAGCGGGCCTGGGGTCACGTTCGAGCCGGTGCCGCCGCAGTCGATCCCGCCGGCTGCGACCTGATCGTCGGTCACGATCACGTTCGTGAGCGGGACGTTCCCGGTGTTGGTGACCACGTACGTCCATCGCACCGCACCCTCGACGCTCACGAGCGGCCCCGTGGGCTCGTCGGCGTCCTGCGTGTTCGTGTGCTTCTCGATGTCGACCGCGGGGACGGCGCCGAAGTAGTGCGACGCATCCTCGTCGTCCACTGTCACGCCGGTGACCGGATCGCCGTCGACATCGGTCGTCGAGGGTCCGACGCCGGTCACCGAACCCAGGTTCGCGTACTGGCCTGTGGTGGCGGTGCCGGTTGCAACGCACGTGACGGATGCCTCGGCCGCGAGCGGTCCGGGAATCACGTTGCTGCCCGTCCCGGCGCAGTCGATGTCGTCCGCGGCGACGAGGTCGTCGGTCACGATCACGTCCGTGAGCGGGACGTTCCCGGTGTTGGTGACCACGTACGTCCACCGCACGCCACCGCCGACGGTCACGAACGGGCCCGTTGGGGTGTCGGCGTCCTGCCCGTTGGTGTGCTTCTCGATATCGACCTGCGGTGCGACACCGAAGTAGTGCGACGGGTCGGTGTCGGACACCTGCTGCCCCGCCACCGGGTCACCGTTCACATCCGTCGTCACCGGGCCGGTGCCGGTCACCGTGCCGAGGTTCGCGTACTGACCGGCGATCGCGGTGGCCTCGGCGACGCACGTGAACGACGCCTGCGGGGCGAGCGGCCCCGGGATCACATTCGACCCCGTGCCGTCGCAGTCGATTTCGGCGGCTGCCACCAGGTCGTCGGTGACCGTGACGTTCGTCAGTGGCACCGTGCCGGTGTTGGTCACCACATACGTCCACCGCACATCCCCGCCAGCCGCGACCAGCGGGCCCGTCGGGGTGTCGGCATCCTGCCCGTTCGTGGACTTCTCGATATCCACCGCAGGCGCAACGCCGAGGTAATGCGACGGGTCGTCGTCGGTCACCTGCGCACCCGCCACCGGATTCCCGTCGACATCCGCCGTCTCCGGCCCCGTGCCCACCACCGTGCCCAGGTTCGTGTACTGACCCAGTGTCGCCGTGCCGTTCGCCACGCACGTGAACGTCGCGTCCGGCGCGAGAGGGCCGGGAACGACATTGCTGCCCGTCCCTTCGCAATCGATCTGCGACGGATCCACCATGTCGTCCGTCACCGTCACGTTCGTCAGCGGCACGTTGCCGGTGTTCGTCACCACGTACGTCCACCGCACCTCACCGCCGACCGTGACCAGCGGGCCGGTCGGGCTATCGGCATCCTGCCCGTTCGTCGCCTTCTCGATGTCGACGGACGGGTCGATCCCGAAGTAGTGCGACGGATCCTCGTCGGTCACTGCGACCTGAGCCGGATCGAGCCCGGTCACGGTGCCCGTGTTCGCGTACTGCCCCGGTGTCGCCGTGCCCGTCGCGACACATGTGAAGGATGCCTCGGGGGCGAGCGGACCCGGAACCACGTTGCTGTCCGTGCCCGCACAGTCGATGTCGTCTGCGGGGACCTGATCGTCGGTCACGGTCACGTTCGTGAGGTCGACGTCGCCGGTGTTGGTGACGACGTACGTCCACCGCACTTCGCCTCCCACCGTGACATTCGGGCCGGTCGGGGTGTCGGCATCCTGCCCGTTCGTCGCCTTCTCGATGTCGATCGACGGCCCCGGCAGCAGCGCCAAGTCCACCGTGAACGTGCTGAAGGCATCAGGGATGAGCGGCGGAGCGAGCTGCGCCACATCATCGCCCGACGGGCCGTCGGCGCTGACGAGCTGATCGTTCTCGTAGACATACGACAGCGTGACCGGCGAGCTCGTGAGCCCCGTCGTGGCGGGGTTCGGCGTCGCGGTGTTGTTGTTGTCGGCTGTCTCGTTGGGGGTATCGGAGCTGCCCGAGCCGACGGTGCGGACCACGTAGGTCTCGAGTAGCCCGCCCGGGGCGAACATCTCGGCCGGGATGTGCACGGTGTAGGTGCCGGCCGGGATCTCGGTGACCGACCAGCGGCCCTGCGCGTCGGTCGTCCTCGTCGCGACGACGTCGCCGTCGGAGTCGAGCACCTCGATGGCCACGCCCGGGATCCCCTGCTCACCCGCATCGAACCTGCCATTGCCGTTGCGGTCGAGCCACACGAGATCGCCGAGCGTGAAACCCGGCATGATCACGTACGGCTCGTTCGACAGCAGCGGCTGGTTGGGGAACGTTCCCGAGAAGATCTGCGCTCGATTCACGTACAGGTTGTTGAGTTCGTCGCTCGTCGACACCATCGGGATCTGAGCGCGAACACGCGCCCCCGTGCCGAGCCACTCCGTCGCCACGAACCGCACAGCCGTCACGTCGGCGAAGTCCGTGATCTCGGCGGCGGTCCGCCACGTGCCGCCGGCGGCCGCCGGATTCGCATTCGAGGCATCGCGCGGGTCGTGGTTCAACGTCGAGGGAGCCGCGATGGAGTAGTACCACGTCCCGGCGACGTCCCCCGTTCCACCGCGCACGTACGTCGGGAGCGCGAGAGGCCCGGTCAACTCGGAGAGGCCGTCGTAGTCTGACGCGTACTGACCTCGCGCCGAGCCGGTCGCCGGATCACCGTCGCCGTTCCACGGCAGCACATCGATCGTGTCGGTCGGCTGGAACGAGATGACTGTCGAGGTGTTGGCCCAGTCCAGCGACCACGTGTACGTCTCACCGCTGGCCACGAACGGCTTGTCGACGCTCTTCACCAGGCCCAGCTGGCCGGACCCGGTCGCGGTGGTGGTCGCGGTCGCCGACGGCGCGTTCTCGGCGCTGTCCGACATCGCCTGGACCTGATTGACGTAGGTGTCACCAGGCTGTGCGACCGTCTCCAGGGTCGCGCACAGCTGCAGCGCGGTGGCGCCGGTGCGGATCCAGTAGTTGGCCGCGGTCGTGGTGATGTCTCCGAGGACGAACGTCACCTCCCGAGTCGCCGCGTTGTAGCTGACCGTCACTCCGGCCGGGAGCCTGCTCCGGGTGCAGGTCTCGTTGTAGATGAGGCCGAGCGGGACGGTGTCCACCAGGCGGAGGTTCTCGACGACCGCACCGATGGGCGCCGCATTGACCCCGACGCTGAGGTTCCAGATGGCGTCCTGGCCGGGGAGGTAGGTCGCCTGCCCCACGGATTTCGCGACGATGAGGCGCAGCCCCTGAAAGCGGACCTCCTGCTGCATCGTGGCCCAGTTGTCACCGCGAGGGCCCGTGGACCAGCCGCCGATGTTCGACAGGCGGATCCCGGTCAGCAGCGGCTCGCCGTCGTTCGGGCCGCCGTTGTACGACCCGCGGGCGCGCAGGAACATCTTCAGATCGAGCCGGAACGCGGAGTGCTCGACGTGGTCGGGGTCGACCGCGCGGATCCGCACCATGTTGACCTGGTCGCGCCAGTCGACTCCGAACTGGGCGGGGTCGGTGTGCCACGGGCCGTCATGCGCGCGGCATCCGTTGTTGTCTCCCACCAGGGAGGTCCGGTCCACAGGATAGAGCCCGCCGACGGGAGCCCCCGCCTGAGTGTCGACGGCGTTGGTGCCGATGCCGTACTCGATGACGTACTCGGCCGCAGTGGCGCGGCCGGAGGCCGTGAACCAGGCGGGGCCATCGAGCTGGAACACCGACACGTCGAATGTGTCGCAGACCATGGGGTCGTCCACCGGGAAGCCGATCGCCTCGGGCGCTCCGGGTGCTTGCACGCCGCGCGCGGTGCCGGTGTTGCGGATGCCCGGCTGATCGACTTCGAGACCCGCCCACGACTGCACCCGCTGCCCGGAAGCAACCGTCGTGTTATCGGCCCACGCGTTGCCGGCCTCGTTCGTGAAGTACTTGTATCCCGTGATGGGGAGGTTCGCTGCGAGCTGGCGTGAGACATCGTCGTAGACGATGCCGCCGTCCTGGTTGGTCTCGGGCCAGCTGCCCGAGTTGTTCAGCAGCACACCCTGTGGGATGTCTTCGCCGGCGTTCGGCCCGCCGTTGTACTGCCAGCGCGACTGCAGCGGCAGGTACAGGCCGAGCGTGAACGGGCCGACCTCGACGTGGCCGGCGTTCACGGGGCGAACGCGCACCATGTTGACCTCGTCACGCCAGTCGGCACCGAACGTCGCGGCGGGATCGGTGGTCCATGGGCCGTCGTCGTTTCGGCACGCCCGCACGTCGGTCACGTTCGCCGTGTTGTCCAGTCCGTTGCCGGTGCCTGTCTGCGTATCGACGGCGTTCGAGCCGACCGCGTACTCGATGACGTAGTTGTTCAGATCGAACCCCGGATTCATCGTCGCCGTGCGCGCCTGCAAATGCGGATTCGGGTCAGCACCGGTGATGGGGACCAGCGGGTTGCCCGAGATCCGCCACACCGACACGTCGAACACGTCGCAGACGACCGGGTCGGTGACCGCGATGCGGTTCGTGCTCGCCGTCGTCCACACGTGCGAGTTCACCACGTCACCGAGCGAGAACTGCGTCCACGCGTTCAGGCCGCCGGTGATGCCCTCGTACTGTTTGTCGCCTCGGAGGGTGCCGCAGTCGCTGACGGTGCTGCGCACGTTGAAGGTGCGGGTCGCGACGTTGTTGCCGGTCGCGGTCGTGCCGTCCCAGCCGGGCTCGAACCCGGTGTTGTTCATGGGCCAGTCGTCCGCCGTCCAGCCGTCCGTGCTCTGGGCTTCGTTGCGGAACGAGAGCGTGTCGTTCACGTTCGCACGGCACGGATCGGGCACAGTCGGCGTCGGAACGAAGAAGATCGCCTGCCACGTGTTGGTCTTGGTGTTGTTGCCGTTCGCGTTCGGGGCGAAGCTCATGTCCCAGCCGTCCGCCGGCTGCACGCCTGTCTCACACGTCGGCGTGCCGGTGTTGAAGTTGCCTGAGTGACCGACGCATCCCGTGAGCACGGCACCCGGCCAATCCGGCATCAGATCCTTGAACACGATGTTGTCGAGGTTGGTGCTGAGGATGTTGCCGTTGGACTCGTTGACGCTGAACTGATACACGACTTGGAAGCCGGGCACCGCAGGGGTTGCAGGGTTGTTGTCGAGGTCGCGCTCCTGGAAGACGACATTCCCGGTATTGGTCTTCGCGAGGTCCCATCGGGGCTCGGTGACGTTGAACTCACGAGGCACCACGTTGTCGCCGGTCGCGGTCGTGCCGTCCCAGCCGGCTTCGAAGCCTGGTCCGACCCCACCAGGAGGATTGTTCGGCTGACCGCCGATCATGTGCCAGCCGTCGGTGTCTTCCACGTTGTTCTGCCACGACACCGTACCGGTGGGCGGGGTGTCACCGTGCTGCCACGTCGGGTCCACCGAGCGATATGCATCCTCGGTGGGCACGAAGACGAACACCAGGATGCGCGTGCTGTCGTACGGCGAGTTCGCCGGCTTGCTGACCGTCATCGGCCAGCCGTCGGCGCCCGCCGCTTCGTCGATCGGGCACGTGATGGTCCAGCCACTCCTCAGACCGTTGTTGTCGGTGCGGCGGTCCTCGCAGAGGAACAGCACGGCGTTGGGGAACTTCGTCATCCGGTCCGTGAACGTGATCGGCCACTCGAGGTCGGACCCACCGGTCCCGCCGAGGTTGTCGATGTCGATCCAGTACTGGACGCGGAATCCGGGAGTGACGACCCCGTTGATGGTCCGCGTCGCGGCGACCGGGGCAGCCTGCAGGAACTTCTTCGCCTCCCACTCCGCCGTGCCCGTCACTTCGATCACCGGACCTTCGACGCTGCCCGACGGAGCGGCATCATCCTGCCCCGTATACGCGTGGGCCGTGACCTCGGCAAACCCCGGAATCGGCGTGTTGTCGGCGAACCGATACGCCAGTTGCACGGTGCCGACGTTCGACGACATGGGGCCGAGGTTGCACACCACGGTGATAGATCCGTTGGCGTTGGTGGTCGCTGACGAAGGCGGGTTCGCGCCGTTCGCCGCTGCTAGACATCCTGCGGGGAGGCCGTTCGTGCCAGGCCCGGCGAGCTGGAAGGTCGAGTCCGCGACATCGCTCGGGTCGTTCGGGTTCGAGACGGGGTTGATCGTCAGCTCGATCACGACGTTCGGCACGGTCACGCCTGTCGGCAGGCCGGTGAGCGACACCGAGTAGTTCTGCAGAACCGTGTCGCCGACGCGCACGATGCAGTTGTCGGGCCCGGTGTCCATTCCCGGTCCGGCTGCCGCGTCGAAGGGCGGCGTGCCCGTCGTCGCAAAGCCTTCGCAGGAGTTCGGGATCTCGAGCCGGTCGATGTCGAGCGTTGCGAGCGGCTGCAGACCGGCGTGCAGGCTCGTCGCCTGAGTCGCACCGGTGATCGTCACAGGCCCGGCGATTCCACGCTCGGGGTTGCCGGCCGTCGGCACCTCGGCACGCACGAACACGTTCTGCCCTGTCGCGGTGTCGGGGAACCGGTGTGCTCCCGGTGCGACCACCCGCACGTAGTAGCTGCCGTCTGCGACGTCGGCGAAGCTGTAGCTTCCGTTCGCGGCGGACGCGGTCGTGGCGACCACTGGGCCGGTCGGCGACGACAGCAGCTCGACGGTCACCCCGGACTTCAACGCCTCGTCCGCTGTACGGGTGCCGTCGCGGTTGGCGTCTGCCCAGACGGCTCCGCCGATGGCACTCCCCGGCCCCGCGACTGCCGCGGGAACCGCCACCGGCGCCAGCACGCCCAGAAGCAGCGCGAGCACCGCGACCGCCGCCATAGAGACACGTATCTTCACGCCATCCACCCCCCGTTCGCGCCCGAACCACGGAGCGGTTCGCTCGCGGACCCTCGGGGAACCCTCTAGCCGTCCCCTGATCGACCGACGCTTCGGCGCTAAAGACCACCGTGCTCAAGCAGCCCGGCAGGGGGCATCATGCAGATGCAATGAAATGCCCGGTCCAGCACCCGATGCGCAGAGAGGCCGTGCTCGAGGGCCTCCTCTAGCACGCGAAGGAGTTCGCCGACGCTTCGCCGTGAGCCGCGGCGGTCAGTGCCCGTCGTGGTCGTCGTCGAGCAGCATCCCGACCGAGGTGGCGCACGCGTCGCCCCGCCATGCCTCGAGTCCCTCCCGCACGGCGAAGCCGGCGATGACGAGGCCGGCGATCGCATCGACCCACCACCACCCGAACGCGCTGTTGAGCAGCAGCCCGATGAGCACGGCGGCTGACAGATAGCTGCACAGGAGCGTCTGCTTCGAATCGGCGACCGCCGTCGCCGAACCCAGCTCGCGCCCCGCGCGCCGCTCGACGAGCGACAAGAAGGGCATGACGACGACGCTGAGCGCCGTGATCGCGATCCCGACCGGCGAGTGCTCGACCTCGACCTGCGCGATCAGCGCCACCAGCGAGCTCGCCGTTACGTACGCGGCGAGCGCGAAGAACGCAACGGCGATGACGCGGAGCGTGGGCTTCTCCCAGCGCTCGGGCTCGCGGCGCGTGAACTGCCACGCGACGGCGGCCGCCGAGAGCACCTCGATGGTCGAGTCGAGTCCGAACCCGATGAGGGCGACCGAGGACGCCGCCGCGCCCGCCGCGATCGCGACGATCGCTTCGACGAGGTTGTAGCCGATCGTCGCCCCGACGATCCAGCGGATGCGCCGCTGCAGGACGCTCCGGCGCTCGGGGGCGAGGACCGCGGTCATGATGGATCCAGGAAGGTCAGCTGATCGACACCGGTGTCGGGCGAGAGCGTGCACGCGATGGGAAGAAGTGGTCGTTCGGCGCTCATGCGCAGCACTCGCAATCGGTGTTCATGCAGGGCGCGCCTTCGTCGACCGCGACGACCGCTTCGAGCAGCTGACGCATGCCGAGGGCGAGATGCGGATCGGCGATCTCGTACCGCGTGCGCCGTCCCTCAGGTGTCGCGACGATGAGCCCGCAGCCGCGCAGGCACGTCAAGTGGTTCGACACGTTGGTGCGGGTGAGATCGAGGTCTCGAGCGAGCTCGGCGGGATATCCCGGGCCGTCGAGCAGGGTCAGCAGGATCCGGGATCGCGTCGGGTCGGCCATCGCGCGGCCCAGCCGGTTCATCACATCGAGACGCGAAGCAATAGTCAGCACACCGTGACTATACAGCGAGGACTGACCTATTCCGAGAGCGGGCGGCTATCGGCTCTCGCTGTGTACGTCGTCGAGGAGCGATCGGGCGAGCAGCGTCGAGCCTGCGACGGCGGCCGGCATCGTTGCGACTGCGCCCAGGGGGACCACGAAGCACAATTGCGTGGCGACGCCGAAGCCGAGCATGCGCGCGCGATGCCGCCGCATGAGCGTGCGCCGTGCTGACCGACTCAGCCCGCGAGCGGTGAGCGCACGCGAGGCCAGCTCGTCGGCGAGGACTAGTCCCGTCAGCAGCACGGCCGTCACCGCGCTCACGACTGCTCCGACCACCGGGACGAGTCCGATCAGCGCAGCGAGCAGCGCGACGCCGACACCGCGCGCGACGAGCGCGAGGGTGTCGCCGATCGATCGCCAGAACCCGTAGTCGGCGTCGATGCCGGAGTCTCCGGCATCCGCTTCCACCGCCTTCCAGATGCGGTCGTAGAACGGCTCGCCGATGAGGAGTGTGAGCGCGGTGAACGAGACCGCGACCAGCACGAGTGCGCCTCCGAGAAGCGCCGTCCCCACCGCGATGCGGATGACGGTCGCCCATAGGCCCGGCCATCCGTCGGCGAAAGGTGTCGCCGCCTCGGTGATCCCGGGCAGAAAGACGCCGAGGGCGATCAGGCCCGACAGGAACAGCAGGCCCACGATCGCGGCCGGGAGAAGACCGAACGCCATCAGCCAGGGGCGACGGCGCCAATATGCGAAACCACGCCCCAGTAGGGCGGCTCCCCGGGCGAACTCGCGCATCACCGCCACCCTAATCGTGGTGCGGGGTCACCCGGGACGATGCGTCGGCGATGACAGGATCATGAGGCGGCACGCTTGTCACGAATTTGGAATGGTTGTGGTGGTTTCGGGGCGTGGATTCCACGATGTGGGCGAGTGTGAAAGGAGCGCCAGAACGTCAGTCGCCGGCGCCAAGAACTGAACGAACTCCCACACGCGAGCTCGCCGACGGTCCTACTACTACCCGAAGTCGCCGGGCGCCATATCCGTGAAGCGCGAGAAGTGGCCCTGGAAGGCGACGGTGATGGTGTCGGTGGGGCCGTTGCGGTGCTTGGCCACGATGAGGTCGGCCTCGCCGGCGCGCGGGGAGTCCTTCTCGTAGGCGGCCTCGCGGTGCAGCAGCACCACCATGTCGGCGTCCTGCTCGATCGAGCCCGACTCACGGAGATCGGAGAGGGCGGGCTTCTTGTCGGCGCGCTGCTCAGGACCACGGTTCAGCTGCGACAGCGCGATCACCGGGCACTGCAGCTCCTTGGCGAGGAGCTTCAGCGCACGCGAGAACTCCGAGACCTCCTGCTGGCGCGACTCGACGCGCTTGCCCGAGGTCATCAGCTGGAGGTAGTCGATGACGACCATCTTGAGTCCGGCGCGCTGCTTGAGCCGCCGGCACTTCGCCCGGATCTCGACGAGCGTCATGTTCGGGCTGTCGTCGATATAGAGAGGAGCGTCGTTGATGCGTCCGCGGGTCGCGGCGATCGTCGTCCAGTCGCGCGAGTCGAGCGTGCCCTTGCGCATCGACTGCAGCGGCACCGCGCCCTCGGCGCTCATGAGACGCATCGCGATCTCGCTGCGCCCCATCTCGAGCGAGAAGAAGATCGTCGGCATGTCGTGCTTGATGGCGGCCGCCCGTGCGAAATCGAGAGCGAGCGTCGACTTACCCATGGCCGGGCGTGCGGCGATGATGATCATCTGACCGGGATGGAGCCCGTTGGTCAGCTGGTCGAGGCCCGAGAAGCCGGTGGGGATGCCGGTCATCTGGCCGTCGCGACCGCGAGCCGCCTCGATCTCTTCGACCGCGGCATCCACCGCGATCGTGAGCGGCACGTAGTCCTCTGCGGCCTCCGCGCCCGTCACCGAGTAGATCTCGGCCTGCGCGTTGTTGACGAGGTCGAGCGCCTCGCCCTGACCCGAGTAGCCCATCTGCACGATGCGCGTGCCTGCTTCGACGAGGCGTCGCAGCAGTGCGCGCTCCGACACGATCGAGGCGTAGTAGCCGGCGTTCGCGGCTGTCGGCACGATCGAGGTGAGCGTGTGCAGGTAGTCCGCGCCGCCGGCGCGCTGCAGCTCGCCCGTCTTGATGAGCTCGTCGGTGACCGCGACGACATCGGTGGGCTCGCCGTGCGAGTAGAGGGTGAGGATCGCCTCGAAGATCAGCTCGTGCTTGGGGATGTAGAAGTCGGTCCCGCGCAGCGTCTCGATGACGTCGGCGACGGCGTCCTTCGACAGCAGCATCCCGCCGAGGGCGCTCTGTTCGGCGAGCAGGTCGTGCGGGGGAGTGCGCTCGTACTCACGGGGACCCCCCATGCGCTCCTCGGAGATGTCGGCGATCGACATAGGCTGCGCGTCCTCCAGATCGTTCGTTTCATCGTCCGAGCTCGGAGCGGCGTGCGCCCGGCGACGCGCCGCGGCGTGCGAGCACGACCGATCGGCAGGATGCCTCGGCATCCTGCTCGTCGACACGCTCTCACACGTGATCCGGCCACCGCCGCGCTGGTTCAGCGCGCGCCCCGATTGGGCCGAACCCCACGCTAAGGACGGCCTCCGACACTCGCAACACGGCCTGTGGATAACTATGTGGAGAGATTGCGAGAAACGCCGGTGCACCTGTGAACAACCACTGTGGACAACTTCCCGGTTTGCGTATCCAGGCCGCACGAATTTCAGGTTTGACCAGCCCCTTCGCGTTCCACAGCCTGTGGAGGAGTATGTGGTTGAAGTCGCGCTTGAAGGTTTCACCTCGAGCGGCCGCCTGTGCACAATTCCGGGGAGAACCGGCGCGTGACGCGCACATGAGCACGGAGTCCAGCGACGCGGCCTGCAGCGCTCGAGACCTGCGAACCGACACCCCTGGACACATCCCGCGTGAACGCGGTAACGTCTGTGCTCCAGGCACCCTCACGCACGTCCGTTACGGAGCGTGTGGCGTTGTTCGTCGTGGGAGGTGAACGTGGAGATCGCTACCTCGCAGCTGCCGAGGGTCGTGCGGCTGGCCCTGATCGGGGCCGCGACCGCGTTCGCCTGGATCGTCCTGTCGCTGGCGCTGGGCCTCGGTGCCTCGCACGCGAACGCCGACGACTCCGAGAATGACGGACTGCTCGGGGGTGCGCTCGGCGCCGTGACGTCGCTCGTCGACACCACGGCCTCCACGGTCACCGACTCCGTCTCGACCGTCACGACCGGGGTCACCCAGACGGTGAACACCGTCGTGGGCGTGGCCCCCGCTCCCGTTCAGCAGCCGGTGAGACAGGTGGTTCAGACGGTAGGTACGGTGGTCGACGCGGTCACCCAGCCGGTGACCGACATCGTCTCGGGCGGCGTCGTGTCGGGAATCACCGAGCCAGTCGTCGACATCGTCACCGAGGTGCCCATCGTCGGCGGGATCGTCTCGGGCATCGGCCTCGACGACGCCGTGACCGACCTCGGCCAGACCGTCGACGACACGCTCGGCGGCGTCGTCGGCGCGGTCGACGAGACCGGCTCGACCATCGGTCAGCCTCCGGTCGACGGCTCCACCCCCGGTGGTGGACTCCCGACCGTTCCGACGGTCCCCGGCCTCCCCGGGACTGTGGACGGCCCCGGTGGCACCGACCGCCCTGACGCTCCGGCTCTCGTCGGCCCCACACTTGGAGCCTTCACCGGATCGACCGATGCCTCCGCCGCCTTCCCGCACGCCGCGGCACTGCGCTCCGCGTGGGGTGCGGCATCCGTCGCCGACTCGCCGGCCGAGACCGGTTCGATCTCTTCCGCCACCGCGCTTGCGCGGGGCGGCGGAGTCCCTGGTTCTGCGGGAGGGCTCTGCCCGCTCGCCACTTCTTCTGCGGGATCCGGTGGTGCGGGTCCCGGCGCCTGGGCGATGGCCGCCCTCCTCCCGCTCGTCGCACACCGTGCCTGGGTGCGCCGTGCCGGAGCCGAGGATGACCGTGTCCCGTCGGCGCCCGCCGGATCCACCGACGTCTCCCCTGACTGATCGGCTCGCCGCCGCGTTCTGAATCGCGGCATAAGCGAGCAGCGCGTCGTCACGCGCTAGCAGTGCGCCCTCACGCGCTGCGAGAACCGATCACTCACATAAGGGGAACATCATGCGTACTTTTTGCAAGCGCGCCCTCTGGGGCACGCTTATCGCCGGCGGCATCACGCTGCTCGGCGCGACGGTCGCGAACGCGGCCGAGACGACCGGTGAGGACGGGCTGCTCTCGGGCACCCAGGCCATCATCGACGTCAACCTCCCGATCAACATCAGCGGAACGTCGCTCTCGCTGATCGGCGACTCCTCCAGCGAGCAGGCCACCGCGCCCGCTCCCGCTCCGGCCGCGGCTCCGGCCCCCGCCACGACCAGCGGAGAGGACGGCGCCGCGTCGGGCACGCAGGCCCTCGTCTCGGTGAGCGTGCCGATCACGGTGGCCGGCAACGCCGTCTCGGTCATCGGCGACAGCTCGTCGACGGATGCCTCGGCCGCCGCTCCGGCGCCTGCCGGCGCTCCGGCGACCACGGCCGAGACCTCCGGCCAGGACGGACTGCTGTCGGGCACCCAGGGTCTGGTGTCGGTCACCGCACCCGTGACGGTCGTCGGCAACGCGATCTCGGTCATCGGCGACAGCTCGAGCGAGGGAGCCACGTCGGTGCCCGCGACCTCGGGCCCGACGCCGGCCGCTGGCGCTTCGACCGACGGCGAGGACTCGATCCTCGGCGGCACGCAGGTCGTCGCGCCGATCACGGCTCCCATCACGGCCGTCGGCAACGCGATCTCGGTCATCGGCGACAGCTCGAGCGAGGGTGCAGGCGCGGCGCCCACGGGCACGACCGGCGGTTCGACGCCCGCGACGGGCGGCACGACCGACGGCACCGACTCGATCCTCGGCGGCACGCAGGTGCTCGCCCCGATCGCGGCACCCATCACGGCCGTCGGCAACGCCATCTCGGTCATCGGCGACAGCTCCAGTGAGGACGCAGGCACGGCGCCCGGCACCGGCACACCCGGCTCGAGCAACGGGACGACGGGCGGTGAGGACTCGATCCTCGGCGGCACCCAGATCCTCGCGCCGGTCAAGGCGCCGGTCACGGTCGTCGGCAACGCGATCTCGGGTATCGGCGACAGCAGCTCGAGCGGCGCCGTCGCGACTCCGGGCACCGGAACGGGCACCGGAACGTCGGCGACGACCAGCGGGCTCGGCTCGATCCTCGGCGGCACCCAGATCCTCGCGCCGATCTCTCTCCCGATCAGCATCGCCGGCAACGCCATCTCGGTGATCGGCGACAGCACGACCGAGGGCCCGGGAGACCCGACCGACCCCACGGACCCGACCGACCCCACGGACCCGACGGATCCCACGGACCCGACGGACCCCACGGACCCGACGGACCCGACCGACCCCACGGACCCGACCGACCCGACCGACCCGACGAACCCCACCGACCCCGGTGACGGTACGACGGGCGGCGGCTCGAACGCGGTCACCGGCTCGGCCGCCGCGTCGGCGGGCTCCGAACTCGCCGCGACCGGAGGGACGGGTGCGCTCCCCGCGCTGCTGATGGGGCTCCTGCTCCTGGTGGCCGGCGTGATCGCTCGCGTGTCGCGGCGGCGCTCCGCTTAGGCCGAACCACGGGGGACGTCATGTTCCCCAGACGGCCCTCGCCTCGGCCTCGAGCGCGAGCGCGCGGGAGAGTCGCCCGCCCCAGGGGCGACTCTCCCGTCACCTAGCCGCCTCCGGCCGCGGTTGGTCCGGCATTGCCTGGATCGGACCAACCGCGGTCGGGGGCCTCGAATCGGCGGATGTCGCGACCCGGGGGGCTCGCGGCATCCGTCGGTACGAAAAGGAAGGATGCCGCGGACCCGAGGGTCCGCGGCATCCTTTCTCGTGCGCCAGGTGCTACTTGGCGGCGACCACCTGCAGGGTGATCACGGCGGTGAGGTCGTCACGCAGGCGAACCGTCGCCTCGTGCTCGCCCACCGACTTGATCGGCGAGGTGATGTGGATCTTGCGCTTGTCGAGCTCGCCGAGACCCGCGGCCTTGACCGCGTCGGCGATGTCCGAGGTCTTCACCGCTCCGAAGAGGCGGCCCTCAGCGCCGGCCTTGACCGACAGCTTGACCTTGTTGCCCTCGAGGGCGTCCTTGAGAGCCACGGCCTCTTCGTGGTCGTGGATCGCGCGCGCGTCGCGGGCGGCGCGGATCGACGCCACCTGCTTCTCGCCACCGCGGGTCCATGCGACCGCGAAGCCCTGGGGGATGAGGTAGTTGCGGGCGTACCCGTTCTTGACCTCGACAACGTCACCGGCGCTACCGAGCCCGGCGACCTCGTTCGTGAGAATGAGCTTTGCCATGTCGGTACTCCTTAGCGGCCAGCGCCGGCGTAGGGCAGGAGCGCCATCTCGCGGGCGTTCTTGATCGCCTTCGCGATCAGACGCTGCTCCTGCACCGACACACCGGTGATACGACGGGCACGGATCTTGCCGCGCTCCGAGATGAACTTGCGAAGCGTGGCGACGTCCTTGTAGTCGATGACGCCGACGCGGATCGCCTTCGCGGGAGCGGCGTTCTTCGCGCCCTTCCGCGGCTTCCGGCGGTCGCCGGTTGCCTTTCCAGCCATTGGTCTTCCTTTACGTGATGATGATCGGATGCCTCGTGCCGAGGCATCCGGAATCTGTTACTGAGATCAGAACGGGGTGTCGTCGCCGTAGGCGCCGGGAGCGGCCCAGGCGTCGCCGCCCGCCGCGCCGCCGGCGTTCGCCGAACCGGGCGTCGACCACGGCTCGTCGGCGACCTGCGCCGGACGCGACTGTCCGCCGCCGCCGAAGCCGCCGGCACCGCCGCCGCCGGCCGCGCGCGTGACCTGTGCGGTCGCGTAGCGCAGCGACGGGCCGATCTCGTCGACCTCCAGCTCGATCGCGGTGCGGTTGTTGCCTTCGCGATCCTGGTAGCTGCGCTGCTTGAGGCGGCCGGTCGCGATGACCCGCATGCCCTTCGTCAGCGAGCCGGCGACGTGCTCCGCGAACTCGCGCCAGACGCTCGCGCGGAGGAACAGCGCTTCGCCGTCCTTCCACTCGTTGGCCTGACGGTCGAAGTTGCGCGGCGTCGACGCGATCGTGAAGTTCGCGACGGGGAGGCCGTTCTGCGTGTACCGCAGTTCGGGATCAGCCGTGAGGTTGCCCACGACGGTGATGATCGTCTCGCCGGCCATGGCCCTTAAGCCTTCGCTGCCTTGGCCGTCTTGCGGGCGGCGCGCTCGTCGGCACGCTGCTTCTCGGACGCGATCATCGCGATGGCCTCCTCGGCACGCAGCACCTTGGTGCGCATGACCTGCTCGCTGAGGTTCAGCTGGCGGTCGAGCTCCTGCGTGGTCTCGGCGGTCGCCGTGAAGTTGACGACGGCGTAGATGCCCTCGGTCTTCTTCTGGATCTCGTAAGCCAGACGGCGCTTGCCCCAGATGTCGATGTTCTCGATGGTGCCGCCGCCGGTCGTGATGACCTTGAGGAACTTGTCGAGAGTGGTGCCGACCTGGCGCTCGTCGATCTCAGGGCTCAGGATGACCATGAGTTCGTACTGGTGCGTCACTAACCCACCTCCTTCGGACTAGAACGGCTGCCGGGCATTTCCCGGCAGCAGGAGGGTGTGTTGCACGTCATCCGGTTCGCGCGCGGACACGCGCTCATACGGACAACCCTCCTATGGTACCGGATGCCGCGACCCCCGCCCAATCGCGGTTTCCGGGCGTGATCAGCGAAAGGCGCCCAGGCCCGTGAGGTGCTGCCCGAGCACGAGGGTGTGCACTTCGTCGGTGCCTTCGTACGTGCGGACGGACTCGAGGTTCGCGGCGTGGCGGATCGGGGAGTTCTCGAGCAGCACCCCGTCGCCGCCGAGGATCGTCCGCGCCTCACGCGCGATCTCGATCGCCTCCCGCACGTTGTTGAGCTTGCCGAGCGAGATCTGCGTGGGCGTCAGGGTTCCGGCATCCTTCGCCCGCCCGATGTGCAGGGCGAGCAGGGCGCCCTTCTGCAGCTCGACCGCCATGTCGACGAGCTTGCGCTGCGTGAGCTGGAAGCCGGCGATCGGGCGGCCGAACTGCTCGCGACGGAGCGCATGCCGCAACGCGGCCTCGTAGCTGTCGCGGGCCGCGCCGAGCGCGCCCCACACGATCCCGTACCGGGCTTCGTTGAGGGCGGCGAAGGGTTCCCGAAGCCCGTGCGCTTCGGGAAGGAGGGCGGATGCCGGCACCCGCACTCCGTCGAGGCGCAGCTGCGTCTGCACCGACGCCCGTATCGACCCCTTCGGCTCGAGCACGGTGATCTCGAGCCCGGGCGCATCGGTCGGCACGAGGAATCCGCGCACGCCGTCATCGGTCTGCGCCCACACCACCGCGATGTGCGCGATCGAGGCGAGGCCGATCCAGCGCTTCGCGCCCGTGAGCACCCAGTCGCCGCCGTCGCGCCGCGCGTGCGTGGTCATGCTCGCGGGGTCGGAGCCCGCATCGGGCTCGGTGAGGGCGAAGCATCCGATGGCCTCGCCCGCCGCCAGGCGCGGCAGCCATTCCTGCTTCTGCGCGTCGCTGCCCCACCGGTGGATCGAGCCCATCGCGAGCGAGCCCTGCACCGAGACGAACGTGCGGATACCTGAGTCGGCGGCCTCGAGCTCGAGTGCCGCGAGGCCGTACTCGACGGCGCTGCGGCCGGGGCACCCGTACCCGTCCAACGTCATGCCGAGCACGCCGAGGCGTCCGAGGGCGGGAGCTAGCTCCGCAGGGAAGTGCGCGCGATCGAACCAGTCCGCGATGTGCGGGCGGATCTCGGCGTCGACGAACGCCCGCACCCGGTCGCGGACCGCGCGCTCGGCATCCGTCAGCAGCGCATCGACACCGAGGACATCGGATGCCGCACGGAGCGCATCGAGGTCGTCGGGGTCCCTGCGGGCATCGGTCATGGCGCCTCCTCGCGTCTGGCCTGCGCGGTACGAGCTGCCGCGCGGCCTGTCTCGATCTTGCCGGATGCCGTCCGTTCACAACTCAGGCAGGATGCGGTCTCCTTCCGCATTTCGCCGCGCGAAGCGCCGTTCTGCCTGAGTTGTGAACACCTGCGCCGGTACCCTGGCCCCGTGAGTGCACCCTCGCCCACGGCGGCCTACCCGTTCGACGATCGACCCCTGGTCGAGCCTGTGCCGCCGGGCGCCGCGCGCGGGTTCGTCGAGGAGCTGCGACGCAGCGGTCGGCTCCCCTCGGGCATGAGCGCGTCTGGCGTGTTCACGGTGGTGTTCGCGGTGATCTTCGCGGTCTTCACGGGGTCGATGCTGCTCGTGATGATCACCACCGTCATCGGCGCGTTCGTCTCGATCTCGGAGGGCTCGGGTCTCGTCGGCGGGCTGCTCATGCTCGTGCCCTTCGTCGTCATCGGCACGATCGTCGCCCTCGTGCTGGTCGCGTTCCTGCGCGGCCGCCGTTCCCGCGACGAGCGGATGTACCGGCTCGACGGCTTCGCGCGCGCGAACGCGATGTCGTACCTTCCGCAGTTCGACAACCCGGCGCTTCCGGGCATGATCTTCTCGCTCGGCGGCTCTCGCCAGGCCACCGACCTCGTGCGCGGCGAGCGCCCGCGGTTCGTCGAGTTCGCGAACTACCGCTATGTCACCGGTTCCGGCAAGAACCGCACGACGCACGCGTGGGGGTATGTCGCGGTCAAGCTCGACGTGCCGCTGCCGCACATCGTGCTCGACGCCACCGGCAACAACGGCCTGTTCGGCTCGAACCTGCCGCAGCTCTTCGACAAGGACCAGCGGCTCAGCCTCGAGGGCGACTTCGACCGCTTCTTCTCCCTCTATTGCCCGGCCGGCTACGAGCGCGACGCGCTGTATCTCTTCACGCCCGACATCATGGCCCGCTTCATCGACAACGCTGCGGCGCTCGACGTCGAGATCGTCGACGACTGGCTGTTCCTGTACGCCAAGCGCGACTTCTCGACACTCGACCCGGCGACGTGGGCGTGGCTGTTCTCGGCGGTCGGCGCGCTGCTCGACAAGCTCGCGCAGTGGGCGCGCTGGCGTGACGAGCGTCTGCGTGCGGGGGCTGCGAACCCGGATGCCTCGGCTCCCGGCATCGGGCCGGCAGCAGGCGATCCCGGCGTCGGTGCCGCGGCAGCGGCTGGGCCCACGCGCCCGGCGGCGGGCGACGCGCCGGCGGCGCCCGGAGGGGGCGTGGGGACCGCCGTTCCCTTCACGCCGCCGCTCGACGCGCTGCGCCCGCCGCCGGGCGTCGCACCGCAGGGACGCCGCCTCCAGCGGGGCGTCCCCTGGGTGCCGATCATTGTCGGCGGCGTCGTGGTGCTGTGGTGGATCCTGTCGAACACCGGCCTGCTCGCCGTGTGGTTCGGCGGCTGACGCGAGTCAGGGAAGGACCGGCTCGCTCTCGTGCGAGCTGTCGCCCACGGCGAAGACGTCGGCATAGCCCGGTCGAGCGCGGGCGGCGCCAGTGAGCATGTCCCGATTCCGGTCATTCCGGAGCGCCGGAACGACCGGAATCGGGACATGAAGGCACGAAAGCGGGACATGACGACGGATGCCGCTGCGCGCGGCGGGCGTAGGCTGTCGGTCGTGCAATCCCTGTGTTCCGCGACGCCCGTCGGGCGTGAGGAGGTCGTCGGCGCTCTCTGCGCCGAGCGGAGGTAGCCGCGTGCGTCGTCGTCGGCCAAGCGCCGAAGCGACGCAGTCCGCACCTCCGCGGACCGCCGGTCCGCGGCATCCGAATCTCCGTCGCCCCGTGGCGACGCTCGT
Organism: Microbacterium sp. STRO-2N; assembly: GCF_057747775.1. Classification (NCBI taxonomy): domain Bacteria; kingdom Bacillati; phylum Actinomycetota; class Actinomycetes; order Micrococcales; family Microbacteriaceae; genus Microbacterium; species Microbacterium sp. STRO-2N. Next base: position 3,963,044 of record NZ_CM173223.1, on the reverse strand, counting down.
GAAGCAAGGAATCATGCACGCATTCACCGAGAAGGACATTCGCGCGTCCTTCGTCAACGCCTCCCTGCGCGAACGCAACGCCCTCGTCGTCCCCGACCTCCGCGAGGTCGAATGGGACCAGCTCGACTACCTCGGCTGGCGTGACCCCAAGCAGCCCCTCGCGGGCTTCATCGTCGTTCCCGTCGACGACGAGCCGGTCGGCATCCTGCTGCGCCAGACCGAGCAGCGCACGCGGACGCGCGCGCAGTGCTCGTGGTGCGAGGACGTCACGCTGCCGAACGAGGTCGTGCTGTTCGGCGCGAAGCGCGCCGGAAAGGCCGGCCGCAACGGCGACACCGTCGGCACCCTGCTGTGCGAGCGGTTCGAGTGCTCGGCCAACGTGCGCCGGCCGCTGCCGCCCGCGTACCTCGGGTTCGACGTCGAGGCCGCGCGACAACGGCGGATCGAGGCGCTGCGCGCCCACGCCGACCGCTTCGCCCGCGACATCCGCGACGGCCGCTGACGGCCCGGCCGCAGGTCACGCCGTGCGCGTGGCCTGCGGCCCCAGCCCGAAGTGCTCGAGCTCGGCGTCGGTCAGCATGCGGGAGCGGATGATGAAGCGATTGCCCGTCGGGCCCTCGACGCTGAACCCCGCGCCGCGGCCAGGGACCACGTCGATGGTGACGTGCGTGTACTTCCAGTACTCGAACTGCGCCTCGGAGATGTAGACCTCGATCGGGTCGTCCAAGCCGACGCCGAGCGAGCCGAGATGAACGTCCGAAGGCCCCGTGAGGAACATGCCGACGGGGTAGCACATGGGCGCACTGCCGTCGCAGCATCCGCCGGACTGGTGGAACATCAGCGGTCCGTGCTGTGCAGTGAGCCGCCGCAGCAGGGCGACCGCGGCATCCGTCACGGCCACCCTGCTGTGGATCGTCGTCTCGGTCATCGGCTTAGAAGAAGCCCATGGCCCCTTCGGCGTACGACACCAGCAGGTTCTTCGTCTGCTGGTAGTGGTCGAGCATCTTGAGGTGGTTCTCGCGGCCGATGCCGGACTGCTTGTAGCCGCCGAACGCCGCGTGCGCGGGGTACTGGTGGTACGTGTTGGTCCAGACGCGGCCCGCCTCGATCGCCCGTCCAGCGCGGTATGCGGTGTCGCCGGAGCGGCTCCAGACACCGGCGCCGAGGCCGTAGAGCGTGTCGTTCGCGATCGAGATCGCGTCGTCGAAGTCGTCGAACGACGTGACCGACACGACCGGCCCGAAGATCTCCTCCTGGAAGATGCGCATGTCGTTCGTGCCCTCGAACACGGTCGGGGCGACGTAGTACCCCTCGCTGAGGTCGCCGCCGAGGTCGACACGCTCGCCGCCCGCGAGAAGCTTCGCGCCACCCTGCTTGCCGATGTCGATGTACGACAGGATCTTCTCGAGCTGGTCGTTCGACGCCTGCGCGCCGATCATGGTCGCCGGGTCGAGCGGGTTCCCCTGCACGATCTTCGAGACGCGATCGAGGCCGTCGCCGAGGAAGCGGTCGTAGATCGACCGCTGGATGAGCGCACGCGACGGGCACGTGCACACCTCGCCCTGGTTGAGCGCGAAGAACGTGAAGCCCTCGAGCGCCTTGTCGTAGTAAGCGTCGTCCGTGGAGCGCGCGACGTCTTCGAAGAACACGTTCGCGCTCTTGCCGCCGAGCTCGAGCGTCACCGGGATGAGGTTCTGCGACGCATACTGCATGATGAGCCGGCCTGTCGTGGTCTCGCCCGTGAACGCGACCTTGCGGATGCGCTTGTGCTGCGCGAGCGGAGCACCCGCCTCGATGCCGAAGCCGTTGACGATGTTGACGACGCCTGCGGGAAGCAGGTCGCCGATGATCTCGAACAGGAACAGGATCGAGGCCGGCGTCTGCTCAGCGGGCTTCAGCACGACGCAGTTGCCGGCCGCGAGGGCCGGAGCGAGCTTCCACGTGGCCATGAGGATCGGGAAGTTCCACGGGATGATCTGGCCGACCACGCCCAGTGGCTCGTGGAAGTGGTAGGCCACGGTGTCTTCGTCGAGCTGACTGAGGGTGCCCTCCTGCGCCCGCAGCACACCGGCGAAATACCGGAAGTGGTCGACGGCGAGCGGGATGTCGGCGGCCATGGTCTCGCGAACCGGCTTGCCGTTCTCCCACGTCTCAGCCACTGCGATCTTCTCGAGGTTCTGCTCGATCCGGTCGGCGATCCTGTTGAGGATCCCGGCGCGCTCAGCCGGGGTCGTGCGTTTCCACGACTCGAACGCCTGCCAGGCGACGTCGACCGCGCGGTCGACGTCTTCGACGGTGCCGCGGCCGACCTCGCAGAACGGCTTGCCGTTGACCGGCGAGAGGTTCTCGAAGTACTGACCCTTGACGGGCTCGACGAACTCTCCGCCGATGTAGTGGCCGTAGCGGGGGCGGTAGTCGGCGATCGAGCCGCGCTGCCCGGGAGCGGCGTAGATGCTCGAGACGCCCTCTTCGACGATGGTCATGCTGGTCTCCTTCGACGCGTTCGCGACGGTCGTCGTCGCGTTGCGTCGAAGCTAGGCCGCGCTACGTTGCATCACGTTGCATGGCGTCGTCAGACGCTGAGACGCTCCCGCGTCGCCACGAAGTGCACGTTCTCCATCACGCCGAGGAGGTTGCCGAACGGGTCGACGACGGATGCCGTCACGAAGCCCTCGCCGCGAGACGTGACCGGCTGAAAGCTCGTCGCCCCCTTGGCCAGAAGATCCTCGTAGACCGCGGTGACGTCGTCGACCTGCCAGTAGAGGATGGCGCCGCCCGGGGCGGCCGGAGCATCGGGCCGGTACTGCGCGTCGATGATGCCGAACTCGTGCTCGTACGGCCCGACGCGGAACTCCACGTATCCGGGCCGGCGGAAGTACGGCTCGATCCCGAACACCTCGGCGTACCACTCGGCCGCCGCGTCGAGGTCGGCGGAGTAGACGTTCTGGGTGGCGAATCCGTTGAGCATGACGGTTCCTCTCTGTCGTGAACCCAGCCTCCCGCGCAACGCGGACATATCCCGTCCGCGATCAAACCCCGGTTTCGAGGCGCTCGATGCGCGCGACCAGCCCGGCGCGGCGGGGTGAGCGGGCAGGCAGCATCGAGAGGCAGAGCCGCAGCAGCTCGATGTCGTCGGCTGCGGCATCCGTCTCGGCGAAGGCGAGAAGGACGTCGACGGATGCCTCGGCCATGAGCGCCTCGCGAAGCGCCGTGCGGACAGTGTCGCGGAACTCCTCGACTCCGGGTGCGACCGAGTCCGGCAGCACGTCGCCGCGGTAGGCCGCCAATGCGACGCGGTGGGCGCCCCGGTCGAGCAGCGACAGCACCTGGTGCGCGTCGGTCTCGACGTCGGCCCCCAGCCGGTAGGGGCGCGACTCGGGCACGAGTGCCGGTGCCGAGCGCTCGAGCACTTTGCGCAGCCGCACCATCTCGGCTCTGAGGGTCACGGACGGCGTGGCCTCGCCCTCGCCGTACACGAGCTCGCCCAGCCGCTCGGCAGAGAGTCCGTGCCGGTGTGTGGCGAGCATGAGGAGGATCTCGGCGTGACGCCCGCTCAGCTCGGACACGTGCTCGACGCCGTCCGCGGCCACCTCGAGGAGCGCCCGATCCCGGCCGAGCACACGCACGGTGGCTCGGGGCGGGTCGGGTCGACGCGGCGTCCGACGCGGCGGTCGGGCCGGCCGTGCGCGGGCCCGGAGCCGCGCGACCAGGAGCTCTCCCTCGATCGCCCGCGCGGTGGCATCCACCAGCAGCTGCGCCTGCGGTGTCACGGCCTCGGCGCCCCCCGTGACGTCGATCAGTCCGACGATGCGGCGGGTCTCGGGATCGTGGACGGGCGCCGCAGTGCACGACCACGGCTGTACGAGACGGTTGAAGTGCTCGGCGCCGTGGATCTGCACGGACCGGTCAAGCGTGATCGCAGTGCCCGGTGCGGCCGTGCCGACGGCGTGCTCCGACCAGTTCGCGCCCTCGACGAAGCCCATGTCGCCCGTCAGAGCGCGCACGCGTCGGTCGCCCTCGATCCACAGCAGGCGGCCCGCCGCGTCGCCGACGGCGACGACGACGCCGGATTCGGATGCTTCGCCCGGCAGCAGCAGTCCGCGCACCATGTCGATGACCTCAGCGAGCGGATGGGCACTGCGGTACGCCTCGAGCTCGTCGGCCGACAGGTCGAGGGGAGGAAGGCCCTCAGCCCCGACCAGGCTCTCGAGTGAACGGCGCCAGGAGTCGCGCACGAGCGGCCGCACGTCGCGCAGGCGGTCGTCCTCGGCATTGCCCGCGACGAGCTCCTCGTGGGCGCGTTCGATCAGCAGGCGCGAGTTCTCTGCGGACACTTCGCGTCGCTGCGACCACGGTGACGGCACGGCGGCTCCGATCGACGTCGGGGAGCGTGCGTCCAGTGTAGGCGGGCGCATGCACAGCCGCGCGGGTGACCGCAAGGGGGCTTGAGGCGGCAGGCCGGGCGCGGCAGTGTCGGGCTCGACGGAAGGAGACCGACATGAAGGCTGTGCAGTACCGCGAGATCGGCAAGGGTCCCGAGGTCGTCGACATCGACATGCCCGAGCCCGGGCCGGGGCAGATCAGGCTGAAGGTGACCGCGGCGGGGCTCTGCCATTCGGACTGGTTCGTGATGGACCTCCCGGAGGACCAGTACACGTACGGACTGCCGCTCACGCTCGGACACGAGGGCGCGGGTGTCGTCGACAAGCTCGGCGACGGCGTCGAGGGCATCGCGGTCGGCGACGCGTACGCGATCTACGGGCCGTGGGGCTGCGGGCAGTGCCACGAATGCTCGCAGGGCCGCGAGAACTACTGTCCGTACGCGGCCGGCCTCGGCATCGCACCTCCCGGACTCGGCGCGCCCGGCGCCATGGCCGAGTACGTCATCGTCGACGATCGCCGCCACCTCGTCGCCCTCGGCGACCTCGATCCGGTCGAGACGGTGTCGTTGACGGATGCCGGACTCACGCCGTACCACGCCATCAAGGCGGCCCAGCACAAGCTCTACCCCGGATCGGTCGCGGTGGTCATGGGGATCGGCGGGCTCGGGCATGTCGGCATCCAGATCATCCGCGCCATCAGCGCCGCCACGGTGATCGCCGTCGACATCAGCGACGAGAAGCTCGAGCTCGCGAAGGAGGTGGGGGCGCACCACACCGTCATCTCCAACGCGCAGGCAGCCGACCGCGTCCGCGAGCTCACCGGCGGCCTCGGGGCGCAGACGGTGTTCGACTTCGCCGGAGTCCAGCCGACGATCGACCTCGCGAAGGCCGTGGTCGCGATCGACGGGTTCGTGCATATCGTCGGCATCGGCGGCGGGCTGATGACCGCCGGGTTCTTCGCGACGCCGTTCGGAGCCGCGGTGCGCGCGCCGTACTGGGGATCCCGCAGCGAGCTCATCGAGACGCTCGACCTCGCGCGCATCGGCGCCGTGCGCGTGCACGTCGAGCGCTACGGCTTCGACGATGCCGTCACGGCGTACCACCGGCTGCACGAGGGCGAGGTGCGCGGCCGCGCGGTGATCGTGCCGTGAGGCTGATGCGGGCGATGGATGCCGGCATCCGTCGCCCGCGTGTCGGTCAGGCCCGCGCGGCCCACCACTCCCGCAGGCGACGCTCGGCCTCGGCCTCGCCGAGGACCCCCTCGTCGAGGCGCAGGTCGAGGAGGAAGCGATAGGCCTCGCCCACCTCGCGACCCGGCGTGATGCCCAGGACCTCCTGGATGCGGTTGCCGTCGAGTTCGGGGCGCATGGCCTCGAGCTCCTCCTGGGCGGCGAGTTCGGCGATGCGCCGCTCGATGTCGTCGTACGCGCTAGCGAGGCGCTTCGCCTTGCGCACGTTGCGCGTCGTCACATCGGCCCGCGTGAGGATGTGCAGGCGCTCGAGCTCGGCGCCGGCATCCCGCACGTACCGGCGGACCGCCGAGTCGGTCCATGCGCCCTCGGAGTACCCGAAGAACCGCAGGTGCAGCTCGATCAGCCGCGCGACCGCGCCGATGGTGTCGGAGTCGAACCGCAGGGCCTGCAGCCGCTTGCGGGCGAGCCGGGCGCCCTTGATGTCGTGGTGGTAGAACGTCACCCCGCCGCCGGGCTCGAGACGCCGGGTCGCCGGCTTGCCGATGTCGTGCAGCAGCGCCGCGAGCCGCAGCGGCACGTCGGGGGCCTCTCCCGGGTTCCGCGTCCTCTCGAGTTCGATCGCCTGCCGCAGCACCGTGAGCGAATGCTCGTACACGTCCTTGTGGTGGTGGTGCTCGTCGACCTCGAGCTGCAGCGCCGGGATCTCGGGCAGGAATTCCGCCATCAGCCCCGTCTCGACCAGCAGACGGATGCCGCGCACCGGGTCGTCGGTCGCGAGGAGCCGGGACAGCTCGCTCTGGATGCGCTCGGGGCTGACGATCTCGAGAGTACGACGCAGCTCGGTCATCGCGTCCACCGTCACCGGGTCGACCTCGAACCCGAGCTGCGATGAGAACCGCGCCGCGCGCAGCATGCGGAGCGGATCGTCGCCGAAGCTCACGTGCGGGTCGGTCGGGGTGCGCAGGACTGCCCGCACGAGGTCCTCGACGCCGCCGGTCGGGTCGACCAGGGTGCGGCCGGGGATCCGCAGCGCCATCGCGTTGATCGTGAAATCGCGACGCAGCAGGTCGTCGTCGATGGTGTCCCCGAATTCGACCGTCGGCTTGCGCGTGACACCGTCGTAGCTGTCGGCGCGGTAGGTCGTGATCTCCACCTGCTCGCCGCGGACGCGCGCGCCGATCGTGCCGAACGCGCGGCCGATGTCCCATTGCGCCGAGCTCACGGGCTTGACGATGCGGAGAATGTCGTCGGGTCGCGCGTCGGTCGTGAGATCCAGGTCGTGCGTCTCGCGGCCGAGCAGCGCGTCGCGCACCGGACCTCCGACGATCGCGAGGTCGAAACCCGCGTCCGCGAAGGCGCGGGCGAGCGTGTCGACGACGGGGGACTCGGCGAGCGCGCCGAGGCGCGCGATGCCCTCGGCCATGTTGAGCATGGCCTCCAGCCTACCGAGGGCCGCGAGGCGGACCGCGGCGCTACGCGAAGCGGAGGTAGCCGGTGAACAGCAGCTCCCGCACCCGGGGGAGGAGGTCGGCGCGCAGCGCCGCGGCAGGAACCCCCATCAGCTCGGCGATCGCGTCGATGAGCACTCCCAGCGGCAGGTCGCCGTCGCACGCCCCGACGAGGGCCGCGAGACCCGGATCGATCGACAGCGAGCGCCCGAACCCGCCGCCCTGGCGCAGCTCGATCACCGTGGGATGCTCCTCGCCCGGCAGGTGATGGCGGGCCTCGGTGACGTCGGGCGCGACGACGAGGACGGATGCCGCCAGCCCGGCCGCGTCGAGGCCGACGCTCCGGTCATGCGCGGCGAGCGCCTCCGCCAGGTGCGCACCGAGCCCCTCGCCCGGGAGCGGGCTGTGCAGCCGCTCGTACCGCGCGAGCGTCGGCGAACCCGCGGCGGGGCGGCGCAGCAGCAGGTAGCCGAATCCCACCTCGGTGACGCCCCGGGCGTCGAAGTCGTCGAGCCATGCGTCGGCGAGACGCGCGAAGCCGGGCGTCCCCGGCAGGGTGCCGCCGTCGCGCACCCACAGCTCGGCATACGAGAGCGGGTCGAGCGACTCGCGCTCGACGACCCAGGCATCGAGTCCGATCGGCGAAGCCTCGATCCATTCCCGCACGCGGTCGAGTCCGGCGACGCCGTCGCGCGTCTCCCAGTTGCCGAGCAGTTGGGCGACGCCGCCGGGCGAAAGGTGTGCGCCGACGCCCGCGACGAACGCGGCGACGAGGTCGTCGCCCACCATGCCGCCATCGCGGTACTCGTACGCCGGCACGTCGGAGACCCGCGGGGTGATGACGAACGGCGGGTTCGAGACGATGCGGTCGAACTGCTCGCCGGCCACGGGCTCGAAGAGGCTGCCGTGCCGCGTCTCGATGCCGTCGACTCCGTTCAGCAACGCGTTCAACCGCGTGAACCACAGCGCGCGCGGCGAGATGTCGGTCGCGACCACGTGGCCGACGTGCGCACGCGCGCGGAGGGCCTGTATGCCGCACCCGGCGCCCACGTCGAGCCCACGCTCCGCGGGCGTGGGCAGCTGCAGGCCCGCGAGGGTGAGCGAGGCACCGCCGACGCCGAGCACATGGTCCTCGGGCAGAGGGCCGCCGAGCGCCGCCTCGTCGAGGTCGCTCGCGATCCACCATTGCCCCGAACCCGTTGCGTCCGCATACGACTGCGGACGCACCACCACGACCGGACGCACCTCATCGCCGGCGACGGCCGCGAGCCCGAGGCCGCCGAGGCCGCCGGAGCGCGTGCGGGCGAGCGCCCGGTCGACGGATGCCGCGGCCTCCGGCATCCCGAGCACCAGCAGTCTGCCCAGCACGGCCAGGGGGTCGTCGCGAGCGGCGAGCGCACGGGTCGCCGGCGAGCGAAGCCCGCGAGCGATCGCGTCGTCGGCCGCCGCACCCCACGCGTCGCGGAGCGCCTCCGCGGTGAACCCGGCGTCGCGGAGGTCTGCTGCGAGCGCTCGGCACACGGCCGGATCGGGTTCGGGGATCACGGTCCCATTCAAGCGTGCCCGCGCCCCACGGGTGGCCGCGTCGGCGCGCGCGCCGCGCGGTGTCCGGGTGGCTCGGAGGCACGGACCGTAGAATCGCAGTCGATCGTGCGGTCAGGACATCGCACAGGAGCGAACCCCCGACAGGATGACCGTGACCACACCGGGAAGCCCACCCCGGCGCCGTCCCCCGCGCCGCGTGCCACGCCTCGCCGTGGTCGCCGCTGCCCTCACGGTCTTCGGCGCGCTGCTGCTGCCCGCCGCGGCGGTCGCCGCGCCGACCCCCTCACCGTCTCCGACGCCCACCCCGTCGGTGCCCGCCGGCACGACCGTCTTCACGCTGTCGCCCGTGTCGAACGGCATCGTGCGTCCGGGTGAGGCGCTGACCGTGTCGGTCGGGCTGCAGAACGGGACGGATGCCGAGCTCCCGCCCAGCGACATCGCACTGTCGATCGGCTCCGTGCCCCTGCCCGACCGTGGCGCGCTCTCGTCGTGGCTCGGCGGCGACCTCGGCGGCGTCTCGCTCGTGCCCGCCGGCACTGCCGCGCTCGAGGCGGTCGACCCGGGCTCCGAGCAGGTCGCCGCGATCACCGTCGCCGCCACGGAACCCGCGCTCGCCGGCCTCGCGCCGGGGGTGTACCCCCTCGCGGCCTCGTACACCGCCGGGCCCGGGACGGTCACGTCCACGAGCGTCATGATCGTGCCCGCCGACGATCGGCCGGAAGTCGGCATCGGAGTCATCGTCCCGATCACCGCCGCCCCGCTCGAGGGCGGCCTGCTGACGGCCGACGAGCTCACGGTGCTCACCGCGCCCGACGGCGCGCTCACCGCGCAGCTCGACGCGGTCACCGGCACCACCGTCATCCTCGCCGTCGACCCCGCGATCCCCGCCGCGATCCGGGTGCTCGGCACAGCCGCGCCCGAATCGGCGACCGTGTGGCTCGCTCGCCTCGAAGCACTCCCGAACTCGCGCTTCGCCCTGCAGTTCGGCGACGCGGACGTCACCACGCAGCTTCAGGCGGGACTGCCGCGACCGCTCGCGCCGACCTCGTTCACGGCGTACATGACGCCGGCCGACTTCCCCGCGTCCACCCCGTCCCCGACGCCCACCCCCACCCCGACCGCCACCTCGGGGCCCTCGACGTCGCTGCCCGACACCGCGACCCTGCTCGCCGTCGGCGAGCCCACGCGCGACGCCGTCTTCTGGCCCGCGGACGGCAGCGCCGACACGGGCGTCGTCACGCGGCTCGGGGAGCTCGGCGAAGCCGACAACCCGGCGCTCACGATCGTGCCCTCCACGACGACGACCGCGGGCGCCGATGGTGACACGGTGAGCGCCCGCGGCCGGGTCGGCGACGCCGGCGTCCTCGTGTACGACGAGGCTGTCTCGAGCGCGCTGCACGAAGCGTCGCTGCGTGAGGTGGCCTGGCTGCGCGGCGCAGCCCTCGCTGAGGCGACGGCGTACCTCGACTTCGCCACCGCGGAATCCGACGGTCCGCTCCTGGTCACGCTCGGGCGCGACCACGAGCGCTCGCGCATCGGCCTGGCGACGGCGATCGCGACCGCGAGCGCCGCACCGAACGTCGCACCCCGCACTCTCGGCGGTCTCGCCGCGAGTGAAGCCGACCCCCTCGAACTCATCGAGGTCGAAGCGTCCGCCGAGCGCGCGGCCGCGGCATCCGCTCTCCTCGCAGACGAGGGCGAGGTCGCGCGGTTCGCCACGATCCTCGACGACCCGAGCCTGATCACGGGCCCCGAACGCGCCGAGCTCCTGCAGCTGCTCGGCGTGCGCTGGGTGGGCGACGACGCATGGCCGACCGCGCTCGCCGACCACCGCGCCGCGACCGCCGAGACACTCGACTCGGTCGCGCTTCTGCCCACGAGTCCCGGCGAACTGTACGGATCCAACGCCGCGCTGCGGTTCTGGGTGCGCAACGACCTCGAGTACCCCGTCAACCTCGTGCTCTACACGACGCCCGACAACCTGCGGCTCGACGTGCAGACCGAGACCACGATCGTCGCCACCCCGCAGAGCAACACGCGCGTCGAGGTGCCCGTGCAGGCACGCGTGGGACGCGGCGAGGTGACACTGGCGCTGCAGCTGCGCAGTCCCACGTTCGTCGCGATCGGCGACCCCGAGACCGTGCGGGTCAACGTGTGGGCGGAATGGGAGGGCGTCGGGATCGCAGCGCTCGCGGTCGTGGTCGGCGCGCTGCTGGTGGTCGGCATCACCCGCACCGTGCTGCGCATGCGCCGTCGCAAGACGACGGCGGACGACCGAGACCCTGATGAACCCACGGAGACGGAGAACCCTCAGTGAGCGGTATCGGGCGCGCGAGCGTTCTCATCGGCGCGGGCACGCTCGCGTCGCGCCTCACGGGCCTTGTGCGCACTATCGTGCTGGTCACCGTCCTCGGATCGTTCGCGAGCCGTGCAGGCGATGCGTTCACCGTCGCGAACCAGCTCCCCAACACGATCTACGAGATCATCTCGTACGGCATCCTCACCGCCGTCATCGTGCCGCAGATCGTGCGGTCGGCCGCGCATGCCGACGGCGGTCGCACGTTCATCTCCAAGCTGTTCACCCTCGGCACCGTCGTCCTCCTGGTGACCGCGCTCGTCGCCACGCTGTGCGCGCCGCTCCTCGTGGAGCTGTTCGCGCCGTCGTTCACACCCGACCAGCAGGCGCTCGCGACCGTCCTGGCGTACTGGTGTCTGCCGCAGATCTTCTTCTACGGTCTCTACGCGCTCGTGGGCGAAGCCCTCAACGCGCGCAAGGTGTACGGGCCGTTCACGTGGGCGCCCATCGTGAACAACGTCGTCTCGATCATCGGCTTCGGGCTCATCGGGCTGTACTTCGGCACCGACCTCACCGGCGTCACGGACTGGACGTCCGGCATGATCGCCGCGCTCGGCGCCACCGCGACCGGGGGGATCGTGGTGCAGGCCGGTGTGCTGTTCCTGTTCTGGCGGCGCACGGGCCTGCACGTGCGACCCGACTTCCGCTGGCGCGGCGTCGGGCTCGGCGACATCGTCCGGCTCGCCGGCTGGACGTTCGCGATGGTCGTGGTGCGAACCCTCGCGGGCCTCGTGCAGACACGGGTCATCACGGAAGCCTCCGGCGACGGGTCGTCCGTGTTCACGATGGCGAACGCGTGGCTCGTCTTCATGCTCCCGTACTCCATCATCGTCATGTCGATCGGGACGCCCTACTTCACGCGACTCTCCGAGCACGCGCACGAGGGCCGCGACGACGATGTGCGCACCGACCTCTCCGCGAGCATCCGCGTCACGGGGCTGCTCGTCACCATCGCGGCGGCGGCGCTCATGGTGGCCGCCGTCCCGGCTACTCGCGTCTTCGTCAACGCGACGGACCAGGCTGTGGCGGCGGCCCCCGTGCTCGTCGCGTTCCTCGTGGGGCTCATCCCGCTGTCGATCCTCTTCGTCGTCCAGCGCGCCTTCTACGCCTACAACGACACCCGCACGCCATTCGTCTTCACCGTCATCCAGTGCGCGCTCTTCGTCGGCCTCGTGCTCGTCGCCCAGGCGGTTCTGCCGGTCGAGCAGCTCGCGGCGGGGGTCGCACTCGGGCAGTCGATCGCCACGGCGGTCCAGGTCACCATCGCGGCCGTGCTGCTGCGACGACGGATGCGGCGCCTCGCGGCGCGCTCGTGGCTCGTCTCCTACGGGCGATTCGTCCTCGCCGCACTGCCCGCCGCCGGCGCGGGCTGGCTCGTCTATCAGCTGATGGGCGGCGACCAGGGGTGGACGACGGCAGACAAGCTCTTCGGGGCGCTCGGCACTGCGATCATCTGCGCCGTGGCGTTCGTCGTGTACCTCGGCGTTCTCGCCCTGCTTCGTGCGCCCGAGCTGCGGCCGGTGCTCGGCCAGCTGCAGCGGTTCCTGCCGCGCGGGCGCTGACACCGTCCGTCGGAATGCCCCGCGGTTACCATGTGTTGAAGGATTCGGCGGGGTGTGTCATCCCGATCGACGAGAAGGAGCCGTTCGTGCGTCAGGTCATCATCATCGGGTCGGGCCCTGCGGGATACACCGCGGCGATCTATGCGGCACGTGCGAACCTGAACCCGCTGGTGGTGGCAAGCTCCGTCGAGGCCGGCGGCGAGCTCATGAACACGACGGACGTCGAGAACTTCCCCGGCTTCCCCGAGGGCATCCAGGGCCCGGACCTCATGGCGAAGATGCAGGAGCAGGCCGAGCGGTTCGGCGCCGAGGTGCTCTACGACGACGTCGTGTCGCTCGAGGTCGACGGTCCCGTGAAGAAGATCACGCTGGGCAGCGGCGGCACGCACGAGGCCGATTCGCTCGTGTTCGCCACCGGATCCGCCCCCCGCAAGATCGGCATCGCGGGCGAGGCCCGCCTGTCGGGCCGAGGCGTGTCGTACTGCGCGACATGCGACGGCTTCTTCTTCCGCGAGCGTGTGATCGCGGTCGTCGGCGGTGGCGACTCGGCGATGGAGGAGGCGACCTTCCTCACCAAGTTCGCGTCGAAGGTGTATGTCATCCACCGCCGCGACGAACTGCGCGCCTCGAAGATCATGCAGGAGCGCGCATTCAAGAACGAGAAGATCGAGTTCATCTGGAACTCCGAGGTCGCCGACATCATCGGCGACGACGCGGTGACCGGTGTCGTCCTCAGAGACACGGTCGACGGATCGACCCGTGAGCTGGCTCTCGACGGCGTGTTCGTCGCCATCGGCAACGACCCGCGCACGCACCTCGTGCACGACAAGCTCGAGCTCACCCCCGAAGGCACGATCTGGGTCGACGGCCGTTCGTCGCGCACGTCGGTCCCCGGTGTCTTCGCCGCCGGCGATGTCATCGACCCGACCTACCGGCAGGCCGTGACCGCCGCCGGCAGCGGCACCGTCGCCGCTCTCGACGTCGAGCACTACCTCGCCGCACTCGGCGAGGCGGGAGCGCCCGACGTGCACGGCGACCAGATCGAGGGCCTGCCCGAGGCCGACGCGGCCTGAGTCCGGGGCGCGGTGCCGGCTGCGCGGCCTGGCGCGTGGCCGCGGAACAAATGGCCGGCCGGGCGTGTTGCCGCAAGAGACTGACTTCCACCGAAGGAGAAGAATCATGACCGCCAAGGCGACGACGTCCGCCACGTTCGAGCAGGATGTGCTCCAGGCCGAGGGTCCCGTCCTCGTCGACTTCTGGGCCGAGTGGTGTGGACCGTGCCGTATGGTCTCGCCCGTGCTCGACCAGATCCAGTCGGAGCACCCTGACAAGATCACGATCATGAAGCTCAACGTCGACGAGAACCCCGACCTCGCGATGAAGTACCAGATCACCTCCATCCCGGCGATGAAGGTGTTCAACAAGGGTGAGGTCGAGACGACGATCATCGGCGCCAAGCCGAAGTTCGCGCTCGAGCAGGATCTCGCGGCCTACCTGGCATAGACCCCAGAATTCCGGGAACCCCGTCGCATCGCGGCGGGGTTCTCGCGTATATGCGGCGGTCTATGCCATTCGGGGCATCTGTTGCTCAGCCGGCGTCTGCGCGGACCGTCGCGTCCCACCGTCGGTGCGTGTTGGCCTCTCCGAGGAGCTGCCACACGGCACGTGTCAGCGGCGGATAGTCCAGCGCGATCTGGCGGAGCACGCGGTAGTGGCGGCTGGCGTTCGGACGCGCGCCCCCGTTCGCCGCGATGTTCTCGGCGCGGAGCATGAACACGACCAGCTCGTCGACAGTGGGAAGGTCCTCCATGAAGTCCCACGGGTCTTCGCCTGCGCGCAGGCGTTCGGTGACGAGGACCGACAGCTCGTCCGCGGCCTCGGCGCGCAGAAGCTCGAGACTGGCCCGCCGCCGCGGGGTCTGATCGTCGTTCGCCACCAATCAAGGGTACGTCCCGCTGGCGATGACGGGGTCAGCGCACGCCCTACGCTGTCACCATGGCGACCGAAGACGCCCGGGCTCGCGCGGCCGTCGAGGCGGTCTGGCGCGAGGAGTCCGTGCACATCGTCGGCGCCCTCACACGGCACACCGGCGACTTCCCATGGGCGGAGGATCTGGCTCAGGAGTCGTTGGTCGAGGCCCTCGCGCGATGGCCGGACTCCGGCATCCCCGACAATCCCGGCGCGTGGCTCATGGCCGTGGCCAAGCGGCGCGCGGTCGACGGATGGCGCCGCCGCGGACGTCTCGCCGACCGGGAGCCGCTGTTCGTGTCGGAGGCTCTCGCGGTCGAGGCGGTCGACCCCGTCGGAGCAGGGACCGATCCGGACCACATCGACGATGACGTGCTGCGGCTTGTGTTCGTCGCGTGCCATCCCGTCCTGACGCCTCAGGCTCAGCTCGCTCTGACACTGCGAACGGTGGCCGGATTCACGACGGAGCAGATCGCGGGAGTGCTGCTGATGTCGGTGACCACGGTTCAGCAGCGCATCGTGCGCGCCAAGCGCACACTCGCCGCCGCCGGGGTGCCCTTCGAGGTGCCGGATCGGTCGGAACGGCCCGCTCGCCTGGCAACCGTGCTCAAAGTCATCTATCTGCTGTTCACCGAGGGCTACGCCTCCGCCGACGGCGACCGCTCGCTCCGCCCCGACGTCGCGCACGAGGCGATCCGTGTCGGGCGGCAGCTTGCGTCACTCATGCCCCGCGAATCCGAGCCGCAGGCCCTCGTCGCGCTGATGGAGTTCCAGTCGTCGCGGTTCTCGGCGCGGCTCGGCGCCGACGGCCTTCCCCGGACACTTCAGGAGCAGGACCGCGGCCGATGGGACCGTGCCGCCATTGCCCGCGGCATCGAGGCGATGAGAAGCGCGGATGCCGTCGCGCGCGGACCGGGCTACTACGGGCTGCAGGCCGCGATCGCGCAGTGTCACGCCGTGGCGCCGACGTTCGCCGACACGGACTGGGCCAGGATCCTCGCGCTCTATGACGCCTTGCACGCGCTGGCGCCGTCACCCGTGATCCGACTCAACCGCGCAGTCGCCCTGTCGATGGTCGACGGGCCTGAGGCGGCGTTGCCGGCACTCGACGAGCTCGAGCCGGAGCTGTCGGGCTTCCGGCCCCTGCTCGCCGTGCGCGCCGATCTGCTCGAACGTCTCGGGAAGACGGATGCCGCGGCAGCTGCCTTCCTCGCGGCGGCCGACCTTCCGGGAAACAACGCGGAGGCGATTCTGCTGCGCCGCCGCGCGGCCGCGCTCGACCCACAGAACAATGACGGGGTGGGCGGCCCGTAGCGAGTACCGAGTTCGCCGGACTCAGACCGGGCCGTACCCCGTCTCACCCAGCTCCTCGAGGATGCGATTCAGATCCTGGATCGTAGCGAAATCGATGTTGATCTGGCCTTTTCGCGCCGTCAAGGAGATCTTCACGCGGGTGTTCAGCCGGTCACCGAGTCGTTCGGCGACCTCGTCGAGGTGGGCTCGGCGAGAGCCCGCCTGGGGCTTCACGGAGCGCGTGGAACCGGCATCCGGGAGTTTTGCGGCAGCCTCCGCGGCACGGACCGAGAGGTCCTCGTTGACGATCTTGTCGGCGAGGCGCTGCATCGCCTTGGGGTCTTCGAGCGAGAGGATCGCGCGCGCGTGACCGGCGGACAGCACACCGGCCGCGACACGCTGCTGCACCGGCATGGGCAGCTTGAGGAGGCGGATCGTGTTGCTGATCTGCGGGCGGGAGCGGCCGATGCGCGTGGCGAGCTCTTCCTGTGTGATCCCGAAGTCCTCGAGCAGCTGTTGATACGCCGAGGCCTCTTCGAGGGGGTTCAGCTCCGACCGGTGCAGGTTCTCGAGCAACGCGTCGCGAAGGAGATGCTCGTCCGCAGTGTCGCGCACGATCGCCGGGATCGACGTGAGGCCGGCCTCACGTGCGGCGCGCGTACGGCGCTCGCCCATGATGAGCTCGTACTTGCCTTCGTCGTTCTTGCGGACGACGACAGGCTGCAGCACACCGAACTCGCGAACGCTGTGCACCAGCTCGGCGAAGTGCTCCTGGTCGAAGTGCGTGCGCGGCTGTCGCGGGTTCGGAACGATCTCGTGCGGGTCGATGTGTGCGAGATGCGCGCCGGGAACCTCGATGAGGTCCGCCTGCGGATTCTCCCCCTCCGACTCCGGTCCCGTCGTCTCGGCACGTTCGGGGCGATCCTCGACGGCGACCGCACGGGGAAAGAAGACGTCCGATGGACGGTCGTCCGCCTGCTCGGTCGTGGGTATGAGTGCCCCGATTCCGCGGCCGAGGCCCGTGCGCTTCGCTGCCATCAAGCGCCCCCTTCTGTCGAGGCGCTCTCGCGCCGGATCAATTCGACTGCCGCCTCGCGGTATGCGATGGCGCCGGCCGACTGTCCATCGTAGGCGAGGACAGTCTGGCCGAAACTCGGAGCCTCGGAGACACGCACCGAACGGGGAATGATGGTGTCGAGCACCTCGCTCGGGAAGTGTGATCGCACCTCGTCGGCGACCTGCTGCGCAAGTCGGGTCCGCCCGTCGTACATCGTCAGCATGATGGTGGACAACCGCAGACGCGGATTGAGATGCTTCTGGATCATGCCCACGGTGCCCAGGAGCTGGCTCAGGCCCTCGAGGGCGTAGTACTCGCACTGAATCGGGATCAGCAGCTCGCTCGCCGCGGTGAAGGCGTTGATCGTGAGAAGCCCGAGTGATGGCGGGCAGTCGATCAGGATGAAGTCGACTCGCTCCGCTCCGCTGGCGAGGAATTCGTCGACGGCGGTGCGAAGACGATGTTCGCGCGCGACCTGCGACACGAGTTCGATCTCGGCGCCGGCGAGGTGGATCGTGCTCGGCGCGCACAGCAGGTTGGGCGATTCGGGGCTGACCTGGATGATGTCGGCGAGGGGAAACTCGTCGATGAGCACGTCGTAGACGCTGGGCACGTCAGCGGTGTGCGGAACGCCGAGCGCAGTGGACGCGTTGCCCTGCGGATCAAGGTCGATCACCAGCACGCGAGCGCCCCGCTCGGCGAGAGCCGCCGCCAGGTTGACGGTTGTCGTCGTCTTGCCGACGCCGCCCTTCTGATTGGACACCGTGAGCACGCGCGTACGTCCACTGAGTCGTACCTCGGCCTCTTCGAGAGCCTTGCGCCGCGCACTCAGATCCGCCAGCTCTCTCGCGATCGGCGAGTCGTCTTCCTGCACGCTCGTGGCGCTCTCTTGCTGCGCGATAGGAGGTTCCTCTTCATGATCGGCGAGCTCGTGCTCGTCGGTGACATCGTCTGCCGTTTTGGCGGTGACAGTCGGCTGGTTCTCCGCGTCGATCGCGGTGTCGCCCGTGGAGGGGTCCGTGACGTCCGTCGAGTCCGACGGCGCCGCCTCGTCCTCGGTCTCCGGATCGTCGATCTGGTCAACGGCGGGCGACGCTTGCGGCTCCGAGACCAGGGAAACGGGCGATTCCCCGGACGAGAGGGATGCCTCGGCAACACTCTCGTCGGACTGTTTCACGTGAAACTCTCCCCCATGCGCCAGCCGCTCAGCATCGTCTTCCACCCTATCCCGGCTTCCCCCCACTCCCAGCCGTCGAAGCCACTTGTTCATGCGTTCCCTACTGTTTCAGACGAAAAGTCGACCGCCATCCAGTCAAGCGTGGCTCCCCGGTGCAGCTCGTCCAACCCGCCGCCGTCCCGCCAGACCAAGTCAAGGGATCGTCGGCTGTCCGCGTGATCGTGGTGTCGGCCGAACGTTTCACGTGAAACACCCCACGCCCGGTTACTCTGAGCGCTGCTTTGGAAGTACGGCGGGGCGCTGCCGCTCACTGGAGAACTGACCCTGGTCTCTGTCGGCGCGCTTCAGAAGCGTGACGAGACGCCCGTACGTTTCACGTGAAACACCCGTCGCCGTGACCGTTCATCCCTCTGTCGTCGAATGACGTTGGTCTTCGACCGAGCGCCCGTCGTCCCCGTGGCATCGATCTCTCCCGACGTGGGCCGCACTGGTGTGGACAAGCGAACTCATCCCACGGCCGAGCCCGGTGGTTTTGGCTCACCGGCGCGAAGTGCCACCGACGTTTCACGTGAACATCGCTGGATGACGAGAAGCCGAAGAGCCCCGGCTGCCTCAGCGTGGTTCCCGGCCGTACCGACACAGCACGCTTCCTGCGTGTACCCGCCGGTCGAGTAGCGAGCTCGCGAGCGTATCGAGACCAATCTCCTCAACAGAGCGTTTCACGTGAAACGCACCACACGTCCGTGTCCCGCCACCAACCCACTCCCTCAACGGAATCGCTTCTTGCTCAACGGTGGCAGCGCCTCGAGATGCTCCGTGATCAACGCGAACAGCTTCGCCGCCCCAGCCCTGCACCTGCGCCCGCCGGTCGAGTAGCGAGCCCCCGAGCGTATGAGACCACCCGCCTCGACAGAGCGTTTCACGTGAAACACGCCCCACCCCCGTGCCCCGCCACCAACCACGCCCTCAACGGAAACGCGCCTTGCTCAACGGCGGCAGCGCCTCAAGATGCTCCATGATCAACGCGTACAGCTTCGCCCGCCCCCAGCCCTGCACTTGCTTCTCCCTTCGGTATGCCTCATCGACGCGATCGAACTTCTCGAAGTACACGAGCCGAACCGGAAGTCTTGTGCTCGTGTACGCGGCGCCCTCTCCGTCGTTGTGCTGCGCGGTCCTGTGCTCGAGATCCCTGGTGCTGCCGACGTAGAAGGACCCGTCAGCGCATTGGGGGATGTACATGTATGCCACCCATGCAGACTGCCTCCGGCTCATTCGCGGGGAAGGCGGCGTCGGCACTTCTGTGAAGAGGTGGTCGACCACGCACGTTGGGGAGGACCCGGGGTCGACGAGTGGTTGGGTCGGCGTACTGCGGCGTCGATCGATCGAGGCTGGTCTCGATACGCTCGCAAGCTCGCTACTCGACCGGCGCGACCGACGCCGGGACGGGAACGGGAACGGGGACGGGCGCGTCGTTGCCATCGCACGCCGAGCATGGAATCGGTACACGGTCCTGCGAGCGTGCGTATCCGCACTCAGTGGTGGTCTCGATCCGCGCAAGCTCGCTACGCGACCCGCCGCGCCGGGGACGGTACTACGGATCGTTGTCGTCACGCGACCAGCAGCCAGCAGAAGGGCTGCTGCACGAACCCAACCCTCGCAGACCGTGGTGGTCTCGATACGCTCGCAAGCTCTCTACTCGACCGGCGGGACCGGGGCCGGTGGGCGAGACACTGCCGTCCCGCGGCCAACAGCGAACGGACCCCGGCTGTCCGGCCCCACCTTGAGCGCGGTGGTGGTCTCGATACGCTCGCAAGCTCGCTACTCGACCGGCTGAGCTTGACCCGCAGTATCTCGTCGCAAACCCGTCAGGAAGGGGGCGTGGACATGCTCGCGTGGCGGAAGTCCTCGCTCAATTGCGACCTCGATACGCACGTGCGCTCACGACCCGACCGGCAGGCCAAGAGGCCGGCGAAGCGTCGCGGTCGCACGGCCGCCAACGAACGGACACCCTGACATGCGCGTCGCGCCCGCAATGCCGGCCCCGTGGTGGTCTCGATACGCTCGCAAGCTCGCCACTCGACCGGCGGGGGTGAAGCCGGAGGCACTCCCACACCATGCCCCGGCGGTGCGTCTCGATGCGCTCGCGGCTCGCTACTCGACCGGAGAGGGCGAGGGACTCACGTGCCGAGGTGTGGGCGTTTCACGTGAAACATCGGCGCCGAGTGTTTCACGTGAAACGATACGGCTCCGGACTAGCGGACGGTGGCGCGGAAGACGCGCG
This sequence comes from Microbacterium sp. STRO-2N, assembly GCF_057747775.1. Taxonomy (NCBI): domain Bacteria; kingdom Bacillati; phylum Actinomycetota; class Actinomycetes; order Micrococcales; family Microbacteriaceae; genus Microbacterium; species Microbacterium sp. STRO-2N. Next base: position 3,942,782 of record NZ_CM173223.1, on the reverse strand, counting down.
ACGGCTCCTCGAGCAGCCCCTCGCCGACGAGCTCGACGCGCGGGTTCGTCACCCGGAACTTGCGGAGCTGCTTCTCTGCTGCAGTGATCTCGTTCTCGGCGTTCGCGCCCTTGAGGAGGATGAGCTCACCGCCATCACGCACCAGGGGAGCGGTGATCGGCACGAGGGTCTTCAGCGCGCTGACGGCGCGGGCGGTGACCGCGTCGAGCACAGGGCCTCGTTTCCAGTCCTCCGCGCGAGCGCGCACGACCTCGACGTTGTCGAGGCCCAGCAAGTGAGCCTGCTCCGACAGCCACGCGACCCGGCGCTCCATCGGCTCGATGAGCACCCACTCGACGTCCGGTCGCGCGATCGCGAGGACGAGTCCCGGCAGGCCGGCGCCAGAACCGACATCCCCGACCCGACCCGAGAAGAGCGGCGCGATGACTGCGCTGTTGAGGATGTGGCGGGACCAGAGGCGAGGCGGTTCCAGTGGGCCGATCAGGCCGCGCTCCTCGCCGTGCTGCCCGAGCGCCGCGGCGAAGCTGCGCGCGATGTCGATGCGGTCACCGAAGATCTCGGCCGCCGCAGCCGGCTCGTGCTCGATCTCGATCGTCAACGCGTCGTCCCCACCCGCCGATGTTTCACGTGAAACGTCGCGTCAACCGCGACGGATCACCGTGTGACGGTCGGCGCCCTCGCCATACGACTCCGACACGAATCCCCGCTCGGCGACGATGTCGTGCACGAGCTTGCGCTCGTAGCTCGACATGGCGGGGAGCGAGGCCTGCGACGCACCGTCCTCGAGGCGAGCGATCGCACGCTCGACCAGTGCGACGAGCTCGTGGTGGCGGGCGTCGCGAGAGCCGCCGACATCGAGGATCAGGCGCGAGAACCGTCCCGTGCGGTTCTGCACCGCGATGCGGGTCAGCTCCTGTAGAGCCTGCACCGTGTCCGGGTCTGCGATGAGTGCGACGGAACCTCCCTCAGGAGCTTCCACCGAGACGTACGCACGGCCGGCACGCACATCGAGGTCGAGATCGCCGTCGATGTCGGCGATGTCAAGCAGGCCTTCGATGAAGTCCGCGGCGATGTCGCCTTCTTCTTCGAGCTGCTCGACGGTCGCGGGCTCGCGCTCAGCGGTCGGGTCGGTGCGGATGGAGTCTGACGACGTGCTCATGCCTGTGATCCTCGATGTCGTGGGGGAGAGCCGGATATCAGCCGGCTGAGCCGGCGCCCGCGCCACTGTCGCCCGGTGCCTTCGGGCTCTGCTGCTTGGGAGCCTGCTTCTGCGACTGCTTCTTGGCGCGCTGCTTGCCCACGGGCTGCTGGCGCTTCGGGGTGGCGGCCTTCGCGCGCTCCGCCTCTTCGTACAGGCGCTGCTGCTCGGCGAGGTACTTCTCCATCGGCACGACCTTGCCCGACGCGTCGATCGCCTTGCCCTTGCGGGCCAGGCGCTCTTCGCGAGCCTTGGCGGCCTCCGAGCCGGGGGTCGGCATCTCACGGATGACGAGGAACTGCTGGCCCATCGTCCACAGGTTCGAGACGAACCAGTAGATGACCACGCCGAGCGGGAAGAAGACACCCGAGAAGACGAATGCGAAGGGCAGGACGTACAGCATGATCTTCTGCATCTGGTACGCCTGGCCGGTCTTGGCCTCGGGGGAGAGGTTCTTCGAGATGATCTGCAGCTGCGTGAAGAACTGCGACGCGATCATGAGCACGACGAGAACCAGCAGGATGATGATGGCTGCCGTGTTGCCGGTGTTGATGGCGTCGATGAGCGTCTCGTGCAGCGACGCGACCCCGAAGAGCTTCGCGTTGTAGAACTCGGCCGTGAGAGTGGCGTTCAGCAGGCCGACTCCGCCGATGCCCGCCGTGGCGTGCTTCGTGACGTCGTTCAGCACGCTGAACAGCGCGAAGAACACGGGCATCTGCACCAACAGCGGCAGGCAGCTCGACACCGGTGTCGTGCCGTGCTTCTTGTACAACGCCATGGTCTCGCGGCTCATCGCCTCGCGAGAGAGCTGGTCGCGCTTGCCCTTGTACTTCTCCTGAACTTTCCGCAGTTCAGGAGCGATTTCCATCATTTTGCGCTGGCTCTTGATCTGCCGCACGAACAGCGGGATCATCGCCGACCGCACCACGATCACGAGGCCGATGATCGCGAGCACCCACGTGATGCCCTCGGCCGGCGGCAGGCCCATCGCGGTGAACAGCCAGTGCCAGAACACGAGCACCGCTTCGACGAGCCACTTCAGCGGCCACAGGATGGTCCCGATGAGGTCGAAGCCACCGCCGCCGGGAGGTGGGGTGGGGGACGGCGTGGAGGCCAGCAAGAGATCCATGCGGTGGATCAGTCCTTTCCGGAGGGGGCAGGCACGACGAACCCGTGGCGGGTCAGTGCGTGCCGGAAGTGCGAGTGGGGCGGAACGTCGTCGACGCCGCCGACGGCCCATGGGTGGCAGCGGGCCAGCCGCCGCGCGGTGAGCACGGATCCCACGACCGCGCCGTGCTGCTGTACAGCGCCGACGGCGTACGCCGAGCACGACGGGTAGTACTTGCAGACGTCGCCGTAGGTGTGCGAGATCGTGGCGCGGTAGCCGTGCAGCAGTCCGAGGACGGCGTTGCGGGGGAGCAGCGGGATGCTGCGGAGCAGGTCGGATGCCGAGAACTCGGCGTCACCGAGGGCGTAGGCCGGAAGCACGCTCATGCGGCCCTCCGTGCGAGGCACCGGGTGACGTCGTCGCGCAGGTCGGCGAACGACGCGGACGCTGCGCTCGGCAGCGCCCGGATCACGACGTCACTGCCCGGCGCGACCGAGTCCAGCGACTCGAAGCACAGCGCCTTCAGCCGGCGACGGATCGTGTTGCGCACGACGGCCCCGCCGACCTGACGGCTCACGATGAAGCCGAACCGCGCCGGACCAGGGGTCTCGGCGCGGTTGACATACGTGACGGTGTGCTTGCCGGCGCATCGCCGACCACGACGGACGGCGGCTTTGTATTCCGCTCCGCGGGTGAGTCGGTTCGACCTCGCGAGCACCGCAGGGGGTGACCCAGCTCAGGCCGAGAGCTCGGTGCGCCCCTTGGCGCGGCGAGCCGACAGGATGCTGCGGCCGGCACGGGTGCGCATGCGGGCGCGGAAGCCGTGCTTCTTGGCGCGGCGGCGGTTGTTGGGCTGGAAAGTGCGCTTGCTCATAGGGGACTACTTCCGATCAGGTGTCACCGGGACGCTCGAGACCGGGGACGCTCGTACAAAGGGACTGCCACGAGGGCATAAGTCAACCGATTAAGGCTACGTCGATACGCCTGAGAACTCAAACCGGGCGCGGGGCCCGGCATTATGCCCCGGCGGCGGAAGAGAGCCTGGCACCGACACGCGGGCTGGATCTACAGTGGAGTTTGCTCACACGACGCCCGCTGACTAGCGTGGCTCCGGCAGTTATCCACAGGCTCGGCATGGCGTTTCCGCGACATCCGGTGGAGTCATCAACAACCCGGGGGGGCCATGTCACCGCACGAAGTTCCAGATGTTCCGGTCTGGTCGGCCGTGCTGGAAGAACTCGTGAGGGACGAGCGCATCACGCCGCAGCTCCACGGCTTCATCAGTCTCGCGGTCCCGCAGGGAGTCATGGGCGGCACGCTCTATCTCGACGTGCCGAACGACCTCACGGCGGCGCAGTTCACCAAGCGCATGCGCGCGCCGATCATGGAGGCGCTCTCACGCGTCGAGCAGGACGCGCAGAATCCTGCGTCGTCGTTCCGCGTGGTGGTCAACCCCGAGCTCGCCGACGCGCATCTGACCTCGCCGATCCCGATCCAGCAGGGGTCGCTTCCCTCAGCCGGCGCTCCCGTCGCACCGTCGGTCGGGCGCCCCCCGCTCGAGGAGCCGGCGGAGACGGCATCCGTCTCGCGCAGTGACACCCGGCTCAACCCGAAGTACACGTTCGACAACTTCGTCATCGGTCAGTCGAACCGTTTCGCGCATGCCGCCGCGGTCGCCGTCGCCGAGGCTCCCGCGAAGGCGTACAACCCGCTGTTCATCTACGGCGACTCGGGCCTCGGCAAGACGCACCTCCTCCACGCGATCGGCGACTACGCGATCAGCCTGTATGCCGGCATCAAGGTGCGGTACGTCTCGAGCGAGGAGTTCACGAACGACTTCATCAACTCGATCGCCAACAACCGCGGCTCGGCATTCCAGGCGCGGTACAGGGATGTCGACATCCTCCTGATCGACGACATCCAGTTCCTGCAGGGTCGCGCCGAGACGCAGGAGGCGTTCTTCCACACCTTCAACCAGCTGCACGATCACGACAAGCAGGTCGTCATCACCAGCGACGTCCCGCCGAAGCACCTGACCGGCTTCGAGGACCGCATGCGCAGCCGGTTCGAGTGGGGTCTCATCACCGACGTGCAGGCTCCCGACCTCGAGACCCGCATCGCGATCCTGCGCAAGAAGGCGCAATCGGAGCGGCTGCACATCCCCGACGAGGTGCTCGAGTACATCGCGACGGTCGTCTCGAGCAACATCCGCGAGCTCGAGGGCGCCCTCATCCGCGTCTCGGCGTTCGCGAGCCTCAACCGCTCGACCCTCGACATGTCGCTCGCCCAGACGGTGCTGCGCGACATCGTCGACCAGGACGACGCCAATGTCATCTCGCCGACCGACATCATCACGGCGACGGCGGCGTACTTCAAGCTCACGGTCGACGACCTGTACGGGTCGAGCCGCTCGCAGTCGGTCGCGACGGCGCGTCAGATCGCGATGTATCTGTGCCGCGAGCGCACGAGCCTGTCTCTTCCGAAGATCGGGCAGCTGTTCGGCAACCGCGATCACACCACCGTGATGTACGCGTACAAGAAGATCAGCGACCTCATGAAAGAGCGCCGCTCGATCTACAACCAGGTCTCCGAGATCACTGCTCAACTGGGTCGCAACGGACGCTGAGGACATCGCCCGGCATATGCCGAAAGAAGTTCTTGACAGCGGAAGATGAGAGCGCCATCATTTGCGTTCTCCCCAGTGTGGAAAACCTGTGGATAACTCCCGAAGCCTGCGGAAACCGCTGTGAGCGGGGCGTGCACGCCTGTGGATGGATTGCGGATGCCGCAGGCCGCGGCGTGCGTCATCCCGATGTCATTCCGCAGCCGCTCCACAACTCACATGCGTGTGGTTTCGGCACGGCGACTGGGATCGGACGAGTTGTCCACAGTTTCCACAGCCGTTAACACCATGACAAAGAGAACCATCATGAGAACCCGTTCGATCACCTTTGCGGTGGAGAAGGGATGGGCCAGAGCAGGACTGGCATTCTTCGGGGCGGGCACTAGCATGAGAACCCCGAGCCCGCAGCCTGCGGGACCGCTGCAGAGGGAGCGTTCGTGAAGTTCCACGTCAATCGCGATGTGTTCAGCGAAGCCGTATCGTTCGTCGTCAAGCTCCTGCCGCAGCGAAACCCCCAGCCCATCCTCGCCGGCGTGCTGATCGAGGCATCCGAAGAAGGACTCTCGCTCGCGGCGTTCGACTACGAGGCCTCCGCGCGCACCACGATCGAGGCGACCGTCGACGACCCTGGCACGATCCTCGTGCACGGGCGGCTGCTGTCCGACATCGCCAGCCGACTGCCGAACGCACCGATCCAGATCGAGGTCGACGACGACGGCGGGATCCTCCTGACGTGCGGTTCCGCCCGCTTCACCCTCGCGTCCATGCCGGTGCAGGAGTACCCGGCGATCCCCGAGGTCACCGGCGACTCGGGTGTCGTGCCGTCCGAGGACTTCGCGACCGCGATCGCACAGGTCGCCTTCGCAGCATCGCGCGACGATGTCACGCCGGTGCTGACGGGCGTTCAGCTCGAGGTGTCGGGAACGAACCTCAGCCTCGTCGCCACCGACCGGTACCGTGTCGCGCTGCGCGAGATCCCCTGGGACGGCGGCCGCGAGGCATCCGACGAGCCGACGACCGCGCTCGTGCCGGCGCGAACGCTCACCGAGGTCGGCAAGACGTTCGCGCACGGCGGCGACATCTCGATCGCGTTCTCGGGCTCGGGCGATCGCGAGATCATCGCGTTCACGGCGGGCAACAAGACCGTGACCTCGCTGCTGATCAAGGGCAACTTCCCGCCGGTGCGTCGCCTGTTCCCGGCGCAGACCGAGCACCACGCGGTCGTGAACACCGCCGATCTGGCCGAGGCGGTGCGTCGTGTGTCGCTCGTGCTCGACCGGTCGGCGCCGCTGCGGTTCACCTTCACCACCGACGCGGTGTCGATGGATGCCTCGGGCACCGAGCAGGCGCGTGCGACCGAGTCGGTCGACGCGAACCTGGTCGGCGAAGACGTCACCCTCGGCCTCAACCCGCAGTACCTGCTCGAGTCGCTCGGCGCCGTTCGCAGCGAGTTCGTGCGGATCACGTTCACGTCGAGCGAGAACGCCAACAAGCTGAGCCCGGTGCTGATCACCCCCCAGACCTCGGTCGACAAGGCCGGCCAGGACTCGTTCCGCTACCTGCTTCAGCCCAACCTGCTGCTCCGCTGATCCGTCCCATCGAGGCACGGGCGTCCGCCCCGCTCATTAGGCTTGTCCGGTGATCGTGGAGCAGCTGAGTCTCGTCGACTTCCGCAACTATGCGGTCGCCGACGTGGCACTGTTCCCGGGTCCCAATGTCTTCGTCGGCCGCAACGGTCAGGGCAAGACGAACCTCGCCGAAGCGATCGGATTCCTCGCGACGCTGGGATCGCATCGGGTGTCGAACGACGCCCCGATGGTGCGCGACGGCGCCGATGCCGCGATCGTCCGGGCGCGCCTCGCCCACGGTGAGCGCCGTGTGCAGCTCGAGGTGCAGATCAACCGCCAGGGATCCAACAAGGCGCGAGTCAACGGCGCGGCGGTGAAGCCGGCCGAGCTGCCGCGCTACGCGCAGGTCGTGCTGTTCGCACCGGAGGACCTGCAGATCGTCCGCGGCGACCCGTCGGCGCGGCGTCGTTTCGCCGACCAGCTGCTGGTGCAGCGGGCTCCTCGCATGTCGGGCGTCATCGCCGATTACGACCGGGTGCTGAAGCAGCGCACGACGCTGCTGAAGTCGGCGAAGGCCCGTGGTCTTCGCGGTGACGCCCTCTCGACCCTCGACGTGTGGGACGACAAGCTCATCGCCCTCGGCACCCAGCTGATCGAGGCGCGCCTCACGCTCGCCGCCGATCTCGCGGCTCCGCTCGCGTCCGCGTACACCGCGATCGCCGGCGCCGATCATGATCCCCGCATCGAGTGGGCGCTGTCGATCACGGGCGTGGACGATCCGGAGGCCGGAGAGCGGGCGACGGATGCCGTTCCCGGCGACCGAGCAGAGGCCGGAGTGGGCGTGGGGACGGTCGATCTGTCCGATATCTCCACGCGATTCCGTGAGGCGCTCGCCGCGCGGCGGTCGGCGGAGCTCGAGCGGGGGCTCACGCTCGTCGGCCCGCATCGCGACGATCTGCTGCTGCGGATCCGTGGTCTTCCGGTGAAGGGTTACGCGTCGCATGGCGAGTCGTGGTCGGTCGCGCTCTCGCTGCGGCTCGCGTCGGCAGAGCTGCTGCGCGCCGACTCGCGCCTGGGCGACCCGGTGCTGATCCTCGACGACGTCTTCGCCGAGCTCGACTCCGACCGTCGCGCGCGATTGGCCGGCCTCGCGGGCGGCTACGAGCAGGTCGTGGTCACCGCCGCCGTCGAGGGCGACGTGCCGGACGGCCTGCGCGCACGGACGGTCCGCGTCGAGGCGGGTCGCATCCTGGAGGCGACGGATGTCTGAGCCCGAGCGACCCCGGATCCCCGAGACGATCGCCACCTACCTGCGGCTGCGCGGTCTCGAGCCGTCGGCGCGGTCGTTCCGCAAGCGCCGCCGGCGGGACGCCGACGACGAGAACGTGCCGTTCGCACCGGGCAGAGATCCGCGAGGAGTCGCCGACGTCCTCGCCGATCTCACCCGCGAGTCGGGATGGGACAAGGAGCTGGCGCGCGAGGACGTTGTGCTGGCGTGGGCGGAGGTCGCCGGCGAGGACACCGCCCGGCACACCCGCCCGGTCGCCTACTCGGAGGGCACGCTCACCGTCCAGGCCGACTCCACGGCGTGGGCGAAGCAGCTCCAGCTGATGCGCGCGCACATCCTCTCGGAGATCATCCGCCGCTTCCCCGAAGCTGGGGTCACCGCGGTGCGCTTCATCGGGCCGGACGTCCCCTCCTGGAAATGGGGTCCCAGAACCGTTGCAGGGCGTGGCCCGCGCGATACCTACGGCTGAGGTACGTCTGGAGCTGCCGGAAGAGATTTCACACCGTCAGAATGGCGTATAGCCTCGTGATCCCCTCGTAACCCGATAGACTGTCGGGGCACCCTCAGAAGGATCTGGAGCCCTCGCGAAGATGACGTCCGACACCCCCGATATCGTTCCCGAGGAACCCGCCACTCCCGAGAAGACTCCGAGCGAATACGGGGCAGACGACATCCAGGTGCTGGAGGGCCTCACGGCCGTCCGCAAGCGCCCCGGCATGTACATCGGGTCGACGGGCGAACGCGGCCTGCACCACCTCGTCTACGAGATCGTCGACAACTCCGTCGACGAGGCCCTCGCCGGCTACTGCGATGCCATCGAGGTCACAATCCTGTCCGACGGCGGTGTGCGCGTCGTCGACAACGGTCGAGGCATCCCCGTCGGCATGCATCGCACCGAGGGCAAGTCCACCGTGGAGGTCGTGCTCACGGTGCTGCACGCCGGCGGCAAGTTCGGCGGCGGCGGGTACGCGGTCTCGGGCGGTCTGCACGGCGTGGGCTCATCGGTGGTCAACGCGCTGTCGACCCGCCTCGAGGTGGAGGTCAGGCGCGAGGGTCACGTGTGGCGGCAGTCGTACCGCGACGGTGGCCAGCCCCAGGCGCCTCTCGCCAAGGAGGAGAAGAGCGACGAGACCGGGACGATCATCACGTTCTGGCCCGATCCCACGATCTTCGACACCGTCGACTTCGACTACGACACCCTGCGCACGCGGTTCCAGCAGATGGCGTTCCTCAACAAGGGCCTGCGCATCAGCCTGCGCGACGAGCGCCCGAGCGCCCTCGTTCCCGACGACCACCCCGGCGACGGCGTCGACGAGCCGCAGCCGCGCAACGACAGCTTCCTGTACGAGCGGGGCCTCGTCGACTACGTCGAGCATCTCAACAAGGTGCGCCACGCCGACGTGGTCAACGACGAGATCATCGAGGTCGAGTCCGAGGACACCGACCGCAAGATCGCCATGGAGCTGGCGATGCAGTGGACAACCAGCTACACCGAGAACGTCTTCACCTTCGCGAACACGATCAACACGCACGAGGGCGGCACCCACGAAGAGGGATTCCGCGCCGCGCTGACCACGCTCGTGAACCGGTATGCGCGGGCGCAGAACATGCTCAAGGAGAAGGACGACAACCTCACCGGTGAAGACATCCGCGAGGGACTCACGGCCGTCATCTCGGTGAAGCTGTCCGAGCCCCAGTTCGAGGGGCAGACCAAGACCAAGCTCGGCAACACCGAGGCGAAGGCGTTCGTGCAGAAGGTGGTCGGCGACCAGCTCGGCGACTGGTTCGATCGCAACCCGACACAGGCGAAGAACGTCATCCGCAAGGCCATTGACGCGGCGAGCGCGCGCATGGCCGCGCGCAAGGCCCGCGAGACGGCGCGACGCAAGAGCGTGTTCGAGTCGGCCGCGATGCCCGACAAGCTGAAGGACTGCACCAGTAAGGACCCGTCGATCAGCGAGATCTTCCTCGTCGAGGGCGACTCCGCCGGAGGCTCGGCCGTGCAGGGGCGCGACCCGCACACGCAGGCGATCCTGGCGCTGCGAGGCAAGATCCTCAACGTCGAGCGCGCGCGACTGGACAAGGCGCTGTCGAACAAGGAAGTCCAGGCGATGATCCAGGCGTTCGGTACGGGCATCGGCGAGGACTTCGACATCGCCAAGGCGCGCTACCACAAGATCGTGCTCATGGCCGATGCCGACGTCGACGGCCAGCACATCACGACCCTGCTGCTGACGCTCCTGTTCCGCTACATGCGCGGACTGATCGAGGCGGGCTTCGTCTACCTCGCGATGCCTCCGCTGTACCGCCTCAAGTGGTCGAACTCTGCGCACGAGTACGTGTACTCCGACAAGGAGCGCGATGCGCTCCTCGAGCACGGACTCGCCACAGGCAAGCGGATCCCGAAGGACTCCGGCGTCCAGCGCTACAAGGGTCTCGGCGAGATGAACGCTAAGGAGCTGTGGGAGACCACGATGGACCACACCACCCGGACGCTGCGCCAGGTGACGATCGACGACGCGGCCGCGGCCGACGAGATCTTCTCGGTGCTCATGGGCGAAGACGTCGAGTCGCGCCGCACGTTCATCCAGCGCAACGCCAAGGACGTCCGCTTCCTCGACATCTGATCGGGACGCGGAGAGGAATAGAGAACACACATGGCTGAAGAAGAAGACCGTCCCGACCCGAACGCCGCGCACGAGCACGGCCGGATCGACCAGGTCGACCTGCAGCTCGAGATGCAGCGCAGCTACCTCGACTACGCGATGGCCGTCATCGTCGGGCGCGCGCTGCCCGACGTGCGCGACGGGCTCAAGCCCGTGCACCGCCGTGTCATCTACGGCATGTACGACGGCGGATTCCGTCCCGACAAGTCGTTCTCGAAGTGCGCGCGCGTCGTCGGCGAGGTGATGGGTCAGTACCACCCGCACGGCGATGCGCCGATCTACGACGCACTGGTGCGCCTCGTCCAGCCGTGGTCGATGCGGTACCCGCTCGCACAGGGGCAGGGCAACTTCGGCTCGCCGGGCAACATGGGCGCCGCGGCACCCCGGTACACCGAGACCAAGATGGCGACGCTCGCCCTCGAGATGGTGCGTGACATCGAAGAGGAGACCGTCGACTTCCAGGACAACTACGACGGTCAGACCCAGGAGCCGAAGGTCCTGCCGGCGCGATTCCCGAACCTGCTCGTCAACGGGTCCGTCGGCATCGCGGTCGGCATGGCGACCAACATCCCGCCGCACAACCTTCGCGAGGTCGCGGCGGGCGCGCTGTGGGCGCTGGAGAATCCCGAGGCCTCGCGCGAGGAGCTGCTCGAAGCGCTCCTCGAGCGCATCCCGGGACCCGACTTCCCGACCGGCGCCCAGATCCTCGGGACGAAGGGCATCCGCGAGGCGTACCGTACCGGTCGCGGCTCGATCACGATGCGCGCGGTCGTGTCGATCGAAGAGATCCAGGGCCGCACGTGCCTCGTGATCACCGAGCTGCCGTACCAGGTCAACCCAGACAACCTCGCGGTGAAGATCGGCGACCTGGCCCGCGAGGGCAAGATCACCGGCATCGCCGACATCCGAGACGAGACCTCCGACCGCACGGGTCAGCGCCTGGTGGTGGTGCTGAAGCGGGATGCCGTCGCCAAGGTCGTGCTGAACAACCTGTACAAGCACACCCAGCTGCAGGAGAACTTCGGCGCGAACATGCTCGCGATCGTGGACGGCGTGCCGCGCACGCTGCCCCTCGACGGCTTCATCTCGTACTGGGTCGAGCACCAGATCGAGGTCATCGTTCGGCGCACCCGCTTCCGCCTGCGCAAGGCCGAAGAGCGGATGCACATCCTGCGCGGCTACCTCAAGGCGCTCGACGCGCTCGACGAGGTCATCGCGCTCATCCGTCGTTCGCCGACCGTCGACGATGCCCGCGAGGGTCTGAAGACGCTGCTCGAGATCGATGAGATCCAGGCGGATGCGATCCTCCAGATGCAGCTGCGCCGCCTGGCGGCGCTCGAGCGTCAGAAGATCATCGACGAGGCGAACGAGCTCGAGGCGCAGATCGCCGACCTCAACGACATCCTGGCGACACCCCTCCGTCAGCGCACGATCGTGCATGACGAGCTGGCCGGAATCGTGGAGAAGTTCGGCGACGAGCGCCGCACGCACATCCTCCCCGGCTTCGACGGGGACATGTCGATCGAGGACCTCATCCCCGAAGAGGAGATGGTGGTCTCGGTCACGCGCGACGGGTACATCAAGCGCACGCGCATCGACAACTACCGCTCGCAGCACCGCGGCGGCAAGGGCGTCAAGGGTGCGCAGCTGCGCGCGGACGACGTCGTCGAGCACTTCTTCGTCACGACCACGCATCACTGGCTGCTGTTCTTCACGACGAAGGGCCGCGTCTACCGCTCGAAGGCGTACGAGGTTCCCGAAGCCGGTCGCGACGCGAAGGGCCAGCATGTCGCCAACCTGCTGGCGCTCCAGCCCGGGGAGGAGATCGCGCAGATCCTCGACATCCGGGACTACTCGGTGGCGACCTATCTCGTGCTCGCGACGCGCGGCGGCCTGGTGAAGAAGACGCGCCTGACCGAGTACGACACGAACCGCCAGGGCGGCATCATCGCGATCAAGCTCCGCGGCAACGGCGCGGACGAGTCCGACGACGACGTCGCAGAGTCCGACGACGAGGTCGTCAGCGCGCTGCTGGTCGACGAGGGCGACGACATCCTCCTCATCAGCCGCCACGGGATGTCTCTGCGGTTCTCGGCGACCGATGGGGCGCTCCGCCCGATGGGACGCTCCACGTCCGGCGTGAAGGGCATGGACTTCCGTGCCGGCGACAGCCTGCTCTCGGCGTCCGTGGCGAAGGACGACGAGTACGTGTTCGTGGTCACCGAAGGCGGGTACGCGAAGCGCACCGCGGTGGACCAGTACCGGGTGCAGAACCGCGGCGGACTGGGCATCAAGGTGGCCAAGCTCAACGAGGATCGGGGTGATCTGGCAGGCGGTCTCATCGTCTCGGAGGACGACGAGGTCTTGGTGGTTCTTGCCAGCGGCAAGGTGGTACGCTCTGCCGTGGCCGAGGTACCTGCCAAGGGGCGAGACACCATGGGTGTCGTGTTCGCCCGCGCCGGCGGCGACGATCGCATCCTCGCGATCGCCCGCAACAGCGAGCGGGGCCTGGCCGAGGAACCCGAGGATGCAGCTGCCGAGGCCGCTGACGAAGGTCCGTCGCCCGAAGCCCCCCTCGGGACGGACGCCTCGCCCGAGACCCCGGAAGAGAGCACTGACGCATGAGCACGGTAGCCGACAAGCTCGCGAAGAAATCCAGCCACAAGACCAGCGCCAAGCAGGTGCGCCTGCGCCTGGTGTACATCGACTTCTGGTCGGCGGTGAAGCTGTCGTTCCTCGCGGCGATCGCGATCGCCATCGTGACCGTCGTGGGATTCGTGATGGTGTTCCTCGTGGTGCAGACCACGGGCCTCATCGCCAAGGCCGACGATCTGTTCTCGAGCTTCTCGGACGGCAGCATCCTGCTGTCGCAGTTCGTGAGCTTCCCCCAGGTCCTGGCGTTCTCGGCGGTCGTCGCGATCCTGAACCTCGTCGTCGTCACGGTGCTCGGGGCGGTGATCGCCGGCATCTACAACCTTGCCGTCAAGGTGACCGGCGGCCTGCTCGTCGGGTTCACCTCCAACTGATTCGACCGGCGGTCGCCGATTCGTGAAATCGGCGATCGTCGGGTAAAGTCTTGGAGGTTGCGGGGCGCGAGCGCCGCACGAAACGGGGCTATAGCTCAGGCGGTTAGAGCGCTTCACTGATAATGAAGAGGTCCCAGGTTCAAGTCCTGGTAGCCCCACCGTAAGCCCCGGGGCCTTAGCTCAGTTGGTAGAGCGCCTGCTTTGCAAGCAGGATGTCAGGAGTTCGAATCTCCTAGGCTCCACAAGATCCCCCATCGAAGCCGGTCCCTCGGACCGGCTTCTTCGTCGTCACGAGGCACTCCGCGAGTAGGGTGAAGCATGGACCTGCGCGTCGCGGCCTACGCGGTGATCGTCGACGAAGACGACCGGCTGCTGCTCGCGCACTGGAACGAGGGACGACGCGGAGCCTGGACGATGCCGGGCGGCGGTTTGGAACCCGGCGAAGAGCCCGAGCGCGCCGCACGCCGTGAGGTGCGGGAGGAGACCGGCTACCGGGTCGCGATCGAGGAGCTGCTCGGCATCCATTCGCGGGTGATCCCGCCGGGCAGGCGGCTGACGCCCGGCGTCACCGAGCCGTTGCATACGCTGCGCATCGTCTATCGCGCGCGCGTGATCGGCGGTCGCCTGCGCAACGAGACCGACGGATCGACCGACCGCGCCGAGTGGTTCCCGTTGGCGGAGGTGCCGTCACTGCAGCGCGTCAAGCTCGTCGACATCGCTCTCGAGATGGCCGGCCTCGTCTGACGACCGACGGATGCCGCTACTCGAGCGGCTGCGAGATGTCGGCGACCGTCGCGCCGTAGGCCGTGATGAGGTCGTCGGCCTCGATGAAGAGGCTGTAGCCGTGCGCGCCCGCCCCCATCGCGACGCGGCGGCCGACGATGCCGCTGTCGGCGTAGATCGGCCAGTCGTTCGTGCTGCCGACCGGGACGATGGTTCCTCGCTCGTATCCCGTGGCCGCGAACGCGCGCTCGGGATCGGGAAGCTGGAGCTTGTTCACCCCGACGACGGCGCGCAGCTTCGGCCACGAGATCGCCCGGTCGCCCGGGATCAGCGCGAACAGATAGGTGTCGTCGCTGCGCTTGACGACGAGCGTCTTCACGATCCCGGACGGCTCGATGCCGAGGATCTCCGCCGCCTCGGGAAGGCTCTTCGCCGCGGGACGCTCCTTGATCTCGATCTCGAGACCGCGCGCGGCCGCGGCCGCTCGTACGCGTTCGGTGCCCTCGAGGACGTGCTCAGGCATCCGGCGCGCGCAGCGGGTCGTCGGCGACCCAGAGCTCGTCGTCGGCCCGGAGCGTCTGCCACGCCGCGTAAAGCACGCCGACGGCCGCGGCGACGCCGAGGATGATCGCGATGACGCCGCCGGCGCCCATGCCCTTCTTCTGCGGGGTCGCGCGGTCGAGCTTCGCCGAGAGGAAGCTGCTCGCGTCGCGCGCGTATTTGTCGGCCTTCTTGGCGTACTTCTTCGAGTCCGGCATCCCGAGGCCACGACCGGACGCGAGACGCGAGCGCTGCTCGTTCGCGGCGTCCCACACCGACAGCGCCGAGCCCACGACCGCACCCGCGGCGGGGATGACGGTGCTGTTCACGACCTGCTTGCTCTTCTCGACGTAGGGCGCGGCGTACTTCTCATAGCCGGCCTGCACCTGCGGCTTGATGTGCTCGCGGTTGTAGTGCCCGAGCTGCCGGCTCGCTTCGCGAGCGACCGATGCGGCTTCGCCCACCAGCACCTGCTGTGACTCCCACAGGCTGTTCGCCTGCTTCTGCAGCTTCTGAAGTTCCTTCTTGCGCTTGCGGCTGAGGCTCACGGTGCCCTCCCTGTCGTGGGGATGTCGGTCTCCCCATCTTGCCAGACCGGTGCCGAGACGGCAGGGGTTGCAGCGAACTCTGAGACAATGTCACAATGCCGCTTCACACCGCAGTCGCAACGATCCACACAAACTACGGCGACATCGTCGTCAACTTGTTCGGCGACCACGCGCCGCGCACCGTCCAGAACTTCATCGGCCTCTCCGACGGCTCGCAGGCCTGGACCCACCCGGCGACAGGCAAGCCTGGCGAGGGCCCGCTCTACAAGGACGTCGTCTTCCACCGCATCATCTCGGGCTTCATGATCCAGGGCGGAGACCCGCTCGGTCAGGGCGTGGGCGGTCCCGGCTACAACTTCAACGACGAGATCAACGGCGAGCTCACCTTCACGGAGCCGTACAAGCTCGCGATGGCGAACGCGGGCCTGCGTCGCAACGCGATCACCGGGCAGGTCGAGGGCACCAACGGCTCGCAGTTCTTCATCACGGTCCCCGGTCAGGGCGGCCGCGGTCCGGAGTGGCTGCAGGGCAAGCACACGATCTTCGGCGAGGTCGCCGACGACGCGTCGAAGGCGGTCGTCGACACGATCAGCGAGGTGCCGACGGCTGCGGGCGACCGCCCGATCGAGCCCGTCGTCATCGAATCGGTCGACGTCGTCTCGGTCTGAGCCGCCGCCTCCCGACTCGAACAGCCTCGCGTGACCACCGACGACTTCCGCCGCAACAGCGACAACTTCTGCTATCGGCATCCTGACCGGCAGAGTTTCGTGCTGTGCCAGCGGTGCCTGCGCACGATCTGCCCGGAATGCCAGACCCAGGCTGCGGTCGGAGTGATCTGCCCTGAGTGCCTGCGCGATCAGCAGAACGGGCAGTCCGCCGCGCAGCGGAAGGCGCAACGTCGGTGGTCACGCCCGAGTGCGGTCGCCGTGCACGACACCCGCCCGATCGTCACGTACGTGATCATCGGCATCACGGCGTTCGTGTATCTGCTGACGCTGATCCCCGGTGTCGGCGGCGTCATCCAGAGCTCGCTGATGTTCATCGCGCCCACGATCTACCCGGGCTTCTTCCCGCAGCTCGGCGGTCTTCCCGAGATCTGGCGCCTGTTCTCGGTCGCCCTCGTGCACTCGACCTTCTGGCACATCGGCCTGAACATGCTGGCGCTGTTCATGATCGGCCGCAGCCTCGAGCCGCTCCTCGGTCGGTGGCGGTTCCTCACGCTCTACGTGCTGAGCACGCTCGGCGGTTCGGTGGCCGTGACGCTTCTTTCGTTCTTCACGCCCGTGGTCGGGGCTTCCGGCGCGATCTTCGGCCTGTTCGGCGCGCTGCTCGTGATCGGCCGCCACCTCGGCGCAAACATCGCCGGCATTGCGATCGTGCTGGGCATCAACCTCGTCATCGGATTCATTCCCGGGTTCAATGTCTCGTGGCAGGCGCACGTCGGCGGACTCGTCGTCGGCCTGGTCGTCGGTTTCATCTTCACGCGCACGCGGTCGGCGCGTCAGCGTGGGCTGCAGATCGCCCTGCTGGCGGCTGTCGGCCTGGTGCTCGTGGCGCTGCTGTTCGTGCCGGTGTTCTTCCCCGCCGCGACCATCGGCTGAGTTATCCACAGGTTCATCCACAGGTGGGGAGAATCACACCTGTGTAATTCACACCTGTTAACAGGGTTGTTAACAACTTCCGGGAACGGAAAAGCCCCGGTCATCCCTGACCGGGGCTCTTCTATGAAGTCCGCTAGCGCCAGCGCGTCGTCATCAGGAACCCGATGAAGGCGATGCCGAATCCGATCACAAGGTTCCAGGCGTCGATGCCGGGGATCGGGTACTGCATGCCGCTCAGGTAGAAGACGAGGATCCAGACCAGACCGATGAGCATCAGTCCGATCATGATCGGCTTGAACCACACCGGGTTGGGTGCGGCCTCGCCTTCTGCGCGCTCGACGAGCGAGTCGTCGTCTTTGCCGGGTCGTGCCATGCAGAAGAGTCTAACTGCCAGCGGGGCTCCAGCAGTGCTGTGCGAGAATCCCTCTGTGGATGAAGCGGCGGTCACCGTGGGGAGCGGGGCGCTGCGGGGGGACGCACGTGCTCGCCCGCGCAGGCGCACGTCTGTCGTCGGCGTGATCGGCGAGCTGCTGGTGACGGCCGGCGTGATCGTGCTGCTGTATGTCGTGTGGCAGCTGTGGCTGGGCGATGTGATCTACGGCGCGGAGGCCAAGGCCGAGAGCGAGACGCTGTCGCAGCAGTGGGCGCAGGGGTACGAGCCCGCGCCCCTTCCGGCACCCACCGACGAACCCGGCGACCCCGCACCGGTCAGTGCCGAACCCATCCTGATGGCCGAGCCCGCCGACACCGAGGACTTCGCGATCATGCGCATCCCGCGACTCGGCAGCGACTACGCCTACACGATGGCGGGCGGAGTCACGCGACCGGGCACGCTCGACAAGAAGAAGATCGGGCACTACCCGGGCACGGCGATGCCCGGGCAGCCCGGCAACTTCGCCGTCGCCGCGCACCGTACGACCTACGGAGCGCCGTTCAACCGCATCGCCGACCTGCACGTCGGCGACGCGATCGTGATCGAGACACCCGATGGCTGGTACACGTACCGGTTCCGCACTCTCGAGTACGTCACCCCGAGTGAGGTCGAAGTGCTGCTCCCGGTCCCGCAGGCGATGGACGTCCCGGCGGGGACGGCCTACATCACGATGACCAGCTGCAGCCCCATGTACTCGCTGGCCGAGCGCATCGTCGCCTACGGCGTGTTCGACTCCTTCACTCCCCGGTCCGCCGGTGAGCCGGCCTCGCTTCAGGCGGTGGCGTGATGTACGCGGCGCTGTGGCGAGTCCTCCCAGGTCCCTGGTGGGTGCGCGTGCTGATCCTGCTCGTGCTGGTGGCCGCCGCGCTCTACGGGCTGATCTTCTACGCGTTCCCGTGGGTGAGCCAGTTCGTCAACCCGCAGGACGTCACCGTCGGCTTGCCGTCGGTATGGGCCGTCGTCCGGCCGGCGTGACATGACCGCGGGAGACGCGGCGCCGATCCTGGTCGTCGACAACCACGACAGCTTCGTCCACACCCTCATCGGCTACCTCCATGAGCTGGGGGCCGAGACCGACCTCGTCGAGGCCGACGCGATCCTCGACCCGGCCGCCGCGGTCGCGCAGCGCCGGGGCGTCGTCATCTCCCCCGGCCCCGGCACGCCCGCCGGCGCGGGCGCGTCGATCGAGGTGGTCCGGGCGGCGGCGGACTCCGGCATCCCGCTCCTCGGCGTCTGCCTCGGCCACCAGGCGATCGCGGCCGCCTTCGGCGCGACAGTCGATCACGCCCCCGAGCTCATGCACGGCATGACCTCGCGGGTCCATCACGGCGGGTCTCCGCTGTACGCGGGTCTCCCCGACCCGTTCACCGCGACGCGCTACCACTCGCTCGCGATCGTCCCCGAGACGGTGCCCGACGAGCTCGTCGTGACGAGCTGGACGGACGGCGGCGTGATCATGGGCGTCGCCCACCGGACCGTCCCGATCGAGGGGGTCCAGTTCCATCCCGAGAGCGTGCTGACCGACGGCGGATACCGGCTGCTGGGCAATTGGCTCGCGTCGGTGGGGATCGCGGATGCCGCGACCCGCGGCGCGATGCTCAGCCCGCGACGCTGATACGGCGAAGCGCGGCCGAGCGGTCAGCTCCCCGAGCAGAACCGCAGGGTGATCTCGGAGTGCACCGGCACGTCGCCGGGTGCGAGCGACTGCGCCGACACCGTCGGCGGGGACGACGCCGCGCAGTCCGGATCCTCTCGGGTGACGACCGTGAGCTTCGCGCCCTCGAGCTCGCGCGTGGCCGCCTCGACCGTGTAGCCGCGTACGTCCTTGATAGTGACCTGACCCGACGCGACCACGAGGTTCACGGTCGTGCCGACAGGCACGTCCGACCCCTCGGTCTGGTCGGCCTCCATCACGGTGCCCGCCGACAAGTCGGCGTCGTTGCGCTGCGTGATCGTGCCGACCTGCAGGCCCGCCGCCGAGAGCGCCGCGTCCGCGGCATCCTGCGTCAATCCCGTGAGTGCGGGCACCGTCGACATCTCCTGGCCCGTCGATACGTAGACGCGGACCTCCTGCTGCTCTTCGACAGACGTCCCGGCGACCGGATCGGTGCGGATGACGTCGCCCTCGGGGACGTCCGCGTTCTCCTCGTCGATGCGGATGGCGAGCAGGTCGTTCTCGGCGAGAGCGGTGTTCGCGTCGTCGTACGTCATGCCGGTGACGTTGGGCACCTCGCGCACGTTGGGCAGCTCCTGCGGCTGGATCGTGAGCACCCAGAACAGGAGTGAGATCAGCAGCACCGCGAGGAGCGCCACGCCCGCCCAGATCCACGCGACCGGTGGACCCGCCTGCGTGCGCTTCATCGTGGTGTCGGTGCTGAGCTGCCGCAGCGACCGCGCCGTCTCCGCCGCGTGGCGGGGGTTCGGTCCGTAGAGCTCGCTTGTGAGCGCGCCCACCTGGCGCTTCGAGGGCTGCCGGCCGTCGACGGTCGCGTCGAGCGCTTCACGGAAGCCGGCGGCGTCCTGGTAGCGCTGGAACGGGTCCTTCGCCAGGGCGCGCAGCGCGACCGTGTCGAGAGCGCGCGGCACGGTCTCGTTCACCTCGGACGGCGGCACCGGCGCCTCGCTGACGTGCTGGTACGCCACGGCCACCGGCGACTCGCCGCGGAACGGCTGACGCCCGGTCAGCAGCTCGTACAGCACGACGCCGGTCGAGTACAGGTCGGCGCGCGCATCGACCGGCTCGCCCTTCGCCTGCTCGGGCGAGAAGTACGCCGCCGTGCCGAGGATCTGCGTTGTCTCGGCGACGGTCGAAGAGCTGTCCGACACCGCGCGCGCGATGCCGAAGTCCATGACCTTGACCTGCCCGGCGTCAGTCACCATGACGTTGCCGGGCTTGATGTCGCGGTGGACGACGCCGGCGCGATGCGAGTACTCGAGAGCCTCGAGGATGCCGTCGACATAGCGCACGGCATCGGTCACGGGAACCGGGCCCGCGGCGATGATGTCTTTGAGAAGCCGGCCCTTGACGAGCTCCATCACGATGAAGGGCACCGGACGCACGGAGCCGTCGGCGGCGGTGAACGAGTCCTCGCCGGCGTCGTACACGCGCACGACAGTCGGGTGCGCCATGCGAGACGCGGCCTGCGCCTCGAGGCGGAACCGCGTGCGGAACGCGTTGTCGTCGGCGAGCTCGCGGTCGAGGATCTTGACGGCGACCTCGCGACCGAGCGTGAGGTCGTAGCCGCGGTACACGCTGGCCATGCCGCCACGTCCGATCGCCTCGTCGACGCGATAGCGCCCCGAAAGCACGCGCGGCTCAGCTGTCACGGTCACTCCCTGCGTGGAACTTCAGCCAGACTAACCGAGGCGGTGAGAGGGACGCGTCACGCAGAACGCGCGAGCAGCGGCCCGCTCACCCCGATGTCAGCCTTCGTCGTCCGCGTCGTCGGTCGGTCCGGGCGTGGGTGCGGGCTGAATCGTGGCCGTGGCCTCGCCTGACGCGCCGGACGTGCGCTCACCCGAAGCACCGCCGGTGCACGTGACCGTATAGGTCACGATGACGGTGCCGCTGGTGACGTTCGCGGGGATCTCGATCTGCGTGGACCGCTCACCGCCGCCGAACGCCGACGTCGACTGGCCGTTGGGGAAGGTGCCGATGCTCGTCGTGAAGTTGTACGCGCTCGGCGAGCCCTCACCCGCCGGGCACGAGTATCCCGGCCAGCTGACCGCGAGCGAGCCGCCCGGCGTGACGGTGGCCGCATCAAGGGTGGGCGCTCCGGGCGTGTCCATGGCGACCTGCGGACCATAGGCGATCAGCGTGATCGTGGTACCGGGCTCGACGCGACCGATCGGGTTGACGTCGTAGACGACCCCCTGGTCGGGCTCGGTCGGCGCGGCGTTTCCTGTCTGGCAGTCCGCGATGAGGTCGTTCTCCACGAGGACCGCTGTCGCCTGGTCGCAGGTCATGCCAACGAGGCCCAGTGACTCGACGTCGATCCGCTCGGCGGTCGGCGTCGGGGTCGGGGTCGGCGTGGTCGAGCGGCTCGCGGACGGCGTCGAGGGGCCGGGCTCGGGATCCCCCTGGTTGGCGAGGATCGCCCAGATCGTGCCGCCGAGCACGAGCAGCAGCAGCACGATCAGCGCGATGAGCGGCCACGTCCACGGACTGCGCTTCTTCTTCTCGCCCTCTTCCTCTGCCGCCGGTTCTCCCGGGGCAGGCATGATCGCGGTCGCCGTGCCCGTCGCCCCTCCGGCGGTGAGGAGCTGCGTGGCATCCTCGCTGCCGGCGGCCACGCCGGCGATCGCCGGCACCGCGGCGGCGGCGGCCGCGACGTCGCCTCGGCGCAACGCTGTTGCAGCGCGCGCGACGGCGGCGGCGGTGGCGGGTCGCTCCTCGGGCTTCTTGGCGATCATCGCCATCACGAGGTTCTGCACCGGCACGGCGACGGTGGCGGGCAGCGCGGGCGGTTGCTCATTGATCTGCGCCATCGCGATGGCGACCTGCGACTCGCCCGTGAAGGGGCGCTTGCCGGCGAGGCACTCGTACGCGACGATGCCCAGCGAGTAGATGTCGGTGGCGGGCGATGCCGGATGCCCGGACGCCTGCTCGGGCGACAGGTACTGCACCGTGCCCATCACCTGGCCGGTCGCGGTGAGCGGCACCTGGTCGGCGATGCGCGCGATGCCGAAGTCGGTGATCTTGACGCGGCCGTCGGGCGTGATGAGGAGGTTTCCGGGCTTGATGTCGCGGTGGACGAGTCCTGCGGCATGCGCGGCCTGCAGCGCGGCCGACGTCTGCGCGACGATGTCGAGCGTCTTGTCGGTCGACAGCGAGCCGTCGCGTTCGAGGATCGTCGAGAGCGCCTCGCCGGGCACGAGCTCCATCACCAGGAACGCGCTGCCGTTCTCCTCGCCGTAGTCGAACACGCTCGCGATGCCCTCGTGGTTCACGAGAGCCGCGTGACGCGCTTCAGCGCGGAAGCGCTCCAGGAACCCCGGATCGCCCATGTACTCGTCTTTGAGGATCTTGATGGCGACCGTTCGTCCGATGACGTGGTCGGTCGCTTCCCAGACCTCACCCATGCCGCCGATCGCAATACGCGAATCGAGTTCGTAACGGCCGCCGAAGGTCACGCCTTGCGTCGGTCTCATCTGCCCAGCACCGCCTCCATGACCTTCTTCGCGATGGGAGCGGCGATCGTGTTGCCGCTACCCGACTGTCCCTGACCGCCGCCGTCCTCCACGACGACCGCCACGGCGACTTCGGGGTTCTCGGCCGGAGCGAACCCCGTGAACCAGAGCGTGTAAGGCTCGTCCCCGGTGTTCTCTGCGGTGCCGGTCTTACCGGCCACGTCGACCCCGTCTATTCTTGCACCCGACGCCGCGCCGTCACTGACATTGGCGACCATCATCGCCGCGAGCTCGTCGGCGAGCCCCTGCTCCAGGGCGCGGCCGAACTCGACGTCGTCGAAGGTCTGCTGCACCGAGAGGTCGGGTCCGATCACGCGGTCCACCATACGGGGGTTCATCACGACGCCGCCGTTCGCGATGCCGGCCGAGACCATCGCCATCTGCAGGGGCGTCGCGGTGACCTGGCCCTGGCCGAAGCCGCTGAGCGCGGTCTGCGCGTCGTCCATGATCGTCCGCGGGTAGCCCGACGGCGTCGAGGCGAGCGGCAACTCGAACGACAGGTTGAAGCCGTACTTCTCGGCCTCCTCGCGGATGGCGGTGTCGCCGAGCTCGACCGCGAGCTCCGCGAACGGGATGTTGCAGCTCAGGCGCAGCGCGTCGGCGAGCGTGACGGTCTCGCCGGGGCCGCACGTGCCGCCGCTGGCGTTGTGCACGATGCTGCTCGACTGCGGCAGCTGATACGAGGCCGGGTTGGGAAGCGTCGACTCCGGCGTGTACCTGCCGGACGCGAGGGCGGCCGACGCGGTGACGAGCTTGAAGGTCGAGCCCGGTGGATTCAGGTCGCCGCTGATCGCCCGATTCGACAGCGGCTTGCCGGGGTCGGCCACGAGCGCGTCGTATGCGGCGTTGACCTCGCGCGTGGCGTGGGAGGTGAGGATGTTGGTGTCGTAGCTCGGGCTCGTGACCATCGCGAGGATGCGGCCCGTCGCCGGCTCGATAGCGATGACGCCGCCCTGGAGGTCGCCGAGCGCCTCGTAGGCGGCACGCTGCACGGCCGCGTCGAGCGAGAGCACGACGTTCGACCCGCGGGGCGGCTGCCCGGTGAAGATCCGCTCGATGCGCGAGAAGAACTGCGAGCCACCGGCGCCGCTCAGCTGCGGGTTCATCGCCTGCTCGATGCCGGTGGCCGAGTCGAGGGCGGGATTGATGTAGCCGGTCACGGGCGCCCACATGTCAGCATCCGTGTACACCCGCTGCCAGCTGTACACGTCGCCCGACGGCACGGACGACGCGATGGCCGATCCGCTCGCGATGATCGAGCCGCGCTGCACCTCGTAGGAGTCGTACAGCGCCCGGCGGTTCGCGGGGTTGGCCGCGAGCTCGTCGGCCTGGATCACCTGGATGAAGCTGGTCGACCCGAACAGCGCCAGGAACATGATCAGCATCAGGATGCTGAGACGCCTCAGTTCTTTCGTCACGACCGGCACCTCCCTTGGACGTGCGGCGAGGCGGTTCCCGAGCAGGTCGCGAGGCGACCGTGTCGAAGGGCTTTCGTCATGTCAGCCGATCACCACCCGGGGACGGCTGCGCACGGCATCTGAGATGCGCAGCAGGAGCGCCACGATGATCCAGTTCGCCACGAGCGACGAACCGCCCGCGGCGAGGAACGGCGTGGTGAGGCCGGTGAGCGGGATGATGCGCGTCACGCCGCCGACCATGATGAAGACCTGGAGCGCGATCGTGAACGACAGCCCGGTGGCGAGCAGCTTGCCGAAGTCGTCCTGACCGGCGAGCCCGATGCGGATGCCGCGGCTGGTGAAGACCATGTAGAGCGCGAGCACCGCGAACACGCCGATGAGGCCGAGCTCTTCGCCCAGCGCCGGGAGGATGTAGTCGCTCTCCGCCACCGGGGTGAGGTAGGGCCGGCCCTGGCCGAGCCCGGTGCCGATGAGGCCGCCGTGTGCCATGCCGAAGATGCCGTTGACGAGCTGGTAGCTCGAATCGTCCATCAGAGCCGGATTGAACGCGTCGAGCCAGTTCGTGAACCGAGCGCCGACGTACGGGAGGATGCGCGAGGCGAGGAACGCCCCCGACACCGCCAGCACCACGCCGATGAGCACCCAGCTGGTCTTGCCCGTCGCGACGTAGAGCATCGCGACGAACATGCCGAAGATCAGCACGCCGGTGCCGAGGTCGCGCTGCATGACGATGATGCCGAGCGAGACGAGCCAGATGACCAGCAGCGGGCCCAGCTCGCGCGCGCGGGGCCATGTCATGCCGAGGAACCGCGTGCCGGTCGAGGTGAGGCTCTCGCGTGTGCGCACCAGGTACCCCGCGAAGAAGATCGCGAGGGCGATCTTGGCGAGTTCGCCCGGCTGGAACGTGAAGAAGCCGAGGTCGACCCACACGTCGGCGTTCCCGCCGCCGCTGAGCCCCGGGATGATCGGCAGGATCAGCAGCACGATGCCGACGAAGCCGAAGATGTAGGTGTAGCGGAACAGCACCCGGTAGTTGCGCAGGAGCAGCACGACCGCGATCGCGGCGACGAGGGCGATGGCCGCCCACGCGAGCTGTCGCGTGGAGAACGCCTCCCAGCCGTGGCGATCCCAGTGCAGGTCGAGCCGGTAGATCATCGCCAGCCCGAGGCCGGTGAGCAGCGTCGCGATGGGCACGACGAAAGGGTCGGCGTCACGCGCTCGCAGCCGCAGCACGATGTGCAGGGCGACGACGAGAGCGGTGAGCCCGCCGCAGTAGACCAGGAACGTCCAGTCGATCGCGCCCGACTCGCCGAGCTGCACGAGGGCGACCGCCGACCAGTTGATGACGAACGCGAACAGCAGCAGGCCGAGCTCGCGGTTCCGCTGCGTCTGAGGCACGCGGATGCGGCGGAGCGCGCGGATGACGGCGGTGTCGGCCGACACCGAGGCGGTCGCCGGGCTGCTCGTGGACGTGCTCATGAGCTCCCTCCCGCCAGCTCGCTGATGTCGGCGACGATACGGCGTGCGTCTGGGAGGGAGCTCGCCGAGATCGTGCCCTCGACGGTCGCGCGGGCGAAGTCCGACAGCGAGTCCAAGGGGATCTCGGTGTCCTCGTACGGGGTCGAGAGCGAGATCGGCCCGATGTTCTGCTGTACGCCCTGATAGATCACGACGGTGTCTTCGTCGGCGCCCACGAAGTAGCGCGTCTGGGTCCACTGGTAGCCGAGCCATGCGGCGCCCGCGATGAGCACGAGGACCAGGAGCACGCCCGCGATCCATCCCACCCGCCGGCGGCGCGCGCGGCGGCGGTCCTCCTCGATGAGCTCCTCGAGGAACTCGGGCGCGGGTTCGAAATGGGTCGGCTCGTTCGCCGCCTGACGGTTCGGGTGCAGCCAGCCCGAGCGGCGCGGCGCCGCCGCGGGCACCTCGACGCCCACCGGGTTCGACGCCGAGCCGACGATCGTGGGCGTGCCCGAGAACAGCGGATGCTGACCGCCGACGTCGACGATCACCACCGTGACGTTGTCGGGTGCCCCGCCGTCGAGGGCCTGCTTGAGGAGGCTGTCGGCGGTGCGTCCCGGGGCGAGGCCGAGGCCGAGGGCCTTGGCGATGTGGGGTTCGTCGACGACGCCCGAGAGGCCGTCCGAGCACAGCAGCCAGCGATCGCCGGGCTGCGTCGGCATGATGAACGTGTCGATCTCGGGATCGGGGTCCATGTCGCCGAGGACGCGCATGAGCACCGAGCGGCGCGGGTGGTAGCGCGCCTCCTCGGGCGTGATGCGACCGGAGTCGACGAGTCGCTGGACGAACGTGTGATCGGTCGTGATCTGGGTGAGCGCGCCGTCGCGGAACAGGTAGATGCGCGAGTCGCCGATATGGGCGATGACGGCGTAGTCGTCGACCATGATCATCGCGCTGACGGTGGTGCCCATTCCCGCGAGTTCCGGCCGCAGCTGCACGGTGTCGATCAGCTCGACCGCCGTGTCCGAGATCGCGTCGCGGAGTGCGTCCTCTGCGGCGGTGGTGGTCGGGTACGGCTGATCGAGTCGCTCCAGGCGGGTGATCGCGAGACTCGAAGCGACGTCGCCGCCGGCGTGACCGCCCATGCCGTCGGCGACGACGAACAGGTTCGAGCCGGCGTAGCCCGAGTCCTGGTTGTTGGAGCGCACCTTGCCGGTGTGCGAGATCGCGGCGCTCGAGCCCTGAAAGACCATATGCGAGGGGTCCGCCCGCTACTTCCGCAGCTCGAAGGTCGTCGCGCCGACCTTGATCGGGGCGCCGACCTTGACGGGCACGGGCGCCGTCACGCGGACGCCGTCGTGCCACGTCCCGTTGGTCGAGTCGAGGTCCTGGATCATCCACTGGTCGCCCCACAGGACGAGGCGCGCGTGGTGGCTGGAGGTGTAGTCGTCGCGGATGACGAGCCCTGATTCGCTCGAGCGGCCGATCGTGAGCGGCTCGTTGCCGAGCGGCAGCTCGAGCCCCGCCTTGGGGCCGCTGGTGATGACGATGCGCGAGACCGCGTCGGTCGTCGCGGGCCCACCGCTCGCGGCCGCCGCCGCAGGGCGCGACGCGACCGGTGCCGTGGCGGCCGCGGGCGAGGGGGCGGATGGCGCGGGGCTGGGCGCGGCGGCGGCCGCGGGCTCCGGCATCCGTCGCACCTTCACGCCGAACAGATCCGCACGCAGCGAGTACACGACAGCGAACACGAACGCCCACAGCAGCACCAGGAACGCGATGCGCAGCAGCAGCAGAGTCAGCTCGCTCATGCCAGCGGGCCCCCTTCCCGGAGGTCGAACATGCGCGTCGCCTGGTCGGCGGGCATCGAGGGCTTGGGAGGCGATGCCTGAGCCACCACGCGGAAGACGATGTCGGTGCGCCCGATCGTGACGGTCGAGTCGGGGGGCAGGGCCGCCTCGGTGACCGCCCGCCCGTTGAGCTTGGTGCCGTTCGTGGACTTCATGTCGCGCACCATCGCGCGCTCGCCGTCCCACAGGATCTCGACGTGTTTGCGGCTGGTGCCGGCGTCGGCGACCGTGATGTCGGCGTCGCTTCCGCGTCCGATCACGGTGCGCGCCTTCGTCAGCGGAATGCGGCGTCCCTCGACGTCGACCACGCCGCGCCAGGCCACGCGCCCACCCTGGGCGGTCGACGACTCGACCCGCAGCGTGCCGGTCGCGACCTGCTCGTCGCGCGAGAGCGAGATGGAGACGGGGCCCGCGAACGAGTAGCCCTGTGCCTTGGCGTGCTTGTGCACGAGGGAGTCGAGCTCTTGGATCAGAGCGTCGCCGAGCGCCGACATCCGATCGTCGTCGGAGGCGGACAGGTGCACGGCGAACGTGTTGGGCGCGAGGATCCGGTCGCGCGTGACGACCGCAGCCTTCTTGTCGAGCTCGCTGCGAAGCGCAGACGCGATCTCGACGGGCTGGATGCCGCTGCGGAAGGTCTTGGCGAACGCGCTGTTCACAGCGCGTTCGAGACCTTTCTCGAAGCTGTCAAGTAGTCCCACGGGGCTCCTCGGACGGGGGGTGCCGGTTGGTACATGCTAATTGCACAGTCTGTATTGACGATGGATGGCGTGTGGACCGGGCGAGTTCGGCCCCGGTGGCGGCGCGTGATATCCTCGGGAAGTTGAGTTTCGCGGGATCTTCGGATGCCGCGGCTCGCGCGAGTGGCGGAATAGGCAGACGCGCTGGCTTCAGGTGCCAGTGCCCGAAAGGGCGTGGGGGTTCAACTCCCCCCTCGCGCACAGCGCAGCTCTCTTCTTCAGAGGAGAAGATAGTTCCAAGCAAGTTCAAGATCGAAGCCGGCTGGAGTCGAAACTCCAGCCGGCTTCGTCGTTCTGCGCGTCGCAACCCGCGACGTGCGCCGCTAGATCTCTCCGTCCACGTAACCACACCAACGGGAGTAGCCCCTCGCGGGGCGCCAGCCTCGTCGAGTACGGAACAACCGACCAGCGCGTTGTGGAGCTGCAGGGGATCGGCTTCAGCCGGTCAGTGGCGGGGCGCGCTGGTTCGTGACCACCGGAGCCGCTGAGCTTCACCGCTTCGGGCGAGCTTGTCGGTATCGAAGAGGCTGCTCTGGTTGCGGCGCTGGCGAACGCTCCGGACGCCCGTGACGAGGTGCGAAACGTCCTCGTGAAGACGTCCTCCGCCGGCCGTGACTGACCTCGCGGCGCCGGACGGCCGCTGGGCAGTGACAAGTGGCGGCGCCCATCGATTCGGTAGGCGCCGCCAGGGCAGCTACGAGCGCTTGGCCCACCCAGCCACGACCGCACCGGCGACGGCGATGACCGCTGTGCCGAAGAACAGCCAGGAGAAGCCGCCCGTCAGCGCATCCGCGGCAGGCGCACCGGCTTCCAGGAGTGCGTCGGTACGCACCGCAGCCAGCGTTCCGAGCACGGCCAGGCCGAGCGCCCCGCCGATCTGCTGACTCGTGTTGACCAGGCCGCCGGCCAGTCCGGACTCGCCGCCCGCGACGCCGTCCACGGACAGCTGGGTGGTGGTCACGAACGCGCCGCCCATGCCGACACCGATGATGAGAGTCGGCCCGAGGAGCTGGGTCAGAAACTGGGCGTCGGCGGGTGCGAATCCCAGCCAGACCAGACCGGCCGCGAGCACCAGCAAGGAACCGGCGAGTGTGCGCTTGGCGCCCACTCGCGCGACGACAGCGGGAACGAGTCCTGCGACGACGACCAGCGTGCCGGCCAGTGGGAGCTGGGTGAGCCCCGTGGTGAGCGCGTCGTAGTGCAGCACTGCCTGCATATAGACGGAGAGGGCGAAGAAGAGGGCCACCATTGCCGCCCCGATGAGAAGCATGACGATGTTGCCGACGGTGAGGTTGCGGTTTCGGAACACTTCGAGCGGGACGAGGGGTTCGGCGGCGCGGCGCTCGATGAGGATGAAGGCGATACCCAGGATGACGGAGGTGGCGGCAAGGGACAGGGTGAGGGCGTGCGTCACGCCGAGCTGCTCGATGGCCGTAAGCGCGCCCACGGCCGCGGCGAGGGCTCCGGTGATGGTGGCCGCCCCCGGGACGTCCAGCTTGCCGCGCTCGCCGGCGGTCTCGTCCCGGGTGATGAGGGCGGGAATCGTGAGAAGAACGACCAGGCCGATGGGGACATTCACGAAGAACACCGACTGCCACCCGAATGCGGCGGTCAGCACGCCGCCGAGCAGCACGCCTGCAGCCGAACCGATTCCGGCCACCCCGCCCCACACGCCGAGTGCTTTGGCGCGGTCTCCCGGCTGCGGGAAGAGATGGGTGAGGAGTGCGAGCGCAGCGGGCGCGAGCAAAGCAGCGGACGCTCCCTGGAGCGCTCGCGCGCCCAGAAGCATCCCGCCGGACATGGACAGGCCCGCCAACGCGGAGGCGGAGATGAAACCCGCGGTGCCGATGAGGAACACGCGGCGGTGCCCGTACCTGTCTGCGAGACGTCCGCCGAGCAGGAGGAGGCCGCCGAAAGCGAGGACGTACGAGGTGATGACCCAGGCCAGGGCGGCGGTGTCCATGTCCAGCTGCTCGCCGAGCACGGGGAGAGCGATGTTGACGATGGAAGCGTCGAGAACGACGAGGAACTGTGCGAGAGCCAGAACGCCGAGCGCGAGCCAGCGACGGGTGCTGCGGCCGACTGCGACCGGGGTGGTGATTGTCATGATGCTCCTAAGAGGTGTGGGCGTGCCGGGGCGACCAGCTGCCAGGTCGCCCCGGGGCTGGTCAGTTCCAGAGGCTGAGAATCCCCAGCAGGGTGAGAGTGAGGACGCCGAAGACCAGCCACCAGGCGGTCTTCTCAGCGGTCCACGACCGGTGAGTGGCGGGATTCTGGTTGTCGTTCATGTCTTCTCCTTGGCTTACTGCCACTGCGTGAAGAGCGCGGCGATGGCGAAGATGAGCGGGGCCAGTGCGACCCAGCGCATTACGAGGTCGGATTTCATTGGTTTCCTTTCGTGATGAGTGAGTATTCACTCACTCCGATGGGCAAAGCGATAGTCGTGCGCCGTGCGACGAGCAAGGCAGCTGTCAGGGGTGGCGGATTCCTTGAGCGAGAACCCGAGCCCAGTGATCTGTCTGGTCTTCGACTCGCGCAGTGACGATGAGATGGCAGAGCTGTCCGTAAGCGATGAAGCGCTGGACGTCATCGTCGCCGGCGCCGGAGCGCTCCTGCGCGAACGTCGTGATTCTTGCGAGCCCGTCCCGCAAGGCCTGGGCGATGTCGGGGATGTCGGTTGCGGATTGGGCGTGGACCTGCAACATGAGCAGGGTCCGGTCGCCGATGAGTTCCGCGTACGCGGCGCCCATGGCATCCAGCACCGACTCGGGCGACTTTTCTGACGCGCTGTCTGCACCTTCGGCGAGCGCCTGCAGGATCTGGTCGTAGCAGGCCTCGAGCGCCGCGACGAAGAGCGCCTCCTTCTTGGGGAAGAGCTTGAAGACGTACGCCGGTGAAATCTTGGCGCGTCCTGCCACATCCGCCACCGTGGTTCCGTGGAATCCGCCAGCCGCGAACTCTTCGACGGCCGCTGCTGCGACCAGCGGTCGGCGGACGTCTGCAGTGGAGAGGATGGAGCTGCGCTGTGTCATGAGAGTGACTGTACACTCACTCTGAGTGATTAGTCAATCACTCACTCATGTGATCCCGTCCCACATCACCACCGCTCACGGCGGATGCGGGCTTGACCCCGACGACCCATCACGGAGGGGTAGCAGACACGACCCCCCGAACTAGGACTCCCGGGCGGGGGTCTTGTCGTTCGAGCGTTCGTGTCACACGCCGTCGATCGCGGGCACCAGCGTGAACACGATCTCCTCGACTTGGCGGCCGAGACCGGGGGCGAAGTCGACGTTGCGCGAGACCTCCGCGAAGCCGTTGCGCTCGAGCACGGCGATCGATGCCCTGTTGTGGGCGGCGGCGCGGGCGAAGAGCGGGCGTGTGGGCTCCCGCGAGACCAGGAGCCGCAGCGCCTCGCTGGCCACCCCGCGGCCCCACGCGTGGCGGGCGATCCAGTAAGTGACCTCGCGATCGTCGTCCACGGTGAAGGCGCCGGCGGTGCCGGCGAAGCCGCCGTTCTCGGTGACCACGAAGAACTGCACGTCGGCCGACGACCGCTGCCGTGCGATCCACGCGTCGAACGCGGCGCGGTCGTCGGGGTCGGCCGCCGTGAACGCGGCCATCGCGATCGCCTCGCGGTCGCGCATCATCTCGAAGATGGCATCGAGGTCGTCGTCGTCCAGCGCGCGCAGCTCGATGTGGTTCACGTGCTCAACGTAGCGAGGGTCGCCGACGGCGAGAAGTCCGGCGTCAGGCGAGCCCGTGCTGGGCGCGCAGCGCGCGTTCGGCACGGTCGGGGTCGCGCGCGATCAGCGCGTCCCGGAAGTCCTCGTACGCCTCGCTGCGCCGGATGGGGCACTCGATATAGGGGTGCCAGCCCGCGAGATTGCGCCGGATGACGAGCTCGGCCTCGCGCATGACCACGACGAAGGCGCGGTTGCGTGCGGCGTGCGTCACCGTGGCGAACAGGATGGCGCTGCGGTCGATGATCCCGAGCCGGTCATCGGCGCGCGACGCGGCGATGACGTCGTCGAGCTGCTCCACGAGGACCGCGAGCTGCTCGTCGGAACAGCGCACGACGGCGAGCCGCACGATGTCGCCGAGCATGAGGACGGCGAACTCGTGCGTCTCCTGCAGCAGCGACGGGTCGGGGATCGACACGCGCGTGTAGCGATTCGGCGACACCTCGACCAGGCCTGTGCGCTCGAGCCGCTGCAGCGCCTCGCGCACCGGCGTGCGCGAGACCCCGAGCCATTCGGCGAGCTCCTGGTCGCGCAGCCGCTCCCCCGGCGCCAGGCGGCCGTCGAGGATCGCCTCACCGAGCCGGGCGTAAACCTCGTCGCCGAGGACGGTGCCGCGCGGCTCGATGGCCATGAACGGAGCTGACATGAGTGCGACAAGTGTACGCCGGACGATTCAGCTGCATAGAGCCCCGGATTTCGGGCTCGTCCGCGCCGGGAGGGGGCGCCCTCTAAGGCTCCGGTTCCCGGCATCCGACTGTCGCCCTGCCGCTGATATATCGGTACGATGGCGATGTCCACGCTTCGGCGTGGCCTATCCGGGGGGATCCGTCGACGCCCGGGCTTCGAGCACCGCTCAGCCCGGGCGTGCGATGGGCCCGCGATGCCGCTCTGCAACATTTGTGTCACCATCTTCGCTTCGGCTCTCGCCGCGCGCCGCGCACTTCACTACGTTGGGATCAACTCGCCGCAATCGCAGCGAGTCCAACGAAGAACGGCAAGTAATGAGCACGCAGGGCACCGTCAAGTGGTTCAACTCGGAGAAGGGATTCGGCTTCATCGCGCCGGACGAGGGCGGCGCAGACGTCTTCGCGCACTACAGCGCCATCGAGTCGTCCGGATACCGCTCCCTCGAAGAGAACCAGCGCGTCGAATTCGACATCGCGCAGGGACCGAAGGGCCTCCAGGCCGAGAACATCCGCCCGCTCTGAGTCGAGCGCGCCCGGCCTTTTCCGAACGGCTGCGGGCTGCGGCATCCCGGTTCCACAGCGGACGGATGCCGCGGCCCGCGGTCGTGCGCCCTCACGGGGGTTCGCCGCGCCGCGGCGCGGCGATTCAGTCGCGCTCGCCGCGCACGAGCTCCAACCCCGCGCCCGCGAACTGACGCAGCGTCGCGTCCGGCAGGAACGCGCGGGTGAGGGCTCCGCCGATGCGCGTGAGGTCGCTCTCATCGCGGTAGAGCAGGTACAGCGTCTCGTACCGTGGGTGGAACTTCTGCTTGAACCGGTGCAGCGACCCGAAGCCGTACACCGGCTCGAGGATCTCGGCGAGCTTGTCGCTGAGCGTCGCGATCATGCCGGCTCCCGGTGGGTAGTCGTGCGCGAGCGGCGCTCCTGACAGCGACATGATCTCGGCGCCCTCCTCGGAGAAGAGCTTCGCCGACGAGCCGATGAGGAACTCCATCACCGGCGCGAAGCCGCCCTCGCGCCGCCGCATCAGATCGAGCGTCCAGCCGCGCATGTCGCCGCCCCCGCCGAAGACCGGCAGCCACGACAGGAACCCGTCGACGTCTCCGTTCGGCGCGATCGCGAGGGCGAGCCGGACATCCGGATCCTCCGCCTCGACGAGCGTTCCCAGGGTGAATCCCATCTCGGGAAGGCCCTTGTCGCCGACCCACATCTCGGAGATCGCTCGCAGCTGCTGGCGCACGCCCCACGGCTCGTCCTTGAGCCGTGTCATGCGGAACGTCATCTCCTCGCGGCCCGCGCGGTTGAGCGACGACCGGACCGAGTTCCACTGCTTGCCGGTGAACTGCAGGCCCGGCAGATCGACGATCGTGTCGTCGGCGACCACGAGGCTGCGCCACGTCGGCGGCACGGCGGCGCGGGTCGCCTCGTCGGCGCTGAAGAAGCACGGCACGAGCCCGGCGTGCTCGGCCATGCGGATGAACTCGCCGACCGATGCCGCTCGCGTGGCCTCTGGTCCCAGCGGGTCCGCAAGGGCGAGGGCGACGCCCGCGCGACGCTGGTACGCGACGATCCCGTCGGCCGTGCGGGCGTAGGCGTTGCCGTCCCACGTGGTCATCCACGACAGCGTGCCGCCGCCGTCCGCGCGCAGCATGGCCTTGACGTCGTCGACGGTCGGCGCGGGCTGCTGCCCGATGACCGACCTTCGCCGGGCGCGGAACGCTCGGCGCACCCAGACCAGGTAGATCAGCATCAGCAGCCACAGCACGCCGCTCGCGATCGCGAGCTCGGTCTCGCCGTCGATCATGGATTCGACCCGCGCCTCGCTGGTGACGATGATCCCGGTGACGATCACCGCCGCCGTCAGGATGTTGAAACTCGCGAGGATGACGCCCAGCACCCACGCCCAGCGGCGGCCGCGGCGCAGGCCGTTGGCGATCAGGAGGATCACGACGGTGTCGATCGCGAAGTCGACGAATCCACCCGACACCGGCTCGGTAGGTCCGAAGGGACCGTCGGTCGGCACCAGGATCGTGACGACCTGCGTCGCGCCGATCACGAGCACCGCGACGAACGCGAGCAGGCGCTGCTCGCGCACGGTCGTGCGCTGGATGCGCAGTGACCGGTCGACGAACAGGACGAGCAGCACGGCGAGAAGGTGCTCGAGGTCGGCGAGCGTGCCCCAGAAGACCATCGCGACGAAGACGAACCCGAGCAGGACGAGCCACGCACGCACGCGCCAGGGCGGCACGAAGAGGCCGATGGCGGCTGCGACGCACGCCATCGTCCCGCCCGATGCGCCGACGTCGAGCGCCTGCGCCTGGGCGACGGCCCATGCCCACGGCAGCTGCGACAGCGCCCACAGCACCAGCGCCGTCGCGAAGATCGCGAAGAGCTGACCCACCCAGTAGTAGGCGAGGGCGACACGCGACCCGCGACGGAACTCGAGGTACGCCATGCCCGCGAACCCGGCGATCGTGAAGACGTACACCCACGGCTGGTTGACGAAGAAGGTCCCGGTGACAGGGGTCCACCATCGGCCGTCGGCGAGAGCCGGCAGGCCGTAGGCGACGACGTCGAAAAGCTCGCTGTCTTGGAACGGCCGCCACAGTCCCTGCCAGATGACACCCGCGGCGAGGATCATCGCGATCATCGTGAGCGTCGCCGGAATGCGACCGGCGACGGTGAGAACGGCGTTCGGCTTGCGGGTCGGCGCCTCGCTCATGGGTTCACCCTAGCGAGGGCCCGCCATTCGTTGGCGGGGCGTTCAGGGGTTCGGTCGAGAAAGGCGTGCGTAGTCCGCCAGCGCCGTGGCGTCCTCCGCATCGCGCATCGCGCGTCGCGCGGCGTCGAGGGCGGCCACCGGATCCTGGGTCTGGCGTGCCTGCGCGAGCTCGTGCTGGGCCGACAGCAGTCGCGACCTCGCGTCGGCTCCGGCACGCGCGTGGGCGACGGATGCCTCGGCATGCGCGATCGCGGCGCGCGCGGCCGCGAGCGTCCCGGGCAGCGCCGTGCGCGCGCCGCGCAGGCGCTGCTGCGCCGTGCGGGCGTCGCCGAGCGCGAGGTCGAGGCGTCCGCGCAGTCGCGCGATGCCGTCGACGGCGCGGGTGGGGCGGCGTGCGGCATCCGTCTCGATGCGGTTCAGGTCGCCGTCGATGGCGCGGAGCTCGGCGCCGAGCCGCTCGGCGTCCGGCGGATCCAGGTGATCACGTGTCGCGGAGGCCTGACGCAGCGCGGCGCGCGCAGCGGCGATCTCGTCCGGCACGGCCTGCGCGGCCTGCACGACGAGGCGGTGCGCCTCCTCGAGGATGCGGGCGTCGGTCTCGGCCTGACGCAGGGAGCGCTCGGCCGCGGCGAGCTCGGGGAGCGCGCTGAGCGACGGATCGGCGGCCTGGGATGCCGCCGCGTCGAGTCGGCGCTCGGCTTCGGCGACCTCGGCCACCGCCGCGTGCGCAGCGCGCGCGGCATCCTGCCATTCCGCTTCGTCGAAGCGCGCCGAGAGCTCGGCCACGAGGGCGGCGGGGTCGCCCATCGACGCGCGCAGGTCGGCGAGCCGCCCGCGCGTGGACTCGACCTGACTCGCCGCCGAGACGTTCGCGCGCACCCAGGCTCCGTGCTCCGCCCGTGCCGACGTGATCATCGCGAGAGCCTCGCCGGCCTTGCGGTCGATGCGCGTCGCGACGCGGCGGATCTCGTCGGGAGCGGCATCCGGCGCGCTGATCTCGCGGTACTCGTCGAACGACGAATCGCGCACGTGCTGCGCGATCATCCGCGCGCGGCGCAGCGACGGCGGCGCGTCGCCGCCGTAGAGGGCTCCCGACAGTCCCACCTCGAGCTCGAGCTCACCCACCTCGTCGTCGAGGCGCACGAGGGCGGCGCCCGCCTTCGCGCGCACCTGCTCTGCTGCGGCGCGGGCCCGCGGCGAGCGGCGCGCGCGCCGGAGTGCCCACACGAGCACGGCGATGAGAAGAGCCGCGACGCCGATCGCGATCAGGGGAGGAATCAACCACCCCACGACCGCGGCCGCGAGCTCAGGCATGCGCGCCCTCGGCGGGTGTCGCGACGTCGGCGTCGTCGTCGGGCGCGGCGGAGGAATGGTCGAGCAGCAGGAGCGTCCGCAGCTGATCCACATCGTCGACCGCGGCCTGCGCGCCGTCGGCCTCGTGCGGCCACGAGAAGCCCCAGCGCACGAAGATCACCGGAACGCCGCGGGCCGCGCCGCCCTCGACGTCGTGATGGCGGTCGCCCACGAGGACCGGACGGCTGGTGTCGACGCCGGCGGCCTCGAGCCGGCGCAGCGCCTCGGCGACGATGTCGGACTTGGCCGCCAGCGTCCGCTCGTCGGCCGTGGCGCCGACGATCGCGGTGAGCGACGTCGACAGGTCGAAGTGGTCCATCAGAGCCACGACCTGCACTTCGGGCTTCGAGCTCGCCGTCGCCTGCGGAACGCCGGCGGCCGCGAGATCCTTGATCAGCCGCTCCATTCCCGGAAACAGCTTGGCGCCCGTCGAGTACCCGTCGATCTTGTTGAGTCCGCGGTAGAACGTGACGGCTTCGGAGGCCTCGGCCGGGGTCATGCCGACGTTCGTCTGGAACGACTCGTACATGGGCGGGCCTATCCAGTGCACGAGCTCTGCCCTGGTCGGCGGCCGCTTGCCGAAATGCTCGAGCGCGATGGTCAGCCGTCGCAGGATGCCCTCGGAGGCGTCGACGATCGTGCCGTCGACGTCCCACAGCACGCAGGTCCACGGCGAGGGCGACGGCGATCGAGTCGGCATGGGTCCAGCCTATGCGGCCGGATGGACCCGTCCGGGGCCGGATGCGGTCAGCCGGTGACCCGGCGCGACACCGTCGAGTACGCGCCGCCACCGGGGTAGTGCCACGCGCCGGTGAGCATGTCGCCATCGGGACCGAAGGCGCTGACGTTTCATGCGGGCCCCGGCACAGCGGCGACGGTCGTGCGGAAGAGCGCGACGAGCGCGGTGCGCGTCGACACGCCCGTGCGCTCCTTGATCACCGTCATGTGCTTGTCGACGGTCTTCTCGCTGATGCCGAGGGCGGCCGCGATCTCGGCGTTGCTCGCACCCGCCGCGACGAGCGCGGCGACCTGCCCCTGGCGGAGCGTGAGACGAACCGCCTCGCCGCTCGCCGGCGACGGTACGTCCACGGGCAGGACGACCGAAGCCAGCTCCTCCCTGCGTGACAGGCCCAGCAGCTTGAGCGCGCTCGCGACGTAGTGCTCGACGGTGCGGATGCCGAGGAACAGCTCGGCCGCGATCTCGCGGTTCGTCAGGCCGGCTGCCGCGAGCGTGGCGACCTCGAGCTGACGCGTCGACAGCGGTGCCACCGTCGCTTCGCGTCGCGGGCGGAACAGCTGCACGGCGCGCACGCGGAAGGCCGACGCGCGGGTCTGCGCCGCGAACTCGTCGAGCGCCGCGAGCTCGCGGTACGCCGACGTGCGGTGGCCGCGTTCGACCGCCTGCGCGAGCGAGACCCACCTCGTGCGCAGGATCTCGGAGTCGATGCTGCCCGGGATCTCGGGCGGGGCTGCGACCTCGGCCGCCGACGCGGCGGCCATCGGCTCATCGCCGAATCGCGTGCGCATCCGCTGCAGCGTCGCCCGCTGCCACGGCGACGGCATCATGTGCTCGACGATGCGCAGCATGCGCCGGCACACCTCGAGCTCGCCGTCGGCGAGGGCGGCGGCGAAGATCACCTCCAGCAGCCAGCAGCGGTTGCTGCTGCCGACCTGCAGCTCGTCGATGTCGCCTTCCGAGAGCGCGATCCGCCGCGCGGCCTCGAGGTCGCCGTGACCGGCGAGCATGAGGGCGACCGAGGCGATAACGCCGTGCCCGAGCGACCGGCGCCCGTCGCGCCACGAACCCGCGAGCAGTTCGCGTTCAAGCCGGTCGAGGTCGTCCGGCGGCGCCACATCGGTCATCACCGACAGCACGTACTGCGTGCCCCGCACGGTCATCCACCAGCCGAGGTTCGGCGCCGCCGAGAAGCCGTCGGCCGCGCGCTGAAGCGGCTCGGCCGCGTCGGGCACCCGCGCAGCGGCGGTGAACGACACTCCGAGCAGATAGTCCGCGAAGGGC
Source organism: Microbacterium sp. STRO-2N (assembly GCF_057747775.1). Taxonomy (NCBI): domain Bacteria; kingdom Bacillati; phylum Actinomycetota; class Actinomycetes; order Micrococcales; family Microbacteriaceae; genus Microbacterium; species Microbacterium sp. STRO-2N. The sequence continues at coordinate 3,904,280 of NZ_CM173223.1, read as the reverse complement.
TCTAGGGCTCGGATGCCGGTGCGGTCGGTGATGTCGCGCACGAGCAGCGCGTCGGCGACCGACTCGTCCTGCATCGAGTGCGTGAGCACGAGCAGAGGCACGAGCACGACCAGGTCGATCGCGTCGAGGACGGCCGCCGCATCCGCCCCCGCGATGTGGTCCAGGAAGGCGGCGCGCACCTCGCGCACGCGCGCGAGCTGTCGCTCCCAGTCCGCGTCGGTCGGCGGGGCCATCCACCCCTCGGGCGGCTCGACGCCGTCCTGCATGAGCAGGGCGTACGAGATCGCCAGCTTCTCGCGCAGAGCCGTGGGATCGTCGCCCGCCGGCCACGGCCGCGTCTGCCAGTCCACCGCCTCGAGGCGGGGCTCGAAGGCCGCGCCGGCGAGCTGCTGACCGCGCGCCTCTCGCCGGATCGCGGGGTCGGCGCTCGTGGTGAGGACGTCGGCGAGGCGCTCGTGCGCGCGGCGCTCGTAGCCGGCGAGCTGCTCGTAGCGGGCGAGACGGATGCGGTCGCGGGGATCCGGCGACGATGCCAGCGTCGCACCGGCATCGCCGGCGACGAGATCCCACAGGGTCGCGGTCGCGAGCCGTGACGACTCGTGCGGTGGGAGGGCCATCTCCCTCGATGTCTCTGTCATGTGCGCACTCCGAACGGCGGCCTCCCCCGGCGCTCAGCGTAGGAGACGGGCTGCCTCATCGCCAGGAATCCGTAGGATCTCCCATACCCGCGTGTCGGCGGCGTCCGTAGCGTCGATCGGGTGACTTCGACGACTCCTGCCCGGAAGATGGCCGCCGCGCTCACCGCGGGCGGCCTCATCGCCCTCTCGCTGATCGCGGCGCCGTCCGCGTCGGCTGTCGGACTGACGTGCGACTGGACCGGCGCCGCCGGCGACGGCCTGTGGTCGAACGCTGCGAACTGGACGAACTGCGCCGACGCCGCCCCCGGTGAGGCGGACCTGCTCCGGTTCGGCGCCGGTGCCCTCACGACCGACATGACGAACGACCTCGCCGGTGTGTCGTTCGAGAACGTCGAGTTCGCGGTCGGTGGGTACGTCGTCGGCGGCGGGCAGCTGCGCACGAGTGGACTCACGGTCCACGGCGCGACGACGCTCGAGGTGAACGTCGTGCTGCCGGTCGAGGCCGGCGAGAAGACGTACGACATCGCGGCGCCGCTGACCGTCCCGATCCCCTCGTCGATCGAGTTCGACCAGGAGCCCGCGACGGTGGCGACCCTTCAGCTCTCGCAGGGCGCGGTGCTCGACGCGCGACTGACCGGTTCGGGCGAACGGCTGCGCGTCGCCGGAGACGGCGTCGTCGAGGCCCGCGGGCTCTTCTACCCCGGTGCGCTCGATCTCTCGGGCGCCGTTCGGTTTCGCTGCGGCGGTCTCGACTGCGGCGCGGGCGGCGACGTCACGATCACGGATGCCGCGGGCCTGGAGTTCACAGCCGCCACCGAGTTCGAGCGAGCGCTCGTCGTGGGGCCCGGCTCGGGATACTCGATCGACGCCGGCGGGCACGCCGTCGATCTTCAGGCTCCGGTCGACCTCGCGGGATCGGTGGCGGTCCGCGGAGGCGCGGATGCCGAGCCCCTGCTGTTCAGCGGTGGCGTGGCGATCGCCGCGCACGAGCTCACGATCCACGGAGCGACCGAGGTGCCGTTGTTCGGGCAGCTGACGAGCGCGCCGGACGGCACGCTGCGCGTCGGCTCGGAAGACATCGCCGGGAGCATCCGCATCGATGAGGGCCAACTCGACCACCACGGCCGCACGATCGCCTCGGGCGCGGGATCGATGGTCGTGGCCGACGACGCGTTCGCGCTCGGGCCGAACCCCGCGCCGGGCGGAACCCTCGTGGAGAGCGGCGCGACCCTCGGCACGAACTCGACCATGACGCTCTCCGAAGACATCGAGCTCGTCGGCGGTTCGGCTGTCGCGACGCTCTCGCCCGGGGCATCCCTCACCGTCGCGAGCGCCGCGTTCGCGGGCGATGTGGACATCCAGACGCGCGCACCGGCATCGAGCCTCGTCATCCAGGACCTCACCGGTCTCGACGACAGCACGGTCACGCTCGCCAGCGCGGGGGCAGACGCTCCGATCTTGTTCGGCGAGGACGGCTCCAGCGCGTACACCGGCACGACCGTCGCGGTGAGCGGGGCCGTGCAGCTGGACCGCGACCTCGCGATCCCCGGCGACTTCCGCATCATCGACGCGGCGGTCACGACGGCGCACACGCTGCCTGATGACCTGCACGACCAGATCGCCGACACGTCGGCGGTGACGATCGAGGGGGACGCCGGATTGCTCGTCATCAACGACAACGAGCGCATCGGGTCGCTCGCCGGAGCGACCGGGCGCGTGCACATCGTCGACGTCGACTCCGGGCTGACGATCGCCGGCTCGTCGGCGACCGTCTACGACGGCGATTTCATGGGCGACGGCCAGCTCGTTCACGAAGGCACCGGCACGCTGCAGCTGGGTGGCACGTGGACCCAGTTCGCGGTCGACTCGCGCCTCGCCGTCGAGGGCGGCACCGTGATCGCGAACGCGTGGATGCCGTTCACCGAGACGACCGTGTTCAGCACGCTCGGCGGCGTCGGGACCCTGGGATCGATCATCGTCGACGGGGGGACGATCGCCCCGGGCACGTCACCGGGGTGCCTCTCGAGCGAGGGCACGGTGTCGGGCAGCGGGACGTTCGTGATCGAGATCGGCGGACCCGACCCGTGCTCGGCATCCGACCGGGTCTCGGCCCTCGCCCAGGACCTCGGCCAGGTGCAGTGGTCGGTGTCGTTGACGGACGGGTTCCAGCCCGAGGTCGGCGACGAGTTCGTCGTCCTCACGACGACCGGCGGGGGGACCGACCTGCCGTCGAGCCAGACGACGGCGGACGGCACCACGTTCGACGTCGTGTGGGACGGGAACGACGTGATCCTCCGTGTCGTCGAAGTGCCGGGGCAGGTCGAGCCCACGGAACCGCCGGCTGCCCCGGGACCGGGCGCGGGCGCCGGCGCGGGCGGCGCATCCGGTGAGCTCGCGTCTTCCGGGTCCGATTCCGCATGGACGTTGTGGGGAGCCGTGGCCGCGGCATCCGTCCTCGCCGCAGGAATGCTGCTCCTGGCGCGGTCGCGGCGGGTCTGACGCCGGGGGACCCGACCGGGTGCGGAGTACGGTCGAGGCATGAAGCCAGATGAGCTGTGGCTGGCCGAGGACGGCAACTTCCAGCAGGTGATCCCGAAGGGGCCCGTCGCCCGTGCGATGGGCTACGTCGGGGCGGTCGTCCTGCTGCTCCTCGGGCCGGCCTTGATCGTCGTGGTGTCGGCAGCGGGTGCGTTCGAGCTGCCGACCCTGATCGGCGGGATCGCGATCCTGGTGGTCTCCGGCGGGTTCGGCATCCTGACCATGGTCTCGATCACCCGCATGCAGCGGCGCGTGGAGCGTCTTGAGCGCAACGGGCGGCCTGCGACGGCGGAGGTCATCGCCGCCAGACCCGCGAGCATCGGCGAAGAGACGGGCGTCGAGGTGACGGTACGCGTCAGCGGGCCCGACGTGCCGGCGTTCGAGATGAAGCACCGCAGCACCGAGAGCCGCATCGCCGCGCTCGGCGAGACGTTCGGCGTCATCGTCGACCCGGCCGACGGCGCCTACGTGATCGTCCGCTGAGCGGGCGTCAGAACAGGCGGGGGGCGCCGGATTCGACGCCCTTCATGCCTTCGTAGTCAAGGGTGACGCACCGGATGCCACGGTCCGCGGCGAGCACCTTGGCCTGGGGCTTGATCTCCTGAGCGGCGAAGACACCGGTCACGGGCGCCAGGTGCGGGTCGCGGCCCAGCAGCTCGAGATATCGCGTGAGCTGCTCGACGCCGTCGATGTCGCCGCGGCGTTTCACCTCGACCGCGATCGTTCCGCCGGCCGGATCGCGCAGCAGCAGGTCGACGGGACCGATCGCCGTCGGGTACTCGCGCCGCACGAGGGTGAGCCCGTCGCCGATCACGTCGACCTGCTCCGCGAGCAGGCGCTGCAGGTCGGCCTCGACACCGTCCTTCTGCAGACCGGGATCGATGCCGAGCTCGTGCGACGAGTCGTGGATCACCTCGTAGATGCGCACCAGCAGCGCGTCGCCGGTCTTGGCGTGCGTCACCCGCCAGTGCTCGAGCACTCCCGCGGCGGCGGACTCGGCATCCGGGATCTCGACGTCCAACCGGCACGGCGGGCTCATCCAGTTGAGCGGTTTGTACGAGCCGCCGTCGGAATGCACCAGGAGCGAGCCGTCGCCCTTGTGCACCAGCAGCCGCGTCGCCAGCGGCAGGTGGGCGTTGAGCCGGCCGGTGTAGTCGACGGAGCAGCGAGCGATGACGAGACGCACCCGACGAGCCTAGTCCGCGCCGTCCCGGCATCGGTCGCGCGGACCGTCGGCTAGCGTGAACATGCACGGCGAATCCGTGACCTTCGGGTCACGTTCGCGCTCGAGGGCTCTCGCCGGCCCAGGCGCTCGCTCGCCTGCCCTGTCGGACTGCGGCAATCCGCCGGCGGCCGTGACCCAGGAACTCACCGCTCCCCAGGAGGAACCGATGAACTCTCGCCGCCCCGAAGCGACCGTGCACATCCTTTCGAGCACGGTCGCCGAAGTGCACGTCGGCAGCGACGTGGAGGAAGTCGTCGCATCCGACAGCCTCGCACTGCGCGACCGCCTCGTGGAGGAGATCCGGCGGCTCGCCGCCTCGGCGGGGGAGCCCGCGCACGCGACGCTCGTCGAAGGGTCGTCACGCTGGCCGATGGTGGTCCACCCCGACGGCACGTACTCCGAATCGCTGGAAGCCACGACCCCCGAGACGGCGCAGACCCCCGAGACGGCTCAGATCCCCGAGACGGCTCAGATCCCCGAGACGGCTCAGATCCCCGCCGCCGCGCAGATCGCCGCAGCCGAGCGGACTCCGGTTCCCGCGCCCGCCGTGCCGGCCGGTCACTCGGCGACCCCCGCACCCCAGCGGGATGCCGGCCGCCCGACCGTCCAGGATCTGCTCGAATCGCGCAGCGCCGGCAAGCGCGCCCGCGCGACCACGGGATGGCAGGGCGCGGTGCGTCGCGCGACCGGCGGTCTGGTCTCGCCCGCTCCCGGCAAGGTCGAGCGCTCGCGGCTCGACCGCGAGAAGCGCGTGCAGCGGCGCCTCGACGCGCCCCGCACGATCGTCGTGTTGAATCCCAAGGGCGGCGCCCACAAGACGACGAGCACACTGCTGCTCGCGGCCACGTTCGGGACGCTGCGCGGCGGCGCGACCCTCGCGTGGGACAACAACGAGACCCGCGGCACGCTCGGCTGGCGCGCCCAGCACGCACCGCACCACCGGACCGCGGTCGACCTCCTCGAGGACCTCGACCAGTTCTGGAACCCGAACGGCTCGAGTCTCGCTGCGCTCGACACCTACGTGCGCACGCAGGTCGACGCCCGCTTCGACGTCCTCGCCTCGGACGAGGATGCCGCGGCATCGTCGACGATCGACGCCGCGGCGTTCGACCGGCTTCACACGTTGCTGAGCCGCTACTACCGCCTGATGATCGTCGACACCGGCAACAACATGCGCGCCTCCAACTGGGTGGCAGCCGTCGCCGCGGCCGATCAGCTCGTGATCGTCTCGACCGTGCGCGAAGACACCGCGGCCAGCGCTGCGTGGCTGCTCGACGGACTCCGCGAGAAGGGCTTCGGGACCAAGATCGACGAGGCGGTCACGGTGCTCACGGCGCCGTCGTCCCGCCCGGACCGCCGCCTCGAGCAGCGCCTCGCACGACACTTCGAGCAGGTCACGTCGGCGGTCGTCAGCGCGCCGTTCGATCCTTCGCTCGTCGACGGTGGGCCGATCGACTTCGAGGCGCTCGCCCCCGAGACCCGGGATGCCTGGCTGACGGTCGCCGCGACGGTCGCCGACCGCCTCTGATCCGCGTCGCGCGGCGGGGTGTCAGCCGAGGATCCGGCCGAGGCCCTCGAACAGGCCGAGCTCGGTGGCCGCGCCCCGGGCGATGAGGAACCCGACGATGCCGATGATCCATGCGGTGTTCTCGCGGCCCGTCCGCTCCATCCAGGCCGCGAGCTTCGTGAGCGGACGCTCCACGAGCGGCGCGGCGACGAGGCGCAGCACGAGCAGCACGAGTGCCGGCAGCACCATGACGGCGCAGTAGGCGGCGAGGGCGGCGATGCGCACCGGCATCGCGATCGGGGCCTCGGCGAGCATGCCCATCGCGACGAGATACGGCAGCATCGTGGCCACTTCGACGAGGCCGGCGCCGACCGCGACCGCCATCACGGCACCGCCCGAGGCCTTCGGTGAGAGCAGCCGGTCCCGCCAGCGGGTCAGGCGGGTCGAGGGGGCCGGTTCGGGCACCGCGACCCGCGGCGCCGTCGTGCGTGGCATGCCGGTGAGCGGCGAGACCTCGCCGTCGAGCGAGGGTGTCGCACCCATCCCCGCCGAAGAGGCGGCGGACGCGGCATCCGTCGCCTTCGACGACGAGCCGCCGATGAAGAAGGCCGCCACGAGAAGCGCGGCACCGACCACCAGGCGGGCGATCTGGCCCCCCGTCGAAGACAGGAAGTCCTGGGCGACGTCGACGAGGTTCACGAGTCCGAGCGTGAAGAGGATGCCCACCGCGAGGTAGAACGCCGCGATCGTCACCAGGTACAGCAGCACCCGGCCGACGCGCACGCGCCCCGGCGCGAGCAGCAGGAACACCGGGATGAGGAGCGTGCCGACGCTCAGGCCGTCGAGGAGCGCCAGCACGCCGAGCGTGACGGCGAGGGGTGCGTCTGCGAGGAGGTCCATGCCCCCACCCTCGCGTGACGCATACGCGCGCGGATCGGGCGGAAGGACGAGCCGCGCGAACCGGTCCTCGTTCTTTCGACGGATGCCGCGGCCACGTGCCCGTGGTTGCATGAGAGCGTGAGCGGAACGATGCAGCGACGCGGGGCCGGGCCGGCGCCCGAGCCCGCGGCCGACGCGCCGGACACGATCCGCAGCCCCGCACGCACCCTCGTCGACTGGGTGCGTGCCCGCCGGCCGCTCGCGGACGCGATCGGGTTCGCCGCGCTGGCGGTGGTGCTCGCGGCGCTGGGCCTGGGCGGGCTGTGGACCGTGTTCTCGCTACTGCCCGAGCCTGTGTCGCCGTGGTGGTCGCTGGCGATCGCGCTGCCCGCGTGCGCCCTCGTGGTCTTCCGCGACCGGGCGCCGATGGCCCTGCTGTGGGTGGCGCTCGCCCTGCTGGCGATCGACCTCGCCACCGTCGGCGGCATCGTCACGCTCGTCGTGGTGCTCGACCTGCTGTACGCCGCGACCACCTCCGCGCCGCCGGCCGGCCGCTGGCGCATCCTCGCCGGGATCGCCGTCGCCGTCGTCGCAGTGGGAGGCGTCGCGCTCGTCGCGTCCGGTGACATCCGGGTCGCCCTCCTCGTGGCACTGCAGCTCGGAGCGCTCGCCGGCATGGACTACTGGTACGCCACCTCGGTCGCGCAGGCGCACGAACTCGTCGCGCTGCACCGCGAGCGCGCGGAAGACGCCGAGCGGATCGCCGACCGCGATCGTGCCGAGGCGGTGCGCCATGAGCGCGAGCAGATGGCCCGCGAGCTCCACGATCTCGTCGCCGGGCACGTCGCGGCGATCGCGATCCGCGCCGAAGCGGCGCTGTCGGTGGATGCCGCGGCGGGATCGGATCGTGCCGCGCTGCAGGCGGTGCGCGACTCGAGCCTCGAGGCGCACCAGGCGCTGCGGTCGATGATCTCGGTCCTGCGCACCGGTGACGGGGCCGTCGCGGCCCCCCGCCGCGACGTGCTGCCCGCGCTCGTCGACGATGCGCGCCGGCACGGGCTCACCGTGACACTCGACGACGCCCTGCCGGCAGGCATCCCGTCGCCCGTCGACCAGGCCGTGACCCGGATCGTGCAGGAGTCCCTCGCCAACTGCGTGCGCCACGCCGCCGGCGCCCAGGTCGAGGTGGTGCTCGACGCCGTCGAGGGCGAGGTCGTTCACGTGCGCGTGGACTCGCACGGCGGCAGCACCGGAATTCGGTCGCCCATCCAGGGCAGCGGCTGGGGCCTCGAGCTGCTGCGCGAACGGGCGCGCGCCCTGGGCGGCCGGTTCGAGGCGGGCCCGACGGACGGAGGCTGGTCCGTGCGTGCCACGATCCCGCTCCAGGCGGCGGCATGACGCCCCGCGTGCTGCTGGCCGACGATCACGGTGCGATCCGCGAGGGTCTGCGGATCATGCTCGAGGCGCACGGCATCGAGGTGGTCGGTGAGGCGGCGGACGGCGCAGTCGCGATGCGCAATGCGGCGGCGCTGCGGCCCGACGTCGTGCTGATGGACCTGAGGATGCCCGGGGTCGACGGCGTCACGGCGACGCGCGAGATCGTCGAGACCGGCTCCGCGGCCGTGCTCGTGCTCACGAGCTTCGACGAGGACGAGCTGGTCGACGGCGCGTTGCGCGCCGGTGCGGCGGGATTCCTGCTGAAGACGACGGATGCCGCGACCCTCGTCGACGCCGTGCGCCGGGTGGCGGCGGGCGAGGGGGTTCTGCATCCACGTGTGACGCGCCGCGCTCTTTCGCTGATCCCCAGAGGTCCGGACGAGCCGCAACCCATGTCCGACGCCGCGGCGGGGCTGGCGCTTCTCACCGAGCGCGAGCGGGAGGTGCTGGACGGGATGCGCGCAGGCCGCTCGAACCAGCAGATCTCGGACGATCTGGGCATCTCGGTCGCGACCGTGAAGACCCACGTCTCGAACGTGCTCGCCAAGCTGGGCGCCCGCAGCCGGTCGCATGCCGTGGCGCTCGCCGCGGGCGAGGCCTGACGGCAGCCGGGCGGGTCAGGGGCCCCGCCGCGGCCGCCGCAACTCAGGGCCGCGACGTACGACGTCGCGCGAAGAAGACGTACAGACCCAGCACGATGATCGCGCCGAGGATCGAGCCGATGATGCCCGCGGGCTGCAGGAATCCGCCGTTCGGGTCGGCGCCGAAGAGAAGGAACCCGAGGAAGCCACCGACGAACGAGCCGACGATGCCGAGGACGATCGTCATCAGGATGCCCATGCTCTGCTTGCCGGGGATGATGGCGCGGGCGATGAGACCTGCGATGAGGCCGATGATGATGAGGCCGATGATGGTCCAGAGCATGATGACTCCTTCGGGTCGGGAACCGGTCCGGGGTCCGTCCGGGCTGGGGTGCGGATCACGCTAACAACGAGCACCGCGTCGCGCGGGCATCTTCACATCGGTCTCGCGGAGCGGTATCCTTGCGCGCCGACCCGGGTCGCCGGGCTGGCGTGCAGACGGTGCTGGGGACGAAGGTGATCTGTGTGGCGATATCGGCTCGTGCGAGCGAAGCGAAGGCCGCGGTCGATGTCGTGACCGCGTTCTTCGGACGGATCCAGGCGATCGCCGACGACCCGGACGCGCTCGACTTCACGTTCGGCAACCCGCACGAGATGGCGCTGCCCGGCCTGCCCGCGGCGATCCGCGCGCAGGCCGAACCGAAGACGGTGGAGTGGTTCGCGTACAAGACGAGCGAGCGCAGTGCCCAGGAGGTCGTCGCGGCGGGCCTCGCGTCGGAGCTGGGGCTCGCCTTCGAACCCGAAGACATCGCGATGACCCAGGGCGCGTTCGGCGCGATGTCGCTGGCGCTCGCGCTGCTGGCCGATGCCGGCGACGAGGTCGTCATCCCGGTCCCCGGGTGGTTCTGCTACGAGCCGATGCTCTACGCGGCCAACCTCCTTCCGGTGCACGCGCCCCTCGATGCGACGACCTTCGACCTCGACCTCGACGCGATCGCCCGGGCGATCACCCCGCGCACCAGGATCGTGATCGTCAACTCGCCCGCCAACCCGACCGGCCGCGTGTATCCGAAGGCGACGTGGGACGACCTGGCCGACGTTCTCGAGCGCGCGTCTCGCGAGCAGGGCCGTCGCATCTGGCTGATGTCGGACGAACCGTACCGGCGCATCCGGTTCGACGGCATCGAGTTCGCGAGCCCCGCCGCCTCCTACCCGTGGACGGTCATCGACTACAGCTACGGCAAGGTGCTCCTGGCTCCCGGTCAGCGCCTCGGCTACCTCGCCCTGTCTCCGCTGATCCCCGCCGCGGAGCGCGACGAGCTGCGTGATGCCCTCATGCCCCTCGGACTCGCGATCGGCTGGGGCTTCCCCGACGCGGTCATGCAGTACTCGGTCCCCGCGCTCGAGGGGCTCTCGATCGACTTGACCGAGCTCACCCGCAAGAGGGACCGGCTCTACGGCGCCCTGACGGATGCCGGACTCGACGTCACGCGCCCGGAGGGCACGTTCTACCTGTGGGGCCGCGCCCCCGGTGGCGACGCGGCGGCGTTCTGCGACGCGCTCGCCGCGCGCGGCGTCTACGTGATGCCCGGCACGCTCTTCGACCGGCCCGAGCACTTCCGCATCGCGCTCACGGCGACCATGGACATGATCGACCGGGCTCTCCCCCACCTGCTCGAGGTCTCCGCCGAGCTCGGCCCCGCCGCCTGACGGGCGGCCCCTTTCAGTGATGGGTGTGACCGGCGCCGACCGTCGAGCCTGCGAGGGGCTTGGCGGCCGGGGAGGCGAGGCCGGATGCCACGGCCAGGGCCACCAGGATGTACAGGGTGTTGAGCAGGCCGATCTGCTCGCTGATGAACCCGAGGATGGGCGGGCCGCACAGGAATGACACGTAGCCGATGGTCGCCGCCGCGCTCACGCGGGCAGCGGCCTTCGCCGGGTCGTCTGCGGCGGCCGACATGCCGAGCGGGAAGCCGAGCGAGGCGCCGGCGCCCCACAGCGCGGCTCCGACGAACACCAGCGGGATGTTCGGCGCGAGGATGAACAGAAGCAGGCCGCCGGCGGCCAGGCCCGACAGCACGCGCAGCGTCGTGACGCGGCCGAACCGATCGACGAGCGGTCCGCCGAAGATGCGCACGACGGTCATCGACACCGAGAACACCGTGAGACCGAGGGCTCCGACGGCGGGAGTCGCGCCGTGTCCGTCGACCATGCCCAGCGCCAGCCAGTCGTTCGCGCCGCCTTCGGCGAACGCCATGCCGAGCATGATGACGCCCAGCGCGTAGGTGCGCGGCTCGCGCCAGGCCGACAGCGAGGTGTGCAGCCGTTCCCGCCAGTGCGGCTTGTCGGTCGCGGCATCCGTATCTCCGGGGATGTCGCGCGCAGGCACGTTCGCATACGCACCGAATGCGATGCCGACGATGAGCGCGGCCATCACGAGCGTGTGCACGAGGACGTTGACGTGCCAGGCCGCGGCGAGGGCGCCGATGCCGGCGCCGATCACGGTGCCGAAGCTGAAGAACGCGTGGAACAGCGGCAGGATCGTCTTGCCCGACTGCTTCTCGATCGCGGCGCCCTCGACGTTCATCATGACGTCGACCGCGCCGTTGCCGAGTCCGAACAGCACCAGGCCCGCGATCACGACGACGTACGAGTGCAGCACGTCGGTGCCCACGCCGATGAGCGCGACTCCGGCGGCGAAGACGAACATCGACACGAGCATCCCCTTGCGGGCGCCCCAGCGCGCCAGCACGACATTCGCGAGCGACAGCCCGACGATCGACGCGATGCCCGCGCCCAGCAGCATCAGCCCGATCTGGATGTTGTCGACATTGAGCGTCACCTTGATCGCGGGAACGCGCGATGCCCAGGTCGCGATGCTCAGCCCGCTCGCGAGGAAGATCGCGAAGACCGCGGTGCGCCACCGCACGTACTGCGCACGGGTGAGGTCGAGTTCCATGCGGGCTAGCGTAGCGAATCGATTCGATCCTTTCGAATCGATTCGGCGGATGCCTCGGACGCGGGTACCATCGGGGCCCATGAGCACCAGACGCGCCACGATCGCGGACGTCGCCCGCGAGGCCGGTGTCTCGCCCTCGACGGCCTCCGTCGTGTTCAGCGGGAAGACGCCCGTGTCGGAGACGACCCGCCGCCGTGTGCTCGATGCCGCCACGGCCCTCGGGTATGCCGGTCCCGACCCCCGCGCGGCGTCGCTGCGGCGCGGCCGCTCGGGCATCGTGGGCGTCGTGTTCGAGGAGCACCTCGGCACCGCCTTCCTCGACCCGGTGAAGACGCTCGTGATGGACGGCCTCGCCGACGCGGTCGCACCCCTCGGCGCCGGACTCCTCCTGCTCCGCGACCAGGAGCCGAGCGGCGGAGGCCCCTCGCTCACGAGCGCCCCGATCGACGCGGCGGTGCTCATCGGCTGCAGCGGTCTGCTGCGTCAGTCGCTCGACGCGGTCAAGGCACGAGGCATCCCGGTCGTCGTGATCGAGGGCGACGCGGGCGATGACGTGCCCCGCATCGGCCTCGACAACCGCGAGGCGCAGCGCCAGGCCGCCAGCCATCTGCGGGCTCTCGGACACCGCGACGTGGCGGTCGTCGCGCTCCCGGCACGCACCGGGTGGGAGCGCGGCTGGCTGAGCGACGACACGGCCATCGCCATCGACGTCACCCGCGATCGGCTCGCCGGTGCGATGGACGTGTTCCCAGACGCCCCCGCTTACGCCGCGGCCGGAAGCTTCATCGACGAGGGACTCGCGGCGGGCCGCGTGCTGTTCGCCGATCCGGCTCGCCGACCGACCGGCGTGATCGCGCAGAGCGACCTGCTCGCGGCCGGTGTGATCCGCGCCGCCGAGGAGGCAGGACTGCGCGTGCCGGACGACGTCAGCGTCACCGGCTTCGACGGCATCGTCGTCGACGGGCTGGCGCCGTACGAGCTGACCACCCTCGTGCAGCCCGCGACCGACAAGGGGCGCGCCGCCGGCGCCGCGGTCGCCGCGATGCTCGAGGGCCGCCCTGCCGCGACGATCCACTTCACGTGCGTCTTCCGCGAGGGCAACACCACCGGTCCCGCTCCCGAGCGCGCCCAGTAAGCACCGTCCGGCGGGGTTCGGCGGTCTGAGCCCGTCATGGTGCGAAAACACCAGTCGATAACGGCGACACGCCGATGACGGATGCCTCGGCTCGGCGTGTCGGGGTGACGGAGTGGTGTTTTCGCACGGCGAGGAGGGGGACCGGCGGTTACTCGGGCGGGACGACCGCCGTGACGAGGTCGGCCACCAGGTCGTCGAGTCCGCCGTCGTCGGCCGGGAGCAGTCCGGGAAGAGTCAGGTGCTCGAGGATCAGGCCGCTCATGCCGAGGTACAGCAGCAGTGCCGTGCGCCGGTCGCCGGGGAAGCCGCCCTCGACGTGCCCGGCCGAGATGGCCTCGAGGTTGGCGGCGTAGCGGTCGGAGATGGCGTCGGCGAGGTCCGGGCGTCGCGCGGCCTCGAGACGCAGCTCGTAGAGGGCGAGAAAGCCGTCGCGATCGTCGCGCGCCCGCCCGAGCAGCTCCTTCATGAGCTGGATCTCTCGAGCACGCGTGGGGGCCGCGGTCTCGGGAACCGGATCGGGGGTGAGGCGGTCGAACACGTGGCGCCCCAGTTCGCGAAGCAGCTCGTCGCGGTTGGCGAAGTAGTTCGACGTCGTTCCCTGCGGGACGGAGGCCGCGTCGTCGACGGCGCGGAATGTCAGTCCGCGTGCACCCTGCTGCGCGAGGACGTCGATCCCCGCGTCGAGCAGACGGCGGCGGCGTTCGGGATTCGAGACCATGCCGACAGTCTCGCATACAACCACTCCACTTGCAGTACTCCAAATGTAGTGATTTACTGATCGCCGTGCGGTCAGCGAGACCGCCGGGAAAGGACGCCGCCATGCGCGAACTCACCTACTACATCGCTCTCACCCTCGACGGGTTCATCGCCGGTCCGAACGACGAGGTCGACTTCTACCCGTTGGCCGACGACCACAGCGCCTACATGAACGAGCACTACCCCGAGATGCTGCCGACGCACGTTCGCACCGCGATCGGATTCGGCGACGTTCCGAACCGCCGGTTCGACACGATCGTCATGGGGCGTCGCACGTACGACCCCGCCCTGGAGGCGGGGATCACCAGCCCGTATGCGCACCTGCGCCAGATCGTCGTGAGCCGATCGCTCGAGGCGTCGCCCGATCCCGCCGTGGAACTCGTGCGCGGCGATCCCCGCACGCGTGTCAAGGAGTTGAAGGCAGAGGACGGCCTCGGCATCTACCTGGCCGGCGGCGGTCGGCTCGCGGGTGAGCTCCTTCCCGAGATCGACCGCCTGGTCGTCAAGAAGTACCCGGTGGTGGCCGGCAGCGGGCGTGCGGCCTTCGCGACGGGCTTCGCGCCGACGCAGTTCACCCTCGAGGACGCACGGACCTTCAGCAACGGGTGCGCAGTGCTGTCATATCGCGCGTCGTAGCAGCGCTGCTCCCCCGGCCGGAGCGACGGCGGCCGGGGGCTGGCGGCCTGCCCGGACGGGCTGCGCGGATTGTTCACCTCGCGTTCCATTACAGGTCCGGCGGTCTCGTAATTCGACGTCACTTCCGCGGGTTTGCATACCGGTGTTCTTCAAACCCCTCTGGAAGGAACCTCCATGCGTCGCGCCACTCTGTCGGCCCTCGGTCTCGCCGGCCTGTCCGCGCTCGGCCTCACCGGGTGCGCGGCATCCGCTTCATCCGCCGACTCCGGCGCGGATGCCGCGGCCGCTCCCATCACGATCGCCACCATCCCGCTCGGCGACGACCCTTCGGCCGAGAACCCGATCGAAGCGTTCGCCGCACTCCTCGAAGAGGAGACCGGCCGCACGGTCGAGGTCACGGACGTGCCCGACTACCTGAGCGTGGTCGAGGCGATCCGCGCCGACCACGTCGACATCGGCATCATGAGCGGCTTCCCGTCCGCGCTCGCGGTCAACACCGGCGAGGTCGACGCGCTGCTGGCCTGGGCCGGCGACGATTCCCCGGTGTCGACGTGTGTCGTGCTCGCGGACTCGCCGATCCAGGAGGTCGAAGACCTCGCGGGTGCGACGGTCGCGTTCGCCGACCAGGCGTCGAGCTCGGGCTACTTCATGCCGGTGTACATGCTGCACGAGGCGGGCCTCGAGCAGGGCGAGGACTACGAGGCGATCTTCGCGGGCGGCCATGAGGGCAGCTTCGTCGCGCTCGAGCAGGGACAGGTGGATGCCGCGTGCACCGCCATCATGCTGACGCAGCTGGGTGAGCCCTACTTCCCGTTCGCCGACGGCGAGTGGCGCGGCGTCGGCGAGAGCCCGTCGATGCCCGTCGCGGGCAGCGTGCTCGCACGTCAGTCGCTGGACGACGAGACGCGCGCCCTCCTCGAAGAGGCCCTGCCCGCGGTCTTCTCCGAAGAGAACGCCGAGGCGCTCGGCGCACTGGGTGAGGGCTTCATCGGGCAGGAGGCGATCATCGCGCCGGACCCCGAGCTGTTCGAGGGCTTCGTCGACATCGCCGCGGTCGCGGGCGTCGAGCTCGAGGACCTGCGCTGATGACCACCCTCACCGCCACGGCGGCGCCTCGCGCGACCGTCAAACCGCCCGAACCGGTGGTGTCGGTGCGCCGGCTCGAGGTCGCGTACGACAAGAGCGCACCGGTCCTGCGCGGCGTGGATCTCGAACTGTTCCGTGGCGAGACGGTCGCCCTCCTGGGCGCGTCGGGCTCGGGCAAGTCCACGCTCATGCGCAGTCTCACCGGGTTCGCGCCGATCACGGCAGGGCGCGTGGAGGTCGTGGGTCACGACGTCGCTCGTCTGCACCGCCGTGACCTCCGCTCGCTGCGCGCGCAGGTCGGCCAGGTCTTCCAGCAGTTCAACCTCATTCCGCGGCTCAGCGTGCTGACGAACGTCCTCGCCGGCGGACTCCACGCCGCCGGCCCGTTCAACCTCGTCGGCGGGTTCACGCGCGAGCAGCGCACGCGGGCGCTCGAACTGCTCGATCGCGTGGGCATCGCGCACAAGGCCTCCGAGCCGGCGCGCTCGCTGAGCGGCGGACAGCAGCAGCGCGTCGCGATCGCGCGCGCGCTCATGCAGCGGCCGCGGCTCATCCTCGCCGACGAACCGGTGGCCTCGCTCGACCCGCGGCTGGCCGACTCGGTGCTCGGCCTGCTGCGCGACATCGCCGCGACAGACGGCATCCCGGTGCTGGTGAGCCTGCACGTGCTGCCCCTTGCGCTCGCGCACAGCGATCGCATCATCGGTCTCCGTCATGGCGAGGTCGTCGTGTCGGCCCCGACCGCGCACCTCGACGCGGCGGCGCTGGCCGACGTCTACGACGACGGAGGTGATGGCGATGACCACGACGTCGACTGAGCGCACGCGAGACGCTTCCGGGCCGCGCTCCGACAAGACCGCGCCGACGCTGGATCCGCGGGAGCGGGCGCGGCTCGAGCAGGCGATCCGGATGCCGCGCACCAGGTTCCTGCTCGGCATCCCTGTCGCCATCGTGGTCCTCCTGTGGTCGTTCCAGGGCGCGGAGTTCAACTTCGCGAAGCTCGCCGAGGGCGCCGTCAACATGACGGAGTTCCTCGGGAGGCTGTTCCCGCCGGACTTCTCGGACTTCGGCACCATCGTCGTGCTGCTGATCGAGACACTGCAGATGGCGATCGTCGGCACGGTCCTGGGTGCGGTGCTGTCGCTCATCGTGGCGTTCGGTGCGGCGTCGAATCTGGCGCCGAAGTGGCTCTACTACTCGTCGCGCTGGCTGATGAACATCATCCGCTCGGTGCCCGATCTCGTCTTCGCGCTCATGTTCGTCTCGGCCGTCGGGCTCGGACCCTTCGCCGGCATCCTGGCGATGACCCTCGGCTCGATCGGCTCGATCGGCAAGGTCTATGCGGAGGCGATGGAGTCCGTCGATCGCGGGCCGATGGTCGCCATGGAGGCGGTCGGCGCCTCCAAACGCCAGGTCATCCAGTACGGCGTGCTGCCGCAGGCGGCGCCGCTCCTGGTGTCGTACACGCTGCTGCTGTTCGAGGGGAACGTGCGCGGCGCGACCATCCTCGGCCTCGTCGGCGCGGGCGGCATCGGGCTCGAGCTCACCACCGCGATGCGCATGTACGACTACGGCCACCTCAGCGCCATCGTCATCTGCATCATCGTGCTCGTCACGGCGATCGACCAAGGCAGCGCGTTCATCAGAAGGAGAATCACATGACCACCATCGACATCGAGCTGAGCACGCCCGTCAACCTGCGCGACCTCGGCGGGATCCCCATCGCGGGCGGCGTCCTGCGGGACGGCCTTGCGGTGCGGGCCGACGACCTGTCGGTCGTCACCGCGGCCGACGCCGACGACCTCATCGAGCGCGGCCTCACCGCGGTCATCGATCTGCGCACCGCCGACGAGGCCGCACTCACCGGCCGCGGTCCGCTCGCTCAGCGTCCGGTGGCCTACCACCACCTCCCGCTGATGGCGAGCATCGGACAGGGGATGCCGCAGGACGGGCCGTTCGCGTTCGACCACGTGCAGATGGGCGAGATGTACGCACGCATGGTCGAGGGCGCAGCGCCGCAGCTCGTGAGCGCACTGTCGATCATCGCCGTCGCTCCCGGCGCGACGGCTTTCCATTGCGCTGCCGGACGCGACCGCACCGGTGTGCTCGCGGCCGTGCTGCTGCTCGCCCTCGGCGCGGATGATGACGACATCGTCGCCGACTACGCCCGGACCGACCCGAACATGGCGGCCATCCAGGCGCGCATGAAGCCGGTCATGGGCGTGCTCATGGCGCGGCTCGGCTTCGACCTCGACGAGATGTCGAGCCTGACCCTGTCGGAGGAGCCGATGGACGTCTCGATGCGTACGATGCTCGCACGGCTCCGCGAGCGGCACGGCGATGCCCTCACGCCGCTTCGCGCGGCGGGTCTCGGCGATGATCTGATCGCCCGGCTCCGCGCGCGGGCGCTCGCGGCATGACCGCGGCGCTCGCAGAGATCGCGTCGGCGGAAGACGTCGGGACCGCGGTACGCCGCGGTCCCGGCCGCCCCCGCGACGAGGACCTGGATGCGCAGATCCTGGACGCCACCCTCGCGCTGATCGACGCCGGCGAGCCGGTCACCGTCGGCCGGATCGTCGCTCGCAGCGGGGTGAGCCGCGCGGCGCTGTACCGGCGCTGGCCGTCGCTCACCGCCCTCGTCGCTGCGGCGCTCGACGTCGGTCGCGAGGTGCCCCCGGCGATCCCCGACGACGGCGACCTTCGTGAAGAGGTGCTGGATGCTTTCGTCGCGGGTCACAGCGTGTCGGCGTCGGGATACTCCGAGGCCCGCTTCCGGCAGCGGATCGGCTTGGCGATGACCGACCGCGAGCTGCAGCGCGCGTACTGGCGGTCGCACGTGGCGCGCCGGCGCGTGAGTCTGGAAGACGCGCTTCGCCGCGGCATCGCGCGTGGCATCCTGCGTTCCGATCTCGACCCCGCCGCGTGCTTCGACCTGCTCGCCGGTGTCGTGTACTACCAGCTGGTGGTGCGCGGTGACAGCATCGAAACCCCCGCCGTGCAGGCCCGCGTGCGCGCCGCGCTCGAGGTCGCATGGCGTGGGATGGTCGCGGGGGCTGTGAGCTAGGAGCGCAGCGGGCCGATCGGCAGCAGGGCGTCGCCGAAGTCGAAGATCGTGTAGCGACCGCAGGCGACGGTGTCGGCATCCTGAATCTCGGCATCGCCGGGGAGGTCGAAGGGCGGGGACTGCGCGTCCATCACGAGGAACGACACCTCGCCCACGGTGAAGTCGTCGCGATTGACGAGCCATGCGTAGCCGCGCAGCTCGTGGTCGACCTGCACGAGCGCGGCGGGATCGGCGAGGTGGGTCTTCGGGAGGCGGACGGTCCAGAACTGCCCCGCACCGGCGCGCCCCGCGTCGTCGACCCAGTCCACGACGCACGTGAGGTCGGCGTCCGGCGCGCTCGCCGCGGCGGCGATGCGGGGGACGCCGACCGTCGCGGCGACTACCAAGGCGGCGCTGACAGCACCGACCGCGATCACCGCGCCTGATCGCACGGCCGCTCGGGCGGGCAGGAGCGCGGGCAGCGCCACGAGTCCGAGCACGGGTCCGAAGACGACCGGCTGCAGGTAGCGCGCGGCGTGCGTGCCGAGCATGATCGCTCCGATGACCACGAGCAGCGGCATGATCCATCCGCACGCGGCGACGACCGCGGCGCCGATCTCGCGGCGTCGCGTGAGCAGCACGGTCGCGACGAGGCTCCAGCCCCACAGCACGACCACGAAGACGACGGATGCCGCGCCCCACGGCGCGTTCCACCGCTCCGAGAGCAGCGCGCCGTAGTAGCCGAGCGACTCGAGCCATCGACTGGCGTCGGCGTACCCGGCGCCGGTGTTCGCGATGAGTCGGGCCAGCGGCATCCGTCCCACGAAGCCGATCGCCGAGCCCGCGACGAGCGCGGCGACCAGCTGGAGCGCGACGGCGCTGCGCCGCCGCGCGGCGACGACCGCCAGCACGAGGCCGAGCGGAACGGTCGCCCACACCGCGAACATCGGGTTGGTGACCACGGATGCCGCCGCCACGACGCCGATCCCGACCACCGCGGCCCACGGGGCGGCACCGGTGCGGTCGAGTGCTCGCCGCGCGAGGCCGATCGCGAGCACGACTGCGATGACCGTCGCGCTGTAGTAGGTCGTCGTCGTGAGGAGCGAGGCGAGCTCGAGGGCATCGCGCGACGGCGAGCCCTCGCTCGCGGCCACGAGCGCGAATGCGACGAGCGCGAGCAGGGCGCCCGTCACCGGCATCCGGACCCGCCCGGCACGGCCCGCGGCCACGCGGAGCGCGCCGTACAGCCCGACGACGTTCACGACCCCGGCGAGGGCGAGCGTGCCGTTCACGCCGAGCCCGAACAGCGAGAGCACCGCGAGCGCCGCCGTCTCGGGCAGGAACAGCACGGTCGACAGCGCCCAGTCCTGAGGCTGGCCCGCGGCGATCGAGCGGACGACGAGCGTCGTCACGAGGGAGTCGCCGTCGCGGAACAGCAGTCCGGAGCGAGCGGATGCCGCGACCGTCGCCACGACGGCGATCCCCACCGCGATCGCCGCGGCGACGCCGAGCAGCTCGCGTGCCCAGCGCGGCAGATGGTCGCGGTGTGCTGCGGAGTCGGGGAGGTCGATCATGATCTCGCTTCGTCGGGTCGCTGCGAGCGTACCGGGGACGGGGCGACAGCCGGCACGGCTCAGGGGGGTGAGCGCCCCCGATAGACTGGACCGGACACCCCGATCGCCCGAGCCGGTCCTCCTGCGTCTGCAGGACTGCACCGGCCGACGACCCCGAGGAGGCCTGGATGCTCCTCGTGCTCGGCGCGTTCGCGGTCCTCCCGCTCCTGCTGCCGTGGCTCGTGGCGCGCATCGGCCCCCTCGCGTTCTATGTCGCGGCGGTGCTGCCGATCGCGGGGTTCGTGCAGGCGGCGTTCCAGACGCCGCGGATCCTCGCGGGCGAGGTGCCGTTCGAGTCGTACGCGTGGATCCCGCCGCTCGGCATCGACCTGTCGATGCGCATGGACACGCTCTCGTGGCTCATGACCCTCATCGTCACCGGCGTGGGTGCGCTCGTGATGATCTACTGCCGCTGGTACTTCCGCGGCAAGAAGGAGAACCTCGGGCAGTTCGCCGCCGTGCTGCTCGCCTTCGCGGGTGCGATGTACGGGCTCGTCCTCACCGACGACCTCGTCGTGCTCGTGATGTTCTGGGAGGTCACGAGCGTGCTGTCGTACCTCCTGATCGGGTACTACAACAGCCGCGCGTCGAGTCGTCGCGCTGCGCTGCAGGCGCTCCTCGTCACGACGCTCGGCGGCCTCGTGATGCTGATCGGCGTCGTGCTGCTGGTGGTGGATGCCGGCACCTCGAGCATCTCGACGATCCTCGCCGAAGCCCCCACGGGGCCGGTCGTCGACGCCGCCCTCGTGCTGATCCTCGTGGGCGCGCTGAGCAAGTCGGCGATCTTCCCCTTCCACTTCTGGCTTCCCGGCGCCATGGCTGCCCCCACGCCGGTCAGCGCATACCTGCACGCCGCGGCCATGGTGAAGGCGGGCATCTACCTGATCGCGCGCCTGGCCCCGGTCTTCGCCCTGGCGCCGACGTGGCGGCCCATCGTCATCGCACTGGGCGTGTTCACGATGCTGCTCGGCGGCTTCCAGGCGCTGCGCGAGACCGACCTCAAGCGCGTCCTCGCCTTCGGCACGGTGAGTCAGCTGGGAATGCTCGCCGTCGTGCTCGGATACGGAACGAGGGATGCCGCGCTCGCCGGCCTCGCACTGCTGCTGAGTCATGCGCTCTTCAAGTCGGCGCTGTTCCTCGTCGTCGGCGTGATCGACCGCCAGCTGTCGACGCGAGATCTCACGGAGCTGTCGGGAGTCGGGCGTCAGGCGCCCGTCATGGCGACGTTCTCGATCATCGCGGTCGCGTCGATGATCGGGGTCATCCCCACGATCGGCTTCGTCGCCAAGGAGGGCGTGCTCGCAGCGCTGCTGCACGAGGCGGTCGGCGGGGAGGCGTGGGGCATCGTCGCCGTGACGGGGATCACCCTGGGCTCCGTGCTGACCGCGGCCTACGGCATCCGGTTCCTCTGGGGCGCGTTCTGGACCAAGCGGGATCCGGCCGGCGACATCGTGCCCGCCACCGAATGGCCCGACCCGCCGCTCGGGTTCCTCGCGGCGCCGGTCGTGCTCGCGGGCCTCACGCTCGTCGCGGGGTTCTTCGCCCCCTGGCTCGACACGGCGTTCACGCCGTACGCCGACGAGGCCCCGCTGTCGAGCCCGGGCGTGGCTCCGCCCGAGCACACCGCGCACCTCGCGCTGTGGCACGGACTCGAGCCGGCACTGTGGATCTCGCTCGCGACGATCGCCGTCGGAGCCCTCGTGTTCTGGGCCACGACGGCGTGGCGGCCCGCGAAGCGCGTGCTGCCGTTCACCGCGGCCGAGGTCTACAACGCCGCACTGCGCGGCGTGGCACGACTGTCGGTCGTGACGACGAGCTTCACGCAGCGCGGTTCGCTGCCGGTGTACGTCGGCACGATCTTCGTGGTGTTCGTCGCGGCCGAGGCCACCGCGCTCCTCGCGAGCGAGGACCTGCAGGCGCAGCTCGACGCATTCCAGACTCCCATGCAGCTCGTGGTCGCGCCGATCATGATCGCGGCGGGGCTCGTCGCCATCCGCGCCCGCAAGCGCTACACCGGCGTGGTGCTGGTGTCGGTGACGGGTCTCGGCATGGTGCTGCTGTTCGCGACGAGCGGTGCGCCCGATCTCGCGCTCACGCAGATCCTCGTCGAGACGGTGACCCTCGTGGCGTTCGCCCTGGTGCTGCGTCGCATCCCGTCACGCATGGGCGAGCACAACGCGTCGGTGTGGCCCGTGGCGCGCGCCGTGCTGGGCGCCGCCGTCGGCGTCACGATGGCGCTCGTCGCGATCGTCGCCACGAGCGCACGCGTCGAGGACCCGATCTCGGATGCGTTCCCCGAGCTCGCGTACGAGCTCGGCCACGGCAAGAACGTCGTCAATGTCGCCCTCGTCGACCTGCGCGGCTGGGACACGATGGGCGAGCTGTCGGTGCTCATCCTCGCCGCCACGGGCGTGGCATCCCTCGTCTTCGTCACGCATCGGGCCGACACGCTGTCGCGCTTCATCGCCCCGCTCCCGTCGGGCGCCACGCGGGCCCGCCGGCCGCTCGTCGAGACGTCGGACGGACTGAGGCAGCGCGGCGACGCGCGCGGCAGCGGGCGCATGGCGTGGCTGGTCGGCGGCCAGCGCGTGCGCCCCGAGAACCGCTCGATCGTGCTCGAGGTGATCGTGCGGATCCTCTTCCACACGATCATCATCGTGTCGCTCTACCTGCTGTTCGCCGGCCACAACCTTCCCGGCGGCGGATTCGCGGGCGGGCTGGTCGCCGGCATGGCGCTCGTCATGCGGTATGTCGCCGGCGGGAGGTACGAGCTCGGCGCCGCCGCGCCCACCGATGCCGGACGCCTCCTCGGCACCGGTATGACCATCGCCGTCGCGTGCGCCGTCGTGCCGCTGTTCTTCGGCGCGCCGCCGCTTACGAGCACGTGGTTCACGGCCGACCTGCCCGTCCTCGGGCACGTCGAGTTCGTCACGTCGACGTTCTTCGACGTCGGCGTGTACCTCGTCGTCATCGGGCTGGTGCTCGACGTGCTCCGCAGCCTCGGCGCCGAAGTCGACCGGCAGGCCCAGGAGGCCCGCGAGGGCCGCAGCGCCGGAGAGGTGGGCGTCTCGTGAGCGTGTCGCTCGTCCTCATCATCGTCATGGCCGTGCTCTTCGCGTGCGGCGTGTACGCCATGCTCGAGCGCAGCCTCACCCGCGTGCTGATCGGGTTCCTGCTGCTCGGCAACGCGACGAACCTGCTGCTGCTCATCGTGATGGGAGCACCCGGCGTGGCCCCGTTCTTCGGCGCGGCCGAGTCGCCCGATGACATGTCGGACCCGCTGCCGCAGGCCCTCACGCTGACGGCGATCGTGATCACGTTCGCGGTCTCGGCGTTCCTCCTCGCCCTGATCTACCGCTCATGGCAGCTCGGCCAGGCCGACACGTTCGTCGACGACGAGGCCGATCGCGCCGTGCGCGAGGGCACCGCCGACGTCGAAGAGACGATGGACGACGAGACCGAGATCGAGCACGAGGACGACGACGCCACGACCGACTTCGTCGGCACCGACACCGCCCCCATCACGGTGCTCTCGAGCCGCGACGTGCCGGGCGTCCGAGACGACGCGCCGGTGGACCGACCGCGGCCGGGGTCGAACGACAAGGGGGACGACGCATGATCGCGTTCGCTCCCGCGCTCGTCCCGCTGCTGGTGACGCTGCCGCTGCTCGGCGCGGCCATCGCCCTCATCGCGGGCCGGCATCGCAAGACGCAGGTCGCCGTCTCGGTCGCGACGCTCACGCTCGTCTGCGCCGTCGCGGCCGTGCTGCTGTACGTCGTCGACACCGGCGATCAGCCGATCGCGG
Source organism: Microbacterium sp. STRO-2N (assembly GCF_057747775.1). Lineage (NCBI taxonomy): Bacteria > Bacillati > Actinomycetota > Actinomycetes > Micrococcales > Microbacteriaceae > Microbacterium > Microbacterium sp. STRO-2N. Next base: position 3,880,442 of record NZ_CM173223.1, on the reverse strand, counting down.
TGTCGGTCGGCGGCTGGCCGATCCCGTTCGGCATCGTGCTCTACGTCGACCGGCTCGCGGCCCTGCTCGTGGTGGTGTCGAGCATCGTGCTGCTGGCCGTCCTCCTGTTCTCGGTCGGTCAGGGCGCGGCGGACGGCGACGACGAGACGCCCGTCTCGATCTTCCACCCGTCGTATCTGATCCTCGCGGCCGGCATCTTCAACGCCTTCATCGCGGGCGACCTGTTCAACCTCTACGTCGGGTTCGAGATCCTGCTCGTCGCGTCCTACGTGCTGATCACGCTCGGGTCGACCGAGTCGCGCATCCGCACCGGCGTCGTCTACATCGTCGTCTCGCTCGTGTCGTCGATCCTCTTCCTCGCGGCGATCGCGATGATCTACGGCGCGCTCGGCACCGTGAACATGGTGCAGATCTCGGAACGGATGGGCGAGCTGCCGCAGGAGACGCAGCTGATCCTGCACCTCATGCTGCTGCTGGCCTTCAGCATCAAGGCCGCGGTCTTCCCGCTGTCGTTCTGGCTGCCCGACTCGTACCCGACCGCACCCGCGCCGGTGACGGCGGTGTTCGCGGGCCTGCTGACCAAGGTCGGCGTGTACGCGATCATCCGCACCGAGACCGAGATGTTCCTCGACAACGACGTCAACATGTTGCTGATGTTCGTGGCGCTCGCCACGATGATCGTCGGCGTGCTCGGAGCGGTCGCGCAGGCCGAGCTCAAGCGCATCCTGTCGTTCACCCTCGTCAGCCACATCGGCTACATGATCTTCGGGCTCGCGATCGCGACACCGGCCGCGATCGGCGCGACCATCTATTACATGGTCCACCACATCGTGGTGCAGACGACCTTGTTCCTCGCCGTCGGTCTCGTCGAGCGCCGTGCCGGAAGCACCTCGATCCTTCGCGTCAAGGGCCTCATGAAGGTCGCCCCCGTGATCGCGGTGCTCTACTTCATCCCCGCGGTCAACCTCGGCGGATTGCCGCCGTTCTCGGGCTTCATCGGCAAGTTCGCGCTGTTCGACGCCGCCGCCGGGGTCGGCACACCGATCATGATCGTGCTGATGGTGGGCGGCATCGTGACGAGTCTGCTCACGCTCTACGCCCTGATGCGCGCGTGGAACCTCTCGTTCTGGCGCGAAGAGGACGACTCGGCCGAGACCGAGGCCCGCATCTCGTACCTGGGCGCGGCGCCCGCGGCGGGCGTCGAGACGCAGCGCCGCGTCATCCCGCGCATCATGACGGCCTCCACCGCCGGGATGGTGGCGATCACGGTCGCGCTGACGATCTTCGCCGGCCCGCTCTACGACGTGTGCACCCGCATCGGCGAGTCGCTGCTGCAGCCGGTCTCGCTGACCCAGCTCGAAGACGACCTCCAGGGATGGGAGAAGGCGCCGTGAGCCCGGACCTCCCTCAGACCCGCGTGCGCCGCGCCGCTGTCACAGCGTGGCGGCAGCTGCCGTTCTTCGCGTGGCTCATCGCGCTGTGGATGTTGCTGTGGGGCCAGTTCACGTGGCTCGCCTTCCTCACCGGACTCGTCGCAGCGGTCGTCGTGACGCGGGTGTTCCGCCTCCCGCCCGTCGAGCTCTCTGGCCGCGTGAACCTGTGGTGGGGGCTGCTGTTCGCGCTCGAGTTCCTCGTCGCGCTCGTGCGGGGTTCGCTCACCGTGGCGTGGCAGGTGCTCGACTTCCGGCGGCAGCCGGGGCCGGCGATCATCGCGGTGCAGCTCGTGACCGACGACGACCTCATCATGACGCACACGGCCGTGACCGCATCCCTCATTCCCGGGTCGCTCCTCGTCGACACCGACCGCGACCGGCGCGTGCTGTTCCTGCATGTCATCGGCGTGCGCAACGACGCCGATCTCGAGAAGCAGCGGAACAGCGTGCTGCACTGGGAGCGGCGCATCGTGCGGGCGGTGGGCTCGCGCGCGCAGCTGGAGGCGATGAAGACGGATGCCGCGGCCCGCGCCGCGACCGCGGGGCGAGGTGGTGCGCGGTGAACGTCCTGCTGCTCGTGATCTACGTGGTGTTCGCGGTCGCCGCGCTGCTGACGCTGTGGCGCATCGTGATCGGCCCGTCGATTCTGGACCGTGCCGTGGCATCCGACGTGCTCCTCACCGAGGTGATGTGCGTGCTCGGCGCAGAGATGGCGATCAACCATCACACGCGGACCCTGCCGGTGCTGCTGATCATCGCAGCCGTGGGGGTGTTCGGGTCGATCTCGATCGCCCGGTTCGTCGCACGGAGGGACAACACCGACCGATGACGCTCGAACACTGGCTCGACCTGGCCGCGCTGATCCTCATCCTGATCGGAGCACTCCTGTGCCTGACGGCTGCGATCGGCCTGCTGCGGTTCCGTGACGTGCCGACGCGTCTTCACGCGGCGACCAAGCCGCAGGTGCTGGGCCTCATCCTCATCTGCCTTGCGATCGCGCTGTCGCTTCGCTCGTGGGAGGTGGTCGCCTTCTTGGTTCCCGTCGTGCTGATCCAGCTCGCCACGGCGCCGCTGTCGGCGCACATGGTCGGCCGGCAGGCCTATCGCAACGGCACGATCGACGAGTCCGGGCTGTACGTCGACGAGCTGGCCGAGTCGAAGCAGACGCCGCCTGCCGCCGGGGGCTGATGGGCAGGGCGAGGGACCCAGCCCCCTGCAGCGGAGACCCGGAGCGGTCGCCGTTCCCGGCACGATCGTCATCGACGTGGGGAATCGGCAGCCCGAGTGGGCCGTGATTGCATCAGGATGACGGTATGGATGAGGTCCAGGTCGTCGTCGCGCACACTCAACGCGTCACGCTGCGCGTCGGCGACATCTTCCTGAAGATCGACGGTGATCCCGCTCACGCCGACATCGAGGTGCGAGCGATGGCCATGGCACCGATACCGACTCCCGCCATCCTGTGGCGGGAGCCACCCGCGCTTGCGATCTCGGTCGTGCCCGGTGAGGCTCTCGGCATCCTCGGTGAACCGTCCCCGGCCTCGTCGGCAGCATGGGCCGCTTCGGGTGCCGCCATCCGACGGCTGCACGAGGCGCCGCTGCCGCCGTGGCCGGGGCCCGACCTTGACGACGTCGCGGCGGAGCTCGACCGGGAATGCGCGTGGCTGCTGGACAGCGCCGTCCTGCCGGCCGAGGTGATCCGGTGCAACCGCCGGATCGCCGAGACCGCACTCCGGCAGTGGGAGCCGCGGTTCATCCATGGCGACCTGCAGATCACCCACGTGTTCGTCGACGGCGACGAGGTCACCGGCATCATCGACTGGTCTGAGGCTGCCCCCGGCGACCCCATGTACGACCTCGCGATCCTGACGCTCGGGCACGAGGAGCGCCTCGACGACCTGCTCGTCGGGTATGGAGACGACGCGGACCGGGACGTGATCCGCGCGTGGTGGTCGCTGCGCAGCCTGGTCGCGTCGCGCTGGCTGATCGAGCACGGCTTCGATCCGGACGCGCCGGGGTGCGAGTTCGACGTGCTCCGGTCCCGCGCACGGGAAGCCGCGGCGGAGCCGTAGCAGACGTCTCCCGCCGTGGGCGGCGTCTGACGGTTCGCCGCGTCGGCGACGTCTGCGCAGGATACGACTCTGGGCGTACAGGATGTACATCTGCCGCCGGATGCGCGCGCGCGAGAGCGCCACGTAGCGTCAGACGGGTGTCATCAGCAGAATCGCGCCGCCCTCTGGTCCCCGTGCTCGGCGCTCTCGTGATCGCCGTCGTGCTGCTGGTGGTGCCCTTTCCCGGAAGCCTCAGCGTGCAGGTCACTCGGGCCGCGGCAGTGACCTTCAGCGGCATTCCGGGAATCGAACTGGCGTCCGAGCTCCCCCTCCTGGCGCTCGCAGCGGCCGCGGCGGCCGCTGTCGGTCGCGTCCTCTGGACGAGGTCGCCGCGCCGCCTCATCGCAGTGAGCGCGGCGGTCGGTGTCTTCCTCGCCTACTTGGCGAGCGAAGGACTGAAGCTCGCAGCGGCCCAGCCGCGGCCGTGCACCGTTTGGAACCTCGCGGGCGACTGCCCGCCGGCCGGGGACTGGTCCTTCCCCTCGAATCACGCCACGCTCGCCTTCGGAGCGGTCGTCGTCATCGCCGTGACGACCCGGTCGGTCTCCCTCACGTGCGCGGCGATGCTGCTCGCGGTCGTCGTCGCCACCGGTCGCGTCCTCGAGGGATCCCACTACCTTCACGACGTCGCGGCCGGAGCTGCAGTCGGAATCCTGACAGTGGGCGGTGTCGTGGTGCTTGCGGCGGCGCACGGCGCGAGCTGGCGCGCCCGCGGGCGGGCGTCCACGCCCGTGCGGTGACGGACCCGGCTCGGTAGGGTGCCTCCATGCCCATCAAGCTCGAGAACGTCGGAATCGCTGTGAGCGACATCGAGGCGGCCATCGCGTTCTTCACCGATCTCGGACTCACGGTCCTCGGCCGCGACACCGTCAGCGGCGAATGGGCCGACACGGCCGTCGGCCTCGACGGGAACCACGCCAAGATCGCGATCCTCGAGACTCCGGGCGGCCAGGGTCAGTTGGAGCTCTTCGAGTACATCCACCCCGACGCGATCGAGACCGAGCCCACGCTTCCCAACGAGATCGGCATGCACCGCGTCGCCTTCTCGGTCGATGACATCGACGAGGCGCTGGAGATCGCCGCGAAGCACGGGTGCTACCCGCTGCGCGGCGTCGCGACCTACGAGGATGTGTACAAGCTCACGTACCTCCGCGGTCCGAGCGGCATTCTCGTGATGCTGGCTCAGGAGCTGAAGAAGGTCTGACCCGACCGCTCTGGCACGTCCCGTGCCGTTCAGGACGTGGCGCCGTATGCCCATCGCAGGACGACCGCCGCCGCAACGACGGCGACGGGCCTCAACCGCACACAACGCCGGTCATCGGATGCGGACGAACGAACGCAGCTCGTTCGGGCGGAAGTCGTGAGCCTCGACGAATCCGCGCGATTCGTAGAACGCGCGCTGCGCTTCCTCGGCGTCGGTCAGGAGCACGAGCTGCCGGATGTGATCGGTTCGACGGAGCATCTCGTCGAGCAGCGCTCCGCCGATACCGCGCCTGTGGTGTTCCGGTGCGATGAGGATGTCCTGCAGGTAGGCGATCGTGTGCCCGTCCGAGATCGTCCGCGCGAGTCCGACGAGCTCGCCGGCCTCCGTGCGCGCGGTGAGCACGGTGTGCGACGCGTTGATCGCGTCGACCAGTCTGCGGTGATCGTCGGTGTAGGCCGTCCACCCGACCGATCGATACAGCTCGACGAGCTCCGCGGGCTCGGGGATCTCGGCTGCGATCGCAAACGTCATCATGCGATTGTTCCAGCCCGCGCGACCGGCGTGTGCCAGAGTGCTGGGATGTCGTCACCTCAATCGCTCAGCGAGTCCGACCGTCGTCTGGTCGCGGCATGGTCAGCAGATTGCGCGGAGCGAGTTCTCGCGTTGTTCGAGTCGGAGGTGCCCGACGATGACCGGCCGCGAGACGCGATCGAGCGCGCACGCGCCTTCTCTCGCGGCGAGCTCACCGCGGCAGGAGAGATCAAGCGGCGTTTCGTCGCGGGTCGCGCCGCCCAGTCGGCGTCGTCGCCTGCGGCCGTCGCGGCCGCACGCGCCGCAGCGCAGGCCGCCGGCGTGGCGCACATGGGAGCGCACGCCCTGGGCGCTGCCGCCTATGCCGCGAAGGCTGCCCGGCTGGCGGCTGCCGACCCCGACGCCGCGACGGCGGAGCTCGAGTGGCAGCTCGAGCACATGAGCGACGAAGTCGCCTCGGCGCTTCGCCTCCTGCCGCTGGTCGGCGAAGACTCCGCGGGCCCGCTCGGCTCCGGCCTTCTGGCGACGGGTGAACTGGGGGAGCACATCGAGCGGATCCAGCTGAGGCTCCGCGGCGAACGCGTTGAATGAGTCGCGGCTGGGTCCGCACCGCACGCCGCGGGCCGACTAGCCCAGGGCGGCCACGAGGTGCGCGTTCCGCTTGGCGATGAGTCGGCGGAGGTAGGGAACGAGGATCAGTCGCTCCGCCAGCCGGCCGAAGACGGGGGAGCCGACGGTGATGCGATCTGTCATCCGTGATCCGCTCAGGTGCGGCTCGAAGACGTGTTCGTGGACGAACATCTTGAACGGACCGCGCACCTGCCGGTCGACGAACCGGACGGGCCGATCCAGCTCCGAGATCTCCGAGGTCATGGTGAACCACACGCCGAAATGACGTGCCCGCCAGGTCACCGTCTCGCCGAGCCCGATCCGTCCTGTCGTCACTCCGGCAACGGCGCGCTCCTTCGACTCCGACATCGATGCCACGTGGGCGTCGATGTCGAGCGACCCGTCGAAGAGCTCCTCTACGGCATGCGCGGAAACGGTGACGACAGTGAAAGTCGAGGGCACGCGTCCATCCTCGCGCGCGTCGAAGCGGATCCGCGCACGCAGGGCGCACCGCGTCAACGGCGGCGCTTGGCGCCCGTGCGCATGCCGGCGAGAAAGGACAGCGCGAGGAGTCCGACGGTCAGGATGACGAATCCCAGGATCGTGACCGACGAGAGGAACACCCCGCTCCCGCCAGGCGCGAATGCCGTGTTCGCGAGCGGCTGATACGCGAACCAGCCGAACGACACCGGGGTGAGCAGACCGACGATGACGACGATGCATCCAGCCATCGCGAAGGCACCCGCGGTCGTCGGGAACCGCCGTCGGATCGCGAGGTGATTCAGGAGCTGGTTCGCGGCTCCGGCGTGACGTTCGCGCTCAGAGATCGCCGCGCGCGCCCGGGTCGTCTGCGAGCCGGTCCGCCTCGCGCGCCACGGCCTCCTGCTCTGCCTCACTCAGCGGCGGCAGGCCGACTTCGTCGGCGGGAATACCCGCATACGGGTCGGCGCCGGGGAACTCGTGATCGAACGAGCCGGCGACGACTCCCCCAGGGGGAACCTCGTCGCCCGCGGCGCCCAGCAGCGTCTCCTCACCGGGAGCCTGGTCCGGTACGTCGTCTCCGAGGTGCCGACGATGCCACTCTTCGCTCATGTTCGCTCCCGCCAGTGAAAATCAGCGCCGTCCCGCTGAGGCTCGTCATCCTCGTCCTGGTCGGCGGCGTACACCGCGATGGGCGGGACACCGAGGAAGAGTGCCGCGAACTTGCCCAGCCAGCCTGACTTGGGCACGGCTTGCTCGGTCATCCCTCGCCTCCCTCGTCGATGAGCTCAGGCTAGTCCGCCGGGCGCCCGCGGGCGACCCCTTGACGGGGTTCAATCCGCCGCGACGATCCCCGCCCGATGCGCGAGCACTGCGGCCTCCACGCGGTTGCGCACGCCGAGCTTGACGAGGATCGCGCTCACGTAGCCCTTCACGGTTCCCTCGACCAGGTGCAGCTGTGCGCCGATCTCTGCGTTCGAGGCGCCCGCGCCGAGGAGCGCAAGCACATCGCGCTCGCGCTCGGTGAGAGCCGTGATCGCCCCTCGAGCCTCGGCGCCGCGCAGCCGATCGCCGTCGCGGTAGGGCGCGATCACGCGGCGTGCGATGTCTGGCGAGAGGTACGCGCCGCCTTCCGACACCGCCCTCACTCCCGCGATGAGCTCGCGCGGATCGGCTGCCTTCAGCAGGAATCCCAGAGCGCCGCCGCCGAGGGCGCGCTCGATGTACTCGTCCTCCCCGAACGTCGTCAGCATCACGACCCGCGTGGCCGGCACGGTGGCCGCGATCTCGGCGGCCGCGGCGAGGCCGTCGAGCCGCGGCATCCGGATGTCGAGAACGGCGACGTCGGGCCGATGCCGCTGCGCCCCGGCGATCGCCTCGTGACCGTCCGCCGCCTCGAACACGACCTCGATGTCGGGATCGGACTCGAGGATCGCGCGCACGCCCCCGCGCATCATGGCCTCGTCGTCGGCGATGAGCACGCGGATCACGAAACCCCCAGCACGATCTTCTCGACGAGCACGCCCTGCTCGAAGCAGAGGCGGTAGGTCGCATCGGTGAAGTGCAGCCAGCCGTCGCGCGCGGCGAAGTACTCGCACTCGGCGCCCACGGGCACCGGCGGTTCGGAGACGATCGGCACCGGACCCGGGGTGCCAGCGGGAAGGAGCGGCGCGAGCTCCGCCCTCGTCGATCCCAGGTGGATCCCGTCGTACACCTCCGACGAGATCGCGGTCTGCGCGACCGTGATCGCCTGGACGACGAGGAACCCGACCAGCGCGAGCGCGATGATCGTCGCCGGGACGATCGCCGCCTGCAGCACGCGCCGGCGAACGCCCTGCGCGTTCGACCGCAGAGCCAGATCGGACGTGCCCCTCGTGTCGCGACCCGACGGCGGAGGCTGCGCCGGCGCTCGCAGCCGCAGCTCGAAGCCGTGGTCGTCGGGACCGGCCTCGATCGAGGCGCCGAGCAGCTCGGCGCGACGACGAAGGCTCGGGATGCCGTGGCCGCCCCCCTCCGCATCGCCTCCGGTCGAAGGACCGGACCGCACCCACACGACGATCGCGTTCGGTCCTTCCGGTCTGACGCCGACGACGACCGCCGCGCCGGGGGCGTGACGCGCCGAGTTCGTCAGCCCCTCGCGGATCGTGCGCACAGCGAGCTCCGCGATGAGCGGGTGCACGCCGGCGATCGCAGCCCGGTCGATCTCGGCGCTCACCGTCATGCCGGCGTCGCGTGCCCCCGCCACGAGCGATTCGATGCCCTCGCCGCCGACGGGGTCGAGACGGCTCGGCCCGTCGGGCCGGGTCATCTGCACGACGTCGCGCAGGCGACCGCTCGCGCGGACCGCGGCCTCGCGCAGCTCGCGGAACCGGTCGCGCTGCTCGGGAGTCAGGTCGCGTCCGAGCTCGAGCGCGCCGGCCTGCACCGCGATCAGGGCGAGCTCGTGCCCGATCGTGTCGTGGAGGTCGTCGGCGATCCGTGCGCGCTCCTCGGCCTGCGCGCGTTCGGCCAGGATCGCGGCATCCGACTTCTGCTGCTCGGCACGCAGCAGCCGGAACCTGCCGAACCACCACGGTGCGACCACGGTGAGCAGCGAGATGAGCACGCTCGCCATCCAGTCGCCCACCGGCGCCGTGCCCGGCATCACGAACGAGACCGGAAGCGAGACGGCCAGCACGACGGCGAACGTCACCACCGCCGGGAGGAGCCCGGCCATGCGGCGTCCGGCAAGGTATCCCGCCGCGGCGGCGGGGAACAGGGCGAGCACCAACGGCGAGTCGCCCCACCGCGCCAGGGGCAGCGCGACGGACGTCGCGAGCACCAGGAGCACGACGCCGAGCGGCGTCGACCACGTCTCTCGCATCGGACGTCCGGAACGCGGCATCCCCCCATCGTAGAAAGCCGCCGTACGTCGCAAGACTGACGAAAGTAAGGTCCAGTCCAGCCTTCCGTCGGATGTGGCACCGTAAGCCCCGCTCGTAGCGTCGCAGACATGGACCTGCTGGCACTGCTGAACACCCTCGTGACCGACCTCGCAGCATCGCCCTGGCTGTTCCTCGTGGTGTTCGCGGTGTGCGTCATCGACGGGTTCTTCCCGCCGGTCCCGAGCGAGACCGTCGTCGTCGGCGCAGCCACCGTCTCGGTTGCAACCGGCGAGCCCAACCTTGTGCTCCTCATCGCGGTGGCAGCTGCCGGGGCCATCGTCGGCGACAACATCGCGTACCAGCTCGGGCGGGCGCTGGGCACGACCCGCTTCCGGTGGATGCGGGCGAAGCGGGTCGCGACCACCCTCGACTGGGCGCGCCGGGGACTGGACCGCCGGGGCGCGCTGCTGATCTTCACCGCGCGCTACATCCCGGTGGGCCGGATCGCCGTCAACATGACCGCGGGCGCGACGAGGTACCCGTTCCGGCGCTTCCTGCCGCTGTCGGTCGCGGCCGGAGTCACGTGGGCCGCGTACTCCGCGCTCTTCGGCATCGTCGCGGGGCAGTGGCTCCACGACCAGCCGCTCCTGGCGATCGTGCTCGCCATCGTGGTGGCCGCCCTCGTGGGGGCGGTGGTGGATGCCGTCGTCCGGCGCATCCTCAACCGCTCGGCGGGAGCGCCCGGTGCCGCAAGCGCCGAGCCCGAGCCCGAGCCCGAGCCGGAAGCTCAGCCGACTGCCGCGGGCGATCCGGACCTCAGCCTGACGACAGCTCCTCGCGCCTCCGCGTGAGATACGCCACCTCGGCGGTGTTCCCCGCGAGCGCGAGGGCGGCGTCGTAGGCGTCGGCCGCTTCCGCGTCGCGGCCCAGCCGCCGCAGCAGCTCGGCACGGGCGGCATGGAACGGGTGGTAGCCGCGCAGCTCCGGCTCGAGCGCGTCGATGAGCGAGAGCCCCACGTCCGGCCCATCGCACTCGGTCACCGCGATCGCGCGGTTGAGCCGGACGATCGGCGAGCCGTCGAGCCGTACGAGCTGGTCGTAGAGCGCGACCACCTGCGTCCAGTCCGGGGCGTCGCCGTCGGTGTGCACGGCGTTGATCGCGGCGAGCAGCTGGTACCGGCCCGGCGCCACGCGCGCGGCCAGGCGCGCGCGCACCAGGGCGTGTCCTTCGCCGATGAGCTGGGCATCCCACAGCGCCCGGTCCTGGTCGGCCAGCGGCACGAGCTCGCCGGCAGACGACACGCGGGCCGAGCGACGGGCTTCGATGAGCAGCATCAGCGCCAGCATGCCGGTGACCTCGCCGTCGTCGGGCAGCAGCCGACGCAGGAGCCGCGTGAGCCGGATCGCCTCGCCGGTGAGGTCCTCTCGCACCGGCGCGGTGCCGGGTCCGGACGCGAGGTAGCCCTCGTTGAAGATCAGGAACAGCACCGCGAGCACCCCCGACACGCGGCGCGGCAGATCCTCGGCCTCCGGCATCCGGTAGGGGATCCGCGCCGTGGCGATCTTGGCCTTCGCGCGCGTGATCCGGGCTCCCATCGTGGTGTCGTTCACGAGGAACGCGCGCGCGATCTCGGGCACGCTCAACCCGCCCACCATGCGCAACGTCAGCGCGACGCGCGCCTCCATCGCGAGCGCCGGGTGGCAGCAGATGAAGAGGAGCCGCAGCCGGTCGTCGTCGATGACGCCGAGCGGCTCGGGCTGTGCGTCGTGCACGAGCAGCGCCTCCCTGTGCCTCGCGTCGCGGCTGCTCTCGCGCCGGATGTGGTCGATCGCCTTGCGGGTCGCGGTGGTCGTGAGCCACGCGCCGGGACCCGGCGGGATGCCGTCGGCCGGCCAGCGCTCGGCGGCCGTCGCGAACGCTTCCGCCGCGGCATCTTCGGCGATGTCGAGGCTGCCGAACCGCTTCGCGAGCGTCGCGACCACCCGCGCCCACTCGTCGCGGTGGGCGCGGGCCAGGGCATCCTGCGCGTCGATCACGCCTCCAGCAGCGGTCGCACCTCGAGGCGGCGGTTGCAGGCCTTCGAGCCTTCGGTCATGAGCTCGAGGGCGACATCGAGATCGGGCGCCTCGATGATCCAGAAGCCGGCGGCCCACTCCTTCGTCTCGACGAACGGTCCGTCGGTGAGCACGGGTTCGTCGCCGCGGCCGTCGATGACGGTCGACACCGTCGGGTCGGCGAGCCCCGCGGCGAAGACCCAATGGCCGCCGGCGCGGAGCCTGTCGTTGAAGGCGTCGATCGCGACCATCTCGTCGGCTGTCCCCGAGTTGCTGCGGCTGTCGATGACGTTGACCAGGTACTTCATGACCTCATCCTTTCCCTCGCGGGCGAATCCCGGAACGCCTACTTCTCGCCACGACGCCTCGGGCCGACACCCGCGGGGATCTCACCGTGCAGGTGCGGAGCGTACACGAGCTTGAGCGTGCGTCCGTCCAGCACGGTGGACTCGATGAGCTCGAGGTCGAACTCCGCTCCGCCGTGCAGGAGGGCGGAACCGCCGGCGCGTCCTGCGACGACGGGGAAGACCATGACCTCGAGCCGATCGACGAGGCCGGCCGCGAGCAGGGCGCGGTTCAGCGAGATGCTGCCGTGCGATCGCATCGGCATGTCGGTGGTGCGCTTCAGTCGCTCGATCGCCGTCACCGCGTCCTCGCGGAGGACCGTCGAGTTCTCCCACCCGAGAGGCTCCTCGAGGGTGCGCGAGAAGACGATCTTCTGCCGCTCGTTGAGGCTGTCGTAGTAGGGCTCGTCGTACTCCTTGACGAAGCTCCGGAACTCCCGGAACGTCGTCGCCCCGAACACGAGGACCTGCTCCTGCGCGAAGGTCCGTACTCGGTCCTCCCTGAGCTCGGGCCCTTCCTTGCCCCAGTACCCCGGCCAGCCCTCGGCCATGCCGTAGCCATCGAGGGTCGAGAAGAAGTCGACGGTGAAGGTGGTGCTCATGGTGCTGCTCCCTTGTCTCGCGTTCCGGAGGTGCTTTCACCATTGCTACGAACGACAGGCGCCCGTTTCGATAGCTTCGGCGAAATTCTTCCGATCCGCGCGTCAGGCGAGCCGCATGGTCGCGGCGGATGCCTCGGCCAGCGCGGTGGCGGTCCGGGTGATCGTGCGCTGCATCACCTCGACGGCCGCGGTCGGGGCGATGTCGGCGGGCCGGGCGACGCTGATCGTGCGCGTCAGCGTGGGGTCGACGAGCCGCACCGAGCGGAGCCCCGGACGCTCGATCAGCACCATGGCCGGAACGATCGCCACTCCCAGCCCCCGCTCGACGAATCTCAGCACCGCGTCCATCTCGGCCCCCTGCACGATCGCGGCGGGGGTGAGGCCCGCGGCGCGGAACGCGGCATCCGTCGTCGCCCGAAGATCGTAGGCGGGATCGAAGACCACCTGCGGCAGCGCGGCGACGTCGGCGAGCCCGATCGCGTCGCGATCGGTGAGGGGCGCGGCGCCGCTCGACGAGATCACGACGAGCTCTTCGACCAGCAGCGGGGTCACGGTGAATCGGTCGGCGGATGCCGCACCCGACGTCGTGATGAGGGCGAGGTCGAGCGCCCCGGCGCCCAGCTCGTCGAGCAGACGCCGTGAGCCGTGCTCCGAGATGTGCAGCTCGATCGCGGGATGCGCCGCGTGGAAGGCGGTGAACACCTCGGCGACGAGGCTGATGCAGAGCGTCGGCGTGGCGCCCAGCCGCACGCGGCCCCGCTGCAGCCCGGCGAGCTCCGCGAGCTCCCGGCGCACCGAGTCGGCGTCGGTGAGCATGCGGCGGGCGAGGGGCAGCAGCGACTCGCCGGCGACCGTGAGGGTGCTGCCGCGCCGAGCGCGGTGGAAGAGCTCGGCGCCGAGATCCTGCTCGAGCGTCGTGATCTGGCGGCTCAGCGACGGCTGCGCCAGGTGCAGCCGCTCCGCGGCGCGCGTGAAGTTGCCGAGCTGGGCCACTTCGACGAAGGCTCGCAGCTGCTCGAGGTTCATATCAATAGCGTACGACTATTGAACTGAGCAGGAATATGCATTGGAGTTATCGAGGACGGATGCCTAGCGTCGAAGTGTGAGCACTTCAGAACGTCAGATCTCCACCACCGTCCTCGTGATCGGCACCGGCGGCTCGGGCCTGCGCGCCGCGATCGAACTGGCCGAGGCCGGCGTCGATGTGCTGGCCCTCGGCAAGCGCCCGAAGTCCGACGCGCACACATCGCTCGCCGCCGGCGGCATCAACGCGGCTCTCGCGACGATGGATGCCGAAGACAGCTGGCAGCAGCACGCCGCCGACACGCTCAAGGAGAGCTACCTGCTCGCCAACCCCGGGACCGTCGAGACCGTCACGAAGGGTGCGGCGCAGGGCATCGACGACCTCGAGCGCTACGGAATGCCGTTCGCGCGAGAGGAGGACGGCCGCATCTCGCAGCGCTTCTTCGGCGCCCACACCTACCGTCGCACCGCGTTCGCCGGCGACTACACCGGCCTCGAGATCCAGCGGACCCTGATCAACCGCGCCGCGCAGCTGCAGGTGCCGATCCTCGACACCGTGTACGTCACGCGCATCCTCGTGAACGACGACGGCGCGGTCTTCGGCGCGTACGGGTTCGACCTCGAGGACGGCACGCGCTACCTGATCCACGCGGATGCCGTGATCCTCGCCGCCGGCGGACACAACCGCATCTGGCGCCGGACGTCGTCGCGACGGGACGAGAACACCGGGGACTCGTTCCGTCTCGCGGTCGAGGCCGGCGGTCGGCTGCGCGACCCGGAGCTCGTGCAGTTCCACCCGAGCGGCATCATCGAGCCCGAGAACGCCGCGGGCACCCTCATCTCGGAGGCGGCTCGGGGTGAGGGCGGCATCCTGCGCAATGGCCTCGGTGAGCGGTTCATGCACAGGTACGACCCGGAGCGGCTCGAGCTGTCGACCCGCGACCGCGTCGCGCTCGCCTGCTACACCGAGATCAAGGAGGGCCGCGGCACGCCCAACGGCGGTGTCTGGCTCGACGTATCGCACCTGCCGCGCGAGGTCATCATGACGCGCCTGCCCCGCGTGTACCAGACGATGCTCGAACTGCAGATGCTCGACATCACCAAGGAGCCGATCGAGATCGCGCCGACCGCGCACTACTCGATGGGCGGCGTGTGGGTGCGCTCGTCCGACCACTCCACCGACGTGCCCGGCCTCTACGCGATCGGCGAGGCGTCGTCGGGGCTTCACGGCGCCAACCGCCTGGGCGGCAACTCGCTCATCGAGCTGCTCGTGTTCGGCAGGATCGTGGGGCAGGCCGCAGCGGCCTACTCGGCCGCACTGCCGGCGCAGAAGCGCTCGGCGGCGGCGGTCGACACGGCGCGAGACGAGATCGCGGGCCTGCTCGCGGCATCCGGAACCGAGAACGTGCGTGCGCTGCAGCGCGCGATCCGCGACACCATGACCGAGTACGCGGGCGTCGTGCGCGACGAGCAGGGGCTGCTCGCCGGCCTCGCCGAGCTCGACGCGATCGAGGCGCGCATGGCCGACATCGGCGTGCACCCCGACATCGCCGGCTACCACGACCTCGCCCACGCGTTCGATCTGAAGTCGGCAGCGCTCGCGGCGCGCGCGACGCTCGAAGCGGCGCTGGAGCGCCGTGAGACCCGCGGCTGCCACAACCGCAGCGACTACCCCGAGATCGACCCCGAGCTCCAGGTCAACCTGGTGTGGTCGCCGACGACCGGCGTCGTGCGCGAGCAGATCCCGCCGATTCCCGACGAGATCGCCGCGCTCATGCACGAGGTCTCGGTCGCGGGCAAGCTTGTCGAGTAGCGCGACTGCGAGAATGTCGTCATGGCCACTCCCGCCCTCGAAGCCCTTGTCATTCGCCTCTCGGAAGGCGGGCTCCTCGACGAGCCCGTAGCCGAGGACGACATCGTCCACGGTCGCGCCCGCCTCGACGCGGCGGGCGCCGACGTCATGGTGAACGTCGACCCCGAGCTCGAAGAGGTGGACGACCCCGATCTTGCTGCGCTCGTCGCCGGGGTCTCGCGCATCCTGGCGATGAGCGAAGCACAGTGGACGGCGATCGTCGAGACGGTCGCGACCGAGCTCGAGGACGCGGTCGCCGACGACGGGCCCATCGTGGAGCAGACCGACCTCCGAGCCGAGCTGGAGCCGAAGTCGGTCGTCGTGTTCGCCGACGCCGTGCTGCTTTCGCTCGCGGCGCCGAGACAGTTCCCCGAGTCCCGCATCCTGGTGCAGCTCGACGAGGACTTCGAGATCGAGAACGTCGAGGTCGCCGAGGAGGGAGACGCCGAGACGATCGAGTTCGACTCGCTCGACGACCTCCTCGATCGCATCAGCGGGCCCGCCGAGAACTGACGGCGTTTTGCACGATTCGGACAAGGGGGAACGGATGCTGCACGCTGCGCTCGCCGTCGACATCGGCGGCACGAAGGTCGAGGCCGCGCTGATCGACGCGGCCGGCGTGGTGCTCGAGGGTTCACGGCACCGTCGTCCGACGGGGCGCGAGGCGACGCGGGACCAGCTGACGGCGGCGATCCGGGATGCCGCGACCGCGGCCGTCGAGAGCGGCGCGGGCGTCGGCATCCTCGGTGCCGGGGCCGGTTCGGCCGGCCCCGTCGATACGACGGCGGGAACGACCTCGCCCCTGAACCTGCCGAACGGCGCGGGCCTCGACGTCGTCGCAATCCTCCGCGGTGTGGTGCCGGACGTGCCGGTGCGGCTCGCTCTCGACGGGGCGTGCCTCATGATGGCGGAGCACTGGCTCGGCGCGGCTCGCGGCGTGCGCAACGCCCTCGCGATGGTGGTGTCGACGGGCGTCGGCGGCGGACTGCTGCTGGACGGCCGCGTCGTCTCGGGCGGCACCGGCAATGCCGGCCACATCGGTCAGATCCGCCTTCGCGAACCCGGTGCAGATGTGCTCGACGGCACCCTCGAGTCTCTCGCAGCCGGGCCGCCGACAGTGGCGTGGGCGCGATCGCAGGGGTGGGCCGGAAGCACCGGCGAAGACCTCGCGGCGTCGTACGCCGGGGGCGATCCGATCGCCGTCGCGGCCGTACGCCGGTCGGCGTCGGCGGTCGGCGAGGGGATCGCGAGCACGGCGGCGCTGCTCGACCTCGAGGTCGCCGTCATCGCCGGCGGCTTCGTCAACGTCGCGCCGGACTACTTCGACCTCGTGCGCGAGAGCGTCGCGCGTCACGCGCCGCTGCCCCACGCGGCGACCGTGCGCGTGCTGCCGTCGCCCCTCGACGGCCAGGCCCCTCTCCTCGGCGCCGCGTACCTCGTGCACGGCGCCGACGCGGCGGCCTAGTCCCCGTCCGCGCCCACGTCGCCGGCTTCGACGGCCGAAGGCTCCCAGTCCTCGACGACCTCGGCGGTCGTTGTCGCGCCGCCGGCTCGCAGGTTCGCCGCCTCGAGCGCGCGCTCGATGGCGAGGTCCGTCTCGGATCCGGACTCGGCTCCTCGGTCGTCGATCGTCATGGCGCCTCCTTGCACTTCACGCTAGCCGCGACCGTGGCGCATGGTCCAGGGCTCCCACGCGCGTGTGTCGGGGGTGCGGCCTAGGCTCGGGCCGTGGCCACCCTCGACGACGTCCGCCGTGCGGCTGCGGAGCTGCCCGGCAGCGAGGAGCGTGCGACCACCGGCGGAGCGGCGTGGTTCGTGCGCGGCAAGCTCTACGCGTGGGAGTGCCATCCGTGGCCGAGCATCCCGGACGACATGCGCGCGCTCATCGCGTCCGAGCTCGTCGTGGCCGTCAAGGTCGCCGACCGGGTCGACGCGCTCGCGCTCGTCGAGATGGCACCCGACGTGTTCCTGCGCACCACGACGCGGTGGAGCGAGCCGAAGGTCGCATTCCGCATGGCGCGCGTCGACGACGACCACCTCGCCGAGCTCGTCACCGAGGCGTGGCGCAGCCAAGCGCCGAAGTACCTCCGGCGGGAGTTCGACGAAGCCTCTCGCTGAAACGCGTCAGCCGGCCGGCGTCAGCACGAGCGTGTCGGTGGTCGACGCGTCGACAGCCTCGGGCGTGTAGGCCCACGGCGTGAGCTCGGCCCGCTGCCAGGTCTCGGTCTGGTCGGTGTAGTTCGTGTGGAACGTGTGACCGCTCGCGCCGGTGAGGTGGTTCCAGCCCGACTCGTCGAAGTCGTCGAGGTCGATGACCATGCGCATCGAGGGCACCGTGACGGTGGCGAAGTCGTCGCCGAGCGACCAGCCGGTCGCATTGACGACCGAGGAGCCGCCGCCCACCGGGAACGGGCCGCGGTTGAACAGCCACTCGATCGGCGCGATGCCCGATGCGCCGAACGTGTCGCTGACGAGCGGCAACGCGTGCAGTCCGCCCCAGTTCCACCGGCTCGCGTTGTCACCCTGCAGCGCGGCGAGCCGCTCGCGCGCGTCGATCGCCGACCGCTTGAGCATGTCGTCCATACCCGAGACGCCGAGTCCCTGATTGATCCACCACTCCGAGTCCGGCGTGTCCAGCAGCCGGTCGACGACCAGGAACATCCTGCCCTGGTCGGTGACCGGCGCCGGGTTCTCGCGTTCCTCGACGAACATGTTTGCGGCGAGCGTGTCCCACAGCACGTTCGCGTACGCGGCGGCCGCGGAGTCGGGCGCGTTCTGACCGTCCCATTCGCGCAGGAGCTCGAGAGCCGCATCCGCCTCGTCATCGCCCGTGGTGATGTCGAGGTAGGCCGCCGCCAGGCGCATGCCGATGAACGACGAGTTGTCGGCCTGGATCTCGCGCAGGTCGTCCGCCGTGATCGGGCCCTCCGCGATCTTGCGCTGGATGAGCTCCTCGATGCGCGCCGCGCGCCAGCCGTAGTCCCAGTCGCGCGTCAGGAAATGCGGGTAGTCGGTGCCGACGATCGCGTTGTTGGCCGTGACGATGTAGCCGTCCTTGGGGTTGTACGCGACGGGCAGCTCCTCGAACGGGATGTAGCCCTGCCATGCGTACGTCGAGTCCCACCCGGGTTGGGGCATCGAGCCGTCTCCGGCTCCCCGGATCGGCAGGCGGCCGGGGGTCTGGTAGCCGATGTTGCCGTCGACGTCCGCGTAGACGAGGTTCTGCGCGGGCACGTCGAACAGCGCCGCCGCGCTGCGGAAGTCGTCGAAGTCGCGTGCCGTGTTGAGGGCGAAGATGGCGGATGCCGTCGTCCCAGGCTCGAGCGCGGTCCACCGCAGGCTCACCGCGTACTCCCCGGCCAGCGCATCCGTCGGCGCGGCGATCGCGTCCGTCTCGCCGGTGCTCGGATCGTCGGCGATGGCGGTGAAGTCGTCGGTGAGGCCCGACACGATCGGACCGTTGACGGTGGAGCGGATGACGAGCTCGACGTCGTCGCCCCCTGCCACCTTCAGCGTCTCGGTGCGCTCCTCGAGCGGCACCAGCGCGCCGTCGTACCAGAACGAGTCGCCGTCGATCTTCTCGAGATACAGGTCGGTGACGTCCGTCGTCAGGTTCGTGAATCCCCAGGCCACGCGGTCGTTGTGACCGATGATGACGCCCGGCATGCCGGCGAACCCGAAGCCCGCGACGTCGAACGGGCAGGCCTCCGACACCTCCGAGCACTTCAGCTGGATCTGATGCCACACGCTCGGCAGCGACGCCCCCAGGTGCGGATCGTTCGCGAGGAGCGGCATCCCCGACTCCGTGTGCGAGCCCGACACGACCCACGAGTTCGAGCCGACGCCCTCACCGACGCCGTCGACGAGCGTGCTGACCGCCTCGACGACGCCCTCGACCTCGGTCCATTCGACGGACGAGGTCGCGGCGTCCGCTTCGGCCTCGGCATCCGTCTCCCCTTCGCCGGCCGCCTCGTCGAGGTCGGGAGCCGTGCCGACGGCGGGGACCGTCGAGATCTGCGGCACGATGACCGGGTTGCGGTCGAAGGGATAGGCCGGGTAGAGCTCGTCCATCTCGGCCTGCGTGAAGTCCGACGCGATGACGGCGCGCTCGGTCTCGTCCTCGATGTTGCTGCGGAGGTCCCAGGCCATCGCCTTCAGCCACGCCACCGAGTCGGCGGGCGTCCACGGCTCGATCTCGTAGTCGGCGTTCTGCAGGCCCAGCACCGCGTACTCGAACGAGGCGTCGGCGCCGTCGTTGTCGGCGAGGAATGCGTTCACGCCGTCGGCGTACGCCTCGTAATAGGCGCGCTCGGTCTCGCTGAGCGCCGCGACCTCCTGCTCGGCGATCTCGCGCCAGCCGAGGGTGCGCAGGAACATATCGGTCTCGAGCTGCGATTCGCCGAAGAGCTCCGACAGCCGCCCGCTCGTGACGTGGCGGCGGAAGTCCATCTCCCAGAACCGATCCTGCGCGTGCACGAAACCCTGCGCGTAGAAGAGGTCATGCGCTGAATCGGCGGTGATCGTCGGGATGCCGAGCACATCGCGCTGCACCGTCACATCGTCGTCGAGCCCCGACACCGCGACCTCCCCGCTCAGCTGCGGGAACGATCGCTGCACCGTGTAGACGAGGAATCCCACGGCGATGAGAGCCAGCACCACGACCCCGGCGACGATGCTGAACAGCGTGATGCCGATCCTGCGGCCGACGGATCGGCCCGTAGGTGCGTCGTCGATGGCGTAGGGCGAGGTCGGGGGCTTCGACATTGAAGGTCTTTCCTGTCGGCTGGGGCACGCGATTCCGCGCGGAGCGGCACCCGGTGCCACGGGTTCGGGTCGCATGGCACCGTTTTCGCATCGTATCCCGAGTGTCGTTCGCGGCCCGAATCCTCCGCTGACGGACGAGCGGACGTCGGGGCGCAGCCCCGGTCAGTCGGTGCCGGCGTCGAACGCGGATGCCTCGTTCGCGGCATCCGTCGCTTCGGCGAGCTCTTCCTGCTCGGCGCTGAGGTGCTCGGTGCGCTCGGTGATCTCGCCGGCCTCGCCCTGCGACAGGTGGCCGACGAGCTCGGCGGCCGCACCGCCGATGATGCCCGCCGCCGCGTAGTGCTCGAGACGTGAACGCGAGTCCGCGATGTCGAGGTTGCGCATGGTCAGCTGGCCGATGCGGTCGGTCGGGCCGAACGCCGCGTCGCCGACGCGCTCCATCGACAGCTTCTCGGGGTGATACGAAAGGCCGGGTCCGGTGGTGTCGAGGATCGTGTAATCCTCACCCCGGCGCAGACGCAGCGTCACCGAGCCGGTGATCGTCGAGCCCACCCACTTCTGGATCGACTCGCGCAGCATGAGCGACTGCGGCTCGAGCCACCGGCCCTCGTACATGAGGCGGCCGAGGCGGCGGCCCTGCTCGTGGTACGTCGCGAGGGTGTCTTCGTTCAGGATGCCGTTGACCAGGCGCTCGTACGCCGTGAACAGCAGCGCCATTCCCGGCGCCTCGTAGATGCCGCGCGACTTCGCCTCGATGATGCGGTTCTCGATCTGGTCGCTCATGCCGAGGCCGTGGCGGCCGCCGATGCGGTTCGCCTCGAAGACCAGCGCGACCGGGTCGGAGAACTCGACGCCGTTGAGCGCGACCGGACGGCCGGCCTCGAAGGTCACGGTGACGTCCTCGGTCTCGATCTCGACGGCGGGGTCCCAGAACCGCACGCCCATGATGGGGTCGACGGTCTCGAGCGAGACGTCGAGGTGCTCGAGGGTCTTCGCCTCGTGCGTCGCGCCCCAGATGTTGGCATCCGTCGAATAGGCCTTCTCGGCCGAGTCGCGGTACGGGAAGCCGTGCTCGACGAGCCACTCGCTCATTTCCTTGCGGCCGCCGAGCTCGGTGACGAAGTCGGCGTCGAGCCACGGCTTGTAGATGCGCAGCGCGGGGTTGGCGAGCAGGCCGTAGCGGTAGAACCGCTCGATGTCGTTGCCCTTGTAGGTGGAGCCGTCGCCCCAGATGTCGACGCCGTCGTCCTTCATGGCCCGCACGAGGAGCGTGCCGGTGACCGCACGACCGATCGGCGTGGTGTTGAAGTAGGTGCGGCCGCCCGAGCGGATGTGGAACGCGCCGCACGCGAGGGCGCCGAGGCCCTCCTCGACGAGAGCGGGCTTGCAGTCCACCAGGCGCGAGACCTCCGCGCCGTACTGCAGCGCACGGTCGGGGATGGATGCGATGTCGTCCTCGTCGGGCTGACCGAGGTCTCCCGTGTACGTGCAGGGGATCGCGCCCTTGTCGCGCATCCACGCGACCGCGACGGAGGTGTCAAGGCCCCCTGAGAAGGCGATGCCGACGCGCTCGCCGACGGGCAGGGACTGAAGGACCTTCGACATGCGTACGAGTTTAGTGAGCGGCAGGCTCGCGACTGTTTGCTGAAAGTTCGCTCGGAGAACGGTTCGGCGCTTTGTCCCCCATATGGGGGACAGGCTAGCGTGAAGCCGAGCACGGCGACGGCACTGGGGGCCGGTGCCGGAGCCGCTGGGGGACCCCTGGTCTGGGGCCACGGGTTCTCCCCGTCTGTGAGTCGCCCTCGGGCGCGCCGGTCTGCAGCTGGAGCGCCCGAGGGCGTTCTGATCCGCTCGGGAGCAGCGTCAGGGGGCGACGGCGGAAGAGCCGGCCTTCTCGCCGGTTGCCTCGGCCTCCGGCATCCGTCCGCCCACGCGCCTGCCCCACCACACCACGAAGCCGCCGACGACGAGCATCGCGATCGAGATGCCGATGACGTACAGGATGACGCCCGGGTAGCCGCTGACCGGCTGCAGGTTCGCGTTGTTCGGGTTGAGGAACGGGTACGGGTACCAGAACGGCTCGCCGGTGCCGGGGTTGGTGATGAACGGTGCGCGGATCATCGTGTACACGACCCATACGACGGGGAACGCGACGATCGCCCACACCGCGCGCCACGGCAGGGCGCGCCGCAGCGGGCCCACGAAGAGATCGGCGAGCAGGAACAGCGGTCCGAACAGGTGCAGCACCTCGTTCGACCACGGCACGATCGAGCCCGGCTCGAGGTCGTACCCGCGCAGCAGAGTGTTGTAGACGATGCCGGTGATCACCATGTACGTGGTGACGCACGCCAGGGCGACCGCGATGCCGGTGGGCTCGGCATCCTGTCCCCTCCCGCGCGTGAAGAACCACAGCGCGGCCACGGTCAGGACCACCGCCGCCGACACGTTGGAGAGGATCGTGAAGAAGCTGAAGAAGTTGGCGACGATCGTCGGGACGTGGCGGCCGGCGTCGACCGCGCTCGACACCGAGCGGACGAGCTGCGCGATGACGCCCGCGGCGATCAGCGCCGCCATCGCGAGCCGGATCACGGACCAGCTCAGCACCCATCTCGGCGAGGCCGTCCAGGCGGCGGGAGACGTCATACGCACACCATATCGGCGGCCCTGCGGACCGCATCGATAGGATGGGGTGTAACCGTCCAATAAACGGGGGAGTAGCCCATGCCAGGCATCGTGATCGTCGGAGTCCAGTGGGGAGACGAGGGCAAGGGCAAGGCCACCGATCTGCTCGGTGAGCGCACCGACTGGGTGGTCAAGTTCAACGGCGGCAACAACGCGGGCCACACGGTCGTGATCGGCGACGAGAAGTACGCGCTGCACCTCCTGCCCTCCGGCATCCTGTCCCCCGGCGTGAACGCGGTCATCGGCAACGGCGTCGTCGTCGACCTCGAGGTGCTGTTCGCCGAACTCGAGGCGCTCCACGCGCGCGGCGTCGACACCTCGCGCCTCAAGGTCAGCGCCAACGCGCACCTCATCACGCACTACCACCGCACGCTCGACAAGGTCACCGAGCGCTTCCTCGGCAAGCGCCAGATCGGCACGACCGGCCGCGGCATCGGTCCCGCGTACGCCGACAAGATCAACCGCGTCGGCATCCGCGTGCAGGACCTCTTCGACGAGAACATCCTGCGCCAGAAGGTCGAGGGCGCGCTCGACCAGAAGAACCACCTGCTCGTGAAGGTCTTCAACCGCCGCGCGATCACGTGCGACGAGATCGTCGACGATCTGCTGTCGTACGCCGAGCGCCTGCGGCCGATGGTCGACGACACCGCGCTGCTGCTGAACGACGCACTCGACCGCGGTGATGTCGTGGTGTTCGAGGGCGGCCAGGCGACCATGCTCGACGTCGACCACGGCACGTACCCGTTCGTGACGTCGTCGTCGGCGACCGCGGGCGGCGCGTCGACCGGCTCGGGCGTCGGACCCAACCGCCTCGACCGCATCGTCGGCATCGTGAAGGCGTACACGACCCGCGTCGGCTCGGGCCCGTTCCCGACCGAGCTGTTCGACGAGCAGGGCGAGTGGCTGCGCTCGCGCGGCTTCGAGTTCGGCACCACGACGGGTCGACCGCGCCGTGTCGGCTGGTACGACGCGCCCATCACGCGCTACGCGACCCGCATCAACGGCATCACCGACCTGGTGCTGACCAAGCTCGACATCCTCACCGGGCTCGACCAGATCCCGGTGTGCGTCGCGTACGACGTCGACGGCGTGCGGTTCGACGAGGTCCCGGTGAACCAGTCGGACTTCCACCACGCCAGGCCCATCCTCGAGTACTTCCCCGGCTGGAAGAACGACATCTCGGGTGCCCGCACCTTCGAGGACCTGCCCGTCGAGGCGCAGGACTACGTGCTCGCGCTGGAGAGGATGAGCGGCACGCGCATCTCGGTGATCGGCGTCGGCGCCGCCCGCGATGCCGTCATCGTTCGCCACGACCTCGTCGACTGATGCGCTTCTGGCTGGGCGGGTACACCGCCGACATGGACGGGCACGCGTCGGGGATCGGGATGCTGCTGGCCGGCGCCGCCGACGATGTCCTGGCCGGTGGACCTCTGGGCTACGCCGGCGAGGCCGTCGCCGCGGACTCCCCGTCCTGGCTCGCGCCGCATCCGACCCAGGATGTCGTGTACGCGGCGCTCGAGCACCGGCAGGCGGTGCAGGCGTTCCGCCGCACCGGCGAGACGACGTTCCTCGCCCTCGGCCCGCCGGTACCGGCCGGCGAGGCGGTCTGCCATGTCGCGGTCGCGCCTGACGGCCGCTTCCTCGTGGCGAGCTGCTGGGGCGACGGACGCGTGGTGACAATGGCGCTGGATGGCGCGGGCCGGCCGTCCGCGCCGGTCCTCGCCCCGGCGAGCGCCGACCCGTACGGCCCTGACGCCCCGTCCTCCGGGCAGCCCGACATCGACCTCGTCGCGGCAGCCCGGGCGCTCCGCGAAGCGGCCGGGTCGGAGTACGCGCATCTCGTTCCGGGTCATGACCGCGACGCGGACGACACCTCGCCGGACGAGCCCGACGCTGCGACGGACGCTTCGCGCGCGGCATCCGTCCCCATCCGGCCCTCGCGCGCTCATCAGGCGCTCTTCCTGCCGGGCGGGCTCATCGCGACGACCGACCTCGGCCACGATCTCGTGCGCTTCTGGCGCGCTAGCGACCGCGGGCTCCGGCCCGTGCAGCAGGTCGTGCTGCCGAAGGGCAGCGGCCCGCGGCACATGGTGTGGCACCCGAGCGGGCACCTGTACGTCGTGACCGAGTTGTCGTGCGAGCTGTTCGTGCTCGCGCCCGCGATCGATGGGACGTGGCGCCTCGTGGGCGGAACGCCGCTCGGCGCGGGCACGCTGCCCGACGACGCGGCGGCCGAGCTCGCGATGTCGCGCGACGGCGACTTCGTCTACGCCGGGGTGCGCGGCAGCAACACGATCGCGACCCTGCGTGTGCGTGGCGCGGGCGAGACGGTCGAGTCCGTCGCGCTCGCGGACGCCGGTGTCGATTGGCCGCGCCACCACGCGGTGGTCCGCGACACGCTGCTCGTCGCGGGCCAGCGCTCCGACGAGGTCGCCTCGCTCACGCTCGACCTCCGCACGGGCGTGCCGGGCCGAGTGCGCCACCGCACCGCGGCCCCATCGCCGACCTGCATCCTCCCCGCCCGCTGACGCGCCCGCCGCTGCGGCGGCCGCTCCAACGCTGTCGAGGTCAGAGCTTGGCGTCCTGACGGGGGATGAAGACCTGCTTGATGATGAGGAGGATCGAGGCCGTGACCGGGATCGCGACGAGCGCCCCGAGCAGCCCCAGCAGCGTGCCGCCGACCATCGCGCCGATGACGACGAGCGCTCCGGGCACCGCGATCGCCTTGTTCATCACGCGGGGGGTGAGGACGTACGCCTCGAGCTGCATGTAGACGAGGTAGATGACCGCGAAGATCAGGGCCGGGAGCCAGCCAGTGAACAGCGCGATGAACGTCGCCGTGATCCAGTAGAGCACCGAACCGATGAGCGGGATCAGTGTGATGAGGAACGCGAGCACGCCCATGAGCGCCGGGAACGGCAGCCCGAGGAACAGGTGCAGCAGGAACGCGACGATCGAGTTGCAGAAGGCCAGCACGACCATGCCCATGAGGTAGGCGCCGATCGAGTCGGTGATCTGGTTGGTCATGGCGGTGGCCTTGGGGCGGTTGCGCGCCGGGGCGAACTGGATGAACGCGACCTTCATCGAGGGGAGCCCCGCGAGGAAGTACAGGCTCAACACCAGCACGATGATCAGGCCGGAGATCGCCGTGCCGACCCCGACGGCGAAGTTCAGGACGCCGCCGCCGATCGCGGCGAGGTTCGCGGGGTTGGTGAGGAAGGACTCCACCTGCGACAACATGTCGCCGACCTGGGCGCCGAACGTGCTGCTCAGCCACGCATAGAAGTCCGACGCCTGGAACTGGTCGATGAGGTCGGGGATGTCCCCGATGAACTGGGCGATCTGACGCACCAGCGCGGGCACGACCAGGAGCAGCACCAGCGCGAGCACGACGGCGAAGGCGCCGTACACGATGACGATGGCCCACGGCCGCGAGATCCCGCGCTTGCCGAGGAACCGCACCACCGGATCGAGTCCGAGCGCGGCGAACAGCGCGAAGACGATGTAGATGATGATCGTCGAGAGGTTCCAGAACGCGAGGCCGAGAGCGATGGCGGCCAGGCCACCGAGCGTCACAAGCAGACCGAGCGAGAACGGACTGTTGAGGTTCGCCCAGAAGGTCTTGCCCGCCGGTGCTTCGCCGGTGAACACCGTCGCACCCTCGACGTCGGCGACCGTCGTCTCGGCGTCGTCCGTCAGCGCCGCCCGAGGGTCGTCCGCCCCGTCGTGAGGCCGTTCCGCGCTGAGGGCACTCGCGTCTTGCGTCATGGTGACACTCTAGGGCCAGGGCCATCGTCTGATTTGGGTGAATTCCGGCTCGGGTATCGTCGTGGTGCGAGGAGGACCCATGACCGAGGATCCGCGGACGACGCTCACCCGGCTGCGCAGCAGCATCGACAACATCGACGCCGCGCTGGTGTACCTGCTCGCCGAGCGGTTCAAGGCCACCAAGCAGGTGGGTCATCTGAAGGCGGAGCACGGCATGCCGCCCTCCGACCCGCTCCGTGAGGAGCAGCAGGTCGCACGCCTGCGCAGCCTCGCCGAGCAGGCCGACCTCGACCCCGCCTTCGCCGAGAAGTGGTTCAACTTCATCGTGGCCGAGGTGATCCGCCACCACGAGGTGCTGCGCGACGCCAACGGCTCGGCCGGCTCCCGCTGACCTGGACGACGGATGCCCCGACCCGCGCGCAGTGCGCGGGCCGAGGTATCCGCTTCTCCGTGCCGAAGCCCGAGGCACGGAGGGTCTAGGGCACCGCGCGCCGCAGCGTGAGGTACGAGATGCCGGCGAGGATCGCGCCGAGCAGCAGACCCCACAGCGCGAGCCCGAGCGCGCCCTGGCTGCCGAACCAGGCGAACACGTCGCCCCAGGCCTGCAGCTGACCCACCCAGAACAGGGCGAGGACGAGCAGTGCCGCGATTCCCACGAGAACCGTCGTCAGCGCGACCGAGCCGAAGCGCTTGTAGATCGTGGCGGCCCAGAAGCCGGCGACGAAGAACAGCATCGTGACCGTGAAGAAGAAGACGCCCGCGCCGAGCGGCCCGGCTTCCCAGATCCACGGCAGGTAGAAGAAGTAGCCGTTCATGCCGAATCCGTCCGTGGCCTCCTCGATCAGCCCGCCGACCACGAAGATGAGCGCGAGGATCGCGCCGGTGATCACCGAGGTCAACAGCGTGCCGAGGTAGAACTCGCGGCGCGTGACGCTCATGGCCTGCGAGAACGGGAACGTGAGGGTGAGCGCCTGGACGCCCACGACGCCGAAGTACCACAGTGGTGCCTGCGCACCGCCCCCGTACATCGGTCCCTCGACCCCGGCGTTCATGAGGATCGCGTAGATGGCGAGCGTGATGAGGAACGACCCGCCGAGCACCAGGAGCGGCACCCAGATGTAGGTCTGCCGGTTGATCAGCTGCATGCGGACGACGCTGACGGTGCGGTTCATCGCAGTGCTCCTTCGTCGAGGTCGGCGGTGGTGGTGTCGGCGGTGACGGATGCCGCTCCCGCGGTCTCGGCCGCGTGCTGGGTGGTGCGCACGATGAGCTGCTGCAGCGACACCGGTGCGACATCGAGGCCCGCGGCGGCCAGCCGTGCACGGTCGTCGGCGGTCAGTGCTCCGACCACCGTGACCGACGAGACGCGGCCGAGGCTCTCGCGGTGGATGACCTCGCGACCCTGGATGAACGCGTCGACGGCGGCCGTGTCGCCCACGATGTTCGCCGCACGGCCGCGGACGGCATCCGTCGACTCGTCCATGATCATGCGACCGCGATCGATCACGAGCACGCGCTCGATGAGGTTGGAGACCTCGTCGATCAGATGGCTCGAGAGGATCACGGTGCGCGGGTGCTCGGCGTAGTCCTCGAGCAGCCGATCGTAGAAGATCTGCCGCGCGACGGCGTCGAGGCCGAGGTACGGCTCGTCGAAGAACGTGATCTCGGCCCGCGACGCGAGACCGATGATGACGCCGACCGCCGACAGCTGGCCCCGCGAGAGCTTCTTGATGCGGCGCTTGAGCGGCAGCTGGAACTCGTCGATGAGGCGGTCAGCGAGCTCCTGGTTCCAGTTCGGGAAGAACAGCCGCGCCGTCTCGAACGCGTGGCGCGGGAGCGCATCGTCGGGGTACTTCTGGCTCTCGCGCACGAAGCACATGCGCGAGAGCACCTTGGCGTTCTCATAGGGGTCCATGCCGAACACGCGCACGGCACCGCTCGTGGCGAAGTTCTGCGCCGTGAGGATCGACATGACGGTGGTCTTGCCGGCGCCGTTGCGCCCCAGGAGGCCGTAGATGGTGTCCTTCTCGATGGTGAAGCTCACATCGTCCACCGCGAGTGTCTCGCGGTAGCGCTTCGTGAGGTTCTTCACCTCGATGACGTGGGTCGCGGTCGTCATCGGGGGGTCCCTTCCGTGGTGGTCGCGGTGCGCGCCTCGGCGCGATCGCGGATGAGTGTTGCCAGGTCATCGGGTCCGAGCCCGAGCTTGCGTGCCTCGGCGAGCAGCGGATCGATGAAACGGTCTGTGAAGGCGGAGCGACGCTCGGCGAGCAGCAGGTCGCGCGAGCCGGATGCGACGAACATGCCGATGCCGCGTCGCTTGTAGAGCACGCCTTTGTCGACGAGCATGGCGATTCCCTTCGCAGCGGTGGCGGGGTTGATGCGGTAGAAGGCGGCGAGCTCGTTCGTCGAGGGCGCGCGCGCCTCTTCGGCGAGCGAGCCGTCGACGATGGAGTCCTCCACGCTCTCGGCGATCTGGAGGAACAGCGCCCGGCCTTCTTCAATCACGTCCACTCCGGCTTGCATGGTTACTTACTTGACTAAGTAACCATGCAACACACGGAGCGCCGTCGTCAAGTCCGACCGTGAGCGGACGGGCTCAGATCACGGCAGTCGTCAGTGCGGATTCTTGGGATGGACGACCCGGCCCGGCGCTCCGCGTCCGTCGCCGCGCGACGGAACGGGCCAGGTGCCGGCCGCCTTCGGCGGAGGCGGCGGAGTCGTCCCGGGGCGTTTGGGCGCGGAGGCGGGAAGGGTGACCGGCGCGGACTCCGGTCCCGTCTCGTCGACGGCGGCCGAGGCATCCGTCGCCGTCGACGCGGGCGCGGAAGGCCCGAGCTCGAGCATGACCTTCTTCTCGAGCACCTCGATCGCCTCGTCCGAGACCGAGATGAGCCCGTCGAGCTCCTCGCGGACGCGCCGGTAGGCGAGCTGGCGCTCGGCCGGGGTCGCGGCCTCGTCGACGGCCACGGTCAGCAGCTGCTTCGCGGTCTCGAGGCGCTTGCGCTCGGCTTCGGTGAAGCTCGAGTCGCGCAAGCGCCGCGCATCGCGCTCGGCCACGTCGAACGCGACCTCGAAGTCGGCGACCGCATTGCGGTACTCGGTGAGCTGCTCCTTGGTGATGCGGGCCTTCACCGAGGCAGGGCGGAGCCCGTCGGCGATGCGCTTGGCGCGCAGGAACGCGGCGGTGAGCGGCTGGCGGCCGTCGCTCATTGCCGGGAACGCGATGATCTTCGCGACATCGAGCTCGTACTCGAGCCACCGCGCGGTCACGGCGTCATGCGTCGCGAAGAGGCGCTCGAGCTGCGTGGCCTGCGTCTCGCGGGCCGCGGACTCGGCCGGTGCACCGACCGTCGTCGCGGTCGCACCCGTGACGGGAGGGAGGGATGCCGCGGCCACTGGCTTGCCGCGCGCCGCCGCCTGGGCCGCCTTGAGCTCGGCCTTCGCGTGGAGCACTTCGAGGCGCCGCTTGTGGCGGCGGCGGGCGCTCTGCTCCCACGCGCTGCCGACCCACCCGACGACTCCGAGGGCCGGGAAGATCACCCACCAGTTGTCGCCGAGCCAGTTGAAGAACGGTGAGAGCGACTCGAAGATCTGCTCCACCCTGTCATGCTAGCCGTCAGGGCCCCGCGCGCGACCGGCTCAGGGCGCCCTGTCAGGGGGAACCTCGCCGCCGCGGGCGGCGGGTGGCCTCGCGAGCAGCTCCGGCAGACGGCCGGCGAGGTCGGCGAGCGCCGCCGCCGCAGCGGTCACGTTCGCAGCCGCCGTCGCAGCGGCGGCGGCGGCCGCGGCGGCGGGCGAGCCCGGCAGCGGTGCCGCGCCAGGAACGCCCGCCTGTCGCTCGGCTTCGGTGAGCGCCGCCTCGAGCGCCTGCACCGCCGCGCGGTACTCGGCGTACTGCTGCGGCGTCACGCGGTCGCGCAGCATCGGGCGCCGGGCGAGCGCTTCGCGCTGCGCGCGCAGGAACACGACGGTCGACGGATGCCGGGCGTCGGTCAGCTGCGGAAACGCCAGAGCCTTGTCGACATCGGTCTCGTACGCCAGCCACCGCGCGTTGACGGCGTCGTGCGCGGCATACAGGCGGTCGATCGGCAGCGGGTCGCGCGACGACGAGACGACGTACTGGGCGCGCACGGCCTTCACGCGGGAGCGCGTCGCGCGCACGGCGAGCGACGCGGACCTCTCGGACTGTTTCGCGGACTGGAGCGCGTGCCGGGCACCCGCGGCCTGGGACGCCGTGCCGTGCGCCTTGGCCGCGAGCACATCGGCGTGAGCGGAGCGCACCCGCGCCTTCGCCGCGACGAGCTCGCGGTAGGCGTGCGACTCCTCGTGGCGGGCGGCGTCGAGCTCGAGCCGCCGGGCGCGGCGGTTGCGGGTCGTCAATCCGGCGTACGACACGGCTCCGACGCCGACGGCGGCCGGTGCGACCCACCACCAGCTCGACACGATGAGCAGGATCGGCTCCACACCGACATGCTAACCGCGCGCGTCGACCCGCCGGCAGGGAGTCTGCTGGGCGACTGACGCGTGCGGTGCGCAGGAGAAGGACGCTGCTGCAGGACGAACTCCGCGAATCCGTCCTGCGGAGCGCGGTTCCTCCTGCGGAGCGACCGGCGGCGACGCGGGGGTCAGTGCGAGCCGATGTCCATCGTGCCGCCGTGCCGGCGACGGTCGGCGGCCTCGTACACCGGGTTCCCCGGGGCGTCGGCAGATCCGTCCGGCCGAGCCTGGCGGGTGTCGTAGCTCTCCCGCGGCGGAGAGAAGAAGTGCTTGATCCGCGTCCACACCGACTGTTTCTGGGCCATGAGGTCCTCCTGGCCCGAACCTATCGTGCCCGGGCGCTGCGCGACAGCCGCGCCGCGGCATCCGTCGTCAGCCGAAGAGCAGAGCGAAGACCGTTGCGCCGCCGCCGACGAGGATCAGGGCGACGATCGTCACCCACGCGATGACCTTGACACGGCGCTGCCGGGTGTCGTTGAAACCGCTGTACTCTTCGTCGTCCGCCGCCATGCGTCCCATCCTAGAACCGGTGAAAGTGCGGTCAGGCGACGGGCTCGGCGACGGTCGCGCCGAAGGCCGCCGGAAGCGTCGAGGTCGACAGGTCGCGCAGCTCGGAGAGCGGCACGGTGAACAGTCCCTGCACCTCGAGCGCCGGGTCGTCCCCGTCGCCGGCGGAGTCGGTCACGCCGATCCGCAGCACGGGGTAGCCCCGGCCCTCGCACAGACCGCGGAACTTGACGTCGTCCTCGCGCGGCACCGAGACGATGACGCGGCCCGTGGACTCCGAGAAGAGGGCGGTCGCGGCATCCACCCCGTCCCGCTCGATGATCTCGTCGAGCCATACCCGCGCGCCGACGCCGAAGCGCATGACGGCCTCGGCGAGGGCCTGTGCCAGTCCGCCCGCCGACAGGTCGTGCGCCGACGAAACGAGCGACTGCTGGCCGGCGGCGTGCAGCAGCTCGGCGAGCTTCTTCTCCTGCGCGAGGTCGACGGCCGGCGGGCGTCCGCCGAGGTGGCCGTGGATCGTGCCGGCCCACTGCGAGCCCGAGAGCTCGGTCGCGGTGACGCCGAGCAGGTAGATGTTCTCGCCGGCGTCCTGCCAGCCCGACGGGATGCGGCGGGCGACGTCGTCGATGATGCCGAGCACGCCGACGACCGGCGTCGGGAAGATCGGCTGGTCGCCGGTCTGGTTGTAGAACGAGACGTTGCCGCCGGTGACGGGGATGCCGAGCTCGAGGCATCCGTCCGACAGCCCTTCGACGGCCTGCGAGAACTGCCACATCACCTCGGGGTTCTCGGGGCTGCCGAAGTTGAGGCAGTCCGTCACCGCGGTCGGCACGGCGCCCGTGACGGCGACGTTGCGGTAGGCCTCGGCGAGCGCGAGCTTCGCGCCCTGGGCGGGGTCGAGCTGGCAGTACCGCCCGTTGCAGTCGGTCGCGATCGCGAAGCCGAGCCCTGAGTGCTCGTCGACGCGGATCATGCCGGCGTCGTCGGGGAACGACAGCGCCGTGTTGCCCATGACGTAGTAGTCGTACTGGTTCGTCACCCACGACGTGTCGGCGAGGTTCGGGCTCGCCACGAGCTGGGTGAACTGGCGGCGCAGCGTGTCGGGGTCGAGATCGCGGGGGAGAGCGGATGCCGAGTCCTCGCGCAGCGCGTCGATCCAGGTCGGGTAGGCCACG
Organism: Microbacterium sp. STRO-2N; assembly: GCF_057747775.1. Classification (NCBI taxonomy): domain Bacteria; kingdom Bacillati; phylum Actinomycetota; class Actinomycetes; order Micrococcales; family Microbacteriaceae; genus Microbacterium; species Microbacterium sp. STRO-2N. The sequence continues at coordinate 3,847,938 of NZ_CM173223.1, read as the reverse complement.
GGCCGCTCGTACACCGGGCCGTCGACCGCCACGGTCGAGGGGTCGACGTCGACGATCTGCTCGCCGTGCCAGAAGATCTGCAGGCGTCCGTCGCCGGTGACCTCGCCGAGCACGCTCGTCTCGACATCCCACTTCTTCGTCACCTCGAGGAACGCATCGAGCTTCTCGGGCGCGACGATCGCCATCATGCGCTCCTGGCTCTCGCTCATGAGGATCTCCTCAGGCGTGAGCGTGGGGTCGCGCAGCAGCACCTTCTCGAGGTCGACGCGCATGCCCGAGCCGCCGTTGGCCGCGAGCTCGGAGGTGGCGCACGAGATGCCGGCGGCGCCGAGGTCCTGGATCGCCTCGACCAGCTCGCCCTGGTACAGCTCGAGGCAGCACTCGATGAGCACCTTCTCGGCGAACGGGTCGCCGACCTGCACGGCGGGGCGCTTGGTGGGACCGCCGTCGGCGAACGTGTCGGACGCGAGGATCGATGCGCCGCCGATGCCGTCGCCGCCGGTGCGGGCGCCGAACAGCACGACCTTGTTGCCCGCCCCGGACGCGTTCGCGAGCTTGAGGTCCTCGTGGCGGAGCACGCCGACCGCGAGGGCGTTGACCAGCGGGTTGCCCTGGTAGACCGCGTCGAACACCGTCTCGCCGCCGATGTTCGGGAGGCCTAGGCAGTTGCCGTAGAACGAGATGCCGCTCACGACGCCGTGCACCACGCGGGCGGTGTCGGGATTGTCGATGGCGCCGAAGCGCAGCTGGTCCATGACGGCGACCGGGCGTGCGCCCATGGAGATGATGTCGCGCACGATGCCGCCGACGCCGGTCGCGGCGCCCTGGAACGGCTCGATGTAGCTGGGGTGGTTGTGCGACTCGACCTTGAAGGTGACCGCCCAGCCCTCGCCGATGTCGACGACGCCGGCGTTCTGGCCGATGCCGACCATGAGCCGTTCCTTCATCTCGTCCGAGACCTTCTGCCCGAACTGGCGCAGGTAGATCTTGGAGGACTTGTAGGAGCAGTGCTCCGACCACATCACCGAGTACATCGCCAGCTCGCCCGACGTGGGGCGGCGGCCGAGGATCTCGCGGATGCGCTCGTACTCGTCGGGCTTGAGGCCCAGCGCCGCGTACGGCTGCTCCTTCTCGGGCGTGGCCTCGGCGTTCGAGACGGTGTCGGCCAGGGCCTTCGAAGAGGGGGTGGTCACGCGGCTCAGCTCCAGGAATTCGGGGGATGCCGGACCCGACCAGTCTAGTTCGGCCGCGGCATCCGTCGGGGCCGGTGAGACGACCCGGCCGGCTCGGCCGCCCAGATCGCGAGCTCGACGCGGTTGCGGGCGCCGAGCTTCGACATCAGGCTGCCGAGATGCGTCTTCACCGTGCTCAGGGAGATGTGCAGCTCGCGCCCGATCTCGGCGTTGCCGAGTCCGCGGGCGACCGCGGCGAGCACCTCCTCCTCACGGTCGGTCAGCGGCGACGTCGGCTCTCGCCGCGGTGTGCGAGCCGACCCGGCGAACGCCTCGATCAGCCGGACGGTGATGTTCGGATCGATGAGCGCGTCGCCCCGGGCGGCGGCGTGCACGGCCTCGCGGAGCAGTACCGGGCCCGCGTTCTTGAGCAGGAACCCCCGCGCCCCCGAGCGCAGCGCCTCGTACACGTACTCGTCGAGGTCGAACGTCGTGATCACCACGACCGGGATCGGGTCGGCCACGTCGGGGCCGGCGACCGCGCGCGTCGCCGCGAGACCGTCGGCCCGCGGCATCCGGATGTCGAACAGGCAGACGTCGGGCCGGAGCTCCCGCGCCAGCGCGACCGCGCGCTCGCCGTCGGCGGCCTCGCCCACGACCTCGATGTCGGGCTGCGCGTCGAGGATCGCGCGGAGGCCCGCGCGCACCAGGTCCTGGTCGTCGGCGATGAGCACGCGCACGGTCATCGCCTGCCTCCCGTCGTCGGCAGCTCGGCGGTGACCGTCCAGCCGCCGTCCGGTGCGGGCCCCGCCGTGCACGTGCCGCCGAGCATCGTCGCACGCTCGACCATGCCGGCGATGCCGAAGCCGGGACGAACGGATGCCGTGGCCTCGCCGTCGTCGCGCACCTCGAGGCGCACCGTGTCGGAGTCGGCGCGGACGGCGACCTCGACGAGCGTCGCCTGGTGCGCGTGGCGGCGCGCGTTCGTGACGGACTCCTGCGCGATCCGGAACACGGCGGCGCCGATCGAAGACGGCAGCCCACCGGTGTCGCCCGTGACCGTCACCCGCACGGCAGGGGGTCCGGCGGCCGCCAGCCGATCGAGCTCGGCGATGCCGGCCGACGGCGCGCGGTCGGCCTCGCCGGGCTGACGCAGCACGCGCACCATCGACCGCATCTCGGTCAGGGTGCGCGCCGCCTCTTCCTCGATGACGCGGAGCGCCTGGGTCGCGGCATCCGGATCATCCGCGCCGAGCACCGTGCCGGCCTGAGCCTGGATGGCGATCGCCGAGACGTGGTGGGCCACCGTGTCGTGCAGCTCCCGGGCGAGCTCCGCGCGTTCGAGCAGCCGGACCCGGTCGAGCTCCCGAGCGCGCACCGCGGCACGCCAGCGCAGTGCCGCGGCGACGCTGCACACGCTCACGACGACCGCGATGCTGCCGATGACGTCGCCCGGTGTCGAAGGGCCGAGCCATGAGACGACCCAGCCGACCACGACGACGACGCCGGCGCCCGCCATCGCGCGCCCGCTGCCCCACCGCATCGCGGCGTAGAGCAGCACGATGACGTACGCGGTCGTATAGAGCTGAGGGTCGGCGCCTGCGAACAGTCCTGCCACCGAGGTCACGGCGAAGGCGATCGCGAGCATCGTGAAGGGCCGCGTGCGGCGCCACAGCAGCGTCGGCAGCAGCACCACGAGCACCGCGGCCCACGCCCACCGCGCCGGCACCTCGGGGCGAAGCGTTGCCTCGACGACGATGAGCGGCGCCAGCACGCCGACCAGCACCCAGTCGCGCCACACCCGGGCGGGCGGCGCGGGCACAGCAGCGGGAGTGTTCCACAGCGCCCGCACGGGGCTCGTCATGCCCTCATGATAGGCGGGCACCGACGGGCCCCGTCGCGCGCTGCGCCGCGCGCAGCGGGTGCCGTGCCCGGCGCGCCCGCCGCCGGATGACGACCTCCGCCACGGCGAGGTTGACCGCCCAGCCGAGTCCCATGAGCAGCGTGTTCGCCAATTCGTCGGGCGGACCGACGAGCGCCGCCCACGGCGCCAGCGTGAGCACCTGCGTGCCGGCACCGAGCCCGATCGCGTACGCCCGGGTCATCCATGCGCTGTGCGTCGGCACGTCGTGGCGGCGGATCGCGACGATGGCGAGCAGGATGCCGGCGCCCATCGCCGCGCCGAGCACGAGGCGCATCAGCATGAGCGCGACGCCGCTGTTCGCGGGCAGGTCGTAGGCGACCGCCATCCACATCCCCGAGAGCGCCGAGATGATGCCGGCCGGCACGAGCACCCGCCCGGAGATCCGGTGCCAGCGCCGGCGGCGCAGCGACGGAGCGAACTGGAGAGCCCCGAGCAGCAGGAACACGGACGAACCGACGATGTGCGCGACGACGGGCACCGGCGAGTCGAAGAAGCGGGCGTTGTCGGCGGTCACCGCGGCGCCGGTCGACAGCTGCGTCAGGCGTGACGCGCCCGCGAGCATCGGAACGAGCGACAGTGCGATGAGCCCGGCGGGGGCGAGCCACTCGCGTCGAGCGCGTCCGGCGGTTGATGCGGTCATGCCCTCGATGCTTCCGTCCCGGCGACGGCGCGGCATCGGCCGAGAGGCCCGAGCTCCCTCGGCCGAACGGCCGATCTCTCTGGAATCGACTGTTGACACAGGGCCGCGGCATCCGTAATCTACAACCAAATGGTTGTACGAACGGAACTCAGTGATGACCAGATCGACCGCGTGTTCCATGCGCTCGCGGCGGCGACGCGACGCGACATCCTTCGCCGCACGATCGAGGGCGAGCACTCGGTGTCGGCCCTGGCACGCGACTACGACATGTCGTTCGCCGCGGTGCAGAAGCATGTCGCGGTGCTCGAGGAGGCCGGTCTCATCATCAAGCGCGCCGAAGGGCGCGAACGTCTCGTCCGGGCGGATCCCGCGATGATCGCCCGGGCCCGCGCGCTGCTCGCGCGCTACGAGGAGCTGTGGCGGTCGCGCATCGACCGGCTCGACGCCCTGCTCGCCGAGCCGCGGACGGCGGGTGCGGCATCCGCCGACGCGGCCGATCGGCCCGCCACCGGCAAGAACCAGACACGCAAGAACACCGAACAAGGAGAATGACGATGCCCGTCACCGATGTCACCACCGACCCCGAAGCGCTCACCCTGACGCTCACGGCCGACTTCGCGGCTCCCGTCGAGCGACTTTGGGAGGCCTTCACCGACCCCCGCCAGCTCGAGCGGTTCTGGGGACCTCCCGGCTGGCCCGCGACGTTCACCTCGTTCGACTTCGAGCCCGGCGGCCGCGCGACCTATTACATGACCGGCCCACGCGGTGAGAAGTCGGGCGGGTCGTGGGAGTTCCTCTCGATCGACGCGCCGCGAGGCTTCGAGGTGCTCGATGCGTTCGCCGACGAGAGCGGCACGCCGATCCCCGACATGCCGGTCTCACGCATGGTCTTCAGCTTCGACAGCACCGCCACCGGCTCGCAGCTGCGCAACACCACCCACTTCACGACCGCCGACGCCCTCGAGCAGGTCGTCGCGATGGGCATGATCGAGGGCGCCACGATGGCCATGAGCCAGCTCGACCGCGTGCTCGAGGGCCTGCGCGCCTACGCGCAGGGCAAGGGCACGCAGACCGAGATCCTCGACGACACGCACGTGCGCATCACGCGGCTGATCGAAGGACCGATCGACCTCGTGTGGCGCGCCCACCACGATCCCGAGCTGCTGAAGAAGTGGATGCTCGGGCCCGATGGCTGGAGCCTCGTCGAGTGCGAGGTGGCTCCGACGGTCGGCGCGACCTACCGCTACGTGTGGGAGCCCGGCGAGGGAGTCGACGGCGAGCGCTTCGGCTTCGACGGCGAGACGCTGCTCGTCGACGCGCCGCGACGGGCGGTCACGACCGAGCACATGACGGGCACCGACTACCCGTCGACGCTCAACGACCTGAACCTCTTCGAGGAGGACGGCGCCACCCTCATCACGCTCCTCATCGAGTACCCCGACAAGGAGACGCGCGACATCGTGCTTGCCACGGGCATGACCGAGGGCATGGAGTCGAGCTACGCACGCCTCGAGGGCGTGCTCACGGCCGTCTGAGCCGCACTGCCCTGAAGATCCGGATGCCTCGAGGCGAGGCATCCGGATCTTCGTCCGTATTGTGGACCCGTGGACTTCTCCTTCGCCTTCACGCCCGATCTGATCGCCGTCTTCCTGACGCTGTTCGTCCTGGAAGTCGTGCTGGGCGTCGACAACGTCATCTTCATCTCGATCCTCGCGTCGAAGCTCCCCAAGGAGCAGCAGGCGAAGGCCCGCAACCTGGGCCTGACGCTCGCGATGGTGATCCGAGTGATCCTGGTGCTCTTCGCGGGGTGGATCATCACGCTCAAGGAGGACGTCTTCTTCATCGGCGAGATGGGCTTCTCGTGGAAGGACCTCATCCTCATCGCCGGTGGACTGTTCCTGGTCTACAAGGCCGTGACGGAGATCCACCACAAGCTCGAGGGCGCCGAGGAGGAGCACGGCGGCGCCGGCCGCAAGGCCGTAACGTTCGGATCGGTGATCGCCCAGATCCTCGCGCTCGACATCGTCTTCTCGCTCGACTCGGTCATCACGGCGGTCGGCATGACCGAGAACCTCGTGGTCATCATCACCGTCGTGGTGCTGTCGTTCGGCATCATGCTCTTCGCCGCGCGCTTCATCTTCGCCTTCGTCAACAAGCACCCCACGGTGAAGATGCTGGCGCTGTCGTTCCTGCTGCTGATCGGTGTGTTCCTGGTGGCCGAGGGCTTCGGCTTCCACATCGACAAGGCGTTCATCTACGGTCCGATGGCGTTCGCGATCTTCGTCGAGGCGCTCAACCTGATGTACGCGGCGCGCAAGGCCCGGCGCGAGCACAAGCGGCAGACGGCGGTGCAGCTGCGCCCCCAATACCCCGACGTCGACGAGTCCGTGGCGGTGGCCGCCGCGCTCTCGAAGGACCCGCACGCCGGATCGGTCGGCCTGTCGAGCAAGCCGGTCGTGGGGGATGCCGCACCCGTCCCGGACGAGGAGCGTCAGGGCCTCGGCTGATCGCGGCCGCGTGCGGTACTCCTGAGATCCGGCTCGTCCGCCGGCAGCTGAGGCCCGCGGCGGCCCGGCCGCGGCCCATGCTCAGGAGCGCACGGCGGGCTCGCCCGCGGCGGCAGCGCATGCCCACGACGGAGCGGCGGCCGGTCAGTCGGCGATGAGCCGATAGCCCATGCCCTGCTCGGTCAGCAGGTGCCGAGGATGAGCGGGGTCGGCCTCGAGCTTCTTGCGCAACTGCGACATGTACAGCCGCAGGTAGCCGGTGTCGGTGACCTGGTCGGTTCCCCAGATGTCCTTGAAGAGGCTCTGGCGCGTCACGAGGCTCCCGGCGTTGCGGGCCAGGAACTCGAGGATGCGCCACTCCGTCGGGGTCAGGTGCACGCGCTCACCGGCACGCGAGACCGCCTTCGACGTGAGATCGACCGAGATTTCGCCGAAGGTGATGACGGGATCGGAGGATGCCGCGCCCGCACGCCGCGACAGCGCTCGCAGCCGTGCGAGCAGCTCGTCGATCTGGAACGGCTTGGTGACGTAGTCGTCGGCGCCGGCATCCAGTGCCTCCACCTTGTCGGCCGACCCCGTCCGGCCGGAGACGACGATGATTGGAGCCGTGCTCCAGCCGCGCAGCGCTTGGATCACCTGCACGCCGTCCAGGTGCGGCATCCCGAGATCCACCATGACGAGGTCGGGATGCTCTTTCGCCGCCAGTGCGATCGCCGCGGGGCCGTCGGGAGCGGCGACGACGTCGTAGCCGTGGGCGGCGAGCGTGATGCGCAGGGCACGCACGAGCTGGGGATCGTCGTCGGCGATCAGCACCTTCACGTACGGGCTCCGTTCTCGTCGGACTGCTCGTCGGTCGCCGCGGGCAGCTCGATGACCATCGTGAGGCCGCCGCCGGGGGTGTCCTCAGGCGTGAGCGTACCGCCCATCCCCTCGGTGAACCCTTTCGAGAGCGCGAGCCCGAGGCCGAGCCCCGTCGTGTTGTCGATGTCGCCGAGACGCTGGAAGGGCGCGAACATCTCCTGCCGCCGCTCGGGCGAGACCCCGGCGCCGCGGTCGACCACGCGGATCTGCACCGTGGCGCCCAGACGGCTCGTCGCGACGCGTACGCGGGAGTCCTCCGGCGAGTGGCGCACGGCGTTCGCCAGCACGTTGACCAGCACCCGCTGCAGCAGCACGGCATCCGCACGGACGAGAGGCACGTCGGGATCCAGGGCGAGATCGACGGTGCCCGGCCCGAGCCCGAGCTCGTCGATCGCGGCGAGCACGCTGTCATCGGGGTCGACGGACGCGACCGAGACGGCCAGGACCCCCGCCTCGACGCGACTGACGTCGAGCAGGTCGGTCACGAGCGCCGAGAGGGTGCCGAGCGACTCGTCCGCCGTCGCGAGGAGCTCGGCGCGATCCTCCGAGGACAGCTGCGGTCCGGCCGCCCGCAGCCCGCCGATCGCCGCGACGGCCGCCGAGAGAGGACGGCGCAGATCGTGGCTCACGGCCGAGAGGAGCGCGCTGCGCACCTGGTCCGTCTCGGCGAGCATGTCGGCTGCGCGCGCTGCCTCGTGCAGCTCCGCCTGTTCGAGGGCGGCGTCCAGCTGCGCGACGACCACGTCGAGCAGGCGGCGCTCCGAGGCGTCGAGCTCGGGCCCGTGGAGCTCCAGCTGCGCGCGCGCCCCGACGGGCACGACCAGGTGACGGTCGTCGCGCAACGGCTCGCCGTCGGTGGCGATGAGCTCACCCGACGGCGACAGCAGTCGAACCCCCGACATGCCGAACGCCTCGCGCGTGCGCGAGACGAGCGCCGGCACCGCGCCCTGACCGCGCAGCACGCTGCCCGCGACCGTGGCCAGCAGCTCCGACTCGGCCGCCGACCGGGTGGCGGCGCGCGCCGCCCGCGCCGCACGGTCGACGATGAAGCTCACCAGCACCGCGATCACGACGTACAGCACGAGCGCCCACGCGTTGCGCGGGTCGGCGATGGTGACGGTGTGGAACGGCTCGACGAAGAAGAAGTTGAGCGTGACCCCCGACATGACCGCCGCGAACACCGCCGGCCAGATGCCGCCGACGAGAGCGACGAGGACCACGAGGAGCTGGTAGGCCAGCACGTCGCTCGTGATGGTCTCTTCGCTCCGGATCGACACGAGGAACCACGTCAGCAGGGGCCCGCCGACGAGCGCGAGGGCGAACCCGACCAGCCGTCGCTTCACGCTCAGCGCGCCGCCGGTGAGCCGGGGCAGCGTGAACCGCTCTCCTGCCGCGGCGTGCGAGACGATGTGCACGTCGATGTCGCCGGACTCGCGGATCACCGTCGCGCCGATTCCGGGCCCGGTGAGCGCGGCGGCGAGCCGCCCGCGGCGGCTGACGCCGATCACGAGCTGCGTCGCGTTGACCGAGCGCGCGAACTCGACGAGCGAGCGCGGGACGTCGTCGTCGACGACCTGGTGATACGTGCCACCGAGGGACTCGACGAGGGATCGCTGCGACGCGAGCGCGCCGGGCGCGGCATCCCGCAATCCGTCCTGACTCGACACGTGGACCGCGAGCAGCTCACCACCGGCCGCCCGTGCCGCGATCCGCGCTCCCCGCCTGATGAGGGTCTCGCCCTCCGGCCCACCGGTGAGAGCGACGACCACGCGCTCGCGGGCCTGCCAGGTGCTTTCGATGCCGTGCTCGGTCCGGTAGGTCTTCAGGGCGCTGTCGACCTCGTCGGCGAGCCACAGCAGCGCCAGCTCGCGCAAAGCGGTCAGGTTGCCGAGCCGGAAGTAGTTCGACAGCGCAGCGTCGACGCGCTCCGCCGGATACACCACGCCCGCCGCGAGACGCTCCCGCAGCGATTCCGGCGCGAGGTCGACGACCTCGACCTGGTCGGCGCTCCGGACCACGGCATCCGGGACCGTCTCGCGCTGCGCGACGCCCGTGATCTGCTCGACGACCCCGCCGAGCGACTCGATGTGCTGGACGTTCACCGTCGTGATGACGTCGATGCCCGCGTCGAGCAGGTCGGCGACGTCCTGCCATCGCTTGGCGTGGCGCGACCCGGGGGCGTTGGTGTGGGCCAGTTCGTCGACGAGGGCGATCGACGGATGCCGCCGCAGCACGCCGTCGAGATCAATCTCGGTCAGCTCCACGCCGCGGTGCGAGACGACGGCGCGCGGGACGACGGGGAGCCCTTCCGTGAGCGCCGCGGTCGCGGCTCGTCCGTGCGTCTCGACGACCGCGATCACGACATCCTGGCCGTCGTCGCGCAGCCGCCGACCCTCTTCGAGCATCTCGTAGGTCTTGCCGACGCCCGGTGCGGCTCCCAGCAGAACCCGCAGCTTGCCGCGCTTCATGTCGTCACCCTATGCCGTGCCCGCCGCGTGCTCATCAGCCCAGGGCGTCGAGGGCCAGGTTGAGCTCGAGCACGCTGACGCGGGGCTCGCCGAGGAATCCGAGGTCGCGCTGCTGGAGGTGCGATTCGACGAGCTGGCGCACCCGGTCGGCGTCGAGCCCGCGCGCCGCGGCCACGCGCGGCGCCTGCAGCAGCGCGTACGCGGGGCTGATGTGCGGATCGAGGCCCGAGCCCGACGCGGTCACGGCGTCGAGCGGGACCTCCGCAGGATCGACGCCCTCGAGTTCCGCGACCGCCGCCTGGCGCTCCTCGATGGCGGCGACGAGATCGGCGTTCTCCGGGCCGAGGTTCGAGCCGCTCGAGGCACCGCCGTCGTAGCCGTCGCCCGCGGCGGACGGCCGCGACTGGAAGTACTCCGGCAGCGCGTCGCCGTCGGCATCCGTGAAGGACTGACCGATGAGCGCCGATCCCACGGTGGAGCCCGAGGAGTCCTCGACGCGTGAGCCGTTCGCCTCCCACGGCCGCGCCAACTGCCCGATGCCGGTCACGAGAAGCGTGTAGCCGAGCCCGAGCACGAGGGTGAGAACGAGCATCACGCGGAGGGCGACTCCGGCGGTGCGCACGGTGGTGCGGGTGGTGCTGGACATGTTGCGTCTCCTGCTCCGGGCTCAGAAGCCCGGGATGAGGCTCACGACCAGGTCGATGAGCTTGATTCCGATGAAGGGTGCGATCACGCCGCCGAACCCGTAGACGGCGAGGTTGCGGCTGAGGATCTGCGAGGCGCTCGCCGCCCGGTACGTGACTCCGCGCAGCGCGAGGGGGATCAGGAACACGATGACGATCGCGTTGAAGATGATCGCGCTCAGGACGGCGGACGCCGGCGAGCTGAGCTGCATGACGTTCAGCGCCGCGAGGCCGGGAAAGACCCCCATGAACATCGCGGGGATGATCGCGAAGTACTTGGCGATGTCGTTGGCCAGCGAGAACGTCGTGAGGGCGCCGCGCGTGATGAGCAGCTGCTTGCCGATGCGCACGATGTCGATGAGCTTCGTGGGGTCGCTGTCGAGGTCGACCATGTTGCCGGCCTCCTTTGCGGCCGACGTGCCCGTGTTCATCGCGACTCCCACGTCGGCCTGCGCGAGCGCCGGCGCGTCGTTCGTGCCGTCACCCGTCATGGCGACGAGCCGGCCGCCTTCCTGCTCCCGCCGGATGAGCGCGAGCTTGTCTTCGGGGGTGGCCTCGGCGAGGTAGTCGTCGACGCCCGCCTCCTTCGCGATCGCGGCGGCGGTGAGCGGGTTGTCGCCGGTGATCATGACGGTGCGGATACCCATCGTGCGCAGCTCGTCGAACCGCGCGCGCAGGCCGTCCTTGACGATGTCCTTCAGATGCACGACGCCGAGGACGGCGCCCGCCCCCTGAACCCCGTCGCGTCCCTGCGCCGGTCGGACGGCGACGACCAGGGGCGTGCCGCCGGACTGCGCGATCGCATCCGTCTCGCTCGTCAGCAGCGCGCGCGACGACGGGGCGATGGGGGATCCGGATGCCTCGAGCCACGCCAGCACGGCAGACCCGGCGCCCTTGCGCACCTGGGTGCCGTCGGCGAGGTCGACACCGCTCATGCGGGTCTGGGCGGTGAACGGCACCGTTGTGCCGCCGGCGGGCTGCTCGACACGGACGCCTCGAGCAGCCGCGAGTTCGACGATCGACATTCCCTCCGGAGTGGGATCGGCCAGTGACGACAGCGCGGCCGCGCTCGCCAGCTCGTCGTCGCCCACGCCGGGCATCGCGACGAAATCGGAGGCGCGACGATTGCCGTACGTGATCGTGCCGGTCTTGTCGAGGAGGAGCGTGGTGACGTCCCCTGCCGCCTCGACGGCGCGCCCCGACATCGCCAGCACGTTGCGCTGCACCAGCCGGTCCATGCCGGCGATGCCGATCGCCGAGAGCAGGGCGCCGATCGTGGTCGGGATGAGGCACACGAGAAGCGCGACGAGCACGGGGATGCTCACCGGAGAGGCGGCGTAGGAGGCGATCGGGTTCAGGGTCAGCACGACGATCACGAACACGATCGACAGGCTCGCCAGCAGGATGTTCAGCGCGATCTCGTTGGGCGTCTTCTGGCGGCTCGCGCCCTCGACGAGCGCGATCATGCGGTCGACGAACGTCTCGCCGGCCTTGGAGGTGATGCTCACCACGATGCGGTCCGACAGCACCCGGGTGCCGCCGGTGACGGCGCTGCGGTCTCCGCCGGACTCGCGAACGACGGGAGCGGACTCGCCGGTGATGGCGGACTCGTCCACCGTGGCGATGCCGTGCACGGTGTCGCCGTCACCGGGGATCAGCTCGCCCGCCTCGACGATCACGACGTCGCCGAGCCGCAGCTCGGCCGACGAGACCTCGACGGTCTCGGCGCGCGCGGCGGCGGCATCCGTGGATGCGTCGTATCGGACCACTCGGCGGGCCATGGTCGACGTGCGGGTCTTGCGCAGCGTGGCGGCCTGCGCCTTGCCCCGACCCTCGGCGACCGCCTCGGCGACGTTGGCGAACAGGACCGTGAGCCACAGCCAGATCGCGATGCCCCATGTGAAGCCGAACGGCACGGACGTTCCGCCCGACGATCCCGGGCCGCCGAGGAACGGCTCGGCGATGGCGATCAGGGTCGTCAGCGCGGCGCCGACCCAGACGAGGAACATCACCGGGTTTCGCCACAGAGCCGCCGGGTTGAGCTTGCGGAGCGCTCCGGGAAGCGCGTTCCACAGCTGTGCGGCGCTGAAGGCGCGGGACGAGTTCGGCTTCTCCGAGGACGGGACCGAGCCGGAGACCGGAGTGAGCGTGGAGATCGACATGTCAGACGAGCCCTTCCGCCAGGGGACCCAGCGTGAGAACGGGGAAGTACGTGAGTGCGGTGATGACGACCGCGACGACGGCGAGCAGGCCGGCGAACTGCGGACGGTCGGTGGGCAGCGTGCCGGTCGTCGACGGGACCGGCTTCTGGGCCGCCAGAGAGCCGGCGAGGGCCAGCACGAGCACGATGGGGATGAAGCGTCCCAGCAGCATCGCGACGCCGAGCGCGGTGTTGAACCATGGCGTGTTCGCGGTGAGTCCCGCGAACGCGGAGCCGTTGTTGTTCGCCGCCGACGTGAACGCGTACATCACCTCGCCGAGTCCGTGCACGCCCGGGTTCCAGATCGACGTGGTCTCGACATCCGCCCGGATCGCGGGGATGCCGAAGCTCAGCGCCGTGCCGGCGAGCACGAGAGCGGGCGTCACGAGGATGTACAGGCTTGCGAGCTTGATCTGCGTGGGGCCGATCTTCTTGCCGAGGTACTCGGGCGTGCGGCCGACGAGGAGGCCCCCGACGAACACCGCGATCACCGCGAGCACGAGCATGCCGTAGAGCCCCGACCCGACGCCCCCGGGCGCGATCTCGCCGAGCATCATGTTGACCATCGGGATCATGCCGCCGAGCGCCGTGTAGGAGTCGTGCATCGAGTTGACGGCGCCGGTGGAGGTGAGGGTGGTCGCGCCGGCGAAGAGCGTCGAGCCGAAGATGCCGAATCGCACCTCCTTGCCTTCCATCGCACCGCCCGCGAACTGCGGCGCGGCGCCGAGGCCCATGCTCTCGAGCCAGGTCACCGCGACGATCGAGACGAGCGCGATGCTCGTCATGACCGCGAGGATCGCGTAGCCCTGGCGGTTGTCGCCGACCATGCGGCCGAACGCGCGAGGCATCGCGACCGGGATCGCGAGCAGCAGCAGGATCTCGAGGACGTTCGTCCAGGGCGTCGGGTTCTCGAAGGGGTGGGCCGAGTTGGCGTTGAAGAACCCGCCGCCGTTCGTGCCCAGGAGCTTGATCGCCTCCTGCGAGGCGACAGGGCCGCCGGGCAGAACCTGCGAGCCGCCGCCGAGGGTCTGGACCTCGGTGAAGCCGGCGAAGTTCTGCACCACGCCGCCGATGACGAGCGCGACCGCCGCGACGATCGACAGTGGCAGCAGCAGCCGCGTGATCCCGCGGGTCAGGTCGACCCAGAAGTTGCCGATGGTCGCGGAGCCGCGCCGTGCGAAGCCTCGCACCAGCGCGACCGCGACGGCGACGCCGACGGCCGCCGACACGAAGTTCTGCACGGCGAGTCCGGCGAGCTGGACCGTGTAGCCCAGCGTGAGCTCGGGCGAGTACGACTGCCAGTTCGTGTTCGTCACGAACGACACGGCCGTGTTGAACGCGAGGCCCTCGGGCACCGCGGGCAGGCCCAGCGAGTACGGCAGCACGGTCTGCAGGCGCTGCAGCGCGTAGACGAACAGCACGCCGATCAGCGAGAACGCGAGCACGCCGCGTACGTACGCCTGCCACGTCTGCTCCGACCGGGGGTCGACGCCGGCGAGCCGGTACACACCGTGTTCGACGCGCCAGTCCTTGCCGGTCGTGTAGGTGCGGGCGATCCAGTCGCCGAGGGGCCGGTAGAGCAGGCCGAGGATCAGCAGTATGGTGGCGAGCTGCAGGATGCCGGTCCACACGGCTGCGGCCTCCATCAGAACTTCTCCGGCTTCACGAGGGCGACCACGAGGTAGACGATCGCGGCGACGCCCAGGGCGGCGGCGAGGAGGGAGAGGACGATCACAGCCTCTCCACCCCCCGAGCGATCAGAGCGACGACGGCGAAGAGCGCGAGGGTCGCGACAAGGTAGATGACATCGAGCACGGATCGATGCAACACCCGGCGATGCGACGGATGAGGCATCCGTACGGTTTCCCTACGGTCCGAGCCCGTTCCCTCACGAGTCGCATGCGGCGTCAGGCCCGCGAGAGAGGTGTCCCGGTGGGTGCGGGTGTGCGGGACTCCTGACATCCGAGCTCATCACGCGGGCTCACCGCTCGCGGTGCCACGGCCGCGGCCGATGTTCAGGAGTTGTGCACGCCCGCTCGCGCCGTCGTCCGGCTGCGGCTGCTCTCAGGCGCGGGCCAGGGCGTCCTCGAACGCGACCCACGCGAGCATCGCGCACTTCACGCGCGCGGTGAACTTCGAGACGCCCGACAGAGCGGCCGCGTCGCCGAACACCTCCTCGTCGAGGGCCACCCCGCCCCGCGAGCGCAGCGCTTCGCGGAATCCCTCGATGAGAACGGATGCCTCGGCTCGGGGCATCCCGTCCTCCTCGTCGACGAGCGACGCGAGCATCGAGGCGGAGGCCTGCGAGATCGAGCAGCCGGCGCCGTCCCACGTCACCTCGCTCACCTCGGAGCCGTCGTCCGACAGCCGGACCCGGAGCGTGATCTCGTCGCCGCAGATGGGGTTGCGCTGATGCGAGGTGGCGACGCGCCCGGACTCCTCGCCGAGGCCCTTGCCGTGCGGGCGCTTGGAGTGATCGAGGATGAGCTCCTGGTAGAGCGACTCGAGCCCGCTCACGAGGCCGCTCCGAAGAACGAGCGCACGCCGGAGAGCGCCTCGAGGAACGTGTCGACATCGTCCGCGGTGTTGTAAAGCGCGGTCGACGCCCGCACCGAGGCGGTCAGCCCGAACCGCCGGTGCAGCGGCTGCGCGCAGTGGTGTCCGACGCGCACGGCCACTCCGCGCGCGTCGAGGAACTGCCCGACGTCATGCGCGTGCACGCCCTCGACCTCGAACGACCACAGACCCACGCGCTCCGCACCCTCGGCATCGCCGAGCAGGCGCACTCCGGGGATCTCACGCAGCCCCGCGGCCATGCGGGCCTCGAGCGTCTTCTCGTACGCGTGCACGGCATCCATCCCGATGCCGTCGAGGTAGTGGACGGCGGCTGCGAGACCGATGGCCTGCGACACCGGCTGCGTGCCCGCCTCGAACCGCTGCGGCGGAGGCAGGTACTGCGCCTCGTCGAGCGTCACGGTGGTGATCATCGAGCCGCCCGTGAGGAACGGCGGCAGCGCGTCGAGCACCTCGGCGCGGCCGTAGAGTCCGCCGATCCCGTACGGCCCGAGCATCTTGTGGCCCGAGAAGACCGCGAGGTCGACGCCGAGCGCGGGGAGGTCGAGCGGCATGTGCGGTGCGGACTGGCATGCGTCGAGCACCGTGACGGCACCCACGGCCTGGGCCAGGGCGACGAGCTCGGCGACCGGGTTCACGGTGCCGAGGACGTTCGAGACGTGCGTGAAGGCGACGATCCTGGTGCGCTCGCCGATGAGCTCGGCCGCGGCATCCGTGTCGAGCGTCCCGTCGTCGCGGACCGGGATGTGGCGCAGCACGGCGCCGGTGCGCGCGGCCAGCTCCTGCCACGGGATGAGGTTCGCGTGGTGCTCGCTCTCGGTGACGACGATCTCGTCGCCCGGCTTCAGCGCGAAGCGGGAGGACGCCGGGGCTCCACGCCCGACCGATGCGTTGCCGATGGAGTAGGCGATGAGGTTGAGTCCCGCGGTGGCGCCGCTGGTCCAGGCGAGCTGCTCGGGCCGGGCGCCGACGAAGCGCGCCACGGCAGCGCGGGCGTCTTCGAACAGCTCGGTGGCCTCGGCTGCCAGAGTGTGCGCGCCGCGGTGCACGGCGGAGTTCGCCCGCGTGAGGAACGCGACCTCCGCGTCGATGACGGCCTGCGGCTTCTGGCTCGTCGCTCCCGAGTCGAGGTAGACGAGCGGCTGCCCGTTCACGCGCTCGGCGAGCAGCGGGAAGTCCGCGCGCAGCGCGGCGGCATCCAGCGGCGCGTGGAGAGACGAGGCGGGGGTGGTGAGGCTCACCCTTCAAGGCTACGCGGGATGCCTGGATACCGGGCGGGTGCGAGACCTGCGCCGAGGCATCCGCTACGGCACTTCGAGGCTGGAGTGATCGGCATACACGACCTCTTCCGCGGGGTCGAACGCGCGGCCCGCGCGTTCCTGACCCGGGATCGGGCGGGAGCGTCGTCCGTAGATGAGCTCGGACGAGTCGAGCAGCCAGGGCACGAGGGTGATCGTCACGCCGTGCAGCAGCATGAGCTGCTGGGCGATGCGGCGCGAGCGCCGGTTGTGCAGCAGCGACTCCCACCAGTGCCCCACGATGTACTGCGGCAGGTAGACCGTCATGACCGATGAGCCGTGCCGCTCGCGGTACTCCGCGATGAAGCGGGCGACGGGCTGGGCGTAGTGACGGAACGGCGACTCGATGATGATGAGGGGAATCGGCATCCGATGCTCCTGCCACTCCGATTGCAGGGCGTCCGCCTCCTCTTTCGAGACGGCCACATGCAGTGCGAGCGTCTTGTCGTGCTTGGCAGCGAGGGCATAGTCGATCGCCTTCGCGACCGGCTTCTGCAGGCGGTTCACGAGGATCAGCGCGACATCGCCGGTCGAGCCGTAGTGGACCTCGTCGTCCATGTCGATCTCATGCTCGACGTCGCGGTAGTAGCGGTTCACGCCGATCATGAGGAAGGTCAGCACCGGGATGGCGAGGAACACCATCCAGGCACCGTGGGTGAACTTCGTGATCGTGACGATCGCGAGCACGGCCATCGTCATCGTCGCGCCGATCGAGTTGATGACGAGACCCTTCCGATACGTGAAACGCTCGGAGCGCACCTCGGGCTGTTCCTGCGCGGCCGTGGTGTACCCCCGGATCGTCTTGAGCCCTCGATGCCAATGCCGGATCATGCCGATCTGCCCGACGGTGAACGATGTGAACACCCCGATGATGTACAGCTGGATGAGGTTCGTGAGGTTCGCCTGGAACACCAGCAGCACCGAGATCGCGACGATGCCGAGGATGATCATTCCGTTCGAGTAGACGAGGCGATCACCGCGCGTGTTGAGGGCCTTGGGGGCGTAGCCGTCGCGCGCGAGAACGGAGCCCAGGAGCGGGAAGCCGTTGAAAGCCGTGTTGGCCGCCAGCAGCAGCACGCACGCCGTCGCCGCCTGGATGACGTAGAAGGGGACGGACCCCATGCCGAACGTCGCCGCCGCGACCTGCGCCATGAGGCTCGGCTGCGGGCCGGTGCAGTCGAAGCCGATGAGGTGGCACGGGTTCTCGGCGTAGTGCACGCCGCTCACGAGGGCGAGGAACACGAGTCCCGAGAACAGCACGATCGCCGTGCCGCCCATGAGAGCGAGGGTCGTCTGGGCGTTCGTCACCTTCGGCTTGCGGAACGCCGGCACGCCGTTGGCGATCGCCTCCACACCGGTCAGGGCGGCGCATCCGCTCGAGAACGAGCGCAGCAGCAGCAGGATCACGGCCGCCTGCGTCAGCTGCTCGGCCTGCACGGCGTACTCCGCGCTCGACGCGACCGGCGGATCACCCAGGATCGTGCGCGTCACCCCGACGCCGATCATGATGAGCACCGACCCGATGAACACGTACGTGGGAATCGCGAACAGGAGAGATGCCTCGCGCACGCCACGCAGGTTGATGAGGACGATCACGACCACGAAGCCGACGGCGAGCCCGACGCGCGCAGGGTTCAGCTCCGGGATCGCCGAGATGATGTTGTCGACGCCGGAGGCGATCGACACGGCCACGGTGAGCACGTAGTCGACCAGCAGCGCCGCCGCCACGATCACACCCGGCACCTCGCCCAGGTTGGTGCGAGCGACCTCGTAGTCGCCGCCGCCCGAAGGGTACGCCTTGATGAGCTGCCGGTAGCTGATCACGACCACGAGCAGCACGACGACCACCGCCACCGCGATCCACGGGCTGAACGCCAGGAACGCGGTGCCACCGATCAGGAGGATCATCACCAGCTCCTGAGGCGCATAGGCCACCGACGACAGCGGGTCGGATGCGAAGATCGGGAGCGCCATGCGCTTGCGCAGCAGATGCTCGTCAGCGTGCTCGGACGACAGCGGGTCGCCGATCAGGATTCGCTTCGCCATGGGCGTCTCGGCGATCGGAGCCTCTCCGGTCCCGTTGCGAGTGTCGTCGTTCGTCACGGCGGGCGATGTTACGCGTGAGCGGAACGTGAGGACGCCTCGAGAGCGGCATCCTCACGAAATCCATGCACGCCGTGCTCTGGGAGACTTGCGGACGTGCGCGAACAGGTCATTCTGGGCGGGCTCGCGGTCGCCGCGGGGGTGACGCTGGCCGTGCTGCTGTTCGTGCCGTTCGTCGCGCTGAGCTATCGCCGCCGCGGCGGGTTCGGTGCCGCCCGGTTCGTGGTCTGGGGTGCGGCCCTCATCTACCTCATGGCGATCTGGACCTACACGCTCCTGCCGCTCCCCGACCCGGACGCCATCCGCTGCGCGGGCGTCAACCTCGATCTCTGGGCGTTCACTCGAGACATCCGCGACGCCGTCTCACGCCGCGGCCGCAGTGCCCTCACCGACCCCGCTGTCCTGCAGGTGCTGCTGAACGTGCTGCTGTTCGTCCCGCTCGGCTTCTTCGTCCGCGTGCTCGGCGGCCGAGGCATCCCCACCGCCATCGTCGCCGGATTCGCGGTCTCGGCGCTCGTCGAGACCACGCAGCTGACCGGCGTCTGGGGCCTCTACCCGTGCGCGTACCGCGTGTTCGACGTCGACGACCTGCTCACGAACACCTGCGGCGCGCTGCTGGGGTCGCTGCTCGCCCTGCTCGTGCCACGACGGCACTGGGGAACGCCGCGACACCCCGACGCCGAGGCGCCGAGACCGGTCACGCGCGGACGGCGCTTCCTGGCCACGCTGTGCGACGTGCTCGGAGCGTGGCTGACCGGGATCGCGGCCGCCGTCGTGTTCCAGCTCGCGCTGTGGGCGCTCGGAGCCCAGGCCGCGATGCGCGACGGGTCGGCGGCCGGGGCGGTGGGCAG
This sequence comes from Microbacterium sp. STRO-2N, assembly GCF_057747775.1. NCBI lineage: Bacteria > Bacillati > Actinomycetota > Actinomycetes > Micrococcales > Microbacteriaceae > Microbacterium > Microbacterium sp. STRO-2N. The sequence goes on along the minus strand of NZ_CM173223.1, from coordinate 3,828,657 downwards.
TGTGGTTCCGATCGTGGTGTGGCTCGTCGTCGTGATGGCGACGGGCCGTACCGTCGGCGACCTCGCCGTGCAGCTGCGCTTCGTCGGCGGGCCGCTTCCCGTCGGACTCGCCCGGTTCCTGCGCTTCGCCGGCGGCATCGGCGGCTACCTCGTGCTGCTCGCCCTTCCCGGCGCGTGGGGCTTCGTCGCCGGCGTCTTCGCGGTCGCGTCGGTCACGCTGGTGCTGACGACACCCGACCGACGCGGGCTCCCCGGCCTGGTGTCGGGTCAGCACCTGGTCGACGCCCGCACGCCGGCCGACTCGCTCTGAGCCGCTCACGGCGCCGACTTCGGGGAGCCTCGCCGCGAACCCCGTGAAGCAGGTGAGCGGGTCGACGGATGCCGCGTGCCACGGCATCCGTCCGGCTCAGGCGCCGGCGGGCTCGGCCAGGAACTCGCGCGCGGCCACCACGAGAGCGTCGACGCCGCGCGACAGCGTCGGCTGCAGCACCGGCGCGAAGAACGGCGAGTGGTTCGTCGGGATGTCGCGCTCGATCGTGCCCGCGGCCTGTGCCGCCGCGAACGCCTCCGCGTCGGCGCCGCCCCAGAACCAGAAGACGAGCGGCACGCCGGCCTCGCGCGCGAACCACGAGACGTCCTCGCTGCCGGTGAACATGCCAGGGTCGATGACGGTGCCGTCCCCGAAGGCGGCATCGAACGCGAGCACGAGGCGCGCGGTGGCGTGGACGTCGTTGATCGTCGGCGGGAGCGTGTGGTCGGTCACGATCACCGGCGGCTGCTCGGCACCGGAAGCCTGCGCCTCGGCCCGGACGATGCGCTCGACCTTCTCGAGGACGGCGGCCCGCGCGTCGTCATCGGGATAGCGCAGGCTCAGCTCGAGCTTCGCCTCCGCCGGGATGATGTTGTTCTTCAGGCCCGCGTGGATCGACCCGACGGTCACCACCGCGACGTCCCGCGGGTCGACCTCGCGCGACACGATCGTCTGCAGCCGCATCACCGTCGCCGCGGCCATCACGACCGGGTCGATCGTGGCCTGCGGGCGCGAGCCGTGGCCGCCGCGGCCCAGCAGGGTGACGGTGAGGCCGTCGGATGCCGCCATCTGCGTGCCGCTGCGAACGCCGATGGTGCCCGCGGGCAGCGGCGTGACGTGCTGACCGAGCACGATGTCGGGCTTCGGGAAACGCTCGAGCACACCGTCGGCGATCATGGCCTGCGAGCCTGCGCCGTACTCCTCGGCGGGCTGGAAGACCGCGACCACGGTGCCCGACCACTCGTCCTTCGTCGCGACCAGGCGCTCGAGCGCGCCGACGAGCGCGGTCACATGCATGTCGTGGCCGCACGCGTGCATGACCGGCACGTCGTTGCCTGCAGGGTCGGTGCCGCGGGCCGTGCTGGCGTACTCGAGCCCGGTCTGCTCGGGCACGGGCAGGGCGTCCATGTCGGCGCGCAGCCACACGACCGGCCCCTCGCCGTTGCGGATCGCGGCCGCGACCCCGGTCTTGCCGATGCCCTCTTCGAACTCGATGCCGAGGTCGGTCAGGTGCTGCGTGACGACGCCGGCCGTCCGCGTCTCCTGGAAGGACAGCTCCGGATGCCGGTGCAGGTCGATGTAGAGGGCTTCGAGGTCGATCGTCATGCGGACGAGCCTATCCGCGGGCGGTCAGTGGGTGAGGCGAGCCGTCGAGCCGCGCACGATGAGCTCGAACGGCAGGTCGCCCGGTCGATGCGCGGAGGTCTCGCCGGGCGCCGACTCGAGCTCGGCGAGGATCGCGTCGGCGGCCCGCTCGCCCTGGCCGAGCGGGAACTGGTCGACCGTCGTGAGGCGGAAGAACTCGCCGAGCTCGTGGCCGTCGATGCCGATGACCGAGAGGTCCTCGGGCACGCGGTAGCCGAGCTCGCGGGCGGCGAGCAGCGCGCCGATCGCCATCTCGTCGGATGCCGCGAAGATGGCCGTCGGGCGGCCTCCGGGCTGGCCCAGCAGCTGCTTCGCCGCACGGAACCCGCCCTCGATCGTGAAGTCGGCGGGCTCGTACAGCGACGGCTTGGCCGGGATCCCGGCATCCGCGAGCGCCTGCTCGAAGCCCTGCCGGCGGTGCGTGGGGATGTGGAAGTCGATGTCGAACTCGGGGCTCGCGCCGATGTGGGCGATCTCGCGGTGTCCGAGTGCGAGGAGGTGCTCGGTCGCCAGGCGCGCCACCGCGACGTCGTCGACGGTGAGTGTCGTGAGCCGCGGGTTCGGACCGCCGATCGCGATCACCGGCAGGTCGAGCTCGAGCAGGTGCTCGGTCTCCTCCTGGCCGAGCTCGATCGCGATCGCGATGACCCCGTCGACGCGCTGGCGCCGCAGGAACGTGTCGAAGATGTCGCGGCGCTCCGCCCGGTCGGCGGTGAGGCTGTAAAGGGTGATGTCGTAGCCGCGGCGCATGAGCGCCGACGCGATGCCGCTCAGCACCGTCGAGAAGAACCAGCGGTCGAGGAAGGGCACGAGCACGCCGATGTTGCGCGTGCGACCCGAGGCCAGGCTCGAGGCCGACGCCGAGACGACGTACCCGAGGCTCTTCGCGGCGGCTTCGACCTTGGCCTTCGCCCCCGCCGAGACATGACCGCGTCCGCTCAGGGCGCGCGACACGGTCGCGGTCGAGACGCCCGCCGCGCGCGCGACCTCGTCGATGCTGACCACGTCGTCACCTCTCCTTCGACCGGCGATCCGGCCGGATCGCGGGACGCCGCGCTCGGCATCCCGCTCGCACCCTCAGCCGTTCGCCACCCAGACGGTCGTGTCGGCCGGCAGCTCGGCGCCGGCGAGCGGGCCGCTCGCTGCGATCACGATACCGTCCGGCACGGGGATGGACGCCGTGCCGGTGTTCGCGACGACCGTCACATTCCCGTTGCGGAATGCCACGGCATCCGGGCCGTATCCATCGATCCACTCCAGCGTGCCGGCCCCGAGGCCGCGGGCGCGGCGCTCCGCGAGCAGCAGGCGGTAGAGCTCGAGCGTCGACCCCTCGACACCGACCTGCGCACTGCGCGCGAGCTCGGCCCACTCGGCCGGCTGCGGCAGCCACGACGCACCGGAGGGGCTGAAGCCGTAGGCCGGGGCATCCGTCTCCCACGGGATCGGCACCCGGCAGCCGTCGCGGCCGTAGCGCTCGCCGTCGGTGCGGAACCAGGTGGGGTCCTGCCGGGCCGCGCCGGGGATGTCGATGACCTCGGGAAGCCCGAGCTCCTCGCCCTGGTACAGGTAGGCCGAGCCGGGGAGGGCGAGCATCAGGGTCGTGGCGGCGCGGGCGCGGCGCAGGCCGACCTCGGGGATCGGCTTGCCCGGTGAGTCCGGGCCGATGCCGTGGCCCTGCGGGTTCTCAGCGGTGAGCGCCAGGCGCGAGGCGTGGCGGACGACGTCGTGGTTGGACAGCACCCACGTGCTGGGGGCGCCGACGCCCGGGAATGCGCGCAGCGACTCGTCGATGACCTCGCGCAGCTCGGCGGCGTTCCACTCGGTCTGCAGGTAGGGGAAATTGAAGGCCTGATGCATCTCGTCGGAGCGCACCCACAGCGCGGTCCTGTCGGCGGTCGGCAGCCACGCCTCGGCGGCGAGTGCGCGGTCGCCCTCGTACTCGGCCATGATCCTGCGCCAATCGCGGTACACCTCGTGCACGCCCTCCTGGCCCCAGTACGGCACGTTCTCCTCTTCGCCGCCCATCGAGCCGGCCTCGGGGGCCGGGATGTAGTCGGGGAGGCCCTCGGCCTTCACCAGGCCGTGCGCCACGTCGACACGGAATCCGTCGACGCCGCGGTCGAGCCAGAAGCGCAGGATGCGCCGGAACTCCTCGCGCACCTCCTCGTTGGACCAGTCGAAGTCGGGCTGCGACGAGTCGAACAGGTGCAGGTACCACTGGCCCGGCGTGCCGTCGGCCTCGATCACGCGCGTCCACGCGGGGCCGCCGAAGACCGAGTCCCAGTTGTTGGGTGGCAGCTCGCCGTGCTCGCCCGTGCCGTCGCGGAACATGTACCGCGCGCGCTCGGGGCTGCCGGGCGCGGCTGCCAGGGCCTGCTGGAACCACTCATGCTGGTCGGACGAGTGGTTCGGGACGAGGTCGACGATGACGCGGATGCCGCGCTCGTGCGCCGCCGCGAGCATCGTGTCGAAGTCGGCCAGGGTGCCGAAGAGCGGATCGACGTCGCAGTAGTCGCTGACGTCGTAGCCGGCGTCCTTCTGCGGCGAGCGCTGGAACGGGCTCAGCCAGATCGCGTCGATGCCCAGCTGCGCCAGGTCGTCGAGGTGCGACGTGATGCCGGGCAGATCGCCGATGCCGTCGCCCGAGGCATCCGCGAACGAGCGGGGGTAGATCTGGTAGATCACGGCGGTGCGCCACCACTCGCCGCCGACGGTGGCGAGGAACGCGTCCGTGCGCTCTGCGGTCTCTGGGGAAGTCATCGCGCCAGTCTACTGCAAGCGCTTACACATCCGTATCGCCGGGCGGGAGGCGAGGAAGAGCGCCGAATCGAGGACGGATTCCGCGCGTGGGTCCTCGTTTCGGCACATGTCCTCGTCTCGCACGCGTGCGGCGTAGGGTGGGCGGGTGCTCTCCGAGGCTCTCACGCGTGCCGAATCCCTCATCCGGACGATCCCCGACTACCCCGAGCCGGGCGTGCTGTTCCGCGACATCACGCCCCTGCTGGCGGATGCCTCGGCACTTCGCACCGTCATCCACGCGATGATCGCCCCGTTCGAGGGGTCGTTCGACGTCGTCGCGGGGGTGGAGGCGCGTGGGTTCCTCCTCGCGGGCGCCGCGGCGATGGAGGCCGGCGCCGGCCTCGTTCCGATCCGCAAGGCGGGCAAGCTGCCCCGGCCCGCGGCATCCGTCGACTACGCCCTCGAGTACGGCACCGCGACCATCGAGGCGCACGACGACATCACGAGCGGCATGCGCGTGCTGCTCGTCGACGATGTGCTCGCCACCGGCGGCACTCTGGTCGCGGCGCACGAGCTCGTCGGGCGCCTCGGCGGCGAGGTCGTCGGCACGGCCGTGCTGATGGAGCTGGCCGCGCTCGGCGGCCGCGACGTCGTCGGAGACGTGCACGCCGTCTTCACCGCCTGACCGGGCGTCACACCAGGAGCGTGGCGACGAGGATGCCGGCGCCGACGAAGGCGGACCAGCCGCGGAGGTGATTGCCCAGCGTCCACTGGCGGGCGATCGTGCGCCACGTGCGCTGATCGGCGGCGTCATCCGCCGACAGCCGGTCCACGGCGTTGTTGCGGGGGATGTTGAATCCCGCCGTGATGAAGAAGTGGGCGATGATCAGCACGTCGCCGGCGATCCGCCACGCCGAGACGGCGCCGTTCCACGAGAGCGCCTCGGCGATCGCCGAGGCCAGCGCGACGAGGGCGGATCCGACGAAGAGCAGCAGGAACACGGGGCGGATGGAGCGGTTGATCTGCTGCATCGCGCGGAGCGCCGCGCCGTCCGGGGTGCGGGCGAGGCCCGGCATCACGAGCAGCGAGAACCCGAAGTAGACGCCCGCGATCGCGGCGCCGAGGAGGGCGGATGCCGCCGCCAGCGCGTCGGGCAGGTTCATACGGCTCCTCGGGACGGCGTGATCGAGCGCAGCTGCGCGTCGCCAGCGAGCTTACGGCGACCCGCTGACGCCGTGCGGACGCGGACACGGCCGCATCCCGAAGGACGCGGCCCGGTCGGCGAGCGGGAGTGCGGCCGGCGGAACCCGGCGAGAGCTCTCGAGCCGTTCCCGAGCGGAATCGGCACGCGGGCTTCGGCCCCAGCGTGCTCGCTGGGGCCGAAAGGGAGCCTCAGCCGCCGAGGACGACGTTCAGCGGCGGCTCGCCGGCGGCGAGGCGCTCGATCTGCGCACGCACCAGCCGTGCCACGCGAGGTCGCATGGCGCTCGAGGCTCCGCCGACATGGGGCGAGATCAGCACCCCTGGCTGACCCCAGAGCGGGTGACCCTCCGGGAGCGGCTCAGGGTCGGTGACGTCGAGTGCCGCCCGGATGCGGCCGCGCCGCACGTGGTCCACGAGCGCGTCGGTGTCGACGAGGGTGCCCCGGCCGACGTTCACCAGCAACGCGCCGTCCGGCAGCGCCGACAGGAACGCGTCGTCGACGATCCCCTGTGTCGCCGCGCCGCCCGGCAGCGTGACGATGACGATCTCGGCATCCGGCAGCAGCCCAGGCAGCTCGTCGACGCCGTGCACCGGCATCCCGTCCTCGTCCCGCGCACGGGAGGCGACCGCTGTCAGTCTCACTTCGAAGGGCGCGAGCCGTGCGGCCACGGCCTTGCCGACGCCGCCGTAGCCGAGCAGCAGCACACGCCGGTCGGCGAGACTCTCGGTGAACGCGGGCGACCAGCGGCCCGCCGCCGTGTCGATGGCGAACGCGTCGAGGCGCCGCTGCGCGGCGAGCGTGAGTCCCACCGCGAGCTCGGCCGTGGACGTCTCGTGCACCGAGGCCGCGTTGGCGAACACCAGGCCGGGCGGAAGGATGCTCTCGACGCCGTCGTATCCGATCGACTGGCTCTGGACGAGCCCGACCTCGACGCCCTCGAGGCGCGACAGCACGCGGGCCATCGACATGTACGGGGGCACGACCATGTCGAATCGGTCGCGCGGGGCCGCGGCATCCATCGGCCATACCACCACCTCGACGCCCTCGGGGAGCTCGCCCAGGTCGGCGGCGAGCTGCTCGGTCGGGACGCTGACGACGAGATTCCGGATGCTGTCGCTCACGGTTCCACGCTACCGGCGCACGCGGGGACTAGAGTTCGAGCAACCGGACAGGGAGGCAAGGATGGTTCCCGAGATCAACTACTGGGCGGTGCTGATCGCGACCGCGTCGAGCATGGTCGTCGGCGCGATCTGGTACACGCCGAAGGTGTTCGGCACGAGGTGGGCCAAGCTCGCGAACGTCGACATGGACCGGCCGGGTGCGACCGCCGTCGTGCCCATCGTCGTGACCGTCATCGTGAGCTTCATCACGGCATGGGTGCTGGCCGGCGCGTCCTCGATCGCCTGGCACTTCTACGGCGGCGGCTATCTGTGGGCGGCGCTCGCGACCGCCGTGATCCTGTGGGCGGGCTTCACCGCCGCCCGCTTCATCACGCACGATGCGTTCGAAGGGCGCCCGACGTCGCTGACGGTGCTCAACATCGCGCACGAGCTGGTGACGCTCGTGATCATGGGCCTCATCATCGGCGTGTGGCCGCCTGCCGGAACGGTGTGAGCCGGCGGATGCCGCGCGTCAGGCCGCGGCGCCGACCACGGCCGCGATCGCCGAGGTGAAGAACGGCAGGCCGTCCTCGCCCGAGCGCATCGCGGCGGACGTGTCGGGACCGAAGCCCGGCTCGACCGCGTGCTCGGGGTGCGGCATGAGGCCGACGACGTTGCCGCGCTCGTTCGCGATGCCCGCGATGTCGCGCAGCGAACCGTTCGGGTTGATGCCGACGTAGCGGAACGCCACGAGCCCCTCGCCTTCGAGCCGGTCGAGCTCGGACTCCGACGCGATGTAGCCGCCGTCGGCGTTCTTCAGCGGGATGACGATCTCCTGGCCGGCGGCGAAATCGCTGGTCCACGCGGTGTCGTTGTTCTCGACGCGCATCCGCTGATCGCGGCGGATGAACTGCTGGTGCGCGTTGCGGATCAGGCCGCCGGGGAGCAGGTGAGCCTCGACCAGCATCTGGAAGCCGTTGCAGATGCCGAGGACGGGCATGCCCTTGGCCGCGGCATCCTTCACCTCCGCCATGATCGGCGCGAGCGCGGCGATGGCGCCCGCGCGCAGGTAGTCGCCGTAGCTGAAGCCGCCGGGCAGCACGAGCGCGTCGACGCCTTCGAGGTCGTGCGAGCCGTGCCACAGGGCGACGGGCTCGGCCCCCGCGATGCGGATCGCGCGCTGCGCGTCGCGATCGTCGAGCGATCCGGGGAACGTGATGACCCCGATGCGGGCGGTCATTCGACCACCTCGACCCCGACCACATCCTCGATCACGGAGTTCGAGAGGATCTCTTCGGCGACCCGCTTGGCCTCGGCCAGGACCTCGTCGGTCACGTCGCCGTCGACGGTCAGCTCGAAGCGCTTGCCGATCCGGACACCGCTGAAGTCCGACACGCCCAGACGGGCGAATGCGCCGGAGACGGCCTTCCCCTGCGGGTCCAGCAGCTCGGCCTTGGGCATGACGTCGACGACGATGGTGGGCATCAGACAGCTCCGGATGTCGCGGGCAGGGGTCTCGTCCAGTCTACGGGCCCCGGCATCCGCCCCGGTCTCCGCGTCGTTCGCGTGCGATCACGGCCCGTGACGCAATCGTGACACATCCATGGGAGCGCTCCCTTGACATCCGTGAGAGCGGTCCCATAGCGTTGCGTCTCAATCGTTGGGAACGCTCCCACGACACCAAGGCCGCGGAACCCATCCGGGGCCGGTTCCTGCAACACACACCAACCTGACAACACAAAGGAGTGACAGTGAACGCACGCGCCTTCCGCAGAAGCGCCGTGGCCGTCGCCGCCTTCTCGGCCTCGGCCATCGTCCTGGCCGGCTGCGCCGGCAACAGCGGCGACACCGGTGACGGCGGCAACGCCGACGAGGAGATCACGCTGACGGTCGCCACCTTCAACGACTTCGGGTACACCGACGAGCTCCTCCAGGAGTACATGGACGAGAACCCGAACGTCACGATCGAGCACACCCGCGCCGCCGAGTCGGGCGACGCCCGCGCGAACTACTTCGCGAAGCTCGGCAAGGGCGGCCTGGCCGACATCGAGGCGGTCGAGATCGACTGGTTCGCCGAGGCCATGCAGTACTCAGACCTCCTCGCCGAGGCACCCGACTCGGTCAAGGGGCGCTGGCTGGACTGGAAGGAAGCCGCCGCGACCGACGCCGACGGGCGTCTCGTCGGCTTCGGCACCGACATCGGCCCGCAGGGCATCTGCTACCGCAGCGAGCTGTTCGCCGCCGCCGGCCTGCCGAGCGACCGCGAGGGCGTCGCCGAGCTGTTCAACGGCGACTGGGAGCACTTCCTCGACGTCGCCGACCAGTACAAGGCGGCGACCGGCAAGCCGATGATCGACTCGGCCAACTCGGTGCTGCAGGGCATCGTGAACCAGATCGAGTACACGTACACCGAGCCCGACGGCGCGGTCATCGCCACCGAGAACCCCGAGATCCAGGCGGCGTACGAGCTCGTGACCGAGCGCGCGGTGCCGAACTCGGCGTACGCCGGCCAGTGGTCGGACGACTGGTTCGCCTCGATGGCGAACGGCGAGTTCGCCGCGATGCTGTGCCCGGGCTGGATGCTCGGCGTCATCGAAGGCAACGCGCCCGACACCACCGACTGGGACATCGCCGACGTGTTCCCGGGCGGCGGCGGCAACTGGGGCGGCTCGTACCTGACCGTTCCGGCCGATGGCGACAACGTCGAGGCGGCGCTCGCGCTGGCCGACTGGCTCACCGCTCCCGAGCAGCAGATGAAGGCGTTCGCGAACGCGGGCACCTTCCCGAGCCAGCTCGAGGCTCTCGAGAGCACGGAGCTCGCGGAGGCCACCAACGCGTACTTCCAGGACGCGCCCGTCGGCGAGATCCTCTCGACCCGCGCCGAGGCCGTCACGGTCGCGCCTTACAAGGACGCGAGCTACTTCAAGTACCACGACGCGCTCCAGAACGCGGTCACGCGAGTCTTCGACGGCGTCGAAGACGAGCAGACCTCGTGGAACACCTGGGTCGCCGAGGTCGAGGCCTTCTGAGGCTCCGATCCGATTCATGATCGAGTGCGCGCGGGTGAACCCGACGCCCGCGCGCACTCGGTCTGTCCGACCCCGACCTCACCGGAGCCATCGTGACTGCCACCCAAGTGCGCCCTGACGCGCCTGAGGCGCCGCCGAAGCCGACAGAGAAGCGCGTTCGCGTGCTGTCCTTCAGCCAGCAGCTCAGCCGCTGGGACCTCAAGGTCTCGCCGTACCTCTACATCTCGCCGTTCTTCCTCATGTTCGCGATCGTGGGTCTCTTCCCCATCGCCTACACGGCGGTCATCTCGTTCATGGAGTGGGACCTCGTCCGCAACTCCGGCGAGTTCATCGGGTTCGACCAGTACATCTGGATCCTGCAGAACCCGCAGTTCTGGACCGCGCTGCGCAACACCTTCAGCATCTTCCTGCTCTCGAGCGTCCCGCAGCTGATCCTGGCGATCTTCATCGCTGCGATGCTCGACAAGAACATCCGCGCCAAGACGTTCTGGCGCACGAGCGTCCTGCTGCCGTACGTCATGGCGCCCGTGGCCGTCGCGCTGATCTTCAGCAACATGTTCGGCGACAACCACGGCCTGGTGAACAACATCCTCACGGGCCTCGGCCTGCCGGCGATCCCGTGGCACAAGGACCCGTTCTGGAGCCACGTCGCGATCGCCACGATGGTGAACTTCCGCTGGACCGGCTACAACGCGCTGATCCTCCTCGCCGCGATGCAGGCCGTGCCCCGCGACTACTACGAGGCGGCCACCGTCGACGGCGCCGGCGGCTTCCGCCAGTTCTGGAGCATCACGCTCCCCTCGCTGCGTCCCACGCTCATCTTCGTGATCATCACGTCGACGATCGGCGGCCTGCAGATCTTCGACGAGCCGAGCCAGTTCGACAACACCGGCCAGGGCGGCGCCGCTGGTCAGTGGCTCACGATCACCCTGTTCCTCTACAACATCGGCTGGCGCGAGTGGAACTTCGGCCGCGCCGCGGCGCTGGCGTGGATCCTGTTCCTCCTCATCCTCGTCATCGGACTCATCAATTTGATGGTCACGCGCCGGCTCGTCCGCGACGAGACCAGCCGGGGCGCCGCCGGCGTCCTGCGGCGCATGGACCGCAAGGGGGACGCCCGATGAGCACCACACCTCCCATCGCGATGGTGGAAGAGCCCATCGCCACCGCAGGGCTGGGGCGCGGTCGCGGCCGCGAGAACAGGACCACCAAGATCCGCGGCTTCCGCGCGGGGTTCTGGGTCTACGCGGGCCTCGCGGTCGTCGTGCTGTCCGCGGTGTTCCCCTACTACTGGTCGTTCCTGATCGGGTCGGGGGATTCCACGACCATCAGCGACCCGAACATGTCGTGGATCCCCGGCGGCAACTTCCTCGCCAACGCCGCCTCGGTGGTCAACGACCCCGCGGTGAACTTCTGGCCCGCGCTGTGGAACTCGCTCTACAGCTCGACCCTGATCGCGGCATCCGTCGTCCTCACGTCGACGCTCGCCGGCTGGGCCTTCGCGAAGCTGCGCTTCCCGGGGAGCAAGGGCCTGCTCGTGTTCGTCGTCGCCACGATGGCGGTGCCGACCCAGCTGGGCGTCGTGCCGCTGTACATCCTGTTCGCCGACCTCGGCTGGACGGGCAGCGTCGGCGCCATCATCATCCCGGCGCTCACGAGCGCGTTCGGCGTGTTCTGGATGACGCAGTACCTGCAGCAGACGGTTCCCGATGAGCTGATCGAGGCTGCGCGCGTGGATGGCGCGACGATGCTGCGCACGTTCTGGACCATCGCGGTCCCGGCGGCGCGTCCAGCGGCGGCCATGCTGTTCCTCTTCACCTTCGTCGGCGCGTGGAACAACTTCTTCTGGCCCTTCATCGTGCTCGACCGGCGCGACCCCACTCTGCCGGTGGCGCTGTCGCTGCTGCAGTCGAACTACTTCGTCGATTACTCGATCGTGCTCGCCGGCGTGCTGCTGGCGACGATCCCGCTCATCCTGCTGTTCGCCTTCGCCGGTCGCCAGCTCGTCAGCGGGATCATGGCCGGCGCCGTCAAGGGCTGATAGACACATGACCATCGCATCCAGAGAGGACTCTGCCCTCATGACGACCGCGACTTCGCGTGCGTTCCCGTCGGACTTCCTGTTCGGCGCCGCGACCGCCGCCTTCCAGATCGAGGGGGCCGCCCGCGAGGACGGTCGCCGCGACTCGATCTGGGACGCGTTCTGCCGCGTGCCGGGCGCCGTGATCAACGGCGACAACGGCGATGTCGCGTGCGACCACTACCACCGGTACCGCGACGACGTGGCCCTCATGAAGGACATGGGGCTGCAGACCTACCGCTTCTCGACGTCGTGGGCGCGCGTGCGTCCCGACGGGGGACCCGTCAATGAGCAGGGCGTGGACTTCTACAAGCGGCTGGTCGACGAGCTGCTGGGCGCCGGCATCCTCCCGTGGCTCACCCTGTACCACTGGGACCTGCCGCAGGCGCTGCAGGAGAAGGGCGGCTGGGCGAACCGCGACACCGCCGAGAGGTTCACCGAGTATGCGCTCGACATGCACGACGCGCTCGGAGACCGTGTGGACGTGTGGACGACGCTCAACGAGCCGTGGTGCTCGTCGTTCCTGAGCTACACGGCGGGCCTGCACGCTCCGGGCCACTACAGCGTGACCGAGGGCGTGCTCGCCGCGCACCACCTGATGCTCGGCCACGGTCAGGCCGTCCGCGAGCTGCGGGCGCGCGACGAGTCGCTGACGCTCGGCATCACGCTCAACCTCACGGTCGCCGATCCGGTCGACGCGTCCGACCCGGCGGACGTCGACGCGGCGCGCCGCATCGACGGGCAGTTCAACCGCTGGTTCCTCGATCCGATCTTCCGCGGCGAGTACCCCGCCGACATCGTCGACGACATCCGGGAGGTGGATGCGGAGGCCGTCGCCGCATGGGAGTCCGCGATCCGGCCGGGCGACCTCGACGCGATCTCGACGCCCCTCGACACGCTCGGGGTGAACTACTACCACGGCGAATACGTCGGAGGCCACGCCCCCGAGAACCCGCCGAAGGCCGGTGACGCACCGACCGATCGTCCGGGACGCTCGCCGTTCCCGTCGCACGAGGGCATCTTCTGGCACGAGCGCGGCCTTCCGCGCACGCCGATGAACTGGGAGGTGCAGCCCGAAGGGCTCACGCGCCTGCTCGAGCGCGTGTGGCACGAGTACGCCGAGCCCGCCGGCACCGTGCTGTACGTCACCGAGAACGGGGCGGCCTACGACGACGCCCGCGTCGTCGAGGAGGGCGAGGTCCGCGTGCACGACGAGGATCGCGCCGAGTTCCTGCGGGCGCACCTGGCCGCGATCCTCGACGCGGCCGATGCGGGCGTCGACGTGCGCGGGTACTTCTACTGGTCGCTGCTCGACAACTTCGAGTGGGCGTGGGGGTACGAGAAGCGATTCGGTATCGTGCGAGTCGACTACGACACGCAGGAGCGGTCCCTCAAGGACAGCGCGCGCGACTACCGTCGGATCATCGCGGCCCGCGCGCTCACCGGTTCCGATCTGCCGGTCGACGCCTGACGGGCTCGCGCGAGGGGCAGGATGAGGGTATGACCACACACGTGACGGGGGGCGCATCGCGATGACCACCGAGACGATGCGCCATGCCGTGACGATCGAGGAGGTCGCCGCGGCCGCGGGGGTCTCGCGGTCGACGGTCTCGCGCGTCGTCAACGGCTCCACCGCGGTGAGTCCCGAGGCGCTGGAGGCGGTCAAGCGTGCCATCGCGGACCTCAACTACGTCCCGAACCGTGCGGCGCGCTCGCTCGCGAGCCAGAAGACGCACGCCGTCGCCCTCATCGTGCCCGAAGACACCACGAGGTTCTTCGGCGACCCGTTCTTCGCGGCGATCGTGTCGGGCATCAACTCGCGGCTCAGCCGCTCGGACTACGTGCTCAACCTGTTCATCGCGAGCGACGACCCCGGCGACAAGACGACGAGCTACGTGCGCAGCGGCGCCGTCGACGGGGCGATCGTGGTCTCGCACCACACCAGCGACACGTTCATCGAGCGCATCGCGAGCGTCGTGCCGGTCGTCTACGGCGGCCGGCCGGTGCGCGAGCGCGAGCGCGACTACTACGTCGACGTCGACAACGTCCGGGGCGCGTACGACGCCACGGTGTACCTGATCGAGAGTGGCCGCCGCCGGATCGCGACGATCACGGGACCACTCGACATGCCCGCCGGCATCGACCGCCTCCAGGGTTACCGCGACGCCCTGGCGGCGTTCCACCTCGAGGAGCACGCGATCGAGGACGGCAACTTCACGGCGGACGGCGGGGCCGACGCCATGCGTCGCATCCTTGCCGCAGGATCCCCGCCCGACGCGGTGTTCGTCGCGAGCGATCTCATGGCGCGCGGCGTCCTCACCGCGCTGACGGCTGAGGGACTGCGCGTGCCTGACGATGTCGCGCTCATGGGCTTCGACGATTCACCGGTCGCGACATCCGTCATCCCGCAGCTGACGACGGTACGTCAGCCGTCGTTCCAGCAGGGCGAGCGCATGGCCTCGGTGCTCATCGATCTGCTCGCGGGACGGCATCCGCGCCACGTCACGATCCTCGAGACCGAGCTCGTCATCCGCGACTCCGTCTGAGGCCGGCTGGGGCCGGAGGCCGGGGCGCTGGGGTCAGCCCCGGCCTGGCACGGTGGCGTGCAGCAGGTTGCGCCACGGGTCGTCGAACGACACCGTGCGCCCGTCGTCGCGCACCGCGAAGCCGTGGTGGCGCAGCCGCTCGGCGAGCTCGCCCAGCGCGTCGGCGTCGGGCAGCTCGAGATCCACGCGGCCCAGACCGAGCGCGGGCATGCGCGGGCCTGCCCCGCGCGAGCTCCAGGTGTTCATCGCCATGTGGTGGTGGTAGCCACCGGCGCTCACGAACACCGCCTGATCGCCCAGCGCGGCCGTCTCGTCGAAGCCGAGCGCGTCGACGTAGAACGAGCGGGCGGTGGCGACGTCGCCGACCGACAGGTGCACATGACCGACGGATGCCGCGTCCTGCGCCGTCGCGCCGCCCGTGGCACGCTCGGTCAGGTGCTCACGCAGGTACGCGTTGGGGTCGAGGTACAGCGTCGCCATCTCGATCTGCCCGTGCACCCACGACCACTCGGTGCGGGCGCGGTCCCAGTACAGCTCGATGCCGTTGCCCTCGGGATCGGTGAAGTAGAACGCCTGGCTGACCAGGTGGTCGGCCGACCCCGTGAACGTGTGCGGCGCGCGGGTCGCGACGCTGTAGAGCGCGGCCGCGAGCGCCTCCTGCGACTCGAACAGGATCGCGGTGTGGAAGAGCCCCGCCGAGCCCGGGGTCGCGTGGCGCAGCGCCGGGTCGTGCCGCAGCGCCACGATCGCCCGCCGGGCGCGGCCGAGCACGACCTGGTCGCCGTCCGCAACGAGCACCTCGAGCGTGACGACGTCGCGGTAGAACGCGGTCATGCCGTCGAGGTCGCCGACGAGCAGCGTCACGGCTCCCATCGCGGTGTCGGCGGCGAGGCGGTCGGCCGCCGTCTGCTGTGCATTCACATGAATGTAGAACCCTCGGCATCCGTCGCCCATTCCCGGGGCCGGGGCGCGCGTGTCCCGCTTTCGGCTGTAAGAGCGCCGTCTTGCGGACGAAAGTGGGACATGCTCGGCCGAACTCGGGACACCGTGACCGGCCGGGCGGGCGCCGGGGCTCCGGGTCAGCGGACCTGGACGTCCTGCGGGTCGCCACCGAGCTGACCCACGGGCGGCAGCGGGCCGCCGTCGTCGGCGCCGGTCTTGCGCCAGCGGGCGATGAGGTTGCCGAGGTGGTAGATCAGCAGCGCCGCCGCCGCGCCGATGACGATCGCGCCGAGCTGGAAGTCGCCCCACTGCATCGTGAATCCGGCGATGCCGATCACGAGCGCGACGGCCGCCGTGTACTGGTTGACGGGGCGCGAGAAGTCGACGCGGTTGTCGACCCAGATCTTGATGCCGATGATGCCGATGAGCCCGTAGAGGGCGGTGGTCACGCCGCCGAGCACGCCGGCCGGGATGGAGTTGAACACCGCGCCGACGACGGGCGACATCGACAGCAGGATCGCGAAGACACCCGCCACCCAGTACGCGGCCGTCGAGTACACGCGGGTCGCGGCCATGACGCCGATGTTCTCGCCGTACGTCGTGGTGCCCGACCCGCCGAAGGTGCCCGCGAGCACGGTGGCCGCGCCGTCGGCGATGAGCGCGCGGCCGGTCTGCTGGTTGACGGATGCCTCGGTCATGGTCGCGACGCCGCGCACGTGTCCGACGTTCTCGGCGATGAGCACGAGCACGACGGGCAGGAACATCGCGATGACGCTCCAGGTGCCGGGCGACACGAAGTCGGGGAAGTGGAAGGTCGGAAGACCGATCCACTGGCCGTTCGCGATGAGTTCATTCACGGCGGTGAAGTCGACCTCGCCGAGGAGGAGCGCCACGACGTACCCGACGATCACGCCGAGGAAGATCGAGATGCGGCCGAGGAATCCGCGGAACAGCACGCTGAACAGCACGACGGCCACGAGCGTGACGGTCGCGGTGAAGGGCGCCTGCTGGTAGCTGTCCCACGCGACCGGCGCGAGGTTGAATCCGATGAGCGCCACGATCGCTCCGGCGACCACCGGCGGCATGAGCTTCTCGACCCAGCCGAGCCCGGCGAACTGCACGATGAAGCCGACCGCTGCGAGCAGCACGCCGACCGCGACGATTCCGGCGAGGGCCGAGCCCATGCCCTGTGACGCTGTCGCTGCGGTCACCGGCGCGATGAACGCGAACGACGAGCCGAGGTAGCTGGGCAGCTTGTTGCGCGTGATGAGCAGGAACAGCAGCGTCCCGATGCCCGAGAACAGCAGCGTCGTCGAGACCGGGAAGCCCGTGATGATCGGCACCAGGAAGGTCGCGCCGAACATCGCGATGACGTGCTGCGCGCCGATCGCGATGGTCGCGGGCCAGTTGAGGCGCTCTTCGGGTCTCACTACCTTGCCGGGTTCGACGGTCCGGCCGTTGCCGTGCAGAGTCCACAGTGGCATGCGCGCTCCTTGCGCTCAGGGGTTTGTGCTGGCCTCACGATAGCGGTCGCGCGTCCGCGCGCGAGTTGCTTCGGGCAAGCGGCATCCGAAAGGGTGGACAGGCGGCGCTCGCGCGCCTGCCACCGATGTGACGGAGAGACGTGACAGACCCATCGATTCCCCCGCAGCCCGAAGCTCCCGCCGGCCCCGCCGCCGCGCCCCCGCCCGCAGCCGCCGCCCTCGAGCTGCGCGGCCTCGTCAAGCGGTTCGGGCAGAAGGTGGCCGTCGCCGACCTCAGCCTGCGGGTGCCGACCGGCTCGTTCTACGGGCTCGTGGGTCCGAACGGGGCGGGCAAGACCACGACGCTCTCGATGGCGACGGGCCTCCTCGCGCCGGATGCCGGGCAGGCGCTGGTGCACGGGGTCGATGTGTGGCGCGACCCGGTCACGGCGAAGAGCATGCTCGGCAACCTCGCCGACGGCGTGAAGCTGTTCGACCGACTCACGGGTGAGCAGCTCGTCACGTACAACGGCCTGCTGTTCGGCATCCCGCAGGACGAGATCGCGCGCCGCACGGCGGACCTCCTCGCCCTGATGGACATGACGGATGCCGCGGGCACGATGGTCGTCGACTATTCGGCGGGCATGACCAAGAAGATCGCGTTGGCGTGCGCGCTCGTCCACGCGCCGCGGCTGCTCGTGCTGGACGAGCCGTTCGAATCGGTCGACCCGGTCTCGGCGGCGAACATCCAGGACATCCTCACCGGCTATGTCGCCAGCGGCGGAACCGTGATCGTCTCGAGCCACTCGATGGACCTGGTGCAGCGCATGTGCGACCACGTCGCGATCGTCGCCGCCGGGCGCCTGCTCGTCGCCGGCACCGTCGACGACGTGCGCGCGGGGGAGTCGCTGCAGGACAGGTTCGTCGAACTCGTCGGGGGCCGGCGACACACGGAAGGGCCGGAATGGTTGCGACGCTCCTGAGGCTGCGCTTCCGCGTCCTCGGCAATCAGCTCGCGCGCAGCCCGTGGCAGCTCATCGGGTTCATCTTCGGCGCACTGTACGGGCTCGGGATCCTCGCCGGGATCGTCGCCGGTCTCGTGGTGCTCGGATTCGGCGACGTGCGGCTGGCCGGCCTCGTCATCGTCGGGGCGGGGTCGCTCGTGACGCTGGGGTGGGCGCTGGTCCCGCTGCTCGCGTTCGGCGTCGACACGACGCTCGACCCTGATCGGCTCGTGGCGTTCCCGATATCGCTGTCGCGCATGATGGTGGCGCTGGCGGTCGCGGGAGTCTGCGGCATCCCCGGCATGGTGACGTCGGCGGCGGCGCTGGCGACCATCGCGACGTGGGCGCACTGGCCGGCGGCGATCATCGCGTGGCTGGTGAGCACTCCCGTCGCCGTCCTCACCGCCGTCGTCGCGTCGCGCACCGTGGCGACGCTCGCGTCGGGCCTCAGCGGCGGCCGCCGCTTCCGCGAGGTGTCGGGGATCGTGGTGTTCATCCCGCTGATCCTCGCCGGTCCGATCATCGTCGGCGTCGCGACGGGTTTCGCGGTCAACGCCGAGACGCTGGCGGCGGTCGTGCCCGTGCTCGGCTGGACGCCGATCGGCGCGGCCTGGGCGGTGCCGGCGGATGCCGCGGCCGGCGACCTGGCGTCGGCCGGGGCGAAGCTGCTGATCGCACTCGCGACTCTCGCGCTGCTGTGGCTGGTGTGGCGGCAGTCCCTGGCCCGGTCGCTCGTGCACCCGCGCCAGACGTCGACCGCCGCGGCGCGCGCCGGTTCGATCGGCTGGTTCGGCCGCGTGCCGACGGGCTCTGCGGGCGCCATCTTCGCCCGCGCGCTGACGTACTGGACCCGGGATCCGCGCTATCTGCGCCAGCTCGTCGGCGCGCCGCTGGTGCCGGTGCTGCTGTGGTTCTACGCGCGCGACGGCGACCCACTGGTCGCGCTGGCGTTCTCGGGTCCGATCATCGCGATCGTGATCGGCATCGTCGTGTACTCCGACATCTCGTACGACGGCACCGCGTTCGGCACCGAGCTCATCACCGGAGCGTCCGGTCGCGCCGACAGGATCGGCCGTACGCTCGCCGCCGGCGCCGTGGCGCTTCCGCTGGTGCTGCTCGCGGTCATCCTGCCGTTCGCGTTCTCGGGCGACTGGACCCAGTTCCCCGGCATCCTCGGAATGTCGATCGGGATCCTCTTCACCTGCTACGGCGTGTGCGCGGTGACCTCGGCGCAGTTCGTCGTGCCCGTGGCGGGCTCGGGCGACAATCCCTTCAAACGCGTGCCGGGAACCACCTTCCTGCAGGGACTGGCCTTCTTCGGCATCTGGCTGATCGCGCTCGCGCTGTCGGCCCCCGCGGTGATCGTCGGCATCATCGGGTTCTTCACCGCGAGCGCGACGATGAGCTGGATCGCCGGTGCCCTTGGGATCGTGCTGGGCGTCGCTGTGCTCGTGGGCGGCATCCTGCTCGGCGGTCGCATGCTCGACCGCACCGGGCCCGTGCTGCTCGCCCGGCTCAAGGCGATGAAGAACGCGTGATCCCGGGAGCGCAGGAGATTTCGCGTTCGACAGGACGGATTCGGCAGATCCGTCCTGCGGAGCGCGCGATCTCCTGTCGAACCGATGCCTCGGCCGCCGGTCAGGCGGAGGTCAGGCGGTCGAGCAGTTCGCGGTAGCGCGCGACCGTCCGCTCGACGATCTCGTCGGGCAGGGCCGGCGGCTCTCCTTCGCGCGGCGGTGCCCAGTTCGCCGCGAGCCAGTCGCGCACGATCTGCTTGTCGAAGCTGGCCATGCGCTCCTCGGGGGTGGCGCCCGAGGCCCAGGTCGCGGCATCCCAGTACCGCGACGAGTCGCTCGTGAGCACCTCGTCGGCGAGCGTCATCACGCCGTTGTCGTCGAGGCCGAACTCGAACTTCGTGTCGGCGAGGATCACGCCGCGCGCCTCGGCCGTCCGGGATGCGCGGGCATAGATCTCGAGCGAGAGGTCGCGCAGCGCTTCGGCGTGCTCCTTGCCGACGAGCTCCACGGTGCGCTCGAACGAGATGTTCTCGTCGTGCTCGCCGAGGGGCGCCTTGTACGCCGGGGTGTAGATGGGCTCGGGCAGTCGGTCGCCGTTCGACAGGCCACCGGGCAGCGGGATGCCGCAGACGGTGCCGCTCTCGCGGTACTCCGCCCACCCCGAACCGGTCAGATACCCGCGCACGACGCACTCGATGGGCAGCATCTCGAGGCTCTTCACCACCATCGCCCGCCCGGTGACGGCATCCGGGATCAGGGCCTTGAGATCGTCGGCCGTGTTCGCCTGGCCGTCCGCGCCGAGGGTGAGCACGTGCGACGCCGCCAGATGGTTCGGGATGCCGCGCCCGCCGTCCGCACCGGCGAGCCGGTCGAACCACCACAGGCTGAGGGTCGTCAGCAGCACGCCCTTGCCCGGAATGCCGGGAGAGAGCACGTGATCGAACGCGCTGACGCGGTCGCTCGCGACCACGAGCATCCGGTCCGACTCCGCGGCGTCCTCGGGAGCATCGGCGGGGACGTAGAGATCGCGCACCTTGCCCGAGTACACATGGCGCCAGCCGGGGAGGTCGAGCGGGGTCGGGGTCGCATCCGTCACCCGCCCATTATCGCGGGTGTCCGCCCCGGGTCAGGGGGTGAGCTCGTCGACGTAGGCGAACGCCTCGGCGGTCACCGCCGGCCAGCGGTCGGCGCGGTCGGGGTCGAGCACCACCCATTCGCGCATGGTGCGACCGCGCATGCGCATGCGCTCGCCGTCGCCCGCGGCCTCCAGTGCATCGGCGCGCTCCGCGGGAACCTTGACCACCAGACTGCCGCGATGACCCACGAAGGCGAAGACCTTGCCGCGGATGCGGACGCCCTCGCTGCCGAACATCGGTCCGATGTCGACGCCGGGGCGACCGAGGTACTCGGCCACGATCGGATCGAAGATAGCGTGAGCGCGTGCGACGGCAGCAGCGTCGGTCATGCCGAGCACGATACGGCCCGCCGCGACGCCGCGGAAGAGGGCGGCCGGGCCCGATTGCGCGGATCGGACGGCGTTGTCAACCCGGTGGCGCGAGGCGCGGCATCCGTTCACGATAGCGTCATGACCGCACTCGCAGTGACCCTGCTCATCATCGGAATCGTGCTGCTGCTGTTCGGCGTGTTCGTCGAGGCGGTGCAATTCCTGCTGTGGATCGGCATCATCATCCTCGTGATCGCCGTGATCATGTGGCTGATGCGCTTCATCCGCCGTCAGACCTGAATGCGTCTGTGAACTCGCCGAAAGGTACGCCGCGCCGCCCGGCACGCGCGTAGCCTGAGCGCAGGGATGTCCTGGACCCCGACATCCGCGGATCGCACCACTGTGCGGCCGGAGGATCGGGGCTGAAGACATGACCGACCAGCTGACACCCGCTGTCCGCACGACCGTCCCGCGCACGACCCGGTCCCCGAACGACTTCACGGAGCTGGCGAAGGCGATCCAGTCGAGCGGTCTCATGCGCCGTCGCTACGGCTACTACTGGACCAAGCTCATCGGCGCGGTCGTGGTGCTGGCCGTGTCGCTCGCCCTGTTCGTCTCCATCGGCGACACCTGGTGGCAGCTCTTCACCGCCGCCGGCCTCGCCGTCGTGTTCACCCAGATCGCGATGCTCGGCCACGACGCCGCGCATCGGCAGATCTTCGTGTCGGGGCGGTGGAACGACTGGACGTCGATGATCCTCGGCAATCTGCTCGTCGGCATGAGCTACGGGTGGTGGCAGCACAAGCACACGCGTCACCACGCGAATCCGAACAAGATCGGGTCCGACCCCGACATCGAGCTGCCCGTGGTCTCGTTCACCCCCGATCAGGTCGAACAGCGCGCCAAGAGCTACGGTCCGGCACTCGGATGGCTGATGTCCCACCAGGGCATGTTCTTCTTCCCGATCCTGGTGCTCGAGGGCCTCTCACTCCACGCGTCGAGCGTGCGACGCGTGGTGTCGCGAGAGCCGCTGCGGCGTCGCGCCGTCGAGGCCGTCTTCCTGGCGCTGCGCATCGGCGGCTACCTCGCCCTCGTGTTCCTCGTGCTGTCGCCCGGCATCGCGGCCGCCTTCCTCGCGGTGCAGCTGGGTCTGTTCGGCGTCTACATGGGCATGGTCTTCGCACCGAACCACAAGGGGATGCCGCTCGTGCCGGCAGACACGAAGCTCGACTTCCTGCGGCGGCAGGTGCTGATGAGCCGGAACGTCCGAGGCAACCGGTTCCTCGACGTCGCGATGGGCGGGCTGAACTACCAGATCGAGCACCATCTGTTCCCGTCGATGCCGCGTCCGCACTTGCGCAAGGCATCGGGCACGATCAAGGCGTACTGCGCCGCGCACGGCGTCCGGTACACCGAGACCGGGCTCTGGGAGTCGTACCGGATAGTGACGCGCTACATCAATCGCGTCGGGCTGGGCGAACGAGACCCGTTCGAGTGCCCCCTGCTCCAGCAGCGTCAGACGGTGTGACGCGCGCCACCCGACCATCTCCGCCGTAAAATCGGGGCGAGATGGATTCGAGCCGCGAGGGCGCTCTGGTTGATGCGTTCGTGAATCTGGCCGACACGCTCGTCGAGGAGTACGACGTCGTCGACCTCCTCAGCACGCTCTCGCAGCAGAGCCGCGACCTCTTCGCGGCGACGGATGCCGGCATCCTGCTCACCGGTGGCGGCGGTCGCCTGGAAGTGCTGGCGGCGTCCAGCGAACGCAGCCACCTCATCAGCCTCATGCAGCTGGCCGCCGACGAGGGCCCGTGCGTCGAGGCCTACCACTCCGGCGAGATCATTTCGGTGCACGGCTGGGCGGCGATCTACGCGCGCTGGCCGCGGTTCGCCGACTCCGTCCGCCGGCTGGGCTACGAGTCGGTGCTCGCGGTGCCGATGCGGCTGCGCGACGACCGCCTCGGGTCGCTCAACCTCTTCTTCGACCGCGACGCGACGATCTCGATCGAGGACCGCAAAGCGGTGCAGGGGCTCGCCGACGTCGCCACGATCAGCATCCTGCACGAGCAGTCGCTCAAGGAGCAGACCACCGCGCGCGATCAGCTGCAGCGCGCGCTCGACAGTCGCGTCGTCATCGAGCAGGCGAAGGGGGTCATCGCCACCTCCGAGAACGTCGACATGGACGAGGCGTTCCGCCGGCTGCGCGCGCGTGCCCGCGACGGCCGCGCACGCATGTCGGAGGTCGCCCGCGAGCTGATCGCCCGCTCGACGGGGGACGCCGAACGATCCGCGGGGCCGGGCGACCCCTCGTTCTGACCCGCCGGCGATCATCGGGCGGGTGGTGACGGCGTCGACGGTCCCCACGCCCCCTCCGGGCGCCGTCCCCGCTGCCCCTCCACTCGCCGTTGGCGCGTCGAGCGGAGCCTCCGGCGGTGGGGACCCGGACGGGTCGCCCGGAGCCTCCGGGCGCGTGGGCCCAGCCTCGGCTCAGAGCACCTCGTGAGCCAGCGCCGACGGCGTGCCGAAACGGTGCGCCGTGATGCTCACGGCCTGCTCGTGCAGGAACGGCAGCAGCTCGATGCGGCCGGAGCGCGTGACAGGACCGTCGAACACCGCGATGTCGGGTCGCCCGTTCGCCGCACGGTCGAGGACGGCGGCGGGGGCGCCGAGCAGCCGCACGCGCGGACGCGGCTGTGACGCGAGTCGGGTGTGGGCCGCGCGGGCGTCCTCGACGATGACGTCCACTCCGCGATCGTGGAGGGCCTCGGCGATCGCGCGCGGCAGTTCCTCGGCGACCGAGACGCGCACCGGTCCGCCGGCGCGCACCGCGGCGGCGGCGACGCGCACGATCTGAACGAGCGGGGTTCCCACCTCGGCACGGATGTCGACCTCGGCGGGGAGGTAGCGGAAGACGTTCCGCTCGCACGCCAGGCCAGTACGGTCGCGCAGCACGCCGAACTCCTCGACCCACGCCGCGGCGTCGGATGCCTCGGCCTGGGCGAGCCACGCGCGCTCGCCCGCGTCGAGTACGGAGCCGGCCGCCGCGACCAACCCCGCCGCGGGCGAGTCGGCGCTCGATGGCACGGCAGCGCCTGGAGGGGTCGTGGGGACCGTCGTCGTCTCATCGTCGGTCCAGCGGCCGAGGCCGACGAGATAGTTCGGGCCGCCGGCCTTGAATCCCGCACCGACGACGGATTTCTTCCAACCGCCGAACGGCTGCCGCTGCACGATGGCGCCGGTGATGCCGCGGTTGACGTAGAGGTTGCCGGCCTGGACGGTCGCGAGCCACTGCCGGATCTCGGCGGCGTCGAGCGAGTGCAGGCCCGCGGTCAGGCCGTAGTCGACCTGGTTCTGGATCGCGATGGCCTCGTCGAGGGTCTCGGCCGTCATGATCCCGAGGATCGGGCCGAAGTACTCGGTCAGGTGGTACTCCGAGCCACGCCGCACGCCGTCGCGCACGCCGGGGGCCCACAGGCGGTCGTCGCCGGGCAGCGGCTTCGGCTCGACGAGCCACGACTCGCCGTCGCCGAGTGAGGTGAGGGCCTCGGCGAGCTTGCCGGTGGGCGGTGCGATCACGGGTCCGACCTGCGCGGTCGGGTCCGTCGGGAGTGCGACGTGGAGCGAGCGCACCGCGTCGACGAGCTGTGCGCGGAATCGCCGCGAGCGCGCGACCGATCCGACGAGGATGACGACGGATGCCGCGGAGCACTTCTGCCCGGCATGCCCGAACGCGCTCGACACGACGTCCTTGACGGCGAGGTCGAGGTCGGCGCTGGGCGTCACGACGATCGCGTTCTTGCCGCTCGTCTCGCCGAGGAGGCGCAGGTCCTGGCGGAAGCCGCGGAACAGCTCGGCGGTCTCGTAGCCGCCGGTGAGGATCACCTGGTCCACGGCCGGCGAGGCGACGAGCCGCTCGCCGAGCGACGGGTCGGCGAGCTGTACGAGCTGCAGCACGTCCCTCGGCACGCCGGCCTCCCACAGCGCCTCGACCATGACCGAGCCGCTGCGACGCGTCTGCCGGGCGGGCTTGATGACGACCGCCGAGCCCGATGCGAGCGCCGCGAGCGTCGAGCCGGCAGGGATCGCGACGGGGAAGTTCCACGGCGGCGTCACGAGCGTGAGGTCGGCGGGCGTGAACCGGGCACCCTCGATGCGCTCGAGATCGAGCCCGCGCTCGGCGTAGTAATGCGCGAAGTCCACCGCCTCCGACACCTCGGGATCGCCCTGGTCGAGCGTCTTGCCGGCCTCGGACGCCATCACCTCGAGCAGGTCCGCGCGGCGCGCCTCGAGCACGTCGCCGGCGCGGTGCAGGATGCGGGCGCGCTCGGCGGCGCCAAGCGCCTGCCAGCCGGCGGCGGCCGCGCGGCCGCGGCTCAGCGTCGCGTCGACGGCTGCGGCTGGGTCCACGCGCCCGGAGGCTCCGGGCGACGCGCCAGCGGCGCCTGGAGGGGGCGTGGGGACCGTCAGCACCGCGCCGTCGGCGGTGTCGATGCCGAGTCGCGAGGCCGGGACGCGAGACAGGACGCCGCGGCCCCAGGCCCGATTCGCGGCCACCGCCGGATCGGTGTCGGGCGTGTTCGCGAATCCGGTCGAGGCACCCGGGGCCGGAGGGGCGCTGCGGTCCTGCACGCGGTTCGGACCGGGCACCGTGGCGTCGACCTCGCGCAGCGACGCCAGGAACCGCTCGGTCTCGCGCCGCAGCATCGCGGGACTCGAGTCGAGCTCGAACAGCGCCGACATGAAGTTGTCGCTCGACGCGCCCTCTTCGAGGCGGCGGATGAGATACGCGATCGCGACGTCGAACTCGCGTGGATGCACGACCGGCGTGTACAGCAGGAGCCCGCCGACCTCGCGGCGCACGACCTCCGCGAGGCTCTCGGCCATGCCGAGCAGCATCTCGTACTCGACGCCGTCGGCGACCCCGCGCTCGGTCGCGAGCAGCCACGAGTGCGCGATGTCGAAGAGGTTGTGCCCCGCGATGCCGAGCCGCACGTTGGCGATGCGTTCGGGCGTGAGCGCCCAGTCGAGGATGCGCTTGTAGTGCGTGTCGCTCTGCTGCTTGGTGCTCCACGTGGCCAGCGGCCAGCCGTGGACCTCGGCATCCACCCGCTCCATCGAGAGGTTCGCGCCCTTCACGAGGCGCACCTTGATACCCGCGCCGCCGCGCGCGCGACGTGCGGCCGACCACTCCTGCAGGCGCATCATCGCGGCGAACGCGTCGGGGAGGTACGCCTGCAGCACGATGCCCGCCTCGAGCTCGACGAACTCCGGCTCGTCGAGCAGGCGCGTGAACACCGCCATCGTGAGGTCGAGGTCGCGGTACTCCTCCATGTCGAGGTTGATGAACTTCGGTGTGGGCGACGCCGCCGCGAGCCGGTAGAGCGGGCGGAGGCGCTCGACGATGACGTCCACGGCCTCGTCGAAGCCCCACGCGGAATGCGGACCGACGATCGACGACACCTTGATCGACACGTAGTCGATGTCGGCGCGCGCCAGCAGTCTCATCGTGCCGTCGAGGCGCCGCTGCGCCTCGGCCGCGCCGAGCACTGCCTCACCGAGCAGGTTCACGTTCAGGCGCACGCCGTCGCGCGTGAGCGCGCGGATCGTCCTATCGAGCTTCTCGTCCCGCGCGTCGGCGATCAGGTGCCCGACCATGCGGCGGAGCACGCTGCGTGCGATCGGCACGACGATGCCGGGGGCCAGCGGTGCGACGGCGCCGCCCAGACGCACGGCGCCACGCAGCGGCGCGGGGAGGAATCCGGGGACCAGAGGTGCGACGCGCGCCAGCGCGCGGGCCGCGACGCGAGTGTCTTCGGGACGCACCACGCCGTCGACGAACCCCGTCGTGAACTCCAGGCCCTTCGGGTCGCTCAGCACTCCGGCGAGCCGCTGGGCCGCGACGCTCGCGGGGATCGCGGATGCCTCGGCCAGCCATCGATCGACGAGCGCGGTGGTCTCGGCGGCGAGGTGCGGGGTGGCGCCCGACGCGGCGGTGCTGTCGGGAAGGACGGGAGTGGTCACGGGTGCTCCAGGAGATGTGCGGTGGATCTCAGTGTGAGCGCGGCATCCGTGAAAGAAAAGCGATGGTTCCTTCCGTATTCTCTTCAGTATCGCTTCACTGTCTAAGGAGCCTGCGCCGATGCTCGATCTGAAGAAGCTCCGGCTGCTGCGGGAGCTGCAGCTGCGCGGCACGATCGCCGCGGTCGCCGAGGCGGCGGCGTACAGTCCGTCGGCGATCTCGCAGCACCTCGCGCAGCTCGAGCGCGAAGCCGGCGTCGAGCTGCTGCAGAAGTCGGGCCGCGGACTGCGGCTCACGCCGGCGGCCGAGCGGCTCGTCGCCCGAACGGCCGAGCTGCTCGACATCATGGAGCGGGCGGAGTCGGAGCTGCGCACGTCGGGCGAGGACGTCGTGGGCACGGTCCGCGCGGCGGTGTTCCAGTCCGCGATGCTCGCCCTCATGCCGGCGGCCCTCGAGGCCATGCGTCAGGTCGCGCCCGACGTCCGCGTCGAGCTCGTGCAGCGCGAACCCGAGACCGCGCTGCACGAGACCTGGATGCGCGACTTCGACCTCGTCGTGGCGGAGCACTACCCCGCCCACGCCGCGCCGCATCATCCGGGACTCGACCGGCAGTCGCTCATGACCGACGCGATCCGCCTCGCGGTCCCGGTGCGCGAGCATGCGGCGGTGGCCTCCGTCGCTGCGGTGCGCGACCTGCCCTGGGTCATGGAACCGCGCGGCGCGGCATCACGCCACTTCGCCGAGCAGCAGTGCCGCGTCGCCGGCTTCGAACCCGACGTCCGGTACGAGACCGCCGATCTCCAGGCGCACGTGCGGCTCGTCGCGACGGGCAATGCCGTCGCGTTCCTCCCCGACCTCATCTGGTCGGGCGTCGACGCGAACGGGTGCCGGCTCGTGGAGCTGCCCGGAACGCCCAGACGCACGGTGTTCACGTCGGCGCGCAGCGCCGGCGGCGAGTTCCCGGCGGTCGCGGTGTTCCGCGACGTGCTCGCGCAGGTCGCCGCCGATCTCAGCTCGGACTGAGCCGCCCTGCCCCTCCGCGATCCTGGGCGGATTCAGAGCCCTTCGGCGACGCGCAACGCGATGTCGGTGCGGTGCTGCCCGCCGGCGAGCCCGATCTCGCCGATCGCGCGATAGGCGCGGTCGCGTGCCTCGACGAACGTCGTGCCGACGCCGACCACGTTCAGCACACGGCCACCGGTCGCGACGAGCCCGGCGTCGGACTCGGCCGTCGCCGCGTGCGCGAGGTGCACGCCCTCGACCGCCTCCGCCTCCCGAAGTCCGGTGAGAGGCCGGCCGGTCACCGGGGCGCCCGGATACCCTTCGCTCGCGAGCACGACCGTCACCGCGACGGCGTCGGCGAACGCGGGGCGCGCGTGATCCTCGAGATGACCGGATGCCGCGGCCAGCAGCAGCTCCGACAGCGGGTCGACGAGCCGCGGCAGCACGACCTGGGTCTCGGGATCGCCGAAGCGGGCGTTGAACTCGATCACCTTTACGCCGGCCTCGGTGAGGATGAGGCCCGCGTAGAGCAGGCCGATGAAGGGGGCGCCCTCGGCATCCAGCTGACGGATGACGGGCTCGGCGATCTCGCGGGTCACGAGGTCGACGAACTCCTGCTCGCTGCCGAACCGTCCGTCGAGCCACGGCAGCGGCGAGTACGCGCCCATTCCGCCCGTGTTGGGACCCTCGTCGCCGTCGCGCAGGCGCTTGTAGTCCTGAGCCGGGCTGAGAGGCAGCACGTGGTCGCCGTCGCTCAGGAAGAAGAGCGAGACTTCCGGTCCGTCGAGGAACTCCTCGACGAGCACCGGTCCGAACGGCAGGTACGCGTCCGCGTGGTCGAGCGCCGCCGCGCGGTCGGCCGTCACGATCACGCCCTTGCCCGCGGCGAGTCCGTCGGCCTTGACGACGTGCGGAGCCCCGAGCTCGTCGAACGCCGCCTCGACCTCGGCCCGGCTCGACGCCCGGACCGCCCGGCCGGTCGGCACGCCCGCGGCATCCATGATCCGCTTCGCGAACGCCTTCGAGCCCTCGAGCTGCGCGGCCGCCTTGCCCGGCCCGAAGACCGGGATGCCGCGCTCGCGGACCGCGTCGGCGACGCCGGCGACCAGGGGAGCCTCGGGGCCGATGACGACGAGGTCGATGTGGTTCTCGTTGGCGAAGGCGGTGACAGCGGCCGGGTCGTTCGCGTCGAGCGCGACCAGCTGCGCGTCGTGAGCGATCCCCGCGTTTCCTGGAGCCGCGAAGATCTCGTGCTCGGCCTCCTCCGACCGCAGCGCGAGGATGATGGCGTGCTCGCGCGCGCCCGAGCCGAGGACCAGGATCTTCACCCCGCCAGCCTACCGAGCGGCCGCGAACGCCGACCGCGCCCGTAAATCAGGAGACACGCCGTGCCGGCCGCCGCCGACGGGCCGTCGCGGCCGTTCCTTCCTGTTTTCTCGACAGCCGCGGCGGGAGACGGGGTGTGAAAGCGCGGGGTCGATCGAGGCTCTCGCCTCGCGGGCTGCTGAAAGGCGCGGGTTGAGCCCCGCGCTTCGACGCGTAGCGTGGGAGCCATGCCCCGCAGGATCTCGACCGACGACGGCCGCACGGCCCTCGCCGCTGTCGCGGCGGCGGCCGAGGGATCCGTCGCCCCCGCCCGCGCCGACCACGCGACCGCCGTGCGCTACCTGCTACAGCTGCTGGCCGAGAAGGCGCCGGGCAACTCGGTCGAGGTGCGGGTGCCGCCGTTCGGCGCGGTGCAGGTCGTCGAGGGGCCGCGGCACACGCGCGGCACGCCCCCGAACGTGGTCGAGACCGATCCTGCGACGTGGATTGCTCTCGCGACGGGTGCCGAGCAGTGGGCGGATGCCGCGGCCGCCGGCCGCATCAGCGCCTCGGGCACGCGCGCCGACATCTCGCACCTGCTTCCGCTGCGACCCTGACCCGGGGGCGCGGCGCCCAGAGGAAGCACCGGTGTGCGGCGGCACGCGCGGTGCGACAATGGACGCATGCCCGAGCACAGCCAGGACCACATCGAGACCGTCCGCGTGCGGCGGGCGCCGAAGATCTCGGTCTTCCTCATCACCGGCGCCCTGCTCGGCGCGCTGGTGGCGCTGATCCTCACGTTCGTCTTCAACGGCACCTCCGAGGTCAGCCCGAACACCGGCGTCGAGTACTCGCAGGGGCAGGTCTTCGGATTCCTCGTGCTCGTCTGCGCGCCGATCGGCATCGCGCTCGCGGGCATCCTGGCGCTCATCCTCGACCGGCGTTCGCAGCGCCGCTCGCACGACGTCGCGGTCGATCACGCTTCCGTCCACGTCGACCCCGAGCCCGGCACGAACGGCCACGGCCCGGGCCACTGACGCCGGTCAGGCCAGCTCGGCGATGATCGGGTGGATCGCGGCGTCGAACGCCGCGACGTCCCCCCGCAGTCCGTCGGTGACGGCGATCGTGAGCGACCCGATCCACCACACGCCGCGCTGCGACAGCGGCAGCACCTGCACGTTCAGCTCGAACGAGTGGGCGCGGCGCCCCACCTGCCGCTCGTACTCGGCGATGGCGCTCGCGTAGGCGCGGTAGGCCGTGCCGGTGCCGTGCGAGGCGTCGCGGCGGTAGCGCGCGTTCGCCGACTGCGAGAACGCCAGGGCCTCGGTCGCGTGCGGGATCACCGCCGCCCTCAGCTCGTCCGCGCCCTCCGCCGGCAGTGCGAGCAGCGTCTCGAAGCCGTCGACGAGGTCGAGCGGAACCGGCGAAGGATGCGCCTGCGGTTCGACCGTCATCGCCCAGTACTCGCGCCACTGGCGCTCGAGGAGAGCCTGCGCCTCTTCGCCGCGATCGTTCGCGCGCGGCGGGATGCCACGCAGATGCGGCAGCTCTTCGGGCGAGCGGATGCCGAGGACCTGGCGCAGATAGAGGGCAAGAAGCACCGGCTGACCGGCGTCTTCGCGGATCAGCCACTCCGGAGCGGCGGCGCTGCCCATGCCGCCCATTCTAGGTCCGGCCGCGTCGGGCCGACCCGGCGCCGCGGCATCCGTCACCCGGCGTCCGGGCCGGTACGCCGCCGGTAGGCTGGTAGCCGTGGCCTCCTCCGATCGCGATGCCCCCGCCCAGCCTGTGAACCCGTACACGGCCGCCGGCGTCGACACGGCCGCCGGTGATCTCGCCGTCGAGCTGATGAAGTCCGCCGTGCGCCGCACGCACGGGCCGGAGGTGCTCGGCGGGGTCGGCGGGTTCGCGGGGCTCTTCGACGCGACGGCCTTCAAGGCGTACGAGCGGCCGCTGCTCGCCACCAGCACCGACGGCGTCGGCACCAAGGTCGCGATCGCACAGGCGATCGACAAGCACGACACCATCGGCCAGGATCTCGTCGGCATGGTCGTCGACGACATCGTCGTGGTCGGCGCGAAGCCGCTGTTCATGACCGACTACATCGCATGCGGCAAGGTCTTCCCCGAGCGGATCGCCGACATCGTCCGCGGCATCGCCGCCGGCTGTGCCGAGACCGGCACCGCCCTCGTGGGCGGCGAGACGGCCGAGCACCCCGGGCTCCTCGGGATCAACGACTACGACGTCGCGGGCGCCGCGACCGGCATCGTCGAAGCCTCGCGCATCCTCGGCGCCGAGCGGGTCCGCGACGGCGACGTCGTGCTCGCGCTCGCGAGCTCGGGCCTGCACTCGAACGGCTACTCGCTGGTGCGGCACATCGTCGCCGGCGCCGGCATCCAGTACGGCGACAACGCCGCCGACTTCGGCACGACGTGGGGGGAGGCCCTGCTCGAGCCGACGCGCCTCTACACTCAGCCGCTGCTGCGGCTGATCGCCGAGACGGATGCCGCAGTCCACTCCCTCAGCCATGTCACCGGCGGCGGCATCGCAGCCAACCTCGCGCGGGTGCTTCCCCAGGACACGTGGGTCGAGGTGGACCGGTCGACGTGGTCGCCGCCGGCCGTGTTCCGCGTGCTCGCCGAGCTCGGCGGACTCGACCTGGAGCAGACTGAAGGCACGTGGAACCTCGGCATCGGGTTCCTCGCCGTGGTGGCGGCCGACAAGGCGGAGGCCGCGGCATCCGCCCTCGCCGGCGCCGGCATCGCGACCTGGCAGGTCGGAATCGTGCACAGCGGTGATCGCCCTGGCGGCGAGCACTGGGAGCAGGGCGCCAAGGGCGTCGACGGCGGCGCGGTTCGTCTCGTCGGCGCATATGCAGATCACGCGGCTCGCTGAGCTGCGAACCCGAACAACGACACGGAGCGAGCAACACCCATGTGCGGAATCGTCGGGATGGTGGGGCGCGGCCCCGTCAACCAGGAGATCTACGACTCCCTCCTGCTGCTCCAGCACCGGGGCCAGGACTCGACCGGCATCTCGACCGCAGAGCGCAGCGGCACCGTGCACATGCACAAGGCGCGCGGGCAGGTGCGCGAGGCGTTCCGCACGCGCGACATGCGGGCGCTGCTCGGTGAGATCGGGCTCGGCCATGTGCGCTACGCGACCAAGGGCACCGCGACCAACGAGGAGGAGGCGCAGCCGTTCTATGTGAACGCGCCCTACGGCATCGTCCTCGTGCACAACGGCAACCTCACCAACACCCGCGAGCTCACCGCCGAGCTCTTCCACAAGGACCGCCGCCACCTCAACACGTCCTCCGACACCGAGCTGCTGGTCAACGTGCTCGCCAACGAGCTGCAGGCCTCGATCTCGGGCCTCGAGCTCGACCCCGAGCAGGTGTTCCAGGCGGTGACCCGCGTGCACGAGCGCGTCGAGGGCTCGTACGCCGCGATCGCCCTGATCGCGGGCTACGGACTCCTCGCGTTCCGCGACCCCTTCGGCATCCGTCCCCTCATCCTCGGCACGCGCAAGCACGACGACGGCCACTACGAGTGGGTCGTCACGAGCGAGTCGCTCGTGCTCGAGAACGGCGAGTTCGAGATCGTGCGCGACGTCGACCCCGGCGAGGCCGTGTTCATCGACCTCGAGGGCAACCTCCACACCAAGCAGTGCGCCGAGAACCCGCAGCTCGTGCCGTGCTCGTTCGAGTACGTCTACCTCGCCCGGCCCGACTCGGTGATGAACGGCATCGCCGTGTACGAGGCGCGCCTGCGCATGGGCGAGCGCCTCGCCGACACGATCGCCAAGCACACGCCGCGCGAGGCGATCGACGTCGTCATGCCGATCCCCGACTCGTCGCGCCCGGCTGCGATGCAGGTGGCCCGCAAGCTCGGCGTCGAGTACCGCGAGGGCTTCTACAAGAACCGCTACGTCGGCCGCACGTTCATCATGCCGGGCCAGGCGGTGCGCAAGAAGAGCGTGCGCCAGAAGCTCAACGCGATGTCGAGCGAGTTCAAGGGCAAGAACGTTCTCCTCATCGACGACTCGATCGTGCGCGGCACGACATCGAAGGAGATCATCCAGATGGCGAGGGATGCCGGCGCCAAGACCGTGACCTTCGCCTCGGCCGCGCCGCCCGTGCGCTACCCGCACGTGTACGGCATCAACATGCCGTCGCGTCACGAGCTCGTGGCGCACGGCCGCACGATCCCCGAGATCGCGGAGGAGCTGGGCGCCGACTTCGTGGTGTACCAGGAGGTCGCAGACCTCAAGGCCGCGATCCTCGAGGGATCCGACGTCGAGGACCTCGACATGAGCTGCTTCGACGGCCGCTACATCACCGGCACCGTGACCGACGAGTACCTCGCCTGGGTCGAGGGCTCGCAGGAGAGCTGACCCGCCTCGCCATCCCGGGCCCCCAGCATCCCGGGCCCCCGGCATCCCCTGGCTGTTCGGGGGTCACGACACGCGGGGTCGTGTCGGGGATTCCGCGTGTTGCGCCACCTGAATCGGCGCGACGTCGGGCGCCGGCATCCGTTCCCGCCGTAGGCTTGTACGAGTGACCTCGACTCCTGCCCGCCCGCTCTGGCAGGGTCGTACCCTCGCGCTCGTGGGCATCGTGCTGTTCGCGTTCTCGCTGCGATCGGCGGTCGCGTCGCTGTCGCCGCTGTTCGACCACATCGCCGCGGACTTCGAGCTGCCGGCCGCGGTCATCGGCCTGATCGGCACGGCGCCGCCGGTGTGCTTCGCGGTGTTCGGCCTGCTGACGCCCGCGCTCGAACGCCGGTTCGGTCTGGAGCGGCTCGCCGTCGCGGCGGTGATCGTGGTCACCGTGGGGCTCGTCGCGCGCAGCCTCGCCCCGAACTCGGTCCTGCTGCTGGCCGGCACGGCGCTCATCTTCGCCGCGGTCGGCACGGGCAACATCCTGCTGCCGCCCCTGGTCAAGCGCTACTTCCCCGACCGCGTCGGGCTCATGACCACGGTGTTCTCGACGACCATGGCGGTCGCGACGTTCGTGCCGCCGCTCGTCGCGGTGCCGGTGGCGGATGCCTCGGACTGGCACCTCTCGCTCGGACTGTGGGCGGTCTTCGCGCTCGTCGCGATGGTTCCGTGGATCGGACTGGCGGTGCGCCGCGCGACGCTCGAGAAGCAGCGGAGCGAGGCCGACGCCGATATCGAGCGACCGAACCCGCGCGTGTTCGGCCGCATGTGGCGCATCCCTCTCGCGTGGGCGCTGCTCGTCGGCTTCGCGGTGTCGAGCACGGTCGCCTACACGTCGTTCGCGTGGATGCCGAAGATGCTCGTCGACATCGCGGACGTGACGCCTGCCGCCGCCGGCGCACTGCTGTCGCTGTTCGGCTTCATGGGCCTGCCCGCCTCGCTGGTCGTGCCGCTGCTGGTCACCCGGTGGAACGCGACCCGCGTGCTGTTCGGTGTCGCGGTCGCGACGGGCCTCGCCGGCATCACCGGGCTGCTGTTCGCGCCGACCGTCGCCCCGTGGCTGTGGGTCGTGCTGGTGGGACTCGCGCCGCTGCTGTTCCCGATGCTGCTCGTGCTGCTCGGCCTGCGCACCCGCACGCACGAGGGCGCGGTCGCACTCAGCGGGTTCGTGCAGAGCGGCGGGTACGCGATCGCCGCGCTCTTCCCGGTGGGCATCGGCCTGCTCCACGACGCGACGGGCTCGTGGACGGGTCCGCTGATCGTCCTCGCGTGCGTCATCGCGGCGGCCATTCCCGCGGGCGTGGTGGCCGCGCGCCCGCATACGGTCGAGCACGACTGGGAGCGCCGTCACGGCGCCTGGTGAGGCATCCGTCGCTCACAGGAACTTCGCGATATATCGTGTTAGCGTCGCGCGCATGACCACGTCCGACACCCTCGAGACCGCCGTCCGTGCCGACATCGCCGCCGGCGAGCGGCCCGATCGCCCGATTCGACGGATGCTGCGCCGAACGCGCGGGTGGATCGACACGCGTCCGCGACTGAACGCCGCCTACCGCACCGGAGTCGGCGTGGTGGGCGGGATCCTCGCGGTCGGCGGGCTGCTGCTCGTGCCGCTGCCAGGACCGGGGTGGCTCGTGGTGTTCGTCGGCCTGGCCGTGCTGGGCACGGAGTTCCGGTGGGCGGCGCGCGCAGCCGGATGGCTCAAGCGCATGCTCGATCGGTTCTGGACCTGGTGGCGCGCGCGTCGCGCACGCCGGGCGGCCGACGTCGAGGCAGCGCGTCGCGATCGTTCCGCGACGAGCGCCGGGTGAGGGTCAGGCTTGCGACGACGAGACGGCTGACGTCTCTTCTTCGTCCTCGTCGCTGTACTCGTCGGCCCACTTGTCGACGTATTCGTCGTTCGCCTGATGACCGAGCTCACGCTCGAGCGCCGCGTAGTTCACGCTGTACGTGTCGTACTTGAGTTCACGGGCGATCTTGGTGTGCTTCGCCTTCTGACGGCCACGCCCCATGCGAGACCCCCTCATATCTGAGTCGCGGGCTTTTTGCGGGCTCTCAGCCGCCGCAAACCCGGGCATTCACGAATCCGGCTTCGAACCGGTAAGAGTAGCATTCAGGATAACACGGGGCCCTGTACACCGGCGGCTCCGAGGCCGCCGAAGCCGGAGGAGCGGGGACATATGACCGACGAGGCATCCGAGACCGCGAGCGACGCGAGCGACAACGAGAAGCTGCATGGCGCGGTGATCGTCGGGGTGATTCCCGACCACCCGCCGCGCGTGCTCAAGGAGGCCGCTCGCTACGCGAGGCTCTTCCATGCGCCGCTGGTCGTGGTGCACGTGGATGTCACGCGCTTCGTCACCTACGAGGACCCCGACGGCTATGTGCACTCCGCTCCCATCGACATGAACATCGCGTCGGGCGAGAGCGATCTGGCGCAGGTTCAGGATGCCGCGGCCGCCGTCCTCGGCGACTCCGGGCTCGAATGGACCGTCCGCCAGCTCGTCGGCGACCCCGCGATGGCGATCAAGCACTTCGCCGACCAGGTCGACGCGAGGCTGCTCGTCGTCGGGACGCGCAAGCGCGGGATCGGCGAGTCGATCCGCGAGTTCTTCACGGGATCGGTCGGGGCGCGGCTGGCGCACCGCCAGCATCGTCCGATCCTGATCGTGCCGCTCGGCGAGCCGGTGCCGGACGACGAGGAGATCTGGCCCGCCTGAGCGGACGCAGCCGCCCGACGACCGGGCGAGCGGTCATCGGGCGGGGCGAGGCGGGGCGGTCAGCCGCGCAGGTGTCGCGTGACGTCGCGTGCGACGCGGTCGAGATCGGCGAGGAGCTCGTCGACGAAGGTCGCGGCGAGGTCGCCGCCGCGCGCGACGTGCGTGCGGAGGTCGCTGCGTACGCGGGCGCGGAACTCGTTCACTGCCGCGTCGGCGCGCTGCAGCTGCTCGCGTGCGAGCACGCGCGGGTCGTCGTCGCGAGGCTGGTGCGGGGCGGAGGCCCGCTCCGCCTGCGAGGCGGCGGCGAGGTCGGCGCGGAGGCTCTTCATGGCCTCGCGTACGCTGCCGCGCACCTCATCGGCGATCAGCCGCACCGAGTCGGCGAGGCCGGCTTCGATGCCCTCGAGCTCTCCGGCCCTGGCCTGGACTTCGGCGTGCCCCGCGTCCGTGATCGCGTAGACCGTCTTGCGGCCCTCGACGGTCTTGGTCACCAGGCCTTCCTCTTCGAGCTTCGCGAGCCGTGGGTAGATGGTGCCGGCGCTCGGGGTGTAGGTGCCACCGGTGCGATCCGACAGGGCTTGCATGATGTCGTAGCCGTGGCGCGGTCCTTCATCGAGCAGGTTCAGCAGGTACAGGCGGAGGTCGCCGTGTGAGAAGACGGGGGTCATAGCGTTCACCACTCCTCTTCATCGACGCCTGCGGCCGCTTCATCGACGCCCGCGGCGTCGGCCGAAGCCGAGGCATCCGTCGTCGTGTCGGCGCGGCGCAGCACCGTCACATCGCCTGACACGCTGTTGGCGCGCACGTCGGCGAAGTTGCCGCTGAGCTCGCCGGTCGAGCCGACGAAGTTCGTGAGGGGACCGGCGCCGGTGCCCGAGCGGACCGCGCCGTCCACGAGCACGCGGCCGCTCACGCTGCGGATGGCGTAGTTCGCCGGATAGCCCTTGTCGAGGCGCACCGTCGCGTTGCCGCTCACGGTGTTGAGGTTCACCGCGCTGAGGTCGCCGGTCGAGTCGACGAGCATCGCGCCCGAGACCGTGTCGATCGTGGCCTTGCGCAGCGCTCCCGTGGCGGCGACGTCGCCCGAGACGCTGTTGGCGCTCAGGCCGCCGACGAGCTCGCGCACCTGGACGTCGCCCGAGACGGCGTTGACGGTGAGGTCGCCGGTGAGGCCGTCGACGATGATGTCGCCCGAGACGGTGTTGAGCCGGGCGTCGTTGCGAAGGCCCGACACCAGCGCGCTCGCGCTGACGACGCCGAGGTTGAGAGCCACCGAGCGGGGCACGGCGACGCTGATCTCGGCCTTGGGCCCGCCGGCGCCGAAGTTGCGGAACACCTCGAGGAAGTTGTCCCACCGCAGCTGCGGGTGATCGATCTCGACGGTGTCGCCGGTCACCTCGATCCGCAGGTCCTTGATGGTGACGCCGTGCACCTCGATACGGGCGCCTGGCTCGTCGTGGGCGATGACGTCGATCTGGCCTCCCACGAGGCCGACCTTGAGCGAGCGCACATCCTCGATGTCGATGACGCGCGTCTCGCCCGGGTGGATGATCCACTTCTCCAGGGTCATGTCTGGTTCTCCTGTGCTGATTGCGAGGGTCATGTCGCGATATATCGCGTGCCAGAAGCATAACACGATATATCGCGTTCATGTCAAGCGTCCGTCTTCGTCGCCAGAGAACGGACGCTTGACCTTGACGCAACGTCAACCTCTAGCGTGGAGCACACGACGACGCGAACGACACGAGAGGAGGCGTCATGGACCACGATCGCGAATGGTCGATCCAGCAGATCGCGAAGCTCGCCGGCACCACCAGCCGCACGCTCCGCCACTACGACGACATCGGCCTGCTCGCACCGTCGAGCATCGGCCACAACGGCTATCGCTACTACGACCAGGCCGCGCTCGTGCGCCTGCAGCGCATCCTGCTGCTGCGCGAGCTCGGGCTCGGTCTGCCGCAGATCACCGACGTGCTCGACCGCGAGGCATCCGAAGCCCACGCGCTCGAGACGCACCTCGCGTGGCTGCGTCAGGAGCAGGACCGGCTGGCGCGGCAGATCGCGTCGGTCGAGAGCACCATCACGGCATTGAAGGGAGGTGAAGAACTGATGGCAGAGAACATGTTCGACGGATTCGACCACACCCAGTACAAGGAGGAGGTCGAGCAGCGGTGGGGCAAGAAGGCCTACGCCGACAGCGACCGCTGGTGGCGCTCGATGAGCGCCGACGAGAAGTCCGCGTGGCAGCAGCGTGCGTCCGACCTCGGCCGCGACTGGATCGCGGCCGCCGAGGCGGGCATCGCACCCGACAGCGGCGACGCTCAGGCGCTCGCGGAGCGCCACGTCCAGTGGCTCACGGGCATCCCGGGGACGCCCGCGGCCGCCCCGGGCGGCGACGTCAAGGCCTACGTCATCGGCCTCGGCGAGATGTACGTGGCCGACCCGCGTTTCGGCGCGAACTACGCGACGAGCCAGGGTGGCACCGCGGGCGCCGAGTTCGTGCGCGACGCGCTGCGCGTGTACGCGGAGGCGAACCTGTAGTCCCCTGGACAGACGGATGCCGCGACCCGGCCGGGTCGCGGCATCCGGTCTCTCCGGGATGCGGTGCCGTCGTCAGGTGTTGCGGCTGCCGCTGATGACCCGGAACAGGAACGCGATGAGCGCGATCACTCCGACGATGAGCGCGACCCACAGCAGCCAGCTCAGCGCCGAGTTGAGGCCGCCGACGATCGCAAGGATGATCGCGACGACGATGATGATGATCAGGGCGAGGTTCATAGGAGTCACTCCTTCTGCGTAGTCGATGCGCGGAAGCGCATCGGATGCCTCGTGGGCACGATCCGAGAGTGGCACCGCCAAGGGCGCGGTCGTAGGGGCTTGACGAGATTCCCGCGGCGGTGATAGCCGCGCGCGCCACGCGGCGGCTCTGGCGGGTAATGGCGCCCCGTCGCGATGTCAACCCCCGTGAGCGGGACCTCCCGCCGCCGTAGCGTCGCGGCATGAGCACCTCCGCGCCCACTGAGCCGACCGAGCCGACAGATCCGACCCAGAAGCACCACGAGGGCGGCTTCCCCTCGCAGGAGCAGGATCAGCCCGGCCACACCGACGAGATGCGTCCGACCCCGGACCACGGCGAGCGCACCTACCGCGGATCGCTTCGGCTGAGCGAGCGCCGTGCCCTCATCACGGGCGGCGACTCGGGCATCGGCCGGGCGGTGGCGATCGCGTTCGCACGCGAGGGCGCCGACGTCGCGCTGGCCTATCTGCCCGAAGAGCAGGACGATGCGGACGAGACGGTGCGGTGGGTGAGCGAGGCGGGCGTCAAGGCGCTGCCGCTCGCGGGCGACCTGCGCGAGGAGCAGTTCTGCGCCGAGATCGTGGACCGCACCGTCGGCGAGCTCGGCGGGCTCGACATCCTGGTGCTGAACGCCGCGTACCAGAAGGACCGGAACGGGCTCGACAAGCTCGAGACGGCCGAGTTCGACCGCGTGTTCCGCACCAACCTGTACGCGCAGCTGTTCACGGCGCGTGCGGCGATCCCGCACCTCAACCCCGGGTCGTCGATCATCGTGACGACATCGATCCAGGCGTTCAACCCGTCGCCTGGCCTCATCGACTACGCCATGACGAAGGCGGCGCAGGTCGCCTTCGTCAAGGCGCTCGCGCAGGAGCTGGGGCCGAAGGGCATCCGGGTGAACGGCGTCGCGCCCGGACCGATCTGGACCCCGCTCATCCCGGCGACGGGATGGGATGCCGAGCGTCTCGAGTCGTTCGGCCAGGACACGCCGCTCGGGCGTGCGGGCCAGCCGGCCGAGCTCGCCGGCGCGTACGTATACCTCGCCGGCGAGGAGGCGTCGTACACGTCGGGTGCCATCCTGCCGGTGACGGGCGGCAAGGGACTCTGACGAGAAGGAGACGTCCGTGAGCGCGGACGACGAGGGAAGGAGCATCGCATGCCCAAGGGACGCGGATCGAACCTCAAAGACCGCGAGCTGTACGAAGAGCTGCGTGAGGACGGTGCGTCGAAAGAGAAGGCGGCGCGCATCTCGAACGCGGCCGCGAGCCAGGGGCGCAAGAAGGTCGGCAGCCGCGGCGCGAACGCCAAGGACTA
This sequence comes from Microbacterium sp. STRO-2N, assembly GCF_057747775.1. Taxonomy (NCBI): domain Bacteria; kingdom Bacillati; phylum Actinomycetota; class Actinomycetes; order Micrococcales; family Microbacteriaceae; genus Microbacterium; species Microbacterium sp. STRO-2N. The sequence continues at coordinate 3,788,317 of NZ_CM173223.1, read as the reverse complement.
CGACGAGCGCACCGTGCCCGAACTGCGCAAGCGTGCGAAGGAACTCGGGCTCAAGGGATACTCGGGCAAGAACAAGTCCGAGCTCATCTCGATGCTGCGAAACCACTGAACCGGCGACGCGAAGCGGCATCCGGGCTTGTCGAAGGGGGTGACGGATGCCGAGACTCGCGCGCGTGCGCCCCTACGAGGATCCCGGATTCCGCCGCGTGCGAGCCGGATCCGGCTTCCGCTACCTGGATGCGAAGGGGCGCACGCCCCCGCGGCGCCATTCGGAGCGGATCCGGAAGCTGGTGATTCCGCCGGCGTGGGAAGACGTGTGGATCAGCGTCCGGCCGGACGGGCACATCCAGGCGGTCGGCGTCGATGGCGCCGGGCGCCGGCAGTACGTGTACCACCCCATGTGGACGGCCGGCCGGGACCGCGGCAAGTTCGCTCGTGCCCTCGCGCTCGCCGAAGCGCTGCCCCGGGCCCGGGCTCGCGTCACGACGCTGCTGCGGCACTCGTCGCTCGACCGCGAGCACGTGCTCGCCGTGTCGTTCCGGCTCCTCGACCAGGCCGCGCCCCGCATCGGGGCCGAGCGGTACCTCGTGCGGCACGGAAGCCGGGGTCTCACGACGCTGCAGCGTCGGCACGCCGCCGTGGACGGTTCGCTGGTCACCCTGTCATTTCCGGGCAAGAGCGGCAAGCGGCAGCAGCTCGAGATCGATGACGAGGACCTCGCCAGCTCGATGGAGCTGCTCGTGATCGGGCGACCGCGCTCCCCGCTGCTCGCCTGGTCGCGGGGCCGCAAGCGCGTGCCGCTGACCGCGGCCGACGTGAATGAGTTCGTCCGCTCGCTCACCGGTCAGAAGTTCACCGCGAAGGACTTCAGGACGCTGCGCGGGACGATCCTCGCAGCCGAGGCGCTCGCGCGCATCGGCACCGTCGACACTGAGCGCGACCGCAAGCGCGCCGAGTCGCTGGCGGTTCGGGTGACCGCCGAGGCACTGGGGAACACCCCGTCCGTCGCGCGCGGCTCGTACATCGATCCCCGCGTGTTCTCGCGCTATCGCGACGGCCGGCTGCTCGACCTCACGGTCGCGCCGGAATCGGCGATCCGCGCCCTGATCCGCCCCGGCCGCTGAACGCAGCGTGGCCCCGGGGGTAGCGTGAACGCATGCCCCGGCGCGTCGACTCCCGCGTGCTCGCGTACGTGGCGGTCGGAGGAACCGTCGGGGTGCTCGCCCGCGCGGCGATCGTCGCGCCGCTCGGGGATGCCGAGCTCGTGCCGTGGGTGACACTGGCGATCAACCTGCTCGGGTCGCTGCTCCTCGGCGTGGTCGTCGGAGGGCTCGACGGGCGCCACCCGCACCTGCGCGCCTTTCTCGGCACGGGCGTGCTCGGCGGGTTCACGACCTACAGCGCGTTCGCGGTCGAGACGGCGCTGTGGATCTCGACGCCGGTGGTCGCCGCAGGGCTGGCCGCGGCATCCGTCGCCGGAGGAGTCGCGGGCGCGATCGCGGGGCTCTTCGTCGGACGCCGGATCGCAGACCGGCCGGGTGAGATCGAGCCGCCGGAGGCCGCCAAATGAGGGCGTGGCTCATGCTCGTCGTCGCCGTCTCGGGCGGTCTCGGCGCGGCGCTCCGGTACGTCGTGGACCTGCTGCTGACACCGGCGGAGAGCCGGCGGTTCCCGATCGGGATCCTGGTGGTGAACGTCTCGGGGTCCTTCGCGCTCGGGCTGCTGACCGGGCTCGGCACGAGCATCGCGCCCGAGCTCGCCGTCGCGGTGGGGATGGGGCTGCTCGGCGGCTACACGACGTTCAGCACCGTCTCGGTCGAGACCGTGCTGCTCGCTCAGCGACGGCGGTGGCGGGATGCCGCGCTCAACCTCTTCGGCACGCTCGCGCTCGCGCTGCTCGGCGCGGGAGTGGGTCTGCTCCTGGGAGCGTGGATCGCCGGCGCGGCCGGATGAGAACCGCATGAAATACTGAAACGGATACATTCCCGTATCGTCCTGGGCTCCCGTCCTCCGTTGCACCACCTCACCTGCGAAGGCAGCCGTGTCGAACCTCGCCGTCCTGAGTCTCAAGAACCGCGCGCTCATCGCGCTGATCACGATCGTCGCCGCCATCTTCGGCGGGCTCGCGCTGACGAATCTGAAGCAGGAACTCATCCCGTCGATCGAGTTCCCCGCGCTCATCATCGTGTCGACCTATCCGGGCGCGTCGCCCGAGGTCGTGGGCAACGACGTGTCGACGCCGATAGAGACCGCCATCCAGGGCGTCGCCGGGCTCGAGTCCACGAGCGCCACCAGCACCACCAACGCCTCGGTCATCCAGGCGTCCTTCACCTACGGGACCGACCTCGCGACCGCCGAGCAGAAGGTCACGCAGGCGATCAACCGCATCGAGAACCAGCTGCCGGAGGGCGTCGAGCCGCAGGTGCTCACCGCGAGCATCGACGACTTCCCGGTCGTGCAGCTGGCGGTGACCGGCTACGACGACGAAGAGGCGATCCAGGCGCAGCTCGAGGCATCGGTCATCCCCGACCTCGAAGACATCGAGGGCGTGAACACGGCGACGATCGTCGGCGGCGTGGGGCAGAGGATCACGGTGACGCCCGACCAGGCCGCGCTCGCCGAGGCCGGCTTCACGCAGCAGGCGATCACCGATGCGATGGAGCAGAACGGCGTGCTGTTCCCGGGCGGCGAGGTCACCGAGGGCGAGCAGACGCTCACGGTGCAGACCGGGTCGAAGATCACGACGGTCGACGACATCGCCGCGCTTCCGCTCGTGCCGACCACACCGGAGCAGGCCGCGGCGGGCACCGTGACGATCGGCGACGTCGCCACCGTCGAGCAGGGGACCGACCCGGTCACCTCGATCTCGCGCGTCGACGGCGAGCCCGCGCTGACCATCGCGATCACGAAGCTTCCGGCTGCGAACACCGTCGACGTGTCGCACGCGGTGCTCACGCTGCTTCCCGAACTGGAGGACTCGCTCGACGGCGCCGAGTTCACCGTCGTGTTCGACCAGGCGCCTTACATCGAGCAGTCCATCGAGACGCTCGCCGTCGAAGGCCTGCTGGGCCTCGTGTTCGCCGTGCTCGTGATCTTCGTGTTCCTGCTGTCGGTGCGCTCCACGCTGGTCGCGGCGATCTCGATCCCGACGAGCGTGCTCATCACATTCATCGGCATCCAGGCGTTCGGCTACTCCCTCAACATCCTCACCCTCGGTGCACTCACGATCGCGATCGGACGCGTGGTCGACGACTCGATCGTCGTGATCGAGAACATCAAACGGCACTACGTCGGCGATGCCGACAAGCTGGCGTCGATCAAGCTCGCGGTGCGCGAAGTCGCGACCGCCATCACGTCGTCGACGATCACGACGGTCGCGGTGTTCCTGCCGATCGCGTTCGTCGGCGACATCACCGGCGAGCTGTTCCGGCCGTTCGCCCTCACCGTGACCATCGCGATGTCGGCGTCGCTGCTGGTCGCGCTCACGATCGTGCCGGTGCTCGCGTACTGGTTCCTCAAGCCCGGCAAGCCGCTGCTCGACGCCGACGGCAACCAGGTCGACCCTGAGGCGGCCGACGCCCCGCCGTCGCGCCTGCAGAGGTCGTACCTGCCGATCCTGCGCTGGACGCTCAAGCACTCGTGGGTGACGCTGCTGCTCGCGGTGCTCGTGCTCGTCGGCACCGCGGCTGCGGCGCCGTTCATGAAGACGAACTTCCTGGGCGACTCCGGCCAGAACACGTTCACGGTCACGCAGGACATCGGGGCCTCGCCGAGCCTCGAGGCCGAGGACGCCGCCGCGCAGCAGGTCGAGGAGGCCCTCATCGGCATCCCCGGCATCGAGACCGTCCAGGTCTCTATCGGCTCGAGCGGGTCGCCGCTGCGCGACGCCTTCTCAGGCGGCGGCGCCGGGATCACCTACTCGATCACGACGGATCCCGACGCCGACCAGGTCGCGATCCGCGAGGACGTGCAGCAGGCCGTCGCCGACCTCGAGGACGTCGGCGAGGTCACCGTGGCGGCTGCGGGCGGCGGATTCGGCTCGAGCGACATCGAGATCGACGTCACCGCACCCGACTCCGAGACGCTGCAGGAGGCCACCGACGCGGTGGTCGACTCGGTCGAGGGTCTCGACGGCATCGGCCAGGTGTCGAGCAACCTGTCGGCCTCGCTCCCGTACATCGCCGTCGTCGTCGATCGCGACGCCGCCGCTTCGCTCGGACTGTCGGAGGTCGCCGTGGGCGCCCTCGTGTCGAACACCATGCAGCCGCGCTCCATCGGCACGGCCGAGATCGACGACACCTCGCTCACGGTCTACCTCGCCGCTCCCGAGACCCCCGCATCCCTCGACGAGCTGCGGCAGCTGCCGGTGCCGACCGCGGCCGGACCCGTCCCGCTGGAGGAGGTCGCGACCGTCGAAGAGAGCGAGGGTCCGGCATCCATCACCACCGAGCGAGGCCAGCGCACCGCCACCGTGACGGTCACGCCGTCGATCGACGACCTCACCGCCGCGACCACGGCGGTCACCGAGGCGATCGCGGACGCCGACCTGCCGGCATCCGCCGACGCGTCGCTCGGCGGGGTGGTGTCGCAGCAGCAGGACTCGTTCTCGCAGCTCGGCCTCGCGCTGCTGGCCGCCATCCTGATCGTGTACATCGTGATGGTGGCGACGTTCAAGTCGCTGCGCCAGCCGCTGCTGCTGCTGATCTCGGTGCCGTTCGCCGCGACCGGCGCGATCCTGCTGCAGATCGCCACCGGCGTGCCGCTCGGCGTCGCCTCGCTCATCGGTGTGCTGATGCTCATCGGCATCGTGGTGACGAACGCGATCGTGCTCGTCGACCTCGTGAACCAGTACCGCGCCAAGGGCCTGTCCGCCCGCGACGCGACGATCGCCGGCGGCGCGCGACGCCTGCGCCCGATCCTCATGACGGCGCTCGCGACGATCTTCGCGCTCACTCCGATGGCGCTCGGCATCACCGGTCACGGCGGCTTCATCTCGCAGCCGCTCGCGATCGTCGTCATCGGCGGACTGGTGTCCTCGACCGTGCTGACCCTGCTCGTGCTGCCGACGCTCTACAACCTCGTGGAAGGGGCGAAGGAGCGTCGCGAGGCACGACGCCGCGGCGACGACGGCGGTGACGGTGGCGACGGCGGCCCGGCTCCCGAGGGCGGTTCGCCCGACGGGACGGATGCCGCGGCCGAGCCCGCGCTCGTGGGTGCGCGTGCGACGGAGGCGGGGTTCGAGACGCGTCGTCAGCGGCGTCTGCGGGAGGCGGCCGGTGCGGCCGGCGCCGCAGCGATCGCGGTCCCGCCGCTCGAGGAGGCCCCTGACGTCGAGGTGCCGGAGGACGCGGAGCCCGGCGGGGAGCCGGTCGACGCCCCCGCGGCTGAGCCCGGCGCCGGGGTCGAGGCGTACGTGCCCGAGGGGGCCGCGGCTGAGGTCGACGACCAGCAGAGCGAGCCCGTCGAGGGCGAGGACGTGCAGCCCGAGGATGCAGCTGAGGCTGAGCCGATCGAGGGTGAAGTCGTCGAGCGTGAGCCGGTCGCGGAGGCGTCCGCTTCGGACGCCGAGCATCTCGGCGCCGAGGGCGAGCCCCAGCTTCGGGCCGAGGCCGAGGCCGGAGACGGACCGGGATCCGAGGGTGAGCCTGAGCCCGAACCCTCAGCGCCGGTTGCCGAAGGCGACTCGCAGCCGGAGCCCGAGCCCGGCGCCGACGAGCCCGGCGCCGACGAGAGCCGCGACTGAGACGCGGAAGCAGGGGTCGGTGACCTGACGCGCCGGGACTCGGCATCCGTCGCCGGTGTGTCGGGGTGACGGACTGGTGTTTCGCGCCCCCGGATCCGGGGGTCAGGTCGTCGGCCCGAGCGTCAGGCGGAGCGCTGCAGCCACGGGCGCAGTAGGCGCGTCACCCAGGGCAGCACCGCATAGGTCATGACCGGGGTCAGCAGGATGGTCGTCAGCAGGACCCTGGCGATCAGCGGCCACTCGCCGAAGCCGGGGACGAACCCGAGGAGCCAGGTCGCCAGGAGGTTCGTCGGGAAGAACCCGAGCCAGATCGTGACCGCCTGCTTCCAGCGCGGGGGCGCCGCCGGGATCGGCTGCTGGATCGGCCCGGTCCGCGACGGCTCGCCGCCACCGTGCGCCCCGGTTGCACCGGCCGCACGCGACTCGACCGTCGTCGCGAACGGAGCGTCGAACCAGCCTTCGATGCCGGTGCGTCGCTCGACGCGGACCTCGCGGGCGAAGGCGCGACCCGAGTCGAGCCACCACGCACGCTGGGGCGACTGCTCCCAGTCCTCGAGGGTCGAGATGTCGCGGAAGCGGTAGAGCATGTACCAGAGGTCGCTGCCCTCGCCGGCGCGGACCCAGCCTGAGCCGAGAAATCCAGGAAAGCCGCTCGCGAGATCGGTTCCTGCCTGCATCCAGCTCGTGGCTTCGACGGTGCGGGCGGGATCGATGCGTCGTTCGATCGCGACGGTGATGGGGTGGGCCACGGGTTCTGCCATGTCGTCCATTCTCGGGCGACCTCGTCCATGCGCGAGACCGGCCCCGGGCGCCAGCTCGCGCGCCGGCTCGGTGCGGATGCGGCCCGGCGAGCGCGATGCGGAGCGGAACGCAGCGTGCGGTGCGGTCGAGTGAGGCCGGTGGCCGGGCCACGGCGGACGAGCGCGCGGGGGAGGGACAGGAGCCAGACGCCCATCGACACGAACGCGACCAGCTCGAACAGGGCGAGGGTGATTAGCCCCGCGGTGAGGACGACCATTCCCGCCGCGAGCAGCGCGACGCACACCGCCGTGGCCCGCCGGAAGCCGCGGCTGCAGCCCGGCAGCGCGAGGGCGCTGACGACGATCGCGAGGAAGGAGAGGCCGAGGCCGCTCGCGATGATGTCGTGCATCACCGGGCTCACCGGGATCGGGACGAGACCGACGGCCGTGAGATGCAGTCCCGCCGAGACGACGGAGCCGCGGAACGCACGAGCCGCGCGGCGACCGGTCTGCGGAGGAAGTGCGACGGCGAGGAACACGCCGTACGCGGCGAGGAAGAACCCCGAGAACATCACCGTGGTGTTGAACGTGCGGGCCGAGAAGTCGGTGAACGTTCCCAGCTGCGAGAAGTGGTGGTGCCACCACAGCGGGTCCTGCGTGGTGAGCGCCGCGACGATCACGCCCACCGGGAGCGACAGCACCGCGAGGCGGCCGATGCCGTGCGCGACGGCGTCGTGTGCGGGCTCCGCGCCGGAGCGTGCCGGACGCGGCGAGGGAACGGGCGTGGACACGGCGACATCGACGATGGCGCCTATGGCGAGAGGAGCTGGTGGTGCTTCAGATGCGTCGGCGAGGGTCGTGGGAGGCATGCGACTCACGATCGGTTCTGTGGCGCACCTGCCGGTACCGGGCCGCCCCCAACGGGACCCGACACCGGGGCCCGCCAGTACGACAACAACAGAATTCCCCAGTCAGCGGCAAGCCGCTAGCTCACACAGTAGCCCGGACAGCGGAAAGAATGCTGGTTGTCTTTCGCATCGCTAAGGATTTGCGCAGGATGCGCGCGGGTACGCTGGTGCGGTCGGCTCCGGCCGCCGCGCGGGTTCGGGCGGTGTGCGAGTCCACACGGACGCACAACGAGGAAACGCGCATGCCCAAGAAGAAGAAGCCTGCCGGCGGCCGCGCCGCCAAGAACTTCGACCCCCGGTACAACCCGAAGTACCGCGCGGCGAAGGACGCCGGGCGCGGTGCCGGCGACGAGCCGAAGCGCCGCCCCGGCGAGGCCTCGGCGGGCAAACCGGGAAGCCGAAGCCCCGGTCATCGCGGCTTCCGCGCGCAGGCTCCGGATGCCTCCGCCAAGCGCCGCTGGTCGGAGCAGGAGCGGGCGGGGCGGGATGAGGCACGGGCGATCCGCACCCACGCCCGCGACGGGCGCACCGGCTCCGAACCCGCGACGCCGTCGAAGGGCCGGCCCGACCGGGATCGTCGTCCGGCGGACCGGGAGAATCGCCCCGTCGACCGTGACCGCCGTTCAGCCGGCAGCGACCGCCCCACCGAGCACCACCGCCGTCGCGAGACCGCCGGTGCACGACGCGAGACCTCCGGTGCACGACGCGAGCCCGACCGTGGCGGCCGCGGCCCCGCGCGGAGCGACGCCCAGCCAGCCGAGCACCGGCGGCTCGACGCCCAGGCCATCGCACCCGGTGATCTCGCCGGGGCCACCTTCGGCGACCTCGGCCTCGGCCAGAACATCGTCAAGGCGCTCGACGAGCTCGGGGCGCGGCATCCGTTCGCGATTCAGGCCGCCACGATCCCGCCGATCCTCGAGGGACGCGACGTGCTCGCCCGTGGCCGCACCGGATCGGGCAAGACGATCGCATTCGGCGCGCCGCTCGTGGAGAGCATCCTGCGGTCGCAGGCGGGGCAGAAGCGCGAGTTCGGCCGTGCGCCGCGTGCGCTGATCCTCGCACCGACCCGTGAGCTCGCGCTGCAGATCGATGCGACCATCCAGCCGATAGCGCGGAGCGTCGGGCTGTTCACGACCCAGATCTACGGCGGGGTCTCGCACGGGCGGCAGCTCGGCGCCCTCAAGAAGGGCGTCGACATCGTGATCGGCACGCCCGGCCGCATCGAGGACCTCGTCGAACAGCGAGCGCTCGACCTCTCTGCGATCCGGGTCACCGTGCTCGACGAGGCGGACCATATGGCGGAGCTCGGCTTCGTCGAGGCGGTCCAGCGGCTGCTGCGCCGCACCCCGCGCCGCTCGCAGAAGCTGCTGTACTCGGCGACGCTCGACCGCGAGGTCGAAGCGCTCGTGGCCGAGTTCCTCTCCGATCCGGCGGTGTACGAGGTCGCCGGCGAGACCCAGGCGACGGCGGCGATCGACCACCGCGTGCTCGTCATCGATCACCGCGACAAGGCCGAGATCCTCCGGGCGCTCGTCGACCGCCCGGGCAAGACGCTCGTGTTCACGCGGACCCGCGCCTACGCCGAGATGCTGGCCGAGCAGTTCGAGCAAGCGGGGGTCCGCGCGCTCGCCCTCCACGGCGACCTCGACCAGGCTCGCCGCACCCGCAACCTCGAGCGACTGACCTCGGGCAAGGTCGGCGTGCTGGTGGCGACGGATGTCGCGGCACGCGGCATCCACGTCGACGACATCGACCTGGTGATCCAGGCCGACCCGCCGGACGAGTTCAAGTCGTACCTGCATCGCGCCGGCCGGACGGGACGCGCCGGGCGCTCGGGGACCGTCGTGACCCTCGTCACGCGCCAGCGCCGCGCACGCCTGGCCGAGCTGCTCGAGCGCGCCGAGATCGAGGCGCCGTTCGACGAGGCACGCCCCGGGGTCGCGATCCTGGACGAACTGCGCGCCGCGCGCTGACAGCTGCCCGTTACGCCGGCTCAGCCGGGGGTCTTCCCTCGCAGCGGTCGCTCATGCCAGAATGAGCATACGGTATTTGTTAGGACGCTTACCTAAATCGCTCCGACGGATGCCGCCCCACCGCAACCGAAGGAGCTTGTGTGTCCCCCCGCAGAATCCCGGCTCTCGCAGCCGCCGTGGCCGGAGCGCTCGTCGCCGGCCTGATGGCGGCATCCCCTGCCGTCGCCGCCGCCCCTCAAGACCCCACCCCCACCACGACCCTCAACGGGTACCGCAACGTCGGCTACTACGGCCAATGGCGCGCGACCGGCGAGGCCCAGGCCACGCTCAAGCGGCTGTTCGTCGACACGGCCGCCGGCGAGAACCTCACGCACCTCAACTACTCGTTCGGCAACATCGCCGGCGACCAGGCGGCGCTCGACGCCGCGCGTGCGGCCGGCGTGCAGGGCCTCGACGAGGTCGAGCCGTACACGTGCTTCATCTCCGACACGCCGGCCGCCGGTCCCGGGCTCACCGACACCGCGGGCGACGCCGACAGCGACTTCGTCCACGCCTTCACCGCCGAGCAGTCTGTGCTCGGCACCCCGGACGGAAAGAAGCAGAAGCTCGCCGGCAACTTCAACCAGCTGCGGCAGCTGAAGCGCCTGTACCCCGACCTCAAGGTCAACATCTCGCTGGGCGGCTGGTCGTGGTCGAAGTCGTTCTCGAAGGCGGTTGCGACACCCGAGCTGCGCGCGGGGCTCGCCGAGTCGTGCATCGACCTCTACATCCGCGGCAACCTGCCCGAGATCGACGGCCGCGGCGGCGACGGCGTCGCGACGGGGATCTTCGACGGCTTCGACCTCGACTGGGAGTGGCCGGGGGCCCCCGACTGGGCCCAGGAGGTCGGCAACAGCGTCGACCCGGTCAACGACAAGGCGAACTTCCTCGCGTTCGTCGCCGAACTGCGGGCGCAGCTCGACGCGGTCGAGGCCGAGAGCGGCGCGGAGTACGAGATCTCGGCGTTCCTGCCGGCCGGACCGACCCAGATCGCCGCGGGCGGCTGGAACTCGCCGGAACTGTGGGCGCACCTCGACTACGGCAACCTGCAGGGCTACGACCTGTGGGGCTCATGGGCGGCTGAGACCGGGCATCAGGGCAACGTGTACGGCGACCCCGCGCACAACTGGGGGCTCGGCCTCGACACCGTCGTCGCCTCCTACATCACCGCGGGCGTCGACCCGGCGAAGCTCAACCTCGGCCTCGCGGCCTACGGGCAGGGATGGCGGGATGCCGAGCCGCAGCCGTGGAGCGTCTCGGGCGGCGGCCTCGGCCAGATCACGTGGGACCAGCTGAAGGCCCGCGACCTCGAGATCCATCACGAGTACACCGCCGACGGCGCGTTCAACGCGACGTGGGGCTACGACGCCGCGACCCGCGAGTTCTGGTCGTTCGACGACGAGCTCGCCGTCGCCGAGAAGACAGCGTGGGCGATCTCGAAGGGGCTCGGCGGCGTCGACTTCTGGGAGATCGGCAACGACGTCGCGGGCGATCTCTCGGCGGCATCGGCCGACGTGCTGCGTGCCGCGGCGGCGGGGCCGGTCGCCGGTTCGCCCGCGCTCCTGTGCGCGCAGACCCCGGATGCCGCGGCCGAGCCGTGGAACGCCCGGACGACGTACCGCGGGGGAGAGCTGGTGTTCCTCGACGGGCGCGTGTACGAGGCGCAGTGGTACGCGAAGGGCGACGAACCCGGTGCATCCGTGCGCGGCCCGTGGAGCACGCTGACCGCGTGCGGGGTCGACCCGGCGACTGTGCAGGACTGGTACGCCGACCGCATCTACGCGAAGGGCGACCAGGTGATCTACGACGGGGTCACTTACACCGCGCAGTGGTGGAGTCGCGCCGACGAGCCCGGCGCCAAGCACGGACCGTGGACGCGCTGACCGGCCCGCGCCGACACCCCTGATCGGCCCAGGGCGGGCACGCCACCCGAAGGCGCGCCCGCCCTGCGGCGTCCAGCGGCGGGTCGCGATGCACAGAAGCGGAGGTCTCGGTCGACACGCCGCGTGGCGGCATCCGTCGTCGGCGTGTCGGCGAGATCCCCCCGCATCCGTACACGCCGGTGCGCGCCCGTCGTGCCGTGAGTTCGCGACGGGAACGGATGCGGCCGCTCAGGCCACGTGTGCGCTCACGGTCGCGACGAGCACGGGGTCGGCGCCCAGGCTCGCGAGCCGCGTCCGCAGCGCCGTCGCGGCGCGCGCGTACGGCTCGGCGCTCGCGTAGAGCAGCGAGCGGGTGTTGGCGGCCTCGAGGAACGACACCATCTCGAACGTGAGCTGCCGGGCGTCGACGAGCTCGGGCAGCTCGCCCGCGGCCATCGCGTACTCGATGCTGACCGTGAGGTAGTCCTCCCACTCGCTCGACGCCGCGACGATCGCGTCGCGGACGGGCCCCGGCTTGGAGTCGAACTCGACCGAGGTCGCGGCGAAGAAGCAGCCCCCGCGGAAGACGCGGGCCTCGGAGTACTCGATCCAGTGCGTCAGGAGGGCGCACACGCGCGCGAGCCCCCGTTCGGTGCCGGCGCGCGCAGGGGCGACGACGTGCTCGATGAAGACCTCGCGGGCCGCCGCGACCACGGCGAGCTGCAGCTGCTCCTTCGAGCCGAAGAGCGTGGCGACTCCGCTCTTGCTGTGGCCCGCGGCATCCGCCAGACGCCCGATCGTGAGACCGTCGAGCCCGTCGACCGATGCGGTGTCGACAGCGTGCGCGAGGATCGTGCGCCGTGACTCGTCGCCGCGCACGCGCCGGCCGTCGATCCGCTCTTGTGCCATGGGTCCATGTTACCGTACGATCGTTCGTATTCATACGTACGATCGTTCGTACACTTCGAGATCGGAGAAACCCATGGACCTCGGACTCGCGCTCGCCGGCACGTCCGTCCGTGCCGCATCGGCCGTCTCCCCGCGCTGGGGAGCGTCGATCGCGCTGCCGCTGTTCGCCTACGTGTCGAAGCCACGGCCGGTGCACGTCGATGATGAGCCGACGATGTCGCGTGCGCTCCGCCGCACCATCCGGGTCGCGGGAGTCGATCGCCGCGGCGTCGACGTCGTCGTGTACGAGTGGGGCACGGGTCCTCGGACCGTCGTGCTCGCCCATGGCTGGAATGGCCGGGCCAGCCAGTTCGCGACGCTCGTGCGCGAGCTCGTCGCCGAGGGCTACCGGGTCGTCGCCTTCGACGCGCCGGCTCACGGCGACTCCGCCGGACGACGCACCTATCTCGTGGACTGGGTCGACGTGCTGACGCAGCTGCAGACGCGACACGGCAGGTTCGCCGCGGTGGTCGGTCACTCGTTCGGCGGGCTCGGGTCACTCGTATCGGTCGCCGGTGGCATCGAGGCGGAGCGCGTGGTCACGGTCTCTTCACCGGCGGACGCCGAGCTGCTGCTCGCGCAGTTCCAGACGATGCTCGGCTACTCCGATGGGGTCACGCGCGAGCTCACCGCGCTGTTCGCCCGGCGCTACTTCCCCGCCGACCAAGACCCGTTCGCGTGGCTCAGTGCCGTCCGTCGACCACTGCCGCAGGGCACTCCGCTGCTGGTCGTGCACGATGAGCGTGACGGCATGGTGCCCTTCGACGAGGCCGCCCGCATCGCCGGGGCCAACGCCGGCTCGATCTCGCTCACCACGACAGGGCTCGGGCACAGCCGCATCCTGCGCGCGGATGCTCTCCTCGACGCGGTGCTCGAGTTCGTGACGACGGATGCCGCGCCCCGGCCGGCTGCGCAAGCCGAGGCCGCTGCACAGCACGCGACGCCCGAGCCGGTGTCGGCACTCGCCTGACGGCCAGGCCGTCGGTCGGGCGGGCGGAGTGTCAGTTCTCGGGGTCGTGTCCCGGGGCCACTCGGGCGCGTTCGTCGACGGCCTGCACGGCGAGAATCGCGACCTTGCCCACGAGCGCAGCGATCAGCAGGATGCCGCCGAACGAGGCGCACACCGCCCCGATGAGCGGCAGCAGTCCTGGGCTCGAGAACGCGAACATCAGGCCGGCCACGAGCAGGATCGGCCCGAGGACGATCCAGATGCCGACCAGGACATCGAGCTTGCGCAGCGAGGGGGTCACGGTCGGAGCCTACCGAGCGACTCGCACCCGGCAGGCGTCCCGGTGCGTTTCGACCTCAGAACAGCGGCGTCGCCGTCGGGGCGGCTCGCGCACCGGCGGGGCGTGCAGCCGCGCGGCCACGCGACGTCACGACGATCGACGCAGCACGTGCGTCGGCTCGCGCAGCCAGTCCCGAGACCGGCGTGCCGCGAGGCTGGTCGTCTTCGGCGCGTCCGTCGAGACCGTGCACCCGCAGCAGCGGCCGCACGCGCTTGGCGAGCCACGCCTTGTACGCTTTCGGCGCGTTGGCGCTCATGCCGGGGTACAGCCCGCGATACGACGAGACCAGTTCCGGATGCCGCTGCTCGAGCCACTCGAAGAACCACTGCTTCGCCCCGGGGCGAAGGTGAAGGGCCCCATAGACGACACGCACTGCGCCCGCCTCCTTGATACGCGTGAGGGCGTGATCGATCGCCGCGATGGAGTCGGTGAGGTGCGGGATGATCGGCATCAGGAACACCGTGACCCGGAACCCGGCCTCGGTCGCCGCCCGCACGGTCTCGAGTCGAGCGGTCGCGTTCGGGGTGCCGGGCTCGATGAGATGCTGCAGCTCGTCGTCGAACACCGCTATCGACATCGCGAGGGTCACGTGCACGGTGGCTGCGGCATCCTTCAGCATCGGCAGGTCTCGGCGAAGCAACGTGCCCTTCGTCAGGATCGAGAACGGCGTGCCCGACTCGGTGAGCGCCGACACGATGCCCGGCATGAGCTTGTACCGGCCCTCGGCGCGCTGGTACGGGTCGGTGTTCGTGCCCAGCATCACCGGATCGCGCTGCCACGACCCGCGCCGCAGCTCCCTCTCGAGCACGTCGGCGACGTTGATCTTGACGACGACCTGCGTATCGAAGTCCCGGCCCGCGTCGAGCTCGAGGTATTCATGCGTCCCGCGGGCGAAGCAATATACACACGCATGGGAGCAGCCCCGATAGGGGTTCACGGTCCAGTCGAAGGGCATCGCTGATGCACTCGGCACGTGATTGAGCGCGGACCTGCAGAGCACCTCGTGGAACGTCACTCCGGCGAACTCGGGGGTCGTCACCGAGCGCACCAGACCGTTGAGCTGCTCCATGCCCGGCAGGGCCGCGGCATCCGCCACGCCCAATTCCTGACCCTGCCACCGCATGAGTCCATGAGAACAGATGTTCGATCCGACGTCAAGACACGACGCGCACGCCTCGAACATCAAGAAGCGACTGATGCCTCGTCCCTCGCGCCCATCCGACGTTCGGGCCAGAATGGCAGACGTGACGGTGCCCGGCCCGCCCGCAGCCCCCCGGTCCATTCCCGGAACTCGTCGTGCCGCTCGAGCGATGCGCGAAGAGGCGGAACGGCGCGCCCGCGAGACCGACACGAAGGCGGACCGGCTGGTCGCATTCGACATGCCGAGCGACGACTTCGCGCCCGTGCCGGGGCCGGTCGTGCCACCCGGCGGGCTGCCCCGAGACCTCGTCATCCGGCCCGCACGCAGCGTCTCCGATCCGCCCGGCGCGGGCCGGGGCGTCGCCTCTCGCTCGACGACCGGCACAGCCGCAGCGCGGCCGGTGGCGAGCGCCCGCCGCGCCGCCCGCGGCGCCGAACTGCTCGACGCGGCGGAGGCCTCGCCGGCACGCCACGCCCGTCCCCGGAGGATGGGCCGGATCGCGGTCGCCACGGGACTCGCGGCGGGGGCCGTGCTGCTGCTCGGCTCGTCGGCCGTGGTGACGGCGCTCATGGCCCCGCCTGCGGCGACGAACGCCCCCGCGACCATGTCGCTCGCGGACACCCCGCCCGAGGTGGAACAGCTGCCGGTGCCGGAGCTGGAGCAGGCGCCCGTCGTCCCCGACATCTGCGCCGTCCCGGAGGTCGCGGCTGCGCTGCAGGCAGGCGACGACGAGGGTGCGATCGTCGCAGCCGGCGGCGGAGAGGCGTTCCGCGACGCCGTCGTGGAGGGACGCGCGCCGTGCGTGAACCTCGGCGACTCGACGCGCATCTGGACCGTCGTCAACAAGCTCCGCCCCGCATCGCCCATGGACTACCGTCCGAACAGCCTCGTGATGCCCGAAGGCGTGCGCAACATCGAAGGCGGCGCATTGCGGACGGATGCCGCATCCGCCCTCGTCTCGCTGGTCGCGGCCGCGCGTGACTCCGGCGCGGGTGAGATCGCCCTGCTGAGCGGGTTCCGGTCGTACGAGGCGCAGCAGCGCACCTACGGTCGCCACTACGCCGAGCGCGGGGATCAGGCCGACCAGGTGAGCGCGCGCCCTGGATTCTCCGAG
Source organism: Microbacterium sp. STRO-2N (assembly GCF_057747775.1). Classification (NCBI taxonomy): domain Bacteria; kingdom Bacillati; phylum Actinomycetota; class Actinomycetes; order Micrococcales; family Microbacteriaceae; genus Microbacterium; species Microbacterium sp. STRO-2N. The sequence goes on along the minus strand of NZ_CM173223.1, from coordinate 3,772,560 downwards.
CATCAGCTCGGCCTCGGCGTGGACGTCGTCGCCTGCGCCGGTGCGTGCGGAAGTCTGGACACGCTCGCGGCGACGCCGCAGGGCCAGTGGGTCGCGGAGCATGCGTGGGAGCACGGCTGGATCGTCCGCTACCTCGAGGGCAAGACCGGGGTGACGGGGTATCTGCCCGAGCCGTGGCACCTGCGTTACGTCGGACCGGAGCTGGCCCGGGCGTATCACGACGGCGGATGGACTTCGCTCGAGGAGTTCTTCGGGCTCGAGGCCGCCCCGGGCTACGCGAACTGAGCCGCCGAGGCATCCGCGCGGTACTCGATTCCAGCATCGGTGAGACTGGATGTCGCCCATCGGGCGTAGGATCGAGCATGCCGCGGTCGAGAGAGGCCGGGGGCTCGACGAAGAGAGAGGTTTCGCCTGCCATGGAGCGGGATATCTACGACGAGGACCACGAAGCGTTCCGCGACGTCGTCAAGGAGTTCATCAAGCGCTACGCGTCCGAAGAGAAGCGCAAGCAGTGGGACGAAGCCGGCGAGATCGACCGCGCCACGATGCTCGCCGCGGGCGAGGCCGGCATCATCGGGCTGTCCGTTCCCGAGGAGTTCGGCGGCGCCGGCATGCTCCAGGATTACCGCTTCCGGGCGATCGTGCTCGAAGAGACCATCGGCGCCGGCCTCGGCTCGCTCGCCGGTGCCCTCGGCATCCAGGACGACCTCGCCGTGCCCTACATCGCCCACATGGGCACGCAGGCGCAGAAGGAGAAGTGGCTCCCCGGCATGGCGACCGGCGAGATCCTCGGCGCGCTCGCGATGACCGAGCCCGGCGCCGGCAGCGACCTCCGCGGCATCAAGACGACCGCGAAGAAGGTCGACGGCGGCTACATCGTCAACGGCGCGAAGACGTTCATCTCGTCGGGCAAGACCGCCGACATGGTGGTGACGTTCGTCAAGACCGGCGAGGGCACGCGCCCCGACGCCTTCAGCCTCCTCATCATCGAGAACGGCATGGAGGGCTTCGACCACGGCAAGAAGCTCGAGAAGATGGGCTTCCACGGCTGGGACACCGCCGAGCTGTCGTTCACCGACGTCTTCGTGCCCGACGAGAACCTCATCAGCGGCCAGGAGGGTCAGGGCTTCATCCAGCTGATGATGAACCTGCCGCTCGAGCGCCTCTCGATCGGCGTCGCCGCGGCGGCAGCCGCCGAGGCCGCGTTCGTGTGGACGCGCGACTACACGCTCAGCCGGGAGGCGTTCGGGCAGTCGGTCGCCGACTTCCAGAACACGCGCTTCAAGCTCGCCGACATGGCGACGACCGTCGACGTGCTGTGGGCCTACATCGACCGCGCGATGATGCTCTACAAGGACGCGAAGCTCACCGCCGAAGAGGCCGCGAAGGTCAAGTTCTGGGCCACCGACCGCGAGTGGGAGCTGCTCGACATCGGCGTGCAGCTGCACGGCGGCTACGGCTACATCACCGAGTACCCGATCGCCCGTGCGTTCCTCGACGCCCGCGTGCACCGCATCTACGGCGGCACGAACGAGATCATGCGCGACATCGTGAGCCGCCAGATCGTCGGCAAGCGCTGAGCAGCACTCCTCACGAAGCGACGGATGCCGCGACCCCGGCCCTTTCGAGGGCTGCGGGTCGCGGCATCCGTCGTTCCCGCCGTCTCGCCCCTCGCGCGCAGCGTTGGGTCGATCATCCGCTCCGCAGTCACATTCCGCGGCTCGGGGCCCGGTTCGCCGCGCTTCCTGACTGCGGAGCCGCGGGGTCGTCCCTTCCGCAGTCGCTTTCGGGGGCGGATCCGCGAGGTGGAGCGCACGATGTGACTGCGGAGCAGGGCGCTGCGGAGCGGCCGTGAGGTGTGGGCCGGGGGGCGACTCGGCAGCGGTCAGTGCTGGCCGGCAGGCCCCGCGCCGCGGCCGAGGCCGCGGGACGCGAGTCCGCGCCGGCGCGCGAGCTTCGCAACCCCCGCCTTGCGCAGGCGGTCGGCGATGAGGATGCCGAGCCACGTGCCGGCGAAGCAGCTGACCAGCGTGATCGCGAAGTACGCGATCTGCATGCCGAGCGGGATCGTCCAGAGGTCGAACGAGGCCGCGGCCATGATCGGGTAGACCACGCCGACGATCAGCGCGCCCGCGTAGTGCAGCCACGTGTTCCACAGCCGGTAGAGCACGAGGATGAACGCCAACTCGGCGAAGAACGCCCACCACAGCGTCGTGCCGATCGCGCCGATCGTGAAGAACGGCGCGAGCACGAGGCCCGAGATGAGCCCCACGAGCAAGCCCGCGAACGGGCGCTGGATGAGCCGCAGCGCGATGACGGCGGGCATGAGCCACAGCCCCGCGATCGCGACCGAGACGATCGGCACGGCGATGAACAGCATCGACGACACCCACCAGCCCGCGGCGAGCACGATGCCGCCTGCGACGCCGATCGCGGCGCACGTCAGCAGGTACGCGGTCGAGACGTGCGCGCGGTTCGAGCGGCCGCGGGGTGCGGGCCGCACCGGCGTGGCCGTGGACTCCTCCGCGCTCACGCGTGCACCTCCGTCGTGCGCTGCGACTTCGGAGCGGGCGACGCGGCGCCCACGCGCCAGTAGCCGCAGAAGCTCACGTGGTCCTTCGAGACGCCGCGCTCGGCGACGAGGTGACGGCGGCCGTCCGTCGGCAGGGCCTGCTCGCCCACGAGATACGCGTGGAACGGGGCATCCGGAAGCGCCGTCTCGCGAAGCGCCTGCAACGCGAGTGTCCCCGGCTTGACGCCGTGCTCCCGCACGATCCAACGGACTGTGATCCCGGGCGGGTGCTCGAAGTCCAGCGCATCCTCCGCCGAGGGCACCTCGACGATCGCGAGACCCGACGCCTCGGCCGGCAGCGTCGCGCAGATGCCGGCGACCGCCGGGAGCCCGGTCTCGTCGGCGACGAGCACGACGCGATCCACCCCGCGCTCGGGGTTGAACGCCAGGCCTTCGTCGATGATGACGACGCTCTCGCCCGGCTCGCACGTCTCGGCCCAGCGCGACGCGGGGCCGGCCGTGCCGTCCTCGGCGGAGCCGTGGAGCACGAAGTCGACGTCGATCTCGGCATCCTTCGTCGCCGTCGCCGCACGGTAGGCGCGCACCGTGTAGTTGCGCATGACCGGCCGTACGCCGTCGGGGATGCGCAGGTACCGCAGATAGCCGAACAGCTTGTTGGCCTTCGCGGGGAGGCGTTCGAGGCCCTCGTCGCCACCGAGCGGGAGGAAGATGCGGAACCACTGGTCGTAGCCCATCGGGCGGAACTGCTCGATCTCACCGCCGCCGAGCGTCACGCGCATCCAGTGGGGCGAGAGGCGCTGCGTGCGCAGCACGGTCAGGTGCACGAGACCCTGGGTCGCGGGCTTGACGAGTCGACTGGCCTGAGCCATGCGTTCTCCGTTCGGGTTGAGGGGGTTACAGGCCCCACGGGAAGAGGACCCACAAGACGGCGGCCGAGACCGCCCAGAAGAGCACGATGAAGACGGTGTCGCGCGCGCGGAACGGCACCAGGTACCGTTCGGTGCGGTCGGGGTGGGCGCCGAAGGCGCGAGCGTCCATCGCGAGGGCGACGCGCTCGGCGTGACGGATCGCACCCGCCATGAGCGGTACGACGTAGCCGAACCAGCGTGCGACGGCGGCGAACGGCCCGCGGCCGCCGTGCGCGCCGCGCACCCGGTGCGCCTGGCGGATCACGTCGAGCTCGTGCCCGAAGCGCGGCACGAAGCGGAACGCGGCCAGCGCCGTGTAGCCGATGCGGTACGGCACGCGCAGCTGCTGAACACCCGCGCGCACCAGGTCGGGCCCGGTCGTCGACAGCCCGGCGATGAGGGTGAGCGCCACGATCGCCGCGAGCCGCAGACCCGTCGCGAAGCCGATCTCGACGGCGCCGCCGTAGAGCGCCCAGCCGCCGATCTGCCACACCACCACGGACTGGTCGACGCGTGATGGGTCGGTCCACAGCGAGAAGCCGAAACCGATCACGAGCGCCCCGAGCGGCAGCGCCAGCAGCAGGATCGCGGCGAGACGCCGCGTGAAGTTCACTCCCACCAGCAGCACGACGTACGCGAGCGCGAGGAACGCCGCCGGGGTCGCGGCATCCCGCACGAACACCAGGAGCACCATCGCGGGCAGCGGCGCGGCGAGCTTCGCAAGCGGGTTGAGACCGTAGAGGAAGCGGACGGGGGATGCGTCGACCCGCTGCGAGTACGGATCGAACGGCGCGTCGGCGGCCTGGACGGCGAGGAGCGGCCCGGAATCGGTCATGCCGCACCTCCCGTCTGGTGAGAGGCCGGCGACGGCGTGCCGAACTCCTGAGCTTTCGCGGGCGAGGGGTCGACAACGGGCGATTCGGGCACGTTCGCCGCGCTGCTCAGGAGTTGGGCACGGGGATCGTCCGGATCGGCGAGGGCCGCGCCGGGGAGATCGGCGGTGGGGCCGGGGAGGTCGGCCAGACGGGCGACGCGGGCGAGCTCCGGATGCCGCTGCAGCCCGCGCAGCGCGCGCCGCAGGGGCGGCGGGCGCAGGCCCGCGCGGGCGATGAGGTCGTCGTCGGCGAAGACGTCGGCGGTCGCGCCCGATGCGAGCACGCGCCCGTCGGCCATCACGACCGTGCGGTGCGCGTAGTCGGTGACCAGCTGCATGTCGTGGGTGACGACGACGATGGTGGTGCCTTCGGCGTTGAGCTCCGACAGCAGCGCGAGCAGTTCGTCGGCCCGGGCGCGGTCCTGCCCGAAGGTCGGCTCGTCGAGAACGAGCACGGGCGCGCCGCCGACGAGGGCCGTGCCGACCGAGAGACGCCGCTTCTGCCCGCCCGACAGCAGGAAGGGGTGGCTGTCGGCCCTGTCGCCGAGCCCGAAGCGCTCGAGGAGGGCCTCGGTGCGGACGCGCACCTCGTCGTCGGGCAGGTGCAGCCGCCGCAGTCCGTGAGCGATCTCGTCGAAGACCGTGTGCGCGATGAACTGGTGCTCGGGGTTCTGGAACACGTAGCCGATGCGCGCGCTGAGCGTCCGGGAACCCGCGCGGCCGACATCGATGCCGTCGACGTGCACCGTGCCGCGCGGCGGCGGCACGACGCCCGCGAGCGCCTGGATGAGGCTCGTCTTGCCGGCGCCGTTGGCGCCGACCACCGCGACGAACTCGCCGTGCGGGATGTCGAGGTCGACGCCGTGCAGCACCTCGCTGCGGCCTCGGCGGAGCGTGAGGTTCCGAGCCGTGATGAGGGGCCTTGCTGGGGTTGCGGGGGCTCCGGACTTCGGAGAATCGCGCGATTCTCGGACGATCTCAGCGGGAGCCTCCGATCTCGGCTCGATTCTCCGGTGTTTCGAGCCCGGAGCGTCTTCGGCCTCGAGCGCCGTGCGCAGTTCGTCGGGCGTCAGCGGGAGCGGGTCGAGGGTGAACCCGGCGCGGCGCAGCCGCAGCGCGGCGAGCGCCGATACCGGCAGCCACACGCCCATCTCGTGCAGCTCGTCGGCGCGGTGGCACAGCACGTCGTCGACCGTGCCATCGGCGGCGAGCCGTCCGTGGTGGTCGAGCACGACGACGCGGTCGACGAAGCCGATCGCGGCGTCGAGGTTGTGCTCGACGAGGAGGATGGCGCGGTCGCCGTCGGCGACGAGCTCGGCGAGCGCTGCGTAGACCTCCTCGATTCCTCGCGGGTCGAGGTTCGCGGTGGGCTCGTCGAGCACGAGCAGCGGCGATCCCATCGCGAGCGCGCACGCGATGGCGAGGCGCTGTCGCCCGCCGCCCGAGAGCCGGTCGGGGTTCTCGGATCGACGCTCCCAGAGCCCGACCCGCCGCAGCGCGGCCTCGGCGCGGCTGAGCACCTCGGCCACCGGCATCCGCAGATTCTCGGGGCCGAAGGCCACCTCGTCGAGGAGCGTGCCGGTCACGAGCTGCGCGTCGGGGTCTTGGAAGACCATGCCGACCCGCGTGCTGAGCTCGGCGACCGTCGCCTCGTGCGTGTCGAGTCCGCCGATGTGCACCGAGCCCGACACGGCCGCCGGGACGGCGTGCGGGATGAGCCCGTTGAGCGCGAGCGTGAGCGTCGACTTGCCCGATCCGCTGGGGCCGAGCAGCAGCACGACCTCGCCCGCCGCGATGTCGAAGGTGACTGGGCCCACGCGCCCGGAGGCTCCGCTCGACGCGCCAGCGGCGAGTGGAGGGGGCGTGGGGAATGCCGGGGCCGGCCGCGTCTCGCCCTCGTGGGTGATCGCGACCGATCGCAGGCTCGCGATGGCCTCCGGCGCGGGGACGCCGAGGTGCGCCGCAGGCGCGGCGGAAGGGTCGCGCTCGGGTGCGGTCACAGGTCTTCCTGGAGGGGTGAACTTAGCCTGGCCTAATTTAGCCCACCCTAACCCGCGATCGCGACTGCTGTCAGCCCCGGCTGCGCCGGGCGACGCCTGCGCGCCGCAGCGCAGCGCCGATCGCGAGTCCGACGGCGGTCCAGGCGACCGGGCCGAGGACGAACAGCGAGACGTAGACGACCTGTCCCCAGAACGGGAACTTCGACACGTCGGCGGCGAACCAGATCGCGGCCGCGATCACGACGCCCACGATGACCGCCGAGAGGAAGAACCGCCACGGCTCCCAGCGCCGGTAGCGCGAGGTCGCCGCGATGAGCTCCTGCAAGCCGCCGATGAGGAGCGCGGTGCCGACGTACCGGCCGATCCACAGCGGCACGATCGCGCTCGCCACGAGCGCTGCGATCAGGTGGGTGATGAGCGCGACCCAGGGTCGACGGAGCAGATCCTGGGCGACGACTCCGGGAAGCACGTGGACCCCGAGGACGAGTCCATAGATGATCGGGACGAAGGCCGAGACGAAGCCGCTGATGGCCCCCGCGCCCGCCTGCAGAACACCTGCTGCGACCCCGATCGCCGCGCAGGTGAGCAGAACGCTCGTCGAGAGTCGGGAAGTCGGCGCCACCTGCCCAGGCTACCGGCCGTCGTTGACGCGTTTCTCACCGACCTCTCATTTACTGGGATTCACCTGAGAGTTACGTTTGAGCGAGCTGCGCCCCAACGATGTGGCGCAGCACTTTCTGCAGGACCACGATGGAGGCCAAACATGGGTCGATCCTCCGTGCGGGCAGCAGCGGTCGTCACACTCGCCGCACTGTTCACCGGTACAGCCACCGCCAGCTTCGGTGCCGCGCCGGAGGAGGTGAACACACCCATTCCGATCGATTCGCCGGCAGGCCGGTACATCGTCCTTCTGAAGGACGCGCCGCTGGCCACCTACGAGGGCGGCGAGGCCGGCATCCAGCGCACGAAGCCCGACAAGGGCAAGCAGCTCGATGCCCACTCGGCCAACTCGCAGAAGTACATCGCGCACCTCAAGAACGAGCAGAAGGCCGTGGCCGAGGCCGCCGGCGTCGAGCCCGCGGCGACCTACCAGGTCACGCTCAACGGCTTCACCGCCGACCTCGACGGCTCCGCTGTCGCGAAGCTGCGCAGCGACAAGAACGTGCTCGGGGTCTTCGCCGACGAGGTCCGCCACCCCGTGGCGGTGCCGTCGACCGAGTTCCTCGGACTCGGCGCGGGCGACGCCGGCACCGGTGGCGTGTGGGATGCCGTCGGCGGTGTCGACGAGGCAGGCCAGGGCGTCGTCGTGGGTGTCGTCGACACGGGCATCGCGCCCGAGAACCCGTCGTTCGCGGGCGACAAGCTCAAGGGCAAGAAGGGGTCGCAGCCGTACATCAACGGCGACGCCGTGGTCTTCAAGAAGTCCGACGGCAACGAGTTCCGCAGCCGCCGCGTCGACGCCGAGGACCAGGGCTGGACGAAGCAGGCCTACAACACGAAGCTCATCGGCGGCCACTACTTCGCCGACGGCGCGGCCGCAGCGGGCTTCGACTTCAGCTATGACTTCCTGTCGCCGCGCGACGGCGACGGCCACGGCTCGCACACCGCCAGCACGGCCGCCGGCAACTTCGGGGTCGAGGCATCCGTCGAGGGCATCGACTTCGGCGCCATCTCGGGCGTCGCGCCCGCGGCGAAGGTCGCGTCGTACAAGGCGTGCTACGTCGGCCCCGACGTGCTCGACACCGCCGACGACATCTGCGCCATGAGCGACCTGCTGTCGGCGATCGACCAGGCCGTCGCCGACGGCGTCGACGTCATCAACTACTCGATCGGCGGCGGCGCGGCGAAGACCGTGCTGGCGCCCGAGGACGTGTCGTTCTTCAATGCGGCCGCGGCGGGCGTCTTCGTCGCCGTGAGCGCGGGCAACGACGGCCCCGGCGCCGTGACGGCCGACCACGCGTCGCCCTGGTACACGACGGTCGCCGCATCCACCGTCCCGACCTACGAGGGCACCGTTCAGCTGCCCAACGGGTTCGAGGCGGTGGGCGCGTCGGTGACGGTGCCCTTCGGCGAGACCATGACCGGACCGGTCGTGTACTCGGGTGACGTCGCCGCGGCAGGCGCCGCGCCGGCGGAGGCGGCCCTGTGCTTCCTCGGCACGCTCGACCCGGCCAAGGTCGCGGGCAAGATCGTGGTCTGCGACCGCGGCACCAACGCCCGCGTCGAGAAGTCGCAGGCGGTCGCCGAGGCGGGCGGCACGGGAATGATCCTCGTGAACGTCACGCCGGGCTCGCTCGACAACGACTTCCACTCGGTGCCCACCGTGCACATCGACGCGCAGCACCGCACGGCGCTGCTCGACTACGTCCGCAACACACCCGACGCGACGGCGACGCTCGTGGGCGACAACGTCACGGGCGTCGAGACCCCGACGCCGCAGGTCGCCGGATTCTCGAGCCGTGGCCCGATGCTCGCCGACGGTGCCGATGTGCTCAAGCCGGACGTGTCTGGTCCGGGTGTCGCGATCCTCGCGGCGACCCACAACGGTCCGGGCGTCGAGCCGACCTTCGGCTTCAAGTCGGGCACGTCGATGTCGTCGCCGCACGTGGCGGGCCTCGGCGCGCTGTACCTCGGAGAGCGGCCGCTCGCGGCCCCCGCCGAGATCAAGTCGGCGCTCATGACGACCGCGTACAACACGGTCAATGCCGACGGCTCCGACAACACCGACCCGTTCGCGCAGGGCGCCGGACACGTCGACCCGACGAAGTACTTCGAGCCGGGCCTGGTGTATCAGAACGGTGCCGCCGACTGGGCCGCCTACCTCGAGGGACTGGGCCTCGCCGCGTTCGAGGGCATCGAGCCGATCGACGCGAGCGACCTCAACCTCGCCTCGATCGCGATCGGCACGTTCCCCGGTCCGCAGACCGTCACGCGTTCGGTGACCTCGACGCAGGCGGGCACGTTCACCGCCTCGATCGACGTCCCCGGCATCGACGCGGTCGTCGAGCCGAGCACGCTGACGTTCGGCGCCGCGGGCGAGACCAAGGAGTTCACGGTCACCTTCACGAAGACGGATGCCGCCGTCGAGGAGTGGACCACGGGTTTCCTGACGTGGACCTCGGGCGACACCGAGGTGCGCTCCCCGATCGCCATCTTCCCGGTGACGGCGGCCGCTCCGGCCGACGTCGAGGGCAGCGGCGCCGAGGGCAGCGTCGAGATCGAGATCACGCCCGGTCTGTCCGGTGAGCTGCCGCTCAACCTCGCGGGCCTCGCCCCTGAGAGCGTCCTGATCGAGGGGAACGAGACGACGGGTGCCGCCGATGACGGCTACTCGTACGAGCTCGTCGAGGTGACCGAGGGCACCGAGCTCGCGCGCTTCGCGCTCGACTCGTCCGACGACACCGGCTCCGACCTCGACCTCGCGGTCTACCGCGTGGTCGGCCCCGAGGACTGGCGCTACTACGAGACGTGGTCGTCGGCGTCGGCAGCCGCGGACGAGTCGGTGCAGCTGACCGCTCCGACCCCGGGCTACTACCTGATCGAGGCGCACGTGTACTCGTACACGGCTCCGTTCACGTGGACAGCCACGTCGGCGCTCGTCACGCCCGGCGGGCTCGGATCGCTCACCGCGACCCCGAACCCGCTGCCCGTGACCGAGGCCGTGCCCACGCAGTACACGCTGTCGTGGTCGGGTCTCGAGGCCGGCAGCTACCTCGGCGTCGTCCGCTACGGCGACTCGCAGGTGCGCACGGTCGTCTCGGTCGACGTGCCGTAACGATCCGCAGTAACGGGAGGCGCCCGGGCTCAGGCCCGGGCGCCTCTTCGGTTTCGCGCACGGATGCCGCCGGCAGCGGCATCCCCTCCGTCAGACGCGGCGACGACGACGGGTGAGCCGCACCGCGGGCAGCGGCGGCGCGGGGACGCGCTCGTCGCCATGGCCCACGACATGCCCGAACCGGGCGGAGTCGGCCTCCCAGGCCTCGCGGGCCTCGACGATCTCTTCGTGCGAGCGGCCGACGAAGTTCCACCACATCACGATGTCGTCTTCGAACGGCTCGCCGCCGAGCAGGAACAGCGTCGCGCCCGACGCGCTCTCGATCACCACGTGATCCCGACGGATGCCGAGATAGAGCAGATGCGTCGTGTCGAGGTCGACCGTCTCGCCGTTCGCACCCGCCGCGATCGCGACCTCGCCCTCGACCGCCACCAGCGCGTGCTCCCACGCGGGGTCGAGGGGTACACGAACGGTCGAACCGGCGGGGATGCGCAGCTCGGCTCCGACGATCGGCGTGAAGGTCGTGGCCGGCGATGACACGCCGGCAAGGTCTCCGAGCACCACCGTCGCACTGCCGCCCGCGCCGGCCGTCGCCTCGAGGCTCACCTGGGGCAGTACCGCGTGCTGCTCGAAGGCAGGCGGTCCGTGGCGCCGCGACTCGGGCAGGGCGACCCAGAGCTGCAGCGCGTCGAGGGGCACGGCATCCTCGCCCACCGAGTACTCGGAGTGCGCGATCCCCGCGCCGCTCGTCATGAGGTTGAGTGCACCCCGGCGGACGATGACATCGCTGCCGAGCGTGTCTCGGTGACGCACGTCGCCCTGGTAGGGCCAGGTCACGGTCTGGAGTCCGATGTGGGGATGCGGCTCGACGCGCATGCGCGCATCCTGCGGCCCGAACCGGTCGAGGAAGCACCACGCGCCGACCAGCGGCAGCTCGCGCTGCGGCAGCGAGCGGTGCACCTCCATCGCCCGGACGCCGCCGAGGGGCACCTCGCGGGACTCGAGGAGCAGCGCACGGGGCCCGTCGCACTCGGCCGGGCCCGCGAGCTCTGCGGCGGCCGGATCCAGACCGCCCGCCGCCGAACTCTCGTCGAGCCTGGTCATGTCAGTGCGCGTTCACGCGCGAGGGCCACTGGACGTCGAGTCCCGGCACCTCGTTCTCGCGCAGGTACCGCGCCACGACCGGGCACAGCGGAACCACCGTCTCTCCGCGGCGTGCGGAGTCGGCCATGGCCTCGGCCACGACCGTCTGCGCGAGTCCCCGGCCGCGGAAGGCCGGGTCGATCTCGGTGTGCGGGTACACGTAGCGCCCGCGGGAGTCCACCGAGAACTCGGTGAAGCCGGCGAGCACGTCGCCCACCCACACCTCGTAGCGGGTCTCGTCGTCGTTGCGCCTGACGGTGATCTGGTCCTCGAGGGCAGGCATCGGCATCCTTTCGTCGTCCTTTCCTCAACGTAGGTGCGGGCGGGGATGTTCCGCCACCGTGCGGTGGGTCGCGGATCGTGGGGCAGACTCGGACGGTGACACTCCTCGAGACGATCGCGGCCGCGGCTGCCGGAACCGGATCGCCGGACGCCGACGCGCTGTACGACGCGTTCGTGGAGTGGGCCGGCGACCAGGGCTTCGCGCTCTACCCGGCACAGGACGAGGCGGTCATCGAGATCGTGTCGGGGTCGCATGTGATCCTGTCGACGCCGACCGGCACCGGCAAGTCGCTCGTCGCCGTGGCCGCGCACGCCGCGTCCATCGCCCGCGGCGGGCGCACGTACTACACGGCGCCGATCAAAGCCCTGGTGAGTGAGAAGTTCTTCGCCCTCGTCGACATCTTCGGCGCCGCGAACGTCGGCATGGTCACGGGCGACTCCTCGGTGAACCCGGATGCCCCGATCGTGTGCTGCACGGCCGAGATCCTGGCGAATCTCGCCCTGCGCCAGGGCGCCGGCGCCGTCGTCGACCAGGTCGTGATGGACGAGTTCCACTATTACGGCGACCCCGAGCGCGGATGGGCGTGGCAGGTGCCGCAGCTGCTCCTGCCCCGCGCGCAGTTCGTGCTGATGTCGGCGACGCTCGGCGACGTCACGACCATCGCCGAGGACCTCGAGCGTCGCACCGGCCGCGCCGTGTCGCGTATCACGGGCGTCGAGCGTCCGGTGCCGCTGCACTTCTCGTACGCGCGCACCCCCATCCACGAGACCGTCGAGGAGCTGCTGCAGACCGGGCAGTCACCGGTGTACATCGTGCACTTCTCGCAGGCCGCCGCGATGGAGCGTGCGCAGGCGCTGTCGAGCATCAAGGTCGTCTCGCGAGAGCAGCGGGATGCCATCGCCGAGGCGATCGGCGGGTTCCGGTTCACGACCGCGTTCGGCCGCACGCTCTCGCGCTACGTGCGCGCGGGCATCGGCGTCCACCACGCCGGGATGCTGCCGCGCTACCGGCGCCTGGTGGAGACGCTCGCGCAGCGGGGCCTGCTGCGGGTCATCTGCGGCACCGACACGCTGGGCGTCGGCATCAACGTGCCGATCCGCACGGTGCTCATCACGGCGCTGTCGAAGTTCGACGGCACGAGGATGCGGCAGCTCTCGGCCCGCGAGTTCCACCAGATCGCCGGCCGCGCCGGCCGCGCCGGATTCGACACGGCCGGAACCGTGGTCGTCATGGCGCCGGAGTGGGAGATCGAGAACGAGGCGGCGCTGCGCAAGGCCGGCGACGACGCCGCCAAGCGCAAGAAGATCGTGCGCAAGAAGGCGCCCACGGGGGTCGTCAACTGGGGACTCGGCTCGTTCGAGCGCCTCGCCGAGGCCGAGCCCGAGCCGCTCGTGCCGCATCTGCAGCTGACCGCAGCGATGCTCATCAACGTCATCGCGCGCGGCGGCGACGTGTTCGAGAACGTCCGGTCGCTCGTCTTCGACAACCACGAGCCGCGCGCGCGGCGCTACGAGCTGGCGCGGCGCGCGATCGCGATCTTCCGCACCCTGGTCACGGCCGGTGTGGTGGAGGTCACCTCCGGGCGCGAGACTTCACAATTGTCATCGTCCGGGGCCGAAAACGTGACAATCGTGAAGTCTCGCGCGGATGACAGGGCGGCGGATGCCGCCGGCCGAGGCATCCGCAACACTATCCGTCTCACGGTCGATCTGCAGCCGAACTTCGCTCTCAACCAGCCGCTCTCGCCGTTCGCGCTCGCCGCGATCGAGCTGCTCGACCCGTCGGGCGCCGAGGGCGGCGCCGGGACCGGCCACTACGCGCTCGATGTCGTGAGCGTGATCGAGGCGACGCTCGACGACCCGCGGCCGGTGCTCGCACAGCAGGAGTTCAAGGCGCGCGGCGAAGCGGTCGCCGCGATGAAGCAGGAGGGCCTGGACTACGACGAGCGCATGGAGGCGCTCGAGGAGGTCACCTACCCGAAGCCGCTCGAGGAGCTGCTGACGCAGGCGTACGAGGTGTTCGCGTCGAGCCAGCCGTGGATCCGCGACTTCGAGCTGTCGCCGAAGTCGGTCGTGCGCGACATGTTCGAGCGGGCGCTGTCGTTCTCGGAGCTCATCTCGCTGTACCAGCTCGCGCGCAGTGAGGGCCTCGTGCTGCGGTACCTGTCGGACGCGTACCGCGCGATCCGCCAGACCGTCCCGGCCGAGGCGCAGACCGAAGACCTGCACGACCTCGTCGCGTGGCTCGGCGAGGTCGTGCGTCAAGTGGACTCCAGCCTCGTCGACGAATGGGAGGCGCTGGTCAACCCGGTCACCGACCCCGAGGCGCCCGTCGTGCCGCCGGCGCCGCCGTCGGTGCTCACGAACCGCCGCGCCTTCCTCGTGCTGGTGCGCAACGAGCTGTTCCGCCGCGTGCAGCTGGCCGCGCGGCAGCGCGACGACGAGCTCGTCGAGCTCGATCCCGAGGCCGACTGGCCCACGGCCCTCGACGCCTACTTCGACGAGCACGACGAGATCCTCACCGGCGGTCCGGCGCGCTCGCCGCGCCTGGTGACGGTCGACGAGGGCGCATCGGCCGAGGGCGTCTGGCGCGTCGAGCAGACCATCGACGACCCCGAGGGCCACCACGACTGGCGCATCCGCGCGGTGGTCGATCTCGCCGCCTCGGAGGAGTCCGGGACCGCCGTGGTGCGCGTCACCGAGGTCGTGCGCCTGTAGTCGGCGCCCGCCGTCGAAGCGGCGGGCCGGATCGTCGGTTTCGGCCGGCTTCCGAGCCGAACCGCGACGTCCTGCCCGCCGCTTCACCGTGACCCGTCAGCCGAGGCCGAGTCCCCCGTCGGTGGTCAGCACCTGGCCCACGACCCAGGCTCCGGCATCCGTCGCCAGCCATCCGATGAGGCGCGCAGGGTCGGCCGGTTCGCCGTAGCGGCCGAACGGGGTCGCCCGCATCCACGCCTGGATCTCGTCGAGCGGCCGGTCGGCCGTCTCGGGGTCGAGGTAGCCGGTGTTGACGGGACCAGGGTCGATGGTGTTGAGGATGATGCCGAGCGAGAGCAGCTCGGCGGCCACCGTCGTCGTGAGCCCCGCCAGCACCGCCTTGCTCGCGGCGTACGCGACTTCTCCGGGCATGGGACCGTGGATCTGGCCCGACGTCATCCAGAACACGCGGCCCGTCGGCTCGGCGAAGGGACCCTTGCGCTCGATGCGCTCGCCCGGTCGCGAGTCGGTGCGCTCGCCGCCGTGCAACGCGGCGAACTCGCGCGTCAGCAGGATCGTCGACCTGGCGTTCGTCTGCCAGAACGCATCGAGCCGCTCGGCGGTCATGTCGAGGATCGAGCCGTCGCCGCCCGAGAGGGCGTGGTTGCAGACGAGCACGTCGAGGCGGCCGGTCAGCGCCCGCGCGGCGCCGATGACCCGGGGCGCGGATGCCGCGTCCCGCAGGTCGGCACCGATGTCGTCGAACCGCGCACCAGGGGTCAGTGCTTCGCGAATACCTGAGCGCACCGCGTCGAGGTCGTCGGAGCCCCACGGCTGATCGTCGTCGTGGGGCGAGTAGTGGTGGATGAAGACGTCGGCGCCGAGCTGCGCGAACTGGGAGGCGACGGCGAAGCCGATGCCGCGACGGCGCGAGACGCCGGTGACGAGGACGGTCTTGCCGCGCAGCGGCAGGGACTCGAGGTGGGAGAACAATGCAATGCCTTTCAGGGACGCCGGGTCGAGGCATCCGGGATCATGCGTCCGCGAACGGGACGATTCGGTGACGAAGACGAGGTCACAGGCATTGCATGACCACGACAATAGCGCGGCATAGTGGGATCGTGGCGACCTACCTCGCGTTCCTGCGTGCGATCAACCTCGGGGCCAAGCGAGTCTTCCCGAAGGACGACATCCGGCGCGTGGTCGAGGCGGCGGGTTTCACCGACGTCGAGACGCACATCAACACCGGCAACGTGCGCTTCTCCACGCCGATGCGCTCGCGCGCCAGAATCGAGGCGGCGCTCGAGTCCGCGTTCGCCGCCGACCGGGGCTTCGACGTGCCGGCGATCGTGTACTCGACCGCGGAGTTCGCCGAGATCGCGCGCGATGCCGAGCGCCTCTCCGCCGAGAACCCGGGGCTCGCGCGTCACTACGTCTACCTGATGAAGGACGAGCTGCCCGCCGCAACGGTGGCGCGCATCGCCGAACTGGCGACGGATGCCGGAGAGATGGTCGTGCGCGGGCGCGCCGCGCACGCCCTCCTGCGCCCGGGTTACGAGGCGGGAACGGTCGATCCGCTCGGCGCCGCGAAGCTGCTCGGCGTGGCGACGAACCGCAACCTCAACGTCGTGACGACGCTCGCGCGGAAGTGGTGCTGAGCCTCAAGGAGTGAGCACCTGCACCTCGGCCGCGTCGAGCGCTGCCGCGAGGTCGGCCGGGGGGGCCGCATCGGTGACGAACCAGTCCGCCCTGCCGAGATCCGCGATCTGCGCGAACAGACGCCGGCCGAGCTTGGTCGAGTCGGCGAGGATCGCGACCTTGGAAGCGTGCGCCATCATCTCGGCCATCATCGCCGCGTCGCCGAGGTTGCTCGTCGAATAGCCGGTGGTCGACACTGCACCGACGGCGATGATCGCGAGGTCGGCCTGCACCTCCAGCTGCTCACCGCCCGGCGTGAGCTGGAAGCTCACGGGGCCGGTGGTGGTCTGCGCGATCGTGCGCACGGCTCCGCCGAACACGTAGAGGTCGCGCAGGGCCTTCACCGGGATCTCCGCGGGAATGCGGAGGTTGTTGGTCGCGACGGTCAGCTCTCGGTGATCGCGGAGGGCGCGGGCGACCGCGAGCGTCGTCGTCCCACCATTGAGCATGAGCACCGAGCCGTCGACGACGAGACCGGCGGCGAGCTCCGCGATCGCCTCCTTCTCCGCGGTCTGCATGCGCATGCGCACATCCATGCCGCGATCGCTGCGCGGGGACGACGCGATGCTGACGGCACCACCGTGCGTGCGGATGAGAAGGCCCTCGGCATCGAGCTGGTCGAGATCGCGGCGGATGGTGTCGATCGAGACGTTGAACTGCTCGGCGATCTCTCCCACGGTGAGCTGCCCGGCGGTGGTCAGGTGCTCGAGCAGTGCGGCGCGACGGCCCGCGGGCAGACGGCGCGACCGTTCGGAGATGGTCACATCGTTCGCCATAAGCAATTCCTAACACATCGGATGTCGCACGCGCGGGGCCGCTGTGCAGAAAACAGCGTAAAACAGCAAACATCGATCTGTGTCCCGGATGAGAGGAAACGCCTGAAAGTCACGAAACGATCTCGCCAGTTGACCATCGGTCTGCGCAGGGCTAGCATCGCAGGCGTCGCATCAAACCGCAAAGAACAGCGTAAAGCGGCAAATACCGGAAGAAGGAGAATCATGAGCAAGGACGCTCTCGGACGCCGCCGTCTGGGGAAGATCGCCGCGGCCGCCGTGGCGACGGCCGGCATGCTGGCGGTCGCCGGCTGCTCGGGATCCGGTGGCGGAGATGCCACCGACTCCGGAGATGTCACGATCGAATTCGCACAGTGGTGGGAGCCGGAGCTGCCCGACGGCGCCTTCCGCGGTCTCATGGACCGGTTCGAGGAGGAGAATCCCG
Source organism: Microbacterium sp. STRO-2N (assembly GCF_057747775.1). Classification (NCBI taxonomy): domain Bacteria; kingdom Bacillati; phylum Actinomycetota; class Actinomycetes; order Micrococcales; family Microbacteriaceae; genus Microbacterium; species Microbacterium sp. STRO-2N. The sequence continues at coordinate 3,755,432 of NZ_CM173223.1, read as the reverse complement.
GCATCACCGTGGAGCTCGTCAGCGGGCCCTACGCCTCGACGAAGGAGCAGCTGTTCGCCGGCGCCGCGTCGGGGACGATGCCCGACGTGGTGGGCCTCGACGGCGCATGGGTCAACGACTTCGCCAGCCAGGGCGTGATCGCCGACCTCAGCGCGCTCATGGCCGAGGCCGACTTCGACGACAGCGAGCTGGCGAGCCAGATCCAGGTCGACGGTGCCACCTACATGATCCCGGTCGTCAACTTCGTCTATCCGCTCTTCACCAACGACGACCTGCTCGCCCAGGCAGGCGTGACCGCACCGCCGAGCGACCGCACCGAGTTCACCGACGCCGCAGCGGCGGTCGCCGGCCTCGGCGGCGACACGTCGGGCTGGGTGCTGCCGCTCTCGCTGGAGGCACCCAACGGCGTGCAGAACGACGTGATGTCGTGGGTGTGGGCCTCCGGCGGAACGATGCTCGACGACGGGCAGCCCGACGTCACGAACGATGACGTCCGCAGCGCGGTCGAATACATCCAGGGTCTGTGGGACGCGGGAGTCATCGCCCCGGGCTCGTTCACGATGAAGGAGCAGGACAAGGTCGAGGAGTTCACGAACGGCCGCGTCGGCATGATGATCGACTCGCTCGCCCACATCAACCTGATCCGCGAGACGAACCCCGACCTCAACTTCTCCATCTCGGCGATCCCCGCCGAGGACGGCTACGACGGAGAGCGCGGCATCCCGTACGCCTCTTGGGGCATCGGCGTCGCCGAGAACTCCGAGAACAAGGACGCCGCCTTCAAGCTCGTCGAGTTCCTCATGAGCGAGGACGTCAACTCGGAGCTGTCGTCGATCGCGAACGCGTTCCCGGGCAACGTCAACTCCGTCCCCGACTTCGTGGGCGACGACGAGCTCTTCGCGACCGCGTTCGAGATCTACCAGGCGGGCTACCCGGCGAACGAGTTCACCGGTCTTCCCGTCGCCGAGGAGCTCATGCGCCAGTTCGGCGAGCAGCTGCAGGCGCTGCTGGACGGCCAGCAGAGCGTGGACGAGATGCTCGACAACACGCAAGCGGCTTGGGAAGCGGAGTTCTGAGCAACCGCAACCCACTCGAGACCGGGTGCCACGCCGTGAACGGCCGCGGCGTGGCACCCGACCAGAGAAGAGCGCACCCATGCAACCAGTGATCGCACCCGATACCGCGACGCTCGTCGTCGGTCCCGAGCAGGGCCGTCGGCGGCGCAACCGGACGAAGACGGCCGAATCCTACGGATTCCTCGCGCCGACCCTGATCCTCCTGCTCGTGCTGATGATCGTCCCGATCGTCATGGTCGTGGGCTACTCGTTCATGGACAACGTGATCCTGAACAAGAGTCCCGAGTTCGTCGGCATCCAGAACTATCTGACGATCCTCGGCGACAGCGGGTTCCTCGGCGCCATCTCCAACACGCTCGTCTTCACGATCACGAGCGTCGTCGCCCATCTCGTGCTCGGCCTGACGTTCGCGATGCTGCTCAACAGCGAGCTGATCGGCCGCGTCCCGCGCGCGATCTTCAGAGCGCTGTACATCCTTCCGTGGCTGTTCACCGCCGCCGTCATCGCGGTGCTGTGGCGCATGCTCCTGGCGCCGAACGGCGTCGTCAACTACCTGCTCAACACCGATGTGGAGTGGCTCGCCTCACCGGAGCTCGCGCTCGGCTCGGTGACCTTCATCAACATCTGGGCGGGCTACCCGTTCTTCATGGTGAGCCTGCTCGCAGGCCTGCAGGGCATCCCCGCCGAGCTGCACGAAGCCGCTCGCGTCGACGGTGCCAGCGGCATCCAGCGCTTCTTCAACGTCACCATCCCCCAGCTGCGGCCGATCATCGTGAGTCTCGTGCTGCTGGATCTCATCTGGACTTCGCAGCAGTTCGCCCTCATCTGGATGACAACGGGCGGCGGACCGATCAACGTCACCGAGATGCTCAGCACCTACACCTACAAACTCGCGTTCAGCAAGTACGACTTCGCGCTCGCGTCGACCAGTGCGGTGCTCGTGCTGCTCCTGTCGATGGTGCTGGCGTTCTTCTACGTGCGCCACCAGAGGGCGAGGGACTGACATGGCCATGAGTGTCAAGGCCCGCCGGCGCACGATGCGCGCGAGCGTCGTGATCGGGCTCGTGCTGGGCGCGATCTTCGCCGCAGCACCCGTGCTGTGGATGCTGTCGAGCTCGTTCAAGTCGAACACCGAGATCTTCGAGCTGCCGCCGCGCCTGCTCACCGACAGCTTCTCGTTCGACGCGTACATCGCGATCTTCACCGACCCCGAGAAGCTGCGCTTCTTCCTCAACAGCTACATCGTGGCCGGCTCGGTGACGCTCCTGACCCTGTTCGTGGCGATCCAGGCCGCGTACGCGTTCAGCCGCTTCGAGTTCCGCGGAAAGCGCGTCCTCAACGTCATGATCGTGAGCGTGCAGGCGGTGCCGCCGATCACGCTGCTCATCCCCTACTTCGGGCTGGTGGTGCTGCTCGGGCTCTACAACACCTACCCGGGCCTGATCCTCACCTACATGGTGTTCACGCTGCCCTACGCGATCATCATGATGACCGGCTACTTCAACACTCTCCCGCGCGAGCTCGACGAGGCCGTGCGGGTCGACGGAGCCGGATCCTTCACCGCGCTCTGGCGCGTGCTCGTGCCGATCTCGGTTCCCGGCATCGTCTCGGTCGGCGTCTACACGTTCATGATCGCGTGGAACGAGTACCTCTTCGCGCTCACGCTCACCCGCACCGTCGACATGCGCACCGTGCCGATCGGCATCCAGCTGCTCATGGGCCAGCACTCGTACGAGTGGAACGAGATCATGGCGATGAGCATCCTCGGGTCCATCCCCGTCCTCGTCCTCTTCCTGTTCTTCCAGCGCTACTTCATCAGCGGGCTGACCTCCGGGTCGGTCAAGAGCTGACGCGCGCCCAGACCACCATCGAAAGGGAAATCCCGTGCTCTACACCGGCAAGTCCATCCTCGACGTCGCGAACGCGAACGGCTTCGCGATCCCCGCATTCAACATCAGCGACTGGGCGATGTTCAACGGGGTCATGGACATCAGCGAGGAGACAGCCGCTCCGGTCATCATCGCGATCCATCCCGATGAGGTCTCGCACATCACGACCGACCTCATCCCGGCGATGCATGCCCGTGCACACCGTTCGAGCGTGCCCGTTGCGATCCACTGGGACCACGGCGGCACCTTCGAGCAGATCATCACGGCGATCCACGCCGGGTTCACGTCGGTCATGATCGACGCGTCGCTGAAGCCCTTCGACGAGAACGTGGCCCTCACCCGCAAGGTCGTCGAGGCGGCGCATGCCGTCGGCATCCAGGTCGAGGGGGAGCTCGGCACCATCGGCGCGAACGACAGCTACGGCGAGTCCGGAGCCGAGGAGATCATCTACACCAACCCGGACGACGCCGTCCGCTTCGTCGAGCAGACGGGCGTCGACAGCCTCGCGATCGCGATCGGCACATCGCACGGGCTGTACCCCGCCGACCGCAACCCCGAGCTGCGCCACGACCTGCTGCAGGAGATCAAGGCGGCCGTCGGCATCCCGCTCGTGCTCCACGGCGGATCGTCCAACCCCGACAGCGAGCTGCGTCGCGCGGTCGAGCTGGGCATCAACAAGATCAACATCTCGAGCGACATCAAGGTCTCGTACCACAACCGCATGCGGCAGGTGCTCGGCACCGACGAGCGCCTGCGCGAGCCGAACGCCATCCAGCCTGGTCCCATCGCCGCGATGAAGTCGACCGCTGCCGAGAAGATCGAGCTGTTCGGCGCGGCCGGCAAGGCATCGCTGTACTGAGCGGCGCCGGAGCGGAAGGATCTGGATGTGACCTCGGAACGCGTGCTCGGCCTCGGCGGCACCGTCGACTACGAGATCGCGTGGGATTCCGCCGTGCTCGAGGCGCTGGCCCTCGAGCACGGCATCCGTTCCCGCGATCTCGACGCGTCCATCCTCGTCGACGACGAACGCAGCCTCGTGATCACGACGCTCGCGCTGCTGCGCGACGGCCGGGGCGGCGAGCGGTTCGTGTCGTCGGTCGACGTGCTCGAACGGTTCGCCGCGCGGTTCCGGTACGAGACGACTCTCGGGGGCACGTGCGTGCGCGCCGCGCTCGCGATGGCGCGCGTCGGCGTCGACAGCACCGTGCACCTGGTGAGCATCGACGACACCGTCCGCGCACTGCTGCCGCCCGAGGTCTCGTGGGTCTCGAGCGCGGAACGCGACTCGACCGAGCCCCACGTGATCGTGCAGTACCCGGCGGGCACGGTCGTGCGGCTGGTCGATGCGGAGTTGGTGGCGCCACATCCGAACCGGCTCATCTACGTCAACGACCGTCCCAACCGCGAGCTGGTCATCGCGCCCGAGCTGCCCGGCCTCGTCGCCGGCGCCCGCGTGTTCCTCGCCTCGGGCTTCAACACGATTCAGGATGCCGCGGTCCTGGAAGACCGGCTCGCCACAGTCGTACAGGCGATCGCAGGGCGGCCCACCGGCGCGATCGCGATCTTCGAGGACGCCGGCTCGCACGACCCCGCTCACGGCTTGCGCGTGCGCGATGCGATGGCTCCGGCGGTCGACGTCTACGGGCTCAACGAAGACGAGCTGTTCGGCTACCTCGGCGGCGCGTTCGACCTGCTCGACGCGGATGCGGCTGAGCGGGGCCTGCGCCGCGCGACCGAGCTGATCCCGGCGCGCACTCTGGTCGTGCACACGAAGCACTGGGCCGTCGCGGTGGCGTCCGGCACGCCGCGGTGGCGCGACGCCCTCGAGGGCGGCGTGACGATGGCAGGCACGCGGTTCCGCGTCGGCGACGCGCTCGACGCCGCCGAGTACGCGGCGACGCAGCGGCTGCCCCGGCAGGTCGAGGCAGTGTCGTTCGCGGTCGAACTCGAGCGGCGGTTCGCCGGGCGCGCCGCGTGCGTGCCGGCGTACGACCTCGACGTCGCGTCCCCCACGACGATCGGACTGGGCGACACGTTCGTGGGCGGCTTCATCGCCGCGCTCGCGCCGCGCGAGGAGCGCCTGACGGTCCCCATGCCCCCTCCAGGCGCCGCTGGCGCGTCACCCGGAGCCTCCGGGCGCGTGGACCCAGCCGCGGCCTCCGTCACGGCGAACGGGAACCCGACATGACGATCGTCGTGCTGCCGTCCAACCGGCCTGCAGCGCGGTTCTACCGCGGCGGCCGCCGCATCACCGATCTTCGCGGCGAGACTCCGGCAGGCGAGTACGAGCCCGAGGACTGGGTCGGCTCGGTCACCCCCGTCAACGGGGAGGCGCCTGCGGGCCAGACCGTCCTGGCAGACGGCAGCCTTCTCGCCGACGCGATCGCAGCCGATCCGCAGTGGTGGCTCGGCGCCGAGCACACCGCCGCGTTCGGCGCGGATCCGATGCTGCTCGTCAAGCTGCTGGATGCGGGGCAGCGGCTCCCGGTGCATGCGCATCCCGACGGCGCGTGGGCGGCTGCGCACCTGGGCGCTGCGCACGGCAAGACCGAGGCGTGGTACATCCTCGCTCCTGGTGAGGTGCACCTCGCGCTCGCGCGGGACCTCGCCCGCGCCGAGCTCGACGGCATCGTCGAGCGACAGGACACCGCCGCGATGCTCCGGGCGATGCATCGCCTCGAAGTCGCACCGGGCGACGTCGTTCACGTGCCCGCCGGAGTGCTGCACGCGATCGGCGAGGGCATCCTCCTCGTCGAGCTGCAGGAGCCCGAGGATCTCTCGATCCTCGTCGAGTGGGACGGCTTCGCGATCGACGGGCCCGCGAAGGGGCACCTCGGTGTCGGCTTCGAGACGGCGCTCGGCGCGGTCGAGCGCACCGCCCGTTCGCGGCACGACGTCGCCGCGCTGGTGCACCGGGCAGGTGGCGGAGGGTCGCTCCTGCCCGCCGACGCCGATCGCTTCTTCCGGCTCGAGCACGTGCGCGTCGACGGTACGGCGGCGCTGGATCCCGGGTTCGCGATCGCGGTGGTGATCGACGGAGAGCTCGAGGCCGCGGGGAAGCAGGGCGGCGCATCGACGCGGCTGGTCCGCGGCTCGACCGCCGTGCTCCCGCACGCCGCGGGGTCGGTACGGGCGCGCGGCCTGGCCGACGTGCTCGTGTGCCGCCCGCCTCTTCCGCGGTGACGTCGGCTCCTCCCCAGGGTCGGTCGCCGCGGCCCTCTGCACGGATCCGGAGGCGGCGGAGTCCGCGTCGGATGCCGCGGCTACCCTGGGACGGGTGACCGATCCGCAGGGCGACCCGTACGCCGACCTCATGTGGGCCGACGCGGACGCCCCGCCGCCCGACGACGATCCGCCGATCCCGGACTTCGTCGGCGGGCCCGACGACGGCTGGCTTCCGCCGCCAGACCCCGGAGCCGCAGGCGGCGGGGCGTACGACCCGTTCGAGGGCGCCGGTCCGCGGCGTGACTTCACCGGGTTCGATCCCCGTGTCGTGCTGCACGAGGTCTTCGGATACGACACCTTCCGCGGTGAGCAGGGCGCGATCGTCGAGCACGTCATCGGCGGCGGCGACGCGGTCGTGCTCATGCCGACCGGCGGCGGCAAGAGCGTCTGCTACCAGGTGCCGGCGCTCGTGCGGCCGGGAACCGGGCTCGTCGTCAGCCCGCTCATCGCGCTCATGCACGACCAGGTCGACGCGCTGGTGGCCAACGGCGTGCGCGCCGCGTACCTCAACTCGACGCAGGCGCCACCCGAGCGCGCCGCCGTCGAGCGCGCGTACCTCGCCGGCGAGCTCGACCTGCTGTACGTCGCACCCGAGCGGCTCAACACCGAGTCCACGCTGCGGTTCCTCGCGCGGGGCCGGCTGAGCGTCATCGCGATCGACGAGGCGCACTGCGTGTCGCAGTGGGGCCACGACTTCCGCCCCGACTATCTCGCGCTGGGCGGGCTCGCCGAGCGGTTCCCTGGTGTCCCGCGGCTCGCGCTCACCGCCACGGCGACGCGCGCGACGCACCGTGAGATGACCGAGCGGCTCGTGCTGCCCAAGGCCCGCCACTTCGTCTCGAGCTTCGACCGGCCCAACATCCAGTACCGCATCGAGACCAAGACCGATCCGCGCCGCCAGCTGGTGTCCTTCATCCGCTCCCAGGGCGCCGGAGCCGCGGGCATCGTCTACGCGCTCAGCCGCAAGTCGGTCGAGCAGACGGCCGAGTATCTCTCGGGTCAGGGCATCGACGCGCTGCCGTATCACGCGGGCCTTCCCGCCGAGACGCGGGCCGCGAACCAGTCCCGGTTCCTGCGCGAGGACGGTGTCGTGATGGTCGCGACGATCGCCTTCGGCATGGGCATCGACAAGCCGGACGTCCGGTTCGTCGCGCACATCGACCTGCCGAAGTCGGTCGAGGGGTACTACCAGGAGACCGGCCGCGCCGGCCGCGACGGCGAGGCATCCGTCGCCTGGATGGCCTACGGACTCGGCGACGTGGTGCAGCAGCGCCGCATGATCGATCAGTCGCCCGGCGACCGCGCGTTCAAGATGCGCCTGGGGCAGCACCTCGACGCGATGCTGGCCCTGTGCGAGACCGTCGGATGCCGTCGCCAGAACCTGCTCGCCTACTTCGGCGAGGACTCCGCTCCGTGCGGCAACTGCGACACGTGCCTCGAGTCGCCCGACACGTGGGACGGCCTGGTCCCCGCGCAGAAGCTGCTGTCGACGATCGTCCGGCTGCAGCGCGAGCGCGGTCAGGCCTTCGGCGCCGGGCACCTCGTCGACATCCTGCGCGGCGCTTCGACCGACCGCATCCGCCAGCAGGGACACGACTCTCTATCGACGTACGGTCTCGGCGCCGACCTCAGCGATCAGGACTGGCGAAGCGTCATCCGGCAGCTGCTGGCCCGCGGCATCCTCGTCGCCCGCGGCGAGTACGGCACGCTCGCGCTCGGCGAGCCGGCCGCGGCCGTGCTGCGCGGCGAGACTCCAGTGCCGCTGCGCCGTGACGTGCTCGGGCGCTCCGGCGGCGCGGCGCGCGTGCGCAAGACCACGGCGCCCGACAACCTGGCCCCCGGCGACGTCGCGCTGTTCGAGGCGCTGCGGGCGTGGCGCGCCGCTGTCGCGAAGGAGCTCGGCGTGCCCGCCTACATCGTGTTCGGCGACGCGACGCTCCGCGCGCTGGCGCAGCGTCGCCCGTCGAGTCTCGCCGACTTGGACGGCGTCACCGGCATCGGCGCCAAGAAGCGCGAGGCCTACGGCGAGGCCGTGCTCGAGGTGGTCGCCGCCGCGGCCTGACCCGCCGCTCTCGTCCGGCTCGCGGCGGAAGCTAGGAGCCGAGCTCCATGGAGAGGTAGAACGCCCGTTCGCCGGTGCCGGGCTGCAGCAGGTGGAAGCCGTGCCTGTCGTAGAAGCGCAGGGCGTCGGCATCGCCTTCGTCCACATTGACCTCGATCGCCGAGACGCCGGCTGCGGCGCACTCCCCGACGAGCCGCTCGATGATGGCGCCGCCGATGCCGGAGCCGCGGTACGCCGGGGCGACATACAGCTCGTCGAGGAGTGCTACGGGCCCCGGATACCAGACGTTGAGGCGGAGCGTCACGAGCGCGAGCCCGACGGCGGGCTCCCCGCCGAGCAGCGCGAACGTCGATGGCCCCGCGAGCAGGTCGGTGAGCCGCTCCTGCAGGACCGCGGGTCCTGGGGTCTCGGTGTCGAACTCCGTGTTGAAGTCGTGGAGCAGCTGCGCCACGACGCCGGCGTCGTCCGCCGACGCCCGGCGAACGGGTGCGATGGCCATGCCTCCACGGTACGGCGACACGACGACGGGCGCACGCGCCGCGTGCATCGGCGAGCAAGACGACGGATGCTGCGCCGCAGACTTGCGGCGCAGCATCCGTTTGACTGAAACGAGGGTCAGCTGGTCGCGCCGGCCGTCGCCGCAGCGGCGGCCTTGGCGGCGTTCTTCGCCACCGTCTTCGAGCCGTCCACCGCCGCGACGGCGTCGGCGCCGGCGGTCTTGAGCGCGTACGCCTGCAGCAGCGTGCTGATGTCGAGCCCGGTGAGGCCCTTGACCACGTCGGTGCCCTCGCTGAGCACGCGGCCGACGGTCTTGGTCATCTCGGACGCGCCGTCGGTCGATACCACCGTGAGCTTGTCGATCGAGGCGATGGGCTCGGCGGCGGCCCGCACGATGTCGGGAAGGCGCGAGATGATCTCCTGCGCGAGGGCGGCCTCGCCGTACTTCTGGAGGGCGAGCGCCTTCGCGTCGGTCGACGCGGCCTCGGCGAGACCCTCGGCCTGGATCGCCGACGCACGCGCCTCGCCCTCGGCCTTGATGCCCGCTGCGAGGGCGACCTGCTTGTCACGCTCGGCCTCACCCGACACGCGCACGGCGGTCGCGGCGGCCTCGGCGTCCTGCACGGCGGCGACCTTGTTCGCCTCGGCGATCTTCGTGCGCTTGTAGGCGTCGGCCTCGGTCGCGGCGTTCGCGGCGTCGCGCTGCGCGTTCGCGCGCTGCACCTCGGCGTAGGCCTGCGCTTCGGCGGGCTTGCGGATCTCGATGTCGAGCCGCTCCTGCGTCACCAGCGCCTGCTCGGTGAGAGCCTCGCGCTCCTGCACGGCGACGAGCTTGTCCTGCTCCGCGGTGGCGAGCTGGCCCGCAGCCTCGGCCTCGGCGTTGGCACGGTCGGTCTCGGCCTTGATCGTCGCCTGCTTGAGGGCGAGCGCCTTCTGACGCTCGGCGATCTGCTCGGCCGCCTCGATGCGCGCGAACTCGCTGGCGCGCGACGCCTCGGCCTCGCTGATCTCGGCGACCTGGCGGGCACGCGCTGCCTCGGCGCGACCGAGGTTCGCGAGGTAGTCGCTGCCGGGCGTCGAGATGTCGCTGATGTTGAGGAGATCCACCTGGAGGCCCTGCTCGACGAGGTCGGCCTTGGTCTCCGCGACGACGCGGTCCGACAGGCTCTTGCGGTCGGAGATGATCTGCTCGATCGTCATGTCGCCGACGATGGACCGGAGCGAACCCTCGAGCGACTCCTTGATGATCTCGGTCAGCAGGTCCTGCTGCGAGAGGAACCGCTGGGCGGCCCTGCGGACGCCCTCCTCCGTGCCCGACACCTTGAAGTTGATCGACGCCTTGATCGCGATCTTGATGCGGTTCTTGTCGACGCCCTCGACGGTGATGCCGATCTGGCGCTGCTCGAGCGAGATCGAGAAGCCCTGCTGCAGGATCGGCCACACGAAGGTGCGCCCGCCGATCACGACGCGCTGACCGGTGCCGATCTCGCCTTCCGCGGGCCGGCCGGCGCCGCGGCCGACGATCACGAGCGCCTCGTTGGGCGGAACGCGCCGGATGCGTCGCGCGATGAAGGTGATGAGGCCGAGCACCGCGACGATGAGCGCGACGACAGCGAGGACCTGGATGAGTTCGTTCGTCATTGACGACCTTTCTTGACGGATGCCGCGCCCGGCGTCGCGCCCGGCGGCGAGTGGCTGCTACTCCGCGGCGACCTTGACGCGGGTGCCGGAATGCTCGATGACGCGGATGCGGACGCCCTCGGCGATGGTCTCGTCGCTGTACGCGAGCCGGCGCTCGACCTCGTGCGGACCGTCGAGGCTGACTTCGCCGCCGGCGGGCGAGACGGTCGAGCGAGTGACGCCCGAGAGCCCCACCGCCGACGCAGGCATGCCGTCCGAGCTCTTGGTGAGCCGTTTCACGAAGAGCACCGCGACGACGTAGGCCAGGATCGCGAGCACCGCCGCGAGCACGTACGCCCACACCGGGTCGAGGTTCGACGTGTAGGTGAGGGCGCCGGATGCCCCGAAGACGACGGCCGCGATGCCCAGCGCGGTTCCCGAGATCGCGCCGTCGCCGATCTCGAAGTGGTCGAAGATGTCACCGACGATGAGCGAGATGAGGAGTACGGCGAGGCCGACGCCTCCGACGATCAGGAACGGCAGCATGAGTTGTCTCCACGGCGAGGGGGTGGGGTTTCCTCACCCTATCGGCGGGCGGTCGTCGTGCGATGGAGTCTGTGGAATCACGCGGCGTGCGGCATCCGCGACTCGGCAGCCGATCGTCGCGGGTCAGCGAAGCTGTGTCAGGGTCCCGGGCGTGTACCGCACATCGGTGAACGTCGCCGTCGCGCCGTCCCCGAGCGGTGCCTGGGCGAGGAAGCCCGCGCGAACGGGCGCATCGGTCAGCAGGCGGAACAGCCGCACGAACCGCCACTGCCGACCGTCGGGCGAGCAGTGGAAGGCGAAGGCGGGTCCGATCTTCGAGACGCGCAGCCAGACCTCGTCCGTATCGACGTCGATGGCGTTCGCGTCGTCCGAGTAGTGGTTGGTGACGACGCTCACGACCATCGCCGCTCCGTCCGGCGACCATTCGAAGCACAGCTTCGCCCAGTGCTCCTCGTCCGCCCACACGGTGAGCGCGCCGGCGTCGAACGTGGTGCGCGGGTGGTCGACACGCACGCGCGCAGACAGCTGGAAGTCCCCGTCGACCGCGAAGGCGAGGCTCGTCGCCCCATGCTGGGGCTCAGCCTCCTGGCCGGACGCGTCGTTGGTCCAATCCACGCCGCCCGCAGCCTCGAGGAGTAGGGCGTCGTCGCCGAGCGATTCGAATCGGGTGGGTCCGTTCGTCCAATCGAGCGCGGGCACGCCGGAGACGTTCGTGATCAAGAGTCACTGCTTTCGTGTGTGCGCCGCGACGCAGGGGTGTGGGGGGGAGTCTTGCGCAGCGGTGGCCCGCCGTCAGTCCGTGACGGTGAAGGTCACGCCCTCGGTCTCGTCGGCGAGGACGCGCCGGTAGTCCTCCGCGATGATGGCGCGCAGCACGTCGGCGTCGACAGTCTCGAGGTCCTTGATGTAGAGGCAGCCGACGCCGGTGTCGTGGGGCCCGAGCTTCGCGAGCTGCTCGCTGTGCGCGTCGGTGTTGAGCAGGTACACCGTCGTCGCCTGCTTGCGCGGGGCGAACCCGGCGATCGGAGCATCGCCCTGCGTGCCGGTCGGGTACCGGTAGTGGCACGAGCCGAACCCGACGATCGTGCCCCACAGCTCGGGCTCGCGCCCGGTCACCTCCGACATCAGGGCGACCATGGTCTCGGCATCCCGTCGCCGCTTCTCCGGCGTCACACCCGCCACGAACGCGCCGACGCTGCCACCCGTCTTCTTCATGACGCCTCCACCTTCAGGGTCTCGATACGGCTCGTTCCTCGCCTACTCGACCTTGCCCCGGAGCGCATCAACGCTCCTTCGTCGCATTGCTCCGCCCCGCGGCAACCTTCATCGCGCGCTTGTGCTCGCGCACCTTCGTGAGCGACTCGGGCGACACGATGTCGGCGACGCTGCGGAACGACCCGTCCTCGCCGTAGGGAGCGGATGCCTCACGCCAGCCTTCTCCCGTGAAGCCGTACTGCTTGCCGAGGAGGGCCAGGAAGATCTTCGCCTTCTGCTCGCCGAAGCCCGGCAGAGTCTTGAGTCGCTTCAGCACCGTGGCGCCGTCGGGGTCGCCGTCTCGCCAGATCGCGGCCGCATCGCCGCTCCACTCCTGCTCGACGGCAGCGCACAGGGCCTGCACGCGGGCCGCCATCGATCCGGGGAACCGGTGCACCGCGGGCGTCGCCTTGAACAGCTCGACGAACGCGTCGGGGTCGAAGGTCGCGATGGCCGCGGCATCCAGCGTGCCGGCGCGCTCCGAGATCTTCAGCGGTCCCGCGAACGCCGTCTCCATCGCCACCTGCTGGTCCAGCAGCATCCCGATGAGCAGCGCAAGGGGGTCGTCGGTGAGGAGGCGGTCGGCGGCGTCGTCGCCCGTGATGTGGAGCGTCATGGCTCCAGTCTCGCACCCGGCATCCGCTCTGTGGGAGCCGGTTCGGCTAGGTTTGCAGGACCTACGTCAACGCCCGACGAACCGCGGAGGACCGAGCCCATGCCCGATCGCCGCGCGCTCTCGCCGGCGCGACTGCTCGCACTGCGGGCGCGGGCTCGTGCGGGACTGCTCGCGAGCGCCGCGGCCACCGTCGCGGTCGCGGTCGCCACGGTGTGTGTCGTGCTCGCGTGGCTCCAGAGCGCCGTCGCCGCCGCAGGCGACCCGCCGCCTCCCGGGGTTCCGGCGGACGACGTCGCCGATCAGGTCGAGGCGGGTGCCGCGGCGCTCGCCGCGGCCGCTCCCGCGCTCGTCCTCATGGTCGCGCTCCTCGCCGGCACCGCGGTCGCCCAGCTCGCCCGGCTCGTCGCCGCGGCGCGCGAGCACGAGACCGCGACGATCCGCGCGCGCGGATCCTCTCGCGCGCAGGCGTGGACGACGGATGCCGCAGAAGCCGTCGTCGTCGCGCTCGCGGGCGCTGTGGTCGGTGTGGCGCTCGCCGCGGGCCTCGCGGCCGTCGTCGGCGCCGCCCCGGGTGACGCGCTCGCGGCGTGGCCCTGGGCGCTCGCGACCGCCGTCGTGCTGGCCGTCGTCTTCGCCGTCTCTCTCCGCCGCGGTGAGCGGACCCGCATGAGTGCGCGCGTCGGTCGTGCCACCACCACAGCGGCCGTCGTGGTCGTGCTGCTGGCTTCCGCGCTGGTCGTGTGGCAGCTGCCGCTCGCGCGTGGCGCGGGCTTCGACCCCATCGTCGCCATCGCGCCCGCCGTGGTCCTCATGGCCGGCTCGCTCGTGGCGCTCGCGGTGTTCGGCGCGGCCGCGGTGGCGTGGGCGCGGCCGGCCGCCGCATTCCCGTCGGCGCAGCCCGGATACCCCGCGCGGCAGGTTGCTCGCCGCATACCGATCTACGCCGTGGCCGTGCTCCTCGTCGCGCTCACGGTCGCTCAGGCCGTCTTCGCGTCGGCGTACGGCTCGACGTGGACCGCGATGGTCACCGACTCCGCCGCGGTGCGTGCCGGCGCCGACCTGCGCGTCGACATGTCGCCGCAGGACGCCGGACCCGACGATGTGGCAGCCGCCGCCGCTGTCGAGGGGGTGGATGCCGCGGCCCCCGCATTCGTCGAGATCATCGAGATCGGCGATGCCGATGCCCAGATCATCGCGGTGCCGGCATCCGAGATCGCCCCGGTCGTGAGCTCGGCGGGTGGTCTCGTCGACAAGGCCGCTCTCGAAGCGGCCTCCGACGTCGACGGGACCGTCGTCGCCGACCCGGTTCCGCTGGGTGACGCGGCGACAGGCCTGCGGATGACGACTCGGCTCGTGTTCGACACGGACCTGTCCCCGAGCATCGAGCTCGTCGCGGTGCTCCTCGATGCGACCGGTGCCCCCGCCTTCGTCGCCCTCGACGGCGAGACCATGCTGAGCCCGGACGGTTCTGCGACCGTGGTCGCAGAGGGGGCGCTGCCCGGCGGGGCTGCCCCGTGGCACGTGCTGGCGATCGGGGTGACCCGCGCCCGCGCCTCCTCGTTCGCGACGGTTCAGGTGACCCTGGAGTCTGTGCACGCCGTGGGCGGCGGACCGCTCGACATCCCGGAATCCACCGCAGAGTTCCACAGCGGCACGAACGACGCGACGCTGTGGCTCGCGGATGGCGGCGTGCTCGCCGGCACCGGGCCCGACACCGAGGCACCCCCCGTCGCCGCCGCGGTCACGAGCGGACTGGCCGCGCATCTCGGCATCGTCGAGGGCGACTCGTTCGAGTTCCGGTACGCCGGCACCGGCCGTCGCGGCGATGTCGTCGTCTCGTCGATCGTCGATGTCGTGCCCGGCGCGGTCTCGCCGTTGGCTCTGTTCGTCCCCATGGAGAACCTGCTGGTCTCGCAGCTGCAGCGCGGTGCGTCCTACGTCGCCCCGAACTCGGTCTGGGCGGCGGGCGATCCGGCGGCCGACGACACCGTGAGCGCAGCGCTGGGCGATCGCCCGGTCGCGACGGCGGCGCCGGGTGTGACCGCCGACGTCGTGGAGGCCCTCGTGCCGGGGTGGTGGATCGCGACGGCGGGCGCGATGGCGCTGTCGCTGGTCGCGGCGTTCGCGATCGTCCAGACGCTCGCGATAGCGCGCCGCCGCGAGCTCGGCGTGCTGCGGGCGCTCGGCATCGCGGCCGCGACCCAGGGGCGGATGCGCGCCGCCGAGCTCGGCGGCGTCTTCGGCGCCGCGCTCGTGCTGGGCGCCGTGGCCGGTGGGCTGGCCTCGGGGCTCATCGTGCCCGAGCTGGTGCGGGCGGTGACTCCCGGCATCCTTCCGCTCGCGGGCGGGATCTCGTTCTCGTGGGCGCCGCTCGGAATCGCCGCGGCCGCCCTCGCCGCGGGCCTCGCGGTCATCGTCGCTGCGGTCGCGGTGAGTGTCTCGCGTGCCTCCCGCACCGCGACGGTGGGGGAGGAATCCCGATGAGCCGTCGCGTCTCGACGCGCGCGCTCGTCGCGCACCACGTCCGATCGCACGCGGGTGGCGGCGCGATCGTGGCGCTGCTCGTGTTCGTGCTCGCGGTGCTCGCCGCCGCCGCGCCGGTGGCGCTGAGCGCTCTCGGCGACGCGACGCTGCGCGATCGGCTCGACGCGGTTCCGCCGACGGTGCGAGACGTCGTGTCCGAGAACGTCGGCGTGACCGCCTTTCCGCAGCTCGGCGAGGAGCGAGCCCCGGAGCCGGCGACGACGGAGGAGATCTGGGGAACTTTCAGCGCGTCGGTAGAAGACATCCGCGAGGGCGCGGACGCACCCCTCCCCGACGTGCTGGGGCCCGGCCGCATGATCACGCGCAGCCTCGACAACCAGATCCTCGAGGGCGACGGCACGCGTGCCGCGACGATCGCCTTCGACCCGGCATACGAGGACGAGATCCGCATCGTCGAGGGACGGATGCCGGAGCCCGCGGTCAGTCACCTTCCTGAGTCCCCGACCGGCATCGGCGGCTTCCTCATCGGCAACCGCATCGAGGTGATCCTTTCGCCGGAGTCGGCGGCCGAGCTGGAGTGGGACGTCGGCGAGGTCAGAACCGTCGGTGACACGCGGCGCTTCCTCATCGAGCTCGAGCTCGTCGGGATCTTCGACGCGATCGATCCGCAGTCCGGGTACTGGGACCATGTCACCTCCGTGCTCGAGCCGTTCGTCTTCGACGACGGCGACCAGCCGCGACGGGTCACCGCCACCGCGTATGCGCACCCGGCTTCGCTCGTCACCATCGGAACCCTCCGCGACGAGCGCTCGACGCTCGTCTGGTACCCCGTCGACACGGACCGCATCGACGGCGACAACGCCGAGTCGACGGTCGCGGCGCTCAACAAGCTGGCCGCCGTCTCACACACGATCGGCACGATGGCCGACGGTGCGGGTCTGCTCAGCCTCGGATTCGACGCCGACATCACCGCGACGATCGAGTCGGCGCTCGCGCAGCAGCGCTCCACGGCGGGAGTCATCGCGATGCTCGTCGCGGGTCCCGTGGGCGTGGCCGCCGCGGTGCTGCTGCTCGGCTGCCGGCTGATCCTCGAGGGCCGGCGGCCGAGCCTGCGGCTGCTGTCGGCGCGCGGTGCGTCGCTCGGCCAGCTGCGCGGTCTGCTCGCCACCGAGGGCGCGATCGTGGGCGTGATCCCCGCGCTCGTCGGAATCGCGGTCGCGACGGTCGTCGCGTCGATCGGGTTCGGCGCCGCACCGAACGCCGCGGGTGTGGCGACGGCCCTGCTGACGGGGCTCGCGCCCATCGCGATCCTGTTCGTGCTCGCCCCCTCGGTCGCCGAGCGGCAGTCCCGCACGGATCTCGGTCGTCGCGGGTCCCGCCTGCGGCTCATCACCGAGGGGGTCGTCGCGGGCCTCGCGGCGATCGCGTTAGCGCTGCTGTTCCTCCGCGGCTACAGCGGGGGCGTCGATCTGCTCCTCGCGGCGACCCCGCTGCTGCTGGCGCTCGTGGCCTGCCTCCTCACGATCCGCGTGTATCCGCTGCCGCTCGCCGCGGCGCACGCGCGGGCGAGCCGCGGGCCCGACCTCGACGCATTCGTCGGCTCTGCCCGTGCCCTGCGCGAACCGACGCTCGGGATCACCCCCGTGCTCGCGCTCGTCGTGGGCGTGTCGGTGGCGATGTCGTCGGGCGTGCTGCTGTCGACCCTGCAGACCGGTGTCACCGAGGCCTCGCGCGCGCAGGTCGGCGCCGACCTGCGCGTGGACGGCGGTCTGTTCACGCGCGAGCAGCTCGACCGCGTGAACGAGGTCGACGGCGTCGAGCTCGCGACGGGCATCTCGGGCGCCGAGCCCGCGACCCTCGACATCGGGGGCGTGCGAGAGGGCACCTCGGTGTTCCTGGTCGACGCCGCCGACCTGCGCGCCGCGCAGGGAGACGGACCGGGGATGCTGCCGTCCGGGGTCTCGCTCGAGCCGGTGGCCGACGGGCCGATGCCGCTGGTCGCATCGGGCGCCGCGGCGGACCTCATCGGCGACGGCGACGAGCTGCGCCTCGACGGCGTCGACGCGGAGCTGGTGGGCGTCACCCGCGGCCCGGTCCCCATCGGGGGTCGCGAGAACTGGGTGGCGGTCGACTCGTCCTACGCCGAAGCCGTGCTCGGCCGCGACCAGAGCGACCGCACGATCCTCGTGAGCGTGGACGACGAGACATCGACGGATGCCGTCGTGCAGGGTGTTCGCGAGGTGCTGGGCCCGACCGTGCGCATCGAGGACGCGGCGCAGGTGGCCGCCGACATCGAGTCCGGCCCCGCAGTGCAGGGAGTGCGCTGGGCGCTCCTGCTCGCCACCGGCGTGGCGGCGCTGCTGAGCGCACTCGCGATCGTCATGACGCTGACGCTGGCAGCCGGGCCGCGAGCCCGCGTGCTGGCCCTGCTGCGCACGCTCGGTGCGCCTCGCCGCTCGTCGTCGTCGCTCGCCCTGTGGGAGATCGGGCCGCCCGCGACCGCCGCCGTCATCGCCGGCACCGTGTTCGGCGCGGTGGTCCCGCTCGTCGTGATGGCCGCAGTCGACCTGCGACCCTTCACCGGGTCGTCGGTCGCGCCCGCGTACGTGATCGACCCCGCGATCCTCCTCCTCACCCTCGGAGGGTTCGTCGCGCTCGCCGTCATTCTCACCGTGATCGCCCTGCTCCTCTCGCGCCGTGTGCGCGCCGCGGGAGCCCTGCGCACGGTGGAGGAAGGATAGGACCATGGTTCGACAGGCTTACCGACCGGGGGTGGCCCACCAACCGGGGGCGGCTCACCGACCGGGGGCGACACCGCCTGATGCCGACATCCTCTGCACCGACCTGGTGCGCATCTTCAAGGTGCCGGCTGCGAACGGCGCCGGTGTCGAGGTGCAGGCACTGCAGGGACTGAACCTGCGCATCGATCGAGGCGAGCTCGTCGCCGTCGTCGGGGCATCGGGCTCGGGCAAGTCGACGCTGCTGTCGATCCTCTCGAGCCTCGACCAGCCGACCGCGGGCGTGGCGTGGGTCGCCGGCCACGACCTCTTGACGATGAAGGAGAAGGAGCGCGTTCAGTTCCGCCGTCGCAGCGTCGGCTTCGTCTGGCAGCAGACCTCGCGAAACCTCCTGCCGTACCTGTCGGCGAGCGAGAACGTCGCGGCCGCACTGGCGATCACGGGATCCGCTCGCGGCACGGCCGCGCGACGCGCGCGCGTCGCAGAGCTGCTCGACCTCCTCGAGGTCTCGCACTGCGCCGACCGCAAGCCTGCCGAGATGTCGGGCGGCGAGCAGCAGCGCGTCGCGATCGCCGTCGGCATCGCCAACAGCCCGCGTGTGCTGCTCGCCGACGAACCCACCGGAGAACTCGACGACCTCACCAGCGCCCACGTGCTCGAGGCGATGCGCTCGGTCAACCGCGAGCTCGGCGTGACGACGCTCATCGTGACCCACGACCCCGCCGTGTCGGAGCACGTCGCCCGCACCGTTCAGATCCGCGACGGCCGCACGTCCACCGAGGTGCTGCGATCGACGCGGGTCGACGAGCACGGCACCGAAGAGCATGTCGCCGAGGAGTACGCGGTGCTGGACCGCGTCGGCCGCCTGCAGCTGCCCGACGACTTCGTCACCGCGCTGGATCTGCGGGACCGTGTGCGTCTCGCCCTCGAAGCCGATCACGTCGGCGTGTGGCCCGGACAGGCGACGGATGCCCCGGCCGCCGAGCCGGTCGAGGCGCCCCGACCCCCGGCATCCGACACCCCCACGGAGGAGCCGTCATGACCAGCGCACTGCGCGGCGAGAAGCTGACTCGCACGTTCTCGTCCCCCGCCGGAGACGTCCACGCGTGCGTCGACATCGACATCGACGTCGCCGCGGGTGAACTCGTGGTGGTGCGCGGCGCGTCGGGAGCGGGCAAGACCACGCTGCTGAACCTCCTGGGCGGGCTGGACCGTCCGACCTCGGGCGAGGTGTGGCTCGGCGACGTCGAGGCGACGGCCCTCGACGAGGAGGACCTCGCGGCGCTCCGCCGCGAGCGGCTCGGGTTCGTGTTCCAGTCGTTCGGACTCATCCCGATCCTCTCGGCCGCCGAGAACGTCGAGCTTCCGCTGCGGATCGCGAAGACCCCGCCCGCTGAGCGCGACGCGCGCGTCGCCGAGGCGCTGCGCCTGGTCGGGCTCGCCGACCACGCCGCGCAGCGGCCCGGCGAGCTGTCGGGCGGGCAGCAGCAGCGCGTCGGGATCGCCCGCGCGATCGCGGCGCGTCCGCACGTGCTGATCGCAGACGAGCCCACCGGCCAGCTCGACTCCCGCACCGCGGCCACGGTGATGGACCTCATCGGAGACCTCGTCCACTCGCAGGGCCTCGCCGCGATCGTCTCGACGCACGATCCGCTCCTCGTGCAGCGCGCCGACCGTGTCATCGAGCTGCACGACGGGCGGGTGACGTCCGTCGACGGTCGGCCGGTCGCCGCGACAGGGAGGGAGGCCGCGGCCGAGGCCGGGCACACGCATTCTGAAGGGTCAGAGGCATCCGTCGCTCCCGCTGTTCCGCGCACGCGCGCCGAAGCGCGCGACCAGCTCCGCCACGCGGACGACTGACGGCGCGCCCCGGCTGCCCCCGAGGCGGGCACCGCGAAGAGCGGATGCGAGGATGGGTGCTGTGACCGACCCGGAACCGCTCGAAGGGCTCGTCTCGCACGCCCATGAGACGCGCGCGCTGGTGGTCGGCGGCGGGATCGCCGGCCTCGTGGCGGCGCTCGAGTGCGCCAAGGTCGGGATGCCGGTCACCGTCGTCGAGGCGTCATCGCGGCTCGGCGGCACGATCGCGAGCGCCGAGGTCGACGGGCTGTCGCTCGACCTCGGGGCGACGTGCTGGTCGACCAGCGGCGGAACCGTCCGTGCGCTCGTCGAGGAGCTCGGACTCGAGGACCGGGTCGTCGCTCCGCGCACCGACCGCACCTGGATCGCGGGCCTGCCGAAGGGCACGGCGGCACCGCTGCCCGACGAGAACGTGCTGGGGATCCCCGCGAACCCGTGGGACGAGGGCGTTCGGCGCATCATCGGCTGGCGCGGCGCGTGGCGCGCCTACGTCGACCGGCTCCGGCCGCCTCTCACCATCGGCACCGAGCGCAACCTCGGCAAGCTGGTCCGGTCGCGCATGGGGGCCGCCGTCCACGACCGCCTCGTCGCCCCGCTCACGGCGGGGCGGTTCGGCCTCGCGCCCGAAGACGTCGACGTCGTCGCGGCGGCGCCCGGCCTGACCTCCGCGCTCACGCGGACGGGATCCCTCGCCGGCGCCGCCGCGGACGTGCTGGTCGACCGGGAAGCCCAGGGCGCCGCGACGGTCGAGAGCCTCGACGGCGGGATGCCGCAGCTCGTGATCGCCCTCGAGGAGCGGCTCCGGCTGCTCGGCGCCGAGATCGTCCTCGACAGCCGCGCGACCGCGATGTCGCGGCTCGACGGCGGAGGGTGGCGGCTCGAGGTCGAGAGCACCGCGGGCGACGATGTCGGCTCCATAGAACGCGCCGACGCCGAGATCGTGATCGTGGCGACCGGGCGCGTCGATGCGCTGCGCCTCCTCGACGCCGTCGGCGTGGCACCGGCGGACGCGACGTCCGGACCCGAAGCGGTCGTGAGGGAGATCGTGACGCTCGTCGTCGACGAGCCCGCGCTCGACGAGGCGCCTCGCGGTGCGCAGGCCTACCCGGTCCCGGGCACCCGCCGCGCATCGGGCCTCGTGCACCAGACCGCGCGGTGGGACTGGCTCGCGCGGAAAGCCGGGCCAGGCCGGCACGTGCTGAGCGTCGCGTTCGACCGGCCCGCTGAGAGCCTCTGGCCCGGCGCGGCGCCCGGGGAGACCGGCGCTCCCGACGCTGCGACCGTGGAGCGCGCGCGGGAGGAGGCATCCGCCCTCCTCGGCGTCACGCTCGACGAGCGCGCCATCGTCGCGGCGCACACCGCGCGCTTCGAGCTCGCCGCGCCGGCGTCGGCTCTCGGGCACGAAACAGCCGCGACCGTCGTGCGCTCGCGCGTCGCCGCCCACCCCGGGCTCGCGGCGGTCGGCGCGTGGCTCTCGGGAAGCGGCCTGGCCCAGGTCGTCGCGGACGCCCGCGCCGAGGCGGATCGGGTGCGCACGGCCGCGCTCTTCGGCGGTTCGACGCCGGAGTGAGTGCGTTCGGGCACCCGCTGTCAAGGGTGGATGCCGGAATCGGAATACAGGGCTACCCTGGGAGGGTCGTCAGGTGCACACCGAGCGTGAGGAGACCCCATGAGGGGCAAAGCAGGACTCGTCGTCGGACTCGCCATCGGGTACGTGCTCGGCACGAGGGCGGGCCGCGAACGCTACGAGCAGATCAAGACGCAGTGGCTGAAGGTGTGGAACCTCGACCCCGTCCAGGAACAGGTGGGCAAGGTCAAGGACTTCGCGAAGTCGCAGGCGATGGCGCTGCCGTCGACGCTGTGGGACTCCGCGGTGAAGGTCGCTCAGGCGGCGGGGGCGAAGGGCACACCCGGTCAGAAGCTCGACGCGGCGCTCAAGGTCGGCAAGGACTCGACCGACGACGTCGAGGCTGCCGCCAAGACCTCGGCGAAGGCGGTCAAGGACGCCGTCGACGAGGCGGTCGATGACACCGCCGACGGCCGGGGCGGAGCGTGACGTGACGACGCCGCGTGGCTTCCGCGACCGCGCGGACGACAGCCTGCTGACGCTGCTCGGCGAGATCCCCGAGCTCGTCCGCAACCTGGTCATCGCCGAGATCGATGCGGCCAAGGCATGGCTCGCGCGCACGGCGAAGGACGGCGGGTGGGGAGCGCTGTGGGTGTTCGCCGCGCTGTTCGTGCTGTTCTGGTCGGTACCCGTGCTCGGCACCTTCGTGATCGCCGGGCTCTCGTCGTGGTGGCCGGTGTGGCTGTCGGCGCTCGTGGTGTTCTTCGCGATGCTCATCGTGACGGCCGTGCTGGCGCTGCTCGGCATCCTGCGCTTCAAGCGCATCGGTCAGCGCCAGAATCCCGTGCAGTCGATCGCCCAGGACGTGAAGGAGGTGCGCGATGAGCTCTGAGGCTCCCGTGCCGGTGCCCCGCACCGCCGTTCCGCTCGGGATCGACGATCCGGTCGAGCGGGCGAGGGCAGAGCTGAAGGCGGCGCTCGCCGCGATCGAAGAGAAGGCGAACGTGCCGCGACGCGTCGGCCGAGCGGTCGACGACGGCGTCGAGAAGGCGCGCGCCTTCCAGCGGCGCAATCCCGCCGCGGCCGCGGTCGCGGTCGTCGTGGGTGCGGCCGCGATCGGCGCCGCGGTGTGGGGGCTGGTGCGGCTCTACACGCGCTGAAGCACCGGGGAAGACCTTTCGGGAGGGAGGGGTATGCTCGGGAGTCAAGGCAGTGCAATGGTGCGTATGCTGCCGATCGCGCGAACCCGATTCGATCCGCGCATCGGCTGCTCGAACGTCCTGGGCGGCCGACTGAGCATCACGAGAGTCGACCCTTCATGAACACAGCCCCCCAGCACCAACCTGCCAAGCCGCTCGCCGGCTGGCGCGTTCTCGTGCCTCGCGGCGGGCCATGGGGTGACGGCGTCGCGGCGACGCTGCGGCGGCAGGGTGCGACGCCGGTGATCGCACCGCTCATCAACTTCGCGCCGACGAACGACCAGGCCGCGCTCGACGACGCGCTGGCCGATCTGGCGGCCGGCAGGTTCGACTGGCTCACCGTGACGAGCGCCACGACCGTCGATGTGCTCTACGCCTACCGGGCCTCGGTGCCGACGAGAACGAAGATCGCGGCCGTGGGCGAGACGACCGCCGCGGCTCTTCTCGCCGTCGGGTACCACGTCGATCTCGTCCCCGAGAAGGACAACTCCGCCGCCGGCATGGCCGAGCAGATGATCGCCCTCGAGCCCGAGCCGCGCGACATCCTCACGCTCCGCAGCGAGATCGCCAAACCCGTCCTGACTCGCATGCTGTCCGACGCCGGGCACCGCGTGCGCAGTGTCGTCGCCTACCGCACCGTCGGGGTGCCGGTGACGGACCGCATCGCGGAGGACGTGCGCTCCGGCCGCATCAACGCGATCCTCGTCACCAGCGGCTCGGTCGCCGAGCAGGTGCATCTGCAGTTCCCCGAGATCCCCGCGACGACACTCATCGCCGCGATCGGGCCGCGCACAGCGCGCGACGCGAAGCGCGCGGGACTCGACGTCGATGTCGTCGCCGAGGTGCAGACCGTGGACGCGCTGATCGACGCGGTGGGGAAGTTCTCGCTGCCGCACGCCGCCGACGAGTTCGCCCCCAGAACCGCCGCGCTCCGGCTGCCGGGCACCGAGCAGCGAGGCTGACGAGCGCATGAGCGGCTCGCCCCGCCTCGTCGTGCTCGCCGGCGGCGTCGGGGGCTCGCGGTTCGTCCTCGGCGTGCGCGACGCCCTCCGCGCCCGTGGCATATCAGACACCGCCTCGGCGCTCACCGTCGTCGTCAACACCGGCGACGACCTGTGGCTGTCGGGCGTGCGGCTCCAGCCCGACGTCGACTCGATCACCTACGCGCTCGCCGGGGTCAACGACACCGAGCGCGGTTGGGGTCGGCAGGGAGACACCGAGCGCGTGAACGAGGAGCTGCAGGCCTGGGGCGCCGGCTGGCCGTGGTTCACGCTCGGCGACCTCGATCTCGGCACGCACCTCGCCCGAACCGGCTGGCTGCGCGAGGGGCTCACCCCGACGCAGGTGATCGAGCGGATGTCGCACCGCTGGTCGCTCGGCGCGCACCTGCTGCCGATGACCGATGCCGAGGTCGACACCGTCGTCGTGCTCGGCGACGGCTCGCGCCTGCACTTCCAGGAGTGGTGGACGCGGCACCGCGCGACGCTGCCGCCGTCGCGGTTCGAGAACCCGGGGATCGCCGACGCGGCGCCCGCGCCCGGCGTCGTCGAGGCGATCGCGCGGGCCGATGCCGTGCTCTTCGCGCCCTCGAACCCGGTCGTGTCGATCGGCCCGATCCTGGCCGTCCCCGGGGTGCGCGAGGCGCTCCGCGAAACACCCGCACCGGTCGTCGGCGTCTCGCCGATCATCGGCGGACGCGTCGTGCGGGGCATGGCCGACGTCTGCCTCACGGCGATCGGGGTCGAGACGTCCGCGGCGGCGGTCGCCCGCCTGTACGGTCCGCGCTCGGACGGGGGCCTGATCGACGCCTGGCTGCTGGCCGAAGAGGACGAGGCTCTGGCGAGCGAGGTCGCCGGGTTCGGCATCCGTCCTATCGTGGCGCCGTTGTGGATGACGGATGCCGCGCGCTCGACCGCACTCGCCGAGGCGGCGTTCGTGACGGCCGGTCTCTGACGTGCCCGAGCTCGCGTGGTGGGCGTGGGCGCTCCTCGGAGTCGCCGCGGTCGTCGTCGGACTCTCGAAGACCGCCGTGCCCGGCGCAGGAACGATCGCGGTCGCGATCTTCGCGGCGGTGCTGCCGGCGAAGCAGTCGACCGGCGTGCTGCTGCTCCTGCTGATCGTCGCGGATCTGTTCGCCGTCGCGATGTACCGGCGTCACGCCGACTGGCGCACTCTCCTCCGCCTGGCGCCGGCCGTGGTCGTCGGAGTGCTGGTCGGGGTCGTGTTCCTCTGGCTCGCCGACGACGCGTGGGTCAAGCGCACGATCGGGGTCATCCTGCTCGTCGTGATCGCGATCACGCTGCTGCGGCGCCGCTTCGCGTCGACCGTCGAAGCGGGCGGTTCGCATCGCGTCGCGCTCGCGACCTACGGCACTCTCGGCGGTTTCACGACGATGGTCGCGAACGCGGCGGGCCCGGTGATGTCGATGTACTTCCTCGCCGCGCGGTTCGAGGTGAAGGCATTCCTCGGCACGGCGGCGTGGTTCTTCGCGATCGTGAACCTCTTCAAGGTGCCGTTCTCGATCGGCATCGGCATCATCACCGTGCCGGGGCTCGTGATCGACCTCGTGCTCGTGCCGTTCGTCGTCGCGTCGGCGTTCCTCGGCCGATGGCTCGCGGCGCGCATGCCCCAGGCCCTCTTCGAGAAGCTCGTGATCGTGTTCACCGTGGTCGGCGCGGTGTACCTGCTGGTCGTGTGACCGGTCAGGACCAGGGCGAGGGACGGTCGTTGTCGCGCGTGCTGTCGTCGGGGAACTGCGGCAGCTCGTAGCCGCCGGCGCGGATGCACAGCCACCGTAGCTGATCGGGGCTGTCGGGCGTCGCACGCCACGTGCGCCACACGCCCTGCCCGACTCGGACCACGGTTCCCGGACCGACGTCGACGATGTCGTCGTCGAGGCCCATCTGCCCGCGACCCGCGAGGAACACGTACAGCTCCTCGATACGCGCGTGCTGGTGCCAGTATCCGGCTTCTTCCCCGGGCTCGAGGGCGTTCGCAGTCATGCCGATGTACTGCATCGTCATGTCGTGATCGACGACCCGGCGCCCGTCGCGCGAGCTCTCGGGCCGGAAGCCGCCGTAGTGCTCGCGCCACTCGTCGAGTCCGCCCATCTCCAGCACCTGATAGTCGCTCATCCCGCCAGGCTAGCGGCCTCTCCGGCGGCGGCTGCCGGGTGTGGCAGGTTCCCTCGCACGAATGGCCGACGGGATTTCAGGCGCCCAGCAGCTCCGCCGTGCGCGGCCCGAGACCCAGAGCCCGTGCGGCGGCGAGCTGCTCTGCGGTGTCCACGTCGCGGCGCAGGGTCGAGGCATCCGGAACCGCCAACGGCGTGCACCCCAGCAAGACGTGCCGCTCGAACGACCCGTCGCCGAACGACGACTGCCACGCGACACCGGCCCGCGCCGTGACCAGTGTCGAGCCGGCGCCCTCGGCGTCGGCCACGACGCCGCGGTCGACGGATGCCGCCGCCCGCAGCGCGTCGGCGAGATCGGCGGGCCGCAGGGACGGAAGGTCTCCGAGGAGCGCGGCGCGGGGCATCCGGTCGTTCGGATCCATCGCTGAGATCCCGGTGGCGACCGCGGCGTCGAGGCCGCGTCCGTCGCCCTCGGGCACGAACCGCAGCGCCGGAATCGCGGCCGACTCGCGCGCGAGCGCGGGGTCGTCCGTCACGACGACGACCTGCGCGACGAGCTCGCACGCCGTCGCCGCTTCGAGGGTGTCGAGCGCGATCGCGCGGGCGAGCGTCGCGCGGTCGACCCCCGCGACGTCGAGCCGCGTCTTTCCCCGTGCGGGAGGCTTGACCGGGACGACGACGATCCACCGGGGCGTGCCGAGCTCCTGAGAAGCGGGGCCGGAATCAGGCGACGCGCCGCGTGGAGGCGAGGTGGCATGCCGCTTCTCAGGACTTTCGCCCGCGCTGTCGCCCGCAGTGCCGTCAGGGCCGACGGCTCCGCGCCGCCGGAACAGACCCCTCACGCGCCGTACTTCGCGCGCAGGCGCGGGAGGATCTCCTCGCCGTACAGCCGCAGGAACGCGGCCTGGTCGTGCCCCGGGTCGTGGAAGACCAGGTGCCGGAAGCCGAGGTCGATGTACCAGCCGATCCGCTCGACGTGCTCGTCGGGGTCGTCCGACACGATGAACCGCGACGCAGCGCGCTCGATCGGCAGCTCCTCGCCGAGGCGCTGCATCTCGATGGGGTCGTCGACGCCCATCTTCTCCTCGGGGGTGAGCGCGAGCGGCGCCCAGAAGCGCGTCTTCTCACGCGCCGCCTCGATGGAATCGGCCAGCGACACCTTGATCTCCATGAGGGTGTCGAGGTCGCCGCGGGTGCGACCGGCCTTCGACAGACCCTCCTCGAGCGCGGGGAGCAGCGTGTCGGTGTACAGCTCGCGCTTCTTGCCGCTGGTCGTGATGAAGCCGTCCGCGATCCGGCCGGCGAGCCGCGTCGCGGCGGGGCCCGCGGCGCCGATGTAGATCGGGACCGGGTCGTCCATCTTGTCGTAGATCGTGATGTTGCGGGCCGTGTAGTACGAGCCCTCGAAGTTGACGCGGTCCTCCGACCACAGCCTTCGGATGAGGCCGATCGCCTCCTTCAGCCGCTGGAAGCGCTCCGGCGGATCCGGCCACGCGATGCCCAGATTGGCCTCGTTGAGCGCCTCGCCCGTGCCGACGCCGAGGATCACGCGCCCCGGGTACATGACCCCGAGCGTCGCGAAGTCCTGCGCGACGACCGTCGGGTTGTAGCGGAAGGTCGGCGTCAGCACCGACGTGCCGATGAGCACCTTCGAGGTCTTCGCGCCGAGCGCGCCCAGCCACGGGACGGATGCCGGGGCGTGACCTCCCTCGTGCAGCCACGGCTGCAGATGGTCCGAGATGAAGACCGAGTCGAATCCGACCTCCTCGGCGAGGATCGCGTAGTCGAGCAGTTCGGCCGGACCGAACTGCTCGGCCGAGGCCTTGTATCCGAAGCGCAACGGGATGGTCATGCGGGTCTCCCTTCGAGGGCGGGTTCGAGGGCGGGCGCGGGCAGGAACTCCGAGCCGTCGGCGCGGGCGAGCCGCGCGCGGAACGCGTCGACGGTGCCCGGCCACAGCAGGGTGAGCCGGCCCGAGCGCTCGTCGACGTACCAATTGCGGCATCCGCCGGTCATCCAGGGGGTGGATGCCGCGGCCGCCGCGATCTCGTCGGTGTACGCCTGCTCGGCACGGGCGTCGACGCGCAGCACGCCGCCGACGTCCTGCCGCCGGGCGAGGACGCCCGCCGTGTACGCCGCCTGCTCCTCGATCATGAGCACCGACGACGAGTGGCCGAGCGACGCGTTCGGTCCGTTGAGCACGAACAGGTTCGGGAACCCCGCGACCACGGTCGACGCGAACGACGTCATGCCGGTCGACCAGTGCCGCGCCAGAGTCTCGCCGTGCTCGCCGACGACGAGATCGGCGTAGGGCTGCCGCGTCGACGAGAAGCCGGTCGCGAGCACGAGGGCGTCGACGTCGTGCACCGAGCCGTCGGCGGCGACGGCGGTCGATCCGTGTACCGACTCGAGAGCCGCCGGCACGAGCGTCACGGCGTCGGAGGCGACGGCTGGGTAGAAGTCGTCCGACAGCAGCACGCGCTTGCACCCGAACGC
Source organism: Microbacterium sp. STRO-2N (assembly GCF_057747775.1). Taxonomy (NCBI): domain Bacteria; kingdom Bacillati; phylum Actinomycetota; class Actinomycetes; order Micrococcales; family Microbacteriaceae; genus Microbacterium; species Microbacterium sp. STRO-2N. The sequence goes on along the minus strand of NZ_CM173223.1, from coordinate 3,727,169 downwards.
GTAGTCGGGGGTGAGCGCGGCGCGCAGGGCAGGATCGGCGACCTGCGCGTGCAGGTGCGCGAGCGCCTCGGCCTGCGCGCGGGCGGATGCCTCGGCATCCCCCGACCGGGACGCGAAGCGCGCCTCGCCCTCGGCGTAGAGCTCGGTGCGCAGGCGCGCGAGTTCGTCGGGATGATCGGCGAAGCGCGCACGATCGGCATCGGAGTACGCGCCGCCGCCGCGCGGCACGATCCACGCGGGGGTGCGCTGGAACAACGTCACGTGGGCGGCGGTGCGCGCGAGCTCGGGAACGAGCTGGACCGCGCTCGCCCCGCTGCCGACGACGCCGACGCGAAGCCCCGCGAGGTCGGCGCCGTGGTCCCAGCGCGCCGAGTGGAAGAGCGGTCCGCGGAACGTCTCGAGCCCTGCGACATCGGGAATCGACGGCTCGGTCAGCCGCCCGCAGGCCAGCACGAGCGCGTCGGCCAGCACCATCGCCGTGCCTGTGCCGATGCGCCAGGCCTCGTGCTCGGCATCCCAGTCCGCCCACTGCATCCCGGCGCCGAGGCGGAGCCGGTCGCGCAGTCCCTCGGCGTCGACGACGCGTTCGAGGTATTCGCGGATCTCGTAGCCCCTCGCGTAGGTGCCCGACCACGACGGGTTCGGGTGCGATGCGAAGCCGTACAGGTGCGACGGCACATCGCACGCGACGCCGGGATAGGTGTTGTCGCGCCACGTTCCACCGACGGATGCCGCGCGCTCGAGCAGCACGAAATCCTCGTGGCCCGCGCGCCGGAGGGCCATCGCCATGCCGATGCCGGCGAAGCCCGCGCCGACGATCGCCACCTCGACGCGCGTCATGACCGGACCTGGCCGTACGTGGTCGTGCGCAGGCGGAACGGCCGGAAGAGGGGAGCGACGAGGGCCGAGGCATCCGTCACCGGCAGTTCGAGGCCGTGCTCGATCCCCGCCTCTGGCTTGACCCTGCCGTCGAGCAGAGTGCCTCCCAGGTCGTCGCCGCCCGACTGCAGCAGGACGACGGATGCCTCGCGCCCGACGCGGGTCCAGGGGATCTGGAGGTGCGGAATGCTGCCCGACAGCAGCAGCCGCGCCATCGCGACCATCGCGCGGTGCTCGTCGAGCGGACTGCGGCCCGCGACGAGCGGCACGCCGCCCGCCGGGCCCGGGAGGGGAATCGGCACGAACTCCGTGAATCCGCGTGTGGCCGACTGGATGTCGCGCAGACGCCGCAGGTGCGCGATGCGCTCGGCGGCGGTCTCGACGTGGCCGTAGAACAGCACGCTCGTCGAGCGGAAGCCCGCGCGATGCGCGGCCGTGATGCCCTCGATCCAGCGGTCGATCTCGAGATCGGCGGGCGCGACGAGCCCGCGCACGCGCTCGCTCAGCACCTTGACGCCCGTGCCGGGAACGGTGTCGACGCCCGCCTCGCGCAGCGCCCGGAGGGCTCCATCGAGGCCGAGCCCGCCGCGATCGGCGAGATCCCACACGTCCTGAGGCCGGTAGGCATGCAGATGGATGCCGGGGGCCGCTGCTTTCACGGCCCGGGCGATGTCGAGATACCCGGACGGGTCGACGTCGTCGGGGAGGCGGCCCTGCACGCACAGCTCCGTGGCCCCGAGGTCCCACGCGTCGGCGGCGATCGCCGCGACGTCGTCGAGGGTGAACGTGGCGGGTGCTTCGGCAGGCCCAGCCACCTGAGGACGCGTACGGAGGCCGCTGGAGGTGAGGTTGCGGTTGACGACGAGCGTGACGGCCTCGCCGACCGTGTAACGGCGGACGTCGTCGGCGGTCGCCGCGAGCGCGTCGAGGTCGTCGCCGGTGGCCTCGAGGAGCGCGACCCACTCCGCCTCGTCGAGCGCGAGCGGGTCGGCCGCGGCGGCCTCCGCGAGGCGTCGCACGTCCGGCCCGCGTCGAGAATTCAGGAGATCCGGCCCGCCGGGGTCGCTCGCAGGCCCTCCCGCCGGCGTGTCTCCTGTTTTCTCGACGTACTGCGGTGAAAGCCCGGGGACGGATCGCCCAGGACCGGTGCCCGACGCCGCCGAAACGGCGATCCGGCCGGCCGCCTCGACGGCACCGACCAGGGCCAGGCCGGTGGCCGGGTCGGCCAGGGTCGCGACCGCGGGGCGGAGGGCGGGGTCGATCCAGGTCTCGGGGTCGAGGACGAACTCGGGCTGCGCCGTCAGGCGCTCGCGCAGCTCGAAGCCCAGCTCGGCGGTTCGCTCGGCGAGGTCGTCCAGGTGCGGCCACGGACGCTCGGGGTTGACGTGGTCGGCAGTGAGGGGTGAGACCCCGCCCCAGTCGTCGGCGCCGGCGCGCACCAAGAGCTCGAACTCGGCGGGGTCCGACAGGTTCGGCGGCACCTGGATGCGCATGCGCGGGCCCATCACGAGCCGCGCGACCGCCACCGCGGCGACGTATTCGAGCAGGTCGGCGTCGGGCGCGCCCTGCATCGCGGTGCGGGGCTTCGCGCGGAAGTTCTGCACGATCACCTCCTGCACGTGCCCGTGCCGCTCGTGCGCCTCGCGGATCGCGACGAGCGACTCGGCGCGGTCGTGCAGCGTCTCGCCGATGCCCACGAGGATGCCGGTGGTGAACGGCACGCGCTCGCGGCCCGCCGCATCGATGACCTCGAGCCGCAGCGCGGGGTCCTTGTCGGGCGATCCGTAGTGCACCTGCCCGGGCACCTCGAAGAGCCGGCGCGAGGTGGTCTCGAGCATCATGCCCATCGAAGGAGCCGTGGGGCGCAGCACCCGCAACTCCTCCGCGCTCATCACGCCGGGGTTCGCATGCGCGAGCAGGCCGGTCTCGGCGGTGACGAGCCGAGCGATGTGCGCGACGTAGTCCAGCGTCGAGGCGAAGCCGTGCTCGTCGAGCCACGCGCGCGCCTCGGGCCAGCGCTCCTCGGGGCGATCGCCGAGCGTCAGCAGCACCTCCTTGCAGCCCATCGCTTGACCCTGCCGCACCACGCCGAGCACCTGCTCGGGCGACATGTACGCGGGCTTGTGCTTCTTCAGCAGCTGGCCGGGGGTGTCGACGAACACGCAGTAGTGGCAGCGGTCGCGGCACAGCGTCGTGAGGGGAACGAACACCTTGCGGGAGTACGTGATGACGCGAGGGCGACCGGATGCCGCGAGCCCGGCATCGCGAAGGGCTCCGGCGAGCGCGAGCAGCCGGTCGAACTGCTCCCCGGTCGCGGTGAGCAGTGCCTCCGCATCGGCGGTGTCGAGGCGCTCGCCCGACGCCGCGCGCTCGAGCACGCGGTCGACGGCAGGCAGCACGGCGGGGGAGGACGCGACGACGGTCACCGAACCAGTCTTGCACCGCCGGTGCGGCGCAGGGCCGAGGATCGTTGCCCTCCTGTAAGCAAATGAGCCTGGTTCGCCGGGTAGCCGCTGGCAGACTAGTCGCATGGTGACGCTGCTGCTCGACTCGACGCAGCTCGAGGTCGTGCTGTCGGGAGCCGAGCGCGCCATGTCGTTCCGCAAGGCGAACGTCGTCATCGAGCGCTCGACCATCGCGAAGGTGCAGCTCACCGACGACGCATGGACGTGGCTGCGCGGCGTCCCGAGCCCGGGCACCCACCTCCGCGGCGTCGTCGCGATGGGTACGTGGCGCTCGGCCGGAGGCGACGACTTCGCGGTGATCCGCCGCCGGCGGCCGAGTGTCGTCATCGATCTCGAGGGTCACCCCGATTTCGAGCGAGTCATCCTGACGACCCGCCACGGGCTCGCTCTCGTGCAGGCACTGCGTCTCGAGGTGGACGAGCAGCCGGCCGACGTCGCCGAGATCGCCGAGACCGGCACGACCCCGACGGCGGCCGAGAAGAAGCCGCGCAAGAAGAAGGCTCCGTCGCCCGCTCCCGCCCTCTGAACGCGGCTCAGCTGACGTCGCGACGCCAGCTGACGATGTGACCCAGCACGACGAGCACGACGGCGTAGCCGAGCAGCACCAGGCCGCCCTGCCACCACTCGAGCTGCGTCAGCGATTCCTCCGGAATGCTCATGGTGAACACGCTCGCTCCGACGAGGGCATCGCTCGCGGCCCCCGGCAGGTACTGCGTGAAGTCCGCCAGTCCCTCGACGAACCCGGAGGCGGCGCGGCCGATCGGCTCCACGAACTGCGTGAACACGAGCACCCCGACGATCGCTGCGACCTGGTTGCGCACGAGAGCTCCGATCCCGACGCCGATGAGCGCCCACAGGACGTAGGCCAGCAGCATCCGACCGATCATCGCCCACGTCTCGACGGACGTGAAGTCGGTGTCGAGGCTGAACGACGCGAGGAACGCCGCCGAAGGACCGACCGAGGCCACGATCCCGATGACAGCGAACAGGATGCCGAGCAGCGCGCCGACAGCGAGCTTGGCGATCAGCACCCGCCCGCGCTTCGGTGTCGCGAGGAACGTCGGGGTGAGCGTCTGGTGGCGGAACTCCGCGGTCACCACGAGCGTGCCGATGAGCAGCGGGAACACGTAGCCGACGGCGGTGGCAACGCTGTACAGCGCCGCCGTCAGGCCTTCTTCGGGCAGCGGAGGCGCTTCGCCCGGGAGGGAGCCGCTCGCGGCGCCACCCAGCACCAGCCCGAGGACGGTGGCGGTGAATCCGACATAGGCGGCGAGGACGATCGCGAGGATCCACCACATCGATGTCGTGAACTGCTTCGTGGTCTCGGCGCGGGTCGCTGCGGTCAGGCTCATCGCTCGTCACCCCCTTCGTCCGCCCGGGCGGGTTCTTCCGATGGCGCGTCGGCGACGGATGCCTCGGCTGCGGCCGGCTCGTCGAAGCCGGTTTCCTCGGTGCCGGCGTCGAACGCGGCGAAGAAGCGGTCGGCCTCGACATCGGCCTCCGTCTTCTCGCGGTTCTCCCATGGGCGCGCCTCATCGTCGTCGGCCGGCTCGGACGCCGACAGCTCCTCGTCGATGTCGCCGAGCTCCTCGACGTCCGGGTCGGGGTCGGGCGGGGGATCGTCGGGATGCGACGGCGGGACGATGTCGATGATGCCCGTACTCGCCACCGCGAAAGCCGCTGTACCCGTTCCGGGCTCGGAGTCGTTCGACGACTCGTGCTCGACGGTCGTGTCGGGTTCGTCCGGCACGCCCGCCGCCACGACGGCCTCGGCGACATCGACATCGACGGCAGCGGGGCTCTCCGGCTCGATCGTCGCGTCGGGCTCGGCGACGTCCTCGCGCTCCGGTGTCGGTTCAGGCTCGGGCGCGGGTTCGGGCGTCGTCTCGGCGGCGACCTCGGCCTCGGCCGAGGTGTCGGGCTCAGCAACGGCCTCAGGCTCGGCGACCAGCTCCGGTTCGGCCACCATGCCCGGCTCGGCTGCCACGTCGGGCTCCGCCGCCGCGTCGGGCTCGGCTGCCACCTCGGGCTCGGCGATCGCAGGCGGGGCCAGCACCTCCGGCTCAGCGACCGCCTCAACTTCCGCCGCCGCGTCCGCCTCTGCCACAGCAGGCTCCTCGGCGGCCGCGGTCTCGGCATCCGTCGTCTCGGTGGGCGCCGCTTGTTCGGTCACCAGCGCGGCACCGCTCGCCGGGGCGAGGCCGGCGGCGCTCGGATGGACCCGGGCCCCGTTGACGAGATCGAGGAACACCTCCTCGAGCGCCGGCCCGCGGCGGTGCAGCGACGACAGCGCGACGCCGGCGGCGGCCGCCGCCGCGCCGACGGCGGCGGGCTCCACGCCGCGCACCGTGAGCCCCGAACGCAGCACCTCGAACGACACACCGGAGGACCGCAGAGCGGCGCTCAGCGCGGCCCGGTCGGGTGCGTCGACGACCGTGGCGTACTCCGACGGGTCGGCGAGCTCATCGACGGATCCCTGGAAGACGAGGCGGCCCTGCGAGATGATCAGCAGCGCGTCGGCGGTCTGCTGCACCTCCGCGAGGAGGTGCGACGAGACCAGCACCGTGCGTCCTTCCCGGGCGAGGTCGCGCAGGAATCCGCGCATCCAGCGGATCCCCTCGGGGTCGAGGCCGTTCGCGGGCTCGTCGAGCACCAGCACGCCGGGGTTGCCGAGCAGGGCGTAGGCGAGGCCGAGCCGCTGGCGCATGCCGAGCGAGAATCCGCCGACCTTGCGGCCCGCGGCATCCGCCAGCCCCACCAGGCTCAGCACCTCGTCGACGCGACGATTCGGGAGCCCGGCCGCCTGCGCGTACACCTTCAGGTGCGCGGCGGCGGTGCGTCCGGGATGGAAGCTGGATGCCTCCAGCACAGCGCCGACGGTCTGCAGCGGGTGTGCGAGGTCGGCGTAGCGCTTGCCGCCGATCGTCGCGTGGCCGTCGGTCGCGCGCACGAGGCCGAGGAGGATGCGCAGGGTCGTCGTCTTGCCGGCGCCGTTGGGCCCCAGGAATCCGGTCACCCGACCCGGCTCGATGTGGGCGGTGAGCCCTGCGACCGCTGTGATGGCGCCGAAGCGCTTGGTGACACCTGAGAATTCCAGCGATTGGCCGTCGGGCATGCCGAACCCTCTCGTCCTCGTGAGCAGTTCTCCCCATCTTTGCGGAAATACCCGCTCGGCCGCAGAAGATTCTTCCCGCCGACCGCCGTGGCGCCCGCGGCGGTCCCGGTAACGTTGCGCTCGTGACCGAGCCGACCGACGCCGCCGAGCCCACCGAGCCGCCTGTCCTCGTCCGCTCGAGCGGCGGACTCGGCCGGCTCACGCTCAACCGGCCGCGCGCCATCAACGCGCTCGACCTCGACATGATCCACCTGCTGCACGCCGCGCTGGATGCGTGGGAGCACGACAGCGAGGTCGACATCGTCGTGCTCGACGGCGCGGGGGAGCGCGGGCTCTGCGCGGGCGGCGACGTGCGCGGCCTCGCCGAGCGCGTGAACGGCGGACAGGCCGAGGAATCGGCGGTCTTCTTCCGCGACGAGTACGCGCTCAACGCCCGGATCGCCGAGTACCCGAAGCCGATCGTCGCGCTCGCGGACGGCATCACGATGGGGGGCGGCATTGGCCTCGCCGGCCACGCCGCCATCCGCATCGTCACCGAGCGCTCGAAGCTCGCCATGCCCGAGACCCGCATCGGCTTCACGCCCGACGTCGGCGGCACGTGGCTGCTCGCCCACGCGCCCGGTCGCCTCGGCGAGTACCTCGGGCTGACCGGCGCGACGATGGATGCCTCCGACGCGATCTACGCCGGATTCGCCGACCACTTCGTCCCCTCCGAGAATCTCGACGGCCTCCGTGACGCGCTCGAGACCCGGGCCGATCCGTCGAGCCCGACCGAACTCGTGCTGCTGTTCGACGAGACCCCGCCGCCGTCGGAGCTCATCGCAGCCCGCACCTGGATCGACGACGCCTTCGCCGCCGACACCGTGTCCGAGATCGTCGAGCGCCTGCGGGCGCGCCCCGAGCCCGAGGCGTCCGCCACCGCCGAACTGCTCGGCGAGCTCTCCCCGACGGGACTCGCCGTGACGCTCGCGTCGGTGCGCCGCTCGCGCGAGCTGCCCGGCCTGCGCGCCGCGCTCGAGCACGAGTACGGGCTCGTGATGTGGTTCGCGACGAGCCAGCCCGACCTGCCGGAGGGCATCCGCGCACAGGTCATCGAGAAGGACCGCTCGCCGCGCTGGCAGCCCGCGACCCTGGACGAACTGGATCCGGATGCCGCGGCATCCGCCCTCGCCTTCCGCCACGACCCGCCGCTCTGGGACTGACGGGAGCACCCCGTGACCGACACCGAGCCGCGCCGCCGCCGCCGCCGCGCCTACTCGATCGGGATCGCGGTCGACTGGTTCTTCTTCGTCTTCGCCGGGGTCGCGGCGCTGTGGCTCGCGTACCTCAGCCTCACCGAGACGTTCACGCTCGGGTGGTGGGGGATCCCGTTCTTCATCGTGTTCTGGGTGCTGCTGGCCTACCTCGTGCTGCCGCGGCTGCACCGGATCCTCACGACCATCTACGTTCCCGACTACTTCATCGGCCGCACCCGCACCAGTGACGGACTGCTCGGCGACCCGGTGAACCTCGCGTTCCTCGGCTCCGGGGAGCAGATCGAGTCGGCCATGCGGTCCGCGGGCTGGACGAAGGCCGACCCGGTGACGCCGGCGTCGTCGTGGCGCATCATCACGTCGACGCTGCGGCGACGCAGTTACCACGAGGCTCCGGTGAGCCCGCTGTTCCTGTTCGGGCGCCAGCAGGACTTCGCCTACCAGCAGGAGGTCGACGGCAATCCCGCCCAGCGTCACCACGTCCGCTTCTGGCAGTGCCCGGACGGCTGGCTGCTGCCCGGCGGGCGGCGCGTCGACTGGCTCGCGGCCGGAACGTTCGACACGAGCGTCGGGCTGTCGCTGTTCACGCTGCAGGTCACCCACCGCATCGACGCCGACACCGATGTCGAGCGCGACCACATCGTGAAGACGGTGACGGATGCCGATCCCCGCGTCGCCGTGGACGTCATCGCCGACTTCGCCACCGGCTATCACGCGCGCAACGGCGGCGGCGACAGCATCCGCACCGACGGCGACCTGCCCATCGTCGACGTGCGCGCGGTCGAGGCGGTGGTCGCGTGACGCACGATCGCGCGATCTCGGGACAGCCGGAGCAGCCGGTGCCGCACAAGCGGCCGGCCTTCGAGCCTCCCGGGAGGCTGCTCAAGCCGACCGGCTACCACCCCGACATGCGGCGCCCGACGACAATCGTCGCGGGAGCGGCGCTCGTGCTGCTGCGCGTGCTGGCCGGGGTCGCGGTGCTCACCGGCATCGCCGTGGGCTGGGACGCGATCATCGCGGACCCCGACTCCGTGCTCGACGGGTTCGATCCGTCGCCGGCGGGTTCGCAGGCGGCGCTGTGGTTCGTGCTCGCGGCGGGCGGCACGGTGCTTCTGATCGACCTGCTGCTCGCGATCTTCGTGTTCCGCGGCCACAACTGGGCCCGCGTGATCGTCATGGTCGTCTCGGTCGGCTCCATCAGCACGTCGTTCTTCGCGTGGTGGGCGCAGGGGCAGGAGATCAAGGTCGAGACCACGTTCGTGTCGCTGAGCCTCGACATCCTGGTGCTGCTCGCACTCTCGAGCCGCAGCGCGGCCGCGTACGCGCGACGGCACGAGCGGCGCTGACCCGGACGGGCCCGCCGGTGACGTAGCCTGAATCCCGCTGTGGATCGCTGAAGCCGGGGAGGATGCGTGTTCGACAGTCCGCTGTCGGCTTCGGCCTACGAAGTGCTCATGGTCGAGCCTGAGGCCGACGACGAGAGCCTGCGCAAGGCGTACCGCCTCCGGCTGCGGCAGACCCACCCCGACACGGGCGGCGATGCGGCGCTGTTCATCCAGGTGCAGCGGGCATGGGAGCTCGTCGGCACGCCCGAGGCCCGCGCCGCCTACGACCGCGGCCACGGCTTCGGTGAGGCTCAGGCACCGGAATGGTCGGGCTGGCGCCCGCCCGCAGCGCGCACCGACACGCGTCCGCGTGCACGCTCGTACGGGCACCCCGGCGGCTGGCGCCGCGAACGGTATCTCGCGCTGATCCGCGAGTGGGCCGGCCGCGGCGTGACCCTCGACGATCCCTATGACCCCGCGCTTGTGCGGTCCGCCCCGCATCACCTGCGGCGGCTGCTGGCCGACGCGCTCGCCGAAGAGGCGACGGCGCGCATCGTGGCGGACCTCGGCATGGGGTACACCGTGTGGCACGACGTCGCAGCCGCTGGGCGCGGGGCTGACCCCGACGCGAAGATCGACCACATCGTCCTCGGCCCGAGCGGGCTCTACGGCGTGCTGTCGGAGGACTTCGGAGGGCCGGTGGGGGTGCGCCGCGGTGAGTTCGTGGGCGACGGCGTGCCGGGCGCTCCCATCGCCGAGCTGCTCGGGAGCATGCGCGGCATTGCGCGCGCGGCGGGTGTGCGGTTCAGCGGCGCGATCGTGGTGCTCCCCGACGAGGACGTGCTGCAGCCGATCGAGGAGCTCGGCAAGGTGCGTGGCGTGCGCGTCGCGATCGTGTCGCGCAGCGCGCTCGCCACCGTCCTGCGGCGCGGTATCACCGGGGCACGCGATGTCGGCGGCAACGAGGTGTTCGACATCCGCACCCGCCTGCAGCAGACCGTGCGCTTCGCGTAGACCGGGGCCGGATCAGCGTCAGCCGTTGAGGCCGAACAGATCCAGCGGGTGGGTCAGGCGCCACAAGGGCGACGGCTCCTCGATGTCGCCGGCCAGCTCGAGGTCGACGCTCGCCGAGTTCAGCGGGCCCGTGACCGTGAGCGTGCCGACGACGTCACCGGCGTCGCGGCTCTCGTCGAGGTCGTATGACGTCTGCGCGGTTCCCGCGCCGCCGTTCCACAGCACCACGGACGCGTCGCCCGACGTCACGACGTCGACCGGGTCGCCCCACAGCGTGTCGACCTGGGCCGTGACGGTGCCGTCCGTCACCGACGGCTTCAGCTGCAGCTCCTGCTCGAGGCCCGCGTAGAGCGCGCGGGAGGCGTCGAGGCGCGCGGCGTTGTCGGGCTGCCCGAGCACCGAGGCGTACAGGCGCACCGTGGTGTCGCCGACGACGACGTCCTTCGCCGTGAGCAGGTTCCACGAGTCGAGCGTGCCGGTCTTGATGCCGACCACGCCGGGGTCGGCGAGCAGCCCGTTGGTGTTCTCGACGTGACCCGCACCGGGGAGGTCGACGGCGGGCTTGGCCACGATCTCGGCGATCACCGGATTGTCGAGGGCCTTCTGCGCGAGGGTGATGAGCCCCTCCGGGGTGGCGGCGTTCCGGGCGTCCATCCCGGTCGGTTCGACGATCGTCACGCCCTCGATACCGCGGGAGGCGAGCCAGTCGCTCGCAGCCGCCGCGAACACGGCGTCCGACGGCCACAGGTTCTGCGCGAGCCGATCGGCGTAGTTGTTCGCCGAGCCGATGAGCATGCCCTCCAGCATCTGGTACTGCGTCAGCGATCCCCCGGCCGGCACGTCGAGCGCCGACTCGCCGTTGCTGCGGTACTGCCAGTACTGCGCGCTGTCGGCTGACGTGAAGTGGAACTCCGGCCCCTGCTCACCGACGGCCAGCGGCATCTCGTCGAGCACCACCAGAGCCGTCACGATCTTGGTGATGCTCGCGATCTCGCTCGGGTCGGGCGACGATGACAGCGCCGCTCCCATGCCCTGCACTCCGATCGCGGCGCTCCCCTGGGCCGGCCACGCCGGCGCCGACGCCGGAGCGGCGGCGGGCTGGACCTGGATCGCGGTCACCGTGGGGGCCACGGCATGCAGCGGCCACAGCAGCGTCGTGCCGGAGTAGGCGGCCACGAGTCCGGCGATCACGAGCGTGGGCACCAGGACGCCGGCCCGGAACGGCGAACGACGCGGGGCATCGGCGAGCAGATCGACGTCGACCGTGACGTAGGGCGTCGCCGCGGCGGTGAGATCTCCCGGCGCCGCGATCCGGCCGACGGCCCGCTCGTCGACCCACGCGAGGGCGGTCGGTCGCGACGCCGGCCGAGCCGGATCGAACGTGCCCGGCGTCGTCGCTGCCGCCAGGGGAACCGCGGCGAGGGTGGACGGGCTCGAGACGACGTCACCGGGAGCCCTCGTCGCGCTCACCGCCGCGGCGGGCGCCGCCCCTTCGTCGAGGGTGAGGACGCCGCTCTCCGGGGCGCCGTCGTGCTGCACCGGGACGTCGGCCGTCTGCGCGCGACGCTGACGGCGCGTCGGCATTCCGGCATCGTCCTGGTGCACCCGGCCACGATACCCCGGGCGGGCGGCGTTATACTGAACGCCACAACCACGGGAGTCCGGTGAGCCGGGCTGAGAGGAAGCGACCCACGCTTCGACCGTCGAACCTGATCCGGATCATGCCGGCGCAGGGAGGAGTTCATATGCACGCGTCCACGTCCGCATCCACGTCGCACCGGGCCGAGGAGCAGCGTCCTCGCCGCAGCCTCCGCTGGCGCGTCGTCGACATCGTCGTCGCCAGCGTCCTCGGCGTCGCGGCAGGCCTGATCTTCCTGCTGTGGAACATCGGCTATCTCGGGCCCAAGGCGCTCCTCGAGCCGCTCACCCCGGGCCTGCAGGGCCTCCTCGACGGGCCGTGGCTGTTCGCCGGAGTCCTCGGCGCGCTCATCATCCGCAAGCCTGGAGCCGCGATCTACACCGAGACGCTCGCCGCGGTCGTGTCGGCTCTGGTCGGCAACACGTGGGGCGGCTTCCTCACGATCGAGGCGGGCCTCGTGCAGGGTCTCGGCGCCGAGTTGATCTTCCTGCTCTTCTTCTACCGCCGCTGGAGCCTGCCGGTCGCGATCCTCGCGGGTGCCGGCGCGGCGCTCGCCGGCGGCATCAACAACCTCATCCTGTGGTTCGCCGGCGCCGACGCCCTCTTCACGACGGTGTACCTCATCAGCACGGTGCTCTCGGGTGCGGTCATCGCCGGCGCAGGGTCGTGGCTCATCGCCCGCGGCCTGGCAGCGACGGGCGCACTCGACCGCTTCGCGTCGGGCCGCGAGGCCCGAGCCCGTGTCTAGCCCGTGACCCGGCACGACTCCCTGCCCGCCGCCGTCGAGGCGCGCGGGTGGGGATGGCGCCACGCGTCGCGGCACGCGTGGGCGGTGACGGATGCCTCGTTCCGCATCGATCCCGGGGAGCGCGTGCTGCTGCTCGGCGCGTCGGGCTCGGGCAAATCGACGCTCCTGCACGGTCTGGCCGGCGTGCTCGGCGGCGACGAGGAGGGGGAGTCCCAGGGCTCGCTCCTCATCGACGGGGTGCCGGCGGCGCAGGCGCGCGGTCGTGCCGGGCTCGTGCTGCAGGATCCGGACTCGCAGGTGATCCTCGCGCGCGTCGGCGACGACGTCGCGTTCGGCTGCGAGAACCTCGGCGTCCCGCGCGACGAGATCTGGCGGCGCGTCGGCGACGCGCTCGACGCGGTCGGTCTCGACGTGCCGCTCGACCGTCCCACGAAGGCCCTGTCGGGTGGCCAGAAGCAGCGGCTCGCGCTCGCGGGCGCACACGCCATGCGGCCCGGGCTGCTCCTCCTCGACGAGCCGACGGCGAACCTCGACCCGGAGGGCGTCGCGGAGGTGCGCGACGCCGTGAGCGCGATGCTCGCAGCGACCGGTTCGACGCTCGTGGTGGTCGAGCACCGGGTCGAGGTGTGGCTGCCGCTCGTGTCGCGCGTCATCGTGCTGGGCGAGGGTGGCGTGATCGCCGACGGTTCCCCCGACGCCGTGCTCCGCGACCGAGGCGCCGAGCTCGCGGCAGCCGGCGTCTGGGTGCCCGGCATCCCGCCGGCCCATCCCGCGCCGCCGCGCTCGGGTGCCGGCGAGTCGCTGCTGAGCGCGCGCGATCTCGCCGTCGAGCGGGTCAAGGGCCATCCCGTCGCGCGCGGCATCGACCTCGACGTGCGGGCGGGCGCGGCGCTCGCGATCACCGGCCCCAACGGCGCCGGCAAGTCCACGCTCGGGCTGACGCTCGCCGGCCTCCTGCCTCCCGCAGCGGGGCGGGTCGAGGCATCCGTCGCTCTCGAGGCGGGTGCGGGCGCGACCCCGATCCGCTGGTCGTCGCGGCAGCTGCTGACGCGCATCGGCACGGTGTTCCAGGACCCCGAGCATCAGCTGCTCGCCCGCACCGTGCGGGAGGAGCTCGAGGTGGGGCCGCGTGCCCTCGGCCTCGCCGACACCGACATCGCGCGCCGCGTCGACGAGCTGCTCGGGCGACTCCGTCTCGACCGGCTCGCCGCCGCGAACCCCTACACGCTGTCGGGCGGCGAGAAGCGGCGGCTCACCGTCGCCGCGGCCCTCGCGACCGCGCCGCGCGTGCTGGTGCTCGACGAGCCCACGTTCGGCCAGGACGCGCGTACGTGGGCCGAGCTCGTGGCGCTGCTCGCGAGGCTGCGCGAGGAGGGCTCGGCGATCGTCGCGATCACCCATGACCTCGATGTCGTCCAGGCGCTGCACGCCGAGCGGTTCGAGCTGGAGGGCGCGCCCGCATGACGCTGCTCGACGCGCGGGCGCGCACCGGCACGGTCGCCCGCATCAACCCCGTCGCCAAGCTCGGCGCGAGCGCCCTCATCGCGATCCCGCTCGTGCTCACGCTCGACTGGCTCTCGGCGGCGGTCGCCCTCGTCCTCGAGCTGGTGCTCATCCCGTTCGCGGGCCTGGGATGGCGCGAGTTCTGGGCGCGCACGTGGCCGGTGTGGCTGGCGGCGCCGCTCACCGGACTCACGATCGCGCTGTACGGCGAGGCATCCGGCACCGTCTATGTCGACTGGTTCGTCGTGCGCGTGAGCGACGGATCGCTCGAACTCGCCCTCGCCACGATGCTGCGCGTGCTCGCGATTGCACTGCCGTCGGTCGTGCTGTTCGTGACCGTCGATCCCACCGACCTCGCGGACGGGCTCGCGCAGGTCGTCCACCTGCCCGCGCGGTTCGTGCTCGGCGCGCTCGCGGGCCTGCGGATGGTCGGACTGTTCCTCGACGACTGGCGTGCTCTCGAACTCGCGCGCCGCGCACGCGGCGTCGCCGATCGAGGCCGTCTCCGCCGGTTCCTCGGCATGGCGTTCGCGCTGCTCGTGCTGTCGATCCGCCGGGGCGCGAAGCTCGCGACCGCGATGGAGTCGCGCGGCTTCGGCGCACCGGTGCGCCGCACGTGGGCGCGCGAGTCGCGATTCGGCGGGCGGGAGTGGGCGCTCATGGCGATCGGCCTCGCGATCGCGCTCACGGCGGTCGCGGCATCCGTCGTCTTCGGCACGTGGAACCTCATCCTCGGGCCGGGCGCCTGATCAGTCCGCGGCGACCAGCCGCTCGTACGGCACCTGCAGCGCGGGGAAGTAGTCGTCCCACTGGACGTCGTCGGCGTCCAGGCCCGCCTGAGCCGCGACGAGGCGGTCGAGGTAGTACTCCCAGCCAGGCCCGATGGAGCCGACATCCTCGCCGGGGTTCAGCCGCTGGCCGAACGTCAGCACCGTGTCGCCGGGGGTCTCCTCGGCCAGCTCGAACCACAGATGCCACGAGCCCTCGCCCTGCGAGGTGTCGCCCGCGAAGCGGCGCGGACGGTCGCATTCGAGGATCGTGTACTCCTCGGGCTCGGGCTCCTGTCCCTCCGCCGTCATGAAGAACGTGACGTGCCCGGTCTTCGGGTCGCCCTCCCAGCGGCCGATCCACCGCTCGAGCCGCTCGGACTCGGTGAGCTCGCGCCACACCTCGTCGGCCGTCGCGCGGAACCGACGCAGGATCACGAGGTTCGGGTGCCCGTCGATCTTCGCCACGGTGCCGGTGATGGTGGTCATGTCGCGTTCCAGAGGTCTCGGTAGTACGACAGGCGCTCGCGATCGGGGTCGATCCCATACGCCTCGATGAGGGCGTCTTCCCATCCATCGCCATAGTTCCACGCCGTCGACATCGACGCCACGGCGATGTCGGCCCAGCGGTCGCCCGTGCCGAGTCCGCCGAGGTCGACGTGGCCGCTCCAGCGGCCGTCGTCGCCGATCAGCGTGTTGGGGCAGCACGCGTCGGCGTGGCACACGACGAGCCGGTCGATCGGGGGCGGCTCGCGCAGCGCATCGGGAACACGGATGCCGCGGCCCGCGGCGTTCGCGATGCGCGAGGGCACGCTCCAGTCGAACGGACAGTCCTCGACCGGCAGCGCGTCGTGGAGGGCTCGCAGTCCTTCGCCGACCGCGCGGACGGCCACTGCCGGCTCGGCGATCCAGCGCGGGTCGACCGCCGACAGGCCGGGCAGCGCTGCCGTCGCGATCCACTCGTGCGACGCGTCGCCGCCGACGTCGATCAGCCGCGGCACGCGGGCATGCGGCGCAGCCCAGGCGAGCCGCGCGGCCTCGCCCGCGAACGAGGTCTCGGCGTTTCGCGGACCGTGCTTGATGTAGCGGCCGTCGTCCGTGCGGAACGTCACGCCGCCGTAGTCGTTGCGCCACACCGGCTCGAGCGTCGCGCCCGCCGCCAGCTCGAGCACCTGCTCCGGGATCTCGACCGCTTCGAGGGGAATCGACACGGACTCCATCCTGCCGCGCGGGTAGGGCTCAGTCCTCGAGCGCCGCGCGGAGGACCAGTGCGTGGTTGTGGGTCTCGTCGCTCACGGCGTGCAGCAGCGTCACGACGTCGTGCGGCGCGAGCTCCTGTCGCAGCGCGTCGACGGCCGGGCGCGCCTGGCCGGCCAACTCGGCGCGGTAGGCATCGGCGAAGTCGCCCCACGACATGTCGCCGTGGTGGAAGGCCTTGCGCAGCTCGGTCGAGGGCGCGACCTCCTTGGCCCACAGGTCGAGTGCCGCGCGCTCCTTGGTGAGCCCGCGCGGCCACAGCCTGTCGACGAGCACCCGGAACCCGTCGCCGGCACCCGGCTCGTCGTACACGCGCTTCAGCCGCAGCTCCATGCCCCCATCCAACCTCGCTCGGCGGCCGACCGCATCTGTTCGTTTGCGCAACTCCTGATCTCTGGAGGCGTGCGCGCGGCACACCGCGGACGTCCGCACGCTGCGTCGCGCATGGCGGCCGTTCTTCGGGAGTGACGCACGGCGGTGTGGCAGCACCTCCTGGTCTGATGCGCACGCCCTCCCCGCTGGGTAGCGTGGTGTCTGCACGGCGGGGCCTAGAGTGGGACGCAGTGTCACGTATGGTGGAACGCGATATCAGTTCGAAGGAGAACACATGGATCTCACCGGCGCCTCCGCCCTGGTCACCGGGGGAGCGAGCGGACTGGGCCTCGCCACGGCTCGTCGCCTCGCCGCCGCGGGCGCCGCGGTGACGATCGTCGACCTTCCCGGATCCGCCGGCGCCGAGATCGCCGCCGAGCTCGGCGGCACGTTCGCCCCGGCCGACGTCACGTCCGTCGAGCAGGTGGCCGACGCCGTCGCGGCGGCCGCGGCATCCGGCCCCCTCCGCGTCGTGGTGAACTGCGCCGGCATCGCGCCGCCGGCCAAAGTGCTCGATCGCGAGGGCGAGCCGACGCCGCTGGGGGACTTCGAGCGGATCATCCGCATCAACCTCATCGGCACCTACAACGTCATCGCCCAGGCGTCGGCCGTGATGGCGAAGACCGACGCCACCGAGTCGGGCGACCGCGGCGTCATCGTCAGCACTGCGAGCGTCGCGGCGTTCGACGGACAGATCGGCCAGCCCGCGTACTCGGCGTCGAAAGGCGGCGTGCATGCGATGACGCTGCCGATCGCGCGCGAACTGGCACGGTACGGCATCCGGGTGTGCACGATCGCGCCGGGCATCATGGAGACCCCGATGCTCAAGGGCCTGCCGCAGGCCGCGCAGGACTCGCTCGGTCAGCAGGTGCCGTACCCGCAGCGGCTCGGCCGGCCCGACGAGTACGCGGCCCTCGTCATGTCGATCGTCGACAACGGCTACCTCAACGGCGAGACCATCCGCCTCGACGGGGCCATCCGGATGGCACCGCGATGACCGCCGGCCGAACAGGGGACCAGTCCGCGCTGGTATCCCGTGGGCGGAGCACCGCGATGACCGCCGGCGAAACAGGGAGCAGTCCGCGCTGGTATCCCGCGGGCGGAGCACCGCGATGACATCGGGAGCACAGAGCATGAGCGATTCGATCCTTCTGGACGTCGAGGGCGGCCTCGCCCGGGTCACCTTCAACCGCCCCGCGTTCCTCAACGCGATGGACTTCGAGATGGGCGAGCGGTGGCGTGATGTCGCGCGCACCGTCACGTCCGACCCGGCCGTGGGCGCCGTGATCCTGGATGCAGCGGGCCCCGCGTTCTGCGCCGGCGGCGACGTCATCGCGATGGCGACGTCGGGGGCCTCCGGCTCCGAGGTCACCGCGACGGCGCACATCATCCACGAGGGCATCCGCACGTTCGTGGAGTCCGACAAGCCCATCGTCGCCGCCGTGCAGGGCGCAGTCGCGGGCGGTGGACTGGGCCTCATGCTGACCGCCGACTACATCGTCGCCTCGGACGCCGCGAAGTTCGTGAGCAAGTACGCGAACATCGGCCTCACGCCCGACCTCGGGGTTTCGACGCTGCTGCCCGCCGCGGTCGGGCAGCGCCGCGCGCTGCAGGTGCTGCTGCAGGACCGCATGATCGACGCGGCGACCGCGCTGGAGTGGGGTCTCGTCGCCGAGGTCGTGCCGGGCGCCGATGTCGCGTCGCGCGCGAACGAGGTCGCGCAGTTCTGGCTCGCAGGCGCCACCGCCGCCTTCGGGCAGGCCAAGCGCCTCGTCCGCACCGGCGCCGGCCGGACCTTCGAGCAGAACCTCGCCGACGAGGCCGCCTCGATCGGCGCGCGCTTCGACACCGACGATTCCCGAGCCCGCGTCGCGGCGTTCGCCGCGGCATCCGCCAAGGCCGCAGCCGCCAAGGCCGCAGGATCCTGACCCCCCGCGCCGGCATGTCCCACTTTCGTTCGCAAGCAAGCGTCGTTGCAGCGGATCTCGGGACATGAAGGCAAGACATCGGGACATGACCATCGGAGGACGACAGTGACCAACCCCTCGACAGACGCCAGGCCTCTGGCGGGCAAGACCATCCTGATGTCAGGCGGCAGCCGCGGCATCGGCCTCGCGATCGCGCTGCGCGCGGCGCGCGACGGCGCGAACATCGCGCTGCTCGCCAAGACCGACACACCGCACCCCAAGCTCGAGGGCACCGTCCACACCGCGGCCGAGCAGATCCGCGAGGCCGGCGGCCACGCGCTCCCGATCGTCGGCGACGTGCGCAACGACGACGACGTGACCGAGGCGGTGCTGAAGACAGAGGGCGAGTTCGGCGGCATCGACATCGTCGTCAACAACGCGTCGGTGATCGACCTGTCGCGCTCGCTCGACCTCGAGGCGAAGAAGTACGACTTGATGCAGGACGTCAACGTGCGGGGCACCTTCATGCTGTCGCGGGCGGCGGTTCCGATCCTGAAGGATGCCGCGAACCCGCACATCCTGTCGCTCTCGCCGCCGCTCAACCTGTCGCCGAAGTGGCTCGGCGCCCACACCGGGTACACACTGGCGAAGTACGGCATGACGATGGCCACCCTGGGGATGGCGGCCGAGTTCGCGCGGGACGGGATCGCCGCCAACACGCTGTGGCCGCGCACGACCATCGCAACGGCGGCCGTGCAGTTCGCGCTCGGCGGTGGCCGCATGATGAAGGTCAGCCGCACGCCCGAGATCTACGCCGATGCCGCGTACGAGATCTTCACCAAGCCCGCGCGCGAGTACACCGGGCAGACGCTCATCGTCGAGGACGTGCTGACGGATGCCGGCATCACCGACTTCGCGCGGTACGCGGCCGTGCCGGGAACCCCCGACGAGCAGCTGTTCCCGGACATCTTCCTGGACTGACGGCGTCGGCGTAGGGTGAGCGGCGTGGCGGTGCGGAGCCTGTTCCCGATCCTCCTATCGCGCGATCTGCCGGGGCTCGTGCGGTTCTACCAGAGCGCTCTCGGCGCGGAGATCGGGTACCACTTCGGCAGCGGCGAGGAGGACGACTACGTCTCGCTGCAGATCGGCGAGGTCTCGCTCGGCATCGGACGTGACCCCGACGCCCTGCCGCCCTCGGTCGGCGACCGCATCGCGCTGTGGATCTACGTCGACGACGTCGACGAGGCCTTCGCGGCCTGGACGCAGGCCGGTGGACGCGCCGAGCAGGCGCCCGAGGACATGCCGTGGGGCGAGCGCGTCGCGCAGGTGCGCGATCCCGACGGAAACCTCGTGAACCTCGGCGCGGAGGCCGAGGCCGCGTAGGGCGGATCAGATCAGTCGGAGCCTGCGGAAGGCGTTGGCGACGCCGTCGTCCAGAACGTTCGTCGTGACGAAGTCGGCGAGCTCCTTGAGTTCGTCGTGGGCGTTGCCCATCGCGACCGACACGCCGCACACCTCGAACATCTCGACGTCGTTCCAGCTGTCGCCGATCGCGACGGCGTCTGCGGCGTCGCGGCCGAGGTGCTCGAGCAGCAGCTCGATGGCCGAGCCCTTCGTCGTGTCGCGTTCGCTGATCTCGCCGTTCGAACCGCCGGGCAGCGGGATGCTCCCCGGTACCACGAGGAACTCCTCGCCGAGATCGGCGCGGAGCACCTCGAGCCCGTCGGCGCGGTCGCTCACGAACACGGCCTTGGCGATGCGGGTGAGGTCGGCCTCGTCGGTGCTCGGGAAGTCGCGCCCCGCGAGCCCGGCGATCGAGTCCTCGGGTCGCACTCCGTGTCCGGCGTCGCGGTCGCGCAGGGCCTGCGCGTGCGACGCCATGAGCTCGGCCATGTCGTCGCTGGCGTAGACGCCGTCGTGGGTCTGCAGGAAGAAGCGGATGCCGCGCCCGCGCAGCACCGTCAGCAGACGCTCCGTCTGGGTCGAGGCGAGGGGCCGGTCGATCACGACGGCGTCGCCCGACGTCACCAGGGCGCCGGAATTGGTGATTGCGCCGTCGAACCCGATCTCGGCGACGCTGGGGTGGATGTCGGAGGCCGACCTCCCTGTGCTCAGGTAGACGAGATGCCCGGCAGCGCGCGCCGCGCGGATGGCCGGGCCGGTCGACGGTGCGACGTGCGAACCGTGCTCGAGGATCGTGCCGTCGACGTCGAGGAAGACGATGCGCCGGCGTCCGTTGCCCAGCGAGCCGGTCGGTGAGCCTGTCGAAGCGGTCATCAGTGCTCGTTCCCGGTGAAGAGGAGGATCCCGCCGAGGCCGATCATGAGCCCGCCGCCCGTCGCCGAGAGCGTCGCGATGCGCTTGGGCGAGCGGCCGAACCACGTGCGCGCGGATGCCGCGACCAGCGCCCAGATGCCGTCCGAGATCAGCGCGATCACGAAGAACACCAGGCCGAGCTCGATCATCTGGAGCGGAACCGAGCCGTTCGACAGGTCGACGAACTGGGGCAGGACCGCGACGAAGAACGCGATCGTCTTGGGGTTGGTGATGCCGACGACGAACCCTTCGCCGAGCTGGCGCCAGGCGGAGCGCGGGAGCGCACTGTTCGCCTGCTCCGCGGCGCGGCCGCGGTGGCGGATCGCCTGCACGCCGAGGTACATGAGGTACAGCGCGCCGGCGACCTTGAGGGTCGTGAACAGAACGACCGACTGCGCGACGATGCCGCCGACGCCGAGAGCGACGAGCGCGATCACGGGCAGCAGGCCCAGCGCGTTGCCGAGCACGCTGAGCAGTCCGCCCACGCGGCCGAGCGCGAGGGCGCGCCCGATCGTGAACAGCACGCTCGGGCCCGGTATCACGATCAGCACCAGCGCCGCGAGGGTGAACGCCAGCAGGTTTTCAGGAGGGACCACGAACGCCACCCTAACCGCGTGCCGTGTCGTGGCGGAACGAGGACGTATCGCGAGGCGAGGACCGCCGTGCTCTGTCGATCCTCGCTTCGCGATTTCTCCTCGGCTCAGGACAGCTGCTTGCGGAGGAAGACCTGCTCGATCCCGTCGTCGCCGGGCACGCGCTGCGTCTCGGTGTAGCCCTCGCGCTCGTAGAGACGCAGGTTCGCCTCGCTCAGGGAGCCCGTGAACAGCTCCGCCTCGGTGGCCCCGGCCGCTCGGCCTCGCTCCTCGACGGCGGCGAGCAGCGTCGTGCCGATGCCGCGGCCCTGCTGGTCCGGTGCGATCGCGATGCGTCCGACGAGCAGCAGGTCGCCGTCGCGGCGCGCACGGACCGCACCCACGATGCGCGATCCGGCGAGGGCGACGCAGCCGAGGTTCTCGCGCAGCTCCGCCTCGAGCTCTTCGAGCGACTGGGTCAGCGGCGGCATATCGGGCGTGCCGTAGATGAGGGCCTCCTGCACGAACGCCGCGCGCTGGAGGGTCAGCACCTCGCCGGCGTCCTCGGCTCGGATGGGTCGTACGGTCACCTCGCTCACGTGGGCCACGCTAGCGGCCCCGGCCCATCCGGCCCCGGGGATTGACTCGGCCGGCGGCATCGGCATCCGTCCAGGCGGGTCGCCTACCCTGGATCGCATGACGGAGTCCTCCCCTGCGCCCACGGCCGAGCTCGGCGCGGTGCGAAGCACGAAACCCCGCCAGGTGCGGCCGGCGACCGAGGGGTGGACTCAGAAGAAGGATGCCGAGGGCCGGCCGCTCCTGCAGTTCGCCAGCCCCAAGCGCGGCAAGCCGCCGGTGCACCTCGCCGACCTGACACCCGCCGAGCGCGTCGCGAAGGTCACCGAGCTGGGAATGCCGGGCTTCCGCGCGAAGCAGCTCGAGAAGCACTACTTCCAGCACTGGACGCACGACCCGGCAGACATGACCGACCTCCCGGCAGCCGGTCGCGAGGAGCTCGTGCACGGCATGCTGCCGCCGCTGCTCACCGAGGTGCGCCGCCTCGAGACCGACCGCGGCGACACGATCAAGTTCCTGTGGAAGCTGCACGACGGCGCGCTGGTCGAGTCGGTGCTCATGCGCTACCCCGGCCGCATCACGCTGTGCGTGTCGTCGCAGGCCGGCTGCGGCATGAACTGCCCGTTCTGCGCGACCGGACAGGCCGGTCTCACGCGCAACATGTCGGCGGCCGAGATCGTCGAGCAGATCGTCCGCGCCAACCGCCTCATCGCCGACGGCGGCCTGGGCGGCAAGAAGAAGGACGACCACTCCGCCGACCGCGTCTCGAACATCGTCTTCATGGGCATGGGCGAGCCCCTGGCGAACTACGCGCGCGTCATGCAGGCCGTGCGCGTCATGACCGACAAGCAGCACGGCCTCGGCATGAGCGCCCGCGGCATCACGGTCTCGACCGTCGGTCTCGTGCCCGCCATCACGAAGCTCGCGAACGAAGACATCCCGGTCACGTTCGCGCTGTCGCTGCACGCGCCCGACGACAGGCTGCGGGACGAGCTCATCCCGGTGAACTCCCGCTGGAAGGTCGACGAGGCCCTCGACGCGGCGCGCGCCTACTTCGACAAGACCGGCCGCCGGGTCTCGATCGAGTACGCGCTCATCAAGGACATGAACGACCACGCGTGGCGCGCCGACCTCCTCGCCGAGAAGCTCAACGCGCGCGGCCGCGGCTGGGTGCACGTCAACCCGATCCCGCTGAACCCGACGCCCGGTTCGATCTGGACGGCCTCCGACGTCTCGGTGCAGAACGAGTTCGTGCGCCGCCTCAACGACGCCGGCATCCCGACGACCCTGCGCGACACGCGAGGCAAGGAGATCGACGGCGCATGCGGCCAGCTGGTCGCGACCGAGGAGGACCAGGCGGTCGCCGCCGTCACCCCGCTCGAGGTCTGACGGTTCCGGTCCCCACGCCCCCTCCAGGCGCCGCTGGCGCGTCGCCCGGAGCCTCCGGGCGCGTGGGCCCAGCCGCGGCCGCGGCATCCTTCGGGGTTCACAGCACGCGATATATCGTGTTAGAGTGCTGAGCGGTCGCCGGTTCTGGGTTCGGCGGCCGCCTTTCGCCCTCCGCGAACCGGCCTGATGGATGTCGGCGGTTCGTGGAAAGGTCGTCTCCACAATCCCTCGCGCTTTCGTGCGCTCTCACGCGCCCTGGAGAACTCCGTGCTCGCCAAACTCCTCGTCCGTTACCTCCGGCCATCCGCCTGGCTGCTGCTCGGCGTACTGGTGTTCCAGTTCGCGTCGGCGCTCGCCATGCTCTTCCTGCCGAACCTCAACGCCGACATCATCAACAACGGTCTCGTGCAGGGCGACACCGAGTACATCCTCAACACGGGCCTGCTCATGCTCGCGGTGTCGCTCGGCCAGATCGTGGCGTCGATCATCGCCACCTGGTTCGCCGCCCGCGCTGCGATGCGGGCCGGGCGCGACCTGCGCGACGACATCTTCGAGCGGGTCTCGGGCTTCTCGGAGCGTGAGGTCACCGGGTTCGGGGCCGGATCGCTGATCACCCGCAACACCAACGACGTGCAGCAGGTGCAGATGCTGGCCATGATGTCGGCGACGTTCCTGGTGTCGGCGCCGCTTCTCGCGATCGGCGGCATCATCCTCGCCGTCACGCAGGGGCCGAGCCTCTCGTGGATCATCGCCGTCGCCGTGCCCATCCTCCTCATCGTCGCCGGCCTCATCATCGTTCGCATGGTGCCGCTCTTCCGTGCCCTGCAGGTCAAGCTCGACGCCGTGAACCGCGTGATGCGCGAGCAGCTCACGGGCATCCGCGTCATCCGCGCGTTCGTCCGCGAGCCGATCGAAGAGGAGCGCTTCGACGTCGCGAACACCGACATCATGGTCGTCGGCCGCAAGGTCGGCTCGCTCTTCGTGGTGCTCTTCCCGGCGGTCATGCTGATCCTCAACGTCACCGTGATCGGCGTGATCTGGTTCGGCGGCATCCAGGTCGATGCCGGCGACATCCAGATCGGCACGCTGTTCGCCTTCATGCAGTACGTCATGATCATCCTGTCGGGCGTCATGATGGCGAGCTTCATGACGCTGATGATCCCTCGCGCCGCCGTGTCGGCCGAGCGCATCGGCGAGGTGCTCGACACGCGGTCGACGCTCGATCGGCCGGTCGACGCCCGAGCCGACTTCCCCGAGCCGGGCGCCGTCGAGTTCCGCGACGTGACATTCACCTACCCGGGTGCCGAGCACCCGATCCTGTCGGCGATCAGCTTCCGCGCCGAACCCGGCGAGACGGTGGCCGTGGTCGGATCGACGGGTGCCGGCAAGACGACGCTCATCTCGCTCATTCCGCGGCTGTTCGACGTGACCGACGGCGCGGTCCTCGTCGGAGGCGTCGATGTACGCCAGGCCGACCTCGACGCGCTGTGGCGAACGATCGGCCTCGTGCCGCAGCGTCCTTTCCTCTTCTCCGGCACGATTGCGTCGAACCTGCGGTTCGGTCGCGAGGAGGCGACGGATGCCGAGCTGTGGCACGCCCTCGAGATCGCACAGGCGAGCGACTTCGTGGCGCAGATGGAGGGCGGCCTCGACGCGCGCATCGCCCAGGGCGGCACGAACGTCTCGGGCGGCCAGCGCCAGCGGCTGGCGATCGCACGCGCGATCGTGCACAGCCCTCGCGTCCTCGTGTTCGACGACTCGTTCTCTGCCCTCGACCTCACCACCGACGCGAGGCTCAGGCAGGCGCTGTGGCGCGAGCTGCCGGAGGTGACCAAGATCGTGGTCGCGCAGCGCGTGTCCACCATCACCGACGCCGATCGCATCGTGGTGCTCGACGACGGCGGCATCGTGGGTCTCGGCACCCACGAGCAGCTGCTCGAGACCAGCCAGACCTATCGCGAGATCGTCGAATCCCAGCTCGGAGCGGAGGTCGCACGATGAGCGACGACAACAAGACCACTCGCCGCGCGTCGCGCCGGAAGCGCGGTGCCGGCGCCCAGATGGAAGCGGCCGTCGCGGAGCTCAGCCCCGAGGAGAAGCTCGAGCTCGAACTCGCCGAGCAGGCGCGCCTCGCCGCCGACGACTGGAGCGGTGGTGTGGCCCCCGGAAAGGCCTCGAACTTCGGGACGTCGTTCCGACGACTTCTCGGCATGCTCAAGCCGCACGCGTTCGCCCTCATCTTCGTGACGCTGCTCGGCTCGATCGGCGTCGTGCTCGCCGTGGCCGCGCCCAAGGTGCTCGGTGAGGCGACGAACATCCTGTTCGAAGGCGTCGTCTCGGCGATGGCTCCGGCGGGTGCCACCAAGGAGCAGGTGGTCCAGGGGCTCATCGACACGGGTCAGCAGGATCTCGCGAACATCGTCTCGGCGATGCAGCACTTCGTGCCCGGAGCCGGTGTCGACTTCATGGCGCTCAGCCGGGTCCTTCTCATCGTCCTCGCGCTGTACTTCGCATCGTCGCTGCTGATGTGGATCCAGGGCTACGTGATGAACGTCGTGATGGTCCGCGTGATGTGGCGCATGCGCGAGCAGGTCGAGGCCAAGATCCACCGCCTGCCGCTCAGCTACTTCGACCGAGTCCAGCGGGGCGAGCTCATCTCGCGCGTCACGAACGACATCGACAACATCACGCAGATGATGCAGCAGTCGCTGTCGCAGGCGCTCACGAGCGTGCTCACCGTCGTCGGCGTGCTCATCATGATGCTGTCGATCTCGTGGCAGCTGACGCTCGTGGTGCTGGTGAGCTTCCCGCTGATGGGCGTCCTGTTCGGCGTCATCGGACCCCGCTCGCAGAAGGCCTTCGGCATCCAGTGGCGCAAGGTCGGCCGCCTCAACGCGCGCGTCGAGGAATCGTTCTCGGGTCACGCGCTCGTCAAGGTGTACGGGCGTGAGAAGAGTGCGCGCGAGGCGTTCCGCGTCGAGAACGAGGAGCTCTACCAGGCGTCGTTCAAGGCGCAGTTCCTGTCGAACATCATGCAGCCCGCGATGATGTTCATCGGCAACCTCACGTACGTCGGCATCGCGGTCTTCGGCGCTCTCATGGTCGCCGGCGGCCAGCTGCGCCTCGGCGACGTGCAGGCGTTCATCCAGTACTCGCAGCAGTTCACGCAGCCGCTCGCACAGCTCGGCGGCATGGCTGCGGTCGTGCAGTCGGGCACCGCCTCGGCCGAACGGGTGTTCGAGCTGCTGGATGTGCCGGAGCAGGAGCCCGATGCCGCCGACGCGCCGGCCCCCGTGGACGGCGACGGCACGATCGAGTTCCAGGACGTCGCGTTCTCGTACACGCCCGACCGCCCGCTCATCCACGACCTGTCGTTCCGCGTCGAGCCCGGGCAGACGGTGGCGATCGTCGGGCCGACGGGCGCAGGAAAGACGACGCTGGTGAACCTCATCATGCGGTTCTACGAGCTCGACGGCGGTCGCATCCTCCTCAACGGCCAGAACATCGCCGAGCTCACGCGGCGCGACATCCGGGCCAAGACCGGCATGGTCCTGCAGGACCCGTGGCTGTTCGCCGGCTCGATCCGCGAGAACATCCGGTACGGACGCGCGGACGCGACCGACGACGAGATCCTCGCCGCCGCCCGCGCGACCTACGTCGACCGGTTCGTGCACTCCCTGCCCGACGGGTACGACACGCTCCTCGACGAGGACGCGTCGAACATCTCGGCCGGCGAGAAGCAGCTGATCACGATCGCGCGCGCGTTCGTCGCACAGCCCTCGGTCCTGATCCTCGACGAGGCGACGAGCTCGGTCGACACGCGCACCGAGCTGCTGGTGCAGCATGCGATGGCTGCGCTCCGCAAGGGCCGCACGTCGTTCGTGATCGCCCACCGCCTCTCGACGATCCGCGACGCCGACCTCATCCTCGTGATGGAGAACGGCGGGATCGTGGAGAAGGGCACGCACGACGAGCTCATCGAAGCGCAGGGCGCGTACTTCCGCCTCTACAGCTCGCAGTTCGAGCAGGCCGCGACCGACCTCGACGAGCAGTTCGGCGCCATCGTCGGCGACACGGCCGCGGGCGAGCCGGCCGTCGACGCGAGCGAGGACGAGACCGCGCCCGTCGCCTGACGCCGGTACGCGAAACGCGAGGCCCGGACGGACGTCCGGGCCTCGCCGCCGTCTCACCGCGGTCGCGGCATCCGTCATGCGAACCGAGGTGTCGACGAGGGCGGGTAGCGTTTTCTCATGGTCAACTATCGGTACCTCGGAAACAGCGGTCTCAAGGTCAGCGAGATCACCTACGGCAACTGGGTCACCCACGGCTCGCAGGTCGACGACTCGGCCGCCATCGCGACGGTCCACGCCGCGCTCGACGCGGGCATCTCGACGTTCGACACCGCCGACGTGTACGCCAACACGCTCGCCGAGGAGGTGCTCGGCAAGGCTCTCAGCGGTCAGCGTCGCGAGTCCCTCGAGATCTTCACGAAGGTCTACTTCCCGACAGGACCAAAGGGCCCGAACGACACCGGCCTCAGCCGCAAGCACATCATGGAGTCGATAGGCGCGTCGCTCCGCCGCCTCGGCACCGACTACGTCGACCTCTACCAGGCGCACCGCTTCGACCACGAGACGCCTCTCGAAGAGACCTTCCAGGCGTTCGCCGACGTCGTGCGGCAGGGCAAGGCGCTCTACATCGGCGTCTCGGAGTGGACGGCCGAGCAGCTGCGCGAGGGTCACGCGCTCGCGAAGAGCTACGGCATCCAGCTCATCTCCAACCAGCCGCAGTACTCGGCGCTCTGGCGCGTCATCGAGGGCAAGGTCGTGCCGACCTCGGAGGAGCTCGGGATCTCGCAGATCGTATGGTCGCCGATGGCGCAGGGCGTGCTGAGCGGAAAGTACCTGCCCGGCCAACCCGTGCCGGAGGGGTCCCGCGCGACCGACGAGAAGAGCGGCGCGAACTTCATCCAGCGCTTCCTGCGCGACGACGTGCTGGAGGCGGTCCAGCGGCTGAAGCCCATCGCCGAGCAGGCTGGGCTCACGATGCCGCAGCTCGCGATCGCATGGGTGCTGCAGAACCAGAACGTCGCGTCGGCCCTGGTGGGGGCGTCCCGTCCCGAGCAGCTCGCCGACACGGTCAAGGCCTCGGGTGTCGTGCTCGATGCCGACACGCTCGCCGCGATCGACACCGCGCTCGGCGACACCGTGTACAACGACCCCGAAGACACCTACACGGTGTCGCCGAAGACGCGCCTGGTGTGACGCCTCAACAGGCTCAGCGACCGTCATGGTGACCACCAGCGCCGGCATCCTGCTCTACCGGCTCCAGCCGCAGCCCGAGGTGCTGATCGCCCACATGGGCGGTCCGTACTGGGCGAGCAAGGATGCCGGCGCATGGTCGATCCCCAAGGGCGAGTACGTCGACGGTGAGGAGTCCGCGCTCGATGCGGCTCAGCGCGAGTTCCGCGAGGAGCTGGGCGTCGATGCCCCCGAGGGACCGTTCGCCGAACTCGGCACGTTCCCGTACTCGTCGGGCAAGCGCGTCACGGTGTTCATCGCCGACGGCGCCGGCTTCTCGCTCGACGACCTCGAGTTCGGCGAGTTCGAGCTGGAATGGCCGCCTCGGTCGGGCAGGACCGCGTCGTTCCCCGAGGTCGACCGCGTCGAATGGATGCCTCTCGACGAGGCTCGCGAGAAGCTCGTGAAGGGCCAGCGCCCGGCCATCGACCGGCTCGAAGAGCATCTCTCGCAGGCGGCCGAGGGCTGACGGCGAAGCCCTTGTGACCGACCGGCCCGCGGATCACACTGGACGCGTCGGCTACGCACGAGAGGATCCACGATGGCTCACGGCGACATCACGCACATCGACATCCCGGTCAGCGACTTCGGCCGGGCGAAGCAGTTCTACTCCGGGCTCTTCGGCTGGGAGATCGCAGAGGTGCCCGGGTTCGAGGGCTACCCCATGTGGCAGGCGCCCAACAAGATCTCGGGCGGCGGACTGGCCCCGCGCGACGAGGGGTTCACGCAGCCTCGGTCGTACGTCGAGGTCGACTCGATCGACGAGACGGTCGCGGCGGCGCGGGACGCCGGGGCGACGGTGCTCATGGAGAAGTCCGAGATCTCGCCCACCAGCTGGTGGGCGGTTATCGCCGACCCCGACGGCAACTCGATCGGTCTCTACGAGGGCACGACCGAGGGCTGACCGCGTCGCGGTTCGCGCATCCGGGGCTGACCCGAAAGCGCTGTGCGTGCGACGATGTCGCGCACGCGCAGGTCGCGCAGCGCCGGCTCGGCCTCCAGGCGCGCGGTGAGCGTGCGCACGAGCACGATCGGCGACGCCGGGCGGAGCCCGTCGCTCGGGTCGAGTGCGTCTGTCACGGCGGAGAGCACGGAACGCAGCGATTCGTCGTGGCACCGGGCGTCGTCCGCCGCGATCCATGCCAGGAGTTTGCGAATGGTCCAATCGGTGGAAACTGGACCGAGAGGAGCGGGAAGACTGGTGTGAGTGCGGAACATTGGACCAGAATGCGGTGTGATGACAACTGTCGACAGGGCCAATGAGCGGCTGGTGGACCATCGGATGGCCCTCGGCGGCACGGTGGAGGCATCTCGACTCGCCGCACGACTCGGACGCTGGGCGCACGGCGACGGCACGCTGACCGTTCGGCTGGCGCAGGCCATCGCCGGTCTCGTTCAAGGGGGTGAGCTGCGCCCGGGCGACCGCCTGCCCGCCGAGCGGAGCCTCGCGACGGCGATCTCGGTCTCACGCGGGACCGTCGTCGCCGCCTACGCGCTCCTCGCCGAAGACGACCTCGTCGAACGGCGGCAGGGGAGCGGTACGCGCGTCGCCGGTCATGTCGGCGCTGCGCTGCCGGCGCGCGAGCGCACCGCGCGCGGCGAGGGACTGTTCTCGGCCCTGCCGTCGGGCATCGACCTGCTGCGGGCGGTGCCGGCGATGCCGCAGCTCGCCCTCGACATCGTGGCCGCCCATTCGCCCACGCTCGATCCCATCACGCTCGCCGAGACCGATCCAGCCGGGCTGCCGATGCTCCGCGCCCGCATCGCGACCCTGCTCGAAGAAGAGGGCACGCCCGCCACGGCCGCCCAGATCCTCGTCACGCACGGTGCGCAGCAGGCGATCAGCCTCGTCGTCGACGAAATGGTGTCGCCGGGGGACGTCGTGCTCACCGAGTCGGTCACGTGGCCCGGGCTGGCCGACTCGGTGCGTCGCCGCGGAGGCCGCGTGCACGGGATCACGATCGGTCCCGACGGCGTCGACGTCGACGAGCTCGAGGCCGCGATCGTGGCCCTGCGGCCCGTGCTCATCGCCGTCAACCCGCACCATCACAACCCGACCGGCACGCGACTGCCCGCGCCGGCGCGGCAGCGGCTCGCCGACCTCTCGGCCGAGTACGGCGTGCCGGTGCTCGAAGACCGCGTGCTCGCACATATCTCGTTCGACGGCGTCGTGCCGCCGACGCTCGCCGCCCTCCGTCGCGACGCCCCCGTCATCGTGGTCGACTCGCTGTCGAAGTGGTGCTGGTCGGGCCTGCGGGTCGGCTGGTTGCGGGCCGATCCCGTGCTGGTGCGGCGTCTTCGCGGTGTGCGGCAGCTCGTCGACCAGTCCACGAGCGTGCCGGCCCAGCTGCTCGCGCTCGATCTCGTGGACCAGGCACACGCGCTGCGCCTCGCGGTGAGCGAGACGCACGCGATCGCCGCCGCGCAGGTCGCGGCGGCGATCGACGAGCATCTGCCGGGGTGGCAGGCGACCCCGCCCCGTGGCGGCCTCGCGATGTGGGCCCGGCTGCCGGTCGGCTCGGCGACCGCGTTCGCACGTGTCGCCGCCATGCACGGCGTCTCGGTCGCCGGTGGCACCGAGTTCACGGCATCCATCACCTACGACGACCACATCCGGCTGCCGTACACCGCGCCCGAGGCCATGCTGCACGAGGGCATGCGACGCCTCGGCGAGGCCTGGCGCGAGTACCGCTCGCAGCTCTGACGAGGAGCCCGACGCGCGGCCATCCGGTGGGTCGAGGCCGGGGTCAGCGGCCGTTCTTCGGGCGCTCCGCCACGTCGATCCGGTCCTGCGCGCCGAGTGACGACCACGCGCTCGCGACGCCCTTCGCCGCATGCTCCGAGGCGCGGACGGCGCGCTCGTCGGCCCAGGCGTTGAGCACATGCCCGGAGTGTCCGCGCACGTGTTCCAGCACGACGTCGGGAAGGCCCGCCGCGCGACGGGCGTCGCGGGCGGCGATGAGCTGTTCGAGCAGGTCGATGTTCTTCGCGGGAGCGCCGGTCGAAGTCTTCCAGCCGCGACGGCGGTGGCCGTCCATCCACTTCTCGTAAGTGTCGATCGCGTACCGCGAATCGGCCTGAACGACGAGGTGCGCGACGTCGGCGTGATCCTCGATCGCCTTCAGCAGCCCGGTGAGCTCGCCGATGTTGTTGGTCCCGACCGGGATGGAGCCCGCCGCCCAGTGCCCGTCCTCGCCGACCCACGCCCACCCGGTCGGGCCGGGATTCCCCTTGCAGGCCCCATCGGTGGCCACGATGTAGGGGGCCTCTGAGGAGCGGGGTGCGTCGGTCACTCGGGCAAGGCTACCGTGCTCCCGACGCCCGCTCGGCGCGCCACTCGTCGACGAGCTGCGGCATCCGTCCGGTGAGGTACCGCAGGAAGTCGGCGATCTCGCGCGCGCGTGCGACCGAGATCGGGGCGTCGGTGTTCTCGTCCGCGATGCGGTCCATGTGCGCAGCGAGCGCGGCGTACAGCGGAGCGTTCGACGTGATCATGCCCGACCACGCATCGTCGGTGAGGTCGTACCGGTCGCGGCGGTCGCCCGGCCGCGAGAGGCGCTGGATGAGGCGCATCGACACGAGATAGCGCACCGCCCCCGACACCGCGGCCGCCGAGACGCCCAGGCGATCGGCGAGCTCGGCGGCGGTGTACCCCTCGTCGGGCGAGCCGACGAGGGCCATCATGACGCGTGCGGGCATGCGCGCCATTCCGGCCGCCGCGAGCATCGCCGCAGCCTGCTCGGCCGGCTCGATCCCCGGGTGCGTGCGCGTCATCCTGCCTCCCCCCTCGAATCTATCGGCCGTGCGCCGGCTAGCCGCCCGGCGCGAGCTCGCGGCGGCGCATGAGCGCGAGGGACGCCGCGGCCCCGACGCCGCTCGCCAGCACGAGCCACCCCAGCCCGCGCAGGTCGACGTCATCGCCGTCGACGAGCGGCGTGGCGGCGATCGGCGACAGGTGCACCAGCCAGTCGGGGAACTGGAAGAGCGGGCCGAAGAGCCCGAGCGTCATGCCGAGCAGCACGAGCGACCAGCCGAGCACGATGGTCAGGCGCGGCGCGAGCACGAAGGCGAGAGCCGTCACGACGAGGAAGACGGATGCCGCGGCCACCTGGCCCGCGCCCGTCACGGCGACGGTGCGCATGAGGTCCCAGTCGCCGTCCTGGCCGGCGATGCCGATCGCGGCGCCGCCGACCGCGGCGGCGACCACCAGCACGATGCCGGCGAGCGCGACGACGAGATAGCCCGACAGCCAGCGGACCCGTCCGATCGGCGCGGCGAGCACGGGTTCGGCGGTGTCGTGCACCTCCTCCTGTCGCGCTCGGCACACCACCTGCACCGCACAGCAGGCGGCGAGCACGCCGAGCATGGTGAAGAACGTGGTGACGGTGCCCTGCTCGACACTCCCCTCACCCGAGATCTGCTGCAGGACCTGCTCGACGGCCGGGTTGGACGCGCCGATCTCCGCCACGATCGATGCGAGCGAGGTCGACAGCACCCCGACGAGGAGCCCGCCGACCGTCCAGCCGATCACGGCGCCGCGGGTGAGCCGCCACACGAGCCCGAAAGGGGTCGACAGCGCGGCCGTGGCGTTCAACCGGCCGGCGCGCTCCGCGATGAAGCTGCCGCCCAGGTCCCGCGCCGACACGAGCGCCGTGGAGGCTGCCGCGAGGAGAACGCCCACGCCCGTGCACAGCATCACCGGCCACCACAGGTTCTCGTCGAACGCTCGCGTGTTCTCACCCCAGCCGAACGGGGAGAGCCAGGTCAGCCATGAACTCTCCATGCGGGTGAGATCGTCGCTGGGCGTGCCGATGGCGTTGCCCAGGCCCGCGATCACGAACGTGCCGACGAGCACCCACACCGCGACGGAGTTCGCCCCGCGAGACGTGCGCATCAGCTGAGCCGCGAAGAGACCGACGCCCAGGAACGTCACGCCGACCGCGCCGACGGCCGCGCCGGCGAGGAGGGCGCCCTCGGCGTCGAGCCCCACCGCCAGGAATGCGGCGGCGGTGAGCACCCCGAGGAGCAGGTTCGCCAGCAGACCGTGGGTCGCAGTGGCGAGGAAGGGGAGCGTGCGCGCCGCCGGCGTCGAGGCGACGAGCTCTGCTCGGCCGGCCTCCTCGTCGCCTCGGGTGTGGCGGACGGCGAGGAACGTGCTCATGAACGCGGCGAGCATCGCGAGCCACGGGAAGATGAGGAAGACCATGAACGCACCCTCGGCGGTGCCCGATGGCAGGCCGCGGAACAGCAGGATCACGGGGTTCGCGAGGGCCGCGGCCAACAGCGACGTGCGATCCTGCTCCGTGCCGTACGCGTCGCTCACACCCACGAACGAGGCGTACGCGAGCAGCGCGGTGCCGGCCGCCCACAGCACGATCTGCAGCCAGTCGCGCCGCGCGCGCTGACCGAGGAGCGCCAGGAACCTCATCGGGTCGCCTCGGACGCCTCGAGAGAGCTCTGCTCGCCGACCGCCGTCCTATCGATCCTGAGCTCGTCGCCGTAGTGGCGCAGGAACAGCTCCTCGAGCGAGGGCGGGGCGATGCGCAGGCCCGCGACGTTCCGCCGGCCGAGCTCGGGAAGGGTGGATGCCACGACGTCGCTGTCGACGGTGAACCGCACCCGCCCGTCCTCGGCCACCGGATCGTGTGCGCCCGCGATGCCCGCGGCGCCCGCGGCATCCGTCCCCTCGAACGAGATCTCGGTCCGCGTGAGATGACGCAGCTCGGACAGCGTTCCGGACTCGACGATCCTCCCGGCCCGGATGATCGAGACGCGGTCGCACAGCTGCTCGACCTCCGAGAGGATGTGGCTCGACAGCAGCACGGTGGCCCCCGCGGCGCGCGCGCGGGCGACCTCGCGGCGGAACATGACGTCCATGAGCGGGTCGAGGCCGCTCGTCGGCTCGTCGAGGATGTACAGGTCGGCGGGCACCGCGAACGCGGCGATGAGCGCGACCTTCTGGCGGTTGCCCTTCGAGTACGCGCGACCCTTCTTGCGGGG
Source organism: Microbacterium sp. STRO-2N (assembly GCF_057747775.1). Lineage (NCBI taxonomy): Bacteria > Bacillati > Actinomycetota > Actinomycetes > Micrococcales > Microbacteriaceae > Microbacterium > Microbacterium sp. STRO-2N. Next base: position 3,692,772 of record NZ_CM173223.1, on the reverse strand, counting down.
GTCGAACTGGAACGCGTCGATGAGGCGCTCCTTCTCGGCGCGGTAGGCGGCGTCTCGCCGGGGCGCACCCCGCAGCCGGGCCATGAGGTCGATCGCCTCGCCGCCCGACAGGTTCGGCCACACGCTGACGTCGCCGGGGACGTACGCGATGCGGCGGTGGAGGGCCACGGCGTCGCGCCACGGGTCGCCGCCGAAGACGGATACCTCGCCGCCGGTCTTGCGCGCGAGCCCCAGCAGCACGCGGATCGTGGTCGACTTCCCCGCGCCGTTGGGGCCGAGGAAACCGTGGACCTGCCCTTCGTCGACGGAGAGGTCGAGCCCATCGAGGGCGTGGACGCGGCCATAGTGCTTCGTGAGGCCGCTCGTGCGGATGACGGTGGTCATGGCGGCGAGCGTACACTGAATTCACAAATCCGTGAAGATGACATCTGGTTCCTTTGTGCCGTCGGCATGGAAAACGCTTGTCCGATGAGACGCCCGCGAGTATGGTGGCTCGGCAGACGGGAAAGGGAGTGTGCTCCTTATGAACCGGATGCTGGCGGCGTTGGCGCCGATTGTGGCCTCGATCAGCTTCTTTGCGCCTCCCGGCAGTCCGCCGGAAGTCGTCGACACCTTGAGTGATCCCATCCAAGTTGGAGCGGGAGCGGGATGGGGACGCCATCCTGACACGAGCAGCGCGTCCGTCATCGGACTTGTCGAGGGCCCCCTGACGCCGCCCCTGGGCCGCGGCAGCTTGTCGATCTCCGCTCCGACACCGAGCGACATCGCCCTCGCCTTCGCCGTTCCGACCGGCGCGCCGGGCCAGGACCTGCCCACGCCCGTGCCGTGGTCGGGACTCAGTGCGTCGTACGCGACCTACACGGCCGACGGGGCGGACGTGGCATCCCGTGTCCCGACGCTGCGGCTCGTCGGCTATCAGTCGTTGACTCCGACACCCACCGGCTTCACGACGCTGTCCTTCGAACCGAGTCGCAACGGCACCGTTGAGGGCGGCGTCTGGCAGACGTGGGAACTCGGCCCGGACTCGATCGTGATTCAGTCCAACGCCTCCGACGGCTTCTGCACGATCGCGGCCAGTTGTACGCTGAGCGAGTTCGCAGCCCAGTACCCAGGCGGCGGCTGGGGCATGATTCAGGTCGGCATCGGCTCGGGCGCGCCGGCGGGCGCGGTCGGGTTCGCCGACGCAGTGCTCGTGCGCGACGGCACGACGGCGGAGTACTTCTATGACTTCGAGGTGCCGGCATCCGCCGCCTCTACGGCATCCATCGCTCCCGGCGCCGCGACCGCCACTGGCGGCGCGGCGGCCGTCACGCTCGTCGCGTCCGCAGTCTCGGCGACGCCCACCGTGTCGTTCACGATTGCCACGACACTTCCGGACGGCACAATGCAGACGCAGGTGGTCGAGGTGGATGCCGGCACGACCAGCGAGGTTTCCCTGCCGGTGCCGTTCGGTGTCACCCGCATCGTCGTCACCGCGCAGGACGCTGTGCTCAGCGAAGGCGACGTGACATTCACTGCGCCCCCGCCGCCGACGCCCCCGCCGCCGACGCCACCGGTTCCCGAGGCCGAGCTGCCTCCGACCGGCGCGAACCCTGCAGCCGTCATGTGGGGTGCTGGACTGCTCGCGGCGGGGTTGAGCGTGCTGGCCGCGGCACGCGTACGCGCCGCTCGGGCTCGAGTGCACCGAACGGATCGCGTCGGCTGATCCTCCCGCGCCGAGGGGCGCTGCCCGCGCAGGCCGTGTGCGCCGCTCGGGCGCGCCGAATTCGACAACTTCGACGCGCGCGCCGCGGGCCAGACCCGGTGCCAAGCTCGGGAACGTGCGCCCGGGCTTTCTCGACGATGTCGCGCGACCGGCGCTGCGGGACGTGCTGAGCGGGCGATCCGACATCGGGTCCGCCTCTCCCCCGAGATTGCGGCGACGTACCACCCGCAAAATGTATACCTAAACCCTGGCAACCCAGGGGCAGGTCGCAGAATAGACGATCAATGTATACACTGGCCGAGTCTCGTGACGAGGAGGTGATGTGGGATGCGAGCGAGCGACCGCGCGTACGCGACCCTCCTGGACGAGATCCAGTCCGGCGTCCTGCGGCCCGGCGCGGTGCTCGGCGAGGTCGAGCAGGCCGCGCGCCTCGGTGTCAGCCGCACTCCGCTGCGCGAAGCCCTCGGCCGCCTCGCCGCCGACGGGCTCGTGGCTCAGCAGTCGCCGCGCGTCACGGTGGTGACCGCCATCGACGCCGACGACATCCGCGAGATCTTCGAGGTGCGCCGAGCCCTCGAGGAGTCCGCTGCACGCCTGGCCGCCGAGCGGGGAGACGCAGCGGCGTTCGAGGGGCTCGCGCGCGCCTTCGCCGAGGTCGACCTCGGCGGCGGGAGCGACGGCGACGGGCGTGACGACTACTACGGCCTCATCGCGCGGTTCGACGAGACGCTCGACGCGGCCGTCGAGAACGACTACCTCACCGCGGCGCTGCGCACCGTTCGCACCCACCTCGTGCGCGTGCGGCGCCTCGCGCGCGACAATCCGGACCGGCTCGCGGCATCCGTCGCCGAGCATCGGCTCATCGCATCGGCGATCGCCGCCCGTGACGCCGACCTCGCCGCCCACGCGACGCACGTGCACCTGCACAACGCATTGACCAACATCCTGCAATCCCTGACGTGAGGACGAGCATGACCGTCATCCACCACCTCCGAGTCCACCGCAGCGACGAGAACCTCGCGCGCGAGGGGCAGCTCGCGTGGCATATCGCCGAAGTCGCCGCCGACCCCGTCGCGGTCGAGCCCGACGTCGTCGACATGATCATCAACCGCGTCATCGACAACGCCGCGGTGGCCGCAGCCTCCCTCACCCGCGCACCCGTGAGCGCGGCGCGCCAGCAGGCCCTCGACCACGCCGTGTCGGTCGGCGGGTCGGGCGCCACCGTGTTCGGCTGCGCCCTCGACCGCCGGACGAGCCCCGAGTGGGCGGCATGGGCGAACGGCGTCGCGGTCCGCGAGCTCGACTATCACGACACGTTCCTCGCGGCCGACTACTCGCACCCCGGCGACAACATCCCGCCGATCCTCGCCGTAGCGCAGCACGTGGGGGCCGACGGCGCCGCCCTCGTCCGCGGCATCGCGACGGGGTACGAGATCCAGATCGACCTCGTGCGTGTCATCTGCCTGCACAAGCACAAGATCGACCACGTCGCGCACCTCGGTCCGTCGGCTGCAGCCGGCATCGGCACGCTGCTCGGGCTCGACGTCGAGACGATCTACCAGGCCGTGGGGCAGGCGCTGCACACCACGACCGCCACGCGGCAGTCACGCAAGGGCGAGATCTCGACGTGGAAGGCGCACGCCCCCGCCTTCGCGGGCAAGATGGCGGTCGAGGCCGTCGACCGTGCGATGCGCGGCGAGACGTCGCCGAGCCCGATCTACGAGGGCGAGGACGGCGTGATCGCCTGGATGCTCGACGGCCCGGATGCCTCGTACGACGTGCCGCTGCCGGCTGCGGGCGAGCCAAAGCGCGGCATCCTCGACTCGTACACGAAGGAGCACTCGGCGGAGTACCAGGCGCAGGCCTGGATCGACCTCGCGCGCAAGCTCCACGGCGAGCACCCGGAGCTGACCGACCCGGCGAACGTCGAGTCGATCGTGCTGCACACGTCGCACCACACGCACTACGTCATCGGCTCGGGTGCGAACGACCCGCAGAAGTACGACCCGAAGGCTTCGCGCGAGACGCTCGACCACTCCATCCCGTACATCTTCGCCGTCGCGCTGCAGGACGGCGGATGGCACCACGTCGACTCGTACGCCCCCGCGCGCGCGGGCCGCGCCGACACCGTCGAGCTGTGGCGCAGGATCACCACGGCCGAGGACGCGGAGTGGACGCGCCGCTACCACTCCGACGACCCGAACGAGAAGGCCTTCGGCGGCCGCGTCGAGATCCGACTGACGGACGGGTCCGTCATCGAGGACGAGATCGCCGTCGCCGACGCGCACCCGCTCGGGGCCCGTCCGTTCGCGCGCGAGGACTACGTCCGCAAGTTCCGCACGCTCGCTGAGGGCGTGCTCGCGGCCGACGAGATCGAGCGCTTCCTCGACCTCGCGCAGCGCCTGGCCGAGCTCAGCCCCGAAGAGGTGCAGGAGCTCACGATCGTCGCCGACTTCGGCGTGCTCGCGAGCGCTCCCGCGCCGAAGGGCCTGTTCTGATGGGACCTTCGAAGCGCCCCACTGCGCATAACTCAGGCTATTCGCTGGATACGCGCCGCTGCGGTGCCACATCCGCGGGATTCTGCCTGAGTTGTGCGCACTCGTGGCGAGGAAGGGAGGACTGATGCTGTACTCCACCGTGCCGGTGCACGAGAAGCGCCGCGCGTTCCGGGAACGGCTCGCGAGCGGGGAGCTGCTGAGATTCCCCGGCGCGTTCAATCCGCTCTCCGCCCGGCTCATCGAGCGCAAGGGCTTCGAAGGCGTCTACATCTCGGGCGCCGTGCTGAGCGCCGACCTGGGCCTGCCCGACATCGGGCTGACGACTCTCACCGAGGTGGCCGGTCGCGGCCAGCAGATCGCGCGCATGACCGACCTGCCGGCGATCATCGACGCCGACACCGGGTTCGGTGAGCCGATGAACGTCGCCCGCACCATCCAGACCCTCGAGGACGCCGGGCTCGCCGGCACGCACATCGAGGACCAGATCAACCCCAAGCGCTGCGGACACCTCGACGGCAAGGCCGTCGTCGACGAGGACACCGCGATCAAGCGCATCCGGGCGGCCGTCGATGCGCGTCGCGACCCGGACTTCCTCATCATGGCGCGTACCGACATCCGCGCCGTGGAGGGGATGGATGCCGCGATCGACCGCGCGAAGGCGCTCGTGGACGCCGGCGCCGACGCCATCTTCCCGGAGGCGATGGGGACGCTCGAGGAGTTCGCCGCCATCCGCGCCGCCGTCGATGTGCCGATCCTCGCGAACATGACCGAGTTCGGGAAGTCCGACCTGTTCTCGGTCGACCAGCTCCGCGACGTCGGCGTCAACATCGTGATCTGGCCGGTGTCGCTGCTGCGGATCGCGATGGGCGCGGCATCCCGCGCTCTCGATACGCTCATCGACGAGGGGCACCTCACCTCCCAGCTCGGTGAGATGCAGCACCGCGCCGACCTGTACGACCTGATCGACTACGAGCAGTACAACCACTTCGACACTTCGGTGTTCAACTTCACGATCACGAAGGACTGACATGGACCCCGACATCAAGAAGGGACTGGCCGGCGTCGTCGTCGACTACACCGCGGTCTCGAAGGTCAACCCCGAGACGAACTCGCTGCTGTACCGCGGGTATCCCGTCCAGGAGCTCGCGGCCACGCAGCCGTTCGAAGCGGTCGCGTACCTGCTGTGGAACGGCGAGCTCCCGGACGACGTGCAGCTCGCGCAGCTGCGCGCCACCGAGCGGTCGTACCGGGCGCTGCCCGCCGACGTGCGGGCCGCGATCGACCTCGTGCCGCTCGACGCCCACCCCATGGACGAAGTGCGCACCGCCGTGAGCCTCATCGGGGCGCGCGACCTCGCGGGCACCGGCTCGGTGCTCGACGCGAGCGGGAGCGCGGACGAGAACCTCGCGCGCAGCATCCGTCTGTTCGCGGTCCTCCCCTCGATCGTCGCGTACGGCCAGCGCCGTCGCCGCGGTCAGCAGCCGGTCGCGCCGCGCGACGACCTCGACTACGCGGCGAACCTCCTCTGGATGACCTTCGGCGAGGAGTCCGATGAGGTCGTCGTCGACGCCTTCAACCGCTCGATGATCCTGTACGCCGAGCACTCGTTCAACGCCTCCACGTTCACCGCCCGCGTCATCGCCTCGACCCTGAGCGACCTCTACTCGGCGGTCGTCGGCGCGATCGGCGCGCTCAAGGGACCTCTGCACGGCGGCGCGAACGAGGCGGTGCTGCACATCTTCGACGAGATCGGCTCGGCCGAGAACGTCGGCCCCTGGCTCGACCGGGCGCTCGCCGAGAAGCGCAAGATCATGGGCTTCGGCCACCGCGTGTACAAGCGCGGCGACTCGCGCGTCCCGACGATGAAGGCCGCGCTCGACGAGCTGGTGCTCCACTTCGACCGCCCCGATGTGGCGGCCCTCTACGACGCCCTCGAGTCCGAGTTCGTCTCGCGCAAGGGCATCTACCCGAACCTCGACTACCCGTCGGGTCCGGCGTACAACCTCATCGGCTTCGACACGCTCACCTTCACGCCGTTGTTCGTCGCGGCGCGCGTGACCGGGTGGACCGCGCACATCATGGAGCAGCTCGCCTCGAACGCGCTCATCCGCCCGCTGTCGGAGTACAACGGTCCGGCCGAGCGGCACATCGACGGGTACGTCGCGGACGCCGCGACCCTCGCCGCCGCCGACCGCGCCGAGGAGTCCGCGGGGTGAGCCTCTGGCACGGCGACATCGCCGAGGTCGACATCGCGGCGATGGCCGGCGGCACGCTCATCGAGGCGCTCGGCATCGAGATCGTCGAGATCCGCGACGACGCTCTGGTGGGACGGATGCCGGTGGACCGGCGCACCGTGCAGCCCGCGGGCGTCCTGCACGGCGGGGCGTCCGTCGCGCTGGCCGAGACGCTCGCCTCGTGGGCCGGCTTCCTCGCGATCGACCGCGAGCGGTTCCACGCGGTCGGACAGGAGATCAACGCCAACCACATCCGCCCCGTATCCACGGGCTGGGTGACGGCGACCGCCACGCCCGTGAACATCGGCCGCCGCTCCCACGTGTGGGAGATCCGGATCGTCGACGAGGCGGGCAAGCTCGTGTGCATCTCGCGGTGCACGCTCGCCATCATCGAGCAGCGCAGCACGTACGCCACCCCCGACCAGCGGGGCTGATTCGGGATGCCCCGGCCGCCGCGGAGGCGCCGGGCCGAGGCATCCGGGATCAATGCCGCCCGCGTGTCCGCGGCGACGCCCCCTTCGAGTGGCGCAACACGCGGAGTCGGCGGTGGGATTCCGCGTGTCGTGACCCTTGAACGTTCGGAGGCCGGTCGGCGTGGAGATTCGGGTGGCGCAACACGCGGGGTCGGCGTCGGCATTCCGCGTGTCGTGACCCATGAATGTTCGGGCGCCGGTCGGCGTGGAGATTCGGGTGGCGCAACACGCGGAGTCGGCGGTGGGATCCCGCGTGTCGTGACACTCGAATGGGCCGGGCCTCGGCATCCGTCACCGGCTTAGGCTTACAGACAAGGAGGCTCTCATGCCCGAAGCCGTCATCGTCGACGTCGTCCGCACCCCGTCGGGAAGGGGGAAGCCCGGGGGAGCGCTGAGCGCGGTGCACCCGGTCGACCTCGCCGCGGGGGTGCTCACCGGCCTGCTCGAGCGGAACGGACTGGAGTCCCGGCAGATCGACGACGTGCTCATGGGGTGCGTCAGCCAGATCGGCGACCAGGCCATGAACATCGCGCGACAGTCCGTCCTCGTCGCCGGGTTCGACGAGACGGTTCCGGCCGTCACGATCGACCGGCAGTGCGGGTCGAGTCAGCAGGCCGCGCACTTCGCGGCGCAGGGCGTGATCGCCGGTGCCTACGACATCGTGATCGCCGCGGGCGTCGAATCGATGAGCCGCGTGCCCCTCGGGTCGTCGCGCCAGGGCGGCTCGACGGCGCCCGGCATCCGTGCGCGCTACCCTGACGGGCTCGTGGGCCAGGGTGTGTCGGCGGAGCTCATCGCGCAGAAGTGGGGCTTGGGCCGCGAGGAGCTCGACGCGTTCTCGGCCGAGTCTCATCGGCGGGCGACGGATGCCTGGACCCGCGGCGCGTTCGACTCGCAGGTGCTCCCCGTGCTCGCCGATGGGCCCGATGCGGTCACGTTCGACGAGACGGTGCGCGCCGGCACGAGCGTCGAGGGCCTCGCCGGGCTGAATCCGGCGTTCCGCACCGACGAGCTTGCGGCGCGATTCCCCGACCTCGACTGGCGCATCACCGCGGGCAGTTCTTCGCCGCTCACGGACGCGGCATCCGCGGCGCTCATCATGAGCGAGGAGAAGGCGGCCGAGCTCGGGTTGACGCCGCGAGCGCGATTCCACGCGTTCGCGGTCGTCGGCGACGACCCGATCATGATGCTGACAGGGCCCATCCCCGCGACCCGGCGCATCCTCGAGCGCAGTGGTCTCTCGATCGACGACCTCGACGCCTACGAGGTGAACGAGGCATTCGCGTCGGTCCCGCTCGCGTGGCTCGACGAGCTCGGCGCGGACCCGGCGAAGCTCAATCCGTGGGGCGGCGCGATCGCGCTCGGGCACGCGGTGGGCGCATCCGGCACACGCCTGCTCGGCACGCTCCTCGCCCACCTCGAGGCGACCGGCGGCCGCTACGGCCTGCAGACGATGTGCGAGGGCGGCGGCATGGCCAACGCGACGATCATCGAACGGCTGTAGCGCGCGGGATTCACGAGCTGGGCTTGAAGGGCCCCTGAAAACGTGCTCAACTTAGAGAACGATCCGTTCACTAAGGACGCCGATGGCAGCCCTCGACCACCGCGATCACGACAACCCGGCCTTGGTCGCGCCGCTGCGCTCGTTCGGGCGTGACGACCTCGAGCGCGCCGGCGGAAAGGGCGCGAACCTCGGCGAGCTGATCAGGATCGGGATGCCGGTGCCCGACGGCTTCGTCGTCACCACCGACGCGTACGCCGCCGTGGACGCGCCGACGCCCGATCGCGCGAGCTACGAGCACGCCGAGCTGCCCGCCCCGCTCGCGCGCGCGATCGCCGATGCCTACGCCGCGCTCGGCAGCGGCCCCGTGGCGGTGCGGTCCAGCGCGACGGCCGAAGACCTGCCGGGCGCCGCGTTCGCCGGCCAGCAGGACACCTACCTCAATGTGATCGGACAGCGCGCGCTCCTGGATGCCGTCCGCCGATGCTGGGGCTCGCTGTGGACGGAGCGCGCGGTCGCGTACCGAGCACGGCTCGGCATCGACCCCGGCGATGTCCGCATCGCGGTGGTGGTGCAGCGCATGATCGATCCGGATGCCGCGGGTGTCATGTTCACGGCGGATCCGGTGACGGGCGACCGCGGCAAGGTCGTCGTCGAGGCAGGCGCCGGGCTCGGCGAAGCCGTCGTGTCGGGGCTCGTGACCCCGGACCGCTACGTCCTGGACCGTGAAGGAGAGCTTCAGCACGTCACGCACGGACGCAACGAGGCGGTCGTCCGCGCGGCGGCGGGCGGAGGCGTCGTGCACGAGAGCACGTCCGAAGCCCTCACCCGCCTCGACGGCGCCGTTCTCGCCGAGCTGGTGCGGCACGGCATCGAGGTGGAGCGCCACTTCGGGCGACCCCAGGACATCGAGTGGGCGGTCGAGTCCGGGCGCGTGCATCTCCTGCAGGCGCGACCGATGACGGCGCTCCCGCCGCCGCCCCTGCGCGGCCGGCTCAACCCGCTCCAGCGGAGGCTCGCCGCGGTGCTGATCGAGCTGCTCCCGACGCGCCCGTACCCGATGGACATGTCGACGTGGGTGCCGCACGGCCCGGCGGGCCTCATGGCCAAGGTCACCGAGAGTCTCGGCATCCGTCGTGCGTTCGAGGAGTTCCTGCGGGAGAAGGACGGGGTCGTCTACCAGCTCGTTCCGCCTCGGCCTCATCCGACGCCCCGCGTGCTGCTCGCGCCGTTCCGGGTCGCCTCACGTGCGCGCCGCTTCGACCCCGCGCGCTGGACCGATGACCCCCGCTACGGCACGTACCGCGCGCGGGTGCGCGACCTGGCTGCGAGGGAACTCACCGTGCTGAGCTGGGCGGAGCTCATCCGCGTGCCCCGTGAAGCGCTCGACCTCGTGGAGCCCGTCGCCGACCTGCGCATCGACTACCTCCCCGGGTCGGGAGTCGCCGTCGTGCGGCTCTTCGTCGCCCTCAAGCTCGGCCGCAGCAGGCTCCGACTCGGCGATCTGCTGCTCGACGGTCGCAGCCGCACCGAGCAGGCGAACCGCGACCTCGAGGCACTGGCGGCCACGGTCCGGGCAGACCCGCTCCTCGCCGAGCGCTTCGCTGAGGACGAGCCCGCCGACCTTCTTCCAGTGGTCGAACGGATGCCGCAGTTCGCGGCCCTCATCGCCGAGCACGGTCACCGCGAGTCGGCGTCCCCCCTGCTCGCCAGCTCGCCGACGTGGGGGGAGGCGCCCGAGATCGTCGTCGGCCTGATCAAGGCGCTCGCCACGTCCGAGGGCACGACCTTGGCGAAGCCGCGCGCCGATGCAGGATCGACCCCGCGCATGAGCCGCCTCGTCGAGCGCGCGCGGGCGGGTGTGGCCTTCCGCGAGGACTCGCACTACGAGTTCACGCGTCCGCTGCCGATCCTGCGGGCGGCGCTCGACGAGCTCGGCAGCCGCCTCGCTGCCGCCGGCGTGCTGGAGGATGCGGCCGACATCTGGCATCTGCGCCTCGAGGAGGTCGAGGCGCTCGAGGAGCCCGTCCCGACGGAGGCAGGTCGACGCCTGCGTGACCTCGTTCGCGCGCGGTCGGCCCGGCGGGAGGAGCTCGCGGGCGTGCGGATGATCGATCCCCGCGCGGCGTTCCCGGCACGCGACGCCGGTGACGCCCTCGTCGCGGGCGAGCCGGCCAGCGGCGGGCGGGTGAGCGGGCCGGTCCGCATCATCCGCGAGCCCGCGGAGTTCGGGCGGCTCGCGGACGGCGACATCCTCGTCTGCCCGTACACCAACCCGTCGTGGACGCCGCTGTTCCAGCGCGCGGCCGCCGTCGTCGTCGACTCGGGCGGCATCGCGTCGCACGCCGCCATCGTCGCCCGCGAGTACGGGATCCCGGCGATCATGGGCACAGCGGACGGCACCGCGGTTCTCCGGGACGGACAGACGGTGACGGTCGACGGCGACACCGGGCGCGTCACGTCCCTGGCCGAACCCGAGCCCGTGTCCGAGCGTCGCCCATGAGCGACGACCACCGCTCGCGACCCCGGCGGCGTGGAAAGGCACTGGACGCGGCGATCCTCGAGGCGGCGCTCGAGGAGCTCGCCGAAGTGGGGTATGCGGGGCTGACGATGGAGCGGGTCGCCGAGCGCGCCCGCACCGGCAAGGCGTCCCTGTACCGCCGCTGGCCCACGCGCGTGGAGCTGACCCTCGACGCCGTGCGCCACGCGATGCCCGACCCGGCGTCGCCGCCCGACACCGGCGCGTTCCGCACGGACGTCCTGGAATGCCTGCGCGAGAACGCCGCCCTGCTGGCGGGTCCCTCCGGTCAGGCGCTCCGTGGACTGCTCGGCGATGCGATGGCCGATGAGGAGCGCATGCGCGCGCTGCGGCGGCGCTCGCAGGGTTCCGGCGTGACGGCGATGACGGAGATCGCGCGCCGGGCTGTCGCCCGCGGCGAGATCGACGGCGCGACCGTCACGCCCGCGCGCCTCGAGGTGGCGCACGCGATGCTCCGCCAGCGCTTCCTGTTCAACGGCGCGGCGATCGGCGAAGACGTCCTCGCCGAGATCGTCGACGAGGTGGTCGTGCCGCTGTTCATCCCCGGTCGTTGAGCGCCCTTCGACGCGGTCGTTGGCGCTCCCTTGCTCAGGAACCGCGAAGCGAGGCGAAAGGGAGACGGTTCGTGCCCCTTCGCTCGACGACCGGCGTGTGCAAGCGGTTGCGGGAACCGTGTTCCGAACGGATGCCGCGGGCGACGGCATCCGCTCGATGAATACGTTCTCATGATGTAAGCGCTTGCAATTCCCGGTGGCACCGCGCTAGTGTCGGCGGCACACAGCCCCACCGGCACGTCGTCGTGCCGCCGCGCATTCTGGAGCCACCGTGTCGAAGACGACATCCCCACGCGCCCGCCGCATCGCCGCGGGCATCGCCGCCGCAGCGCTCTTCGTCACCGGGGGCGTGGTCGCCACAGCCCCCGCTGCCGCGGCCGACCGGACGTTCGCGCTCGTCGGCAGCCTGCAGTCCGAGCTCGGCTGCCCCGGCGACTGGCAACCCGAGTGCACGGCCACGGAGCTCCAGCCGACCGGCGCCGAGAACCTCTACGCCGCCGAGTTCGAGGTCCCCGCCGGCACCTGGGAGTACAAGGTCGCGGTGAACGACTCGTGGGACGAGTCGTACGGGCTGAACGGCGGCGGCGACAACATCCCGCTGACCATCGCGGGCCCGGCGACCCTGCGGTTCGTGTTCGACGACGCGGCCAAGCGCGTCGGCCTCGAGGCGAAGAGCCTCCGCGGGGGATACTCCGCCGACGACGACGCACTCGTCGCCGCGCCGGTGCGCCAGCCCGGCAGCCAGGAGCAGTTCTACTTCGTGATGACCGACCGGTTCGCCAACGGTGACGCGTCCAACGACACCGGCCGCATCGACGGCGACCGGCTGGCGCACGGCTTCGACCCGACCGACAAGGGCTTCTACCACGGCGGCGATCTCGCGGGGCTGCGCGCCAACCTCGACTACATCAAGGGGCTCGGCACGAGCGCGATCTGGCTGACGCCGAGCTTCAAGAACCGCCCGGTCCAAGGCGAGGGCGCGAACGCGAGCGCGGGCTACCACGGGTACTGGATCACCGACTTCACGCAGATCGACCCGCACCTGGGCACGAATGAAGAGCTCGAAGCGCTCATCGCCGAGGCTCACGCGGCCGGCATCAAGGTGTACTTCGACATCATCACGAACCACACCGCCGACGTCATCGACTACGCCGAGGGCCAGTACTCCTACATCGACAAGGCGACCGAGCCGTACCGCGACGCGAGCGGGGTGGAGTTCGATCCCGCGACGTATGCGGGCACCGCCGAGTTCCCGGCGCTCGATCCCGCGACGTCGTTCCCATACACCCCCGAGCTCACCGCGGAGGACGCCACGGTGAAGACTCCGGAGTGGCTGAACGACCCGACGCTGTACCACAACCGTGGCAACTCGACGTGGGCGGGCGAGTCGGTGACGTACGGCGACTTCGACGGCCTCGACGACCTCATGACCGAGCATCCCACCGTCGTGAACGGCTTCGTCGACGTCTATCAGGACTGGATCGACCTCGGCATCGACGGGTTCCGCATCGACACCGCCAAGCACGTGAACTTCGAGTTCTGGGAGGCCTGGTCGAAGGAGGTGCTCGACTACGCGCACGCCGCCGGCAAGCCCGACTTCTTCATGTTCGGTGAGGTCTACGACGCCGACCCGGTCAAGCTCGCGCCGTACGTGCGCGACACCGACATGAACTCGGTGCTCGACTTCACGTTCCAGTCCGCGGCGGTGAGCTTCGCCGCCGGCAACAGCGCGGAGGGGCTGCACCATCTGTACGCGGGGGACGACTGGTACACGACGCCGGACTCGTCGGCGACGGCGCTGCCGACCTTCCTCGGCAACCACGACATGGGCCGCGTCGGCTACATGCTGCAGTCCGCGCCGAACGCGCTCGAGCGCGACCTGCTCGCGCACGACCTGATGTTCCTCGGACGCGGCCAGCCCGTCGTCTACTACGGCGACGAGCAGGGCTTCGCGGGCACCGGTGGCGACAAGGACGCGCGCCAGACGCTCTTCGCGAGCCAGGTCGCGTCGTACCAGAACCAGAACCTCATCACCGGCGAGCAGGCCGGCTCGACCGACCGCTACGCCACGACGGCACCGGTCTACGAGCGCATCGCCGAGCTCTCCGCGCTGCGCGACGCGCACCCGACGCTGGTGACCGGGGCTCAGGTCGAGCGGCACGCCGATGACGGCGCAGGCGTCTATGCCTTCTCGCGGGTCGACCGCGACGACAAGGTCGAGTACCTCGTCGCCCTGAACAACACCGACGCCGACAAGACCGTCGCCCTGACGACGCTCACCGCGAGCGCCTCGTTCGCTCCCGTGTACGGCAGCATGACCGGCATCACGACGGATGCCTCGGCCGCGGCATCCGTCACCGTTCCGGCCCTGTCGGCCGTCGTATACCGCGCCGACGCGCCGGTGACCGCACCCGCGGCCCCGGCCGAGATCAGCGTGAACCTGCCGGCCGCCGGAGCCGGCGTCACAGGATCGGCGGGCGTCGGTGCCGATGTCGACGACCGCACCTGGCAGGAGACGAGCTTCGCGTGGCGCATCGTCGGGGGCGACGAATGGCACGCCCTCGGCACCGCCGAAGACACCGACCCACGCGTCTTCCACTCGATCGAGGGCCTCACGAACGGCACGCTCGTCGAGTACCGCGCCGTGACGACGGATGCCGCGGGCCGGCACTCCGCCGCGTCCACGTACGCGTCGGTCGGCAACCGCGTGAGCCCCGGGGTCGAGGAGGAGCCCGAGGAGCCGGAGGAGCCGGAGCCGCAAGAGCCCACCGAGTACGGTGCCGTCAGCGTCCCCGGCAGCCTCAACTCCGAGATGGGATGCCCCGGCGACTGGCAGCCGGAGTGCCCGGCCGCGGCGATGACCGAGGTCGACGGCATCTGGACTCTCACGGTCGACCTCCCGGCCGGTGACTACGAGTACAAGATCGCGACCGAGCAGAGCTGGAACGAGAACTACGGCGCCGGGGGCGTGCAGAACGGCCCGAACATCGCGCTGAATCACGCCGGTGGTCCGATCACGTTCTTCTTCGACCCCCGGACCAAGAACATCCGCTCGACGGCGGACGGACCTGTGATCACCCTGCCCGGCTCGTTCCAGAGCGAGCTCGGCTGCGCGGGCGACTGGGCGCCGGAGTGCCTCGCCGGCATGATGTTCGACCGCGACGGCGACGGCGTGTTCCAGTTCACGACCGATGATCTCCCCACCGGCTCGTACGAGGTCAAGGTCGCGCACAACCGCAGCTGGTCCGAGAACTATGGCGCCGGCGGTGCACCGGGCGGCGCGAACATCTCGTTCAGCGCGAGCGCCGGCAAGGTCGTCACGTTCCGCTACAACCTCGAGACGCACGTGCTGACCGTGAAGGCGAGCGACCCGCCGCTCGCGGGCACGGGTGAGCTGCGCGCGCACTGGATCGACGCCGGGACCATCGCGTGGCCCGCCGACCTCGGTGCTCCCGCCGCCGATGCCTCGTGGCAGCTGTACTCGTCGACGGATGCGTCGCTCGCCGTGTCGGCGGACCGCGAGGTGACCGGCGGCTCCGACCCGATCCCGTTGACGCGCATCGACGGCGGCCTCGACGACGCTCAGAAGGAGCGGTTCCCCGCGCTCGCCGGATATGTGGCGCTGCGCGTGGCCGACGTCGACCGCGAAGCCGTCGCCGCGCTGCTGCAGGGCCAGCTCATGGTCGCTCAGCGGGGCGCTGGCGACGTGCTCACCGCGTTCACCGGCGTGCAGATCCCCGGTGTGCTCGACGACCTGTATGCAGACGCCGTCGACGACGCCGAGCTCGGCGTGACCTTCGAGGGCAAGAAGCCGACGTTCCGGCTATGGGCCCCGACCGCCCAGCAGGCGACCCTGCTGACGTGGGCGGCGGGGGCGGACGGCGACCCGCAGCGTCATGAGGCGACGCGGGACGCGGCATCCGGAATCTGGACCGTCACCGGCGGCAAGAGCCTGAAGGGCGACGAGTACGCGTGGGAGGTCGTCGTCTACGCTCCGGCCACCGGTGCCATCGAGACCAACGTCGTCACCGACCCCTACTCGGTCGCGCTCACGCTGAACTCCGAGCACTCGGTCGCGATCGACCTGCACGACAAGCAGTGGCGTCCGAAGGTGTGGCAGACGAAGAAGGCACCCGCGATCGAGCGGCCCGTCGACCGTGCGATCTACGAGCTGCACGTGCGCGACTTCTCGATCACCGACGAGTCGGTGCCCGAGGCCGAGCGCGGCACCTACACGGCCTTCACGCGTGACAGCGCGGGTGCCCGGCAGCTGCGACAGCTCGCCGACGCCGGTATCAACACGGTGCATCTGCTGCCGACCTTCGACATCGCGACGATCGAGGAGGACCGCTCGAAGCAGCAGGTGCCGGCGTGCGACCTCGCGTCGTTCGGACCCGCAGACGCCGCGCAGCAGGCGTGCATCGAGGCGGTCGCCGACACCGACGGCTTCAACTGGGGCTACGACCCGTACCATTTCTCGACTCCCGAGGGCTCGTACGCGGTGAACCCCGAGGGCGGCGCGCGGGTCGCGGAGTTCCGCTCGATGGTCGGCGCGCTCCACGGCATGGGGCTACAGGTCGTGCTCGACCAGGTGTTCAATCACACCGCGCAGTCGGGCCAGGGCGAGAAGAGCGTGCTCGACCGCGTCGTTCCGGGCTACTACCACCGGCTCAACGCGGCCGGCGCGGTCGAGACCTCGACGTGCTGCCAGAACGTCGCGACCGAGCACGAGGTGGCGCAGAAGCTGATGGTCGACTCGGTCGTGCTGTGGGCGCGCGAGTACAAGGTCGACGGCTTCCGGTTCGACCTCATGGGGCACCACTCCAAGGCGAACATGCTCGCGATCCGCGAGGCGCTCGACGAGCTGACCATCGAGGACGACGGCGTCGACGGCTCGAAGATCTACCTGTACGGCGAAGGCTGGAACTTCGGCGAGGTGGCGAACAACGCGCTGTTCGAGCAGGCGACGCAGGGGCAGCTCGGCGGGACCGGCATCGGCACCTTCACCGACCGCCTGCGCGACGCCGTCCATGGCGGCAGCCCGGTCGACGGGGCGTCGAAGTTCTACCAGGGCTTCGGCACGGGACTGGCGACCGACCCCAACGGCAGCGACCAGTCGGCGCCCGGCGATCCGTTCGCCGACCTCGCTCACAAGACGGACCTGGTCAAGCTGGGACTCGCGGGCAACCTGCGCGACTTCGAGCTGACGGCGTCGGACGGCACCGTGAAGGCGGGTGACGAGTTCGACTACAACGGCTCGCCGGCGGGCTACGCCGACCAGCCCGACGAGATCATCACGTACGTCGACGCACACGACAACGAGACGCTGTTCGACCTCGGCGTGCTGAAGCTGCCCGCCGACACCCCGATGGCCGACCGTGTGCGCATGAACACGCTGTCGCTCGCGACCACCGCGTACGCGCAGACACCGTCGTTCTGGCACGCCGGCACCGAGCTGCTGCGCTCGAAGTCCCTCGACCGCAACAGCTACAACTCGGGCGACTGGTTCAACCGCATCGACTGGACCGGCCAGGAGTCGACCTTCGGGTCGGGGCTGCCGCGCCAGGCCGACAACGGCGAGCACTGGGACGACCTGGCGCCGCTGCTGGCCGACCCGGCGAACAAGCCGGGGGCGTCCGACATCGCGGCGGCCGAGGCATCCGCTCTCGACCTGCTGCGCGTGCGTGAAGAGGTCGGGCTCCTGCGCCTCGGGTCTGCCGAGCTCATCGACGAGAAGGTCACCTTCCCGAACAGCGGGCCGGATGCCGCACCCGGCGTGGTCGTGATGCTCATCGACGACCTCGTGGGCGACGACGTCGACCCCGAGCTCGAAGGCGCGCTGGTCGTGTTCAACGCCTCGCCCGACGCGGTGACCCAGGTCGTGCCGGAGCTCGCCGGGCGCGGCTTCGCCCTGACACCGGCCCTCGCGAACGGATCGGACGCAGTGGTGAAGGCGACGACGTGGAATGCCCGCACCGGCACGCTGACGATCCCGGCCCGCACGGCGGTGGTGCTCGTCGACCGCGAGTGACCGTGGTCCGGCTCGCTGGCGCTGCCGGAACCTGCGGACGCTGCTGAAGCAGTCGGCCGCGCGAGCAGGTTTCGGCAGCGCGACGGCACCGCGCGGCAGCGGTCAGATCTGGCTGCCGATGCGCAGCAGGTTGCCGCTCGGGTCGACGACGGCGAACTCGCGCATGCCGTAGTCGGTGTCGACGGGCTCGACGATGCGGCTTCCGGTCTCTTCGTCAGGAGCGACGAGCGACGCCCAGGCGTCGTACAGCGCCTGCGCGTCGTCGACGTAGACGTAGGCCATGGCCGAGGTGCGAAGCGGATCGACGGACGGGTCCTCGACGTAGTGCAGCTCGACGTCACCGCGACCGACGATGAGGTACTGCCACACGTCGGGCGCCGCTCCCCGATTCTCGAAACCGAGACGCTCGAGGAACGACAGCGTCTCGAACAGATCGCGACTGATCAGGATCGGCACCGCACGCTCGCCCACACCCGCAGGGTATCCCCGCCGCGAGCCGTGTCAAAGAGCTGCGAGCAGCTGAGGGCCGAAGACCACCAGAGCCGCGACGCCGATGCTCGCGAGGCCGAGCGCCGCGATCGCGACGGCCAGCACGTTCCCGCCGATCGTCAGCAGCAGCGCGGCAATGGGCGACATCTCGCGGCGGGCGATCGGCGTGGACGAGGTGGTGGCGGTCACGTCATCGACGCTACGGAGCGGCCGAGGCGGCGGCATCCGTCTGGGGTCTCATCCGCGTCCACCGGCGGGATGATGTTCTGCCGAGAATCTCACGACGAAGTGTCGATCCGGGCGAGCGCCGAGCGACGACCTTGGTGAGGGTGGCACCGGGCCGCCCGGCCAGGAAGGATCAGACCATGAAGTTCATGATGTTCGTCGTCAGCGACGCCCAGCCGGACCAGCCGAGTGACGAGTCCGACATCGACCTGTGGGTCGACCCGCTCGACGCGAGCGGCAAGCGCGTCATCGGGGAGGTGCTGGCGCCCGTCGCCGAGGCGACGGTCGTGAAGGTGCGCGGCGGCAAGGTGCTCACGACGCGGGGGCCGTTCGCCGAGACCAGCGAGGTGATCCTCGGCTTCGACATCCTGGACGTCTCCGACCTCGACGAGGCGGTCGAGATCGCGTCGCGGCATCCGATGGCTCGAAATGGTCAGATCGAGTTGCGTGCCTTCGCGCCGTGGGACGAGTCGGACTGAGGCGTGGACCGGCCTGGGCGCGGCGGCGCCCGGGCCGCTTGCTGGTCTCCCTAACAATTACATGGACGTCCATGTAAACTGAGCACCGTGCCAATGACGGCACGATGACGTTGATCAGGATGCCCCACAAGGACGCCCTGGTCGGTGAAGGAGCAATGGTGTCCACGATCACCCCCACCGCACCCGCACTCACTGCCGACGAGCGCGCGGCGATCCTCGACGCGGTCCGCGAGTTCGCCCGCACGGAGCTCGAGCCGCACGCGCTCGAGTGGGACGCGCAGTCGATCTTCCCGCGCGACACCCTCCGCCTCGCGGGCGAGCTGGGCCTCGGCGGCGTCTATGTCCGCGAGGACGTCGGGGGCTCGGGCCTCACGCGCTCCGATGCCGCCGCGATCTTCGAGGAGCTCGCCCAGGGCGATCCCGCGATCGCCGCGTACATCTCGATCCACAACATGGTCGTGTGGATGATCGACACGTACGGCACCGACGCCCAGCGCCACGAGTGGCTGCCGCGCCTGACCGCCATGACGGACTTCGGCAGCTACTGTCTCACCGAGCCCGGCGCGGGGTCGGACGCCGCCGCTATCACCACGAGCGCGATCCGCGACGGCGACGAGTTCGTGCTCACCGGCGTCAAGCAGTTCATCTCGGGTGCGGGCGAGTCGTCGGTCTACATCGTCATGGCTCGCTCCGGCGAGCCCGGCGCGCGAGGCATCACCGCGTTCCTCGTGCCCGACGGCACTCCGGGGCTCTCGTTCGGGACGCCCGAGCACAAGATGGGCTGGAACGCGCAGCCGACCCGCCAGGTGATCCTCGACGAGGTGCGCGTGCCGGCGGCGAACGTCCTGGGCGGTGAGGGGCAGGGCTTCAAGATCGCGATGTCGGCGCTCGACGGGGGCCGCATCAACATCGCCGCGTGCTCGCTCGGCGGCGCGCAATGGGCTCTCGACAGGGCGCTGCGCTACGTCCACGAGCGGTTCACGTTCGGCGAGCCGCTGGCCGAGAAGCAGGCCGTCCAGTTCGCGCTCGCCGACATGGCCACCGAGCTGCGCGCCGCGCGGGCACTCGTGCGGGATGCCGCAGCCGCCCTCGATGCGAAGGCCTCCGACGCGAGCATGCAGTGCGCGATGGCCAAGCGCTTCGCCACCGACGCGGGCTTCGCGGTGGCGAACCAGGCACTGCAGCTGCACGGCGGCTACGGCTATCTCCACGAGTACGGGATCGAGAAGGTGGTGCGCGATCTGCGCGTTCATCAGATCCTGGAGGGAACCAACGAGATCATGCGCGTGATCATCGGCCGACAGCTGCTCGCACAGTGATCGCCGCGACAGGACGAGGAGGTCCGCGATGAGGATCGCATTCCTGGGGCTGGGTCACATGGGCCTGCCCATGGCGAAGAACCTGGCTGCCACGGGGCACGAGGTCATCGGCTTCGACGTCTCACCGCACGCCGTCGAGACGGCACGCGATGCCGGGCTCGCCGTCGCAGATGCGGGCACGGATGCCGCGGCCGCGGCATCCGTCGTCATCACGATGTTCCAGACGGGCCGGCAGGTGCTGGACGCATACCGGGGCGTCGACGGCGTGGACGGACTGCTGAAGGTCGCGGACCCCGGCGCCCTGTTCATCGACTGCTCGACGATCTCGGTCGATGACGCCCGCGAGGCGCACGCGCTCGCCGAGGCCGCAGGGCACCGGGCGCTCGATGCCCCGGTCTCGGGCGGCGTCGTCGGCGCCGAGAACGCCACGCTCGCCTTCATGGTCGGGGGATCCGACGAGGACTTCCAGGCCGCCGAGCCGCTGCTCGCGGCGATGGGCCGTCGCGTCGTCCACTGCGGCGGCGCGGGGCTCGGCCAGGCCGCGAAGGTCTGCAACAACATGATCCTCGCGGTCTCGCAGATCGCGGTGGCCGAGGCGTTCGTGCTCGGCGAGCGGCTCGGGCTCTCGCACCAGGCGCTGTTCGACGTCGCCTCGAACGCGTCGGGGCAGTGCTGGGCCCTGACCACGAACTGCCCGGTGCCGGGGCCGGTCCCCACCAGTCCCGCGAACCGCGACTACCAGCCCGGTTTCGCCGGGGCGCTCATGAACAAGGACCTGGGGCTCGCCGAGCACGCCATCGCCTCGACGGGCGTCGAGGCGCGCATGGGCATGCTCGCGCGCGAGATCTATGCCCGCTACGCCGACGGCCCCGGCGCCGGCCAGGACTTCTCGGGCATCATCAACACGATCCGCGCCGAGTCCGCCTGACGGGCGATCTCGGCGGCGGGCGCGCAACCCTTGCATGTCCCGATTTCGCTCACAAGGGACCCACCTGGGCGGCGATTCTGGGACACGACGGCGAGAATTCGGGACACGAGCCCGACAATGAGGTCATCGCACGACTGGAATGGAGTCCCATGGCTGAGCACGACGCGAAAGAGCTGACGGAGTACCAGACGATCCTCGTCGAGACGCGCGGACGCGTCGGATGGATCACCCTCAACCGTCCGGAGGCGCTCAACGCGCTGAACACGCAGGTGATGCACGAGGTCGTGGTCGCGGCATCCGCGTTCGACGCGGACGAGGGGATCGGCGCGATCGTGCTGACCGGCTCGGAGCGCGCGTTCGCCGCAGGCGCCGACATCAAGGAGATGGAGTCCAAGAGCGGCGTCGACATGCTCATGGGCGACCACTTCGGGGGCTGGGCGCGGTTCGCCGCCGTGCGCACGCCGGTGATCGCGGCGGTCTCGGGCTACGCGCTCGGCGGCGGCTGCGAGCTGGCGATGATGTGCGACCTCATCCTCGCCGCCGACACCGCGAAATTCGGGCAGCCCGAGATCAACCTCGGCGTCATCCCCGGGATGGGCGGCTCGCAGCGGCTCATCCGCGCCGTCGGATACTACAAGGCCGCAGACCTCATCCTCACGGGACGCATGGTGGATGCCGCGGAAGCCGAGCGCATCGGACTCGTGTCGCGCGTCGTGCCCGCCGCCGAGCTCCTCGACGAGGCCGCGAAGGTCGCCGAGACCATCGCGGCGAAGAGCCTGCCGGCGCTGTACGCCGCGAAGTCGACGCTCGACGCCGCGCTCGAGACCCCGCTCGCCGAGGGCCTGCGGCTCGAGCGGCATGTGTTCGCGAGCCTCTTCGACACCGCCGACCAGAAGGAGGGCATGGCCGCCTTCCGCGAGAAGCGCCAGCCCGAGTTCGAGAACCGCTGACCGCTCACCGCTCGCCGCTGACCGCTCACCGCGAGACCGGGGGTTCTTCGCGAGCCCGAAGGCGATGCCCTCGGGTTCGGTGGAAGTCCCCGGTCTCGCGAGTAGAGAGGACGGGGAGACGGCGGGCCCGGGGGCGGGGCGGGAGGGTCAGAGGGGGTCGGGCTGGGGCTTGGGGTCGGTGAAGTCGCCGGCGTCTTTGCGCAGGCGCGCGATGATCCGCACGAGTTCGGTCGTGTCGGTCTCGTTCAAGCCGGGGCTCTCGAACACCTCGGTGTTCAGTGCCGCCGTCGCTCGCTCCACGAGCTCACGACCCGCGTCCGTCAGCACGAGCATGGCCGCGCGGCCGTCGGCCGGGTGCGGTTCGCGCGAGACGAGCCCATCGCGCGCGAGGCGGTCGACGGTGTTCGTGACGCTGGTCGGATGCACCTGCAGGCGCGCGATGGCACTGGCCATCGGCATCCGTCCCTCTCTCGTGAACCCGAGCAGGCGCAGCATCTCGTAGCGCGCGAACGAGAGTCCGAACGGCTTCAGCGCGGCGTCGATGCGGGCGAACATGAGCTGCTGCGCACGGATGATCGAGGTGACGGCGGTCATGCCGCCGGCGGCGGACTCCCAACCGTGGGCGACCCACTGGCGCTTCGCCTCGGCGATCGGGTCGACCGGAAGACGCTTCGTCGCAGCCATGTGAACCTCCCGCTCCCACCGTACCGGCAGGCGCCGGGGGCGGAGATGACGGATGCTGCAAACAGGCGTTTATGTATACACACGGGCGTAGCTGCGTCGGTGTTGTCGGCTCGATGACCTCGGATTGGGTACATTCGGCTGCGCGCTCTAGACTCGTGCCCAGCGTGAGGAGACCGATATGAAGATCGTCGTCCTGGTCAAGGAAGTCCCGGATACCTACGGGGATCGCAAGCTGTCGCTGGAGACCGGTCTGGCCGACCGGGCCGCGTCCGAGACGGTGCTCGACGAGATCGGCGAGCGGGCGCTCGAGGTCGCGCTGTCGTACGCCGACAAGGCGCCCGGCACCGAGGTCGTGGTGCTCTCGATGACTCCCGAGTCGGCGTCCGCGACGGTGCGCAAGGGTCTCGCGATGGGCGCCGCGTCGGCGGTGCAGGTGGTCGACGACGGCCTCCTCGGTGCCGATCTCGGACTGACCGCCGAGGTGCTCGCGGCGGCGCTGCGGCGGATCGGCTTCGACCTCGTGATCGCGGGCAACCAGTCCACGGACGGCTCCGGCGGCGTGCTGCCGGTGATGGTGGCCGACCTGCTCGACGTCCCCGCGGCGACGTACCTGAACAGCGTGGATATCTCGGATGCCGCGGTGAACGGCGTGCGGGCGTCCGACGGCGCGACGGCGACGGTGTCGGCATCGCTTCCCGCGGTGATCTCGATCACCGAGGCGCTGCCGGACGCGCGGTTCCCGAACTTCAAGGGCATCATGGCCGCGAAGAAGAAGCCGTTCGAGGTGCTGACGCTCGAGGATCTGGGCATCGACCCGCACGACTCGGATGCGTCGCGGTCGATCGTGATCGGACTGAGCGAGAAGCCGCCGCGGCAGGCCGGCGTCAAGATCGTCGATGAGGGCGACGCGGGCGAGAAGCTCGCCGAGTTCCTGATCCAGAACCGGCTGGTGTGAGAGATGGGCGACATGAACTTCGCAGATGACTCGATCCTCGTCCTCCTCGACACCACCCCGTCCGGCGGCTTGGCGAAGTCGGCGGCCGAGCTCCTCGGTGCCGCGTCCCAGGTGGGCACGCCGGTGGCCCTGGTGATCGGCGACGAGGGTCTGGCGACGGATGCCGCGGCCCTCGGCGCGGCGCAGGTGCTGGTCGCCGCACCCGGTGAAGGTCTGTCGGTGCCGGTGGCGGATGCCCTGACGGCCGCCGCGGCGCTGGTGCGCCCGGATGCCGTGGTCGTCTCGCACTCGATCGAAGGACGCGAGGCCGCGGCCCGTTTCGCCGCGCGGACCCGGTCGGGCCTCGCGGTGGACGCGGTGGGCCTCTCGCGCGACGCGGAGGGCGTGGTCGCGCATCATTCCGTGTACGGCGGCGCGTACAACGTCGACTCCGCGGTGACGTGGGGCGCGCCGGTGATCACGATCCGCCAGGGATCGGTCGATGCCCGCGCCGAGGCTGTCGCCTCGCCGGAGGTCGAGAAGCTCGAGGTCACGCCGTCGGGCCGCAAGGCGGCGACGGTGGAGTCGGTGGATGCGGCGGTGGTGTCGTCGTCCCGTCCCGAACTGCGTGGAGCGGCGAAGGTCGTGTCGGGCGGGCGCGGGCTGGGCTCCGGTGAGAAGTTCGTGCTCGTCGAGCAGCTGGCCGACGCGCTCGGCGCGGCGGTCGGGGCGTCGCGTGCCGCGGTCGACGCCGGCTATGTGCCGCAGACGTACCAGGTGGGGCAGACCGGGGTGTCGGTGTCGCCGCAGCTGTACGTCGCGCTGGGCATCTCGGGTGCGATCCAGCACAAGGCCGGCATGCAGACCGCGAAGACCATCGTCGCGATCAACAAGGACGCGGATGCCCCCATCTTCGAGATCGCGGACTTCGGGGTCGTCGGCGACCTGTTCCAAGTGGTGCCGCAGCTGATCGCGGCGCTCGAGGCGAACAAGGCCAAGTAGCGATGGCGACCTACGGCACCACTGTGCGGCGCGGGCTCCCCCGCCGTCCCGGCGGCGAGCCGTGGCCGCCCGCGGGCGTCGTGCCCGACGGCGTGAGCACCGCTGTGGTCGAGCCCGCTGCGGAGCCGGGGGTGGCGTCGCTTCCGGTCGCTGAGCCGACCGCGCCCGCCGTTCAGGTGGCGCAACACGCGGAACCGGATGCCTCGACCCCGCGTGTCGCGACCCCCGAACCGGAGGCGGCCGCTGCGTCGCCGACCGCGCCCGCCGTTCAGGTGGCGCAACACGCGGAAACGGATGGCTCGACCCCGCGTGTCGCGACCCCCGAACCGGCCGCGCGTGGGGTGCGAGCAGTGCGGCGCGGTCTGCCGCGAGTGCCCGGCGGCGAGCCGTGGCCCCCGGCCGGGCTGACGCGCCCGGGGGCTCCCGGCGACGTGCGATCGGCGCCTGGAGAAAGTGCCGGCACCGGCACTCCCGGGGCAGCGGCCGCGGCATCCGTTCCGGTGCAGGCCCAGGGGACTCGCGAGCCGGCACTCCCGCCGACCACGGCTGCTCCGGAGGCAGTGGCTGCGGCGTCCGTCTCCGCGGAGCCGCAGGCTGCGACCCCAGGCCTCGCCGTGACGGGCGCGAAGGCGCTGCGACGGGGGCTGCCCCGTGTGCCCGGCGGCGAGCCGTGGCCGCCAGCGGGTTTCGCGCCCGCCGCGCGGGCCGCGGCGCAGACGGCTGAGGTGGCGCAACACGCGGGGACGGATGCCTCGACCCCGCGTGTCTCGACACCCGAAGCGCCCGCCGCGCCGGCCGCAGCGGCTACGGCTGGAGTGGCGCAACACGCGGGGACGGATGCCTCGACCCCGCGTGTCTCGACCCTCGAAGCGGGGGCGGGCACCCCGTCGGGCGTGCCGCTGACGCAGCCACTGCCCTTCACGCGCACGGTGTGGGCGGGTGCCGCAGCACGCACACGGCCCGAGCCGAAGCCCGAGCCGGAGCGAGTCGGTCCGTTCACCAAGGCGCAGTGGGCGGGTGCCGTCATCGTCGGCGGGGGCGGGCTGCTGGTCGCGGCGGCACTCGCGGTGCTGTTCGTGCGGTGGCTGCTGTCGACGCCGTGGGGCCTGGACTACCTGGCGGCCTATCCGGGGGAGTACCACCTGCCCGAGGGGGCGCCGGTCGGGTTCCCGGCGTGGCTGGGGTGGCAGCACTTCTTCAACGTGTTCCTGATGGTGCTCATCATCCGGTCGGGGCTGCGCGTGCGCACCGAGAAGCGGCCCACCGTGTTCTGGTCGCCGCGCACGAACGGCAAGCGCAAGATCAGCCTGACCCTGTGGTTCCACCAGTCGCTCGACATCCTGTGGCTGGTCAACGGCGTGATCTTCGTGGCGCTGCTGTTCGTCACGGGGCAGTGGATGCGGATAGTCCCGACGTCGTGGGACGTCTTCCCGAACGCGATCAGCGCCGGGCTGCAGTACGTCTCGCTGGACTGGCCGACCGAGAACGGCTGGGTCAACTACAACTCGCTGCAGCAGCTGGCGTACTTCGCGACCGTGTTCATCGCGGCGCCGCTCGCCGTGATCACCGGCGTGCGCATGTCGGGGGTGTGGCCGAAGAACGCCACCGGACTCAACAAGGCCTACCCGGTGGAATGGGCCCGCGCGGTGCACTTCCCGGTGATGCTGTACTTCGTCGCGTTCATCGCTGTGCACGTGTTCCTCGTGTTCGCAACCGGGGCCCTGCGCAACCTGAACCACATGTACGCCGCACAGGGCTCGCCCGATCCCGACGCGTACGCGGCGAACTGGACCGGATTCTGGCTCTTCGTCGCCTCGCTCGTGGTGATCGCCGCCGCGTGGGTCGCCGCCCGCCCGCTCGTCCTCGCTCCGATCGCGCGCTTGTTCGGCAAGGTCTCGGGTCGCTGACGCCGCGCGTCAGTCCTCGACGCGCAGACCCGCCTGCTCGGCCAGCGCTGGTGCCATCAGCTGAAGCTGCTCCGGTGAGATCGTGGCACCGCGAAGGCCCGCCATGCCCACGATCTCGCGAAGGTCTGCGCCGCGCAGGTCGACGTCGGTGAGGGTCGCGCCGCCGACGTTCAGCGCCCCGACGCGGCTGCCATCGAACGCGACGCGCCGAGCGGTCGCGTCGAGCAGGTCGATCTCGTCGATCGTGCAGTCGACGAACGCGACGTCGAGCAGGTCGGTCGCGCGCAGGTTCACGAACCCGAGCCGGCAGCGGGTGAATCGGATGCCGCGCCACGCGCCGTCGTAGGCCTCGATGGAGCCGAACCTGCTGTCGCGGATCTCGACGTCGCGCGGGGTCGCCCGCGCGGCCGAGACCACCGGGACGTCGGCGCCGTCGAACACGGACTCGACGATGCGCGCCCCGCGGAGCGTCCACGAGCCGAGCTCGAGCCTGGAGAATCGGCATCCGTCGATCGTCGTCCCGACGTCGACCCGCCACTCGTCGAGAGCGATGTCGGCGTATGCGGTGCCGTCGAGATGCTCGGACGCGAGCTGTTCCGAGTCGCCGGAGGCCAGTCCGGTGAGCCGCGACTCGTCGAAGTCGAACGAGGGCGGCTGCGTGCTCTGGGGCTTCCCGGGCCGGGCGGAGCGCGTCGTCATCTCGGCAACCCTAGTCGGGGGCTGGGACGCCGGGCGGGGGATAACCCGAAGAAGAGTCTCCGGATGGCTCGGGCGCGCGGCGGGCGGCGCAGCCCTACCGTGGGAGGCATGACCTCTCCGGCCTCTCCTCCCGTCCGTCCGGTCACGCGCCCTGCGCAGGTCGCGGGGGCCGTCGCGCAGCTCGCGGCGCTCGGCGTGGTGGGAGCGATCGTCTTCACGGTCCTGCTCTCGATGCTGGGCCTCGGCATCGGGCTCCTCTTCGTGCTCGGCATCGGCATTTTCGTGCTCATCGCGCTGGTGTATGTGCTGTTCGCGGTCGGCTGGGTCGAGACGCAGCGCGTGGAGGGCCTGTACGGGTTCGGGCTGGCCGCGCCGCGCCCCCGCAGCAGCGGCCGGACCGGTTTCGGCGGGTTCCTGCGCACCGTATGGCTGCAGGCGATCGATCCCACGACGTGGCGGGCGATCGCGAACCTCACCATCGCGTCGATCCTCGGCTGGGTCGTCGTGGCGCTCGCGGGTGTGCTGGCCTCGGGCGTCGTGATGGCCTTCTCGCCGCTGTTCGCCCAGTCGTCCGCGGTACGGCTCGTCCGCAGCGGCATCGAGGTGCCGCTGGCCTGGGTCCTCCCCGTCGGCCTCCTCGCGGTGCTGGTCTCGGCCGCCGCCATCATCGCCCTGGCGGTGCTGCACGGCATCATCGCCCGCGCCGTCATGGTGCCCTCTCGGGAAGCCCAGCTCGCCGAGGCCGCCCGCACGTCCAGCGTGCAGCACGCGGGCGCCGTGCGCGCCGCCGATGTCGAGCGGTCGCGCATCGAGCGCGACCTCCACGACGGCGTGCAGCCGCGGCTGGTCTCGGTCGGCATGACGCTCGGCCTCGCCCAGCAGAAGATCGACGCCGACCCCGACGCCGCGAAGGCGCTCATCTCGGAGGCCCACACCTCGACCAAGGCGGCCATCACCGAACTGCGGCAGCTGGCCCGCGGCATCCACACGTCCGTCCTGGACGATCGCGGACTCGACGCGGCGCTTTCGGCGCTGGTCGGCCGATCCGTCATCCCGGTGCACATGGACGTCCGGCTCGACGGACGCTGCAGCCGCAACGCCGAGGCGGCAGCGTACTTCGCGATCGCGGAGGCGCTCACCAACGCCACCAAGCACTCCCGCGCGACCGAGGTGCGCCTCGTGGCGCGGCTTCGCGAACCCGGCGTGCTGTGGGCCCGCGTCGAAGACAACGGCGTGGGCGGCGCGCGCATCGTCCCCGGCGGAGGCCTCGACGGCATCGTGAACCGCGTGCTCGCCGCCGGCGGCGAGGCGCGCATCGACAGCCCAGCCGGCGGGCCGACCAGCGTGGAGGTGAGCATCCCATGCGCATCCTGATCTGCGAGGACTCCGCGCTGCTGCGGGCGGGACTGGTCCGCGTCCTCGAGGACGCCGGCCACGATGTCGTCGCCGCGCTCCCGGACGCCTCGCGACTGGACGAGACGGTCGACGAGACCGCGCCCGAGCTGTGCATCATCGACGTGCGGCTGCCGCCGCGCTGGACGGATGAGGGCATCCGCGCCGCGCTGTCGCTGCGGAGCCGGCTGCCCGAGCTCGCCGTGCTGGTGCTGTCGCAGTACGTCGAGGAGCGCTACGCCGCCGATCTCATCGCCTCCAGCGGCGGCGCGCTCGGGTATCTCCTGAAGGACCGCGTCGCGGACGTCGGCGACTTCCTCGAGGCGATCTCCCGCATCGCAGCGGGCGCCACCGTCCTCGACCCGGAGGTGGTGGCCCAGCTGCTCAGCCGCAGGACGAGGGACGAACGGATGCTGCGGCTGACCGAACGCGAGTCCGCGGTGCTCGCGCTCATCGCCGAGGGGCGCTCGAACCAGGCGATCGCGCGCACGCTGAACGTCACGGAGGGAAGCGTGGAGAAGCACATCACCGCCGTCTTCCAGAAGCTCGACCTCGAGCCGGACGAATCCGGCAACCGGAGGGTGCTCGCCGTTCTCGCCCATCTCGAGCACGGCACCCCGGCACCGCCTCCACCCCCGGCCGCCCCGCCACGCGTCGGCCCGACCCCGTCGGGCGGAACGACATCCCGCGGCTCCGCGCCGCAGACAGGAACGAACCGATGAGCACGACCGTGACTCCGCCTCCGCCTGCCCCCGACCGTCCGTCGGCGCCGGTCGCGCCTCCGTCCGAGGGCGCGCGAGCGGTCTCGATCGTCGCGATCGTGCTGGGCGCCATCGTCCTCGGCGGGACCGTGCTCTCGGCGGTGATCGGCACCGTGGCCTCGGCATCGGTGCACACCTCGACGCGCACGGCGGCGGTCTCGGGCATCGACGACCTGGATGTCGACGCGGCCGCGGGCGTCCTGCGCGTCGAGTTCGCCGACGTCGATGAGGCCGAGCTCGAAGTCACCAGCTCGTGGGGTGCCGACCGGTGGCGCTTCGAGCGCGACGACGACAGCCTCGTCGTCGCGTCGCCCGACCGTGGCGGATGGTTCGGGTGGGGCGGCTGGTTCGGGTGGGGCGGCTGGTTCGGCGACGGCAGCGGCGACGCGGTGCTGCGGCTGCCCGCCGATCTCGAGGGCATCGACGCCGATCTGTCTCTGTCGGCCGGCGACCTCATCGCCGACGGCACGTTCGGCGAGCTCGAGGTGACGCTCGGCGCCGGCTCGTTCGACATCGCCGGCGCGGCGGAGTCGGTGTCGGCCGACGTGAGCGCCGGCCGCGGCGACCTGGACCTCGAGGACGTCGGCGAGGCCGAGCTCACCGTCAGCGCCGGATCGCTCGACGCGCGTCTGTCGGGTGAGCAGCCCGGCTCGGTGGAGGTCGAGGTGAGCGCCGGATCGCTCCAGCTCACCGTGCCCGAAGGGGACTACGACGTCCTGTCGGACGTCTCCGCAGGCGGGTTCGACAACCGCATCGGCTCGAGCCCGGGAGCCGCGAGCACCATCCGGGTCGGCGTCTCGGCCGGCGAGGTCGTCTTGACGTCCGAGCGCTGACGGCCCGGGTACTAAGGCCCGGACTGGAAGGCGTCGGCGACGGCGTCGCGCGCCGACGCCTGGCCGGCGGCGAAGCCCTCGGCGTAGGCCTCGTCGGCACCGAGCCGGAACATGTCGCGCTCGAGCGGACGCACGATCGAGCGGGCGCCCGGCAGGTCGAGGGGTCCGACGAGATCCGCGCGGCCGCGGACCACGGCGACCGGCAGCCGCGCCGTCTTGCCCTTGACGAGGTCGGCCACCGCAGCGAGCTCGTCCGCGACGCACGGCATGGTCACGACGAGCGGCCGGCCCTCGGCATCCGTCGCCCCGCGAAGGTCCTCGAAGACGTGGACGCCCCCTGCGCCGATGGCATGGTCGGTCTGGCCCTCGCGCCACGCGCGCCCCAGGGTGTCCGACACGATCACTCCCACCTCGACGCCGAGGCGCTCGCGCAGGCCCGCGGCCATCGCCCGCGCCGAGGCGTCGGGGTCGACCGGCAGCAGCAGCACCGTACCGTCTGGGGTGTTCGAGGCGTCGACGCCCGCCGCCGCCGACACCATGCCGAGCCGGTTCGCGACGATGCGCGTCGTCGCCCCGGTGGGGGAGGTGCGGGATGCCACGACCCGCACCGTCTCGGAGGTGATGGCGTCTTCGCGATCATCCGCGACGACGAAGCGGCCCTCCGCCTTCGACACGATCTTCGAGGTCACCACGACGATGTCTCCGTCGGCGAGGCCCGAGCCGGCCGCCCGTGCGATGACGTCGACGAGGTCGGTGCCCGCCGCGATCTCGGGGATTCCCTCGAGCGGCCAGACGGTGAGAGGAGTGCGAGGCGGCATGGCTCCAGTCTTCCGGATCGCGGGCCGGGACAGCCCGGAGATGTCGAAGGGGCGTGCCCGGAGAACCGGACACGCCCCTGTCGAACGTCGTGGACGTCAGCGCACGAAGCGCACCTCGGTGAGCGTCTCGCCGAGGAAGGGCTCGGTGTGCGATGCGCCGTCGAGCGCGAAGCCGTTTCGCGTATAGAAGCGGTGCGCGCGGGGGTTGTCTTCGGCGACCCACAGGTACAGCGGCTCGTCGTGCTCGACGACGGCGTCGAACAGCTTCTGGCCGATGCCGGTGCCGTGGTACGCGTCGAGGAGGTAGATGAAGTACAGCTCGCGGAACCGTGGAGCGTCGCGGTCACGTGCGGGGCCGGACCCCGCGAAGCCGACGATCTCGCCGTTCACGAGGGCGGCGTACATCTTGAACTCGGGGCCCTGTGCGGCCCAGTGGGTCCACAGCTCGGCCATGCGCTTGGGTGAGACCGCCTCGAGCGCGGCCTTGCTGATGAGGTGGTCGTACGTCTCGTGCCAGCAGGTGGCGTGCACGCGGCCGAGGGCTTCGGCGTCGACGTCCCGCACCGGACGGACGACGATGTCGGTCTGGAGTTCGGCTTCCATGGGCCAGACTCTACGCGGGCTGTGCCACGAGGCGAAATCAGGGTCCAACGCGCATGAAATGCAGCGGATCGGATCGACAGGGCTGTCGGCATCCGACAACCGAATGGGCGAATCGGGCGCGGATCGCTACCATCGCACCTCGTGAACGTGATCTGGCGGACCCTCATGGTGATGCTGTCGGCGCGGCGGCGCGTGCGGCGATTCGGGCGCCTCGGGCCGACCGAGATCGGGCGCGTGCGGCTGACCACCCTGCCGACCGACATCGACCTGCTGCAGCACATGAACAACGGCCGGTACCTGTCGCTGTTCGACCTCGGACGCTGGGACCTGCTCGTGCGCACCGGACTGTGGGACGTCATGAAGGCGCGCGGCTGGTACGCCGTCGTCTCGAGCGAGACGGTGACGTTCCGCAAGTCGCTGAACCTGTGGCAGCGGTTCGACGTCGAGTCGCGCATGATCGGCCACGACGACAAGGCCGTGTACCTCGAGCACCGGGCCGTCGTGGACGGCGAGGTGTATGCCCGCGCGATCATCCGCGCGCGCATGATGAAGCGGTCGGGTGGGACCCTCTCGCATGAAGAGCTGTTCGCGGCGGTGGGCCGCCCCGAGGGGATCCCCGAGGTGGACGACTGGGTGCACGACTGGGCCGCGGCATCCGCTCTCCCGCCCACGCGCGCCGAGGCGCCCAGCGTCTGGAGCTGAGCACCTAGCGCACCGCACAGCGCAGCGCAAGCGGTTTGCCGCGAGTGCGCGCTCTGCGGTTGCGTGGGCCCCGGGAGCGCCGGAATCCTCCTCCGGCGCGCGAGGGGAAGGAGTGCACTCGTGGATACGAGCACCCTGATCTGGATCATCGTCGGGATCGTCATCCTGCTGGTGATCGTGGTGGTCGCGATGATCATGACGTCGCGCAGGCGGCGCACTCGGCAGCTCGAGCATCGGCACGAACGGGCCGAGAAGCTGCGGGCCAGCGCGCGCGAGACCGATCTGAAAGCGCGTGAGCACGAGGCCGAGGCCGCCCGTGCCCGCGCCGACGCGGCGGCCGCTGCTGCCGCGGCGGAATCCGCGAAGGCGCGCGCCGCCGAGGCGTCGATCGACGCCGAGAGACGCGCCGGCACGATCGACGAGCATCGAGCGGATGCCGAGAAGCTGCGTGCCGAACAGGCCGAGACGCTGCGCAAGGCCGACGACGTCGACCCGTACGTCGACGACACGCGTGCTGCCGACGCACCGGTCGAGCGACCCGCGGGGGTGAGCGACGACGGACTGCGGCGCGAGTACCGGCGCGACGGCGACGACGCCGCCCGCCGCGACGAGGTCGCGGCCGACGAGGTGGTGAATCCGCCGACGCGCACCGACCACACCGACCGCGCCTGACGCGCGCCCGCGGGTGGTGCGCGGCGTCCGGCGCCGCGCACCGCTAGCGTGGGGGCGTGCTCGACGTGCTCCGGACCATCGGCCGCCTGCTGTGGCGGCACTGGCCCGCATTGCTCGCCTGGTACCTGGCGGGGATTCTGGGCCGCTACGCCGTGATCGAGGTCGCCGGATTCGTCGGCGCGTACGACGCGGTCGCCGGCTCACTGCTGCTGCCGCTCGCAATCCTCGCGCGGCTCATCGCCCTCGTGGCGATGCTCCTCGTGCTGCGCGACGGGATGCGCCAACTGAACGCGATCGCCCCCGTCCCCGTCGAGGCCTGGGCGCGCCGCCGCGAGTTCTTCGACGCACTGATGGGCGGCATCCTCCCGTTCTTCGCGTTCTACGCGGTGTGGGGTTACCTGCGCGAGGACGCCGCCGCGTACTCGAACCGCCTCCTCGAGGTGAGCACCTCGCTCTCCGCACAAGCGATCTTCGAGGAGACGACGCAGGCAGGCGATGGACTGGCCGGGGAGATCGTGCTGACGCCCCTGACGGTAGGGATCGTCGTGGTCGCGTTCGCGCTTCGGTGGCTGCTGAAGCGATACCGCGATCGGCTGCCGGCGTGGTTCGGCGTGTTCGCGGTTTACCTGGAGACCGTGTGGGTCTACTTCGCCGTCACGGTCATCGGGATCGTCCTCGGATCGGTGACGGCATGGGTCGGATCTCGCCAGGCGATGGTCTGGCTCGGCGACCTCCGAGAGACAATCGCGACGGCGTTCCTGCCGCTCGCCTGGATCTGGGAGGCGGTGGAGTGGCTGCTCGGCGAAGCCGGCGGGATCATCCTGCTTCCCGTCGCGTGGCTCACGATCGCCGGTGTCGTCTACGGCCAGGCCGTCGCGGCCGAAGTGCCCACCGAGGATCTCGGAGGAGAGGCGGGCCGCCGCATCCGTTCGCGCTACCGGTCGCTCCCTGCCCGCGTGCGTGCGCGCCTCGCCGACATGTGGGAAGAGGTCGTGTCGCGATTCCGCCCGATCGGCAAGGCCCTCGTGCTGATGTGGCGAACGGGGCCGGTGCTGATCGGCGGCTTCGTGCTGCTCTACACCCTGCTCCTCGCACTACAGGGTGTGCTTGATTGGGCGGTGACTCGCACGGTCGGGCCGCAGGACCTGGACGAGTTCTGGCTCGTGAACGACCAGCTCATCTTCCTCCTCGTGCCGGTGCTCATGGAGCCCGTCCGCATCGCTCTCGTGGCGAGCGGCTATGACTCCGTCATCGGTCGCCTTCGGCAGCGCGAGTACGTGTCGCACGGACAATCGGGCGAAGAAGCCGAAAGCGACGACTCATCTCAGGGTTCGACGACCGCGCTCACGAATTCGGGGGACGCTTCGGCGAGCTCGAACTCGACCGCGAACGGCCCGGAGGCGTCGGACGGGACGAGGTAATCGACCTCCAGCGAGTAAGGCCTCGTCTCTCCGTCGATGCACGATGTGGGGTGATTGACGTCCCACCCTCTCTCGAGCTCATAGGACGCCGAGTTCCATTGGCGTTTCGCCCCACCGATCTCACGCAGCGGTGGCTCGCTGCACAGAAGCGACGAGTCCCCGGGATCGATGCGCAGCTTGACCGACACGACCCGTGTGCCTCGCGGGGCGAGCGGCGATTCGGTGAACTCCGCGCTCGCAGGCCCGATCGTCGCGCCGCCGTACTCGATGGACTGGCCGGGCTCGAGTGGGAGGGCGTGGGTCGCGGTATTCGCTGCTACGCCCGCCCACTCGTTCGACGAGATCGCGAACGCCGTGACGGGCACAAGTATCGCCAGCACGCCGAGCGCGGCCCCGTTGGCACGCCACCATCCGCTCATGGATTCGCCCACCCGGTTTCGACCAGCTCCGCATCGTCGACGTGCCGTACCTCCGCGAGATCGAACGGCAGCAGGATCAGTGAATCGAGGCGCGTGTCGGAGCGGACCGCCAGCTCGAGCATGCCGTCCCCCGCGTCGAGGTCGTCGGGCAGCTCGAAAGCGAGGCTGCCGCTCTGAGGGATACCGGCTGAAAGGGGCGCGCCGGCGATCGTGTCGGGCCGCTCGCTCGCGCTGTACCGCACGCCGTCGATCTCGATCATGGCGTGCTGCAGCAGAGCGCCGCGCTCCGACACGACCGATGCGGCGTCGAGGTCCACGACGAGCCAATTGCCGTCAGCCGACCAGGAGTCGTCGCTCTCTCTGACTGCGTCGGCGCGGCGGAGGTCGGTGATCGTCGCGGCGATGTTGCGCCCGGCGGCTTCCTCGCCGATGACGGCAGGCACCGTGAACGGCGCCTGAGCGACATCGGTGCCGGGTGTCACCAGCGCGACGAACCAGGCTGCGACGATCAGTCCCAGCCCTATGCCCCAGGCGACCCACGGCCGTCGCGCGCGCTCAGCCCCCATCGCCGGCCTCCTCGGCGTCGCCGGCGCCGATGTCCTTGATCGTCAGCGAAACACGGGCGTCGGCCACGGGATCGCTCCACCACTGCCCCTCCGTGACGAACGACCCGGTGTAGAGCGAGGTGTCCGAGAGTGTCACCGTCAGCGTGTCGCCGTCGGCGAACGCGTCGGCATCGACGGGCCAGGCGTAGACCAGCTCTGCGGGGACACGCGGCTGCAGGTACACGATTCCCGTGGCGTCGTCCATCCGGGCGACATCCCTGGGATCATCGACGCCCTCGACGGAGAACGAGACGGTCACTCCGTAGAGGCCCGTGGTCCTCAGCGGTTCATCCCACCGGTTCTCGATGTCGATGATGAGGGCGAGTACGCGCTCTCCGTCCTCAGGGTAGACACCCGCCTCGGGCAGCTCGTCGATGAGCACCGCGCGCTGCACGGCGAGCGAGCGCTGATCCGTGACGTGCGCTTCGCCCGGCTCGAGCTGCGCCAGCTCGGGCGACGCTGCTGTCGCCAGTCCCCCGAACGCGGCGGTCGCGACCAGGAAGAGGCCCGTCGCGATGCCGGCGAACCACCTCGTCGGCACGCGGTCGCTCGCCGCGCGGATCCACTCGAAGCGGCGCTTCGGCACACGCGTGGCGTCGGGCGTCTCGGACACGGGACCAGCCTAGGGGCGCCTGGCAGCGGTATCCCGAACCGCATCGTCCCACGCGTGGATCCGGCTCAGGCGACGCACCAGAGCCTAGGCTGGTGCCATGGTGACCGACCCGCGCACGGGCGACACCGGCCGCCCCGCTTCCGACGAAGAACTCGCCGCGCGTGCGGTCGCACTCGCGGAACGGTGGATCGCCGAGAGCGCCGGCGTCGAGGTCGACGCGGCGGCCGAGCGGCTCGCCGGCGTACTCGAGGACCCGACCGGCCTGCCGTTCACGATCGGGTTCGTCGACGGCGTGATGCGCCCCGAGAGCCTGGCCGCCGCGGCGACTCAGCTGCACCGCATCGCTCCGCTCGTGCCCGGCTTCCTGCCGTGGTACCTGCGCGGCGCCGTCCAGGTCGGCGGCGCCGTCGCGCCCGTCCTGCCCACCCCCGTGGTTCCGCTCGCGCGGCGCGCGCTGCGCGAGCTGGTCGGCCACCTCATCGTCGACGCCCGCCCCGAGAAGCTGGGCCCGGCCATCGCCGCGATCCGCGAACGCGGCGCGCGACTCAATCTCAACCTGCTCGGCGAAGCCGTGCTCGGCGAACGCGAGGCGCTGCGACGGCTCGAGGGCATCCACGAGCTCATCCGCCGGACCGACGTCGACTACGTCTCGGTCAAGGTCTCGGCGATCGCGAGCCACGTCTCGATGTGGGCGTTCGACGAGACCGTCGAGAAGGTGGTCGAGCGGCTCCTGCCGCTCTACCTCACGGCCGCGACGGACGGGACCTTCATCAACCTCGACATGGAGGAGTACCGCGACCTCGACCTGACCGTCGCCGTCTTCACGCGCCTCCTCGAGGACCCGCGGCTGCGGCACCTCGAGGCGGGCATCGTCCTGCAGGCCTACCTCCCCGACGCCCTCCCCGCACTGCAGGAGCTCACCGCGTGGGCGCGCGAACGCGTGACGGCCGGCGGGGCGCGCATCAAGGTGCGTCTCGTCAAGGGTGCGAACCTCGCGATGGAGCACGTCGACGCCATCATGCACGGGTGGTCGCCGGCGCCGTACGACGTCAAGGTCGACACCGACGCCAACTACATCCGCTGCCTGCGATTCGCGCTGCGCCCCGACAGCACCGCCGCAGTGCGGGTCGGTGTGGCCGGGCACAACCTCTTC
This sequence comes from Microbacterium sp. STRO-2N, assembly GCF_057747775.1. NCBI lineage: Bacteria > Bacillati > Actinomycetota > Actinomycetes > Micrococcales > Microbacteriaceae > Microbacterium > Microbacterium sp. STRO-2N. The sequence goes on along the minus strand of NZ_CM173223.1, from coordinate 3,655,629 downwards.
GACATCGCGTACGCGTGGCTGCTCGCAGGCGCGTCGGGATCGGCGGGCGGGGACCGCGAGTCGGTCGAGTTCGAGATGCTGCTCGGCATGGCACAGGGGCAGGTCGAGGTGGTCTCGCGTGAGGTCGGCCCGGTGCTCCTGTACGTGCCGGTGGTGCATCCCGACGAGTTCGACGTGGCCATCAGCTATCTCGTGCGGCGCCTGGAGGAGAACGCGTCCGACGAGAACTTCCTGTCGGCGGCGTTCCGGCTCGCCGACGACCCCGAGCTCGTGGCGCGCGAACGCGACAGGTTCCTCGCGTCGCTCGCACGTGCCGACGACCCCGGCCTCGCGACCGGGCCGCGTCGCACGCAGGATCGCGCGACCGCCCCGGCGGATTCGCCGCGCGCCCGCGCCCGGCTGCTGAGGGCGGCGCCGGCCGACGACGAGCCTGCGGGTCTGACCCAGGCCGTTCTCGGCATCGCGCGGTCGGCCGCCGGGGACGATACCGCGCCACTGCCTCGTTCCGCGCCCGAGCAGGTCTTCGCCGGCGACGCGTTCGTGGAGACCGCCGTCTTCGCTCCGCGCGAGTCCGCGACGCGCGCGCCGGGCGCGCCCGGGTTCCGAAACGCCCCCGACACCGATCCCGCACTGGCGGGCAATCGAGCCTGGGCTCGCGGCATCCTGTCTCGAATCGAGACCTCACGCGCCGGCGACGCGACGCTCGCCGCTGCGCGGGTGACGGATGCCTCGACTCTCGACGGCATCGTGCGCCGCGTGACGGATGCCTCGACCGAGTGGGGCGCGATGCCCGCTGCCGATCGCGCCGCGGTGCTGGCCGAAGCCGCCCGCGCCCTCGAAGAGCGCCGCGGAGAGCTCATCGAAGTGGCCGCGTCCGAGACCGGGAAGGTGTTCGCCGAGGCCGACATCGAGGTGAGCGAGGCCGTCGACTTCGCGAACTACTACGCCGCGACCGCGCGTGAGCTCGACCGCGTGAGCGGCGCGGTGTTCGAGCCGTCGCGGCTCACGGTCGTCGCACCGCCCTGGAACTTCCCGATCGCGATCCCCTCCGGCGGTGTGCTCGCAGCGCTCGCCGCAGGCTCGGGCGTCGTCTTCAAGCCGGCGCCGCAGGCGCGGCGCTGCGCCGCCGTCATCGCCGAGGCGCTGTGGGACGCCGGCGTCCCGCGCGACGTGCTCGCGCTGGTCGACATCGACGAGGGCGGCCTCGGCGAGACGCTGATCACGCACACGCTCGTGGATCGTGTCATCCTCACCGGGTCGTGGGAGACCGCCGCGCTGTTCCGATCGTGGCGCCCCGACCTCGACCTGCACGCCGAGACCAGCGGCAAGAACGCGATGATCGTGATGCCGTCGGCAGACCTGGACCTCGCCGTCGCCGACCTCGTCAAGAGCGCGTTCAGCCACGCCGGGCAGAAGTGCTCCGCGGCGTCGCTCGCCATCCTCGTCGGACCCGTCGGGCATTCACGCCGCTTCGCGCGTCAGCTGGTGGATGCCGTGACCTCGCTGCGCGTCGGGCCGCCGTCGGACCCGCTGTCGGAGGTCGGGCCGGTCATCGAGCCGCCACGGGGCAAGCTCGAGTGGGCGCTCACGACGCTCGACCACGGCGAGCAGTGGCTGGTCGAGCCGCGACCGGTGGATGCCGGACCGGAGTACGCGGGGCGCCTCTGGACCCCCGGCATCCGCACCGGCGTGCAGCCCGGCTCGCGCTTCCACCGCGAGGAGTTCTTCGGGCCGGTACTCGGCATCATGCACGCATCGTCGCTGTCGCAGGCGATCGACCTGCAGAACGCGGTCGACTACGGGCTCACCGCGGGCCTGCACACCCAGAATCCCGATGACCTCGCGCTGTGGCTCGAACGCGTCGAAGCCGGCAACCTGTACGTCAACCGCGGGATCACGGGCGCGATCGTGCAGCGGCAGCCCTTCGGCGGCTGGAAGCGATCGTCGGTCGGCGGCGGCGCGAAGGCCGGCGGGCCCAACTACCTCGTCGGACTCGGCCGCTGGCGCGCGACGACCGGGGGAGCCGCCTCGACCTCGCTGCACCTGCGGGGCCTCGACTCGCGCATCTCCGCCGTCATCGAGGCTGCGCAGCCGTCGCTGGACTACGACTCGTTCGAATGGCTGCGCCGCGGCGCCCTGTCGGACGCCATCGCGTGGGACCGCGAGTTCGGCCGCGTCAAGGACGTCTCGCGTCTCGGCGTCGAGCGGAATCTTTTCCGATACCGGCCTGTTCCCTCGGTCGCGCTGCGCGCGACGGCCGATGCGACCTGGCCCGCCGTGCTGCGCGTCGTGATCGCCGGCATCCGCGCGGGGTCGGCCACGTCTCTCAGCGCACCCGTCGGACTGCCCGCGGCCGTCAGACGCGCGCTCGCCGACCAGGGCGTCGAGGTCTTCGTCGAGACCGACGAGGAATGGCTCGAGCGCATCACGAATCCGAGCGACCCCGAAGATCCACTGCTCGCGCAGAGCGCCGGCGTCGTCGCGTCGCCCTCGCGAGTGCGGCTGATCGGGCCCCGCGCCGGCGTCGGAGAGGTGCGGCGCTGGGTGTCGGCGGCGGTGGGCGGCGACCCCGACCTGGCGATCTTCGACGGCGACGTGACGACCGCCGGGCGGCTCGAGCTGCTGCCGTTTCTGCGCGAGCAGTCCGTCACCATCACCGCGCACCGCTTCGGCCACCCCGACCCGTGGTCGGAGGACGTGATCTGACCGGAGCCCCACGCTCCGCAGTCGGTTCTCGTCGCCTTCGATCGTCAGTTCGTGCGGTTCCCGACTGCGGAGCACCCACGTCGGACGCTCGCGGCGGGACGGGCTACTCGTCGTCGGCGCTCGTGAAGCCGGTCGATTCGCGCGCGACGATGCGGAAGGCGGGCTTGAAGGTCTCGGGCGGACGCCGCTCACCCTTCTCGTTGATGCGCTCGATGAGCCGGTCGACCGCGATCGTCGCGATCTCGTCGCGGCCGGGATCGACCGTCGTCATGGACGGCACCGAGTAGCGGCTCTCGTCGATGTTGTCGAAGCCGATCACCGCGACGTCGTCGGGCACGGTGAGGCCCTCCTCGCGCAGCGCACGGAGCACGCCGAGGCCCAGCGTGTCGCTGAGCGCGAACACGGCGTCGAACTCGACGCCCTCGCGGACCATGAGGTGGATCGCCGCCGCGCCACCGGCGCGGTTCCAACGCGACATCTCGGTGGGACGCACGAGAGTCGGATCGAGGTCGATCCCGGCCTGCTCGAGGGCGCGGATGTAGCCCTTCAAGCGGAGGTTCGCGGAGCTCGCCTCCTCGCCCCCGCCGAGCTCCGCGCCGACCAGCGCGATGCGGCGCCGGCCGATCGAGAGCAGGTGCTCCACGGCGGCCTGCGCGGAAGACATGTTGTGCATCGTCACGTGGTCGGTCGGGCCGCCGAAGATCCGCTCGCCGAGGAGCACGAGCGGTCCGTCGACGGCCAGTGCCGGGGCATCCTCCTGGCCGAGGCTGACCGGACTGAACAGCAGGCCGTCGAGGAACCGCGGCCGGCTGCTCGCCACCGCCTGCAGCTCGGCATCGCGCTGTCCGCTGGTCTGCTCGACCATGACGCCCAGCCCTCGCTTCTCGGCGGCGCGGATCACGGCGTCGGCGAGCTCGGCGAAGTAGTTCTCACGGAGCGACGGGACCGCGAGACCGATGACCCCGGTGCGCCCCGACCGCAGGCCGCGCGCCGAGAGGTTCGGTCGATAGTCGAGCTGCTCGATCGCCTCGATCACCCGTTCGCGGGTGCCCGGACGCACGTGCGGGTAGTCGTTGATGACGTTCGACACGGTCTTGATCGAGACGCCCGCCACCCGGGCGACGTCATGCATCGTCGGTCCCATCGACGCTCCCGCTTCCCTGTGGATGTCTCACTCTACTGCCCGACCGACGCGAGCACGGTGGTCGACAGCCCGGCGAAGTCGCACGGCGTCCGCCAGGATCTACATCGTTGCAGAACGATGTTTCGCAACGGCCCCAGGAATTTTCGGGACGCTCTTGACAGTGGCGCGGGCCCAGTGGGAAAGTGTCTCCACAAGTTGTTCTACAACGTTGTAGACCGAAGTCGAGCAGGGCCCGCTTCCCGAGCGGCCGACCTCGGAACGGTCGCGCACCGACGAAGAAGTCCCGCAATCGAAAGGAAACTCCAGTGAAGACGAAGCACGTCCTTGCTGCGGTCACGACGCTCGCCATGCTCGGCGCTCTCGCCGCCTGCTCTCCCGGAGGCGACGACGGTGGCAACGCGGATGGCGGCGACGCCGCGACGAACTGCACCAACACGATCCCCAAGGAGGATCTGCCGGTCGTCACCATGTGGGCCTGGTACCCCAACATGGAGCTCGTCGTCGACAACTTCAACGAGCAGAACGACGAGGTCCAGGTCTGCTGGACGAACGCCGGCGCCGGTGGGGATGCATACGACAAGTTCCAGACCGCCATCTCGGCGGGCAGCGGCGCCCCTGACGTCATGATGGTCGAGGCCGACCGCATCGCGACCTTCCAGGCGCAGGAGGCCCTCGTCGAGCTGAACGACCTCGGCTACGAAGACGTGAAGGACAACTTCAGCGCCGGCGCCTGGAAGGACGTCTCGGTGGGCGAGGGCATCTACGGCGCTCCGGTCGACGGCGGCCCGATGGGCATGATCTACCGGACCGACATCTTCGAGCAGTACGGCATCACCCCGCCGACGACGTGGACCGAGTTCGAGGCGGCGGCGCAGGCCGTGAAGGATGCCGGCGGCCCGTTCTTCGCGAGCTTCGCGGCGAACCAGCCCGCTGAGGTCACGGCGCTGATGTACCAGAACGGCGCGCAGCCGTTCGAGTACGACCCCGCCAACGAGGGCGTGATCGGGATCAACCTCAACAGCGACGAGATCAAGGAGGTCCTCGACTACTGGGCCGGCCTCGTCGAGAAGGGGCTGGTCGGCACCGAGGACCAGTTCACCCCCGAGTACATCGCGGGCGTGATCGGCGGCGACTACGCCACCTACCTCTCGGCCGCGTGGGCACCCGGCTACCTGCAGGGCGCGGGCGTCGGCGAGGGCGCGGACGCCGGCGTGTGGGCGGTCGCCCCCATGCCGCAGTGGGATCCGAGCAGCCCCATCGCCATCAACTGGGGCGGCTCGGCCTTCTCGGTGACGAGCCAGGCGAACGACCCCGAGCTCGCGGCCAAGGTGGCGTTCGGCGTCTACGCCGACCAGGCCTCGCTCGACGACGGCTGGCAGAACCAGATCATCTTCCCGCTGAACGTCAACGTGCTCGAGTCGGACGAGTTCCTCGACTACGAGGTGCCGTTCTTCAACGGCCAGCAGGCCAACAAGGAGGTGTACGTGCCGGCGGCGAACGCCTACGAGGGCATGACGTACACGCCGCTCGGTCAGTACTACTACTCGCAGCTCACGGAGCAGATCGCCCGCATCAACGAGGGATCCGCCACCGGCTCCGAGGCGGCCGACGCACTGCAGGAGGCCGTCGTGGCCTACGCAGAGGAACAGGGGTTCACCGTCGAGTGACCTGACCCGCCAGGGCCGGTCCGTGCTCACGCGGACCGGCCCTCGGTCATCCCTTCACAGACCCGGAGAAATCATGACCTCCTCAACAGCAAGTCCCCTGACGAAGAAGGGGCGCAGGCGCGCGGCCGACGCGCGCCAGAACCTCACCGGCTGGCTCTTCGTCAGTCCGTTCGCGATCGTATTCCTCGCCTTCCTCGTGCTGCCGATCGGGTTCGCGCTGTATCTGAGCCTCTTCCAGAAGTCGCTGATCGGCGGAACGCGGTTCGTCCTCTTCGGCAACTACGCCAAGGCGTTCACCGACCCGTCGTTCCTTGACGGCGTGTGGTTCGTCATCCGCTTCTCGCTCGTCCTCATCCCGCTTCAGATGGCGGTCTCGCTCGCGATCGCCCTGATCCTCGACATCGTGGTCTCGCGGTTCGCCCGGTTCTCGCGGCTCATGATCTTCATGCCGTACGCGATCCCGACCGTGATCGGCGCGCTGATGTGGGGGTTCCTCTACAGCGACAACTTCGGTCCGCTCGCGGAGCTCTTCGAAACTTTTGGCGCTCAGGCCCCGGATTTCCTGAGCAGGAGCCTGATCTTCTACGGCCTGCTGAACATCGTCACGTGGCAATGGGCGGGCTATTACATGATCATCCTGTACGCCGCGCTGCAGGGGATCGATCCGACCCTGTACGAGGCGGCACGGATCGACGGAGCCTCCCAGTGGCAGATCGTGCTGCGGATCAAGATCCCGCTGCTCGCACCGGCGCTGCTGCTGATCCTGGTGTTCGCCCTGATCGGCACCCTGCAGTTCTTCAATGAGCCGAAGATCCTGCAGCAGCTGGCCGCCGGCGCCATCCCCGACGACTTCACCCCGAACATGTACGCCTATCAGCAGGCCTTCTCGCTGGCGAACTACAACTACGGCTCGGCGATCTCGTTCGCGCTGGGCGCGGTCGTGTTCGTCTGCGTGTACATCTTCCTGTTCGCCACCCGCAAGCGAGGGAGCTTCTTCTCATGAGCGTCACACCCACCGAGCGCATCGTCACGGGCCGGGCGCCGGGCAGTGCCCTCGAGCGCAGGCGGTCTCCCCGCGCGCGCGGGCGCATCTCGCTGAACATCGTCCTGGCGCTGCTGATGATCTACTTCCTGATCCCCTTCTGGTGGGTCATCGTGAACAGCTCGAAGAGCTCGGCCGGACTGTTCGGGGGAACGAGCTCGCTGTGGTTCGCCCCCGACATCAACTACCTCGAGAACCTGGTCGACCTGTTCACCTACGGCGGCGGGATCTACACGCGCTGGCTCATGAACTCCGCCCTCTACGCGATCGTCGGGGGAATCGGGGCGACGGTGCTCTCGGTGCTCGCCGGCTACGGCTTCGCGAAGTACCGCTTCGCGGGTCGGAGAGCCTCGTTCGCCATCCTCCTCGGCGCCGTCATGGTGCCCACCACGGCGCTCGTGATCCCGACGTTCGTGCTGTTCGCGCAGGCCGGGTGGACCAACACGATCTGGGCCGTCATCCTGCCGTCGCTGCTCAATCCGTTCGGCGTGTACCTGATGAACGTCTACGCCCGCGACTCGGTGCCCGACGAGCTCCTGGATGCCGCGCGCGTCGACGGGGCGGGGGAGTTCCGGACGTTCCTGCAGGTGTCGCTGCCCCTCTTGCGCCCGGCCATCGTGACGGTGCTGCTGCTGTCGACGGTGGCGTCATGGAACAACTACTTCCTGCCGCTCGTGATGCTCTCGGACAACCGCCTCTTCCCGGTGACCGTCGGCATCGGACTGTGGCAGTCCACCGCGGCGACCTACGGCGCCGCGGGCGGGCAGAGCCTGTGGAGCATCATCATCCTGGGTTCGCTCGTCTCGGTGATCCCGCTCATCATCGCCTTCCTGGCGCTGCAGAAGTACTGGCAGGGCGGGCTGTCGATCGGAAGCCTCAAGTGAGCCGGTCCGCCGCGCCGCGCCCCCGTCCCGCCTGCCCTGGAAGAGAAGAATGATCCGCGCACACCTCACCATCGACCCGCACTTCGAGGTCGGACCCGTCAATCGGCGCCTCTTCGGCTCGTTCGTCGAGCACCTGGGCCGCTGCGTGTACGACGGGATCTACGAGCCCTCCCATCCGACCGCGGACGAACACGGCTTCCGTGCCGACGTCGTGGAGCTCGTCAAGGAGCTGGGCGTGTCGACCATCCGGTACCCGGGCGGCAACTTCGTGTCGGGCTACCGATGGGAGGACGGCATCGGGCCGCGGGAGAACCGCCCGCGCCGGCTGGATCTCGCGTGGCACTCCACCGAGACCAACGAGATCGGGCTCGACGAGTTCGCGACGTGGCTCGACAAGGTCGGCGGCGAGCTGATGTACGCGGTCAACCTCGGCACCCGCGGTGTACTGGAGGCGCTCGACGTGCTCGAGTACGCCAACCACCGGTCCGGCACGTACTGGTCCGATCAGCGTGTCGCCAACGGGCATCCCGAGCCGCACGGCATCCGGATGTGGTGTCTCGGCAACGAGATGGACGGCCCGTGGCAGCTGGGTCACAGCACGGCCGAGCAGTACGCGCAGCTGGCGGCGGCCACGGCGAGCGCCATGCGGCAGGTCGACCCGGACCTCGAGCTCGTGGTCTGCGGCAGCTCGAGCGCGCAGATGCCGACGTTCGGGGAGTGGGAGCGCGTCGTGCTCGAGCAGACCTATGACGACGTGGACTTCATCTCGTGCCACGCCTACTACGAGCCGAGGGGTGACGACTACGGGAGCTTCCTGGCCTCGGCGGTCAACATGGATCGGTTCATCGAGGCCGTCGTGGCGACCGCCGACCACGTGAAGGCGGTGCGGGGCAGCGACAAGACCATCAACATCTCGTTCGACGAGTGGAACGTCTGGTACCAGTCGCGCTACCAGGAGGTGGAGCGGATCACGGATGTCGAGACCTGGCCGGTCGCGCCGCGTCTCCTCGAGGACTCATACTCGGTGCTGGATGCCGTCGTGTTCGGCAGCCTCATGATCTCGCTGATCCGTCACGCCGACCGTGTGACGGCGGCGAGCCTCGCGCAGCTGGTGAACGTCATCGCGCCGATCATGACGGAGCCGGGAGGGCCGGCGTGGCGCCAGACCACGTTCTTCCCGTTCTCGCTGACGTCCACCCTCGTGCGGGACGTCGCCCTCGAGCTCAAGCTCGACAGCCCGACCTACGAGACGGAGCTGTACGGGGACGTGCCCGTGGTGGACGCCGTGGCGACGCACGACGCCGACGGTGCGGGCACCACGGTGTTCGCCGTCAACCGCAGCCTCACCGAGGAGGTCACGCTCGAGATCGACACCCTCTCGCTCAGCGGGATCTCGCGTGCGCAGGCGACGTCGCTGTTCGACGACGACATCCATGCGGCGAACACGCTCGCCGACCCCGACCGCGTGCGCCCGAAGGAGAACACGTCGGTCGACCTCGGCGAGGGGACCGTGCGCATCACCCTTCCGCCGGTCTCGTGGACGGTGCTGACGCTCGAGTGAGGCGAGGGCGAGATGGCTCGCATCCAGCGGGTGACCCTCAAGGAGATCGCCGCCCGGACCGGCATGTCGATGACGACGATCTCGAAGGTGCTCAACGGCGCGACCGACGTCTCGTCGGCGACCCGCGCGCTGGTGGAGGAGAGCCTCCGCGAGAGCGGCTATCGACGCCGCCGCAGCAGGCAGCGGCGGGAGTACATCGAAGTCGTCCTGCATGAGCTCGACGGAGAATGGGCGCTCGCGGTCATCGAGGGCGTGCGCGAGACCGCCGCGGAGGCGGGGCTCGCGATCTCGCTCTCGGTGAGCGGCGATCGCGGGGCCCCCTCACCCGACTGGCTCGAGTCGGCGCTGCGCCGGGGTCCGGCGGGCATCGTCCTGCTCTTCGCCGGAATCCCGCCGGACGATCGGGCGAAGCTCCGCGCGCGAGGCATCCCGTTCGTCATCATCGACCCTGCCGGCGATCCGGCACCGGGGGTCCCCTCGGTGGGCTCGGCGAACTGGTCGGGCGGACTGACCGCCACGAGGCATCTGCTGGAGCTCGGACACCGCCGCATCGCAGCGATCACGGGCCCCGAGGACATGATGTGCGCGCTCGCACGACTCGACGGCTACCGCGCGGCGATGACGTCGGCCGGCGCGACGATCGAGCCGGAGTGGGTCCGGTACGGCGACTTCCGGCGGGAAGGAGGCGAGCGCCACGCGCGAGACCTCCTCCGCCTGCCGGACCCGCCGACGGCGATCTTCGCGGGGAACGACCTGCAGGCGCTCGGCGTGCTGCAGGCTGCGCGAGCGATGGGGGTCGCCGTGCCGCAGGATCTGTCGGTCGTGGGGTACGACGACCTGGCCATCGCCGAGCTCGCCGGTCCCCGGCTGTCGACGATCCATCAGCCACTGCGCGAGATGGCGGAGCAGGCGACCCGCATCGTGCTGCGGCTCCTCGATGACGTGCCACCGGAGGTCACGCGCATCGAGCTGGCGACGAGCCTCGTGGTGCGGGATTCGACGGCCCCGCCACCCGCGATCGGCGTCTAGGACACAGGCGACGGATGCCTCGACCCGACTCATGCGCCGGATCGAGGCATCCGTCATTCCATGCCGACCGGAAGAGAGCTGTCGGAACGCGTCCTCGCAGCCCCCTTCAGCGGGAGGTCAGTCCAGCCAGTGGCTCAGGTTGGACGTGATCTGGCCGGCCAGGGCTGCGAGCCCGGTCGCCTGCTCCGCGGTCACCTTTCCGGCTGCCTGGAACTCGCTCACCTGCGTGACGTAGCCATCCAGCACCTCGACGGCACCGGTGCCGTCTCCGTTGGCGACGAGCTTCAGCGCCTGCTCGAGCTTGACCGTGAGGGCGTTCTTGTTGCCCGCGTTCAGGTTCGTCGCCGCCACGTTGGCCTTCAGCTGCCCGATCTCGTCCTGGATGAACGTCTCGGGGTGCCAGAGATAGTCACGAGCCCAGATCGAGAACAGCTGGTTCCAGGCATTGAAGTCGTGCGCACCGGCGACCGTCGTGTTCTCGATGAACCCGACGTTGTCGAGGTTCGCCACCGTGTTCGGGTTCGGCAGACCGAAGTCCCAAGCGCCGCCGCCGTAGTGGATGTACGGGTAGAGCAGGTCCGGCGTCGAAGCGGGGACGCTCGCGCCACCGCTCCAGGGACCGTAGTACCCGAACTGGTCGGCATCGTCTCGGATCAGGTTCTGGGTCACGGCGGAACCGGCCGACAGTCCCGCGAAGGCCCGGTCGATCGCCTTGGTCGAGACGTTGTAGTTGGCCTCGACGAACGGGATCACCACGTTGCGCAGGTTGGGGTACGCGTCGCCGAGGACGGCCTGGTTCCCCACGGGGCCGAGGGAGTTCGTGTTCGTCGTGATGACGACCGCGGGCTCGGTGGTTCCGTCGTCGAGCAGGTTGTCCATGATGACCGGGACGTTGCCCATGTTCATCCAGTCGGACTGGTCCTGGCCGCCGCCATGCTGCATGTAGACCGTCTTGTACGGTTCAGCGCGGTCGGCGTCGTAGTCCGGCGGGAGGTACACCCCGATGGTGCGCGGGATGGTGCCGCCCAGAAGGGGCAGACCTGGGACCTCGACGTAGCTCCACGTGCCCTTCGCCGAGTCCTCACGTGGCAGCTCGATCTGGCGCGCGGCGAGGGGCTCGAAGTTCTGCTTCTCGGCGTCGTAGGGCACGAACACCTTGTTGAACGCACGCCGTGCCGTGCCGGTGATCCCATCCGGCGCGAAGATCGGCGAGTTCGCCGGGTCGGCGACCCAGTGGTTCGTGTTGTTGTCGACGTAGAACCAGTACTGGTTCGCGCCGGCCGCGAGCGGCACGTCGATCTCCCAGTAGCCGTTCCCGACGCTGGTCATCTGGGCGTCGTATCCGCCGCCGCCGCGCATCAGGCCGGGCTGGTACTGCGACGGCTGGTAGACCGTCGGGTCGCTCAGGTCCGCCCAGTTGCGAAGCAGGATGTCGGCGACGAAGCGCACGCTCGTCGCGTCGGGGTTGTAGTAGACGAAGTGCCCGCTGTAGCCCGTCGGCGAGTTCGGGTCCGCGTAGACGGTCGGGCCCGGAGTCGGGTCCGCGGCCTGGGCGGCGAGCGGCAGGGTGCCGAGCACCATGACCGCAGTCAGTCCCAGGGCGGCGAAGGGCTTCACGAGCCGGTGGCGGCGACGGCCGACGCCCGGCCCCGGGTCTTCCCCAGCGTGGATCCTCCGTTGGAAAACGCTCATTGCTGTTCCTCCTTGAATAGCCGTCGTGCGCCTCGACGCGGGCTCCGACGTCGCCAGGGTAGCCACGGTTTACGACGTTGTAAAGGGATTCTTTACGACGTTGTAAACCCAGGCGCTTCGGATGGCGGCATCCGGATCACAACGTTGGAAATTCCTCTTGACCCGCCGTCCAGACCTTGCCAGAGTGGGCGGCGTACGGCGGTTTACGACGTTGTAAATGCAGTCCTCTCAGCGTCTGCGATCGTCTCCCGTCCGGCGCGCGAGCGTGCACCGCTCGACCGAGCCGGTTCATTCACACGAGATGAGGAATCGATGGAGATCACATCCGAGAGCCGGCCAGCACGCCGGCTCGGGACGATGAGACGCACGGCCGCTCTGCTGACGGCCGTCGTCGTCGCACTGGCGGGCCTTGCGGCGTCCGCTCCCGCGGCTGCGGCCGACCCGTGGGTGACCGTGCAGGACGACGGCTACCTCCGGATCGCGGTGCCGAACGCCGCGGTGGAGCAGGCGGTCGGCCCCGTGTCGCAGGTCGTCGTGGAGGGCAACTTCGGCCCGTCCCACAACTGGGCGCAGATCGGACTCTCGCGCAGCGGAGCGAACTGGACGGCGACGTACGGCCCCTTCGAGCCGGGCTTGTACTACTACCAGGTCACCGGTGACGACAGCAAGGTCCTGAAGGACACGAGCAACCCCACGAGCGTCGCGTCGGAGCCCGAGTGGAGCACCTTCTTCATCCCGGGTGAGTCGGCCGCGCTCCTCGCCGACGCTCCCGATGCGGCGGGAGCCATCGAGACCCTGACGTATCAGAGCTCGGTCGCGGGCGAAGAGCGGCAGGCGCTCGTGTGGGTGCCGCCGACCCACCGGGCCAAGGGCAAGAAGCTGCCGGTGCTGTACCTCCAGCACGGCGGCGGCCAGAGCTATCGCGACTGGGTCGAGGTGGGCCGTGCCGAGCAGATCCTCGACAACCTGTGGCTGTCGGGACAGCTCGAAGACATGCTGGTCGTGATGGGCAACGGCAACGTGCCCGACTTCCCCGCCGAGCTGATCGAGAACATCGTCCCCGCCGTCGAGAGCACCTACAACGTGTCGCCCTCCAAGAACCATCGCGCGCTTGCGGGCCTGTCGATGGGCGGCGGCCAGGCGTTCGAGGTGTTCCGCGAGCACCCGGGCGAGTTCTCGGCGATCGGCACCTTCGGTGCGGGGCGCTTCGGCGACCTCGGCACCATCCCGGTCGACCGGATGAACGACCGCACCGAGCTGTTCCGCGTGTATGTCGGCAACAAGACCGACATCGCGTACAACGACGTGTTCGACTCGATCCAGAAGTTCGACGCCCTCGGCCTCGACTACCAGTTCGACGGGGTCAATCCGGATGCCGGGCACAACTGGAACGCGTGGCAGGAGAACCTCATCGACTTCGCGCCGCGGCTGTTCACGGGTGAGCCGTCGGATCCTGCCACGAGCGAGGGGCACACGGCGCTGACGGAACGCTTCGAGCCCCCGGCCGCGGGCACGACGCCGACGCCGTGGCTCACGGAGGACGACTTCGTGACGTTCGAGACGACGGCCGACTTCGCCGACGCCGAGTACGTGTCGGTGTGGGCGAACTGGGCGCCGGGGGGCAGCTGGCTCCGGGTCGAGATGACCAAGGTCGGCGACCGCTGGCGCGCGACCGTGGGGCCGCTCGAGGAGAAGTTCTACCACTACCGGCTCATCGTCGACCGCCAGTCCGTGAAGGATGCGTCGAACCCGACGAAGGTGACCTCGGAGCCGGCGTGGAGCACCTTCCTCGTCCCGGGCGAGGGATCGCGCCTGCTCGCGGATGTGCCCGAGGGCCAGGGCGGCAGCCTCGACGTCATGAAGTACCAGAGCACCGTGGCGGGCCAGGAGCGGAGCGCCTACGTGTGGACACCGCCCGGGTACGACCCCGAGCGCGCCGAGCCGTACCCGCTGTTCGTGCTGAACCACGGCGGCGGCCAGAGCTGGACCGACTGGGTCGAGGTCGGGCGTGCTCGCCAGATCCTCGACAACCTGTCGCTCGACGGTGCGATCGAGCCGATGGTGGTGGTGATGCCGAACGGCAACGTCAGCAACTATCCGCGTGAGCTGCTCGAGAACGTCGTGCCGGTGACCGAGGAGCGCTATCACGTCAGCAGCGACCCGGCCGACAGGGCGCTCGCCGGACTCTCGGCCGGCGGTGCGCGGACGGTCTCGGTGCTGAAGGCGCACCCGGGCGAGTTCGCGTGGATCGGCACGTTCGCGGCGGGCTTCGGCGGCACCGCCGGCGTGGACGCCGCGGCGATCAACGCCGGGACCGAGCTGTATCGGCTCTACACCGGCGATATCACCGACTTCACCTACGGTTCGGTGATCAACTCGCTGCCGGTGCTGGACCAGCTCGGAATCGAGTACGAGTTCGCCGGGGTGACGATCGGCCCGCACGGTTGGGACGTCTGGCAGAAGAACCTGATCGACTTCGCGCCGCGCCTCTTCCACGAGACCGCGGGGTGAGTCGCACGCGCGGGGTCACGTCGGTCCCGCGCTGAGAGACAGGATGATCCGGATGCCGCGGCCCGCGGCATCCGGATCATCCCAGCGGGTCCGCCTTCAGGTCGCGCACGTGGTAGAACTCCTCGTCCCACAGCAGGTAGACGAGCCACGCGGGGAGGATGTACGTGGACTGGAGGTAGTCCTCCTGCGAGGCGTGGATCCGCCAGCCCTCCATCTTCTTACCGGTCTCGGCCGACATCGCGTACTCGGGATCGGGCTGATTCTCGACGACGAGCCTGCCCTGCTCGCCGCCGAAGGTCTCGAGGGCCTTCGTCGGGCTGATCGTGTAGACGAGATGGTCGGGGCCGCGGTAGGAGCCGCCCTCGTCCGCGAGACGGGCGATCGCGAGCTCGGTCACGCGACCCATCTCCATGTGGTCGAGGTGCCCGGTGGCGCCCGACTCCGGCCAGAAGCCCACGACGACGTCGGGCTTCACGCGCCTCATCGTGTCGACGAGCCGCTCGACGAGCTCCTCCTCGTCGGCCTCGGGCACTCCGCCGTCCGGGTAGTCCCACACCTCGTGCTCGTCGACGCCGAGGTTGAAGCTGTTCTTCAGCGCCTCGGCCTCGCGGACGAGGCCGAGGTCCTCCTGCCGGGCCACGACCGGCACCTGGTGTCCGGCCTCGCCCCGCGTCGCGGTGACCATCGCCGTGTACGCGCCGTCCTGGGTCTTCGCACGCCAGAACAGACCGTTGACGGTCTGCTCGTCGTCCGGATGGGCGAACACCCCCAGAACGCGCTCGCCGCCGAGCTCGCCGACGACGGAGTCGACGCCCTTCGCGGTGGGCATGTGGAAGAGGCTCCGCCCCGCCCAGTACAGGCCGACGCCGGCGACGACCAGGACGGCCGCGACGACGATGAGCGCGATCCAGCGTCTGCGCATGAAGACTCCATTGTTCGGCGAGGTGAGTGCGGCGACGTCGCGGCCCTTCGGGTGTCCGGTGCTGTCGGCGCCGACGGTCGAGGCATCCTAAACCGCATGTCTCGCCGCGTGCGATTCCCGCTTCGCGCACGGTGTCAAAGATTCTTGACACTGCATGCATCGCCAAGCTATCGTCATGTCAAGAATCTTTTACTTCTGGAGGATGGCCGTGGTCTACGAGGAACGCAACATCTGGACGAGTCTCATCGTCTCGGTGATCGCGATGACGGTATACGTGCTCGTCGTGCTGCAGCAGGCCGGCGGCGGCCCGCTGACCGATGTCGACTGGGTGCCGATCATGCTGTGGACGATCGGCGCGAGCATCGCGGGGGCCATCGTGCTCAGCATCCTGTGGGGCATGTTCGCCGGTATGAAGGACCCCGACGGCGTCGGGAAGTCCGACCAGCGCGACCGTGACATCGCGCACATGTCCACGCGCGTGCAGCAGGCGTTCCTCGTGATCGCCGGGCTCGGCGTGCTCGTCCTGTGCGCATTCGAGGCCGACTGGTTCTGGATCGCGAACACGATGTTCTTCGGCTTCGCGGTCTCGTCGATCGTCGGCGGCATCGCGAGCGTCATCGCCTACCGCCGCGGCCTCGTCTGATGGTCAAGCCCACCAAGGTCACCAACTCGATCCGCGCCGTCCGCGAGGCCGCCGGGATGACGCAGGCCGAGCTGGCGCGTCAGATCGGGGTCACCCGCCAGACCCTCATCGCGATCGAGCAGGGTCGGTACTCGCCGACGCTCGAGCTCGCCTTTCAGATCGCCCGCGCCTTCGACGTGGGCCTCGACGACCTCTTCGCCTACCCGGAGGACTGACATGAACACGACCGCTCCCGACGACTCCGCGACGCCCGTCACCGCGCTCCGCTCCGACACCATGCGCGCCTGGAGCCAGACCCGCTACGGCGGCCCCGAGGTCGTCGCACTCGGCGACACCGGTGTTCCGGCGCCGCGTCGCGGCGAGGTGCTCGTTCGCCTGCGGGCGACGGGTCTCAACAACGGCGACGTGCGCGTCATGCGCGGCGAGCCGCTCCTCGTGCGCGCCGCGTTCGGGCTGCGCCGGCCGAGGCAGCCGGTGCGGGGGATGGATGCCGCCGCCACCGTGGTCGCGATCGGCGACGGCGTGGAATCGTTCCGCGTCGGCGACGAGATCGTGGGCGAGCTGCCGGCCGGAGGGGGCCTCGCGCAGTACGCGGTGGTGCCCGCCTCCCGACTGGTCGCTCGGCCTGCCGCGCTCGATCCTGTCGTCGCCGCGACGCTGCCGGTGGCGGGCGGGACGGCCTGGCAGGCGCTCGAGCGGGGAAACGTGGAAGCCGGCCACCGCGTGCTCGTCATCGGCGCCTCGGGCGGCGTCGGCACGTTCGCGGTGCAACTGGCGGTGCTCCGCGGCGCCGAGGTGCACGCACTGTGCGGCGAGCGGAACCGGGCACTGGTCGAAGGGCTCGGCGCATCGCGCACCGACGACTATCGGATGACGGATGCCGCGACCCTGCCGGCGGGGACCTACGACGCGGTCATCGACATCGCCGGCGCGGCGCCCCTGCGCGATCTGCAGCGACTCGTGCGCGACGGCGGCCGGGTGGTGATGGTGTCAGGCGAGGGAGGGCGCGTGCTCGGCCCGATCGGGCGGATCGCCGGGGCATCCCTGCGCTCCCTCGGTTCACGGCGCAAGCTGGTGATGCTCGCGGCCGTCGCGAAGGCGGACGTGCTCGCCGAACTCGTCGCGCTCGCGGCAGACGGGCGGGTGCGCCCGGTCATCGAGCGCACGTTCCCGTTCGCCGAGGCCGGCGCCGCGCTCGCGCACGTCGACGCGGGCCACACCGTCGGCAAAGTCGTGGTGCTCGCCGGCTGACCGCGCTCTTCGCCGTTCCCAGGCCACGCCCAGTCTCCGTGAGAGAATGGGTGCGGCGTGCCCGGACCGCCCTTCGACCAGCACCGGACCGATGCAGCAGCTCGGATCCGACGCATCGGAGCCGCCGGGCCTCTGGACAGCGTCCGCCGCACCTTCGCAAGGAGACAGATGTCCATGCACGACACCGCGCCAGCCCCCTCGACCAGCTCGGCGACCGAGGCCCCGGTGACCCGCATCCAGCAGCACCGCCGCTACCTGATGTGCCGCCCCGAGCACTTCACGGTCAGCTACAAGATCAACCCGTGGATGGAGCCGGCCAACCCCACCGACACGGCGCTCGCCGTGCGGCAGTGGCAGGCGCTCTACGACACCTACCTCGAGCTGGGACACGAGGTGCACCTCATCGATCCCATCGAGGGCCTGCCCGACATGGTCTACACGGCCAACGGCGGGTTCGTCATCGGCGGCGTCGCGTACGGCGCGAAGTTCCGCTTCCAGGAGCGCGTGCCCGAGGGCCCGGCGTTCATGGAGTGGTTCCGCGACAACGGCTTCGAGGTCGTCGAGCCCGTCGAGGTCAATGAGGGCGAGGGCGACTTCCTGCTCGTCGGCGACACGATTCTCGCCGGCACCGGCTTCCGTTCGACCGGCGACAGCCACCGCGAGCTCGCCGACGTGTTCGGCAAGGAGGTCGTGAGCCTCAACCTCGTCGATCCGCGCTTCTACCACCTCGACACCGCCATCTCGGTGCTCGACCCCGTCGAGGGACCTGGCGGGGCGGACCGTGCCAACATCGCCTACCTCCCGGGAGCCTTCGACGAGCGCAGCCAGGCGATCCTCGCCGAGCGGTACCCGGACGCCATCCGCGTCGCCGACGCCGACGGAGCCGTGTTCGGCCTCAACTCGGCGAGCGACGGGCTCAACGTGATCATCTCGCCGCGCGCGAAGGGCTTCGAGGCGCAGCTGCGCGAGCGCGGCTACAACCCGGTGCTCGTCGACCTCTCCGAGCTGCTGCTCGGCGGCGGCGGCATCAAGTGCTGCACGCTCGAGCTGCGGCGCTGAGAGAAGGACCCATGACCTCGCTCTCCGTAGACTCCGCCATGGCCCGCATCATCGCGGACGAAGACGAGCACGTCGCGCACAACTACCACCCGCTTCCGGTCGTGATCTCGCGGGGCGAGGGCGCGTGGGTGACGGATGTCGAGGGCCGGCGCTACCTCGACCTGCTGTCGGCGTATTCGGCCCTCAACTTCGGCCACGGGCATCCTGCTCTCGTCGCTGCCGCGCAGGAGCAGCTGAACCGGCTCACGCTCACCAGCCGGGCGTACCACAACGACCGGCTGGGTGCGTTCGCCGCGGCGCTCGCCGAGCTGTGCGGCAAGGATCTCGTGCTGCCGATGAACACCGGCGCCGAGGCCGTCGAGACCGGGATCAAGGTCGCGCGCGCGTGGGGCTACCGCACGAAGGGCATCGCTCCGGATGCAGCGACGATCGTCGTCGCGCACGGGAACTTCCACGGCCGCACCACCACGATCGTCGGCTTCAGCGACGATCCCGACGCGCGCGGCGACTTCGGTCCGTTCGCGCCCGGGTTCGTCCCGGTGCCGTTCGGGGACGCCGCCGCCATCGAGGCGGCGATCACTCCCGAGACCGCGGCCGTGCTGATCGAGCCGATCCAGGGCGAGGCGGGGGTCGTTCTGCCGCCCGAGGGCTACCTGCGAGCCGTGCGCGAACTCTGCACGCGTCACGGCGTGCTGTTCATCGCGGACGAGATCCAGTCGGGACTCGGCCGCGTCGGCGAGACGTTCGCGTGCGACCGCGAAGGCGTCGTGCCGGACGTGTACCTGCTCGGCAAGGCGCTGGGCGGCGGCATCCTTCCGGTCTCCGCCGTCGTCGCGGACCGCGATGTGCTGGGCGTCATCCGTCCGGGCGAGCACGGCTCGACGTTCGGGGGCAACCCGCTCGCGGCGGCCGTGGGCCTGCGCGTCGTCGAGATGCTGCAGTCGGGTGAGTTCCAGCAGCGGGCGAAGCTCCTCGGCGAGCACCTCGAGGCGAAGCTCGGGGAGCTCGTGGGCCACGGCGTCACCGGGTTCCGGTCCGCGGGCCTGTGGGCCGGCATCGACATCGACCCGTCGGTCGGCACCGGCCGCGACGTCGCCGAGCGGCTCATCGCGCGCGGCGTGCTCGTGAAGGACACGCACGGTCAGACCATCCGTATCGCGCCACCGCTGGTGGTGCGCGGCACCGAGCTGGACTGGGCGATCGAGCAGCTGCGGGTCGTGCTCGCGGGCTGAGTCGGCGCGGACGATGCCGCGGCGCCGACGGACCCGGCGCCGACGGACGCGGCGCCGGCGGACGCGGCGCCGGCGGACCCGGCCTTCAGCGCGCCGGCACGCCCAGCGCCACGCCGCCGAAGTGGCGGCGCATCGCGAGGCGGGCGCCGTCGGGGTCGCCGGCCGCGATCGCGTCGACGATCTCGTAGTGCACGCTGTCGGTGCGGACGCGACCGTCGGGTCCGGTGCCGCGCTCGGCCACCTCCTGGCGGCGCGCGGCGATGTCGTCCCGCAGCACATGGCTGAGGCCCTCGTGAATGAACCGCAGCACCGAGTTGTCGACGATCAGCTGCAGCCTCCGGTGGAATGCGACGTCGGCCTCGTGCGCGTCTTCGAGGTCCCCGGCCGCCTGCGAGGCCACCATCCGGTCGACGTCGCTGCGCAGCTCGGCGACCTGCTCCGGCGTGGCGCGCCGCGCGGCGGCCTCGGCCAGCGCCTCCTCGAGCAGCAGACGCGACTCCGAGAACTCGGCATCCGTCAGATACCCGAGGTCGCGTGCGATGCGGAAGTACGTGCGCACGAAGTCGTAGGAAGGGCTCGCGAGGTAGGTGCCCCGGCCCTGTGTGCGGTCGATGAATCCGAGCCGTTCGAGCACCGAGAGCTGCTCGCGCAGCGCGCCACGGCTCATCCTGAGCGCCTCGCCGAGCACGCGCTCGGGCGGCAGGCGCCGTCGTCCGGTGTCTTCGTCGAGTGTTGCGAGCTCGCGCAGGCGCGCGACGAGCGCCTCCAATTGATCCGGCACAAGAAACCTCCCCAGAAGGCGGCGGACCCGCTCCCCAGTGGGTCTCGCCATTCCGCATGCTACATGCCGGATGCCGTCTGGTAGAACCAATCCGTCAGAACACCTGCACGAACCGCTCGTGCCAGCCGGTCGCTCCGTCCGGCGCGGGCGCCGCACGATCGGGCGTCTGGCGCTCCCCGTCCTTGCCGGTCGCGCGGCAGCGGAGCAGGTGTTCGCCGGCCGGCGCCTCCCAGGGCAGGCGCCATTGCACCCACGTGTCGTCCGAGATCGCGCTCGCGAGTGTCGCCTCCTGCCATGGTCCGTCGTCGACCTGCACCTCGACCGCGGCGATGCCGACGCCCTGGTGCCATGCGACCCCCGCGATGACGGCATCCCCCGCGCTCAGCCCCTGCCCCTTGCGCGGCACGTCGATGCGGGACTGCAGCTTGATCGGCCCACGCTCGGACCATCCGCGGTCGGTCCAGTACGCCCGTGCCCGGTCGAAGCGGGTCACCTCGAGGCTTTCGACCCACTTCGTCGCCGACACGTACCCGTACAGGCCCGGCACGACCAGCCGCGCCGGGAAGCCGTGCTCGATCGGCAGCGGCTCGTCGTTCATGCCCACCGCGAGGATCGCGTTGCGCCCGTCGGTGAGGGATTCGAGCGGAGTGGATGCCGTGAACCCGTCGACCGAACGCGACAGCACCATGTCGGCATCCGCCGCGGGCCGCGCCCGCTCGAGCAGGTACCGCACCGGATACCCGAGCCACTTCGCGTTGCCGATCAGGGTGCCGCCGACCTCGTTCGAGACGCACGCCAGCGTCGTCCAGCTCTCTTCGAGCGGCAGCTCCATGAGCTCGTCCCACGTGAGCTCGAACTCGTCGGCGACCATGCCGTGCACGCGCAGGCGCCAGTCGTCGGGGTCGACCTCCGGCACGATGAGGGCGGTGTCGATGCGGTAGAACCGGTCGTTCGGCGTCACGACGCGGGCGAGCCCCGGTATCGCCAGCTCGGCTCCCGAGGGGACGGGGGATGCCTCCGTCGCCGCCGCCGGCAGGCGCACCGCCCGTCGGATCGCGGCGACGGTGGCCGAGGCGGTGCTGCGGACACTGCCGACGGCGGCCGCGAGGATCCCCGCGGCCGCCGCCGCGCCGGCCCACGCGAAGAACGCGCGCCGGCTCGGCGGCAGTGGCCTCGCACCCGCGGCGCGCTGCGGTTCGTTCGTCACGGATGCACGCGAATCGGCGGGATCGGCGTGCATCTGTGACGACCGGGCGGCGGAGGCGTCGGCGTCGGCCGGCGGCGGTGCGGCGGATGCGGCGGATGCGGCGGAGCGCAGCATCCGTGCCAGCAGCCACAGCGCGATCGAAGCCACCACGGCCGCCACGACGGCCGGTGCCCAAGCGAGCGGGCCCGCACTGGGCCGGGTCGCGGCGACGACCGCGCCGACCGCGCCGACGCCGGCGGCGACGACGAGACCCCACGGCGGGAACCGCGCCTGCAGCCACCCGGCCAGCGCGGCGACCACGAGCAGGACGAGCGCGATGCCGACGATGAGCGCGATCTTGTCGGCGGTGCCGAAGAGCGCGATCGCGGCATCCTTCGCCCACGTCGGCGCGATGTCGATGAGCGCCGAGCCGATCGCGGCGACCGGGCTCGATGCCGGCGCCACCGCGCCTGCGACCAGCTCGCCCGCCCCGGCGCCGAGCACGACGGCGGCCACCCCCGCCACCCAGGTCAGGGGTGCCGGGGCACGATCCGCAGGCTGCGCCGCCACGAGGCAAGCGTACGTCCGCCGGCACCCGTCAGGGTCGCCCGAAACAAGGCCGCAACGCGGCGCGGTTAGGCTCGTCGCATGGGTGATCTGTTCGACGGCTACGGCTCCACGCTGGCGCCGCGAAAGACGCCCTCGGGCGTCCCGCCGTTCGACGAGATGTTCGGCAGTCCCGCCCATCCGGGCGCGCCCGCCGAGTCGCGCGCGGCCTACCGTGAGCTCTATCAGGCCCTCGCGCAGATGACCCAGGAGGAGCTCCGCGGGCGTACCGACTCGCTGGCCAGCTCGTACCTCGCGCAGGGCGTCACCTTCGACTTCGCCGGCGAGGAGCGTCCGTTCCCGCTGGATGCCGTGCCCCGCGTCATCGCGTACGACGAGTGGTCGCGCATCGAGGCGGGGGTCAAGCAGCGCGTGCGGGCGCTGGAGGCCTTCCTCGCCGACGCGTACGGACACCAGCACTGCGTGCGCGACGAGGTGCTGCCGGCCCGGCTGATCTCGAGCTCGCAGTACTTCTACCGTCAGGCCGCCGGCATCGTGCCCGCCAACGGCGTGCGCATCCAGGTGTCGGGCATCGACCTCATCCGCGACGAGCACGGCGAGATGCGCGTGCTCGAAGACAACGTGCGCGTGCCGTCGGGGGTCTCGTATGTGATCTCGAACCGGCGCGTGATGGCGCAGACGCTGCCCGAGCTGTTCGTCTCGATGCGCGTGCGCCCGGTGGGTGACTACCCCAACAAGCTGCTCGCGGCGCTGCGCGCGTCCGCGCCCGCGGGCATCGAGGACCCGAACGTCGTCGTGCTCACGCCGGGCGTCTACAACTCCGCATACTTCGAGCACACGCTGCTCGCGCGGCTCATGGGCGTCGAGCTCGTCGAGGGCCGGGACCTGCTCTGCATCGGCGGCAAGGTGTTCATGCGCACCACCCGCGGGCCCAAGCGCGTCGACGTCATCTACCGCCGCGTCGACGACGACTTCCTCGATCCGCTGCAGTTCCGCGCCGACTCGATGCTCGGCGCCCCCGGCCTCATGCTCGCCGCGCGACTGGGCAACGTCACGATCGCCAACGCGGTCGGCAACGGCGTCGCCGACGACAAGCTGCTCTACACCTACGTGCCCGACCTCGTCCGGTACTACCTCGCCGAGGAGCCCATCCTCAAGAACGTCGACACGTGGCGGCTCGAGGATCCCGAGGCGCTCGAAGAGGTGCTCGACCGGCTCGACGAGCTCGTGGTGAAGCCGGTCGACGGCTCGGGCGGCAAGGGCCTGGTGGTGGGGCCGGATGCCTCACCCGCCGAACTCGCCAAGCTCCGGCAGCGCCTGCTCGCCGACCCTCGCGGCTGGATCGCCCAGCCGGTCGTGATGCTCTCGACGATCCCGACCCTCGTGGAGGACGGGATGCGCCCGCGCCACGCGGATCTGCGGCCGTTCGCCGTCAACGACGGCGAGGACGTGTGGGTGCTCCCCGGCGGGCTGACGCGCGTCGCCCTGCCCGAGGGTCAGCTCGTCGTGAACTCGAGCCAGGGCGGCGGCTCGAAGGACACGTGGGTCATCGGCGGATCCGCCCCCGCCCACGTCGAGTACGGGCAGGGGCAAGGCGTCTCGGGGCTGGTCGCGGACCAGGCGGCGAGCGTCACCGCCGCGATCCCGATCATCTACGACGCGCAGTCCGAGCCGACGCACTCACCGCAGGATGCCCCAGGCTCCCGGGTCGAGCAGCGGGAGCAGCAGCAGCAGGCGCAGGTCGAGGCATCCGTCAATGCCCACCGTGTCCCGATTGCGGCGGGCCATGTCCCGCAATCCGCCACAAGGGAGCCCGGGAACGACAGAGATCGGGACATGCTCGAGGGCGGGACGCCATGCTGAGCCGCGTCGTCGTGTTTCGATACGGTCGCAGAGCGACCTCCTCAACAACCTGCCTCGGATCGAGGTGTGACGAACGTGCTGAGTCGCATCGCTGAAAGTCTGTTCTGGATCGGGCGGTACATCGAGCGCTCCGACGGCACCGCGCGCATCCTCGACGTCCATCTGCAGCTGCTGCTCGAAGACCCGTGGATCGACGAGGACACCGCGTGTCGGTCGCTGCTCAGCGTCATGGGGTCGCTGCCGCCCGAGGGCGTCGAGCACGTGCGCCGCGGCGATGTGCTGTCGCGTCTCGCCGTCGACCGCATGAACCCGTCGAGCATCGCCTATGCGCTCACCGCCGCCCGAGAGAACGCGCGCCGGGCGCGCGAGATCGTGTCGAGCGAGCTGTGGGAGACGCTCAACACCACGAACGCACGGATGCCTCGCCGCCTGCAGAACGACCGGGTGCACGAGTTCTTCCAGTGGGTGCGCGAGCGCGCTGCACTCGCGGTGGGCATCGTGGACTCCTCGACGAGCCGGGACGAGGCGTGGCAGTTCTTCACGCTCGGACGCAGCATCGAGCGCACCGACATGACGGCGCGCCTGCTCGCCACGCGGTCGCTGACCGAGGCATCCGGTCCGTCGTGGACCACCATCCTGCGTTCGTGCGGGGCTTATGAGGCATACCTGCGCACCTACCGCGGCATGCCCAGCGCGCGCAATGCGGCGGAGTTCCTGCTGCTGGACCGCCTGTTCCCGCGCTCGATCATCTACTCGATCCAGCGCGCCGAGGAGTGCATGAGCGCCATCGATCCGCGCGCGGACCGAGTCGGCCACTCGAACACGGTGCTGCGGGCTCTCGGGCAGATCCGCAACGAGCTCGAGTACCGCCCCATCTCCGAGATCCTGAACGAGCTGCCGCAGCACATGCAGCGCGTGCAGACGGTGACGCGCGAGGCGTCCGAGGCGATTCGCGGCCGGTTCTTCCCGACGCAGGCCGAGCCCAGCTGGATCGGAGAGATCTCATGAAGAGACTGCGCATCGAGCACCAGACCGGGTTCGGCTATCAGGGCGATGTCACCGCGTCGTACAACGAGGCGCGCATGCTCCCGGTCTCGACCGACAGCCAGTTCGTGCTCAACTCGTCGCTCGACATCGAGCCCTCGACATCCGTCAATCAGTACGTCGACTACTTCGGCACGCGCGTCGCGGCGTTCGACGTGCTCTCACCGCACTCGGCGCTGACGATCACGGCGCGCTCGCTCGTCGAGGTGCGCCCGCGCCCGCTCGAGCACATCGACATCACGTGGGACGCGCTCGCACGCGAGGTGGACCGCTCGATCTCGACCGTCGAGCAGCTCACTCAGACCGGGCGCACGCGGCCGCACGCCGAGGTGGCCGAGTTCGCCCGCGCGATCGCGGCGGAGCACGACAGTCCCGGGCAGGCGGCGCACGCCATCGCGGTCGCGGTGGGGGATGCCGTCGAGTACATGCAGGGCATCACCGGCGTGCACTCCACCGCCAGTGAGGCGTGGGAGGCGCGCAAGGGCGTATGCCAGGACATCGCGCACATCACGCTCGGCGCCCTGCGCGAGGTCGGCATCCCCGCGCGCTACGTGTCGGGATACCTCCACCCGCGTCCTTCGGCCGAGGTCGGCGTGGCCGTCACCGGCGAATCGCACGCATGGGTCGAGTGGTTCGCGGGCGAGTGGCAGGGCTTCGACCCCACCAACAACATCGAGATCGGCGACCGGCACGTGCTCGTCGGCCGCGGCCGCGACTACAGCGACGTGCCGCCGCTGCGCGGCGTGTACGCCGGGCCGTTCAAGAGCAGCCTGCACGTGAAGGTGACCATCACCCGCGAAGCGTGAGCTCGCCGGATCCGAGATCGAGAACTGCACGGTTTCCGGATGCCGGGGCTCAGCCGAACCCGGAAACCGTGGCGAAGCCGGATCTCCGGGTCCGCAGCGAACGCGCCGCGAGCGGCGGCGCGGTCGCTCAGGCGGGCGGATTGTCGGGGTCGAGGGTCTTGAGGGTGTCCTCCTCGACGGGGTTGTCGGCGTCGAGCTGCTCCTCGGTCGTCTCGTCGCCGCCGGTCGGGCTGTCGTCCTCGGGCAGCCGGGCCTCGGGGGTGTCGTTCTCGCTTCGCCGCTCATCCATGGGGCCACCGTACGCCGAGGGGCGGCGCCGAGACGGGCCCTTGACGGACGGCCCGGATGATGCCACCGTAGAGCGGTCTACATTATGTAGAGCGGTCTACGGATCGCTCCTCGATGGAGAGGATCGACGATGACGTCACTCGTGAACAACCGGCTCGGAAGCGGGCCGAGCGTGCGCAGGCGCGCGACGGCGCTCGTGCTGGGTGTCGCACTGGCGGCCGGTGGGGCCGTGGTCTCGGCAGCAGCGCCCGCCGCCGCCGTGAACTGCTCAACGGTGCCCTGGATGGACACCTCGCTGCCCGCCGAGGAGCGTGCGCACGCGCTCCTCGATGCCAGTTCGCAGCATCAGAAGTACCGCTGGCTCGTCGAACAGCCGGCGAACACGCCTGCCCGCACCACGTGGAACCCCGGGTTCGCGGGCGAAGCGCCCGTGGTCTACCCCGAACAGGTCCCCTGCACGCCGACCGTGATCTACGCCAACGGACCCGACGGCGTCTACCAGTCCGCCGGCACGACCGCGTGGCCGGGACCGATCGCCGTCGCCGCGACGTGGAACCTGGAGCTGGGCGAGCACAAGGCGGCTGCGCACGCGGCCGAGTCGTTCGACAAGCGCAGCGCGGTGATCCTCGGACCCGGCATCGCGTCCGGCCGCACGCCGCTGTCGGGTCGCGGCTCGGAGTACTTCGGCGAGGACCCCGTGCTCTCGGGGCTCATGGCCGCGGCGAACGTCCGCGGTCTGGAAGACGGCAACCCCGACAAGCCGGTGATCGCGAACCTCAAGCACTACGTCGCGAACGAGCAGGAGGAAGCACGCCAGACGAGCTCGTCGAACATGGACGAGCGCACCTTCAAGCAGATCTACGACCTGCCGTACGAGATCGCCGTGCGCAAGAGCGACCCCGGCAGCCTCATGTGCTCGTACAACCAGGTCAACGGCGTGTACGCGTGCGAGAACGACATCCTCACCACGAGCCTGCGGCAGGACTACCCCTTCGAGGGATACGTCATGAGCGACTTCGGCTCGGTGCACTCGACCGCGCCGTCGCTCAACGCCGGGCTCGATCAGGAGCTGAACCGGCCACGGTGGTTCACCCCCGCACGCCTGGACGCCGCGCTCGCCGCGGGTGAGATCGCGCAGGAGCGGGTCGACGAGGCCGCCTTCCGCGTCGTGCACTCGTACATCGCGGGCGGACTCTTCGACCACCCGGTGCCCGCCACGCCCGTCGCGAACGTCTCCACGCCCGAGCACAAGGCCCTCGCCAGGGAGATCGCCGAGCAGAGCACCGTCCTCCTCAAGAACGACGGCGCGCTGCCGCTCGCCGAGGGCGACCTCACCGTCGCGGTCATCGGCCAGACCGCGTCGAGCGTGCCGACGGACGGCGTCAGCGCCAAGACCGGCTGCGGATGGGACTTCCCGTTCGGACCCGGTGGTCCGGTGCTGAACTGCGACGCGATCGTCGATCCTCTCACCGCGCTGACCGAGCGGGTGACCCAGGCGGGCGGCGAGGTGGTGTACGACAACGGCGCCGACGCGGCGCATGCCGCGGCCGTGGCATCAGCGGCGGACGTCGCGATCGTCTTCGGGCACTACACGATGGGCGAGAGCCAGGACCTGCCCGACCTGCGGCTGGACGGCAACGGGGACGAGCTGATCGCGGCGGTCGCGGCATCCGCTCCCCGCACCGTGGCCGTGCTCAACGCGGGCTCCGCGGTCGAGATGCCCTGGATCGGGGACGTCGACGCGGTCTTGCACGCCTGGCATTCGGGTGAGCAGTTCGGCCCGGCGCTGGCTGCCCTCGTGTACGGCGACGTGAACCCGTCGGGGAAGCTGCCGATGACGTTTCCCGCGTCGCTCGCCGACACGCCCACGGCGGGATCGGAGGCCCAGTACCCCGGACTGCCGGACGAGGAGGGGATCCTCCAGGTCGACTACGCCGAGGGGCTGAAGGTCGGCTACCGCTGGTACGAGGCCGAGGGCATCGAGCCGCTGTTCGGGTTCGGCCACGGGCTCAGCTACACCGAGTTCTCGTACGACAAGGTCACGGTGACGCCGAGGTCGACCACGGGCGACAAGGAGATCCGGGTGCGGTTCCGGCTCACCAACACCGGGGACGTCGCCGGCACCGAGGTAGCGCAGGTGTACCTCGAGCTCCCGGATGCCTCGGGGGAGCCCTCCAAGCGCCTGATCGGGTGGGAGCGCGTCACGCTCGAGCCCGGCGAGCACCGGAACGTGCAGGTCACGCTGTCGGCCGAGGACCTCGCCGACATGCACCTGCTGGAGTACTGGGATGCCGCCGCGTCCGCGTGGACGACCGCTCCCGGCACCTACGTGGTCACCGTCGGTGGTTCGATAGATGCCCACGCCGAGGCATCCTTCTCGATCCGGTAGGGCCGGCACCGGATGGGTCGGCGGCGCGCGTCGCCGACCCATCCGGCGGCTGCGCCCGCTCCCCGCCGTTAGCCTCATGTCATGACAGTCGAGCGACCACGTGCGGCCACGATCGAGGACGTCGCGCAAGCCGCGGGCGTCTCGCGGGCCGCGGTGTCGAAGGTGCTGCGCAACGCGTACGGCGTGAGCGATGCGATGCGCGAGCGGGTGACCGCTGCGATGGCCGAGCTCAATTATCGTCCGCGCATCGCCGCTCGGGCGATGCGAGGCCGCACGTTCACGATCGGGATCGAGCTGCCGGACCTGTCGAACCACTTCTTCGCCCGGATCGTGCAGGGGGCGAACGCCGCGCTGGAGGGCACGCCGTACCAGCTCATCATCGCCCCGGCCGAGGTCGGGTCGCGCAAGGGCTTCCGGGCGCTCGAAGCGCTGGTCGACCGGCAGGTCGACGGGCTCATCGCCGTCTCGCCCCGCGTCGACGAGACCGCGCTCGAGCGCATCGCCGCATCGCTCCCGGTCGTCATGTTCGGACGCCACGACACCTCGGAGCGCTACGACGTCGTGGCCGGCGACGATGCCGCGGGCGCCCGAGCGGCGATGCGGCACCTGCTCGAGCTGGGGCACCGCCGCATCGCGCACCTCACACTCGGGGAGTCCGACCACAGGGAGCCGTTCCCGCACGGCGTGAGGCTGCGCGAGTACTCGCGCGCGATGGCCGCGGCGGGCCTCGCCGACGAGGCGGTGGTATGGCGCACCGACGAGGGCGAAGGCAACGCGTACGACGTCGTGCGCCGCGAGATCGCCGGGGGCACCGAGGTGACCGCCGTGTTCGCAGCTCACGACGAGCTCGCCTTCGGAACCCTTCGCGCGGCGCTCGATGCGGGTCTGCCGCTCGCGGTCGTGGGCTATGACGACGTTCCGCTGGCGTCGCATCCCGCGTTCGGGCTGACGACGGTTCATCAGCCGGGCGAGGCGATGGGCGCGCGAGCCGTCGAGATGCTGCTCGAGCGGTTCGCGGGCCGGGCCGAGCCCGCGCGTCAGACGTTCGACGCAGAGCTGATCGTGCGGGCGTCCACGCGGCCGCCGGCCTGACCCCAGCCGGCCTCGACAACGCCGATCCGGGCCGCGTCGGGGGAAGCAGACGATCGTCGCGAAGGAGCAGATGTGGAACATCAGGAACGGGCGCTCGACGCCTATGTCGAATCGGTGCGCAGGGAGCCCGGCGCGCTCGCCGTGGTGCTGGTCGGATCCGTCGCCCAGGGGAGGGAGCGCGAAGACTCGGACGTCGACGTCTACCTCGTCGTCGACGACGAGCGGTTCGCAGCCGAGACCGCGGCGGGGCGCTTCGCGTGGATCGAGCGCCAGGGCGTGGACTACCCGGGCTCGTACATCGACATCAAGCTCGCGAGCCCTTCGTACCTGGAACGGGCCACCGAGCGCGCGGACGATCCCACCAGGGCGTCGTTCCTGAGCGCCCGGGTGGCGTGGAGCGAGCTGCCCGGCCTCGAGGGGCTCATCGACCGGATCACGTCGCTGCCCGATGACGTGTGGGACGAGCGCGTGCGCTCGTATCTCTCGCAGGCGCGGCTCTACGGCGGCTACTTCCTGCGGCAGGCGGTCGAGCGCGACGATCCGTTCCTGCGACGCCACGCCGGCGTGCACCTCGCGCTCGCGGCGGCGCGAGCCGCTCTGGCCGCGGCGCACGTCATGCTGCCGGGCCCGAAGTACGTCTCGAAGCTCGTCCGCACCGTGCCCACGCCGGCGGGCTTCGTCGACGCGTGGGAGCGCGTGGTCGAAGAGCCCGACACCGCCTCCGGCCAGGCGCTCCTCGACATCCTGTTCCCGTGGCTCGGCGAGGGGCTCGACCCTGCCGACACCCTGTCGATCTTCATCCGCGACAACGAGCTCGCGTGGCTGCGCGGCACGGTGCCGGCCGAGTACTGGTGAGACGGATGTCGCGGCTCAGCCCTTGACGGCTCCGCTGGTCATGCCCGCGACGATCTGCCGGTTGAAGAAGATGTACATGATCAGCGGCGGGATCGTGATGAGCAGGATGTCCATGAACAGCAGGTTCCACTGGCTCGCGGCCTGGCTCTGGAAGTTGTAGAGCGTCAGCTGCACCGTCGCGTTCGCATCGCCGGGCAGGAAGTACAGCGGCCCGGTGAAGTCGTTGAACACCGCGACGGCCTGCACCACGATCACGGTCACGACCACCGGCTTCAGCAGCGGCAGCACCACCGTGAAGAAGAGCCGCATGGGGCCGGCGCCGTCGATGATCGCGGCCTCGTCGAGCTCCTTGGGGATCGTCGCCACGAACGCCCGGAACAGCAGGATGCAGAACGACAGGCCGAAGGTGGCCTCGATGAGGATCATCCCCGGCATCGTCTTGAAGATCCCGAGGGTCTGCATGACCCAGATCGTCGGAACGACCGCGGGCGGGACGATGAGACCGGCGAGCACGAAGAAGTTGATGAGGTGGTTCCAGCGGGACTTGCGCCGCTGGAGCACGTACCCGACCATCGCGGCGAACACGACCATGATCGCGACGGACGCGATCGTGAGGATCGTGCTGTTGACGAACGCGCGCACGATGATGAAGTCGCGCGTCTGCAGCACGGTCAGGAAGTTCTCCCACAGGTGCCAGCCCTGCTGCGGCAGCGAGAACTCGAAGAGCGACGCCTCCTGCATGTTCTTCGCGGCGGTCAGGAAGATGAACGCGAACGGCACGATGAACACGACGATCGAGGCGAGGATCGCGATGATGCCGAGCAGGTACTTGCGCAGGAATCGCTTCAGCGTCATCGGCCGGCGGTCCTGGCGGATCCGGGAGGGCTTGGCCCCCGCGGTGGTGAGGGTGCGCGTGAGGGTCATGACTCCACCTGCCGGCGGTTGAGGAGGTACGAGATGGGCACGATGATCGCCGTCACGATGATGAACAGCACCACGTTGCCGGCGGTCGAGAGACCGTAGAAGCCGGCTTGGTACTGCTTGTAGATCACCGACGCGATGACGTCGCTCGAGAATCCGGGGCCGCCGCGTGTCATGGCCCAGATGAGCTCGAACGAGCGCAGGCCGCCGATGAGCGAGAGCAGCACGACGGTCGCCGTCGCGGGGCGCACGAGCGGGAGCGTGATGTTCCAGAAGCTCTTCCACGCACCGGCGCCGTCGACCTTGGCCGCCTCGAAGTACTCCTGGGGGATCGCCACGATGCCGGCGATGTAGATCAGCGTCGCGATCCCGACGCCCTTCCAGACGTCGACGAGAGCGACCGAGAACAGCGCCCACGCCGGGTCGGTGAGCCAGCCCGGCCCCTCGATGCCGAACGTCGCGAGAGTCTTGTTGATGAGCCCGTCGAACGGGTCCATCAGGACCTTGAACGTGATGCCGACGCCGATCGTCGAGACCAGCACCGGGAAGAAGATCGTCGAGCGGAGGTAGCCGCGGCCGAGGATCGAGCCCGTGAGCAGCACGGCCAGCGCGAGGCCGAGGACCACCTTGAACGCCGACGTCAGGAATCCGTAGACGAACGTGTTGATGAGGCCCTGGAACAGCATCGGCTCTGTGAAGAACGTCACGAAGTTGTCGAGGCCGATGAACTCGACGTCGAAGAGCGACCACCGCGTCAGCGCGAAGTAGAACGACGCGAACGTCGGCACGGCGAAGAGGACGACGTAGAGCACACCGGACGGGATGTAGAACCACGTCGGGTACATGCTCTTCATCGGCCTGCGCTTCGCGCGCGGGGGCGGCGGGGCGGTCTTCTCGCGCGGGCGTTCCGCGATCGTCGTCATCTCATCTCCATTGATGTGGGTGGGGGCCGTGCCGCGGGCGACACGGCCCCCACCGACGGACAGGTTTCAGGCCCGGTGTCTCACCAGCCTTCCAGGCCGAGCTGCTGCGCCTGCTTGACGACATCCTCGTCGTACAGGGCGGCCCCGTCCTCAGCGGAGCGGATGCCCGACCCGACCTCGACCGTGATGTTCTCGAGGTTCGGCCCCTTGATCGGCGAGAGGAACTCGAGCGCCGGGTTGGTGTTGCCCTCGTCGAAGTACGGCTGCATGTCCTTCAGCAGGCCGGGGACGTCGTCGGGCAACGTGCAGGCGCTCGTCGCGAACGGCCCGCTCGGCACCATGACCTCGGTCTGGATCTTGCAGCCGCCGGCGTCGTTGATGAACGCGACGAACGTCTTGGCGGCCTCGAGCTTGTCGCCCTCGGTCGTCTTGGGGATGTAGACGGCGTTGGGCAGCCACACCGTGAGCTTGGTGTCCTCGGCGTTCTGCGCGGGAAGCGGGAAGACGCCGATGTTCTCGAGCTCGTCGGGGTAGTTCTGCTGGAACGTCGTCACGATGCCGGTGAGGATCGGGTAGTGGGCACCCTCTCCCGTCGCGACCATGCGTGCGCCGTCGTCGTAGAGCGCCGAGGCGAAGTCCTCGTTCCACCAGCCCGCGTCGAAGCCCTCCTGCTGGTTGGCGAAGCCCTGAAGGGCCGGCTCGTCGACGTACTTGCGGTTGCCCGCGGTGTACTCCTCGGCCCAGTCCGGGTCCTGCGCGAGGACGTTCCCGAAGTCTCCCAGCACGAAGAGCTGGCTGGTCCAGGTGTCGCCGTAGGTCTGGACGACGGGGGCGATCCCGGCGGCCTTGATGGCCTCGTTGTTCGCGGCGAACTCCTCCCAGCTCGTGGGCACCTCGAGACCGAGGTCGGCGTAGACCTTCTTGTTGTAGACGACCGCGCCGGCCTGGGTCGAGCCGAATGGCGCGCCGTAGATGCCGTTCTCGGTGGACACGACCGCCTTCATGGTGTCGATCAGGTCTGCGACCCACGGCTGGTCATCGAGGGGCACGAGGTTCTGATCGGGATTGAGCGCCTGGAACAGCGATCCCGAGTTGTATCCGAAGACGTCCTCCATCTCGCCGGTGGCCAGCTTGGTCTTCATGAGGTTGTCGCCCTCGGTGCCGGCCGGCTGAGTCTCGAGCCGGACCGTGATGTCGGGGTTCTCCGCCTCGAACGCCTCGATGAGCGCCTCGGCGACCTCGACGTTCGTGCCGGTGTTCTGGGTGAGGAACGAGATCTCGACCGTTCCGTCGCCACCCCCGCCGTCTCCGCCGCTGCAGGCCGCGAGCGGGAGCGCCAATGCGGCGATCCCCGTCGTCGCGACGAGCAGTCTCCGGGTTCGATTGCTCTTCATCCTTTACCTCCTTGTAAAGCCGAGCGGCCGATTCCGCCCACGCTGCCGGATTCCCTGGTGCTGCGCCGAATGGTCGTTGAAACCATTCAACTCCTCGTAAGGTACGTCGCGCAAGCAAGGTCGTCAACAGTCATGTCGAAACCGGCCGTCACGATCGTGTAACGGTCTACACTCTGGTTGACAACGAACCATGAATCGTTTCACGATGGAGGCACGGGCGGCGACGCTGCTGTCCGGCGAAAGGACTCCGGCCATGACGGCGCTTCCCCTCCCCTCAGAGCCCGACCTCGCCACGACGGTGGTCGGCCTCCGCACGCAGCACGCTCCGGGACTCCTCGGCGTCCCGCGCTCCGGGCTCCGGCTCTCGTGGCGCATCACGAGTTCCGACGCCGACGCGCGCGTGCTGGGCTACCAGATCGCCAGCGGATCCGAGCACGACGACCTCGCCGAGTCCGCTGCCGTCGCGGATGCCGACGCGACCGGCGCGCGCATCGAGGGCGATCTCCGCGCGGGCGAGCGCCGGGCGTTCGCGGTCCGGGTGGCGACCGCCGCGGGCTGGTCGCCGTGGAGCGATCGCCTCATCGTCGAGGCCGGTGTGGACGGACCCGAGCTCGAGGCCGATGTCGTCGGCATCGACGCGCCGGTGGACGGACCGGCGCAGCTGCTGCGCGCCGAGTTCTCACTCGAGCACCGCCCGGCCGCAGGACGGCTGCGTCTGAGCGCGCTGGGTCTCGTCGACGCGTGGATCAACGGCGTCCGCGCGACCGACGCGCACCTCACGCCCGGGTGGACCTCGTACCAGGAGCGGATCGTCGTCGACACCCTCGACGTCACCGACCTCCTCCGCGAGGGGCAGAACGTCGTCGTCCTCGCGGTCGCCGACGGCTGGTACCGCGGCAGCTTCGGGTTCGCACGCCGCACCGAGATCTACGGCGACCGGCTCGGCGCGCTGGCGCAGATCGAGGCCGATGGCCGGGTGGTCGCGAAGACGGATGCCTCGTGGCGAGGCGGATTCGGAGCGGTCCGCAGTGCGAGCATCTACGACGGGACCGTGATCGACCTGCGCCTGGATGACCCCGCCGCCCACGAACCGGGGTTCTCGGGCGAGGGCTGGGCCGCGGCATCCGTCATCTCCGTCGACCGGACGCGATTCGTGCCCCGGTCGGCCCCGCCGGTGCGGGTGATCGCGGAACTGCCCATGTCGGTGTCGACGCACGCGGGTCGCTCGCGGCTCGACGGCGGGCAGAACATCGCGGGGTGGGTGCGGCTGACGGTGCGCGGGGAGGCCGGCGACACCGTCACGGTGCGGCACGCCGAAGTCCTCGAGCCGTCCGGAGATCTGCACCTGACGGCGCTGCGCTCGGCGAAGGCGACCGACGTGTACACGCTCGACCGCGACGGCGAGCACACGCTCGAACCGGCGTTCACGTTCCACGGCTTCCGCTACGCCGATGTCGAAGGCGCGGAGGTCGTGTCGGCGGTCGCCGTCGCGATCTCGAGCGACCTCGCGCCTCGCAGCTCGTTCTCGTCGTCGCACGCGGCGCTGGACCAGTTCCACTCGAACGTGCTGTGGTCGCTGCGCGACAACTTCGTCTCGGTGCCGACCGACTGCCCGCAGCGCGACGAGCGGCTGGGATGGACCGGCGACGCCCAGGCGTTCGCCGCGACCGCGTGCACGCTCGTCGACTCGGAGGCCTTCTGGCGGTCGTGGCTGACCGACCTCGCGATCGACCAGACCGACGCCGGAGTTCCCTCCGTCGTGCCCGACATCATCCGCCCGCAGGACATCGTCATGCAGGGCGGCCCGATCGAGAACATGGGGCGGGCGGGTTGGGCGGATGCCGCCACCATCGTGCCGTTCGCCGTGTACGAGTCGTACGGGTCCGCCGAGATCCTGTCGCAGCAACTCGACAGCATGCGCCGGTGGGTCGAGCACCTCCGTCGGCGCGCCGGCGACGACATCGTGCTGCCGCCGTCCTTCCAGTACGGCGACTGGCTCGATCCCGACGCGCCGGCCGACCGGCCATGGGAGGCGAAGGTCTCGAGCGACTACGTCGCGAACGCTTTCTACGTCCGTTCAGCACGCCTGCTCGCGCGCGCCGAGCGCCTGGTCGGCGACGCCGTGCGGGCGGACGATTACGAGCGGCTGGCGGACCAGGTCGCGGCCGAGACGTTCGCGCGCTGGGGCGAGGCGGCGATCGCGACCCAGACGGGCGCCGCGCTCGCGATCGAGTTCGGCATCGCACCCGAGGAGCGGCACGCCGAGATCGCGGCCGCCCTCGCCGAGAACGTGCGTCGCGAGGCCGGGCGCATCGCGACCGGTTTCCTCGGCACGCCGCTCGTGCTGTTCGCGCTCTCGCGATTCGGGCACCTCGACGAGGCCTACCTCATGGTGCTGCGGCGCGAGGCGCCGTCGTGGCTGTACCAGGTCGACCGCGGCGCCACCACGGTGTGGGAGCGGTGGGACGCGATCCTCCCCGACGGCTCGATCCACTCCGGCGCGATGGACGCGGCGCCCACCGAGGGCGGTCCCGAGAACACCGGAATGCTGTCGTTCAACCACTACGCATACGGGGCCATGATCGACTGGGTGTACCGCACGGTCGCGGGCCTCGCGCCGGCGGAGCCGGGCTACCGGGTCGTGCGGGTCGCGCCGCGTCCGGCCGACGGGCTGGACCGGGCCTCGGCATCCATCGACACCCCCTACGGCCGCCTCGCGATCGACTGGCGGCTCGCGGGCGAGCGGTTCGAGGCGAGCCTGGAGGTGCCGTTCGGGTGCCGCGCGCGGCTGGACCTGCCGATCACGGCCGACTCCGACATCACCGTCGACGGCGAGGCACCGTCACGAGAGCTCGGCCATGGCTCGCACCGCATCGTCGTGACCGCGCCGGCGGTCGCCCGGCCGGAGGTGACCGTCTCCGCCTGACCCGTCACGGCCGCGTCCACGCAGAGCCGCCGCAATCCGACCGATCCGAAGCACCGGACCCGCACGAAGGAGCGCCATGAGCAAGCCCACCGCCCGCATCGTCATCGAAGCCCCGTACCGCAGCGACGTCGTCGCCACGCCCGCACCACGCATCGGCTGGCGCACCGAGACCGATTCGCCGGGCTGGCTCCAGGCCGGAGCGGAGCTCGAGCTCGTCCGGCGGGACGGGTCGGAGACCCATCGCGTCGACGGCCGAGACTCGCACGGCGTCGAATGGCCCTTCGGACCGCTCGCGCCGCGCGAGGAGGTCGCGCTTCGCGTGCGGGTCACCGGGCAGGACGGCGCCGAGGGAGCGTGGAGCGAGCCGCGGAGGATCGTGGGCGGCTTCCTCGGGGACGAGGAGTGGACCGCGGAGACGATCGGGCTCGCCGACCCGGAGCAGGACGCGCAGCCCGCGTACCTGCGGACGGAGTTCGAACCGGCGAGCCCCGTGCGGCGCGCGACGCTGTACGCCACTGCGGTGGGCGTGTACCAGGTGGCTGTCAACGGCGCCGACGTCGACGACCATGTCATGAAGCCGGGCTGGACGCCGTACCGGCAGCGGACGATCCACGAGACGACCGACGTCACCGCGCTCGTGACCGAGGGCCGCAACGCGCTCGGCGTGCGCCTGGCGGGCGCGTGGGCGACCGAGAGGTTCGGGTTCCGCGACAGCGCCCAGCGCCACTACGGCGACCAGCCGCGCTTCGCCGCGCAGCTGCTCGTGGAGTACGCCGACGGGTCGAGCGAATGGGTGGCGACGGATGCCTCGTGGCGGGCGTCGACCGGACCGCTCACCGCGAGCGGCCTCTACGCCGGCGAGGACTACGACGCGCGCCGCGCGCTCGTCGATGCGACGGGTCGCGGCTTCGCGGAGGCCGGATACGACGACTCCGGATGGCGTCCTGCCGCGGTGCTCGACGCCGTCGCGACGCCCGAGGCGCGTGTGTCGCCGTTCGTCCGCCGGCTCGAGGAGCTTCCCGTGCAGGAGGTCATCACGACACCGAGCGGCAAGACGGTGCTGGACTTCGGCCAGAACCTCGTCGGGCGGCTGCGGATCCGGGTCGAGGGGCCCGCGGGCACCGAGGTGACGCTGCGTCACGCGGAGGTGCTCGAGCACGGCGAGCTCGGAACGCGGCCGCTGCGGGCCGCGGCGGCCACCGACCGGTACGTCCTGTCGGGCGAGGGTGTCGAGGAGTGGGAGCCCGAGTTCACGTTCCACGGCTTCCGCTACGCGGAGGTCTCGGGCTGGCCAGGCCAGTTCGACCCGTCCGCCGTCACCGCGGTCGTGATCCACAGCGACATGGAGCGCACCGGCTGGTTCGAGGCATCCGACCCGCTCGTGAACCGCCTTCACGAGAACGTGGTGTGGGGACTCCGCGGAAACTTCCTGTCCGTGCCGACTGACTGCCCGCAGCGCGACGAGCGCCTGGGCTGGACCGGCGACATCCAGGTGTTCGCGCCGACGGCGTCGTTCCTGTACGACGTACGCGGCTTCCTGGACTCGTGGCTGCGCGACCTCGCGATCGAGCAGTCGGAATCGGACGGGGTGGTGCCGTTCGTGGTGCCGAACGTGCTCGGCCCGGCGCGTCCCGCCGCCGCGTGGGGCGATGCCGCGACCGTCGTGCCGTGGGTGCTGCACGAGCGCTTCGCCGACACCGCGACCCTCGAGCGGCAGTACCCGAGCATGAAGGCATGGACCGACGTCCTCATCGACATCGCCGGCGACCGGCGGCTGTGGGAGGGTCGGTTCCAGTTCGGCGACTGGCTCGACCCCGACGCGCCGCCTCACCTGCCGGCGAACGCGAAGACGGATGCCGACATCGTCGCGACCGCGTACCTCTTCCGCTCCGCGGACGCCGTCGCTCGCGCCGCCGAGCTGCTCGGCCGTGCGGACGAGGCGGTCGAGTACTCGCGCATCGCCGACGAGGTCCGTGCCGCGTTCAACGCCGAGTACGTCACTCCGGCGGGGCGCATGATGTCGGACGCGCAGACGGCGTATGCGCTCGCGATCGTCTTCGACATCGCACCGGCAGAGCAGCACGCGGCGCTGGGGGATCGGCTCGCCGCGCTGACGCGCCAGTCCGGCTACCACATCGGGACCGGGTTCGTCGGGACGCCGATCATCCAGGACGCACTCACCCGCACGGGCCACGTCGAGACGGCGCGCCGGCTGCTCGTGCAGACCGAGAACCCGTCATGGCTGTACCCGGTGACGATGGGAGCGACGACGGTCTGGGAGCGGTGGGACTCGATGCTGCCCGATGGCACGATCAATCCGGGCGAGATGACGTCGTTCAACCACTACGCCTTCGGGGCGATCGGCGACTGGCTGCATCGCGTGGTGGCCGGCCTCGCCCCGGACGCCCCGGGGTACGCCCGCATCCGGATCGAGCCGCGACCGCTGGGCGGCTTCGACCACGCATCGGCCGAGCACCTCACGCCCTACGGGCGAGCTCGCTCCGCGTGGACGCGCGCCGACGGCGTCATCCGAGTCGAGGCCGTGATCCCTCCCAACACCACGGCGACCGTCGTGCTGCCCGACGGGCGATCGCACGAGGTCGGGTCGGGCGCGCACGCGTGGGAGGTCGCCGACGTCGCGGAGCAGGTCGCGCCGGCGCGCGTGGGGCTGGACTCGAGTCTCGCCGACGTCATCGACGACTCCGAGGCGTACAGGGCGGTGCTCGACGTGCTCGGGGCCGACTCGCCCGACGCGGCTGAGAGATTCCGGACGACGACGAAGTGGGTGCCGGGACGGGAGCTGGGCGAGGCCCTGTTCATGGTCGCGGGGCCCGACCTCCAGCGGGCGATCGAGGAGCGGCTGGCGGCGGTCTCCGCCGAGCGCCGGCGATGACATGGTGAGCGTGCGGGATGTCGCGGCTGCGGCGTCCGTGTCTGTGGGCACCGTGTCGAACGTGCTGAACCGGCCGTCGAAGGTGTCGCCGGCGACCGTGGAGCGGGTGATGCGGGCGATCGACGAGCTCGGGTTCGTGCGCAACGACGCCGCCCGGCAGCTGCGCGCCGGCCGCAGCCGCAGCATCGCGCTGATCGTCCTCGACGCCGGCAACCCGTTCTTCGCCGAGGTCGCCCGGGGTGCCGAGGATCGGGCCGCGGAGTCCGGGATGAGCGTGCTGCTGGGCAACAGCGACGAACGCACCGACCGTGAGGAGGCGTATCTCGACCTGTTCCGCGAGCAGCGCGTCAACGGCGTGCTCGTCACCCCCGTGGGCGCCGACCTGTCACGACTGGACCGCCTCCGCAACGGCGGGGTGCCGGTGGTCCTCGTCGACCACGAGGACGCCGAGGACTCCCCGCGCGCGCTCGCGTCGGTGTCGGTCGACGACGTCGAAGGCGGCCGCCTGGCCGTCGGTCATCTGCTTTCGGCGGGAAGGCGCCGGGTGGCCTTCGTCGGCGGGCCGACGACGATCCGGCAGGTGGCCGACCGGCTCGAAGGCGCCCGACGAGCAGTGGATCAGGTGGAGGATGCCTCTCTCGAGGTGATCGAGACGCCCGCGCTGTCCGTGCTGCAGGGGCGCGCCGCCGGTGAGGCGATCCGCGCGCGGCCCGCCGCGGCGCGGCCGGACGCGGTGTTCGCCGCGAACGACCTGCTCGCGATCGGCGTGCTGCAGGCGTTCTCGGTGTCGCCCTCCGTCGCCGCGCCGCACGACATCGCACTGATCGGCTACGACGACATCGACTTCGCCTCGGCGACGGTCGTGCCGCTGAGCTCGATCCGCCAGCCCGCCCACCTCATCGGCTACACCGCTGTCGACCTGCTGCTGACCGAGCTCGACGACCCTGACGGCGGGCACGAGCGCCGCGTGAGGTTCCAGCCCGAGCTCGTGGTGCGTGAGTCCACAGGCGGCTGAGCCCGCAGGCGCTGCCGGCGGCGCGGCGTTCGGGTGTCACGACACGCGGTATCCGGCGCGGGTTGCCGCGTGTTGTGACACCTGAGTCGGGGGCCGTCGCGCGGACTGGTGTTGGGGTGTCACGACACGCGGTATCCGGCGCGCGTAGCCGCGTGTTGTGACACACCTGAGCGGGCAGCGGGCGCGGGCGCACGCCGGACGCGACGCTGCGTCAGGATCGGGGGCGGGTCGCCTCTTCGAGCAGCTCGAGGACGTGGCGGTAGTCGGCGCCCGTCGCACGCGTCATGCCGAGCTCGCACGTGCGGTTGCACGACGCGTGCGCGTCGGCGCCCAGGGCCCTCACCTCGGCTGCTTCGGCGGCGGTCGCGGACGCCGTGAGTTCGGGATGCAGCATCCCGCGGTCTCCCGCGAAGGCGCAGCAGCCCCACGCGTCCGGCACCACGACGGCCGTCGCGACGGCCTCGGCCACGCGGCGCAGCGACGCATCCAGCCCGAGCTGCGCCGACGAGCAGGTCGGATGCAGCGCGAGCGTCGCGACGACGGGGGCGACGGCTCCGAGCCGGGGCAGCAGCACCCGCTCGGCGAACGCGACGGCGTCCTCGACGCGCGCGTCGACGCCGGCATCGGCGAGCAGGTGGATGAAGCCCTCGGTGCAGCTCGAGGCATCCGTCACCACGCTCAGCTCGCCGCCGCGGGTCGCGGTGGCGACGGCCTCGCCCACGCGGTGCAGCATCACGTCGCGCCCCTTCGTGAAGCCCTTGGACGTCCACGGCGTGCTGCAGCACAGCGCGTCGACGCCGTCGGGGACGATGAGCCGTACGCCCGCGCGTTCCGCGAGCAGCCGGAACGCTTCGATCACGCCGACTCCGTCGCCCGCCGGGCCGAAAATCGTGTTGACGCACGCGGGCAGGTACACCGCGACGGGGGCTTCGGGGCCGGCGCCGACCTCTGCGCCGAGCCTACTGCGGGGAGTGCCGCCGCGCGGCAGGTCGGCGGAGTAGCGGGGCACGGTGTCGGCGCCGAGGACGGTCCGGCCCACATCGGTCGCCACCGTCACGACCGGCGCGGGCAGGCGGTCGGCGAGGCTGAGGCCGGTCGAAGCGGCGCGCGTGACGCGACCCCAGGCGCGTGAAGCACCGGCCCACGCAGTCCCCGCGACCGCGCCGGCGTCCTCACGGCGCAGCCGCTTGACGAGGCTCCCGGTGTTGATCAGCACCGGGCACGCGGTCTGGCACATGCCGTCGACGGCGCACGTGTCGACCCCCGCGTAGTCGTAGTCGCGTTCCAGCTCGCGCGCGAGCGCTTGATCGCCGGATGCCTCGGCTCGGACGATCGCGCGGCGCGTGACGATGCGCTGCCGGGGTGTGAGCGTCAGGTCCTTGCTCGGGCACACCGGCTCGCAGTAGCCGCACTCGACGCAGCGGTCGGCTTCGGGCTCGATCGTGTCGGCGAGCTTGATGTGCTCGAGGTGCGCGTCGGCGTTGTCGTCGATGATGACGCCGGGGTTGAGGATCCCGTGCGGATCGCACAGGCGCTTCAGCTCGCGCATGACGTCGTACAGCTCGTCGCCGTACTGGCGGCGGACATACGCCGACATCGCGCGCCCGGTGCCGTGCTCGGCCTTGAGGTTGCCGCCTTCGCCGAGCACGAGATCGACCATGTCCTCCGTGAATCCGGAGTAGCGCGCGAGCTGATCGGACGTCTCGAACCGGTCGGTCAGCATGAAGTGGATGTTGCCGTCCTTGGCGTGCCCGAAGATGACGCTGTCGCGGTAGCCGTAGCGCGCGAAGAGATCCTGAAGGCTCGCGCACGTCGGGGCGAGACGCTCGACGGGCACGACGACGTCCTCGAGGAGGGCGGTCGTGCCGCTCGGACGGGCGCCGGCGACCGACGCGTAGAGGCCCTTGCGCAGCTTCCATGCGGCGGCGCGCTCCACGGGATCGGCCGAGAACGCGGCCGGCGTCTCGAGCGGCTGGGCCTGGAGCGTGCGGGCGCCGAGCGCGACGAGCTCGGCCAGCTCGTCATCCGCGTCCGCGTGGTACTCCACGAGCAGCGCGGCCTGCTCGCGCACCGCGAGTCCGAGGATCTGCGGGGGCGCACCTGCGAGGGTCTGCCCGACACGCAGGGACGTGGCATCCATGAGTTCCAGCGTCGCCGCGCCCGTCGCGACCAGATCCGGCAGCGCACGGGTGGCGGTGTCGAGATCGGGGAACACGGTGAGGGCCGTCGAGACCCGCGGCCGCACCGGGACCGTGCGGTAGGTGGCCTCGGCGACGAAGGCGAGCGTGCCCTCGCTGCCGACGACGAGGTGGGCGAGCAGCTGGGCCGGCGAGTCGAAGTCGAGGAACGCGTTGATGCCGTACCCCATGGTGTTCTTCATCGCGAACTGCCGTCGGATGATCTCGACCGAGTGCGGGTTCGACACGACGCGCTCGCGCAGCCGCATCAGCCGGTCGGCGAGGTCGGGTTCCGCCGCCCTGAGTGCGGCGTCCGCGTCGGGTTCCCCGGTGTCGACGACGGTGCCCGACGGCAGGACCAGGACGAGCGACTCGAGCGTCTGGTACGTGTTCTCGGTGATGCCGCACGCCATGCCGCTGGAGTTGTTGTTGACGACGCCGCCGATGGTGCACGCGATCTCGCTCGCGGGGTCGGGTCCGAGGCGGTAGCCGTGACGGGCGAGGCGCGCGTTGACCTGACGAACGGTGGCGCCGGGCTGCACGCGCACGCGCCGCCCGCCGTCGAGCACGTCGATGCGGCGAAATCGGCGGCGCACGTCGATCAGCAGGCCGTCGGTCGCGGCCTGGCCCGACAGGCTCGTACCTCCCGAGCGGAAGGTGAGCCGCGATCCGGTGGAACCGGCCGCGCGCATGAGCCGCCCGACCTCTGCGGCGTCCTCGGCGACGACCACGGCCTCGGGCGTGAGGAGGAAGTGCGACGCGTCGCTCGCGTACGAGACCCGGTCGATCATGCGCGTCTTCAGTCGCGAGGATTCGGCGACCGCACGGGCGATCGCATCGGGGACGCGCGCAGAAGGAAGCGTCGTCGATGCCGTTCGTGTCACGCGGACTCCTCTGAGCTAAACTGCAACCACATTCAATAAAGAATGGATATGCACACTCCCATGGACATGCAGACTAGTCGATCCGTCGCCGCCACCTCCACTGCCGTCGCTGACTGCTACTGGGAGAGTACGGCGCCGGGCGCCGGCCGGCGTGAGCCGCGTGCCGACGCCGTGACCGACGCCGCGGTGCTGAGCC
This sequence comes from Microbacterium sp. STRO-2N, assembly GCF_057747775.1. Taxonomy (NCBI): domain Bacteria; kingdom Bacillati; phylum Actinomycetota; class Actinomycetes; order Micrococcales; family Microbacteriaceae; genus Microbacterium; species Microbacterium sp. STRO-2N. The sequence goes on along the minus strand of NZ_CM173223.1, from coordinate 3,612,086 downwards.
TCAACGGCACATGGCGGTTCCGCCTCTCGCCGACCGCCGAGGGCACGGGCGCCGCGTTCCTCGCCGACGGCTTCGACGACTCCGCGTGGGATCCGATGCGTGTGCCTTCGCACTGGGTGCTCGAGGAGTTCACGCCGCTCGCCGGTGGGGGTGCGCGCCGCATGCTGGGCACCGAGGAAGGCCCGCTCTACACGAACACCGCGTACCCCATCCCCCTCGATCCCCCGCACGTGTCGACCGAGAACCCGACCGGCGACTACCGGCTCGTGTTCGATGTGCCCGCGGGGTTCGGCGCCGCGGTGCTGCGGTTCCAGGGCGTGGACTCGTGCGCCAAGGTGTGGCTCAACGGCGGGGAGCTCGGCTGGTCGACCGGCAGCCGCCTGCCGTTCGAGTTCGACGCTCCGGTGCGCGAGGGCCGCAACGTACTGTGCGTGCGCGTGCACCGCTGGTCGGCGGGCACGTATCTCGAAGACCAGGACATGTGGTGGCTTCCCGGCATCTTCCGCGATGTCGAGCTGATCGCGCGTCCCGACGGTGCGATCGACGACCACTTCGTGCACGCCGACTTCGACGCCGCGACGGGCCTGGGGACGCTGCGGGTGGATGCCTCGACCGAGGCCGTCGTCGAAATCCCCGAGCTCGGCATCCGCATGCCTGCCGGTGACACGGCGACCGTCCCGGTGGAGCCGTGGAGCGCGGAGCGCCCACGGCTGTACCGCGGCACGCTGCGATCGCGCGGCGAGACCGTCGAGCTCGCGGTCGGGTTCCGGCACGTCGAGATCGTCGACGGCGTGTTCACCGTGAACGGGCGCGCGGTGAAGCTCCGCGGTGTGAACCGCCACGAGCACCACCCCGAGACCGGCCGAGCGCTCGACCGCGACACGATGATCCAGGACATCGTGATGATGAAGCGCGCGAACGTCGACGCCGTGCGGACGAGCCACTACCCGCCGCATCCCGAATTCCTCCGGCTGTGCGACGAGTACGGGCTGTGGGTGATCGTCGAGGTGGATCTCGAGACCCACGGCTTCATCTACGAGGGGTGGGAGCACAACCCGCCCGCACTGCCGGAGTGGCGCGAGGCGATCATGGACCGTCTGCGCCGCACGGTCGAGCGCGACAAGAACCGCCCGAGCGTCGTGGTGTGGTCGCTCGCGAACGAGAGCATGACCGGAGACGGGTTCGGCGAGATGCGTCGCTGGCTCGACGAGCGCGACCCGTCGCGGGCCGTGCTCTACGAGCGCGACCCGAGCTACCGGGACTCCGATTTCTACTCGCTGATGTATCCGTCGCTCGAGCTGCTCGACGCCATCGGGCGTCGGGAGGAGCCGCGCGGCGGGCGGCTGAGCATGCACGGCATGGTGTTCGACGAGCCGGGCGCCGTGACCCCGCTCCCCGCCGGTGTCACCGAGGCCGACGAGGAGCGCCGTCGCGGACTGCCGTTCCTGCTCGTCGAGTACGCGCACGCGATGGGCAACGGTCCGGGGTCGCTCCAGGACTACTGGCGCATCATCAATGCGCACGATCGGCTGTGCGGCGCGTTCGTGTGGGAGTGGATCGACCACGGGCTCACGGCCGCCACGGCCGACGGCATCCCGTTCACGATGCACGGCGACGACGTCGACTACGAGCCCCGCGGCGGCCGCTTCAGCCTGCACGGTCTGGTGTTCAGCGACCGCACGCCGACGCCCGGACTCGTCGAGCTGACCAAGGCGCACGAGCCGTTGTCGATCGACGTGCACCCCGACCTGGTGTACATAGTGAACAACCGACACTATGTATCCACCGCAGATCTGGTGTTCCGATGGAGCCTCGCAGCCGACGGTGACGTTGTCTCGAGCGGGGTGCTTCCGGTAGGCGAGCTGGCGGCGGGTGCGTCGGCGGGAGTGCGGATTCCGGATGCCGCGACCGCCGCATACGGGCAACCGGACGCCGTGCTCACCGTCGAGGCGGCCCTGGCGGCGGCAACCCTGTGGGCACCGGCCGGCCACGTCGTGGCGTGGGGCCAGCGGGTGTTCGGGACGGGCGCCGGGGTCGAGACATCCGTCGCCGAACCCTCCGAGTCGGTCGCGGCTCCAGCCGTGGGAGGCGGAACACCGGAGAACCGGCGAGCCACCGCCGAACCCGTCGTGTCTCGGAACCATCACGGTGGTTCAGGGCCGGCCGGCCACCCAGCGACGGACGGCATCGTGCGCCTCGGCCCCGGCGGGTTCGACGCGGCGACCGGGCGACTCCTGCGCATCGGCGACCTCGAGCTCGAGGGTCCGGTGCTCGACCTCTACCGGGCGCCGACCGAGAACGACCACGGGCAGGGCGACACCAACAACGTCGCCGCAGTGTGGCGCAAGACCATGCTGCACCGGCTGCTGCACCGGGTTGATGAGGTGTCGGTCGCGGGGGACTCGCTGCGGGTTCGCGGCCGCACGGCACCGCGGACGCATCCGCACGGGGTGGCGTGGTCGATGACCTGGGCGACCGCCGGCGACGGGTTGCGACTCGACGTCGAGGTGGACTTCGTCGGGCCCTGGGCCGATACGCCCTACATGCATCGCGACATCTGGGTGCCGCGCCTCGGCCTGCTCTTCGCGATGCCCGGCATGGCCCAGCGCGTCACGTGGTTCGGTCGTGGACCGGGCGAGACCTACGTCGATTCGCACGAGGGGTCGCGCGTCGGGCGATTCTCGCGGCCGATCGACGAGCTGCAGGTGCCGTATCCGGTGCCGCAGGAGAACGGCAACCATGTGCAGACGCGCTGGCTGGAGGTCGCGGGCGGCGGGATGCCGACGCTGCGGGTCGAGGGGCGCCCCGAGTTCGACTTCACCGCACGCCGCTGGACCTCGCATGACCTCGAGCGCGCCGCCAAGCCGCACGAGCTGGTCGACTCCGGCCGGGTGTGGCTCAACATCGACCGCATGCAGCAGGGTCTGGGCTCGGCATCCGTCGGCCCCGCCCTGCCCGAGCGGTACCGGGTGCCCCGCGAACGCACGTCGTGGAGCGTGTGGCTCGGGACGCGCTGAGCCGCGGACAGATCAGGATTCCGAGGGCTCGAGCGGCAGTTCGAGCCCGTAGTTCCACGACAGGATGGCGGGCTGCTCGCGGTAGAAGCCCAGTACCGACACCGAACCGGCGTCCAGAGTGAGCTGCCCGCCGAAGCGCGGTGCCAACCGCAGGAACACGGCCGTCAGGATGCGCAGGAGGTGCCCGTGCGCGACGAGGGCGACATCCCCCTGCGCCATCGCGGGCAGCACGCGCGTGAGCACGCGCGAGGCTCGTGCGGCGACCTCTTCCACGGTCTCGCCCGGGGTGTTCCCGCGGATCACGCCGTGGGTGAAGGCGCTCCACTTGTAACCGAGTTCGTGACGGATGTCGCGGGTCGTGCGCCCTTCGTAGCCTCCGTAGTCCCACTCGGTCAGGAGAGGATCCACCTCGGCGGTAAGGCCCGCCAGTTCGGCCGTCCGTCGTGCACGCTGCAACGGCGAGCTCAGGACGAGTGAGAAGTCGTAGCCGGCGACGAGCCGGCCCGCGTTGCGGGCGAGGTTCTCGCCGCGAGCGGTGAGCGGGATATCCGTGAGCCCGGTGTGCCGGCCCTCCCTCGACCACTCCGTCTCGCCATGGCGCAGCAGAACCAGCTTCCCCGACGGGTCGTGGGGGGCAGGACGATCGGGCAGCGGATCATCGGTGGACACACCGCCACCGTAGTGTCTCGTCGCGGCGGCGCCCACGTCCCCGCGCTCCGCAGACGGCGCGGCCCCGGCCCGGGGGTGTCTGACAGAGCCTCTCACCATCGCTCGGCCCCTCGTTGAATGGAAGCGGCGGGCAGACCCGAACAGCGCCCGCCGGTGACGGCGGCCGACTCACGCCGCCGTCCTGTCTGCCGACGGAAGGAGACCTCGCTGATGCGTGGAGTTGTGATGTACGCGCCGGGTGACGTGCGGGTGGAGGAGCGCGAGGATCCCAGGATCATCGACCCGACCGATGCGATCGTGCGCCTGACGGCGACGTGCATCTGCGGATCGGATCTGTGGCCTTACCGCGGCATCGAGCCCGTGGACCGCACGCCGATGGGTCATGAGTACGTGGGCGTGGTCGAGCAGATCGGCGCGGACGTGACGAGCCTCGAGGTCGGCGACTTCGTCGTCGGGTCGTTCGTGATCTCCGACAACACGTGCGAGATCTGCCGGGCCGGCTACCAGTCCCAGTGCGTGCACCGCGAGTTCGTCGCCGGGGCGATCGGCACTCAGGCCGAGAAGGCACGCATCCCGCACGCGGACGGAACGCTGGTCGTAACGCCGAGCCAGCCGACCGACGAGCAGATGCGCCACCTCCTGGCGGCCTCGGACGTGCTCGGCACGGGTTGGTACGCCGCGGTGGCCGCCGATACCGGGCCGGGGAAGACGGTCGCGGTCGTCGGTGACGGCGCGGTCGGGCTCATGGCGATCCTCGCTGCGAAGCAGCTCGGCGCGGAGCGCATCATCGCGATGTCGCGCCACCCGGAGCGTCAGGCACTCGCACGCCACTATGGCGCCACCGACATCGTCGAGGAGCGCGGCGACGAGGGAGTGGCGAAGATCAAGGAGCTCACGGGTGGGCTCGGTGCCCACTCCGTCGTCGAAGCCGTCGGCACCCAGGAGTCGTTCATGCAGGCCGTGGGCGCGACCCGCGGCGGCGGGCACCTGGGCTACGTCGGCGTGAACCACGAGGTGCAGATCCCCGGCATCCAGCTCTTCTTCGCCGGCATCCACGCCGAAGGCGGGCCGGCGCCCGTGCGGCGGTTCCTGCCCGAGCTCATCCAGTTGATCTGGGACGGCGCCATCGATCCCGGCAAGGTGTTCGACCTGACGCTGCCGCTCGAGGAGGCGGCCGAAGGGTACAAGGCCATGGACGAGCGCCGCGCCACCAAGGTGCTGCTCACACTCTGACGGACGTAGGTTGATCCCATGAGCGGCAGCAACGAAGTGCGCGACTTCCTGATGGCACGTCGCGCGGCCGTCACACCGGAGCAGGCAGGGATGCCGGGGGGCGGTGATCGCCGGGTGCCGGGGCTTCGCCGTGAAGAGGTCGCGCTCCTCGCCGGAGTCAGCCTGGACTACTACACACGGCTCGAACGCGGCCGCATCCAGGGTGCGTCCGGGGCGGTCCTCGATGCGATCGCCGACGCGCTGCGGATGACCGATGTCGAGCGGGCGCACCTGCACGACCTAGCGCGCGGGGTTCCCGCCACTCCTGCCGCCCGCGCCCGCGGGGCGGTGCAGGGGCGGCTTCGCGAGTCGGTGCAGCGGGTTCTCGACAACATGACCGTTCCTGCCGTCGTCTACAACGCGCAGCAGGATCTGATCGCCTCCAATCTGCTCGGGCGCGCGCTGTTCGCGCCTCATTTCGACACCGACCGGCCCAACCTGGCGCGGTTCATCTTCCTGGACTCGCGAGCCCACGACTATTACGCCGACTGGCCCCTCGCGTGCAGTCTCACCGCCGCGATGCTCCGCTATCAGGCCGGTCGTGATCCGCTCAACGCAGACCTCACCGCACTGATCGGCGAGCTCGCCACCCGCAGCTCTCGGTTCCGTCAGGACTGGGCCGATCAGGGCGTGCATGAGCACCGCACGGGCACCAAGATCTACCGGCATCCCGAAGTGGGTGATCTCGAACTGAACTACGACGTCTTCGAGATGCCCGGCGAGCCGGGGCTGTCCATCGGCACGTACACCGCGATTCCCGGAAGCCCGAGCGCTGACAAGCTCGCCCTCCTCGGCAGCAGTGCGGCCACCACGCACGCGGACTCGGTGCGTCGAGAGGGGGCGGAGGCGTGACCCTCACCATCGACGATCTGCTCACCGCCCTGCGCGAGGGGCGCACCATCGCGGGCGGCTCTCCCCTGCACGAGGTGATGCACCGGGCAAGTCAAGACGCCCTCCGGATCACCGCTGAGCTCAACGGCGCGTACCACTCGCCCGAGCGTGTACGCGAGCTGCTGTCCGAGCTGATCGGCGCCACGGTCGACGACTCGGTCGTGGTGTTCCCACCGTTCTCGACGGACTTCGGCAGGGGCATCCGGATCGGCAGGCGAGTGTTCATCAACTCGGGATGCCGGTTCCAGGACCAAGGCGGCGTGACCATCGGCGACGATTGCCTCATCGGACATAACGCGGTTTTCGCCACGCTCAATCACGACCTCGACCCGAGCCGGCGTGCGGACCTGCATCCTGCCCCCGTCGTCCTCGGAGACAACGTCTGGATCGGCGCGAACGTCACGATCCTGCCCGGCGTCACCATCGGCGACGACGCCGTGATCGGCGCCGCGTCCCTCGTGACGAAAGACATCCCCGCCGGTGCCGTCGCCGTCGGCGCTCCCGCCCGGGTCGTCCGCTGGGTGAGGACGGACGAGACTCCACACCCCTAGAGGGTCGTGTGAGGAGGCGCGACGCGGTGTGGCGGCTGCGGCTGGACGACGCTCCTTCACCAACCGACGGCCGCGAGGACCTCGTGGGCGACAGCGGTCGGCGAGAGATCATCGACGTCGATCACCACGTCGTCGATCGCGGCGGCGTCGAGTTCGTTCTGGAGTACCTGGAACCGCTCGAGGAACCAGGGCAGCTCCCATTCGGCCTGCGCGCCGTGTCGCCGGCGCAGTCGCGCCTCGACGGTTCGGGGATCCGCACGCAGTCGGGTCACCAGCATCCGCTCGCTGCCCGTCGCGCGCTGGAACGCCTCGGCATCGGCGCGATTCGTGATGACGCTCGCGATCGCGAGGCGTTCGAACCCTGCTTCGCGGTAGTTGGCCGCGACGTCGGTGAGGTTGCGCAGCCCGAGGCGGAGGTTGAACGGATCGTCGGTGGGCGCCGGCCAGGCGAGGCTGAGGAAGTCGAAGTCGACGAGGGCGTGCGGCACACGTCGCTCGGCGAGGACGGCTCCCATGGCCTGCAGAGCGGCTGACTTGCCGACGCCTGTGGTGCCGTTTATGACGACCGACGAGACGCGCATGCCCCCACTCCACCACAGACGTCAGTCATCAGTAGATGCTCTCGCCTCGCTTGAGCATCTCGACGTACTCGGAGACGCGTCGGGCTCGCGACTCCGGCCGCTTGAGGTTGGCCACGCGGAAGGTGATCGCGAATCGGTTCTGCGCCGACTGGGCCGCGAACGCCTTGGCGATCTCGGGGTCCGCGTCGAAGGCATCCTGGAGCTCCGCGGGGATGGCGCCGTCGCTCTGACGATACGCGTTGTCCCATCGACCATCGGCCTTCGCGCGGTCGATCTCGGCCTGGCCCTGTGGGCGCATGCGCCCTTCCTCGATCAGCCGCGTCACGTGACCGATGTTGACCTTCGACCACAGGCTTCGCGGTCGTCGTGGCGTGAAGGTCTGCAGGAAGTAGTCGGCGTCCAGCGGCGACTTCTGCCCGTCGATCCATCCGAAGCACAGCGCGGCATCGAGGGCCTCGGCGTAGGTGATCCCGGGCTTGGTCGACGCCTTCTTCCGCAGCCGCAGTCGGACTCCGGTCGGGTCGGGGTCTGCGTCCAGCCAGGCTTCCCATTCCGCAACCGTGTCGACGTGCAGCTCGGGCTTGTCCATGCGATTTGCCATGATCGGAGGATAGTTCTGCGATCGCCCGACGCTACGCGGCAGGGCGGAACCTTCGAGGTGGCGGCTGCAGGTCGCCCCAGGCGTAGCGGCGGGCGAGCCGGGCGGGCAGAGTGATGGGCTCGCCGCCGCCACGACCACCACCATCGTCGGGTGGATGGAGGACGAAGTCGTCCCTGCCGTCGCGGGTGATACGCCAGCCACCGTGATGGAGTTGCATGTGATGCCAGCGGCAGAGCAGGATGCCGCGGTCGATATCGGTGCGGCCGCCTTCACTGTATGGGTCGATGTGATGGGCTTCGCAGTACGAGGCGGGCCGGTCGCAGCCCGTCCAGCGGCATCCGCCGTCACGAACGGCGAGCGTGAGCCGCTGTTTCGCCGAGAACAGGCGCGCCTCGCGTCCGAGGTCGAGCGGGTTGCCACGGTCGTCGAGTGTGCACGCCACGGTGCCGGTGTCGCACGCGTGTCGAGCGACCAGCCAGCCGGGAAGCGTCGTGTCCGTGTCTTCGAGCAGTGCGACCGCGGCACTTCCCGAGGTTGCGTCGTCGAGCGCGGCCGCGGTCGCGACGATGCGAAGCCCCGCCCGTCGCGAGCCGAAGACGGTCTCGGCGTCGGCGAGCGCACCAGCCCGGAGCACATCGAGCATCAGATCGTAGGCGAGCTGGTCGTTCGTCCGCGGGTCGGTGGCGAGCTCTTCGGCGCGCGCCTTCTCCTGCGGATCGACGAACCGCGGTCCGCCGCGGCGGGGTCGCAGCGCGGTGTCGATGATGGACTCGATCCACGCTCCGCCCTCGTCTTCGAACGTGAAGCTGCCGTGACGGATGCCGTCGCGATCGGTCCATCGGCGGAACGAGCGTGCCTCGAAGCGCTGCTCGAACCGTCGCTCCGCGCCGGCGGGATCGAGCAGGTCGCGGATCGCCCGTGCCGCGCCTGCGAGCTCCTCGACGGTGCGGCTGGCAGCCTCGTCGATCAACTGCGTCGCCGCGGTCTCCCACGCCGCCCGCACCTCCGCCGCCGGCGATACGGCGGGCGCGATCTCGGCCGATGATCCCTCACCTGCCTCCGCCGCGACGGGAGGTTCGCCGAGTCCGCGGTAGATGGCGTCGTGCTGGGCGGACGTGAGCATCCCGGTCATGAGCGCGTCGGCGAGCACGGCGTGCCACGGCCGGTCGGTCACCGCACGCGGCGCGTCGCCTGAAGCCGCCGCATCCGTCCCGAGGTCCACGGCGGATTCCGCGCCGTCGAAGTCGTCGGGATCGGCAGGCACGGATGCCACGGCCGCCGCGAGCGCTTCGCCGAGCCGCACCTGCTTGGCCGCGTCGGCGCGGGTCGAGCCGGTGAGGTCCTGGATCAGCGACACCGTGGACCGGTGACCGCGCTTCTGCGCCATCCCACCGTGCCCGGCGTCGCGAGCCGAGCGCGACGCGATCACTCCCGTACCGGCGATACGGATGCACTCGCCGCCGCGCACGAGCACGCTCGCCTGCTCGATGAGGGCGAGCACCTCGCCATCGGCGAAGCCCTGCACGGCCGCCGGGATGTCGATGGCCTCGACGTCGTCTCCGACCGCCGCGCGCAGCGCGTCCAGTGCCGTCTGCAGATCGGAGAAGAATGCCATACTCAATCATGACACGTGGCTCAGACATTCGTATGTATGAGCGACCGACCTGTGGATGAACACAAGAGCGAACGACGGGAGCCGATCGCACTCGCGGATCGGCCCCCCGCCGCGCGGAGCCGCGGCTACGCCTTCTCGACGGGCACTTGCAGCTCGGTCACCCAGTCGGGGCCGGGCTCGTGGCCGTCCGCCTCGAGGTACACCTCGCGGCAGGGTCCGGTCATCCGATAGCCCTCGTCGATGACACGCTGCATCAGCAGCGACCACGATTCCCCGATGCCCGACATGTCGCCGCGATGGATGAGCGTCGCCATCGTGTCCACGGCCGGAAGCGTGACGACGTCGTACCCTTCGCCAGGCACCGGTTCCTCCTCTGCGATGAACGAGACGTACACCCGCAGGTCGTCCGCTCCCACGATGGGCTCGTACCAGAAGACTCCGGGCTCGATGAGGGGCCGCCCGGAAGCCCGGAGCGCGGCGTCGAGTCTCGGCATGATGGTCCCGACGACGGGGCTGACGTTCTCGGGGCCGCCGCCCGGGGCGATGCCCGATGCGGCGTAGACGGTGACGGCGTCCACTGGGCGGTACTGCACGTTCTCTGTCATGGCGGTGTTCCCTTCCAAGAGGGAGAGTCGCCGGTCGATCCGCTCCAGCCGTGCGGTGTCTGCGTCGATCGAAGCTGCGACCTCCGCCCGCCGATTCGCGAGCACGCGACGAAGCACGCTCTCGTCGTCCGAATCCAACGCCGAGGCGATCTCGTCGAGGCCGACGCCGAGGTCCCGCAGCTCCACGATCCGCAGCAGCCGCGGCAGCTGCGTGCTCGCGTACCTGCGATATCCCGAGTGCGGATCGACGGATGCCGGAACCAGCAGGCCGATCGCGTCGTAGTGACGCAGCATCCGCACGCTGACGCGCCCGAAGGCGGCGAACTCTCCGATGGTGTACATGGTGCTGGCCACGTTCGACCATGACACAGTGTCAGGGTCAAGCACAGCGCCGCGACCGGATCAGAACCCGTACGACAGCAGGGTCGACGTCCGCCCGCCCCGGATGGCGTCGAGCGCGAGCGTCTCGTAGTCGGGCACCCGCTCGGGCAGCCCGTCGAGATCGAACCATGCGAGCTCGGCGCACTTGTGCGGCTCGAGGATCGTGGGCTCGCCCCGCCACGCATCGCATACGAAGAACCAGTCGACCCGCTGCTCGCGCGGTTCGGCGGTGCCGTCGGTGCGCTGCATGACGCTCGAGGCGATCATGTCGGCCCGGTCGACGTCGACCCCGAGCTCTTCCTTCGCCTCCCGGACCGCGGCATCCACCGCCGTCTCTCCGAGCTCGACGTGACCGGCGGCGCCGGCCGTCCAGTACCCGTCCATATAGCCGGTGTTCTGCCGCAGCTGCAGCAGCACCGCGCCCGACCGGCGTAGGAAGACGTACGACGCAGGCACGAGTGAGACGCGAGTCATGGCTCGCAAGACCCTACAGGCCCGACCGAGTCGGCCGAGCGCGGCGACGTCGGTGATGAGCGAGTCGCCGCCCACTCGGCCGCTCTTGCGCAGCAGCGCAGCCGCGCGGAGGGCTTGCATTGGCGTACCGTGTGACCCATGACGGAGCGGTTCGCTGATCGGGTGACTGTGCCGGGTGTCGTGGACTTCCTTTCAACGGTGGCCGCGTGAAAGCGCCTGCTCGTGTCTGGGCGGTTGCGATCGTCGGTGCGTCGCTGGTTGCACTGCCGGCGTGTTCGGTCGACACGGCGATATGGGGACCTGACGGGGCCCGCGTGATCGAGACGACCGAGCAGCTCATCGACGCGGCGGTTCCCGGAGAACAGGGATCATTCGCGTGCGCCGATTTCGCCGGCGAGTTCGGAGACGCACAGGCGTGGGATGGAACCAGCGCGGGGGAGCCGGAGCAGTTCGACGCTGAGACCTCGGTCGACAGGCCGTCGCTCGACGCCGCCTGGCGGATCAACCTCGAAGGATCGGGCGTCGGCGCTGCGCCAGGCGAGGCTGTGCCGACCGACGTGTTCTACCGGGAGACCGACGGCAGCCTCTGCGTCGCCGACATCATCTGGCAACCGGTCGAGCGGTAGTCCACCTCGGGGTCAGACGACCACGGCCCGATGAGCCCCGACCGCCGTCAGGCGTCGAGTGCGGCGACGTCGGTGAAGAGCGAGTCGGCGCCCACCTGCCCGCCTTTGAGCAGCAGCTCGACGCCGTCCACCGTCGGGTCGGAGGCGTGTGCGCGCAGCAGCACGACGTTGCCCCACGGGTTCGCCGCGATCGACAGAGCCTCGACGCCGAGCAGCCGCGTGACGCGGCTCGATGTGTCGCCGCCACAGACGACGACGCGCCGGCTCGCTCTCGCCCGCACGACGGCGGAGACGACGGATGCCGCGGCCTCCGCGATCGCCTCGAGCACGGGTCGCTCGCCTGCCGCCGCGGTGTCGGCGTCGTCCGACGTGAAGACCACCCCGCGCCCCGAGCGGAGCGTCGCGATCGCCTCATCGGCCGCGCCATCCAGTGCCGCGTCGCCGAGCGGGAGCGGCCGCACGAGCCAGCCTGCGGCGGCCGCGGCATCCGCCTGCCGTCGCGTCTGCGCCGACCGGCTCCCAGACACCACGAGCACGGGTCCGGAGGCCGGCGTCGACACGGCGATCGGCGGCGCCGCCCCGGGATCGGCCGCCGCGAGGCCGTGCGACAGTCCGCCCGAGCCGATCGCGAACGCCGGACCCGGCAGCGAGTGCAGGGCTGCACCGACCGCGACGAGGTCGTCGTCGGTGACGGCGTCGAGCACGACGGCGGCCTCGGGCGCCTTTCGGAGACGCGATCCCAGGTCGGTGTAGGACACGAGCGGGATCGCCCCCACCGCAAGCGCAGTCTGGCGCCCGATGTGCACGGCGAGCTCGGCCTCGGTCATCGGCGTCGACGGGTGGTTCGACATCGTCGGCTGCCGGTCGAGGCGGTAGACCACCCCGCGCTCGGCGGCGAAGTGGTGGCCGAACAGCGTGTAGCGGCCGAAGTCGGGCTGGGCGAACAGCATGGGTACCGGTGCGTCCCCGAAAACCTCGCGGGCGAGCTCGACCACGCGGCCGAGACTCCCCACCGTCGGCGAGGAGTCCGCTGTCGAGCACGCCTTGTACTGCACGACTTCGGGTTCGAGCGACGCGAACGCCGCGAACACCGGGCGCAGCTCGGTGTCCATGGCATCCGGCGCGAGCGACCGCGAGATCCCGGCTACGCCCACCACGTCGACCTCGGACGCGGCGCGGCGCAGGGCCGCGGCATCCGGAAGTCGTGTGAAGAGGCGCCCCGTCCACCCGCGCCGCGTGAACTGCAGCAGCGCGTCGACGCTGCCGGTGAAGTCGTCGCCGTAGAAGGCGGCGCGGAGTCTAGACACGCACCGGCCCGAACAGCTCGGTCGCACGGCGCAGCGCGGGCGAGCGCTCGAGAGCGACCTCGACCGCCTCGCCGGTGGCGGCCGACTCCCAGGCCTCGCGCATGCTCGCGACGCCCGCGGCCGCACCGTCGGGATGACCGTGGATGCCGCCTCCCGCGAGCACGAGCAGGTCGGTCGTTGCGACCGCGGAGTACGTCGCGTGGGCGAGACCGCCCCACTGCCCGGACGACAGCACGGGCACGGTCGGGGTGAGACCGAGCAGCGGCTCGCGGACCGCGGCGATCGAGTCGAGCACTTCGGCGTCCGTCTCGTAGAACTTGTTGCTGATTCCGTTGGTGTGCAGGTGGTCGGCGCCGGCGAGCCGGGCGAGCTTCTGCCACGCTCGGAACCCTATCCCGACCTGCTCGGAGCGGTTGAACGCGCCGAGCATCGCGCGGTGGCCGTGGATCGGCACCTCGGAGTGGCGGCGCAGGAACTCCAGGCCCGGGAGCCCCACGAGGTTGATGCACGCCATGACGCATGTGCCGCCGGCGGCGACGACGAGGTCGTGGTTGGCCTCGAGCCGGCCGATGTCGTCGGTGATGTTGAACGCGTACATGGGCTTGCGGCCGGTGCGGTCGGCGTAGCGTTCGAGCACGGGCATGACCGCGCGCACGCGCTCGGCCAGCGGTGCGCTGGGGCCGTTGCCCTGCAGCTCGTCGTCCTTGATGAAGTCGATGCCCGCCTCGGCCAGCTCGCCCACGACCTCGGCGAGCTCCTCTGGCGAGAGCCCGATGCTGGGCTTGACGATCGTGCCGATCATGGCGCCGCTCGGGCGGCCCACGAGCCGCCTCGTGCCCTCGACGCCGAACGCCGGGCCCGGGTAGCGCTCCGCGAACGCGGGCGGAAGATCGACGTCGATCAGCTTGATCGCCGACAGCTCCTTGATCTCGAACAGATTCCCGGCGACGGCCGCGAGCAGGTTCGGCAGCGACGGCCCGAAGTTGTCGAGCGGAAAGCGCAGGCGCAGCCGTGCACGGCGGCGCAGCGACGGGTCTCCCACGGAGCCGGGCAGCGGGGAGGCGCCGGTGAGCGGCACCTCCTCGAGCGACTCGACCTGCGCCGCGAACCGCGCGCGAAGGTCGTCGGACTCGCGCTCGATGCGCACGAACGTGCCGGTGGACTGCTCGCCCGCGAGCACTTCCGCCGCGCGCCGCAGCGGGAGCGAGGTCTCGATGATGTACGTCGCGATGACGTGCTGTGCGGTCATCGGTTCACCAGACCAGCGGGAGCCAGACCGACATCTCGCCGGCGCCGCGGTTGCCCCACGCGAAGTACGGCACGAGCCGCGTCTTCGCGGTCGAAAGCTCGGCGTCGCCGAGGTCGTCGTAGAGCGCGTCGTCATCGGCCTGCTCGGGCAGGACGGCGATCTCGGTCTCGAGCGCGACGACTCGCGCGCCGTCGACCTCGGCCTCGACGGGGGCGAGTTCCTGGCCGCGGCGCAGCGCCGCCTGCTCGAGCACGACGCCGTCAGGGAGATCGGCGCTCTCGAGGCAGTACACGACCGGTCCGCGGCGCACCGCGACCTGGTTCGTGGCCTCCTCGGCGAGACGGTGGGCGCGCAGCACGCGCACCGGCATCGGCAGCCTCAGCACGACGACGTCGCCCTCGCGCCACTCGCGCTCGACGCGCGTGTAGGTGCCGGGCTCGGTGACCGCCACGTCTTCGCCGTTGACCGTCAGCGTCGCGCCCGACGACCAGCCGGGGACGCGGAGGTGGAGCGGGATGCCTCGGCCCGAGGCATCCGTCACCGTCCACGAGATCGTGCCGTGCCACGGGTAATCGCTGTCTTCGCGCAGGGCGAGGCGGCGACCGTCGTCGGTCGTGACGTCGATGGACGAGCCCCCGTAGAGGTGGAGGTAGAGGCCGTCGTCGCCGAGCGACGCCGCGCGCTCGTGGAACCGGGCCAGGGTGCGCGCGATGTTCGGCGGGCAGCAGAAGCAGCTGAGGTACGACTCGCGCAGACGCTCGTCGGAGGGCGGCGGCGGCGGAGTCGGGTGGATCGCGGTGTCGCCCGGGCGCCGCAGCGGGTAGGGGAGGTCCCGCACCTGGCGGAGCGGGTTGGTGTAGAAGTACTCCGACCCGGCGAGGCTGATGCTCGACAGCAGACTGTTGAAGGCCACCTGCTCGATGACGTCGGCGTACCGCGCGTCGCCGGTGAGCGACAGCATCCGCTCGCCCCACTGGATGAGCCCGATGTTCGCGCACGATTCGTTGTGCGCAGTGGTGTTCGGCAGCTGGTACGCGCGGCCGTAGGCCTGGTGCACGCGGCTGATCTGGTCCTGCCACGGGGAGCCGTCGGGCGAGGCGCCGTCGTACAGGGCGCCGGCGCCGCCGGTGATGTAGAGCTTGGTGGCGACGACGTCCTGCCACAGCCGCTCGAGGACGGCGGTGAGCTCGTCGTCGCCGGTCTCGGCGACGAGGTCGGCGAGGCCCGCGTACAGGTAGTTCGCGCGCACGGCGTGCCCGGCGACGACGGTCTGCTCGCGCACGGGCAGGCGGTCCTGGTTGTCGTCGCCGCCCTGGAAGTCGTCGCGCACGCGCACGAACGCCTCCGACAGGCGCAGGTACCGCTCGTCGCCGGTGGCGCGGTAGAGGTCGACCACGGCCATGTAGTGAGAGGGGCAGATGGCGCTGCGCGCCAGCTCGAGCGGCTTGTTGGTCGCGAGATCCTCGAGGAAGGCGGCGGCCTTCTTGGCGGCCTCCAGGAGTGTCGTCGATCCGGTCACCTCGTAGTGCTTGACGCCCGCGGTGATGAGGTGGCCGAGGTTGTAGGTCTCGAAGTGGAAGCGGTCGGCGAGGGCCAGCGCGTCTTCATGGTTGCGCGCCGAGATGATGGTCGGCGTGTGCAGGTAGCCGTCCTCGCGCTGCACCGACGCGATGAGCTGCGCGATGTCTTCGATCCGGGCGGCCAGCTCGGGGTCGGGGTCGGTCTCGAGGCGCGCGATGGCTGCTTCGAGCCACTTGTAGAAGTCGCCGTCCATGAACGGCGGTCCGAGGTGCGTGCCGGCCTCCAGGCCCGCGGCGATGCGGAAGTTCGTCAGGCCCGGGCTGATGGCGGGGTCGCTCAGCGACGACCAGATCTGCGGGATGGTGACATCGCGCGTGCGCTCGTGGACGCCGCCCCAGAAGCCGCTGCTCCACCGCGCGCTCTCGGCTCCGAGGGGGCGCAGCCGCGCATGGGCGCGAGTCGCTGTCGTGGCGGTCATGCGATGGGTCCTTCCGGAGGGCGTGCACCTGACTGTAGTGACGATTTGAGCACGAAGTGAATAGAATTTCAACACTGAGTGTTGACACACTTCCCGTTCGTGCCTACTGTCGTGGTCGTACCCTTCACCCGCATGGTCTTCGTCAAGGAGGACGCTATGAACACCCGACCCCGCAGCCGCGCTTTCGCGGCCCTGGGACTGACCCTGGCGGCCGTGCTGCCGCTGGCCGCCTGCGCCGGCGGAAGCGGCGCGCCCTCCGGTGACGACGGCGCCGCCGGCACCGACCCGGAGGCCTTCACGGTGATGACCGCGAACGAGAACCCCGTCCTCGAGGCTCAGCTCGACGCGCTCGCCGCGGGCGCGTGCGAGGCCGAGAACGAGGCCCTCCCGCTCGAGCACCAGAAGGTCGCGCAGGCCGACACGGTGCAGAAGGTGACGCTGCTCGCGAGCCAGGACGCACTGCCCACGCACACGATCGCGGGCACCGCGCTCATCCGTCCCGACGGCGACCTCGGCGCGGCCGGGCTGGTCGGCGACCTCAAGGAGGCGCTCGAGGGCGCGGGCACGTGGGACAACGTGCTCCCCGCGGCCGCCTCCACCGTCGAGCAGGTGTACGGCGGCATGTTCTCGATGCCGTACCAGTACAACATCGAGGGCATCTTCTACAACAAGCAGATCTTCGCCGACAACGGCATCGAAGAGCCGCAGACGTGGGACGAGCTGGTGGATGCCGCAGCCACCCTGCAGGACGCCGGCATCACGCCGATGACCGAGGCGGGAGCCAACGGCTGGCCGCTCACGCGCATCCTGGGCATGTACATCTTCCGCAACGTCGGCCCCGACGCGATGGCCGCGATCCGCGACGGCGACGCGAAGCTCACCGACCCCGAGTACGTCGCGGGCGCGCAGGCGCTGGCCGACTTCGCCGAGGCCGGTTACTTCGGCGAGGGCTTCTCGACCCGCGACGGCGACACGTCGTCGAACATGTTCCTCACCGGCCAGGCCGCGATGACCTACGACGGCACGTGGCTGCTGAGCGCCATCAACGACCCCGAGCGCAACCAGATCGGCGGCGAGAACATCGGCTTCATGCCGTTCCCCGAGGTCGAGGGCGGCGAGGGCTCGATCGAGCAGTACCCGGCCAATGCCGGCGCGCCGATGATCGTCAACGCCAAGCAGTTCGGCCCGAAGGTCGTCGACTGGATCAGCTGCATCGCCGAGAACTACGGTCAGCAGGCCCTCCAGGACGCCGGTGTGATCTCGGGCTTCCGGGTCAACGGCGAGGTCACCGACCTCTCGGAGAACACCGCAGAGATCCAGGAGCGCATCGCCGAGATCGACGAGACCGTGCTGTGGTTCGAGGCGCTGTTCGACCCGAAGTCCAACTCGCTCGCCTCGACCAATGTCACGCTGCTGACGACGGGGCAGATGAGCGCCGAGGACTACATGGCCGACCTCCAGGCGAGCATCGACGCCAACAGCTGACGCCCGCCCCGCCGGCCCCCCGCGCCCAGGCTCGGGGGGCCGGCTCCCCACAGAAAGCGACGGAGATGAACTCGATCTTCGGCGATCGCAGGACGATCATCATCCTGCTGGCCCCAGCGCTGCTGCTCTACACCCTGCTCAAGGTCGTCCCCGTCGCATGGTCGCTCGGCCTGTCGTTCTTCGAGGGCAACACGCTCCGCGGATTCGAATGGGTCGGCTTCCAGAACTTCACCACGTTCTTCACCGACGACGCCGCGCTGCAGTCGATGTGGGTGAGCATCTTCTTCGCGATCGTCGCGACGATCGGCCAGGTGGCGCTCGGCTACGGCCTGGCGCTGCTGTACGTGTTCGTGCTGCGCAAGGGATCCTCGTTCGTCCGCACGATCGTGTTCTTCCCGGCGATCCTGCCGACGGTCGCGGTGGCGCTGCTGTTCAAGAGCTTCGTCGCCGTCGGCGACAACCAGGGCCCTGTCAACGACATCATCAACTTCTTCGGCGGCGACAGCGTCGAGGTGCTGGCCTCGACGGCGGGCACGATGGCGACCGCGATCGTCATGACGCTGTGGGGCTCGATGGGCTTCTACGCCGTGCTGCTGTACGCCGGCCTGCTCGACATCCCCGAGGAGATCATCGAGTCGGCCCGGCTCGACGGGGCGAACGGCCTGCGACTGGTGCGGCACATCGTGCTGCCGCTGTCGCTTCCGATCCTGCTGTCGTCGATCATCTTCAGCCTCAATGCGACTCTCAAGGTCTTCGACAGCCTGCTGGCCCTCAACAACGGCGGACCCGGCACGTCGACCGCCCCGCTGACGCTGTACATGTACCGCACGGCGTTCGAGTACGCCGAGTACGGCTACGGCTCGACGATCGCCCTGGTGCTGACCCTGCTGTGCCTCGTGTTCACGCTCGCGATCTTCCGATCGTCGCGTCGCAAGGCGGAGGTGTGACATGACCACCATGACGCAGACGGATGCCCCCGCCACCGTGGCGGTGCCCACCCGGCGCAAGCCGGGGCCGAGCCCCGTGCGGCGCAAGGCGCTGCGCCTCGTGCGCCGCATCCCGGTGTGGATCCTCGTCGCGATCCTGATGGTGGTGGTGCTCTACCCGCAGGTGTGGATGGTGCTCGGCTCGTTCAAGACGCAGTCGGAGTTCCTCTCCAACCCGGCGCTGTCACTGCCCGAGACCTGGCAGTTCGACAACTACGTCATCGCCCTGACCAACGGCAACGTCGGGCAGAACTACCTCAACAGCATCATCGTCACGATCCCGTCGGTGCTGCTCATCGTGTTCATCGGCGTCGCCGCCGGGTACGCGCTCGAGGTCATGATCTGGAAGGGCCGCAACGGCACGCTGCTGTACATCCTGGCCGGCATCATGGTGCCGGGTCAGATGATCCTGGTGCCGCTGTTCATCGTGTACTTCCGCATGGGCATCACCGACTCGCTGCTGCCGCTCATCATCACGTACACCGTGATGGGCCTGCCGCTGACGACGTTCCTCATGGCGACGTACTTCCGCTCCGTCCCCCGCGAGATCTTCGAGGCGGCGACGGTGGACGGATCCGGCCCGCTGCGCTCGTTCTTCGTGATCGGCGTCCCGATGATGAAGAACGCGATCCTCACGGTCGGCCTCGTTCAGTTCTTCAGCGTCTGGAACGACCTGCTGATCGCGCTGACGTTCACGACGCGGCCCGAGCTCGCGACGATCCAGGTGGGCCTGCTGAGCCTCAGTGACGAGTACGGCTCGACCCAGTACGGTCCGCTCTTCGCCGCGGTGAGCATCAACATCGTGGTGCTGCTCATCGTCTTCCTGACGCTGAACAAGAAGATCATGGCCGGCATGGCCGGCGGCGCCCTCAAGGGCTGAGAGCTGAAAGGCTGGTGGCATGACCGCCGACGCACCCCGCATCGCCTTCGTCCACACCGGCGCCGTCGTCATCCCGCCGGTCGCCGCGCTCGCCCGCGAGCATCTGGCCGGCGCGACGACGGTGAACTACCTCGACGACAAGATCGTGGCGGACCTCGGCGACCCGGCGCTCGCGGCATCCGTCCCCGAGCGTCTCACCGATCTCGTGAAGGCGGCGCAGAGCGCGGGAGCGGATGTCGTCATGCTCACGTGCTCGTCGATCTCGCACCTGGCCGCGCCCACGGCCGAGGCGGTCGGCATCCCGGTGCTGCGCATCGACGAGGCGATGGCGGATGCCGCGGTCCGCACCGGCGACCGCGTCGCGGTGCTCGCGACCCTGCCGACGACCCTCACCCCGACCCTCGGGCTGCTGCGCGAGCGCGCCGAGCTCGCCGGGCGTTCGCCGGAGCTCGTGAGCGAGGTCGTCGAGGGAGCGTTCGAGGCCGTCGCGTCGGGCGACCGCGCCACCCACGATCGGCTCGTCGCCGCCGCGATCGAGCGTGTGGCGACGGACGCCGATGTCGTGGTGCTGGCGCAGGCCTCGATGGCGAGCGCGGCCGAGGCCGTGTCGGTCGACGTTCCCGTGCTGACGAGCCTCGAGCCCGGCATCCGTCGCCTGAGCGAAGCCGTCGCCGCGCTCTGACGTCGCGCGAGCCCGGAGCCTGCGGGACCGGACCCGGTCAGCCGACGTGCGGGACTTGCGGCCGCCGTCGGCGAGAACGAGCGACGCGCCGGCGTGTGCCCCAGTAGCGCGGCACCCGTTCGGCGTAGCGCTCGTACTCCGTGGGGAACCGTGACCGGAGCGCGCGCTCTTCCGCGAGGGAACCGAGATGCTCGGCGAGCACTCCGACCGGAGCGGTCACTGCGATCCAGGCGGAACCGCGCCACAGGCCGATTCCGACATGGATGAGCCACCAGCCCAGGTACATAGGATGCCGGCTGTACGCATACGGTCCGGTGGTGACCACGGAATCCGGGTGCTCGAGACGGAATCGGCTCGGGGCACGGCGCCGGCGTTCTGCGAGCGCCCACACGTTGAGCGCGCATCCGGCCACCGACAGTATGCAACCGGCCGTGCGCTGGAGCGCCCGATTTCCCCGGATCGGCACTGCGTGTACGCGATGCAGCAGGAGGACTCCGGCGATGCCGAGGATCGACCCCGCCGGAAGCGGAAGGTTCTCGTACGCGGCGACTGCGCGCCGAGCGACCCGCCTCACGAGGAGCGACGGATCAGCGCCGGCTGTGATCCTCGACGTCCGGTTCCGCGCGAAGGACATCGGCGATCTCCTCCTCCGGACGCGGCGCCACGGTCTCATCGACCTCGAGCTCGGGGACGGAGGGCTCGCCCGGGCCCGGGATGTGGTGCGCCTGAGCGGCGCGATCTGCAGGGCCTGACACGACGAATCCTTCGATCGGCGATACCGACAGAATACGCCGGGACGCCGACTACCGCGGCCGTCCTTCAGCGGACCGTCTCGACCGGGCGGCGGGTGGCCGACGCGGCAGCCAGCCTCCGACCGGCGCTTCGACCAGGGGCGGGATGCCGGGGTCAGCGACCGGCGAGCTCCTCGGCGGAGCGCAGATCCGTCACGAGGGTCGTGACCCAGCCGCCGGCGAGCGCGCCGTGGATGGCCTCGAGCTTGCGCTCGCCGCCGGCGACGCCGACGCGGCGGGGGATGCGCATGAGGTTCTCGACGGGGATCGCGATGATGCGGTCGTCGAGCTCGCCGCGCACGAGGGTGCCGTCGGCGCGGAAGATGCGGTGGCAGATGTCGCCGACGGCGCCCTGCGCGAGAAGGCCCTCGCGCTCCTCCGCGGCGAAGGCGTTGCCACTGGTGGCCAGCACGTCGGACGGCTCGATGCTGCCGATGCCCATGATCGCCATGGTCAGGTCGTTCCAGTGCTGCGAGACGTCCTGCATCGACGGGTCGCGCAGCAGGCTGTCGCGGATGGCGGGATCGGCCACGACACCCGGCGCCTGAACGTACACCGGCTCGGCGCCGAGCATGCGGGCGAGCTCTCCCAGGATGCGGTTGGAGTGGCTCTGCGCCTCGGGCGCGCCGACGCCGCCGAGCAGCTGCACCACCTCGGTCGCGGCGCGCACCGTGAAAGGACGCATGCGGTCGACCATCGCGAGGATCGTCTGGCTCCATGACGAGACGCCGATGCGCTCCGACCCCGAGAGGGTCGCCTCGAGGTACGCGGCGGCACCCGCACCGACCGACGCGAGCAGCTCGCGCTCGTCTGCGTCGGGGTCCACGTCGACGACGACGGCCTCGGCGAGGCCGTAGCGCTCCTCGAGCTGCTCCTCGAGCTCGGCGTACACGCCCGGCGCGACGGTGACGATCGTGCGCACGATCCCGAGGGTCTCGGCACGCTTGAGCAGACGTGAGACCTTGGCCTGTGAGATATTGAGCGCGGACGCGATGTCGGCCTGCCGCACACCGCGCTCGTGGTACATGCGCGCGACCTTGGTGAGCAGGCGCACCTGACCGTCGACGGGGCGGGTGTAGCGGGCCAGTGACACGGTGACTCCGATCGAGGCGATCCCGGATGAGGATTCGCTTACGAAAGGATATTCACTTTGCGCCCGCAGGGCTAGACGGAATCTGGGCGACGGATGCTGCGACCGAGGCGCGGCTGCGGCGATCGGGTGTCACGACACGCGGGGTGGGTGCGTCGATTCCGCGTGTTCCGCCACCTGAACGGCCGGCAAGGGGTAGGCACGGCGCCTGACTCGTCACTCGCTGAACGCGTCGACGAAGCGGTCGCGGAAGTCGTCCATCGCCCACACCGGCGCCTCCGCGGAGGGACGCACGCCCGACTCCCAAGCCCACGACTCGATCGCGTCGAAGACAGCGGGATCCTTCGCGATGATCGTGACCGGCACGTCGTACCCGGCATCGGGGCCGCTCACGATGCGGGCCGGTTGGTGGTCGCCGAGCATGATCAGCACGAGATCCTGCTGCTCGAAGGTCTCGAGGTACGAGAACATCGACTCGAGCGAGTACGACACCGATGCGGCGTACAGTTCACGCACTCGTTCGGGATCGGCCCACGCCGCGACCGCCGACTCGCTCTCCGCCGCCTGGCCGGCGAACACCGAGCCATCGCCGAGCTCGTCCCACGGGACCATGCGAGGCAGTGGCGTCCACGGCGTGTGAGACGACACGAGGTCGATCTCGGCCATCACCGGCTGCGGCCCGTCGAGATGCGCGCGGTCGTGGAACACCTGCAGGGTGTACTGGTCGGGCATGCGCGCGTAGCCGAACGTCGGCCCGCGGTACCCCATGTTGCGGGAGTCGAGCACGGCGTCGAACCCGTAGAACGCCTCGCCCGCCTCCCAGTCCCGCTTGTTCGACGGCACGACCGCCATCGTGCGCCAGCCGGCCGCGTCGAAGAGGCCGCTGATGGTCGTGCGACCGTGCTCGAGCAGCCGGTCGTACTTGCGGGGCGAGTCCACCCACACCCCGCTCTGCAGCGTCGCGTGGGCGAGCCAGCTCACGCCGCCGAACGTGGGCGACGAGAGGAACGCGCTTCGCGCGGAGTACCCGTGGCGCGCGAGGTTGTCGGCGCCCTCGTTCAGCGTGCGCGCGATGGGGTCGGCGAACGGCGACGGTTCGACAGCCACGCGGCCGTAGCTCTCGACGAACGCGATCACGACGTCCTTGCCGGCGAGCAGCGACATCGGCCGCGCGGTGGTATCGGACGCGAGGGGGTCGGACGCCAGCGCGCGTTCGAAGGCCTGCTGCTCCCGCACGCTCGTGGCGGCGCGCACCGACGTCGCGACGAGCACGTCACCGGCACGGGATGCCGCGACCGGCGTGCCGGGCACGACCTGGGAGCCCGCGAGCGAGAAGACGATCCAGGCGACGGAGATCGTGGCGACGGCGGCACGCCCGCGGGGGCCCGCCCGCCGCGCGGCGCGTCCGACGCGCAGCGCGGAGGCCGCGACGAGAGCTCCCGCCGCCACCGCGAGGGCGGCGACGAGCAGCACGACGACGCCCGCGCCGACGGGGCCGACCGCGTCCTGCACGACGTCGAAGGCGTCGACGACCGCGCTGCCGTCCTCGGCGAGATTGAACGGGCGGTCGATCGTGGCGCGAAATGCCAGATCGAGCGCGGCGAGGAGCAGAGCGGCGACCACGACGGCCGCGAACACGCCGGCCGTGAGCATCCGCAGCCAAGACGCCGCGACGGCGAGGAGCGCGACCACGACGATGACGGATTCCACCGGCACGCCCAGCAGCGCGCTCGGGCTGCCCGTGCTCAGCGCGCCCGGCACGAGCGGCACGACGAGCAGCGTCGCGCACGCGAGCACCGTGAGCACCGCTCCGCCGCGCCTGCCGCTGTGGTCGACGGATGCCGCGTCACGGCGTCTCGGCATGCTCCGAGCCCGTCCGATCCGCGGCCGCCTCGGCAGCGTCGACCTGGCCCGACGTCCCTGCCGAGGGGAAGCGCTCCGACAGTGCGTACCGCAGCAGCACGACGTCGCCGATCTGCCGGGTCTCGGCCAGCCGGGCCCGCCGCGACGCCGTCCACGGGAACTCGCCGGCCTCGACGAACCGCGGCGCGTGCGACTCCCCGACGAAGAACGGCGCGATGACGAGTTGCAGCTCGTCGGCGATGTCCTCTCGCAGGAACTGCGTGTGCAGCCTCCCGCCACCCTCGACCATGAGCCTGTCGATGCCGCGCGCGGCGAGATCTTCTGCGACCGCGCGCATCGTCACCGGGTCGTCGAGCGCCACGATCGTCGCCCTCTCACCGAGGGCGCCCACGGTACGGTCGGCCACCCTGCGCGGGCAGTAGACGAGCTTCTCCACCTCGCCCGTGGTGAAGAAGCACGACTGTGCCGGCAGGCCGCCGCTTCCCGTGACGGTCACCTTCACCGGCGAGGGGGTTCTCCCTTCGGCGACGCGCTGCTGCCGCCGGTCGGCGCTGCGCACCAGCAGGCGCGGATCGTCGCGCCGCACCGTCGACGCTCCCACCATGATCGCGTCGCTGTCGGCCCGCAGCTGATCGACGCGGTCGAAGTCCTCGGGGTTCGACATCACCAGGCGCCGCGGTGCCTCGCCGGCGAGGTAGCCGTCGAGCGACATCGCACAGCTGAGGATCACGTACGGAAGCGTCATGCTGCGGCCTGCCCTCCGGGGTCGGCCGTGGCGTGGCGACGACGCAGCAGGGAGGCGCCGACGACGAGCGCGCCGGGCGCCACGGCGATCATCGCGAGCACCCCGTATGCGGTGGCGGCGGTGATCCCCGACGCCGCGCCGAGGCCCGCGACGGCGAACGCCCATGCGGCGGCACCCTCGCGCGGACCCCACCCGCCGATGCTCAGTGGGATGGCCGACGCGAGCACGGCGACGATCGCGGCGACCGTGAGCTTCTCGGCCGACGCGACCACGCCCGCGGCGGCGCAGGCGATGAGGAACGTCGCGACGTGCGCGACGACGACGAGCGTGGAGGCCGCCACGACGGCGAGGACGGTGCCGATCGTGCCGAAGGCGTTGCGAAGTATGACCGCCTCGCGTGCGAGCCGGCGCCGCGCCCGGCCGCTCGCAACCGCGACCGTCGCCACCACGGCGACGATGCCGAGCGACAGCCACAGCAGCGCCATGGCCGGAGCGTATGCCGAGAATCCGATCGACGCCACCACCACGAGGGCGAGCACGACCTGCACCGTCTGCCCCGCCCCGCGTTCGGCGGCGACCGCACGTACGGCCTGCGCGACCTGATCGACGCTTCGCCCGTGCGACACGGCCCGGTCGACGTCGCCGACGACGCCGCCGGGAAGCACCGTGTTGAGGAACTGCGAGCGGTAGTACGCGGCGACGGACTCCCGCCACCCGAGCCGCAGTCCGAGCCGCCGGGCGAGCAGGCGCCATCGCCAGGCTGCGGCGGCCGTCGCCGCGGCGGCGAGCAGCACGGCCGCGCCGATGGCCGGAGGCGACACGGACGCGATGCCGCGGAGGAAGGGCTCGGCACCCGCGACCGCGACGATCGCACCGAGGATGCCGATGCCGACGGCCGCCCGCACCCACGGCTGCCATCGCGGCGCGGTCCGCACCGCGCGCCTCGACCGCGCGATCACGGCGTTCACGGCGGCCACGCCAGGAGGTCGACATGGTGCACGGTGACCCGCAGGACATCCGCCTCGAGCTGCGCAGCGCGTGTCCGGGCGTACTCCGCCGCCCATTCGCGCAGCGCCGGACGCTGCGCGACGGCGGCAGCGAGCCAGCCGTCGATCCACTCGGTGACGAGGGCGTGGTCACCGAGGCCGAGGCGCCAGGGGGAGTCCGCGACCCGCACCGACCAGCCGGCGGCCCGGAAGAGATCTGCCACGACGGCTGCGGCATCCGGGCCCAGCAGCTGCCGGCCCTCCACCGTGCGCCGCTGATCGGCGTTGAAGGCCGCCTCGAAGACGCGGTCGCCCGGGTCGGGCGGCTCGACCGTGACGCGGCCGGTCACCGAGAGCGAGAACAGCGCGGGTGCACCCGCCGCGAGGCAGGCGGCGACGATCGCGGCGACCTCGTCCGCCGAGAGCACGTCGAGCAGTGCGGATGCCGTGACGAGCGACGCGCCGGCGAGGTCCTCGCTGCGCAGCCCGCCGAGTTCGCCGACCCGCGTGCGCACGGCGACCGGCGCGCCGTCTCGGTCGTGGGCGGTGGCGCTCGCCGCGTGCTGCAGGAGCGCGTCGTTCCAGTCGTGCAGCACCCACGTCTGAGGTCCGGGTAGGAGAGGCGCGCACCACCGCACCATCGAACCCGTTCCGGTGCCGAGGTCGTGCACGACGAGGGGCGGTCGCAGCATCCGTCCCGCCTTCCGCGCGAGCGCGCGCGAACGCGAGCCGGCGTCGGCCTCCTCCCGCAGCGTCAGCCAGTCGGCCGAGACCGGGATGACGACGCTCACAGCAGTGCCTCGAGCGTGGAGTGGATGGTGCGCGCGGTGTCGCTCCAGCGCCTGCGAGCCGGAGCGGCGCGCCCGGCCGCGGCCGACATGCTCGCGCGACGCTGCGGCTCTTCGAGCCAATGGCGGAGCGCCTCGCCGAGCGCGATGGGGTCGCCGGGCGGCACGAGCATGACGGCGTCGGGGGGCTGGGCCGACTCGGGGATGCCCCCGACGCTGCTCGCGATGACCGGGATGCCGCGGCCGAGCGCGTCGCCGATCACGATGCCGAAGGACTCGGTGCGCGACGGCGCGATGAGCACATCGGCGCGCGCGTAGGCGTCGTCGAGCTCGCGCGCAGTGAGCACGCCCGCCCACGTGATCCGGTCGGCCAGCCCTGCCGTCTCCGCGTCGGCGGCGACCCTGGTCGCGAACCCGTCGTCGGCCGAGAGCGATCCGGCGAACGTGCAGGTCCAGGGCGGCACGTCGCCGAGCCGGGCGAGAGCCGCGACCAGCGTGTCCTGTCCCTTGTGGGGCGCGACGACGCCGACGCACAGCAGCGACCCGCCGGTCGACGTTCCCGGCGCCATGGCCGCCTCGTCCGAGCCTGGCGTCGCGACCACGAGCCGCTCGGCTGTGCTGAGCGCGCGCCGCTCGAGCTCGTCGCGAAGCCACGCGCTGGCGGCGATGACGCGGTGCGCGCGGGGAAGCACCCGCCGCTGGGCCTCGATCACGCGCGGGTCGGCGTCGGCGAATGCCTCGGCGATCATGTGCGCGAGCATCACGAGGCGGACTCGGCCGGCGGCCGCCTCGATCGCCGTCGGCGAGCCGATCGCGATCAGAGCGTCCACCACGACGAGGGCCCCGTCGGGGATGTGACCGAGCAGGTCCGCGCCCGCGGAGGTGTCCGCGGGCGCGTCGACGATGCGCACGTCCCAGCCGAGCGCGCGCAGCTCGGTGCTCACCCGCTGGTCGTACACGTTGCCGCCACTCACGCGTCCGGGATCGTCGAACCCCTCGGGCACGACGAACCACAGCACCCGCTCGGTCACAGCTCGACCTCGAAGGAGGCCCACGCGATGTGCGACTCGCGCAGCGTGACCTCGATGCCCGACAGGTTCCCCGCCAGGTCACCCGCGCGCACGGCGTCGACGAGGCGCTCCGCGATGACGCTGCAGAGTCGCTCGGTCGTCGTGTTCACGCCGGCGAACTCGGGCTCGTCGTCGAGGTTGCGGTAAGAAAGCGTCGAGAGGATGCCGCGCAGCGCGTCCGACGCGCGCCCGATGTCGATCACCACGCCGTCGGCGTCCAGCGTGCGCGCGCGAAAAGTGGCGTCGACGACATAGGTGGCGCCGTGCAGTCGCTGGGCCGGCCCGAACGTCTCGCCGGCGAGGCTGTGGGCGATCATGATGTGGTCGCGGACGGTGAGCGAGTACGTCATCCGGAGTCCCTCCAGTCGATGGTGTGGCAGAGGCCGGGCAGCGACCCCGCTGCGATCGCGGCCATCACGTCGGGCAGCTCGCGCCACGACGATTCGCCGGTGAGCAGGTGGTCGAACGCGGGGTCTTGCAGCAGCCGCAGCGCGAGCCCGAGCCGGTCGTTCGTGGTGCGGGTGGCGCGCCGGCGCGGCGCGACCATCCCGACCTGGCTCGAGCGGATCGTGAGGCGACGCGAGTGGAAGGCGCCCCCGAGCCGCACGCTCGCGGCGCGATCGCCGAACCAGCTGGCCTCGATGATCTCGCCCTCTACCGCGGCGGTGTCGATGGCGAGCTGCAGTCCTTCGCCGGACCCGCTGGTGTCGATCACGAGGTCGCGATCGTGCGGGGCGTCGGCGGGACGCGCGTAGGCGACGCCGAGCCGCTCGCACACTTCGGCCTTCTCGTCGTCGACCTCGACGACGGCGACGTCGATTCCCGGGATGCCGCGTGCCAGCCTCGCGACCGCGCACCCGATCATCCCCGCACCGACCACCGTGACGCGATCGCCGACGAGGGGCGCGGCATCCCACAGGACGTTCACCGCCGTCTCGACGGCGCCCGCGAGCACCGCCCGGCGCGCTGGAACGTCGTCGGGCACGACCGCGACCGCCGCCGCGGGCACGACGAAGGCGGACTGATGCGGGTACAGGGCGAACACGGTGCGCCTGACGAGTTCGGCCGGGCCCTGCTCGACCACGCCGACGTTGAGGTATCCGTACTTCACCGGGCCGGGGAAGTCGCCCGCCTGGAACGGAGCCCGCATGCGCTCCCACTCGCCGGCCGGCACCTCGCCGCGGAACACGAGCGACTCGGTGCCGCGGCTGATGCCGGTGTACAGCGTGCGGACGAGCACCTCGCCCGACTCGGGCACGGGCACCGCCTCGCCCCGAAGCGACCCCTGCGCGGGCGCGTCCACCCAGTACGCCGTGGCCCTCATCGGCCGATCGCCCCGGACGATTGAACCGAGGCCACCTGCCGAAACGTGTACCCAGTGGTATCCATGACGGAGGAACGGAGGTGACCATGCCGAAAGTTCATTTCGCTCCGCTCTCGTCGATCGCGGCGGGGGCGCTGGGCCTCTGGGCGATCGACCGGTTCTCACCGCTCTCGGCCGCCGGATGGACCGCCGGACTCCTCTACCTTGTCGTGTCGAACGGATTGCTCGCCAGGGGGTTGCACCAGAGGGCGATGACCGTCTTCGGGTGGGCGAACTGGGCCACCGCGACGCGATCGACCCTGGTCGCCCTCGTCACTGCGCTGGTCGCGACATCCTTCGTCTCCTCCATATCGGTGCCGCTGCTGGTCGTGCTCGCGAGCATCGCCCTGGTGCTCGACGGCGTCGATGGATGGCTCGCGCGACGCACTCGTTCAGAGACCGAGCTGGGCGGGCAGTTCGACATGGAGGTGGACGCTTTCCTCCTCCTCGTGCTGGGCGTGTACGTCGCGCCGGCGCTGGGGTGGTGGGTGCTCACGATCGGGCTGCTGCGCTACGCGTTCGTCGTCGCGGGATGGTTCCTGCCGTGGATGCGAGCGACCTTGCCGCCGCGGTACTGGCGCAAGGTGACCACGGCGGTCGCGGGCATCGCGCTCACCGCCGCTGCCAGTGAGCTGCTCACCGCGTGGGTGGCGACGGCCGTGGTGCTGATGGCCCTCGCCCTGCTGGTGGAGTCGTTCGGCAGGGACGTGCTGTGGCTCGTCTCCCACCGACCGCGCGCGACGATCCGCATCGACGCGGATCAGAGAAGAAGGAATGGAGTGGTCAGATGACCAGTACGTCACAGCGGGGCCTGTGGGTCCTGCGCATACTCAGCGCCGCTCTGCTGCTGGCGGCGGGAGGCATCCACCTGTACCTCGCCCTCAACGGCGTCGGCGGCTTCCTCGGTGTGATGTTCATCCTGAACGCGGTCGCCGGCCTCGTCCTGGCGATCGCGATGGTGGCCCTGCGGGGACGGATGCTGCAGGCCGCGGCCGTGCTGAGCCTGCTGTTCCTCATCGCCACGCTGGGGGCTCTGGTGCTCGCGCTGACCGTCGGCCTCTTCGGCATCCACCAGGACTGGAACTTCATGCTCGTGCCCGAGACGGTGATCGTCGAGTCGATCGGGATCGTGGTGCTCGCGGTGACGACGGTGATGGTGTTCCGCGCTCGACCGACGGATCGGACTTCACAGTAGAAGAGCTGCGGGCAACCCGTTGAGGCGCAAGGTCGTCCCCGTGCGCAGGTGAGCCAGGTCTGCACTGCCGTCGCCGCTGCTGGCGAGCAAGGCGACCTGCTCCGTCCAGGTCAGGGTGCTTCCCCCGTCTTCCGCATCCTCGAGGGTCACGGTCACAAGCGAGGTCCACCGGGTCACCTCGTCGACGATCGCTTCGTAGACGAACACGATTCGGCGGTCGGGAATGATGTCGAGGTAGCGGGATCGATTGCGCAGCTTCTCTGTCTTTCCGTCCATCATGGCGAAGGTGCTGCGCGCGTCTTCACCCCCACCGACGCGGAAGTCGTGGTCATAGGTCGCCCCGGATCCCGGCAGCCGAAACCAGCGACGGCGGAGTCGATCGTCCGCGAACGCTGCGAAGACCGCTGCCCGATCCGCCTCGAGGTTTCGCGTGACGCTGAACGTCTCGTTCCGGACACCCGCCGTCACAACATCGGTCGCGTGGTCGGAGGGGTGCGAGCCCTGCATCTCAGTCACATCGGTCGGAAACGGTGGCACACCCCATTTGCTTCCCGAGTTTCATGCGCACTTCGACGTCAGCAACGCACTCGGCGCTCCGCGCGAGTGAGGAATCGATCGGGCGGGTTTTCTGATGCTGATGTCGATTTGCGTGCGGCTCGTTCGACGCGTTGGTAAGGGCGACACCAGGGAGCCCACTTACGAGAGGATCCGTCGATGACTCAGTACTTCCTGACCATGCCGCACGACACCGCGACCGAGCCGACGATGGAGTCGATGCAGGAGTTCGACCCGGCCGAGTTCGCCGAAGTGATCGCGGCGGTCGACGAGTTCAACACCGCCCTCAAGGACGCCGGAGCGTGGCTCTTCGCCGGCGGGCTCAACCCGCCGTCGACCGCGAAGACGGTCGACGTGACCTCGGGCGAGCCCCGCGTGCTCGATGAGCCGTTCGTCGAGGCGGACTCGTACGTCGGCGGGTTCTGGGTCATCGAAGCGCCCGACGAGACTGCCGCCGTCGAGTGGGCGTCCAAGATCGCCGTGGTCTTGAAGAGCCGCATCGAGGTCCGCGCGCTGCAGGAGGCGCCGCCCGAGGTCTGAGCTTCATCCCTCACGCTCGGACGGGGCCGGCATCTACGAGTGCCGGCCCCGTTCGGCTGCGTCGTAGCGGATTTGACCCTCACGTTGCGTGAGGGCGAACGATGCCATGCATGAGTGAATACTTCGATGCGTTCGAGATGGGTCCGGTAGCCGAGCGGGGGCCGAAGGCGGTTGCGCCAGAGGTGTACCGCGGCATCTACGCGATGCCGGCCTTCGTGTCCATTCCCACGGCAGACCTCGCGGCGTCGACGGACTTCTGGGTGCGGGGCCTGGGTTTCGTCGAGCTGTTCAGCGTCCCCGGACAGGTCGTCCACCTGCGCCGCTGGGCGTTCCAGGACGTGCTGCTCGTGCCCGCGGCGGCGGATACGGGCCCCGCCGACGTGCCGGCGATGACCGTGAGCTTCTTGTGCGTCCAAAGCGAGATCGATTCTGTCGCCGAGGCGTGCACGCAGCTCGCTCCCGGCTGCGTCACCGGACCGCGTGACACTCCGTGGCTCACACGCGACATCGAGCTGATCACGCCGGAGCGCGCGCGCATCGTGTACTCGGCTGCGAAGGAGTTCGACCCCGACAGCCAAGAGGCGCGTGATCTTGCCGCGATCGGGATCACGGGCCCGCAGTCGGCGAAGGGAGGTCACAATGGTGCACATGGTTGACCGCGACATCTCCGACGGTGTCACGGTCGGCGTGGCTGCGGAGGTCGTGGGCGTCACAGTCCGCACGCTGCATCACTGGGACGAGATCGGCCTGGCGTCGCCTTCCGTGCGCACCAGGGCGGGCTATCGCCACTACACCGAGGAGGACCTGTACCGTCTGCACCGCATCGTGGCATATCGGGAGGCCGGTCTGGGGCTCGATGCCGTGCGTGAGGTGCTCAACGATGCAACGGCGGAGATCGGCGCGACCCTTCGTGAGCAGCGTGCGCAGCTGGCCGACCGGATCCGCGATCTGCAGCAGCTCGATCACCGACTGGAACGGATGACGGAAGCGCACGAACGCGGCATCCTGCTCACCGATGAAGCGCAGGTGGAGACGTTCGGACCCGACTGGGACCCGGCCCGCTCACGGCAAGCCCGCGCGATCTGGGGCGGCTCGACTCAGTGGGCTCAGTTCGCCGAGCGTTCCGCGTCCCGTACGCGTGAGCAGTGGCGATCGCTCTCCGACGCGATGTCCACGCTCCAGCGCGACCTGGGCGACGCTCTCGGACGCGGAGTCGCTCCCGGCAGCCCCGAGGCGAATGGGCTCGTCGAGCGGCATCGCGAGGTCTTCTCGAACTTCTTCCCCCTCACGCGGGAGATGCAGGTGTGTCTGGGGCGCATGTTCGAGTCGGATCCGGGCTTCGCCGCCCACTACAACGGCATCAGACCCGGGCTTGCGTGCTGGTTCCGTCAGATCATCGACGAGTCAGCCCGTGCGCATGGGATCGACCCAGACAACGCCGTCTGGCGGTGAACGTTCGTGCGGTGTCGGGCCGCCGGTGCGGCGGCGAGTGAGATGGGCGGGCGTACTCCCTTCCCGCCCTCGCCTATACTCCACTGAAGAATCCCCCCACCTACGATGTCGTATTCCTCGGGTACGGCGTCGTATCCCGAAAGCGGGCCCCCAACCCGCCGTTCATCGGAGTGCATGTGGTTCGAGTGCAGCCGAACACACCCACCACCGGCAGTACGCCGACGCGCGCTGCCGCGCGGGCGGCGCAGCAGCGGAAGCGCTCGCTGATCCTCCTGGCCGTGATCCTCGTCCTCGTGGTCGCGATCGCCGTCGTGGTCGGCATCTTCTTGACGCGCGAAACCACCGCCGAACCGGACCAGGGGGCGGCGCCGGCGGGCGACTGCCCGTCATCGAGTCTGCGCATCACCGCGGATCCGGCCATCGCCGAAGCGCTCGAGGCGATCGTCGACGATGAGACGGAATCCGGTTCGGACTGCCTCGACGTGACGATCGAGGCGGAGGACAGCGCGATCACCGCAGCGGCGCTCGCTGAGGGGACGGAGCCGGACTTCGATGGATGGGTGCCCGACTCGGCGATGTGGCCTGAGCGAGCGACTGCTCAGGCGGAGCTCACGGGGGTGGATGCCGCAGATCTGGAGGTCGGCGCGATGGTAGCCAGCACTCCGGTCGTCTTCGCGGCGACGGAGCCCACCGCAACCGCACTCGAGGGTGCCGGATTCTCGAGCTTCGCGACCGGCTCGATCGCCCCCGTGCTGCCCGATCCCGCGACGGTCGCCGCGAGCTCTGCCGCGCTGCTCGCCCTGCAGACCGCTGTCGCCGGCGATGCGCGCACGTTCACCACGCTCGTGCTCGGCCTCGACGCCGGCGTCGTCCCGACCGCCGACGACGCGCTCGCCGCGGCATCCGGTGCGACGACGCCCACCGTCGCCGTGACCACTGAGCAAGCGGTCCATGGATACAACGCGGATGCCGCGACCCCGCTCGTGCCGGTCATCCCTGCCGACGTCAAGCCAGCGGTGAGCATGCCGCTCGTGACACTCGCCGACGCTTCGGACGACACACGTGCGGCCGTCGAGGCGCTCGCGGCTGCTGTGGAGGACGGAAGCGACCACCTCGCCGAGTTCGGCCTGCGTGACGCGGCGGGGACCGCGACCGACTCGAGCACGGACGGGGCGAGCGCGGCCCCGGAGCTCACGGACGGCGTGAACCAGGCCGCAGTGCTGCGTACCTGGCAGGTGCTCACTGCGCCGTCCCGGATGCTGTCGCTCAACGACGTCTCGGGTTCCATGTTCGAGCCGGCAACGGCCGACATGCGGCGCATCGACCTGTTCGAGCAGGCCGCCGTCCGCGCCATCAACTCACTGTCGACGGACTCATCGCTCGCAACGTGGGTGTTCTCGAGCGAGCGGATCGGAGCGCAGGACTGGCAGGAGATCGTCCCGTTCGGCCCGTTGGGCGATCCGGCGCACAAGCAGACCACGATCGACACGGCGAACAACCTCGACAGTCTCGTCGGCGGCGGTACCGGACTCTACGACAGCGTGCTCGCGGCGGTGAAGTACATGCGCGAGACGTACGTTCCAGGCCAGGTCAACCTGGTGCTGCTCAACACCGACGGGAAGAACGAGGACGACGAGGGCCTCGACCTGCCCGGGCTGCTCGCCGAACTCGAGAAGCTGCGGGATCCGGCGAAGCCGGTCGCCGTCATCGCGATAGGGTACGGCCCCGACACCGACCAGTCCGCTCTGGAGCAGATCGCCGCGGCTACTGACGGCGCGGCGTATCAGGCGCTTCAGCCGACCGACATCGGCACGGTGCTGATCGACGCTGTCACCCAGCGAGGGTGTCGCCCGAACTGCGGCTAGCGCGGACGCGTCATTGCGCCTCGGATGGGTGCGGGGCGGACCTACGCGCCAGGGAAGGCGCTGGCGAGCCGGACTCGACCATGTTCGTTACTCGTACGCGAACTTCTGGCAACTGAGCACTCCCGTGGGTCCAACGCGCGGGCTTCGCGTCGAGGCATTCGCATCGTGTTCACGTACCACGGGGCGGCGGCCCGCCTCACGGCCCGCGACTGGTGTTCGGATGGCTGTCGGTGAACGGGCTGCTCACGTCTAGATGGTGCGGGGGTCGCGGTCATTCACCGCCTGCGGGTCTTCACTGTTCTGTGGGCGGTTCGTCGACATTGGCGGCGTTCATGATCGGTGCGCCGAATCCGTCGTAGGTGCCGCGGCACGCCGCCGCGATGGTGAGCATGTACTGGAGCGAGTGCCTCACGGAGTCGTCGAGGAGGTCCTCCTGGGCTATCGCGTCGATGATGTACCGGGGCTGGCCGTTGGTTCGTGAGACTCGAACGGATCGCGACCGGTTGATGAGTTTGCTCGCTCGGGTCGCGTCGATGCGCCATCGGAAGAGGAGCGTGTGCTCGGTCTCCCGCTCGACCGACAGATCATCCCCGTGCTGCAGTCGGACGGTTCTCTGTTCGAGCCATAGGCGCCACTGCTGGTCGAGTTGATCACTCACGTCAATGTTTCTGACCACTGAGTCGCTTCCTTTCGAATGCCGGCCGAGGTGCGCTCAAACTATCAACGCGTTCACGTTGTGAGCGGGTTTCCCACAGGCGGCGGAACAGTGGTCCCGACGCTCAATTCGTTCGTCGCCGGTGGCCGCGGTCTCTGCAGGGCGAAGGCGTACGCCGTCTGTGCGTCGCTGGTCATGGTGCCGTCATCGTTCACGTACTCGGCGATGAACGCGGCGAACCGTCACAGGTGGTCGTCGAGAAGCGCGAGAGGCTTCCAATCCGGTGATGGTTCGAAGCTTCGCCAATCGCCGATCTGGTCGAGGATTCTCTGAGGATCGGATGCGATGGCCTCACCGGTTTCGCGGGCGGACCGCAAGTCTTCGAGTCGCAGGTAGGGAGTGCCTGCCGCAGCCGCGGCTTCGTCCTCGTCTTTCCACGTGACTACGAGGTCGGGAGAGATCAGGAGATCGAGGTGCCAGTCGACGGCGTCGATTGAGGAACTGCGGCGGGTCTTCGCGGACTCCAGGTTGACGTACCAACCGAGGAACGCGCCGGTCTGAGAATCCCAGAAGTGAAGTACCTGCCACCGCTCTTTCAAAGGGACGACGCGGAGCATCGCTCCTCCCGTCCACGTGCGGCGAGCGGTCGTGAGACGTCCGGAGAAGCGTGAGCTGAGCGGGATCGTTCGCGGATCGGCCCCGTCCGCGGTTGACCAGTAGGAGATCTCAGTACCGGGCGTCGTCCAACCGACGACAACATCGGCAGTATCGCTGACCACATGCATCGGAATCGCTGCCTGGAGTCGCCCGTCCGGGTAGAAGTACCTCTGCTCGATCGTGGGGGAAGCCATCGGCCGAAAGCATATCCAGGGGGCGCTTTCCTCCAAGGCTCCGGAATGGGAGCGACGGTGATCTAGGTGGCGAGCTCGCTGACCTGATCGCAAGTCAGGTCGGTCAGCACACGGCGTGGGTTGTTGCCAGGTGGGTGAGGGTCGGGAACCACGCGCGCCAGCTTCGCCTCGACGCGAGGGCCGAGACCGTCAGGACGACGACCGCCGCCAAACTGAGAATCGACTAACCCACACCCGTTCTTCGCGAGTTCGAGGTACCGCACACACCTCGGAGGCATGAACGCCCCGTGCATCAGGCCATCGGTGAAGCGATGCCCACGAGCACCCCGAACGGGTCTCGTACGTACGAGACCCGTTGACCCCAGGGCTCATCGTGAGGGGCGGCGAGGGGTGTTGCGCCCGCTCGCACGGCAGTGGCATATGCCTCGTCGACCTCGCTGGTCACCAAGGTGAGTTCGAACCCCGCGGGAGGCTGAGCGGGATCGAGGTGAACGTAAGGGACCGGCACGGCCGATTCACCGAGTCGATGGCTGGTGAATGCGAGTCGAGGTCCCTCGGTATCGACCTCGCCGAAGTCACCGGACTCATGCAGAAACCTCTTCGCCATCCCGAATCCGCGCTCGTAGAAGTCCAAGGCAGCAGCGACGTCAGGAACGTAGACGATGACATAACCCAATCTCATACGGCTGATTCTGGCGAGCGAGTGCTCGCCCGCCTTGAACTATTCGGCCAACCTGAACTGCGCGAACTGCCGAAGGCGCAGGCCCGTGAGTGAGTGAACGTCGCGCGCGGCATGAGACTGGTCGGCGTAGCCGGCATCGGCGGAAGCTGCTGCGGCGGAGTGGTGCTGGATCAATCGCGCTAGTCGGTGCAGCCGCAGGACCCGCCCGACATAGACAGGACTGACGCCGAGAGCATGCTTGACCCGGCGGCGAAGCGTGCGTTCCGAAACGAGCGCGAAGCGGGCCATCTGCGGGACGTTCGTGGGAGATGCTTGAGTGCTTGCGACGTAAGAAGACACCACTGGATCTTCGATCCAAGTGATCGCCCCATTCTCGAGCGCGTCCGCAAGCCGGTCTTCGGGGGAACGTCGCGACGCCCAACCCGGCCAAGTGCGATCGAGGTTGATGTTGGTCGCAGCGATCGGCAGCCGAACCCCCGTCATGGTCGTTCTTCGGGCGACAGGTACGAGAGTGAATGAGACGGTCCGCGCCGTCAGCTCTGGGCCATCGTGAGTCATGACGATGTCGCGGGAGAGGTCCGGAACGAGCGGCAACGTGCTGCCGCGCCGGACGGCGTCTACCCAGAGGCGGGCTCCGCCGCGTAGCTCCTCACTGACGTTGACGTCAGCCGGAACATGAAGCGCAGGCAAGACGAGCGACTCGGCCATCACCAGCGAAGGCTACGCTCAGCCTCCGACGTGCAGGTGAACTGGAGAAGGAGCCACGAGGACCTCTGATCGCGCAGAGATTCATCGGCCCGATCGAGGCAACTATGCAGCAGCGTCACGATGCGAGCTGGTCGGGCCCGGCGGCGGTGTCGTCTCTGACATCGCTCCACAACTCATCCAGCGACAGATCGAGCGCCGTTGCGATCGCGGCGATCGTGGGGAACGCCGGCGCGGGCACGCGCCCCGACTCGATCTTGCGCAGCGTCTCGGGTGAGACGCCGGCGTCGAGGGCGACGTCCATCATGGAGCGCTTCCCGCGCGCCCGGCGCAGCGTCGCGCCGAGACGCTGCCCGCGCTCGATTTCATCTGCGGTGTGCGGCAGCCGTACCATCATGCTCCGATAGTAATACCGGGATTGTTTTACCGGTATTGTTATCTCATGATCGAGATCCTGTCCCCGAGCCAAGTCGCCCAGGCGCGTATCACGGGCGCGTTGGTTGCCGACATCCTCGCCGCTCTCAAGTCGCTCGTGCAGGTCGGGACGAATCTCCTCGAGATCGACGAGTGGACGCGGACCATGATCGGGGACGCCGGCGCGACGTCGTGCTACGTCGACTATGCGCCGTCGTTCGGGCGAGGGCCATTCGGTCACTACATCTGCACGGCCGTGAACGATGCCGTGCTCCACGGACTCCCGTACGACTACGCGCTCCGCAACGGCGATCTCCTCACGTTGGATCTCGCTGTCTCGACCGGAGGCGTCGCGGCCGACGCGGCGATCAGCTTCCTCGTCGGCGACGCACGCCCCGACGAGAGCGTCAGCCTGATCGCCGCGACCGAACGTGCGCTCGCGGCTGGGATCGCCGCGGCCCGCCCCGGCGCTCGCATCGGCGACCTCGCATATGCCATCGGTTCGGTGCTTGCCGACGCCGGCTACCGCATCAACACCGAGTTCGGGGGTCATGGGATCGGCTCGACGATGCACCAGGATCCACACGTCGCCAACACCGGACGCCCAGGTCGCGGTTACAAGCTGCGCCCCGGGCTTCTGCTCGCACTCGAGCCGTGGGTGATGGCCGACACCGACCGGCTGGTGACGGATGCCGACGGCTGGACGTTGCGCAGCGCCACCGGCTGTCGCACAGCCCACAGTGAACACACCATCGCAATCACGCACGACGGCGCGGAGATCCTCACCCTTCCCACCCGGGTCGGCCTGCGCTAGGCGTTTCGCAGGATGTGTTCCGTGGGCGCGTAGTTGACGCGCCAGTCGACATAGATTCCTGCGACGCCGTCCCGCGTGCACCGCAGTCCCACCGAGACCCAGCGGACCTCACCGAGAGCGTCCAGCGCAAACCCGGTGGCGACGGTGAAGACGTCGTTGCCGCACGTGCATTGTGCCTGCTCAACGGCTTCGACGTCGTCGAAGTGCTCCTCGGAGTCCGCGATCCCCGCTTCGGTCTCGCATTCGGTGCAGACTCTTGCGGCAACGCCGACCTCGTCGTCGAAGAGCAGCACGAACGTATCGCTGCCGCAATCGCACACGGCCTGGATCACTTGGTCGACGGGATATCCGCCGGCCGCGAACTCCTCGACACTCGCGCGGAGTTCTTCGGCCGCACGATTCGGCGCGGCGGCTTGGGCATCCATGCCGCTAATCCTCTCGTGTCCAATGAGCGAGGTGTCGACCTCCGTGTGCACCTTCGCCGCCGTCAGGGCGTGATGACGTCGCCAGAGTCCCGCCGGTACACCAGCCGCAGCTCGACGCCGTCCTGCGTGGGTCTGCTGTAAACCCACACTGGTCTCCAGTCCAGCGGGGTGGGACCGAACTGTGTCGGCTGCTCAGACAGTCCCATCTCCGCAACCAGTTGATGAGCTTTCTGACCGTCTGCCGGACGAACCGTCACGTACGTCGTAGCGCGATAGGGCTCGTAGTCGATCCGAGGTTCTCCCACGATCGTTGCGCCTGCTGGCGCCGTGATCAGCCACGACGGCGGCGCCGCGTCCTTCGTGGTCGCGAGACCAACGAGTTGCCAGACGACATACCCGCCGATGAGGATCAGGGCGATGGTCCACGCGATCACGCGACGGTCCTTGGCGGAGAGGGGCCTTGGCGCGTCGTCGGTGTCGGCGTCGTGTCGTGCCGTCAACAGGCTCTCCCTAGTGCTGGCCCGTCGAGTTCGCGCACTACGCGGTGACGGCGGTCAGTCGGATGGACACGAGGATGCCGGGAAGTTCGACTCCGAGCTTCGCGACGTACCGTGCGGGTGAGCCGGACGGGAACCAGCGTGCGTACTCCTCGTTGAGCCCCGCGAAGTCCTCCGGGCGGGTGAGCAGGACGCCGATCTCGACGACGTCTTCGAGTCCCGCCCCGGCCGCCTTCAGGATCGCCTCGCAGTTCACGAGTGCCTGGCGCGTCTGCTCCTGGACGGTGTCGCCGGCGAGAGCCCCTGTCGCCATGTCTACGCCCACCGTGCCCGAGACGTAGACGTGCGCACCCGCGCGCACTGCCTGGCTGTAGAGCGGAGAGCTCGGAGCGTCCGGCGTGGTGATGATCTCCCGGGGCATGGCGAACTCCTCGTCGCGTGGGTACAGCTGATGCCCTGCATGCTGGCAGAAGATCACGGGCAGTGCCAGGGCCAGGCAGGGCACACGACGTGCGCTGAATCGGACCCGGCCGCGTGCACCGTGGCGGCGTTCGGTTCTGTCGCCGTCAGCTCGCTGTACGGCACTACGACCGGGGTGGCGCTGGAAAATCGATGTCTTGGCGAATCCCGCCGACGCGATGCGTTGCGCCCATCGTGCACGGCTGCGGCTCCTGGCGCTACCTTCCGAAATGTCGGAGACCATCAGCGGTTACCGCTAGCGTTCGGGTAGATCGTGTCGATGACGGAGTCGAAATGACAGAAGAGAACCCCTGGAATGTTGCGCGTCTCATTCCCACGTCTGGGATAAACGGAGCTGAGGAGCAAGAGCGACGGGCGACCTCCGCGCTGCTCGCAGTGATGAGCTCCGTGAAGGAATATGGTCGGGTCATCACGAGCCGAATGGGTGCGCCCGCGGGCGTGCTCGAGACGTTCATCGAGGTGCCGTTTCTCTTGGCCGATAAGAAGGTCTTTCCCGATGGTCTGATTCGTGTGAAGCGGGGAAGCAAGGTGTGGACTGCGCTCGTCGAGGTCAAGACCGGTAATAACGAGCTTCAGCGGGAACAGTTGGAGAACTATCTCGATGTAGCGCGCGAACACCGCTTCGATGCCCTCTTGACGATCTCGAATGAGATTTCTCCCGCCGCGGGCGTCCATCCGACGCTGGTCGACAAGCGCAAATCGAAGTACATTCCTATGCACCACCTGTCGTGGACGGAAGTGCTGACTGCCGCGGTCATGCAGAAGGAGTTTCGCGGCGTCGCGGATCCTGACCAGGCATGGATCCTGGGTGAGCTCATCCGCTATCTCGAGCACCCGAAGTCTGGCGCTGTCGAGTTCACGGACATGGGTCCGAGCTGGGTACCGGTTCGAGATTCGGTGTCGAGCGGGACTCTCCGCAAGACCGACAAGGACGCCGCGCAAGTGGCGAGCCGGTTCGATGCTCTGCTCCGCTACGGCGCACTCAAGCTTGGCCAGCGACTTGGCGCGGACGTCACGCAGGTCCTGTCGAAGGCCGAGGTCGCGAACCCTGCACTCCGAGTCGCAGCCGTCACGGAGATGCTGGTGAACGAGGGCAAGATGTCGGGCGCCATCCGGATTCCCAACGCGGTGTCGCCGTTGACCGTAACCGTCGATATCCGCGCGGCCCAAGTTGCTTGCTCATTCTCGATTGGCGCCCCCACCGAGGGCAGGCCGACGACGAGAGTCAACTGGCTTCTTCGTCAGTTGAAGGATGCGCCTGACACGCTGCGAGTTGAGGCGTTCGCCGCCCGCCAACGAGGCGGGACCGCGGAACTCCTCCGCGCAGTGCGCGAGAGTCCGGGCGAACTTGTCGTCGATCCTGCAAAGGAGATCAAGTCGTTCACGGTCACGTACCTCGGGAAGATGGGCGGCGCTCGACTCGCGGGCAGGTCCGGCTTCATCGATTCGGTGATGGACGCAATCCTTACGTCCTACGACGTCGTGGGGCAGCGACTTAAAACCTGGTCCGCCGCCCCACCTCGTCTTCGCAAGCCCGAAGAGGTTGAGGTTGACGAACACGTGTCGAAGGACATTCCCTCCGCAGCGCTGTCGTCCCAAGATGATGAGCTCCCTGGTACCTCGTCAGCTGACTGGCCATAAACGGAACTCGCCGACTTCGAAGCACGAACTCCGAGCCTCGAAAAGGACGCGCCATATGCTTCACTCCATGCAGAGCTCTCGAGTGCATCGCGTCACCCGTGTCGCCGTCATCGTCGGGCTTGTCGCGATCGGCGCAGGTGCTTCAGGGTGCGCCGCGCCGGCGGCGAAAGCCGACCCGACGCCGGATGCGACTGCAGCCGTGACGGAGAGCGCCGCGCCGGAGCCCGCCGTCGACTCGGCGGTCACAGATGCAGAATCCTGTGAAGCGTTCGTCGACGTGTCGACCATCCTGTTCAACGCCGAGACGGGCCTGCGCGAGGGCCGAATGTCCCGGCAGGAGTACACCGGGTGGCTCCAGCTCGCCACGCGTGTGCTGGATCGGGTCCCCGCGCGAGGCGAAGGCGCCGTGAGTGACGCGATCGCGGCGCTGAAGCAGGCCGCGCCGGCCATTCCCGCAGGCGGAACCGGTCCGACCGACATCGGGACCAGCGAGTGGTACAACGCGGCGCAGCTTGCCGATGCCTGCCTTGAGGCCGGGCACGAATTGTTCACCGTGGCCTTCACGGGCGGGTGAGTCACTCGCGCCTCGGCGCTACCCGCGACGAGATCGGCTAGCTCGGAAGCGCCGCGGTGCGGTAATGCACGCCGCTGCCCAGCGTCTCCTCGCCGGCCCCTTCCAGATCCAGCACCGCCTCAACCCCCACAGGCACCGTCACCTCGACCTCGAGCGAGTCACCCTCGATCCGCCACGCGATCGACGCCTCGCCGTACGGCGTC
Source organism: Microbacterium sp. STRO-2N (assembly GCF_057747775.1). Taxonomy (NCBI): domain Bacteria; kingdom Bacillati; phylum Actinomycetota; class Actinomycetes; order Micrococcales; family Microbacteriaceae; genus Microbacterium; species Microbacterium sp. STRO-2N. Next base: position 3,569,971 of record NZ_CM173223.1, on the reverse strand, counting down.
AGCTGTCGCGCCGACGCCGACGTCAGCCCGCCGCCCGGCCGCGGCGCGAAGCGGATCCGCCGGTACCCGGGTGAAGCAGGAGTCAGGCCGGCAATGACGCGGTACATCCAGTCCGCCACGGCGCCCAGCGCGTAGTGGTTGAACGAGGTCATCTGGCCCGGGTTCACCGTGCCGTCGGGCAGCAGCGAGTCCCAGCGCTCCCAGACCGTGGTCGCGCCCTGCTCCACCTGGTAGAGCCACGACGGGCACTCGCGCTCGAGCAACAGGTCGTACGCCGTCGACACATGGCCGTTCCCGCTGAGCGCGTCCGACACGAGCGGCGTGCCGACGAACCCGGTCGCGATGCGGTTTCCGGCGTCGCGGACCAGATGCGCGAGGCGGGCGGCCGCGGCATCCCTCTGCGCCTGATCGGTGAGGAGGTCGAACTGCAGCGCGAGGGCGTACGCGGTCTGCGCGTCGCTGGTCATGGTGCCGTCGTCGTTCACGTACTCGGCGATGAACGCGGCGGCGACCTCGTCGGCGAGAGTGTCATACCGCGATGCCTCGGCCCCGAGCCCCAGCACGTCCGCCATGCGCGCAACCGTGCGCGCGGACTTCGCGAAGTAGGCGGTCGCCACGAGGTAGCGGTCGGTGCGGGCGTCGGCGGGGTCGTTCGGCGGAGCCGCGGGGTCGAGCCAGTCGCCGAGCTGGAAGCCGGTGTTCCACAGGCGCGAGGGTCCGGCGATGCGCTCGATGAGGTCGACCCAGCGCCTCGCGCTGTCGAACTGTGCGCGCAGCACGCCGGTGTCGCCGAACCGCTCGTACAGCGTCCACGGCAGGAGGGTCGCGACGTCGCCCCACGCGGCGCCCGGGCGCAGCGGCGTCCACATCTTGTCGGCCGGGATGACCGGCACGTACCAAGGCACCGTGCCGTCGGGCAGCTGCTCGATCTCGACGTCGCGCAGCCACCCCGCGAGCATGCCCGAGACGTCGTACAGTGTTGCGGCGGTGGGGCCGAACACCTGGATGTCGCCGGTCCAGCCGATGCGCTCGTCGCGCTGCGGGCAGTCGGTGGGGATGTCGACGAAGTTGCCGCGCATGCCCCACAGCACGTTCTGGTGCAGGCGGTTCAGCGCGGGATCCGACGACTCGAACCAGCCGGTGCGCTCGAGGTCGGTGTGGTAGACCCGGGCGACGAGAGCCCCCGCCGCGGCATCTGCGTCCAGATCGCCGGGCCAGCCCGCGACCTCGACGTAGCGGAAGCCGTGGAACGTGAAGCGCGGCTCCCACTCCTCGACGTCGCGACCGGCGAGCGTGTAGCTGTCGGACGAGCGCGCGGCGCGCAGCGGGCGTGTGTAGATCTCGCCCTCCTGCATCACCTCGGCGGTGCGCAGTGTCACCGTCGCGCCGGCGTCGCCCGAGACCCGGATGCGCACGCGGCCGACGAGGTTCTGGCCGAAATCGAGGATGCGCGATCCGCTCGGGCCGGTGAGCACCTCGACGGGTCGCAGCTCCTCGGTGCAGCGCACCGGGGGAGCGGTGGGCGCGACCAGCGTGGCGGGGTCGCGGTGACGCTCCTGCGCCATCTCCCACCCGGCGTCGTCGAATCCCGGGCTCGACCAGCCGGCCTGCTCCTCGCGGGCGTCGTAGTCCTCGCCGTCGTAGATGCCGCTGTGCAGGATGGGGCTCGCCGCGGTGCGCCACGAGTGGTCGGTCGCGACGACGTCGCGCGTGCCGTCGGCGTACGTCAGCTCTAGCTGGCCGAGGAACGACTGATCGGTGCCGTAGACGTTGCGGAACCCCCCGCGCCAGCCCAGGCGACCGCGGTACCAGCCGTCGCCGAGCCAGGCGCCGAGCGCATTGGCGCCCGGCCGCACCAGGTCGGTGACGTCGTAGGTGTAGTAGCGCAGGCGCGTGCCGTACACGGTCCATCCGGGCGAGAGCGTGTCGTCGCCGACGCGCTCGCCGTTGAGCTCGGCTTCGTACAGCCCGTGCGCGGTGGCGTACAGCCGCGCGCGCACGAGGTCGTCGCGCACCTCGAACTCGCGGCGCACGAGCGACGGGCGGCGCTCGTCGGAGTGCGGGTTCTCGTTCCGTGTCGCGCCGACGGGCCGGGCGATCCAGTCCGACGGCTCGAGCAGTCCGGTCTCGAGCGTCGTGGGGGCGGATGCCTCGGACCACGCGCCGTCGACGCCTCGCACCGCGATCCGCACGGTCACGATGTCGCGCGATCCCAGCGGCGTGGCGGGCCAGTCGACCAGCACCTGCTCGCCGCCGTCGACCTCGAACGACTCCGTCGCGCCCTCGCGCTCGATGTCGACGCGGTAGGCGGTCTGCCGCCAGCCCGACGGCGCCGAGCTCACGATCCACGAGAGCCGCGGCATCCGCTCGCCGATCCCGAGGGGTTCGCGGTGGTGCTCGATCCGAGGTGCGTCGACGATGACGGGCATCCGGGTATCTCCTTCGGGGTGGAACGGTTCATCGAGGAGTGTGTCAGCAATTTCGAAACGTTTCAAGTATGCTGGCCCCGCGTCACAGGGAGGTACGACATGAGGATCGGCGTCACAGGCAGCGGCGGCAAGCTCGGCCGGGCGACGGTGGAGCGGCTTCGCGCCGACGGGCACGACGTGATCGGGTTCGATCTCGCCGGCACACCGGGTGTCGGCTTCACGCGCGTAGAGCTCACCGACTTCGGCCAGACCCTCGACGCGTTCCTCTCGGTGACGGCACGACACGACGGACTCGACGCGCTCGTGCACCTGGCGGCGATCCCGGTGAACGGATTGGTTCCGGATGCCGCGACCTTCCACAACAACGTCACCGTGTCGTTCAACGCGCTGTTCGCCGCCCATCGTGCGGGCATCCGCACGATCGTGCTCGCCTCGAGCATCACCGCGATGGGCTTCCCCTTCGACGAGGCGCCGCCGTCGCTCCCCGTCGACGAGACCTACACGAGCGCCAACAACACCTACGGGCTCGGGAAGGTCGCCGAGGAGGCGATCGCCGCGCAGCTCGTGCGCTGGCACCCCGAGACGTCGATCACCGCGCTGCGGTTCACCAACGTCGTCGGCGCCGACGAGTACGCCACGTTCGAGCGGGCCGGCGAGCCGGACTATCGCCGAGACCTGATCGGGTCGTGGATCGACGCGCGCGACGGCGCGCAGGCGGTCGCGCTGGCCCTCGCGGCCGCCGAGCCGGGATTCGAGGTGTACAACGTCGCGGCGCCCGAGTCGGGTGTCGCGGCCCCGTCGCGCGAGGTCGCGGAGCGCTGGTTCCCCGGTACGCCGATCGTCGACGACCTCGGCGAATACGAGTCGCTGATGTCGACGCGCAAGATCCGCGCACGCCTCGGATTCGCCGCCGAGCACGACTGGCGCTGACGTGTCGCGGCAGAGCGGTTCGAGCGGCCAGCGGCCGGGCATCCGCCAGGTCGCCGAACGCGCGGGAGTCGCCGTCGGCACAGTGTCGGCGTACCTGAACCACCCCGATCGCGTCTCCGCGGAGCGGGCGCGTCGCATCGCCGAGGCCATCGACGAGCTCGGGTTCGTGCCGAGCATCGCCGGACGCCAGCTGCGCCTGGGCGTCAGCACCCTGATCGGCTACCTGTCGCCCGACGTCAGCAACCCGCACTTCAGCGAGATCGCCGAGGAGGTCGAGCGCCGCGCCGAGCGGCTCGGCATGACCGTGTTCTTCGCGCACTCGCACGGCGACCACGACCGCGAGAACGCCTACCTCGAGGCGTTCGAGCAGCGGCAGGTGCGCGGGCTGCTGGTCGCCTCCTTCGCGCCGATCGAGGACCGCATCGCCGCGATGCGCGACCGCGGCACGCCCTCGGTGCTCGTCGGGCGCCGCGCCTGCCGCCCCGAGCAGCCGTCCGTCTCGATCGACGATGTCTCGGGCGGTCGGCAGGCGGCTCGTCATCTGATCGAGAACGGATGCCGCCGCCTCGCGTTCGTCGGCGGTCCGCTGCCCGTGCAGCAGGTGGCCGACCGCCTCGCCGGAGCCCGCGAGGCGGCTCCCGCGGTCGAGGTGATCGAGGTCGTCGAGCGGTCGATCGCTGCCGGTCGCGCCGTGGGCGCCGAGCTCGCGCGCCGTCCCGCCGGGGAGCGGCCCGACGGCGTCTTCGCGGCCAACGACGTCCTGGCCCTCGGCATCCTGCAGTCGCTCGTCGCCGGCGGCGTCTCGGTGCCGCACGATGTCGCCCTCGTCGGCTACGACGACAACGAGTTCGCGGACGCCTCGCTCATCCCGCTCACGAGCGTCCGGGCGCGACACGAAGGCTTCGGGTCCGCCGCGGTGGACCTGCTCTTCGAGGCCATCGAGCACGGATCGGCGGCCGACCCGCAGCGCGTGTACGAGCCGGAGCTCGTCGTGCGCGAGAGCTCGCGGCGCACCGACCCCTGATCCGCACATCCCGCACGCACCGCTACGACACCGAAGGAGAACCACGTGTCCCATTCGCAGCCGCATGAGCTGTATCGCCCTCTCGAGCTCACGTTCGAAGGCACTCGCACTCTCCCCGCCGATCGCACTCCGCTCACCCTGCGACTGCGGCACGCGGCATCCGGTGCCGAACGCGTCGTGCCGGGATTCTGGGACGGCGGCACGATGTATCGCGCGCGCTTCGCCCCCGATCTCGAGGGCGCGTGGACCTGGGAGAGCGAAAGCGACGAGGCCGCGCTGAGCGGTGCGACGGGAGAGTTCGAGGTCGTCCGCGGCGGAAACCACGGACCTGTGCGCGTCGCCCACCGCTTCCACTTCGCCCACGCCGACGGCACGCCGTTCCGTCCGGTCGGCACGACGGCGTACAACTGGCTGCACCAGGACGAGCCACTGTTCTCGTCGACCGTCGACGCGATCGCCGAGGCGGGGTTCAACAAGTTCCGCTTCATGGTCTTCCCGCAGGGCGGCGGGTACATCGAGCACATCCCTGAACTCATGCCGTTGGAGAAGACGAACGGCCGGTGGGACGTCACCAAGCCCGTGCCCGCGTTCTTCCAGCGGCTCGACCGCGCGGTCGAGGTGCTGGGCGACCGCGGAATCCAGGCCGACGTGCTGATCTACAACGCCTATGACCGCGGCCAGTTCGGCCTCAACGAGCTCACCGAGGAGGAGGACGCGGTCTACCTGCGCTACCTCGTCGCGCGCCTGGCCGCGTACCCCCACGTGTGGTGGTCGCTGTGCAACGAGTTCGACCAGCTCGAGCGCCCGGCGGAGCGGTGGGACCGCACCGGAGCGCTGCTCGCCGAGATCGATCCCTATGACCACCTCCGTTCGATCCACAACTGGATCGAGCTGCACGACAACAACCAGCCGTGGATCACGCACGCGTCGATCCAGAACGGCTCGGCGACGACCGAGTTCGGCCGCGCGAACCTCTACCGCGACGTCTACGGCAAGCCGGTCGTGCTCGATGAGATCAAGTACGAGGGCGACATCCCCGACCGCTGGGGCCACCTCGACGCCGAGCAGCTCGTGCACCAGTTCTGGATCACGACCGTGGCCGGGTGCTACGCCTCGCACGGCGAGAGCTTCGTGACCGAGTCGGGAAGCCTCCACATGGTCGAGGGCGGGCCACTGCGCGGCGACTCGCCGGCCCGGCTGGCGTTCCTGCGACGGATTCTCGAGGAGGTCGAGGGCCCCGGCCTCGACCCGATCGACAAGTGGGATGACCCGGCCTATGTCGCCGGCATCCCCCGCCGTCTCTACGTGCAGTATCTCGGCAACAGCGCGCCCGCGACGTGGGCCTTCCGGCTGCCCATCGGCGTGCCGGGCGAGCTCCCGGAGCCCGGCGACCGGTTCGAGGTCGACGTGATCGACACGTGGAACATGACGGTCACGCCCGTGGGCCGGGTGTTCACCCTCGACGACGTGCAACGCAACGACGCGTACGACCGGGCGTCCGCGCCGGTCGAACTGCCCGAGGGCGAGGCGATCGCGCTGCGCATCACCCGCGTCGAGGGCTGAGCCCTGGACTCCGTCGACCGCCTGGGTGCGTGGCGGCGCGGCCCGCGCCTCGGGACGGCGTACTACCACGAGTACCTGCCCGGCGATGCCCATTCCAGACGTGCGCGGCTCGAGACCGATCTTCGCCTGATGACGGATGCCGGGATCACGTGCATCCGCGTGGGCGAGTCGGTGTGGTCCACCTGGGAGCCGCGAGACGGCGAGTTCCACCTCGAGTGGCTGACGCCGGTGCTCGACGCCGCCGATGCGCACGGCATCGACGTCATCCTCGGGACCCCGACGTACGCGGTGCCGCCGTGGCTCGCGCGCACTCACCCCGAGCTCGCGGTCGTCCGTCGCGACGGCTCGCGCGTGCCGTGGGGTGGGCGCCAGGAGGTCGACTACACGTCCGAGGTCTTCCGCGGCTACGCCGAGCGGGTCATCCGGGCCGTGCTCGGCCGGCATGGGCGGCATCCCGCGGTGATCGGCGTGCAGCTCGACAACGAGGCGGGACTGCACCTCATCCACAACGATCATGTCGTCGACCGGTTCCGGCACTGGGTCGCAGATCGTTATGGCGACGTGGAGACGCTCAACCGCGAATGGGGCTTGACCTATTGGTCGCACCGCATCGGCGCGTGGGACGAGCTGTGGGCACCCGCGGGCAACACCACCCCGGCGTACGAACTGGCATGGCGGCGGTTCCAGGCGGAGCAGACGGCCGACTTCATCGAATGGCAGGCGGGCATCGCCCGCGAGCTCGTGGCCGACGACACGTTCCTGACGACCTGCATCGCGTATCAGCGACCGGCGATGGACGACGTGGCCGTCGCCAGCGCCCTCGACATCGCCAGCGGCAACGCCTACTACCTCGCTCAAGACGCGCTCGACCTCGACCGCGAGGGCGCCGGCGGTCAGTGGTACGCCGACGACGTGCCGCAGCTGATCCTCATGGCCGACCGCATGCGGGGATCGCGGCAGGGGCCGTTCCTCGTCACCGAGACCGGGGCGGGTTCGATCGGTCCGGCGTGGCTCACGCGTCCTCCGTACGACGGCCAGCTCGCGCAGGCGGCATGGCTGCTCGTCGCGCGCGGCGCGCGTCTGGTGTCGTACTGGCACTGGCACACGCTGCACTCGGGCGCCGAGGTGCACTGGGGCGGAATCCTCGGGCACGACCTCGAGCCGGGCCGCGTGCACGCCGAGATCGCGCAGATCGGCCGCCAGTTCGCCGCGTCGGCGGAATGGCTGACCGATGCCGAGCCCGACGCCGATGTGGGCCTCGTGTACGCGCACGACAGCGAGTGGATGATGCAGTTCGAGCCGCCGCTCGCGTCGGCCGGTGCGCCGGACCGTGCAGCGTACGCCCGGATCGTCGGCGCGTTCGGGCGCGCCGCGGTGGACGCCGGGCTCCAGGTGGCGCACGTGAACGAGCGCCAGCTGCCCGAGGCCGCCGAGCTCGTGCGGCGACACCCGGTGCTCGTGGTCGCGGGCCTGGTCGCGGCATCCGACCCGACTCTCGACACGCTGGCCGAGTACGCGCGACTCGGCGGGCGGCTCATCGTCGGACCGCGCACGGGGTACGGCGACGACGAGGGCCGCATGCGCACAGCGACCGCCCCGGCGGTGCTCGGCCCCCTCGCCGGCGTGCGCTACCGCGAGTTCGCGGCGCTCGCCGAGCCGATCGAGGTCGTCCGCGCCGGCGAGGTGGTCGGCACCGCGCATGGCTGGGCGGACGGCCTCGAGGCGACGGATGCCGAGCCGCTGCTCGCGTACCGGCATGAGCTGTTCGGACGCTGGGTGGCAGCGACGCACCGCACTGTCGGATCCGGTTCGATCACCGTGGTCGGCACGCTCCTCGATCGCCAGACGCTCGCCGACCTCGTCTCGGACATCGCGGGACCGGTCGACGGGATCCTCGCGGCGCGGCCGAGTTCGGTCACGGCGCACTCGCTCACCAGCCCGCGCGGTCGCGTGTGGGTCGTTCACAACTGGTCGCCGAGGCCCTCGACCGTCGGGCTGACGCGGGCCGCGGCATCCGTCGTCGACGACGCGACCCACGGGGCCGGGTCGACGGTGGAGCTCGGCCCGTGGGACGTGCGCGTCTGGCGCGAGGTCTGAGCCCCAATAGCCCTTGACAACAATTATTGTCAAGGCTACGGTCGGGGTCGTGGACGACCTTCGAGTACTCAACGACGCTGCCGCCGTGGCGGTCGCGCTCGATCCGATCCGAGCCGCGATCCTCGGCGCTCTGAACGAGCCCGGCTCGGCGGCGTCGATCGCGGCGACGGTCGGCGTGACGCGTCAGAAGGCCAACTACCACTTGAAGGCGCTGGAGGAGCAGGGACTGGTCGAACCGGCCGGGGAACGAGCCTGGGGCGGGATCACCGAGCGCTACGTGCAGCGTGCGGCCCGGGCCCTCGTCGTGGCGCCCGACGTGCTGGCGGGCACCGCCGCCGACCCGGATGAGGTCGCTGATCGCCTCTCTGCCGCCTACCTGGTCGCGGTGAATGCGCGGGCTGTGTCAGAGGTCGGCGCGATCGCCGATCGTGCTGCGGGAACGCGGATTCCCACCCTGACCGTCGACACGGTGATCGGATTCCGCTCGCCCGAGGACCGCGCCGCGTTCGCCTCAGAGCTCCAATCGGCGATCGCCGCGCTGGCCGCCAGGTACCACCACGACGACGGGCGTCCCCATCGCCTCACCGTTTCGTCATACCCCCGACCTGAGGAGTCCTCGTGAACAGTCCCGACGAACCCGACCGCGTCGAATACCGGTCCGAGAGCGGCACCGAGGTGGCCGCTGCCCCGGAACAGGTGTGGGACGCGATCGCGACAGCCGCAGGAATCTCGGCATGGATGGTGCCGACCAGACTCGACCCGCGGATCGGCGGCGAGGTGTCGTTCGATCATGGTGACTTCCGGTCGACGGGTGTCGTCACCGCGTACGCACCGAATCATCGCTTCGCCTACGAAGAGCCGTGGCCGATGACCGAGCCGATGCGTGAATGGGCTTCCGCTGTCGCCGGACGCGAGCTCACTGACGACGACCTCTCATCGGTGTCGCCGATCGCCACCGAGTTCCTGATCGAAGCGGCGTCTGGAGGCACCTGCGTGATCCGGGTCGTCTCGAGCGCGTATGGAACGGGAGCGGACTGGGAGAACGAGTTCTTCACCGAGATGGCCGCCGGCTGGGGCACGGCCCCCTTCGGCCGCGATGCGAGCACGCCCTTCCTCGCCCGGCTCGCCAGGTATCTCGTCGAAACGCCGACCGGCCGGGGAGCACTCCGATGATCACCCCACAGCCCGCGCACCAGAATCCGGACGCGCGGCCCGCAACCACCATCACGCCGGTCCTCGTCGCCGATCTGGCCGTCGAGGGCGAACGGATGCCGGTCTACGTGCACGTCATCGATCACCCCGATGCGCGGGTTCTGGTCGACACCGGCATGACGGAGCTGCACCCGCTGCTGGCCGACATGGATCCGCGGCTCCACCCGCTGAGCGAGCAGGACCTCGACCTCGACAGCATCGACATCGTCGTCAACACGCACTTGCACTTCGACCATTGCGGCGGCAACCACCTCTTCGCCGGCAAGCCGATCTACGTCCAGCGCCGCGAGCTCGATGATGCGCGTGATGAGGAGGCGTACGAGTACACGCTGTTTCGCGAGAAGGTCGATACGCCCGACCTGCGCTATGTGCCTGTCGACGGAGAACTGCAGCTGCTTCCCGGCGTCCGGCTCGTGTCGGCGCCCGGGCATACCGACGGGACGCAGATCGTCGTGGTCGAGACTGCTGGGCGTCCCGTCGTCATCGCCGGCGATGTGGCGGTGTGGTTCGGCGAACTGGACGAGCCGCACACCCAGGGCCAGCTGCATGTCCGCGCGCTCGACCCCGAGCTGGTGTGGCTCGCGCACGAGCACGAGGCGTGGCGACCCCACGGGTGAGGCTCGACCGCTCCGGTCGTTGAGCGAGCGAAGCGAGCCGAAGCGGCCCGAGACGCAGGCGCACGTTGGCCTGGCGTTCCGGCTCGGTCGCTGGGTCAGAACTCCCAGGCGACCGGGCGGTCCTCCAGCCACGCGATCATGTTGAGCACGAGGTAGTTCCAGTTCTGGAAGTTCCGCGTCATGATGGGCGCGCCGGTGTCGGGGTGGTAGAACTCGTGGAGCGAGCCGGAGCTCTCGAGGTCGCGGCCGAAGAGCGCCACCGTCTCCTCGGCGAGCTGCCGGGCGTCGTCGGTGAAGCCGTACGCGAGCAGCCCGCGGAAGACGAGGTAGTTGCTGACGCCCCACACCGGCCCGAGCCAGTTCGAGGGGTTGTTCGACGCCCGCAGGCTGTACTGCTTCTCGAGCCGGGACAGGGTGCGAACGCCGTAGTTGGCGCGGAAGGTGCGCCGGTCGGAGAGCCGCTCGCGCATGCGCTCGGCCTGCTCCTGCGAGGCGATCCCGGCCCACATGGGGAGGAAGCTCGACCAGCTGTCAACGCGCAGCAGCAGCGACGACCACGACCGCGGCGCCCCGCGATGGAGCCAGTCGTCGAGGTCGATCGGGCGCAGGGCCAGATCCGCGCTGTAGAACGTGCCGTCCCGCTCGTCCCACAGGTGGGTCGTGATCGCGTCGGCGAGATCCTGAGCGCGACCGCGCCACCGGTTGGCCTCGCGGACCTGGTCGACGTCCTCGAGCAGCGACCCGTACGCGAGCAGCTCGCGGTACAGCAGCGAGTTCAGGTAGATCGACGCCGTGCTGCGGTCGGGCCGGTAGTACACCGAGGGGTCGTTGTCGACGCCGATCGCGAAGTCCGTCTGCCAGTAGGCGAGCCCGGTCTCTTCGTGCACGTGGCTCTCGAGGTAGCGCGAGAGGAAGCGCTCGATGACCGGCAGGTCGTCGCGGATCCACTCGGCACTGCCGCGTCGCCGGGCGAGCAGCGCCGCCTGCTGCGCGATCACCGGCTTGTGCATGTTCTGCGAGAACCCGCCGGCGCGGCTGGGATCACCGTGCAGGAAGGGGCCATCGGGCTTGAGGAGCAGCGGCATGACGCCGTCGTCGTCGGTGTGATCGAGGAAGTTGCGGATGGTGCCCTCCTCGTACGCCCCGAACCTGCCCTGCTGCGCCGTGTCGAGCTCGACCTGGCCGAGAGCGACGCTGATGAACCACGAGTCCCAGTCCCACAGCGCGTCGGAGTAGTACGGCGAGTCGGGCGAGCTCGGGACCGTGTACGGGTGCGAGAGGATGCCGGACGGCTCGCGCGTCATCTGCACGCTCCGCTCGTGGATGTGGGCTTCGAGCAGGCGCATCCAGCGCTCGGACATGGGGCTCCTTGGTGAGTCGGGGTTCGCGGAAGGAATCAGATGCGGACGACGCCGCCGGCGGGCACGTGGGTGCTGCGGGTCTCGCCGCCGGGAAGTGCCACCTCGACGGAACGGGGCTCGCGGTCGAGGTTGGCGACGAGCACGACGTCACCGGCAGCGGTGCGCGCCCCGAGCGCCCACACCAGTCCGTCGGGGGAGTCGCCGCGCAGGCCCGGCTTCTGCGCCAGCTCGGCGAGCGCGGAGACGGCGTCGAAGACCGGATACGGTGTGCCGTCCGCGGCCCGCACGCCGCGAGCCCCCCATTCCTCGAAGTATGCGAGCGTCGCGACTCCGGGCACCGCGAAGGCCGCCGCGCTCGCCACCGTCCACGCCGCCAGCTCGGGAGCCGACTGACGCGGGTCAGCGGCGTCCGTCAGCGCCGATCCGTAGCCGTCGCGCAAGTCGTCGTGCGCGGGCATCGGCGGCGGTGTCGTCGCGACGTCGTTGAAGTGCGGGCGCAGCGAGATCGGGCCGATGTGCACGGGAGGTCCGCCGGCGAGCTCGACGCCCTGCGCCGCGACGAGGCGCTGCACCCGCAGTGCCTCGACGAGCTGCGCGGTGCTGAGGCTGTGGAAGAGCGGCGTGCTGCTGAACACCACGCCGTCGAGTCGCCGCGGCAGACGGTGGTGCTCGCGGTTGAGCTCGGTGAAGTGCGAGCGCACGCCGCCCACGACGAGCGCATCGACGCCGGCCTCGGTGAGCGCATGGCGCAGGAGCGCGATCGCCTCGAGGTCTGAGACATGGCGGGCCGGGCCGGTCGGCCAGAACGCGGTGACGCGCGCCAGCGGGAGGTCCCGCAGCGCGTGGACCGCGTCGTCGATGCTCGTGGGGTCGTCTTCGGCGAGCACGAACCGCACGTCGAGAGGGAGACCGGATGCTGCGGCCCGGCGCAGCGCGGCACGCCAGTTGCGCGTCGCGAGGTCGAGCTCGACGATGACCGCCGACCACGGTGCCGCGTCGTGCCCCGCGGGGGCCGGATCGGGAGCGGTCGCCGCCGACACCGCGATCGCGGGCAGCGCGGGCCCCTCCTCGAGCCGGGTGCGGGTCACCGCGTCTGCCGGTGCGCCCGCGGGCGCACCCGACACCGAGACGTCGATCGACTGTACGACCCGCTCGCCCGCCGCCAGCGGGTACGGGAAGGGCAGCGCGAGGGGGCGGCTGTACGTCTTGTACGAGGCATCCGTCCAGTTGCGCTGGTCCTCCATCTCGAACACGTCGCCCGCGAAGCGCACGTCGACCTCGAGCCCGTCGTGCGACCACGACAGGCCGGCGATGTCGAACGCCGGCTGGTGCGGGCTGATGCGCGCGGGGAAAAGGGTGTGCTCGACGGCGCCGCCGGGGTGGCGGACGTCGAGCTCCACCCCTGCGAGCCCCGGCGGATGAAGGACGACCAGGCCCGTGCGATTGGTCTCGAAGGCACCGGCCGACTCGAGGTCGGTCAGCACCCGCAGGCGGCCCGGGCCGCGGACCTCGGCCCGCACGACTCCGCGCAGGTCGGAGCCGAGCCCATCGGAATGCACATGGATCGTCAGCGCGAGGTCGGACTCGTCGACCCGGTCGACGACGAGGGCCGCGGTGTCCCAGTTGCGGTCGCGGATGACGGCGCGCGCCGATCGCAGCACGACGTGACCGTCGTAGGCGAGGTCGGCGAACTCGTCGCCGCGGCGCTCGAGCGACCACCGGCCGCTCCGCCACGGAGCGGCCTCGTCGGCGTTCCAGATGTCGGTCATTGATCCATCCTTGCGGCGCGGCGCGTGATGCGGGCGGTGGACCGTCCACGCACAGCGGCCGAGATCAGAGCGAGGTCATCCCGCCGTCGACCTGGAACGTCGCACCCGTCGCGAAGGCGCCGTCGTCGCTCGCGAGGTACACCATGATGCCCGCCACGTCGTCGGGGGTGCCGGCGCGACCGATCGGGATGCGGCCGATGATGGCCGCGCGCGACTCGGGGTCCTCGCTGATGGCGGCGACGAGCGGCGTCTCGGTGTACGCCGGCTGCACCGTGTTCACGCGGATGCCGCGATCGGCATATGCCGCTGCGACCGTGCGCGCGAGTCCGTGGACGCCGGCCTTCGACGCGCTGTAGGCGGTGAAGTCCTTGCCCTCCCCGTTCACGGCGGTCGGGCTGCCCGTCAGGATGATCGAGCCGCCGCCGCGCGGGAGCAGGGAGCGCACCGCGTGCTTGACGGTCAGGAACGTCCCGGTCAGGTTGATGTCGATGGTGCGGCGCCACACGTCGAGGTCGAGGTCCGCCGCCGGCGCGTCCTGCCCGAACAGCTGCACCCCGGCGTTGGCCACGACGACGTCGGGCGTCCAGCCGGCCGCCTCGACCTCGGCGAACGCTGCGGCGACAGCGTCCTCGTCGGAGATGTCCATCGTCACGGCGCGTGCGTTCTCGCCGATCTCGGCGGCCGCGGCCGAAGCCCCGTCGCCGTTGCGGTCGGCGAGGATCACACGTGCACCCTCACGGGCGAAGCGCTGGGCGACCGCGAGGCCGATGCCCAGCGCCGCGCCCGTGATGAGCGCGGTCTTGCCGTCGAGCTGACCCATATCCGTTCCCTTCTGGCCGCGCGCTTTCAGCGTTCGATCTTGTCGAGGTGCAGCATGCGCGCGAGGTTCTTGTCGAGCTCGTCGTCGCGGAAGATCTTCTTCCAGTCCTCCTTGATGATCGACTCGCGCCCGTAGTCCATCGCGATGAGGCACGCGTCCGAGAACGGGTTGTCACCGCGCAGGCCGTTGGCGAGGGCCACCTGGGTGTGGCCGTACAGGATGCTGCGGGCCGCCGCCTCGGGAACGCCCATCGTGTTGACGGCCTCCTGCAGCGCCTCGTTGAGGAGGTCGCCGATCATGCAGGCGACCGTCTCGACGAGCGTCGGCTCGAGCTGGGCGAGCTGCTTGATGGTCACCCAGTGCACGTCGATGACCGGTGCGTAGATCGCGCGGACCGTGGCCTCGACGATGGCCTTCTTCGCCTCGTCGTCGGACTCGATCGCGGCGATCGCGTCCTGCGGCGCGGCGATGCCGCCGAAGGTGTCGGCCCACTCCTCGGGCGTCCGGCGCTGCAGGAAGATCGACGGATGGCAGGGGTGTGCCACCGCCTGAATGACGTCATCGCGCGTGGTCAGCAGGCCCGCGTACGCGGCCGCCGGGTCGAGCGTCAGCACGATGGCGCCGGACTTCAGCTGCGGCACGAGGTCGGCGGTCACCGACTGCAGGGCGAGGTCGGGCACGGCCAGCACGACGATGTCGGCGTCGGCGACGGCGGTCGCGGCATCCGTCAGCTCACGACCCGCGTCGATCGTGCGCTCGCGGCCCGCGGGCGAGTTCTCGACGTACCAGACGGTGTGGTCGGTCTTCACGAGATTGTTGGACACGCGCATGCCCATCTTGCCGCCCGCGCCGATGACGGCGATCTTGTAGGTCTCGGTGGTCGTCGTGCTCATGATGTGCTCCTCAGGTACTCGACGGTGATGCGGGTCCATTCCCGCTCGGTTCGGATGGTGGTCTCGGCGTCTCCCTGCCAGGAGAGCCAGTGCTCGACGATCTCGTTGACCTCTGGCTCGTCGGCGCCGCGCTCGCGCGGGCGGACGGTCTCGAGCAGGTGCGGGTAGTCGTGGAGGCCCTCACCCATCGGCGCGCCGCCATAGGTGAAGCCGACCCAGCCGGCCTGCCGGGCGAAGGCGAAATCCTTGACGTGGATGTTCTTGACGTGCGGCGCGGTCGCCTCGACGCAGTCGCGCGGACGCTCGAGCCGGGCGACGACGTTCGCCGGGTCGAGGCACACGCCGAGCCGGTCGCTGCCGATGCGCTCGATCAGGGCGACGAGGTCGTCGGTCGCCACCTGCTCATACGTCTCGAGGGCGAGGTCGACTCCGGATGCCTCGAACGCCGGCAGTGCGGCGCGCAGCCACTCTTCTGCCTGAGCCAGGGTCGGGCGGTTCTCGGGCGAGTACAGCATGCTGCGCACGAGCTTCGCGTCGAAGACACCGGCGAGGTCGAGGAAGCGGGCGAGCCGCTCGGGCTCGATGCCCTTGGTGCCCAGCTCGATCGTGAGGCCGAGGTCGCGGGCGGCTGCCGCGGCATCCGTCAGCTCGGCATCGACCATCGACTCGAGCGGCGCGTAGTCGCAGATCTGGAACAGGTCGACGCCGAGGTCCTTGGTGGCCTCGAACGCTCCGACCAGCGACAGCGGCTCCGGCACCTCGTCGGAGTGCTGCCAGAAGAACGCGTACGTGCCGAGGCCGATCATGCGCGGGCTTCCGTTCGGGCGGAGGCGAGGGCGGATGCCTCGTCGAGCACGGCGACGAGGGCGTCGGGGTCGTGCGCGAAGCGGCCGAGGAACAGGCCGTCGACGGCGTCGCCGAGGGTGGTGACCAGGCCGGGGCCCGCAGAGCCGCCGTAGATCACGACGCTCCCGGCTCGGGACGGATCGGCGGCGAGGGCGCCGGTGAGCGCCCGCGTGACCGTCGCGATGTGGCCGGCCGGAGCAGGCTCGGGCGCGCCGATCGCCCACACCGGTTCGTACGCGGCGATGATCGGCCCTGTCGGGGCGCCGTGCAGGTCGGCCTGGAGCTGCGCGACTGTCGCGGCTGCGGCATCCGCTGCGTCCATGCGCTCGGCCTCACCGATGCACAGCACCGGCGTGATGCCGTGGGAGAGAGCCGCCGCGGTCTTGCGGGCGGTGACCTCATCGGTCTCGCCGAACAGGCGCCGTCGCTCGGCGTGACCGATCTCGGCGACCGCGACGCCGACCTCGGCGAGCTCGGCGGCGGTCACCTCGCCGGTGTACGCGCCGGGGGCGAACTCGGACACGTCCTGCGCGCCGACGAGCACAGGCGTGCCCGCGAACGCCTCGAGCGCCGGGAGGATCTGAAGGTAGGAGGGGATGACGAAGAAGCGCACGGCTCCCGAGGTCACGCCGGGGTGAGCCGCAGCGCGCTGCGCGACATCGGCGAACCACGCGCGCGCCCGCTCGTGCCCGAAGTACGTCTTCAGGCTGACCCCGACCGTGACCTGCGCGGACATCAGCAGGAGCCTGTGGTCTCGAACTCGTCGATCACCGCGACCTTGCCTGCCGAAGCCGACGTCGTGTCGAATCGGTAGGTCAGCCACTCGCGCACCAGGCGGCGGGCGAGCTCGATGCCCACGACGCGCTGGCCCATCGTCAGCACCTGCGCGTTGTTCGACAGCACGCCGCGCTCGACCGAGAACGAGTCGTGGGCCGTGACGGCACGGATGCCGGGCACCTTGTTCGCGGCGATCGCGACGCCGAGGCCCGTGCCGCAGATGAGCAGGGCACGGTCGGCGTCACCGGCGGCGACGCGCTGGGCCGCCTCGATCGCGACCTTCGGGTAAGGCGTGTGTCCGTCGGCGTCCACGCCGACGTCGATGACCTCGACCACCCCGGCGTTGCTCTCGAGGTCCTTCTTGAGGATCTCCTTGTAGTCGAATCCGGCGTCGTCGGCGCCGATCACGATGCGCAGCGGCTGCGCGCCCTCAGTCGTGGGCATGGGCGTTCTCCTTGTCTGGGTGATGTGCCGCGAGCACCTCGGCCGCGAGCATGTCACCGATGGCGGTCACGATGAGCGCGAGCGAGATCGCGCCAGGATCGGGGGTTCCCACGCTGTTCTGGCCGTGCGTGCGGGCGCGGCCCATGCGGGGGAGGAGGTCGGCGGTCGCGGCGGCCGCACGGGTCGCGGCATCCGCCGCCGTCCGCCACGCGTCGGTCAGTCCGGCGCCGGCGTCGACGGCGTGGGTCAGGGTGGAGCTGAAGGGCACGAGGGCGTCGACGAGCGTCTTGTCGCCGACCTCGGCCTTGCCGTAGTCGGTGACGCCGCGCGATCCGGCGGCCACGCCGGCTGCCACGGCCGCCGCGTCGGGGCGACCCTCGTCGCCCAGCTTCGCCGCGACGGCGTTCAGGATGACGCCCCACAGTGCTCCCGACGTGCCGCCGGCCTTGTCGCTCCACGCGTCGGCCGCGAACTCGAGAGTGGTCCGCGCGCCCGCCCCCGCCTCGACGGCAGCCGCCGCGGCGGCCAGTGCCGCGTGCGAGCCGCGCTGCATGCCGATGCCGTGGTCGCCATCGCCGGCGATCGCGTCGATGCGGCCGAGCTCGTCGACGTGCGTGTCGACGGTCTCGGCGATGGTGCGCACGGCGGCGAGCACGACCTGCGCGGCGGAGCGCGATGCGTCGTCACCGGGCTCGATGGCGGCGAACGCATCGTCGGCTGATATTGAAGCATCCGTCGCCCGCTCCTGCGGCGCGACCGAGCCGCGGCGGTAGGCCGGTGTGTCGACGGGAGTCTGCCACAGCGTCTCGAGCTCGTCGTCGAGCCAGAACAGCGTGAGCGACGTGCCCGCCATGTCGAAGCTCGTGCAGTACTCGCCGACGTGCGGGTCGACGATCTCGAGGCCCGCGTCGCGGAGGAGCTCGGCGATGCGGCGGTAGACGACGAACATCTCCTCGTACTTCAGCGATCCGAGCCCGTTGAGGATCGGGACGACGCGGGCCCCCCTGGCCGCGTCGACCCCCTCGGGCACCTCGGCGAGGAGCCTGCCGACGAGCAGCTCGGCCAGCTCGTCGGCGGTCGGGATCGCCGTCTCGTCGATGCCGGGCTCGCCGTGGATCCCGAGGCCGATCGCCATGCGACCCTCGGGCACCGTGAACAGCGGCTGCTCCGCGCCGGGCAGCGTGCAGCCGGTGAACGCCACCCCGAACGACCGCGTGCGGTCGTTCGCGACCTGCGCCACCCGAGTGACCTCGGCGAGGTCGTATCCGGCCTCGGCAGCCGCCGCCGCGGTGCGGAACACCGTGAGGTCGCCCGCGATGCCGCGGCGCTTGTGCCGCTCGGAGGCGTCCGCCGACATGATGTCGTCGGTCACCGTGACGGTCTCGCATGCGATGCCCTCGGCGCGCAGGCGTTCCTGCGCCGCATCGAAGTTGAGCACGTCGCCGGCGTAGTTTCCGTAGCTGAAGAACACGCCTCCGCCGTTCTCGGCGGCCTTCGCGACGGCGTAGACCTGCTGGGCCGACGGCGAGGCGAACAGGTTGCCCATCGCGGCGCCGTGCGCGAGGCCCGGCCCGACGAGTCCCGCGAACGCAGGGTAGTGGCCCGACCCGCCGCCCACGACGACCGCGACCTGACCGGCGGGGGAGGTCGTCGAGCGCACGACCCCACCGGTCACGCGCCGCACGGAGCGCTCGTTTGCCGCGACGAAGCCGGCGATCATCTCGTCGGCGAAGTCGGCCGGGTCGTTCCACAGTCGGGTCATCGCACGTCGTCCTTCACGGCGGCGGTGTCGGCATCCTCTGCCGACAGGGGCGTCGGGGTGACCTGCTCAACGTCGACGGGGTTGATGCGATTGCTGCGCGCGAGCAGCACCATCAGCACGGCGGACAGCAGCATGAAGAAGCCGACGATGAACATCGGGATCTCGTAGCCGCCGGTCCAGTCGTGCACTGCGCCCGTCACGTACGGGGCCGAGAAGCCCGCGAGGTTGCCGATCGTGTTGATGAGGGCGACGCCCGCTGCCGCGGCGGCTCCCGTGAGGAAGCGCGTCGGAAGGGTCCAGAAGTTGGGCAGCGCGGCGAAGATCGCGCACGCCGTGACGGTGATGACGGCGATCGTCGCGGCCGGCGAGCCGGCGAAGAGCGCGAGCGGGATGCTCACGGCGCCGGCGATGGCGGGAACGGCGATGTGCCACGTCTTGAGGCCGCGCTTGGAGGCATCCCGCGACCAGAAGTACATGACGATCGCGGCCGGAAGGTACGGGATCGCCGTGATGAGACCCTTCTGGAGCGTGTCGAAGGTCTGGCCGGTCTGCGCCTGGAAGCCCTCGATGATCGTGGGGAGGAAGAAGGCGAGGGCGTACAGGCCGTAGATGAAGCCGAAGTAGATGAACGAGAGCACCCAGACGCGGCCGCTCTTGAAGGCGAAGCGCGCCGAGACGTGACCGTGCTCCTTCTTCTGCGTCGCCGCCTTCTCACGGTCGAGCGCGTCGGTGAGCCACACCTGCTCGTCGCGCGTGAGCCACTTCGCGTCGGTGGGCTTGTCCTTGAGGTAGAACCACGCGATGACGCCGACGACGATCGCCGGGATCGCGACGCCGAAGAACATGAAGCGCCAGCCCTCGAGCCCGAAGAACACCTCGTGCTGCTGGATCAGCCAGCCGGCGAGCGGGGCGCCGATCACGGTGGTCAGGGGCTGGGCGAGGTAGAAGAGCATCAGCACGCGGCCGCGGTACTGCGCGGGCACCCACAGGCTCAGGAAGAGGATCGCGCCGGGGAAGAAGCCCGCCTCGGCGACGCCGAGCAGGAAGCGCAGGATCACGAGCTGCTCGAAGTTCTGCACCCACGTGAACAGCAGCGCGACGATGCCCCAGCTCACCATGATGCGCGAGAGCCAGCGGCGCGCGCCGAACTTGTGCAGCGCGAGGTTCGACGGCACCTCGAGCAGGATGTAGCCGATGAAGAAGACGCCCGATGCGAACCCGAACTGAGCTGCGCTGAGGGCCAGGTCCTCGTTCATGCCGTTGGGGGCGGCGAAGCCGATCGCCGTGCGGTCGAGGTAGTTGATGAAGAACATCAGCGCCACGAAGGGCACGAGCCGGATCGAGACCTTGCGAATGGCCGACCGGGCGACCGAGGACTCCTCGGCGGTGTTCTGTTTGCTGTCCACGCTGACTCCTGCTCGTCGACGGTGATCGAGGTGTTCGGGTTATCGCGGACTATTGTGGCAAACCGGTTGACCAATTGCAAGAACCGGTTGACCAATCGCTGTTGTTCTCCGGTGCGCCTGTCGTATGTTGTTCCCGTGCCCGCCTTTCCGGATGACCGCTCCGCCGAGATCACCGCCGCCCTGGGCGCGCTCCCGGCGGGCACGCCGGTGTCGGAAGTCGCCCGACGGCTCATGGATCTCTTCACCGGCGGCTCCCTCGACGCGGGCACGCGCCTGCCTCCCGAGCGGCAGCTCGCCACCACACTGGGCGTCGGCCGATCTGCCGTGCGCGAGGCGCTCGCCGCGCTCGAGATCCTCGGCATCGTCGACGTCCGCCCTGGTTCGGGGACCTACCTCCGCGGCACGGCGAGCGACCTGCTGCCCCAGACGCTCCGGTGGGGGCTCCTCATCGGCCAGAAGAACACCGCGGAGCTGCTCGAGCTGCGCTCCGGCCTGGAGATCTACGTCGCGCGGCTCGCCGCCGGCCGGGCGACGAGCAGCGACATCGCCGAGCTCTCCGCGTCGCTGCGGCGGATGTCGGCATCCGTCTCGGATCTGAAGGCGTTCGTCCGGGCCGACGCCGACTTCCACAACGCGCTCGCCGCGGCGGCCGGCAACGACACGCTCGTCGACATGCTGCATGTGGTGCGGTCGCTGCTGCAGGTCTACGCTGACCGCGCGGTCCACGACGAGGCCGCCGCGCGCCTGGCGATCGACGAGCACGAGACGGTGTTCCGCGCGGTGGAGGCGCAGGATGCGGATGCCGCGGCCTCCGCGATGGCCGTCCACATGGCGACCGCATCGGCACGCCTGGCGTCCGAGTCGGCCGCGTGACGGCCCGGATCCAGCGCGGCTCGCGCCCTACGGCGTCGCGGCTGGCGCGAGGTCGAAGCGGGCGCCGCGGGCGCCGTGGGCGCTCACGCCGAACTCGACGCCCGTCCACTGGGACGGTGTCGGGCGGAACCACTCACCGGCCGGGTGACCGTCCACGGTGAAGCGCGCGGCCGGACCGTCGAGCTCGACGCCGAGCCGCACGGGTGGCGAGGCGTGGACGATCGTCGGGTCCGCGTCGCCGTCGGCGGGGATGTCGGCGTCGCCGGGATCCGCCGTGATGCGGAGGCGGTGGTGGTCCGCGCCGATCAGCGAGACGGATCCTTCGCCCTCGAGGAGCACGACCTCGATCCGTGCGGCTCGCGCGTCGAGGGGCCGCGCCAGCATGCCTCCTTGGGAGAGGCCGACGCGGGTGCTCGAGGCGGCCGGGTCGACGACGAACTCGCCGGGGTCGGCACCGCGACCGTGCCAGCCGGCGGTGACTGTCGTGTGCGCATCGGCCGATCGCTCGGCGGCCGGCCGTGGTGTGGGATACGGCCAGTCCGCCACCGGTTCGGGGAGGCCGCCCGCTACCGCGGCGCCCACTCGCGGCCAGCCGTCGTCGCCCCACGTCACGGGCTGCAGGTGGAGGATCCGGCCGTGCTGCGGAGTGTGCTGGAAGTGGAGGAACCACTCCTCTCCCTCCGCGCCGACCACCCATGCTCCCTGGTGGGGGCCGTT
Source organism: Microbacterium sp. STRO-2N (assembly GCF_057747775.1). Lineage (NCBI taxonomy): Bacteria > Bacillati > Actinomycetota > Actinomycetes > Micrococcales > Microbacteriaceae > Microbacterium > Microbacterium sp. STRO-2N. Next base: position 3,548,431 of record NZ_CM173223.1, on the reverse strand, counting down.
GATGTCGGTCGCGCCCTGCTCGAGCACCACCCGCTCCTCCCACGGGCCCGCCAGGTCGGGGGAGCGGAACACGTACTGCCATCCCGTCTCGACCCCGCCCGCCGGCGCGAAGACCACGTAGTCCGCGCCGCGGCGGTAGAGCTTCGGGCCTTCCAGGACGGTGCACCCGGCGACGCGGTCACCGTCGATGAGCACTCGCGGCGATCCGAGCGCTCTCGTCAGCCCGGCGTCGACTTCCACGATGTCGAGGCGGTTGGCGAAGCCGGCACGGGATCGGGCCCATCCATGCACGATCCAGGCGCGGCCGTCGTCGTCCCAGAAGGGGCAGGGATCGATGGGTCCGGGGCCTGCGAGAACCTGTCGAGGTCTTGACCAGGGTCCCTCGACGGCCGGCGCTTCGACGACGAAGACGCCGCGATCGGGATCGGCCCACGTGATGAACACCCTCCCGTCGTGCTCACGCAGCGACGGCGCCCACACGCCGCCGCTGGCCTGGACGAGGGGCTGGTAGCCGCCGGCGAAGCCGGCGGGGCGCCACTGCACCAGATCGTCCGAGCGCCAGAGCGGCAGACCGGGCTGTCGGTCGAAGCTCGACGCGACCATCGCGTACCCGCCGCCGGAGAGTGCGACGACGTCCGGGTCGGGTACGTCGAACGCGAGGACGGGGTTCGCATACCGAGATGCGGAAGTCATCTGCACTCCTCCTGAAGGCGCCTGAAGAAACGTTTTCTTGGCTAACCGGTTGACCTCTGCTACCGTACCGGGGAACCGGTTTCTCAGCGAGTCGCCCGACTCGACGACCGGATGCACCCGAGGCAGAGAACATCACTCGAAGAGGAGTAGGACATGGCACAGGCACCGATGCGTCGCGCACGCCGGGCAGTGACGGCAGGACTCGTCGCAGCAGGGCTCGTCGTCACCGCGACGGCGTGCGCCGCCGGAGACGCGAGCTCGGAGGGGGAGACCGACGGCGGACCCGTCACGATCTCGTTCCAGTGGTGGGGCAACGACGAGCGCGCCGTGCTCACCGAGGAGGCCCTCGACGTCTTCGAGGAGCAGAACCCCGGTGTGACCGTCGAGACCTCCTTCTCGGCGATCGACGCCTACATCCCGAAGCTCGCGACGCAGATCGCGAGCGGCTCGCAGCCCGACCTCTTCCTCATCCCGATGGAGTCGGTCAAGGAGTACACCGAGAAGGGCGCGACGACCGATCTCAGCGAGTACGTCGGCGACGTGATCTCGGTGGACGACATCCCGGAGGCGACGCAGAAGATCGGTCAGATCGACGACACCTTCTACGGCTTCACGCTCGGCACCGCCACCTACGCGTGGGCGTACGACCCGATCGCCTTCGAGGAGGCGGGAGTGGACGCGCCCGGACCGGGCTTCACGTGGGACGACCTGATCGACGCCGGCGAGAAGATCCGCGCCGCCAGCGGCGGCGCCAAGGCGGCGATCAGCGACCCGGGCGGCTACATCGCCCACTTCGCGACGTGGCTCGCCCAGAGTGACAAGCTGCTGTTCACCGAGGAAGGCGAGCTCGGGTTCGAGGAGAGCGACCTCGAAGAGTGGTTCGACCTCATGGAGCGCCTGCGTGAGTCCGGTGCCTCGACCGACCCCGAGACCACGTCGACGCTCGACCAGAGCATGCAGAACTCCGGATTCGCGCTGGGCAAGTCGGCGGGCGAGTTCATCGCCGCGTCGATCACCGGCGCCTTCGTCGACACCATCGGCGAGGAGCATGTCGCGCTGGCTCCGTACCCGAGCGACACCGATCGCCTGGGCCTGAGCATGGCGGGCACCAACGTCGCCGCCGTCTCGCCCGAGTCCGAGCATCCGGAGGTCGCCGCGAAGCTGCTGGACTTCCTCATCAACGACCCGGAAGCGGCCGAGATCCTCGGCCTCACGCGCGGCATCCCGCTCAACACGAACAACTACGAGGCGCTCGCACCCACGCTGCAGGGCGGCGACAAGATCGTCAACGACTTCGTGCTCGAGCACCAGTCCGAGTTCAGCGACCCCGCGCCGCTGGCTCCCGCCGGCGTGAGCACCCTGCCCGCCGACTTCACGCTCGCCTACGAGAACATCATCTTCGGCCAGCAGTCCAACGCGGACGCGGCCAAGGCGCTGTACGCGACCTTCGAGTCGGCCATCTCCTGACCCGATCCGGCCGGACCGCCACGCGCGGTCCGGCCGGCCGGGCTTCCCTTTTCCACCAGCGACATCCGAGGAGAGAGCCGATGACGGCGACACTTTCCGAGACCTCGGCGCCGGCTCCCATGCCGCCCGCCGCGGCCCCCCGCGCGAAGCGACGGCAGCGCCGCGACGGCGCCGCCTGGGTCTTCCTGTCGCCGTGGCTCATCGGTGCGGCGCTGCTCACGATCGGCCCGATGATCGCGTCGCTGGTGCTGTCGTTCACCGACTACGACCTGTTCACGGCGCCCGAGTTCGTCGGCACGGCCAACTACGAGCGGATGTTCTTCGAGGACCCGCGCTTCTGGAAGTCCGTCGGGGTCACCCTCAACTACGTGCTCGTCGCCGTGCCGTTGAAGCTCGCCGTGGCCCTCGGCATCGCGCTGCTGCTCAACCGTGCGCGAAGGGGCCAGGGCTTCTACCGGTCGGCGTTCTACGCGCCGTCGCTGCTCGGGGCGAGCGTCGCCGTCGCGATCGTCTGGCGCACGCTCTTCTCGAACGACGGCGTGGTCGACAACACCCTCAGCGCGTTCGGACTCGATCTGGGCGGATGGATCTCGAACCCGTCGCTCGCGCTGTACGTCCTGGTGACGCTCGCGGTCTGGCAGTTCGGCGCGCCGATGGTCATCTTCCTCGCGGGGCTCAAGCAGATCCCGGGGGAGCTGTACGACGCCGCCGCGATGGACGGAGCCGGACGCTGGCGCACCTTCTGGTCGGTCACGTGGCCGCTCCTGTCTCCGGTGCTCTTCTTCAACCTCGTGCTCGAGATGATCGGGGCCTTCCAGTCCTTCACGTCCGCGTACGTCGTCAGCGGCGGCCGCGGCGGCCCGATCGACTCCACGCTGTTCTTCACCCTGTACCTCTACGACCGCGCGTTCACCGCCTTCGACATGGGCTACGCGTCCGCGATGGCGTGGTTCCTGCTGGTGGTCATCGCCATCGTGACGGCCCTGATCTTCCGCAGCTCGCGCAGCTGGGTCCACTACTCGGGAGACGACCGATGAGCACCACCGCCGCGGATCCCACCGCCACCCTCGTCACCGGACGTCCGGTGGAGCGCCGCCGCCGGCCGCAGCGCACGGTCATCGGGTCGATCCTGTGGCACGTCTTCTGCCTCGCGCTCCTGGTGCTGCTGCTCTATCCCGTCGTGTGGCTGCTGGGCTCGTCGTTCAAGCCCGGCACCGAGATCCTCACCAACCCGACGCCGTTCCCGCAGCAGTTCACGATCGAGAACTACCAGATCGCGGTGGAGGGCGTGGCCGGGCTCAGCCTGTGGCAGCTCCTGGGCAACTCGCTCACGATCTCGATCCTCACCGTGATCGGAAACGTCCTCAGCTGCGCGCTCGCCGCCTACGCGTTCGCGCGCCTCGCCTTCCGGTTCAAGACCGTGCTGTTCGCCTTCATGATCTCGACGATCATGCTCCCGATGCACGTGGTGCTGATCCCGCAGTTCATCATCTTCAACGAGCTCGGGATGGTGGGGACGTTCCTGCCGCTCGTGCTGCCGAAGTTCCTGGCCACCGAGGCGTTCTTCGTGTTCCTCATGGTGCAGTTCATCCGCGGCATCCCGCGCGACCTCGACGAGGCCGCGCTCATCGACGGCGCGGGTCCCTACCGGACATTCTGGTCGGTGATCCTCCCCCTCATGCGCCCGGCGCTCATCACGACGACGATCTTCTCCTTCATCTGGAGCTGGGACGACTTCTTCCCGCAGCTGATCTACCTGAACGACCCCGACAACTTCACCCTCCAGCTCGGTCTGCGGCTGTTCGTCGACCAGACCAGCGCGTCCGCGTTCGGCCCGATGTTCGCGATGTCGGTGCTGGCCCTGCTGCCCGTCGTGATCTTCTTCGCGGTGTTCCAGCGCTATCTCGTCGACGGCGTCGCCACGTCGGGGCTCAAGGGATGACCACCGCCGAACGCACGGATCGCGGCCCCGCTCGCCCGGCGGCTCGTCGCCGCGCGCCCGGCGGCCTCGACCCGCACTCCCCGACGTTCCAGCTCTTCTCCGACGTCCTCTACGCGGGCGTGCTGATCTTCGGGCTCTCGCTGCTCGTCGTCACGTGGTTCGCTGCGCTGAGTGCCGGCGTCGAGGCGCTGCGGACCTCGAGGCTCACCGATCGGCACGTCAGCGCACGCGTGCTGTGGAGCGCCTTCGCGAACCGCGTGACGCGGCATCCGATCTCCCACATCGTCGTCCCGAATCTCGTGGCCGCCCTGCTCGTGGTCGACGTCGTGCTGATGCCTTACGTCGCTCCCGGTGAGCTGTGGGCGCTGGTGCTGCCGATCGTCCTCGCGACGGGGCTCGGCGCCGTGGCCCTGCGCGTCGCCGGCACCTGGCGCCGCGACACCGCACCGCGAGTCCTGCTCGCGCGCGCGTGGCGGCGGATGTCGGACGACGCGGCCGGATCCGCGCTGCTGGTGCTCGCGGTGGCCAGCGCAGGTGCGATCCTCGCTGTCGCTCCCATGCTCGTCTTCGTGATGCCCGGGCTCCTCGCGCTGGCCGCTGTAGCCCTCGACCGCGATCCCCAGAAGGAAGTGAGCGCATGATCATCGACGACCCGCGCACCCGCCGCGTCATCATCGACTCCGACGTCAAGAACGAGGCGGACGACCAGTTCGCCGTCGTGCACGCTCTCCTGTCGCCGACGCTCGACATCCGTGGGATCATCCCCGCGCACTTCGGCGACGAGAGGTCGACGACCTCGATGCTCGACTCGCGGGCGGAGCTCGAGCATCTGCTCGACCTGCTCGGCATGCCCGGCGGCGTCGCCGTCGCGAACGGGGCCCCGCACCGGCTGCCGGACGCGCACACGCCCGTGGACAGCCCCGGGGCGCGGCTGATCATCGACGAGGCGCGGCGGGCGGACGCCGGGCCGCTCTTCATCGGGTTCCTCGGTCCGCTGACCGACATGGCGAGCGCGCTTCTGCTCGCGCCCGACATCGCCGACACCGACACGACGGTCATCTGGATCGGCGGTCCGCCGTACGGCGACCGCGAGTGGCGGGGCACGTGGCCCGAGTTCAACCTCCGCAACGACATCCATGCAGCGAACGTCGTCTTCGGCTCGGGCATCGACATCTGGCAGGTCCCGTCGAACGTCTACCGGCTGGCGGGCGTCGGCTACGCCGAGCTCCGCCGCCGCGTCGAGCCCTGCGGCGAGCTCGGCCGCTACCTCGCCCAGACCGTCGTCGACTTCAACACCGCCCACCATCGCGTGCCGGTCGAGTCGCGCTCACTGGGGGATTCGCCGGCCATCGCCCTGATGCTCGATCCGTGGTGCGCCTCGTTCCGCCGTCAGTCGCCGGTGCGGTTCACCGACGACGGGCACTGCGTGCCCTCGGATCGAGGTGGCGACGTGCTCGTGGTCGACCAGATCGACGTGCGCTTCTTCCTGGAGGACATGTTCGCCAAGCTCGCGGAGTTCGGCGAGAGCGGTGCGGCCGCTCGTCAGGCGGGCGCCGGGCCCGTGCTCTGACGCACGATCAGCTCGCCGCGGATCCATACCGGGGCGGCCACCGGTGCGGCCGTCATCGCATCCTTCAGCAGCGCCCAGGCGCGGCCGCCGATGGTGTCCTGCGGTACTGAGACGGTCGTCAGGTGCGGTCGGCTGTAGCGGGCGAACGGGATGTCGTCGACGCCCACGACCGATAGCCGGCCGGGAACGGGGACGCCGAGGTCGTCGAGGCGTGAGAGAAGGCCGATCGCCACCAGGTCGTTGAACGCGATGACTCCCGTGGCTTCGCTGCCGAGCACGGTCTCGGCGACATCCCAGCCGGCGTCGAGCGACGCGCCCACTTCGCGTCGTTCCACGACGAGGTGCGGGTGCCGCACCTCGGCATCGGCGATGCCCTTCAGGCGGAGCCGGTTCGACGCGCTCGTCATCGGGCCGCCCAGGTAAAGAAGGCGGCGGTGGCCCAGTTCCGCCAGATGGTCCGCGACGAGGCCGATGGCGTGCCGGTAGTCCATCGCGAGCTGAGGGATCGCGTCGGAGACACCTCGGTTCACCACGACGACCGGACGGGCTCGGCTGAGCACGGCATCGAGGTCGTCGCCCGACATGCGCGGCGCGCACAGCAGCAGGGCGTCGCATCGCCGGCGTGCGTCGAGCGCGGCGCGGCGCTCGAGCTCGGGGCGCTCTTGCGTATCACCGACGAGCACCTGGAAGCCGTCCTTCGAGGCGGCCAGTGTCACGCCGTGGAGGATCGCCTGGAACATCGGGTTGCCGAGATCCGGCACCAGCAGCGCGACGGTGTTGGTACGACCGAGCGACAGATTGCGTGCGGTCTCGCTCGGGCGGTAGTCCAGCGCGGTGATCGCCTCCTCCACGCGCCGCGCCAAGGCACCGTCGACCGTTGCTCGCCCGTTGAGCACGCGAGACACCGTCGCCCTCGAGACTCCCGCCGCGCGCGCCACGTCTGCGATCGTCGCTTCACGCCCGGTCTCTGCCCGCGTCATGCCTGGTCTCCTTCTGACGGCGGTGCGGTAGACCGACCGTGATTCCGCTGCCTCATTGTAGGCGGGAAACCGGTTTCAGCGAGGGATGGAGTGTCGGGCCGTCAATCGCCGTGGCGGATGAGGCGGACGGCCATGAACGGGCGGCCGGGCAACGGCACCCGCACGGTCGCGCGGTGCGTGCCCTCGAGCCGGTCGATGGTCATGTTCCACGTGTCGATGACGTCGACGGTCCATGCGCCGTTCGGCAGCACGAGGTTGCGGAACCGCGGTCGATTGAACCCGAAGTAGCCGACGCGATGCGACTCCGCGCCGCCCCACGGCACGTCCCAGTCCGAGGGGAGCGGGTTCCAGACACCGTCGGGCGCCTCGGCGAGCAGGCGTGCGAGGAACCCGATGCGGTCGGGGGACGTGCCGTGCAGCACGCCGCCCTTCGACCACCACAGCACCTCCGCGTCGTCCTCGATCGCGGAGACCATCGCTCCGCCCGCGGCGACCGGCAGGTAGGTCTCGCCGTGCCCGACGTATCCGCCGCGAACGGCGCCCTCCCAGAACCGGCGCACCATCTCCTCGCCGGTGATGTTCCCCCACCCCTGGTCGATGTCGCCCTCGTACGCGCACTCGTCGATCACGACGGGCTTGCCCCATCGTTCGCGCCACTCGTCGGTGTTCTCGGCGGTGCGGTAGACGTCGACGCGCTGGATGCTGACGTGCGTGATCCACGGCCGGGAGTAGTCGTAGAGCGGACGGCAGTTGTGGATCGAGTTGAGGTGTCCGAATGGATCCTCTTCGGCCACCACCGCGGCGAGGCGCTCCCAGTCGGCGCCCGTCTTCGACCACAGCAGGTCGTACTCGTTCGCCATCGACCACCAGACGTTCGAGAAGGCGGCCAGGCGCCGCACGACGTAGCGGAGGTAGCGCTCGTCGACCGCGGGACCGAGGTCGGCGAAGCCCCAGCGGTCGTATGCGTGGAACAGGATGAGATCCGCCTGGATCCCCAGCTCGCCGAGCTGCGCGATGCGCTGCTCGAGCCGCCGGAAGTGGGCGGGATCGAACCGCTCGAGATCGAAGCCGTCGGCGAGTGACCCGGGGAACACGAAGTCGCGGGGCTCGTTGGCGTTGAAGAGGTACGACTTGGGGAACAGGCACATGCGCAGCTTCGTGAACGGCGCCTCGGCGAGTGTGCGCAGCGTCTGCTCCTGCAGGTCGTCGGGCTGGTGCGTCCACGCGTACGCGGTCGTGCCGAGCGGGCGGTGGCGCGTTCCATCGGCGTGGCGGAAGTGGAAGCCGTCCACCCGCACGGGCCCGTGGCTTCCCTCGCGCGCCGGTGTCACCGTCACGGTGCCCGACAGTCCGTCCAACGATCGAGCAGTCGACCGCGTGACGAAGGTCCACGGGCCCTCGGCGTCGGCGAGGGCGCGCACCGCGTACACGCCGTCGCCGTCGTAGAACCCGCCCACGCGCACCGTCGAACCGTCGGGGCGCGCGAACACCGCGTCGAGTTCGACGTCGACGAACGGATTGCCGTGCCATGGACCCTGGAACCGCACCTCGAGCACATCCCATTGGGCGGTGGGGGCGGGGAGGGCGACGGATGCCGAGCCCCGCGCCACGTCCTCGCCCTCATAGCCCGGATCGGGCTCGACAGCCGGCGCGTACGGCGGCCGTGCGGTGTCGCCGTCGTCCACGGTGGCGAGGGCAGTCCACAGTCGCTCCTGTGCGACGGGATCTTCGAGCGCCGGAACGAGCGCCACGAGCTGCCCGAGACGCGCGCCGCGGAACTGCGCCGCCATCGGCGAGGCGGCGATGCCGGGGAGGTGCGTCTCGAGCACGGCGCGACCGGCCGGGCTGTCGAGGGTGTCGCCGAAGGTGGAGGCGCGGTCGAACATTGTCGTTCTCTTCCTGGTTCGGTGCGGAGAAGGTCGGAGGGTTGGTCGAATGGTCAGTCGGCGGCGGCGTCCGTCATCCGTCGTGTCCTTCGGCGACCCAGCGTGCGACCGCCACGTCGCCGGCGACGGCGTAGACGCCGACGACACGGCCCGTGAACGACTCGGTCGTCTCCGCGGAGAGGAATCGCCCGTCGACCTCGGCGAGGTCGACCCTCTCGCCGTCGATCGTCGCCGCCAGATGGATGACATCGCTCGTTCGTGGGAGGCCGTTCGTTTGTGTGGGCGGTCGCGACTCGACATGCAGATCCAGGATGCCGCCGCCGAACGGCGCCCGCCACTCCTGCACGAGACCTCCGATGACGGCCCGCGCGACGACGTCGTGGTCGCCGGCCTCGATCTCGACGTGAAAACGCTCGTCGTAGCGCACGGCGACGCCGCCGACGCCGGCTGAGGCGTCGATCGTCACGGTCACGGCATTCGTCAGGTGCTCCTGCCGGCGACCGACGAAGACCGGGCGCGGATCGTCGAGCGTGCTGCCGTCGCCGCGCAGCGTGAGCCAGCCCGGCCGTGTGGCGAGGTCGGCGTGATCTGCGGGCAGCGCGCGCACGGCGATCCACTCTCCGTCGAGCACCCGGTCGCGTCCGAAGTCGATCTCGACCCGCGTGCCGGGGCGCGGGTTCAACATCACGGGGTCGATCACGGGCCAGCCGTCGTCCTCCCAGCGCACGGGCGTGACGAACGTCTCGCGCCCGAGCGCCGAGAACGCGCGGGTCATGCTGCGTGGTCGCACGCCGAGCAGGACGCACAGCCATTGTCCGTCCGGGCCGACCACGAGGTCGCCATGCCCCGTGTTCTGGATGGGGCGGATCGTGGAGCGCGCCGAGACGAGCGGGTTGTGAGGGGCAGCCTCGAAAGGCCCCTCGGGCGAGTCGCCACGGGCGATCGAGATGCCATGTCCGCGCTCCGTGCCGCCCTCGGCGATCATGAGGTACCAGTGATCCCTCACCCGGTAGAGGTGCGGTGCCTCCGGGAACTGGCCACCGGTGCCGGACCACAGTGATCGCGGCTCCTCGAGGGCCACGTGTCGGTCGAGATCGACCTTCGCCTGCTGGATGCCGAGATGCTGCCCGACACTCTCGCCGCCGAGGATCAGCCCGGAGAAGGTGATGTACGCCGTGCCCTCGGCATCCCATGCGATGTCGGGGTCGATGCCGTCGAGCGACGCCGAACCGTCGGGCTGGAGGATGAGGTCGCCGTCGCTCCACGGGCCGGCGGCGTCGGTCGCCGTGAAGTGGAGCATGCCGCGACCCATCGCGTCGGTGACGACGAGGTGGAAGACGCCGTCGCGATGGCGGAGGGTCGGCGCCCACGCCCCACCCGCAGTGGGGACCGTCTCCACCGCCAGCTGACCGGGCCTCGTCGCGACGTGGCCGATGAGCTCCCAGGTCTCGAAGTCGGTCGACCGATGGATCGGGATGCCGGGCAGGTACTCGAACGTCGACGTCGCGAGGTAGTAGACGCCGTCCACCGCAACGACGCTGGGGTCGGGGTGGAAGCCGCCGATGAGCGGGTTGTGGAGCGTGGTCACGAGTCTCCTTGGACAGGTCAGGAGGTCAGCAGGATGCCGAGTTCCCGCGCGAGGGCGACGGCGCACGGATCGGCGCCACCCGGCCAGGGACCGCGTGCGATGGTCCATGCGAACGCGAGCCCGGTATCGGGGTCGACGCACGCGAGTGCGCCGGCGGCGCCGTCGTGCCCGAACGCCCGCGGGCCGCCGAAGGCGAGCTGCTGCGACGGCTTCTGGAAGACGATGGCGTGCGCCCGGTCGTGCTGGTGCAGCACTTCGTCGTAGCCGCGGATCTGCTGCTGCCCGATCTGCTCGACGGTATCGGCGCTGAGGAAGGGCGCGCGGCCGTCGACACCGGTGACCGCCGCAGCCATGAGCCGGGCGAGCCCGCGGGCCGTGCCCGTGCCGGATCCGCCCGGGTGCCCGAACGCCCAGCTGCGGCGTGAGTTGCCGAGGTCGACGTCACCCGACATCGAGCCGAACACCACCGGGCCGAGCGCCGAGAAAGCGGGCGTCGATGTGTCGGACACCGGCTTGACCATCGGCAGCACGTCGACGCGGCGGCTCTCGTGCTCAGCGGGCAGGCCCAGGAAGAAGTCGATGCCGTGCGGGGAGCGGATCTCCTGCTCGTAGAACTCGTGCAGCGTGCGCCCTGTCACCCGGAAGACGAGCTCGTCGCCCAGATTGCCGATCGTGGTGGCGTGGTATCCGAAGGCGCTCCCCGGATGCCAGAATGGCGTGGTTGCGGCGAGCCGTTCTGCCGCGGCGTGGTGGTCGAGCAGCTCGTTCCACGTGAGCGGCGGTGTCGCCTGCGGGAGACCAGCCTGGTGCGACAGCAGCTGGCGCACGGTGGTATGGCCCTTGCCCTTCGCGGCGAACTCTGGCCAATAGTGCGCCACCTGCTCGTCGAGGTCGAGCTCACCGCGCTCAACGAGGAGGCCGATCGCCAGGCCGATCGTGTTCTTCGTCACCGAGTACGGGACGATGACAGAGTCCTCGGCCATGTGCGGACCGCCCCACGCGTCGAGCACGGGCTCACCGCGGTGGAACGCGGCGACCTGGAACGACAGGTCGGGGTCGGCGGCGAGCAACCCGTCGAGTCGCTCGACCACGTCCACGAGCCGGTCGTCGGCCAGACCGCGCAGCGCCGTGGTCGCGGGCAGCGAGGCGAGCGTCATGCGATCCTCCACTCCAGGACGAGCGGCAGATCGGCGGCCGACGCGCCGATGCGCAACGTGTAGGCGCCCGGCTCCACGACCCACTCGCCCGCCCAGTGGGCGAGCCTGCGGCGAGGGACGGGGATCGCCGCTGTCACTGTCTCGCCCGGCGCGGCCCGCACGGTCGCGAAGCCGATGAGCCAGCGCTCGGGGCGATCGACGGCCGAGGCGGCGCGCTCGGCATAGACCTGCACGACGTGCTTGCCCGCGCGCACACCGGTGTTCACGACGGTCACCTCGACGGTGTCGCCGATGCGGTGCGCCGCCTGCCACGACCATGTCGTGTACCCCAGTCCGTGGCCGAAGGGGAACGCCGGCGCGGCATCTGCCCGCAGCCATGCGCGATAGCCGATGTGGATGCCCTCGCGGTACTCGAGGCGCCCGTCCGTGGGGACGACCGCCGTCACCGGCACGTCGGAGAGCGCGGCGGGCCACGTCGTGGGAAGGCGGCCGCCGGGCTCGGCCGCGCCGGTCAAGACGTCGGCGAGGGCGTGCCCGAACTCCTGCCCACCGAAGTAGCCCTGCACAACGGCGGCGACGTCGTCGGCCCACGGCAGCACGACGGGCGAACCGGCGTTGACCACGACGACGGTGGGCGTGCCGGTGGCGGCGACCGCACGCACGAGGTCGTCCTGGCGACCGGGCAGGTCGAGGCTGGTGCGGTCGTAGCCCTCCGACTCGACTTTCGAGTTCGTACCCACGACGACGATCGCGAGGTCGGATGCCGCGGCCTCCGCGGCGGCGCGAGCGATGAGCTCGTCGGCATCGGTGCGCTCAGGGCCGATGCCGAGCGTTGCGCTCATCGCGCCCGAGATCGGGCCGCCCGCGGCGCGCAGGAACTCGACACGGATCGACGTCTCGCGACCCGCCTCCACGGCGACGGTCGCGGTCAGCGATGGCGGGTTGAGGAATGCGGCGCCGAGGTCGGTGCCCTCGATCACCGGGGAATCATCGAGCACGAGCCGTCCGTCGACGAAGAGCCTGCCGCGGTTCGCGCCGGCGAAGCCGAGCTCGATGTCGCCGGTCGCCTCAGGTGTGTAGAGCGTTTCGAACACGATCGTCGCGCTCGCCGCGATCGGGGCGTCGCCCCCGAACCACACCAGGGCGGTGGAGCGGCGGTTCTCGGCGAACAGCTCGGCGCCGTCGGCATCGAAGAACGTCACCCGCAGGCCTGCCTCGCCGGTGGCCGGGTTGCGCAGCCGTGCGAGCGGGATCTCGGCGACCCCTTCCTGCACCACCGCGCCGAGCTCGTAGCGCACCTCGGCGCCAAGCGCCGCGGCGCGGATCGCGTCCAGTGGCGAGACCACGGTCTCGGGGATCACCGTGGCGCTGCCGCCGCCCTGTGTCCGCGCATCGCGCGCGTTCTGGCCGATGACCGCAATGCGCCCGAGGGCCGAGGCATCCCACGGCAGCACGCCCTCATTGCGCAGCAGCACCGTGCCCTCGATCGCGGCCTGGCGCGCGAAAGCGGGCCCGTCCACCGCGGCCGGAACGCTCGGCGCGGCATCGCCCAACGCCCCGACCCGCTCGGCGAGCAGCAGCAGGCGCAGCACCTTCCGGTCGAGGTCCGGCTCCGAGATCCGCCCGTCGCGGACGGCGTCGACGAGGTCGGCCCACGCGGGAGCAGGACCGGGCATCGCGAGGTCCTGTGCGGCGCGCACCGCGTCGAGGGAGCGGACCGCCGTCCAGTCGCTGATGACGACGCCGTCGAAGCCCCACTCGGAGTTGAGCGGACTCTCGAGCAAGTCGTTCTCGGTCATGGTGACGCCGTCGACCGCGTTGTAGGCGCTCATGATGCTCCACGCGCCCGCCTCGACGGCGCGCTCGAAGGGTGCGAGGTACAGCTCGCGCAGCGCCCGCTCCTCGACGCGCACGTCCGCGGTGAACCGATCGGTCTCGGAGTCGTTCGCGACGTAGTGCTTCGGCGTCGCGGCGACGCCGTTGTCCTGCAGGCCGCGCACGTATGCGGCCGCGAGCTCGGCGGTCAGCTCGGGGTCTTCGCTGAAGCACTCGAAATGACGCCCGCCGAGGGGTGAGCGGTGGAGGTTGATCGTCGGCCCGAGGACCACGTCGACGCCCTTGCGGCGAGCCTCGGAGGCCGCGGCAGCCCCGTACCGGTAGGCGAGCTCGACATCCCACGAGGCCGCGAGCGCCGATCCTGAGGGCAGGTTCAGCGACGGCTCGCGCTCGTCCCAGCGCGGACCGCGCACGCCCGCGGGGCCGTCCGACAGCGTCATGGCGCGCAACCCGATCTCCGGGAGAGGGATGGTGGTCCAGAAGTCGGCCCCTTGCACGAGCGCGGCCTTCCGCTCGAGGGTCAGACGGTCCAGCAGCGGCACGAGGTGCTGGACCGTGGCGGGGTGAAGAGCGGTGTCGGTCATCGGGGATGGTTCTTTCTCGAAGAGTCGGAGGATCTGTCGGGGCCCGGACCGACGAACGGGACCGGCCCCGGCATCAGGATTCGTCACGCCGCGTCCGCGGCCGCCTCGGCGTCGAGGAGAGCGCGGCGGGCGACGCGACGCTCCTCCTGGCGGTCGGGATCCGGCACAGGCGCGGCCATGAAGAGCCGCTGCGTGTACGGGTGCTCGGGCCGTGAGGTGACGCGATCGGCGTCGCCGGTCTCGACGATCTCGCCGCGGTACATCACCGCCACACGGTGGCTGATGTGACGCACGACGGCGAGGTCATGCGTCACGAAGAGGTAGGCGACGCCGGTGCGATTCTGGATCTCGATGAAGAGATCGAGCACTCGAGCCTGCGTCGACAGGTCGAGTGCCGACACCGGCTCGTCGCAGACGATCAGTCGCGGCTGCAGCGCGAGAGCGCGTGCGATCGCGACACGCTGCCGCTGGCCGCCCGAGAACTCGCGGGGAAGCCGCCCGCGGGCGTCGGCGGGAAGCCCTACCTGGTCGAGAAGGTCGCGCACTCGCGCTTTCGCCTCGCCGGCAACGACCCCGGCCGCGGTCAGCGGCTCGATGAGGATCTGCTCGACCGTCATCGACGGATTCAGCGACGAGTACGGGTCCTGGAACACGACCTGGATCTCGGAGCTGAGCGACCTGCGCTGCGGGCGCGTGAGGTGCGAGATGTCGCGACCGTCGTAGACGATCGAGCCCTCGGTCACCGGTGCCAGGCCGAGCGCCGCGCGGCCGAGCGTCGTTTTGCCCGACCCCGACTCACCCACCAGGCCCACCGTCTCGCCCGGAAGGATGTCGAGTGAGACGCCTTTGAGCGCCCGGAAGGGCTGGGCGCGGAAGCCCTTGCCGGGGTACTCGACGACGAGGTCCCTGATGTCCAGGAGCGCCGTCTGTTGGACGGCGGTGGTCAGCGGGGCGTTCATGCGCGTGCTCCCTTCGTGACGAGCGGACCGCGAGCCGGACCCTCGTCGAGGATCGCGTCGAGGAGGGCGTGCGTGTACGGGTGCTGCGCGTCCTTGAAGATCGCGCGCACAGGACCCTGCTCGACGAACAGGCCGCTCTGCATGACCGTCACCCGGTCGCAGAGGTCGGCGACGACGCCGAAATTGTGCGTCACCAGGAGCATCGCCATGTGCCGCTCGGCCTGCAGGTCGCGCAGCAGATCCAGCACCTCGGCCTGCACCGTGACGTCGAGGGCGGTCGTCGGCTCGTCGGCGATGATCAGGTCGGGGTCGGTCGACACAGCGCCCGCGATGAGCACGCGCTGCGCCATGCCGCCCGAGACCTCGAACGGGTAGGCGTCGAATGTGCGCTTCGGGTTCGGGATGCCGACGCGATCCAGCAGCTCGAGGGAACGGTCGGTCGCCGCCTTCTTCGAGAGCCCGAGGTTCTTGCGCAGCGGTTCGACCAGCTGGCTGCCGATCGTGAAAGCCGGGTCGAGGTTCGACATCGGCTCCTGTGGGATGTAGCCGATGTGCTTGCCGCGCAGGCCGGCATACGTGCGGTCGTCGCCGCCGGCGAGCTCGGTGCCCTCGTAGCGGATCGACCCGGCGGTGACATGGCCGCCGCGGGGGAGAAGCCCCAGCACGGCGAAGGCGGTCTGCGTCTTGCCCGACCCCGACTCGCCGATCAGGCCGTGCACCTCGCCCTTGCGGATATCGAGCGAGACGCCGTGCACGACCTCGATGTGCGACCCGTCGGGCTGGTCGTAGCCGATGCGCAGGTCGCGGATCTCGAGCACCTTCTCGGTCGCCTTGCTGCGCGCGTCGTCCTGGTGGACGATGACGCCCTCGCTCTCGAAGACCGGCGGCTCGTCGAGATCGACGACGTCGCCGCCGCTCAGCCCGACGGAGGTCGTCACGGCGGCCACAGAACCGGTCGCGGTCGCGACCGCACGGCGGCGCTTGCGGCGCAGCGACACGGTGCGCTCGATCTCGTCCCGCATCACGTTGCCGAGGAGGGTCAGCGCGATGCACGTGAGCGCGATGGCGAGCGACGGCCAGAGCATCAGGAGGGGCTCCTTGTAGATGTTCTTGAAGCCGTCGTTCAGCATCTGGCCCCAGGTGGGCACGGCGATGTCGCCGAGACCCAGGAACTCCAGCCCTGACTGGATCGCGATGGCGATGCCGGCGATGATTGCGGACTGGATGATGATCGGCGCCCGCACCACCGAGAGCACATGGCGCCCGATGATGCGCGTGTCGCTGAGACCCGACACGCGGGCCGCGTCGACGTAGAGCTCGGTGCGCACCGCCGTGACCGACGCGTACACCAGCCGGTAGAACGCAGGGGCGAGCAGGATGCCGAAGATGAACATCGAGATCCACACCGACGGGCCGAGCACGGCGCGCGCCGCCAGCAGCACGACGATGCCGGGCAGGGCCATGTTCAGCTCGGTGACCCACGTGGCCGCGCTGTTGAACCAGCCCTGGTAGTAGCCGGCGATGAGTCCGCTGACCACACCGAGGACGAGCGCCACGACGAGCGCGAGGAGGGCGGCGGCGACAGTCGTCTGGGTCGCGGCGAGCAGGCGCGAGAACACGTCGCGACCGCTGCCGTCGGTGCCGAGCAGGTGCGCGGCACTGGGAGCGGCGAGGACGTTGCGGATGTCGGCGTAGTTCGGGTCCTGCGGGGCGATCGCCGGGCCGACGATCGCAATGACGCCGAGCAGGGCCAGGAAGAGCATCGAGGCGAGGCCCAGCGGGCGGCGCAGGAGGCGCCGCCAGAGCGAGACGCGCACCGGTGCGACCGGTACGTCGAGGGGGACGTCGATGGCGGTCATGAGAGTCGCACCTTCGGGTTCAGCGCCGCCTGGGCGAGGTCGATGAGGAGGTTCACGATGACGACGATGATCGCGAACGCGATCACGACGCCCATGACGACGGGGATGTCACCGAGCGTGGTGGCCCGGACGGTGAGCTGGCCCATGCCGGGGATGGCGAAGACCTGTTCGACGATCACGGCCCCGCCGAGGAGCCCGATGAACTGGACCGCGAGCACCGCGAGGGCCGGACCGCCCGCGTTGCGCAGCACGTGGCGGTAGACGACCGAGTTCGTGCTGAGCCCGCGCGAGCGGAGCGTGCGCACGTAGTCGCGCGACATCGCGTCGATGACCGAGCCGCGCACCTGCTGCGAGACCGCTGCGATCGCGCCGATCGACAGTGCCACGATCGGGAGGGTCACGGAGGAGAGCCACCCGGGAACGGACGTCGTGGCGGGCACGTAGCCGGTCGCCTTGAACCAGCCCAAGTTGATCGCGAACACGAGCACGAGCCCCAACGCGATGAGGAAGCCGGGAATGGCGAAGCCGATGAGCGAGATGATCTGGACGCTGCCGTCGACCCAGCCGCCGCGGCGGGCGGCGAGGATGCCGAGGACGATCGCGACGATCGCCGAGACGAGCGTCGCGCCGATCACGATCGAGAGCGTGACCGCGAGGCGGTTGCTGACGCTCGTCGAGACCAGCTCGCCCGTGAACCAGCTGCGACCGAGGTTGCCGGTGAGAGCGGAGGTGACCCAGCTCCCGTACTGCTGCAGCAGCGGCTGGTCGAGCCCGAGCTGCTCGGTCTTCTTGGCGACCGTCTCAGCGGTCGCGTTCTCGCCCAGGATGCGGCGGGCGATGTCGCCGCCCGAGGCGTAGAGGAGGACGAACGCGAGGAACGAGATCACCGCGATGAGGATGACGCCCGACAGCAGGCGCCGGAGGATGAATGCAAGCATGTCGCTTCCCGTGGGTGGTGTCTCCCCGCCCGCGCGCGACGGCGCGGGCGGGGAGAGGATTCAGTTCTTCGGCGAGAAGCCGAAGATCGACGGGTAGGCGTTGGTCGGCCAGAACTCGAGGTTCGTGTTCGCGTCGACCGCGAAGGTGCCCTGCACCCGGAAGAACGGAGCGAACCAGGCGTTCTCGACGATCCAGGCGTTGAGGTCCTTGGTCGCCTGTTCGGCTTCCTCCTGGGTGCCCATCTGGATGGTCGTGATGTACTCGTCGACCTGCGGGTCCTGGGAATGGAACGGGTTGAACGTCGCATCGGGCGCGATCATGAAGTTGATCAGCTGCCAGTCCGGGTTCTGCTCCAGCGCCATCCACGTCGCCGGGTACTTCGGAGCGAGCATGTCGGTGATGAAGTTGCCCGTGCCGGGGTCGGTGTAGTTCACCGTGATCCCGATGTCGGCGAGCTGCTGCGCAACGAGGTCGAACGTGGTCTGGAAGGCCGGAGTCGACATCATGTTGAGCGTGAAGCCGTCGGGGTAACCCGCCTCGGCCAGCAGCTCCTTGGCGCCCTCGGGGTCGTATCCGTACGTGCTGTCGAGCGCGTCGTCATATCCCACCGAGGTCTCGGGGAAGACCTGCTCGGTCACTGTGCCGTAGCCCGCCTGCAGCGCCTGGAGCAGCGCCTCGCGGTCGAAGGCCATGTTGATCGCCTGGCGCACGCGCACGTCGGCGAGCTCGGGTGCCATGGTGCCCGCCCGGTCGAACAGGAGCAGACCGTGGAAGTCGAGCTCGTTCGACTCGATCGTCCAGCCGGATGCCTCGATCTCGGGGATCGTGTCGTTGTTCACGATCTTGGCGCCGTTGGCCTCGCCGGCCTTCATGGCATTCAGCGTGGCGGTCGGGTCCTCGATGACGTTGATCGTGAGGTTGTCGTACTTGACGGCATCCGCGTTCCAGTAGCCCGGATTCGCGGTGTAGACGTACGTCGTTCCGGTGACCGTCGACGCCGTGTCGAGCACGTACGGGCCGGAGCCGACGGGTTCGGTGGCCGAGTCGGGGTCGTCGAATGTAGACGGCGCCTGGATGAGACCGGGTGCGATCGACAGCAGGTTGATCAGCGACGGGTCGGGTGCGGGCTGGGTGATCGTGACGGTGGTGGCGTCAGGGGCGGCGAACTCCTTGCCGGCGAACGTCGCCGCCTGCGGAGAGGTGCCGTCGCGGAAGCGCTCGAGGCTCGCGACCACGGCGTCGGCGTCCAGCTTCGTGCCGTCCGTGAACTCCACGTCGTCGCGGAGCGTGAGCGTCAGCACCGTGTTGTCGTCGTTGTACTCCCAGTCCGTGGCGAGCCAGGGCTCGATCTCGCCTTCGGCGTTCTTCTGGAGCAGCGTGTCGAACACAGCCTGGAAGAACGGGCTGCGGTTGCCGTACTCGGCGCCCTGACCGATGTCGTAGCTCGTGGGGGCGACGATCGCGGTGAGGGTGAGCCGGTCTGCGCGACCGGAGTCGCCGCTCGACCCGTCGTCGCCGCCGCCGGCGCAGCCGGTGAGGGCGAGAGCGGCGATCGCGATGGTGGCTGCTGTGGCCTTCCAACGGAACATCCTTGGTCCCTTCATCTGTGGCGATGCCCCTGCGGATCGCCTACTGCGGGCTGACGCTAACACCAATGTCGAGGATGCGCTAGGTTTTTAACACAAAAAGCTAGCGATGACTCGGAATTCGTTATAGAACGGAGAAGAAGGATCCCGGCGGGCACCGATGGAGGTGCGCGAGACGACCCGGGGATACGGTGAGACGATGACCGAGACAACCTCCGCCGCATCGCGGAAGGGGACCGCTCCCACGAAGAGAGGCAAGCCGCGCGGCGAGTATGCGAAATCCGCGGCCACGCGCACGGCGATCCTGGATGCCGCCCTGGAGGTGTTCGCGGAGTCCGGCTACCGCGCCGGCTCTCTGCGAGAGGTCGCCGAACGCGTCGGCATGAGCGAGGCCGGGCTGCTCCACCACTTCCGCAGCAAGAGCGCACTGCTGCTGGCCGTGCTCGACCACCGTGACGATATGGCCCGCCGGCTCGTCGATTTCGAACTGCCAGACGGCGTCGAGGCGCTCCGGGGGCTCGTCACCCTGGCCCGCTACAACGCGTCCATCCCCGGGGTCGTCGAGCTGTACTGCACGCTTTCGGCTGAGGCGACCTCGCCGACGCACCCCGCGCATCCCTACTTCGTGAACCGATACGAGTCCGTACGGGAGAGTGTGACCGGCTCCTTCCAGCGCGTCGCCGACGCGGGGCGTCTGATGCCGGGGGTGGACCCTGGCCGTGCCGCCGTCGCGACGATCGCCCTCATGGACGGTCTGCAGGTGCAGTGGCTGCTCGATCCCGAGTCCACGGATATGGCCGAGGCGCTCGCCGAGGCGTTTCGCGCGATGATCAGCGGATTCGACCTCGTCGGACTCGAACAGGTGCTCGACGCGCGGTCGGAGGAAGCGGCATCCGTCGATGTGCCGGAGCAGGACGCGTGATCCGCGCGCCTTTCCTCGACGGATGGACGGTCGGCCCCAAGCTCGGCGCGTTCGAGGCGCCGACCCCGGAGTCCACGCCGAAGCCCGTGCGCCTGCCCCACGACGCGGTGCGCGACCTGCCCCGCTCGGCCGACAGCGACCAGGGCGTGCACACCGGCTACGTGCCGGGGGGAGTGTTCGAGTACGCCAAGACGTTCGACGTGCCGGAGGAGTGGCGCGACAAGACGGTGCGGCTCGAGTTCGAGGGCGTCTATCGTGACGCGGTCGTCTTCGTGGGCGGCGATGCGGTCGTGCACGAGCCGAACGGCTACAACGCATTCGAGGCCGTGCTCGACCCCTATCTGCGCTACGGCGAGCCGAACCGGATCACCGTCGAAGCTCGGGCGCACCGCGACAGCCGGTGGTATTCCGGAGCGGGAATCTACCGGCCGGTGCATCTCGTGGTCGCCGATCCGGTGCACATCCCGCTCGACGGCACGCGCGTGACGACGCCCGACATCGACGCCGACCGCGCCGTCGTGCGCGTCGCGACGACGGTGCGCAACGGCTCGCGGCACACTCGCACGCTGCGGCTCGACTGGGTGGTGGAGGGGCCCGACGGCTCCGAGGTCGCCGCGGGAACGTCGCCGGTGACGGTGCTGCCCGGCTCGGATGCCGTCGCGCGCGTGCGCCTGGCGGTCGACGACCCGGCGCTGTGGAGTGAGGGGTCGCCCGCGCTGTACCGCGTCCGGACGACCCTGGCAGACGAGGACGGGGACGAGATCGACACGGATGCCGCTACATTCGGCATCCGTCGGATTCAACTCGACGCGCGACGCGGGCTGCGGATCAACGGTGAGACGGTGAAGCTCCGGGGTGCGTGCGTGCACCACGACAGCGGACCGCTCGGAGCCGCGACCTTCGCAGCCGCCGAGGACCGGCGCGTCCGCGTGCTCAAGGCCGCCGGCTTCAACGCGCTGCGCAGCGCGCACAACCCCATGAGCCGCGCGATGCTCGACGCGTGCGACCGGCACGGCGTGCTGGTCATGGATGAACTGACCGACACATGGACCCGTTCGAAGGTCGCTTTCGATGCGGCCCCGAGCTTCGCCGAACGGTGGCGGCATGACATCGATGCGATGGTTGCCAAGGACGTCAACCATCCGAGCGTCGTCATGTACTCGATCGGCAACGAGATCCTCGAACTCGCGACGCCGGCGGGCTCTGCCTGGAGCCGGCGCCTCGCCGAGGCCGTCCGTGAGCGCGACGACACCCGATTCGTCACGAACGGCATCAACGGCATCATCGCGAACCTGGACCGGATGAGGGAGGTCGAGTCCGGTGCCGACGAGAGCCCGGATGCCGCTGCCTCCGATCCCAACACGATGATGGCGGCGATGGGCGACATGATGGCTCGCGCGAACGCGTCGGAACTCGTGACGACGTCGACGGAGGAATCCGCGTCCGTGCTCGACATCGTCGGACTCAACTACGCAGAGTCCCGATATCTGCTCGATCGCGAGCTGTTCCCCAACCGCGTGATCGTCGGGTCCGAGACGTTCCCGTCGCGCATCGAGAAGATGTGGGCGCTCGTCGCGCGTTGCGGCCACGTCATCGGCGACTTCACCTGGACCGGCTGGGACTACATCGGGGAGGCGGGGATCGGTCGCGTCGACTACATCGACGAGGAGGGATACCAGCCCACCGGCACGGTCGGACCGTACCCTCATCTGCTCGCCGGATGCGGAGACATCGACATCACCGGTCACCGCCGGCCGGTTTCCTACTACCGCGAGATCGTCTTCGGGCTCAGGACCGAGCCGTACGTCGCGGTCCAACCGCCGCAGCACCACGGCCGGCCGACGGCGACGACACCGTGGTCGTGGGACGACTCGGTGTCGTCGTGGACGTGGGATGCCGAGCCCGGCGCCCCCGTCACGGTCGACGTCTATGCGCCTGCTGAGGAGGTGGAGCTGAGACTCGACGACCGCGTGATCGGGGTCGCCGCTGTCGGCGCAGAGAAAGCCTTCCGTGCGCGCTTCGAGACGCGGTACCACCCGGGAGAGCTCGTCGCCATCGCCCGCACCGGCGGTCGCGAGGTGGGTCGCACATCGCTGAGGACCGCGGGGGAGATCGCACTGGCGGCGACCGCCGAGGAGCGCGAGATCGGGGAGGACGGGCTCGGCTTCGTGGGGATCGCCCTTGCCGACGACGCCGGAACCGTGGCCGGTGACCTCGATCGGCTGGTCACCGTGACGGTCGAGGGGGCCGCAGAGCTCGTCGGCCTGGGAACCGGTCGCATCCGCACCGAGGAGTCGTTCGCAGGCCCCGTCGTGACGACCTTCGGCGGCCGGGCGCTCGCGATCGTGCGGCCGACCGGCCGGGGCACCGCGACGGTGACGGTGACATCCGACGGACTCGCCCCAGCGGTCGCGACGCTCTCGATCACAGGAACCGGGACGCGCCAGGGGCTCTGAACGACCTCCTCCGCGTCACGCGGGTGAGCCGTCGGGGTCGAGAGTCGCTCCCGCGGCCGAGCGGGTGCCGGTCGTCTCGGACGTCCCAGCTGTGCCTTCACCAGCGTCTGGGAGTCGCTTGCGGTGTTGCATGATGGACCAGGACTACCGACAGGGCACCTCGATGACGACGCACCACTCGCCGGACGATCTTGCCGACTTCGCCGAGCTGATCAGCCACGAGCAGGAGTTCGACGATCGTCGCGGGCGGGTCGATCCGGAGGCCCGGCGCGCGCGCAGGCGACGCGCCGGCGTCATCGTGTCGATCGTGCTCGTGGTGGTCCTGGCGACGATGGGCGGCTACACGGGCTGGGCGCTCACCGCCCCCCTCGGCTCACCCCAGGGGGCATGGAGCGCTCCGCCGGCGCCGGCGTCCGCAGCGGCGGCGATCGCCCTCCCGACGGAGGGTGCATCGGCGATCAGCATCTCGGGCGCGGACGCGTACCTCGGCCCGGAGGCGAGTGGGATCTGGACGTCGAGCGGGACGAACGAGCCCCGCGCGATCGCGAGCATCAGCAAGCTGATCACGGCGCTGGTCATGCTCGAGGCGAAGCCGCTGGCGGGCGTGGACGACCTCGGCCCGACGATCACCTTCAGCGAGGCCGACCACGATCTCTACGACGAGTACTACGTCCTCGGGGCCACGATCGCCGAGATGCCGGCCGGCAGCTCGATGTCGCTGCGCGACGCGCTCGCCACGATGCTCATCCCGTCGGCGAGCAACTACGCGGAGGCGATCTCGACCTGGGCGTACGGCTCACAGGGCGCGTTCCTCCGTGCGACGCGCGAGTGGCTCGCGGCCCGCGGACTCACCGAAACGACGATCGTCGAACCCACCGGCATCGACCCGCGCAACACCAGCACCCCGAGCGACCTGATCGCGATCGGAAAGCTCGCCGCCGCCCACCCGGTGATCGCGAAGATCACCGGTACCGTGTCGTTCTCGCACCCCGAGATCGGCGTGGTGTCGAACACCAACGACCTCCTGGGCACCGAGGGGATCACCGGGCTCAAGACCGGCAACCTCGGCGAGGGCAGCTACAACCTGCTCTACACGGCGACCCTCGACGTCGGGGCGTCTGAGCGACTCAGCGTGACCGGCGTCATGCTCGGCGGCGCCACACGACAGTCGCTCGGCAGCGATGTCGTCGACCTGCTGGCCAGCATCCGCGACGGCTTCCAGACCGTCCCGCTCGTGGCCCGCGGCGACACGGTCGGCTCGTTCTCGACCCCGTGGGGCGAGCATGTCGAGGTCGCCGTGGCCGAGTCGGCCTCAATGTTCACGTGGTCCGACACCCCGATCACGATGACCGTGGACTCGAAGGACCCGGCCGATTACGCCGACGGAGAGGTCATCGGCACCATCACGTGGACCGCGGGCCCCCACACAGCCACCGCCGACGTCCACATCGTCGGCGACATCGCGCCGCCCACCGCGTGGTGGCGGCTCACGCATCCCGCAGAACTGCTCGCCGCCTCGGAGGCACGCTCCTAGGGTGGTCGCATGGGGCCCGAAGACGCCGCCACCGCTCCCGAGCGCCTCGGCCGCGCGCTCGCTGCGGAGAACTCGTACCTGACGCTCGCGACCGCCGCGGCCGACGGTACGCCGTGGGCCACTCCTGTGTGGTTCGCGCCCCGCGGCCTCGACCTGTTCGTGTGGGCCTCGAAGCCCGGCGCGCGGCATTCTCGGAACATCGCCGAGAATCCGCACGTGTCACTCGTGATCTTCGACTCGAGCCGCGCGCCGGGTGAGGGGAGTGCGCTGTACGTCGCGGCCCGAGCCGAGGTCGTTCCCGACACCGGATTCGACGAAGCGCTCGCCCTCTACAACGCGCGATCGATCGAGCGAAGCCTCGGCGAGTGGGACCCCTCGAAGCTCCAGGGTCCTGCTCGCCACCGCCTCTACCGAGCCGTCGCGCTCGAGTCGTTCGTGCTCGACGACCACGACGAGCGGATCCGGGTCGCGTAGCGCCCGGCCGGTTGGCGCTGCCGTTTCCTGCTCAGGCGCTGCGGCGCTCGCGCGGGTCGTCCTCGACGGGCAGGCGGATCGGGGTGGTGCCGGCCACGGCGTCGCTGAACTCCTCGGGCGGGACCACGGTGAGCGGGCGTGTCTCGTCGATCGTGAGCCGGAAGCGCTTCTGCTCGTGGCGGTGCAGGCGCCCCGACACGATGAGCCACGTCGCACCGACTGCGAACGCGACGAGCGCTGCGACGGCTCCGAGGAGGATCGCCGCGCGCGGGCCGAACTGGTCGGCGACCCAGCCCACGATCGGCGCGCCGATCGGCGTCCCGCCCATGAGGATCGCCATGTAGAGCGCGAGCACCCGCCCGCGCAGCGCCGGGTCGGTCGTGGTCTGCACGTACCCGTTGGCTGTCGTCAGCATCGTCACGACGGCGAACCCGGTGAACATGAGCGTCACGGCATATGCCCAGTAGGACGGCATCACGGCCGACACTGCGGCGGCCGCGGCGAAGAGCAGGGTGCCCCCGATGACGACGCGGATGCGGGCGCGATCGCGTCGCGCCGCGAGCAGCGCGCCGGCCAGCGAGCCGATCGCGAGGATCGAGCTGAGCAGGCCGTAGCCGTCGGCCTCCTGCCCGAACTCCAGCGCCATGGTCGACGCGAAGATCGGGAAGTTCATTCCGAACGCGCCGACGAGGAACACCATCGCGAACGTCACCATGAGGTCGGGTCGCCGTGCGACGTAGCGGAACCCGTCGGCCAGGCGCGAGGCGCCCGGCGCCTTCACGCGCGGCACGAGCTGGTCGGTGCGGATCAGCATCAGCGCCACGATCATCGCGAGGAACGTCACGCCGTTGACGAGGAACACCCATCCCGTGCCGACCGCGACGATGACCACACCCGCGATCGCCGGGCCGATCATGCGCGCGCCGTTGAACGAGGCGGCGTTGAGTGCGACGGCGTTCGAGGCGATCTCGCGCGAGACCAGATCTGACACGAACGCCTGCCGTGCCGGGTTGTCGAACGCGGCGACGACGCCGAGCGCGAGGGCGAACGCATACATGATCGGCAGCGTCATGACCCCGAGGAGGAGCAGGATGCCGATCGCGATGCCGAGCAGAAGCAGCAGCGTCTGCGTCACCACGAGCAGCCGCCGCCGTTCGAAGCGGTCGGCGACCCACCCCGTCACGCCGACGAGCAGCAGCGGCGGCGCGAACTGCAGCGCCATCGTGATGCCCATCGCGGCGGCGTCGTTGTCGGTGAGCTCGGTGAGCACCACCCAGCTGAGGGCGGTCGCCTGCATCCACGCGCCGGTGTTCGAGACGAGCGCGCCGATGAACCACACCCGGTAGTTGAAGACCGAGAAGGAACGGAACATCGCGCTCAACGTGCTGCCATCCTCGCCATGATGTCGGCGGCGTCGGCGATGGTCGCGCGCTCCTGCGGGGTGAGTTCTTCCAGCGCGGCCTCGACCCACGCGTCGCGACGGCGGGCCGTCTCGGCGACGACTGCGCGTCCGGACTCGGTCAGGGCGATCACGACCTTGCGGCCGTCGTTCTCGTCGGCCGAGCGCGTGATGTACCCGAGCTCCTGCAGGCAGTTGACCGTGCGGTTCATCGACGGGGCCGAGACGCGCTCCCGGTCGGCGAGCTCGCCGAGTGTGTGCGTGCCGTGCGTCCACAGCGCCGCGAGCACGGCGAACTGGCCGTCGCTCATCGAGTCGACCGCGCGCTGCGTGCGCATGCGCCGCGCGAGGCGGAACGTCGCGATGCGCAGGGTCGAGGCGGCCTCCGAGAGGTCGGGGGACGGGGTTCTGGAGTCTTCCGTGGGGTTCTCTGAGGTGCTCATGCGTTTACTTAGCATAGCTCATTAGCTTCGCTAAAGAAAACGGATGCCTCATCCACAGGGCGGACAGCGGTTGCGGCATCCTCCCCATAGACTGCACCGCATGCCCGAGTTCACGGATGCACACGGCGTCGCGATCGTCTACGACGTCCACCCGGCGCACACCGAGACTCGTGCGGTGGTGCAGCTGCTCCACGGAGTCGGCGAGCACGCCGGCCGTTATGCGAGCCTGATCGGGGCGCTCACCGCCGAGGGGTATGCGGTGTACGCCGACGACCATCGCGGTCACGGCCGCACCGGTGTCGGTCAGCATGGCGAGGGGTCCCCTCACCTGGGCAAGCTCGGGCCGGGCGGTCTGCCCGCGACGATCGCCGCGATCTGGCAGCTGACGCAGCTCATCCGCGCCGAGAACCCCGGACTTCCGCTCGTGCTGCTCGGCCACTCGTGGGGCTCGTTCATGGCGCAGAAGCTCGTCAACGCGCATCCCGACGCGTACGACGCCCTCATCCTCTCCGGTTCGTCGCTGCTCTGGCCCGGAGCGCTCAACTCGGGCGACCTCAACGCGCCGTGGAACGGACCAGGCGCGACCGGGGTGGAATGGCTCTCGTCCGACCCCGCGGTCGGCGAGGCGTTCCTCGCCGACCGCCTCACGACGACGACGACGCTCCCCAAGCTGTTCGGGCCGATCGACACCCTCCGGCTCATCGGGCTCCCGCGCAAGAACCTCGGTCGCGACATCCCGGCGCTCCTCATGGTCGGACGCGATGACACCGTCGGCGGACCGCGCAGCGTCCACAGGCTCGCCGACGCCTACCGCACGCGATCGGGGTTCACCGATGTGACGACGCTGGTGTACCCGGGCGCACGCCACGAGATCTTCAACGAGGTCATGCAGGACGAGGTCCGCGCCGATCTGCTCGCCTGGCTCGACCGCCGCTTCCCGGTGCGCGACTGATCATCCATCCGCTCCGGACGATCCGCCCACGCTTGGCCAGCGCTTTCTTCTCGGCGCCGACCTCACCGCGAGAGATGACGCTGCACTTCGACAGGACGTCCTGCGGGGGTGCCGCAGCGATCCCACTCCGGCACCCCCACTGTCGGGCGCGGCTAGCTGCTATGACGCACGCGGACGTTGTCGAAGTCCACGGACGCCCGCCCCGTGATCAGCTGCACGAACCCTGCTGTGAGGACCGGAGCGGAGTCGGTCACCGTCACCCGCGGGGTGGATTCGTGTCCGACGAACACACGCAGTGTCGCCCCGTCCGCCTCCACTCGCAGCCTGGTGGGACCGCTCAGCGGCGCCCCGGTGCCGCTGGCGATGACGCCCTGACCGGCGCGGAACACGTCCACAGAACCGTTCGGCCGCACATAGACCAGGTAGCCGCTGGTCGTGTACGCGTCGCCCGGGTTCGCGGTTCGCAGCTGCACGCCCGCGAACGCCGTCGAGGTTGCGGTGCTCCGGAAGGTGACATCCACCTCCACAGACCCGTCCGCGACCCGCAGCCCGTCCACGACCGACCGCCAGCCGGTGCGCGTGGTGTCGGTCTGCCGGAAGACGCCCTCGGTCGCCGACCACACGCCGTCCACACTGGTCCACGCTGCCTCCGTCGCCGCCGGCGAGGTGAAGGTGTCGGTGAACACCGTGCCGTCGGCAGCGGGCACGATTGTCAGCGGCATCGCGTCCTCCTCGACGGTTCCCGACGTCAGATCGGTGCGGACCGTGAGCGGGCATTCCCCGGGGAGCAGCGTCTCCCGCACCGTCACCGTCACCTCCCCGGCACCCTCGAGCGTGGCAGGTTCTACCAGGCAGGGTCCGGTGACAGTCGACGCGCCCACACGATTGCCCGACACGGTGATCGCCAGTTCGCTGCCTGCGGTGGCGGACTCCGACGCCGGGGTCACCGTGACTCGATCCTTGCCGATGTCGGATTGTGCGGCTGCGCGCACGACGCGGGACTTGTCCCTCCCCGTGAGCAGCTCCTGCTGGGTGAGCGGGTCGAGTACCCGGTTGACATGAGAGACGAACTCGTCATGGCTCGGCCACTGCTCCTCGGCGCGGAGCAGATCGCTGATGGTGCACCCGCTGCCGTCGTCGATGTTCGCAACGCCCGTGTCGGTAGCGCCGATGCGCACGGTCGGTGCGGTGTTCGAGGCCGGGCACCGGTCGTCGATGACGCGGAGCGAGTAATGCAGCGTGTCGGTGGCTTCGATGTCCAGGACGTGCAAGGTCCGCGCACCCCCTGCGACAGGGAACGAGGCGGGTCGGATGGTCGCCGACCCGGCGCCTTGCCAGGTGATCTCGAGGCTTCGGCCGTCGCGGTGGAGGATGACACCGTGTGCGGTTTCGGAGCTCGCGGTGCTTCCCACCGGGACCTGTGCGCCGTCATCCCACAGCAGCTCGTCGTCATCGCCCACGATGAGCGGGATCCGTTCGAAGAACGCTCCGGTCGTTGCCACCGCAACACCCAGCTCCTCGCCGAGAGTGACCTTCTTTTTCACCGTGCCATCGGACGGCGAGTAGCTCACCTCGAGCACGTCGGTCGCGCCGGCATCGGCCGGATCGGTCGGCACGCCCGAGATCGAGTAGGTGGGGACCGGCTGGTCGTGCGAGTCCATGCGGAACACCCCGCCGACCACACGCCCGGTGCCCCATGACAGCTCGGCCGCCGCAGGGCGGGTGCGCGGTGCGCCGATGGCGGGCGCGTTCTGACTCTGAATGACCACGCCCATCTGCGGGTCGTACAGATAGTTCAGACCGAACCGCTGGTTGTCCCAGAACCCGTACTGGGTGTCGACGTGCTTCCCGAATGACAGCGCGGTGACGTACTTGTCGCGCTTGGCGAACACGAACTGCTGACCTAGCAGCGAGTCCGCACGGTAGTCGGTGTATGCGTCACGGGCGTAGGGGCGCAGCGTCGCGATCGCCGCCAGCCGTTCGGACGCGCTCGGGTAGTGCTCAGCACCGAGGACCACATCGCGCACGAGCGCAGGATCCATGTACGACCATGCTGCGGAGATCTTCGGCTCGACGGTGGACTCCCACGTCCCGGCCGCGAACGCCGCCCGCTCTTCGGCGACGTCCTCAGCGGTGCGACCGTAAGCGCCGGCCTGAGGCACGATCTTCGACCACAGGTGGTTCGCTCCGATGGGGATCTGGTCGGCGTAGTTCCAGCCGCGGTGGCGGGAGTCGGTGGCGGTGTTGATGAAGAACCCGTCGAGCTCCTGGTCGTACAGCAGGTGGTACTGCGCCCAGTCCATATACGCCGTCTGCATCTCGTCGATGACCCGACGAGTGGCCGCATCGCCCCACCCGGCGAGGTCCTCGGACTCGACTTCCAGGCTGTAGCGGTGGGCGACGGTCCCGTCGCGGTAGAAGCCGGCTTCGCTCTGCGACGTGGCGCGGTGCTCGGCGAGGCGCTCCTCGAACCGTGCCCGAAGCGTCGGGTCGTCGAAGCGGTCCACCAGGTTGGAGATGCCCACCAGCCCACTCGCGACCTGGTTTGCGAACTGGTCGCCGCGCGGACCCCACACCTCGGCATCCTCGAGGAACCACCACGCGGCGCGCTCCAGCGACGCGGTGAGCGTCTCCGGCAGCCGGGGGTCGATGGTGGTGTCCTCCTCGAGCAGGTCAAGGAGTTCGGCATAGAGCTCGAGGGCAAACCCGGTCGCGGCTCGTGACTTCAGGTCGCCACTGCCTTGCGGGAAGGAGCCATCAGCGTTCTGGCGGGTGAGGAGGAACTGCACGGCAGCGTTGAATCGCAGCCCCAGGGCCTCATCGTGGAAGTACGGATTCCAGGTTCGGTCCGTCGTGTAGAAGTAGCCGAGGGTGAGCACGTTCTCCATGACGCGCGCGTCGTTCGGACCCTGCCCCGCCCGCCAGCATCCGCACGTGATGAAGCCGTAGTTGGTGGCGTTGTCGTCGTGGACGGAGTTCGCAAGCCGGGCGACGTTCCCGAGATGCGGGGCGACGTCCTGCTCGAGACCGTTGAATGACGCCAGGTCGACCGTGCCGCCTTGGATGGCTTCCACTTCCGGCAACGGGCCGGAGACAGGCCACGGAAGCACGGCGTGGGTGGATTCGTTTGCGACGGCCGCTACGGGCTGCGACGCAAGCGCGAGAGCGGCGATGACTGCGGCCGCGACGACACGACCGGCACGTGGGCGAAAGAACATGAACACCTCTTTGTGGATTCAGTTGATGGATGGCTGGATACAGGCGCAGGTCAGGTGCGCTCCTGCGGTGCGGTCACCCGTTCGCCACGTGAGCGGTGGCCGGTTCCAGCACTCCATCCACGCGTCGCGGGATGCCTAGCGGGTTCCGCTCCTGGAGGGCGGGCGGGAGGAGCGCTTCAGGGGCGTTCTGATAGGCAATGGGGCGCAGGAACCGCCGCACCGCAGCGGCTCCGACGGAGGTGAACAGCGATGTCGTCGCCGGCCAGGGTCCACCATGGTGCTGCGACCATGTCACTGCGACCCCTGTGGGCCACCCGTCGAACAGCACGCGTCCGGCCAGACTCTCCAGCCTGGACACGACTGCGCCGACGTCGTCGGCGGACTCGGCGTGGACGGTCGCAGTCAGGCTTGCTTCCAGGCTGTCCAAGGCGGCTGGCAGTGACGCGTCGTCGTATCGCACGAGCAGCGTGACCGGACCGAACACCTCGGTGCGCAGCAGCTTCGGGTTGGCGATGACCGTCGCCGCGTCGGCGGCCGCGATCAGTGGGCCGGCAGGGCCGCCGGCGACGAGCTCTACCCCGGGGGTGGCGAGCAGGTCCTCAACACCGCGGTCGAACGCGGTCCTTATGGCGGGGGTGAGCATCCGGGGTGCGGTGGGATCGACGTGCAGCGCGCGCTCGGTCCTGGACGAACGCGGCACGAAGACGACACCGGGTTTGGTGCAGAACTGGCCGGCCCCCAAGCTCATCGACGTCACCAGTCCTGCGGCCAACTCCGTCCCACGATGGTCGTCGGCTGCGGGGAAGATCACGACGGGGTTGATGCTGCCCAGTTCCCCGTAGAACGGGATGGGGTCCGGCCGGCCGACGGCCAGGTCGAACAACGCGCGACCGCCGGCGGTCGAGCCGGTGAACGCCACCGCCGTCATCGCCGGGTGCTGCACCAGCTCGAGACCGGCATCGAGCCCTTCGACGAGGCCGAACGCACCGTCCGGTGCACCGGAGCGAGCAAGCGCCTCCTGGACCGCAGCGGCGGTCCGGCGAGACAGTTCGGGGTGAGCCGGGTGGGCTTTCACGACGACGGGGCAGCCGACGGCGAGGGCGGAGGCGGTGTCACCGCCTGCTACGGAGAACGCGAACGGGAAGTTCGACGCCGCGAACACCGCGACCGGCCCCAACGGCCGGAGCATCCGGCGTAAGTCGGGCTGCGGCGGTGTCGCGTCCGGGCGGGCATGATCGATCACCGCCTCCAGGTAGGAGCCCTCCGTCACCACCTCGGCGAACAGGCGGAGCTGATTCGTGGTGCGGGTGACCTCCCCGGACAGACGAGGTTCACCCAGGTGGGTCTCCTCGTCCGCGAGCGTCACCAGCTCCGGCGCGTTCGCCTCCAGGCTGTCGGCCACCGCCCGCAACCAGCGGGCCCGGTCGTTGTCTGTTGAGGCCGCAGCCGCGGGAGCGGCGGCCGCGGCAGCTGTGACGGCGTCCTTGACGCTCATCGCACCAGGTCCTCTCCGGCGTCGAGGATTCTTTCAAGCTCGCGCAGATCGGCGGGCGTCGGGTCGAGAAGTGGCGGCCGCACCGCGCCTGCGTCCAGCCCGCGCGAGCGGAGCCCCGCCTTGATGAGCGACACCCCATACCCGGGGACACGATCCCGCAACGCGACCAGTGGCTCGTAGAACCGGGAGAGGATCTCGTCCACGCGGACCTGGTTACCATCCCGGTAGGCGCGAAAGAACGCGGTGGCCACCGCCGGTGCCATCGCGAACGCTGCGGACGAGTAGTGGGGCACGCCGATCGCCTGGTACGCGCGCTGGCTCAGTTCAGCCGTGAGCAACCCGTTGAAGAACAGCACATCACCGCGTCCGACCTGCTGTGCGGCCAGCGTGAACCTCTGCGTGACGGCGATGTCGCCCACGCCGTCTTTCACCCCGATGATGCGGGGATCGGTGAGCAGTTCCGCGATTGACTCGGGTGTGAAGGCGCCAAGCCCGCGGTGATAGACGATGACCGGAAGGTCCGTCGCGTCGGCGATGGCTCGGACATAGCCGATGAGACCTGCTTGCGGAGCCGACACCAGATACGGCGGCAGCACCAGCAGTGCATCCGCTCCAGCGGACTGCGCGGCGCGCGCGACCGTGCGGGCGTGCCCGAGCGGTCCGCCGGCGCCGGGAATGACGGGGACGGCGCCGTTTACGACGTCCACCGTCGTGCGCACCACGACGTCGTGCTCCGACGCGTCCAGGGCATGGAACTCGCCCGTTCCGCACGCGGGGAACACCGCGCCGGGGCTGTGCGCGAGCGCGTCGGACAGATGGCGCTCCAGGACGGGCACAGCAACATCGCCGCGCAAATCGAACGGTGTCACGGGGAAGAACAGCACTCCGGGCAGCTGCACAGGGAGACCTCGTTTCGACAACGCCGCCCCCGGACGGCTAAGGTGGTGGATCGATTCACAACGTGACGAATCTTCGCTTGCACGATCCCCGGGGGCTGTGTATAGAGTGTCTTGTGAATCGATCCACGTGTCAAGCGGATCGCAGACGGAAGTAGACAAAGTGGTCTGGATGACAAGTGAGGCGCCGCCCGCCGAACTGCCGAGCGCGCCCCCTCGCTCCACCGACTCGACCCCGCGCCGAGTCCGTCGCGCCGGGGTCAGCGTGCCGTGGTGGTTCGTGGTCCCCGCGCTCGCCATCTACCTCTTCATCGTGGTGGTGCCCAGTTTCCGAGGCGGCTTCTTCTCCTTCACCGACTGGAACGGGCTCGGCGACGACTGGAGCTTCGTCGGCCTCGAGAACTTCGCCGACGTGTTCACCGACCGCGCCGCGCAGGCCGCGCTGATGAATACCATCATCCTGGCGGTGGTGGCCACCGTCGTACAGAACGCCATCGGCCTTGCCCTCGCACTCGGTGTGAACACGATGGTCAAGTCGCGCTACGTGCTGCGCGTGATCTTCTTCGCCCCCGTCGTCCTCACCCCGCTGGTCGCCG
The DNA here is from genome assembly GCF_057747775.1 of Microbacterium sp. STRO-2N. Classification (NCBI taxonomy): domain Bacteria; kingdom Bacillati; phylum Actinomycetota; class Actinomycetes; order Micrococcales; family Microbacteriaceae; genus Microbacterium; species Microbacterium sp. STRO-2N. The sequence continues at coordinate 3,515,000 of NZ_CM173223.1, read as the reverse complement.
GCTACGTGTGGAGCTACTTGCTCTCACCCAGCGGCGCCGTGAACGAAGCGCTGCGAGGAGTTGGGCTGGGAGCGCTGGCGCAGGACTGGCTCGGCGACCCCCGATTCGCCCTGGGCTCCATCATCGTGGCCATCGTGTGGCAGTTCTCCGGGTACTCGATGGTGATCTTCCTCGCGGGCTTGCAGGCCATCCCCGACGAGATCATGGAAGCTGCCGTCATCGACGGGGCAGGCCCCTGGCGACGCTTCCGGAGCGTGATCTTTCCGCTGCTCAACGGTGCCATCGTCATCAACGTGATGCTGTCCCTCATCGGCGGGCTCAAGCAGTTCGACCAGGTCGTGGCGATGACCGGTGGCGGACCCGGCACGGCCACGGAAACCATTTCCACCCTGATCTACAAGAACGCGTTCGCGTTCGGTGAGTATCCGTTCTCCACCGCACTTGCTGTGGTGATGACCGTGCTCATCGCCGGGCTCGCTGCCGTGCAGTACCGGCTCACGCTGCGGAAGGCCAACTGATGTACCGTCGCTACACCGCCACCACGCTGGTGCGCGAGATCGCGCTGATCGTGGCCGCCATCATCTTCGCCATCCCGCTCGTGGCGCTGGTGAACGTCTCCCTCAAGCCGATGAACAGCGGCACCGGCGCGCTGTCCTTCGCGTGGCCGCCCACGCTCGACAACTACGTCCAGGCCTGGAGCCAGGCCGCCCTCGGCAGCGCACTGGTCAACAGCACATTCATCGCCGTCATCAGCGTCGCACTCATTGTGGTGGTCTCCGCACTTGCCGCATACCCGCTGGCGCGGGTGACTCGGTCCTGGTCGCGGTGGACGTTCTACCTTTTCATCGGCGGTCTCATCGTCCCGGCGCAGCTGGCCCTCCTGCCGCTGTACACGACGCTGCGGGACCTCGGGCTCATCGGCTCACTGTGGGCGGTCATCCTCATCAACGTCGGCACCGGCATGCCCTTCTCCATCTTCCTGTACACGACGTTCCTGCGGGAACTGCCGACGGACTATGAGGAGGCAGCGCTCCTGGACGGCTGCGGGCCGACTCGCGCGTTCGTCAGCGTCGTGTTCCCGCTGGTGCGTCCCGTCACCGGAACCGTCATCATCCTCAACCTCGTCGGCATCTGGAACGAGTTCTTCGTCCCGCTGCTGTACCTCTCCGGCAGCGGCAACACCACCGCTCCGGTCGCCATCTACAGCTTCGTCAGTCAGTACGTCACTGTGTGGCCGCTGATCTTCGCGGGGCTCGTCATAACTGTCATCCCGATTCTTGTCGTCTACTTCTCGCTGCAGAAGTACGTCATCAAGGGCTTTGCGGGAGGGCTCAAGGGATAGTGTCCCGACACTTTCCCAGCGGCGCGCATCACATGCACCTGGGCATCTGCCCACTTCCAAAGGAGGAAAGATGAGTTCCACAACGGCACAGCGGCGCACTGTTGCGCTAGCTTCGGCCGCAGTCGTTGCGCTGGCGTTGGCTGGCTGCTCGACCAACCCCAGCACCGGAGCGGAGGGAGAGGGCAAAGTGCTCACATTCACCGCCGCCGGTGAGGCACCTGCGCAGGCTGTCATCGACGCGTTCGAGGAAGCCAACCCGGGAGTCACGGTGAAGGCGACGTTCGCCAACGACGACGCCGCCTACCAGCAGACGCTGCGTACACAGCTGTCCGCGGGCACGGCCCCGGATGTGTTCCGCATCTGGCCCGGTGGCGGCAACGCCACCGCGGTCCGCACGCTCGGCGACGACGACCTGCTGATGTCGCTGGAGGACGAGCCGTGGGCCGGCGAGCTGAGCGACTCGCAGCGGTCGGTGTCTGTCAACAGTGACGGCACCCTTGTGGGCATTCCGGTCACCGTCGTCGGAATCGGCGCGGTGTGGAACGACCAGGCGCTCGAGGAGGCGGGCCTGACCCCGCCGACCAGGTGGAGCGAGGTTCTGGAATTCTGCAAGGCGGCGACCGAGAAGGGCAAGGTCGCTTTCGCCTTGGGCCTGAAATCGGCGTGGACCACCCAGCTGGTCCCGTACGCGCTGACGTCGACGCTGGTCTATGGTCCTGACGCGGACTTCACCGAGCAGCAGCTGGACGGCTCCACCACGTTCGTCGACTCGGAGTGGCAGAACGCCATGGACAAGTACGCCGAGATGCGTGACGGTGGCTGCTTCAACGAGAACCCCAACGGCGTCGGCTACGACGAGCAGATGACCAGCCTGGGCGAGGGCACCGCGCTGGGTGCCATCCAGGTCACCTCGGCTGCCGCCAACGCGGAGCAGTACGCCGCGGAGGGCACGACGTTCTCGATGACGCCGGTGCCTGCCACCGACGACCCCGCCGAGACCTACCTGCCGGTGTCCGTCGGCATCGAGTACGCCATCAACGCTGACGCCAAGGAGCCGGAGCTCGCCAAGAAGTTCATCGAGTTCCTCGCCTCCAGCGAGGGCCAGGCGATCTATGCGACCGAGTCCGGCGCAGCGCCGGCGCTGCCGTCGGAGGACTTCGAGACCGGCCCGGTGCTGGCTGCCGTCGCCGAGTACCAGGCAGATGGGCGCGACCGTCCGTTCCCGGACGTGTTCTGGCCCAACCCGAAGGTGCAGAGCGAGCACCTCACCGCGATCCAGGAGCTGTTCAACGGCAGCATCAGCACCACCCAGGTGCTCGAGCGGATGGACGCGGCGTTCGCCGAGGGATAAGCCATCATCAGGGCAGGCCGGCTCACGGGCCGGCCTGCCCACCGCATCAGGAGACACCATGACCCCCGAGACCATCCGACAGCCCGTCACAGTCAACGATGTCGCCAAGCACGCCGGCGTGTCCCGTGCCACCGTCTCCTACGCGCTCACCCAGCCCACGCGACTCTCTGACGAGATGCTCGCCCGCGTGCAGGCGTCCATCGCCGAGCTGGGCTACGTTCGCAACGATGCGGCCCGGCGACTTCGCGTCGGACGCAGCCAAGCATTGGGGCTCGTGGTCGCCAACAGCCGCAACCCCGTCTTCGCTGAGCTGGCTTCAGGAGCTGAGGAGGAAGCGGCGCGGCACGGTATGTTCATCCTTCTCGCGAACGCGGACGACAACGCCGAGCGTGAAAGGCAGTACCTGCGCTTCTTCGAGTCGCAGCAGGTCAACGGCGTCCTCATCGCCCCCGTCGGCTCCGTCCCCGAGGAACTCGTCGAGCTTCGCCGGAAGGGGACACCCTTCGTCGTCCTGGGTAAGCCGCAGGCCGAGATGGTGTATCCGTCCATCAGTGGCGACGGACGCAGCGGCGGACGACTGGCGACCGAGCACCTCATCGCGCAGGGGCGCCGTCGGCTGTTGTTCGTCGGTGGCCCTCACCCGCAGGTCGCGGACCGCCGCGACGGAGCGCAGGATGCTGTTGCATCGGCGCCGCACCCGGTTCAGTTGGAGACCATCTCCGTTCCCCTGCAGACCGTTCGCGCCGGTGAGGCGATCGGCGATCAGCTGCTCCAGCGCGGACAGCTGCCTGACGGCATCTTCGCCGGTAACGACCTGCTGGCGCTCGGCCTGATGCACAAGCTCATCGCCGCAGGAGTCGGCATTCCCGCCCAGGTTTCCCTGGTCGGCTACGACGACATCGAGTTCGCGGAGTACGCCATCGTTCCGCTCACCAGCATCCGCCACGCGGGCAACAAGATGGGCGCTGCCGCCGTGCGACAGCTGCTGGATCCCGACTCCGCGGAGAACTCCGCCGCGGACCAGTACGCGCCGCAGTTGATGGTTCGCGCCACCTCCCTCAGGGAGGGATGAGCCGAGTGCACACGGTCCCCTTGGACGTGCTGAAGGCCGCAACCTTCGGCGCGGTAGACATCGAGCCCCGCGATGACGGCTTCATCCCGCGCCGGTTGCCGCAGTGGACGCGGCGCCAGTACGCCGACGCGGGCATCGACTGGGTCTCCGCTCACACGGCCGGTGTGCGGCTGCGCGTGCGCACCGCCGCGCGGACACTGCGCCTCCAGGCCACCTTCATCAGGAATGTCGACGCCGAATCGCCGCACCCGCCGTTCCCGGTGAGTGTGGTCGCGACGGCACAGGGCATCTTGCTGGACCGCTGCGACCTCGACGAGGGCACGCTTATTGTTGCTGCGGCCGACCGGACCTTCACTGTCGTGCCGGGACCGATCTCCCTCGTGGAATTGCACCTCGGCGGTGATGGGGGGGAGCGTGAGATCGAGGTGTGGTTGCCTCACAACGCCCAGGTGGTGGTGCACGACGCGGAGGCGGATGCCGCGGTGACCGCAGCGCCTGCCGATGACCGCCCGATGTGGCTGCACCACGGGAGCTCTATCAGCCACGGTCTGGAGGCGGACGGGCCACTCGGACCATGGCCGCAGCAGGCGGCGCGCGCGCTGGGCTTGGACCTGCTCAACCTCGGATTCGCGGGCAACGCGATGCTCGACCCGTTTGTTGCCCGCACCATCGCGACGACGACGGCGGACGTGATCACCCTCAAGCTCGGCATCAACATCGTCAACGCCGATGGGATGCGTGAACGGGTCTTCGTACCGGCGCTTCATGGGTTTCTGGACATCATTCGCGAAGCCCACCCCGACACGCCCCTCGCAGTCATCACAGCCATCTCCTGTCCGTCCCATGAGGATGCCCCCGGTCCGACGCGGCGGGTCGGGTCGGGCCGGTTCGCGGGAACGCCCCGCGAGATGAACTCCGGCGACGGCTCGCTGACACTGCGGCGCACACGCGACCTCATCGGTCGCGTGGTGACCGACCGTTCTGCCCGCGACCCGCAGTTGCGTCTGGTCGACGGACAGGACCTTCTCGGCGATGATGATGCCGCGCTGCTGTACGACGACCTGCATCCGAACCAGCACGGGTACGACCTGATGGCTGCAAGGTTCACCGACCTCGCCCGCAAAACCGACCACTCGCTGGGGCGGACGTTCTCGTCCGTGCTGACGGGAACCGCTGTCCGGGAGGGGGAGGGGGCGCGCCGCCTTCCTGCCCCTCCCGGGCCCACCATGGTGGTGCCGCGATGAGCCGCATCACCGACGTAGAAGTCGTTCCGCTGGCGTTCTCGGACCCGCCCCTGCTGAACACATGGGGTGTGCACGAACCACTGGCGCTGCGCACCCTCGTGGTGCTCACGACGGAGGACGGTACGACCGGGCTGGGCGAAGCTGGCGGCGATCTGACCCTGCTGAACCGTCTGCGGGCCATCGCTCCGCGCCTCATCGGCACGCGGGTGGATTCCCCCGCGAACATCAGCGAAGTGGTCCTCTCCGTGCTCGGCCCGACGACGCCGCTCGTCGAGCGCAACATCGCGCGGTCGCCGTTCGATGTTGCTGCCATTGACGCATGGGCACGCTTGGAGGGGGTCCGGGTCGTGGACCTGTTGGGCGGACCGGTGAGGGACCACGTTGACTACGCCGGCTACCTCTTCTACAAGTGGCCGAGTCACCCCGGTCGCACAACTGACGAATGGGGCGGCGTCCGTCGCGCCGGCGACGTCGTCGGGTTGGCACGCACCATGGTGACCAGGTACGGGTTCGGGTCGCTCAAGCTGAAAGCGGGCGTCTTTCCTCCTGACCAAGAGATCGCGGCACTCCGCGCACTGCACAGCGCCTTCCCGGGCGTGCCGTTGCGTATGGATCCGAACGGCGCGTGGACAGAATCCACCGCGTTGAAAGTGGCGGCGGAGCTCGAAGGGGCGCTGGATTACCTCGAGGACCCGGTGCTGTCCATCCCAGCGATGGCGCGGGTGCGCGAGTCGACCCAGCTCCCGCTGGCCAGCAACATGATCATCAACACGCTGGGAGACCTGGACGCGGTCGTCGCAGCATCGGCGCTGGACATCGTCCTGGCCGACCATCACTACTGGGGTGGCCTCTCCAGTGCACTGGAGCTTGCTCGCGAGTGCGCTGCGGCCGGGCTGGGCGTATCCATGCACTCCAACTCGCACCTCGGGGTGTCTCTGGCCGCGATGACACATGTGGCCGCCGCGTCCGAGGCCATCACGTATGCGAGCGACACCCACTATCCCTGGAACGCGGGCGATGACATCGTCCAGGACGGCACGTTCTCGTTCCAGGGGGGCGCTCTCATCGTGCCTGACGGGCCGGGGCTGGGAGTGGAACTGCGCCGCGACACCGTGGACCGCCTTCACCGCGCCTACATCGAATCCGGGCGGACGGTCCGCGATGACACCGGGTACATGCGGTCGGTGGATCCTGACTACGACGCCGGCCTGCCTCGATACTGATGCGCGTCACGTTCAGCCTGTTCCCGTGGGATATCGACGGGGATCCCACCGCCGCAGCCTGGCTCGCCGGCCGTGGCGTCGAGCAGGTCGCTCTCGCCGCGACCTACCACGCAACACGGGCGGCCACTCCCCGCCACCCAGCCCACAGGATCGTGCACATCGACCACTCAGCCGGCTACCTCGCGGACCCCGGGCCACTGCCGCGCGGGGTTGCCTCGTACGAACGTGCTCGAGACGGCCTCACTCGGGCGGGCGTGCAGGTGTCGGGCTGGGTGGTGCTCAGCCACGTCGAGGGCGCTCGACCGGATCTCCCGCGCGTCGTCGACGCCTTCGGAACGGTCTCCCGCCACGCCATCTGCCTGCGTTCTCCCGAAGCGCTCGTCTACGCGACCGAAACGGTGCAGACCTTGGGGCGTGCGGGCTCGGACCGGGTGGTCGTGGAAGGTGCATCCTGGTCGAACCTCGGCCACGCCTCCCTGCACGACAAGGTAGCCGCAGCCGACCTGGACGCCGAGGCCCTGTCATGGTGTCTCTGCCCAAGGTGCGCGGCGGCCGCCGACGTGGACCCGGCCGACGTCCGGACGGTGCTTCGAAACAATGCGCCGGTTCCGGCTGACATCGCCGACCGGGTGCGGCGCGCGCGAGGAGAGGCGGCGAACGCGTTCCGGGCGCGGGTGCTGACAGTAGCGGCGGCAACGGGTTTCACGGATGTGCTGTTCCATCCCGACACCGACCAGTCCGCTCCCCGCGGTAATACTCTGGCCGACGCATGGCAGGATACCGAGTCCGCCGCGGCCCAGCTGCGCGCCGGAACCGCACAGGGCGCCTACGTCACCATTCTCAACGACCCGCCACCCACCGCCGCCGAGCTCACCGCCGCGTGGGCGGCACTGCAGGCGGCGGGTGCCAACGATCTTCTCGTGTACCACGCGGGCCTCGCATCGACGTCTCGCCTCGACGCAGCCCTGACAGCAGTGAAAGGAATCTCATGACCTCCCCCCGCGAAGTCTGCCTGTGGGTGACCCCCAAGATCTTCGACGATCTGCGCGCGCCGGCCGATGGCGTCGCAGCGTTCTTCGACCATCACGCGGAGTGGATCGACGGAAACGACCTCACCATCGTCTTCTGCGCCGGCAACGGCGACCACGTCCTCGACTGGCGAGGACCAGACGGGCTGGATGACACCTTCGATTGGGCGCGCTACAACGCGTACGCGTGGGACCCCGACGCCGGGCAGACGTTCGAGACCGCGATGCGCAACCACAATGCCAACTGGCTGGACCGGGTGCGGGAAGGCGGTGAGCGCTCCGCGAACCCCTACTCAGCGGGACCGATGATGGTGTTGTCCGAACAGCCGATGGACTACCGATCTTTGGCGCACATCTACGCCACAATCCGGGAGGAGGCTGCTCGGCGAGATGTGCGGCTGCGGCTCCTGGAATACCTTGAGCCAGGACCGGAGTTCTGCCGTAGCGAATGGAAGACCGTCCGTCACCCCGAGGTAGCCGCCGCTCGCGCTGACGCCGGCGGGCACGAGATCCCGGGGCTCATCGACGTCACCCTCCCGCTGAACGCCGACTCCCGGCGCTACGCCGGCTGGCCCGACGGCATCCCCGCAGGCACCCTGGCCGGCGACTTCGTCGCCCGCCAGACCGCGGCATTCGTCTCCGACTTCGCCCTTGACGGCGTGCTTCTGGGCAACCAGTTCGGACTGCTCGGGTTCTGGAACCCGAAGAACGCGCCGGAGCTGACCTCGGAACGGCAGGAGGGGATCCGGGCGTTCTTCCTCGGGCTGCGTGCAGCGATGGGCGACCGCCAGATCTACTGGATGGACAGCTATTGGCGCGCGGACGTCGAACGCGATGTGTGGGGGATGACCGACGAGTGCTACGACACGCTCGACGCCATCGTCGTCTCCACCTTCGCTGTCCTGGTCGAGCGCACAGAGATCATCCCGAACCTGCAGAGCAAGGCACGGATGCGAGCACGCACGCTTTACGCGGTGGACTTCGTGGACCCCTGGTACGCCTACCGCACCCACCTGGACGACATCCGCAGCTACCAGTACCAGCGTGAGGTCCTCCGCTCGCACCGTCACCTCACCGACGGGGTGACGTTCTTCGCCAACGACACCTTCGGCCAGTTCGTCCCCCGCGAGCGGCTCGAGGAAACCCGCCGTCTCCTCACCGCGTGATGGCCACCATCGTCATCACCGGCGCAGCCGGAGTCATCGGAACAGCGGTCACGCCCTTGCTCGCCGACCGTCACGAATTGCGGCTCGTGGATATCGACGTGCCCGAGGACGCCGACGGCACGTGGACCCAATGCTCGATCACCGATTCCGCGAAGCTCGCCGCAGTGCTGGAAGGCGCGGACGCTGTCGTCCACCTTGCGGGCATCGCCGCCGAAGCACCGTGGGACGACCTTCTGCAGGTGAACATCGACGGAACGAAACGCATCCTGGAAGCCGCCCGCGACGCCGGAGTCCGCCGAGTACTGCTCGCCAGCTCCATCCACGCCGGCGGGTACTTGACCGGCTCGACCGCGGACGTGCGTGCAGCTCGCCCCGACTCGTATTACGGGGTCAGCAAGGTCGCGATGGAGGCACTGGGGAGCTTGTTCGCTGACCGGTTCGAGATGTGTGTCGTCTCGGCGCGCATCTGCACGTTCGGGCGCGAGCCGACTCTCGGACGGACGGTTGCGACGTGGTTCTCGGTGAGCGACACCGTCCGGCTCATCGAGGCCGCCGTGGAGCTCGATGCGCCAGGGAATCACGTGGTTTGGGGAGTATCAGCCAACAGTCCGGGTTGGTTCCCCCTCGAACCCGGACGCCAGATCGGCTACCATCCTGAGGACAACGCGACACAGCTCCTCACAGAAGCGTATGGCGCGCTGCCACAGTTCCCCGACCCGCGCTCACGCCTCGGGGGCCCGTTCCTGGACATACCGCTCGGTGGCCGACCGTGACCTGGCAACCTCTTGGCGGCGCGTCAGTCATACGCAGGCGCGCGGCGATGGGGTGAAGACCGGATTCTGACCCGCGCACGGTTCACCGTTGACGCGCGGGAGGAGGATGCGTCATCCTTTCCACAGCGACCGTTGTGGGAGCGCTCCCACGCACCCACGACGGTCCTCCTCGGGGCGACGACGCCCCGGTGGTCGATGCTGACGAAGGAGTTCTGCATGACCCATGACGTCCCCCGCCGTCGCCGTCGAGCCGTCGCACTCGGCGGCGCCATGGCGCTCGCAGCGGCGCTCGCCGCGCCGATCGGCGCGAGTGTCGCCCATGCCGACGACTCCGGGCTGGCCGGGTCGGAGCTGTACCTCAACCCGTGGAGCACGACGCTCGAGGCCGCGCAGTCTCTCACCGGCCAGGCGCGCGACGACGCGCAGCTGCTCGGCTCGATCCCCTCCGCCGACTGGTTCACCAGCGGAACCCCCGCCGAGGTCGAGGCCGCCGTCGACGACGTCGTGACCGCAGCCGCCGCGACCGGCCGCATGCCGGTGCTCGTGGCCTACAACCTGCCGTTCCGCGACTGTGCGCAGTACTCGGCAGGCGGCGCGCTCGACACCGCGGCCTACAACGCGTGGATCGACGGATTCGCGGCCGGGATCGGCGACCGCCCCGCCACGGTGATCCTCGAGCCCGACGGGCTCGGCATCATCCCCCACTACACGACGCTCGACGGTGTCACCGAGTGGTGCCAGCCCGCCGAGGTCCCTGCCGAGACCGCTGCCGCGGACCGCTACCTGCAGCTCAACCACGCGGTCGACGCGTTCGGGTCGTTGCCCGCGACATCCGTCTATCTGGACGGCACGAGTCCTGCCTGGCTGAACGTCGGCGAGATCTCGGACCGACTGATCAAGGGCGGCGTGGAGCGTGCAGACGGCTTCTTCCTCAATGCCTCGAACTACCAGTTCACGACGAACTCGGTGGTCTACGGCACGTGGGTCTCGCAGTGCATCGCCTACGTCACGCAGGTGAATCCGGACGGCTTCGGGGAGTGCGGCAACCAGTACTGGAACGGCGGACCCGCCACCAACTGGCAGGGCGTTGCCATGTCACCGTACGGCGAGTGGACCGCGGATGCCGCCGACCCCGCGCTGAACACGAGCGGCGTGGATTCGCGGTACGCGCTGATCCTGGGCGACGTCGAGGCGAGCACGCACTTCGTCATCGACACCAGCCGCAACGGCCTCGGACCGTGGCAGTACCCCGTCGGCGCCTACCCGGCGCACGAGGACTGGTGCAACCCGCCGGACCGCGGCCTGGGCGCACGCCCGGACACGACCACCGGTGTGCCGCTCGTCGACGCCTTCCTGTGGATCAAGGTGCCGGGGGAATCCGACGGCAAGTGCTATCGCGGCACGGGCGGTCCGCTCGACCCGGCACGCGGCATGGAGGACCCCGCTGCGGGTCAGTGGTTCGTCGAGCAGGCCCGCGAGCTCGTCGAGCTCGCGAGCCCCGCGATCGAGCCGCTGGACTGCCACGTCGCGTGGGACGTCGATGCCGACGCCAAGGGCTTCGCGGCGAAGGCACGCACGTCAGCTGCGGGCGCCCTGGAGTTCTTCTTCTCCGGCGACCAGACGGTGCGAAAGGCCACGCGCGGCGAGTTCACGCAGGACGGCGCGGCGGTCACGGCCACCGCGTCCGCGCGTCCCGGCAACGCGCCGAGCACGCTGCTGCATGTGACCGGCGAGCCCGACCAGCCGTGGATCTTCTGGCTCGACGGCCGCGCCTGCACGTCCGACTGATCGAACGATGAGGGGACGGATGCCGCGGCCCGCGGCATCCGTCCCCTTCCCTGCTCGCAATGGGGTGAGGGACGGCGAGGGGGCCTCATCGAGCGCGATCTCAACGCGCCGTGGAACGGGCCGGGCGCGACCGGGGTGGAATGGCTCTCGTCGGGCCGCGGCCTCGACGAAGCGAAGAGGTCACCGACGTCCGACCAGCTCGGCCGGTGGTGCGGGGAAGGGGCCACCCGGGTAGAGCTGGTTGGCGACGACCTGGATGTCGCGTGCGATCGGGAGGCGGATCGTCGAGAGCACCCGTCCGTTGTACGACGCGCGGAAGACGTCGCCGGCCCCGATGACGTTGCCCGCCCACACAGCCGTCGTCACCCGGGTGCTCGATTCCACCAGCCACGTCTGAATCTGCTCGTGCGTGCCCGTCTTACCCATCACCGGCGTGCCGTCGTTGGGGTTGCCACCGGTTCCGGTGCCGCCCGTCATAACCCCCTGCAGAGCGAACGCCGTCGCGGCCGCCACCCCCGGGCTGATCGCCTGCGAGCATCGATCGCCGGGAACGGCGAGCTCGTCGCCGTCGGCGTTGACCACGCGCTCTATCGCTCGCGGAGCGCAGTGGACGCCGTTGTTCGCGACCGCGGCGAACGCGGCCGCCATGGCCGCCGGGGCGATCTCGTTGGTGCCGATGACCGCCGCGGCGCCGTCGATGTCCACCGGATCGCCCGAGCCGCGCGTCACGCCCAGGCGGGCGGCGACGTCCTCGATGTCGCAGAGGTCGAGACGCTCCGCCATGCCGAGGAACCCGCTGTTCAACGACTGCGCGGTGAACTGCATCGGCGTCCCGGTGTAGCCCGGGACGTTCCCGAAGTTGCGGACGAGATGGTTCTCGCGGTTGATCCAGGTGCCGTCGCAGCGATCCTGGAGGCGAGGGATGACGCGCTGGCTGCCGTTGACGGTCTCGAAGAGCGAATGCCCCTTCTCGAGCCAGTCGACGAGGGTGAACAGCTTGAACGTCGATCCCGTCGCGAATCCGGTCGAGACGCCGTGCACCGCATCGCCCGCGTAGACGAGCGACGTGTAGACCGGGTCGGTAGCGGCGAGGCCGGCGTCCTCTGTGAAGCGGTTGTTCTGGGCGATGGCGAGGATGCGCCCGGTGCCCCCCTCGATGCTGATGGAGGCTGACCCGAACGACATGCCGGGCACGCTCTCGGGGGCGTACCGCCGCATCGCATCCTGTGACGCGTTCTGCAGCCGCCAGTCCAGTGTCGTGTAGATGCTCAGCCCCTCGCGTGTGAGCGACTGATGGCGCTCCTGCGCCGTCTCGCCGAACGCACTCGCGTAGGCGGGGTCGAAACGGACGGTGTTCACCACGTACTGGCAGAAGAAGGGCGCTGCCGTGGCGGCGCACCCCGTCCGCGCCGGCTGGATCGTGGGCGTGATCGGCTCGATCGCCGCCGCCACGTACTGCTCTTCGGTGATGCGTCCGTCCTCGAGCATGCGGCCGATCACATAGAGCTGCCGACCCTTGGTGGCGCTGTACGGATCGGCGGCCGCGACGTGCTGCTCGGGCGTGATGGTCCCCTCGGCGAGCAGGGCATCGAGGCTGGCGAGCGTGCCGGGACTGACATCGTCGAGGGAGCCGTCGGCCGCCTTGTTGTAGCCGGTACCGTCAGCGTCGATGATCGACCCCATCGGGCGATCGATGCGGAACGTGTTGGGGTTCTGCACGATCCCCGCGAGCGTCGCCGCCTGAGCGAGCGTGAGGTTCGCAGCCGTGGTCCCGAAGTAGTAACGAGCGGCGGCCTCGATGCCGTAAGTGGTGCCGCCGAAGTTGGCGATGTTGAGGTAGCCCAGGAGGATCTCGTTCTTGGAGTGCTCCCGTTCGACCTGGATGGCGTATCGGATCTCCCGCAGCTTGCGCAGGTAGCCCTCGACACCTTGCGCCTGTGTCGCATCGAGCCAGCATTCGCGCAGCACCTCGTCGCGGGTCTGCGACTCCGTCGCGACGGCGTCGCGCTCGCAGCGCTGGACCAGGATGTTCTTCACGTACTGCTGGCTGATCGAGGACCCGCCCTGGGTCGCACCGCCCTGGGCGTTCCTGATGAAGGCGCGGGTCGTGCCGATGAGGTCGACGCCGCCGTGCTGGAAGTACCGCGGATCCTCCGCTGCCAGGATGGCGTCGTACATGACCGGAGCGATCTCGTCGAACGAAACGGGAACGCGGTTCTGGTCGTAGAAGGAGGTCAGCTCGACGTCCGTTCCTGTCGCGGGATCGCGCGCGTAGATCGTCGTCGGCAGCATCAGTCGATCGATCTCGAGGTAACTGGGCATGTTCTCGAAAAGCGAGACGACTCTGCTCACCCCATGCCCCGACAACGCCAGGACCGGTACGACCGGTGCCACCACCAGAAGTCCGCCGACGATGCTGAGCACGACGAGCGCGAAGATACCGCCGAGCACCCCGCCGACCGTGCGGGTGTAACGCGGTAAGCCCGCGACCTGCGCAGAAACCTCTGACGACGGCTTCACGGCGGCTCCGATGTCCGGTGGGACACAGCATGCCACCCGGTTCCCGATTCCGCGATGGGTTGGACGTGAGCGAACGGCAGATCGCATGCTTGCGCACGCGCTTCCCCCGCGGACTGAGGCCGATCCGGCTCCGCCGCGCGCAATAGGCTGAGGGGATGCACGGCGAATACAAGGTCCCGGGCGGAAAGCTCGTCGTCGTCGACCTCGAGGAGCGCGACGGTCGCATCGCGGACTTCCACCTCGCAGGGGACTTCTTCCTCGAGCCTGACGACGCGCTGCACGACATCGACGCGGCCGTGAACGGCCTGCCCGTCGAGGCCGACGTGGCGACCATCGCGGCCGCGGTGCGCTCGGCGCTCCCCGAGGGCGCGCAGCTGCTCGGGTTCACGCCCGAGGCGGTCGGCACGGCGGTGCGCCGCGCCCTCGTGACCGCGCCCGGGTGGCGCGACTTCGACTGGGAGATCGTCCACGAGAAGCCGGTGTCGCCCCGGATGAACCTCGCACTCGACGAGGTGCTCACGGGCCGCGTCGGCGATGGCCGCCGCCGTCCGACGCTGCGGCTGTGGGAGTGGAACGAGAACGCCGTCGTGATCGGCTCATTCCAGTCGCTGCGCAACGAGGTCGATCCCGAAGGGGCCGCCAAGCACGGGTTCGACGTGGTCCGCCGCATCTCGGGGGGTGGCGCCATGCTGATGGCGGCGAACTCGATCGTGACCTACTCGCTGTACGTCCCGGCATCCCTCGTCGCGGGACTCACCTTCGCCGACTCGTACGCGTTCCTCGACGACTGGGTGCTGCAGGCGCTGCGCGCGCTCGGCATCGAGGCCACCTACCAGCCGCTCAACGACATCGCCTCGCCGCAGGGCAAGATCGGCGGCGCCGCGCAGAAGCGGCTCGCGAACGGCGGCGTGCTGCACCACGCCACCCTCAGCTATGACATGGACGGTCAGATGATGACCGAGGTGCTGCGCATCGGCCGCGAGAAGCTGAGCGACAAGGGCACGACCTCGGCCGCGAAGCGCGTCGACCCGCTCCGGAGGCAGACCGGTCTGCCGCGCGAGGCGATCATCGAGAAGCTCAAGGACACCTTCGCCAACCTCTACGGCGCCGTCCCCGGCCGCATCACCGACGACGAGTACGCCGAGGCCGAGGCGCTCGTCGAGGCGAAATTCGCGACCGACGCGTGGCTCCGGCGCGTGCCGTGACGGATGCCACAACCCCGGCCGCGGCTTCTGAACCCGAGGTACCGGCGGCTCCGGAACCCGAAGCACCGACGGCTCCGGAGCCCGAGGCGGCGGCTGCGGCTCTGCCGGGGCCGGGGTCGGTCGAGATCCACGAGGGCGACAACCTCGACGTCCTCCGCGGGCTGCCGGACGCATCGTTCACCCTGATCTACCTCGACCCGCCGTTCAACACCGGCCGCGTGCAGGAGCGAGCCCTCGAGACCGCGCGGTGGACCAGCGCGACTCCTGAGGAATCGGATCGGCACGGTCGTGACGGCGCGACGTCACACGGCGCGTCGGAGGCCGAAGGCGCGGATCTCAGGAGTTCCGTGCAGGACGCGATCGTGCGGCGCGGGTTCCACGGTCGGGAGTACGTGCGGATCCGCGGCGACCTGCGCGCCTACGACGACCGGTTCGACGACTACTGGGGCTTCCTCGAGCCACGACTGCTCGAGGCGTGGCGACTGCTCGCCGACGACGGCACGCTGTACCTGCACCTCGACTACCGCGAGGCGCACTACGCCAAGGTGCTGCTCGACGCGCTCGTGGGTCGCGAGCGGTTCCTCAACGAGCTCATCTGGGCGTACGACTACGGAGCCAAGACGCGCAAGCGCTGGCCCACCAAGCACGACACGATCCTGGTGTACGTCAAGAACCCGCAGCGGTACTGGTTCGACTCGGATGCCGTCGATCGTGAGCCCTACATGGCACCCGGGCTCGTGACGCCCGAGAAGGCGGAGCGCGGCAAGCTGCCCACCGACGTGTGGTGGCACACGATCGTGCCGACCACGGGACGTGAGAAGACCGGGTATCCGACGCAGAAGCCCGAGGGGATCCTCCGCCGCATCGTGCAGGCCTCGAGCCGCCCGGGCGATCGCGTGCTCGACTTCTTCGCCGGCAGCGGCACGACCGGCGCGGTCGCCTCGGCGCTCGGCCGGCACGCCGTGCTCGTCGACCACAACCCCGAGGCGGTCGCCGTCATGCGCGAACGGATGCCGCACGCCAGGGTCTTCCCGCCGCCCTCGGCCTGACGCCCCCGATGCCGACGGCTGAGGCCTCTCGCGTGCGGAGAGACCCGCGCGGTCGGGCCGAGGCATCCGTCGCCCGCGAGACTTCACCTCTGTCACGCCACGGAGGCCGAACGATGACAGAAGTGAAGTCTCGCGTGCGGAGAGACCCGCGCGCGGCCGGGCCGAGGCATCCGTCGCGCCATAGGCTGGGCGCATGCGCTTCGGAACCTTCATCCCCCAGGGCTGGCGATTCGACCTCGTGGGCATCGACCCCGCGCAGCACTGGGAGGTGATGAACGGCCTCGCCCAGCGCGCCGACGCGGGACCGTGGGAGTCGCTGTGGGTCTACGACCACTTCCACACCACCCCGGTGCACTCGGAGGAGGCGACGCACGAGGCGTGGACGCTCATGGCGGCGTTCGCCGCCTCGACGAGTCGCATCCGGCTCGGGCAGATGTGCACATGCATGGGCTACCGCAACCCCGCGTACCTCGCCAAGGTCGCCGCGACCGTCGACATGGTCTCGGGTGGCCGCGTCGAGATGGGCATCGGCGCCGGCTGGTACGAGCACGAGTGGCGCGCGTACGGGTACGGGTTCCCGGCCGTGCCGGAGCGCCTGCGGATGCTGCGCGAGGGCGTCGACATCATGCAGCAGGCCTGGACCACCGGGCGGGCGACCCTCGACGGCGAGTTCTACCAGGTGGACGGCGCCCTGGTGCGGCCGCTGCCGCTGCAGGACGGCGGCATCCCGATGTGGATCGCCGGAGGCGGCGAGAAGGTCACGCTCAAGATCGCGGCGCAGTACGCGGCGTACACGAACTACTCCGGATCACTGGACGACATCGACCGCAAGAGCGACGCGCTGCGCCGGCACTGCGACGCCATCGGCCGCGACTTCGCCTCGATCACGCGCACCTCGAACTTCAACACGATCGTCGGCGCGACGGAGGCCGAGGCGCGCGACCGCCTCGCGGCCGTGATGGCCCGGCTGACGCCGCACCTCGGGCAGGAGAGGGCCGACCACCTCGAGCACGAGTACCTGAACTCGCCCGGGTTCGGCTCGGTCGAGCAGGTCGCCGAGCGCCTCGCCGAGCGCGAGCGCCACGGCATCTCGTACGCGATCCACTACTTCCCCGAGGCCGCCTACGACCTCTCGGGCGTCGAGCTCTTCGAGCGCGAGGTGGTCGCCGCCCTCAGCTGACCCGGGCTCGCCGGCGGGGTGTGGTGCTGGGCGAGGAGCCCGCGAGCACTCTCGGTGTGCCCGCGCGTTGAGAAAACAGGAGCAACCGGCTTCCGCCGGGCCGTGGCGGGCTCCGCCACGGCGTGTCTCCTGAATTCGCGACGGCTTCTCCCCAGGCGCCCCGCGCTTCCAGGCGTCCACAGATCGCGGCAGCTCCTCCAACCCGGCATCGTCCATGCCGCAGCGTGGCGGGGTGTCGAACCCGCAACCTGGCTCCGCGTTCCTTCGCCGTTCGGACCTCCGCAGTCGTGGGTGGGACGATCGCGCGATCACCGCGGCCGTGAGCAGCGGCACCCTGCTGCGTCCGCGTGGGGGCAGGTACCTCCCTGCGGACACTTCGCCTGAGGTGGTCGCGGCATGTGGCATGGGTGGGCGGCTGGCGTGCGTCAGCGCGCTCCGGCATCTCGACGTGTTCGTGCTGGCTGTCGAGGCGTTGCACGTCCACCTGCCGGCGACCTCGTCGCGGCTGCCCCGTGAGTCGCGCGCGGCCCGTCGTCATTGGGAGCGACTGCATCGGCAGCCGCATCCTCGAGCGACGAGTGTCGAGGTCTTCGACGCACTTCTGCAGGCCGTGCGCTGCCAGCAGCCTCGTGCCGCCGTCGCGACGATCGACTCCGCCCTCAACCGAGGGCTGTTGGCTCAGGACGACCTCGACGAGCTGTTCGGGGCGCTGCCACACCGGTTCGCCGTCCTGCGCGGACTCATCGACGCCAGAAGCGGCTCAGGTCCCCAAAACCCTGGTGCGCTTGATGCTGCGGTCGCTCGGGCTGAGCTTCGAGGTCCAGGTGGCGATCCCGGGCGTCGGCATCGTCGACTTCGTGGTCGAGGGATGGTTGATCATCGAGTGCGACAGTGAGGCTCACCACTCCAGCTGGAACGCGCAGCGGCGCGACCGCAGGCGTGATCAGGAAGCCGCGGCCTTGGGCTATGCGACCTACAGGCCGATCGCGGAAGACATCATGTGGAACCCGGACAGCGTGCTGGCCGCGCTCCGTGGCTTGGTCGCGTCGCGACGCACGGCGTCGAGAAAACAGGAAGGGCGTGGGTCTCGCGCAACGGCGGGGCGTGCTCGACCGCGTGTGTCCTGATTTCGTGGCAACGGTCGGGTCAGAGGAGGGCGCGGACGCTCGCGTAGCCGTCGGCCACGACGTCGGGGGATGCCTCGGTCCCGAACATCCGCGTCGCCCCGGGCGTCTGCGACCAGGCGCGCCAGCCGGGGTCGTCGCCGCGGATGAGGGCGACGGCGGCGCCGTGCACGGCATCCGCCAGTCGCCGCGGCGGCGCATCGCCCGCGATCTCGATGACATGGGGCTCGTCGAGACAGTCGAACCAGAACGGCACGTCGAGGCAGTGCAGGGCCCAGCCGTGGGTGGGCGAGGGCCACGTGAAGCGGTAGACCCAGGTCGGAGCAGTGCCGCGCGCGTCGGCGACCCGCACCACCTCGGAGCGGAAGACGACGTCGGTGACGTACCGGCCGAGCACAGCGGCCGTGCCCTTGCGGCGCTGCGGCCGGTTGTCGGCGAGGTAGGTCCGCCGCCGCCCGCGCGCGAGTCCCAGCTTCGCGAGTCCGAGCGTGGCCGGGAGGAGGCGCAGGAGCCGCTTCGCGTCATCCATCACCATCGTGAACTCGTCGTCGGTCGAGCCCAGCACGAGGGGCTTGTCGGCGCCGACGCCCGCCCTGAGCGAGTCGAGCGTGGGCTGCGCGAGCAGATCGCCGTCGACCATCGGACCCCACGGCAGACCGTCGGCCAGCAGCGCGTGCACGGGTGCGAGCGGATCGGAGGAGTCGGGTGCGCCCGCCTTCTCCTGCAGGGCCAGGAGGGTCTCTTCGGGGACGGACGCGAAGCCTTCCCGCGTCGGCTGGACGCCAGCGAGATGCGCGAGCCTGGCCGCCGCCGTGCGCGCCCGCTCCGCAGGCACGTCCGCGACGGCGCCCGACAGCGCCCACACCGAGTGGAACAGGTGCTGCACGCCCGGCATCCCGAGGAGGGTCAGCACGGCCCCGCCGCCCGCGGACTGCCCGGCGATGGTCACGCGCGACGGATCGCCGCCGAAGGCCGCGATGTTGTCCTGCACCCACTCCAGCGCCGCGATCCAATCCCTCACCCCGCGATTGGACGGGGCGCCGGGGATGTGGCCGAACCCGTCGAATCCGAGCCGGTACGAGATCGTGGCCGTCACGACGCCGTCGCGGTTGAAGGCCCGGCCGTCGTACCAGGGGCTCGCCGGCGAACCCGAGATGTACCCGCCGCCGTGGATCCACACGAGCACCGGGAGGGCGGCGGTCTGTGCGGGAGCGGGCGTGAACACGTTGACGTTGAGGGTCGCATCGCCGGGGATCGACGGTTCGGGGATCAGCGTGATGCCCGGGTCGCCGCGCTGCGCGGTCGCGCCGAACTCGAACGCGTCGCGCACGTCGCTCCAAGGCTCCACCGGCGCGGGTGCGGCGAACCGCAGGGCGCCTACGGGGGCCTTCGCGAACGGGATGCCGAGGAACTCTGCCGACGCTCCGCGCTCTCCCGGCTGGCCGCGCCAGCGCCCGCGAACCCGGCCGGCGCGGGTGGTGACGACGGGACCGTCCGCGTCGGCGCTCACTGCGGGCCGCCGTCGTCCGCCGCCCGAGGATCCAGCGCGTCGAAGAGCGCGGCGACCGTCGCCGCCATGTCGACGTCGGGCTCGAGCATGAACTGCACCTGCAGGCCGTCGGCGACCGCCTGGAAGATGCGGGCCAGCGCCTCAGGAGCGATGCGGTCGGTGATCTCGCCCGCCTGCTGCCGGCGGGCGACGACCTCGGCGAACACGCGGCGCAGGGCCTCGCCGCGCTCGACGAAGAACTCGTGCGCCGGATGCTGCGGATCGGCCGCGTCGACCGATAGCCGGGCATAGAGCTGCACGAGGCCCGGCACCTCGGCGTTGTGTCGGATGACCGCGAGATAGCCGGCACGGATGTCGTCGTCCGCGGTGGAGCCGTCGGCGGCGAGCCCGAACGCCGCGGAGTCGACCTCGTCGCGCTTGCGCAGGATCTCCGTGAAGAGCTCCTCCTTGCTGCCGAAGTAGTGGAGGAGTCCTGCCTGGCTCAGACCGACGGCGTCCGCCAGCTCCTTCACGGATGCTCCGCTGTAGCCCTCGCGGGCGATCACCTCGAGTGCGCGCGTGAGGATCTCTTCGCGCTTGGCCACGCCCTTGGCGTAGGAACCTCGTCGTCCCGCTCGGCTTTCTGCCATAGGAGAAGTAAACCCGAACCGCACTTGATCTCTCAAAACCAAATGACATATGGTTTTCGCCAAGCGGCTCAGTGTCGAGCCGTCGCCACCCGAACCGAGGACCGCATATGACGACGTCGTCTGATCGCACCGCTCCCAAGACCACCAACACCTTCGTCGCCACCGCCGCAGGCAACGACGACCCGCCGGCGCCGATCAGAGGCCTGCGACGACTGATGTGGTCGATCGTCCCGGCCAACATCGCGATCTTCATGGTCTGGGGCGCCGTGCCCGGCATCCTGCTGCCGCAGCAGATCACGCTGGCGTTCGGCGAAGAGAACCAGGTCAACGTCGCGAACCTCGCGATCGTCTCGACCATCGGCGCCTTCGCGGCGATGATCGCGCAGCCGATCGCGGGTCAGATCTCGGACCGCACGCGCTCGAGGTTCGGACGCCGTGCGCCGTGGATCGTGATCGGCGCCCTCGCCGGCGCCCTCTCGCTCGTCGGCCTCGCCTTCGCCGACACCCTCGTCGGCTTCATCGTCGCGTGGGTGCTCGTGCAGACGTGCTTCAACTTCGCGCAGGGACCGCTGTCGGCGGTCATGCCGGACCGCGTCCCGATCGCGCGGCGCGGAACCTTCGCGGCGCTGTCGGGCATCGGGCTGATGGTGGGCGCGCTCGGCGGTCAGATCGTCGGCTCCCTCTTCTTCGGCAGCATCGCGCTCGGCTACATCACGTTCGCGGTGCTCTCGGTGGTCGTCCTCGTACTGTTCGTCATGCTCAACCCGGACTACGCGAGCACGCGGCTCGAACGGGAGCCGTTCCGGTTCAAGGAGTTCCTCGGCACGTTCTGGGTCGACCCGATCAAGCACCCGGACTTCTTCTGGGCGTTCACCGGACGCCTCCTGCTCTACACCGGGTACTTCGCGGTGACCGGCTACCAGCTGTACCTGCTCCAGTACTACTTCGGCGTCGAGCACCCCGAGTCGGTCATCCCGCTCTTGGGCATCCTGAGCCTCGTCGGGATCCTCATCTCGACTGTCGTCTCGGGTCCCCTCTCCGACAAGGTGGGCCGCCGCAAGCCCTTCGTCTTCGCCTCCGCGGCGGTCGTGAGCCTGGCGCTCCTGCTGCCGTGGATGTGGCAGGACCTGGCCGCGTGGATGATCATGACGTTCATCGCCGGCTTCGGGTTCGGCATGTTCCAGGCGGTCGACACCGCCCTGATCAGCGAGGTGCTGCCCTCCGCGAAGTCGTTCGCGAAGGACCTCGGCGTCGTGAACATCGCAGCGACGCTCCCGCAGACCCTCGCGCCCGGAGTCGCCGGGGCCATCGTGCTGATGTTCGGCTACCAGGGCCTCTTCCCCGTCGCGATCGTCCTCGGCATCCTGGGAGCATTCGCGATCTGGCCGATCAAGTCGGTCCGGTGACGAATGCCCGGCCCACGGCATCCGTCTCCTCCCGAGTCCACGACCACCGATGAAAGGAACCCGATGACCCTCCCCGATGTCACGGCGCTGACCCTCGAAGAGAAGGCGTCGCTCACCAGCGGCGCGAGCTTCTGGTACACCAAGCCGATCGAGCGCGCCGGCGTGCCCGCGATCATGGTCACAGACGGTCCGCACGGTCTGCGGAAGCAGCGCGAGGGCGGTGACCACCTGGGCATCGGCGACAGCGTGCCGGCGACCTGCTTCCCCCCGGCCGTCGGCCTCGGCTCGTCGTGGGACGTCGAACTCGTGAACCGCGTCGGCGAGGCGCTCGGAACCGAGGCGTCTATCGAGAACGTGGCGGTGCTGCTCGGCCCTGGCATCAACATCAAGCGCTCGCCGCTGTGCGGCCGCAACTTCGAGTACCTCTCGGAGGACCCGATCGTGTCGGGCGTGCTGGGCGCTGCGATCGTGAGAGGCGTCCAGTCGAAGGGCGTGGGCACCTCGCTCAAGCACTTCGCCGCCAACAACCAGGAGCACGACCGCATGCGGTCGAGCTCGGACATCGACCCCCGGCCGCTTCGCGAGATCTACCTGCGCGGATTCCAGCGCGTCGTCGAGGACGCGCAGCCGTGGACGGTCATGTGCTCGTACAACCGCATCAACGGCGTGTACGCGTCGGAGGACCCGTGGCTGCTGACCCGGGTGCTGCGCGACGAATGGGGCTTCGAGGGGCTCGTCGTCTCGGACTGGGGCGCCGTCAACGAACGCGTTCCGGGTCTCGCGGCCGGCATGGACCTCGAGATGCCGTCATCGAACGGCGTCACCGACGCTCAGATCGTCGCCGCGGTGCACGACGGCTCGCTCGACGAGCAGGTGGTGGATGCCGCGGCCGGCCGCGTGCTCGACCTCGTGCGCAAGGCGACAGATGGTGCCGGCGCCGTGGCGGGACCGCTCGACGTCGACGCGCACCACGCCCTCGCGCGCGAGGCCGCGGGGCGCTCGATCGTGCTTCTCCAGAACGAGGGCGGGATCCTGCCGCTCGCGAAGGACGCGAACCTCGCCGTGATCGGCGAGTTCGCCGAGAAGCCCCGCTACCAGGGCGCCGGCTCCTCGATGATCAACCCGACGCGCCTCGACAGCGCGCTCGACGAGATCCGCGCGCTCGCGACCGGACAGGTCGCGTACGCTCGCGGCTTCAGCAACGCCCTGCAGGTCTCGGCCGACGAGACCGCTGCGCTGCGCGACGAGGCGGTGGCCGCGGCATCCGTCGCCGACGTCGCCGTGCTGTTCCTCGGCCTGCCGGCGCGCCTCGAGTCGGAGGGATACGACCGCGACGACATCGACCTGCCCGCCGCGCAGCTCGAGCTCGTCGACGCCGTGGTCGCGGCGAACCCGAACACCGTCGTGGTGCTCTCGAACGGCGGCGTGGTGGCGCTGCCGTTCGCCGACCGCGTGCCGGCGATCCTCGAGGCGTGGCTGCTCGGGCAGGCGGGCGGCGGGGCGACGGCAGACGTGCTGTTCGGCGACGTCAACCCGTCGGCCAAGCTCACCGAGACGATCCCGCTGCGGCTCGAGGACACCCCTGCGTACCTCGACTTTCCCGGCGAGTTCTCGCACGTCCGCTACGGCGAGGCACTGTTCGTCGGCTACCGCTGGTACGACGCGCGCCGCATGGACGTGGCGTTCCCGTTCGGGCATGGGCTGTCGTACACGACCTTCGCATACGGGGCTGCCTCGGCCGCCGTGAATGCCGACGGCGACGTCGAGGTGACCGTGGCCGTGACCAACACCGGTGACCGCGCCGGTCGCGAGGTCGTGCAGGTGTACACCGGACTCCCGGGCGGCACGGTGCAGCGTCCGGTGCGCGAGCTGAAGGCGTTCGCCGCGGTCGCGCTCGAGCCCGGTGAGACCCGCGAGGTCGCGCTGACCGTACGCCGGAAGGACCTCGCGTACTGGGACATCCGAGTCGACCGCTGGCTCGTCGAGGGCGGCTCGTACACCGTCGATGTCGCGGCGTCGAGTCGCGACATCCGCTCGAGCGTCACGGTGGAGGTCGCGGGCGACGAGTTCACGCTGCCGCTGTCGCGCACGTCGTCGATCGGCGAGGTGATGGCGCACCCCATCGCCGGTCCGGTCGTGCAGGCGGCGATCGCACAGATGATGGGCGGCATGGAGGGTGTCGCCGACATCATGCCCGAGGGCGTCGACGCGACGAAGATGATGGAGTCCTTCCCGATCGGCCGCGCGGGCATGTTCGCGCAGGGCGACTCCGGCGGCTCGATCAACCCCGAGATGATCGACGGCCTCATCGCGATGGCGAACGCGGGCGGCGCGCCCCAGCAGTAGGCCGCGACGGATGCCTCAGCCCGGGCGCCTGCAGCGGCGTCGGGCTGAGGCTGGCCCACGCGTCCGGAAGGGCGTGGGGCGCGCCGTCGTCCGCGCCGTCGTCCGCGTTGCGGGCACGGCGGGCGAGGGTTCGCTCGCCGTTCACCTGTCGTTCGCCGTGCGGTGTGAAGATCCGGGGACCCGTTCGGATGCCGGTCTGGGGATCGGCATGCCTCGCAAGGAGTCCTTGGTGCCCAAACATCGTCGTGCGCTCGCCGCCGCCCTGGCCGCGATCGTCGGCTTCGTCCCTCTCACCGTCTTCGCCGCCGCGCCGGCCTCGGCGGCCGTGACCGATCTCGTGATCAACGAGGTCAACTCCGACCCGGAGGACTGGTTCGAGCTGGCCAACCCGACGGCGGCCGACATCGCGCTGGCCGGGATGTGGTTCGTCGACAGCGGGACCGACGACCCGACGCATTGGGTCGAGCTCACCGGCGTCGTCCCGGCGAACGGCGTGCTCGCCGTCGACTCGCCGGTCGGCTTCGGCAAGGGCGACAGCGTATCGGTGTACCAGGGCGGCAAGGCGGCGTTCGACGCGGGCACGGCGACGCTCGTCGACACCGTCACCTGGCCGGCAGGCGTCCACGCCTCGTCGATGGGCATCTGCCCGGCGCCCTCCGCGGGCCTCGTCACGATGACGCCGACGAAGGGCGCGGTCAATGACTGCCCGGCGCCGGGGCTCGATGAGATCCGCATCAACGAGGTGTTCTCCAACGGCGTCGACTTCGTCGAGCTCGTCAACGTCGGCGCGGTCGCGGTCGACATCAACGGCTGGACGGCCGTGGACGGCGACCCGACCCACGTGCCGCTCGTGCTCGCGGACACGCCCACGCTGATCGAGCCCGGAAGCCACTACGTCTTCCACCCCGACGACACGACGGAGTTCCCGGCGGGCGGCTTCGGCCTCGGCAAGGGTGACTCGATGACGATCGCGCTGCCGGACGGCACCGAGGTCGACTCGACCACGTGGCCCACCGACACCCACGCCGCGCCGTCGTGGGGTCGCTGCCCCGAGGGCATCGGCGGCTTCGTCATGAACGCCGCGGCCACGTCCGGCGCGGTCAACGACTGCCCCGCCGTGCCGGGCGCGGCGCAGATCAAGGTCAACGAGGTCAGCTCCGACCCCGCGGACTGGATCGAGCTCACCAACATCGGCGCCACCGCGGTCGACATCTCGGGGTGGCTCGTCTCCGACAACGCCCGTACGACCGACGCGACCCACCTCCAGGCGATCGCGGCCGGGACGACGCTCGAGCCGGGCGGATACGTGAAGGTCGACTACACCGCCGCCGGCTTCGGCAAGGGCGACGAGGCGAACCTCTACCTCGCCGACGGCACGACCCTCGTCGACACGACGACGTGGCCGGCCGAGACGCACGCGACCTCGTGGGGTCGATGCGCCGACGGCGCCGGTGCCTTCCGCGCCACGACGCCGACGCCTGCTGCCGCCAATGACTGCACGGTCACGCCGCCGCCGGCGCTCGACCTGCACTGGGACGACATCGAGATCAACGAGATCTCCTCACTCAACGACGACGATGCCGGCAACCCCGGCTTCGGCGACGCGGTCGAACTGGTCAACACGGGCACGAACGACGTGACGATCGAGGGCTGGTACCAGACCGACAGCGGCGCGGCGACCGGTGCGTCGGCGCTGACCCTCGCCGACCTCAAGGTGTGGGACGGCGACTCGCTCGAGCCGGCGGGCTCGTGGATCATCCCGGCCGGCGGCTACGTCGCCTTCTCGTCGAAGAAGGGCCTCTCCGGAGAGGGCGACGCCGTCAAGGTCTACGGTCCGGGCGCCGACGCCGCATCCCGACAGCTCGTCGACGCACAGGTGTACGGCGACGGCGCGGCCGGCGCGTCGGACACGTTCGCGTCGGAGGCGGTTTCGTCTGCCGCGTGTCCCGATGGATCCGGCGACTTCTGGTCCGTCACCGAGAGCAGCTTCGGGCGGGACAACACCGAGTCGTGCGACACCCGGTTCCGCCCGCTCGACACCGCGATCGTCCTGAACGAGGTCTCGAACGTGGCGGGCAAGGCCGAGCTGCTCAACACCGGCGCCGAGCCGGTCGACATCTCCGGCTGGGAGCTGCTCGATTCCGACGCGACGGTGGTCCACACGATCCCCGCCGACACCGTCGTCGCCGCCGGCCGGTTCCACGTCGCCGACGACATCGAGGGCCTCGACAGCGTCGACTCGCTCACGCTTCGCCGGGCCGACGACGGCGCCAGCGCCGTCGGCCACACCTGGTACGAGGACGGTCACGCGTCGTACAGCCGCTGCGAGCTGTTCGGCACGGTGTCGTACGTCGAGACCCCGACGGCGACCTGGGGCGCGGCGAATGCATGCCCGGGCCTCGAGACCGAGACCTGGCCCGGCGCCGCCGAGATCGCCGTCGCGGACGCCGTGGACGCGTTCACCGACCTCGACGCCAACGACGAGGGCGATGTGTCGGGCGCGGCCTTCGACCCCTCCGACCCGAGCATCCTGTGGGTCGCGATGAACAAGGGCCGCCTGTTCAAGATGCACGAGGTCGGCGGCGTGTACGAGTCGTTCCCGGAGTGGGAGGGCGGCATCCCGCTGCGCTTCGCCGACGGCGGCGGCGAGCTGGACTCCGAGGGCGTCACGATCGGCCCGGACGGCGCCGCGTACGTCACGTCGGAGCGTGACAATGCACGCGCGAAGAGCACGTCGCACAACAAGGTCGCGCGGTTCGACGTGAGCGCCGTGACAGCCGCCACGACCGAGCTCGTGGCGACCCACGAGTGGGACGTGAACGGATTCGTGCCGACGGGCACCAACCTCGGCCTCGAGGGCATCACCTACGTGCCCGACTCGTTCCTCGTCGGTTCCGGTTGGCAGGTCGGCGGCGCCGCGTACCGCGCCGGCGATCACGCCACTCCCGGCCTCTTCGTGGCGGCGGTCGAGGGGACGGGCGCCCTGCACTTCTTCTCACTGGCCGTCGGCTCGGCGCCCGTCGAGGTGAAGGTCGAGAGCTCCGGCTTCCCCTGGTCGATGGACGTCGCATACGACGCCGACCGTGAGGCGCTGTGGGCCCTGTGCGACGACGGCTGCGGCGGCGTCTACAACCTGCTGGAGGTCGTCGACGGCGACTTCGAGGTCGCGCACTCGTACTCCCGCCCCGCAGGCATGCCGAACCTCAACAACGAGGGGATGGCGATCGCCCCCGCGTCGACGTGCGCCGACGGGTTCCAGGAGGTCGTCTGGACCGACGACGGCGACACCGGTGGCCACTCGCTGCGCGCGGGCACCCTGCCGTGCCCGGCGACCGGCGGACCCGGCGGCCCGGGCGAGCCGACGCCGACCCCGACGCCGACGCCGACCCCCACTCCCACTCCCACTCCCACCCCTGGGTCGCCTTCGACGGGCGCGCCGGGACCGGTGTCGGAGGATGAGCTCACCGATGCCACCCGCGGCGGCATCGACGCGCCCGACACGGCCCGGGCCGGCGAGACCATCACGATCGTCGTCGGCACAGAGCACGCCGGTGACACGGTGTGGGTGTGGCTGCACTCGACGCCCGTCTCGCTCGGCGGCCATGTGGTGACCGCCGCAGGCACCGTCACCGTGCCGCTGCCCGCGGGCACCGCGCCCGGGCTGCACACCCTCGTCGTGCTCGACGCGGACGGCAACGTCATCGGCTGGACCGAGATCACCGTCACCGCCGCGCTCGCCGCGACGGGCGCGGACGCGGCGCCTCTCGCCGTGACC
Organism: Microbacterium sp. STRO-2N; assembly: GCF_057747775.1. Classification (NCBI taxonomy): domain Bacteria; kingdom Bacillati; phylum Actinomycetota; class Actinomycetes; order Micrococcales; family Microbacteriaceae; genus Microbacterium; species Microbacterium sp. STRO-2N. The sequence goes on along the minus strand of NZ_CM173223.1, from coordinate 3,487,269 downwards.
GCGGGCATCGCACTCGCGCTCATCGCCGCGGGCGCCCTGGGTGTCGTGGTGCGGCGCCGCCGGTCACCGGCCTGACGATCACGCGACGGATACCCCGGCACCGCGCCTGCCCAGGCGCCGCGCCGGGGCATCCGTCGTTCTCTCGTCCGTGTCGCAGGACGTCTCCGCGGTGGGCGCGGAGCCATGGCGTCGGACCCGCCCGTTATCGCCGGCCCGTCCTGTGAGACGAGCCGCCGGCCCTAGGACCGCACGAACGCCAGCAGCGCCTCGTTGACCTCGGCGCCGTGCGTCCACAGCAGGCCGTGCGGCGCGCCCTCGAGCTCGACGTAGGTCGCGTCGGGCAGCAGCTCCTTGAACCGGCGGGCCGTCGCGTCGATCGGCAGAATGTTGTCGGCGGTGCCGTGGAGGATGAGCACAGGCACGTCGATCGCCGGGATGTCGGCACGGAAGTCCGTCGGCCACGTGAGCGGCGCCGCCGCGATGGCGGTGTTGCCGGCAAGGTTGGCGACCTGCACGCTCGCGTCGAGGGCCTCCTGCGAGATGCGTGAGCCGAGGTTGTCGTCGAGGTTGTAGAAGTCCTTGAAGAACCCGGTGATGAAGGCGTAGCGGTCGTCGCGCACGGACTGCGCGATGCCGTCGAAGAACTCCTGCGGACCGGCGCCTCCGGGGTTGTCGTCGGTCTTCAGCAGGAACGGCTCGAGCGACCCGAGGAAAGCGGCCTTCGCGACGCGCGAGCTGCCGTAGCGCGACAGGTACCGTGCGATCTCACCCGTGCCCATCGAGAAGCCCACGAGGATCGCATCGCGCAGGTCGAGGTCCTCGATGAGCGCGTGCAGGTCGGCCGCGAACGTGTCGTAGCCGTAGCCCGAGCCGGCCTTCGTCGACTGGCCGAACCCGCGGCGGTCGTACGCGACGACCCGGAATCCGGCGTCCAGCAGCGCCGCCTGCTGCTTGCCCCACGACTCGCCGTTCAGCGGGAACCCATGGATCAGCACCACGGGCTGCGCGTCGGCCGGGCCCTGGTCGGTGTAGTAGAGGTCCACGTCGACCGAGTTCTCGGTCCCGACGGTGATGTACGCCACGATCGCTCCTTCCGGTCGGGGACGGATTCCCCGGCCCTGACTTCGACGCTAGGCCGAGGCATCCGTCGCCGCCAGTGTCTTGCGCCCTGCCTGCTCGAGCGTTCACTCGCCGTTCAGGCGTCGCGGGCGGCTCCGGCGGACGGCGTGACGGTGAAGATCGTGGGGACGGTGAAGCCGGATGCCTCGAACGCGGCGTTCGCGGCATCCGTCACGGCCTGCACGCGGTCGCGGGCGACCAGTGCGATCGCCGCGCCGCCGAAGCCCCCGCCGGTCATGCGCGCGCCCACGGCACCCGCAGCGAGTGCCGCCTCGACGGCCGTGTCGAGCTCGGGCACCGAGATCTCGAAGTCGTCGCGCATCGACGCGTGCGAGGCGACGAGGAGGTCGCCGATCGCGGTCGGGCCCTGCTCGCGGAGCGTGCGGACGGTGTCGAGCACGCGCTGGTTCTCGGTGACGACGTGCCGCACGCGGCGGAGAGTGACGTCGTCGACGAGCTCGGCGAGCCGCGGCAGATCGTCGGGGGTCACATCGCGCAGCGCCGGTACGCCGAGCGCCGCCGCACCGCGCTCGCACGCCGCACGCCTCTCGCCGTAGCCGCCGGTCGCGTGCGAGTGCTTGACGCCGGTGTCGATCACGACGAGCTCGAGGCCGGCATCCGCGAATCCGAGGTCGACGACCTGCGCCTCGAGCGAGCGGCAGTCGAGGAAAATCGCCGAGTCGGCGCGTCCGAGGAGCGCCGCCATCTGGTCCATGATGCCGGTGGGCGCGCCGACGGCGTCGTTCTCGGCTCGGCGCCCGACCTGCGCCAGGGCCACTCGGTCGAGGTTGAGGTCCCACGTCTCGGCAAGGGCGACGGCGGTGGCTCCCTCGATCGCCGCAGACGACGAGAGACCGGCGCCGACCGGGACGTCGGAGGCGAACGCGAGGTCGACGCCGGCGACGGTGGCAGGGCTGGTTCCGGATGATCTCGATACGCCCGCAGAGCGAGCACTCGATCCGGCGGCCGCGAGCAGCGCCCACGCGACGCCGAGGGGGTAGCGCGACCACTCGGGGAGCTCGTCGCGGCGGGCGGGGAAGAGGGCGTCGAGCTCATCGAGCGACACCTCGACGGCTTCGGCATCGAACGTCGAGGCGACGCGGATGCGCCCGTCGTCACGGCGGCCGAGCGCGACGTGCGTGCGGTGCTGGATCGCGAACGGCAGCACGAACCCGTCGTTGTAGTCGGTGTGCTCGCCGATGAGGTTGACGCGGCCGGGCGCCGACCACGTGCCGGCGGCCTCGGCGCCGAAACGCTCGGCGAGCAGGGCGCGGGCGGCGTCCGCGGTGGCGGTGTCGGTCGTGGTCACAGGGTCTCCTCGGGGATCGACGCGACGGCCTCGCGGAGGCGCGCGGCGGCGGACTCGGGCGGGATGTCGCCGATCCAGGCGCCCATCGCGGCCTCGGATCCGGCCAGGAACTTGAGCTTGTCGGCGGCGCGACGCGGCGAGGTCAGCTGCAGATGCAGGCGGACGGTGTCGCGGCCCCGGTGGACCGGCGCCTGATGCCACGCCGCGATGTACGGGGTGGGCGTCTCGTACAGCGCGTCGACACCCCGGAGCAGACGCAGGTAGAGCGTCGCGAGCTCGTCGCGCTCGGCATCCGTCGTGCCGGCGAAGTCGGCGACGTGCCGGTGCGGCAGCAGGTGGATCTCGATCGGCCACCGCGCCGCGAACGGAACGAAGGCGGTCCAGTGCTCGCCCGCGAGGATGACGCGCTCGCCGGCGCGCTCGAACTCGAGGATCCGCGCGAACAGGTCGGGTCCTTCACGGTCGATCGACGCGAGCAGGGTCGCGGTGCGCGGCGTGACATAGGGGTATGCGTAGATCTGCCCGTGCGGGTGGGGGAGGGTGACGCCGATCGCCTCGCCGCGGTTCTCGAACGGGAAGACCTGCTCGACGCCGGGGAGTGCCGACAGCGCCGCGGTGCGATCGGCCCACGCCTCGATCACGGTGCGTGCCCTGGTCGGAGTGAGGGATCCGAACGACCCCTCGTGCTCGGGGCTGAAGCACACCACCTCGCACCGGCCGACGCTCGTGCGCGTGCGGCCCAGCCCGGGGGAGTCGAGGTCGTCGAGTCCATGGGGCGGGTCGGTGGCGATGAGGGCTTCGTCGAGGATGCCCGCGGGCGCGTCGCCGTGGGCGAGCGCGAGGGCGGGGCCGAAGGACGGCGACTTGTTCTCGAACACGGCGACGTCGTAGCGCGACGGCACCTCCGACGGGTTGGTCGGGGTCTGGGGTGCGAGCGGATCGAGCTCGGCGGGCGGGAGGAACGCGCGGTTCTGCCGCGCCGCGGCGATCGAGACCCAGTCGCCGGTCAGCACGTCGCGGCGCATCGTCGCGGTCGCCGGACGCGGAGCGAGGTCGCGGGCGTCGACGGCCCGCTCGGCCCCGAGGGTGGTGCCGGGATCGTCGTAGTAGATCAGCTCGCGGCCGTCGGCGAGGTGCGTCGGGCGCTTGACGACGCCGGCGCCGAGGGTGACGGCGTCCGTCCCGTTTTCAGGCGTGTTCACGTCAACACGGTAACAGGAGCGGTGTGTTATCGTCAACATCACCGGATTCTCCTGGGTTGTACGCGCAGACAGGCGGAGGAGGGGCATGGGACTGAGCTTCGAAGACCTCACCGGCGTCGCCGACGCCGCGACGGCACGTGCATCACGCGGGCGGCGCGAGCCCGACGCGACCAGGCGCGTCTCGATGGCCGATGTCGCAGCGCGCGCGGGAGTGTCGGGGCAGACCGTGTCGCGTGTGGTCAACGCGAGCCCGCGCGTCGACCCCGAGACCCGTGGTCGCGTCGAGGCCGCTATGGCCGAGCTCGGGTACCGTCCTCACCGCGCAGCCCGAGCCCTGCGCACCGGCCGCACCCAGACCATCGGGCTCGTGGTGTCGACGCTCGCCTCGGTCGGCAACTCCCGCATGCTGCAGGCGGTGGCGGATGCCGCGGCCGACCGCGGCTACGCGCTCACGGTGGTGACGCTCGCGGCAGACGGAGACGTCGCAGGAGCGTTCGAGCGGCTCGCCGAGCAGGGGGTCGACGGCGCGATCGTGCTGAACGAGGCGACCCAGCGCGTGCGGGGCGCCGCCGCCCTCGGCTGGGCGATCGGGGCGGGACTGCGGCTCGTGGTGGTCGACGCGCCGCCAGATGAGCGACTCGGCGCAGAGCAGCGGTTCAGCACCCTGGGCACCGACCACGCCGGCGGAGCGGCGCTCGCCACGCGGCACCTGCTCGAGCTCGGCCACCGGACCGTGCACCACCTCGCCGGCCCCGAGGGCTCCTTCGCGGCGGCCGAGCGCGAGCGCGGCTGGCGCGAGGCGCTCGCCGCCGCGGGCGTCGAGCCGCCACCCGTCGTGCGCGGGGACTGGACCTCCGCGTCGGGGTATGCCGCGACATCCGCTCTCGGCACCGGCCAGGCGACGGCGCTGTTCGTGGCGAACGATCAGATGGCGCTCGGAGCGCTGCGCGCGCTCGCCGAGGCGGGCCGTGACGTGCCGCACGACGTGAGCGTGGTCGGGTTCGACGACGTGGCGGATGCCGCGGACTACCGTCCGCCGCTCACCACCGTGCACCAGGACTTCGACACGCTCGGAACCCGCGCCGTCACCGTGCTCGTCGACGGCATCGAGGCCGACGCCGGCGCGACCTTCGAGACCGTGTCGACCCGGCTCGTGCTGCGCGCGAGCACCGCTCCCGCCCGCTGAGATCGCTCCGTAGTCCGTCCCCGTCTGGCCTCTATCCGGCGTCAGGCGCCGGCGGCGCGGCGGGCCTCCCAGCCCGAGCGGACCATCTCGTCGACGGAGTGGCGGTTCGCCCAGCCGAGGTCGCGGGCCGCGAGCTCGCCGGTCGCGACGATGCGGTCGGGGTCGCCGGCGCGGCGCGGTCCGATCTCGGGCGTGAAGTCGATCCCGGTGACGCGGGCCATCGCGTCCATGATCTCGCGCACGCTCAGCCCGTTCTGCGAGCCCAGGTTGTACGCCGGCTCGACCGGTTCGCCCGCCGCGAGCCGTGTCGCCGCGACGACGTGGGCGGCTGCGATGTCGGCGACGTGCACGTAGTCGCGCACGTTGGTGCCGTCCGGGGTGTCGTAGTCGTCGCCGTTGATGCGGGGCGCCCGGCCTTCGAGGAGTGCCTCGAACACGAGCGGGAACAGGTTGTGCGGGCTGGTGTCGTAGATGCTCGGGTCGCCGGAGCCGACGACGTTGAAGTACCGCAGCGACGTGTGCCGCAGCGGGTGGGCCGAGTCGGCGGTCGCGATCGCCTGGTCGCGCAGCAGCCACTCGCCGATGAGCTTCGACTCGCCGTAGGGCGACGCCGGGCGCTTGGGAAGGTCCTCGGTGACCAGCGGCACGTCGGGCGTGCCGTACACCGCGGCCGACGACGAGAACACGATGTTCGCCACCTCAGCCGCCTCCATGGCCTCGAGCAGCACACGCGTGCCCTCGACGTTCTGGGCGTAGGTGTGCAGGGGCCGGCGCACCGAGACTCCGGCGTACTTGTAGCCGGCGACGTGGATGACGCCCTCGACGTCGTGCTCGCGAAGCGTGCGCTCGACGAGCTCGCGGTCGAGGATCGAGCCCTGCACGAACGCCACACCCTCGGGCACGAACGAGGCGTGCCCGCTCGACAGGTCGTCGAGCACGACGGGCGAGAGTCCCGCGTCGGCGAGAGCGCGGACGATGTGGGCGCCGATGTAGCCGGCGCCTCCGGTCACGAGCCAGGTCATGTCACTCCGGGGGTCGGGGTCGCCGAGCGGCGCCGCGTTCCATTCTGCCCGGTCGGCGGGCGGGCCCCGTTTCGGCGGGCGACGGATGCCGCAGCCGGCGCCGCCGGCCTCGTCAGGCCCTTTGCTGCCTCGCGCGGTCGTTCCCTGCTCGTGCCGCAGCATCTTTCGACCGCGCGTGCAGATTCGGGCAGCGCAACCGCGTGTCACCCTCTTGCCGCGGCCGGATCCGCCCCGCTGCTGGAGTCGGGTGACCCGCCCAGCCCAGCGCCCGCACGTAAGAGTGGAAACAGAATCGGAGGTTCGTGCCGCCACGCCGGCCGCGGCATCCGTTGCGCGGCGTGTCGGCGGAAAGCTCTGATTCTGTGCACCGGGGGTCGCCGGTTCAGGCCCGTGCGGCCCATCGCGCGGCTCGCTGCAGCAGGCCGACGAGCTCGGGGGTGTCGTACGCGCGCTCGTCGTGGCCCAACGACGAGACGACTGCTCGAGTCGGCTTCTCGCGCACCCAGATCGCGGGGTGCGCGGTGCCGTCGACGTCGTGCTCGGCGAGCACGCGCGCCCCGTCGTCGACGGCGAGATCGCTGTAGCGCTCGTCCACCACGTCGAAGCCGGCGAGCCGGGCGGTCACCGGGTGGTCGCCGTCGACGACCCGCACGTGCGCGTCGGCGATCGGCGGATGCCACGAGCGGCCCGGCACCCACTCGCCGCCGATCGCCTCGCGCCACACCGGGTGGTCGCGGAGCGTCGAGAGCGCCGCGTGCACCGCGATGATGCCGATGCCACGGTCGATCGCCGACCGCAGTCCGGCATCCGCCGCAGGGTCCGTGCGCGGCTCGAGCTCGGTGTCGCCGTGGCGCCACGGATCGCCGGCGTTCACCACCAGGAGTTCGATGCCGTCGAGGTGCGCCAGCGCGTGGTCGACGTCGTCGTCGACCGTAACGTCCCAGCCGTCGTCACGCAGCGCCGCGGCGATGCGAGCCGACGTCGCGGGGAACGGATGCCACGGATCGGCGTACCGACCCGCGCCCGTGGCGATGACGGCGCGCGGTGCGGGATGGGCGTCGACTCGGTGCATGGTTACGATGATCGCAGGGACAACGCTTTCCCGCTATTGCGGCGGGACGCGCAATCGGCCATCCTGCCAGCGAGGAGAATCAGGGCATGCCCGGCACCGTCGTGATCGCCCCCGATTCGTTCAAGGGCACGATCGCTGCCACGGCTGCCGCGGAGGCCCTCGCTGCGGGATGGCGGCGCGAGCGGCCGGCCGACCGGGTGCGGCTCATGCCCATGGCCGACGGCGGTGAAGGCACCGTCGACGCCTTCGCGGCAGCCGTGCCCGGCGCGCGCCGGGTGCCGGTGACGGTGACCGGTCCGGAGGGGACGCGGGTCGAGGCATCCTGGGTCCTGCTTCCGCCGACCGGCGACGCGCCGGACGGAACCGGCGTCGTCGAGCTCGCGAACACGAGCGGCATCGAGATGCTCGGCGCGCCGCCGCGGCTGCGCCCGTTCGACGCGCACACGCGGGGCTTCGGAGAAGCCATCGCGGCCGCGCTCGCCCATGGCGTCTCGCGACTCGTGGTCGGCATCGGATCGAGCTCGTCGACCGACGGCGGCGTGGGCATGCTGACGGCGCTGGGCGCGCGATTCACGGATGCCTCGGGCTCGCCGATCGCCGGCGGCGCGCGCGGGCTCGCCACGGTGGCGGCGTCCGATCTATCGGGGCTCGCTCCGCTGCCGCCGCGCGGCGTGACCGTGCTCAGCGACGTGACGAATCCGCTGCTCGGCCCGCGCGGCTCAGCCGCGGTCTTCGGACCGCAGAAGGGCGCCACCCCCGACGACCTCGTGGTGCTCGACGCAGGACTCGCCCGGTTCGCGGCGTTGCTCGACGCGGATCCGGATGCCGCGGGCGCGGGTGCCGCCGGAGGCACCGGGTTCGGCCTGCTGGCGTGGGGCGCCCGGCTCGTGCCGGGGTCGGCGGCGGTGGCGGAGCTCGTCGGGCTCGACGAGGCGGTGGCCGCGGCGACCGCCGTCGTGACGGGCGAGGGCTCGTACGACGGACAGTCCGCCGCGGGCAAGGTTCCGGCACACGTCGGGGCGGTCGCGGCGGCTGCGGGCGTGCCGGTGGCCCTCGTCGCAGGCCGCGTGGCGACGGATGCCGACACCTCGGGCTTCGCCGCGACGGTCTCGCTCACCGAGCTCGCGGGCTCGAGCGACGCCGCGATGGCGGAGCCGGCGCACTGGCTCACCGAAGCCGGAGCCGCTCTCGCCCGGGGCCTCACCGACTGACAGCCGCCGGTCTCGCCCCGGTCAGCGCGGAGCGCGGATCAGGCGCGGAGCCGGTCCGTCGAGCCGCACCACGGCGATCTGGTGGAACGGTGCCCCCCGCCGGTGCGAAAACACCGATCGGTGACGCCGACACGCCGGCTGTCGGCATCCGTCGCCGGGGTGTCGTCGTCGCGGACTGGTGTTCTCGCAAGAGGTCCTGACGAAGAGCGGCGATCCTGCGGCGGGACCGCTCAGGTCGAGACCGACTCAGGGCACCCGCAGCACTCCATTGCGACGGTGCGGCAGCGCTGCGAGCGTCGCGTCGCGCAGCACCGGGGGAAGCAGCGCCTCGGGGGCGTCCTGGAACACGATCGGGCGCAGGAAGCGCCGGATCGCGGTCGCGCCCACCGAGGTGTGCAGCGAGGTCGTCGCGGGCCACGGTCCGCCGTGCTGCTGCGACCACGTCACCGCGACCCCGGTCGGCCAGCCGGCGAACAGCACGCGGCCCGCCTTGCGCTCGAGCACCGCGAGCACGGCGGCGACGTCGTCGCCCGGCTCGGAGTGCAGCGTTCCGGTGAGCGATCCGGGCACGGCGTGCAGCGCCGTGAGCAGTTCGGCCTCGGACGAGTAGCGGACGAGGAGGGTGACCGGGCCGAAGCACTCCTCGAGGAGCGTCTCTGGGCGCGCGGCGACGGCCGCGGCATCCGTCGCCAGCACCACCGGCTGCGCGGCGCCGGACTCGGCCGGCAGGCCGTGGGCCACGACCGACACCGACGGGTCGGACTCGAGGTGCTCGACGCCCGCAGGGAATGCCGAGGTGATGCGGTCGGTGAGCAGCGGTCCGCCCGCGGCGCCCGTCGCGAAACCGGCGACGAGCTCCTCGAAGCCCGCGCCGGCCGGCACGAACACCACGCCCGGCTTGGTGCAGAACTGTCCCACGCCGAGCGTGAACGAGCCGACGAGCCCCTGCGCCAGCGCCTCTCCGCGCGCCGCGACGGCGGCCGGTGTGAGCACGACCGGATTGACCGAGCCGAGCTCGCCGTAGAACGGGATCGGGTCGGGGCGCCCCGACGCGAGGTCGAACAGGGCGCGGCCGCCGCCGAGCGAGCCGGTGAAGCCGGCCGCCTGGATGACCGGGTGCTGCACCAGGGCGTTCCCGGCCTCCCGCCCTTCGACAAGCGCGAGCGACCCCTCGGGTGCCCCCGCCGCGGTCAGGGCCGCGCTCACGATCGCGGCCGTGCGCTCCGACAGGCGCGGGTGCCCGGAGTGGGCCTTGACGATCACGGGATTGCCGGCCGCGAGGGCGGACGCGGTGTCGCCGCCGGCGACCGAGAACGCGAACGGGAAGTTCGAGGCCGAGAACACCGCGACCGGCCCGACGCCGACCAGCATGCGCCGCAGCTCGGGGCGCGGCGGGGTGGCGGACGCGTCGGCGTCGTCGATCGTGAGCTCGAGGTACGAGCCCTCCTCGACGACGGACGCGAACAGCCGCAGCTGTCCGGTGGTGCGTCCGACCTCGCCCCGCAGACGCGTCTCGCCGAGCCGCGTCTCCTCGTCGGCGATTGCGACGAGCTCGTCGATGCGGGCGTCGAGCGCGTCGGCGGCCGCGCGCAGCCACGCGGCGCGGGTCGCGGCATCCGTCGCCCGCCAGATCGGGGCGGCAGCCGCGGCCGCCGTCGCGAGCGCGTCGAGCTGTTCGGGGGTGGTGGTCGTCGTCATTCGACTCATCCTCACGTTGGTTGCACTGTCAGGGCGCGAGACTTCACTCGTGTCACCGTTTCGGGCTTGCTCGTGTGCATAGGTGAAGTTTCGCGCGGTAGCGGGCGGGTGTTACAAGAAGCGGATGCCGAGGCCGGCGTGCGGCACCTCGGTCAGGGTTCCGTCGGCGATGCGCACGGGTGAGGGGTCCAGCAGCGCGCCGAGCTGGGCGAAGCCGGCGTCCTCGACGTCCTCGGCCATCGGCTCGGGAATGCCGGGCACCGAGCGCAGGCACAGGGCGAGCTGGCCCGACAGCTCGGGCAGCAGGTGCGGGTGGAGCGCGGCGCCGTGCTCGGCCGCGATCGCCGCGATGCCGAGGAACGGCGTGATGCCGCCGACGCGTACGACGTTGGGCTGCACGATCTGCGCGGCGCCGGTGCGCAGGAAGTCGTCGAACCGGAAGACGTTGTGCAGGTTCTCGCCGACCGCGATCGGGATGCCGCTCGACGCCGCGAGGCGCTTCGAGAGCTCGATGTGGCCGTAGAGGTCGTCGGCGCGCAGCGGCTCTTCGATCCACGCGGGCGAGACCTGCGCGAGGACGTCGAGCGCGCGAGTGGCGCGATCGAGCTCCCAGCGCTGGTTCGCGTCGATCATGAGCGCGCGATCGGGTCCGAGCACGTCGCGCACCGCGCGCAGGCGGTCGAGGTCTTCCGCGACGTCGGGCTTACCGACCTTGACCTTCACGGCGTCGAAACCGGCGTCGACCCACCGCCGCACCTGCGCGACGAGCTCGTCGATCGAGTAGTGCAGGTTCACGCCCGAGCCATAGGCACGCACGCGCTCGCGCTGCGCCCCGAGGAAGCCGGTGAGCGACGTGCCGGCGGCGCGGGTCGCGGCATCCCACAGCGCGAGGTCGAGTCCCGCCATCGCGATCGTCGTGACGCCCCCGCCCCCGGCCTCGTGCAGGTGCTGCCACAGGGCGCGCCAGCGGGCGCCGGGCTCGGCATCCTGTCCCACCGCGAACGCCGCGATGTCGTTCACGAGCAGCGCATGCACCGCCTCGGCGCCGATCTGCGGTGTCCAGGAGAAGCCCCAGCCCGCCGCGCCGTCGGAGCGCATCACGTGCGTCGCGATCACGCCGACCGAGGTGACATCCGCTGCCCACGGCCGCGACAGCGGCACGCGCACTAGCCGCGCGTCGAACGACGCGACGGTGACGCAGTCGGCGCCCGGCGCCGTGGCCGTGCTCGCGATCGGCGATGTCACAGCAGCGCCCGTCCCGCCTCGAGGATCGCCGCGAGCCGCTCCTCCTGCTCGGGCGTCGGGTCGACCAGCGGCGCACGCACGGAGCCGACGGGGAGGCCGCCGAGGCGCAGGCCCGTCTTGATGAGGGACACGCCGAAGCCGGGGGTCTCGTCGCGCAGGCTCACCAGCGGCGAGTAGAACCCGTCGAGCAGCTCGGCGCGACGCGCCTCGTCGCCGTCGACGTACGCGCGGTAGTACGCGTTCGCGACCTCGGGGATCATCGCGAACGCCGCCGACGAGTACAGCGGGATGCCGATGCCGCGGTACGCGCCCTGCGTGAGCTCGGCGGTGAGCAGGCCGTTGAAGAAAGCGAAGTCGTCGCGCCCCTCGGAGCGCACGGCGCGCACGATCTGCTGCGCGAGACCGACGTCTCCGACGCCGTCCTTGAACCCGACGACCTTCGGGTTGCGAGCGAGGCGGCGCACCGAGTCGACCGAGTACTGGGCGTTCGCCCGGTGATAGATGACGACGGGAAGATCGGATGCCGCAGCCACCACCTCGACGTACGCGACGAGCCCCTGCTGCGGGCCGCCGACGAGGTACGGCGGGAGCACGAGCAGAGCGTCGGCTCCGGCATCCGCCGCCGCCCGTGCGAGCGCGGTCGCGTGGCCGAGCGGGCCGCCCGTGCCGGCGACGACCGGCACGCGTCCGGAGACCGTCTCGGTCGCGACCCGCACGACCCGTGCGACCTCGTCGGTCGAGAGCGCGTGGAACTCGCCCGTGCCGCACGCGGGGAACACGCCTCCGGGCGCGTGCTCGAGGGTCCTGCCGATGTGCGTGCGCAGCAGGTCGTCGTCGATCCGGCCGTCGGAGTCGAACGGGGTGACGGGGAAGAAGAGGATGCCGTCGAAGTTCACGCCAGCACGTCCTTTCGGGCGGGGTCGGAAGGGGATGACTGCTCGGACTCGCCGAGTTCGCCGCGCCACGTGTGCGCGGGTCGCCAGCCGAGCATGCGGCGCGCCTTGGCGTTCGAGAACGCCGGCGCGGTGCCGGTCAGACCGGCGGCCAGCTCGTCCGAGCCGGGGACGAACCGCGGCAGCAGCTCGGCGAGCGGCTCGCGCGCGAGCGCGTCGTCGGCGCCGACGAAGAACACCTCGGCGTTCGGGATGTCAGGGAGCGCGTCGAGCAGCGTGTCGACGAACGTGGCGACGTCGCGCGCGTCGACGTAGTTGAACAGCGCCGGGGCCGACAGGGCCGGGTCATCGAGCCGCTCGCGCACGGTGTGGCCCTGCTGGGTCGGGGCACCCGCCCACTCCTCGGGTGCGATGACGTAGCACGGGCGGAACGCCGCGAACCGCGTCGCGTCGCCGGTCTGCCGTGCGAGCATCGCGATGGTCTGCTCCGCGAGGTGCTTCGACAGGCCGTAGGCGTGCCACGGCCGGGGCGGCGTGTCTTCGTCGAGTGGAAAGCGGTCGGGCAGCCAGCCCGTCGGCGCGCCGTAGCCGAGCACCGTCGGGCTCGACGCCGTCACGAGCTTCGGGATCCCCGCCGCGACCCCCGCCGAAAGCGTGTTGAGCGCGAGCGTCGCGTTGGTGCGGAGGAGGACGTCCTCGGGCGCGCTGAACGGCACCGCCAGAGCCGCAAGGTGCACCAGCGCATCGGCCCGGGCGTCGGCGACGGCGCGGGACGCGGCATCCGGATCGGTCAGCTCTACCACGACCTGCTCGACACCGGGCAGCTCGAGCGCATCGGCTCGCGTGCGGTCGAGCGAGATCAGCTCGTGCCCGGCGGCGGCGAGCCCCGCGACGAGGCTGCGGCCGAGCCGGCCCGCGCCGCCGGTGACGATGATGCGGCTCACGATCGGGCCGCCCCGGTGGTCGTGGCGTCGGCGGCGAGGAAGCGGATGCCGAGGTCGGCGACCTGCACCGGAAGCCCGGTCTCGAGCGACCGGTTGCCGGCGATGCCGACCGCGATCGAGCGGACGCCGTCGCGCCAGTCCGCGGGGCGCGCGAGCGGGTCGTCTCCGGGGCCCTCGAACACGTCCGCGAGCAGCAGTGCATCGCCGCCACCGTGCCCGCCCTCGCCTGCGGCGACGATCGGCACCTCGTACGCGGCCTCCCAATGCCGCTGCACGATGAGCCGCTCTCCCTCGGGACGCAGCGACTGCGTGGTGCCGGCGTGGACGGCGGAGGGATCGAGCACCGGATGAAGGCCTTCGTCGGCGAGCACCGCACCCCGCTCGACGACCTCGAGCTCGGCGCGGCCGAGGGTGCCGTTGACCGCGACCCGGTAGCCTTCCCACGGCGAGTGGGCGTTGAGCGAGTAGCTGAGCGTCGCGCCGGACGCGTAGTCGACGACGAGCGCCAGGTTGTCTTCGATCGTGATGCCGTCGCCGAACACGTCGCGGTCGCGCAGGTAGCCGTCGTGCTGCTCGGCCTCGAGGTACAGGGCCTTCAGTCGCTCGTCCTGCCGCAGATCGAGCTCGAAGGCGTCGGCTCCGTCGTGCGTGCCGCGTTCGGGACGATTCCGGATGCCTCGTCCCGCCGCGTTCTCGGCGCCGTAGAAGCGCAGCCCGCCGGAGGCGAACACCCGGCGCGGCGCCGATCGGATCCACCAGTTGACGAGGTCGAAGTGGTGGCTCGCCTTGTGGACGAGAAGCCCGCCGGAGTGCTCCTTCTCGCGGTGCCAGCGGCGGAAGTAGTCGGCGCCGTGCTTCGTGTCGAGCACCCACGAGAAGTCGACCGAGGTCACCTCGCCGATCGTGCCATCCTGGATCACCTGGCGCAGCGTGGAGTTCCGGGGCGAGTAGCGGTAGTTGAAGGTGATGACGACCTCGCGGCCGGTGCGGTCGATGGCGTCCTCGATGGCCGCGGCGGACGGCCCGTCGATCGTGAGCGGCTTCTCGACCACGACGTCGGCTCCGGCATCCGTCGCCCGCACGATGAGCGGGGCGTGCAGGTCGTCGCGCGCGCAGATGACGACGCGATGGACGCGCTCGCCGCGGATCATCTTCTCGAGGTCGTCGGGGCCGTAGACCGCGGGCGCGGGATGACCGGCGGCGACCACACGGTCGACGTAGTACTGAGCGCGGGCGGGGTTCGGCTCGCAGATGGCGACGAGCACCGCGTCGTCGGCGTACCGGCCCGTGATCGCGTCGACATACATCTGGGCGCGGTGGCCCGCCCCGACGAGGGCGTACCGGCGGTGGCTCATCTCACTCCTTCAGGAAACGTTTTCTGAGACTACCACGCGACGCGTTCTTCGGCGCGTGCCGCGTCCGCGCGGGTTCGCCGGGAGCGGGGTGTTGGTTCGGGTGGCGCGACACGCGGAATGGTGTCGGGGATGCCGCGTGTCGTGACACTTGAATGCGCGTGCGGCTTCGGAGGAGGGCGCGGGGTGTTGGTTCGGGTGGCGCGACACGCGGAGTCGTGTCGGGGATGCCGCGTGTCCTGACACTTGAATGCGCGTGCGCGGCTCCGGCGGGCGCGGGGTGCTGGTTCGGGTGGCGCAACACGCGGGGTCGTGTCGGGGATGCCGCGTGTCCTGACACCTGAAGACACGCGGCCGCGGGTGCGGGCGAGCCCGGACTGCCACGTGTGCGCGCGATCCGGCCAATGACCGACGGGATGCCCCGGATGACGGCATCCGTCGTCTCGTGCTCGGCAGACTCGGGGGATGCCCCAGGTCACGGTTCACCTTCGCTACGAGATCGACCCCGACAAGCTCGAGGAGTTCACGCGCTACTCGCGCGAGTGGATCAGGCTCGTCGACAAGCTCGGCGGCACCCACCACGGATACTTCCTGCCGAGCGAGGGCGACAGCGACGAGGCGTTCGCGCTGTTCACCTTCCCCTCGCTCGCCGAGTACGAGGCGTATCGCACGGCGTCGTTCGCCGATCCGGAATGCCTCGCGATGTTCGACTACGCCCGCGAGACCGGCTGCATCCGCCGCTACGAGCGCCGCTTCCTGGCTCCGGTCTTCAGCTGACGGGCATCGCTGCGAGGTGATCCCGCAGGGCGGTGACGATCGGCTCGACGATGGCGGGCATCGCCTCCACGTCAGCATCGGTTGGCGCCTCGAAGCACTCGAGCTCGGCGAGCCTCGTCACCAATGCCTGCTTCGCGGCCGGACGCGGACAGTCCGCCGGCAGCGCGAACGCGAGCACGTCGAAGTCCCGCTCGTCGAAGCGCGCGACGCCCGCGCGCACACGGCCGACCCCGGGGTCGTCGCTCGTGACGTGCACGTAGGCCCGCAGCTCGGGGTCGAAGCCGGTCGCGCCGACGTAGGCGATGCTCCGGTCGGCGACGTCGACCCACACGTACAGCCACGAACCCGATGCGACGACGTGACCGTGACGGACGCTGATGACACGCGGCCGGACGTCGCTCATCGCGCACCCGCCGAGATGCCGGCGGCGGGGCCGGTCGAGCCGCGGATCGTCAGCTCGGGGAGGAGGGTGAGCGGATGCCCCAGCTCGGCGCCCTCGAGCAGCTCGCGCATGCGCGACCACGCCTGGGCGCCGAGGTCGGCGGCAGGGACGGCGGCGGTCGTCAGCGGCGGCGTCGTGTACTGCGCGAACGGGATGTCGTCGAACCCGGCGATGGAGAGATCGTCGGGGACGCGGCATCCGCTCGCCTGCACGGCGCTCAAGAGGCCCATCGCGACGAGGTCGTTGAAGGCGAGAGCGGCGGTCGCGCCGGATTCGAGGACCGCGGATGCCGTGGCCGCGCCCGCCTCGAAGTCCACGCCGCAGGGGATCTCGGCGACGTCGGTGTCGGGGTGCGTCGCGACGAACGCCTCGATCGCCTCGAGGCGGGCAGCGTTGGCGACGCTGCCGGGGGCTCCCGCGAGGAACACGATTCGCCGGTGGCCCAGGGTGTGAAGGTGCTCGAGCTCGGCAGCCAGCGCGCTGCCGTAGTCGGCGCCCACCGACGGCACGTCACCCGACGTGCGGTTGATCAGCACCACGGGTCGCATGCCGCCGACGAGTCGATCGAGTTCATCCTGCGGGAGTCGCGGCGCGCACAGGATCACCCCGTCGGTGCGGCGCCGGGTCGCGGTCGCGAGCACGCGCTCCTCGTCGACAGACTCGGCCGAGTCCGCCACGAGCACGTGGTAGTCGTCGGCGGCTGCGGCGCGACTGAGTCCGCGCAGGATCGCCTGGAAGGTCGGGTTGCCGAGGTCGGGCACGACGACCGCGACCGTCTGAGTGCGGCCGAGTACGAGACTGCGGGCGACGGGGCTCGCGGTGTAGTCGAGGGCGGCTGCGGCATCCTGCACCTTCGCCACCAGAGCCGGGTCGACCGTGGGGTTGCCGTTCAGCGCGCGCGACACCGTCGAGAGCGAGACGCCGGCGCGAGCCGCGACATCCGCGATCGTGACGCGCGCCGATCCGTCGAGTCGGGGCGGTCGAGGCATCCGTGTCTCCCTTCCGGTCGGTTCAGCCTAGTCGGGAGGAAACGCTTCCTGAGTTACGCGCGCTCCACATCGACCGCTCGCCTCAGCGGCCCGCGAAGCCAGCGGTCCGCTTCCCGCGGGGTGCGCAGTCGAACGACGGTGAGATGCGGTGCTTCCGCGTCGAGGCGCGGGATGCGCTCGCGATAGTTCCCGCGGGTGCGGATCGCCCAGCGCACGATGTGCTCGGGGTCGGTGAAGAACGAACGCAACGGCGGTTCGACGTTGCCGTTCCACAGCTGCTCACGCCGCACCCGCCGACGCAGCGTGCGCGCTGTCACGCGTGGCAGCGTGACGGTCGCGAACGGGAAGTCGAGCCACACGAGCAGGTCCGCACGCTCCGCAAGAAGCGGGCGGGCGGCCGAGTACTGCCACTCCGTCGTCCACCGCTCGCGCGCCGTGAACTCACGGACATCGTCGAGGAACGCCGGTCGCGGAGTCCAGCCCGGGCCGTGGAAGAGCGCGTCGATCTCGGTGTGCGCTCCGCCGGTCACCTGGGCGATGCGTGCCGCGAACGTCGTCTTGCCCGACCCGGAGACGCCGGCGACCAGCACGCGGCGGGGTGCGTGTGGCAGCGGATCGTCGACGCGAAGCACCCGACGAGCCTAGGACAAGCCGACCGGCCCCCTGAGCGCCGGCGCCGTCAGTCACGGGGCGGCGTGGAGCCGCGCACGATGACCTCGAGCGTCAGCGGCGGGCCGGCGGCATCCCACTCCGGATCGGTCGCGGCGTGCAGGGCGCGGTAGCCGAGCTCTTCCAGGGGCACGCGCACCGTCGTGAGACCGGGACGGATGTCGCGGC
Source organism: Microbacterium sp. STRO-2N (assembly GCF_057747775.1). Lineage (NCBI taxonomy): Bacteria > Bacillati > Actinomycetota > Actinomycetes > Micrococcales > Microbacteriaceae > Microbacterium > Microbacterium sp. STRO-2N. The sequence continues at coordinate 3,469,971 of NZ_CM173223.1, read as the reverse complement.
CCGTGGCGATGTCGTCGAATCCGGCGACCGCGACATCCGCGCCGACCTGGCGTCCGGCATCCCGGATCGCCGACATGGCGCCGATCGCCACGACGTCGCTGACGCCGAAGATCAGGGTCCCCGGCGCGACGTCGCCTGCGAGCAGCTCGCGAGCGGCGTCATAGCCGGCGTCGCGCGTGAACCCGGCGCGACGCACCTCGCGCACCGTGCCGCCGCCCGAGCCGAAGCCCTCGGTGAACCCCGCGAGGCGGTCGTCGGACGTGCGGATGCCCTGGGATGCCGCGAGCACGACCGCGTCGCGATACCCGATCCGCGCCAGCTCGGCGCCGAGCGCAGTCGACGCGCCGCGGTTGTCGACGGCGACCGAGCGGGCCGCGCCGCCGCCCGGACCCACGACCACGACGCGCCCGCCCATGGCGGAGAACGCGTCGAGCTCGCTCTGCAGACCCACCGCGTCGGGACCGTCGACGCGCGACGCCGCGAGGATGAGTCCACGGGGCCGCTGTCCGCGCAGTGCGCGGACGAGCTTGACCTCGCGCTGCGGATCGCGCTCGGTGATCGCGATCGTCACGACGAGGCCCGCCTCGTCGGCGCCGCGGGCGACCCCCGAGGCGAGCTGGCCGAAGTAGGGGTCGGCGATGTCGGCGACCAGGAGCGCCACGATCGCCGAGGTTCCGCGGGCCGTCGCCTGGGCCGAGAGGTTCGCGGTGTAGCCGAGCTTCTCGGCGGCCGCCTCGACGCGCTCGCGATAGCTCTCGGCGACCTTGCGCGTCGAGCCGTTGAGCACGCGCGACGCCGTCGCGAGCGAGACGCCGGCCTCGCGCGCGACATCGTGGAGAGTGGCTGCGCCTCGGGCGGGTGCGGAGATGTCGCTCACAGGCCAGAGTCTAGGGTGTCCGGTGTCGGCGCCGCGGCATCGAGCAAACGATTTCCCGGTGCGAGCGCCTCGGCCAGGAACGCCCCGGCCTCCGCCTGCATCGCGGGCGGGAACTCGTGGCCGGCGTCGTGCCACGCGCCGGCGTATCGGTCCCCGAGCAGCTCGCGGAGGCGGGCATCGGCATCCGTCATCCCGTCCGGCGGGAAGAGCTCGTCGTGCTCGCCGTACTGGACGAGCACGCGCCGGCCCATCGCCGCGATCTCGGGGAGGTCGAAGCGGGCCGCGAGGCCAGGGCTGTGCAGCAGCCACGAGTGGGTGTCGAGGTGGTCCGGAACGAGCGACGCCGAGGTCGCCATCATGCCGGCGACGGCCGTCGCGCCGATGCGCTCATCGAGCGCGGTGACGAAGAGCGCGCGGCCTCCGCCGCCCGAGAACCCGATCGCGCCGAGACGCGCGGCGTCGACGCCCGGCCGGTCGGCGAGAACGTCGAGCGCGGCGAGGTCGTCGGTCGTCACCGCTCCCGCGAACGTGGTGCCGAGGACCCCGGCGCTCTTCGCGAGCACGTGCTCGTGCAACGACGACAGCTCGTCGAACCTGTCGTCGTCCGAGAGCACCTCGCCACGCTCGCGGTGCAGCGCATCGAGCGCCGCGCCCAGGCGGGCGACGCTCCCGGGCGCGGCCGACAGGTCGAAGGCGCGGCTGGCCCACGAGAACGCGTCGGGCACCAGCACGGCGAAGCCGGCCCGTGTGAGGTCGTTCGCGACGGCGCGGCCGCCGTAGAACCGCTCGCGCAGGCGCACCGCCGACGGATGCGGCGTGCGACCGGTGTCGACGAGCTGCTCGGCACCCGTCGACCGCACGCCGCCGTGCGCGTGCAGCGCGAGGATGCCCGGGAGCGTGCCGTCGTGCCCGTCCGGTCGGAGCAGGAACGCGTGCGTGCGCGGTCCGTAGCCCACCCACCACGACAGCTCTGAGCCGTGCACGCCGTCCGCTGTCCATTCCCGCTCGACACGGAGGTCCGTCGCGCGGGCCACCCGTACGCCGAGCACGTCGGCGAGCGCTCGTCGCTCCGGGTCGGGGGAAGGCCACCGCGGGGCGCGGGCGACGAACGCGGGCCAGTCGGCATAGCCTTCGAGCGCCCCCATGCTCACAGTCTGGCGTGCGTCAGCCCGCGACGCGTGCGCGGAGATGGGGTGAGACGGATGCCGCGAACCCGGCCGCCGTGCGCTGCACGGCTGTGAGCGGGTCGGTCGCCCAGATCTCCTCGTTGAAGATCTCGACCTCGATGTCGCGGCCGTAGCCGGTGGCCTCGACGGCGGCGGTGAGACTCGCGAAGTCGATGACCCCATCCCCCGGGTAGTGGCGGCTGAGGAGCACGTCGGCCGGCAGCGGCGTCTTCCAGTCGCACACCTGGTACGTCGCGATGCGACCCTCGCGGCCGGCGCGCTCGATCGAGGCCAGCACGTCGGGGTCCCACCAGATGTGGAACGTGTCGACGGTCGCACCGACGACGGCGGGGTCGAAGTCCGCCGCGATGTCGAGGGCCTGCCCGAGCGTCGAGACGACGCACCGGTCGGACGCGTACATCGGATGCAGCGGCTCGATGGCGAGCGTGACACCCGCGGCGGCGGCATCCGGAGCCAGCTCGCCGATCGCGTCGCGCACGCGCTCGCGCGCGCCGACCAGGTCGCGCGAACCCTCCGGGAGTCCGCCCGCGACGAGCACGAGGATCGCGGTCGAGCCCTCGGCGCCGGCGGCCGCGAGCGTCGCGGCCTCCTCGATCGCCACGCGGTTGTCGTCGATCGAGGCGCGGCGGGCGGGGCCCTCGGGCATCGTGAAGAAGCCCGAGCGGCAGTGCGTCGTGAAGCGCAGGCCCGAGTCGGCGAGCATGTTCGCGGCGGTCGCGAGGCCCACCGCCTGCACCGGCTCGCGCCACAGCCCGATCGCCTGCACGCCGGCTTCGGCGGTCACGCGCAGCGCGGTCGCGAGGTCGGCGTGCTTGATCGTCGCCTGGTTGATCGACAGGCGCGGGTCGACGGTGCCGTCGAACGAGAACGTCATGCGGTGCCCTTCTTGTGGAGCATGTCCCGATTCCGTGCATTCCCCGAGTCGCTTGTGCGGCTTTTCGGGACACGAAGGCGAGAAATCGGGACACGGATGCCGGGAGCCGCGCTCATGCGATCACCCCGGGGACGTCGATGCCGTTGTGGCGGAGCATGCCGTGCCAGCGGGTCATCGCGAGCTCGGGGCGCTCGAGCGCGAACGCGGCGTTCGCGAGCTCGACGATGCGCGACAGGTGCGGCAGGCTCCGCGCGGAGTGCAGCCCGCCGACCATCTGGAACGCGGGCTGGTGTCCGTTCAGCCACGACAGGAACGCGACGCCGGTCTTGTAATAGAACGTCGGCGCGGCGAAGACCTGGCGGCTGAGCTCCTCGGTGGGTCCGAGGATCTCGAGGTAGCGCGCCGGGTCTCCCGCGTCGAGCGCCTGGATCGCGGCAGAGGCGACCGGGGTGATCGCGGCGAAGGCTCCGAGCAGAGCGTCGGAGTGCCGGCGCGGACTGTTCCCGTCGCGCTGCGGCTGGGAGGCATGCGGAACGTCCGCACCGCCGATGAGTCCGACGTAGTTGAAGTCGTCGCCGGTGAACATGCGCACACCCTCGGGAAGGCGCTCGCGCACCGACACCTCGGACGCGGCATCCAGCAGACTCATCTTGACGCCCGCGACCTTGTCGACGTTCTCTTCGATGATCTCGAGAAGAACCGCGGATGCCTCGCGCCAGTCGTCGCTGCCGAAATACCCGGCGAGCACCGGATCGAAGGCCGTGCCCAGCCAGTGCAGCACGACGGGTACCGTCGCCGAGCCCAGCACCTCGCGGTAGACGCGCCGGTAGTCGTCGGCGGACTCCGCCACGCGCGCGAGGTGGCGGGAGGCCATGAGCACGGGCCCGGCGCCCTGCTCCTCGGTGAAGTGCAGCTGCTCCCTATAGGCGGCGATCACCTCGTCGATCGAGATGACCTCTGCCTCGACGTGGTCGGTGTTGACGCCGACCACGACCGATCCGCCCTCTTCGCGCGCGACCTGTGCCGAGCGTGCGATGAGCTCACGCGTGGCTGCGGCGTCGAGGCCCATGTTGCGCTGCGCGGTGTCCATGGCGTCCGCGACGCCGAGGCCCCACGAGTACACGGCGCGACGGAAGTCGAGCGTCGCGTCCCAGTCCACCTCGGCGGGCTGGCCGGGCGTGTTGTCGGCCCAGGTCTGCGGCACGACGTGCGCGGCGGCGTAGGCCACGCGGCTGCGCAGCGGACCGGTGGGCCTGGCGTACCCCGGGGAGTCGTTGAGCTCGACCGCCGACGTGACACCGGCGGTCGAGAGGAGGGTGAGCTGCGGCATCCGTCGACTCCCGCTCAGTCCAGCGACAGCGTCGGCAGCTCGACCTTGCGGCCCTCGCGGCTCGACTTCAGGCCGGCCTCGGCGAGCAGCACGCCGCGCGCGCCCGAGAGCAGGTCGAACTCGTACTCTGTGCCGAGCACGTAGGACGCGAGGAACTCCTCCCACTGCTGGCGGAAGCCGTTCTGGAACACGTCGTTCGTGGGAACCTCGGCCCAGTCGGCGTCGTAGTCGTGGTCGTCGGCGAGGTCGGGGTTCCACACCGGCTTCGGGGTGGCGTTGCGGTGCTGGATCTTCGCGCCGAACAGGCCCACGACGGCCGAGCCATGCGTGCCGTCGACGTGGAACTCGACGAGCTCGTCGCGGTTCACGCGCACCGTCCACGACGAGTTGATCTGCGCGATGATGTCGCCCTCGAGCTCGAAGATGCCGTATGCGGCGTCCTCGGCGGTGGCGGTGTAGTGCTCGCCCCTCTCGTCCCAGCGATCGGTGATGTGCACGGCGGCCTGGGCGTAGACGGTCTTGACGTCGCCGAAGAGGTTCTCGAGCACGTAGTTCCAATGCGGGAACATGTCGACGATGATGCCGCCGCCGTCTTCGGCGCGGTAGTTCCAGCTGGGGCGCTGCGCGGGCTGCCAGTCGCCCTCGAACACCCAGTAGCCGAACTCCCCGCGCACCGACAGGATGCGGCCGAAGAAACCGGAATCGATGAGGCGCTTGAGCTTCTGCAGGCCGGGCAGGTAGAGCTTGTCGTGCACGACGCCGGTCTTGACGCCGGCCTCCTTCGCCAGGCGCGCGAGCTCGAGCGCCTCGTCGACCGTCTCGGCCGTGGGCTTCTCGGTGTAGATCGTCTTGCCGGCGGCGATCGCTTTGCGCAGGGCCGATGCGCGGGCCTTCGTCACCAGGAAGTCCGCGTAGATCTCCCAGCGCGGGTCGGCGAGCGCCGCGTCGAGGTCGGTGGTGTACTCCTCGATGCCGTGCTTGGCGGCGAGGTCGGCGAGCTTCGCCTCGCTGCGACCGACGAGCAGCGGCTTGACGGTGACCTTCGTGCCGTCGGCGAGCTCGATGCCGCCCTGATCGCGGATCGCGAGGATCGAGCGGACCAGGTGCTGGCGGTATCCCATCCGGCCCGAGACGCCGTTCATGATGATGCCGATCTCGCGCACTTCGTGATGGGCGGATGCCGCGGCCGTCGCCGGAGCGAGTGTCGTGTCCGTCATGGTCCTGCTTTCTTCTCTGAACCCTTGGCGCGTCCCCGGCGGTCGCTAGCTGGGTAAACGCTTTCCAGTAGTGTGCCACGCGCGCCCATACCGCGCAAGGCTCCCTCCACGGAGGGAGCGGGCGCGAGGAGGAACACGGCGGACTGCGGGTCGAGAACCACATGGCTGACGACGGCACCGGTCTCGGCATCCGTCCCCGCGAACGTGACCTCGACGGTCTCGTCACCGTGATTGATGAGCGTGACCAGATCGCCGCGGCGCGCCGCCTCCACCCCGGCGGGCAGGTTCGCCACCACGGGGTGGACACCGGATGCCTCGGCCACGGCCGCGACGATGGCGTCGAGTCCGTCGGCCCGAGGCTGCGTCGCGACGTACCACGCCTCGCCGGCACCGTGCCGGTGGCGCGTGAGCGCGGGGGACCCGGCCATGAGCCCGTCGTCGAACGCCGCGACCACGTCGGCCCCCGCCGCGTGCACGCGCTCGGCGAAGAGTCGCCCCGCGTACGCGGCGTCCCCGAGGCGGAACGCGACCGTGCCGCCGGCGGTCGCCGCACGCGTGGTCGGTGCCGATGGGGGGAGGAGGGAGCCGACGCCGGTGCCGCCTGTGCTCGCCCCGCCGAGGGCGCCGAAGTCCTCGTACCGGAGCCCCAGCACGGTGCTCAGCTGCGTCAGGAACCCGCCCTCACGGAACTGGTCGTGCTCGTCGACGATGTCGGTGAAGGGGCCGGTGAGGAGCGTCCCGCCGGCCGCGACGAAGCGCTCGAGCACGACCGCCCCCTCCTCGCGCAGCAGGTACAGCACGGGGGCGACGACGAGGTCGTACCCGCGGTCGACCTCTTCGGGAGCGACGATGTCGACCTGGATGCCGCGGGCGTGGAGCGCGCCGTACCACTCGAGCACCAGCGCGAGGTAGTCGACCTCGGTGGGGTGGTCGCGCTCCTCGACCGCCCACCAGCTCTCCCAGTCGAACACCAGGGCGACCTGCGCGTCGCGCCCGGGTGCTGGCAGATCGGGCAGCGCCGCCAGGCGCGCGCCGAGCTCGGTCACGGCATTCCAGACCCGGGTCTCGGTTCCTGCGTGCGGCAGCATCGCGGAGTGGAACTTCTCGCTGCCCGCGCGGGACTGCCGCCACTGGAAGAACATGATGCCGTCGGCGCCGCGCGCGATCGACTGCGCCGTCTCGGCCATCAGCGCGCCGGGGCGCTTGCCCGGGTTCGACGGACGCCAGTTGACGGCATCCGTCGCCTGCTCCCACAGCAGCCACGGCACCCCGGGCTTGAGCGAGCGGACCAGGTCGCGCTGGAACGCGGCGTCGCGCACGCGGTTCGGATTCGCCGGATCGGGGTAGCAGTCGTCGGCGATGACGTCCATGTACGGAGCCCAGCGGCGGTAGTCCGCGGGTTTGAACGGACCCATGAAGTTCGTCGTGATGGGCTGAGTTGCCCCCGCTTCGTGCAGGATCGACCGCTCCATCAGGTAGCACTCGAGCAGCATGTCGGAGGTGAACCGGCGGTAGTCGAGCATCGACGACGGGTTGTGGCTGTAGGGAGCCAGGCGCGGCGGGAAGATCTCGTCGAACGCGCCGTACCGCTGCGACCAGAAGCTCGTGCCCCACGCGTCGTTGAGGGCGTCGATCGTCGCGTACTTGTCGCGCAGCCACACGCGGTAGGCGTCGCGCGCGGCGTCGGAGAAGTCCATCGGCAGGTGGCAACCGAACTCGTTGCCGACGTGCCACATGACCACCGCCGGGTGCCGTGCGTAGCGCTCGGCGAGCCGCCGCACGAGCTCTCCGGCGAGCCGCCGGTACGTCGGCGACGAGGGTGCGAAGTGCTGGCGGCTGCCCGGCCAGTACGAGGCGCCCGCCTCGTCGGCGGGCAGAGTCTCGGGGTAGCGCGCGCTCACCCACGGCGGCGGCGAGGCGGTCGCGGTGGCGAGGTTCACCGCGATGCCGCCCGCATGGAGCTTGCCGATGACGGTGTCGAGCCAACCGAAGTCCCACACGTCCTCGGCGGGCTGGATGCGCGACCACGCGAAGATGCCGAGGCTCACGATGTTGACGCCTGCCTCCTGCATGAGGCGGACGTCGTCATCCCACACCTCCTCCGGCCACTGGTCGGGGTTGTAGTCGGCGCCGTACAGCACGTCGAGCAGCTCCTGTTCTGAGGGTCGGTCGGTTCAGCGCCGGCCGCGGCGGGCGGGCACGGCGACGACCGCGAAGGCGGCGCAGCCGAGCCCCGCGATGATCAGCGGGATCAGCATCCACGTCACGACGCCCGCGAGCACCGCGGCGGCGGCGAGGTAGGCGGCGCCGATCGGGTCGGCGATGAGGGTCGACGGGATGCCACGGATCGCGGTGTGCCAGCCGAGCTCGGGCGTCCACGAGCCCGCGGCCGTGAGCAGCGCGACGGCGCCCCCGACGAGACCGGCCCAGCCGACGACGGCGATCGCAGGGCCGCCCGGCAGCGCGCCGGAGCCGGCGAGGTCGATGTCGAGCAACAGCACCAGGGCGAGCGTCACGCCCACCGCTCCGACGACGAGCCCGCCCGGCAGCGCCCGGCGGTAGTCCTGCCAGAAGGTGCGGGCGTGCGAGGCCTCCGCGTCGACGTAGCGGCGCAGATGACGGATGCCGGCGGCCAGGGCCGCGGGCAGCGTGACGACCGCGAGGCCGCCGGCCGCGACGAGCATTCCGGTCAGCAGCACCTCGCCGAAGAGGGCGAAGGCTCCCTTCGCGCCGGGGAAGCGGGACGGCTCGCGGTCGTCGAGCGTGGGTCCGCTGCCCGACGCGTCCGCGCGGCGCGCGGCCCGGAGCCGGCGGCGATCCATGGTCTGCGGCATCCGTCAGCCCTTCAGGCCCTGGGTGGCGACGCCGTCCACGAGGAAGCGCTGGAAGACGAGGAAGAACAGCAGCACGGGGAGGAGGGCGATGAATGATGCGGTGACGGTGGCGCCGTAGTCGGCGCCGCCGGACGAGGCGTCGTTGTAGAGGCGGAGCGCGATGGGAAGGGGGTAGTTCTCAGGGCTGGTCAGGTACAGCAGGGGCCCCAGGAAGTCGTTCCAGGCCCAGATGAACGCGAAGATCGAGCACGTGATCAGCGCCGGCCTGATCAGCGGCAGGATGATCGACCAGAAGATGCGGACGTGGCCGGCGCCGTCGATGCGGGCCGCTTCGTCCATGTCGCGCGGCATCTGGCGGATGAACTGCACCAGCAGGAAGACGAAGAACGCCTCGGTGGCGAGGAACTTCGGCAGCAGGATCGGCCAGAACGTGTCGACCAGGTCGAGATTGTTGAAGATGATGTACTGCGGGATGATCACGACGTGGAACGGCAGCAGCAGCGTGCCGATCATCGCCGCGAAGAGGATGCCGAGGCCTTTGAACTGGATGCGGGCGAACGCGTACGCGGCGAGGGCTGACGAGACCACGGTGCCGATCACAGAGCCGACGGCGATGATGAGGGAGTTCAGGAAGAACTGCCACATCGGCACGCCCGCGATGCCCTCCATGACCTTGACGTAGTTGTCGAAGGTGGGGGCCTGCGGGATCAGGCCCTGGTTCTGGCCGAACTCGGCGTTGGGCTTGAAGGTCGAGAAGAGCAGCCACACCAGCGGGTAGAGCACGACCGCGGCGAGGGCGAGCAGCACCGTGAACCAGATCACGGTCTGCCAGGTGCGGCGCTTGATCCTGCGGCGCGGGCCGGCCGTCTTCGAGTCGGGATCGGTCTGGTTCTCGGTGATCAGGAGGGCGTTCTCGCCGAACGAGGATGTGGTGCTCATCGGTTGTCTCCGGCGTAGTGGACCCAGGAGCGCTGGGTGCGGAACAGGATCACGGCGATGATGGCGACGACGATCAGCAGCACCCACGCGATCGCGGCGGCGTAGCCCATCTGACCGTCGGAGAAGCCGCGCTTGTAGAGGTACAGGGTGATGAAGTTCGTCATTCCGGCGGGACCGCCGGTGCCGTTGGAGATGATGTACGCCGACGCGAACACCTGGAACGCGCCGATCAGGCCCAGCAGCAGGTTGAAGAAGATCACCGGGCTGAGCATGGGCAGGGTGACGGCGCGGAACCGGTGCCAGGGCCCGGCGCCGTCCATCTCCGCAGCCTCGTACAGCTCCTTCGGGATCTGCTTGAGCCCGGCGAGGAAGATGACCATGGTGGCGCCGAACTGCCACACCGCGAGCAGGATCATCATCGGCAGCACCAGTGCCGGGTTGCCGATCCAGCCGCCGAGGTCGATGCCGAAGAAGCTGAGGGCGCTGTCGACGGGACCGTCGCCCGAGAACATCGCGCGCCACACGATCGCGACGCTGACCGAGCCGCCGATCAGCGACGGTGCGTAGAACGCCGAGCGGAAGAAGCCGGCGCCGCGGTCGCGGTAGTTCAGCAGCATCGCGACGCCGAGTGCGGCGGCGAGCGTGATCGGCGTGCCGACCAGCACGTAGATCAGGGTGATCTGGGCCGACTGGATGAACGCCGGGTCCGTGGTGAACATGCGGACGTAGTTGTCCAGCCCGATCCACTTCGGCGGCGAGAAGATGTTGTAGCTGGTGAACGACAGGTACAGCGAGTACACCATCGGCACCAGGGTGAGACCGAAGAAGCCGATCAGCCACGGGATCAGGAAGCCGTAGCCCGTCAGGGTCTCACGGCGCTGCCGCGTTCGCTGTCCGGGCCGGTCCAGGTGCTCCGGGCGACGCCTGCGTGACAGGGGCCGGCGTGACGACTCGTCGCCGGTCACGATGACTCGGGTCGCGGTGGTGCTCACGGGGTTCTCCGATGCGGGTTCTTCGAGTGGGGCTCCGGGCCCGGGCGCGCTGGACGCAGCCCGGACCCGGAAGGACTCACTGGCTCAGCACGACGTCCATCTCGGCGAAGAACTGCGTGACCGCGTCTTCGACCGTGACGGTGCCGAAGTTCAGCTCCGTGCCGAGCTGGCGGAACTTCTCCTCGAGCGTGCCGTAGCCGATGATCGGCACCGGCGGGGCGTCGCCCAAACGGTCGGCGATGGATGCCTCGTAGTCAGCGATCTGCTGGCTGAGCGGATCGAGCTCGGCCGCCTCGAGGGCGGTCTCCGAGGCCGGGATGCCGCGGTTGGTGCCGAAGATCTCACCGGACTGCGGCGAGTTGATGAGGAAGTTCACCAGCGTCGCTGCGGCCTCCGGGTGATCGGTGTTCGCCGAGATCGCGTGGAGCATCGACGGCTTGAGGTACAGGTCCTTCGCGCCCTCCTCGGTGATCGGGGGAGCGACGAGCCCGAGCTCGGTGTACTCCGCGCCCAGGTTGCCGAGGTAGCCCGAGCCGAAGTTGTCCCACGTCAGCTCGCTCGCGGTGAGCGCGCTGTCGAACGGGCTCAGCGGCGCGACCTCCTCGACGCTCTGCTGCGGCACGACGATGCCGTCGCGGGCCGGCTGGCCGGACTCCCAGAACTCCGCGAGGCGCTCCTCGTCGAAGCCGGGCTCGCCTTCGTCGCTGAACAGGTACGAGCCCTCGGCACGCAGCTGCAGCTCGAAGTTCTGGATACGGCCGGTGTAGTCGCTGCCACCCCAGAACGCACCGCCGGACGCGTCGGTGACCTCGCCCATCCAGTCGGTGTAGTCCTCCCACGTGCCGCCCGGGAAGTCCTCGACGCCCGCCTGCTCGAGCAGGACCGGGTTCGTGTACATGCCCCACGCGTTCGTCGACGTCGGGATCGCGTAGGTCGTGTCGTTCACGACGCCGATGTCGAGGATGTTCTGCGGCAGCGGGTCGGACTCGATGATGCCGCCGATGTACGGGTCGAGGTCGAGGAGGAGCCCGTTCTGCGAGTACTGGCGCAGGTATGAGTAGTCGAACTGCATGACGTCGGGGAGGTTACCGCCGGCCGCCTCCGTCTGGCGCTTCTCCCAGAACTCGGGGAAGGCCAGGAAGCTGGAGTTCACCGTGATGTTCGGGTACTCCTCGTTGAACGCGGCGATGACCTCGTTGTAGAGCTCGGCACGCACGTCGTTGCCCCAGAAGGCGAGGTCGAGCGTGACCTCCTCGTCGGGGTTGAACGTCGGCTCGCTGTCGGGGGCGTCGCCGCTTCCACCGGCGCAGCCGGCCAGAACCAGGGCGGCGCCGGCCGCGATCGCGGCTGCGGCGGTGACCCGCTTCTTGCTGAACATCCTTGTCCTCTCTGTGAACATCTGCGTTCGTGCTCGCCGCAAGACATTCGTCGTCCGTTGGTGCGGTTTGTCGGGCGCGCTCCCGAAGAGATGCTGGAAAGCGCTTGCCCGCTACGGTACCTCAGCGAAAAACGTTTCGCAAGGGCGATTCCCGCCCGATTTGAACGATTCAGCAACGCGCGACGGCGGTGCGCAGCATCGCTCGTGCAACGCCGACAGGTCAACCGAGCCTCGACAGGACGGATCTGGGTGGAGCGTCCTGCGGAGAGCCGATTCTCCTGTGGGGCGCGCACAGCTTGGGACGACGGATGCCGGCCGCCGGCGTCACGGCGCCGTTCCCCGCACGCTCAGCTGTCGCGAGCTGTCGCCCGGGCCGGCACTTCGTGACAGGCCGCGCGCGGTGCAGTCGAAGGGTCCTCGCTCACCTGCGGTCGGTCACAGGGCTCGCGAAGCCGCGGCGGTGCGTCGGATGCGTCGCGAGCCGATCGGGCGTGATCACCGCGCCGTCCTCGGCGGCCGACGCGTAGATCGCCGCCACGAGCTCGAACGAGCGCGCCGGGTCGGCGGCGACCGCGGGGAGTGCGCCGCCCGAGCGCAGCGCGTCGAACACCTCGCGGATCAGCACTTCATGACTGCTCGCCTCCTCGGCTTCGGGAAGCGACCACGCGGCGGCCTCGGCGTCGAAGCCGGGGGCAGGGGTGATCCGCCAGTTCTCGTGACCGTGACCGTAGAGGTGGTCGACCGTGATCGTCGCGCGCTGGGTGTCGATGCGGATCGAGCTCGTCTCGCGCGGCGACACCGCGCTGGTGACCACCGACGCGATCGCGCCGTTCGCGAACGTCAGGGTCGCGGTCGAGGCATCCTCCGTCTGCGTCTCGCGATCGAGGCGCCACAGGCGGGCCTGCACGCTCTCCCAGTCGCCGAGCAGGAACGCGAGCAGATCGATCTGATGGATCGCGTGCCCGAGGGTCGGCCCGCCGCCCTCGGTCTCCCACTTGCCCCGCCACGGCACCGCGAAGTACGACGCGTCGCGGTACCACAGCGTCTGGCACTGCGCGATGAGAGTCCGGCCGAACGCCCCCTCGTCGAGCAGCCGCTTGACGTGCGCCGCGGCCGTGCCGGTGCGCTGCTGGAACACCACGACGAGCTCGCGGCCGGCCGCGGCGGCGGCGGTGCGCATGTCGTCGAGCTCTTCGAGGCTCGGTGCCGGCGGCTTCTCGACGATCACGTCGGCGCCCGCGTGGGATGCGGCGACGGACTGGTCGCGGTGCGCCGCCGGCGGGGTGCATACGTGCACGACGTCGGGCTGCTCCGACGCGAGGAGGGTGTCGAGGTCGTCGTACACCGCGGGCGCGCCGAACCTCCCGGCGAACGCCGTCGCGGACTCACGCGACAGGTCGGTGACCGCGATGAGCTGCGCGTGCGGGTACGCCGCGATCGCGTGGGCATGGGCGTGGGCGATGGCACCCGTGCCCACGATCGCGCAGCGCAGTGTCTCGATCATGGGTCAGGCTCCTTCGCATGTCCTGGCGAACGCACAGGCCCGCAGCATCCACCGTCGACCCTAGGACATCATGGCGGAAAGCGCTATCCCGCGGTGCCATCCGCTGCGCGGCTCAGTCCGACGTCCCGGCCTGGGTCGCGTGGAGGTGGGCGTAGCGGCCGCCGCGCGTGAGCAGGTCGTCGTGCGGTCCCTGTTCCACGACACGGCCCTGCTCGAGCACGACGATGCGGTCGGCCCGCCGGATCGTCGACAGCCGGTGCGCCACGACCAGAGTGGTGCGGCCGGTCATCAGGCGGTCGAGGGCCTCCTTGACGAGCTCCTCCGACTCGGGGTCGAGGGCCGAGGTCGCCTCGTCGAGGAGCAGGATGCGCGGGTCCCGCACGAGCGCGCGAGCGATCGCGAGGCGCTGCCGCTGCCCGCCTGACAGGCGCGCGCCGCGCTCGCCGACGACGGTGTCCCAGCCGTCCGGCAGCGTGTCGACGAACTCCGCGGCGTTCGCGTCGCGCAGCGCCTGCCGCAGCCGCGCCTCCGGCACATCGTCGAGCCCGTACGCGATGTTCTCGCGGATCGCGCCTTCGAACAGCACCGACTCCTGCGGCACCACCGACACGAAACGGCGCACCGTGCGCAGGTCGAGCTCCTGGGTGTCGCGGCCGTCGAGCAGGATGCGTCCCGACGTCGGGCGCACGAAGCCGAGCACGAGGTTGAGCATCGTCGACTTGCCCGAGCCCGATGAGCCCACGAAGGCCACGGTCTCGCCGGCCGGGATGTCGAGCGAGACGTCGTGCACGGCATCCCGGTCGGCACCGTCGTAGCGGTGCGACACGTGCTGCAGCTCGATGTGCCCGTCGACCTGCCCGACAGCGGCTTTGCCCTCGTTCTGCTCGAGGTCGGGTTCCTGCAGCACCTCCGAGATGGACCGCATCGACTCCATGCCGCGCGCGCCGACCGGGATCAGCATCAGCAGCTGGGTGAGGCCCTGTGTCAGCAGCGCGAAGTAGGTCGACAGCAGCACGACCTCGCCCGGAGTGATGGGCAGGATGCCGGTGAGCGCGAAGACGGCCGCGAGCACGAGGCATCCGACTCCCAAGAGCTGCATCGTGACCCACGAGATCGACGCGACGTGGCCGTTGAGCATGTCGAGGTGCAGGCCGGCGCGGCGGACGCCGTCGGCGCCTGCCGAAACCCGTGACACCGCGGTCTGCTCGAGTCCGTGCGCGCGGGTCACCGGGATCAGCGACGCCATCTCGCCGACGCGTGCGGCGAACCCCTCGACCTCGCGGCGGAACACCTCGTTACGCACGCGCGAGCGCCGCCCCAGCGCCCACCGCAGGCCGAGTGCGATCGGCACCGCCAGCGCGTACACCGGAAGGAACTCGGGCACCGCGATCGCGGTCATCGCGATGGCCCCGATGAGCACCATGGTGGACGACAGCAGCGGGTGAGTGACCTGCTGCAGCATGATCTCGACGTTCTCGACGTCGCGCACGACCTTGGTCTGCACGATCGAAGAGCTCACGCGCGAGTGGTAGCCGATGCTCAGGCTCTGCAGCCGCGCCGCGAGCGCGTTGCGCAGCTCGGCGCCCGTGTCGCGCACGACGGTCATGAAGTTGCGTGTGTACACGAGGTGCATCGGGTAGTTCTGCAGCAGCAGCACGGCGGAGATGCCGAACCAGAACAGCACGCTCGACACCTCGCCGCCGGTCGCGACGAGGTCGATGACCTCGGCCGTCACCACCGGCAGGAACCACAGCGGGATCTCCTTCAGCGCGAACGCCACGAGCGAGATCGCCAGCCGGCCCGGCCGCTGAGCGAGCAGTCGCAGCACCGAGCGGACCGGCCGCGGGTTTTGGGCGATGCGGATCGTCCCGGTAAGCGTTTTCTGCATGATGCCGACATGCTACAGACGGATGCCTCGGGCGCGGTGACCGGCCGGCTCGCGGCTTCAGCTCAGCGCGCCGGCGACCGTCGATCCGCGGACGATCAGCTCGGGCCTGTATACGACGTTCGCGAGCTCAGGGCCGGCCGTACCGCCGATGCGAGCCAGCAGCATCTCGGCCGCGGTGCGACCCATCTCGCGCGCCGGCTGACGCACCGAGGTCAGCGGCACGGCCGAGATCGCGGCGAACTCGATGTCGTCGTAGCCCACGACCGCGACCTCCTCGGGCACGCGGATTCCGCGCGAGACCAGGCCGTGCACGAGTCCGATCGCGAGGTGGTCGTTCGATGCCACGAGCCCGTCCGGCCGGTCGGCGGGATCGCGCCGTGCGAGCTGCTCGCCGAAGAACCCGCCGACGGCCGAGGTGGTGCGCTCCGTCCAGACCAGCTCGAGCGTCGCCTCCGGATGCGCCGCGACCGCCAGGCGAACCCCCTCGAGTCGCTCCCGAACCTGGCGCACCTCCTGGCGCGCGCCGACGAACGCGAGGCGCCGGCGCCCGGTCGCGAGCAAGTGCTCGGCGGCGAGTCGCCCGCCGGCGACGTCGTCGAACGACACCGACGCGAGCTCGCCGCGCTCGTCGACCGCGTCGACGAGCACCACGGGGATGCCGCGGCCGCGCAGGCGCTCCAGCCACGGCTCGAGCGGGCCGAACGGGCTCACCAGCGCGCCCTCGACCTGGACGCGCTCGAAGAGCTCGAGATGGTCGCGCTCCTTCGTGATGTCATCGCTCGAGTTGCCCACGAGCACGCGCAGTCCCGCCGCCGATGCGGCGTCCTCGGCGCCGGCGACCATGTCGGCGAAGAACGGGTTGGCGATGTTGATCACGGTCATGCCGAGCAGGCCGCTGCGGCCGGCGCGCAGCTGCTGCGCCGCCTGCAGCGGCACGTAGCCGAGCTGGTCGGCGGCGGATCGCACGCGCTCGACGAGCCGGTCGCTGACCATGTGGGGCCGGTTGAGCGCGTTCGAGACCGTGCTGATCGACACGCCGGCGTGCTGCGCGACATCCCGGATGCCGACTCGCTTCATGGCGGCCTCGTCTCTGACGGCTTCACGGTGCCGCCGTCGTCGAAGGCACCCGTCCCGATCATGGTAGGCGTTTTCCTGCTCGCCGACGCTGCGCGTTCGAAACGGTTCCGCAGACCCCGCCGTCCCGGCGGTGCGAGCTTTCGCCGCGCCCGCCGGCGGCGGAGGTCAGCGCTTCTTGATGTTCGTGATGGCGTCGCTGTCGGCCGCGCGACTGTTGGCGGCCTTCTTGTCGGCCTTCGCGAGGCGCTTCTCTTTCAGCGTCTTGGACGGCGCGGTCTTGCCGCCTTCTCTGCGCGTGGACTTGTCACCCATGGGACTGGCTCCTTCGAGAGCCGCGGTGACCCTGTGGTGCTGAGGCTACACGTCATCGCGCCGATCCGATCAGCGCGGCTCAGGTCGGTCAGTCCCACGTCTGCAGCCGGCCGCACATGCCGAAGGCGCGTGGGGCGTCTCGGCGCTCGCCGCGTTCGACCGCCGCGTCGGTCAGGAGTCCCGGCTTCCCGTCGGCCAGCCTCTCGAGCTGGTCGCGCGTGCGTGCGGCCTCGGCGGCGACCGTGGACTCCCACAGCTTCTGCCACCGCGCGACCCTCGGCTGCACCAGGCGTGCGGCCCGCGCGTGCAGCTCGGCGAGCGCGGGCAGGCCACGGGCCTCGAGATCGTGGAGCAGCTCGAGGTACCCGCGCAGCGCGAGGTCGCGGCGGGCGCGCGCGGCGCCGGCCCGCTCGTCCTCGGTCCCGTCGGGCAGCGTCGCCGCGCGGGCGTACGCCTCCGGATCGTCGAGCACGTCGGCGGGGAATGTCAGCACGGCGTCACCCGCCTCGGGCAGTCCCGCGTTCTGCATCACGACGATCAGCTCGAGACCGCCGTGGTTGACCAGCCGGTGCACCGTGCCGGGCGAGAACGACACGACCTCACCTGGTTCCAGACGGCGGATGTCTCGCCCCGCGGCCGAGACCGTGTGCACCTCGCCCGACCCGGCGGTGACGACGTACCCCTCGCTCGAGGCGGTGTGCAGGTGCGGCGATCCGCCGCGCAGACCGTCCTCGGCCTCCCAGTCGTAGACGCGCAGGCTGCTGACGGCCACGGCGCCGGGAAAGAGCGCGCTCACGGTGCGAGCTCCTCGGCGAGCGCCCGCGTCTCGTCGGGCGACCATACGCGATCGCCGAACACGTGCCGATGGCGCAGGGAGAGCTCGTCGCCCGGCGCCAGCACGATGTGCTCGTCGAACGAGGGGGAGGGCGCGACGATCGGGAACGGCTCGGTGCGCACGAACCACCGGACCGGTGGCGCGGCGCTCGACGTGCCGGCGAACACGAGCACCGTGCCGCCGCCGTCCACCTCGTCGTGCTCACCCGACACGGCCACCCACGGTGTCTCAGTGCCCATGATCGCGTCGGCGCCCTCGAGGTCGCCCGACAGCACGCGTCCGCCGGTCCACGCGCGCGGCATCCGGATCACGAATCCCGTGTAGCCGGCGTCCGGGCGCCCTTGCGTCGTCGGGCTTCCGAGCGCGAGCTCGCGGTCCGCGATGCTGCGGAGGGTCGTCGCGAAGTCCAGTGCCCACAGCCCGCGGTCGGGATCGACGCCGTGGAAGCGGTGGGTGCGGGTCTCGGCGATCCACTCCTCTCCGGCCCGCGTGACCCATATGAGCTCTTCGGTGAACGAGACCTCGGCCCCGGCATCCTGCACGTCAGTGAACCGCTCGTGGCGGATGATGCCCACGTTGTCGAGCTGACGGTACCCGGTGTCGCGGTGGAAGGTCGGCCCGCCCCAGAAGTTCTCGCCCGACACGTGGGTCCACGTCATCTGGAGCCCCTTGTGCCAGCGGTGGTCCCACGGGCGGAACGCCGTCAGCGGTGCGCCGTCGAGCGTGCGAAGGGGGTGCAGGAAGGGTTTGGGTCCTTCGGATGCCGCGCCTCCGGGTGCGAACGCGTACCGGACGATGTCGACACCGCCGGTGGTGACGGTCACCCCCTTGTCGTCGATGCGGAGCGCGAGTTCGGCCATGCGCCCCATTGTGCCCGAATCGGATGGAAAACGCTTCCCCGAACCTCGCGCGGCGAACCGTCGCACATGGCCGCCGGCGTCAGGGTCCGAGCGGCCGTTCGCTGTCACGCCGCCCCGAGGGCCTCCGACACCACGGCGCGCGCCTCCTTCTGCACCTGTGCGAGATGCTCGGGGCCGCGCAGCGACTCGGCGTAGAGCTTGTAGACGTCCTCGGTGCCCGAGGGGCGCGCGGCGAACCAGGCGTGCTCGGTCTGCACCTTGACACCGCCGATCGCGGCGCCGTTGCCGGGCGCGTGCGAGAGCTTCGCGGTGATCGGCTCGCCGGCGAGCTCGGTCGCGGTGACCGACTCGGGCGCAAGCCTTCCGAGCGCCGCCTTCTGCTCGGGCGTGGCCGGGGCGTCGACGCGCTGGTACGCCGACGCGCCGAACTCCGCCTCGAGCTCGGCGTACCGCTGAGACGGCGTCTTGCCGGTCACCGCGAGGATCTCGGCGGCCAGCAGGCACAGCAGGATGCCGTCCTTGTCGGTCGTCCACACCGAGCCGTCCTTGCGCAGGAACGACGCTCCCGCCGACTCCTCCCCGCCGAACGCGACGGAGCCGTCGAGCATCCCCGGCACGAACCACTTGAACCCGACCGGCACCTCCAGCAGCGGCCTGCCGAGCCGCTCGGCCACGCGGTCGATGATCATCGAGCTCACGAGCGTCTTGCCGACCGCGGCATCCGTCGGCCATCCCTCGCGGTGCGAGAACAGGTAGTCGATCGCGACCGCGAGGTAGTGATTGGGGTTCATGAGCCCGCCGTCGGGCGTCACGATGCCGTGGCGATCGGCATCGGCGTCGTTGCCGGTGAGGATGTCGTACTCGTCGCGGCGAGCGACGAGCGAGGCCATCGCCGACGGCGACGACGGGTCCATGCGGATCTTCTCGTCCCAGTCGAGCGTCATGAACTTCCACGTCGGGTCGACGTCGGGGTTCACCACGGTGAGGTCGAGGCCGAACACCTCGGCGATGAGCGCCCAGTACTCGACCGACGCGCCGCCGAGGGGGTCGGCGCCGATGCGCACGCCTGCGCTGCGGATCGCGTCGACGTCGATCACATTCGCGAGATCGCGCACGTACGCGTCGCGGAAGTCGTACTCGCCGATCGTCTCGGCGTCGAGGTCCTTGAACGCCGTGCGCGCGACGCCGTCGAGGCCCGCCGCGATCAGCTCGTTCGCGCGGTTCGCGATCCAGCCGGTGGCATCGGTGTCGGCGGGGCCGCCGTTCGGCGGGTTGTACTTGAAGCCGCCGTCGCTCGGCGGATTGTGGCTGGGCGTGACGACGATGCCGTCCGCGCGACCCGGGTCCGCGGCATCCCGCCCTCGGTTGTACGTCAGGATCGCGTGGCTGAGCGCCGGCGTCGGCACCCACGAGTCGCGGGCGTCGACGCGCACGTCGATGCCGTTGGCGACCAGCACCTCGATCGCGCTGCGCTCGGCCGGAAGCGACAGGCCGTGCGTGTCGCGACCGAGGAACAGCGGCCCCTCGATTCCCTCCGCGCGGCGGTAGTCGACGATCGCCTGGGTCGTGGCGAGGATGTGCGTCTCGTTGAAGCTCGCCGACAGCGACGCGCCGCGGTGACCGCTCGTGCCGAACGCGACTCGCTGCGCAGGAACGGCCGGGTCGGGTTTCACGTCGTAGTAGGCGGCGATCAGCTCATCGATGTCGATGAGGTCCGAGGCTTCGGCGGGCTGTCCAGCGCGAGTCATGCGATCCAGTCTGCCTCTCCTGCAGGCCCCGCGCACGGTGGATGACGCGTCGCTCCGCACTGATGTCGGACCGAGTCCTCCGAGGCGAAGCGCGCATAACTCAGGAAGAGTCTCGGAATCGGCGGCGGGAACGCGTCGCTCGAGCGGTTCTTCCTGAGTTGCGCACGCCGAGGCCGGGCAACCGGACCCGGGGTTAGGCTGGCGGGCGTGACTTCCGAGGCCGTCGACGCTCAGGCATCCGCTCCCGTCCGCCGCACCTACAGCTACCTCGGCCCGGCGGGCACGTTCACCGAAGCCGCGCTGGCCCAGGTGCCCGAGGCGCGCGGCCACGACTGGAAGCCCGTGCGGAACGTCGGTGAAGCCCTCGCGGACGTCGTCGAGGGGCACTCGGATGCCGCGATGATCGCCATCGAGAACTCCGTGGACGGCGGGGTGTCGACGGCGCAGGATGCCCTGGCCACCGTCCCCGGGCTGCGCATCGTGGGGGAGTACCTGGTGCCCGTCGAGTTCGTGCTCGTCGGACGCCCGGGCGCGCGCCTCGAGGACGTCTCCCTCATCTCGGCGCACCCGGTGGCGTACGCCCAGTGCCTGCAGTGGCTCTCGCGTGAGCTGCCGTCGCACGCGCACGTGCCCGCCGCCAGCAACGTCGCGAGCGCGATGAGCCTGCTGGACGGGACGAGCGACGCGGATGCCGCGATCGCGCCCCCCGGAATCCTCGAGCATCACGAGCTCGAGCTGCTCGCGTCGAACATCGGCGACAACGCCAACGCCGTGACACGGTTCGTGCTCGTGAGCCGCACCGTCGCGCCGCCGCCGCCGACAGGTGCTGACAAGACCTCGCTCATCGTCGAGCTGCCCGACGACCATCCCGGCGCCCTGCTCGAGATGCTGGAGCAGTTCGCGACGCGCGGCATCAACCTCTCGCTGCTGGCGTCCCGCCCGATCGGCGACGAGCTCGGCCGCTACCGTTTCGTGATCGATGCCGACGGCCACATCGAGGACGAGCGCATGGCCGACGCGCTGCTGGGCCTGCGTCGCTTCAGCCCGAGCGTGATCTTCCTGGGGTCGTATCCGCGCGCGGACCGCGCTGTGGTCCACTACCCCGAGCGGTATGCCGACGACGTCTTCGTCGAGGCGCGCGACTGGCTGCGCGGCCTCATCTCGGGCGAGCCCGACGAGCGCGACTGAGCCTCGGCCGCGCGCACCCCGCGCGACGAGAGGGCTCGCGCCGCAGTCCCCCCGCTCGTACCCTCTGAGGTGCGGGGTGCGACGCAGCATCCGCGCACGTGAGCGATACGGTGCCCGATGAACACATCATCCACCGACGCGACGACCGCATCGGCGATGTCCGCGGAGGCGTTCGCCGAGCGCCTCCTGGCCTCGACGCTCGGGTGGGTCGACCTCATGTCGGCATACCTCGGCGTGCGCCTGGGCTGGTACCGCAGCCTGCACGACTCGGGACCGGCGACCGCCGACGAGCTCGCGCAGCGCACCGGCACATCGCCGCGCTACGCGCGCGAGTGGCTCGAGCAGCAGGCGGTGAGCGGAGTCCTCGTACTGGAGGAGGGCGGCGACGGAACGTCACCGTCCCGCCGCTACACCCTTCCGCCAGGCGCCGCCGAGGCGCTGCTGGACGACCGGAGCCTCGCCTTCGTCGGCGGGATGCCCCGCCTGTTCGCAGCCGCAGGAGTCAACATGCCAGGATTCCTCGAGGCGTACCGCACGGGCGGCGGGGTGAGCTGGGAGCAGCTGGGAGCCGATGCGCGGGAGGCCCAGGCCAGTCTCAATCGGCCATGGTTCGAGGCCCTGCCCGGCGCCCTCGCGCCGATCTCGTCGCTGACCTCCGTGCTGGAGCGCCCGGGTGCGCGCATCGCGGACATCGGCATGGGCGCGGGCTGGTCGTCGATCGCGCTCGCGCAGGCGTACCCGGGACTGACGGTGGCCGGGTTCGACATCGACGAGCCGTCGATCCAGCTCGCGCGGGCGAACGCGCACGACAGCGGCGTCGCCGATCGCGTGACGTTCCACAACGCGGACGGCGATGGGCTGGAGAACTACGGGCCCTTCGATGCCGCGTTCGGGTTCGAGTGCGTGCACGACATGCCCCGGCCCGTCGAGGTGCTCGGGGCGATGCGTGCGGCGGTGCGCGAGGGCGGGCCGGTGATCGTCATGGACGAGGCGGTCGGCGACCGGCTCGTGGCGCCCGGCGACCAGGTCGAGCGGCTGATGTACGGGTACAGCCTCTTCTGCTGCCTGCCCGACGGCCTCTCGCACCAGCCGAGCGTCGGCACCGGCACCGTCATGCGCCCCGACACGCTCCGCGGCTACGCCCGCGAGGCGGGTTTCGCCGACCTCGAGATCCTGC
Organism: Microbacterium sp. STRO-2N; assembly: GCF_057747775.1. Lineage (NCBI taxonomy): Bacteria > Bacillati > Actinomycetota > Actinomycetes > Micrococcales > Microbacteriaceae > Microbacterium > Microbacterium sp. STRO-2N. The sequence goes on along the minus strand of NZ_CM173223.1, from coordinate 3,447,754 downwards.
CGATCGAGGATTTCGGGTTCTTCCGGTTCTATTCGCTCGTCCGGTGAGCGCCCGGCCGTGTCGCCCACGGCCGGGCGACCGGCTCAGGCCCTCCGACGGCGGGTGATGCCCACGAGCAGCAGTCCCGAGAGAAGGACGAGGATGCCGCCGACGAGGGCGGTGATCGGCAGCACGACGCCCGTCGCAGGCAGACCCGCCGCGACCGGGGTGCCGGTGTAGTGCGACGGGTCGTCGTCGGTGACGGCGATCTCCGTGCCGGGGACGGTGCCGGTCGCGCTGCCGGTGTTCGCGTACGCGCCCGTGATGGCGACGCCCAGGGCGTTGCAGGTGAACGACGCACCGGGTGCGAGTGGGCCGGCGACCACGTTCGACGGCCTCCCGTCGCACCAGATCTGGAAGGCGGCGACCTTGTCGTCGGTCACGGTGACATCGATCAGCGGCACATTGCCGGTGTTGGTCACGACGTACGTCCACTCCACGATCGCTCCGGTCGCCAACGGCACGCCAGGCGCTTGATCGGCGTCCTGGCCGTTCGTCGCCTTCTCGATGTCGATGGCCGGGAGGGCGCCGAAGTAGTGCGACGGGTCGTCGTCGTCGACGATCACGCCGGCGACCGGGTTCCCGTCGACGTCGGTGGTCACCGGGCCGGTCGCCCTCACTGTGCCGAGGTTCGCGTACTGCCCGACGTCCGCTGTGCCGGTCGCGACGCAGGTGAAGGAGGCGTCGGCCGGCAGCGGCCCGGCGATCACGTTGCCGCCCGTCCCATCGCAGTCGATAGCGCCGGCATCCAGCATGTCGTCCGTCACCGTGACGTTCGTCAACGGGACCGTGCCGGTGTTGGTGACGACATACGTCCAGCGGACGACGCTGCTGACCTGAACGTATGGACCGGTCGGGGTGTCGGCGTCCTGACCGTTGGTGGCCTTCTCGATGTCGACGGCCGGCGTCCCGCCGAAGTAGTGCGACGGGTCGTCGTCGGTGACCTCGGCCTGCGTCGGGTCGAGGCCCGTCACCGTGCCGGTGTTCGCGTACTGGCCCGCGATCGCCGTGCCCGTGGCCACGCACGTGAATGTCGCGTCGGGCGCGAGCGGCCCGGCGATGACGTTGCTGCCGGTGCCGTCGCAGTCGATGGCGGAGTCCGCCACCCGGTCGTCGGTGACGGTAACGTTCGTCAGATCGACTCCGCCGGAGTTCGTCACGATGTAGGTCCACCGTACGGCGCCCCCCACCGGAACGGTCGGCCCGGTCGGGGTGTCGGCATCCTGAGCGTTCGTGTGCTTCTCGATGTCGACGCCGGGTGCGGGCATGAGCGCCAGGTCGCCCGTGAACGTGGTGAACCCGTCCGCGATGAGCTCGTCGGCGAGACCCGCCACATCGTCGCCGGTCGGCCCGTTGCCTCCGGACAGTTCCCCTCCGCTGTATACGTACGCCATGGTCACCGGCGTGCTGGTCAGACCCGTCGTCGCGGGGTCTGGGGCTGCCGTGTTGTTGTTGTCGGCGTTCTCGTTCGGCGCCGCGGTGTCGCTGGAGCCGACGGTGCGCACGACGTAGTCGGCCAGCGGACCTCCGGCGGCGAACATCGATGCCGGGATGTTCGCGGTGTAAGTGCCGGCAGGCAGCCCCGCGACCGACCATCGGCCCGCCGCGTCGGTCACCCGGGTGCCGACCACGTCGCCGCTCGCGTTACGCACCTGCACGGTCACCCCGGGAATGCCCGTCTCGCCGGCGTCGAACACTCCGTTGCCGTTGCGGTCCATCCACACCAGGTCGCCGAGGGTGAACCCCGGCATCTGCACGTACGGCTCGTTCGACAGCAGCGGCTGGTTCGCGAACGTGGGCGAGAAGATCATCGCCCGGTTCACGTACAGATTGTCGAGGTCGTTGCTCGTCGACACCGCCGGGATCAGAGCCCGCACCCGCGACTGCACCGGAAGCGTCGATGCCGAAACGAACCGCACCGCCGTCACGGCGCCGAAGTCGGCGACCTCGGCAGCGGTCAGCCAGCGTCCGCCCGGGGTCGCCGGGTTGGCGTTCGACGCGTCGCGCGGGTCGTGGTTGACCGTGGCCGGCGCCGCCGTGGTGTAGTACCACGTGCCGGGCACCGCGCCGGTGCCGCCGCGAAGGTACGTCGGAGCCGCGAGTGGACCCGTCAGCTGCACCGAACCGGTGTAGTCCGTCGCGAACTGATCGCGACGCGAGAGCGCATCGGCCGCACCGTCGCCGCTCCACGGCAGCACGTCGATCAGATCCGGAGCCTGGAACGAGAGCACGGTCGAGGTGTTCCCCCAGTCCAGCGACCAGGTATACGGCTCGCCGCTTGCGACGTACGCCTTGTCCACCGTCTTGGAGATACCCATCTGACCCGCACCCACGATCTGGATGGTCGCCGTGTCAGTGGGGGCATTCGTCGAGTTGGCAGCCGTCGCCTGCATGGTGTTCACGTAGGTGTCGCCGGGTTGCGCGAGCGAGTCGACGGTGGTGCAGATCTGCAGGCGCCGGGCGCCCGCGGCCGTCGGATGGAAGATCCATTGGTTCGTCCCGGTGGTGACGATCGGCACGTCCCCGCCACTGAACGTCACCTGGCGAGTCACCGCGTCGTAGCTCATCGTCACGCCCTGGGGAAGGCGCGCCTGCGTGCACGCGGCGTCGAAGTGCAGATCGGTGGGGATGGTATCGATCACCTTCACGTCGACGATCGTCATCCCGGCGAAGGTGCGGTCTGCCAGCACGTTCAGATCCCAGATCGCGGTGTTGCCGGGCAGGTACTGCGTGGGAGTGACCGTCTTGTCGACGACCAGTTGCGGACCCTCGAAGCGTCGTTCCCGAACGATCGTGGACCAGCCGGTGGTGGTCGGCCAGCCGCCGGCGTTGGAGAGGCGGATGCGGTGCGGGATCATCTCTCCGGCGTTCGGTCCACCGTTGTACGTTCCGCGGACCTGGAGGGCCGACCACAGGTTGACGCTGAAGGGTCCGACCTCCGTGAGGGTGGGGTCGGTCGGACGCACGCGGATCATGTTCACGCGGTCGCGCCAATCCGCGCCGAACGACGCCGGATCGGTCGACCACGGGCCGGGGTCCTCGCGGCACGACGCTGCCGCGTCGCTGAGCGACGACGTGTCGCTGGGGAAGAGATTGACATTGGGCGTCGTGTCGAACGGCCCCGCCTGGGTGTCGACGGCGTTCGGTCCGACCGCGTACTCGATCACGTAGTCCGCCGGGTTGACGGAACCCGTGGCGGTCACCGTCGTGGTCCCGCCAGGCCGAAGGAACTGCGTCGAGACGTCGAAGACGTCGCACAGCTGCAGGTTGGTGACCGAGATGCGGTCGCTGCTTGCGCTCAGCCCCACCGTCGTGTTCAGCGTGTGGCCGGCGAACGACGGCCGGAACTGATTGGGGTTGCCGCCGTACTCCCCGCCGGTCTCGGTGGCGATGTACTGCTTGTCGCCGGTCAGGATGCCGCACTCCGCCGGGGAGGGTCGCACGCTGCGCACGTCGAGGTTGTTGCCAGTCGCCGTCGTGCCGTCCCACCCGGGTTCGAAGCCCGTGCCGTTGTTCGGCTGCCCCTCGATGGTCCACGTATCGGACCCGACCGCCTCGTTGCGCAAATCCATCGTGACGTTGTTCTCGCACGGGTCGGCGGGCATCGCGTCCATGGGGATGAAAATCCGCGCGATGAAATCCATGCGCCGGTTATTGAAGCCCCGCTGATTCGGCATCGCGCTGATGTCCCAGCCGTCGGCGGGCTGCGCCCCCGTCTCGCAATTCGTTGATTCGACGTTCGGATTCGGCTGCAGCTCCCGGCAGCTGAGAAGGATGGCGCCGGGGTGGCTGACGAGTCGATCCTTGAACGCGATCGGGCGATCCAGCCATGGCCCTACGTTGTCGGCCCCGGCGAGGTCGAGGACTCGGAAGTCGTAGTCGATGGTGTAACCCGAGACCTGCACGCCGTTGATGGTCTGGGTGCTGAAGGTGGGGCCCTGGCGGAAGTTCTTCTGAAGGTCCCAGCGCGGTGCGGCCGCACTCGCCGCGCGCGTGGCGAGGTTGTTGCCGGTGCCGTCCCAGCCGGGCTCGTGCCCATCGCCGAAGTTGAGCGCCCCGCCGTTGAGCGCCCAGTGGTCGGTGTCCTGCGCACGGTTGTCGTAATCGAACGTGCCGGTGGGCACCGGGTCACCCGGCTGCCACGCCGGGTTGATCGCCCGGTTCATCTCCTCCAGCGGCACGAACACGGTCATCACCATGTGCCCCTCACCCGTATCCGAGCCGGCACCGCTGTTGGGGCGGATACTGAGGGTCCAGCCGTCGGCTCCCTGCACCTCAGACACCGCAGGGCACGTGAGCGTCCACGGCGACCCTGCCATGCCGTCGGCGCCCTGAGCGCCACGGCACTCCGTGATGCGAGCGCCGGGAAACTCCGGCATCACGTCGGTGAACGTCACCGGCCACACGAGCTCGCTGCCGCCGGTTCCGCCCATGAGGTCGCGGATGTGGAACATGTACCGCACGAAGTACCCTTCGGTGGGCACCCCGCCGATGGTGAGGATGGTGAAGTCGGGGCCAGCGTTGCCGACGCCGGTGGCGGGGTAGAGCGTCTTCTCGAGGTCCCACCGCGCGGTGCCCGTGACCTCGACGACGGGACCGGAGACCGAGTTCGACATGCCCGCGTCGCCCTGGCCGGCGTAGGCGTGCATCTCGATACTGGCGTGGGCGGGAACCGGGGTGTCTCCCGCGAAACGGTAGGCGAACTGAATGGCAGCGACGCTCGACGACATCGTGCCGAGGTTGCACGTCACGGTGATGGAGCCGTCCGGATTGATGGTGCGCGAGGAGGCCGGGTTCGCGCCGTTCGCGGCGCCGAGGCACCCGGCTGGGAGCCCGTTGGCGCTGGGGCCCACCAGCTCGAGTGCCGCTCCATCCGGAGACGAAAGCGTGAACTGCGCGACGACATTGGGGACCGACGCCCCGGTGGGGAGCCCCGTCAGCGACACCGAGTAGTTCTGCAGCACGCTGTCGTTCGTGCGGACCACGCAGTTGCCCGGCCCAGAGTCGAGGCCGGGGCCGTCAGACGCGTCGAACGGCGGCAGACCGGTCACGGCGAATCCTTCGCAGGCCTCGGCTTCTGGCAGCCGCTCGACGACGAGGTCGGCGATCGGCTGCAGGCCGGCGTCGAGCGCCGTCACCTGTGCGGCCCCCACGATGGCGAACGGCACGCTCACGCCGCGTTCGGGTTCCCCGGGATTCGGCTGACCCGCACGGCCGAAGTCGTTGTCACCGCTCGGTGTCGCCGGAAACCGGAAAGGTCCGGGCGCATCGACGCGAACGACGAAGTCGCCGTCCGCGACGTCGGCGAAGCTGTACGTGCCCCCTGCGCCGGTCGTCGTCGACGCGATCACCGCTCCGCCGGGCGACGACAGCAGCTCTACCGTGACGCCGGACTGCACGACCTCGCCGCCCTGCCGCAGGCCGTCGCGGTTCGAGTCCCCCCACGCGACACCTGAGACGAGGCTTCCCTGGCCTGCGCGGGCCGGGGCTGTCGTCGGCAGCACGACTCCCGCGACGACCGCGAGCACCGCCACGAACACCATCGCAGAGCGGCTGCGCCGCCGGGGTCGTGTGCTCGTTCCGTCCGGCATCCGAATCGACATGTGTTCGCCCCCCTGTCCTCGCGCGGCCGTCGAACACGGCCTTCGCGACAATCGCTTCCACGGTGTCGGCCGCGCCGGACAGGGACATCACCCAGATCGTGTGATATCGGGGAGCGCTACTCCAGCAGCTCGGTGGCGAGGAGCTCGAGCGTCCGCACGCGGCCGGGCGAGGCATCCATCGGCTCGCTCTCGTACGACCCCGCGATCGGCGAGATCATCACCTCGTCGACGCCGTGCCGAGCGGCGAAGGCGTGCAGCTCGGATGCCACGGTCTCGGCCGTGCCCACGAACCAGGTCGCGCGGGCCGAGGCCATGAACGTCTCGCCGAGGCCGGCGAAGTCCGCTGCCCCTGCGAGGGACTCCTCGACGGTCTCGAGCGGCACGAGCGGCCTGTTCGTGCGCAGGCGCGCGGTCATGCGCAGGTTGGGCAGCGCCCGCGCCTCCGCCTCCTCGTGCGTGGGCGCGACCAGCACGTTCGCCGTGAGGAAGGTGCGAGGCGCGGCGAGGGTCTCGCTGGGCTGGAACTGCGAGCGGTACAGCTCGAGCGCGCGGTCCAGTCCTTCGCCCGAGAAGTGGTTCGCGAACACGTACGGCAGGCCGAAGGATGCCGCGAGCTGCGCCGAGTAGTCGCTCGAGCCGAGCAGCCACACCTCCGGCACGCTCGTCGCGGCCGGCGTGGCGTGGACGTCGTAGGTCCCGCCGGACGTGAAGCGGAGCGCCGCGCCTTCGGCCGATACGAGCGACACGATGTCGCGCACGTGCTCCGGGAAGCGCTCGACATCGCTGGTGGTGCCGCTCTGGCGGAGCAGCTGCGTGATCACCGGGTCGGACCCCGGAGCGCGGCCGATGCCGAGGTCGATGCGGCCGGGCGCGATGGCCTCGAGGGCCGCGAACTGTTCGGCCACCACGAGCGGCGAGTGGTTCGGCAGCATGACGCCGCCCGACCCGAGCCGGATGCGCGAGGTGCGTGCGGCGGCGGCGGCCGCGAGCACCGGCGGGGTCGTCGACGCCACGGCGGGCATGTTGTGGTGCTCGGCGAACCAGTACCGCCGGAATCCGAGTCGATCCGCCGCCGCGGCGAGGGCGAGGGATGCCGTCACCGCCTGCGCGCTCGTCTGCCCGGTGCGCACCGGGACCAGGTCGAGGACGGACAGCGAAAGCGGGGCGGGGGCTGCAGTGCTCATCCCCAGCCACAACCGGTCGCGGCATCCCCCGTATTCCGCCGTCAGGGAAGACGGTTCGCCTTCGCGAGGTTCTCGCGCAGCTCGGCGGCGGTCTGGCGCGCCACGTACGCGGGCCGGTCGCGCTCGAGTCGCCACGACTCGCTGAGGGGGCCCGCGCTCACGGTGTCGAAGCCGAGCCGGTCGTAGATGTCGGTGACCACCTCGATCGCGTCGGCGTGGTCGCTCGCGGTGCCGAGTGCGCGGCGGTTCGGCTCGCCGGCCGGGAGGCCGGTGGTGTTGATCTCCGACGCGAGGATCTGGTTGAAGGCCTTCACGACCTTCGACGTCGGCAGGTGCTGCTGGACGATCTCGGAGGTCGTGGTCTCGCCGCGGTCCAGGGCGTCGATGTGGCCGTCGCGCTCGAAGTAGTAGTTGTTGGTGTCGACCACGATCTTGCCGGCGAGGGGCTCGACGGGCACGTCCTTCACCGCCTTGAGCGGCACCGTCACCACGGCGATGTCCGCTGCGGCGGCGGCCTCCGGCGCGGTCGCGGCGCGGACCTTGGGACCGAGCCCGGCCACGAGGTCCTGGAGCGTCTCTGGCCCCCGCGAGTTCGCGATCACCACGTCGTAGCCGAGGCCCGAGAACGCCCGCGCGAGTGCGCTGCCGATGTGTCCTGCACCGATGATTCCGATGGTTGTCATGGTGAGGCGCAACGGTGCATCCCCCGACCGATATTCCGCATCCGTAGCTTTCATCCACTTGCGGAATCACGCAAGTTCTTGCGTACACTGAACGCATGTCGAAGCGTCTCGCAGAAGTCGCGCGCAAGGTCGGGGTCAGCGAAGCGACCGTCAGCCGGGTGCTCAACGACAAGCCGGGTGTCTCTGACGCCACGCGCCAGGCCGTGCTCACGGCGCTCGATGTGCTGGGGTACGAGCGCCCGACCAAGCTCCGCGGCGAGCGCGCACGGCTCGTGGGCCTCGTGCTGCCCGAGCTGCAGAACCCGATCTTCCCCGCGCTCGCCGAGATCATCGGCGGCGGTCTGACCCAGAACGGCTACACGCCGCTGCTGTGCACGCAGAACGCGGGCGGCATCACCGAGTCGGACTACGTCGACCTGCTGCTGCAGCAGCAGGTGTCCGGCGTCATCTTCCTCGGCGGCAATTACAGTCAGGCGGATGCCGCGCACGAGCACTACGAGCGGCTGCGGCAGGTGAACCTCCCGACCGTGCTGGTGAACGCGCGCATCCCGTCGCTCGACTTCGCGACCGTGTCGACCGACGACGGGGCGGCCGCGGAGCAGGCGATCCAGCACCTCCATCAGCTCGGGCACCGGCGGATCGGGCTGCTGTTCGGCCCGCTCGACCACATCCCCTCGCAGCGCAAGCTCGCCGCAGCGCAGCGCCTGCTCGACCGGCTCGGGTCGCCTCTCGACGAGACCCTCGTGGTGCGCGGCCTGTACTCCCTCGAATCCGGCCAGGCGGGGGCGTCGCGTCTCTTCTCCGCCGGGGCGACCGCGATCGTGTGCGCGAGCGATCCGCTGGCCCTCGGCGCGGTGCGTGCCGCGCGCCGGGCGGGGCTGCGCGTGCCCGACGACGTGAGCGTCGTCGGCTTCGACGACTCGTTCCTGATGAGCTGCACCGAGCCGCCGCTCACGACGGTGCGTCAGCCCATCGAGTCGATGGGGCGCACCGTCATCGACCTGCTGCTCTCGCAGATAGCCGGCACGACCGAGGCCGGCGACGAGCTGCTCTTCGAGCCCGAGCTCGTGCTGCGGGCGTCGACGGGCCCCGTCCCGGCCTGACCCGTCTCGCGAAACGGGGGGCTGCTCGCCGCCGGAGCCTCTCGCGTGCCTCGGTCCGCCGCTTTGCACACGGTGCGGGTGGTACAGCGAGCTCACCGGCGGCAGCGCGCGATCCCGCAGCCACCCCGCGCCGGCGACCACGTCGCCGAGATCGAAACGCGCGAGCAGGCGTATGGGAAGGCGCGCCCCTAGGACGCCCCCTGGTCGCGAAGATCGCCGACTTAATCACCTGGCAGCGCACGCATGCACCAACTGTTGTTGCTTAATCGTGATCTTGCATTGATCTGTCAAAGACTTGCGTGATTGGGGCCACGCGAATACATTCTCCTCATCGAGTCTTTCCATCGACGATGAGGAGTTCCGTGGACACCGAGGTCCTTGCCCGCAGCGACCACGCGGTCCCCGCCACCGACGATCCGCTGTGGTGGCGCTCCGCCGTGATCTACCAGGTGTACGTCCGCAGCTTCGCCGACGGAAACGGCGACGGCACGGGCGATCTGGCGGGGGTGCGCTCGCGTCTGGGGTATCTGAAGGACCTCGGCGTCGACGCCATCTGGTTCACGCCCTGGTATCCCAGCCCGATGGCCGACGGCGGCTACGACGTCCAGGACTACCGCGACATCGACCCGCGCTTCGGCACGCTGGAAGAGGCGGAGCTGCTCATCCAGGACGCCCTGAGCCTCGGCATCCGCACCATCGTCGACGTCGTCCCGAACCACATCTCGGATCAGCACCCGTGGTTCCAGGCGGCGCTCGCCGCGGGCCCCGGAAGCCCCGAGCGCGAGCGCTTCTGGTTCCACCCGGGTCGCGGCGAGCACGGCGACGAGATCCCGACGAACTGGGTGTCGAGCTTCCAGGGGCAGACGTGGACCCGCACGACCAACCCCGACGGCACGCCGGGGGAGTGGTACCTGCACCTGTTCACGCCCGAGCAGCCGGACCTGAACTGGAACCATCCCGACGTGCGCCGCGAGCACGAGGAGATCCTGCGGTTCTGGTTCGATCGGGGCGTCGCCGGCGTGCGCATCGACTCCGCGGCGCTGCTCATCAAGGACCCCGACCTCCCCGAGGTGGGCGCGAAGCCCGACCACCCCACCGAGGACCGGGACGAGCTGCACGACATCTACCGCGCGTGGCGCGCGATCGCCGACTCGTACCCGGGCACGCGCGTGCTCGTCGGCGAGATCTGGGTGCCCGACATCGTGCGCTTCACGAATTACCTGCGCGCCGACGAGATGCATACCGCGTTCAACTTCGACTTCCTGGCGCGGCCGTGGGGCGCGGCATCCTTCCGCGAATCCATCACCGCGACCCTCGCCGCCCACGCGCCCGTCGGCGCCCCGTCGACATGGGTGCTGAGCAATCACGATGTCACGCGACCCGTGACGCGCTACGGCCGGGAGGACAGCGCCTTCGCGTTCCTCAAGAAGCGCTTCGGCGTGCCGACCGACCCCGAGCTGGGCCGGCACCGCGCGCGCGCTGCGGCGCTGCTCGTCGCAGCGCTCCCCGGGAGCCTGTACATCTACCAGGGCGACGAGCTGGGACTGCCCGAGGTCGAGGACCTCCCCCTCGAGGTGATCGAGGACCCCATGCATTACCGCTCGGGCGGGATCGACCCGGGACGAGACGGATGCCGCGTGCCGCTGCCGTGGTCGGGCGACCGGGCTCCGTTCGGGTTCGGCGCCGACGGCGTGGCGACGTGGCTGCCGCAGCCCGCCGGCTGGCGTGCGCTCACCGTGGAGGCACAGGAGTCCGACCCGCACTCGACGCTCAACCTCTATCGCGAGGCGCTGCGGCTGCGGCGCGAGCTGCCCGAGCTCGGCGACGGACCCCTGCAGTGGTGGGACGACGCCGTGCCTGCCGCAGGTGCCGGGGCCGCGGCATCCGATGTCCTCGCCTTCCGGCGTGGCGACCGCTTCGCGTGCGTCGTCAACACCGGCGACGACCCGGTCGTGGTGCCCCCCGGCGCGACCGTCCTCCTCTCGAGCGCACCGCTCGAGGACGCCCTGCTTCCCGGCAACGCCGCGGCATGGCTGCAGTTCGAATCCACCACCCCCACCCCGGAGACCTCCGCGCCGAGAGGCTGACGCGGATCTCCTCTCTGAAAGGAAAGACGATGAAGTCACCAGCAAGGGTCCTGCTCGCCGGTGTCGCCACCGTGGCGACGGTCGGCGCACTCGTCGGCTGCTCGGCACCCGGCGGCGACAGCGGCGACGGCAAGGTCGAGCTGCGCGTCGCGACGTTCCCGCCCGGCGCCGACGAGGCCGCCTACGAGGCGTTCGCCGAGCAGGAGGCGCAGTTCGAGGACGAGCACCCCGACATCGACATCATCGGTGTCGAGTACGAATGGGAAGGCCCGACGTTCGCCGTGCAGCTCGCCGGCGGCAGCCTTCCCGACGTGTTCACGGTGCCGTTCACCGACTCCAAGACGCTGCTCGAGAACGGTCAGCTCATGGACGTGACGGCCGAGATGAAGGAGCTCGGGTACGAGGACAACTTCAACCCGGTCATCCTCGACGGCGTCAGGGACGCCGACGGCAACATCTTCGGCTTCCCGCGCCAGGCGTACGCGATGGGCCTGCACTACAACCGCGAGCTTTTCGAGGCGGCGGGGCTCGACCCCGACCAGCCGCCGACCACGTGGGAAGAGGTGCGCGAGTACGCCAAGCAGATCCACGACGCGACCGGCAAGGCCGGCTACGCGCAGATGGCGATCAACAACACCGGGGGCTGGCAGCTGACAGCCGCCACGGTCGCCCGCGGCGGTCGCACGCAGGTCGACAACGAGGACGGCTCGGCCGAGTCGACGATCGACAACGAGGCCACGGCGGCGGCGCTGCAGTTCCTGCACGACGTGCGCTGGGAGGACGACGCGTTCGGCGCAAAGTCCGACCTCGACTGGGGCACCATCAACCAGGAGTTCGCCGCCGGCAACATCGGCATGTACACGTCGGGCTCCGACGTGTACTACGCCCTGGTCCGCGACTTCGGCATGGATCCCGACATCTACGGGCTCGGCGTCCTGCCCGTCGAGGGTGAGGACCCCGGCACGCTGGGAGGCGGCGACATCGCGGTCATCAGCCCGACCGTGGACGACGCGACCAAGGAGGCCGCCGTCGAGTGGATCGACTGGTACTACATGCAGAAGCTCATGAACGAGGATGCCGCGGTCGCCGACGCCGAGACGCTCGCCGCCTCGGAACAGGCGGTCGGCACACCGCTGCTGCCGGTGCTCAGCCGTGAGCTGTACGAGGAGTCGCTCGTCTGGATCGAGCCGTACATCAACGTGCCGCGCGACCAGATGACGCCGTTCATCGACAGCATCTGGGACCAGACGCCCGTCGGCGAGCCGAAGAAGTCCACGCAGGAGGTGTACGCGCTCCTCGACACGGTGGTCCAGACGGTCCTCACCGACCAGAACGCCGACATCGACGCTCTCCTGGCCCAGGCCCAGGCGGACGCCCAGGCCCTGCTCGACGAGTGATCATGTAGCGGATGCCGCGGCCCCGGCGCCCGAACGCCGGGCCGCGGCATCCGTCCCCCTCCGCGCGAGACTTCACGAATGTCACTGTCCGCGCCCGAAACGGTGACATTCGTGAAGTCTCGCGGACCACGTAAGAACCACAGCGAAGGCTGAACATGACCATGACGATCGAGGAGCGCGCGGCAGAGGCATCCGTCCCGCCCGCCGCCCCGCCCGCGCGGCCGCGGCGCCGACGCAGCCCGCTCACGTGGTACCGCGGCGGGGGGCTGGCGAACCTGCTGTTCGTGCTGCCGATGGTGTTCGTGTTCTTCTTCTTCTCGTGGTCGCCGATCGTGCAGTCGGTGATCATGAGCCTCCAGAAGACGAACCTGATCGTCTCGGAATGGGTGGGCTTCGACAACTACGTCGCGGTGATCACCGATCCCGAGCTCGGGCGCGCGGTGATCAACACGATCTACTTCGCGGTGCTCGCGCTGCTCTTCGGGTTCCCGCTGCCGCTGCTCATGGCGGTGCTGATGAGCGAAGTGCGGCGCGGCAAGGGGCTGTACTCGGCGCTCGCGTACCTGCCCGTCGTGATCCCGCCCGTGGTGGCGGTGCTGCTGTGGAAGTTCTTCTACAGCGCCGACCCGTCGGGCGTCTTCAACACGGTGCTGGGGTGGTTCGGCGTCCCGCCGCAGCCCTGGATCCAGTCCGCCGCGCAGGCGATGCCGTCCCTCGTGCTCGAGGCGACGTGGGCAGCGGCCGGCGGCTCGATCATCATCTACCTCGCGGCGCTGCTGTCGGTGCCCCCGGAGCTGTACGACGCGGCCGAGGTCGACGGCGCCGGCATCTGGCGCAAGATCTGGCACGTCACGCTGCCGCAGCTGCGCGGCATCCTCTTCATCATGCTGATCCTGCAGGTCATCGCGACCGCGCAGGTGTTCCTCGAACCGTTCCTGTTCACCGGCGGCGGACCCGCGGGCGCGACGAAGACGATCCTCCTCTACATCTACGACAAGGCGTTCCGCAACAGCCTGGGCGGCGACTACGGCGAGGCGACCGCGGTGTCGGTGCTGCTGGCGATCGTGCTCGCGATCCTGTCGTGGCTGTACTTCAAGCTCACCAACCGCTGGAGCACCTCATGATGTCGACGATCACCAACGCCGAGCGTCGAGAGGGCATGCGGGGCTTCCTGTCGCGTCGCGGCTCCGGCGGCGGCCGCAAGCGCTCATCCGTGGACGACATGGCCGAGCGCACCGTCGTCTCGACGTCGGAGCGGCGCAGGCCCGGCACGCGGGTCGGGATGTCGCTGACCCACGTCTTCCTCTTCGTCACGCTCGTGATCGCCGGGCTCGGTCCGATCCTGTGGCTCGCGAAGTCCGCCGTCACGCCCACACAGGACACCATCCAGCAGCCGTTCGCGCTCTGGCCGAACGGCATCGACTGGCAGAACCTGTCCGCGGCGTGGAACGACATCCACATCGACCAGTACTTCTTCAACACCGTCGTGATCGCGGCGGGCGCGTGGTTCGCGCAGCTGTTCATCGCGACGACCGCGGGCTACGCGCTGTCGGTGCTGCGGCCGAGGTACGCGCCGATCCTCAACGGGCTGGTGCTCGCGACGCTGTTCATCCCCGGGATCGTGCTGCTGGTGCCGCTGTACCTGACGATCGTGCGGCCGCCGTTCCTCGGTGAGGATGCCAGCCTGCTCAACAACTACCTCGCGGTGTGGCTGCCGATGGCGGCGAACGCGTTCAACATCCTGCTCGTGAAGCGGTTCTTCGACAATCTGCCCCGCGAGGTGTTCGAGGCGGCGAAGACCGACGGCGCGGGACCGTTCCGGCTGTTCTGGTCGATCGTGCTGCCCATGTCGAAGCCGATCCTCGGCGTGGTGTCGGTCTTCGCGATCATTGCGGCGTGGAAGGACTACCTGTGGCCGATGCTGGTCCTGCCCGACCCGGCCGTCCAGCCGCTGTCGGTGCGCCTGCCCGCGGTGCAGTCGCAGACCGAGCTCGACGTGTTCCTCGCGGCGCTCGCGATCGCGACGCTCATCCCGATCGCGATGTTCCTGCTGTTCCAGTCGGTGTTCCTGCGCTCGGCCGGGCTCGGAGGCGCCGTCAAGGGGTGACGGATGCCGTGGCCCGCCGGCGCTGTCGCGCCTGCTTGCGGGACTTCTTGCGCGCCCCGTTGGCCGGAGGAGTGATGGAGTGGCCGCGCGGGATCGCGATCTGCAGCGCCGCGGGCTCGACCCGCACGGTCACGTGCACCGCCTCGCCGAACTCGTCGCCGTCGAGCTGCACCGGCCGCGGCTCGCTCGTGCCGATGTCGATGCCGTCGCCGCGCGCGTAGCGCACGGCGCTGTCGCGCGTGCGCAGCGACAGGATGCGACGCCCCGTGCGAAAGCGCCGCAGCACGCTGTTGTCCCACGCGACGCGCCGCCACACCAGGAGCCACCCGAACGGTCCCTTGGGCTGGACGATCACGATGTCGAGCTCGCCGTCCGAGACCGACGCCTCGGGGATGAGCTCGAGCCCGGCCGGCAGCGAGCCGCAGTTGGCGAACAGCACGCTCTGCACGCGCGTGGAGTGCAGCCGGTGGCCGGGCAGCTCGTACATGACGCGGAACGGCTGCGCGCTCACCAACGACCGCGCGGCGCCATCGACATACGCCACCCATCCCATCGACTTCTTCAGCTGCGGGTTCGTGTTGGCGATCATGGCGGCGTCCAGGCCCATGCCGCCCATCACGACGAACGCGTGCTCGTCGACCTTCCCGTCGGGGCGACGCAGCCGCGCCAGCCCGACGTCGATCGTCTCGCGATCGCCGTCGAACGTCGCCCGCACCATGTCTTCGGGCCCGTCCAGCGGAAGCTGCAGGTTGCGGGCGAGCAGGTTGCCGGTGCCGCTCGGAACGATGGTCAGCGGCACCTCGCTGCCGGTCATCGCCTCCGACACCGCGCGGACCGTCCCGTCGCCGCCGGCCACGAGCACCGCGTTCACCCCCTCTTCGAGCGCTTGCCGCGTCACGTCGTCGCCCAGGTCGTCGACGGTCGTCTCGTAGAACAGCGGCTCGTTCCAGCCCGCCTCGGCCGACAGCCGCGCCACGAGGCTCCGGAGCTGCTCGGCGTCGACCTTGATGGGGTTGTACACGAGGGCGGCCTTCGGGCTCGGCCGGCCGGTGTCCGCCAGCGGCTCGGTGCGTCCCGCCGCGTCGACGCGGCGTGCCTCGCCGGTCTCGTCATCGGCGGTGTCGGGGGCGACGTCCTCCGGCTCGCGGATCACCTGATCCGGCGCCGCGGCCGCCTCCGGGTCGGGCCCGTCCGTCGAGGGCGGGCGCGCCGCGCCGGTGTCGCCGGTCGCGACGTCGGCCGCGGCATCCGGGTCGCCCGTCTCGGCCGCAGCCCGCGCGAGGTCGTCGTCGGACGGCGCGGGAGCCTCGGCCGCCGCGGCCAGCTCCGCGGTCTCGGGACCGTCGGCGTACACCGCGTCGGCGGGGTGCGGCGGATCCTCCGCGCCGGGCCCGGTGTTCTCACGGTCAGGACCGGATGCCACTGCCATGCCCCAACTCTAAGACGCCGCCCGCGGATCCCGCCCGGATGCCGCCGGATCCCGCCGGTTGCCGCGTCACCGGGCCGTCGCC
Organism: Microbacterium sp. STRO-2N; assembly: GCF_057747775.1. NCBI lineage: Bacteria > Bacillati > Actinomycetota > Actinomycetes > Micrococcales > Microbacteriaceae > Microbacterium > Microbacterium sp. STRO-2N. The sequence continues at coordinate 3,432,040 of NZ_CM173223.1, read as the reverse complement.
ACGTTCGGGTCGCACCTTCGGGGGTCGCACCTTCGGGGGTCGCGACACGCGGGGTGGGGCGGTCGATTCCGCGTGTTGCGCCACCTGAGTGTGAGCGGGGGCGCCGGATGCCTCGTCGCGGTGCCCTCGATAGCGCCCGGGATGCCGCGTCACCGGGCCGTCGCACGATCGGCGGCCGCCCGTTCGGGGGTCGCGACACGCGGGGTAGTGCGGTCGATTCCGCGTGTTGCGCCACCTGAGTGTGAGCGGCCGCCCGTTCGGGGGTCGCGACACGCGGGGTAGTGCGGTCGATTCCGCGTGTTGCGCCACCTGAGTGTGAGCGGCCGCCCGTTCGGGGGTCGCGACACGCGGGGCGGCGCGGTCGATTCCGCGTGTTGTGCCACCTGAAGGCCGGCGGGGCGCCGGATGCCTCGTCACGGTGCCCGAGATTGCGCCCGGATGCGCGTCATCGGGCCGCCGCACGTTTCGGGGGTCGCGACACGCGGGGCGGCGCGGTCGATTCCGCGTGTTGTGCCACCTGAAGGCCGGCAAGGGGCGCCGGATGCCTCGTCACGGTGCCCTCGATAGCGCCCGGATGCCGCGTCACCGGGCCCGACTAAGCTTGCAGGGTGATCGATCCCGTGCTCCTCCGCGACAATCCCGAGCTGGTCAAGCGCTCGCAGGTGGCGCGCGGGGAGTCGCCCGACACCGTCGACGCCGCCCTCGAAGCGGATCGCGCGCGGCGGGCCGCGATCACGGCGTTCGAAGAGCTCCGCGCCGCGCAGAACGCGCACGGCAAGCGGGTCGCGCAGGCCCCCAAGGAAGAGAAGGCGGCGCTCGTCGCCGAGGCCAAGGAGCTCAGCGAGCGGGTCAAGCAGGCCCAGCACACGGTCACCGCCGCGGAAGAGGCATCCGACGCCGCCTTCGCCCGGATCGAGAACATCGTCATCGACGGCGTGCCCGCGGGCGGCGAGGACGACTTCGTGACGCTGCGGACGCACGGCGAGAAGCCCGTGTTCGGGTTCGAGCCGCGCGACCACCTCGAGCTCGGCGAGCTGCTGGGAGCAATCGACATGGAGCGCGGCACGAAGGTGTCGGGCAGCCGCTTCTACTTCCTCACCGGCATCGGCGCGCGCCTCGAGATCGCGCTCATGAACCTCGCGCTCGACCGCGCGCTGCAGGCCGGGTTCACACCCCTCATCCCGCCGACCCTGGTGCGGCCGGAGGTCATGCGCGGCACCGGGTTCCTCGGCCAGCACTCCGACGAGGTGTACCACCTCGAAGAGGACGACCTCTATCTCGTGGGCACGAGCGAGGTGCCGCTCGCCGGCTACCACATGGACGAGATCCTCGACCTCTCGCGCGGCGCGAAGCGCTACGCGGGCTGGTCGACCTGCTACCGCCGCGAGGCCGGATCGTACGGCAAGGACACGCGCGGCATCATCCGCGTGCACCAGTTCAACAAGCTCGAGATGTTCGTCTACACGACACCGGAGGATGCCGAGGCCGAGCACTCGCGTCTCGTCGAGCTGCAGGAGGGCATGCTGCAGGACCTCGGGCTGTCGTACCGTGTGATCGACGTCGCCGCGGGCGACCTCGGGTCGAGCGCGGCGCGCAAGTACGACGTCGAGGCCTGGGTGCCGACGCAGAACGCCTACCGCGAGCTCACCTCGACGTCGAACTGCACGACCTACCAGGCGCGGCGGCTCGACATCCGTCACCGTCCCGACGGCGGGAAGACGCAGCACGTCGCGACCCTCAACGGCACGCTGGCGACCACGCGGTGGATCGTCGCGATGCTCGAGACCCATCAGCGCGAAGACGGGTCGGTCGTCGTGCCCGAGGTGCTGCGGCCCTTCCTCGGCGGACTCGAGGTCATGGAGCCGATCGCGTGACGCCCGCTGCCGAGGACTCCTTCACCGAGGCGCGCCTGCCCGACACCGGCGAGGTCGACGTCGTCGAGCCCGCGGAGGCGGCAGAGGTCGTCGAGGAGCTCGCGCGCGAGACGTCCGCAGCCCCGACGGTCGTCGAGCGCCTGCTGATCGCCCTCGATATCGACGGCACGGTCATCCTCGAGGACGAGTCGCTGAGTCCCGGTGTCGTCGACGCCGTCGAGCACGCGCACCGCGCCGGTCACGAGGTGATGCTCGCGACAGGGCGCAGCTGGGAGGGCACCCACGGCATCCTCCGCACGCTGAACATCGCTCCCGAGTTCGTCGTGTGCTCCAACGGCGCCGTCGTGCTCAAGCGCATCGGTGACCCGAACCCCGGCGGCGAGCCGCGATACGAGCGGTGGCACGTCGAGACATTCGACCCGCACGAGGTGCTGACGCTGCTGCGCGAGCACCTGCCCGACGCGCGATACCTCGTCGAGCTGCCCGACGGCACGCGCCTTTACACCGAGCACCTCGACGACTGGAACCTCACCCATGCCCGGCGCGTGCCGTTCGACGAGCTCAGCGCGCAGCGGGTGTGCCGTGTCGTGGTCGTCGCCCCCGAGCAGGAGGAGCAGGACTTCGTCGACCTCGTCGCGCGCATCGGCCTGCACCAGGTCTCATACGCCGTCGGCTGGACGGCCTGGCTCGACATCGCCCCGCAGGGCATCGACAAAAGCACGGGCCTCGAGCGCGTGCGCACCGAGCTCGGCATCGACCCCGCGCACGTGCTCGTGATGGGCGACGGTCGCAACGACCTCGGCATGTTCCGCTGGGCCCTCGAGCGCGGCGGCCGCGCGGTCGCGATGGAGCAGGGCCCCGAGGAGGTGCGGGATGCCGCGGGCGAGATCACCGCGTCGGTGCAGGCCGGCGGGGTCGCGGCCGTGCTCCGCGCGCTCTGACCCGATTTCCTCCACTGATCGGGGTTTCCGTTCACTGGTCCGGGTTTTCGTCGCTGAGCCTGCCGGCGCGCCGGTTCAGCGGCATCCCGTGCGTCTTTCAGAGCTTGCACAGGCGTCGTTGGAAGAATGAGGCGACAGTGCTGTCGGCTAGACTCGACGCCTGTTCGACGGATGCCGCCCTCGCGGTGGGATCGGTCGGGAGGGTTGTCCGAGCGGCCGATGGAGCTGGTCTTGAAAACCAGTGGGCAGAGATGTCCCGTGGGTTCGAATCCCACACCCTCCGCTCAAGAAGGTCCGGAGGGGTGGACCGCGCAAGCATCCCGAGAGGAACCGAGTGAGCGAGACGAGCAGGCACCCGAGGCGTGGCCGCCGCACGGTGGCACGTCACGGTGAGCTCTCGTCTCCGCATCCGTTCGGAACGATCCTCAAGATCCTGGGAGTCGTCGTCGCGGTCGTGCTCGTGTCGGGCATCGGCGTCGCCTCATACGCCGCGTACGATCTCGCGGCGAGCTTCGCCGAGGGCGGCGTCGAACTCGAGGGCCAGGGCCCTGTGCCGCCCGACATCGGAGCGATCGAGGGCGGCGTCGATCTGCTGCTGGTCGGCACCGACGAGTGCGAAGAGGAGTACGCCTACATCTTCGGCGACCGCTGCACGGGCGCCGACGCCGAGGGGCAGCTCAACGACGTCAACATGCTCGTGCACATCGCCGACAACCCGCGGCGCGTCACGGTCGTGTCGTTCCCGCGCGACCTCATGATCCCGCTGCCGTCGTGCACGCGCGAGGACGGCTCGGTGAGCCCCGAGACCTCGAAGTCGCAGATCAACGAGGCGTGGGGTCGCGGCGGCCTGTCGTGCGTCGCGAAGACCATCTCCGAGCTGAGCGGCGAGAACATCCCGTTCGCGGCCAAGGTCAGCTTCGGCAACGTCATCAACATCACCGAGGCGATCGGCGGCGTGGACGTCTGCATCGGCAACGGCGGAATCCGCGACCACTACACCGGCATCAACTGGCCGGCCGGACCGAGGACCATCTCAGGCGTCGAGGCGCTGCAGTTCCTGCGCACGCGCCACGGCCTCGAGAACGGAAGCGACCTCGCGCGCATCTCGAACCAGCAGCAGTACATGTCGAGTCTCGCCCGCAAGCTCGTGAGCGAAGAGGTCCTGTCGGACCCCGCGGCTCTGTACCGGCTCGCGACGACCGCCGTCGACAACATCACCAAGAGCGAGTCGCTCGCGAACCCCTCGACCCTCGTGCAGATCGCGATGGCCGTCCGCGGCGTGCCGTTCGAAGACATCAACTTCGTGCAGTACCCCGTCTTCACCGACCCCGCCGACGTCGACCGCGTCGTGCCGAACTACGAGAAGGCCGAAGAGCTGTGGGCGGCGCTCGCCGCGAACGAGCCGATCGAGCTGACGAACGACCAGAACAACACCGGCGGCGTCGTCACCGTCGACCCGCAGCCGACGGAGGAGCCCGTCGAGACCGCGCCCGATCCGACCGCCACCGGAACCCCCGCGCCGACAGAGGCGGCCGTGCCGATCGACGACCTTCCCGGCCAGTCCGCCGCCGAGCAGACGTGCTCGGCCGGCAACGTGAGGGCCGACGACTGATGGCAGCGCAGGACCGGTCCTCGAGAGAGGGCCGCGCACCGCTCGCGCGTCACGGCGTACTGCCGACGCGGCATCCGTTCGTCACGATGCTCGCCATGCTCGGCGTCGTGCTCGGCGTCGTCGGCCTGAGCGCGACCGGCGTCACCGCCTACAGCGTCTGGAATGCGGCGGAGACGGTGACCGCCAACGCCGTCGTGCTCGACGAGGACAAGCCGCTCCCGCCGTCGCTCGGCGCGATCGAGGGCGGTGTGAACCTGCTCCTGGCCGGCACCGATTCGTGCGAGGGCGAGAACGCCCAGCTCTCGACCGCCTGCCAGCGAGGCGACACCGAAGGCGAGCGCAACGACGTCACGATGCTTGTGCACATCTCGGACGAGCCGCGGCGCGTGACCGTCGTGTCGTTCCCGCGCGACATGCTCGTGCCGATCCCGTCGTGCCCCAAGGAGGACGGCAGCGGCAACTACTCGGCCATGGCATCGCAGCCGATCAACGCGTCGTACCAGTACGGCGGGCTGGCGTGCACCGTGCTGGCCGTCGAGGCCCTCACGAAGCAGGAGATCCATTTCGCCGGAGCGATCCGCTGGACCGGCGTCATCAACATGTCCGACGCGATCGGCGGCGTCGACGTGTGCGTCGCGGGCGACATCAGCGATTCGCACACGGGCCTGAGCCTCACCGCCGGCACCCACACGCTCGAGGGCGTGCAGGCGCTGCAGTTCCTGCGCATCCGCCACGGCATCGGCGACGGCTCCGATCTCGGGCGCATCTCGAACCAGCAGCAGTTCATGTCGTCGATGGTGCGCAAGCTCCAGTCCGACGCGGTGCTCGCCGACCCCGGCCGACTGTTCAACCTCGCGACCACCGCGATCGCGCAGGTGCAGGCGGGCCAGCTCGTGCTCAGCTCGGGCCTCACCAACCCCACCCTCATGGTGCAGATCGCGATGGCCGTCAAGGACGTGCCGTTCCAAGACATCGTGTTCGTGCAGTACCCGACCGTGTATTCCAGCGACGGCACGCGGGTGGAGCCGGTTACGGATGCCGCGGACGCCCTCTTCGCCGCGCTCGCGGCCAACCAGCCGCTGACCCTGACGGGCGACGCGAGCCAGGGCTACGGCGTCGAGGTGACGGGCGAGGTCGCGCAGCCTCCGGCCCCGGACGCCGGGACCGAGGTGGGGTCGACTCCGGCGCCCGAGGGCTCGGAGGCGGCGCCGGTCGAGCCGACCGCTCCCGCCGGTGAGCAGCGGGTGGCGCTGCCGTCGGACATCGCCGGCCAGACCGCAGCGCAGACCACCTGTACCCTGCCGGAGGACTGAGTCCTCGGTTCTGCGCTCGCGCGCGCAGCGGTTATGATTGCCAGGTGTGTTCGCCGGCCCGGCCGTCCGAATGCCTGGAGACGTCGCATAGTCAGGCCTAGTGCACCACCCTGCTAAGGTGGAGTCCCCGTAAGGGGACCGAGGGTTCAAATCCCTCCGTCTCCGCCATACGTCCGCGTCAGAGAGCCTTGATTTTCTGCGGATTTCTGGGATGCGCGCGATCCACTGTGCGGTCCGTGCCCACATTTTGCCCACATCCGTTGCGGGATGGGACTTCAGGCGTCGCTACCAAGCTGTGCGGCTCTTGAACGATCGAGCGCGCTAGATACGGCGTCGAGATCGTCGTCGAAGAGGTCGGCGTACACGTCGAGGGTCATCGCTGCGGACGCGTGGCCGAGCATACGCTGGATCGCCTTCACGTTCGCGCCGGCTTGAACGGCGAGCGAGGCGGCAGTGTGCCGGAGGTCGTGGATATGCAAGGTGGGAACCCCGACCGCCTCGGCTGCGGTCTTGAACCACGACTTGGAGTGCGCGCTTGTGCGCACGCGTTTCATGAACGTGCCGGACTTGCTCGGGAACACCAACGCGTCCAGCGGGAGCTTCTCAACCCGGCGCTCTAGTTCGTCGCGTAGGAATGGCGGCATCGGGACGTCGCGGATCTTGTGGGACTTGGGTGTCCCCTCGAAGAACTCGCCGCCGACTTCGACGGCGTTCTGCGTGACCCAGATTCGGGACTTGCCGAAGTCGATCGCTTGCACTCGCAGCCCTGCGACCTCGGCCCAGCGCATGCCGGTGTAGGCCAGCGTGCGGATCAGCGTCGCGTTGTCGCCGCTGGCCTTGGCGAGCCGGTCTACCTGACGGTGAGTGAGGTAGACGTGGCGTGAGGCGATCTTCTTCGGCAGGCCGATCTTGCCGCCGCGTGCAGGATTGAGTGCGATTCTTCTGTCGTGGACTGCGTCGTCGAGGATCGAGGCGAGCGCGCCGTAGGTCCGGATGACCACGGACGCGCCTAGCTGCCGGTTCAACTCTGCAACCCAGCCTTTGACGTCGGAGTGCATGATGTCGGTGATCGCGACGCGACCCCAGCGTGGCTTCACGCGCAGCCGCCATGCGACCTCGAGTGGCGCATAGGCAGACGGCTTGAGAGCGGCGTGCTTCGCCGCCAACCATGCGGGGCCCAGTTCGCCGATTGTGACTCGCGCGCGGCTGGGGTCGAGAAATGTCCCTTGCGCTTTGGTGAGTTCCACGCTTGCGAGGAAGAGCTCCGCGTCGCGTTTTGTCTTGAATCCGCGTTTGTCGGTCTGTGTGCCGTCGGGTCGCCGGTACCGGACTCGATAGCGCCTGCCCGCGCTCGTGGAGTAGGGGCTGACGCTACCCATCCGCCGGGCGGCCGACGTTGGACGTCATGCCGGCCAGCCACCCGGCGGCCCGGGCGGAGTTGATCCAGTAGTTGGCGGTGCGTTCGGGAACGTCGAGTTCGAGGGAGACGAGCTTAGCCGGTGGCAGTTCTGCGAGGGCGGCGGTGCCGTAGAGGATCTCGACGACTTCCCACCTCTCGTCTTTCATGCCGCGTTTGACGACGGCTTGAGCCAGCCATGGCGGGATGATCCGGCCGTCGTCGGCGGTGAGGTCTGCGATGGCGGTCCACTCCGCGTCGGGGTCGTCGTCGAGCCGTAGCGCGATGCAGTGGGGGACAGCGGCTTGCAGGATCGCCTGCGGTGCGGCGTGCTTGAGCCGGTACTCGCTGAAGTTCTCGGCGATCGCGCGGTTGACGATGGTGGTGATGAGGTAGCGCCCCCGGTCGGGGCTGTAGTGCGCCTCGATGGTGGTTTCCACGCCCGCGGTGTCGTCGACCGCGGTCGCGACGAAGCTGGGTGCGATGCGCAATGCGGCCCCGAGCGGCTGTGTGGCGTGCGTGGCTGCCATCTTCTTGCCGTCGATTGTCTTCACGTCGACCTTCACCCCCTTAGTTTGCCGTGCCGCAAACGCGTTCTACAGAACCTCTTGACTAACCATACTTTTTAGGCGTGTACTGCTGTCAAGTCGATTCTGAGTTCACTAGAAGGAGTGGGAGATGTCGACAGCGACGAATCCGGCGGAACCGGTGCTCAGCAAGGAGCTTCTGACCCCGAACGACGTGGCCGCGCTTATCCCGGGTTTGAAGCCGAAGCTGCTGGCGGAATGGCGGTACAAGAAGACGGGGCCTCGGTTCTACAAGGTGGGGCGGATCATCCTGTACCCGTTCGACGACCTTGAGGCGTGGTTCGAAAGCCTCGAAGGCGGTGGCCCTCATGTCGACGACCGTTGAGCGCCCAGCGGCGCTCTCGACGAACTCGATCGGTGACGCGCCGATGCGGGTCGTCGCGATCGCGAATCAGAAGGGCGGGGTGGGGAAGACCACTGTCACGATGCAACTTGCAGCGGCTATGTCGCGGCGGTTCCGGGTGCTGGTGGTGGATGTGGACCGGCAGCAGTCGACGGTGTGGTGGGCGGAGAACGCCCGCGACCGGCTGCCGTTCGATTTCGCAGGCAGCGCGAGCCCGAAGCTGCTCGTCCGCCTGCGGGAGTTGCGCGCGGAGTACGACTTCGTGCTGGTGGACACTCCCGGCAATCTCGAGGACACGCCGGTGCTGGAGACAGTGCTGGACGCGTCGGACTACGTAGTGGTGCCGTTGACGCCGGAGCCGCTCGCGGTCGAGCCGACGATGCGCACGATCAGCCGGCTGATCGAATCACGGCATTTGCGGTACGGGGTGCTGCTGAACCGCATCGACGCGCGGATCCCCTCCCAGCTGGAGAGGTGGCGGGAGCTGCTGGACTCCACGTGGGGGGTGCCGCGGTTCGACGCGTACCTGCGGCAGTACAAGACGCAGTCGGACGCGCCGGTGCTCGGTGAGCTGGTGACCACGCTGCGGGACAACCGCCGCACCGCCGGCGCGATCGCCGATGTCACCCGGGTCGGGCTCGAGGTGTCCCAGCAGTTCGCCCCCGCGATGGCCGGACGGTGGTGGTGACGATGGGAAAGGTCGATCTCGCCCGCCGGCTGAGTGATGCCCGTGCCCGGGTGGACGCGGAGACGCCGGCGGAGGAGCGGGGTCTGGCGAAGTTCGCGCGGCTGACCCGGAAAGACGCCCGGGTACGGGCGGACCAGGATGTCGCGCTCACCGCGTTGGTGAAGTCGCTGATGCGCCGCCGCCGGGTGAAGACGGAGCGGATCACCGAGAACACCCTCATCCGGGTCGCGATCGACCTGCTGCTCGCTCATGCCGACCAGCTTCGCGGTTCGACGGAGGACGAACTCCGGGAGTCCGTGACTTCCGAACTCCGCACCTCCCGCGCTCCCGCCTTCCCGGACACCCGAACCCCGGAACACCCGGAGTCCGGGAGAACAGACGTGCCGCACTCAAGAACCCCGGCAATGACGCACCCGCAGCCTCCCGTGTCTGCGGACGCTGAAGCTTTGGTGGCGCTGCGCCCCGCGACTCCGGTCGTTCCGGATGAAGGTGCTGGTCCGCGGCCTGGTTCCCGGGGAGCGGCGCCGTGGGATCCAGGCCGCCGGCACGTCCACCCCACCGGCGCCCGACTCGACGTCTTCACGGCACCGCACGCTTCACCCGGTGGCTCGCGAGACCTGGAGGTGTCGCGATGACCACAGTCACCGTGTACACGACCGGGGCGGGGTGTCTGCAGTGCGCGCTCACGGAGCGGCTGCTCACCGCCGCCGGCATTCCGTTCACCGATGTCGACCTTACGGACGACGCGAACGCCACCGCCCGAGTTTACGTCACCATCGAGCTCGGCTACTCTCGCGCCCCGGTCGTGGTCGTCGACGATCACGACCACTGGTCCGGGTTCCAGCCCGACCTCATCAAACGCCTCGCCAGCCACCTGTCGGGGCCATGGTGAACCCGCTGAGCAGCCCGGTGCCGGGCGAGACGATCGCGGAAGCAGGACAACGGATCCGGGACGCGGTCCCGATCCGCGGCGACCGGGCGACCGATGAGGACTGCCGCGCCGGGCGCGCGCTGATCGACGACACGTTGACCGCTCGCGGAATCCGCCCCGGCGCCCGGGCGTGGCACACCGCACAACTCGGCGACGGGCGCGTCGCCGGTGTCTGGGCGAACTCCATCGAGGAGGCGGAGCTCGAGCTCACGGTCTGGTGGGGCATCCGCTGCCACTGGATCCGCCAGGACCCGGACTGCCGCCTGTTCGACGAGTACCACCCGAAAGGGAAACGCTCGACCACGGACGCGGACCGCCGGTTCCCGCTGGGACCACCCCGCCGCATCCGCAACCGGTTCGCCCCCGCCAGCTCGCTGCTCGACGACATCTGGACACCAACCACCGCTACACGCGGGCCGACACGGACATGACCATTCCCCAAACCCCACCCTCGAACGACAGGCGCGAACCGGCGACACCTCCCGCCACCCAGCCGGCCGACGATAGGGAGCGTGACCGCAAGCAACGCGACCGGCAGGCCCGCCGCGCGTACCGGGAACGGAACGCGGAGCGGATCCGGGAGTACAAGCGGCAGTGGCGGCAACGCAACGCCGACCACATCCGCGCCTACCGCGCCGCGTACGACAGCGAGCGCCGGGACGAGATCCGGGCGAAGAACCGGGAGTACATGCGGGAGCACGCCCCGCGGATGGCCGCGGAACGGGCCCGCAGACAAGCGAAACTCGCGGCGAAGCGCCGCTACTACGAGACGCATAATGACCAGTACACCGAGTATCAGCGGCGCTGGCGGGCCCGGAAACGCGCCGAGGACCCCGACGGGTACCGTGCCGCACAGAACGCGCGGCAGCGAGAATGGCGCGAAGCGAACAAAGACCGGCTCAACGCCCAGCTCCGCGCCAAGCGCCGCGAGAACCCCGAAGCGCACCGTGCGGCGTCCCGCGCCTACTACGCCACCCATGCCGAGCAGCTCAAGGCACAAAAACGCGCCTACTACCAGGCGAACCGAGACACTATCCTGGCCCGCAACCGGGCCTGGAAACAACGCGAGAAGCGCCGCAAGGAAGCCGGACTCCCGCCCCGCCGAATCCGCACCACCCCCGCCGCGCAGCGACAGGCCAACGCCGCCGCCGCCGACGAATTCTTCGCCCGGGAGCGCACACCCGAGGAGATCGCGGCGATGCGGCGCGGACCGGTACCTTCGCCCACGCTGCTGCAGCCGACACCTGACGAACTGGTGGCCGCGTTCCTGCGCGACAGCGCCCGAGCGCGGATCGAGCACGCCCTCGCCACCGACCTCAGCCATGCGCGGCGCGGTCGACTCGCCGAGGTCCGCCGCTACCTCGCCTCCCAGAAGATCTCCGGGCGCGACATGCGGGAGGCAGTGGAGAACGCCCGGATGGACGCGATCGCCAAAGACATCAACGACCGGCTCCGTCACCGCGACCCACCCCGCCGAACCCACCACCTCGACCCCGCCGCCCCACACCCGGGGCTCACCCCGCACACCGCGATGGGACCAAACCGATGACCACCCCGACCGGAGACCCGACCATGATCGACCGCGCCGACACCGAAGCCACCCTCTACCGGGTCGCGATCTGCGCCTTCACCTACCACCCCGACAAAGACCGCGACGAACCCGGCTACACCGTCGACGAGGACATCGCCTGGTGCCTTCAACCCCTCACCGCTCTCCCCGCCGAGACGTTCGACGAGCTACGCGAAACCGTCCGCACCCTGATCACCACACCCGCCGCTGATCGGCAGGCGTTCATCCGCTACCTCGCCGCACTCGCCGACCCCCACCCGATCCCCGAAAGCCCCTGACGCCCCGTCCACCCTCCACAGAGGAAGGATCCTCCCGTGAATCTCACCACCCAGGTGCAACCGATCCTGGCCGTCACCGTGGTGGCCGCGATCATCATCGTGCTGCTGATCGTCGTCCTCGTTCGCCACCTGCTGCAGAGCCGTCTCCGCGCAGCCGCAGCGACAACGGGAGGCATCATCCTGCTCACCGGCATCGCCTGGGTCGCAGCCACCTGCGCGGCCGCGATACCCGTGGGCGCCGCACTCGAGTCGTAGACCCGGTTGCGGCCTGGGCGGGAGCAGCGAACGGGCGGATGCGGCTTCCTGGCCGGTCATCGTAACTCCCTCCACGCGTTCCCTGCCGGGCTTTCGCGGCATATCCTCACCCCTCCGCTAGCGCTCCGGGCCTCCGGTATTCCACGACCCGGCACTCCACACGCTCCGGTCGCACACGACGCCACATGCCAGGAAGCCACCACCACAGTCAACAAACGAGGAACGGAGGAGGACATAGAGATGGCCAGCGATGCGCATTCTGTTGGAGCGGACACCTCCGGACCCGAGACCGCGAACGGAAGCTCCGCGACGGGTCTCATCGATCTGTGGTTGGAGGCTGCCCTCCAGGTCGACGCGCTGCAAGCACAGGTCGCGTATCTCGAGAGGGCGTGGCTTCGTGCCGAAGCCGACGCCGATTACTGGTACTTCCAAGCCTGCAACCGCGACCACCACTGAGTCAGTTCCTCAGCGCTGCGAGCGCTTGGCGAGCGCACGATGCACCGAGTTGGTGCTCACCCCGAGGACACGCGCGATATGGGTGACCGGCCGGCCGAGATTCCGAAGCTCCACCGCCATCGCCACCCTCTCCGGCGTCATCACCGTCGGCCTGCCCGGACGCTTCCCGGTCGCCGCCGCCGACTCCATACCCGCCCGAGTCCGCACACTCACCAGCCGGCGCCGCAACGCCTCCAACGCGGCCACCACCTCCGCCGGATCCGCGGTGTGCTCCGCGCCGGTGCACAGCGCCGGTTCCGCCAGCGACCGGAACCCGATCCCTCGAGCGGTGAGCCCGCTGACGGTTGTCACGAAATGCGTCACCGCGTGCGACAGATGCGACGCGCTCGGCACTGCCAGCACGTCACCCGCCCGGAGAAACGCCAGACAGTCGGCGAGGCCGGGACGCGCACGCGGGTCCCTTGACGCATCATCCGTGAACACCCGGTCGGCGCCGGACCGCGTGAGGCTGGCAACATCGGCGTCCGCACCCACCCCGGGGGTCAGCTCGCGGGTGTAGCCGACGAGGCGACTCACCGCGACACGCCCCCGCGGTCCGGGCCCTCGACCGCCACGGCCGGCGCGGCGACATCGACGCGCGGGGCCTGGTTCATGGACTGCCGAAGCCCGACCAGTCTCGCGACCGTCTTCTGCTCGATCGCGGTGGCGAACTTCCCGGATGCCGGGACGTGCAGCTCCGGAATCACCTCCCGCAATGCGGTCTCGTGCAGATCGACCAGCAACTCGGTCACCTCGACCGGCAACGCCCGGCGAGTCATCGCGAACTGAGTCGAGTGATGCAACTCGCTCAACCACTGAGTCGCATCAAACCTGTTCATCCGCGCCGACTGCGCCGAGGCAAGAGCCGTCGCCGCGCCGGCGAACCCTCGACCAACACCGGACTTCGCAGCGTCGAAAACCACGCGGCCGTCACGACTCACGACTGTGACCCGGTCAGCCCACCCCGACTCCTCAACCGACGCGACGAGCGCACGCGTCGCCTGGACACCCGCGTCATGCATCGCCCGGGTCGTCAACACCGCTGGGCGACCAGCCTGAACACCGGAGAGGTACCCTGATGCGACAGACAACAGACTCTCGGCCCGGCGGGACCCCACAGCTACGAGGCGAGTCGCGAACCCCTCAGCCGCAAACCGCTCTGCGGTCCCAACAGCAGCTGCAGTGTTCGTGAAGGCTCCCTCGAGCACTAGGGAGCGGCGGTGATCTCGGGCGAATCGAATACACGCGCTCACCCAGCCACTCACCACCTGCGCGGCGGCTGCGTTCGCCTCCGCGTCCGCGCCGGTCATCCTCCACCGTGTGAACGCCGGATGGAACGCCCACAACTCTTCGCCGTTAAGGACCGCCATGCCCGGGGAATCGCGCACCAGTGTCGTGACGGCGCGGGACCGACCGGAACCGGGCTGCCCGGCGAGCAACGCAAGGACGGGGCCCTCGCTCGCGGTTTCCTCCGGGAAGATCAGCGGAAGAATATCGCGCCGAAAGGTCTCGTCTGGTGTCGTGCCTATCAGTCCGTCCGCGCTCATGACGCACGACCCTCGGCGTCACGAATCAGTCCCTCGATACGACTCGTGAGCGCGGTCACCGCAGCGCGATCGTACGGGTCCACCGATAGGACCTCGTCCCGCAGACTCGCCAGCTCTGCCCACGCGTCATCCGCCCGCCCGTCGGCACGGACGGTGATGCCCAAGAGTGCGATCGCGTCGACGGCGACCTCACGCATCCTGTCGTACGCAACGACATCGTTGACTCGCCAATGCGAGCTTCTCTGGGGTATCGGGCCTCCCACCCGCACCATCGTACCGTTGCCAAAAAGGTCCCGTCGCATTTTTGGTGCCGCTCGGCTCGTGAGCCCCCTGGGTCACGTACCGCAACAAGGTCTCAATCCGCACCGGCAACGTCCTGTATCAGGTCGCGCCAGTCGGCGGCCGGATGATGCGGATGCACCGACGAGGACACGTGATGGTCCAGCGTCGGTGCATCCATGGACGCAAAGATGCCGGGGGTCGCCGTTAGCCGTTGGGATGATGCGACGCGGATACCCGGGTCAGGGACGCGACGGTACTTGCAGCCTGTCGGCCCAGGCCCGGATGCGCTCGTCGAAGCCGGTGAACCGGCTTCGACGTAGCGCACCTGTCGAGTCGATGTGTCGGTCGCCGGCAAGACCGAACGCGTTGAGTACGCCGGAAACCACCGGCTTCGCCGCTCCCGTCAGGGCGGGGGATAGGCAGTCCGCGTGGGAGATCAGGCAGCGGGATGGGGCCGGCTGCGCCGCTCGCTGGCCAGTCGGGCCATACACGCCGCGATCGTGGCTCCAGATCTCCACTGGCGTATTAGTTGGCGGCACAATTGCTGCCTCGACCGCCAGATGTTCGGCGCCGAACCGGTCGACGTACGCGGCCCCAAGGCGTAACGCCGCAAGCAAGATCCACACGGCAGCGCCCTCGCCGACGGCCCATACGGTGTCGTCTTTTGTTGCGCTCGTTGCGATAGTGCCGACGGAGACGGCGACAAGCGCCGAGCCATCGGCACCTAAGGCGCAGCGGTATCGCCCGCCAGGTGCGGTCGAAGGTGCGGAGGGGGCAAAGACCAACCGATCGGGGAGAGTCTGGGGCGGCTCGCTCGCGAGCGGGATAGGCGCGGGCCACATGGCGACCTGCTGACGCACGAGCTCGACCAGCGCCGACGCCGTCATGGGAGCGGCATGGTGATGCGCCGTGGGTGTCGCGGCGAGAACGATCCAGGCAGTGTCTTCCTCGAGAGTCGTCACTTCTCGGATGAGGTGGAGACGCTCCGCCGCATCCGCGGGAACCACCGACGGATCCGAAGGATGGGTCTCGGGCTGCGGGCTCTTCACGCCGTCGGCCGCCCGAGCGTCTCAAGGGCACGAACGATCATCGACGTGTCAACGTTTCCGCCGGAGAGGAGTGCGACGGTGCGGCCGTACGCCTCCGGCGCTGTCAAGTAGGCGGCGACGCTGAGAGCCCCGCTGGGTTCGACGACCAGTCGCGAGCGTCGAGCGAGCAGACCCATCGCTACGAGGATCTCATCCTCCGTCACCGTCTCGATCGCTGTCACTCTGCGCTGCACGATCGGGAACGTGTTCGTCCCCAGGGAGGGCGCACGGGTGCCGTCCGCGATCGTGCGCTGTGTCCTCTTCTCATCCCAGCCGATTCGCTGGCCACGCGCGAGGGACTCTCGAGCGTCGGCGGCGAGCTCGGACTCAACCCCCACAATCCGCGTATGAGGCGACAGTGTGCTCAAAGCGACGGCGATCCCGGAGATCAACCCGCCGCCACCCACGGGGACGAGTACCGTGTCGATCTTGCGCAGATCCTCCGCGATCTCGATCCCTATCGTCCCCTGACCTGCGATCACGTCAGGGTCGTCGAAGGGATGGATCAGAGACATGCCTCGTTCTTCGCTTAGCTCGCGGGCACGATCGGCGCGCTCAGCGACGGCAGCGCTCACCACCTCCGCGCCGAGGGCGCGCGACGCGGCGATCTTCACTGGCGAGGCGCCCTCTGGCATCACGATGGTCACGGGAATGTCGGCGGCGCGTGCCGCCCACGCGAGGGCCTGTCCGTGATTTCCGGAGGAGTGCGTGACGACGCCGCGGGCGCGCTCCGCCGCTCCGAGCCGCGAGATGGCGTGGGTCGCGCCGCGGACTTTGAATGCGCCTGTGCGTTGAAGGTTCTCGGCCTTCAGCCACAGATCCCCAGGCGCCCATTGGGCGGGCAGAAGTGGCGTACGTGCCACGGAGCCCGTGATCCTCTCGTGCGCGTCCCTGATGTCGGCGAAGGAGACGGCGAGTTCCCTCATTCCGTCCGGCTCCGCACAGCGATTGCGTCCAGCTCGACGCGGGCACCGTAGGGCAGCTCTGCGACGGCTATGCATGTGCGAGCGGGAAGCGGCTCTGGTAAGGACTGCTGGTATGTCTGGTCCATCGCATTGCGGTCCGTCATCGATACCAGGTACACCGTGATCTTCAGGACATCCGCCAACCCGAGCCCGACCGCCGCAAGCCGGGTCTCTAGGTTTACGAAGACCTGACGAGTCTGTCCAGCGATGCCGCCGTCGACGAGTGCGCCGTCGCGCAGCCCAAGTTGGCCGGAGACGAAAACCAATCCGATGGGGCTTTCTCGGACGGGGCTGTACGGGTGCCGCGCCTGTGCGGGGCTAGCGGGGGCGAGTTCGGTCATGGTTCTCCTCGGTGTGCAGCGTGAGCGGTGAACGCCAGTACAGAGTCAGAGGTGGCTCATCGAGGTCGTCTCCGTTCCGACGACGACCACCCGTTTGCGCATCCTGCGGATGAGGAAGAACGCGGGGATCGCCGCCAGGATGAAGACGCATCCGATCGTGGCAATGTAGGCGAAGATGCCGGTTGCGGAATTGACCACGTCGCCGTCGACGATCGTGGCCGTCCCGCCGAGGATCGCCGACCCGACGAAGTTCATCGTCACCGAACCGACCGCGATCATTACCATCACCATGCTGGACACGGTTGCCTGGCGCTCGCGTGGGGCAAGGATGGAGGCGAGGTTGAAGCCGGAGGTGACGAGATTGCCGGCTGTCAGGCTGAGTAGGAACGAGGCGGGGACGGCTACCGCGAGGTTGTTGGGGCCGTCGCCGAAGAACATCAGCGCTGTAGCGGCCGTGCCGGTGAGGATCGCGATGCCGAGGCACCACGCGGGGCCGATGCGCTTGGCGAGGTAGCCGGCACCGATGCCGCCGAGAGCGATGCCGATCGAGGGGACGCCGAACAACAGACCAAGGGCGAGCGGGCTGGCGAGGCCGTAGCCGAGACCCTGCTCGGGGGACACGTCCACCAGCATGCTAATCAGCTGAAGCTTGCTCTGGTAGGCGCCGGTGCCCATCACCACGACGAGTAGCCCGAGCCCGAGCGCCAGCGAGATTCCGCGGATGTCGATGATCGGCTCCGGCCGACGGCTCAGCGCGAAGAACCAGAACAGCAGCGCAGCCACGCCGATCGCCAGGGCGACGAGCGAACCCGCACCGGCCCAGCCGAACACCTGTCCGAGACTGATGTAGCCAAGCACACCGGCCAAGCCGACCCCGAGGACGACGGCGCCGAGGACGTCCACTCGGCCGGGCGTACGAATGTGGCTCTCGGGAACGATCAAGCGCACCAGCAGCGCGGCGAGAATGGCGAAGGAAGCGGAGATGACGAACACGGCCTGCCAGCCGAAGATCTCGATCACCGGCTCGAGGATGAACGGTGTGGCGATGCCGAAGATGGCAGAGCCGGTCGTGACGATGCCGGTGACACCGAGGGCGAATTTGGGCGAGCAGATGTCACGGATAATCGCGACCGTCAGGAACAGCGACGCTACTGCCGCGCCCTGTAGAAGCCGTCCGACGACGAATACCCACAGGGTCGGTGCGAACAGGCACACGAGCCCGCCCAGCGCCGCCGCAAGCAAGGTGATAACGAGCACGCGGCGCTTGCCGTAGATATCGGCGCTCTTGCCGAGCAGCGGCGACCACATGGCGCCGGCGAGCATTGCGCTGGCCCCGATCCAGGCGAACTGGTTGGTCTCGAACGCGCGGGCGAGGTGGGGGAGCACGAACGTCGGCGCGGCCAGGACGCTGTCGACCATGACGTTGACGAGGATGAGGATGGACACGTAGCCGACGACGCGGGTTGTCCAGCGCTCGTGAAGCGGGACGGTCCGTGTGCCGGTAGTGAGGGGTGAGCTGGTTTCTGTCATCGGTTGCTTCTCTCTTCGTTGAGTCCATCTGCGGTCCGGGTGCCGAGACGGGTGGAGCGGACGACGCCCTGCTGAGCGACGAGGGTGATGCGCGCGGGGTCACCGAGCGCCCGGATATCAAGGAGTGGGTCGGTCGCGCACACCACGATGTCCGCAATCCGCCCGGGGCGAAGGGTGCCGAGGCGGTCATCAACTCCCAGAAGACGGGCGCTGGTCGCGGTGGCGGCTCGGATAGCGTCCATCGGCGACATGCCGAGCTCGACCAGATATGTCAGCTCGAGTGTATTCTCGCCGTGCGGAGTGATCCCGGCGTCGGTTCCAGTCGCGATCTGCGCCTTTTGCGAGATCGCGCGGGCGATGTTCTCCTTGGCGATCGCGTTCCAGCGCAGCTTCTTCTGGTACTTCCAGGGCGTGGTCTTGGCCGGATCGAGTGGCTGGAACACAGCGGAAAGCGTCGGCACAAGATAGGCATCCCGTTCGCCCAGCAGATCGATGCCCTCCTGGTCGATGCCGAAGCCGTGTTCGACCGAGCGGACTCCGTTGCGCAGGGCCGACAGAATTCCTGCCCGACCCTGCGCGTGCGAGGCGACGGTCCGTCCACCATGACGTTGCGCTTCGTCGACGACGGCCCTGATCTCCTCGTCGAGCAGACCCTGATCGTCTGGATCATCTCGAGCGCTACTGATGCCCCCGCTTGTGCAAATCTTGATCACGTCAGCGCCTGCCCGCAGCAACTCTCGTACCGCGATCCGCGCGCCTGTGACGTCGTCGGCGAGGATGCACGAGTCCAGATCGAGGTTCTTGCCGCTGGGAAGTGTGGTGTCGGCGTGCCCGCCGGTGTGGCTGATCACGGCCACCGAGGTCTGGATACGGGGGCCGGCGATCCGCCCCCCGACTACTGCGTCCCGATATCCAACAGCTAGCGCCCCGAGGTCGCGTACCGAGGTGATGCCAGCTTGAAGCGTCCGCTCCAGGCGACTGACTGTATCCAGTGTGGCTGCAACCGGGTCGGTCATCAGGGCAACCTCGATGATCGAGCGGTCGGACGGCATGCCGAGGTGCGTGTGGCAGTCGAACAGTCCCGGTAGCGCCGTGCCCCCGCGACCGTCGATCTCGTTCTGCCCGGGACGCCGAGCGGGTGCTTCGGACGCGGGGCCTGCATACGTTATGACTCCTGCTGCGTCCGCCTCCAAGACGGCATCCTCGACGACGTCATCGCGGACGCCATCGATAAGGCGGACGTTGCTGATCCGCAGAGCGGCTGAGTCTGGCATGGCGCTTAGTCCTTCAAATAGCGATCGTGACGGCGACGATAAGGTTGAGCGCGAGCGGGTGCGGCAAATTGCATGATTTCCTTTACACGTGACCTGTACATGCAAGAAAGGATCTCAAGGTGGCGCAGATGGGTGTGGACGAGCTTGACATCGCGATCATCGATGCGTTGCGTACATCGCCACGTGAAACGTGGCGCGATGTAGGGCTCGTGCTCGGGGTTGATCCCTCTACTGTGAGTCGTCGGTGGGCGCGGATGGAGGCCGCCGGCATCGCCTGGGTAACCGCGCACCCGTCAGGAGGGGCCACGCCGGTGTGCGCCCTCGTCGAGATCGACTGCCAGCCCGGCCGGTCGATCGATGTTGCTCATGGATTGGCTGCTGATCGTGAGGCGGCGACGATCAAGGTGACCAGCGGCGCTCGCGACGTTGTGGTGCTTGTGCAGACTGAGACTCTCGAGGCGTTGTCGACCTATCTGCTGGGGTTGGTGCCTCGCGTGCCCGGTATCGCCCGCGTGCGCAGTCATATTCTGACGCGCTCAGCGCTAGAGGTCAGTCGCTGGCGGGACGGCGCGCTGACCTTTGAACAGAAGCGACGGTTGAGGGGGCATCCGACGTCGGAGGCGTCGACGCCCGGTGTGCTGGACCATATTGACCGGCGGATCGTCGCGGCCCTGCACGAGAACGGCCGGATGCCATTGGAGCGGCTTGCTGAACGCAGTGGCGTAGGCTCGCTCGCGGTGGGACGGCGACTGACCCGTCTGCAACACGGAGGGCTCGTGACGCTGCGATGCGACGTGTCTCACGAACTTTCAGGACGCTCAGTGTGGGCGATGTATTTCGGCTCGCTTGATGTCCAGGATCTCCGCTCCGCGGAAGACCGGCTCCGAGCTCTCCCCGGGGTGCGCGCAGCAAGCTTTGCAGCCGGGCCGTTCAATGTCGTGATCGACGCGTGGCTGCGTTCTACGGCCGAGGCGCATGAGTTCGAATGGCGCCTGGGCCAGGAACTCCCGGAGCTGCGAATTCTGGATCGCACCGTCGTACTACAGATGGTGAAGCTGCTCGGTCGGGTGCTTGACGGTGATGGTCGCGCGGTGCGGACTGTGCCGTTGATGCCCGAGCGAGGTTAGGCGTACGCGCGCACGAAAGCGGCGACGCCGCGGTCGAGGAGACGGAAGATCTCTGCGTCGTCGGCGCCGGCGTCCACCGCGCGAAGACATAACTCGACCGTGAGGGCACTGAAGTGGCGGGCGGCGAGCTCCGGATCGTCGGTTCGCAATGCGCCGTCGTCCGCGAGCTGCGCGAAGCGTCTGGCGAGCATGCGCTCCGGCCGGTCGCTCGTGCTCGCCGCCAGGCTCGGTGCCGCGCGCTCGGCGGTCAGTCGCCGGAACGTCACGTAGTCCGACGAGGGGAATGCTCCGGCCACCACGCGTCGACTGAACGCCGAGAGTCCCTCGCCGAGGTCACGGCCGGGTGTCAGCTCCTCGTCGATGGCCGTGGCCACGGTATCGACGACGGCGGCGTGCACGCGTTCGACGACGCGAAGATACACGGTGCTTTTCTCGCCGAAGTGGTCGTACATCGTGCGCTTGGAAACGCCGGCCTGCGCCGCGATCACGTCCATGCTTGCCTTCTCGTAGCCGTCCGCGAGGAAGCGCGCTTCGGCGGCGTTGAGGATCGCGGTTCGTTTGGCCTCGGAGCGCTGGCGGCGGCCAGGGGTTTGGACTGCGGCGATGGCTCGGGACATGACGACCAGCGTAACCATTCCCAAAAGCACACTGATGGGTGTACTTTACAAGTCACGCGCCGGGCGTCAGCCCGCACGACCACGACATGGAGGCCGAACCATGGCATTCGATCCCGCATCCGAGTGGGAGGGCTACCTCGCCCCGCCCGCGTTCGAGGAGTACTCAGCGAGGTACGCGGACTTCTTTCGGATGAAACGCGAGGACGGCATCATCGAGATCCGTCTGCATACCGATGACGGTCCGTACGTGCACACCCACGCCGCGCACAACGTGTGGCCGCGGGTGTGGCAGGAGGTCGGCAACGACCCGGAGAACCAGGTGCTCATCATCACCGGCACCGGAGACAAGTGGATGGTCGGCAATCCGCGGCGGCACAACCCTCGCCCCGCCTCGGACCTTGATCCCGATCTGCTGTACCAGCGCTTCTACGACGGTTGGAAGGTTATCGAGAGCTTCGTCAGCAGCATCGACATCCCGACGATCGCCGTGGTCAACGGTCCCGGAGTGCACACCGAGTTCGCGGTGCTCTCGGACATTACCCTGTCGGCACCGGACGCCGACTTCATGGACCCACATTTCTGGCTGGGGACGGCGCCCGGCGACGGCCAGGCGCTGGCGCTCCAGGCGCTCATGGGTCCCAAGCGGGCCGCGTACTACATCTACGGTGCCAAGTCGATTCCGGCAGACAAGGCGTTGGAGTGGGGCGTAGTCAGCGATGTGCTGCCCCGTGAGCAGCTGCTGGATCGGGCATGGGAGCTCGCGCGCTTCATCATGAAGCGGCCGCGGTTCGCCCGCTGGGCCGCGCACAACATCCTCTCCCGTCCGCTCAAGAAGGCGGTCGCCGAGGACTTCGGGTTCCACATGCCTCACCAGTCTGTGGCGACCGTGGCCAGCAAGGCGCTCGTGCCCGATCCGGACCTCCTCAACGACTCTGAGGCGCGGACGCTGTTCTGATGCCCGTGGAATGCCCTACCGACTTCTCCCGACAAGGAATCACACACACATGACATACGCCGAAGCCGTCGCCGACGGCATCTGGGGTGCGGGAGCCGCGCGCGTGGGATACGTCCCCTCCGTGACGGTCGCACCCATCATCAACGCCCTCGTAGCGACCGACGGAGGAAGAGATGGTATCTCTGAGCGCGTCACCCCGCTCTCGCGCGAGGAGGAGGCCGTCGGCGTCCTCGGTGCGGTGGCGTTCACCCGCCGTCTAGGAGCGGTGGTAATGCAGGACAACGGCTTCGGAAACGCGCTGACGGCCCTCACCACCTTCGCCCAGTCGTACCACCTGCCGCTGCTCATTTTCGCGAACACGCGAGGCAGCCTCGGCGAGTACAACTCGATGATCCACTCGATCAGCCAGCCCACGCCCACCCTCCTGCGCGCCGTAGGTCTGCCCGTGATTGAGCTCGACCGCCGCAGCGGTGTGGATGACTGGCGGGACACGGTCCAGGAGGCGGGCGTCCACGCGATCATGACGTACCGGCCCGTCGTCGTGCTCGGGTCGTTCTGGAACACCGACGGAAAGGTCGCCTGATGAAGCGGATCGAAGCGCTCGAGACTCTCGCCG
The DNA here is from genome assembly GCF_057747775.1 of Microbacterium sp. STRO-2N. Classification (NCBI taxonomy): domain Bacteria; kingdom Bacillati; phylum Actinomycetota; class Actinomycetes; order Micrococcales; family Microbacteriaceae; genus Microbacterium; species Microbacterium sp. STRO-2N. The sequence goes on along the minus strand of NZ_CM173223.1, from coordinate 3,409,415 downwards.
CTCTGACGACACGGCATCCCGTGGTCGTAACCTGCGCGGCCACTAGCCGTGAGCTGGCTGCCGTCAAGGACGCCGACAACCACCTGTACCTCCTCGACTCGATGGGCCTCGCTGGGTCCGTGGCGACCGGTCTCGCCCTGAGCCTGGACGACCGCCTTCCCAAGGTCGTCGCGATTGAGGGTGATGGTTCGCTTCTGATGAACCCCAACGTGCTGCCGACGGGCGGTTACCTGGCGCCGAGTAACCTTCTCCTCGTTCTGCTGGATAACGGCGTGTACGGATCGACCGGCGCACTCCCGACCTACGCGTCCCGCGTGGATCTTGCCGGTCTCGCGGCGGCCGCAGGCTGGATCACGCGCTCGGTCGACAACGTGGCGGGCCTCGAGCTCGCCTTCGAGGAGCTGCTGGACGTCGAGCGGCCGGCGTTCCTGTACGGCCGGATCGAGGAGGGGAATGCCCAGGGCATCGCCAAGCTTCTGGTCGATCCGGTCTCGCTCACGGGTCGGTTCTCCCGGTGGCTCCGTGACGTCCACGCCCATGATGGAGGGGTCGCATGAGCACCGCAGGCGTTGTCACGATCGACCCGACGAGCGGGGCGAAGCTGGACTTCCACCCGTACACGAGCGCGCGCGACGTCGATCGCGTGCTCGAGGCCGTGTCCTCGTCCGAGTGGGGCCGGAGCTCCGTCGACGACCGCGTGTTCGCGATTAGAAAGCTCGGTGAGCAGCTCCAGCGGGAGAGGAACCGGTTGGCTGCCCTGATCACGCGCGAGATGGGTAAGCCGATTCGACAGTCGCGCGCCGAAGTGGACAAGTGCGTGGCGACCTGCCGCTACTACGCCGACAGGCTCCCGGCACTGCTCGAACCCGAGACGTTCGACATTGACGGCGACCGCGGGATCGTGCGCGTACTGCCGCTGGGCGTGGTCTTCGCGATCCTGCCCTGGAACTACCCGCTGTGGCAGGTGATACGCGCGATGCTCCCCGCGATCGCGGCTGGAGACACCGTCGTACTCAAACACGCGGAGTCCGTCACCGGCACCGCGCGCGAGATCGAGCGAATCTTCGCCGACGCCGTCGGTCCCGACGTGCTGCGCGTGGTCGTGGTCGACGGAGCCACCGCATCCGACATCATCGATGACCCGCGCGTGGCGGCCGTTACCTTCACCGGAAGCGATCGGGTCGGCGCGCTCGTGGGCGCGCGGGCTGGCGCGGCGGTGAAGAAATGCGTCCTGGAGCTCGGCGGATCGGATCCGTTCATTGTGCTGGCCGACGCCGACGTCGAGGCGGCCGCGGCGGGCGCCGTGCGCTCGCGGTTCCTCAACAACGGCCAGAGCTGCATCGCCGCCAAGCGCATTCTCGTTCATCGCGACCTCCGGGACGCCTTCGCGGAGGCGCTGCGTCCGCACGTTGCGGCTCTGCGGGTGGGCGACCCGGCGGACGAGACGACCGACATCGGGCCGCTCGCCCGCCACGATCTGCGCGACACACTGCGAACGCAGCGCGATGACGCCCTCGCCTCTGGGGATGCTGTGCTCGCGACCGTGGCGGCGCCCGAGGACGAGCCGGGAGCCTGGTTCTCGCCGGCTATCGTCGAAGTGCGCCGACGGGACTCGATCCTGCTGACGGACGAGACGTTCGGGCCGCTGGGAGCATTGACCACCGCGGCGGATGACGACGAGCTAATCGCCCTGGCGAACGCCTCCCGGTACGGCTTGAGCAGTAGCGTCTGGAGCGCCGATCCCGATCACGCTATGGCGGTGAGCGCGCGGATCAACGCCGGCGCGGTGTTCGTGAACACCATCTCCGCCACCGACCCGCGCCTGCCGACCGGCGGTGTGAAGGCGAGCGGCTACGGGCGGGAGCTCGGCCGCTGGGGCGTGATCGAGCTCGCGAATCTGCAGGCTCTGCGGATCCGGGCGTCGTGAGCACGTCGTCGGTCTCCCGCCCGGCGGGCCGTCTCGCGCACGTCACTCCGTCGCGGATCAGGGCGATCTTCGACCGGGCCGCCGAGCTCGAGGCGGGCGGTGTCGAGGTGCGGCACTTCGAGATCGGCCGTCCCGACTTCGACACCCCCGAGGTTGTGAAGGAGGCGGCCGCCTCCGCCCTGCGGGCGGGTCGCGTGCACTACGGGCCGAACGCAGGAACGCCGGAGCTGCGAGTGGCGATCGCCGAGTACCTCTCCGCCGGGTCGCCCGTGGACTACGCCGACGAGGACGTGCTCGTGACGATTGGTGCGAGCGAGGCTGTCTTCCTCGCGATGATGGCGTTCTGTGGGCCGGGGGACGAGGTCATCGTTCCGGTGCCTGCATGGCCCGCGTACGAGGCCACGGTTCGCTTGGCCGGGGCGACCCCCATCTTTGTCCCGCTCGACCCCGCAGACGGGTACCGGCTGGATCCCGATCACCTTCGGCGTGCGCTCACGCCTCGCACGCGGATGGTCGTCGTGTGCACGCCGCACAACCCCACCGGCGCGGTGCTCGACCGTGCGAGGCTCGCTGGGATCGCCGATGCCGTGCGTTCGAGCTCTGCGCTCGTGCTGGCCGACGAGATCTATGCCGAGCTCGTGTACGAGCGCTCGCACACGCAGGTCGCCGCCGTCGGCGACCTGCGTGAGCGCACTCTCACGGTCGGGGGCTTCGCCAAGGCCTTCGCCATGGACGGGTGGCGCCTCGGATGGCTCGCCGGACCGCCCGCCCTCGTGGACGCCGCCCTCCTGGTGCGTCAGTTCAGCACGACCTGCCCGCCCACGTTCGCACAGGACGCCGCCGTGGTGGCCCTCCGACGGACGGCGGACGAACGATTCCGAATGCGGGCATCCTTCGCCGAGCGCCGCCGGGTGGCGCTCGATCTGCTGGCGGAGTCCCCCTCGTTAAGGGTGCCCAGCGCGGACGGGGCGTTCTACCTCTACGCGGCCTATCCGCCGGAGTGGGGGTCTTCGTCGGAGGTCGCCTCTCGGCTGCTCGAACAGACCCACGTGGCGGTCGTTCCGGGGACCGCTTTCGACCCGACGGGCGCTGGCGATCACAGTATCCGCATCTCTTATGCACGCTCCACCGATGAGGTCCGCGACGGACTGGCCCGCCTGCTGCAGTTTGCCGAGCATCTCGCCGACACCGCGACGACGCGGTGACGCACTGGAAAGAAGGATAGGAAGATGCCGACGACGGACGCCCCCGTCGTGCTCTCCGGTTACGGACCGGTGGGGCGCGCCTTCACCACCCACCTCGCTAAGCACGCCGGCACCCTCGCCGATGCTCACGGTGTCGGCCTCCGCGTCGCGGCGGTCAGGGTGCGTTCAGACGAGGCTCGGCTGCGACCTGGCGATGCGGTGCCTGAGAGGGCGCTGTGGGGCTCGGTCGCGCCCCTGGAGGAGACGCTCGAGGCGACGGGTGCTCGGGTTCTGGTGCAGGCAATCCCGTCCACGCCGGAAGTGCGCGAGCTCGCCGCCGCCGAGGCGCTAACCGCCTTGGAGCGCGGCATCCATGTCGTGACGGCTACCAAGGTCCATTTGCTGAGCCACTGGGCGCAACTGGATTCGGCTGCCCGCCGGGGAAATGCGCTCATCCGGATCTCGGGTGCGACGGGCGCGGCCCTTCCGGGCGGGGACCTGGCGCGAACGGGAGTTCGCGGACTGGGTTGCGAAACCATCCGTGCCTGTCCAAATGGAACGGTCACCTATATACTCGATCGCCTCGCCGGCGGCTCGTCGCTCGGTGAGGCGGTTGCTGAGGCTCAAAGACGAGGGATCGCGGAAGCCGACCCGTCGGCAGACCTGACGGGGGCAGACTCGGCGACCAAGGTGAGGCTGCTCGCGGCCTTGCTTTGGGGGTGGAACCCCGCCGCGACCGTCGTAGACGCCGAGGCTGTCGGCGAGACGGCGACGGCCCACGCGACGACCGTCATGCGCAGCGGCCGCCGATTGCGAGCAGTAGCGACGGCGCGATATGACGAGCCGATGCGCGTGCAGGTACGACTTGAGCCCACCGAGCTTGGTGATCCGCTCTTCGCGCTCGAGGGTCCAGAGAAGGCGATCGTCTTCGGCTGCCCCGAGGCCGGAGACATTGTGGTGAGTGGTGGCCGGTCGAGCCCGATCGGCGCAGCGCTTGCGATGGTGAAGGACGCCCTCGAAGTGACGGCTCCCCGCGCCGGGTTCCGCTGACGTTCCCTCGCGGCGGCGGAGTGATCAGGCCGCCACCTCGGCTCGCGTCGCGATCGAGTGGCTCAGCCCGTTCGGCTTGAGCTGCGAACGACCAGCTGAGGTCGAAGGATGAGGTTCTTTGGCTTCCGACCAGCTTGCACATCCGTCAGCATGGCGAAGGCGCGAAAGCCGACTTCCTTAATAGGGCTTTTGACGGAGGTGAGTGGCGTTGTCATGCTCGCGCCGAGCAGCGTGTCGTTGTAACCCACGATTGAAACATCGTCGGGCACACGCAGACCCCGTCGCGTAGGGGGGCTAGCGCGCCGATCGCGGCGAAATCGTTCATGGCAAAGACTGCGTCATAACAGCCGATGGATGCGAGGAAGGTCACTCGTACCCCAGCCGTGAGAGTCACTTGGAACGAACGGCCTGTGGCATGGGCTAACGAAGGGTAATTGCCGGTCAATGGGAATGCACGCAGGCACTTTCTGTGAAACTCGTTTCGAGTTCGACAACTTAAGCGTAGTCTGGGGTAATGCGCGGGGGTCTGGAGCGCTGGAAGCGGGGTGTCGGGTCGCAAGGGGTTCGGCAGGCGATGGCCTACGCGTTCCAGGGCTCGTGTGACTCACACCTCCGCTCGACCGGCGTAGACGCACTCGCCGGCTACAGCCAGCCAGCGTCGAGCGGTGTGACCCGGTTCATCGTCGAGGGCGGGACTGTCTCTTCCGACGTTCTTGACGAGGAGCGGCTGCGTCGCTGGGTGGACGGGCTCGACCCAGATACGGGCGAGCGGCGGGGTCGGGATCTGACCTCCCCGGATGCGGATCTGATTCTGGATGGCACGATCAACGCGCCGAAGTCGTACAGCATCGCCGCTCTCGTCAATCCCGACCTGGCGCGTGAGTTCGAGGCGCTGCAGGACCGGCTGCGGGACCGCATCATCCGGATATGGCAGGCAGAGTTGAACGCGCGCCGTGGCGCTGGCGGTCGCATCCGGGAGGCGCTCCACCGCATCGAGGTCGTCGAACTGCAGCATCGGCGGTCACGGGCGCTGGACCCGCACATCCACCGGCACCTGTGGCTGAACGTGAAGGTGCAGGGCGTCGACGGGAAGTGGTCGAACGTGGACTCCCGGGTCGCGATGAAGATGCACACCCTCATCAATGCCGAGGGCGAGCTGGCCGCCCGCACCGATCCGGAGTGGCTGGCCGCGCTTGCCCGCCACGGATACAGGCTGGATGCGGACGGGGAGATCGCGGAGCTCGCGCACGCGGTTCGGCCGTTGTCCCGGCGGTCCACGCAGATCGAATCCAACCGGGCGGTGCTGCTGGCCGCGTGGCACGCCGACCACCCGGGGCTCGAGCCGAGTCCCGACGAGCTGCACCGCATCGATCGGCTGGCGTGGGCGACCGCCCGTCCCAACAAACCACACGCACTGGACGAGTCCGCGTGGGAAGACCTCATCGCCGCCGAGCTCGACACCATCGACCCTGCCATCCGCGAGCCGCGCGGACCCGTCGTCATTCGGCCGCCCGCGCTCGCAGAGCTCGAGCTGGCACTCCTCGCGGCGCAGGCGGTGGTGGAGGCGGATGCCCGGTCCGCGTGCTGCGGCGGCAGGTTCAGCCTGTTCGATGTGCGAGCGGGCGCTACCCGCGCGGTCGCGGCATCCGGTGTCGTCGCCTCCCGTACCGAGCTCGAGCATGTCATCGAGGAGGTAACGAATCGCGCGCTCGAGATGACCATCGACCTGCTCGATGATGAGGATCGTCCGGCGCACATCAAGGGCTTCATGGCGGTCGCAACCGCGACCCTGAAGGTGGACCTCGCCGCACGGTTCGATGCCCTCACCCGCGCCGGCACGCCTGCCGAGACCGGGATGGTCGCGGATGCCGCAGCTCAGGTGCTGTCGGACGAGGTGACTCTCGACGAGCCGCAGCTGCACGCGGCGGCCGCGATCGCCGGAACAGACCGGCTGGTGTCGGTCACCGGACCCGCCGGGGCAGGAAAGACCACCATGCTCCGCGTCGCGAACACGGCCTTGGCCAAGCAGGGGCGTCGGATGGTGGTGGTCGCCCCCACGAAGAAGGCAGCGTCGGTGGCGGGCCGTGAGATCGGCGCGGCCACGTCGAGCCTGCACGCGCTGCTCGCCGACTACGGCTTCCGGTGGGGACGTGACCAGGCGGGCGCCGAAACCTGGACCCGCGTGGCCCCCGGTGATTTCGACCCAGCGACGGGGCGTGTCTGGGAGGGGCCGCGGCGGTTCCCGCTGAGTGAACGGGACCGGGTGGTGGTCGACGAGGCCGGGATGGTGGACCTTCATACTGCGAACGCCCTCGCTATCGTGGCGGCCGAGACGGGCGCGGGGATCGCGATGGTGGGTGATCACCTCCAGGCTCGCCCGGTCGGCCACTCCGGAGCGATGGCGTGCCTGACCCGACGGGCGACCGCCGTCGTCGAGCTGACCGCGGTACTCCGGTTCCGCGACCCGGAATACGCCGAACTCACGCTGCGAATGCGCGAACCCGCGACCAAGGACGCGGCATTGGCTGTCGCCGGCGAGCTCGAACAGCGCGGTCTCATCCATCGGGTGCCGGATCACATGGGCGCACGCGAGGCGATGGTCGACGCGTACTTCCGGTGGTCGCGGGAGCGGCGGCGAGTCGCGTTGGTGACGAGCACGAACGAGGAAGCCGACGCCATCAACGAGGCCATCCAGCAGCGGCGCCTGGACCAAGGTGAACTTCACCTCCACCGCATCGCGGTCGGACAGGGAGAGCAGCGCCTGCTCGAGGGTGACATCGTGCAGACCCGGCGCAACGACCGCGATGCAGACGTCGAGAACCGCGCCCAATGGACCATCCGACGCATCCACGCCACCGGCATCGACCTGGCAACCCTCGCCGACAGCGCCGACACCCGAACCGTCTCCCACGAGTACGCCGCCGACCACGTCCACCTCGCCTACGCGTCGACGGTCCACGGCATCCAGGGGGAGACCACTGACGCGGCCATCGTCGGACCCAGAGTCGACGCCGCGGGACTGTACGTCGGGATGACCCGAGGCCGCAGCCACAACGAAGTCATCGCCATCGCCCACACCCCGGCAGCAGCGCGGCAGCAGATTGCGGAGAGCATGCTCCGCGGGCTGCCCGAGGTCAGCATCGACGACGCCATCCGTGCCGCGCGCACCGAGCTCGGGCGGGCTGCCCGCGCCGCGGAAGGCAATCTAGCCTGTAGCGCGGACGGCGAAGACAGCCTGGATGGCGCCGGGCGAGTGCTTGCAGCCACCGAGGGCAGCAACGCTGTGGGCGGGTCGGACGTCGGCGAGGAACTCGAACGGCGCCTTAGTTGGTTTCGCGACGTCGCTCGAACCCTCCTCCGGCTGGACGCCAGAATCGCATCACTGAACGCATGCATCCACGCGCGAGGCGACACCCACTCCTCACCCGGGGCATGGGAGGAAGCGCGCGAGCGACTGCGCGCGCAGTACGACGCGAGCTCGCGTGAATTCATCGGTCAGCTTCGCCGGCGCAATGAGCCGACCGAGTCGGCGCTGCGCGAGGGGACCCACGCCACTCGGCTCCCCGCAGCGTCAACATCCACGGTGGTCGCGGGCGCAGGCCGTAACGTCGGCCCGTCCATTAGGTGATGTCTCCGAACCGAGGAATTCCGCTCGCGCGAGCCGAGACGGCTCACGTGCCGGGGATGCGGGACTCAGTCGGCGAGACGGCGTTAGCCCATACCCAGCACCGCATCCGCTGGTCGCCCACGCTAAACTCGATCCCGCAGGCGAGGTCGTTCCACACTGCCACGACAGCGTCGACGTGGAACGCGTGTGGCCCGAACCTCACCCACGCCCGGCACGGCTTCGGCTGCGGATCGCGGGTCACCGGAAGCGAGTCCCTCCGAAGCTCCCGATCGGTAAGGGTCTGTAGCGGGAACTCCGAAGCGACGCGCTGCAGAACACGCTCGTCCATCAGCCGGTCATAGTGAGCGGCGTACCGCTTATTCGTTCCCATCGCCGGACTAGACCTCCCGGGCCGTCGTCGACTCTAGAAGTTATCGTACCTATGTTCTATTCTGTTAGCCCATGGGGCGAGCTGTAGTCGAACGTGAAGCGACGGTATGGATGGCGAACGACATCCCGACGCGGATGTTCTACGCCGGGCGGCAATGGCGGGTGACCGATATGCCAACCCGGATTTCGGACCCGGTATGGGCCATGCCCCTGAGTGGTGAACGGCACATGTTCGGTTGGCGCTTCCAAGGCACCGATGACTCTGGCGCGTCGCTCGTCTTCGACGTGTACCGTGCCGAAGACGGCTGGCACGTCCACCACGCCTACGACTGAACAGCGCAGGCCACGAATGAGCCGGGCGCCGTAGGCTGGCGGCATGAACGCCGTGTGCCTAGGCCAAGCGTTCGTTCGCGCTGCCTCTCGCCGTCGGTGGGCGCTGGTCGTCCCGCATCGAGTCGCGTGCTCGTCCCCGAGTATGGAGGAGGCGCTCCGGTGACGGACCCGATCGACGACATGCGGGTCCCGCGTTGTCCTGACTGCTCCTCAACGCTCCGCGACGCGGGGCCTGGATACTGGTGCCCGGGCTGCCGTCTTGTGTTCATGCCAGTCGTCGACGATCCCGTTGGCAGAACACTCGCACCGTCGCAGGACTAACTGACTCTTCGCGTGGCCGCGCCCAGGGTCAGACTCCCCACTGCCCGAACCTCATCCACACTGAGCGGCAACGCCCTTAAACCGACACTCGGCGATTACGTGGCGCCAGTCAACACCTGGAGAGTCGAGCTTCGGCAAGAGCCAACCAGAGTCAACTTGGCGACGCGGACGCCGAGGAGTTCCAACGACGGGATGAGCTGTGGTCTTCACGCGATGGACCAGGGGTTCTTGCAAGGGGGCGGACCCCCGAATCGTGATTCTCTGACTCGTCCCGGCGCCTGCGCGGGGTCCACACACGTCTCGTGATTGACGTCGGGCGCGACCAGCGCTAATGACTGCTGAAGTCGATGGTGAGAATCGCGACGACTCGGTGCTTGTCTCCTTTGTTGCCAGCATCGAAGTCATTGTGGAATTGGTAGTTGACCCTGGCGGCCCCAGACAGTTCGTAGTGATACGTCCTTGACCACCCAGCGCCCTGGGGGCGCCCGGCCTTGCCTTTGAGGATCGTGATCGAAGCGACTGGCGAGGTCGAGCCAGGAGTCTGCGCGACGTGATCCCAGAACTGTTGCACCTGCTGGAGTCCGACGCGCTCGACAGCTTGCGTCCAGTGGTTGGAGAATTTTCGGTGGACGAGCACGCGGTAAGCCGGCTTCCTCTCAGGCTTGCCATCCGGGCGACGCGCCGGTTCCAGTGGATGGTACGCGCTAGGCATCTCCCGAAGGCTCCGCGGCTTCCACCAGATTCTCGGGCGCATCGTGTCCGAGCAGTACCGAACGGCGAAGCGGGTCTTCCAGTTGCTTTGCCGTCACGCGCCAATCGCTGACGACGGACGCGACCGCATCGGTCGTTTGGTCTGCGAGATCCGCGATAAGCGCCTGGTGCAACTCGTTGATGAACTCTCGTATGTCTTCACCGTCGAACACCCGTAGCCATGCGAGCTCGCCAAGGAGAGCTGGTGTTAGTGCCCTTTCGCCCTCAACAAGTGCTGTGAGCTGGTTCAGCTTTTGTGACCACGCAGCGAAGCCCTCAAGCACCTCCAGTTCGGCTTCGGGGAGCATGACTAGCCCGGTGCCATCCTTATCGCGGACGCGCGCGCGACCGCTCCGCGCGGCGTCGAGGAAGCGTGTACGGTCGCGAGCAAGATCGCTTGCCTGGAAGATCACGTTCTCCATATGTGTACCTCCTGGGCTAAAATCTTAGTCACAATCTTGCATAAGGAGATCCGGTGGACAAGGGCCTTGAACTAGGGGATGCGTCCGGTGGGCGCGTGCGGGCCCTCATACGAGCGCTCGACCGGGCCTTGCAGAGCGTGCCCGCCGATCGAGCCGACTTGGAGCAGCGCGCGGAGGATGCCCGAGAGTTGGTGGCGGCCCTCAATGCGGCCGGAATCGACGGAGAGAGCCTGCTGCGCTATGGCATGGCTCCGCGCGCAGCGCTTCCACTGCTGGTCGGCCTCGTAAGCGGAGGGGATAGTGGACCGATAGACCTTCCCGCGTGGCGATCGTTGCTACGAGTTTCTCCGTCCGCCATGGACGCGGATCCCGGTGTGGCCGCGATGGCGATTGCCTCATCTGTCCACAGCATCGATTCTTGGATCATCTACGCGGGGCTTGAAGACATCCTCCATTTCACTCCGCCCACGGAGCAGGTCCTCAGTGACTATGAAATCGAGAACCGCGAGCGCTCTGAGCTCTCGCTTCCGTACTTCTGGCTTCAGCTGCGTTCAACCCAGGAGGACCTCGATCGATGGCCGACCGAGGCCCTACACATGGAGTTCCGCTGGCGCAATGAACTCGAGCGAAGCCCTTTTCCGGAGGCGGCGCTTGAGTTCGAAGGCCCGGACCCGATAATGCTGAATGAGCAGATTGCGTACCGTGCAGCTACGGGCTCAGACCAGGATCATGATCAGGACGAAGCTCTGTTCTGGCAACTCCAGGACACAGCCGTCTCGTTCCTCAAGCGAGATCGACACGACGAGGCGGCCGCTCTCTTCGAGTTTCATCACCGCCTCCATCCCGAGGACGCGCGCACTCTCAACAACCTCGGGTTCTGCAAGCTACCAACCGACGCAGAGGCAAGTCTCGATCTGCTCAAGCGCGCGGAATCTGCTGGATACACCCCAGTGTTGATCAACGTGTACAACCAGTGCTGCTGCCTGGTACGTCTAAACCGCCTACCCGAGGCGCTCGACCGAGCGGAGTTCCTGTGGCAACGCGAACTCGACCGGGATGACATTCGCTCGGGATACATCTGGGTGGTGGAAGCCGGCGAATGGCACCTGGTATCTAACATCACCGTTGACCTCGCCCTCGCCCAGTTGATGATCGGGGTCTCGGCCGCGCTCGGCCGGAGCGACCGTCATGCCCGTTGGCAAGAGCGGGCCCACGCCATCGAGGTGGAGTTCGAGTCGTCAGAGTTCACGAGTGCGCCGTCCATGGAGGCCGAGTAGCAAACCGAAGCGCGCGAGGACAGGGTCGCTTGCCGGCCGCGCTTGGCCGGCGTCTTCGAGGTCAGCGACTGTTGCCGCCCGGGCTGAACGACAGTCATCGAACGCGCGGAGGTCGGGGCTTACAGAATCGAATCGTGACCCAACAGTTGCCTGGGTGGACCGCGGCTGGCGTGTTAGGGAACAAGAGCGAGTGCGCGTACTCTGCATTCCCGTTCGCTCAGGTCACCGTCGTGTGCCCTCATCCTCGATGTCGAGGGCGATCTCACCTCGTTGGACGAGTGGAAGGTAGACCGCGTCGCCGAACACTTTGGATGTGGCTGTTGCAACGGCCTCCCGCAAGTACGGGAATACGGTCATCACCGCGACCTCGTTGGCAAACAATCTGAGAGTCCGGATAGAAGGAGCTACGCCGTTGAGAAGGTCGTATGTCCCCGCGACACTGGCTGATGCTTCTCCGGTGGGCAACACCGCTCGTGCATTGAGCCGGACGCCGAAGCTTTGCTCGTCGATCCGCTGTTGTACTTCGATTGTGAGCCGACCCTCCGCGGGCTGATCCGGCGGCGGGTCATTTCTCCGGGCCGAAACCTCGAAGAACTCGATGTTTCTTAGCACGGTGTTGGCGATGACGTGCTGGACGTCACGCACCTCTTCGTCAGTTAGCGACATGGTGGGCGTCAACCGGCAAGCGCGAAATCGCTCTGCTTCTTCTCGCCCCACGGCGACAGGGATACTTCGCCAAGGATCGTGGACGTCTGGACGCGCTGCGACGGTAACGTAGCCAGGGCGTCCCAACGCGTGCCGACCGCAAGCCACTCAGATTGACCAACGTCCGGAGAGACCTTGTGCTCTACGAGAGCGCCAACTGCGTTCGCATATCGACGCAACGTCGACAGCTTCGGGTCCGCGTCGTAACGCTCAAGCTTGTTGATCGCCTGTTGGGTGACACCCATCCTGTCGGCTATCTGCTTCTGAGTGAGACCCGCGTCCTGACGCAAACGAATCAGTTCCGCCTGCAAGGCTCGGTCCTGCCGCGCAAGAACCTTCGCGCGCGCTCGGATGAGGCGAGTGGAGAATGCGGTGGAGAGAGCGGCGACGGCAGCCATGCTGTGAATCATACCCTCACAACCTAAAGGTTGTGCAAGTGGGCAAAGCCAGCTAGCTCCACAGTGACGCCCTACCCCTCAAGTAGCGAGCTGCTGCGAACTCAATCTCCGCCTGCTGAGTGGGCCCGTCCACCTTTATGTGACGGTGAACTGCGACGAGGTGATCCGGTAGCTCACTCGGCTCGCCGTGATAGAACCGCAGGCGTTTCGTGAGCGCGGTTCTCCGCAGCTCGAAGATCTCTGGGTCTTCCCGGATCGGCTTGATCGGAGTGGTCTCATCATCGGAGTCCCAAAGTGTGCCGTTCTCGGCTGCCTCGAACAGCGCGTCAATTTCCCCTTCCTCGTGCGCGCGAGCAAAAGGAGCGAGCGAGGCGAGCCAAGTCTCCAAACTGATTACGGAAGCGTCCGTTTCGTCGACATACCGTTTCCACGTAAGCGGCGCGGCACTCGGATCGCAGCATCTGGAGTCGCTCCCACGGCGACCGGCTGCACTCATGGCTCAAATGCTACCGAGGGGTCGAGACAATGCCGCGTTGTTGTTGGGATGGCCTTTCGGAGTCAACTGATGCAGGCGGACAAGGAAATGCGGTGAGGGAGTGCCCCATTCCTGTGGGGGTCTGCCCCGGTGAGGGTGAGAGGAGTGAAGAGCACCCATAGATCCCGACGGACCGTCTCGCGCGAGTGCCGGTAGAGGGCAGCATGTTGACGCAGCAATGGCCCGGCCAGCGGGGTGAGAGTACAGTGACTCTCACCCCGCTGGTTGGTGGTTCAGTCAGCGGTTGATTCCGGTGCCGGCGTACGAGGCCGGTACTGCTGCGGGGCCCGTAGCGTCTGCTGCGGGCCTCTCAGCTTTTGGGGAGCGGTCCACCGCGACGTCGGCGAACTTCAGGGAGGCGCCGACGTTGTCGGCGACGATGTCGCGGGTCTCCCGGGTCTGCCCGGTTTCCTTGTCGACGTAGGTGCCGAACCGGAGGTCGCCGGCGACGAGGACGCTGTCGCCTTTGCGGAGCGAGTCGGCGACGTGCCGGGATTGCTGGTTGAACACCACGACGCGGTGGAACACGGTGCCGGCGTCTTCCCAGAGCCCGGTGGCTTGGTTGAGGCGGCGGTCGTTGACGGCGACGGTGAACCGGGCGTATTCGTTGCCGGATTCGCCGTTGCCGTGTTCGGGGTCACTGGTGAGGTTGCCCTCGATGGTGACCGGGATCCTGGTCGTCATCGTTGTTTCCTTTCTGGTGGTGAGTCACCCGGGTGGGTGTCTCGGTGGGCGTGGGCCTTGCTGGTCCACGCGTCCCATTCCTGCTCGTCGACCGTGTTGGTCCACGTGCGGGGGGTGAGGGGGCCGTGTCCGCGGGCGCATCCGCCGGAGTACGCGCGGCTGAGGCGGGGGAGGGCGAGGGTGAGGCGTTCGTGCCAGCCGATGGGGCCGAGGCCGGCGTCGGAGGGGTCGAACGCGGCGGTGTGGGCGGTGTGCAGGGCGGAGAGCTCTTCGACGAGGTGTCCGTGCTTGTACCAGCAGGGCGGGATGACGGTTTCGGAGATGCGGTAGCGGACGGCGAACCACTCCACCCACGCCCGCAGCTCCTCCCACGCCTTGCGGGCGTCCTGGTCGGTGAGGGTGCGCCAGTTGACGATGTGCGCGCCGATGGGTGCGGAGGTGCCGTAACGGTTGCCGGGATGGAATCCGGCCATCGCGGCGGCGAGAACTTCTTCGGGGTCGGGGAGCGGGTCGTGGTAGCCGTGGGTCATGATGCGTTCCGTTCCGGCGGGGACTGTTGCGCGCGTTGCAGGGCGGGGCGGAGCCGCTGTAAGGCGTGGTGGGTGGCGTCGCGGCGGGTGCGGTGGTGGGCGAGGATGATGTCGCGATCGATGAGCCGGTGCAGTAGGTCATGGCAGTACGGGTGCATCGGCATCAGGTCCTCGTGTGCTTCGCCGGCGTGGAACCGGCCCCGCGTCGTACGGATGCCCTTGTAGTCGAGGTGGTGCAGCTCGAGCTGCAGCTTGTCCGCGGGGCGTCCGCAGCCGGCGCAGGTGAGCGGGATGCCGCGGGCTGCCTGTTCGCGGAACCAGCGGTCGCGGCGGGCGAACCAGGCGCGGGAGCGGAGGAACTCCGACCGGTACAGGTTGCACAGCGCTGGCCGTCGCCGGTTGCTCATGACTCACTCACCACCTCGGGCTCCGCCGCCTCCGCGGAGCTGGTGTTGGGTTGCTGACCACGGAAGACGTGGTGTTGTTCTTGTTCGGTGGCGTGTTTGCCGCGCCGGATGGTGGCGGCGTCGGGGCGTTCGTCCCACCCGGCGAGATCGAGGAGGACGCTGCGGCGGTTGCGGTAGGCGAGCAGCCCGGTGGTGGGTGGCAGACGGCGGATCTCGTCGACGGACATCAGCGGGCGCCGTTCGTGGTGCTCACTGGTGGAGTGCCCGGTTTCGCGGGTGGACCAGGAGCGCTGGTGGCGGCGGGTGTCGCGGGTACCGAGCAGCGATTCGATGTCGCGGAGGTGGTCGACGTGACTGGCGCCGCCGAGCATCACTTTCGCGGTCGCCGCCGCCCAGATCGTGTCCGCCTCGGCCCGGGACCAGGAGGTTTCGGCTTGGGAGAGGGCTTGCAGGACGATGAAGGTGCAGATGCCGCGGCCGCCGCCGTCGGCCATGATCCGGGGCAGGTTGCCCCATCGGAACATGTTGGCGATCTCGTCGAGGATGAGCCCGAGCGGGTGGGTGAGCCTGGAGCCGGGGGTGGCGAGCGCGGTGGTGCGGGCGACTTCGACGATGTCGTCGAGCACGGCACCGAGCCAGCCGCCCATCGCTGATGCGCCGGAGGCGGAGCCGATGAGGTAGAGGGTGTTGGCGGTGTCGAGGAACTCCCGCGGGTCCAGGATTGGGTCGCCGGGGCGGGGTTGCAGGGCGTCGCGGATCTGGGGGACGGCGAGGGGGGCGACGGCGCCTTGCACGCCGAACCAGATGGAGGAGACGAGTTTCTCGTCGGCGTTGATGGTGGCGTCGAGGCTGTCGCCCCACCCGGGGGTGCCGTCGGTTTTCAGGATGTCGACGGCGGCGCGGGTCTGCGCCGGGGACGTGCCCCAGTCGTAGAGTTCGGCGATCGTCTTGCCGCCGACGGCGGCGGCGTGCAGCAGCCGGCCGAGCACCACCCCGGATGCTTGCGCCCACTCCGCGTTCGTGTTCGAGGCGCCGAGGGCGGTGCCGGTGATGATGGCGGTGCCGCGTTGCATCGCCACCAGCGGGTCCTCACACCCGGCGATCGGTGAGATGCGCAAGGGGTGGCGGATGCCGGAGAGCCCTTGCGGGTCGAAGACGTGCACCTGCCCGCGACGGCGTCGCATGTGGAGGGTGGCGGTGAGGTTGTCGTTGGTGGTGGATGTGGTGATCAATGGCCCGGACCAGTCCACGATCGCGGAGATCAGCACCCGGTACCCCTTCCCGGACCGGGGTGGGCCCTCGAGGGCGACGGAGTCTTCGATGGACACGTACACGTCCATGCCCCGGGAGCGTCCCACCCGCCACCCCACATCCGTCGCCGTCGGGTGCGGAATGTCGGGGCGCAGCTGGCTGGCGCGGCGGAGCACGGCTTTGGCGGAGAGGTGGTCGCGGATCTCGGAGCGGGTGGCGAACCCGGGCCGGGTGCGCAGGTCGGCGATAAACGCCCGGTCCGATTCCCGGTACCGCACCACCGCCACCCCCACCCACACCCCGGCCCCAGCGACCAGCAGCAAGGCGACGAGGTCGGACATGCGGATCGCCAGGACGGGTAGGCTGCAGCCGGCCGGGCTGGTGTAGCTGGTGGGGTCGCCGGTGAGGGCGAGCCACAGCCCGGAGAACAGGTTTACCGGCACCGGCACCGCCCCGCACGCCACGAGCGTGATGCCGGCGGCGATGCCGCCGAATCCGACCGCGAGGATCACCGCGGCCCCAATGGCGACCGCGATCGCTTTCCCGAGCATGCCCTCACTCATGATCGCTCCTGTGTCAGAGGCCTTCTGCGGCGGCTGCGGCGACGGCGAGCCACGCGTCGCGCGTGCGGGGCCGGAGGCTGTCGAACTGCAACGGCCCGGCCTTCAGGGCGGGGTCGTAGGGGATGATCTCGACGGCGCGGACGTGGTCCCGGAACCCGTCGGCCACGCGCTGTGCGCCGCCGGCGGCAGTGGGTTCGGGTTGGGTGACGACGATCACGGCGCGGTCGGCGAGCGCGGCGGAGCGTTCGTCACGGCTGCGGAGGGCGTCCAGGAGGAGGGCTGCGGATTCGGCGGATTCGGGGGTGGTGAGGGTGGGGATGACGAGTTGGTAGGAGTTGTCGATCATCCGCAGCCACCGGTCGGCGGATTCGTCGTTGCCGGAGTCGAAGATCACCAGCCGGTAGTAGCGGGCGGCGACCTGCATCAGCAGGTCGAATTCGCTCGCGTGGATGCGCTGGTCGGTGGCGAGCAGTTCCGGGTTGGAGCGGAGCACGTCGTACCGGTCCACGGACTGGTGGTGCACGAACCGGGCGATATCCGACATCCCCGCCCTCGCATCCAGCAGCCGGGGCGCGGCGGGGAGCAGGTCGCGGATGGTGGTGTCGTACAGTCCGGGTTCGGTGCGCCAGCCGAGGGTGCCGCGGGTGTCGTTGTTGTCCCACGCCAGCACGTTCGCGCCGCCTTCCCGGGCGTAGACGGCGGCGAGCATCGCGGTGGTCATGGTCTTCCCGACGCCGCCTTTGCCGTTGACGACCGCGATGGTGCGGCATCCCGCCCACTGCCGCGACACCACCCCGGTCAGCTGCGCCCGCCGCCGCTCCACCGCCGACGGGCCGACCCGGATGCCGACCCGAGCCAGCACACCCCGCCACCCCGTCCTGACCGCGGATTCGGTGTCGGCGGTCGGGGTGAGGAAGGTGGGACGGGATGCCGCAGGCGGAGCCGGCTCCTCCGTCCGGGCCGGTAGCGGCCGCGGCGCCGCTGCCCTCACTTCCTTTCTCACGGTCGGGATGGTGGTCGCGTCCTTGACTTCGCGGTCGTGATGGATGTCCACATCGGCGTCAGCTTTCGCCCCCGCGAACGGGGCGACGGGGGTGAGGGTGCCGGTGGGGTGGATGAGGAGGTGGTGGTCGCCGCGGTCGCCGGAGGTGACGAGCTCGACGGGGGTGCCGGTGCGGCGGGCTTCGTCGCGGGCGCGGCGCACCACGGCGTGGCGGATGTCTTCCCCGGTGGTGGCGGTGACCGGTTCGGTGTGCCCGTCGGGGGTGATGAATGTCGCGGTGGGGCCGGTGACGGTGGCGTACACGCGGGGGTGCGTGACGGTGCTCATGGCAGCTCCTCGGTGGGGTCCGGGCTCAGGTTCCGCGTCTCGGGCAGCACCCACCCGTCCACCCCGGTATCCGTCGTGGGGTCGGGCCAGTAACTGTCCAGGATCGCGGGGTCGATGAGGTCGAGGTCGCGGTCGTCGTGGTCGGCGGGGGAGACGGCGTCGTCGGTGGCGAACAGGTCGTACTCCCACGGGGTGGAGGTCGCGAAGCAGTCCACCAGGTAGGAGTACTGGCCGACGTAGGCGAGGAACTCTCCTTTGCGGAGGTGCCTGGCCATCTCCACGTGCGGGGCGGGCAGGTTCAACCGGGTGCGGAGGGCGGTTTGTTCTTGGTGGTTGACGCGGAAGATGAACTTGTTCTCGATGTCTCCCACGATCGAGTAGGCGAGGGACCGTTCGAGGGAGTCGGCGTCGCCGACGGCGTCGAGGTCGCCCATCTTGTGCAGGATGACGATGTTGCTGATCCCGTAGTGGCGGGACAGTTTCAGCCACTGCTGGAACATCTGCAGCGACGCCAGCGACGTCATGTCCCGCCACCCTTCCTCCCGCACCACGTACCGGGTGCGGCGGGCGGCCCGATCGGAGATGACGGCTTGGATCCAGGCGGTGGAGCACACCTGGGTCAGTTGTGCGGCGAGATCACCGCGGGCGAACAGCTCGCTGGTGTCGGTGACGACGATGGGGGCGTCCTGGTCGAACTCGACGGTGGATTCGTCTTCGAACAGACCGCTGAGGTCGCCTTCCACGAAGCGGCGCAGCACGAATCGGGGCTGGAGTGCCCCGTCCGCGGCTCCGAACGCGGCATCCTTCGCGGCGGCGAGGTGGCCGAGCTCCTTGTACACGCCACGGAGGGTGGGGTGATCGTTCGTGTGGGTGATGGATCGGTCGAGGGCGTCGAGGATGGCGGCGTGTTCGACGGCGGTGAGCCGGTTCCCGAGGGTCATCTCGATGAGCGCGATGAGGGTGCCGATGCGGCGCTGTTTCACCATCTGCTCGTGCTGCTCATCGGTCGCATCAGAACGGCGGGGGCCACGGTCCAGCGGGTTCAGGCGGGTGCCGGTGCCGCCGCCGAGGCGGATCACTCGGCCACCGGGGATCGCGTCTGCCACCTTCACCCATTCCCCTTTCGGGTCCGACGGGACCACGGCCTGGTGGCCGAACGCGAGGGAGCGGGTGATGAGGGTCTTCACGGTGGCGGATTTGCCGCCGCGGTAGGCGCCGAGCACCAGGATGTTGGTGGAGAACGTGCCGCGTTCGGTGGCGTCGACGTACGCCTCCCACGGCGAGAAGTGCCACAGTGCGTCCGCGTTCAGGTCTACGCCGAGGATGGGTCCGCGGTGGCCGAGGCCGGAGTCGGCGACGAATGGGTAGATGCCGGCGATGTGCTGCGACGTCGCCTGATGGGCCGGGATCCACGCCCGCGCCAGATTCCAGTAGCCACCCTGGACAAGGCCGGGCCCGAACGGTCCCGGCACGGCGGGTTCGGGCAGTCCGCCTTCCCGCCGCGACGTCCGCGGCGGACCCGGCGCCTCCTGGGTGCGGGTGAGCTCCCGTTGCAGGGCGCGTTTTTCGGCGCGGGTGAGGCCGGCGGGGGTGAAGGTGGCGGCGTGACGGGTCATCACTTCATGCCCAACCCGATCGGCAGCGCGTTCACCATCAGCGCCTCCGCCTGCTGGCAGTACAGGATCTGCGCCTCCATCCCCGCCCGGGACAGTGCGTTGCGCATCCCGGCGAGGGCCTGGTCGAGCTGGTCTTCGGTGGGGGCGGTGATGGTGAGGTACCCGCCGTACTGGAACTCGCCGTGCCCGTTGGCGATCTCCTGCTCCTGCTGCTCCAGCGCCCGCCAGTCCGCGGCATCCGCCGCCGACCCGTCCGCGCCCCGCTTCGCGCGGAGCTTCTCGTTGCCGCGCCACACCTTCTTCTCGTCCCGGATCCGCTTCAGCGCCTTCGCCACCGGCACCGGGGTCATCACGATCGAGAAGATGTGGGTGATCGCCTCCCCGGTGTGCGGGTGCCGGGCGAACACCACCGGGGAGAGGAACCCGATCGGGGAGTCGGAGCGGGGCCATTCGTGGATCCACAGGGTGGTGTGCACGCCGGAGTCGGTGACCACGATCCCGTTGCGGCCCTTCGGTTCCTCCAGGAACATCGGCCCGATCGCGACCGGGTCGACGCCGGCGACCGGGTCGGGGCGGTTCTGCACGGTCGCGGCGAACTCCGGGTCGAACGCCAACCGGCCCAGCTCCGCGACATCCCGGGGTGACAGCCACCTCCGCACCGTGATCTTCGCCGCCAGCAGCGCGTCCGCCAGGTTCCCGGCCTCGAGCTGGGCGAGCGCGATGATGGCGTCCTTGCCGCCGCCGAGCGCCTTCAACTGGGCGCCGAGGGTGATGAGGTCGAGGGTGAGGGCGAGGTAGTTGCGGTGGGCGACCTCGAACCGTTCGGACTGGTCCATCACGTCCTGGTAGTTGCGGGCGACGGGGGAGTCGGGGTTGAGGTCCCGCAGCCTCCGGACGGTGTCGTAGTGTTCCCGGGCGGCGCGGATCGTGGTTGGCAGGGTCCGCTCCTGCAACGTGACCCGTTTGATGCCGGGGCGTTGCGTGAACGGGCCGAGGACCCGGTCGAACTGCTCGGCTAGGTCGAAACGTTCCGGCAGGTCGTGCATCAGGAACCCCTGCACCTCGAGCTCGGCGATCACCGTGACCGACCGGTCGTGCGGGTTGTACACCGCCGCCACCTGGTTCTGCTCCCACAGCTGGATCGACGCCCGCGTGCCGGGGAGGTTCAACGTCCCCACCAACCGGGGTGCCTCCGGCCGGAAGGTGTGGGTGGTGGCGCCGGCGGCGTGGCGGAGCTGCTTCATCAGCCACAATCCCGCCATCCGTGGCGTCGAGACCCCGTGGATGCTGGTGAGCGCGGTCACCCCCAACGCCAGGTACAGCGGGGCGCCGTAGAGGAGCCCGGGTGGGCCGAACCGGTTCACGAACACCAGCACCACCCCAGCGGCAGCGGTGAGGAAGGCGAGCTGCCAGGGGTCGAGGCCCATCACCACGCCCTGCCGGGACCGGCGCGGCAACCGCACCGGCCGCGCATACTCCGGCGTCACACTCATGACGTGCTCCCTTCACTGTTCGGCCGCGGTGATGGCGGCAGTCCCGCAGGTGTCGACGGTGGGCGCGGCGGAGACGCCGGCTGCCCGCTGCCGGCAGCACGGCCGCCACTCGAGGCCGTGGAGGTGCGGGACTGGGCGAGGGCGGTCGCGCTGCGTGGCATGTGCGCGGACGTGGGTTGCGGACTCGGCCGCCCGGCGGGACCGGTACCGGTCGGGCGGTTGCCGGTGGGGCGGATGCCGGAGGGGAGGCCGCCGAGCCGGGTGGGGATCCTGGCGGCGGTGCGGGCGGCGCCGCCGGCGAGCCGTGTGCCGTGGGAGCCGAGCCGGGATCCGATGCCGTCGGCGGCGACCGCGCCGGTGAAGCTGAACAGCCCGAACAGCGCGAACGGGGCGAACGCGACCAGCACCAGCCCGATCAGCAGCGGCCACGCCTGCGGGTTCCAGATCGTCTTTACACTCGCCAGCCCGTGGATGATGAGGGTGACGAACCCGATGGTGAGCGGCCCGGTGAGAAGCAGCACCACCACCGCGGACACGTACCGGACCACCCATTGCGGCCCGATCCCCCGGATCGGGAACAGCATCCACGCCACCGGGCCCACCATGATCAGCGCGGCGAGCACGATGTTGCGGAACGCAAACACCAGCATCAGCAGCACCATGCCCAGCATGAGCAGACCGTGGATGAGGAACGCGAAGAAGTAGTTCGCCTGCCCACCGGCCCACATCACCGACTGCAACGTCGAATACATCCCCGCCGCGCCGTCGCCGTTGAGGATGTACCAGGTCATTTCGTCGACCGCGTTCAGCAGGTGACCGGTCAGCCACAACGTGAGTGGGACGGCGGGGATCGCGATGAACGACCGCACCAGCGCACCGACCAGCTCGCTCCGGTCGCCGGAGACGATCGCGGCGGCGACCGCCCACACCATCGCCCCGAACGTGATGATCAGGATCGCCCACTGCCAGAACGACCACTGATCCACCGCCGCTGACCACAGCAGCGTGCTGGTATCGAACCGCATATTGTCGGCGACCAGGAACATCATCCCCGTCCCCGCCAACGCCAACCCCCGACCCGCGTTCTCGAACGTCAGACACACCGCATCCCCAAGGCTGCACCCGTACTGCACGACGAGAGGCGTGCCGCCGTCGGCCTGTAGCGCTTGGACGTGCCCGTCGTAGGTCGTGCAGACGGTCGCCCGCTCGCCGCCCAAGGAGACTCCGATGAAGCACTGCTGCGCCGTCACCTTGCCCGGGTCGGTCGGGGTGCAGGTGACCTGACCGCTCGCCACCTGACACTCGACCTCGAACGCCGGTGCCGACCACGGCTCACCGCTCACCGGGACACCCATGCGAACCGGTGACGCAGCGGTGTCGGTCGTCACCGCGTGCGCCATCGGGCCGGTTCCCACGGCCAGCGCGATGCCGACGAGGAGACCGAGACGGAGGGTGCGGGCGAGGTTCATCAGAATCCGAAGTCGAAGTTGACGAACCAGGCGAACAATCCGGACGCGGCGCCGAGGACCGCGGCGGCGACGAAGATCCACAGGATGTTCTCGCCCGCCCAGGTCCGCACTCGGTCCGACGCCAGCCCGCGGAACGCGAGGGCGGCGCCGGCGACGATCAGCATGATCAGCACCACCAGCATCGCGCCGGCGAGGATGTAGGACGCGACTACCTGGAAGCCCTGGAAGAACGGGGCGGAGAAGTCGGGCTGGATGTCGGGGATGTTCACATCACCGGGGACCGCTGCATCGGACATGGGCGTGCTCCTTCGTCGTGCTACTTCAGGGGAAGGCCGAGAGCGGCCATGAACGGCTCCGGAGGTACCGCACTTCCGGACTTACGAACTTCGAAATGCAAGTGACACCCGAACGACTTGCCGGTGTTGCCCTCCGCACCCAACGGGGTTCCCGCGGTCACCTGCTGCCCCACGTTCACTCGCAGCGACTCCCACTGCATGTGCCCGTAAAGGGTCTCCACCTCGCCACCGTGCGCGATGCGGACAGTGTTCCCATACCCGTGGTACGAGCCGGCGGTGATCACCTCGCCTGGGCCGGCGGCGAAAATCGTCGAGCCGCAGCCCTGGGCCATGTCGTAGCCCTGGTGGTTGCGGGAGCAGTACCCGCAGCCATGGACGGGGTTGTGGCCGAACCCGCGCCCCTTCGTGTAGTCGCCGGCGAGCGGGTATCCCCAGTCACCGCTCACCACAGGCAGGGTGCCTGGCTCGCGCGTGGGCGCGGTGGTCGAGAGCGTGCCGGCGATGGCGAAGGGGACTGCGATCAGCGGCGTCAACAGGAACGCGACTACGAGGAAGATGCCGATGGTCAGCCCCGTCAGGATCTTCCGGCCGGTCCTCGTGTGGAGGGCCGTCGCGGCGATCACCGGGGCACCCATGTCAGGGCTCCAACGGCTCCGTGAAGTAGCGCACCACCTTGCAATCCCCCGGCTGCTGCGCCGAGTCCGGCGTCGGTACAGAGCCCGGGCCGCACAGCACCTGCACGCTCACCCGCACCTGCTCGTCGTACGACGTCTCACCGCCGTCACCGTCGGATCGCGTGAACGTCAGCGTGACATCCGACGTCCCGATCGACATGTCACCCGACGCGTCATCCGACACCGGTACGAACACCACATCCCCCGTGGCGACAGCGACGACCCGACCGTCTTCCCCGGCGAGCGAATCCCATTCCTGCTGCGGCAACACGACGGCCTGACGAAGAAGAAGCTGCGAGTCATTCATCGCCGCTTGCTGGTCGGCTTCGGAGTTGAAGCGGGTGTCAGGGGTGAACCAGGTGTCGAGGTAGTCGAGCCATTCCTCGCGGGAGCTCAGGGTGGTGTCGAAGGTGGAGGCCGCCTCGAGCGCGGCGCGGATGTATGTCTCGGCATCCGTGGTGATCGGCTCTGGAACCCAACCCCGCTCTGCGACTGATGGATCGACTGTCTCGGCGGAACCTGTCGTCGCGCTTGGAGTCGACTGTGGGGTCGGCTCGCTGCCCGGATCCGTCTCGCTTGGTGGCGGCTCGGGCTGGGAGAGGATCGAGGCGACGATGATGGCGACGATGCCGGCGAGGAGGACCAGGCCGCCGAGGATCGCCCACAGCAAACCTCGACGCCCCGAGTTCTGGCTCGTCGCCACCAGTCAGCCCTCCCGATCCTTCAGGACGGCCACCGTGCACGGACGCAACGCCTCGCGCGACGGTCGCCGTGGCCGCATCCTACGCAGAACCCACCCGTGCGGAAAAGGATGTTCGTCAAGGTTGTGGATAACTGCGAGGCCAGCGTGGATCAGCGGGCTGTGGAGGAGTCGGCCGAACATGACCGCGGATTTTACCCAGCGAACGGCCAGGATGTCTGTAGGAAGTATGGGGGACACGGCACGCGCAGGCAGCTCGTGGCCTGATGGCTGAGTCTTGGTCGCCGCGTGCATGCCCACACGTTATAGGAGTGTACTTGAAAAGTAAACATCTAAGACGTGTGGTCTGCTGGACGCCGGGAGATCCCGTAAGCCAAACTGGGCTGCATGCCTCGAATTGCACAACCCGTCGGTTCGGAGGATGCTCAAGATCCCATCGCGCACCTCGGGAACATCGTCAAGGCGGCGGTTCTCCGGTATCTGCGTGAGCACCCCGACGTCACCATGGGGTCGATATGCGACGCACTCGATCTCGGTGCGACTACGGTCCAGCCGCGGCTTAATGAGCTTCAGGCGGCCGGGCTCGTCCTGGCCGATCCGCCAATGGTTCCGGGAGAGTCAAGAAGAGGCATATGGGTGAGATACCGCGTCAACGACGAGGCCGTCACCGACCTGTACCTTCGACTCGGAATGGCGATCGGCGAATTCTGACGCGAACCCTCACGCCGCTTCCGGGCCGCAGCCGGGAGCCTCAGTGACAACGCTTCTCAGCGACCTCGCGTAGGCACGCGGTGCCCAGCGGAACTCCGATCTTGCCGCGCTTATACCCTTCACGCTGAAGTGCGCACTCGTGCCTCTCGGCGGACTCGGCGTCGACGTTAGTTACTTTGAGCCCCCCAAGTAATGCCGGCACGTTCAAGGTCCTTCGCTCGAATCGTCCACTCGCCATCCAGGGGCTTGAGCTCCGGGAGGCCGGCGCGGAACATCGCGCGGTACTCGCGAGGCGTTGACTGCTTGATCTCACGGAACCGCCGGTTGAAGTTGGACAGATTCGAGAAGCCGGAGTCGCCCGCGATCGTGGCGACGGGCAGGTCCGTCTCCCGCAGCATTCGGCAAGCCGCGTTCACTCGAAGCACGTTGACGTACCTCGTGATCGTCATCCCCGTCGATCGCGCGAAGAGGCGGCTGGCTGCGCTCAGGTTCATGAACGCCGCGTCTGCCACCTCCTTCGCCGAGATGTCGCCATCGAAGTGTGCGTGCGCGAATGCCACCATCGCCTCAACGCGACTAGCGGTTCCGCTGCTGACTTCGATCGCCGCCTGCCCAGTCGCGAGAGAAACCGCAGCCTGCCTACTGAGTTCCACCAGAGCTTCAAGAAGCGCCACGGTCCGTTCGGCAGGTCCCAGGTCGTCCATGTGCCAGAGGACGGTCGGCGGTTGTGTGAATCGCAATCCCAAGGAAGCGCGGTCGAGCATGCTGCCGATCACAGCGAAGACCGGAAGTTCGAAGAATCCGTCGCCAAGGAAGTCGCGGGCGAAGTGGATGACCACCGCTTCGTGCACGCCGCCGTCGTCTACTGACGCGTAGGTGTGGGCTAATCCGGGGCCGATGAGGACGAGGTCTCCCGGTCGGTACTCCTCGACCGAATCACCGATGAGGCGAGTGCCGTGTCCTTGCGTCATGAGCGTGAGCTCGAACTCCGGGTGGACGTGCCATCGCGGCGGAAACGCGGGAAGGCGGAACCGGGTGTAACGCCATCCCTGTGGGAAGGCGGGGAACAGATGCTCATGCAGGACTGCCATCAGGTCCTCCTTCGCGGTGCAAAGAACGTACCAGTTTGTGCTGACCGCCGCGTTGTTCCTCGATTCGCGGCCGTCGAAGCTTTGAGGACTGACCATCCACAACGAAAGCCTGGAGGAGCATCCTTTGCGCATCGAAGTGAACATCCCCGCATGCGTGGGCGCGGGCCAGTGCGCCCTCGTCGCGGGGGAGCTGTTCGACCAGGACGACGACGGCATCGTCATCCCCCTCCGTACCGACGTGGAGCCGGGACAGGAGGCGGTCGCTCGTCGAGCGGTCGCACTTTGCCCCGCTCGCGCCATCTCATTGACGGACTGATCACGATGGTTCGCACAGCAGAAACGGTGATCGTGGGAGCGTCGATCGGGGGCGTGACGACGGCGGAGACGCTCCGCGTACTCGGCTACGAAGGCGCCATTACCGTTGTCGGCGACGAGGTGCAGCAGCCGTACAATCGGCCGCCGCTTTCGAAGCAGGTCCTTGTCGGAGAGTGGGAGCCCGCCCAAGCGATCATTGCGTCGCCAGAGCGGATCGAGGCCCTCGGTATTGAACTGGTGCTCGGTGTCCGCGCGACCGGACTCCGCCCTGATGCGCGAGTGCTTGAGACCAGTCGGGATCGTATTTCATACGACCAGTTGGTGATCGCCACCGGCGTCACGGCTCGCCAGCCCGCCGGACGTCGGCCGCTCGGTGTGCACACTCTCCGCACGGTCGAAGATGCCGTCGCGATACGGCTTGCCGCAAGGAACGCAACCCGCATCCTGGTCGTTGGCGCGGGGATCCTAGGTTCGGAGATCGCCGCGGGATTGTCGAAGACGGGCGCGGCCGTGACGCTTGTCGGGCGGTCGCGGGACCTTCGATTCGGGCAAGTCGGGTCGCTCGTGTCTCCGCTATTGCAGGGCCTACACCGCACCAATGGCGTCGAGCTTCGGCTCGGGGTCGACGTCGTTGAGTTTCTCGGCGACTCTCACGTGGAGGGCGCGCTGCTTTCCGACGGTTCGATTCTGCCCGCCGACCTCGTGATCGCAGCCATCGGCAGTACCCCCAACACCGGATGGGTCGATCACATCCTTCCGACTGGCGATGGCATCCTCTGCGACGCCCGCGGACGAGTTGCGGCGGATGTCTACGCCGTGGGCGATGTCGCCCGGTGGACAACCGGCTCCCAAGGAGAATCGGCCAGGGTCGAACACCAACAGAACGCCATCGAGCAGGCACACCGCGTCGCGCGTTCGATCACGACCGGCGACGCCGAATGCGACCCGATCCTGCCCTTCTTCTGGTCCGAGCTCTACGGCACGCGCATTCAGGCATACGGCCGATTCGACGCCTCAACCATGCAGATCATCGCGGGTGATGTCGCCGACAGCCGCTTCGTCGCCGCCGCCGTGCGAGACGGCGCCGTCAGAGGAGTCCTCGGCTGGAACATGCCGCGCGCGTTCCGCGACGCGCGCTTCCACGTGGACGCCTCCACCATCCTCGACCCCCACCGACTCGAAAGGCAGCTGACGCCATGACCGAAACCTTGGAGGCAGCCGCGGGCACCTGTCCGTTCCGCCCGCCCACAATGCCTATGGACGGCACGCCGTTTCGTCCGTCGTCGGCATTCGCCGAGTGGCGTGCCCACGCGCCCGCCACCCGGCTGGAAGCCGAGGACGGCAACATCGGCTGGTTCGTCACGGGATACGACCTCGCTCGGAAGGTGCTGGAAGACGTTCGGTTCAGCGCGACGAAGCAGCGGACGCCGCTCAACCACCGTTTCGACGTGACCGCGTTCACGAGCGACGACGTCACCGCGGGTGAGGCGCTCGCACAGGGAAACGTCCTGAGTCTGGATCCGCCCCAGCACACGAGGATCCGCCGGTCTGTGATGAGCCGCTTCTCAGTCCGAGCGGTTCGCAGTCAGCGGGAGGCGATCGCCGAATACATCGCCGGGCGCCTCGATGAGATGCTGTCGCAGCCGTCAGCCGACCTCTTCGAGGAGTTCGGGCTCCCCGTGTCCGTCTTCGCGCACTGTCAGGTACTCGGAATCCCCGGCAGCCACGTGGAGCGATTCGTCGAACTGTTCACGACAGAGGAGTTCCGTCCCAGCGCGATGCTCTCGTTCGTCCGCGAGGTACTGGATGTGAAGCAGCAGGATCTCGGCGACGACACGATCAGCGATCTCCTGAAATCCGACCTCACACGCCCGGAGATCGAGGGCATCACCACGATTCTCATGGGGTCGGGTCGCGACGCGATCGCGTACATGATCTCAACAAACACGGCATCGCTTCTGATGCATCCACGGGAGCTCGAGAAGCTGCGACGCGACCCGGCCCTGATTCCGTCAGCGGTCGAGGAGTTCGTCCGATTCAACGCCATGTTCCTCTCAACGCATCCGCGAACTGTCGCGGAAGACGTGACCATCGACGGCATCGACTTTCGCGAAGGGGAGTCGGTGTGGATCTCCACAGTGGCTGCGAACCGGGATCCGGCTCGATTCGAGAACCCGGACGACTTCGATGTCACGAGAGACGCATTCGGACATATCGCGTTCGGGCACGGCATCCACGGGTGCATCGGCCAGCAGTTGGCCCGCCTGGTCATCGGCGAGGCGATCACGCAGCTGCTCCACCGTGCACCCACGCTGCATCTCATCGAAGCGGAGCAGAGCGACGTCATGCCCTTTGCCGGCCCGCTCCCCACCTACTCACCCGGGAGGGTCCGTGTCGGCTGGTAACGGTTTCATCTGGGATTCCATCGCTGCGGGACCCGTCGGCACCGAGTGGTCTCATGCCGGAATCGCAGCTGACGAACTCGGTCATCTCTACTGGGCCCATCCCGCGGGGGAGCAGGTGCTCGTGCGACACCTGGAGACGGGTGGTGTGGGCAGCATCGCGGTGCCACTCCTGGAGATCCACGACATCGCCACGACAGCGCGGAGCGCTGGACACCGCCTCTGGCTGGCCGATCCAGGGTTCAAAATGCGGCCGCCAGGCTACGAGCCGGAGGTTCGGAACGGACGGGCCGGAGTCCTCGAGCTCAGCTCTGGGATGTTCACCGACATCGCGGTCCCGGATCATCCCGCCTATGTCGACTCGACCTGGCGCCCCACCGCGGTCGCCGTCGACGACGCGGAAGAGGTCACGGTCGTTGCGGACGGCTATGGGGCGAGCCTGGTCCATTTCTTCACCAACGACGGCGCCGTCACGACAATCGACGGCACGCAAACCGGGACACCGTTCATGTGCCCGCACGGCCTCGCCATCATCGCGGGGCCGTCCGGCGAGGAACTCGTCATCGCAGACCGGGGCAACCGTCGACTTGTCTTCACCGACCTGACCGGCGAGCTTCAACGCGTCATGCACGACCCGGTCATGCGCGCGCCCAGCGGGCTTGCATCGCACGGACGTCATGTCATCGTGACCGACCTTGACGGAGCCCTCCTGCGCCTGGACGTGTTCACCGGTGGCATGTCGGTCTTGGTGCCCTTCCCGGTCGTTGAGAAGAGCGCCGGGTGGCCAAACGCCCAGCGAGACGGCCAGGTGACACGTCCGGATTTGGAGTACGGGGTGCTCAACAGCCCTCATGGCGTCGTCGTACTCCGGGATGGCTCGATCTGCCTCACCGAATGGGTGATCGGCGGTCGTGAGCTTCGCCTGACGCCCGCCGCGATACCGACGGCCGACTCGTAGGCCGCCACCTTCACAACTTCATACCCGACAACACGTCTCAAAGAGGAGCACAGCATGAAGAAGCCAATCATTTCCCTCGTCGCCGCAGCAGTATTCGCGGTGGGTCTCAGCGGATGCTCAACCCCCGCCGCGAATACCGATCCCGGTGAGATCAACGGAGAGATCAGTTACGCATTCTGGGACCCGAACCAGGAGCCACTGGTCGATGAGCTCATCGCGGAATTCAACAAGCAGTACCCCGAGGTCGAGGTCACGCCCACCGTCGTGCCGTTCGGCCAATACTGGACCACCCTGCAGACGCAGGCTTCGTCCGACACTCTGCCTGACGTGTTCTGGATGAACATGCCGAACTTCCAGCTGTATGCCTCGAATGGCCAGCTTGCGCCAATCGACGACCTTGTTGCGAGTGGCCAGATCGATCCTTCGAAGTACCCGGAGAACCTGACCGAGTTCTACACGTTCGACGGCACCCGTTACGCCGTGCCGAAGGACATTGACACCAATGCCATGTGGCTGAACACGTCTCTGTTCGAAGCGGCCGGTGTTCCGCTGCCGGACGAAGACTGGACGTACGACGACTTCCGCGCCACAGCGGCGGCGTTGCGCGAAGGCCTCAGCAGCCTGGACGCCTACGGCGTCGCCTTCTATCCCGGCGGGCAGACCACCTGGTATAGCTCTATCTTCGCGTACGACGGCGAAGTGATCACCGCCGACGGCAAGTCGGGGTGGGCCGAGCCCGGCACGATCGAGGGGCTGCAGGTGTGGGCGGACGTCATCGCCGACGGTTCCAGTCCGACGATGGACCAGTTGTTCGACACCTTGGCCGATCAGTGGTTCCTCAACGGCAAGGCTGCGATGTTTCCGAGCATCGCGGGGGCGAGCATCGCGCTCATCGGCTCGTCGCCGAACGTCGGTGACTTCACCGCGCATCCGCTGCCTCGCGGGGACCGTGAAGCAACTGTCGCGCACGCGCTGTCGAACGTCGTGAGTGCCCAGTCCAAGAACCTTGCCGCCGCCCAGGCCTTCCAGGCATTCCTCGCCAGCGAACAAGCGCAACGTATGCAGTCGGCGGCGGGGATCGCGCTTTCGGCGTATGAGGGCACGAGCGGGGCATTCCTGGACAGCCATCCCGACCTCAACCTGCAGACGTTCGTCGACGCGATCGAGTACGCCTACCCCTACCCGGCCTCGAAAGACAACGCCTGGGCGAACGAGGAGATGACCCTGCTGCTGCCGGCGCTCGCAGGACAGATCAGTGTCAAGGACGTCGCCGCAGAACTCGACGCGATGATGAACAAGGCTCTGGCGGCGGAATGATGACCACCACCATCACCTCTGCGCGGCCGTCACTCCGCGCCGTGCGAGAGGCCGTCGCCGTCAGTCGCGCGCCGCGGCGGCCAGGACGCAGAGTGTCGACCGCCCGATGGTGGCCGCTCCTGTTCGTGGGCCCATTCTTCGTCGGGATCGCGATCTTCTACCTGTTTCCGATCGTTCAAACCGCGTTCTTCAGTCTGACCGAGTGGGGCCCGTTCGGGGGGACGACCTTCGTCGGGCTCGAGAACTGGGCTCGGCTGTGGTCGGACCCGACGATGCTGAGCGCGCTGCTGAACACCCTCGTGTACATCGTGATCGTATTGCTCGCGGTACCGATCGGCGTCTGGCTATCAGCGCTGTTGGCCCGCCCCGGGCTGCGGGGTACCACGTTCTACCGCACCATGTTCTTTCTTCCCTACCTCGCAATGCCGGTAGCCATCGCATTGGTGTGGCGGCTGATGTTCAACGGTGATTTCGGCATCATCAACGCTGCACTGGGATTGTTCGGGATCAGCGGGCCGCATTGGCTCACGACGCCCGGACTTGCACTCCTCGCGGTATCGATCGTCGGGCTGTGGGGGGCGCTGGGGTTCAACATCATCCTTCTGTCCGCAGGGCTCCGCGCGATTCCGCCGGAGTTGTATGAGGCCGCGTCGCTTGACGGCGCCAGCCGGAGAACCCAGTTCTGGCGGATCACGATTCCGCTGCTGACCCCGTCGATCTTCTTCGTCACGGTGATGAACGTGATCGGTGGCTTCCAGCTGTTCGATCTGCTGTACGCGATCCTCGGCAAGTCACCCGTCATCGCGCAGACCCAATCGCTCGTCTTCCTGTTCTACGACGAGTCGTTCGTCAAGAACGACAAGGGCTACGGCGCGGTCATCGCTCTCGTCATCCTCGCCCTCGTCGCGATCGTGACACTGATCCAGTTCCGACTCCAGAAGAAGTGGGTGCACTATGCCTGACGCTGTTGTGCTCGATCGCTCGGTGCGACGCCGACAGGCGCGTCGTCACGGCAGCAACGGGTTTGCGCATCTCGTGCTGGGCATCGGCAGTCTCGTCATGCTGTTCCCGTTCGCGTGGCAGATCCTGACATCGCTGTCCACGAACGCCGAGGTCACGGCGATCCCACCCAAGATCTTCCCCTCGTCCCTGCATTTCGAGAACTACCCCGAGGTGTTCCAGCAACTGCCGTTCATGTCGCTGCTCAGCGTCTCGGTCGTGATCACCGTCATCCGTGTCGTCGGCCAGATCCTCCTCGGCTGCATGGCCGGCTACGCATTCGCCCGAATGAGGTTCCCCGGCAAGAACCTCATGTTCGTGTTGGTGCTGGCTATCCTCATGGTGCCGCCGCAGGTGTTCCTGATCTCGCAATACCAGATCGTCCAGGGCCTGGGTTGGTTGGACACCGTGGCCGGCATTGTCGCCCCTGGGGTGTTCAGTGCGTTCGCGGCATTTCTGATGCGGCAGTTCTTCCTGGCGATGCCCGATGAACTCGAAGAGGCAGCACGGATCGACGGCGCCAACTCCTTCCAGGTTTTCTGGCGGGTCATGCTGCCGCTCGCTGTGCCGGGGATATCGGCGCTCGCCGTGATCGGCGTGCTCATGTCGTGGAACGACCTTCTCTGGCCGCTGGTTGTCGCCACGCGACCCGGGCAGCAGCCGCTGTCCGTCGGTCTGGCCACGCTGCAGGGGCAGTTCGCCACCGACTATCCCGTCCTGATGGCGGCGGCCCTGCTGGCGTCGGCTCCGATTCTCATCACCTTCCTGGTGATGCAACGACGCGTCATCGATGGCCTCGCCCACTCGGGACTGAAGTGATCGACTCAGCGGAAAGCGACATCATGAAGACACTTCGGGTCGGCCTCATCGGCGCGGGCGGCATCAGTTACCCGCATGCCGCGGCGTGGCGTTCGATGGGGGCCGACGTACGCGTCTGGTCCGAAGCCGGGGCGGATGGTCTCGTCAAGACGTTCGGCTTCCGTCCGGCGGCGTCGCTCGACGAACTCCTATCGCAAAGTGACCTGGTGGACATCTGCACCCCCACGTTCACCCACGCTGACCTCGCGCTCCGGGCGATCGACGCGGGCCTCCATGTCATCTGCGAGAAGCCTCTGACCCGCCACGCGGCCGACGCGCGGGCGGTCATCGACGCGGCGGAGGCCCGGGGGGTTCAGGTGTACCCGGGGCATGTCGTGCGCTATTTCCCTGAGTACGCAGCCGTGCATGCGGCGGTCGAAGCAGGGCACATCGGGACACCTGCGGTTCTTCGGTTCAGCCGCGGCAGTCAGGCTCCCGCAAGCGACTGGTTCTTCGACGATCGTCTTTCCGGGGGGATCCTCCTCGATCAAATGATCCACGATCTGGACCAGGCCCGTTGGCTGGCCGGCGAAGTCCTGCGGGTGTCGGCGAGCATACGGCGCGGTCGCGGCGACGAATCGCGGATGACGCTCGCACACGTCGTGCTGACCCACGCATCCGGGGCCATCAGCATGGTTCAAGGCTCATGGGGTCCAGTGGGCGTGGAGTTCGTGACGTCGCTCGACGTCGCGGGGTCGACTGGCCGCCTGGAGTATGACTCGAGCCGGCACCACGATGTCGAGGCCAATCTCGGCACGAGGCCCGGGGGCTCCTCCTATCTGCCAGCGCTGTCCGGCGAGAACCCCTACGAAGCGGAATTGCGCGACTTTGTCGGTGCGTTCGCCGGCGGACCGGCACCGCGAGTGACGGCTTATGACGGGCTGATCGCGATCGGCATCGCGGAAGCGGCACTGGAGTCGGCCCGCCGCGGTGAAGCAGTCGACGTGGACGAACAGGCGATCGGCACAGAGACGCCGAAAGTGGAGGAGAAAGTCGCATGACCGCAGCGCTGAAGGTTGCGGTGATGTCGTTCGCGCACGTCCACGCATGGTCATACGTGTCGCACCTGCTTGCCGCAGACGAGGTCGAGGTGCTCACCAGCGATCCAGACGGGGTCGCTCGTGCAGGCGAGCTGCCGCGAGGCGCCGAATTCGCGAGCATGCTCGGGGTACCTTACGTCGACAGTTACGAAGAACTGCTGGCGTGGAGCCCAGACGCGGTCGTGATCTGCACCGAGAACGCTCGCCATCTTGAAGCTGCGCGGATGGCCGTTGGCGCCGGCGCGCACATCCTATGCGAGAAACCCCTGGCCACCACCGCATCCGACGCCGATGAGATGGTACGGCTCGCCGCTGATGCGGGCGTGATCTTGATGACCGCGTTCCCAATCCGCTTCACCGACGCGTTCCGCACGCTGACGGCACGCGTCAGCCGCGGTGACGTGGGCGAAATCCTTGGCGTCCTCGGAACCAACAACGGCAAGATCCCGGTCGGAGACCGTCAATGGTTCACCGACCCCGAGACGGCCGGCGGCGGTGCCCTGGTCGACCATGTGGTGCACTGCGCTGACCTTCTCGACGCGTTGCTCGGCGAAGAGGCGATATGGGTCCGTGCCGTTGCCAACCGCATTCTGCATGCCGACAAGGGCGTCAGCGTCGAGACCGCGGGCATCGTCACAGTGGGGTACCCGTCCGGAGTCTTCTCAACGATCGACTGCTCGTGGAGTCAGCCCGATAACGCTGCGATCTGGGGCGACGTCACATTGCAGGTCACGGGCACCCGCGGATCGATGTCGATGAGCGCGATGGGGAGGCACATCGCAGGCGCCACCTCGGACGGACCAGTTTGGATCCCATTCGGCGCGGACTTTGACGGCCGGATGATCGACGACTTCCTCTCGGCAGTACGCACTGGCGCTCAACCACAGCCGGACGGCCACGTCGGCGCACGCACGACCCGGATCGTCGACGCCGCCCGCAGATCCGCCGCGACGGGCGAGACAGTCTGGATTGGACGTTGAACGGCGCGGTCGCAGTCGACGTCGGCGGCACAACCCTCAAAGGGATCGCGATCAGCGACCACGGAGAGATTATCGCCAGATCGATCGTCTCGACCCCGCCCGGCCCTGACGCTGCTTTCGCGGCTCTTCGAGGCCTGATCACCGACCTGACCGATGCGCTGATGAGTTCGGGCGTGAACCTAACTCGGATCGGAATCGCCTCACCTGGACTCGTCCGATCCGGATTCGCGATCGTTGAATACGCCGCCAACTTGGGCTGGCGTGATCTCCCGCTCGGAACGCGCCTGGCGGACGAGTTCCGCGTCCCCGTCTTCGTGGAGAACGATGCGCGAGCCGGCGCCATCGCCGAGTACGCCCTCGCTCCCCGAGACACGCGCTCCGAGCTCGCATTCGTGCCCATCGGCACGGGAGTCGCAGCGGCGTACTTCACACGAGGTGCGCTCGTCCGCGGTGTCAACGAGGCCACAGGTGAGTTCGGGCATCTGCGTGCGGTTCCGGGTGGCGAACCATGCAACGGTGGCGGAGCCGGTTGTGTGGAGGTATACGGCTCCGCCGCCAACATCCTCCGGCGATACGTCCGCGGCGGCGGCCACGCCGACTCCACGATCTCGCTGATTCGATCGCTCGGCCGTGACCCGATCGCGGATCGTGTCTGGGCTGAGGCGATCGACGCCCTTGCGATCGGTCTCGGTGCGTTGATCACCCTGCTCGACCCCACGCTGATCGTCATCGGCGGCGGGCTCTCCCTCGCCGGCGACCTTCTCCTGGAGCCCTTGCGCGAGCGAGTCGCGATCGAGGTGCCCTGGCGCGCCGTTCCGACCTTGCTCACATCGGCCACCGGTGCGCACTCGGCGCTGCTCGGCGCAGCCCTGCTTGGAGCCGATGACGCGCCGGACCTGGCTGGCGAATTCGTCACTACGCTGCTCGACCACCTGCTGCAGCCCGTGGGAGCGACCCGATGAACGTCGTGGTTGTCAACGCCCCCGCAATCGGGGAACACGGCGCCGCCTTGATCCGAGAACGAGCGCATCAGGGAACTGTTTCGGTGCTGGGGGTGGCGACCGGCTCGTCCCCCACTCCCATCTACAAGGCCCTCGCATCCGCACTTCCTTTTGGAATCGACCGCCTCGCCCTGTTCGGCCTGGATGAGTATGTCGGGCTACCTGCTGGTCATTTTCAGAGTTACGAATCTGTCGTGCAGCGGGAGATCGCTGAACCGCTTGGAGTCGACCCCTCACGGGTGCGGGTGCTCGATGCGCACGCCCCCGATCTCGCCGCGGAGTGCGCTCAGTTCGAGGACGCGATTCGGCAGGCGGGTGGTGTCGATCTGCAGATCCTCGGCCTCGGCAGAAACGGCCACATCGGATTCAACGAGCCCGGGACTGATCGGTCCTCAAGGACAAGGATCGCCCGGCTTGCCGAGACGACGCGCCGCGATAACGCCCGGTTCTTCGGCTCCCCGGAAGAGGTCCCAACGCGCTGCCTCACCCAGGGGATCGGCACCATTCTCGAGGCCCGCCAGATCCTGGTGGTCGCACGGGGCCGATCCAAGGCACCCGCGGTACGCCGCGCACTGGAAGAACCACCTGGGGCCGACTCCCCGGCGTCCTGGCTGCAAGACCACCCATCCGTCACATTCCTGCTCGATGCCACCGCGGCGTCGATGCTCAGCATATAAGGAGCGAAGTTCATGGACCATCACATCGAACCGGTACGCGCAGCCGTGCAGCGCCTCAGCGGCCTGCCGGCGCACCTCATCGACGTACGACTGACGCCCGCCACGAGAGAGAACTTCGTTGCCGCGGCTGATGGCGGCCGCCTGACGATCGAGGCGAGCACCCCGGTCGCCGCGATCGCGGGATATGCACAGTTCGCCCGCACCACGGGAGTCGGAAGCGTCTCACGATCCGGGATCCGGCCGCTGCAGCGCCTCCCCGAAGGCGCACGCCGCGCGGCGTCGACCTCCTACCGCCATCGGGTCGCGTACAACATCACGGTCGCTGGGTACACGACACCCTTCTTCTCGTGGTCCGACTGGGAACGAGAGCTCGACATTCTTGCGGCTTCCGCCGTCAATGCGGCGCACATCACACTCGGTCAGGAGATGGTATGGCTCGAGGCGTTCTCGCGGCTCGGCTTCAGTGAATCCGAGCTGCTTGCATGGATTGTTCCCCCGTCGCATCAGCCTTGGCAGTGGCTGAACAACATTCAGGGGTTCGGTGGCGGTACAAGCCGGCCGCTCATTGAGGCGCGGGCCGATCTGGCTCGGAGAGTCCTCGACCGGATGTCGGAGCTAGGAATCGAGGCGATACTTCCCGGGTTCAGTGGCACGGTGCCGCCGAACCTTGTCGAGCACGTTCCCGGCGCGCAGATTGTGCCGCAAGGTAAGTGGTTCATGGATGTCGCTGGTGCCGAACGCCCGGATTGGCTCCGCAGCGATACCACGGAGTATGCCGATGTCGCAGCCAAGTTCTATCGGGCGCAGCGATCGCTCTTCGACCGAGGTGGGTTCTGGGCCGTCGATCTCCTACACGAAGGCGGGAAGATCGGCGACGCCACGCTTGCCGACGCGGCGAAGGGGGTTGAGGCGGCGATGCGTGCTGCCGATCCCGGATACACGTGGGTGGTGCAGGCGTGGGGCGGGAACCCGCGCCGTGACCTTCTCGACGCCGTCGACCGTGAGCACGTGTTGATTCTCGATCTCACAGGAGAGCACTGGGGCCGCATGGAAGGTTACGGCGCGTCGTGGGCGTGGGGAATCCTTCCCAATTACGGCGGGCGAAACGGCCTCTATGGAGATCTCGCGTCGATCGCATCGGCCCCACGCGTTCTGCAAAGCGGTGACGCCGATGTTGAGCATCTTGTGGGTCTCACCGACATGGCAGAAGGCGTCGCGAACAATCCTGTCGTGTGGGATCTGTTTCACGATCTGACGTGGACTGACCAGCCCATCGATCTCGACGAATGGTTCACCCGCTGGGTCGCGGCCCGGTATGGTGCGGCGGACGAATCGGCGCTCGAGGCGTGGCGCATCCTGCGCGAGCACGCGTACGGACCCTGGCGAGCCGAAGGCAGTGCCCCCGTGCCTCCCGAGACCGGGTTGACGATGATGGGCCTTCCGGTCGATCCCGCGACCGTCGGCGTCGAGCAGGTTGGCACCATCCTGGACTCGGTCACTGACTTCGAGGGCTCGGGAGATATCGAAGGCTTCCTCGTCTACTTCGCCACCGACTCCGTCATCTCTGCCGTTCCTAGCCTCAGCGCCAACCAAGCAAGCTTGACCGGCCCGCGCGTCCTGGGGTACGAGCCTGCTGCGCTTCAGGGGGCATTGGCCAAGCTGATCGACGCGGCCGACGTGCTTCCGGCCACCCCCTCGCTTGAGTACGACCTCGTCGATGTTGCAAGGCAGGTGCTCGTCGACGCCGCCAGGATCCTTCTTCCTCAGCTCCGCGTTGCGTTCGACACCGGCGACGCAGCGGCATTCGACTCGTTGACATCAACCTTCCTTGGCCTGATCGACGTGCTCGATGATGTCCTCGCGACCCACCCGGACTTCCGCCTCGACACCTGGGTCGATGCCGCCCGCGCGTCGGCAGGGGACGATGAGAGGGAGCGCAAGCGCGTCGTCGAGTGGGCACTGCGCCTCCTCACTACGTGGGGAGAGCGGGGGGATGCCTTCCTCGTTGAGTACTCGAACCGAGACTGGGCGGGGCTGGTGGGGGGTTACTACCGCAGCCGATGGGAGCGATGGTTCAACGAGCTTCGCGCGCATCTCCGCGGCGAGCAGACGTCGACCATCGACTGGTACACGTACGGCGAACAGTGGATCGCCGCGGAGCACTGGCCTGTTCCGGCAGCGGCAGGCGATCCGCTTTCCTCTGCGCGGCGGGCGCTGGGATTCGTCGAGGCAGCTGTCACGGAGGAGCAGGTCGCCTCCAGCCGAACCGTATGACGTCGTCGAAGTAGTCGCGCTTCCGGCTCCGTCGTCCACGATGCACTACGCCGTGTGCGGCGGAGCCGTCATCTGGCGAGTCCAAATCTTCCGTCCCAAAGGACGCGGGACGCGGGACGCGGTGCCGATCGGCGCCCTGCGGTGCGCGCCCCAAACCACATTCAACAACCGAGAGGACCAGCATGAACAGGATCGCAGGCATCGCCGCCGCGTCGGTAATCACGCTCGGACTTGGAGCTCGCTCCCCGGCAGGCGCATTACGGCAGGAGGGAGGTGACGTCACAGGCGAGATCACCTACGCACACTGGGACCCGAATCAGGAGGAGACGGTCGCCGCCATGATCGAGGCCTTCAACGAGGATTACCCAGACGTCACCGTGACGCCGATCGTTCTTCCCTACGGGCAGTACTGGACGACCCTTCAGACCCAGGCCTCGTCGGACACACTCCCCGACGTCTTCTGGATGGACATGCCTTACTTTCCCCTGTACGCGGCAAACGATCAACTCGCCCCTATTGACGAACTGATCGACTCAGGAGCGATCGATCCGTCGAAGTACCCGGAGAACCTGACCGACTTCTATCGATATGACGACGTGCAATACGCGGTGCCGAAGGACGTCGACACAAATGCGATGTGGCTCAACACCGCGCTCTTCGAGCGGGCTGGGGTTCCGCTTCCATCGGAGGACTGGACCTACGAGGAGTACCGCGAGACGGCCGCCGCGATCCAGGGTGCCCTCGGCGACGAAGGGATCTATGGCACTGCGTTCTACCCGTATGGGCAGACGACGTACTACAGTTCCGTCTTCGCATACGGCGGCTCGATCCTCGGGGAGGACGGCAAGGGCGGCTGGGCCGAGCCGGGCAGCATCCGCGGACTCAAGGTCTGGGTCGATATCGTCGCGGACGGGTCGTCGCCGACCCTGCCGCAACTGACCGAGACAACGGCCGATCAATGGTTCCTCAACGGCAAGGCAGCGATGTTCCCAAGTATTGCGGGCGCGAGCGTTGCCCTCATGGGCAGCGCTCCGGACACGTCCGCCTTCGTGGCCTTCCCGCTGCCGCTGGGGGAGAAAAGAGCCTCCGTCGGTCAGGCGCTCGCGAACGTCGTAAGTGCGCGATCAGCGAACCTTCCCGCAGCCCAAGCGTTCCAAGCGTTCCTCGCCGGAAAGGAAGCCCAACTCATCCAATCAGGAAGCGGCGTCACCTTGTCGGCCTACGAAGGCACAAGCGAGGCATTCGTCGATAGCCACGCGGACCTCGGCCTCCAGACCTTTGTGGACGCCATCGAATACTCCGTCGCGTACCCGGCGATGCCCGCCGAGTTCTGGGCTTCGAAGGAGCCGGAGATCTTCTCAATGGCACTGTCCGGGGCAATCACGGTGAAGGAGGCCGCGCAACAACTTGACGACGCGCTGAACGAGGCGCTCGCAGACAACTGAGCCCGCGGAAGCGAGCCATGGCTTCTCCTGTCATGGCTCGCTTCCGGCTTCGGATACCCATGCGTTCACGCGCCGCTGAATCTGCGGGCACGCTCCGCTGGACGAACACGTGTGAACAGCGGTTGAGATGGCTGCGCAGCGAGCTGGCCGAGCGTCGGGCTGCGAGCTCGGCGTCGGGGACGTGCGCGCTCTTCGCGTGCGCCGTGCGCGGCGACCGAATGCAGCAGAGGCGGATCGTGCATCTACCAATCGGAACCGCGACGTCAGGCCGCTGTGGAGATCCCTAGAAGGACAAACTCGTCGCTTGCCGACATCAGTTTGTGGAAGCCCAGCCGAGCATAGAATGCAAGCGCTCCAGAGTTCTTGGCGTCGACACCGAGGTGCAGCGCGGGGACTCCGAGCTCGGCCAGCTGGGCCAAGAATCGCCGGACTAGCTCGCGACCGAGCCCTTTGCCCTGGGCTTCGGGGAGTAGATCGATATGCAGGTGCGCGGGATACTCGGCGACCTCGGGGATCAGAAGGTACTCGGGGTTCAGCGCCAGAGAGTGCAGGAGCTCTTCCGGAATAGCGTCGCTCGGAGCCTCCCGCTCTGCTGGTTTCGGATGCCGCGCAGCGAACGCCGAAGACCAGCTTGTCTTCCACCAGTCGACGAAAGCTGCCGTGTCGGCGACACCGATCACGTAGCCGATCACTCGTTGCCCGTCGTCGATGACGAGAGCAAGTTCCGGCTGATACGCGAGATAGGGGAGCGCCGCGACGTCCGGAACAAGGAGGTCGTCGGAGAAGAGGCCTGTCGCGTCGGCACCAGCCGCTCCCGTCTGCAGACATACCCGCGCGACATCGTCTCGGTCACCAGGGCGGTAACGCCTGATGGTGAGTGTCCGCCCGTCATGGGTCGCGCTGTTCATGAGATTCCCTTCGTGCGGACTGCCACTTCATGGCAAACCTCACCCTGCACCTACGTGGTGATTTGGCCTCATGCCAATGTGGCTCGCCTGCGCCGGGTGGACAACGCGAGGGATGGCGCGTTTCGGTACATTGTTTGCTCGCGCTACGTGCTCGGTGGACCCAGCGCGCGAGGAATCAGGTTGAGCGCGATGCCGAGCACGACGCCGAGGCCGACGCCGAGCGTGGCGGCCACGACGCCCTGCACGAGGAATGTGCGCCCGCTGACGAGCAGCCGGCTGAGGACGTCGCGCCCGAGCACGTCGAGGCCCAGAAGGTGCGCGGGAGTAGTGTGAGAGCGGTGATCGAGTGGACGTACGTGGTCATCAACACCGGCAACCTGCCGCCGACGAACCTGACGGTGACGGATGACAAGGTGGCGGCGTCGGAGATCTGGTGCGGCGATACCGAGGCGAATGTGATCCCCGGACCGCTGGCGCCGGGCGAGTCGTTCACCTGCAGCGCGTTCGGCGTCGCGGTGGCGGGCCTGTACGTGAACATGGGCGCGGTGACCGCCGACGTTCCAGCACTCGAGACCACGGTGACCGACGACGACCCCTCGCACTACACCGCGAGCGTCCGGGCCGGACTGCCGGTCACCGGTGGAGCCGTGCCAATCGCAGCCCTCGTCGGCAGTGGCCTGCTCGCGCTCCTGGGCCTCGCGCTCGTCGCGGTCCACCGCCGCAGGAGGACACGACAGGCGTCACGGCTCGATCGCCTGGCGCAGCACTTCTCGATGCCCGCGATGTGCGCGGCGCTCAGCGCGGCGGTGAGTTCGACGTCGTGGTCGGCGATCGCATCGAGGATCGCCTGGTGCTCGGCCAGTGTCCGCTCCGTGGCGCCGGCCTGGGTGAGCCCGCGCCACAGCCGCGCCCGCAGCGTCTGGCTCGTGAGGCTGTCGAGCAGTCCTGCGAGGTGGTCGTTGCCGGCGAGCGGCGCGATGACGGTGTGGAACCCCGTGTCGTGCGCGACCAGCTCCTCGAGGTCGGTGCCCGCTGATACCGAGTCGATCTCGGTGCGCAGCGTGGCGACGTCGGCGTCCCTGGCGGCCTGCGCCGCGAGGCCCGTGGCGTGCGACTCGAGGATGTGGCGCACCGCGAAGATTTCGAGCAACGAGCGGTCGCCGTGGAGGTCGACGACGAACGGCATCGCCTCGAGCAGCAGCTTCGGCTCGAGCTTGGTCACGTAGGTTACGTCGCCGCGACGCACATCGAGGACGCGGATCACCTCGATACGGCTTGATTACGGGCTTTCGGGTCGGGGCGGAACGAGCACGAACGAGCCTCGTTGGGTTCAAATCCCACCGTCACCGCCAGATTGGGAGCCCCGAAACCCGCGGAAAACCGGGTCGCTCAACTGACAGGCAACGAGAGTGTCGGCGTCAAGGTTCGTCCAGGGCGGTCTCGGCATCCACTTGCTGCCGCTGCTGCGCGCGGCGTCGGAACGGTGATCCAGGCGAGTCTGCAGTCGTCCGCTCGGCGCGGCTGCGTGCACCCGGTGGCACCGGTCCTCAGGTGGCGATCTGCCCTCGGCGAACTTGCGTAATGCCTTTCGTGCTCAGCAGAAACTCGAATAGGATGCGCGAGTGGGAAGCGTCGAACCTTACGAGTCCAAGGCTGGTCGCCGGTACAGGGTGCGCTACCGCCGTCCGGACAACACGCAGACGGACAAGCGTGGGTTTCGCACGAAGCGGGAGGCGGAGGCCTTCCTTGCCACTGTCGAGGCTTCCAAGCTGCGCGGCGAGTGGGTGGACCCCGCACGATCGAGGGTTCGCTTCGCGGAGGTCGCCGAGGCTTGGTATGCCAGCAAGATCCGGGTGAAGCCGACCACGCGGTCCGGTTATCGAAACTCGCTCGACAAGCATGTTCTCCCCGAATGGGGCAGTGTTCGAATCGTCGACATTGATCACGCCCATGTTCAATCCTGGGTTACCCAGCTGTCGACGACGCTGTCTGCGTCATCTACGCGTCAGGTCTACCTCGTTGTGTCAGGAGCGCTGGCGTTCGCAGTTCGCGACGGTCGCCTCGCCCGCAATGTTGCCGCTGACGTTGAGCTCCCGAGACTGTCAAAATCAGAGCGACACTACTTAAGCCACCTCCAGGTTCACGAGCTGGCCGATGAAGTCGGCGAGTGGGGAACCCTCGTTCGGTTCCTGGCGTATACCGGGCTTCGCTGGGGTGAGGCTGCAGCGTTGCATCGCGCCGACATCGATCTAACGAACCGGCTCGTGCACGTGCGTCGTGCCGTCGCGGACGTTCGCGGCACGTTGGTATGGGGTTCCCCGAAGACGCATGAACGTCGGCTGGTGCCGTACCCGTCTTTGCTCGACGAGGGCGTGCGCAACCGCGTTGTCAGTGGGCGAAAGCAAGATCTCGTCTTCTCCACTCGAGACGGAGCGATTCTTCGAGGAGGGAACTTCCGCCGGCGCGTATTTGCGCCAGCAATCGCGCGGCTGCGGATCGCATCGTCGGACAGCTTTCCGCTCATCACTCCGCATGATCTCCGCCACACCGCCGCCAGCCTCGCAATTTCTGCGGGGGCGAACGTAAAGATCCTGCAGCGAATGCTCGGGCACGCTTCAGCCGCGATGACGCTTGACGTCTACGCGGATCTCTTTCCTGAGGATCTGACTTCCGTCTCGATCGCGCTCGATCGCGCCGCACGCGATTCAGTCGTGGGCAATCCGTGGGCAAACGCGGGAGTCTCCGACCCGGACGGACGTCGCTGAGGCCCTGCGCGATTCCTCTCAGGGTCTTCCGCAGAGGCGGGAGCGGCGGCACGTTGCCAGTGATTCCACGGGAAGGACGAAACCCCCGCGATGTAGAAGCTACGCGGGGGTTCCAGTGGCTCCGACCGGCATCGATCCGGTGACCTTTCGATTTTCAGTCGAACGCTCTACCAACTGAGCTACAGAGCCTCACGGCATCCGTTCCCGACG
Organism: Microbacterium sp. STRO-2N; assembly: GCF_057747775.1. Lineage (NCBI taxonomy): Bacteria > Bacillati > Actinomycetota > Actinomycetes > Micrococcales > Microbacteriaceae > Microbacterium > Microbacterium sp. STRO-2N. The sequence goes on along the minus strand of NZ_CM173223.1, from coordinate 3,365,552 downwards.
AATCGGGCGTGCTTGCCGCGTCCTAGACGAAAGGCCCTCTTCGAAAAAAGGGCCCGTCGCTCGGAGCGACCCTGACGGGACTTGAACCCGCGACCTCCGCCGTGACAGGGCGGCACGCTAACCAACTGCGCTACAGGGCCATGATTATTGAATTGTGGGCGTGACCCCAACGGGATTCGAACCCGTGCTACCGCCGTGAAAGGGCGGCGTCCTAGGCCGCTAAACGATGGGGCCGGGTGAACCCCAGGGGCTCACTCACCGAGGATCAAGCATACGCAACAGATCACGGAAACGCGAATCGAGGGCGTGGCGCCTTGTGCGCGCGGCGCGTCGGGGCGACACTGGCGAAGACCGCCGTCCCGGATGCGGTGGGTCGCGTGCGTCGCGCAAGGGTTGCGGTTGTGACTCATGTTGCTAGTGTGAAAAGCGTTGACTCGCGAGGGGGAGGATCCGATGGAGCCCGAAAACGCCATCGTGGATGCCTCGGACGAGTGCGGCTGCGCACCGTCGCCGCGCGAGCGGCGACTGCTGTGGCCCCACATGAACCGGCGCACGGCGCTCGGGCTGGGCATCCTCGGCGCCGCCGCCGTCAGCGTGTTCGGAGCTCCGTTCGTCGCCCCCGCATTCGCCGCGACCTACCCGTCGTGGGAAGAGGTCGAGCGTGCGAAGGCGAACGAGGGCGCGAAGGCCGCGGAGATCACGAAGATCCAGGGGCTCATCGCGGGCCTCGAGACCGAGGTCGCCACGAAGCGCCAGCTTGCGAAGCAGGCGTCCGACGAGTTCTACGTCGCCCAGCAGGCGTACTTCGACGCAGCGTTGCGCGCCGACGAGCTGCAGCAGCAGGCTGACGAACAGGCCGCGGCGGCTGTCACCGCCGCGCAGAACGCGGGCCGCGTCGCCGCACAGCTGTACCGCAGCGGCGGCAGTGACACCTCGCTCGAGCTGTTCTTCGCGGGTTCCGCCGCGAGCGCCGACGACCTCCTCGCGCGGCTCGGCACGATGGACAAGCTCGTCAACCGCAACAACGACGTGTACGCGCAGGCGGTCACCGCGCGCAACTCGGCGCAGAGCCTCAGCGACCAGGCCGAAGTGCAGCGGGTCGAGCGCGACCGGCTCCAGAAGATCGCCGAAGAGAAGATGATCGCCTCGCAGAAGGCCGCCGACGAGGCGCAGGCAGCGCTCGACACGCAGAAGGCCATGCAGATCACGCTCGAGGCGCAGCTCGCCGCACTCCAGGACACGACTGCCAAGACGGTCGCCGCGTACCAGGAGGGCGAGCGCATCCGCCGCGAGGCGGCCGCAGCAGCAGCAGCGGAAGCCGCACGCAGGGCGAAGGAGGAAGCCGACCGCCTCAACCAGGGCGGCGGCGGTGGTGGCGGTGGCGGCGGAGGCGGCGGCGGTGCCGTCGTCGGGTCCGGCTGGGCACGTCCGTCGTCGGGCTGGCGCAGCTCCGGCTACGGGTGGCGATCGAGTCAGTGCGGTTCGCAGGGCTGTGCGAGCAGCTTCCACCGGGGCGTCGACCTCGCCGCCGGCTGCAGCGCGGGCATCTACGCCGCCGCAGGCGGACGCGTCGTCTACGCCGGTCCGAACGGCGGCTACGGCAACTACATCAAGATCGACCACGGCGGCGGCATCGGCACCGGCTACGCGCACATCCGCAACGGCGGCATCTTCGTCGGGCACGGGCAGTGGGTCAGCGCCGGTCAGCTGATTGCGAGCGAGGGCAACACGGGCCAGTCCTTCGGCTGCCACCTCCACTTCGAGGTGTACGTCAACGGCGGCACCGTGAACCCGGTCGACTTCATGGCCGCGCGCGGCATCTCGGTCTGACCCACGCAGGCCCATAACGCAGAAGAGCGGATGCCGAGGCATCCGCTCTTCGCATTCAAGCTCGGTCAGAGCGTGCTCGGGGCCACGCCTTCACCCTGCGTCTTGGTCTGGCCCTCGTGCTCGGCGAAGCGGTCGAACGCCTCCGACACGAGGCGCTCGGCCTCGGCGGCGCCTGCCCACTCGTCGACCTTGACCCACTTGCCGGGCTCGAGGTCCTTGTAGTGCTCGAAGAAGTGGGTGATCTCCTTCTGGGCGTACTCGGGGATGTCGCCGACGTCCTGGATGTGCGCCCAGCGCGGGTCCTTCGCGAGCACCGCGACGACCTTGTCGTCACCGCCGGCCTCGTCGCTCATCTTCAGCACGCCGACCGGGCGCACCTTGGCGAGGATGCCGGGCGCGAGGTCGTGGTCGAGCAGCACGAGCACGTCGAGCGGGTCGCCGTCCTCACCCAGGGTGTTCTCGAAGAACCCGTAGTTGGTGGGGTAGCCCATCGGCGTGTACAGGATGCGGTCGAGGAAGACGCGACCGGTGCCGTGGTCGACCTCGTACTTGATCTTGCTGTTGCGCGGGATCTCGATGACGGCGTCGTACGCGCCCATGGTGGTGCTCCTTCGGAAGACGGTGGGATGCCGCGACAAGCCTAGTCGCGGCATCCCGAGCGTTCAGAACTCAGGAAGATCGCGGGTCCGAGCGCATATTGCGGCGGCGATGGCCCGATCTGCCTGAGTTACGCGCACTTCGATACCGTGGACGCGTGGAGCGCAGGCCGGGACTCGACCCCGCGGTCGCCGAGGTGCGGCTCGCGGTGCGGCGCGCGCTGAGCACGCTGGCGCCCGCGTCCACCGTGATGGTGGCGCTCTCGGGCGGCGCCGACTCGCTCGCTCTCGCCGCCGCGACGGCGTTCGAAGCGCCGAAGCAGGGTCTGCGCGCCGCGGCGCTGACGGTCGACCACGGCCTGCAGGAGGGGTCGACGGATGCCGCGGCCGCCGCGGCTGCGAAGGCCCAGTCGCTCGGGCTCGACGCGCGCGTCGTGCGAGTCGAAGTCGGTGCCGACGGCGGACCGGAGGCGGCCGCACGCGAGGCCCGGTACGCCGCGCTGCGCGCGGCGGCCCGCGATGCCGGCGCGGTGGCGATCCTCACCGCGCACACGCTCGACGATCAGGCCGAGACCGTCCTCCTCGGGCTCGCACGCGGGGCGGGTGCGGCCAGCCTCCAGGGCATGGCCGAGACGTCGGAGCTCGACGGGATCGCGCTGCGTCGTCCGCTGCTGGGCGTCCGCCGCACGACGACCCGGGCCGCGTGCGCGGCGGAGGGACTCGAGCCGTGGGACGACCCGCACAACGCCGACCCCCGCTACGCGCGGGTGCGTGTGCGCGAGAGGGTGCTGCCGGTGCTTGAGGCGGAGCTCGGGCCGGGCATCGCCGAGGCGCTCGCTCGGACGGCGGCGCAGCTGCGCGAGGATGCCGAGGCGTTCGACGAGATGATCGACGAGACGATCGAAGACCTGGTCGAGCATGCCGAAGCGGGCATCTCGGTGTCGGTGTCGGCGCTCGCGGCGAACCCGGCGGCGATCCGCCACCGCATCATCCGGCTCGTGGTGGCCAGCGAGTTCCACGAGAGCCTGACCCGCACGCAGACGCTCGAGGTGGCGCGGCTGGTGACGGATTGGTCGGGTCAGGGGCCTATCGACCTGCCCGGATGCCGCGCCCGCCGCGTGGGCGGGCGCGTCGAGTTCACCGCACGCTGACGCGTCGCGTCCTGGCGCCGGGCCGTCGCAGATGGCCGCCTCGCGGCCGCCCCACCCGGCCAACGCCGACGGCTCGATGAACGCCGGCGGGTTCCGCTTAGACTCGTCGCATGCGCGCGGCCGACGTCTCCAGTGACATCACCGAAGTCCTCGTCACCGAGGAGGAGATCCGAGCCAAGCTCGACGAGATCGCGGCCCAGGTCGCCGTCGACTACGACGGCAAGGACCTCCTGCTCGTCGGCGTGCTCAAGGGCGCCGTCATGGTCATGGCCGACTTCGCTCGGGCGCTGCCCGCGCTCGCGCCGATGGACTGGATGGCGGTGTCGTCGTACGGCGCCGGCACGAAGTCGAGCGGTGTCGTGCAGATCCGCAAAGACCTCGACACCGACATCCTGGGCAAGCACGTGCTGATCGTCGAGGACATCATCGACTCGGGCCTGACCCTCAGCTGGCTGCTCGAGAACTTCGCAGCCCGTGGCGCGGCATCCGTCGAGGTCTTCGCGCTGCTGCGCAAGCCCGAGGCCGCGAAGGTCGAGGTGCACTGCAAGTACGTCGGGTTCGACATCCCGACGGAGTTCGTGGTGGGGTACGGCCTGGACTATGCCGAGCGCTACCGCAACCTGCGCGACGTCGCCGTGCTCGCGCCCCACGTCTACTCCTAGCGATTACGCCGCAGGCGAATGCACAGACAGTGCCTAGGAACGCCGCGATACCCTGATTCAACCGTCGGCGGCCGCCCTCTGGCCCGCGGCGGATCGTCGACGAAAGGGGTCGGGCACGCGCCCGCGCCATGGACTTCAAGAAGATCACCCGCAACCCGCTCTTCTACGTCCTCATCATCGGGGTCTTCCTCATCGTGGGGTTCTCGCTCATCTCGAGCCTGAACGGAGCGAAGCAGATCTCGACGCAGGAGGGTCTGGAGCTGCTGGAGGGCGACACGGTCACCGAGGTCGTCAACACCGACGGTGATCAGCGCGTCGACATGACGCTGTCGAAGGCGTACGAGGGTGCGACCGACGTGCAGTTCTACTACGTGTCGGCGCGCGCCGACGAGGTCGTCGACGCGATCAACGCGGCCGACCCCAAGGACGGGTTCAACGACACGGTGCCTCGGGCGACCTGGTTCGACGGGTTCCTCTCGCTGCTCCTGCCGATCCTTCTGCTCGGCCTGCTCTTCTGGTTCCTGCTGTCGTCCGCTCAGGGCGGCGGCAGCAAGGTCATGCAGTTCGGCAAGTCGCGCGCGAAGCTCGTGACCAAGGAGATGCCGCAGGTCACCTTCGAGGACGTCGCCGGCTCCGACGAGGCGATCGAGGAGCTGCAGGAGATCAAGGACTTCCTCAAGGACCCCGCGAAGTTCCAGGCCGTGGGCGCCCGGATCCCGAAGGGCGTGCTGCTCTACGGCCCTCCCGGCACCGGAAAGACGCTGCTCGCCCGCGCCGTCGCGGGCGAGGCCGGTGTGCCGTTCTACTCGATCTCGGGCTCGGACTTCGTCGAGATGTTCGTCGGCGTCGGCGCGAGCCGCGTGCGCGACCTCTTCAACCAGGCCAAGGAGACCTCGCCTGCCATCATCTTCATCGACGAGATCGACGCCGTCGGGCGTCACCGCGGCGCCGGCATGGGCGGCGGACACGACGAGCGCGAGCAGACCCTCAACCAGATGCTGGTCGAGATGGACGGCTTCGACCCCAAGGTGAACGTCATCGTCATCGCGGCGACCAACCGCCCCGACATCCTCGATCCCGCGCTGCTGCGCCCGGGCCGCTTCGACCGCCAGATCGGCGTGGACGCGCCGGACTTCAAGGGCCGCACCAAGATCCTCGAGGTGCACGGCCGTGGCAAGCCGCTCGCCGACGGCGTCGACCTCGAGGTCGTCGCCCGCAAGACGCCCGGCTTCACCGGCGCCGATCTCGCGAACGTCCTCAACGAGGCCGCGCTGCTCACCGCCCGCTCGAACGCCCAGCTGATCGACAACCGCGCGCTCGACGAGGCCATCGACCGCGTGCTCGCCGGCCCGCAGCGCCGCACGCGGGTGATGAAGGACAAGGAGAAGCTCATCACCGCGTACCACGAGGGCGGCCACGCGCTCGCGGCGGCGGCGATGAACCACACCGACCCGGTGACGAAGGTCACGATCCTTCCGCGCGGCAAGGCGCTCGGGTACACGATGGTCCTGCCGCTCGACGACAAGTACTCCGTCACCCGCAACGAGCTGCAGGACCAGCTCGCCTACGCCATGGGCGGCCGGGTCGCGGAGGAGATCGTCTTCCACGACCCCACGACCGGCGCCTCGAACGACATCGAGAAGGCGACCAGCATCGCCCGCAAGATGGTCACCGAGTACGGCATGACCGGCGACATCGGCCCCGTCAAGCTCGGCCAGTCCTCCGGCGAGGTGTTCATGGGGCGCGACATGGGCCACGGGCGCGACTTCTCGGAGCGCATCGCCGAACGCGTCGACGGCCAGGTGCGCGACCTCATCGAGCAGGCGCACAACGAGGCGTACGAGGTCATCAACGCCAACCGCGACGTGCTCGACAAGCTCGCGCTCGCGCTGCTCGAGAAGGAGACCCTCGACCACCTCGAGCTCGCCGAGATCTTCAAGGACGTCAAGAAGCTCCCGCCGCGCCCGCAGTGGCTCTCGAGCGAGCAGCGCCCGCCGTCGGCTCTGCCGCCCGTCGAGGTGCCGCGGCGTCGTGACGAGGCAGGCCTCGCCGCGAGCGTCGAGGCCGAGCAGCCGGTCGCCGAGAAGGCGCCGAAGCGTCGCCCGAGCGGGCAGGCGCGTCCCGCGACCGCGTAGGCTCGGCCTGTGGCCGTCGACCGTGAGCGCGTCGCCGCGCTCGTGCGTGAGCTGCTCGAGGCGATCGGGGAGGACCCCGACCGCCCGGGCCTGAAGCAGACGCCCGAGCGGGTCGCCGACGCGTACGCGGAGTTCTTCGCGGGCGTGGGGACGGATGCCTCGGCCCCGCTCGCGCACACGATCTCGGTGACGCGCGGCCCGGCCCCCGACACGCTGCCGTCGGGTGCGGTCATGCTGCGCGACATCCTGTTCCGCTCCGTGTGCGAGCATCACCTGCTGCCCTTCCGCGGCCACGCGCACATCGCGTACCTTCCGGGGGAGCGCGTCGTGGGCCTGGGGGCCCTGCCCAAGGTCGTCGAGATCCTGTCGTCGCGGCCCCAGGTGCAGGAGCGCCTCGGCGAGCAGATCGCGGACGCGATCGCGGCATCCCTCGACACCCGCGGCGTGCTGGTCGTGCTCGATGCGACCCACGAATGCGTGACGATGCGGGGAGGGAAGCAGACGGATGCCTCGACCGTGACGATCGCGGCGCGGGGCGAGCTGGCCGAGCCCGCCGCCCGCGCCGAGCTGATCGCGCTGCTGGCAGGGCCGCTGGCGGCGTCGCGCGCGCCGGGGGTTCGCGAATGACCCTCGTGATGGGCATCGTCAACGTCACGCCCGACTCGTTCAGCGATGGGGGCCGGTATGCGGATGCCGACACCGCCGTCGCCCATGGGCTCCGGCTGCGCGCAGAGGGCGCCGACATCCTCGACGTGGGCGGTGAATCGACGCGTCCCGGGGCTGATCGTGTCGGCCCCTCGGTGGAGCAGGCACGCGTGCTCCCGGTGGTGCGTGCGCTCGCCGAGGCCGGCGCCGTCGTCAGCATCGACACCATGAACGCCTCGACCGCGGTGGCCGCGCTCGCCGCAGGCGCCCGGATCGTCAACGACGTGTCGGGCGGGATGGCCGACCCCGACATGCTCGCGGCGGTCGCGCCGACGGGTGCCGACATCGTGCTGCAGCACTGGCGCGGCCACTCCGCCGACATGTACGCCCGCGCGGTCTACGACGATGTCGTCACCGAGGTCGTGGCCGAGCTGACCGCGCGCGTCGAGGCGGCCGCGGCCGCCGGCATCCCGCCGGCGCGCGTCATCGTCGATCCCGGCATCGGCTTCGGCAAGCAGGGTCGCCAGAACTGGGAGACCCTCCACGGGCTGCCGAGGTTCGTGGCCATGGGCCACCGCGTGCTCGTGGGAACGAGCCGCAAGCGATTCCTCGCCGAGGCGCTCGCCGACGACCCGGCCGAGGCGACGGAGTCGCGCCGCGACCTCGCAACCGCCGTGACGAGCGTGCTGGCCGCGCAGGCCGGCGTGTGGGCGGTGCGGGTGCACGATGTCGCAGCCACGCGCGATGCTCTCACGGTGGTGCGCAACTGGGAAGGAGCGGACCGGTGGGCGTCCCCGACGAGATCGCACTGACGGGCCTGAAGGTCTTCGGCCGCCACGGAGTGTACGAGCACGAGCGCCGCACCGGTCAGGACTTCGTGGTCGACCTGCTGCTGCGGGTCGACACCCGCCCGGCTGCGGCCAGCGACGACGTCGCCGACACCGTTCACTACGGCGAGCTGGCCGAGCGGGTGGCCGGCATCGTGTCGGGCGACCCCGTCGACCTGCTCGAGACCCTCGCCGATCGGATCGCACACGACGTGCTCACCGACGCGCGCGTCGACTCGGTGCGCGTGACCGTCCACAAGCCCGACGCCCCCATTCCGCTGACTTTCGCCGACGTCGCCGTGACGATCGAGCGGAGGAGGGACGCACCGTGAATCGACGACTCGCTCAGGGCTTCGACGCGGATGCCGCTCCCGCGGCCGCTTCGCCCGTCATGGCGGTGGTGGCCCTGGGTGCGAACCTCGGCGACCGCGCTGAGACGATGACCGCGGCGATCAGGGAGCTCGCGCGGCTGCCCCTCGTCGAGGAGGTGCGGGTCTCGGAGCCGATCGAGTCCGTGGCGCTGAAGCCCGAGGGCCCGGATGCCGCGGCGCCTGCGTACCTCAACGCCGTGGCGATCCTCACCACGCGGCTCGCCCCCTCCGTGCTGCTGGGCTACCTCCACGCGATCGAGCGCCGCTTCGGGCGCGAGCGGGGTGTCGAGAGATCCGCGCTCGAGCCGGGCTGGGAGGATCGCACGCTCGACCTCGATCTCATCGCGTACGGAGATGTCGAGAGCGACGACCCGAAGCTGCGGCTGCCGCATCCGCGCGCGGCCGAACGCGACTTCGTGCTCGGTCCCTGGCTCGCGGTCGACCCCGACGCACAGCTGCCGGGCGTCGGACGCGTCGATGAGGCGCTCGAGCGCCTGCGGAGGGCGGGGTGAAGCGCACCGGTGCCGGGGCCCTCCTGCTCGCCGCCGCCCTGGGCACGGGCGCGGGGTTCCTCATCGACCAGCTGCTGACCTCGTCGGGTCGCCCGACCTTCACCCCGGCAGTGTCGCTCCCGATCCTCCTGGTCGCGCTCGGCGCCATCGTCGTGATCCTCGCGGTCCCCATCCGCCGGGCGACCCGGGGCACCGCCAAGACCGCGGTGAACCCGTTCCGCGCCGTGCGCGTGGCGATGCTCGCCAAGGCGTCGAGCATCGTCGGCGCCGCGATCGGCGGCGTGGGCCTCGGGCTCCTGACCTTCCTGACGACCCGACCCGTCGCACCGTCGATAGGCTCGTTGGGAACGGTCATCGCGACGGCGGTCTGCGGCGCCCTCCTCGTCGCGGCCGGGCTCGTCGCGGAGCACCTGTGCACGATCCGGAAGGACGACGATGACGAACAGCCCGGGAAACAGGGAGCTTGATGGGGCTTCGCCCCAAACCCCTGGCGCGCTGGCGCGAGCCGACTCAGTTCCTGACGGAGCTTCGCCGCGAACCCCCGGCGCGCCAGCGCAACCCCCCTCAACGGGCACCGACGCGCCCGACGCCGGGACGTTCCAGACTCTCGTCGAGCCGCGGTCGGCGAACCGCTTGGAGCTCACGGGCGGGGTATGGCATCAGATCTCGCCGAAGTACGTGCGCGTGCAGCTCATCGCGAACGGCTCGTTCCTGCTGCTGGTGGTGGTGGGGACCCTCGTCCTGACACTGCTCATGCACCAGTGGTGGGCCTGGATCCCGGGCGGCATCCTGACCGTCATCCTCGTCTGGACCCTCGCGATCCTGCCGCGTCAAGCCCGCTCGATCGGGTACCAGCTGCGTCAGGACGACCTCGTCTTCCGTCGCGGCATCCTGTGGCAGCGTTTCGTCGCCGTGCCCTACGGCCGCATGCAGCTCATCGACATCACGCACGGACCGCTCGACCGCGGCTTCGGGATCGCGCAGCTCAAGTTCGTCACGGCGGCCGCGGCGACCGGTGTCGTCATCCCCGGCCTCGAGCAGTCCACCGCCGAGACGCTCCGCGACCACCTCGTCGAGGTCGCCGAGAGCCGGCGCACCGGGCTATGAGCGATCCGTCCGCCCACGGGCATCCCGCTCCGCCGCCCGAGCTCGTGCGGTCGCCGCTGAGCGACGGCGAATGGCACCGCCTCCACCCGCTCACTCCGCTGCTGCGCGGCGGGCTGGTGCTGCTCGTGGTCATCGGCGTCATCGTCGCGAACCTGCGCGATCGGCTGCTGATCGTGTTCCTGCCGTGGCTGGCGCCCGACATCGAGGACGAGGTCGGACGGTGGGAGGGCTCCGGCGACCCCATCGACTTCATCGTCGTCAACAACCTCTACGTGGTCGCCGCGCTCGGGGTGCTGGCCGTGCTCATCGTGCTGGTCGCGGGCTTCTACCTGTCGTGGCGATTCCACACGTTCCGCATCACGGGCGACGATGTCGAGGTGCGCAGCGGCATCCTCTTCCGCACGCAGCGCCGCGCCCCGCTCGACCGTGTGCAGGGCGTCAATCTCACGCGTCCGATGGTGGCGCGGCTCCTCGGCATGGCGAAGCTCGAGGTGGTCGGCGCGGGCACCGACGCGAACGTCAAGCTCGAGTACCTCTCCACCGCGAATGCCGAGGCGGTGCGCGCAGACATCCTGCGCCTCGCCTCGGGTCAGCGGCTCGCGGATGCCGCAGCCGCCGGCGCCGGCCCCCGCCAGGGCGGCCGCGTCGCGGCCCTGAGCCAGACCGTCGGCCGCGAGCTGACCGGCCTGATCGAGGGCGCGGAGGCGCCGGCGGCCGTGCCGGAGTCCGTGGTGAACATCCCGGTCGGCCGGCTCGTGGCATCCCACGTCCTGAGCATGTCCACGGTCGGACTCCTGTTCGCGTTCGCCGCGATCGTGGTGGGTGTGTCGCAGGGCGTCACCTGGCTGCTGTTCGGTTTCGTCCCGGCGATCATCGGCTTCGGGGCGTACTGGATCCGCTCCATCGTGCGGTCGCTGCGATACTCGATCGCGCCCACACCCGACGGCGTCCGGATCACGTTCGGGCTCCTCACCACTGTGACCGAGATCGTGCCGCCTGGCCGGGTGCACGCCGTCGAGGTGACCCAGCCGATCCTGTGGCGTCCTGCGGGCTGGTGGACGGTGCGCATCAACCGCCTGACCGGCCGCAGCGCCACCGACACGAACACCGACCAGTTCACCACGGTGCTGCCGGTCGGCAAGATCGAGGACGTGGACCGTGTGCTGCGCCTGCTGCAGCCCGGCGTCCCCGAGAGCGAGTGGCCGCTCATCGTGCAGCAGGGGGTGGGTGGTCCAGGCGAGGATGACACGTTCACGAACTCGCCGCGCCGCGCCTGGTGGATCCGGCCGCTTTCTTGGCGGCGCAACGGCTTCCGGCTCACGCCGGATCTGCTCCTGCTGCGCCGCGGCGTCGTGTGGCGCAAGCTCGCGATCGTGCCGCTCGCGCGCCTGCAGAGCTTCGGGCTGTACCAGGGGCCCTTCGATCGGCTCACACGCGTCTCGAACGCCCGCGCGCACGTCGTGACCGGGCCGGTGTACCCGTACCTCGCCGCGATCGACCGCGACACCGCGCTCGATCTCTTCGACGGCGTCGCGCGCGGAACCGTGCGCGCCGCTCTCGGCGACCGCACGCACCGCTGGGCGGTGGCGCCGGTGCCTGCGGCCGCTCCCCTCGGCGCCGGCGCGTCGGGCGGGGCTTCCGGCCGCATGGGCCTCGCCGAGCCCGAGATCTCGGAGACGGGCGAGGCGCACTCGCCCGGTGCACCGGAGGGGGACCGCGCGTGAAGCGCGAGGGGCGCCTCGGCGTCGGCGTGATCGGCGCGGGGCGGGTCGGCCCGGCGATCGGCGCCGCGCTCGCCGGCGCGGGTCACGCCCTGATCGGCATCACGGCGGGCTCCGACCCCGACCGTGTCGACGCCGTGCTTCCCGACGTGCCGGTGCTCGACGCGACCGAGGTCGCGCGTCGCAGCGAGCTCGTGGTCGTCGCGGTGCCCCACGACCAGCTCGAGGGGCTCGTCTCGGGGCTGGCGGAGGTCGGCGCGTGGCAGCCCGGGCAGCTCGTGCTGCACACGGACGCGTGGTACGGCACGGGCGTGCTCGCGCCGGCCGTCGCGAAGGGCGCGATACCACTCGCAATCCATCCCGCCATCACGTTCACCGGAACGTCGATGGACGTGCGAGCGCTCAAGAACGCGTACGCCGCCGTGACCGCGCCCGGACCCGTGCTGCCGATCGCGCAGGCGCTCGCGGTCGAGCTCGGCTGCGAGCCGGTCGTGGTCGACGAGGCTGCGCGGCCCGCGTACGCCGAGGCGATCGAGACAGCCCGCGACTTCTCACGCTCGATCGTCCGGCAGGCGGCAGCCCTGCTGACCGAGGCCGGCGTGCCGCATCCGGGCGCGTACCTGTCGGCGCTGGTTCATACCGCGATCGACCAGGCGCTCACCGAGGCAGGCTCGGGGCCGGGCATCGACCCCACGGCTACGATCCAAGGATGATCCGCACCGCAGCCGAGCTGCGCACCCGGCTGGCCGCGGCCAGGGAGTCCGATCCGAGCGCGCGCGTCGCGCTGATCTCGACGATCGGCTCGCTCCACGACGGACACATCGACCTCGTCCACCGTGCGCGGGAGGTGGCCGACATCGTGGTCGTCTCGATCTTCGTCAACCCGCTGCGGTTCGCGAACCCCGCGGACTACGCGGCGTACCCGCGTGCGGTCGACGACGACATCCGGCTGCTCGAGTCGCTCGGTGTCGAACTCGTCTTCGCCCCCGACGCGGCCGAGCTGCTGCCGGACGGCTCGGCGACGACGAAGATCAGCGCCGGCGATCCGGGGCTGCGCTACGAGGGTCGCTCGCGACCGTACTACTTCGACGGTCTGCTCACGATCGAGGCCAAGCTGTTCCAGCTCGTGCAGCCGGAGGTCGCCGTCTACGGTGAGCGCGATCGGCAGCGCGTCTTCCTGGTGCGTCGCATGATCCGCGATCTGTTCTTCGACATCGAGGTGGCGACGGTCCAGACGGTGCGCGGGGACGACGGGCTGCCGGTGTCGACGCGCGTCGGGCTGCTCGACGAACAGGACCTCGCCGCGGCCTCGCTGCTGCCGGCGGCGCTCGATGCGGCGGCCGCGAACGCGGACCGCGGAGTGGACGCCTGCATCGCGGCCGCGCAGTCGGCGCTCATGGGCGAGCCGCGGATCCGCCTGGAGTACTTGAGCGTCGTCGATCCCGAGACGTTCCTGCCCTTCGACGAGGGAACCCGGGGGCGCGCTCTGGCCCTCATCGCGGCGAGCGTGGCGGGTCACCGGTTCATCGACAACGCCGAGATCTACGTGGGCTGAGACCTCCCCACGTCAGCCCGCGCCTGCGGCCGGCTGCGCGCGCGTCTCGGGCACGTGACGGAGCATGGCGATGCCCGCGCCGAGCGCCGCGACGAGCACCACCGCGGCGAAGACGACCAGCACCGTCGTCTCGCCGGCGAACGTCAGGCTCCAGCCGACGACGAGCACCGGTGCGACGAGCCCCGCGTAGGCGATGAGGAACAGCAGCGCGAGCGTCTCACCGCGTCGGCCGGGCGCGGCCAGCGCACCCGCTGCGGCGATCGCCGATCGGAACAGGATGCCGGCGCCCGCCCCTGCGACGATGCCGCCGACGATGAAGAGGGCCAGGGCCGGAAGCACCGCACCGGCCGAGATGAGCGTGAGACCGATGACGAGGCTCGCGATCGCGATGACGATCTGCGTCCGCTGCGCGACACGCACCAGAACGAGCTGCGCCGTCGCCGCCGCGGCGAACACCGCGAACACCGTGGCGCCGTGGACGAGGTGATCCGTCACGTGGAACGTCTCGCGGAGGAACGTCGGCGCGAGCGAGGTGAAGAGCGCGAAGAGAGCGAATGACGCGGCCGCACCCACGCCCGCCGCCGCGAACGCTGCGCGCGAAGCGGGCGGGAGTGCGAGCCGCTGTGGGCGATACGCCGGGTGGGGCGCGGCGGTGGCAACGGTCTCCGGCACGAACCGGACGATCGCCGCGGCCGCGAGGAAGAGCACGAGGAAGACCGCGTGCGGGAGCTCGAGCGGATCCGGGAGGAACTCGGCGAACAGGCCGCCGATGAGCGGGCCGAGCGCGAGCCCGCCGATATTGGCGGCGCCCGCGACGGATGCTGCGACGACCGTCGACTCGGCGGGCCACCGCAGCGCTCGGAGTTCGGCGAGATGCGCGGTCGCGGCGGCGCTGAGCGTGCCGACGGCCACGCCGTCGACGAAGCGGGCGGTGATCAGGCCCGGCACAGAGCTCCAGAGCATGAAGACGACGCACGCGCCCGCGGACGTGAGCAGTGCGATGACGGTCATCCGCCGCCGTCCGGCCCAGTCGCTGATGTGACCGATCAGGAAGAGACTGACGACGACACCCACGGCGAAGGCGGCGAAGATGAGCGTCACCACCGGGACCGGGAAGTCATCTGCGGCCTGGTAGAGCGGATACAGCGGCGTCGGCACCGTCGCGTACGCCGTCACGAGCGTGAAGGCGACCGCCACGACCCAGAACCCGTGGCCGTCCGACATCGTGGAGCGAGTACGCGGCATTTCTCGATCCGTTCGGTCGAGGGCGCTCGGAGAGCGTGTCCGACCATACTCGCCGGTGGACGGCCGGCCAAGGGGTCGGGGAGGGCGCCGACCGCGAGGCTCCTGTGCTTCGCCGGCGTGCGCCGGGCTCTCGGACAGGCCGCAGCCGGGGCCGTCGATAGACTTGGGGGTCCGCTTTCCTAGGAGCCCCTCCATGACCGACCAGACCCCGCCTGCCGAGCCGACCGAAGAGGACATCTTCGAGCAGAAGGCCGTGCGGCTGGCCAAGCGCGAGCGGCTGATCGCCGAGCGGACGGATGCCGCGGGCGGGGCCTACCCGGTGAGCGTCGCGATCACCGACACGATCCCGGCCCTGCGCGAGCGCTTCGGAGATCTCGAGGCGGGTGCCGAGACCGGCGTCACCGCCGCCGTCGCGGGCCGCGTCGTCTTCAGCCGCAACACCGGCAAGCTGTGCTTCGCGACGCTCCAGGCCGGCGACGGCAGCCGTATCCAGGCGATGGTGTCGCTCGCCTCCGTGGGCGAGGAGTCGCTGCAGGCGTGGAAGGAGCTCGTCGACCTCGGCGACCACGTGTTCGTGTCGGGCGAGATCATCTCGAGCCGCCGCGGCGAGCTGTCGATCATGGTCGTGGACTGGCGCATCGCGTCGAAGGCCATCCTGCCGCTGCCGAACATGTACACCGAGCTCAGCGAGGAGAGCCGCGTGCGCAGCCGGTTCCTCGATCTCATCGTGCGCGACCGCGCCCGCGAGACCGTGGTCGCCCGCGCGAAGGTCAACGCGAGCCTGCGCCGGACGTTCGCATCGCACGGATTCATCGAGGTCGAGACCCCGATGCTGCAGGTGCAGCACGGCGGCGCATCCGCTCGGCCGTTCATCACCCACGCGAACGCGTTCGACGCCGACCTGTACCTGCGCATCGCGCCGGAGCTCTTCCTCAAGCGCGCCGTCGTCGGGGGCATCGACCGGGTGTTCGAGATCAACCGCAACTTCCGCAACGAGGGCGCCGACTCGACGCACAGCCCCGAGTTCGCGATGCTCGAGGCCTACCAGGCGTACAGCGACTACCACGGCATCGCCGACCTGACGCAGGAGCTCATCCAGGACGCCGCGCGTGCGGTGACCGGCTCGACGACCGTCACGTGGGCCGACGGCACCGAGTACGACCTCGGCGGCGAGTGGGACCGGCTGTCGATGTACGAATCCCTCTCGCACGCCGCAGGACGCGAGATCACGCCCGAGACGCCGCTCGACGAGCTGCGCGCGCTCGCCGCGGCCGAGGGCGTCGACGAGCCGCCGCATGTCATCCACGGCAAGCTCGTCGAGGAGCTGTGGGAGCACTTCGTGAAGTCGCAGCTCACGCGCCCGACATTCGTCATGGACTTCCCGCTCGACACCAGTCCGCTGGTGCGCGAGCACCGATCGATCCCCGGCGTCGTCGAGAAGTGGGACCTGTACGTGCGCGGCTTCGAGCTCGCCACCGGATACTCCGAGCTCGTCGATCCGGTCATCCAGCGCGAGCGCTTCGTCGAGCAGGCGAAGCTGGCAGCGCAGGGCGACCTCGAGGCGATGCGCATCGACGAGGAGTTCCTGCGTGCCCTCGAGCACGGCATGCCCCCGACGGGCGGCATGGGGATGGGAATCGACCGGCTCCTCATGGCGATCACGGGGCTCGGCATCCGCGAGACGATCATGTTCCCGCTCGTCAAGTAGACGAAACGGAGCGCTCACCGCGCTCCGGCCCGCCGAAAGGCCCAGTCGGGAAGGTGCCCGGCACGCACGAACGAGAGCACGATCTCGGACAGCCCATGCTCCGGCTCGATCTCGCACGCCTGCGATGCGTAGACCTCGGCATGGGTCGAGCGGCCCAGCGCCCACGAGAGCCACGCGCACATGGCCAGCGGCCCGGGCCGCGACGCGCGCGGGGCGACCGCGGCCACGCGCCTCACCAGGCGCAGCGCCGCGGCGAGGCGCTCGGGATCGGGCCGGTCGCCCTCGCCCCACATGCGCATCGCCAGGTGCGCCGGATACTCCTCGCCCGCCTCCCAGCGCAGCTGCGCGTCGAACGCCTCGTCTCCCTGGATGAGGGTGCCGCTCCACTGCACGAGGGCGATGTCGCGCAGCGACGGACGCGAGAGGCACCACACCAGCGCGGCGGCGTCGAACGGCGGGAGCGCGTCGGCGTCCCAGCCGAGCGCGTCCTCGAACAGCGTGGGCAGATCGTCGAGCCGGCATACCGTGGCGAGGGCTAGCGGGTCGATGCGCGGCGCCGCGGCGACCGCCCCCGCGCTTCCTTCGCCGGTCACCGGAGGCGGTGCGGTCGCGAGGTCGGCGGACGCCGTGGCGACGGCGACGTCCTCGCTCTCGGCGACGCCCGCGGCGGACGCCTCGTCGCCGTCGCCGCACAGCAGCTCCACCGCCTGCCCGAGCGCGAGGAGGGACCGCCCGACGCGCTCGCGCTCGGCGAGGTCGGTGGCGGGCAGCTCGGCACCCGTGCCCTGGTCGCCGCTGGGGTCGGGCAGATCGGCGAGCTCGTCGAACACGACCACGAGCTCCGACAGCGGCCGCCCCGTCGCCGGGGACGCCGGGTCGACGAATGACCCCCACGCGTCGGCGGCGACGCACAGCAGATCCGACACGCGCAGGCCGCCGGCGTCGGCGCGACGCTCGAGCGCATCGGCGAGCCGGCGGTGCGGCATCCGCTCTCCCGGCCCGAATGTCTCGTCGCAGTAGACGATCGCGGCGACGCCATCGGCCTCGGGCAGACGGCACACCATGCCGATCACCGTCGAGGCGACGCGATCCACCGCATCCCCCTCGTCGAGAGGGAGGTCGAACCGCATCGCGCCGAGGCTGCGCGAGCCGTGGAAGGGAATCACCACGAGGCTCCGCGTGGGGTGATACCCGAGCAGGCGGGGGACGAAGGACAGGAACTGCGCGGCATCCGCGGCTTTCACGATCGTGCTGGTCATGGTGGACGACTCTCGCCGCCGGCGGGACCCCGTGCCGTTGTCCACAGGAAGCAGCCGCCGGAATGCCGCATCGGCGCCCTGGGGAGGAGCCGGCGCGGACCGGTCGTCCGCCGCCACGGCGTATCCTGGAGGGCATGGACGATTACTGGGTCGCAGTCGTGTGGACGCTGCTGCCTACCGTGGTCGTCAGCGCACTTTTCTTCTTCATCCTGCGCAGCGTGATCTTCGCCGACCGCAACGAACGTCGGCAGTACGCCAGGATCGAAGCCGAGGAGCGCGCCAAGCGTGGTCTCCCCCCGGTCGCGCCCACTGCCGGCGCAGCCGCAGCGTCGTCGCCCGTCTCCGCGTCCGAGTCGTGACCGTGGTGCCCAGTACGCTGGGCACACGCACCCGGGGGAACGCGGAGGAGACCAGGTGATCACCATCACGTTCGATGCGACGTGGTGGGTCGTGGTCGTCTTCGTCGTCGACCTCGCCATCCGCATCGCAGCGATCATCATCGTTCCGCGCAACCGTCGCCCCACTGCCGCGATGGCGTGGCTGCTGGCGATCTACTTCATCCCGATCATCGGCGTCTTCCTGTTCCTGCTGATCGGCAATCCGCGGCTTCCGCGCAAGCGCCGCCGCAAGCAGGAGCGCATCAACGAGTACATCCACGACACCAGCGCGTCGCTCGATTTCGGCACGCTCCGCCCGCACGCACCGCAGTGGTTCACGTCGCTGGTGACGCTCAACCGCAACCTCGGCGCAATGCCGCTCGCCGGCGACAACGCAGCGCACATCATCTCGGACTACCAGGAGAGCCTCGACGCGATGGCCGAGGCCATCCGCGAAGCCGAGCGCTACGTGCACATCGAGTTCTACATCTTCCAGGCGGATGCCGCGACCGACAACCTCTTCCGCGCGCTCGAAGAGGTCGCGGCCCGCGGCGTGACGGTCCGCGTGCTGCTGGACCACTGGGCGAACCGCGGCAAGCCGAAGTACCGCCGCACCCTCAAGCGCCTCGACGCGATGGGGGCGCAATGGCACCTCATGCTCCCGGTGCAGCCGTTCAAGGGCAAGTACCAGCGTCCCGATCTGCGCAACCACCGCAAGCTCCTGGTCGTCGACGGGCGCGTGGCCTTCACCGGGTCGCAGAACGTCACCGACTCGACGTACAACCTGAAGAAGAACATCCGGCGCGGCCTTCACTGGGTCGACCTCATGGCGCGCATCGAGGGCCCGGTCGTGGCATCCGTCAATGCCGTCTTCCTGAGCGACTGGTACAGCGAGACCGACGAGGTTCTCACCGACGAGATCGACCTCTTCGACGTGACTTCCGGCCCGGGCGATCTGGACTGCCAGATCGTGCCGTCCGGCCCAGGGTTCGAGTTCGAGAACAACCTCAAGCTGTTCGCCGCGCTGCTGTACGCCGCGCAGCGGCAGATCATCGTGGTGAGCCCGTACTTCGTGCCCGACGAGGCGCTGCTGCTGGCGATCACGACGGCCTGCCAGCGCGGCATCCACGTCGAGCTGTTCGTGTCGGAGGAGGGCGACCAGGCGATCGTCTACCACGCCCAGCGCAGTTACTACGAGGCGCTGCTGCGCGCCGGCGTGAAGATCTGGATGTACAAGAAGCCGTTCATCCTGCACACGAAGAGCCTCACGATCGACGACGAGGTCGCGATCATCGGCTCGAGCAACATGGACATGCGCTCATTCGGTCTCAACATGGAGATCTCGATGCTCGTGCGGGGCGAGGAGTTCGTGCGCGAGATGCGCGAGGTCGAGGACCGGTACCGGTCGCTGTCGCGCGAGCTGACCCTCGAGGAGTGGGAGAAGCAGCCGCTGCGCTCGACGGTGCTCGACAACCTCGCACGCCTGACGTCCGCGCTGCAGTAGGGATTCTCCCGGCCGATCGTGACATTCACGTGATCGGCGTGATGAGATTTCCGGGCGATGTGCGACACCATGAAAGAGGACGGATGCTGCGTGTCGAGGCATCCGCGTTTCTCGAGGAGGCTCGCATGACCGCTCGTTCCCGTTCACTCGCCGCCGCGTTGGGCCTGGCACTGCTGGCCGCAGGAGCCCTGACGGCGTGCGCGTCTCCGGCCGGATCGGGCCCATCGCCGTCGCCGTCGGCGACGACCGGCGGCTCGGGCCAGGATTCCGAAGTCTCGGCGGCGTGGCTCGACAACGGACGCATGGTCGGCCTGGTCACTATCGGTTCGTCCACGTGCGTGCCGATCGCTGGTGACGTCGCCTACGCCGACGGTGTTCTCGAGGTCGAACTCGTCGAGCCGGAGGATGCCACGGCATGCACCCGGGATCTGGTGCCCGGGGCGACGATCGTGGCGCTGCCGGAGGGCATCGCCCCGACGCAGGAGCTCGAGATCCGCGTGACCGGCGACGGGTACGCCGGCGACACCGATCTCGACGGCGTCACAGGACTCGACCCGAGCGGCGAGCCCGACTACCTTCCCAGCGCCGGCTGGGCGGACGAAGACGGCCAGTTCGTCATCCTGTCGTGGGGATCGTCCTCGTGCGCCCCGACGCTCGAGTCGACCGAGGTCTCGTCGCCGACCGAGGTCACGGTGACCTTCGCCACCCCGCCCGCCGACCAGGTATGCACGATGGACATGGCGCCGCGCGGCGCCGTCGCGCAGGTGCCCGACGACTCGGCCCTCGACGACGACGTCGAGGTGTTCGCGGTGCTGACCGGGGGCGAGTTCGACAACGTCCGCATCCCCATCATCGGCAACGACTGACCCGGTGGAGTGACGGATGCCGCGCCCCGCGGCATCCGTTCTCCTCGTTGAGTCGTCACAGATGGTGGGATGCCGGTCCGGGGCATCGCCGTCCGTGGCGACCGAACGAGGTACGCTGCCCGGTCTGTGGACAACGTCCCCGCCGCCGGGCGCGGATGCGGCAGGGTTTCCTCATGCCGGGGTCAGAGCTGCCGCCGGGGCTGGGGGCGAACTTCACGGTCGCCGGCGCTCGGCGCGCGGGCGTGTCACGCGGTCGCCTGCGCGCCACCGATCTCGAGGCGGTCTTCCATGGAGCGCGGACGGTCCGCTCCGCCGCGGGACAGCAAGGCGGTGACTCCTTCTACTCGCGGAGTCACGAGGTCCAGCGGATTCACGAGCGCGCTCGGCAGTATTCGCCCGTCATGCCGTCGAACGCGTTCTTCAGTCACGTCACGGCAGCTTCTCTCTGGGATGCGCCTCTTCCGCCGCGGTTGTTCACGTCGGTGGCGGGCGGCGGGCCTTCGTCCGCCGCGCTCGATGCTGAGATGCTCCACGTCAGCGTGCCGTGGCCATCGAGGGCGCTTCGCGGTGCGGGTGTCATCGGCCATGCGCTGCGTCCCGAGCTTGCGACGGTGCGTCGACATCCCACATCCGGTCTTGCGCTCGCAAGCCCCGCGACGACGTGGATGACACTGGTCGGGCAGGTCACCCACACCTATGACCTCGTCGCGATCGCAGACTTCTTCGTTCGCGTGCCGCGTGCGCCGCACGGCTTGCGTCGCCGCATCGCTGCCACGCCGATCGCGACGATCGCGCAGCTGACCGCCGCGCTCACGGCAGGACGGCGCCTCGGCGCACGGCAACTCGCGGCGGCCCTGGAGCGTGTTCGGACGGGCGCATCCTCGCGCCTGGAGACCTGGACCCGCCTGACCTTGGTCGACGCCGGCGTCCCCGAGCCTGTGCTCGACTTCGACGTGATCGATGACGATGGCACGTTCCTGGCGTGCGTCGACATGGCGTATCCGCATGCCCGCGTCGCTGTCGAGGCCGAGGGCACACATCATGCGAGCGTCGGGCAGTGGCAGAGCGACATCGATCGATACGCCCGGCTTGAGAGCGCCGGCTGGCGCGTCGTCCGTGTGACGTCGCGGATGGTCTTCGTCACGCCGTCGGTCCTCGTCGAGCGCGTGCGGGCGGCGCTGGCCCACACCACCCGGTGACACTCTCCGGTCAGCTCCGCCGCCCCCGCTCCCTCCCTGCCACCCGCCGCCCGCCGGGGTGCTGGCCGAGAGACCCTGGGTCGTCACGAATCGACGCCGCAAGACCGCCCAGGCCGCCATTCGTGACGACCCAACGCCCCGTGTGTGGGTGAGTCGCCACGGATCGCATCACTAACGGCAGGCCGTACCGCCGCATGTGACGACTGACGTCGAGTGCCGGATGCCGCGGGCGCTCAGTCGGCGCGGACCAGGAGGTCGCCGATCTCGCAGTCGAGGGCGCGGCAGATGGCCGAGAGCGTCGAGTAGCGGATCGCGCGGGCCCGGTCGTTCTTGAGGATCGACAGGTTCACGACCGAGACTCCGACGAGCTCCGACAGCCGGGTGAGCGTCATACCCCGCTCCTCGAGCAGCTCGTCGAGCCGGCAGTGGACGCCGCTCGGGCCTTCGTCGTCGGCGGGGGTCATACGAGCCCCTCGGTCTCGCGCTGCAGCACCGCGCCGCGCCGGAACACGACGCCCAGTGCGCCGAGCGCGCAGGCCGCGACGATCGGCCACAGCGGCACGGTCAACCGATAGATCCCCGTCGTCGCGACTGCGGCGCCCGAATCCGGTGGGGGAAGCACCTCGGCCGCAGCCAGCGCGCGCCCCGCGCTCGTCACCAGCTCCGCGCCCAGACCCGCGACGAGGACGAGCAGCGCGGAGATGAGCAGCCAGCGACCCACGACGCGGCTGAATGGCGCACCTTTGAGTGCCTGCGCGCATACGACGAGAAGCAGCACCGCCGGAGTCGCCGCGAGCACGAGACCCAGGATCTCACCGAGCGCCAGCACGGTGCGGGTGCCGACGCTCAGCATGGCGATGGTGGCATCAGCGGAAGTCACGTGTGCGCACGTCAGCGCAGTCGTGGTCGCCTCGTCCGGAATCGCCTGCTCACAGGGCAGCGTCGCGGGCCACTCCAGCGAGACCGGCATCAGCGGCACCCACGTGTCTCCGCCGCTGAGCCATTTCCACACCGTGATGATCAGCCCCACCGCCGTGATCGCGATCCACATGCGGGCGAGCGCCGCTGTCACATCGAGCACGGGATTCGGGCTGTGCCGACGACGGGCGTCCCATACGAGAAGACCGATGATGCCGGCGATGACGAGCAGACCCACCGCGATCCACAGCATCGCGCCACCGAGGTCGGGCCAGCCGATGCTCATACCAGCAGCTCCGTCTCACGCTGCAGGCGCGCGCCGATCGCGAACGATGCGGCGACGAGCGCGAGCGCGAAGCCCCAGCCGACGGGCGCAAGGTCCAGCTCCACGAGGAGCGTCCAGAAGACGTCCGTGACCTCGGGGGAGTCCGCTGCCAGGTCGTCCACCAGCATCGCGCGGCCGATGGCACCGAACAGCTGGCCGAAGACGCCGCCTGCGAGCACGAGACAGGCAGCCGCGCCGATCGCGCTCGACATCGCGGGGCGGAAGGGCCGTGCTCGCATCAGCGACACGCCCAGCCACCACGCGACGATGCAGACGCCGATGGTCGCCAACGCGGGGAGCGCCTGCTCGAGCAGCAGCATCCAGCTCACGCCGGCGGGAAGCGACGTGAACGTCACGTCGGCGGACGCGTAGGACGCCGCCGTGATGTCGGGAACGCTCGAGAGTCCCGGCACCTCGCCACCGGTGACGGGCATGCGGAGCGTCGGTTCGCTCGCGAAGACGGCGAACGCCGCGCGGACGACGGCCACCAGGGCCGCCGCGGCGACGCTGATCGCACCGGTCGCGATGAGACCCAGCGCGAAGCCCTCGCCGCGCGAGACGTGCGGACGTGCTGTCGTTGACATCGGATCACCAGCTCCATATCGATAAACGTTGTTATCGAAAAACGATAAGCCAACGGATGCCTCGGCGCAAGGCATCCGTCATCGCGAAAGTCCCCAGGCGCAAGGCGCTATGCCCACGGCGAACACGGCCATCCGCTTCCCGCCCCCTGGCTACCCTCGATGTAAGGCGCCAGAAGTGCATCACCGCACTCCGCGCGCCCCGGAGGAAAAGCGATGTTCGAGAGATTCACCGACCGTGCCCGTCGTGTGGTCGTCCTCGCCCAGGAAGAGGCGAAGATGCTCAACCACAACTACATCGGCACCGAGCACATCCTGCTCGGGCTCATCCACGAGGGCGAGGGCGTCGCAGCCAAGGCCCTCGAGAGTCTCGGCATCTCGCTCGACGCCGTGCGCGAGCAGGTGCAGGACATCATCGGCCAGGGGCAGCAGCAGCCGACCGGCCACATCCCGTTCACCCCCCGTGCCAAGAAGGTGCTGGAGCTGTCGCTGCGCGAGGCGCTGCAGCTCGGCCACAACTACATCGGCACGGAGCACATTCTTCTGGGCCTCATCCGCGAGGGCGAGGGCGTCGCCGCACAGGTGCTCGTGAAGCTGGGCGCCGACCTGAACAAGGTGCGGCAGCAGGTCATCCAGCTGCTGAGCGGCTACCAGGGCAAGGAGCCCGCGGGCGTTGCCAGCGGCGCCGGAGAGCAGACCCAGGGCACCACGCAGGGAGGCTCCCAGGTGCTCGACCAGTTCGGCCGCAACCTCACGCAGGCGGCGCGCGACAACAAGCTCGACCCGGTGATCGGGCGCGAGAAGGAGATCGAGCGCGTCATGCAGATCCTGTCGCGGCGCTCCAAGAACAACCCGGTGCTGATCGGCGAGCCGGGCGTCGGCAAGACGGCGGTCGTCGAGGGGCTCGCTCAGGCGATCGTCAAGGGCGACGTGCCCGAGACGCTCAAGGACAAGCAGCTGTACTCGCTCGACCTCGGCTCGCTCATCGCCGGCTCCCGCTACCGCGGTGACTTCGAGGAGCGCCTGAAGAAGGTCACGAAGGAGATCCGCACGCGCGGCGACATCATCGTCTTCATCGACGAGATCCACACCCTGGTGGGTGCCGGTGCCGCCGAGGGCGCGATCGACGCGGCGTCGATCCTCAAGCCTCTGCTCGCCCGGGGTGAGCTGCAGACGATCGGCGCGACGACGCTCGACGAGTACCGCAAGCACTTCGAGAAGGATGCCGCGCTCGAGCGCCGCTTCCAGCCGATCCAGGTCGCCGAGCCCAGCCTGCCCCACGCGATCAACATCCTGAAGGGCTTGCGCGACCGCTACGAGGCGCACCACAAGGTGCAGATCACCGACGGCGCGATCGTCGCCGCCGCGAACCTCGCCGACCGGTACATCTCGGACCGCTTCCTGCCCGACAAGGCGATCGACCTGATCGACGAGGCCGGTGCACGCCTCCGGCTGTCGATCCTGTCGAGCCCGCCCGAGCTGCGCGAGTTCGACGACAAGATCGCCAAGGTCCGCGAGGACAAGGAGCAGGCCTCCGAGGACCAGGACTTCGAGAAGGCCGCGTCGCTGCGCGACGAGGAGAAGTCGCTGCTCGCCGAGCGCCTGCGCCTCGAGAAGCAGTGGCGTTCCGGCGACGTCGCCTCCCACGCGGTGGTCGACGAGGGACTGATCGCCGAGGTGCTCGCCCAGGCGACCGGCATCCCGGTGTTCAAGCTCACCGAGGAGGAGTCGAGCCGCCTCGTCTTCATGGAGAAGGCGCTGCACCAGCGCGTCATCGGCCAGGAGGAGGCGATCGCCGCCCTCTCCAAGACGATCCGCCGTCAGCGCGCCGGCCTCAAGGACCCGAAGCGCCCGTCGGGCTCGTTCATCTTCGCCGGCCCCACCGGTGTCGGGAAGACCGAGCTCGCCAAGGCGCTCGCCGAGTTCCTGTTCGACGACGAGGCCGCGCTGATCTCGCTCGACATGTCGGAGTTCGGTGAGAAGCACACCGTCTCGCGTCTGTTCGGCGCCCCTCCCGGGTTCGTCGGCTTCGAAGAGGGCGGCCAGCTCACCGAGAAGGTGCGCCGCAAGCCGTTCTCGGTCGTGCTGTTCGACGAGATCGAGAAGGCGCACCCCGACATCTTCAACTCGCTGCTGCAGATCCTCGAGGAGGGTCGCCTGACGGACGGTCAGGGGCGTGTGGTCGACTTCAAGAACACCGTGATCATCATGACGACCAACCTCGGCTCGTCGGCGATCGCCGGCGGTCCTGTGGGTTTCCAGGTCGAGGGCGATCAGGGCACGACGTACGACCGCATGAAGGGCAAGGTCAACGAGGAGCTCAAGCGCAACTTCAAGCCCGAGTTCCTCAACCGCGTCGACGACATCATCGTGTTCCCGCAGCTGTCGAAGCCCGAGCTGGTGCAGATCGTGGATCTGTTCACGAAGCGCCTCGGTGAGCGTCTGCTCGACCGCGACATGACGATCGAGCTGTCGCAGGCGGCCAAGGAGCGGCTCATCGAGATCGGGTTCGACCCGGCCCTCGGTGCTCGTCCGCTGCGCCGCGCCATGCAGCGCGAGGTCGAGGACCGCCTGTCGGAGAAGATCCTGCACGGCGAGCTCGAGGCGGGCGATCACGTGAAGGTGGATGCCGAGAACGGCGAGTTCGTGTTCGAGAACGGTCCGCGCGGCGAGAAGGTGGCCGTCGGCGTCACCTCGCGCGGCGAGATCAGCGCGACGCCTGACCTGGCGGCCGGCGCGTAGCGCGACGACACCACACGACGAGGAGCGGATGCCTGCGGCATCCGCTCCTCGTCGTTCTCGGTCTACTTGAGGCTGCCCGCGGTCAGGCCCTCGGTGATCTGCCGGTTGAAGGCGATGTAGATGATGATCATCGGGAGCGTCACGATCGACAGCGCGGAGAACAGCAGGCTGTAGTCCGTTACGTATCGGCTCGAGAACGCGAGCAGGCCCGTCGGAATCGTCTTCAGGGCATCGTCCTGGATGTATAGCAGGGCGAGGAGGAACTCGTTCCAGCAGGAGAGCGCCGAGAACACCGCGACCGTGGCGAGCCCTGGCCGCAGCAGCGGCATCGCGACCATGCGGAAGATGCGGAAGTCTCCAGCGCCGTCGATCCGCGCGGCCTCGAAGAGCTCTTCGGGTATCTCGTCGAGGAACACTTTGAGCAGGTACGTCGCCAGGGGGAGCCCCATCGCCGTGTAGGGGATGATCAGGGCGAAGTACGTGTCGGTGAGCTCGAGCTGCGTGAACATCGTGCTCTGCGCGATGAAGTACGACTGCAGCGGCAGGATGAGGCCGAGTGACAGGAGACCGAGCAGCAGCTTCGCCCCGCGGAATCGATACCGGCTGAACGCGAACGCGGCGGCGGACGAGAGCACGAGGATCGCGAGGACCGACACCGCGGTCACGATCGCGCTGTTGAGCGCATACCGTCCGAGGTTGCCGACCTCCCACGCCTCCGCCCACACCGAGAAGTCGAACTGCGTGGGGGGCGCGAACGGGGTCGTGAAGATCTCCGAGTTGGATTTGAAGCTCGACAGCACCATCCAGATCAGCGGGACGAAGAACGCGAGCGCCAGGAGGGCGAGCGCGACGTAGACCAGGCCACGGCCGAGCCGGATCCCGACGCTCATCGGACCAACTCCGGTGCGACGACGGGTGCTGCGGGCGACACGGGCGCGAGCGCGGCTGTGTCGTCACTCGGCCTCCGCGGTGCGCGATCCTGCCGATCCGCACGGCGGCGCAGCGTCGTCGTGATGAGGCCGATGGCGACGACGACAGCCGTGAGGACGACGGCCATGGCCGAGCCGTAGCCGACCTCCCCGGTGTGGAAGACCGACTGCACGAGGTACGTCGTCGGGATCTCCGTTGCGTGGTACGGCCCGCCGTTCGTGAGGACGTAGAAGAGGTCGAACGACTGGAACCCGCCGGTCACGCACAGGAGGATGGCGACCTCGATTGAGTTGCGGATGATGGGCACCCGCACTCGCCAGAAGATCGTGCTCTCCTTCGCGCCGTCGAGGCGGGCGGCCTCGACGACTTCGGTGGGGACCTGCCGGAGCGCCGCGTAGAAGATCGTCATGTAGAACCCGGCGTAGACCCATCCGGACACGAGGCAGATCGCGAGCAGCGCGGTCTGCTCGTCCCCGAGCCACACGCGCGTCCAGTCCCCGAGTCCGAACGCGCGCAGTGCCCCGTTGAGGAGCCCGAAGTCGGGGTTGTAGACGAAGGACCAGAGGACCGCGACGACGACCATCGGGAGCATGACCGGTGTGAAGATCGCGACCCGGAACCAGAGCGATCCGCGTCTGACCGAGATCGCGAGACCGGCGAGGACGAGGCCGAGGAGAACCTCGACGACGAGCGTCGCGAGGATGTACAGGACGACGTTCACGAACGACTGCTGGAACACTGCGTCGTCGAAGGCGCGCACATAGTTGTCGACGCCGACGAACACCGCTTCGCTGTACCCATCCCACTCCGTGAGGCTGAAGGCGCCTGTGAAGACAAACGGCACGAGCACAGCGAAGCCGAAGACGACGAGTGCGGGGGCTATGAACAGATACGGGGCAAAGGGCCGGTATGCCCTCATGAATCCTCCGATCGTGCAATGCGGGGCCGAGGCAGTCGCCTCGGCCCCGCATTGTTCCTACTTGGCCAGCGTGTCCTGCAGCTGCGCGAGGGCGTCCTCGGCGGTCGTGCGACCCCCGAGCACCTCGGAGAGGCTGCGGTAGAAGGCATCGGCGACGTCGAGCTCGTAGCCGGTGTCGGGCGGGCTGATGACGACTTCAGACTCCGAGAGGAGCGAGTTGAGGCGCACCGTGCGCTCGTCGATCGAGTCGGACGCGGTCGCCGTCACCGGGACCGCTTCGGCCTCGATGAACGCTTGCGTGTTTTCGGCGGAGCTAAGCAACGCGAGGAACTCCGCCGCCTTCTCCTGCTTCTCGTCGCCGCTCTTGGCGTTGATGATGTACCCCGTGACGACGCCGATGACGCTCTCGGGGTCGGCCTCGGACGGCATCGCGGGGAGGTTCTCGAAGTCGAAGTCGAGGTCGGGCGCTTCGTCGATGGCCCAGCTGACGAGCCACGACCCGATCGCGTGCATCGCGGCCTTGCCCTGGAAGAAGAGCTGTGCGCCCTCGTTGTCGTCGATCGCGTTGACCGAGTCGTTGACGCACTTGTGCTCCGCGAGGTCCTCCACGTACCCGAACGCCTTCTGCCATTCGGGTGTGTCGAAGTCGGCTTCGCCGCTGAGCGCCTTGTCGTACGCCTCGTGCCCGACGACGCGCGATACGAGGTGGGCGAGCCAGTTGCCCGCCGCCCAGAGATCCTTGTTGCCCGACGCGATCGGGATGAAGCCCTCCTCGTTGAGCGTGTCACACGCGTCGAGCAGCTCGTCCCATGTGGTCGGAACCGCGACACCGGCGGTCTCGAGGATCTCGGTGTTGTACCAGAGCACGTTGGTGACGTCGGCGATGTGCGGCAACATGAGGATCCGCCCATCGACGGTCACCGCCCCGTACTGGGACTCATCGAGGACGCCGGTGAGAGGGCCGTCCTCGATGAAGGGCGTGAGATCGGCCGCGAAGCCGTCCGCATCGCGCTCGAGCATCCGGTTGCCGACCCACTCGAAGTAGAGATCGGGCGCGTTCCGGCCGTTCAGAAGGTTGGGCAGGCCGATCGTCTGGTAAAGATCGTCCTTCTGGAAGTTCAGGTCGACCTTCCAGCCGTCGTTGGCGGCCTCGAACTCATCGGCGACGGACTCCCAGACGCGGATCTGCGCCTCGCCGGGCGAGCCCATCGCGATGCGCAGGGTGTGGTCATCCGCGGCCGACGCACCGCCGGAGCAGCCGGCGAGGGCGAGAACCGCGACGCCCGCCGTCGCCAGCGCGACGCCGGTGCGCAGGTGCTTGTTCACCGCGAATGCGGCTGTGGAGGCCAGAACCGGGCGGGCATGTGCGACGCTGCGCATGTTGTCACCTTTCGAGTTAGTAAGGTTTCCTATCTGCAGATTAGATCTTAGACGCAGGGGTTCTGTCAATGACAGCCGATCACACGGACGCGAAACGTAGTCGAGTCGTGATCGGCACGCGGGACGACGTCGGTCGGTGCGCGGCACGGATGCGCGGCACTGCGGGAGCCCCAGCTTCGGCGACCGCCCTTGAGCGTCTACCGCTCGGTTGCGAGCACGCAGGGGAGCAGGGGCCGCGAACGTGAAGGCGACCGTTGACACTGCGGACCATGGCCGCTAACTTCCAGATAGTAAAGTTTCCTAACTTGATGGAGGTCGTGGCTGGCGGACTGACGAAAGCTCGAAGTAACCACCGACGTGAAGTCGGCAACATCATCGCTACATCACAACTAGGAAGGAAAAGCCATGCGCTTCAAATGGAAACCAGCGGTTCTCATCTTCGCCATACTCGCCTGCCTTATGGGAGCGTCGTCATCCGTATTCGCTGCCCCGCCTGTCCACGCACAGAAGACGACGGTGCTCTACACCTACGATGAGGCGCTGAGCAAGCTCGGTTCATCCGATGCAGAAGCCGCGGTGAAGACGTACATCGGCTTTGTTCAGGACGCGACGTATCACCCCGCGACCGCCAACCCCGGCGTCGACATGCCGACACACCTTTCCAACGCCAACACCTTCGTGAACCACGAATTCGATGTCAAGCCTTCTCTCTTCCCGGCGCTTCGCGGTGTGAACACCTCGGTCATCGACCACAAGCGCAAGACCATGTGGATCGGCACGGACAACGGCGTCACGAAGATCAACCTGAAGAACAACAAGATGACGGAGTACCACGCAGCCGATGACCAACTCGTCGATGACAAAGTGCTGCTGCTTATCTCCGATGACGGCAAAGGCGTGTTCGTGATCACGGAATCCGGCGTTGCGCGGATCTACCAGTAAGGAAGGAGAGCGACTCCATGTCAATCATGAACAAGAAGCTCAAAGCGCTGATCGGTAGTGCTACAGCGGCCGCTCTGCTGGTCTCGCTGCCTGCGATGCCGGCTCTCGCGGCCAAGCCGCAGGCAGACTCGTTCTCGGCGGTCAAGCTGGAACCAAGTCGCACGAAAGAGGTCACCTACTACAAACCCGGGACGACGACGCCGGAGATTCAATGGGTCACGGACAAGACGGCGCTGAAGTTCTTGCCGATCGAAGTGACCGATGACGTCACGACTGTGGTGAAGGACGCCGAGGGCGTCTACTGGATCGGAACTGAGAACGGACTGCAGCGCGTCAACTTCGATGAAGAGGATGAGCGTGACATCGTGCAGTACTTTGCCGGACCACGCTACCTCTTCGACGGTGACGATCATGTGACTGCGCTGGCCAGCGACGGACAGGGCGGTGTTTGGGTTCAGAATGCGCGAGGCATCACGCATATTGCGATGCCGTTCAAGACGCTGCAGGAGAAGGCCGCTGTCTATGAAGACATCATTCAGGCGGTTCATGATCGCAGGGGGATGACCTCGGATGCGGGGTTCACCTTCACCCCCACCGACGCGACGCGCGGGATCAACTACAGCGACGGCACGTTCACATCGCATGCAGGAACGTCCGACAACGATGGACTGTGGACGGCGATGTACGCCATCGGTGAGATCTACCGCTACAGAACCCTCCTCGAGCAGGGCGGCTCGCAGGCGGACGTCGCTGCGGCGAAGGATGCCGCACTTCGCGCCACGAAAGCGGTGCTGCTGCTCGACTACGTGTCCGGCCGGGGCAATGGCTTTCCGGCACGCTCGTACATGTTGACGAGTGAAGCAGGAGCACAGACTTCTGACGGCACGGACTTCGGCTACCAGAGCCAGAATGGATTTTGGTTCCATCCGGTGATGGACGGCTCGTCGAACCCGAACGGCATCATTCCGAGCATGGAACGTTTCGATGAGGACGGCAACCTCATCGAGCCGATCGGTTACGCGAATGTCCGCGTGACCAAAGATGCGATGACCAAGATCGGCGGCAAGCTGTTCCCTTCAGGGGGCGACGGCGAGATGAACTACAACGGGCTGACGCTGACGGCGGATGCGGTGGCGAAGCTGAACGCTTCACGACCTGCCGATGCACAGCTGGGCACCGACGTCTATGTAAAAGTGAACGATTCGGTGCAGCAAGTGCTTCCGGTCATCAGTTCGGCTACCAACACCAAGAAGAACCCGAGTGCTGACACCGGGACAAGCGCCACGAATCCGCCCCTGTTTCAGCTCACAGTGCCGGTCTACGAGCAGATCCCGACGTTCTTCAACGACTTGTTCCCTGAGTCGGCGATCAAGGATGGCAACATCGATATGAGCCAGATCGTCTACAAGGCAGACACGTCGTCTGACGAGGTCATCGGCCATTATGCTCTGTTCTTCGCAGCCAACGAGTACCTCGTGGGTGAGAGCAGCGATCCGGATATGCTCGCGCTCAAGGGCATCATCGAGCAGACGACCGAGCGCATGACCGATCTGATTCTGAAAGATGATCACTTCTACATCGAAGATGCGACCGGCAAATCGACCCTGTGGTCCAAGTGGTTCGCCAAGTATTTCAACGACGCCACAGGTGCGATGGAGCAGCGTCTGGAATGGGCCTCCAACGTCGGCGT
This sequence comes from Microbacterium sp. STRO-2N, assembly GCF_057747775.1. Classification (NCBI taxonomy): domain Bacteria; kingdom Bacillati; phylum Actinomycetota; class Actinomycetes; order Micrococcales; family Microbacteriaceae; genus Microbacterium; species Microbacterium sp. STRO-2N. Next base: position 3,333,855 of record NZ_CM173223.1, on the reverse strand, counting down.
CGACGCGGATGGCGAAGATTCGCTTTCGTACGGGTATGAGGATGCGCCACTGAATGCGTTGGAAGTGATGTCCATCCTCAAGACGGCCAGCAACATCATCGGCAAGCAAGATTACAAGGACGCCTATGAGCTGCTTTTCGACGCGTCGGGATACAGCAAGGAAGAGCCGTACATCAACGGCAAGGGCTACATCGACATGGCGAACGAATATATTGATCGCCGTCTCGTCAGGCAAGCGACGAATGCATACGGGATCAACAACAATGAAATTGTGACCCGAGACAATTATGAAGCTGCGTATGCCGAAGCCGGCGATGACGTCCAGGAGCGTTCCAACATCAACGCCACTCTGCATCATGATTGGACCCAGTACATCAACTACTCCGACGAGGAGTTGGCGTGGTTCGCGCTGTATCCGCTCATTCTGCAGGAAAACGATCCGACCAAGCGCGGGCAGATCGTCACGGCATTCGATCAATGGTACGTGAATGAGGTGCGTGAGGAGAATCCGTACTATACGTTCCTGTACCAGCTGGCGCACCCGGAACGGAAGGACATCGATCTCCAGTCGGCCGTTCGATACTTGTCGCGGCAGTACGAATATCAGATCGAGTTTCCGATGCAGATGGACCGGCAGGATGTCTTCTACATCGAACCGGGCGATCGCGACGATTACAAGCAGACGAACTATGTATTGCCGCCTGACGAGCGACGTGCAATGAAGAACAACGGGAATCCATTCGAAGCCGAGAACGCGGCTACGGGGGTATATCCCGGTTACGATTACAACAGCGGGAGCTTTGTCGTCGGATTTACGTTCACGTTGCCGTACTGGATGGGCCGGTACCACGGCATCATCAAGGAGTAGCGCGACGCGAGCCGCATGAGAAGACCACCACACCGGCGTGTGACAACGCTCGTGTGGTGGTCTTCTCCGTCAGCGGGGACGGGCGTTGACAGCACGTCCCGCGGCCTATTACAGTCGAGATAGTAAAGTTTCCTAACTTCCCGGAGGATCGTGGTGACCGCATCGGTACCAGGCGACAACCGCGGCCCGGCACCCGCACAGCCAGGCCTGCTACGCACTCTGAACAACCGTGTGGTGCTCGACCTGCTGATCGAGCACGACACGTTGAGCCGCAGCGACGTGCGCACACTCACAGGGCTCTCGAAGCCCACTGCGTCGTTGCTGCTCCAGCGGCTTGAAGAGAGCGGCCTCGTGCACCCGAGCGGGTTCGGCGAGACTGGTCCCGGAGGTCGTGCACCGCAGCTCTACCGCGTCAATCCGACCGCCGGGTATGCCGCCGCCGTCGACGTGCGCCCCGGGAGCGTGCGAGTGCGCATCTCGAACATCGCGGGGGCCATTGTCATGGAGCGCGTGGACGAGAACGATCAGGCCGCAAACGGCCCGGACAGTGCCGCCGCCATCATCCGGTCTTGCTGCGACACGGTAGGACTCTCGCCCGCCCAGCTCGATGCGATCGTCGTCAGCGTGCCCGGCTCCTACGACATCGCGACCGACACTCTCCGCTTCGTCGACCATCTGCCCGGCTGGCAGCACCCCTCCGTCGGTGCCGAGCTGCGAGTGCTGTTCCCCAACGCGTCGATCGCCATCGAGAACGACGTGAATCTCGCCGCGATCGCCGAGCGGCACGCCGCCCGCGGCGAATCCGAGAGCTTCTTCCTCTTCTGGCTAGATGATGGCGTCGGCGGAGCGATCATGATCGACGGGGCGCTTCATCGCGGCAATCGCGGCGCAGCCGGCGAGGCCGCATTCTTGCTCATTCCCGGTGCGGTGCTCGATGCGAAGAGCCGCACAGACGGCGCGCTCGAGCGCATCGTCGGCGAGCAGGCGCTGCGTGGGCTCGCGGCCGCGGCCGGGCACGAGGCAGCGACCGCGCCCGAGGCGCTGAGTGCACTGCTCGAGGATCCCGCTGCAGCGCCTGCCGTCGCCGAGCTCTGCAACCGCTACGCGTGCGCCATCGTCTCGGTCATCGCATTGCTCGACCCCGCGCGTATCGTGCTCGCCGGCGAGCTCGCGCGGCTCGGCGGCGAGCGGCTGCGCGCCCAGGTCGCCCGGGAGCTCGCCGCGATCATGCCCGCGGCGCCGCCGCTCACGCTCACCGTGGCGACCGATACTCCGATCCTCGACGGCGCCATGCTCATGAGCCTCGGGATCGCACGCGACCGGGTGTTCACGACGTGAGCGGGCGGCGCATCCGGCTGGCCGTGGTGGGCGGCGGCTCCACCTACACGCCCGAGCTCGCGGACGGTATCGCTCGCCTCGGCAAGACCTTCCCCGTCGAGGAGCTCGTGCTGGTGGACCCTGACCCCGCACGCATCGAGGTCGTCGCGGGGCTCACATCGCGCATCCTCGCCGCTGCCGGCAGTACCTGCCGCGTCACCACGACTGCCGACATCACGGCGGCCGCAGAGGGTGCAGACGCAGTGCTCGTGCAACTGCGTGTCGGCGGGCAGGCCGCCCGCGGTCGCGACGAGAGCTGGCCGCTCGAGTGCGGCTGCATCGGGCAGGAGACGACGGGGGCCGGCGGACTCGCCAAGGCGCTCCGCACGATCCCGATCGTGCTCGACATCGCCCGTCGGGTGCGTGCCGTCAACCCCGACGCCTGGATCGTCGACTTCACCAACCCGGTCGGGATGGTGACTCGTGCGCTGCTCGACGACGGGCATCGCGCGGTCGGCCTGTGTAACGTCGCGATCGGCTTCGAGCGGCTCTTCGCCTCGCTGCTCGGCGTCGAGCCGGAACGGATCGAGCTCGACCACGCCGGGCTCAATCACCTCAGCTGGGAGCTCGGCGCGCGCATCCGGCACGACGACGGGACAGCCACCGAGGTGCTTGATCGTCTCATCGACGTGCACGGCGATGCGCTCGTCGAGGAGACCGAGCTGCCGCTCCCACTGCTGCGCTCCGAGCGCGTCATCCCCTCGTACTATCTGCGCTACTACTTCCAGCACGACGAGCTCGTGTCGCTCGCCGTCGACCGGCCCTCGCGCGCCGCGCAGGTCGCGGCGCTAGAGGCGGAATTGCTCGAGCTCTATGCCGATCCGACACTCGACCGCACGCCCCCGCAGCTGCGCGGCCGTGGCGGTGCGTACTACTCGGATGCCGCGGTCGGCCTGCTCGCGAGCCTGCTCGGTACGGGCGCAGCACGCGATCACATCGTCAACGTGCGCAACCGCGGCATCCTGCCGTTCCTCGACGACGAGGCGGTCATCGAGGTGCGTGCCAAGGTGGGACCGGACAGCATCCTCCCACATCAAGTGCCCGCGCCACCTCCACTTGTCTCGGGGCTTGTCGCGCATGTCGCGCGCTACGAGCAACTCGGCGTGGAGGCCGCACTGCACGGCGGTCGCGACCGGGTGGTACGGGCCCTTCTCGCGCATCCGCTCGTCGGGCAGTACGCGACCGCGCAGGCGCTCGCCGACCGGCTCATCGTCGAGAACAGGGAGTGGCTGCCGTGGGCGCATTGACCGAACCGCGACTGCTCGCGTTCGACGGCGGCAACAGCAAGACCGACGTGCTGCTCGTGGACTTCGAGGGGACGGTCGTCGCGCGCGCGCGTTCGGGGCCTTTCGCGCCTCACATCATCGGTGCGGGCCCCGCTGTCGCGACAGTGGCACCCGCCGTGGAACACGTGCTCGCGATCGCCGGCCTCGCCCGTGTCGACGTCGTCGCCGGTTATCTCGCCAACGCCGATCTCCCCGAGGAAGAGGTGGCGATCGCCGACGCGATCGCGTCCTACGGGTGGGCCCCCCGTGTCGAGGTGCACAACGATACCTTCGCCATGCTTCGCGCGGGCACCGACGCCGCAGCGGGCGTCGCCGTCGTCTGCGGGGGCGGCATCAATTGCGTCGGGATCGCGCGCGACGGACGTCACGTGCGCTATCCCGCACTCGGCCGCGCCACCGGCGATTGGGGCGGCGGGTTCGCGATCGGCAAGGAAGTGCTCTGGCATGCGTGCCGCGACGAGGACGGCCGTGGCCCGGCGACCCTGCTGACCGAGCTCGCTGCACGGCACTTCGGATGCTCGTCCGCCGTCGAGATCGCGACAGGCATGCACCTCGGCACGATCGACCGTGATCGCATGCACGAGCTTGTGCCATTGCTGTTTGCTGCGGTCGACGCGGGCGACGCCGTCGCCGCCGGAATCGTGCAGCGTCAGGCCGAAGAGATCGCACTCCTCGCGACCACGACGATACGCCGCATCGACGCGCTCGACGCGCCCATCGACGTCGTGCTGGGCGGCGGCATGCTCACGAGCCGTCACCCGGCGCTCATCGAGCCCGTGCTCGAACGCATCGGCGCGGTCGCGCCTGGCGCCGTCGTCTCGGTCGTCACCGATGCGGCGATCGTCGGCGCCGCGCTGCTGGGCCTCGAGCACCTGGATGCGCTCGTGGGCCAACGCGGCTCTGCCTCCGCCCGCCGTGAACGACTGCGGGCCACGCTGAACACCCCTCACGAAGTGCGGGCCACGCTGAACACCCCTCACGAAGTGCGGGCATGACGCTGCACATCGGACTGGCGGGAACCGGCCACTGGGCCGACGTCACGCACGCGCGGACGGTCGGCGATGCACCACTACGAGTTCCAATCACCCGACTCGACGCCGCGGTGCGGAGTGAGGGCGGACTGCTGGTTCCCGCGGAGGACGCCATGAGCCAGGGCGAGTCGGTGGATGCCGCCACTCTCTCTTGGCGGGAACGTCGGCGGGTGCGCGGTTCTCGACCCGCTCGGCATCACGCGCGCCCGCGACATGTCGCAGCGCCCTCTCCCAGCTCGCCGCGCGGCGAGATCAGTGCGACGCCGGATCTGGCGGCCGGCGCGTAGCGCGACGACACCACACGACGAGGAGCGGATGCCTGCGGCATCCGCTCCTCGTCGTTCTCGGTCTACTTGAGGCTGCCCGCGGTCAGGCCCTCGGTGATCTGCCGGTTGAAGGCGATGTAGATGATGATCATCGGGAGCGTCACGATCGACAGCGCGGAGAACAGCAGGCTGTAGTCCGTTACGTATCGGCTCGAGAACGCGAGCAGGCCCGTCGGAATCGTCTTCAGGGCATCGTCCTGGATGTATAGCAGGGCGAGGAGGAACTCGTTCCAGCAGGAGAGCGCCGAGAACACCGCGACCGTGGCGAGCCCTGGCCGCAGCAGCGGCATCGCGACCATGCGGAAGATGCGGAAGTCTCCAGCGCCGTCGATCCGCGCGGCCTCGAAGAGCTCTTCGGGTATCTCGTCGAGGAACACTTTGAGCAGGTACGTCGCCAGGGGGAGCCCCATCGCCGTGTAGGGGATGATCAGGGCGAAGTACGTGTCGGTGAGCTCGAGCTGCGTGAACATCGTGCTCTGCGCGATGAAGTACGACTGCAGCGGCAGGATGAGGCCGAGTGACAGGAGACCGAGCAGCAGCTTCGCCCCGCGGAATCGATACCGGCTGAACGCGAACGCGGCGGCGGACGAGAGCACGAGGATCGCGAGGACCGACACCGCGGTCACGATCGCGCTGTTGAGCGCATACCGTCCGAGGTTGCCGACCTCCCACGCCTCCGCCCACACCGAGAAGTCGAACTGCGTGGGGGGCGCGAACGGGGTCGTGAAGATCTCCGAGTTGGATTTGAAGCTCGACAGCACCATCCAGATCAGCGGGACGAAGAACGCGAGCGCCAGGAGGGCGAGCGCGAACAGAACGAGCGGGCGGACGAGGCGCAGGCGCGTGACGGCGCTCAACGTGCGGCCTCCTTCGCCTCGGCGACGAGCTTGCGGTGGGTCCGTCCTTCACGTCCGGCGGCCCGCCGGAGCGCGGTGAGGAGCAGCCCGACGGCGACGATGACGAACGTGAGGATCACCGCCATCGCGGAGCCGTACCCCACCTCGCCTGTGCGGAACACGGCTTGGACCAGATAGGTCGTCGGGATCTCCGTTGCGTGGTGCGGGCCACCGTTGGTCAGCACGTAGAAGAGGTCGAACGACTGGAATCCGCCGGTCACACATAACAGGACGGCTACCTCGATCGCGTTGCGGATGATCGGAACGCGGACCCGCCAGAAGATCGCCCACTCCCCGGCGCCGTCGAGACGCGCCGCCTCGACGACTTCCGCAGGCACCTGCCGGAGCGCGGCATAGAAGATGGTCATGTAGAAGCCCGCATATACCCAGCCCGACACGACGCAGATCGCAACAAGGGCGGTCTGCTCGTCGCCCAACCACACGCGGGCCCACTCCTCGAGGCCGAACTGGGTGAGCGCCGCGTTGAGCAGTCCGAAGTCCGGGTTGTAGACGAAGGACCACAGGAGCGCGACGACGACCATCGGAAGCATGACAGGTGTGAAGATGGCCACGCGGAACCAGATGCTTCCCCGCTTGACGGTCAGCACCAGCCCCGCGAGCAGAAGCCCCAGGACCACCTCGAGGACGAGCGTCACGAGGATGTAGACGACGACGTTGAAGAAGGACTGCTGGAACACCGTGTCCTGTGCGGCCTCGACGTAGTTCTGCAGGCCGATGAAGAGCTGGTCGCCGTACCCGTTCCACTCGGTGAGGCTGTAGTAGCCGGTGGTGACGAAGGGCGCGAGCACGGCGAAGGCGAACACGGCCAGGGCCGGCGCCACGAACAGGTACGGCGACAGTGTTCGGTGGGGCTTCATGGGTTCAGCTCTCTGAGCGTGTGCGGACATACGCGGGTGGGGCGCCCCCCGCGGGAAGCGCCCCACCGGTCTCAGTCCACCTGCTCCGCGAGCTGCGACACCGCATCGTCGGCGGACGCGCGACCGCCGAGCACTTCGGCGAGTGCCCGATAGAACGCGTCGGCGACCTCGAGGTCGTATCCGGTGTCGGCGGGACTGATGACGACGTCCGCTTCACCCAGCATCGTGTTGAGCCGCACCGTGCGGTCGTCGATGTCTTCCGAAGCCGTCGCGCTGAGCGGCACGGCCTCCGCGGCGATGAAGGCCTCGGTGTTCTCCGGCGTGTACAGCATCGCGAGGAACGCGGCCGCCTTCTCGATCTTGTCGGGTGAGCTCTGGGCGTTCACGACATGGCCCGTGATGACACCCTCGACGCTGCCGGGCTCGACCTCGGACGGCATGGCCGGGAGATTCACGTAGTCGAACTCCAGATCGGGAGCCTCATCGATCGCCCAGCTCACGAGCCAGGAGCCGATCGCGTGCATGGCCGCCTTCTCTTGAAAGAACAGCTGCGCACCCTCGTTGTCGTCGATCGCGTTGACCGACTCGTTGACGCACCCGTGCTGGTGAAGCTCCTCGATGTAGCCGAACGCCTCCTTCCACTCCGGGGTATCGAAGCTCGCCTTGCCGGAGAGCGCCTGGTCGTAGGCGTCGGCGCCGACGACGCGCGAGACGAGGTGGCCGAGCCAGTTTCCCGCAGCCCAGAGGTCCTTGTTCCCCGAGGCGATCGGGATGATCCCGGCGGCATTGAGCGCGTCGCACACGTCGAGCAGGTCTTCCCACGTCTCCGGCGGCGTGACCCCATGCTCGGCAAGAAGCTCGGTGTTGTACCAGAGGACGTTGGAGACGTCGGCGACGTGGGGCACCATGAGGATGCGGCCGTCGACCGTGGCGGCGTTGTACAGCGCGGGGTCGAGGACTCCCGCGAGGGCGCCGGTCTCGACCTGCTCGGTGAGGTCCGCCGCGAACCCGTCTTCGTCGCGTTGGAGCAGACGATTGCCCACCCACTCGAAGTAGATATCGGGCGCATTGCGGCCATTGAGCAGGTTCGGGAGCCCGATGGTCTGGTACATGTCGTCGTCCTGATAGTTCAACTCGACGGTCCAGCCTTCGTTCGCGTCTTCGAACTGCGCGGCGACCTCGTCCCAGACGCGGATCTGCGCTTCACCGGGCGATCCCATCGCGATGCGGAGCGTCTGGTCGTCTCCACCTGACGCGCCCCCCGCGCAGCCGGTGAGCGCGAGGGCGGCTGCGCCGGTGAGCGCCAGTGCCGCGGCTGCGATCCTCTTTCTTCTCATGCGTTTCTCCTGTTTCTCGGGTGTGGTCGGTACGGCCGGCAGGTCGCGGCGGCCGAGGGGCGAACGGATCACGAGGCCCACTCCGGGTGACCGCAGAGATCGTCCAGCGTCATGTCGAGGACGTCGCCGAAGACACGGCGCCCGCGAGTGCGGAACTCGGCGAGCATCGGGGCGAGCACGGCGGCCCCTTCTTCCAGTCGCCCGCGCGCGGTCTGCGCGCCGATGACCTCCAGGGCGCGGACTCCGAGCTCGAACGACTCGAGCCATGGGCGCGCCTCGGTGACGAGGGCGGTGTTCCGGCAGCGCCCGCTCAGCAGGTGGTCTGCGGAGCCCCGCAGCTGCGCGGCCAGCGGAAGGACGGCATCCGCCGCGCGGCGGGGATCTCCGAGGAGCATGGCGAACGCGTGATCCTCGAGCGCCCTCGTCACGTAGGGGGCATCATCGGCGCTCAAGCACGACGACCGGACGTTCTCGGCGAAGTCGCGGTACGCATCGACGTCCTCCTCGCCCACCACGTCTCGCAGCGCGACAGTCCAGCTCGCCTCGGGGTCGTAATCCTTCGGAGACCACAGGTAGTCGGCGATCGTCGCGAACGCGATCTTGGACGATTCGAACAGCGACATGCCGTTCGCGATGATGCCACCCGACACCGTGTCCAGCTCGGGCGAGCGACCGCGGTACGGACCGATGTGCAGCTCGTGGCCCATCGCGACGTCGTTGACGGGGTAGTTGTCCCAGTACAGCGGCCGGCGGCCGGTTGCGCGCGCGAACGTCTCGGCGTCTGCGACGTCGAGGGTCGCAGAGCAGATCGCACGGCCGGTCCAGAAGAGGCCGATGTCAGGGTGGAGGGCGCCGCCGAGCTCTCTGATGTACGCCTCATCGCCGTACCCCCAGTACTCGGTCGGGCACACGACAAGGCTCGCGCCGGCATGCATGGCGCGAAGACGTTCGAAGACCGCGTTCGCCACCGCGCTCTGAGCTTCGGCGAGGCTCCCGAATCGCACGAGATCCTGATCGTGCTGCAGACGGGCGGGGATGTCGTCGAACAGCAGGCCGAAGCGGCGCACCCCGAGCCCCGCCACCGTCGTGAGCTTCGCCACCAGCGCCTCGGCATCGGGAGCGCTCGAGTAGCGGATGCTCAAGCCGGGCGAGATGCAGTACACGAACTCGACAGCGTGCGCGGTGCACGTGTCGACGAGCTCCTCGATGCGCGCTCGATCACCGGCGTCGTATTCGCGCGCCCACTCGCGCCGCATGAACGGATCGTCCTTCGGTGCGTAGACGAAACGGTTCATGCCGCGGGCGCCGATGAACCGGATCATGTCGAGACGCTGCTCATGCGACCACGGCCGTCCGTAGAAGCCCTCGACGACGCCGCGCTCTGCGAAGGCGGGGTGACCCGTCTTACCGATGCCGAACGGTGAGCCGGTCATCCGCGGCGCTCCATCAGCAGTGCGTTGATCGCGTCGCCTTCGTCGATGTTGCTGCTCGCGAAGACGCGCGGGACGACTCCCGCCTCGACCGCGATGGAGACCGCCTCCGCGACGATGGCGTTGACGATGGCAGCTCCGACAGCGGTCGAGGTCGGCGCGACCGCACGGTCCAGACCCGCGATCTGGATCGCCGCATCCCCGGGCGCGCCACCGTTGTCGATCACGACGTCGGCCACGTCGAGCAGACGCCGATCGCCGCCGCGAGGCGCCGTCGACGCGGAGTGCCGCCTGCTCGTGATCGCGACCACCGCCAAGCTGCGAGACCTCGCGTCCGCGGCGAGCTCGACGGCGACGGGATTGCGGCCCGAGTTCGAGAAGACCAGGAGTACATCACCGGCGGTCACGCCATGGCCGTCCAGGAGGACGGTGGCCAATCCTGAGAGGCGTTCGAGGCTCGTGCTGAGGGAGGCGTCGGCGTGCAGCATCAACCCCTCGAAGAGGATCGGCCGGACGTCGACGAGTCCGCCCGCCCGGTAATACATCTCCTCGGCGAGGAGGTGGGAATGCCCGGATCCGAACGCGTGGATGCTGCGCCCCGCGACGAGTGCGTCGGCGACGAGACGCGCTGCCGTCGAAATGCCCTCCCATTCCTCGTCCGCCACGCGTCCGATCAGCCGCGAGACCTCCGCGAGATACTGCCGGCCGGAATGAATATCGACGTCTGTCATGTCAGCCTCTCGTCCACACGTGTACGGCCGTGCCGTACGCGGAGGCGTCGAGCGCGATTCGCTCGGCGCCGTCGATGCCCCCACCGAGCGGCGGCTCGAGATCGACCCGGTCGCCGAGACGGCGCAGTGCCTCATCGAGCTCCGGGCTCAGCTCTTGAGCCAGCCGGCCCACGACGGCCAGCGGCGTGCCGTCTTCGGAGCCGGCGGCGACCCACGCGGCTTCGACGCTCGCAGTCAGCTCCGCAACAGCACGGTCGAGGACCTCCCGTGCGGCGGGATCCTCCTGTCGGCCGGCGCGGATGACGGCCGGCGCGAACCGGGCGATCTCGTCGACGGCACGGGGATCGGCGTGGAGCCGTATGTGCACCGTGCTGAGGTCGCCGAAGGCGACTTCGGCGGACGCCTGCAGACTCGTCGGGATGCCGCGGCCCTCGACCGCGCGGAGGGCGGCCGCGAGGCCCGCGCGACCGATCCAGAACGCACCGCCCTCATCTCCGAGCAGGTAGCCGTGGCCTCCGATGAACGTGGCTCCGCCGGTCCGCGCGCGCGCGACGCAGGCGACGCCCGTGCCGACTGCGAGCACGACGCCCCATCCGCCACCGAGGGCGCCCGCGTGGCTCGTGATGCCGTCATCGCAGATCAGCACGCGTTCGGCCCCCGTTGCGGCAACGAGCTGCGCGAGGCGGTCGCGCTCGCCCGCTCCTTCTGGAACGGTCGTCAGGCCGAGGACCGCGGTGCGCGTTGCCGGTGCGCCGGCCGCTCGCCAGGCCGCGATGATCGCGTCGGCGGTCGCGGCGACGGTGTCGGCCCGGCCCCAGCTCACTCCCGGCGCATCGCCGACCGCTCCGCTCGAATGGCGGACGCGCACGGTCGACTGACCGCCGTCGACGGCCAGGACGGCATCGGGCCGGCCGGTCACGACGCCACCTCGCCGCGGTCGAATGTCGCGGGGCTGCCCGTCACCTCGGCGCGGAGCTGGTACTTGTCGCCTCGGTACAGGCATGAGGCGAGCATGACGACGCGCCCGGCTCGGTCGGCGTCCACCATTCGGAGGCGGAGGCAGGCCTGCGTCTCGTCGATCTCGAGCAACGCGCGCGAACGCTCGTCGGCGAGCGTCGGCTCGATGACGACGCTTGCGGCGTTCGCGACGATCTTGTAGCGCGTGGCGAGGACGTCGTAGAGCGAGCCCTCGAGGTCGGCCGCCGTCAGGTGCGGCGCAAACGACACAGGGATCCGCACGTTCTCGATGGCCATAGGCTCGTCGCTGCCGAGCCGCAGCCGGCTGAAGGAGAAGACGGGGGAGCCCGTCGGAATCTGCAGCCGCCCGGCGAGGGCGACGTCGGCCTCGATGGTCTTGAACTCGAGAACGCGTGCCGAGGGGACCAGACCGCGAGAGCGCATGTCCTGCGAGAACGAGGTCAAGCCGAGCATTCGGAGGACGGGCCGGAACGCGACGAAGGTGCCCGAGCCATGGCGGCGCTCCAGGAGTCCCTCGGCGACCAGAGAGTCGACAGCGGCTCTGAGCGTCATGCGTGCGACTCCCCACTCCGCTGCGAGCTCGCGTTCGCCGGGCAGTCGCGTGCCGGCACGGGAGTCGCTGACGAGCTCACGCAGCCGTCCGCGGAGCAGCTCGCGCGTCGTCACCTTCGAGTTGGGGATCACGGCACTGAGTAGAACTCAAGGTGCTCCACTTCGCAAGTCGTGATTAGACCACTTCATCACGTTGTGATCACGGGTGGCTACACAACCGGTTCGCGTTCTGACGCGCATATTCTTACGCGGACTGGTGTGCCGCGGGCTCATCGGAGATACCAGCTGCGGACCTGGGGATGGGTCAGAGTCTAGACCACTTGGATCTGATCGAGCCGCCCTTCGATGCCCTCGCGGCGCATGGATATCCTCGGACTCATGCTCGTGCGACCTGCCCGCCTCGACGACCTTCCCGCCGTGTACGCGATCTGCGACGAGCTCGGCATGCCTGCCGAGGGGGAGCGGCGGACCCGCGAGCTGCTCGGGCACGTGTACGCAGGGCCGTATGTCGTCGGGCCGAAGACGCGCTCGGTCGTCGTGGTGGACGACCTCGGAGTTGCGGGGTACCTGCTGTGCGCGACCGACACCTCTGCCTTCACGCGCTGGTGCGAATCATCGTGGTGGCCCGGGCTGCGTTCGGACTATCCGCGTGTGCTCGCCGGGCGCTCGCGCGCGGATCAGGAGGTGGTCGATCTGATCCACTCACCGCCCGTCGCGTCTGCACGCGTGGCAGCGCAGTTCCCTGCTCACCTTCACATCGATCTGCTTCCCCGTGTTCGCGGAGGCGGACTCGGCAGCCGCCTCATCCGCGAGCTGCTCGTCGATCTTTCGCGCCGTGGCATCCCAGGGATCCATCTCGATGTCGGCGCCGACAACGCGCGTGCCATCGCGCTGTACTCTCGCCTCGGCTTCGTCGAACTCGAGCGCGGTGTCGACTCGGTGTTCATGGGAAGGCGCACCGCGCTGTGACAGTCGCGTGAGGGCGGCGGCGCGCCCCTAGGCTGAATGCGTGGCAGAGTTCACCGTCCGGCCGGCGCGCACGCGCGACGTCCGTGGAATCCAGGCGATGCTCGAGCCGTTCGTGCAGCGGCGCATCCTGCTCGGCAAGGATCTCGTCGTGCTGTACGAGGCGACGCAGCAGTTCGTGGTCGCGGAGGACGCGAACGGGAACCTGATCGGCTGCGGCGCCCTCCACGTCATGTGGGAGGATCTGGGCGAGATCCGCACGCTCATCGTCGTCGACGGCTGGCTGCATCACGGCGTGGGTCGAGCGATCGTCGAGGCCCTCGAAGACAACGCGCGCACGCTCGGTCTCTCGCGGCTGTTCTGCCTGACGTTCGAGGTCGACTTCTTCACGCGCCGCGGCTTCGCGCCGATCGGCGAGCAGGTGGTCGATCCGGACGTCTACTCGCAGCTGATCCGTTCGCCTGACGAGGGTGTCGCCGAGTTCCTGGATCTCGCGCACGTGAAGCCGAACACGCTCGGCAACACGCGCATGCTCAAGCAGCTCTGACGGGCAGGCGGGCCCGACCGAGAGGGGGCGCGCTCAGTCGAACAGCTCGCTGAGCCAGTGCTCCTTCTTCTTCTTGCGGTGGTAGCCCTGGTCGTAGCCCGGCTGGCTGTACCGCGGGTCGTAGGACTGCGGCGCGGGGTAGCGCGGATCGGGCTGGCGGTAGTCGGGCTGCCCGCCGTATGCAGGCGCAGCGGGTGCGGCAGGCGCAGCGGGCGCGGCCGGCGCGGCGGCGGGGGCGGCTCCGGCTTCGCGCGCGGCACGCTCGAGGATCTTGTCGAGTTCGCCGCGGTCGAGCCACACGCCGCGGCACGTCGGGCAGTAGTCGATCTCGACGCCGGAGCGCTCGCTCATGACGAGCACGGAACCATCGGTGGGGCACTTCATGGGGTCCTCCTGGGGGTCGGTCCGACAATAGCGAGTCGGGCCTCCCGTCGGCTGGGAGACAGCCCGTCCGGGCGCGCCGACAGGGAACGACGGATGCCGCGGCCTACCCTGGTCTCATGACCGGCACGTCCGTACGCCGACGCCACTCCCCGGCGGTGTATCGCCGTCGGCGCCTCGTGCTGCTGCTCGCGGTGCTCGCCGTCGCAGCGATCGTTTGGCTGCTGATCGCGCGGCCCTGGGCCGGAGCGGCGACCGAGAAGCCCGCCGACGAGAATCCGGCGTCGCAGAGCACGGCCGATTCGCTGCCCGTGCCGTCGGGCGGGACGCCGAACCCGACGGCGACCGGCGCCGCGGACGGCACGACTGAGGGCACCACGACCGAGACGCCGTCACCCACGCCGACCGCGCAGCCCTGCGCCGCGGGCGATGTCACCGTCGAAGCGGTCACGAGCCAGGACTCGTACACCGGCAGTGAGAATCCGCAGTTCTTCATCAAGCTCACCAACAACGGAGCCGACTGCACCCTCAACGTCGGCACGAGCGCCCAGTCGTACGCGGTCATGAGCGGCAGCGACGTGTGGTGGCGCTCGACGGACTGCCAGAGCGAGCCCAGCGACATGGTCGTGCTGCTGGGCGCGGGGCAGACGGTCTCGAGCGCCGCTCCGCTCACCTGGGATCGCACCCGCTCGTCCGTCGACACGTGCGCCGACCAGACTCGAGCCCTGGCTCCGGGCGGCGGCGCCTCGTACCACCTGTCGGTCGAGATCGGCGGCATCCCATCGGCCCAGTCGAAGCAGTTCCTGCTCTACTGAGGCCCGCACGAGCCTGCGACGCCCGCGGGGACGCGGCATCCTTGTCCCCCGAAGGGGGGACAGACGCCCGCGATGCACCGGCGTATCGTGGGCCTCAGCTCCCGCGGAAGCAGACTCGAAAAGCCTGTCCCCAACAGTTGTCTCGGCCCCAGCGAGCGCCTTTCTGAGTCTGCGCGGTGAGCGATGGGCCCTCTCGAGCCGCCCTCGGGCAGCGCGAGGGGGCCGTGCGTGCGAAGAGCGAGGCCGAGCCGCCTCCCCAGCACACCTCGGCCTCGCTACCTCCGCGCTTCAGGACTTGTCGTCTCCGAACACCTGGGTCTCCATCACGTCGTAGCCCTCCGCCTGCGGGTCGCCGTGGACGCCGCCCGAGATGGCGTACTCCTCCTCGGGCGACAGCACGAGCCGGTGCCGGAAGACGAGCGCGAAGCCGACGAGGATGATCACATATACGACCGCGATCGCCACGATCGCAGGCTGGAACGCCTCGTTGAGCAGGAAGCCGACGAAGATGAGCAGGGCGATCCCGGCGGCGATGACCGCCCCGGTGATGCCCCATGGGCTGCGGTACGGACGGTCCACGTTCGGGAACTTCTTGCGCAGGATGATGAACGACACCATCTGCAGGAAGTAGGCGAGCACCGCACCCCACACCGCGATGTTGAGAACGATCGCGCCCGCGACCGCGCCCGCGTTGTCGGGGTCGATGTTCGCCAGGACATCGAGCACGAGCAGTGCGACGAAGCCGATCACCGCGCCGACGACGAGCGCGACCCACGGCGTCTTGCGCTTGCCGGTGAGCGACAGGAACTGCGGGTAATACCCGGCGCGCGACAGCGAGTACATGTTGCGGCCGTACGCGAACATGATGCCCTGCAACGACGCGAGGAGGCCGACGAGGGCGAAGAGCGCGAGCACGGCCGCGAGCCCGTCGCCGACGATGGCGCGGAAGCCGTCGAGCAGCGGCTCGGCCGCCACCCCGGTCGCCTCCGCACCGAGCACGCCGGTGTTCAGGAACAGCACCAGCAGGCCGGTGACGATGAGCGTTCCACGTGCCCAGAATCCGGCACGCGGGATGTCGCGCACCGGGTCGTGCGACTCCTCCGCGGCGAGCGGCAGCTCCTCGATCCCGAGGAAGAACCACATCGCGAACGGCAGTGCGAACAGGATCGGCAGCACGCCGTGCGGCAGGAACTCGGTCTGGCCCGGATCGGGGACGATGTCCCACAGGTTCGCCCACTGGAAGGCGCCCGAGAACAGCGCCATCGCCGAGAACACCAGGATGATCGCGATCGAGATGACGGAGACGACGATCGCGAACTTGAACGAGATGCTGGCGCCCGCCGCGTTGAGCGCGATGAAGACGGCGTAGAGGATGACCCACCACACCCATCCGGGCAGCGACACCCCGAGCAGTTCGGAGGTGATCGCGTCGGCGTAGGACGCCGAGAAGAAGACGATGACCGCGGTGGTCGCCACATACTCGATCGTCTCGGCCGCGCCGGTGATGAGGCCGCCCCATGGCCCCATCGCGGAGCGGGCGAACGAGTACGCGCCCCCCGTGTGCGGCATCGCCGCGGCCATCTCGCCGATCGAGAAGATCATCCCGTAGTACATCGCCACGAGGATGACGAAGGCGATGAGCATGCCGCCGAAGCCGGCGAAGTCGATGCCGAAGTTCCAGCCCGAGAAGTCGCCCGAGATGACGGCGGCGACGGCGAGCCCCCACAGCCCCCATACTCCCGCCGCGCGCTTGAGCCCGCGCTTTTCGAAGTAGTCCTGGCCGGCACGCGTATAGGTCGCTCCGGCGACCTTGGCGGAGCTCTCGCTCGACGCCCTGGCGGCGCGGTCCGGGGATGGTGTTGCACTGCTCGTGTGGGACATCGGTCCTCCGTGGCTTCGGATACGGACGTGCACTCGGGTGGCGCGACGATGCGCCTTCGCCGATTGTGATGCCTATTGGTGGGCTGTGTCTACCTTTGTGTGCGATTTTCTGGTTAGAGTGATCCCGTGAGCGCGGTTCGGGGGGACCGCGCTCACGACTCTGATGACGGCGCACGAGGAGGACGGATGCCGGGCAACCTCTCGGTCGATCAGCTCGACGCGGCGATCGCCGCCGGTGAGATCGACACCGTCATCGTGGCCTTCCCCGACGCGCAGGGCCGGCTCGTCGGCAAGCGCGTGTCAGCGCGGCTCTTCCAGGAGGAGGTGCTGCCGCACGGTGCAGAGGCCTGCAACTACCTGCTCTCGGTCGATGTCGACATGAACACGGTCGACGGCTACGCGATGTCGAGCTGGGAGACCGGCTACGGCGACATGATGCTCCGTCCCGATCCGGCGACGCTGCGCCTCGTGCCGTGGCATCCGGGGTCGGCTCTGGTGATGGCCGACCTCACGTGGGAGAACGGCGACCCGGTCGCACAGTCGCCGCGCGACATCCTCAACCGCCAGCGCGCACGTCTCGCCGGCCGCGGTCTCGTGCCGTACGCCGGCACCGAGCTCGAGTTCATCGTCTTCGACGACACGTATCGGGACGCCTGGGCCAAGGGCTACCGCGGACTCACGCCGTCGACCGACTACAACGTCGACTACGACCTGCTCGCGTCCGGGCGGCTCGAGCCCCTGCTGCGTGACATCCGCCTCTCGATGGACGGCGCAGGCCTCTACACCGAAGGCGTCAAGGGTGAGTGCAACCTGGGCCAGCAGGAGATCGCCTTCCGCTATGCCGAGGCGCTCGAGACCGCCGACCAGCACGTCATCTACAAGGCCGGTGCGAAGACCATCGCCGGTCATCACGGCAAGTCGCTGACGTTCATGGCCAAGTTCAACGAGCGCGAGGGCAGCAGCTGCCACATCCACCTCTCTGTCCGGTCGGAGGACGGCGAGCCGGTGATGGCGGGCGATGGCCCGCACGGCTTCAGCCCGCTCATGGAGCACTGGATCGCCGGCATCCTCGCGACGCTGCGCGAGTTCACGCTTCTGTACGCGCCGACCATCAACTCCTACAAGCGCTTCGCGAAGGGCTCGTTCGCGCCGACGGGGATCGCATGGGGGCTCGACAACCGCACGTGCGCGCTGCGCGTCATCGGGCGCGGTCAGTCGCTGCGCGTCGAGAACCGGGTGCCGGGCGGCGACGTCAACCCGTACCTGGGCATCGCGGCGATCATCGCCGGCGGTCTGCACGGCATCGAGCACGAGCTGCCGCTGCCTGACCGGCTCGAGGGCAATGCGTATACGTCCGGCGTCGACCACCTGCCCACGACGCTGCGCGACGCCGCGCGGCTCTTCGACGAGTCGGCCATCGCCCGCGCAGCCTTCGGCGACGACATGGTCGAGCACTATCTGAACCAGGCGCGCATCGAGGTCGAGGCCTTCGACGCCGCCGTGACCGATTGGGAGAGGGTCCGTGGCTTCGAGCGGCTCTGACCCGGCGACCGGCATGCGGCGCCCCGTCATCGGTCTGACGACGTACCTCGAGCAGGCGAAGCAGGGCGTGTGGGACGTGCGTGCCGCGTTCCTGCCCCAGCAGTACTTCGACTCCGTCACGGCCTCGGGCGGCATCGCCGTGCTCCTGCCGCCCCAGCCCGATCCGGACCTCGCGGCGGCCGCGGTGCTCGATGGCCTCGACGGGCTCATCCTCACCGGCGGGCTCGACGTCGACCCGGCGCTGTACGGCGCGCAGCGGCATCCGCTCACCGACCCTGCCCGCCCCGACCGTGACGCGTGGGAGCTCGCCCTGTTCCGCGGCGCGGAAGAGCGACGGATGCCGGTGCTGGCGATCTGCCGCGGGCTCCAGCTCGTCAACGTGGCGCGCGGAGGCACGCTCCACCAGCACCTGCCTGAAGCGCTCGGCACCGACCGCTACCGGATCGGCGGCGGCGTCTTCGCGGTCAACGAGGTGCGGGTCGACGAGGGGTCCCGCCTCGCGGACCTCGTCGGCGCGGGCGGACTCGACGTGCACAGCTACCACCACCAGGGCGTCGACCGGCTCGGCGACGGCCTCGTCGCGACCGCGCGCACCGACGACGGCCTCGTGCAGGCGTTCGAGTCCGACGGCGACGGATACCTCGTCGGAGTGCAGTGGCACCCCGAGGAGAACCGCGAGGACCGCCGGCTGTTCGCGGGCCTCGTGGCCGAGGCATCCGTCTACGCGTCTCGAGGAGTCACCACGCCGTGAGCACGTTCACCCTGATCAATCCGGCGACCGCGCAGCCGATCCGTGAGGTGGCGCGCGCGGACGTGGCCGACGTCGACGCCGCCGTGGTGCGGGCCGTCGTCGCGCAGCGGGCATGGGCGGCTCTGCCGCCGGTCGCTCGGGCCGACGCGCTGCGCGCGTTCGCGCGCACAGTCGAGGCCCATGTCGAGGAGCTCGCGCAGCTCGAGGTGCTCAACTCGGGGCATCCGATCGGGTCCGCCCGATGGGAGGCGTCGCACGTCGCGCAGGTGCTGAACTTCTCCGCCGGCGCGCCGGAGCGGCTGAGCGGTCAGCAGATCCCGGTCGCGGGCGGGCTCGACGTCACATTCCACGAGCCGTACGGCGTCGTCGGCATCATCGTGCCGTGGAACTTCCCGATGACGATCGCGTCATGGGGCTTCGCGCCGGCGCTCGCGGCGGGCAACGCCGTCGTGCTGAAGCCGGCCGAGCTCACGCCGCTCACCGCAATGCGGCTCGGCGAGCTCGCGCGCGAAGCCGGGCTGCCCGACGGGCTCTTCGAGGTGGTCACCGGTTCGGGGTCGGTCGTCGGGCAGCGATTCGTGTCGCACCCCGACGTGCGCAAGGTCGTGTTCACCGGATCGACGTCGGTGGGCACGGATGTCGCGGCCGGCTGCGCGCGCGAGCTCAAGCCGGTGACGCTCGAGCTCGGCGGCAAGAGCGCCAACATCGTGTTCGCGGATGCCGACCTCGAGAAGGCCGCGGCCTCGGCGCCCGGCGCCGTCTTCGACAACGCCGGGCAGGACTGCTGCGCCCGCAGCCGCATCCTCGTCGAGCGGTCGGTGTACGACCGGTTCCTCGAGCTGCTCGAGCCGGCGGTGCAGGCGTGGCGTGTGGGTGACCCCGCAGACGAGGGCACCGAGATGGGACCGCTGATCTCGGCATCCCATCGCTCCACCGTGCAGGGTTTCCTCGACGGCGCGGACGTCGCCTTCCGCGGCTCCGCCCCCGATGGCGACGGGTACTGGTTCGCGCCGACCGTCGTGTTGGCCGAGCGTGGCGACCGCATCGCGCGCGAAGAGGTGTTCGGCCCCGTCGTGGCCGTGCTGCCCTTCGACGACGAGGCCGACGCGATCCGCCTCGCCAACGACACGATCTACGGGCTCGCCGGCTCGATCTGGACCGAGAACCTCGGTCGCGCCGTTCGCGTAGCCCGCGGGGTGAAGAGCGGCGTCCTGTCGGTGAACTCGCACTCGTCGGTGCGGTACTGGACGCCGTTCGGCGGCATGAAGGCGTCGGGACTCGGCCGTGAGCTCGGCCCCGACGCCGCCGAGCACTTCACCGAGACGAAGAACGTCTTCTTCGCGACGGACTGACAAGGAGAGACATGGATCTGACGGCGCGACTGAGGGACCGTGTGGCGGTCATCACCGGCGGTGCGTCCGGAATCGGCCTGGCCACCGCGAGGCGCTTCGCGGCGGAGGGCGCGAAGGTCGTCATCGCCGACCTCGACCCGGCGACCGGCGAGGCGGCGGCCGCCGAGGTGGGCGGCGTGTTCCGCCGCGTCGACGTCGCGGACGAGGCTCAGGTGAACGAGGTGTTCGACGGCGTCGCCGCCGAGTTCGGGCGCCTCGACATCGCGTTCAACAACGCCGGCATCTCGCCCGCCGACGACGACTCGATCGAGACGACCGAGCTGCCGGCGTGGGAGCGCGTGCAGGACGTCAACCTCAAGAGCGTGTACCTGTGCTCGCGCGCGGCGCTGCGGCACATGGTGTCGGCCGGCAAGGGCTCGATCATCAACACCGCGTCGTTCGTCGCGCTGCTGGGATCGGCGACATCGCAGATCTCGTACACCGCGTCGAAGGGCGGAGTGCTGGCGATGACCCGCGAGCTCGGCGTGCAGTTCGCGCGGCAGGGGATCCGCGTCAACGCCCTGTGCCCCGGGCCGGTCAACACGCCGCTCCTGCAGGAGCTGTTCGCGAAGGACCCCGAGCGCGCGCAGCGCCGTCTGGTGCATGTTCCGATGGGCCGTTTCGCCGAGCCCGAAGAGCTCGCGGCCGCCGTCGCGTTCCTCGCGTCGGACGACGCCTCATTCATCACGGCCACCGCGTTCGTCGTCGACGGCGGCATCACCAACGCCTATGTGACGCCGCTGTAAGGTCGCGATCGTGTGCGCAGCTCCTGAGTTCCCGGCGAGAGCGGGCTCGGCGAGCCCGTGCCGGGCCTCCGCTGTGCGGAACGTCAGGAGTTCTGTTCAGGTGAAGGTGGGTACCCCGTGACCGACGCGCCGCTGCACGAGGTGCGCAAGGCCGTGTACCGGCCGGTGCGCGAGGGCAATGCGCTCGAAGACACCGTCGCGCGGCTCGTGCAGACCATCCGGCTGGGGGTCGTCGCGCCGGGGGAGTCGCTGCCGTCCGAGCGGGAGCTCGCCGTGCTGTACGCGGTGAGCCGCGACACGGTGCGCGAGGCGATCCGCGAGCTCGCCGACACCGGATACCTGGTACGGCGGCGGGGACGCTACGGCGGCACGTTCGTCGCCGAGCCGCTGCCCGAGCCGCCGCATCCGCGCGAGGTCGACGCGTCCGACCTCGAAGACATTCTCGGCATGCGGCGGGTGCTCGAGGCGGGCGCCGCGCGTGCGGCTGCCGGACGGGCGCTCGACGCGGCCGCGCGCGACGATCTGTGGGCCCGGTACGAGGCGGCGGCCGCGGCATCCGAAGCCGACTACCGCCGTCTCGACACGCTGCTGCACCTGACGATCGCCGAGCTGTCCGGCATTCCGTCGCTCGTCGCGCTCGCCGCAGAGAACCGGGCCCGCGTGAACGAGTGGCTCGACACGTTCCCCCTGCTGCCGCGCAACATCGACCACTCCAACGCGCAGCACGAGCGGATCGTCACCGCCATCCTCGCGGGCCGACCGGATGCCGCCGAAGCGGCCGTGCTCGACCACCTCGCCGGGTCGGAGGCGCTGCTGCGCGGCTTCCTCGCGTAGGTGCTCAGGACAGCGCCGGCGCTCGGTAGGCCGAGGTGTGCGCGCGCTCGGCGCGCCCGGCATCCTTCACGAGCCAGCGGTGCGAGCCGGGCTTGCGCGCCTCGTGCGCGAGCTGTGACATCGGGCTCTTGCATGCCGCCTCCTTGAGACGTGCGCCGAGTGCGCCGCCCACGTACAGGGGCATCGCTGTGTCGTCGCCGTGTGCGAATTGGAACACCGCCGAGCGCCGGCCGAGACTGATGCACATCGCGGCGATCCCGCGGTCGAAGTCGCGAGGCTGCTTGCCCGCGATCCGGGCGAGGACGGTGTCGGCGGCGTGCGAGCCGAGCGGCAGCGCGGCCTGACAGCTCATGCGCAGCGGTGCCCGCGACGGTGATGCGGCATCGCCCGTCGCGACGATGCGTGCATCGTCGATGCTCGTCAGCGTGTCGTCGGTGACGAGGCGGCCCGCCGCGTCGGTGGTGAGCCCGCTCCGGCGAGCGAGGTCGGCGGCGCGGAAGCCCGCGGCCCAGATCGTCACGGCTGCCCGCACCTCGCGGCCGTCGGCGAGGCGCACGCCGTCGGGCGTCACCCCGGCTGCGGACCCGCCGGCTCCGCTGAGCACCGTGACACCGAGTGCCCTCAGCCTCTTCGCCACGGCGTTGCGTGCCGCAGAGCTCAGATACGGACCGAGTTCCTCGCCGCACACGAGCGTGACGGGTCGTCCGAGCTCGGCGAGCTCGGACGCCGCCTCGATGCCGAGCGGGCCGCCGCCGACCACGGCGACAGGAGACGTCAGCGGCGTGCGCTCGAGAACCCCGCGCAGATGCAGTGCCTGCTCGAGCGTGCCGAGCTGCAGCGCGAAATCGGCAGCGCCCGGCACGGTGGGCCGGCCGCCGCTGCTGCCCGCCGCGTAGACCAGTCGGTCGTACGCCAGCGCCGGGCCTTCCGCGAGCTCGAGCACGCGATTGCCGCGATCGATCCGCTCCACGGTGTCGACGACGAGCCGCACGCCCGGCGCGAGCACGTCGGAGAACTCGACGATCGCGTCGTCGGAGCCGCCGACCAGCTGGTGGAGGCGCACGCGCTCCACGAACGACTGACGCGAGTTGACGAGGGTCACGGCGACCGAGTCACGCCCGCTGAGGCGATTCGCCGCCATGACTCCGGAGTAGCCTCCGCCGATGACGACGACGTTCACAGGTGCCTTGCCTCCGGGGCTGCCGTTCATGATGACCTCCTGGGGTCTGTCTCTCGACATGAAGACACCACGCGCCCGGCCGATGTGACACCTGCCGGCGATCGCGCGCCGGGTTGCCCTCTAACCTGGTGGGATGGCGGGAAAGAAGCGCGCGAAGAAGCAGGAGCCCCTCGAGTTCCGCAACACGCAGCTGACCGACGCGCTGCAGACGCAGGACATGGCGGCGGTCGCGTTCGCCCTCCGGCACGGGCCCACGGTGGTGCCGCTCATGCGGCCGGGGGACCGTGACAATCCGCTCGACGTCGGCGAGGTCTGGACGTACCGGGACCCGAACACCGGAGACGTCGCGCTGCTCCTCTTCAGCGACGCGGCTCACAAGCCGGCGACCCTGCCGCCCGGCGTCGCGCTGCAGTCGCCGGCGTGGCTGCGGGCGTTCCTTGGTGCACACAAGCACGAGATCACGACGGTGTTCTTCGACATCGCGGGACCGCACCCGATGCAGGCGTCGCCCACCGACCTCATCGCAGCGCTCGACGCCTGACGCATCGACCGGCCGACGACCGTGCCGAGCCGCGCACACGGGTCGCGGCATCCGTCCACCACACGCGGGGTGCCGCCGTGCGGAATGTCGTCGACCTGTCGTACGCTCGCGGGGTGGAATTCCTCGTCGTCGGTATCGTTTGCGCCGCCGGGCTCGTGATCCCGATCGCCCTGGGCCTGGCCGACCCGCGTCGACGCCGTCCTCGCGGACGCTGAGCGGGCGCTCGGCCCTGGTTCCCGCCGTCAGAACTCGGGAACGTCGTCGCCGGGTGCGCCCTTGGCGCGTGCCTGCACGTCGGAGAGAGCCCCGCGCAGTCGGCCGGAGCGGTCGTCGATGAGGTCGCGGTAGCCGAGCCGGGCGGCCTCGCTGCGGCGCTGCGCAGCCTGCGTCACCGGTCGCACCTCTCCCGCGAGGCTGAGCTCGCCGACCGCGGCGATGTGCCGAGGGATCGACCAGCCCTTCACCGCGCCGGCGACCGCGAGTGCGATCGCGAGGTCTGCGGCGGGCTCGGTGAATCGCACGCCGCCGACCGTCGAGACGTAGACGTCCTTGTCGGACGTCGTGACGCCCGCGCGCTTCTCGAGCACCGCGAGGACTGTGGCCACGCGGGCAGCGTCGACGCCGTTGACGATCCGCCGCGGGTTCGGCGCCTTCGTGTCGATCGTCAGGGCCTGCACCTCGACCGGCATCGCGCGGCGGCCCTCCAGCGCGATCGAGACGCATGTGCCGGGCTCGCTGCTGCCGTGCCCCAGGAACAGCGCACTGGGATCGGGGACCTCGGCGATGCCGGCGCCGGTCATGTCGAAGCAACCGACCTCATCGGTCGGGCCGAAGCGGTTCTTGAGGGCCCGCACGAACCGCAGCGACGTCTGCCGGTCGCCCTCGAACTGACACACGACGTCGACGAGGTGCTCGAGGATGCGGGGCCCGGCGATCGAGCCGTCCTTCGTGACGTGGCCGACGACGATCGTCGGCAGCCCGCGGTCCTTCGCGACGCGGATGAGGGTCGCGGCGACCTCACGGACCTGCGACGGATGCCCCGCCATGCCTTCCGACAGCGCCGAGGACACGGTCTGGACCGAGTCGACGATGAGGAGGTCGGGCGAGACGTCGTCGACGTGCCCGAGGATCGTCGCGAGGTCGGTCTCGCTCGCGAGGTACAGCTCGTCGTGCAATGCGCCGGTGCGCTCGGCGCGCAGCCGCACCTGGGCGGTGGACTCCTCGGCGCTCGCGTACAGCACGCGCCGCCCGGCGCGGGCGGCCTGCGCCGCGACCTCGAGCAACAGCGTGGACTTTCCGACCCCCGGTTCGCCGGACAGCAGGATCGCGACGCCCGCGACGAGCCCGCCGCCGAGCACGCGGTCGAACTCCCCGACGCCGGTCGTGCGGCGCGGCGCGTCGGTCGTGTCGATGTGCGTGATGGGCCGCGCCGCGCGCCCCGCGCCCGGCGACACCGGCGTCACCGACCGCGTGATGCCGGTCTGCTCGGCGGCCTCGACCACGGTGCCCCACTGCTGGCATTCCCCGCAGCGCCCGACCCACTTGATCGTGGTCCAGCCGCACTCGGTGCAGCGATAGGGCGCGGTCTGCGTCGGGCGTCGGGCTGCGGCCATGACCTCACTGTACGGCGGGCGGACGACATTGCCTGACGACGGATGCCTCGAGCCGAGGCATCCGTCATCACCTCCTCGTGGCCGGTCTCAGCCGAGCGCCGCCGCGAGGGCCTCGAACACGGCGGGTGCCGGCACTTCGCCCGAGGCGAGCGGCACGTCGCTGTTCGCCACGACGACGATGGTGGTGTCGTCGTCGTAACTGTGGAAGACCGAGGTCGTGAATCCGGGGATCGTCCCGGAGTGTCCCCAGTAGCCATCGGCGCGCTCGCCCCAGCCGATGCCGTAGCCCGACTCGGCGTCGTTGGGCGGCGGCGACGAGAGGATGGAATCGCGGCGCACCTGCTGCGTCGCCGCGTCCAGGACGCCCTCGCCAGTGAAGAGGGCGTGCGCCCACAGGGTGAGATCATCAAGCGTCGAGATCACCTCGCCCGCGGTCGAGCCGAACGACGGGCTCCACTCCGTGGCGTCTTCGGCCGGGCCGGTCTCGTCACGCTGTTTCGTCATGCCCACCAGGTGCGGCTCGTCGATCGCGGGGGAGCCGTCGGGATACACCGTGTCGGTCATCCCCAGCGGCTTGAACAGCCGCTCGTCGAACACTTCTGCGATCGGCTGCTCGAGCACCTGTTCGATCACCATGCCCAGGAGCAGATAGTTCGTGTTCGAGTACTTCCAGATCTCGCCAGGCGCGCCGTCGACCGGCAGGGCCTTGGCGGAGTCGAGGAGCTCCTGAGGGGTGAAGACGTGGAAAGGATCGCCGAAGTAGGTCGCCTGCCAGCCGGGATCGAGCGAGTACGAGGGAATGCCGCTGGTCATGTCGGCGAGCTGCCGCAGCGTGGCCGCACCGTTGGGCGAGTCGGGCACGTACTGCGAGATCGGGTCGTCGAGCGAGACCAGGCCCTCCTCCACCAGCTGCAGCAGGATCGTCGCCGTCATGGTCTTGGTCAGACTGCCGATGCGTGTGTGGTCGTCGGGCGCCGGCGGCCTGTCGCCATCGGGAGCGGCTGCACCCGATGCCCCCGTCCAGGTGCCGTCGGCCGTGACGACGCGCGCGACCACACCGGCGAACTGGTCGCCACGGGTGTCATCGAGCGCCGCCTGCAATGCTGCCGCCGTGGCGGCGGGGAGCTCACCCCCCTCGGCCGCGGTTGGCGTCGACGTCGCCGCCGGTGCCGGGCCGGAGCATCCGGCCACCGCCATCGTCGCCGTCAGCGCGAACGCCACCGAGGCGAGACGGATGCCGGATGAAAGAGAATGTGTACGCACGAAGCCCCCCCGAGTCGCGAAATGCCCTCCGACGCTACCGGGCGCCTGCCGGCCGACACAAAGGACCTGGGTCCTCCGTCTGCTTCGGGTGGACTGCAGGTGCGGCGCTCGCCCACCGACATGCCCTGATGTCGACGGGCTCACGGACCCCCGGAGTCGAAGGACTCAGCGTCGCAGCGAGTCCGCGACCTGGCGCAGCGCGTCGGCCGATCGGTGGAAGAGATCGAGCTCGCGGGAATCGAACTGCGTCTCGCGCACCGGCACCGCCCCTGCGGCGCTCACGACCGACGGCACCGAGAGGGCCACGCCGTCGACGCCGTGGAAGTCGTGCAGCACGGGCGAGACCGGCATGACCGCGTGCTCGTCGCGGAGGATCGCCTCGATGATGCGGGCGCTCGACAGTCCGATCGCGTAGTTCGTGGCGCCCTTGCCCTGGATGACCTTGTAGGCGGCGTCGCGCACGTCGATCGCGATCTGGTCGAGCTCGTCGGCGGTCATGCTGTCGCCGCGCGGCGTCACCCACTCGAGGATCGGCACGGTGCCGATGGTCGCCTTCGACCACAGCGGGAACTCGGTGTCGCCGTGCTCGCCGACGATGTACGCGTGGACGCTGCCGGTCGAGACGCCGGCGCGTTCGGCGAGCTTCCATCGCAGGCGCGAGGTGTCGAGCACGGTACCCGAGGCGAAGATGCGCTCGGGTGGCAGGCCGGTCTCCTCCTGCGCGAGCACCGTCAGCACATCGCAGGGATTGGTGACGACGACGTAGATCGCGTCGGGGGCGGCCTCGAGCAGTCGCGGCATCATCTTCTTCATGATCCCGGCGTTGACGCCGGCGAGCTCGATGCGGGTCTGCCCCGGGTCCTGCTTCGCTCCCGCCGTGATCACCACGACGTGCGAGCCCTCGACCACCGACAGGTCGCTGCCGCCGGTGATGTCGCTGGAACCGGTGAACTGCGTGCCGTGCGCGAGGTCGAGCACCTCCGCCTCGACGCGTTCGGTGGCGATGTCGTACAGGGCGACGTGCCGTGCCGACCCGCGGATCAGCGCCGCATACGCCGTGCTCGAGCCGACGCTCCCGGCGCCGACGATGGTGACTTTCGAGTTCTCGATGACCGCCATGCAGCAAGTCTCGCAGGGCGACGGATGCCGCGGGTACTGCCGGGAGGGGTGCGGCCGCGATCGAGGCGCCCTACGATGACGGCAGTGCCGCCGCGCGGCGGCACGAGCGATGGGAGCTGCGATGTGCCGCTGGCTGGCCTACACGGGGGAGCCGCTGCAACCGGCCGCCCTCATCCTCGACGCGCAGCACTCTGTCGTCGCGATGTCGCAGAACTCGCCGCTGGGCGCGGAGACGGTCAACGGCGACGGGTTCGGCTTCGGCTGGTACCCGGTCGACGGCACGGGATCCGCGGATGCCCCAGGGTCGCGGCATCCGTTCGTCTTCCGGAGTATCGAGCCCGCGTGGAACGACCAGAACCTGCGCGAGATCAGCAGGGCCGTTCTCAGCCCGCTGTTCTTCGCGCACGTGCGCGCGGCCGCGGGCCCGCCGATCCAGCAGACCAATTGCCATCCGTTCCGCCACGACAACTGGCTGTTCATGCACAACGGGGCCATCTCGCAGTTCGGGCTCATCAAGCGCGACCTCGCACTCGCGGTCGACTCGGCGCTGTACTCGTCGATCCAGGGGACGACCGACACCGAGGTGCTGTTCCACCTCGCGCTCACATTCGGTCTCGCCGACGACCCCGTCGCCGCAGTGGGCGCGGCGATCCGTCGCGTCGAGGAGGCCGGTCACGCCGCGGGAGTGCAGTTCCCGATGCAGGGGACGATCGCCGTATCGGACGGCGAGACGCTGTGGGCGTTCCGGTACTCGTCGCAGGGGCGCTCGCGGTCGCTGTTCCACTCCGCCGACGTGCCCACCCTGCGCGCGATGTACCCCGACGCCGAGCGACTGTCGCTGTTCGGCGACCGGGCCCAGGTCGTCGTGTCGGAGCCGCTCAACGACCTCCCCGGCGTGTTCCTCGAGGTGCCGGAGTCCACCGTCGCGGTGCTCGATCCCGACGGGTACCACCACCAGGGGTTCCTGGCGGCGTGACCGCCCGCTCCGGGGCCGGTGCGACTATGGCGGGCCCGATTCGCGGCATCCGTCCGCGTGTCGTAAACTCGACGACGGTGACGTGTCCGAGCGGCCGAAGGTGCAACTCTCGAAAAGTTGTGTAGGGTAACCCCCTACCGTGGGTTCAAATCCCACCGTCACCGCCATTGTCGAAGCCCCGCGAACCCTTGGAAACACTGGGATCGCGGGGCCTCTTCTTTGCCCCGGAATCCGCCCGTGCCCACATCGTGCCCACAAACGAGGCGGATCGAGAATGATCGAGTCCGCTCGTGAGGCCTTCACCCTCCCGAGAAGCACACGGCGTTCGCACTAGTGTTCGAGCCGCGGATCACCGAACCCGATCCGAGCGCTACGGCTGGTCGAGGCTGTTCGTCCTTGCACGGTCAAGGGCGGACGAGACGCCGTCGAGGTCGTCGTCGAATAGGTCACTGTAGATGTCCAACGTGATCGCGGCGCTGGCCAACCCGCCCTTGGCCGCTGGCGGGTCGCGCTCGGGTGTATGGGTCACCTATCGGGTGAACAACGAGGCAGTCACGGACCTCTACCTCCGACTCGGCATAGCGATCGGCGAGTTCTAACCGCGCGCGGTCACGCCCGGCGGTCGAAGAGGCCACTGCGGTACGCGATGGCGACCAGCTGGCCGCGGTCCCGGGCGTGGAGCTTCATCATCGCGCGATTCAGGTGCGTTTTCACGGTGAGCGGGGAGATGAAGAGCCGCCTCGCGATCGTCGCGTTGTCGTCCCCTGTCGCCGCGGCGATCACGAGGTCACGCTCGCGCGGGGTGAGCGTTGACACGCGGGCGGCAATGTCGGGGTCGGGTTCGGGCATGGCCGGCTGGGTGGCGAGGTGGCTGACCACGGCTCGGGAGGCTCTCGGCGACAGAGCCGACTCGCCGGCCGCGGTGCGCATCACCGCGTCGATCAGATCCTCGGGCTCGGCGGACTTGCTGAGGAATCCGTCGGCACCGGCGCTGAGTGCGCTGACGACCTCAGTGTCGCCGTCGAACGTGGTGAGAATGAGGATGCGGACGGTTGCCAGCGTTGGATCGATGCGAATACGCCGCGTGGCTTCCACACCGTCGACGCCCGGCATCCGAAGGTCCATGAGTACGACCTGCGGCCGTACCGCGCGGATGAGCGAGAGCGCCGTAGCCCCGTCGGCCGCTTCGCCGACGACCCCGATCTCGGCCGATTCCAGAACGCTCCGCAAACCGGCGCGGATCATCGCCTGATCGTCCGCAAGCGCCACAGTGATCATGCGGAAGCCTCCTCACGTTGGTGGGGGTGCAGCGGAAGCGTCGCTACGACGACGAATACGGTTCCCTTCGCTTGCGCTTGCAGCGATCCGTGGACGCTGGCCGCACGCTCGCGCATGCCGAGCAGGCCGAATCCGTCGCCTGGAGCGTGATCCGGCGCGAGCGGATTCGTGACCGTGACGTGCAGGTCGTCGTCTGCAGGCTCGATGGTGATCTCGATCGGGTCGGTGCCGTGCTTGCGGGCGTTGGTCAGCGATTCCTGCACGATGCGGTACACCGCGACGCTGACGGAGCGGTCGAGGTCCGCCGGTGCCGCGTTGCGAAGCGTCACTTGCGCGCCGGCGGCCCGGGCCGTCGAGACGAGTGCGTCGAGTGACTCCATCCCGGCTACGGCCTCGGTCGCGTCGGCCGGGTCGTGACCGCGGAGCACCGTCAAGATGTCCTGAAGCTCGTCGATCACCATGCGCGCCGACGTTCGCACCTGCCGCAGTGAAGCCCGCGCTCGCTCGGGGTCACGCTCGAGGGAACGCTCGGCGGCTCCCGCGTGTACCGAGATGATCGAGACGCTGTGGGCGACGGAATCATGCAGATCCCGGGCGATCCGCAATCGTTCGGCGCCGACGTGACGGAGCACCTCGCTGTCTCGAAACGCGACCGCTGAACGCGCCTGTGCCTCGAGTGCACGGACGTAGTCGTCATTGGCGCGGAGCGCCAGACCGGCGGCGATCACGGCGGCGGTCCACACCGGAAGAATCAGTGCCACCGCCTCGTAGGGCTGCACCCGAAAGACGACCACGGCACCCACATAGAGGAGCGCAGCGTGCACGGCACCCGCCGTCAGGACGGCGGGACGCGGACCGCGGAGCGCAAGCGTGAACAGCACGACCTCGGCGAGCACCCAGATCGGAACGGCTGCCGACGGGTCGAGGAGCACGAGTCCGCTGGCGAGGATCGCCGCCGCGGCGGAGGGCACCGGCATCCGTCGTCGAAGCACCACGGCAGCACCGGCCAGCACGAGGATCGGCAGCGTGATCCACGAACCCGTGGTCACGATCCGCACCAGTTCGATGGCGCCGGCGATCGTGGCTGCCACGTCCAGCAGCAGTTCCCACAGACTGAGGCGGGCTGCACGCCCGGGCGTCCGTGGTGACGTGCTCATGCGCACGATTCTCCCATCGGTCATCTGTGCGCCCGCCAGGGCGGGGCTCGGGCAGCGCTCCGGTGGCCGTCATCTGGTCGGCGGCCACCGGAGAGCCGGGTCGGTCAGCGTCCGGCGCCCACCGCTTCGCGGGCCCGGACCGGCTCGGCCCTGAGCGGGGGCGAACTCGGCTCGAGTGCGGAGCCCTCGACGTCGATCGTCGGCAGAACTCGTTCGAGCCACCTCGGCATCCACCACGCCGCCCGGCCGAGCAGGGCGAGCGCCGCGGGCACGAGGATCATCCGCACGACGAAGGCATCCGCGATCACCCCGATCGTCAAGGCGAGAGCGATCGACCCGACCAGGGAAGACGGGCTCATCGCGAAGCCTCCGAACACCGCCGCCATGATCGCCGCGGCCGCCACGACGACTCCGGCCGAGTGGCGGAACCCGGCTCGGACCGCGTCCAGCGGCGACAATCCGCGCGCGTGCGCCTCGTGCATGCGCGACACCAGGAATACCTGATAATCCATGGCAAGACCGAACAGGATTCCGGTCACCACGATCGGCAGCAGGCTGAGGAGGGGGTTTCCTTGCGGGGAGGGGACGATGAAGTCGAGCCAGCCCCACTGGAAGATCGCCACCGTCGCGCCCAGACCGGCACCCAGCGACAGCAGAAAGCCCAAGGTTGCAACGAGCGGGATGAGCAGCGAGCGGAAGAGCACGATCATGAGGATCAGCGACAGGCCCACGATCAGCGCGATGTACAGCACGAGCGCCGACTTCAGCTGTTCGTCGGAGTCGAGCCCCATGGCGGTGGCGCCGGTCACCAGCAGCTTGGCGTCGCCGATCTCGCCGCTTTCGGCGCGGATGTTCTTCACCAGTTCGGTCGTGCGGTCGTCCAGCGGGCCGTGCTCCGACATGACAGTCAGCATGGCGGTATCGCCGTCAGTCGAAACGCCGGCCGGGACCACCATGGCGACGCTCGCGAGATCGGTCAATCGCCGTGTCACCAACGGAAGCGACGCCTCGACATCGTCGTGTTGGACCAGCACGACAAGGGGATCCTGGGCGCCGTCGCCGAACTCGTCGGCGATCAGATCGTACGCCGCCCGCTGGGTGGAGTCGGGATCCTCTCCGCCCGGCGTGCTCAGCGTGGTCTGCATCGAGAGCACCGGCAGGGCGATCAGGGCGAGCAGCGCCGTGCCTCCCAGCAGGCTCGAGACGCGGTGGCGGGTGACGGCCCGTACCCACCGGGCCGAGAAGCCCTTTGCGGCGGGCTGATGGGCGGCCGGGGAAGGGATCGGTTCGTGGAGGGGATCGGCGATGAGTCTGCGGTCTCGTCGCGATAGCGCGCGGGTGCCCATGAGGCTGAGCAGCGCGGGAAGGAGGGTGAGTGCCATGAGTACGGCGATGGCGACGGCGAAGGCTGCCGCGAGCCCCATCTCGCCGAGGAACGTGATACCGACCACCGTCAGGCCCGTCAGGGCGATGATCACGGTGGCGCCTGCGAAGACGACCGCGGATCCGGCTGTTCCCACTGCCCGGCCGATCGCCTGGGTGACTTCGCCGTTTGCGAGGAGTTCGGATCGG
The DNA here is from genome assembly GCF_057747775.1 of Microbacterium sp. STRO-2N. Taxonomy (NCBI): domain Bacteria; kingdom Bacillati; phylum Actinomycetota; class Actinomycetes; order Micrococcales; family Microbacteriaceae; genus Microbacterium; species Microbacterium sp. STRO-2N. The sequence continues at coordinate 3,301,612 of NZ_CM173223.1, read as the reverse complement.
AACCTCGCCAAGATGAAGAGGCAGTAGTCGATTCCGACCGCAAGCCCCAGCATGACTGCGAGGATCGGCGTGAGGGAGCCGATCGGGGTGATCGCTGAGAAGGCCAGCACTCCGAGGATGCCGACGCCGACGCCCACGAGAGCGCCGAGCATGTTGGCGCCCGCGGCCACAAGGGACCCGTACGTGATGAGCAACACGAGGAACGCGAGGAGTGCCCCAACGATCTCGCTCGGGCCGAGGATCTCGGGGGCGCCGGAGGTCAGTGTGCCGCCCACTTCCGCAGTCATGCCGGAGTCGCGCAGGTCTTCCGCGATAGCGTCGATCGCCTTCGGCAGCTCCTCCGAGTCGGCATTGTGGCGGACCTCGATCGATGCCACCGCGGTGGACAGATCCTCGGAAACGTACGGCCGCGCCGGGTCCAGCGGATCGCTCACGGACGTGACCCCGTGCACTGCGCGTACGTCGTCGAGGGCCGTCGTCAGCGCAGCCAGGTTGTCGGGATCGGTGATCGCGCCTTCGTGTGTCTGAACGACGAACTGAAGGCCGGGAGCAGACGGCTCGTCGTCGGTTGATGGGAACTCCTTTTCCAGCACCGACATGGCTTCGCTCGAAGATGTGCCCGGGACGTCGAAGCCGCCATCACTGAAGCGCATGCCCGAGATCGAGACCACCGCGAGCGCGACCAGCACTCCCAGCCATGTGACGATCACCGCCCACCGGTGTCGAGCCGAGAAGCGCCCGAGTCGGGCTATCAGTCGTGCCATGAAGAGTCCTTTGCGGTCAGAGGTGCGCACAAGCGCACGCATCGGTCTCTTCGAGCCTCCGGCCTCGGCCGCCGCAGCACATCCGCTGATCGCGGACACTTGCATACTGCGATCGCAGTATGGGGTGGTCGCTCCTCATGCCTCGGCGCGGATTCGCCGTTGACGTGCGATGCGCCGGACGTCGGCGTTCAGCCGGCTGTGTGATCAACCGGTCCGAGGTGCAGGATCGGCGAGCCTCGCTCGACAACAGCCCCGGCCAGCAACTCAGTACTCGGCCTGCAGGCCGCTACGAACCGCATCAGCGAAAACCCGATAGCCCTTCTCGTTGAAGTGCAATCTGTCCTCTCCGAAAAGCGACTGATCGATCTCGCCGCTGCTGAGCAACAGAGCGGGTGCGGTGTCGATGAACACGAAGTCGCCTGTGGTATCCGCGAGTTGGGCGAGCATCCGATTCGCCGCCTGGATGTCTGCCCGCACGCTTGCCCGCGAAGGCGTCTCGGTGATGGCGACGTAGTAGATCCGGGTGGCCGGAAGTGCGTCCTTGGCGCGGGCGATGTACTGGGCGACCAGCTGCACGGTTGCTTGGGCGGACTTCGAGTAGAACGGGATGCCGCTGATATCGTTCGAGCCCACGTAGAGCACGAGCACACGCGGCTCGAAGGGCACGACCATTCGATCGAAATAGGCCAGATGGTCACCAACCTTCGTCCCACCGATGCCGATATTGACCGTGTGGAGCGGCGCGAGATCGGACTCTGACGTACTCCAGTACTCGAAGAACGAGCTTCCCGTGAGCAGCACTTCACCTTTCGGGAATCCACTCGCGTACCGGCCCTCCAGCTCCGCGACACGCGTCGCGTACCTCCCTGGATCGTCGCGGCCCGCGATGCACAACGCGATTGCGCCACCCGCGGCAACGGCGGCGACAAGGGCACCGCAGATGGTCGACAGCACGACGACCGTGCGGCCGCGCCCTCCGGCACGAGAGGACACGCTCGCAATTCGATTCATCCCTACAACTCCCCGGTGGGTCCGCAGCTCGCATCGCGTCCTTTATGCTCGGGCTGCTGCGAGGTAGCCCCAGTTGTACGCGTTCGGTCCGATGCTGCTTTGCACGGTGTACTCGGTCAGGATCGGCAACCGATAGACATCGAAGAAGCTCTCGGATGCCGGCCATGCGAAGACACCGGGCCAGACGCGAAGGTCTGCATCCAGAACGAGGTAGATCATGTGCTCCACCGTGACGTCACCCGTGGGATCTGCCATGTTGGACGGCTTTGATTTGCGCCAGACGTGGCATGGGTGTCGACCGTTGACGAGATAGCTTGACGACAGGTCCGCCTTCTCGCTCAGCTCGTCCCCGTGGCGCGTCTCGAGCACGAAGCGCTGATCCTCACGGGCTTCATCGGCGACAAGTACGCCGGTGTGCTCGCCGTTCGTGTCGATCCAGATCAGGTGCGAATTCTCGACGTCGGGCAGAAGCGTCTCGCCATCCAAGGGCTGATAGGGGATCTGGATGCCTCCTTCGATCCATCCCTCTTCGACCTGGACGGCCAGAATGTCGCTTGCTGCAGCGCTGACTCGGACGATGCGGGGTTCCACGGCAGAGGTTGCGTCACCTTGACAGGTCTCCTTCTCAGGTCTGCGTCGGCGCTTCCGGAAGCGTTGATTGGAAGAAGAGCCGCATCGGCGTCTCCATGTCGGCAGAGGGGTCGATGAGCCACTGGAGCTGGACTCCATCCCACGTCGCGATGAGCAGCCGTGCCAGCGTTTCGGGATCGCGTTCGGGACGGATTCGGCCGACCGTCTGGTCGTATGCGAAGGCCGTGGCCAGTTCGCCCGCCTTCCGCCGATACCGCGCGACGAACCACTCGTGTGCCGGATGGGTAGGAGCGGACGACTCCGCGGCGAGGATGGCGAACAGTCGGAGCAGCTCGGGACGGTCGACGCTGGAACGGACCCGCTCCAGCGTCGCCGACACCACGCCTCGGGCAGTGCACGCCGCGTCGAAATCGAAAGCTTCATCGCCGGACGTCGTCCGGTCGGATCGCTCGAGGACTGCCTCGAGGAGCTCGTACTTGCTGCCGAAGTGATGCACGATGCTCGTCAAGCTCACGTCAAGCTGCCGGGCGATGTCGCGAAGCGATCCACCGTGGTAGCCGTGTGTCGCGAACACGCGCGCTGCCGCATCGAGGATGTCGCTCGAGCGCTGCGCGGACTTCGCGTATGGCCCTCTAGCTCCTGTGCTTCTCGGTCCAGTCATGATCGCGACACTACCCATCTCCGGCCCGCGTTCGCGCGGAAGCGCGGTTTCGAAGGCGCCGTCATGAAAATGTAGCACTTGTTCCAGTTTCGATGTATTGTTTCGACACCAAGGGTGGCCGCAGCAGAGGCCTCGCCATGTTCACAAGGAGGTAGACATGACCACACACGCATCCCGGGCCCGCAGAACCGCGGTCGTACTGGGGACGTTCGTCAGCGCGTCGGCGCTACTGGCGGGATGCACCGGAGGCGGCGCCAGCGGTTCGGGTGACACCACGGTCGACGTCATGATCGGTGCTCAGGATCTGACCGAGGAGATGATCGCCGACTTCGAGGCAGACAATCCCGGCATCAAGGTCAACCACATCGTGTACGACCAGGCGCGTCTGAACACCATGCTCGCATCGAGCAACCCTCCGGACCTCGCGTTCGGCAACGCCGTCGGCAGCGCCAACTTCAACGCGCGGGGGCTTGCCACCGACCTGACTCCGTACTTGGAGGAAAGCGATGTGCTGAAGGAGGACGACCTGCAGCCGGTGAACGACGCGTTCCGGTGGGATGGAACCAAGAGTGGGGAAGGGCCGCTCTACGGCATCGTGAAGGACTGGAGCCAGGACAACACGCTCTGGTACAACACGGCTCTGTTCGACGCGGCTGGCGTGCCGTACCTCAGCGACACCGAGCCGATCAGCTACGACGAGCTGCTGGAGATCTCCAAGAAGGTCGCCGTCATCAACGGCGGCACCACCGAGGTGTACGGCCTGGGCATGGAGTGGCAATGGACGCTCTATGGGCCGATCGCAGCCATGGTCGCTCAACAAGGCGGCAGCCTGTACAACGACGACCTCAGTGAGGTGGACTTCACCACGCCGGAAGCGGTTCGTGCGCTGCAGTGGTTCGTCGACTACGGCCAGTCTGGCGTCGGGCCCACCTCCCTGAACCCGCTGCCGGACGGTTCGGACTACTCCACGTTCGCCGCCGGGCGGATGGCGATCACGCAGGACGGGTACTGGTTCGGTGGGAACTTCGCCGGCGACGACGCTATGAAGACCATTCGATTCGCGCCCGCACCGACGATGGGTGACGAGCCGGTGCCGATGAGTTTCGGCGGCGCCGGGCTGTGGATTCCGGAGCAGTCCGATGCCAAGGACGCCGCCTGGAAGTTCATGGAGTACTTCATGGCGGGTCCGCCGGCCGAGGAGCGCGCAGCCAGCGGCTGGGGACTGCCATCGTTGAAGTCCCTCGCCGACAAGCTCCCGCAGGAGCAGCCGTACCAGCAGCAGGCATACGCGGTCGTTCAGGACCAGCTGAAGTATACGCAGCCCCTTCCCGACTCTCCCTACATCTCGGCACTTCTGCTCCAGGACACGATCGACAAGTACCTGCAGCAGGCGATCAAGGGCGAGCTCACGGTCGAGGAGGCCGCTCAGGCGCTGACGGACGAGTTGAACGAGGCGCTCGCTCAGGGCGTCGACCAGGTCGGCTGAGGAAGTACAACAGATGGCTCGCAAGTGGAGCAGATACCCGAAGCGAACGTTTTACGCGTTCGTCGCACCATGGGTCGTGGGGTTCGTGCTGCTCACCGCAGCGCCCATGGTGTACGGCTTCGTTGTGAGCCTGACGAACTTCGATGGAAGCTCCCCCCGCTACAAGTGGGTAGGGCTGCGCAACTACATCGAACTGTTCGGCGACGGCGACATGTGGGCGGCACTGGTGAGGACGCTGGCATTCACTGCCATCGTCGTGCCGCTCACGGTCGCCGGTTCGCTGGGACTGGCAACCATCATCAACCGGCGGCTGCGGGCGGTAGGGGTGTGGCGCACCGTGTTCTTCCTGCCCTCAGTCGTCCCGGTGGTCGCGATGGCGATCATGTGGAAGCTGGTCTTCAACAAGGACGCCGGCATCCTCAACGCCATCCTCGGCGTGGTCGGAATCGAGCCGATCGGGTGGCTGGTCGACCCCACTGTGTTCTACTCCCTCATCATTCTGATGCTGTGGGGGCTCGGTGGCGGCATGATCATCATGCTCGCCGCACTGCAGGGAGTTCCCGTCGAGCTGGAGGAGGCCGCCCGCATCGACGGCGCCAACCGGTGGACGGTGTTCCGGCACGTGACGGTCCCGATGATCTCACCGATCCTGTTCTTCCAGCTCGTGACCGGTGTGATAGCGGCGCTGCAGGTGTTCGTCCAGCCGATGCTTCTCACCAACGCGGCGGGCATCTCCACGGTGGGTGGCGTGCCCGAGAGCACGACCTTGTACATGGTGCAGGTCTACCAGGAGTTCTTCCTCGGCAACCGATTCGGATATGGCTCGGCCATGCTGTGGGTCTTCTTCCTCGTCATTCTCGGCCTGACCCTGCTCCTGCTGCGCTCGAGCAAGTCATGGGTCTACTACGAAGTCGACACCGAAGCGGAACGCGAAGGAGCAACCCGATGACCGTCACCGAAACCCCGACGCCGGAACGCGTCGAGCTAGTTCCTCCCGCTACGGGCCGGCTCAAGAGGTCGAACAGATCGAAGAAGCGGCCGGGCGTTTGGACGTACATCATCGTCCTGCTGCTCGCGGTGTTCTTCATCGGCCCGTTCCTGTGGCTGGTGCTCGCAGCGCTGAAGACGCCGGCCGAATGGGCGTCGCTACCGATCCAGATCTTCCCGGCCACGCCGCAGTGGAACAACTTCGTCACCGCGTTCACCGACGTGGACTTCCTCGGATATGCGGGAAACTCGCTGTTCCTCGCGACGACCTACTCAGTGTTGATCACCCTGTCCAGTGCGGCCGTCGGCTTCGGGTTCGCGCGACTGCGGGCGCCAGGCAAGAACGCCCTTTTCCTGGTGCTGCTGGCGACGATGATGATCCCCAACATCCTTACCCTGCTGCCTACCTATGTGATGTTCTCGCGCATCGGACTTCTCAACACCTACTGGCCATGGGTGCTTTGGGGACTTGCGGCGTCCCCCTACATGGTGTTCTTGTTCCGGCAGTTCTTCTCGGCGCTCCCGAAGGAGCTGGAGGAGGCCGCGATCATTGACGGCGCCGGATGGTTCCGCATCTTCGCGACGATCTTCCTGCCGCTGTCTCGCCCCGTCATCATCACTTCCCTCCTCCTGCAGTTCACCTGGACCTGGGGCGACTACATCGCTCCCGCTCTCCTGCTCGACTTGGATCGCACCACGCTGTCTGTAGCGATCACCGCGTTCTACCAAGATCCGAACGGGAACACCATTCCGACCGTTCAGGCCGCGGCTGCCGTCATGTACATCATCCCGGTGCTGCTGATCTTCTTCTTCGCCCAGCGCTACTTCGTCCGATCCACCGTCTCCAGCGGTATCAAGGGCTGACGCTCCGCCTGCCACAAGGGCAACGCTCAGGCGCAGCCTCGGCGTGCCCTGCGCCCAGAGGCTCTTTCGGCCGTCGTACCCCGCGCCCACCAACCAGACCACCTCGACAGGACCCACATATGTATGACGACTTCATCGAGACCGGAACGCTCACTGTGCCGCGGACGTTCATCCTCGGAGCTGCCACGGCGGCGTACCAGATCGAGGGCGGCGCAAAGGAGGGTGGCCGGGGCCCTTCGATCTGGGATGTGTTCAGCCACACGCCGGGAAAGACCCAGGACGGCGCGACCGGAGATGTTGCCGCCGACCACTTCCACCGGACAGAGATCGATCTCGACCTGATGTCGTCGCTCAACCTCGACGCCTACCGATTCTCCATTTCGTGGCCTCGTGTGATGCCCGAGGGGGAGGGAGCGGTGAATCAGAAGGGGCTCGACTTCTATTCCCGGCTCATCGACGGCCTCCTCAGCCGAGGCATCCAGCCGATCGCCACTCTCAACCACTGGGATCTCCCGCAGGCCCTCGAGGATGCGTACGGCGGATGGCGCGGCCGCCAGACGGCGTTCGCATTCGAGAAGTATGCCGAGATTGTCGGTACCGCCCTCGGAGACCGCGTGGCGATCTGGTCGACTCACAATGAGCCGTGGAACAACTCGTTCTCGGGCTACGGCAGCGGAGCATTCGCGCCAGGCGGCACAAGTCACGCCGACGCGTTGAAAGCCGCCCACCACCTCAATCTGTCACACGGGCTTGCCACGAAAGCGCTCCGTCGCACAGTCACGAGACCGGACGCCCAGATCTCCGTCGCCCTCAACATCTTCAGGGTTCAGGCTCACACTCCAGAAGACGCCGACGCGGCGCGGCGCTTCGACGCCGTCGCGAACCGGGTGTTCACCGGGCCGATGCTGCGAGGCGAGTATTCCACGGACCTCATCGACGACATGACACCATTCACCGACTGGAGCTTCGTGCTGCCGGGAGACCTGGAGATCTGCCATCAGCCGCTGGACCTGCTCGGCGTGAACTATTACGAGGTGATGCACGTCCGCGAGGATCCGACGTACACGCCGGGTGCCGAGAAGCCGGGCGGAACCGCGTTCCCGGGATCTGAGCGCATCGAGTTCGTCCGTCGACCCGAGCTGGAGAGGACGGGAATGGACTGGGGGATCGAGCCCGCGGGGCTTGAGGAGCACCTCGTCGCCCTCTCCGAGGAGTTCCCAGAGCTGCCCATCATGGTGATGGAGAACGGCGCAGCGTTCGCCGACACGGTGATCGGGACCGACGGCACGCGCGCCGTGTTCGACCTGGATCGCACACGGTATCTCGAACAACATGTCGAAGCGACCCACCGCGCCCTCGAGCGGGGAGCGAACGTCGTCGGCTACCTCGTGTGGTCATTGCTGGACAACTTCGAGTGGGCCGCGGGATACGGGCCACGCTTCGGCATCATCCACGTCGACTATGAGACGCTGCAACGCACTCCCAAGCTGAGCTCCCGCTGGTTCGCCGTGCTCTGTTCGACGAGAGCGATTCCGCATCTCCGTGCCCGGCCTGACGAGCCCGGTGCGTCTCACGCCGCTGTGGTCGGAGCGGCCGCTGACAGAACGGACTGACATGCAACCACACCGCACGCTGAGCCCCGATGGCGTCCACTACCGCGACCTGAATCGAAATGGAGTTCTGGATCCCTTCGAGGACCCGAGGCTCACCCCGATCGAGAGGACCGACGATCTCCTGCAGCGAATGTCCCTCGAGGAGAAAGTCGGACTGCTCTTCCAGACCGTGATCGAAACGGGACCCGGAGGCACTCTGCTCGAGACGCCTGGGCGGATCAGCAAGTCGCCGACGAGCACGGTGGTGCTGAACAAGCACATGAACCACTTCAACGTCCACCATCTCGAAAGCGCTCACGACGCCGCTGCCTGGAACAACGCGTTGCAAGCCCTCGCAGAGCAGACGCCGCACGGCATTCCGGTGACCATTGCCACAGACCCGCGTCACTCGTTCACCGAGAACAGCGGAGTCGCCTTCACGGCGGGACCGTTCTCCCAATGGCCGGACGCGTTGGGCCTTGCCGCGATCGATGACCCCGAGGTCATCAGTGACTTCGCGCGACGGGCGGCGGAAGAGTATCGCGCGGTGGGGATTCGCGCGGCTCTGCATCCGCAAGTCGACCTCGCCACCGAACCACGCTGGGCTCGGCAACTGCAGACCTTCGGCGCCGATCCGGAACGCGTCGCGCGGTACACCCGCGCGTACCTGGAGGGATTTCAAGGCAGTGCTCTCGGACCGAACAGCGTAGCGTGCGTCACGAAGCACTTCCCCGGGGGTGGGCCGCAGAAGGACGGCGAGGATGCTCACTTCCCCTACGGGCGGGAGCAGGTCTACTCGGGCGACGCGTTTGCCAGGCATCTGCAGCCGTTCCTCGCCGCGATCGAGTCGGGAACGGCCGGCATCATGCCGTACTACGGGATGCCGGTGGGGCTGGTGGTCGACGGGGAGCCGGTCGAAGAAGTCGGATTCGGTTACAACCGCCAGATCCTCACCGGGCTCCTTCGCGAGAAGCTGGGCTTCGATGGCGTCATCCTCACGGATTGGGAACTGGTCAACGACAACGTCGTCGGCGATCAGGTGCTCCCAGCGCGGGCGTGGGGTGTGGAGGACCTGAGTCCTTCTGAACGGATGCTGAAGATCCTCGACGCCGGCGCGGACCAGTTCGGCGGCGAGGAATGCACCGACCTTCTCCGGGATCTCGTACGAAAGGGCCTTGTGGACGAGTCCCGGGTCGATCAGTCTGCGCGACGCGTTCTGCTGGTGAAGTTCCGCCTAGGTCTCTTCGACAACCCGTATGTCGACGTGGACCTTGCACAAGGGGTAGCCGGTTCGTCGGAGCATCGCCGAGCCGGGGTGGCAGCACAGGCGCGATCGGTGACCGTCCTCGAGAACCGCGAGGGGCTGCTCCCCTTGCGGGGGAATCCGCGGGTCTACCTCGAAGGCGTTCGGCCCGACAGCGTCGCCGAGTGGGCGACGATCGTCACGGACCCGTCTCAGGCGGATGTCGCGATCATCCGCATCGCGGCGCCGTACGAGCCTAGAGACGACCTCTTCCTCGAGAGCTATTTCCACCAGGGCACTCTCGAGTTCCCTCCGGGCCTGGTCTACCGCCTCCGTCAGATCGCTCGGCAGACCCGGCTCCTCGTCGACATCTCGCTGGATCGCCCCGCGATCGCCACCCCGTTCGCCGACGAGGTCGCCGGGTTGACGGTCAGCTTCGGGGTGAGTGACGAAGCCCTCATGCTCGCCCTGACCGGGCGCATCCTTCCCGAGGGATCCCTTCCCGTGGAGATGCCCGGTTCGATGGAGGCCGTCCGATCCGCGCATGAAAGCGTCGCCGGTACCGACGATCCGCTGTACCCGCTGGGATACGGTCTCCGGGTCGCCAACGCCTCGTCCGCCCCCGGAGAGAACGAAGAATGACTTCACTGTCGAGCGCTTGGATGGGCCCGTACCTCGTGGTGGACGGGTGCCCGTTCGTCGTGATCGGAGCGGAGGTGCACAACTCCAGCTCGAGCTCCGATCGCGCGATCGCCGAGTCTTTCGATGCTGTGCGGCGGCTCGGCGCGAACACCGTGCTCGCCCCGGTCGCCTGGGATCTCTTCGAGCCTGAGGAAGGGCATTTCGACCCGGGACTGATCGACGCCATGATCGAGGCGGCGCGCCGACGGGGTCTCCGCCTCATCCCGCTGTGGTTCGGCACGTGGAAAAACGCCGCCTCGACGTACGTGCCGAGCTGGATCAAGCGCGACTCCGAGCGATTTCCGCGATCCGTCCTGCGCGACGGACGGCGCGCGAACCAGATCACACCGTTCTCGAGTGCGGCGCGTGCGGCCGACGCACGTGCCTTCACCGCCCTGATGCAGCGAATCCGCGACCTGGACACCGACGGAACGGTCATCGCGGTACAGGTCGAGAACGAAGTGGGGCTGCTCGGGGACTCACGCGATCGCGGTCCGCTCGCGGAGGAGGCCTTTGCGTCCGACGTGCCGGAGGACGTGCTCGCCGCTGTGCGATCAGACCCCGCCATGCCGTTGCACGCCGAGTGGGTCAGACACGGCAGCATTGGCGCGGGGGATTGGGCGACGCTGTTCCCCGCCGGCGACCCTACCGATGAGGCGTTCATGGCGACTGCGTTCGCGACCTACATAGAAGCCGTCGCTGCCGCCGGACGCGCCGTTCACGATGTGCCGCTCTTCGTCAACGCGTGGCTCGACGCCGACAGCGTCCTGGACGGTCCTGTCGCGGTGGCCGGCGGGAAACGCCCGGGCGATTATCCCAGCGGCGGCCCGGTGATGTCGGTCGCCGCGATCTGGGAGCGGATGGCGTCGTCCCTCGACCTGCTGGCGGTCGACGCATATATCGACGATGCCGGGCCGGTATTCGAGAGCTACGCCGCCCGTCGCGGACGCCTTCTGGTTCCGGAGCTGCGGGCTGACGAGACCGGCGTCGCTCAGATGTTCCTGGCGGTGGGGCGCCACCGCGCGACCGGCGTCTCGCCGTTCGGCGTCGACGCGCTTCGTGCTGGCGGCCGCGAGGCTGATGCGCTTCAGGACGCGTTTCGCTTGCTACGCGCCGCTGCGGCGGTCATTGCTCGCAACCCGGACGCCGGGACGACCGGCTTCGTGCTCGATTCGCGGCATCCGCGCCATCGGATCCCCATCGGCGACGTCGTCCTCGACATCCGCACCGCCGACGATCACGGCCATGTCGTGCCCCGGTATCCGGCATACGGGATTGCGATCCCGGACGGCGAGCACGGGATGTTCGTCATCGGGCGCGGCTTCTGGATCACGCTCGGGGCGCCTGAAGGACGCGAAGCATCCTTTTCGGCGGCGACGATGTATGACTTCGAGGAAGGCGAGCTCGTCGTCAGGCAGCAGCTCAACGGTGACGAGACAGCCTCGGGCACGCTGATCCCGTTCCCCTTCGAGGGGGGTGCGCTGCTGCCGGGCCGCGTCATTCCCACACGAATTCCTGACAGCGGAATCGTGCGGCTTGACGTCTTTACCTACTGAGCGCGCCGCCGCTCCCAACGGCCTCCGCCGCTGTGACGGCGGGACGCCCGGTCCGCCGACCGGGCGCCCCTGCACTCAGTCGACCTGCACCGTGACCGGATCGGACGTGCTCGATCCGGACTCGTTTGCGAAGGTGACCGAGAGCGTGTGCGTACCCGGTGAGACGCCCGCCAGCGTAAGGGTCGCCGACTGCGGGTTCGGCGTATCCGCCGTGAGTGAGCCGTCGCCGACTTTCACCCCATCGAGGAAGAACGCGTACGAGGTCGCGTTCGTCCCCCACCACAGGTTCGCGGTCGCCGTGAAGTCCCCGTCTCCGTCCCAACTGTCGGTGCTTACGACGGGCTTGCCCGGCGCCGCATCTGTGACCGTGACGCTGGCAGTGGTCGTCGCCGTCACGCCCTTCGAGTTGATGAGCTCCGCGCGGTAGACATACGTGCCGTTTGGTTTTTCGCTGAACGGCGCCTCCACGAACTGTGAGTCGACATCGGTGTCCAGTGCCGCGGCGTGGACCAAGACATCATTCTCGTAGAGGCGGTAGTAGCTTCCTGGAGTCCCGTGCCAGAGATTCATCCTGACGGTGTAGTTGCCGTCGTGGAGACCGTTCGCCCACCCGCTCGTGTGGGACAACACCGCGCGACCGGGTGCGGAGTCGTCATCGACGAACGCCTGGAGCGCGTCGCGCACCGCGAAGTACGCCGGCTTGGGGTTGAACTCCTCGTCGAACATCGTCGGCTTGGCTCCGGGCAGCCAGGTGTAGAGGTGCTTGTCCGTGAACCCCCACACGCTGATGTCGGTGATACCCGCGGCCAGAGCCTCGGCGACCACATCGCCGTAGATCTGGGCCTGTGACATCGGATCGTACGTGTGGACGTCGAGTTCCGCGATGGTGACCTCCAGGCCGAGTGCCGTGTACTCATCGACGATGCTCGTGAGCACGCCGGGCGTCGGGCCGGCGAGAGTCTCGTGCATCTGCAGCGCAACGCCGTGGATGGGGACGCCGTCCGCGACCATGCCCGAGACGAGGTCGTAGAGCTCTTGGCGCTTGGCAGGGTAGAACTCGACCAGGTTCTCGTTGATGAACAGCTTCGCTGTCGGATCGGCGGCGTGCGCGATCCGGAACACCTCGGAAACGTAGTCGGGGCCCATCCGCTCGTAGAACAGGTTGTGTTCGAGCCCGGTGCCTCCGAATGTCGAGAACACCTCGGTGGCGACGTCCCAGCGGTCCATCTTTCCGGTGTACCGCTGCATGATCGTGGTGAAGTGATCGACCACGGCCTGCCGGAACTCCGCCGGGTCGGTCTTTGCGACCAGGTAGTCCGGATTGAACGAGCGCGAGATCCCGCTGTGCGCCTTGACCTCCATGTCGTGTTCTTGCGCGAACGTCACCAGGCGATCCAGGCCTGCGAAGTCGAAGACGCCTTCCTGCGGCTGCACCATACTCCATTTGAACTCGTTCTCAGGGGAGAGGCTGTTGAACTGCTCGGAAAGTACTCGCCCGTACCGGGGGTCGGAGAAGTAGTTGGCCGGACGGCCGTCGGCGGTCGATTCCGAGGCCTTCACCGAGCCGGATCCGAAGAAGATGCCGGTCCTCTCGGCGAGCTGACGGATCGTGGGGTCCGAATCGGGCGAAGCCGCCGCGGATGGCGCGCCGGTGAGCGTGAGCCCGAGGATGACGGCGGAAACGGCGATGTGCGGACTTATGGCTTTCATACGGTTCCTGCTCTCTGTCTGAGCGCGCGCGCCGACGTCCACCGGCGCGACGCGCGCTGAGCCTGCCTGCGTTCTCAGGCTTGGCTGCGGATGTGATCATCTCGGCGATGTGTTCCTTTCCCGCTCGTCGTCGAGAGGATCTGAGCAAGCGTTACGACGTCGTCACGCTCGTTCGCGAGAAATGTAACAGGCGTTCTATTTTCGCGATACTCTCTTCACCGATGAGGATCGGCTCCATCGGCACGATGGTCACGCGAGCGGGACCTCGGGGCGAAGGCCAGGCCGACGACGGTCACGGTGATGACGAGCGCGACCAGCCCGGTCCAGAGCAGCCCGCTGTTGAGGACCCATGTCAGCCACGCTTCGACGGCAGCGGCGAGCGTCTCGGACTTCGTGGTACCGTCGGGGCTTGACACGTGTCAAGGCTACGTGATGCCGATTTATGGCGCCGACGGCGTCGCCGGCACAGGAAGGGAACGAGACCATGACTCCTGAGGGCACCGCCGCTGGACGGCCGACGGATGGGTACGTCGCCTATCGCGACTCCTCCCTGCCTGTCGGAGAGCGCGTGCTCGACCTGCTCTCCCGGATGACGCTCGAGGAGAAGGCGGCGCAGACCGCAAGCCCGTTCGGCACTGTCGTCGACACGCACACCCCTCCCGAGACTGGTTGGGGCGCGGCCGTCGCCGCTCTCTCGACGATTGCCGGGACGCCCCTCGAAATGGCTGCGGCGGCGAACGAGCTGCAGCGCAAGCACGTCGAAGACACGCGGCTCGGGATCCCCATCCTCCTCGGCGAGGAGGCCCTGCTCGGTCTCAAGGTGCGAGGCGCCACGACCTTCCCGGATGCCATCGCACAGGCGGCGACCTGGAACCCGGAGCTCGTGGAGCGTATGGCCGCGCTGATCGGTGCGCAGATGGCTGCATTGGGCGTCCGGCAGGCGCTCTCACCCCTGGCGGACGTCGCACGCGACCCGCGCTGGGGCCGGGTGGGGGAGACCTACGGCGAGGAGCCGCTCCTCGTGGGCGAGATGGCGTCAGCCTTCGTGCGGGGTCTCCAGGACGCTGTCCCGGAGGCGCCGGTGATCGCGACCCTGAAGCACTTCGTCGGGTACGGAGCCAGCAACGGCGGACGCAACACCGAGCCTGCTCACATCGGCGAGCGGGCTCTCCGCGAGGTCTACGGCAAGCCGTTCGAGGTTGCGATCCGCGATGCCGACGCCCGCGGCATCATGCCCTCTTACAACGACATCGACGGCACCCCCGTCACGGGATCGTACGAGCTGCTCACGACGCTTCTGCGTGAGGAGTACGGGTTCCACGGCCTTGTCGTGTCGGACCTCGCGGCGGTCTCGCAGCTGCACACGAAGCACCGCGTGACGCCGGATCTGCTCGAAGCGCACGCACAGGCGATCCGCGCCGGAGTCGACCTCGACCTCGACAACCGAGTGTCGACCGATCGTATCGTCGAAGCAGTCCGGTCGGGGCTCCTCCGCGAGGCGGACCTCGATCGTGCGGTCGCGAGTGTGCTGCGTGCGAAGTTCCAGTTGGGCCTCTTCGAGCGGCCGTATGTCGACCTCGACGGTGTACCCGACACGCTCGACTCCGAAGAGGGGCGCGAACTCGCAGGCATCCTCGCCGAGGAATCCGTCGTGCTGCTGCAGAACGAGCCGGTGGGCGGCGCTCCGCTGCTTCCGCTGTCGCCCGACACCAAGCGGATCGCTGTCATCGGCCCCAACGCAGACCGGCTGATGGGGCAGCTCGGCCACTACAGCTATCACGTGCTTGACAGCATCGTGCAGATGTTCGCGCACGCGGCGGATCCTCAGTCGCGTGCGGCCGACGACCCAACCCTTGTCGGCGCGACGGGTGCGGACGCCGCAGAACTCCTGGTGGACTCCGTTCCCGTCGTGACGTTCGTCGAGGGCATCCGTTCGCGGGTGGGCGCGGACACCACTGTCGTGTATGAACGCGGTTGCCCAGTCGAGAACGAGGACCGTTCGGGGATCCCCGCCGCCGCGCAGGCGGCCGCCGATGCCGATGTGGCGATCGTGGTCGTCGGCGATCAGGCCGGGATCAACGCCCGCGGCACGGTCGGTGAGGGACTCGACAGCGCCACGTGCGAGTTGCCCGGCGTTCAGCGCGAGCTCGTCGAGGCTATCGCGGTCACGGGCACTCCGATGGTCGTCGTCCTGAGCCACGCCCGCCCCTTCGTCCTCGGGTGGATGACGAAGCTCGCACCCGCGATCTTGACCTCCTGGTTCGGTGGCGAGGAGGCCGGCAACGCCGTCGCGCGGGTGCTGTTCGGTGATGTCAATCCGGCCGGGCGGCTGCCGATCGCCCTGCTGGAATCGGTCGGGGCGGCGCCCGTGCCCTACTGGCGGACGCTCCAGACGGAGGCGTACGTTTCCGGGTCAGTCCGCGCGGTGTTCCCGTTCGGTCACGGGCTGAGCTACACATCCTTCGAGTACCGCGACCTCGACGTGGAGTCCGACACGGTCGCGAACGACGGTGTCATACGGGTGGCTTTCACCGTCGCGAACGTCGGCGAGCTCGATGGCGACGAGGTCATGCAGGTGTACGGGCAGGACACGCATGCCCGTAGCGTGCGCCCAGGGCGACAGCTGCTCGCCTTCCGCCGCGTCCGCATCCCCGCCGGGTCGGAGGAGCGGTTCGTCGTCGACATCCCCGCGAGCATGCTGGCCCTGTGGGACCCGCGCGAAGGATGGGTGGTCGAGCCGGGGCGCGTGCGGATCTTCGTAGGCTCATCCTCGGCGAACACGCCATTGCGTGCGGAGGTGACGTTCGTCGGCGGGGTCCATCATCCCGGCCGACACAGGGCGCTGCGCTCCTCGTTCGTCAAGGCTGCTGATGCGGCGCCGCTGGTCGCGGCACCCCGCGGGTACGCTGACCGGAAGCGGGTCGCGATGACGCTCAGCGAGGAGAGCACGATCGGGGAGTGGTTTGAGCACCCGGTGGGTCGCCGGTTGCTGCTGGAGGCGATGCCGGGCGTCGACGAAGAGCAGCTTGCGGCCGGCTTCGGTCTGACGCTCGAGCAGCTCGTCATGTACAGCCAGGGGGCGCTGCCCGAGGACCTCCCGCAGGAGCTGCTCGCGAAGGCTGCGGCCGCGGCGGAACCTCAGGGCTGAGCGCACGGCGCGGACGATGGGAGGCAGAGGTCTGCTGCCGCCCACCCGCGCGAGCGCACGGTGCTATCGGCGCGCGTCCGGTGTCGTGGCCCCCTGGACGATACGCAGGCGGGTGGTGACCTCGTCGAGGGCGATATCAGCCAGTGACGACGCGTCGGTGATGCCGAGCAGCATCTCTACGACGACGCGGCCACTGAAGGGGATGTCGTAGTCGACCGTCGTGATCGAGGGGGTGAGCGCTGTCGCGATCGGCGAGTTGTCGATGCCGACGACCCCGAGGTCTCGTGGCACCGACCGGCCGAGGTCGATCGCCGCGCTGACAACCGCGGCGGCGAGCTCGTCGTTGTAGGCCGCGATACCGACAGGACTCGCTGGCAATGCGCGAACTGCCTCGACGGCGGCATCACCGCGGGGAGCGAGTTCGATCGTCGGGAGAACGTGGATACCGTGTTCCTCTGCCCAATGCCTGGCTCCTTCTGCTCGGGGGAGGGCGTAGGACTGCTCTCCGTCCGCGACGGGCGCGACGGGTGCGATGGTGGTGTAACCGGCGTCGGCCAGGTGCTGCGCCTGCAGGGCACCCATCGCGCGGTCGATCTGGACCTGCACGTCCACCGGCTGCTCGACCAAGTGCGCGCCGTGGGCGAGGAGTCTCTCGCGCTGTGTGTCGGGCAGGGGCGTGAGGCTGACGACGCCGTACGGCTTGAGGTCGAGGATGGCGTCTTCGAGCAGCTCGGCGGAACCGATGAATCGCAGGAGGTTCGTGTAGCCCTTCTCGGCCAGGCCGTGCGTGATGACGTCCACCAGCTCGCGGAGCCGCGGGTTGAAGGTCGCCGTCTCGGGTATCAAGGTGATCACGATGTCGCTGGTCCCGCGGCGCAGCGTCCGTCCGGCCAGGGATGGACGGTAGCCCAGCTCAGCCGCGGACTTCCGCACGCGCGCGATCGTCTCATCCGAGAAGAGGTGCTCGCGACCGTTGAGGATCTGGCTCACGGTCGAACGAGACAGCCCAGCGTGGCTTGCTACTTCGGCGCTTGTCGGCATAGCGAACATCCTCCTCCAGGGACGGTTCGCAAGCCCTGCCCGCGAACCTCCTCCAAGCGTAGACATTGACACGAGGCAACCCGCACGGACTCGGATTTGACACGAGTCAATGCGCGTGTTTTCCTGAGTCCGAGCCGATTCAGCTACGCGGCCTCACCGACTTCGAGGACACCGTCGCCCAATGAACACCCCCGTCCCGCCCATCGCGGATCACCCGCTCGTCGACTGGTTCGTCAGCGCGGAGGGAGGGAGCGAGACCGCGGTGCGCGTCCCGCACGACGCGATGCTGACCGCCGGCCGTTCCCCGTCGGCACCGGGCGGATCTGAGACAGCCTGGTTCCTCGGCGGTGACTACGAGTACCGAACGGTCTGGACCGCCCCGGCGGGGGAGGAGCTCACCGCCAGCCTGGTTTTCGAAGGTGTGCAGGGTGATTCCGTCGTGACGGTCAACGGCCAGGTCGCAGGCGAGATCCGGAGCGGATACGTCGAATTCGAGCTGCCGATCAGTGACGCGCTGGAGTGGGGTGGTGACAACGAGATCCGAGTGCGCGTGAGTCACCGCGACCAGCCGAGCGAACGTTGGTACCCCGGCTCCGGCCTCTACCGCCCGGTGCAGGTTCGCGTTCGACGCGCGGTGCATTTCGGCCGCGACGCCGTGCGTGTGCAGACGCGCCGCCTCGATGCCGCGCGAGCCTGGGTAGACATCACCGCTCGGTTGGAAGGGGCACCCCCGTGCGACGTCGTTCTGACCGCGACGCTGTCGGCCGACGGCGTCGAAGTGGCGCGTGCCGAGATGCCCCACGGAGCCATCGAGCTCGCCGTTCCGGCCCCGCGTCCCTGGAGCGCGGAAGATCCGTTCCGCTACGAGCTGGAGGTCGTGGCCACCTCGGGAGGGGAGACGCTCGACGTCTGGCGTGCCCCGGTGGGGCTCCGGATCGTCGAGGTCGACGCCGCTCGCGGTCTGCGCATCAACGGCCGTGAGGTGCTGCTGGCGGGCGCGTGCATCCATCACGACAACGGCCTGCTGGGGGCGGCCACGCACCGTGCCGCCGAGTTCAGGCGGATCCGCCTCCTCAAAGAGGCGGGGTTCAATGCGATCCGCAGCGCTCACAACCCGGCCTCGCGTCACCTCCTCGATGCATGCGATGAGCTCGGCATGTACGTCGTCGACGAACTCGCCGACTACTGGTTCGTGCGCAAGACGAGGCACGACCATTCGGACCGCTTCCGCGACACCTGGAGAGGCGACGCGGATGCGCTGGTCGCCAAGGACCGCAATTACGCCTGCGTCATCATGTACGCCACCGGCAATGAGATCCCCGAGACGGCCACGCCGGATGGCGTCGCCCTCTCGCGGGAGATCACCGAGCACTTCCACGCGGCCGATCCGACCCGTCCGGTCACGCTCGCTGTGAACCTGTTCCTCAACGCCATGGTGACGATGAACGCATCGCCGTACCGGGCGGATCCGACGCCCGCGTCCGAGCCTGCCATGGCAGGCAGCACCGAGGCCAATGTGATGATCAACCACATCGGCAGGATGATGCGATTGGTGTCGCGCCTGCCTCGCGCCGACAAGGCGTCGAGGGATGCCTTCGCCACCGTCGATGTCGCCGGCTACAACTACGGCGTGGCTCGGTACCCCAGCGACGTGCGCCGGTATCCGCATCGCGTGATCCTCGGCTCCGAGACCCTGCCGGGCGACGTGCCCCGCGCGTGGGAACTCGTCAAGCGGCACCCGGCCGTCATCGGCGACTTCGTCTGGGCGGGCTGGGAGTACCTCGGTGAGGCGGGCGTCGCCGTGTGGGTGCCGGGCCGGAAGGCGGGGCTGGCGAAGCCGTACCCGTACATCGTTGCGGGGCCGGGGATGTTCGACCTCACGGGGCGCCCTGACGCGTCGCTGCGCCTCGCGCAGGCTGCGTGGGGGGTTCTGCAGGCGCCCGCCATCACCGTCCGGCCCGTCGATCGCAGCGGCAAGCCCTACGTCCGTTCCGCGTGGCGGTTCACCGATGCTGTGGAGAGCTGGGCCTGGCAAGGATGCGAGGGGGTGCGCGCCGAGGTCGAGGTGTACAGCACCGATGACGAGATCGAGCTCGTGCTGAACGGGCGCTCGCTCGGCCGACGCCGAGCGGGGGAACGCGTCGGGTACCGCACTCGCTTCGGCGTCCGGTACGAGCCGGGAACCCTGCTGGCGATCGCGTACCGCGACGGGCGCGAGGTGTCCCGCAGCGAGTTGCGGTCGACGTCCGGACCAACGACCGTGCGTCTCGCGCCCGAAGCCCGCACGCTGACCGCAGACGGCGCCGACCTCGCGTATGTACACGTCGAGCTCGCCGACGCAGGCGGTGTCGCCGAGATGCTGGACGACGACCTCATCGAGATCTCGCTCGATGGACCCGCCGAACTTGTGGGTCTCGGTTCGGCGGCGCCGGCTACCGAGCAGTCCTACGTGGGCGCCTGGACCACGACGTATCGCGGGCGTGCTCTTGCGATCCTGCGTTCGACCGGGAGCGAGGGCACCGTCCGGGTGACCGCGAGCTCACGGACGCACGGAGCCGCCTCGGTCGACATCACCGCGGTCGCCGCCTCGCCCGCCCATCAGACCACTCTCGCCCTCCCAGGCCCCGAGACCATCCCACACGGAGCAGACCGATGACCGACACCCGCGGCGCAGCGCAGGCTGCCCAGATCCCGCTCGACGACAAGCTCGCGCTGCTGGTCGGCGCCAACTTCTGGGAGACGCACGCCGTCCCAGAGCATGGCATCCGTTCTCTTGTGCTCGCCGATGGCCCCTATGGGCTCCGGCACCAGTCGGGGCAGCACGACAACCTCGCGATCTTCGCAAGCGACCCCGCCACGTGCTTCCCGCCGGGAGTGGCCGTCGGCAACAGCTGGGACCGCGAGCTCGCCGGAAGACTGGGCACGGCGCTGGGGCGTGAAGCGGTGGCACGGGGCGTCGACATCGTGCTCGGGCCCGGCGTGAACATCAAGCGCAGCCCGCTGTGCGGACGAAACTTCGAGTACTACTCGGAGGACCCGCTCGTCTCCGGGGTGCTGGGCGCTTCGTTCACCCGAGCCCTTCAAGCGGAGGGTCCGGGAGTGTCGGTGAAGCACTTCGCGGCGAACAACCAGGAAACGGACCGCCAGACCATCAGCTCGGACGTCGACGAGCGCACCTTGCGCGAAATCTATCTCCCGGCATTCGAACGCGTCGTCACGGAGGCCGGGCCGCGCACCGTCATGACCTCCTACAACAGGATCAACGGCGTGCACACGTGGGCGAACCGCTGGCTGCTCACGCAGGTGCTGCGGGAGGAATGGGGTTTCGCTGGGGCGGTGATGTCGGACTGGAGCTCCGTGACCGACCGGGTGAGCGCGCTCGAGGCGGGTCTCGACCTCGAGATGCCGGCTGAAGACGGACGGGTCGAAGAACTCCGCGCGGCGCTCGAGGCGGGCCGCATCGACATCGCCACCGTGGATGCGGCGGTAGCACGGCTGTCGGCGCTGGCCGCGGTCGAGCGCCCTTCTGCCGTGCCGATCGACGAGGATGTCTACCATGCGCTCGCCCGCGAGCTCGCAGAGGACTGCGTGGTGCTCCTGCGCAACAAACACGACGTGCTCCCTCTCCCGAGCGGAGTCGATGTCGCGGTGATCGGCGTGCTCGCCCGCCAGCCACGCTTCCAGGGCGGCGGCAGCGCGCACGTGAATGCCACGAGAGTGGACGAGCCGCTGGCTGAGATCCGCAGCCTCATCGAGGCGTGTGGGGGCAGTGTGACGTTCGCGGAGGGCTACGCGGTCGACGGCGCCGCCACGGCGGCGGACCTTCTCGCCGAGGCGGTCGAGGTCGCACGCCGCGCTGACGTCGCGGTCGTGTTCGCGGGGCTCGGCGAGCAGCAGGAGTCGGAAGGGTTCGACCGCGACAGCATCCTGCTCCCGGCCGACCAGATCCAGGTCATCCGCGCCGTGGCGAGCGCGGCTCAACGCACCATCGTGGTGCTCTCCCACGGTGGCATCGTGAGCCTCGAGGGCTGGCACGACGACGTCGACGCCATCCTCGACGCCTTCGTGCTCGGGCAGGGTGGCGGGCACGCGATCGCTCGGCTGCTCACGGGCGCGGCGAACCCGTCCGGACGCCTGGCCGAGACCATCCCGCTGCGGATCGAGGACCACCCGTCGTGGCTGAACTTCCCTGGCGAGCAAGGCCACGTACGCTACGGCGAGGGCGTCCTCGTCGGCTACCGCTACTTCGCGACCTCAGACACTCCCGTGCGATACCCATTCGGCTACGGCCTGTCGTACACGACGTTCGACAGCGACATCGCCGATGTCGAGATGACCGGCCCCGACACCGCTCTCGTCACGGTCCGGGTGCGCAACACCGGTCGGCGCGCCGGAAAGCACGTCGTCCAGCTCTACGTGGCCACCAACGCCGGACCCGTACGACGCCCCATTCGCGAGCTGCGCGGCTTCGACAAGCTCAGCCTCGCTCCCGGCGAATCGGCCGAGGTCCGGATCGAGCTACCGCGCCGCGCGTTCGCGTACTGGGACATCGAGCGCGCAGGCTGGGTCGTCGCCCCCGGCGAGTACACCGTCGAGCTCGCCGCAGACGCGTCGACCGTCATCGCCCGTCGAGCGATCACCCTGGAGGGCGATCGCGTCGCGGGTGAGCTCACGCTCGACACCGCCGTCGGCGCATGGCTCGATCATCCGGACGTCGGCGACCAGACCATGCACGCGCTGGGGTTCGCCGCGGTCGAGGTACCCGACGAGCAGATGGCGATGGTGCGGTCCATGACGATGCGCCAGTTCGTCCGGATCTCGGGGCTGCCGATCGCTGACGAGGCGCTCGAAGCCCTCATGGCCGCGACCCGATAGGACACCCGCATGCAGATCGCCGACAAGGTCTTCGTCGTCACCGGCGCCGGAAACGGAATGGGTCGCGAGGTCGCGCTCGAGCTCGTCCGAAAGGGCGCGCGGGTCGCCGCCGTCGACATGAGTGACGAGGCGCTCGCGCACACCGTCGCCCTGTCATCCGACCCGGCGCGGGTCAGCACCCACCGCGTAGATGTGACCGACGACGCCGCTGTCGCCGCGCTCCCCGCCGTCGTTGAGGCGACGCACGGTCAGATCGACGGGGTCGTCAACATCGCCGGCATCATCCACCGGTTCGTTCCGAGCGTGGAGCTGTCGCTCGACGAGATGCACCGCATCATGGACGTGAACTTCTGGGGCACTGTCACGATGTGCCGCGCGTTCCTTCCGGTGCTCCGCACTCGCCCTGCGGCATCGCTCACGAATATGTCGAGCCTGTCGGCCCTCGTGGCATTCGCCGGCCAAACCGTCTACGGCGCCAGCAAGGGCGCAGTGAAGCAGTACACCGAGGGGCTCTACCAGGAACTCGCCGGCGACCCGATCGAAGTGTCCGCGATCTTCCCCGGCAACATCGCGACCGAGATCAGCAAGAACTCCGGCGTGGCGATGATCGACAGCGGTGGTCGCCGTGTGCGCGCCACTACGCCACGCGACGCCGGCGTCCAGATCGTGCGGGGGATCGAGCGCGGCAGGTTCCGCATCCTGGTGGGTGCGGACGCGCGCATGCTGGACCGTCTGGTGCGCACGGCGCCGCGGTGGACGACGAACCTCATCGCACGGCAGATGAAATCGGTCCTCTGAACCACCCGATCCGAACGAGAGGCGATCACATGCGTCAGGAATTCCCGGCCGACTTCCTCTGGGGAGCCGCCACCGCGGCACACCAGGTCGAAGGCAACAATCTCAACAATGACTGGTGGCGCCTCGAGCAGGTCGCAGCAGACTACGGCGTGCAGCCCAGCGGAGACGCGCTCGACAGCTATCACCGCTTCCGCGAGGACATGCAGCTGCTGGCCGACGCGGGCATGAACGCCTACCGGTTCAGCATCGAGTGGTCGCGCATCGAGCCTCTCCCCGGTCGCTACTCGCGCGCGGAGCTCGCACACTACCGGCGGATGATCGACACGGCGCGCGAGCTCGGACTCGAGCCCGTCGTGACACTGCATCACTTCACACACCCGCTCTGGTTCGACGACCGCGGCGCGTGGCTCGGCGAGGGTGCCGTGGACGCGTTCGCGGCGTACGTCGAGCAGGCGTGCTCGGTCCTCGCCGACGTCCGCTGGATCGTCACGATCAACGAGCCGAACATGCTCTCGATCACGCACGGCGGGCAGCGCCAAGTCGCGATGGGGAACCCGTATCCGGAGCACGGGATGCCGGACCAGGAGATCGCCGACGTCCTCATCGCCGCCCACCGCGCGGTCGCGCCCATCGTGCGGCGACTGACCGGCGCGCACGTCGGCTGGACCGTCGCGAATCAAGCGCTGACGCCCACACCCGGTGCGGAGGACAAGTACGCCGAGGTGCAGTACCTGATCGAAGACAAGTTCCTCGAGGTCAGTCGCGAGGACGACTTCGTGGGCGTGCAGTCCTACACGAGCCAGCCGGTCGACGCGAACGGCATCGTCCCGCATCCGCCGGCCGACGACAACACCCTGATGGGCTGGGCCTACCGGCCGGATGCGCTCGGCATCGCTATCCGTCACACGCGCGACGTGGTCGGTTCCGGCATCCCCATTCTCGTCACCGAGAACGGGATCGCCACTGATGACGACGAGCGTCGCATCGCGTACACCTCGGTGGCGCTGCAGGATCTGCATGCCGCTGTCTCGGAGGGCATCGACGTGCGCGGGTACCTCCACTGGAGCCTGCTCGACAATTTCGAGTGGGGGCGCTGGGAGCCCACGTTCGGCCTCGCCCGGGTCGACCGCGGCACCTTCGAACGGCGGCCCAAGCCGAGCCTCGCCTGGCTGGGCGGGATCGCGCGACGGAACGCGCTGAACCCGATGTGTTGAGAACGCCGAGTGCGCGTCGCACTCGGGCGCTCTCAACACGCGCCGGCCGGGTTCACTGCGAGGGGTTCGCGATGGGAACCGGCTGTCCGGTGGTCACGCCGCCGGGGCCGAAGGCGTCCACGGCAACCCAGTACGCGTGGCCGGCGTTGAGCGTCGACACAGTGAGTTCTTCGTCGGCCCAGACCTGCCATGAGTGGTAGAGCCGGTCCGGTCGCAGACCGTACCGCACGTTGTAGCCGTCGGCTCCCGCGCTCGCGTCCCAGCGGACGTGCGCGTCGAGCGGCCCCATCCGATGTGCGATTGGCGTGACCGCGGACGGTGCGGGGACATCGTCGAGGCCGAAAACGCGAACGCCGCTGACTGCGAGCGGGGCATTCCAAGGCGACGACACGCCGGTCACTCGCACGTGACGCAGCATTCGGGGCTCCGGCAGCACCACCAGACGGTGAGGCGCATCCGCCCGGTCGACTCTGCCATCGTGCAGCACGCTCCAGTACCGGCCGTCCGTCGAGCCCTCCAGTATGTAGCGCACGGGGTGGTCCTGAGGGTGAACGGCACGGAGGGCGACCGGCTGGTAGTCGGGGTCGCGGAGTTTCGTGCGCGGCTTGACCGCGGCGATGCGGTGATCGGCGACGTTCACCTGCACTGCGGACACAGACCGCGCGTGGCCCATGTCGATGGTCAAAGCCTCGCCGTCCCGTGAGCTCCCCGCCACCCACCACGTCCGGATGTCCTCGTCTACCGCCAACTCGGGTCCATGACCGGGAGCGGAGGATGTGGCACTCGCTTCGGCACGAAACGACTGCAGCATCCAACCGGCGCCGACTTCCGTCCATGGGTCGACCCGCCGAGTCGGCACGATCATCGGAAAGTCGCCGAAATTCTGATTGCAAAAGAGCACGCCATCGTCATCGAAGCCGGCAGGGAAGATGCCGATGCGTCGCTCGAAGCGATGGTTGACGGAGATGCGCATCGTGGCGGCGTGCCACCAATTGCCATACGCATCCTGGAAAGTGCTCCCGTGGCCCGCGCCAGTGATGAACCCGCCGGGCTTGGACGAGAACGGGCTGTGAGCCGAGTATTCGAACGGCCCGAGCGGGGACGTGGCCGTGTAGTACCCATCGGCGTAGACGTTGTACTCCGTGCCGGGACCGGCGTACTGCAGGTAGTACCTGCCGTCGTGTTTCGTCATCCATGCGCCCTCGATATACGGCGCCTCACTGTGTGTGCCGAACAGCCGGGCCAGGAGCTTCTCGCGGATGGTGGCGGGCGGGGTCATACGATTCGATTCGCCGTTGCGCTCCCACCCGTGGGTGCGGGGCTCGCCGCCGAGCAACGCGACTCCCTCCCCGGCGGGGGCCAGCGACCCCGGGTCCACCAAGATCCCCCGCACGGGTTCGCTGTTGGAGCAACCCCAGTAGAGGTAGGTGCGGGAGTCCTCGTCCTGGAACACGTTGGGGTCCCAATACGCAAAGGTGCTCGTGTTCACCTGCTGGAAGCCGTCCTTGAGGGGGTCAGTCGACCGGAACACCGGCCCTCCGGGCTTGCGTCGGGATGCCGTGACCACGAGCGCTCCGTCCACTTCGCGGACATCGGGCGCGTAGTCACCGGCCGGCAGCGTGGGGGTGGCGACGAACTCCCAGCGGACCATATCCGCCGAATGCCAGAAACCGCCGCTCACCGATGCGAACAGATAGAAGCGATCCCGATATCGCACCACGGAAGGATCGGCTGCTTCTCTGTAGACAGTTCGCAGCGGGCCACGGCCGAAGTCTTGATACCGATAGGCGAGGTCGATCGGATTGCAGATCACACCGGGCTCGGTCGTCGGATTCTGCGCAGTCGGCTCGCTGGGCGCCGGGACGCCGGGGGGTGTGGTCACAGCGCCTCCAGCGCTTCGTGGAGATCCTGCTCGAGAGCAGGAGTCGTGAGCGGGATCATCGGCAGAAGAGTACGCAGGGTGATGCTCGCCGCTTCCGGAGCAGCTCCGTCGATCGGGAACGGCAAGTGTTTTCTGAATACGCGCGTGAGGGATCTCCATGCGGCCGGGTCATCGGCGATCGTCTTCAGCGGCGTGTCGAACGTGTAGCGCTCGCGACGTTCGTCTCCTACGATGTCGTAGACCCATGAGTGAGTGCCGCCGCCGACCGTCTCTCGTGCCGCATCCGGGTGGAGCGGGAGAATCACCTCGGCCGAAGTCCCTTCGGGCACTATCGCGTCGAGCGTCATTTGACCGCCGTCGAGTCGCCACGCGACCTCCACACGCCCGTGAACAGTGTCGTGCACGATGCGCGCACGCCTGAGCCCACCGCCAGGCTGCGGGGCTATCCGTATCCGTGAGTAGCCGGCGTCGATCGCCTCGAGCCCGCCGATCACACGGTGCATCCAGTGCGCGATCGCCCCGAGCGCGTAGTGGTTCAGCGAAGTCATTCCGGTGGAGTTGAGCGTCCCGTCCGGGCGGATCGCGTCCCAGCGTTCCCAGATCGTGGTCGCACCCATCGTCACCGGGTACAGGAACGACGGGCACTCCTGCTCCATCAGCAGCAGGTACGCCGTGTCGAGGTGGCCGGTGTCAGACAGAGCATGCGCGACGAGAGGCGTGCCGGCGAATCCTGTCGACACGGTGTACCCCGCCTTGGCCACCAGTTCCGCAAGACGCCGCCCGGCGGTCGGCCGCTGATCCTCGTCGAGCAGGTCGAAGCAGATCGCGAGGGCGTAGGCGGTCGCCGACTCGCTCACCAGTCGCCCGGAGGGTGCGACATACTCCCACCTGAACGCCGCGCGGACGCGCTCGGCAAGCGCCGCGTATCGTTCGGCGTCCTGCGGGAGGTCCAGGACGCGGGCGGCGGCAGCCATCTCGGTCGCCGTCTTCACCAGGTAGGCGGTTGCGACGAGATGGCGGTCGGTCTTGCCGCCACTCGCGTCGTCGGCAGGGGCGTCGGGGTCGAGCCAGTCCCCGAACTGATATCCCGAACCCCACAGGCCGTTCGGGTCTAGGAGCCCCTGCACCTGGTCCACGAATGCCGTCATGGAGTGGTAGCTCCGGCGCAGGATCTCGGGATCGCCGTACTCCCGGTACAACGCCCACGGGAGCCCCACGGCGACGTCGCTCCACAGTGCTGTCGGGGCCGACGGTGTACTGAGGACATCCGGCACCACCCACGGAACGAACCCCTTCTCGCTCTGTTCCGCTGCCAGGTCACGGAGCCATGAGCCGAGAACCCCTCGCACGTCGTAGAGGAAGGCCGCGGTGGGCGTGAATGCATGCAGGTCCCCGGTCCACCCGAGTCGCTCATCGCGTTGAGGACAGTCTGTAGGGACACCCACGAAGTTCCCACGCATCGACCACACGACATTCTCGTGTAGCCGGTTCAGCAGCGGATCGGACGACTCGAACCACCCGGTCCGTGTCATCTCGCTGTGGACGACGACCGCGGTCAGGTTGTCGGGCGAAAGCTCGCCCGGCCACCCGTCGACCTCGACGTAGCGGAACCCGTGGAATGTGAATCGAGGCTCCCAGGTCTCCAGGCCGTCGCCTCGGAGGATGTAGCGGTCCGTCGACTTCGCCGTCCGGAGCGTCTCGGGCTCGAGCTCACCGGCGGGCGTGAGCGTCTCGGCGTGACGCAAGGTGATCGTCTCGCCGCTTCGCCCCGAGACAGTGAGGCGGACCCACCCCGTGAGCACCTGACCGAAGTCGACGATGCTCTTCCCGGTCGTGGTCGTCGAGATCGACACCGGATGCAGTTCCTCGATCCGGCGGATGGGCGGCGCGACGTCGTGCTCGAGCGTGTTGAGGTCCCACTCGAACGCGACGGCGTTCTGCCAGCCTGAGTCGTCGAAGTCGGGGGTGCTCCAGCCGTGCGGTTCGAGACGAGCATCGTACATCTCACCGTCGTAGATGCCACCCGCGCGTACAGCCCCCGTATCGATGCGGAACTGAGGATCTGTGCCGATCCTCTCGACGTGCGTGCCGTAGTCGAGTTCAAGCTCCAGGTAGAGGGCGGGGCGATCGCTGTAGTGGTGCCGTTTACCCTCGTAACCGATGCGGCCCACGGCCCAGCCCTCGCCCACGATCGCTCCGATGGCGTTCTGGCCCGGCGTGATGACCGCGGTGACGTCGTGCGTTCGCACCGAGACGCGGTGCCGGTATGAGGTCCAGCCGGGAGCCAGTACTTCGTCGCCGATTCGGCACCCGTTGAGGAAGGGCTCGACGATGCCGAGCGCAGTCACGCGCAGTGTGGCGGTGCGCAGTCCTGGCCCGACGTCGAAGCTCCGCCTGAAGTAGGGGAGGGGAGCGCCGTCCTCGTAGGGGGTGTCCGACGCGATGAATCCGTATGTCGGCTCGATAGGCATCAGCGTGCCCCTCTCACGCGGGAAGCGGTGATGGCAGCGCCGAGCGCGATCGCACCGCCCGACACGAAGAGTGCTGTGTAGTTCGCGCCGCCGGAACCGACTGCGAGGACGAGGGGGGCGACGATGGGTCCGACGGCGGACGCCAGGCTGCCGGAGAGGAAGTAGATCGACATCCACTTGCCGCCTTCCTTCTCGTTGGGCAGCACGTCGGCGGCCAGGGCGAGGTCGACGGAGTTGAAGGCGCCGGTGCCAGCCGCCAGGAGGGTACCGCCGATCGCGTAGACGAGGAAGTCCGGCGCGAAGCCGGCGATGATAGCCCCCGCGGCCACCAAGCTCGACGCGACATAGAGGAAGGGCTTCCGTCGTCCCAGCTTGTCGGAGAGCCACCCGCCGGCGATGGTGAACAGCATCGTCGCGAGAAGGCTGATGCCACCCACGACAGCCAGCTGCCTGCCGGCCGTCTCAGCGGTAAAGCCCAGTCGGTCGATGAGGAAGTAGAGCTGGAACGTGGAGAAGAATGCGATCCCGATATTCAGGAAGAGCTTGCCGATCCACACCCACGAGAAGTCCGGGTACTTCAACGGATTGAAGACGAGCGCCCGCAGAGCCGCCCATACCGAAGTCTTGGCGATCGTCGGCGGCGCGGGCGCGTCCGGCATGACGAACAGCCACAGCACCACGCCCACAGCGAAGACGGCGACGGGCACGAGGAAGAGGAGAAGCAGGTTGCCGGTGAGGAAGCTGCCGACAAGGGTGGCGCTCACACCGGCGATCGACGTTGCGACTCCGCCGAGGGCACCGAGCTTGCCGCGCTGAGCGGGCGGCACGTACTCGGGCAAGGTCGGATTCAGGGCCGCGCTGATCGAGCTGGTCGCGGCCTGGGCCACCAGCCAACCGACGAGGATCATCGGGATGTTCGGCGACACGGCGATCCATACCGCGCTCAATGCCGCGAGGACGAGTCCCGTGACCAAGAAGGGTCGCCGTCGCCCCCATCGCATGCGTGTGCCGTCGCTCAGCACACCGAAGACGGGACCCAGCAGCAGGCTCACCAGCGAGCCCACGCCAACGATCACGCCCAGGTGTGCCTCCTTACCCGCCTCATCGATCAATGCGATTTTGTAAGCGAGGCTGAACAGCGACGGCATGAACAGCACGAGGTAGAAACCGAAGTACGTGAACCCGTAGACAGCGATGAACCCCGCCCCGACCCGGGGAAGATCGAGTGTGGCGGTCTCGCCGGGTCCCACCACGGGGGCGGCCGTCTGCTGGGCGGCCTGGCTACTCGGATCGAGAGTCGGCGGGACTTCGGGTGTCGGCCGGCGCTTCATGAGGTCTCCTTTCGCCCGACGATGGGCGCTTTCACGAACGATTCGTTGTTCGGAGCGAACACACGAAGGTGTTTTGACTCGTGCCAAAACAACCACACGATTTGACTCGTGTCAAATGTCGTTCTCGACATCGGCTCACGCACTGGTGAGTGCCGGTTTCGACGCATTACACGGACGGTTCCCTCGGTCAATTTGCGCGCGCCGCATGGAGCGCCGGGGGGCGGTCGCCGTGCGCGAGCGGATACTCGCTGGGCCGTTGTTCGACGATGCGGCCGTTCGCCATGGTGACGATCCGGCCACCTCATTGCTCGGGGAGCGCCCCATGATCCTCCTCGAGTCGATGTGCGAAACCAACCCTAGGATGAAACTGGAACGCTTGCTACATTTTTACCTCGCCGCCATGGGTCGTGACGGCGTCGGCGAGACCATGAGGTACGGGGTATCGCACACGTCATCGCCGATCGATGGCACGTTCACCGGCGGCTCGCCAGGGGATCGGATGGTGACGTACCACTGAAGCGGGAAGGCCGGATCGATCTGCTCGCTCTCGACGACGCACACGCCGACACCCTCGGATGCGCCGACCTCGCGGACGAACCACTCCGAGCCCCTGGTTGAGTGAGCGGACATGGAATGTGACGGAGCCCGCATCCGGAACGTGTTCGACTCGCAGGATCACTCCGCCGTCGTGACCGGCGACCAGCGCGGTATCGAGGTCGTCGGACGAGGGCGCGGGTTTCACGCCGTCCAGCAGCGCCATCGCCCCTTCGTGCAGCACGCCGGTGGGGCTTCCGCTTCGGTCCCGCTCGATCCGTCCACCGATCGGAGCCGGGGTGCTGTGCGTGATCCCCGCTCGCTCCAGCGCCGCGGTGCTGACCCGTGCGGCGTGCTCGTCGCGCACCACGAGCGCGGTGGGACGGTTTCCGCAGACGGCGTCCAGCAGCTCTTTGCGGGGACCGCCGTCGGGGCCGATGTCCCGAGACATCACAGCGAGGCTCGGTGCCGGAGACGATGAACCACTCGGCGGGGTGGTGTCATTTCGCAAGGATTGTGGTCCGACGCGTTCGCTTCATCGTGTTGGGGGCCCGGGGCTGCTGGAGCGTGTGAGTCAACGCCTACCGCGTCCGGGCAGGCTTTACGCGATCGGCGCAGCCTTGGGTGTCGCTAGGCCGACGAACCCTGCCCCGCGACCTCAGCGCTGTTGTGACTCGTGCCAGCGATCCATCAATCGAGGAAGCTCGACGCGCAGGAACTCGAAGAACCTGCGGGTCTCCTCGAACCGTCTTCCGGCCTCAGTATCGGT
This sequence comes from Microbacterium sp. STRO-2N, assembly GCF_057747775.1. Classification (NCBI taxonomy): domain Bacteria; kingdom Bacillati; phylum Actinomycetota; class Actinomycetes; order Micrococcales; family Microbacteriaceae; genus Microbacterium; species Microbacterium sp. STRO-2N. The sequence goes on along the minus strand of NZ_CM173223.1, from coordinate 3,270,403 downwards.
TCCGAGCAGCCGTGCGCCGGCTGCAGACGCGTCCTGCCATCGCGCGAGATTTGCGTCGTTGCCGGTGACTGCGCGGAACCACGTGTCTTCCTGGACCCGGTAGTAGTCCCGTCGATCCCCTGGCACACGCTCGCGGGTGACAAGCCCGGCCTGAAGGAGGGCCTTGATCCCGCCCGAGATGGCGGGCGCGCCTACACCGAGACCCTGGGAAAGTTGAGCGGCGGTGCTGCGGCCGTCCTCGGCTGCCATCAGATACGCGAACACTCGGGCCATCATGCGCGGCCATCCGGACAACGCAAGGGCTTCGGCATACCGCTCGATAAAGTCGGCGACTTCTTCAGCATCAGGCATTGGAGTTCTAAACTTTCACAAAATTCGTGAATGAGATGTACGCTGTGCGCGTGAACAACATTATCTCGATGTCGTCGGTCACGAAGTCGTTCGGCCGCAACCGTGCGCTGGATGGTCTCGAGCTTCAGGTCGCCCCAGGCGAGGTGCACGGCTTCCTCGGACCCAACGGTGCGGGGAAGACCACCACGATTCGCGTGCTCCTGGGTCTGCTTCGCGCCGATGGTGGCCAGGCGAAGATTCTGGGGCTGGATCCCTGGACGCATGCGACCGAAGTGCACCGCAAACTCGCGTACGTTCCCGGAGATGTGGCCCTATGGCCCAGCCTCACGGGAGGCGAGATCATCGACGTCGTCGGCAGGTTCCGCGGCGGATTCGATCATCGGCGCCGCGACGAGCTCATCGAACGCTTCAATCTGGACCCGAGCAAGAGGGCCCGCACGTACTCCAAAGGAAACCGTCAGAAGGTCGGGTTGATCGCTGCCCTGGCCGCCGACACGGAACTGCTCATCCTGGACGAGCCGACCTCCGGTCTGGACCCGCTCATGGAGGCCGTCTTCAAGGACGCGATCGCGGAGGAGAAGCTCGCGGGACGGACGGTGTTCCTGTCCAGCCACATTCTCTCCGAGGTAGAAGAACTGTGCGACCGGATCAGCATCATCCGAGCCGGCCGAATCGTGGAAGCCGGTTCGATGTCGGAGCTCCGACACCTCGCGTCGACCTCGATCACCGCGACTCTCGACACGGTGCCGGCTCATCTCAGCCAGCTTCCGGGGGTCACCTCTGTAGAGGTCGACGGGCATCACGTCCGCCTGAAGGTCGATTCCTTCGACACGGTTCTCGGCGAACTCCAAACCGCCGGGATCCGCGCCATCACAGTGTCGCCACCAACCCTGGAAGAACTGTTCATGCGCTTCTACGACAGCGCTCCGGCCGCGATGCGGAGTGGGCGCTGAGATGAACGCGTTGACCGGTCTGGCCCCATTCGTCCGCCTTATCGTCCGCCGCGACCGTCTGCGGTTGACGATTTGGTATGGCCTCGCGATCGTCCTCGCCGTCGGTGTCGCGGCCTCCATCGGCGCGACCTATCCGACCGGCCCAGCACGGGCCGAGTACGCCCACGAGATCAACAGCTCGCCCGCCGAGCTCTTCATGATCGGCCGGATCAACGCGAACACAGTCGCGGCGCTCGCCGCCTGGCGTGTCCAGGGCCTGGTCTCGCTCATCCTCGGGATCGCCAGCGCCTTCACCGTGATCCGCCACACCCGGACTGCGGAGGACGACGGCTACCGGGAATTCCTCGGCGGTGTCGGCCTCGGACGCAGCACCCCACTCGCAGGGTCCTCGATCGTCGCGGTGACCGCCAGCCTCATCACCGCCGGTGTGATCGCCATTGCATATACCGCGATGGGATTCCCTCTCGCGGGTTCGGTGCTCACCGGCGCGCAGTTCTTCTTGGCCGGCGCTTTCATGACCGCGGTGGGCGGGGTCGCCGCGATGCTGGCCGCCACGTCCCGTGGAGCGACCTCACTCGCGGTCGTCGTGATGTCGATCTTCTACGCCATCCGCGGGATTGCGGACGCCGCGCCCATGCCCGGATTGGCATGGGCAAGCCCTTTCGGCCAGCTGAGCTGGGTGCGACCGTACGCGGCCGATGACGGTTGGCCCCTCCTCCTGGTCACCGCCTTCACCGCAGTGGTCTTCGGGATGGCGATGCGGTTCAGCGCCCGCGACATCGGCGCGGGCCTGCTGCCAGAGCGGAGCGGCCGCACCCACGCACCCGGCACCCTTCGCGGCGCCATGACCCTCGCTCTGCGGCTCAATCGCGGGAGCTTCATCGCGTGGGCGCTTGCGCTGTTCGCATTCGGCGCGCTGATCGCCGCACTTGCCGATAGCACCTCGCGCCAACTGAAAGACAGCGGTACGCTCGGCGGCCTCGCGGATGGCCCCGAGCCAGCTCTCGCATTCATGGCCTTGATCGTCTACGTCTTCGCTCAAGTGGTGACGCTGTTCGGCATCCAGGCCATCATCCGACTGCGTCAGGAAGAGATCAGCGGCCGCGCCGATATGGTGCTCGCCGCTCCTGTATCCCGCGTTCGATGGGCCGGAGGCGCCCTGCTCGCTGCCCTCGCGGGGACCGCCTTCATCCAGCTTTCTTTCGGCCTCGGACTCGGATTGACGTACGCCGCCTCGACGAACACCCCTGAACAGCTTCCCGCCCTCATCGCTGCCACGCTCGTCAAGCTCCCGGCCATCTGGCTGCTTATCGGAGTGGCTGCCCTGCTGTATGCATTCGCTCCGCGGATCGCCGCCGTCGTCACGTATACCGTCCTCGGCGTGCTGTTCCTCCTCGAGCTTCTCGTCGAGCTGGGCTATCTCGACAGCGCGGTGCTGGGCATCTCGCCGTACACACTGGTTCCGTCACTGCCGGAAGGGCCCGTGGACTTGTTCGCCATGTTCGTCGTCGTCGCGATCACCGTGGTGCTCGTCGCTGCCGCGGCCGTCGGACTGCGTCAACGTGACCTCTCTCGAGCCTAGATCCGGGGCTCTTCACGCGTCTGCGGGCGCATCCGGGGGAGGGTAACGCGCTCGCCCTTGTGGGTGAGGCGACGATGGTGCAGTGCACGAGAGACTGGGTTTGTGAGTAGTTCAGGGCGGGACGGCCGCGCTCTCTCGGGTGCGTCTGCGCGCGGCTGGGTGGCGCCCCTTATCGCGGCGGCACTGCTGTGCGCGCTGGCGTTGCCGTTGACGATCGTCCTGCTCGTTCAGGTCGTGGCCCCTGACCACGGCGTCGCCCTCGCCCTGCGTGTCGGCATCCTCGCGGTGGTCCTCCACGCCGCGGGGTTCTTGTGCGCGCGATTTCCACGCACGGCGTTCGTGATCGGCGCTCTCGCGATGTTGGCCCTCGCTGGGGTGGGCACCGGAGGAATGGCCAGCGCAGCGCTCGTGCCATCGGCGGCGGTGTTCGTGCTGCTGGAATGGCAGGTCGCCTCGACCCAGGCGAAGACGACCGCCATAGCGGCCCTCGTCGTCGGCGTCACGGGTGCAGGCATCATCTCCATCTCCGACGCTCTGACAAGCGCCTCTCCGCAGCCGCTCACAATCGCCTTCGAGGGTATTGCGCTCGCATCCGTCGTAGCGGGCGGCTGGTTGCTCGGTCGCGATGCCCGCCGCCGGCGCGCGGCCGCGGCGGCGTGGGTCCGGCAGCAGGTGGACGGCGCCCTCGCCGCCGAACGCGCGCGCATCGGCCGCGACCTGCACGACGTCGTCTCGCACGGACTCACCGTGATGATCGCTCAGGCCGAGGCGGCCAAGGTGCTTCCGCCGGGACCGCCGCAGTCCGCGGCGCTCGAGCGCGTGGCGGAGACCGGACGATCCGCGATGCAAGGACTGCGCGGGATGCTCCGGTTGCTCGATGCGCCGCCGGAGCTCGCCCCGATGACCGGTCTCCGGGGCATCGCTGCGCTCGCTGAGGGCGCTATCTCGCCCGCTCACCACATTTCGTTCCGTGAGATCGGGCAACCCCGTGCGCTCGCGCCGGACGGCGAGGTCGCGCTCTTCCGCGCCACGCAGGAGGCGGTGACCAACGTGGTGCGCCACGTGGAGCCGCCGCTCAGCGCAGCCATCGTGCTGGACTGGCGCGATGACACGGTCGTCTTGACCGTCACGGATGACGGCGGAGTGGGCCTTCGTGATTCGGGTGCGACGGGGACGGGTCTCGTCGGCATGGCGGAGCGCGTGCGCCACGCGGGTGGAACTCTGGACGTCGAGAGAGGGCGGGGATGGATCATCCGGGTGATGTTGCCGCTGAAAGACCTGTCGTGACCCGACCGATACGGATTCTGCTCGCCGACGACCAGGAGCTGTTGCGGGACGCGCTCGCGACGGTTCTCGGCGCCGAGCAGGACATCGATGTGGTGGCGACCGCCGGCGACGGCGCTGCGGTGGTTTCCGAGGTGCGGGCGCACGAGGTCGATGTGGTGCTGATGGACATCCGGATGCCGGGGATGGACGGCATCCGCGCCACCGTCGAGGTGGTCCGAGCAAGGCCACGCACCCGCGTGCTGGTCCTGACGACCTTCGACATCGACGAGTACGTCTTCGCCGCAATCCGGGCGGGCGCAAGCGGATTCCTCACCAAGGACGCACGACCGGCCGCCCTCACCGCGGCGATCCGCAGCGTCGCAGCCGGGGATGCCGTGGTCTCGCCGCGCGCGACCGCGGCACTGCTCGCTCACATGCGGCTCCGAGCCGGCATCGCTGCCGGTTCAGCAGCGCTGGATGCGCTCAGCCCTCGGGAACGTGACGTGATGCGACACCTCGCACGCGGCGCGTCCAACGCCGAGATCGGGAGGGACCTCTACCTCACGGAGAACACCGTGAAGACCCATGTCAAGGCGATCCTCGCGAAGCTCGACCTCGCCGACCGGGTGCAGGTCGTCATCTGGGCGTACGAGCACGGCATCGTGGTGCCCGGATCTCACCCCACCGGGTGAGCGTGCCCCACCCGTGCGGGTGAGGCGTCCGCAGGTCGATGCGAGGGAGCCTCGTTTCATGACCATCACCACCGGTGCCGTTGCACCGCTCCACACCGCTCGCAGCATCCGTCCGCTGGCCTGGGCGGGTTCCGGGATCGCGACCGCCGTGCTCGCCGCCGGCCTCGTCTGGCTCGTCGCACCGCAGGCAGGCCCGTACGGCGCGGGAGGCACCTTCCTCGGGAGCTGGCTGAGCGAGGAGACAGCTCCGCTCGCCGCCGCCGGGATTCAGGTGGCGGCAGCCGCGATCACTCTCGTCACGGGCATGCTTCTCCTAGCTGGTCGGATGGGCAGCGGTGTGGTCGCGCCGGTCGTCGTCCTGGCGGCGGTCGGGGTCACTGCGGTCGCTTTGCTCGGCTTCGACGGCATCGTCATCGCCGGTTATACCCTCGCATTCTTCGTACCGATCGCCGTCGTTCTGCTCGTACCGCTCCTGGCTCGACGGCGACCGGGCGTCGCGGTGCTCCTTACCGCCGCGGTCGCTGCGCTCGTCGTGCTGGAACTGGCAGGTGCGTTCCAGCTCCTGTCGTTCTACACGCGATACGCGCAGGTCCTGGCGGCCGATCCACTACGCTTCGCAACGTCCCTCGCTCTCACCGCATTCGTGGGTGTGTGGACGCTGTGGTCGGTAGGCATGATCACGCGGCGCGCCACGCGAGCAGGAGCATTCGTCGAGCGCCACCGCGTCGCGTTTACTGTCGCCGCCGCTGCAATGGCGCTGCCGTACGCTATCGCTCGCGCATCGTGGCTGACCCCGTGGCCGCTCTTCGGTGGCAGTCGTGAGATCTTCACGGCGAGTCCCGACATCCGTGTCGTCGGCCTCATGCTGGGAGCCGCAATGCTCGCCGGCGCCGTGCTCACCCTGGGACTCGTGCTTCCGTGGGGAGAGCGCGTGCCGCGGTGGGTTCCCCGGATCGGCGGTTGCGCGGTTCCCGTGCCGCTGGTCGCCGTCCCAGCCGTGACGGTCGCCGCGCTGTTCACTGCGGGCGGCGTGCAGTCCCTGACTCTTGCGCTGACGGGGGCCACCCCGGGCGGCACAGCGCTGATGCTCCCCTTCTGGGCGTGGGGTCCACTGCTCGGCCTCGCGACCTGGGGCTACGTTCGCCACAGAGCCGCGCGAGATGTGACGTCGCAACCCAGCCCGTACACGCCTGGAGTCGACGCCTGACCGCCGAGCAGCGCCACGTACGGTCATTCGTCGCGTGGCGCGACCGTGTTCCAGAGCCATCGAAGGCGATGCTGTCAGCGAAAGCGGTCGGCTCGACGGCGAGCTGCCGTCCACGTGCATCCCCAAGCGCAGGCGTTCTCATAGACCGTGTCCTCGACGGGCTCTATCGGGCCGGCGCCGCGCTCGGCTGACGTACGGTTCCGAAACTGGCAGCAAGATCGCGTGGGAACAAACGCAGACGATCGAGACTGTCCGCGCTGATCCAGGAAGCTGCCGAACCTGATCGGATCCGCGGAACGACGCGATTCCGTATCAACTCCTATGTCAGTCGAATGAGTTCAAATCCCACCGTCACCGCCAGCTTGAAAGCCCCGCGAACCCTTCGAAACACTGGGATCGCGGGGCCTTTCGCATTCGTCCGAGTGGACCGTGCCCACATTTTGCCTACGTTCGAGAGCGAACGATCGGGGTCGGGGCAGATCAGGACGGCATCAACCCGCCCACGTGACCGCCGGTCGGGGAACCCTGCAGGGGGCGGGTTTCCTCGGCTGCGGCTACCAGCCATCTCGCGAATTTGGAACTCGAAGTGGATGCGCGCCATCGCCGAACACGTATTTCTTCCGGGGCCCGTGTCCTCCCGCGAAGCGCGAGCGCTGGAAGGAGGAAGGGCGGCAGGGGTACCGTGCGGGCCCGATGCGACTTAGGAGTGCCGATGATGACCGTCGTGCCCACAAGCACCGCGTTCTCCTCGGTTCGCGCGCGATTGCGGGCAAGATCGAGGTCCCGCGTGTGCAACGCCGTCGCCTCTCCCCATCGAAGCCCGGTGTATGCCAGGAACCTCACGAAGTCTGGATCCCTCGACTTCAGTGCCAAGAGCTCGACCTGGATGTGCACGGATCCATTGCATGTGTCGTGGCGACAATACATACTGTCGGTGAGACAGTTCTAGATGGAACGGACGCTGCAATGACGCTCGACAACTTCCGGCGCGAGATCGCCGACCCGGCCATCGAATTCCGCCCCGAACTGCGGTGGTGGCTCGCGGAAGGACTCCACACCGACGCCACGCTTCGCCGCGAGATCGACGATGCCCACCGGCTCGGGTTCGGCGGGATGGAGTTCCTCGCGATGGACGAGGGGGACATCGATCACGCGCGGTACGGGTGGGGCTCCGAGGAATGGGTGCACGACTCCCAGGTGGTCGTCGAAGAGACGACGCATCGTGGCATGTCGGTGAGCTTCACCTCGGGCACGAACTGGTCCAACGCGAACCTTCCGACCATCACGCCCGACGACCGCGCGGCCGCGCAAGAGCTGGATGTCGTCCACGAGACGCTCGGCGCGGGCGCCTCCCGCACCGGCGCGCTCCCCCGCATCGACCTGGACGGCCCCATCGCCGAGACGCCGATCCCCGGACACCGCGGCACCGTGACACAGCAGCATCTCGTCGCGGTGATCGCGGCGCGCATCGCCGGCGAGGGGCTGCTGGATGTGGCATCCGTCGTCGATCTCACGCCGCGAATGTCGGGGGACTCGCTCGACTGGGCCGCGCCCGACGGCGAAGGCGAGTGGCGGCTGTTCGCCTACTGGGTACACGGCACCGGGCAGACGGCATCGCCGTCCGCGAGCGTGAACTACACGGTCAACTACCTCGACCGCGACGGCGTCGACGCGGTGATCGCGTACTGGGACGACATCGTGCTCACGCCCGAGCTGCGCGACCTCATCTCTCGCAATCGGCGCGCCCAGATGTACATGGACTCGCTCGAACTGTCGACCTACGGCGCCGGCGGGATGTTCTGGGGATTCATGTTCGCCGACGAGTTCCGCGCCCGTCGGGGCTACGACATCGCGCCGTGGCTGCCGTTCCTCACCCGCAGCGCGCCGTTCATGGCTGTCTCGACCGTCTACCACCACGAGCCGGTGGACCCGGCCGACCGCAGCACGATCGACAAGGTGCGCTTCGACTACGTGCGCACGCTCACCGACCTCTATATCGAGAACATGCTGCGCCCCTTCGCGGCGTTCCTGCACAGCGTCGGGATGACGCTTCGCGCCGAGATCAGCTATGGCCTGCCGTTCGAGCTCACTCGTCCGGGACCCGAAGTCGACGGAATCGAGACGGAATCCCTCGAATTCGCAGGCCAGATCGACGCCTATCGGCTCATGGCCGGCCCCGCGCACCTCTTCGGCAAGCAGTTCTCGTCCGAGACGGGAGCGACGACCCGCAACTACATGCTCGAGCAGCGGTTCTACGACCAGATCATCGCGACGCAGCTCGCGGCCGGCATCACGAAGACCGTCCTGCACGGATGGGCGAGCCCGGCCGGCGCGGAGGGCGTGACGGAGTGGCCGGGGCACGAAGGCATGTGGCCGATGTTCTCCGAGCGCTTCGACACTCGCCAGCCCGGGTCGGAGTTCTACCCGCTCTGGACCGCCGCGATCGGACGCCTGCAATACGCCCTCCGCCGCGGGCGGCCGCGCGTGGATGTCGGCATCCTCCGCACGGACCACTTCACCGAGAACCTCATCGGCATGACGATGTGGGGGCCTGCCGGCGAGCGGATCCCCGACGAGGTCGCCTACGGCACGATGTGGATGCGCGATCGCACAAACTTCTGGTGGCAGGACCTCGGGATGCAGGATGCCGGCATCACGTACGAGTTCTTCGACGGCTCACTGCTGCTGCGAGACGACGTGTCGTTCGACGGCGACGAAGTCCAGCCGGAGGGGCCGGGTTACCGCGCGCTCGTCGTGTACCAGGACACGCTCGACGCGGACGTCGCTACGCACCTGCGGGGCTGGGTCCGCCGCGGCCTGCGGCTCGTGATCGTCGACGGCGCGCGCGAGCTCGTGTCGCTGTCGGGCGGCCGTCACCACGCGCACGAGAGCGCCGCGGCCGCGACGCCCGGACTCGACCGCAGGGATGCCGAACTAGCCGAAATCATGGCCGAGCTGCGGACGATGCCGACCGTACGCGTCACGTCGCCATCAGGCGTCGTGGCCGCGCTCGACGACCTCGATCGCGGCGGCGACAGCCGTGCCGGATTCGGCCGTGCTCGATTCGAAGAGGACAACCCGAACGTCCTCACGCACGTGCGCGAAGACGGGCCACTCACGGTGCTCTACGCCTACCACTTCCTGTACGAGACGGCCGAGCCGACGACCGTCGGCGTCGCGCTCGCGGGAACCGGCGCGGCGTACCGGCTCGACGCATGGAGCGGCGAGCTGCGCCCGCACCGCGGCATCCGGCGTTCCGAAGACCGCTCGATCGTGGAACTCTCGCTCGCCCCCGGCGAATCGGCGATCGTCGTGCTCGACCGTTCTGCCGACGTCACCGAGACCGAGCCGGCGGCCGTCACCGAGGTCGCCGGAATCGACGAGTGGCGGCTCGTGGTGGAGAGCTGGGACGCCGGCGAACCGGAGGTGATCACCGAGGATCGAGGGCTGGGATACACGTCGCGCGAGGTGCGCCCCACGACGGCCGTCACCCACCTCGACGCGGGCGTCGTGCGACTCGCGCCCTGGTCCGAGCTCGACGCCGTCGGACCGGAGGTCTCGGGCGTCGGCGAATACACCGCCACTCTGACGCTCGACGACGTGACTGCCGGCTCGCGCTACCTCCTCGACCTGGGGTCGACGGCTGGTGCACTCGGCTCCGTCCGCATCGGAGACGGTCCGGCGCGCGGGTTCGACACCGCGCGTCCCATCGTGGACGTGACGGCCGGCGTCCACGCCGGCACCAACACGATCACGGTGCGGGTGTCGAGCTCGCTCAACAACCGCCTGCGGGCGAATGGCTATTATGAGCGCGTCCCCGACATCATCGCCGAGGTCGTGGGCGACGGCCGCACGCAGCACGCGGTCGTCCGGCCATACGGGCTTCTCGGGCCGGTGCGGCTCCTGCGGGAGTGAAACGGGTCGGATTCGACGGGAACGGGAACTGATGGCACGAGGTCAGCTCGACGCCGACGCCGCCGCGGACCTCAGCCCGATCGTCGGCGACGATCCGCTCGACCTGCGGCTCTCACTCGCCTCGATTGTCCACTGGGCCGACAGCACCGCCGTGCGGCGGCGGGTCATGGGGCAGGTGGAGTTCCCCATCGACGACATGGGAATGTTCCTCGTCGTCAACCAGCTCTCGTACAACGGCGCGATGCGACCGGTCGAGCTGTCACTCGCGCTCGGCATGACGGCGACGAACATGAGCAAGATCGTGGGCCGGCTGGTGCGCGCGGGCCTGGTCGTCCGGGTTCCTGCGCCCGACGACGATCGCGGCGTGCTCGTGGCCCTGACCGACGCCGGACGGCGCATCGGCGAGCGCATCATGGCCACGGCGGAGGTCAACATCCGCGACATGCTCGCCGACTGGTCGGCGGACGACGTCGACGAGCTGCGACGCATGCTGGCCCGCCTCGCTCGCAGTCACCGTCCCGAACGACGCGGCACGCCGGCGTGGTGACAGTGGAGCACACCGGCGCGGGCGACACGGGCCCTGTCATCGTCGGAGCCAACTGGTACCGGTTCCGCCCGTCCGAGCACATCCTGCATCAGCGGGTCATGAGCGAGTGCTTCCTCTGGGTGGTGCAGGGCGGAGGCACGATCCGCTCGGGCAACGGGACGTTCCGCATGGACTCCTCGCGAATCCTGCGCCTCCCGTGGCACCACGACGTGGAGTACGTCGCAGACGCGCGCCGCCCGTACCACCTCGGCACGATCCACATCGTCCCCCGTCACGTCCGCAATCACCCCGCCATCCCACGGGTCGCCCACCGCCCCGGTGACCCGCTGCTCGACGACCCCGGCCGCACGGGACCCGAGCGCACCACCCCCGCATCGACGACATCCGCCACCTCCGGCGCCGGTCGCCGCGTGGCCGAACTGGGCGGGTTCGCCATCGAGCGGTTCCTGTCGGCGCCGTTCAACGAACCCGTGTTCCGCGCGCTCGCGGAGGTCATCCGCACGGAAGCTGACGAATGGGATGCCGAGGGGCAGGCGCAAGCCACGCTTCCGGTCGCCGTCGAGCAGATGATGGGATTCGTCAAAGACAATCTGGTGCGGCCGCTGTCGGTGGGCGAGGTCGCCGCCGCGGGCGGATGCAGCGCCAGCACGGCGGAACGCCTCTTCAACGCACACACCGGCACATCGGTCTCGACATGGATCACGCAGACCCGGATGCGCGAAGCGGCGTTGATGCTGCGGACGACCGGATTGCGCGTCGCCGAGGTCGCCGCGCTCGTCGGATTCAGCGATCCGCTCTACTTCTCCCGGGTGTTCCGTCGGACGTTCGGCGTCCCACCCAGCCGCTTCGGGGCCGGCGACCTGCGCCCGTGAGCCCGCGCGGGCCGCACCGGGAGCGGGCGCCGACACCGCCTCACACGACGCGGAAGTCGATCCCGAGGAGCGACGCCGCCGCCCGGTAGTCGCCGATCCGGCCGCCCACCGACAGCGACCAGTGGTGGCCGACCCCGGTCGCCGACCACTCGTCCACCCACTCACCCGGGTCGCGGCCGAAGTCGACCCGGCTGGTCGTGTTCCCGATCTCGAGCAGCGGTCCCGGCACGACCGTCCCCTCCGACGCGACGAACGACAGGGCCCCGTCGCGATCCTGACCCAGCCCGAGAAGCGTGACGGGTCCGTGCTGGACGTCGAACTCGACGCTCACTCCCCAGCCGCGCTTGCCGTGATAGACGCCCAGACCCCGCAGCAGCGGATCCCGACTCGACACAGCCAGGTGCGCCGGACCGTCGTGCCCCATCTCGACCACGCCGTCCTCGAAGTTCAGCGCCTGGATCTCGCAGAACGAACCGCCCGCGCCGACCACCTGCGTGGCGAGCTGGGCGACCGTGGTGCGCAGCTCGTACTCGCCCGTCGCGGGGATGCCCCGCGCGGTCAGCAGCGACGCCCCGAGGATCATGCCGGCGCCGAGGCGCTCATGCTGCTCGCCGTTCAGGCCGCGGTGGTAGTAGGCGAGGGTGTCGAGATCGAAGTCCTCCACGAGCCGGTCCAAACCCACCGACACGCGCGCGCCCCACGCGAAATCCTCATCCTCGACGCTGTCGTCGAGCGTGAAGATCTCCCGCGCGAGCGCCATCCGCTCGTCGGTCTCGGCGTCGGTGACGTCCTCGACCCGAACGCGCAAATCGTCGAACTCGAGCACTTCGACGTGCGAACCGAACGTCGTCGGCAGCAGCGTCAGGTCAGTCGACACGTCCAGCATCCCCGGATACAGGTGTCCCATGAGCCCGTGACGCGCGTGCCGCAGCGCCGCGCGGATGCGGGCCGCGTGCACCCACTCCTCAACGCGACGCCATGCCGATTCCTGTCGCAGCCATCCCGACACCGACCGGAACGGGATGCCGGCACGCCGGAACACGTTTCCGACTTCGGGAACCGGGCACTGGCCGCAGTACGCGAGCCACGCGCCGGTGTCGAACGACGCGTGGTCCATGCGTTCGGTGGGCTGCAGATCGATCACAAGCACGGGGCTCCCGGCTCGCTGCGCGATCGGCAGCACCATGGACGACGTGAGGTACGTCGTCAGGAACAGCACGATGAGGTCGCAGTCCGCCTGCCGCAGCCGCTCGGCGGCCACCGCGCCCTCCTGCGCGTCCGAGATGAACCCGATGTCCGTGACGTCGGCATCCATCTCGGCGAACCGCTCCGACACGTACCGCGCGGACTCCTGCAGCTGCGGGAGAAGCCCGGGGAACTGCGGCCAGTACGTGCCCAGGCCGCCGGCGACCAGACCGATCCTCGTCCTTCGACGTTGCTTCGGCGGGATGAGGCGGAGAAGCTCGTTCTGCGTGCTCGACATCGAGTGCGGCCTTCCGTGGTGGTCGAGTGGGTGGTGGCGTAAGGTGACCGTAGATCGATTAAATCGATTTTACAAGTCCGCGTCCACGACACTCCCGCGATTCGATCCAGGCGCGAAAGGAACACGCCGCCGATGATGCCGCCGTCGCTCGCCGAGCTCTTCGACCACCCGCCCCGCGCGTTCGGGCCGACGCCGCTGTGGTGGTGGTCGGGGGCGGCCGTGACCCCGGAACGGCTCGCGTGGCAGATGGCTGCATTCGACGAGGGCGGCATTCACAACCTCGTGGTGATCAACCTCGCGCCCGCCGGACCGCTGTTCGGCGCGGTCACCGACGAGCCGCGCTGGTTCAGCGACACATGGTGGGAGCGATTTACGCAGGCGTGTGAGATCGCGGCGGAGCGCGACATGCGGCTGTGGTTCTACGACCAGATCGGCTTCTCGGGCGCCGACGTCCAGGGTGGCATCGCGGGGTCGCATCCCGAGGTCGCCGGCGCGTCGCTGCGAAGCCGCGCAGCGGCGGTCGCTGGAGGCCGGCTTCAGCTCGCGGCCGGCGAGACGCTCGTCGGCGCGTACCGCCTGGACGGACGACGCCTCGACAGCACGCCCGATGGCCGTATCGCGGGAGCGCGAGAGGGCGACGCAGCGAACGCGATCACCTCGGTTCCCACCGCGTACGACTACCTCTCCCCCGAGGCCGTTGCCCTCCTCATCGACCGCGTCCACGGCGAGTACGACCGCCGCGTTCCCCAACACCTGGGCACCGTGATCGCGGGCAGCTTCCAGGATGAACTGCCCGCGACGAACGCATGGACCCCGCGGTTCGCCGCCGAGTTCCGAGACCGACGGGGTTACGACATCCTGGACCACCTGCCGGCGCTGTTCGGCGGCACGGGACCCACCGAGCGCAAAGTACGCGGCGACTACTACGCGGTGCGCGCCGCGCTCGCCGAAGAGGTGTTCTTCCACCCGCTCGCCCGGTGGCACAGCGAGCGCGGCATGCTCATCGGCGCCGATCAGTCTCATCCCGCGCGCGCGGGTTACCCGACGCAGGCGACGCAGCTGTACTCGGACTACCTGCGCACGCACCGCTGGTACGGCGCTGCGGGCAGCGATCACGAGGGCGACGCGAAGATCCACTCCTCGATCGCACACCTGTACGAGCATCCACGCGTGTGGATCGAGGCCTTCCATTCCAGCGGGTGGGGCGGGACGCTCGACGAGACCTATGACTGGCTCCTGCCGTTCCTGCGCAGCGGCGCGAACCTGTACAACCCGCACGCGACCTACTTCGGAACGGCGGGCGGATGGTTCGAGTGGGCGCCACCTTCGACGGATTGGCGGCAGCCGTACTGGCAGCAGTACCCGGCGTTCGCGACGGCGGTCGCCAGGATCGCCTCAATGATGTCGTGGGGCACGTACGACGCAGAGGTCGCGGTGCTGCACCCGACCTCGACCGCCCAGGCCGACCTCACGCTCGACCTGCCCGTCGACCATTTCGGCGATGGACGGATCGGAGGCGCCGGGAACGGAGACGGACCGCCGCGCGAGAGGGATGCCGCGCAGGAGGTGTACCTCGCGCTGGTCGGCACGAACAACTGGTTCCACCCGCGCATCGGCGCGCTGGATGCCGCACGCATCTCGTTCGACGTGATCGACGAGGATTCGATCGTCCGCGAGCCTCTCGGCGACGGGCGCATCGTCGTAGCGGCGCAGACGTATCGAGCGATCGTCCTGCCGTCCGCCACGGTGCTGGGGGAGCGGACCGCCCGCAGGCTCATCGATCTGCTCGACGCGGGTGGCCGCGTGATCGTCGTCGGGGTGCCGCCGCGGGAGGCGGCGGGCCTGCGCGGCGACGACGCGACCGTCACGACCCTCGCGACGCACCCCCGTCTGGAGCGGGTTCCGGATGCCGCGCACGCCGCCGACGCGCTCACCGAGCTTGCCGGCCACGCCGTCTCGGATGTGCCCCTGCTCGTGAGGCGGTCCGGCCGGTACGGGGTGGCGCTCGTCCTCGGCGCCTATCCCGGCGCGAGCGGGCCTCGGTCCACGGCATCCGTCGCGGGGGTCCCCGCCGAGGCGTCGTTCGATCCCGGTCTCTACGCCCGCGAGCGCACCGTGCGAGTGAAGGCTCGCGTCACCGAGGCGATTATGCTCGACCCTGCCACGGGTCGCCGGAGCCCGGCCACCGTCGCGCACGAGGACGGGGGCAGCGTCCTGACGGTGCGGACCGATGGCGCGCCGGCCGTGCTTGTCGCGTGGCGGGAGGCGGCAGCGGGCGAGTCCGCGGCGCCGGTGACGCCGCCTGCCGCTCCGAGGTGCCGATCGACGGAGCTCGACGACGGCTGGACCGGGGAGCTCGTCCCGACCATGGACAACACGTGGGGCGATCTCGCGCTGCCGGTGGGCTCCGACGTCGCGGCAATCCAGGTGTGGGAGTTCGAGTGGCGCGAGCAGGGTCGGCCCGGCACCGCGACAGCGAAAGCGACCTACGGCGAGCGGTGTCGGACGTTCGGGCCGGTTGCGGCCGAGGACGCGCCAGCGCCGCTGGATGTCCGCGGCGCCCAGGCCGTGCTCGGCGGCGAACGACCTCTCGCTCCGGACGACTGGGCCGTCAATGTGCACTCGCGCAGTCGCGGCGCTCAGGACCCGGGTCGTGGGACGCTCGGGCTGAAGGGGATCGTGCCGGAGGAGTTCGTACGGGTGCCCGCAACCGGGCCGGGCGAGCTCGCGAGCGTGCGGGCGCTGGTGCGCAGCGACATCGATGGCCGGGCCGAGCTGATCGTGGGCGCCGGCGCCGTCAAGGACGTGTGGTGGAACGGCCTGCCCGTCATCGGGCACGGCGACGAGGATGTCGTGCGCGTGCTCGTCGAGGTCGCACCGGTGAACGTGCTTGAATACCGGCTCGGTGAGAACCGCAACTCGCGTGCGGTCGCGGGGGCTGCCGATGTGCTCGGCAGCTTCTTCACGCTGGCCCGTCCGGGCGACTTCCCCGAGCGGCCGAGATACCTGCGCGCGCCCGAGGCGCTTGCCGCCGCGGGAACGGTCACCTACCGCGCGCGCGTCGACCTGCCCGCCGATGCGGAGCGCGCGACCCTGATCGTGGGCGCGACGTCCGGGGCAGTGGTGCGCATCGACGGCGAGCTGTTGGCGCGGCAGGCCGAGGTGGACTACTACGGCGCGGAGTGGGGGCCGATTCCGGCGCACTTCACGCACGACGCGACCGCCGCATTGCGCGCCGGCAGTCACGAGGTCTCGATCGAGACGCGGCCGGGGTCGGCGACGGACGTCGTGTTCGTCGACCTCGTGGCACACACCGCGCAGG
The DNA here is from genome assembly GCF_057747775.1 of Microbacterium sp. STRO-2N. Lineage (NCBI taxonomy): Bacteria > Bacillati > Actinomycetota > Actinomycetes > Micrococcales > Microbacteriaceae > Microbacterium > Microbacterium sp. STRO-2N. The sequence goes on along the minus strand of NZ_CM173223.1, from coordinate 3,254,213 downwards.
GCATCGTGACGCTCATGAGCGGACCCGGGTGGAGCGCCACGGCCGGGGGCGTTTCGGGTGATGCGGTGGCGCACCTCGGACACTGGGACGAGCCGGCATCGACGCACGCCGCGCATCGACCCCACCCCCTGCCTCGCGCGACCTGGCTGCGCGGCGAACCCGAGACCGGCCGGACGCCGCCTGATCTCGCGGTGACGGATGATGTGGCGCCTGCCGCACAGATCCTGTCCTTCCGCATGCCTGCCGGCGCCGAGGCGCTCGACATCCCGCTGCGCCTCCCGGCCGAGATCGAGATCGACGGCCACGCCCGCACGTGGGATGGCGACACGGTCGTGCTCGACGCGCCGCCGTCCGCTCCGACTACCGTCACAATTCGCACCGAACCGACAGCCTTCCTGCGCGGAGGATCGGCGCTCGACGGCCCCGTACTACTTCGTACCGGGCCCGCCCCGATCACGCTCGGCGACTGGCGCGACATCGGCCTCGCCTCATGGTCGGGCGGAGTCCGCTACCGGCGGCGGATCGTCGTACCCGAGGAGTGCGAGACGGCGCGCCTCGACCTCGGACGCATCCGTGGCAGCGTCCGTGTCGAGGTCGACGGCGACGTTGTCGGTGACCTCTTCTGCGTGCCGTACGTCGTCGACCTCGGCGCACGCCGCGGCGAGCTCGACCTCGCTATCACTGTGAACAACACGCTCGCGCCGTTCCTCGCGGCATCCACTCCCACAGCGTGGGCGTTTCCGTCGCAACGCGGTTCCGGCTTGTACGGGCCGGTGACGCTCCTCACCGCGTGACGGCGGGCGCGGATCGGCGGATCACGAGCCGTGGCGGGAACACCGCGGAGACATGCTCGTGCTCGTCGGGTTTGGCGGCGAGTTCGGCGGCGAGCGCCTCGACGGCCGCACGGCCCACCTGCTCCTTGGGCTGCTCTACCGTCGTCAGCGGGACGCGGCCGATCTCGGCGATCTCGAGGTCGCCGTAGCCGACGACCGCGACGTCCTCGGGGACGCGGAGTCCGGCATCCGTGAGGGAGCGGATCACCCCGACCGCCAGGAGGTCGTTCGTACAGAACACGCCGGCCGGTGGATCTGCGGCGAGATCCCGGCCCACCTCGACCCCCGCCTCGACGGTCATGTGCTCGACGTTGATCTCGCGCAACGGCACGCCCGAAGCATCCGCCGCGGAGTGGGCTCCCGCGCTGCGGTCGAGGCACTGCGGGATGTTGAGTTCGCCGTTGAGCACCAGGATGTCGCGGCACCCGCTGTCGACGAGATGCTCGACGGCTATGCGCCCGCCCGTGACGTCGTCGACCGCGACGGAGCAGCCTTCTGCGCTGTCGGCCACGCGGTCGATCAGCACGAGCCGCGCGCCCACCATCCGCAGGCGTCGCAGCCGCTGCTGGTCGGCGCTCAGTGTGACGACGAGAACCCCCGCCGCGCGCTGCTCGGCCAGCATGTTGAAACTCGCCAGCTCCCGCGCGGGATCATCGTGGCTCACGCAGAGGGCGATCGTATAACCGCGCTCGGCGGCCTCCTCGGTGACAGCGCTCGCGATCGCGGCGTAGAACGGGTTCGCGATCTCGGGCACCACCAGGCCGATGAGACGGCTGTTGCCGAGGCGCAGCGCGGAGGCGGCGCGGTTCGGGACGAAGTCGAGCTCCTCGATGGCCGCCATGATGCGAGCCCGCGTCGCTTCGGCCACCTTCTCGGGGCGGTTCAACGCGTTGGACACCGTCCCGGGCGAGACCCCGGCCAGCCGCGCGACAGCCGCGAAACCGAGATCCTTACTCCTGGTCACGGCGCCTCCCTCCGGCATCGCGCGGTCGTCGGAATCGACGTTAGCGGTGCACCGGTCCCGCCGGGAGCATCACGAGAAGTCGCTGGGCACCGCGTTCGGGTAGATGACGGCCTTGAGCGAATCGGGCACGCGGGAGGCGAGCGTCAGGGCGTCCTCGCTGCCGTCGAGCGCGAAGCGGTGTGTCACGATGCTCGCGACATCCACCCGGCCGGAGGCCACCAGCGCGATCGCCGTAGGCCATGTGTGCGCATACCGGTTGACGAGTGAGATCGAGATCTCCTTCACGTTCAGGCGAGACAGCGGCAGCGAGACATCCTGCTTCGGCATGCCGACCATCGCGGCCCGGCCGCCGTTGCGCAGTCGCCACAGACCCGATGCGAGTGCGCCGGGAGCACCCGAGCACTCCAGCAGCACGTCGGCGTCTTCGTGACCGGGTCCGTCTGCGACCTCGCCCGCGCGCTCGGTCGCGAATCCGAGCTCGGCTGCCTTCGCGAGCCGGAACTCCGACACGTCGCTCACGACGACGTGCGATGCCCCTTCCGCACGCGCGACTTGCGCGGCGAGGATGCCGACAGGACCGGCGCCGGTGACGCGCACCCGATCACCGGCCTGCAGCGACGCCTTGCGGCACGCCCAGATGCCCACCGAGAGCGGCTCGCACAGCGCCGCCTCTTCGAAGGACATCGAATCGGGCACTGGATACAGGTTGCGCTCGTCCATCGCCAGCCGCTGCACGAGAGCGCCATCGAAGGGTGGGGTCGCGAGGAACGCGAGGTCGGGGCACAGATGATAGCGGCCGGCCATGCAGTCCTCGCAGTCCCGGCACGGTCGACCCGGCTCGATCGCGACTCGGTCGCCCACGCGAACCCGCGTGACGTCGGACCCGATCGCCACGACCTCACCGGCGACCTCGTGGCCGAGGATCAAAGGACCCTCGACCCTCCAGTCGCCGATGTAGCCCACGCGATAGTAGGCGGTGTCTGACCCGCAGACGCCCACCGCCTCGATGCGGACGATGGCCTCTCTCGGACCCGGCTGCGGCTCGGGCACCGCGCGGAGCTCGATCGTCCCGAGCTCGGGCATCACGGCTGCGACGTTCGTCATGTTCTCTCGTCCTCTCCGCCGCCACGCGGCGGCCGTGGCGGGCCGGCGGCCGGCGGAACGATCCGCCGGCCGCCGATTGCTCATCCTTCGGCGTATGCCGCATCCATGCGCTGCAGCGCCTCGGCGGGCGTGATCTCACCCGCGAGGAGCTGCTGGCCGGCCTCGAGGTGCACCTGCTGCACGTTCGCATTCGGCCACAGCTGATCCATGAACGGGTCGGTCTTCCCCTCGGCCATGAAAGTCATGAGGGGAGCCAGCGCCTCGTCGACCTCGTACTCGGGGTCGAGCGCGGGGATGCCCGCGATCGCGTCGGCGTAGAGCGCCTGCCCTTCGGGAGATGTGATGAACTCGATGAACTGGCGAGCCTGGTCGCCGTTTTTCGTGTCGACGTTGATCGCGTATCCGGCGCCCATCGCCGCAGCCATGCGGGTCGATGCCGGGTCATCGTTCGCCGGCAGCGGCTCGAGGCTGAACTCGGTGCCATCCGGGGCGGTCTGACGGATCGCGCCGACGGACGCGTTCACCTGCACGGATGCCAGCGCCTCACCCTTCGCGACCAGGTCGAGCGCACCCTCGTAGGCCGTGCCCAGCGCATTGTCCTGGAAGCATCCGGCATCGTTCATCTCGATGTACTTGTCGAACGCGTCGACCCACGCCGAATCGGCGAAAGTCACCTCGCCTTCGGACATCTGCTGAGCGAAGTCGGGGTCGGGGCCGTACACGAGCGTGGGCGTGAGCGCGTACGGAATGAGCTGCACGTTCCACGGCGTCGCGCCCGCGAGCGCGAATGCCGACTTGCCGGCCGCCTTCGCGTCGGCGCACAGCGCGAGCACCTCGGTCCACGTCTGCGGCACCGTGAGGCCGAGTTCGTCCATGACCGTGAGGTTGTAGGCGGCTCCGATGCCGGCCGAGCTGACCGGGGCGACGTACGTAGCCCCCTCGTAGTCGCTCAGGACGCGGTACGCCTCTGGGATCTTCTCGACGAAGTCCATGTCCGAGAGGTCTTCGACCAGTCCGGCCTCGGCGACGACCTGCTTGGCCATCGGGTTGCCGTCGCCGGGCCACACGAAAAACACGTCCGGCGCGGTGCCGCTGGAAAGCTGCGTTCGCAGCGTGCTCATGTAGTTGTCGGTGTCGGACGACGTGATGGTCACGTCGATCCCGGTCTGCTCGGTGAACGCCTCGGCGACGGCCTCGGCCCCCGCCTTGTCGCTGGTCACGACGGCGAGCGAGATCCCGCCTTCGCCCGTCGCGCCTCCCCCGCTGGGATTGTTCGAACATGCCACGAGGCTCGCGGCGACCGCGACGCCCGCCACTGCTGTTGCGACGACTCTGTAGCGCATCTGAGTGCTCCTTGCTTCTCTGGTGTGTTTCTTCGGGTGATGGACCGTCGACGGTCGGCGGTCCGTGTGACGACCGCTCATCCCTTCAGCCCGCTCGCGAAGCCCTGGATGACGGTCCTCTGGAGGATGAAGTAGGCGATGAGGATGGGCGCGATGCTGATGACCAGCCCCGCGAAAACGAGGTTCCACTGCGAGATGTACTGCCCGACGAAGCTGTAGAGGGTCACCGGGACCGTCAGCTGACCGCTGCCGGAGAGGTACAGGAGCGGGGTGAGGAAGTCGTTCCACACGGTGATGACGTTGAGGATGACGACCGTCCCCGTGATGGGCCGCAGCAGCGGGAAGACGACGCGCCAGAACGTTCCGAAGACGCCGGCTCCGTCGATCGCTGCGGCCTCCTCGTACTCGGCCGGGAGTGCCCGCAGGAATCCGGTGTACAGGAAGATCGAGAACGGCATCTGCAGGCCGATGTAGTAGATCACCAGACCCCACACCGATCCGAGCAGGCCGAGATCGCGCATCGTGGTGTAGAGCGGGATGAGCGCGAGCTGGAAGGGCAGCAGAAGCCCCACCATGAAGCCGAAGAACGCGATCCTCGACCACGAGCGGGTGACCCGCGCGAGCGGATACGCGGCCAGCGACGAGAACACCACGAGGAAGAGGACGCTGACGACCGTGACGACGGCGCTGTTGACGAGGGCGTTGCCGAGGTTTCCCTGCACCCATGCGTCCGCGTAGTTGTCGAGCGTGAACGTCGACGGCAGGTCGACCGGCCCTGCGGGATCGTTGGGCTCGCGGAACGACAGGTTGAGGAGCACGAACGCGGGGATGAAGAACACGACCGCCACGGCGATCATGACGACTTCGAGGATGGCGGTGCGCCACGTGTATCGGTGCAGCATCGGTCAGCCCTTGTTCTGGCGGGCGAGGAGGGCGTACTGGCCGGCCGAGAGGATCGCGACGAGCACGGTCAGCACGAGGGCGATCGCGATCGCGTACGCGAACTCCCCCAGCTGGAAGGCGTTCTTGTACAGGAGCGTCGACATGGTCTCGGTCGAGCCGCCCGGGCCGCCGCCGGTCATGACCCACACCTGATCGAAGAGCTTCAACCCGCCGATGATCGAGAGCATGAGGTTGATCGTGATCGCGGGGGCGAGCTCGGGTCGGATGATGCTCCAGAAGCGGCGGAACGGGCCGGCACCGTCGAGGTGCGACGCCTCGATGATCTCTTCGGGGATGCCCTGCAGGTTGGCGAGGAAGATCACCATCGAGTAGCCCGCGAACTGCCAGATGACGACGATGCACACGGACCACATGGCGATCTTCGGATCACCCAGCCAGTTGGGCGCGATCGCCCCGAGGCCGATCGCTCCGAGCAGTTCGTTGATCGCGCCGCCCGGCGAGTAGAGGTTCTGCCACAGGTACGCCGTAGCGACAGGGGTGATGACCGCCGGCGCGAAGAGAAGCACCCGCAGCACGTTGCGGCTCTTGATCCTGGTGTTTACGCCCAGCGCGAGCAGCAGGCCGATGGCGTTCTGGACGATCGTGATCGTGATCGCGATGACGATGGTGCGCCCGATCGCGGTGGCTGCCTTGGGGTCGTTCCACATCTTGACGAAGTTGTCGATCCCGATGAACTCGCGCTGCGACGACAACCCGTCCCAGTCGGTGAACGCGAGACCGGAGCCCTGCACGCTCGGCCAGAGGACCACGAAGATGTAGAACGCCGCGGCGGGCACCAGGAACAGCCACATCGTCCGTCCCGCGCGCCCGGCCCTGCGCGGACCGGAGCGCCGGCTGGACTGCGTCACCAATGCCGCCGTTGCTGCCATGTGTGAGCGACCCCCTCGTCGTGTGGCGAACGTCTCGTGTGGATGAGCGATTAAATCGATTTAACGCCTCCGAACCCACGTTAGGTCGGCGGGCGCGAGACTGTCAAGACCGGGCCCGCGACGCTCTCCCGTTTCACGGCCCGTCCCACGCGACGACCACCTCTCCGGCTTCGTAGGTCGCGACGGGGTGGGCGAACGGCAATGGCTCGAGCTGCTCGGCGCGCACGAGCCGGAGGCCCGGCAGCTCGAGCAGGCGCGTGATCGCCTCTCGGATCTCGACTCTTGCGAGCTGCTGGCCGATGCAGCCGTGGATGCCGTGCCCAAATCCGATGTGGCCGAACGCATCACGATCGAGGTCGAACCGCTCCGGCTCGTCCCAGCGTCGGGGATCACGGTTCGCCCCGACAGGCGAGGCGGACACCGTCGTGCCGGCCGGGATGTGGAACCCGTCGATGTCGACGTCCTCGGTCGCCGTCCGCGGGAACAGCGTCAGGAACATCGCGCCCGTTCGCATGAACTCCTCGATCGCCGGACCGATCGCCTCCGGCTCCCGCTGCAGCTTCGCGAGCTGATCCTCGTGCGTCAGCAGCGCGACCATCGCGGTGGAGATCAGGTAGGCCACCGAGTCGCGCCCGGACGACATGAGCATGTGCAGCAGGCCGACGGCCTCATCCGGGTCCACGACGTCCGACGTGAGGAGGTCGGTCACCACATCGTCCCCGGGATCGTCACGGCGGCGCTCGATGATCTCGCGCACGAAGTTGTACTTCTCCTGCTCGGACCCACCCCCGACGAACAGGTCGACGAATCGATCGTGCATATCGAGCGGGATGCCGAGCACCTGGCAGTGGGTGATCGAGGCGATCGGCTGCGCATACCGGCGCCACACGTCATTGGGCGCCCCCTCGGACCGGAAGATCTCCAGCTGCCGCGAGACGGTGTCCGCGACGTCCGGCTGGCGCGACCGTACGTGCCGGAACGAGAAGCGCGACGTGATGGCTCGTCGCAGGCGCGCATGATCCTGGCCGTCGAGTCGCAGCAGGTTCGCCCGCTCGGAGCGCACTGCCGCGGCATCCAGTGCTCCGTCGTCGACGACGTTAGCGTCGTGGTCGCCAGACGCGTGCGGCCCGGGGCCCGCTGACCCGGGTTCTGCGGAGCCGGCGTGCGCGGCATCCGGCCCCAATGGCATGCGTGCCGGGTGAAGACTGAAGCGCGGGTCCTCGAGTACCGTCCGGACGATGCCGTAGCGGGTCGCGATCAGACCGTGGTGACCGTCCTCGTAATCCAGTGGTGTCGCGGGGGCCTCCTCGCGCCACGCGGCGATCGAGGGGGACGGGCGCAGCGGCGTACCGTCATCGGGAAGGGTGACCGGGTGGAACGGGCACCGCGACGGCTCGGATGGCATGTCGTCCTTCCTGTTCATGACACGCTCGCCAGTGCGGGCGCGGAGGGTGCGGGCGCGGACTGCGACGCGTCGACCTGGCGGCGCGCATCGCGGAAGAGGCGCGGGGCGTTCCAGCCGACGATGCCGGCGACCCCGTGTGGGCCGCGCGACGCGTAGACCGCCCGGCCGGCGTCGTCGCCGTCGATCACGGTGAGCGGCGACGCCGGGTCGAACTCGCCGTAGACCTGGATGCGGATCCCATGGATCTCGGACCAGAAGAAGGCGGGTCCCGGAGGGGTCGGCGGCGCGCCAGCGATCGACGCGGCGACCGACAGCGCTTGGGCGATCGCGTGCGCCTGGTGCTCGATGCGGCGCCCCTGGCCGGTGACCGGATCGATCCACCGCGCGACGTCGCCGACAGCGAAAACCCCCGGCGCCGCGAGGCCGGTCTCGTCGCACACGACGCCGTCAGCGAGGGTGAGGCCCGAGCCCGCGAGCCAGCGAGTCGCCGGCTCACTGCCGACCGCCTCGACGACGACATCGGCGTCGATCGCCGTGCCGTCGTCGAGCACGAGGCTCGCACCGCCGTCGCGTGCGTCACGCCGTCCGCGGCGCCGACCACGGCGCACCGCCCGCGGCGCGGATCCCAGGCGCAGGTCGACGCCGTTCTCGCGGTGCAGTGCGACGAGCTGGTCCGACAGCAGGGTTCCGGCGGCTCCGAGCGACAGGCGCGGGGATCGGCCGGCGAGCACGGTCTCGAGCCCGATCCGTCGCGCCGCGGCGGCGATCTCCGAGCCGAGCACGCCGGAGCCGGCAATGGCGACGCGCGCGGCGTTCGTGAACGCGTCGCGCAGGGCGCGCACATCGTCAAGGGTGCGCAGCGCGTGTACGCGCGGTCCGTCACTCACGAGCGCCCGGCGCGGAGTCGTGCCCGTCGCGATCACCAGCACGTCGTACCGGACCCGCTCGCCCGAGAGCTCGACCGTGCGCTCGCGGATGTCGAGGCCGGTCGCGGTCGTGCCCGTGCGCACCTGGATATTCAAAGCATCGAGTTCGGCGGCCGTGAGCATCGTCGCCTGCTCGGGCTCCCACTCGCCGAGAAGCACCTGCTTCGACAGCGGCGGGCGGGCGTAGGGCAGCGCGGGTTCCGATCCGATGATCAGCACGTCTCCGCCGAAGCCCGGCGCGCGGAGTGCTTCCGCCGTCGCGAGCCCGGCGAGCGATGCGCCGACGATGACGACGCGCGACTGTGGGCGATGCGCCCCCATCAGTCTTCGACCTTGATCGCTCGTGCCGGGCACAGCGATGCTGCCCGGCGCGCAGCGGCGCGATCAGCCGGCCCCGGCTCGGCATTGTGGACGACGACGATCCCGTCGTCGTCCTGATCGAACAGGCCGCCTGCGACGAGGGCGCATTGGCCCGCTCCGACGCAGGCGGACGTGTCGGCGATGATCCGCATCGATGGCTCTCCGTGCTCCTACTGGTGCTTCGAGCCTAGGAAGCGGCCACCCGGGGTCACCACAGACGATCAGTGCATTACATGGACGATCCGCGCAGCGTGCTTGAACCACGTTCGCCAGTGCGCGATGCGACGACAACCATGGGCGCCGGGGGGACACGCTTTCATCGGCGCATGCCGACCGCCCCTGGCACGAAAGCGATCGTGGAACCGGCTGAACGTGCGGCTTTCAGCGGTTGATGGACCGATGCGGAATGAGGAGGACCGAACCGCTTTGGGTTCAAATCCCACCGTCACCCGCTTCCCCGTGTGTCCGGTGCATCACGTGGCGACGGATCAGCAACAAGCGAATCCAAACGTCTCAATCGCCTCACCACGCAACGCTGCCAGGCCCGGCGAAGAGTGGGATCGGGGGTCTGCCGTGACAGCGAGTCCGCCCGACCTGAGCGAATCCGGCGGAGCGTGGCGTCTGTGAAGCCGGAAGGCCGCCGTGTATCAGACCCGCGCCGCCTGCCCTCCTCCCTTCAAGCGACCGAACCGGCCGTCGAATCCAGAAGGAGGGTTCTCATGAGCACTCTGCACGTGGAGAATTTCGGGTCCGTGGAGCTTCTGCGCGCGCACCGGACGCTGGGCATCTCACCCGGCGACCTCGCGTCCGTGATCGAAGACGAGGCCCGGCGCGCCATCGAGGAGGCTGGCGGCAGCCGGCAGCGGGCGATCGGCCTCGGCATCCGGCGACTCCGCGCTCGCGGCCTGATCACCGACGTCGACGTGAAGCGGCTGGAGCAGGCGAGTCGGATCCTCTTCCTGGTCGACGCGGGCAAGCAACCGCCCGAGGAGGCCGCGGCCACCCTCGACACGCTCTTCCGGGAGTCGCTGGACGACCCCGACGCAAGCGAGATGGGATCGACCATGGTCGGCGTCACCTACGCTGCGCGCAACAGCACGGTCGCACCGGCGATGGGGCTGTTCGGGATGCTCATCGGCGGACTCCTCACCGGAGGTTCGGGCGGGATGCTGATCGGCGGCCTGATCGGTTGGGGCGTCGGCAAGGTCTGCGGAGATGAGGAGGAGTGACATGGCCATTCTCAGGCTTACGTCGATCACCTGCCAGGGACAGGCGGAGACGTTCACCGACGAGCTGTACGTGACTTTCAACGGCACGAAGCGCTCGCTGCCGAACATGACCAAAGGGCAGACGAAGTTGCTCGGAGACGAGTTCATTTTCGAGGGGACGCGGCAGCTCAGCTTGTTCGAGAACGACGGAGACCACTGGTACGACCGCGACGATTTCATCGCGGCGCACATGATCACCGAGTCGCCCGGGGATGCCTCCCTCGAGTTCGCGACGAACAGCGGCAACGCAGCCGGCGCACGCTACACCCTCGGCATCCGCGTGGGCGAGCCGAGCGGAACGGCCGTGCTACGCCTTCGGTCGATCACCTGCGTCGAGCAGGCCGAGACGTTCACCGATGAGCTGTACGTGACCTTCAACGGCACGAAGCGCTCCCTGCCCAACATGACCAAGGGCCAGACCCTTCCGCTCAGCGACGAGTTCCGCTTCGTGGGCTCGCGGGATCTGAGCCTGTTCGAGAACGACGGCGACCACTGGTACGACCGCGACGACTTCATCGCGAAGCGCACGATCTCGACGTCGCCCGTCGACGGAACCTTCGATTTCGTGGCGAGCAGCGGAAACGCCGAAGGGGCGCACTACTCGCTCAGCCTGAGCGTCAGCCCGGCTCCGTAGACACGGAAGGGATTGGGATCATGCCTGTCCGAGAGAAATTCGTCCGCGCGGGGGATTGGCGGACGCTGGAGACGTTCTGGAACGTGACGACGACCGCCTGGTTCCAGATGCCAGCCGGCGCCGAGGTCAAGATCCGCTACTCGGGCTGGTGGTTCGGTGTCGACCGGCAGCGCACGCGGCTCGACGGAACGACGGTGAAGCGGCTGGTGATCAGCCGGTGGTCGGTGTTCACGGCCCGGCTCCAGATGAAGGTGCCGGCCGACACTGTAGTGATCTACGTGGTCGAACCCGGGAACGTCGCCAACCTACCGCCCGGCATCTCGTTCTGAGCACGAAGCCTCGCGTCGGCAAACATGCTCAACGGGCCGGGCTCAACCGCCCAGGGCATACTCGCCCTGTCCAGCCGCTCATCGCGTGAAGCATCGCGTCGGCGCTGCACGAGCGGAGTGGTGTGGCAATGCCGCGGCAACAACCGGATCACACCGAGCCCAATCCAGGTGATCGAGACGGGTCACCCAACTGATCGAATCCGCATGAATCCGTGGTGCGAGATCGAGGCGGACGTCGGGCGTATGGGTTCAAATCCCACCGTCACCGCCAGAAAAGCCCCTGTTCTGCAGGGGTTTTTCCATGTCAGCCGCCCGGTCCGACCGGGTCGATCGGGGCGCCGTCGCCGTTCTCGGGCAGGTCGCCACGCTCGACCGGCTCGGCCGGACCTGTGGGCAGGTCGGAGAAGAGGAGCTCGAGCTCGGCGTCCGACGGCACGCGCAAGGCCTTCGCGGCCGCCAGAAGGTCCGCGGGCGGCGTGCCGTTCATCCCGGTGACGCGGATCAACGCGTCGTCCCGGACGGCGATGTACTCGTGCACGCTGCCCCCTGACCGGTGCCACACGCCATCCTCGTCCGTGCACGTCACCGGTTCGGCGGGTGCCTCCGACAGCGGCGTCTCCACGCACGACGCAGCCGTCAGCTCGCCATGGTCGGTGCGGATGGTCACCATGGCGCCCGTGGTCTCGTTGAACCACGTGGCCGACATCCCGTCGGCGGCGCCGATGCCGACGGACTGCGGCGCCAGATCGTAACCGTCGACGGCGGTCGTGAACACGAGGTCGGCGGCGATGCCGACGACGCTTGCGCGCTCTGCGATCGCGTCGGGGTCTGCGGCATCCGTCCCCGGGGCGCCCGACGCGCACCCACCGAGTGAAGCGGCGACGAGAGCTATGACGCCGGCCACCGCCGCCGAAGCCACCGGGCGGAGTCGACGTGATCGAGGCATGAGAGCATCCTTCCTCACGCGCGCAGCCGACGCACCGCGACACGGCTCCGCTTGCTCGCGTCAATCACCGCCCGTCATCCGGTCGGGGGCAGGCGCGGTGCTGCTTCGCACCACGAATTCGACGGGTGGAAGCTGGATCGTGGGCGGCTCCGTTCCTTCCACGATCGCGACGAGCGTGCGCGCGCACTCGGCGCCCCACGAGAAGACGTCCTGCCTGACCGTCGTGAGCGGCGGCACGATGTACGGCGCCAGGGGGATGTCGTCGAATCCCACGATCGAGAGGTCGAGGGGGACCCGCATGCCGCGGTCGGATGCAGCGGACATCCCCGCGATCGCCATGAGGTCGTTCGCGTAGATGATCGCGCTCGGGGGGACGGCGAGATCGAGCAGCTCGTGAGTCGCGCGTGCGCCGGACGCGCCGGTGAAGTCGGCGTCGACGACCGGCCCCGGCTCGAGGCCCAGTTCGGCCATCTCGTCCATCCACGCTCGCCGGCGGACGTCCGAATGCACGTATCCGCGCGCACCGGCCACGTGCGCGATCCGGCGATGTCCCAGTGCATACAGGTGTCGAACGGCCCTCCGGACGCCGGCCGCGTCGTCGACGCCGATCGGGTCAAGTCCGCTGCCCTTCGGTGTCGTGGGGCCGACGAGCACGCACGGCATCCCGAGTGCCTCGAGTTGCGCCGGCCGTGCGTCGGTCGTGCGCAGGTCGGTGAGGAAGACGCCATCGACCCTCGCCTCGTGGGCGAATCGCACGTACGCGTCTCTCTCGCTCTGCTCGCTGTCGACCACCTGCAGGACCAGGGCGTAGTCGACCTCCGACAGCCCGCTTTCGACCCCCGCGACGAACTGGGGGAAGAACGGGTCGGTGCTCAGCAGCTCGGGCTCTCGACGGACGACGAGGCCGAGTGCTTGGGCACGGCTTCGCGACAGGGCTCGTGCGCGAGCATCGGGCCTCCAGCCCAGCTCCTCGGCAGCCAGCAGGATGCGTTCGCGGGCCGCTTCGCCGACACCGGAGCGGCCGTTGAACACGAAGGACACAGCGCTTTTCGACACGCCCGCTCTCGCCGCGACATCCCCGATCGTCGCGCGGCGTTCTGATCGGTGGGCGGCGACGTCAGCTGAGGGCTGCGGGGACGGCGGCTCACCTGCGAGTGCGTTCACATCGCCGATCCTAGCGCACTGTTTAGCAACGATTTAGAACCCGGGATCCGCAGAGCTACCGCGGTTTGCTCGCACTGTCGCCGTCGCTGCGGTCGCGGTTGACGGTTGCAATCAGAACCGGTTTACTAGACCTGCCTGCCGCGATCGAGTCACTCGATCGATCCAGACGAGGCGACGTGCAGACAGGGGCGAGAAGTGGACGCGATGGTGCGCGCTGATGTCGAGAGATCAGCTGAGGCCGAGACGCCGGCGGAAGGTGCGCGTGTGCGCGCCCGAACGTCGCCGCCCCGGCGCACGTCGCGCCGCAGACTGCAGCGATGGCTGGGCGAGAACCCGCTGGGGCTGTTGCTGAGCTCGCCGTACGCGGCCTTCGTCATCGTGATCTTCATCGTCCCGTTCGCCTACGGCATCTGGATGTCGTTTCACGACTTCTACTTCACCGCTCCCGGCGTCGACGTCCCGCATCCGTTCGTGGGCTTCCAGAACTACGTCACGATCTTCGAAGACCCCGCCGTCCGTCAGGCGTTCCTCAATCTCGGCATCTTCTTGATCATCAACGTCCCGCTGACGGTCGTGTTCGGGCTCCTCCTCGCCTCCGGTCTGGACGCCGCGATCCACTGGAAGGGGTTCTTCCGCGTCGCGTACTACATCCCCTATGTGACGGCGTCGGTGGCGACGATCGCGGTGTGGATCTTCCTCTTCAGCGGCAACGGTGTCGTGAACACGCTGCTCGGAAGCCTTGCGCCCGAACCCTCGTGGCTTGCCAACCCGGTGCTGATCATGCCCCTCATCGCCGTCTACGTGACGTGGAAGAACCTGGGCTTCTACATCCTGCTGTACCTCGCTGCACTGCAGAACGTGCCGAAGGAACTGCATGAGGCCGCGCAGCTGGACGGTGCAGGGCGGTGGGACCGATTCCGGTCGGTCACCCTGCCGGCGGTCCGGCCCGTCACATCGCTCGTCATCCTGCTCTCGATCATCACGACGGGGCAGATCTTCACGGAGCCCTACCTGCTGACCGGCGGCGGGCCCAACGGGGCATCGATGACGCCGGCACTGCTGATGTATCAGAAGGGCATCCAGCAAGGCCAGCCCGACATCGCGGCGGCGATCGGCATGGTGCTCGTGCTCGCGGTCATGATCCTCTCGCTCATCTCCCGGCGCATCACGGAAGGCAAGAACCGATGACCGCGTCCTCGACAGCGCCGGCGTCCCCGGCCAAGCGTGCCGGAGCGCCGGCGTCCGGCCGCGTCCTCACCGGACTTCGGTTCGTGCTGCTCTTCGTCGGCGCCCTCGCCGCCCTCGTACCGTTCTACTACATGGTGATCGGCGCGCTGCAGAAGGAGCGCGACACGACCCTCGTCGGGCTCCTGCCGCTGCCCGGCAACCTCACGCTCGACAACTTCGCCGAGATCAACGAGTCCATCAACCTGCTGCAGTCGCTGCTGAACTCGCTCATCATGACGGCCGGCGTCGTCGCGTGCACGCTGGTCTTCGGGCTTCTCGTCGGATACGCGCTGGCCGTGCTGACCTTCCGAGGTCGCGGTCTCGTCTTCGCCCTCGTGCTGCTCGTGCAGGCCATCCCGTTCCAGCTGCTCATGATCCCGCTCTATGTGATGATCGTTCGCTACTTCAACCTGGCCGACACGTTCGTGGGGATGATCCTGCCCTTCGCGATCAACTCGGTCGCGGTGCTGATCTTCCGCCAGTACTTCCTGCAGATCCCGCGGGACGTCTTCGACGCGGCGCGCATCGATGGCGCGAGCGAGTTCCGCATCCTGGTGTCCATCGCCGTCCCGCTGGTGCGGCCCGCCGTGCTGACGGCCATGCTCGTCACCTTCATCGGTCCATGGAACGAATTCCTGTGGCCGTTCCTGGTCACCAAGCAAGCGGCGATGCAGCCGCTCGCGGTGAGCCTCGCGAACTTCTCGCAATCGAACGGCTCGTTCCTCCAGAACCCGATGGGGGCGGTGCTGGCGGGCGCGTGCGTGCTGGCAGTGCCTGTCGTGGTGCTGTTCCTGCTGTTCCAGCGTCACTTCACATCCGCCAACCTTGGCTCCGCCATCAAGGGCTGAGCTCGGCATCCATCGATACAGGGCGATACTCGCCCACGACCACCGAGGTATATCGCATGACCACGTTCGACGCTGTCGCGTCCACCGCCACCGTCCCCTACGCCTTGCGGCGGGTCGGAACCATCATGACGGCCGACCCCAGCGATCCGCTCGAGGCCGAAGGCGTGCTCAACCCAGGGACGGCCTGGGGGAGCGACGGCGAACTTTATCTGTATCCGCGCGTCGTCGCCGAGGGAAACGTGTCCCGGATCGCCCGGGCGCGCGTGATCATGGACGCGGGCGTGCCGGTGGCGGTGGAGCGACTCGGTGTCGTCCTGTCGCCCGACGAGGGCTGGGAGCGGGGGCGCCGCAATGCCGGCGTCGAGGATCCGAGGATCACGTTCCTCGACGCACTCGGCGTGCACGTCATGTCGTACGTCGCGTACGGGCCGCTCGGTCCGAAGCCCGCGCTCGCAGTCTCGCACGACACGGTCACGTGGCGGCGGCTCGGACCCCTGCGGTTCGCCTATCAGCCCGAGCTCGACAGCGATCTGAACCTGTTCGCGAACAAGGACATCGTGTTCTTCCCGGAGGTGGTGCCGGGGCCTGACGGCACACCGAGGCTCGCGCTGCTGCACCGTCCGATGTGGGACCTGGACTGGCTGCGCCCTGGCGAGGGCTCGCCGACGCCCGCCGGCGTCGACGATGAGCGGCTCTCCATCTGGATCGGATACGTCGACCTCGACGCCGCGAAGCGCGACCTCTCTGCGCTCACCTACGTCGAGGACTCGTCGATGATCGCAGCCCCCGAGGCGTCGTACGAGTCCGCGAAGATCGGCGCGGGGCCGGCTCCGCTCCGCGTGCCGGAAGGGTGGCTGGTGCTGCATCACGGCGTGTCGGGCCCCGTGCCGAAGGGCTTCGAGCTCGCGTACGGCTCCCGGTACTCCGCCGGCGCGATGCTCCTGGACCCCGACGACCCGCGTCGCGTGCTCGCGAGAACGCCTGAGCCCCTGCTCGAGCCCGAGACCGAGTACGAGAGGAAGGGCACCCTCGGCAACGTGGTGTTCCCGACCGCGATCGAGACGATCGGCGACCGGCGGTTCGTGTTCTACGGCATGGCCGACTCGTCGATCGGCGTCGCCGAGCTGGTGCGCGAAGACAGCTGATGGGCATGCGCAAGTTTAGTATTGTTTAGTACTGACTGGTCGGCCAACGGATGCCGAATTCCGCGAGAAATCCGCGCTTGTGTTCCGACGAGCACAAACCGTTGACAAGATCGACAAGAACCGGTTTACTACTGGTGGCCGGTGCATCCCGATATCGGTCAGGCGCGTAAGCCGCCGCATCGGCCGATGCGGTCGCGAAGTTCCGAGAAACAGCAGAAGGCTCGCGGAGGCGGCTTTCGAACGAAGGAGTTCCTTGCAATGAAGCGTTATGCAGGCATCATGGCTCTGGCCGCCGTCGCGCTGCCATTGGCAGCGTGCGGTTCGTCGGGCTCGGCCGACGCCGGAGGATCGGAGCTCACCTCCGGCCCGATCACGATCTGGTACTCGACCAACGAGCAGGAGATCGCGTGGGCCGAGGCCGTGGTCGAGGCGTGGAACGCCGAGCACCCCGACGAGCAGGTCACGGCCGAGGCGATCCCCTCCGGGAAGTCCTCCGAAGACGCGATCTCGGCCGCGATCACGGCGGGCAATACGCCCTGCCTCGTGTACAACACCGCGCCCGCCGCGGTGCCGGCGTTCCAGAAGCAGGGCGGTCTGGTCAACATCTCGACGACCTTCGACGACGGCGAGTCTTTCATCGCCGAGCGCTCGGGTGACGCCGCCGAGGGATTCCGCTCTCCGGACGGTGACCTGTATCAGGTGCCGTGGAAGGCGAACCCGTTCATGCTCTACTACAACAAGGACGCGTTCGCGCAGGCCGGACTGGACGCCGAGAACCCGCAGCTGGAGACATACGACGACGTGCTCGCGGCCGCCGCCGCCATCAAGGAGGCCGGCGCGGCCGACTTCGCCCTGTACCCGCCGGCGTCCAGCGACTACACGAACGCGCTGTTCGACTTCTACCCCTTCTTCCTCGCGAACTCGGGCGGCACGCAGCTGGTCGAAGACGACGCTGCGACGTTCACCAGCCCGGAAGGCCTGGAGACGCTCGAGTTCTGGAAGACGCTGTACACCGAGGGCTACGCGTCGGCCGAGGCCTACAGCGGGGACGCATGGGCCGGTCCGTTCGCCGACGGCGTGGCGGCGATGGGTATCGCCGGGCCGTGGGGTGCGGGGCAGTTCGACGGGAAGGTCGACTACGGCATCGTCCCGCTGCCGACGGCGAACGGCACCGCCGCCGAAGACACGTACACGTTCGGCGACTCGAAGAACGTCGGTCTCTACACCTCGTGCGAGAACAAGCAGACCGCGTGGGACTTCGTGAAGTTCTCGATGGACGCCGACAACGACCTCGCGCTCCTGGAGACGACCGGTCAGTTCCCGATCCGGTCCGACATCTCCGAGATCGGCGCCGAGTACCTCTCGGACAACCCCGTTCTGGAGACGTTCTCGCAGTCCGTCCCGCTCACCGTCGACGTGCCCAACATCCCCAACGCCACCGAGATCTGGCAGACCTTCCGGGATGCCTGGAGCCAAGCGGTGATGTCGGGTCAGGGCGACCTCGCAGAGGTCATGCAGGGCGCCGCGGACGAGATCGACGCGCTCACCGCACAGAACTGACGTCGTCGCGCGGCGCCGCGCGGGACCTGCGCCGCGTCCGACCGGCGCGGCGCGGGTCCGCCACCCACCACCACCGATCCACGCAGCGTGACCGGACGGGACGCGCACACATCGGCAAAGGAGCCACAGTGAAGCACATCAAGGCGCTGGCGGGGCTCGTGCTCGCCTCCGCGCTCGCCCTCTCGGCCCTCGCCGCAGCCCCGGCCGCGGCGGCGACACCCGAAGAGGACGTCCGCACGATCGAGTCCCGACTGCAGGAGTACTATCTCGGCCAAGGCGACGAGATCATCCTCGCCAACGGCATCTATCTGGCCCGCGCCTCCGAGGCGATGGACTATGTCCAGTCGCAGAACGCGGACGGATCGTGGTCGGACGTCGACTACGCCGACCGCACCAGTTCCGCCAACGGCTCGGTCTGGTCGCCCTACATCGCGCTCTACCGCATGCTCGCACTCACGCAGGCGTATCGGGATGCCGACGCCGAGGGCTTCGAAGACCCGGCGGTGCTCAGCGCGGTCGAGCGGGCGCTCGTGCACTGGAACGTGGTGAACCCCGGGAATCAGAACTGGTGGGAGACCGAGATCGGCGAGTCGATCGCGATGGGGCGGATCTCGATCTTCCTCGGCGACGCGCTGAGCGACGAGGCCTTCGGCGTGACGCTCGCGCACAATTCCGGGAAGCTGGACCCGGTGGGCGCGAACGGTGCGTGGCGAACCTCCAACTACCTCTTCGAGGCGCTTGCTACCCGCAACATCGAGAACATCCGGGCGGGATTCGAGACGATCGTCGCGACGATCGCCGTCGACGGCTCGGGCACCGTCCAGGAGGCCGTACAGCCGGACGCCAGCTTCTGGGCTCACGGCGCCCAGCTGTACAGCGAGGGCTACGGCATGGTGCTGTTCACATACGCCGCGCTGTGGGCCGACGTGGCGCGGGGGACGTCGCTGGCGTTCTCGCGGGATCAGCTGGACTCGATCGCGTTCTACATCGTCGACGGCACACGGTGGCTGATCCGCGGCGAGATCGGGATGCTGTACCTGAACTACCGATCGCCGAAGACGATCTCGGGCGTGACCAGCCATGCGTCGGAGTTCATCGAGCCTCTCGAGCGGATGGTGCGCACCGATGCGCTGTACGCCACGAGCTATCAGGCGATTCTGGACGGCGTGCTCGGCAAGACCCGCACGAACGGCATCACCGGAGACAAGTACTTCTGGCGGTCCGAGTTCAGCTCGCATCTGCGAGACGACTACGGGATCTTCACGCGGCTGAACTCGTCGCGCACGATGGGCGGCGAGCTTCGCACCGCCTACCGCGACGACGTGGGCAACCCGGTCTACTGGAACTCCATGGGAGCGACCGCGATCCAGGTCACCAATCGCGAGTACCTCGATCTCGGTCCCACCTTCGACTGGTGGCACTACCCCGGCGTGACGGCGCCCTACGAGAAGCGCACCGAACGTGGCTTCGAGAACCGTACGCGCAACGGCGACGGCGGAAGCTTCACCGGCGGAGTTTCGAACGGCGTGTACGGCGCGAACGTCATGACCCTCGACACAGCCGCGACGCACGCGCAGAAGAGCTACTTCCTCTTCGACGAGGGGCTGGTCGCGCTCGGCGCCGGCATCCGCTCGGCGGGCGATGCGCCCGTTCACACCACGATCAACCAGGCGACGGCCAAGCAGAACGCCGCCGTCGGCGGCGAAGCCGTCGCGGCGGGCGCGGACGGGCTGAGCGTCGGTGACGCGCGCTGGGCGTTCAACGACGAAGTGGGTTACGTCTTCGCCGCGGGCCAGGACGTCAAGGTCTCGAACAAGGCTCAGACCGGAAGCTGGATCGACGAGGACGCGGTCACGCGCGATGCGTTCACGCTGTATGTCGATCACGGCGCCCACCCCGAGGCGGGCACCTACGACTACACCGTGCTCCCCGCGAACACGCCCTCAGAGGTCGAGGCGTACGCGGCGAACCCGGCGGTGCGCACCGTGCGGAACGACACCGAGGTGCAGGCGGTCCGCCACGACAAGCGCGGACTGACGATGGCGACCTTCTACCGTGCGGGCGCGGTCGACCTCGGACGAGGCCGCACCCTGACGGTCGATCAGCCGAGCATCGTCATCCTGGACGAGGCGGGCGATGCGCCTGTCGTCAGCGTCGCCAACCCGGATCGGGCCGGCCTGGCGGTGACGGTCACGCTCACCGGGAAGGGCGCGGACTGGCACGGCACCTTCGCCCTCGGTTCGGGGGCCGACCTCGGCCGGACGGTCACGGCGCCGCTCGTCACGGGCGCCGCGCCCGAGGCATCCGACGTCTCGGCAAGCAGCACCGCCCCGGCAAGCTCTGTCGCCGCGCTCGCAGACGGCGACGCAGGCACCGCGTGGTCGGCCGGCGAAGAAGGCGTGGCCTGGGTCGCCAGGCGGCTCGCGCGCGGATCGTGGGTGACCAAGGTCACCATCGAATGGGCCGAGGCCTTCGCCCGTGACTTCCTGGTGCAGACCTCGAAGGACGGCGTCACCTGGACCGACCACGCTCATGTCGTCGACGGTGCCGGCGGGACGTCCGAGATCGCGATCAACCCGACCCCGGCCTCGCTCGTGCGGGTGGTGCTCCTCGAAGGGGACTCGGAGTCGTTCGGTGTCCGGGAGCTCGGCGTGGACTCGAGCGTGAACCTCGCCGCCGACAGTGCGACGCGCGCATCCGGGTATTCGGGGTACAACCTCGTGCACATGCTCGCGGACGGCGATCCCGCCACGCGCTGGCGTGGGAACAACGCCGACAGCGCGTGGGCACAGGTCGATCTCGGCCGCTCCCAGCCTGTGTCCGTCGTGCGCTTGTCGTGGGAGGCCGCGTTCGCGAAGTCGTACAGGATCCAGCTCTCCGATGATGGCGCGGCCTGGCGCGATGTCTACGCCACGCCGGCCGCCGGAAGCGACGGGGGGCTGGACGTGATCGCCCTCGCGGGCGAGAGCGCCCGATTCGTCCGGATGCAGACCGTCAAGCGCGCTCTCAACTACGGTCCGTCGCTGTGGGAGTTCGAGGTCTTCGCCGACAAGTCCGTCACGGAGGCTCCGGCCGTCGCCGCAGGCAGCGAGAACCTCGCGCTGAACCGACCGTCGACCGCCGACAGCGTTCACAACGACAACCCGACCATCGTGGCGTCGAAGGCGACCGACGGGTCGCCGGCGACGAAGTGGTCGTCGGGCAGGGCGAAGGCCGAGCACTGGCTGCAGGTCGACCTCCAGAGCGTCCGATCGGTGTCGCGAGCCGTCGTCGACTGGGAGACCGGAACCTCGAACGACTACCGCATCGAGGGGTCGGTCGACGGGACGACGTGGACGCAGCTGGCCCGCGTGGAGGCCGCCCAGCCGACGCTGAAGCACACTCATGTCTTCACTCCGGTGGACGTCCGCTACGTGCGCGTGGCGGGCCTGCCCGCAACGCAGTACGGACTCAACATCTGGGAGTTCGAGCTCTACGGGGGCTACACCCTTGCCTGCACGACGCCCATCATCGCGCCGGCGAACAGTGCCGCCAAGGTTTCGGCGCGCATCACACCCGTGCCAGGCGGCGACGAGTTCCGCGCCTACTCCCTCGACGAGGATGTGGTCCGCATCACCGGCGACGGACGCCTCGACGATGGGGGCGGCGTCGCGTTCGACGCTGCCACCGGTCGCGCGGGTGCTGCGTCCGTGTTGGTCACGCACCGCGCGGGCGACGAGTTCGCGTGGTGCCCGGTGACCTCCACCGCCGAGAAGTCGGAGCTCGGAGCACTGATCGCTCAGGCCGACGCGGTGGACAGCAACGCGTACACGCTCGAGAGCACGTCTGCGCTGCTGTCGGCTCGGGAAGGCGCGAAGGCGGCCTTCACGACGGCGGCAGCGTCGCAGGAGGCCGTCGATGAGCAGGCAGTCGCGCTCGGCGCCGCACTGGCGGGCCTCGTGGCCGCCGGCGCCGGGCAGCTGGACGTGGACGCCGTTGTGACCCCGCAGACACGGGGCCGGAAGGTCGTCCTGTCGGTTTCGGTGGCCAACAACGACAGCGTGACGGTGGACGTCGTGATCACCACGCCCCACGGCGTCAAGACGGTCAAGAACGTCAAGCCCGGCAAGACGAAGTCGGCGACGATCGACACCAAGCTCGGCTCCATTCCGGCCGGTGAGGTCGCGATCGAGGTCACCGGCACCGTGGACGGCGAGTCCATCACCGAGACCCGCAGCATCGGTTACGGAGCGTTCCCCGCGGTGCCCTAGCCGACACGGAAGCCTCGGACGGGACGCAGCAAGCGCCCCGTCCGAGGCGTCGGCGCGGCGACGGGATCGCCCGCCGAGCTGCTCGCCACGAACGAGGTCGAGAGGCGATATCTCGCCGAGCGCGCACGCCGCCGAAGGGTGGACGGGACTCCCGGACGCGCATGCCCCGACGCGGCCTGTGGATGGATACGCCGACGATATGTCGCGACCGGTAGGTTCTGGTCATGCCCTCGCCTCCTGCCCCGCCCCGGGTCGCGCATCGCGCACCGTCGGTGGTGACCGTCTCGGCTGCTGCGATCGCTGCGAACACCGCCTCGATGCGCGCGCACTGCGGCTCCCGCGTCATGGCCGTCGTCAAGGCGGACGGCTTCGGGCTCGGCGCCGAGGCCGTCGCTCGCGGCGCGCTCGCCGGTGGGGCCGGTGAGCTCGGCGTCGCCACGTGCGATGAGGCGCTCGCGCTGCGGGCCGCGGGCATCACGGCGCCGATCCTGGTCTGGATGCTGCATCCCGGCGCGCCCCTCGTCGAGGCGGTGAGGAGCGACATCACGCTGTCGTGCCCCTCGACGCACCTGCTCGAGCTCGTCGCCGCCGCGGCGGAGGAGGCGGGCGTGCGGGCGCGCGTCGAGCTGGAGGTCGAGACGGGCATGCATCGTTCGGGATGCCCCGAGCCGGAGTGGAGCGCGCTGTTCGCCGCCGCCCTGACGGCGCAGGGCGCCGGCCTCGTCGAGGTGGCGGGGGTCTGGACGCACTTCGGGGTCACCGACGATGATCCGGCGGCGTTCGCCGATCCCCTCGCCAAGCTCGATGCGGCGTGGGCTGCGGCGCACCGCGCCGGGCTGCGGCCGCATCGCCGGCACGCGGCGTCGTCGCTCGCCGCCGCCGTCAGCCCCGAGGCTCGTCTCGACCTGGTGCGTATCGGCGCGGCCCTGTTCGGCATCGAGCCGGTGCCCGCCCGGGCGCTGGGGCTCGCTCCCGCGGCGCGGTGGGAGACGACCGTCGCGCAGGTGCGCCACGTCGGTCCGGGCGATCCCGTCGGCTACGGGCAGCAGTACCGCGCCGCGCGGGCGGGCCGGCTCGCGCTGCTGCCGGTCGGGTACGCCGACGGGGTGCCGCGTGCCGCGTGGCCGGGTGTGACCGTCTCGGTCAACGGCGTGCGGCATCCGCTCGTGGGTGCCGTCTCGATGGATCAATGCGTCGTCGACGTCGGCGGCGCGGATGTCGAGGTCGGCGATCGTGTCGTGCTGCTGGGCGACCCCGCCCACGGTGAGCCGAGCCTGCGCGAATGGTCGCTCATCCTCGGCACCATCCCGCAGGAAGTGCTGACCGGGATCGGGCCGCGCGTGGCGCGCGTCGTCGAAGAGGAGGTCGACGCATGACGCGTCGAGTCGTCGTCGTCTCGGGTGGCGCCAGTACCGAGCACGACGTGTCGGTCGCGTCGGGGCGGGATGTCTCCGCGGCGTTGGCGGATGCCGGCTTCTCGGTCCTCGACGTTCACGTCGACCGCGCCGGCGCGTGGCACGTCGGTTCGGCATCCGCTCCCGCACTGCCCTTCGGCGACGTGCTCGATGAGGCGCCGCAGGACTGCGTGGTCTTTCCCGCCCTCCATGGCGGCTGGGGAGAAGGAGGAGGCCTGCAGCACGAGCTCGAGCTGCGCGGCATCCCGTTCGTCGGCAGCGGCTCGCACGCGTCCGCCCGGGCGCTGTCGAAGCTCGAATGCCTGAGGCTCAGCGCAGCGGCCGGCGTGGAGGTGATCCCGACGTGGTCTGTGAGCCGGCCGCGGTACGTCGCGGACCCCGACCTGATCGCCGGGATGGTCCGGCGATCGTTCGACGGCGACCTCGTCGTCAAGCCCGACACCGGCGGGTCGAGCATCGGCGTTCACATCGTGGCGCGCGGGGAGTCGCCGCGCGATGCGCTCGCCGAGGCGCTCGCTCACGGTGATGTCGCGCTCGTGCAGCCGCGCGTGACGGGGGAGGAGGTGAGCATCGGCGTCTGGACGGATGCCGGAGCCGCGCGAGCGACCGGGGCGTCCCGTCTGCATTACCCGACCGGCGCCGACGAGGGCGGGTTCACCTATGCCCACAAGTACGAGGGTGCCGGAGCGGTCCTCGAGATCCCCGCGGACTTCCCCGACGACACGCTCGCCGGCCTGCGCCACGCGGCGCTGCAGTGCTTCTCAGCACTCGGATGCCGCGGCCTCGCGAGGATCGACTTCTTCGTCGACGAGAACGGGCGCATCCTGCTCAACGAGGTCAACACGATCCCGGGGCTGCGCCGTGAGTCGCACTTTCCGAGGCTCGTGGCAGCGGCGGGAACGCCGTACCCACGGCTCCTCGAGCTTCTCGTGGAGGATGCCGTCGCCGCGGCGGCGCGCGAGGCGGTGCTGCGGCGGGGCGACCGGGCCGTCGCTTCGTGATCGCGAGCGCTGCTCAGCCGCCGGTCGACTCCCGCACGACGAGCTCCGGCTGGAAACGCACGGTGCGCTCGTGCCCGCCCTTCGGGTCGTCGAGGTCCTTCAGCAGCAGGTCGACGGCGGTGTAGCCGATGAGGTGGGCGGGCTGGCGGATCGAGCTCAGCGGCACGACCGTCGCCGAGGCGAAGTCGATGTCGTCATAGCCGATCAGCGCGATGTCGCGCGGGACCAGCACGTCCGACATGAGCGTGAAGGCCTGGAGCGCGCCGACGGCGAGCAGGTCGTTCGCGGCGAACACGGCATCCGGCCGCGCCGTGGCGGGCCGCGCGCGGATCGCCTCACCGGCGGCGCGCCCCTGCAGCACCGTCAGCGCCGGCATCTCGACGACTTCGAGGGTGGCGTCCTCGACCTCGCTCACGGCACGCCGAGCTCCTTCGAGGCGGTCGGCCACCTGCCGGATCGTGAGCGGGCCGCTCACGAACGCGATGCGCCGGCGACCCGTCGACAGCAGGTGTGACACTGCGAGGTACCCGCCTTCGACGTCGTCGACCGACACCGACGCGAGCGCGCGCGGGGAGTCCTCGGCGTCCTCGTGGTCGACGAGGACCACCGGCACCCCGCCGTTGCGGAGGCGGTCCAGTCGTGACAGGTCGGCGCCCACGGGGGTGACGAGCACGCCGTTGACGCGCTGCTCGCGGAACAGGTCGAGATACGCCTCCTCACGGTCGGTGCGTTCGTCGCTGTTGCCCAGCAGCACGCTCATCCCGGACTCCGCGGCCCGGTCCTCGGCACCCCGGGCGACCTCGGCGAAGAACGGGTTGCCGGCGTCGAGCACGATCAGCGCGATGCTGCGGCTGCGGCCGGCGCGCAGCTGCCGGGCGGCGTCGTTGCGCACGAACCCGAGCTCGTCGATCGCCTGCATCACCCGCTCCACGGTCGCCGGCGACACCTTCGACGGCCGGTTCAGCACGTTCGACACGGTGCCCACAGACACGGACGCCGCAGCCGCGACATCCCGCACGCTCACCGCCATCCGGCCACCTCCTCGCGCGAAAACGCTACCGCGTGATCGGTGCGCAGGGTGCATCTGCGTGGCAAGCGCTGTCTCATTGCGCGACCGCATCGGATCGCTTATGCTTTGAAACGATTCATGACCGATCGAGAACGAGGACGCCATGACGAGCGAGGCCGCGACGAATGGGCCCACGCGTCCGGAGGCTCCGCGCGGCGCGCCAGCGCCGCGTGGAGGGGACGTGGGGAGGGTCTGCTTCCAACTGCAGGTCAGGCCGGAGCTGCTCGACGAGTACGTCGCCCGCCACACCCCGGTCTGGCCCGAGATGCTCGCCGAGATCGCCGCGGCAGGCCGGCGCAACTACTCGCTGTTCCTCGGCGAAGGCGGCCGTCTCGTCGGCTACTACGAGACCGACGACGATGACGCAGCGCAGGCCTATCTCGCGGCATCCGTCGTCGCCGCCCGGTGGGAGGCCGAGATGAGCCGCTTCTTCGTGGGGCTCGACGGCCGCCCCGACCAAGCCGCCACCCCGCTCACCGAGGTCTTCCACCTCGAAGACCAACTCGCCGCCGCGACCCGCGACGCCTGAACCGAAAGCACCGCATCATGACGACGCTGTCTCCCGAGATCCTCTCCACTCTCGAAGGCCAGGGCATCGAACTGCCCTCGTGGGCGTTCGGCAACTCCGGGACGCGATTCCGCGTCTTCACGACGCCCGGGACGCCGCGCGACCCGTACGAGAAGATCGCCGACGCCGCGCAGGTGAACGCGTACACGAGGCTGGCTCCGACCGTCGCCCTGCACATCCCGTGGGACAAGGTCGACGACTACGCCGGCCTGCGCCGTCACGCCGAAGACCTGGGTGTCAGCCTCGGCACGATCAACTCGAACACCTTCCAGGACGAGGACTACAAGTTCGGGGCGCTCACGCACCACGACGACCGCATCCGCCAGAAGGCGATCGACCACCACTTCGAGTGCATCGAGATCATGAACCAGACGGGGTCGCGCGACCTCAAGATCTGGCTCGCGGAGGGGTCGAACTATCCCGGCCAGAACGACATGCGCGGCCGCCAGGACCGCCTGCACGATTCTCTCCAGCAGATCTACGAGCGGCTGAGCGACGAGCAGCGCCTCGTGCTCGAGTACAAGTTCTTCGAGCCGGCCTTCTACCACACGGATGTCCCGGACTGGGGCACGTCGTACGCGCAGGTGGCCGCGCTCGGCGACCGGGCGGTCGTGTGCCTCGACACCGGGCACCACGCGCCGGGCACGAACATCGAGTTCATCGTGATGCAGCTGCTGCGCCTCGGGAAGCTCGGCTCGTTCGACTTCAACTCGCGCTTCTACGCCGACGACGACCTCATCGTGGGCGCGGCCGACCCCTTCCAGCTTTTCCGCATCATCTTCGAGGTCGTGCGCGGCGGGGGCCTGAACAACCCCGATGTGGCGTTCATGCTCGACCAGTGCCACAACATCGAAGACAAGATCCCCGGCCAGATCCGCTCGGTGCTCAACGTCCAGGAGATGACGGCGCGCGCGCTGCTCGTCGACCGCGATGCGCTGGCCGCGGCGCAGCAGGCCAACGACGTGCTCGCGGCCAACGCGATCTTCATGGACGCGTTCTACAGTGACGTGCGCCCCGCGCTCGCCGAGTGGCGCGAGTCCCGCGGGCTCGCGGCCGACCCGATGGCCGCGTACGCGGCATCCGGCTACCAGCGCAAGATCGCCGAGGACCGCGTCGGCGGCACGCAGGCGGGCTGGGGCGCCTGACACAGACCCACCGGGGGCGCGGAATGCCGATCTCCGTGCTCCCGGTGCACCACCCAACCGAAGGAACCGAGATGAGCGAGCCGTACTCCGCGGCCGACGGGCTCGTGCGCGTGTATCCCGCGCGCGAGCCGAACGGCACGGGCCTGGTGTGGGCGCACGGCGGCGCCTTCGCGCTCGGCGAGCTCGACATGCCCGAGTCGGACTGGCTCGCGCAGCAGCTGGCCGCGCGGGGCACGACGGTCGTGGCGGTCGACTACCGCCTCGCGCCCGTGCCGGAGGAATGGGCCGTGACCGAGCACCCGCCGCGCGGCGGACACCACTATCCGGCGGCATCCGATGATGTGATCGCCGCGTGGTCGTGGGCCGTCGACAACGCCGCACGGCTGCGGATCGCGCCTGAGCGTCTCGCGCTGGGCGGCGCGAGTGCGGGCGGCAACCTCGCCGCGGGTGCGACGCTGCGGCTCATCGAGAGCGGGTTCGCGACGCTCCCGGCGCTCGTGATCCTGGCCTACCCGACGCTCCTCGCCGTGCAGCCCGCGCCCGGTCCGGAGCTGAGGGCCGCGCTCGACGCGAACCCCGACGCCGACCGGTTCGGCCCGGAGGCCGTACGCGCGATGTATGAGAACTATCTCGGGACCCCGCTCGAGGACGGCCCGCTCGGGGCGATCCCGGGTCTCGCCACTCCCGCGGATCTCGCGCAGTTCCCGCCGACGCTGATCGTGAACGACGAGATCGACGAGCTCCGCGTGTCGGGCGAGGCGTTCGCCGCGACGCTGCACGAGGCCGGACGCCCGGTCGAGGTCGTCACCGAGCCCGGCACCGAGCACGGCCATCTCAATCGCCCCGCCGAGGCTGCGGCATCCGTCACCATCGACCGCTTCGCGACCCGCCTCCGCTCCCTCCCCTCGACTCCCGTCCTCGCCTCCGCGAACCCATAAGGAACCACATCATGACCAACCAGGCCGTCACCGACCTCATCGCGCGGTCGAACCGCCTCGGCGCCGACCCGAAGAACACGAACTACGCCGGGGGCAACACCTCGGCGAAGGGCACCGACACCGATCCGGTCACGGGTGAGCCCGTCGAGCTGCTGTGGGTCAAGGGCTCGGGCGGCGACCTCGGCACGCTCAAGCCCGAGGGACTCGCGGTGCTGCGGCTCGACCGCATGCGCGCCCTCGTCGACGTGTACCCGGGCGTGGAGCGCGAAGACGAGATGGTCGCCGCCTTCGACTACTGCCTGCACGGCAAGGGCGGCGCCGCGCCGTCGATCGACACCGCGATGCACGGCCTCGTCGACGCCGCGCACGTCGACCACCTGCACCCCGACTCGGGCATCGCGATCGCGACCGCCGCCGACGGCGAGGAGCTCACCGCGAAGATCTTCGGCGAGAAGGTCGTCTGGGTGCCGTGGCGTCGCCCGGGCTTCCAGCTGGGCCTCGACATCGCCGAGATCAAGGCGCGCAACCCGCAGGCGATCGGCACGATCCTGGGTGGGCACGGCATCACGGCGTGGGGCGACACGTCGGAGGAGGCCGAGCGCAACTCGCTGTGGATCATCGAGACCGCGCAGGCGTATATCGACGAGCACGGCAGGAGGGACCCGTTCGGCGGCGTGCGCGCCGGCTTCGAGGCGCTTCCGGATGCCGAGCGCCGCGCCCGCGCGGCGGCCCTGGCCCCGACCATCCGTGGTCTGGCGTCGACTGACAAGCCCATGGTCGGGCACTTCACCGACTCGCCCGAGGTGCTGGACTTCCTGGCATCGGAGAAGGCGCCGGCTCTCGCCGAGCTCGGAACCAGCTGCCCCGACCACTTCCTGCGCACCAAGGTCAAGCCGATGCTGCTCGACCTTCCCGCAGATGCCACGGTCGAGGCATCCGTCGCCCGCCTGAAGGAGCTGCACGAGCAGTACCGCGCCGACTACCAGGCCTATTACGACGCCCACGCGACGGCGGACTCGCCCGCCATCCGCGGCGCCGACCCGCTCATCGTGCTGGTGCCGGGCGTCGGCATGTTCTCGTACGGCGCGAACAAGCAGACGGCGCGGGTCGCGGGCGAGTTCTACGTCAACGCGATCAACGTGATGCGCGGCGCCGAGGCCCTGTCGACGTACTCGCCGATCTCGGATGCCGAGAAGTTCCGCATCGAGTACTGGGCGCTGGAAGAGGCGAAGCTGCAGCGGATGCCGAAGCCCAAGAGCCACCAGGGGCGCATCGCCTTCGTGACCGGGGCTGCCTCCGGCATCGGCAAGGCGATCGCGACGCGCCTGGCCGCTGAGGGGGCGTGCGTCGTCGTCGCCGACCTCGACCTCGAGAAGGCGCAGGCCGCGGCCGCGGAGCTCGGCAGCGCGGATGTCGCGATCGGCGTCGCGGCGAACGTCGCCGACGAGGCCGCCGTGCAGGCGGCGCTCGACGAGGCGGTGCTCGCATTCGGCGGCGTCGACCTCGTGGTCAACAACGCGGGACTCTCGCTGTCCAAGCCGCTGCTCGAGACCACCGAGAAGGACTGGGACCTCCAGCACGACGTCATGGCGAAGGGCTCGTTCCTGGTGTCGAAGGCAGCCGCGAGGATCCTCATCGACCAGCAGCTCGGCGGCGACATCGTCTACATCGCGTCGAAGAACTCGCTCTTCGCCGGCCCGAACAACATCGCGTACTCGGCGACCAAGGCCGACCAGGCCCACCAGGTGCGCCTGCTCGCGGTCGAGCTCGGCGAGCACGGCGTGCGCGTCAACGGCATCAACCCCGACGGCGTCGTGCGCGGCTCGGGAATCTTCGCCTCCGGCTGGGGCGCCAACCGCGCCGCGACCTACGGTGTCAAGGAAGAGGACCTCGGCCAGTTCTACGCCAACCGCACGATCCTCAAGCGCGAGGTCGTGCCCGAGAACGTCGCCGACGCCGTGTTCGTGCTCACCGGGCCGGAGCTCTCGCGCACGACGGGCCTGCACATCCCGGTCGACTCCGGCGTCGCCGCGGCGTTCCTGCGATGACCGCCGGCGGGGTGGTCGCGGCGGTCGACCTCGGCGCGACCAGCGGTCGCGTCATGCTCGGATACGTGGGCGACGGGATGCTGCGCCTCGAGGCCGTCACGCGGTTCCCCAACGGGCCGGTGGCCGGCCCCGACGGCGCGCTGCACTGGGACTTCACCGCGCTCTACCGTCATATCGTCGAAGGCCTCGCCGAAGCCGTCCGGCGCGAGCCGGGCATCGCGAGCGTCGGGATCGACTCGTGGGCGGTCGACTACGGACTGGTCCACGGCGACGAGCTGCTCGGCGAGCCGTTCCACTATCGCGACGACCGCACCGCGCGAGGCGTCGAGGCGGTCCACGCGCGCGTGCCGTTCGAGGAGCTGTACCGCCGCAACGGCCTGCAGTTCCTGCCGTTCAACACGCTCTACCAGTACGCCGTCGAACAGCGGCTCGCCGACGCGGGAGCCTCGCTCCTGATCCCCGACCTCGTCGCCTTCCTGCTCACGGGTGCTCAGGTCGCAGAGCGCACGAACGCCTCGACGACGGGCCTGGTCGACGTCCGCACGGGGGAGTGGGACGCCGAGCTGCTCTCGCGGCTCGCGATTCCGGCATCCGTCCTCCCTCCGCTCGTCGACCCGGGTGCGCACCTGGGCGCGCTGCGGGGCGAGGCGCGAGAGCGCGTGGGCGCGCCGCTCGAGGTCGTCGCCGTCGGCTCGCACGACACCGCTTCGGCTGTCGTCGCCGTCCCGCTCAGCACGCCGGACGCGGCGTACATCTCGTGCGGCACGTGGGGCTTGGTGGGCGTGGAGCTCGACGAGCCGGTGGTGTCCGACGCGGCGCGCGCCGCGAACTTCACCAACGAGGGCGGTGTCGACGGACGCGTGCGGTTCCTGCACAACGTGACCGGGCTCTGGCTGCTCAGCGAGTCGGTGCGCACGTGGGAGGCAGACGACGGCGAGCCCATAGACCTTCCGGGATTGCTGGATGCCGCGGCATCCGTCGAGGGGGATCTTCCGCTGTTCGACGCCAACGACCCGCGCCTGTCGGCCCCCGGCGACATGCCCGCGCGCATCGCAGCGGTGCTCGATGAGGCGGGCTCGTCGGTCCCCGCGACGCGGGAGGCATTCGCACGGACGATCGTCGAGAGCATCGCGCACGCGTTCGCCGACGCAATCGCGACGGCCGCGCGGCTGACGGGGCGCGAGATCGACGTCGTCCATATCGTCGGCGGCGGGGCGCTGAACCGCCTGCTCTGCCAGGCCACCGCTGATCGTTCCGGTCTGCCGGTGCTCGCGGGGCCGGTCGAGGCGACCGCGCTCGGCAACGTGCTGGTGCAGGCCCGCGCCCACGGCTGGTTCGGCCCCGGCGCCACGCTGGAGGACCTGCGGCGCGTGGTCGCGGCATCCGTCGCTCCCGTGCGGTACCAGCCGCGCAGCCGCGACATCACACGCGACCCGGTCGCATGAGCGGATACGGAGCCGCCTTCGACTGGGCGCGGCGCCATGTCGACGCCGGGCGCATGCCGACGGCGGTGCTCGGCATCTCGACCGCGGACGGCGTCGTCGCACTCGACGCGTTCGGGGCGACCGACGGACGGCCTGCGCGCGTCGACGACCCGTACTGGCTGTTCTCGATCACCAAGGTGCTCACCGGGCTCACGGCCGCGCGAGCCGTCGAGCGCGGCCTTCTGACCACCGAGACCCCGCTTGCGGCGGCGATCCCCACGTTCGGGGAG
The DNA here is from genome assembly GCF_057747775.1 of Microbacterium sp. STRO-2N. NCBI lineage: Bacteria > Bacillati > Actinomycetota > Actinomycetes > Micrococcales > Microbacteriaceae > Microbacterium > Microbacterium sp. STRO-2N. The sequence continues at coordinate 3,222,177 of NZ_CM173223.1, read as the reverse complement.
ACGCGGGACGACGTCGTGCGTCTGCGCCACCTCGTGAGTCACACCTCCGGCATCCGCGAGCCGTCACTCGACCCTGCCGAGGGTCTGCGGGCGGCGCTGCTCGCGCCCGGGCGCGACTTCGTCGCCGGCACGGCATCGCGCTATTCGACGGTCGCGTTCGACGGCATCGCCGAGCTCGTACGGCACGTCACGGGGCGTGACTGGGAAGCCGACATCGCGGCGTGGGCGGCAGCCGTCGGCGCGACCGGTCTGACGCTCGACCCGTCCGTCGAGCCGCATGCGGTGGTCGACGCGGCCGAGAAGGGCCTCGACATGCGGAGCTTCGCCCGCCATCGCAACCCCGGCGCCGGCATGATCGGCACCGCTTCGGACCTGCTCGCGATCGGCTCGGCGCTGCTGCGCATCGGGCAGGGTGGAGCGGGTGGCATCGTGCAGCCGGCCACCCTCGCGATGATGCTCCGGCCGCTCACCGGCGACATCCCGCGACTCGAGCCGTACGTCGCCGAGCGCGGACAGGACTGGGGATTCACCTTCAACCTCCGCACCCGCGCGCCCGGCCTGATCGACCGCGATGTCTACGGCCACGGCGGCTGGGCGGGCACCGAGTTCTGGATCCACCCCTCGGCGGGCGTGGCGTTCGTGCTCATGACGAACCGGAACGAGCGGCCCGGCGTCGACCTCGACGAGCTCGACAACGCGGTGATCTCGGCGCTCTGATCCGCACCGCCGAGGCCCACCCGGAACGATCCTGGCCGGGCCGGGTCCGCCGACTTCGCCGGCGCTGTCCACCGTCATGCCGTCGGCCTCCGCGCGCCGTCTGGTGCGCGCGTCGCCGCTGCTTCCGCGCGCCGTCGCATGCCCGAGTTGACAAACAGAGCGCTTCCCTCCAGTGTGTATGTACATAGTTGTCCACATACAAAGTCGTTCGGAAGAAGTCAATGAAGATTGCAGTGGTCGGCAGCTACGGCGTGGGCCTCACGATGCGCGTCCCGCGTCTGCCGGAGGCGGGGGAGACCCTCCTCGGCGGAGAGTTCGATGAAGGCCCTGGCGGCAAAGGGTCCAACCAGGCGATCGGCGCAGCGCGCCTCGGCGCGGACGTCGCCTTCCTGACGGCCGTGGGCGACGACGCCTTCGGCCGCGATGCGCGGGAGCTGTGGCGCCGCGAGGGCGTCGACGCGCGGCGTGTGGCCGTCTCAGCCTCGGCGCCCACGATGGTGGGCTTCATCATCGTCGAACCGAGCGGTGAGAACCGCATCGTGATCGCCTCGGGTGCACTGGCGACGATGGACGCCGCTACGGTCGAGTCGTTCCGCAACGAGATCGCCGAGGCATCCGTTCTCGTGGTCTCCATGGAGATCCCTCTGCCCGCCGTCGTGGCGGCGCTGCGCGTGGCCCGCGAATCAGGCACGCTCACCCTGCTCAACCCGGCGCCCGCGCAGCCGCTGCCCGACGAGGCCTGGGCGCTCGTGGACGTCATCACGCCCAATCAGACCGAAGCTCCCATCCTGCTCGGCCGCTCGGGCGGCAGTGACGAAGAGCTCGCGACCGCGTTGCGCGATCGCACCGGTGGCCGCGTCGTGCTCACCCGCGGGTCGCAGGGTGCACTCATCGTGGACGACGCCGGTTCCCGCACCGTGCCGCCCCACCCCGTGACGGATGTCGTCGACACGACGGGAGCCGGAGACTCCTTCACCGCAGCACTCGCCGTGGCGCTCGGCGAAGGCGCGTCGCTCGACGACGCCGCGTCGTTCGCCGCCGCTGCCGGCGCGCACGCCGTGACCATCGCGGGCGTCATCCCTGCTCTCCCCACCCGCGATCAGATCGGAGCCGATCGATGACTGCCGTCGCCACCCCCGCCCGGACGGGCTTCGACCCGAAGAAGTTCCTGCATGCCCGAGAGACCGGCGTGCTCGCCGCGCTCCTCGTGCTGTTCGTCCTGGGCTCGGTGCTCTCGCCCAGCTTCCTGCAGGCGGGCAATCTGCTGTCGGTCGGCCAGCAGATCGCCCAGATCGGCATCATGGCGATCGGCATGACCTTCGTGATCGTCAACGGAGAGATCGACCTGTCAGTGGGATCGATCTACGCGCTCACCGCCATCACGACGGGCATGGCGATCGTGGCGGGGGTCGCATGGCCGCTCGCCGTCCTGATCGGGCTCGGCGTCGGCGCGGTCGCGGGCCTGCTCAACGGTCTCGCAGTCGTCATGCTCGGCGTGCCGAGCTTCATCGTGACCCTCGGAAGCCTCAGCGTCTTCCGCGGTGTCGCGCTGCTGATCTCCGACGGCGCGCCCATCTCGCTCAACTCGCAGATGCCCGGGGTCGCGGAGTTCAACCTCATCGGCCAAGGTCGGCTGTTCGGCGTCGCGCCGATGCAGTTCATCATCTTCGCCGTCATCGCGGCGGTCGGGATCGTGCTGCTTTCGCGGTCACGGCTCGGATTCAACACCTACGCGGTCGGCGGCAACCAGGAGGCCGCACGCCTCGTCGGCATCAACGTCAAGGTGGTCAAGGTCTGGGCGTTCGTGCTGTCGGGGCTGACCGCCGGCGCAGCCGGCGTGCTGGGTCTGTCGTTCCTCTCCTACGTGCAGGGCGTGACCGGCACCGGCCTCGAGCTCACCGTGATCTCGGCCGTCATCATCGGCGGTGCGGCGCTGTTCGGCGGCTCGGGCACGATGTGGGGCACGATCATCGGCGTCGCGTTCATCGGACTGCTCCAGAACATCCTCAACATCAACGGGATCTCGTCCTTCTGGCAGACCGTCGTGACCGGTCTCGTCATCGTCGCCGCCGTCGCCCTCGACACCTGGCAGCGCAAGCGCAAGACGCGAGCCTGAGCCTTCGCTCAACCCTCCACCCACCCGAACGGACGACACAAAGGAGTTCCCATGTCCCTTCGCAACAGAACGCGCGGCCTCTTCGCCGCCGGTGCCCTCGCCCTCGCTGGAGCGCTCGCGCTCACCGGGTGCGGCGCCATCACCAGCGGCGCCTCCGCCGATGCCGGCAGCGGCGACGAGTTCCAGGTCGCCGACTACATCCAGGAGCGCATCGACAGCGGCGAGCCGCTGCGCATCAAGCTCAGTTACCACGATCCGTCGCTCGCGTTCGCGACGCCCATCAAGGAGGGCATGGAGCGAGCCGGAGCCGAGCTCGACACCGACGTCCAGTTGATCGGACCGACCGGTGGCGACGCAGCCAAGCAGGTCGCCGAGCTGCAGACGCTGATCCAGCAGCAGTCGGTCGACGGCATCGCGGTCTCCTCGGCCTCGAGTGACGCGCTGAAGCCCGTCATCGCCGAGGCGTACGAGGCCGGCATCCCGATCATCTCGTTCAACACCGACAACCCCGGCTCTCGTCAGATGGGCTTCGTGGGTCAGGACCTCGCCGGTTCGGGCAAGGCGCAGGCCGAAGAGCTCCTGTCGGTGCTGGGCGACGGCGCGACCGGCAAGGTCGTCGTGTTCTCGCTCGACACCGGTGCGGGCTGGTCGCATGATCGCTTCGGCGGCTTCGAGGAGGGCCTGAGCGGCAGCGGTCTCGAGATCGTCGGACCGGTCAACGTCGGCAACGAGCCGAACGCCGCGTACAACACCGTCGAGTCGACGATGGCGGGTCAGAGCGACGTCGTCGCCATCGCGGGACTCGACTGCTGCTCGACGACCGCCGCCGCCCAGTGGGTGCAGCAGTCCGGCAACGCCGGAGCGATCACGATGGTCGGCTTCGACCTGCTGCCGCAGACCGCCGAGTTCGTCGCGAATGACGTGGTCACGTTCACCATCAGCCAGAACCCCGCCGAACAGGGTTACCAGGCGGTCAAGGTGCTCGTGGACTTCCTGAAGGACGGCGTCGCCATCGAGGGCGTCGACACCGGCTCGCAGTTCATCACCAAGGAGAACCTCGCCGAAGCGACGGTGGAGGGCTGATGTCGATGCTCCCGCCGCTCGACGCCGCCACCGTGACTGCGCGGCCGGGCGTCGCCGTGCAGATCCGCGGTCTCAGCAGGAGCTTCGGACCCGTCCGTGCGCTCGATGACGTCAGCTTCGACATCACCGAGGGCGAGATCACCGCTCTCCTCGGCGAGAACGGGGCCGGCAAGTCCACGCTGCTGAAGATCCTCGCCGGGCTGCAGCCGCCGAGCGGCGGGAGCATCACCGTGTTCGGCGAGCAGATGACGTCGTTCGACCCTCACACGGTCCTCACGCGTCACTCCGTCGCCATCGTGCCGCAGGAGCTCTCGCTGCTGCCGGACCGGTCGGTCGCCGAGAACATGCTGGCCGGCATCGAGCCGGGATCGCGGCTCTTCCCGTCGCGCCGCCTCATGCGGCGGCGATCCCGGGAGCTGCTCGCGCAGCTGCAGATCGACCTCGATCCCGACCGCATCGTCGGTACGCTCGACCTCGCGACCCAGCAGCTCATCGTCGTGGCACGGTCGATCGCGCGCGGGTGCCGAGTGCTGATCCTCGACGAGCCGACCGCGATGCTCACACCGGTCGAGGCCGAGCGTCTGTTCGCCCTCATGGCGCGGCTCAAGGCCGACGGCACGACGATGGTCTACGTCTCGCACCGCATGCCCGAGGTGTTCCGTCTGAGCGACCGCATCGAGGTGCTGCGCGACGGGCGTCATGTGGCTTCGTGGCGACGCGACGAGGTCACTCCGGATCAGACCGTCGCGGCCATGGTGGGCCGCGAGCTCGGCCACTTCGAGAGCCGCGCGGAGGTTGCGGGGCGCGCATACGACCGTGAGGCGCCGCCCGCGCTCAGCGTCAGCGGCCTCTCGGGGCGACGGCATCACGGCGTGTCGTTCGAGGTGCGGCCGGGTGAGATCCTCGGGATCGCGGGGCTGCCCGACTCGGGCCGCGTGGAGGCGCTCGCCAACATCTTCGGCGCGGCTCCTGGCAGGGGCATCGTCCGCGTCGAGGGCGCGGACTATTCGCGCAGGTCGCCCGGAGCCAGCATCGATCGGCGCCTGGCGTTCCTTCCGGGTGAGCGCCGCGCGCAGGGGATCCTCACCACCATGAGTGTGGGCGACAACATCGGCGTGATCACGGCGCCCCGGTACTCGACGGCGGGCCTGCTTCGCCGAGGTGCTTTCGACAGCAACAGCAGGTCGCTCGCGGAGAGGCTTCGCGTCAAGACCGCGGGCATCGGCCAGCCGATCACCAACCTCTCGGGCGGCAATCAGCAGAAGGCGCTGCTCGCGCGATGGCTCTCGATCGCGCCGCGCGTGCTGATCCTCGACGAGCCGACGCGCGGCGTCGACGTGGGCGCGAAGGTCGAGATCTACGAGCAGCTGTTCGCACTCGCCGACCAGGGCGTGGCCATCGTGTGCTCGTCCTCCGACCTTCCGGAGCTGCTCACGGTCAGCGACCGCATCGCGGTCATGTGCCAAGGCTCGGTCGCGGGAACGCTCGACGCGGCGGACGCCACCGAAGAGAACATCATGGCGCTGGCGACGGATGCCGCAGCCAGCGCCGCCTGACTCATCCATCGAAAGGACCACGAACACATGAAGCGCACAGGCATTCTGAACGCCGAGCTGAGCGGCGCACTGGCCACTCTCGGACACACCGACCTGATCCTCGTCGTCGACGCCGGGTTTCCGATCCCGCGCGAGGCGCACCGGATCGACCTGGCGATCGCAGAGAACCTGCCCGACCTGCGCACCGTGATCGGGCTGATCGCCGACGAGATCGTCGTCGAGGGCGTCGTCCGCGCCGAGGATGTCGTGTCGAACAACCCGCGCCTGGACGAGTGGCTGCGCGAGCGCTTCGGCGACGCGGAGTTCACGACCCGCTCCCACGCCGAGGTCCTCGGCGAACTGGCTCGAGAGGCGAAGGTCATCGTGCGCACCGGCGCGTTCGAGCCGTGGGGCAACATCGGCCTCTTCTGCGGCGTCGATGTGCCCAAGTGGTTCGGCGGAGACGGTGTCGTCGCCCCCGAGTACTACGCGTCCAAGCTCGCCTGAGCAGACCCCACCGAGAAAGAGAGAGACGTGACCGACACATCTGTCACCAGCGACCTGAACCTGAGCCCGGCTGAGCTCGCCCCCTACATCCAGCACACCAAGATCGAAGCCGGTTCGACGCGTGAGGAGATGGTGACCCACGCGCGGGAGGCGGCCGAGCACGGCTTCAACGCGGCCATGGTCCCCGCCTCGTGGGTGCCGCTCGTCGCCAGTGAGCTCGCCGGAACGGGTGTCGAGATCGCGTCCGCCCTCGACTTCCCGACGGTCGGCGTGATGACCAGCGCAGGCAAGGCGGCCGAGGCGGCCGAGATCGCGCGTCTCGGCGCGACGCAGCTCGACATGGGCGTGCAGGTCGGATGGCTCAAGAGCGGCATGTACGACGAGTTCCGCGAGGACATCGCCGGCGTCGTGCGCGCCTCTGGCATCCCGGTCAAGGTCATGCTCGAGCTCCCGCTGCTCACCGATGCCGAGAAGGAAGCGGCGGTCGAACTGTCGATGGAGGCGGGTGCGGCGTTCCTCAAGAACGCCAGCAGCGGCCAGATCGAGACGGCCAACCCCGACAGCGTGCGCTATCTCGTGGAGCGCGCTCGCGAGGGGGTTCAGGTCAAGGCGTCCGGTTCCATCAAGAGCTACCGTCAGACGCTGGCGCTTCTGCGCGCGGGCGCGGTGCTCGTGGGAACCAGCGCGGGCCTGTCGATCATCACCGATTCCACAGACGAGAACACGCAGAGCTACTGAGCGACGCAGAAGACCGTACCGTGGAAGCCACTGCCCCGCTCGGATGCCCGGCGGGGCGGTGGCGACCCGGCCGATACGAGAGGGTGGGACGATGACCGACGTCACGAGCGCGGCCGACGGCATCCAGCGCAGTGTTCCCGTCTCGATCCACGCGCAGATCTCGGACCGGATCCGCAGCCGCATCGCGTCGGGCGAGTGGCCCGCGCACTACCGGCTGAAGAGCGAGCCGGACCTCGCCCTCGACTTCGGAGTGAGCCGCGGTACGCTGCGACGCGCACTCACGACCCTGATCGAGGAGGGGCTGCTGCGTCAGATCCGCGGGAAGGGCACGTTCGTCACGTCGACGACCATCGAGCCGGCCATCGCCCAGCGGCTGAGCACCCTGTCGGAGGACTTCTCGAGCCAGGGCATCGTCATGACCACCGAGGTGCTCCTCTGCGAGCTCATCGAACCGCCTCGGCCCGTCGCAGCGCTGCTCGAGGTCTCCGCCGGGGGTCGTGCGCTCAAGCTCGTGCGCCGGCGCAGCACCGTCGACGGTCCGGTCGCGCTGCTGCACAACTATGTACGCGTCGACTACGCCCCGGGCATCGAAGACGTCGACTTCACCCAGACCAGCCTCTTCGGCGTGCTCGAGGGCCGCTATGGGCTCAAGATCGCCTCTGCCCGACGGACGTTCAGCGCTGAGCGCGCCGACGCCGACGTTGCGGCGCAGCTGGGCCTCGAGACCGGCGACCCCGTCCAGTACCTGGAGCAGGTCACGTATCTCGCGTCCGACCGCCCCGTGGAGTACTCCGACGTGTGGATCCACTCCGGGCGACTCCGCGTCACCTCCCTGCTGTCGCGCCGCTGACCCGCAGCCAGCGCCTAGCGGGTCGATTCCCGCACGACGAGTCGCGTCGGCATGACGTGCCGCGAAGGCTCGCCGCCACTCTCGTCCGCGCCCAGCCGCGCCAGCATGATGCGGACGATCTCGTCGGCCATCGCGTCGTTGTCGGGCTCGACCGTCGTCAGCCGCGGCACGCTGTACTCGCCCGCGCGGACGTTGTCGAACCCGACGACCTGAACGTCGTCGGGCACGCGGATGCCGTGATCGGCGAGCGCGCGGAGCGCGCCGAACGCGCTCGAATCGGTGAGAGCGAAGACGCCGTCGAACTCCGTGCCGTCTTCGATCAGCCGCGAGATCAGCCGATAGCCATCGGACATGTCGAGCCCGGTGCCGACGATGAGCTCCGGTCGCATCGGCGCTCCGCGCCGGTCGTGCGCTTCGACGTAGCCGCGGGTGCGAAGCGTCTGCACGGAAGGCACCTCGCCCCTCGATCCGCCGAGGGCCACGACGGCCCGCGCTCCACGATCGAGCAGGTGTCCTGTCGCGAGATCCGCGCCGCCGATGTTGTCCATGAGGACGTGGTCGAACCGCGTCGACACGGCGCGCTCCCCGAGGAGCACGATCGGCTTCGTCGGACGGAAACGGTCGAGATCGGCGGAATCGCTCGCAGCGATCGCGAGGATGAATCCGTCGTACGTCTCGAGATGGGACGCCGCGAGCGACTCCACCTCGGCGGTCATGGCACCACCGGTGTTCTCCGTGACGAGACGGATGCCGCGCTCCCGGAACCGATGCGACAGGCGCTCCGCGAGCTCGCCGTAGTACTCCGAAGCGAGGATCGGCACACCCAGCCCGACGATGCCGGTCGTGCCTTTGCGGAGCGAGCGTGCCGCCTGGTTCAGGCGGTACCCGAGTTCGTCGATGACCTTCGCGACGCGGTCGATGGTCTCGGCGCTGACGCGTTCGGTCCGCCCGTTGATGACATTCGACACGGTCTGCGCCGACACGCCGGCCTTCTCGGCGACGTCCTGCATCGTGACATGCGGACGGGTGTGCGTTGTCTGTGGTCGGTGCATCCAGGTCTGTTCGATGTGAGCCGATGGGCTACAGCGACTCTATCCGCGGAAGGGGCATGGAACACGTGGCGGAGGGTCTGTTCGAGTCCGCCTGCGGGTCCGGCTTAGTGATAGCGCGAACATTTCTCGGCCGAAACGCTTGCGAGCTCGATTCTGTGACCGCTAACATGCAACCGTCCGCTCCTCGGAGGCTGTACACGGAGTCGTGTTCCGCATATCGAGGCAAGACTGGGCCGCCGATCGGCCCTCATGTCGCCCCCGCCTTTCACGTGGCGAAAGCGGAACAAGGTTGATCGATCAATGAGGAGGAACCTTGACCAAGGAGATGATCCGTCCCGCGGCCAGACGCCGCCGGATGGCCGGCGTCCTGGGCGCCGCGGTCGCCGCCACGGCGCTCATCGTCAGCGGACTCGCCATGCCGGCGACGGCCGCCGACGAGGAGCTCATCGTGAACGGCGGCTTCGAGAGCGGCCTGGAAGGCTGGTTCGTGAACAACGGCAATGCGACGGACGGGGGCACCCTCTCGGTCGTGAGCGACGCGTACTCCGGCGCGTCCGCGGTGAAGGTCACCGGGCGTACGACCACCGGCTCCGGGCCCATGCAGGATCTGACGGGCAAGGTGCAGTCCGGCCAGACCTACACGATCAAAGCCCGGGTGAAGTACGACAACCCGAGCAGCCCCGCCACCAAGCAGTTCTTCGCGACCATGCACTACGGCGGCGGCACCTACACCAACCTCGGCAGCACGACTCCGGCGCGCGGGCAGTGGGGCTACATCAACGCGACGTTCACCATCCCGGCGGGCCAGAGCACCGCGACGGCTCGCCTGTTCATCGAAACGCCGTGGACGAGCACCCCGTCAGCTGATCCGAACACGCACCTGATGGACTTCGTCGTCGACGACGTGTCGCTCGTCGGAGCGCCGCCGCCCCCGCCGCCGTCGAAGACCATCGAGGTCGTCGGCAAGCTGCCCGGCGAGCACAACCCGCTCATCGGCCACAAGTTCGGCGCCGATGGCTTCGGCTACGCCGAGGACGGCCGCGTGTACATGTTCATGACGAACGACACGCAGGGCTACGCGCCCGACCCGGTGACGGGCGTGTCTCCGGGGATCAACTACGGCAGCATCAACCAGATCACCCTGATCTCGTCTGAGGACCTCGTCAACTGGACGGATCACGGCGAGATCCAGGTGGCCGGGCCTCAGGGCGTCGCCCCGTTCACGAGCAACTCGTGGGCCCCGGGCTTCGCGAAGAAGGTCGTGAACGGCGAGGAGAAGTACTTCCTCTACTACGCCAACGGCGGTGGCTCGAGCAACGTCATCACGGGCGCGAGCCCGCTCGGCCCGTGGAAGAGCGAGCGCACCAGCACGCTCATCAACGGCTCGACGCCCGGCGCGGAGGACGTCGCCTGGAAGTTCGACCCGGCGCCGATCGTCGACACCGACGGCCAGGCATACCTGGTGTTCGGTGGCGGTCCGGCGTCGACGAGCATGCCCGCGGCCGAGCGCTTCAACAACCCGAAGAACATCCGGGTGATCGAGCTCGCCGACGACATGGTCAACACGCAGGGCTCGGCGATGGTCGTCGACACGCCTGTCTCGTTCGAGGCCGGGCACATCTTCGAGCGCGAGGGCAAGTACTACCTGTCGTACTCGTCTCACTTCGGCGGCACGGACTTCGGCGGCAACCAGACGCCGCTTCCCGGCTACCCCGGCGGCGGACAGATCGGCTACATGATGTCGGACAGCCCGACGAACTTCCCGAAGGAGAAGTACGCCGGCGTGCTGTTCCCGAACCAGTCGCAGTTCTTCGGTGCGGGCACGGGCGGCAACAACCACCAGTCGGTGTTCGAGTTCGAGGGCAAGTACTACTTCACGTACCACGCCCCGACGCTGAACAAGCGCATCAACGGCAACACCACGCAGGGCTACCGCAGCCCCCACATCCAGGAGCTCGCGTTCAACGAGGACGGAACGATCCAGCAGGTCGTCGGGACGTATGCGGGCGTCGAGCAGGTGCGGGACTTCGACCCGTTCCGCACGTTCGAGGCCGAGACATTCGGCTGGAGCAAGGGCATCGCGACGCAGAAGGTCGACAGCGCGTCGGCACAGTTCGGGGCGACCGCTCCGAACCTCGTGGTGAAGGACATCGACAACGGCGACTGGACCGCACTGTCGTCCGTCGCACTCGGTGACGCCGGCGCGGCATCCGTCACGGTGAAGGTCAAGGCGCTGCAGGCGGGCGGCTCGATCGACATCCGCACGGGGAGCGAGACCGGCGCGGTCGTCGGCACCATCCCGGTGACCGGCGCCGTCGGAGAGTGGACCGAGTTGACGGGCGCGTTGAACGGCGCCACCGGCACGCAGGACCTGTTCTTCACATACCGCGGCGGCAGCGGCGACCTGTTCGAGCTCGACACGTGGTCGTTCGCGCGGGCCACGGCGCCCACGCTCGACGTGACTGCCGAGGCGGCCTCGCGCTGCGTCGCCGGCAAGTCGGTGCTCACGGTGACGGTCTCCAACGCGGACGAGGTGCCGGTCACGGCATCCGTGTCGACGCCGTACGGGTCGAAGTCGTCCGTGACGGTCGCCGCGGGCGCTTCGGTGTCGAAGGCGTTCACGACGCGTCTCGTCGATGCGCCGGCCGGGGTCGCGGAGGTGAGCGTGAGCGCCACGGTCGCGGGCGAGCAGGTGTCGGCGACAGTGCCGGCACCGTTCGCAGCCCACACCTGCGGCTGAACCGACGGTGACACGGGTGGCGGTGCGCCAGGCGGACCGCCACCCGTGCCCCGCACAGGATCGACGGCCGGAGGGTCCGGCCGCACAGTGACACGGCGCGGCGAAGTCGCCCCGCCGAGGATGGAGAAGAACGAATGAGGAACAAGGGAACCCTCGCCCGCACCGCAGCAGGCGTGCTCGGCGGGATGCTGCTGCTCGGCGCCGCGGGTGCGGCCGTGGCCGACGAGCTCGGCGACGACGACGTGCAGGTGAACGTCGACATCGAGACGCTGCCGCCGGTCGGCGCGCTGACGATGTCGGTCGCGGCGAATGCCACCGGCCTCACCGAGGTGGAGTCCTCGGACCCCGAGCTGCGGGAGTTCGCGGGCGTCTTGCCGACCGTGACCGTCTCGGACGACCGCGAGGAGGTGCCGGCCGGCGCGTTCTGGTACATCACGGGTCAGTCGTCGTCGTTCTCGGCGCCCGGCGTGCCCGAGATCGGACCGGAGCACCTGGGCTGGGTCCCGCGTCTGCTCACCGAGAACGATGGACAGGTCGCCGAGGGACCCGAGGTCGGCACTGTCTTCGACGAGGCGCCGAACAACGTCGGACTCGCGGGCGAGGAGCTGCTCTCGCTCGCCCTCGACTCCGGTGAGGCGCGCACCGTCGGCACGTGGCAGGCGGACGCCGACCTGCACCTGAAGACGCCGCGCGATGTCGCACCCGGGAGCTACTCCGCGACGCTCACCCTCACGCTGTGGGAAGACGCGCTCTGACCCGCGGTCGGAGCGACTGAGGAGGAACCGTGCCCACGCCATCCGCCCCTCGCCGGCTGCGGCCGCTCGCCTTCGCGAGCGCCGCCGCCGTCGCGGCCGCACTGCTGCTGGCGGTCCCGCCGGCGCACGCGGCCGATCCCTGGCAGCCGGATTCCGGCTACACCTCGACCGACAAGGGCGACGGCACCTACACGGTGCCGCTGCTGAACGCCGACGTCCCGGACGTGTCGGTCGAGCGCATCCCCGCCTCCGAGAACGACGAGGGGCGCGACATCTACTACATGATCAGCACGACCATGCACCTGAGCCCGGGCGCTCCGATCATGAAGTCGTACGACCTGGTCAACTGGGAGATCGTCAACTACGTGTTCGACCGGGCCGACATCGGCGACGCGTTCTCGCTGCGCAACGGCCCGAGCTCGTACGGACAGGGCCAGTGGGCGTCGTCGCTGCGGCACCACGACGGCAAGTGGTACGTCGCGTTCAACACGAACAACCTCGGGGGCTCGTACATCTATGTCACCGACGATATCGACGAGGGCTCCTGGGAGCGCATCCCGCTCGGGCGCGCATTCCACGATCCGTCGCTCTTCTTCGATGTCGACGGGACGCCGTACATCTTCTACGGCTCCGGGTCGACCAGCGCCGTGAAGCTGAGCAGCGACATGAGGACCGTGGTCGCCGAGTACCCGCAGATCCTGCGGACCTCGGACTACCCCGGTTCGCCGTTCCTGGGCGGGCTCTTCGAGGGCGCGCAGGTGCAGTACATCGACGGCAAGTACTACATCGTCATCATCACGTGGCCGTCGGGCCACGGGCGACAGGTCGTGCTGTTCCGCTCCGACGAGCTGCTCGGCCGATACTCGACCGCCGACGGCAGCAACCCGTATGAGGCGCGAGGCGCGCTGAACTCGAACGGGTTCGCCCAAGGCAGCCTCGTGCCGATCTCGCGCGAGGACGGCGGCACCGACTGGTGGGGCATGTTCTTCCGTGACACGTTCCCGATCGGACGCATCCCCGCGCTGATCCCCGCGACGTGGGCCGACGGCTGGCCGACGTTCGGCAACGGCGGTTCGGTGCCGGTGAACGGCGCGTTCGACAAGCCGATCGAGCTGAGTCCCGAGGAGGCGCTGTACGAGCGGCAGAAGAGCGTCGTCGTCTCGGACGACTTCGACAACGACGCTCCGCACCGCGCGTACATGGACGAGGAGTGGACGATCCCGGCCCCGCCGGACGTCGACGAGTCGCTCCTGGGCGTCGAACTGCTCACGAACCCCGGGTTCGAGAACGCCACCGACGGCTGGACGGCGAACGACACGGCGACGCTGACCGCGTCGACGGATGCCGCGACCGGCGCCGGCGCGCTGCTCGTGTCGGGCCGTACGACGACCGGGTCGGGGCCCGCGCAGGACGTCACGGGCAAGGTGCAGCACAACGTCACGTACGACGTGTCGGCGAAGGTGAAGTACGACAACCCGAACAGCCCGGCGACGAAGCAGTTCCTGATCACCGCGCGGTATGGCAGCAGCACGTTCACCAACCTCGCGAGCGTCACCGCGACGCGCGGCCAGTGGGCGACGATCACGGGCAGCTTCACCGTTCCGGCCTCGCAGAGCCTGTCGTCGATGCGGATCTTCCTCGAGACGCCGTGGACGAGCAACGCCAACGCACTGGCCGCTCCCGACACGCACCTCATGGACTTCGCGGTCGACGACGTGTCGCTGAAGGGGCGTCCGCTCACCACCGAACTGCCGCATCCCGACGAGATCGCCCCGAACGGGTCGCGTCTCGCGCTGCCGTGGGAGTGGAACCATGCGCCCGACAACCGGTACTGGTCGCTGACCGACCGGGACGGATGGCTGCGGCTGACCACGGGCAAGGTCGTGACCGGGGCGTACAAGCACCTCAAGCTCGCGAACGACGACGAGCTCACCTTCCTCGAGGAGGCTCGCAACACCCTGTCGCAGCGCACCTTCGGCCCGCGGCAGTCGGCCGAGACGAAGCTTGACATCTCGGGTATGAAGGACGGCGACGTGGCGGGGCTCGCGGCCTACAACCGCGGGTTCTCGTACGTCGCGGTCAAGCGGGTGAACGGGATCAACACGGTCGGCGTGGTCAATCGCGTCCAGCCGTTCGCGGCGACCATCGATCAGGCGGCCGTAGAGGCCTTCCTTCCTGGCACCACGGCCGATCTCGGCGCGGCGACCGAGGTGCACGTGAAGGCGGATCTCGACTTCGCCAGCCCGACGGGCCAGCTGTGGACCACGTTCCACTACAGCCTCGACGGCGTCACCTGGCACCAGCTCGGCAACCGCGTGGGTCCCCAGACCCTCGACGGCACCCTGACCCACTTCATGGGTCACCGTGTCGGGCTGTTCGCGTACGCGACCCAGCAGGCGGGCGGACACGTCGACTTCGACCACTACCTGCTCAGCGACACGCTGACGTCGCAGAATCTCCCGCTCGACAAGAGCGACCTGGATGCAGCGATCGCGCACGCCGGCACGCTCGAGGCGGCCGACTACCCGGCCGCGGAGTGGGCCGAGCTCGAGGAGCTCCTCGGCGAGGCCGAGGCGGTGAGCGCGCGGACGGTCGGCACGCAGAACCAGATCGACGCGCCGGAGCGCGCGCTCAGCCTGCAGCTCGCGCGACTGGGCGTGCTGAAGCAGGCGGAGCCCGCACTCGACGTGACGGTCATGACCGATCTGCGGTGCGTGGTCGGCAAGACGGTGCTCACCGTTCGGGTGGCGAACGCCGACGACGTGCCGGTGTCGCTGGAGCTGGCGACCCCGTTCGGCACCAGGACCGTCGCCGCGCTCGCCCCCGACACGTCCTCGTCGTATGCGTTCACGACGCGCCAGGTGTCGATCCCGGCGGGCGCGGTGACCGGCGAGGCGACCGCGACGGTCGGCGGCGAAGCGCTCTCGGCGGCGCTCGAGGCGGAGTTCGCAGCGCACTCCTGCGGCTGACCCGACGATGCGGTGGCCCGACTGCCGGGCCACCGCATCATCGCACCATGGCACCGTGGTACGACATCGGCGCCGGCAAGATCGGTCCGCGCTCCGACGCGGGCGACGGATGCCTGTTCCTAGCGTGGAACGCATGATCACCGTGCAGAACCTGACCAAGCGCTTCGGCGCCAAGACGGCGGTCGACGACATCAGCTTCGAGGTGCGCCCCGGCGCCGTGACGGGCTTCCTCGGCCCGAACGGCGCAGGCAAGTCCACCACGATGCGCATGATCGTGGGCCTCGACCGCCCCGACGCGGGCGCCGCCACCATCGGCGGCCGCCCCTACCGCGAGCTCAAGGCTCCGCTGACCGAGGTGGGCGTGCTGCTCGACGCGAAGGCGGTGCATCCGGGCCGGTCGGCGCGGGCGCACCTGCGCGCGCTCGCCGCGACCCACGGCATCCCGAACTCCCGTGTGCAGGCGGTCATCGACCTCACCGGTCTCGGCTCGGTGGCCGATCGCCGGGTGGGTGGCTTCTCGCTCGGCATGGGGCAGCGCCTGGGTATCGCGGCGGCGCTCCTCGGCGACCCGCACACGCTCATCCTGGACGAGCCCGTCAACGGCCTCGATCCGGAGGGCGTGCTGTGGGTGCGCCAGCTGGTGCGGGCGCTCGCGGCCGAGGGGCGGACCATCTTCCTCTCGTCCCACCTCATGAGCGAGATGGCGCAGACCGCCGACGACGTCATCGTGCTCGGTCGCGGCCGAGTGCTCGCGCACACGCCGATCGGCGAGCTCGTCGACGGCGCGTCGCGGCAGACGGTGCGGGTGAGGGTGACGGATGCCGCGGCCCTCAGCCCGCTGCTCCAGTCCGAGGGCGCGACGGTCGTGGCGCTCGAGCAGGACCTCGCCGAGGTCACCGGCCTCGCCGCCGCCCGGATCGCCGAGCTCGCCGTGGGCGCCGGCATCCCGCTTCATGAACTGACCCCGCAGCGCGCGTCGCTGGAGGAGGCCTACATGGCCCTCACCGTCGACGCCGTCGAGTACCGGACGGAGATCTCACGATGACCACCATGACCCTCACCCGCACCCGTGTCGGGCGCGACGTCACGTTCGGCGGCGCCCTGCGCTCGGAGTGGATCAAGTTCTGGAGCCTGCGCTCGACCTACTGGTCGCTGGGCGCGGCGTTCGTGCTTTCTGTGGGCATCAGCCTGCTCGCGGCTCTCGCCATCGGGAGCATCACCGGCCCCGAAGAGCTCGCGATGAACGTCACGGTCGGCCAGCTCGGCACCTTCGGGCTGTTCCTCACGCAGCTGGTCTTCGGTGTGCTCGGCGCGATCTTCATCACGGGCGAGTACAGCACCGGCATGATCCGCTCGACGTTCGCCGCGGTGCCGACACGCCTGCCCGCGCTGTTCGCCAAGGCGATCGTGCTGTTCACGACCGCGTTCGTGGTCGGCCTCGCGATCATCGTCGCGGCCGCGCTCACCGGCGCGATGACGTTCGCGAGCATGGACCAGCCGGTCGAGTTCACCGAGTTCGGCACGGAGGTCGCGCTGCCGATCCTGGGCGGCGCGCTCTTCCTGGCTCTGCTCAGCGTCTTCGCGCTCGCCGTGGGTGCGATCGTGCGGGCCGGAGCGGGTGCGATCGCGATCGTGCTCGGCCTCCTGCTGGTGGTGCCGATGGTGCTCGGCGCGATCCCGGTGGAGTGGGTGCAGGATGTCAGCCTGTACACGCTCGCGTCGTCGGGCCCGGGCCTCGCAGCGGCACAGGCGATCGACTCCGACTTCTGGCGCGACCTGCTCGTGACGATCGCGTGGCCGGCTGTCGCGATGGCGGGGGCGGCGGCGGTGGTCGTGCGGCGCGACGCATAAGGTCGCTGTATGACCGGTGCGTCTCCGATCCCCGGCTCCCCGATGAAGGGAGCCGGGGATCGGCGCACGCCGGAGCTCGCACTCCCACGTCCGCCGGGCGTGCTCCGCCGGTTCTGGGCGGCGCATCCGCGGCTCGTCGACGTCCTCATCGTGGTGTTCACGGGAGTTCCCGCTCTCGTCGCGAGCGTCGCCCTTGCGCCTCTGGCACAGGTCCCGTGGTGGGCGGCGGCGGGCCTCGTGGCCGCGGCGACCGCGGCATCCGTCTCGCTGCTGTGGCGTCGTCGGTGGCCGCTGCTGCCGGTGGTGGTGGCATCCGTCGTCTCGGCGCTGCCCTCGCCGATGAGCGGCGGGGGCGTGCTGCCGCTCGTCGCCGCCCTGTACGCCCTCGGTGCCTATGCGGTGGGGCGCAGGGTGTGGATCGGGTTCGCGATCGCCGCCGTCGCGAGCGTCGTGGCGAACCTCGTGGGCACGGCGACCGACGATGTGACGCTCGCCGGCCGCATCACGTCGGCGGTGCTCGCGGTGCTGTTCGCCCTGGTCGCCGTGCTGATCGGCGTGTCGATCGGGGGACGCCGCCGCTACATCGACTCGCTCGTCGCGCGGGCGCGTGACCTCGCCCGCGAGCGCGACCAGGAGGCGCAGCTCGTCGCCGCCGCGGAGCGCGCCCGCATCGCCCGGGAGATGCACGATGTCGTCTCGCACGGACTGACCGTCGTCGTCACCCTCGCCGAGGGCGCCGCCGCGGTGACACCGAGCGACCCCGAGCGTGGCGCCGAGACGATGCGCCGCGTGGCCGACACCGGCCGCAGTGCCCTCTCGGAGATGAGGCGGCTCCTGGGCGTGCTCGCCGAGCCGGGCGACTCGTCGCCGCTGACCCCGCAGCCGGGCGTCGGCGACCTGAACGAGCTCGTGGAGAGGTTCCGCGAGACGGGATTGCCGGTGCGCCTGTCGACGTCGGGGACGATCCCGGCCGACCCCGGATTGGGACTCGCCGTGCATCGCATCGTGCAGGAGTCGCTCACGAACGTGCTCCGCCACGCGCCGGCCGCGACCCGTGTCGACGTGACGGTCGCGTGCACCGACCACGAGGTCAGGGTCACAGTCGACGACGACGCCGTGGCGCACGCCGCGCCGCGCACGACGGGAGCGGGCCGTGGACTGATCGGCATGCGCGAGCGGGCGCTGATGTACGGCGGCAGCGTCGACGCCGGGCCGCGGCCGGGCGGCGGATGGCGAGTGCACGCGGTGCTGCACGGAGAGGAAGACGGATGACGCAGCCGATCAGGATCGGGATCGTCGACGACCAGGAGCTCGTGCGCCTGGGTCTTCGGCTGGTGCTCGACGCCGAGGACGAGCTCGAGGTCGTCGCCGAAGCGTCCGACGGGGACGGCGCGATCGAGATCGCGCGGCGCGACGACATCGACGTGTTGCTGATGGACGTGCGGATGCCGGGAACCGACGGCATCACCGCGACGGAGCAGATCACCGGTCGGATCGCGGACCAGGGCGGCGCGCCGCGCATCCTCGTGCTGACGACGTTCGACCTCGACGAGTATGCGTTCGCGGCGCTCCGGGCGGGCGCGAGCGGGTTCCTGCTCAAGGACGCGCGGCCGGCCGAGCTGGTCGGCGCGATCCGCGCCGTCCACCGCGGCGACGCAGCCCTCGCACCGAGCGTCACGCGACGCATGATCGAGCAGTTCGCACAGGATGGGGAGGCGACGGATGCCGCCACCGAGGCATCCGCGGTGCTCGAGGTGCTGACGCCCCGCGAGCGCGAGTTCCTGGTCGCAGTGGCGGAAGGCCTCACCAACGACGAGCTCGCCGCCCGCTTCGTGCTGTCGGAGTCCACGGTCAAGACCCACGTCGGGCGGCTGCTGCAGAAGCTCGGCGCGCGCGACCGCGTGCAGCTCGTGATCCTCGCCTATCGCCTGGGCCTGGTGCGGTAGGCGGCGCCCGTTAATACAACCCCGCGCCCACCGCAATGGCCTGTGGCCACGGCATCCGTCGTCGTAGCGTCGGCACCATGTCGCGCAATGTGAGGGTCCTGACGTGCTCGCCCGAAGACGTGTTCCGGGTGCTGGGCGATGGCTGGCTGTATCCGTCGTGGGTGGTCGGCGCGTCTCGCATGCGGGAGGTGGACGAGGCGTGGCCGTCGGCGGGTGCGAGGCTGCATCACTCGGTCGGCGTGTGGCCGGTGCTCATCGACGACTCGACCGTCGTGGAGGCCTTCGACCCGCCGCGGCGGATCGTGATGAAGGCGCGAGGCTGGCCCTTGGGCGAGGCTCGTGTGACGATCGATGTCAAGGCGCGAGGGGACGGCAGCGTGGTGCGCATCCAGGAAGAGGCGGTGGCGGGGCCGGCGAAGTACGTGCCCGCGCCCGTCATGGATGTGCTGCTGCGCTGGCGCAACGCCGAGACGCTGCATCGGCTGGCGTACCTCGCGGAGGGCATGGCGGCGGCGCAGGCCCGAGCCACGACGGCGCAGCGCGAGATGGCGCAGAGCGGAGAGAAGCCGCAGGCCTCGACCGCGAAGCCGGTGACGCCGAAGTCGGCCGGCGCGAAGCCGCAGGCATCGTCGACGCTGAGCGCCGCGGTCAAGCCCGGGACCGCCGCACGCCCGAAGACGCCCCCGGTCCCGCGGCCGGCGAGTGACGAGCCCACTGACGACGAGCCGCGGCCCGACGAGATGGTTCCATGACGACACCGGGCAGTCCCGAGCTCGACGCGGTCGTCGTCGGCGCCGGTCCCAACGGCCTCGCGGCGGCGGTGACGCTCGCCCGTGCGGGGCTGCGGGTGCGAGTGTACGAGCGCGCCGACCAGGCGGGCGGCGGCGCGGCCACCAAGGAGCTCACCCTGCCCGGGTTCTGGCACGACGTGTGCTCGGCGGTGCATCCGCTCGCGTTCGAGTCGCGCTTCTTCCGCGAGTTCGGCCTGCCCTCGCGCGTCGAGTTCGCCGTCCCGGAGGTGTCGTACGCGCAGCCGCTCGACGGCGGTCGGGCGGGCATCGCGTATCGCGACCTCGCGCGCACGCGCGACGCGCTCGGGGTCGACGGCCGCGCGTACGAGCGGCTGATGCGGCCCCTGGTCGAACGCGCGACGGCGATCGCGGAGTTCACCGGATCGTCGCTGCTGCGCGTACCGCGGGATCCGGTCGCGGCGCTGCTCTTCGGACTGCGATCCCTCGAACAGGGCACCCCGGTCTGGAACGCGAGGTTCCGCGAGGACGCGGCTCCCGCGATGCTGACCGGGATCGCCGCGCACACGATCCTGTCGCAGCCGAGCATCGCGGCGGCGGGGGCAGGGCTCTCGCTGGGAACCTACGCGCACGCACGGGGCTGGCCGATTCCGGTGGGCGGCAGCCAGGCCATCGTCGACGCGATGGTCGACGACCTCCGCGCGCACGGCGGCGAGGTCGTGCTCGGCCACGACGTCGTCTCGCTCGCCCAGCTGCCGTCCGCTCGGGCCACGCTCCTCGACGTCACGCCGCGGGCGCTCATCCGCATGGCAGGCGAACGGATGCCGCGGGGCTACCGCCGGGCGCTCGAGGGCTTCCGCTACGGCGGGGGTGTCGCGAAGGTCGACTTCGCGCTCAGCGAGCCGGTGCCGTGGACCAACCCGGAGGTGCGGCGGGCCGGCACCGTTCACGTCGGAGGGACCCGTGCCGAGATGGCCGCCGCCGAGAACGAGGTCAATCGCGGCCGGCTGCCCGAGCGCCCCTATGTGCTCGTCGGGCAGCAGTCCCTGTTCGATCCCGGGCGGGCGCCCGAGGGCCGGCACACGCTGTGGACGTACACGCACGTGCCGTCCGGAAGTCCCGCCGACCGCGAGCAGGCGGTCATCGCGCAGATCGAGCGCTTCGCCCCGGGCTTCCGCGACACGATCCTCGAGACGAACTCGCGCACCGCGGTCGACGTGGAGCGTCACAACCCCAACTACCCCGGCGGCGACATCGCGGCCGGGGCTCCCTTGCTCCGCCAGCTCGTGCGCCGGCCGGTACTGAGCCCCGATCCGTGGCGGACGCCGATGCCCGGCGTCTATCTCGCGTCGGCGTCGGCGTCGCCCGGACCCGGAGTGCACGGCCTCGTCGGCTGGTTCGCCGCGCTGAGTGCGCTGCGACACGAGTTCGGCACGTCGGCGCTTCCCGACCTCTCGCCGCGCATCTGACGGCACGCCGCCCGGCTGGGCAACCCCGGGCTGGAGCGCTCGCGACCGCTACAGTGCAATCGCGGCGACCGCCGCCGATTCGCGGCCCGGCCTGGGAGATCTCATGGAAGCAGTCCTCACCGACCTCACGACCGTCCTTCTCTCCAACTTCACGGTCACCCTCTTCGTGCTCGGCCTGATCACCGCCGGGATCGGGATGCTGCGGGCACGGCGTCATGGCCGGCTCACGGCATCCATCGTGTGGGGACGGCTGCTCGACCACTTCCTCCTGCTGTCGGTGGGCGTCAGCTACCTCTACAACTTCGTCATGCACAGCGTGTTCGGCGACTTCACCGCCGAGATCATCGGGTGGGAGCAGAGCCCGTTCCAGCTCGAGGTGGCCTTCGCGAGCCTCGGCTTCGCCGCCGTGGGATTCCTGGCGTTCCCGCGCCGGCAGGCGTGGATGGTGAAGCTCGCGGCGCTCATCGGTCCGGCGCTGTTCCTGTGGGGCGCCGCCGGTGGGCACATCTACCAGCTGCTCACGGCCGGCAACGAGGCACAGGGGAACGCGGGCAGCATCCTCTACACCGACATCCTGCTGCCGATCGCCGGCTTCGTCTTCTTGTGGGGATACGTCGCGACCAGCCGCCGCGAGCGGGTGGGCGCCGATGAGCGGGAGGCCGTCGGCCTCGTCGACGCGTGAGGCTCGCACCCGTGTCAAGGGGGTGAGCGTGCGGCGCGGCGCGCCGTACGGTCGAGCGCATGAACGCCGATGACAAGATGCGCTTCGCTGCGAGTGAGACCGATGAGACGCCGCCCGCGCCCACCGGTCTCTCGGAGCAGGATTCCCTGCGCAAGGACACGAGCTACAGTCCGGCGAGCGAGACCGAGACACAGGAGAAGCAGCAGGATCCACTGCCCGGCACGGTCGACCCCGACATCGACCCCGACGACGTGCGTGCGGTCCCGGGCACCGGCGGCCCTGACGACGCGGGTGACGTCGACGTCGATCCCGACGACCTCCACGTTCCGGGTCGTGACGACGGATGAACGGGACGCGAGCGAGGACAGGTGCCGCCCGGGAGCCCGCGTCGGTCGTGGTGATCGCCGGGGCTTCGAGCGGGATCGGCCGGGCCACGGCCCGGCGGTACGCGTCTGAGCAGGCGCGACTGGTCCTCGCCTCACGCAGCGGCGCTGCCCTCGAAGAGGTCGCGGCGGAGTGCCGCGAGCTGGGCGCCGAGGCGATCGCGGTGCCGACCGACGTCCGGGACGAGGCGGCCGTCCGCGAGCTCACAGAGCGGGCTGTGCGCGAGTTCGGCCGTATCGACGTCTGGGTCACGGCCGCCGGCGTCTTCGCGTACGGCGGCTTCGAAGTCCTCCCGCACGACGTCTTCCGGCAGGTGGTGGAGACCAACCTCATGGGACAGGTGCACGCGGCGCGCGCCGTGCTGCCTCATTTCCGGCGGCAGCGCAGCGGTGCCCTGGTGATGGTCGGTTCGCTCTATTCGCGCGTCGGCTCGCCGCTGGTCTCGCCGTACGTCACGAGCAAGTTCGGCCTGCTGGGATTCGCGATCGTGTTGCGACAGGAGGTCCGGCGCGAGCGCGGCATCCGGATCCGCATCGTGCTGCCGTCCACCGTCGACACGCCGATCTACCAGAACGCGGCCAACGTCACGGGGCGTCGGATCCACCCGCTGCCGCCGATCAGCTCTCCCGAGCGCGTCGCTCGGGCGATCATCGCGGCGCCGCACCGCCGCCGGTTCGCGACTCATGTCGGGCAGACCCAGCGCGCCGCGATCGTCCTGCAGCGGTTCGCGCCGGGTTTCTACGACTGGGCGACCGGAGCGCTCAAGCGCACGGTCGAACTGCGCGGGTCGGGCGAGCCGGCGACCGACGGCACCGTGTTCGCGCCACCCGTGAACGCCGGCGGAACGACGGGAGGATGGCGATCCTGGCCGGTGCGGGCGGGAGGCGCGATCGCCGTCGCAGTGCTCGCGATGCTCGCGGTGCTCGGCGGGCGGGCGGCTCAGCGGAAGCCCTCGGCCTGAGTCCTCTCGTCGGCGACGCGCACGCCGTAGTGGTAGGCGAGCTTGCCGCCGAGCCAGCCCGAGACGCCGAGCAGCGCGAGGGCGACGATGCTCAGGATGAACCCGATGACGCTGATGTCGTCGTCGCCGTGACCCCAGCGCACGAGGAGGCCGACGAGGAACAGCGCCACGACGACGAGGTTGAGGGTCATATGCGTGAGCGCCGTGCGTCGTGCCGCGGTGCCCCGCGCCAGCTGCGAGAGATCGAGCAGCCCCATGATCGCGGCGAGCACAGCGCCGATCAGGCCGATCAGGATCAGCACATTCGACGCGACGACCAACGGGGCCGGATCCTCGGCCGCGAGCGCGATGATGTCGAACACGAAGCTCGCCACCCACGTGCCGATCGGGATCGTGACGAGGATCGGATGGAACGGGTGCCCGTACGGGCCCGCGATGACCGTACGGGGGTGCTTCGCCCGGGCCAGAGGTGTGTTGCTGCTGTCCATTACCGGCTCCTCCTGTGGTGCTCGTGCCTGCGGCATGCGCCCAGTGAACCGCCACGGCTCGCCGGGCGCGCGGGGGTTGCGCCGCCCGCGGCGATGTGGCACTCCGTCGGACCGGGCGTCGGCCGCCGCGGCTAAGGTGCGGGCATGACTACCGATCGCCGTTTGCTCGACTGGCTGCTCGAATCCGATCCCGCACTGCGGTGGCAGGTCGAGCGCGACCTCGCGGGCGCGCCGCCTGAGACGTGGGAGGCGACCAGGGCGCGTGTCGCGACCGAGGGGTTCGGCGCCGCGCTGCTGTCGAAGCAGGATGACGACGGCCAATGGGCCGGCGGCGCGTTCTTCCCCGCCGGGTTCTTCGGCAGTCCCGAAGCCGACGCGCCGGGTCAGCCGTGGACGGCCACTACGTGGGCGCTGAAGGATCTGCGCGAGTGGGGGCTCGACGAGGCTGCCCTGGGCGACACAGCCGCGAGGCTCGCGCGCAACAGCCGCTGGGAGTACGACGACCTGCCGTACTGGGGTGGCGAGGTCGACGTCTGCATCAACTCGTACACGCTCGCCAGCGGTGCCTGGCTCGGTGCGGACGTCTCGCGGCTGGTCGAGTGGTTCCCGGCCCACCGCCTCGCCGACGGCGGCTGGAACTGCGAAGCCGAGGAGGGAGACTCGGTGCGGTCCTCGTTCCACTCGACGCTCAACGCGGTGCGCGGCATGCTCGCCTACGAGCGGATCACCGGCGACACGAGCATGCGCGAGGCCCGCCACGGCGGCGAGGAGTATCTGCTGTCGCGCCGGCTGATGTACCGCGCGGCGACCGGTGAGCTCGTGGGCGACTTCGTCACGAGGTTCGTCTACCCCAATCGGCATCGCTACAGCGCGCTCGCGGCGCTCGACCACTTCCGCGACGCCGCGCTGCTCGAGGGCACCGCACCGGATCCGCGGCTCGGCGACGCCGTCGACGCCGTCCGCGCGGCCCGACAGCCGGACGGCACATGGCTGCAGACGACGCCGCTGCCCGGCCGCACGTGGTTCGCGGTCGACGTCGGCGAGGGCGAGTCTTCGCGCTGGCTCACGCTGATCGGCGCGCGCGTCCTCGACTGGTGGGACTCCGCCCGCTGAACCACGGCGGTAGGGGGACGGATGCCGCGGGCCGAGGCATCCGTCCCCTTCTTCCGTCCCCTTCTTCCGTCCCCTTCTTCGCGCGTGCGAGAAAAGTTGCTATTCAGTGTTGCCAAGTACCGGTACCTAGTGTTACCGTTTAGTAGTACTCAGCAACACCAAGTAGTCAGGAGGGGGTGATCACGATGGCGAATCAGCTGACCGAGATGCTCAAGGGCACGCTCGAAGGCATCGTGCTCGCGACGCTCGCCGCGCGACCCGCGTACGGATACGAGATCACGGCACGACTCCGAGAGCTCGGCTTCTCGGACATCGTCGAGGGCACGGTCTACGCGCTGCTCGTGAGGATCGAGCAGAGGGGTCTGGTGGACGTGGAGAAGGTCCCGTCCGAGAAGGGCCCGCCGCGAAAGGTCTACTCGCTCAACGCGAAGGGACAGGACCAGCTCGCCGAGTTCTGGAGGACGTGGAGCTTCCTCGCAGGACGCATCGAACAGCTCCACACCGACACCGCACAAGGCACGACGCACGACACCACGCAGGACACCGAAGAAGGAGAGAACTGATGGCCGCCAAGTGGATCGAGACCCTCACCGGGTCGCTCGAGCAGAAGAAGCAGTACAAGCAGGCCATGGCCCGCATCGAGGGCCTCCCCGACCCGTACCGCACCGCGGCGAAGGCCATCCACCGGTACTTCATGTACTACGGCAGCGTCACGGACGGCGACACGATGGTCACCATGCTCGTCGACCTCGCCGACCTGTGGGAGCGCGCGGCCGCCGACGGCACCCCCGTCCGCGAGATCGTCGGCGACGACCCGGTCGAGTTCGCCGAGACGTTCGCCCAGTCGTACACCGGGCGCCAGTGGATCGACAAGGAGCGCGAGCGCCTCATCAAGGCGATCGACGCCGCAGAGCGTGAGGAGAAGAAGTGAGCACCGCAACAGCACCGGCCATCCAGGTGAAGGGCCTGGAGAAGTCCTACAAGGACCTGCACGTTCTTCGGGGCGTGGACTTCGATGTCGCACGGGGCAGCATCTTCGCCCTGCTCGGCTCGAACGGCGCAGGCAAGACCACCGCGGTCCGCATCCTGTCCACTCTGCTGAAGGCCGACGCCGGCACCGCCCAGATCAACGGGTTCGACGTCGCGGCGCAGCCGCAGCAGGTACGCGAGGCGATCAGCCTGACGGGGCAGTTCGCCGCCGTCGACGAGATGCTCAGCGGCCGCGAGAACCTGGTTCTCGTCGCGCAACTGCGGCACCTGAAGAACCCCGGCAAGATCGCGGACGACCTGCTCGCCCGGTTCTCGCTGACGGACGCGGGCGGCCGCAAGGCGTCGACGTACTCCGGTGGCATGCGCCGCCGGCTCGACATCGCGATGAGCCTCATCGGCAACCCGCCGGTGATCTTCCTCGACGAGCCGACCACGGGCCTGGACCCGCAGGCGCGGATCGAGGTGTGGCAGACAGTCAAGGAGCTCGCCCGCAACGGCACCACCGTGCTGCTGACGACGCAGTACCTGGACGAGGCCGAGCAGCTCGCCGACCGGATCGCGATCCTGCACCAGGGCCGCATCATCGTCAACGGCACGCTGGCCGAGCTGAAGCGGCTGCTGCCGGCCGCGAAGGTCGAGTACGTCGAGAAGCAGCCCACCCTCGAGGAGGTCTTCCTCGCCATCACCGGCACGACCGGCACCGACAACACCGCGGCCGTGCCCGCGCAGACAACGAAGGAGCGATGATGTCCACCACGCATTTCTTCGGCGACACCGCCATCCTCACCGGCCGGTCGCTGCGTCACATCCTGCGCAGCCCCGACACCATCATCACCACCGCCGTGACCCCGGTCGCCCTGATGCTGCTGTTCACCTACGTGTTCGGCGGCGCCATCGACCTCGGCTCGAAGACGTCGTACATCGACTACATGCTTCCCGGCATCCTGCTGATCACGATCGCATCGGGCATCGCGTACACCGCGTACCGGCTGTTCCTCGATCTGCAGGGCGGGATCTTCGAGCGGTTCCAGTCCATGCCGATCGCGCGTTCGAGCGCGCTGTGGGCGCACGTCCTCACGTCGCTCGTCGCGAACCTCGTCTCGCTCGCCATCGTGGTCGGCGTGGCGCTGCTCATGGGATTCCGGACCGGCGCGAGCGTGCTGGACTGGCTCGCCGTCATCGGCATCCTGGCCCTGTTCACCCTCGCCCTGACGTGGGTCGCGGTGATCGCGGGACTCGCCGCCAAGACGGTGGACGGAGCGAGCGCGTTCTCATACCCGCTCATCTTCCTCCCGTTCATCAGCTCGGCGTTCGTGCCGACCGACACGATGCCGGCGCCGGTGGCCTGGTTCGCCGAGAACCAGCCGGTCACCTCGATCGTCAACTCGCTGCGCGACATCTTCACCGGTCAGCCGATCGGCGCCGAACTGTGGGTCGCTCTGGCCTGGTGTGTCGGCATCCTGGTCGTCGCGTACTTCATCGCGATGTCGATCTACCGGAAGAAGATCAGCTGACGTGACGCTCCGCGACACGGTCGAAAGCCCCGCGTTCCCTGGCCTGCCAGGGACCGCGGGGCTTCCGTGCGTGCCGACGGATGCCTACTCCTCAGTCGCAGGCCGGCTCGGCCGCGTCGGCGGGTCGGGGTAGGTGAGCGCGGGCGTCGGAGATCCCGGCCAGACCGCGCCGGCCGGCCGCGCGGGAGCGACGCGTGGTTCGTCCGCCTCCAGTGCCTCGTCCTCGGGCGAGGGTGCGTCGGCGTGCGATGTGTTCACGGGACCTCCGGGTCGTGCCTGCGGTTCGAAGTCCCACCCCAGCCGACGTGCGCCCATTCTGTGAGGGGCTTGCCAAGCGAGCCGCCGCCGCGTATCGGAGTGGCGCAACCCGCCGGGTGGGGTCATCAGAGGTGCTGCTGGGCGTTCGGGTGGCGCAACACGCGGGATGGGTCCGGCGATCCCGCGTGTCTCGACACCCGAAGCAGGAGGCGTCGACGGTGCCGCGTCGAGGTAGCGCAACACGCGAGGTCCGAGGCGTCAGGGACGCCGCGCCTTCGGGTGGCGCAACACGCGGGATGGGTGCGGCGATCCCGCGTGTCTTGACACCCGAAGCGAAGGCGTCAACGGGTGCCACCCGCCGGGGTGGCGCAACACGCTGGGTCGGGGCGTCGAGGGCGCCGCGCATTCGGGTGGCGCAACACGCGGGATGACTCCGGCGATCCTGCGTGTTTCGACACCCGAAGCGGGGGCCGTCACGGGTGCTGCCGCGCCTTCGGGTGGCGCAACACGCGGGGTGGGTGCGGCGATCCCGCGTGTCTCGACACCCGAAGTGGGGCCCGTCACGGGTGCTGCCGCGCCTTCGGGTGGCGCAACACGCGAGATGGGTCCGGCGATCCCGCGTGTCTTGACACCCGAAGCGGGGGTGTCAACGGTGCCACCCGTTGGGGTGGCGCAACACGAGGGTCGGAGGCGTCGACGGTGCCGCGCATTCGGGTGGCGCAACACGCGGGATGGGTCCGGCGATCCCGCGTGTCTTGACACCCGAAGCGGGGGCCGTCAGGGATGCCGCGCATTGGGCGCCTTCGGGTGGCGCAACACGCGGGGTGGGCGATGTGATGCCGCGTGTTGTGACACCCGAGAGGTCGCTTAGCGGCCGTGCACCGTGATGCGGCGCAGGAGTGCCGCCGAGGAGCGGACGGCGTCGTGCATCGAGCCGCGAGGCGTCATCGTGCCGGGATGCCACAGTTCGAGCGTGAGCCATCCGTCGTAGTCGCCGAGTGCGCCCACGAAGGCGGCGACGTCGAGGTCGCCCTCTCCGAGCGCCTCGGTGACCGCGCCGTCCCGCGCGTCGCGCAGGTGCACGGCGAGCACACGCGGGCCGAGCTCCCGCGCCCAGGCGACCGGATCGTGGCCGGCCGCGAGCGCCCACCCGGTGTCGATGCAGACCCCGACTGAGTCGTCGGCGTGGTCGACCACCGATGCCAGGTCCGCGGCGGCGGCGTCGTACTCGTCGGCGTGGTTGTGCAAGGCGACCCGGAGCCCGAGCGGGGCGACGAGGTCGGCGATGCGGCTGAGGTTCGCGCCCTGCCGCGCCACGTCGGCCCCCGTCTTCGCCGCCGAACCGGTGGCGCCCGGGCCGTCGGAATTGAGCACCAGCACGCGCCCGCCCGCCGCTGCCAGCCGGCGCGCGACGGGGAGCACGCGCTCGTCGACGTCGAGCTCGGCGAACCGCGGGGTCAGAGGCATCCCGACGTACGACGCCGACACGCGCAGGCCGAGCCGGTCGAGGATCGCCCGCTTCGGCGGGGTGGGGTCCGTCTCGACGGCGTCGACACCGGATGCCGCACACGCGGCGTACAGCGACTCCCAGTCCCATTCGACGGCGTCCCGCGCGAAGCGCTCCATCCAGCCATAGAGCGCGGTCGCCACCCCCGCGGTCGTCATGCGCCGACCTCGACGACCTGCGGCGCGCCGGAACGCGCGGCGGCGTAGATCGCCTGCAGCACGAGGAACTCGGCGACGGCTCGCCGGCCGATGGTCGCGAGCGAGGGACGGCCCCGCACGGCGTCGATGAAGGCGAGAAGCGGGCGCTCGAGGATCGTGATGTCGGGGCGGGGCGGCGGCTCGACCTCCCGCTCGGCGATCGCGCCCTCGGCGTCGGTGCGCACGCGGACCGGCCTGCTCGAGTCGAACGGCGTCCAGTGCACCGCTCCGCGCGTTCCCGAGATCTCGGCGTGGCCGACCTCGGTGGCGTGCGTGCCCGATGCGCGCGAGAACGCGACCGGGAGCACGGTGCCGTCCCGTCGCGTCACCCGCAGGGCGGCACCGGCATCCGTCTCGACGTCGAAGGTCACGTCGGAGGGATCCGCGCCGGTGACGGGGCGAGCGACCCACGCGTCGCGCACCTCGACGCGCACGGGGTCGAGCAGATCGAACAGCGTCGACATGTCGTACGGGCCCCAGTCCATCACCACGCCCCCGCCGGACTTCGACGCGTCGAGGAACCAGCGGCTCGCGGGCTGGTACTCGATGCCGGCGCGGCTGCGCGCCCACCGGGTCGCGAACGCCATGGCATAGGGCTCGCCCAGTTCGCCCGACGCCAGCACCGCCTTGACGGCCTCGGTGTGCGGCAGTCCCCGGAAGCGCGTGCTGCAGACGCCGAGCAGTCGCTCGGCCGACTCGCTCGCCCGGAGGAGCTCCTCGGCCTCGCCGGCGTTCATCGCGAGCGGCTTCTCGCACAGCACGTGGCGCCCGGTGCGCAGCGCCGCCAGCGCGGGGCCGAGGTGGGCCGAGGGAGGTGTCGCGATCACGACGACGTCGTCCTCGCGTGCCTGTGTCGCCCCGAGCATGTCGTCGGCAGAAGCGAATCCGGCGGCCGGCGGATGCTCCCGCGCGAAGGCGTCGAGCACCGCCGCCGAGGGGTCGGCGACGTGGATCTCGACGTCCTCGTCGAGCTTCGCCGCCGCGGCGGCATGCGTGCGTGCGATCACTCCGGCACCGACGAGGTACAGGCGCATCGATCCTCCGATCAGCGGCGATGGGATGCCGCGAGCCTATCTGGTAACGTTGCCACACGTCGACGGATCCGACGCCACACAGAGGAGTGCACAGCGTGACCAACGACGTCATCGGGGTGGGGATCGCAGGTTTCTGGCACGTGCACGCGGGGGACTACGCCCGCGATGCGACCGAACATCCCGGCGCCCGCGTCGTCGCGGGGTGGGACGCCGATTCCGCACTCGCGGCGGAAGGCACGGAGCGCCTCGGCGTCGAGCGCGCGGAGTCCCTGGATGCGCTGCTCGCGCGTCCTGACGTCGACGCCATCACCGTGACGACCGCGACGGCCGATCACACCGAGGTCATCTCGCGCGCGATCCGCGCAGGCAAGCACGTCTTCACCGAGAAGCTGCTCGCGCCGACCGTCGCCGAGTCCGAAGCGCTCGCGGCCCAGGCGCGCGAGGCCGGCGTCGCGCTCGTGGTGTCGCTGCCCCGGCTGTCGCAGCGCGAGATCGTCGCGGCATCCGCCCTCGTCGAATCCGGCGCCCTCGGAACGATCACGTACGCGCGCGTGCGGATGGCGCACGACGGATGGCTCGGCGGCTGGCTGCCGGAGCGATTCGCCGATCCCGTGGCCGCAATCGGTGGCGCGTTCGCCGACCTCGGCTGCCACCCCGCGTACCTCGTGCAGCGCTTCCTCGGTGCGCACCCGTCGCGCATCACGGCCGGGTACGGCCGCGTCACCGGCCATGCCGTCGAAGACAACGCCGTCGTGGTCGCGCAGTACGACGACGGCGCGCTCGGCGTCGCCGAGGCGAGCTTCGTCACGACGCCCGGTGCCTTCGCGTTCGAGGTGCGCGGCACCACGGGGTCGCTGCTCTTCGGCTTCGGGCGCGAGGAGCTCATCGGCAAAGGCGGTGAGCTCGGCGAGGACTGGGCTCCCGTCGCGCTCGGCGAACCCGCAGCGGCGCCGTTCGACCTGTGGGTCGAGGCCATCCGGGGCGATGCCGACCCCACGGACAACGTGCGCGCGGCGATCGAGCTCACCCGCTTCGTCGTCGCCGCCAACACCGCCGCCGCGACCGGCGCAGCGGTCGAACTCGAACGGGAAGGACGCTCATGACCGCCACGGATGCTCGCAAGGTGCGGATCGGACTCATCGGTGCGGGAGGCATCGCGGGCGCGCACGTGGCCGGGTACCTGCGCAACCCCGAGACGGTCGAGTTCGCCGCGATCGCCGACCCGGTGCGCGAGAGCGCCGAGAAGCGGCGCGGTGACGACGAGAACGTGCGCATCTTCGACGACTACCGCGAGATGATCGCCGCGGGCGGCCTCGACGCGGTCGACATCTGCCTGCCGCACCACCTGCACTCCGACGCCGTGATCGCGGCGGCGGATGCCGGGCTCCACGTGCTGTGCGAGAAGCCGCTGTGCCTGACCATCGAGGAGGCCGATGCGATCGCAGCGGCCGCCGAGCGCAACGGCGTGACGATCATGTGCGCGCACAACCAGCTGTTCCAGCCGGCCGTCACCGCCGCGAAGGAGCTCGTCTCAAGCGGCGCTCTGGGGCGCGTGTTCGAGGTGCGCACGACCGACAGCTTCTACAACGACTTCACGCTCGAGAGCATGGGCTGGCGCGCTCGCGCCGCCACCTCGGGCGGCGGCGAGCTCATCGACACCGGCTACCACCCGCTGTACCTGCTGCAGCACTTCGCCGGCGGGACCCCGGTGCAGGTGGCCGCGATGCTGTCGCGCCACCGCCTGGAGTTCATGGAGGGCGAGGACTCGGCCCAGGTGCTGGTGCGCTACGACAACGGCGTGGTCGGCCACGTCACCACGAGCTGGGCGTACGAGCCCGCGGTCGGCACCGAGAAGTTCTCGCTCGTCGGAGAGAAGGGCTCGCTCAGCTCTGACGGCACCACGCTCGTCTCGCGCGTGCGCGGGGAGGAGCCGGTCACCGTCTCGTTCGAGCCGGTGCACGAGTTCGCCGCCGAGGTGGCGCATTTCGCCGAGTGCATCCTCGAGGGTCGTCGCCCGATCCAGACGCACGTCGAGGGCATCGACGTGCTCGGGGTGATCCTCGCGGCATACGAGTCCGCGACGACCGGCTCGATCGTTCCGGTGCAGCACTCGGCCGCCGTGGCTGCCGCGCACGCCTAGTCCCGGCCTCGAGCGCCGCGGGGGCCCGCGCGGGCGGTCAGCTGCCGGGGATCGCGGGGGCGGGCTGCGCACCCGGGCCGACGGCATCCGTCACGGGAATCGCCTCGAGGATGATGCGCGTCACCTCGTCCGGGCGCTCGATCTGCGGCCATCGACCCGCCGGCAGGTCGACGAGCGTGACGTCGCGCAGCAGCGCGAGCTCTCGTGCCGGATCGATGTTGGCCGCGGCCCAGCGGCGCACGTCGTCGGTCGTGTACTCGGTGGCCACCACCGTGACGGGCACCGCGAGCCGGCGCTCGTCGCCGAGCTTCTGCACCTGATCGAGCACGTGCGCGGAGTTCTCGCGCACCCGGTCGTGCCACTCGGCGAGGCTCGCGTCGACGGCGCGGTAGCCGGCGGTGTGGGTCGTGGTGCCGCGTGCGTCGAGGGTGAAGCCGCTCAGCACGTGCGCGCCGTCGGCCGTCGGGAGTCCGCCGATGTAGACGGCCGCGGCGACGCGGTCCACGCGCCGGTTGAGCGCCGCGTGCACGAGGCCGCACGCCTCGGCATGTCCGACGAGCACCACCTTGCCGGCGCAGCGGTCGATCGCCGCCACGATCTCGGCCACGTGGTCGGCGAGCATGGTGCCGCTGCGGTCGGCCGTGCGCGAGTCGAGGCCCCGCAGCGTGAGGGGGTGAGGGGCGTGTCCGGCGTCCGTCAGCGATCTCGCCACGTCGTGCCACGCCGACGCGCCCATCCACAGTCCGGGAACCAGAATGACGTCCACTCGCACCTCCAGCGCAGGTCAGGAAGTCATGCTGACCTGCCGAGCCGATCGGGACGGAGGGGCTTGCGTCTCCGATCGCACTGTGCAAGCGCCGGCCACGGCAGTCGCCCGTTGTCGAGGCGACGGATGCCGAGGCTCAGGCCGCGTCGGCGGCCAGGGCATCCTCGCAGCCGAGCAGGAGCACGCCGGCACTCCACGCGTGCGACAGGGTCAGCAGCATGCCCTTCGGCTGGAAGCACTCGGTCTGGTAGTAACGCTCGGTGACCATGCCGCGGTAGGCGTTGAAGTCGCCGTCGAACCGGGCGACGAACTGCCGGAAGCAGGCCAGGGTCTCGAGCGCGCGCTCGCGGTAGTGGTCGTCGCCGGTCGCGTCGGCGAGCTCGAGCAGCTCGCGCGTGCACACCAGCCCGTAGGCGTGCAGATGCTGGTTCGACGCCGAGGCCTGGTCGGCGCCGCGCGTGCCGAAGTCGTACATCCCGAGCATCGTCGTCGGCGCGAATTCGACGTCGTAGGTGTAGCGGAAGGTCAGCGCGAAATCGGCGGCGCGGCGCGCGAGCTCGAGCCACTCCGGGTCTCCGGTGGCGCCATGCAGCGCCATGTACGCCATGACCGCGACGTAGCCGTCCTCGCTCGTGACGGCGAGGTCGACGTCTTCGGGGGCGCCGTGCAGGTGCTCGTCATGCACGAAGCGCGCGTAGTAACGCCCCGCGCGTTCGGCGGACGGGAGATAGCGCTCGTCCCAGTCCGCCGCCTCGACGAGGGCCCCGACCCATGCGAGACCGGCGGTGCCGTCCCACGACAGCACCTCGCCGGTCTCGGCGTGGTGGATGCTGCCGAGGTTCCCGTCGTCGCGCTGCCGCGCGACCACGACGTCCAGGCTGGAGCGCACGGCTCGGCGCCACTGCTCGCGCTCCTCGAGCGCGAGCGCCCGCACCAGGAACTGCGTCGCCTCGCCGAGGGTGCGGCCGTGGAGGCCGCGCTTGCGTGTCGTCCAGCTCTGGGTCCAGCCGCTGTCGCGGTACCACACGCCCCACAGCGTGCCGCTGGGCGCCAGGTCGGCCGTGCAGAAGTCGATCACCGACAGCGCGGCGTCGCGGAGGGCCGCGGCATCCGTTCTCTGCGCGTGGCGCAGCATCGCGTACGCCCAGGGGACTCCAGAGACCCACCCCACGTGCATCGCCTGCCGGTCGACGGACTTCCCGTCGCGGCCCGACACCTCCCGGTCGAAGCCGACCGTCTCGAGCAGGACGCCGGGGTCGGGGTCGTAGTGCCAGCGCAGCAGGCCCTCCGCGCTCAGGGCGGCGGCGGTCGGCACATCGATCCACGGACGCAGCGGGGAGGCGGCGGCGGATGCCTCGTGCAGGCCGCGCAGCACGCGCGCGTAATCGTGCCGGTCCGCGGCGAGGGCATGAACGCGCACCGGGAGCTCGACCGTCTCGCCGGGCTCGAACCGATGCCGGTGGACGTCGGCGGGGCGCGGCGTGCCGTCGCCGTAGTACGTCACGGGGAACTCGCGCGCCGGGAAGGTCGCGCTGAGCTCGGCGACGCCGTCGTGCAGCGCGAAGCCGATGCCGGTGAGCCCGAGCGACGTCACGGGGTCCGCCGACAGGGCGACGCCTGGGGCATCCGGGGCGGGCCAGGCGAAGACGACGGGTGTCGCGGCGCGGTCGGAGCGGAAGTGCCATTCGTCGCTGACGAAGGCGTGGTGCTGCTGCGCGCTCCGCGCGCCCGCCTCGAACCGCGGGTACAGCCGGTCGTTGGCAGCCGGACGGTTCTCGCCGTAGAAGAGGCCGGGGATGAGCCACCAGGGATCCCGGGCGCCTTCGAGGGCGACCGTCACGCGCACGGCGGCCTCGACCGGCCGCGCGCCGGTGAATCGCACGGCCACCACGTGCCGTTCGCCGTCGTGGCGGACGTCGACCGCGAAGTCGTCCGGATCGGCGTCGAGGATCGCCGCCACGGGCGACGTGCCGAACGGCGCGCTCACGTCGGCTGCTCGTCCAGCGGCCACTCCAGCAGGTCGACCTCGACGATGTCGGCGCCGCCGTCGGGGTCGCTGCCGAGCGGCACGCGGAACGTGCGCACCTGGTGCGGCCGGAACCGGCCCTCGATCGTGCGGCCCACCATCGGCAGCGCGATGCGTGCGGTCGCCGCCTCGCCGCGCGTCTCGACCGCGCGCACGATGAGATCGGCGGGCGCAGAAGCCGGGACGTCCTCGCTGCCCTTGACCGCCGTCACCATGACGGCGTCGGCGCCGTCGTCGGCGAAGCTGTCGCGCGGCGGCAGGTCTCCCGCGTGGAACGACTCGAGCTGCGCGCGCACGGGGGAACCGAGCACGGCGGCGCGGCGGGTCGGCTGGGCCGCGCGCCAGTCGCCGCCGTGCGGGATCAGCTCGAGGCTGAAGCGCTGGATGCCCTGGTCCTGG
This sequence comes from Microbacterium sp. STRO-2N, assembly GCF_057747775.1. Taxonomy (NCBI): domain Bacteria; kingdom Bacillati; phylum Actinomycetota; class Actinomycetes; order Micrococcales; family Microbacteriaceae; genus Microbacterium; species Microbacterium sp. STRO-2N. The sequence goes on along the minus strand of NZ_CM173223.1, from coordinate 3,186,641 downwards.
AACGAGTAGACGCCCTCGGGGTCGAGCAGGCGCGGGTCGTGCCACGAGTACACGGGGCTGCGCACGGCCGTGATGCCGATGCTCGCGGTCTCGAGTCCTGCGGAGCCCGCGGGCGAGACATCCCACCCGTGCTTCGTGGTCGCGACCACGGTGAGGCCCGCGGCCACGCCGCCGACGGTGCCGGTGAGGTCGACCCACGACTGCGCCGGCTCCTCGGCGCCGTCGACCGGTCGCTCGATCGTGCCGTAGGGGATCTCGTACGTCGCCGCGGGGTCGTCGAGGCCGACGGGGAAGCGGAGCTTCAGCAGGTGCGCCTTCTCGCGCCAGTCGATCGTCACGTCGACGCGCACCGCGGGCGCGTCGTAGGAGAGCAGGTACTCCTCGACGAGCGTCGACGCGCCCCACGACTTCTCGACGCGCACGCGCGAGCGCAGCGGCCCGGTCTCGCGCACGACGATGCGGTCGAGCGTCATGGCCGAGCCCGGCCACGCGTACGAGATCACGCGGTGCCCCCACGTGTCGGTCGGGTCGTCGCACACCGCCGTGCGCGGCTGTCCGCGCGTGCCGGCGAGCGGATCCACGCCGCTCGCCTTGTCGAGCAGCGACACCACGTCGCCGGTCGCCGGATCGAGCTCCAGGCGCACGTGCGCGTTCTCGATGACGGTGCCGTCCTCCGAGACGCCGAGCCCGGTGTCGGCGGGCAGCGCCGGGCCCGGCAGCATGCGGTAGAGCGCATACCCGAGCGCCGGCACGTCGGCCCGGAACGTCACGGCGCCGCGGCTCATGTCGCCGGTCGTCGCGGTGGACTGGGTCGCCTGCGACACGACGGGCGCGCCGTCGTGGTCGACGATGCGCACGCCGCGCGGCTGGGCGCCGTACTGCATGTCGACGTCCACCGACACCGGCCACGGGTGCGGATTGAAGACGACGACGGGCTGGGTCGAGGCATCCATCGGGATGTCGATCCGGCGCGCGATGCGGTTGTGGGCGCGCGTGATGATGCGCTTTGAGATCGCGATCGCCTCGCCGAGCTGGTCGCGCGCGTCGTCGTAGGACGGCTCGATCGCCGACCCCGGCAGGATGTCGTGGAACTGGTTGAACAGGATCTGCTTCCACGCGCGCTCGAGATCCTCGCGCGGGTACTCCGATCCGGTCAGCACGGTGTCGATGGCCGCCCAGCGCTCGGCCGACAGGACGGTCCACTGGGCCTTGCGCTGCCATGCCTTGATGCCCGAGTGCGACGAGTAGCAGCCGGGCGCGTGGTGCTGCAGATCGTCGCGTCGCACCGTGAGGCCGTCGAGGAACCCCTCGCCACGGGCGAGCATCTCGTCGAAGTACGCGCGCGGTGACGACATCGTCATCCTCCCGAAGCTGCCCATGCGGTCGTAGCGGTGGATCGACTCGATGTTGGCCTTGGTCGGGCCGCCGCCGTGGTTGCCGACGCCGTAGAACACCATCATCTCGCCGAGCGAGCGGTCCAGCTGCCCGAGTGACTTCTCGGTCTGACCCGACACGTCGCCCGGCGGGCTGCAGTACTCGAACGGGATGCGGTAGGCGAGCACCCGCGAGCCGTCGGCCGACTCCCAGTGGAAGAGCGTCTCGTCGAGGTCGCCCTCGTGCGGCCCCGGGCGCAGGAAGCAGTACGAGTCCATGCGGTGCCCGCGCAGCACCTGGGGGAGGGCGGCGCTGTGGCCGAACGGGTCGACGTTCATGCCGACGGTCGAGATCCGCCCGAAGCGCGACTGCAGGTAGCGCTGACCGTAGAGGCCCTGCCGAGCGAACGACTCGCCCATCGGCGTGTTGCAGTCGGGCTCCACCCACCAGCCGCCGACGTTGACCCAGCGGCCCTCGGCGACGCGCTCCTGGATGCGCGCGAACATCTCCGGATCCTGCTCCTCGACCCACGACAGCAGCACGATCTGGTCGCACGTGAAGACGAAGTCCGGGTACTCGTCCATGCGGTCGAGGGCGCTCGCGAACGTGGCGCGCGCCTCCTGGTACCCCTCCTGCCACGGCCACAGCCACACCGGGTCGAGGTGGGCGTTGCCGATCATGTGCAGCGTCCGGTCGGGCGTCGCCGCCGGGCGCGACGCGGGCGCCATCCTGCGCGGCTGCGCGCCCGACGGAGCATTGGCGATGGGAGCCTCGGCGTCATGTGCGCTCACGCCGCCGGCTCCTCTCCCGCTGCCCATGCGTCCAGGATCTCGGACAGCGCATGCAGGAGGAAGGTGTGCAGCTCCTGGATGCGCGGTGTCTCGCGCGAGGGTGCGAGGAACGCCTGGTCGGCGAGCGCCAGTGACGGACCGCCGTCACCGCCGGCGAAGAGCAGCGTCGTGGCGCCGTTCGCGCGGGCCGCCGCGAGTCCGTTCACGACGTTCGCGGAGCGCCCGCTGGTCGTGAAGGCGACGACCACGTCGCCGGGCTTCGCGAGGGCCTCGACCTGGCGTGAGAAGACGTCCTCGAACGCGTAGTCGTTGGCGATGCACGTCGACACCGTCGCGTCGGTGGTGAGCGTGACCGCGGGAAGCGGACGCCGGTCGCGCTTGTAGTGACCGATCAGCTCGCCGGTGAAGTGCTGGGCGTCGGCGGCGCTGCCCCCGTTGCCGAACGTGTAGAGCGTGCCGCCCCGTTCGAACGCACCCGTGAGCATCGCGCCCACCGTGCGCACCTGATCGAGCAGCGGCGCGGCGTCGCGGGCGGTTCGGATGTGGGCGTCGAGCTGTTCGTCGAGCCAGTCAGACACGGGCGGTCCCCTTGAGGTCGAGTGCGAGGGCGAGGTCGAGGGCGAGCGCTCCGGCGCCGACGACGCACACCTCGTCGCCGAGGCCGGCGAGGGTGATGACGGCGCGCTCGGCCGCCGGGCGCATCGCGGTGGTGCGGACGGTCTCGCGCACCGGGTCGAGCAGCAGCGCTCCCGAGCGTGTGACGCCGCCGCCGAGCACCACGACGTTGGGCTCGAAGACGTTGACGAGGTCGGTGACGGCCTGGCCGAGGAGGGCCGTGGTCTCGTCCCACACCTCGCGGGCGAGGTCGTCGCCGGACGCGGCGGCCGCCGAGACGTGCTCCGCGCGCACCAGGGCCTCGGCGCGCAGCACCGAGTCGCGCTCGCTCGCGGCCAGCAGCTCGTTCGCGCGCACCGCGATGTTCGTTCCGGAGGCGTAGGCCTCGAGGCATCCGTTGCGGCCGCACTCGCAGCGCCGCCCGCCGGGCCGCACCATCACGTGCCCGAACTCCCCGCCGTTGCCTGCCGCGCCGCGGTGGAGCCGGCCGTCGATGACCGAGCCGCCGCCGACGCCCGTCGAGAGGGTCAGGTAGAGCGCGATGTCGGCCCCCTGCGCGGCGCCGAACCGGTGCTCGCCGAGCACGGCGGCGGTCGCGTCGTTCTCGACGACGGCCGGCGCGCCGTACGCCTCGGTCGCCATCGCCACGATCGGCACGTCGATCCATCCCGGCAGATGCAGGGGACCGGTCAGGATGCCGGCTGCGGCGTCGAGCGGACCGCCGCAGCTGATCCCGACCGCGGCCGGGGCGCCGAGGCCCGCGGCGGCGATGCTGCGGTGACCCATGTCGAAGAGGTGCGCGATGACGGCGTCGGGGCCGCGGTGCTTGTCGGTCGGCTCGGTGATCGCGCCGTGCGTGCGGCCATCGGCCGTCACCACCGCCACGGCGAGCTTCGTGCCGCCGATGTCGAGCGCGAGCACGGGATGCTGCGTTGCCATTCGTTCCTCCGGCCTGCGCGACAGCCTTGATCGCGCCCGATGTGACATCGTTCCCACATAGTAGCAAAGCCTGCCCGCCGCACAATGATCCGGATCGGGATCAGACTTCGGCGAAGAGCCGGTCCAGCACGTGGCGCGCGAACTCCGCCTGCCCAGGCGGCTTGTTCGTGATCATGATGAGGCCCTTCCACAGCGCCCACCCGCGGCCGCGCGCCCACGTCGCGTCGTCGACCGCGTACTCACGTGCGTACTGCGCGCGCGCCTCGCCGTGCGGCGACGTCCAGCGGAAGACCGTGTCGCACGCCGGGTCGCCGGCCGCCGAGCAGCCGAAGTCGATGACCGCCGCGAGCTCGCCGTCCCGTACGAGCAGGTTGTTCAGCGATACGTCGCCGTGGAACCAGACCGGCGGCCCTGTGAACGGCGCGTCGAGGGCGTCGCGCCAGATCCCCGCCGCGAGGTCGCGCTCCCGCCCGTGGACGCGGTGCAGGATGACGGCCATCTCGTCGTTCCAATGGTCGAGCGGTCCGCCGCGGAACGCGCTGTGCAGGCCTGGAGCCGGGGCATCCGTCGCATCCGCCGTCCGCAGCCGCAGCAGGAAGGCGGCGAGGTCGGCGGCGAAGCGCGCCCAATCGGCGGGTGGGGCGACGGATGCCGGTTCCCCGGCCGTCCAGCGATACACCGACCACGGCGCGGGGAAGAGGGCGCTCGGCTCGCCGACGCCCTCGACGGCGGGGATGGGAAGCGGCACCTGCGGGGCGAGGCGCGGAAGCCACGCCTGCTCCTTGCGCACCTGCGGCACGTATCCGGGCGCACTGGGCAGCCTGACGCTCAGGTGGTCGCCGAGCCGGAAGATGCGGTGGTCGTTCCCGCCGAGCGCGACCGGGCGCACCGGCAGGTCGCGCCACCGCGGGAACTGCGCCGCGAGCAGCTCGCGCACCAGGGTCTCGTCGATGCGCTCCGGCGAGATCCGCTCGACGTCGAGGCGGGGATCGCTCATGCCGCCGGCCTCACCGGGGAGGTGGCGCGATCGATCCGCGATCGACGAACTCGGTGGGCATCACGATGGTGCGCACCGGGGCGTCCGGGGTCTCGATACGGTCGAGGAGAGCTCGCATCGCTGTCGCACCGAGGGCCCCGGCATCCTGGAATCGCGTCGACACCCCCGGGGTGACCATGCTCATCCACGGCGCGTCGTCGAAGCCCACGATGCTCACGTCGTCGGGCACGCTCAAGCCGAGTGATGCCGCGGCACGCCACGTGCCCTCGGTGAGCACGTTGTTCGCCGCGAACACCGCGGTGGGGCGGTCGGTGCGGGACAGGATGCGCTTCGCGGCGGCCATCGCCTCCTCCGCGTCCCAGCCCGCCTGCACGACGAGCGAGTCGTCGGCGCGGATCTTCTTGGCCGCCAGTGCGTCGAGGAACCCGCGGTGGCGCTCGGCGCCCGTGGTCCACTCGGTCTCGTCGATCAGCAGCGCGATGCGCTCGTGCCCCGCCTTGATCAGGCGCGCGGTGGTGTCGCGGGCCGCGGCACGGTTGTCGACGACGACGGCGTCGGTCGCCTCGGCGTCGAAGCGGCGGTCGACCTCGATGAGCGGCACGCCGATGCGGCTGAGGAATCCGCTCAGCTCGCGCGACACCGGCGTCGCGATGACGCCCGACACGCGCGAGGCGACGAGGGCCTCGGCGGCTTCGAGCTCGTCGGCGCTGTCGCCGCGGAGATCGGTCATGACCAGGGTGCGGCCGTGGGCGCGGGCCTCCTCGCCGATGCCCGACGCGAGCTCGGCGTAGAAGACGTTGCGGAGGTCCGACACGAGCACACCGACCGAGCGGCTGGTGCGCTGCTTCAGGCTGCGCGCCGTCACGTCGACGACGTAGCCGAGCTCCTTCGCGGCGGCGCGCACCCGCTCGCGGACGTCGGGTGCGGCATACCCGTTGCCCGACAGGGCGCGGGAGGCGGTGGAGCGCGAGACGCCCGCGGCGTCGGCGACCTCGCGGATCGTCGGACGCGCGAACGCCGGGCGCTTCTCGGTCACGACACCGGCTCCGTGACGTCGAGCAGCGCTTCGGCATGCTGGCCGAGCCGGAGGTCGCCGATGACGACGTCAATCGCGATTCGCTGCCGGCGTCCGATGGACGCCGGGGTCACGGTCAGCTGCACAGAGGACTCCTCGCCGGGTCCGAGATCGACCTCGAGTTCGGACTCGGATGAGCGCCAGCCTAGCGGCAGGACCGGCCGCACTCGTGCGCGCGCGGGCTCGGGCAGCGGGTTTCGCACGCGTACGGTGTAATCCGCGGACTCTCCCGCCACGGCCCGGCGGCGATAGGGGAGGAGCCTCGCGGTCTGCCCGTCGGGACCGATCGTCAGGTCTCGGAGCGGCAGCAGCCGCTCGTGCAGGTCGTCGACCTCGCGCGCCGACTGTGCGAGGTAGTCGAGGTACTCGTCGTCGACCCATCGTGGATCCCAGTGCCCGCTCGCCATCAGCCCGGGGCCGATGCGCCGGTACAGAGCGGCGCTCTGCGCATAGTCCCCCAGCCGGAAGAGGTTCCGGTACTGGTAGTTCATGATGTCCCGCCGGCCGTCGCGGCCGCCGAGACCCTCCTGCTGGTCGCCGGTGAACACGACCTTCACGCCGTCGATCTCGAGCTCGTACGCCACCGCGTAGAGCGTGTGGCCGGGCTGCGCGTGCGGCGTGAAGGTGTACTCGTTCCACGTGAACGGCTCACCGAGGGGCAGTACGCGGTCGGCGGAGATCGGGTCGTACCACTGGCACGGGAGATCCTCGAACCACGGGTCGGCCATCGTCGGCGCGACGTTCTCAGGAATCCACAGCTCGGTGCCCTCGACCTCGCGCAGCAGCGGCATCCCGGCGATGTGGTCGTCGTGATAGTGCGTGGGAAGCGCCACCGTGATGCGGGTGACGCCGTACAGCTCGCGCAGCGCCGGGATCGAGGCGAGCCACGGCCGCCGCGACGCGCGCTCCTGGCCGAGGACGAGCCCGGTCGTCATGTCGTAGCCGTAATCGACGATCAGCGCCTCGTGCGTGTCGGACAGGACGATGTACGAGCACGACATCGCGGTGCGGTTGAGCAGCAGGTGCGGCGTCAGCGCGACGAACGGATCCTCGAGTCGCGCACGCAGATCCCACGGGTACGAGCGCCGCGAGTCGACGTACTCCTGCATGGTCTGCGCGAGCAGCTCGAGCGCGTGGTCGGGGTCGCGCATGACCTCGCCGTGGGAGGGAGCGATCTTCGAGAGCCGGTGGCGGTGCAGCAGGAGAGCGCTCAGCACCGTCATCGCAGGTCCCTCGTTCTGCGTGTACGACCACTGCGTCGCGGCGAGCGACCACACCTTTCCCGGCGCGTAGACGAGGTCGCCGGTGAACGCGATGCGCTCGCCGTCGCGGTCGAGCAGATACGTCACCGAGCCGATCGTGTGCCCGGGCGTCGGCAGCACGAGCAGGCGCACACCGGATGCCCCGGCATGACGGTACTCCGGCAAGGTGGCGTGGACGGGCACCGACTCCAGCAGCGAGAAGCGGTCCTGGCGCAGGTTGTAGTCGTTGTCGAGCTGACGGCCTTCCCACATCTCCTCGACGCGGTCGAACAGCTCGCGCTCGACCGGCGGCACGTGGATCCTCGCGCCATGCTCCACCGCGAGCGGCAGTCCCTGTCCCTGATCGCGATGGTGGTGCGTCATGAAGACGTCGGTGATGCGACGGATGCCGAGCCCGGCGAGCTCGCCGAGCGCGAGGCCCGATCCGAAATCGATCGCGATGGCGTCCCGTTCGCCCTCGGGGGCGTCGGGGTCGACCACGAGGTACACGTGGCACGTGTCGGCGATGCGCCAGACGCCGCGCGCGACCTCCGTCACCGTCATCCCAGGCCCTTCCGGTACTCGTCCCATGTGCGGCCGATCATCGTCAAGTGCTCGAGGTCGATCGGCTCATCCTGTCCCACGCGCTCGAGGTAGTACAACGCCGGCACGCCGAGTCCGGCCTGCGTGCTGGCGTAGTCGAGCCACTCCTCGCGGTTGGGCATGGGCCACTGGTCGGTGTCGACGGGATGCCCCGGCAGCACCGCCGCGACGATCTCGTGGCGCGCGCGCAGCTGCGCCGCCACCGAGACCGGGCGGCCCGCGACGTCGTGCTCGAGCACGTCGTTCGTGCGCACCATGTCGGTGACATCGCCGAACGAGGGGTGCACGGTGTGGGTGATGACGAGCGCGTCGGGCTTGATGCGTTTGGCCGCGGCGTGGATGCGTGCGACGAGCCGATGCAGCGCCGCGATTCCCCACACACCGTCGCTGTCGGGCGCCGGGCGCAGCATCGCACCGCTCGGGGCGCGCTGGGTGAAGTCGACCTTGAACCCGTCCGCGTCGAGGCCGTCGGCCGCGAGCAGCCGCTCGACGATCGCGTCCAGGCGCGCGAGGTAGGCGGGGCTTCCGGGATCCGCCGCGATCGGCCGGCCCGAGGCATCCGTCACGCATTCCGCGGCGGGCAGCCCTGCGGGATCCCACGCCTTGAACCACAGCAGCACGCGGCGCCCCTCGGCGTGGCGGTCGTCGATCCAGCCGCGCAGGTCGGGCCACGCGTCGGTGTCGGGTTCGGCCGTGCCGTACCGCGCCTGCCAGCGGTCGTCGATCACCACGGTGCCGGGGTCGAGGGACGCCGACGCCAGCGTCGCGAGGAACTCGTCGTAGGCCTCCTGACGGCAGAGGTCGGGCGCGGGCGGTCCGCCGGGCGTGACGCGGGCGACCTGTGCGCCCCAGCCGCAGAAGATCGGCTCGAGCCACCACGGGTGGATGGTGGGGCCGGCCTCGGGAGCGAGCCCGGCGAGGACCAGGTCGTCGCGGTAGTCGCGCAACGCCTCGGAAGGGGCGGCCACCGGCTGGATCACGACAGTGGGCGAGCGCCACACGCCGTCGACCGCGGTGTGCCCCTCATGCGCGAGGCGGAGCAGGCCGCCGCCGTCGACCGGGTCGAAGCGCATCGTGGTGAACCGCAGGTCTGCGACGGGAGCCCGCAGCCACATCGCCAGCCACGGGCCGGGTCCGGGCGAGAAGGCGTCGGTCGCAGGGTCGCGACCGAACGCGAGGGCGAGCGGGGGCGGTGAAAAGACACCGTTGAGGCGGCCGGGGTCGGCGTCGCCGACGACGCCGAGCGACGCGGCCGACCACACAGGACGCACGAACGCCACCGGCTCGGTCGGGCTCGGCACGTAGAGCGACTGCGCGTCGAAGCCCGAGCGGAACGTGCCGCTCGCGCCGGTGGGAAGGATGCCGTCGCCGCCGAGGATCGTGACGTCGGTGAGCTCGCCCGTGCCCCGGGCCTCGAGCGTGATCTCGACGGCCTCCGCGGTGCAGCGCAGTTCGAGCGTGCGCTCGTCCCACGCGCTGGAGCGGGTCGCGATCGTGACCACGATCGCGCCGTCCTCGGTCAGGACCTCGGGTTCGGAGAGGCTCATGCTCTCGTCGCGCGCGGTGCGCGTGTGCACGCTCGACAAAGCGCAGATCCGCATCCAGCGAGCGCCGTCGGCATCGGAGAGTTCGAGATAGGGCGACTTCACGAGTCCGGCTGGACCCGTGCGCCAGGAGAGGGAGTAGCGGGCTCCCCGGATCGTCCGTCGATCGGAGTCACTCGTCAGCGAGGGAGTGGAGCTCATGCCCGCAAGTCTATGTGATAACGTTCCCACGTGCTCGACGCCGACACGCTCCCCGGTCCCGTGCCCGTCATCCCGTTCCCTCGGCGGTTCGAAACGCGCCCCGGCCGCCGGCCGCTCGCGCAGTTCCCCGTGGAACAGCGCGCCGCAGCAGACCTGCCCCCGGAGGGGTACCGGCTCGAAGTGGCCGACGGGCGCGCGGTGGTCGAGGCCTCCGATCCCCGCGGCTTCCGCCACGCCCGCGCGACGCTCGCCGAGCTCGCGGACGCGCACGGCGGCGCGGTGCCGGGCGTCCTGATCGAGGATGCACCCGTGCTGCGGCACCGCGGGATCATCGAGGGCTTCTACGGCGAGCCGTGGTCGCACGAGGAGCGCCTGGCCGCACTGCGGCTGGCGGGCCGAGTGAAGCTCAACTCGTACGTGTACGCACCCAAGGACGACCCGTGGCATCGCGAGCGGTGGCGCGAGCTCTACCCCGCCGCCGAGTTGGAACGCCTCGCCGAGCTGGCGCGGGTGGGCGCGGCCGAGGGCGTCGAGGTGATCGTCGCCCTGCATCCGGCGGGGTCGATGGTCTTCTCGGACGACGCAGAGCACGAGCTGCTCGCGGCCAAGGCGGCGCAGCTGCTGGACGCCGGCATCCCCGGCATCGCCCTGCTGTTCGACGACGTGCCGATGGAGCCGCGGCACGACGCCGATCGTGCGCGCTTCGGCGACGACTCGGCGGCGCTCGGCACCGCCCATGCGGAGGCGGCGCGACGGTTCGCCGAGACGGTGGTGCGCGTGCGACGCCCGGGCGCCGATCTGCTCGTCGTGCCCACGGACTACGCGGGCACGCAGGCGTCGGCGTATCGCGAGGCGTTCGCCGCGGGACTGCCCGACGAGGCTCTGGTGTGGTGGACGGGTCGCGACATCGTCGTCGGCGACATCACGCGCGACGACATCGATGCGGCGGCCGCGGTCTTCGGCGACCGACTGCTGCTGTGGGACAACTTCCCGGTCAACGACTTCGATCGCGGCCGGGCGTTCCTCGGTCCTCTCGTCGGCCGCACGCGAGACGTCGAGGGGTCGGCGCTGCGCGGGGCGTGGTCGAACCCGATGGTCGAGTTCGCCCCCGGGCGCTTCGGCATCGCCGCGTTCGCGGACTGGGCGTGGAACCCGCGCGACTACGACCCCGATCGTGCGGCCGAGGCGGCGCTGCGGATCGTGGCGGGGACGGATGCCGCTGCCCTCGCGCCGCTCGTGCGGACGCTGGCGTCGTGGCCGCCGTCCGCGCCCATGGATCCCTCACTGGCGCGCGCCGCGGACGCGGCGCTGGACGGAGGAGGCGACGGCGAGCTGCGCGCGCGGCTCGAGGAGCTCGCAGCGCTCGGCTCGGTCACGGTGGAAGCGGAACCTGCCCGCTCGCTGCGCGAGTGGCTCGCGGCCGCGGCCGACATGGGTGCCGCGGGTCTCACGGCCCTCGATCACACCGCGGGCGCGGCATCCCGCGAAGAGGTCGAGGCGGCGCTCGCCCGTGCAGAAGGTCACGACAAGAAGGTCGCCGTCGACGTGGTTCCCGCCTTCGTGCGGGCGACGCTCGAGCGCACCGGCGCCTGACGGGGCGGATGCCGCGGCGCGCGGCATCCCGTTGACGGGGTGGCGGCGTCGTGATCCGATGAGGCCATGTCTGATTCCGCTCAGCACAGGGTGCGCGGGCTCGATCACGTGGTCATCGCCGTGACCGACTGGGAACGGTCGACGGCGTTCTACCGCGACGTGATCGGTGCGACCGTCGTGCCGCTCGAGGGCGAACGGGTGAGTTTCCGGACCGGGGCGACGCAGCTGAACGTTCATGGACCGGGGGTGGACGTGTCGACGAACGACGCTCGTCTGCCGGTGCGGCCAGGCAACAGCGATCTCTGCTTCGAGTGGTGGGGGGACATCGCCGAGGCGATCGAGCACCTGCGTGCCCACGACGTCGAGGTCGAGCTCGGGCCGGTGACCCGCGCCGGAGCGAAGGGCTCGGGCGCGAGCGTGTACTTCCGCGATCCCGACGGAAGCCTGCTCGAGTTCATCACGTACCGCTGACCGCGGGCCGCCGCAACTGCGGAGATCATGCGCGACACGCCGGGGCGCGGCCGCGCTGCCCGGCGTGTCGCACGAGGACTCCGCCTCTGTGCTCGAGCCTGACCCGAGGATCAGCTCTCGGGGTAGGCCGCCGCGATGTCGAGCACCCACGTCACGCCGAATCGGTCGGTGAGCTGGCCGTACAGCGGCGCCCACTGCGACGGTTCGAGCGGCTGGCGGACGGTCGCGCCGTCGCTCAGCTTTTCCCAGTAGCGCTGCAGCTCGTCGGAGTCGGTGCCGCGCACCGAGACGAAGAACGGGTCTGCGCCCTGGTCCCACGGCAGGTGGGGGTAGACGTCGTAGGCCATGACCCGGAACCCGTTCGGCCCCGACACCTGGCCCCACACGACATGGTCGGCGGTCTGGGGATCGGTGTTGCCCATGTCGGCGTAGCTGATGACGGTCAGTTCCCCGCCGAAGGCGTCGCGATAGAACTCGAGCGCCGCTCGTGCCGAGCCGCGGAAGTTGAGGTGAGGAGTGACGGAGATCGTCATGTCGGTGTCCTGTCGTTCGATGTCGGTCGCGCCCCCTGCGGGCACCGCTCGATCGTCTCGACAGAAGAGGCCAGGTCGTGTCCGCTACTTCTGCGAGCATGAACGCGTGCCCAAAACGTCGTCTCGCATGCTGACGCTGCTGTCGCTGCTGCAGACGCGCCGCGACTGGCCCGGGCACGTTCTCGCCGAACGGCTCGACGTGAGTGCGCGCACGGTGCGGCGCGACGTCGATCGGCTGCGCGAGCTCGGGTATCGCATCCACGCGATCAAGGGTCCTGACGGCGGCTACCGACTCGAGGCCGGCGACGAGCTGCCGCCGCTGCTGTTCGACGACGAGCAGGCGATCGCGCTCTCGGTGGCGCTGCAGGCGGCGACACTGTCGGCGGCCGGGATCGAAGACGCGGCCCTGCGCGCGCTCACCTCCGTACGTCAGGTGATGCCCGCCCGGCTGCGTCACCGCCTCGACGGGCTGCGCTTCACCGCGGTGTCCGAGGCGGGCGCGCCGGTCTCGCACGACACTCTCGCGCAGGTCTCGGCGGCCATCCGCGCGTGCGAAGAGCTGCGGTTCGACTACACCCGTGCGGGTGAGACGACGGATGCCGACACCGGTGCCCCCGCCGGTCCCCGGCGCGTCCAGCCCCATCACCTGGTTGCGACGCGCGGGCGCTGGTACCTGATCGGGTGGGATGCCGAGCGCGACGACTGGCGCGTGCATCGCGTGGACCGCATGTCCCTGCGATCCCACCGCGGTGCTCGCTTCTCACCGCGGGAGCTTCCGGGCGCTGATCCGCACGCGTTCCTGCGCGCCCGGTTCCGCGGAGCCGTCGAGGGCGACGCGTGGCCGTGCCGGGGCAAGGTCGTGCTGCACGCTCCCGCGTCGCGGGTCATCCCGTTCATCGACGACGGCATCGTGGAGTCCGTCGATGCCGAGTCCTGCCTCGTCGAGCTGGGTGCGTGGTCGTGGGGTGCGCTCGCCGCGCTCCTGCTGCGGTTCGAGGCGTCGATCGACGTGGTCGGCCCGACGGAGCTGACCGCGGCGTTCGCCGAGCTCGGCCGGCGGGCGTCCGCGATCGCGGAGACCCGCCTTCCGGTGTCGTGAGGGCGTGGGCAGACTGACGGAATGGTCCGGCTCTACACCCACAACATCTACGCGCGTCGCGCCGACTGGCCGCGGCGCCGAGAACTGCTCGTCGATGGAATCTCGCAGCTGCAGCCCGATGTCGTGCTGTTCCAGGAGGAAGTGCTCACGTCGGACTACGACGAGACCGCCGACATCGTCGGCGCGGGGTGGAACATCATCCACTCCGCGGGGAGATCGGAGCAGGAGAGCAGCGGGATCTCGATCGCCAGCCGCTGGCCGATGCACCTCGTCGACGAGATCGCCCTCACCGTCGGCGGCCCTCCGATCGACGAGTTCGCCTGGGCGGCGCTGCTCGTCAGGGTCGATTCACCGTCCGGATCGCTCCTCGTCGTGAATCACTTTCCCGACGCTGCGGCCGATCGCGAGGCGGAGCGGGAGCGCCAAGCGGTGATGGTGGAACGGCGCCTGCGCGAGGTCCTGGCGGATGAGGAGATCCCGGCAGTCCTCGCGGGCGACCTCGACGCGGAGCCCGACGCCGCGAGCGTGCGGTTCCTGCTCGGCCGGCAGTCCCTCGAAGGCGAGAGCACCGCCTTCATCCGCGCCTGGGACGCCGCCCATCCGGGTGACCCGTGCTGGACGCTCGATCCCGCGAACGATCTCGTCGCCACCACGATGCCGGGATGGCCCTACCGGGAGATCGATCACATCCTGGTCCGCTGCCGCCGCGACGGCCTGGCGTCACTCCTGGTCGAATCGTGTGCGCGTGTGCACGACCGACCGCGCGACGGCGCGTGGGCGAGCGACCACTACGGCCTGGTCGCAGACCTGGCCGTGCCGCCGCAGCCCGGCGGCTGAGGGGACGTCACTGCTTCTTCGCGAGCACGAACCCCTGCGCATGCCTCTCGGTCGGCCGGGGCCCGCGGTCGAGCACCGCGGTGACGGCGAACCCGGCTGCGGTCAGCGCGTCGCGCACGTACGGCGTGTGGTGCAGGTACGCCGTCAGCTCGATGTCGTGCCCGTACGGCCTGTCGATCCGTCGCTCCCCGGTGCCCGCTTGGTACCCGAGGAGCAGCGCGCCGCCCGGTCGCAGCACGCGGTGGAACTCGTCGTAGACCGGGCCGAGCCGGTGCGGCGGCGTGTGAATGGTGGAGTACCACGCGAGCACGCCGTCGAAGCGGCCGTCGTGGAACGGCAGGTGGGCGTTGTCGCCCACGACCAGCTCGAGGTCAGGGTGTGTCGACCGGGCCACCTCGAGCATCGATGGTGAGAGGTCGCTCCCCGCGAGGACGAGGTCGCCGTCGAGCGCGGACAGGTGCGAGATCATCCGCCCGGTTCCGCACCCCGCGTCGAGCACGGCCGCCGGTCGCGGAGCGAGGGATTCGACGAAGTGCCGCACTATCGCGAGGTCGAGATGCGCCTCGTAGCGCGTATCGGGGATCATCTCGGCGTAGCTCCCGGCGACGACGTCGTACGCTGCCCGCGTTCCGTCCGGTGTGTCGTTCGTCACGTCCGAATCGTAGGCCCGGCTCACCCCGCCGGCGGCACCGGCTCCCCGTCGAGCGTCACCTCGAAGTCGGGGTCGTCGAACCGGACCCGCAACACGGCCTCGTGGGGCTCGTCGCGCCACCGCAGGAGGAGGGACGCGTCATCCGGAGCCTCCCACGAGAACGACCCGCCGAACACCGGATGCCGGCGCAGCTGCGCGAGCGCGAGCTGGCCACGCGTCACCTCGGTGTCGAGCGCGCGGCGCACCTCGTCGGCGGTGTAGCGGTGACGGTTGACGTCACGCCCCTGCCCGGTCTGCGCGAAGAGTGCGGTGTCGTCCGCACCGCCGAGCAGGCCGACGTAGTAGAACTGCGGCTCGCCGGGCAGGAACACCTGCAGGGCTCGGGCCAGCAGCATCCGTCGCGTGTCTCGTCCCAGCACGCTGAAGAACGTGGCGTTGATCTGATGCGGCAGCGTCATCCACGCCGGGACGACGGATGCCACGGACGAATGCCCGCCCGTGGCGTCATGCGCCCGGCGGAACACCTCGGCCATCTCGTCGTGCGACAGCAGGCCCGCGCGGTCGCCCGACGGGCCCGCATCGATCACGCCGATGCCGTCGTGCGTGTCGAGCACGGTCACGGCGTTGGAGGGACGGATGCCGAGCCACGACGCGAGCCGGTCGCTCCGGCCCGTCGCCAGGGCGTCGAGCAGCAGCGGCGGGAGCGCGAAGTCGTACACGAGGTCGACGAGCGGCGCGATCGCCTGCTGCTGCGTGTAGTGCGCGTGCACTTCGACGAGCACCCGCATGCCGCGCGTGCGGATGAGGTCGGCGGCCTGCGCGACGAACTCGAGCGTGTGCGGGGTCATGAACGAGTCGGTGCCGGGCGTCTTCACGGCGTAGCCGACGGCGTCGAGCCGCACCGTGCCGACGCCGCCCGCGGCGAGGGTCTCGGCGAGCCGCTCGAGGTACGCCAGGCCGGCGGGATGGGTGACGTCGAGGTCGACCTGCGAGGGCATGAAGGTGGTCCACACGAGACGCCGCGCACCGTCCGCACCGCGGTACGGCGTGAACGGCAGGCCCGGCCGGGGCCGGTAGAACGCGGTGATGTCGGCCTCGCTCGCCCCGTTCCGGAACACGCGGCCGAACGTCAGGAACATGCCGTCGTGCGGCGAGGAGGATCCGCGCGCAAGCCAGTCCTCGAACTCCGCCGAGCGGTTCGACACGTGATTGACGATGAGGTCGGCGGTCACCTCGTGCGTCTCGGCGATGCGGCGGATGTCGCCCCACGAGCCCAATCGCGGGTCGACGGCGGTGTGATCCACCGGATCGAAGCCGGTGTCGTCGCCGTCGAACGGCGTGAAGAAGGGAAGCACGTGGACGCCCGAGAACGGGGCGAGCTCGTCGGCGAGCAGCCGCCCGAGACTGGGCAGGTCGCCGGCCAGGCGGTCGGCGTAGGTGAGGAGCGAGACGCCGGTCATCGCGCCGAGAGGCTCTCGACGAACCGCGTCGCGCCCGACGCGGGCGAGGTCAGCACGCGGGGGTCGTCCCCGGCTCCGGTCGCCATCGACGCCTGCGCGAGCACGATGACGTCGACGTCGCCCGCTTCGGCGATCGCCTCGGCGATGAGCCGGTCGTGACGCGCGAGGTCGCCCGCGGCTCGCGCGTCGGCGGCCTCGGCGACGACGCGCGCCGTCACCTCGACGTCGGATCCGGCGGCCGACGACCCCACCAGGCGGCTCGTCGGTCCGAGGGTCGCCGACAGCGTCGCGAGCACGAGGATCCGCCCCTGCCCGGCTCGTGCGCGCCGCACAGCCTCAGCGGCCATCGCCGCGTCGACGCGCACGAGCGGCACGCCGACAGCGGCAGCGGCATCCGTCGCCGCCTCGCCGATGGACGAGCACGTCACCAGCACCGACTCGGCGCCTGCGTCGCGCAGCGCACCGAGGTGAGCCCGCAGATCGGCCTCGACGTCGTCGGTGATGCCGCCGGCCATTGCGCGCGAGAGCAGCGACGGGTCGGCGGTGTGGACGATGTCGAGGTCGCCGCGACGCTCGGTGAGCAGGCCGTGGAACACGGGCACGAGCGCGGGGACCGTGTGGAGGACGCCGACGCGCATGCTCACGCCTCCCGCCACGGGCGTGCGTTCGCGTCGACGATGTCGCCGAGCGCCTTCAGTCGGTCGACCGAGCGTGCGCGCAGCTCCCCGCGCACATCGGAGCTGCCCACGATGTCGCTCCACAGCGCGCGGCCGGCGAGGAATCCGCTCGCGCCTTCGAGGCACGCCGCCCGCACCGCGCCGGCGAACCGATCGCGCTCGACCCCCTGCGACAGCACGACCCAGGGTCCTGTCATGCACGCGTTCAGCTCCGCGCTGGCCGCGCGCTGCTGCGCCTCGTCACCGGCGCCCGCGAGCGGGACCTGCGCCTTGTAGAGGTCGGGGTGCAGGGCCGACAGCTCGCGAGCGGCCTCGCGGATCGCGGCATCCGTGTCGAAGTCCTCCTCGCCGGGCGCCGCGCGCACGACCGGCTCGAGCACCGACAGCACGCCGTTCTCGCGCGCCACGTCGATGAACCGCGCCGCGAGCTCGACGCGCGCCTCGCGCCGCTCGTCGCGTCGCCAGATGAGAAGCAGCTTGAGCGCGTCGACGCCCTCCGGGATCGCGGCCACGGCGTCTTCGTCGAGGGCCGTGTCTTCGACCGGGCCCCCGTCGGCCTGATCGAGCGCGTCGACCGCGAGGATCAGGCCGGTCGAGGAGGGCAGCGCCGCGCTGACCCGGTCGAACCCGAACCGCCGGTCGGCGAGGAAGCCCGACGCGTACGGGCCGAGCTCCTCGGCGACGGCGACCTTGAAGTCGATCAGCACGTCGTCGGCGGGGCGTCCGTGGCCGGCGAGGTCGAACATGTGGCGCAGGCTCTCGCGCTGATCCATCGCGACCATGGCGAACGCGCCCGACGGGCGGGCGATGGCATCGAGGGTGGTCATGATTCTCCTTCGAGGACGGTCTCGAGGAACCGTCGGTAGGCGTGGTCCAGGTCGGGTGCGCTCGCGGGTGTCACGTCGTGACGGGCGAGCGAGAGATGAGCGGATGCCGCACCCGCACGCACGGCGGCGAGAAGCGCGGCGCCTGCGGCCACGGGTTCGGCTGCGGCGGTGGTGAACGTCGGGACGCGGGCGGTCGCGGTGAGCGGCGCCCAGGCCCGGATGCGGTCCGCGAGCGAACCGAGCAG
Source organism: Microbacterium sp. STRO-2N (assembly GCF_057747775.1). Classification (NCBI taxonomy): domain Bacteria; kingdom Bacillati; phylum Actinomycetota; class Actinomycetes; order Micrococcales; family Microbacteriaceae; genus Microbacterium; species Microbacterium sp. STRO-2N. The sequence continues at coordinate 3,168,867 of NZ_CM173223.1, read as the reverse complement.
CGTGATCTCGGTCGCGGTCGAGCCGGCGAGCGCATCGATCGCCTCGCGCATCCACCGCGCGTGGAACACGAGACCCTGGAGCACGGCGCGGGCGCGCACCGCGGGATCGCTCGCGGCGCCCCGCACGACGACGCCGGCGCCGGCGTGGGGGAGCGGGCACTGCCGACCGGACGGGTAGGGAAGCACGGTCATGAGCGTGCCCTCCCACGGGTCTGCGGGAAGCGATGCGAGGCGCGTGGGCACGTCGTCGGCCGGGTGCTCTGCCGCCCACCACTCGAGCATCGCACCGCACGCGCGGCTGCCTCCGAGCACGGTGAGCGCTGTGCCGTCGACCGTGCGACCGATCGAGAACCCGTCGGCGACCGCAGCCGCGGTGACGACGGCATCCGTCACCCGCACGACGGCCTCGGCCGTTCCCAGCGAGTCCGCGACCGCGCCGGTGGTGCGCACGCCGCTCGCCCACGCGCCGACGGCGTGGTCGTGGCCCGCGATGTAGACGGGGATGCCGGAATCGAGGCCGAATGCCCGGGCCGCACCCGATGCCGCTCCGACCGGGTCGCCAGGCCGTCGGATCTCCGGGAGGACGTCGGCACGCACGCCAAGGCCCTCGAGGACATCGGCGTCCCATGCCTCGCCCCGGTCGCCGGCCATCATCGTGCGCGCCGCGAGCGTGTGGTCGGTCGCCCGCGCGCCGGTGAGCGCGTGTGCGACGAGGTCCGCGACGCCGGCCCAGTGGCGCGCGGCATCGAAGGCGTCGGGATCGTCGGAGCGCAGGGCGGTCAGTGTGACGGCCGTGGGCTTCGTGGTCGCAGGCACCCCGGTGCGCGCGGGAAGATCCGGATGCCGCGACAGCAGGTCGTCGAGATGCCGCCGGTCGACGCGGCGGTTCCACCGCAGCAGCGGGGTGAGCGCGTGCCCGTCCGCGTCGAGCGCGGCGCCGCTCTCGGCCATCGACGCGATGCCCACGGCTGCGACCGGTCTCTCGGCCGCCGCGGCGCACTCGCGCGTGATCGCGGCGACGGCGGCGAGAAGCCCCTCGACGTCGCCCGGCGTCGGCGTGCGCGCGACGTGCCGCACCGTCACGCCGTCGGCCGCATCGTCGGCCACGGCGACGAGGGCGGCCTTCGTCGTCGTGCTCCCGATGTCGAGGCCCAGGGCGAGTGTCACTCGTCCAGTTTGTTACATTTTGAACAGACTTGCCAAACATGTTCGATAATCAACAGGATCGAGTTCTGTCCTGTCACCGGGAGGAGGGCGACCCATGCGATACACCGGCGCGCCGGAACGGCGAGCAGAGCTCGAGCGCCTGGTCGCGGCCGACGGCTACATCGCCTCCGCCGAGGTCGCGCAGCGGCTCGGGGTCTCCGAGATGACGGTGCGGCGCGACCTGCGCCTCCTCGAGCAGGAGGGCGTGCTGCGGCGCGTGGCAGGCGGCGCGACGATCGCGTCGGCGAGCGTGCCGTTCGAACGCCGCGACGAGGTCGGTGCCGCTCAGAAGCGCGCGATCGCGGAGCTCGCGGCGGCCGAGACGGCGGGTGCGGAAGTCGTCGCCCTCGACGCCGGCACGACGGTCGCCGCCGTCGCACCGCTGCTGCACGGCAGCACGATCGTCACGCACTCCCTGCCGGTGATCGAGGCGCTGTCGCACCAGCCCGAGCCGCGGCTCATCGCGGCGGGTGGGCACTATCAACCCGACACCCGGTGCTTCGCGGGTCCCCTCGCCGAAGAGACGCTGCGGGGCGTCCGGTGCGACATCGCGCTGCTGTCGGCGACCGCCGTGGGCCTGGACGGGCTGTGGGGGACGAACGTGCTGGACGCCGCGATCAAGCGGGTGCTGGCACGACAGTCGTCGCGGGTCGTGCTGCTGGCTGACGCCGACAAGCTGGAGCGCACCTCGGTCGTCCGCATCGCCGACCTCGACATCGTCGACGTGCTCATCACCGACGCGCGCGCCGACGGCGAGACGCTGGCCCGGTTCGAAGCGGCCGGCATCGAGGTGAGGATCGCGCGATGAGTATCGAGCTCGGCGTCATCGCCGACGACATCACCGGCGCCTGCGATGTCGCCGCCGGGGTGAGCGCGGTCGGCCTCGGCGCCGAGGTGCGACTCGGCGTGCCGGATCCGTCGATTCCGCCGACGGACGCGTGCGTGATCGTCGCGCTGAAGTCCCGCACCGCCCCGCCTGCGCAGGCGGTCGCCGAGAGCGTCGAGGCCGCGCGCATCCTCGGGTCGTGGGGCGCCCGGCGGCTCTACCAGAAGTACTGTTCGACGTTCGACTCGACCGACCGGGGGAACATCGGCCCGGTCTCCGACGCCCTGATCGACGAGCTGGGCCCGGATGCGGCATCCGTCGGCACGCCCGCGACGCCTGCCGTCGCACGCACGATGCACCGCGGTCATCTGTTCGTCGGCGACCGGCTGCTGTCGGAGTCGTCGCTCGCGCACCACCCGCTCACGCCGATGCGCGATGCCGACCTCGTGCGCGTCCTCGGCCGGCAGACGCCGCGACGGGTCGGGCTCGTTCCGATCGAGACGGTCCACGCCGGCGAGGCCGCCGTGGCCGAGCTGGTGCGCGAGCTGCGCGCCGACGGCGTGCGTCATGTGCTGCTCGACGCCGTGGAAGAGCCGGACCTGGATGCCGCAGCCGCCGCGGTCGAGGAATCCGGTGATCTGCTGATCGCGGGTGCCGCCGGCCTCGCCGTCGCCCTTGCGCGCCGGCTCGTCGGCGGTGGCGTGTCCTCGGTCGCGCCGCCACCGCCCGGGCGCGCGCTCATCCTCTCGGGGAGCGGGTCGGAGCGCACGCGGGCGCAGGTGGCCGCGTTCGGCGGCCCGCGATGGAACCTCGCGGTCGACATGCTCGCCGCAGACCTCGACACGGCCGTGGCCGAGGCGCTCGCGTTCGTCGAGGAAACTCGCGGCATCCCGCTCGTGTCGGCCACCGCCGACCCGCCGGAGGTCGCACGCGCGCAGGAGCGCTGGGGGCGAGAGCGCGCCGCGTCGCTCGTCGAACAAGCGCTGGCGCGCATCGCCGTCGGCGCCGTCGAGGGGCTGGGCGTCCGTCGCATCCTGGTGGCGGGCGGGGAGACCTCTGGAGCGGTCGCGGCGGCCCTCGGTGTGTCGACGCTGCGCGTGCGCCGCGTGGCTGCCCCGGGCGTCGCCTGGACCATCGCGGACACCGCGGGCCGCGCGCTCGACCTGTGCTTCAAGTCCGGCAATTTCGGCGGCACGGACTTCTTCGCCGCAGCCTTCGAGGAGGACCGATGAATGGGCAGCAGCTGGTCGACGCGTGCCGTGCCGTCGCAGGGGCGGGACTGTCGCCGGGCAGCTCGGGCAACGCCAGTGTGCTCGTGGGCGACCGCATCCTGATCACACCCACGGGCTCGTCGCTGCGCCGTGTCACCGTCGACGACCTGTGCACGCTCACCCTCCACGGCGAGCACGTCTCGGGCCCGGCCCCCACGAAGGAGTGGTCGCTTCACGTCGCGGCCTACCGTGCGCGGCCCGATGCGCGCGCGATCATCCACCTGCACTCGCGCGCCGCGACGGCGGTCTCGTGCCTCGCGTGCGACCACGGCGCCGACCCGCTGCCGCCGTACACGCCGTACCGCCTCCGCACGCTCGGTCGCGTCCGCGTCGTCGACTACGCGCCACCCGGATCGGAGGCACTCGCACACGGCGTCGAGGAGGCGGCGGCCGACGCGCACGCGATGCTGCTCGCCAATCACGGCAGCGTGGTGTGCGCTCCCGACCTCGTGCGCGCCGTCGACCTCTGCGAAGAGCTCGAGGCCGCCGCCGAACTGGCGCTCGCGCTGCACGGCCGCGACGCTCGTCTGCTCGACCCGGCGACGGCCTGGGGCTGACGCGCTTTCCGCCTCGGCGCGGTGGGTCACCGTCGATGTCGGTGGGTGCCCATTACCGTGGAGGCATGAAGTCTGCTCGGCTCCCTCGCATCGGCACCCAGCTGCCTCGGCGCGGCTTCGTGATGGCTACGATCACCGTCGTCGACGAGCACGGGTTCACGCACCATTACGCGCCGGTCGAGACCCCGACGGGTGCGCTCCGCGATGCCGTCGCGCTCATGCACCTGCATTCGACCGCGACGGATGCCGCGACCGCCCCCGAGTCGAAGACCCAGGCCGGCTGACGCCCGCGGTCGCGGGCAACGCTCAGCGAGGGGCGGGTGAGGGCTCGCGCCACTCCGATGCGGCGGGCCGCGTCATGCTCGCGCTCACGGCTCGATCCTGTCACGTCCCACCCCTGGGCGCGCCTTCGGCAATGACGCCTGGTCAGCGCATCCAGAAGTCCTCTGGCCGCCGTCCCGGGCGGAAACCGAAGAGCTCGAGCATCGCGACCGCCTCGGGGAAGTTCGCCGCGAGTCCATCCGGGCCGTGAGAGTCGCTGCCGAACGTCACCGCGCGCCCGCCCTCTTCCGCCCACCATTGCGGGATCCACGGCCAGAGTCGTCGCGTGTTCATCTCGAGAGCGCGGTCCGAGTCGGCGATCGCGCGCATCGCGGCTCGGAAGCCTTCCTCGAAATCGCGGGGATCGAAGGGACCCGCGACCGCGGCCGGCCACGAACGCACCGCATAGTCGATGTGCGTGAACACTTCGAAGGAGGCCGAACCGGCGACCATCCGCGGTATCTCTTCCAGATAAGCCCACATCACTTCGTCTGCCGGCGCGTGGCGATACAGCGTCGTCGGTTCAGTGCGGGTGCCGTCGCGGAACGGCAGCATGTGGAGGGATCCGTTCACGCGATCGATCGCGCCCGAGGACAGCAGATCGGCGGCGTGCCACTCCCAGAGATGCGGCTGCCCGAACTCCACGCCCGTCAGGATCCGAAGCTCGGGGAAGTCGTGACGGCAGCGCTCGATGGCCGTGAGGTAGCCCTCGACGTCGAACTCGGGCAGGTGCACATGTCCGACCGCGTCGACGTACTTCTGGCCGTGCTCGCCGAGGTCGCCGTCGTCCACCATCCAGTCGTCCTCGAAGTCCAGGTGCTCGGTGAACACGATGGCCGGGAGCCCGATCCGCATCGCGCGTTCGCACATGCGGACCATCGAATCTCTCGACCCCGGGACCGAGGCCCAGTCCCAAGACCACTCGCTGTGCACGTGGGCATCGGCGGGGAGGGCCGTCATGACGCGAGGCTACTCCCCGTCTCGGGCTCGCGGTATCCGTCGCTCGTCCGGCGTCAGCGCTCTTCCGGCGCGTGATCCGGTGCGAGGTGTCCCGCCAGCCCGAGCGGCATGACGTGCGGCCGCCCGTGCACGGGCTCGCGCACGACGGCGGCGCGGAGGCCGAACACGTCGGCGAGCAGGTCGGCGGTCACGACCTCGTCGGGCGTTCCCGATGCGACGATGCGGCCGTCCTTCATCGCGACGATCTGCGAGGCGTAGCGGGCGGCGAGCGAGATGTCGTGCAGCACCATGAGCACCGTGCGGCCGTGATGCCGATTGAGGTCGTGGACGAGCTCGAGGACCTCGACCTGATGAGCGAGGTCGAGGTACGTGGTCGGCTCGTCCAGAAGCACGATCTCGGTCTGCTGCGCGAGCGCCATCGACAGCCAAGCCCGTTGCCGCTGACCGCCCGACAGCTCGTCGAGGGGCATATCGGCGAGATGATCGACGCCGGTCGCGGCCATCGACTCGCGCACGACCGTCTCGTCGGCGCGCCCGAACTGCTCGTACCACCGCTGATGCGGGTGTCGCCCGCGAGCGACCAGCTCGGCGACGGTGAGGCCCGCTGGCGCCTCCGGGTTCTGCGGCAGCAGCGCGAGGCGCTGCGCGACCTGGCGCGTGGGGATGCTGCGCAGCGAGACGCCGTCCAGCAGCACGTCTCCGCTCGCCGGCGCCATGACGCGTCCGAGGGCACGCAGCAGGGTCGACTTCCCGCAGCCGTTCGGACCGATGATCGCGGTGACCTGACCGTCGGGAACCTCGAAGTCGAGCCCCGAGACCACCGGACGCCCGTCGTACGAGAGCGTGAGCGAGCGGGCGCACAGGCGTGCGGTCATGCCGTCCTCCGTTGCGTCGAGATCAGCAGCCACACGAGGTACGGCACCCCGATGATGGCTGTCCCCACGCCGGCGGGCAGCGGTATGGGGAAGATGCGGGCGGTGAGGACGTCGGCGAGCAGCACCATGAGCGCGCCCACGAGAGCGGATGCCGCGAGCGGGGGAGTCGCGGACCGCACGAGCATCCGCGCGATCTGGGGTGCGGCGAGTGCGACGAATCCGAGCGGGCCGGCGATGACCGTCGCGAGAGAAGCGAGCAGTACTGCTGCCACGAGCGCCAGCGCGCGCGAGCGGTTGACGCGCGCGCCGAGCCCCACCGCGGTCGGCTCGCCGAACGCCGTCAGCGACAGCGGGCGCGCGACGAAGCCGGTCGCCGCCATCAGCACGACCGCGGCGACCGCGAGCGGGCCGACGAGAGTCCACTCCTCGGCGTTGAGCGAGCCCGACATCCACGTGAGGGCCTGGGCGGCGTTCGTCACGTCGCCGAGGGTGAGCAGCCACGTCACAAGGCTCGTCGCGAGCCACGAGACGCCGAGGCCCACGAGCACGATGCGGTAGCCGTCGATCGACCGCCGATAGGAGAGGAGGAACACCGCGAGCCCCGCGATCAGTCCGCCGAGGAACGCCGCGGCCGGCATCCCGATGAGCGCCGCCGCGCCCGACAAGCCTCCGGCTCCGCCGCCCGCGAGCACGAGCACGCCGACCGCGCCGAGCGACGCCCCGGCCGTGACGCCGAGGATGTCGGGGCTGGCGAGCGGGTTGCGCGCGATGGTCTGCGTGATGGCGCCGGCGACGGCGAGCGCCGACCCCGACACGAGCGCGGCGACCGTGCGCGGCATCCGGAACTCCGTCACGGCCAGCTCGGTCCGCGGATCCGGTGGTGCCCCGAGCAGCGTGCTCAGCACCGCGCCGAAGTCGATCGCGCTGCCGCCGAGCGAGACATGCAGCGCACAGCCGAGGAGCGTCGCCACGAGCAGCGCGGCGACCACGACGACGGTGCGCGGCCGCCACAGCACCGACACCGCTCCCCACCGGATGACGGGGAGCAGCGGCCGCCGCGCGGTCGTCGAGGTCATGGCGACACCAGCCGGCGACGGCGCGCGAGCGCGATGAAGAAGGGTGCCCCGGCCACGGCGAGGACGACCGAGACCGACAGCTCACCCGGCTGGGCGATCACGCGGCCGATGGTGTCGGCGACGAGGAGGACGGCGCTGCCCACGAGTGCCGCCGCAGGCAGCTGCCAGCGATAGTCCGCCCCGACGAGAGCGCGCGCGATATGGGGCACGATGAGTCCCGCGAACGCGATCGGCCCGGCGAGCATGACGGCAGCGCCGGCGAGCAGAGTGATGGCGGCGATGCCGAGCACGCGTGCGCGCCGGAGGGAGACTCCGAGGGATGCCGCGGCCTGCGGTCCGAGCGCGAGCGCGTTGAGCGCCGGGCCGTTCGCCAGAGCCAGCACGATCCCGACGGCGACGAACGGCCACATGTACGAGAGTGCCCCGTTACGGGTCGCGAGCGAGCCCACCTGCCAGAACCGCAGGGCGTCGAGGGCGTCGAGATTCATCAGCACCGTGGCGGTCACGAGCGCGCCGAACAGGGCCGAGACGGCGACGCCCGCCAGGACCAGCGTGATCGGCGTCGCCCCGCCGCGTGAGCTCGCGGCGATCGCGAACACCAGCGCGGACGCCCCGAGCGCACCGCCGAAGGCGAAGAGAGCCTGCACCGGTCCCGAGGGATTGCCGGTCGCGGCGACCAGGACGATCGCGAGCGCCGCCCCCTGGAAGATGCCGAGGAGGCCCGGATCGGCGATCGGGTTGCGGGTGTGTCCCTGCACGAGCGCGCCGGCGAGCCCCAGGCACGCGCCGACGACGGTGCCGAGCACGGTGCGCGGCACACGCAGACCCATGATGGCGACGTCGGCGTCACTGCCGGTGGGGGCGAAGAACGCGGCGAGCACCTGAGCGGGGGACGTCGGCATGCCGCCGATGCAGACGCTGACGACCGCGGCGACGGCGACCGCGGCGAGGGCGACGGCGAGCACGAGAGGGCGGCTGACGCGCCGGCTCGGCGAGGAAGTGCGGATCACGTTCGGGTTTCGTCGTCTGCTAGATTCGAGAGCGCGAACTTAGGTAAGCCTTAGCTTCCAAGCGCATCTCTCCCATCCTAATCGCGACGAGAAAGCACCTGCCACTTCCATGTCTGCACTCCGTTCCGCCCTGTCGGTGATCGCTGTCGGCGCACTCGCGCTCGGCCTTGCCGCGTGCCAGTCCCCGTCCGCCGACGAAGCCACGCCCGAAGCGTCGTCCGACAGCGGCTTCCCCGTGACGATCGAGCACGCGATGGGCGAGACGACGATCCCCGAGCGGCCCGTCCGCGTCGTGGCGCTCGACCCCAGCTACGTCGACGCGACGCTCCTGCTCGGCGCGGAGCTGGTCGGGTACGCCGAGTACCGCCAGGATCCCGAGAACCCGTTCGCGCCGTACCTGGGCGATGTGAGCGACGAGACCGCCGACGCCGTGAACGTCGGCACGATCGCCGAGCCCGACCTCGAGAAGATCCTCGAGCTCGAGCCCGACCTCATCATCTCGGCGAAGGTCCGCCAGGAGGCGCTGTACCCGCAGCTGTCGAAGATCGCCCCCACGGTCTTCTCCGAGAGCACCGGTCCGACCTGGAAGGAGAACGTCGTGCTGCTCGGCACGGCGCTCGGCCTCCAGGACGAGGCCGAGGCGGCGGTCGCCGAGTACGAGGAGCGCGCTGCGGCGGTGGGCGAGCAGATCCTCGCCGAGAACCCCGACGCCACCTACTCCCTCGTGCGCTTCGCCGGCGAGGACACGGCCCGCCTGTACTCGAGCGACTCGTTCATCGGCGAGATCATGGCCGACATGGGCCTGCCGCGTCCGGCGGACGCACCCGACACGACGGAGTCGATCTTCGTGCCGCTGTCGGCCGAGAACATCCTGCAGGCCGACGCGTCGGTGATCATGGTCAGCGCGTGGGAGCCCGAGGGCGCCGAGGGCGATGCCTCACGCGCCCAGCGCGAGCAGTTCGAATCGAACCCGCTGTGGGAGCGCCTCACCGGCGAAGTCCTGCCCGTCGACGACACGACGTTCGTCTCGTCGGTGTCGATCCAGGGCGCGCATGCCGTGATCACCGAGCTCGCCGAGCACTACGGCGTCGACCCGCTCGACTGATCCCCGCGGCCCCGCCCCGTGACGTCGCTTCGGTGTCGCGGGGCGTCCGCGTGCAGTCACACGTCGAGCACCGCTCCGCCGTCGCGAAGTCGCTCCTGCAGGGCGTCGACATCAACCTCCTGCACACGCACGCCCGATCGCGCGGCCAGCGCCGCCGCCACGCCGGCGGCCTGGCCGAGCATCTGGTACTGCGGCTCCATCCGGATCGACGAGAAGGCGACGTGGGAAGCTGCGACGCAGACCGCGACGAGCAGGTTCGCGCACTCCTCCCGCCGGGGTGCGAGGGCCCGGTAGCCGACGCCGTAGATCGGCACGGGCACCGAGAGATAGCCCTCCGACACCACCATCGCGATCGGGTCCGGGTGCTCGTACACCCAGCGCCAGGCCCGCTGCACCTCGCGGATGTCGAAGTGGTACGAGCCGAGGGCGACGACGTCGGTCGGCAGGGCGCCGGCGCGCAGGTCGTGCTCGGTGATGACGGCATCCGTCGTCATGCGCCGCGCTTCGCGCACGTAGAGCTGATGCGGCAGGTGACCGGTGTCGGCGAACTCGTCGGCGGGAAGCTCCCACTGCTGCATGCCGCGCCGCACGCTCGCGGGAACGGCCGGGTCGTTCGCGAGGAACCACAGGAAGTCCTCGGCATGGTGCAGGTGGTGCAGCCTGATCTCCTCGCGGCGCACGGGGTCGGCGTCCGGATACTCCCATGCGGTGCCGTCGAGCACGCTGAGCGAGAACGGCCCGAGCGAGTTGCCGTCGGCCTTGCCGCCGGGCAGGTTCGGCTCGAGCCCGATGTAGCGACCCGCGGGGTGCACGTCGCCGCGCCGCTCCGCGTCGGCGAAGAGGCGGCGGCCGAGCTCCCAGTGCGTCTCGTCATAGCCCGGACGGCGGCGGAACGGGATGCGGTCGGCGGCGCGTGACAGGCACACGCGGTAGCCGAACGACATCACGCCGCCATCGCCTTCGCCGACCTCCGCCATGGGCTCGGGTTTGATCTGCGGAAGCAGCGCGCCGGCCATGAGCCCGGCCGGGTCGTCGCGGAACGGCGAGATCCACGGCGGCATCGAGTGGCGCCCGGGCATGACCTCACGACGGCCCGCGAACTCCTCGCCGTGGAGCGAGCGCGATTCGCGACCGACCGCATACGAGACCCCGGATGCCGCCATCAGGTCGCCCTCGTAGCTCGCGTCGATGAAGACCTCGGCGGTCACCACCGCCCCGTCGGCGAGGGTGAGCAGGGTGATCCGGGCGTCCGTCACCTCGGTCGTGGCGAGCCGCGCGTCGAGCGCGACCGCCACGCCGGCCTCCTCGAGCCACCGCACGAAGATCTGCTCGGCGACGTGCGGCTCGGGTCCGGCGTAGCGTCCGACCGGCACGCCGTAGTGGGCTGCGACGGCGGCGCGGAATTCCGCGGCCATCCCGCCCAGCGCGCGCAGGTCGCCGACGTCGGTGTAGCCGAGGCCGCCGCTGGTCATCCCGCCGATGTGGCGACCCGGCTCGAGGAGCACGACCCGGGCCCCGGCGCGGGCCGCGGCGACCGCGGCGCACACCCCGGCGGACGTCGCCGCGTAGACCGCGACATCCGCCGCGATCATGAACCCCGGCCTCCGAGAAGCACAGAAGAGTCGACTCGCGCAAGCCCCGTGATCGGCGGGCGCGGCGTGCCTAGCATCACGGCGTGCGCGTTCGAGCGGACGGCACGCGGTTGCGTCGAGTCGGCGGGGAGCCGTATAGTCGGGGCCATGTGGTAACGATGCCACATCTCGAAGTGGAGAAGTGAGATGACGAAGAAGGATCGCCCGGAGGTCGCGTTGAGCGAGGCCTCGCGATGAGTGTCACTTCGCAGCCCGACGCCGTCGTCGAAGCGCTCGAGGAGGCGTCCGCGACCACGAAGGGGAACCGCCGGCCGCGCCGCCGCGTCAAGGAGCGCGCCCCCAAGGTCAAGGTGCACTACAACAAGCGCGAGGCGCTGGCGGGGTACCTGTTCATCTCTCCGTGGATCGTCGGATTCCTCGTCTTCACGGCGGGTGCGATGGTGTACAGCCTGTACATCTCGTTCAGCAACTACAACCTCGCGACGAACACCGCACGCCCGGTCGGCATCACCAACTACGCCAACCTGTTCGACGACCCGCGCGTCGCGGTGTCGCTGTCGAACACCCTGTTCTACGTCGTGATGGCGGTCCCTCTCGAGATCGTCTTCGCCCTCACGCTGGCGATGCTCCTCAATCGCGTCGGTCGCGGCGCGGGTGCCTTCCGCACGCTGTACTACCTGCCGAAGATGACGCCGGCGGTGGCGACGGCATCCGTCTTCTTCCTGCTGCTCAACGGCAACACCGGCGCGATCAACCAAGGCCTGCGCTTCTTTGGAATCCAGGGTCCGCAGTGGCTGGTGGATCCCGCGTGGGTCAAGCCCAGCATCGTCATCATGACGCTGTGGACCGTGGCGGGCACGATGGTCATCTTCCTCGCGGCGCTGAAGAACGTGCCGGTGGAGCTGTACGAGGTCGCCTCGCTCGACGGAGCGGGCCCGATCCGCAAGTTCTTCTCGATCACGCTGCCGATGATCTCGGGCGCGATGTTCTTCAACGTCATCGTGCTCTCGATCGCCGCCTTCCAGGTGTTCGACCAGGCGTACGTCCTGTTCTGGCGAGATCAGAGCAACGCCTCGCCAGAGGCGTCGCTGTTCTACGCCATCTACCTGTTCCAGCAGGCGTTCCGTCAGTTCAACTTCGGGTTCGCCGCCGCGATGGCCTGGCTGCTCTTCGTCATCATCATGGTCATCACGGTCATCCAGGTGAAGTTCGGCAACCGGTTCGTCTACTACGAGGGAGACCGCTGATGTCGGCGTCGCTGCAGACCCCGGGCGTGGCCCGCCCCGTCCCCGAGGCCGCCACCGTCGCGGTGACCGTTCCGAAGCGCTCGCGCTGGCGGCGCAACATCGCGCAGCCGAGGACGTTCGCTGGCCGCATCATCCTGACGGTCGTCCTGGTCGGCTTCGCGCTGCTGTTCCTGTACCCGTTCGCGTGGCTGCTGGCGGCGAGCTTCAAGCCTCGCGGCGAGGTCTTCGACAACGCGCTCATCCCGAAGACGTTCGTCCCCGAGAACTACGTCGAGGTGTGGAACCAGCTGCCGCTGCTGAGCTGGATGTGGAACAGCATCGCGATCGCGCTGCTGGCGGCCACGGCCGTCGCGGTGTCGAGCTCGATCGTGGCGTTCGGCTTCGCCTACTTCAAGTTCCCGGGGCGGGGGCTGCTGTTCGGGCTCGTGCTCGCGACGATGATGCTCCCCGGCGCCGTCACCATGATCCCGATCTACCTGATCTGGAAGGAGACCGGGTTCCTCGGCACATGGGTGCCGCTGTGGGGCATGAACCTCTTCGGCTCGGCCTTCTACATCTTCCTGCAGCGGCAGTTCTATCTGGGCCTGCCACGCGAGCTGTTCGAGGCCGCACGTCTGGACGGCGCGAGCTACTGGGGCCTGTTCTGGCGCATCGCGATGCCGCTGTCGATCCCGTCGTTCGTCATCGTGTTCCTGTTCGAGTTCCAGGCGAGCTGGAACAACCTCCAGTCCGCGCTGATCTACCTGAACGCGGGCAATGTGAGCGAGTTCACCGCGCCGCTGGGCATCGCGTACGCGATGACGAAGTACAGCCCGACCGCGGGCGGCCACGGCGACTACCAGTACGTGATGGTCGCATCGCTGCTGGTCACGCTGCCGATGCTCATCATGTTCGCCTTCGGCCAGCGCTACTTCATCGAAGGTGTCGCGACGCAGGGCCGCAAGGGATGAGACGGATGCCGCGCCCAGCGTGGCATCGATTCCACAACGTACACATCACAAACCAATAAATACGCGGGTTGTACCGTTGCCCGGCACCCGCCGGGTGGCTAGCGTCATGTGGGAAGGTTCCCATATTTCAGGAATCCGCTCACGTGGTGGCGGCGACGGTGCCGCCTCGATCGAAAGGGAAACACATGCGCAAGCGCATCATCGGAATCGCCGCGATCGCGGCGTCAGCCGTCATGCTCGCGGGCTGCGGGGGCGGTGGCGGCGGCGGTGGCACCGGTGCCGAAGCGGACTTCGACGCCGAGCCCACCGGCACCCTCTCGGCGTGGGGCTTCGAGAACGCCGACGACGTGGGCCAGTCGCGCCTCGACTACGCCGCCGAGCAGCTGAGCGACGTCGAGGTCGACCTCGACGCGACAGCGTTCGACGCGCAGAAGTTCACGACGCGCATCGCCGGCGGCGACGTGCCCGACGTCGTGCAGATGGACCGCCGGTACGTTACGCAGTATGCGGCGCAGGACCTCATCATGCCGCTCGACGACTGCTTCGACGCGCAGGGCGTCAGCCCCGACGACTACTGGTACCCGTTCGTCGTCGACGACGTGCGCTACGACGACGCGATCTGGGCCGTGCCGCAGTTCTACCAGCCGCCGGCGATCATCCTGAACAAGCGCGTGATGGACCAGGCGGGCGTCACCGTCGAGGAGATCGACACGTCGAACCCCGACGCCCTCCTCGGAGCCATCGCGAAGATGTACCAGGAGTCCGGCGGCGTCCCGACGCGCCTCGGCTTCGACCCGGTGTCGACCGGCCAGGCCCCGCTGTGGATCCTCGGCATGGGCGGTCAGCTCACCGACGAGGACGGCACGCCGACCCTCGATGACCCGAGCAACATCGCGGGTATCGAGCTGCTCAAGCAGATCAACGACGCGCAGGGCGGCTACGCCGCGGTGAAGAGCTTCACCGACTCGTTCGACACCTTCGGCGACAACAACCAGTACGTCGCCGACCAGGTCGGCGCGCAGGTCAATGCGCAGTGGTACCCGAACGTCCTCTCGCCGTATGTGGACCAGATCCAGATCGAGGCGGTGCCGTTCAAGGACGCCGAGGGCAACCCGTTCTCGGTGTCGGGCGGCACGGCGTTCGTCATCCCGGTCGGCGCGGAGAACCCCGCCGCCGCGTGCGCGTGGATGGTCGAGCTGACGAGCGAGGAGGCGTGGGCCGCGGCGGGTGCCGCGCGCGCCGAGACGCGCGCCGAGGACGGCGGCATCAACACCGGCCTGTTCACGGGTTCGCCCGGGCCCGACCAGTCGATCCGCGAGGAGTACGTCGTCGAGAGCGGCAACGCCGGGTTCGACCAGGTGATCTCGACGTACTACGACGTCCTCGACTACGGCCAGTCGTTCGGCTCCTCGCCGGCCGGTCAGGACATCCAGAACGAACTGAACAATGCCATCACCGCGGCGCTGCTCGGCGACAAGACGCCTGAAGAGGCGCTCGCCGACGCGCAGGCCGCCGCGATGCGGGCGTACGAGAACGCGACCGCCGCAGGCTGACGGTTTCGCACTCGCCGCGTGGGGGGAGACGGGGGCGGGTCGACTTCGGTCGGCCCGCCCCTTCCCACTGGCCACCATCCACCACGAACCGAAGACGACCGATACATCACAGGGACCAGAACGCAGCGATGTCGATCCGACAGATCCTCCTCATCGGCCACACCCACCACGACGTCGGCTATACCAACAGCCCGCGCCTGATCGATCGCATGCACGGGCGGATCGTCGACCGCGTCCTCGAGCTCGCCGCCGAGTTCCCCGCCGAAGGACCGGACGGCTTCCGCTGGACCTTCGAGGTCGCACGCCCGGTGCTGTCGTTCCTGGAGCGCGCCACGCCCGATCAGGTCGGCAGGCTCGCCGAGCTCTCGCACTCGGGCGCGATCTCGGTCACCGGCGGCTACCTCAACATGACGCAGCTGCCGAGCGCGTTCGAGTTCGACGCGGCGTACGACCTGCTCGAGCGCATCAGGGCGGCGGGCATCGGCATCCGCACGCAGCAGCACGGCGACGTCAACGGCCTGTCGTGGGGCGCGGTGGACCAGATGACGGATGCCGGCATCACGCGCCTCGTGATGGCGCTCAACCCCGACCACGGCCGTCCGCCGTTCGTGCAGCCGAGCGGCTTCCGCTGGGAGGGGCCGTCTGGCCGCTCGGTCTTCGTGTGGCTGTCGACGCACTACGGGTTCGGCGAGGAGTGGGGGATCGTCGACGGCGACGCCGAGCTGGCCGAGGAACGCATCGCAGCCTTCGTCGAGGAGCTCGAGCGGCGCGACGACTACCCGTGGGGCACGGCCATGGTGCACGCGGGAAACGACAACCGCTGGCCGACGGCGCTGTTCCTCGAGGTCGTGCGCCACTGGAATGCGCGGCATCCTGAGCTGCCCATGCGAACGGCGACGATCGACGAGGCCATGGACGACCTCGAGGCAGAGGCGGCGACGGCGGGCTTCGAGGTGCCGACCGTGCGCGGGGAGTGGGCGGACTGGTGGTCGCATGGCCACGGCTCCACGGCACGCGAGGTCGCGGTCTACCGCGAGGCCCGCACGTTCGCACGTGCCGCGCAGAGCACGCTGGCGCTGGCGCGACTGACGGGCGGCACTCCGACGCCGATGTTCGACGTGCTCGGCTATCGCCGCGGCCCGGTGCGGCACCGCTCCGACGACGAGATCGCCGAGGACCTGGAGCACGTCGACGAGCAGCTGCTGCTGTACGGCGAGCACACGTGGGGCAGCTGGGAGACGTATTCGAAGCCGCACTCGACCTTCAGTCACTCGCACCACAACGCGACCTCCGCGTACGCGTACGACGCTTTCGACCACGCACGCGACCTCGCGATCGAGGGCTGGTTCCGGTACGCGTACGCCGGTGGCGCCGCGACGGTCCCCACAGCCCCCGGCCGCGTGGGCCCGGCCTCTGTCGACGGTCCGGCCGAGGGCGCGATCGTGGTGGTGAACCCGACCGAGGCCCGGCGCCGCGAACTCGTCGACGTCGAGATCGCGGGCACGCGCCGCATCCGGCTCCTCGCCGACGTCGACCCGTTCGGCGTCGCGGTGCTTCCGGTGCCCGGCCCGGTGGTCGAGGACGTGGCGGCCGGCCCGATCGAAGCGGGCCGCTATCGGGTGACGGTGGATCCGGCCCGTGGCGGGGTGGTGTCGCTCGTCGACACGATCGATGACCGTGAGCTCGTCGACGCGACGGCGGCGGCTCCCCTCGGCGCAGTCGTCGACGAGCTCGTCGAGGCCGGGTCGCGGCATCCGATGATCACGCAGTCGCCGAAGCTCTTCCACCCCGACCACCCGGGGCCGGCGTTCGACCGCGTGGTCGCGACGGGCGACGGTCCGGTCCGGGTCAGCCGCTCGGCCGGCGTGACCGAGATCCGGTGGCAGACATCGACCCCCGGCATCCCGAGCATCGTGACGACCGTCGTCATCGCCGACGGCGCCGCCGACATCGACCTCGACGTGCACGTCGCGAAACCGGAGCGGTTCGACCCCGAGAGCGTGTTCGTGACGTTCGCCTTCGCGGCGACGGAACCGGAGTTCCTCCTCGAGACGGCCGGGGCGGTGTTCGCGGCCGACCGCGAGCAGCTCCCCGACACGAGCAAGGACTGGTACTCGATCCAGCACGCGGTCGGGGTCGCCGGCCGCGACGGCGGCTTCCTGTGGGGATCGACGGATGCCCCGCTGGTGCAGGTCGGAGGCCACCACACCGGGAAGTGGGCGGCCGAGCTCGAGGTGGCCGGAGGCCACGTCAACAGCTGGCTGATGAACAACCTGCACTTCACGAACTTCCAGGCGCGGCAGGAGGTCACGCGTCGCTTCCGCTACCGGTTCCGGCCGGTCCCGCGGGTCAGCGCCGCCGACGTGCGTCGCTACGGCCGCGACCTGCTCGAGCCGCTGCACGCACGGCACGTCGTGTCGCCGCCGGTCGTGGCGCCGCAGCCGCCGATCGACGTCGTGCCGGCTGACGCGGTGCTCGTCGAACTGCGTCCGGTCGACGGCCGCGTGCGAGCGCGCCTGCGGAACATCACGGGCGACGACGTCACCGCTTCGGTGACGCGCGGCGGCGAACGCGTCTCGGTCGCGGTGCCGGCGGCGGGTGTCGCCGACGTGCTGCTCGATCCGGCGCCCGATCCGCTTCGGTGAGGCCGCGATGAGCTCGCTGCAGGCTCC
This sequence comes from Microbacterium sp. STRO-2N, assembly GCF_057747775.1. NCBI lineage: Bacteria > Bacillati > Actinomycetota > Actinomycetes > Micrococcales > Microbacteriaceae > Microbacterium > Microbacterium sp. STRO-2N. The sequence goes on along the minus strand of NZ_CM173223.1, from coordinate 3,151,646 downwards.
GACGCGATCCCCGCTCCGGCTGCTGCTGTGGCAGGCGTCGCGGCAGCCCGGGACCCTCGTCGGCGGAGTGGTCTTCGGTGTGGCGTGGATGCTGTGCCAGGTGATCTGGCCCCATCTCCTCGGCCGCGCCATCGACGCCGGGCTCGACGACGGGCTGCAGGGCGTGCTGCCGTGGTGCGCCGGGCTCGGCGCGATCGCCATCGCGCAGGCGCTGTTCGCCGTGCTGCGCCACCGCATGGCGGTCTCGAACTGGCTGCGGTCCTCGCTCGGCGTCTCCCGCATCATCGGCTACCACAGCGCCGAGACGGGCGCCGCGATCGCGGCCGACAGCTCCGCGGGCGAGGTGGCCTCGACCGTCGCGAACGACGCGCTGCGCGTGGGCGAGATGTTCGACGTGACCGCGCGGTTCTCCGGCGGAGTCGTGGCGTACATCGCGGTCGGCGTGATCGCGACGTTCACCTCGCCGGCGCTCGGCCTGTTCGTGCTGCTCGGGATGCCGGTGCTCGTGGTGGTGCTGACGCTCTTCGTCCGTCCGCTCGCGCGCCGGCAGGCGGCGTGGCGACGCGAGCAGGGCGCGCTCACCGAGCTCGCCGCCGACACGGTCGTCGGGCTGCGGGTGCTGCGGGGCATCGGCGGCGAGGAGCAGTTCGTCGAGCGCTACGCGCGACGCTCGGCCGATCTGCGCCGGCGCGCGATCGACGTGGCACGCCTGGGCTCCTGGCTCGACGGACTGCAGATCCTGCTGCCGGGGCTGTTCGTCGCCGCGGTGGTGTGGTTCGGCGCGCGGCTCGTGCTGCTCGGCGAGATCAGCCCGGGCGAGCTCGTGGCCTTCTACGGGTACTCGGTGTTCCTCATCGTGCCGCTGCGCACGACGGTCGAGGCGAGCCAGGCGTTCGCACGCGGCTTCGTCGCGACCGGGCGGGTGCTCGATGTCCTGCGCGTGCAGCGGGCCGTGCGCGACCCGGAGCACCCGCAGGCGCCGCCGCCGGGAAGCGCTGAGATCGTGGACGTCGCCTCGGGCGCCGTCATCGGTCCCGGCCTGTTCACGGCGCTCGTCGACGAGGATCAGGATGCCGCGGCCGCCGTCGCGACCCGCCTCGGCCGTTTCGACGACCGGCAGCACGCGATCGCGCCGGTGCTGTGGGGCGGTGTCGATCACACCACGATGCCGGTGCAGGAGGTCCGCCGGCGGATCGTCGTGAGCGACGCGACGCCTCACCTGTTCACCGGGCGGCTGCGGGACGGCCTCGACACCCAGAGCGTGCGCGCCCCCGACCGCGCCCCGTCGCCGGCGGCGCGCCGCGAGCGGATCGATCAGGCGCTCGGCGTCGCGGCCGCGTCCGACGCGGTCCAGGCGCTGCCGGGCGGGCTCGAGGAGCACGTGCCGGAGCGTGCCAGCGTGCTCTCGGGCGGGCAGCGCCAGCGGCTGAGCCTCGCACGCGCCCTCCTGACGGATGCCGAGGTGCTCGTGCTCATCGAGCCGACCAGCGCGCTCGACGCCAACACGGAGGCCACCATCGCCGCGCGGCTGCACCGCGCTCGCGCGGGACGCACCACGGTGCTCGTCACCGCGAGCCCGCTGCTGCTGGATCGGATGGACGTCATCCATGTCATGCGGGGCGGCCGCGTCGTCGGATCCGGCACGCACGCCGAGCTGATGCGCCGCGACGACGCTCTCGGCGCCCGCTACCGGCACGTCGTCGCACGCTCCACGAGCGATGCCGAACCGGTGGTGGCTGAAGAGCTGGAGGCCGCATGGACCGGGTCGATCCAGACGCTGTGGACGCGCGCGACCGAGACCGGGGCGATCCGAACCGTGCGGGAGGAACCGGGCGATGACTGACACGGCGCTTCCGATCGCGGGAGGGGAGAGGATCCGCGAGGTCGCGCGCACGCTCGTGCGACGGCATCGCGGCGAGCTGCTCCTCGTGATCACGCTGCACGCGTTCGCAGCACTCGCGGGCCTCGTCGGCCCGTGGGTGATCGGGCGCATGATCGACGCGCTGTCGGGCGGGACGGCGAAGATGGCGCAGATCGACGCGATGTTCCTGCTGCTGGCCGGTGCCGTCGTCGTCCAGGCCCTCGTCACGCGGTTCGCGCAGCTGTGGTCGCTGCGGCTCGGCGAATCGGTGTTCGCGAAGCTGCGCGAGGACTTCCTCGCGACGGTGACCTCGCTGCCTCTCGCCGTCGTCGAGCGGGCGGGCACGGGCGACCTGCTCTCGCGCACCACGAGCGACGTCGACGCCGTGGCCCAGACCGTCCGCTTCGGGGTGCCGCGCATCCTCGTGACCGGCATGACCGTGATCCTGACGCTCGGCGCCGCGTTCATCATCAACCCGCTCGTGGCGTTCGCGATCCTCGCCGGCGTGCCGCTCATCGCGCTCAGCAGCCGGTGGTACCTCAAGCGGTCCGGACCGGGATACCGGCGTCAGCTCGCGACGTACGGGCGGCTCGTCGGCGTCATCAACGAGACCGTCGAGGGCGCGCGGACCATCGACGCGCTCGACCTCGCGCCGGTGCAGCGACTCAAGATCGACCGCGCGCTGGCCGCCCGCAACGCCGCCGAGCGCTACACGCTCGGCCTGCGGAGCGTCTGGTACCCGCTCACGACCCTCGGCTTCCTCATCCCGGTGATCGCCGTGCTGCTGTGGGGCGCGTATCTCATGGGACAGGGGCTGGCGACGGCCGGCGACGTCACCGCGATCGCGCTGTACGCGATGCAGCTGACCGGTCCGGTCGAGGAGCTCGTCAACTGGATGGACCGGCTCCAGGTCGGCACGACGGCGCTGGCGCGGATCGTCGGCGTCGCCGAGGTGCCCACCGACCGCCCCGGTGCCGATCAGGCACCGGACGGCGAGGAGCTTCACGCCCGCGGCATCCGCTTCTCGTATCGCGAGGGCGTCGAGGTGCTGCGCGACGTCGACCTCGTGCCGAAGATCGGCGAACGCGTCGCGATCGTCGGCCCCTCGGGATCGGGCAAGTCGACCCTCGCGCGGCTGCTCACCGGCATCACCGCGCCCTCGGACGGCGTGGTGACGGTCGGTGGCGCCGACGTTATGCGGATCCCGCTCGACGTGCTGCGGCAGCACGTCGCGCTCGTGACCCAGGAGCACCACGTGTTCGTCGGCACCCTCGCCGACAACCTGCGCCTCGCCGCACCCGACGCCCGCGACGGCGAGCTGGAAGAGGCGCTGCAGGCCGTGGGCGCGTTGCGGTGGGTGCGCGCGATGCCGCACGGCCTCGAGACCGTCGTTGGCTCAGGCGGAGTCGTGCTGACGCCGGCCCAGGCGCAGCAGGTCGCCCTCGCACGGCTCGTGCTGCTCGACCCCCACACTCTCGTGCTCGACGAGGCCACATCCCTGCTCGACCCCCGTGCCGCGCGCGGACTCGAGCAGTCCCTCGACCGCGTGCTCGAGGGCCGCACCGTCATCGCGATCGCCCACCGCCTGCACACCGCGCGCGACGCGGACCGCGTCGTCGTCATGCGCGATGGCCGCATCGTCGAGTCGGGGTCGCACGACGAACTGGTCGAGAAGGGCGGCGAGTACGCGGCCCTGTGGCGATCGTGGCAGGCCGAGTCCGCTGCCGAACCGGCCGACTGAGGCGGGTACCGCCCGGGGTGGAGGTCAGCCGAAGGCGCCCGGGCCTGTCGACCGAGTCCCAGCCGATACCTCCGCCTCCTGCGGGTGCGCCGCTCAGGAGCCGCGGTCGAAGTCCAGATCGGCGGGCGGCTCGGGATCGACGACCGCCACCGGTCTCAGCCGCCGTGTCCGAGCCTCCAGCTCTGCGAGCACGCCGACGTCGATCAACTCCGTCGCTCCCGTTCCGGCCGGCCTCGCGACGATCTGGCTCGCCGGCCCCACCAGCAGGTCGATGGACCCGATCGAGCCGTCCTCCTCGAGTGCGGGGATCGTCACGGTCTCGGCTTCCCCGACTTCCGCCAATGCCGCGCTGTATCGCAACAGCGCAACGGCGATCTCGTCCCCCGTCAGAAATTCACTGCCCGCGTAGATGATCCTCTTCACATGTTCAGTCCTACTCGCCGACTCTCGAATGGCACACGGGGTTGCAGGGAGTCCGCGAAGCGGCTACCGAGCAGCACGGCCCGCGCGGTTTAGCGGCGAGGCGCGCCCGGCGCAAGCCCCGGGATCCAGGAGGCGGCGACGCCTAGATTCGCAGCATCCGGAAAGGAGATCACATGTCGCAGACCACCCTGGAATCCCCGGCCGACCTGCTGCGGTTCAAGCTGCGCACCGCCATGACGATGGAAGAGGACTCGCTGGCCGCGCTCGGCGAACTCGAGAAGGCGGCGCGGTCGCAGGACGTCAAGAAGATGTTCCGCCACCACGCCGACGAGACCAAGGAGCAGATCGAGAACCTGCGTCAGGTCTTCCGTCTGCTGGAGTTCCCCGAGTCGACGGCCGCCTCGCCGAGCACGAAGGGCATCTCCAAGCAGGCGCGGTCCCTCGTGGAGCGCAGTGCACCCGCGTTGCTCGACCAGGTCACCCTCTCGGCCGCGTTGGGCAACGAGCACTACGAGATCTCGGCATACCAGTCGCTGATCCTCGCGACGCGTGCGCAGGGGGCAGCCGACGCCGTGGCGCTCCTGACGGCCAACCTCGACCAGGAGACGCACACGAGTGAGGAGCTGATGACCAAGCTTCAGGAGCTCGTGGGCTGACACGAGTGTCGCAGGAGGGTCCAGCGATCGAACCGCTGGACCCTCCCGCGCGCCGCGTCACTCCTTCTTCATCGCGTCCTGGATGCCCCCGGCAGCCTTCTCGACGAGGTTCGGCACCTCGGTGGTGCCGTAGAACCGTGAGTCAGGATGCGTCGGGGGAGGCATCGGGACCCCACGCTGCGGCTCCGAGACGTACGAGAACTCGCCGTGACCGTCCGGCGTGGGACCGCTGGCCCATGCGCCGTCGGCGGCAGCGGCCCCGTCCGAGAAGTTGATGTACTGATAAGCCACTTCCCGCTCCTCGTTCGCGAGCGGGAAGTTGCTCGGCACGGGGAGCGCCTCCACCCCCTCGTCTCTCAGCTCTGCGGCCGCAGCCAGCCACTGGTTCTGATGCATCGTGTCGCGCGCCAGCAGGAACGCGAGCAGATCCCGGACCCCGTGGTCCTGCGTCATGTGGTAGAGCCTCGCCACCTGGAGACGGCCCTGCATCTCGGCGTTGGCATTGGCCTGGAAGTCCGCCAGGAGGTTTCCGCTCGCAGTGATGTACGAGCCCACCCAGGGGTTGCCGTTGCTGTCGACCGGACGCGCGCCGGCGCCTGCCACGATGGCCTGCTGCACATCGGTGCCGCCGACGATCGCAGCGACCGTGGGGTCGTCCTGCACGGCGTCCTCGGTCACGCCCAGCGGTGCCTTCTCGAGCAGCTGCGCGATCATCACCGCCAGCATCTCGACATGACCCATCTCCTCCGCGCCGATGCCGAAGACCAGGTCCCGGTACTTGCCCGGTATGTGCATGTTCCATGCCTGGAACTGGTACTGCAGTGCGACGGTGATCTCGCCATACTGACCGCCCAGCACCTCCTGCAGCTTGCGCGCATACACGGCGTCGGGCGCGTCAGGGGTCGCTTGGTGCTGAAGCTCTTGACGATGGAAGTACATGGTGGTCTCCTCGTTTCGGATCTCCCCCGTCCGGCATACCCAAGTCGCGACGGGCGGATGCGACACGGGGGTTGCCATGGGTCCGTCCGGACGTGAGAATGCGACCCGGTCGCGGAGGAGCGTCAGAGCGTCGTGCGCAGGATCACGAGCCGCTCGGTCGCGCGCGTCATCGCGACGTACCGGTCGACGGCCCCCTCGATCCCCGCGCCGAAGCGCTCGGGCTCGACGAACACGACCAGATCGAACTCGAGGCCCTTCGCGAGCTCCGGCGTGAGCGAGCGCACCCGGTCGCGGGGCTCGAACGCGGGATCGCCGATCACGACGGCGGTGCCCTCGGGGTGGGCGGCGAGCCAGTCGTCGAGGATCCCGTCGCGACCCGACATCGCCGCGCGACCCACCGGGATGCCGTTCGACCGGATCGACGTCGGCACGTTCGCGTCGGGGATCGCGGCGCGGATCACCGGCTCCGCCTCGGCCATCACCTCGCTGGGCGTCCGGTAGTTGATCGTGAGCGACGCGATCGACACGTCCGCGAGCCCCGCGCGTTCGAGCCGCTCCCGCCACGACTCACGGAACCCGTGTCGCGCCTGCGCGCGGTCGCCGACGATGGTGAAGCTGCGCGACGGGCATCGAGCCAGCAGCATCCGCCATTCCGCGTCGGTGAGCTCCTGCGCCTCGTCGACGACGATGTGCGCGAACGGGCCGGCGAGCAGATCGTGGTCGTGCGACGGGAGGACGGACTCGTCGACGAGGCTGTTGCGCAGATCGTCGCCGTCGAGCCACTGCATCATCTCGTCGCCGGCCTCCTTGAGTCGCTCCACGACCTGCGCCATGTACGCGCGCTCGCCGGCCAGCTTCGCCTCGCGCTGCCGCCGGCGACGCGACGCCCCGGGGTCTCCCAGGCGGGCGCGCGCCGCGTCGAGCAGCGGCAGGTCCGACACGGTCCAGGCCGAGGCATCCGTCCGCTGCAGCGCGTCCACCTCGTCGGCCGTGAGCCAGGGAGCGCAGCGGCGCAGGTACGCGGGCACCGACCACAGGTCGGAGACGAGAACGGATGCCTCGACCAGCGGCCACGCCTTCGCGAAGACGCGCGTGAGCTCGTCGTGCCGCGCGAGCACCCGGCGCAGCTGATGCAGCGGCACCTCCTCGGGGTCGACCTGGTCGGCGAGGATGTCGAGCACGGTCTCCCACACCTGGTCGCGCGCCTCGTTGTGCGGCGTGCCGGGCTCGGCCGATGCGAACGCCTCGGCCCAGTCCTCCGGGCCGAGCCGGAGGTCGGCCCACGGCGTCTCGACGAGAAGTCCCTCGGCCGGCGGCTCCTCGTACAGCGCGACGGCGGGCTCGATCGCATCGACGAGGCGCGCGTCGGCCTTGAGCCTCGCGACGACGGGGTCGCGCTCGGGGCGGGCCGTCGCGCCCTCGGCCACGAGGTCGCGGAGCGTGCAGGTCTGCACGCTCTCTTCGCCGAGGCTCGGCAGCACGTCCTCGACGTACGACAGGTACGCGGAACTCGGCCCGACGAACAGGACGCCGCCGCGCCCCTCGCCCAGGCGAGGGTCGGAGTACACGAGGTACGCGGCGCGATGGAGCGCCACGACCGTCTTGCCGGTGCCGGGCCCGCCGTCGACGACCAGGGCGCCGCGGGAGCCGGCGCGGATGATGGCGTCCTGGTCGGCCTGGATCGTGCCCAGCACGTCGCGCATGCGCGGCGATCTGCTCGCCCCGAGGCTCGCGATGAACGCCGACTGGTCATCGAGCGCGGCACCCCGTTCGAGGCCCTCGGGCGTGAACACCTCGTCCCAGTAGTCGGTCACGCGTCCGCCGGTCCACCGGTAGCGCCGCCGGCTCGCGAGCCCCATGGGGTTCGCGTGCGTCGCGGCGAAGAACGGCTCGGCGGCCGGCGTCCGCCAGTCGACGAGAAGACGGCGGTCCTGCCCGTCTTCTCCGAGTCCGTCGCCCGGCTCCGCCATGAGCCCGAACCGCCCGATGTAGACGGGGTCCGAGCCGTCCGCGGGCACCATGCGGCCGAGGCATGCGTCGAGCGAGAACCGGCGCAGCGCGCGCAGTCGCGCCGACAGCCGGTGCACCTCGAGGTCGCGCTCGAGGGCCGCCTGGCCACCGCCCCCGGCGTGCCGGCGCACGTCGTCGAGGCGTTCGGTGAGCGCGGCGATGGATCGCTCGATCGCGTTTCCGATCGCGGCGAAGTGGCGTTCGTCGTCAGCGATGAGTGCGGGGTCGCCCTTGTCCGAGAGGCGTTCGGGCAGACGGAAAGGGCTGGTCACAGTTCTGTTCCAGGCTCTGTTCTGTGCGGTGTTCACGGCGGGGCTCCTGACGTCGGTCGCGACGTGCGGCGCGTCGCGACCGACAAGTATGCGCCAGCGAGGGGGCCTTGCCGCAAGGCCCCCTGCCGCCGTTATCCTGGTAGTGGCGGGAGGTTGCGGAGACCACGCGACACCCTCGGGCGCTAGGATGCCGACGTGCCCCGCGAAACGGTCCTGGGGGGACCGGATCTCCAGACGGTGCTGCTGGACAGCAAGACCCACATCCCGCCGTTGTCGGATGGTGCTGTCAGCCGGCATCGCCTCATCGAAGGTGCGCGCGCGAGCGGCGCGCGCGTCGTCACGGTCACGGCTCCCGCCGGATACGGCAAGTCGACGATGCTCGCCGAATGGGCCTCCGGCGAGGCGCGCAACGTGGCGTGGGTGTCGCTGGACCGGAGTGACGACGACCCGTCCTCCCTCCTGTCGGCGATCGCGACCGCGAGCTCTCTGCTGTCGCCGGCCGCGGCATCCGTCGTCGCCGACATGCGCGGCGTCGGCGCGTCGGCTCTCGGCCGCTCGGCCCCGCTTCTGGCCGCAGCGCTCGCCGCGGCTCCGTCGGACTTCGTGCTGTTCATCGACGACCTGCACCGCGCGTCGTCGACCGATTGCCAGGACGTGCTCGAGGTGCTGCTGGCACGGCTTCCGCGCGGATCGCAGGTCGTCGTCGCGAGCAGGAGCGAGGCGCCCCTCATCGCGCGCCTGCGCGCTGCCGGCGAGGTGTGGGAGGTCGGCATCGACGACCTGGCCCTCGGTCACGACGGCGCGCGCGCGATCTTCGACCACGCCGGCGTCGAAGGCGTCGAGGATGCGGACCTCGACGGCATCGTCCAGAAGTGCGAGGGCTGGCCCACGGGCCTGTTCCTGTGCGCACTGGTCGCGCGTGCCGGTGGGGACGCGGCATCCGTCACGGGAGACGACCGCTATCTCGCGGACTACCTCTATCGCGAATGCCTCGAGCGGCTGCCCGACGACATGCAGGACTTCCTGCGCCGCAGCTCGGTGCTCGACGCCATGTCGCCGGCCGCGTGCAACGCCGTCCTCGGCATCGAGGACGCGCGCTCCCGGCTGCGCGAGGTCGAGATCGCGAACCTGTTCCTGATCCCGATGGACCGCAATCGCGGTCTCTTCCGCTACCACGCGCTCTTCCGCGAGTTCCTGCTCACCGACCTCGAGAGAGCGGACGGCGCCGGAGGCGTGGCGGCGCTGCACCGCCGGGCCGCGGCATGGCACGAGGACCACGGCGCCTCCGCTGTGGCGGTGGAGCATCTGCTGCAGGCGGGCGAGACCGAGGACGCCGCTGAGCGCATCGCCGAGCTCGCGCTCGCCATGTACGGGCAGGGCCAGGTGTCGACCGTGCGCCGCTGGTTCGCTGCGCTCGGCGACGACGTCGTGCGGGCCCACCCCGCGCTCGTGGTGTCCATCACGTGGACGGGTGTGCTGCTCGGCGATGTAGGCGCGGGGGAGCGGTGGGCGCACGTGCTCGACACCATCGATGCGAGCGGATTCCCCGAGGAGGATCGGGTGCTGTTCGAGTCCGCGCGGGCGATGGTGCGCGCGGCGATGTGCGTCGACGGGCACGAGCGCGTCCGCGATGACGCCGCTTACGCGCTCGAGCACGAGCCGGCGACGAGCCCGTGGCGCGACCAGGCGCTGCACCTGTGGGGATCCGCGTGCCTGCTGGTGGGCGACGGTGACGGCGCACGCGCGGCGTTCGAAGAGGCCATCGACGTGGCGACCCTCATGAACAATCCGGACTCGATCATCCTCAGCGAGCCCGAGCTCGCGCTGCTGGCCATCGAGCGCGGCGACTGGGAGCCGGCCGGCATCCATGCGCGTCGGGGCGTCGCCATGATCGACGCGAGTCACATGGACGGGTACCCGACGACGGCCCTGGCGCTCGCCGTCGCGTCGCGCGTGGCCGTCCACGAGGGCGATCGCGAGTCGGGCGAGCGGCTGCTCGCGCGTGGCATGCGCGCTCGCGTCGGCTGCACGCACCTGCTCCCGTACCTGTCCGTTCGCGTGCGCCTCCACCTCGCGAAGGCATACGTCGCGCTCGGAGACCGCTCCGCGGCGTGGCACCTGCTGCGCGAGGTCGACGACCTCCTCCACAAGCGACCCGACATCGGCACGGTCTCCGCGCAGGTCGACGACTTCCGGGAGTCGCTGCGGGCGCAGCCGTCAGGCGGCGGATCGGTGCCGCTCACTCCCGCGGAGCTGCGGCTGCTGCCCTACCTGCAGACGCATCTGACGATCGCCGAGATCGGGCAGCGCCTGTTCATCTCGCGCAACACGGTGAGCTCCGAGGTCGGGTCGATCTACCGCAAGCTCGGTGTCACCACCCGCGGCGCGGCAGTGGAGCGCGCGGTGTCGCTCGGGTTGCTGGGCGGCTGACGGACCCCGCGGCGCTCACACGTCGTCGTCCGGCGCGAACTCGTCGTCGTATCCCAGTGCAGCCGCGATGCGCGGGGCGGCGGCGACCGCGCGCGGGACACCGGCGATCGAGACCATGCCGTCCAGGACGGCGACGATCTCGTACACCGAGACCCCCGCGGCGATCGCGTCGTCGACGGCGGACCGCATCGACGCGGTGGGAGCGGATGCCGAGATCAGCGCGCCGATGCGCACGAGAGCGGCCGTGCGCGGATCGATGACGCGCGACCACGCGTCGCCGGCTATGCCTTCCACGCGTGGATCGTCGACGCAGAAGCGTCGAAGAAGCTCCCTCACATCGACTTCGCCGCCATTGCGGTCGGACCGCTCCCTCATGTACTGAGGAGACCACTCCGAGGCGTGTCTGCGCACCACGCAGATCGCGTGATACGTCCCTGTACCGGGTGTTGTGCCGGGTGGCGGTGTCGCGCGGACGCGCTTCACGCGATTCACACGATGCCGTTCGTTCGCGCGCGACGATAGCGTGGCCGCAGCGCGGTCCGGGCGCCGGCGACCTCATCGGCGGCTGCTCCGGCCCGCAGGGCGGCTTGCTCGGGGGACCCGGAGCAGAGGACGACAGGAGACGCGCATGACCGACGGCATTTCGAACTCGATCGTGGGGGAGCCACTGCCTCCGGCGCGGACGCTCCCGTTCCCACCCAAGCCTTCGGGCAGCTTCGCCGGGCGCACACTCGCCGAGTCGACGTACGCGCCGCTGCCGCCGCAGCGCCATCTGAACGAGGACGCGCCGAACATCCTCGTCATCCTGATCGACGACGCCGGCCCCGCGCTGCCGGCACCGCTCGGCGGCGCGATCGACACCCCCACCCTCGGCCGCCTGCGCGAGGAGGGCATCGGCTTCAACCGCTTCCACACCACCGCGATGTGCTCGCCCACGCGCGGTGCGCTGCTGACCGGCCGCAACCACCACCGGATCGGAAACGGCCAGATCGCCGAGCTCGCCAACGACTGGGACGGCTACTCGGGACACATCCCCAAGAGCAGTGCGACGGTGGCCGAGGTTCTGCGCAACTACGGCTACTCGACGGCCGCATGGGGCAAGTGGCACAACACCCCCGCCGAGGAGACGACGGTCGCCGGCCCGTTCGACCGCTGGCCCACCGGCTACGGTTTCGAGTACTTCTACGGCTTCCTCGCCGGCGAGGCGTCGCAGTACGAGCCCAACCTGGTGCGCAACACGACCAGCGTGCTGCCTCCGAAGACGCCCGAAGAGGGCTATCACCTGAGCGAGGACATCGCCGACGACGCGATCGGGTGGCTGCGCAACCACAAGGCACTGACGCCCGACAAGCCGTTCTTCATGTACTGGGCCACCGGCGCGATCCACGGGCCGCACCACATCATGAAGGAGTGGTCCGACAAGTACAAGGGGAAGTTCGACGACGGCTGGGATGTCTACCGTGAGCGCGCGTTCGAGAACGCGAAGGCGGCGGGATGGATCCCCGAGAACGCGGTGCTCACACCGCGCCCCGACAGCCTCCAGGCGTGGGACGACATCCCCGACCACCAGAAGCCCTTCCAGGCCCGCCTGATGGAGGTGTGCGCCGGGTTCGGCGAGCACGCCGATGTGCAGGCCGGACGCCTCGTCGACGCGCTCGACGAACTCGGCTACGCCGACAACACGCTCGTGGTGTACATCTGGGGCGACAACGGCTCCTCGGGCGAGGGTCAGAACGGCACGATCAGCGAACTGCTCGCGCAGAACATGATCCCGACCACGATCGACCAGCACATCGCGGCGCTCGAAGAGCTCGGCGGGCTCGACGCGCTGGGCACGCCGGCGACCGACAACCAGTACCACGCCGCGTGGGCGTGGGCGGGCTCGACGCCGTACCAGGGCATGAAGCTCATGGCCTCGCACCTGGGCGGCACGCGCAACCCCATGTTCCTGCGCTGGCCGGAGCGCATCACGCACGATCCCGCGCCGCGGACGCAGTTCCACCACGTCATCGACGTGGTGCCGACCATCTACGAGATCCTCGGCATCTCGCACCCCGAGACGGTGAACGGCATCCACCAGGATCCGATCGACGGCACGAGTCTCGCCTACGCGGTCGACGACCCGTCCGCCGAGGGCCGCCATCGCGTGCAGTACTTCGAGATCATGGCGAGCCGGTCGATCTACGAGGACGGGTGGCTCGCATCCTCGACCGGTCCACGGCTCCCGTGGGTGCCCGGAGCGCCCCCCGGCATCGCGACCTGGACGCCCGACCACGACACGTGGGAGCTGTACAACCTCGACGAGGACTGGAGCCAGGCTAACGACCTGGCGGCCGAGAACCCCGAGAAGCTCGCTCAGATGAAGGAGCTCTTCGCGATCGAGGCGGCCAAGAACGAGGTGCTTCCTGTCGGCGCCGGCCTGTGGGTGCCGGTCTATCACCCCGAGTACCGCATCTCGGTGCCGTACACCCGGTGGCAGATGGGCGGCGACACGGTCCGCGTCCCCGAGTTCTGCGCCCCGGCGCTCGGCAACAAGCCGAACGTCGTCACGATCAAGGCCAACGTCGGCGAGAGGGCGAACGGCGTGCTCTACAAGCTCGGCGGCGCAGGCGGCGGTCTGACCGCGTTCGTCGAGGACGGCATCCTCAAGTACGAGTACAACCTGTTCCTCGTGCAGCGGACGAAGGTCGAGGCGTCCTCCCCCCTCCCAGCAGGTGAGGTCGAGATCGAGATCGAGACGACGTACGTCGAACCGAAGCCGGGCGGTCCGCTGAACGTCACGCTGCGCGTGAACGGCGACGAGGTGGCGTCGGGCGTCGTGCCCGTCAGCGCCCCGCTGCTGTTCTCGGCGAACGACTGCCTCGACATCGGTCGCGCCTACGGCGGTGCCGTCTCGCGTGCGTACGTCGACAAGATGCCGTTCGCGTTCGACGGCTCGATCGAGCGCGTCGACATCGCATACAAGCTGCCGCAGAACGCGTAGTCCACGCACGACCTGGGCAGCGCGTACGGCCCCCGCGGGATCCTCCCGTGGGGGCCGTCAGCCGCGCAGAGGGTAGTTTCGTACGCGGAGCCGTCACAGCCGCGCACGACAGGAGACGACGACGATGCCGGATCGCGATCCCCTTCACGCGCCCGCCGAGGCGCCTGAAGTGACGATCGATCGCGTCGCGATCATCGGCGACGGTCGCGTCGGCCGTGCGGTCGCGGCGGCACTCACGGCAGCAGGCGCCGACGTGGCCGGGCCGCTCGGGCGGGGTGCGAACGTCGACGGCGGGTCGATCGTGCTGCTGGCTGTTCCGGATGCCGAGATCGCGGTCGCGGCCGGGTCTGTGGCAGCCGGATCCCTCGTGGGGCACTTCTCGGGCTCGTCGACCCTCGAACCGCTCGCCGCGCACGACGGGTTCAGCATCCATCCCCTTACGACGGTGACCGGCCCGGGAACGTCGTTCGACGGCGTGCCGGCGGCCGTCGCCGGGGCGAGCCCTCGAGCGCTCGCCACGGCGGACGCGGTGGCTCGCGTGCTCGGGATGCGGCCGTTCGAGGTCACAGACGCCGACCGCGCCGCGTACCACGCGGCCGCCTCGATCGCGTCGAACTTCCTGCTGGCGCTCGAGGCGTTCGCCGAGGAGCTCGCCGCTTCTGCCGGTGTCACCCGCGATGCGTTCGCGCCGCTCGTGCGAGCGACGGTCGACAACTGGCAGCGCGACGGGGCGGCCGCATCGCTCACCGGCCCCATCGCCCGCGGCGACGAGGTCACGGTGGCGCGGCAGCGCAGCGCGGTGGCCGATCGCATGCCCGACCGGCTCGCTCTGTTCGACGCCCTCGCCGAGGCGACGCGGCAGCTGGCCGCGTCGCAGCCTGTGCGGTCGGACGCCTCCGTCTCCGGGGTGCCGTCGTGATCGTCGTGCGGACGGTCGCCGACCTGCGCTCGGCGCTGCGGGACCGCCGCGCCGGCAGCATCGGGTTCGTGCCCACGATGGGCGCGCTCCACGAAGGACACGTGTCGCTGCTGCGCGCCGCCCGTGCCGACAACGACACCCTGGTGCTGTCGACCTTCGTGAATCCGGCTCAGTTCGACGAGCAGTCCGACCTCGCCGCGTATCCCCGCACCGAAGCGGCCGACCTCGCCGTCGCTGAAGCGGCGGGGGTCGATGTCGTCTTCGCGCCCGACGCCGCGGAGATGTATCCGTCCGGGTTCGCGACGACGGTGAGCGTGACGGGGCCGGTCGCCGAGACGCTCGAGGGAGCTCAGCGGGGCCGTGCGCACTTCGACGGCGTGGCCACGATCGTGACGAAGCTGCTGCTGGCGGTGCTGCCCGACGCGGCGTACTTCGGCGCCAAGGACGCCCAGCAGGTCGCCGTGGTCCGGCGCATGGTCGCCGATCTGACGATCCCGGTCCGCGTGGTGGTGTGTCCGACTTCTCGCGACGACGACGGCCTGGCGCGTTCGAGCCGCAACACGAGGCTGAGCGCCGAGGAGCGCGCGCGGGCGCTCGCGATTGCGCGAGCCCTGTCGGCGGTGACGGATGCCGCGACCGCCGGCGTCGTCGACACGGAGGCGCTGCGGGCGCGGGCGACGGCCGTGCTGGACGCAGCGGGTGTCGAGTCCGAATACGTCGCACTCGTCGACCCGGAGTCGTTCGAGCCCGTCGCCGTGCGAAGCGGTCCGGTGCTCGTCGCGATCGCAGCGCGCGTCGGACGGACGCGGCTCATCGACAACGTCGTGCTGGAGCCGGTCCGGCAGACCGTGCCTGCGGCACACGAGGGAGGCGCGTGATGCGCAAGAAGGTCACGCTTCGACGGCTCGCCGAGATGAAGGCCGGTCACGAGCCGATCGTCATGGTGACGGCCTACGACTACCCGACGGGACGCATCGCGGATCGCGCCGAGGTCGACGTGGTGCTCGTCGGCGATTCCGGGGCGCAGGTGGTGCTCGGCCACGATTCCACCGTCGCGGTCACCGTCGACGAGATGCTCGTTCTCGCCCGCGCCGTGCGGCGCGGCGTGCAGTCGGCGTTCGTCGTGTGCGACCTGCCGTTCGGCTCGACGGAGGTGTCGGACGAGCAGGCGGTCGAGACGGCCGTGCGCTTCGCGAAGGAGGCGGGCGCCGACGCGATCAAGATCGAGGGCGGCGGCCCGGCACGCGTCGACCGCATTCGTGCGATCGCGGATGCCGGCATCCCGGTGGTGGCCCACGTCGGGCTCACGCCGCAGACGGCCGTGTCTCTCGGCGGACTGCGCGCTCAGGGTCGTACCGCGGACTCGGCCGCGCGCTTCGTGCGCGAGGCGCTCGCCGTTCAGGACGCCGGTGCCGCGATGCTCGTGGTCGAGGCGGTCCCGGCGGAGGTCGTGGACGTCGTGCTGCCGGCGCTCGAGATCCCAGTCATCGGCATCGGCGCGGGCCGCGCGGACGGACAGGTTCTCGTCATGCACGATCTCCTCGGCATCACCGAGGGCAAGGCTGCGACCTTCGTCAAGCGATACGCGACCATCGGCGACGACATGGTCGGGGGAGTGCGGGCGTACGCCGGCGACGTGCGGGCAGGAGCGTTCCCTGCGCCCGAGCACGGCTATGCGGCCAACGAGGACGCCCTCGCCGCAGCCCGGGCGGAGCTCGAGGCCCGGCGCGATTCGTCGACCGCGTGGTGACAGGCGGCGCGTACGCCGTGCGGTGAAACGCAGCTCGGCGAACGCTCCGAGTCCCGCGTTCGCGTACATGCCGCATCGACGTGATCCAGCACGATGGCGCACGGTCAGAAAGGTGGTCCGCCCGTCGCGGGTGGGTCGTCGACGGGGAACAGCCAGGGTTCTCGCATCGCTCGTCGGCGGTCGAGGGTGTCCGGGTCGGGGAGGAACCGGACGGTGGGTTCGGGACGGTCGGTGTGCTTCCGCCCGGTGGGACTGGTCCACACCAGGGTGCCCGGTGCGGTCTGCTGGACCGTCCACGCGGTGTTGTGTTTGAGGACGTGGTGTCGCCGGCAGAGATGCGCGAGGTTGTGGTGGCTGGTGGCGCCGCCGTGGGCGTGGTCGACGGTGTGGTCGATGTCGCAGCGCCAGACGGACTGCCGGCAGCCGGGGAATCGGCAGCGCTCGTCGCGGGCGCCGAGGTACCGGGCGAGCGCAGCGCCGGGACGGTATCGGTCGACGGCGAGAACGTTGCCCGTGACGGGCGAGGTCATCACGCGCTCCCAGCCGGGTGCGGTGGCGGCGAGAGTGCGCGCGGTGCCGGGATCGATGGGTCCGTACCCGGCGAGCAGGCACGGATCGTCGGAGACCCCGATCATCGTGAGTACGGGGACCGTGACCTGCACGGTGGCCTGGATGGCGGCGAGTCCGGTTCCGGCGACGCAGTCGTCGGGTCCCGCGGTGAGCAGCACGTCGGCGGCGATGTCGGCGCGGAGCTGGTCCATGGTGCGGGTGTCGCTGGGGTCGCCGCAGGAACCGCTGGCGCCTTCGCCGTTGTCGGATGTGTCTGTGTGGGCGGCCGGCGACGCGTCGTCGCCATCGCCGTTGCTGATGCGCGCGGCGTCGTCGTCGTCGGCGGCGGCGGCGGTGGCGGTGTCGCGGGCCGCGATGACGCAGCGGGCCTGCACGGTCAGCCGGTCGTGGATGCCGTGGATGAGGACGGCGTCGTGGGTGAGGGAGAGCGTGGCGAGCCCGTCGGCCAGGTCGATCACCCGCACGTCGCGGGCGGCGACCGCGTCGGCATGCCGCTGCGCGAGCGGCTGCTCGAGAAATCGTTCGGCGATCGCCTTCAGCACCGGCGCGAGTCGTCCGGGTGTGAGCGACGCCGCGCGGTCCACGGCGACGCGCACGAACTCGGCGCGCGCATCGTCGTCGTCGATGGGGTCGCCGATGTCGTGGATCACGGTGAGGTGCTGTCGCGAGATCTCGCCCCGCTGCAACGCGTCCACCGCGGTCGCGAACCGTACGCACAGATCGGCGGACTCCGACAGCAGCCGGGTCACCGTCCACTCCGACACTCGAGTCGACGTGGCGAGGTCGGCCACCAGTGCCCGCCGCGCCAGCTCGACCCGGCGCCGCTGCTCCGCGCTCGCGTCCGCAGCCGCGGTGACCGACGCCGCCGCATCCGCCAACAATCGGATCTCCACAGCATCCGCCGCAGCACGAGCACGACGGCCGACCTCGAAAAGATCGACGATGCGGTCAGTCTGCGCGCACCCCGGAACGGAGCCGGGAGAAGGATGCGAAGACATGGGCGCTCACAGACGGGAAGAATCACGGACGCACGAGGCTCCTGCGCGAAATCCGCGCCAGCACTCTCTCGTCAATCAGCGGCTACGCCGCGCCCGCTCTTCGTCCGTGAGGACCGTCTCAGTCATCGAACCTTTGTGCTAACAGAGTATCGCCCGCGATCTCGTAACACAAGAACAAATACGCGATGGAATTCACGGGGCCACACCGGCTTCTGCAGCCCTCGCCTCCCGAGGACGGCACCGCCGCGGCATCCGTCGCCGGTCACGCGGTGAAGACGCGCCGGGGCATCCGCCGTGGCGCAGGCTGCATGCCCGCGACGAGCTCGCTCCGGTACAGCTCCGTCAGCGCGCCGATCCCGCCGGCGTACGCTGCTCGCTGCCGCGCGGCGTTCGAGCCGTCGCGCAGCACGCGCTCGAACAGCTCGTCGACGAGCTCGCGCTCGTGGGCATCGAGCAGGTGCGGCTCCGCGAACGCGTGGAGCTCCTGGAGCGCCTCACGCGCCGGTACGAGCCGGAGGGACCGAGGATGTACCAGGGCCGCGCGCACGCCGTAGCGCGCCGCGTGCCAGAGCGCGGCATCCGTGATGTCGACGCCCTCGGAGGCGACTCGCGACGCCTCGGCAGCGGCCATGACGAGCGCGCGTGTGAGCAGAGCCAGGGCGACGCTGGAACGCCCGTCGAGCTGAGCGTCGAAGACGCGCACCTCGACCGTGGGGTAGCGAGCCGACAGCCGCACGTTCCAGTTGATCGTGCCGGGGTCGGACGTCGCGCCGACTCCCCGCAGGGCCGCGAGCGTGCGGTCGAGGTCGGCCGCGTCGGCGAATCGCGGTGGCGCGCCGTACGTCGTCCAGCGGCGGCCGTGGATCGAGCGCCAGCTGTCGAACCCGGTGTCGACGCCGTGCCAGAAGGGGGAGCCGGCCGACAGTGCGAGAAGAGTCGGCAGCCAGTCCCGCAGCAGATTCGAGGCACGGATGCCGTACTCGCGGTCGGGGATCGCCACGTGCACGTGCAGCCCGTTGATCTGGTGGTCGGGGGTCACCCCCGCGATGTCGCCGGCGATGTGCGCGTACCGGGCGTCGGCGCTGATGCCCGCGCGCGGCTGCGTGCGGAACGGCGTGCCGCTGCCCGCGGCGACCAGACCCGCGGCATCCGCCCACGACCGCAGCCGCGCACGGAACCCGTGCACCGCGTCGAGGGCCTCCCCGGCCGTCGCGAGCACGGGCGAGGCGTGTTCGAGCTGGGAGGGGAAGAACTCCTTGCCCACGACGCCGCCGCCGAACGGCCGCAGCGCGTCGATGGCCTCGGCGGCCCGGTCGGTCGCGATCAGTGTGACCGGATCGAGGAGCACGAACTCCTCCTCGATGCCGAACGTCGGCGCGGCCGACCCATGTGTGCGAGGCGTCATGTCCTCACTGTCCCCTCGCGGGGCGTCGAGGGGAACGGGGTTGACATGCGCCTCCCCGCTCCCGCCCCGGGAATCGCGAAGGGGAGAGCTCTGCACGAGGGACGTGCGGAGCTCTCCCCTCTCGGCGCCTCGGCGCCGGTCAGAGCGTGGCGGCGAGCGGGTCGAAGCCCTCGGGCAGCGACCCCACCGTGTCGAGCGTGCTCGAGACCTGCACGAAGCTGCGCGATTCGGCGGCCTCCTCGATCGACAGCAGCGTGTCGAGCACGTGGTAGCCGAACTCGCCCGTCGCGACGTGCGGGCGGCCCTCTCGGATCGCGCGGGCCATGTCGAGCAGCCCGAGGCCGCGTCCGGCCAGCACGCCCTCCTGCGGCACCCGGACGACCTCCGGCTCGCGCACCGACACATCGGTGAGCGGCCGGGTGATCGTGATGTCGCCGCCGAACGTGTTCGGGTCGGGGATCACGAGAGTGCCCTCGGTGCCGTTGATCTCGACGATGCCATGGCGCAGCAGCGGCGAGTCGGTGCTGTAGAGGCTCTGCGCCTGACCCCCCTGCTCGAACTCCATCAGCACCGACAGTGTCGACGGGATCTCGACCGGGAACTCCTGACCGGCGAGCTCGCCCGACTTCACGGTGCGGGTCGGCACGCCCTGCAGGCCGAGCGCCGCGACCGATGCGACCGGCCCGAACACGTGCAGGAGCGTCGACACGTAGTACGGGCCCATGTCGAGGAGCGGGCCGGCGCCCTTCGCATAGAGGAAGGCGGGATTCGGATGCCACAGCTCGGGGCCCTGCCACTGGAACGTCGTGGTCGCGAAAAGCGGACGACCGATATCGCCGCGCGCGATCGCGCGCTTGGCGGTCTGCACGCCCGGGCCGAGCACCGTGTCGGGCGCGACGCCGACACGCAGGCCCGCGGCATCCGCCGTCGAAAGGAGCCGCTGCGACTCCTCCCGGTCGATCCCGATCGGCTTCTCGGTCCACACGTGCTTGCCTGCCGCGATGGACGCCAGCGACACCTCGACGTGCACCGCCGGGATGGTCAGGTTGACGACGATGTCGATGTCGGGGTCGCCCAGCACGACGTCGACGCCGCCCGCACGCGGAACTCCGTACTTCTCGGCCTGCACGCGGGCACGGTCCTCGATCAGGTCGCCGATCGCGAGTACCCGCACATCCGGGAAGCTCGTGAGGTGCGTGAGGTACTGGTCGCTGATGTTGCCTGCGCCGATGAGGCCGACGCCGACGGGCGCGCTCGCCGCCGCCATCAGCTGGCCGCCTTCTCGGCGAGCTTCGCGTCGAGGAAGACGCGGCTCTGCTCGATCGCGTCGTAGAGGTCGCCCGGGTAGTGGTCGAACTCGACGATGGCGACTTCGAGGGCGGATGCCGCGTCCAGCGCCGCCTCGAGCGGCACCACGCCCTGGCCCGCCGGAACCTGGTCGGCCGGCGGGTAGGCGGCCACGGCCTCGGGGTCGAGCGTGCCGTCCTTGACGTGGACCGCGATCACGCGGTCGCCGAGAGTGCGCAGCAGGGTGGGCGAGTCGACGCCCGCGCGAGCCACCCAGTACAGGTCGACCTCGAGCACGACTCGCGGATCGAGCAGGTCGGCGAGCACCTCGAGGCCCGTTCTGCCGTCGAAGGTCGCCTCCAGTTCGTGCGCGTGGTTGTGATAGCCGACACGGATGCCGAGCCCGGCGCCGATCTCGGCGGCGGCGTTGAGCAGGCGCGCGGTCTCTTCGATCTGCTCGATGCTCTGCCAGCGCGCTGGCTCGGTGTACGGATCGATGACGGTGGTCATGCCGAGGGTCCTCGCGGCCTCGAAGACGACCTCCGGTGCGGGGACGGGAAGCGTCGTGCCGCTGCCGTCGGGGTTCACGAACGACGTCGAGGCCAGGAACGCGTGCCCCGTGGGCGCCGCGAGCCCGTGTGCCTTCAGCGCGGCGGCGAGAGGCTCGGCGCGACGGACGAAGTCGTACGGCTCGACCGCGGTGAAGCCGCGGGCCGCGACCTGCGCGAGCGTGCCGTCGAGGTCGGCCTCGAGCGCGGTGTTGACGGTGAACAGCTGGATGGATGTCTGGACCGGCATCGGTCGCGCTCCTTCGTGTCTGCGGCGACGGTGGGGGACGGTGCGGCGGGAGAGCCGTTCGTCTGACGCACGACGATAGCACAAAACCTCCAGGTGGAGGTTTTGGCGTGGGTAGGATGGCGCCCATGCCGGAGGAGCGCCCCACCGCCGTACGCGGCTCATACGCCAAGGGCGTCGCTCGTCGCCAGGAGATCCTCGACCGCGCGATCGAGGTGTTCGCCCGGCGAGGCTCCGACAAGACGAGCCTGCGCGCGATCGCCGACGAGGTCGGCGTCACCCACGCCGCGCTCCGGCACTACTTCGGCTCGCTCGAAGAGCTGCTCGTCGCGGTCTACCGTGAGTCGGAGCGCCATGACGGCCCCGACGACCACAAGGACCCCGAGGCGACGCCCGTCGAGCTCATGCGCGGCTGGGCCGAGTCCAACCGTGAGGTGCCGGGTCTGGTGCAGCTCTACTCGACGCTGGTGGCGACCGCCCTCGAGGAGGGCCATCCCGTCGCGCGCGAGTTCGCGACCGAGCGCTTCACCCGCACGCGCGCCGAATTGGCAGAGCGCGTGCGGCACAACCAGGAGTCCGGTCGGCTTCGCGCCGATGTCGACCCGGACGCGGTCGCCGCGCTCGTGGTGGCGGCATCCGACGGTCTGCAGACGCAATGGCTGCTTGACGCCGACGCGCCGCAGGACGCCGCGCTCGCCCTGCTGGAGCGGCTGCTGACCCCGACCGACTGAGAGCCGTCCGCCGACCGATCCCGCGGCATCCGTCGTCGCGGGATCAGGCGAAGAGGTCGGCCGATCCCATGATCTTGACCGGATCGATGCGGATGACGACGCGCTTCGGGTTGACGCGCGGTGGGCGATACCGGTCGGCGTAGAGCGCGACGGCGCGTGCGACCGCGTCGGGGTCGCGCTCGATCGTCGCGTGCCCGGCGATGCTCAGCCAGCTCGGGCCGGCGACCTGGGCGACGGTCGCGCGCGGGTCGCGCTCGACGTTGCGCACCTTCTGGCTGTCGCCCGACGTGATGACGCGCACGACGCCGGCGTCGACGGTGAAGCCCACGGCGACCACGTGGATGCCGCCGTCGCGGGCCATCGTCGACAGCGTGGCGAGGTGGTAGTCCGAGACGAACCGGGCACCGTCGTCATTCAGGGAGGCGAGGCTGCGCATTGCTCCATCCTCCCGCGCCGGCGGACCGCGGTCACGCCGAGCAGGACGACAGCAGGCCCGTGACGAACGTGATGGTCCCCGTCCTCGGCGCGGACTCCCACGGCGAGGGCCCGACCGCGTACAGCGAGAACGTTCCAGTGCCGAGACCGAGGAGGCTCGAGCTGAGGGAGACGCTGGTGGCGTTCGCGGCGAGGACGCCGGACCCGCTGAGCGCGCCGGTCACCGTCCAGCGGTATCCCGCGCGTGCGAGTCCGCCGACAGGAGCGCTCCACGAGAACGTGACAGGCGCGAGGAGGCCGAGCCCGGGCGCGCAGCTCATCGTCACCACGGGTGACACCGTGCCGGCGGCGAGGCTCGAGCTCGTCGCCACCTCCGCGTCGACCCACGCCGCGTCTGTCTCCACAGGTGCGAGCGCCCCCGCGCACAGCATCGCGGCGAGGATCACGCCCGCCGCGGCCGACCGACGCTGCCGGCTCACGCACGCCTCCGCACCCGCAGCACCAGTCCGATGCCGACAGCCGCGACGACGATCCCGCCCCCGATCAGTCCCCAGCTCGGGACCGCCCCGGTGGCGGCGAGCCCGCCCTCGGGCCCCGTCGAGATGTCGTCGCCGGCGCCGCTCGCCCGCACCACGAGGCTCACGTCCGACACCGCACCGCCGGCATCCTGCGGCATCGTCACGACCAGCCGGAGCCACAGCTGCTCGTCGTCGCGCATGGTCCGAAGCGTCCGTGGGGCGCCGTCGACGGGGATCGGCCCTGGGGCGACGAGGGGATCCGGATCCGGGCACGCGCCGTCGATCCAGCGCTGCGCGCAGCCTTCCACCTGCAGCAGCAGGCCGGCCGCGTCGGCGCCGGTCCCCGCGAGCGTGACGGCGATCGTGCCGGGCGTCGCGGCATCCGCCGTCACCCCCACCTGCCAGACCGCGCTCGCTCCCGGGCCGAGAGCGCGCATCGCGGGTTCCTCGATCGAGACGATGCGGAGGACGCGGCCCTGGATGACGGACTCGGTGACGCCCGCGTCGGCGTGAGCGGGCGCGGGGGCGACGATCAGCGATCCGCTCGCGAGTATCAGCGCGACCGCGGCGCCGACGCCGGCTGCCCGGCGCGCACGCCGCGACCCGGGCGGGGGTGCGCCGTCGTGGGATGTCTCGTCGGGCTCGGGGGCAAGGCGGTCCCTCCGGCGCCGCGGCCAGAAGACCACGACGATCAGCGCCGTCGCGGCGATGGTGAGCGCGCCCATCACCCACGGCGTGCCCAGCGCGACGAGCACCGGTGCGACGCCGGGCACCGCAAGCACGACCCTGCGCACCTCGGTCACCTCATACGGCATCGGGTCGTCGACCGCGTTCGCATCGCCGCGCATACGGATGCTCCGCGCGTCGTCCACGCCGGGGATCGCGTCCACGCCGACGACGCGGTGCGTCACCGGCAGCTGCCCAGCGCGCTCCACCATGACGACGTCGCCCACCCGGATGTCGGCCGCCGGGATGCCGTGGACGACCGCGGCGGATCCCGCCGGGATCGTCGGCGACATCGATCCGGTGCGGAACATCACGATCCGCACGTCGAACAGCACGGCGGCGACCGCCAGCACGATGCACACGGCGCCGAGCAGCGCGGCGAGCGCGAGACCGGCATCCGCCAGCCTCGCCCACCGTCGTCGCGCCGTCGCGTCGCGTGCCATGTCAGCCTTCCGAGGTCGCCGTGAACGTCCAGGTGGCGGTGCCGGTCTGGCCCTGGAACGAGTTCGCCGCTCCGGGCTGGATCCTGACCTCGAAGCAGAAGCCCAGCTGCGTGCCGGCGGCGCCGATGGGGCTCGAGACCTGCGTCGCGGGCACCTGCGAGACCGGCAGGTACGACGCGGCCGCGCCCGCGATGAACACCGGTGTGCCGCTGAACGCCGTGGCGTTGCATGTCGATGACGGGCTGGGCCCCGGCATCCGCACGGCTCGGTACTGCAGTGCGGACGCGAGCCCGCCCGTCGGCGCGACCGACGTGAGGGCCACCGTGCCGCCGACGGTGGACGCCGCCGTCGTCCGCACGTTGAGCCACGCGTAGAACGACGTGCCCGGGGACATCCCGGTCGCGCCGAACGACAGCGCCGCGCCGGGAGAGGCGGTGTTGCTCGCGTACGTGGGGGAACCGGCGCTCTGCGACTCCGTGCCGAACACGCTCGCGCCGAAGCTGCCCGTCGCGTTCTCGGTGTCGGTCCAGGCCGCGAGCGTCACGGCCGTGCCGATGCCGAGCACGAGCCCGGCGGCCAGCACGGCCTGCACGCGGCGGCGTCGCACGCGCGCACGCCGCGCGCGTCTGCTGTCCATCAGCGCGGCGATCAGGGCAGCGCCACGCCCGACGTGCCGGCGAACTCCCACGTGACGGTGCCGGTGGCGCCCTGCGGGAGCCCGCTGCCGGCCGTGACGACGAAGCACAGGTTCGTCGGAGTAGCGGCCGCGGTCAGATCGAAGGCGTCGACGGTGCCGGCGGCGGTCGCCGCGCGGTCGGCGACGAGCGCCGTGCCCGTGGGAGGCGTGGCGGCAGAGCAGGTGGCCCCGAACGTGCCGACGTCGTAGACCGAGTAACTGAGGCCAGCACCGATCGTTCCGCCGACCTGCTGCGCGAGGGTGACGGATGCTGCGTAGTCGGAGTCGCTCGAGAGCTGCACCGCGAACGGCGCGTACACGACGGCCCCCGGCGACAGCGCGTCGGCGGCGAGCTCGAAGGTGAGGGTCTTGCCCGGCGCGGTGGGCGAGCTGTCGAACGCCGCGCCGTCGGTGCTGCCCTGCAGATCGAACTGCCCGGACGAGAAGGTGCCGGTGGCGAACTCGGAGTCGTTCCACACCGCGAGCGTCACGGCGGTGCCGACGCCCAGCACGACACCTCCCGCGATGAGCGCGAGCAGCATGCGCCGGCGGTCGGAGCGGGACCGTTCGCCGGAGCCCGGCGACATCGAGGTCGAGGTGGAGAGAGCGTTCATGGGTCCTGCCGTTCCTTGGTCGTTGATACAGAGGTCCCCAGAGGCATGGACTCCCCAGCCATGTACCGAAAGATTAGAGGATTCTCATCTAGCGGCGTGACAGGCAGGCCGATGCTGAGCGGATCTTGGGCGTTCGCCGCCGCCTCACGACGTGGCGGTCTGGTCGGATTCAGCAGCACGGCGGGGCGACGGATCGCCGACAGGCCCAGCCGTGCCGCCGCGATACCCATCCGGCGAGCAGCGCCGTGACCGACGATCCGGCGTGCCGATGCGGACGGGATGCCGTGTGCCTCGGTCGTGCTCATCGCTTCGAGGATCGCGAGGGCCCGGCCCCGGGTGCCGACACCGCTTCGGGCGGCTCACGCGGGCGCGAGCGGGTAGAGGCGCCGCAGCACGAGCCGCTGCGCGAGCGTCCACGCGACCGTCACGGCCAGATAGAGCGCAGCCGCGAGCGGCACGAACATCGCCACCACGGCGGTGGTGAACTGCAGGACCCCGGCGAGCCGTGCCATTCCGACGCCCGCCAGGGGCGAGGCATCCGTCGATTCGTCCACGGGCGGCCGGAACGCGCGCCGCGTGACCTCGGCGACGATCGCGATCGCCACCAGCACGCCCGCGAACACGGCGACGGTCGCGGCGGTCGCCGTGCCCGACGCGACGGCTCCGATGAGGCTCGTGCCGAGCGCGACGCCGAACAGCTGCTCGGTCAGCAGCGCGTTCGCGTGTCCCGCGATCGACGCGTACAGGAACAGCGTGTAGACGAGTGCGATGACCGGCGCCTGCGCGAGCATCGGCAGACAGCCCGCGAACGGCGAGGTCTTCTCGTCGGCGTAGAGCTTCATCGTCTCGCGCTGCAGCCGCTCGGGGTTGCGCTTGTAACGCTGCTGCAGCGCCTTGAGCTTCGGGGCGAGGCGGCTGCGCGTCTGCTCCGCCTTGGCCTGAGCGATGCCCGCGGGGATCAGTACGGCACGCACGATGAGCGTGATCACGACGACGGATGCCGCGGCCGCCGCCGATCCGGCGAGAGGTTCGAGCAGGGCGGTGAGCCCCATGAGCAGGGCGTAGGCCGCGTCCAGGATCGCGGCGATGGGCGGGAAGGCGGAAAGGTCCATGGTGTGTCCGTTCGTCGATGCGGGTCGTGGCGTCTGGCCACGAACGCACCGCGGACACGGCGGTTCCCGCTCGGACGAGCGGGGAAGGGACGTGCGGCGGGGCTACGCGGCCGAAGCCGCGAACCCGGGTGCTCGCGGACGCGAGTGACCCGGGGCATCGGGATGCGTCTCGGTGAGCCGCGTCGCGTCGTCGATCGCCCGGCGCGGGTGCGGGGCGCTCGCGACGGCGATCGACGGCCGCGCGAACAGGGCGATCGCGACGGCGAGCAGCGCGAGGGCGACGAGCGCGGCCGTGGCGGCCGTCGCCGCCGCGATCGCGACGACGCCGGTACCGGGCGACGAGATCGTGCCGGCGAGCTCCGAGAGCGGACGCAGCGCCAGACCGACGAACTCGGCGAGGAGGCGCAGCACGACGCCGATCGACTCGAGCACGGGCACCTCCTTCCGCCGCGATCACGCTAACACGGGCTTTCTGCCGGGCGGAGGGGAGCGGCTCCTCCCAGGGGCGGTGAGAGAGCCGATGCACGCAGGGTCCAGGCATCCGTCGGCTGCTGTCAGGGGGATGAGGCAGGGTGGAGGGCGTGACAGCCACGACCGAGACCCGCGCCGAAGCCCTCGATGTGCTGCGGGCGCTCGTCGGCCGCGACGACGCCGACTTCCACGACGGGCAGTTCGAGGCGATCGAGGCGCTCGTCGACGGCCGGCGCCGCGCGCTCGTGGTGCAGCGCACCGGGTGGGGCAAGTCCGCGGTGTACTTCGTGGCGACGCTGCTGCTGCGTCGCCGCGGCGGCGGGCCGACGGTGCTGGTCTCGCCGCTGCTCGCCCTCATGCGCGATCAGATCGCGGCCGCGGCGCGCGCGGGCGTGCGCGCGGTCAAGATCGACTCGACGAACGCGCACGAGTGGGGCGACGTGCTCGCGCAGCTCGATCGCGACGAGGTCGACGTCCTGCTGGTCTCGCCCGAGCGGCTGAACAACCCGTCGTTCCGCGACGATCAGCTCCCCGAGCTCATCCGGCGCATGGGACTCCTCGTGGTCGACGAGGCGCACTGCATCAGCGACTGGGGGCACGACTTCCGCCCGGACTATCGGCGGCTGCGCGACCTCATCGCGCGCATGCCCCCGGGTGTGCCGGTGCTCGCGACGACGGCGACGGCCAACAGCCGGGTCGTCGCGGACGTGGCGGAGCAACTCGGTGCCGCCGAGGATCCGGGGGCTCCGGCATCCGGGGTCCTCACGATCCGCGGTCCGCTCGCTCGCACGTCATTGCGACTCGGGGTGCTGCGGCTCCCTGACGCGCCGAGCCGCCTCGCGTGGCTCATCTCTCACCTGGGCGATCTGCCCGGGTCGGGCATCATCTACACGCTGACGGTCGCGGCGGCGAACGACACCGCGCGACTGCTGCGGGATCGCGGCTACGACGTGCGCGCCTACACCGGGCAGACCGACACCGACGAGCGCGAGGAGTCCGAGGCGCTGCTGAAAGACAACCGCGTCAAGGCGCTCGTGGCCACGAGTGCCCTGGGCATGGGCTTCGACAAGCCCGATCTCGGATTCGTGGTGCACCTCGGCGCCCCGTCGTCGCCGGTGTCGTACTACCAGCAGGTCGGACGCGCGGGCCGGGCGACCGAATCGGCCGACGTGCTGCTGCTTCCCGGCGTCGAAGACCGGGAGATCTGGCACTATTTCGCCACCGCGTCGATGCCCGACCGCGAGCGGGCAGAGCGCGTGCTCACCGCGCTGTCGGGCTCGGCTTCGCCGCTGTCGACGCCCGCGCTCGAGGCCATGGTCGACATCCGCCGCACGCCGCTCGAGCTGTTGCTGAAGGTGCTCGATGTCGACGGCGCGGTCGATCGGGTGCGCGGCGGCTGGGTCGCGACGGGCGAGCCGTGGGTCTACGACGAGGAGCGCTACCGCCGCATCGCCGCCGCTCGCGTCGCCGAGCAGCAGCACATGATCGAGTACGAAGAGACCAACGGCTGTCGCATGGAGTTCCTGCAGCGCGCGCTCGACGACGACTCCGCGGCACCGTGCGGGCGCTGCGACAACTGCGCCGGCACCTGGTTCGCGACCGGGATCGCGGCGGGGGCGACGGATGCCGCGACCGCCGCACTCGACCGGGTCGGCGTGCCGATCGAACCGCGACGGCAATGGCCGACGGGAGCCGACCGGCTCGGCGTGCCCGTCAAAGGCCGCATCGCTGCGGACGAGCAGGCCTCCGAGGGGCGGGCGCTCGCCCGGCTCACCGACCTGGGGTGGGGAGGGGTGCTTCGCGAGCTGTTCGCCGCCGGCGCCCCGGACGGCCCCGTGCCGCAGAACGTGCTTGGCGGGTGCGTGCGGGTGCTCGCCGACTGGGGGTGGGTAGAGCGCCCGGTCGCGGTGGTCGCGATGCCGTCGCGTTCTCGGCCGCAGCTGGTCGACTCGCTCGCCCGCGGCATCGCCGACGTCGGACGCCTCCCGTTCCTCGGCGCGCTCGAGCTCATCGACGGCGGGCCGACAGGCGCTCCGGGCGGGAACAGCGCCTTCCGCGTCGCCGGGGTGTGGGGCCGTCTCTCGGCCGCGAGCCTGGACGTCCCGCACGGTCCGGTGCTGCTGGTCGACGATCGGGTCGACAGCGGCTGGACGCTGACGGTGGCGGCGCGCGAGCTGCGCCGCGCCGGTGCGAGCGAGGTGCTTCCGTTCGCCCTCGCGCTGCGAGGGTAGGCGCTCTCGCCGGTCGGCAACGTCGTCGCGGTCTCGCTGCATCGTATGGCGCGCCGTCGCGCGCGGGTCATCCGATTCGCGTGGAGTCGGCGCTCTTCCCGGACGCCGCATACGAATGTGATCCGGTCGCGTCATGAAACGCCGCGGACGGCGTCTTGATTGGTGTGAGCATGCAGACCATCGCGACGCGTCGCGGAACCGGCGGGTCTCCGTTCCTGGCCGTCGGCGGCGCGGCGAAGATCGCCGGGCTCACTCCGGCGACGCTCACCCGTCGGCTCGAGACCGGCGACCTGCCGGGTTACCGCCTGGGCCGCCGCTGGTTCGTTCCGGAGGCCGAGTTCCGTCGTCACCTTCGCCGTCGCGCCTGGATGGTGCAGACGGATGCCGCGCCCGACGTCGCACGCGAGCTCACGCGCGCGCTGCCTCCGCGGCTCGGCATCGAGGAGCTCGAGCGGTTCTTCGGCCTGCGGCGGCCGGTGCTCTACGAGGTGCTGCACATTCCGCACTTCGCCGGGATGGGGCGGCGCAGAGGCGTCATGACAGTGGGCATGCTGCAGCAGCTGCTTGTCGCCGCGCGCAACGCGTGCGCCCCGTGCCCTGAGCCCGCCACGCTCGCCGCGCCGGCGGTGGCGTAGGCGCAACGACCGGCGGCTCGGCCGCGGCACCGGGGGGCGCCGCGGCCGGGCCGCGGCACCGGTCCGCGCGGCACGCGCTCGACGCCGTGGAGATCGACCGTCTAGACTGGCCCGCGTGTTGACCTGTCGCTGTTGTCGCCGCTCCTGCTGAAGCATCGCTTCACAGCGCTCCGCGACCCCCGACAGATCTCCCCGCGCGTCCGCGCGGCAACACCTCAGGACTCAACGTGCGTTACGCCAAAAGCGTGGCCGACCTCGTCGGCAACACCCCTCTCGTCCAGCTGACCCGCGTCACCGACGGCATCGCAGCGACGGTGCTCGCGAAGGTCGAGTACTTCAACCCCGGCGGCTCCGCGAAGGACCGCATCGCCGCCCGGATCATCGACGCCGCCGAGCGAGACGGCCTCCTGAAGCCCGGCGGAACGATCGTCGAGCCGACCAGCGGAAATACCGGCGTGGGGCTCGCGCTCGTCGCGCTGCAGCGCGGCTACCGCATGATCTTCGTCGTGCCCGACAAGTTCGCCGGCCCCAAGGTCGACGTGCTGCGGGCGTACGGCGCGGAGGTCGTCGTGACCGAGACGAGCGTCGCGCCGGAGGACCCCGGGTCGTACTACAGCGTGTCGGACCGGCTCGTGCGCGAGATCCCCGGCGCGTTCAAGCCCAACCAGTTCGCGAACCCCAACGGTCCCCTCAGTCATTACGAGACGACGGGTCCCGAGATCTGGCGCGACACCGACGGCCGCGTCACGCACTTCGTCGCGGGCATCGGCACCGGCGGGACCATCACCGGCACCGGACGCTACCTGCACGACGTGTCGGGCGGCGCCGTGCGCGTCATCGGCGCCGACCCGGAAGGCTCGATCTACTCGGGCGGCCCGATCCACGGCTACCTCGTCGAGGGCGTCGGCGAGGACTTCTGGCCGGAGTCGTACGACCCGTCGGTGCCCGACGAGATCCACCGCATCCCCGACGCGCAGTCGTTCGACCTGGCCCGCCGCCTGGCTCGCGAGGAGGGTCTGCTCGTCGGGGGCTCGAGCGGCATGGCGGTCGCCGCCGCGCTGCGGACGGCGCGCGACCTCGGCCCCGACGACGTCGTGGTCGTCCTGCTGCCCGACCACGGGCGCGGGTATCTCAACAGGTTCTACGACGATCAGTGGATGCACGACCACGGCTTCGCCGTGCACGAGCCGCCGCTGAAACCCGCCGCTGAGGCATCCGGAACCACCACCGACGAAGGGCCACGCGCATGACAGACCCGACCAGCGACCGAGGATTCGACACCCGCGCGGTGCACGCCGGTCAGGCGTTCGACCCGACGACCGGTGCGGTGATCCCGCCGGTGCACTTCTCGACGACCTACGCACAGGACGGCATCGGCCGACTGCGCGAGGGCTACGAGTACGGACGCAGCGGCAACCCCACGCGCACTGCGCTCGAGACGCAGCTCGCGGCGCTCGAGGGCGGAGCTCACGCGCTGTCGTTCGCGTCCGGCCTCGCCGCCGAAGACGCCCTGCTGCGCGCGGTGCTCAGGCCCGGCGACGAGGTCCTGCTCGGCAACGACGTCTACGGCGGCACGTACCGGCTCATCGCGCGCGTGCTCGGAGCCTGGGGCGTGGGCGTCCGCGTCGTCGACATGAGCGACCTCGACCAGGTGCGGTCCGCGCTCGAGGAGCGCCCGGCGCGCATCGTGTGGGTCGAGACGCCGAGCAACCCGCTGCTGCGCATCACCGACATCGCAGGTCTCGCCCGGCTGGGCCATGACGCCGGAGCGCTCGTGGTCGTCGACAACACCTTCGCGTCGCCCGCGCTGCAGCAGCCGCTGGCCCTCGGCGCCGACGTCGTGGTGCACTCGACCACCAAGTACCTCGGCGGACACTCCGACGTCGTCGGCGGCGCGCTCGTGCTGAACGACGACGCGCTGCACGCCGAGGCGAAGTTCCTGCAGTTCGCGGTGGGAGCGGTGTCGGGTCCGCTCGACGCGTGGCTCACGACGCGCGGCATCAAGACGCTCGCGCTCCGGATGCAGCGACACACCGAGAACGCGCAGGCCGTCGCGGGGTTCCTCGACGGGCACGACGCGGTCGCCCGTGTGTACTACCCCGGTCTCGCGTCGCACCCCGGGCACGAGCTCGCTGCGCGGCAGATGTCGGGGTTCGGCGGCATCGTGTCGGTCGCGCTGGCGGACGCGGCATCCGCCCGCCGTTTCGCCGAGTCGACGCGCCTGTTCCAGCTCGCCGAGTCTCTCGGCGGAGTTGAGTCGCTCATGAACTACCCCGACGAGATGACGCACGCATCGGTGCGCGGCACCGAGCTCGCCGTCCCGCCCGAGGTCGTGCGCCTGTCGGTCGGCATCGAGACCGCCGACGACCTCATCGCCGACCTCGGTCAGGCCCTCGCCCGCCTGTGACGCGGTCGTAGGCTCGGAGGATGACTGCGAGCACCGGCATCCGTTCGTCCTTCCTGGCCCAGCCGCTGCGCATCGGGGCCGTCGAGGTGCCCAACCGCATCATGCAGACGGCGCACTCGAAGCAGTACTCCGACCGCGTCGAGTCCGACCGCGAGACCGCGTACTACGTGCGGCGCGCGCGGGGCGGCTGCGGACTGTTCGTCGCCGGCAACCACTTCGTGCACCCGAGCGGCTCGATCCGCGGGTTCCAGGACGCGTTCCGTCCCGAGTCGGTCGCGGCCGCGAAGCGCATGACGGATGCCGTGCACGAGGCCGGCGCGAAGATCCTGGTGCAGCTGAACCACCACGGCGCGCAGGCGCAGCCCGACGGACCGGACGGTCCCCGCGCAGTGTATGCGCCGTCCCGCATGCTCTCGCCGTCGACCGCGCACGCGACGCGCGAGATGGACCACGACGACATCGCGGCGTTCGTCGAGGGCTGGGCGGTATCGGCCGAGAACGCACGGGACGGCGGCTTCGACGGCGTCGAGATCCACATGGCGCACGGGTACCTCCTGCACCAGTTCCTCTCACCGCTCTACAACGCGCGCACGGATGGGTACGGCGGCGACCTCGAGGGCCGCACCCGCTTCCCGCGTGAGGTGCTGCGCGCCGTGCGTGCCCGCGTGGGCGACGACTTCACGGTCGGCATCCGCATCGTCGCGAACGAGTTCCACCCCGACGGACTCGACGGCGGCGCGATGCGCGAGGTGATCGCGCGTCTGCGCGGTGAAGCCCGGATCGACTTCCTCGACCTCGCCGCCGGCGGGTATCACAACGTGCACTACGTCTTCCCATCGTCGCCGATGCCGTACGCGTGGCTGCGTGACGACGTCGCAGCGGTGAAGGCGGCGAACCCCGACGTGCCGGTGTTCGGAGTCGGCGCGGCGCGCTCCGTCGAGGAGGCGGAAGAGGTCGTCGCCTCGGGCGTCGCGGATATGGTGGCGCTCACCCGCGCGCAGATCGCCGACCCCGACCTCGGCCGCAAGCTCCTCCTCGGCACGAGGTCCGGCGGCGGCGGCATCCGGCAGATCTCCCATTGCATCCGGCTGAATCAGGGATGCCTCGGACGCGGCAGCCGCGGACTCGCGATGTCGTGCACCGTGAACCCGCTCGCCGGTCGCGAACTCGAGCGCGGCGAGCGGCCGCGGGCCGCGGCGCCGCAGCGCTGGATCGTCGTGGGCGGCGGACCCGCGGGCATGCGCGCCGCCGTCGAGCTCGCCGCGGACGGGCACGCCGTGACGCTGATGGAGCGATCGCACGAGCTCGGCGGCCAGCTGCGACTCGCGCGGCAGGTGCCGGGACGCGAGAGCGTGGGGCTCCTCGTCGACGACCTCGTGCGCGACCTGGCGGCGACCGGCGTCGAGGTGCGCCTCGGCGTCGAGGCCACGGCAGAATCGCTCGGCGCCGAGCGCGCCGACGGCATCGTGATCGCGACGGGAGCGGTCGCCCCAGCCACGACCTCGCTCGCGCTCGGCGGCGCGTACGCCGGCGGGATGCCGGCCGAGGGCACGGTCGACGCGTTCGCGGCGGCATCCCTCCCGGCGTCCGTCGGTCGCCGCATCGCCGTGGTCGACGCCGACGGCACCGCCTACGCCGCGGGCATCGTGCTGACGCTGTTGCCGCACGTCGACGAGCTCGAGCTCGTGACTGCGTTCGAGACCGCGTTCCCGCATATCGGCGCGGGCTACGACCGCCCGCTGCTGCTCGAGCGGCTCGCGGCGCACGGCGGGCTGCGCCGGCGCGCCGCGCACCGCGTGGAGCGCGTCGGCGACGGCGAGATCGAGGTGCGCGACGCGCTCACCTGGGAGAGCGCCGTGCTCGCCGGCCTCGACGCCGTCGTCGCGATCGAGCCCCGCGCGTCGGTGACCATCGCGGGGCTCGCCGGCGCCGGCTCGGCCGACGGGCACACGGCCGCGGCATCCCGTGTCGTCACGATCGGCGACGCGTTCGCGCCCCGCACGATCGACGCGGCGATCTTCGAAGCCGTCGAGCTCGCGTACGACGTCGCAGGCCTCGCCACGCTGCACGGCTGACCGCCCCGCGGAGGCCGATGGCTACGCTGGGCCCGTGGACCCCGTCGTCGCCACGCTCGTCATCCTGGTCCTCGCGGTCGTCGCGTTCGTGAGCAACCGCGTGCCGATCGGAGTGGTCGCGATCGGGGTCGCGCTCGCACTCTTCTTCACCGGGGTCCTGACGCTGCCGCAGGCGCTCGCCGGGTTCGGCGACCCGACGGTGCTGTTCATCGCGGCGCTGTTCGTGGTGAGCGAGTCGCTCGACGCGACCGGCGTGACGGCATGGGCCGGGCAGAAGGTGATCGCCCGCGCGGGCAACACGCGCACGCGCCTCGTCGTGGTGGTCGCCGTGCTGGTCGCGGTGCTCTCGGCTCTCATCAGCATCAACGGCGCCGTGGCGGCGCTGCTGCCGCTGGTCGTGCTGGTCGCGGCGCGCGCGGGCATCGCGTCGTCGAGGCTGCTGCTGCCGCTGGCGTTCGCGGCATCCGCCGGCTCGCTGCTGCTGCTCACCGGAACGCCCGTCAACATCCTCGTGTCGGACTTCGCCGTGGCGGCGGGCGGTCGCGGCTTCGGGTTCTTCGAGTTCGCGCTGGCCGGAATCCCCGTCGTGGCGGGCACCGTCGCGATCCTCGTCCTCGGCGGGCGGCTGGTCCCCGAGCGCGCCGGCGCGTTCATGCCCGTGGATCTGGTGCGCCACGCGCGGCTGCTGCGCGAGCAGTACGCCGTGTCGCTCGACACAGCGACGCTCCTCGGTCCCCAGACCGGCGTGACCGAGATCGTGGTGGCTCCGCGCTCCCCGCTCATCGGCACCCACGTCTGCGCCGGCATGACGACGCCGGACGGCGACCTCGTGGTGCTCGGAGCGCGCCGCGGCGACGAGCCGCTCACCGGCCCCGAGGTCCTGGTGCAGGCCGGCGACGCGCTCCTGCTCCAGGGGACGTGGGACGACCTCCTGCGCCACACGCACGAGCCGGGGGTGCTCGTCGTCGACGACCCGCAGCGACTGCGGCGGTCGGTGCCGCTGGGGCGCGGCGCGAAGCGTGCCATCGGCATCCTCATCGTCATGATCGCCCTGCTCGCGACGGGGTTCGTCCCGCCCGCTGCGGTGGCACTGCTCGCCGCGTGCGCACTCGTGCTCACGCGGACGGTCACGGTCAAGCAGGCGTACCACTCGATCCCGTGGACGACGGTCGTGCTCATCGCCGGCATGATCCCGCTTTCCACCGCGTTCATCAGCACCGGCACGGCCGACCTCGTCGCCGGGTGGATGCTGTCGATGCTGGGTGACGCCGCCCCTCACGTCGCGCTGCTCGCGCTCGGAGTCCTCACGCTCGTGCTTGGCCAGCTCATCAGCAACGTGGCGACGGTGCTCATCGTGGCGCCGATCGCCGTGTCGATCGCCGGAACCCTCGATCTCTCGGTGCAGCCGTTCATGATGGCGCTCACGGTCGTCGGAGCGGCGTCGTTCCTGACTCCGATCGCGACGCCGGCCAACCTCATGGTCATGGAGCCCGCGGGCCTCTGGTTCGGCGACTACTGGCGGATGGGACTGCCGCTCGCGCTCTTCTTCCTCGCGGTGTCGGTGCTCTACGTGCCGCTCATCTGGCCGTTCTGACGCGGATGCACGAAGCCCCGGCGGTTCGGGTCCGCCGGGGCTTCGTGGGATCGGGTCAGGCGACAGACCAGCCGCCGTCGCTGGCGAGGTTCTGGCCGTTGACGTTGACGCCATCGTCGCTCAGCAGGAACGTGATCGAGGCGGCGAGGCGGTCGGGGGTCACGGGCGGCGCCATCACGGCCATTGCGGCCTGCACACGCTCGGCGCCGAGCGGCGAGGTGAACTTCGCCTCGATGTTCGTGATCACCGCGCCTGGCGCGACGGCGTTGACGCGGATGCCGCTCGGACCGTACATGAAGGCGCTCGACTTCGTGAGACCGACGACGGCGTGCTTGGATGCCGTGTACGCCGCCCCCGCGGACGAGCCGCGCAGCGAGGCCTCGGACGACGTGTTCACGATCGACCCGCCGCCCTGCGCGAGCATCGCGGGGATGACGGCGCGCATGAGCTTCATGGTGCCCGTGACGTTGACGCGGAACACGCGCTCCCACACCTCGTCGCTGACCTCGCCGACCGGCGTCATGTCGTCCATGATCCCCGCGATGTTGGCGAGACCGTCGATGCGGTCGCCGGCAGCCTCGATGATCCGGGCGACGCCTTCGTCGTCGCTGATGTCGGCGGTCAGGGCGACGACGTCGGCACCCGCGTGCGTCGCCACGAAGTCGTCGAGACGCTCCTGGCTGACGTCGACCGCGATCACGCGGCCGCCCTCGCGGGCCACCCGGGACGCCGTGGCGCGCCCGATGCCGGAGCCCGCGCCGGTGACGATGACGGTCATGCCGGTGAACCGGCCATCGGTGACCTTCTCGGCCCACTCCGCCCTCGGGGTCTCGGAGGCGCCCGCCCCGCCGCCGGGGATGCCGTCGGGGTTCACGCGCGCGACGAGCGCGTCGAGCGCCTCCTGCGGGAAGGCGCCGCCGCTCATCGCGACGAGGCTGCTGATCGGAAGACCCGCGATCGGAGCCAGGGAGTCTGCGGTCTGACCTCCCTGGGCGAGCAGGTCGCGCAGCGCTGCTCCGCCGGCCGGGTGGTCGAGCCATGTCTGGATGCTGGACGCTGCGGTGAGCGGAGCGGTGTCGGTGCTCATGGGTGTTCCCTTCGTGGTGCAGTGCGTCGGGGCTGCGACCTGGGACGAGGATCCTTCGGGTCGGGCTCCTACCGGACAACTATGTCCGGTATTAGGCTACACCCGTGCCGAGCATCGCTGCCCCGCGCGCGGATGCCGTTGCGCGACCGAACCGCGGCCCCGCCGCGGCCGCCGACAATCGCCGCGCCCTCATCGCCGCTGCGCGCGAGGTGTACGCCGAGGGCGGGCTCGGTGCGCCGTTCAGCGCCGTCGCCAGGCGGGCCGGCGTGGGGCAGGGGAGTCTGTACCGCCACTTCCCGGATCGCACCGCTCTGGCCGTCGCCGTGTTCGAAGACAACGTCCGCGAGCTCGAGGAGTACACGGCGCCCGCCGATCGCACGATCGACGACCTGCTCGACCGTGTGGTGGAGCAGGCCGTGGTGTCGACCGCGTTCATCGAGCTGATCACAGCGGATCTCTCGGATCGCCGGGTCGCCGAACTCGGCGAGCGGTACTTCGCACTCGTGGAGCGCCTCGTCGCGCGCGACCGAGCGGCGGGGCGGGTGGGCACGCACCTCGAGACGGAAGACGTCACGATGGCGACGGGGATGCTGGCCACCGAGCTCGCACGCTCCGACGCCGCGAACCGCCCCGCGGTGGCGGCACGAGCACGTGCGCTGTTCCACGCCGCATTCTCGCCGCGCGCGGAGCGATAGGCTCCTGCCATGGGCAGGTTCATCTACGACACTTCAGGCACGTCTGTCGACATCGACGACCGCACCCTCGCTCACCTGAGAATCGTCATGATGAACAAGCTGCGGCGCTCGGAACCGTTCATGTTCGATGTCGAGATCGGCGACGGCAGCGGCCGCCGCAGCTTCTGGATCCACCCGGCAGTGCCGCTGCAGTTCCACTTCTTCGGCAGCCGCCAGCCGCGCATCAACCGACTGTGGATCGAAGAGCTGATGCTCGCGGCAAGCGGGCCCAGCGGCCTCAGCATCGTCCCCGAGCCCGAACTCCCGGACGGCGAAGCGCCGGCCGCCGAGGGCTGAGCCGGGTCAGCCCGCCAGACCGGTGCCGCTCACGTCGCTGCCGGCCACCTTCAGCTTGTCGATCTCGAGGCTCTCCACCGCGACAGTGCCGAGCGAGACCTTGTCGGTCTCGGCCTCGGCTCCGGCGTCCGGCGCGGCCACCGGCACGGGCCCGGTGTCGAAGTGCTCGGCGACCAGCATGATGCCGCCGGTGGAGTTCGCCGAGTTCGCGAGCTCCTCGATCCAGTCGCGGCTGAGTTCGGCGGGCTCGGGGTCGTCGAAGACGAAGCGCAGGGGGATCGACGGGTGCAGCCAGATGGTACTGCGCCCCCGGGGCTGATCGTCGGGATGGCGCCAGGACACGGTGAAGCTCTCGTCGCGCCGGAGCTTCGTGGCGATGACGACCTTCAGGTGCGCCAATGCGCGGTCTTCGATATGGATCGGCATCGCGCCGCCGCCGTAATAGATCGTTCCCACGGGCCAACCATAACCCTCCCGGGGCCCCTTTGCCCCACCGGCCCCGCAGCGGCTAGAGGCGGTTCCACGCCTCGGTGAGCACGCTGCGCAGGATCTGCTCGATCTCGTCGAACTCGGCGGGTCCGATCGTGAGCGGGGGAGCGAGCTGGATGACGGGATCGCCGCGGTCGTCGGCGCGGCAGTACAGGCCGGCGTCGAACAGGGCCTTCGACAGGAAGCCGCGAAGCAGGCGCTCCGACTCGTCGTCGTCGAACGTCTCCCTGGTCGCCTTGTCCTTCACGAGCTCGATGCCGAAGAAGTACCCGTCGCCGCGCACATCGCCGACGATCGGAAGGTCGGTGAGCTTCTCGAGCGTCGACCGGAACAGCGGCGAGTACTCGCGGACCCGCTCGTTGAGCCCCTCCTCCTCGAAGATGTCGAGGTTCTCGAGCGCCACCGCGGCCGACACCGGATGCCCGCCGAACGTGTAGCCGTGGTAGAACGCGCGGTCGCCGTGCGCGAACGGCTCGTAGATGCGGTCGCTGACGATCGTCGCGCCGATGGGCGAGTAGCCGCTCGTCATGGCCTTGGCGCATGTGATCATGTCGGGCACGTAGCCGTACGCGTCGCACGCGAACATGTGCCCGACGCGGCCGAACGCGCAGATGACCTCGTCCGAGACGAGCAGCACGTCGTACTTGTCGCAGATCTGCCGCACGCGCTGGAAGTATCCGGGCGGCGGCGGGAAGCAGCCGCCGGAGTTCTGCACCGGCTCGAGGAACACGGCGGCCACCGTCTCGGGGCCTTCGAAGAGGATCATCTCCTCGATGCGGTCGGCGGCCCACACCCCGAACGCCTCGAGGTCGTCGGCGGGTGCGCCCATGTCGGCAGCGCGGTAGAAGTTGGTGTTCGGCACCCGGAAGCCGCCGGGCGTGACCGGCTCGAACATCGACTTCAGGGCGGGGATGCCGGTGATCGCGAGCGCGCCCTGCGGGGTGCCGTGGTAGGCGACCGAGCGCGAGATGACCTTGTGCTTGGTGGGCTGGCCCTGGATCTTCCAGTAGTACTTGGCGAGCTTGAACGCCGTCTCGACGGCCTCGCCGCCGCCGGTCGAGAA
The DNA here is from genome assembly GCF_057747775.1 of Microbacterium sp. STRO-2N. Taxonomy (NCBI): domain Bacteria; kingdom Bacillati; phylum Actinomycetota; class Actinomycetes; order Micrococcales; family Microbacteriaceae; genus Microbacterium; species Microbacterium sp. STRO-2N. The sequence continues at coordinate 3,112,269 of NZ_CM173223.1, read as the reverse complement.
GAAGACCTTGTTGAGGTCGCCGGGGGCGTAGTCCGCGAGCCGGTCGGCGAGCTCGATCGCCGCCGGGTGCGCGTACGACCAGATCGGGAAGAACGCCAGCTCCTCGGCCTGCTTCGCTGCGACCTGGGCCAGCCGCTTGCGGCCGTGTCCGGCCGCGACGACGAAGAGGCCCGCGAGTCCGTCGATGTAGCGCTTGCCCTGCGAGTCCCAGATGTGGTGGCCCTCGCCCTTGACGATGATGGGGACGCCCGGTCCGTCAGTCATCACCGACTGACGGGCGAAGTGCATCCACAGGTGGTCCTTGGCCATCTGCTGCAGCTCCGCCTCGCTGCGCGCAGGGCGATCGGTTCGGGCGTGGCGTTCGGTCGCGATCGACATGTCTGGCCTTCCGTCGGGACGTGCTCCCACGCTACTCGCGTGCCCCGCGGCGCGTGGTGCGACGTTTCGTCCGGTTCGGATGCCGCTGGCACCGGTCCGTCCGGACGCCGGGCGTCGCCGCACCCCACCCCGCCCAGCGCTCGCCTGTCGCGAGGGGGAGTCGAGGCGAGCGGGTCTGGGGCGGGTGGGTCAGGTGGAGCCGCGGACGATGAGGACGGTGGGCAGGACGATCGGCGCGGACGGGAGCGGACCGCCGGAGGCGGCATCGGCGAGGGCGCTCACCGCCGCTGCCGCCATCTCGCGGATCGGCTGGCGAACGGTGGTGAGCGCCGGAGAGAGCCAGCGCGCACCGCGCACGTCGTCGAACCCGACGACCAGCACCTCGTCGGGGATGCGGCGACCTGCGGCCGCGGCCGCGGCGTAGACGCCCGCCGCCATCTCGTCCGAGCACGCGAAGACGCCGAGGCGCTCGCCCTCGCCGGCCGCGCGAAGCAGCGGAAGCGCGGCGTCGCGCGCGGCGGTGGCGCTCCAATCCGTTTCGACCACCGTGACCTCGACGCCCGGACGCGTGGCCCGTACGCCTTCGTGGAAACCCTCGCGGCGGGCCCGGCCGAAGCGGTAGGACGGCGTGCCGACGACGACCGCGAAGCGTTTCGCCCCGCGCTCGGCCAGGTGCAGGGCGGCGTCGACGCCGCCGTCGCGATCGGTCGTGCGCACGCTCGCGAGGCCGTGAGTCGACTCCGACCGCGGATCGGTGAGGATGGCGGGGATGCCGGCATCCGTCAGCACCTCCAGCTGCGACGCGGTCGGCGAGATGAGCCCCAGCACGGCACCGGCCGAGCCGCGCCGGCGGATGCGCAGGGGCCAGTCGTCGTCCGGCTCATCGCGCTCCTCGGTGAGCACGAGGTCGTACCCGGCCGCCGCGGCGGCGCTGCGCGCACCCGCGGTGACCTCGTCGGAGTACGGGTTGTGGTAGCCGCTGAGCACGAGATCCATGAGACCCGCCGACCTCGGCGTGCGTCCGCCCGCCGCCCGCTCGCGCCGGTAGCCGAGCGCACGTGCCGCGGCGAGCACGCGCCGACGGGTCGCCGGGGCCAGGTCGCCGCGGCCGCTCAGGGCGCGCGATGCCGTCGCGACGCTGACGCCCGCGTGCGCGGCCACGGCGGCCAGTGTCACGCTCTGCTGCATCCGCCCAGTTTTGCGCAATCGTGTCGACGCGCGCACCCCGCGCTGGCATCCTCGAACTCCGAGACACCTCCCCTGTCACCGTCGAAGGGACACGCCGCATGGCCCGCACCGCTCTCGTCGTCCGCGGCGGCTGGGACGGGCACCATCCCGTCGAGGCCACCGACCTGTTCGTGCCGTTCCTGCATGAGAGCGGCTTCGAGGTCGCCATCGAGGACAGTCCCGAGGTGTACGCCGACGCGGAGCGCATGGCAGCGACCGACCTCGTGCTGCAGTGCGTCACGATGTCCGAGATCTCGGGGGAGGCGCTGCGGGGCCTGCGCGACGCCGTCGCCGCGGGCACGGGGCTCGCCGGCTGGCACGGGGGGATCGCCGACTCGTACCGCGCCAGCTCGGACTACCTGCAGCTGATCGGCGGTCAGTTCGCGACGCATCCGTCGAAGGCCCCCGGCGAGCTGCACGGCGACGAGACCGACAACTACCTCGACCACGTGATCGAGATCACCGACCTCGGACGCGAGCACGAGATCACCGCGGGCATCGACGACTTCGCGCTGCGCACCGAGCAGTACTGGGTGCTGCACGACGATCTCATCGACGTGCTCGCCACCACGACCCACCCGGTGCAGCCGCACCACCCCTGGCACCGGCCCATCGTGTCGCCCGCGGTGTGGACGCGGGAGTGGGGCGCCGGCCGCATCTTCGTCGCGACGCCCGGTCACAGCCTCGACGTGCTCCAGCACTCCGCCGTCCGCGCCATCATCGAGCGGGGGCTGCTGTGGGCGGCACGATGACGCGCGACACGGTGACGGACGTCGGCATCGTCGGACTGGGCGTCATCTCGGTCCAATACCTCGACACGCTCCTGGCCGCGCCGAGCGTGCGCATCGCCGCCGTCGCCGATCTGGATGCCGCCCGCGCCCGCGACGTGGCGGACCGCATCCCCGGGTGCCGTGCACTCACGACCGACGAACTGCTCGCCGATCCCGGCATCCGCGTCGTCCTGAACCTCACGATCCCGGCCGCGCATGCCGACGTGGCGCTGCGAGCGATCGCGCAAGGCAAGGACGTCTACGGAGAGAAGCCGCTGGCGGCGTCGCTCACGGACGCGAGGCGGATGACGGATGCCGCGGCAGCCGCCGGCGTCCGGCTCGGTTGCGCACCCGACACGGTGCTCGGCACCGGCGTGCAGACGGCGCGTGCGGCGATCGACGACGGCCTCATCGGACGGCCCGTGTCGGCCGCGGCGATGTGGGTCTCGCCCGGGCACGAGTCGTGGCATCCGAACCCCGACTTCTACTACCGTGCCGGCGGCGGCCCGCTGCTCGACATGGGCCCGTACTACGTCACCTCGCTCGTGCAGCTGCTCGGGCCGGTGCGGGCCGTCTCGGGCGCGGCGTCGCGGTCGCGCGATGTGCGCGTGATCCAATCCGGGCCGCGGGCCGGCGAGAGCGTCGGCGTAGAGGTCGACACGCACCTCACCGGCATCCTGCATCACGAGTCCGGTGCGATCTCGACGGTGACGATGAGCTTCGACGGCGTCGCCTCGACGGCGGCGCCCATCGAGGTGCACGGCGTCGAGGGGTCCCTGATCGTGCCCGACCCGAACCTCTTCGCCGGCGACGTGCGGCTGCACACTGCCGCAGCGCGAGGCAGCGGTGGCAAGTGGGAGTCGCTCGAGCCGTCCGCCGGGTACGTCGCCGCGGGGCGCGGCGTCGGACTCGTCGACTTCATCTCGGGCGCCGGCCGCGCGAGCGGCGAGATGGCTCTGCACGTGCTCGAGATCATGACGCTGCTGCAGCAGTCCGCCGTGTCGGCGGGCCAGGAGCCTCTCACGACCACCGTCACCCGACCCGACCTCGTGCCGCTCACTCCCGCCGCGGACTGGCGCACGGGCTGAGCGGCGTCCGCGCCCGGGCCAGCTCAGGTGTCACAACACGCGGAATCGATCTGCGCACCCCGCGTGTCGTGCCACGTGAAGGCGGGACGCCGGCAGGTGCGCCCGGCAGCTCGGGTGTCACAACACGCGGAATCGATCTGCGCACCCCGCGTGTCGTGCCACGTGAAGGCGGGACGCCGGCAGGTGCGCCCGGCAGCTCGGGTGTCACAACACGCGGAATTGATTTGCGCACCCCGCGTGTTGCGCCACGTGAAGGTGGGACCGGCGGTGCGCGGGGAAACTCAGGTGTCACAACACGCGGAATCGATCTGCGCACCCCGCGTGTCGTGGCACGTGAAGGCGGGACGCCGGCAGGTGCGCCCGGCAGCTCGGGTGTCACAACACGCGGAATTGATTTGCGCACCCCGCGTGTTGCGCCACGTGAAGGTGGGACCGGCGGTGCGCGGGGAAACTCAGGTGTCACAACACGCGGAATCGATCTGCGCACCCCGCGTGTCGTGCCACGTGAAGGCGGGACGCCGGCAGGTGCGCCCGGCAGCTCGGGTGTCACAACACGCGGAATCGATCTACGCACCCCGCGTGTCGTGCCACGTGAAGGCGGGACGCCGGCAGGTGCGCCCGGCAGCTCGGGTGTCACAACACGCGGAATCGATCTGCGCACCCCGCGTGTCGTGCCACGTGAACGCGAGACGCCGGCGGGACGGTCAGGCGGTCGGGTCGCGCAGCAGGTCGGCGAACGCGGCCTCGGCGGCGCCGATGAGCAGGCGATCCTCGGCGAGCGAGGCGACCCGGATCTCGAGGTCGTCGCCGGTCGCTGCCATCGACTGGGCGCGCACGAGGGCGGTGAGCCCGTCGAGATCGGAGTCCGCGATCGTCGCGAGGAACCCGCCGAGCACGACGACCGACGGGTTGAGCACGTTCACGGCGTTCGAGAGGGCGGTCGAGAGGATGCGGCGCTGCCGGCCCACCTCGTCGGCCGCGGCCGGACCGGCCTCCGCCAGGGCAGCGGCGAGCGTCGGCTCGTCGGCGGTGTGGAGCCCGACGGCCTCGAGAAGGCGCGCGCGGCTCACCTCGTCCTCGAGCACGCCGTGGTCGGCGCGGCGGTCGGCCTCGGCGGCGATGCCGGGGCGGTTCTGCCCGAACTCGCCGGCATAGCCGCCGGCGCCGGAGACCGGCATCCCGTGCACGACCAGGCCGCCGCCGATGCCGCTCGCGCCGCCGTTCAGGTACACCACGTGGTCGATGCCCTGCGCCGCGCCGAAGAGGTGCTCGGCCATCGTGCCGAGCGTCGCGTCGTTGCCCACCGCGGTGGGTAGGCCGGTCGCGTCGGCGACGAGGTCGCGCACGGGTGCGTCGATCCAGCGCAGGTGCGGGGCGTTGCGCACGAGTCCGTCCGCAGCCCGCACGAGCCCCGGGACGGCGAGTCCGACGGCGACGATGCGGGCGTCGGCGAGCGCGCCCTCGCGCCACTGCTCGATGCGCTCGGCGACGAGCTCCGCGGTCTCGTCGGGTGTCAGGAGGTGGTCGATCTCGATGCGCTCGCGCAGACGGATGCCGCGGTCGAGCCCCACCGCGGCGATCGTGAGCGCATCGACCTCGGGGTTGGCGGCGATGGCGACGACCGCGGGGTCGGCGACGACGACAGGGGAGGGACGGCCCACGCGCCGTGAGGGGTCGGGGGCCCGCTCGATGACGAGCCCTTCGCGGACGAGCTCGCCCACGAGGTCGGCGATCGTCGAGCGGTTGAGGCCCGTGGCCTCGGTGAGCGCTGCGCGCGACAGCGGGCCCTCGATGTGAACGAGGCGGAGAAGCCGGGCGAGATTGCGCTGGCGGACGCCTTCGGCGGGGGTCGGATCGCTCACGCGTCTCACTGTACGGGCTGGAGCGTGACCGAATCGGTATTTGTTGCTCTTGACCTCAAATCGCACGGCGTCGTACTCTGGCCACGTCCACATCACTTTCGACGTTGCAGTCGAAACTTTCGAGAGGTTCGAAGATGAACACACGCAGCAGGATGCGCGTCTTCGCCGGCATCGCCGCCGCAGGCATCGCGGCCGGCGCGCTCGCGGGATGCTCCGCGGGCGGGGGCGGCGAGGGCGGAGACGGCGACGAGGTCACGATCACGTGGTGGCACAACGCCACCAACGGTCCTCTCCCGGATGTCTGGGAAGAGGTCGCGGCCGAGTTCGAAGAGGCCAACCCGGGCATCAACGTCGAACAGACCGGGTACCAGAATGAGGAGCTGCAGCGCACCCTGATCCCTAACGCGCTGGCGGCGGGCGACCCGCCCGACCTCTTCCAGGTGTGGCCCGGCGGCGAGCTGCGCGACCAGGTCGAGAACGGCTATCTCATGGCGCTCGACGACGCCATCCCCGACACCATCGAGAGCGTCGGCGCCACGATCAACCCATGGCAGGTCGACGGCGCCACGTACGGCGTCCCGTTCACGTTCGGCATCGAGGGCTTCTGGTACAACAAGGACCAGTTCGCCGAGGCCGGCGTCGAGGTCCCGACCACCTTCGACGAGCTCGTCGACGCCGTCGGCGCGCTTCGCGAGGCCGGCTTCACCCCGATCGCCGTCGGCGCGGGCGACAACTGGCCGGCCGCGCACTGGTGGTACCAGTTCGCCCTCAAGTCGTGCTCGCCCGAGGCGCTCGCCGCGGCAGAGGCGGAGTACGACTTCAGCGATCCGTGCTTCGTCGAGGCGGGTGAGCAGCTGCAGGAGTTCCTCGGGGTCGAGCCGTTCCAGGACGGCTTCCTCGGCACCCCGGCGCAGCAGGGCGCCGGCAGCTCGGCCGGCATGGTGGCGAACGGCCAGGCGGCCATGGAGCTCATGGGGCACTGGAACGCCGGCACGATCGGCGGTCTCACGCCCGACCAGCAGGTGCCCGAGTTCCTCGGCTGGTTCCCGGTCCCCGGGATCGAGGGGGCCGACGGCGACCCGACCGCCGCTCTCGGAGGCGGCGACGGGTTCGGCTGCTCGGCCGAGGCCCCGCCGGAGTGCGCCGACCTGCTGGCCTACATCATGAGCGAGGACGTCCAGAAGAAGTTCGCCGAGAGCGGCTCGGGCATCCCGACCGTGCCGGCCGCCCAGGCGTCGCTCGAGGACCCGAACCTCAAGTCCGTCGCCGAGGGCCTCGCCGCGGCATCCTTCGTGCAGCTGTGGTTCGACACGGCGTTCGGCACCACCGTCGGCAACGCGATGAACGAGGGGATCGTCAACCTCTTCGCAGGCACCGGCACGCCCGAGGACATCGTCACGAAGATGCAGGACGCGGCAGCGACGCTGTAGGCCCATGACGATGCTCACCACGCCCGGGCCCGCGATCACCGCGGGCCCGGGCCCTGCTCCCGCTCCGCGCGCGCCGCGCGGTCAGGCACGCAAGCGCCTGGAGATCCTTCTGTTCGTCACCCCTGCGCTGGTGCTGTTCCTCGGCTTCGTGATCCTGCCGGTGATCCTCGCCGGGGTGTACAGCTTCTACAACCTGCCGCCGGGCTTCCAATGGCAGGACCTGGCCGAGTCCGGCCGCTTCATCGGGCTCGACAACTACGTCCGCGCGCTCACGACACCCGAGTTCCAGCGTGCGATCGGCAACACGTTCTTCATCCTCGTGATGTCGCTGCTCGTGCAGGGACCCATCGCGATCGGCGTCGCGCTGCTGCTGAACCGCCGCATCCGCGGACGCAGCGTTTTCCGGCTCCTCATCTTCGTGCCGTACGTGCTCGCCGAGGTCATCGCCGGACTCGCCTGGCGCCTCATCCTCCAGCCGAACGGTGCGGTGAACGCCACACTCGAGGCGATGGGCCTCGGCGACCTCGCGCGCAACTGGCTCGCCGACCCCGGCATCGCGCTGTGGACGATCTTCCTGATCCTCACGTGGAAGTACGTCGGCTTCGCCATCCTGCTGTTCCTCGCGGGCCTCCAGGGCATCCCCGACGAGCTCGCCGAGGCGGCTCAGATCGACGGCGCGAGCTGGTGGCAGGTGCAGCGGCACATCACGATCCCACTGCTCGGTCCCACGATCCGCATCTGGGCGTTCCTGTCGATCATCGGCTCGCTGCAGGTGTTCGACATGGTGTGGGTCACCGTCGCACCCGCGGTGCGGCGCATCTCGACGGAGACGATGGCGACCTACATGGTGCAGCAGGGCCAGTTCGCGGGCCAGCCGGGCTACGGCAGCGCCATCGCGGTCATCCTGTTCCTCATCTCGCTCGTCATCGCCCTGGTCTACCAGCGCTTCGCGCTGCGCCGCGACCTGGCAGGGGCCATCACCAGGCCGGGTGCCGGCAGAGCCCGCCGCGCCAAGAAGGGAGGCGAGTGACATGACCGCCACCACCACGATCGTCACCGGGGCGCCGCGCGAAGCCGCGCCCGCCGGGCGCCGGTTCGACTGGGGACAGCCGTTCGTCTACCTCGTGGCGCTCGTCGTCGCCGCTGTCGCCATCGGGCCCGTGCTCTACGTGTTCGTGAGCGGCTTCCGCACGACGGCCGACCTCAACGCCGACCCCGCCGGGCTTCCCGACCCCTGGACGTTCCAGAACTGGGCCAACGTGCTCGGCTCCGCTCGGTTCTGGGGCAACGTGTTCGCGAGCACCGTGCTCGCGGTCGCCACGACGGCCGGCGTCGTCATCGCGGGCATCATGGCCGCGTTCGTGCTCGCCCGCTACGACTTCCGCGGGCGGCAGGGTCTGTACACGCTGTTCGCCGCGGGGCTGATGTTCCCCCTCACCGTCGCCGCGCTGCCGCTCACGCTGCTGCTGCGCACGATGGGACTCCACGGCACCTACCTCGGCGTGATCATCCCGGGCATCGCGTTCGCGCTGCCCACGACGATCATCATCCTGGTGCCGTTCCTGCGTGCCATCCCCGACGAGCTCGAGGAGGCCGCCATGATCGACGGTGCCACGCGCATCGGGTTCTTCTGGCGCATCCTGCTCCCGCTGGCGAAGCCCGGTCTCATCACCGTCGGCATCCTCGCGTTCGTCGCGAGCTGGAACGGCTACCTGCTGCCGCTCCTGGTGATCTCGACCGGCACGCTGCCGCAGGAGCTGTGGCCGCTGCCGCTCGGAGTCACCCAGTTCTCGACGCAGTACTCGCAGGACACCGGCGGCGTGCTCGCCTACACGTCGCTGGCCATGATCCCCGCCCTGGTGTTCTTCCTCCTCGCCGAGAAGCGCATCGTCGGCGGGCTGACGGGGGCGGTGAAGGGATGACCGTGGACGAGACGGTCGCAACGGTGGCGACGGATGTCGACGAACTCATCGGCCGGATGAGCCTCGAGGAGAAGATCGCCCAGCTGTACGGCGTGTGGGTCGGAGCCGACGACGCCGGCGGCGATGTCGCTCCGCACCAGCACGACATGGATCAGCACCTCGACTTCGACGAGCTGATCCCGCAAGGTCTCGGCCAGTTGACGCGGCCGTTCGGGACGCGGCCCATCGACCCCGCCATGGGTGCGCTCAGCCTCATGCGCACGCAGCAGCGGATCCGCGAGGCATCCTGTCACGGCATCCCGGCCGTCGCGCACGAAGAGTGCCTCGCGGGATTCGCGGCGTGGGGCGCCACGGCGTACCCCGTGCCGCTCGGGTGGGGCGCCACGTTCGACCCCGCGCTCGTCGGCGAGATGGCGCGCCGCATCGGCGACGACATGCGCTCGGTCGGCATCCACCAGGGCCTCGCCCCTGTCCTCGACGTCGTGCGCGACCTGCGCTGGGGCCGGGTCGAAGAGACCATCGGCGAGGACCCGCACCTCGTCGCCACGATCGCGACGGCGTACGTCCAGGGCCTCGAGTCGGCAGGGATCGTCGCGACGCTCAAGCACTTCGTCGGCTACTCCGCGTCGAAAGCGGGGCGCAACCTCGCGCCGGTGTCGATCGGCGCGCGGGAGCTCAACGACGTGCTGCTCCCGCCGTTCGAGATGGCGGTGCGGGACGGCGGCGTGCGCAGCGTCATGAACTCCTACTCCGACATCGACGGCATTCCGACCGCCGCCGACCGGAGCCTGCTCACCGAGCTGCTGCGCGACGAGTGGGGCTTCGAGGGCACGGTCGTCGCCGACTACTTCTCCGTCGCGTTCCTCAAGCTGCTGCACGGCGTGGCGGAGACGTGGGCGGATGCTGCGGGCCAGGCGCTCGCGGCGGGCATCGATGTCGAGCTGCCCACCGTCAACACGTTCGGCGAGCCGCTGCTGCGCGCCGTCGAGGGCGGCGTGATCGCCGAGAGCCTCATCGACACCGCGCTGCGGCGCGTGCTGATGCAGAAGGCCGAGCTCGGTCTGCTGGACGCCGACTGGTCGGCGGTGCCGTCGGCGCTGGAAGGCCGCGATCTGTCGGACCCCGAGGCCCTGCGCGGCACGATCGATCTGGATCCCCCCGCGAACCGTGCGCTCGCGGCGCGGATCGCCGAGGAGGCGGTGGTGCTCGTCCGCAACGACGGCGCGCTCCCGCTCACGGCGCCGGGCCGGATCGCCGTGATCGGCCCGAACGCCGACGACCAGTACGCCATGCTCGGCTGCTACTCGTTCCCGACGCACGTGGTGACGCAGCACCCGGGCGTCGCGATGGGCATCCGCATCCCGACGCTGCTCGAGGCCCTGCGCGACGAATTCCCCTCGGCCGCGGTCACGCACGCCGCCGGCACGACCGTCGACGGCGGCGAGACCGACGGCATCGCGGCTGCCGTCGCCGCGGCGCAGGGTGCCGACGTCGCGGTGCTCGTTCTCGGCGACCGCGCCGGACTGTTCGGGCGCGGCACGAGCGGCGAGGGATGCGACGCCGAGTCGCTCGCCCTGCCCGGTGCCCAGCAGCAGCTGCTCGACGCGGTGCTCGCGACCGGGACCCCCGTGATCGTCGTCATGCTCGCCGGACGCCCGTACGCCCTCGGCGCCGCCGCGGGGACGGCATCCGGCATCGTCCAGGCGTTCTTCGCCGGCGAGGAGGGCGCGCCCGCCGTCGCCGGCGTGCTTTCCGGGCGGGTGAACCCGTCCGGCCGCCTGCCGGTCGGCATCCCCGCCTCCGCGGGCGCGCAGCCGGGCACTTACCTCGCCGCGCCGCTCGCACAGCGCACCGAGGTCTCGAACGTCGATCCGGGAGCCGCCTTCCCGTTCGGCCACGGCCTGTCGTACACGACGTTCGAGTGGACGCCGCTCGAGGGCGACGCGTCGACCGTGTCCGTCGACGGCACCGTGACGCTGCGGCTGCGTGTGAGCAACACGGGCGATCGTGCCGGCGCCGACGTCGTGCAGCTGTACCTGCGCGATCCGGTCGCGAGTGTCGTGCAGCCCGTGCAGCGACTGATCGGCTACGCGCGGGTCGAACTCGAGGCCGGGGCATCCGCCGACGTGTCGTTCGCCGTGAGCGCTGACCTCGCGGCGTTCACCGGCCGCGACGGCGTGCGCATCGTCGAGCCCGGCGACCTCGTGCTGAGCGCCGGACGCTCGAGCGGTGACCTGGCTTCGTCGTGGACGGTGACCCTCAGCGGCACGCCGCGACCCGTCGGCCGCGACCGCGCACTGCGCCCCGAGGTGATCGTCCGCAGCTGACACCCGTAGCGGGCGGCGGCATCCGTCGTCTCGACGGCTGGAGCTCGGTGGGTCAGTCCTCGAGGTGACCGAGGTCGGGCTGGGCGACGAAGCGGGCGCGATCCGGTGCTCCGGTCAGATCCAGCACGACGAGCCGGTTGCCCGTGGCCTGAACGACGGGCCCGGGCACGTAGAGCGTGCGCTGCGGTCCGCGAGACCAGAAGCGTCCGAGGCAGAAGTCGTTGAGCCACGCGACGCCCTTGCCCCAGCCGCGCGTGCTGAGCAGCAGATCGCCGGAGGCGCCCGCGGGCAGGTCGAACTCGGCGAGGGCGAAGGCCGGCCCGGCGGCTGCGGCGTCGTCCGCGGCGGCGAGCAGGTCTTCGATCGGCCCGATCGAACCCAGCGGGACGGGCGCGATGGTCCATCCCTCGAGCGAGGCGCCATCGAGCGAGACCGTGCCGATGAGCCCCTTGGGCTCGCCGAGCCGGGGGCCGTAGTTCACGCGGCCCAGGTCCTCGACGAGCAGGCGCAGCTCCCCGGGAGGACCGGCAGGCAGGGTCACGGTCGTGTCGTGGTGATCGCGTGCCAGCACGCCGACCTGCGCACCGTCGACGAACACGAGCGCCCGGTCGCGTACCTCGCCGATGTCCAGTCGCACCGGACGCGGCCGCTCCGGCAGCGGGCATGAGTACACCGCGAAGCCGTTCTCCTGCCCGATCTCGTCGAGGGTGACCGGCGCGGACGTCGGTGCGCCTGCGGGAGTCAGGGTGACGGCATCCCACAGCCCGACGCTCCGCGTGAACGCGGCCTCGGCCTCGCTGAACGAGGCCGGTGCCGGCAGCGGGTCGGGCAGGTCGCCGGTGTGGCGGCGCAGCACGTCGCGGAACGCGTGGTACTTCGCGGTCGGGTTGCCGGCCTCGTCGAGCGGGGCGTCGTAGTCGTAGGAGGTCACGATCGAGCGGTAGACGCCCTTGTCGTTCGCGCCATTGGTGAAGCCGAAGTTCGTGCCGCCGTGGAACATGTAGATGTTCACCGAGGCGCCCGCGGCGAGCAGCTTCTCGAGATCGGCTGCCGCGCGCTCGGCGGACGTGGTGTGGTGGTGCTCGCCCCAGTGGTCGAACCAGCCGATCCAGAACTCGGTGCACATGAGGGGCCCGGTCGGCTGGTGCCGGCGAAGGGTCTCGAGCCGTTCGGCGACGTTGCCGCCGAACGAGCCCGTCTTGTGCAGCCCGGGGCGGCTGCCCGCCCGGAGCATCTCGTCGGTCGGCTGGTCTACCGTGATGAAGGGCACGGTGATCCCGATCCGCCGGGTGGCCTCCACGAGGTGGTCCAGGTACTCCGGATCGTCGCCGTACGCGCCGAACTCGTTCTCGATCTGCACCAGCACGATCGGACCGCCGCGGTCGATCTGACGCGGGGCGAGCACCGGGCCGAGCGCGTCGAGGAACTCGTCGACGGCCGCCAGGTATGCGGCATCCGATCGGCGGATCCCGGCGGGGGCATCGCCGAAGAGCCAGGCCGGCAGCCCGCCGCCGGCCCACTCGGCGCAGATGTACGGCCCGGGGCGCACGATCGCATGCATGCCGGCTTCGGCGATGAGGTCGAGGTAGCGACCGAGGTCGAGCCCGCCGTCGAGGCGGAACTCCCCGCGCCGCGGCGCGTGGGCGTTCCACGCGACGTACGTCTCGATGGTGTTCAGGCCCATCGCCTTCGCCTGCGCGATGCGGTGCGCCCACTGATCCGGGTGCACGCGGAAGTAGTGCATCGCGCCTGACAGGATGCGGTGGGGCCGGCCGTCCAGCAGGAAGTCGGTCTCGCCGATCTCGAAGGTCGCCACGGGGCTGGGCTCTCTCTCACTCAGGGATGGGGACGGATGCCTCGACCCATCCTTGCGGGGATCGCCGGGCCTGCCGAATCCGCGTGGTCGCGACGGGAGTCAGCCGGTGAACGCGGCGGTGCTGCCGCGCACCACGAGGTGCGTCGCGAGGTCCATGCGCAGCGTGTCGACGGCGGCGCCATCAGCGAGCCGGAGAGCGAGGCGCGTGGCCTCCTCGCCCATGCGCCGCAGCGGCTGGTGCACCGTGGTCAGCTGCGGGCTCATCCAGCGCGAGAGCGCGATGTCGTCGTAGCCGACGACCGAGAGGTCGTCGGGCACGCGGAGCCCGGCCGCGGCGCCGGCCGCGATCGCGCCGAGGGCCTGCAGGTCGCTGCCGGCGAAGATCGCGGTCGGCGGATCGGGCAGGGCGAGCAGCTCGCGCGCGTGGCGCTCGCCGCCCCCGGGGTGGAAGTCGCCGAAACGGATGAGGTCGGGATCGATCGGGATGCCGGCCGCGTTCATCGCCGACCGGTAACCGTCGACGCGGGCGAGCGAGCACATCATGTCCTCCGGCCCGGTGATCGCCGCGATACGGCGGTGGCCGAGCTCGATCAGGTGGCGCGTCGCCATGAGCCCGCCCGACCAGTTCGCCGAGCCGACCGACGGGACGTCGGGGGAGGGGTCGCCCGCGGGGTCGACGATGACGAACGGGATGCCGCGCGAGCGGAGCTTCTCGCGGAAGCGCTCGGCGATGTCCGAGAACACCAGCACGACCCCGACGGGCCGCCGCCGCAGCACGCCGTCGATCCAGTCGGCCGACGGTGCGTGGCGGTCGCCGCTCACGGTGAGGACGACCGACAGGCCGGCCGCGTGCGCGACGTCCTCGACACCCTCGATGACCTCCATCGACCAGCTGGGCTCGAGCTCGTGGAACACCAGCTCGACGAACTCGTTGCGCTGACGGACGCCGCGGCGGGTGTAGCCGTGGCGGGCGAGGTGCTCCTCGAGGCGGGCGCGCGTCGCGGGCGCGACGTCGGTGCGACCGTTGAGGACCTTGGACATGGTCGCCAGCGACACGCCGGCCTCGGCGGCGATCTCGGCCAGGGTGATGCGCGGAGTGTCGCTCATGCAGGAATGCTACTCCTCGAAACTCTCGGGATCCGACGCGAAACTCGTGTGATCACGGGTTGGACGTGGCGTCCGTCATGGTATAGGTTGTCTTCAACAACATTTACCGCAAAGGAGCGTCATGCCCACTCCAACCCTGGCCGACAAGTTCTCGTTCGGTCTCTGGACCGTCGGCTACAACGGCACCGACCCCTTCGGCGGGCCGACCCGCAACGCCCTCGACGTCGTGCACGTCGTCGAGAAGCTCGCCGAGCTCGGCGCGTACGGCCTCACCTTCCACGACGACGACCTGTTCGCCTTCGGCTCGAGCGATGCCGAGCGCCAGAACCAGATCGACCGCCTCAAGGGCGCGCTCGCCGACACCGGCCTCATCGTGCCGATGGTGACGACCAACCTCTTCTCGGCCCCCGTGTTCAAGGACGGCGGCTTCACGGCGAACGACCGCGACGTGCGCCGCTACGCGCTGCGCAAGGTGTTCCGCCAGCTCGACCTCGGCGCCGAGCTCGGCGCCAAGACCTTCGTCATGTGGGGCGGGCGCGAGGGTGCCGAGTACGACTCGGCCAAGGACATCCGCGCGGCGCTCGAGCGCTACCGCGAGGCCGTGAACCTGCTCGGCGACTATGTCACCGACAAGGGCTACGACATCCGCTTCGCGATCGAGCCGAAGCCCAACGAGCCGCGCGGAGACATCCTGCTGCCGACCCTGGGTCACGCGATCGCGTTCATCGACTCGCTCGAGCGCCCCGAGCTGGTGGGTCTGAACCCCGAAGTCGGCCACGAGCAGATGGCTGGCCTGAACTTCGCCGCCGGCATCGCGCAGGCGCTGTACCACGGCAAGCTCTTCCACATCGACCTCAACGGCCAGCGCGGCATCAAGTACGACCAGGACCTCGTGTTCGGGCACGGCGACCTGCACAACGCGTTCGCCCTCGTCGACCTGCTCGAGAACGGCGGCCCCGGCGGTGTGCCGGCGTACGACGGCCCGCGTCACTTCGACTACAAGCCCTCGCGCACCGAGGACGAGAAGGGCGTGTGGGAGTCGGCCGCCGCGAACATGCGCACCTACCTGCTGCTCAAGGAGCGCGCCGCGGCCTTCCGCGCCGACCCCGAGGTGCAGGAGGCCCTTGCTGCGGCGAAGGTCGACGAGCTGTCGGTGCCGACGCTGAACCCGGGCGAGACCTACGACGACTTCCTCGCCGACCGCTCGGCCTACGAGGACTTCGACCCGAGCGCCTACTTCGGCGGCAAGGGCGGCGGGTTCGTCCGCCTGCAGCAGCTCGCGACCGAGCACCTGCTCGGCGCTCGCGGCTGAGGCGTCCGGCCGGCCGAAGCCTGTCAGCCCCCGCCCCCACCTGTTCACTTGCCCTGAACGTACGCGATTCGCCCCGGGCGACGTACACCCAGGGCAAGTGAACCGGTGGGGCGAGGTCGTGAAGAAGGAGCAACGATGGCACTGGTGATGGGTGTCGACTCGTCGACGCAGTCCTGCAAGGTCGTGGTCGTCGACGCCGCCACCGCGTCGGTCGTGCGGGAGGGGCGCGCGTCGCACCCTGACGGCACATCGGTCGACCCGAACGCTTGGTGGGACGCGCTGCAGAGCGCGATCGCCGGGGCGGGCGGCCTCGAGGGCGTCGAGGCGTGGGCGATCGGCGGGCAGCAGCACGGCATGGTCGCGCTCGACGCCGGTGGGCGCGTCATCCGCGATGCTCTGCTGTGGAACGACACGCGGTCGGCGGATGCCGCGGCCGACCTCACGCGCGAGTTCGGCGCCGTCGAGCTCGCACGGCGCACGGGGCTCGTGCCCGTGGCATCCTTCACCATCACCAAGCTGCGGTGGCTGCGCGACCACGAGCCCGACAACGCGGCGCGCGTGGCCGCGGTCGCGCTGCCGCACGACTGGCTCACCTGGCGCCTGCGCGGGTTCGGGCCCGATGGCGAGTCGCCGCGCGGACCCGTGCTCGACGAGCTCGTGACCGACCGGTCCGACGCGTCGGGAACGGGCTACTGGAACCCCGCCACCGGCGGCTACGACCGCGAGCTGCTCGTCGCCGCTCTCGGGCACGACGCGGTGCTGCCGCGCGTGCTCGGCCCCGACGAGTGGGTGACCGATGCCGAGGGCCGGCGTGTCGGACCGGGCGCCGGCGACAATGCGGGCGCGGCGCTCGGGCTCGGGGCGCGACCGGGCGACGTCGTGGTGTCGATCGGCACCAGCGGCACCGTGTTCGCGGTGAGTGAGGAGCGCACGATCGACCCCTCGGGCACCGTCGCGGGCTTCGCGGACTGCACCGGGCGTTTCCTGCCACTGGTCGCGACCCTCAACGCCGCACGCGTGCTCGACGCGATCGCGCGGGTGCTGGGAGTCGACCACGCCGAGCTGTCGCGGCTCGCGCTCACGGCCGAGCCCGGCGCCGGCGGACTCGCGCTCGTCCCCTACTTCGAGGGCGAGCGCACGCCGAACCTTCCCGACGCGACCGCCTCGCTCACCGGCATGACGCTCGCCTCGACCACGCGTGAGAATCTCGCGCGCGCCGCGGTGGAGGGCATGCTCTCGGGACTCGCGGCGGGGCTCGAGGCGCTGCGCGCGCTCGGAGTCCCGCTCGAGCGAGCGCTGCTCATCGGCGGCGGTGCGCAGTCCGAGGCGGTGCGCGAGATCGCGCCGCTCGTCCTCGGACTCGAGGTCGCGGTGCCCGAGCCAGGGGAGTACGTGGCGCTCGGCGCCGCGCGACAGGCGGCTGCGGTGCTGCGGGCCTAGGCCTGGATCGCGGCACTGTCGAGAAAACAGGAAGAACGGGCCTCCCGCTCGGATCTGCCGCCGCTGCGTCGGCGTGTCTCCTGAATCTCCGACGACATCGCCCAGAACCGGGCGTGCCGGAGCGCAAGAATGGGGGGATGCCGCAGGCCGACGCAGACGCCGAGCTCGACGCGATCGCCGCCGAGCTGTACGCCCTGCCTCCCGCCGACTTCACGGCCGCGCGCAACGCACGGGCCGGGGCATCCGGCGGCCCGCTGGCGAAGCGGGTCAAGACCCTGCGCAAGCCCTCCGTCGCGGCGTGGGCGGTGAACCTGCTCGCCAGAGACGGGCAGCTCGGCGAGGCCCTCGAGCTGTCGGCGGCGCTGCGCGAAGCGCAGGACGACCTCGACGCCGCCGAGATGTCGCGGCTCGGACGCCAGCGCCGGCAGCTCGTCGCGGCGCTCGCGAAGCAGGCCGCGGACCTCGCGAAGGACGCAGGTGTCGACGTCGGCGCGGCGGCGCGCGAAGACGTCGAGAAGACCATCAACGCCGCGGTGATGGATGCCGCGGCCGCCGCCGCCGTCATGACCGGGCGTCTCGTCAAGCCGCTGGAGGCCGGCGACATCGAGCCCGAGGCGCTGGCCGACGCGGTCGGCGGCTCGGTCCCGGGCGTGGTGACGCCGCCGCCCCGCGACGACCTCGCCGAGCGCCGCGCGCGCAGGGACGCCGAGAAGGCGGCGCGGGAGGCGGAGCGCCTCGCGAACGAGGCCGAGCGGGCACTCGCCCGCATCGAGGACCGTCGCACGAAGGCGCAGGAGCGCGCCGACCACCTCGCTGAGCGCATCGACGATCTGCGCCGCGACCTCGCCCGCCTCGAGGAGGAGGCCGCGGCCGCGGACGACAAGCTCGACGCGATCGAGCGCGAGCGCGCCGAGGCGGCGAAGACGGCGAAGGATGCCGCGCGCGAGGCCGATCGCGCGCAGCGCGTGCTCGACGAGCTGTGAACCGAGCCACAGCTCCGCCTGAACCGTCGGTCACGTCCGACCGGACCGTGGGCCGGCGCGACGACGGAGGCCGGGGCCCGGGCGGAGTCGTGACACGCCGCGCGCGTCAGGGACGGGCATCCGGTCTTCACAGGACTCTCGTAGCCGCTCTGCCTAGCGTGGAGCACATGGCCACCCCCGCGCCCCTCGTGCCCGTGACCACCCCCGATGACGATGCCGAGATCACGGTGTCGCCCGCGGAGCTCCGCGAGATGCGCGACGGTCTGCAGCGGTTCCTCATGGAGTACCGGTTCGGTCTGCAGGAGATCGAGACCAAGATCGGGATCCTGCGCGACGAGTTCCTGCTCACGCACGACTACAACCCCATCGAGCACGTGTCGAGCCGTGTGAAGTCACCCGACAGCCTGGTCGAGAAGGTGCAGCGCAAGGGGATCGATCCCGACTTCGGCTCGATCCGGCGCCGCATCACCGACATCGCGGGCGTGCGCATCACGTGCAGCTTCGTGGCCGACGTCTACCGCCTGTTCGATCTGCTGACCGAGCAGGACGACGTGCGGCTCATCCAGGTGAAGGACTACATCGCCGCGCCCAAGCCGAACGGGTACAAGAGCCTGCACGCGATCGTCGAGGTGCCGGTGTTCCTGTCGACGGGGCGCATCGAGGTGCCCGTCGAGGTGCAGTTCCGCACCATCGCGATGGATTTCTGGGCGAGCCTCGAGCACAAGATCTACTACAAGTACGCGACGCGCGTGCCCGACGAGCTGCTCGAAAGCCTCAAGGACGCCGCCGAGACCGCGGCCGAGCTCGACGAGCGCATGGAGCGGCTGCACGGTGAAATCAGGGGCGGCGGCGCCAGGGAGATCAGGAGCCGCGCAATGGGCGACGTCGCGGGCGGGTCGCGTGTGATCCGCGGCCGCGAGACCGAGCCGCGCACGGGCAGCCAGGGCGCCGCGCCGCGCGCGCTCACGTCGGGCGCGGCGCAGCCTGCTTCGCCGACGGATGCCGTACCCCCGGCCGCGGGGCCGGTCTGAGCCTGCGCGGGTGACCGCCGTCAGCTCGCGAGGACGGCGGCTGCGCTCGTGACGTACTCGTCGACGTCGCGCGGACCGAAGATCGCGGAGTTCGAGACGTAGCCCTGCGCCAGCGCGGCGATGGTGCGGGCGTGCCGGGAGGCGAGCGCGGCGGCGTCGACCTCCGCGTCGTCGCCGGAGGCGGCCTCCTGGACCGCCCATGGCGTGATGGCCGCCGTCAGCGAGTCGCGCAGGCGTGCGGCGGTCCGCAGCATCTCGGCGTGGAGATCGGCCTGCACCATCGCCTCTCCCCAGAACTGCACGACGAGTGACGGCGGCAGCCCGGTCTCGGCGAACACGGAGAGCATTCCGCGAAGGGCCTCACGGGGCGGCACGATCTCGCCGCGTGCGGCCGCGGTCTCGAGCGCGTCGATGCGCGGGAGCAGGAACCGTCCGACGACGTACCGTGCGAGTTCGGCCTTGTTGGAGAAGTGGGAGTAGATCGCGCCGGTAGACAGCCCCGACTCTTCGACGATGTCGGCGATCGAGGTGTCCCTCACCCCTTTTCGCTCCAGGCACCGCAGCGCCGCACGCGCGATCTCGTCGCGACGTGCCTCCCGGTACTCCTCCGACACTCTGGGCATGGAAACAGAATAGCGATTCTGTTATTCTCCAAAACAGAATCAACATTCTCTTTTAGGAGGTCGCCATGGACACCCTTCGCGAGGCCCCGTCGCGTTCCGCCGTCCCGCCGACCCGCTGGCGGTTCGCGGTCCTGTTCGGTCTCGCCGGCGCACTGATCGTCGCCGTGATCGTCATGGCGTTCGTGTGGCCGGCCGCGACATCGCAGCCGCAGAACCTGCCCGTCGGCATCGACGGGCCCGCGGATGCCGTATCCGCCGTCGAGGGAGTGCTCGCCGAACAGGACCCCGAGCCCTTCGTGCTGCACGATGTCGACTCGCGTGAGGCCGCGGTGTCGCGGATCGAGTCGCGAGAGCTGTACGGCGCGATCCTCCTCGGGGAGAAGCCCGAGGTGCTCATCGCCACGGCGGCGAGCCCGGTTGCGGCGCAGGCGCTGCGCGGCGTCGCGACCCAGCTCCAGCTGCAGATCGACCAGCGGGCCCAGGCTGCGCTCACCGACCAGCTCAGCGCGATCATGACCGCGCTGCAGGCGGGCCAGCAACCGCAGCTGCCCGACGGCGCGGCGCCCGGCGACGTTCCCGGGATCCCGCAGGTGGCGGTCACCGACCTCGTGCCGCTCGCCGAGGGTGACGCGACGGGCGCCGGGCTCGCGGCATCCGTCTTCCCCCTCGTCCTGAGCGGGATGCTCGGCGGCATCCTGCTGAGCCTGCTCGTCCAGGGTGTCGTGCGGCGCCTGATCG
Organism: Microbacterium sp. STRO-2N; assembly: GCF_057747775.1. Classification (NCBI taxonomy): domain Bacteria; kingdom Bacillati; phylum Actinomycetota; class Actinomycetes; order Micrococcales; family Microbacteriaceae; genus Microbacterium; species Microbacterium sp. STRO-2N. Next base: position 3,092,215 of record NZ_CM173223.1, on the reverse strand, counting down.
GCCTGGTCGTGTTCGGCGCGGCCGCGGGCGCGCTCATCACCCTCGTCATGCAGACGTGGTTCGGCATCCTGCAGGGCGACTGGCTGCTCAACGCCACGGTCATCGGCCTCAGCGTGTCGGCGACCGCCGCGCTCGTGATCGGGCTGGCGTCCGTGATGGGGCCGCCCGGGATCGGCGTGGCGGCCCTCATCACGCTCCTGATCGCGAACCCCATCGCGGCCGCCGCGGCGCCGCCGCAGTTCCTGCCGGAGCCGTGGGGCGCGATCGGACAGTGGTTCGTGCCCGGGGCGTCGGCAAATCTGCTGCGGTCCGTGATGTACTTCCCGGATGCCGCGACCGCGACGCAGTGGGTGGTGCTGGGCGCGTGGCTGGTCGCGGGCGTCGTGCTCGCCCTCATCGGCCACCGTCGCAGCCGCGCCGAGCTCACGCCTCCCGCGGAGCAGCTGGAGGCGGTCGGGGGCTGACCGGACGCGACCGCGGCGGGGGCGCTACGGTCGGCAGTGATGGCGACGCGACCGACACGATCCCGCGTGGACGGCACGCAGCCCGCGGTCTCCGTGCGGGCTGCGTCCCGCGCGCGGCTCAGGCGGCGAGGAGCCCGGTTCGCGGCGGGCTTCGTCGCCGCGACTCTCGCCCTGTTCGGCGGCGTCGTCGCCGCGGAGGAGTGGCGCGTGATCGGCGACCTCCTCGAACGTCCCGGGATCGACGCCTTCTATGAGCAGCCCGTCGGAGCCGCCGAGGGCGAACCCGGCACCCTCGTGAAACTCGACCCGCTGCTGGGCGCGCCCTTCGCAAGTCGCGCATGGCGTCTGATGTACCGCACGACCGACGTGCACGGCGACCCGGTCGTCGCGACCGGCGTGCTCGTGGCCCCGCTGACGCCCGCACCGCCCCAGGGACGGACGGTCGTCTCGTGGGGGCACCCGACCACCGGTGCCGCGCGCTCGTGCGCGCCGTCGTACGGGTTCGATCCGTTCCTCGGGATCGAGGGACTGCGCTTCCTGCTCGATCGTGGCTACGCCGTCGTGGCGACGGACTACGTCGGCATGGGCACGGACGGCCCGGACTCGTATCTCGTCGGCGCAACGGGCGGCAACGCCGTCCTCGACGCGGCGCGTGCCGCGCGCGCGGCGCCGGAGGCGGGAGCGACCGATCGGGTGGTGCTGTGGGGGCACTCCCAAGGAGGCCAGGCGGCGCTGTTCGCCGCGGAGCGAGCGAGCGAATATGCGCCGGAGCTGTCGATCGTCGCGGTCGCGGCAGCTGCGCCCGCGGCCGACCTGCCCGGACTCATGAGCGCACACCTCGACGACATCTCGGGCGTCACGATCGGCGCGTACGCCTTCACCGCGTATGCCGAGGTATACCCGGACGCGCCGCTCGACGGCATCCTGACACCCGCCGCCCTCGAGCTCGTGCCGCGGATGAACGAGCTCTGCCTGTTGTCGCACCTCCCCGAGCTGCACCGCATCGGGGAGCCGCTCATCGGCGACTTCACGACCGCGGATCCCACCACCGCTGAGCCGTGGGCGTCGCTGTTCGAAGAGAACTCGGCCGGCGGGGTGGCCTTCGATGCGCCGCTGTTCCTCGCGCAGGGGCTGGACGACGAGCTCGTCGTGCCCGGCGACACCGAGCGGTTCGCCCGTCACGAGGCATCCCTCGGAATCGCGGTGACCTTGAACGAGATCCCCTTCGCTGATCACGGAACCGTCGCGTACCTGGCATTGCCGGCCCTGCTTCGCTGGCTCGACCGAGTGGAGGCCGAGCGCTCGCGAACGCCGCCGTGAAACCGCGCGATCTGCACGACGGCGCGTCAGACCGGCGTCGCTAGTCTGATCGCGTGGAAGACCCCCAACCGCTGATGCTGCTGCTGATCCCGCTCCTCGCCGTGCTCGCGCCCCTGCTCGCCCGGGGCCTCGGCCGGTGGGTGCGCATCCCGGTGGTGGTGTTCGAGCTGGTGCTCGGCATCCTGATCGGTCCTGCGGTTCTGGGCTGGGCGCAGGAGCACGCCTTCATCGAGACGCTGTCGGAGTTCGGGCTGGCGCTGCTGTTCTTCGTCGCGGGCACCGAGATCCAGTTCGGGTCGTTCCGGGGACGCCTGGGGCGGCGGGCTTCGCTCGGCTGGCTCATCAGCCTCATCGCGGGGGTCGCGGCAGGATTCCTGCTCGCCCCGGGTGAGGCGGCGGTCGTGATCGGCGTCGCGCTGTGCTCGACGGCGCTGGGAACTCTGCTGCCGATCCTGAGGGATGCCGGCGAGCTGCGCACGCCGTTCGGCCAGGCGGTCGCAGCGGTCGGCGCCGTGGGCGAGTTCGGTCCGCTGATCGCGATCTCGCTCTTCCTCGGTGGGCGGGAGCTCGGCCTTGCCACCCTGGTGCTCGTCGCCTTCGTCGCGATCGCCGGGCTCGCGATCTGGCTCGCGTTCAAGGTTCCGCGCGGCGCGATGCACCGCTTCGTGAACGCGACGCTGCACACGTCCGGGCAGTTCGCGATCCGCGTGGTGTTCCTGACTCTGTGCTCGCTCATCGCGCTGAGCATCGTGCTCGACCTCGACATGCTGCTCGGCGCCTTCGCGGCCGGCGTGATCTGGCGCCTCCTCATGCGCGATGCGTCCGAGCACGACCGCGAGGCGGTCGAGAGCAAGATCGAGGGCGTCGCGTTCGGCTTCCTGGTGCCGGTCTTCTTCATCTACACCGGCGTCACCTTCGACCTTCAGTCCCTGCTCGACCAGCCGACGCTGTTCCTGCTGCTGCCGGTCGGGCTCCTCGCGCTGCTCGTGGTGCGAGGCATCCCGTCGATGCTGGCCGTGCCCGAAGGATCTTCGCGCCGCGAGCGGCTCTCGATGGCGCTGCTCGGCGCCACCGGCCTGCCCATCATCGTGGCGGTCACGGCGATCGGCGTCGACGAGGGCATCCTGTCGTCATCGCAGCAGGCCGTGCTCGTCGCGACGGGCATGCTGTCCGTGCTGCTGTTCCCGCTCCTGGGCATGACGCTGCGGGGCGACAAGGTGCGGGCGAGCGAATCGTTGCAGGACGACATGGCATGAGCACACGGGAGCTGCTCGATGCCGCACGCGAGCGGCTGCGCGAGGCTCCCCGTGAATCGCTCGGTGAGCTCGTCGAACCGCGCCGCATCCTCGGCGTCGCCCGCGCGCCCCGCATCGTGCGCCGAGGAGACGCCTGGCATCTCGGCGTGCTGCTGCTCGCCGACGATGCGGTGCTCGCCACAGGAGACATCGTGCGCGCCCGGCAGGAGGCGCGCCGCGGGTACACGGCCGAGTCGCAGCGACGCCGCGCCGAGCTCGCCGCAGCCGCGCGTCGCGGCGGATTCGCGGAAGGCGAGACCGTCCACATCGGCTGGCGGATGCTGGATCCCGACGCCGTCGATCGGGGCGAGGCATCCGGCCCTCTCTCGCTCGTCGACGGCGTCGTGAGCGTCCGCTGGAGCGCCGCGGGAGGATTCATGCCGCTCGAGCGGTACCTCGACGAGCGGATCCGGCTGCTTCTCGAGCCGCCACCGGGCGCCTGACGCGCCGGAGCGCTTAGGGCGCGAGCGTGCCCGTGTCAAGCCGCTGCATGCCCGGAGCCGGCGGCTCTACCGTGACCGGATGGACACTCCGGCCGAGAACGTGCGCGAGCGCAGGAAGGACGCGACCCGCCAGGTCGTGGTGATCGTCGCGTTCTGCTTCATGATCGCGGCCGCCCTCCTCGGCGTCGGCGTGTTCGGCGGAACGCCGATCCAGGACGTCCAGGGTGGCGCCCTCGATGCCGACGGCTCGTACCTGGCCCCCGCGCGCCCGGCCTTCTCCATCTGGAGCGCGATCTACCTCGGCCTGCTCGGGTACACCGCGTGGCAGGCCTTCCCACGCCAGCGCGACCGCGATCGTCAGCGCGCGCTGGGGGCGCTCGCAGCAGGCACGATGGTGCTGAACGGCCTGTGGCTGGTCGCGGCGCAGTTCGCGTCGCTGCCGCTGACCGTTCTGGTGATCGTGCTGCTGCTGGTCGCGCTCGCTGTGGCGTTCCACGTGACGGTGGCATTCCCGGGCCGGGGGCTCGCCGACAGCGTGCTGATCGACGGCGTCACCGGACTGCACTTCGGGTGGGTGACCGTCGCGACGGTGGCGAACATCGCCGCGTGGGTCGCCCCGACGCCCGAAGGCGAAGGTGGCGGCGCGACCGGGTGGGGCGTGGCGACGATCGTGCTCATCGCCGCGGCCGGCGTGGTCGTCGCGTGGTGGAGCCGTTGGCGGCTGGCGCCGGGACTCGCGATGGGCTGGGGTCTGGCGTGGATCGCGGTCGCACGCCTCGGAGGCGACCCGGCGGACGCGGCGATCGGCGTCGCCGCGATCGTCGCGGCTGTGATCGTCGTGGTGACGCCGATGGTCGGCAAGGTACTGCAGCAGGTCGTCGAGGTGCGCAACGCGGAGGCGTGAAGTCAGCCGGCGCCGAAACGCTCCGCGAACGCCCGAAGCAGGCGCGCCGGCTCGGTGACGGATGCCGCGAGCACGCGCCCTGCGATCTCGTCGAACGCGTGGGACTCGAAGTAGCCGTCGTCGCGGTAGACCGCCATGCGCTCGGTGAAGGCCTTGGTCGTCGGCTCGGGATGGAACTGCGTCGCGTAGAGCCTGTCGCCGATCGCGTACGCCTGCACGGGGCACGCCTCATTGGACGCGAGCAGTCGTGCTCCCGGAGGCAGCGACTCGGTGCCCTCCTTGTGCGCGGTGAGCGCCGTGAACCGGTCGGCGAGCCCGCCGAACACCGGATCGCCGGCCGCCGCGGGGGTGAGCGCGATCGACACCGGGCCGGTGTCTTCGGGGAACGCGCGGCTGACCGTGCCGCCGAGCGCGCGCGTGGCGACCCCGATGCCGTAGCACGTGAAGAGCGCGGCCGGACCGTCGGCCGCCGCGGCCGCCGTCGCGATGCGGGCCAGGTCGGCTTCGAGCCGTCGCTGCGCGTCGGTCTTGGTCGACTCGGGGTCGGCGACGTTGAACGGGCTGCCGCCGACGAGGAAGCCGCGGTAACGCTCGAAGGCGTCGGACGGAAGCGGCTCGCGCACGAGATCGTGACGGGCGAAGTCGTCCTCCGAGACGCGCATCGCCGACCGGAACGACTCGTACTCTGCGGCGGCGGCGCCCTCCTGCGGCCGCACGCACACATAGAGCAGGGGCGCGGTCGTCATGCCCGAATTCTAGGTTGCGATGCCGGTGCGGGCGAGGCGGAGTGACATCTGCCGACCCGATTCCCGCACCGGATGTATCAGGCGCGCTCTATCGCACTCGGGCATGGTGTGGACACAATGGGCGTCATGACGCATCCGGACGCCGAGGCGGGGCCGCCGCGGCCCGACGCGCCGCGCGACGTGCACGCGGCGGAGGCCGAGGCATCCGTCGACTCCGTCGAGCCGGCGCGATGGCAGCGTGCCGCGACGCTGTTCGTGCGATGGCGAGAGGGTGACAGCCGTGCGATGGACGAGCTCGTCCGTCTCATGTCGCCACCGCTCTGGCACGTCGTGCGCGCCTATGGACTCGACCACGCCCTCGCGCAGGACGTCGTGCAGACGACGTGGCTGACGCTGGTGCGCCGGCACGAGACCATCCACGACCCGCAGGCGGTGTCGGGATGGCTCACGATGTGCGCGCGCCGCGAGGCGTGGCGCGTCGGCAAGCAGCACCGACGGGCCGACCCGACCGAGGCCGAGTCGCTCGAACCCCACCTGCCGGTCCACGAATCCGCCGAGCAGACCGCCGCCCACGACGACGAGACCCGTCGCCTGTGGACCGCGGTCGGAACGCTCAACGAACGATGCCAGCGCCTGCTGCGGATCGTCGCGTTCGAGGACCGCCCCGACTACGCGCGCATCGCCCAGGACCTCGCGATGCCGATCGGGTCGATCGGACCGACGCGGCAGCGCTGTCTCGCGAAGCTCCGCGCCGCACTGGTAGGCGACGGATGGGGGGAAGACGATGGAGACTGAGGACTTCGCGGCCGATGCCGCGCTCTTCGCGCGCATGCGGCACATGTGGGAGGAGATCGACCCGGTGCCGGCCGACCTCGTCGACCGCATGGTGGCGGCGGTCGCCGTCGAGGATCTCTCGCGCGAGTATGCGCTGCTGACGCTCGTCGAGGGCTCGTTCGCCGAAGTGCGCGGCGAGAGCGACACGGCGACGCTGCAGTTCAGCGACGGCACGACGAGCGTGCTGCTGCACGTGACGGCCACCGAGGACGGCGGCCGCCGCGTCGACGGGTGGGTGGATGCCACGGCACTGGCCATCCGGCTGGTCCAGGGCGAGCGCGAATGGGCCGCCGACCCCGGCGAGCACGGCCGCTTCGCCTTCGACGAGGTGACGCCGGGAGTGGCGCGGCTTCGTCTGGTCGTGCGAGCCGCCGACGGCGAGCTCCGGGACTTCCAGACGCCGCAGTTCGAGATCTGACACGCACGAGTAGGAACCGGATGCCGCGGCCTTGGGGGCCGCGGATTCCGCTGTCTGTGAGGAGTACATATGCCCGAAGACGAGAGCACCCCGCGACGCACCTGGCGCGAACGCGAGGTCGCAGGTGAGCCGAAGGGCGTCGTCCTCGATCCGCGCCGCGAGCCGGTTCCGGGGCTCCAGGCCTATGGCACGGTCTACGTCCCGGGCCACCTCGTCGTGTCGGGCGACCCGGCCGCCGCGACCCGGGTATTGAAGGACGCGGCAGGGAAGCTGGGGTGGGACATCGAGCTCGAGACGGTCCGGGCGCGCGACGGCAGCGACACCCTGAGCCGCGCGCGGATCGTGCAGGCGCCGCGTGAGGGACGTGACGACGAGCCCGTGCCGCCGGTCGATGCATGGCGACTGCTGCAGCAGGCTCGCCGCGACCTGCTCGTCGCGGCGCGGCTGGCCGATGGCGGACAGGAGCGGTCGACCGAAGCCGATGAGGCCTCGTCTCGAACCGACGCGACGCGAGCGGTATCGCTCGCGGCATCCATCGCGAACGACCCGAGACAGCGCACGGCGACCGCCGCGGCACAAAGCGGGTCGGCACGCTCCCGCGCGCCGAAGGCGGTAGACGATCCGGTCATCGCTCAGGTGAGCCTCGACCACGTGCTCGGAGTGGATCCGATCGACCTCAACCCGCATGGCCGGACGAATCCGCACGGCCGCACCAACCCTCACGGGCGCACGAACCCTCACGGACGCACGAACCCCGCCGGCACGGAAGGGTACGCCTACCCGGGGTCCGGTGGGCTCGAGCTGGTGACGTACGTCGGCCCGCCGCCGGCCGAGCGCCATCCCGTCGCGGACGGCGGACGCCGACCCGTCATCGCGTTCGCTGACACGGGCTGCGGCGAGCATCCGTGGCTGACGTCCGACGAGCGCACGGTGGTGCGCACGATCCACTCGTCGAGCGGCGAGGTCATCGGGGTCGACGACGCGCGGACCGACCCGGAGAAGTACGGAGACTTGTCGGGACCGCTGGACGGCTTCCTCGACGACGCTGCCGGGCACGGGACCTTCGTGGCGGGCATCCTGCGTCAGGTGTGCCCCGACGCCGAGTTGATCGCGATCCGCGTGGCCGACAGCAACGGCAGCGTCCTCGAGAGCGAGCTCATCACGGCGCTGGAGGAGCTCTCCGACTGGATCGACGCCGACACGGACGACGATCCGCACCACGTGGACGTGCTGAACCTCTCCCTCGGCTACTACCACGAGACCCCGGAGGACGGACGATTCAGCCTGCGCCTCTACGAGGCGCTCGCTGCACTCCGGTCGAGGGGGTGCGTCGTCGTGTGCTCTGCGGGCAACGACGCGACCGAACGCCCCGCGTTCCCGGCGGCGCTGTACAACTGGGGCGATCCCGACCTCACCTTCGACGAGCCGACGGATGCCGCGCGCCATATCGCTGTCGGAGCGCTCAATCCGCAGCGCACTTCGGTCGCGCTCTTCAGCAACGTCGGCGACTGGGTGACGACCTACGCCCCCGGTACGTCGGTGCTGAGCATATTCCCTTCGTTCGAAGGCGGAATGCAGGCGGCTTCGCGCGCGGACAAAGGCGACAGGCGGCGGCAGAGCCTCGATCCTGACGACTTCTCCAGCGGTCCCGGTGGTGGGTTCGCGGTGTGGAGCGGAACCTCGTTCGCCGCTCCGTTCGTCTCGGCGACGATTGCGGCGCAGCTCGCGCCGTCGTTGATGCACGCCGCGAAGACGGCACACGCCTCGAACGCCGTCGAGAAGGCGCTCGAGGTGCTCACGCAGGATGACAGGTCACGACTGACGAGGTAACGGCTTCACGCGTGCCCCAGATCCTCGAGGATCGCGCCATGATGGCTTCATGGGGATCGGGGGCGAGGCTGCGGCGAAGCATCGGCGCGGCGTCGATCTGGCCAATCGCGGCAGGTACTCGAACGCGCGGCGAGTGCTCGCTGCGGCGTACGAGGCCGCTGAGGCGGCCGGCGACGTCAACCTCATGGCTCGCATCGTCGGCACGGTCGCATACGTGCTCGCCCGGCTCGGCGACGTCGACGAGGGCGAGCGACTGTGTCTCGAGATGCTGTCGCGTGAGGGACTCGATGACGTGACGGTCGCTCAGCTGCATGGTCAGCTCGGTGCGCTCGCGCTCGAGCGCGGGCATCCGGACCGAGCAGCCGAATGGCTCACGAAGGGCGCCAACGGACTGCGTGGCGAGCCTGTTCGTCGCGCCAACGTGCTGATGAACCGCAGCCTCGTCGAGATGGACCGTGGCCGCCTCGATGCGGCACAGGAGGACCTCGAGGAGGCGGAGGGCATCTATCGTGCGGCGGGCCTCGTCGAGGAGGCGAACCAGGCCGTCCACAACCTGGGCTACCTTGCGATGCGACGCGGTGACGTGCTGACCGCGCTGAGGACCATGCAGAGCGTTCGCGACCCCCTCGACGAGGGTTCGGACGTGTGGGCTGCCATCAACGAGCTGGACCGCGCCGAAGTGCTCCGCGACGCGGGCTTGGTGACCGAGGCGGAGACCCTGCTCGAGAAGGCGGCTGCCGTCCTCGGCCGGAAGCGCGCACCTCGCGAGCGGGCGGGCGCGGAGTATCAGCTCGCGCGGTCTCTCCTGAATCACGATCCCGATCGCGCTGTGACCGCCGCGCGCGTCGCCAGTCGTCGTTTCCGTGCGCTCGGAAGCGACGGCTGGGCGCTGCGCGCCGAGGCGATCAAGCTGCGCGCGCAGCTGGCGGTCGGACGGATCGACCGGTCAGGACGCCCGGCGCGGCAGGGACGTCGTCTGCCCTCTGAGGCGATGGTGGAGGCTGTCATCACCGCGCTGAGACAGCATCGGTTCCTCGCGGAGGCGGAGGCGCTCCGGTTGGCGGACCTGCGTGCCAGGGTCCGCCTGCAGCGCCGCCCGATGCCTGTGTCCGTGCGAATACCACCGCGCATGCCCCTCGAAGTGACGATGCTGGCGCACGAGACCCGGGCTGCGGTCGCTGCGGTGGAAGGGCGGGAGGCTGAGTGCCGACGGCACGCGGCGAGGGGTCTCGACGCGCTCGTCCGGACGCAGCGCGCCTTCGGGAGCCTCGACCTGCAGACGAGTTCGGCCATGCGCGCGGGTGGACTGCTCACAGAGGGACTCTCCTCCGCGCTCCGCTCCGGCCGGCCGGACGTGATCTTCGACTGGTCGGAGCGCGCCCGCCTGATGAGTCAGCATGTGGTGCCCCTTCGGCCCCCGCGGGACGAGGAACTGGCTGCGGATCTCGCGGAGCTGCGGACCATCCGCGCCGCGGCCGGCGATGACGATTGGTTCGCTGACCCCCGTGCACAAGCCCTCGAGCGGCGGATTCGAGACCGGCAGTGGTCTTCGACGACTGCGGGCGGATCGACCGGCAGGATCGCGATGCCCGACGCCATCGAAGCCCTCGGCGACGGCGAGGCCCTGATCGCCTACGTCTTCGATGGCGAACGGCTGGTCGCGCTCACGCTGTTCGAAGGCTCCACCGCGATCGCCGAGCTGTCCTGGAAGGACGTCAGAGAGCTGCTCACAGGCCTGCGAGCCGACCTCGACGTGGCCGCCCGTGTGAGGTCCGGGTCGATGTCCACGCTCGTGCGCGGAAGCCTGCGCGCGCGCGTCGAACGCCTGTCGACCGTCCTCGTGCAGCCGGTGCAGTCGCAGATCGCTTCCGCGCACCGCATCGCGGTGCTGGCCCCAGGTGTGCTGTCCGGCATCCCCTGGTCGATGCTCCCGGCGTTCAGCGGCCGGGCATTGACGGTGCCGGGATCAGCGTCCGCATGGGCACGGAGCCGAGCTCGCGGCCCGTTCCGCCTCGCGTCGGCCGGTTTCGTGATCGGACCCCGGGTCCCCCGTGCGGCCGAGGAGGTCGGGGCAGCGAGAGGCTCATGGCCGGACGCGCCGACACTGAGCGATGGTTCCGCCACAGTCTCCGCGGTCACGGAACTGGCCTCTCGGGTCGACGTGCTCCATGCCGCAGGGCATGGCCGCCACGCGGTCGACAACCCGATGTTCTCGGGCTTGGAACTGGTGGACGGCACGCTGTTCGGGTACGACATCGACCTCATCGCCCCCGTGCCTGACACCGTTGTGCTGTCGGCCTGCGAGATCGGACGATCGTCGGTGCGCTGGGGCGAGGAGGCCGTGGGGATGGCGCGAGTATGGCTCCATGCCGGCACGCGTGCCGTCGTCGCTGCTCCGGTCGTGGTCGCGGACGATGAAGCCTGCGAGCTTCTGGGGGCGATGCACGAAGGACTCGCGGCCGGCTTGGGACCGTCGGACGCATTGGCGGCGGCCTCGGAGCGCACCGGCATCGTCGCGCCGTTCCAGGTGCACGGGGCCGGATTCTGACTTCCCCCGCCGGCGATGTATCACGGCGGACCCAGCGCGCTCCTCACTGCATGGAACGGCTTGAGCCGTCCGGGCTCTGGGGCTCGGCGCCGAGACGGAGATCACATCGGGGACGCGGCTGGGGAGCGTCGTCTTCGCAGCCGTTCCGCGAGGGGATGCCGCGGTGTTGGGGGCGCGCGGCATCCCCTGTCGCGTCACCCTCGCGACGAGTTGGCGGTGCGGCCGCGCACGATTCCGACGAACGTCTCGACGACGGGTGTTGTGCGATCCGCGACCCACGCCAGCGCGACCGTCGAGACAGGTCCGTCGCGCAGCGGGCGGTGCTCGACGTCCTTGCGGTGGTGGAGTCGCGCGAGCGACATCGGCACCACGACGATCCCGACGCCGGCGGCGACCGTCGCGATCGCCTCGGCGGTGTCGGCGGGCGCATCGAAGCGGGGCGGCACCGTTCCCGCAATCCGGATGCCGAGCACGTCGTCCTGCGCAACGATGAGCACCTCGCCCTCGAGGTCGCCGGGTTCGAGCTCCTCGGCGGCCGTCAGGTGGGAGTCCTTCGCGCAAACGACGACGGGCACTTCGTCATAGAGCGGGATGACGTGGAGTCCATCGCTGCTGATCGGCAGCCGCACCAGTGCGGCGTCGACCTGGGCGTCGTCGAGGGCCCGGCGCTGGCCGGCGACGGGCAGCGGCACGAGTTCGAGCGTGGTGCGCGGCATCCGCTCCTTCCACACGTCGATCCACTTGCCGGGCGTCGCGCCGGGGATCGCACCGAGGCGGAACGTGCTCGGCTCGGCGACATCGGACTCGCGGGGATCCGCGGGTGCCGGCCCGGGCGAGGGACGAGGCGTGTGCTGTGGGCGCGCCGCCGAGCCTCTGGCTCCCGCGCGACGGCGGGGAGCGGCATCCCTTCGCGGTCTCCCGCCGCCCTTGCCCTTCGCCATATCGCTCAGCGTATCCCGGGCGCTATCGTTCGCTCATGATCGCGATCCTCGCCACCGTCTTCGCCGCGCTCGCGGCACTGCTGCACGTGTACATCTTCGTGATGGAGAGCGTGCAGTGGACGCAGCCGAGGATCTGGCGGCGCTTCGGCGTCGCAGACCAGGCCGCCGCCGAGACGATGAAGCCGATGGCGTACAACCAGGGCTTCTACAACCTGTTCCTCGCGATCGGCGCCGTGCTCGGGATCGTCCTCTTCCTCGCGGGCGCCGACGAGAGCGGCGTGCGCGCGGCGGGCCTCGCGCTGGTGCTGTTCAGCCTCGGCTCGATGGTCGCGGCCGCGCTCGTGCTGCTCACCACCGGTATGAAATACCTTCGTGCGGCGCTCCTCCAGGGCACGCTGCCGCTGATCGGCTTCGTGCTCTTCCTGTTCGCCTAGAGACGGCTCAGCCGCACGCACCCCACCTGCCGGTGCCGGATGCCTCGGCGTCGGCCTGCGCGGCGGTCAGCAGATCGAAGAACTCGACGTTCGGCCAGACCCGGATCGCCTCGGCGTCACCGGCCGAGACGAGCTCGAGGTTCACGAATCGGCCGTCGTCGGTCCAGAGGTTGAACAGCCGGCGGTCGTAGTCGTCCCACGTCTCGGTGTCGGGCGCCGCCCATACAGTCGCACCCTCGGGGAGGAGCTGAGCCAGGTGCGTGCGGGCCTCGTCGGCCCAGCACTCGGGTGCGGGCGTGCCCTCGGGAGTGTCGACGCCGATGAGACGGATGCGGATCGGATTCGACGTCGTCACGACGTCGTTCGGCTCCTGCATCACGGCCTGGATCGTGTCGCCGTCGTACACGTGCACGACGGTGAGCGGGAACGCATCGGGAGGCCGCGCCGGGATGCCGTCGCCCGTTGTCGTCGGCGCGGCGGCAGACGTGCTCGGAGCGGGGTCGGCCTCGGCCCACGGCATCCGTCCGCCCGCGGCGAACCACGCGACGGCCGCAATGGCGGCGACGACCGCGACCGCGGCGAACGACACGGCGCCTCGCCGCGAGCGTCTGCCTGTCATCGCGTCAGGCTAGCGGCAGCCGACGACGAGGTCAGGCGGCCAGGCGAAGTCCCCGGCGGTCGGTGGCGACGCGCTCGCCGTCGGCGATCGTCTCGTCGTCGCCGATGAGCGAGCCCCCGGCGACGCGGGCATCGGTGCCGACCTGGGTGCGCACACCGATCTTCGCGCGCGGGCCGATGGCGGCGCGCGGGCCGATGTGCGCGTGCGGCGCGATCTCGGCGTCGGGGCCGATCACGGCGTCCGATTCCACCCACACGCCGCGGCCGACATGTGCGCCGGCCGCGATCTGCACGCCCGGTTCGACATACGCCCCCGCTTCCACGATGGCGCTCGGGTGCACCTTCGCTCCATGCGCGATCAGACCCCGGCCGTTGACGTGCTTGCGGTAACGCAGCGTCTCGCCCCGGTCGTTCTCGATGTCGACGTAGTTCTTGCCCACTGTCCCCTCCTGCAGCCCGGTAGTGGGCTGAGTACATGGATAACCTTGGGTTCGGTCGTTTCATTCCCGCGCATCGGAACGATTCGGGCTACCCCGTTGCGATATCGCGGATCGCGGAGTAGCGCGCCGGGTCTCAGCGTGCAGCGTGCTCGTCGGCCGCGGCCAGGGCGCGGTCGATGACGTCCAATCCGTGCAGGAGCTCGTCCTCCGAGATGACGAGCGGCGGAGCCACGTGCACGCGGTTGAAATGGGTGAAGGGCCACACGCCGTCCCGCTTGCACGCCGCGGCGACCGCGGCGACGGGTGCGGCATCCGGCCCGCTCGCGTTGAACGGCACGAGCTGCTCGCGCGTCTGGCGATCCTTCACCAGCTCGATCGCCCAGAACAGGCCCATGCCGCGCACGTCGCCGACCGAGGGATGCCGCGACGCGATGTCGCGCAGGCGCGGCTCGACGACGCGCGAGCCGAGGTCGCGCACGCGCTCGAGAATGCCGTCGCGCTCGAACACCTCGAACGTCGCCACTCCCGCCGCACACGCCAGCGGATGCCCGGAGTATGTCAGGCCTCCGGGGAAGGCGACGGTGTCGAAATGCGCGGCGATGCGGTCCGAGATGACGACGCCGCCGAGCGGCACATAGCCGGAGTTCACCCCCTTCGCGAAGGTGATGAGGTCGGGAACGACATCGAACGCCTGGAACGCGAACCACTCGCCCACGCGCCCGAACCCGACCATGACCTCGTCGGCGATGTAGACGATGCCGAAGCGGTCGCACAGCTCGCGCACGCCGGCGAGGTAGCCGGGCGGTGGCACCAGCACGCCGTTGGTGCCGACGATCGTCTCGATCACGATCGCGGCGATGGTCGGCGCGCCTTCGAGCACGATCGTCTGCTCGAGGTGCTCGAGCGCGCGCTGCGTCTCTTCCTCCGGGCTCGACGAGTGGAACGCCGAGCGGTAGGGGTACGGCCCGAAGAACTTCGCGACCGACCCGTCCGCAGGCTCGTTCGGCCAGCGCCGCGGGTCACCGGTCAGCGAGATCGCGGTCGACGTGTTGCCGTGGTAGCTGCGGTACATCGACAGCACCTTGCGGCGGCCGGTCACGAGGCGCGCCATGCGCACCGCGTTCTCGTTCGCATCGGCGCCGCCGTTGGTGAAGAACACCTTCTCGAAACCGTCGCCCGCGACGTCGGCGATGCGCCGCGCGAGCTCTCCGCGCACATCATTCGCCATCGACGGCTGGATCGTCGCGAGACGGCCCGCCTGCCGCTGGATCGCCTCGACGAGATCCGGATGCTGATGCCCGAGGTTCAGATTCACCAGCTGCGAGCTGAAGTCGAGGTAGGCGTTGCCCGCATAGTCCCAGAACGTCGAGCCCTCGCCGGCTGCGACCGGCAGCGGGTCGATGAGCGCCTGTGCGCTCCACGAGTGGAACACGTGCCCGCGGTCGTCCGCACGCACGCGCGCGTCGGCCTCGAGATCGGGCTGGAGGCCGGTGAGAACGGTGTCGGTCATGGGGGGGAGGTCCTTTGCCCGGTGGGGTCAGTGGTTCTGCGGGAAGCCGAGGTTGATGCCGCCGTGGCTGGGGTCGAGCCAGCGGGCGGTGACGGCCTTCTCGCGGGTGTAGAAGTCGAAGCCATGGATGCCGTAGGCCTTGGCGTCGCCGAACAGCGACTGCTTCCAGCCGCCGAAGGAGTGGTAGGCGACGGGGACCGGGATGGGCACGTTGATGCCGATCATGCCGACCTGCACCTGGTTCTGGAAGCGGCGCGCGGCGCCGCCGTCGTTGGTGAAGATCGCGGTGCCGTTGCCGAACCGGCCGGAGTTGATGAGGTCGAGGCCCTCGTCATAGCT
Organism: Microbacterium sp. STRO-2N; assembly: GCF_057747775.1. Lineage (NCBI taxonomy): Bacteria > Bacillati > Actinomycetota > Actinomycetes > Micrococcales > Microbacteriaceae > Microbacterium > Microbacterium sp. STRO-2N. The sequence goes on along the minus strand of NZ_CM173223.1, from coordinate 3,077,131 downwards.
CTTCACGCGGACGACGGACAGAACGGGGCCGAAGATCTCCTCCTGGTAAGCGCGGGAGGTGGTGGGCACGCGGTCGAGGAGGGTGGGGCCGAAGAAGAACCCGTCCTCGTGGCCGTCGACGGTGAGGCCCCGGCCGTCGACCACGACGGTCGCGCCGTCCTGCTCGGCGATGTCGACGTACTCGGCGACCTTCGCCCGGTGGATGTCGGTGATGAGCGGTCCCATGTCAGGCTCGACCCCGTCGGCGCCGGCGCCGTTCCCGATCCGCAGCTTCGCGATGCGGTCTTCGATCTTGCCGATGAGCTCGTCCGCGACCGGTTCCACCGCGAGGACGACGCTGATGGCCATGCAGCGTTCGCCGGCGGCGCCGTATCCGGCGTTGACGGCCTGGTCGGCGACGAGATCGAGGTCGGCGTCGGGGAGCACCAGCATGTGGTTCTTCGCGCCGCCGAGCGCCTGCACCCGCTTGCCGTGGCGGGCGGCGGTCTCGTAGATGTACTGCGCGATCGGGGTGGACCCGACGAACGAGATCGCCTGCACCTCGGGGTGGGTGAGGAGTCCGTCGACGGCGACCTTGTCGCCCTGAAGCACCGTGAACACCCCGTCCGGCAGCCCGGCTTCCTGCCACAGCCGCGCCAGCCACAACGCGGCCGACGGGTCCTTCTCGCTGGGCTTGAGGACCACCGCGTTGCCGGCGGCGATCGCGACCGGCACGAACCACAGCGGCACCATGGCGGGGAAGTTGAACGGGCTGATGACGCCCACCACGCCGAGCGGCTGCTTGATCGAGTACACGTCGATGCCGTTGGACGCGTTCTCGGAGTACGCGCCCTTGATCAGGTGCGGGAACCCGCACGCGAGCTCCACCACCTCCTGACCGCGGAGGATCTCGCCCATCGCATCAGAGCGCACCTTGCCATGCTCGGCCGTGATGATCGCGGCCAGCTCCTCCCTCCGGGCGTTCAGCAACTCGCGGAACGCGAACAGCACACCCTGGCGCTTCGCGACCGAGAACCCCGACCACACCCCGAACCCGCGCACGGCCGACGCGATCGCGGCATCCACCCCCGCCTCATCGGCCAGCACGACCTCCGCCTGCACCGCACCCGTCGCCGGGTTGAACACCGGCGCCGTCCGATCCGAGCCCAAAGCGTGCTCGGCACCATCGATCCAATGACCGATCACGCGCGCGCGGGCGTTCGATGTCGCGTCGGCGACGGTCTCGGCGATGGTCATGGGGTCGTCCTCTCGTCGTTCGGACAGATCGTGCGGCGATCACGTAGGCTTGGCGAAACCCAGCCTGACAGAGAAGAAGAGGCGACCACGGTGCCCGACCGTCGCGAAGATCCCACGATCCACACGGATCGTCCGAGCGATCGGCTCGCCGACGAGACGCTGCCCACCGTGCGCGAGGTGATCGCCCTCGCCGCCGTCGCGCAGGGCGTTCCGGAGGTGATCGTCGGCGGCGACGCGCTCGATGCCCGAGTGCGCTGGCTCCACGTGTCCGACAGCGCAGGCGTCGCGCGGTTGCTCGACGGCGGCGAACTGCTGCTGTCGACCGGGTCGTCGTGGCCGGCCGAGCCCGCCGAACTCCGCCGCTTCATCGGCGAGCTGTCGGACGCTGGCCTGTCGGGCCTCGTCCTCGAGCTCGGGACGCACTACCACTACGTGCCCGCCGTCCTCGTGGACGCCGCGCGCGAGCGGGGACTCGCACTGGTGGTGCTGCACCGCGAGGTGAAGTTCGTGACGCTCACCGAGGCTGTGCACAGCCGCATCATCACGGGCCAGACCGATGCGCTGCGGGCCCGCGACGAGGTGCGCGAGCGCTTCACGGCGCTCGTGCTGCGAGGATCGCCCGCCGACTTCATCGTGCACCAGCTCGCTCAGACCCTCGCCGCGCCCGTGATCCTCGAGAACCTCGCCTACGAGGTCGTGGCGGCGGAGGTGCCGCTCGCGATGGAGGAGGAGCTCTTCACCGAATGGGAGCTGCGGTCGCGCTCCGCGCACCGGCGCGCCGAGCAGCGCCGACAGCAGGGTGTGGCGCCAGGTGCGGAGGACTGGCTCATCGTCCCGGTCGAGGCACGAGGCATCCGTTGGGGAAATCTCATCGCGTTGCCCGGCCCCGAACACGCCGCCGGGCGCACAGCCGTGCTCGAGCAGGGGGCCATCGCGCTGGCCGTCGGTCGGCTGGCCGACGGCGACACCGACGAGTGGGCGAGCATCAGCCGGCGACGGCTCGTCGACGGCCTGCTCGCCGGCCGGTTCGCGGGCGTCGGGGGAGCCGCGGCGCGGCTCGAAGCAGCCGGCCTGCCGTTGCACGGCGCCGGGCTGTACGGACTCGTCGTGTCCGGTGCGGCGATCGCGCCGGAGCGGGCGGATGCCGCGGCTCGCGCCCTTCGCGGACGGGCCTTGGCCGGCTCTGCCCCCGACGGGGTGGCGGCGCCGTCGGCGGCGATGCTGCTCTCGCTTCCGGGTGGCACCGTGTTCGACGACGACGCCGCGCTCGGGTTCGCCCGGGCGCTGGTCGACCAGGCCGACGTCGACCGCGTGACGGTCTCGGTCGGGCGCCGAGCCGACGGCATCGAGTCCGCGCTGACCTCGCTGCACGAGGCGGTCGGCCTCGCGCGAGGTCGCCGCCGTCGTTCCGTGCGCGGCCCGCAGCTGCGGCGTGCCGAGAATCGGCCGCTGGTGCAGCTCGTGACCGCGCTGCGAGACGACCACCGGGTGCTCGAGCACGGCGAGCGCATGCTCGCGCCGCTGATCGCGCACGACCTGTCGCGGTCAGGCGACCTGCTCGACGTGCTCGAGGCGATGCTCGCCCACCCCGGCAACCGCACGGCGGCGGCCTCGGCATCCCATCTGTCGCGTTCGGTCTTCTACCAGCGCATCGCGCTCATCGAGGAGCTGCTCGGCACCGACCTCGACGACGGAGAGACCCAGACCGCCCTGCACCTCGCGCTGCTCGTGAGGCGCTCGGCCGGCCGCTGACCTGCTCGGCCGCGTCGGTCACCGCCGCTGCGGGTCGATCATCGTCATGCCCGCCGGAGTGGCGCGGTCGAAGGTCGGCAGCAGCCGAGCGGCCTCGTCGAGGTCGATCACCCGTTCGATGAGCCGCTCGGGGTGGAGTGCGCCACGCTCGATGAGCGCGAGCATGCCGGGATAGTCGACCGCGGGCATGCCGTGACTGCCGAGGATGTCGAGCTCCCACGCGATGACCCGCGCCATCGGTACGCGTGGATGACCGTCGACGGGAGGAAGGAGACCGATCTGCACGTGCCGGCCGCGGCGCCGGAGGCTGTGGATCGCGTCGGCGCAGGTCTGCTCGCTGCCGACCGCGTCGACCGCGACATGTGCGCCGCCGTCCGTCAGCGCCTGGACGGCGCCGGGGATGTCGCGCCCATCGGCGACCAGCACGTCGTCGGCACCGAGCGATCGGGCCACGTCGAGGGCCGCCGAGTTCCGGTCGACCGCGACCACGCGCGCTCCCAGAGCCTTCGCGATCATGACGGCGCTGAGTCCCACGCCGCCGGCGCCGACGACCGCGACGCATTCGCCGGGCGCGATCCGCGCGCGGCCGACGAGTCCGCGGTAGGCGGTGGCGAAGCGGCAGCCGAGGCTCGCCGCCGCCTCGAAGCTCACAGCCTCCGGGATCGCGACCAGGTTCGTGTCGGCCGCGTGCAGCGCCACGTGCTCGGCGAACGAGCCCCAGTGCGTGAAGCCCGGCTGCTGCTGATCCGGGCACACCTGCGCCTCACCGCGCAGGCACCACTCGCACCGCCCGCAGCCGCACACGAACGGCACGGTCACGCGATCGCCGACCGCCCACTTCTCGACGCCCGTTCCGACCTCGGTGATCACCCCCGCGAGCTCGTGGCCCGGCACGTGGGGGAGGGTGATGTAGTCGTGCCCCGCCCACGCGTGCCAGTCGCTCCGGCAGAGGCCGGTGGCGTGCACCCGAACCACGACTCCGCCGACCGGCGCGGTCGGGGTGGGGACGTCACGGACCTCAGGCGCCACGCCGATGGCGTCGTACACGACAGCTCGCACCGCGACATCCTCTCATCCGGCCCGTGCGTACGCCCGGGTCAACCGGCGATGTAGACCTTCCGCAGCGTCTCGTGCACCGTCCACACCGTGCGCATGCCCGCGGCCAGGCGCACGACGGAGCCCGGCGCGAGCGAGATCGGCGGACGCTCCGGAACCTCGAACGAGACGCTCGCCGACCCCGAGAGCACGACGAACACCTCGTCGGCCTCGACGTCGCGCATCGTGCCGGGCGACATCTCCCACACGCCGATCGCGTCCGTCAACTCGACGAGGCCGGTGCTCGGCGCACCGGCCAGCACCTGGTCGGTGGGCACCGGCTCATGCGGGAGCGGCAGGGTCGCGGCATCCGTCACCGTCCCGGGCACGACATCCGGCGACCCGGTCACGAGTCGAATCCCAGGCCGAGGGCGTCCAGGGTCTTCAGCAGCAGGTTGCGTCGGCCGCGGTTGTGGTCGGCACGGTCGAGCGACCACCGCGTCGCATTGATGCCGATCGCAGCCGCCGGCTCGGGTGGGAACGGCAGCGGCTTCCTGCGCACCATCTCGAGCTCGGTTCGCTCGTTCGAGACGCCGTCGAGCAGATCGAGCATGACGTCCGCCGCGAACCGGGTCGAGCCCACGCCCAACCCGGTGAACCCCGCGGCGTAGGCGACGCGGCGCTCGCGCGCGGTGCCGAAGAAGGCGGTGAACTGCGTCGACGTGTCGATCGCGCCGGCCCACTGGTGCGTGAACCGAATGCCCTCGAGCTGCGGGAACGTCGTGAAGAAGTGGCTCGCGAGCCTGCGCCAGGTCTCGGGCCGGTTCTCGTACTCGGGCCGCACCTTGCGCCCGTAGTGGTAGATCGCGTCGTAGCCTCCGAAGAGGATCCGGTTGTCGCGGCTCAGCCGGTAGTAGTGGAACTGGTTCGCCATGTCGCCGATGCCCTGGCGGTCGCTCCATCCGATCGACGCGAGCTGAGCGTCGGTGAGCGGCTCGGTCATGAGCACGTAGTCGTAGACGGGCACCGTCATGAGCCGATTGCGCTTGAGCAGCGACGGGAACACGTTGGTCGCCAGCACGGCACGGGATGCCTCGACCCGCCCGTTCTCGGTCGCGACGGCGACGCCCGGGCCCGAAGTGTCGATCCCGGTGACGTGCGACCGCTCGAAGATCTCGACGCCGCGTTCCTCGCACACGCGCGCGAGCTCGGCGGCCATGCGCGCCGGATGGACGAGCGCGCACGTGCGCTGCTCCCACACCGCCGCGAGGTACGTGGGGGACGCGACGGATGCCTGAGCCGCCGCGCGATCCAGGAAGACCACGCCCTCCTCGCCCTCGGCCGCCCATTCCTCGAGCCACTCGATCTGGTGCGGCTCGATCGCGGGTGCGAGCTGGCCGGTGCGCTCGAACTGGAAGTCCATGCCGTAGTGCGCCCCGGCGGCCTCGATCGCGTCGAGGTTCTCGAGCCCGAGCCGCTTGAGCGCGGGCATCTCGCGCGGCCATCGCGCCTCGCCGTTCTCGTCCCCGTGCGTGAGGCTCGCTTCGCAGAAGCCGCCGTTGCGACCCGACGCCGCCCAGCCGACGCGCTGCGCCTCCACGACGACGACCTTCGCGTCGGGATCCCGCTCGGTCGCGAGCAGTGCGGTCCACAGCCCGGTGTAGCCGCCGCCCACCACGACGAGGTCGGCCCGGTGCGTGCCGACCAGCGGTGGGCGGTCGGGCGTGAGGGAATCGGGAAGGTCGTCGCGCCAGAACACCGACCGGGCGGTGCCCGAGAGGGAATGGTCGACGACGGATGCTGCCGGCCGCTGTCGTTCGAAGACGGTCGTGCCCACGGGTATCAACTCCGTTGTGTCGGTTTCGTCCATCCTCCCGTGCGGGCGCCGGTTGCAGCAGCCGGTCGCTGTCGGGACTTCCTGCCGCTGCCGGACACCCTGTCGGGCCGGGCGGCGCGCTCGACTGCGCACAACTCAGGCAGATCGAGGGGTTGACCGGGGGCCGGCGGGTGCAGCTGCGGTTTCTGCCTGAGTTATGAACGGCGCGAGTCGGGGACCCGTCCCGTTCGCAAGGCCGATGCGCACGCGACACCGGCGACGGTGCCGCCGCGTCAGGCGATGGCGACCTCGGAGACGAGGGTGTCGGCATCCGTCACGCGCGCGTAGCTGCCGAGCGCTGCCATGAAGGCCGCGTGCACCTGGGCGCCGGGCACGGTCGAGCCGGCGAACTCGAGGTCGGGGGCCGCGCACGCATCGTGGGCGACCGCGACCCGGAAACCGAGATCGGATGCCGCGCGCACCGTCGCATCGACGCACATGCTCGACATCATCCCCGCCACGACGAGCTCGCCCGGGTCAGCTGTGCGCAGCAGCGCCTCGAGGTCCGTGCCGAGGAACGCGTTGGGCTTCGCCTTGACGACGACCCGCTCGTCGGCCACGGGTGCGACGCGGGGGTCGATCTCGACCCCGGGCGTTCCGGGGGCGAAGAATGCGGCATCCGGGGCATCCCACACGTGCTGGACGTGCACGACGTGCTCGTCCGCCGCGCGGAACGACTCGAGCAGCCGCGCGGCGGCGTCGGCCGCTGCATCCGGATCGACGAGCGGATGCCGTCCACCGGGGAAGTAGTCGCGCTGGATGTCGATGAGGAGCAGCAGTCGGGTCACGCCGCCAGCCTAAGCGCGCGACGCGGCGCCGAGGCCGGCCGGCCTCGGCGGATCACGCGTCGGGGGAGGAGTAGACGCGCTCGCCCTCCACGAAGGTCTGCAGCACGCGGGTGGCGCCGATCTCGTCGACCGGACCGGCCAACGGGTCGCGGTCGAGCACAGCGAGGTCGGCGAGCTTGCCGGCCTCGATCGTGCCCGTGGTCGCGTCGAGGTGGTTCACCCAGGCCGACCCGGCGGTGTACGCGGTGAGTGACGTGGCGAGGTCGATCGCCTGCTCGGGCAGGAACGCGTCGTACTCGCCCTCCTCGTATCCGGGCGCGGCCTTGCGGTTGACCGCGGTGTGGATCGCGGCCATCGGGTCGGGGGTCGACACCGACCAGTCGCTGCCCGCCGCGAGCACCGCGCCGGTGCGCAGCAGGTCGCCGAAAGGGTACTGCCAGGCATCCCGCGGCGACCCGAGGAAGGGCAGGGTCAGCTCGACCATCTGCGGCTCGTACGTCGCCCACAGCGACTGCATGTTCGCCGCGACGCCGAGTTCGCGGAAGCGCGGGACGTCCTCGGGGTGCACGACCTGGATGTGCGCGATGTGGTGACGGTTGTCACCGCGGCCGTTGCGGGCGATCGCGTGCTCCACGGCGTCGAGGCATTCGCGCACGGCGCGGTCGCCGATCGCGTGGAAGTGCACCTGGAAGCCCTCGGCGTCGAGGATCGGAACCGCCTCGTTCAGGATCTCGGGCGGCACGAACGAGATGCCCGAGTTCTCGGTGAAGTGCCCATGGCCGTCGCAGTACGGCTCGAGCATCGAGGCGGTGAAGTTCTCGGCGACGCCGTCCTGCATGACCTTGACGGAGGTCGCCGCGAACCGCCCGCCGCGGTAGCGCTCGCGGCGCTCGAGGATCGAGGGGATCTGCTCGAGTCCGGCGGTGCGATCCCACCAGATCGCGCCGACGACGCGAGCCGTCAACGTTCCGTCCGCCGCCGCCCTGAGGTAGGCGGGACCCGGGTCGCCGGCATCCCCGTACGACCCGACGATGGCGTCCTGCCACGCGGTGATGCCGAACGAGTGCAGGTAGCGCTGGCCCACGAGCAGCGCCTCGGTGAGGCGCTCCAGGGTCTCCTCGGGCAGCAGCCGGTTGACCAGGCTCATGGCGCCCTCGTGCAGCGTGCCGGACGGCGCGCCGTCGGCGTCTCGCTCGATGCGGCCATCGGCGGGATCCGGAGTGTCGCGCTCGATGCCCGCGAGCCGCAGGGCCGCGGAGTTCACCCACGCGCCGTGTCCGTCGCGGTTCGGGAAGAACGCCGGTCGGTCGCCGGTCACCCGGTCGAGCGTCGCCGCCGTGGGCGTGCCGCCCGGAAACGCCGACATCTGCCAGCCGCCGCCGAGGATCCACTCGTCGTCGGCGTGCGCGTCGGCGTAGCCCGCGATCGCATCGAGGTACTCGTCGGCCGTCGCGTATTCGGCGAGGTCGCAGCGCAGCATGTCGAGCCCGCCCCACACCGGGTGCACGTGAGCGTCCTGGAAGCCGGGAATGAGCATCCGTCCCCTCAGGTCGACGATCTCGGTCGACGGGCCGACGAGGTCGGTGAGGTCCCCGGGTGAGACGGCGACGATCCGTCCGTCCTTGACGGCGACCGATCCCGCGCGCGAGCGCACGGTGTTCGCGGTGAAGACGGGTCCGCCGGTGAACACGAGGTCGGCGTGGGGCATGGTTCTCCTATCGGTTCGCAGCATTTCGTCTCGCTTCGCTCGCTCAACGACCGGCGAGCGAGCGAAGCGAGCGAGAGAAATGGGTCAGCCGCCGGTCATGGTGCGGGCGATCTGGGTCGCCGAGTCGCCGGCGCGCTTCAGCACGAGGGCGACGAGCGCAAGGGCGACGAGCGTCAGCAGCAGCATGATGGTCGACACCGCCGCGATCTCGGGACGCAGGCCCGACCGCACCGCCGAGAGCACGAACACCGGCCACGGCGTCGTGCCCGACACCTGCACGAACGCGGCGACGATCGTGTTGTCGAGGCTCAGGGTGAACGCGAGCAGAAAGCCCGCGAGCACCGCCGGCATCGCGAGGGCGAGGGTCACCCGGCGGAACGTCGTGATCGGCTTCGCATAGAGATCGGCGGATGCCTCTTCCAGGTTGGCGTCCTGACCCACCAGCCGCGCACGCACGAGGTACGACACCACGGCGGTCGCGAACAACGACGAGCCGACCGACAGGCGCACGATGCCGTCGTTGAACATCGCGAGGCCGGCGTCCTGGCCGAGGAACACGAACCACGGCAGGAGAGCCACCGCGTCGACGATCTCGGGCGTCACGGAGACGAGCAGCAGAAGCCCGAGGAACCACCACACCCACTTGCCCGGGTACCGTGCCATCGCGATGCCGGCGAGCGTGCCGAGGACGGTCGCGATGATCGCCGCGACGAATGCGGTGATGAGCGACACCCTCACGGCGCTCTGGATCGCAGGCTTCTCGAGGATCGTCGCGAACGCGTCGAACCCGAAGCCGTCCCACGACACCAGGAGGCGCCCGTTGTTGAACGAGTAGATGACGATCACGATGATCGGCAGGAACAGGAAGAGCATCACGAGCACGCCCCACACGCCGAACGCGATGTCGGACCACGACTTGCGCGCGCGCCGGCGCGGAGCGCGCGGGGCGCCCGGGCTCTCGCGGGACTGCAGCAGCGTTTCGGTCACGGTCTGCTGGGTCACGTCGTCACCTCCACACGGGCCGGGGTCGCGGCATCCGTCGTCTGCTTGTCCGGTACGGGCCCGAGCACGAGCCGGTTCCGCGAGCGGAACGGCAGCGTGACGAGCCAGATGACGACGGCGGCCACGCCGATCGTCAGCATGATCACGAGCATCAGCAGCACGGCCATCGCCGAGCCGAGAGCCCAGTTCTGCGCCGTCTGGAACTGGCTCGCCACAAGCTGGCCCACCATGTTGCCCTTGGCGCCGCCGAGCACGGTCGCGGTGATGTAGTCGCCCATGAGCGGGATGAACACCAGCAGCACGCCCGCGACGATGCCCGGCTGAGAGAGCGGCAGGGTCACGCGGAAGAATGTCGCGAGCTTGCCGGCGCCGAGGTCCTTCGAGGCCTCGCGCAGCGCCGGGCCGACGCGATCGAACGCGACGAACAGCGGCAGGATCATCAGCGGCAGGTAGTTGTAGACCACGCCGATGATGACGGCGGTGCGGGTGTAGAGCAGCTCGAGGGGGCCGTCGAGCACGCCGATCGACTGCAGCAGCCACGAGAGCCAGCCCTCCGGCGCCATGATGACCTGCCACCCGATCGTGCGCACGAGGAAGTTCGTCCAGAACGGCACGAGCACGAGCGCGATGAGCAGACCTCGCCGCTGCGGCTTGACCTTGAACGCCATCCAGTACGCGACCGGCGCGCCGATCAGGAAGCACAGCACCGTGCCGATGACGCCGACCCACAGCGTGTTCTGGAAGGTCGCGAAGAAGGTCGGCGACACCGCCTCGACGTAGCGGTCGAACGAGAGGATGTCGTTGGCGTGGGTGCCGAAGACGCCTGGCTTGTAGCCGAAGCTGAACCACACCACCATCGCCACGGGGGCGACGAAGAAGAGCAGGAGCCACGCCCAGGCCGGAACGGCCAGCGCGGCTCCTGCCGAGCGGCTACGCACCGGCGGCGGCCTTCATCTCGTTCCAGATCTCCACGCGCGTCGTCTGCGAGTCGTTGAGCTCCTGCTCGTACATCCTCTCGAGCAGCGCCGGGTCGAAGAAGATCAGCTCAGGAAGCTCGACGCCGGCGTCGATCGCGGCCTGCTCCATGTCCTTCCCGCCCACGTTGTAGCCGATGTAGTCGAGGTTCAGCAGGAGGTTCTCGGGCGTCATCGAGTAGTTGATGAAAGCGTGCGCGGCCTCGGGGTGCGGGGCGCCGGCGGCGATCGCCCAGTTGTCCATCCACAGCTCGGTCTCGGGGCCGGGGAGCACCCACTGCCAGCGGTCGGGCTCGCTCGACTCGAGGATGCCGAGGCGCGCGTCGCCGTTCCACGCCTGCATGAGCACCTGCGTGCCCTGCGGGATGGCGTTGGTGCCCGGGTACGAGTCGAACGCCGAGATATGAGGCGCGATGGTCTCGACGAGGAACTTCCGGCATGCCTCGAGCTCGTCGGGATCCTCGGTGTTCCAGTCGATGCCATTGGCCCAGAAGTAGGAGCCGACCACGCCCGCCGGGTCGTCCGACATCGACGTGCTGCCGCTCGCCTCGTTCTGTGCGGCGTCGAAGAAGTCGGCCCACGTGGTGAGCTCGCGGGTGATGACGGTCTTGTCGTACACGAACCCGGTGGTGCCCCACGCCTTGCACACCGAATAGTCGTTGGACGGATCCCAGGAGCGGCCGAGGAACGCCGGGTCCATGTTCGACAGGTTCGGCAGCAGGTCCTTGTTGAACTTCTCGAGCAGGCCGTTCTCGATCATCTGCGGGATGAAGACGCCGGTCGGCACGACGATGTCGTAGCCCGACGTGCCCTTGGCAGCGACGAGCTTGGCGATGAGCTCCTCGTTCGACGAGTAGGAGTCGAGGGTCACCTTGGGGCCCAGCTCGTCGGTGAACCCCGAGATCACGTCGGGAGAGTCGTATTCGCCCCACGTGTACACCGAGAGGTTGCCCTCGAGGTCGCCACCCGTGGCCTGCGGAGCCGGTGAGGAGCCGCCGCCGGGTGCGCATGCCGCGAGCACGGTCGCGCCGCCCGCGAGGGCGGCGAAGCTGAGGAAGCGGCGACGCGACAGCTCGCGCATGATGACGGGCGACGCACCCTCGGGAGCGAGGATGCGGAGTGGGTTGCGGGACTCGTTCATCGGTGTCTCCTGGTTCGGGGCGGGAGCCGGTGAGGCGGCTGTGCTGTGGCGCCGGCGTGGCCGGCAGGTGATTCGGGATGCCGCGGCTTCGGCTCGCGGGCGGCGCGGGCGCGGCGGGTGCTGCGGTTCGGTTCAGGCGGTCGGCGGGGCGATGTAGCCGCCCTCCTGTGCGGCGTCGTCGGCGGGGAACAGCAGGACGTGATGGGCGGCCCACGTGCACTCGACGCGGTCGCCCACCGCGAGCGTGGGCGCGTCGGGTGTCGGGCGGCGGACGATGAGGCTCTGGTCGTCGCCGAGCTGCACGAGGTACTGCATTGTGTCGCCGAGGTGCGAGACGCCGATCAGCTCGCCCCGCGCGACGTTCGCGTCGGACCGGGCGCCGTCTGCCACCTCCTTCTCGATGCGGATGTACTCGGGGCGCACCGCCGCCTCGCCGAGGTTCGTCGTGGTGAGCATCGGGGAGGCCGCGCGCACGAGCGCATGCGTCGAGGTGACGGCGGCCCCCGCCTCGGTGACAGGACCCCGGAAGAAGTTCTGCTGACCGACGAACGCCGCCACGTACGCGGACGCGGGACGCGCGTAGACGGTGTCGGCGTCGGCGAGCTGCTCGATCCGGCCGGCGCGCATGATGGCGATGCGGTCGCTCATCGACAGCGCCTCGCCCTGGTCGTGGGTGACGAAGACGAACGTGATGCCGAGGCGCGCCTGCAGCAGCTTCAGCTCCAGCTGCATCTCTTCGCGCAGCTGCCGGTCGAGGGCGCCGAGCGGCTCGTCGAGAAGAAGCACGGCGGGACGGTTCACCAGCGCCCGAGCGAGCGCGATGCGCTGCTGCTGGCCGCCCGAGAGCTGCGTCGGCCTGCGGTCGCCGAAGCGGCGCATCTGCACGAGGTCGAGAGCCTGCGACACGCGCTCGCGGACCTCGGACTTCGGTGTGCGACGCTGCTGCAGCCCGTACGCGACGTTCTCGGCGACCGAGAGGTGCGGGAACAGCGCGTACGCCTGGAACACCGTGTTGACGTCGCGGCGGTACGGCGGCACACCGCGCACCTCGCGTCCTGAGATGCGGATCTCTCCGGCATCCGGCTGCTCGAATCCGGCGATCATCCGCAGCGTCGTCGTCTTGCCGCAGCCCGACGGGCCGAGCAGCGAGATGAACTCGCCAGGCTGGATCGTCAGCGACAGGTCGTCGACGGCGGCCTGGTCGCCGTAGAGCTTCGTGATCCCCGCGAGCACGACGGCTCCGCGCGAGTCTGTGGCCGTGTTCGCGGCGGTCGGGTCCGCCTCGGTCGCAGTGGTCACCTGGTGACGCCCTCCTGATCGCGGTCCGCGCGACGGTGCGCGGTCGAGTGTGTGAGGTATTCAATATCGCGACGGCCTGCTCGGGCAACGCACCGGCCGCCGAACCGGACGATCCGCGGTCCTCTGGGGTCCACTGCGACAGATCGTCCGGCCGGGTGTAACGGGCAGGAAAACGCGGTGTTTCCGCGGCCGCACGCCCGGACGTCGACGGATGCCGCAGCCGCGGCCGACAGATCGTCCGTTGCGCGATCGTGATGAAGCGCGCCCGACGGCGCGACCCCGGATCAGCGCTGGCAGGAGGGGCACCAGAACACGATGCGCTCCCGTGTCGGGTCGGCCCCGAGAGTGCCACCGCGGATGAGCGTGCCGCACCGCCGACAGGGGCGACCCTCCCTGCGGTACACCCATGTCGTCTGCCCGCGGCGCGCGTCACCGGTGAAGGTGCGATCGACGCGGTCGCGGTTGGCGCGGATCATGCGGGCCCCGAGATCGACGGTGGCCGCGGCATCGGTCTCATTCGCGGGTGTCGTGGGCAGGATGCCGCGGACGAACAGGATCTCGTTCACGTACTCGTTGCCGAACCCGGCGATGTTTCGCTGATCCTGGAGCGCCACGTGCACCGGGCGGGTGTCCGCGGCCAGGCGTCGCGCCGCCTCGGCCGGATCCCAGTCGCCGGACAGCGGATCGGGGCCGAGGTGGCCGACGAGCGTCTCTTCGTCGCGCGTGGGCACGACCGTGATCTCGGCGAGGTCGAACCCGACCGTCTCCCACTCGGCTCCGCCGGGAGCGGTCGCCGCGATGACGGCGCGCGCACGGAAGGCCGGTGCCCGCCAGCGTTCGCCGAGGCGATAGACGTGCCACTCGCCTTCCATCTTGAGGTGCGAGTGCAGCGTGACCTCGCCGATGCGGTGGAGCAGATGCTTGCCGCGCGCGACGACCCCGTGCACGATCTCGCCGGTGAGGTCGACGGTGGCCGCCTGCGGCACCCGCAGCTCGAACCGGGTCACCGTCGCGCCCGCGAGCACCGCGTCCAGTCGACGGGCGGTGCGGTGGACGGTGTCGCCCTCAGGCACGGGCGCCCTCGCGCACCGCGTCGCCGGCGGTGAGGCGGCGCAGCGTGAGGCCGCGCGGCGACTCGACGAAGCCGGCCTCGCGCAGTGCGCGCCCGACCGCCGTGCCGTACACGAACGCGCCGTTGACCTGCTCGATCGTCAGGGTGTCGAGGCGACGGGCGCGGGCCGTCGCGACGAGCTCGCGCGCTGCGGCGGCCAGCGCCGCCTCGTCGCCCGTGAACGCGAGCGCCGACTTGCCGCCGCGCTCGAGGTACAGCGTCAGCGCGCCGTCGACGATCGCGACCAGCGCGCCGGCCTTTCGCCCCGGCCGGTGGCCGACGCCTTCCAGCGCGGGCCATGCGAGGGCGGCACCGTAGGGATTCGCCGGGTCGGTCGCCGCGAGCACGACCGTGCGCAACGGGGGCGGATCCGACAGGCCAGCGAACTCGCGCAGCCGGTCGACGGTGGCCGAGGCCGCGAACTGCGCGGCGCCGAGCTTCTCGATCACATACCCGCGCCGGCAGTGCCCGGCCTCCTCGAATCCCGCGAGCACGCGGTACGCCTGCGCGAACCCTCCGGGCACGCCTTCGGCCTGAACCGCCCCGCGGGTCACGACGCCGTACCGGTCGAGCAGCAGGCTCGCCGACGCCGTCGCGCGCAGTGCCGCGTCAGGCTCGGGCGCGGGCAGCAGCGACCATCGTCCGCCGATCGCGGGCGGACGGTGAGGGACGGATGCCGCGACCGCGCGCACCGCAGCCCCCCGGTAGAGGCGTGCCCGCGGCGTGCGCCTCGAGACCCGGTGCGCCTGGGATCCGCCCGAGACGAGCGTGCGAACCGGCGCGAACGTGTCGTTCGTGACGCGGCCTGCCCATGTCAGACGCCACAGCGCCTCGACGACGGACTGCTCGTTCTCGGCTCCGGTCACCGGGCGCAACTGGCTCGCGAAGTAGGCGCCGCCGCCGTCGAGCGCGGTCAGCAGCTGCGCGTCGAGCGATCCGGGCGCCGGGTCGTCGTCGGCGTCGGGCAGGGCGAGCGTGAGCGGAAGCGCGTCGACCGGGTGCAGCGCGATCCAGCCGTCGCGGCCGGGGAGGCTGCCGTGCCCGGACCACACGACCTCGCCGGTCGACGTGAGCTCGTCGAGCATGCCCGGGGTGTAATCGGCCACGCGCGCCGGGAGCACGAGCGACTCCCACGCGCTCGCCGGAATCGGCACGCCGGCCAGCTGTTCCACGACCGCGGCGACCCCGTCGATGCCCTCGAGCGGTCGCGTCACGTGCTGCCACACCGGCAGGAACCGGGCGTACGCGTCCTGCGGCACCGGCTCGACGCTGCCGCGGATCGCCGCGAGCGAGCGCATCCGCAGACGCCGGAGCACCTCGGTGTCGCACCACTCGGCGTCGTCGCCGTTCCCCGACTCTTTCGGGGGCCCGTGGAAAGACGCGGAGCCGGTCGGCGGAGCCCACTCTTCAGGAAGAAAGAACCCGCTCGTGACGCGGCCCTGCGACTCGAGCCGCTGCAGGGTGAGCCGCGCGACCGCGACGCCGACGCCCAGGCGCCCGGCGACGGCATCCGCCGTGAAGGGACCGTGCGTGCGCGCGAAGCGGGCGACGAGGTCGCCGAGGGGGTCGGCGACCGGCTCGAGGAACGCCGTCGGGATGCCGACCGGCAGCGCCACGCCGAGCGCATCGCGCAGACGCCCGGCGTCTTCGATCGCCGCAACCCGCGTGGTTCCTGCGATCGTGACCGGGATCGCCCGGCGCGCTGCGATCAGGTCGTCGACGAGAGCGGATGCCTCGGCCTCGGTCGCGCGCTCGGCGGTGTCGTCGACCGGCTCGAGGCGGGCTGCGATCTCGGCGGCGTCGAACGGGCCGAGCAGGCGCAGCAGGTCGGCGACGCCCTCGAGACCGCGGGCACGACGGTCGGGATCGAGGCGCTGCGCCTCGCGCTCGAACTGGGCGATGACGTCCGGGTCGAGCAGCTCGCGCATCTCGACCTTGCCGAGCAGCTCGCCCAGCAGCGCCGGGTCGACCGACAGTGCGGCGGCGCGGCGTTCCGCCAGTGGCGAGTCGCCCTCGTACATGAACGCCCCGACGTACCCGAACAGCAGGTCGCGAGCGAACGGGGAGGGCTGCGCCGGCTCTGTCTCGATGAGGCGGATGCGGCGATCGACGATGCCCCGCATGAGCCGCAGCAGCGATGGGACGTCGTAGACGTCCTGCAGCACCTCGCGCAGCGTCTCGAGGATGATCGGGAACGTCGGATACCGCCGCGCGACCTCGAGCAGCTGCGCCGACCGCTGCCGCTGCTGCCACAGCGGCGTGCGCTTGCCGGGGTTGCGTCTCGGCATCAGGAGCGCGCGCGCCGCGCACTCCCGGAACCGGGAGGCGAACAGCGCGGAGCCGCCGACCTCCTCGGTCACGAGCTGGTCGAGCTCGTCGGGATCGAAGACGAACAGGTCGGCGCCGGGCGGCTCGGCCGCGGCATCCGGGATCCTCGCGATGATGCCGTCGTCGCTCGCGACGGCCGACCCGTCGACGCCGAGCCGTTCGCGGATCCGTGCGTTCACGGCCAGCGCCCATGGCGCATGCACCTGCATGCCGTACGGGGAATGCAGGATGACGCGCCAGTCGCCCACTTCGTCGCGTCCGCGTTCGACGGTGAGCTGCCGGTCGGTCGGGAGCGTCCCGGTCGCCTCGCGCTGCTCGGCGAGGTAGGCGAGCAGGTTGTCCTGCGCGTACTCGTCGAGTCCGGCCGCGAGCAGGCGCTCCTCCGCCTTGTCGGGCTTGGCCGTCGACACCTCGCGCGAGAACCTCCCGAGCGCCTCGCCGAGCTCGGCGGGGCGCCCGATGCCGTCCCCGTGCCAGAACGGCACCTTGCCGGGCTGCCCGAACGCCGGCACGACGTTCACGCGGTCGTGGGTGATCTCGACGATGCGCCAGCTCGTCGTGCCGAGCGTGAATACGTCGTTGACGCGCGACTCGTACACCATCTCCTCGTCGAGCTCGCCGACGCGCGCGTTCTGCGACTCACCCGCGACGAAGACGCCGAAGAGGCCCCGGTCGGGGATCGTGCCGCCGCTCGTCACGGCGATGTGCTGCGAGCCGGGCCGCCCCGTGAGCACGCCGAGGTCGCGGTCCCACACGACGCGCGGACGCAGCTCGGCGAACTCGTCCGACGGGAACCGACCCGCGATGAGGTCGAGCGTCGCCTCGTACGCCGAGCGCGGCAGCGAGCGGAACGGCGCGCTGCGCTTGAGGGTCTCGTACCAGCCCTCGACGTCGACAGGGCCGACCGATGCCGCGGCCACGGTGTGCTGCGCCAGGATGTCGAGAGGGTTCTGGGGGACCGCGATCGCCTCGATCTGACCCGCGAGCATGCGCTCCGTGACGATCGCGGTGTGCAGCACGTCGCCGCGATGCTTCGGGAACAGGGCGGCCCGGCTGACTTCGCCCACCTGATGCCCTGCGCGCCCGATCCGCTGGAGTCCCGACGCGGCGCTCGGCGGGGCCTCGACCTGGATCACGAGGTCGACCGCGCCCATGTCGATGCCGAGCTCGAGGCTCGACGTCGCGACGACGCAGCGCAGCGCGCCCGACTTCAGCTCCTCCTCGACCTGCGCCCGCTGCTCCTTCGACACCGACCCGTGGTGGGCCTTCGCCAGCACCGGCTCGGCGCCCGCGGTCGCACCGGCCTGCGCCATCATCGCCGCCGGGACCGTGGGCTCGGGCAGATCGAGCCCGAGCCGCTCGGAGTAGATCTCGTTGAGCCGGCCGGTGAGCCGCTCGGCGAGGCGCCGTGAGTTGCAGAACACGATCGTGGAGCGGTGCTGCAGGATGCGGTCGACGATCGCCTCCTCGACGTGCGGCCACACCGAACCCGTGCTCTCGCTCTCACCCGCGCCGGACGCCCGACGCCTGCCGCCGGTGGAGCCGTCGGCGAACCAGTCCTCGTCGATCGCCTCGTCGGCGTCGACGGAAGCCTCGGCCGCGGCATCCGGGCTCTCCTGCGCCCCGGGCACGGACTGATACGGGCTCGGCGGAGGCGGCGGGTTGAGCATGTCGTCGATCGGCACGACGACCTTCATGTCGAAGGCCTTGCTCGCGCGTGGCGCCACGATCTCGACCGGCTCGGCGCCGCCGAGGAAGCGGGCCACCTCGTCGATCGGACGCACCGTCGCCGACAGCCCGATTCGCTGCGCAGGCGGCGCGTCGGAAGCGAAGGAACGGCGGAGTGCGTCGAGGCGCTCGAGGCTCACCGCCAGGTGCGCGCCGCGCTTGGTCGCGGCGACCGCGTGGACCTCGTCGACGATGACCGTGTGCACGTCGCGCAGCGTCTCGCCCGCCTGGCTCGTGAGCATGAGGTACAGCGACTCGGGCGTCGTGATGAGGATGTCGGGCGGATGCTGCACGAGCTTGCGGCGGTCGGCGGACGGGGTGTCGCCCGAGCGGACGCCGACGGTGACGTCGGGCACCTCGATGCCGAGGCGGCGTGCGGACTGGCCGATGCCGACGAGCGGCGACCGGAGGTTGCGCTCGACGTCGACGCCCAGCGCTTTCAGCGGCGAGATGTACAGCACGCGCGTGGCGGGGGCCGCAGGATCGACTCGTCGTCTGCGTTTCGCGGCGCCGTCGGGGATGACCGGCTTCTCGTGGAAGATGCGGTCGATCGACCACAGGAACGCCGACAGCGTCTTGCCAGAGCCAGTGGGAGCGACCACCAGGGCGTGCTTGCCGGCCGAGATCGCATCCCACGCGCCGATCTGCGCGTTCGTCGGTGAGGCGAACGCGCCGCGGAACCAGTCCTGCGTCGCAGGACCGAACCGCTCGAGGACGTCGCCCATGCCTCCATCTTGGTAGGGATCGGCGACATCGGGGCGGGTCGGGTTCAGGACGATCGCGTATGCTCCGAACCGCGTGTGTCCCCCCGCACGCGTCTCTGCCGAGGAGCGTGATGGAACCGACGCCTTCGAGCGGGCCGGAGAACCCTGCTCCGCTCACCCGCCGCACCAACCCCGCATTGGACCGCTCATGGTTGCGGTCCCGCCGGACGCAGACGTTCGGGCTCGGCGCGCTGTGCGGAGCCCTCGGGCTGTCGCTGGTGGTCGTGGTGTCGTCGATCGTCGCGGCGCCCGGCGATCAGCCGCCCGTCCTCCCGAAGCCCGCTCCCGTGTCGGAGGCGGGCGTCACGCCGCGAGCGAACCCTACGCCGACGCCGGCACGTACCCCCTCGACGCCCGTACCCGAGGCGGCGCCGCCGACGGAGGTCGTACCCGACGAGCCCGCGACGCAGCCCGTCACCCAGCCCGTCGCCGACCCTGCACCGGCGCCGGCTCCGGCCGAGACCGCGCCGGCCGAGGAGGATGCCCCCGGAAACAGCGGCTCGGCGCCGGGACGTAACAAGCCCCGGCAACCGTAGAGCGATCAGCCGCAGGAGCCGACGCGCTCCGCGCGCGCGGTCAGCGCTCGCTCGGCACCACGATCCACAGCAGGATGTACGCCCACAGCGACAGGCCGAAGAAGACGACCGCGATCACGGTGAGGATGCGCACCAGGGTGACGTTCCAGCCGAACCGGGCCG
The DNA here is from genome assembly GCF_057747775.1 of Microbacterium sp. STRO-2N. Classification (NCBI taxonomy): domain Bacteria; kingdom Bacillati; phylum Actinomycetota; class Actinomycetes; order Micrococcales; family Microbacteriaceae; genus Microbacterium; species Microbacterium sp. STRO-2N. The sequence goes on along the minus strand of NZ_CM173223.1, from coordinate 3,057,691 downwards.
CGAGCGCCGCGCAGACGCCGGCGATCCATCTGCCCCTCTGAGGTCTCACGAGTGCGTTCATGACCCCATCATCCGCCGCGCGGCGGCTCGGCGCAGGGGTGCTGACCCCCGGATCGCCGGGGGCGCAGGCCGCGGCATCCGTCTTCGCAGGGAAGAGATGCCGCGGCCCCGCGCCTTCGTGCGCTACAGCTCCGTCTCGGTGAGCATGCCGTCGCGGTCGAGCTCCAGCGTGAGTGCCACGCCGATGCGCTTCAGGAACGCGTCGTCGTGACTGACCACCAGCACCGCACCGCGATACGCGGCGAGGGCGTCCACCAGCTGATCGACGGTGTCGAGGTCGAGGTTGTTCGTCGGCTCGTCGAACACCAGCAGCTGCGGCGGCGGGTCGGAGAGCATGAGCCGCGCGAGCGCGACCCGGAACCGCTCGCCGCCCGACAGCGTCGCCACCGGCCGCTCGACCGCGGCGCCGCGGATGAGGAACCGCGCGAGCCGGTTGCGCAGCTCGACCGTGCCGATGTTCGGCGCGGCCGCCGCGGCGACCTCGAGCACCGACGCCGAGTCGTCGAGCCCGTCGACCCGCTGCGGCAGGTAGCCGACGCGATCGGTGTGCAGCTCCGTGCGTGCAGAACGCAGGAAGGACGCCGCGTACTCGCCCATCTCGGCACGCAGGGCGCCCGATTCTCCTGTTTTCTCTGCACGCGCGCGACCCGCCCCGACCAGCTGCTCGAGGAGAGTCGTCTTGCCGGCGCCGTTCGGCCCGATCAGGGCGACCCGCTCGGGGCCCTGGACGATCCAGGTGCGCTCGCCGTCGCCGATCGTGGCGATGCGGCGGCCGGCCGGGACTCCCGGATCGGGCAGGTCGATCCTGACGGAGTCGTCGTCGCGCACGCGGCGCTCGGCGGCGTCCAGCGCCTCGCGGGCATTGGCTTCGCGTTCCGCCTTCTCGCCGCGGAGCTTCCCGGCCGAGACCTGGGCGGCCATCTTGCGGCCGCCCGCCACGATCTTCGGCACGCGCTTCTCGAGCTGGGCCTTGCGGCCCATCGCGGCGCGGTGCGCGAGCGTCGTCTCGGCCTCGATGCGCTGGCGCTTCTCGCGCCGCACGGCCTGCTTCGCGGCGCGCTCGGCGTCGCGCGCGGCGCCCTGCTCGGCCTCCAGCCACGCCCGCCATTCCGAGTACGGGCCGCCGAACACCGACAGCTCGCTGTCGTACAGCTCGGCGGTGTCGTCCATCAGCTCGAGCAGGGCGGTGTCGTGGCTGACCACGACGAGCGTCCCGCGCCACGACCGCACCATGTCGTGCAGTCGCGCACGGGCTTCGCGGTCGAGGTTGTTGGTGGGCTCGTCGAACAGGGTGATGGGCGCGCCGCGGAGACGGATGCCGGCCACCGCGGTCAGCACCGCCTCGCCGCCCGACAGCCGACCCACGGTGCGGTCGAGCATGTCGGGCGCGAGGCCGGCATCGGCGAGCGCCGCGTGGGCGCGCGCCTCGATGTCCCAGTCGGAGCCGACGGCGTCGAAGTGCCGCGGGTCGGGGTCGCCCGACTCGATCGCGCGCAGCGCGCGCAGCGGCGCACCGACGCCGAGCAGGTCGGCGACGGGCCGGTCGACGTCGAGCGTCAACCGCTGCGGAAGGAACGCGGCATCCGTCGTCGCCGTGATGTGACCCGCTGACGGCGTGAGCTCGCCGGCGATGAGACGCAGCAGGGTCGACTTGCCGGAGCCGTTGCGGCCGACCAGTCCCGTGCGGCCGGTGCCGAACGACCCTGACAGGCCCGACAGTGCGACGGAACCGTCGGGCCACGCGAATGAGACGCGGTCGAGGACGATGGCAGGGGTGAGGGTGTGTGCAGGCATGAGGCCTCCTGAGTCAGTCGAGCGCTGACACCGGAGCCGCCGCTGCCCGGGATCGCGCCCGATGACGGGCTCAGCAACCAGGGGCCGGAACGGCCGATCGACGCCAGCGCGGAATCTTGGGGCGCTGGAGCGTCGAGGATCGACGGAGCAGCGCGATTACAGCGCGGTCGCGTCGATCAGCTTCAAGGGAGTTCCTCACCTCGGGGACAAAGGCCGACAGCCACCATAGCGGATGCCGCCGCCGCAGTCACGCGGACTCCTCGGCGCCTCGCGGGCGAGCGGAGCGGCTCCGGGGCCATCTCCGCGTCAGCCCGCGGTCGTGTCGAGGCGCTCGAGCTGCTTGTCGAGGAAGGTGACGACGTCGGCGAGCTCCTGCTCCGACACGCTGTGGGTGAGCCCCGGGTACACGCGGCCGCTCAGGTCGGCGTGCTCCGGCAGCCACTGCGTCGTGTGCTCGACGAGGAACGGGGGGATGACGTCGTCGTGCGTGCCGCGGCCCCAGAACACGGGCGGCCGGAGCTGCGCGAGCTCGGCGTCGCGGGGCAGCTCGCCGGGGGTGGCGTAGCCCGACAGATTCACGGCGAACGCGAAGCGCTGCGGCTCGAGGCGCATGGCCTGCAGCGCCACGGCGCCACCCTGCGAGAAGCCGACGAGGCCGACCGCCGGGTGACCGTCGGCCACGGCTTCCGTCCACGCGATCAGCCGATGCGCGGACGCGGTGACATGCGCGGGGTCGCGGCTCTCGAGGCCGTCGATGGCGTACCACGAGTACCCCGGCGTCGGAAACGGCGGCGCGAGCGGGGCGCGTACGGCCGCCACCACGAACTCGTCGGGCAGGTGCGGTGCGAGGGCGAACAGATCGCGCTCGTCGGCGCCGTACCCGTGCAGGAGGACGACCAGCGGCCGGCCGGCTCGCTCCGCGGGCTCGGCCGACCATAGGACGACGTCGGAATCGAGAGGCTCGTGCGGGCTCACGCCTCCATCCTGCCGTGCCGGTCCGACGCCGTCCTCACTTCAGGCGGTCACGCACCTCCCCTCCGGGACACGTCGGCGTGCGCACCGGGTTCTCGGCGATCGCGGCGAGGAGCGCGGGATCCGCCGTCGCGCAGCCGCTGGTCTCGAACGTCGTCTCGTTCGGGATATCGAGCGGCACCACGATGGGCCCCGCGACCTTGCGGGGAGCGACATCGACGTGGGCCGCGACCGTCGAGGCCGTCAGGCCTTCGATCTGTCGGGCCGGCGCCCCGAGACGGCCGGCAGCTCGCTCGCTGCGCCCGGAGGGGGGCCGCGACAAGGCGCGCGACGGGGGGACGCGCGGGGATCAGATCTTGATCGGGAACGTGAAGAGGATGACGATCGCGACGATGGCGACGACGATGGCGAGGCCCAGGAGCGCACGCCCGATCCACGTCTTCACATCGCGCTGCGACATCGCGGTGAGGAACAGCACGAGCGCGAACAGCACCGTGAGAAGCGAGTAGTCGTCGCCGCGCTGGTTGTTCACGAGCGCCTGCGCGAACTTGTCGTCGGCACGGGCGTTGAGTTCCTCGGCCTCGGCCTGCCCCGGCGGAACGTACTCCTCGCGGGCGAACGGGCCGTTCTCGGCCATGCCGTCGGCCTGCCAGGCGTCGAACGCGGCGGCGAAGTGCGGCGTGAAGCGGTCCTCGATGTACTGGGCGAGCTCGGTCTTGCCGTCGGCCGTGGCCACGACCCACTGCGCATACACGGTGAGATCCAACTGCTCGGCCGTACGGGCCTCACCGGCCGCGCTCGCCGCCTGGATCCGGGCGCCCGAGGCCTCGCTGAAGGCGATCGACATCTCGCCGCCCCACTTGGAGGATTCGAAGCCGCACCACGCGGTGAGGACCGCGGTGATCGAGAGCAGGAACACGCCCACGATGTCCTGGATGCGAGTGAGGCGTGTCTCGGGCTCGGCGTTCATCTCGTCCCTCCGGTGCGGATGACAGTCAGCGTACTGAGCCGGGCCGCCGACGCGACGAACGGCGCGGCGCAACCGGGGGTGAGGGGGTATACAGGAGGCATGTCCGTGCGCACCCCCGACCCCGAGCCGGCGGGCGACGAGCCGTTCGGCCCGCCGTCCGGGAACGTCTCGAACCCCGCCTGGCTCAGCGACATCGAGCTCGAAGAGGCGCGCCGGCGCCTGCCCATGCTGTACGTCGAGGGCATCCCCGTGCGCACCGACGGCATGGGGCAGGTCACCGAGGTCGGCATCCTGCTGCGCGCCACCCCCGTCGGCGAGATCACCCGCACGATCGTGTCGGGGCGCGTGAGGTACGGCGAGACGGTGCGCGACGCGCTGTTCCGCCACCTCGAGAACGATCTCGGTCCGATGGCGTTCCCGATGCTGCCGCCTCAGCCGGTGCCGTTCACCGTGGCCGAGTACTTCCCGCTGCCGGGCGTGAGCGCATTCCACGACGACCGTCAGCACGCCGTCTCGCTCGCTTTCGTGGTGCCGGTCACCGGCACGTGCGAGCCGCGTCAGGATGCGCTCGAGGTGACGTGGCTGACGCCCGAGGAAGCGGCATCCGACGCCCTCTCCGCCGAGATGGAGGGCGGCCGCGGCACGCTCATCCGGCTGGCGCTCGCGAGCGTCGGCGCGCTGCGCTGAGAGCGCGACTCCGGCACCGCGGCAATAGGCTCGGACGGTGACCAGAGAGCCGCTGTCGTTTCCGTCCGATGCCGCCGGCTGGGAGGCGTTCGCCGCCGAGCGTCCCGCCGAGCGGATCGCCCGTGTCAGGAGCATCGACGATCGGCTGAAGACCGAGGCGGGGCTGTCGACGATCGAGCGGCTCGAGCTCTGGAACGATGCCGACATCGCCCTGCACGAGGCGCTGAGCGAGGCCTACGTCGTGAGCGAGGCGCACCCCGATGCGTCGGTCCGCGCGCTCGCCGAGGAGCAGGTGCAGGCGGTCGAGTCGCTCACCGCGGAGCGGCTGCTCGACCGCGAGCTGTGGCGTGCGTTCGCGCACACTCCGGCCGACGGCCTCGACGCCGATGAGGCACGGCTGCTCACGCACCTGCTGCGCGATTTCCGCCGAGGCGGAGTCGAGCTGGCGGATGCCGAGCGCGAGCGCGTTCGCGTGCTCGCGGATCGCGACACCGAGCTCTCGCTGGCGTTCTCGCGCAGCATCCGCGAGGGCCGTCGCGAGGTCACGGTGCCCGCCGCCGGGCTCGCGGGGCTCCCGCAGGACTTCATCGACGCGCATCCCGCCGACGAGCGGGGGCTCGTGACGCTGTCGACGGACTACCCCGACCTCATGCCGGTGCGCGAGTACGCGACCGACCGCGCCACCCGCACCGCGCTGGTGAGCGCGTACAACGACATGGCGTGGCCCGAGAACGAGGCCGTGCTCGCCGAGCTGCTGGAGGTGCGTGCCGAGCGGGCGCGCCTTCTCGGCTACGCGGGTTGGGCGGAGTACGAGACCGAGACGCGCATGATCGGGAGCGGCGCGCAGATCCCGGTGTTCCTGACCCGGCTCGACGACGCCTCGAGCGACGCGGCGGAGGCCGAGTACCCGCTGCTCCTGGAGCGGCTGCGCCAAGACGTCCCCGACGCCGACACGGTCACGATCGCCGACTTCTGGTACCTGCTGAGCGTGCTCAAGGCGGAGCGTCACGACGTCGACGCGCAGCTGGTGCGCTCGTACTTCCCGTTCGAGCGCGTGGTCGGAGGGGTGCTGGACGTCACCGGGCGCCTGCTCGACGTCGAGTACGTGCCGGTGGACGTTCCGACGTGGCATGACGACGTGCGCTCATACGACGTGGTGCGCGACGGCGAGCGCATCGGCCGCATCCACCTCGACCTGCATCCGCGCGACGGCAAGTTCAGCCACGCGGCGTGCTTCCCCCTGGCGCCCGGCGTGCTCGGACGCGTCATCCCCGAAGCGGCGCTGCTGTGCAACTTCTCGCGCGGGCTCCTCGAGCACGATGAGGTCGTGACGTTCTTCCACGAGTTCGGGCACCTCGTCCATGAGATCCTCGGCGGTCATCAGCGCTTCGCCCGCTTCTCGGGCGTGCAGGCGGAGTGGGACTTCGTCGAGGCTCCGAGCCAGCTGCTGGAGGAGTGGGCGTGGGACGCCGACGTGCTGGCGTCGTTCACGGCCGACGCCGACGGCGCCCCGATACCAGCCGACCTGGTCGCCCGCATGCGCACGGCCGACGCCTTCGGTCGTGCACTCGAGGTGCGCCGGCAGCTCGGCCACGCCAACGTCTCGTACCGGCTGCACGTCGACCGGCCCGCCGACCTGCAGGCCGAGACCGAGCGGCTGTACGCCTCGACCAGCCCCGTCCAGCCGCTGCCCGGCCTGCATCCGTACGCCGGATTCGGCCACCTCACCGGCTATGGCGCCTGCTACTACACCTACCAGTGGAGCCTCGTGATCGCGCGGGACCTGCTGAGCGGGTTCGCGAACGGGCTCATGGACCCCGAGTCCGCCGAGCGCTATCGCACCGAGGTGCTCGAGCGCGGCGGGTCCCGCGACGCGAAGGACATGGTCGAGGCGTTCCTCGGCCGCCCGTCGCGGTTCGACGCGTACCGGGAGTGGCTCGCCGGGGAGTGACCGCGCGGGCCGGGAGGGCGCCGTTCCGGAGACACAGGCGGGCGAGGTATCCTTCGACCAACCCCGAAGCGCAGGCATCCTGCGACACTCCCCCCCGGTGTCGTCCTGGACGGTGCGCTTCCGCGGTGAGCGCCGTCGGCTCCGCCCCTCGGCGCATCCGCGCGGAGGGCCGCTCCCGCCGCGCGCTCGCGGACCGACAACTCTTCAGAAGCGGAGACGCATATGTCCGACAACGCCGCATCGCCTGACGGCACGCCCGACGAGCCCCACCCCTTCGACAGCCTGATCGGCGACACCGCGACGACCTCGTTCGGCGCGGCCTTCGCCACGGCGTTCCGCGGATACGACAAGGACGAGGTCGACGCGGCGCTCGCGGGACTGAACTCTCGCCTGCGCGCCGCGAACGACGAGCTCGCCCAGGTCAAGCAGCACCAGCGGCGCGCCGGCGCGGCAGTCGCACAGAGCAGGGCGAAGGCGGAGCGGCTCGAGGCCGAGCTCGAGGCCGCCAAGTCGCAGAGCGGAGACGAGGCCGAGCGACTGCGGTCGCGACTGGCCGAACTCGAGGCCCGGCACCGCGACGAGATCGAGCGGCTCGAGGCGCAGTTCGCTGCGAGCCGCGCGCAGGAGGGCGAGGAGGTGGAGCGCCTGCGCCTGGAGCTCGCGGCCGCCAACGCCAAGACCACGCAGGCCGAGCAGCAGGTGCAGGCCCTCAGCGAGGAGCTCCTTGGCACCGCGACCGAGTCGGGGAGCCGCCCGCAGTTCGAAGAGATCCTGCGCGTCGCCGAGGATCAGGCGAGCCTGCTGATCCGCAACGCGACCGTGCAGGGCGACCGTCTGCTGGAGGCCGCACGCGAAGAGATCGACAACCGCCGGCGCTCGGCGCAGGCCGAGGCCGAAGCCATCATCTCGCAGGCTCAGCACGAGGCCCAGCAGGTGCGCCTGCGCATCGACACCGAGCTGACCGCGCATCAGGCGCGCATCGAGCGCGAGGCCGCGCACGCGGCCGAGAAGGTGTCGCAGGCCGAGCGCGAGGCCGCCGCGATCCGCTCCGAGGCCGAGAAGGGCGCCGCGGCGCTGCGATCGATGGTCGCCCGAGAGACGGCGCGCGATCGGTCCGAGGCGGAGGAGGCGGTGCGGGAGCTCCGCGTGCGCGCACTCGAGTTCGAGGCATCCCTGAGCCGTCGTCAGGACGACGCGCACCAGGAGTTCCTGGTGCTGCACAATCAGGCGGTCGCGCACGCGGAGCGCATCACGCAGGACGCCAACGAGCAGGTCGCCGCGTCGCTCGAGCACGCGCAGCGCGTGTCGGCGAAGGCCGACGACTTCGAGCGTCTCGTGCGCGCCCAGGCGCAGCAGATCGAGGCGGACGCCACACTGCGCGCGAACGAGCACCTCGATCAGGCCCGCGCGAAGGCGCAGCGCATCATGGAGCTCGTCACCACGCATTCGCAGGCCGTGCTGCGCGACGCCGAGGACCGCACCCGCCAGCTGCGCTGGCAGCAGCATCAGCTGACGAGCTTCATGGCCGAGGTCAAGGAGCTCATCCGCCCGGAGTCGCCCATCGCGCCCGCCGCGGACGACGAGTCGACGGATGCCGCGACCGCCGCCGACGCCGAGCATGAGGCATCCGTGGCCGAGGACTCGGACGATCCCGCCGACGCGCCGGAGGACGCCGCCGAGGAGCCCGGAGACGGGGCCGCCGACGAGCCGGGGGCGGCGAGCGAAGCCGTCCTCGACGACGCTGACGCGCCCGAGGCCGCGGCCGACGAGGAGCCCGAGGCGGGGGAGGAGGCCGACGCGGCCGAGTCGCCCCGAGACGAGGAACCCTCGCTCGAGGACGTGTCGGTGGACGATGTCGATGCCGAGCTCGCCGAACTGGTCGAGCGGAGCGAGTCCACCGAGGCCGAGGTCGAGGAAGCGCCCGTGTCGGAGGCCGGCAGCCCGGCCGAGGAGCCCAGCGAGGACGCCGAGCCCGCTCAGTCGTGAGCGCTCAGCAGGAGATTCGAGCTTCCGCAGGACCGATCCGCGAGATCCGTCCTGCGGAAGCGCATCTCTCCTGCGAACCGATCGCCGAGGACGTCCCGCGGCCGCGTCAGGCGGCGGAGGTCTCCCGCGCGATCGCGGCGAGGAAGGCGTCGATGTCGTTCTCGGACGTGTCGAAGCTGCACATCCAGCGCACCTCGTTCTTCGCCGCATCCCAGTCGTAGAACCGGAACGACTCCCGCAGCCGGTCGGCCACGCCGTCGGGCAGCGTCGCGAAGACGCCGTTGGCCTGGGTCGGGTGCGTGAACGCGACGCCGCGGATCGAGCCGTCGGCGAGCCCCGCCTCGATCCCGGCGCGCAGGCGCTGCGCCATCGCGTTGGAGTGCGAGGCGTTGCGCAGCCACAGGTCGCCCTCGAGGAGCGCGAGCAGCTGCGCCGACACGAAGCGCATCTTCGACGCGAGCTGCATGTCGAGCTTGCGCAGGAAGGTCAGCCCGTGCGACGCCTCGGGGTTGAGCACGACGACGGCCTCGCCGAGCATCGCGCCGTTCTTGGTGCCGCCGAAGCTCAGCACGTCGACGCCGACGTCGCGTGTGAAGGCGCGGAAGGGGACGCCGAGGGACGCCGCGGCGTTGGCGATCCGCGAGCCGTCCATGTGCACGTTCATGCCGAGGCGGTGGGCGTGATCGGCGATGGCGGCGATCTCGTCCACGGTGTAGAGCGTGCCGAGCTCGGTGGACTGCGTGATCGAGACGACGAGCGGCTGGGCGCGGTGCTCGTCGCCCCATCCCCACGCCTCGCGGTCGATGAGCTCGGGCGTGAGCTTGCCGTCGTCGGTCGGAACGGTGAGCAGCTTGATGCCCGCCACGCGCTCGGGAGCGCCGCCCTCGTCGACGTTGATGTGCGCCGTGCCGGCCGCGATCACGGCCCCCCAGCGCGGCAGCATCGACTGCAGCCCGACGACGTTGGCTCCGGTGCCGTTGAACACCGGGTACGCCTCGACACCCTCGCCGAAGTGCCGCGCGAACACCTCCTGCAGCCGCTCGGTGTAGACGTCCTCGCCGTACGAGACCTGGTGGCCGTCGTTGGCGGCGGCGATGGCCGCGAGCACCTCGGGGTGGATGCCGGAGTAGTTGTCGGAGGCGAATCCGCGCAGGTTCGGGTCGTGGATCGTGGTCACGAGCATCCAATCTATGTCGTCATGCGCGGCCGAGCCGGCACGGTCAGAGCGACGGGTCGGTGAGGTCGACGACCGTGTCGTTGATCTCGGCCGGGTCCGACAGCCAGAGAGCGGCGAAACGCTGCGCGAGGGCATCCTCGAGTCCGTCGAGGCTCTTGGTGCGGAAGATGACGGATGCCGCGGCCAGCGGCTGCCCGGAATCCTTCGCGGCCTTCGCGAAGCCCTGCGCGAGCGCTCGCGCCCACGCCTCGCTCGCTGCTTTGACGGCGGCGTAGTTGGCCCCGCCCGCCAGCGGGCGGGTGACCGCGATCGACGACACGATGGCGGTGCGTGCCGACGCGGACGCGCGCAGATCGGCGTCGAGCGCACGGCTCACATGGCGCAGTGCCGTGAGTGAGCGCTCGAGGAAGCGATAGTCCTCGTCGCTCTGCCCGCCGAGGCCTCCGCCGCCACGCCAGCCGCCGACGAGGTGCAGCACCCCGTCGACGGCGCCATCGGTCGCGTGCACGCGGCCGACGAGCTCGGCGACCGCCGCTTCATCGGTGAGATCGCACACCTCGGTGCGGAGCGTTCCCGCTCCACCGTCATCCGCGGCTCCGCTGGTCGCGGTGACGGCATCGGCGAGTTCCCGCAGCTTGCGGGGGTCCCTTCCCACGGCGACGACCCGTGCGCCGGCGGCCACGAGCTCGCGGGCGGCCGCGAGTCCCGACGCGCTGGTCGCGCCGGCGATGACCACGAGACGCCCCGAGACCCCAGACGAAACGCGGTCAGGCATCGTTCCCGGTGATCCCGGCGGTGGACTCGATGACGGGCTTCATCTTCTTGTCGAGCGCCTCGTAGAACATCGACAGCGGGAACTCGTCGTCCATCACGGCGTCGGTGTAGCCCTTGGGCGCACCGGCGAGGGTCTCGTCGGGAAGGCCGCGTGCCCACGCGGACGCCGGGTTGGGCGTGAGCACCGAGCGCACCAGGTCGTACGCGGCGAGCCAGTGTGCCGTCTTGGGACGGTCGATCGAGCGCCAGTAGAGCTCGTCGATGGCGGCGCCCAGAGCGATCACGGCGGCGGGGACGTCGTCCCACTCGAACGCGAGCGACGTGTCGGTCCAGTGCAGCACGCCGTGCTGGTGGAGCCACGCGAACAGCAGCTGGCCGCCGAGCCCGTCGTAGTTCCGTACGCGCGAGCCGGTGATCGCGAAGCGGAAGATGCGGTCGAAGATCACCGCGTACTGCACGAGCTTCGCATGCTCGAGCATCTCGGCCTCAGCCGCCGACAGCTCGTCGCGTGCCGACAGCCGTCGTTCGATCGCGACGCACTCGCGGAAGGCGGTGAGGTCGCAGCGCAGCTCCTCGAGCGAGTACAGGAAGTACGGCATCCGCTGCTTGATCATGAACGGGTCGAACGGCAGGTCGCCGCGCATGTGCGTGCGGTCGTGGATGATGTCCCACATCACGAACGTCTTCTCGGTGAGCGTCTGGTCATCGAGCATGCGTGCCGCGTCATCGGGCAGCTCGAGCTTCGTGATCTCGGCCGCGGTGCGCACCACGCGGCGGTAGCGCGCGGCCTCGCGGTCCTGGAAGATCGCCCCCCACGTGAACGCCGGGATCTCGCGCATCGCGACGGTCTCGGGGAAGAGCACTGCGCTGTTGGTGTCGTACCCGGGTGTGAAGTCGAGGAACCGCAGCGACACGAACAGCTTGTTGCCGTAGTCGCCGGCCTCGAGCTGCGCGATGAACTCCGGCCAGATCACCTCGACGAGCACGGCCTCGACATGCCGGTCGCTCGAGCCGTTCTGCGTGTACATCGGGAACACGACGAGATGACGGATGCCGTCGACCCGATGCCGCTGCGGCTGGAACGCGACCAGCGAGTCGTAGAAGTCGGGCACGCCGAACCCGCTGTCCGCCCAGCGCTCGAAGTCCCGCACCGAGGCGGAGAGGTACTCGGCGTCGTGCGGGAAGGCGGGCGCGAGCGCGCGGATGCCGGCCACGATCCGGGCGACCTGAGCCCGCGCGTCGTCGTGGGTCGCGGTATCCGGAATCGACCCGTCCTGGACCTGCAGCGACTGCAGTGCGGTCGCCGCCTCCTTGAGCGCGAGCCACGCGGAGTGGGTCTCGACCCTCGAGGCGTCCTCGAGGACCTCGGGCTCTCCGACGATGGACTTCGCGTTGTGCGCGGTCATGGACACTTCGACAGGCTCAGTGCGGTGCATGGGAACCTCCGATCTTCGAGAAGAATGGTGCGGACAGGAAGATTTACGGCGTACACCGCAGATGACCGATATTCTTCCACGTATGGAGGATGTTGTCGATCAGCGCATCGTGCAGGAAGTCTCGCTCAACGCGCGTGCGACGCTGGCCGAGCTGTCCGCGGCAGTGGGCCTGTCGGTGTCGGCCGTGCAGACCCGCCTGCGGCGGCTCGAAGCGCGAGGCGTCATCACGGGCTATCGCGCGACGGTCGACGCCGAGGCGGTCGGCAAGCCGCTCTCGGCGTTCATCGAGATCACGCCGCTCGACCCCGCCCAGCCCGACAACGCCCCGGAGCTGCTCGAGCATCTCGCAGAGATCGAGGCGTGCCACTCCATCGCCGGCGACGCGAGCTACATCCTCTTCGTGCGGGTCGCGAGCCCGCGCCATCTCGAGACCTTGATCCGCGACATCCGCTCGGCCGCGTCGGTCAACACGCGCACCACCGTGGTGCTGCAGACCTTCTACGAGAACCGCCCGATCCTGCCCGCCTAGGGCAGGTGCACCTGTGCCGTCTCGACGGTCATGTACGGGATGCCGAGCGTGATCCAGCCGTAGACCTTGAAGTTCGAGCCGTCCGGGCCCACGAGCGGGCGGCCGTCGCTCGCCGTGAGCGTCGAGGTCGCCTGCACGCGGCCCACCGCGCCGAACAGGTACTCGCGCCCCTTCTGCACCAGGAACCGCTTGCGGAACGGACGCGGGGTGTACAGCGACCCGGGGAGCTTGGCGCGCTCGGGGCCGTGACTCTGGTCCCGCGTGATCCGGGCGATGGGCACACTCGCGTAGTCGAGCAGGTCGTAGCCGCCCGGAATGACCTGCCATGCGGCGAGCACGACGCTCGCGGTGAGCGTGACGCTCCCCGCCGACAGTGACGGGAAGTACTCCAGGACCGACGCGAGCATGCCGTCCTTGACGTTCACGATCGGCTCGAAGTCGACGGTCCCGAGCGTGAACTCGGGGGAGTAGAGGATGCCGATCCCGGCTTCGGACCGCGTGTCGGCACTGGGCTCGGTCCAGGGGACGATCGTGTACGCGAACAGCTCGCCCGTGTCGGCGGATGCCCAGTCCGGCCGGGCGCCGTTGCCCACGGCCGGCCACGCGAGCGCGTAGCGCTGGCGGTCGGGCGGCGGCACCAGCCAGTGGTCGCGGTGGTCAGCGCCGCGCGGGATGTACAGCGACTTCGGCCATCGGATGCCGGCGACGGGATCGAGTCGCGGCCTGCGGCCGAACGCACCCGTCCACGCGGCATCCTCCCACTCGCCCCACACATCCCTCACCGGGAGCCCCTGATCGCGGACCGGGAGCACCTCCGCGACCTCGGAGTCCAGGCCGCTCGCGCGCAGCGCTGCCTCGATATGGCGCGTGCTGTGCGCGGCGGAACGCGAGTCGTCGGGGAGGGCAAGGGCGGCCGGGTCGACCTCGACCGAAGCCCTGTCGTTCTGCGGATCGTTCATGGCGGAGCTCCTCGCTTCAGGGGTTCACGAGGAAGAGTCCCGTGTGCTCCGGCCAGATACAGGTGCCTGCCCGCCCGCCCGGCTGCTGCCGGGCGTACGCTCGGGCCATGATCTCCGAGCGGCCTCCGTCGGACGCTGCGACCGGTCGCGGCGTGTTCATCGTGCGAAACGCGCAGTCCGGCACCGCGGTGATCCGCACCGATCCCGCGCCGGTCCTCGACGAGCGGCTGCCGGACGCCGATGTGTGCGAACTCGGAGACGGCGACGACCTCGCGGACGTGGTGAGCGTGGCGATGGAGACGGATGCCGCCGCGCCGGCGGTCCTGGGCGTCTACGGCGGCGACGGCTCGGTGTCGCGCATGGCCGACCTCGCCCGGCGGTATGCGCGGCCGCTGCTGGTGATGCCGGGCGGCACCTTCAACCACTTCGCGCGATCCGCCGGGCTCATCGACGTCGACACCGCGATCGACGCGCTGCAGGCGGGGACCACCGTGGAGGTCAGCGCTGCCGAGGTGAACGCCGACGGCGGCAGCCCGATCCTCGCACTGAACGCCGTGTCGGTCGGCGCGTACCCCGAGCTCATCGACGAGCGCGAGCGCCGCCGGCCCAGGCTCGGCAAATGGCTCGGCGGAATGGTCGCCGCGTGGCACGCCCTGCGCGACGCGGAGCCCCTCGTCATCGTGCACGAGGGCCGTCGCGCCCGCGTATGGTCGGTGTTCGTCGGCGTCGGGCGCAACAACCCGCAGCGCGTCGCGACCATGCAGCGCGAGCACCTCGAGGAGGCCGTGCTCGATGTGCGCATCCATCACGCGCGCGGGTCCCGCGTGCGCGCAGTCGCCTCGCTCGCGTTCGGACGCCGCACCACGGCGGTGCTGCGGACGCTGCGGCTCATGCCGCCGCGCTCGGACGTCGAGCGCCTCGTGGTGACCGAGATCGAGCTGACGGTGCGGCCCGGGCCGGGGCATCCGTCGGTCTTCGTCCACGACGGCGAGCTCGAAGAGCGCCCGGGCACCGAGTTCACGCTGCGCTGCGTCGCGATCCCGAGCGCGGTGACGGTCTACGCGCCACCGCGCTCGGCGTGAGCGTTCAGGGCGTGTCCCGATTTCGGTCGCTCAGCGCCCCTCATGTGGACGAGATCGGGACACGAAGGGGAGAAACCTGGACATCGCCCGGGGCCTCAGGTGTGCTGCGGGAAGCCCAGGTTCAGGCCGCCGTGCGAGGGGTCGAGCCAGCGTGACGTGATCGCCTTCTCGGCCGTGAAGAACTCGAACGCGTGCGGACCGTAGGCCTTGGTGTCGCCGAAGTGCGACGCCTTCCAGCCGCCGAACGAGTGGTACGCGACCGGCACCGGAATGGGCACGTTGATGCCGATCATGCCGACCGTCGCCTCGCGCTGGAACCGCCTCGCGGCGCCGCCGTCGTTGGTGAAGATCGCGGTGCCGTTGCCGTACGGGCTCGAGTTGATGATCTCGAGGCCGTCCTCGTAGCCCTCGACGCGCACCACCGACAGCACCGGCCCGAAGATCTCGTCGCCGTACACGGTCGACGACGTCGGCACCTTGTCGATGAGGGTCGGTCCGAGCCAGAAGCCGTTCGGGTCGCCGTCGGCCTCGACGCCGCGCCCGTCGACCACGACGGTCGCCCCGTCGGCCCCCGCGACGTCGATGTACGACGACACCTTGTCGCGATGCTGGCCGGTGATGAGCGGGCCCATGTCGCAGCCGCGCATGCCGTCGCCGGTGCGCAGGGTCTTCATGCGCTCGGCGACCTTCGCCACGAACTCGTCGGCGACGGTGTCGACCGCCAGCACCACCGAGATCGCCATGCAGCGCTCGCCCGCCGAGCCGAAGCCCGCGTTCACGGCGGCGTCCGCCGCGAGGTCGAGGTCGGCATCCGGAAGCACCAGCATGTGGTTCTTCGCGCCGCCGAACGCCTGGACGCGCTTGCCGTGCGAGGTGGCCGTCTCGTACACGTACTTCGCGATCGGCGTCGAGCCGACGAACGAGATCGCCCGCACGTCGGGGTGCTCGAGGAGCGCGTCGACGGCCTCCTTGTCGCCGTGGACGACGTTGAACACGCCGTCGGGCAGGCCCGCCTCCTTGAGCAGCGCGGCCATCCAGTTCGCCGCGCTCGGGTCCTTCTCGGACGGCTTCAGGATCACGGCGTTGCCGGCGGCGAGCGCCACCGAGAAGAACCACAGCGGCACCATCGCCGGGAAGTTGAACGGGCTGATGATGCCCACCACGCCCAACGGCTGCTTCATCGTGTAGACGTCGATGCCGCTCGAGGCGTTCTCGGTATAGGCGCCCTTGGTGAGGTGGCCGACGCCGCACGCGAACTCGACGACCTCCATGCCTCGGGCGATCTCGCCCAGCGCGTCGGAGAGCACCTTGCCGTGCTCGCTCGTGAGGATCTCGGCGAGCTCGTCCTTGCGGGCGTTCAGCAGCTCGCGGAACGAGAACAGCACCGCCTGGCGCTTCGCGATCGACGTGTCACGCCACTGCGCCCACGCCGCCGAGGCGACGTCGACCGCGGCCGCGACATCCGTCGTCGACGCGAACCGCACCTGCTTCTGGACGGTCCCGAGCGCCGGGTTGTACACGTCGCCGGTGCGGTCGGATGCCCCGGCCCACGGCGCGCCGCTCACCCAGTGATCGATCACCGCGGCGCCGATGCGCTCGGTCCCGGTGCGTTCCATCGTGTCAGTCATGTCGTCTTCCTCCTTCGGAAGCGCCGCGGGCCATTCGTGATGGCGGCGCGGCGGCGGATGCACGCGTCACAAGAGGTCTTCTTCGACGCTCGTCAGACTCTCATCGTAGATCGCGATCGCCTCGGCCACCTGGGCGTCGGTGACGACGCACGGCGGGACGACGTGGATGCGGTTGTCGACGGTCAGAGGCAGCAGGCCGCGGCCGGTGAGCTCCTTCTTGAGGCGTCCGACGACGTCGGCCCCGACGGGTTCACGCGTCTCGCGGTCGGCCACGAGCTCGATCGCCCAGAACACGCCCTCGCCGCGCACCTCGCCGATGAGCGGATGCCGCTCGGCCAGCTCCTGCAGACCCGGTCCGATCGACTCCTCGCCGACGCGCCGGGCGTTGTCGACGATCCCCTCGGACTCCATCGCGTCGATGGCGGCGACGATGGATGCCGCGGCCAGCGGATGACCCGAATACGTCAGCCCGCCGGGGAACACGCGGTCGTCGAACGTCGCCGCGATCGGCTCCGAGACGATGACGCCGCCCACCGGGACGTACCCCGAGTTCACGCCCTTCGCGAACGTGATGAGATCGGGCACGACGTCGTAGCCCTGGAACGCGAACCACCGGCCGGTGCGCCCGAACCCGGCCATCACCTCGTCGAGGATCAGCACGATGTCGTACCTGTCGGCGAGGGCGCGGACTCCGGCGAGGTAACCCGGCGGTGGCACCAGGATGCCCGCGGTGCCCGGCACGGACTCCAGCAGGATCGCCGCGATCGTCGACGGACCCTCGGACTGGATGACCCGCTCGAGGTGGTGCAGAGCGCGCTCGGACTCCTCCTCGGGTGACGTGGCCCAGAACTCGCTGCGGTACAGGAAGGGCCCGAAGAAGTGCACGTGCCCGCGGGCGTACTGGTTCGGCATCCGTCGCCAGTCGCCCGTCGCGACGATCGCCGCGCCGGTGTTGCCGTGGTACGACCGGTACGTCGACAGCACGGTGTCGCGACCGGTGTGGAGGCGAGCCATGCGGATCGCGTTCTCGACCGCGTCGGCGCCGCCGTTGGTGAAGAAGACCTTGGCGAACCCGTCCGGAGCCTTGGCGAGGATGCGCTGAGCGGCTTGGCCCCGCTGCAGATTCGCCGTCGCGGGGCCGATCGTCGCGAGCTGATCGGCCTGCGCGCGGATCGCGGCCACGACGGCGGGATGCTGATGCCCGATGTTGACGTTGACCAGCTGACTGGCGAAGTCGAGCATGCGGTGGCCTGCGTGGTCCCACACGACGGCGCCCTCACCGCCGGCGATGACGGGGAGGTCGAGTCCCGCCTGTGCCGACCACGAGTGGAACACGTGGTCGCGGTCGAGCTGCTTCGCGAGGGCATCGAGGTCTTCGGTCATGCGATGGCTCCTTCGCCGGATTTCAGGACTTGGCGGCCACGTGGGTCTGCAGCGCCGGGATCACGGTCTCGCCGTAGACGCGCATGGTCTCTTCCTTGCTGTCGTGCTGGAGGTAGCCGGCGAACTGCGTCACGCCGAGCTCGCGCAGCTGTTCGAGCTTGGCGATGTGGTCGGATGCCGAGCCGAGGATGCAGAAGCGGTCGACGATCTCGTCGGGCACGAAGTCGACGTGGTCGTTCTCCGCTCTCCCGTGCGTGTTGTAGTCGTAGCCCTGCCGGCCCTGGATGTAGTCCGCGAGCGCGTCGGGGATGACACCGTGGTGGCCGTACTTCGCGACGATGTCGGCCACGTGATTGCCCACCATGCCGCCGAACCAGCGGCACTGGTCGCGCATGTGCTGCCAGTCGTCGCCGATGTACATCGGGGCCGCCACGCAGAAAGCCAGCGAGTCGGGATCGCGGCCCGCGGCGGCCGCGGCATCCTTCACCGTCTTGATCATCCACGCGGCGATGTCGACGTCCGCGAGCTGCAGGATGTACCCGTCGCCGACCTCGCCCGCGAGCTTCAGGGCCATCGGACCGTACGCGGCGACCCAGACGTCGAGCTGCGAGCCGCGGCTCCACGGGAACTGCAGCGTGGCGCCGTTGTACTCGACCGGCCGGGAGTTGGCGAGCTCGCGGATGACGTGGATCGACTCGCGCAGCTCGGCCATGGTCGTCGGCCTGCCGTTGGTGACGCGCACCGCGGAGTCGCCGCGGCCGATCCCGCAGATCGTGCGGTTGCCGTACATCTCGTTGAGGGTGGCGAAGACGGATGCCGTGACCGTCCAGTCCCGCGTCGCGGGGTTCGTGACGAAGGGGCCGACGAAGACCCGGTTCGTCTCGGCGAGGATCGCCGAGTGGATGACGTACGGCTCCTGCCACAGCAGGTGCGAGTCGAAGGTCCAGACGTGGCTGAAGCCGTGAGCCTCGGCCAGCTTGGCCAGCTGCACCGTGCGGGCCGCGGGCGGATTGGTCTGCAGGACGACGCCGAAGTCCATCTCACGCCTCCGTCACACCAGGTACTGGCTCAGACCGCGGTGGAGGAACCGCCCGTCGCCGGGCCGCCCGAGGTACGAGCCCCCGTCGACGATGACCTTGCCGCGCGAGAGCACCGTGTCGACGTGGCCGTCGATCTCGAAGCCCTCCCACGCCGAGTGGTCCATGTTCATGTGGTGCGAGGCGGCCGAGATCGAGGTGTGGCCGTTCGGGTCGTAGACGACGATGTCGCCGTCGGCGCCCGGCTGGATGACCCCCTTCCGGCCGTACAGCCCGAACATGCGCGCGGGTGTGGTCGAGGTGAGCTCGACCCACCGCTCGAGTGTGATCTCGCCGGTGACGACGCCCTGGTACATGAGGTCCATGCGGTGCTCGACGCCGCCGATGCCGTTGGGGATCGCACGGAAGTCGTCGAGCCCGAGCTCCTTCTGGCCCTTCATGCAGAACGGGCAGTGGTCGGTCGACACCATCTGCAGGTCGTTGGTGCGCAGCGCCTGCCACATGTGTTGCTGATGCCCGTCCTTGCGGCTGCGCAGCGGCGTGGAGCACACCCACTTGGCACCCTCGAACTGCCCCCACTCCTCGCTGAACCCGCCGAGCTGCTCCTCGAGCGACAGGTACAGGTACTGCGGGCACGTCTCGCCGAACACGTTCCACCCCTGGTCGCGTGCCCACGCCAGCTGCCCGACGGCCTGCTTGGCACTCACGTGCACGACGTACAGCGGTGCGCCGGTGAGGTTCGCGAGCATGATCGCGCGGTGCGTGGCCTCCTCCTCCATCTGCCAGGCGCGCGCGATCCCGTGGTAGTACGGCGCCTTCTTCCCGGCATCCGCCAGCTGCGCCGCCAGCACGTCGATCGCAGGGCCGTTCTCGGCGTGCATCATCGTGAGCAGACCGGTCTCGGCCGAGACCTGCATGGCCTTCAGCACCTGCGCGTCGTCTGAGTAGAAGACGCCCGGGTAGGCCATGAAGAGCTTGAAGCTCGTGACGCCCTCGTCGATGAGGCCGCGCATGGCCGCCAGCGAGTCGTCGTCGACCCCGCCGACGATCTGGTGGAAGCCGTAGTCGATCGCGCAGTTGCCGCGAGCCTTCTCGTGCCAGGCCGCGAGTCCGTCCTGCACGCGCTCGCCGGTGCGCTGCACGGCGAAGTCGATGATGCTCGTCGTGCCGCCCCAGGCGGCGGCGCGCGTGCCGGTCTCGAACGTGTCGGAGGCGTTGGTGCCGCCGAAGGGCAGCTCCATGTGGGTGTGCGCGTCGATGCCGCCCGGGATGACGTACTTGCCGGTCGCATCGATGACGGCGTCGACGGATGCCGCGACATCCGTCCCCAGCAGTTGCGAGCCCGGCGCGAGCACCGCCGCGATCGTCTCGCCGTCGATGAGCACGTCGGCTTCGCCGCGTCCGGTCGCCGAGACGACGGTTCCGCCTTTGATGAGTGTGGTCGTCATTCTGCGCATCCCATCTCGGAGCTCGCCGGTGAGCGAAACCCAGGAGTCTCGACGAGACCGGGGGCGTGGCCCACGGTCTCGTCGAGACTCCTCGGGCTCGGGGTCCGGGTCGGCATCACGGCTTCGCGATCGTGGTGTAGGTGTCGGGCCGGCGGTCGCGGTAGAACTGCCAGTCGTCGCGCATCTGCTGCACGAGGTCCATGTCGAGATCGCGCACGAGCAGCTCCTCGTGCTCGCTCGAGCCGCGCTCGCCGACGAAGTTCCCGCGCGGGTCGATCACCTGGCTCGTGCCGTAGAAGGTCACGGCCTCGTCCCCGTACTCGTTGTCCTCACGTCCCACGCGGTTGGGCTGCAGCACGAAGTACCCGTTCGCGACCGCGGCGGCGGGACCCTCGACCTCCCACAGCCGGTTCGACAGGCCCGGCTTCGTGGCGTTCGGGTTGAACACGATGTGCGCGCCGTTGAGCCCGAACTCGCGCCAGCCCTCGGGGAAGTGGCGGTCGTAGCAGATGTACATGCCGATCCTGCCGATCGCGCACTCGAAGACGGGGTAGCCGAGGTTGCCGGGGCGGAAGTAGAACTTCTCCCAGAACTTGTCGAGGTGCGGGAGGTGGTTCTTGCGGTAGCTGCCGAGCACGGTGCCGTCGGCGTCCACCAGCACCGACGTGTTGTAGTACACCCCGGCGTCGGCCTCCTCGTAGATCGGGAGCACCATCACGATCCCGAGCTCCTTCGCCAGCGCGGCGAACCGCTGCACGATCGGCCCGTCCGCCGGCTCCGCGTACCGGTAGTACTTCTTGTCCTGGGTGATCCCGAAGTACGGGCCGTAGAACAGCTCCTGGAAGCACATCGCCTGCGCACCCTGGGCGGCGGCATCCCGCGCGAAACCCTCGTGCTTGTCGAGCATCGACTGCTTGTCGCCCGTCCACGTCGTCTGCGAGATCGCCGCTCGTACCGTCGTCATGGTTCTCCGTCCGTCGTGTCGGGAACAGTAGGGCCTCTCGACGCGTGCGACAAGAGGGGGAGGCCGATACATCTCACGACGGATGCCCCGGCACGCGGTCTCGCGTACCGTGAAACGGTGTTCCGCAGCCTGAAGCCGTTCCAGCTCGTCGTCGACGTGGTGATGGCCGGGCTGTTCTTCCTCGTGGCGACGCCTGTCGAGCTGATCACCACCGGACAGGGGTGGTCGGGTCAGTCGCAGGCGGGCGGCCTCGGGCTCTTCGCGGGGGTCGTCATCGCCGTGCTCTTCAGCGGCGCGCTCGCCGTGCGCCGGCTCTCGCCCGCCCTCGCGCTCGGACTGGCGTGGGTGGGAGCACTGCTGCAGGTCGGCCTCGGGCGCCCGCCCAGCTTCGCGGACGTCGCGATCTTCGCGGTGCTCTACGCGACCGCCGCCTACGGAACGCCGCGCGTGTACTGGGCCGGGTTCGCGTCGGCGCTCGGCGGCGCCCTCGTCATCGCGGTGTACCTGACGGCCGGGCCGCTCTACGCGGGAGGCGGCCTCTCGTGGGAGACCCTGCCGCTCGCGCTCATGATGCTGGTCGCCGCCGCCTTCGCGCTCGGGCTGTCGTGGACCATCGGCGCGCTCGTGCGCACCGCGGTGCGGGCGCGCGAGAACCGCGAGGCGCAGCAGCAGGCCGAGGCCGAGGCGATCGCCGAGCAGGAGCGCGTGCGCATCGCCCGCGACATGCACGACGTCGTCGCCCACTCGCTCGCGGTCGTCGTGGCGCAGGCCGACGGCGCGCGCTATGCCGCGGCATCCGATCCCTCTGCGGCAGTGACGGCCCTGGGCACGATCTCGACCACCGCACGATCGGCGCTCGCCGACGTGCGCCTCCTGCTCACGCAGCTGCGGCACAGCCAGGGCGCGGGACCGCAGCCGACGATCGCGGACCTCGAGGAGCTGTACGCCCAGGTGCGCGCGGCGGGGGTGCCGCTGCGGGTCGAGGTCGACCCGATGCCCCCGGGCGAGGCGCCCGCGGCCGTGCAGCTCGCGGTCTACCGCATCCTCCAGGAGGCGCTCACCAATGCCCTCCGCCACGGCGCGCAGGGTGCACCCGTCGACGTCCGCCTGTCATGGCTGCCCGACCGGGTCGAGCTCACGGTGCACAATCCGCTCGCCCCGCCGCCCGGGCCGGGCGAGACCGGGCGCGGCCCCGCCGACGGGCCGCGCGGGCACGGGATCATCGGCATGCGCGAGCGCGCGCAGCTCGCGGGCGGCCGCCTCGACGCCGGCGCCAGCGCGGCCGAGGGCCGGTTCGTCGTGCGCGCCACCATCCCGATCGGAGGTCTCGCATGATCCGCGCGTTCGCGGGCCGGACTCGCCCGGCACCGGGGGCGAGCGCATGATCCGCGTCGCGCTCGTGGACGACCAGGGCCTCTTCCGCGCCGGCATCCGGATGCTCGTCGACTCGCAGCCCGATCTCGAGGTCGTGGCCGAGGCATCCGACGGTCGCGAGGCGCTCGCCGTGGTGCGGGCGGCGCGGCCGGACGTGGTGCTCATGGACATCCGCATGCCCGTCATGGACGGCCTCGCCGCGACGGCGGAGCTGCTGACGGATGCCGAGCCGCCGCGCATCGTCATGCTCACGACGTTCGACCTCGACGAGGCGGCTGCACGGGCGATCCGCCAGGGGGCGAGCGGCTTCCTGCTGAAGGACGCCGACCCCGAGTTCCTCCTCGCGGCGATCCGCACCGTGCACTCCGGATCGGCCGTGATCGCGGCATCCGCCACCCGCGACCTGTTCGCCCACTTCGCCGGCGCGGCCCCCGCGCCCGTGCCGCCCGCCTTCGCGGAGCTGACCGATCGCGAGCGCGAGATCTTCGCGCTCGCCGCGCGCGGGCTCTCGAACGCCGAGATCGCGGCACGCGAGTTCCTGTCGGAGGCCACGGTGAAGACGCACATCAGCCGCATCCTCACCAAGCTCGCCCTCCGCGACCGCGTGCAGCTCGTGGTCTTCGCCTTCGAGCACGGTCTGGCTTAGGCGACTGCGGCTCCGCGGCGGCGCGAGGCGAGGAACGAGCCGTATCGAGATCATCCTCGAGATGTAGACGGATGCCTCTGCCGGGCGACGCGGACCGCACCGCGTCGTCCATACCGTCGAAGGCATGGAACTCTCATCGACAGACCTGGGCCTGGCGGCCCGGGTGCAGCAGCTCACCAAGACCTACGGCACCGGCGAGAGCACGGTACGCGCGCTCGACGGGGTGAGCGTCGGCATCCGCCGGGGCGAGTTCACCGCGATCATGGGGCCGTCGGGCTCGGGCAAGTCGACGCTCATGCACATCATGGCGGGGCTCGACGCGCCCACGAGCGGACGCGCGTGGATCGGCGACACCGACATCACGGGCCTGTCCGACCTCGAGCTCACGGTGCTGCGCCGGCGGCGCGTCGGCTTCGTCTTCCAGGCGTTCAACCTCGTGCCCACCCTCGACGCGCTCGGCAACATCCTGCTGCCGTTCGACCTGGACGGACGGCGGCCGACGGCGATCGAGCGTGCACGCATCGACGGGCTCGTGGATCGCCTCGGCCTCACTCCGCGTCTCGGGCACCGTCCGCATCAGCTGTCGGGCGGACAGCAGCAGCGCGTGGCGATCGCCCGTGCTCTCGCCACGGCGCCCGATCTGGTGTTCGCCGACGAGCCCACCGGCAACCTCGACTCGCGCTCGGGCCGCGAGGTGCTCGCGCTCCTCGCTGCGGCGACCCGCGAGCACGGCCAGTCGATCGCGATGGTCACGCACGACCCCGTCGCGGCGTCGCACGCCGACCGCGTGCTCTTCCTCGGCGACGGGCGCATCGTCGCCGACAAGCCGCGGCAGACGGCCGAGGAGATCTCCGCCTATATGCTCGCGTCCGAGCTCGGCGCCGCGCCGGCGCCGACCGCGACGGCGGTGGCGTCATG
The DNA here is from genome assembly GCF_057747775.1 of Microbacterium sp. STRO-2N. Taxonomy (NCBI): domain Bacteria; kingdom Bacillati; phylum Actinomycetota; class Actinomycetes; order Micrococcales; family Microbacteriaceae; genus Microbacterium; species Microbacterium sp. STRO-2N. The sequence goes on along the minus strand of NZ_CM173223.1, from coordinate 3,033,916 downwards.
ACGACCGCGACCGAGACGGGACGGATGCCGGAGGCCCGGGCAGCCGTCGCCACCCGGCGCCTCTCCGGCTCGTCGAGCGCTCCGCTCGCGTGGCTGCGGGAGCGCGGCATGGGCGCGAGCATCCTCGTGGCGGCCATCTCGAGCGCGTTCGGCGCGCTCCTGCTGAGCGCCACGGGGTACATCGCCGCCATCATGCGGGCCGACCCGTTCATCGGCGAGAGCGGCACCCTCGCCGTCGTGCTCGCCATCATGTCGGTGCTCCTGATCGGCGTAGCCGTGTACGTCGCCTCGATCGTGACGGCGAACACGTTCGCGACCGTCATCGCCGGCCGCACCCGCCGCATCGCGCTGCTGCGTCTCATCGGCGCGTCCGCGCGATCGCAGCGTGCCGAGGTCGCGCGCCAGGGGCTGGTGGTGGGCATCATCGGGGCGACCGTCGGCCTGGTCGCCGGCATTCTCGCCTCGTGGGGCGGCATCCTCCTCGCGCAGCAGCTGCTGGGGATCGAGGACGTCGACTACGCCGTCGTCCAGCCGGTGCTGGCCGTCCCCGCCGTCGTGGTCGCCCTCACCACGTGGGCGGCGGCTTGGGCCGGGTCGCGACGGGTACTGACCGTCACGCCTCTGCAGGCGCTCGGCGGCTCGGTCGAGGCATCCCACGAAGCCCTCTCGCGACGTGGCGGACGCAACGGGGCCGCGATCGCACTGTTCGTGATCGGCGCGGCGCTCCTGGCCGGGGGGATCCTGCTCGGCCTCGTCTCGCCCCTGGGCGTCATCGTGGCGTTCTTCGGCGGGATCTTCTCGTTCACCGGCCTCGCCCTCGGCGCGACGCTGATCATGCCACCCGTGCTGGGACTCGTGGGGCGCCTGTTCGGCCGGTCCGCGACCGCGCGGCTGGCCGCCGAGAACGCGCTGCGCTACCCGGAGCGCTCCAGCCGCATGGCGATCGGCGTCGTCATGGGCGTCACGCTCGTGACGATGTTCGCGGTGGCGCTCGAGACCGTGAAGGTCGTGCTGACGACGTCGGCCGGCGGCGAGCTGCCGGTCGAGATGACCACGCTCATCGACGCCTTCTCGGGCATCATGATGGGCCTGGTCGCGGTCTCGGCGGTGATCGCCGCCGTCGGTCTCGTGAACCTCCTCACGATCGGCGTCGTGCAGCGGCGGCGCGAGCTCGGCCTGCTGCGGGCACTGGGCGTCTCGACGGGTCAGGTGCGCCGCATGGTGCTCCTCGAGGCGGCGCACATCACGATCGCCGCGACCCTGACCGGACTCGTGCTCGGCGTCGCCTACGGGTGGGCGGGCGCGCAGTCGCTGCTCGGCGCAGTGCCCATGCCGCCCTCGTTCTCGGCGCCGACTCTCGTCGCACCGGCCGTCCCGTGGATCCCGGTCGTCGTCATCGTGGTGGCGACGGCTGTGCTCACGCTCGTCGCGGCGGTCGTTCCGACGCGTCTCGCGACGCGCGTCGCGCCGGTGGAGGCCCTCGCCGACTGACACCGGCCGCCCCCGCACGGCGATGGACCGATTGGAAGCGACGACGGATGCCTCAGCACGCGACTCCGTGCTGAGGCATCCGTCGCCGTCGCGCAAGGGGGGTGCGTGAACCGCAGGGTTCCGCGCACGCTGGGTCCATGGACATCGAGATCATGCAGCATGAACCGCCGTACCGCGTCGGCGTCATCGTCGGCAGCCTCTCTCGCGAGTCGATCAACCGCCGCCTCGCCGCCGCACTGCAGCGCGTCGCGCCGCCGGAGTTCGAGTTCTTCGAGCTCTCGTACGCCGACCTGCCGGTGTACAACCGCGACTTCGACGCGGACTACCCGCAGGTCGCGCGCGACTTCAAGGACGCCATCCGCTCGGCCGACGCCGTGCTGTTCGTCACGCCCGAGTACAACCGGTCCATCCCGGGCGCGCTCAAGAACGCGATCGACTGGGGGAGCCGCCCCTACGGCGACAACGCCTGGTCCGACATGCCAACGGCGGTGATCGGCGCGTCGTCCGGGCAGATCGGCACCGCGGTCGGCCAGCAGACGCTGCGCAGCACGCTGAGCTACCTCAACGCGCGGCAGATGACCTCGCCCGAGGCGTACATCCATTTCACGCCCGACCTCATCGACGACGACGGCGCGGTGAGCGTGCCGTCCACGGAGGAGTTCCTCCGCATGTTCATGCGGAAGTTCCTCGAGTACACGACGCGCGTGCTGACGGTCATCCCACAGGACTGATCGACGGGCGCCACGCCGGGCGGGCGGGTCACTCGACGCCAGGCTCCCGGCGGGGTTCGGCGAGCTCCGGGTCATGCGCCCAGGTCGGGGCGAGGGCGCGGATGCGCGCCGCCCGCCACTGCCACACGCCCCACAGCACGGGCCACAGCGCCGGGGCGGTGGGGCCTCCGATCACGAGGCGGTCGCGCCACAGCGTCTTGCCGGGCACGCGGGGCGCCGGCGAGATCGCCATCTGGTGATCCCACACGTCGAGGCTCGCGAGCGGACCGGTGAGCGGGATGCCGCTGTCACGGAAGATCCGCACGGGGCCGCTCGGCTCGTTCACGATGCGGTCGCTCGTGTGGATGAGCTGGCGCCCCATCGGCACGACGCCGAGCGCGGTGAGCTGCACCGGCACGTCGTCGCCGGGACTCCACGACGTCGGCAGCCCGCTCGGCACGAGGAGCTCGACGTCGAGCAGCGGGCCGTAGAGCTCCGCCACCGCGCGCGGCGAATGCAGCGCGCGCCATGCGGCATCGGGGTCGCAGTCGATCACGAGCTTCAGCAGGATCCGCATGCTCCAGTCTCGCACTCGGGCCCGCGCGACCGGCGGGGCCTTGCGGGCATGCAAGGAGTGTGTTTCCGGCCGGAGCGAGTGACGCAGCCGGGTCGGACGGGATGGATGCCGCGGCCTACGCTGGACGGATGCCGGAAAGCGCGTTCGACCAGCACCGATACCAGGTCCGCCACGAGTGGGGCGCTGCCGGACTCGAACGACTCGCACCGGCCGATGTCGTCGTGGTCGTGGACGTGCTGCGGTTCTCGACGACCGTGGCGGATGCCGTGGCCGGCGGTGAGCCGGTCGCGCTCGACGAGGCCGCTCACGCGGTATCGCTGAACGGCGCCGCGGTGGCGGTCGCCGCGGCGAGCGCGGGCGGCGTCGTGATGCTCGGATGCCTCCGCAACGCGTCCGCGGTCGCGCGCGCGATCCTCGACGAGCAGCGGCGCCGCGGCGACCGCACGAGCATCGCGATCATCGCTGCGGGCGAGCTGGCCGGCCGTGAGCCCGGCGCTCCGCTGCGGTTCGCGGTCGAGGATCAGCTCGGTGCCGGCGCCATCGTCGACGCCCTCGGCGCGCTCGGCATCGACCACACGTCACCCGAGGCCGCAGCGGCCGGCGAGGCGTTCCGGGGACTGCGCGGGGCGGTGCGGCACCTTCTCACTGCGAGCGGCTCGGGCCAGGAGCTCCTCGACCTCGGCCGCCGCGACCACGTGCTGAACGCGGCCGCGGTGGATGCGGCATCCGTCGTCCCGGTGCTGCGCGACGGCGTGTTCGTGGCGTACTGACTAGCGCGGGGTCATCGCGGCCAGACGCGCCGCGGGCGTGATCTCGCGCCGCGTCCACGTGAACAGGTACCGCTCGTCGAACACGCGGGCGCACTTCGCGCAAGACGTCGGACGCGTCGCCTTGCGGTGCCGGTACGCCACGTGCCCCGACGGGCACACCCCGATCCATCGGGCGAGCTCCGTCGCCGTCTCGCCGTGATGGGTCGTGCCGCCCACGTAGCCGAGCTCTCGCGCCACCGCCTTCCAGCGCGGGCCGTGCCCCGCTCCGGCACCCGCGAGGGCGTGTGCGACCTCGTGCAGCAGCGTCTGGTGGTTGGTGTCGTCGTCGTAGCGAGCGGCGAGGTAGCGCGACACGCTGATGCGCTTGCGCGAGTAGTCGCACAGCCCGGCACGGCGCTTGGCGCTGTCGAAGGCGAACGTCCACGACGAGTCGAGGTGGGCGGCGATGAGGGCCTCGGCCCAGTGCCGCACGCGATGCAGTTCCGACATGAATGGGAGGCTAGAACGTATCTACGACACTCGAGCGGCCGACGGCGTCAGCTGGCGACGGATGCCGCGGCCCGGCGCCGGTCGGCGGCGTCGATGGCGAGCAGCGTCGACTCGAGCTGGTCGTCGGTCGCGCCGGCCTCCTGGCGGAGGAACAGCGCACGCTTGAAGTCCTTGCGGGCCGACTCGTACTCGCCGTCGTCGTAGTGGACCTTGCCGCGGTGCTGGTAGGCGAACGCCGCGATACCGGCCCAGCCCTGACCCTCCGCCTCCTCGGCGCACATGGTGAGCTCCTGCTCGGCGGCGCCGTAGGCACCGCGCGCCTGCAGCACGGTGGCGTGCAGGATGCGGGCGCGCAGCAGGTCCTTGCGGGTGCCCGCCATGCGGGCGACGCGCACCGACTGCTCCGAGACGACGAGGGCGTCCTCGGTGCGATCGAGCACCTTCAGCAGCCACACGCGCTCGAGGAGCGCGGGCAGGCTCCGCTGCTCGCCGATCTCGTCGAGGCGCTCCTTGCACTGCCGGGCGTCCACCTGTTCGCGAAGAGTGTCGGGGTCGTACCCGCGGATGTAGCTCACGTCTGACTCCCTTCGCCGCGCCGGTGGCCTTTCCAGTGTGCCTCCCGGCCCGGCGGTGCCCGGCGTGCCACGCCGGTGTCGGGGACGTCGCAGCCGAGTCAGCGATCGAAGACGGATGCCGAGGGCTTGGGCGACGGCGTCGCGTCGGCGTCGGTGGCGACCCGCGCGCCGCGCGCGAAGTCGTCGACCTCGCGGCCCTCGGCGACCTTGGCGGGATGCGGGCCGGCGGCCATGAGCCGCGGCAGCCACTCCGTCGGGAGTGGTGCGCGGGACGCCGCGATCACGAGGTTGCCGAACCGGCGGCCCTTGAGCGTCTGCACCTCGGCCAGCACGATGACGTGCGGGAGCACCGCCTGGACGGTCGCGACCTGCCGACGGGCGAAGGCCAGGCCGGCGCCGTCGGCCACGTTGACCAGCAGCACGCCGTCGGGCGCGAGGAACCGCACGGCCTCGGTGAAGAACTCCACCGTGGTCAGGTGAGCGGGGGTCTGCGCGCCGGAGTAGACGTCCGACACGACGAGGTCGGCGGCGCCGACGAGACCCGCCGGCAGCCGGCGCAGCACCTCGCGCGCGTCGCCGATCCGCACCCGGATCGACGCGCCGCGAGGCAGCGGCACGTGCTCCCGCACGAGGTCCCACAGCGCAGGCTCGAGCTCGACCACCTGCTGCCGCGACCCCGGCCGCGTCGCCTCGACGTACCGCGGGATGGTGAGCGCGCCCGCCCCGAGATGGACCGCCGTCAGCGGCTGCCCCGGCATCCGCAGCCGGTCGATCACCGCCGCCATTCGGGCGACGTACTCGAAGTGCAGGTGCGTCGGATCGTCGAGGTCGACATGCGACTGCGGCGTGCCGTCGACGTCGAGCTCCCACCCTCCGCCGAACGCCGACGGGACGATGCGCGCGAGCGTGCCGTCGCTCAGCCGGGCGGACGGACCGGATGCCTCTTCCCTCGCCCGAGCCATGGCCACCACGCTATCGTCCAGCACGACAATCGAGCCGCCGATTGCGCTCCTCGCTCAGCGATCGGACCGGAGGCTGCGCAGATCGCCCGGATTCCGGCATCCGGCCATGTCGAAACACAATCGAGACACAGGTGTAATCGTCGGTGCCGTCACGTCCGGGTAGCGTCGGAGGATCACACCCCGATGAGGGCTGAGCGCACCCGGGCTCCACGACGACGTGCAGCCGGCCCACACGATATGGAAGGTGCACAGCACATGCTCCACACATCGAGAAGGCGCTGGCTCGCCGGCGCCGCGGCGATCGCCGTCGGTGCGGTCGTCCTCACCGCCTGCGCGAGCCAGCGCGACGAAGGCGGCGCCACCGACGACGGCGACGGCGACGTCGACTCGACGTTCGTCTTCGGCGCGTCCGGTGACATCTCCGGCCTCGACCCTGCGATGGCCAACGACGGTGAGACGTTCCGCGTCTCACGTCAGATCTTCGAGGGGCTCGTGGGCGTCGAGCCCGGAACGGCCGACCCCGCGCCGGGTCTCGCCGAGAGCTGGGAGCAGTCCGAGGACGGCCTGACGTACACGTTCCAGCTGAAGGAGGGCGTCACCTTCCACGACGGCACCGACTTCAACGCCGAGGCGGTCTGCTTCAACTTCGACCGGATGAACAACTTCACCGGCGTGGCGGCGAGCGAGAGCCTGTCGTACTACTGGGGCAAGCTCATGCGCGGCTACGCCGACACCGGCACCTCGATCTACGGCAGCTGCGAGGCGCCGAGCGAGACCGAGGCGGTGATCACGCTGACGCAGCCGTTCGCCGGCTTCATCCCCGCGCTGTCGCTGCCGTCGTTCGCGATCCAGAGCCCCACGGCGCTCGAGGAGTACGCCGCCGACGAGGTCGGCGGAACCGCGGAGGCGCCCGTGCTCAGCGAGTACGCCCAGGGCCACCCGGTCGGCACCGGTCCGTTCATGTTCGAGTCATGGTCGCCCGGCGAATCGGTGACGCTCACCGCTTACGAGGACTACTGGGGCGAGCAGGGCCAGGTGCAGGAGGTCATCTTCCAGGTGATCGGCGACACCACCGCTCGCCGCCAGGCGCTCGAATCGGGGAGCATCGACGGCTACGACCTGGTCGCGCCGGCCGACCTCGGCGCGCTCGAGGAGGCCGGGTTCAACCTGGTCAACCGCGACCCGTTCAACATCCTCTACCTCGCCATGAACCAGGCCGTGCCGGAGCTCGCCGACCCGAAGGTGCGCCAGGCGATCGCCCACGCGATCGACAAGGAGCAGTTGGTCACGCAGGTGCTCCCCGAGGGCACCGAGGTGGCGCGCGAGTTCATGCCGCCGGCCGTCATCGGCTGGAACGAGGACGTCACCACGTACGAGTACGATCCCGAGGCTGCCCAGGCGCTGCTCGCCGAGGCGGGCTTCACCGCGGACAACCCGCTGACGCTGCAGTTCAACTACCCCGTCAACGTCTCGCGGCCGTACATGCCCAACCCCGAGCAGATCTACGCGAACCTCGCGTCGCAGCTCGAGGCCGTCGGCATCGTGCTCACCGCGGTCGGCGAGGAGTGGAACCCCACGTACCTCGACCGCATCCAGGGCGGCGCCGACCACGGCATCCACCTGCTCGGCTGGACCGGCGACTACAACGACCCCGACAACTTCGTCGGGACGTTCTTCGCCACGCCCGGCAACGAATGGGGCTTCACCAACGAGGAGCTCACCTCCGCGCTGACCGAGGCCCGTGGCCTGGCCACCGAGGAGGAGCAGGAGGCGGCGTACCTCGAGATCAACGAGCAGATCATGGAGTACCTCCCCGGCATCCCGCTGGCGCACCCGGTGCCGACCCTCGCGTTCGCCGAGCGCGTGACGTCGTACCCGGCCAGCCCGGTGCAGGACGAGGTCTACAACCTGGTCGAGCTCAGCGAGTAACGGCCACCGAGCGGGCGCCGCGGTCGTTCATCCGACCGCGGCGCCCCGCCCGCTGCCGGCTCGCCCCCGCGGCCACGGCCGCCCATTCCTGGAGAAACGACCTCGTGCTTCGCACCATCGGCCATCGCCTCCTCCTGCTCATCCCGACGCTGTTCGGGCTGTCCGTCCTGCTGTTCCTGTGGGTGCGCGCCCTTCCCGGCGGTCCCGCCGTCGCCCTCTTGGGCGAGCGCGCCACGCCCGAGGCGATCGCCGAGATCAACGAGCAGTATGGCTTCAACAAGCCCCTCATCGAGCAGTACTTCATCTGGCTCGGGCAGCTGCTGTCCGGCGACTTCGGCACGTCGCTGCAGACCCGCGCCCCCGTGGTCGAGGAGTTCGCGCGCCGCATGCCGGCCACGCTCGAGCTCAGCATCTTCGCGATCATCATCGCCGTGGGCGTCGGCATCCCGCTCGGATATCTCGCCGCCCGCCGGCACGGCAAGGCGTCGGACCATCTGCTCGTCGGCGCGAGCCTGCTCGGCATCACGATCCCGGTGTTCTTCCTCGCCTTCATCCTCAAGTGGCTCTTCGCCGTCCAGCTGGGCTGGCTGCCCTCGGAGGGCCGCCAGGATCCCCGCCTCGATGCGACGCACTACACGGGCTTCTACGTCCTCGACGGCATCCTCACCGGTGAATGGGATGCCGCGTGGGACGCGTTCCTGCACCTCATCCTGCCCGCCGTGGCCCTCGCGACGATCCCGCTCGCGATCATCGTGAGGATCACGCGCGCCTCGGTCCTCGAGGTGCAGAACTCCGACTACGTGCGCACCGGCATGGCCAAGGGCGTCTCCCGCTCCACCATCCGCAGCCGTTTCATCCTTCGCAACGCGATGCTTCCCGTCATCACGACGATCGGCCTCCAGGTGGGCCTGCTCATCTCGGGCGCCGTGCTCACCGAGACGGTGTTCGCGTTCCCGGGCATCGGGTCGTTCCTGTACCGCGCGATCTTCTCGCGCGACTACCCGGTGCTGCAGGGCTTCATCATCTTCATCGCGATCGGCTACGCCCTCATCAACCTCGCCGTGGACGTGTCGTACAGCTTCATCGATCCGAGAGTGAGAGTCTCATGACCACAGGGCACATTCCCGCGACCGGGGGGTCCCGTATGACCGCAGTGCTCATTCCCGCGACGGGGGGTCCCGTATGACCTCCGCCATGCTCCCTCCCGCGCCCAGCGGCGGACCGGTCGACGACACGTCCGTCGACGACGCGGAGCTGCTCGGCGCGAAGACCTCGGGCGGCGGGTTCTGGCGCGACGTCTTCCGCCGTCTCCGGCGCAACCCCAGCGCGTGGGTGGGCGCCGGCATCATCGCCGTGTTCCTGCTCGTCGCGATCTTCGCACCGCTCCTCGCGCCGTACGGGCCGACCGAGCTCCCGGGTCAGCGCTACATCACGCCGACCCACATCCCGGGGCCCGGCGAGGTGCCCGAGTTCCCGCTCGGCCTCGACCGATTCGGCGGCGACGTGCTGTCGAAGCTCATCTGGGGCGCCCGCGCCACGCTCATCATCGGTGTCGTCTCGACCGCGATCGGCCTCGCCGGCGGCATGCTGCTCGGCTTCCTGTGCGGCATGTTCGGCGGCTGGGTCGACACGCTCATCATGCGCATCGTCGACATCATGCTCTCGGTGCCCTCGCTCCTGCTCGCGGTGTCGATCGCGGCCATCATGGGCCAGAACCAGGCGTCGCTCATGATCGCCATCGGCGTCGTGCAGGTGCCGGTCTTCGCGCGGCTCCTGCGCGCGTCGATGCTGCAGCAGCGGTCCGCAGACTACGTGCTGTCGGCGCAGACCCTGGGCCTCGGCCGCGGGAAGATCACGATGAGCCATGTGCTGCCCAACGCCGTCGGCCCCGTGATCGTCCAGGCCACGCTGTCGCTCGCCACCGCCGTGATCGAGGCGGCCGCGCTGTCGTACCTCGGCCTCGGCGGAGACGTCCCGCAGACGGCGGAGTGGGGCCGCATGCTCACGTATGCGCAGCTGGAGCTCGCGATCGCGCCCTGGCTCGCATTCCTACCGGGCATCTGCATCACGCTGACCGCGCTCGGCTTCACGCTCTTCGGCGAGGCGCTGCGCGAGGCCATGGATCCGCGCACGCGCGCCCGCTGAGGCATCCGGCCTGTCTCGCCGAGAAGCGGCCGGGGTGCGCGCCGGGGGCGTCGCGCCTCAGACCGCGATGTCGAGCTCGTTACCGGGGATCGAGGCGAGCAGACGCCGCGTGTACGGGTCGCGGGGGTTGGTGAAGATCTCCTCGGAGGATGCCGCCTCCACCAGCTGCCCGTCCTTCATCACGCAGACGTAGTCGCTGATGAGGCGCACCACGGCGAGGTCGTGCGAGATGAAGAGGTAGCTGAGGCCGTACTCGCGCTGCAGGTCGCGCAGGAGGGACAGCACCTGGTCCTGCACGAGCACGTCGAGCGCCGACACCGGCTCGTCGCACACGATGAGGTCGGGGGAGAGCGCGAGGGCCCGCGCGATCGCGACGCGCTGGCGCTGGCCGCCCGACAGCTCGGACGGGTAGCGACGCAGCATCGCCTGCGGCAGCGCGACGTCGTCGAGCAGCTGCCGCACGCGCGCGGCGCGCTCCTTCGCCGAGCCCCGCTTGTAGAACTCGAGCGGCTCGGAGATGATCCGCTCGATCGAGAACATGGGGTTCAGCGAGGAGTACGGATCCTGGAAGATCGGCTGCACGCGCTGGCGGAACTCCCGCAGCCGACGTCCCTTGAGCGTCGCGACGTCCTCGCCGTCGAACCGGATCGAGCCCTCGGTGGGGTCGATGACCTTCAGCATCATGCGCGCGGTCGTCGTCTTGCCCGAGCCCGATTCGCCGACGATCGCGACGGTCTCGCCCCGGGGGATCGCGAACGACACGTCCTTGACGGCGGCGAAGTCCTCCTTGGAGCCGCGCACCTGGTAGATCTTCGTGAGGCCCTCGACCTCGACGATGTTGTCGACGGGCTCCTCGCCCTGAGGCTCTGCCTCGGCAGCGGGTCCTGCGACCCGCGGCTCGGAGACCGCCGCGGGCGCGGCATCCGTCGTCTGCACGGCCGGGGTGATGTCGGGCGGGGTGATGTCGGGCGTCGTGGGCGCGGGTGCCGCGGTGCGGAAGACCTCCGGGCGCAGCCGGACGGCCGCGACCGACGGCGCCGCCTTGACGAGCGCCTGCGTGTACGGGTGCTGCGGGTCCTCGAGGATCTGCCTCGCCGGTCCCTGCTCGACGATGCGCCCGCGGTTCATCACGACCACGCGCGACGCGCGCTCGGCGGCGAGTCCGAGGTCGTGGGTGATGAGCATGACAGCCGTGCCGCGCTCGCTCGTCATGCGCTCGAGCTGGTCGAGGATCGTCTTCTGCACGGTCACGTCGAGGGCGCTCGTGGGCTCGTCGGCGATCAGCAGCTTGGGATCGCAGGCGAGCCCGATCGCGATGAGCGCGCGCTGGCGCATGCCGCCGGAGAACTCGTGCGGGTACTGCTTGGCGCGCTCCTCGGCGTTGGGCAGGCCCGCGGCGGCGAGGGTCTCCACCACCTTGCGATCGACGTCCCTGCGCGTGGCGAGACCGTGCGCGAGCAGCGTCTCGGCGATCTGCGAGCCGATCCTGGCGACGGGGTTGAGGTTCGACATCGGGTCCTGCGGCACCAGGCCGATCGATCGGCCGCGGATCGTGCGCATGACGCTCTCGGGCGCGCCCACGAGGTCCTCGCCCTCGAAGAGGATGCTGCCCTGCGTGACCCTGCCGTTGCCGGGGAGCAGGCCGATCACCGACATCGCCGTGGTCGACTTGCCCGAGCCGGACTCGCCGACGATGGCGAGCGTCTCGCCGGCGGCGAGGTCGAGGTCGACCGCCTCGACGGCGTGGACGGGACCGTCGATCGTCTGGAACTCGACGGCGACGTCACGCACCTGGAGCAGCGGCGCTCCGGCCGCGAGACGTTCGTGGGTTCGGGCCATGCGCTCCATCCTGCCTCCTGGGGCCTCGTCTCGCACGGCCCCACCGCCAGCCTTTACGCATCCGTAACGCGCGCCGCCCGTGACTGTCGAGAATTCAGGAAGGACGCGATCTCCCGACCCTGAACCAGGCTCGAGCGCACGGATCTCCTGTGTTCTTCGCACGAGGCGACAGGGCTACCGTAAAGCCGTGGCAGTGATCGACCTCAACGCGGACCTCGGCGAGACGGTCGACGGCCGGCCAACGGCCGACGACGAGGCGATGTTCGCCGTGATCTCGAGCGCGAACGTCGCGTGCGGCGGCCACGCCGGCGACGCCGCGTCGATGCGTGAGGCGGTCGAGCGCGCGTCGAGGTTCGGCGTGGCTATCGGGGCGCACCCGTCCTATCCCGACCGGAAGAACTTCGGCCGCGTGCGCGTCGCCATGGTCCCGGCGCTGCTCGCCATGGCCGTCGAGGAGCAGCTGCACGCGCTCGCTGCAGCGGGCGCCGACATCCGCTACGTCAAGCCGCATGGCGCGCTGTATCACGCCGTCACCACCGACGCGGAGCAGGCGGATGCCGTCGCCCGCGCCGTCGTCGCGTTCTCGGCGCGACGGGGCAGGCCCCTGCCCGTGCTGGGCCTCTCCGGCCAGATGGCGCGGGCTGCGGCATCCGTCGGCCTTCCGTACGTGCGTGAGGCGTTCCTCGATCGCGGCTACCGGGCGGACGGGACGCTCGTGCCGCGCACGCAGCCCGGAGCGCTGCTCGACGACCCGGAGGCGGTGGCCGAGCGCGCGGTGCGGCTCGTGCACGACGGCGTCGTGGAGGCCGTCGACGGCGCGCTCGTCGCGGTCGACGCGGCGTCCCTGTGCGTGCACGGCGACTCGCCCGCGGCGGTAGACATGGCCCGCGCGGTGCGCGCCGCGCTGGAGGAGCACGGGGTGGAGGTGCGGGCGCCGTGGTGACGGCCACCGTGCGGCCGATGGGGGAGCGGGCGTTCCTCCTGGAGGTCGGCGACCTCGACGACGTGCTCGCGGTGCATGCCGCGCTGGCCGCGGCACCGCCGACCGGCGTCGTCGACCTCGTTCCCGCGGCGCGCACGGTGCTGGTGCGCGTGGATCCCCGGCGGGCCGCGGTGTCGGCGGCGCGCACATGGGCGCTCGCCGCGGCCGCCGAGGCCGTGCGCGGTGCGGAGGTCGAGGGTCCGCTCGTCGAGCTGGAGGTCTCGTACGACGGCGCCGACCTCGCCGAGACGGCGGCGCTGCTGGGGCTCGATCCCGACGAGCTCGTGGAGCGTCACAGCGCCGCGCAGTGGCGTGTCGCGTTCACGGGGTTCGCGCCGGGCTTCGGCTACCTCGTGAGCGACGACTGGACGTTCGACGTGCCGAGGCTGGAGTCCCCGCGCACGCGCGTGCCGGCGGGTTCGGTGGGGCTCGCGGGACGGTTCACGGGTGTGTATCCGCGCGAGACGCCGGGCGGCTGGCGCCTGATCGGCACGACCGGGGCCCGCCTCTTCGACCCGGACGCGGCATTCCCTGCCCTGCTCGCCCCCGGCACACGCGTGCGCTTCCGTCCGGTGCGGGGCGGGGCCGCGGAACGAGGCGGAATCCCGGATCGAGGAGATTCCCGCGCGCATGATCCTCGTTCCGGGAGAAGTCCTCGTCTCGCGGACGGGACAGGCATCAGGATCGTCGAGCCCGGGCTGCTGGCCACCCTGCAGGATCTCGGACGGGCGGGCGCCGCATCCGTCGGCGTCGCTGTATCGGGAGCGCTCGACCGCGGCGCGCTCCGCACCGCCAACCGGCTGCTGGGCAACCCCGAGGGCGCCGCCGGGATCGAGGTCACGATGGGCGGGCTGCGCGCCATCGCTGAGACCGACCTGTGGGTCGCCGTCACCGGCGCGTGGGGCCCGATCCGCCTCGACGGTCGCGAGGTCGACCCGTACCAGGCGCACGGATGGCGCGCGGGCGCCGAGCTGCACCTGGACTGGTTCGCGCACGGCGCGCGTGCGTACGTCGCCGTGCGAGGCGGACTCGACGGTCCCGAGGCGCTCGGATCGCGGGCGACCGACCTGCTCGCCGGGCTCGGCCCCGGACGACTGCGGGCCGGAGACGTCGTCGGCGTGCGGGATGACGCGACAGCCCCCATCCCGGCCGCGCCGCCCAGCCCGTGGGGAGCGCCCCACGACGACGAGCTCGAGCTGGAGCTCGCCCCCGGACCTCGCGCGGACTGGTTCGCCCCGCACGCGCTCGAGACGCTGTTCGACACCGTGTGGACCGTCTCGAACGCCGCCGACCGCGTCGGGGCGCGCCTCGACGGTCCCGAGCTCGCTCGACTGCGCACCGACGAGCTGCCGAGCGAGGGCATGGTCCCGGGCGCGCTGCAGGTTCCGCCGAGCGGCCGGCCCACGATCCTCCTCGCCGACGGACCGGTCACGGGCGGCTATCCCGTCATCGCGGTGGTGACGGATGCCGCACTCGACCTCGTCGCGCAGGCCCGGCCCGGCACGCGCATCCGGTTCCGCCACGCGCGCACGACCGCGTGACCGCCTGGACGGACCCCGCTCAGCCGATGCCCTCCTCTTCCAGCAGGTCGGCGGTGGCGCGCAGGATCGCGACGATCGCCGCTGTCCGCTTGCCGTCTCCGCCGTGCTCGCGCTTCGCCGGCGGCACCGACGGCGGCGCGAGGGTCATGACATCGATCGCCGGAGCGAGCAGCGGCCGCGCCGCGAGCACGTCGTCGGCAGTGAGCTGCGGGGTCTGCGTGCGCACGCCGAGCTCGGCGATCACGGCATCCACGAACGCGCGGTTGGTGAGCGACTCGCCGCGCGCGAGCACCTGCAGGGCGGCCGCGGTGAACACGCCCTGGCCGTCCCGCTCCATCGCCACCTCGTTCGGCAGGCACGCGCTGATGAGCACCTCGCGGCGGATCGCGGTCGGGCGGTTGCGCGTGGTGTTGCGCCCGCGGGAGGGCTCCGACGCGAGGACGACCTCGCGGGCCCGCTCGCGTCGTTCGTCGCCGGTGGGCACGCCGCGGCTGCGGGCGTAGTCATCCTCGAGCGCCTTGTCGGGCTTGACCAGGCGTGCGCGGGCGCGCGGGCCGGGCGGAGCGGGGTCGGGGCGTCCGCCTCGGTTGGCGGTGCCCGAGTGGCAGCTGTCGAACAGCAGCGTGACGGCGACGCCCTCGGGGATGAGGTCCCAGATCTGCGCCAGGTCGTCGTCGACGATGAGCCGGCCCTGGCGGAAGTCGACAGGGCAGAGCGCCTCGTCGGTCGGACCGGCCGCGGCGTCCTCGTCGCCGTCGAGGTCGGGGACGTAGGTGCCGTGGCCGGCGTACTGGATCGCCACCACGTCGCCCGCCTTCGCCTCGGCGACGATGTCGAGCATCGCGCTCAGGATGCCGGTGCGCGTGGCGTCCGCGTCGAGGATCACCTCGGTGCTGAACCCGGCCGCGCCGAGCGCCGCGGACCACGCGGTCGCGTCGGCGACGCAGCCCTGCAGCACGTCGCCCGGCTCCTCGTACGCGTTCACGCCGATGCAGAGCGCCCGCTTGGCCGGTGCCGTGCCGCGAGAGCCGTCGCCGCCGGTGTCCACCGGGAGGGGCGGCATCTCGACCTCTCGGGGTCGCGCCGGGAAGGGCGTGACCGTGTCGCTACCGGTCACCCGCAGTGCGACGGCGGTCATCGTGGCGGGGTCGTTGTCGAAGCCGCCGTGAGTGGTCGCACCGCTGCTGCGGCGCGCGGGCCCGGCGACCGGGCTCAGCACGAGCCGGTCGGCGTGCGCGCTGAGGTAGTCGACGGTGCGCCGGCTGCCGCGCAGATACTTCTCCATGCCGATGATCCCGGCGTCGCGCTCCGGCTCGAACGCTCGTGAGACGAGGTACAGCAGCGACTTGCGGTAGAGGGTGAAGCAGTTGTCGGCGCGCTCCTTGGCATCGGTCATCGTGAACACCGACAGCTCGCCGATCCGATCGTCTTCGGCGGCCTGGAGGAGCGTCTGCTCGAACGTGTCGACGCGCACGGCCGGGGCGAGCAGCGACACCGTGTCGAATCTGGGCACGCCCGCGGCGAGCGCCCGCGGCACGAAGTGGGAGTGGAAGATCGAGCCGGCGCTGTGCCCGACGGCGTGGACGGTCACCTCGTCGCCGTGCGCGGCGACGAAGGCCGCCAGCTCGTCGGCGAGCACCGACGCCCCGCCGCCGTCGAGCGAACCTGCCGCGGCGTCGAGCTTCATGTCGCCCCACACCTGGACCCCGCCCAGCAGTCGTGCGGTGGCCTCGATCACGCCGTCGGTGTAGTCGGTGAATCCGCGCTTGCCGGGCTTTCGGCGCAGGAGGACGTCGGCGAGCGCCGTGAACAGACCGCTCTCCCACACCATGTGGATCGGGTAGACGCCGTTCTGCTTCCACCAGTCGACCTGGGCGTGGGCGGTGGCGAGGCCGGCGGCCCTGTCGACGAGTCCGCCATGCGCGTAGATCACGATCGGCACCGGCGCCTCCGGATGCGCCGCGAGGAACGCCGGAAGGTCCTTCGAGAAGATGCGGCGGATGTCGGCGGCCGTCGTCGCGAACTGCTCCGCGTCCTTCGGGCGCGCGGTGGGGGAGTCCGCCAGCTCACCGTCCTGGGTGGCGATGACGTGCGGGCGCAGCGCCGCGAGCTGTGCGGGCGTGAGCCCGCCACGCGCTGCCCCGGCATCGGCGCCGGGAGCGGGTGTGGCGTCGGGCTTCGCCGGCGCAGCGGCGCGGGTGCGTGAGGTGGTGGCCATGTCGGCTCCCATCGGTCGTGGAGTGGTGGTCTGGGTCACGTGGTGCTCAGTCGCGCGCGGGGATCGGCGAACACGGCGAACGCGTAGGCGCTGAGGTCGCCCGCGTCGCGGCACGCTGCTCGCGCCAGGCGTGTCGCCTCCGCGAGCGGAAGGCCGTCGTCGAAGAGCGCGCGGTAGAGCTCGGCGACGAAGCGCGACGCGACGTCGTCGCGCACCGCCCAGCTGCAGCCGACGAACGCGGCCACGCCGCCGCGCAGGAACGCCTCGGCGAACCCGCCGAGGCCGGTGGGCCCGGACTGGAGCCGGCCGACGTCGCACGCGCTGAGGAACACGAACGGGCCCGGCGTGTCGGCATCCGCGATCACCCGGTCGGGCAGATCGGCGCGGGCGTCGGTCTCGGCGTAGCTGGAGCCGTCGGGCGCCACCGGCTCGGCGAAGGCCGCGAGCAGCAGCTCCTGGCAGGCGGGGTCGCTGGGGCGCCAGCGTCCGTGGCCCGCGAAGTGCAGCAGGTCGAACCCGGCGGCGATGCTCGCGCTCAGCTGCGCACGGTCCTCGGGTGCGGGTGTGATCCCGCCGAAGCGCGAGCGCAGCGCAGCGACCACTTCCGCGGTGCGGGCGAGCCGCAGCCCCTCCTCGGCGTAGTCGGGCGAGACGGTGAGCACTCGGTCGGGAGAGATGGGGATCCGCTGGGGTCGTGCGGTGTCGTACACGAACCTCACGAGGCCGCCGTCGCCGAGGAACAAGGCCCGGGAGGCCGCTCCCGGCGCCGCGAGGCACATGATCTCCCACGGCAGGTCGACCTCGGCCGACGTCTGCACGATCAGACCGTCCAGCTCGGCGCGGTGACGCAGCAGCAGTGCGCGCACGTCCGGCCCGAGGATCCTCCTGGCCAGCCAGCTGCCGTGCTCCGCCAGCTCCGACTCGGCCGCCTTCGCGCGTTCGTCGTCGGGGAAGCCGTCGAGATGCTGACGGATGCCGCGCACCTTGCCGTAGAGAAGGTCGACGAAGCGCGACTTGCTGCCGAGGACCGCGGTGTGCTCTGCGCGCTCGCCGCCGATCGACGCCGCGATCCGCAGCGTCGAGCGTCCGCCTGCGATCGACTCGTCCACGCGGATCGTGGGAAGCTCTGCGAGCTCGGCGGATCGGCCCGAGACCGTGGCACGCGCGCTCCGCGGACCGGGATCGGCGTCGGCCACGCCGGGCCGGACGACCTCCGCGGTGAGCCGCAGCGTCGCCAGCGGCAGCTCGATCGGCTCCTGCCGTACGATCACCGACACCTCGACACGCCCGGCGTCGACCGCGACCAGGCGGAACTCCGCGAGTGCCGGCGGCCGCCCGGAGGCGGGCAGCCGCAGTGTGCGCGTGGCGCGAGCCCCGCGGCGGAAGCGCAGACCTCGGGGCATGACCGTGATCGTGACCGGCCGCGCGGCGTCGATCGCGATCACGGCGTCGTCGTGAGAGGCGCCGGGCGTGGGGGCGAGCGGGTCGCGCGACAGCCGCACCCGCACCGTGACCTCCTGCCCCTGCTCCGCGCGGGCCGGCATCTCGGCATCGACGTGTGCGGGCGTGGGTGCCGTCTCGTGCTCCGGCGCGGTCTCCTCCTCGGGGCCGACCTCGGGAGGTGTCGGAGCGGGCGGAGGCGGTTGCGGAGGTTCCAGCGTCGGGGGCGGCGGGACCGGCGCAGGCGGCGGTGGCGCCGGTTCGGGTGGCGGCGGAGCCGGCGCGGTCTCCGGCACCCCGCCGTCTTCGCCCGCCTCCTCGCCCCCGGCACCCATGCCGCCCTGCGAGACCTCGCGCTCGAGCCGGTCGAGACCTGCCCATGAGTCGCTCGCGACGACCGTCACGTGCACCCGCTCACCCGCAGCGACGCGGACGTGGGCCGAGTGGCCCGTGCCGTCCCCCACGAGGCGGACGAACTCGGTGCTGTCGTCGCGGCTCACGATCGCCGCGAAGTGCTCACCCGCGGCCCCGGCCACGCGGATCGTCGCGACGCCGCCGTGCTCAGACTCGACGACCGCATCCGCGAGGAGCCTCACGCCCTCCGCGTTCGGCAGGGACTCCGACGCGGGATCGACCCGCGCATCGATGCCGGCGCCGACGATCTCGACGACGCCATGCGGCACGTCTGGAACGCCATCCATCCCGACTCCCCGTTCACCCCGCCCGCGAGCCCGGCCCCAGCCCGGAGGTCCGTGGCTCGATGCGCGGGCACGCCTTCCCTGCCCGAGAGCGACCGGTCGCGCCCGCTGATACGTGCACATCATGGACCCGTCCGGCACGGTTGCGCCACGTCCGCCGCGTGGCTACCAGGTGCGCACGACCTCCGCCACGCCGGCGAACTCCTCCTCCGAAAGCGCCAGCTGCAGCGCCTCGGCCATCGTGAGATCGGCGCCCGCAGCCTCGCCGGCGGCGACGCTCGCCGGATCGCGCCCTCGCAGGATCTCGAGGTACGGCGTGTGGACGGTGAACGCCTCGACGTCGAAGATCCCGATGCGCCGGCGGATCTCGCCGGCCGCCACCGCGAGAGCAGCCGCGCGCCACGCCTCGCCATGGGCGGCGGCGACGGCGCACACGCCCTCGAGCCCGTACGCGACGCCTTCGTCGTAGTGGAGACGGATCGACAGCAGCAGCGTGTGCACGAACTCCTCCGCCGACTCCTCGATGCGTCCGAGCTGGAAGTTCAGGCGCGAGCGCAGATTGCCGGCGACCGACGTGGTGAACAGATCGCCACCCGACTCGGCCACCGTCGTCGCGCGATCGAAGTGCGCGAGCGCATCGTCCGTTGCGCCTCGCACCCACGCCAGACGCCCCAGCGAGACCTCGGTGATCGCCTCGGCCCAGCCGTTGCCGAGCTCGCGCAGCCGCATCACGGCCTCCCGCAGCTCCGCCTCGGCCTTGTCGGCATCGGGGTCCGACAGCTGCACGCGCGCCGTCGCGCGCGCCGCCAGCGCCATGGCCGCGGCGTCCGCGTCGCCGCTCTCGGCGAACAGCCGCACGCACTCGCCGAGCCCCGCCACGACCTGCTCGCTGGGGCGCTGCCACATCTCGCCCCACAGCGCGAAGAACCACGCGATCGCGCGCGTGTGCGGGGTGATCGGATGCTCGTGCTGCTTCTCGAGGAGCTCGAGCATCCACAGCCGCACCTCGGCGAAGAAGCCCGAGATCCACCAGTAGATGAGGAGGCTCCACGCGAAGTCGCCGGCCTCGTCGAGGCGACCTGTGTAGATCAGATGCCGCACCGCCGCACGGAGGTTGGGAAGGTCGAGCCCGAGCCGGGCGACCGCCTCGACCTGACCCGGCCCACCGAGGTCGGGCGCGACGCGGCGCACGAGCCCGCGGTAGTGGTCGGCGTGCGCCACCCGGACGGAGTCCGCGTCGCCGCGCTCCTTCAGCCGCCCGAGCGCGTACTCGCGCACGATCGACAGCAGCGAGAACACGCGCCGCCCGCCGATCTCCGCCTGCTTCACCAGCGAGCCGTCCACGAGTGCCGCGAGCGCGTCGATCGCCTGACCGTCCCACGAGCGACCCGCGCCCATCGCCTCGACGGCGTCGAGTGTGAAGCGCGTCGCGAACACCCCGAGGTCCTCGAGGAGGTCGCGCTGCGCCTCGGGCAGGAGGCTCACGCTCCAGTCGATCGTGGCCCGCATCGTGCGGTGGCGCTCGGGGAGGTCGCGCACCGCCGCTGTCAGCAGCGGCAGGCTGTTCACCAGCCGCTCGGCGATCTCTCCCGGACTGAGCAGCCGCACCTTCGCCGCGGCCAGCTCGATGGCCAGGGGCAGTCCGTCGAGCGTCCGGCAGATGTCGGCGAGGGCGCCGGCGTTGTCACGGGTGACATCGAACCGGGGGTCGACGGCCTGCGCGCGATCCACGAACAGCGCCACGGCCGCCGACCGGGTGGTGCGATCGAGGCTCGCGGGCGCGTCGCCGGGCGGGGTCGTGAGCGCCGGGACGTCGTACACGCGCTCGCCGCGGATGTGCAGCACGATGCGGCTCGTCACGAGGAACGTCGCCTTCGGCGCGACCGAGTACAGCCGCACCAGCACGGGTGCGGCATCCACGATCTGCTCGAAATTGTCGAGCACGATCAGCACCCGGCGATCCTCCAGCGCGTGCGCGATGCGCTCTTCGATGGCGGCCTCGCCGTTGTCGCGGATGCCGAGATAGTAGGCGATCGTCGGCAGGAGCAGTCCCGGCTCGAGCACGCCCTCCAGCAGGACGAAGTACACGCCGTCGGGGAACAGGTCCTCGCACGCGAGCGCCGTCTCGATCGCGAGGCGGCTCTTGCCGATCCCTCCGGGACCGATGAGGCTCACCACGCGATCGGTGCCGCGAGCGAGGAGCGTCCGAACCGCGTCGATGTCTGCTTCCCGGCCGATCGTCTTCGTGTACGGGACGGGCACACGGCCGACGAGGGTGGGCCCGGAGTCTTCGGAAGACGCGTCGGGGGCGCGGGACTCGTCGAATCGCTCGGCCAGCAGCATCGCGAGGTCGCCGGCCACCTGATCTTCGAGCTCGTCCGCCGTCGTGAAGCGCAGATAGGCCGCGGTGTCATCGGCCTGGATCCGCGCGATCAGCTGGGAGAGGCGCCCGTCGCGCCCATCCGCGTCCTTCACGTAGATGAGCCGGGGCATGCCGCGGGGCGCGAGGTTGTACTCGTCCTCGAGGCCGGACACCTCCTCGCCGGGGGCGACCCAGCCGTAACTGGCCCCGTAGATGCCGACGAAGACATCGCTCTGCGCGAGGTACGAGCGGTACAGGTCGCGCGGCGGATGCGGACGCGCCCCGAGCTCGAACATGACCGGCGCAAGGCGCAGCCGCTCCACGGCTCGGCGCACAGCCTGCCGTTCCTCTGCGAGCTCGCGAAGGGTCGAACTCACGAACACCCGGATCCGCTGATCTGGCGTGCGGATGACGGGGTGTTCCTCCCCAGTCATGTGCACATCATGGACCCGGACGGTGCGGTTGCGCCACGGGTGTCGCGTTGCGGCTGCGACGGATGCTCTTCCGGCGGAGACCGCGCAGGAGTATCGTGCCGCGCGGCGGCGCCGCTGTGGTCGTCGCCCGCTCGACCTGCTGGGGGGCCGCGCCGGGCGTCTTCTCTGGGGAGGGATACGCGATGAAGAAGACATTGGCGTGCGCGGCGGTGGCCGTGGCGCTCGTGCTCGGCAGCGGCGGAGCCGCGATGGCCGGCGAGACGAGGGGCAACGGAGACCCGAACGAGAACAGCGGCACACCGCATTCGGCGTGCCACTTCTCGGGCCTCGATGTCGCCGACGCAGGGGAGGGCAACCCTCCTGGCTTCGACGACGACTGGGCGGGGGAGCGCGGGAATCAGAGCCCGGGGGGCGAGGACCGCTACCACGGCGTGCAGAGCTACGGCGCCTTCGTGAGCTCCGGCGCGAAGGACTTCGTGCCGAGCCCCGGCGACGCGTGCCGCGGCAACGTGGTCCACGAGGAATAGCGCACCCGATCGCCGCCCGCCCCTCGTGAACCTGCGCCGGGGTGGGCGGCATGAGCCGCGCCGGTGGCTTATACCGCAGCATCCGGAAGTTTTCAAGAATCCAGGTGGACACGGCGCGTCTTCTGGCATATAGTGGGTCTTTGCGCTCTTGGATTCCCCCTGCCCTCATATGGTGGTCGGCTGTGCCTGTGTGCCCCCGCTCGGTTTGCGGTGTGCGACGCACGGGCTTTCGGGGACCGGAGCACTCCACCTGACGACAAGGAAACGAGCCCCTGACGGGGCCCACGGAGGTAATCCCCTTGGCTGCTGCGCGCAACGCATCCAACCCCACCACCACCCCTAAGAGCGGACGCGGAGCATCCCGCCTCTCGTTCGCCAAGATCTCCGACACGCTGACGGTCCCCGACCTTCTCGCGCTGCAGACCGAGTCGTTCGACTGGCTGGTCGGCAACGAGGCCTGGAAGGCGCGCGTCGCCGAGGCGAAGGCCGCCGGCCGCACCGACGTGCCCGAGATCAGCGGCCTCGAGGAGATCTTCGAGGAGATCTCGCCGATCGAGGACCTGAGCGAGACCATGCAGCTCTCGTTCACGAACCCCTACCTCGAGCCTGAGAAGTACTCCATCGAGGAGTGCAAGGAGCGCGGCAAGACCTACGCCGCCCCGCTCTACGTCGAGGCCGAGTTCATGAACCACCAGACCGGTGAGATCAAGACCCAGACGGTCTTCATGGGCGACTTCCCGCTCCAGACCGACAAGGGCACGTTCATCATCAACGGCACCGAGCGCGTCGTCGTGTCGCAGCTGGTCCGCTCGCCCGGCGTGTACTTCGACAAGACCCCCGACAAGACGTCCGACAAGGACATCGTGTCGGCACGCGTCATCCCCTCGCGCGGTGCGTGGCTCGAGTTCGAGATCGACAAGCGCGACCAGGTCGGCGTGCGCATCGACCGCAAGCGCAAGCAGTCGGTCACCGTGTTCCTCAAGGCCCTTGGCCTGACCTCGGAGGAGATCCTCGCCGAGTTCGCCGGCTTCGAGTCCATCGAAGAGACCCTGTCGAAGGACACGATCCTCACCAAGGAGGACGCGCTCCGCGACATCTACCGGAAGCTCCGTCCGGGCGAGCAGGTGGCCGCCGAGGCCGCTCGCGCCCTCCTCGACAACTTCTACTTCAACCCGAAGCGCTACGACCTCGCCAAGGTCGGCCGGTACAAGATCAACCACAAGCTCGGTCTCGACAAGCCGCTGTCGGACTCGGTGCTCACCGTCGACGACATCGTCGCGACCATCAAGTACCTGGTGCGCCTGCACCGCGGCGACGTCACGTTCGAGGGCGTGCGCGGCGGCAAGCAGGTCGAGATCCGTCTCGACATCGACGACATCGACAACTTCGGCAACCGCCGCATCCGCGCGGTCGGCGAGCTCATCCAGAACCAGGTCCGCACGGGTCTGTCGCGCATGGAGCGCGTCGTCCGCGAGCGCATGACCACGCAGGACATCGAGGCGATCACGCCGCAGACCCTGATCAACGTGCGCCCCGTCGTCGCCGCGATCAAGGAGTTCTTCGGAACGTCGCAGCTGTCGCAGTTCATGGATCAGAACAACCCGCTCGCGGGCCTGACCCACAAGCGCCGCCTGTCGGCGCTCGGCCCCGGCGGCCTGTCGCGTGAGCGCGCAGGCGTCGAGGTCCGTGACGTCCACCCGTCGCACTACGGCCGCATGTGCCCGATCGAGACCCCGGAAGGCCCGAACATCGGCCTGATCGGCTCGCTCGCGTCGTTCGCGCGTATCAACGCGTTCGGCTTCATCGAGACGCCGTACCGCAAGGTCGTCAGCGGCAAGGTCACCGACCAGATCGACTACCTGACCGCCTCCGAGGAGAGCGACTACATCGTCGCGCAGGCCGGTGTCGAGCTGAAGGCCGACGGCTCGTTCGCGCAGGACCGCGTGCTCGCCCGCCGCGGCCAGGGCGGCGAGGTCGACCTGTTCCACGCCGACGAGATCGGCTACATGGACGTCTCGCCGCGCCAGATGGTGTCGGTCGCGACCTCGCTCATCCCGTTCCTCGAGCACGACGACGCCAACCGCGCGCTCATGGGCGCCAACATGCAGCGCCAGGCGGTTCCGCTGCTCCGCTCGGAGTCGCCGGTGGTCGGCACGGGCATGGAGGGCTTCGCCGCGATCGACGCCGGTGACGTCGTCACCGCCGACAAGGCCGGTGTGGTCGTCGAGGTCTCGGCCGACGTGGTCACGGTGCAGCTCGACGAGGGCGGCACGCAGGACTACTTCCTGCGCAAGTTCGACCGCTCCAACCAGGGCACGAGCTACAACCAGCGCGTCGTGGTCTCGGCCGGCGACCGCGTCGAGGTCGGCGAGGTCATCGCCGACGGCCCCGCGACGGAGAACGGCGAGCTCGCCCTCGGCAAGAACCTCCTCGTGGCGTTCATGACCTGGGAGGGTCACAACTTCGAGGACGCGATCATCCTCAGCCAGGACCTCGTGAAGGACGACACCCTCTCCTCGATCCACATCGAGGAGTACGAGGTGGACGCCCGCGACACGAAGCTCGGCAAGGAGGAGATCACGCGCGACCTGCCGAACGTGAGCCCGGACCTCCTGAAGGACCTCGACGAGCGCGGCATCATCCGCATCGGCGCCGAGGTGCGCCCCGGCGACATCCTGGTCGGCAAGGTCACGCCGAAGGGCGAGACCGAGCTGTCGGCCGAGGAGCGCCTGCTCCGCGCGATCTTCAACGAGAAGAGCCGCGAGGTGCGTGACACGTCGCTGAAGGTGCCCCACGGTGAGCAGGGCACGATCATCGCGGTGAAGGAGTTCAACGCCGAGGACGGCGACGACGAGCTCGGCTCGGGCGTCAACCGCCGCGTCGTGGTCTACATCGCGCAGAAGCGCAAGATCACCGAGGGCGACAAGCTCGCCGGCCGCCACGGCAACAAGGGCGTCATCGCGAAGATCCTCCCCGTCGAGGACATGCCGTTCCTCGCGGACGGCACGCCCGTCGACGTGATCCTCAACCCGCTCGGCATCCCCGGCCGCATGAACTTCGGCCAGGTGCTCGAGACCCACCTCGGATGGGTCGCGAAGCAGGGCTGGAAGGTCGAGGGCAACCCCGAGTGGGCCGCGCGCCTGCCCGAGGAGGCCCGTGAGGCCGCCCCCGGCACCAAGGTCGCCACGCCGGTGTTCGACGGTGCGTTCGAGGAGGAGATCGCGGGTCTGCTCGACTCGACGCTCCCCACGCGCGACGGCGACCGCCTGATCGACTCGTCGGGCAAGACGCAGCTGTTCGATGGTCGCTCCGGCGAGCCGTTCCCGGCTCCGATCTCGGTCGGCTACATGTACATCCTGAAGCTGCACCACCTCGTGGACGACAAGATCCACGCGCGCTCGACGGGTCCGTACTCGATGATCACCCAGCAGCCGCTCGGTGGTAAGGCGCAGTTCGGCGGTCAGCGCTTCGGTGAGATGGAGGTGTGGGCCCTCGAGGCCTACGGCGCCGCGTACGCGCTGCAGGAGCTCCTCACGATCAAGTCCGACGACATCCTCGGCCGCGTCAAGGTGTACGAGGCGATCGTCAAGGGCGAGAACATCCAGGAGCCGGGCATCCCCGAGTCGTTCAAGGTGCTCATGAAGGAGATGCAGTCGCTCTGCCTGAACGTCGAGGTGCTCTCGGCCGACGGCACGGCGGTCAACCTCCGCGACACCGACGACGAGGCCTTCCGCGCCGCCGAGGAGCTCGGCATCAACATCTCCAGCCGTTTCGAGTCCTCGTCCATCGACGAGATCTGATCCGGCCAGGCAACGCAAGAATTCCGACACAGGAGAACTAGTGCTCGACGCAACAACTTTCGATGAGCTTCGCATCGGCCTGGCCACCGCCGACGACATCCGTCGCTGGTCCTACGGTGAGGTCAAGAAGCCCGAGACGATCAACTACCGCACGCTGAAGCCCGAGAAGGACGGTCTGTTCGGCGAGCAGATCTTCGGGCCCTCCCGCGACTGGGAGTGCGCCTGCGGCAAGTACAAGCGAGTCCGCTTCAAGGGCATCGTCTGCGAGCGCTGCGGCGTGGAGGTCACCAAGTCCTCCGTCCGCCGTGAGCGCATGGGCCACATCGAGCTCGCCGCGCCGGTGACCCACATCTGGTACTTCAAGGGCGTGCCCTCGCGCCTCGGGTACCTGCTCGACATGGCGCCGAAGGACCTCGAGAAGGTCATCTACTTCGCCGCCTACATGGTGATCTCGGTCGACGAGGATGCGCGCCACCGCGACCTCGCCACGCAGGAGAACAACATCCGCCTCGAGCTGAAGACGCTCGCCGACCGCCGCGACGCGCGCGTGGCGACCCGCCTGCAGAAGCTGGAGGAGGAGCTCGCCGCACTGGAGGCGGAGGGCGCCAAGGCCGACCAGAAGAAGAAGGTCAAGGACGCCGCCGAGAAGGAGATGGCCTCGATCCGCAAGAACGCGGACGACCAGATCGCCCGCCTGGAGCGCGTGTGGGAGGACTTCCGGACGCTCGAGGTCGGCCAGCTCAAGGGCGAGGACGAGATCTTCCACGAGCTGCAGGACCGCTTCGGTCAGTACTTCGAGGCCTACATGGGTGCGGAGTCGATCCAGCGCCGTCTCCAGGCCTTCGACCTGCAGGCCGAGGCCGACAGCCTCCACCTGCAGATCTCGGAGGGCAAGGGCCAGCGCAAGATCCGTGCGATCAAGCGCCTGAAGGTCGTCAACTCGTTCCTCGCGACCGGCATGAGCCCGGCCTCGATGGTGCTCGACGTCGTGCCGGTGATCCCGCCGGAGCTGCGCCCCATGGTGCAGCTGGACGGTGGCCGCTTCGCGACCTCCGACCTGAACGACCTGTACCGCCGGGTGATCAACCGCAACAACCGACTCCGCCGCCTGATCGACCTCGGCGCGCCTGAAATCATCGTCAACAACGAGAAGCGCATGCTGCAGGAGGCCGTCGACGCGCTGTTCGACAACGGCCGCCGCGGTCGTCCCGTCACGGGCACCGGCAACCGTGCGCTGAAGTCGCTGTCCGACATGCTCAAGGGCAAGCAGGGCCGGTTCCGCCAGAACCTGCTCGGCAAGCGCGTGGACTACTCGGGCCGTTCGGTCATCATCGTGGGCCCGCAGCTGAAGCTCCACCAGTGCGGTCTGCCCAAGCAGATGGCGCTCGAGCTGTTCAAGCCGTTCGTCATCAAGCGCCTGATCGACCTCGGTCACTCGCAGAACATCAAGGCCGCCAAGCGCGCCGTCGAGCGCACCCGCCCCGAGGTGTGGGACGTGCTCGAAGAGATCATCCGCGAGCGTCCGGTGCTGCTCAACCGCGCGCCCACGCTGCACCGCCTGGGCATCCAGGCGTTCGAGCCGCAGCTCGTCGAGGGCAAGGCCATCCAGCTCCACCCGCTCGTCTGCGCCGCGTTCAACGCGGACTTCGACGGTGACCAGATGGCCGTGCACCTTCCGCTGTCGGTCGAGGCCCAGGCCGAGGCCCGCATCCTGATGCTCGCCTCGAACAACATCCTGAAGCCGTCGGACGGCCGCCCGGTGACCCTGCCCTCGCAGGACATGATCATCGGTCTGCACCACCTGACCACGGTCCGGGAGGGCGCAGCCGGAGAGGGCCGCGTGTTCGGCTCGGTCGGCGAGGCGATCCTGGCCAAGGACGAGGGGACCCTCGACCTGCAGGCGAAGGTCCGCATCCGCATCCCGGGTCTCACGTTCCTCGAGGGCGAAGCCCCCGAGGGCTATGAGCGTCACGGTCTCGTGGACGCGTCGCTCGGCCAGGCGATCTTCAACGACACGCTCCCCAAGGGCTACCCGTTCGTGCGCGAGCAGGCCGACAAGGGCAAGCTGTCGCAGATCGTGAACAAGCTCGCCGAGGAGTACCCGAAGGTGGAGGTCGCGGCATCCCTCGACCGCATCAAGGACGCCGGCTTCTACTGGGCCACCCGCTCGGGTGTCACGGTGGCGCTCAGCGACATCCTCACGCCCCCCAACAAGGGCGAGATCGTCGCGGGCTACGAGAAGCAGGCCGCGAAGGTGCAGGCGCAGTTCGAGAAGGGTCTCACGACCGACGCCGAGCGTCGCCAGGAGCTCATCAAGATCTGGACCGAGGCGACCGACGAGGTCCAGAAGGCGATGCGCGACAACTTCCCGGCGGACAACACCATCAACCGCATGGTGTCGTCGGGTGCGCGTGGTAACTGGCTGCAGATCCGCAACATCGCGGGCATGCGAGGCCTGGTGAACAACCCGAAGGGTGAGATCATCCCGCGCCCGATCATCTCGTCGTACCGCGAGGGCCTGTCGGTGGCGGAGTACTTCATCGCGACGCACGGTGCCCGAAAGGGTCTGGCCGACACGGCTCTCCGTACGGCCGACTCGGGCTACCTCACGCGTCGTCTCGTGGACGTCTCGCAGGATGTCATCATCCGCGAGGAGGACTGCGGCACGACCAAGGGCCTCGAGTTCACGATCGCCGCTCCGGGTGCCGACGGTGCCCTGGTGCGCGACGCGAACGTCGAGAACTCGGTCTTCGCCCGCACGCTCGCGGCGGATGTGACCGCTCCGAACGGCGAGGTCGTCGCGGCGGCCGGTGACGACGTCGGCGACGTCCTCATCGACAAGCTCGTCGAGGCGGGTGTCGAGTCGATCAAGGTCCGCTCGGTGCTCACGTGCGACTCGGCCGTCGGCGTCTGCGCCAAGTGCTACGGCCGTTCGCTGGCAACGGGCAAGATCGTCGACATCGGCGAGGCGGTCGGCATCATCGCGGCCCAGTCGATCGGTGAGCCCGGCACGCAGCTGACGATGCGTACCTTCCACACCGGTGGCTCGGCGTCGGCCGACGACATCACGCAGGGTCTTCCCCGCGTGCAGGAGCTGTTCGAGGCCCGCACCCCCAAGGGCGCGTCGCCGATCGCCGAGGCCGACGGCCGCATCACGATCGACGAGACCGAGAAGTCGAAGAAGGTCATCCTCACGCCCGACAACGGCGACGAGCCGCACGTCTACCCGGTCCTGAAGCGCGCGACGCTCCTGGTCGAGGACGGACAGCACGTCACCGTGGGTCAGCCGCTGCAGGTCGGCACGCTCGACCCCAAGGAGGTCATGCGCGTGCAGGGTGCCCGTGAGGTGCAGAAGTACCTCGTCAACGGCGTCCAGGGCGTGTACCGCTCGCAGGGTGTGCCGATCCACGACAAGCACATCGAGGTCATCGTCCGTCAGATGCTGCGCAAGGTCACCGTGGTCGACCACGGCGAGACCACGCTGCTCCCGGGTGAGCTGGTGGACTTCAAGCGCTACCAGAACATGAATCGCGAGGCCGTGGCCGAGGGCAAGCGCCCCGCGTCGGGTCGTCCGGAGCTCATGGGTATCACGAAGGCGTCGCTCGCGACCGAGTCGTGGCTGTCGGCCGCGTCGTTCCAGGAGACCACCCGCGTCCTCACGCAGGCGGCCATGGAGGGCAAGAGCGACCCGCTCGTCGGCCTCAAGGAGAACGTCATCATCGGAAAGCTCATCCCCGCCGGAACCGGTCTTGCGAAGTACCGCAACGTCACGGTCGAGGCGACGGAGGAGGCCAAGAGCGAGCGGTACCCGAACCGCATCTTCGCCTCGGACGGCGCGTACACCGACGCCGACCTGAGCTACGTCGACTTCGACAGCTTCTCCACGGACGGTTTCACCACCGACTACAACTGATCTCGAGCGAGATCAGCAGAGCGAAGGGCCCCGGTTCGCCGGGGCCCTTCGTTCGTGTCGACGGATGCCTCAGCCGGCCGGCTGCGACATCCCGGTGTCGTCGTCGCCGCTGCCGGGGGCGACGTTCTGCTTCACGCGGTCGGCGGTGTCGCGCGTCTCGTCCTTGACCCGCTCGGCGGCGTCCATGGCCTCCTCCTTGACCTGCTCGACGGCATCGCGTGCGGGCTGCTCGAGCCCGGCGGCGACATCCTTCGCGGCTTGGGTGGCGGAGTCCACGAGCGGCGCGGCCGTCTCGCGCAGCGAGTTCGCGAGGCGGCGCTCGGCCGGGGTGGGCGCAGCGAAGGAAGCCGCGAGCCAGCCGAGGCCGAAGGCGACGAGCCCGACGGCGATGGGCGCGCCCTGCGCGGTGCGTGCAGCCCGCTTCGGCATCTCGGCCATGCTCCGGCCGGCGCTGTCGACGGTGTCGGACGCGGCGTGACCGACGTCCTCCGCGACGCCCATGACACGCTCCTTGACGTCTTCGAACGCGCGGCGCATGCGCGTCTTCTGGCGTTCCATGATCTTGTCGGGCGTGACCTTGTCGGCGAGCGCGTCGACGTCTCGGCCGAGTTCTCCTCGCGTCACCTCGATGTCGGCGCGGATCTGGTCGGGGGTGCTCATGATCGGTTCTCCTCGTTCCTCTTGAACGCTTCGGGAATTTCCTTCACCGTCTCGACGGTCTGCGGTGCGCCGCGCACGGAGCGGATGCGTCCCATGCCGACGGCGTACAGCACTACGGCCACGATCGCCCAGATGGCGGCGACGATGACGCCCGACCACCCGCCGCCGACGAGCAGTCCCAGCGCCCACCAGAGGGCGATCGACAGGAACAGCAGCGTCATCATGGCGGCGTAGCCGGCGCCGCCGAGCAGCCCTGCGCCCAAGCCGCTGCGCTTTGCGGAGTCGGCGAGCTCCGCCTTGGCGAGCTCGAGCTCCTTGCGCATCAGCTCCGACAGGTCGCGCGACACCTCTCCGACGAGTTCGCCGAGCGATGTCGTGGCCGCCTTCTCCTGCGATGGCGTCGGCATGTCGGTCATGGTCGTGCCTCACCGCTCGGCGACCATTCGTCCTGGCCGCCACCTCCGCTGCCGGTGGCGCCGGTCGCCCCGGGCTCGGTCGACCCGGGCTCGGCCGGCTCGCCGGCCAGCGAATCCGCGATCGGGGTGTCGCCGCTGCGGACGCCCGCTCCGGGGACCCCCTCGCCGACGCCGGATGCCGTCATCCCCTCGCCGCCTCCGGGCGTCGCGCCGTACGCGCCGGCCGTCGCGCCGTAGCCCCCGCCCGATGAGCCGTATCCCGCGCCGGTGCCGGTGCTCGGACTCGCTCCCGTCCCGCTGGATGCTCCGACGGGTGTCGCCGGGCGCGCCGCGGTCACACGACCGTCCGCGCCACCGTCGCGCTCGGCCATCAGGGCGCGCGTGAGGCGCCCGGCCACGATGCCGAGGCCGACGGCAGCGACGATGAACACGCCGGTGTGACGGCGGGCGAACCCGCGGACCTCCTGCACCAGGTCGGCGGGCTCCCGCTGCTCCAGCCACGACGCGACATCGCGCGACTGGCGACCCAGTCCGCGCACGAGCCCCGTCGCCATGCCGTCCGCCGGCGAGGCGCTCGCCATCTCGCTCAGCTCGTCACCCGCGGACCGCAGCGCTTCGGCCGCGCGGCGCTGCTGCGTCGACGCCTGCTCGGTCACCTGCGTTCGCGTCTCGTCGAGGAAGCCGCGTGCCGCCCGCTTGGCCTCGTGCGCCACGTGCCCCGCTTCGTCGCCGGCCACTCCGGCGACGTGCATGGCGGCCGCGTCGACCTCCGCGACCGTCTCGATGGTGCGCTCCTTGAGATCCTCGCCGCTCGCGGCGGCGTCGGTGCGCTGCCCCATTCCCTCTGAAGACATGCTCATCCTCCACTCTCATCAGCGGTCCGCGGTCCGGTGTTCCGGTCCCGCCGTCGCCCCTGTGGCGAACCACGATGCGTTGTGCCGGGATGCGGCCGAAGGGGGTCGCCATTGCGAGGGCGACCGGGTATTCTGTGCGCCCGTTCCGCACGCGGCGGCCGGTCGACGGGAGGATGGCGGATGCCTCGGGGCGAGGCATCCTGCCGGTGCGCTGCGCGCCGTACCGAAGCCATCGTGATCGCGGCTTACCGTGTAGGCGGAGGTGGGGGCCCATGGCGCGCGTCGGCGGTCGGAACTCGTGGATCGCCGTGCCTGCTGGCGTCGTGTGCGCCGCGATCGTCGCGGGGCTCGCGTATCTCGCGCTGCCGATGGTGCCGGTGACGGCCGCGTGGATCGGCGACACGCTGCGGCGAGCGTCGGCGGCTCCGCCGGAGCCGACACCGGAGGCCTCGATCGCGCGGCAGGCGGCGGAGGGCGCACAGATCGACTGCCGGAACCTCTACCCCGACGACCTGTGGAACGAGCTCACGTGGCGCGCCGGCTCGCGGCTCAGCCAGACCACGGCGGCGCCGGCCACGCAGGCGACCTCGTTCGCCGATGCGGTGACTCCGGAGGTCGTGATCACGTGCGAGTGGCATTCGTCCGAGGGCGGAATCGTCACGACGCTCTCGCGCGTGGACGCCGATGCCGGCTCGATCGCCGAGGCGGCGCTCACGGGGCAGGGGTTCTCGTGCAGCGCCTCCGGCGGTGCTCTGGCGTGCGCGCGCACCGAGGCCGGTCTGCTCGAGGAGCACACGCTGCGCGACGGGCTGTGGCTCGTGAGTGCCGAGACGCGGTGGCATCCCGAGGACTACGGCGCGCGTCTCGAGCGCAACGTCTTCCGGTGAACGGCCTAGCCGAAGACGCTCGCGACGATCGCCGCGGTGTACCCGCTCGGTGCGAGGTTCGAATAGCGCGAGTCGATGAGGATGTCGTCGCGCCAGAACAGCGTGCGTCCGTCTGTGACCGGATAGACCTCGTTCGGCCAGGTCTTCTCGCAGCGCGTGCCGCCGTCGGGGGTGTAGCACGTGAATCCCTCGTCGGCGACGAGCGCGTTGAGCATGTCGAGGGCGGGGCCGCGCGAGACGGCGGAGATCGTCGTGACGAGCTTCGTGGTGTCGGCCGCAGGGTCGCCCCAGGCGCAGATGAGACTGCCGTCGTCCTGCGGCCCCGACGGTCCGAATGCGGGGTCGTTGAGCGGCACTCCGTCGAGCTCGGCGAGCACCGCCGCCGTGAGCATCCCGCGGCAGTCGTCGGGGATCTCCGCGTGAGCAGTCGCCGACGGTGTGGGCGTCGGAGTCGCACTGCTCTCGGGTGACGACGCCGAACCGGACGCCGTGGGCGTGGAGTCCGTGGGAGCCGGCTCGGGGGCGCAGGCTGCGAGCAGTGCGACGGCGAGAAGGAGAGCCCCCACGCCGGCGCCCCGTGTCGCTCGGTGTGACATGGGCCCAGAGTAGAGGCATCCGTCGACGCGTCCGTGCGCACCGCGCCGCCGGACGTCGCGGATTCCCCCGGCACGCCTCCGCGGCGGACGCCCGAGCGGGGACTACTCTCGCACTGCGGGAAACAAGCCCGCGTGAGGAGTGCCTGCGATGAGTGACCCCAAGTCGTCTTACGGCGAGCCCGTCGAGGAGCCCGGCGACGTCGACGATGTCGTCGGTCGCGCCAACGAGGGCCTCGCCGAGGCGGAGGCCGCCCGCCGCGACGCGGTCGCACCCGGTCCGGAGCAGACGGATGCCTCGGCCGACGCCGCGGCGTCCTCCGTGCCGGTCGCCGCCGAGCCGGTGTCCGAGCCCGCCGCCGCGCCCGCGTCCGACCAGGGCGCCGCCGAGCGTGCCGGCAGCGCCTCCGAGCCCGAGCCGCCCGCCCCGGCTCCCGCCGAGCCCGACCCGTGGGACACGCCGGAGGCGGCATCCCTCGACTACCGCTCCTCTGCCGCCGACACCGCGGTCTACACGCCCGCCGACGACTCGCCGACGGTCGTGGCGGCTCCGGTCGTGACGCCCAGTGAGCCCGTCGCGGACTCCGCGTATTCGGCGGCTCCGCAGCCGATCTTCGTGCAGGCGCCGGAGGCGCCCCGGCCGCGCGGCAATCGCGCCGCGGCGGGCGCCATCGGACTGCTCGCAGCGCTGTCGTTCGCGATCCTGTACTTCGCCGTGTGGCTCGGCGTCGGCGCGATCCGCGGCGACGTGAGCGCCGACAACGTCGGCACGGTGGCCCTCGAGTACCTCGCGACGTGGTCGCTGTGGGTTCCGGTCATCGTCTTCTTCGTCGCGTTCTGGCTGCTCGGCGCCATCATCAACCGCGGGCGGTGGGGTGCGTGGGTGGTGTTCGGCCTGCTCGTCGGATTCGCCGCGTACGGCGGCCACCTCCTCGGTGCGCTGTTCCAGGCGCCGTTCTGGGAGCTCACGCTCAGCCAGGGTCAGGAGCTGGTCGGCGCCGAGCTGCTCACGCCCATGGCGTTCGCAGCATTCGTCATCGGCCGCGAGCTGACCATCTGGTTCGGTGCGTGGGCGGCGGCGCGCGGCAAGCGCGTCACCGAGCTCAACGTCGAGGCGCAGCGAGAGTACGAGCGCACGCTCGAGGCCGGGCCGCAGATCGTCCGGCCATGACGAGCGGGGCGCCGGGACGCGAGGGCGGTCCGGTCCGCCCCGTCACGGCGCTCGCGTTCGCCACGGTCGGGTTCGTTGCGCTGGCGATCTTCGGACTCGGCATGACGAGCCTGGTCGCGAGTCAGGACGTCATCGCCACGCCAGGGCTCGGCCAGGTCCCCGGGATCGCCGGCATGGTGCTCGCGACACTCGCGTTCGCTGGCGGGCTGTGGGCCTCGATCCGCGGGGCGGGGGCGACGGATGCCGCTGCACCGGGTGAGACGGCAGAATCCGCGCCGGGCGCGCCTCGGGGCGGCCCCGGTGCGGCCGGGCCGAGGCATCCGTCGTTCTGGGGTGCGGCGTGGACGACGGCCGCGTGCTTCGTCGCGTACCTCGCCGGAGTGTGGCTGGGGGCGGTCTTCTCGGGCGCCGGGCCGGGGGTCGCCGGGGGAGTCGTGGGACGCCTCGCGACGTCGTGGTTCGGGCTGGTGATCGCGGCGGCGGCCTTCGTGTGCGCCTGGGCGGGGATCGCTCTCGTGCGCACGCGCGCGCACCGGCCGCGCTGGCCGTGGGAGGACGAGTTCGACGAGTGACGCGCGAAACCGGGCGCCGGGCGCCGGCCCGTACTACCGTTGAGCCCGTGGAGCGGTCGCTCGAGACCCAGGTCAGCCAGGCGGTGGACGCCTGGCTCGTGTGGCTGCCGCGGTGGGAGCCGTCCACGCATCGCGGACGCACCGCGCCCTGCCGCCGCTGCTTCGGGTCGCCGGTGCTGTCGGCCGCAGGTCTCGGCGCCGACGTGCCGCACGGCGTGCAGCACGGGCTCTCGACGCGCATCAAGACCATCGTCGACCGCGCGGTCGCCGAGTACACGGCCCTCAACCTCCCGATGCTTCAGGCCGAGCTCGACCAGCAGGCCGCACGCAACCATGCGCGCAGCTATCGCCCCACGGAAGGACTCGACCCCGAGTTCGAGGGCCTCCCGCTCGACCCCGATCCGGTGCCCGGCGCGCCGTTCCTCTTCACGATCGCGGGCCTCGCCGAGCAGTCGGATGCCGATGTGCCCGACCTGCCGCCGCTGACCGAGGAGGCCAAGGCGGCGCTGCGGCAGGAGGTCGGCCTCGCCGACGACTACGCCAACATGGTCGGCCGAGAGGTGTGCACGATCCTGCTGCACCACCGCCTGCGGATCCAGGCCGCGATCGCCGAGTTCGTGGAGCCTCAGATCGAGGCGATGCTCGCCGACCTCACGAAGTCCCTCGACGCCCCCTTCGACCCCCACGACCCCCGCAACGACTGACCGCCACCCCCGTTCGCGGCATCCGTCACCCGCCTCCGCCCTCCCGGGATGCGAAAACACCAGTCGACGACGATGACGCGCCGGTGGCGGATGCCTCGGCACGGCGTGTTGCCGTGACGGACTGGTGTTTTCGCGCCACCGGGGCGCCGGGTCGCCGATCCCGATCGGACACGGACAGCCGACTACTCCACTGCCATGCGCCCTGGCTCCTCCACAGGCCGCCGACGACGGGGACTCTCCACAGAGCGTGCGCAGTCGGCGATCTCAGAACGTGCAGGCGAGCAGGCTCGTGGCCATGTCTGTCGAATCCGCGGTCGACGCCGTCCGCCGCCTGGGCGGCACGGCGCGGACGTCGCAGCTGGTCACGCGAGGCGTGAGCCGCACCGATCTCACCCATGCTGTTCGCGAGGGGCGGATGCTTCGACCGCGCAAGGGCGTTTACGCGCTTCCCGAAACCTCGCGCGCGGTCGTCGAGGCTCTGAGTCATCGGGGGCGGGCGGCGTGTGTGAGCGCGGGGCGCGAGATGGGGCTGTGGATCCTCGACGCGAACTCGGATGAGCGGGTGCACACCTGGGTGCGCCCGGGGCACCATCCGACGCGCCTGCTGATCGATCCCGACATCGAAGACGACTCGTGCTGCGTGTTCCACCGCGACATTCCCGTGGACGATCCCACTCTGGATCGGGTGGGCGTCATCCAGTGCGTGCTCCAGATCCTTCGGTGCAAAGGCCATGAGGTCTTCTTCGCCGCGCTTGAGTCCGCCCTCCGGCACCGGCTCGTCGTCCCCTCCTCCCGGGAGTGGCTCCGCCGCCTCGTGCCCGTGGACTCGCGCTGGCTGGTCGACTTCGCGCGCACCGACGCCGACAGCGGTCTCGAGTCCTTGCTCCGCCTCCGCCTCCATCGGCATGGCATCGCGCTCGCGAGCCAGGTCAGGATCCCGGGTGTCGGCAGGGTGGACTTCGTCCTCGGCGACTGCCTGATCATCGAGGCCGATGGCGACTCTCACGACGGACCTGCGCGACACCGCGATCGTGTGCGGGACGCCGTTGCCATGGCCCTGGGGTTCGTGACGCTTCGGCTGGACTATGCGCTGATCATCCACGACTGGGATCTCGTCGAGGACGCGATCCTCGCCGCCGTGCGCCGCGGTCTTCACCGGAGCATCGCTGGTCTCACCTGGTGACGTGACTGCAGCGGGGCGCCCCCGTTCGCACCGTCGCCCGACGCTGCTCGGACTCGGGGGCCCGGCATCCCTCACCCGCCTCCGGCGTCCCGGGCGCGAAAACACCAGTCGACGACGGTGACGCGCCGGTGACGGATGCCTCGGCACGGCGCGTTGCCGTGACGGACTGGTGTTTTCGCAACAGAGGGGGCGCTGGCGGGGACTCGCAGGTGGCTTTGTTAGCATGGCGAGGTTTGCTGCCGCTCCGCGGCATGCGTCGTCCATGGCATTCCAGCCCGCGGGGAGGTGAGGTGGCCACACGGCTTCCGTCGGCGCCTCCGATCCTGCCCGGGCTCGCCTACATCCGTCCCCTCGGCTCCGGCGGCTTCGCCGACGTCTTCCTGTACGAGCAGGACATGCCCCGCCGCAACGTCGCGGTCAAGGTCATGCCCAGCGACGTGCGCGATCCGGAGCTGCGGCGCATGTTCAACGCCGAGGCCGACGTGCTCGCGCACCTGTCCGCGCACCCCTCGATCGTCACGGTCTACCAGGCGAGCATCTCGGCCGACGGCCGGCCGTACATCGTCATGGAGTACTGCCCGGGCTCGCTCGCGCAGCGTTACCGCGTGGAGCGCATCCCGGTCGACGAGGTGCTCGCGACCGGCGTGCGGATGGCGAGCGCGCTCGAGTCCGCGCACCGTGCGGGCCTCATCCACCGTGACGTCAAGCCGAGCAACATCCTCGTGACGACCTTCGGCACTCCGGTCTTGGCCGACTTCGGCATCTCGGCGTCGCTGCAGCGCAAGAGCACCGGCGAGGAGGTGCTCGCGATGTCGATCCCGTGGAGCGCCCCCGAGGTGATCGCGGAGCAGACCACGGGCACGGTCGAAAGCGAGGTGTGGAGCCTCGGCGCGACGGTGTACTCGCTGCTCGCCGGTCACAGCCCGTTCGAGCGACGTGAGCGCGGGCAGAACACCAAGGACCTGCTGCGCCGCCGTATCGCTCGGGCGACATATGTCGAGATCCCGCGTCACGATGTGCCGGTGTCGCTCCAGAGCGTCCTCGCGGCAGCGATGAGCCGCGACCCCGCCCGGCGGTACCCGTCGGCACGCGCGTTCGCCGAGGCGCTGCGCGGGGTGCAGGCCGAGCTCGGCCTGTCGCCGACGCCGCTCGAGGTCCCCGATTCGGACTGGTCTCCGGCATCCGCCCCCGTCGACTTCGGCGACTCCGCCCTGCGAGGTCCCGCGCGTTCGCGCGTGGAGCGCGACGTGACGCGCAAGGCCCGCAACAGCACCGGTGTCGCGGCGCTCGCGCGCGATGAGGACACCGAGCTCTCGTCGCCGGTGCGGCGCGGCGCGCGCGGCGCCCTGCCGTGGCTCGCCGGCATCGGGGCGGGCGTCGTGGTGGGCGCCGGAGTCGTGGTGGCAGCCCTCTTCGCCACGGGGGTGCTGTGATGCGGCGGAGCACGCTCGCCGGGCTCGTGGCGGCCGGCGCGGCGATCGTCGTCGTCATCGGCGTGAGCGTGGTGTGGCCGGGCCTCGATGCGCAGGAGACGCCCGAGGTCGATGCGTCGGTGTGGGCGCTGCAGACCGGCGAGGGCCGGCGCTATGCGCGGGTCAACACGTCGGTCGGCGAGCTCGACACCGTGCGCAGCATCAGCAATCCCGACCAGGTCGTGCAGACGACGGATGCCGCGTACCTGTTCAGCGACAGCTTCAGCAAGGTCACGCGCATCGACGAGGCGATGCCCACCGACCTCGACGAAGAGGCCCTCCAGGCGTCCGAGGCGACTCCGCCGGGGACCACCGACGTCGCCACCGCCGACGACTACGTCGCGTACCTCACCGACTCCGGCGCGGTCTTCGCCGGCCTGCTGTCGGCCGGGACGCCGCCGCAGCTCGACCCGTTCCCCTCCGACGATGAGGACGCCCCGCAGTACGCCGCCGACGCGATCGCGGTAGACGAGCGCGGCGTGCTGTTCGCCTACTCGCGCGCCGACGGGTCCGTGCTCCGCTTCGACATCGCCGAGGGCGAGGTGCTGGGGCGCGACGCGCTCGACGCCGAGGGCCTCGCGGCGCCCGCGATCTCGGCGGCGGGCGACACGTGGGCCGTCGTCGACACCGAGGACGGCGACGTGTGGCTTCGCGGGACGGATGCCGTGACCTCGGCTCCGACGACGGGTCCGGTCGTCGTCGGCACCCCGGACGCCACGGGCGGCGCGGTCTTCCTGGCCGATGAGACGTCGCTGGTGCGGGTGGCAGTGGACGGCTCCGGTGCCGCCGTGGTGTTCGGCGGCCCCGGCACGGTGCCCGGCACGCCTGCGCAGCCGATCACGCACGACGGCGAGACGTTCGCGGCGTGGCTGTCGCAGGGAGACACGGGCGGGAGGCTGTGGCGATCGGAGGGAGACTCCGTCACGCTCGACTACGGCGACGAGACCATGCCCGACGACCGCCGGCCGGTCTTCGTCGCGAACGGATCCGCGGTGATCCTGAACGAGACCCGGTCGGGATGGGCGTGGTCGGTGCCCGACGGAGCCCTCATCGCGTCGAGCCAGGACTGGTCGCTCGATGACGAGACCGACCCCGACGCGGTCCCCAGCGAGGACCAGCTGCAGGTGGTCCTCGACCCCAAGCCGCCGATCGCCGAGCCCGATTCGTTCGGGGTGCGGGCGGGAGCCCTCGCCTCGCTGCCGGTGCTCATGAACGACCACGACCCGAACGAGGACGTCCTCGCGATCGACCCCTCGTCGGTCACGGGCCTCGATCCCGATTTCGGGAGCGTCTCGGTCACCGACGACGGGCAGCGCTTCGCGGTGCGCGTCGATCCCGCCGCGAGCGGTTCGGCCACATTCTCGTACGCGGTGACCGACGGCACCGCCGCCGACGGGCTGCGCTCCGAGCCGACGACCGTCACGCTGAACGTGGCCGCGCCGGCGGCCGAATCCGCGCCCGAGTGGTGCGGCGTCGACCGGTGTCTCGTCGAGTGGCCGCAGCCGGAGGTCGCGCGCGGCGGCACCGTGACCGTTCCGGTGCTGCCCGGGTGGGTCGACCCGGAGGGCGACCCTCTGCTGCTGCTGTCGGTCGAGAACAAGAGCGGCATCGGCAGCGTCGCCTCGACGCCTGCCGGCGAGGTCGTCTACCAGCACAGCGACGCGGGCGAGGGCGGCGAGCAGCTCGTCGAGCTCGCCGTGACCGTCGCCGACACGCAGGGGCAGGCATCCGTCCGATCGCTCGTGGTGAAGGTGTCGCCTCAGCCGCAGCTGGCGGTGCAGTCGTTCGCGGTCGTCGACACCGTCGCGTCGGGCATCACCGTCGACGTCGCCGAGCATGTCACCGGCACCGCAGGGACGCTGTCGCTCGACTCGGTGCGCGTGCTCGACGACGCCGCAGCGACGGCGACGGTCGTCGGCGGATCGACCTCGTTCGACTTCTCGGCGCAGAACCCGGGCACGTACCGCGTCGACTTCACCGTCACCGACGGCGTGAGCGAGGCCACCGGCACCGCCCGCATCACGGTGCTGCCCGCCGACGCGCCCGCGCAGCTCGCGACCGCGCCCGTGGTGGCATTCGTGCACCCGCAGGAGGATGCGACGCTCGAGGTCTTCGACGCGGTCTCGAACCCGACTCGGCGCGTGCTGCTGCTGAGCGACGTCGTCGCGAGGGCGGATGCCGGATCCACGCTGTCCGTCGACGCGGTCGGGCAGAACCACCTCCGGGTGTCGGGCACGACCGCCGACGGCAGCCCGGGGCGGCTCGGGACCGTCTCGTACATCGTCAGCGACGGCACCGAGGACGCGGGAGCCAGCGTCGAGGGTCAGGCGACCGTGTACCTCCTGCCGCCGGCTCCCGAGCTCGCGCCCATCGCGGTCGACGACACCGTGGTCGTGCGCGCGGGCGCGCAGATCGACATCCCCGTGCTCGACAACGACATCTCGCCGGCGGGCGGCCGGCCGACGATCGACCCGTCGACGGTGATGTCGTCGACGGATGCCGCACTCGCGTTCGCCTCGGACGACATCCTCCGCTACCTGGCGCCGGAGGAGCCCGGCGAATACGGCGTGGAGTACTCGGTGTTCACCACGGGAGCCCCGGCGCTCGCCGACACCGCGAGCGTCCGCATCCGCGTCATCGACGACGACGCCAACCGTGCGCCGACGGCCGACACGCTGGAAGGGCGCGTGCTCAGCGGCCAGTCCGCGCTCGTCGAGTTCGACGGCTTCGGCATGGATCCCGACGGCGACGTCGTGACCCTCGACCGCATCGTCGATCAGCCCGAGCGAGGCGCCGCGACCATCTCGGCCGACGGTGCATCGATTCTCTACACGAGCGTGCCCGGCGACAGCGGCCAGGTGTCATTCCGGTACCGCGTCGTCGACGCGTTCGGCGAGACGGCCGAGGGCACCGTGCGCGTGGGCGTCCTCGACAGCGAGGCCAATCCGAGCCCGGTGACCTTCACCGACTACGTGCAGGTGCAGGCGGGCGAGGGCAACACGATCCGGGTCAGCCCGCTCTCGAACGACATCGACCCGACCCTCGGCACGCTGAGCGTCACCGACATCCGCCCCGACGCCCCCGAGACGCTCGTGGACGGAAGCGAGAACCCGGAGTACACGCGGCTCGACGAGCACGTGGTCGACGTCGACGACGCGACCGTGGTGATCGCTGCGGGCGACGAGCCTGCGACGATGTCATTCCTGTACGACGTGGAGTCCACGTCGGGCAACACCGGGCGCGGGCTCATCGTGGTCAGGGTCGTGCGCGAGAGCGTGCCGGACTACCCCGTCGTGTCGGACACGATCCTCACGGTCGAGACGCGCGAGGACTTCCCGAGCGGCGTCGACGTGCTCGACGGCAAGGTGGCCTGGTCGGGCGGCGAGGTGTCGGACCTCGAGCTGTCGCTGTGGGGCGAGCCGGAGGGCGTGGAGGTCGCGGGCGCGCGCCTGCGCGGCGAGCTGCCCGAGAAGACGCGCCTCATCCCGTTCGCGGTGACAGGCGAGGGCGCGTCCGGCGAGGTCACGTCGTACGGCTTCCTGCGCGTCCCCGGCGACGACGACCTCGCGCTCACGCTTCGTGCGGGCGCCGCCTCGCCGGAGGTCCCCGAGCTGGAGTCGACGACCTTCGACATGGCCGACCTCGTGGCCCGGCCGCGCGGCGCACGCGTCGACGTGGGCACCGAGGTGCAGGCATCCGGAGCGCGGCCAGAGGCCGCGTGCCGCGTCGAGTCGGGCACCGTCGTGCGCTACGACGCAGGCGCGGGGGCTCCCTGGGTCGACGCGTGCCAGGTTCCGGTGCGGCTGTCGGGCCAGGACGACTGGACCTACCTGTCGGTGCCGATCATCGTGCAGCCGCGCGACCCGCAGCCCGAGCTGCGCCCGGCCTCGATCACCGTCGGGCCGGGTGAGACGGCCACCTACGACCTCCGCGACATGACGACGTGGCAGCTGCGCGAGGACTGGGCGGGGATCCAGTACCAGGTGGACCATTCCGGCGCGGCGTTCGAGGTGACCCAGCAGGGCTCGGTGCTCACCGTGACCGGTGCCGACCGCGCGGTGCCCGGGTCGGAGGAGGCCGCGCTGGTCGGGGTCACGAGCCACCCGTCGGTCACGCCGGCACGCCTGATCCTGCGGGTCGGCGCCGCCCCGTCGACGCTCCCGCAGGGCGGCTCGGTCGTGCGGCAGTGCTCGCAGGCGTCGGGCTCGTCGTGCACGGTCCCCGTCATCGGCGCGGGCGGCGAGGTCAATCCGCTGCCGCGCACCCCGCTCGAGCTGGTCGACGTGCGCGCGACCGGCGCGTGCATCGGCGTGGCGTTCGAGGTCGCCTCGGCGTCGTCGGTCCTCGCGACGTGGACGCAGGATGCCCCGGGCGCGACGTGCACGGCCACGTTCTCGGTGCGCGACGCGCAGGGCCGCATCACCAACTCGGAGCGCGACGGTCGCATCATGCTCGACCTGCTCGGCTTCCCGAAGGCACCGTCGAGCATCGCGCAGACGGCGTACAAGAACGGCGCCGTGACATTGCGCGTCGATCCGGGCGAGGCGCGGCTCGCGTATCCGGGCCTCTCGGGCTTCGTCGTCCGCTCCGGCGGGCAGGAGGTCGCACGGTGCTCGGCCGCCGGCGTGTGCCCCGACATCCCCGCACCCAACGGCGAGCAGCGCACCTACGAGGCGTGGGCGGTCAACTCCGTCGGAGAGTCGAAGGGCAGCGTGCGCACGGTGGCCTGGGCGTACGACGTGCCGCCGGCACCCCGCAGCGTCGTGGCCGAGCCCGTCCAGACCAACGGCGAGGGCGGCATCGTCTCGCTCGTGATCGACGGCGTCGACACGAGCTCGACCGGCAGCCTCGAGATCAGGAGCGACACCGGCGAGACGGTGCGCGTGCCCGTGATCGGCAACCGTCAGACGGTCGAGGTGCCGCGGTACCGCGTGGGCACGAACCAGGGCACGATCGTGACGGTCACGCCCTACTCGAAGTTCGATCTCCCGCCGGGACTCGGCGGCAGTGCGTCGGGCGGTGCCGCGACCGTCCTGACGAACGGCGTCGGAAGCCCGCAGTCGCCGCTCCTCACACTCACCTCGGTGTCCAACGGCGATGGCACCTCCCGGATCGCCGCGGCGGCATCGGCGAGCCGCAACGGAGACGGATCGACGCTGCGGTTCAGCGTCGTCCGGGACGGCGAGCGCTGCGTCGCCGACCAGGCGGCGAACGGCAGCACCGACACGTCGTTCGAGACCGCCTTCACCGTGAGCGACGGCGACGAGTACACCTACCGCGTGTGCGTGGAGTCGTACTGGGGCGGCCGCTCGTACGGCCGAGCCGAGGCCACCGCGAGCACGCGCGCGCAGCAGTCCGGCAAGGCCCCGCAGGGCTACACGTTCGTCGTCGGGGCTCAGCCGCGCGACACCGGCAGCCGCATGGAATGGGTCATCACCGACACCCCCGAGTCGCCGGAGCGGCTGCCGCGGAACAACGACGCCATGTTCTCGAACTTCCCCGACAACACGATCTTCGACAACGACCCGGGTATCCAGGTCTGGTATCGCCATCGGTTCTGGCAGACCGATTCCGCCCGCGCGACCGTGACGCCTGCCCCGGGCAGCGCCCCGTTCCAGGTGTGGGCGAACTGGAGCATCGGTGCCTGCACGGGCGGCCAGACGCTGTCGCTCGGCGGAAACTCGTCGACGGCCAACGGGACGAAGGCGACGATCACGTGGAGCGATGCGAGCGTGGTCTTCCGGGCGAGGAACGGCCGCCAGCTCGCCTACGAGGGCGGCTGGAAGGTGCCGCAGGGCACCGCGAGCATCGAAGGCCTGAAGTGGACCGCGTCGTGGGGTGCGTTCGGCCTCGACAGCGCGACCAGAACGTTCAACATCTCCAACTGCACCCCCAACGAGCCGTTGCCGTCCGGTGTCGTCGCCGGTTCCCCGGGCTATTTCACCCCGGATTACGCACGGGTCCCCGGAAACCTCAGCGAACTGCGCTCACTCGGCGCCCTCGGCCAGACGACCGCCTGGACCTCGGGGCAGCACGTCGTGCTCGGGGACTCCTCCGAG
The DNA here is from genome assembly GCF_057747775.1 of Microbacterium sp. STRO-2N. Classification (NCBI taxonomy): domain Bacteria; kingdom Bacillati; phylum Actinomycetota; class Actinomycetes; order Micrococcales; family Microbacteriaceae; genus Microbacterium; species Microbacterium sp. STRO-2N. The sequence continues at coordinate 2,989,943 of NZ_CM173223.1, read as the reverse complement.
GCGCACTGGAACGGCGCCATGTGGATGAGCGACCGAGCCCCCTAGCCATCGGGCCGCCGCCGACCCTTGAACCCAGACCGCCGCCCCGCGCCGGGCGCGGGCATCCACTCTCCCTCCCCGACCTCAAGGACACGACATGACCATCACGCAGGAGCAGGCCGACTGGTTCGCGCAGACGTTCGGCCAGATCGCCGACAACGTCGAGCGCGCGGTGCTCGGCAAGCGTCACGTCGTCGAGCTCGTGCTGACAGCCATGCTGAGCGACGGTCACGTGCTCCTCGAGGATGTCCCGGGCACGGGCAAGACCTCGCTCGCGCGCGCCATGGCGCAGTCGGTCCACGGCACGAACACCCGCATCCAGTTCACACCCGACCTGCTCCCGAGCGACATCACCGGCCTCAGCGTCTACGACCAGAAGGAGGGCGTGTTCGAGTTCCACGCCGGCCCGATCTTCGCGAACATCGTGCTCGCCGACGAGATCAACCGCGCGAGCCCGAAGACGCAGTCGGCCCTGCTCGAGGTCATGGAGGAGGGCCGTGTCACGATCGACGGGGTCTCGCGTCCCGTGGGTGTGCCGTTCCTTGTGCTGGCGACGCAGAACCCGGTCGAGCAGGCCGGCACGTACCGGCTGCCCGAAGCGCAGCTCGACCGCTTCATGATGCGCACGTCGCTCGGCTACCCCGATCACGCCGCGACCGTGCGGATCCTCGACGGCGCCGCCGTCGCGACCGCCGAGCTGGCTCCGATCATCACCCCGCAGGCCCTCGTCGGCATGGCCGACCTCGCCGGGCAGGTCTACGTCGACGCGCTCGTCCTCGACTACATCGCGCGGCTCGTGGATGCCACGCGCACGGCCGACGAGGTGCGCCTGGGCGTCAGCATCCGAGGTGCCCTCGCCCTCGCGCGAGCCACCCGTTCGCGCGCCGCGTCACAGGGCCGCACCTACGCGACGCCCGACGACGTCAAGGCGCTCGCGGTGCCCGTGCTGTCGCACCGCCTCATCCTGCACCCCGAGGCGGAGTTCGACGGCGTCACCCAGGAGACCGTGGTGGGGCAGGTGCTGCTCGACGTGGCGCCGCCCGCCCGCCGAGAAGCCGTATGAGCCTCACCGAGTCCCGTCTGACCCGCACCGTCCACTCCACCGGGACGGAGGGCCGCACGCACGCCACCGCGACGAGCGTTCCTTCGTCGCGTCGCACCCGCGCGCTCGTGCGCGCCGCCGTGTGGTGGGCGAATGCGCTGCGGAAGGCGGGCTCGGGGATCGCCGCCGCGGCCGACTGGGCGGCGAGCACGATCCGCCCGGCCGGCGCTCTCGTGGCGCTCGCGGCGACCGCGGGCATGGTGCTCGGACTCGTCTTCGGCTGGGTGGAGCTGATGGTCGCGGGCGCGGCATCCGTCCTCCTCGTCGTCGCCGCCGTGCCGTTCCTGTTCGGGGCGCGCTCATACGAGGTGGACCTGGCGCTCACGCACGAACGGGTCGTGGCGGGCGACGGGGTCGAGGGCGAGATCGTGGTCCGCAACGACGGACACCGCATCGCGCTGCCGGGACGCATCGACATCCCGGTCGGCGCGGGGCTCGTGGAGTTCGGCGTGCCGCTGCTTCGCCCGGGGCACACCGTGTCGCAGCCGCTCGAGATCCCGGGCCTTCGCCGCGGGATCGTGACCGTGGGCCCGGCGACGACCGTCCGCAGCGACCCGATCGGCCTGCTGCGGCGCGAGCACGCGTTCGACGACGTGCACGACGTCTACGTCCACCCGCGCACCGTCGGTCTGCCGTCGACGAGCGCAGGGCTCATCCGCGACCTCGAGGGCAGCCCCACCCGGCGGCTCGTCGACGCCGACATGTCGTTCCACGCGATCAGGGAGTACGCCCCGGGCGACTCGCGCCGGCAGATCCACTGGCGCTCGACCGCGAAGACCGGGCGCCTCATGGTGCGCCAATACGAGGAGTCGCGCCGCTCGCGCATGGCGGTCGTGCTCGCGGTCGCGCAGGCCGAGTACGCCGACGCCGACGAGTTCGAGCTCGCCGTGTCGTGCGCCGCCTCACTCGGGCTGCGGGCCGTCCACGACGCGCGCGACGTGCAGATCGTGAGCGGCACCGAGATCCCGCGCGTCGTGCGGGGTCGCCTCCGGGCGATCCGCCACATCCCCTCGACCGCGGCGCGCCCGATGCTCGACGGCTTCAGCGGCGTGGAGCTCCTCGACAGCACGATGCCCGTCGGCGACGTGTGCCGGCTCACCGCCGAGTCCGGCGACCGGCTGTCGATCGCGTTCGTGGTCGTCGGCTCGCGCGTGCCCCTCACCCGGCTGCAGCAGGCGGCGCTCGCGTTCCCCGGCGACACGGCCGTCGTCGGCGTGATGTGCGACGAGCGCGCGCACCCGCGCATGCAGGCGGTGTCGGGCATGACCGTGCTCACCGTCGGCACGCTGGACGACCTGTCTGGGCTCCTCCTGCGAGGGGCCACCTCGTGAGCGCGGCGAACGTGAATGATCAGATCGCGGATGGCCCGGCCCGGCCGACTCGCGGCACCCGTGGTGCCGGGCGCGTGCGTTTCGTGCCCCGCATCGCGGCGGGCACGGCGTACGCGGCCGTCATCGTCGCGATCGCGGCCGTCGCGGCGTGGCCCATCTATCGCGCCGGCAGCTTCCTGCTCCTCGTCACGGTCGCGACGGCGGTCGCGGCATCCGTCGCCGCGGTCGCGTGGCTGCGCCGGTGGAACGGCTGGCTGGTCGCCGGCGTGCTCGCCGCAGCGCTCCTCGTGATCGGCGTCCCGCTCGCGGTGCCGTCGCGGCTCGGCGCGCCCGATCAGCTGGTACGCGGACTGGGCGAGCTCGCGAGCGGCCTCGTGCTCGGATGGAAGGACCTCGTCACCGTCGACCTCCCGGTGGGCTCCTACCGCAACCTCCTCGTGCCCGCACTCGTGGTGTTCCTGGTCGGCACATGCGCGGTGCTGCTGCTCGCCTGGCGGCAGGACCGCGCCGCGTACGCTGCGGTGCCGGTCGCGTTGGCGATGGTGTCGTTCGGGCTGTTCTTCGGCCGCACGACCGTGAGTGCTCCGCTCAGCCTCGGTCCCGTCGTCCTGTACGCCCCCGTCGAGACCGCGATCGGCGTCACCGCGCTCGCGACGAGTCTGCTGTGGCTGGCGTGGCGCACGCACGACGAGCGCGTCCACGCGCTGCAGCGTGCCGCGGCATCCAGCGGCGTACGCGTCTCTCGGCGCCCCTCGCGCGCCGATCGTCGTCGCACTGCGCTCGGGGCGGGCATGCTGGCCGCGGCGCTCGCGCTCGCAGTGGCGGTCGTCCCCTTCGCCGCGCGCGGCGCCGAGCGCGAGGTGCTGCGGTCGGCGGTCGGGCCCGACATCGATCTGTCGGCCGAGGTGAGCCCGCTCTCGCAATACCGCGCCCTGTACGCCGACGAGCGCGCCGACGAGGTGCTGTTCACGGTCGAGTCGGCGGCGGGATCGCTGCCCGAGCGCCTCCGCGTCGCGACGCTGGACGCGTACGACGGCGAGGTCTTCCGCTCCGGCGGCGAGGGCGCCGCCGACGCCGGGCGCTTCGTGCGCGTGCCGTCCTCGCTCGACGCGGGCGCAGGCACCCCGGTCGTCGCACGCGTCGCGATCGAGGGCTGGGACGGGATCTGGATGCCGACCGCCGGCCGCCTCGAGACCGTCGAGTTCGCCGGAGACCGTGCCCCGTCCCTGGCGGACAGGTTCTACTACAACGCGACGGCCTGGGCGGGCGTGCAGACCGCGGGAGGCGGCCTGCGGGAGGGTGACCGCTACCTCGTGCGCGGCGTGGAGCCTGAGGCCACGGATCTGACGCGGCTCGAAGCGCCCGGAGGCGCTCCGGAGGGCGTCGAGGCCCCCGACAGCCTGCGCGCCTGGATGGACGAGCATGTCGCCGGCACCGGCGGCGCGGCGCTCGACGGGCTCGTGACGCTCCTGCGCGAGCGCGGGTACCTCAGCCACGGGCTCACCGAGGGCGAGCAGGTCCCGGCGTGGGCGCAGGCCCTCCCCGACTACTCGCCCCAGCCGAGCGCCTCGGGCCACTCGCTGGCGCGCGTCGACACGATGTTCTCGCGACTGCTCGAGCGCGAGGCGGATCCGCGCGCCGAGGCATCCGGCAACTACGTCGCGGCCGTCGGCGACGACGAGCAGTTCGCGGTCGCGACGGCGCTCATGGCGCGGGAGCTCGGCTTCCCGTCGCGCGTGGTGCTCGGCGCACGCCTGTCGGCGGCCGAGCCCGGTCTCGCCGCGTGCGACGAGGGCGTGTGCCGCGCGCAGGACCTCACGGTGTGGACCGAGGTGCAGTCCGCGGACGGGCACTGGGTGCCGGTCGACGTCACGCCCCAGTACGAGCAGTCGCCGAGCCTCGACGTCACCGAGCAGCGCGACCCCGAGAACGTCACCGAGGTGCGTCCCGATTCGGTCGAGGAGGTCGTCCCGCCGGACCCGGCGCAGGAGGACTCCGCGTCGGACCGTCCCGCGGAGGAGGACGCGGGCATCGACCTCGCGTGGCTGTGGCCCGTGCTCCGCACCGCGGGCGTCGTCCTGCTCGTGCTCACCCTCGCGTTCGGTCCGTTCCTCATCGTGATCGCGGTGAAGAGCGCCCGCCGTCGCGGCCGCCGCAAGGCGGACACTCCCGCCGCGCGGATCTCGGGCGGCTGGGACGAGTACGTCGACGCGGCCGTCGACGCAGGCCGCGACGCGCCCCGGACGCTCACGCGCAGCGAGCTCGCGGCGTCCTTCGCCACGCCCTCCGGCGCCGACCTCGCGCGGGACGCGGATCGCGCCGTGTTCTCGCACGCGGCCGTCGCCGACGACGACGCGCGCGCGTACTGGAGCGCCGTCGACGCCGAGCGCCGCGGCCTGCGGCGTGAGCGCGGCGTATGGCGCGGACTCGTCTCGACCGTATCGTTGAGATCGTTGCTCCGACCGCTGGCTCCCGCACCGGGTGCCCGCATGCGAACCGCCGAAAGGGGGAGACGACGGGCCGAGCCCGCGCGTCCGATGCCATGACTCCCACCGCTGCCTCCGCCGCCGATCTGTCGGGCGTGCTCTTCGGGGTTCTGTTCGCCCTGCTCGTGACCGCCGCCCTCTACATCTGGATCGCGCTCGCGCTCTCGGCCGTCTTCCGCAAGTCGGGGGAGGAGGGCTGGAAGGCGTGGGTGCCCATCCTCAACAGCATCGTGCTGCTGCAGCTGGCCGGACTCTCGCCGCGGCTCGTCCTCCTCTCGTTCGTCCCCATCCTCAACATCGCGGCCGTCGTGGTGTTCGCGATCGCCCTGTACCGCATCAACGTCGCGTTCGGCTACGGCGCCGGGATGACGGTGCTCGGCGTCCTGCTCTTCCCCGTGTGGGCGTCGGTCGTCGGGTGGGGGAGCGCCCGGTGGGTCGGCCGTGAGGTCGGCGCTCAGGGGGCGCACGCGGCACGCGGCACTCGCGCCTCCGTGCCGGCGACCGGCGCGCGCCGCACGGCCGACGGGGTCGCCACCCTGCCGCCGCTGCCGCCGTTCCCGTCGGCCGCATCGCATGCCGGTGCGCCGCCCGCCCCGTCCTACCCGGGCGATGGCGCGACCCCTGCGCCGTTCTCGGGCTTCGCGCCGCCGCCCGCGTTCCCGCCGCCCCCGGCGTCCACGTCGGGGCTCGCCGATGCGCATGCCGCCGCGGACCCTCACGCCGAGGCGGCGCCGGCCCGCCCGGTGCCTCCCACCGAACCGACGCCCGTCCCCGCGACGGAGGTGGCGCCGCCGGCCGGGGGCTGGGCGCCTCCCGCCGGCGGCTGGACGCCGCCGCCGCTCCCTGGGCGGCCCGTCGCGGCAGCCGGACTCTCCGAGCCCGAGTCCGCGGATGATCCCGCCGATGCGTGGCAGGGCTTCGCCCTCGACTCGACCGACCTGAGCGCCGAGGTGACCGGAGCCGTCCCCGGTGCTCCGGCGCCGATCTCGGCGGTTCCCGCGTCGGCTGCCGAGCCGATCCCCTTCACGCCCGACGCGTTCGCCGGTCCCGAGCCGGCCACGACGGGCGACGGCATCACGAGGCCGCCCGTGACCCGCGTCCCCGCTCCGCGTGCCACCGACGACCGTGAGCCGTGGGTGCCCGCGCGCTCGCCGATGAACGACGCCGACGCCTTCCCCGAGAGCTCCGGGCCCGTGTCGGCTGTCGCCGGGGCGCCGGATGCCGGGTCCCCCCGCGCCGCGCGATCGTCGGTGTCGGCGTTCCACGCGAAGCCGGAGATCCCCGACGAGGACGAAGCCCTCGACCACACCATCATCGCTCGTCGCAAGCGCACCGACTGGTCGCTGGTACCCCCGACGGGCGACCCGATCCCGCTCGTGTCGGACGTCGTCATCCTCGGCCGCCGTCCCGCCACAGACCCCGACTTCCCGTCGGCCCAGCTCGTGGCGATCCAGGACGGCACGGTCTCGAAGACGCACGCGCGCCTCCAGCTGCGCGGTGACCGGTGGTACGTCACCGATCTCGACTCGACGAACGGCGTGCTGTTCGCCACGCTCATGGGCACCGAGGTCGAGGCGACTCCCGGCGAGGAGGTCGAGGCCGGTGACCGCTTCCTGATGGGGGATGCCGAGATCCGCCTCGTGCGGAGCGAAGAGTGACCGAGGCCGGCGACGGGGCGACGCCGGAGGCGACGCCTCCGGTGCGTCGCGCCACGCACCGCACCGTGGCCGACGACGAGCCGATCGACGACGCCACCGCCATCTCCACCCGGCGGGCGGAGCCGGAGCTGGACGCGACCCGGCTGTCGACGCGGCGCGGCGAGCCGGTGGACGACGAGACCCACGTGTCGACGCGCCGGCCCTGGCCCGAAGTCGTCGCGCCGACGGACGGGGGGAACGCGGGGCTCGTCGACGACGCGACGGTCCTGTCGGTCCGGCGCGGCGGGCCGAGCGGCCCGAGCACCGTCGGACCGCGCCGGTCGCCGTCGCCGGAGCACGGCGGCGGCATCCAGGGTTCCATCACGTCGCCCGCCGAGCCCGAGACCCTCGCAGACGACACGATCCTCCGTCCGCTGCGCCCTGCGGCAGCTCACCCCGCCAGCGCCGGCGAGCCGGCCTTCGACGCAGCCCAGCCGCACCGCGCTGCCTACGTCCCCACCGCCGAGGACCTCGCCGATCGCCGCTCGCCGCGCCCTCCCGAGGTCTCCGTCGCGACGCGGGCGCACACGCCGTCGCCGCGGTCGCTCGGCGCCCCGGGCGAGGCATCGGCCTCGGCGGCACGGGCACCGCGGCGCCTCGGTGCCCTCGGCCGGCTGCTGATCATCGCCGGTGCCCTGCTCGTCGTCGCCACCCTCACGGTGGTCGCGCTCACGCTGCTTCCGACCTGATCGGATCGACGCCCGCCCCGCACGCAGCGGGGCGCTTCGGCCCTCGGATCGCCCGCGTTTGACCGGGCTCCGGCATCCCGCGTATCATTGATCGGGTGTGCGCTCACGCGCGCCGTCCGCCGTGCCCGGTGCAATGCCGAGAACGGGGTTCGGTCGCGGGGCCGCCCACTCTCAGGGAACGGCCTGCGAACAGGCCACCCCCACGGCATATCCACCACGAGACGCTCGGCACCATCATGCCCCGCGGGTGGATCCACGTGAGCCCGCCACGTCACGAATCGCAAGATCCGGATGTCGCGGGTGAGACCACGACGCTGTCACCGTGCAGCACAACAAGGAGAGAACGTGCCAACCATTCAGCAGTTGGTTCGCAAGGGCCGCTCGCCCAAGGTCGCGAAGACCAAGGCGCCGGCGCTCAAGGCGAACCCGCAGCAGGCGGGTGTCTGCACCCGCGTGTACACGACCACGCCCAAGAAGCCGAACTCGGCGATGCGCAAGGTCGCCCGTGTCAAGCTCCGCAACGGCACCGAGGTCACCGCCTACATCCCCGGCGAGGGCCACAACCTGCAGGAGCACTCGCTCGTGCTCGTGCGCGGCGGTCGTGTGAAGGACCTCCCGGGTGTCCGCTACAAGATCATCCGCGGTGCACTCGACACCCAGGCTGTCAAGAACCGTAAGCAGGCCCGCAGCCGCTACGGCGCGAAGAAGGGCTGAGAAAGATGCCTCGTAAGGGACCCGCCCCCAAGCGCCCCGTCGTCAACGACCCGGTCTACGGCGCACCCGTCGTCACGCAGCTCGTGAACAAGATCCTCGTCGACGGCAAGAAGTCGCTCGCCGAGTCGATCGTCTACGGCGCCCTCCGCGGCGTCGAGGCCAAGAACGGCCAGGACGCCGTCGCCACCCTCAAGAAGGCGCTCGACAACGTGCGCCCCACCCTCGAGGTCAAGTCGCGCCGCGTCGGCGGCTCGACCTACCAGGTGCCGGTCGAGGTCAAGCCTCACCGTGCCAACACGCTCGCTCTCCGCTGGCTCGTGAGCTACGCGAAGGGCCGTCGTGAGAAGACCATGACCGAGCGCCTCCAGAACGAGATCCTGGACGCCTCGAACGGCCTGGGTGCCGCGGTCAAGCGCCGCGAGGACACCCACAAGATGGCCGAGTCGAACCGCGCCTTCGCGCACTACCGCTGGTAACAGCATCCCCGCCGCTCCCGTGACCCACGGGAGCGGCGGGCCCGCGACATCCGTCACCACACGTAAGGAAACCCCGTGGCACAAGAAGTGCTCACCGACCTCAACAAGGTCCGCAACATCGGCATCATGGCGCACATCGATGCCGGCAAGACGACGACGACCGAGCGCATCCTCTTCTACACGGGCGTCAACCACAAGATCGGCGAGACGCACGACGGCGCTGCCACCACCGACTGGATGGAGCAGGAGCAGGAGCGCGGCATCACGATCACGTCGGCCGCTGTGACGTGCTTCTGGGACAAGAACCAGATCAACATCATCGACACGCCCGGTCACGTCGACTTCACCGTCGAGGTGGAGCGCTCGCTCCGCGTCCTCGACGGCGCCGTCGCGGTGTTCGACGGCAAGGAGGGCGTCGAGCCCCAGTCCGAGACCGTGTGGCGTCAGGCCGACAAGTACGACGTGCCCCGCATCTGCTTCGTCAACAAGATGGACAAGCTGGGCGCCGACTTCTACTTCACCGTCGACACCATCATCAACCGCCTGAAGGCCAAGCCGCTCGTGCTGCAGCTGCCGATCGGCTCCGAGAGCGACTTCGTCGGCGTCGTCGACCTCGTCGAGATGCGCGCGCTGGTGTGGCCCGGCGACGCCAAGGGCGACGTGACGATGGGCGCCAAGTACGAGATCCAGGAGATCCCGGCCGACCTCGCCGACAAGGCGGCGGAGTACCGCGAGAAGCTCATGGAGACGGTCGCCGAGTCCGACGAGGCCCTGCTCGAGAAGTACTTCGGCGGCGAGGAGCTCACCGTCGCCGAGATCAAGGGCGCCATCCGCAAGCTCACCGTTGCGGGCGAGCTGTACCCGGTGCTCTGCGGCTCGGCGTTCAAGAACCGCGGCGTCCAGCCGATGCTCGACGCCGTCGTGGACTACCTTCCGTCGCCCCTCGACGTGCCCGCCATCGAGGCGCACGACCCGAAGGACGAAGAGAAGATCATCGAGCGTCACGCCGACCGTGACGAGCCGTTCGCGGCGCTCGCGTTCAAGATCGTGACGCACCCGTTCTTCGGCCGCCTCACGTACATCCGCGTGTACTCGGGTCACCTCGACTCCGGTGCCCAGGTCGTCAACGCGACCAAGGGCAAGAAGGAGCGCATCGGGAAGATCTTCCAGATGCACGCCAACAAGGAGAACCCGGTCGACTCGGTCACCGCGGGTCACATCTACGCGGTCATCGGACTCAAGGACACCACGACCGGCGACACGCTGTCGGACTCGAACAATCAGGTGGTCCTCGAGTCGATGACGTTCCCCGAGCCCGTCATCGAGGTCGCCATCGAGCCCAAGACGAAGGCCGACCAGGAGAAGCTGGGTCTGGCGATCCAGAAGCTCGCCGAAGAGGACCCGACGTTCCGCGTCGAGCAGAACTCCGAGACCGGTCAGACCGTCATCAAGGGCATGGGCGAGCTGCACCTCGACATCCTCGTGGACCGCATGAAGCGCGAGTTCAAGGTCGAGGCGAACGTCGGCAAGCCGCAGGTCGCGTACCGCGAGACGATCCGCAAGACCGTCGAGCGTCACGACTACACGCACAAGAAGCAGACCGGTGGCTCGGGTCAGTTCGCGAAGATCCAGTTCGCGCTCGAGCCGCTCGAGGTCACGGCCGACAAGACGTACGAGTTCGAGAACAAGGTCACCGGTGGCCGCATCCCGCGCGAGTACATCGAGCCGACCAACGCCGGCTTCCAGGACGCGATGGCGGTCGGCGTGCTCGCCGGCTACCCCATGGTGGGCGTGAAGGCGACCCTCATCGACGGCGCGTCGCACGACGTCGACTCGTCCGAGATGGCGTTCAAGATCGCCGGTTCGATGGGCTTCAAGGAGGCCGTCCGCAAGGCGAACCCCGTCCTCCTCGAGCCGCTCATGGCCGTCGAGGTGCGTACTCCCGAGGAGTACATGGGCGATGTCATCGGCGACCTGAACTCGCGTCGTGGCCAGATCCAGTCGATGGAGGACGCCCAGGGCGTCAAGGTCGTCCGCGCTCTGGTGCCGCTCTCCGAGATGTTCGGCTACATCGGCGACCTCCGCTCGAAGACCTCGGGCCGCGCCGTGTACTCGATGGAGTTCGACAGCTACGCCGAGGTTCCTCGTGCCGTGGCCGACGAGATCATCCAGAAGAACAAGGGCGAATGAGCCCTCCCGGATGCCGCGGATCGCGGCATCCGGGATTCCACAACTTCACACAGCTTCAACAGAACCCCTCTACTAAGGTAGAGAAATCCCCGTAGACGACCGGTCGCAAACCAGTGCCCGGAGCTTCTACACGAACGTCCTGAGGAGGACCCAGTGGCTAAGGCCAAGTTCGAGCGCACCAAGCCGCACGTGAACATCGGAACGATCGGTCACGTCGACCACGGCAAGACCACGCTCACCGCAGCGATCTCGAAGGTGCTCGCCGACAAGTACCCGTCGGCCACCAACGTGCAGCGCGACTTCGCGTCGATCGACTCCGCTCCCGAGGAGCGTCAGCGCGGCATCACGATCAACATCTCGCACGTCGAGTACGAGACGCCGAAGCGTCACTACGCTCACGTCGACGCCCCGGGTCACGCCGACTACATCAAGAACATGATCACCGGTGCCGCCCAGATGGACGGCGCGATTCTCGTCGTCGCGGCCACCGACGGCCCGATGGCGCAGACGCGTGAGCACGTTCTGCTCGCCAAGCAGGTCGGCGTTCCCTACCTGCTCGTCGCGCTGAACAAGTCCGACATGGTCGACGACGAGGAGATCCTGGAGCTCGTCGAGCTCGAGGTCCGCGAGCTGCTGTCGTCGCAGGACTTCGACGGTGACAACGCTCCGGTCGTGCGCGTCTCGGGCCTGAAGGCTCTCGAGGGCGACGCCGAGTGGGTCGAGAAGATCGTCGAGCTCATGGACGCCGTCGACGAGTCGATCCCCGACCCGGTGCGTGACAAGGACAAGCCGTTCCTCATGCCCATCGAGGACGTCTTCACCATCACCGGCCGTGGCACGGTCGTCACCGGTCGCGCCGAGCGCGGTACCCTCGCGATCAACTCCGAGGTCGAGATCGTGGGTCTGCGCCCGACGCAGAAGACGATCGTCACCGGTATCGAGATGTTCCACAAGCAGCTCGACGAGGCATGGGCCGGCGAGAACTGTGGTCTGCTCCTGCGCGGCACCAAGCGTGACGACGTCGAGCGCGGCCAGGTCGTCGTGAAGCCCGGTTCGGTCACCCCGCACACTAACTTCGAGGGCACGGCGTACATCCTGTCCAAGGAGGAGGGCGGCCGTCACAACCCGTTCTTCACGAACTACCGTCCGCAGTTCTACTTCCGCACCACCGACGTCACCGGCGTCATCACGCTGCCCGAGGGCACCGAGATGGTCATGCCCGGCGACACCACCGACATGACGGTCGAGCTCATCCAGCCGATCGCCATGGAGGAGGGCCTCGGCTTCGCTATCCGTGAGGGTGGCCGCACCGTCGGCGCCGGCACGGTCACGAAGATCCTGAAGTAACTTCTTCGGACTGCTGTCACGGGGGCCGGATCCGCAAGGGTCCGGCCCTTCGTGCATGCAGGCCCACCGAGCGACGCCGAGGGAGTGAGCGTGACAGGAATCCTGGTCCACGAGTGGCTCGCGCGCCACGGCGGCTCGGAGAACGTGTTCGAAGTGCTTTCGAACACCTTCCCCGACGCCGAGCGATTCTGCCTCTGGAATGAAAGCCACGGCCGGTTCCAGGGCGTGCACGAGACGGTGCTCGCGCGGACTCCGCTGCGCAGGAGCAAGGCAGCGGCCCTCCCGTTCATGCCTGTGGTGTGGCGCCATCTGCCGAAGCGAGATGCCGAGTGGGTGCTCTGCAGCAGCCACCTGTTCGCCCATCACGCCCGCTTCGCCGGTCCGGCGCGCGAGGCTCCGAAGCTCGTGTACGCCCACACGCCCGCGAGATACATCTGGGCTCCTGACCTCGACGGCCGAGGGAGGGGACCGGTGGCGCGGGCGGTCTCGACGAAGCTGAAGCCTCTCGACCGCCGACGTGCGGCGGAGCCCGTCGCGATCGCCGCCAACAGCGCGTTCATCGCCCAGCGCATCGCCGACTCGTGGGAGCGAGAGGCGACCGTCATCCATCCGCCCGTAGACGTCGCGGCCTTCGCCGTCGCGCAGCCGGAGCTCACGCCCGCAGAGCTCGCGACGCTCGCCGCGCTGCCCGCGGACTTCCTGCTCGGCGTCTCGCGGTTCGTGCCGTACAAGCGCCTCGACCACGTCATCGAGGCGGGAGCCGCCGCCGGGCTGCCTGTGGTGCTGGCGGGCGGCGGCCCCGACGAGGAACGGCTTCGTACGCTCGCCGCCGATCGAGGCGGCCGGGTGGCATTCGTTCGCGACCCGTCGCGGGAACTCGTCGCGGAACTCTGCCGACGCTCGTCGGCGCTGGTGTTCCCCGCGATCGAGGACTTTGGCATCCTGCCGGTCGAAGCGATGGCGACCGGAACCCCCGTCGTCGCCAGCGCCAGAGGAGGCACCGCCGAGACCGTCGTCGACGGCGTGACCGGCGCCCTCGTACACGAGTGGACGCGCGGCGAGCTCCGGCGAGCCGTCGAACGCGCTGTCGGAGCCGAGCCCGAGGCCTGCGTCACGCGCGCGTGGGACTTCGACACGTCGGTCTTCGTCGATCGCATCACGAGTTGGGTCGCGACGCAGACCGGGACGGACGTCGCGCCCGCCCCTGTCGCGCCCCGCGGGCGGCGGCCGTGACCGCACTCCACGTCGACGACCGCTACCGCGGCGCGCACGGCATCGGCCGCTACGCGCGGGAGGTCCTGCCTCGCCTGCGGCCCGAATGGCGGTCGCTCGGCCTCAGTGGCAGCCCCCACTCGCCGTTCGACGCGTTCCGGCCGCTGCCGAGGCTCGGGCACGATTCCCTCGTGTACTCGCCCGGCTACGGCGCGCTCGTGCGTGCACCGCGCCACGTGCTGACGATCCACGATCTCATCCACCTGCGGACCCCCTGGCCCGGGCGGGCCAAGTTCGAGGCGTACTACGCCGGGCCGGTCCGCCACGCCGTGCGCAAGTCGGGGCTCGTGCTCACCGTGTCGGAGACGTCGGCGCGAGACATCCGCGAATGGGTGAGGGACGACGCGGTGCGTGTCGTCAATGCCGGCAACGGGTGCTCCGCCGCATTCCGACCGATCGGACCGGTGGAGGCAGTGGCGGAGCCCTACGTCCTGTTCGTCGGGAATACCAGAAGGCACAAGAACCTTGAGGTCGTGCTGCGGGCACTGGCGATCGCACCGGGAGTGCGACTTGTCACGGTCGTTCCGGCCGCTGAGACGGCCGCGGTAACGTCGCGCGCGTCTCTGCTCGGGGTAGGCGACCGGGTCACATCGCTGCACGGCGTGGACGACGCACGCCTCGCGGAGCTCTATCGCGGCGCGGTCGCGACCGTGATGCCATCGACGCTCGAAGGTTTCGGACTCCCCGCCCTCGAGTCGATCGCGTGCGGCACGCCCGTGATCTTGTGGCGCGGCTGCGCGGCCGTGGCCGAGATCGTCGGCGACCGTGGTCGCACGCTCGAGACGTCACGAGATGCCGAGGAGTGGGCAGCCGCGCTGGTCGCCGCCGCAGGGGAGCGGCGCCGCGTCGATCCGCCGCCACCGGGCGCATACGACTGGGACCGTACGGCCGGCGTCGTCTCGGATGTGCTGGAACAACTGCTCGGCTGACGTCTCTCACGCGAGCAGTGGAGCGGTCCGCCTGTCAGCGGGTGCGGCTCCGCATCAGGCGCCTGCGCCGCGGACGAAATCGGCGATCGACTGCGCAACGTCGATCCGCGGCGCCCATCCGTATTCCTCGCGCAGCCTGGCCGCGGATCCCGTGATGCGCGGATTGTCGATCGCACGCAGGCGTGCCGGGTCGACGACGGTCTGGGGAACAGGGATCTCTAGGGCCGAGGCAACGAGTTCCAGAAGTTCGTTCCCCGAGCGGGCCATGCCGGAGCACACGTTGTAGACCGCGTGATCGTGGGACGGCGCCCCGGCGAGAATCAGATATGCGGCCGCGACGTCGCGCACGTCGGTGTAGTCGCGCTCAGTCGCGAGGTTGCCCACGGTCACCGGTTCTCCGGGCGCGAGCTCCCGCAGAGCCGTGGCGAGGTCAGGCACAATGAAGCCCTGATGCTGGCCGGGTCCGATGTGGTTGAAGGGTCGTGCGATGACGGTGTCGATGCCACGTCGCGCGTAGTAGCCCAGCTGCTGCTCGACGAGCAGCTTGCTCACGACATAGGGCGAGGTGGGAGCCGTCGGGGTGCTCTCATCGACCGCCTGAGACGGCATGCCCGAACCGTAGACGGCACCCGAGCTCACGCCGACCAGCCGCGGCGGCGCATCCCAGCCGAGCATGGCCTCGCACATGAGTGTGACCATGGCGCTGTTGGTCTCGAGGTACTCCTGTGGACGGTCGAACGACGGCGCGACGGCCGCAAGTCCGGCCAGGTGGATCACAGCATCGGCGCGCAGCGACGCCGGCCACTGCTCGGCCAAGTCCCCCGCGTAGTACTCGGAGAGGAGAGGCGAGAGCTCGGAGCCGGGCTCCGCAGCGCGCGACAGGCCTACGACGCGCCACCCGCCCTCGACGGCGAGTCGGGCGAGGTGTCGGCCGACGAATCCGTCGACGCCGGTGACAGCGAGGGTGCGCTGTGCCACGAGACTACGCCGCGGGAGTGTTGAGCGCGATGTCGTGGGCGACCATGAGCTTCACCATCTGCTCGAAGCTCACTTCGCGTGTCCAGCCGAGCACGCTCTCCGCCTTGGCGGGGTTGCCGAGCAGGATGTCGACCTCGGCGGGGCGCAGGAATGCAGGGTTCTGCCTCACGAGCGGCCGCCAGTCCTCGATCCCGATCTCCGCGAATGCAAGGGTGAGGAAGTCCTCGATCGACTGCGTTTGACCGGTCGCGAGCACGAAGTCGTCGGGGGTGTCGTGCTGAAGCATCTGCCACATCCCGCGCGTGTAGTCGCCCGCGTAGCCCCAGTCGCGCTTGGGCCAGAGGTCGCCGAGCTCGATGTGGGACTGCAGGCCGAGGTGGATGCGGGCGACGGCGTCCGTGATCTTGCGGGTGACGAACTCGCGGCCGCGCCGTTCACCCTCGTGGTTGAACAGGATGCCGCAGGACACGAACATCCCGTAGCTCTCGCGATAGTTCTTCGCGATCCAGTGCCCGTAGAGCTTGGCGACGCCGTAAGGGCTGCGAGGGTGGAAGAGCGAGTCTTCGTCGTATCCCGCGCCGGGCCGGTTGTAGTCGAGGCCACCGAACATCTCACTCGTCGAGGCCTGGTAGAAGCGCGTGCGCTCAGCACGCCCCGTCAGCCGGACCGCTTCGAGCAGGTTGAGCACGCCCTTGCCTGTCACGTCGAGCGTCAGCGTCGGGTTCGTGAACGAGAAGCCCACGTGGCTGACAGCGGCGAGGTTGTACACCTCGTCGGGGTCGCTGATCTCGATGGCGCGCACGAGCGACGTGGGATCCGCGAGGTCGCCCTCGATGAGCGTGACGTCGGGGAACTCCGCCTCCACCGAAGCCTTGCGCGGATTGTTCTGCCCACGGACGAGGCCGAAGACCTCATAGTCCTTCTCGCTCAGCAGCTGGGCCAGGTGCCCACCGTCCTGGCCAGTGATGCCCGTCACGAGGGCCCGTCGTCGCTGTGCCGTCACCTGTTCGTCTCCTGTTGAGTACCGGCGAGACAGGACGCTTCGCCTCGTCAATCCTAGGATGTGCGCCGCGCGTCGCCCGACTCGGCCTCCAGGGCCGCCGCCACTCGCTCGGTGAAGCGCTCCTGCGTGAAGAAGGCGACCTGGTCGGCCGCGTGCTCGGCGAGCGAGGCGCGAAGCTCGGCATCCGTCACGATCCGCACCAGCGCATCGGCGATCTCGTCGGTGTCCCTCGGGTCGGTCACGTAGAGGGCGGCTTCGCCGCCGGCCTCTGGCAGAGCACCGACCCGGCTCGTCACGACGGGCTTGCCGTAGGCGAGTCCTTCGAGCACCGGCAGTCCCAGGCCCTCGTACAGGGACGGGAAGACGACGGCGTTGCAGTTCGCGAGCAGCACATGCTTCTTGGCCTCGCTCACCCGCCCGGTGAAGACGATGTCCTGCCGCACGTCGCGGCGCAGCGCGCGGTAGTGCTCATCGATCTCGGCGAAGCTCTCGCCGGGTGACCCGACGATGACGAGCGGCATGGCGATGCGGGGATGCGCGATACGGAAGGCGTCGATCAGACGCACGAGGTTCTTTCGCGTTTCCAGCGCCGAGATGAAGAGCAGGTAGCGCCCGGGTTCGAGCAGTTCGTTGTCGAGGATCGCTGCCTGTTCGGACTCGGGCACGGGAGCGCCGACGGGGTGTGCGACGCCGTAGACCTCGTACACGCGCGCATCCGGTCGACGCTCTTGCACCTTGGCGGACGTATCGCGCGAGATCGAGAGAAGGAAGTCGCTGCCGCGGATCGCCGTCGTGATGGATTGACGGAAGCGCTCGCGGGTGCCTTCCCCGATCTCGCTCAGCTCCAGCGGCATGAAGTCGTACATCACCTGAGCGAGCCTGGCGGGTCGCACCTGCCGCGCCGTGAGCGGGAGGGGAGCACCCGCGATGACGAGATCGGCGCCCGCTTTGCGCGCGGCACGGCGCACGAGCCAGCGGAAGATCCTCAGGCGACGCAGGTGGAAGAACAGGTAGAGCAGGGGAGTGTTCAGGACGAAGGCTGCGCCGCCGAACAGGCGATTCGGCTCACCCTGGGGCGGCCGGATGACCTGCCGCCGCAAGGGCGCGCCTCGCAGCCCCTGTGAGAACGCGAGGATCATGCCGTTCTTGAGCCCGCCGGCTTGGGTGAGGATCGTCGAGTCCCCGGAGGCGAGATACTCGACGGCCTGCTCATAGGGGTCGCGTCCGTCCGGCACGAACCCGGTGAGCACGCCGACCTCGTGCCCGGCGGCGGCGGCACCTGCGACCACGGAGCGCACGATGCCGGCGATTCCGCGACCCTCCTCTTCGAACTGCGGGGCGACGATCAGGATGCGCATCAGTGCAGCTCGATCCGGGCGGCGGCGTACACCGGGCCGTCGTTGAGCTTCAGGCCTTGCACAGCGAAGGAGCCGGCGCGGCTCAACTCGCCGATGGGCAGGTCGTCGGCATCGCGCACGCTGAGCGCCACGTGGTACTCCCCGCCGCCCACCCAGAGCTCCGGCACCGCGACGGTGAAGCGTTGCGTGCCGGTCTCGACGGGAAGGTCGAGTCGGAGGTGCTCGCGCGAGTCGATCGAGGTGTAGACGGTTCCGAGGGCGTCCTCGATGGTTACGCGGAACGCCCAGCCGGGCACGGGTTCGGGGAAGTCGACGACGCAGTCGAGGCGGATCCCGCCACCCGGCGTGAGCTTCGCGCCGTCCGTCAGAGCCTGGCCGACGGCATCCGAGACGTGCACGGCACCGAGTCCGGCCGCATGGGGCGAGCGCGCCGCCGACTCCTGGCGTGCCGAGTCGATCGCCGGCTGGTAGAAGTCGTGGAGTGTCGCCAGTGCCACGTCGGGCTCGTCGTCGGCGATGACGCGACCGTGCTGCAGCAGGATCGCGCGGTCGCACAGGTCGGCCACCTGTGCGGGCGCGTGTGACACGAAGACGATGGTGCGGCCCTCCCGCTGGAAGCGGCGGATGCGCTGCATGCACTTCGCCTGGAAAGGCTCGTCGCCGACCGCGAGCACTTCGTCGACGAGCAGGATGTCGGGGTCGACGTGCACCGCGATGGCGAACGCGAGCCGCACGTACATGCCAGACGAGTAGAACTTCACTTGAGTGTCGATGAATTCGCCGATCTCGGAGAATTCGACGATCTCCTCGAAGTAACGCTTCGTCTCGGCTTGCGACAACCCCAGCACCGACGCGTTGAGGAAGACGTTCTCGCGGCCCGAGAGGTCGTTGTGAAAGCCCGCGCCGAGTTCGAGCAGGGCGGCGATGCGCCCGCGCGTGGCGACCAGCCCCTCGTTGGGAGCGAGGATGCCGCCGATGAGCTTGAGGAGGGTCGACTTGCCGGAGCCGTTGGGACCGACGAGCCCCACGGATTCGCCGGACGAGATCGCGGCCGACACGTGGTCGAGCGCCGTGAAGGTCTCGGTGTGCAGTCGCCCCTGGCGCGAGTTCACGATCGCCTCTTTCAGCGACTTCTGCTTGCGGATCGTGAAGGTCTTGACGACGTCTTCGACGCGGATGACTTTGGTCACTCAGAGCTCCTGGGCGAAATCGCGCTGCAGCCGATCGAACACACGCTGACAGATGAACAGCACCACCAGACCCACGGCGAGGGCGATGAGCAAGGCCAGTTTGAGCCCGTCGGGGAACATCTCGTCGGCGCCCTTGCTCCACATGACGCTCTGAATGCCGAATACGGCGAGCGTGACCGGGTTGAACAGGTAGATCTGGGTGAAGAGCTCCGGCATCACGTCCTTCACCATCGCGAAGCTGTAGACGATGGGCGAGAACCAGAAACCGATCATAAGCGCCAGCTCGACGAGGTAGGTCATGTCGCGCAGATACACGTTCACGGCGCTGAGCACGAACGCCAGCGCGAGCGCCCACGTCAGCGTGACGAGGATGGCGAGGGGCAATGCGATGAAGTTCTCGAGGTTCACACCACCGGTGAGGAGAGTCGCGGCCAGCAGGATGACGAACTGCAGTGCGAAGTTGAACAGTGCCGAGCCGACCGTCGCCAAGGGGAAGATCTCGCGGGGCAGATGCACCTTCTTGATGAGCGCGGCGTTCGCCACCATCGTCCCGGTGCCCTGACCCACGATCTCGCTGAACAGGCCCCAGATGGCGAGGCCCGCGAAGATGAAGACCGCGAAGTCGGGGATGCCGCGAGCGGCGCCCAGGAACTGGCCGAGGACCAGGTAGTACATGCCGAGTTGCACAAGAGGCCGGGCGATGCTCCACAGCATGCCCAGCACCGAGTCCTTGTACTTGGCCCGGATCTCCCGACGTGTGAGGAGGCCGAGGAGCTCCCGGTTCGCGAAGAGCTCGCGCACGGATCCCCACGTGCCGCGCATGACGCCGACGGTGGGCGTGACCTCGCGCCAAGGAGCGTCGGCGAGTCGGTTCTCCCGCTCGGCCGCGGCGTCTTCCACGTGGATCCTCTCGTCGCGTCCCGGGCCGCACGAGGCCCTGCGCCGGGGCGGGTGCCGCCGGCGCGCCGCCACAAGTCTAGGCGGCCGATCCGCGGGCTTGAGCGGGCCGTTCACCCGGCGTTCACCAGGTTTGCCCCTTGATAGGATTCGTCGGTGACCGACGACTCCTTCATCTCGTACGGCCAGAATCACGAGGATGTCGTGTTGTGGCGTGCGGTGGGCGACGTTGTCGCAGGGCGCTACGTGGAGGTAGGAGCGAACCACCCGACGCTCGATTCGATCACGCGTGCCTTCTACGATCGCGGCTGGAGCGGACTGACGATCGAGCCGGTTCCCGCGTTCGCGTCACTGCACCGCGAGGAGCGCCCTCGCGACCGGCAGATCGAGGCCGCGGTGACGGACGCGGAAGGCGACGAGGTCACGTTGCACGTGTTCCCGGGGACCGGCCTGTCGACGCTCGTCGACGACATCGAGTCGCGCCATGTCGACGACGGCAGGACTCCAGATGAGCTCACCGTGCGGACGGCGCGACTCGACACGCTCCTGCAGCAGACGGGATGGGGCGGCAGCGACATCCAGTTCCTCGTCGTGGACGTCGAAGGAGCCGAGGCGCGCGTGCTGTCGACGATCGATTTCACGGTCTGGCGGCCGTGGGTGCTCGTGATCGAGGCGACACTGCCGAACAGCACCGAGTCCTCCGCCGAGGAGTGGGAGCCTCGCGTGCTCGCCGCGGGCTACGAGTTCTGCCTGTTCGACGGGGTCTCGCGGTTCTATGTGGCGAAGGAGCACCTCGACCTCAAGCCGGCGCTGTCCTATCCCGCGTGCGCGCTCGACGACTTCCGCGCCTACCGCGAGAAGGCGCTGTCCGACGGGCTGGCCGACGAGTTGGCGAGGGTGACGAGCCACTTCACCGCAGAGCTCGAGGCCCGAGACGCCGCGTTCGACGCCGAACTGGCGCACTTGACCGACCAGGTTCTCTTCTGGCGTGCCCGCGCACTCACCTCGTGGGCCGAGGCGATGGTCGCCGAGGCGTCTCCGTCGGCCGCGCCCTCCGCCGAACTCGCTGCGGCCCGTGACGAGATCCACCGGCTGCTCACTCATATCCACGTCATGGAGGGAACGGTCTCGTGGCGCGTCACGGCGCCCCTGCGCGCCGTGCGCAACGCGCAGTTCGCGATCACCGGACGGCGGAGTCGATGACGCCCGCACCAGACGCGACTTCCACGAAAGTCGAGCCGGCAGCCAGACTGCTGCTTGCGCTCGCCGAGCGCCTGCGCGAGGCGGGCCGTCATTCGCTGTCGGCGTTGCCGGCTGCGGCACACGACCCCGACCCCGCACGAGCCGCAGCGGCACTGCTCCCGGCGCTCGTCGATGCCGCGGTCCCGTCGGCCGCGGCGCCCGAACGCTGGCTGCTGTTCACGGCGGTGCACACGCGCTATCCAGGCACGGCCGAGTTCCTGAGATTCTCCCGCGCGCTCCAGTCCCAGAGTCGCGAGGACTCCATCGAAGCGCTGCTGCTCAGCTGCCTGCGCACCCCCGGCCCGTACGTCGCGGCGGGTATGCGCGTGGTCACCGACGAGCCTGTCGTAGAGGTCTACACCGCGGCGACGTCCGATTACGTGAGCGGTATACAGCGGGTCGTGCGCGAGACGGTGCCCCGGTGGGCGTCCCAAGCCCCGATCGTCCTCGCCCGTTGGAACGACGAGCACTTCGCGCTCCAGTCGCTCACCGCGCAGGAGTCGGCGCGCGCCGTCGGGATGGATCGCTCCGACGCCGCATCCGCAGAACCTGAGCTGATCGTGCCCTATCGCACCGACGTGGTCTTCGTCGATGCGCCACGCGGTGGCAAAGCCGACGGATGGGCAGCGATGGCGCGGTTCTCGGGCAACCGGGTGCACCACGTCGGCTACGACCTCATTCCTCTCACGAGCGCCGACCTGCGCGAGCACGGAGAGTCGGTCGATTCCACCGCCTTGATCTCGGTGATCAAGCACTCGCACTCGGTGGCATGCATCTCGGAGGCGACGGCAGCCGAGTTCGCCGGGTACGTCCAGGCGCTCCCCGCCCAGGGCCTCAACGGGCCTCAGGTTCGCGCCGTACCACTCCCCGAGGTGACTGTGCCACGCGGTACGCGCGTCGGCGTCCCTGAGCGTGGCACGGGTGGACATGTGGTCATCGCGTGCCCCGGCACTCGCGAGAAGCACAAGAACCACGAGGCCATCCTGTGGGCGGCGGAGCGTCTGTGGCGCGACGGGCTCGAATTCGAGTTGCGCTTCATGGGCCGCATGGGGCGCGACCACTCGTCGTTCCTGGGCGTGCAGAACCACCTCATCACGCGCGGCCGGCGCATCGTCGAGCTGGGGCCGGTGAGTGACGGTGTCCTCTGGGACGAGCTCGCGCGCGCCGATGCCGTGGTGTTCGCCTCGTTGCAGGAAGGCTTCGGGCTCCCCGTGGTCGAGGCCCTGTCGGTCGGCACTCCCGTGATGACGACGTCCTATGGAAGCCAGGGCGAGATCGCCCGCGGCGGCGGCTGCTTGACGGTCGATCCTCGCGACGATGAGTCGATGACCGAGGGGCTGCGGCGGCTCGTGAGCGAGCCGGAGCTGCGTGCACGGCTGCGCGCCGAGATCCCCGCGAGGCCGCAGCGCAACTGGGACGACTACGCCGGCGAGCTGTGGCGGTTCTTCTTCGGCAGCGGGGTGAGCACCCGGTGATCCGTCGTGCGCGCCGGCCGTCCACAGGCGGCCGAGCAGGATCTGCAGCGTCCCTGACCGAACTGCTCGGCGTCAAGCTGCCTGCCGTTCGGCTTTCGGCGCTCGCCGACGCACTCGGAAAGCCACTGCCGACGGGCAGCGTCGACGAGGCGGTGGCGGCCCTCGTCGATCCTGCGGACTGGTCGCAGGTGTGGCTCGCCCTGGCAGTGCTGTCGGGCCGCCTTCCCGACGAGGCGGTGGTCACGCGGCTCGCCCGCGAGGCCGAGTTCGAGCCGCTGGGACTTGCGAAGGCGATCGTGGCGCAGCTGCCTGCAGGCAACGCCGTGCGCACCGTCCGGGTCGTGTCGGGTGTCGTCGTCGATGTCGGCAACACGGCCGCTGCGACCTTCACCACCGGCATCCAGCGGGTCGTTCGGGAGACCGTGAGCCGGTGGCTGGTTGCGCACGACGACATCGTGCCCGTCGCGTGGACCGCGGACTTCGAGGCGATGCGCACGCTCACCCGGAGCGAAGCAGCCGCTTTCGGGATCGATGACCCCTCGCTGCCCATCGATGCGGAAGACGCCGACCTCGTGGTGCCATGGCGAGCGACGATGACGACGGCCGAGCTCGCCGCCGAGCCGCAGCGCAGCACGCGCATGCGTGCGCTGAGCCGCTTCAGCGGGAATCCGTCGGGCTCGATCGCCTACGATCTCGTGCCCATCGTCGCGGCCGAGACGACTGCCACGGGAATGGCGGATGTGTTCGCCCGCCACCTCACGGCGTTGCGCTACAACCGCCGCATCGCCACCATCTCTCACTCGGTGGCAGGCGAGTACGAGGGCTGGAAGTCGGGGTTGCGCGCCGTCGGCATCGTTGGGCCCGACATCGTCGGGGTGCCCTTGCCCGCCGTGGCCGGTGCGGTGAGCGACGCCGACCTCGCCGAGGCTCGGCAGTCGCTCACGATCGCATCGTTGCCGATGGTGCTCGTGGTCGGATCGCACGAGCCGCGCAAGAACCACCTTCCCCTGCTGGAGGCTGCGGAGCGGCTGTGGCGGGAGGGCATGCGCTTCTCGCTCGTCTTCATCGGCGGGCGATCATGGGGCGGTGCGGAGTTCGCGGGTCGTGCCGAGGAGCTCGTCGCCGCGGGACGGGCGCTGCAGATCGTCTCCGGCGCATCGGACGAGCTCATCTGGGCGGCCTACCGGCTTGCGCGGTTCACGATGTTCCCCTCCTTCTACGAGGGGTTCGGCCTTCCGGTGGCGGAGTCCCTCGCGTCGGGCACCGCGTGCATCACGTCGGGATTCGGCAGTATGAAGGAGATCGCCGAGGGCGGCGGCGCCCTCCTGGTCGACGCCTACTCCGACGACGACATACGCGAGAAGATGCGCCTGCTGCTGACGGATGACGCGCTGCTCCAGCGCCTGCGCGCTGAGGCCGCCGCCCGCCCGCCGCGCACCTGGGACGACTACGCGACGGATCTCTGGAACGAGCTCGTGGTGCCGCTTCGCGCCGGCCTGCCGGAGTCTTCGACGTGATGCTCGGACTGATCCTGCTGCTGGCATGCGTGGCCATCTGTGCGGGCTACGCGTGGGTCAGCGCGCTCCTTCACGGCCATTGGATGCTCGTACGCGACGCAGCCTTGGGGATCTCGTTCTTCCTGTTCGCATTCATGGTGGTCGCCGAGTCGCTGTTTGCGATCAACGACTACTCGCTAGGGCTCACTCTGCTTCTGGTGGCGCTCATAGCCGCGGCCGCGGCCGCGCTCCTCATGATTCGCCGTGGGCCGGATTTCTCGGCGTGGTCGTGGCGGGCGCGCTCTCGCCACGGATCGTGGATGCTCCTCGGCATCGTCGTGGTGGCACTCGGGCTGACGGCGATCAAGTTCGGCTTCTTCGGAATGGGACAGGACGAGGGCGTCTACCAGACGCACGCACTGCTGCTCATGAACGGGGTGGACGACGCACTCGTGTGCTGGTCGGAAGAGTTCGCTGCGGTGGGAGATCTGGCCGACGATCTCGTGCGCGCCGATCTGGCCGATCAGCGGCTCGGCGGCGGATTCTACTCAGGCTGGAATCAGCTGCGGTTCGGCACATGGTCGGGCGTCGACCCCGACGAGATGTGCGGGATCTACCACGGGATCCCGAACTTCCCCGCGTTGCTCTCACTGTCAGGGATGATCTTCGGCGCCGCCGGCATGATGGCCATCCTCACGGTGGCGTACATCCTCACCATCGTGCTGCTCTACCTGACGCTCGACCGCAACCTGCGGCTGTCGAAGCTGACGACAGGAATCGCATGCGGCGCGTTCGCGCTCTCGCCACTTGTGCTGTGGGTGTCGAAGACCTCGCTCACCGAGATCTTCCTCGCCCTCATCATGACGGTGTTCCTCTATCTCGCGACGAGCGAGAGCGCGACGATCAAGGCGCTCACGTGGGTGCCCGTGGCGGCGTTCTCCTTCTTCCACGTCAGCATCTATACGCTGATGCCGGTCTTCGTCGTCATCGCGATCTACGTGATGGTGACCACGCGCACTGTCGGCACGCTGGTCTCCGCCCTCCTGGCAGTACTCGCGTTCGGCGCCGGTGCGCTCGCGATGACGCGTACCTCGCCCCAGTACTCATTCGACAACTATCGCCACGTGACCGGCATCTTCGGGCGGGAAACGTCCGCTGCGGGGCTCTACCCCATCATCGCAGTCGTCGTCGTCGCGACTCTCCTGGGCATCGTCTTCGTCTGGATGCTGGTGCGCAGTCGCTTTGGCGAAAGATTGGCCGAGGCGACTGCGACCCAGCGTCGCTGGGCCTCGTGGCTCGTGCCGACGGCGATCATCGGCTGCCTCGCCGTGATCGCGTACCGATGGTGGCGGTTCGCTGCCGTCGCTCCCGACGACGGCGATCGCGACGCGTGGTTCAAGGGTCGAGGTCTGCTTGAGGCTGCACCCCAGCTCTCGCTGTTCGCCTTCGCCTTCTCAGTCGGATTCGTCCTCCTCGGTGTTGCGATCGTCGGACTCACCGTCTGGCACCGGAAGCTGCTCCGCGATGACGCGCGGCGACAGCGCTATTGGGTGATCGCGATCGCGTTCGTCTACTGCGTGATGCTCTACGCAGCCTTCCTGCGGCCTTCGCTCCGGTACTACTACTACTTCGCGAGATACCTCGCACCGTTCGTCCCCGTGGTGCTGCTCGCCGCGGCGATCTGCCTCAACCGTCTTCGCGTGCGGTGGCAGTCCGTCGTGGCCGTTCTGACGGTTGCGGCAATGGTGCCGTTCGTCCCCGCGCTGGTGCGTGGCGCCGACATGATCAACATGGACTTCCAGGCTCTCGGGGAGGTGCGCGCCGAGGTCGACCGGCTGCCGGACGACGCGGTGGTCGTCGTGCAGGACGGCAGACTGTGTCAGACGCTCTGTCTCACCCTTCAGGGCACGCAACAGAACCCCGTCTTCCGCCAGTCGACGTTCGAGTCCGTCCTCGCGGCAGGAGACTTCGAGAAGTCCGGCCCCGCCGTGCTGATCACGCAGGACGAGATCGCGGGTGCCACACCACTCTTCGCTACTTCCGCTCAACTGCAGCGCATGGACTACATGGACGGCGCCGACGACACGATCCACCTCCTCAACCTGCTCGCGCCGGCGGCGGACGGCCGATACCCCGTTCGCATCTATGCGCTCGACGACATCGACGCCATGGCGGGAGCGACCGCGCTCGTTCCAGGTCAAGCAGCCGCCTTCGGAGTCGGGCGGTTCTCGGCCGCCATGCTCCGCGAAGGGTGGTCAGAACCCGAGGAATGGGGCACGTGGACCGACCAGGAGCGAGCTGAAGCATCGCTTCGGCTTCCTGACCATATTCAAGGCGACGTGCATCTGAGTCTCAGCGTGCAGGCGTATGTGCCGCCTGGCCACGATCCACAGCGGGTTCGGATACGCGCGGGCGACGCGCCCCTCGGAGAATGGATCGTCGGCGACCAGATGACGATCCAGGTCACCGTGCCCGGATCGGCCGTCGTCGATGACGCCGTCGCTCTCACTTTCGAACTGCCCGACGCGATCTCGCCGGCGGAGGCCGGAGTCTCGACCGACGGTCGCAAGCTCGGCATCGGGCTGCACAGCATCATTCTCACCGCTCCCTGATGCGACGGCGCCCAGGCGTCGGGGCGGCGACGAACGGCGGGTAGACTTGGGCGTCGGCGTGGCGGGCCGCCCCAAGGATAAGAGAGTGATACATGCGAGTCTTCGTCCAGGTGCCGTGCCTCAACGAGGAGGCGACGCTGCCCCTCGTGCTGAAGAGCATCCCGAAGCAGATCGTCGGCGTCGATGAGGTTCACGTCCTCGTCGTCGACGACGGCTCGACGGACCGGACGGTGGAGGTCGCTCGCGAGCTGGGCGTCGAGCACTTCGTCTTCCACACGCGCAACATGGGGTTGGCGCGATCATTCCGCGATGGAGTGGACTATGCGCTCCAGCATGGCGCCGACATCGTCGTCAACACCGACGGCGACAACCAGTATCCGCAGGAGCGGATCGCGGACCTCGTACGACCCATCCTGAACGGCGAAGCCGATATCGTCGTCGGCGACCGCCAGACCAAGACGATCGAACACTTCTCGCCGTTCAAGAAGCTCATGCAGAACGTCGGCAGCACGATCGTCAATTTCGCCGCAGAGACCGACCTCCCCGACGCCGCGAGCGGGTTCCGTGCGTACTCCCGCGAGTCACTCATCCGGCTCAACGTCGTGACGCAGTTCAGCTACTGCATGGAGACGATCATCCAGGCCGGCAACAAGCGCCTCCGTATCGCGAGCGTCGCCGTCAAGACCAACCCCAAGACGCGCGAGTCGAGGCTGTTCAAGAACATCTTCCAGCACATGGGTCGTTCCGGTCAGGCGATCATGCGCAGCTACATCATGTTCAAGCCGCATGCGGTGTTCCTCACGATGGCAGCGCTCTTCTTCCTAGGGGCCGTCATCCCCTTCGGAAGGTTCCTGGCGCTCTCGTGGCTCGGGATCGCCGGTGACCACATTCAATCGCTCATCTTCGGCTCTGGGATGCTCGTGGGCGCGCTGCTCAGCGTCGCACTGCTGGTCATCTCCGACATGCTGCGGACGAATCGGACGCTGGTCGAAGACGCACTCGAGCGCATCAAGCTCCTGCAGTACGCGCCTGATCGCATCGTCGACCCGACGACGGTGACCTCGGCGGATGCCTCCCACCACCCCTCGCTGCCGGTGAGCGCCGATGCGGTCGAAGCGCTCTTGACGCGGAACGACCTGCGCGAGCCGGTCGAGGATCCGGCCGACGTCGTCGTCGCACGCGAGTACGAGGCGGATCGCACTGACGACGCGCGTCTCAGCGCCCCCGAATCCGCATCGCGCTGACCCGGCCCATCCGTCCGTCTGTCCGAACCCACGGGAGATCCCGCGTGCTGAACACGCTCAAGCGCATCGCCAAGAATCTGCTCGCGATCACCTGGATCCGGCGTGTCTACGAAGTCGTGAACCGCGTCGTCCTCGAGACCTTCGGCTCCAGCCGGTTCTTGACGTACTTCTGGTACCTCGTGAGCTTCGTCACGTTCAACCGCGAGCAGTCCGCCGTCCTGCGCGGTAGGCGCGACTACTACCGCAACAAGCATCGCGACCGTGTGACGCACGTCGAACTGCGCCGCAACGTTCACCGGCTCGAGAAGGGACTCATCATGCGTCCCCGTCGCGACGTGTTCGCGCGCGATTACATCACCGAGACCATCGAGTTCTACGAGGAGGCCGTCACGCAGTGCCGGGTGTCTCCGGGGACTATGGAGCAGAGCGAGATGGACTGGGCACACGACGTGCTCACCGAGTACTTCCGCGTGGCGGTGGGAGCCGATGCCACCGTCCAGGCGGCCCGCGAGCGATTCGAGTCGGCTGAATATCCCGGCCAGTTCACCGGCAAGATCCCGTATGTGAAGCGGCCGCTGTCCGAGGTCGACTACGAGTCGCTGGAGTCGCTCGTGATGCAGCGTCGCAGCGTGCGATGGTTCGAGGAACGCGAGGTCCCGCGCGACCTCGTTGACAAGGCCCTGCTCCTGGCACGACAGGCGCCGACCGCCTGCAACCGGCTCCCGTACGAGTTTCGCATCTTCGACGATCCCGAGCAGGTCAGAAGCGTCTCGTCGATTCCGTTCGGGACCGCCGGCTACGGGCACAACATCCCCGCAATCGCCGTTGTCGTCGGGAAGCTGGAGTCGTACTTCAGCCCTCGCGACCGCCACGCTATCTACGTCGACAGCTCCCTCGCGGCCATGCAGTTCATGCTCGGCCTGGAGACGCTGGGTCTCAGCTCGTCCGTCATCAACTGGCCGGACTTCGAGCCTCTCGAGCGCAAGATGCAGAAGACGCTGGGGCTGGCGCTCACCGACCGCGTCGTGATGCTCATCGCGATCGGCTACGCGCACCCCGAGGGTATGGTGCCGTACTCCCAGAAGAAGGAACTCGACACCTTCCGGCGTTACAACTGATCGATCCGAGATGACCGAGGCAGCACCGTCGCCGCGCTGGGCCAAGCGCGCCATTCGCTGGGCGGTCACCGTCCTGATCCTCGGCGTGGTCGCGTACTTCTTCGCGGTCGCGCTGTGGGCGAACTGGGATCGCATCGCCGCCGAGCACCTTGCGTTCGACCCGCTGTGGATTGTCGCGACGATCATGTTCGCGATCGCCGTCCCCGTCACGGGTCTGCTGTGGGGACGGATGGTCCGGCTGCTGGATCGGGTCGCCGAGGGCCGCGTCACCCGCGTCGAGGCGATCGTGGTGCAGTGCGCCTCTTGGCTCCTGAAGTACATCCCGGGCCAAGTCGGCTCCGTCGTCAACAAGGTCGTCTGGGCGGGCAAGAAGGGCGTGAGCCGTTCGCTCGTGGCCATCACCTTCGTCTACGAGAACGTGTTCCTGCAGATCGCGTCCATCGTCCCGAGCGTGGTGATCCTCCTTGCGAGCCTCGGGCCACAGATCTTCGGCGACAACGCCACCCTCCTCGTCCTTCCCCTGCTCGTGCTCGTGCCGATGGTGGCCGTGGGATACAAGCCGTTCTTCCACGCCCTCGTGAACGTCCCCGCGCGGCGGGTGCTCAAGAGCGAGGTGCCGCCGGACTATTTCCTCACCTCGTGGCAGGCGGTGCGCTTCTCGTTCGAGTTCCTCGGCCCGCGCATTCTGAACGGCATCGGCTTCGTCATCCTCGCCGCAACCGTGGCCGACATCGGACCCGAGCACTGGCTGCCGTTCGCGGCGGCGTACGTCCTGGCAGGTGCTGTCGGCATCCTCGCCTTCTTCGTGCCGAGCGGTCTGGGTGTCCGCGAGGCGATCATCGTACTCATCCTGAGTCAGTACATCCCCGTTCCGGAGGCGATCGTCATCAGCCTGCTGGCACGACTGCTCAGCACGCTCGGCGACGGCCTGGTCGCCATCCTCTATGTCGGCCTGCGCCGCACCATCCCCAAGGAGTACCGTCCATGACAGGTCCCCGCATCACGATCGTCGGTTCCGCCCTGTCGGGTAACAAGGGGGCATCGGCGATGCTCGAGGCCGCCATGCAGACCCTCGGTGAGCGACTGGACGACCCGCGGTTCGTGCTGCTGAGCATGTACCCGGCGGAAGATGCCGCGCAGAACGTGTACCCGAACCTGGAGATCGTCCCAGCCGCGCCGCGCCAGCTCGGCGTGACGATCAACACGCTCGCCCTCGCCTATCGACTCCTGCCGTTCCTCCGGCGCGTACTCCGCACGCGGTCGCGCGCCATCCGGGCGCTTGTGGAGTCCGACGTGCTGCTCGATCAGGGGGGCATCACGTTCACCGACGGACGTGAGAAGTTCCTGCTCTACAACGTGGCGTCGATCCTTCCCGCGCTGAACACCCGCACGCCGGTGTTCAAGTGCGCGCAGGCCGTCGGCCCCTTCAAGAACCCGGTCAACAGATGGGCGTCCAAGACCTTCCTGCCGAGAGTGCGCACGATCGTGACGCGGGGACGGATCACCCACGAGTTCGCAGAGGGACTCGGGTTGACGAACATCGTGGCCGGTGCCGACTACGCCTTCTCGCTGGAGCTCGACGGCACCGAGCACGACGCGGTCCGAGAGCAGTTCGACATGTCCTTCTTCGACGGCGATGTTGTGGGAGTGTGCCCCAGCGTCGTACTGCAGAAGAAGGTGGACGCGCGCAGCGGCGACTACATCGGGCAGCTCGTCTTCTTCATCGAATCGCTCCGCGCGCAGGGTAAGCGTGTCCTGCTGGTACCGCACAGCGTGCGCACCGGGACCGACAAGACGCACAACAACGACCTCCCGCTGTGCCGCGAGATCCATTCCCGCCTGCGACCTGGCGATGACCTGCTCTTCATCGATCAAGAACTGTCGTCTCAGCAGCTCCGGTACGTCATCGGCCGCTGCTCGTTGTTCGTGGCGAGCCGGTTCCACGCGATGGTGTCGTCTCTTGCGATGGCCGTGCCGACGCTCGTCATCGGCTGGAGCCACAAGTACCGGGAGGTGCTCGAGATGTTCGAGCTGGAGCAATGGGCATTCGGGCATGACCAGCTGACTCGGGAGAACCTGAGTGAGCGATTCGCCGCGCTGGATGCCGCACGAGCGGAGGTCAAAGCCAAGCTCGACGCGCATCTTCCGGATGTCAAGGCGCGGTCGGTCATGCAGGCCGACCTCATCGCGGCCCTCGTCGGCGGAGCGCGATGACGCCGCGTGGGCGCTGCAGAGCCGGGATACGCTTCTCGGCATGAAGATCGCCATCGTCGGCACGGGCTACGTCGGCCTTTCGAACGCCGTGCTCCTCGCCCAGAATCACCAGGTCGTCGCCGTCGACATCGATGCGCGCAAGGTCGAACTGCTGAACCGGCGTCTCTCGCCCATCGTTGATGCTGAGCTGGAGGAGTACCTCGCCACGCGAGAGCTCGATCTCACCGCTACTCTCGACGCCGCGTCGGCGTATCGCGACGCGGAGTTCGTCGTCGTCGCGACACCGACCAACTACGACGATGCGACCAACTTCTTCGACACATCGTCCGTCGAGTCCGTGATCGACGCCGTACTGAGCGTCAACCCGGACGCCGCGATCGTGATCAAGTCCACGGTCCCGGTGGGATTCACGGCCCGCATGATGGCCGAACACCCGGGCGCGACCATCGTGTTCTCGCCGGAGTTCCTGCGCGAAGGCCGGGCGCTGTACGACAACCTGCACCCGTCACGCATCGTCGTGGGGGGCCGCGGCCCGGCGGGGCGGCGGTTCTCCCAGCTCCTGCGTGAGGGAGCGCTCGACGAGGACGTGCCGGTGCTCCTGACCGACCCCACGGAGGCCGAGGCCATCAAGCTCTTCGCCAACACCTACCTCGCCTTGCGGGTCGCCTACTTCAACGAACTGGACAGCTACGCCGCCGTGCATGGGCTCGACACGCGGCACATCATCGAGGGCGTGGGACTCGATCCCCGTATCGGCATGCACTACAACAACCCGTCCTTCGGCTACGGGGGCTACTGCCTCCCGAAGGACACGAAGCAGCTGCTCGCGAACTACTCCGAAGTGCCGCAGAATCTCATCGCGGCGATCGTCGACGCCAATCGGACGCGCAAGGATTTCGTCGCTGCCGACATCCTCGCCCGCAATCCCGAGACGGTCGGCGTCTACCGCCTCGCCATGAAGTCGGGGTCCGACAACTTCCGGTCCTCGTCGATCCAAGGGATCATGAAGCGCGTCAAGGCCAAGGGGGTGAACGTCATCGTCTACGAGCCGGAGCTCGAGGAGAGCGACTTCTTCCACTCCGAAGTGGTCCGCGATCTCGACGACTTCAAGGCCCGCGCCGACGTCATCGTCACCAACCGCGCAACCGATGTGCTTGCCGACGTCGTCCACAAGGTCTACACCCGCGACATCTACGGCCGCGACTAAGGTTCACGTGGACTTGCCTCTCCCGAGCGCGTCTCTCGGCTCGATCCCAGGGCGGTCCGGGTACCATCCTGTGGTGCCCTCGAAGTCCTCCGCCGGCCGCTTCCGCCATGGTCGCGCCGGCAATCACGCCCCCGCGCCGCGGCGTCGGCGCCGCTGGCCGTGGGTTGTGCTCGGCGTCTTCGTCCTGTTGGGCGGGGTTGCCGCTGTCGGCGGTGTCTTCGGGCTCCAGGCGCTCGAGGTGCGCGACGACCTGATGGCCGCGAAGTCCCGGCTCGGCTCACTGACCGAGGCCTACAAGGCCGGGGACACCGCTCAGCTTCAGCAAGTCGGCACGGAAGTGCTCGCGCTGACGACGCGCGCGGACGCGACGGTGCAGGGGCCTCTCTGGGACGCGGCATCCGCGCTTCCCGTCGTCGGCGCCAACGTCGCAGCAGTGAAGAGCGCCACGGAGGCGACCCACATCATCGTCCGGGACGCCCTCCCTCAGGGCATCGAGCTACTGGGAATCATGTCGCCCGACAAGCTGAAGGTCGAAGGCGGCGGCATCAACCTCGCCCCGTTCCAGCAGGCTCAGCAGGCGCTTCCGCAGATCAAGGGCGTTCTCGCCCAGGCCGAGACCAAGATCGCCGAGATCGATCGGGCGGCGCTGCTTCCGGTGGTCGACGAGGCAGTGGGGCAGCTCATCGACGTCGTCGATCAGGCGGGGCCGCTCCTGGACACCGCGGAGCAGCTGTTGCCGGTCGCTCTCCGTATGGCGGGTTCGGAAGGGCCGCGGAACTACCTCGTCGTCTTCCAGAACAACGCCGAGATCCGGGCGACCGGCGGGAATGCCGCGACCTCCACCATCATCCACGCGGACCAGGGCAAGATCGAGAAGCTCGGGGGCGACGACGTCGAGGACTTCCACATCGCAGGGGTCAACGGCTGGCTCGACATCGACATGCCCAAGGACGTGGCTGCCCTCTACGAGAACGACTTCACGAGGAACGCTCAGAACTTCACGCGCACACCGGACTTCCCGACCACGGCGTGGATGTTGTCCGAGCTGTGGACGCAGACGAACGATTCGCAACTGGACGGTGTGATCTCGATCGACCCGGTCGCGCTGTCGTACATGCTCGCAGCCACCGGCCCGGTGGCACTCGAAGACGGCACCGAGATCAACGCCGACAACGCGGTCAAGCTGCTGTTGAGCGACGCCTACGAGCGCTTCGGAACCAATGGCCTCGCCGCCGACGCCTACTTCGGAGATGTCTCGGAACGCGTGTTCGACAAGATCGCGAGCGGTTCGTGGGATCCCAAGGCGATGATCGATCAGATCCTGCGATCCGTCGAGGAGCAGCGCATCTACGCCTGGTTCCCGCGCGAGGACGAGAATGCGATCGCCGCGCAGTTCAACGTCGACGGGGCGCTTCCGGCCGACAACGTCGAGCGGACTCAGATCGGGATCTATCTGAACAACGCGTCGTACAGCAAGCTCGAGTACTACCTCTCGACCTCGATGAACCTCACGTGCGACGCGGCTGCACGCACGGTGACGACATCGCTGACGATGAACTCCACGGTTCCCGGCAACGATCTCAGCGGCTACACGCTCGCGTGGCGGAACCCGTCCATGGACCTGCCCCGCACGACGATGATCCTCGATGTGCTCTCGGTCGCCCCGCCTGGGTCGACGATCACGGCGATCGATCCCGCTGATGGCGACATCGCGCGGTGGAACCGCGACGGCGTCGAGAAGGGGCATCCGCTCGCCAGCCGCACGATGCTGCTGGCGATGGGCGAGACCAAGACCGTCTCGTTCACGGCGGCCATGCCCGAAGGGCCCCTCGGACCCCTCGAGGTGCGGCATTCGCCGACGGTGACGACGACTCCGGTCACCATCGACGCGTCGTGCGGCGCCCTCTTCCCCGCCGCGGAATGAGCGTCGCGCGGCATTTCACACCGACTGAATGATGCGGATCTGTGTGTCCGGTTGCTTTGATGGACCATAGAAGGGGAGTCGACTTCGATCTCCCCGCCCCGTACGCGTCCGCACAGACCGGCTCACATCCCCCCAGCATGACCGAAACCACCAGGCACACCCGCGACGTGGATTGGCCACGCCGGTACGCGAGTCGACTGTTCTTCTCGGATGCGGCGGTCGTCGCCTTCACGTTGACGCTCTATGGCCTGCTGGCACTCGACCTTCTCACAGAGCCCTTGTCGTGGCCGTCCGGGCCGGCGATCCCGTATTGGGCGTTCCTGTTGGCACTGGGCATCGTCTGGCTGCTCGGACTCGATGCGATCGACACGCGGGACCGGCACATCGTCGGCCACGGCATCACCGAGTATCGCCGCATCGTCAACGCCACCCTGATGGTGTTCGCGATGCTCATCGCCGTCGCGTTCTTCCTGCGCATCGATATCGCGCGATCGTTGTTCGTCATCGCTCTCCCGGTCGGCCTGGTGGGCCTGCTCTTCTCGCGGTGGCTGTGGCGGCAATGGCTGCGCGCGCGCCAGCGTGATGAGAAGTACGTGTACCGCGCCATCGTGGTGGGCGAGCGCTCGAAGATCGCCCACATCACCGATCAGATCCACGGAGCCATCGGCTCGGGGTTCGTCATCGTCGCGGCCCTCGCGCCAGGGGATCGGCACCCCATAGCCGGGGTGCCCGTGCTGGGCGATTTCAGCGACGCAGGTGAGGTCGTCGACCAGATGGGCGCAGACACCGTGATCGTCGCCGGGTCGGATCACCTCGATCCGGTCGCCATGCGCCGGCTCGGGTGGGAGATGGCGGATCGTGACGTGAACTGGGTGGTCGCGCCCGCGCTCACCGACGTCGCGGGGCCGCGTATTCACGCGCGCCCCGTCGCGGGGCTCCCGCTCGTGCACGTCGACTTCCCGACACTCGACGGGTACGCGCGCGTGGCGAAGCGGACGTTCGACATCATCGGGTCGTCGCTCATCATCCTGCTGCTCTCGCCCGTGATGGTCGCCACCGCGATCGCTATCCGCGCGGATGGGCCCGGCCCGATCCTTTACCAGCAGACACGGATCGGTCGCGGGGGGCGCGAGTTCGGAATGCTCAAGTTCCGGTCCATGGTCGCGAACGCCGACGATCAGCTCGCGAGCCTCCTGGACGTGCAGGGGACCACCGACAAGCCGCTGTTCAAGGTCACCGATGATCCGCGGATCACCAAGGTCGGGCGCGTCATCCGCAAGTACTCCATCGACGAGCTTCCCCAGCTGTTCAATGTGTTCCTCGGCGAGATGAGCCTCGTCGGGCCCCGACCGCAGCGCGCCGCGGAGGTCGCCCTGTACGACGACGACGCTCACCGGCGCCTTCTGGTCAAGCCCGGGATGAGCGGCCTGTGGCAGGTGAGCGGGCGGTCCAAGCTGTCGTGGGAGGACGCGATCCGCCTCGACCTCTACTACGTCGAGAACTGGTCGTTCACGCAGGA
Organism: Microbacterium sp. STRO-2N; assembly: GCF_057747775.1. Lineage (NCBI taxonomy): Bacteria > Bacillati > Actinomycetota > Actinomycetes > Micrococcales > Microbacteriaceae > Microbacterium > Microbacterium sp. STRO-2N. Next base: position 2,954,194 of record NZ_CM173223.1, on the reverse strand, counting down.
CATCCAGATCCTCTTCCGCACCGTCCGGGCCGTCCTCGCCCCGGGCGAGACCGCGCACTGACGGAAACTCGCTGAACCGCCGGCCCCGTCTCCGACACGTCGGGCGTTCCCGCCTCCTGTTCCCGCCGGGACTGTTGCCCGCGGCATCCGTCACGACAGAATGTCCCCGTGCGCCCCAGCGGGGGGACCGAGAAGGAGCAGACATGGGAATCGACGACCTCGTCAACCAGGGCAAGGAGTTCCTGGACCAGAACAAGGACAAGATCGACGACGTGATCAAGTCCGACCAGGCGGAGGATGTCAGCGACAAGGTGCTGGACGCCGCTGCGGACTTCGTGAAGAAGGTCGCCCCCGACAGCATCGACCAGCACGTCGACGGCGTGCGCGAGAACATCGACAAGAGCATCGGCAACGAATAGGCACGCCACAGCGCTGCGACGGCCCGGGGTGGAAGCCCGGGCCGTTTCGTTTCGAGGGCGTTGCGACGGCTCGGCTGTCGCGCTAGAACATCACCGCCGCCTGCGCTACTCTGTGGAGGAACTGCATGTGGGATGCAGTCTGTCCGCTGTGGAGCGGACATCACACTGGGGATTATCGATCGTTCGTCTTCGGACGTTGGTCGTGCGCCGCCACTGGGGAGGCTCGAAATGTTGTACCGTACTCTGTCTGGCATCGGTCTTGCCGCGATGCTGGCTCTCGGAGCGTCCACCGCGGCGTACGCGGTCGACGACTACCCGCCGCCGCCGCCGAGCACCGCGACGCTTGCGGGCTCATCGGTCGTGGCCGACTGCGAACAGGACGTGCCGTGGGTCCGGTTCCACATCGTCCTGAACGACCCGGACGGGCAGGTGACCTCGCACGAGGCAACGCTCGTGCTCTCCGGCGGAGGCGAGTCCACCGAGATCGCGCTGGGTACGCTCGTCGACGGTGAACTGTCCGGCCGTGTCCTCTGGCCGGGTGCGTCCGTGGACGGCGACGGCAACGCGACAGGATGGCCCGGCTGGGCGTTCGAGAACGGCCAGTGGGTCGAGACCAGCGGGAACTACGCGTGGACGCGCGGGTCGATCTCGGCGGTCATCCGAGTCAACCCGGATCTCTCGGTGCCGCTCGCGTACCCGCCGGCGACGGCGGCGTGCGCCGACCCGGTCGAGGCCGCAGGCGTGGGAGCGGCGACGCTTCCGGCTACCGGCAGCACCGTGCCGGTGGCCATCGCGGGTGTGGGTGCGGCCCTCCTGGCCGTCGGTGGCGTGGCGATCGTTCTCCGCCGGCGTCGCACGGTGCGATGACGGTCGCGCGTCGACCTCTTCCCTGGCGTCGTACGGCGATCCTCGTCGCCGCAGCGGTCCTCGTTGCGCTGCTGGCGGCTGCGGCATGGGTCGGTGTCCGGGGACTCATGGCGAAGGACGAGCTCGAATCTGCACAGGATCTCGCGGCCTCTCTCCAGCAGTCCGCGGTCGAGCTCGACTTCGCCGACCAAGAGCAGATCGCGGAGCTCGCCCAGCACGCACGGCGGGCAGCCGAGCTGACGACCGACCCGATCTGGCGCGCAGCCGAGGCGATCCCGTACGCCGGCGCGAACCTCGCGGCTGTGCGCGTGGTCTCGACAGGAATGGACCAGATCGTCACGGAGGCGCTGGAACCACTGATGTCGGCGGCGCGCATCGTCTCGACGGGCGGGCGAACGCCAGACGGAGCAATCGATGTCGACGCCTTGAGCCGTTTGCAGGGGTCGATCTCGCAGGCGGCAGCCGTCTTGGACGACAGCGCTGAGCGCCTCGAGGATATCGACCACAGCGCGATGGTCGAACCCGTCCGCGAGGGGGTGGACCAGTTCTCCGACGTGCTCGCTCAGGTGCGGCCTGCGGTCGCCGCTCTCGACGATGTCGCCTCGCTGCTGCCGCCCCTGCTCGGCGCCGACGGCCCGCGCACGATCCTCGTCGCGCTGCAGAACAATGCGGAACTGCGCACCGGGGGCGGGATCACCGGGTCGTTCGTGGAACTGAGTGCAGAAGGCGGTCGTGTCGCGATCCGCGCGCAGGCCGACTCATCGCATTTCGCGGCCAGGGAGACCGGCATCCTGCCCGTTCCCGAAGCGACGGCCGCGCTCTACGGCGATCGCGTCGGCAGGTTCGTCCAGAACGCGTCGATGACGGCAGATTTCGGACTGACCGCCGATCTGGTGTCGGAATGGTGGCGGTCGCTGACAGGCCGTTCTCCCGATGTCGTGGTCGCCGTCGACCCCGTCGTGCTGCAGGCGGTGCTCCGGGTCACGGGGCCGATCCAGGCGGCCGGGCAGGAGCTCACGGCGGACGACCTCGTTCCCCGTCTTCTGATAGACCCCTATCTGGCTCTCGACTCCGAGGACCAGACAGCGCTGTTCCGAGACACTGCCGCGGCGGTCTTCGCGCGGGTCATGTCCACCGACGTCGAGCTCATGGCCTTGGCGGCCGCGCTCGTCGAGCCGGTAGAGCAGGGGCGGGTATCGATGTGGAGCGCCCACGAGGATGAGCAGGAGGTGATCGCGCGCACCTTGCTCGCCGGCCCGGCGGCGCGCCAGGCTCACGCGGGAGACGACGCGTTCGCGGTCTACTTGAACGACGCGACCGCCGGAAAGATGGACAACTTCCTCGATGTCGGGATCGGATGGGGCGTTGCCGAGTGCCGCGCGGATGGCCATCGCGACGTCATCGTGTCGGTCACGCTGACGAGCATGGTGTCGCCGGAGACCGCCGCCGACCTGCCCGCCACCATAACGGGCGGCGGGTGGTACGGCGCCCGCGCCGGCGATATCGCGACGAACGTCTCGGTGTCGGCGCCGGCGGGCTCGTTCTTCGGCGGAGTCACCATGGGGGGCTCGCCGATCGCCGCGGCAGAAGCGTCGGACGCGGGCTTCCCGGTGGCCTCGACACGCGTCGACATCGCCCCCGGCGCGTCCGCCACTGTGGAGTTCCGCTTCGTCTCCGCGGCTCCGGGCGCCGTGGCCCCCGTCATCCTCCACACCCCGATGCTCAACGCGCCCGAGATCGCCGAAGCGCCGATCTCCTGTTCCTGAGGGCGCGCGTGGCCGATGGGCCCGTCAGCGCCGGCCCAGTCCGCGATAGGTCCAGCCGGCCGCGCGCCACCGCGCCGGGTCGTAGCAGTTGCGCGCATCGACCACGTTCGGGGAGGCCACGAGCGGCAGGACGGCCGTGGGATCGAGGTAGCGGTACTCGTCCCACTCCGTCACGAGCACGATGACCTCCGCACCGGCCACGGTGTCCTCGAGGGACTCCCGGTAATCGAGTTGCGGATGCCTCGCCCGCGCGTTCTCGATGGCGGCGGGGTCGGTGACGCGCACGTCGGCGCCAAGACCTTTCAGGCGTACGGCGACGTCGAGGGCCGGTGAGTCGCGGACGTCATCGGAGTGCGGCTTGAAGGCCAGGCCCAGCACGGCGACGACTCTTCCCACGGGATGACCGCCGAGTGCGTCGACCACGTGATCGACGACCTTCTGCCGGCGCCGCAGATTGATCGCGTCGACCTCCTTGAGGAAGGCGACCGAATCGGCGCGGCCCAGTTCCTCGGCGCGCGCGGTGAAGGCGCGGATGTCTTTGGGCAGACAGCCGCCTCCGAAGCCGACTCCGGCGCCCAGGAACCGCCTGCCGATGCGGTCGTCGTGGCCGATCGCGTCGGCGAGCTGCACGACATCGGCACCGGTGACCTCGGCGATCTCGGCCATCGCGTTGATGAACGAGATCTTCGTGGCGAGGAAGGCGTTCGCGGCCACCTTCACGAGCTCAGCAGTGGCGAAATCCGTGGTGATCACCGGCGTGTCCATCGCGATCACCGAGGCGTAGGCGGTGTGCAGCGCCGACTCGGCGACCGCGGCGTCGTCGGGTTCCGGCGGCAGACCGAACACGAGGCGATCGGGAGTCAACGAGTCCTTCACAGCCCACCCCTCACGCAGGAACTCAGGGTTCCACGCGAGGATCGCGCCGGTGCCGGCCGCCGCGATCGTGCGTGCCAAGCGCGCGGCGGTGCCGACGGGCACCGTCGATTTGCCCACGATCACGTCGGCGGGTCTCGTGTGGGGCAGCACGGCGGCGATCGCTGCATCGACGAACCTCAGGTCCGCGGCGGTGCCGCCGTGGACCTGTGGCGTGCCGACCGCAAGGAAATGCACGCTGCTGCCCGCGGCATCCGTCATGTCGGTCGAGAAGCGCAGTCGACCTGAGGCGACGTGTCTCTCAAGCAGCTCCGGCAGCCCCGGCTCGAAGAACGGCGCCTCACCGCGCGTCAGCGCCGCGATCTTGTCCGCGTCGACATCGATGCCGATGACGTCGTGGCCCAGTTCGGCCATCGCCGCTGCGTGCACGGCCCCCAGATAACCGCAGCCGATCACAGAGACCCGCATGCTTGCTCCCCCTTGCTCGTGCCGGCTCCCCGAGGCCGGCGCAGACTCATCGAGTCCGCGCTCATCGTACTGGTGCCGGGGGCGTGGCCCGCGCGTCAAGCCGTCTCGAGGAGCAGGGCGCCGTCGGTCTCGACGTAGCGCTCGCCGGACTCGGGGCACACCCAGACACCGTCGCCCTCGTGGGTGAGCGGTCTGCCGACCCGTCCCACCCAGCCGACCCGACGGGCGGGAACGCCCACGACGAGCGCATACGGCGGGACATCCTTGGTCACAACGGCGCCGGCGGCGACGAGCGCCCATTCGCCGATCGTGACAGGCGCGACGCAGACCGCCCGCGCGCCGATCGATGCGCCACGTCCGACGGTGACCCCGACGGCGTGCCAGTCGTCGGCGCCCTTCGGCGTGCCATCAGGATTGGCCGCGCGCGGGAACTCGTCGTTCGTGAGCACGGCGGCCGGTCCGATGAAGACGCCGTCGCCGAGCCTGGCGGGCTCGTACACCAGCGCGTAGTTCTGGACCTTGCACGCATCGCCGAGCACGACATCGGGACCGATGTAAGCGCCGCGGCCGATATTGCAGTCTGCGCCGAGCCGCGCTCCCTCGCGCACTTGCGCGAGGTGCCACACACGCGTGCGGGCTCCGAGCTCAGCGGACTCGGCGACGTCTGCGCTGGGCTGGACGGCGGGGGCGTCGGACATGGGTGGCCTCCTCGAGGTTTCGAAGAACGGGCGAGCGGCGCCGCGGGGTCGTGTCTCTATGATGACTGCGGGAGGTCGCGGGACGTGACTCAGTATGGCGTTGTGGGGGCCGGCATCGTGGGACTCGCCGTCGCGCGGGCTCTCGCGCAGCGCGGCGACGGCGTGGTCGTGTTCGACAAGGAGGACCGTGTCGCGGCCCACCAGACCGGGCACAACTCGGGTGTCGTCCACGCCGGGATCTACTACGCGCCAGGCTCTCTCAAGGCGCGGCTGTGCGCGCGCGGTCGCATCGCCATCCGCGAATTCTGCCTCGAGCACGGTCTGCCGTATCGCGAGCTCGGAAAGCTCGTCGTCGCGGTCGAGGAGTCCGAACGGCCGGCGCTCGCAGCCCTCGAGGAACGCGCCACCGCGAACGGCGTTCCCGGGCTCACGCGGATCGACGCCGGCCGCATCCGCGAGATCGAGCCGGCCGCGACCGGTGTCGGCGCTCTCCACTCGCCGCATACCGCGGTCGTGGACTACATCGCGATCGCGGAGGCGATGGCCGACGACATACGGGATGCCGGGGGCGACGTGCTGCTGAACGCCGAGGTGACAGGCATCCGTCGCGAGCCGGGCGGCGTGATCGTCGAGACCGCCGCGGGGGAGCGGAGGGTGGATCGGCTCGTCGTCTGCGCCGGCCTGCAGTCCGACGTCGTCGCGGCGATGATCGGAGCCGACGCATCCCCGCGGATTCTGCCGTTCCGTGGGGAGTACTGGGAGCTCGACCCTGCTCGCGCGGACCTCGTGAGGGGCATGATCTATCCCGTTCCCGACCCGCGGTTCCCGTTTCTGGGCGTGCACTTCACGCGAGGCTTCGACGATCACGTACACGTGGGGCCCAATGCCGTCCCCGCCCTCGCGCGTGAGGGCTACCGATGGCGCGACGTGTCGGTCCGCGACACCTGGGGCTCGCTCACGTGGCCGGGCGCGTGGCCGCTCGCGCGGAAGCACTGGCGCATGGGCGTCTCCGAGACGTGGGGATCGCTGTCGAAGTCGGCGTACTACCGCCGCGCGCGACGCTTCGTGCCGGAGCTGGAGCTGCGGGACCTCACACGCAAGACGGCCGCCGGAGTCAGGGCCCAGGCATGGGGCCGGGACGGGTCCCTGCTCGATGACTTCGCGGTCGACACGGTGGACTCGGTGACGGTGCTGCGCAACGCACCGTCGCCCGCGGCCACGTCGTCGATCGCCATCGCCGAGCACCTTCTCGAGCGGCTCTGACGCGATCGCGCATGCCGGCGGGATCCCGGCTTGCGTATTCCTGAGGAACTCGGCTTCCCTTCTGCGGTCCGGCGTCGCTAGACTCGGGGGCGGGGATCACTGCGTCCTGCGTCGTGGGGAATCGATGCGAGGCGCAGCTCCGGCCGTGGAGGGGTTCACGGCCGACGCTGACCCGCTGCATGCGGCGGGAATTGGGGAATCATGACGAACGTCATCTGGGGAACGCGCGAACCGTCGCGCCGTGCCGTGCGCTGGGCGGCACTGGTCGCGATCGCTGCGCTCATCATCACCGCCTTCATCGCCTTCGACGCGCCGGTGCGGGCTGCCGCCGCGAGCCCGTGCGGACCAGACGTCAACGCGATCGCGTGCGAGAACCAGAAGCCGGGAACATCGCCGGACGAGTGGGACATCGACGGGGCCGGCGATCCGTCCATCCAGGGCTTCGCGACCGACATCTCGGTGAACGCCGGCCAGAAGATCGACTTCAAGATCGACACGGATGCCTCGGCGTACAGCATCCGCATCTACCGCACCGGCTGGTATCAGGGCCTCGGTGCGCGCTACATCACGACGGTGAACCCCTCGGTGCCGCTGCCCCAAGACCAGCCCGAGTGCCGCGACGACGAGGTGACCGAGCTCTACGACTGCGGAACGTGGGACGTCTCGGCGTCGTGGAACGTACCGGCCGACGCCGTCTCGGGCGTCTACATCGCGCGACTCATCCGCGAGGACGACGGCGGCGACAGCCACATCATCTTCATCGTCCGTAACGACGGAAACAGTTCGGACGTGCTCTTCCAGACCTCCGACCCCACGTGGCACGCGTACAACACGTATGGAGGCTCGGACTTCTATCAGGGGGCGGCCAACGGACGCGCCTACAAGGTCAGCTACAACCGCCCCTTCGCCACGCGCCAGGGCGTCGAGAAGCGCGATTTCTACTTCAGCTCCGAGTACGCCACGGTGCGCTTCCTCGAACGCAACGGCTACGACGTGAGTTATATCGCGGGCGTCGACACCGACCGCCGAGGACATGAGCTGCTGAACCACAGGGTGTTCATGTCGGTAGGCCACGACGAGTACTGGTCGGGCGCGCAGCGGGCGAACATCGAGGCCGCGCGCGACGCCGGCGTGAACCTGCAGTTCCTCACCGGCAACGAGGGGTATTGGCGCACACGCTACGAGCCCTCGACCGAGGGCTCGAGCACGCCCTATCGCACCCTGGTGTCGTACAAGGAGACGTGGGGCAACGCCGCCAACCGTGGCGGTGCGAAGATCGACACGTCCAGCCCGGAGTGGACGGGGACGTGGCGCGATCCGCGGTTCGCGGATGCGTCGCAAGGCGGCCATTCGCCCGAGAACGCTCTCACCGGGACGATGTACATGGTCAACAACGTGTACCTGCCGGTGACGGTCAACTCCGAAGAGGGCAAGACCCGGCTGTGGCGTCATACGCCGCTCGACTCGCTTTCCAGCGGAACGTCGGTCGAACTCGCCGACCAGACGGTCGGCTACGAGTCCAATGAGGACATCGACAACGGCTTCCGCCCCGAAGGCCTGATCCGGCTCTCCACCACGGTGGGGCCCACGCCCGAGTACCTCACCGACTACGGCAACGTCGTCGTGCCGGGCACGACCGAGCACCACGTCACGCTGTACCGGGCGGCCAGCGGTGCGCTGGTGTTCTCGGCGGGCAGCGTGCAGTGGAGCTGGGGGCTCGACAGCGAGCACGACGGCGTGCAGGTGCCCGCGGACCCGCGCATGCAGCAGGCGCAGGTGAACCTGCTCGCCGACATGGGCGCGCAGCCGCAGACGCTCATGAGCGGGCTGGACAGGGCATCCGCCAGCAGCGATAGCACCCCGCCCAGCACGACCATCACGTCGCCGGCCGCCGGCGCCGAGGTCGCGCACGGCACGAACGTGACGGTGACCGGGACCGCTTCGGACTCTGGCGGCCGCGTGGCGGGCGTCGAGGTGTCCACCGACGGCGGCGAGTCGTGGCATCCGGCCACCGGCACGACGAACTGGAGCTACACCTACGTACAGCAGGGCAGCGGTGCACAGAAGATCCTCGCGCGTGCCATCGACGACTCGGCGAACTTCGCTCGCGCGGGGGTCAGCCGTGACATCACGGTCACGGGGCCATACTCGGTCTTCGGCAACGAGACTCCCGAGATCGCCTCGGCGAACGATTCCGGGTCGGTCGAGCTCGGCCTGAGGTTCACGTCCGAGGCCGACGGGTTCATCCTGGGCGTCCGCTTCTACAAGGGTCCCGCCAACACCGGCACGCACACCGGCACGCTGTGGGGTCCCGACGGCGCGCGCCTGGCGACGGTCAATTTCGCCGACGAGACAGGCTCGGGCTGGCAGACGGCCCTCTTCACGTCTCCGGTCCAGGTGCTCGCGGGCACGCAGTACACGGTGTCGTACACCGCACCGCAGGGCGGTTACGCCATGACCAGTGCTTACTGGCCGTACCTCTCGCGGACCACGTCGCCCCTCGTCGTCTCGGACGCGGTCGGAGCCGACGCCGCCGGCGTGTTCGGGAACGCGGGGACGCGACCGACGGAGACGTGGCAGGAGTCCAACTACTACGTCGATGTCGTCTTCGACAAGTCGGACACCTCGCCGCTGCGCATCGCGTCGCGCTCGCCGCAGGCCGACTCCTCGAGCGTCCCGCTCGACGCGCCGGTCACGTTCTCGTTCACACGTGACGCCGATCCCGCGACGGTGGGCGTCGTCATCGAAGATGCTGCGGGTACCGACGTCGCGGGAACCCTGTCCTACGACGCCGCGACCCGGACCGCCCGGTTCGCACCGTCGTCCCCGTGGACCGCGTCCACCACCTACACCGTCACCCCGTCCGGCACCGACACCGCAGGTGTGGGTCTCGCGGCGGATTCCGCGTGGAAGTTCACGACGCAGGCCACGGACCTGCCCGAAGGCACGTGCCCGTGCTCGCTGTTCCCCGAGAGCTCGCGCCCGACGATCGACGCGGACGTCGATGACGACCTGGTGACTCTCGGCGTGCGGTTCACCGTGGACGCACCCGGGACCGTCACCGCGCTGAAGTTCTTCAAGGGCGACCGCAACGTCGGGCCGCGGACGGTGAACCTGTGGCGTGCGGACGGCTCGCCTCTCGCGAGCAAGGCCGTCACGACGGAGTCGTCGCACGGCTGGCAGACCATCGTGCTCGATCAGCCCATCCAGGTGGTGCCGGGCGAGACCTACGTGGCGTCGTATCTGGCACCCCAAGGCGCCTACTCGGTCACGCTGGGCCAATTCGGTGCAGCGGGCTACGGCCGAGGCCCGCTGTCGGTGCCTGCGAACGGCGGTGCCTTCACGTACGCGAACGGCTTCCCGAACCAGTCGTCGACGACGAACTACTTCGTGGATGTGGTCTTCGAGCGCTCGGGCGGCGCAACTCCGGCCCCTGTCGCGACGTCGCTGAGCCCGGCCGCCGGCGCGTCCGACGTCGCCCCGGGCTCGACGATCTCGGCGACTTTCAGTGAGCCGATCGTCAACGGGTACACGGGGACGGTGACGGTGCGCGACTCCGCGGTGGACGGTTCGTGGGTCCTCACGTCGGACGGCAAGACTGTGCGGTTCACTCCGGCTGCGCCGTTGCCCTCGGGGGCCACCGTGAGCGTGTCCATCACGGGCATCGTGGGTACGAACGGTGTGGCGGGTCAGCCCGTCTCGTGGGCCTTCTCGGTCCTCCCCGACGGCCAGCAGGCGGTGACGACGATCTTCGGCAATGCGACCCCGCAGGTCGCCGCCGAGACGACCGACACGGCGTCGGTGGAGCTCGGCCTGGCGTTCACCAGCGCCGTGGCCGGTGAGGTCCGCGCCATCCGGTTCTACAAGGGACCCGGCAACACAGGCACCCACACGGGCTCGCTGTGGGATGCGAACGGCGAGCGCATCGCACAGGTCCAGTTCGAGAACGAGACCACGTCCGGATGGCAGCGCGCACTGCTGTCGACGCCGGTCGCCATCGTGCCGGGCGAGGTCTACACGGTGTCGTACCTGGCACCGCGGGGCAACTACTCGTACACCAGCGCGGCGCTCGCGTCGCCCGTGACGAGCGGCCCGCTGACCACGGAGGCGCCGGCGAACGGCCGGTACCGCTACGGCAGCGGGGGCGTCATGCCGATCGAGACCTGGAACTCGACGAACTACTTCGTCGACGTCGAGTTCGTCACGCAGCAGAGCGGTGAGGGTGCTCCGCCCGAGGTGGGCACTGTGACGCCCGCGCGAGGAGCCACGAACGTCGACGTCGGGACCTCGGTGTCGGCCCGCGTCGAGCGGGCTCCTTCGGACGCGACCGTCGGGCTGACGGTCACCGGTCCGGCGGGGACCGTCGCAGGCTCATCGTCGTTCGATCGGTCGACCGGCCTGGCCGCCTTCCAGCCGGCTTCGTCGCTCGAGCACTACACGACGTACACCGCCACCGTGACCCTCGACGGGGCACCGCTGGACTCGTGGACGTTCCGCACCGAGCGCACGCCGGTGATCGGCACCGTCGAAACGCTGTTCGGCTCGGAAGTGCCGACGATCGCGATGTCGGTCGACAACGAGCCGGTCGAGGTCGGGACGGCCTTCACCGTGTCCGATCCGGGAACGGTGACGGCGATCCGCTTCTACAAGGGCACGGCCAACACCGGCGAGCACCGGGGAACGCTGTGGTCCTCGAGCGGCGAGGTGATGGGCCGTGCGATCTTCACCGGCGAGACCGCATCCGGATGGCAGCGCGTCGAACTCGAAGACCCGGTGGAGGTGCAGCCGGGGGAGACCTACATCGTGTCGTACCTCGCCCCGAACGGCCGGTTCGCGATCGCGGAGAACTACTTCGCCACGCCGAAGGTGAGCGGACGCATCACGGCGCCGTCGGGAGCGAACGGCCGGTTCCTCTACGGAGCCGGGGGCGGCTTCCCGACGAGCAGCTACAGCTCGTCCGCGTACTACGTCGACGCGGAGGTCGTGTTCCCGGAAGCCTCCACGCCGGGGGCGACTCCCGCTCCGACTCCGACTCCGACTCCGACTCCGACTCCGACGCCGACTCCGACGCCGACACCGACGCCCACCGCCGTGGCGGTGGAGTCGACCGGGCCGGCGGCCGGCGCCGGCGACGTCGTGCCGACGACCATCGTCTCGGCGACGCTCGCCACGGATGAGCCGGACGCGGCGGTCACGCTCAGCGGACCGACGGGCCCGATCGCCGGCGCGGTCGCCTACGACGCCGCGACGCGGACCGTCGCATTCACCCCCCACGAACCGCTGGCCTGGTCGTCGAGCTACAGCGCCGTCGTGACGGTGCCCGGGAAGCAGGTCACCGGCGGCGAATGGACGTTCACGACCGGAACCGAGCCGCCGGTCGTCGACGCCGTCTCGATCCTGGGCGATGCGCTTCCGCAGAACGGCGCGTGGGACGATCCCGACGCGATCCAGGTGGCAACCCGCTTCTCCGTGAACGTCGAGGGACAGGCGACGGCCATCCGCTTCTACAAGGGCAGCGCGAACACCGGTGAGCACACGGGATACCTGTGGCGCGACTACGGCGCGAAGCTCGCGGAGGTCGCCTTCGTCGACGAGACGGAGGACGGTTGGCAGACGGCGCACTTCTCCACGCCGGTCCTTCTCGAGCCGGGCCACGAGTACCGCGTCGGTCTCTTCAGCTCGACCGGGCGATACGCCGTCGACATCAACGGGTTCCAGAACGGGCTCAGCTCCGGTCCGTTCACGGTCCCGGCCGAGGGAAGCGCATACGCGTACTCGCGGGAGTATCCGGTGCGGTGGTCGTCTCACAACTACTGGGTCGACGTCCTGTTCACACCCGCCGGCTGAACCGCACGTCTGCGCTCGTGACGCGGGCAACCTATAGCATCTCAACCGCATGCTCAAAATCGACGTTCACGTAATGGGGGAATCGTGACTGAAAGACTTCGCATCGCCGTGATCGGGGCCGGCTACTGGGGCCCGAACCTCGCGCGGAACTTCCGGGCCAGTCCGGACTGGGAGCTCGCTGCGATCTGCGACCTCGACATCGAGCGCGCGCAGCGGGTCGCCGACGGAGTGGGCGGCGTCGCTGTCACACCCGACCTCGACGAGGTGCTGACTGACTCGACGATCGACGCCGTGGCGGTCGCCACGCCCGCGCGGACCCACCACCCGATCGTGATGGCGGCGTTGCGGGCGGGCAAGCACGTGATCGTCGAGAAGCCCCTCGCGGACTCGCGCGATCGCGGCGCCGAGATGGTACGCGAGGCGCGGGAGCGCGGCCTCACCCTGATGGCCGACCACACGTACTGCTACACGCCGGCCGTGCTGAAGATCCGCGAGCTCATCGACGACGGCTTCCTCGGCGACATCCTCTTCGTCGACAGCGTCCGCATCAACCTCGGCCTGATCCAGCCCGACGTCGACGTCTTCTGGGACCTCGCTCCCCACGACCTGTCCATCATGGACTTCATCCTTCCCGGCGGCCTCGACGTCGAGAGCGTCTCGGCCCACGGCGCCGACCCGTTGCGGACGGGGAAGTCCTGTGTCGGCTATCTCGCGATGCCGCTCGCGGGCGGCGCGATGGCGCATGTCCACGTGAACTGGCTGAGCCCTACCAAGATCCGTCAGATGGTCATCGGCGGCACGCGCCGCACGCTGGTGTGGGACGACCTGAACCCGCAGCAGCGCGTCAGCGTGTACGACCGTGGCGTCGACCTCGAAACGCAGTCGCTCGAGACGGCCGACACACGCGCCGCGACGATCTCCTACCGACTGGGCGACACGTGGGCGCCGGCGCTGCCCGAGCGCGAGGCCCTCGCCAATGTCGCGAGCGAATTCGCGGACTCGATCCGTGAGGGCCGACCAGCACGGACCAGCGGAGAGTCGGGACTGCGCGTACTCTCCGTGCTCGAGGCATCCGCCGTCAGTCTGCAGCACGCCGGCGCCCCGCAATCTACAGCTTCCCTTCAACTCAGTGAGGACCTCGTCGTATGAGTCAGCTCCAGGACGCCCGTGTGCTCGTCACCGGCGGCGCCGGCACGATCGGCTCCACGCTCGTAGACCAGTTGCTCGATGCGGGGGTCTCCCACATCGACGTGCTCGACAACCTCGTGCGCGGTCGGCGCGCGAATCTGGACGACGCGCTCGCGAGCGGTCGTGTCGAGCTCGTCGACGGTGACATCCGCGACGCGGCGCTCGTCGACGACCTGACCGCCGGCAAGGACCTCGTGTTCCATCAGGCCGCCATCCGCATCACTCAATGCGCCGAAGAGCCGAGGCTGGCGCTCGAGGTGCTCGTGGACGGCACTTTCAACGTCGTGGAGGCAGCAGCCAAGCACCGCGTCAAGAAGCTCGTGGCGGCCTCGAGTGCGTCGGTCTATGGAATGGCCGAGGAGTTCCCGACCAGCGAGCGTCACCACCACGAGAACAACGACACGCTCTACGGCGCCGCAAAGACGTTCAATGAAGGGCTCATCCGCAGCTTCCGTGCGATGCAGGGGCTGGATTACGTGCTGCTGCGCTACTTCAACGTGTACGGCCCCCGCATGGACGTCCACGGCCTCTACACCGAGGTGCTCGTGCGCTGGATGGAGCGCATCGCCGACGGCAAGCCGCCTCTCATCTTCGGTGACGGCCGGCAGACGATGGACTTCGTGTGCGTGCCCGACATCGCTCGCGCGAACGTCCTCGCCGCCGAGAGCGACGTCGTCGAGGGCACGTACAACATCGCCAGCGGCACCGAGACGAGCCTGCTCGAGCTCGCGGAGGCGCTGCTGCGAGTGATGGGCTCGGATCTCGGCGTAGAGCACGGACCGGAGCGCGCCGTCAACGGCGTCGCCCGACGGCTTGCCGACACGTCCGCCGCCAAGCGCGACCTCGGGTTCGAGGCGACGATCGGCCTCGAGGAGGGCCTGCGTCAGCTTGTCGACTGGTGGCGCCCGCTGCGCGACGAGATCGCGGCCGGCCGCACGGTGGCGGTGTCATGAGCGAGCGCATCAACGTCATGGTCCCCTGGCTCGGCCAGGAGGAGGCGGATGCCGTGGCTGAAGCCATCGCGAGCGGATGGGTCGCGCAGGGGCCCCGGGTGGCGCGCTTCGAGGAGGAGTTCGCCAAGGCGATGCAGGCGCGCTACGCCGTTGCCACGAGCAGCTGCACGACGGCGCTTCATCTCGCACTGATCGTGGCCGGCATCAAGCCGGGCGACGACGTCGTGGTTCCGTCCTTCTCGTTCATCGCCACGACGAACGCCGTGCGCTACGTCGGCGCGAACCCGGTCTTCGCCGACGTCGATCCGGTCACGGGCAACGTCACCGGCCACACCGTCGCCGACGCGCTCACGCCGCAGACTCGTGCCGTGATCGCCGTCGACCAGGGCGGTGTGCCCGTCGACATCGACGACATCCGGTCGTTCACGGATCAGCTGAACATCGTGGTGATCGAGGATGCCGCGTGCGGCGCGGGCTCGACGTACAAGGGCCGGCCGGTCGGCGCCGGCGCCGAGATCGCCACGTGGTCGTTCCACCCGCGCAAGCTCCTCACCACCGGCGAGGGAGGGATGCTCACCACCTCGAACCCCGAATGGGCAGACCGCGCCCGACAGCTGCGCGAGCACGCCATGAGCGTCTCGGCCGCGGATCGGCACGAGTCGGTGCTGCCGCCCGCCGAGGAGTACACCGAGGTCGGATTCAACTTCCGCATGACGGACCTGCAGGCCGCCGTCGGTCTCGTGCAGCTTGGGCGCCTGCCCGCGATCGTGGCTCGCCGCCGCGAGATCGCCGCACGGTACCAGGACGCGGTCGCCATGATCCCGGGCCTGCGGGCCGTGGCCGACCCTGAGGACGGGACCGGCAACTTCCAGTCCTTCTGGGTGGAGGTCGGCGAGGACTATCCCACTGATCGTGACGGACTGCTCGAGGCGCTCGCGAACGCCGACATCTCGGCGCGACGCGGCATCATGGCCGCGCATCGACAGGCACCGTACCGCCATCTCACGCCGGGTCAGGGTCTGCCCGCCACCGAGCACCTCAACGACACCACCCTCATCCTGCCGGTCTTCCACGCGCTGAGCGATCAGGATCAGGACCGGGTCATCGACGTGCTGCGCACCTGCGGGGGTGCAGTGGCGTGACCGGCGTACTGCTTGTGGGGGCGAGCGGATTGGCCCGCGAAGTGCTCGCAGCCGGCATGACCGGCGTCGTCGGCATCCTCGACGACGATGTGGAACTGCACGGCACCGAGGTGGGCGGCGTACCGGTTGTCGGCGCGCTCGAGGACGCCGCCGTGCGCACCGATCAGCTGCTTGTGTGCGTGGGCCCGAGCGTATCCCGGCAGAGGATCGTGCGCCGCTTGCAGACGCTGGGAGTGACCGACGATCGCTACGCGATGTTCGTCGCCCGGTCCGCTCGGGTCGGCGCGTCGAGCACGGTCGGGCCCGGCAGCATCCTGCTCGACGGCACGGTGGTCACATCCGACGCACGGATCGGACAGCACGTCGTTGTCATGCCGAACTCGACGATCACGCACGACGGCGTTCTGGAGGACTTCGCAACGCTCGCCTCGGGTGTCGCTCTCGGAGGCGGCGTACGTGTCGGTGAGGCTGTGTACATCGGCATGAACGCATCGGTGCGTCAGGGGATTTCGATCGGCGCACAGGCTACGGTCGGGATGGGAGCGGTGGTGCTGCGGGACGTGCCACCGGACGAGACGTGGGCCGGCGTGCCGGCGCGTCGATTGGGGGGAAGAACGTGAGCGAGAAGGTTCCCTTTCTCGACCTGGCCGCGCAGTCGGCCGAGATCGCCGATGAGGTGCTGCCGGTGTGGCAGGAGCAGCTGTCCGGAGCCGGCTTCATCGGCGGTGCGGAGGTGACTGCGTTCGAGCGCGAGTTCGCCGAGTACATCGGTGTGGAGCATGTCGTCGGTGTGTCCAACGGCACCGACGCGCTCGAACTGGCCTACCGCGCCGTCGGCGTTCGGCCCGGCGACGAGGTCATCATGCCGGCGAACACCTTCGTCGCGACAGCCGAAGCGGCATCCCGCATCGGTGCGCGTCCGGTCTTCGTCGACGTCGACGATGAGCACCTGCTGATGGATCCGGACGCCGTCGAGTCGGCCGTCACCGACCGCACTCGCGTGATCGCTCCCGTGCACCTCTTCGGCCAGACCGCGCCGATGGAGCGACTGCTGCCGATCGCGGAGCGGCACGGCCTCGCGATCGTCGAAGACGCAGCGCAGTCGCAGGGAGCGTCATCGCTCACCGGTCGTGCGGGCGCCATTGGGCGCGTGGGCGCCACGAGCTTCTATCCCGGGAAGAATCTCGGCGCGGCAGGCGACGCCGGCGCCGTCATGACCGACGACGCCGACATCGCGGCGTTCGTCCGCAATATGGCGGCCCACGGCAGCTCCGTGAAGTACGTCCATGACCGTATCGGCATGAACGCGCGCCTGGATGCCCTGCAGGCGCCGGTTCTCCGCGCCAAACTGCGTCGACTGGAACGCTGGAACGATCAGCGTCGCGCGGCGGCCGCGCGGTACGAGCAGCTCCTCGCCGACGTCGACGGGGTGCGCCTGCCACAGGTGCGTCCGGGGAACACCGACGTGTGGCACCTCTACGTCGTCCGCGTGGACGACCGCGAGCGGATCGCTGCGCACCTGGCGGACCAGGGGGTGGCAACAGGCATCCACTATCCGACTCCCGTGCATCTCACCGAGGCGTATTCGCATCTCGGGATTCCGCGCGGCGCGTTCCCCGTCGCGGAGAATGCCGCCGAAGAGATTCTGTCGCTGCCGATGTTCCCTCACCTCTCGGAGACCCAGCAGGTGCGCGTCGCAGAGGTGCTTCGCAGTGCGGTGCCGGCGAGGTCGGTGTCGCTGTGACGACACGGAATGTGCTCGTCCAGCTCGACAGTCTCGAGCTGGGCGGCGCACAGATCAACGCAGTGCAGCTCTCGGCGGCCGCACGATCGCGGGGATGGGAGAGCACGCTCATCGGACCGCGAGACTCGCTTCCGCCGTCCGGATCTTCGCTGCTGGACGTCGCAGCCGAGTACGGCGTGACGGTCGAGCCCTACGATCGCCCCGCCCATATCGGCCGTCACGCACGCGAACTGGAGGCCTGGGCGCGCCGCGTCGATGCCGAGGTCGTGCACTGCTTCAGCACGTCCGAGCGCGCCGCGTACTGGGGGCCCGGGCGGTTGGGGCGTCGTGCACTGGTTCGCACGATCTACGAGATGACGTTCGATCCCCGCACGCATCCGCGTGTTCCCGTGGTGATCGGCACCGGGTACCTGCGCGATGAGTTGGAGGGTCGCCCCGGAGGCGTGACGCTGATCAGCCCGCCGGTCGACCTGGAGAAGGACTCGCCGACCGCGGTCGACGCCGCTCGCTTCCGGTCGGAGTGGGGCGTCGGACCCGACGACGTCCTGCTCGTGATCGTCGGTCGGCTGGCCGAGGAGATGAAGGCGCGAGGCGTCGAGGACACCATCGCCGCGGTCGCGGGGCTCGAGGATCCGGTCGTGCGCCTCCTCGTCGTCGGCACGGGAGACGCGCACGCGCGGCTGGCTTCGCTGGCCGACGACGTCAACCGAGGCCTCGGGCGCGACGCCGTCCGGTTCACGGGGGCGATGGCCGACCCCCGGCCTGCATATGCGGCGGCGGACATCGTGCTCGGGATGGGGAGCTCGGCTGCGCGAGGGCTCGCGTTCGGCAAGCCTCTCGTGGTGCTCGGCGAGCACGGCTGGAGCGAGGCGTTCACCGAGGCGAGCTCCTCCGCTCTGTTCCGGAACAGCTTCTGGAGTCCCGAAGACGTGGCCGACGGCACCGAGCGCCTGCGGGCGACGCTTGCCGGGATGATCGCCGATCCGGCGCTGCGCGCCCTGCGCGGTGCGTTCGGCGCCAGGTTCGCGGCGGACAACTTCGGACTGGCCGCGATGGCGGAACGACTCACCGATCTCTACGACCGGGTGGCGCAGGATGCGTCGCGCGCGGCGTGGCTGCGAGACCTCCCGTTCGAAGCGGGGATGCTGCGGGCGAAGATCGAGCGCGCGATCGAGCGTCGAACTGCGGGACGATTCCGGCCGTCCCGAGCCGTACGCCGTCTCGAATGGTCCCCGTCTGCCGTCCGCGACATGAGCGCCCAGGGCGTCCGGTGAGCGCCGTCGCGAAGGCGCTCGCCGTGCTGCGGCACGAGGGGCCGCGGGCTGTCGTCCGCCGCGCGGTGCGGACCCTCGGCCACCGGCTGGACGTGGGAAGTCTCGACGAGCCGCTGCTGGACAGCGACATCGCCGACTCCACTCGCCTCGAGCTGAGTCTTCCGACGCAGCGGCCCGAACGCGGCAGGCCGCTCGACGTGGGGTGGATCACGGTACCCCCGCGGGCGGGCTCCGGCGGCCACACGACGCTCTTCCGCATGGTGGAGGCGGTCGAGGCGGCAGGCCACCGCTGCCACCTGTTCCTCTACGACCGTTATGGCGGGGATGTCTCCGCTCAGACCGAGGTCATCCGCTCGTGGTGGCCGAACCTGCGCGCCCAGGTGCACGATGCGCGCGACGGCATCTCGGGTGTCGATGCGATCGTCGCCTCGGGCTGGGAGACGGCGCATGTCGCCGCCCGGCGCGCGGCATCGCCGATGCGCTACCTGTACTTCATCCAGGATTACGAGCCGTTCTTCTATCCGCGCGGGTCGGAGTACTCTCTCGCCGAGGACAGCTACCGCTTCGGCTTCCGAAACATCGCGCTCGGTGACATGGTGGGCGACCTGCTCAGATCCGAAGCGGGCGTACCTGCCGACGTCACGGAGTTCGGCTGCGACACCGCCGTCTATCGACCGCTCGACGGGAGTCGGCGCACCGGGGTCGTCCTCTACGCCCGGCCGGACGTGCCGCGGCGCGGGTTCTGGCTCGCAAAGCTCGCCCTCCAGGAGTTCCACCGCCGGCACCCCGATGTCGACATCCATGTGTACGGATCGGTGGTGCGCGACCTCGGATTCCCCGCCACCCAGCACGGCCGGCTGACGCCCGCAGAGCTCAACGCGCTCTACAACCGCTGCATCGCGGGGATCGCGATGTCGTTCACGAACATCTCGCTGGTGGCGGAGGAGATGCTCGCGGCGGGGACCATCCCCGTCGTGAACGACTCGCCGCACTCCCGCGCTGATCTGATCAACGACAACGTTGCGTGGGCCCCGCCCACACCGGGCGGCATCGCCACCGCCATCAGCGACGTGATCTCTCGCGCCGATCCTTCCGTCCCCGCGCGCGCGGCGGCATCCGTGCGTTCTTTCGCGTGGACGAAGGCCCAGGCGGACATCGTCCGGATCATCGAGGATGAGGTGTACGGACCCGGCTCGGATGGCGCGGCGGCGGAGTGAACGCGATGGTCGACGACGCGTCATCGGTCGGACCGGAGACACCGCTCGGACACCGAGCGGCCTCGGGTGTCCTGTGGCTCACCGCGCAGAAGTGGGTCGTGCGCCTCGCGGGGCTCGCGACGATCGCCATCCTGACGCGCCTGCTGAGCCCCGAGGACTTCGGCGTCGTGGCGGCGGCCATGACCGTGCTGCCGTTCTTCTACCTGCTCAGCGACCTCGGCTTCGCGACGTACATCGTGCAGGCGGATGCCCCGGACCAGCGGGTGCTCAGCACCGGCTTCTGGTTCTCAGCGGTCGCAGGGCTCGTGCTGACGGCGGTCCTCGTCATCGCCGCGCCGCTGTTCGGCGTGGTGTTCTCGTCCCCGGACGTCATCCCCGTGATCCAGGTCCTCTCGATCGCGGTGCTGTGCACAGGGGTGTCGTCGGTGCCCACGGCGCTGCTGCGACGTCGGATGCAGTTCCGTGCGCTCGCCGTGCAGGGTCTCGTCGCCTCCGTCGTCGCGCAGGTCGTGGCGATCGCGATGGCGCTCGGCGGTCTGGGAGTGTGGGCACTGGTCGGTCAGACGCTCTCGTCCCAGGTGGTCATGACGGTCCTCGCGTGCGTCGCAGCGCGGTGGCTGCCCTCGTGGCTCTTCTCGTGGCCGGAGCTGAAAGCCATGACGACGTTCGGCACGAAGGTGCTGAGCGTCGAGCTCGTCGCGATGACGAGGGCGGCTGTCGAGGCCGCCATCGTGTCGGCGGTGCTCGGTCTCACCGCATTCGGATACCTCACGATCGCGCAGAAGCTGGTGCAGATCGTGCAGGATCTCACTGGCGCCGCGGTGCTGCCGGTGACCACCGTCGCGTTCGCCAAGCTGCGGGACTCCGCCGAGCGTCTGACCGCCGCGTACACGCGCGCACTGCGGATGATCTACGCGGTGATGGCGCCGCCGCTCGTGCTGCTCGCCGTTGCAGGCCCACTCATCATCCCGATCGTCTTCGGCCCGGGGTGGGAGGAGAGCTTCCGCGTCGCACAGTTCCTCGCCCTCGCAGGCACCGTCGTGGTCGGCGCGACCCTCGATCACGGCCTGTTCTACGGTCTCGGACGACCCGGCCGGTGGTTCTTCTACGCACTGGTCGTCGATATCCTCACGGTCGCGGTCACCGCACTGGCCGTGCACAGCGGCCTGGTCGCGGTGGCCGTGGGGTTCCTCATCGTCGCCGTGATCGCGACCATCGGACGATGGTTCCTCGTGGCCGGCCTGATCCGTACGCCGGTGCGCTCGTTCGCGCGCCCGTTCGTCTTCCTCATGGCCACCGTGCTCGTCAGCGGCGCCGCCGGGCTGGGGGTCGTCGCCGTCACGGGGGCGCTGCCCGACATCATCCGCATCATCCTCGCCGGGCTGGCTGTCCTGTCGGCGCACGCCACGGTCGCCTGGCTGCTCGTCCGTCCGGTCTTCGGCGATCTGGCAGCGTACCTGCCGCGGCATGGACGGGACCGCACCTACCGCAGCTCAGAGAAGGAGATCACGTGACTCGTCGAGGGAACGCCTCAGGGCCTCCGCACATCCTGATCATCGTCCAGAACCTTCCCGTGCCCCTCGATCGCCGGGTGTGGTTGGAATGTCAGGCGCTCCTCGCGCGTGGATACCGAGTCAGCGTGATCTGCCCGAAGGGTCCAGGGGACCCGTCGCGGCAGCGCATCGACGGTGTCGACATCTACAAGTACGCGCCGGCTCCCGAGGCCGAGGGGCTGCTCGGCTTCGCGTGGGAGTTCGCGTACAGCTGGGTGCGCACCGCGCTGCTGACGCTCGCGGCGCGTCGCCGCGGTCGGTTCGACATCATCCAGGCGTGCAATCCGCCCGACACCTACTGGCTGCTCGCGCTGCTGTGGCGACCCTTCGGCGTGCGCTTCGTGTTCGACCACCACGATCTCAATCCGGAACTGTTCATCTCGCGCTTCGGCAAGCCGACCGGGTTCCTGAAGAAGCTGGAGTACCGAGGGCTGCGCTGGCTCGAGCGCCGCACGTTCCGCGCCGCCGATCGCGTCATCTCGACGAACGAGTCGTACAAGGCCGTCGCCGTCCGTCGAGGCGACCGGCGTCCCGGTCACGTCACCGTTGTCCGCAGCGGACCGGACACGCAGCAGATGCGGCCGATCTATCCGGAGCGACCGCACGCCGAAGGCGTCGTCAACCTCGCGTACCTCGGCATCATGGGTCCGCAGGACGGCGTGGACCAGGTGCTGCTCGTCATGGACGAGCTCGTCCGCAGGCGCGGGCGCACCGACATCACGGCGACCCTTCTCGGGTTCGGCGACTGCTTGGAAGACCTCAAGGCCCAGTCGACGCGCCTCGGGCTGGACGATCGCGTCAGGTTCACCGGGCGCGTCGACCGCGTCGCCATCGCCGAACACCTGAGCGCGGCCGACATCGGGCTGAGCCCGGATCTCAAGACACCGCTCAACGACGTGTCCACGATGAACAAGACGATGGAGTACATGGCGTACGGCCTGCCCGCCGTGTCATTCGATCTCGTCGAGACCCGCGTCTCAGGGGCGGACTGCGTCGTATACGTGCCCTCGGGCGACATCGCGGCGTTCGCCGACGCCATCGAGGCGCTCGCCGACGACCCGGGCCGACGTGTCGCGCTCGGGGTCAAGGCCCGAGAGCGTGTGTCGAGCGCGCTCGACTGGCGCCCGCAGGCGGAAGCCTACGTCGGTGTGTACGACGAGCTGACGGGCTTCTCGCAGCCCGGGCCGGCCGTGCCGCCGACCCAGAACGCACCCGACGTGGATGCCCAGGGACGCCGTTACGTCCCGCTCGAAGACACCGCCGAGTTCGAGCGGTACCTGCGCGAGAGGAAGGCCCCGTGATCCGGGCGAACGTCCACGACCTCCTCGCCGAGCAGGCGGCCGCCCGGCCGAATGCCGCGGCCCTCACCTACCGGGGACACACGGCGACCTACGCCGAGGTGTGGCGCTCGGCGCGCGCCGCCGCCGCGCAGCTGCGGAGCATCGGCGTCCAGCGCGGAGACCGCGTCGCGATCTACCTGGAGAAACGTCTCGAGACCGTCGCAGCGATCTTCGCCGCCTCGGCCGCCGGAGCGCTTTTCGTGCCGGTCAACCACGTCCTCAAACCCCTCCAAGTCGGGCACATCCTCGCCGACAGCGGTGCGACAGTCCTCATCACCTCCGCCGATCGGCTGGGGCAGCTGGCGGCCGCGCTCGCGGGCTCGGACGTCGCGAACGTCATCGTCGTGGGCGACGCGGTGCCGGAAGCATCCGGGGACCACGGCGTCAATGGCTGGAACGACGGTCAGCTCGCAGACGGCGATCCCGGTCCGTCGGGCGTGATCGACCTGGACCCAGCGGCCATCCTCTACACGTCGGGCAGCACCGGCAAGCCGAAGGGCGTCGTCCTCAGCCACCGCAACCTCATCGTCGGCGCCGAGAGCGTCAGCACCTATCTCGGCAACACTAGCGACGACGTCATCCTCAGCGTGCTCCCCCTGAGCTTCGACGCCGGCCTCAGCCAGGTGACAACGGCGTTCGCGGTCGGCGCCCATTGCGTGCTGATGAACTACCTGCTGCCTCGCGACGTGCCCAAGCTGTGCGCCGAGTACGGTGTCACCGGTCTCACGGCGGTCCCGCCGTTGTGGCTCCAGCTCGCCGACGTCGACTGGCCCGACGACGCGGTGCGCCGGGTGCGCTACTGGGCGAACACGGGAGGACGGATGCCGCGGCCCACGCTCGACCGGCTCCGCTCACTGTTCACCGAAGCCTCGCCCTTCCTGATGTACGGCCTCACCGAGGCGTTCCGGTCCACGTACCTCGACCCGTCCGAGGTCGACGCGCGACCGGGGTCGATCGGCAAGGCCATCCCCAACGCCGAGATCCTGGTGCTTCGCCCCGACGGCACGCCGTGCGATCCGGGAGAACCGGGCGAGCTCGTGCACCGCGGCGCCCTCGTCGCGCTCGGGTACTGGAACGACGCTGAGCGCACGGCGCAGCGCTTCCGCCCCGTGCACCGCCCCGGCCAGGAGTGGCGCGCTCCCGAGCTGGCGGTGTGGTCGGGAGACACGGTCGTCGCAGACGAGGACGGCTTCCTGTCGTTCGTCGGCCGGGCCGACGACATGATCAAGACCTCCGGGTACCGCGTGAGCCCCACCGAGATCGAAGAGGCCGCGTACAGCAGCGGAATCGTCCGCGACGTGGTCGCGGTCGGCGTCGACGACGCGGCGCTCGGGCAGCGGATCGTGCTGGTCGTCGCACCGTCAGGTGACGGACTCACCGAAGCGGCGCTCCTCGCGGCCCTTCGCCCGCTGCTCCCGGCGTACATGATCCCCTCGCGCATCGAGATCCGCGACGACCTGCCGCGGTCGCCGAACGGCAAGTTCGATCGCCCCCTGATCAAGACGGAGGTATCGACATGAAGCCCTTCGAGCACGCCGAGGCGTTCGGAACGATCGACGGCGAGCTGCGCGTCGGCGGGATGCCGCTCAGTCGCCTCGCAGCGCGAGTCGGATCGACGCCGTTCTTCGCATATGACAGATCCCTCCTCGACGCCCGAGTCGACCGGCTGCGCGCCGCGCTGCCGGCCCGGCTGCAGCTCAGCTTCGCGATGAAGGCGAATCCGATGCCGGCTGTCGTCCATCACCTCGCGACACGCGTGGACCGCATCGACGTCGCGTCGGCCCTCGAGATGCAGCATGCGCTCGATTCCGGCATCCGTCCCGACCGGGTGAGCTTCGCCGGCCCGGGCAAGACGCCCGCCGAGATCCGCCAGGCGGTCGCGGCCGGCATCATCGTCGAGATCGAGTCGACGACCGAACTGGGGCGCGTCATCGCCGCCGGCGACGATCTCGGCGTCCAGCCCACCGTGGCGATCCGGGTGAACCCCGACTTCGCCGTGAAGGGCTCCGGCATGCGCATGGGCGGCGGTCCGCAGCAGTTCGGCATCGACGCCGAGCAGGTGCCCGCAGTGCTGAACGAGTTCGGCCGGGCGGTCGACATCCTCGGCTTCCACGTGTTCGCCGGTTCGCAGAACCTCAACGCCGGCATCATCGCCGAGGCGCAGCGCAACACCGTCGAGCTGGTGTCGGCGCTCGCCGACCACCTGCCCTCGCCGGTGCGGTACCTCAACCTCGGCGGCGGGTTCGGCATCCCGTACACCGACAAGGACCGACCGCTCGACCTCGACGCCGTCGCGTCGAATCTGCGCGACCTGGTCGAGGGGCGGATCGCGGAGCGGTTCCCCGATGCCGATCCCGTCGTCGAACTCGGGCGCTACATCGTCGGCGAGTGCGGCGTCTACGTCACGCGCGTCGTGGATCGGAAGATCTCGCGCGGCAAGACGTTCCTCGTCGTCGACGGCGGCATGCACCACCAGCTCGCGGCGTCCGGCAACTTCGGACAGGCGATCCGTCGGAACTACCCGCTCGCCGTCGGCAACCGCGTCGCCACGGCGGCCGACGAATCCGTGACCGTCGTAGGATGCCTCTGCACGCCGCTGGACCTGCTCGGCGACGACGTCGAGCTGCCCGACGCGCAGATCGACGATCTCATCGTCATCTTCCAGCAGGGTGCCTACGGCCTCACCGCCAGCCCGACCGCGTTCCTCGGGCACCCGGCTCCCGCCGAGGTGCTCGTATGATGAACCGACTCCGCACGCCCACGTCCCGCCCTACCCGACCGAGGAGCCCACGATGACCGCCACGCTCGACGCCGTCCGCGCCGTCCTGATCGACGCCCTCGAGCTCCAGCAGTCACCGGAGGACCTGCAGCCCGACACGGCGCTGTTCGGCTCGCTCCCCGAGCTCGATTCGTTCGGCGTCGTCGCCCTCGTCGGCGCGCTCGAGGACCGTTTCGACATCACGATCGACGACGACGAGTTCGGCGCCGAGCTGTTCGAGACCGTCGGAACGCTGACGTCGTTCGTCGACGAGAAGCTCGCCGCGTGACGCGTCACCAGCGCACGAGCGCGAGCTCGCTGTAGAGATAGTCGACGTCGTCGGACGCCATGCCGTCGCCGCGGAACATCCTGGCGCGCGGATGTGCGAGCTCGACGCCGAGGCGAGGTGCGAAGCCCAGCACGCGACGCTCCGCGAGCGTCGCCACGAGCCCGTGCGAGACCATCAACCGCGCCGCGACCGCGCCCCACGCCCGTTCGAGCAGTCGCCGGTCTCCTCCGACATGGAGCGGCGTCGCGAAGATCGGCAGACGCTTGCGGCGGTCGGTGCGGAACATCAGGTAGGCGTAACGTCCGCCCTCGGTGACGACGACATGATTCGCGGCGGGTGCTGTGCGGTGGTCCGCGAAGATGCGCGCGTCGTCGCCGCTGACCGTCCCCGCGATGGCGTCGAGATCCTGCGAGATCCGGATGCCGCGCCGTTTCGGCCAACCGAGGTTGAGAGTCAGACGCGTCGCGGTGTCGAGCCGTTGGAACCCGAGACGCTCGTTCATCGCGACGACGTTTCCGCTGGGGGAGAGGTCTGTGAAGACATAGCCCTTCTGCTTGAGCATCGCGCGCACGAGCAGCAGGCTCTGGTTGCGGTACTCCTCGAGGACGCAGAACGCCGCGAGGTTGCAGACCTGCACCGTCTCGCCGCCGCGCTGACGAGTGGAGTACACGGCGGCGTACGCTCCCACGACTCGATCGCCCAGGACGAGCTGGAATCCCCGGTTGTCGGCCGGCGACCGCCACGGCGGTGTCAGCAGACGTGCCCACGCGGACGGTGCGACGCGGTCGTTGAGGTGCGTGTGCAGGAACGCGCTGACCGAAGCCACGTCGGGCTCGGTGATCGGGCGAACGACGGGCTTCGAATCCACGGCGTCAGACTAGCGGTCGTCGAGCGAGGCGACCGTCTCGCGCCGTCGTGACGCTCGCAGCTCGAGAAGCACGACGGCGGCTCCCGTCACCGCGACGCCGATGACGCCGGTGATGGCGAGCGCTCGGATGCGGCTGCCCTCGACGTGATGGACGACGATGGTCTCGGGAGACACCTGCATGGTGATCTCGTTCACAGCAGCGACGCCCTGCTCGCGCTGAATCCCGTCCAGCTCGGCTCGCACCTGCGCCACGACGTCGTCGTGCAGATCCTCGACGGCCTGCGGCGAGTCGCCGACGACGTCGAGCAGGAGCAGCTGGTCGCCGAAGTTGGTCGCCCACTGTCCACCGGTGTCCGGCAGTCGCAGCCAGTAGTCGGCATCGTGCGGGGTTCCGATGATGCTGACATCCGTTGAGCTGAACTTCAAGGTCCGGTCGGGCCCCGTGACGAGCTTGCCGACGAGGCCGGCCGTGATGATCAGATCCTCCGAGCGCGTCTGGAGCGAATTGGGGAAGAGCGCGCTCGACGGGGCCATGAAGACCAGCTCGGAGCGCGTCCAGTACGTCCCGTCCTCCCGCAGCACTGCGAGGGCTGCCGCGGCCGTCACGAGGGCGCCGATCAGGACGATCGGCCACCGGCGCACGATCGCGCGGAGGAACTCTCGGATGGACATCAGACTCGCAGGTCGCGGGGAACAGGATCTCCCAGAACGATACGGCTCCGCGCTGGGTGATGCATGGGCGCGCCGGCGACCCTCGTGCATCGACTTCCCAGTCACGAAGCGAACGCCCCTGGTATCCTGAGCGCGATTCGGCTGGGGGGAGCAAAGTCACAGTGACGCTGAAGGGTGTGCTGAGTGCGCTGGGGCGCCGCTGGTACTTCGTTCTGGTCGGCCTGCTGATCACGGTGGGAGCGGCCTGGGTCGCCTTCTCCGTCATGCCGCCGCAGTATGCGGCCCGCGGGCTCATCCTGCTGCTGCCACCGCCCGATACCGAGGCCGTCGACGGCGGCAACCCCTTGCTCTCTCTGGGAGGCCTGGATCTGCCGGCGCGCGTCGTCGTGGCGACGTTCTCGACGAACGCGGCGCAGGAGGACCTCGCCGAGCGATTCCCGGATGCCGAAGCCGAGGTGGCGATCGAGGAGTCCACCCGGGGACCGATCATCGCGATCGACGTCATCGACACCTCCGCCGATGGCGCGCTCGACACGCTCACCTACATCTCCGGGCGCGTGACCGAGAACCTGCAGACGCTCCAGGACGAGGTCGGCGTGCCCGCCACAGCGGTGATGCGCTCGATCCCGCTCACGATGGACACCGAGGCCGAGCCGGACTTCAGCGACCTCACGCGCCTTCTGATCCTCGTCGCGGTCGCCGGCCTGGTGGTGACGGTGTTCTCGGTCTACGCACTGGACGCGCTCATGACGCGCACGACCCGGCGAGGGCGCCGGCGGAACTCGTCCGACGACGACAAGACGCCGCGCGCGGATCCCGGGCCGATCCCGAAGCGCGCCTTCCCCGCCGATCCGATGCCGGCGGCGCCGGCCCGCGCGCAACAACTGCCGTGACCGCAGTGCCGGCGAGTCTCCGGATCGATGGGCCGCGGCTCGGCTTCCTCGCACCGGACGCGTCGCGAAGCGACTTCGTCACTGCCTGGCTGACGCTCTACATGGTGGTGCTTCTCGCCGTGCCGTCTCGGCTGGTGGTGGGTCCGCTCGGCAGCGCTGGTTCCCTCTCGATGCTGCTGGGGCTGGGGAGCCTCGCCCTCTGGGTCGTGCTGGTGCTGTCGGGTTTCGGACGCACGTATCCGATGCGCGCACAGCCGATGCGCTGGGCCCTGGGCGTCTTCGTCGTGTCGGTCGCCATCTCGTACGCACTCGCCATGTCGCAGCCGATCAACAGCGACGAGATCAGTCCGGCCGACGTGGCGCTGCTGTCGCTCGCCTCGTGGTCGGGCATCATGCTGCTGACGAACGACGGATTGCGCACTCGCGCCAAGCTCGACACCGTCATCTGGCGGTTCGTCTTCATCGGCGGCATGTTCGCGCTGCTCGGGATCGCACAGTTCGTCACCCGACGCGCGATCGTCGACCTGATCTCCATCCCGGGGCTGACCTCGATCGCGGATGCCGCGCTCTACAACCGCAACGGTCTCGTGCGACCGTCGGGGACGGCGATCCACCCCATCGAGTACGGCACGCTCCTGACGATCCTCCTGCCGCTCGCGCTGCATGTAGGGCTTCGGTTCACCGAGCGCCCCTTCGTGTTGCGCTGGTTCCCCGCCGCCGCCATCGCGGGCGTCATCGCCGTCTCTTCATCGCGGTCCGCCTACCTCGGTGCCCTTATCGCGGTCGCGATCTGCCTGGTCGGGTGGTCGCCGAGGGAACGTCGCGTCCTGCTGGGGCTCGTGGCGGCCGGCGTGGCGGCGGCCGCCGTCGCCGTACCGCGGCTGATCACTGCGATCATCGGGCTCTTCGCCGGCGTCGACGAGGACCCGAGCATCGCGTCGCGCACCGACAGCTTCGGCTTCGCGTGGGCGTTCATCGAAGAGAGCCCCCTGTTCGGGCGCGGACTCGGGACCTTCCTGCCGAAGTACCGCATCTTCGACAATCAGTATCTCGGCGCTTTCGTCACAATCGGTGCGGTCGGGGTGCTCGCGCTCCTCGGGATCGCTGTCGTCGCCGTCGTCCAGCTCAGCCGTGTGTTCCGCGTCGTCGAGGATTCGCGCAGCGTCGACCTGTCGGTGAGCCTGACCGCCGCGGTCGTCGCCGGGTTCGCCAGCCTCGCGTTCTTCGACGCCTTCGCCTTTCCGATGACGATGGGCACTCTCTTCCTCGTGCTCGGCATGGTCGGCGCCTTCACCAGGGTGACGCTGCGGGATCACGAGCGAGGAGAACCCTCGTTCGGTCCGCCTGTGCCTGCCCTCATCGCGTAGATGCTCGACCCAGGAATGCCCCTACTATGAAGCCCGTGCCCATGGATGTCGCCGCAGTGGTCGTGACATACAACAGCGAGGATCACATCGCGTCGCTTCTCGACAGCATCCCGCAAGCGATGGGGGACCTCACCTACGACGTCGTCGTCGTCGACAACGGCTCGTCGGACCGTACGCTCGAGATCCTCGATGCCCGCAGCGACTGCACGGTGGTCCGCTCGACGAACGACGGCTACGCCGCCGGCATCAATCGCGCGGTCCGGTCCGCGCCCGACGCGGCATCCATCCTCATTCTCAACCCCGATGCGGCGCTCGACCCCGACTCGGTTCCGCGCATGCTCGAGACGCTCCGCAATCCCGGCGTGGGCATCGTCGGCCCGCGCGTGCGCGAGAGCGACGGCAGCCTGTCGCCCACGATCCGTCGCGGACCGACGATGCTCCGGGTGGGCGGTCTGAGCTTCACGAGGCTCGCGGCCTTCTCCGAGCGCGTCGAGGAGCCCGGCGCTTATGGGTACGAGCACGAGGTCGACTGGCTGGTGGGAGCGATCCTCCTGGTAGCTCGTGAGTGCTTCGACGCCCTCGGCGGGCTTGACGAGTCGTTCTTCCTCTACTCGGAGGAGACCGACTTCAGCCTGCGCGCGAAGGAGGCCGGATGGGCGACCGTCTATACACCGCGTGCGGGCGCGCTGCACGTCGGCGGCGGTTCCGGTGAGAGTTCCGCCACGCACACCATGAAGATCCTCAACCGCGTGCGCCTGTACCGGCGGCGCAGCGGTCCGATTCGCGGCAGCCTCTACTTCGCCATGACCGTGCTCATCGAGGTCCGTCGCGCTGTGCTGGGCCATGACAAGTCCTGGGCGACGATCCGGGCGCTCGTGCGCCCGGGTCTGCGGCCGCCCGCGCTGAAGGCGGGAGGCAGCCTTGTCCCGCGCTGATGGCGGGAGCGGTGCCCGCCGACGCAAGGTGCTCCTCGTGGCGCCGGCGTGCGACGGGGACGACGTGGGTGAGTCGTGGGTGGCCTTCCAATGGGCGAAGCTGCTGTCAGGGCGTTGTGATCTCACGCTGCTCACGAGCTACAAGGAGGGTCATCGCCCGCCCTCCGTCCAGCTGCCGGGAGTCCGCGTCGTCGAGTGGAGCGAGCCGCGC
Organism: Microbacterium sp. STRO-2N; assembly: GCF_057747775.1. Lineage (NCBI taxonomy): Bacteria > Bacillati > Actinomycetota > Actinomycetes > Micrococcales > Microbacteriaceae > Microbacterium > Microbacterium sp. STRO-2N. The sequence goes on along the minus strand of NZ_CM173223.1, from coordinate 2,923,589 downwards.
GGGCTCGGACGGTTCGAGCGGTTCAACAGCCTGCTGCAGCCCGGGTACCTGCCCTTCTACATCCGCGCGAGGCGATGGATCAAGGGCCGGCTCGCCGCGGGTGAGCGGTTCGACGTCGCACATCAGGTCGTGCCTGTCGCCATGCGCTACCCGAGTCCTGTCGCAGGGCTGAAGATTCCGTTCGTGATCGGGCCCGTCGGCGGCAGTCTCGAGTCGCCCCCGGCGTTCGTCGCGGAAGAGGGTGCGACGCCCTGGTATCAGCGACTGCGCGCTCTCGACGGCATCCGCCTCCGGCACGACCCGCTTCTGCGCCGAACGTACGAGTCGGCGGACTGCGTCGTCGGGGTCGCCCCGTACGTCGCCGACCACCTGACCGGGCTTCGGCTGAGGCGCTTCGAGATCATGAGCGAGACCGCGGTCCACAGCATCCACGAGCCGGTCGACCGCACCGAACGGGACGGGACCGTGCGACTGCTGCACGTGGGAAGGATCGTGCGCACCAAAGGGCTGCGCGACGTCATCCGCGCAATGGCGACTCTCGGCGATCTGGGCGTGCGCTTGGACGTCGTCGGCGACGGCAACGATCGCGACGCGTGCGAACAGCTCGTCCGGTCGCTGGGTCTGGCAGACCGGGTGGAGTTCCACGGCAGGCTCCCACGCGAGGCCGTCGACGACTTCTACACGCGTGCCGATGTCTTCGTGTTTCCCAGCTACCGTGAGCCCGGCGGGAACGTGAGCCTCGAGGCCATGTCGTTCGGGCTTCCGGTCATCGTCTGCGAACGCGGGGGTCCCGGCGCGAACGTGGACGATTCCTGCGGGTTCCGGCTCGCGGCGGAGTCTCCAGCGCAGCTGTCCGCGGATTGCGCCGCCGCGATCAGACAGCTGGTCGAGGACCGCGAGCTGCGCTTGCGCATGGGTGCCGCCGCACGGGAGTGGGCCTCGACGCGCCATCTGTGGGAGCACCGCGTCGAGTGCATGGAGGGCATCTACTCCGAGATCGAGCGTCTCGCTTGACGGCGGAGGCCGTGGGCAGAGCCCACGGCCTCCATGTCGTCGCCTCTGGGCGGCGAGGCGTCAGCGCCCGCCTTCCATGGAGCACGCGATGGGACGGATGGGAACCGGCTGACCCGCGGCGTCGAGTCGTGACACATTCGCCTGCCACGTCGAAACGGCCGAGCACTTCACGTCGATGGGACCGTAGCCCCAGGTGCCGTCGAGAACGTGCAGATTCTTGACCGTCGCCGGCATGCCGTTGCGGAAGGGGTAGCCGCCGCCCGAGACGATCAGGCCGTCGACGTCGAGCGACGTGTTGCCCTGGCTGTGCGGATAGAAGAACGCCGCCGTGCCCCAGCATCCGTTGTTTTCTTCCATGATCACGACGGAGTTGCGGACCGTCAGGCGGTCTCCGTAGTAGCCCTGGATGCCATCGCCGTGCCAGTCGTTGCACACGGTGGGGGACGTCACACGGATGAACGAGCTCTCGACGTTGACGGGGCCGCAGCCGTAGTCGACACCGGCGGCGCGCAGTCCCTCCGGCAGCCCGTCGATCAGGACGTTGCGCACGGTGTAGCCGCCCGGACCGATGACGAACAGGTCCTGATCGGTCGTGCGCGCCGCCGGCGTGAACGTGGAGTCCTCGATCACGAGCCCGTTGCGGCAGATGTTGCGGTAGTCGTTCACCACGCTCGTGGCGACGGCGTCGATGCGGCGCAGCGTCACGTTCGGGGCGTCGACATAGATCGTGCCGTTCGTGACCCGCAGGTCCTCGACGACAGCTCCGGCCTCACGGATCCACACGTCGCCGGTAACCTGCCGCGCCGGCTGCCAGCCGTCGGGCAGACCCGCGGACTCCCGTGTGGGGAATCCACCACGCGGCGGATTCGGCGTCGGGGTCGGGGTGGGTGTCGCCGTCGGGGTGGGCGTGGGCGTCGGGGTGGGTGTCGCCGTCGGGGTCGGAGTGGGTGTCGCCGTCGGTGTAGGGCGCGGGGTGACGGTCGGCGATGCGGTCGGCTTCGGCGTCGCGATCGGCGTCGTCGGGCTCGCGGACGGAGTGCGGGATGGCGAGAACACGATGTCCACGAGGTAGTTGGACCCGCGGTAGGTCTGGGTCGGCAGGGCGCTCTTGGCTCCGTAGCGGTACACGCCGGCACCCGAGGGGAGCGTGAAGCCGTTCTGAGTGCGCTTCGAGGCCAGGTCGCGTTCCGTCACCGGGTAGCCGCCCTGAGGTGCGTGATACGACACCGTATAGGTCTTGCCTGCCTTGAGGGCCACGGGCTTGCCGAGCGGAATCGTTCGCCACCCCGCCCTCCTCGAACTGTCGAACTTCGCGCGCGCGAGCACTCTGCCGTCGGAGGACCACAGGGTCGCCGTCGTGACGTTCTTCGCCTTGCTGCCCTGGTAGTACTGCAGTGCGGTGACCGTCCCGGATGTCCGCGGACTGAACTTCACGCCCAGCTCGACCGCAACGCGATCGGGGTCGGCGGCGATCTTGGGGGTCAGGCTGTCGGAGAAGATCCCGGTGGTGCGCGTACCCGCCGCGATGGCGGGGGCGACGAATCCGGTGACGGCCAGCCCTGCGATCAGCGAGGCGATGATGCCGATGCGGAATCGGCGTTGGAAGCGGGCACGTGCTCGGTCAGCTCTGCGAGTCATAACCATCCGATGTTCGGGGGATTCTCGGGGGGTGATAGCAGTATTGCGGGAGTCCCACGGCCTACTATGGCAGATGAGAGAAGCCTCACCGAGGTTTCCTGCGGCTGTCATGAACTGGTCAGCCGCCTTAATGGTCGCCGTGACGGCGCTTCTGGAGGGGTGTCATGGGGACCGATGCACTGCGGACGCGCCGCTCGTGGGCGATCGGCGGCCTCGTCGCTTACGGCGTCGTCGTGGCCCTCGTCGTCCTCCTGCCGGTGGGCTACAGCGGCATCGTGAACGGCATCGGGGATTGGGTCCACGACGACCTGGGTGTGACGTTCTTCGGGTCGGGCTGGATCGAGTTCGTGGCCAACATCCTCATGTTCGCGCCGCTCGGTTTCCTTCTCACGCTGCTCTTCCGTCATCCCTGGTACGGCATCGTGCTCGCGCTCACGCTGTCTGCGGCGGTCGAACTCGTGCAGATCGTGATCCCGTCTCGCCAGCCGAGCCTGCGAGACGTGCTGGCCAACGTCCTGGGCGCTGCCCTCGGCGCAGCGGTCGCATGGCTCCTCGTGCGCCGTCAGCGCCGCCTCGAGCGCGCGGCCGCCGACGCGCGCTGAGCGGAGTCCGCAACGGCTAGCGGCGCACGACCGACGGCGACCACGCGTGCTCGATGAAGAGCTCGGGGTCGCTCGAGCCATCGGCCGCGAGTGCCCAGACGTCGGTGTCGCCGGACGTGCCTTCGCGCGGCATCCCGTAAAGGATCGTGTCGTCGTCGAGCCACTCGATCTGGTCGTCGATGCTGCGGCTCTCGGGCAGCAGCGACACCGCGCCGGTCGCGAGATCGTAGACAGCAGGCCTCCAGTGGACGCTCGCACCGGAGCCCTCGGTCACACGCTTGAACGCGATGCGGGTTCCGTCGGGTGAGAGGGATGGGCATTCCACGTTCTCGGCGATCGATGTGAGCGTGCGCGCTTCGAGGTCGCCCTGCACCAGGTACGTCTTGCCTTGCGTGGTGAGACCCGCTGTCGCGTAGAACGTGTTGTCGTCGACGAACGTCACGCCCCAGTAGTTGCGATCGACCGGAGCGACGGGCTGGCCGTCGATGATGAGCGTGAACTCCTCCAGGTTGCCGGAAGTCGTGCCGTCGACGTCGTGGATCACAGTCTCGGTCGAGAATCCGATGGTGGCGTACGAGTGGCCGGTGACGAACGCCGTCGAGGCGACCCTGCTGCCGTCGGCCGAGATCCGCGTGCGGCTCGGGATGCCTGAGAGCGGCCACTCCGCCAGCACGCTGCCGTCGTTGGCGTGCAGCGTGCCGTTGTAGGTCGGTGCGATGCCGCGCTCGGTGCGCAGACACGCGAACTCATCGGCCGTCGCATCGACCCGGTCGCACGCGACGTCGATCACCGCGCGAGGTCCGCGAGGGTCGTCGAGCGGAACGCTCGCGACGTGTCCGTAGCCCTGTCCCGACGCGGTGCTGCGGAAGACGATGCGGTCACCGTTCGCCCAGTCCGCGGGAGCGGCCGTCTCGGCCGCACTCGGCGCGCTCGCCCTCGCCTGATACTGCTGCCACGCGAGGATGCCGACGACCGCCGTCGCACCGAGCGCCACGACCGAGATGCCGATGACCAGGAGCCACTTGATCCGGGTGCTCACGCCTGGGCCGCCCCGTTCGCCGACAGGAAGGGCCGCAGCAGGAGCGCCACCAGGGGGATGGCGACCGCGAGAAGAGCTGCGACGATCCACATCGCGTTCTCGCGGCCGAGCGCGTACCAGAGCACGCCGAAGCCGGTCGCCGACAGAAAGCGCGTGATCGCGACGACCGTCTGCGCGGCGGCGATGCCGGTGCCATGCGTCTCGGGGGTGGTGAGCTGGGCCGCGAGGGCGGCGAGGACGCCGTCCGTGGCCGCATAGAACGCGCCGAGCAGTACCAGGCACAGGACCGTCGAGGCGATGTCGGCCAGCGGCGCCGCGGCGACGACGTATGCCGCCAGGAGGGCTACGTGCCCGTACACGAACACGCGGGCACGCCCGATCCGGTCGGCGAGTCGGCCGAGGGGGATCGCCAGCGCCAGGAAGGCGATGTTCGTGCCCACGTACATGAGCGGGAACCACTGGGCCGCGAAGTCGCTGCGCGACTGCAGCACCAGGTAGACGAATCCGTCTCCGATCGAGAGGAGTCCCAGGATGCCGGCCGCAGCCAGCACCCGCCGCATGCGGCCCTTGAGGACCACGCCCCAATCGAAGCGCCGCCGCTCGGACGTCTTGCCGTCCATGTTCTTCGCGCGTGTGCGGACGTTCGGCACGAGGAAGGCGAGGATCGCGACGCCGACCACGGCGAACGCCAGCGATGCCGCCCAGATGGTCTGGTAACCGTCCGGGATCAGCAGCAGGATGAAGAACGCGATCAGCGGGCCCACAGCCGCACCGATGTTGTCCAGTGTGCGGTGCACACCGAACGACGCCCCGAGATTGTCGGGACGTGAGACGGCGGTGATCAGCGCATCACGCGGTGCCGTCCGGAGCCCTTTGCCGACGCGGTCGGCGGTGATGACCGCCGTGATCGCAGCGAACCCCGAAGCGAACAGCAGTCCGACGCGCGCGGCGGCGGCCAGCGCATAGCCGCTGAAGGCGATCCACTTGGGCTGGTCCGTCCGGTCCGACGTGTAGCCTCCGGCGATGCGCACGAGCGCGCTCACACCCTGGTAGAGGCCGTCGAGGAAGCCGAACGCGATGGTCGACAGCCCCAGCACGCCCGTGATGTAGAGCGGGAGGATCGCCGCTACGGACTCCGACGAGATGTCTGTGAGCAACGACACGATGCCGAGAGTCACCACAGTGCTCGACACGGTGCGGACGCCGGTCGATCGCCGCCGACCGCGGGCCGCCGGCCGATGCGACTCGCCGGAGGGCTGGACCTCGGTACCGGCCTCGGCCTGGCCGTCCGGCTCAGCGTCGGAGCTCGGCTTGTGGGAGAAAGAGATGTACATGTGCGATCAGCTGGTCCGGAAGACGCCGTAGACCATGTAGACGGTGCCGGTCCCCGACGAGGGCGTGAATGCGAGCGACAGGGAGTTCGCTCCGTCGTCGACGGCGAGCGACGTGCCTTGGTCCTGTGCGCTCTCTACAAGGCCGAGGCTCGTCCACACGCTGCGGAAGTGTGAACGGACGTCCTCTTCCGACTGGTCGGTGCGCGCGACCAGCGTCACCTGCATCGTGTCGCCCTCGGTCGCGATGCTGCTGCTGACCACGTCCGAGTCGGCCGTGGGGCCCATGATGTCCCGCGGGAAGCCCTCGACCAGCGAACCCTCGGCCGAGGCCGACGGCGGCAGCGGCGGCGTGACCAGCGGTCCGGATGCCTCGCGCGGGGGCAGCCGGTTGGGGTCGGTGGCCGAAGCATCGGGAGCCTGGACCTCGCTGCCGGGGACAGGAGTGCCGTCCGGGTCCGGTCCGTGCGTCGGTGACGCGACGGCGCTCGGCGTGGCACCTGACCCCGGTCCGGCGGCCGGCGGTGTGAGAAGGAAGGCAAGCGCGAGCAGGATGCCGGCCACGACGACGGCGCCCACTGTCCAGAGCGTGATCCGCATAGGTCGACTGAGTCCACGCTCCGGCATGCCGGCGGCGTGAGCCCCGGCGTCCTCCCGCACGTCGGACGCGCCGCCGTGCGGCGGTCGCTCATGTGGCGACTTCATGTTCTCCCCCTCGCGTTCCCCGTCGCGAAACCGGCACCCCACCTGCCGCGTCTCCCACGGTATCGCGTGCGGCTGAGGAATGGGACGGCCTTCCGCCGCGATCCCTTCAGCGGACGCGTTTGACGAGACTCTTCGCGAGACTCCGCGCGTCCGCGAGCCCCGGTCGATGACGCACCACCGCGAGGACCGAGTCCACCGTGTCGTCGGATGTCACGCTGTACCGCGCCTGCAGCCACGACCCCGGACGTGCGGGGAACCGATCGCTCGAGTACACAGTGCCGTATCCAGCGCTCTTCAGTCCCCGCAGCGCTCTGCGGTCGTATCTCCCCAGGGGCATGGCGGCCTCCGTGATCCGGGTGCCTGCCGCCTCCTCCAGGACGGTGCGCGCATCGATGAACTCGCGCCGCGCCTGCGACGGATCCAGTCCTCGCCATGGAACGTGGGCCCAGCCGTGCGACCCGATGGCCATCCCCGCCGCGTGCAGGCTCCGCAGATCGCCGGCATCGAGGCTCGCGGAATCGTCGAGGCGCCCGGCGAGGGGGAAGAAGGTGGCGGTGAGCCCCCGCTCCTGCAGCGCGGGAAGAGCGACATCGACATCGGACCGGTTGCCGTCGTCGAAGCTCAGGCCGACATCCTCGCGTCCGGCCACGCCGTCGAGAACGCCGCGGAAGACGTCCTCCTTCATCCAATAGCGGCTTTCGCCCGGCTCGCGTTCTCGCTTGCACACGCCGATGCCGTGGAAGCAGACGTTGATGATCATGCCGTCGCCTCCGGGCTGGACTCCGTCATAGGGATCCTCGTGCTGTCGTCGCGGCCCCACGAGCTCCCCGTCGGCTGCCGGCGGGCGCGCCATGCGGCAGCGAGGGTGATGGCGAGGTACGGCACGGCGGCGAACGCGAGTCGCGGGTGCGGAACGACGACGTCGCGCAGCCATGCCCACTTGTCCGACGCGCGCACGTTCACCGTCAGACGGCCGGCGGTCGCTGCGGTCCGCATCTCGGCGTTGCCGCGGCGAACGCGGACCAGCCGGTTCACGAGCGCCTTTGTCGTGCGCGGCGCTTCGACGACCACTTCGACGTCGCGGGCCTCGGCCTTCTCGGCCGCGGAGAACTGAGAGTCCAGATAGAGATCGTCGGCGATCATCGGCGGGAACTCCGCGAATCGCGACCGACCCTCCCTCGAGAGTGCGATCATGCCGCGCCCGAACAGCCCGTCGCGGAACACCGGAAGTCGCTCATTGATTGCGAAATAGCACCTCACGGCCAGGGGCCTGCCCGACACATCCACCCTGCGGCGCGGCACGACGGCGAGCGTCCGCGCATCGAGCATCCGCTGCAGCGCCGCGACCCCGCCTTCGGGGACCCGGATGTCGGCGTCGAGGTAGATGCGCGGGAAGTCCGTGGCGATGGCGTCGGCAGCGTTGAGCGCGCCGGGCTTGCCGGCTTCAGGGCGGTCGATCACGATCGCCCCACGTCCGCGTGCGATGTCGGCGGTGCGGTCGGAACAGCCGTTGGCGCTCACGATGACCTCCGCATCCGCACCGGCCGCGTCAGACCGCAGCGCATCGAGGCAGGCTCCGATCACGGCCTCTTCGTTGTGTGCCGCGATGACGATGCTGACCATGTGCGGCCTCCCAGAGCCGTTGTCGCAACCTCCCCCAGAGGTCATCGGGTCATACGTTATCGTGCGGACGCCCTGTGGCGTCCGTCGAGTGAGAGGATCCGCGGCCGTGGCCCTTGGGGGGAAGGGAGATCACCGCCGTACCTGGGACGCCGATTGCGTCCGGCGGCGCACGGCCGCGGATCGGTTCAGTCCAGCAAGCGACCGCCTCGGTGCTCGCTGAAGATCAAGGGAGCGCCCATCAGTACGCTCCGTTCGGGCTGATCATGACCTTGGCGGTGCGCCACATGATCATGAGGTCGCTCATCACCGACCAGTTCTCGACGTACCGCAGGTCGAGACGCACGCTCTCTTCCCACGAGAGGTCGCTGCGACCGCTGACCTGCCACAGCCCCGTGATGCCCGGCTTGATGAACAGTCGTCGATAGACCTTGCCGTCGTACTCGTGCACCTCCTTGGGCAGCGGCGGGCGCGGTCCGACCACGCTCATGTCGCCGCGCAGCACATTCCAGAACTGGGGGAGCTCGTCGATCGAGTACTTCCGCAGCACGGCGCCGACGCGCGTGACGCGCGGGTCCTTCTTCATCTTGAACAGGACGCCGTTGCCCTCGTTCAGCGCCTCCAGCTTCGCCAGCTGCTTCTCGGCATCCGTGCGCATCGTGCGGAACTTCAGGATGCTGAACTCCTGGCCGTCACGGCCGATGCGGGTCTGCCGGAAGAAGACGGGGCCCCGGTCGTCGAGCCAGATCAGCAGCGCGATGAACGGCAGCACGAGCCCGATCGGCACGAGCGCGAGCGCGGCCACGCAGATGTCGACGGCGCGCTTGAGCGCGTGGCGCCCGCCCTCGAATTCGGGAATCTTCACCTTGATCAGCGGCAGGCCGTCGATCGGCTGCAGTGAGATGCGCGGACCCGCGACGTCCGCGATCCGGCTCGACAGCACGAGCTCTGCGGCCGTGCCCTCCAGCTCCCAGCTCAGACGCTTGATGAAGTCCGGGTCGTCGTGTGGACGGTTGGCGACGATGACCGTATCGGCGCCCAGCATGCGGGCCTGGAGGGCGACGGAGTCCATCGACCCCACCACGCGATAGCGTCTTCCGTTGGCGACGAAGTCATCGGTCCGGTCGTCGGATGGGGCTGCGCCCACGATCGTGTACCCGAGCGGCCCGGCCTCATCGAACGTCCGCAGCACGTACTCGATGTCGTCGCGGGTGCCGGTCACGATGGCGCGCTTGGTGTAATGCCCGTACCGGCGCTGTGCGAACAGCCACTTGCGCCAGCTCCAGCGGCTGGCCAGGAGTGCGACCGTTCCTGCCGGCAGCGCCACGAGGAGCTCGGGGCGCAGCGGCTGCCACTGGAAGACGATGAAGAGCACCGCGAGAACGCCGAACGTGTAACCGGAGGCGTGCGCGACCCGCTTGTACTCCGTCGCGCCGGACCCCAGGATGTCGCTCGAGCGCGTGTTCCCGAGCCAGAGCATCGCGAGCCACGTCGTGATCGTGCCGACAGCCACGGCCCACGCCATCGTGCTCGCGCCGGCGGCCAGCGCGGCCGCGCCGACGGAGGCGCTCACGACCACGGCGTCGCTCAGGCGCAGGCGAGCGGCCAGGCGGTGCTCCCAGAGACGGCGCTGTTCCAACGCCGGCTCGACGCGAGGCACGAGTTCGAGCCTGGGCCTCGTCGGCGTCGCCGGCGGCGACGCGACGGGTGCGATGCGCACGGGCGGAGCGAGCTCGATGAACGCGTCGGTGCCCACGGTGGCAGCGCGTGCGCCGCCCAAAAAGCGCGCGGTGTCGCGCGCGGCATCCCCAAATGCCATTGTCGAATCCCCAAATGACAATACGAAGCGCGCTTGGCGCTGCTCCGTTATTTCCCCAGTACGCGCTAGACGGATCCCCGGCCGTCTCGGCATCACGTCCCACCGCGATGCCTCGCGTGCCGCCACTCTACAGCCGGATGCCGCCGAGAGGAAGACGCGACATCCGATACTTTCCGGTCCGGGTCGCAGATCGGAATCGCGACGCGCGCGACACGCCCGAGTTTGCGACACGCCCGGGCTGCACGTAGACTAGTGAGGTTCCACATTCCGGCGCCCCTTTTGGCGTGCACCGGATCACTGCCAGGGCAGTGCATAGGCGGCGCACACGCGCAGGGTCCTAGGCCGCGGGCAGCAGAACCACCACATCTCCAATCCTCCCATTTCGGACACCGTTCCGCGCGGGTGGAGAACGGATGCCGGGAGCGGCGCTTCGGCGCGGCCTCCGGATTGACAGCAGAACAGCGGTGCCCCTCGACGGGCTCGGAGGCCGGAAGGTCGCCAGCCGCGAGGAACATGCCCGGCGCGCGAGCGCCATGTGCGTCCAATGCCCGAGAGGTACGACGCGGAAAGAGAGTGAGCAGACAATGGCGGGACAGAAGATCCGCATTCGCCTGAAGTCGTACGACCACGAGGTCATCGACTCGTCGGCGCGCAAGATCGTCGACACCGTGACCCGTGCGGGCGCGACCGTCGTGGGCCCCGTGCCCCTTCCGACCGAGAAGAACGTGATCGCCGTGATCCGTTCTCCCCACAAGTACAAGGACAGCCGCGAGCACTTCGAGATGCGCACCCACAAGCGTCTGATCGACATCGTCGACCCGACGCCGAAGGCCGTCGACTCGCTCATGCGCCTGGACCTCCCCGCCGACGTCAACATCGAGATCAAGCTCTGAGGTTCGACATGGCACACATCAACGAAAAGGTTTCCAAGGGCCTGCTCGGCACCAAGCTCGGCATGACCCAGGTCTGGGATGAGAACGGCAAGCTCGTTCCCGTCACCGTCATCGAGATCGCTCCGAACGTCGTCACGCAGGTGCGCACGCCCGAGAAGGACGGCTACAACGCTGTTCAGATCGCCTACGGCCAGATCGACCCCCGCAAGGTCAACAAGCCGCTGACGGCTCACTTCGAGGCCGCCGGGGTCACCCCGCGCCGCCACCTCACCGAGATCCGCACCGCGGACGCTGCTGACTACTCACTCGGTCAGGAGCTCACGGCTGAGGGCACGTTCGAGGCCGGCCAGCTGGTCGACGTCGTCGGCACCAGCAAGGGCAAGGGCACCGCGGGTGTCATGAAGCGCCACAACTTCAAGGGCGTCTCCGCTTCGCACGGTGCGCACCGCAACCACCGCAAGCCCGGTTCGATCGGCGCGTCGTCGACCCCGAGCCGCGTGTTCAAGGGCATGCGCATGGCCGGCCGTATGGGTGGCGAGCGCGTGACCGTCCTCAACCTCACGGTGCACGCCGTCGACGCCGAGAAGGGTCTGCTGCTCGTCAAGGGCGCCGTCCCCGGCGCGCGCGGCCGCATCGTCTACGTCCGCAACGCAGTGAAGGGTGCCTGAACTCATGGCTGACTCGACTCTCGCGCTCGACGTCGTGAAGGCAGACGGCAAGAAGGCCGGCTCGATCGAGCTGCCCGCCGCGCTCTTCGACGTCAAGACGAACATCCCCCTCATCCACCAGGTCGTCGTCGCGCAGCTCGCGGCGGCTCGCCAGGGCACCCACTCGACCAAGCGTCGCGGTGAGGTCTCGGGCGCCGGCCGCAAGCCCTTCAAGCAGAAGGGCACGGGTAACGCCCGTCAGGGTTCGATCCGCGCGCCGCAGATGACCGGTGGTGGCATCGTGCACGGCCCGAAGCCGCGCGACTACTCGCAGCGCACGCCCAAGAAGATGATCGCCGCTGCCCTCCTGGGTGCGCTCAGCGACCGTGCTCGTGGCGAGCGTCTCCACGTCGTCGAGTCCTTCGACATCGAGGGCGCGCCGTCGACCAAGGCGGCCGCGTCGGTCTTCGCCGCGCTCGGCGCGACGAAGAACGTGCTCGTCGTGGTGGACCGTGACGACGATCTCAGCGTGCTGAGCGTCCGCAACATCGCGTACGCCCACGTGCTGCCGTTCGACCAGCTGAACGCCTACGACGTGATCGTCTCGGACGACATCGTCTTCACCAAGGCCGCCTTCGACGCCTTCGTCGCGTCGAAGAGCACCACCACCGAGGAGGTCTCGGCATGAGCACCATCGCCGTGAACAAGGACCCGCGCGACATCATCCTGAAGCCGGTCGTGTCCGAGAAGAGCTACGGGCTCATCGACGAGGGCAAGTACACGTTCCTCGTGGACCCGCGCGCCTCGAAGACCGAGATCAAGCTCGCGATCGAGAAGATCTTCGGCGTCAAGGTGGCCGCGGTCAACACGATCAACCGCGTCGGCAAGGCTCGTCGCACCCGCTTCGGCACCGGAAAGCGCAAGGACACCAAGCGCGCCATCGTGACCCTGAAGTCGGGCACCATCGACATCTTCACGGCAGTCGGCTGACGGTCGGGACAGAGGACTAGAGAACTATGGCTATTCGCAAGTACAAGCCCACGACCCCGGGTCGCCGCGGCTCGTCGGTGGCCGACTTCGCCGAGATCACCCGATCGACGCCCGAGAAGTCGCTCCTCCGCCCGCTCAGCAAGACCGGTGGCCGCAACAACCAGGGCCGCATCACCACCCGCCACATCGGCGGTGGCCACAAGCGTCAGTACCGCGTCATCGACTTCCGTCGCAACGACAAGGACGGCATCGACGCCAAGGTCGCGCACATCGAGTACGACCCCAACCGCACCGCGCGCATCGCGCTGCTGCACTACAAGGACGGCGAGAAGCGCTACATCCTCGCGCCGAACAAGCTGCAGCAGGGTGACGTCGTGGAGTCGGGGCCGAGCGCCGACATCAAGCCGGGCAACAACCTGCCGCTGCGCAACATCCCGACCGGTACCGTCATCCACGCCATCGAGCTCCGTCCCGGCGGCGGCGCGAAAATGGCCCGTTCGGCGGGCGCCTCGGTGCGTCTCGTCGCGAAGGACGGCCCTTACGCCCAGCTGCGTCTGCCCTCGGGCGAGATCCGCAACGTCGACGCGCGCTGCCGCGCGACCGTCGGCGAGGTCGGCAACGCCGAGCAGTCGAACATCAACTGGGGCAAGGCCGGCCGCAAGCGCTGGAAGGGCGTCCGCCCGACCGTCCGCGGTGTCGCCATGAACCCTGTCGACCACCCGCACGGTGGTGGTGAGGGCAAGACCTCCGGTGGTCGTCACCCTGTTTCGCCGTGGGGCCAGGCTGAAGGCCGCACCCGCCACGCGAACAAGGAAAGCGACAAGTACATCGTTCGCCGTCGCAACGCCGGCAAGAAGCGCAAGTAGGAGTAGAGGAAGATGCCTCGTAGCCTTAAGAAGGGCCCCTTCGTCGACGAGCACCTGCTTCGCAAGGTCGTCTCGCAGAACGAAGCCAACACGAAGAACGTCATCAAGACCTGGTCGCGTCGTTCGATGATCGTCCCGGCCATGCTCGGCCACACGATCGCCGTCCACGACGGTCGCAAGCACATCCCCGTGTTCGTGACCGAGACCATGGTCGGCCACAAGCTGGGCGAGTTCGCGCCCACCCGCACCTTCCGCGGCCACGTGAAGGACGACAAGAAGGGCCGTCGCCGCTGACGCGGCGACGCATAGAGGAGAGAGAAATGGTGGAGTCCATCGCACGCGTGCGACACATCCGCGTGACCCCTCAGAAGGCTCGTCGTGTCGTCGCCCTCATCAAGGGCAAGCAGGCCGAGGAGGCCCTGGCCATCCTCAAGTTCGCGCCGCAGGGCGCGAGCGAGCCGATCTACAAGCTCGTCGCCTCGGCGATCGCGAACGCTCGCGTGAAGGCCGACAAGGACGGCGAGTACCTGGACGAGCAGGACCTGTACGTGAAGAACGCGTACGTCGACGAGGGCACGACGCTCAAGCGTTTCCAGCCCCGCGCGCAGGGTCGAGCCTTCCAGATCAAGAAGCGCACGAGCCACATCACCGTCGTGCTCTCGACCCCCGAGGTCGCAGAGACGGCGCCGGCTGCCAAGAGCAAGAAGGCGAGCAAGTAATGGGACAGAAGGTCAACCCGTACGGCTTCCGCCTCGGCATCACCACGGACCACGTGTCGCGTTGGTTCTCGGACTCGACGAAGCCCGGACAGCGCTACGCCGACTACGTGGCCGAGGACATCAAGATCCGTCGCCTGCTGACGACGTCGCTGGACCGCGCCGGCGTCAGCAACATCGAGATCGAGCGCACGCGTGACCGCGTCCGCGTCGACATCCACACCGCCCGCCCGGGCATCGTGATCGGCCGCCGCGGCGCCGAGGCCGAGCGCATCCGCGCCGACCTCGAGAAGCTCACCGGCAAGCAGATCCAGCTGAACATCCTCGAGGTGAAGAACCCCGAGGCCGACGCCCAGCTCGTCGCGCAGGGAATCGCCGAGCAGCTCACCGCTCGCGTGGCGTTCCGCCGCGCGATGCGCAAGGGCCTGCAGGGCGCGCAGCGCGCCGGCGCCAAGGGTGTCCGCATCCAGGTCTCCGGCCGCCTCGGCGGCGCCGAGATGAGCCGCTCGGAGTTCTACCGCGAGGGTCGTGTGCCGCTGCACACGCTGCGCGCGAACATCGACTACGGCTTCTACGAGGCCAAGACCACCTTCGGCCGCATCGGCGTGAAGGTGTGGATCTACAAGGGCGACCTGACCAACAAGGAGCTCGCGCGCGAGCAGGCGAACCAGAAGCCGGCGCGTGAGCGCGGCGACCGCCGTGGCCCGCGCGGCGACCGTCGCAACGAGGCCCCCGTGGCAGAAGGAGCGTCGGCGTAATGCTCATCCCCCGCAAGGTCAAGTACCGCAAGCAGCACCACCCCAAGCGCGATGGCCAGGCCACCGGCGGCACGAAGGTCTCCTTCGGCGAGTTCGGCATCCAGGCGATCACGCCCGCTTACGTGACCAACCGTCAGATCGAGTCCGCTCGTATCGCCATGACGCGTCACATCAAGCGTGGCGGCAAGGTGTGGATCAACATCTACCCCGACCGACCGCTGACCAAGAAGCCCGCCGAGACCCGCATGGGTTCGGGTAAGGGTTCGCCGGAGTGGTGGGTCGCAAACGTCAAGCCGGGTCGCGTCCTCTTCGAGGTCGCCGGCGTCAACGAGCAGCTCGCTCGCGAGGCCCTGACCCGTGCCATCCACAAGCTGCCTCTCAAGGCACGCATCATCAAGCGCGAGGAGGGCGACGCGTAATGGCGATCGGCACCAAGACGCTCGCCCCGAGCGAGCTCGACACGTTCGAAGACCAGCGCCTGGTCGAGGAGCTGCGCAAGGCCAAGGAAGAGCTGTTCAACCTGCGCTTCCAGTCGGCCACCGGCCAGCTCGAGAGCCACGGCCGCATCCGCGCCGTCAAGCGCGACATCGCGCGGCTCTACACCGTGATCCGCGAGCGCGAGCTCGGCATCCGTGCCACTCCCGCTCCGCTGGAGACGGCGACCAAGGCGAAGAAGACGAAGGCCAAGAAGGCGGACGCCGCTGACGAGGCTGCGAAGGAAGAGGCCGAGTGATGGCTGACAAGAAGCAGGCCGCCGAGGTCGAGCACGCTGAGCACGACGTCCGCGACGTCAACGCGCGCGGCTACCGCAAGGCCCGCCGCGGCTACGTCGTGAGCGACAAGATGGACAAGACGATCGTCGTCGAGGTCGAGGACCGCGTGAAGCACCCCCTCTACGGCAAGGTCATCCGTCGCACGTCGAAGGTCAAGGCGCACGACGAGGGCAACACCGCCGGCATCGGCGACCTCGTCCTCATCAACGAGACCCGCCCGCTGAGCGCCACGAAGCGCTGGCGCCTGGTCGAGATCCTGGAGAAGGCCAAGTGATTCAGAACGAGTCCCGCCTCAAGGTCGCCGACAACACGGGCGCCAAGGAGCTGCTCACCATCCGCGTTCTCGGCGGCTCGAACCGTCGCTACGCCGGTCTCGGTGACATCATCGTGGCGACCGTCAAGGACGCGATCCCGGGCGGCAACGTGAAGAAGGGCGACGTGGTCAAGGCCGTCGTCGTCCGCACCGTCAAGTCGACCCGTCGTCCCGACGGCTCGTACATCAAGTTCGACGAGAACGCCGCCGTCATCCTGAAGAACGACGGGGAGCCCCGCGGCACCCGCATCTTCGGGCCGGTCGGCCGTGAGCTTCGCGACAAGAAGTTCATGAAGATCGTCTCGCTCGCCCCGGAGGTCATCTGATCATGGCGAACATCAAGAAGGGCGACCTGGTTCAGGTCATCACGGGCGCCAAGCCCGAGCGTGGCGGCGACCGCGGCAAGCAGGGCAAGGTCCTCGAGGTCCTCACCGAGCAGAACCGCGTCATCGTCGAGGGCGTGAACTACGTCACCAAGCACACCCGCGTCGGCCAGTCGCAGCGCGGTACCAAGACGGGCGGCATCGAGACGATGGAAGCCCCGATCCACATCTCCAACGTCCAGCTCGTCGACCCCTCGACCAAGAAGCCGACGCGTGTCGGCCACCGCGTCGAGGAGCAGACGAAGGACGGCGTCAAGCGCACGGTCCGCGTGCGCTTCGCGAAGAAGTCAGGCAAGGACCTCTGAACATGAGCACCGCCACTGCCGTGGAGGCTGGCAAGATCCAGCCCCGCCTCAAGCAGAAGTACAAGGCCGAGATCCAGCAGCAGCTGCAGGAGGAGTTCGGCTACAAGAACGTCATGCAGATCCCCGGCCTGGTCAAGGTCGTGGTGAACACCGGTGTCGGCGAGGCGGCTCGCGACAGCAAGGTGATCGATGGCGCGGTCGACGACCTCACCAAGATCACCGGCCAGAAGCCGGTCGTGACCAAGGCTCGCAAGTCGATCGCGCAGTTCAAGCTGCGCGAGGGTCAGCCGATCGGTGCGCACGTGACCCTTCGCGGTGACCGCGCGTGGGAGTTCATCGACCGCCTCGTCAACCTCGCCCTGCCCCGCATCCGCGACTTCCGCGGCCTTTCGGGCAAGCAGTTCGACGGACACGGCAACTACACCTTCGGTCTCCAGGAGCAGTCCGTGTTCCACGAGATCAACCAGGACAAGATCGACCGCGTGCGGGGCTTCGACATCACCATCGTGACGTCGGCGACCACGGATGACGAGGGCCGCGCGCTTCTGCGCCACCTCGGCTTCCCGTTCCGCAACGAGGACCAGCAGTCCTGATCCAGAATTCCGGATGCCTCGGCCCGGGCGCGTGCGCGGGCCGAGGCATCCTGAACGAGACACAACCGAATATCGCAGTCATCGAAGGTCGTCTGTCGTGTAACGGCAGCCGAAACCTCGTGAGCAAAGGAATCAACAAATGACAATGACAGACCCGGTCGCAGACATGCTGACCCGTCTGCGCAACGCGAACTCGGCGCACCACGACTCCGTGTCGCTGCCGAGCTCGAAGCTCAAGACCCACATCGCCGAGATCCTCAAGCAGGAGGGCTACATCGCGGACTGGTCCGTCTCGGACGCCCGCGTCGGCCAGACCCTCACGCTGTCGCTCAAGTACGGCCCGAACCGCGAGCGGTCGATCGCCGGCATCAAGCGCGTCTCGAAGCCCGGCCTCCGCGTGTACGCGAAGTCGAACGAGATCCCGCGTGTCCTCGGCGGGCTCGGCGTCGCGATCCTGTCCACCTCCTCCGGTCTTCTCACGGACCGCCAGGCAGAGCAGAAGGGCGTGGGTGGGGAAGTCCTCGCCTACGTGTGGTGATCTGACATGTCGCGTATCGGTCGTCTTCCGATCGACATCCCCGCCGGTGTGACCATCACGGTCGATGGCCAGGATGTCGCCGTCAAGGGCCCCAAGGGCGAGCTCTCGCTCACCGTGGCCCGCCCCATCGAGGTCAAGGTCGAGGAGGGCCAGGTCGTCGTGACCCGTCCCGACGACGAGCGCTCCTCGCGTTCGCTCCACGGCCTCACCCGCACGCTCATCAACAACAACATCATCGGTGTCACCCAGGGCTACACCAAGGGCCTCGAGGTCGTCGGCACGGGTTACCGCGTGGCGCAGAAGGGCACGGCGGTCGAGTTCGCTCTCGGCTTCTCGCACCCCGTCCTCGTCGAGCCGCCCGCCGGCATCACCCTGACCGTCGAGGGCAACAACAAGCTCACGGTCAGCGGCATCGACAAGCAGGCCGTCGGCGAGGCGGCTGCCAACATCCGCAAGATCCGCAAGCCCGAGCCGTACAAGGGCAAGGGTGTGCGCTACGCCGGCGAGGTCGTTCGGCGCAAGGCCGGAAAGGCTGGTAAGTAACCATGGCTGTGAAGTCGAAGTCCGACGCGCGCGCGCGTCGTCACGCCCGCCTTCGCAAGAAGGTCGTCGGCACGACCGAGCGTCCCCGCCTGGTCGTGACGCGTTCGGCGCGCCACGTGTTCGTGCAGCTCGTCGACGACAGCAAGGGCCACACGCTGGCCTCGGCCTCGACACTCGAGACCGATCTGCGTGCGACCGACGCCGACAAGACCGCCAAGGCGCGCAAGGTCGGCGAGCTCCTCGCGGAGCGCGCGAAGGCCGCCGGCGTCTCGGACGTCGTGTTCGACCGTGGCGGCAACCGCTACGCGGGCCGTGTCGCGGCGATCGCCGAAGGCGCGCGCGAGGGAGGTCTGAACCTGTGAGTGACAACAAGGAGAACATCGTGACCGAGCAGGCAGCTGCCGAGGCTCCGGCCGAGGCGGCCACGGCGCCCGCCGAGCGCGAGCGCGAGCCGCGCCGCGGCGGTCGCGAGCGCAACCCCAACCGCGACCGCGGAGGCCGCGACCGCAACGAGAGCCAGTTCCTCGAGCGCGTCGTCACCATCAACCGCGTGTCGAAGGTCGTCAAGGGTGGTCGTCGCTTCAGCTTCACCGCGCTCGTCGTCGTCGGCGACGGCAACGGTGTGGTGGGCGTCGGCTACGGCAAGGCCCGCGAGGTGCCGCTGGCGATCTCGAAGGGTGTCGAGGAGGCCAAGCGCAACTTCTTCCGCGTCCCCCGTGTCGGCTCGACGATCCCGCACCCGGTGCAGGGTGAGGCGGCCGCCGGTGTGGTGCTGCTTCGTCCCGCCGCCGCCGGTACCGGTGTCATCGCCGGTGGTCCGGTGCGTGCGGTGCTCGAGTGCGCCGGTATCCACGACGTGCTGTCGAAGTCGCTCGGTTCGTCGAACACGATCAACATCGTCCACGCGACGGTGGAGGCCCTGAAGCAGCTCGAGGAGCCCCGTGCGGTCGCCGCGCGTCGTGGCCTCGAGTTCGACCAGGTCGCCCCCGCCCGTCTCGTCCGTGCCGAGGCTGAGGCCGCGGCCGCTGCGAAGGCAGGTGTCTGATGGCTGCGCGTCTGAAGGTCACGCAGGTCAAGTCCAAGGTGAGCGAGAAGCAGAACCAGCGCGACACGCTGCGTTCGCTCGGTCTGAAGCGGATCGGCGACTCGGTCGTCCGTCCCGACGACGCGCAGACGCGCGGTTACGTCCGGACCGTCGCGCACCTCGTGAAGGTTGAGGAGATCGACTGATGGCTGAGAAGGCCGAGAAGAACGAGGCCGTCGAGCCGGAGGCCAAGAAGTCTCCTGCGAAGAAGACGGCTGCTGAGAAGGCTGCTGCGCCCAAGGCCGCCGCCGAGAAGGGGGCGGCTGCCCCCAAGAAGGCGCCCGCGAAGGCTGCTGCCGACAAGGCCGAGAAGGCCGAGAAGGCGCCTGCCGCCAAGGCGGCGGCTGCCCCCAAGAAGGCGTCCGACAAGGCTGCTCCCGCGAAGAAGGCTCCGGCCAAGAAGGCGGATGCCCCGGCTGCGCGCCCCGGCGTGCTGAAGGTGCACCACCTGCGTCCGGTCCCGGGCTCGAACACCCCCAAGACCCGCGTGGGTCGCGGTGAGGGCTCGAAGGGCAAGACCGCGGGCCGTGGCACCAAGGGCACCAAGGCCCGCTACCAGGTCAAGGTCGGCTTCGAGGGTGGGCAGATGCCGCTGCACATGCGCACCCCGAAGCTCCGCGGCTTCAAGAACCCGTTCCGCGTCGAGTACCAGGTCGTGAACCTGGACAAGCTCGCGGAACTGTACCCGGCCGGTGGCGACGTCACCGTCGGCGACCTGGTCGCCAAGGGTGCTGTGCGCAAGAACGAGAAGGTCAAGGTGCTCGGCACCGGAGACATCTCGGTGAAGCTCAACGTGTCGGTCGACAAGGTCTCGGGATCCGCCGAGCAGAAGATCGTCGCCGCGGGCGGCAGCGTCAAGTAAATACTCACAGTGGGGGTCGGAGCTTGCTCCGGCCCCCACTGGGTTACCCTGGACGTCGGCATGTCGCCGTGCCTGCCGGCATCCCCACTGGAGGAAACCTCTTGTTCAGCGCCATCGCGCGGGTCTTCCGCACACCCGACCTTCGGCGGAAGATCGCATTCACTCTCGCGATCATCGCCCTGTACCGCTTCGGCGCGCACATCCCGGCGCCGTTCGTCGACTTCCCGAACGTACAGTCGTGTCTGGACCAGTCCCAGGGCGCGGAAGGCCTGCTGTCGCTGGTCAACCTGTTCTCGGGCGGTGCGCTCCTCCAGCTGTCGATCTTCGCGCTCGGCGTCATGCCGTACATCACGGCGACGATCATCGTCCAGCTGCTGCGCGTGGTCATCCCGCACTTCGAGACCCTCTACAAGGAGGGCCAGTCGGGCCAGGCGCGGCTGACGCAGTACACGCGCTACCTCACGATCGCGCTGGCGCTCCTCCAGTCCACGACCCTCGTCACCGTCGCACGCAGCGGTCAGCTGTTCGGCGTGACCGGCATCCCCGAGTGCGAGCAGCTGCTCACCAACGACGTGTGGTGGGCGCAGCTCCTCATGATCATCACGATGACCGCCGGCACCGGCCTCATCATGTGGTTCGCCGAGCTCGTCACCGAGCGCGGAATCGGCAACGGCATGTCGCTGCTGATCTTCACCTCGATCGCTGCGACCTTCCCGGCCTCGCTGTGGGCGATCGCCCAGTCGCGCGGGTTCGAGGTCTTCCTCCTCGTCCTCGCCGTCGGCATCGTGGTCGTGGGCCTCGTCGTCTTCGTCGAGCAGTCCCAGCGCCGCATCCCGGTTCAGTACGCCAAGCGCATGGTCGGCCGCCGCACGTACGGCGGGACGAACACGTACATCCCGATCAAGGTCAACATGGCCGGCGTCGTGCCCGTCATCTTCGCCTCGTCGCTGCTGTACATCCCTGCGCTCATCGCGCAGTTCAACATGCAGCCGAACGCCGACAACGAGATCCCCGAGTGGGTGGCGTGGATCCAGACGTACTTCACGAACGGCGATCACCCGAT
This sequence comes from Microbacterium sp. STRO-2N, assembly GCF_057747775.1. Classification (NCBI taxonomy): domain Bacteria; kingdom Bacillati; phylum Actinomycetota; class Actinomycetes; order Micrococcales; family Microbacteriaceae; genus Microbacterium; species Microbacterium sp. STRO-2N. Next base: position 2,902,494 of record NZ_CM173223.1, on the reverse strand, counting down.
CTACATGGCGGTGTACTTCCTGCTCATCGTCGGGTTCACGTACTTCTACGTCGCGATCACGTTCAACCCGGTCGAGGTCGCCGACAACATGAAGAAGTACGGCGGCTTCATCCCCGGCATCCGTGCCGGTCGTCCGACGGCCGAGTACCTCGACTACGTGCTCACGCGCATCACGCTGCCCGGCTCGCTCTACCTCGGTCTCATCGCGCTGCTTCCGCTCATCGCGCTGGCGACGGTGGGCGCGAACCAGAACTTCCCGTTCGGCGGGGCGTCGATCCTCATCATCGTCGGCGTGGGCCTCGAGACCGTCAAGCAGATCGACGCCCAGCTGCAGCAGCGTCACTACGAGGGGCTCCTCCGATGACCCGCCTGCTGATCGTGGGGCCGCAGGGCTCGGGCAAGGGCACTCAGGGCATCCGGATCGCCGAGACCTTCGGCATCCCGGCCATCTCAACCGGCGACGTGTTCCGCGGTGCGGTCAAGGCCGGCACGCCGCTGGGGGAGCAGGTCAAGGCGATCATCGACGCGGGCGATCTGGTGCCCGACGAGCTGACGAGCGCCGTCGTGCGCGACCGGCTGTCGCAGCCGGATGCTGCGGATGGCTTCCTGCTCGACGGGTATCCGCGCAACGTCGCCCAGGTCATGCACCTCGACGAGTTCCTCGAGGGCCGTGGCGAAGAGGTCGACGCCGTCATCGAGCTCGACGTCCCGCGTGACGAGAGCATCGCGCGCCTGTCGCACCGCGCCGCCGAGCAGGGGCGCAGCGACGACACCGAAGAAGGCATCGCCAACCGGCTGGCCATCTACGAGCGCGAGACCGCTCCGATCCTCGACGTCTACCGCGCTCGCGGCGTCGTCGTGCGCATCGACGGCGTCGGGTCGCTCGATGAGATCACCGGCCGGATCGTGGCGGCGCTCGAGGCACGCGGTCTCGACCGCGGTGCCGCAGCGTGACCGTGGCGCTCCGCCGATCCATCTACAAGTCGCCTGCGCAGCTGCGGGCGATGCTCGAGCCGGGTCTGATCACCGCGGCCGCACTCGACGCCGCGCGCGGGCTGATCGCTCCCGGGGTCACCACGGCCGAGCTCGATGCCGCGGCATCCGCCGTCATCACCGCCCGCGGCGCGAAGTCGAACTTCCAGATGGTGCGCGGCTACCGTCACACGATCTGCGCCTCCGTCAATGAGCAGGTCGTGCACGGCATCCCGGGTGACCGCGCCCTCGTCGCGGGCGACATCGTCTCGATCGACGCGGGCGCCGAGTACAAGGGCTGGAACGGCGACTCCGCGTTCACCTTCGTCGTCCCCGACGACACGCGCCCCGAGCTCGTCGCCGAGCGCCGGCGGCTGTCGGAGGTCACCGAGGGTTCGCTGTGGGCCGGCATCGCGGCGCTCGCGACGGCGAAGCATCTCGGCGAGGTCGGCGCGGCGATCCAGGAGCACATCGAGGCGAACTCGCCCGAGAGCGGCGCGTACGGCATCCTTCGCGAGTACGTCGGCCACGGCATCGGGCGCAAGATGCACGAGTCGCCGTCGGTGTTCAACTACCGCGTCTCCGACCCCGGGCCTGAGGTGCGCCCCGGCCTCGTGCTCGCCATCGAGCCGATGGTCGTGATCGGCGACCAGGCCACGTACATCGAGGACGACGGCTGGACCGTGTCGACGGTGGACGGCACCGCCGGCTCCCACTGGGAGCACAGCGTCGCGGTGCACGAAGACGGAATCTGGGTGCTCACGGCACCCGACGGCGGCGCCGCGGGCCTTGCCCCGTTCGGCGTGACGCCGCGCGAGATCGCCTGAGGAGGCTCGAGATGGCACAGGGTGCGCGCAAGGTCAACTGGTTCGCGATCTGGGTGACGGCGGGAGTCGTCGTGGCGCTCGCGCTGGTCGTGGTGCTGGTGGTGACGCTGAACAACGCGGGCACCCCGAAGCCGCTCCCGACCGATGTGGTGACTCCCTCGGCGTCGAACATCGACGCCGAGACCGGTGCGATCCTCGTCGGCGACGGCGAGGGCCGTCTCGACACCTACATCGACTTCATGTGCCCGATCTGCAACGACTTCGAGCAGCTCTACGGCCCCGAGATCGAATCCCTGGTCGACGACGGCACCATCACGCTGGGCATCCACCCCATCTCGATCCTCGACCGGCGGTCGCAGGGGACGCAGTTCTCCACGCGCGCCGCGAACGCCGCGTACTGCGTGGCGGCGGAGGATGCCGACGCGTCGCTGCCCTTCCTGCAGGCGATGTTCGCGAACCAGCCCCAGGAGGGCTCGCGCGGTCTGACGAACGGCGAGATCCTCGAGATCGCGGGAAGCGTCGGGGTGACCGGCATCGACTCGTGCGTGAACGACGGCACGTACGCCGGCTATGTCACCGAGATGACCGCCGAGACGCCGGTGCAGCCGGGTTCGCAGGGCATCGGCACGCCGACCGTCGCGGTGAACGGAGAGGTCATCTCGAACAGCCAGCTGCCCGAGCCCGGCCAGCTCGCGACGCTCTTCGAGTAGGCGACGGATGCCGCGGTTCGCGGCGCGCGGCACGTGACGGGTGCGCGGGGCCCCATGCGTCTCCCAGGTACGCGCACAGGCGACTGATACCGTCGGAGGCATGTCTCACCCGAAGAGGCGCTTCTTTCGCGCGCCCGCAACCGCTGCGGTCGCCGCTCTGACCGCCGCATTCCTCGTCCCGTTCGGCGTCCTCGCCGCCGCCCCCGCAGCCGCCGCGACAGGCGAGTGCCCGCCGGGCTTCCTCCCCGGACCGGGCACCCCGGCCGAGAACGACCCGTGGACCGACGACAACGTCGCCGTGTTCGCCGGCGGGGATTTCGTCGCCGACGGGGGAGCGGCCGAGTCCGAGGGCCTCCTCGTCGTGATGGGCGACGCCACGTTCGACAAGGCCGTCGGCGGGCGGTTCAACGTCGGCTGGGTCGGCGTCGGCTCGCAGACCGCGCCCACACCGGGGAGCATCATGCTGGCGGTCGGCGGAGCGCTGTCGGTCGGCGAGACGACGGTGCTCGACGTCGGCTCGGGCGCGGCGGACGCCGGCGGGGATCTGCTGGGCGGCGACGTCCGCGTGGGCGGGACTGCGTCGCCGGTCTTCCCCGCGCCCCAGTACGAGCTCAACAACGGCTCTCTCGAGGCGGGCCTCGGGGCGGAGTCGGTCTCGGCATGGGCGGGCTTCGATGACGCCCTGACGACGAACTCCGCATCGTGGGTGGCGATGGCCGACACGAACCCGGTCGTCGTCTCGGGCGCGCGGGCGACGTTCGCCGGCGACGGCACGAGCGGCATGCAGGTCTTCACCGTGACCGCAGCCCAGCTGAACACGGTCACGGAGGTGTCCTTCACGGGCATCGCCGACGATGCACCGGTCGTCATCAACGTGGTCGGCGACCAGCCGATCACGTTCAGCCCGAACTACTTCGAGAACGACGGCCTTCGGGCCGACGACATGTCGTCGGCGCTGTTCGGCATGGTCGCGCAGCGCACGATGTGGAACTTCGCCGACACGACGAGCGTGACCTTCGGCGGCACCAGCCAGTTCCTCGGCTCAGTGCTGGCGCCGCACGCGGACTTCGGCATCACCGCCAGCATGAACGGCCGCGTATACGCCGGCGGCGACATCTTCATGAACGGCGACGGCAACGAGCTGCACAACTACCCGTGGCTCGCCCCGGGCGCGTTCGCCTGCATCGCGGACTCGCAGACCGGTTCGTTCGAGATCGTCAAGACGGTGTCGGGCGACGATGCCCCAGGCGTCGCGTTCAGCGGCGAGTGGGCATGCTTCGTGGACGGTGCCGAAGCCGTCAGCGGCACATGGTCGGTGCGCGCCGGTGAGACCGCGGGACCCTTCGACGCGCCCGTCGGCGCGGAGTGCTCCGTCACCGAGACGGGACCGGCCGACACCGACGAAGGCACGTGGGCGACGCCGGTCATCACCGGCGCTCCGGCCGTGATCACGGGCCAGTCGGCGGATGACCCGATCACGGTGACCGTCGCGAACACCTGGGTGCCGTCCGGCGTCGAGCCCGGACCGACACCGACACCGACTCCGACTCCGACGCCCACCCCGACACCGTCGCCGACCGCGCCGGCCCCCGCACCGGCGGGCCCGGACGCGGGCGGCCTCGCCGTCACCGGCAGCACCGTTCCGTGGTGGGTCGTCGCCCTCGGCAGCGGACTCCTCCTGGCGGGCGGCGCGGCCGTCGTCGTGACCCTGGTGCGTCGTCGGCGGCCCTGACGCATCGCCGACGGATGCCGCGGGCCGGGCTGCACTCCCGCCCGCGGCATCACGGGGCACGGGCCTCTGCCGAGCATTTGCCGAGGCATCCGTTATCACGTATGCTTGATCTTTGGTGCGTTGCGCCTTCATTGGCGTGTCGCAGCACCGAACCCCATCCACCGCAGACCGACCGGTCGGCACAACTGTAAGCGAGCGTATGGCGAAGAAAGACGGTGTCATCGAGATCGAGGGCGTCGTGTCGGAGGCACTGCCCAACGCGATGTTCCGCGTTGAGCTCACCAACGGACACAAGGTGCTCGCAACGATCTCGGGCAAGATGCGGCAGAACTACATCCGCATCATCCCGGAGGACCGCGTCGTCGTGGAGCTCTCGCCCTACGACCTCACGCGTGGCCGAATCGTCTACCGCTACCGCTAGGCCGGTCGAGAAGTAACGCCCCAGGCGAGCCCGGAAGGGCCGCGTCTGCCCGGCGAAGACAGCGAAACAGGAATCATCATGAAGGTCAACCCCTCCGTCAAGCCCATCTGCGACCACTGCAAGGTCATCCGCCGCCACGGTCGCGTGATGGTCATCTGCAAGTCGAACCCGCGTCACAAGCAGCGCCAGGGCTGAACGGATGCCGCGCACGGCGCGGCCCGCGAACTCACAACTCAATACATCTACAGGCAGCATCAGAACCTCTCCGGAGGGGACACCTCGGGGCGGAGGCCCGGGCACCGATGCTGCTCCACACCTCCACTCACTCCTAGGAGAGCCGCATGGCACGTCTTGCCGGCGTCGACATCCCGCGCGACAAGCGCGTGGTGATCGCCCTTACCTACATCTACGGCGTTGGCCGTACCCGCTCGAACGAGATCCTCAAGGCGACGGAGATCGACGAGAACGTCCGCGTCAAGGACCTCACCGACGACCAGCTCGTCGCGCTCCGCGACTACATCGAAGGCAACTACAAGGTCGAGGGTGATCTCCGCCGCGAGGTGGCCGCCGACATCCGCCGCAAGGTCGAGATCGGCTCCTACGAGGGTCTGCGTCACCGCCGCGGCCTCCCGGTGCGCGGTCAGCGCACGAAGACGAACGCCCGCACCCGCAAGGGCCCGAAGCGCACCGTCGCCGGCAAGAAGAAGGCGCGCTAAGGCGCGGCCCCCAGGTTTAGGAGAACACGCACATGGCACAGGCCAAGACCGCCGCGCGCAAGCCGCGCCGCAAGGAGAAGAAGAACATCGCGCTGGGCCAGGCCCACATCAAGTCGACGTTCAACAACACGATCGTCTCGATCACCGACCCGTCGGGCGCCGTCATCAGCTGGGCATCCTCGGGTGGCGTGGGCTTCAAGGGCTCGCGCAAGTCGACGCCGTACGCCGCCGGCATGGCCGCGGAGTCCGCTGCCCGCCAGGCGCAGGAGCACGGCGTCAAGAAGGTCGACGTGTTCGTGAAGGGTCCGGGCTCGGGCCGCGAGACGGCGATCCGCTCGCTGCAGGCCGCCGGCCTCGAGGTCGGCTCGATCCAGGACGTGACGCCCCAGGCTCACAACGGCTGCCGTCCCCCCAAGCGCCGCCGCGTCTGACATCCCTTTTCCGCGGATGCCGGAGCCCCGCCCGCGCGGTGGCTCCGGCATCCCACGAGCAAAACTCAACACACCTCACTCACCGCACGTGTCATATAGCGGGCACGTGATCGAAAGGAACACATAGTGCTCATCGCACAGCGTCCCACTCTGACCGAGGAGAAGGTCGGGGAGTTCCGCAGCCGTTTCGTCATCGAGCCGCTGGAGCCCGGCTTCGGCTACACGATCGGCAACGCGCTGCGTCGCAGCCTCCTGTCCTCGATCCCCGGCGCGGCCGTCACGTCGATCCGTATCGACGGCGTCCTCCACGAGTTCAGCACCATCCCGGGTGTGAAGGAGGATGTCACCGAGATCATCCTCAACATCAAGCAGCTCGTCGTCTCGAGCGAGCGCGACGAGCCCATCACGGCGTACCTGCGCAAGACCGGCGCCGGTGAGGTCACCGCCGCCGACATCTCGGCGCCCGCCGGTGTCGAGGTGCACAACCCCGAGCTGGTCATCGCGACCCTCAACGACACCGCGAAGTTCGAGCTCGAGCTCACGATCGAGCGTGGCCGCGGCTACGTGTCGGCGACGCAGAACCGCAACGAGTACGCCGAGGCCGGCCAGATCCCGGTCGACTCGATCTACTCGCCGGTGCTCAAGGTCTCGTACCGCGTGGAGGCCACGCGTGCAGGTGAGCGCACCGACTTCGACAAGCTCGTGCTGGATGTCGAGACCAAGTCGTCGATCGCCCCGCGCGACGCCGTCGCGTCGGCCGGTCGCACGCTGACCGAGCTCTTCGGCCTGGCTCGCGAGCTCAACGTCGAGGCCGAGGGCATCGAGATCGGCCCGGCTCCGGTCGAGACGGTCCTGTCGAACGAGCTGTCGATGCCGATCGAGGACCTCGACCTGTCGGTCCGCTCGTACAACTGCCTCAAGCGCGAGGGCATCAACACCGTGTCGGAGCTCGTGGCCCTGTCGGAGACGCAGCTCATGAACATCCGCAACTTCGGTCAGAAGTCGGTCGACGAGGTGCGCGACAAGCTCGTCTCGCTCGGCCTGTCGCTGAAGGACTCGGTCCCCGGGTTCGACGGCGCGCACTTCTACGGCGGCTACGACGACGAGACCGTCTGAGCCCGTCTCCCCCCGACCGAATTCATCCTGGAGTAACTGAGAATGCCCAAGCCCACGAAGGGTCCCCGCCTCGGAGGCGGTCCCGCCCACGAGCGTCTGCTGCTTGCGAACCTCGCGGCCGCGCTGTTCACGCACAAGTCGATCAAGACGACCGAGACCAAGGCCAAGCGCCTGCGTCCGCTCGCCGAGCGCCTCATCACGTTCGCGAAGCGCGGCGACCTGCACGCGCGCCGTCGCGTGCTGTCGGTCATCGGTGACAAGGAAGTCGTGCACGTCCTGTTCACCGAGATCGCGCCGCTGGTCGCCGACCGTGAGGGCGGCTACACCCGCATCACGAAGGTCGGCAACCGCAAGGGCGACAACGCGCCCATGGCCGTGATCGAGCTCGTCCTCGAGCCCGTCACCAAGAAGCCGTCGGCCAAGAAGGCTGCCGCCAAGGCCGATGCCGCGCCCGCGGCCGCCGCTCCGGCTGAGGCCGAGGAGGCTCCGGCCGACGAGACCGCTGCGGACGAGACCGCCGCCGACGACACCGCAGCCGAGGCCGGCGCGGAGTCGCAGGAGGAGGGCGCCGCCGCCGAGGCTGCTGCCGAGGAGGCCGTCGAGGAGAAGTCCGAGTAATCGGATCACGCCGGGCCTCGCCACCCGGCACCCTTGCACCGCGAGACCCGCGGCCCTTCGGGGCCGCGGGTCTCGCTGCGTCTGGGCTGACGTCGGTGCGGACGAAAACACCAGTCCGTCACGCGACACGCCGCGGCGAGGCATCCGTCACCGGCGTGTCGCCGTGACCGACTGGTGTTTTCGCGGCGGGACCGGGGTGAGGGTGCGCCGAGTCCGCTACTCCAGGTCGACCTGGAAGTACGCCTGGACGTCGCGGAGGAGCTGAGCGCGGCGCTCCTTGCGCTCGTGCGCGAGCTGGTCGACGGCGGCCGAGACCGTCTCGGCGAAGATCCGCCCGCCCGCCGCGCCGGGGTGGACCTGATCGCCCGCGAGCAGGTCGAGCCGCGGCGAGATCGCCGCGGACCAGTCCGCGATGCCGACGTTCGGGTAGGCGTCGGCGAATGCCTGCAGGTCGGCGTTGACCCCGGGGATCCAGTCGCGTGGCGCATATGCGTTGACGAGTATGAGGTCGCGGTCAGGGCCCACCGCGGCGACCATGCGGTCGAGGGACTCGCGGTTTACCGGCCCGTTCGTGCCGAGGGCGACGACGACGTGCGGCCGCAGGCGGCCTGCCTGCGCGAACGACTCCAGGATGCCGGGGCCTGCCCAGATCGATCGTGACACCTCGGCGTCGACATCGATACCCGGCAGCCGCTCGAGCAGCCCCGCCGCCGACGCCAGCATGACGGAGTCGCCGACGGCCGTGATCTGATCTCCGGGGACATGTGTCGGGGCGGCGGGCACGGCATCCGTCGCCAGCGCAGGCGGCCCCACGGGCACGGTCGGCACAGGCGTCGGTGCGGGAGAGGCGCTCGCCCGGCGCTTGGCCTCCTCGAGTGCCGCGCGGCCCTCGGCGACGACGGATGCTCCGCTGGACTCCTCGGGGGCTGCCGCGAGGGCGGCGCCGGTCCCTGCGAGCATCAGCACGCCGGCGACGGCTGCGCCCAGTGTGCGCAGGCGGGAACGGGGGCCCGACCGGAGCCGCGCGAAGAGGGTGCGCGCGGATGCCCGGAACCCGAGCCGGCGCACCGGCATCTCGATGAACCGATACGAGAACGCGGATGCCGCGATCGTCGCCGCGAGCACGCAGAGTCCGATCCACAGCGGCACGCCCGCGATGGTCCCGGTGCCCTGGTATGCCGCGACGGCGAGCACCAGCAACGGCCAGTGCCACAGGTAGATGGCGTACGAGCGGTCGCCCACCCACCGCAGGGGTGCGACATCGATGCCGCGGCCGAACCACGATCCCGGCCACACGCCGGCGACGATCGCGACAGCGGTGAGGACGCTCGCCCCGAGGAGGACGCCCGGGAACGTGGCCGCGTCGTCGGTCGGCGTCAGCGAGGCGAGGGCGACGATCCAGATGACGGCCAGGACTCCCGCGGCGCCCGTCACGTGGCGCGCCACCGCGGTGTCGACCCAGTGCGGTCGCGTCGCCGCGGGCCTGGGGGCCGACGGCGGCAACACGATATGCCAGCCCGGGGCGAGGTCTATTCCCCCGGGGACATGGACCATCTCGGGCACGTGCGCAGCAGCGGGGCGTGTCAGCAGCCGCATGAGCAGGAACGCCAGCGCGACTCCGAGCAGCAGCCCGAACGCGTGCGTGTCGGTGCCGAAGTACGCCCGCGTGAGATCGTCGCCGCGAGAGATCGCCGCGCCCATCCACACCGCGGACGCGGTCGCGAGCACCACGGCGGCAGCGACGCGCAGCCACGTGCGCGGCAGGAACAGGAGGAGTGGGAGCACGATCGGCCACACCACGTAGAACTGCTCCTCGACCGCGAGCGACCAGAAGTTGCGGAACAACTCGGGTGTGGCCGCGGCGAAGTACCCGCCGCCCCCCGCGATCGACAGCCAGTTGTAGCTGAACGTCGCGACACCGGCGATCTGCGCCCCCAGCCGGACGAGCACATCGCCGCCGACGAGCCAGGCGAGCGTCGAGCACACCGCGACGACGGCGACAAGGGCAGGCAGGAGCCGGCGCGCACGCCGCACCCAGAAGCTGCCGAGCCGGATCCGGCCGGTGGCATCGTGCTCCCGCAGCAGCAGGCTCGTGATGAGGAACCCGCTGATGACGAAGAAGACGTCGACGCCGATGAACCCTCCGGGCAGAAGCGCGGGCGGGAAGAGGTGGTAGACCACGACGAGCGTCACCGCGATCGCGCGCATGCCGTCGAGCCCGTGCAGGCGGGCTGAGGGGCGATTCGAGGGCACGGTCGACGTCATGGACTCACGGGTGGGGGGAGTTCGCCATTGTACGCGGGACCGTCTGCGGGATCACTCGGGGCGCCGCCGCCTCTATCCCGTCGACGCTTCCCGGCGCGGCTCTTGGGCCGGCCTCGGCGCGCCGAGGCGAATGGGGATTGCTGCTGTCGGTCAGCGTGCTGTCGGCCCGGGAGATGGTGCACGAGAGCGAGAACCGCGTGCGCCGCGCGTGCGGAGCGCTTCACGCCGTCGTTCAGCAGGTGCCGCTCGGCCGCCGCGTGCTCGGCTGACACACCGCCTCGATTAGGGTGGGGGCGTGCGGATCCGGCTCGACATCGCGTATGACGGCACGCACTTCCGCGGGTGGGCCCGCCAGCCGGGACTTCGCACCGTGCAGGAGACGGTCGAGTCGGCGCTGGGTCGAGTCCTCGGCGGCGAGCCGCGTCTCGTCGTCGCCGGGCGGACCGACGCCGGCGTCCATGCCAGCGGGCAGGTCGCGCACGTCGATCTCGACGACGGCCAGCGCGAACGCCTGCTGTCGCGTCGCGGGCGAGGCGGGGACGTGGGGACCGTCGCCGACCGGGTGGCGGCGCTCGCCGCGCGCCTCACCGGTGTCGTCGGCGCGTACTCCGACGTCGCCGTGACCGCGACTCGAGAGGCGCCCGAGGGATTCGACGCGCGGTTTTCCGCCGTGTGGCGGCGCTACGAGTACCGCATCGCGGACCAGGTGAGCGGGTACGACCCCCTCGAACGCCATCGCACCACGACGGTGCGGGCATCCCTGGACGAGCGGGCGATGGATGCCGCGGCCCGCGCCCTGATCGGGCTTCACGACTTCGCCGCCTACTGCAAGCCCCGCGAAGAGGCGACCACGATCCGCACGCTGCTCGAGTTCGACTGGCGTCGCGACGGCCTCGGCGTGCTGGTCGCGAACGTCAAGGCGGACGCGTTCTGCCACAGCATGGTCCGCGCCCTCGTGGGCGCGTGCGTCGCCGTCGGCGAGGGGCGGCTGGACGCCGAGGACGTCGTCGACATCCGCGACGCGCGTGAGAGGGTGCCCGAGGTCAAGGTCCTCGCGGCGCGCGGGCTCACGCTGACCGAGGTCGGGTACCCCGCAGACGAACTGCTGGCGCGGCGCGCCGAGCAGACGCGAGCGCGGCGCGACCTCGAGTAGCACCGCGTCGCGCCGAGCCGGCGAGCTCGACCAGCGCCTGCGCGAGTGCGTTCGACGACGCGGCGTCCGACTCGAACGCCTCCGCGACGACCACGGCGGCGCGCTCGAACTCGCGGGCACGATCGACGACGGCGCGTCGCTCTGCGACGACGCGATCGGCGGCGGCGTACTCGGCGCGCAGTCGCGCCCGCTCGTCCTCGTCGACGCCGGGGCGCTGGGCGGTGCGCTCGAGCGCGTCGGCCGCACGGGAGCGCGCCACGACGCTGCGACGCAGCTCGTGTTCGGCGGTGGTCCGGGCGGCGCGACTCGCGTCGAGAGCGTCGGCGAGCTCGATGCGCGCGGCTGCGGCGGTGGATGCGGCCATGGGGTCCTCCTGTGTCTCGGGCCGGCCCTGGTTCGGGTGCCGTGCGGGCGGCTACCACTCCAGAGCCGCGGCATCCGTTTTTCGTACATCGCCGTGGATCATCGATGCTCCCTGTGAGGTCGCGATGCGGATACCCCGAGGTCACCCGCCGTAAATGGGGGCGGAATAGGCTGACGGTGACATGAAGGTCATCTCGTACAACCTCCGCAAGCACCGTGCCGCCGGCGAGCTGGTGCACCTCGTCGAGCGCTACGGCGCCGACGTGCTGTGCCTGCAGGAGGTGGACACGACCGACATCCCCCACGAGATCTCGGGGTTGCGGCTCGCCGAGTCGACGCAGAACAACCGGCTCGGTCTCGCCGTGTACTACCGCGAGAACACGTACCGTGCGGTCGGGATCCGGGCGCTCGCACTGAAGAAGTCGCTCCACGACCGGGTGCTGAAGCCCGCGGAGGAGCGGATGCTGGGGGTCCGGCTGCATGACATCGACGAGAACCTCGATCTCATCGTCGCGTCATTCCACGCCGCGCCGCTCACCGCGCTGAACTCGCTGCGGCGCCACCAGATCCGCACCGCGCTCGCCGAGCTGCAGCAGCTCGGCGAGGGTCTGCCGGCGCTCATGGTCGGCGACTACAACTACCCGGTCTTCAAGGAGCGCCTCGGCCAGCACGTGCGGGACCAGGGCTACGAGCTCAACCTCAGCGATTCGCGCACCTACACGCGGTACCGCTTCTTCAGGGGTCACTACGACTTCGCGACCTCCGTCGGGTTCGAGATCGACCGGGTACGGACCCTCCCGCAAGGCCTCAGCGACCACCTGCCGATCCTGGTGACCGCGCGCCCGGTGTCCGGTGTGAAGCGCATGGTCGAGGCGCCCACCGGGGTCGCGGAGCGCCGTACGGGCGCCGCCTGAGCCGGCTGCTGTCCGGCTGACCGACGCCGCAGGGGTCGGCGGGACACCCGGGTGGTACCGGCGCGAGAGACCCGGCGGTTGCGCGGAGGCGACCGGCCGGTGGTGCTCACACGAGGGTCGGGTCGGCGTCGTCCCACTTCTCGATGCCCTGCACCACCCAGAACGCGAAGAAGAGCACGAGGGCCGATGCCTCGACCACGAGCACCAGCGGGAACCCGAGGTCGCCGGCGACCGGGATCAGCGCGAGGTACGCGATCAGCACGAGGACGAGCCCCGCCGCGATCGCGACGTAGAGCACGCGGAAGACGAGGGGTGGCGGAGCGCCGCGCCGCGGGAACGCGTTGCGCACCGCCACCGCCGCGAACAGCGCGAAGAACACGACGGTCGCGACGAAGTGCGCCAGCTCCAGGAACGCGTCGCGCGCGAACGTCCAGGTGAGCGCGACGGCAAGCAGCACGGCGACGGCGACCGTCAGCGACAGTCCGATCGCGGCGAGGGCGCTCTCACGCAGGGCGACGAGCAGGAGCGCGACCGCGACGGTGAGCGCGCCCACCACGAGGTATGTCACCACGCCGTTCGCGGCATCCGTCACGAAGGCGGGAGGGAAGCAGCGCCGCGCGCACGGCACGTCGACGCCCGGCACGGCACCCGGTGAGAGGGTCGTCGGAACCAGGGCGATGAGCGGCGCGAAGAGGGCGGCCGCGTCGAGCAGCGCGCGCTCGGCCCCGCGGCCCGACAGGGCCACGAGAGCCAGCGACGCCGCGACGAGTGCGCCCACGAACGCGTTGCGCGCGGGCGTGTAGAAGTAGTCGCTCACCGAGGTGAGCAAGCCGACGGATGCCGCGGCCACCGCCACCGAGACGAAGATGACCACGACCGTGCCCGCGATGCCGATGCGCAGGTAGCGGTACGTGCGCGCGAGCGAAGTCGAGGCCGGAGCATCCACGGCGGGCCGCTACGACCCGAAGTACTGCCGTGCGGCGCGCGTGTAGAGCAGGATGAGGCCGATGATCGACAGCGCCGAGCCGGCGATCGCCGACCACAGGCTCTCGCCGTTGAACATCCCCACCACCTCGAGGACGATGTTGATCACGAACACGATCGTCGCGATCGTGCGGGCGGTGGGATTGCCCCGCCACAGACCGACCCCGACGATGAGTGTGATGACGCCGATGACCAGGCTGATCCATCCGAGGATCGCGGGCCACGTGACGAACACGCCCGCGATGATCACGAAGACCGAGCCGATGACCTGCAGAAATCCGGACAGCCACGCGATGATCGCGACGAGAGTCACACCGAGCGGGCGTTGTGCCATGGATCCGTTCCCCTCTTCACGGCATCGCTGGTGACGCCGGTTGCCCTCACGATAGCGAGTGCCGGCGCCCATTTGGCTGAGGCATCCGGGTGACGTAGTATTGATCTTTGGTGTGCGGCTCTGCTGACCCGGCACCACGAACGTGAGCCCTCCACTGGCGTGTTTCTCCGCATCTCGTGCGGGAAACCACCCCGGAGTGGGATTCACGAACCTCTCCGTTCGATCAAGAAAGCAGCACTACTGTGACGCGCACTTACACCCCCAAGGCTGGCGAAGCCCAGCGCGAATGGCTGGTCATCGACGCGACCGACGTCGTCCTCGGCCGTCTCGCCTCCCACGCCGCCGCACTCCTCCGTGGCAAGCACAAGGCCACCTTCGCGCCCCACGTCGACATGGGTGACTTCGTCATCATCGTCAACGCCGAGAAGGTCGCCCTCACCGGCCAGAAGCTCGAGCAGAAGAAGGCCTACCGCCACTCGGGCTACCCGGGCGGCCTGAAGTCGGTCACCTACTCGGAGCTCCTCGAGAAGAACCCCGTCCGCGCCGTCGAGAAGGCCGTCCGCGGCATGCTCCCCAAGAACACCCTGGGCCGCGACCAGCTGTCGAAGCTGAAGGTGTACGCCGGTGCCGAGCACCCGCACGCCGCGCAGAAGCCCACCGCGTACGTTTTCGACCAGGTCGCCCAGTAAGCGCCGCACAGAACAGGACACACTCGTGGCGAACATCGAAGAAACCCCCACCAGCTACTCGACCGAGACCCAGGTCGACGAGACCGTGACCCCCGCCGAGCGCCCCGTGCTCTCGGTGTCGGGTGCGGCCGTCGGCCGCCGCAAGCAGGCGATCGCCCGCGTGCGCGTCGTCCCGGGCTCGGGCACGATCACGGTCAACGGCCGTGCGTTCGAGGACTACTTCCCGAACAAGCTCCACCAGCAGCTCATCACCGACCCCTTCACGGTGCTGAACCTCACCGGCGCGTACGACGTCATCGTCCGCATCTCGGGTGGCGGCCCCTCGGGCCAGGCCGGCGCGCTGCGCCTCGGCATCGCCCGTGCGCTGAACGAGATCGACGCCGAGAACAACCGCCCGACCCTCAAGAAGGCCGGCTTCCTCTCGCGCGACGCCCGCGTCATCGAGCGCAAGAAGGCGGGTCTCAAGAAGGCCCGCAAGGCGCCTCAGTACTCGAAGCGCTGATCGGCGCACCTTCCGTATGCCGCTCTTTGGCACGGACGGGGTGAGGGGGCTGGCCAACGGCCCCCTCACCGCCGATCTCGCACTGTCCCTGGCCCAGGCGACCGCCGTCGTCCTGGGCCAGGGCCGTACTGCCGAGGCGCGTCGCGCCGCCGGCAAGCGCCTCACCGCCGTCGTCGCGCGCGATCCGCGCGTGTCGGGCGAGTTCCTGTCCGCAGCGGTCGAGGCCGGCCTCGCCTCGTCGGGCGTCGACGTGATGGACGCCGGCGTGCTGCCGACGCCCGCCGCCGCGTTCCTGATCGCCGACACCGACGCCGACTTCGGCGTCATGGTCTCGGCATCCCACAATCCCGCCCCCGACAACGGCATCAAGATCTTCGCCCGCGGCGGCGTCAAGCTGCCCGACATCGTCGAGCAGCGCATCGAGAGCGCGATGTCGGGCGAGAAGCTGCTGCCGACGGGCGCCGACGTCGGCCGCATCCGCCGCTTCGCGGACGCCGAGGACCGGTACGTCGTGCACCTGCTCGGGTCGCTGCCTCACCGCCTCGACGGGCTGCATGTCGTCATCGACTGCGCCCACGGTGCGGCATCCGGCGTCTCTCCCGAGACGTTCCGCGACGCCGGCGCCCGCGTCACCGTGATCGGCGCCGACCCCGACGGGCTCAACATCAACGACGGCGTGGGATCGACGCACCTCGACGTGCTCGCGAAGGCCGTCGTCGCCCACGGCGCGGACGTCGGCATCGCCCACGACGGCGACGCCGACCGATGCCTCGCGATCGACGCGAACGGCAAGGTCGTCGACGGCGACCAGATCATGGCGATCCTCGCGCTCTCGATGAAGCAGCGCGGCCTGCTCAAGGACGACACGCTCGTCGCGACGGTCATGAGCAACCTCGGCCTGCACCGCGCGATGGACGCGCACGGCATCCGCGTCGAGACGACCGCGGTCGGCGACCGCTACGTGCTCGAGCGCATGACCGAGGGCGGCTTCTCGCTCGGCGGCGAGCAGTCCGGCCACGTCATCATGAGCCGCTACGCCACCACCGGCGACGGCCTGCTCACGGGCCTGCACCTGGTCGCCGAGATGGCGCGGACCGGCAAGACGCTCGCCGAGCTGGCCTCCGTGATGACGGTGTACCCGCAGATCCTCGTGAACGTGCGCGGCGTGGACAGGTCGCGCGTCGGCGACGATGTCGTTCAGGATGCCGTCGCCCGCCACACCGCGGAGCTCGGGCTGTCGGGGCGTGTGCTCCTGCGTCCGTCGGGCACCGAGGAGATGGTGCGCGTCATGGTCGAAGCCGGATCCGAGGACGACGCCCGCCGGCACGCCGAGGCTCTCGCTGACGTCGTACGCGAGCGCCTGGCGCTGTAAGCCGAGCCGCTCGTGAGCGCCCGCTGGGGGCGCTCACCGCGCGGACGCAGCCGGGCCCGGCGCGCGCAGGCGCAGGCCCGCCCACACCACGACACCCGCGTAGAGGACGAAGGCGATCGCCACGAGCCCGACGAAGATCGCCGTCATCGGGCGGGCCCACAGCAGGTCGTCGCGCCGGATGATCAACGAGAGGGCGATCGCGGCGAGGCTCAGCGACTGAGCCTGAAACAGGAGGCGGAACGCCGTCCATCGCCGGTCCCACAGCAGTGCGACGTTCACCACCCCGGTCAGGCTCAGCACCGCACCCGTCACCTGCGCTGTGAGCGGTGTCAGCCGCCATGCCCAGTTGTCGACCGCGATCGCCGGCGCGACGAAAACGGCCGTCCCGAACAGGAGCGCGCTGATCCCCACGAGAGCGAGCAGCCATCGCAGCGCGCGCGGCAGGAGCACATCGACATGGTCGGGCACCCGCGGATCCTCGCGACGCTGCGCGATCGCCAGAGATGTCACGATGAAGGGCGTCGTCGCGTAGAGCACCAGCCAGGTCCAGAACGAGAGGTTCGCAGAGAAGCGATCGAGGTGCGTCAGCGTCGCCCACAGCAGCGCACCCGCGAACACGGCGACCGCCGGGAACCCGTGCTTCACGCGATGCCAGCGCCGTGCGGCCGCCACGCCCACGAAGAACCAGATCCCGCCGACGTACGCAGACGCGAGCAGGTACGCCGTCATCGGCGGATCGATCGGCCACGCGAACAGCTCGCCGGTGCGCGTGGGGAAGACGAACAGCAGGAAGACCGCCGCGAGCAGGAACGGCACGATCGCGATCGCCACCCATCGGGTGACGCGGAAGATGCGGTCGGAACCGATTGGAGGCTGCGATGAGACGGATGCCGCAGCATCCGTCTCATTCCGCCCGGACATCGTCCAGCACCGCCTCGACCGGAAGCTCCAAGCCTTCGGCGACGGCGCGGTCGATCTCGTCGCCGCGACCGGCGTCGCGCAGGCCCTGCAGCGGTACCGTGTAGAACTCGAACGCGCCCGGGTTGAGGATGCCCTTGAGGCGGCGCAGGCGCAGGGCCGCGCCGAGCAGGCGTCCCGCGGTGGCGGCGTCGCCCTGCGCAGCCCGCACCCCGACGAAGGCTTCGAGCCCGTAGGCGATGCCCTCATCGTGACCGAGTGCGAGCGACGTGTCGAGCCCCTCGGCGAAGTCGTGGATGCCGCCCGCCAGATCGCCGGCGAGCACTTTCGACCAACCCCGGTGGTTCTGGGCGATGACGATTCCGAGCCGCTCGCCCTGCGCAGCGGCGAGGGCGTAGCTGTCTTCGAACCGCGCGCGTGCTCGTTCGATGCTGCCGGCCGCGAGGTCGATTCGACCGAGCATGACGAGGGCCATCGCCTGGCCCCACGCGTCGTCGTGAGCGCGGAAGTCGGCCAGGCTGTTCTCGAGCGCGTGCACCGCGGCCGGCAGATCGGGGCCGTCCACTCGCGCCAGGTGAGCGAGGCCGATCGAGACGCCCGCAAGCGCCGCGCCGGAGCCGTCGCCCGTCGCGTGGAAGAGATCGGACGACGAGACCAGGCCGGGGACCGGGTCGTAGTCCGGATCCTGCCAGAACCGGACCGCGTTGGCGTAATAGAGGGCGATCGCACGGGCATGCGAGCCGACGCGGATCCCGGCGCGATCCGCCTGCTCGAGAAGCTCGGTCATCCAGGCCTGCACGAGGCCGAGATATCCGCCGATCCAAAGGTACAGATAGAGCGACCACGCGTACTCCGCCGCCGCATCGAGGTCGCCGCGGTCCAGAAGCGCGCGCATGACGCTCGCGAGGTTCTCGGACTCGAGCTCGAGCCGACCGAGCCACTCCAGCTGCATCGGGCCCCGCAGGCCGTCCGCCGCCTCGTGCGCGAGCGCGCGATAGGTTCCGATCCACGCGGCGACCGCGCGGTCGCGCTCGTCCGGCTCGAGCAGCGTCGCCGAATACCGGCGGACGAGCGCCAGCAGCCGGAACGCCGGGGTGGCACCCGGGTGTCCGCGGCTCACCAGACTCGCGTCCACGAGCGCCTCGAGCGCGGCATACGGGTCCTCGACGCCGGCCTCGAGCAGAACGCGCTCGGCGGAAGCGACCGAGAACGTACCCGAGAACACCGAAAGCGCTGCGAGGGCGCGGCGGGTCTGTGCCTCCAGCAGATCCGCACTCCACTGGATCGTTCGGCCGAGCGCCCGCTGCCGTTCGGGCAGGTCGCGGGCGCCGTTCGCCAGCAGCGTCAGGGCGGAGTCGAGCCGCGTCAGGATCTGGTCGGGTGTGAGGGTGCGTACGCGCGCCGCGGCGAGCTCGATCGCGAGAGGCATGCCATCGAGCGCCCGGCAGATCGCGGCGACCGCCGCCACGTTCGCCGGTGTGAGCCGGAACCCGGGCTCGACGGCGACCGCCCGCTCGATGAACAGCACGACCGACGATGCCCGGGTCGCCTCATCGGTACCCGCGCCGGGTACCGGCACCTCGAGCGGCTCCAGTTGATAGCGGCGCTCCGCGCGCACACGGAGGGCGGTCCTGCTCGTGACGAGCAGCTGCAGCCGCGGGGCCTCGCTCACGAGCCGCACCAGCAGCGGCGCGGCGTCGAGCACGTGCTCCATGTTGTCGACGACGAGCAGCACGTCCCGGCCGGCCACCGCGTCGACGACCTTGTCTTCGAGCGGACGGTCACCGGGATCGCGCACATCGAGCGCCCGCGCGATCACGGTGATGACGCGGTCGGCGTGCGTGATCGACTCAAGAGCCGCGAAGGCGACCTCACGACCGGCGGCCGCAGCATCCATCGCGATCTCGATCGCCAGACGCGACTTGCCCACGCCGCCCGGCCCGACGAGCGAGAGGATGCGCACGTCGGGCCGCGCGAGCAGCGCCCCGACGTCGGCCCGTTCGCGCTCGCGGCCGATGAGCGCCGTGTACGGAGCGGGTATGCCGGGGGCCTCTCGCGCCGGAACATCCGCCGCTGCGCGCGCGCTCGTGGCGTCGAAGCGCTCGGCGAGCAGCGTCGCGATGTCGCCGAGCACCAGGGCGGCGAGCTCGTCGGGCGTGTGGAACGACTTGTACGATGTGCGGTCGTCGTCGCGGATCGCGGCGAGCAGCTCGTCGAGCCGCGGCTCGCGGCCGGGCGCCGGCTCCTTGATGTAGATGAGTGACGGGATGCTGCCCGACAGGCGGTACTCGTCCTCGAGGCCCGAGATCTCTTCGCCGGGCGCGACCCACCCGTACCGCTCCCAGTACAGGCCGATGAAGATGTCGCTCTGTGCGAGGTAGGAGCGGTAGAGCTCGCGTGGCGGATGCGGTCGCGCGCCGAGCTCGAACATCACCGGTGCCAGCTGCAGGCGTTCCAGAGTCTCGCGGACTGCCCGCCGCTCGGCCTCGAGCTCTTTGAGGGTCGAGCTGACGAACACCCGGATCCGCTGGTCGGGCGTGCGAATGACTCGCTGCACGCCGTCCATACAGCGATCTTCGCGCCCCGCGGGCGCGGCGTAAAGAGGCGGGCCGCGGGTCAGCGGGCCAGATCGTCGACCGTGAGCCCCAGCATCCGCAGCTCCTCCTGGGACTTGCCGGCGAGCTTGCGGCCGAGCAGCGGCCGCTTGTCGGGGTGCACCTTGAGGCCCTTGGGCTCCCTCGCGAGCGGCTCTTCCCAGCCTCGGTAGAGGGCGAGCACGCGGAAGGTGAAACCGAACAGGAACGCGATCCCGACGCTCAGCCAGTACGGAACGCCGACCTCGTCGAGGATGATCCACACCAGACCCGTGCCGACCGCAGTGGCGACGAACCACTCGCCGCGAACGAACTGCTTCGGAGTGACCCCGCTTGTGACGTCGATGAGGAAGCGGCCCGCCGTCGGCGCGATGACCGCGATCGCGAGGGCGCCGAGGATGGGGTAGCCGGCCTCGTCGGCCTTCTGCGCGCCGATGATCGCGTACCACGGCAGCGAGAACGACGTCATGAACTGGAACAGCCCCTCGCGGAAGAGCTGCCCGCTCGCGTACGCCAGGAAGTATCCGACGACGCCGGCCGCGACGCAGAACGTGATGTACGCCGGGTTCATGAACGCGGACGGGGGATTGCCAAGGATCACGTCGCGCGTCACGCCGCCGGCGATCCCGCCGATGATCGCCATCAGGATGATGCCCACGAACGTGTAGTTGCGGTAGTGATCGGGACGGCGGGCGAGCAGTGCGCCGTTGAGGGCGTTCGTCGTCGCCGCGATGAGGTCGACGAAGGTGCCCTGTCCGAACAGCGACCACGTGCCGAACGTGAGATCCATCGGGTGCATCGGAGGTCCTCCCTGCAAGGGCGCACCCGGACGGCGCGCCGACGCACACGCTAGCGGCGGAGGTTCGGGATGGTCATCGTGCGATTCGCGGGAAACCGCGATTCGTCGTCACCTGCGTCAGGAGCGCCGGCTCGCGGGGGATGGATCTGGCGGCCCCGCCATAGGCTGGACGCATGCCCACAGCTGCGAGCCCCGGTAGCGGCCGCGCGCGGGTCACCGACGTCGCCGCAGCTGCGGGGGTCTCGCCGACGACGGTCTCGCACGCGCTCAGCGGCGCGCGCTCGGTCAACGCCGAGACGCGCGATCGCATCCTCGCGGTCGCGCGCGAGCTCGGGTACGTCCCCGACCGGGTGGCGAGCGGACTTCGTCGCCGCCGTACCGGCGTCGTCGGACTGATCGGCGACGACCTCGCGACCACGCCGTTCGCGGGACGCATCATCGAGGGGGCGCGACGCGCCGGGCTCGAGCGCGACGTGCTGCTGATGGTGGGCGAGAGCGGTCGCGACGACGAGGCCGAACGCGACCTCATCGCACGCTTTCTCGCCCAGCGGGTCGACGGCCTGCTGATCGCGCGCATGTACCACCAGCGGGTGGAGCGACCCAGCGTTCCCGACCACGTGCCCGTCGTGCTCGTCGACGCCGCTCCTGCGTCCGGCTGGGACGTCGACGCGGTGGTGCCCGATGAAGCGCAGATCGCGACGCTCGCGTGCGAACGACTCACGCGCGAGGGGCATCGGGACATCGCCTACGTCGGCACGACCGACGAGTCGCGTGCCGCCCGCGGGCGGCTCATCGGCGTGCGGGCGGCGCTCGGCGACGCGGGCATCGCGCTCGATGACGGCCGGCTCGCGTTCTGCTCGTCCGATGCCGCCGGGGGTCGCGACGCCGGAGGGTGGCTGCTCGATCAGACCCAGCGGCCGACCGCCGTCATCTGCTTCAACGACCAGATCGCGATGGGCGTGATGCAGGCCGCGGCGCGACGGGGCATCGCGGTGCCCACCGGGCTGTCCGTCGTGGGAATCGACGATCTGCACCCGGTGGCGGACGCGCTCGACCCCGGGCTCACGACGATCGCGCTGCCGCACGCCGAGATGGGACGGTGGGGCATGACGCGCCTGCTCGACCGCATCGAGGGAACGGCGCCTCCGATCGGCGAGGGCGTGCACCTGGTGCGCGGGCACCTCGTGGAGCGGGAGTCGGTCGCCGCGCCCGCCGACCGGTGAGCATCACCTCCGCTCGGACTCGCGAACGACCGGAGTGACGCGGAGCGGCGTGAGGCTCGCGTCCGTCAGTGCGACGTCTGAGCGCACCCCTTCGATCTGGAGTCCGCGTTCGGCGGACGTGCCGAACGTCGCCATCGTGAGCGCGGCCTGGCCGCCGCCGGCGAACACCTCGACGGAGGCGGAGTCCACCACGATGTCGAGCTCGATCCGGCCGCCCGTGGGCTCTGCGGGCGCGGAGCGCACGACGCGGTACGTGTCGGGCATCTCTCGCGCGATCGCGTCGGTGTCGCGGGCCGCGAACACGGTGCGCGCTGCGAAGTCGTAGCCGACCGTCGCGAAGCTCCCGTCGCCGGTGAGGATCTTCACCCGGAGTTCGCCGGCGGCGCTCGAGGCCGCGAGTCGCAGTCGGTACGCGCCCGAATCAGGCACGTCGACCTGCACGGGTCTCTCCGCGCTGAGCCGGGCGTCGTCGATCCGCTCGGGCGCGCCCTCGAGATCGCGCAGCTCCGCCGCCGGAGTCGAGCGCAGGCTCTCCCGGCCGCCCACGGATCGGAGGGTGATCGTGCGCACAAGAGTGTCGGATCCGCCTTGCCACTGCGCGCCCGGGAAGCGGCCCGCGTATGCCCAGTTGTTCATCCAGGCGATGCTGTAGCGGGATGCCAGACGCTCTGCCTCGCCGAGTCGCGGGTCGTCCCACGTGACGGCTGCGTAGTAGTCCGGACCGTGATCGAGCCATTGATGCCCGGCTTCGGTCGCCGTGAATCGCTCGCCGTCCCATTCCCCGACCCAATAGGCGGTGCCGGTCGTCCTGCCCTCCGCGGCCCCGTTGGCCCCTGCGACGAGCACCCACCGGACGTCGTCGGGGTCGCCGTCGACCGACATCGGGAACAGGTCGGGGCACTCCAGCACGCCCAGCCCGGCCGTGGAGAAGTCCGAGGTGTAGGTCCATTCGCGCAGGTTCGGCGATGTGTAGAACCCGATGCGATCGTGCTCCGCGAGCGCCATGACCCAGTGGCCTGCGGTGTCGTCCCAGAGGACGCGGGGATCGCGCCAGTCCGCCACGCCGGGATTGTCCATCACCGGGTTCGCGTCGTACGAATCGAAGCTGTAGCCGCCGTCGCGTGAGAAGAACAGCGACTGCCGCTGGACGCCGTCGACCTGCTGCGTCACCAGTGCGATGACGGCGCCGGCGCCGAACCCGGCGGTCCCGTCCTCGTCCACCACGGCCGTCCCGGTCCAGATGTCGCCGAGGCCGTTCGTGTACTTGTCGATCGCGACGCCGGCGTCCTCCCAGTGGACGAGATCCGTCGAGGTCGCGTGGTACCAGGCGGTGCCGTTCCCGTGCGGGTGATCCGCGTTGTAGAGGTAGTAGTAGTGCCAGACCCCGTCGAGCAGGAACGGCTTCTGCGGATCGTTCATCCAGTGCTTCTCGGGGGTGATGTGCACCGCGGGCCTGTGTGGCGACCAGTCCGAGGGCCGCTCGAACGGGTCCGCCGACGTCGCCGTGCGGGAGGGCTCGTCCACGGCCACGTGCGATGACAGGCCCACGGCGAGAACCGCGCCGGCGGCGACCGCGACGATCGCGATCAGGGCGGCCGCGAGCACGAGAGCACGCCGACGCCGGGTCGTGAGGCGGGCATCGTGATCAGGCATGGAGGATCCTTCCGGTGGCGGTCGCGGGTCGTCCGACGGCGGGACGGATGCCTCGGCACGAGGCCGGGCCGAGGCATCCGTCGGCGCTCATCCGGGTCAGGGCAGGGGCTTCTCCTTGCCGCCCGGGTTGATGTTGATGTTCGACGGGACGTCGGCCCAGCCGCCGAGTCCGCCGTCGCCGTACGAGTAGTCGACGCTCGTCGTGTCGCCGTGGATGTCGACCTTCACCGTGGGAGCGAGCGTGCCACCGCGGACGAAGTCATCGTGCGTGCCGATGGTGTCGATGAACGACTGCACCAGACCGCCGGGCATGACGTAGTGCGAGTACGCCTGGAAGGCTCCGGGATGCTGGTTGAAGTCGGGCGCGAAGGGCTGCCCCTGGAGGTGGTTGAGGTTGGTCGGGTTGCCCAGCGCGAGGCCCGAGCCGCCGTTGAGCGGCTGGAAGTCCGAGCGGATGCCGTCGCCGACGAATCCGTAGACGCCCTCGGGCCCGTCGATGCCGGCCGCGAACGTGCTGCGGTGGGTGATGGTGAACAGGTAGGCCTTGCCGTCCTTGAAGATGAACTGCGGACGCTCGGTCTGGTCGGTGACGCAGTTGGCGGAGAGGATCGGCGGGAGGAACTCCCACTCCGTCAGGTCGTCGTTCGTCGCCTTCGCGAGGCCGACGTTCGCGATCTGGTACGTGGCTCCCGAGGCGTTGACCTGCTCGACCGTCTCGGCGAGCGGGTCGCCGGGCCGATACCCGAGGTCGGCGTCCGTGCAGACGGCTTCACCACGGGTCATCGCGGAGTTGCCCTCGAAGACCATGTACGTCTCGCCGGGGTTCTCGGGGTCCTCGAACGTGAACGGGTCGCGGAAGTTGAAATACGGGTTCTGGGCGCCGGTCTGGTAGAACTCGCCGTCGGCCTGGAGCAGATCGTGGACCTTGTCGAACCCGGTGAGCTTCACGCCCTTGCCGGTCGCGTGCACCTTGCCCACACTGAGCGCGATGCGCGGGTCGTAGGGCTTCAGGTCGTTGCCCTGCGCGTCACGGTAGAAGGCCACGTCGGTGAAGAACAGCTTGACCTCGCCGCCCTTGAACACCCGCGCCGAGCCCGACCATTGAGTCTGGTGGCTGAATGACTGATCCTCGAAGATCCGACCGGTCACGCCTTCGTCGAAGACGAGGCCGCCGTAGGTCCAGCCTCCATTCTCCGGCCGCTGCTCGGCGGGCACGCCTGCGGGACGGAAGAAGTAGCCGATCTTCGCGTAGACATGGCGCTCGTCGAAGCCGAGGCTGCGATCCGCGACGAGCGAGAAGATGACCTCCTGGCCGTTGATGGAGTACTGGTTGCCGTCCTCGTCGGTCAGCGGCCACGTGTCCCACACCCACACCTGCTCGTTCGACATGTCGGGGAAGTCCTGCGGCACCTCCGGCATCGTGAGCGCGGCGGGCATGGAGTTCTCACGCGAGGGAGTGCTCGGGTCGGACAGGCGCTTTAGCTGGCGTGCGTCCGCACGGGTCCACTTCGCGGTGAAGTCGTCCTCGGGTGCGTACGACTCCTGAGTGTGAACCGTCGGCTGAGGGCCGTCCTGCAGATCGGGCGTTGCCGCCGGTCCGGTCGGGCCGGCGACGGCGGCGGCAGGGACGGCGATGAACGCCGAGATCGCGACGGCCGCCGCCGCGACACCGCCGGTCAGGATACGCCTGACGCGCTTCGGGGGAGTGTGCATTCTGGATGCTCCGTTCGGGTGAATGAGTCATGCAAATCGATTTGCATGACTCATCCATGGTGACACGAGGTGCCGCCTCGCGCATGTCGGCCGTTCGGGGGACGCGGCCGGACAAGAAATGCGACTTGACGCGCGCGCTCAGCCCAGTTCATAATCATCGCGGGCGATAAATCGATTTATCACGAGGAAGTGTCGGAATGGCGAGGGCGCGCATCTCAGACGTGGCGGCAGCTGCCGGCGTCTCGGTGACCACCGTCTCGCTCGTCATGAACGGCGTCGAGGCACGGATCTCGGACCAGACCCGCATCCGCGTACGCGAAGCAGCGCGGGCCGTCGGCTACGAGCCGAGCTCGGTGGCCCGGGGGCTTCGCACGCAGCAGACGCGCACTGTGGGTCTCATCTCCGATCAGATCGCCACGACGCCGTTCGCGGGACGGATGCTGGCAGGCGCGCAGGACGTGGCTCGCGAGCAGGGCCACCTCGTCTACCTCGTCGACACCGGTGGGGACACAGCCATCGAGAGCGAGGCCATCCGCGCACTCACCGCACAGCAGGTGGACGCGATGATCTACGCGTGCATGTGGCATCGCGTCGTCGACGCGCCCCCCGGGCTTCCTGCGCAGACGGTGTTCCTCGACTGCCGTCCCGCCGACGGCGGCTTCCGCAGCGTCGTCCCCGACGATCGCGCGGGAGGGGCGGCCGCCGTCCGTGAGCTCGTCGCCGCGGGCCACCGTCGCATCGCCTATCTCGACACAGACGAGCCCGGACCGATCGCGTCGCGACTTCGCCACGAGGGGTACCGAGAGGTGCTTGCCGAGGCGGGGATCGCCCTCGATCCCGCGCTGCACGTCAGGGCCGAGACATCGGCGAAGGGCGGTCGAGCAGGGGCTGAGGCGCTCCTCGAGCTCCCCCCTGATCGCAGGCCCACCGCGATCTTCTGCTTCAACGACCGCATGGCCGCCGGCGTCTACATCGCCGCGCACCGCCGCGGGCACGACATCCCGCGCGATCTGTCGGTCGTCGGCTACGACGATCAGCAGCTCATCGCCGCGGAGCAGGATCCCCCACTGACCACCGTCGCTCTGCCCCACTACGACATGGGCCGCTGGGCGATGGAGGTCGCGCTCGGCGTCCGCGCGGACGGGGGAGAGGACGCCACGCATCTGATGGAGTGTCCCGTCATCCGACGAGACTCCGTGGGCCCGCCGCCGGCGCAAGTCGCCAAACCGAACCGGCGACGGGCTTCACACACCGAGCGGCCGCCGTCGGCGGCCCCCGATCGATGACCCACGCGGGCGTGGGTCACCAAGAAAAGGAAACCACAACAATGCGCAGAAGGATCCCGATCCTCGTATCGGCAGGCCTGGTCGCCGCGGTCGCCCTCACCGGGTGCGGTCAGGCAGGTCAGGGCGACTCCACGACCTCGGACGGTCGCACGCAGCTCACCATGTGGACCCACTCCGCCGGCAATCCGGCCGAGCTCGAGGTGTACGAGCGGATCATCTCGGACTTCAACGACTCGCAGGACGAGTACGAGGTCGTGCACGAGTCGTTCCCGCAGGGGGCCTATAACGACGCGATCGTCGCGGCAGCGGCATCCGGGGATCTTCCCTGCCTGCTCGACCTCGACGGCCCCATCATGCCCAACTGGGCATGGGCGGGCTACCTGCAGCCGCTCGACCTGCCGACCGAGATCACCGATGCCCTGCTTCCCACCGCCGTGGGTGTGTGGGACGGCGAGATCTACTCCGCAGGCTACTGGGATGCCGCGCTCGGCATCTTCGCCCGCAAGTCCGTGCTCGAGGCGAACGGGATCCGCATCCCGACCGTCGAAGAGCCGTGGACGGCGCAGGAGTTCGGCGATGTGCTGGCCACCCTCAAGGCGGCCGGCTATGACACGCCGATCGACATCGGCGCGGAGGACACCGGCGAATGGTGGCCGTACGCGTACTCGCCGTTCCTGCAGAGCTTCGGCGGCGACCTCATCGACCGCGACACGATGCTCTCGGCCGAGGGCGCTCTCAACGGGCCGGAGGCTGTCGCCTGGGGTGAGTGGTTCGCCGGGCTCTTCGCCGACGGCTACGCGAGCAACAGCGGCACGATCGGCAACCAGGAGTTCGTGGACGATGAGGTTGCCCTGAGCTACACCGGCGTCTGGAACGCCGTCACCGCGCTGGAAGCCGTCGGTGACGACCTCCTCATCCTGCCGCCGCCGGACCTCGGCGCCGGGCCCAAGATCGGCGGCGGGTCGTGGCAGTGGGCCATCTCGTCCGAGTGCAACGACGCGGACGGCGCGCGAGAGTACTTGGAGTTCAGCTTCCAGGACGAGTACATCACCGAGTTCGCCGACAAGCAGGTCGTGATTCCGGCGACGGATGCCGCCGCCCAGGCATCCGAGTACTTCGGCGACGAGGGCGCGCTGCGTCCGTTCGTCGAGTTCTCGCAGGAGTATGCCGTGCTGCGCCCCGAGACGCCCGCCTATGCGGTCATCTCGAAGACCTTCGAGACCGCAGCCAAAGACATCATGAGCGGTGCCGACGTGCAGCAGACGCTCGATCGCGCCGTCGCGGAGATCGACGCGAACATCGAGTCGAACGACGGCTACGGCTTCCAGTGATCGACCGCCCCGGCGAGGACGACGCGTCCTCGCCGGGGCATCTTCAGAGAGATCTGCCATGACTGTCACTCCTCCGACGGTCGCTGCCGAACAGCCTCGGCGCGCCTCCCGTCGCTTCCGCTCCATCAAGGGCCGGGAGACGTGGGCGGGGCTCGGGATGATCGCCCCCGCGGGCATCCTCCTCGTGCTCTTCCTCGTCATCCCCGTGATCCTCGCCTTCACGCTCTCCTTCACCAACGCCCGGCTCATCTCGCCGAATCCGCCGCGATTCGTCGGCATGGACAACTTCATCCGTGCGTTCACCGCCGATCCGGTCTTCCTCCAGTCGGCGTGGAACACGGCGATCTTCGCCGTGGTGGTCGTGCCGGTCCAGGCCGGACTCGGACTGCTCCTGGCCGTCCTGGTGAACCGGCCCATGCGCGGCGTGACCGCGTTCCGCGTGATCTTCTTCATCCCGGTCGTGACCTCGATCGTCGTGGTCTCGATCCTGTGGAAATTCATGTACCAGAAGGACGGCCTCATCAACTCGATGATCGACGCGCTGACGTTCGGCGCGTGGTCGGGAGTCGACTGGCTGAACGATCCGAACACCGCGCTCGGCGCGATCATCGTGCTGTCCATCTGGCAGGCCGTCGGCTTCCACATGATCATCTGGCTGTCGGGACTGCAGACGATTCCCGAGGAGCTCTACGAGGCGGCCAAGATGGACGGCGCGAGCCCGTGGCGCCAGTTCACCAACGTGACATGGCCGGGTCTGCGCCCGACGATGGTGTTCGTCCTGGTGACCATCACGATCGCCGCGCTCGGCCTCTTCGTCCAAGTGGACGTGATGACCCAGGGCGGTCCCGTGAACTCGACGTCGACGATCGTCTTCCACGCGGTGCGGAAGGGCTACGAGCAGCAGGAGATCGGCTACGCGGCCGCGATCTCGCTGATCTTCTTCGTCGCGGTCCTCGTCATCGCGTTGATCCAGCGCCGTATCACGCGAGAGAAGAGCTGAGCATGTCCGTCACGCGTACCCTCACCACGTCCCCGGGCACATCCGCGCGTCCCCCCTCGCGACGCGACCAGCCGGTCCGCAGCGAGACGATCCGGCGCCGTCGCGGCACGGCCTTCCTGTATGCGGCGCTGTCGCTGTTCGGAATCGTCTTCCTCTTCCCGCTGGTGTTCATGTTCGTGTCGAGCCTCAAGCCCGACAGTCAGATCCTGCAGGACATGGACTCGCCGATGGCGTTCCTGCCGGTCGGCGACATCAGCCTCGACAACTATTTCGGCGTCTTCGACCGGGTTCCGGTCGCCCAGTTCCTGTTCAACTCCGTGCTGGTGACGGTCCTGACCGTGGGCCTCGGTCTGATCGTGAACTCGATGGCAGGGTTCGCGCTGTCGCGGCTGGAGTGGAAGGGGCGCATCGTCGTGCTGTCCCTGGTGATCGCGACACTGATCGTGCCGTTCGAGACCATCGCGGTGCCGATGGTCTACTGGGTCGCGCAGCTGCCGACCCTCGTGATGGAGGGCGGCGTCCTCAAGTACGACTTCGGGTGGCTGAACACCTACGAAGTGCAGATCGTGCCCTTCATCGCGAACGCTTTCTCGATCTTCCTGTTCACGCAGTACTTCTCGACGATCCCGAAGTCTCTCGACGAGGCTGCCCGCATCGACGGCGCGAGCTGGTTCACGATCTACCGCCGCATCCTGGTGCCGCTGTCGGGCCCCGCCTTTGCGACGGTCGCGATCCTGACGTTCCTGCCGGCGTGGAATCAATACCTCTGGCCGCTCATGGTGGTGCAGAAGGAGGAGCTTCGGCCGGTCATGGTGGGCATGCAGTACTTCTTCCAGCTCAACACCGCGTGGGGCGAGGTGATGGCGTACACGTCTCTCATCACGATCCCGGTGCTCATCGTGTTCCTGGTGTTCCAACGGGCGTTCGTCAGCAGCATCGCCGCGAGCGGGGTGAAGGGATGACGGTCCTCGCGCTCTCTCCGCACGCCGGCGACGCGCCACGTGTCTTCGTGATCGGCGAGGCGCTCGTCGACATCGTGCACCGCGCGACCGGAACGGTCGACGAGACGCCTGGCGGCAGCCCGGCGAACACCGCCCTCGCCCTCGGGCGTCTCGGCCGGCGGCCGACGCTCGTGACATGCCTGGCCGACGACGAGAGGGGTACCAGCGTGCGGCGGTGGCTCGAGGAATCGGGTGTAGAGGTCGTCGCCGTCCGCGCAGCACGTACGGCGACCGCGACCGCGCATCTCGACGTCGACGGGACGGCCTCGTACGATTTCGACCTCGAATGGGACCTCGGCTCACAGTCGGCGGAGCTCGCGGACCGCATCGCGGGAGTCGCGGACGCGGTCCACGTCGGATCGGTGGCGGCCGTGCTCGAGCCGGGGGCCTCCGAGGTCGCCGCGCTCGTGCGGGCGGCAGGCTCGAGCGCGATCATCACGTACGATCCGAACATCCGCCCGTCGCTCGTCGACGATGCGGCACGAGTCCGTGAGCGCGTGGACGCTCTCGTGGGTCTCGCCGACGTCGTGAAGGCGAGCGACGACGACCTCCGCTGGCTCCATCCGAGACGCGAGACCGTCGAGGTGGCCCGCGAGTGGGTGGCCCGAGGCGCCGCTCTCGTCGTCGTCACGTTCGGCTCGGGCGGCGCGCTCGGGGTGACCGCCGACGACGAGGTCTTCGTCCCCGCCGTCTCGACCGATGTCGTCGACACCGTGGGCGCCGGTGACACGTTCATGGGTGCCCTCCTCGACGGCCTCCTCGACGCGCGCGCGCCCGAGGGTGCCGCACGCCTGCCGGGACGCGGCATCCGTTCCGTCGACATCGAGGCTCTGCTGCGTCGATGCGCGCTGGCCGCGGCGATCACCGTGTCGCGGCCGGGCGCCGACCCGCCCCGCCTCGACGAGCTCGCCGCCGCTCGCGCGATCTGACCGCACCTCCCGATCTCTCACGGCCGCCGCGGCCGTGATCATGCACGTCGCGCGATCGACAGACCCGCGCGCAAGACCTCGAAGGAATACTGTGTTCGATCTTCCCGGCTCCTGGGTATGGGACTTCTGGTTCGTCGACGACGGCGACCGCTACCACCTGTTCTTCCTCTACGCCTCCCGCGCGCTGCGCGATCCCGACGCACGCCACCACCGCGCCTCCATCGGCCACGCGGTGTCGGACGACCTCGTCCATTGGACCCAGGTCGAAGACGCGCTGGTGCGCAGCGACGCTCCCGCCTTCGACGACCTCGCGACGTGGACCGGCTCGGTGGTGAGGCATCCGGACGGCACGTGGTTCATGTTCTACACGGGCGCGTCGCTGGCGCCGTCGGGCAAGAACGTCCAGCGCATCGGCTACGCGACGTCGCCCGACCTGCACGTGTGGACGAAAGCCTCACGCCCGGTGCTGGAGGCGCAGGCGCCCTGGTACGAGAAGCTGTCGAGCGGGGCGTGGCACGACGAGGCGTTCCGCGACCCGTGGGTCTTCCCCGACCCGGCGGGCGACGGCTGGCACATGCTCATCACCGCACGCGCGCCGCACGGCCCGGTCGAGGGCCGGGGCGTCGTGGGGCACGCGTGGTCGGCGGATCTTCGCACGTGGCAGCTGCGCGAGCCGCTGACAGTACCGAGTCCGCAGGGTTTCGGCCAGCTCGAGGTGCTGCAGGCCGAGGTCGTGGACGGGCGACCCGTGCTGATCTTCTCGTGCCTGGGCGAGCACGCCACCCCAGGCCGGCGGGAGGCGTCCGCGGGGACGTGGGCGGTGCCGGCCGGCGGTCTGCTCGGGCCCTTCGACGTCGAGGCGGCATACCCGCTGACGGACGAGAGCCTCTACGTGGGACGCCTGCTTCGCCGCCGTTCCGACGGCCAGTGGCTCCTGTTCGCCTTCCGCAACGTCGGTGACGACGGCCGGTTCGTCGGGGGCGTCACCGACCCGATGCCGGTGGTCTGGGAGAGCGGCCGACTCGTGCGGCGGGACGACGCGCGCGTGCCGGCCGTCTGATGCGCACCGGCGCCGGGGCTCAGCGGACGGCCCCGGCCACCGGCCCGTTGCAGCGGGATCGACACGTCCGCCCCGAGAAAGGATGACGATGGTGTCAGCTTCAGGACGCGGCCGAGTGCGCACTGCGGCCGCGGTGATCGTGGTGACAGGGGTGCTGTCGGGGGTACTGGTCGACGGCTCGCGGGAGGACTCGGCGGAGGCGTCGGAACCCGTGGACCGGTACCGGGCGCAGTACCACTTCACGGTGCCGGACCACTGGAAGAACGACCCGCAGCGGCCGGTCTTCATCGACGGCAAGTTCCACTACTACTACCTGTACAACAGCGACTACGACGCGAACCCGGCGAGCAACTTCGGTACGGCGTGGCGGCTCGCGACGTCCGACGACGGGGTCGTGTTCGCCGATCAGGGCGTCGCCGCGCCGAAGAAGACCAACGCGAACTACGACCTGTGGTCGGGATCCGCCGTGGTCGACCATGCGGACACCGCCGGGTTCGGCGCCGGCGCCGTGGTGATGCTCGTGACCCAGATGGACCACCCCACGCCGGCCCAGCAGCTGAACGCCTCCGGGCCGCAGGCCCAGTTCCTCTGGTACTCGACGGACGGCGGTCGCAACTTCCGTCCGTTTGGAGAGGATCCTGTGATCCCGAACGGCGGCCGCGCGGACTTCCGCGACCCCAAAGTGGTGTGGGACGCGGAGCGCGGCCGTTGGGTGGCGCTCATCGCGGAGCGCGATCGTGTGAGCTTCTACACCTCTCAGGATCTGAAGACCTGGTCTCGCACGTGGGAGTACGTGAATCCGGGCATCGGCACGATCGAGTGCCCGGATCTGTTCCCGATCCGCGCCGATGACGGAACCCTCAAGTGGGTCTTCGGAGTGAGTGCGAACGGCTATGCCACGAACGAGCCGGCCACCTTCGCGTACTGGACCGGCTCGTTCGACGGAACCTCGTTCGCCTTCGATCACACGGCGCCGCAATGGCTCGACCACGGTTTCGACTGGTACGGCGCGGTGACGTGGGAGGACCCTGCCGCACCGCTCGACCGCCGCTACGCCGTCGCGTGGATGAACAACTGGGACTACGCGCATTCCACGCCGACCTGGACCGCCGACGGCTTCAACGGCACCGACTCGATCACTCGCGAGATCCGTCTGAAGAGGTTCGGAAGCTCGTTCAGCCTCGTGTCCCAGCCCGCGGCCGCGCTCGCCGGCATCGCGACGGAGCGGATCGAACTCGGTGACGTCACCGTGGACGGATTCCATCCGCTCGCCTACCAGGGCGACGCCTTCCAGTTGGAGGCCGACGTGACGTGGGAGACCGCGACCAACATCGGTCTGCAGCTGCGCCGTTCGGCCGACGGCTCGCGTCACGCCGACGTCGGTGTGACCGAGACGTACGCCTACCTGAACCGCGGCCAGACCGGGTACCCGACCGGAACCTGGAAGACCGAGAGCCGCAGCCCGTTCGACGGAGCGGCGGGCACCGTGCATCTGCGGATCCTGGTCGATCGCACGACGGTCGAGGTGTTCGTCGACGACGGCCGCCACGTGCAGTCCAGCCAGGTCTTCGCTCCTCCGGGCGATGACGGCATCGCCCTCTACTCCGCAGATGGCCCGGCCACCTTCCACGATGTCACCATCACGGAGTTCGGCAACGTCGCCCAACGCCCGGCGAGACTGGTCGCAGACTTCGAGCGGGCCACGTGGGGTGACGGCTGGACGGCCACCGGCGCGTTCGCCACCGCAGGTCCGAGCAACGCCAACCTGGTCGGGCAGGTGGGTCACCGAATCGCGGACACGTTCGTCGGCGGCGGCGATCCGGCCACAGGCACGGTCACCTCGCCCGGATTCACCGTCGACCGCGACTTCGTGCACTTCCTCCTCGCGGGTGGCGATCACGCACTGGGGGTCGAGCCCGCCACATCGGTGCAGCTGCTCATCGACGGGCAGCCGGTCCGCACAGCCACGGGGGACGACTCGGCGCGGCTTCGGCACGTGGAGTGGGACGTGCGCGAATTCGCCGGGCAGACGGCGCACTTCCAGATCCTCGATGACGCGACGGGCGAGTGGGGCCATCTGATGGTGGATCAGATCGTGCTCAGCGACTGAACGCGGTCGGGTCGCAGTTTGAGATGTGAGACTTCCAGTCTCTAGAGTGGCCACGTGCTCGACGCTGGGGGTCGAGCACCAGATCCGTGGCGCTCCGCGCCATCGGCGGGTCTGGTCGGTGCCGGGTTCTGGGGACCCGGCACCGCGACTTCGCGCCCGTCGACGGACAGCGGTGGGCGGCGGATAATCGTGGGATGCCCCTTCCAGCCTCGCGCCCACGGCGACCCTCGGGTCAGACTCGTGCCCTGATGCTGGAGACGGCGGTCGAGCGGGTCAAGGCGGAGGGGCTCCTGCTCGACTACGCCAACATCGAGCTCGAGGACCTGATCCGGGCCTCCGGAGTGCCGCGTTCGACGGTGTTCCGGATCTGGCCCGATCGGGTCGCCTTCGTCGCGGACCTGGTCCGGGCGCTCTTCGAGGCCGATCCCGGCTTCGACACGGGGTTCGACGACGAGACGCGCGGGTTCCTCCAGGAGGCGCTCGCCGAGAACGCCGAGGCGATGCGCACGTCGGAGGGCCGGCAGGCGGTCTTCCGTGAGGCCATCCGCGTCGCCGTCGCGCACAACATGGTCGCCGTCGAGAAGACCATCGCGTGGCGGGCCTACCGGACGATGTCGGCCGCGCTCGCGAGCGGCGACGCCGTGCCGGGAGGCGAGGAGATCCGCGGGCTGCTGTCGGAGCTCGAGGGCCGGTACCTCGACCGCATGGCCGAGATCTACCGCGGGCTCAACGACGCGTTCGGACTTCGAATGCGCGACGGGCTCACCGAGCGCGATCTGGCTGTCGCCGTCATGGCCACGATCGAGGGCATGAGCGACCACAGTCGCATCAACCCGTCGCTGGCGGGAACCCCGCGCACGATCGCTCTGGGGCCCGAGGCGCCGACGGAATGGCACCTCGCGGGAGTCGCGGTGTACGGCATCTACATCGCGTTCACCGAGCGACGCGACGGCTAGCCGCGGCGCGCGACCGCGCTACCAGCCCAGCTCCTCGATATAGCGCAGGAGCACGCCCTCGCGCAGCGCCCACGGCGACACCTCCAGCTCGTCGACGTCGAGCGCGCGCATCGCCTCGTGCAGCACGACGGCGCCCGCGACGATCTGGAACGTGCGGTCCGGCGTGATCCCCGGCAGCTCCTGTCGCGCGGACGCGGGGATGCGCGCGAGCCGCGGGATCCACGAGCTCAGCGCGGCGCGCGGCAGCAGCATCCGTTCGATCCCCGACCATCCCGGCACGGGATAGCCCACGAGCTTCGCGAGCGACCGGATCGCCTTGGACGAGCCGACGACGTGGTCGGGCCGCGCCAGCGCCCCGAACGACTCGGCGATCGGCGCGAGCGTCGCACGCGCGTGGGCACGCAACCGTTCCACGGCCTCCTCGCCCGGCGGGTCGTGGGGAAGGAACTGGATCGTCATGCGGCCGGCGCCGAGGGGGACGGATGCCGCAGCCTCGGGCAGTTCGTCGGGCCCTGCCGCGAGCTCGAGGGAGCCGCCGCCGATGTCGAAGAGCAGGATCTGGCCGGCGGCCCATCCGAACCAGCGCCGCACCGCGAGGAACGTGTAGCGCGCCTCGGTCTCGCCCCCGAGCACCTGCAGCGGCTGGCCGAGGGCCTTCTCGATGAGCGAGATCACCTCCGGACCGTTCGCGGCCTCCCGCACGGCCGAGGTCGCGGTCGCGAGGAGCTCGTCGACGTGCTCGGCGTCGGCGACGCGGCGCGCCTCGGCCACGGCGTCGACGAGCGCGGTCACGCCGGCTTCGCTGATCGCGCCGCCGTCGTCGAGGTAGCGCATGAGGCGCAGCACCGTGCGCTTGCTCGTTGTTGCCAGCGGCCGGCCACCCGGGCGGACATCGGCGACGAGCAGGTGGACGGTGTTCGAGCCGATGTCGAGGACTCCGAGGCGCACGGTGCAAGGCTAGCGGCCGATCCGGCGCCGTCTCGGATGAGCGCACGATGAGAAGCGGATGCCGCCCCTATCGCGCGTCCCACGCTCGGTCTAGCCTCGGCGCCAGGGCGCTGATCCGGCGCCCGTTCCTGAAGGTGGGCGCCGACGAGGGCGTCCGCGCACACGGCGGCCGACGATGGTCGCCGAACGTCAAGGAGAGAACATGAACAGATCCCGCACCTCGGCGCGCCGCGCCGTGGGCCTGACCGCAGCAGGGGCCACCGCCCTGGCGCTCGCGCTCGCGCCGATGACAGCCGCGAGCGCCGCTCCCGGAGTCGCGTGTGACACGAGGAACAACAACACCGTCGCGAAACTCCTCGAGTGCGTGAGCGCCGAGGGCGCGCTCGAGCACCTGCAGGCGTTCCAGCAGATCGCCGACGAGAACGACGGCAACCGGGCCGCCAACACCTCCGGCTACGAGGCGAGCGTCGACTACGTCGTCGAAACGCTCGAGGCCGCCGGGTGGGATGTCTCCATCGACGAGTTCGACTACTTCCTGTCGATCCCCACCGTGCACCAGCTCACCCCGGTGGACGTCGCGCACCCCGCGGGCTACTTCTCCGAGGGTGCCGCGGCCGGCACGGTGACGGGCAACGTCGTCCCGGTCG
Source organism: Microbacterium sp. STRO-2N (assembly GCF_057747775.1). NCBI lineage: Bacteria > Bacillati > Actinomycetota > Actinomycetes > Micrococcales > Microbacteriaceae > Microbacterium > Microbacterium sp. STRO-2N. The sequence goes on along the minus strand of NZ_CM173223.1, from coordinate 2,866,207 downwards.
ACCTGGCACTCGCGGCTCCGGCGACGAGCACGAGCGGCTGCGAGGCCGCCGACTTCGCCGGGCTGGACTTCTCGGGCTCGACCGACATCGCGCTCATCCAGCGCGGCTTCTGCGAGTTCGGAGTCAAGGCGCGCAACGCGCAGAACGCGGGCGCCGAAGCGGTCGTGATCATGAACCAGGGCAACGCGCCGGATCGCATGGATCCGATGACGAACGTGACGCTGATCGGGGCCAACCCGACCGCGCTCGACATCCCCGTCGTCTCGACGTCGTTCCAGGGCGGCGTCTCGCTGGCGCAGCCGGGATCGACGGCGACGGTCAGCCTCGTGTTCGAGAACCACCCGCAGAAGAACGTGATCGCCGAGCTGCCCGGCCGCAACCCCGACAACGTGGTCATGGCCGGCGCGCACCTGGACTCGGTCCCCGAAGGCCCCGGCATCAACGACAACGGCTCCGGCTCGGCGGCCCTGCTCGACATCGCCGAGAGCATGAGCAAGGTGAAGCCGCAGAACACTGTGCGCTTCGCGTGGTGGGGCGCCGAGGAGGAGGGTCTTCTCGGGTCTGCCGCCTACGTGGCCGGGCTCAGCGAGGCGGAGCGGCAGCGCATCGCGCTCTACCTCAACTTCGACATGGTCGCGTCGCCGAACTACATCTTCATGATCTACGACGGTGACGAGTCGACCTGGGAGGCACCGGTCGTCGTGCCCGAGGGCTCCATCGAGATCGAGGACCTGTTCGAGAGCTACTTCACGAGCGCCGGCGTGCCGTACGACGACGCAGAGTTCAGCGGGCGCAGCGACTACGAGGCGTTCATCCTCGCCGGCATTCCGGCGGGTGGCCTCTTCACCGGCGCCGAGGACGAGAAGACCGCTGAGCAGGCGGCGATCTGGGGCGGCACCGCGGGCGAGTGGCTCGACCCGTGCTACCACCAGGCGTGCGACGACATCGACAACATCAGCATGGAGGCGCTCGAGGTCAACGCCGACGCCATCGCGCTGGCGGTGCTCGCGTACGGCTACTCGACCGAGCTGGTGAACGGCGTGGTGGGCGTCGACGTGCCGGGCGGCCTGCTGCTGCCCGAGCCCGCCGGCCCCGAGGGCACGTGGGCGAGCGGTGGCGGCGGCTACCACGGCCACGACCACACACCCGACGCGAGCTGACTCGCATGGCACCGGGCCCGCCTCCCACAACGGAGGCGGGCCCGACGTCGTTGCGGCGCGGGCGTAAGTGCCGAGAGGGATGCCGCGTGCCGACGCGGCCTGATGCCGCAGGACGACCCCTGCATCCCGACCGCATAGGATGGGCGCGATGTTCGCCGCCGACGATGCCGCCACGCTCGCACCCGTGCTCTCGCTGTACCGCGAGATCGACCGGGCGGACTGGGCGCGGCTGGCAGCGGGTATGACCCAGCCCCTGAGCGAGACCGAGATCGTGCAGATCCGGGGGCTCGGCGACCGCCTCGACATGGCCGAGGTCGAACAGGTCTACGTCCCGCTGTCGCGCCTGCTGTCGCTGTACGCCGAGTCGACCAAGCGGCTCGGGGCGGAGGAGTCGGCCTTCCTCGGCGAGTCCGATTCGACGACGCCGTTCATCGTCGGCGTCGCGGGCTCGGTGGCCGTCGGGAAGTCGACGATCGCCCGCCTCCTGCGTGAGCTCACGAGCCGCTGGCCCGGGACGCCCCGGGTCGAGCTCGTGACCACGGACGGATTCCTGTACCCGAACGCCGAGCTGGAGCGGCGCGGGCTCATGGAGCGCAAGGGTTTCCCCGAGTCGTACGACCGCCGGGCGCTGGTGTCGTTCCTCACCGAGGTCAAGAGTGGCGCACCCGAAGTGCGCGCGCCGTTCTACTCGCACATGCGGTACGACATCGTGCCCGACGCGGTCGTCACCGTGCGCCGGCCCGACATCGTCATCGTCGAGGGCCTCAACGTGCTCCAGCCACCCCCCACGCCGAACGACGTGGCGGTGAGCGACCTGTTCGACTTCTCCGTCTTCGTCGATGCGGATGCCGACCACATCGCCCAGTGGTACGTCGACCGCTTCCTCGCCCTCCGCCGGGCGGCGTTCAGCAACCCGAACTCGTTCTTCAATGTGTTCGCCGAGCTCACCGACGACGAGGCGGTCGAGCGGGCGCTGCACTTCTGGAACACGATCAATCTCCCCAACCTCGAGGAGAACGTGCTCCCCACGCGCCATCGCGCGAACCTCGTGCTGCAGAAGGCCGCCGACCACACAGTCGAGACGGTGCTGCTCCGCAAGCTCTGACGGTCTCGCACGGCCCCGTCTGCGGCGTCCGTCGCATTCCTCCAACATGTCAACCGCGCCTGCACAGGAGCCTTGGACGTTCGTGCTCCTGTGCAAGCGTGGTTGACCTGTTGAAGCGGAGGCGGGGGAGACCCACCCGGGGCCGTGGCCTCCGGCATCCGTCGTTCGTTCAGAGTCCTCGCAAAACCCCCGGCTTACCATTGAGCCCATGTGTGGAATCGTCGGATACGTGGGCCCGCGGCAGAGCCAGGCCATCCTTGTGTCGGGTCTCTCGCGCCTCGAGTACCGCGGCTACGACTCCGCGGGCATCGCCGTCATCGACGGCGACGGGGGTCTGGGGATGCGCAAGCGCGCCGGCAAGCTCAGCGTCCTGCGCGACGACCTCGCGGCGCACCCGCTCGCCGACGGCACGACCGGCATCGGCCACACGCGCTGGGCGACGCACGGCGGACCGACCGACGGTAACGCGCACCCGCACCTCGCCGACGACGACAAGCTCGCCGTCATCCACAACGGCATCATCGAGAACTTCTCCGAGCTGAAGGCCGAGCTCCTCGCGGAGGGATTCACGTTCCGCAGCGAGACCGACACCGAGGTCGCCGCCGTTCTCCTCGGGCGCGAGTACCGCCGCACCGGCGACCTCGTCGCCGCGTTCCGCCACGTGGTCGCACGGCTCGAGGGCGCCTTCACGCTTCTCGCGATGCACGAGGAGCAGCCGGGCCTCGTCGTCGGCGCGCGCCGCAACTCGCCCCTCGTCATCGGCCTCGGCGAGGGCGAGAACTTCCTGGGCTCCGATGTCGCAGCCTTCGTCGAGCACACGCGCAACGCGCTCGCGATCGGCCAGGACCAGATCGTCGCGATCACGCCGTCGGGCGTCGAAGTCACGGACTTCGACGGCAACCCGGTCGAGGTCGAGCCGTTCGAGGTGACGTGGGATGCCTCGGCCGCCGAGAAGGGCGGCTGGTCGTCGTTCATGGCGAAGGAGGTCTCGGAGGAGCCCGAGGCCGTCGCCAACACGCTGCGCGGCCGCATCCGCGACGGCGAGGTCGTGATCCCCGAGCTCGACGGCATGGACGAGCTGTTCACCGGCGTCTCGCGCATCGTCGTGATCGCGTGCGGCACGGCCGCGTACGCCGGCCAGGTCGGCAAGTACGCGATCGAGCAGTGGACGCGTATCCCCGTCGACGTCGAGCTGGCGCACGAGTTCCGCTACCGCGACCCGGTCATCGGGCCCGACACGCTGGTCGTGTCGATCAGTCAGTCCGGCGAGACCATGGACACGCTCATGGCCGTGAAGTACGCGCGCGAGCGCGGCGCCAAGACCCTGTCGATCTGCAACACCCAGGGCGCGACCATCCCGCGGGAGTCCGACGCGATCGTCTACACGCACGCGGGACCCGAGGTGGCGGTTGCCTCGACGAAGGCGTTCGTCGCGCAGATCACCGCGCTGTACCTGATGGGCCTGCACATCGGCCGCGTGCGCGGCGCGGTGTCGCCGGCGGATGCCGCCGCGCACGTCCGGGAGCTCGAGGCCGTGCCCGGCAAGATCTCGCAGATCCTGGAGCGCGAGCAGCCGCGCATCGAGCAGTTCGCTCACTGGATGGCCGACACCCGCTCGGTGCTGTTCCTCGGCCGTCATGTCGGCTTCCCGATCGCGCTCGAGGGTGCCCTCAAGCTCAAGGAGCTCGCCTACATCCACGCCGAGGGCTTCGCCGCGGGCGAGCTCAAGCACGGCCCCATCGCCCTCATCGAACCCGGCCAGCCGGTGTTCGTCATCGTGCCGTCGCCGCGCGAGTCGGCCGAGATGCACAAGAAGGTCATCTCGTCGATCGAAGAGATCCGGGCGCGTGGCGCACGCGTCATCGCGATCGCCGAGGAGGGCGACGCCGCAGTGCTGCCGAAGGCCGACGAGGTGCTGCGCATCCCGCTCGCGGGGCCGTTCTTCGAGCCGCTCCTCGCCGTCGTGCCGCTGCACATCTTCGCGATGGGCCTCGCGACGGCCAAGGGCCTCGACGTCGACCAGCCTCGCAACCTCGCGAAGTCCGTCACGGTGGAATAGGCGCGATATCGTGACGGATGCCGCGTCGGCGGCATCCAGGAGGACCACATGATCGTCGGGATCGGCGTCGACCTCGTCGACATCGCTCGCTTCGAGCGCACGATCGAGCGCACCCCGCGGCTGCTCGAGCGACTGTTCTCCGACGCTGAGCGCCAGCTCAAGCCGCACTCGCTCGCGGCGCGCTACGCCGCCAAGGAGGCGCTCATCAAGGCGCTCGGCGGCTCGGAGGGCGTGCACTGGACGGAGATCGAGATCGCGTCCGCGGCATCCGGTGCCCCGCATTTCCTGCTGACCGGCTCGACGTCGGCCGCCGTCGCCGAGCGCGGGATCACTGTCGTGCACCTGTCGCTGTCGCACGACGCAGGGCTGGCCGCCGCATACGTCATCGCCGAGGCGAACGGCGAAGGAGGCCGCGCATGAGCCGCCTGCCGGGCGGCGTGCTGCGGGAGGCGCTCGTCGACGTCGGCGCGATCGAAGACAACGTGCGGCATCTGCGGCGCCTCACCGAGTCCGAGGTGATCGCGGTGGTCAAGGCCGACGGGTACGGCCACGGCGCCGTCCGCTCCGCGGCGGCGGCTCTCGCGGGCGGTGCGACGCGCATCGGCGTCTCGGACATCGCCGAGGCCCTCGTCCTGCGACGCGCCGGCATCGACGCGCCGATCGTCGCGTGGCTGCACGCACCCGATGCCGTCTTCAGCGAGGCCGCGGCCCACGGGATCGAGCTCGGCATCTCGAACCTCGATCAGCTGCAGAAGGCGGCGGCCGCGGCATCCGGCGACCGCCCCGTCGCGGTGCACCTGAAGCTCGAGACGGGGCTGTCGCGCAACGGCATCCCGCCCGAGGACTACCGCGTGGTGTTCGCCGAGGCGGCCCGGCTCGAGCGAATCGGACGCCTGCGTGTCGTCGCGCTCTTCAGCCATCTCTCCAACGCGTCGGCCGACGAGGATCGCGCGGCGCTCCGCGCGTTCGAGGAGGGGGTCGGCCTCGCCGCGTCGCTCGGCCTGGCGCCTCCCCTGCGGCACGTCGCCGCGACGCACGCGGCCATCGACCTGCCCGAGTCGCGGCTCGGCTGCGTGCGCATCGGGATCGGGATCTACGGGCTCTCTCCGTTCGCCGACCGCTCGTCGGCCGATCTGGGCCTCCGCCCCGCCATGACGCTGCGCGGCGCGGTCGCCGCGGTGCGCCGCGTCCCCGCGGGCAAGGGCGTGTCGTACGGCTACGACTACCGCACCGACCGCGACACCACGCTCGCGCTGGTGCCGCTGGGATACGCCGACGGCGTGCCCCGGCAGGCGTCCGGCGTCGGGCCGGTGACGATCGCCGGCCGGCGCTTCACGGTGGCGGGCCGCATCGCGATGGACCAGTTCGTCGTCGACGTCGGAGACGCGGCGGTCTCGGTCGGCGACGAGGTCGTGCTGTTCGGCGACCCCACGCTCGGCGCACCGGCCGCGACGGAGTGGGCGGATGCCGCGGGCACCATCAACTACGAGATCGTCACGCGCGTCGGCCCCCGCGTTCCCCGCAGGCAGGTGTCGCAGTGAGCGGGCTCGACCCGATCCTCGGGCAGCGCGAGATCGTGTCGCCCGCCGACATGGAGGCGCTGGGGGAGGAGATCGGGCGGATGCTGCGGCCGGGCGACCTCGTGGTGCTCACCGGACCGCTCGGCGCGGGCAAGACCACCCTCACCCGCGGCATCGGGCAGGGTCTCGGCGTGCGCGGACCCGTCCAGAGCCCGACGTTCGTCCTCGCCCGCACCCACCCGTCGCTCGTCGGCGGCGCGCCGCTCGTGCACGTGGATGCGTACCGCCTGGGGTCGCCGGCCGAGCTCGACGACCTCGACATCGACTTCGAGGGCTCCGTCGTGATCGTCGAGTGGGGGCGCGGGATGGTCGACGGCATCCGCGACACGTGGTGGGAGCTCGAGATCGAGCGGGAGTGGCACGGGCACGGGCAGGACGACGCGTGCGAAGGCGTCGCGCATGAGGCCGAGCTCGACGCCGCGGCTCCGCGGCTCGTGACCGTCTCGCGGCGCCCGTAGCCGCGGCATCCGTCGCCGCGTGCTTCCGTCGCCCGCGTGATTCGGTCGCCCGCGTGATTCGGTCGCCCGCGTGATTCGGTCGCCCGCGGCACCGGCCGGGCCACGGCTCCGCCTCGATCGCGCGGCAGCGTGGTCACGGCCGCGGGATCCCTGCCCGCGCCCGATGTGACACCGCGTTCAGACGGTGGTCGAGGCACGCGGGGAGGGTGAAGCCCGGCCGCGGTTACGCTGGAAGGCGTGATCCTGGGCATCGACACGTCGCTCGGCTCCGCGGTGGCGGTGGTCGAGCCGGACGGCGTCGTCCGGTCGCAGGTCGAGAGCCCCGATCCCCGCGGGCACGCCGAGGTGGTGGGCACGCTCATCGAGCGGGCGCTGGACGAGGCATCCGTCGCCCCTGCCGGCGTCACGCACGTGGCCGCCGGAATGGGTCCCGGCCCCTTCACCGGGCTGCGCGTCGGCATCGCGGCCGCGCGGGCGTTCGCGCTCGGGCGCGGTGTGCCCCTCGTGCCCGTCGTGAGCCACGACGCCGTCGCCCTCGAGCTGCTGATCCATGACGCCCTCACCGGAGGCTACGAGGACGCCGACGACAAGGCTTTCGCGGTGGTCACCGACGCGCGCCGCCGCGAGTTCGCATACACGTTGTACCGGGGACTCGACGATGACGGGCTGCCGATCCGCATCGCCGAGCCCGCACTCGCGCCCCGCGACGACCTCGACCGGCTCCTCGCCGATGCAGGCGTGGTGCGGCGGGATGCCGAGCGCATCCCCGCCACGATGCTCGCGCTCGTCGCGGCCAGGGCTCTCGCCGCCCGACGCACGATCGGTCCCGTCGAGGCGCTGTACCTGCGATCGCCCGACGTCACGCTGCCGTCCGCGCCGAAGCGGGTCGTCGCATGACCCTGCGCACGGCGACGCCCGATGACCTCGCGGCGATCATGCGACTCGAGCGCGCCTCGTTCCCGACCGACGCCTGGTCGGACGCCATGATGCGCGAGGAGCTCTCGTCTCCGCACGGCTGGTACGTCGTCGACGAGGAGGCGGGGCGGATCGTCGGGTACGCCGGGCTCCGCGCCGTGAAGAACGCGACGGATGCCGACGTCCAGACGATCGCGCTCGCCGAGGCGGCGCGGGGCCGCGGCCGGGGGCGGGCGCTGCTGCGGGCGCTGCTGGAGGAAGCGGCGCGCCGCCGGATCGCCCAGGTGTTCCTGGAGGTCCGCGCCGACAACCCCGTCGCGCGGGCGCTGTACCTCTCGGAGGGTTTCCTCGAGATCGGGCGCAAGCCGCGGTACTACCAGCCCGACGACGTCGACGCCGTGGTCATGAGGCTCGATCTCCGCGGGTGGGCTGCGGCGCACCCGTCTTCCGCCGGCGCGGCGCGCACAACTCCTGAAGAACTGCTCCACCCCGCACGGGGAGCCGTCGGTTTCTGCCGGGGAGGATCTCGGGAGTTCCGCACGGGGGTGGTGCACATGAACCGCGCCGAGCCCCTCGTGCTGGGCATCGAGACGAGCTGCGACGAGACCGGCATCGGCGTCGTGCGCGGGCGCACGCTGCTGTCGAACACGATCGCCAGCTCGATGGACGAGCACGCCAGATACGGCGGCGTGGTGCCCGAGGTCGCGGCGCGCGCGCACCTCGAGGCGCTCGAGCCGGCGATCCGCGCCGCGCTCGCCGAGTCGGACGTCGAGCTCGCCGACATCGACGCCGTCGCGGTGACGAGCGGGCCCGGACTCGCGGGCGCCCTCATGGTGGGCGTCGGAGCGGCGAAGGCGCTCGCGGTGTCGCTCGAGAAGCCGCTGTACGCCGTCAACCACCTCGTGGGCCACATCGCCGCCGACATCCTCGACGGGGATGCACCGCCGCTCGAGTACCCCACGGTCGCGCTGCTCGTGAGCGGCGGTCACACCTCGCTGCTGCTCGTGCGCGATCTCACGACCGACGTCGAGCTGCTCGGCGAGACGATGGACGACGCTGCCGGCGAGGCCTTCGACAAGGTCGCGCGTCTGCTCGGGCTGCCCTATCCCGGGGGTCCCGAGATCGACAGGGCCGCGGCATCCGGCGATCCGCACGCGATCCCGTTCCCGCGCGGGCTGTCGCGCGCGAGCGACATGCCCAAGCACCGCTACGACTTCTCGTTCTCCGGCCTGAAGACCGCCGTCGCCCGCTGGACCGAGCAGCGGCAGGCGGCGGGGGAGCCGGTGCCCGTGGCCGATGTCGCGGCGAGCTTCCGCGAGGCGGTCGTCGACGTGCTCGTGACCAAGGCGCTCGCGGCGTGCCGCGACCACGGCGTCCCGCGCCTGCTGCTCGGCGGCGGGGTGATCGCGAACCGGCGCCTGCGCGACGTCGCGCTCGAGCGCGCGGCGGCCGAGGGAGTGAGCGTGCGCATCCCGCCGCTCTCGCTGTGCACCGACAACGGCGCGATGATCGCGGCGCTGGCCTCGGAGCTCATCATGTCGGGGCGTCCGCCGTCGACGCTCGAGTTCGGCGCGGATTCGACGCTTCCCGTGACCGAGATCCAGGTGGCGGAGTCGGCATGACGGACGACGAGCGGATGCCGCGCCCCGGCGCCGGCCCCGAGGACCCGAGGCCGAGAGACCACGCGGTTGCCCCCGGCGACGCAGCGCCGAGCGCACCCGAGCCCACCTCGCCGGTGGCGCCGACGCCCGTCGTGGAGGGACCCTCGCCCGAGATCGCGCTCGCGCAGGATGCGTCGCCGCTGCCCGGCGCGCACCGCGGCGGATTCCGCCGACTGCCGACGGCGCCGGTCCCGGTGACGGTCCAGTCGGCGCCGGCCGAACCGGGCACCGAGGATCCGTCGTCGCCGGAGCCGTGGACCGGGGCGGAGGCATCCGGTCTCCATCGGGGCCTCGCGGGCTGGGCGCTGGCGTTCGCGATCGTCGGGCTCGCGGTGTCGCTGTTCGTCGGCTGGGGCTTCCCGATCGGGATCGTCGCGGTCGTCTCGGCGATCCTGGCCCTGCGTCGCCCGCTCGAGAGCCGCTCCATGGCAGTGTGGGCGATCGCGATCGGCACGGTGTCGATCCTGTACAGCGCGGGCTGGCTGCTGTACGCGGGCTGGCGGGCCGGACTCGTCGGCTGAAGAGTTCAGATCCGGTCGGCGAGGATCGCGGTGCGGCGTGAGCCGATGCGGGTGAGGAACAGGGTTGCGGACTCCGAGCCACGCAGCTTCAGACGGGTCCGCAGCGCGGCGGGGTCGACATCCACTCCCCGCTTCTTGATCTCGAGGCGTCCGATGCCGCGCTCGCGCAGCGCCTTGCCGAGCGCCTTGACGTCGGCGGGCAGCACTTCCCGCACGCGGAACGACGCGACGAAGGCGGACGTGAGCGCGGCGTCCGAGGTCAGGTAGGCGATGTGCTCGTCGAGCATGCCCGCCTCGAGCGAGCGCGCGACGTCGCCGATCAGCCGCGCGCGGATCACCGCACCGTCGGGCTCGTGCAGGTAGGCTCCGAGCTCGCGCACCGGCTCGTCCGCGGCATCCGTCGCCGACGTGAGTTCGTGGGCGGCGCCATCGCGGATCACGAGGGCGGCGCGATGGACGCCTTCGCGCGCGAGCGCGCCCGACCACAGCACGAGTTCGACCGTTGAGCCGTCGGCGCTCACCCACTGCGCCTCGACGTCGTCGGGGATGAGGTCGCGGTCGAGCGCCGGGCCGAGCTTCACGCCGACCGGCATGCGTGCTGCGAGCTCGAACACCCAGTCGAGCGGCGGTGACCAGTCCTCGGGCCGCGTGCGGGTCGTCTCGCCGTGGCCGGCCGTGCGGCGTGCCGGGTCGAGCCACACGGCGTCGACATGCGACAGATCGGATGCCTCGGCCGTCGCGTGGCGCACCTCGACGTCGCCCCCGAACGGGGCGAGGTTGTACGCGGCGATCGCGGCCGTCACGTCGTCGGCGTCCACGGCGAGGACGCGCAGACCCAGGCCGGCGAGTCCGAGCGCGTCGCCGCCGATGCCGCAGCCGAGGTCGGCCACCCGCTCGAATCCGGCGTCGCGGAACCGCGCGGCGTGGCGGGCGGCGATCGGCAGACGCGTGGCCTGCTCGAGACCGGCGCGCGTGAACAGCATCCGCTCGGCGAGATCCCCGAACTTGGCGCGCGCCCGAGTGCGCAGCCGAGCCTGACCGACGACGGCCGACACGAGGTCGGGGGAGTGGCCGTCCTTGCGTAGGCGAGACACGGCGCGCGCCACGTCGTCGGCCGATTCGATCGGCGGGGTGGCATCGAGAAGGCGCAGCCCCTCGGGCGTGAGCAGCGCTGTCAATTCGGCCATCTCCACCGGCCCAGCCTATGGCCGTCGCTCCGCACCCCCGCCGCGGACCCCCTATCGGTCCCCTGTCGTGGCCGTAGGGAGTGCGGGGGCAGCTCCCGATGCCGACGTGCGCGGGCCTCAGCAGACTTCCAATACGAGCCGACTGGCACCCGTTCAAGAAAGAAGATCATCATGGCCGACGACAACACCAACCTGCTGGGTCTTCAGACCAACGTCGATCTGGCGGACTCGCTCAACGACAACTCGACCGAGACCGAGGACTCGTTCAACGACAACTCCGACAACTCGACCGAGACGGAGGACTCGTTCAACGACAACTCCGACAACTCGACCGAGACCGAGGACTCGTTCAACGACAACTCCGACAACTCGACCGAGACGGAGGACTCCCACAACGACAATTCGACCAACACCGACGTGGAGGTCGACATCGAGGACTCCTTCAACGACGACCACTCGAACAACTGGGACACCGACGTCGACATCACCGACTCGTTCAACGAGCAGACGCTGAACGATCACTCCATCACGACCGGCGTGCGGCAGTACCAGACGGGCTTCCGTGACCTCGGCGGCACGGGAGGCGCCGGTGGCGCCGCCGCGGCGGGTGGGCTCACGATCGACAACCGCTCGACGATGTTCGACCAGTCGGTGAACCAGAACATCTGGGCGAACGGCTCGGGGGGCGTGTCGCAGGTCTTCGGGCAGCAGGGCGGCGTGGCCTCGGGCGACGGCGCGATCGCGGCCGGCGACGACGTCGACATCGACAACTCGACGAACTGGGACGTCGACATCGAGGACTCGTTCCAAGACAACTCGGTCTCGATCAGGGACTCGTTCCAGGACAACTCCACCGAGACCGACACCGAGATCGATGTCGAGCTGGAGGACGCGTTCAACACAGACAGCTCGACGAACTGGGACATCGACACCGAGATCGACGACGCGTTCAACGAGGACAACTCCACGAACACCGATGTGGAGGTCGAGGATTCGTTCCAGGACAACTCCACGGATGTCGACCTCGACGACTCGTTCAACGAGTACGAGACCGACATCGACGTCGAACTCGAGAACGACGGCATCGTGAACAGCCCCGGTGCCGAGCAGAACGAGGTCGATCTCTTCTGACTGGGGGATGCGTGTGCGCCCGATCGCCTCGAGCGGCCGGGCGCACACACACCGGTGCCGGCACGAAACCCCGGCTGCGATACTGAAGGGCGACAGGCCACGGATCCTCGGGTGAGGAGAGGGCGATGAGCGACAGCGACGACCGCGACGGCGTCACGGACGCGCCGCCGGCGAGCGGGGCCGACGGCAGCGCGTTCGCCCCAGGCGGCGTCGACGACCTGGTGTCCCCGTCGGACGGGGACGACACCTTCGGCGGCACTGTCGCCGAAGGCGACGGCGACCTCTTCGCGAACGCCTTCACCGACGAGATCCAGAACGTGGCCGCATCCGATTGGGATGTCGACGCCGATGCCCTCTGGGGTGGCGTCGCGTCGGATCCTTACGATCTGGGCACCGCACCCGGTCCGACGCTGGACTTCCCGGTCTGACCCACCTGACCCGCATCGTCGAGTGATCAAGGGAGCTGCAGCCGTTGACGGATCGCAACGATACGACCGGCACGACCGATGCCGCGGCCGTCGGCATTCCGCCCGCATCGGACGGCGCTCTCCTCGAGCTCGTGGGGCAGGTCGGCGACGCCGCGGTCCAGGCCGGCCGCCGCGATCTGGTGAGGCGACTCGGGCAGACGCGGGAGCGGCTGCGCGACCCGCATGTGCGGGTCATCGTCGTGGGCGAGTTCAAGCAGGGCAAGAGCAAGCTCGTCAATGCCCTCGTCAACGCCCCTGCGTGTCCGGTCGACGACGACGTCGCCACAACCGTGCCCACGACGGTGGGCTACGCTGCGGAGCCGTCGGCGACGATTCTGGTGCAGCCCGAGACCGGGACCGATGTCGTGCCGGTGCGCGAGCAGATCGGCCTGGACGAGCTGGCCGAGTACGTCTCGGCGAAAGGGAACCCCGACAACGTCCGGCGGATCGTCTCGGCCGAGGTGCTGCTCCCGCGTGAGATCCTGCGCGGCGGGCTGCGACTGGTCGACTCGCCCGGAGTCGGTGGTCTCGATTCGCGCAGCGCGCTCCTCACCCTCTCGGCGCTGTCGACCGCGCACGCCGTGATCCTCGTGTCGGACGCGTCGCAGGAGTACACCGCGCCCGAGATGCAGTTCCTGCGTCATGCGATGCGCGTCTCGCCGAATGTGGCCGCCGTCCTGGCCAAGACCGACCTCTACCCCGACTGGCGCGAGATCGAGGACATCGACCGCCGTCATCTGGCGAAGATCGGCGACATCCCGATCTTCGCCGTCTCGAGCGATCTGCGGCTTCTGGCGGCTGAGAACCGCGATGCCGAGCTCAACGAGGAATCGGGCTTCCCCGCTCTCGTCGCGCACCTGCGACGGCACATCCTCGAGCGTGCGGAACAGATCCATGAGCGCAGCGCCATGCACGATCTCGGGTCGGTCGTCGACCAGCTCACCATGGCGTTCCGATCCGAGCTCAGCGCTCTCGTCGATCCCAACAACACGCCGCGGCTCATCCAGCGGCTCGAGGACGCGAAGGCGCGCGCCGATGAGTTCCGCGGGAGATCATCGCGCTGGCAGGTGACGCTCACGGACGGCGTGGCAGACCTGATCTCCGACATGGAGCACGATCTGCGCGACAGGCTGCGCAAGGTGCAGCGCGAGGCCGAGGCATCCATCGACGACGGCGATCCCGGTCCCATCTGGGATCAGATCACCGAGTGGATGAACCAGCGGATCTCGGACGCCGTCGCCGAGACGTTCGTGTGGACGGATGAACGCGCGCGCTGGCTGTCGGAACAGGTCGCCGAGCTCTTCCTGGAGGGGGAGCAGTCGATCCCTGCGATCGACGTTGCCGACGCGACGGGCGTGCTCGACCCGGTCGACGCGATAGGCCGCCTCGACGAGGGACGGATGAGTGCAGCGGAGAAGATCTTCATCGGCGTGCGCGGTTCTTACGGCGGCGTGCTCATGGTCGGGCTCGCGACCGGTCTGATCGGGCTCCCTCTCATCAATCCGCTGTCGCTGCTGGCCGGCGTGATCGTCGGACGCCGCGCCTACCGCGAAGACATGAACGCCCGACTGCTGCGCCGCCAGCAGGAGGCGAAGAACATCGTGCGTCGCCATATCGACGAGGTCATCTTCCAGTCGGGCAAACAGCTCAAGGATCGGCTGCGGCTCGTGCAGCGCACGGCACGCGACCACTTCGGTGCATTGGCCGACGAGCTGCACCGCTCGTTCGCCGAGGCGGTCACCGCAGCCAAGCAGGCCGCCGGTGTCGAAAGCGGCAAGCGCGAGGAGCGGGTCAGGCTGCTGCGCAGTCGCCTGCGCCAGCTGGAGGAGCTGCGCTCCCAGATCACCGCGCCGCGTGCGCCGGAGCGGGCGACCGGACCGGAGCAAGCGGCGATCGCAGGATGAACGGAGCGCAGCCATGAGGGAGCCGGCACTCGCCGACGCACGTGCGGTCGCGCGGCGGGCGCTCGCGCTCTACGAGGACGACGAGGCGACATCCGCCCTCATCCGGGCCTACGACCGACGGCTCGAGGGACCGCTGCGCATCGCGCTGGCAGGTATGGTCAAAGCCGGCAAGTCCACGCTGTTGAACGCTCTGCTGGGCGAGTCGATCGCCGCGACCGATGCGGGGGAGTGCACCCGTGTCGTCACGTGGTATCGCCGGTCGGACACCCCCACGATCACGCTTCATCCGCACGAGGGCCCGCCACGCAGTCTGCGCTTCCGCCGGGAAGACGGCTGCGTGGTGTTCGACCTCGGGGCCGCGTCGGCGGCGGACGTGGCATGGATCGACGTCGGCTGGCCTTCCGAGAGTCTGCGCTCGCTCGTCCTGATCGACACCCCGGGCATCGCATCGCTCTCGCAGGAGGTGTCTGATCGGGCCACCGGCTTCCTCACCCAGAAGAGCAGCGCGTCCGCGGCTGATGCCGTGATCTATCTGATGAGGCACCTGCGATCGTCGGATCGCCAGTTCCTGGAGTCGTTCCGCGATGTGGCGGCCGTCGGAACTCTCACCGTGAACGCCGTCGCCGTCCTCTCCCGCGCGGACGAGATCGGCTCGGCGCGCATCGACTCGCTGCTCTCGGCCGCGAAGGTCGCACGTCGATACTCCGAGGACGGCGACCTGCATGCGCTGGTGCTGGACGTCATCCCGGTCGCGGGGCTGCTCGCCGAGACGGCGCGGACGCTCCGCGAAGACGAGTTCCGCGCGCTCCGCCAGATCGCGGAACTCGACCGCGCCGTGCGCGAGCGGATGCTGGTCTCGGCGGATCGGTTCGCCCGCCCTTCGGCGGAGGGGCCGCTCAGTCAGAGCACGCGGCGGGCGCTGCTCACCCGCTTCGGACTGTTCGGCGTGCGTCTTGCCGCGGCGCTGATCCGCGGCGGCATCGTCACCTCCACCGAGCTGGCCGAGGGTCTGCTTCAGCAGAGCGGTCTCACGGCCCTGCAGGCTCTTGTGCGCGATCACTTCCGTGCCCGCGCCGACACGCTCAAGGTCTACGGAGTGCTTCCCGGGCTCGACCAGGTGCTGCGCGAGCGGCCGCGGCCTGGGAGCGAGGCGCTGCTGGCCGAGATCGAGCGCATCTCAGCGACGACGCACTCGTTGCGAGAGCTCGCCGCGCTGTCGCGAACCCGCGCCGGCGGATACTCCCTGCCCGAGGAGCAGCTGGCCGATGCCGAGCGGATCGTCGGAGGCGCGGGCGCGTCGGCGGCGGCGCGACTGGGCGTGGAGGAGAACACGGACGGCGCCGTGATGCAGCAGCGGGTGGACGAACTGCTCGCTCGCTGGCGTGGAATCGCCGAGTCGCCGCTCACCGAGCGTGGTGCGGTGAGCCTGTGCAACACTGTGATCCGCAGTCTGGAGCAGATCGCCTCAGAGCGACCGCGCCGCGTCGTCCCGCTGATGTCGAACGACATCGTGCTGCCGGGCTGACCAGGCGATTGCTTTCGGCATCACGCTCGAGATGAGGCCCAGCAGTACCAGAGCGCATTGGGCGGCGAGCACCGTGCGCAGCGGTTGCGCGGGCTCGCCGGTGAGCACGAGCTCGAGCGAGAGGCCGAGCGTCACCACCTGGAGGGCCCAGGTGAGCAGCTGCCACCAGCGGATCTTCGGCCGTCGCGCCATGAACGACACCAGGAGCGTGATCTGCACGAGCAGCACTGCCACCAGGAGACCGAAGACCGACCAGTAGATGATGTCGGCGGCCGCGGTGTAGGTCTCGTCCGCGCGTCCAGGATCGACGGCGCGCACCGCGTCGGAGATGAGCGGAACCTGGTTCTTGCGGATCACGAAGAAGTAGACGACGGCGAAGCCGCCGATCGCGAAGCTGAGGATCCAGAAGAACTGAGCCGTCCGGATCGAGAACGGGGGCGTCAGCCTGGTCAGCACCGGGGCGGTGTTGGGATTCTGCAAGGGCGGGCGCTGCGGAGGCCCCTTCGAGGTCTCCCGCGCACCGGAGGGACGCTGCGGGACCACCGCGGGCGGGCGCGCCTGCTCGGACGGATCGGTCACCGTCTCCTACTGTTCCTCTGCGAGCTCTTCCGGGTACGCGACCTCTTCCACGACGTGGGTCTCGGGCTCGCTCCACACCGATTCGTCGACGTCCGCGACCGGCTCTGTGTAGGCGGGCGCGGCCGCAGACTCGGAGGCCGGGGCTTCGGCGTCCGTGATCGCCGCCTCGACCACCGGGACGGCGTCGGCCGCTGGCTGCGACGCGCCGGGCTCTCCGGTGTCGAGCTGACCTGTCGGCGCCGGCGTCTCCTCCTCCGCAGCCGAGACCTCATCGGCCTGC
Organism: Microbacterium sp. STRO-2N; assembly: GCF_057747775.1. NCBI lineage: Bacteria > Bacillati > Actinomycetota > Actinomycetes > Micrococcales > Microbacteriaceae > Microbacterium > Microbacterium sp. STRO-2N. The sequence goes on along the minus strand of NZ_CM173223.1, from coordinate 2,849,675 downwards.
CCGGGCTCGCCGGTTCCGTCGCCGTCGTCGGTGTCATCGCCGAGCCCGGGCAGGTCGGGAAGATCGGGGACGCCGTCGTCAGGCGTCTCGTCGGGCGGGGTGTCATCGGGCGCGCCGACGCCGGTGGTGTCGTCGCCGGAGGCGACCGAGCCGTCGCCGGATGCGACGCCGGCGCTCTGGTCGAACTCCTGTGTCACGTCCCCGCCCTCGGTCCAGATGTTCTGGTTGACCGACTGGTCGACGATCGTCGCCCTGCTGTCGACCCACGTCCAGTTGCTGGTGATGCGCGTGATCTCGTTGACGACGTCGTTGTCGGACGGTGGCGGCGGGGTGTGATGCGCTTTGGGCACGACATCCGGACGGTCGTAGATGACCGGAGCGACAGCGCGGACATCATCGGCGCACAGACCTTCCATCCTGTTGCGCGCCAGTGTGCCCTCGGGATCCTCTTTCAGTGCAGCCATGGCGGCCGGATCGCGCAGCAGACTCAGTATGAACTCGATGATCGAGTTGGCGATTGTCGCCAGAGGGGTGCTCATTCCCGATACCTCCGCGATGAGACTCGACGTCTGTGGATTCAGATTAGGAAGTGGCACCCCATCGAGCATCGGGGGTTGCCCCGATGCTCGATGGGGGGCGGTGCGGGGTCTTGTGCGGGCCCCTTCGATCGGCGTCTGTGGCGAGCTGCGTGGCAGTCCCCTCGATCGCGACGCGCAGCTTCGACAGGAGGTCGGAGCGCGATGTGGCGTCCAGACGCCGACGTATGTGTGCGATGTGGTGCTCGGCGGTGCGGGGCGAGATGAAGATCGCCGCACCGATCTCGGCATAGGTCTTGCCCTGGAGGACGAGCTCGGCGACTTCGCGCTCGCGGTCGCTGAGCACGCACTCGGAGGACGGGTCGGATGCCGGAGCCCCGGCGGATCCGAGATCGGCCGCACGCGGGGTCTCGCGCGGGTGCAGCTCCCGCGCGCAGGCGAGGAGACGGGCGATCACCTTGCGGTCGACCGAGCGCCCCGCGCCGTGGCCGGCCAGCCGCGCTCCGTCCCACGCGAGCCCCACCGAGCCGAGCGCTCGCGCGGCCGTCTCGACGGCGTCGGGGTCCACGGTGCCCGCGAGCACCAAGGTCCACACGCGTCCTGCCTGCGCCATGCGGGCGGCGAGCCGATTGTGCGCAGCCGCCGCGACGAGAGCGCGCGCATGCGGCGCCAGCGCCTCGGGCCGGCTGAGCAGGATGCCGCGCTGGATGCCTGCCCAGTGCAATGGCGCCGCCCACGCGGGTGGATCGCCCAGCTGCGCCACGATCCGCAGGCCGTGGTCGAAGGCCGCCTGCATCGAGACGGCATCGCCGAGGCGGGCCGAGGCGATGACGGCTTCTCCGAGCGACAGGAGCGAGTAGAGATCGGGCTCGACGCGCAGCACGCGCGTTCGTGCGGATTCCCATACCGATGCGAGCTCGGCGGCGTCGTCGTAGCGGCGTGCCAGGCCCACGGCGATGGTGGCGGCGAACGCGTCGTCGCGCGGCGACAGTGGGCGACCGGACGTCGCACGCTCGAGGGCGGCGCGGGCATCCGCAGGGCGCTCGCGCTGCAGCGCGAACCATGCCGCCCACAGGTGGAGGCGCGGTTGGCGGTGACCGCCTCCTTGCCTGCCCCGCAGCGCCTCGTGGATGATGGCGTCCGCCGTCTTGAGGTCGCCGAGGCCGATCGTGGCGGCCGCCGCGACCACGGCTGGCAGTTCGACCGAGGCGCTCGCATCGCGGGAGGCGGTGTAGAGCTCGGACGCACGCTGGAGGTCGGGAAGCGCCGACGCGTCGGCGTCGGGCGACAGCGTGGCGATGAGCCCCCGATCGAGGAGGCGAAGAGCGACGCGCAACGTCGAGGGCGGGTCGGCTCCACGGTCGCGCGCCCCCGCCTCGCCGGCGCCCGGCCGGCGCCCCGCGCCGATCGCGGCGAGGCCCGCCCAGGTGCGGTCGGCGCCTTCGAGGCCTTCCGTGGCCTGGTAGGTGTCGTGCGCGAGGCTCATCATGCCGCGGTCGGCCCAGATCGCCGCCGCGAGATCCGCCCGCATCCCGCCCAGAGGGGCGGCCTGGATCCACCCGTCGAGGATCGCGCCGGCCTCGTCGAGGCGGCCGAGCTGCCACGCCACGTGGGCCCGGTCCTCCGCGAGCGATTCCGGCGTGGCGCCGCAGGCCTCTGCCCTCGCCAGCAGCTCGTCGGCGAGGGTCGGGTCCTCCCTCGTCAAGGATCGCGCTCTTGTGGCCAGCGCCTCCGCCGCCCTCGCATCCGTGAGGCCGTCGAGGCTTCGCAGCAGCGTCGCGTCGCGCAGCTCGGCGCGCGAACTCGCCTCGATGACATGGATCTTCTGAGCGACCGGCGCAACGGCGCGCACCGTCTCGACGACGAGCTCCGGGGGTCGGCCGGCCGCCGTGAGAAGCCCTTCGGCGTATCCCTCCGCCACGAGCGACTCCCTGTCGGCGTCGGGCGCCGTCGTGAGGCCGAGGGCCAGATCGTCGATCAGCCGGCGGACCGGCGGGGCGACTGACATGAGCCTGTGCAGGATGCGAGGCCTGAGGGTCTCGCGGAGCACCTCGTGGTGCGGGTCGCCGTGACAGTCGCGTTCGTCGTGCACGCGGAGGATCTCGTGGACGAGCCATGCGATACCTCCGGTCATTGCGAGCACGGCGTCACCGCAACCTGCGATGGCCGGTCCCGCATCCTCGCGCAGACGGTGCCTCGACACCTCGCCGAGCAGGATCGCGGGCCGGCTGCGCTCGAGACGACGGCTGACAGCGGCGAAGCCGGGGACGACGGGCCAGCTGCGCGCGGTCACGATGAGCCCTGCGTCGGGCTCGTCGGCGCGCTCGGCCAGGACTCGCAGCCAGGTGTCGTCGAGAAGGTGCGCGTCGTCGACGAGGAGGACGGAGCCTGCCGGCGTGACGTCGATGTCTCCGCTCTGTCGCAGCAGTACGGCGGGTGTGCCCTCACCGGCGAACAGAGCGACGAGATGGCGCAGAAGCGTGCTCTTCCCCGACCCGGCGCTGCCTATGACGACCGCTCGTGCGGGTTCGCCCGGAAAGCGCAGAGCATCGATCGAGGGAAAGCCGGGCAGGGTCCCGACGCCGCCACGTGTGGACTCGGCACCGGCCAAGCTCGGCATCGCGGGCATCATTCGGGCACCGGGGTGCCGGTCGGCGTCGGATCCGGTTCACCGACGGGCGCATCCGGCGGGTCCTCGCCGGTGCCGGGGTCGGTGCCCGGGTCGGTCCCCGGGTCGGTGCCTGGGTCTGTTCCGGGGTCGGTGCCTGGGTCTGTTCCCGGATCGGTGCCTGGGTCTGTTCCGGAGTCGGTGCCTGGGTCTGTTGCAGGGTCGGTGCCCGGATCGGTTCCCGGGTCGGTGCCTGGGTCTGTCCCGGGGTCGGTGCCCGGATCGGTTCCCGGGTCGGTGGCTGGGTCTGTTCCGGGATCGGTGCCGGGGTCGGTGCCCGGATCCGTTCCCGCGTCGGTGCCCGCGTCAGTCCCGGTGTCCTTCGGCGTCGCGCCGCCGGACGGGGGAGTCGAAGAGGACGCGGGCGCCCGCGTCGTGCCTCCGCTAGGAGTGGGCGCAGCAGCGCCCGAGGTCGGCGTCATCCGGTCGCGCGCCTCATTCGCGCGCTCGGCGGCGCGCCGGCGCGGATCGCTCGCCGTTCCCCCGGGATCACGCGCGCCCGCGTCGACGCTCGGGGTCGTCGGCTCCGTCTCGGTCTGCCTGGCACCGGCGACCGGTTCGGGCGCTGTCGCAGCGTCGCCGGCGAACGCACGCTCGAGCCAGTCGGTCAGGGACGCCGGCGCCACGGTCACGCCGGCGCGCGATCCACTGGCCAGCGTGGTCGCGCTCACGAGCACGATCCCGCTCGCGAGCACGAGGGCGCCGCCGGCCACGGCTGCGGTTGCGGGCAGCCGCCGAAGCCAGCCTCGCCGGGTCGGCGCCGCTGATGCGGCCGCGGGCGCGGCATCCGTCTCGCCCGGGAGGGCGATCCCACTCTGCTCGGCGTCTTCCTCACCCGCCTGTCGCGGAGCGAGCGTGTGATCGAGGAGCACGCGTGCCGCGCCGAGAGCGACGACCGCCTTGGGGTCGGCATCGACGGCGATCGGGGCGTCGAATCGCTCAGACAGGAGTTGGGCGATGCGAGGGATGCGCGATGAACCGCCCGTCAGCAGGATGGCTTCGAGGCGACGACCGATGCCGGCGCTTTCGAGGGTCGACTGCAGCACGTTGAGCGTTCTGTCGATGTCGTGCTCGATCAGCTCTTCGAACTCGGCTCGCGTCAGGCGGACCGTCGTCGCGCCGCCGGGGAGGAGGACCGGGATCGCCGCCTCAGAGTCGAACGACAGCGCCTCCTTCGCCTCGATGCACTCGCGACGCAGCGCGGCCAGGGCGACTCGGGCATCGAGGGCACCGGCGAGTTCCGCGGCCGAATGGCCGGCCGCCGCGATCGTGCGTCGCAGAATGAGGTCGTCGAAGTCCGCTCCGCCGAAGTCGCCGATGCCCGCAGCAGTGCCGATCGCACCCAGCTCACCGTCGTGGTTCTTGCCGACGAGAGCGACGTCGAACGTCCCCCCGCCCAGGTCGTACACGGCGAGCACCTGCCCATCGGAGAGGGGGGAGGTCGACTCGTAGTGCCACGCCGCGGCCACCGGCTCGCTGATGAGTTCGATCGGGCAGGACAGCGCGCGCGTGAGGGCGTCGAAGACGAGGCGGCGACGGTAGTCGCCCCATGCCACGGGGACCGTCGCGATGATCGACTCGGGATGGCGGCCCTCGCGCTCGACCACCGCGTCGACGACCCATGAGACCATGCCGGCGAAGAGCTCCTCGGGCGGGTGGGAGCGGCCGCCCACGACGACGGGGACGTCGTCCCCCACACGCCGCTTGAACTCGCGAACCAGTCGCTCGGGCTGTGCCAGACCGCGTCTTTCGGCGGCCTCGCCGAAAAGCAGTTCGTCCGGACCGATGAAGACGGCGCTCGGTGCGCTCTCGGCATGGCGCCCCAGCGCGAACCGGGCAACCTCGACGTTCCCAACGGCTGTGACTCGCGCGGTCGATGCGGCGGTACGACTAGTCCCTACGTCGACGGCGAGCACATAAGTGCTCAATGCCATGTCCGAATCCCCCAAAGATCAGGACGGGTCCCTCTTCGGATTGTCTACCACTGATATGGAGCCAGCGCGAGGGGGTGCTTCTCGACGGACTCCACATTCCGCAGAGCCTGCCGCGGGGCGTCCTGATACACGATGCCGGAGTTCGTGCGAGCCTCTCGCGGGGCCGTCTTTCGCCCGGTTTGGCACTCACGTTGCGAGAGTGCCAGAGCGTTGCCTAGACTGCCATTAGCACTCTCAGTGTGCGGGTGCTAACGAGTCTTAGTCTCAAGAAAGAAGAGGTAGACCGTGTCGGTTTCCATCAAGCCGCTCGAGGACCGCATCGTCATCAAGCAGGTCGAGGCCGAGCAGACCACGTCCAGCGGTCTGGTCATCCCCGACACCGCCAAGGAGAAGCCCCAGGAGGGCGAGGTCGTGGCGGTCGGCCCTGGCCGCATCGATGACAACGGCAACCGTATCCCGCTCGACGTCGCCGTCGGCGACCGCGTGATCTACAGCAAGTACGGCGGGACCGAGGTCAAGTTCGGCGGCGACGAATTCCTCGTCCTGTCGGCTCGCGACGTCCTGGCGGTCGTCGTCCGCTGAGTCGCGCAACGCACGTACGAGAGGGCCGGATGCCGAGGCATCCGGCCCTCTCGTCGTGTCCGGGCCTGGCGGCACCGCCGGCCCCGCTCCGGTGCCGGTGTCACGAGCTGCCGCTACGGGCACGAGGTCGCGGCGCGTCGTGACACCCGAGTCCCGGGGGCGACCGCGTCGGCAGGCGTGCGCGGGCCTAGGCTGGATCGGTGACTCCCGAACCGACCTCGAACCGCGCCGAGGACGGCGTCGACGATCTCGCGGCGGCGGCGGCATCCACGGCGGGGATCGCACTGCCCGCCGCCGGCATCGAGTCGGCGCGCGAGCGCTCGCTCGGCGGGGTCTACGCCTTCTCGGCGTACCTCCTGTGGGGCTTCCTGCCCCTGTACTTCCTGCTGCTCGCACCGACCAAGCCGTTCGAGCTGGTGGCGTGGCGCATCGTGCTGTCGCTGATCTTCTGCGCGCTGCTGCTGACGGTGACCCGCTCGTGGGGCCGGCTGGCCGCCATCATGCGCCAGCGGCGCCTGCTGTGGCTGACCGCGCTCGCGGGCGTGCTCATCTACATCAACTGGCAGGTCTTCATCCTGGGCGCGCTGAGCGGCCACGTGATCGAGACGAGCCTCGGATACTTCATCAACCCGATCGTCACCGTCATGCTCGGGGTGCTCGTGCTGCACGAGCGGCTGCGGCCGACGCAGTGGGTCGCGATCGGCATCGCTGTCGCCGCGGTCGTCGTGATCATCGTCGGCTACCGCGCGTTCCCGTGGATCGCCCTCACCCTCGCTGCGTCGTTCGGCTTCTACGGGCTGGTGAAGAAGCAGGTCGGCCCGTCGGTCGACGCCGTGAGCGGCCTGACGCTCGAGACCCTGTGGCTCATGCCGGTCGCCGCGGTCGTGCTCATCGTCGTCGGAGTGACGGAGGGACTCACGATGGGCGCGAGCGGGTGGGAGCACGCGCTGCTGCTCAGCCTCGCCGGCGTCATCACGGCCGTGCCGCTGCTGCTGTTCGCCGCCGGCGCCCGACGCGCGCCGCTCACCCTCATCGGCATCCTGCAGTTCGTCGCGCCGATCCTGCAGTTCCTCATCGGCTGGCTCGTGCTCCTCGAGCCGATGCCGCTCGAGCGCTGGATCGGATTCGACCTGGTGTGGGTCGCCCTCATCGTGCTCACGATCGACTCGCTGCTGCATGCCCGCCGCACGCGGGCGGCCGCGGCACCCGTCGCCACGTCCTGACGCTGCCCGCCGCCCTTCGCGCCGCGAAACCGAGGATCCTCGGCGAGACCGACGGCCGCGCCCTCGGTCTCGACGGGAATCCCCGGTCTCGACGAGGGACGACGGATGCCGCGGCCGGGGCGGCAGGGGCGGCCGAGGCGTCAGCGCACGAGGCGCGCGATGGCCTGCGAGGCCTCGGTGATCTTGGCGTCGGCCTCCGGGCCGCCGAGGCGTGCGGCGTCGACGACGCAGTGGCGCAGGTGGTCGTCGAGCAGGCCCACCGCGACCGCCTCGAGGGCGGACGTCAGCGCACTGATCTGCGTGAGGATGTCGATGCAGTACTTCTCGTCCTCGACCATCTTGTGGATGCCGCGGGCCTGGCCCTCGATGCGCTTGAGGCGGTTGAGGTACTTGTCCTTGTCGGTGATGTAGCCGTGGTGGGTGTGGTCGTGGGTCTGGACGTCGGTCATGACTTCTTCTCCTGGAGGGAACGGAACGTGCGCAGCCGCAGGCTGTTGCCGACGACGAAGACGCTCGACAGGGCCATCGCGGCGCCGGCGATCATCGGGTTGAGCAGGCCCAGCGCCGCGAGCGGGATCGCCGCCACGTTGTACGCGAAGGCCCAGAACAGGTTGACCTTGATGGTGCCGAGGGTGGTGCGCGACAGGCGGATCGCGTCGGCCGCGCTGCGCAGATCGCCGCGCACCAGGGTGATGTCGGAGGCCTCGATCGCGGCATCCGTCCCCGTTCCCATCGCGAGGCCGAGGTCGGCCTGCGCGAGGGCGGCGGCATCGTTCACGCCGTCGCCGACCATCGCGACCACACGGCCCTCGGCCTGCAGCGCCTTGACGGCGTCGACCTTCTCGTGCGGCAGCACCTCGGCGGTGACCCGTTCGATGCCGACCTCGTCGGCGATCGCGCGCGCCGCCGCGGCGTTGTCGCCGGTGAGGAGCACGGGCGTGAGCCCGAGGGCGCGCAGCTGCGCGACCGCCTCGCGGCTCGTGGGCTTGACCTGGTCGGCCACCACCACGAGGCCGCGCACCTCGCCGTCCCAGGCGACCACGACGGCGGTGCGACCGGATGCCTCGGCCGCCGCCTTCGCGTCAGCCAGGGGAGCGGGGAGGGTCAGCGCCCAGTCCGCCAGCAGCGCGTCGCGCCCGACGAACACCGCGTGCCCGTCCACGACACCCGACACGCCCTTGCCCGGCACGTTCTGGAACGACTCCACCTCGGGCAGCTCGCCCGTCTCGGCGGCTGCGGCGCGCGCGATCGCCTGTGCGATCGGATGCTCCGAGGCGTGCTCCACGGCGCCCGCGAGACGCAGCACCTGACGGCGGGCGTCGGTGGCGGAGTCCGTCGCGGCCGGCACCACGTCGACGAGCGCCATGCGGCCGGTCGTCACGGTGCCGGTCTTGTCGAGCACCACGGTGTCGACGGTGCGCGTCGACTCGAGCACCTCAGGACCCTTGATCAGGATGCCGAGCTGCGCTCCGCGACCGGTCCCGACGAGCAGCGCGGTCGGCGTGGCGAGCCCGAGCGCGCACGGGCACGCGATGATGAGCACCGCGACGGCCGCCGTGAACGCCATGGACGCCGAGGCGCCGGTGAGGAGCCAGCCGGCGAGCGTGCCGAGCGCGATGACGAGCACGATCGGCACGAAGACGCCCGAGATGCGGTCGGCGAGCCGCTGCACCTTGGCCTTGCCCGACTGCGCCTCTTCGACGAGCCGTGCCATCTGGGCGAGCTGCGTGTCGTCGCCGACCCGGATCGCGCGCACGACGAGGCGCCCGCCGGCGTTGACGGTGGCACCGACGACCGCATCGTCGGGTCCGACCTCGACGGGCACGGACTCGCCGGTCACCATCGAGGCGTCGACCGCCGAGGTGCCCGAGACGACGACGCCGTCCGTCGCGATCTTCTCGCCGGGGCGCACGACGAACTCCTCGCCGACGCGCAGCTCGGCGACGGGCACGCGCACCTCGACGGGGGACCCTCCGCCGGCCGGGACGCGCAGCACGGCGACGTCCTTCGCGCCCACCTCGAGCAGCGCCCGCAGCGCGGCGCCCGCGCGCCGCTTCGACCGGGTCTCGAAGTACCTGCCCGCGAGCACGAAGGTCGTGACGCCGGAGGCGACCTCGAGGTAGATGTTGCCCGCGCCGTCGCTCGGCTGCACCGACCACTCGAACGCGTCCATCATGCCGGGCATGCCGGCGTCGCCGAGGAACAGCGCGTACAGCGACCACAGGAAGGCTGCCGAGACGCCGAGCGAGATCAGCGTGTCCATGGTGGCGGCGCCGTGGCGGAGGTTGATCCACGCGGCGCGGTGGAACGGCCAGGCGCCCCACACCACCACCGGCGCGGCCAGCGCGAGCGACGCCCACTGCCAGTACGTGAACTGGAGCGCCGGGATCATCGCCAGCAGGATCACCGGCACCGAGAGCACCGCCGAGCCGATGACGCGCTGCCGCAGCCCGGTCAGCTCGGGATCCGGCGGGGGGCCCGCGTCGGCGGCTTCCGCGGCGGGGGGTGCGGGGAGAGCGGCGGTGTACCCCGTCTTGACCACCTCGTCGATGAGCGACTGCGGGTCGATGCCCGCGGGGGCGCTCACGACGGCCTTCTCGGTGGCGTAGTTGACGGATGCCTCGACCCCGTCGATCCGGTTCAGTCGCTTCTCGATCCGCGCAGCGCATGAGGCGCACGTCATGCCGCCGATCTCGAGCTCGATCCGGGCGGCGGGGGCGGCGACCATCAGGCGCGCGCGGCGGTGTAGCCGGCCTCGTCCACGGCCGCGAAGACGGCCTCGTCGGCGAGCTCCGCCGCGGTGACGATCTTCAGCGTGCCGGCGGCGGCGCTCACCTGGACGTCCTGGACGCCCGCGAGCTTCGACACCTCGCGACGCACGGATGCCTCGCAGTGTCCGCACGTCATGCCGGTCACGGTGTACTGCACTTCTGCCATGGTTCTGTGGCCCTTCGACTAGACGATTCACGATACCCCCTCGGGGTACGCCTGCCATCAGCATATACCGGGCAGGGGTATGCGGGGTCGTCGGGCGAGGATCCGGCTGCGACGGATCGATCCGGATGCGTTACAAACCGTTAACGAATGGCAACATTCGAAAGCGCGTGGCGAGGTTAGGTTTATCGCATTGGGTCGGCACCCGAGCCGTTCCCGGGTCCACACACAGCAAGGAGCAACATGAGCGTCTTCACCCGCTCGCGCAAGTCCACTCTTCTCGGTGGCATCGCGCTCGCCGGCGCCAGCGCCCTCGTCCTCGCCGGCTGTGCCGCCGGCACAGGAGGCACGGAAGAGCCGACCGAGGAGGCCGGTCCCGCAGAGGAAATGAGCCTCACGATCGGGACGGCGCTTCCTCAGACCGGAAACCTCGCGTTCCTCGGCCCGCCCGAGGAGGCAGGCGTCGCCTACGCGCAGTCGCTGATCAACGAGTACGCCGCCGAGACCGGTCTCGACGTCGAGGTCGTGTGGGGCGACTCCGGTGACCTCGACAACAAGGCGTACGAGACCGAGGTCCCGCGTGTCCTCGCCGAGGGCGTGTCCGCCATCGTCGGTGCCGCGTCGTCCGGTGTGTCGCTGCAGTTCATCGACCAGGTCATCGGTGAGGGCGTCATCCTGTTCTCGCCGGCCAACACGTCCGACCAGTTCACGACGTACGAAGACAATGGCCTGTACTTCCGCACCGCGCCGTCCGACGTGCTGCAGGGCGAGGTGCACGGCAACTTCGTCGCCGAGGAGGGTCACCAGACGCTCGGCATGATCGTCCTGAACGACGCGTACGGCACCGGCCTGGCCAAGTACATCCAGGAGGCCTTCGAGGAGGCTGGTGGCGAGGTCGTCGCACAGCCGACGTACAACCAGGGCGACACGTCGTTCGACGCGCAGATCTCCGAGGTGCTCGCGGCCGACCCCGACGCGATCTCGGTGATCAGCTTCGACGAGGCCAAGACGATCCTCCCGGCTCTGATGGACCGCGGCTTCGACCCGAACAACCTGTACCTGGTCGACGGCAACATGGCGTCGTACGAGGCGGACTTCCCGGCGGGCCTGCTCGAGGGCGCCAAGGGAACGTACCCCGGTCCGACCCCGCAGCAGGTGCAGGAGTTCATCGACGGCCTCGACGCGTTCGTCGAGGAGTCCGGCGACGAGGCGCTGACGGACTACACGTACGCGCCCGAGTCCTTCGACGCCGTCACGCTGCTCGCTCTGGCCTCGCTGGCGGCTCAGTCGACCGACCCGGCCGACATCGCCTCCAAGCTGATCGAGGTCTCGGGCGGCTCGGGCGACGGCGAGAAGTGCGAGACGTTCGCGGACTGCGCCGACATCATCCTCGGCGGCGGCGTCGCGGACTACGATGGCGTCTCCAGCCCGGTGACGTTCGACGAGGTCGGTGACCCGACCGAGGGCTTCATCAACATCTACCAGTACGGTCCTGACAACACGTTCGCGCCGTACGAGGGCTGATCTGCCCTGACACGTGGCGGCCCCGGGTCCTCGGACCCGGGGCCGCTTCGCTGTCTCCCGACGCGTGCGCCCGGGAGCACGGGTACCGAAAGAAGAAGGGGACGGATGCCGCGGCATCCGTCCCCTTCTTCTGTCGGGTTTCGGCTCTACGTGCCGAGTGTGCCGAGGTAGAGCTCGGTGACCTTCGGGTCTCCGAGCAGTTCGCGGCCCGACCCGGTGTAGGCGTCGCGGCCCTGGTCGAGGACGTAGCCGCGGTCGCAGATCTGGAGGCAGCGGCGCGCGTTCTGCTCGACCATGATGCAGGTCACGCCCGCCTTGTTGATCTCGGAGACCCGGATGAACGCCTCGTCCTGTCGGACGGGCGAGAGGCCCGCGGACGGCTCGTCGAGGAGCAGCACCTTGGGGTCCATCATGAGCGCGCGGCTCATGGCCACCATCTGCCGCTCGCCACCCGAGAGGGAGCCCGCGCGCTGCTTGAGGCGCGTGCCGAGCTCGGAGAAGATGCCGGTGACGAACTCGAGGCGCTCCTTGTAGACGTTCGGGCGCTGGTAGAGGCCCATCTGCAGGTTCTCGGCGATCGTGAGGCTCGGGAACACGTTGTTGTTCTGTGGGATGAACCCGACGCCGCGCGCCACGAGCTTGTTGGCCTTGAGGCCCGTGATGTCCTCGCCCTCGAGCGAGATCGTGCCGCTGCGCACGTTGACCTGCCCGAAGATCGCCTTGAGGAGCGTCGACTTGCCGGCGCCGTTGGGGCCGATGATGCCGATGAGCTCGCCCTCGTGGGCGACAAGGCTGCAGCCGTTGAGGATGTTCACGCCGGGCAGGTAGCCGGCGTGCACCTCGTCGACGACAACGACGGGGGTCCCCGTCGCGGTGGGAGCTGTCATTTGCCGTCCTCCTTGTCTTCCTCGGCCACGCCCTCGTCGACGAGGGTCGCGGCGGATGCCGACGCCGAGGCGGCGGCATCCGTCGTCGGATCCGCCTGGACGACGTCGATGCGACCCGTCACGACGCCCAGGTCGAGCTCCTGGTGGGCGCCGAGGTACGCGTCGATCACGGCGGGGTTCTTCATGACCGACTCGGGGTCGCCCTCCGCGACGATCTTGCCCTCGGCCATGACGACGACCCAGTCCGCGATGTGGCGGACCATGTGCATGTCGTGCTCGACGAAGAGCACGGTCATGCCCTCGTCCTTGAGATCGAGGATCTTGTCGAGCAGTGACTGCGTGAGTGCCGGGTTCACGCCGGCCATCGGCTCGTCGAGCATCACGAGCGTCGGCTCGGTCATGAGCGACCGTGCCATCTCGAGCAGCTTCCGCTGCCCGCCGGAGAGGCTCGCGGCGAAGTCGTCGGCCTTGGCGTCGAGCTTGAACTTCTTCAGCAGCACCATCGCGCGCTCTTCGATCTCGGCATCCTGCGAACGCCACAGCGCCGGGATCATGCCCGCCCAGAACTTCTCGCCCCGCTGGCTCTTCGCGCCGAGCTTCATGTTCTCCATGACGGTCAGTAGGCCCAGTGCCTTGGTCAGCTGGAACGTGCGGACGAGTCCCATGCGCGAGACCTTGTACGCGGGGACGTTCGGCAGCGACCTGCCGTCGAAGGTCCACGTGCCGTGGTCGGGCTTGTCGAACCCGGTGAGGAGGTTGAACAGCGTCGTCTTGCCGGCGCCGTTCGGGCCGATGAGCGCCGTGATCGCGCCCCGTGGGATCTCGAGATGATCGACGTCGACGGCGGTCACACCGCCGAACGAGCGATGGATGCCGTCGGCGACGATGATCGGATCGACCTTGGCGACACCGGGCACGGCGTCGCCGACGTGAAGACCCGTGGTCTTCGGACGGGCGACGGGCGCCGAGCCGGTCGCCGGAGCGGACGTGGTGCCGTTGCTGGGGTTGTCGTTATTTGACAAAGGTCAGCTCCTTCTTGTTGCCCAGGAGTCCCTGTGGCATGAAGATGACGAGCAGCATGAGCGCGACGCCCACGAGGATGAAGCGCAGGGTGCCCGCCTGGATCGAGTTCAGACCCGGCAGCCAGCCGGCCTGGGCCATCACCGGGAGCACGTTCGAGAGGAACGTCTGCAGCACCCAGAAGATGATCGAGCCGAGGATCGGGCCGAACACGGTCGCGGCGCCGCCGAGGAGAAGAGCGGTCCACACGAAGAACGTCAGCGACGTCACGTACACGCCCGGGTTCACCGCCGACGGCAGGGCGTACACGACGCCGCCTGCCGCGGCGAGCACACCGCCGAGCACGAGTGCCTGCATCTTGTACGAGAACACGTTCTTGCCGAGCGAGCGGACGGCGTCCTCGTCTTCGCGGATGCCCTTGAGCGTGCGACCCCACGGGCTGTGCGTGAGCATCCACACCACGAGCGCGGCGATGCCGAGCGTCACCAGGCCCATGATGCGCACCCACCACTGGGTCTCGTTGTAGATCCACGGGCCGAAGCCGTACTCGCCGGCCGGAATCGGGTTCGAGCCCCGGAAGCTGCCGTGGTAGCCGCTGAGGCCGTCGGCGGAGCCCGTGAATTCGTCGAACGCCGTCGTGAGGAAGAGCAGTCGCACGACCTCGGCGGCCGCGATCGTCACGATGGCGAGGTAGTCGCCGCGCAGACGCAGCGTCGGGATGCCGAGGATGAGGGCGAAGACCGCCGCACCCGCGAGACCGATGAGGGCGCCGGCCCACCACGGGAAGCCGAACGAGAGGATCGAGATCGCGTAGCCGTAGGCGCCGATGGCCATGAAGCCCGCGATGCCCATGTTGATCAGTCCGGCGTAGCCGAAGTGCACGGCGAGGCCGAGCGCGGCGAGGGCGTAGCCGATCGTCGCCGGGCTCAGGATCGACGAGGCGGTGTTGGAGAGAATCTGCAGCAAGTCCATGAGGGTGTCCTTAACCAATCCGCTCGCGTCGACCGAGGATGCCCTGTGGCCGGAACAGCAGGATCACGATGAGGATGAACAGTGCGCTGGCGTACTTGAGGTCTGCGGGGATCCACAGGCTCGACACCTCCACCAGCACGCCGACGATCAGCGCGCCGACGAGGGCGCCGTAGGCGGTGCCGAGGCCGCCGAGCACGACGGCGGCGAACATGAGCAGCAGGATCTGCGCGCCCATGTCCCACTTGATGCCCGGCCGGTAGTAGGCGTAGAGGATTCCAGCGAGGCCGGCGAGGGTGCCCGCCACGATCCACACCACGCGCACGACGGCGTCGACGTCGATGCCGGACGCGGCGGCGAGAGACGGGTTGTCGGAGATCGCCCGCGTCGCCTTGCCGATGCGCGACCGCGTGAGCCACAGTGCGAACGCGACGATGACGACGATCGAGATGCCGAGCGACACCATGTCGATGATGCTCAGCTGCACGGCGCCGAAGAGCGGGATCTGCGTGGTGGCCGACCCCGGGAGCTGCAGGGTGCCGCCGCCGATGAACAGCTGGTAGAGGTACCGCAAGGCCAGCGAGAGGCCGATGCTGACGATCATCAGCTGCACCACGCCCACTCGTCGTCGGCGCAGCGGTCGCCACAGGATCATGTCGAGCACGAGCCCGAACGCCGCGCTGAGGATCACCGCGACCGGGTAGCCGAGGTACCAGGGGAGCGCGAGGCTCACCGGGGCGACGAGCAGGTAGGCCGCGATGGCGCCGAAGGTCACCATCTCGCCGTGGGCGAAGTTCGAGATGCCCGTCGTGCCGTAGACGAGCGTGAGGCCGATCGCCGCGAGCGCGAGCATCAGGCCGAAGCTGATGCCCTGGATGACGCGCTGCATGAACTGGTCGAAGAAGCTCGTGACGTTGCGCTCGCCCTCGCCGATGAAGAAGTTGACGCTGACGCGGCCGCCCTGCCCCATCTCGACTTCCTTGACGTTGGGGGTGTCGTCCTCGGGATCGACGACCGCGATGCCCTCGGGCAGCGTGTCTTCGTCGAGGGTGACGACGTACGTCTCACCGCGCTCGGGGACGCCGACGCGCCACTGGCCCTCGGCATCCGTCTGGACCTCCTGTTCACCCCCCGGGCCGTCGATGGTGAGGGTGACCCCTTCGAGCGGCTCTCCATCGAGCTGCACGTTCCCGCTGATGCGGTAGGGATCGTCTTCGTCGGCAAGCGCGGGAGTCGCGGTGGCGAGCAGCCCGAGCATGATCAGCATCAGCCCGAAGAGCGCGGCGATCGTGCGCACTCCGGCGATACGTCTCGTGGTCACAGTCGTAGGACCCACAGAACCTCCAGTTCGGCACCACGCGTACACCGAAGCTCGGGTCGCATCGGCCGTGATGAACGACGGTACGACTGTAATGTGTCCGCCGTGTTTCGCCTACGACACCCTGTGGATACGTGATCCGATCGCAATCCGCGCCCGGTCGGCGCGCGCATGCGGGCGCTCCCGCAGGCCCTCCCGCGCGGGAACAAAACGGCGTCCTGCGGCGCTTAGAATCGAGTACGGAGCGTCACGAGCGCACCGGCCGCCGCCGTCCATCCCCGAGACACGCGCCGCGCGCGCAGGAGACCCCATGGAGCACCACGACCCCTTCGGCTTCGTCGGACTGACCTACGACGATGTGCTGCTGCTGCCCGGGCACACCGACGTCATCCCGAGCGAAGCCGACACCTCGTCCCGCGTCACGCGGCGGATCACGGTGGCGACGCCGCTGATCTCGAGC
Organism: Microbacterium sp. STRO-2N; assembly: GCF_057747775.1. NCBI lineage: Bacteria > Bacillati > Actinomycetota > Actinomycetes > Micrococcales > Microbacteriaceae > Microbacterium > Microbacterium sp. STRO-2N. The sequence continues at coordinate 2,833,620 of NZ_CM173223.1, read as the reverse complement.
GCGATGGACACGGTCACGGAGTCGCGCATGGCGATCGCGATCGCCCGCGAAGGCGGTCTCGGCATCATCCACCGCAACCTCTCCATCCAGGAGCAGGCGTCGATGGTCGACCGCGTCAAGCGCAGCGAGTCGGGCATGATCACCGACCCGATCACGACGACCCCGGACGCGACGATCGAGGAGGTCGACGACCTCTGCGCGACGTACCGCATCTCGGGGCTCCCGGTCGTGGACGAGGAGGGGCGCCTGGTCGGCATCGTGACGAACCGCGACATGCGCTTCGTGTCGGGCTTCGAGCGGCAGACCACCAAGGTCCGCGACGTCATGACGCGCGAGGGCCTGGTCACCGGCCGAGTGGGCATCAGCGCCGGCGAGGTCATCGCGCTGTTCGCGCATCACCGTGTCGAGAAGCTGCCGCTCATCGACGACGACGGCAAGCTCGCGGGCCTCATCACCATCAAGGACTTCGACAAGAGCGAGAAGTACCCGCTCGCCACCAAGGACGAACAGGGTCGCCTGCGCGTCGGCGCGGCCATCGGCTTCTTCGGCGACGCGTGGCAGCGCGCCGAGGCGCTGCGCGACGCCGGCGTCGACGTGCTCGTGGTCGACACCGCGAACGGCCAGTCCGCGGGTGTCATCGACATCGTCCGTCGCCTCAAGGCCGACGCGAGCTTCGACCACATCGACGTCATCGGCGGCAACGTCGCGACGCGCGAGGGCGCCCAGGCGCTCATCGACGCCGGCGTCGACGCGGTCAAGGTCGGCGTGGGCCCGGGCTCGATCTGCACGACGCGCGTCGTGGCCGGGGTCGGCGTGCCGCAGGTCACGGCCGTGTACGAGGCATCCCTCGCCGCCCGCGAAGCGGGGGTCCCCGTGATCGCCGACGGCGGCCTGCAGTACTCGGGCGACATCGCGAAGGCCCTCGTCGCCGGCGCCGACACCGTCATGCTCGGCTCGCTGCTCGCCGGCACCGACGAGTCGCCGGGGGAGATCGTCTTCCAGGGCGGCAAGCAGTTCAAGCAGTACCGCGGAATGGGGTCGCTCGGTGCGCTGCAGACGCGCGGCAAGAAGACCTCGTACTCCAAGGACCGCTACTTCCAGGCCGACGTCCCGAGCGACGACAAGCTCATCCCCGAGGGCATCGAGGGTCAGGTCGCCTACCGCGGCCCGGTCTCGGCGGTGGCGTACCAGCTCGTGGGCGGGCTGCGTCAGTCGATGTTCTACGTCGGCGCGCGCACGATCGACGAGCTCAAGGCCAAGGGCAAGTTCGTGCGCATCACCGCGGCGGGCCTCAAGGAGTCGCACCCCCACGACGTGCAGATCGTCGTCGAGGCGCCCAACTACAAGCGCTGACAGCGCGGATGCCGTGGCCCCCGGCGATCGCTCGCTAGCCTGTTGACGTGATCAGGCAGCGGCGGCATCCGGCGGCGACCCAGGGGACCCTGCGGCTCGAGGCGTTCACCGACGGGGTGTTCGCGATCGCCGCGACGCTGCTCGTGCTCGACCTCACGACCCACCAGCTGGGCGAGGTCGAGAGCGACGCGGAGCTCTGGAGCGCGCTCGGCGGGATGACGGAGCTGTTCTTCAACTTCGCGCTGAGCTTCGTGCTGCTGTGCCTGCTGTGGATGGTGCACGTCCGCCAGTTCGAATACATCGCGCGCGTCGACACGATGCTGCTGTGGCTGAACAGCGCGCGACTGCTGTTCATCGTCTTGGTGCCGTTCGCCACCGGGCTGACGACCGAGTACTCCGAGTACCTCGCCGGACGCCTCGCGATGCCGGTGACCTTCTTCTTCGCGATCCTGCTCGGCGCGCTGGAATGGGGCTGGGCGCGCCGCCGCCGCGACGTGCTCATGCCGGACGTGACAGAGACGGATGCCGTGGTCCAGGGCCGCGGCTCGCTCAGTGCCCTCCTGCTCTCGGCGGGCAGCGTGGTGCTGGCGCCGTGGATCGGCTCCGCAGGGTTCCTGCTCTTCCTCCTCGACGGCGTGGTGACGAGGCTGCTCGAGGGCCGCAGGTCCACGTCCGAGGCGACGGAGCCCGGCGGCCCGACCCTTCGCGACGAGAACACGCGATAGCACGCGGGATCCCGGATCCCGCGTGTATCGCGTGTTCTCGACGCGAGTGGCGTCTTCGCTCAGCGGATGCCGACGGGCAGGGTCGCTTCGGGATCGGTCGCGGACTCGGTGGAGGTTCCGGATGCCTCGGCCGCGGCATCCGGAACCGTCGTCGTGGACCTCCCCGCCGGGAGCCAGAACGCCGCGATCGTCGCCGCGAACAGAACAGCCGCTCCGGTGAGCACGGCGGGACGCGCGGCGTCGACGTAGAGGTCGGGCAGCAGCTCGCCGCCCGCGCCGACGAAGATCGCGGTCATGACAGCCGTGCCGAGTGCGACGCCGAGCTCACGGACGGTCGAGTTCACGCCGGACGCCTTGGCGTGGTCGACGAGCCCGAGGGTCGCCAGCAGCGCGGTCGCCGAAGGCGCGAAGACCAGCGCCATGCCGACGCCCGCCATGATGAACGGCGCGATGAGCACGGGGTAGTCGAGGTCGGCCGACATCACGGTGCCGATCCACGTGAGCGCGAGCGCCTGCAGCGCGAGGCCGGTCACCATGAGGACGCGCGTGCCCACGCGCGGCGCGAGCATGCCCGCGATCGGGGCGACGAACATCGGCGCGAGCGTCCACGGAGTCGTCTGCACGGCGGCCTCGAGCGGGGTCGAACCCTGCACGACCTGCAGGTACTGGATGAGGATGAACACGGCCCCGAACGTGCCGAAGCTGAACGCGAAGCCGATGATGTTCGTGACCGAGAACGACCGGTCGCGGAAGAGCCGCAGCGGCACGAGCGGCGCCTTGGCCCGCGTCTGCCACACGAAGAACGCCACGAGGAGAACCGCGCCGAGGACGATCTCGGCGATCACGCCGAAGGAGTCCCAGCCGTCCTCGTTGCCCCGCACGATGGCGTGGACGAGGGCGAGCACGCCGCCGGCGGCGAGCACGGCACCGGGCACGTCGATGCGCTCGCGCGCTCCGAAGTCGTTGCGCAGCACGACGAGCGCGAGGGGGATGGCGATGAGGGCGACCGGCACGTTGATCCAGAAGATGGCCTGCCAGTTCCAGCCCTCCATGATCGCGCCGCCGACGAGCGGTCCGACGGCGACGCCGAGACCCGAGACGCCGCCCCAGATGCCGATCGCAAGGGCCCGGCGCTCGCGCGGCACGGCGCCGCTCAGCAGCGCGAGCGACAGCGGCATGACGGCGGCGGCGCCCAGCCCCTGAACTGCGCGGGCGGCGATGAGCTGGCCGGGGTCGGTGCTGAGCGCGGCGAACACCGAGCCGGCACCGAAGAGGGCGATGCCGATCGCGAACACGGTGCGGCGGCCGAATCGGTCGCCGAGTGCGGCGGCGATGAGGATGGCGCCGGCGAAGGCCAGCGTGTAGGCGTTCACGAACCATTGCAGCTCTTCGACGCTCGCGCCCATGTCGCGATGCAGGACGGGGAGCGCGTTGGTCATGACGAGGTTGTCGAGCGTGGCCATGAACATCGGGAGGGATGCCGCGGCCAGCACGAGTGCGAACGGCCGCGTCCGTCGGGATGAGGTGGCGAGGGGCGTATCGGTCATTCCGTGAACTCCGGTTGTTATTGGATGATTACCTTCAAGGAGCAATGTAGTAATCGACTGATTACAAAGTCAAGTCATTCGCTGATAACCTTTCGTGCATGACTTCCCCACGGCTCCACGGCGACGACGCCGTCGCCCTCGATGAGACCGCCGATCCGAGCAGGCGGCTGTCGTCGGACGAACGCCGCCGGCAGATCCTCGTCGCAGCGCTCGCCGTCTTCGGCGCGCGCGGCTACGAGGGCGCGACGACCGACGAGGTCGCTCGAGCGGCCGGTGTCAGCCAGCCGTACGTGGTCCGGCTGTTCGGCTCGAAGGAGAACCTGTTCCTCGCGGCGCTCGACGACTCTCTCACGCGCCTGCTCACCGCCTTCCGGGCCGCTCTCCCGGCGGAGGATCCCGAGGGTGATCGCGAGAAGGGTCTGAGTCCCGAGAAGGCCAAGGGCAAGCGCATCGGCCAGGCCTACGTCGACCTCCTCGAGGTGCGGGGCCTGCACCAGACCCTCGCCCACGCGTACCTGCTCGGAGGCCACCCGGTCATCGGCCCGGCCGCCCGGCGCGGGTTCGCGGCGGTGTGGCGCTTCTTCCGCGATGAGATGGCCCTCGATGCCGACGAGGCGCGGTCCTTCATGGCCGAGGGCATGCTCATCAGCACGATGATCGGGCTGCGCCTCGTCGACGACTACGGGTCGGATCCGCAGATCACCGAGCTCTTCCGCGCGTGCTTCCCCACCGAGCTCCCGCACGTGCTCGATCTGGTGCCCCGCGGCACCGAACGCTGGTAGGGCACTTCGGCCTGGTCACCCGTCGGAGAGCGGGCGTATCGTCGGTGGCATGTGCCGGAACATCCACACGCTCCACAACTTCGAGCCCGCGGCATCCTCCGAAGAGGTCCACGCCGCCGCCCTCCAGTACGTGCGCAAGATCGCGGGCACGACGAAGCCGTCCAAGGCGAACCAGGAGGCCTTCGACCGAGCGGTGCACGAGATCGCCCACGTGACACAGCACCTGCTCGACGACCTCGTGGCGGTCGCTCCGCCCAAGAACCGCGAGGTCGAGGCCGCGAAGGCGCGCGAGCGCGCGATCAAGTCGGGTCGCTACGCGGCGCCGGCCGCCTGAACGCCGTGCGGTGACGGACCGGACTTTCCGCACGCGCTGACAGCGGATAGTCTGGTCGGCTCCCCATCGGCGACGGATGCCGCGCGGAGCAGACAGGACTCATCGTGGGGTACATAGACATCGCCGCCGTCTCGTATGCGCTGCCGGACGGACGGCCGCTGCTGGACGAGGTCACGTTCCGCGTCGGAGAGGGCTCGACGACCGCGCTCATCGGCCAGAACGGCGCGGGCAAGACGACGCTGCTGCGCATCATCCGCGGCGAGCTCGCACCGCACGGCGGCGTCGTCTCGATCGACGGCGGGCTGGGTGTCATGGACCAGTTCGTCGGCCATGGCGAGGCGGGCCAGACCGTGCACGATCTGCTCATCTCGGTGGCGCCCGACCGGGTGCGCCGCGCCGCGCGCGAGCTCGAGGACTCGGAGGCGGCGATCATCGAGCGCGACGACCTCGACACCCAGATGCGGTACGCCGCGGCGCTCGCCGACTACGCGGAGGCCGGCGGCTACGAGTACGAGACGGTGTGGGACACGTGCACGACCGCAGCCCTCAGCATCCCGTTCGCACGCGCGCGGTTCCGCGAGCTCACGACCCTGTCGGGCGGCGAGCAGAAGCGGCTCGCGCTCGAGGCGCTGCTGCGCGGGCCCGACCAGGTGCTGCTGCTCGACGAGCCCGACAACTACCTCGACGTGCCAGGCAAGCGGTGGCTCGAGGAGCGCCTGCGCGAGACGCCGAAGACCGTCCTGCTGGTGTCGCACGACCGGGAGCTGCTGGCACGCGCGGCCGACCGCATCGCGACGCTGGAGGTCGGCGGCGCGGGCAGCACGGCGTGGGTGCACGGCGGCGGCTTCGGCACCTATCACCGTGCACGTGACGAGCGGATGCTGCGCCTGGACGAACTCCGCCGGCGCTGGGACGAGCAGCATGCCAAGCTCAAGGCGCTCGTGGCCGACCTGAAGGTCAAGGCGGCGGCCAACGACGGGTTCGCCTCGCGCTACCGGGCTGCTCAGACGCGCCTGCGCATGTTCGAGGACGCCGGCCCGCCGCTGGAGCGGCCCAAGGAGCAGGACCTCGACGTGCGGCTGCGCGGCGCCCGCACCGGCAAGCGCGCCGTGGTCGCCGAGGAGCTCGAGCTCACCGGGCTCATGAAGGCGTTCGACGTCGAGGTGTGGTTCGGCGACCGGGTCGCGGTGCTCGGTTCGAACGGGTCGGGCAAGTCCCACTTCCTGCGGCTGCTCGCCCGTGGCGGCACCGACCCCGACGGCAGGCTCGGGCACCTCACCACCACCGGGGCCGGCCTCGAGCCCGTCGCGCACACGGGCCGTGCGGTGCTCGGCGCGCGCGTCGTGCCGGGGTGGTTCGCGCAGACCCACAAGCACCCCGAGTTCACCGGTCGCACGCTGCTCGACATCCTGCACCGCGGCGAAGACGCTCGCGCCGGGCTGCCCCGTGACGCGGCGAGCTCTGCACTGGACCGGTATGGGCTCGTCGGCCAGGCCGAGCAGACCTTCGACAGTCTGTCGGGCGGCCAGCAGGCGCGGTTCCAGATCCTGCTGCTCGAGCTGTCGGGAGCGACGCTGCTGCTGCTGGACGAGCCGACCGACAACCTCGACCTGGTCTCGGCCGAAGCCCTGCAGGACGCGCTCACGCGCTTCGAGGGCACTGTGCTCGCGGTGACCCACGACCGCTGGCTGGCGAGGTCCTTCGACCGCTTCCTCGTCTTCGGGTCGGACGGGCGCGTGTTCGAGTCCGACGAGCCGGTGTGGGACGAGGCCCGCGTCGTGCGGGCGCGGTGACGGGCATCGGGCCCCGGAACCCCGCCGGGTAGGCTGGGGGCGTGAGCATGGACATCGAACTCGGCCGGGCCAAGCGGGCGCGTCGCGCGTACACGTTCGACGACATCGCGGTCGTCCCGTCGCGGCGCACGCGCAACCCCGAGGACGTCTCGACCACGTGGTCGATCGACGCGTTCAGCTTCGACATCCCGGTGCTGGGCGCGCCGATGGACTCCGTCGTCAGCCCGAGGACCGCGATCATGCTGGGGCAGCTCGGCGGGCTCGGAGTGCTCGACCTCGAGGGCCTGTGGACGCGGTACGACGACCCCGAGCCGCTGCTCGCCGAGATCTCGGGCCTGGAGAAGACGGCCGCGACGCGTCGCATGCAGGAGCTGTACTCCGAGCCGATAAAGCCCGAGCTGGTTCGCGATCGGCTCGCCGAGATCCGCGCGGCCGGGGTCACCGTCGCCGGCGCACTCACGCCGCAGCGCACGCAGGAGCTGTACGAGACCGTCGTCGCGGCGGGTGTCGACCTGTTCGTGATCCGCGGCACCACGGTGTCGGCCGAGCACGTGTCGAGCGTCGATCAGCCGCTCAACCTCAAGAAGTTCATCTACGACCTCGACGTCCCCGTGATCGTGGGCGGGGCTGCGACGTACACCGCCGCGCTGCACCTCATGCGCACGGGTGCCGCGGGCGTGCTCGTCGGCTTCGGCGGCGGCGCCGCCTCGACCACGCGTGCGACGCTCGGTCTTCACGCGCCGATGGCCACGGCCGTCGCCGATGTCGCCGGCGCGCGCCGCGACTACCTCGACGAGTCGGGCGGGCGCTACGTGCACGTCATCGCCGACGGCGGCGTGGGCACCTCGGGCGACATCGTCAAGGCGATCGCGATGGGCGCAGACGCCGTCATGCTCGGCGTGGCGCTCGCGCGGGCGACGGATGCCCCGGGCCGCGGCTTCCACTGGGGACCCGAGGCGCATCACGCCAAGCTGCCGCGAGGTCGTCGCGTCAAGGTCGATCAGGTCGCGTCGCTCGAAGAGATCCTCTACGGCCCGGCGCCCGTCGCCGACGGCACCGCGAACCTCATCGGCGCGCTCCGCAAGTCGATGGCCACCACCGGATACTCCGACCTCAAGGAGTTCCAGCGCGTCGAGGTCGTCGTCGCCCCCTACGCCGCGGGATGACACCCGACGTGACCGTTCCCGACCCGGCCGCTCCGGCCGAGCCGGAGGCGTTCCCGCCGACGCTGCGGGAGGTGATGCTGCGGCCGCAGTGGATCGGGATGCTGCTGCTGTGCCTCCTCGTCGCCGGGGTGTTCGCGTGGCTCGGGCAGTGGCAACTGGGCCGGGCGATCGACACCGATCCGCCGCCGCCCGGTGCGACCGAGATCGTGCGCCCGCTCGCCGAGGTCGCGCAGCCGGGGGAGTACCTGTCCGAGCCGCTCGTGGGCCAGCGCGTCGAGGCGAACGGCACGTGGGTGCCCGGTGACTTCCTGATCGTCGAGTCGCGCTTCAACGACGGCGTCGAGGGCTACTGGGTGACCGGTCAGCTGCGGCTGGACGGCACCGACGAGCCGACGTCCGTCGCCGTCGCCCTCGGCTGGGCCGCCACCGAGGCCGAGGCCGCCGCGGCGGTCGAGCGGCTCGAGGCCGAGGCATCCGACTCGGAATCAGCCGTCGAGGTCACCGGCCGGCTCATCTCGGACGAGGGCCCGCTGCCGCCCCCGCGCGGCGCCGACCCGCAGACCATGACGCGCATGTCTCCGGCGGCGCTCCTCGGACGCTGGCACGACGTCGAGGAGCTCGCGGTGTACCGGCCGTACCTCGCCTCGTCGGCGCCGTTCGGCGGGCTCACCGCGATCTCGTCGCCGGCACCCGCCGAGCAGTCCACCGTCAACTGGCTGAACATCTTCTACGCCGCCGAATGGGCCGTGTTCGCGGGCTTCGCCTTCTACCTCTGGTACCGCCTCGCGCGCGACGCGTGGGAGAAGGAGCTCGAGGACTTCGAAGAGGCGGGTGGGCCTGAGCCCGCGGCATCCTGAGTCCCGATTCTTGCACCGCGTCCAACACCCGCGAGGCGAGCACGGGTTCAGTGCGAGATGAACGCCGAGTGGCCGGACGCTCAACGAGACGTGATCCACGCAGTGCCCCGAGTCGGACGAATCGGGGAACATCCGGGCGTCTTCTGAACGGTCGGCAAACAGTGGGCGAATCCGGCAGAACGCGTGCGAGCGGGCCGAAAGACTCTCCCTGAGCCGCCATGGGAGCGGCTCGCGCCTTGTGCGCTGACCGAGCCGCAACCCGAATCCGGCGGCTCCCTCTGGAGAGGTGATCTCGCGTGCCCCGACTCGCCCGCACCGCAACGATCACGGCTGGTGTCATCGCCGTGGCCGTCGGCCTGAGCACTTTCGGCGGAGGTGTGGCGGTGGCGGCCGGCGGCGGCCTGGCGCCGCCCGCCGTGGACCCCGCCACCGTCCATCGGCCCACGGCCGCGCCGGACCGCGTGATCCTGACGCCGACCGAGACGCCCCAGACGAGTCAGGCGGTGACGTGGCGCACCTCCGCCGGAGTGACATCGCCGCGTGTGGAATGGGCGCTGAGCGGCCCGAGCGTGGTCTCGGCAGCTCAGTCGGCGGCGGTGACGTCGACCATCGGCTTCGACACGACGCTCGGTTACGAGGTCTCGTTCCACACCGCCACGATGCAGGGGCTCGAGCCCGGCACGACGTACGTCTACCGAGTGGGCGATGGCGAGACCTGGAGCGAATGGTTCGAGTTCCGTACCGCGAGCGCGGAGTCGGGCGACTTCAGCTTCGTGATGCTGGGTGACGCCCAGAACGACAACAAGGCCTACTCGTCACGCGCTCTGCGGGCGGCGTTCGAGGCTCGGCCCTACGCGAAGCTCGCCCTCCACGCGGGTGATCTGATCGACACCGAGACCAGTGACGCCGAGTGGGGCGAGTGGAACGAGGCTGGTGCGCTGCTCAACCAGTACGCCAACTTCATCGCCACCCCCGGCAATCACGAGTACTACCCGGGACCGGCGCTGTCGAAGTACTGGCCCGCGCAGTTCGCGTTCCCGCTGAACGGCCCCGGGATCGCCGAACTGGAGGAGACGGTCTACTACGTCGACTACCAGGGCGTGCGGTTCGTGTCGCTGAACACCAACCGCCAGTCCGGGGCGAACATGACGGCACAGACGGAGTGGCTCGACGGCGTCCTGACCGACAACCCGAACGAGTGGACCGTCGTCACGTTCCACCACCCGATCTTCTCCACCAGCGGTGATCGCGACAACGCCAACATCCGCAACACGTGGCTGCCGATCCTGGAGGAGCACGATGTGGATCTCGTGTTCCAGGGACACGACCACACCTACGGACGTGGCAACCTCGCCGTCAACGAGCAGAACCTCCCGGAGGGTGCGGAGGGCGGTCACACCGGACCGGTGTACATGGTCTCGGTCGCCGGCCCCAAGGACTACGGCCTGTCGCCCGACGACCGGAACAACTGGACGCAGAACGGCGCACACCTGCGGGTGAAGGGCGCGAACCTGCAGCTGTTCCAGACGGTCGACGTCACCGACGACGGACGCATGCACGTCGTGGCCCGGACGGTCGACGGTGCCGTGTTCGACTCCTTCACGATCACGAAGGACGCCGAAGGCGGCAAGATCGTGACGGATGCCGAGGCCTGGGCGGGAGGGCCCGGATCGACGCGCGAAGGCGTTGCGCCGCCGGCGCTTCCCGGCACCGACCCGGGTACGGACCCGGGCACGGACCCCGGTACGGACCCGGGCACCGACCCCGGTACGGACCCGGGCACGGACCCCGGTACGGACCCGGGCACGGACCCCGGGGCGAGTGACCCGACAGTGAGCCTCGGCTCCACTTCGGTCGCACCGGGAGAGTCGGTCTCGCTCACGGCCGCCGGCTTCCGCGGCGGCGAGCCGGTCGTGATCGAGCTGCACTCGACGCCCGTGACCCTCGCCCGAGTGACTGCGAACGCCGACGGCGCGCTGAGCGCGACCGTCACGATTCCGGCCGACACGACTGCGGGGAAGCACACCATCGTGCTGACCGGCGCCCAGTCGGGGCGCACCGTCAGCGCGGCACTCACGGTGACCGCCGCGCCCGCAGGGGCAGGCGCCGCCCAGCTTCCGACGACCGGCGCCGGTCTTCCGATCTCCCTGATGATCCTCGGCGGGGCTCTCGCCCTCGGCGGTGGCGCTGTCGTCGCCCGCTCCGCTCTTCGCAATCGAAAGGCTTCCTGATCATGGCTCGTCTCCACAGAGCCGGCCGCGCCCTCGCCGCCGGTCTGGTCTGCGGCGTGATCGCCACGAGCGGAGTGCTCGTGGCGGCCGCCCCGGCCGGCGCCGCTTCGGTGCCCGCTGCCGAGCGGTACGCGCCGTCGCGCGTCCCCGACCGCCTCACCCTGCTTCCTGCGAACGATCCGGCGACGCAGCAGACGGTTTCGTGGCGGTCGTCGACCGCGGTGTCCGAGGGGATCGTCGAGTACCGTGCGATGACTCCCGCTCCGTACCCGAACGACACACAGCGCGTGGTCGCGCAGGAACGCGCCGAGCAGGTGACCGATCTCGGCTACACGAACGTCGTCCACACCGCGACGCTCTCGGGGCTCCAGCCCGGAGTGGCGTACATGTATCGCGTGGGCGACGGCACGAACTTCAGCGAGTGGCAGGACTTCGAGACCGCCGCCGCCGGAGCAGAGCGCTTCTCGTTCGTCTACCTCGGCGACATCCAGAACGGGATTCTGAGCGACGCCTCGCGCGTCATCCGCAATGCCTTCCGCGACCGCCCGAACGCGGATCTCGTTCTGCAGATCGGCGACCTCGTGAACGACGCGGAGTCCGACGAGCAATGGGGCGAGCTGTACGAGGCGTTCTCGTACACGCTCGGCACGCAGAACCTTCTCACCACCCCGGGCAACCACGAGTACGAGGGCGGGCTCTCAGAGCAGTGGCGCGATCTCTACACGTTCCCCGGCAACGGCCCGCAGGGCGAGGGCGAGGTCTACGACGAGCTGGAGGGCACGGTGTACTACACCGACCACCAGGGCGTCCGGTTCGTCTCGCTCAACAGCAACATCGTCGACACCGAGGGCCTGCGGGTGCAGGCCGAGTGGCTCGACGAGGTGCTCACCGAGAACGACCAGGCGTGGACCGTCGTGTACTTCCACCACCCGGTGTACTCCCTCGACGAAGGCCGCAACAACCTCGGCATCCGTCAGTCGTGGGGACCGATCCTCGAGGAGCACAACGTCGACCTCGTGTTGACGGGCCACGACCACGCGTACGGCCGCGGCAACCTGCTTGCCAACGAGCAGAACCTCCCCGCAGGCGCTGATCCCGAGCTCAGCTCGACGGGCCCCGTGTACGTGTCGTCGAGCGTCGGCTCGAAGTTCTACGAGGCCGGTCCCCGGCACTGGAACGAGAACGGCGGGCACCTGCGCCGTCTCGCCACCGGTCTGCAGACGTACCAGGTCGTCGATGTGAACGGGGGCACACTGCGGTTCGAGTCCCGCACGGCCGACGGCGCGTTCTTCGACGGCTTCACGATCACCAAGGACGGCGACTCGAAGCTCGTCGTGGACGGCGTGGAGCCTCAGGAGATCGACCCGGGAACGCCCGCACCGTGTCTCGGGTGCGAGCCCAACCCCGACCCGGGGCCCGAGGACCCGACAGACCCCGAAGAGCCCGCCGGCGAGTTCGACTACGAGCAGACCGCGCTGCTGGACGCCGTGATGCCGAACAGCTCCGCGGATGCCCCGCACCGCGCCGCGCTGCCGGCGGGGGTGGCGTACCACCAGGCACGCGACGTGCTGTATCTCGGCGACCAGAACGGCCGGACGGTGTTCGAGATCGATCCCGACACCGATGAGGTGCTGCGGACGATGACGCTGCCCGAGAACATCCGGGATCTCGGGGTCGACGAGGAGCGTGAGCTGCTCTATGTCGGGCAGCAGAACCGAAACTGGATCGTCGTGTCGACAGCCGATGACACGTTCGGCGAGGTCGTGCGCGGCCCGTACGCGATCATCGAGTCCAACCGCTCGCTCGATGTCGATCCGGTCAACGACTACGTGTACGTCGCGGTGCCGGCGCGTGGCGTCGAGGTGTTCCGCGCCTCGACGGGCGAGTCCCTCGGCGTCGTGAACGGCACCGCCGACGCGTACTACGTCGCAGCGGATCCCGCGACCGGGATGCTCGTCACGACGAAGTTCTACAGCGTCGAGGGGGCCATCGGCCTCCAGGCGTTCGATGCCGAGGCGGGCTTCGGAATGGTGTGGGAGAAGGCGGTGCGCCCCGGCGCGCGCCAGGTCGACATCGACAGCGAGCGGGGCCTGCTGTACGTCGGGTACACCGGAACCGGCGCCGACGGCGGCGGCTTCTCGGTGCACGACCTCGCGTCGGGAGCCGAGCACGTCGACATGGTCGGGCCGCAGTACGGCAAGGACGGCTACGGCATCGCCGTCGACGAGGAGCGGCAGCGCGTGTTCGTGTCGAATCGCGACTTCCGCCTGAACCCTCCGGGTGAGGAGCTCGAGCAGAAGGCCGTGACGGTCAGTGTCCGCGTCGCCGACGAGGACCCGACCGACCCGACCGACCCGACCGACCCGACGGATCCGACCGACCCGACGGATCCGACCGACCCGACCGACCCGACGGATCCCACGGACCCGACGGACCCGGCGGAGCCATGGCAGGCGACCGCGCTCGCCGCGATCCCGACTGCGACTCCCGAGGGTGCCGACGAGATCCGTCCTGTGGGAAGCGCGGTCGACCCCGCGACGGGTCTGGTGTACGTCGCCGACGAAATGCGCCCTGCGCGGGTGCATGTCATCGACCCGGCGACCGACGCGGTCGTGCGCGTGCTGACTGCTCCCACGGCTGCTCCGGCCGAGGACGGTCTGCGCGACATCGCCTTCGATGCGGCGACCGGACACCTGACGGTGGCGTATGGCAGCAACTGGCTGGTGATGGATGCCGAGACCGGAAGTCTGGTGGCGGGTCCCTTCGCCTTCGGCGGCGGCGTGCGCGGCATGGACGTCGACTTCACCGGCGGCCGGGTGTTCGGCGGCCTGCGCGGAGCCGGGTTCGAGGTTCGCGATACCGCGACGGGCGAGCTGATCCGCGCCGTGGACGGGCCTGCCGACGGCGGCGTGTGGCGGACGCACGGCGTCGCGTACGACCCTGTGCACGACCGCATCTACGTCAGCAACAGCGACGCCGAGGGGTCGGTCGAAGGCATCCGGGTCTACGACGGCAAGGACTACAGCCTGCTCAGCCGGCTCGCGGTCGATGCCGCCGACTACCGATCGATCGCGGTCGACGGCGAGTCCGGCATCGTGGTCGTCGGCAACCAGACCGACCTGTTCGAGCAGTCGGGGGTCACGGTGTACTCCGCCGCCGACCTGTCTCTCGTCCAGCGGCTGTCGGCACACGAGTACGGCAACAAGGTCTACGGCGTTTCGATCGACACCGAGCGCGATCTGCTGTTCGTCTCGGCGCGCGAGCGCCACCCCTCCGGGCTGATCGAGGTCACGCTGCCCGCGGCGCAGTGACCGGCGCCTGAACGACCGCCCTCCTCGAGCTCGGGGAGGGCGGTCGTTCGTATTCGCGCGGCGCGGCGCCGCGGAATCACGCGGGTAGACTGGACGCCATGCCCCGCGAACCCAAGCTCGCTTCGTTTCCAGCGATCCGCGGAGCCCTGAAGTTCTACCAGGTCTGCTCGATCATCACCGGCACGATGCTGCTCCTGCTGCTCGCCGAGATGATCCTGAAGTACACGCCGATCCACGTCGAGCTGTTCGCGGGCGGGTCGGGCGGCGCCCTGTGGTTCGCGCCGGTCATCGCGGGGGCCGACTGCCAGTGGTGGTCGCTGTTCGCGCCGATGACGAACGACTGCGAGATGGTCTCGGTCGGCGACGGCTTCAACATCTCGCTGTTCATCCTCGTCGCGCACGGCTGGTTCTACGTCGTGTACCTGTTCTCGTGCTTCCGCGTATGGAGCCTCATGCGGTGGCCGTTCGGCCGCTTCATCATGCTCGCGCTCGGCGGCGTCGTGCCGTTCCTGTCGTTCATCATGGAGGCGCGCGTCGCCCGCGAGGTGAAGACCTACCTGCACCGCCGCGAGGACGCGGAGCTCCACTCCCAGGCCGAGCACTCGACCCTCACTCACACCATCCCGACGGAGAACCAGCGTTGACCCAGCAGACCGAGACCTCGCAGCGCCCCGTCCTCGTCGTCGACTTCGGCGCGCAGTATGCGCAGCTGATCGCCCGGCGCGTGCGCGAGGCGGGCGTCTACAGCGAGATCGTGCCGCACACCGCATCCGCCGCCGACATCGCCGCGAAGAACCCGGTCGGCATCATCCTCTCGGGCGGTCCCTCGTCGGTGTACGAGGAGGGCGCTCCCGCACTCGACACCGGAGTTCTCGAGCTCGGGGTGCCGACTCTCGGCATCTGCTACGGATTCCAGGTCATGGCGCAGCAGCTGGGCGGCGAGGTCGCGCACACCGGACTCCGTGAGTACGGGGCGACGGATGCCGCGGTCACGGGTGACGGCGGCGTGCTGCTGGGCGGCCAGCCGGCCGAGCAGAACGTGTGGATGAGCCACGGCGACCAGGTGGCACGCGCCCCGGAGGGCTTCGAGGTGCTCGCGTCGACATCGGCCACGCCGGTCGCCGCGTTCGCCAGCGACGAGCGTCGCCTGTACGGCGTGCAGTGGCATCCCGAGGTCAAGCACACCGACTACGGGCAGAACGTCATCGAGAACTTCCTCCACAAGGCCGCAGGACTCCCGGCCGACTGGAACAGCGGCAACGTCATCGCGGAGCAAGTCGAGAAGATCCGTGCGCAGGTCGGCTCGGCGCGAGTGCTCTCGGCCCTGTCGGGCGGCGTCGACTCGGCGGTCTCGACGGCCCTCGTGCACGAGGCCGTCGGAGACCAGCTCGTGGCCGTCTTCGTCGATCATGGCCTGCTGCGCAAGGGCGAGCGGGAGCAGGTCGAGCAGGACTACGTCGCCTCCACCGGCGTGCGCCTCGTGACCGTCGACGCGCGCGAGCGGTTCCTGAACGCCCTCGCCGGCGTCAGCGACCCCGAGCAGAAGCGCAAGATCATCGGCCGCGAGTTCATCCGCGCGTTCGAGCAGGTGCAGGCCGAGCTGGTCGCCGAAGCGGCAGCCGAGGGCGAGCCGATCCGCTTCCTCGTGCAGGGCACGCTCTACCCCGACGTGGTCGAGTCGGGTGGCGGCACCGGCACCGCCAACATCAAGAGCCACCACAACGTCGGCGGTCTCCCCGAAGACCTGCAGTTCGAGCTCGTCGAGCCGCTGCGGACGCTCTTCAAGGACGAGGTCCGCGCGATCGGACGCGAGCTCGGCCTCCCTGAGGCGATCGTCGCCCGCCAGCCCTTTCCGGGCCCCGGCCTCGGCATCCGGATCGTGGGTGAGGTCACCGCTGACCGCCTCGAGATTCTGCGTGATGCCGACGCGATCGCGCGGGAAGAGCTGACCAGGGCGGGCCTGGACGGCGAGATCTGGCAGTGCCCCGTCGTGCTGCTGGCCGATGTGCGCTCGGTGGGGGTGCAGGGCGACGGTCGCACCTACGGGCATCCGATCGTGCTGCGGCCGGTGTCGTCCGAAGACGCCATGACGGCCGACTGGACCCGCCTGCCCTACGACGTGCTGTCGAGGATCTCGAACCGCATCACCAACGAGGTGCGCGAGGTGAACCGCGTCGTGCTCGACGTCACCTCGAAGCCCCCGGGGACCATCGAGTGGGAGTGACCCGATCGGGGTCCGGGGTGAATCGCGTGGGCACGGCCCCGGAAGGGGTTCGGGGTGACCGCGCGGACACGCCCGGATGGAGGTCCGGGGTGATCGCATCGATGCCGTCCCGGAGAGCGTTCGGGGCGACGAGATGACCGCCGCCGGAGCGCTGCCCGATGCGGACTACGTGCTGCTCGGCAGCCGTGTCGCGCTGGGACTCGACGGCGGGTTCGCGGTGGCGGTGCCGGCTCGGCTGCGCCTGCTCGAGGCATCCGGCGCTCGCGAACCGCTCATGCTGAGCGTGGACGGGCAGTCGCCCGAGGCACACGCCGCGCAGCGGCAGGCGTTCGTCGGCGGCGGCCACGTGCCCTCGGGCGACCGCGTGCGGAACCTGTTCGATGAGCTGCTGGACGGCGGTGAGTGGCTGCACCGGGCCGGCGAGCCGGGGGAGCGCACGCCCGGCATCGAGTACCGGACGGTTGCGGATGCCGAGGGCACCACGATCGTGTCCCTCCCGGTCTTCGAGAACGATCCCGAGTGGCATCTGCGCGACGCGGCGGTCGTCGTGCACACGCCCGCCGGCGACCGGGTGCTGCGGGGATTCCGCGGTCTGTACATCGCGTGGCTCTCGCACATCGCCGACGAGCGGCGGGCGGCCGGCGGCGACCCCGACCGGCCGTTCGTGGTGATCTGCGAGTCGCGGCAGATCGGCGAGGCGCTGGTCGAGTGGGACGATCCGCGGGTGCGACTCGTCCACACCGTGCACAATTCGCACCTTCCCGCGCCGTACGACGACCCTTCCGCGCCCGTGACCGGGCTGTGGGAGCGGTGGCTGCGGACGCTCGACCGCTACGACGCCGTCATCTGGCCCACGGCGGCGCAGCGCGACGAGGTGGCCGCGCGGTTCGGCGACCCCGGCACGTTCCACGTCGTGCCGAACACCATCGAGCTCGGTCCCGAACCGGTGGCGGTTCGGGACCCACGGCGCGTCGTGATGCTCAATCGGCTCGCCCCGCAGAAGCGCGTCGACCTCGCCATCCGCGCGTGGCCGCGCGTCATCGCGGCGGTGCCGGACGCGCGCCTCGAGATCTACGGCGACGGCCCGCTGCGCGACGAGCTGCAGCAGCTGATCGACGAGCTCGGGGTCGGGACTGGGCCCACGCGGCCGGAGGCTCCGTTCGACGCGCCGGCGGCGAGTGGAGGGGCCGTGAGGGCCGTCACCCTGCATGGCTCGACGGACGACCGTGACGCCGTGTTCGACGAGGCGGCGCTGTTCCTCACCTCGACGGCGTTCGAGGGGCAGGGCCTGTCGATCGCCGAGGCCCTCGCGCGGGGGCTGCCGGTCGTGTCGACCGATGCGCGGTACGGGCCGCGCGAGGCGATCGACGGCGCCGGCGTGCTGGTGCCTCCGGGCGACGTCGACGCGCTCGCCGACGCCGTGATCGGCCTACTGCGCGACGACGCCCGTCGGGCCGCACTGGCTTCGCGGGCTCGAGCGGCCGCGGCCTCGTTCACCCCCGAGTCGGTGCAGCCGGCGCTCGTGGCTGCCCTCCGCGTCGCGGTCGAGGCGCCGTCGCGCCGCGCACTCTGACGCGCCCCCGCGTCGTCGCGGCCCCGCGTCGGCGGCGCTCGTCGTCGCGGCCCCGGCCCCGGGCCGTGCGCAACTCCTGAGAACTCGGCGTCTGCGACCCCCGCTCGGCCGTGGGATTCCGCGGGCGTCCTGCGCGGCCTGCGGCGTTCGTCAGGAGGTGGGAACGGCGGGCACCGTGCTCCGCCTGCGGCAGAACCGCCGACGGCGGAGACGGATGCCTCGGCGGCGGCATCCGCGCAGGCTGGGGGCATGGCAGAAGAAGGCAAGATCCCGCAGTTCGGGGCCGAGGCGCGGCGCGAGCTGTTCCACCAGCGTGTGCTCGTGCTCGACGGTCCGCTCGACGACGACAACGGCACCCTGATCGCGACGCAGCTGCTCGCGCTCGCGGCCGAGGACGAGGCATCCGATATCGCTCTCTGGATCCACTCGCCGGGCGGTTCGGTGCCGTCGATGCTGGCGATCCGCGACATCATGCGGCTCATTCCGAACGATGTCGCGACGCTCGCGCTGGGCCTCGCGTGCAGCGCGGGCCAATTCCTGCTGTCGGCCGGCACGAAGGGCAAACGGCGGGCGCTGCCGCATGCGCGCATCCTCATGCACCAGGGCTCGTCGGGCATCGGCGGGTCGGCTGTCGAGGTCGAGGTGCAGGCCGACGACCTCCGGTACACGCGCGACACGGTGCTCGCACTGGTCGCCGAAGACACCGGGCAGGGCATCGACCGCATCTTCGAGGACTCGCTGCACGACCGGTGGTACACCGCGGCCCAGGCGCTCGACTACGGATTCATCGACGGCATCGTCGACGACTTCGCGCAGATCGTGCCGCGCCGGCGCCGGCCCGCGGGTCTCGGTGTTCAGCCCGAGCGCACGAACGAGGTGGCGGCATGAGCTCGTACACGATCCCGAACGTCGTGGCGCAGCATCCGCGCGGCGACCGCGTCATGGACGTCTACTCGCACCTGCTCGCGGAGCGCGTGGTGTATCTCGGCACCGGCATCGACGCGGGAGTGGCGAACGCGCTCATCGCGCAGCTGCTGCACCTGGATGCCGAGAGTCAGGACCGCGACATCCAGCTGTACATCAACTGCGAGGGCGGCGACCCGTCCGCGATGCTCGCGGTCTACGACACGATGATGCACGTGCGGCCGGATGTCGCGACCACCGTGGTCGGGCAGGCCATCGGCGTCGGCGCCGTGATGCTCGCCGCGGGCGCGGCGGGCAAGCGCGCCGTGCTGCCCCATGCACGCGTCGTGCTGCATCAGCCCGCGGGGCAGGGGAGGGGCGCGATCCCCGACCTGATCCTCCAGGCCGACGAGCTCGTGCGCGTGCGCGGCGAGGTCGAGCAGATCCTCGCGCGGCACACCGGCCAGGACCCCGCGAAGCTCCGCGCTGACACCGACCGCGACCGCGTCTTCACCGCCGCCGACGCGGTGGCGTACGGCCTCGCCGACCGCGTGCTCGACCGCCCGCGCTAGCCCCAGGCAGGGCGCCGAGCGTTGCTTCAGGTGGCGCGACACGCGGGATGGCGGTGATGATTCCGCGTGTTGTGACACTTGAAGCCGGGGTGGGGCGCGCGCGCGTTGGTTCGGGCGGCGCGCGGGTCGGTTCGGGTGGCGCGACACGCGGGATGGCGGTGATGATTCCGCGTGTTGTGACACTTGAAGCCGGGGTGGGGCGGCGCGCGCGTTGGTTCGGGCGGCGCGCGGGTCGGTTCGGGTGGCGCGACACGCGGGATGGCGGTGATGATTCCGCGTGTTGTGACACCTGAAGCCGGGGTCGGGCGGCGCGCGGGTCGGTTCGGGTGGCGCGACACGCGGGATGGCGGTGACGATTCCGCGTGTTGTGACACCTGAAGCCGGGGCCGAGCGGGACGACGGGCGGACTCAGCCGGCCGGACGCCCGGGCCAGGTCTTGCCGGCCCAGGGGTCGTAGTCGGCAATGAGGTCCTCCTGCGGCGGGCGCTCCGACTCGGGCACGTGCTGCAGGTTCACGCGCACGCGGTACCAGAGCGAGCTCGAGCCGCGCATGCCGTCGACGAGCACGTCCGCCGGATGCAGCGCGGCGGAGACCGACGGATGCCGCGACTTCCACTCCTCGAGAGCCTCGAGGGCTTCGGGCTTGGTCTTGGTGCGGGCCACCTCGATGAGCGGCATCGTCGACTGCCGTCGTCCGTCGGCACCGCCGCCCCGGGGAGGCTTCTCGGCGGGGCCGAGCTCTTCGGCGAGGCGCAGCAACCCGTCGAGCGT
Source organism: Microbacterium sp. STRO-2N (assembly GCF_057747775.1). Classification (NCBI taxonomy): domain Bacteria; kingdom Bacillati; phylum Actinomycetota; class Actinomycetes; order Micrococcales; family Microbacteriaceae; genus Microbacterium; species Microbacterium sp. STRO-2N. Next base: position 2,813,478 of record NZ_CM173223.1, on the reverse strand, counting down.
GCCGACGGCGTCGTCGATGCCGGCGTGCGGATCGCCGACCTCGGCGTACCGCTGGGGCACCGTCAGCACCGTGAACTCCTCGGGCCGCCGGTCGCGTACCTCGTCCCAGTCGAGCGGCGTCGAGACGCGCGCATCGGGCAGCGGGCGGATCGAATACGCGGATGCCACGGTGCGGTCTTTCGCGTTCTGGTTGAAGTCGACGAACACGCTCTCGCCGCGCTCCTCCTTCCACCACCGCGCCGTCGCGAGGCCGGGCGCCCGATTCTCGACCTCGCGTGCGAGGGTCTCGGCCGCGAGGCGCACCTGCTTGTAATCCCACTGCGGTGCGATGCGCACGAGGATGTGCATGCCGCGGGAGCCGCTGGTCTTCGGCCAGCCGACGAGCCCGACATCGTCGAGCACCTCGCGTGCAACGAAGGCCGCGTCGACGATCTGCGTCCAGTCCACGCCGGGCATCGGGTCGAGGTCGATGCGCAGCTCGTCGGGGCGGTCGAGATCCTCGGCGCGGACGGGGTGCGGGTTCAGGTCGAGGCAGCCGAGGTTGATGACCCACGCCAGGCCCGCGGCATCCCGGATCACCGCCTCCTCGGCCGACGTGCCGGAGGCGTAGTGCAGGGTCGCGGTGTCGATGAAGTCGGGGTGGTTCTCGGGCACGCGCTTCTGGAAGAACGGCTCTGCGTCGATGCCCTTCGGGAACCGCTTGAGCACCATGGGCCTTCCGCCCGCGCCGCGAAGTGCGCCGTCGGCGACCGAAAGGTAGTACCGCACGACATCGAGCTTGGTGATCCCCGGCTGCGGGAACACGATCTTGCCGGGGCTCGAGATGCGCACCTCGTTGCCCTGGATGTCGAGGATCTCTGCTTCGGACTTCGACGGGCTCATGTCGCCGAGGCTATCCGGCCGACGGATGCCGCGGCCAGGCCTTGCCGGATCAGGAGGCGAGCGCGTACACCCCGGTCTCGACGCGCGGCGCGGCGGCGGGCATGGGCAGCGCGGGCGACGAGACGGAGGTCAGCTCGGTGACCGAGCGCAGATCCTCGGCCACGGCGATCGTGAGGTCGATGAGCGTGACGCCGAGCGCGCCGGCGATCGCGGCGATCATCTCGCTGGACGGCTCTTTCAGGCCCCGCTCGACCTCCGACAGGTACTGCGGCGACACGCCGGCGCGGCGCGCGGTGTCGGTGAGACGCTCGCGCCGCTCATGCCGCAGGCGTCGCAGCACATCGCCGAGCGCATCGCGCCACAGCGGCTCGGGCTCGCGGACGGGGCGCGACGGCAGCGGGATCAGCTCGGCCATGGCATCAGGGTAGGACGCGACGGATGCCTCGGCCCAGGCGTTCCGCTCAGAGCAGAACCGGCGGCTCACCGGGTCAGGTCGGCGAACTCGGCGAGCGGCACGATGCCGTCCGCCGCCGCGCGCAGCACGGGATCGAGGGACACGAACGCGTCGGACTGCAGTTTGGCGACGGCGAGGTACTCGGCCCTCGCCGTGTCATCCCAGTCGAGGTCCTGGGCGATCTGCCACGCGACGGCCCGCGACACCCGATCACCCAGGAGCCGGATCTTCAGGGCCGCGAGCCGATCGAGCAGCGCACGCCCTTCGGCGCCGGTGCGCTCGCCGGCGCGGACGCTCCGATACAGCTCGGTCAGCGCGTGCGAGCGCAGCAGGCTCGGCCCGACGAGGCTGTGCTCGGAGGCGATGGCGACGTCGTCCTGGATGAGCCGCATCGCCACGGGCAGGTCGATCGCGTATCGCGTCATGGACCGATGGTGACATGGAGCGCCGACGTCGGGAAGCGAAAAGGCCGCCCGGCGAACCGGGCGGCCTTCGCGTGCGAGCGTGCGGTTACTCGCTGCCGCGGAGTATCGCGAGGATGCGGAGGATCTCGACGTACAGCCACACGACCGTGACCATGATGCCGAAGGCGCCGACCCAGCCGAACTGGCGCGGAGCGCCGTTTCGCACGCCCTGCTGGATCTGGTCGAAGTCGAGCACCAGCGAGTATGCCGCCATGATCACGACGAGGACGCCGATGATGAGGCCGAGCGGGATGCCCATGAACGTCTGGCTCAGGAGACCGAAGGCGCCGCCGGCGATGGGGGCGTTGAACATCATCAGGACGATGTTGATGAGCGAGAAGACCAGGTAGCCGACCATCGCGATGAGGAAGATCTTCGTGGCCTTCTTGGATGCGCGGATCTTGCCGCTCGCGAAGAGGGCGAGGGTCACACCGACGACCGAGAAGGTGGCGAGCGTCGCCTGCACGACGATGCCCGGCCAGATGAACTCGAAGAACGCCGAGATCGCGCCGACGAAGAGGCCCTCGAACGCGGCGTACGCGAAGATGAGCCCGGGGCGCACCTTCTTGCGCGACGTGAAGATCACGACCATCGACAGGACGAATCCGCCGAGCGCGCCGATCATCCAGGGGAGGATCGACGGGTCCTGCGTCGGGGACACGCCCGCCATCGTCCACACCCAGCCGACGGCTGCGGTGACGAGGAGGATCGCGAAGAGTCCGACGGTCTTCCAGACGGTGTCCTCGACAGACATGCGGTCGGTCTCGATGGCGCCGGCCGCGGGGGCCGCATACATGCCCTCGAGCTGAGCCTGGGCTGCGGCATCCGTCGCGGCGGCCTGCGCGGTCGAGAACTGCGTCGGCGCCGCAGGCGGCGTGAGCCCGGCTGCCTGACGACCACCGGGGTAGGTCTGGACGGCCTTCGGATCCTGGAAGGCCGGGTTGCTGAACGCGGGGTTGTTGAGGGCCACTGCTCTCACACTCCAAAGTCAAGGAAATCCCAGCACTGTGCTGTTGATCCACACTAACGGAATGGCCGAGGTGACGGGCAGACAGGCGCTGTGAGGAGGCTATGAACGGTCGCGGTGGCTACGCTGAGACGGTGCCGCGCCGCAACCCGCTCGTCATCGGGCATCGAGGTGCGCCGGGCTATCGGCCCGAGCACTCCGCGTCGTCGTACGACCTCGCGTTCGAGATGGGCGTCGACGCGGTCGAGCCCGACGTCGTCGTGTCGAAGGACGGCGTGCTGGTCGTGCGGCACGAGAACGAGATCTCGGGAACGACGGATGTCGCAGACCGGGCCGAGTTCGCAGACCGACGGACGACGAAGACGGTCGACGGCGCCGCGCTGACCGGCTGGTTCGCCGAGGACTTCACGTGGGACGAGCTGTCGACCGTGCGCTGCCGCGAACGGCTGCCGAAGATCCGGCCGGCGAGCGCGAGCTTCGACGACCGGCAGCCGGTGTTGCGACTGCGCGACGTGCTCGACGCGGTGCGCGAGGCGTCGCTCGAGCAGGGTCGTGAGATCGGGGTCGTGCTCGAGATCAAGCATGCGACGTACTTCCGGTCGATCGGGTGGGACATCGCGGAGCTGATCGACGCCGAGCTGCGCGACGCGGGCTGGGCCGACGGCGCGCTGCCGCTCACGATCGAGGCGTTCGAGTCGAGCGTGCTGTACGCGCTGCAGGAACGAGGCATCCGTGCGGCGTACATCTATCTGCTCGAGGCGGCGGGCCGCCCGTTCGATCAGCTCGCGGCGCACGGCAAGGCCGCGCTGACGTACCGGCAGACCGCGAAGCCGGCCGGGCTCGACACGCTCGTCGGCCGCGTCGACGGCATCAGCGTCGACAAGCGCGTGATCCTCGCGCCCGACAAGCTCGGGCGTCTGACCGGTCCGTCGACGGTCATCGACGACGCCCACGACCGCGGCCTGCGCGTGTACACCTGGACGTGCCGGCCCGAGAATGCGTTCCTCATCGGGCAGTTCCGGGGGCGCGGCGGCGCGGGCGCGTTCGGTGACTGGGAGGCGGAGTGGGCGGTGATCCGGGATGCCGGAGTCGACGGCGTCTTCGTCGACCACCCCGACCTCGGGGTCGAGTTCTTCCGCTCCTGACGAGGGTGCGGCGGTCAGCCCTCGTCGTGGAAGCTCGGCAGGTACGAGAGGCCGACGAGGAGCCCTTCGGGGCTGAGGAACCGCGCGGTCGTCTGACCCCACGGCTCGGTCTTCGGGCGCGACAGGATCTCGAGGCCGCGCCCGCGGAGCTCTTCCGCGCCGGCCGCGACTGCGTCGGGTGACGCGAGCTCGAACTCGATCCACGCCTGCGGCACCACGTGGTCGGCGGGCCACTCGGGCGTGCCGAACGTCGACTCGGCGGCCTGAGCGAGGGGCCAGATGGCGAACGCCTTCGTTCCGGCGAGGTCGTCGGCGTGGTGGTAGTCGGGGGCGGGCTCGTCGAACTGGATGCCCAGCGTGCCCGACCAGAAGTCGAGTGCCGCGCCCGGATCCCGGCTGATGGGGCCGAATCCCGCGACGAACTGGATCTCCACGTCAAGCCCCGAGGCGCTCTGCGACGACCCGCGCCGTCGCCACGGGGTCGGGGCGGTGCATCACCGACTCGGGCACGATGACGAGTTCGGCCCCGTCCAGCTCGGCGGCGAGCCGGTCGGCTGCCGCCAGCAGCACCGGGAACGTCTGCTCGCCCCGCATGATCGTCACCGGCACCGTGACGCCCAGCATCCGCTGATCGGGCGTCGACGCCTGCGCGACGAGCCGCGTGTCGTACACCGTCGACTGCGCGAGCGGCAGGAGCGCCGCGAACTCGTCGCTCCGGCGCATGCCCTCGACCATCTCTCGCGGCAGTCCGATGTTCTCGAGCTGGAACGTCACGACCGCCTCGTCGGGATGCCCCTCGTCGACGAGCTGCTGCAGGCGGTCCGCGAGCTCGGGCGCCGGCTCGTCCTCGCCGAAGCGCAGCGGCGGCTCCGACAGGAACAGCGCGCGCACCGGCACGCCGCGCGAGGCGGCGAACAGCGCCAGCACGGCGCCCGACGAGTGTCCGAGCACGGCGGCGTCGCCACCGACGGCGTCGATCACCGCCGCGAGGTCCTCCACCTCCCGGTCGGGGGTAGAACCCCGTGCGTCTCCGCTCGATCCGCGGGCACGCCGGTCCCACGCGACGGCGCGGAACCCGCGGTCGGCGAGGGCGCCGGCGAGCCCGGCGGCGTCGGCTGCGACCGAGAGCGCGCCGCCGACGATGACCACGGCGGGCCCGTCTCCTCGCTGCTCGTAGGCGATCGGAGTTCCATCGGCTGAGGTCGCGACGTCCATGCGCCTCAGGTAACCACGGCCCCCCGACACGGGGAAGGGGCCGGCCGCCCTACCTCGGTCGCTCCACCGCGACAACCCCCTACGCCTACCCGCCGCGCGCACGTAACGTCGCAGCCGTCGAAAGGAGCGCGCGTGTCTTCGACCAGCTTCGACACGACCAGCGACGGGTCGCCACCGCTCGAGGCGCCCGAGATCCCGGGCGACGAGTCCCTGCGGTTCCTGATGGAGGGGTACGGGTTCGGCAGGCATCGCTTCGACAGACTCCAGACGGATGCCTTCCGCACGCGTCTGATCGGACGCCCGGTGACGTTCCTGCGCGGCGCCGGCGCCGCGGAGTTCTTCTACGGCGCCGACCGCTTCACGCGGGTGGGTGCGATGCCGCGCTCGGTGCTGCACTCGCTGCAGGACGAGGGAAGCGTGCAGACCCTCGACGGCGACGCTCACCGCCGGCGCCGCGGCATGTTCCTCGATGTGCTCGGCGAGACGCGCCGCGAGGAGCTCGCGCGCCTGGTGAGCGAGGAGTGGACGACGCGGTGGGAGGAGTCGCAGCGCGCCTCGAAGCCGCTGTCGCTCATCCACGCCTCGGGCCAGGCGCTCACCGACGGCGCGCTGCGGTGGCTCGGGATCGAATGCACGCCCGAGGAGCGCCGGCGGCTCGCGGACGAGTTGCTCGCGATGATCGACGGCGCAGGGTCATTCGGCCCGCGCAACTGGAGCGGCCGCCTGCTTCGACTGCGCACGGAGCGGTGGGCACGCGAACTGGTGCGCTTCCGCCGCACGAACGGGTCGGAGACGACAGGCTCCCCGTTCGATCGGATCCTGCAGCATCGCGAGGATGACCGGCCGCTCGACGAGCGGACGGCCGCGATCGAGCTGCTCAATCTGCTCCGGCCGATCGTGGCGGTGTCGCGGTTCGTCGGGTTCGCAGGGCTCGCTCTGCACCGGCATCCCTTCTGGCGCGAGCGCGTGGCCGGCGACGACAGGTTGCTGCTGCCCTTCACCGAGGAGGTGCGCCGCACGGCGCCGTTCTTCCCCGCGATCGGCGGACGCGCCATCGGCGAGCAGAGCTGGCGCGGCCTGACGTTCGCGCCGGGCGACTGGGTCCTGGTGGATTTCTTCGCCACGCATCGCGACGCGCGGCGCTGGAACGACCCCGACCGGTTCGATCCCGGCCGCTTCGTGCCGCACCCCGTGCAGGGCCTCATCCCGCAAGGCGCGGGGCCGATGACCGATGGTCACCGCTGCCCCGGCGAGCCCGCCACGATCGACCTGTTGGCGGTGTTCGTCCGCGCGCTCGCGCATGCCGAATGGAGCGTCCCGCGACAGGACCTGCGCGTCGACCTCCGGCGGCTTCCGGCTCTCCCCGGACGGTACGGGATGCTGATCCAGCCGTCGGCATGACACGAGACCGCGAAGGGCGTGCGGTGGCGCACGTGCGGTACCGGCATCCGTCGCCCGTCCCCGTCGAATCAGTGCGCAAGCACGGATGGCGTCGCGTGTCAACGGCGTACGCGCGGGCTGATTCGACCGCTCAGTGTGTCGGGCATGAAGCATGTGACCTACGGAGGCAAGCCGCTTCTCGTAGACGATGACGCCGCGGAATGGCTCATGGAGTACGCGCGGGCGCTGGGCTCGGCGCACATGACCGACACAGTGACGCTTCGCGCGATCGGCGCCGACGGCAACGAGGTGAGCGTGACGTTCCTGCTGAACGCGGGCACCGAGCTCATGACCGAGACGGCCAGCAGCACGGGTGAGGCGCCGCGCAACGACGAGGTGGTCGGCTACATGCAGGAGCGCACGCGCCTGATCCTCACGCCGCCGCCGGGGCAACCGGTGCTCGACCCCACCGAAGGTCAATGAATCTGAGCGGTCGGCTCACACTCCTGGCCGGGATGTCAAGCCCGTACCGAATCGCCAGGTCGCTTCTTACGGTCGTGCATCCGCCGGCGACCGACCGGCGCGGTGAGGGGCCGCCATGTCGATGAGCGCACCGCCCGCACAGACGCGGAGTCGTCCGACTGCGCTGCCTCCGCGGCAGGCGGCACTGCTCAGCGCTTCGCGCGTCGAGCAGAAGGGCAACCTCGTGGTCCGTTGGATCACGTCGACAGACCACAAGACGATCGGCTACCTGTACCTCATCGCATCCGTCATCTTCTTCCTCCTCGGAGGAGTGATGGCGCTCATCATCCGCGCGGAGCTCTTCGAGCCCGGCATGCAGCTGGTGCCGACGCGCGAACAGTACAACCAGCTGTTCACCATGCACGGCACGATCATGCTGCTGATGTTCGCTACGCCGCTGTTCGCCGGCTTTGCCAACGCCGTCATGCCGCTGCAGATCGGCGCCCCCGACGTGGCGTTCCCGAGGCTGAACGCGCTGTCGTTCTGGCTGTTCCTCTTCGGCTCGACGATCGCGGTTTCGGGGTTTCTCACCCCTCAGGGCTCGGCCTCGTTCGGCTGGACCGCCTACCAGCCGCTCGCGAACGACACCTTCACGCCCGGGGTAGGAGGAAACCTCTGGTTCGTCGGCCTCGGGATGAGCGGTTTCGGCACCATCCTCGGCGCCGTGAACTTCATCACGACGATCATCACGATGCGCGCACCGGGCATGAGCATGTGGCGGATGCCGATCTTCACGTGGAACACCCTGATCACCAGCATCCTCGTGCTGATCGCCTTCCCCATCCTCGCCGCAGCCCTCTTCGCCGCCGCCGCCGACAGGATCCTCGGCGCCCACATCTACGACCCGCAGAACGGCGGTGTGCTGCTGTGGCAGCACCTGTTCTGGTTCTTCGGGCACCCCGAGGTGTACGTGATCGCGCTGCCGTTCTTCGGCATCGTGTCGGAGGTCTTCCCGGTGTTCAGCCGCAAGCCGATCTTCGGGTACAAGACCCTCGTCTACGCCACGATCGCGATCGCGGCCCTGTCGGTCGCCGTGTGGGCCCACCACATGTACGTCACGGGGGCGGTGCTGCTGCCGTTCTTCGCGATCATGACGATGCTCATCGCGGTCCCCACCGGCGTGAAGATCTTCAACTGGATCGGCACGATGTGGCGAGGGTCGGTGACCTTCGAGACGCCGATGGTGTTCGCGCTCGGCTTCCTGGTGTCGTTCGTCTTCGGCGGTCTCACCGGCGTCATCCTCGCCTCCCCGCCATTGGACTTCCACCTCCACGACACCTACTTCGTGGTGGCGCACTTCCACTACGTGGTGTTCGGAACGGTCGTGTTCGCGATGTTCGCGGGCTTCTACTTCTGGTGGCCGAAGTGGACAGGCAAGATGCTCAACGAGCGTCTCGGCTACCTCCACTTCTGGATGCTGTTCATCGGCTTCCACATGACGTTCCTCATCCAGCACTGGCTGGGAGTGTCGGGTATGCCACGCCGCTACGCCGACTACTCCAGCGAGGACCGGTTCACGTGGGAGAACCAGGTCTCCACCGTCGGAGCCATGCTGCTGGGCGCGTCGATGATCCCGTTCCTGTTCAACGTGTGGATCACCTCGCGCAAGGCGCCGAAGGTGACGGTGAACGACCCGTGGGGCTATGGCGCGTCGCTGGAGTGGGCGACGTCGTGCCCGCCGCCGCGGCACAACTTCACGTCGATCCCGCGCATCCGCAGCGAACGGCCCGCGTTCGATCTCAACCACCCCGAAGCCGGCGTGCCGGTGGGAGTGGGACCGGCCAAGGACGCGCCCGACGCCGCCGTCCGGGATGTCGCCACCGGGGAAGAGAAATGAAAGCCGTGGCCTGAGGGCCGCGACCTCTGAACCGCCGGGCTGACCGGATGCCGCATCCGGCGCGCCGTGGATCCTGGGGTGCCGCGCCCCCTAGGGTGAGTCGGGTGACCACGGACACCACGATCACCGCGGGCATCGCCGTCGACGGCGTGCGCCGCGCGTTCGGCGAGGTGCAGGCGGTGCGCCATGTGACGCTGCGGGCGTATGCCGGCCGCGTCACCGGCCTCGTCGGCCCCAACGGCTCGGGCAAGACGACGCTGCTGCTGATGCTCGCGTCGCTGCTCGCACCCGACGCCGGCTCGATCCGCATCGACGGCATCGATCCGGTCGCCGAACCGCAGCAGGCCCGCGCCCGCATCGGCTGGATGCCCGACGCGCTCGGCGCGTGGGGGACGCTCACCTCTCGCGAGACGCTGATCTTCACGGCGCGGCTGTACGGGATGCCGAAGCCCGAGGCATCCGTCCGCGCCGACGCCCTGCTGAACGAGGTGGGCCTCGCCGACCTCGCGGACGCACCCGCGCGCGTGCTCTCACGCGGGCAGAAGCAGCGACTCGGCCTCGCCCGCGCGCTGGTGCACGACCCCCGGGTGCTGCTGCTCGACGAGCCGGCGTCGGGTCTCGATCCGCAGGCGCGCATCGATCTGCGCGTGCTGCTGCGGCGGCTCGCGGCCGACGGCCGCACGATCCTGGTGTCGAGCCACATCCTCTCGGAGCTCGAGGAGGTCGTCGACGACGCCGTCTTCCTCGTGTCGGGCGCGACCGTCGATCCGGCGCGGGTTGAGGCGGCCTCGCGCCGCACGCGCCCGTGGCGCGTGCGGGTGGCGGGGACCGAGGCATCCGTCGCCCTCGAACGCGTCGCGACGGCGCTGTCGCTGCCGCTCGACGCGGTGGCGACCGACCGGCGCGACGTGATCGTCTCGTTCGCATCCGAGGATGCCGCAGCCGCAGCGCTCCGCGACCTCGTCGCCGCGAGCGTCGAGGTCGTCGAGTTCGCGGCGGCGCAGGGCACGCTCGAGCGGACTTTCCTCGACCTCGGCGAAGGCGCTCCACCGCAGGCGGCCGCCTCGAGGGACTCCGACGCCGACGAAAGCGAGGCGACCTCGTGAACGCGCAGCGACTCGGCACCATCATCAGTCTCGAGCTGACGCAGCGCACCCGCAGCGTCGCCTGGTACGTGCTGCTCGGCGTCTTCGCGCTGCTGCTCGTGATCGTCACGGCGCTGTCGTTCTTCGCGTGGGGCTTCGTCGATCGCCCGGGTGCAGCGATCTACTCGACGATCGTGTACATCACCCTCCTCCTGGTGGTGCTCGTCTCGCCGACCCTGAGCGGCAACGCCATCAACGGCGATCGGGATGCCGCGACCCTCGCGCCGGTGCAGATCACGCTCGCGACGACCGCCGAGATCCTGTTCGGCAAGTTCCTCGCGGCGTGGGTGACGGGGCTCGCATTCGTCGCCGTGTCGGTGCCGTTCCTGCTCATCGCGACGCTCGCGGGCGGCGGCAACCCGGCCACCATCGGGGTCTCGCTGCTGGTGCTCCTGTTCGAGGTGGGGATCATCGCGGCGATCGGAGTCGCGCTGAGCGGCATCCTGTCTCGTCCGCTGTTCTCGGTCGCGACGACGTATCTCGTCGTCGCGGCGCTCGTGATCGGCACGCTCATCGCGTTCGCGCTCGTCGGGTACACCGTGCGGTCCGAGGCGACGCACCACTACCGCAGCTACAACTACGAGGAGTACACCGGCGACACGTATCCGTGCATGCCGGGGGAGGAGCCGACGGGCGACTACCCGTGCGACGACGATGTCGAGATCACGTGCGGCGAATGGCAGGTGACGACGTACGAGGTGCCGCGGTTCGACCGCGTGTGGTGGCTGCTGGCCGCGAATCCGTTCGTGATCCTCGCCGACGCGACGCCCACGACGTTCGACCGGCACGGGTACCCGGTGGACCTGTTCGGGCAGATAAAGACCGGCGTGCGCATGGCGCAGCAGCCGCCAGAGCTGGAGCAGCGCTGGGACGAGTGCGCCCGGATGCCCTCCGAGGAGCAGCAGACCCCGGAAGAGCTGATGGCGCAGACCGCGCCGAGCTGGTTCGTCGGCATGGGCCTGCAGGCGCTGCTGGCGGCGGGGCTGCTGTGGTGGGCATGGGCGCGCACCCGGACGCCTGCGGGAAGACTGCCGAAGGGCACGCGCATCGCGTAGCGGGTCGAGGCGGAGGGAAGACAGGCACAGGATGACCAAGCGCCCGGAGGCGAGGACGGCGGCAGACGGACGACGAGCATCGCGCCTGAGGACGGGATCCTCGGTGACCCGCGACCTCATGGTGGCGGCTGCTCTCGCGGCGGTCGGCGCCGTGCTCCTCACGCTCGTCGCCCCGGTCACGACTGCGCTCGCCGCGACCGCCCCTCCCGCGTACGCGGCGGTGGCCGGCATCCATAGCGTGCTGCCGTACCTGGCGCGTCGGCTGCTGGTTCTGCCATTCGCGGCGTCGCTCGTCGGCGGGATCGTCGGAGTGCTCTCGTTCGCTTCGACGCCTCTCGGGCCGCTGATCCTCGTCTCGCTCCTCGCGGCGACCGTGCCTTTCGACGTGGCCCTCAACGTCTGCTCGCGGTTTTCCCCGGCACTGCGGCTTCGGCACTATCTCCTTGCTGCGATCGCCCCCGCGATCGTGCTCTTCTTCGTGTCGCTCCCGGTGTTCTCGCCCGAACATCTCACCGTCTGGATGGTGGTCGCCGTGCTCGCCTGCCGGGTGCTCGGGCAGTGCGGCGCCGTGTGGATCTCGGCGCTCATCGCAACGGGACTGCACCGGGCCGGCATCCGTCGCGGCTCGCGTGACGGCTGAGTGTGTTCGGCCACCTATTCGGTGGTGGCCGCCGATCTGGACGGCAACGCGCTCGTCAACACCGCGACGGCCACGAGCGTCGCCCCCGACGGCGGCACTGTGGCGTCCGACCCGTCGAGGGCCCGGATCGACGACGTCGTCACGGTCGCGGCACCCGACGACGATCTGCCCGTGACCGGCGGAATGATCGTATGGGGCGCAGCGGCGCTCGGAGCCGGCTTGCTCGCGGTCGGAGCGGTCATGCTGATGGTGCGCCGGCGCCGGCTGAGCTGACCCCCCAGTTCCAGCGCAGAAGAGCTCCCGAGCGATCGGGGGCTTTTCTGTTCACGTCGGGCTCCGGGGCTTGCGGTCCGGCAGGCGCTGCCGGTGGCGGGAGGATCGGGCCACGAGTCGCATCCGCTACGTCCGTGTGACCTGGTGTGACGCTGCGTTTCGCCGCGTCGCGGCGTGTGTCGTCACACGCGACCGCCGTGCCGTCGGCCGCGTGACCATGAGCGCATGCCCTCGCCGCTCATCTCGCCGAAGGAACTCGCCGACGTCATCCGGAGTGCGCGCCCGCCGCGTCTGCTCGACGTGCGATGGCGCCTCGACCGACCCGAGGGCCGCCCGGAATACCTCGACGGGCACCTCCCGGGCGCGGTCTACGTGGATCTCGATCGCGAACTCGCCCTGCGTGACGACCCGCTTCGAGGACGCCACCCGCTTCCGTCCCGCGATCAGCTGCAGGCGGCCGCCCGACGGTGGGGCATTCGTGAGGGCGACACCGTCGTCGCCTACGACGACGTGCACTCCGTCGCCGCCGCTCGTGCGTGGTGGGTGCTGACGCGCTCGGGGGTGCCGGATGTGCGCGTGCTCGACGGCGGGCTGCGCGGATGGCTCGCCGAGCGTCTGCCGCTCGAGACCGGCGACGTGCTGCCGCGGCCGCCGGGTGACGTCGTCCTCCACGAGATCACGGACGGCGTCGCCGACATCGATGCGATCGAGGAGTGGCCCGATCACGGCCTCCTGCTGGACGTCCGCGCCCCGGAGCGCTATCGCGGGGACGCCGAGCCGCTCGACCCGGTCGGCGGCCACATCCCCGGCGCGGTGAATCTTCCGACGACCGTGCACCTCTCGGCAGGACGATTCCGGCCCGTCGACGAGATCCGTGCCGAGTTCGCCGCCGTCGGAGCCATCGAGGGGGTCGCGGTCGCCGCGTACTGCGGCTCGGGGATCGCATCCGCACACACGGCGCTGGCAGGCTCCGTCGCCGGCATCGACATCGTCGTGTATCCGGGCTCGTGGAGCCAGTGGTCGCGCACCCGTGGCCGCCTGGCCGCCGTCGGTCCGGCGCCGTCTCTGGACGTCGTCCCGGTGTGACGGTGGGCGGCTCGCAGTCGGGATCGGGCCGATCTGGCTCAGTCCGTGAAGCGGGCGAGGAACGCGCGGGTCCGCTCCTCGCGGGGTGAGCCGAACACCTCCACCGGTGTGCCGGACTCGAGGATCCGGCCGGCGTCGAGGAACGCGACGCGGTCGGCCACGTCCCGCGCGAAGGCCATCTCGTGCGTGGCCATCACGATCGTCATGCCGTCGTCCGCCAGTGAGCGCACGAGGTCGAGCACATCGGTCACGAGCTCCGGGTCGAGCGCGGAGGTGATCTCGTCGAGCAGCAGCAGATCGGGGGCGGTCGCGACGGCCCGCGCGATCGCCACGCGCTGCTGCTGACCGCCCGAGAGCCGGTCGGGATGGTCGCCGGCCTTGGCCGCCAGTCCGACGCGGTCCAGCAGGGCGGCGGCCGCGGCCTCCGCCCTCGCCTTCGAGTATCTGTGGACGTGTCGCAGGGCGAGCGTGATGTTGCCCTTCACGGTGAGATGCGGGAAGAGGTTGTACTGCTGGAACACCACGCCGATGCGCGCGCGCACTGCGTCGACGTCGACGCGGGGGTCGCTGATGTCGGCACCCGAGAGCCAGATCTGCCCGTCGTCGATCGGCTCGAGCAGGTTGATCGTACGCAGGAGCGTTGACTTGCCCGAGCCGCTCGCCCCGATCAGCGCCACGACCTCGCCCGACGCGACCTCGAGGTCGATCCCCTGCAGCACGGCGTGGTCGCCGAACGACTTCCAGACGTCTTGCACACGCAGCACGGATTCGGTCATACGATCCCTCCGATCTGCTCCCGGGCCCGCACGCGCGCGGTGTACCAGTCCGTCAGGCGGATGGTCGGAATCGCGAGCAGGACGAACAGCAGCGCGGCCACGACGTACGGCGTGAAGTTGAAGTACGCGGCCGTCTCGATCTGGGCCGCGCGGACGGCGTCGACCGCTCCGATGATCGAGATGAGCCCGACATCCTTCTGCATCGCGACGAAGTCGTTCATGAGCGCGGGCGTCACCTTGCGCACCGCCTGGGGGATCACGACGAGCCGCATCGACTGGCCGTGGCTGAGGCCGAGTGCGCGAGCGGCGTGCCGCTGCGACGGGTGCACCGCCTCGATCCCGGCGCGGAAGACCTCCGACACGTACGCCGAGTACGTCAGCGTGATGGCGATCGTGCCCCAGAACTCGGTGGGCAGCCGAACCGAGATGAAGTCGAGTCCGGGGATGCCGAAGCCGACCAGATACAGCACGATGATGAGCGGGATGCCGCGGAACACGTCGGTGTACGCTGCGGCGATCGCGCGCATCGGGAGCCACACCGGACCCCGGAGGGTGCGCAGCGTCGCGAGCAGCAGCCCGAACAGCAGCACGAGCACCGACGACATCGCGAGCACGCGGAGGTTCAGCAGGAAGCCGTCCCACACCCGGGGGAGCGACGCGACGAACACTTCGGGATCGAAGAACTGCTGCTGCACGCGCGCCCAGCCGGGCGTGTTGACGACGAGCATCCAGACGGCCACTGCGATGACCAGGGTCGAGACGAGGCTGATCGCGACCGAACGCATGCCCTGTCGCTTGCGGAATGCCTGTCTCTCGAGTTCCGCCGAGCTCACGGCGCGGCGCGAATCGGCGACCCGGCCGGGTGCGGGCGTCGTCATCGCGCCAGGCTAGCGGAGCGGCGCGTCACTGCAGCACGGGCGCCTGGCCCTCGCCGCCGAGCCACTCCTCGGCGAGCGCGTCGAGGGTCCCGTCTTCGCGCAGCGCGTCGACGGCGGCCGAAACCTGCTCGGTGAGCGGCGAACCCTCGGCGAGCACGAACCCGAACTGGTCGCCCGACGCTCCCTCGGGGTTGGGTAGCTGGCCGACGAGCACGCCGTCGGTCAGCTCGACGCCCGAGATGTAGAACGCCGTCGGCAGGTCGACCACGATCGCGTCGACGAGACCGTTCTCGAGGGCGAGCTTGGCGTCGTCGTTGGTGTTGAAGGCCTGCGCCGGCTGCGTCGGCTGGATCACGCTCTCGATGGTGGTGAAGCTCGTCGTCCCCGTCTGTGCTCCGATGAGGAGGTCCTTGAGGTCGGCGATCGACGTCGCCTCCGCGGCGGGCGACGCGCCGGTCGTCACGACCACCTGCGTCGTCTCGTAGTACGGCGTGCTGAAGTCGACCGACTCCTCGCGCTCCTCGGTGATCGAGAACTGCTGCAGATTGACGTCGAAGTCCTTCGGACCGGGGGCGATGGCCTCCTCGAATCCGGTGCGCACCCAGACGACGTCCTCGGCGGCGAACCCGAGCTCCTCCGCGACGGCGTAGGCGACCGCCGCCTCGAACCCTTCGCCGCTCTCGGGAGCGTCGTCGATGACCCAGGGGTAGTACGCGGGCTCGCCCGTGGCGACGGTGAACTTGCCCTCGATGATCCAGTCGCCCGCGGCGGCGTCGGCGTCCGAGGCGCCGGGGTCGGGCGAGGTGCTCGCGCATCCTGTCAGGGCGAGCGCGGCGACGGCGATGCCGACGACGGCGGTGCGGAACGAACGGGAACGCGACATCGGTGCCTCCAGGATCCGGGGATGCCGCGCGCGTGCTGTCGCGCGCTGCTTCGTCCATCTTGACCAGTGCCGCCGACGGCACGCGTCTTCGACGTGCCGAATGTGACGCTGCGTGACGGCGGGTGACGGCCGGCGACGCCCGGTGAACGGCCGTGACGGGGCGACCATGCCCCGCCCGGGAGGCCGCGTCCACGCTGTGTGCACCCGATATGGAGTCCCTCATGCCAGACCTCTCACCCCGCACGGCGACCGTCGCCGCCACCGCGCCGACCGTGTCGCTCGCCGGCCGCGCCGTGCCGCGACTCGGCTTCGGCGCGCTGCACCTGGCAGGACCTGGGGGGTGGGGACAGCCCGCCGACCGTGCGGCGGCGCACGCGCTGGTGCGCGGCGCGGTCGAGCTCGGCATCCGCTATGTCGACACCGCCGACAGCCTCGGCCCCGACGTCAGCGAAGCCGTGATCGCAGAGGCGCTGCGCCCGTACCGCGATGACCTGGTGATCGCGACGAAAGCAGGGATGACGCGCACCGGGCCGCGCGGGTGGGGAGTGCTCGGGCATCCCGACTACCTGCGTCAGCAGGCGCACGCGTCGGCGCTGCGGCTGGGGTTCGACGCCGTCCCGCTCTTCTACCTGCATCGCGTCGACCCCGCCTTCCCGCTCGCCGACCAGGTGGGCGCGCTCGCCGAGCTGCGGCGCGAGGGCGTCATCGAGCACGTCGGCCTCAGCGCGGTCACCGCGGCCCAGCTCGCAGAGGCCGAGACGATCGTGCCGATCGCCGCGGTGCAGAACCACTACAACGTCGTCAGCCGGGCGTCCGACGACGTTCTCGGCCTGGCGGAGGACCGCGGCATCCCGTTCGTGACGTTCTGGAGCCTCGGCCGGGGCCGCGAGCTGCTCGATCTGCCCGAGGTGCGGGGCACTGCCTGCGACCTCGGGATCGCGCCGGCGGCGCTGCTCGTGGCGTGGATCGCCGGGCGCTCGCCGTGGACGCTTCCCCTCGTCGGCACCGCGAATCCCGACCACCTGCGCGCCAACCTGGCCGCGCTCGCGGTCACGCTTCCCGACGACGCGCTCGTGCGCCTCGACGATCTCGCGGCCCGCACCGGCCCGATCCCCGCCTTCGCCACCCGCTGACCGCCCGACCCCACCCACACACCAGACCCGACCCCACCCACAGCACCCACCAGGAGAACCATGAGACACCGCCTCGCCATCGCCGCCGTGATCCCGGCCGCGCTGCTGCTCGCCTCGTGCGCGAGCGGCGGCACCGGCGCGTCACCCACGCCGGACGAGTCCAGCCGATTCGTCTACCTCAGCGACCTCGAGCCGTCGTGCTTCGACACCGCGTCGTACAAGAACCTCGCCAACTACAACGTGATCCGCCAGATCGTCGACCCGCTCGTGTTCCAGGACACCGAGGGCGCCTTCTATCCGGGTCTCGCCGCCGAGTGGGAGTCCGACGACGCCGGCACGGTGTGGACCTTCACCCTTCGCGACGACGTGACGTTCCACGACGGCGAGCCGCTCACCGCGGACGCCGTGCAGGCGAGCTTCGCGCGCTTCGTCGCCGAGGGCTCGACCCTGAGCGCGCCGCGCTGGTACGAATCCTCACGAGCGGTCGATGAGCACACGTGGGAGCTCACCCTGGCGCAGCCGACGGCGAACATCCTGCAGCAGCTGTCGAACCCCGACTACCCGATCCTTTCGCTGGCATCGCTCGAGGAGTTCGACGACGGCGACCGCTGCGCCGACCCGGCCGCTCTGGTCGGGACGGGGCCGTTCATCCCTGTCGAGTACGACAAGGGCGCGAAGCTCGTGCTCGAGCGCAACGAGGACTACGACTGGGGCCCCGAGTTCGCCGACCACACCGGCCCGGCGTACCTCAGCGAGGTCGAGATCCAGTTCGTGCCCGAGGCGCAGGTACGCATCGGCGCGCTGACGAGCGGCGCCGCCGACGCGATCGCGAGCCTGCCGCCGCTCAACGCGGACGCGGTCGAGGACGCCGGCTTCGTGCTCGCGAGCGCGCCCGCCACGGGCGTGCCCTTCGTGGCGCCGCTGAACACGACCGACGGGCCCACGGCCGACCGCCGGGTGCGCGAGGCGCTGCGTGCGGCGATCGACTGGGACGCCGTCGTCGAGACGGTGTACCAGGGCAGGTACGACCGCGCCTGGACGCCGCTGGCTCCCACCACGGCGCCGGCGGGCTCGTACAACGCCGACATCGAGGGCAGCTTCGCCTTCGATCCGGATGCTGCGGCCGAGCTGCTCGCCGAGGCCGGATACACCGAGACCGACGCCGAAGGCTTCCTCACGAAGAACGGCCAGCGGCTCACGCTGCGCTGGATCACCGACGCCGGCGACATCCGAGACCAGCGGGACGTCGTGGCCGAGGCGGTGCAGGCCCAGGCCCGCGAGGCGGGGATCGACATCACGCTCGAGCAGCTCGACACGTCGGCATATCTCGAGCGCGTCGCGGCGAGCGACTACGAGATCGTCGCCGAGTCGTGGGGCCAGTCGGATGCCGCGGTGTTCGGCTCGGCGACGAACCCCAACGGCATCGCCCCGAACGGCATCAACTACTCGCGGTACGCCGACGACGAGCTGGCCGCGTGGGTGCCCGAGGCCGCCGCGTCGCCCGACCCGGAGCGCCGCGTCGAGCTGTACCGGGCGATCCAGGAGCGCGTGAACGAACAGGTGTCGATCATCCCGATCTACATCCAGTCGTTCCTCGTCGCCGCCAAGGACTCGGTGTCGGGCATCGCGTTCGACCCGGTCGGATACCCGACGACCTTCTACGACGTGAAGGTCGGCGGCTGACGCCGTGCGGGCGGGGCGACGCCCCCGCCCGCACCCACCCCGAGGGGAACGACATGACAGACACGGCGATCGCGCAGCCGCTGCCCGCCGAGCACGCCGCGGCTGAGGCATCCGTCGCTCGGCGCACACGTGGGTCCGCGTTCGCGATCCGCTACGCGCGCGGGCGCGCGATCGACATCGTGCTCGTGCTGCTGGCGGCGGCGACACTGTCGTTCGCGACACTGCAGCTGATGCCCGGCAACCCGGTCGACACGCTGCTGCGGGGGACGTTCGAGATCACGCCCGAGATGCGGGCCGATGTCGCGGCGGCGTACGGGCTGGATCGGCCGATCGTCGTGCAGTACGTGCAGTACGTCGGCGGCCTGCTCGTCGGCGACCTCGGCGTGAGCTACCAGCAGCGCCAGCCGGTGACGGAGATCATCGCGGCCGCCCTTCCCGCGACGGCCGCGCTGACGGGCCTTGCGATGCTGCTCGCGATCGTCTTCGCGCTGGTGGGGGCGCTGGTGTCGGCGGGGCGGGGAAGTCCGGCCCGCTTCGCGGCGCAGACGCTGGAGCTGCTGGCGATCTCGGTGCCGTCGTTCTGGATCGGACTGCTGCTGCTCACCGCCTTCGCGTTCGCGATCCCGATCTTCCCCTCGACGGGCGCCGAGGGCTTCTCGTCGCTCGTGCTCCCCGCCCTGACCCTGTCGCTCCCGCTCGCCGGAGTGCTGGGCCAGATCCTGCGCGAGCGCCTCGACGAGTCGCTCGAGCAGCCGCACACCCTCACCGCCCGCACGCGAGGCGCCGGCGAGGCGCGGGTACGCGTGCGGCACGGGCTGCGGCACTCGGTCATCCCCGCGCTGACCGTGTCGGGTGCGATCGTCGGGTCGCTGCTGGTGGGGACGACGGTCATCGAGACGCTGTTCTCGCGCCCCGGCGTCGGCCGGGTGCTGCTGAACGCCGTGATGTCGAAGGACGCGCCGGTGATCATGGGCGTCGTCGTCTTCTCCGCGATCGTGTTCCTCGTCGTGAACACCGTGGTCGACCTGCTGTACCTCGTGGTGGATCCGCGCACGCGCGGGAACGGGGCGGTGTGACATGGTCACCCTCGACGCCGCTCTTCCCGTGCGCACCACGCGCCTCGTGCGCACGCCCGTGCCGGTGGGCCTCGTCGCCGCGGGCGCCGTGCTCGCCGTCCTCGTCGTCATGGCGATCGCGCCGGCCCTGTTCACCGCGGCCGACCCGCTGCGCACCGACCCGCTCGCGGCGTTCCAGCCGCCCAGCGCCGAGCACTGGTTCGGCACCGACCAGCTCGGACGCGACCAGTACGCGCGCGTGATCTACGGCGCGCAGCTCAGCCTCGGCATGGGATTCGGTGCGACTCTGATCGGGCTCGTCGCCGGCCTGCTCCTGGGGCTGGCCGCCGGGCTGTCGCGCGGCGCGACCGACCGCGTGCTGTCGCGCGCCATCGATGTGCTGTACGCCTTCCCCGAGATGCTGCTCGCGATCGTCGCGGTCGCGGTGCTGGGCACCGGCTTCTCGACGCTGCTGCTCGCGATCGGCATCGGGTCGATCCCGAGCTACGCCCGCGTGCTCCGCGCGCAGGTGATCCAGGTGCGCACGTCGGGGTTCGCCGAGTCGGCCGTGGCACTCGGCCAGCCGGCGGCGCTGATCGCGTGGCGGCACGTGCTGCCGAACTCGGTCGGCCCGGCGCTGGTCCTCGCGACGATCGGCGTCGGCACCGCGATCATCTTCGGCTCGGCGCTGAGCTTCGTCGGACTCGGGGCGCAGCCGCCCACGCCCGAATGGGGTCTCATGCTGTCGGACAGCCGCAACTACCTCACGCTCGCCCCGTGGCTGGCGCTGTGGCCCGGGATCTTCCTCGCCGCCGCCGTGGTGTCGGTGACCGTCATCGGCCGCTGGCTGCAGCGGCGGTTCGTGAGCCCGATCGGAGGCGTCCGATGACCGACACCCTGTTCCGTGCTGCCGCGGTCGCCGACGAGGCCCCGAGCACCGGCATCCCTCAGCCGTCGCTGCCCGATGAGCGCGACGCCCTCGTCTCGGTCCGCGATCTCGCTGTGTCGTTCCCGCATCGCGACGGGCCGATCGAGGCCGTGCGCGGCGTGTCGTTCGACATCCGTCCCGGCGAATGCGTCGCGATCGTCGGTGAGTCGGGCTCGGGCAAGTCCGTCACCGCCCGCTCGCTGCTGGGCCTCGCCGGCCACGACGCGCAGGTGCGGGCGGCGCGGCTGCGGTGGCGCGACACCGACCTGCTCGGACTCGGCGAGCGGCAGTGGCGGGGGATCCGCGGCCGCCGCATCGCGCTCGTGCTGCAGGATGCGCTGACGTCGCTCGACCCGCTGCGCCGCGTGGGCGCCGAGGTGGCCGAGCCGCTGCAGCTGCACGACATGCTGCCGCGAGGCCGGCGTGCGCTGCGCGTGCGGGAGCTGCTGGCATCGGTCGGCGTGCCCCGTCCCGACGTGCGTGCGCGCCAGTACCCGCACGAGCTGTCGGGCGGCCTCCGCCAGCGCGCCCTCATCGCGTCGGCTCTGGCAGCCGCGCCCGAGCTGATGATCGCCGACGAGCCGACGACGGCTCTCGATGTGACAGTGCAGGCGCAGATCCTCTCGCTGCTGGCCGATCTCAAGCGCGACGGCACGGCGCTGCTGCTCATCAGTCACGACCTGGCCGTGGTGGCCCAGATCGCCGACCGCGTGCTGGTGCTGAAGGACGGCGTCGTGGTCGAGGAGGGTGACACCGCCGCGGTGCTCACCGCGCCGCGCCACGCGTACACGCGCACGCTGCTCGATGCCGTGCCCGGCCCGGATTCACGTGGCCGCCGGCTCTCATCGACGGATGCCGTCACCGCCGTCGCCGCGCTATCCGAGCCTGCGCGCGCCGAGGCGGTCGAGCCGCGCCCGGCGGGCGAGGTGCTGCTGCGCGCGAACGGGCTGCGCAAGGTCTACCGAACTCCGGGCGGCGGGCAGACCGTCGCGCTCGAAGATGTCTCGTTCGAGCTGCGCCGCCACGAGATCCTGGGCCTGGTGGGCGAATCCGGCTCCGGCAAGTCCACGGCGGCGCGCGTCGCGCTCGGGCTCGCGGCGCCCGACGCCGGCGAGGTGACCTTCCTGGGGGAACCGTGGACCGGCGTCCCGGAGGCCCGTCGCCGCGCACGCCGGCCGCGCCTCCAGCTGGTGTCGCAAGACCCGCTCGGCTCGTTCGACCCGCGTCAGCGCGTCGGCGCCGTCGTCGCAGAGGCGCTCGAGCGGATCGCGGTCCCGACGCGTGAGCGCGCGGCGCGGGTGACGGCCCTGCTGGCGAGTGTCGGGCTTCCGGCGGATGCGGCATCCCGCCGGCCGTCGTCGCTGTCGGGCGGGCAGCGTCAGCGCGTCGCGATCGCCCGGGCCCTCGCGACCGAGCCCGACGTCATCGTGTGCGACGAGGCGGTGTCGGCGCTCGACGTGTCGATCCAGGCACAGGTGCTCGACCTCCTCGCCGACCTGCGCGACCGCACCGGCGTCGCGCTGCTGTTCATCTCGCACGACCTCGGCGTCATCCACCACGTCGCCGACCGCGTGCTCGTGATGAAGGACGGACAGGTCGTCGAGCAGGGCGACGTGCACGACGTGTTCACCGGGCCGCGGCATCCGTACACGCAGCGCCTGCTCGCCTCCCTCCCGACCCTGCCGCCGCGGCGGCCCACCGAAAGGACCCGCTGATGCCCCGCATCGACCTCTTCTACTACGGCGACACGTCGCCCGGTCAGTCCGCGGCCGAGCTGTACCGCGACATCGAGGAGCAGGTCGTGCTCGGCGACCAGCTCGGCTACAACGGCGTGTGGGTCACCGAGCACCACCTCGACATGCGCGGTGAGATCCCCGATCCGCTGCTGCTCCTCGCGCGGCTGAGCGGCGCGACGAGCCGCATCCGGCTGGGCACGTCGATCGTGTGCGCGCCGTTCTACCATCCGATCCGCCTGGCCGAGTCGGCGCTCCTGCTCGACGCCGTGTCGGGCGGGCGGCTCGACCTGGGCGTCGGGTCGGGCGTGGGAGACGACCGGTTCCTGTCGGTGTGGGGCGTGACGCGGACGGATGCCTCGGCCCGCGCCGCGGAGGTGTACGAGATCCTCCGCCAGGCGATCGACATCGGCCGCGTCGACTTCCACGGCGAGTTCTACGACTTCGACGATGTCGTCGTCTCGCCGCCGGCGTCGCGTCCGGCCCGCGACCTCATCTGGGCCGCGGCCGGCCGCAACGCCATCCCGCTCGCCCGCGACCACGGGTACCGCCTGATGATCCCGCGGCCCTTGCCGCTCGAGGAGCGGCTGCGCTTCAACCGCGAGTATCGCGAGGTCACCGGCGACGCCGGCGAGGTCATCCATCTGCGCAGCGGACTGGTCGGCGAGACCCGTGAGCAGGCGCGGCGCGACGGCGTGGAGTTCCTGCGCGAGTACGCGCGCATCTACCTCAAGCTCGACTGGATCGGCGGCCCCGACAGCGCGCAGTTCGACGAGATCGCCGAGCGCCTGAGCTTCGCGATCGGCACCGCCGGCGACGTCGCCCAGCAGATCTGGGACTGGACCGAGCAGTTCGGCGGCACCGAGCAGACCGCCATCCAGTTCCAGGGCCCGGGCGTCGCGCACCCCACCGTGCTGCGCGCGATCGAGCTGTTCGCCGCCGAGCTTCCGGCATTGCAGACGGATGCCTCCGCCTCCGGCATCCGTCCCGCCACCGACCTCGCCGCCTCCGCCTGAGCCGGCCACACGACAAGGAGTTCGCCATGACCCGTCCGCTCCCGCGCACGCACCAGCCCGCCCCCGACGGCAACGGACAGCTGCGCCTCGGATTCCTCACCCACCTCGACCACACCGACGATCTCGACGTCGTCTACGCCGAGAACCTGGAGCTGATCCAGGCGCTCGAGGGCCTCGGCTACGACAGCGCGTGGGTCGCGACGCGCCACTTCCACTCGGGATGGGCGAACCTGCCGAGTCCGTTCGCGTTCTACGGCGCCGCCGCGGCGCTCACCTCGACGATCACGCTCGGCACCGCGGTCGTGCCGATCATCGTCGATGACCCGGTGCGACTCGCTGAGGAGGTGTCGGTGCTCGATCACCTCTCGCGCGGGCGTCTGCAGCTCGGGCTCGGCAAGGGCGTGCCGTCGACCGGGTACCACGTGTTCGCGCGGTGGGGGAACGAGCGCGACAACGACTACCTGAGCAAGGTCGAGCAGCTGCACTGGGCGCTCCAGGGCTCGCAGGTGCCGGACTCGGACGCGACGATCCACCCGCCGAACCACGACCTCCGAGGCCGGATCTACCATGGCACGTCGACGTGGTCGACGATCCGCCGCGCCGCGCAGCTGGGCGACGGCTTCATCCTCGAGCGCTTCGGACACGGTGACGAGCGCACACCCGCGAACCGCGGCGTGTTCCTCAAGCGGCAGGCCGACTCGATCCTCGAATACCGGTCGGAGTTCGCGCGGACGTGGGGCGCGCAGCGCACGCCCCACGTCGTGCTGTCGCGCAGCGCGTGGCCGGCCGAGACGACCGAGATCGCGCTCGCCGAGGTCGCCGACGCCACGCGCGTGTGGAACACGCTCGCGCGCCAGGTCGGGCGTCTGCCCGAGGGGCTTTCGCCGGCCGAGGAGCTGATCTCCGACAACGTCGTGTGGGGCACGGTCGACGACATCGTCGCCGACCTGACCGCCGATCCGTCGTTCGGCCTGTCGGACGAGCTGGTGCTCGGCCTGCATCCTGGCCGATACACGCTGCCGCAGGCGGTCGAGAAGGCGCGCGTCCTCATCGAGGACGCCTATCCACTGCTCGATGCGGAATGGCGCCGTGCCCGCGCGACGTTGACCGAACGTGTCGCCGAGCACGACGCGCAGCGCGCCACCGTCACCGCCTGACCGGCCGACCCCTCGGAGAGGAATCCCGATGACCACCACGCAGACCGCCGCCACCGACGTCGCCCGCCGCGAGGCCCGCTGGCGCCTGGTGTCGGGCGAGCACGGCATCGCCGCGCTCCGCCGCACGCACTGGCTCGATGCGCGACCGCGGCGCTACGACGATGCGCCGGGCGCATGGGCCGCGGAAGGCGGACGCGTCGTCGGCCGCGATCTCCGCGCCGACGCGCCCGACGCGCCCGTCGACGAGGTCGCCCTCGCACCCGGCGAGCAGGTCGACGTCGGCCGCCTGCGTCTGAAGGCGATCGACCGTGACGGCGCGCTCGCCCTGCGCGTGTTCGACCCCGAGAATCCCGGACGTACCCGGCTGCGCGGCATCCGTTCCTTCCCGCCGAGCGATTCGTGGATCTTCACCGGCGCGTTCCGCCCGGCGGCCGACGGCGAGACGCGGATCGTCCGCAGCGTCGACGGCTACGAACGCGAGGAGCCCGCCGTGGGCACGGTCGCGATCGAGATCGACGGAGCACCCGTGGAACTGACGGTGTCGCGCGGCGGCAGCGGCTTGAGCGCGGTGGTGGCCGACGCCACGAGCGGCGTCGACGCCTACCGGTTCCGGTTCCTGCCGATCGACCTTCCCGACGACAGCGGCACGGTCACGGTCGACTTCAATCGCGCCTACCTCCCGCCGTGCGCCTTCAGCGACCAATACGTCTGCCCGCTGCCGCCGGCGGGCAACCGTCTCGGAGTGCGCATCGAGGCGGGGGAGCAGATCACGGAGCTGGTCGAGTGACGACGGCATCCGATGGCACGCTCGGGCTCGCGCGCGACCTGACGAGCTTCGACGCGGTTGCCGAGCCCGGGTCCCTTCGGTCGCCGAGCTCCGGGGTCGGGCCCGGGTTCACCGGCTCGGTCACGCCGGAGGACTTCAAAGCGCTGTTCCGTGGCCACCCCGGCGGTGTCGCGGTCATCACGGCCGACGCCGGCGACGGTCCCGTCGCGCTCACGGCGACCTCGGTGTCGTCGGTGAGCGCCGATCCGCCGCTGCTCGTCTTCTCGATCTCGGCGCAGTCGTCGGCGGCGCCCACGCTGTCGCAGGCGGAGACCGTCGTCGTGCATCTGCTCGACGCGCGCGACCTCGACCTCGCCCGCCTCGGCGCGACGAGCGGCGTCGATCGGTTCGCCGACACCGACCGCTGGGGGCGCCTCGTGAGCGGCGAGCCCGTCTACCGCGGCGTACGGGCCTGGGTGCGCTGCGCGGTGATCGGCCGCATGGATGCCGGTGGCTCGACCGTGATCGCCGCTCACGCGCTCACGTCCTACATCGAACGCGGCGGGGAGGACGGATCGGGCGACGCGCTGGTCTACCTCAGCCGCAGCTGGCACCGCCTCGGCGAGGAGACGAGGCTGGAATAGCGGCGTGACGTCGGGCTATCCACGGGCGCGGCTGCGGCGCACGGCGAGGACGATCCCGATGACGGTCAGCACCAGGCCGACCACGAGGACGATCGGGCCGATCGTCGCCCACGTCGGGGAGCCGCTCATGACCGAGCCCGGCAGGACGTTGAAGCCCTGGAGGGTCCACACCAGCCCCACGAGGATCAGGAGCACCCCGGGGACGAGCAACAGCCAGATTCGCGCCACGGCCACACTCTAGGGCCGGACGGAGGGTGGCGGAAGGGATGCGCGTCGCGCGCGGAGCTGGCGCGGCGCCCCCGAGACCGGACCGTATCGGGGGCGCCGCGGGTCGGATCACGCGGCGTCGGCGACGCTCGCGAGGTAGGCCTTGCCGGCCTCGGCGATGACGGCGGCGACCGCGTCGGGCTGAGACACGGCGACGGCGTGCGAGGCGCCGGCGATCTCGTGCGTGCCGCGCGAGCCAGCACGCTCCGCCCCGGCGCGCTGGACCGCCGCGGGGATGTTGCGGTCCTCCTCGGCGATGACGTGGAAGGAGGGGATGTCCTTCCACGCCGGGCGCTGCGTCGAGAGGCCCTCCGACAGCGCGGCCTCGGTGACCGGCCGCTGCGTCGCGGCCATGAGGGTCGTGACGTCCTCGGGCACGTCCGCCGCGAACTGGGCGTGGAACGCCTCGGGACGGATGACGAGCTCGTTGCCGCCGGTCGCGAGCGGGTACGCGTCGAGCGCGGCGCCGAGCGTGCTGCCGGGGGCGCTCGCCGAGAGGCTGAGGGCGCTCTCGCCGGTGTCGGGGGTGAAGGCGGCCACGTAGACCAGGCCGACGACGGCGGGGTTCTCGGCCGCGGCCTCGGTGATGACCAGGCCGCCGTACGAGTGGCCGACGAGGATGACGGGCCCGTCGACGGCCGCGATGACGTCGCGCACGTAGGCGGCGTCGGTGCGGAGGCTGCGCAGCGGGTTGGCGGCGGCGATCGCGCGCACACCGTGCTCCTGCAGGCGGAGGATCACGCCGTTCCAGGAGGAGGACTCGGCGAAGGCGCCGTGGACGAGGACGATGGTGGGCTTCTGGGTGGTCATGATCGTTCCTTCCGAGACTGTCGAGCAGGGCCGGGATCGGTCGAGCGGGGGAGACGTTCCCTTGCCAGGAAGACAGGGCAGCCGGCCCGGGTGTGACCGCCGGCCCGGAATTCGAGGACTTCTCGGGAACCTGTCACATCTGGGCGCGGCATCCGGTCATCACTGATGAGCCCGTGCGCGCCCGCGCGCGGAAACGGCGACGAGAGGGATCGACATGAGAATCGCTGTCATCGGAGGAACCGGCCTCATCGGCACGCGCGTGGTCGCGCGGCTGCGGGAGACCGGCCATGACGTGGTCGTCGCCGCGCGGGCCACCGGCGTGAACTCGTACACCGGGGAAGGGCTCGAACAGGCGCTCGAAGGCGTCGAGACCGTGGTCGACACGTCGAACTCGTCGTACCTCGACGAGGAGGCCGCGCGCGAGTTCTTCTACGGCTCGACGATGAACCTGCTCACCTACGGCGATGCGGCCGGCGTCCGCCACCACGTGGCGCTCTCGGTCGTCGGCACCGACCGCCTCGCGCAGTCCGAGGGCGGCTATTTCCAGGCCAAGGCCGCCCAGGAGCGCTTGATCGTCGGCTCCGGCCGGCAGTACTCGATCGTGCACGCCACGCAGTTCTTCGAGTTCGTCCGCAGCATCACCGATGCCGCACTGCGCAGCCGCACGGCTCACGTCGCCGACGCGCTCGTGCAGCCGATCGCCGCCGACGATGTCGCGGCCGCGGTCACGCGCACCGCGCTCGGGCGCCCGACCAATTCGATCGTCGAGTACGCCGGCCCCGAGATCTTCGAGCTGCGGGAGCTGGCCAGGCGGGAGCTGATGTGGACCAGCGACGAACGCGAGGTGGTCGCCGACCCGCTCGCCACCTACTTCGGAGCGCGGCTCGACCGCTGGGAGCTGCTGCCCGGCCCGGACGCGATCCTCGCCTCCACGACATTCCACGAGTGGCGGCTGCAGGCCCCCGATACCTCCGGTCTGGTCACGCAGACCTCCGCGGGCGTACGCTGAGCGCGGCGACGGGCGTGAGAGGCAGCATGGGATCGAGTTCGGCATCCGCAGCCGACGCGGGCGACCTGGACGCGGCCGTCGACGTCTTCGAACAGCATCGCCGGCGGATCTTCGGTATCGCGTACCGCATGCTCGGCACCGTCTCGGATGCCGAAGACATCGTGCAGGAGACCTGGATCCGGTGGCAGAACACCGACCGCGACGACATCATCGAACCCGCCGCCTTTCTCGCGACGATCGCGACGCGGCTGTCGATCAACGCGACGCAGTCCGCGCGCGCTCGCCGCGAGACCTACATCGGGCCGTGGCTTCCCGAGCCGGTGAATACGGATGCCGATCCCGCGCTGGGCGCGGAGCGCGGTGAGGCCCTGCAGTTCGCGATCCTGCTGACGCTCGAGAAGCTCACCCCCACCGAGCGCGCGGCGTACATCCTGCGCGAAGCCCTCGACTACCCGTACGAGCGCATCGCCGAGGTCATCGGCGCGACGGTCGCGAGCGCGCGTCAGCTGGTGAGCCGGGCCCGTAAGCACCTGGCGTCGGCGAAGCGCGCCCAGGTGGCGGCATCCGAGCATCGTCGTCTGCTCGAGGCGTTCCTCACCGCGGCGCAGAAGGGCGACGTGACGGCGCTGGAGGAACTCTTCGCCGACGATGTCGTGAGCTACACCGACGGCAACGGGGTC
This sequence comes from Microbacterium sp. STRO-2N, assembly GCF_057747775.1. Taxonomy (NCBI): domain Bacteria; kingdom Bacillati; phylum Actinomycetota; class Actinomycetes; order Micrococcales; family Microbacteriaceae; genus Microbacterium; species Microbacterium sp. STRO-2N. The sequence continues at coordinate 2,784,995 of NZ_CM173223.1, read as the reverse complement.
AAACTCGCGGCGCGCATACCGGTCGCGGGCCGCAGCCGCGTGGCGAAGTTCATCGCCGCGTTCGCGAGCCACTTCTGGATCGGCAAGACGATCGAATGGGTCGAGCTCAACGGGCGGCCCGCCGCGGCGATCCTCTCCGACGGAGAGGTGACGACGACCCTCGCGCTCACGATGTCGGAGGACGGGATCGGCCAAGTGCTCTGGACGATGAGCCCCGACAAGCTGGGGCATGCCGCCCCGGCCGGGGCATGAGCCGCCGTCGGGCGACATGGCTGAAGTTTCTGCGAACCAGAACGACTTCCCTTGCCGCCGACCATGAACGCGCGGCCCGAGCGCTGATCGTCGCGACCGCGACGGCAGATGCCGCAGAGCTCGGTCGCCTGCTCCATCCAGACGTGAGCGCCACCGTCGACGGCGGCGGTCGGGTGCCGGCCCCCGACGCGCCGCTGCGCGGCTGCGGAGCCGTCGGCCGCTACCTGCTCGAAGTGCTGGGCGACGACGAGATCGACGCGGTCGTCGAGTCGGTGAACGGGATGCCGGGCATCGTGCTCCGTCGCGACGGCGCTGTCGTCGGGGTGCTCGTGCTGGACGTGCGGGCGTCGCGGGTGCGCGAGGCGTGGATGATCTCCAACCCCGACAAGCTCTCGAGCTGGAACCGGGGCTGAAACGCGCGGTCGCGGCATCCGGAATCCGCCGATCCGTCACAACGAGGCGATGCGCCCTGTCGTAACTGGTGAGCGTCCCTCCCACGCTCGTGACACGAAAGGCACATCATGGCAAAGATCATCGTCATCGGCGGCACCGGCCTCATCGGCTCGAAGGTCGTCGCGAAGCTCACCGCGCACGGCCACGAGGCGATCGCCGCGTCGCCGAACTCGGGTGTGAACACGGTCACCGGCGAGGGGCTGAAGGACGTGCTGCAGGGTGCGGATGTCGTCGTCGACGTGTCGAACTCGCCCTCGTTCGAGCCGGACGCCGTCATGGAGTTCTTCACGACCGCGACCAGCAACATCATCGCCGCCGAGCGCGAGGCCGGCGTCGGCCACCACGTCGCGCTGACGGTGGTGGGCACGAACCGCCCGCAGGACATCGCGTACTTCCACGGCAAGGCCGCGCAGGAGAAGCTGATCCGCGAGTCGGGCATCCCCTACTCGCTCGTGCACGCCACGCAGTTCTTCGAGTTCATCACCAGCATCGCCGCGGTGTCGGCCAAGAACGAGGCGATCCACCTTTCGCCGGGCCTCATGCAGCCGATCGCCGCCGAGGATGTCGCGACCGCGGTCGCGCGCACCGCGGCCGGCGCGCCGCTGAACGCCGACATCGAGATCGCCGGCCCGGAGGTCATGGGCCTCGACGAGCTCGTGCGCCGTGGTCTCGCGTTCCGCGGCGACCCGCGCGAGGTCGTCACCGATCCCGAGGCGCCCTACTTCGGCGCGCGCATCGACGAGCGCACCCTCATGCCGGTCGACGGCGTGCAGGTCTTCGAGACCAAGCTCGAGGAGTGGCTGCCCGCCAACCCGCCGCGCGGCTGACCGTTGCTCCGCTTCGACGGGCTCAGCGATCGGTGTCCGGTCCTTGAGCCTGTCGAAGGGCCGCCCGTTCGCACAGCACCACCACCACCACTGCACCACCATCTGAAAGGAAGAGCCATGATCGACCACGTTCTGGAACCGGATGCGCAGGCCTTCGCCGATGCGACCTCCACGCCGCCGTTCCTCGCCGACCTGGGCGTCGAGGGCGCGCGAAAGCTGCTCGACGACGTGCAGGCGGCGCCGATCGACAAGCCCGACGTCGACGACGAGTGGATCACCGTCCCCGCCCAGGTCGGCGACGTCCGCGTGCGGATCGTCAAGCCGGTCGGGGCCGAGGGGTCGCTGCCCACGATCCTCTACGTGCACGGCGGCGGCTGGGTGCTCGGCAACGCCGGCACCCACGACCGGCTCGTGCGCGACCTCGTCACGGGAACCGGCGCCGCGCTCGTCTTCGTCGAGTACGACCGCTCGCCCGAGGCGAAGCATCCGGTCGCCATCGAGCAGGCGTACGCGACCGCCCGCTGGATCATGGACGACGGCGAGTCGAAGGGCCTCGACGCCTCGCGGCTCGCTGTCGCCGGCGACTCGGTGGGCGGCAACATGGCGGCGGTGCTTGCGATCCTCGCCAAGAAGCGCGGCGATGTGTCGTTCATCCACCAGTCGCTGTTCTACCCGGTCACCGACGCTGGGCAGGACACCCCGAGCTACCGCGAGTTCGCGGAGGGCTTCCACCTGCGCGCCGACGCCATGGCCTGGTTCTGGGACTGCTACCTGCCCGACCTCCACGCCCGCAAGGACGTCACGGCCTCTCCGCTGCAGGCCCCGATCGACGAGCTCGTCGGGCTGCCCGAGACGCTGCTGATCGTGGACGAGAACGACGTGCTGCGCGACGAGGGCGAAGAGTACGGCCGCAAGCTCATCCAGGCCGGCGTGCGCACGACCCTGGTGCGCTACGACGCCACGATCCACGACTTCATGATGCTGAACCCGCTGGCATCGTCGGCGGCCACGACCGCCGCGATCGAGCAGGCCGTGCACGTGCTGCGCAAGGCGTTCGGCACCGCCTGATCGGCGGCCTCACCATGATCGCCACCAACCCGACCCTTCGCCGCGTCGACGCCGGCGAGCTGTCGGTCGCCTACTACGACCTGGGCGACGCGACGGGGGAGCCCGTCGTGCTGCTGCACGGCTTTCCGTACGACGTCCACAGCTACACGGACGTCGCCCCGCAGCTCGTCGAGGCGGGATTCCGCGTGCTCGTCCCGTACCTGCGCGGCCACGGACCGACCCGCTTCCTCGACGAGCACAGCGATCGGTCGGGGCAGCAGGCGGCGCTCGGCGCCGACCTGCTCGCCTTCCTCGACGCGCTCGACCTCGACGAGCCGGTGCTCGCAGGGTACGACTGGGGCGGGCGGGCGGCGTGCGTGGTCGCGGCACTGTGGCCGGATCGGGTCTCGGGGCTCGTCTCGGTGAACGGATACCTCATCCAAGACATCGCGGCAGCCCAGAACCCGATCCGGCCCGACCTCGAGGCCGGCTTCTGGTACTTCTGGTACTTCGCCACCGAGCGGGGCCGGCAGGGCCTGGAGCTGAATCGTCGCGAGATCGCCGAGGTGATCTGGCGGCGCAACTCGCCCGAGTGGGTGTTCGGCGACGACGACCTCGCCCGCGCCGCGCGCTCGTTCGACAACCCCGACTACGTGGACGTCGTCATCCACTCCTACCGCCACCGGCTGGGGCTTGCTCCGGGGTCGCCCCGGTACGAGGAGCTCGAACAGCGGCTCGCCGCGGGGCCTGAGATCAGGGTGCCGACGATCACGTTGGACGGGACGGCTGACGGCAACTTCCCGGCCACGGATGGTTCGCAGCACGCGCACCTGTTCACCGGGCCGCGTGAGCACCGGCAGGTGGCAGGGGCGGGGCATCATCTGCCCGCTGAGGCGCCGCATGCGTTCGCGCAGGCGATCTTCGACGTGGCCGAGCCGCCGGGGGATGGGGCGGGGACTCCTTGAGCTAGTAGAGGGCTAGCTACTCTGATCAGTCATTTTGACTGCACCAGAAGTCGACGCGACGGCGGGAGTCGAACCCGCAACGCAGCCGGGTATGAGCCGGTGCCCGGGACCGCCCGGATCGCCGCGATGCGTCTCGATGAACTCGAGGACGGCTCCACCGTAGCCCCGTCATCCGAGGAGCGGTATATGCGTGAACTCGCGTTTCGCTATGAGACCCCGCGTGTCGCGTCCTCGCGCCAGGCGCGGAGGTGCTCCACGACGAATGCGTGGTCGGCGGCCTGCGGCAGACCCGAGACGCCGACGGTGCCGACGACGCCGACGCCCTCGATCGTGATCGGGAAGACGCCGCCGTGCGCGGCGAACAGCGTCGGGTCGAGGCGGGCGCTGGTGTCGAAGTCCTTGCCGGCCGCGCGGAACGACAGGCCCACCCCGAACGACGACCGGCCGTAGCGGCGGGCGACGCGGGTCTTGCGGTCGAGCCAGCCGTCATTGTCGGCGCTCGAACCGGGCAGCGCGGTGTGGAACACCCGCGCCTCGCCGAGCGTGATGCCGATCACGATCGGCAGACCCGCGGCCGCCGCGGCCTCGCGCATGCGGGTCCCGAGAGTCCAGGCATCCGTCACGTCGAAGCGGGGGAGGACGAGCTCGGCCTCCTCGGCCTCGACACGGGCCAGGAGAGCGTCGGCGTCGGAGTCGGTCACGAGAGTTCACGATAGTCGGGGCCGCGAGGCACACGCGCCAGCGGATCACGCGTGCGGCTCTCAGGTCCTGCTTTCGGCCGATAGCCATCTCCGCGCAGCCATCACGCAGAGGGAATTTGCCGGATCCCGCCCTCGCCCCTGCGCAGGCGGCGTAGCCTCCCGGCATGACGCCATCGCCTTCCGGAATCACGACGACCGGTCAGTTGCGCGCATCGGGTCACACCTACCGACCGGTGCGCGTCGAGCTGCGCGAGAACCTGCTCGCGGCGCTCGCCGAGGGGCGCGACCCGTGGCCCGGCATCCACGGCTTCGACACGACCGTCATCCCGCAGCTCGAGCGGGCCATCCTCGCCGGCCACGACATCGTGCTGCTCGGGGAGCGCGGGCAGGGCAAGACGCGTCTCCTCCGCAGTCTCAGCGGACTGCTCGACGAGTGGTCGCCGGTCATCGAGGGGTCGGAGCTCGGCGAGCATCCGTTCCACCCGATCGCCCCGGCATCCATCCGCCGTGCCGGCGAGCTGGGCGACGACCTGCCCATCGTGTGGCGACACCGCAGCGAACGGTACGCGGAGAAACTCGCAACCCCCGACACGTCGGTGGCCGACCTCATCGGCGACGTCGACCCGATCAAGGTCGCCGAGGGTCGCTCGCTCGGCGATCCCGAGACGATCCACTACGGGCTCGTGCCGCGCAGCAACGGCGGGATCGTCGCGATCAACGAGCTGCCCGACCTCGCCGAGCGCATCCAGGTGTCGCTGCTGAACGTCATGGAGGAACGCGACATCCAGATCCGCGGCTACGTGCTGCGCCTCGACCTCGACGTGCTCGTCGTCGCCACCGCGAATCCCGAGGACTACACCAACCGCGGACGCATCATCACGCCGCTGCAGGACCGCTTCGGCGCCGAGATCCGCACGCATTACCCCCACACGATCGACGAAGAGATCGCCGTCATCCGGCAGGAGGCCGACCTGGTCGCGGAGGTTCCGGCGCACCTGCTCGAGATCCTCGCGCGGTTCACCCGCAATCTTCGGGAATCGGATGCCGTCGACCAGCGTGCGGGCGTCTCGGCGAGGTTCGCGATCGCCGGCGCCGAGACCATCGCCGCCGCGGCCCTGCATCGCGCGACGCGCCAGCACGAGGAGGTCGCCGTCGCCCGCCCGGTGGATCTCGAGACCGCTGTCGACGTGCTCGGCGGCAAGATCGAGTTCGAGACGGGGGAGGAGGGGCGAGAGCGCGCCATCCTGGAGCACCTGCTGCGCACAGCGGTCGCCGAGACCGCCCGCGCGCACCTGCGCGGACTCGACTCGCGCGCGCTCGCCGAGGCGCTCCACGACGGCGCGACCGTCATGACCGGCGAACAGGTGACCGCGGCCGACGTGCTCGCGGCGATGCCGGTGCTCGGCGAGTCCGAGCTCTACGACCAGGTCGCCGACCGGCTCGAGGCCGTGACGCCGGGGGAGCGTGCCGGCGCGCTCGAGCTGCTCCTGGAGTCGCTCTACCTCGAGAAGCGCATCGGCAAAGACAGCGCCGGCGGTGAGACCGTCTATGGCTGACCTGTCGGGAGGAGGCATCCTGTAATGCCCCGCTCCTTCCATCGCACCCCCGCGCACACCGCGCGCTATGGCCGGTACACCGGCGGTGACCCGCTCGCGCCGCCTGTCGAGGTGCAGTCCGCGCTCGAGGCCATCGGGCACGACGTCATGTCGGGAACGTCGGCCGAGCGCGCGATGCGCGAGTATCTGCGCCGCGGCGACCGCGACCGCGAGGGGCTCGACGATCTCGCCCGCCGGGTGCGGGAGCGCCGCGCCGAGCTGGTGAGCCGGCACCGGCTCGACGGCACGCTCGAAGAGGTGCGCAAGCTCCTCGACCGCGCCGTGCTCGAGGAGCGCAAGCACCTGGTGCGCGACGTCCAGCTCGACGACGACACGCGCGCCTTCGCAGAGATGCGCCTCGAGAACCTGCCGGCCTCGACCGCCGCGGCTGTCAACGACCTCGCCGACTACGACTGGCAGAGTCCGAGCGCGCGGGCCGACTACGACCGCATCCGCGAGCTGCTCGGGCGGGAGCTGCTCGACCAGCGGTTCGCGGGCATGAAGGACGCACTCGAGAACGCGACGGATGCCGACCGCCAGGCGATCCGCGACATGCTCGACGATCTGAACGACCTGCTCGAGAAGCGCCGGCTCGGCGACGACACGCAGGAGGACTTCGACGAGTTCATGCGCAAGCACGGGGATCAGTTCCCCGAGAACCCGCAGAACCTCGATGAGCTGATGGATGCCTTGGCCCAGCGTTCCGCGGCCGCTCAGCGCATGCTCAACTCCATGACGCCGGAACAGCGCGATGAGCTCATGAGCCTGGCCGCGCAGGCGTTCGGCTCGCCCGACCTCATGCAGTCGCTGTCGCGCCTCGACGACAATCTGCGCTCACTTCGGCCGGGCGAGGACTGGACGGGTTCGGCATCCTTCTCCGGCGATGAGCCGGCGGGTCTCGGCGAGGCGACCGGCATCATGCAGGATCTCTCCGACCTCGACGCGCTGACCGATCAGCTCAGCCAGACGTACGCGGGTGCGCGGATGGACGACATCGACCTCGACGCGCTCGAGCGGCTGATCGGCGAGGATGCCGCGGTCAGCGCCCGCGCGCTGCGCGAGCTCGAGCAGCAGCTGCGCGACACCGGGATGCTGCAGCGGGCGTCCGACGGGCAGCTCCGGCTCACCCCGCGGGCGATGCGACAGCTCGGGCGGGCGCTCCTGCGAGACATCGCGACGCGGCAGTCCGGTCGCACGGGCCGTCGCGACACGCGCAACGTCGGGGCCGCCGGCGACCGCACCGGCGCGACGCGGGAGTGGGCGTTCGGCGACACCGAGCCGTGGGACATCCCCCGCACGGTCTCGAACGCTGTGCTGCGGACCGTGCTCGACGGGGGTGACGCCTCTGCCGGCGTGCGCCTCGACACCCGCGACGTCGAGGTGGTCGAGACCGAGCAGCGCACGCGGGCCGCGGTCGCGCTTCTCGTCGACACGTCGTTCTCGATGGCGTTGGACGGCCGGTGGGTTCCCATGAAGCGCACGGCGCTGGCCCTGCACCACCTCATCTCGACGCGTTTCCGCGGTGACAGCCTGCAGCTGATCGACTTCGCCCGACGTGCCGAGGTGGTCGACATCGAACAGCTCACCGCGAAGGACGCGGTGTGGGACAAGGGCACGAACCTGCAGCACGCGCTGCTGCTCGCGCAGCGGCATTTCCGCCGCAACCCCACCGCCCAGCCGGTGCTGCTGATCGTCACGGACGGCGAGCCCACGGCGCACCTGCGCCCCGACGGGCACGTGTTCTTCGCGTACCCGCCGGATCCGTGGACGGTCGCCGCCACGGTGCGCGAGCTCGACACGGTGCACCGGCTCGGCGCGCAGACGACGTTCTTCCGGCTGGGGGACGACCCGGGGCTGGCGCGGTTCATCGACGCGCTCGCACGACGGGCGGGCGGGCATGTGGTGGCTCCGGAGCTCGACGACCTGGGCCGCGCCGTGGTCGACAGCTACCTCGGGGCGCGGCACACCGGGCGCGGTTCGCCGGAGGACTTCGGCGACATGCTGCGCGGGCGGAGCTGGTGGTGGTAGCGAAGCGGCGTTGACGCCTCCGTCGCGATCGCAGCGATCGGATGCCGCCGCCCCCACGCGTGCGGACTTCTCGAGGCGCATCTGTCAAGCCCCGAACGGCGTGGCCGTGCCGCGGGTATCCCTCTGTCAGGGAGTTCGATCTCCTGGGGAGGCCCCGATGCGCATGTTGATCTCGAAGATCCGCGCTGCCGCGGCCGCCCTGCTCGGCCGCACGAGCAGGCGACCCCGACGCAGCACCTGGAAGGCGTCGCTCGCCGATGATCGACGTCGGCGCTGGCATCAGTACCCGCAGCCCTGAAGCGATCCGAACCGGAGGGAACGCCACCGGCCGTGTTCAGCGTCCGGCGGCGATCTCCTGCGTGCCGATGACCGAGAGCAGCTGCAGCCGCTCGTAGCTCGGGGTGCCCGGCGTCGCGGTGAGCACGAGGAGGGTCTGACCCTGTTCGGGGTCGATGAGGAACTGGCACTGCATGTCCATGACACCGACCTCGGGGTGCTGCAGGCGTTTCTCGCGCTCATGCGTCGAGCGCACCTCATGGTGTGCCCACAGTTCGGCGAACTCCGGGCTCTCCTGCAGCAGTGCGGACACCATCGCCTCCGCGCGCGAGTCCGCTCCGAACTTCGCGTAGACGGTGCGGATATCTGCGGCGAACGCCCGTGAGTGCATCGAGTGATCCTCGGTCGGGTACACGTGGCGCGCCGCCGGATCGACGAACCAGCGGTAGCCGACGCTGCGCATGAAGCCCTCGAAACGCGTCTCGTCGCCGAACAGCGCACGGGCGGCCGAGGTCTGGGCGAGCGTCTCGCCGAGCTCGGACATCACCTGCGCGGGCGTGTCGGCCAGGCGGTCGAGAATGCGCATGAGGCCGGGCGAGACGTGCTCGTTCCGCAGGGCGCGCGTCGGTGCCGAGTGACCGGCGAGCCGGAACAGGTGGTCGCGCTCGTCGAGCGTCAGTCGCAGACCGCGCGCGATCGCGGCCAGCATCTGCTCCGACGGCTGCGGGCCGCGGGCCTGTTCGAGCCGGCTGTAGTAGTCGGTGGACATGTCGCAGAGCGCGGCCACCTCCTCACGCCGAAGGCCCGCCGCGCGGCGCCGGGGACCGCGGCGGAGTCCGACGTCTTCGGGCTGCAGCGCTTCGCGGCGGCGACGGAGGAAGTCGGCCAGCTGGGCTCTGTCCATCCACTGAGTCTGCGGCATCCGTCATTGCCCAACCAGGGACTGCAGATCCCCCGTTGGAGCGGCGCTCACGCGTCGACCCGCACGCCGGTGAGCCGCTCAGAGAGCTCCCACACGCGTCGGGCATCCGCTTCGCTCCGCAGTCGCGAGTACACCGGCTGCTCTGCCGGGAGCCCGCTCAGGTGGCGGAAGCCCTTCGGCCCGTACAGCCGGCCGCCGCGGGCATCGGGGCTCGTGGCCGCGTACACCGCCGACAGTGCCGCCGACGAGGGAGTGCCGACGAGGATGCCGCGCCGCGACATCGCCCGGATGAGCTTCACCGCCGTCGTGTCGGTGGGCCTGCCCATTCCCGGCTGCGCGGCGAGCAGGTTCGTCGGCGTGATGCCCGGATGGGAGAGGGTGCTGCGGATGCCCCATCCCGCGGCATCCGACCGTCGCTGCAGCTCCCTCGCGAACAGTCCGAATGCGATCTTCGACGAGCTGTACGCCTTCATCGCGTCGTAGCCGCGCGCCCAGTTCGGGTCCTCCCAATTGACCGCGCCCTGATCGGCGGCCACGCTCACCTGGCTGGTGACGCGTGCCTTCGCCTCGATGAGGAGAGGGAGAGCCTGCGCGACGAGTGCGAAGTGGCCGAGATGATTCGTCCCGAGCTGCAGCTCGAATCCGTCTCGGGTGACCTGGCGGGTCGGCGGGGTCATCACGCCGGCGTTCGCGATGAGCACGTCGATCGGACGGCCCTCGGTGCGCAGCTCGGCGGCGAGGGCCGCGACCGAATCGAGCGACGCGAGGTCGAGGGAGAGGACGCGGATGCCGGCGGCCGGGGTCCGCTGCCGGATCCGGGCGGCAGCGGCCTCGCCCTTCTGCGGACTGCGGACGGGCATGAGGATGTCGGCGCCGGCGCGCGCGAGACGCGCGGCGATCTCGAGGCCGACGCCGTCGCTCGCGCCGGTGACGAGGGCGAGCTTGCCGGAGAGGTCGGGAACATTGATGTCGAGGGACTTAGGCATGAGGGGGCGGCTCCTGTGTCGGTTGCTGCTTCTCATGCTGGGCCGCGGCTCGACGCGGATTCAGGGCGCGGTTATCCGCGGACCGGCGGTCCCTGTCGAGGTCCGATGCAGAGGGCCGGTCTGCGAGATCGGAATCCCTCGGGCAGGCCGTGTCTGAACCTGTGAGGCGTACATCTTGCCGGCGTAGCGTTCAGACATGGAGACACAGACACGAACGGGCGGCATGGATGCCGCTGCGCTGGGCCTTGGATCGGTGCTGGTGGGTTCGTTGCCTGCTGCGCTGCTGACAGACCATGACCCGAACCGCTACACGGTGGAGGCGGTCTTCACCCGTCGCCCCGAACGGGATGAGGTGACACAGATCGTGGGGGATGAGACCCGCGATGTCGTCGCGGGGGCGGGCTACCCGACCGTCGAACTGACGGTCTCGGATCGTCGCCTCGAGATCGCGAACACGAATCTTGAAGAGCTGCGGGATGGACTTGCGAACCTGCTCGCGATGAGACTGGCCGATATCAGCGCGGGAGTCCGAGCCCGGCGGAAAGCAGCGGCCGGCGTGTTCGAGGACGCCGCAGCGAGCGAGCAGGTCCGGGCGGCGGCCGTCGCGGCTCTGGCGGAGTCGGTGACATTTCAGGTCCCCTCAGTGGGTGCCGAGGCCGGAAACTCGCCCGATCAGGCAGCCGGCGTCACGTCCGACCGTGCTCAGATCAGCAACTGGACGGATGAAGGCGGTCGCGGAGGTGCAGGACGTCAGTGACGGCAGCAAGCGAGCGTCGTGAGCGTGCGCGGGCGGTTCGCGAGACCTGCAGAGTTCTTCCGCGCAGCGGTCGGGCTCCTCGGCGGGGTCGCCACAATCGATAGATGACCGCGCCCGAACCACAGAGCAGACAGCCCGTGCACGCGGCCGTTGTCTGGAACCCGGTCAAGCCCCTGCCCGACCGCGTCCGCGCGGCCATCGCCGAACAGGAAGGCCGCAACGGGTGGGGCCAGACGCGGTGGTACGAGACGCGCAGCGATGATCTCGGCAGGTCGGCCGCACAGCAGGCCTGCCGCGAACAGCCGGCGGTGGTGATCGTCGCGGGCGGAGATGGCACGGTGCGTGCTGTGGCCGAGGTGATGCGCGATACCGGGATTCCGATCGCGCTGCTCCCCTCAGGCACCGGCAACCTCCTCGCCCGCGACATCGGCACACCACTGAACGACACCGACGCCTGTATCGCGGCGGCGTTCACCGGGGCCACTCGGCAGGTCGACGTCGGCGTCGTCGACCTCGAGGACGAAGACGGCGCGCGGCGCACCCATGTCTTCGTGGTGATGGCCGGCATCGGCCTGGACGCTGAGATGGCGGTGAACACGAGCGCCATCGCGAAGGAGCGTGTCGGTTGGCTCGCCTACGTGACGCCGATCGCTCGATCGATCCTCGCGAATCGACTCTTCCATCTCAACTACCGGGTCGACGACGGACCGATCAGATCCGCGCGAGCACATACGGTCATCGTCGGCAACTGCGGAACCCTCACGGGGAACATGCTCCTGTTGCCTGGCGCGGTGGTCGACGACGGCCTTCTCGACGTCGTCATGATGCGTCCGCGAGGGCGCTTCGGCTGGGCCCACATCGGAACACGCCTCACCCTGCAGGGCATCGCCCGTCGGTCTCGGCTCAGTCGCCGGATCCTCCGCCGCTCCCCGGCCACGCAGTCGCTGGCGTACGTGCAGGGAAGACATTTCGAAGGGCGCTTCGATACACCCCACGTCGTCCAACTCGACGGCGACAGCTTCGGTCACGTGACTCGCGTGCGAATCCGAGTCAGCCCGGGTGCGCTGCAGATCCGCAGCGCCGCGGGCTAGAGGGCATCGCTCCGCGCGGCAGTGCGCGTCGCCACGTGCCGCAGGCCACGTGACCCGCAACGGCCGCGGTCCCCGGCATCCGTCAGTCCCGAAGCTGATGACCCCGCGTGCTCTCGGGCCGCGAGGGCGGCGGCGGGGCATCCAGCGCTCGCAGCATGCGCTCGAGCACCTCGCGCAGCTCGTCCCGAGCGGGTGACGCGAGGTCGGTCGTGTACTCGACGCCCGCGGGAATCCACGAGAACCCGTACATCGTCTCGCGGAAGTCCGCGCCGCCCACGCCCCACCGGGTGTGCGTGTCGTCTTCGGCGGACGCGCCCTGACCCCACTGGCCGAAGTAGTCGCGCATGGCGTCGAACGGCATCTCCATCACGGCATCCGCTTCCACAGCCTGTCGCACCCACGACCGCGCCACGAAGATGAACTCCTCGATCTCTTCCGGCGTCAGCGGCTTCGGCTCGAACAGCACGCGCGTGTGCTCGACATCGGCCAGCCGGTCCACGCGGAAGGTGCGCCAGTCGTCCTTGTCGAGGTCCCAGCACAGCAGGTACCAGTGGCGGTCGGCGGGGGCGAGCGCATGCGGTTCGACCCTCCGCCGCGTCACCTCGCCCGAGGCGGCCGTGTACACGAACCGCACGCGCTCGTGGTCGCGGCACGCGAGCGCCAGCTCACCGAGCACGTCGCTCGACACCGCCGCGCCCGCATTCAGCCCGGCGGGCTGCACCGTCTCGGCGAGCGCCTTGACGCGGCGGCGCAGCGGCGCGGGCAGCACCTGCTCGAGCTTCGCGAGCGCGGTGATGGTCGTCTCGGGTCCCGAGACGAGGCGCTGGGATGCCGCGACCCGCAGCCCGATCGCCATCGCCACCGCCTCTTCGTCGGTGAGCAGCAGGGGAGGCACGGCGCTGCCGGCCTCGAGGCGGTAGCCGCCGGCGGCGCCGGGCGTGGACTCGATGCGGTAGCCCAGGTCGCGCAGACGCTCCACATCGCGGCGCACGGTGCGCTCGGTGACGCCCATGCGGCTGGCGAGCTCCGACCCCGGCCAGTGCCGATGGGTCTGCAGCAGATTGAGCAGAGACAGCGCTCGAGTGGTCGTGTCGGACATGATTCAAGATTGCCCTAGATCGCGGACCGAATGTGTCCGCATTGCTTTCTAGCCTCGAGTCATGACGAACGAACCGATCATCGAGGCGCAGGGCTTGACCAAGCGCTTCAGCGTCAAGAAGAAGACCGTCGAGGCGGTCACCGACCTCACGTTCCAGGTCGCACGCGGCGAACTCGTCGCGTTCCTGGGACCCAACGGCGCAGGCAAGTCGACCAGCCTGCGCATGCTCACCACCCTCATTCCGCCGACATCGGGCACGGCGAAGGTCGTCGGGTTCGACATTCTGAAGCGACCCGCCGACGTGCGAGCCCGCATCGGATACGTCGGCCAGCTGACGAGCGGCAGCTTCGCGCAGCGTGCCCGCGACGAGCTGCTCAGCCAGGGCGCGTTCTACGGCATGTCGAAGGCGGCTTCGCGCACGCGGGCGGATGAGCTGATCGAGTCGCTCGACCTCTCGGGCTTCGCGAACCGCTCGGTGCAGCAGCTGTCGGGAGGGCAGAAGCGCCGGCTCGACGTGGCGCTCGGGCTCATGCACGCGCCGCCGCTCATCTTCCTCGACGAGCCGTCGACCGGCCTCGATCCGCAGAGCCGCGCCAACCTGTGGCAGCACATCATCGACCTGCGCACGCAGTACGGCACCACGGTGTTCCTCACGACGCACTACCTCGAAGAGGCCGACCGCTACGCCGAGCGCGTCATGGTCATGGACAAGGGACGCGTGATCGCCGACGACACCGCGACGCGGCTCAAGGCGAACCTCGCGGGCGACCTGCTCACCTTCGGGTTCGACACGACGACGGATGCCGAGGCCGCCGTCGCCGTGATCCAGCGGCTGACGGATCGCGAGGTGCGACTGGGCGAGGCTGGGCCCACGCGCCCGGAGGCTCCGGGCGACGCGCCAGCGGCGCCTGGAGGGGGCATGGGGACCGTCGTGCTCACCGCCCCCGAGGGCGACGCGCTGCTGCCCGCCGCCGTGCGCGCGCTCGACGCGGCGGGCCTGAACGTGCGCACCGCCACGGGCGTGCCGCCCACCCTCGACGACGTGTTCCTCGCGCTCACCGGACGCACCCTGCGCGAGGCCGGCGAGGGCGAGCCGGTCGAAGAGGAGACAGAGACGAACACGGATGCCTCGGCCGAGGCATCCGTCATGGAAGGAGCCCAGCGATGACCGCCGTGCAGAACACCCGTCCCGACACCGCGGTGCGGGCGAACCCGGCGCGCGACACGTGGAACGTGCTCGCGCGCGAGCTGAAGCCGGTCGTGCGCGATCCCTTCACGCTCATCTTCAGCCTCGTGCAGCCGCTCGTGTTCCTCGGGCTGTTCGCGCCGCTGCTGGTCGGCTCGTCGGGTCAGCCGGTGGGGGAGACCCTGCAGTGGTTCGTGCCGGGCGTGCTCGTGATGATCGTGCTCTTCGGCACCGGCGCGACCGGGTCGAACCTGCAGTACGAGATGATGACGGGCTCGCACGAACGCACGCTCGTCGCGCCGCTCGCCCGCTCGTCGCTGCTGGTCGGACGCGCGCTGAAGGAGATCGTGCCGATCGTCGTGCAGGCGCTCATCATCGTGCTGATCGCGTGGCCGTTCGGCTTCTCGATCAACGTGCCCGGGCTCGTGGTGGGGCTCGCGCTGCTCGCCGTGTTCGGCGTCGGCCTCGGATCGCTGTCGTACACGCTCGCGCTCAAGACCAAGGACCGCGAGTGGCTGTTCTGGGGCGTGCAGCAGACGCTGATCTTCCCGCTGCTGATCCTGTCGGGCATGCTGCTGCCGCTCGACGAGGGTCCGGCGTGGATGCAGGCGGTCGCGACGGTGAACCCGATCAACTGGGTCGTCCAGGCCGAGCGGGCGCTCATCGCCGGCGACCTCGGTGACATCGCGGTGCTGTGGGGCTGGATCGCCGCCCTCGTGCTGGCGCTGCTCGGCCTGTGGGCCGGCATCCGCGCGATGCGCAAGAGCAGCTGAGCCGGAGACGAAACCCCCCGGACCCGCGTGCGACGTCGCGCAGGAAGTCCGGCCTTCCGCAGGACGGATGCCTCGGCATCCGTCCTGCGGAACGTGATCTCTCCTGCGGAGCGCTCGCGGCGGCGCAGGGTGCCGCACCGGCGGTCAACGTCAGCAGTGGAGGGCGCCTAGGATCGGTCCATGACGACGGCGACACGGCGAGGCATCCTCGCCGTCGTCACGGCAGTGATCCTCCTCGCCCTGGGCGCCGGTGTCGGCGTCGTCGTGGGCGACGCGCTGGGCATCCGCACCGAGCCTGCGTCGCCGATGCAGTCCGTCGCGACGACCGTCGCGGAGGTGACGGATGCCGCGGCCCCGCCGCAGATCGTGGCGCTCGATGTGCCGACGACCGAGCGTGTCGGAGTAGCCGTCGACGAGCTGCTCGACGCCGTCGCGGATGCGCCGGAGCGCGAGGGCGAGGCGTCGCTCACCGTGACGCTGCTCCCGACGCTCCGCCCCGAGACGAGCGACCGCTACACCCTCGAAGGGGACGCCTCGGCGCTGCGCGTCTCCGCGCTGTCGGAGAACGGCGCCACCCGTGCGATCTACGACCTCGCCGCGCAGGTGCGCGCGGGGCTGCCGCTGACCGACCTGATCGGCGAGCATGAGTCGTCGCGGCTGTCGCTGCGCATGACCGACCTCGGCGCGGTCGGCGTGACGCCCGACTCCGCCGAGTGGGAGGCGGGCACCGACTACTCGCACGCGTCGAAGGCGTTCGCGGAGGTGTTCCAACCGGAGGCCCCCTACATCGACGAGGCGGCGCTCGCCCGGGCCTACGAGGACTACGACGGGTTCCTGCGGCACTCGCTCGCGAACGGGTTCAACGCCGTCGCGTTCCCCGGTTTCGTCGAGTTCGTGACCTTCGACGACGCCCCTGGCGGTCCCGTCTACGCCGACGGCGACGACCACCGCGACAAGGCGCTCGCGCTGCGCGAGGCGTTCGCGCCGTTCTGGGAGCGCGCCGACGAGCTCGGCATGAAGGTGTTCCTGCGCACCGACATGCTCGCGCTCACCGGTCCGCTCGAGCAGCACCTCGTCGACCGCTACGGATCGCTCGACACCGAGAGCCCGGAGTTCTGGGAGACCTACACCGCCGGCCTCGACGAGCTCTACGACGCGGTGCCCGCGCTCGACGGCGTGCTCATCCGGATCGGCGAGGCCGGGCCCGTGTACGACGTCGGCGGCTGGGACTACTACTCCGCGCTCGAGGTGACCACCGTCGACGCCGTGCGGGCGATGCTCGAGGCGTTCACGGGGCAGGCCGAGGCATCCGATCGCGAAGTGATCTTCCGCACGTGGTCGGTGGGCGTCGGAGCCGTCGGCGACATGCACACCGATGCGGAATCGTACGAGGCCGTGCTCGGCGGCATCGACTCGCCGGCCCTCATCGTGTCGACGAAGTACACGCTCGGCGACTTCTACACGTGGCTGCCGCTGAACGACACGCTCGAGCAGGGCGAGCAGCGCCGGATCGTGGAGTTCCAGAGCCGCCGCGAGTTCGAGAACTACGGTGCGTTCGCCAACGACCTCGGCGCCGAGTACCAGTGGGCCCTTCAGCAGCTGCTCGCCGCGAACGACCGCATCGAGGGCGTATGGGTGTGGACCCAGGACGGCGGCCCGTGGCGCGCCGGACCCATGACGCTCTACCTCAAGGCCGGGTTCTGGCAGCTGTACGAGCTCAACACGCAGGTCGCCTCGGCCCTCGCGCGCGACCCCGAGACCGACGTGGCCCAGGTGACGGCGGCGTGGGCCCGGGAGTGGTTCTCGGACGACCCCGCGACGGTCGAGGCGATCGCGTCGGCGATGGCCCGGTCGCGCGAGGCGATCGCGCAGGGCATGTACATCCAGCCGTTCGCAGAGCAGCGCGTGTTCGCGATCGGCCTCGAGCCGCCGCCCATGATGTGGATCTTCGAGTGGGACATCCTCACCGGCGACTCGGCCGTGCTCGACGTGATGTACGCGATCGCGCGCGACGCCGAGGGCGGCGTCGAAGGCGCGATCTCGGGCGGAGCCGAGGCGGTCGCGGCGGCCGAGAGCATGCGCGAGACGGTGGCGGCGACGGATGCCTCGACCTGGCGCTCGCCCGAGATGCGCGAGGCGTTCCTCGCGACGCTCGACTACGAGCTCGAGACGCTGCGGCTGCTCGACGCGTACCGCGCGATGATCCTCCACCAGGGACAGTGGCACGACACGCTCTCGCCCGAGGCGCACGCCGCGTGGGACGCGGACCGCGCCGCGTACGAAGCGCTCGCCGCGGAGCACCTCGAAGCCTACGAGGGGGACGTCGACCACCCGGCGTTCAACCTGACGGCCGCGCAGCTCGGCGTCGAGCGCGCCGAGCGCGACCTGACCATGGCGTGGCTCGCTCGCGTGCTGCTCGCCCTCGCCGTCGCCTGGATGGTGATCGGCATGATCGCCGCACGCACACGCCTTGTGCGCCGGCCCGGTGCGGCGGCGGCGCGGGCGTCGTGGATCGCCGCGACGCGGCCCTGGCGCGCTCGCGAGTCGACGCTCGGCATGCTCGACCTCGACCGCTGGCTGCTGCTCGTCATCCCCGCCGCGCTGCTCGTCGCGACGCGTGCGGTTCAGACCTCGTTCCTCTCGTGGACGCATCTCGCGGTCGTCCTCGGCGCCTGGCTCGTGTTCGCGCTCGTCGTGCGGCTCTGCGTCGGCCGGCGCTCGCCCTGGCCCGTCATCGCGGCCGTCGGCGGGGTCGTGGTGCTGCGGTGCATCGTGACGCTCATCGCCCTGTCGTTCACGGGGCCCGGCGGCTACTGGTTCGCGTTCTGGACCGACCCCGTGCTGCGCTCGGTGTACATCGCTGTGGCGTTCGCGCTGTTCGTGTGGGTGTTCGTCGCCGGGGGATGGGCGGTGGCCGCCCAGGTCGGCGCTCGTCGCGCGACCGGCTACGTGCTCGCCGGCGTGGGTGCCGGGCTCGCGGTGCCGGCGCTCGTCGTCGGCGCGATCGGCCTCGAGACCGCGCTGTCGGCCTGGAACGACGAGATGGGCCTGCTGCCGTGGGGCCTCGCGCGCATCCTCGGCATCACGACCTACCTCGAGATCCCCGCCGAGACGCCGTGGGTGGCGGCAGCGGTCGGGGCAGTGCTGCTCGGCATCGGGGTGCTGCTCGCCCTGCCGTGGCGGCGGCGCGGTGCCGCGGCATCCTGAACCATCCGAGCCGTGCGAGGAGATCAGGTGATTTCACGAAGGCAGGACGTCTGGCGCGGAACCGTCCTGTGCCGGTGAGATCTCCTGATCGCGTGGCCGGAGTCGGTGTCGGGCGCATAACGTTTGGGAGAAACTTCCAGGCCGAGATGGAGACTCGGGTGTTTCTTCCATAGACTGATGCGCGGCCGGGAGGCCGACGCACAAGGGAGTTCACATGAGGAAGCGCATCTTGCCCATCGCCGTGTTGGGTGTAGCAGTACTCGGCATCACCGCCTGCAGCGGCGGCGGGGGCGACACAGACGGGGGCGACTCGGGCGAAGGTCAGACGCTCGACGTCTGGATCATGCAGGGGACCAACCCCGACGCGGAGCCGTTCTTCGAAGAGGTCGCGGCGGCGTTCGAGGAGGAGACGGGCGCGACGCTCAACGTCGAGTTCGTGGAATGGGCCGACGCCCACGACCGCTTCGTGACGTCGATCGCCGGCGGCACGACCCCCGACGTGGCCGAGACCGGCACGACGTGGACGCCCGAGTTCGCCGACGCGGGCGCGCTCGCACCCATCGGCGAGTACGTCAGCGAGGCCGGGCTCGAGGGCGACCTCGTCGAGGGTCTCGTCGAGTCGGGCACGTACGACGGCGAGCTGTACGGCATGCCCTGGTACGCGGGCGTCCGTTCGCTCGTATACAACACCGCGGTGTTCGACGAGCTCGGCCTCGAGGCGCCGAAGACGTGGGACGAGTTGCGCGACGCGGCGCTGGCGATCAAGGCCGCCAAGCCCGACATGACCGCCGTCGCCGTTCCCGGCGACGCGGAGTTCACCGTGTACCCGTGGGTGTGGGGCGCAGGCGGCGAGGTCGCCACCGAGGACGGCGGCGAGTGGACGAGCCAGCTCGACTCGCCGGAGTCGATCGAGGGCCTGGAGTTCTGGACGGGCCTCGCCACGCAGGACAACCTGTCGTCGGCGGGTGCCACCACCTGGCGTGAGACCGACGTGCTCGACGCGTTCGCGGCCGGCACCGTCGGCATGGCCGTCATGGGCTCGTGGACGCCTGCGGCGATCGTGGAGAAGAACCCCGACATGGAGGGGAAGTTCGCCGCGGTCCCGATCCCCGGCCAGGACGGCGGCATCTCGCCGTCCGTGCTCGGCGGGTCGCACCTCAGCGTCTTCGAGACGGCCGACGACAAGGACCTCGCGTTCGCGTTCGTCGAGCTGATGACGACGGGTGAGTTCGCCGAGAAGTGGGGCGACCAGAGCGGCTACTTCCCGGGTCAGACCTCGCTGCTGGAGGCCTCGATCGAGAACGCCGACCCGCTCGTGGTGCCGTTCGCCACGCAGATGGTCGAAGGCGGCGCGTCCGTGCCGGTGACGCCGACCTTCGGCGCCGTGCAGGCCAAGAAGACCACGAGCGCCATGATGCAGGCGATCCTGTCGGGGCAGAAGGACGTGGCGACCGCCGCGGCCGACGCCGCGGCCGAGATGACCGCGACGCTCAACGGCCAGTAGTAGGAACGACGCATGACCTTCATGCCCCAGGCGTCGGTGGCGAAGGAGCGCACCTCCTCCGCCGCCGGCGCGGCGGTCGCGAGCGGATCGCGCCGGCGACCCATCGACCGCCTCCGGCCCTGGATGCTCATCGCGCCCGCACTCATCGTGCTCGTGGTGCTGCTGCTGTGGCCCCTCATCCGCGTGGTGCTGTTCTCGTTCCAGGACTACGGACTGCGCGAGATCGTCTCCGGCGAGCCGAACTTCATCGGCGTCGCCAACTACCTCGAGGTGCTGACGAGCCCCACCCTGTGGACGGTGGTGCTGCCCAACACGGTCGGGTTCGCCGCCCTCGCCGTCTTCGGCACGGTCGCCTTCGGCACACTGGTCGCGCTTCTGCTGCAGTCTCTGGGCACCTTCTGGCGCACCGTCGTCGCGAGCGCCATCATGGCGGCCTGGGCGATGCCCGCCGTCACCGGCACGTACGTGTGGGTCTGGATCTTCGATGCCGATCGCGGCATCGTCAACGAGCTGCTGATGCAGCTGGGGCTCATGGACGAGCCCGTCAACTGGTTCACCAACCGCTGGTCGTTCTACGCCATCGTGCTGCTGAACGTCATCCACCACGGCTTCCCGTTCGTCGCGGTCACCGTGCTGGCCGGTCTGCTCGGGGTTCCGAAGGAGACGCTGGAAGCGGCATCCATCGACGGCGCGAACGCGTGGCGCCGCTTCTGGAGCATCACGTTCCCCCAGCTCAACCAGGTCTTCGCCGTCGTGATCATCCTGTCGACGATCTGGGACTTCAAGGTGTTCGCGCAGGTCTACCTGATGCCAGGCGGCGCCGGATCGAACCGTGAAGTGCTCAACCTCGGCGTGTGGTCGTACGTCGAGTCGTTCGGGCAGAACAGGTACGGCTTCGGCTCGGCGATCGCCGTGCTGCTCACGCTGCTGCTGCTCGCCATCACCGTCGTCTACGTGCGCCGACTGCTCAAGGAGGACCAGCTGTGACGCGCCCCTCGATCGGACGACGCGTGCTCAAGGGCGTGCTGGTCGCGCTGCTGCTCGTCTTCACGCTCTTCCCGACGTACTGGATGGTCGTGAGCGCGTTCGACGAGAACCCGTCGGGAAGCGCGCAGCTCGTGCCGCGCCAGTTCACGTGGGACCACTTCATCTTCGTGCTGACCGACGGCGGCTTCGCGACCTACCTGCGCAACTCGCTCGTGGTGGCTCTCGTGGTCGTGGTCGCGTCGGGGCTCCTCGGCCTGCTCGCCTCGATCGCCGTCGCGCGCTTCCGGTTCCGGCTGCGCACGCAGATCGTCATGATGATCCTCGTCGTGCAGATGGTGCCGCTCGAGGCCCTCGTGATCCCCCTGTTCGTGCAGGTGCGCGACCTGCAGCTGCTCGGCACGCTGCTCGGGCTCATCGTCGTGTACACCGCTCTCGCACTGCCGTTCGGCGTGTGGATGCTGCGCGGCTTCGTCGCCGCGGTGCCGGTCGAGCTCGAAGAGGCCGCGTACATCGACGGCGCGGGGTGGTGGCGGATGTTCCGCTCGGTGCTGCTGCCGCTCGTCGCCCCGGGCCTCGTCGCGACCAGTGTCTTCGCCTTCATCACGGCGTGGAACGAGTTCATCTTCGCGATGACGCTCCTTGGCGGCGAGACCGAGAACTACACGGTCTCGATCGGGCTGCGGCACTTCTTCGGCGTGCACTCGAACGACTGGGGCTCGGTGATGGCCGCGTCGACCATCATCACCATCCCCGTCATGATCTTCTTCATCCTCGTGCAGCGGCGGCTCTCGAGCGGCCTGGTCGCGGGAGCGGTGAAGGGCTGACATGACCGTCGAAGGACTCATCCCGGGCGTGCTGCTGCCGGGCTTCGCGGGGACCACGCTGCCTGAGTGGCTGCGCGCCGAACTCGGACGGGGGCTCGGCGGCGTGTGCCTGTTCGCCGGCAACGTGGACGCCGCCGACCCTGACGGCACGGCGCGCCTCGCGGCGGCCATCCGGGCCGTGCGCGGCGAGACGCTCATCGCCGCCGATGAGGAGGGCGGGGTCGTCACGCGCCTCGAGGGCCGCGACGGCTCCACGCTGCCCTCGCCCGCGCAGCTGGGTCTCGTGGGCGTCGACGTGTCGGAGCGGATCGGCGCGGTGCTCGCCGAGCGGGTCCGCCGCGCCGGCATCGACCTCGTGCTCGCGCCGAGCGCGGACGTCAACGACAACCCCGCCAACCCGGTGATCGGGGCGCGCTCGTTCGGCGCCGACCCGCACGAGGTCGCGGCGCGGGTCGCGGGCGTAGTGCGCGGCATCCGTTCCCGTCGCGGCGTCGCCGCGTGCGTCAAGCACTGGCCGGGTCACGGCGACACCGACATCGACTCGCATCGAGGGGTGCCGACCATCCCCGCGGCGACCGCGGCTCGTCACGCATCGCCGTTCGCCGCCGCCATCGAAGCGGGCGTGCCCGCCGTGATGACCGCGCACATCGTCGTGCCCGAGTGGGGCGCGGAGCCGGTGACCGTGAACCCCGGCGCCATCGCGCGGCTGCGGGGCGCGGGATTCGACGGCGTGGTGGTGACGGATGCCGTCGACATGGCCGCGATCGCCGGCACCTACGGCATCGGGGGCGGGGCTGCGAGAGCACTCGCTGCCGGAGCCGACCTCGTGTGCCTCGGCAATCCGGAGCTCAGCGGCGTCGACGCCCGGGCGCAGTACACCGAAGTGGTCGACGCGATCGCCGCGGCGGTCGGTGACGGACGCCTCGCGCCCGAGCGTCTGCGCGAGGCGCACGCTCGCGTGGCGCGGCTGGCCGCGCAGACGGCGGCGGCGCGCGTGGCTGCGTCGGTGGCGACGGATGCCGCGGCCGGTGTCGTGGCGGTTGCCGCGGCCGTCGAGCCCGGCGGCGCAGGGGCCGCCGTCTCGGTCGATCCCGCAGATGCCGCGAGCATCGCCGCCGCGCTGGCTGCGGCATCCGATCCCGCCGCGCTGTCGGCGCTCACGCGCGTCGACCGCGTCGTCGACGCCCGTGCCGGTGCGACCCAGGCCGCCGCGACGCGGGCGGTGCCGGTGGCCGACGCGCTGCGCACGCTCGCCGCGGCCCGCAGCGGCGCACCCGGAGTCACCGCGGTCGTCGCCGATCGGCCGAGCCCCGCGCAGACGGCGGTGCTCGCACAGGCGCGCGCCGACCGGGAGTGCATCGTCGTGAACGTCGGTGCGATCCCGGGCGGATTCGACGCGGCGGTGGTGCAGCTCGGCGCGGACTCGGTGTTCTCGTCGGCGGTGCTGCGCGGGTGGGCGGGCACGGGGGAACGCGCATGAGGATCCTCGCGATGCAGTCCGGCACGAGCGCCGACGGGATCGACGTCGCGCTCGTGAGCGTCACCGCCGCCGGCGTGGAAGAACTCGCGGTCGAGGTCGAGGCCTCGAGCACGGAGTCGTGGCTCGCCGACGAACGGGCCCTGGTGCTGCGGGCGATCGCCGGTGAAGCGCTCGATCCCCGGGAGTGGTGCGAGCTCGAGACGACGGTCGGTCAGGCCTTCGCGCGGGCGGCCGTGCGCGCGATCGGAGATCTCACGTGGCCCGACGTCGTGTGCGCGCACGGACAGACCGTGTTCCACGGCGTCGAGGGCGGAGCGGCGTGGGGCACCCTGCAGGTCGGCGAGCCCGCGTGGATCGCACGTGCGACGCGGCGCCCGGTGGTGTTCAACCTGCGGGTCGCGGACGTCGCCGCGGGCGGCATGGGCGCCCCGCTCATCGCCGCGTTCGACGCGCTCTGGCTCGCCGACGCGGTGGCGACGGAGCGGGCGCCGATCGCGTCGCTGAACCTCGGCGGCATTGCGAACCTGCAGCTCGTGCGGCCCGAGGGCTCGCTCGAGGGATTCGACACCGGCCCCGCGAACGCGCTCCTCGACGCCTGGCTCGCCCGCGAGACGGCGGGCGCCGAGACGTTCGATCGCGACGGGCGCAGAGCCGCGGCGGGCCGCGTCGACGACGACCTGCTCGCGCGGCTGCGCGCCCACCCCTACTTCGCGCTGCCCGCACCGAAGACCACCGGCCGCGAGACGTTCTCGACGGCGACGGTCGACGACGCGATCACCGGTGCGAAGCCCTCGCTCGACGACGTCTGCGCGACGCTCACCGAGCTCACCGCGACCACGGTCGCCGACGCCCTCGCGAGCGCCGCCCCGGACGCTGCCCGTGTCGTGGCGTCGGGTGGCGGCGCCCGCAACCCGGTGCTCATGGCGCGGCTGCGCGAGCTGATCGGCGTCCCGGTCGACCACAGCGACGCGTGGGGGATCCCGGGCGACGCGCGCGAGGCCGTCATGTTCGCGGTCCTGGGGTACCTGTCGGCCGCCCGCGTGCCCCTCGAGCTTCCCGGAACGCCCGCAGGACGCGCCGCCGTCGCGGGCCAATGGGACCTGTCCCTGGCGCCGCTCCCGACCGTCCCGCAGCAGACGCGCGTGCGCCGGCTGCACGTCACCACACGAGAGGATCGCGCGTGAGCATCGTCGCCGTCGACCTGGGAAAGACCGGATGCCGCGTGCGCGCGACATCCGGAACCACCGTCTCTTCGGCGATGCGCGCCGGCGTGCCCGGCCTCGCCGACAGCGACGGAGACGTGCGCGCGTTCGACGCGATCGTGGCGACGCTCGGCGACCTGCCGGCGGACGTGCGCGAGTCGGTGTCATCGATCGGAGTGGGCGCCGCGGGCGCCGAGGCGGCGCCCGCTGCGGCCGAAGCGCTCGCGGCACGCGTCGGCGCGTACTTCGGAGCGCCGGCCGCCGTGACGAGCGACGCCGTCACCGCGCACGCCGGAGCGTTCGAGGGATCGCCCGGAACCATCGTCATCGTCGGCACCGGCACCGCGCTGCTGACACTCACGCCGACGGGCGACCTCGTCCAGGTCGACGGCTGGGGTCCGTGGCTCGGCGACGAGGGCAGCGGGCGCGCGATCGGCCAGGAGGGACTGCGCGCCGTGCTGGCGGCGCACGACGGTCGCGGACCGGCCACGGCACTCACCGCCGCCGCGCTCGAGCTGCACACGCCGCTGAGCACCCTGCCGCGGTGGGTGTCCGACACCGGCGCACCGGCACGCCAGCTCGCCCGGTTCGCTCCCCGCGTCATCGCGGCGGCGGACGCGGGGGATGCCGTCGCCCGCGGCATCGTGGAGGGGGCCGTCGACGCCATCGCACGCGCGTGTGCCGCGACATCCGGCCCGTTCTGCCTCGTCGGCGGCATCGCCGAGTCGCGCGGCTTCGGCACGAGGCTCGCGGAGCGGCTGCGTGCCGACGGCGCCGAGGTCGTGCCACCGCGCAGCGACGCGCTGGCAGGAGCGGAGTTCATCGCGCGCATGCGCGCGACGGCCTACGAGGGAAGCGTGGTGCGCCATGACTGAGTTCGACGACCTCCGCCACCAGCTGGCCTCGCTCACGACGGAGGCCGTCGACCCTGACTTCGGCGACCTCGACCTGATGTCGACCCCCGAGCTGGTCGCCGCGATGATCGAACACAACCGGCAGGTGAGCGCCGCGCTCGCCGCGGCCGCGGACGAGATCGCCGCGGCCGTCGACCTCGCCTCAGCGCGCATGGCGCGCGGCGGACGGCTCGTCTACGTCGGCGCGGGCACGCCCGGCCGGCTCGGCATCCTCGACGCCAGCGAGATCCCGCCGACGTTCGGCGAGGCTCCCGAGCGGGTGGCGGGCATCATCGCGGGCGGGGCGCTCGCGATCACCACCGCGGTCGAGAACGCCGAGGACGACGCGGGCGCGGGCGAGGCCGACGTCGCCGCCGCCGGGATCGGCCCCGACGACTGCGTCGTGGGGATCACGGCGTCGGGCCGGACGCCCTACGTGCTGGGCGCCATCGCCGAGGCGCGTCGCCGAGGCGCCGCGACCGTGGGGGTCAGCTGCAACCCCGGTTCGGAGCTGTCGGCCGCCGCGGACGTCGGCATCGAGGTCATCGTCGGGCCCGAGCTCATCGCGGGATCCACGCGGCTGAAGGCCGGCACGGCGCAGAAGATCGTGCTCAACACCCTCTCGACCCTCGCCATGGTGCGCATCGGCAAGACCTTCGGCAACCACATGGTCGATCTGCGCGCGACCAACACCAAGCTCCGCGCACGCGCGATCAGCACCGTCATGAGCGTCGCCGACGTCGACGCGACCGCGGCGCGTCGGGCGCTGTCCGACACCGGGTGGGAGGTCAAGCCCGCGATACTGATGTGTATGAGGGGACTGTCCGCGGATGCCGCGGCTCACGCGCTGAGCGACACCCGGGGCCGGCTGCGCGAGGCACTGGACCGCAGCCGCGGAACGCTCTGATGGACGTCCTGCTGAGGGTGCGCCAGTCGCGCGACCGATTGAGCGCGTCGGAGCGCCGCGTCGCCGACACCGTCCTCGCCGACCCGGAGCTCGTCCGCACCTCCACGATCATGCGCCTCGCCGACGTGAGCGAGGCCTCGCAGTCGACGGTGGCGCGGTTCTGTCAGAGCCTGGGCTACCCCGGGTACCGCGAGTTCCGCCTCGACGTGATCGCCGCGCTCAGCCGCGACCAGGCGCAGCGCGTGCGCTTCGACATCGCCGAGGGTGAGATCGGCCCGGACGACTCGATCGCCGAGACTGTGGCCAAGATCGCCTTCCAGGAGGTCCAGGCCATCCAGGACACCGCGCAGCTGCTCGACACGGATGCCATCGCCCAGGCGGTCGACGCGATCCGCTCGGCGCGGCGGATCGAGCTCTACGGCGCCGGCGCATCGTCGCTGACCGCCCAGGACCTCTCCCAGAAGCTCAGCCGCATCGGGAAGCCCGCGGGCGCGTCGGTCGACATCCACCTCGCGCTCGTGCAGGCCGCGCTGCTCGACGACGCGTCGGTGGCGATCGGCGTCTCCTTCCGCGGCGAGACGCGCGAGACCCTGGACTTCCTCACGGTCGCGCGCCGCACCGGGGCGCTCACGGTCGGCATCACCAACGCCGCGCAGTCGTCGCTCGACGACGTGTGCGACATCGTGCTGCGCACGAGCGTGCGCGAGAGCCGCTTCCGCAGCGGCGCCATGGCCAGCCGCATCGCGCAGCTGGCGCTCATCGACATGCTGTTCGTCCTGGTGCTGCGCCAGGACTTCCCGCTCATGACCGAGAGCCTGCGCCGCACCTACGATGCCGTCAGCTCTCGCCGCCCCGACCACGACGCGGGGTGACGTCCCCGGCCGACCGAGGTCGCGGCGGGTGGGTCAGACCACATGTTCCGAAGGGGTAGCGTAGAGGCGTCCCCGAAACGATTCGAGAGGTGTTCGTCATGCGTTCCCGCAGTACCGCCGTCCTGTCCATCCTCGCCGCCTCCGGCCTCCTCCTCGCCGGCTGCGCGTCGGGCGAGCCCGCCGCGGCGCCCGAAGCGACTCCCACCGTGAGCATCGTGGAGTCGTCGATCACCGAGCCCGCAGCGGTGGGCGAGCGCGTGGGCGTGGACGGCACCCAGCTCGAGGTCTGGAGCGGCATCGTCCCGGACGACGCCGCGGCCGGCGCGCTCGGCGAGCCGGAGCCCGGCACGCGGTGGGTGACCGCGAACGTCGCCCAGTGGGTCTCGGTCGAGGGTCTCACCGGGGCCGAGCTCGCACCCGTCCTGCGCTCCACCGCCGACGAGACCTTCCAGGGCGTCGCCGTGCCGCAGCAGAACGCCGACGTGGTCATGAAGCCCGGCCGGTCGTACACGTACGTGTGGAGCTACGCGGTTCCCGAGGCGCTCGTCGACCCCGAGACGCTCGTGCTCTGCGTCGACACCGGTGACGAGGGCTGCAGCGTCCTGACGAAGTGATCCCGCGGCGGCCATCTCGTCGCCGCCACATGCGTTCGCGCCGTGCCCGTTCGGGGCACGGCGCGAACGCGTTTCGGGGAGGCTCTCGGCAAGCGATTACACCTTCCGCAGGACAGATCGGGCAGGATCGTCCTGCGGACCGGTGGTTCTCCTGCGGAGCGGACGGATGCCGCAGGCCGAGGCCTCGTGAGGTTCGCTCCGCCGGCTCAGTCTGAAGAGAGGGCGACGGATCGCCGGTCCTCGACGGCCCGCTGCGCGCGGCGCAGGATGCCCGCGAGACCTGCGACCAGCGCGATGGCGCCGATCGCGAGCGCGATGTAGGCGCCGATGGCGGCGGGCGACAGCGACAGCGACCAGTCCGCGAGCGCGGTGCGGCGGTCGGGACTCACCGTGATCCACAGAGCGAGGGCGGCGACCGCGGCGAGGACGGCGCCCCAGATGATCGCGGCCCAGCGCGTGCGCGGACGCAGCGTCGCAGCATCCGTCGTCGCACTGCTGACGGTGAGCGCTGCCGGCTCGAACGGGACGGTCGGGCTCGTCGCGAACTCCGCGTCGGGCGTCGGCGGCGTGAGCGCCGTGGTCTCGGTGGTGGGGGTGCTTTCGCTCATCGGTCGTCCTCCGGCTCGTAGATGGTCACGTACACCGAGCCGACCGCCTGGTCGAGCACGATGCGCTGGCGGGTCTCGGACTCGGAGCCCGGGTCGGTGTTGCGCACGAACCACGTCCACTCGGCGGAGTCACCGGGCCCGTCGTGGGGATCGATCACGCCCTGATCGATGAACTCGCCGGACTCCATCTCGATGCGGCTGTAGTTGACGCCGCCGCCGCCGAGACGTGCCTCGAGATCGAGGATCGTGCCGGGGTAGACCTCGATGTACGTCTCGCCTGTGCCCTTGCGCAACGTGATGGTCCCGGCCTCCACGGGCTCGCGTTCAGAGAGCGAGCTCACCGAGATGCTGCTGCTTCCGAAAGGCTGGGTGATCGCCACGGGCTCGCTGCTCGTGCCGAGGCTGACGTTGCCGGGGGCGAAGCTGCGGGGCCCCGATGCTGCGGCCGTCGTGATGCCGGCGACCAGCAGCACGATCGTGACAGCGGTGAGGAAGCCGCCGCGCCGACGCACGGCGCCCGCGACGATCATCGAGACCGCGGTGACGAGGGCTGCGGCGAGGAGGCCGATGCCTGCCGCGTACGGGGCGGTCGCGGCATCCGTCAATGCGATCAGCGCGCTCGCAGCACCGGTCACGATCGCCGCACCCAGCACGGTGAGGACGAAGACGAAGCTCGTGCGCGGCTTCGTCGCGCGGCGGATGCGCCGGCGCTCCTCGGCCTCGGCGGCGAACGCCGCGCCTGCCGCCTCGCGCTCGCGTCGAGCCTGCTCACGGGCCGCGCGCTCGGCGTCCTGCTGGCTGCGGCGCCATGCGTCGCTCTGCTCGCGCCACGCGTCGTGGCTCGCACGCCACTGCGCGACCTCGGCATCGTCCGCGGGGGCGATGGGCGGCGGGGGCTCGATGCCCGGCCCCGCCGATGCGGTGGCTGTCGGCTCGGCGGGCGGTTGCACCGCGACCGCGGGTTCCGGCGCCGCGAGGCTCGCGGCATCCGTCGTCGTCACCGCCGAGTTCGCGGACTCGGCCGGCGCCCGACCGGCCGAGTCCGCATCGCCCCCGCGCATCGTCGCAAGGGCGACCGCCGCGTCGTCACCCGAATGAGACGCGGCCTGCGCCGGGTCGGACTGCGCGGAAGCCTGTCGCGAAGCCCTGGCGCGCCGGTCGGACCGAGCCGACCGGACGATGAAGAACGTCGCACCTCCGATGAGTGCGAGCGCGAGGATCACGCCGATCCCGCCGAAGGGCGAGCCGAGGTCCCAGATCGGCAGGCCGTAGCCGCCGCCGAACGGCGCCCACAGCGGCCAGAACGCGGCGTTCCACAGCCACGGCACGACGGGGACGAAGCTCAGGACCGTGAGGATGAGGATGCCGATCATGGCGGGGTCGAAGCGCCCGTGGAAGAGCTCGCGCAGGTGGATGCGTCCGGTCGTGTCGGGCAGCAGGGCCCATGCGATCGCGTAGACCAGCAGCGCGGGGAAACCGAGGACCGCCACGACCGCGAAGATGCTGCGCGCGATGATCGGATCGATGCGCAGCCGCGCGGCGAGACCGCCGCAGACCCCGCCAAGCCACGCATCGCCACGCACGACGCCGAGGCCCCGCACCCACGAGAAGAAGCGCTCCGAACCCGTCGGGAGGCCTGGGGGAGCAGGGGGCGGCGGTCCCGGATCGACGGGGGGAGGGGCGGACGCGGTGTCAATCATGCGTCCAGCCTGGCGGCAGCGGGCCGGCGCGTGCCATGGGGTGATCCCCTGACTGGACCCTGAACTGCGACCCGGGTCGCCGGGGTCCTCGCCCGGCGGATGGTTTGATGGCGGCATGGCCTCGCACGCGATGACCCCGGATGCTGCGGCTCTCGGCCGCGCACACGACCGGGCCGAGCGCGCACGCACGCGTGCGGCATCCGTCCGCCTGCCGCTGCGGCGGCCGCGCGAGTGCGCGGTCTCGGGGGTGTCGGCGGGACTCGCGCGACACCTCGGCTGGCCGCTGTGGGTGGTGCGGGCCGTCTTCGTTGCGCTGACCGTCGTGTGGGGCGCGGGAGCGCTGCTCTACGCGTGGCTGTGGGTGTTCACGCCGTGGGACGACGCTCGCTCTGCGGACGAGGTGCCCACGCACCGCGTTCCGGTGGCATGGGTCCTCACGGCCCTGTCGATCGTCGCCGCCATAGTGACGGTGTCGGGCATGGCTCTCTTCACCGGCAATGGCGTCTCGGTGGAGTCCATGCCGCTGTGGGTCGACGGCGTCCTCGTCGTCACCGCGTTCGCGGCGGCCGCAGGCGTGTGGGCGACGCTCGCCGATCGTCGTGACCCGTCGCGGGGCCCGCGGCACGAGACGGCCGTGCGGATCACCGTGACGGCGGTGCTCGCCGTCGTGCTGGTCGCGCAGCTCGCGGCGCTGCGGCAGACCGGGATCGCCGGGTTCGTGCTCGCGTTCGTGCTCATCGCGGGCCTGGTGCTGGTGTACTCGTCGACGCTCGTCGCCAAGTGGCGCGAGCTCGCCGGCGAGCGCGTGCGACGCATCCGCGAGGAGCAGCGCGCCGAGATGGCGGCGCATCTGCACGACTCGGTGCTGCAGACGCTCGCGCTCATCCAGAACCGCTCCGGCGCCTCGAGCGAGGTCGCGCGCCTCGCGCGTGCGCAGGAGCGGGAACTGCGCGCGTGGCTCTACGACGGCGACGCGCCCGCCGACAGCGACCTGCCCACGGATCTGCGCGACTACGCCGCCGCGCTCGAGCTCGACTACCCGGTGCGCATCGACGTGGTGTCGGCGGGGCTTCCCGCTGAGCGCGCGAGCGGTGAGGTGGCGGCGGCGTCCCGCGAGGCGATGCTCAACGCGGCACGCCACGCGGGTGGCGAGGTGTCGGTGTACATCGAGGGCAACGCGACGGCCGTCGACGTGTACGTGCGCGATCGCGGGGCGGGGTTCGACGTCGAGTCGGTCCCCGCCGACAGGCTCGGCATCCGCGAATCCATCGTCGGGCGCATGCGGCGCGCGGGAGGATCGGCGACGGTCCGCCGGGGTGCCGGCGGTGGCACCGAGGTGCACCTGCGGTTCGCGAAGGACGCGACAGCGACGAAGGATGCCTCGGCCGCGGAGGCGCGTCGTGGCTGAGTCTCAGGTGCGGGTCGTGATCGTCGACGACCACTCCATCTTCCGGTCCGGCCTGCGTGCCGACCTCGACGCATCGGTCGAGGTGGTGGGCGAGGCCGCGGATGTCTCGGCCGCGGTCGCCGTGATCCAGGCGACGCGGCCCGACGTGGTGCTGCTCGACGTGCACCTGCCGTCCGGCCCCGGGGCCTCGGTTCCCGATGCGTCCGGCGGTGAGGCCGTGATCCGGGCCTCTGCGCCGGCGGTTCCGACCGCCCGCTTCCTGGCGCTGAGCGTGTCGGATGCCGCCGAAGACGTCGTGCGCGTCATCCGCGCCGGCGCCCGCGGGTACATCACGAAGGGGTCGTCGGGAGCCGAGGTCAGCCGGGCGGTCCACGCGGTCGCGGAGGGGGATGCCGTCTTCTCGCCGCGCCTGGCGGGTTTCGTGCTCGACGCGTTCGGAGCGCCCGTCGGCGAGACCGCCGCCACCAGCGACGAGCTCGACCGCCTGTCGGCACGCGAGCAGGAGGTGATGCGGCTCATCGCGCGCGGCTACGCGTACAAGGAGGTCGCCGCCGAGCTGTTCATCTCGATGAAGACCGTCGAGTCGCATGTGTCGGCGGTGCTGCGGAAGCTGCAGCTGTCGTCGCGCTACGAGCTGACGGCGTGGGCCTCGGAGCGCCGGCTGCTCTGACGCCGGGTCCGGGGCGGGTGTCGGGCGTCGCGCCTACACTTGATGGGACATGACCGACGCCATTCCCACCGCGCCGGGCGCGGCTGCCGTTCGTCCCATCGTCTTGGACGGAAGCGCCGGCCCGCGCCTCGACGCAGCCGCCGGTGCGCGCCTCGACGAAGACCTGCTCGCCGGACTGAACCCGCAGCAGCGCGAGGCTGTCACCTACCGTGGTCAGGCGCTGCTCATCGTCGCCGGCGCGGGGTCGGGCAAGACGAGCGTGCTGACACGGCGCATCGCGTCGCTGCTGAGAGGCCGCGAGGCGTGGCCGAGCCAGATCCTCGCGATCACCTTCACCAACAAGGCCGCCGGCGAGATGCGCGAGCGCGTCGAGCACCTCGTCGGCGATGCGGCCCGCGGCATGTGGATCTCGACCTTCCACTCGGCGTGCGTGCGCATCCTGCGGCGCGAGGCCGAGCAGTTCGGGTTCACGAAGGCGTTCACGATCTACGACTCCGGCGACTCGCGCGCCCTCATCAAGCGGCTCGTGAAAGAGCACGAGGCCGACGCCTACGGACTCACGCCCGCCGCCACGCAGAGCAAGATCTCCAAGCTCAAGAACGAGCTGGCGGATGCCGAGTCCTACGCCCGGTCCGCGAACATGAGCGACCCCGCCGAGCGCGTGTTCGTCGAGCTGTTCGCGGCGTATCAGCGCGAGCTGCAGCGGGCCAACGCGTTCGACTTCGACGACCTCATCGCGCAGACGGTGTTCCTCTTCCGGGCGTTCCCGCACGTCGCCGACGTGTACCGGCGCCGGTTCCGGCACGTGCTCGTCGACGAGTACCAGGACACGAACCACGCGCAGTACGCGCTCATCCACGAGCTCACGCGGCCCGTGGTCGGCAACGCGGAGCCGTACGCCGCGGGCGGCATGATGATCTTCGACGCCGCCGATGCGCCCGAGCTCGAGGGCGCGTCCCTCACCGTCGTGGGTGACTCCGACCAGTCGATCTACGCGTTCCGCGGCGCCGACATCCGCAATATCAGCGAGTTCGAGAAGGACTTCCCGGGCGCGAAGGTGATCCTGCTCGAGCAGAACTACCGTTCGACGCAGAACATCCTCTCGGCCGCGAACGCCGTCATCAGCCACAACTTCGACCGCAAGGACAAGCGGCTGTGGACCGACGTCGGCGAGGGTGAGAAGATCGTCGGCTTCACCGGCTACTCGCAGCACGACGAGGCGCAGTTCGTCGCCGACGAGATCGAGACGCTGCACCGGGATGGCGTCGACTACTCGCAGATCGCCGTGTTCTACCGCACCAACTCGCAGTCGCGTGCGCTCGAAGAGATCTTCATCCGCTCGGCGCTGCCCTACAAGATCATGGGCGGCACCAAGTTCTACGAGCGCGCCGAGATCAAGGACGCCCTGGCCTACCTCGTCGCGGTCGCGAACCCGGCCGACGAGATGGCGATGCGCCGCATCATCAACAGGCCGCGTCGTGGCATCGGCGACGTGACGATCGAGACGATCTCGCGCTACGCCGCCGACGAGCAGATCACGTTCCGCGACGCGCTCGCGAACTCGTCGGCGCTGGGGGTCGGCCCCAAGATCCAGGCGGGCATCGCGCATCTCGACGCGGTGCTGGCCGAGGCATCCGAGATCATGCTCCCGTCGTCGGGCGAGCTCGCGCCGCCGACCGCCGTCGCCGACGGGCTCCAGCTGCTCCTGTCGAAGAGCGGGTACTACGACGCGCTGCGGGCGAGCAAGGACGCCCAGGACGAGGCCCGCATCGAGAACCTCGACGAGCTCGTCGCCGTGGCCCGCGAGTTCGCGCGCAACAACCCCGAAGGCACGATCCTCGACTTCCTCACCGAGGTGGCGCTGGTGTCGGATGCCGACGATCTGGAAGACGCGTCGGGCTCGGTGTCGCTCATGACGCTGCACACGGCGAAGGGCCTCGAGTACGACGCCGTGTTCGTCACGGGAGTCGAGGAGGACCTCATCCCGCACCGCATCTCGGCAGGCGAGCCGGGCGGTCCGCAGGAGGAGCGGCGCCTGTTCTACGTCGGCATCACGCGCGCCCGCAAGCGCCTGTACCTGTCGCTCGCGATGACCCGCGCGCAGTTCGGCGAGGTCTCGGTCGCGATGCCCAGCCGCTTCCTGCAGGAGATCCCGCCCGAGCTGCTGCACTGGCGCCAGTCTCCTGGCGATGTGAATTCGCGCGGCGGCACCCAGTCGCGCGCGCTCAACGCGCGGCGCGGCGGGGGCTTCGGCGGATCGGGGTCAGGCGGCGGCCGGCGGTACGGCGACGACCTCGTGCCGCTCGCGCGCCGCGAGCCGAGCGGAAACCTCGAGCGCTTCGCGAACAGGATCCCCGCGAAGGTGCGCGACAACGGCGACCTCGAGCTCGCCCCGGGCGACCGCATCCGTCACGACGACTTCGGCGAAGGACGAGTGGACGCTGTCACCGGCGAAGGCGCGAAGCGCGTCGCCCACGTGCGGTTCGACTCGGCGGGCCCGAAGAAGCTGCTGATCAAGATCGCGCCCATCGAGAAGCTCTGACGCGATCCTGGACCGCGTCGCTCCTGCCGTGGTAGGCATGGAGCCACTGGGCGACCTGGCGACAGGCCCCGGGTGCTTCTGTCACGAGCCGATTCCGGGGGATCACATGGGGAGAGTTGCGTCGCGCCTGCGCGCTCTGAGCACGGTTGCAAGCGCGGTGTTGGTCGCATCGCTCCTGATGGTCATCGCGCCATCGGTCGCCCACGCATCTGACGAGGCCTCGATCTCGGGCATTGTGACGGCGCCGCCCGGAGTCGATCTCGCGACTGCTTCGGTGTTCGTCGCGGTGCATCCCGCCGGAGACGCGTTGAGCGTGGCAGGGACGTCGCGGGTCGGCGCTGACGGCACATACACGGTCGGTGGTCTCGCCCCGGGCGAATACCGGGTGGCATTCCGCGGCGAAGGTGTCGATGTCGCGAGCGAGTGGTGGGATGACACCACGGAGTTCGCTGCATCGGACGTTCTCACGCTGACTGCCGCGGAGGCAAGGGACGGTGTCGATGCGACGCTTGCAGCGGGAAGTGCGATCTCGGGTCGTGTGACAGCGGACGGCGGAGGCGCCGTCAGCGGTGGACTCGGTGCCTTCTGGGTCTATGCGATTCCCGTCGGCGGCGGCAGCGAGCCGTGGGGCCCGACTGTCACGTCCTGGGGATCGCCCGTCGCGCATGACGGTACCTACACGATCGATCGCCTCCCCGCAGGTGCGTACTCGGTGCAGACTCGCTGGGGTTGCGAATGCGCCGCCACCGTCGGACCGTACCTGGACGAGTTCTATCTCGATGCAGCCGACGTCACTGCGGCGACGCCTGTCAGCCTCGGGGTAGGAGAGGTGCGAGGGGGAGTGGACTTCTCCCTTGCTCCCTCCGCCCTGTCAGGTGCGACGCCGGAGATCTCTGGAACCCCCCGTGTCGGGCAGACGCTCACGGCGAATGCGGGCACGTGGACGGAGGGCGTGGCGCATTCGTACCAGTGGTTCGCGGGTGGGACGGCGATCTCCGGTGCAACGGACCCCGTGATCACCCTGACTGCGGCCCACCTCGGGAGGACGATCGCCGTTGAGGTCACGGGCACGAAGTCGGGTTACGACCCAGTCGTCATGACGTCGGCCCCCACGGCCGCGGTCGTCGCGGGGATACTCACCGCGCCAACTCCGACGATCTCGGGGACGCAGGCCGTCGGCTCCACTCTGACGGCGAAGGTGGGGACCTGGACGACGGGCACGACGATCACCTACCAGTGGTACGCGAACGGCGCGGCGATCGCCGGCGCCACCGCCGCGACGATCAAGCTCGGCACGGCGCACGCTGACAAGGCGATCACCGTCAAGGTGACGGGCAGGAACAGCGGATACACGACGCTGACGAAATCGTCGGCGGCGACGGCCAAGATCGTCACCGCGGCGACCCCGAGCATCACCGGCGCGGCAGCGACGGGCGTGAAGCTGGCAGCCGCGCCCAACACGTGGACGCCGGGCACGACGTTGACCTATCAATGGAACGCCGACGGCGTGCCCATCAGCAGTGCAACGGGGTCCACTTTCACGCCGGGGGCCGCTCAGGACGGCAAGGCGATCACCGTCAGCGTCACGGGGACGAAGAGCGGCTGGGCGAGCGTTACGAAGACATCGAAGCCCACGGCGCGTGTGATGCGTTCGAGCAGTCCCGCCGTGAGTGGCACGGTCGCCTATAACTCGACGCTCTCGGTCAGCCGAGGAACGTGGTCGGCGGGAGCAACCTTCGCTTACCAGTGGTACGCGGACGGAATAGCGATCCCGGGTGCGACCGCGTCTTCGCTCACGTTGACGAGCGGTCTCAAGGACAAGCGCATCTCGGTCAAGGTCACCGGGTCGAGGGCCGGGTACACCACTGTCGCGAAGACGTCGGCGCTGACGGCGAGAGTGGTCACCGCCGCAACGCCGTCGATCAGCGGGACGGTGGCTGTGGGATCGACGCTGACTGCCAAGACCGGCACGTGGACGTCCGGGACGGCGTACTCGTATCAGTGGTATGCCGACGGGAAGGCGATCTCAGGCGCGACGGGCGCGACGTATGTGCCGTCTTCTGGTACAGAGTCGAAGCGGATCACAGTCACGGTGACCGGCCGCAAGTCCGGGTATGCCACCGTTGCGAAGGCGTCCGCCGCGACGGCGAAAGTGATGCGCGCGGGAGTCGCCGCCGTCTCGGGAACCGCGCAAGTCACGAAGCGGCTCACGGTGTCGCCGGGCACGTGGACGACGGGGACCTCGCTCTCCTACCAATGGTATGCCGACGGTACGGCGATCAGCGGTGCCACGGCAAGCACCCTCACCTTGACGTCCGCGCAGGCAGGCAAGACGGTGGTCGTCAAGGTGACCGGCCGGCTCACGGGATACGCGACCGTCACGAAGTCCTCGAGCGCGACCGCGACGGTCGGATATCCGAGCACGACGGCGCCGGTCGACGCTTGGAACTGCCCGTCCTGGGCACCGATCAAGGGCAACGCAGACTCGGGGATCTACCACATGCCGGGTCAGCGCTACTACAACGCGACGAAGCCGGAGGCGTGCTTCCGGACCGAGACGGCTGCTGTCAACGCCGGCTATCGGAAGTCGAAAGTCTAGGAGCTGGTTCGTGCGCCGCGCTCGACGAGGAGGTGGTGGTGAGCCAGCCTCCGCAGCGCGAGCATGACGGGCTCATAGAGTGCCGTGCCGAGCACGGCGTAGGGCACCGCCTCGTCGAGCGTCATGGACGAGACGGGTGCGATCTCGGCGGCGGCCACCTGCTTCATCGCCTCGGCGTACCGGCGCAGGACGGCGGGTGAGGCATCCAGTCCCGCTCCTTCGAGAGCCCGCAGCGCCTCGTCGAGCTGCGGTACTGCGGTGAAATCGGGGTCGTACGTGAGTCCGACCTCGGCAATGGCGGCGCGGGCGCGCGGGTAGTCGTCGCGATCGCCGTCGACGTACGGGGGCAGCGCGCCGACGGCGCGGCCGAGGGTGTCGATCGGGTCGCCGGCGGGGGCATCGACGAGAGCGAGGATGTCGTGCACGCGCGACAGCGGAAGGCCCCGCACATCGGCCAGGGCCGCGATGAGCCGCAGGCGCGCGAGGTGCTCGTCGCCGTACTCGGCCCGCGTCGCCGACACTGACTCACCGCGGGGGAGCATGCCCTCGCGGATGTAGAACTTCACGGTCGCGACGGGGACCCCGCTGCGTTCCGACAGCTCCGAGATCTTCATCGGTCCTCCTCGCGCTTGTGTTGGATACTATAGCTATCTAGTATTGGACAGCGACACTATCCAACGGAGGGCACTATGGACCCGATCCTCACCATCGTCGCCGGAGCGACGATCCTCACCGTCATCGGCATCATGTCGGGCGGAACGTTCCTGCTGCGCATCGCGACCGGCGGTCTGCCGCTCAACGGATTGCAGAAGACGTTCTTCCGCGCGGGGCACGCCCACGCCGGGGTGCTCGTGATCCTCGGGCTCGTGAGCCTCCTGCTCACCTCCGCCGCCGGTGTCGCCGTGCCGTGGCAGTGGGCGTCGGTCGGCGTGCTCGCCGCCGCGATCCTCATCCCCGCCGGGTTCTTCCTATCGGTGCTCGGCCGCGACCCGCAGCGCCCGGGTCGAGCGATCGCGCTGCTGTGGGCCGGGGTGGTCGTGCTCGCGGCATCCCTCCTCGCCGTCGGCATCGGCGTGATCGCCGCCGGAGTCGCGGCCCTGGCGTAGCGCGTGCACGACTCCTGAACAACGGGCTGACGCGAGTGGCCGACCCGTGATGCCGGGGGCTGTGACCGACGCGTCGCGCATTGTTCAGGAGTTGCGCACACGCGGTGAGGCATCTCAGGCGGGGTTAGGCTCGCACAATGGCCTTGTTCTCGCGCCGACCCAAGAAGCCCGCCGACTCGGAGGCCGAGCCGGCGACGGATGCCGCGATCGCAGCCGACGCGACGACCGAGGCCGAGGCATCCCGCGTGAACGCCCCGACCTCGTCGGCAGCCCCCGGCGGATCCGAGACCGAAACGGCGGTCGACGGGGCCGCGACGCCCGGACCCGCACCTGCGGCGGATGCCTCGACCGCACCCGACGCCGACGCCGCGTCCGTCTCGATCTCGGTCTCGTCGTTCGGCGGACTCGGCGCCTCGCCCGCTCGCCCGACGCCCGCCCCCGCTCGCCCGCGACCCGGAGCCCGCGCGGCCAACGAGGTCGCGCCCGCGCCGAGCGAGACGATCCCGGGACTGCGCGACAACGTGCTGCTGCGCGACGCGCTCGCGCGCGTGCCCGACGGACCTCCCTCGCAGACGCTGCTCGACGTCGCGCGTCAGCTGCTGCAGGGGCATGTGTTCCTGCGGGTCAAGGGCGACGCGCGCACGCTGCTCTCGGAGGGCAAGGACCTGCCGCTCGCGGTCGCGACGGTCGGCGAGCGAACCTTCGGACTCGTGTACTCGGGCGGCGCCGCACTGCAGGCGAGCCTGCGGGCGGACGGCGACGTCGACACGTCAGCCATGGCCCAGCCCGTCATGAGCGTGCTGCGGCACGTGCTGGCGTCGTCGTACGACGGGATCATCGTCGACCCGGCGTCGGCTCCGGCTCGCGCGGTGCTTCCGCGCGAGCTGCTGCAGCGACTCGTCGATCAGGCCGATCCCCAGCTCACCATCAAGACCCTTCTCGTGGAGGAGCGCACCCCCGCGACCGCTGCTGCGGTCGCGGCAGCCCTCGTCCACGCCAAGACCTGGGTCGCGGTGGGACAGGCCGAGGGTGGCGTTCCGGGGCTCGCCGAAGGGCGCCTCCCGGACGGGTCGCGCTACCTGGAGGTCTACTCGCACCCGCTCGAGGTCGCCGTGACGGGCCGGGGCGACAACGCCGCGCCGCTCACCGGTGCGCAGTTGGCCAAGGCCCTGAGGACGGATGCCGGACTCAGCGGCGTCGTCGTCGACCCGGCCGGGCCGTGGATCCGGCTCACGCGTGAGGATCTCGCACCGCTCCTCGCCCTCGCCGACTGACGACGCAGGGCGCCGAAGCGCGCGGAACACCGCCGCGGCTGTTGAGAAATCAGGAGACACGCGGGCGCGCGCGTCGCGCGTGACGGTAGATCCGGCGTGTCTCCTGATTTCTCAACACAGAACCGGCGGCACCGAACCGGGGGATGCCGGATGTCGTGGCACCCCGCTAGCGTCGGATCATGGCGTCGGAGCGCATCACCCTCACCGTCCCCGGTCCGCACGGAGACCGCGAAGTGGGGATCTCGAACCCCAACCGCGTGATCTGGCCGGAAGTCGGGATCACCAAGCACGAGCTGGCGGAGTACCTCATCGCCGTGAGCGGGCCATTCCTCGCGTCCAACGGCGATCGTCCGGTGTCGCTCGAGCGCTTCCCGGAGGGCGTCGGAGGCGAGCGCTTCTACTCCAAGAACCCGCCGAAGGGCGCACCGTCGTTCGTGGAATCCCAGACGGTGACCTACAACAGCGGGCGACGGCATCCGCAGATCATCCTCACCGAGATCGCCGCCGCGGTGTGGGCCGTCCAGATGAACACGATCGTGTTCCACCCGTGGGCGTCGCTCACGGCGGACACCGACAATCCGGTCGAACTGCGCATCGACCTCGATCCGCAGCCCGGCACCGATTTCGCGGATGCCGCGGCCGTCGCCCCCGCGCTGCGAGAGGTGCTGGCCGAGGCGGGGCTGACGGCGTTCCTCAAGACGAGCGGCAACCGCGGCATCCACGTGTTCTGTCCGATCGAGCCGGAGTGGGAGTTCCTCGACGTGCGGCACGCGGTGATCGCGGCCGGACGCGAGCTCGAGCGCCGGATGCCCGACAAGGTCACGATGAACTGGTGGAAGGAGGAGCGCGGCGAGCGCATCTTCATCGACTTCAACCAGGCCAACCGCGACCGGACGATGGCAGGCGCGTACAGTCCGCGTGCGCTTCCGACGGCCACCGTGTCGACCCCGCTCACGTGGGACGAGCTGGCCGCGGGGGTCGACCCGGCGGAGTTCACGGTGCGGTCAGTGCCGCAGCGGCTCGGCGACATGGGCGACCCGTGGGCGGACCTGCTGGCGAAGCCGGGCCGCATCGACACGCTGCTCGAGTGGTGGCAGCGCGACCTCGACGACGGGCTGGGGGAGCTGCCGTTCCCGCCGGACTTCCCGAAGATGCCCGGCGAGCCGCCTCGCGTGCAGCCGAGCCGCATCAACCCCCAGAACTGGCCGAAGGACGAGGCCTGACCCGAGCCGACCCGCAGGGCGGTGCGTTCACGCAAACAGCGTGATGCGTCCGGTGTCGTCCGGTGGGATCTTGGGCAAGAATGCCGGGCGGCGACCTGAGCCGACGGTCTTCCATGGGGGAGGAACCGAATGCGAGACAGGTGGCGCGGCACACGGGCCCGTAGACGCGGGCAGCGGCAATCGGGCGGACTCATTGCCGCGATGCTGACGTCGGCCGCCGTGGTCGTCAGCCTGATCGCGCCCATTGCACAGCCGCCCGCCGCGTGGGCTGGCCCGGGAAGCTCGGCGACGGGAACCGTCTGGCGCGACGCGAACCTCGACGGCGTGCGGGATGCCGGGGAGTTCGCTGCAGCCAACACCACCGTCCAGCTGGTCAACGCCACGACCGGCGCCGTCGTCGCCACCACGACGACCGACAGCGCGGGCGCCTACGAGTTCGCGAACATGGCGGACGGCGGCTACCGGGCCCGCGTCGTCGCCCCCAGCGGCATGATCTTCCCCACTGCGATCGCGGGTGACAACGCCTTCGTGCGAGAAGGGCAACCCGCATCGGGGCAGCCCGAGGTCGGCAGGAGTTTCCCCTTCACGATCCAGGGCGGAACCGCCGTCGTGCTCGACGCGGGCATGCAGCCGATGCCGCGGCTCACAATCGAGAAGGCGGTGCTGGGCGACGCGTGCGACGGGTTTGCCGAAACGGGCGACGCGCCCTGGGACCCCCAAGACGGTCCGGGGCTCGACTCCGGCCCAGGCAACTGCGTCGTGCGTACCGGTGATGACGTCCGCCAGCAGTTCACGGTGGGTGCGAACAACCTTCCGACAGATGCTCAGGTCCCGAACGTCGTGGTCGAGTTCGATATCACCACCCCCGACGGTGCTGACCTCGAGCTGACCGGACCCGAGCCCGGGGGACTGCCGACAGGCTGCCTCTCGGCCGATCTCGGTGTGGACCCTCCGTCGAGCGCGACGCCGCTGCCGGGCGGCGGCTTCCGCATCACGTGCAACGTCGGCACCATGACGAATCAGAACGCGATCGTCGAGGTGTTCTACCGGTTCACCGAGTCCACCCCCGTCCCCGCACACGCCGAGATCACGGCACGCGCGTACGCCGCGCAGGGGCACGCGGTCGCTTCGGGCGAGGTGAGCGGTCCGCTCGTCGAGGTGACGGCGCTGCCGCAGTGGGACATCAGCAAGACGCTCATGACGGCGCCGACCGCCACGACGTGGGACGGCATCCCCGGATTCCTCGTCGACTACGACATTCAGATCGCCGACATCTCGGATGGGCTCGGCGGTGCCGAGCTGGAATGGCCGGTGGAGTTCGTCGACCGACTCTCCGCATTCCCGAACGCGTTGATGATCACGTGCCGGCGTAGGACCGAGGTGGTGAACAGCAACTGGGACGTCTCGTGCCCCGAGCTGAGTACGCCCGGTGACCATGTTCCGCAGGGTGCCGACGGCTGGGACATGACCCTCGCGCCTCGAAACCAGACGGGGATCGAGCAGGGTGCCGGTGTCGTGGTCGTCCGGGTGTTCGTGCCGCGGGAGGACGCCTACCGCACCCTCGATCCGGACTGGGAGGCCGGCGATCCCCTGCCGGAGGGCGTCATCGACTGGCAGAACCAGCTCGCCGACAGTGACGGCTGGGCGATGAACGGCGGACAGCTCAACAACGGCGACGGCTTCGAGCCGGGCTGGAACGGCGAGGAGGCGAGCGGCAACAACGTCGTCAACCACTCACTGCCGCTGACGACACCGACGGTCGATGTCTCCAAGTGGCGCGATCAAGGGCCCTCGTACGCGACACGCGTCATCGACGGCGTCGCCGTCCCGGGCTACGTCGTGCGCTACCGGTACTACATCTCGGTCAACAACCCGAACCTGCTCGCTCGGTGGGTGGACGCGCCGGTGTCGATCACCGACGTGCTGTCGTATCAGCGCGACGGTGACACCGAGTGGCGAGAAGACGCCCACCTGATCGGCTGCACGTCGAATATCTCTCCGGGCTCGCTGTATCAGCGGGGCACGGTGAGCTGCCCGGCCCTCGGGGAGCAGCCCGATGGCGGATGGGACGTCACCTACTCGGTGAACGCCAACGGACTGAACCAGGGCCTCGGCTCGTGGGCGATGTCGTACTTCATCCCGATGGACGAGGTGCCACCGGGGACGTGCGTGGGCACGCGCGACTTCTTCGAGGTCCGCAACGAGATCCGTGGCACCGAGTCGTGGACGGTCAACGGCGCACCGATCAACGGCAACGGAGCGCAGCCGGGATACGAGCCGGGATGGGGACCCGAAGAGATCGCCGCCGATCTGGCGTCAGGGAACAACCTCGCACTCGAGAACCTGAGCGGCGTGCGCCCCGCGCCCGACTGCGGAACGTGGACCGGTGTCAAGCAGTACTACGTCGTCGCCGGGGGCGAGGGCAACTTCAACTTCATCAACCCGGGCGACGTGATCGGCTCGCGCGTGCAGGTGACGGCCTCGACCGATGCGGTCACGGCGACCGACATCGTGCTGTGCGACGTGTTCGATGTGTCGACGATGCAGATCTACGGCAACCCGGTCGCTTCGCCTGTGCGCCCGAGCTACGACCCGCACCTCTCCACCGACCTCGACGCGGCGGACTACGTGATCGAGTACGCCATCGGCTCCAATGTCGTCGACACGCAGGCGGGCGCTGATCAGCGCGGCGTCGACTCCACGCAGAACGCGGCCGATGTCGCGAGCTGCAAGGACGATCCCGTGCGCGTGTGGACGACGGACCCCGAGGCCGCGTTCGGCCCCGACTGGCGCGACCAGGTCAACATGGTGCGCGCGCGCCCGGTCGCCGCCGGCACGATGGAGACCGGGCCGTTCACCCACCGGCTGCAGATCCCGCTGCAGGTTCGCCACTTCTACAACGGCGGACCCAACGCGGGCGAGATCCCCCCGAGCGGCATCCAATTGCACAATGGCGGTGGTTGGACCGACCGCACCGGCGCGACGTGGGTAACGGGCTCCGAGCGACGGCCCATCAACGTCCGCACCGACGGATGGAAGAACTACACGAACGACAACGGCATGCCGTGGAACGGCGGGTGGACCTTCGCGGGGCAGCTCGTCCGGTCGGACGTTGCACTGAGAAGCCTCGATGTCGGCAACGCGCCCATCGACGACGACGGGCCGGCGATGGTCGAGCCCACGGTTTGCGACGTGTTCGACGTCTCGGTATTCCGTCTCGAGAGCTCGTTCATCCTGATAGCGAACGGCCTCAACACCGCGGACTATGTGATCGAGTACGCGATCGGCTCGAACGCGGTCGATACGCAGGTGGGTGGAACGAACGCGGTCGACCGGTCATCGATCGTCGCCGACGTGACGGGATGCCGCGACCATCCCGGGCCGTGGGTCACCGACCCCGCCGACTTCGGCCCCGACTGGGCGAACCAGGTCAACATGATCCGGGTGCGCCCCGTCGTCGAGGGGCACATCGAGTACGGCAACTTCCAGCTGAGCATGCGTTCGTTCCTGCGTCCGCGCGGCGTCTACAACGGCGGCCCGAACGCCGGTGAGGTGATCCCGCAGGGGACGCGGCTGTCGAACACCGGAGGGTGGTCGACCGGTGACGGAAGCGGCTGGAACATCATCGAGCGGGAGATGAACTTCAACGCGATGTCGCTCCAGGTCGGCAAGACGGTCGA
This sequence comes from Microbacterium sp. STRO-2N, assembly GCF_057747775.1. Taxonomy (NCBI): domain Bacteria; kingdom Bacillati; phylum Actinomycetota; class Actinomycetes; order Micrococcales; family Microbacteriaceae; genus Microbacterium; species Microbacterium sp. STRO-2N. The sequence goes on along the minus strand of NZ_CM173223.1, from coordinate 2,740,737 downwards.
GCGCGCGCAGTACCTGCCGGGCGAGACCGCGATCTGGAACTTCTCGCTCAGCATCCTCAATGGCGAGGCGGGCGTCGGCGCCGTGATGGATGGCGTTCGGCTCATCGACACCATCCCGGCCGGGCTCACCTACGACGCCGCGTGCACGACTGCCCGACTCCCCGCGGGCGTGGTGGCGACGTACGACCCGATCACGAGGCAGATCACCTTCGATGTCGGCGACATCGTGGTGACGCAATCGCCGACACAAAGCGTTTACACGGCTGCCGTTCCGCTGCAGCTGTGCACGACGGTGTCGCAGCTCGCGCAGCCCGGCGACACCTTCGTGAACGGGGTGCAGGCCACCGCTGAGAACTCCGCCAACGCGCCGACCGCACAGGCGTCGATCCGCGCGACCGGCGCGGGCCAGCTCGGTGTCGACAAGGACGTCGACAAGCCGTACGTCGCGAGCGGCGAACGGTACGCGTGGTCGATCGACTGGGCGAACACGTCGCAGAACATCTCGTTTCTCCCGGTGGACGTGATCGACGTGCTGCCGTGGGTCGGTGACGGCGAGGACGGCGCGCTCTCGGAGCGCATCCAGTTCGGCAGCGACTACACCGGCACCGTCCGCATCGAGGGTCCGCTCGCCGCGCCCGTCTACCAGCGCGGCGGTCAAGGCGCCGTCCCAGGCACGTGGTACTACGCCACGGCCGACCCGTCGACGATCGACCACAATCCGCAGCCGTCGATCCACGGCGGCCCGGAGGCGAACGACGATCCCGACGATCCGGGCGGGCTCTGGCTCACCGCCGCCGAGATCGAGGCGGGCGGCGGGTTCGCGGCAGTCACCGCGGTGCGATTCGTCTCGGCGGGTCCGCTCCCGTCACAGTCGCGGGTGCGGGCCTCGATCCCGTCGGTGTCGACGACGACCGACGTCGGCATGCTCTACGTCAACCGCGCGCAGATCTATTCCGAGACGTTCCGCCTGCAGCCGCTTCTGTCGAACGAGCCGTACGTGCAGATCCCCGGCTTCTCGGTCGGCGACCTGGTGTGGCTCGACCGGATCCCCGACGGACGCTACAACGCGAACGAGGACCGCGTGCTGCCGGGCATCACGGTGCAGCTGCTGAACGCTGCCGGTGACGTCGTCGCCACGCGCGTGACCGACTCGAACGGGCGCTGGTCGGTGGACGAGCTTCCTCCCGGGGAGTACCGCGCGCGCATCCCTGGCGAGATGTTCCAGGACGGTGGTCCGCTCGCCGAGTACGTCGTCTCGACGGTGGGATCGAATCCGGCCAACGATCAGAACGAGAACCGCTCGAACAGCAACACCGAAACACCCGACCCGGCGTCGACCGGGCTCACCAGCTCTCCGATCACGCTCGCGTACCGGTACTCGACCGGCGCTGATCCCCGGCTGACGGGCGGCAACGGCCCGCTCAACGAGGATGTCGCGCAGCTCGCACCACCCCTCGTGACGCCGGACTTCACGAACTTCACGATCGACCTCATGGTGAACGAGGATCCGTCCATCGACATCGAGAAGGCCACGAACGCGGTCAACCCGCGCGATCCGATCCCCACGGAGGATGCGGATGTCGCGACCGGCCCATACATCGCCCCGGGCAGCACCGTGACGTGGACGTACCTCGTCACCAACACCGGCTTGTCCGACCTATACGACATCACCGTGACCGATGACCAGGTAGACCCGGTCGACATCGACTGCGACGGCACCGGCAGCAACGTCATCCCCGGTCCACTGCCTTCGCTCGGCACTGTCCTCTGCGTCGCGACGGGAACCGCCGAGCCGGGGCAGTACGCCAACCTCGGCACGGTCGACGCGCTCGGGCCGCCGGCGGTCGACGAAAACGGGGACCCGCTCCCACGCGAAGAGGTGACCGACGAAGACCGGTCGCACTACTTCGGGGCCGAGGCATCCGTCGTCATCGAGAAGGCGACGAACGGACGGGATGCCGATCTGCCGGTCGACGCGACACCCATCGCCGTCGGCGGCGAGGTTGTCTGGACGTATGTCGTGACCAACACCGGCAACGTGGATCTCGAGGACCTCGTGGTGACCGACGACATGCTCGACGCGAGCGAGATCGACTGCGGCGACGGCGACAACACCGTCGGAGGACCGCTCGCGCCTGGCGAGTCGGTGACGTGCGAAGCGCGCGGCGTCGCCGAGGCGATGCTCTATGCCAACACCGGTCTGGTGGTGGCCAACCCGCCCTTCGATCCCACGACTGTTCCGCCCGAGGTCGCCGCTCCGGTGAGCGACAGCGACCCGTCGCACTATGTCGGGGTCGCCGTCGACATCGAGAAGTCGACCAACACGGTGGACGCCGACGACCCGCGCGGTCCGCTCATCGCCCCCGGCGATCCGGTCCACTGGGAGTACCTCGTGACGAACACCGGCGCGGCGGACCTGCACAACCTCACGGTGACCGATGACCGCGTCGACGCCCTCGATATCGACTGCGGCGACGGGACGAACATCGTGACGGTCCCGCTCGCGCCGGGAGAGTCGTTCCGGTGCCATGCCACCGGGACCGCGGGCGAGGGCACGGACCAGGGCGGACGTTACGCGAACCTCGGCACGGTCACCGCCGAGGGACCGGTCGTGCTCGACGGCGACGGCGAGCCGCTGCCGCCCGTCGAGGTCGGCGACGAGGACTGGTCGCACTACTGGACGTCGTCTCCGGAGGTCGACATCGAGAAGTCGACGAACGGTCAGGACGCGGATGCCGCGCCGGGGCCGCTCGTGACCATCGGCAGTGAGGTCAGATGGACGTATGTCGTGACCAATACCGGGCCGCTCGAACTCTTCGACGTGACCGTCACCGACGATCGCGTCGACCCGGCCGACATCGACTGCGACGGCACGGGTGGCAACGTGATCGACGGGCCGCTCGCGCCGGGCGAGAGCTACGAGTGCATCGCGACCGGCATCGCGATCGGGGGCCAGTATGTGAACCGCGGCGAGGTCACCGCCGTAGGACCCGAGACGACCGGCGTCGACGGTGCCCCGGTGCCGGGCGCCGAGGTGGAGGACGGCGACCCGTCGCACTATCTCGGCGCGGAGCCCGCGGTCGACATCGAGAAGGCGACGAACGGGGACGATGCCGACGTGCCCACGGGCCCGGTGGTCGCTGTCGGAGGCCCGGTGGAGTGGACGTACGTCGTCGAGAACACCGGCAACGTGTCGCTCTTCGACATCGTCGTGCGCGACGACCGGGTGGCCCCCGGCGAGATCGACTGCGATCGAAGCGGGTCGAACGTGATCATCGGACCGCTGGCGCCGGGCGCCTCCGTGACCTGCGTCGCGGCCGGCGTCGCGGCGGCGGGGCAGTACGCCAACCTCGGCTCGGTCACCGCGGTCGCGCCGCAGACCTTCGACGCGTCCGGCGAGCCGGTCCCACCCGTGACCGTCGCCGATGAGGACTGGTCTCACTACTTCGGCGCGAATCCCCAGGTCGACGTCGAGAAGCACACGAACGGGCACGACGCCGATGACCCCACGGGGCCGTTCGTGGCCGTGGGCGGCGCGGTTCGCTGGACCTACGTCGTGACCAACACCGGCAACGTCGAGCTCACTGACGTCATCGTGACGGACGACCAGGTCGCCGCGTCCGAGATCGACTGCGGCGACGGCACGAACCTCGTCGCCGGTCCGCTCGCGCCCGGAGGAAGCTTCGAGTGCGTCGCCTCGGGTGTCGCCACGCCGGGCCAGTACGCGAACCTCGGCACTGTGACGGCCCTGGGGCCTCCGACAACGGATGTCGAGGGTGAACCCGTGCCGCCCGCAGAGGTCGATGACGAGGACTGGTCGCACTACTTCGGTCCGGTCCCTGCGGTCGACATCGAGAAGCACACGAACGGCGAGGATGCCGACGAGCCCACCGGACCGTCCGTTCCGGTCGGGGGTGGCGTCACCTGGACCTATGTCGTGACGAACACCGGCAACTCCGACCTGTTCGACGTGACCGTGACCGACGATCAGGTCGCCGCCGCAGAGATCGACTGTGGCGCAGGTGCGAACGTCGTCGCTGGGCCGCTCGCGGCGGGCGAGTCGATCGAGTGCGTGGCTCGCGGGGTCGCGGTGGTCGGCCAGTACTCGAATCTCGGCACCGTGGTCGCGACGCCGCCCGCGACCGTGGACATCGAAGGTAACCCGGTGGCGCCGTCGGGCACGGTGACCGACGCGGATCGGTCGCACTACATCGGCGCGCCGCCTCCCGCCGTCACGGGAGATCTTCCGATCACGGGCGGTCAGTTGAACGCCGCTGTCTGGCTGTTCGGTCTCAGTCTTCTACTGACGGGCGGGGTGCTGTTCGGCGTCGCCCGCCGCCGCCGGTCCCGTGCCGCCGGCTAGGCGCTCTCGGGGTCGGGACCGAGGGCTGCCCGCCCGCCGTCGACGGGCAGGATCGCACCGGTGACGAAGCCGGACTCGGACGACAGCAGGAAGGCGACGACCCGGGCGACGTCGGCGGGGTCGCCGATGCGGCCGAGCGGATGCAGGGCGGCCATCTGCGCGTCGGCCTCGGGGTGATCGCGGCGGTAGTCCTCGTAGCGGGCCGTCGCGATCGAGCCCAGCGCGACCGCGTTGACCCGGATGCCCTGCGGGGCGTGGTCGACGGCGGCCGCTCGCGTGAGCCCTTCGATCGCGGCCTTCGCGGTGGCGTACGGCAACGCGCCGCGCACGGGGCGCTGAGCCTGATGCGATGAGACGTTCACGATGGCGCCGGGCCGCGAGTGCGACAGGAAGTGCCGCACCGCGGTGTGGCATCCGACCAGCGCCAGATTGAGGTTCAAGGAGATCAGCTCGCCGATCTGCGCGGCGGTCGTGGTCGCGAGGCCGGCGTCGCGGAAGATCGCGGCGTTGTTGACCCAGCCGCGCAGCTCGCCGTGCGTCTCGGCGAGCTCTGCCGCGGCTGCGGCGGCCACCGGGTCACCCGCATCGGCCTGGAGGTGTTTCACCCGCTCACTCGCACCCGACGCGGGTGCGAGATCGAGGTTGACGACGTGACCGATCGCCGAGAGATGCTCGGCGATCGCCGCACCGACGCCGCCGCTGGCGCCGGTCACGACGAACGATGGCCCGACCACGCCGTCCATGGTCCGGCCTCAGACCAGGACGTCGGCGAGGTCGTAGGCGGCGACGACCTCGAGCTGCTCGTACGTGCATGAGCGCGGGTCGCGGTCGGGGCGCCAGCGCTCGAACTGCACGGTGTGGCGGAACCGCCACCCCTCGAGCTGGTCGTAGCGCACCTCGAGCACGCGCTCGGGCCGCAGCCTGACGAACGACGAGTCCGCCCGGCCGGCCTGGAACCGGGACTTCTCTCCCTCCCCGCGGAGCGCCTCGCCCGAGGCATCCCGTTCCACCAGTGGTGCCAGCTCGTCGATGAGCTCGAGCCTGCGGGCGTTGCTCCACGCCGCGACGCCGCCCACCGGGTACAGCGTGCCGTCTTCGCCGTACAGGCCGACGAGCAGCGAGCCCACACCCTCGCCCGACTTGTGGATCCGGTAGCCGAGGGCCACGACATCCGCCGTCCGCGCGTGCTTGATCTTGAACATGGTGCGCTTGCCCGGTGCGTAGGGCTGATCGAGCGGCTTCGCGACGACGCCGTCGAGACCCGCGCCCTCGAACTCGGCGAGCCAGCGGCGGGCGAGGTCGGGGTCGTCGGTGGTGCGGGTGACGTGGACGGGGTGGGGCACATCGTGCAGCAGATCGACCAGGGTCTCGCGCCGCACCGCGAACGGCTCGCCCTGCAGGTCGCGGTCGCCGACGGCGAGCAGATCGAACGCGATGAACATCGCCGGCGTCTGCTCCGCGAGCATGTCGACGCGGGATGCCGCGGGGTGGATGCGCTGCGACAGCGACTCCCAGTCGAGCCGGCGCCGGCCGTCACGGTCGATCGGGACGACGATCTCGCCGTCGATCAGGCACGGCTCGGGAAGAAGCCTCGCGAACGCCTCGACGAGCTCCGGGAAGTAGCGGGTCAGCGGCTTCGCGCCGCGCGATCCGATCTCGACGGTCTCGCCGTCCCACGAGATGAGGGCTCGGAAGCCGTCCCATTTCGGCTCGTAGCTGAGGCCTCCCGGCACCTTGGCCGGATCGGGCACGTCCGGCACGGACTTCGCGAGCATCGGCGCGGGGATGTCGTACGGCATGGGGTCCATCCTGCCGCGCCCCGCCGACGCCCGCGAGGGGCGGGACCGGCGAGCCCCCGCCGATCCGCGCCGACTTCACACAGATCGCGTGAACTCTGCCGGAGACGCCCGCAGAGCATTGCCCCCCGGCATCCGTCGCATGAGACTGATGCTGCCCGCACCGAAACGAGAGGGACACCCATGGCAGAGACTGAGAACGACGGCGGCGAGGCTCTCGACGCCGAGGTGGACGAGCTCGAGCTCGCCGCCGACCTGGCGGTGGCCGAGATGATCGAGGCCGACGAGGAGCTGGGACCGATCGACTACATGGTGGTCGAGTTCCCCGCGGGCCAGAGCACCTTCACCGGCGAAGCCGCCGAGGAGCTCGCCCTGCTGGCCGCGGGCGGCACCGTGCGCGTGCTCGACCTCGTGATCGTGCACAAGAACGAGGACGGCTCGATCGAGGTCGACGAGTTCGAGGACCTCGGTGACCTGGGCCTGCTGGGCACGATCGAGGCGACGCTCGCCGAGGTGCTGGCCGAGGAGGACCTCGTCCACATCGCGGCGGCCATGGAGCCGGGCAGCACCGCCGGCGTGCTGGTGTGGGAGAACACGTGGGCAGCGCCGTTCGCCGTCGCCGTGCGCCGCAACGGCGGGCAGCTCATCGCCTCGGGCCGCATCCCGACCCAGGCGCTCATCGCGTCCATGTCGAACGAAGGAGAATGACATGCCGATCGGAATCGGACGCGTCGGACGCGTCGGAATGATCGGCCGGCCCGTCGCCCGCACGGCGGCGGTCGTCGGCACCGCGAAGGTCGTCTCGAACGGCATCGACCGTCGGCAGGACCGGCGTCAGGATCGGCGCGAGCGCCGCTTCTGAGCACAGACGCTTCACGCGTGTGAACGGATGCCGCGGCCCCAGGCCGCGGCATCCGTCTTCGCATCCGGGTCAGGTGGCCGCCGCGTACAGTGCGGCCGCTTCGGCGCGGTTCGCGGCTCCGATCTTGGCGAGGATCGCCGACACGTGCACGGACGCCGTCTTTGGGCTGATGAACAGCCGTCGTCCGATCTGGGCGTTGGTCAGGCCCTCGGCCACGAGCTCGAGCACCTGCAGCTCGCGCGGGGTGAGCGCGACGAGCGTCGAGCGGGTGTCGGCGTCGGGGTCTGCGCCGATGCCCGCGCGTGCGGCGAGCTCGTCGGCCCACCGGCCGACCCGTCGGACTCCGTGCTCGGGAGCCTCGATCGCGACGCTCCGCAGCAGCGCACCCGCCCGCTCGCGCTCACCGAGCTCGAGCAGCGTCGAGGCGAGGAGGCATCGGGCGATGTGCCGGTGCCAGACCGGCAGCGCCACGCCGGGCTCCAGCTCGTCCACCAGCTCTCGCCACAGCTCGGCCCGCTGCGTCACCGGCGCGGCGCCCGCGTCGGCGAGCAGGGCGCGCACGAATCGAGCGAAGACGGGGGCGACGCCGCGGTCTGGCCACGAGTCCGAGATCGTGGCGAGGCGCGCGTGCGCCTCGCCGGGCGGTGCACCGGTTCCTGCGAGCACGAGGGCCGCACTCAGCGCGGCGTGGCGCCGAAGCGTCGGCGGCGAATCCCCTTCGGCCACCTCGAGCGCATCGCGGACTGTCTCGTCGACGGTGACGGTCCCTACGCCCCCTCCGCGCAGCGCCGGCGCGCCGCGCGGAGCCTCCGGGCGTGGGGCCCCAGCCGGGTCGCCGAGTCCGCGCAGGGTCACGAGCGCATCGGCCCGATCGACCACCCACGCGCCGCGCTTGTTGGGGTGGGTGCGCAGCTGTTCGTCGATCGCGGACTTCTCGGACGACAGCAGCTGCGCACGCGCAGCGGGCTCGTCGTTCCAGGTGAGGTGAGTGGCGATGAGGCGCGTGACCGAGCCGCGTGCCGCCTGGTCGCTGAGCCGCCGAGCGCGGCGGGCGAACCGCACGCCCTCCTCGGCGCGCCCGATGTCGAACAGGGCCCGCGCGAGCGAGTACGCGATCGACGAGCCCGAGCCGCGCTCGATGCCCGCGCGGACGACCTCCGCGTAGTGCTGCTCGCCGACCACGACGGCCTCGTCGAAGTGCCCGAGTCGAACGAGCAGGTCGATCTGCGCCGCGCCCGCGTAGGCGCGAAGAGCCGGGTCGAGCCGCAGAGCGGCCGCTCGCTCCAACGGCGCGAGTGCGCTGGGCTCGTCGTCTTCGTCGTCGGAGATGCGCCAGGACTCGACAGTCAGCGCGACGCCGAGCGCCGCGTCGTCGCCCACCTCCTCGGCCAGCGCGATCGCCCGCTGCGCATGCGCGCGCGCGTCGTCGCCGTGCTCGGTGATCGCGACATTCGTGAGCACGCGCGACAGCAGCGCCTGCGCTCGCTGGTCGTCCTGGCCCTCCAGCAGCTGGATCGCGGCGTGCAGGTCTTCGCGACGGTCGCGGTGTCCGAGGTTGAACACCTCGACGAACCGCTGGCGCAGCAGCGCCGCCTGCGTGACGGGGTCGTCGGGGCAGACGGCGAGGCCCTCGTTCGCCGACCGCAGCGCCCGCTCCGCGTCGCCGAGGTCGTGCCAGGCCTGCGCGGCCTCGAGGTGCAGTTCGGGGAGTGTCGTGCCCGACCGGGCTGGGGCATCCGGAACCTGATCCCACAGCTCGGTGAGCCGTTCGCCGAGCTTCGCGGACGTCGCCGGCGAGTAGCGCGCGCGGGACTGGCGCAGCGCCTGGACGGTGGCGTCGAACGCCGCAGGAAGGTCGCGGGCCGCGAGCCAGTGCTCTGCGATGGCGGATGCCGCATCCGGCGCGTCCCCGCGTTCGCGCAGGCACTCCGCGTACCGCCGGTGCACGCGCACGCGCTCGCTCGGCAGCATCTCGCCCTCGACGGCCTCGCGCGTCAGCGCATGGCGGAACGAGTAACCGGCGCCGTCCGCGAGGATCACTCGGGCGTCGATCGCCTCGCGCAGCGCCTGGTCGAGCGCGCGGTCGTCGAGCGGCGAGATCGCCGCCAGCACGTCGTGGTCGACCTGCATCCCGCCCGCCGCCATCGTGCGGACCGTCTGCTGCGCGCCGTCGCCGAGGCGCGTGTACCGTGCCAGCACCAGTTCGCGCAGCGTGTCGGGCAGTCCGCGGTCGCCGAGGTCGACGAGCTCTTCGACGAGGAACGGGATGCCGCCGCTGCGCTCCGCGAGCGCGTCCACGACGCGCGGGTCGAGGCCGTCAGCGAGCTGCGCCACCTGCTCGGCCACCTCTTCGGGGCTCAGCCGTTCGACGTCGACGCGGACGATCGCGCGCGTGCGATCGAGCTCCGCGAGCACGGGGCGCAGGGGGTGGAACCGGTCGATGTCGTCGGAGCGATAGGTCGCGACGATCGTCAGGTGCCGGCCCCGAAGCGTGCTGGCGAGGGTCTTCAGGAGAGCCATGGTCGAGGCATCCGCCCACTGCAGGTCTTCGATCACGACGACGACGTGCCGGTCCTGCGAGAGCCGCTCGAGGAGCACCTCGATCGCCTCGGCGAACTCTCCTGCCGGATCCTCGGTGTCGTGGGCCTCGGGGGAGATGCCGGGGACGAGCGCCGCGAGACTCGCGATGACGGCCGTCGATCCGGCCGCGGTGCGCAGCGCATCGGCGCCGACGACTGCGTGCAGGTCGCGCAGCACACGCCGGATCGGCCCGAACGGCGCGCCGATCGGGCCGAGGTCGACGCACTGGCCGACCGCGACCACGAGCGGCAGGGCGCCGCGGCGCGCGGCGGCCTCGGTGAGGAACTCCTGGACAAGCCGGGTCTTGCCGATTCCCGCCTCTCCGCGCACGACTATCGTGCGCGGGTGTCCGTCGGCGCCCGCGCCGAACGCCTCGACGAGCGTGGCGAGCTCGTCCTGGCGTCCGACCATGCGGGGCGTCGACGCGAGTGCGGGCATGCTCATATGCTCGCACCCGCGCCCGACGTCGGCGAGGGGCTCATCGCACGGGTCACGACGACGGGCCCGCGAGGGCGAGACCCGCCGGGGCGCATGCCGGCTCGGGGCTGCGGGTCGCGGATACCGCGTCGACCGTCCGAGGTTCGTCCGAGGCCACGCGCTCGGCGCGCTGCACGCGGCGCCGGTTCTCGAGCTGGAGGTCGGCGAACCGCTGGTCGGCGAGCCGCTGGGCGGCGAAGGTCATGGCGTCCATGGGAGTCTCCTGACCCGGAACGCGGTGTTCCGGACAGCTACGACTCTCGTCGCTGAGGCCCCTCGGCCTCATCGGACGAATGCCCTATGTCGTGGCCGCGACCGCCCTATTTCCGCAGCGATCGCCGCCCCTAGGACTCGATCGGGAGCTTCGGCCGCGCCCACCGGGCCGGCAGCGCGGGGCCGTCCCACACCTGGATCGCGCCCCACGCGGCGGCCGCGATCGGAACGGCGAGCACCGCGCCGACGATCCCGCCGAGCACGGTGCCGACGGTCAGCGCGACGAGGATCACGAACGCGTGCAGCTTCATCGACCGGCCCATGAGGTACGGCTGCAGGAAGTTGCCCTCGAGCTGGTTCACGAGCACCACGACACCCACCACGAGCAGCGCGGAGACCCAGCCGTTCGCGACGAGGGCGACGAGAGCCGCGACGGCGCCGGCGAGCACCGCACCGACGATCGGGATGAAGGCGAGCAGCAGCACCAGCACCGAGAGGGGGATGGCGAGCGGCACCTGCAGGATCAGGAGCCCGATGAGGATGCCGACGGCGTCGACGAGGGCGACCAGCGCCGTGCCGCGCACGTACGAGCCGAGCACGCCGACCGTCTTGTCGCCGATGCGGCGCGCCCGCACGTAGTGCTCGCCGCGGAATGGCCGCAGCAGGAACTCCCACATCTGCGGGCCGTCCTTGAGGAAGAAGAACAGGATCGTCACCATCAGCACGAAGCCGGTGACGAAGTTCGCGACGGCGCCCACCCCCGCCAGCGCCCCCGACCCGAACTGCGCGCTCGTGACGAAGTCGAGCACCGACGCGAGCCACTCGTCGAGCTGCGCCTGGTCGGGCGCGAACGGCAGCGTCTGCATCCAGGCGATGACGGCCTCGATGCCCTCGACCGCCTGCGCGTACAGCTCGTCCCACTGATCCCGCACCGCCCACACGATGAGCCAGCCGATGCCCGTCAGCAGCAGCACGATCGTGAGCAGCGTCAGGACGGTCGCGAGCAGCGCGGGAACCCCGCGGCGCCGCATCCACCCCATCACCGGCGCGAACGCGCATGCCAGGATCAGCGCGATCACGAGGGGGATCGTGACGAGCGTGAGCTGCTGGATCGCGAAGATGATGCCCGCGGCGACGGCGACCACGACGATGATCTGGATCGAACGGATGCCGAGCCGGCCGAATCCGTCGGCCCACAGGCTCCACGGGGGCCGGGTGGCCATCGGCTCGACGTCGTGCGATTCCAGCCGCACCGTCTGCGGGTCCTTGCGGAACAGTCCCATGCTTCGAGGCTAACGACGAGCCGGCGCGAGACCCGGCGGCTTGCCGAGCCGCCGCCGACCCGCTATGCGAACGCGCTCATTCCGGTGATGTCGCGGCCGATCAGCAGGGCCTGCACGCTTTCGGTGCCCTCGTAGGTGTGGATCGCCTCGATGTCGGCCATGTGCTGCATGACGCCGTTCTCGAGGAGGATGCCGTTGCCGCCGAGCAGGTCGCGGGCGATCCCCGCGATGCGGCGCGCGGCGCGCGTGTTGTGGTACTTCGCGAGGGACGCCTGCGTCGGGCGCAGCTCTCCGCGGGTCTCGAGGTCGGCCATGTGGCGGCAGTACAGCTGCATCGCTGTCAGCTCCTCGAGCATCTGCGCGAGCCGCTCCTGCACCATCTGGAACTTCGCGAGCGGCTTGCCGAACTGCACGCGCTGCTGCGAGTACGCCAGCGCCGCCTCGTAGCAGGCGGTGGCGTGGCCGAGCGCCGACCATGCGACGCCCGAGCGCGTCGAATACAGCACGGTCGAGGCATCCTTGAAGCTCTTCGTCCCCGGCAGGACGGCATCGAGGGGCACGCGCACGCCGTCGAGGGTGATGTGGGCCTGGTGGATGCCGCGCAGCGAGGCCTTGCCCGCGATCACGGTGCCGGTGTAGCCGGGGGTGTCCTGCTCGACGAGGAAGCAGCGGACCGAGTCGTGGTGCTCGTCGCCGGGGGAGTCCACGCGCGCCCACACGAACGTGATGCCGCCCGATGCGCCGTTGCCGATCCACTTCTTGGCACCGTCGAGCACCCACTCTCCGCCGTCGCGGCGGGCCGTCGTCTCGAGCGAGACCGAGTCCGAGCCGTGGTCGGGCTCGGTGAGGGCGAAGGATGCCGGAACCTCGCCGCGGGCGACGGGCTGCAGCCACGCCTCCTGCTGCGCAGGGCTGCCGAACAGCGCGAGCGTGCGCAGGGCGAGTCCACCCTGGACGGCGAGCACGGTGCCGAGCGAACCGTCGCCGCGCGAGATCTCCATGTTCACCAGGCCCGCGGCGAGCGGTGAGACGCGCGTGAGCGAGGGGTGGTCGATGCCGTCGTTGAAGAGGTCGAGCGCGCCCGCGCGCATAGCGAGGTCGAGGGGGTACTCGGCCTTGTCCCATGCGTCCTGCATGCGCGTGCCGACCTCGTCGATGTACGCCTGCGCGCGCTCCCACGCGTCGCGGTCGGCCTCGGGGATGTCGGCGAACACAGCGTAGTAGTCGGTGCCGAGACGTGTCGTGACGTCGTAGCCTTCGACGCTCTGACCGGGGCGGGGCTGGAACTCGGCCACGATGGACTCCTGACGATGGTGCGGATGCGGCATCCTGAGTCTACTGAAACTCAATGCCGCGCTCCATAGGACTCAGTCTCATCCGCGCGAGAGGGGATCGGCGCTGCGGAATCTCCGCCGCACGGGGGAGGCGGCACCAGGTCCGACGCTCGTACGCTCTCACGCATGACCGACAACGCATTCAAGCTGGGAGACGACGTCTTCACACCTCGTGCACGGGGCACCGTCATCGATGTGCGGCCCACGCCTTCGGGCAAGTGGGTCTTCGGAGTCGAGGACGGCGACGGAGAGGTGGGCTACTTCACAGGCAAGGCTCTGCGGATCGCGGAGAACTAGCGACCACCTTCGCCCGCGCGCGCGAATCGACGACGACGGGCTGGGGACCGCACCTGGTCGAGTCGTCGTTCACGACCATCGAAGTGCCGCCCACCGACAGCAGACCACGCGAGCGTGGCGGGAGAGACAGCCGCGCGCGGCACCCGTGACGATGGCGTTTCGGGTCATCCGTCGTTCTCTCGACTGCCGCGACGGTGCGGCCACTGTCGATCCACGCACGGCGCGACGCCGCGCCGACGGGTATCAGTCGTCGAGGCGCTCGCGCAGGCGACGCGCGACCTCGGCCGTCGGCATCGCGCGCGGGAAGACCGCCACCACGACCTCTTCTTCGGCTCGGCCGGCTCCCTCGGGGAGCACGCCGAAGCGGCGGCGTGCATCGTCGAGAGCCGATCGCAGCACCGACACCGGCACCTTCTTCGACCCTCGCAGGAGCTTGCGCAGCACGTGATTGTGGATCGCGGTGACCAGCGCCGCGAAGCCCACCGCGTCGAGCGGGTCGAGACCCGGCAGCGACGCCCGGAGGTACTCGTCGAACAGTCGCTCGTAGCGGAAGACCGTCACGATCTCGCGATCCCGCAGGGCGGGCACACCGCGCACGACGGTGTAGCGCCGGCGGGCGAGCTCCGGGTCGGCGGCGAAGTGCGTGTATACGAGCAGGGATGCCTCGCAGACGGCCGCCCACGGGTCGGCATGGGGCTGCGCGAGGAAGTCGCGGAGCCGCTCGAGCTGCACCTCGTGATCGGCGAACACGACGTCCTCCTTGCCGCCGAACTGGCGGAAGAAGGTGGACCGCGAGACTCCGGCGGCGTGGGCGATCTGCTCCACCGAGGTCTGGTCGAACCCCTGCTCGGCGAACAGCTCGAGCGCGGCGGCGATCACGGCCGCGCGGGGCGCAGCCTGCGAGGCGGGAGCGGCAGCGGTGTCGGACATCTCGGAGGAGAGCCTATCTGTGATCCTCAGGGCCGTTGCCTCGTGAATCGGGTGATCAGCCGGCGGCGTGACGGGAAGGGCTCAGAGCCCGTCGAGAGCGTGAACGATGCCGAAGCCCTGATCGGCGCCGGGGCGACGGCATCCGCGGCGTCGGACGCTGCAGCGAGATTCACCTCGGGATAGATTGCTGCCATGGACCGAGTGTCCGGTGATCTCGCAGCTCGTCTCGCGGCGGTCGAGACGAAGTTGTCGAGCCTGGCGGGCCGAGCACTGAGTGGAATCTTCGCGGCGATCCTCCTCGTGCGTCGACCTCGGCCGATTCACCCGCGCGGCGTCGAACTGAAGGGTGAGGTCTCGTGGCTCGGCAGGTCGCAGTCGGGCATCCGATGGATCGATGATCCTCCGGCCGGACCGGTTCCCGTCCGCGCTCGGGCATCGCGATCGGTCGGATTTCCCGCGCCGTTGCCGGACATCGTCGGGCTCGCGATGCGTTTCGACGCCGAGGGTCGCGTGGGAGACCTCGAGCTCGCCTCGACGGGGACGGGTGTTCCGGGCCGCTACGGCCTGCTGCTGCACGGATCGCCCTCGCGCGCGCACCTGAGCACGCTCCTTCCTTATCTCGGCGACCGCGGGCCCATCCTCCTCGCCGCTCGAACGATCGCGCCGCTGGACCTGCCCACTGCGCTGCCGGCCCTCGCGATGCGTCTGCAACGTGACTCCTGGCGCCTTCGGCTGTACGCCGCGACACCACGGGGGCCGTGGCATCCGTTCGCTGACGTCGTGCTGCGCGCGACACCCGGCGGGGGCGACAGTCCGCTGCGCTTCGATGCGGGCCGACGCCTGCTCCCCGGGGCGCGTCTGCCCGGATGGGTCCACGCCGTGCGGCAACCCTCCTACGACCTCGTCCAGCGCTGACCCTCACACGACCCCGCCGCCTCAGCCCCGCGTGTACTCGGCACGCACGACGCCCGATTCGTACGGCGCGATGACCGACGATCGCAACGCCCCAAGCTCCGCGGGGCGGTACCGGGCGAGTCCGGCGATGTCAACGGGCTCGGCTCCACGGAGTCCGCGCGTAGCGTCAGAGGGGTGATCGGTGAGCGGACGAGTCTGAGTGTCGTCATCCCGGCCCGCGACGAAGCAAGACTCCTCGGGGCGTGCCTGGACGCTTTGGGCGCTCAAACGGACCCCGTGGACGAGATCATCGTGGTCGACAACGGCTCGACCGACGGCACTGCCGCCGTCGCCCGCTCACGGGCGGGCGTGATGGTCGTCTCCGAGCCGCGACCAGGCATCACGTTTGCGCGGGGCACGGGCATGGACGCGGCGACGTCCGCCGTCA
Source organism: Microbacterium sp. STRO-2N (assembly GCF_057747775.1). Classification (NCBI taxonomy): domain Bacteria; kingdom Bacillati; phylum Actinomycetota; class Actinomycetes; order Micrococcales; family Microbacteriaceae; genus Microbacterium; species Microbacterium sp. STRO-2N. Next base: position 2,725,260 of record NZ_CM173223.1, on the reverse strand, counting down.
TCGCCCGAATCGATGCGGACACGCTTGTCACCCCCACCTGGGCGCGCGCGATCCGAGGCGCATTCGGGAAGGATCCCGAGCCTGCCGGCCTCGCCGGTCCGGCAGGCTTCACCCGACTCTCGTCGGGCCACCGCGTGGTGGGTCGAGGGGCGTACAGCCTCTTCCGAGCGGTCCACGAGGTCATGATCGGCAGTGGCCCTGTGATGTACGGCCACAACATGGCGGTGACCCGCGCGGCGTGGTCCGGCATCCGGGATCTCGTGACGAACGGGGATCGCGCGATCAGCGAGGACCTCGACGTGACCTTGGCTCTGCTGCACACGGGGCGGAGGATCGCGTACGAGCCGGGCATGCTCGTCACCATCGGCGTGGAACGCACGCTGGGGCTTCGTAAGCTCGCCGGGTACCACCGAACCAACCGGTTGACGATGGCGAAGTACGGAGAGCGCCCAACCCATGGCGCGTCGCTGCGGTCCGGAGCGTTCAGCGAGCGGTAGTAGGCTGGGGGACTGGTCGATATCTCGACGTCAAGACGCTTTTCGCGTCGAACCACCCCCATTCGCCACCTGCGAAGGAATGCACTGTGGATCTGTACGAGTACCAGGCACGAGACCTTTTCGAGAAGTACGAGGTGCCGGTGCTCGCCGGCATCGTCGCCGACACGCCCGAGGAGGCGAAGGCGGCTGCCGAGAAGCTCGGCGGCGGAGTCGTCGTCGTCAAGGCTCAGGTCAAGACCGGCGGCCGCGGCAAGGCCGGCGGCGTCAAGGTCGCGAAGAGCCCCGAGGAGGCCTACGAGGCCGCCAAGGCGATCCTCGGCCTCGACATCAAGGGCCACGTCGTCAAGCGCGTGATGGTCGCCGCCGGCGCCCGCATCGCGAAGGAGTACTACTTCTCCGTGCTGCTGGACCGCGCCAACCGCTCGTACCTCTCGCTCGCCAGCGTCGAGGGCGGCATGGAGATCGAGCAGCTCGCCGTCGAGAAGCCCGAGGCCCTCGCCCGCGTCGACGTGAACCCGGGCACCGGCATCGACAAGGCCAAGGCCGTCGAGATCGCCGAGGCCGCCGGCTTCGACGCCGAGCTCGTCGACAAGGTCAGCGACGTGTTCGTCAAGCTCTACAACGTCTACAAGGGCGAGGACGCCACGCTCGTCGAGGTGAACCCGCTCATCCTGTCGGAGGACGGCGAGATCATCGCGCTCGACGGCAAGGTCACCCTCGACGACAACGCCGAGTTCCGCCACGCCGCCCACGCGCTGCTGGAAGACAAGGCCGCGGCCGACCCGCTCGAGGCGAAGGCCAAGGAGAACGACCTCAACTACGTCAAGCTCGACGGCGAAGTCGGCATCATCGGCAACGGCGCGGGCCTGGTCATGTCGACCCTCGATGTCGTCGCGTACGCCGGCGAGAACCACGGCGGCGTGAAGCCCGCGAACTTCCTCGACATCGGCGGCGGCGCGTCGGCCGAGGTCATGGCCGCCGGCCTCGACGTCATCCTCGGCGACCCGCAGGTCAAGAGCGTGTTCGTCAACGTGTTCGGCGGGATCACCGCGTGCGACGCGGTCGCCAAGGGCATCGTCGGCGCGCTGGCCGAGCTCGGCGCGACGGCTTCGAAGCCCCTTGTCGTGCGCCTCGACGGCAACCGCGTCGAAGAGGGCCGCAAGATCCTCCAGGACGCCAACCACCCGCTGGTGACCCTGGCCGCCACGATGGACGAGGGCGCCGACAAGGCCGCCGAGCTCGCCAACGCCTGACCGCCCGCCGAAATCAAGGACTAGAGAAATGTCGATCTTCCTCAACAAGGACTCCAAGGTCATCGTCCAGGGCATCACCGGCGGCGAGGGCACCAAGCACACCGCGCTCATGCTCAAGGCGGGCACGAATGTCGTCGGCGGCGTGAACGCGCGCAAGGCCGGCACCACCGTGCTGCACAAGGACAAGGACGGCAACGACGTCGAGCTCCCCGTCTTCGCCACCGTGGCCGGGGCCATCGCGGCGACCGGGGCTGATGTGTCGATCGCGTTCGTCCCCGCAGCCTTCACGAAGGCCGCGATGGTCGAGGCCATCGACGCCGAGATCCCGCTGCTCGTCGTGATCACCGAGGGCGTGCCTGTCGGCGACTCCGCCGAGGCGTGGGCGTACGCCACCGCCAAGGGGAACAAGACCCGCATCATCGGCCCGAACTGCCCCGGGATCATCACGCCCGACGAGTCGCTCGTCGGCATCACTCCGGCCAACATCACCGGCAAGGGCCCCATCGGCCTCGTGTCGAAGTCGGGCACTCTGACGTACCAGATGATGTTCGAACTGCGCGACATCGGGTTCTCGACCGCCATCGGCATCGGCGGCGACCCCATCATCGGCACGACGCACATCGACGCCCTCGCCGCGTTCGAGGCCGACCCCGAGACCAAGGCGATCGTCATGATCGGCGAGATCGGCGGCGACGCCGAGGAGCGCGCGGCCGACTTCATCAAGGCGAACGTCACGAAGCCGGTCGTCGGCTACGTGGCCGGGTTCACCGCTCCGGAGGGCAAGACCATGGGCCACGCCGGCGCCATCGTCTCGGGCTCGGCGGGCACCGCGCAGGCGAAGAAGGAGGCCCTCGAGGCCGCCGGCGTGAAGGTCGGCAAGACGCCGTCCGAGACCGCCGCCCTGATGCGCGAGATCATCGAGTCGCTCTAAGCACTCACACCAAGACGGATGCCGCAGCCCAGCGCTGCGGCATCCGTCTTCATCGTCTTACGGACACCGGCGCGCGAGACTTCACGAATGTCTTCGTCTCGGCCGGATTCGATGACATTCGTGAAGTCTCGCGGGGAAGCTAGGCGGCGCCGAAGCGTGACACCTGGCCCGCGCGGTCCGCGTCCTCGCTGGCGAGGACGCCGCCGTTCGCCACGAAGTCGGCGGCGACCTCCTCGAACATGATGCGCACGTCCTGCTGCCGGGCGCCGAGCGCCTCGACGGCGGCGCGCGTCACCTCCTCGGCGAAGCGACGGCGCTGATCGACGGTGCGTCCGGGCAGGAGCTCGACTCTGATGTTGGGCATGACTCGACGATAGGGCCCCCGGCTGGAGGCTCTCGCACACGCCCTATCGTGGAGCCATGCCGCTGACCGGAGAGTACAAGCCGTCCACGTCCGAATGGGCTCGCACCCAGGCCGAGAAGTACGAGGCGTCGAACGGGGAGAAGCACAACACCCTGCGCGGAGTGCCGATCATCGTGCTGACGACCGTCGGTGCGAAGAGCGGCGCGCTGCGCAAGACCGCGCTGATGCGCGTCGAGCACCACGGCCGTTACGCGGTGGTCGCATCCAACGGCGGAGCGCCCGAAGAGCCCCGCTGGGGCGAGAACATGCGCAGGCATCCCCACGTCGAGCTGCAGGACGGCGCCGTCAAGCGGGACTACACCGCGCGCGAGCTGTCGGGAGCCGAGCGCGACGAGTGGTGGGCGCGTGCCACCGCCGTCTGGCCCGACTACGACCGGTATCAGACCCGCACCGACCGCCGCATCGCGGTCTTCGTGCTCGAGCCGCTCGACGGCTGATCGGACGAAACCCGACCGAGGCTGAGGGGGCTGCGGCAGGTCTGCCCCTAGACTCGCCGCATCAAGGGCAGCGTGACGGGGGTTTCACGCGGCGACCTCCCCCAGCGCCGCTGGGAGATCGCGCTCGCAAGCGTCGCGGGGGTGATCGCCCTGGCCGCGGTCGCCTTCGCGGCGTATGTCGCCGTGCCGCCTTCGATGGCGAACCTCGCCAGCGAGGTGTCGGACGGCCGCGCCGAAACCCCGGTGGGCGAGGCTGCCGTGGTGGCGCCGGCGGACTGGATCGTGACGCGGGAGTCGTCGGATGCCGTCACCGTCCGCACCCCCGATGGAGTGCTGCGTGCACGCCTCGAGGCGGTCGACGCGTCGGCGGGTGAGATCGTGGCGACCGCCGCCCCGGCGAGTCCGCAGCGGACCGAGCTCCTCGCATCGGGTCTCACCGCCGTCCATGCCGACATCGAGGGCGGCCTGATCGCGGGCATCGGGTCGGGGGAGGCGGCCCCGGGCATGCGGGTGACCGTGGAGGTGGAGGGGGCCGACGCCGACGCATACCGGGCTGCCATCGGCGACCTGCTGGAAGGGATCCGTCCGTGAGGGGCCGCCGCTCGCTCGCCGTCGTGCTCGCGGCGGTTGCGGTGGTGCTCACCGCGTGCGCGCCGGCCTCGCGCGCGGACTGGAGGCCCCCGACGTGGGAGCACGGCAGCGTGCACGCCGTCTCACCCGAAGCCGAGCTCGACGCACGTGCCACGGGCTCGCTGGCGGACCGGCTGGTGCCGCTGCGGCTCCGCAACGACGTCGTCGGCATCCAGGCGCGAGTGGCGCAGCTGCCCGACGGGGCGGCGACCGCGGCGTTCAACGCGGCGGTCTTGCAGGTCGTGCGCACGGCGATCGACGCGAGAGTGGCGGCATCCGGAGCGCCCTATTCGCCGCTGGCGGCGGCGCTCCGCTCAGGCATGGCGGATCGCTCGTGCGTGCGCGACAGCACACTCCTCGCCGCCGCCGACATCCTCGCCGATCCGTCGTTCGACCCCGGCTCGGGCGCCGGGACGACAGTGCTGTGCGGGATCGTCGCGGCGTCGGGCGCGATCTTCGGCCAGCGGGTGCGGGCGGTCAGCGGCACGCCCGAGGCCGTCGAGTCGGACGTCACCACGATCGTCTACGCCGACCTGAACACCGGAGAGATCGCCACCGCCGAGGGGCTCTGGGCGGAGGGGGCGGCCGAGGCGCTCAGCGCCGACATCGTCGAGGCGCTCCGACGCGATGCCGGCGCACTCAGCCGGCGGAGCGCGTCGACGACGGACGAGGCCCAGACGGCCGCGATCCGCGCGGCCCTGGCGACGACCGTGCCGGCGCGGGACGGCTTCGTGATCACCGTGCCGGCCGGGTTCGTGGCGCCGGATCTCGCCGCGCTGGGTGTACCGGCCACCACGGAGCCTGTCTCGTACGCCGTGCCGTCGGGCGTCGCGGCAGCCCTCGTGACCCCGTTCGGGGCGAGGGTGCTCGCGGCGATCGGACAGCCGTACGCGGGGCCGGAGGTCGCGGCCGCGGGCTCGCGCGCCGTCGACTGCGCCCTCGTCCCGTGCGTGGCGCTCACCTACGACGACGGTCCGTCCTCGCATACGCCCGCGATCCTCGACGCACTCGCCGAACGGGACTCCGCGGCCACCTTCTTCGCCCTGGGCTCGAATGCCCGCGCCTACGCCGACACCCTCGCACGCATGACGCGCGAGGGGCACGAGGTCGAAGGGCACACGTGGAGCCACCCGAGCCTTCCGGGCCTGTCCGCCGCGGAGGTGCGGTCGCAGATCGTCGAGTCGACGCGAGCGCTCGAATCCGCTTCCGGTCAGCGGATCACGGCGTTCCGCCCGCCGTACGGCGAGTTCAACACGCAGGTGCTCGCGGCCGCCGGCATGCCGGCGATCCTGTGGGACGTCGACACGCACGACTGGCAGCGGCCCGCCGACGAAACGCTCATCGCGCGCGCCGTCGAGGCGCCGAAGCCGGGGTCGATCGTGCTGCTCCACGACATCCACGCGGGCACCGCGCGCACGGCCGGCGCCGTCATCGACGGACTGCGCGACCGCGGGTTCTCCCTGGTCACGGTGAAGCAGCTCTTCGGGGGTGAGCTGCCCGCCTCCGGCGCCTGGCGCAGCGCGCGCTGAGCCGCCTGTCGACCTGCCATACTTCCCCGGGTGACCGATATCGAGCTGAAGCGCATCGACGGCGGAGTCGTCGCCCTGCACGACGCGCGGCGCAAGGCGACCTGGACCGTCGAACTCCAGCCCTTCGAGATCGGCGTGTACGCGGTGACGCAGGAGCAGCTCGCCGAGCTGCTGGGGGAGCCGGCCCGGCACCCGCGTCGGCCGGCGACGGACGTGACCTGGCTGCGCGCCATCCGGTTCTGCAACGCCGCGTCGGAGTGGGAGGGCCTCGACCCCGCGTACACGTTCGAGGGCGAGGACGTCACGTGGCACGTCGATGCCGACGGCTATCGGCTGCCCACCGAGGCGGAGTGGGAGCACGCGTGCCGTGCGGGGTCGACGGGGCCGCACTACGGGCCTCTCGCCGAGATCGCATGGACGAGCGCGGACGGCGTCGGCTCGCCGCAGGACGTGGGTGGCAGGCTCCCGAACCTCAACGGGCTCTTCGACACCCTCGGAAACGCCTGGGAGTGGTGCTGGGATCTGCTCGACCCCGCGCGCTACGGCGACTATCGCGTGTTCCGCGGCGGCGGGTTCGCCGACGACGCCTGGAGCGTGCGGGCCTCGGTGCGCCGGGGCGGAGGTCCGCGCATGCATCATGACGACGTCGGATTCCGCGTGGCCCGCGGCGGGTTCGATACGGTCGACGCCGCGCAGGGTTGGTCGCGCAGGGCCGACGAGGAGCGCGCCGCCCACGACGGTCCGACGCCGCCCGGCTGGACGCCGCTGCGCTGAGCGAGAGCGCGCGTCGAGCGCGCGCGTCGGGTGTCACGACACGCGGCATCGCGGCGCTGATCCCGCGTGTTGTGCCACTTGAAGCGCGGGTGCTTGGAAGTCGGGGCCGTTGGGGTGTCACGACACGCGGCATCGCGGCGCTGATCCCGCGTGTTGTGCCACTTGAAGCGCGGGTGCTTCGAAGTCGGGGCCGTTGGGGTGTCGCGACACGCGGCGTCGCGGCGCTGATCCCGCGTGTTGTGCCACCTGAACGGGCGGGCGGGACGGATGCCGCGAGCCGCGGCATCCGCCACCCTCTCGAAGCTCAGCCGGCGAGCAGGGCCTCGATGGGTCCGCGCGCGAAGTAGAGCACGAAACCGGCCGCGACGATCCACAGCAGCGGGCTGATCTCACGGGCCTTGCCCGACAGCGACCGCACCACGACCCACGCGACGAAGCCCGCGCCGATGCCGTTCGCGATCGAGTACGTGAGCGGCATCACGGTGATCGCGAGGAACACCGGCAGCAGGATCGAGAAGTCCGAGAAGTCGATGTACTTGATCTGCGACATCATCAGGGCGCCGACGATGACCAGGGCCGCGGCCGCCACCTCGCTCGGCACGATCGACACGAGCGGCGTGAAGAACATCGCGATGAGGAACATCGCGCCGGTGACGACGTTGGCGAAGCCGGTCCGCGCCCCTTCGCCGATGCCGGAGCCCGACTCGATGAACACGGTGTTCGACGAGCTCGACGTGAGACCACCGGCCACCGCGCCGACGCCCTCGACGATCAGCGCCGACTTGATGCGCGGGAAATCGCCCTTCGCGTCGGCGAGGCCCGCTTCCTTCGAGAGGCCCGTCATGGTTCCCATCGCGTCGAAGAAGTTCGTGAACACGAGAGTGAAGACGAGCATGAGCGCCGCGAGGATGCCGATCCGCTCGAACGCGCCGAACGAGATCTGGCCGACGAGCGACAGGTCGGGAACGCTCACGAGAGACGACGGAAGCTCGGGCACCGACAGCCCCCAGCCGCCGGGATTGAACTCGTCGCCGGCGAACTTCGGTCCCAGGTTCCAGATCGCCTCGACGACCACCGCGACGACGGTGCCAGAGACCAGGCCGATGAGGATGCCGCCCTTGACCTTGCGCGCGACCAGGATGCCGGTGAGCAGGAGCGTGAAGACGAAGATGAGCGTCGGAACGGTCGCGACCGAGCCGTTCACGCCGAGTCCCACCGGCGGCGACGACGTGTCGGTCGCGGTCACGAAGCCGGCGTCGACGAAGCCGATGAAGGCGATGAACAGGCCGATGCCGACGGTGATCGCGAGCTTCAGCTGGATCGGGACGGCGTCGAAGATCATGCGCCGCAGACCCGTCGCCGCGAGCAGCACGATGATGAGGCCGTTGATGACGACGAGGCCCATCGCCTCCGGCCACGTCACCTGACCGACGACGGCGACCGCGAGGAACGAGTTGATGCCCAGGCCCGCCGCGAACGCGAACGGCAGGCGCGTCACGAGACCGAAGAGCACCGTCATCACGCCCGCAGTGAGCGCCGTGGCCGCCGCGACCTGCGTGAAGCCGAGGCTGTTGCCGTCGACGTCGACCCCGCCCGACAGGATGATCGGATTCAGGATGACGATGTACGCCATCGTCACGAACGTCACGACACCGCCGCGCACTTCGGTGCCGACCGTCGAACCGCGCCGTGTGATCTCGAAGAACCGGTCGAAGCCGTTCTTCGGCTGAGCGTTCTCGTTCGGCTCGGCGGCGTCGGGGGTTTCGGGCGTGGTGGACGGGGCTGTGCTCATGTGGGGACCTCCGACGACGACGTTAGTCGCATCGCGGCCCACCTGGGAATTCGCTGAACGGAAGCCTCGCGCCTTCGCGGCGGGCGGGCGAGGCGGCCGGGGGAGCGCGGTCGGGCGAAGTAGGGTCGATGAGGCCATGCACCGCCTCATCGTCGCCTTCCTCGCAGCCGTCGACGCCGCCATCGCGGTCGCCGTCGGCCTCGCCGCGACCCTCGCGCCGCTGACGCTCCTGTGGGTGTTCGGGCTCGGCGGCACCGCCGACTGGGGCGTCCTGTGGCCCGCGGGCGTCGCGGTGTGGCAGCTCGGCAATCTCGTGCCGCTCGAGGTGGCGCTCCCGGCGGACTACCTCGCCGCGGCGGGCATCGACGCGGCCGCGGCATCCTTCACCCTCTCGCTGGCGCCGCTCGCGTTCGCGGCGTTCACGGCGATCTTCGCCGCGCGCTCCGGCGTGCGCGCCTCGCGCGCGGACGCGTGGATCACCGGCGTCGTGACCGGGACGGTGGTGTTCGCGGCGCTCACCGCGGGTGCGGCGCTGACGTCCCGGAACGACATCGTCGCACCGGTGCTGTGGCAGGCCATCCTGTTCCCGATCCTCGTCTTCGCGCTCCCGGCGCTCGTCGCCGCGGCGGTCACGGAGTGGCGCGAAGCGGGCGGAGGCGTGATCGCGGGCGTGCGGGACCGCGTCGAAGCCGCCCGGAACGGCTGGGCCGAGGTTCCGGCGCTCGTCGCGCGCGGCGCGGCGGTCGTCGTTGTAGGCCTCGTGGGAGTCGGCGCCGCGGTCGCGGCCGTCGCCGTGTTCGCCCGTGCCGGCCAGATCGTGGCGCTGTACCAGGCGGGCAACGTGGACGTGATCGGAGCCGTCGTGCTCACGTTGGCGCAGCTGGCGTATGCGCCGACGCTCGCGGTATGGGGCGGGGCCTTCGCCGCCGGCCCCGGATTCCTGGTCGGCGAGGGAGCATCGGTGTCGCCCGCGGCCACGCAGGTCGGCGTCATCCCGGGCATTCCGGCGCTGGGCGCGGTCCCGGAGTCCACGACGCCGTGGCTGCTGCTGCTGGCGCTCGCGCCGGTCGCGCTCGGGGCCTTCGCGGGCTGGATCGCGCGCTCGCGGGTGGTCGGCGTGCGCTCGTCGCGACGCGATGACGGCGGCCGGATGCCGCGGCCCGCGGCTCGCGACGAGTCGGGCCGGCTCGACTCGTCGCACACCGCCGCCCTCGAAGGGCTGCTCGCGGGTTCGGGACCGGGATCCACGGCGACGGCGGTCGCAGGGGAGGATGACGCGGTCTCGCCCGCCCACGACCCCGTGGCGCCGCGGCTCGTGATCGCAGTGGGGATCGCCGTGGTCTCGGCGGCCGGCGCGGCCCTACTCGCGGTCGTCGCTTCGGGAGCTCTCGGACCCGGACGCCTGGCGGCGGTCGGTCCGGAGCCCGGACCGGTGGCGTTGGCCGTCGGAGCCGAGGTGCTGCTCGGGGCCGCGATCCTGCTGATGTCGCCGCGCTCTCGGCGCGCACACGCGGAGGAGGAGCTCCGACGCGGCCGATCCGTGACCGGCGCCGGATCGACCGACGGCGCCACCACGCGCAGCGCGACGACCGGAGCATCGGTGACCGACCACGAGCCGGCACGCGCGGAAGCGGGCGAAGACCGCGCGCCGTGGCTTCCGGAGCCGTCCGCCTCGCCGCGGGACGAGCCGCCGATCACGGCCGCGAGCGAGGCCCGCACGGAGCCGATCGACCTTCCAAGGCTCGACTGAGCGCTGCGCCGACACCGCCCGGCGACCGAGTTCGCGCGCTCGGCGCGAGGGATGGTCCCGCTCGAGATCAGTAAGCTGAGTGGGTGCTCACGGTCGCCGTTCTCATCTCGGGCACAGGGTCGAACCTGCGCGCCCTGCTCGAGGCGGCGTCCGACCCTGGATTCCCGGCACGCATCGTCGTCGTCGGCGCCGATCGCGAGGCGGAGGGCTTCGCCCACGCCGAGGAGTTCGGCATCCCGACCTTCATGGTCCCCTTCGCGCAGTTCGACAGTCGCGAGGAGTGGGGCGCCGAGCTCGGCGCGCAGCTGAGCGTCTGGCGGCCCGACCTCGTCGTGCTGAGCGGGCTGATGCGGCTGCTGCCCGCGAATCTCGTCGACGAGTGGTCGCCGCGGATCGTCAACACGCACCCGGCGTACCTGCCCGAGTTCCCGGGTGCGCACGGCGTGCGCGACGCGCTCGCCGCCGGCGTCGCGCAGACCGGTGCGAGCGTCATCATCGTCGACAACGGCGTGGACTCGGGGCCGATCCTCGCGCAGGAGCGCGTGCCGGTGCTTCCGGGCGACGACGAGCACACCCTCCACGAACGCATCAAGCCCGTCGAGCGCCGTCTGCTGATCGACGTGGTGCGCCGGGTCGCGACCGGCGAGCTCGACCTCGCCGAGGTCGCCGCCCCCGCGACCCCCTGACCGTCACCCATCCCACCCGAGGAGATCCGCCATGGCCGGCCCGAGCCACGACCCCGCCCTGTACCGTCCCCGCGACGTCGTGCCCATCCGCCGTGCCCTGGTGTCGGTCAGCGACAAGACCGACCTCCTCCGCCTCGCCGAGGCTCTCACGGCGGCGGGCGTCGAGATCGTGTCGACGGGCGGGTCGGCGAGCATGCTGCGCGACGCCGGGTACGAGGTCACCGACGTCGCGAGCGTGACCGGGTTCCCCGAGTCGCTCGACGGCCGCGTGAAGACCCTGCACCCGAGCGTGCACGCCGGGCTCCTGGCCGACCTCCGCCTCGCCGACCACGAGCGCCAGCTCAGCGAGCTCGACATCGCTCCGTTCGAGCTCGTGGTGGTGAACCTGTACCCGTTCGTCGAGACCGTGCGCTCGGGGGCCGAGGGCGACGACGTCGTCGAGCAGATCGACATCGGCGGGCCCGCCATGGTGCGGGCGTCCGCGAAGAACTACGCCAACGTCGCGATCGTGGTGTCGCCGTCGTCCTACCCCGCCGTCATCGAGGCGCTCGAGAACGGTGGCACGAGCCTCGTCCAGCGGCGCGAGCTCGCGGCGCGCGCATTCGCGCACACCGCCGAGTACGACCGTGCGGTGGCGACGTGGTTCTCGGAGGGCACGCTCACCGAGGAGGACCTTCCGGCGCACCTCACGATCAAGGCGGAGCGCCTCGCGACCCTCCGCTACGGCGAGAACTCGCACCAGCGCGCCGCGATCTACACCCGCAGCGGCGGCCACGGCATCGCCCAGGCGACCCAGCTGCAGGGCAAGGAGATGTCGTACAACAACTACGTCGACGCCGACGCGGCGCTGCGGGCTGCGTTCGACATGGTCAAGCCCGCTGTCGCGATCATCAAGCACGCCAACCCCTGCGGCATCGCCGTCACCGCGCCGAACGCCCTCGACCCGATCGCCAGCGCGCACCTGCGCGCGCACGAGTGCGACCCGGTGTCGGCGTACGGAGGAGTCATCGCCGCGAACGGCACCGTGACGCTGAAGATGGCCGAGAACCTCAAGGACATCTTCACCGAGGTGATCGTCGCGCCCGACTTCGAGCCCGCCGCGCTCGAGGTGTTCAAGGCCAAGAAGAACCTGCGCCTCCTGCAGCTTCCCGCCGACTGGCAGCAGGAGCGCATGGACGTGCGCCTGGTGTCGGGCGGGCTGCTGCTGCAGGATGCCGACCGGTTCCCCGACGACATCGAATCGGTCGCGCGCGACTGGCAGCTCGTGTCGGGCGAGCGTCCGGCCGACGAGGACATGACGAACCTCATCTTCGCGTGGAAGGCGTGCCGCGCCGTCAAGTCGAACGCCATCGTGCTCGCGAAGAACTCCGCCACCGTCGGCATCGGCATGGGCCAGGTCAACCGCGTCGACTCATGCCGGCTCGCGGTCGAGCGCGCCGGAGACCGCGCCGCAGGCTCGGTCGCGGCATCCGACGCGTTCTTCCCGTTCGCCGACGGACCGCAGATCCTGATCGACGCGGGCATCCGGGCGATCATCCAGCCCGGCGGCTCCGTGCGCGACGACGAGGTGATCGCGGCGGCCACGGAGGCAGGCGTCACGATGTTCTTCACCGGCGAGCGCCACTTCTTCCACTGATCCGGCTGCCCCGGGCAGCCGAGCAGGTCGTCGCAGCGGCCAGGCTCAGTCGGTGCGGGAGGCCTCGTTCGCCCGGATCGTCGTGACGTCGTCGGCGGTGGCGGCCCAGGCCCCGGCGTAGTCGAACTCGCCCGACGCGAGACGCACGGGGACGTCGGCGGGCAGTGCGCGGCGGAAGGCGGCGAGGGCCTGCGACAGCTCCTCGGTGCCGAACTGGGAGCCGAAGGCCACCTCGATCCGGCCGGGGGCGAGTCCCGAGGGCAGCGCGCGGAAGCGGCGGACGCGTGAGGCCGGATCGTGGATGACGGCGGTGTCGGCGATGCCGATGGTGATGTCCGCGGTGTCGACGCCGGCGCGGAGCATGAGGCGCCCCGGCAGGCCGAAGACGCTGCGCCCGGCGCGCCGCCGGAGTTCGGCGGCGCGGTCGATCGCCCACACGCCGCTGACGGCGGCCCAGGGGATCCGCGTGTCGCCGGCGACGGTGACCTCGGTCGGGGCGATGGTGAGCATGCTGCCGTCCGCGGCGACGAGCCGGTCGGCCTTGGCCGCCACGCGCAGCACGCGCACGGCGAGGAGCGCGGCGAGGATCAGCAGCACCATCGCGGCGCCGGTCAGGGTCAGGCGCGTCCCCGCCCCGGGCGGGAAGACGACCAGGCCCGCAACGGCCAGCAGCGCGAGCACCGCGGCGACCAGGTACACCGTGCGGCGCGCGCGCCGCGCATCGGCTCGGCGCTCCGGCGACACGACGAAGCGCACGAGGGCGCCCGGGTCGGCCGGGTCGTCGCCGAGGGTCATGCACGCCCCGCGCGGAAGATCTGCTGGTAGGCGTCGAAGTCGTCACCGGCGAACTCCACGAAGTCCCAGCCGGGCCCCCGGTGCGAGAACTCGAAGACGCCGACGTACGCGACGCGGTCCTCGTCGGCCGACCATCCCTCGATGACGAGGTTCCCGCGGTCGGTCCCCTCCTTCATCGTCCCGATGACGTGCGGGTCGCGCGTGCTGAGCTGCTCGTGGAACACCGCGCCCGCGCCGACGGGGGACGCGAACACGGCGCGGTACGTGCGGCGCACCGGCGTGCCCGTCGCACGACGCGCGTACCGCCGCGAGAAGAAGAAGAACGAGCCGAAGGCCATCAGCGCGAGGATCGGGAGCGCGACGGCGCCGATGAGGACGCCGAAGTTCGAGCCGATGCGCTGGTTGATCGTCACCGCGGAGTCCTGCAGCTCCGTGAACTCCGCACCGATCGCAGCCGAGTTCACGAGCAGCAGCACCCAGCCGAGGAGGAGGGCCGCCGCGATCGCGACTCCCGTCCACACGAGCGGCGCGCTCCGGCGCGTCACGATGTCGGGATGAGCGCGGAGGCGGTCGGGAATGCCGGGGGCTTTGGCCATCCCTCGAGCCTACCGAGCCACGCTCAGGGCGACGTCCGCGTAGATGTCGCCGAACCAGAGCCGGTCGCCGTGCGCCAGGCGTCGCGGTTCGCTCGTCAGCGCGCGGCGGACTCCGGCTCGTTCCAGCTGGCTGCCGTTCGCCGATCCCGCGTCGTACACGTACGCGCCGTCGGTTGCGAGGTCGATCATGGCGTGGGCCCGCGACATCGAGCGGGTCTGGTCGTCGACCGCGACCGGCTGGCGTCCGGAGTTGCGCGCGACGTCGTCGGGGTTGCGGCCGATCACCGCGGCCCCGCGCACGCGGGCGGTGTCGCCGGTGCTGAACACCAGGACGACGGGCCGGTCGCCGTCGGCGAGACTCAGCTCGGGCAGGGCGGGCGCGGCGGCCGCGGACCGGCGTCGCCGGACCGGGGGCGGTGCGGATGCCTCGACCGAGGCGGGGATTGCGAATCCGTTTCCGCTGCCGATGCTCGGAGCAGCGGCGGCCGCAGCCGGCATCAGGAGCGGGGGAGGATCCCACAGGGTCGAACGAGCGGGGGCCGTCTTCGGCGCCGCGATCGCCGCGACCTGGCCGCACTCCAGGCAGTACAGCGAGTTCGGACGCGTGTTCGCGCCGCAGTAGGGGCACGCGGCCCGGCTGAGCACGGCATCCATCATTGCCTCACATCCGCGGCGCGGACGGGGATCCAGGCCCCGTCGACGAACGCCACTCCGATTCCGCCCGACCGGCCGCCGAGCATCGACTTGGGGATCTGCGCCCCGAACAGCGTCGTTCCCGCCATCGGGTTCGAGGGGGAGAGCACCACACCGGCGCGGTGCCGCTTCGCCGCCGCGAGCGCGCCGCCGAAGAGGCCCGACGCGGCCTCGGTCTCGACCGCCACGGCGATCGAGACGCGCGGGGCGACGCCGGTGATCCCGAACTCGACGGGGGACTGCTTCATGAGGTCGGCGTCGTCCACGACCAGCGTGACCGGGTGCTGCCCGTCCGAGGCGGCGACGGCGTCGACGGTCGCGGTGAAGGTCGCGGCATCCGTCGCCGTATCCGAGACGATCGGCACGCCTTGGCCGCGCGCGACCTCGGTGAGCACGGACTCGCGCGGTGCGACCACGACGGCGCGGCGCCCCGCCGCGTGCAGCTGGTGCAGCAGCGAGGCGAGCACGGTGGAGCGCCCGCTGCCGCGTCCGCCCGCGACCACGAAGCCGCTCTGGTCGCGCCACGCGGTCGTGAAGCGGGCGAGGTCGTCGCCGCCGACGGCGTACACCAGGCCGTCCTCGGGCAGACCCGCGTAGGTGGGGAGCTCGACGGCCGAGCGCAGCCCGATGTAGCTCGGCAGCGGGTCGACGCGGAACGGCGTGGGCAGGTGGGCCAGCTGCGGGAAGCGGCTGTAGTGGTCGCGCGACTGCTCGACCATCGCACGCAGCGATGCCGCCTGCCCCTCGCCGCTCGTGTCGCGACCGAGCACGGCGAGCTGCGCTTCGTGGATGTCGGCGCCGAACAGGGCGCGTCCGGCGGTCATGTGGGCCGGCAGCTCCCGCACCATCACCCCCGCGGCCCGGTAGTCGTTGGGGTCGCGCATCGGCAGCAGGTAGACGGTGTCGATCGCGCTCGCGATCTTGTCGCCCGTGAACGTGCGGTCGGCGCTCATGACCAGACGGATGCCGGCGGCCGGTCCCTCCCGCAGGATCCGCATGATCTGCTCGCGGAAGCCGAGCAGCTGATCGGCGCCGAGGGTGGCCACCAGGCGCTCCCACCCGTCGATCGCCACGATCGCGAAGGGAAGGGCCTGGCGCGGGTCGACCTTGCGGCGCTGCTCGACGATGGAGCCGACGCCCGCGGCCGACAGTGCGGCCTGCCGCCTCTCGAGGTCCTCGAGCAGACGGTTGAGGAGACGCGGCAGCCGCTCGCCGTCCATCTGGGTGATGACGGCGCCGGTGTGCGGGGCGTCGGCGAGGGGGAGCAGCGCGCCGTTGCCGTAGTCGACGACGTACAGGTGCAGGTCGGCGGGCGTGTAGCGGATGATCGCCTGCGCGAGGGTCGTGCGCAGGGCGGTCGTGCGGCCGGAGCGCGCCCCGCCGATGAACAGCAGGTGCCCGTCCTTCTCGGGGTTCCACAGCAGCGGACGCTGGGTCTGCAGCGACGGCAGGTCCTGCAGGCCCAGGACGAGGTCGCCCTGTTCGATGGGCTCGGACGCGAAGCGGTCGATGGTGAGCACCGGGGGCAGCGGCAGGAGCCACGGCGACGGGTTGCGCTCGATCCCGCCGGCCCGGGCCGCGTCGACCGCGAGATTCACCAGCGCCCGCAGATCGGTGTCGTCGTGGTCGAGCGGCGAGGAGTCGACGCGCTTGCGCGGGAACGACGGCGGGTTCCCGACGCCGTCCCACGTGATCTCGGCCACCGGCGGCGCGCTGCGGCTGCCGCGCTGGACGCCACGGCGGTGACCCGCGACGCGGGCCGTCTGGAACGCCGTCGGAATGCCGCCGGAACTCGACCGCAGGAACCCGCGGCCGGGGAGCGACGGTGGGATGAGCGCGGCATCTGCGGTGCCGAGGACGTCGGTCGAGTCCGACTTGTCGGTGACGCGCAACGCCACGCGCATGTTGATGTTCGACTGCATCTCGGGGGTCACCACGCCGGACGGGCGCTGCGTCGCGAGCACGAGATGCACGCCCAGCGAGCGGCCGACGCGCGCGATCCGCACGATGCCGTTGATGAACTCCGGAAGCTCTGTCTTCAGCTCGGCGAACTCGTCGATGACGATGATGAGCCGCGCCAGGCGGTTGCGCGAGGCGGCGTCGGCATCGCGTGCCCACGCGGCATCGAGGTCCTTCGCGCCCATGTCGCCGAGCACGCGCTCGCGGCGCTTGAGCTCGGCGTCGAGACTCACGAGCGCCCGCTCGGTCTCACGTGCATCGAGGTTGGTCACCATGCCGACCGTGTGCGGCAGGCGCTCGCAATCGGCGAACGCCGATCCGCCCTTGTAGTCGATGAGCACGAAGTTGACGGCGTCCGGGCGGTTCGCCAGTGCGAGCGACACGACGAGCGTCTGCAGGAACTCGGACTTGCCCGAGCCTGTCGTGCCCGCCACGAGCGCGTGGGGGCCGTCGGCGGCGATGTCGACCGCGAATTCGCTCTCGGCCGTCGCGCCGATCGTGACGAACGAGCGGCGGGGCTGGTTCGTCCAGCGCTGGAGCAGCTCGCCCGGCGCGTCGAGGTCGGTGCCCGTCACATCGACGAAGCGCACCGACGTGGGCAGCATCCCCTCGTCGCCGGCGCCCGACACGTGTTCGATCGAGCAGAGGGAGCGCGCGATCTCGGTGGCGTCGTCGAGTGCGAGGCCATCGACCAGCACGTGCGGCACGAAGGATGCCGCGGACTCGAGTCGCGCCATGGAGGGATCGGCGTCGTCGAGCACGAGCACGCTCGTGCACTCCTCGGGCAGGCGCGTGCGATCGGTGTCGAGCGCGATGACGTGGACGCCGACGGCGCGGCCGGCTTCGAGGATGTCGACCATGCCCGGGAGACGGCGGACGTCGCGCGCGCCGTCGACGAGCAGCACGATCTGGCTCGGCGGCGGCGCGTTGAGGCGACGGCGGTGCTCGACGAGCGTCGAGAGCTCGCGGATGCGGTCGCGCCGCGTGTCGTCGGTGTTGCCGATGAGCGAGATCGGGCCGGTCGCGGGGTCGTTGTGGGGCAGCCACTGCGTCCAGCCCCACTCGGATTCCGTCTCGTCGCCGCACACGACCACCAGCTGCAGGTCGCGCGGGGAACGGAGGGTCGCGATCGACGCGAGGAGGGCTCGTGCGACCGAGCGCGCCGCCGCGCCCTCTCCGGCGATGCCGACCGGCCCCGCCGCGAGATCGACCGTGATCGGGGCGGGCGACACGCCGACGCGGTGCGCCTCGTCGCTGCGCTCGCCGCCCTGCAGCTGGGCGTTCAGCGGCACCTCACCCGCGCCCACGCGGAACGTGAGCGCGTCGGGATCGCTCATCCGCCGCTCCCACAGCCGCGCGAGCGGACGCACGGCGATGTCGCGGATCCGCAGCGGGTCCGGGTTGTCGTGCCACCCCTCCACGCGCTGCAGACGCACGAGCTCGGCGATGCGGCGCTTGGCCGTCTTCACCTCCTCGATCCACTGCGACTCCGTGCGCTCGCCCTTGCGCTGCGCGAGACGACGGTTCACGAAGTACGAGCCGAGCACCATGACCGGCGACGCGGCGGCCATGAGCAGCATGATCGGCCGGTTGAACACCGAGGCCATCGTGATGCCGAGGATCACCGGGATGACGGCCGACAGCCACGGCAGCGGCGACTTGTCGCTGTCGTCGGGCTTCGAGCCGGGCAGCGTCACGGTGGGCGCCGCCGCGCTCGGGCGGATGCGCGACGGGCGATTGAACGCGCGCATGCCCTTGGGATCGGGGGAGATGTCGGCATCCGGACCGGGCTCCAGTCCGATCCGCAGCAGGCTCGAGCCGATCTGCACGATGTCGATCGGGGCGATCTCGACGGGCTCCGTGATCACCTCGCCGTTGACGAGCACTTCGGTGCCGTGCGCGGCCTCCAGCCGCGCGAGCAGCGGCTGCGGCCGCCCGGGCGCGCTGGCCCCGCCGAGGTGGAAGGTCAGACGCGCGTGAGCGGAGGCGACATGCGGATCCGCCATCGCGAGCGTCGCCTCGGGTCCCGAGCCGATGACGTGATCCGCGCCGTCGGCGAGATCGTACGAGCGTCCCGCGAACGGTCCTCCCACCACCTCCAGGCGAGGGCTGCCGGCGGGGCGGTCGGCGCGACGGCGAGGCGGCACGACCATGCCGCTGAACACACCGGCGCTCGACAGCGGGGCGACGCGAGAGAGCTCGCGCGACTGTCCCGAGAGCGCCGCCGGGTCGACCTGCAGCGCGGTCGCCAGCTGGTCGACGGTGGTGTCGTCGTCGACCGGCACCAGCACCGAACGCTCGGCACCTGGTGTCTGGACGGTCAATCGCACGAGGCCTCCTCAGGGCGGTGGGGCAGGGTCATCGGGCGCCGAGCCCGTCCATCAGTCGGGTGAAGCCGGTCGTCGCGCCGGCCTGTTCCTCGGCGGTCTCGGCGCCGCGCGGCAGCGCCACGTCGAGTCGAGCGGATGCCTCTCCCGCCGCGGGCGCGAGGGCCGCGGCATCCGTCGTCCCGAGTGTCACACTCGCGAGCGCCTGGCGTCCGCTCGCGGTCGCCAGGCGAACCGAGAATTGATCGCTCGTCGCGCCGGCGGCGGGCGTGTACGTCACCGCGGCGTCGGGATTGCATGTGACGGTGCCGGCGAACGCGCTTCCGCAGCCGACCACCCGCGGCTCGTCGTCCGTCCCGACGGCGAAGGCCAGGTCGGCGATCTCGATCGTCGTCGCCTCCATCGGCCGGAGCAGATGAAGGCCGACGAGTGCGTCGGGGGTGGACTCGACGATGTGGACGGTGACGAGGAAGATGTTGGACGAGTCGCCGATGTCGTCGGTCACCCGCACGCCGATCTCGGCCGGTCCCCGCGCGTCGGGCGCCGCCGCGAATGTCAGATGCGCACCCGTGACGCGGGCGGAGCCGGCGGAGGCCGGGTCGACCCCGGTCACCTCGATGCGCGCTGTGCCGGGCGTGCACCGGCCGCACGTCAGGCCGAGATCGGACAGCGGGATGACCAGACGTGCTCCGGCGGGAACGGGGATAGCGACGTCGGTGTCGGGCGCGTCCGGCGGTTCGGGCGCGGCGAGCCGGATGATGTAGTCGATCGTGAGCGACGCGGCGTCGCTGGTCAGCGGAACCGCCACCCGCACGGGTTCGAGTTCGGGGTCGAATCCGGGCGAGAGGACGGTGAACCCGTCCGGCGCGCACGCGGTCACGAGGGGCGTCGCCGCGCGGAGGGCGCCGCAGTCCGCGAACGACCAGCCCGGAGCGGGCTTCACGTCCAGCGGGCCCTCGAACGGCACCTCGACGACGGTCGGGCCGATCACCGCCGCGCCCGGCGACGGGGGAGCCGGGGAGGGGTCGGGAGCAGCTCCTGCGGCGGATGGAGCGCCCAGCGCCCCCACGGCACCGGTGAGGAGAAGGGCGGCGAGCAGGGCGGCGCGCGTCGTATCTCGCAACGGTCCCCCTCGCCGATGTCGTCGTCCCGGTCGCTCATAATGGTAGGCGCATGCAACACGGAAGCGAGCGGAGGGCCCGATGAGCCAGCGGAACGTCCTCGGCGGCGCGCCGGGTCAGCCGCAGCTGCGAGCCTCCGGTCCCGGCGTCGCCCTCGCGCCGGCGAGCAACGCGATCCCCGAGCTGGAGGCATCCGCCGAGAAGCCCCGCTCCATCTGGCGGCACCCCGCGTTCCTCGTCTCGATGATCCTCACGGTGCTGGCGCTGATCGCAGCGGGCGTGCTCATCGTCTGGTCCCTGCTCGCGGGCGGTGGCGGCGCCGTCTCGAACCCCGAGATCTCGGTCGAGGGCGGGAACGCGCACGTGTCCTGGGCGGCGGACGGACCGGTCGACCTCTACGTCGTGACCGGCGACGACGTCCTCGACGTGTCGCAGCTGATCGTCGGGGACGAGGCCTGGGTGCCTGCAGCCCTCGGATTCTACGAGTCGACCTCGTGCTTCGTCATCCGTCCCGCGTCGGAGTCGGCTCAGGACGTCACCCTCGACAGCGATGCGCTCGCCGCCCAGCGCGGCGCCAGCGCGTGCGTCCGCGACGCGGCCGGCGGATGAGGCGCCTGCTCGCCGCACCGGCTGCCGTCGCCGCGGTCGTCCTCCTGGCCGGGTGCGCCGCGCAGGCGGGCGCCGCGCCGACGCCGGCGCCGACGCTCTCACCGACCTGGGTCGACCTGGATGCCGCGGCCGGCGTGCGCGACAGCGGCAACGGGCTGTGGCTGCTCGACGGGCCGACCGCGGCGGGCGAGGTGGTCAACGCGACGCGGGCCGGCGGCGACGTCACGATGACGCTCGCCGTCCACGAGACGATCCCCGTCGAGGGCGGCGACATCGTCGACGGCCGCGCCATCAGCGTGGACCGGTCCGGGTCGCCCGATCGCTATCGAGCCTCGTTCACGGTGGGCGACCAGACCGGAGAGCTCGTCGTCATCGGGGCCGATGCGTGGATGCGCGGCAACGAGGCCCTCCGTGCGCGCTTCGCCCTCGAGGGCGACGGGTTCGCGTGCGTCTCGCGCCAGTCGGCGGGGTTCGCCGAGCTCGAGAAGCTCGTGAACCCGGCCGACGTCGTGCGCTCGGCGCTCATCGGCATGGAGATCGGCGTGCTTCCGCCCGAAGAGGGCGACACCGACCTCTCCCTGGCGATCGGCACCGGTGGTGCGCCGGTCGGCGAGCTCGTCGTCGCGGCGCAGGGCGCTCCGCTGCCGTCGACGCTCATGAGCGCGGACCCGACCGGCACGGTCCGGGCGGAGTTCGCCTGGGGCGAGACGCCCGCCGTCGAGGCGCCCGAGGGTGCGCCGGAGTCGTGCCGTTAGGATCGCCCCGTGAACGATGACATCCGCGAGGAGCGCTGCGCCGAGATCGCGGCCGCACTGCTCGAGCTCATGCCCGCGATCCTCGAAGGCCGGTCGGATCCGGGACGCCTGCAGGACGCGCTCGCGGCGACCAGGCGCATCCGGCGCGTCGCCGACGCGGGGTCCGACGGCATCTCCGATCCCGCGTTCCGCGCGTGGCTCGAGGCGGCGCCGGGCAATCTCACGCGCCTCGAGTCCGCGCTCATCGCGGGGGATGCGGACGCCGCGTTCACGGCGTTCCGCGACCCCGCCGAAGGCATGCACCTGCTGACCACCGGGTGCGCGGGCTGCCGAGGCTGGTGACGCCGTCCAGGGTGCCCGCGGTGCGGGATTAGGGCACAGCCGGGAGCCATGGCATTCTGTCCTCGGGGGATTCGACGCTCGAACCGGCGGTCGATCATCCGCCGATCAACGAGACATCGCTGAACAGGAGTCACTCTCATGGCAGAGATCCGCGTCACTTCCGAGTCCCTCTCCGGCGTCGCCGGCCAGCTCTCGAGCGGCTCGCAGTCGATCGAGTCCCAGCTGTCGAACCTCAAGGCGCTCGTCGACGGCCTCGTCGGCGGCGACTGGTCGGGCAGCGCCTCGCAGTCGTTCAGCGAGCTTTACTCCCAGTGGGACCAGGCGGCTCTCCAGCTGAAGGAATCCCTCCAGGGCATCAGCGACCTGCTGAACCAGGCATCGCTGTCGTACGAGGACTCCGAGAACCAGATCGCGTCGACCTTCCAGGGCTGAGGTTCGGTGAGGCCGGCGCACAGCGCCGCCTCGTCAGGAGGGAGTGCGATCCATGTCCACGTTCCGGGTACGCGCGTCGAGCCTCGGCGAGGTCGCCGCGCAGTTGAACAGCGCGGTCGCCGTCTTCGACGGGCACGTCTCGTCGGTCACGTCCAACGTGGCATCCGTCGCGGGTGCGACCTGGGTCGGTGACGACCAGACGGCGTTCCAGGCCAAGTGGGAGCACTGGCAGCAGACGGCCGACCTCGTGCGGATGTCGCTGACCACGCTCGCGGCGCAGCTGGTCGCCGCCGAGGGCGCGTACACGACGACGGAGTCGGGCGTGCAGTCGGGTCTCGTGCAGCGCCGGCAGGCGAACGAAGCCGTCGTCGAGCAGGTGGAAGAGGTCGACGAGTCCGTCGACACCGGCCTCGACCGTGCTCGCACCGCCCGCGAGGACGCGCCCACGGTGCAGATGGCGGGAGCCATGACGGTGCGGACGGGTCGCGGCGAGTCGCAGTCGGGTCCCGGTCGCGCGGCGCAGGCAGGAGACGACGATGACTGAGCAGGTGGCCGACACCGACGCACTGCGGAGCCTGAACGAGTCGCTGACGAGCATGATCGGATACTGCGACGCGCTGCGCGCGGGTTCCGCGGCGTTCGCGTACATGCTTCCCGCCGAGTGGCAGGGGCCGGCGTTTTCGCGCTTCCTGGTCGCATTCGAGACCTGGGCCGCTTCTGCGGCCGCCTTGACCGAGGAGACGGCGCAGCTCCAGGCGCACGCCGCGCACGTGCTCGCCTCGTACGAGACGGGCATCGGCGAGCTCGACTCGATCTGGTCGTCGTACCGAGGCCAGCTGGGCGCATGAGGGGGAAGATCTGATGCTGGTGCGGATGGATGCCGCGACCTTCGCCTCCGAGGCGTCGCAGGTGGGCGCGGCGGCACGGAAGGTCTCGCAGGCCACGACGTCTCTCGCGAGCTCCCTGAACGGCTGTTCCGGCATGGCCGGCATCGATCCGATGGCCGAGGAGTTCGCCAACGGAACCCCCGAGCAGGGCGGATACGACGCGTCGACGACCGCGATGCTCAAGGGCGGGAAGACCCTCGCGCAGGCCGTGGCTTCCTTGGAGGCGCAGGTGATCGGCCTGGCGGCCGCGTACCGCGCGATGGAGCTCGCCGGTGCCGACGGCGGTGCGAATCCGTACCTGGGCATGTCGGCCACCACGATCAGCGGTTCCGTGCCCCACGCCGCGTCGGCGCTCGGCGACGAGCAGCGCGGCACGCCTCAGGGCGAGATCATGGAGTGGATCGAGAACTTCCTGAAGGACACCGCCGGGATCGTCATCCCGACGGCGGACACGGGCAAGGTCTCGAACGCCGCGAGCGCGTGGTCGACGTTCTCCGGCGACATCACCTCGGCCTCTTCGACACTTTCCGCGGCGCTCCCGGCGACGCTCGCGTCGGAGTTCCCGCAGAGCGGCGACGTCTCGGCCGTCAAGAGCAAGCTCGTGGAGCTGCTCGACGGGTTCTCGGCCGATGCGGATGCGATCTCGCAGGGATGCACGGACTACGCCACCAACGTCGAGACGATCCGCGGTGAGCTGAGGGCGATGCTCGGTCAGCTCGCCCTCGAGGTCGCCATCGACATCGGCATCGGGGTCGCCCTGTCGTTCTTCTCGTTCGGCGCCGGCGCGCTCGCCGGCATCGCGAAGGCCGCCGCGACGGTCGCCCGCTGGATCCCCAAGCTGCTCTCGGTGATCAACCGGCTCAAGACCCTGATCCAGTCGTCGAAGCGGCTCATGGCGCTCATGCGTCGGGCGGCGATCGAGGCCATCGAGTCGACCGTGTCGGGCACGATCGCCAACGCGGGCGCGTCGCTGGCGTTCGGCAACTTCTCGTGGTCGGGGCTCGGCGGTGCCGCGCTCTCGTCGGGCATCGGCGGCGTCGTGTCCGGCCCGTTCTCCCACATCGGCTCGACGATCACGTCGCGCGGACCGCGGATGGTGGTGACAGGCTCGGTCGGAGCCGTCACAGGCGCCGGCGGCGGTATCGCCGGCGAATGGGCGGCCTCGCAGGTGACCGGCCAGGAGTTCAACCTGCTCGTGTCGGCGCTGGTGGGTGCCGGAGGCGGTGCGGCGGGCGGCTCGTTGGGCAACATCGCGAGGCCGGGCTCGAGCACCGCGCCGGGCGTCGAGGTGAGCGCTCCGAACACCACTCCGGCGACGGCGAACGTGGGCGCGGGCGGTACATCGGCCGCGTCGAACACGACCACGACGTCTTCGGATGGTCCGTCCAGTGGAGCCCCGACCCCGGTGGCCACGAGCGGCGGCGGCGCGGCGACGCCCGGTACGGGTGGCGCCGGCGGTCCCGGCGGATCGGGTGCACCGTCGAGCACGGCCCCAGCCGGCGTCGGTGGCGCCTCGGGCGGGTCCGGATCGACCAGCACCGCGAGCCCGGTGCCGATCGTCGATTCCAGCGTCGACGTCCCCGCGAGCCTCGACATCGACGAGCCCTCGACCACCCCCGGGGGTGGATCGACGACCCCCACGGCCGACAGCACCCCGTCCAGCGACGCAGACGTGCCGCCGATCACTCCCGACACCGACGCACCGTCCGCTGCCGACATCGACCGCCAGTTCGACGAGCTGGAGGCCGACATCGATCGTCAGTTCGACGAGCTGGAGGCCGATATCGATCGTCAGTTCGACGAGCTGGAGTCGGACATCGATCGTCAGTTCGACGAGCTGGAGTCGGACATCGATCGTCAGTTCGACGAGCTGGAGTCGGACATCGATCGTCAGCTCGATGAGCCGGAGACCGACATCGACCAGCACGTCGACGACATCGCGTCCGATGCCGCCGGGGACGGGGGCGTTGCCGAGGGCGACGCTGATGCGGCCGAGGCCGCTGATGGGCCGGACCGGATGAGCGACGACGACTTCGCACAGCTTACTGCCGCGGAGCAATACGACCAGGCGATGTCGGAGATCTCGGGCGGGGCGACGACGTTCAGCGACAATGCCGACGCGATTCAGTACGGACGCGACGAATGGGGTGGCGTGGCGGGCGGGCTCTCGCCCGACGTTCGCGACGCCACACTCGATTACACGCGTGAGCTGCCGGGGCCGAGCGGGATCACGTACCGCGAGATCAACGGGGCGCTGCGCGCGGGTCCGCCGTATCCGACAGATGTCGCCCCGCACATCGACCGCATCGATCGGGCAATGGCGGCGCACCCACTGTCGGAAGACGTCATCATCACGCGCGGCACCAACATCGGGCATTGGTCGGTCACCGCCGACCAGGCACCCGGTGTCGTTTTCGACGAGGCCTCCTACCTGTCGACATCCCTCGGCGGACCAGCGGACGCGTTCGACGGCAAGGACGTCATTCTCCACCTCCGTGTGCCGGAGGGCACGCCTGCAATGTGGGTGGAAGAGGTCTCGGCGTTCGGAGCGGGCGAGCGTGAGCTCCTGCTCGGGCGCGGGTTGCAGTGGGAGGCCACCCGGTCCGTGTTCATCGACAGCCAGTGGCACGTATTCGGAGAGGTCGTCAGGTGATGTCGCGATTCGATGAGGACCTGCATCCGCGGGTGGTGAGCGGTCGCCCTCATTACAATTTCGGCGCGCAGGGTCCGGTGTATGCGGTCCCAGTCGTCCGAGGTGGGGAGACTGTCGGCTACCTTTTCCACGGTGCCGAGAACGAGCCTGACGCCGCGGGCCTGATCGCCACGACGTCGGGTGATTTCCAGCCCAAGGGGTCGGGTCATTGGTCCGCTGCGCTTCAGCGGCTGCGTGAGGCCGACGTTCCGGCAGCGGAGGCGGTACGTTCGCTGTTGGGTACCGTCGGCCCTGAAGGCGCGGGCGCGGTGGGCACCGAATTGCGCCGGTACGACGGCAAGTCCGTCCTCGATGTCGAGCTGAATCCGCACAAGGCCACCAGAGGCACCCGCCGCGATGCACCTGCCTCGTCGCGACAGGTCATCGATGCGGCACTGCGTGGCGAACGTCCGGTGACGCCCGAGATCTGGGCTCGAGTAGCGAAACTTGACACCGCGCTGTCTGCCAAGCCGACTCCCGAGGCGGTCGTGGTCGCGCTCACGCGCGCATCGGCGCTCATCCCAGACGATCTGGCGACCGGGTCGCGGGTTTTCGAACCGAGCTTCCTGACCTCGTACCTGGCAAAGACGGGTCAGCGGTTTCCGGGCGTGGATCTCGTCGTGTGGCTCCGGGTGCCCGCGGGCACACCGGCGCTCTTCCGCGAGCCGTCGGTCGCCGGCGACCCGGGGCTGTTGATACTCGGCCGTGGGCTGGAGTGGCAGGTCGACCGCGTGGTGGACATGGAGGGCCAGAAGGTCGTCACCGCGCACGTCGTGGACCGGCGCCCCGCGCAGCCCTGACACGGCCGACCGACCGGCGACCCGACCGTGCGCTCGTGGCTGACCTGGCTGGCGGAGCGAGAGGAGACGCGAGATGTCTGACGCCGCCCGGTGCGTAGCCGCTTTCAGCGTCCGAGTCTCGCGTGATCTCGCCCTCGGCGATCTTTCGAAGTGGCGCCCCTACCTGCGGGCGCGCGATGTCAGCGGGGGATAGGCGCGCCACCATCGCCATGTCCGATTTCCGCGAGCCGATGTCGGAGGAGCATGTCAGGCTAGGGGCATGAGCCTGGCCATGACGTTCGATGAGCGGTATCGCGCAATCGACTCGCGCGACACCCGCTTCGACGGGCAGTTCGTCACCGCGGTGCGCTCCACCGGCATCTACTGCCGCCCGAGCTGTCCCGCTCGCACTCCCAAGCCATCGAACGTCACCTTCTACCCGACGAGCGCGGCGGCGCACGAAGCGGGCTACCGGGCCTGCAAGCGGTGCCTGCCCGAGGCCGCTCCCGGGTCGCCGCAGTGGAACCTCCGCGGCGACACCGCCGGCCGCGCGATGCGGCTCATCGCGGATGGCGTGATCGAGCGCGAGGGCGTGCCCGGGCTGGCACGACGCCTCGGTTACTCGCCGCGCCATCTCACTCGGCTGCTCACCGCGGAGCTCGGCGCCGGGCCCCTCGCACTGAGCCGTGCGCACCGTGCGCAGACCGCACGAATGCTGCTCGTGGGCACCGACCTGCCCGCCGCCGACGTCGCGTTCTCGGCGGGGTTCGCGAGCGTCCGCCAGTTCAACGACACCATTCGCGAGGTGTTCGGGATGCCGCCGCTCGAGCTCCGCGCGCGCCGCAGGGTCATCCGGCAACTCGCCGGTTCGAGCGTTTCGCCGATCGAGGCCATGGCCGGGCCGGGCACCTCGATCGACCTGGTGCTTCCGCACCGGGGTCCGCTCGACGCGGAGGGACTGTTCGCGTGGATGGCGGCCCGCGCGGTCGCCGGCGCCGAAGAAGCGACGGCGTCGACATTCGCCCGCACGCTTCAACTGCCGCACGGCCCGGCGTGGTTCGAACTGCGCGTCGATGGGGCGGGGCGCGTGCGCCTGCGCGCGCGGCTGACGCACCTCGCAGACCTGTCCACTCTCGTGACGCGTGCGCGTCGGTTGTTCGACCTCGACGCCGACCCGTACGCGATCGACGAGGCGCTGTCGCGGCATCCGGAACTCGCGCCGCGCGTGGTCCTGATCCCCGGCATCCGCGTGCCGGGCGCAGCCGACCCCCACGAGATGCTCATCCGCGCCATGGTCGGCCAGCAGATCACCGTCGTCGCCGCGCGTACCGCGCTCACGTCCCTGACGGCGGCGCTCGGTGAACCGGTGCCCGAGCTCGGGGACCCGGCATCCGCTCCGCCCCTGCTCTTCCCGACGATGGCGGCGATCGCGGAACGCGGCCACGAGGTCCTCCGAGGCCCGGCCGCGCGCATCCGTGCGATCACCGGCGCCGCGGCCGCACTCGCCGACGGCGCGCTGACACTCACAACCGGCGACGACGCCGCCGAGCAGCGCGACGCGCTTCTCGCGATGCCCGGCATCGGCCCATGGACCGCCGACTACGTCCGCATGCGCGTGCTCGCCGACCCCGATGTGTTCCTCCCCGGCGATGTCGCCGTGCGGGCGGGTGCGGCCGCGGTCGGCATGCCGTCCGAGCCTCGGCCCCTCACCGACTGGGCCGCACGCACCGCGCCGTGGCGCAGCTATCTCACCGCACACCTGTGGCGTGCGGTGCCACCCAAGCAGCCGGCATCCCGTCGCCGCTCTCGAACCGATGGAGGAGAGACCTCATGATGACCACCACCACTGCCACCATCCAGACCGTCGACACACCGGACGGCGCGTTCACACTCCTCGCCGACGACGCCGGCCGCGTGCTCGCGTCGGGCTGGACCGACGACGCCGATCGCATCCTGGACCGGCTGCGCGCGGCCGACCGGCCGGCGACGGTGCGTCGCGTTCCCGCCGGCACGACCACGGATGCCGCGGCCGCGGTCATCGCGTACTACCAAGGCGAGTCGGCGGCCATCGACGAGATCCCGGTGGTTCAGCACGGCACGGCGATGCAGCGGGCCGGATGGGACGCGCTGCGGCGGATCCCCCCGGGACGCCCGCTCACCTACGCGGAGTTCGCAGCCGAGCTCGGCTCTCCGAACGCAGTGCGCGCCGCGGCATCGATCTGCGCCCGCAACGCGCCGGCACTTTTCGTCCCGTGCCATCGGGTGCTGCGCACAGGGGGAGCGCTGGGCGGGTTCGCGTGGGGACTCGAGGTCAAGCAGAGTCTGCTCGCCCGCGAGGCCGGCGTCATGCAGTTCGCGTGAAATCCGCCCCTTGAGGGGCGCCGCTCTGGCGTGCGGGACAGGCTGACCGCCACCATGAGCGCATGAAGCCGAAGCCGTCCTGGTGGATCCTCGCAGGTGTGTTCGTCGCGATCGTGCTCGTCGGCGCGCTTTTCACCACGCGGTCGTCGTCCACAGCCGGCGGCGAGGACGCCGATCCCGCGTCGTGGACGTTCATGGTCTATATGATCGGCGACACGAACCTCGAGCCGTACGCGCTCGACGACATCGCCGAGATGGCGTCGGTGGGGTCGGACGACGAGGTCAACATCGTCGCGCTCGTGGACCGCAGCCCGGACTACTCGACCGACCCCGCGGTCGACCTCGCCGACTGGGAGGACACCGTCGCCGTCGAGGTGCAGCAGGACCACCTCGAGGTGATCGGCGAGCCGGGCGAGCTCAACATGGGCGCACCCGAGACGCTCGCCGACTTCGTCGCCGAGACGGCGACGGCGTATCCGGCCGACAACTACGGCCTGGTGCTGTGGGATCACGGCGCGGGCTGGCCTGGCGTCGGTCCCGACGAGACGGACGACTACGACGTGCTCGAGCTCGCCGAGATCGACCAGGCGCTCACCGAGGGGCTGGACCGCGCCGGCATCGAGAAGCTCGACTTCATGGGGTTCGACGCGTGCCTGATGGGCACGTACGAGGTGGCGAGCGTGATGTCGGCCCACGCGGACTATCTGATCGCCTCGCAGGAGGTCGAGCCCGGCCACGGATGGAACTACGCCGAGCTCGCCACGATCGCCGAGGACCCGGCAGCGGGTCCCACCGACCTCGGCTCGGCGTTCATCGAGGGGTACGCCGAGCAGGCCGAGGAGTGGGGGACGGAGGCCGACATCACGCTCGCGATGCTGGACCTCGCCCAGGTCGCAGGACTGCAGGAGGCCGTGACCGCCCTCGCCGAGGTCTACGGAGCCGATCCCCATGCGCTCGGACCCGAGATGGCCACCGCTCAGGCGGATGTGCTCGAGTTCGGCCGCAGTCCCGATCCCGAACTCGCCACGAACCAGATCGATCTCGGCGGCTACGTCGAGAATCTCGCCGAGACCGGTGGTGAGGATGTCGCGGCCGCCGCGGAGCAGGTGATCTCCGCCCTGCAGGCTCTCGTCCTCGACCAGACGGCCGGGCCCGCGACCGACGCGGCCTCCGGGGTGTCGATCTACTTCCCCGAGGTGGAGGAGTACTTCCTGCAGGACTACCTCTCCCTCGACGACGTGCCCGCGTGGCCGGCTGCGCTCTCGGCGTTCTTCTCGAGCGGAGACCAGCTCTCCGAGGAGCTCCGGGCGCGCTTCGAAAGCGGCGAGAACACCACGGAGGTCGTCTTCGACGGCGAAGGCGTCACGCTCACCGCCGCGCTGCCGCCGGCCGCGGCTTCCGCGATCGTCGACGCGACGGTGTCGGCGGCATACCGGGACGGCGACGAGACGATCTACATCGCCGAGCTGCCGGCAGATCTGACGGTCGGCGCGGACAGCGCCTCGGTGTCGGGCTGGTACGACCTGTCGTATCTGATGCTGAGCGACGGCGAGCGCGAGGTGCTCGCGCACCAGGACATCACCACCGACCCCGACACCGGCTACCGGACGATCGACGTGCCCCTGGAGTACGTCGCACCCGATGCCGATGACGACGAGTACCAGGACGCGCTGCTGTCGATCGTTGTCGATGCCGAGGGCAGCATCGTGGAGGAGGACTTCTACCTCCTCGACGACGAGTCCGGCACGTACGGCGCGATGACCCCCGACGCGGATGCGATGCTGTACCCCGTCGTCCTGGTCTTCGACGACGAGGACGGCTGGCAGTACGAGCGCACCGACGACGACGGGATCGCCGCCGACCTGCCGGCGATCCAGTTCGCGATCGAGTACCTCGAGCCGGGAACGACGCTCGTGCTCGACGCCGACATCCAGGATTACGGGCAGCAGACCGACACCGTGAGCGTCGAGGTCGTGATCCCCTGAGCGGGGTCCTGAACTCTCTGTTGCGCTCAGCGAACTCCCAGGTATAGGCTGGAGGGCTGTCGCGCCGCATCACGCAGGCGGCGCGTGCAGCCCTATCCGCTCAGCCCAAGGAGGAAGCAATGTATCAGGCCGCCGTCGCCGCGAAGACCGCATTCGTCCTCCGCGCCGCTGCGCCGCTCCCCATCACGGGGCTGCCGCGTCCGTGCATTCAGGGATAACCGCCTTCCTCCCGCGCCGGCATTCGCCGGCATCGGCATACCGCCATCGCGCGGAGCGTTCCTCTCTCTGAGGCCGCTTCGCCGCCACGCTCTCGTCCCGCCCCGCTCGACCCGGCCGCCGGCTCGTCCGAACACGACCCGTGCCGGGTCATCCGCATCACCTCCCCACAAGGATCATGACCACCACTGCCGACTCGCCACGGTCCGAACTGTCCACTTTCAGAGCCCTCGCGAGGCTCCTCCCCTTCGCGAAGCCGGTGCTGCCGCGGCTCACCCTCGGCGCCGTCAGCGCGCTCGCGGCCAGCCTGCTGGCGCTCTCCATCCCGCTCGTCCTCGAGGCCGTCGTCCGCGGCCCGATCGCAACGGGCGACATCGCACTGATCGGATGGGGCGCCGCCGCCATCCTGGCGCTCGGTCTCGCGGAGGCCACCATGGTGTGGCTGCGCCGCTGGTTCGTGCTCGGACCCGCGACGATGGTCGAGTACGACCTGCGTCAGGGCTTCTACTCGCGGCTCCAGCGTCTGCCGGTCGCGTTCCACGACCGCTGGCAGTCCGGTCAGCTGCTGAGTCGCATGATGCAGGACATCAGCATGCTGCGCCGCTGGCTCGCCTTCGGTCTGGTGCTGCTGGTGGTCAACGTGATCACGATCGCCGTCGGTACCGTGCTGCTGTTCCGCTGGCACTGGCTGCTCGGCGCCATCTTCCTCGTCACGTCCGCACCGCTGTGGTACGCGGGCTACCGGTTCGAGAAGACCTACGGCACGCTCGCACGGCAGTCGCAGGACCAGGCGGGCGACCTCGCCACCGCCGTCGAAGAGAGCGTCCACGGCATCCGCGTGCTGAAGGCGTTCGGCCGCGGCAAGCACGCGCTGCAGAAGTTCACGCGCCAGGCCGAGACTCTGCGTGAGACCGAGCTGAGCAAGGCCCGCGCCGTGGGCTGGATCTGGTTCTGGCTCGTGCTGCTTCCCGACATCGCGTTCGCGCTGTGCCTCGGCGCCGGCATCTACCTCGCCGCCCTCGGTCAGGTGGACAGCGCCGAGCTTCTCGCGTTCTTCGCGATGGCGACCGTCCTGCGCTGGCCGATGGAGTCGATCGGGTTCCTGTTCTCGTTCATGCTGGACGCGCGCACCGCGACCGACCGCATCTTCGAGGTGTTCGACGAGGAGAACACCATCGTGGATCCGGCCCAGCCGAAGACGATCGAGCGCGCACGCGGCGAGCTGGCGTTCGAGGGCGTGCACTTCCGGTATCAGGATGCCGCGACCCGGGAGCGCGACCTGCTGGACGGTGTGGATCTCGTGCTTCGCCCGGGCGAGACCATGGCGCTCGTGGGACTCACGGGGTCGGGCAAGACGACGCTCACGACCCTGCCGACGCGCCTGTACGACGTGACCGGCGGCCGCGTGACGCTCGACGGCGTCGATGTGCGCGACCTGACGCTCACCGAGCTGCGCCGCCACATCGGCATGGCGTTCGAGGACGCGACGCTGTTCTCGCAGAGCGTCCGCGACAACGTGCTGCTCGGCCGCGAGGACCTGGTGCCCGGCAGCCCCGAGGCCGAGGCCGTGCTGCGCGAAGCGCTGTCGGTCGCCCAGGCCGGGTTCGTCGACGACCTGCCCGATGGCGTCGACACGGTCATCGGCGAAGAGGGCCTGTCGCTGTCGGGCGGGCAGCGCCAGCGTCTCGCGCTCGCGCGCGCGGTCGCGGCGCGCCCCGCCGTGCTCGTGCTGGACGACCCGCTGTCGGCCCTCGACGTCGACACCGAGGCCCTCGTCGAGGACGCGCTGCGCGAGGTGCTGCACGAGACCACGGCCCTCGTCGTCGCGCACCGCCCGTCGACGGTCATGCTCGCCGACCGCGTCGCGCTGCTCGAGGCCGGGCGCGTCACGGCGGTCGGCACGCATTCCGAGCTCCTCCGACAGAGCGAGCACTACCGCCACGTGATCTCGAGCCTCGAGGTCGAAGAAGCCCGCCTGCGGGAGAGGGAGGTGAACCTGTGACCACGACCGTCACCGGAACCAGCGGCGAAGACCGCTCCGACTACACGCGCGCCGAGAGCAAGGCGATCCGCCAGCGCTCGTTGCGCCTGCTGGGCTCGCTCGTCTCGCCGGTGCGCGGCCAGCTGATCCTCGCGGGGGTCGTGCTGATCGTGTCGACCATCCTGCGAGTCGCAGGACCCGCGCTGATCGCGTACGGCATCGACAATGCCCTGCCTGCAGTGGTGGATCGCATGGACTGGATGCCGAC
The DNA here is from genome assembly GCF_057747775.1 of Microbacterium sp. STRO-2N. NCBI lineage: Bacteria > Bacillati > Actinomycetota > Actinomycetes > Micrococcales > Microbacteriaceae > Microbacterium > Microbacterium sp. STRO-2N. The sequence continues at coordinate 2,692,123 of NZ_CM173223.1, read as the reverse complement.
GATCGGCGTCGTCGCCGTGTACCTGGTGACCGCGATCGGCGGTGCCGCCCTGATCGGGTGGTATGTCGTCGTGGCCGCGCGCCTCACGCAGGCGATCATGCTCGATCTCCGCAAGCGCATCTTCGTGCACACGCAGCGGCTGAGCCTGGAGTTCCACGAGTCGTACACATCGGGCCGCATCATCTCGCGCCAGACGAGCGACCTCGACACGATTCGCGAGCTCCTCGACGGCGGGCTCAACGAGCTCGTCTCGGGCATCCTCTACGGCGGGTTCACGCTCGTCGCGCTGCTGATCGTGGATTGGCAGTCGGGTGTGATCCTCATCGTGATGGGGCTCCCGCTGTTCCTGCTGATGCGCTGGTTCTACACCCGGTCGCAGCTGGTGTACCGCGAGTCGCGCGTGGTCAGCGCGAAGGTGATCGTCAAGTTCGTCGAGACGATGACCGGCATTCGGGCCGTCAAGGCGTTCCGCAAGGAGCAGCGCAACGACGACGAGTTCGGCGGGCTCGCGCTCGACTATCGCGACGTCAACATGCGCTCGATCCGCCTGTTCGGCACGTTCGAGCCCGGACTCATGGCCGTGGCCTCCGTCACTCTCGCGCTGGTGATCGCGTGGGGCGGCATCCGCGTCTCCGACGGCGTGCTCGAGATCGGCGTGCTGCTGGCGGCCGTGCTGTACGTGCGCAACTTCTTCTCGCCGCTGCAGGAGGTCGCGTTCTTCCTGAACTCGTACCAGTCCGCGACGGCCGCGCTCGAGAAGGTGTCGGGCGTGCTGGAAGAGGAGCCGACGGTTCCAGACCCGATCGATCCGGTCGACCTGTGGAGCGCGAAAGGTCACATCCGGTTCGACGACGTGCTCTTCGGGTACTCGAAGGACCGCGTCATCCTGCCGGACTTCTCGCTCGACATCCCCGCCGGTCAGACGATCGCGCTCGTGGGAACGACGGGTGCCGGCAAGTCGACGCTCGCCAAGCTCGTGTCGCGGTTCTACGACCCGACGCGCGGCGCGGTGACCCTCGACGGTGTCGACCTGCGGCGCCTGCACCCGAAGGACCTGCGGCGCGCGATCGTCATGGTCACGCAGGAGGCGTACCTGTTCAGCGGGACCGTCGCGGATAACATCGCGCTGGGCAAGCCGGACGCGACGCTCGACGAGATCAAGGCGGCTGCTCGCGCGGTGGGGGCGGATGCCTTCATCGAGGCGCTCCCCGACGGCTATCACACCGACGTCAACAAGCGCGGTGGACGCGTGTCGGCGGGGCAGCGTCAGCTGATCTCGTTCGCGCGGGCCTTCCTCGCCGACCCGGCGGTGCTGATCCTCGACGAGGCGACGGCGTCGCTCGACATCCCGAGCGAGCGTCAGATCCAGGATGCCCTGCAGACGCTGCTCGCCGATCGCACCGCGATCATCATCGCCCACCGTCTGTCGACGGTCGCGATCGCCGACCGCGTGCTGGTCATGGAGCACGGCCGCATCATCGAGGACGACGCCCCCGAGGCGCTCATCGGCGGTGACGGCAAGTTCGCCCAGCTCCATGCGGCCTGGCGCGAGTCCCTCGTCTGACACTGGACCGACGGATGCCCCGGCCCCGCGTTCGCGCGGTGGCCGGGGCATCCGTCATTCCCGGCGAGGGCGGCGCGCAGCAGGGCGACGAGGCCTCGATGGGGGAGGGGTATTCGAGGCCCCGCCGCCGGTCTCGGAAATCCCGGCAGGAGCGTCTCGCGGAGTGGATGGTGGGGGGTCGCGTGTGTCAGGGACTACAGGCGGATCTCCGCAATGACTTCACCGTACTCGGTCTCACCGACCGGCGTGAAGCCCACGCGCTCGAAGAATGCCTGCGGACCTCCTTCGCCTGCTTCGTAGAGGACGTTGACGTGGTCCATGCCGCGGTTGCGGGCCTCTTCGAGGAGGCCGGCGACGGCGAACCGGCCGATGCCGCGTCCCTGGTCGTCGGCGTCGACGTTGATGCGCCACAGGACGGAGCGGAAGTGCTCCTGGGGGGCGTCCGGGTCGAAGTTGCCGCTCACGAATCCGACGACCTCCTCGCCGTCGAGGACGACGCGCTGCCAGGTCGTCTGGGGATTCACCACCGTCGCGGCGATTCCGTAGCTCACCGGGGAGAGGTACTCCTCCTGCCCCGGTTTGAGCGACAGATTGTTGACCGCCACGATCGTCGCGGCGGACAGTTCGACAAGTCGCAGGTCGGCCATACGCCCCAGGCTAGCCGGGATGACGGCATCGGGCATCGTTCGGTCTGCGGGATTAACACCGCGTTCACACGCGCCACCGCGCGCAGCGGGGGCGGAAGTTATCTTGACGTCGAGATATCTCGGGACGCCGGTGCGATAGGCTGAGGGCCGACCCGTACGAAGGACGCAACTGGTGACCGACTCGACCATCATCTACACCTACACCGACGAGGCTCCGGCTCTCGCGACCGCATCGTTCCTGCCGATCGTGCAGGCTGTGACCCGACAGGCGGGTGTGGACGTGGAGACCCGCGACATCTCGCTCGCCGGCCGCATCCTCGCGGCGTTCCCGCAGAAGCTGACGCCCGAGCAGCAGGTGTCGGACGCCCTCGCCGAGCTCGGCGGCCTCGCGACGCTGCCCGAGGCCAACATCATCAAGCTGCCGAACATCTCGGCCTCGATCCCGCAGCTGAAGGCCGCGATCGCCGAGCTGCAGTCGCAGGGCTACGACATCCCCGACTACCCGGACGAGGCCGAGACCCTCGAAGAGAAGGACGTGCGCGCGCGCTACGACCGCATCAAGGGCTCGGCCGTCAACCCCGTCCTGCGCGAGGGCAACAGCGACCGCCGTGCTCCGCTGTCGGTCAAGAACTACGCGCGCAAGCACCCGCACCGCAACAAGCCGTTCGCCGAGGGTTCGAAGACGCGGGTCGCGACGCTCGGTCACGACGACTTCAAGTCGAACGAGCAGACCACTGTCATCGACGGGGACGACGTGCTCTCCATCCAGCACGTCGCCGCGGACGGCACCACGACGCAGCTCAAGACCGGCGTCAAGGTGCTTCCCGGCGAGATCGTCGACGGCACCTTCCTGTCGGCGCAGGCGCTCGACGCGTTCCTCGCCGACACCATCGAGCAGGCCCGGGCCGAGGACGTGCTGTACTCGGTGCACCTCAAGGCCACGATGATGAAGGTCAGCGACCCGATCATCTTCGGCCACGTCGTGAAGGCGTACTACGCGGACGTGTTCGACCGGTACGGCGACAAGATCGCCGAGGCCGGCCTGACTCCGAACGACGGGCTGGGCGCGATCCTCGCGGGCCTGGCCGAGATCGAGGGCGGCGCCGAGATCGCCGCGGCCTTCGCCGCTGCGACCGACACCCCGCGCCTGTCGTACGTCAACTCCGACAAGGGCATCACCAACCTGCATGTGCCCTCCGACGTCATCGTCGACGCGTCGATGCCGGCGCTCATCCGCAACGGCGGCAAGCTGTGGGGCGCCGACGGCGGCGAGGCCGACACGCTCGCGGTCATCCCGGACTCCTCGTATGCCGGGGTCTACCAGACGGTCATCGACGACGTGATCGCGCATGGTCCGCTCGACCCGGCGACCATCGGAACCGTCCCGAACGTCGGACTCATGGCACAGGCCGCCGAGGAGTACGGCAGCCATGACAAGACCTTCGAGATCGCCGCGCCCGGCACCGTTCAGGTGCTGAACTCGGCCGGCGACGTGCTGCTCGAGCACGCGGTGCAGCCGGGCGACATCTGGCGCGCGACCCAGACGAAGGACATCGCGATCCGCGACTGGGTGAAGCTCGCCGTCACGCGCGCCCGCGCGACCGGTGCCCCCGCGGTCTTCTGGCTCGACGAGAACCGCTCGCACGATGCCGCCCTCATCGCGAAGGTCAAGACGTACCTCGCCGACCACGACACCGACGGCCTCACCATCGAGATCCTCGCGCCGGCCGCAGCGACCCAGTACTCGCTCGACCGTCTGCGCAAGGGTGAAGACACGATCTCGGTCACCGGGAACGTGCTGCGCGACTACCTCACCGACCTGTTCCCGATCCTCGAGGTCGGAACGTCGGCGAAGATGCTCTCGATCGTGCCGCTGCTGGCCGGCGGCGGCCTCTTCGAGACCGGCGCGGGCGGCTCGGCCCCCAAGCACGTGCAGCAGCTCCTCGCCGAGGACTACCTGCGCTGGGACTCGCTCGGCGAGTTCTTCGCGCTCGCCGCGTCGCTCGAGCACCTCGCCGACTTCACCGGCAACGTCAAGGCGCAGGTGCTGGCCGACACGCTGGATGCCGCGACCGGCACGTTCCTCGAGAACGACAAGTCCCCGGGGCGCGCGCTCGGCACGATCGACAACCGCGGCAGCCACTTCTACCTCGCGCTGTACTGGACGCAGGAACTCGCGAAGCAGGAGGCCGACCCTGAGCTCGCAGCGGCGTTCGCGCCCGTGGCGGAGGCGCTCGCGGCGAACGAGCAGCGGATCGTCGACGAACTGATCGCGGTGCAGGGCTCGCCGGTCGACATCGGCGGCTACTACCGTCCCGACGCCGAGCTCGTGACGAACGTCATGCGCCCCTCGGCGACGTTCAACGAGATCGTCGACGCGATCGGCTGATCAGCCCGCAAGAACGAGAAGAGCGGATGCCCCAGGCCGGGGCATCCGCTCTTCGTCTGCGCGACACGCGTCAGCCGTGGACCCACACCTCGGTTCCGACGGGGGCCCAGCGGTAGACGAACTCGGCGATGTCGGTGGGCATGTTGACGCAGCCGTGGCTCATGCGGTTGCCGAAGTTGTTGTGCCAGTACGTGCCGTGGAAAGCGATGTCGGGGGCGAACCACGTGAGCCACTTCACGTCCTTGGTGCAGTAGCTGTCAGTGCGAGTGGGGTCGTAGCAGAGCGCACCCAGGTCCTGCTCGGCAGTGTGTGCGTACACGCGGAAGCTCCCCGTGGGCGTCGGCGTGCCCGGAAGCCCTGACGAGATCGCGTACGACTGCACGACGTTGCCGTTCTCGAACAGGTACGTGCGCTGGGCGCCGAGGTCGACCTCGATGCGGCGCGCGATCGAGACGGTCGTCACGGGCACCTCGGTGACCGGCAGCGTGTACGCCGCGTTGCCATCGGCGAGCTGGGCTGCGAAGTCGGACGCGACGTCCGACGTGTCGCCCACCTCGCGCCCGCTCTGGCCCGCGGATTCCTCGCGCAGCACCTTTCCTGCGCTGTCGGTGATCACGAGTGCGTTCTCGGGAGCGCGGTTGACCGCAGCGGCGAGTGTGTCGACGACCGGCTGGATGGCGGCGGCGTCGGCGGCGATCACGAACTCGCCGTCGCCCGGGGTGACGGTGAGCCAGGATGCCGCGACCGCGCGGTCCACCGGAACGGTCCGCTCTTCGCCGACGTAGAAGCCGACGGTTTCGAGCATGCCGTTCAGCTGCGCGACGGTCGCGTCCGCGACCTCGGTCGGGATGTCCGCCGGAACGTCGGCGACGACAGGATCGATCTCGACGCTGGTCTGCCCCGCTTCGAAGGCGTCCTGGAGTGCGGACTGGACGGTCGCCACGTCGATGCCGGTGCCGAGCGTCGCGGGGGTCGTGACGTACGAGGCCGACGCGGCGTCGAACGTGACCTCGGCGTCGACGGGATCCGTGTACACCTCGGGCATCGCGGCGCGCAGCGCCTCGGTTGCAGCGGCGGGGTCGAGTTCGACCTCCGCGTCCACGGGCGGAGCGAACCACGCCGTCGGGTTCCACATCGGGTGCTCGGCGAAAGCCGCGTCGGCGAGCGCGCGGGCGTCGACCGTCGCACCGAGGTCGGCGCCCGTGACTGTGACCTCGCCCTCCTCGCCGACGATGACGACCGTCGTCTCGGCGAGGCGCTGTTCGATCGCGTCGGCGGCAGCGCCCGGGGTGAGCCACCCGACCGGCACGCCGGCGACCGACGTCCCGGGCGCGATCAGGACGAGCGACGTCGCGACGAGGCCGACCACCGCGACGGCGGCCGCGGCGCTGATCCACAAGGCGGTGCGCTTCTTCTTCGGCTCAGGTTCGGCAGGGGCCCACGCGTAGACCGGGGGGACGGCATCCGTCCCCGGAGTCGTCTCCGTGTCGGGGGCGAGCGTCGCGGTCGCGGTCGTGGCGACGACGGACGTCGGTGCGGCGCCACCGGTGGAGGCGAGGAGGGCCGTCGTCGCGCCGTCGACCGAAGTGACGATCGCGGCGGGGGCGTCGGCGTCGACCGCTTCGGCGTCCTCGGGCTGCGCGTCCGGCGCGACGGCAGATTCCGCGTCATCCTCGGCGGCGAGATCATCGGACGGCTCGTCTTCGACGACCTCGTCCTCGATGACGGTGAGTGCCTCGGCCTCAGCGGGCTCCGTGCCGGCAGAAGCTTCCGACTGGTTCTCGACGTCCTCGTCGTCGGCGGCTGCGGGCTCGGCGTCTTCGGGCTCGGTCGGCTCCGGCTCTTCGGCCTCGGCCTCCTCGTCGTCGGCGTCCTCGATCTCGGCGAGGTCATCGATCCCGGCGGTCTCGGAGTCGTCAGCGGCGCCGTCGGGCTGATCCTCGGCGCCCTCGACGTCCGCGGCGGCGGACTCGGACACCGCGTCTTCGTCGAGGACGACGTCGGTCGGCTCCGGCTCGGGCTGATCCTCGACGTCGGCGTCTTCGTCGGTGGGGACGTCGCCTGCATCCGCCGGTTCGGCGTCTTCCGCCGGGCCCGTGCCTGCGGGTTCGGCGTCGGCTTCCGCCGCGGCGTCGACCTCGATGGGGTCGACGGAATCGTCGACAAGGACAGACTCGGCCGGCTCGTCATCAGAACCCTTGCCGGCCTGTGGCTCGATCGCCAGATCCGTCACGCCTTCACCCCCGACTGTGAATCAACGCTCAGACCATGGTAGAGGACACTCGCTGAGGGTTGGGTCACAGGCTCATCACACGATGAAGCGCCGGTCACGGACGGATTCCACGCATTCCCGCTGCCCGACGCCGGCGCGGGGGATTTATCACGGGTTCGTAAACTTCTGGCGCGATGGGCGGCGAACGGGTTGCGAATTGTTTGTTCGTAAGGTCTACTAACAAACATGACCACCCCGGAAGCGCGACGAGGCACCTCCGCCGTCGACGTGACGCAGCGACCCACGGCGAACGTTCGAGCGTTCGCCCCCGGCCGCGCGCTGCGTCAAGGCGCCAAGGTTCTGCCCGAGCATGCTCGAGGGCACAACCGCGCGCTCGTGCTGCAGACCCTGTTCCACCAGGGCGCGATGAGCCGAGCCGATCTCTCACGCGAGACCGGGCTGACCCGCGTCACGATCTCGGACCTCGTCGCGGAGCTCATGGCCGACGGATTCGTCGCCGAGATCGGCATGCGCGAGTCGTCGGGGCCGGGCAAGCCCGCGATCCTCGTCGACCTCGATCGCGGTGGCCATCGCATCGTCGGACTCGACCTGTCGGGCAGCGACACGTTCATCGGCGCCGTGCTGACCCTCGACGGCGACATCGTCGCGCGACGCGAAGTCGTGGTGCCCGGTGCCGACGAGCTCGTCGAGACGGTCGTCGAACTGGCGCGCGCCCTCGTGGCCGACTCGCACGCACCCGTGCTCGGCATCGGCGTCGGCACGCCCGGCGTCGTCGACGACCACGGCGTCATCGTCACCGCACCGAACTTCGGGTGGGCCGGCTTCGACCTCGAGACGGCGCTCCGCCGCGCGCTGGACCTTCCCGTCCTCGTCGCCAACGACGCCAACGCGGCCGTCCTCGCCGAGTACACGTTCGGCCGTGCCGCCGACGACGTCCTGCTCGTCAAAGTCGGCCGCGGCGTCGGCTCGGGCCTCCTCCTGGCGGGCCAGCCGATGCGCGGCAGCCGGTTCGCCGCGGGCGAGATCGGCCACGTCACCGTCGGCACCGATGGCGGCCCGCGCTGCGCCTGCGGGAAGGTGGGATGCCTCGAGGCCTGGCTGTCGGTGCCCTCGCTGACGTCGCGCCTCGCCGAGGCATCCGATCCCGCCGCACGCGAAGGCGTGCTACGGGACGCGGGGGAGCGCCTCGGCATCGCCCTCGCGCCCGTCGTAGGCGCCCTCGACGTGTCGGAGATCGTGCTCTCCGGCCCCACCGAACTTCTCGGCGGCTCCCTCGCGGATCAGACCGTCGAGACGCTCCGCGCACGCACACTCGCCCCGTCCCATGACGACGGCGTGCGCGTGCGGATGACGGCGCAAGGCCAGGACATCGTCCTGCGCGGCGCGGCCGTCATGGTCCTGTCGGGACAACTCGGGGTGTCGTGACGTCTCCGGCGGCGCGCACCTCAATCACCACCCCCCGGATGGGCCACCCGGTCCACCCGACACCGAGAGAACACAGAGGAAGACAAATGAAGAAGACGCTTGGAGCTGTGGCGCTCCTGGGCGCATCGGCGCTTCTCCTCGCCGGCTGCGGCGGCAGCGGCGAAGGCTCGGGCTCGACCGACGCCGAGGGCGCGGAGATCCGCGTCTGGCTGGTCGGCACCGACACGCCCGAGGATGCCCGCACGTATCTCAAGGAGACGTTCGAGGAGGAGAACCCCGGCTCGACCCTCGTCATCGAGGAGCAGCAGTGGACCGGCCTCGTCGACAAGCTCACGACGAGCCTGTCGTCCAACGACAGCCCCGACATCGTCGAGATGGGCAACACGCAGGCCCCGGCGTTCACGTCGAGCGGCGCGCTGCTGAGCCTTCAGGACATCTACGAGGACCTCGGCGGCGACGACCTGCTTCCGGGCTTCGTGCAGGCGGGCACGTGGGATGACACCCTGTACGCCGCGCCGTACTACTCGGGCGCGCGTGTCGTGTTCTACAACACCGCGATGTACGAGCAGGCCGGCGTCTCGGTGCCGACGACGCTCGACGAATACGTCTCGAACGGCGTCGCGCTCGCGGGTGCGCTGCCGGGTGTCTCGGGCGTGTACTTCCCGGGCAAGGACTGGTACAACGCCCTCCCCTTCATCTGGGAGAACGGCGGCGAGATCGCCGTCCAGGACGGCGAGGAGTGGGACGCGCAGCTGTCGAGCGACGAGTCGCTCGCGGGCCTCGCGCAGGTGCAGGAGCTCATGACCAAGGCGTCCCTCGCCGCGAAGGACGGCGACGAGGCCGACGGCTGGGTGCCCTTCCGCACCGAGCAGTCCGCGACGTATTCGGCGCCGAGCTGGGCCTACTGGTCGATCGTGGCCGATGAGGACCAGCAGCCGACGGCCGTCGCCGAGACGACCGGCTACTTCGCCCTCCCGGGCATGGACGGCGGCGCCGCCCAGGTGTTCGCCGGGGGCTCGAACATCGGCATCGCGGCGAAGTCGGCGAACCCCGACCTCGCCAAGAGCGCTCTCGAGATCATGCTGAGCGACGAGTACCAGACGATCCTCGCCGAGAACGGCCTCGTGCCCGCACTCGTGTCGCTCGGCGGCGAGGTGGCCGCGGCGACGCCCGAGCTCGCGACCGTCATCGCTGAGGCGGCTGCCAACGCCAAGCTGACCCCCGCGTCACCCAACTGGGCCGACGTCGAGGCGCAGGGCATCATGCAGGACCTGTTCGTCAACATCGCGAACGGCGGCGACATCGCCGAGCTCGCCGCGGCTGCGGACGAGCAGATCGAGTCGATCCTCAACGGCTGATGCCGTACGACGGGGTGCCTCGCGACCGCGGGGCACCCCGTTCCATGCCCGACCGCATTCGACACACAATCTTGTAAGGAGGCGTGCGATGACGACGATTCCCGCCCAGGCGTCCGCGACACCCTCGCCACCGGCCCCCGAGCCCGCGCCGGAGGGCCCGCGCGCCAAGCGCCGCTTCTCGTGGGCGCCGCTGGCGCTCCTCGCGCCCGCGCTCATCATGCTCGTGGTCTTCATCGGCTGGCCGCTCGTGCAGCTGGTGATCATGTCGTTCCAGGAGTTCGGCCGCGCGCAGATCTTCGGAGCACCGCCAGAGTTCATCGGACTCGGCAACTACATCGACGTGCTCACCGACCCCGAGTTCTGGGCTGTCCTGGTGCGCAGCATCGCGCTGTGCGTCGTGAGCGTCATCGCCACGATGCTCCTGGGTGTCGCGATCGCCGTCATGATGACCAAGCTCGGCAAGGTCATGCGCACCGCACTGTCCAGCGCCCTGCTGCTGGCGTGGGCGATGCCCGCCCTGACCGCGACGATCGTGTGGGGCTGGATCTTCGACTCCGACTACGGCCTGGTCAACTGGGTGCTCACCCAGCTCACGGGCGAGAACTGGATGGGCAAGAGCTGGCTCATCGACCCGGTGAGCTTCTACGCGGTCGCCGCGATCATCATCACGTGGGGCGCCGTGCCGTTCGTGGCGTTCAGCACGTACGCGGCGCTCACCCAGGTGCCCGACGAGGTGCTGGAGGCGGCGTCGCTCGACGGCGCCGGCGGGTTCGCGCGCTTCCGGCTCATCGTCATGCCCTATCTCCGTTCGATCCTGCTGGTGCTGCTCATCCTCCAGGTCATCTGGGATCTCAAGGTCTTCGCGCAGATCTTCGCGCTGCAGTCGATCGGCGGGATCCGCGCCGACACGAACACGATCGGCGTCTACATCTACTCCGTCTCGATGGCGTCGGGTGATCTGGGCGCCGGTGGCGCGATCTCGGTCATCCTCGTGGTGATCCTCCTCGCCGTGTCGGGGTACTGGATCCGCGCCATGCTCAAGCAGGAGGAATCATGAACGCGCGTCCTCGCCGCCTTGTCTCGAGGATCCTCCTCAACGTCGCCGCGCTCATCGTGATCGTGGCATCCCTCTTCCCCGTCTACTGGATGGTGAACACGTCGCTGCTTCCCGCGTCGGCGGTGCAGACGCCCACGCCGCACTGGTGGCCCGACGAGTTCACGCTGAGCAACTACGGCGACGCCCTCAACGACGGGCTGGCGACCGCGCTGCTCAACTCGCTGGCCGTCACCGGGATCACTCTGGTGGCCGGGCTCTGCTTCGGGTTCCTGGGTGCGGTGGCGGTCTCGCGCTACCGCTTCCGGTCGCGCAAGGCTCTCATCGTCGCGATCCTCGTGCTCCAGATGATCCCCGCCGAGGCGATGATCGTCTCGGTGTTCCGCGTGCTCGACGGGTGGCACCTGCTCAACACGATCATCGGCCTGAGCTTCGTGAACATCGCACTCGTCCTGCCATTCGCGATGTGGTCGCTGCGCGGCTTCGTCAACGGTGTGCCGGCCGATCTCGAGGAAGCGGCGATGATCGACGGATGCAGCCGGGCCGGGGCCTTCTGGCGCATCACCTTCCCGCTGCTGGCGCCGGGTCTCATTGCCACAGGCGTGTTCGCGTTCATCCAGGCGTGGAACGAGTTCGTCTTCGCCCTGGTCATCATGACGCGGCCGGAGTCGCTCACGCTGCCGATCTGGCTGCGCGCGTTCGTGCAGGCCACGAGCGCCACGGACTGGGCCGTCGTGATGGCCGCGTCGACCATCATGGCGATCCCCGTCATCGCGTTCTTCCTGATCGTCCAGCACCGCATGACGAGCGGTATGGTGGCCGGGGCGGTCAAGGGCTGATGCGCGCGTCCCACGATGCCGCCTCTCGTAGGGAGGTCGGCCGATGAAGGTCGGGCTCGACGTCGGCGGTACGAAGATCGAGGCCGTCGCGATCGACGGCGACCTGCGCGTGCGCGGTCGCGTGCGCATCCCCACCGGGTGGGGGCCGGATGCCGTGACTCGCACCATCGTCGAGGCGGTCCGTGCGCTCGGCACAGACGCGGGCATCGATCTGGCCACCGTCCGCTCGGTCGGAGTCGGCATCCCGGGTCAGATCGAGGCCGGCAGCGGCCGGGTCGTGCACGCGGTGAACCTCGGGGTCGAGGAACTCGACCTCGTCGCCGCGGTCGAGCCGCGACTCGGCGTGCCGGTGCGGATCGAGAACGACGTCAAGGCGGCGGCCCTCGGTGCTTACGCTCTGCTGAGCGACGCGACCCGCCGCCCCCGCTCGATGGCGTTCCTCAACCTCGGCACGGGCATCGCAGCCGGCATCGTGTCGGAGGGTGTGCTGTGGCGCGGCGCACGCGGTACGGCGGGCGAGGTTGGGCACATCTCGGTCGACCCGAACGGTCCGCTGTGCCGCTGCGGTCAGCGGGGCTGCATCGAGGCCTTCGCGGGCGGCGGCGCGATCGCCGAGCGCTGGGCGCGCCGCAGCGCGCTGCCGGTGCGTGACGTGTTCGATGCCGCCGATGCGGGCGACGCCTCGGCGATCCAGCTGCGCGTGGGTCTCGCCCGGGGCGTGGCCGCGGCGGTCCGGGTGCTGGTGCTCACCGCCGACGTCGATATCGTGGTGCTCGGAGGGGGTGTGACGGCTCTGGGAGATCGGCTGATGACGGATGTCGCCGCCGAGCTGACGGCCAGTGCCGAGGCATCCCCGTTCATGCGCTCGCTGCGCCTGCGCGAGCGGGTCGAGCTGTTGCCGCCGGGTTCGCCGGCGGCGGCTCTCGGCGCCGCCCTCGTCGGTGCGGCGGGCGATGCCAGGCACGACACCGAGGAGGCCCTCATTCATGGCTGAGATCGTCATCGTCCGTGACAAGGAGGCTGCGGGCGCACTCGTCGCCGATCACATCGCGGCACTCGTGCGCGAGAACCCCGAGACGGTGCTCGGCCTGGCGACCGGGTCCACGCCGCTGCCGGTGTACGAGGCGCTGCGCCCGCGTCTCGAGGGTGTCGACGTGTCGCGCGTCCGCGGCTTCGCGCTCGACGAGTACGTCGGCATCGACCCGGCGCACCCCGAGAGCTACCGTTCGGTGATCACGCGCGAGGTGGTCGAGCCGCTCGGGCTGAACCCCGAGCTCATCCGCACGCCGGACGGCTCGGCCGAGGGCATCGAGCACCACGGCGAGGAGTACGAGGCGGCGATCCTCGACGCCGGCGGCATCGACCTGCAGATCCTCGGGATCGGCACCGACGGTCACATCGGCTTCAACGAGCCGGGCTCGTCGTTCGCGTCGCAGACTCGCGTGAAGACGCTGACCGAGCAGACCCGCCGCGACAACGCCCGGTTCTTCGACTCGATCGACGACGTGCCGATGCACTGCATCACGCAGGGTCTCGGCACGATCCTGCGCGCCCGCCATCTCGTGCTGCTCGCGTTCGGCGAGGGCAAGGCGGCGGCGGTCGCCGGCGCGGTCGAAGGCCCGGTGACAGCGTCTCTGCCGGGATCGGCGATCCAGCTCCACGTGCGCGCCACGGTGGTCGTCGACGAGGCCGCCGCGTCGAAGCTCGCCCGCGCCGACTACTACCGCTATGCGTACGAGAACAAGCCGGACTGGCAGGGCATCTGAGCCGTAGGCTGACGCCATGACGGTCCCCACGCCCCTTCCAGACGCCGCCGGCTCATCGCCGGGAGCCTCCGGAGGCGTGGGCCCCGTCTCGTCCACCGCTGCCCGTGACGCCCGGCTGGCGTGGATCATCGGCGGATCGCTGCTGACCGCCTACGCCGTGCTCATCCTCACGCTCAACGGCCTCCCCGGATCCGCGCCCGTCGGCAGCGACCTGGTGCTCGACGCGATCTGGGCTGTGGCGCTCGTCGTCTTCGCGGTGGGGTTCCGCCGCTCGGGGAGCGTGGTGGCGAGGCATCCGCTCGGAGTCGTCGCGCTCCTCGTCGCCGCTGCGGTTCCCCTGCTCACGCAGGTCCTGTTCGCCGTCCTTCCCTTCGACACGTCCGACCCGGTCCCGTCCGTCATGCTCGGGCAGACGCTCGCGGTCGTGTCGCTGGCGGCGCTCGTGGTGGGGGCACTCGTCATCGGCCGTGCGGGCGCCGTCCCGCACCGCTGGCGGTGGGTTCCGCTCATCGTGGTCGCCGTCGGGGCCGTGCCGCAGATTCTCGTGCTGGCCATCGCGGTCTCGGCCACCGATCCCTACGGCCAGATGGGCTGGGTGCTCGCCGGCCAGTGGTTCAGGCAGCTCGGCACGTTCCTGGTCCTGCTGCTCGGCATCCTCGCGATAGTCCTCGCCCCTCGCGAACAGCCCAGGGCCGACGAGACGGTTCAGGTCTATCCGCCGGCCGCCTGATCGCCGACCGCGGGGTCAGCGCCAGGCGTGCCGGATGAGGTGATTGCGGCTGAGCGGCGCGAGGGGAGTGCTGTCGACGTCGTCCTGGCCGATCCACCGGAGCTCGGCGATCTCAGCGGCCGCTGATGCCGCGCCCATCGCGACGCGCAGCAGGTAGGCGTCGGCGACTACGACGTGGCCCGGCTCGTTCGCGGCCGCATCCGTGAATCGCCCCAGCGGTTCGAAGTCCGACGGGGCCGCGACGATGCCGGTCTCTTCGGCGACCTCGCGCACCACGGCGTCGAGGGGCGTCTCACCGGGATCCGGCTTGCCGCCGGGCTGCTGGAACACCTCGGCGCCGTGCTTGCGCACCACGAGCGCGCGGCCGGATCCGTCGACCACGACTGCCGCACTCACCCGCACCTCCTTCACCCCGGCCTCGCTCATCGCGCGAAGACCTTGCCAGGGTTGAGGATGCCCTGCGGGTCGAAGACCCGCGTGATCTGCCGCTGCAGCTCCCACTGGTCCTCACCGAGCTCGTCGACGAGCCAGCGGCGCTTGAGCACGCCGACGCCGTGTTCGCCGGTGAGGGTTCCGCCCAGGCGCAGCGCCGCGCGGAAGAGGTCGTCGGCGGCTGCCCACACCTCGTCCGGGGCCTCGATCACGCCGAACTCGTCCGGCTCGGCGTGGAAGATGAAATTCGGGTGCAGGTTGCCGTCGCCGGCGTGAGCCACCGTCGGGATCACGATGCCGTGCTCTCGTTCGACGCGGGCGATCTCGTCGAACATCGCCGGAAGCGCGCTGCGCGGCACCGAGACATCCTCGATGAGTGCCGTGCCGAGCGACTCCATCGCGGGATGCATCGAACGCCGGATCGCCAGCAGGCGCTCGCCCTCTTCGCGGTCGCGCGATACGGCGACGGTGCCGCCGGCGGCGCGCAGCACCGCAGCGATCGCGTCCGCCTCGTCGGCCGCGGCCGGACCGTCGGTCTGGATCGTCAGCTGTGCGGCACCCGGCGTCGGCGGCTCCAGGGCCAGAAGCACGTGGACGGCCGCGAGGGACGCGGCATCCATCAGCTCCATGATCGCAGGCTGCGCCCCCGACGCGGTGACGGCGGCGGATGCTTCGGCCGCTGCGCGCACGTCGCGGAAGGTCGCGGCGATCGTGCACACCTCGCCGGGGACCAGCCGGCGCAGCTTCAGCGTCGCTCCGACGATCACCCCGAGTGTCCCCTCCGACCCGATCACGAGCGACGTCAGGTCGAGCCCGGTGACGCCCTTGACGGTGCGGTGGCCGAGCCGAAGGAGCCTGCCGTCGGCGAGCACGAGATCGACGCCCAGCACGGCGTCGCGCACGACCCCGTACTTCGCGCACAGCAATCCGCCGGCGCCGGTGGCGATGTTGCCGCCGACGGTCGAGATCGCACGGCTCGCGGGGTCGGGGGCCCACCACAGCCCGTGGGGGGCGAGCGCCGCGTTGAGGTCGGCGTTCAGGATGCCGGGCTCGACGACGGCCGTCAGGTCTTCCGGGCTCACCTCGAGGACGCGGTCCATCGCGCGCAGCGAGAGGGCGATCTCTCCGCGACCGGCGTTGGCTCCACCCGCGAGCCCGGTGCCGGCGCCCCGGGTCACGACGGGCGTGCCGGTCTCGCTCGCGATCCGGAGCGTCTGCTGCACGTCTTCGACGGAGCGGGCATGCACCACGACGATCGGCGCTCCGGCCGCAGCGTGCCCCGACTTGTCGGCTCGTGCCGCCGCGAGTGACTCCGGTGTGGTGTCGACCCGGTCGCCGAGGATCGCGCGCAGGCGCGCGAGGACGTCGTCCTCTCTCACGAGAGGCGCCGGCGACCGGCGACCGCCCCCACCGTGACCGCGACCACACCGAAGGCGAGTCCGATCCAGACGTTGCCCATGTTCCACCACGCCACGCTCGCCGACGCGTACACGAGGAGCTCGACGATCGCGCGGACGAAGGGGTGCACCGCGAACACCGCGCGCGGCGAGACGAACAGGGCCCACGCGAGGATCGCCGCGACCGGCGCGGCGATGCCGGCCGCGATGTTCCACGGGAACGGCCACATCGTGAACCCCCACAGGGCGAGCGTGGCGAACGCGAAGATCTCACACAGGAACGCGAGGACGTCGATCGCGGTCAGCGGTGCGCGGGTGCCGGGGACCGGTGCCGCAGCCTGCGACGAGGCCCCGCCCGTCGCGCCGGACGAGGTGCTGCTCGACTGCGAGGGCGTGACGTTCGGCGTGTCGGACATACCCCAAGTCTACGGCGGGACCTCCCGTGGAGTCGGGGCCTGCGCGGGGGTCGGCCGCCGGCGGGCGCGCGCGGAGGTGTCAGGTGCCGTCGCCGTCGGAGCCTTCGACGGGAGCGCCGCCCGCCCCGGACGGGACGCCGTGCGGGTGGCCGTGCCTGATCCCGGCCGCGCCGGCGGCAGCGGCTTCGGCGGCCGGAACCCCGCGGGGGCCGGGGCTCGTCGGAGCCTCGCCCGCGTCGCCGGGCGCTGCGCCCGTGCCCTTGCCGTTGTTCTCGTTGCCGTTGCCGTGAACGCCGCCGTTCCCGTTCCCCGTGCCGTTGCCCGGCGTGCCGTTGCCGTTCGCGCCGCCGTCGGCGGTGCCGCCGCCGTTGCCGTTCGCGGTGCCGTTGGTCGGACTGCCGTTTCCGGTCACGCCGCCGTTGCCCGGCGTGCCGTCGGTCCCGCGCCCGTTCCCGTTCCCGGTGATTCCGTTCTCGGTGCCGCGGTTGCCGGTGCCGCTGTTGTCGGTGCCGCCGTTCCCGGCGACGGCGCCCGCCGCGGGACTTGCTGCGCCGCTGCCGGTCGTTGTCTCGGCGCCCCCTTCGGCACCGCCCGTCGTGATGCCCTCGCCGCCCGCCTCCGGGCCTCTCCCGCCGCCCGTCGTGCCGTCGACCGCGGCCGGTATCGCGGGGATGTCGGCCGGGCCGGGCCCGACATCCGGCAGCACGCCGGCGGAGTCTTCTGCGGGTGACAGCGGTCCCGGGGTCGCGGGGACCGTATGGGACACGCTCGTGCGCTCGAGTTGCACGGGCCCCGGTGCGGTTTCGGGCAGGACGACGGCCGCCGCCACGACGCCGCCCACGACGACGAGACTCGCGGCGATGCCCGAGGCGGCGCCCGCGCTGGCGATAGCCGAGCCGCCCAGGGCAGCGATGGTCGCGGCAGAGGTCGCAAGCGTACCGGTTGCGGCGCCGGCCGACGCGGTGGCCGCCGAGGCTCCGGCAGCGCCCAGGCTCGCCCCTCCGGCGCTGGACGCGGCTCCGACGGCTCCAGAGGTCGTGGTCGCGGCGCCGGCCGCACCGGCGCCGGTCGCGCCCGCGCTCGCACCGCCGGCAGCGCCCTCGGTGACGGTCGGGAGCACGGTGACGGCTCCCTGCACGACGCCCGACGGCATCGCCGCGAGAGCCACGAGCGGCGCGCTCCCGCCCTGCACGGTCGCGAGGTACCCGGCGGCGCCGGTCGCGCCGAGCGCGAGGGGGAGCAGCACCAGCGCGAGCCGGCTCGAGACCTCCTTGGCCTCACTGGCGACGATCGCGCAGCGCACGCACTCGGCGAGATGGCGGTCGACCTTGGCATGGTCGCGGCGGCCGAGGTTGCGGCGTGTGTGGGCTCCGAGCCGCTCGATGGTCCACTGGCAGTCCGAGCCGTCGGCCACCGTGCGCAGATGCGCCTGGATCCAGGCCTCGCGCAGCCCTTCTCGCGCGCGGAAGGTGAGCTGGGCGACCGCGGTGGCCTTCATGCCGAGCAGGGGAGCGATCTCTGCCGGCTTCATGTGCTCGATCTCGGAGTACCAGAGCACCTCCTGCCAGCGCGTCGGCAAGCTGCGGAACGCCTGGTGGGTGAGCCCGCGGTCGAGGGCCGCCTCACTCGCGTGCTCCTGTGCGGCCGGGTCCGCCACGTCTTCGAGTTCGTCGTACGCGGCATCGCGCTGCGCGCGGCCCCAGGTCGCGGCGGTGTTGCGGATGCTCGCGAACAGGTAGGCGCGGAACGACCCGGTCGGCCCGCGGCCGGTGAGGATCGACTGGTAGATGCGGGTGTAGGCCTCCTGCACCAGGTCTTCGGCGTCGAGACTCGAGGTGACGTTGCGCGCGACGGTCACGCCTGCGCGATAGTGGCGCCGCCACAGCTCCCCGAACGCGCCGCGATCGCCGGATCTCGACCGCAGGACCAGATCGGCATCGCCGAGTCCGATCGGCTCGCACGCCTCGTCGTGGTCCATCGCGCCCCCAGGTGTCGGCGGTGGGCTCGGGCGGCTGGTGACCGCCCCCTGGCACGACGTCCCAGCGTCGCACGCGTCCATTGTCGTCGCCGGAGCGCGGTTTGACCAGGGGTCTCGTGACGAGCGCCGGGCCGCCGGCGAATCCGTTTCGCGAACTCGCGTAATAGTTGGAGCAGATCGTGGTCTCTCAGTCAGAAAGGCATGTCGCTCTCGTTTGGGGCACGGGCGATCGACAGCCGCCCGCGGTCCCGATCCGCGGGTCATGGCGGGGCCCGGAGGTATCTCGGGGGAGGGATCTCCGGCCCCGCCTTCTCTTGTTTCCGGCGTGTCAGGCCGGCGTGCCGGCGACCCACACGCGGCGCACCTCGAGCCTCTCGTTCAGCAGCACGGCGTCGGCGACGCCGCCCACGTCGAGCCGGCCGAGACCGGGGCGACCGATCGCGGCGGCCGGAATCGACGTCGCTGCGGCGATCGCGGCCGTGAGCGGCACCCCGGCCGAGACGACACTTCGCACGGCGGCGTCCTGCGTGAGAGTGGACCCCGCGATCGAGCCGCCGTCATCGAGGCGCGCGACGCCGTCCGACACGGTGACCGCCAGCCCGCCGAGCTCGTACCGGCCGTCGGGTGCACCGGCGGCGGCCATCGCATCGGTGATGAGGGCGATGCGCCCGCCGGCGGCGGCGAACAGCGTCGCGATGAGCCCCATGTCGACGTGGACGCCGTCGGCGATCACCTCGAGGGTGACGCGCTCGTCGCGGAGCGCGGCGACCACGGGCCCGGGGGCGCGGTGATGGATGCCGCGCATCCCGTTGAACGCGTGCGTGAGGACGGTCGCGCCGGCGTCGAACGCCCGGCGCGCGACCGCCGCATCGGCGTCGGTATGGCCGACCGCGACGACCACTCCGGCGTCGATGAAGCGGCGGATCGCGTCGTCCGCCCCTGGCAGTTCGGGGGCGAGGGTCACTTGGCGGATCGTGCCGCGCCCGGCTTCGAGCAGGCGGTCGACCGATGCCGCGTCCGGCGCGCGCAGGAGGCCCGCGGTGTGCGCACCCTTGTGGCCCGGGTCGAGGAACGGCCCCTCGAGGTGCGAGCCGAGGATGGTCGGGTCCGACGCGCAGGCCTCCGCAACCATCGCCGCCCGTGCCGCCATGGCGTCCAGCGACGCCGTCACGAGCGAGATGACGGCGCGCGTCGTGCCGTGGGCGAGATGCAGAGCCCGGCCGGCCCGCACGGCATCAGGGCCGTCGTCGAAGCTGGCGCCACCTCCGCCGTGCCCGTGGATGTCGACGAAGCCGGGGACGAGGCATCCGCCGCCGCCGTCGACGAGGTCGTCGGCCGCCGGGCGGTCGGCACCCGCGCCTGCTGCGGCCACTCGTCCGGCGTCGAACAGCACCCACGCATCGGAGCGGTCCGGAGGGACCGGAGCGCCGATGACGCGGACGGAGTGGACGAGCGTGCTCACTCGGTGGCCCACGGGATCTCGTCGGAAGGGTGGAAGCCGATGCCGAGACTCGTCCACAGCGGGCCGAGCGCGCCGACGCGCGAGCGGAACGAGTCCCACGTGCGCAGCTCGCTCGCGCCCGTCGCCGGCGACCAGGCCGCCTCGGCGGCCGCGGCGATGCGCGGGAACGCCATGAGGTCGATGTCGGCCGCGGTGCGGACCGTCTCGGTCCACAGCGGCGCTTCGACGCCGAGGATGTCGCTGTCGTCGATGCCGCCGATCACGTCCGACGGCTCCCACGAGTACGCGCGCTCGACGCTCGTCGGGCCGTTCGCCCACGTGAGACCGAGCTCAGGACCCGACGGATACTGCATGTCGAGGTAGACCGCGTCCGCGGGGGAGAGGATCAGTTGCGAGCCGTTGGCGACGAACGCGCGGGCCCGGTCGTCCATGCCGCCGGTGGGAGTGACGAAGCCCCAGTACTGCCCGACGGTGGTGTCGGCGATGTCCGGCGCCGCGCCCGCCTCGTGCCAGGCCACCGGCGTCTTGCCGAGATCGGCGATGATGGCGCTCGCGCGGGCGATGAACGCCGCGAAGTCCTCGTCGGTCGTGCTGAGCGACTCGTCGCCGCCGAGGTGCAGGTACGGGCCGGGGGTCATCGCCGCGAGCTCGCCGAACACGTCGGCGATGAAGTCGTAGGTCGCCTCATCGTCGATCTTCAGCGACGAGAACCCCACGGCGAGCCCCTGGTACGGCACTCCGGGCGCCGGTTCACCGCCGCCGTAGGCGCGGATGATCTCGCGCATGTGGTCGTCGATGCTCGGCGGCTCGGCCAGCTCCGGGTAGGCCAGCCCGACGGCGTGCGTGTGTCCGGGCATGTCGATCTCGGGCACGACGATCATGTGGTGCGCCGCCGCGTACGCGACGATCTCGCGGTAGTCCTCCTTCGTGTAGAACCCGCCGGGATCGCCGCCGATCGAAGTGCCGCTCGCGAGCTCCGTGAGTTCCGGTCGCGAATCGAGCTGGATGCGCCATCCCTGGTCGTCGGTGAGGTGCAGGTGCAGCGCATTGAGCTTCAATGTCGCTGCGCGGTCGATGTAGCCCTTGACGGTGTCGACGGAATGGAAGTGGCGCGCGACGTCGAGCATCACGCCGCGGTACGCGAACCTCGGGGCGTCGGCGACGGTGACAGCGGGGACGATCCACTCGCCGCCGTCGCGGGTGACGAGCTGACCCAGCGTGTGCACGCCGTAGAACAGGCCCGCTTCGTCGGCGCCGGTGACGACGACGGATGCCGCGTCCACCGCGACGCGATACGACTCCGCTCCGCCCGCAGCCGGGTCGAGACGCAGCCGGATCGCCGCGGCGTCGCCCTCGGCCGGACTCAGGCCGGTGCGTGCCTCGAGCAGCGCGACGAGCGCGGCGGCGGCATCCGGTTCACCCGTCACGGCGATGTCGCCGCTCAGTCGGAACGGCTCGCCCTGCCCGTACTCGATCGAGGCGGGGGCGGGGACGATGGCGGGGAGCGACACAGTGTCTCCATTCTGGGCCGTCGGAGTGCAGCCGGCGAGCAGCGCGGCGATGACGATGGCTGTCGCAGCAGCCCGTCCTCGGCGACGGATCATGTAAAGAGTCCTAACAAAAGGGTTCGGCTCAGCCTAGCAGGGCGCGATCGCGCGCTGCGAGAGGGCCGCGGCATCGGTTATGCTCGGGAATGTCGCGACTGGCGTTGAGGTGGGTCACCACCGGGGAGCGACCGACAACGGCATTCGACCGCGCGCCTGGGCCGATGCGGGACAACCAACCGAAGCCGTCGTCAAGGAGATCGCCATGACCGATCAGTACTTCAATGCCCCTCTCTCCGAGGTCGATCCCGAGATCGCCCAGGTCCTCGACCGTGAGCTCGAGCGCCAGCGCGGCTATCTCGAGATGATCGCCTCCGAGAACTTCGTGCCCGTCTCGGTGCTGCAGTCGCAGGGCTCGGTCCTCACCAACAAGTACGCCGAGGGCTACCCCGGCCGTCGCTACTACGGCGGGTGCGAAGAGGTCGACGTCGCCGAGGAGCTCGCCATCCTGCGCGCCAAGGCGCTGTTCGGCGCCGAGTTCGCGAACGTGCAGCCGCACTCCGGCGCCACCGCGAACGCGGCGGTGCTGCACGCGATCGCGCGCCCGGGCGACACGCTGCTCGGCCTGTCCCTCGACCAGGGCGGCCACCTCACCCACGGCATGAAGATCAACTTCTCGGGCCGCCTTTACGACATCGTGGCGTACGGGGTCGACCCCGAGACCTCGACGATCGACATGGACGAAGTGGCGCGGCTCGCGCGCGAGCACCAGCCGAAGGTCATCATCGCCGGCTGGTCGGCCTACCCGCGCCAGCTCGACTTCGCGCGCTTCCGCGCGATCGCCGACGAGGTGGGCGCATACCTGTGGGTCGACATGGCCCACTTCGCCGGGCTCGTGGCGGCCGGCCTGCACCCGAACCCGGTCCCGCACGCGCACGTCGTCTCGTCGACCGTGCACAAGACGATCGGCGGTCCGCGCTCGGGCTTCATCCTCACCAACGACGCCGACATCGCCAAGAAGATCAACACCGCGGTGTTCCCCGGCCAGCAGGGCGGTCCGCTCATGCACGTGATCGCCGCGAAGGCGACCGCCTTCAAGCTCGCCGGCACGCCCGAGTTCAAGGAGCGCCAGGAGCGCGTGCTCCGCGGCGCGCACATCATCGCCGAGCGGCTGTCGCAGCAGGACGTGACGGATGCCGGAATCTCGGTCCGCTCGGGCGGCACCGATGTGCACCTCGTGCTGGTCGACCTCCGCAACGCCGAGATCGACGGCAAGCAGGCCGAAGACCTCCTGCACGAGATCCACATCACGGTCAACCGCAACGCGGTGCCGAACGACCCGCGTCCGCCGATGGTGACCTCCGGCCTGCGCATCGGCACGCCCGCCCTCGCAACGCGCGGCTTCGGCGACGCCGAGTTCACGGAGGTCGCCGACGTCATCGCGCTCGCGCTGCAGCCCGGCGCCGACGTGGCGGCACTGCGCACGCGCGTGGCCGCGCTGACCGCCGCGTTCCCGCTGTACCCCGGGCTCCGCCACTGAGCGGAAACCCCGCCCCACCGCAGCGGCATATCCGCGAGACTGCAACGGGACGTCGAGTCCGCCGTCCGCGACTGCCGTCTGGGCCCCCGGACGATGTCTCGCCGATGAGGCGCATCGAGTCAGTGAAGAGGAGACACGCATGACCGCACACACGCTCGACGGACGCGCCGCGGCAGCCGAGATCAAGGAGGAGCTGCGGGAGCGCGTCGCCGCCCTCCGCGAAAAGGGGATCGTGCCCGGTATCGCGACGGTGCTCGTCGGCGCCGACCCGGCGTCCCAGCTGTACGTCGGAATGAAGCACCGCGAATCCGAGGCCATCGGCATGAACTCGATCCAGCGCGAGCTGCCGGCCGACGCCACCCAGGCCGAGGTGGAGGCGCTGATCGACGAGCTCAACGCCGACCCCGCGTGCCACGGGTACATCGTGCAGCTGCCGCTGCCGAAGCACCTCGACACCGATGCGATCCTCGAGCGCATCGACCCCGCGAAGGACGCGGACGGCCTGCACCCGACCAACCTGGGCCGCCTCGTGCTGAACGTCAACGCGCCGATCACGACGCCGCTTCCGTGCACGCCCCGAGGCGTCATCGAGCTGCTGCTGCGCAACGACTACGACCTGAAGGGCAAGGATGTCGTCGTCGTGGGCCGCGGCGTCACCATCGGCCGCTCGATCGGGCTGCTGCTGACGCGCCGCGAGATCAACGCGACCGTGACCCTCACCCACACCGGCACCGCGGACCTGCCGCATCACCTGCGCCAGGCCGACGTCATCGTGGCGGCAGCAGGGGTCAAGCACATCGTGCGCGCCGAGGACGTCAAGCCCGGCGCAGCGGTGCTCGACGTCGGAGTCACGCGAGAGAGCGATCCCGAGACCGGCAAGTCGAAGGTCCACGGCGATGTGCACCCCGATGTGGCCGAGGTCGCCGGGTACCTGTCACCGAACCCGGGAGGCGTCGGCCCGATGACGGTGGCGCTGCTGATGACGAACGTCGTCGAGGCCGCCGAGCGCGCCGCGGGCTGATCGTGCCGCCGACCCGGGTGTGCGCGCGGCCCGGGGCTCCTATGATGTCGCCGTGGAGGCGATCAGAGCCGACGTGGTGCAGGACATCCACTTCGCGCGCTCGGCCGACGGGGTCGGGATCGCCTACGCCGTGCACGGGTCCGGGCCGCCCCTGCTGATCGACGCCTGCTGGCTCAGCCATCTGCAGTTCGACTGGGAGAGCCCGGTCTGGCGCCACTACCTCGTCGAGCTCGGCAGGATCGCGACCGTCATCCGGTACGACGAGCGCGGCCACGGGCTCTCTGATCGGGGCGTCACGGACCACAGCCTGGAGGCGCGTGTCGCCGACCTGGAGGCGGTCGTGGCCGATGCAGGTCTCGACCGCTTCGCGCTCCTGGCGATGGCGCAGGGCGGGCCGGTGGCCATCGAGTTCGCAGCCCGGCACCCCGAGCGCCTCACGCGCCTCGTGTTCTACGGAAGCTACTCCGGCGCGCAGGCGGCCGCGACCCCTGAAGAGCTCGAGTTGCTCGCCGCGTTCGAGGCGCTGATCAAGGTGGGGTGGGCGCGACCGACGTCGGAGTTCCGCCGGGTGTTCAGCAGCATGATGATCCCCGGTGGCACAGAAGAGCAGATGCAGTGGCTGGATGACCTGCAGCGGCGCGCGTGCGACACCGAGACGGCCGTCCTCGCGCGCACACAGCGGCAGGTCACCGACTCGACGTGGCGACTGCCCGAGCTCGACCTGCCGACGCTCGTCATCCACAGCCGGGGCGATCAGATGAACGAGTTCCACCACGCGCGGCACCTCGCCGCGAACATCAAGGGCGCGCGCCTGATCGCACTCGACAGCAACAACCACATCGTCCTCGCTGACGAACCCGCCTGGCAGGTCTTCCTGCACGAGGTCACGGAGTTCCTCCGACCGGATCGAGAGCTCGCCGCAGCGGGGATCCCCGAGGACGTCGCCGCTTTGGTCTCGCCCCGCGAGCTCGACATCCTCCGGCTCGCTGCGGCGGGATACGACAACGACGCGATCGCGGCGCACCTGTTCCTCTCGGTGCGCACCGTCGAGCGCCACCTGCAGAATGCGTATGCGAAGCTCGGGCTGAGCGGCCGGACGGCGCGCACGGCGGCTGTCGCCCGGCTGCTCTCGGGCCGCTGACGACTACGCGTCAGCCGTCATCGGGCGCCCATGGCGTGCGCCCGATTGCGCGTCGGCGCCGATGTGAGCAGGGGTGCCCGATTCCTAGCGTGGTGACATCAACAACCACCACCACGGGAGGAACGGATGTCATCATTCACCAGCACCACCGGGGTCGTCACCGCGACAGAAGAGGACCGCGCCCTCAAGGCGAAGCACGCTGCGATGTGGGCGAGCGGTAGCTACCCCACCGTCGTCGACGAGGTCGTCCACGCCCTCGGCGGAATCCTCGTCGAGGCGATCGATGTCCGGGCAGGGCAGCGCGTCCTCGACGTGGCCGCCGGCACCGGCACTTCGGCGATCCCGTCGGCACGGCGTGGCGCCGAGGTCGTTGCGACCGACCTCACCCCCGAGCTCCTCGCGGTCGGGCGCGCCGCGGCGGAGGCGGAGGGCGTCGAACTGACGTGGCAGACGGCCGACGCGGAGGCCCTTCCCTTCGCCGACGCCGACTTCGACGTGGTCATGTCGAGCATCGGAGTGATGTTCGCCCCGCATCATCAGCTGGCCGCCGACGAGCTCCTTCGGGTGTGCCGGCCGGGCGGGACGATCGGCGTCCTCAGCTGGACCCCGGACGGGTTCATCGGGCAGCTCTTCGCAACGATGAAGCCGTTCGCACCGCCGCCCCCTCCTGGCGCCTCGCCGGCTCCGCTCTGGGGGAGCGTCGAGCATGTCCGCGAGCTGTTCGGCGACCGCGTCGACGAGATCTCTGCGCACCAGCAGGCGCTCCGGGTCGACCGATTCGCCGACGGGGCGGAGTTCCGCGACTTCTTCAAGGCGCACTACGGCCCGACGATCGCGGTGTACCGCTTCATCGCCGACGACGACGAGAAGGTCGCGGCCCTCGATGCCGAGATGGCGGCGCTGGGCGACCGGTTCTCGCAGGACGGCGTCATGCCGTGGGAGTACCTCATCGTCACCGCCAAGCGCCGGTAGCGGCGTCCTCGGCTCCGAGTGCTCCGACTGTCGCCGCCGGCTGCTCGGCGCTCGTGCCACCCGCCCCGTCTCTCCGGACCCTTCCGGAGAGACGGGGCTCTCGCGTGCTGCGGCACGCGGCACGCGCGTCGCATCGAGCACCGCGCCGCGGGCCGAGGCATCCCGTCCGCTCCGTGCGCTCTTGCCGAGAGCACGCGTCATCCGCGCACCCGACCTTCGGCTCGGCGACAGCACCCGAAGTGGTAACGCACCCGCCGGCGAGCGCACCCGCGGTGGGCGCGTGAGCGCTCAGCCGAGCTCGTCGAGCATGCGGCGCTGCTCGTCGGTGAGTCCGTCGTTCAGCTCGCGGCGGCCTGCCGCAGTCTCCGAACTCGGCGGAGCCGCGGGTGCAGCGGAGCCGGTTGCCGAGGCATCCGCCGCCCGGCCGCCCGTCGCCCGGTCGTACAGCGCGCCGGCGTGCGACTCGACGCGGTCGTCGATCGCGTCATAGACCGCCCAGCCGATGAGGAGGATCACCGGCGGCAGCACGTAGCCCCAGAAGGCCCCGAACAAGCCTCCGCCGATCGAGACGCCGGTGAACAGCACCGTCGCGATCCAGACCACGAGCGCGACGGCGAACGCGATCAGCAGCTCGACGAGCTTCTCACCCGCCCGCCCGCGCTTCGCGGCGATCGAGCGGAACCACTTCTCGACGAGCGGCTTGATCCAGATCACGAGCGCGGTCAGGACGATGCCCGCCCACAATGCCGCCCATCCCACGCGAGCGGGCGTGAGCCAGCCGACCACGAGCAGCACGAGGACGTTGAACACGAGCAGCGACACGAACCGGACGACCCACTTCTTCATGGAATCACTGTGCCATGTCGCGCGGGCGGTCGGGACTGCGCATAACTCAGGAAGAACCGCGAGCGCGCATCGGCCGACCGCGGAATCCCGCGGCAGAGCGCGGCAGCAGCCGGCGTTCTTCCTGAATTGCGAACACGACGCCGGCGCGAGCGGGTGCCTCGGTCGTGATGCGCGGGGTCAGTACGAGGCGCGATCGGGGCCCGGGCCGGCCGGGATGAAGCGGGCCGCGAGGGACTCCGAGCCGCGGGCGAGCATCGCGGTGTCGGCGCCGACGAGCACGAACGATGCGCCGGCCTCGAGGTACGCGTCGGCAGCCGCCGGGTCGAAGGCGTTGACGCCCACGGGCTTGCCCGCCGCGCGCACGGCCTCGAACGTGCGGAGGGCCGCCGCGACGACATCCGCGTGCGTCTGCTGACCCAGGAGCCCCATCGACGCCGCGAGGTCGCTCGGCCCGACGAACACGCCGTCGACGCCGTCGACCGCGGCGATCTCCGCCGCGGCCTCGACGCCCGCGACCGTCTCGATCTGGACGAACAGCGACACGTGCGCGTCGGCGTCCTGGAGGTAGCCGTCGACGCGGTTCCACCGCGCAGACCTCGCGAGCGCCGAACCGACGCCCCTCGTGCCGCGCGGGGGATAGCGCACGGCCGCGACGGCGGCCTCGGCATCCGTCCTCGACGAGACCATCGGCACGAGCAGGTTCTGCGCTCCGAGGTCGAGCACCTGCTTGATCGTCACGACGTCGCCGATCGGCACGCGCACCACCGGGGTCACCGGGTACGCCGCGACCGCCTGCAGCTGCGCCAGCACTGACTCGAGACCGTTCGGGGAATGCTCCATGTCGATGAGCAGCCAGTCCAGGCCGGAGCCCGCGCAGATCTCGGCGACGAGCGGCGAGCCGGAGCACACCCACATTCCCGCGAGAGGACGGATGCCGTCGGCCAGCGCATCGCGGAAGGTCGGAGTCAGACGAAGCGACACTCGATCACCCCCATGGGTCCGTAGTCGCATCTGACGCTATCGCCCCGCGACACCCACAGGGGACGCGTGAACGACCCGGCGAGGATGATCTCGCCCGCCTCGAGCCGTGCGCCGTGCTGGTGGAACTTGTTCGCGAGCCAGGCGACGCCGGTCGCGGGGTGTCCGAGCACGCCCGCGGCCACGCCGGTCTCTTCGATCTCGCCGTTGCGGGAGAGCACCCCTGGAACCCAGCGCAGGTCTATCTCGCCGGGACGCCTGCGGGTCGTGCCGAGCACCATCGCGCCGTAGGCGGCGTTGTCGGCGATCGTGTCGACGATGGTGCGGCCCTCCAGCTCGATGTGCGAGTTGAGGATCTCGAGCGCCGGCACGGCGTAGTCGATCGCGGCGAGGGCGTCGTCGAGCGTGCAGTCCGGACCCTCGAGCGGCTGCTTCAGCACGAACGCGAGCTCGACCTCGATGCGCACGTTCGAGAACCTCTCGACGGGGATCTCGGCCCCGGACTCGTACACGGTGTCGTCGAACATCACGCCGTAGTCCGGCTCGGTGATACCCGTCGCCTGCTGCATCGCCTTGGAGGTGAGCCCGATCTTGCGGCCGACGAGCGGGCGGCCGTCCGCGATCATGCGGTCGCGCCACACGCCCTGGATCGCGTACGAGTCCTCGACCGTCGCGTCCGGGTGCCGTGCGGTGATGCGGGGGATCACGCCGTGCGTGCGGTCGGCCTCGGCCAGCTCCTCCGCGAGCTGCTGGATGACCTCGGGGTGCAGCATCCGTTCTCTCCTTCTGAGGATGCCTCGGCTACAGCTGGTGGCCGAGCTTGTACTCGCCCTGCTTCCAGCTGGGAAGCTCCTCGTCCTTGTCGTCGGGGCGCGTGTACGAGAAGCCGTCGGCGCCGATCGTCACGGCCATCTCGGACTCGTCGGTGCGCGCGACGACGGGCTGGGGGTTGCCGTCGAGGTCGAGCACGAGCGATGCCTCGGTGTACCACGACGGGACCACGGGGTTTCCCCACCAGTCGCGGCGCTGGTTGTCGTGCACGTCCCACGTGACGACCGGGTTGTCGGGGTCGCCGGTGTAGTAGTCCTGCGTATAGATCTCGACGCGGTGGCCGTCGGGGTCGCGCAGGTACAGGTAGAACGCGTTCGACACACCGTGGCGGCCGGGGCCGCGCTCGATCGCGTCGGAACGGCGCAGGGCGCCCAGCTTGTCGCAGATCGCCAGGATGTTGTGCTTCTCGTGCGTCGAGAACGCGACGTGATGCATGCGGGGACCGTCGCCGCCGGTCATCGCGGTGTCGTGGACGGTGGGCTTGCGGCGCATCCACGCGGCGTAGACGGTTCCCTGCTCGTCCTGGATGTCCTCCGTGACGCGGAAGCCGAGGCTCTGCATGAAGTTGACCGCCCGCGGCACGTCGGGCGTGACCTGGTTGAAGTGGTCGAGTCGCACCAGCTCGCCGGGGGTGTGCAGGTCGTAGCGCCACGACAGCCGCTCGACGTGCTGTACGTCGTGGAAGAACTCGTACGGGAACCCGAGCGGGTCGATCACGCGCACCGACTCGCCGATGCCCTTCGTGAAGCCCGAGGCCTGCCGCCGCACCTCGCAGCCGAGCTCGCGGTAGAAGGCCTCCGCCCTGTCGAGGTCCTCGGGGGTGCGCACCCGGTACGAGAACGCGGCGACCGCTGCGACGTCGCCGCGCCGCAGCACGAGGTTGTGGTGGATGAACTCCTCCGTCGAGCGCAGGTAGATGCTCTCGTCGTCCTCCTCGGTGACGTACAGCCCGAGGACGTCGACGTAGAACGTGCGCGACGCGGCCAGGTCGGTGACGACGAGCTCCATGTACGCGCACCGCAGGATGTCGGGCGCCGGGCTCGTCGGCGTCGGGATCGGGTTGTCGGTGTGGATCGGCGCCTCCTGGCTCACGTAGAAGCCGGAGGAGGTGAGGGTCATGTCGTCGCGGTGGGTCATTTCGCGTCCTTGCCGAAAGTGGGGTTGTGCGCCGGGCCGAGCGTGATGTGCACGGCCTGCTGGTCGGTGTAGAAGTCGATCGAGCGGTAGCCGCCCTCGTGGCCGAGACCCGAGGCCTTGACGCCGCCGAACGGGGTGCGCAGGTCGCGGACGTTGTTGGAGTTGAGCCACACCATGCCCGCCTCGATCGCCTGCGAGAAGTTGTGCGCGCGCTTGAGGTCGTTCGTCCAGACGTAGGCGGCGAGGCCGTACTTGACGCCGTTGGCGAGTTCGAGCGCCTCCTCGTCGGTGTCGAACGGGGTGATCGCGACCACGGGTCCGAAGATCTCCTCCTGGAAGATCCGGGCGTCGGGCGCGACGTCCGCGAACACCGTCGGACGCACGAAGTTGCCCTCGTCGAAGCCGTCCGGCCGTGCGCCGCCCGCGACCAGCCGCGCCTCGCTCTTGCCGATCTCGATGTACGACATGACCTTGTCGTAGTGCTCGGGGTGCACGAGCGCTCCGACCTCGGTCTTGGGGTCGTGCGGGTAGCCCACGATCACACGGTCGGCCTGCGCGGCGTAGCGCGCGACGAACTCGTCGTAGATCGAGCGCTCCACGAGGATGCGGGATCCCGCGGTGCAGCGCTCGCCGTTGAGGGAGAAGACGCCGAAGATCGTCGCGTCGATCGCCGACTCGAGGTCGGCGTCGGCGAATACGACCGCCGGGCTCTTGCCGCCGAGCTCCATCGACAGCCCCTTGAGGAACGGCGCCGCGTTGCCGAAGATGATCTGCCCGGTGCGGCTCTCGCCGGTGAACGAGATGAGCGGCACCTCGGGGTGCTTCACAAGAGCGTCACCGGCATCCTCACCCAGTCCGTTGACGAGGTTGAAGACACCCTGGGGGAGCCCCGCCTCCTCGAAGATGCCCGCCCACAGCGAGGCCGACAGCGGCGTGAACTCCGCGGGCTTGAGCACGACGGTGTTGCCGGTGGCGAGGGCGGGGCCGAGCTTCCACGACTCGAGCATGAACGGCGTGTTCCATGGCGTGATGAGTCCCGCGACGCCGATCGGCTTGCGGTTGACGTAGTTCATCTGGCGTCCGGGAACCTTGTAGGCGTCGTCGGCCTGCGCCACGATCAGATCGGCGAAGAAGCGGAAGTTCTCGGCCGCCCGCCGCGCCTGGCCGAGTGCCTGCGTGATCGGCAGCCCCGAGTCGAACGACTCCAGCTCGGCGAGTCGGGCGTCGCGGGACTCGACGATGTCGGCGATGCGGTGCAGCACCCGCGAGCGCTCGCGAGGCAGCATGCGCGGCCAAGGCCCCTCGGTGAACGCACGACGCGCAGCGGCGACGGCGCGGTCGACATCGGCCTTCTTGCCCGCGGCTGCCTGGACGTAGGTCTCGTTCGTGACCGGGTCGAGCACGTCGAACGTGTCGCCGTCGACCGAGTCGACGAACTGGCCGTCGATGTAGTGCTGGATGCGCTCGGGCAGCCCGTCGGGCACGTGCCGGGCATCCAGTGCGGTGGTGGTGTCGGTCATGGGGTGCTCCTTCGTGGGGAGGGGACGGTGACGGATGCCGGTGCCCCGGCATCCGCGGAGGTTCAGAACGCCGGCAGGCCGAGGGCCTCGTCGGGATGCTCGTGGATCATGTACGCGTCGAGCGTCGCGGACCGGTGCCGCCGGGCCGCCTTCTCGATCTCGCCGAGCGGGGCGCCCGTCTCGATGAGCTGGATGATGTTCTCGTGCTCGCGGACGGACTCGGCCGCGCGGCCGGGGACGAAGCTGAAGGTCGAGTCGCGCAGGTGCCCGAGGCGCGCCCACTCGGCGTTGACGAGCTCGAGCATGCGGGGGTTCGCGCACTTCGAGAACAGCGCGGCGTGGAACTCCTGGTTGAGCGCGGTGAACGCCCGCGGGTCGAAGTGCTCGAGCGTCTCGATCATGAGCTCGTTGATGCGGCGGGCGTTGCGGAGGTCGTCGGCCGTGAGCCGGCGGGCCGCGAGCGCGGTCGCCGTGCCTTCGAGGATCGACAGCGCCTGCATGCTGAAGCGGTACTGCGAGTCGTCGACCATCGACACGCGAGCTCCGACGTTGCGCTCGAAGGTCACGAGTCCCTCGGCCTCGAGCTGGCGGATCGCCTCGCGCACCGGCACGACGCTCATGTCGAGATCGCCGGCGATCGAGCCGAGCACGAGGCGGTAGCCGGGAGTGAACTCCTGGTTCGCGATGCGCTCCTTGATCCAGTGGTACGCGCGCTGCGACTTGCTCTGGCTGGGCGCCTCGTGCGCCGTGTCGAGATCGGTCATCGGTGGCCCTCCCTCGCAGCCTCGAAGCGGGCGCGCCACTCGGCGTCCATCGGGAAGAGCCCGTCGACGGGATGCCCCTCCGCGACGCGCTGCGCGATCCACGCGTCCTCGTCCTCCTGGGCGAGGGTGGCGTCGACGACCTCCTCGACGAGCGCGCGGGGGATCACGAT
The DNA here is from genome assembly GCF_057747775.1 of Microbacterium sp. STRO-2N. Lineage (NCBI taxonomy): Bacteria > Bacillati > Actinomycetota > Actinomycetes > Micrococcales > Microbacteriaceae > Microbacterium > Microbacterium sp. STRO-2N. The sequence continues at coordinate 2,659,969 of NZ_CM173223.1, read as the reverse complement.
GACGCCGTCGGCGTCGCCCACGATGACGTCGCCGGGCTCGACCGTCGCGCCGCCGCACGCCACCGCGACGTCGGTGTCCCACGGCACGTGCTTGCGTCCGAGGACGGCGGGGTGTGCCCCCGACGAGTACACCGGGATGCCGACCGCGGCGACGGCCGCGGCATCCCGCACGCCTCCGTCGGTCACGATGCCCGCGGCGCCCCGCGCGTGCGCACGGATCGCGAGGATGTCGCCGAGCGTGCCCGACCCGGCCTCGCCGCGCGCCTCGATCACGATCACGTCGCCCTCGCCGACAGCGTCGAACGCGCGCTTCTGCGCGTTGTAGCCGCCGCCGTGCGACGCGAAGAGGTCCTCGCGGTTGGGTACGAAGCGCAGCGTGCGAGCGGTGCCGACGAGCTTGGATTCCGGATGCAGCGGCTTGACGCCGTCGATGTGAACGTTGTTCAGCCCGCGCTTGCGCAGCTGCGCCGAGAGGCCCGCGACGGGCGCGGCCTCGAGCTTCGCACGGAGGCCGGGGGAGAGGGAGGCCTCCGTCGCCGCGCTCCCTCCCGGGGCGATCGATTCCTCCGCGGGCAGACCCGCAGCCTCGCGCGAACCCCAGGCCTCGGCGCGCTGCAGGTCGTCCGCAGCGGGCAGCGAGCCGAGCCCGGGATCGAACGCGACGTCGCCTTGCACCACGGTGGTCACGAGGCGCCCCGTGCTCGGGCCGCCCGGCACGTCGACCTCCACCTCGACGACATCGCCGGGCGCCGCGACGGAGGATCCCGCCGGGGTCCCGGTGAGGATCACGTCGCCCGGCTCGAGCGTGAAGTGCTGCGACAGGTCGGCGACCAGCTGCTCGAGCGGGAAGATCATGCCGGCCGACGTGTCGTCCTGGACGAGCGATCCGTTGAGCCACGTGCGGATCCGCAGAATCCGCGGATCGACGGCGCGCGCCTCGATGAGGGACGGGCCGATCGGCGTGTACCCGTCGCCGCCCTTGGACCGCACATTCGACCCCTTGTCGTTCGCGCGGAGGTCGTAGAGGCCGAAGTCGTTCGCGGCGGTGACCGCGGCGACGTGCGCCCACGCGTCGTCGAGGGTGACGCGGCGGGCGGGAGCGCCGATGACGAGTGCGATCTCGCCTTCGAACGCGAGCAGCTCGGTGCCGGCGGGCCGCTCGATCGTGCTGCCGGAGGCCGCGATCGAGCTCGAGGGCTTGAAGAAGTACGACGGATGCTGCGGCCGGCGTCCGCGCTGATCCGCACGCGACGCGTAGCTGAGGTGGATCGCGATGACCTTGCCCGGCCGTGCGGGCAGCGCGGCGAATCGTGCATCGGTCGCACGGCCCGGGGCCGCGGCATCCGATTTCTCGTCCATGAGCATCCTCACTCTTGCGTCGTATCCGAAATCGTATATCATCGGTCGAACCAGCGGCAACCATCACATGCAGATGCCGCGACGACGACGTCACCCAGACACAGGAGTCACCCGAAATGAGCACCTCCCAGCCCGGCTTCACGCCCACCGGCACGATCGCATCGGCGGTCGACCGCCGCCGCGTCGTCTTCGCGACGGTCGTCGGCACGACCGTCGAGTGGTACGACTTCTTCATCTACGCCACGGCCGTCGGCCTCGTGTTCGGCGAGCTGTTCTTCGCCCCCCTCGGCGCCAACAGTGCGCTCATCGCGTTCGCGACGGTCGGCGTGAGCTTCCTGTTCCGCCCGCTCGGCGCATTCCTCGCCGGGCACTTCGGCGACAAGTACGGCCGCAAGGTCGTGCTGATGTGGACGCTCATCCTGATGGGTGCCGCCACCGCGCTCATCGGAGTGCTTCCCACGTACGAGGCGATCGGCATCGCGGCGCCCATCCTCCTGGTGCTGCTGCGCATCCTGCAGGGCATCTCGGCCGGCGGCGAGTGGGGCGGCGCGGTGCTCATGGCCGTCGAGCACGCGCCGAGGCAGCGCCGCGGCGCGTTCGGCGCCTCGCCGCAGATCGGCGTGCCGCTCGGCCTGCTGCTGGCCTCGGGGGTCATGGCGCTCATGGCGATGATCGCGCCGGGCGATGCGTTCCTCGCGTGGGGCTGGCGCATCCCGTTCCTCCTCAGCGTCGTGCTGATCCTCGTCGGCTACTACGTCCGACGTCGCGTGGAGGAGAGCCCGGTGTTCGCCGAGCTCGCCGAGCGCAAGGAGAAGGCGCGGATGCCGATCATCACGCTCTTCCGCAAGCACTCCCTCCTCGTCTTCATCGCCGCGCTGGTGTTCGCCGGCAACAACGCGGTCGGCTACATGACCACGGGCGGCTACATCCAGGGCTATTCGACCAACCCCGAAGGCCCTCTCGCGCTCGAGCGCGGACCCGTGCTGTGGGCCGTCGCGGGCTCCGCCGTGACGTGGCTGCTCTCGACGCTTGCGGCGGGGTTCGTGTCGGACCGCATCGGGCGCCGTACGACCTACATCTTCGGCTGGATCCTGCAGCTCGTCGGCGTCTTCACGCTCTTCCCGCTCGTGAACACCGGCAACATCTGGCTGCTGTTCCTGGGCCTCGCGATCCTCACGATCGGCCTCGGGTTCACGTACGGACCGCAGGCCGCCCTCTACTCCGAGCTGTTCCCGGCGTCGATCCGGTTCTCGGGTGTGTCGATCTCGTACGCGATCGGCGCGATCCTCGGCGGCGCGTTCGCCCCCACCATCGCGACGTGGCTCGTGCAGCAGACCGGCTCGACGATCTCGGTCACGTGGTACCTCGCCGGCATGACCGTGATCGGCCTCATCGGCACGCTGCTGCTGCGCGACCGCAGCGGCATCCCGCTCGGTCCCGAGCACGAGGCCGAGCAGTCGGTCAGCCCGATCTACGGCTTGTCGAAGGCCTGAGCCTCAGTCCGCGGTTGCGAAACACCAGTGAGTGACGGCGACACGCCGGCGGCGGATGCCTCGCCCCGGCGTGTCGGCTCGCGGACTGGTGTTTTCGCAGAGAGGGGTCGCGGGTCGGGGGCGTGAACGGACCGACGGCCTGGCGGCCTGATTGCGGAGTCAGGGCTGCGGCATCCCGGTGACGCGTGTGCGGCCACGAAGCTCGGCGACGATCCGTCCGTCGCCGGTGGACACCCGCACGTCGTAGATGCCCGAGCGGCCCTCGAGCGTGCGGCGCTCGGCCACCGCCTCGAGCTCGTCGCCTTCGCGCGCGGGGGAGAGGAACGCGATGTCGGCGCCCGCGACCAGGGTCACGGCATCCGTCTCGTTGCAGGCCAGCGCGAGCGCGGTGTCGGCGAGGGCGAACACCAGCCCGCCGTGCGCCACCGCGAACCCGTTGAGCATGTCGGCGCGCACGGTCATGCGCACCACGGCCCTCCCGGGCTCGGCGCGCATCACGCGCATGCCGAGCGCCGCCGAGGCCGGGTCGTTCGCGATCATGCGGCGCGTGTGGCCGGTCGCGTAGACGTCATCCATGCCGGATCCTTCCGCTCGGCGGCGAGCCGCTCGCGCGCTGCGCGACCATCGTACAGACCGAGCGTTCAGTAATCCACGGCGCTCGCGCGTCGGCGCGGTGCGCCCGCGAGGCGTCCGTCGACGGTGCTGGGCCGTCGTGGCTGGTCGCGAAGCGATGACCGGGCCGCGTCTTGCCGCTGCGGGACTCCGCCGTCGCGTGTCGCAGCGGTCACGGCGCAGCGACGACTGCGGAGCCTGCTTCACACGGGCTGCGAGTTCACGCGGATGATCTCGTGCTGGTACGGCGCGACGACCGTGCCCGAGATGCGGCAGTCGAGCACGAGGAAGCGGCGGGACGCCTCGGGCTCGGTCGTCCACGATGCGACGCGCTCGAGATCCTCCAGGCGCCGCACCACGACGCCCTCTGCGCCGACGCCCTCGCCGAGCGCGGCGAAGTCGACCTCGGGGATGAGCATGGGCTCCTTGGCGAGGCCCTTGAGCCCGTAGAGGTTGATCTCGGCGCCGTAGGCGGCGTCGTTCCAGACGACCGCGACGCCGCGGCCTCCGGCGACCCGCACCGCGGTCTCGAGGTCGGCGAGGGCCATGAGCCCGCCGCCGTCGCCTGTCGTCAGCACCACCGCCGATGCCGGCTTCGCCAGCGCGGCCCCCGCGACCGATGGCCAGCCCTGGCCGATGGACTGGAACGCGGTGCCGACCATCATCATGCGGTCGGGCGATGCGACGGGCCAGAACATGTTCGCCCAGCCGATGAAGTGACCGCCGTCCGAGACGACGACCCGGTCCTGCGGAAGCAGCTCGCCGAGTCGCGCGGCGACCGATCGCGGATCGAGCCTTCCGTCCGCGGAAACGCCCTCGCCCGCGTCATACCGCCGCGCGGCGGCGACGTCGACCGATTCGCGCCAGTCGCTCGGCTCGGCGGCGGTCCGGCGCACCTCGTGCGTGAGTGCCTCGGCTACGACGCGGGCATCGCCGCGCACATAGCCGCTGACGTACGGATGGGTCGCGGTCGGCGCGACGTCGACCTGGAACACGCGCGTGCCGGGAGCGAAGAGGTCGCCGAAGCGCATCGTGAACTGATTGAGCGACGCCCCGAACACGACGGCGACATCGGCCTCGTGGACCAGCTCCATCGCGCGCTCCGCGCCGAAGCCGCCGGTGACGCCGAGGTCGAACTCGGCGCGGGGGAAGACCCCCCGGCCGAGTGCAGTCGACGCGGTGAGCGCGCCCGTGGCGTCGGCGAGCGCGCCGAGCGCCTCGCCCGCATGCGAGATCCACGCCCCGCGTCCCGCCAGGAGGAACGGGCGGCGCGCGTCGGCCAGCGCGCGAGCGATCTCGCGCACTGTCGCCTGCGCGAACTCCTCGCGCAGGGCGAGCGGGTCGGGGATCCGGGGCTCGGGAGCCTCCGGCACCGGCCCGGCGCCGCGCGCCGCGACGTCGTACGGGATCGCCAGCACGGTGGGCACGCGGTAGGTGAGCGCGTGCTCGATCGCGATCACAGTCGTGGCCGCGGCATCCGTTCGCCCGACGGTATAGGTGCGCGCACCGACGGCCGACGCGAGGGCGATCTGATCCACGTCCCACGGACGGGGGCCCGACGTGGGCTCGTCGCCGACGACGAGCACGAGCGGCACGTGCGCCTGCACCGCCTCGGCCAGCGCCGTGATCGTGTTGGTGAACCCGGCGCCGTAGGTGGTGGTCGCGGCGGCCAGTCGGCCGGACGCGCGGTGGAACGCGTCGGCGGCCACGACGGCGCCGGCCTCGTGCCGCACGGCAGTGAACTCGACCTCCGTCGAGCGTTCGAGGGCGTCGAGGAAGTACGCGTTGCCGTTGCCCATCACGCCGAACACGTGGTCGACGTGGCGGGCGAGCGTGAGGGCGACGTGTGCGGAGACGGTGGGCATGGCGAAGCCTTTCGCGAGACGGAGGTTCGAAGTCCGTATGTGTCTCGCGACGGCGGCTGCCGGGCTGCGTGCCCCTTTTTCGAGCACCGGCGGGATCGTCCCCGCCGGACGAGTCGAGTATAGGACTTCCGCCATGATGGAGCGTATGAAGACGATCCAGCTGCGCCGCTACACCCTCGTCGACGGAGAATACGACGCGTTCGTCGCCTGGTGGCAGCAGTGGATGCCGAAGGTGCGACCGGCCGCGGGGTTCGAGATCGAGTTCGCCTACGGCCTGCCCGAGACGAACGAGTTCGTGTGGGCGGTGAGTGCGTCCGGCGACGAGGCGGCTTTCCTCGAGACCGAGAAGACCTACATGGCGTCTGATGCGCGGGCCGAGGCTTTCGCGGGCGTCCCGCAGCGGGTCGCCGAATACAACATCCGCTTCGTGAACGAGTTCCCCGCCTCAGGGTGATCGTGCACGACTCCTGAGCTTCGGGGTCGCCGCCCCGCCGCCGGCGCCTCACTGAGCGCGTCGTGACCGGAACTCAGGCGTCGCGCACGCCGGTGGGGCGAGGATCAGCCGCCGAGGGCTTCGCGGATCGCCGCGGCCGAGCGGGCCAGACGCGCCGCGATCTCGGCGTCGTCGTGCGTGCTCGCGACGTACACGACCGCGATCGAGGCCGGCTCGCGCCCCCGCAGGGCGAGGGGCACCGCGACCGCGCGCAGCGTCGGGATGACCTCGTCGTGGCTCGTCGCGAAGCCGCGGGTCGCGGCATCCGTCACCTCCGCCGCGAGGGCGGACGACACCTCGGCCGGCCAGGATGCCGGAGGCAGGAGCGACATGATCGCCTTGCCCGGCGCGCCGCGCGTGACGGGGTGGCGCGTTCCCGGCCGCTGCGCAACCGACGCCACCGCGTGCCGCGGCTCGATCGAGGCGAGCGTGACGCACTCGTCGTGGTCGAGCACGGCCAGGAACGTCGTCATGCCGAGCTCGTTCGCGACCGCGGTGAGCTCGGGGAGCGCCTCAGCCTGCAGATCGTGCGCGACGCCGGCGGCGAGGGCCGCCAGCCGCGGACCGAGCTGCGCCCGTCCCATCGAGTCGCGGGTCACGAGGCCGTGGTCCTCGAGAGTCCGCAGCAGGCGGTAGACGACCGACCGGTGCAGGTCGAGGCGGCCCGAGAGAGCGTCGATGGTCAGCGGCTCCCGCGCATCGGCGAGCACTTCGAGAACCCGGATGCCGCGGCTCAGCGTCTGCGATGCGGGCACCCTCGTCCCTGCATCTGCGCGAGACGTCACTTCTGTCACGTGCTGGCGTCCTTTCGATGACAAAGGCGAAGTCTCGCGCACGAGGAGCATTGCCCTGGCGACGGGGGTCGTATACGATCTGTTCGTTAGTAGAACGGCGTGTTCGAATATAGAACGGGTCCGGTCCCATCGCAAGCATCGGCGCGGCGAGGAGAGAAATGCAGTTCCACCACCACGGATACGTCTCGGGTGAGCCGCGCGTGCAGCCGGCCGCCGGGACCGGCATCGACCGGCCGACCGAGCTTCCCGACGAGATGGACGTGCTCATCGTGGGCTCGGGTCCTGCCGGAATGCTGCTCGCGGCGCAGATGTCTCAGTTCCCCGGAGTCGCGACCCGCCTGATCGAGCGCCGCGACGGCCGGCTCGTGCTGGGCCAGGCCGACGGCATCCAGCCGCGCAGCGTCGAGACGTTCCAGGCCTTCGGGTTCGCCGAGCGCATCACGGCCGAGGCGTACAACATCGCGTACATGAACTTCTGGGCGCCCGATCCCGAGAACCCGCGGAACATCGTGCGCACCGCGCGCACCGAGGACTACGCGTTCAAGATCAGCGAGTTCCCGCACCTCATCGTGAATCAGGCGCGCGTGCTCGACTACTTCGCCGAGGCGGCCGCGCACGGCCCTGGCCGCATCGTGCCCGATTACGGCATCGAGTTCGCGGGACTCACCGTCGACGAGGAGGGCCGGTATCCGGTCGAGGTCCGCGTGCGGTACACCGCGGGCGAGCGCGCGGGGGAGGAGCGAACCGTCCGCGCGAAGTACGTCGTCGGCTGCGACGGCGCGCGCAGCGGCGTGCGCGAGGCGATCGGGCGCAAGCACGTCGGCGAGTTCGCGTCGCACGCGTGGGGCGTCATGGACGTGCTCGTCAACACCGACTTCCCGGACTGGCGCACCAAGTGCGCCATCAATTCGGCCGCCGGCAACATCCTGCACATCCCCCGCGAAGGCGGATACCTCAGTCGCATGTACATCGACCTGGGCGAGGTCGCGAAGGACGACGACCACCGCGTGCGCCAGACACCGGTCGAAGAGATCATCCGCCGGGCGAACGAGATCCTTCATCCGTACTCGATCGACGTGAAGCAGGTCGCGTGGCACAGCGTGTACGAGGTCGGGCACCGCGTGACCGACAAGTTCGACGACGTCGACGTCGACCAGGGCCACGACCCGCGCGTGTTCCTCGCCGGCGACGCGTGCCACACGCACAGCGCGAAGGCCGGCCAGGGCATGAACGTGTCGATGCAGGACGGGTTCAACCTCGGCTGGAAGCTCGGGCACGTGCTCACGGGCCTCAGTCCCGCGTCGCTGCTGTCGACGTACTCCGCCGAGCGGCAGCCGGTCGCGCAGCAGCTCATCGACTTCGACCGCGAATGGTCGTCGCTGATGGCCCGCAAGCCCGAAGAGATCACCGACCCGCAGGATCTCGCCACCTACTACCTGGCCACGGCCGAGTTCCCGTCGGGCTTCATGACCCAGTACGGCCCGTCGATGATCGTGACGGATTCTGCCCACCTCGCCGGTCATCAGGCGCTCGCCGAGGGCTTCCCGCTCGGCAAGCGCTTCAAGTCGGTCGAGGTCGTGCGCGTGTGCGACGGCAACGTCGTGCACCTCGGTCACCATGCCAGAGCCGACGGCCGCTGGCGGATCTACGCGTTCGCCGACGCGCCCGCGGCGGGTGAGGCATCCGCTCTCGCCTCGTGGGCCGGGTTCATGGCGTCGCCCGAGTCGCCGGTGGCGACGTTCACGCCGGCCGGCGCGGACGTCGACGCGGTGTTCGACGTGAAGGTCGTGTACCAGCAGCGATTCGAGGAGGTCGACCTCTCGCGCGTCCCCGAGCTGTTCCTGCCGAAGACCGGCCCGTTGGGGCTGACCGACTGGGAGAAGGTCTACGCCGCGGCACCCAGCGCCTGGAGCGACGCCGACATCTTCGCCGAGCGCGGCCTGTCGCGCGACGGCGTCGTGGTCGTGGTGCGCCCCGACCAGTACGTCGCGGGGATCTTCCCGCTCGACGCGACCGACGAGCTGTCGGCCTTCCTCGCCCAGACGTTCCTGCCTCAGCACGCACCCGCCACGGTGGCGGGCTGAGGCAGATACATCCGGGCGAAGCAGAGCCCTTCGGTGTACGCGACGTACATGTGACAGTGCCGCACCGAACGGCAGAATTGGCCGAAAGACAGCGATCGACGGGATGCCGCGAGGCGTGGCATCCGGAACCGACGAGGGAGTCCCCGTGACCACGACGATCACCCACACCCGTGAGACCCAGCTGCTGGAGTCCGTCCCGGACGGCCTGTTCATCGGCGGACAGTGGCGTGCGGCATCCGGCGGGAAGACGCTGAAGGTGTACGACCCGTCGAACGGGCAGGTCGTCAAGGAGATCGCGAATGCGTCGCCCGAGGACGGCAAGGCCGCCCTCGACGCCGCCGTCGATGCCTTCCCGGCCTGGGCGGCGACCCCGGCACGCGAGCGCGCCGAGATCCTGCGTCGCGCGTTCGACCTGCTGCAGGAGCGCAAGGAGGAGTTCGCGCTGCTGATGACGATCGAGATGGGCAAGCCGCTCGCCGAGGCCCGCGGCGAGGTCGCGTACGGCGGCGAGTTCATCCGGTGGTTCAGCGAGGAGACCGCGCGGATCCAGGGCCGGTACGGACCCAACCCCGAGGGCACCGGCCGCATGATCGTGTCGCAGCACCCCGTCGGGCCGTGCTTCCTCATCACGCCGTGGAACTTCCCGCTCGCCATGGCCACCCGCAAGATCGCGCCGGCGCTCGCCGCGGGCTGCACCGTGGTCATCAAGCCCGCCGAGCTCACGCCGCTCACCACGCTGTTCTTCGCGAAGCTGCTCGAGGACGCGGGCCTGCCCGCCGGGGTCGTCAACGTCTTCACGACCTCGACGTCGGGCGCCGTCTCGGAGCCGATCATCCGCGACCCGCGGCTGCGCAAGCTCTCGTTCACCGGGTCGACGCAAGTCGGCCAGCGCCTCCTCGAGCAGGCGGCGCAGGGCGTGCTGCGCACGTCGATGGAGCTCGGCGGCAACGCGCCGTTCGTGGTCTTCGACGACGCCGACCTCGACAAGGCGGTCGACGGTGCGATGCTCGCGAAGTTCCGCAACATCGGCCAGGCCTGCACCGCGGCGAACCGCTTCATCGTGCAGCGCTCCGTGGCCGACGAGTTCGCACGCCGGGTCACCGAGCGCGTGCAGGGCATGAAGATCGGCCGCGGCACCGAGGAGGGCGTCGCGATCGGCCCGCTCATCGACGACCGTGCGGTCGACAAGGCGTCGTCCCTGGTTCAGGATGCCGTCGCCCGTGGCGCGTCCGTCGCCACCGGCGGCAACGCGATCGACGGCCCCGGCACGTTCTACGAGCCCACGGTCGTCACCGACGTGCAGCCCGGCAGCGACATCCTGCGCGAGGAGATCTTCGGCCCGGTGCTCGCGATCATCCCGTTCGACACCGAGGACGACGCCGTGCGCCTCGCCAACGACACCGAGTACGGCCTCGTCTCGTACGTCTTCACCGAGAACCTCGCGCGCGGCCAGCGCATGATCGAGCGGCTCGAGACCGGCATGATGGGCCTCAACGTCGGCGTCGTCTCCAACGCCGCGGCCCCGTTCGGCGGCTGGAAGATGTCAGGGCTCGGTCGCGAGGGCGGCGCCGAGGGCATCCACGAGTACCTGCAGACGAAGTACACCCTCACGCCGAACCCGTTCTGATCGGCGCGAACGGATGGAATGAGCGGATGCCTCGGATCGTGGGCCCACGCGCCCCGAGGCTCCGCGCAGCGCGAAGCGATGCGTGGAGGGGGCGTGGGGAGCATCCGCTCATCTCACTGCTCGCGTGACCAGCGCTGCATGTCGGCGGTGAACGCGGCGTCGCGCAGGGGCTCGGGCCGCCGCGCGGTCAGGACGATGCGGAGTCCCTGCGGACTCGTCAGCACGAGATCGCGCGTGTTCCAGTGGGTGTCGAACGGGCCCTCGACGTCGGTGCCGCCGAAGCTGCGCGCTCGATCGGCCAGCCCGTCGAGCTCTTCGTACGTCGCGGCGAACGAGAGCTGCAGTCCCCGACCCACGGCGGCATCGGCCTCGCTCCGGCGCAGCAGGATGTCCTGGTAGCGCCACCGCCGCAGGTGGAGCAGCATCGGCTGATCGCCCGGCGGCATCGCGAACAGCTCGATGAAGTCCAGGGCGCCGGTGAACCATGCGGCGGCGGCCCGCACGTCGGAGACCTCCAGCGAGACGAAGGCCGGCATGCCGTAGATGTCGCGGGTGATTCCCGTCTCGAGTTCAGGTGAAGCAGTCATGTGCCCAAGTCTCGGTGTTGACGCTACGTCAAGGTCAAGCGCGCCGGCGGCGCGCTCGAGAACAAGCGACGACCGCTTGTCAAGCGGGATGCGCGCACGCGAAGGCGCCACGTACGTTCGAGCCCGACGAACGGAGGCGCACATGGATCGCGACGCGAATCAGCGGCAATCGGGCGACGAAGGCACCGCGAAGCCGGGCGGACTCGGGCCGGACGAGACGATCCCCGACGAGCCGGACGGGGTGGCGGCCGGGTACACCGGGGAGGCGTCGACGTTCGAGCCGGAGGAGGACGAGCAGGCATGAGCCCGCAGACGAGCAGAAGGGGAGCATCATGACCGACACACCCATTCCACGCCTGTCGCCGGAGGACACCAACCCTGCCAGCGACCTCAAGACCGACGTGATCAAGGACGTCGAACGCGAGCACACGATCACCGGCGATTTCGTCGGTCCCCGCAGCGACGAGATGCCTGACGATTCGGCGGAGGACGACGAGTCCTGATTCCACGCATGACGGATGCCGCGGGTCGGGCACGCGACGCATACGATGCGGCGCACGCGCCCAGAGCCTGAGGTGTCGCGGTCGTGGGCCATGATGGGCGCATGGTTCCCGCCACCCTGCGCGCCACGCGGCTCCGGTCCCACCGGCTGAGCGCCCCCGCATCCACCGTGGCCGACGCCGCGTCGCACATGCTCGCCACGCAGGCGCAGGAGTTCTGGGGCGGACGCTGGGCGCTCGCCGCGCGCACGCGCGGCCGCGCGACGATCCGCGACGTCGATGCCGCGTTCGACCGCGGCGAGGTCGTGCGCTCGTGGACCATGCGCGGAACCATCCACGCCATCCCCGCGCGAGACCTCGCGTGGGTCCTGTCGATCACCGGCGAGCGGCAGCAGCGGCAGGCGGCGAGCATCCACCGACGCGAAGGCATCGACGCCGACGAGGTCGCGCGCGCGGCCTCGGCGGTGCGCGCGGCGCTCAGCGGTGGCAACCGGCTGACCCGCAAAGAGCTGTTCGAGGTGCTCGAGGCGGGCGGCGTCTCGACGGCCGGCCAGCGCGGCTATCACGTGCTCGTGCACCTGTCGCTGCGAGGTCTCGTGTGCCAGGGGCCGGTGGTCCCGCGCGACAACGGTCCTACGCGCGAGCAGTACCTCGTGCTGACGGAGGAGTGGATCACGGATGCGGCGACCCCGGCCGATCCGCACGCCGAGATGTTCGTCCGCTACATCGCCTCGCATGGGCCCGCCGGACCGCGGGACTTCGCGTGGTGGTCGGCTCTGCCACTCGGGGTCGCGCGCACCGCGGCGGAAGCGGCATCCGATCGCCTCACCCTCGTGTCCGAGGAACCCGAGCCGCAGTACATCGCGGAGTCCGTGCCGGCGTTCGATGCCGCCGCTCCCGAGGTCGTCGCGCTGCCGCCGTTCGAGGAGTACTACCTCTCGTACATCGACCGGACGGTGCCGTGCGCGCCGGAGTTCCTGAAGGCGATCGGGCCGAGCATGAACGGCATCGTGCGACCCATCCTCGTCGCGCGCGGTGTGGTGGTCGGCGTGTGGACGCACTCCGTCGCGGTCGGCCGCCACGCCGACGACCCGGTGCCCGAGCTGTTCTCGCCGGAAGCGGCGACGGATGCCGAGATCGGCGCCGCCCTCGACCGCTACCGCGACTTCATCACGGCCTAGCCCCGCGGCCGCAGCTCGGCTGCAGGAACGTCGTTGCACAGGACGTCCGCGCCGGATCCCTCCTGTCGAAGAGCACTTCTCCTGCGGAGCGAACGGCGTCAGGCGTGGCGGTCGAGGAAGTCGTAGACCTCGTTGTCGTCGACGCCGGGGAACGCGCCGCGAGGGAGCGGTGAGAACATCTGCATATGCACGCGGGCGCTCGGCCAGGCCTTGCCGGACCAGCGCTCGGCCACGTCGGCGGGAGGCCGGCGGCAGCACGACTCGTCGGGGCACGTCGAGGTCGCGCGCTCCTGGGTCTCGCGCCCGCGGAACCATCGCGCGTCGTCGAAGGGCACCCCGACCGTGATCGAGAACTCACCCGCCGATGTCGACCCCGTCTGCGTCGAGCACCAGTACGTGCCGGCGGGGGTGTCGGTGTACTGGTAGTGCTCGGTGGTGCGGTTCTGCTCCGAGAACGCGGCGCGCGCCGAGAACTTGCGGCACGCGATCTGGCCGTCCACCGCCCCGGTGACATCCATCGGCAGAGGTAGGTCGTCGTTCTCGTAGACGCGCGTGATGGCGCCCGACCCGTCGACCCGCAGGAAGTGCAGACGGATGCCGAGATGCCTGGTCGCGAGGTTGGTCAGGCGCATCCCCGCCGCTTCGTGGGTGACGCCGAACGCATCGCGGAAGTCCTCGACGGCGAGGTTGCGATCCTTCTTCGCCTGCTGCAGGAACGCCACCGACGCCGTCTCGGGCATCAGGCAGCACGCGGCGTAGTAGTTGATCTCGAGCCGCTGCTGCAGGAAGTCGGCGTAATCGGTGGGACGCTTGTGCCCCAGCAGCCGGTGCGCCATGGCCTGCAGAGCCATCGACCGCAGGCCGTGACCGCCGGGGATGGATGCCGGGGGCAGATAGATCCGGCCGTGCTCGAGGTCGGTGACCGACCGCGTCGAATGCGGCAGGTCGTTGACGTAGATCAGCTCGAACCCCAGCTTCTCGGCCATGATGCTGACGGTGCGGTGCGTCAGGGCTCCTGAGACGTGGCCCGCGGCCTTCAGCTGCTTCTCGGCGAGCTTCTCGATGTCGGGCAGGTAGTTGTCGAGCTCGCGCATCTTCAGCCGCAGCTCGGTGTTGGCGCGGCGCGCCTCCTCGGGCGTCGCGATCGCCTCGCGCTCGCGGCGCTGAAGCTCGCGGTGAAGGCCCAGGATCGATTCGATGGTCTCGTCGCTCATGCCCTTGGTGACCTTGACCGGGGCGATGCCCAGCTGACGGAAGATCGAGCTCGACTGCGCCCTCTCGAGTTCGATCTCGAGCGCGGCGCGCCGGTTCGGCGGCTCGGCCGAGAGCAGCTCGGTCACCTCGACGCCGGTCGCCGATGCGATGGCCTGCAGCAGCGACAGCTTGGGCTCGCGCTTGCCGTTCTCGATGAGGCTCAGCTGGCTTCCCGCCACGCCGACCAGGGCCCCGAGCTCGTCGAGCGTGTACCCGTGCGCCAGACGCTGATGACGGATGCGGTGACCGAGGGTCGACAGTTCGAGCGATGTGGGCGGCATTCTTTGATGGTAGCGAAAGAATCGCAACTCTTGACGCCGAGTATGTCGGGAAGAGGCGTCCGAATCGCGCGAAAGTGGATTCAGAGCACGAATCTGCACGTCGAATCGAAGGGGAGCGACACATGGCTCTTGCCGACATCTTCACCCGGACCGAGGGTTCCGCACCCGCCCGCCCCGCCTCGACGCGGACGTATGGAGACGTGCCGACGATCCAGGGCGAGGGCATGGCCGATCTCATGGCGTGGGTCGGCGAGATCGCTGCACTCACCAAGCCCGCCCGCATCCACTGGGTGGACGGCACGCGCGCCGAGAACGACGCGCTGCTGCGCGAGATGGTCGACGAGGGCAAGCTCATCAAGCTCAACCCGGAGTGGCGCCCCGGCTCGTACCTGGCCCGCTCGCACCCGAGCGACGTCGCGCGCACCGAGGCGCGCACGTTCATCGCCTCGGAGCGCGAGGAGGACGCGGGACCCACGAACAACTGGATCGCCCCCGATGAGATCCGCGCCACCATCACGCCGCTCTTCGAAGGATCGATGAAGGGGCGCACGATGTACGTCGTGCCGTTCTCGATGGGTGCGGTCGGCGGCCCGCTGTCGCACATCGGCGTGCAGGTCACCGACAGCGCCTACGCCGTCGCGTCGATCGGCATCATGACGCGCGTCGGCACCGAGGTGGTGCGTGAGATCGCGGCCGGCGCTCCGTGGGTGAAGACGGTCCACTCGGTCGGCGCGCCCCTCGAGCCCGGCCAGCAGGATGTGCCGTGGCCGTGCAACGACGAGAAGTACATCGTGCACTTCCCCGAGACCCTCGAGGTCTGGTCGTTCGGCTCGGGCTACGGCGGCAACGCCATCCTCGCCAAGAAGTGCTTCGCACTGCGCATCGCCTCGGTCATCGGCCGCAACGAGGGGTGGCTCGCCGAGCACATGCTGCTGATCCGCGTGATCGATCCGGCGGGCCGGGCCTACCACCTCGCTGCGGCGTTCCCGTCGGCGTGCGGCAAGACGAACCTCGCGATGCTGCGGCCGACGATCCCGGGCTGGCGAGTCGAGACCCTCGGCGACGACATCGCGTGGCTGCGGCCCGGCGAGGACGGCCGCCTGTGGGCGATCAACCCCGAGGCCGGCTTCTTCGGGGTGGCCCCGGGCACCGGGCAGTCGACCAACGTCACGGCCGTCGAGACGCTGTGGGGCAACACGATCTTCACGAACGTCGCGCTGCGCCCCGACGGTGACGTCTGGTGGGAGGGTCTCACCGAGGAGCCCCCGGCAGAGCTCACCGACTGGGAGGGCAAGCCGTGGACCCCGGCATCCGGTCGCCCCGCCGCCCACCCGAACTCGCGCTTCACCGTTGCGGCCGCCCAGTGCCCGCAGATCGCGGAGGACTGGGACGCCCCGCAGGGCGTGCCGCTCGACGCGATCCTGTTCGGCGGGCGCCGCGCCACGAACGTGCCGCTCGTGGTCGAGGCGACCGACTGGACGCACGGGGTCTTCATGGGCTCGAACATCTCGTCCGAGAAGACCGCCGCGCAGGAGGGCACGGTGGGTGAGCTGCGCCGCGACCCGTTCGCGATGCTGCCCTTCTGCGGCTACAACATGGCCGACTACTTCGCGCACTGGCTCAAGGTCGGGCAGAAGCTGCGCTTCGACCGCGCGCCGCGCGTGTTCCAGGTGAATTGGTTCCGCAAGGGCGCCGACGGGCGCTTCCTGTGGCCCGGCTTCGGCGACAACTCGCGCGTCATCGACTGGATCATCCGCCGCATCGAGGGCGAGGTGCCCGCGGTCGACAGCCCCATCGGACGCCTGCCCCGCACCGAGGACCTCGACCTCACGGGCCTGGACGTCACCCCGGACGACCTCGACGAGCTGTTCGCGATCGACCGCGACTCGTGGCTGCGCGAGGCCGACCTCACCGAGGAGTTCTACCGCACGTTCGAGGGCCGCGTGCCCGCTCCGCTGTGGGCCGAGCTCGCCGCGCTGCGCTACCGCCTGCAGCGCTCCTGACCCGGCTCGCTCTGCGAGCCCCCCGACCGGCGCCCGGCCCTCTTCTTGGCAGAGGGGCCGGGCGCCTGCTCTTGGGCGACCCGCCTGTCACGACGCGCCGCCGGGGCCGGCACGTCGTGGACGGGCGGGCCGTGAGGGGCCGGGTCACACCAGCAGCTGGTGCCTCGCGAGGTCGCGGTACAGGGGCGTCGACTCGACGAGCTCGGAGTGCGTGCCCTGGCCGACGACCCGGCCGTGGTCCATCACGACGATGTGGTCGCTGTCGACGACGGTCGAGAGCCGGTGCGCGATCACGATGAGGGTGCGGCCCGCGGCGACGGCGTCGATCGCGTCGCGCATGCGCTGCTCGTTCAATCCGTCGAGCGACGACGTCGACTCGTCGAGCAGCAGGATCGGGGGAGCGGCGAGCAGCGCCCGGGCGATCGCGAGCCGCTGGCGCTCACCGCCCGACAGCATGACGCCGCTCTCGCCGACGGGCGCGTCGAGCCCCAGCGGATTGCGGTCGAGCACCTCTCCCAGGTTGACCGCGCGCAGCACGGCTTCGCATTCGGCGTCGGATGCCTCGGGGGAGGCGAGTCGCAGATTGTCGCCGAGCGTGCCGGCCAAGGTGGGCGCATCCTGCTCGACGTACCCGAGCTGAGCGCGCAGCCCGGCGCGGTCGAGCGTGCGCACATCGGCGCCGTCGAGGAGGATCGAGCCGCCGGTCGGGTCGTAGAAGCGCTCGATGAGCGCGAGCGTCGTGCTCTTGCCGGCGCCCGACGGCCCGACGAGCGCGACGCGCGCACCCCGCGGCACCTCGAACGACACGCCGCGCAGCACCTCGCCGTCCGGGGAGGCGGCGGTCGCGGCATCCGTCTCGCCGTCGGCGTCGAGGGCGATCGCCGAGGTGTCGACGTGCGCGCTCTCGAGCACGGCGCGAGCTTCGACCTCGGCCTTGCGGCGCGCGGCGACCACGTTCTCGGGATAGCGGAAGCGCACGTCTCGGAACTCGATCGCCGGCGCCTCGACGCCTTCCGCGGCCGGTTCCCGAGCCTCGCGAAGGCTCGCGGCGATCGCGGCGTCGTCGTGCGACTCGGTGGGGAGGTCGAGGACCTCCTGGATCCGTCCGAGCGCGCCGAGCGCCTGATTGACGGAGGTGATCGCGCCGAAGAACGAGCCGAGCGGCGCGATGAGCATGAAGAGGAACATGATGAACATCACGAGGCTCGCGATCGTGATCGCGCCCGTCGCGACGCGGAAGCCGCCGAACCCGATCACGACGAGCAGCGACACCTGGAGTGCGACGCCGGCGATCGGCACGACGAGCGCCGAGACCTTGGCGATGCGCACGCCGACGCGATACGCGTCGCTCGCGCGTTCGGTCACGGACGCCACCTCCCGCTCGGTGGCACCCGCGGCGCGGACGGTGCGGATCGAGCCGACCGCGCGTTCGACGCCCGACGCGAGCTCCCCCACCTTCTCCTGCTGCTCGGTGGAGGCGGTGCGGATGCGACCGCTGAGGGCCGTGACGCCGAGCACCGAGACGCCGATCACCACGACGATGATTGCCAGCAGGACCCAGTCGATGAGCGCCATCGCGATGAGCGCGCCGGCGAAGAGCAGCGCGTTGCCGATCGCGTCGGCGAGGCCCTGGGTGAGCGCGGCGTAGAGCAGCGTCGTGTCGCTCCCGACCCGCGAGACGAGGTCGCCGGTGCGGCGCGCGTCGAACTCGCTGATCGGCAGGTGCAGGATCCGGGCGATCAGCCGCCGTCGGCTCGAGTACACGACCGCGGTGCCGGTGCGCTGCAGCAGATAGTGCTGCCACGCCGTGATGAGGGACGACGCGATGACGAAGCCGACCAGCGCCCACAGCAGCCACCCGAGCGGCAGCTCCTGCTGAACGCGTTCGATGACCTGGCCGACCAGCAGCGGCTGCACCAGCGTCGCGATCGCACCCAGGACGCTCAGTCCCGAGACCACGACGAGCGTGCGCTTGTGCTCGAAAAGGTAGGGCAGCAGCTGCCCGAAGGTCGCACGGGGTCCGTCGGTCTTGTCGGCGCGGTTCCGGACGCCGCGGCCCCTGGCGCGTGCCGGCGCCTCGGTCGTGGACGGCTCGGTGCCGGGCCCGGTGGCGGCGGCCTGGTCGAGTTCGGCGGAGGGCATGGGTGTACCTCGTTCGTGAAAGGGGCTTACCTTCGACCGTACTTCTTGTGGACGGCCTGCTTGCTCACGCCCAGGGCGCTCGCGATGGCCTGCCATGAGAATCCGAGGTTGCGCGCCCTGCGCACCTGCACCTCTTCGGCACGGGCGAGCTCGCGCCGGACGTCGGCGAGACGATGCAGCTCGGCGAGCGGCTCGCGCTCGCCCGCCGCGCCGATCAGGGTGAGGATCTCGTCCCCGCTCATGGCTCGCTCCTGGGCTGGATCCGGATGCCGCGGTCTCGGCATCCGTCGCCGTCAACCATAGTTGACACGGCCCGATGCTGTCAACTTGTGTTGACGCATGTTCGGCGGACTCCGGGTGTCGCGGGCGGGCGTTAGGGTAGTCCGGTGCCCGCCCCCGTGATCGATGCCAAGAACCTCATCAAGGCCTACCAGGTGAAGGGGAAGCCCGACTTCGTCGCGGTCGACGGACTCTCGTTCGAGGTCGCACCGGGCGAGTCGTTCGGCCTGCTCGGACCCAACGGCGCCGGCAAGTCCACGACCATGAAGATGATCGGCGCGGTCTCGACGCGCACCGGGGGAGACCTCTCGATCCTCGGCCTCGACCCCGATCGGTACGGACCCGAGATCCGTTCGCGGCTGGGCGTCGTGCCGCAGCAGGACAACCTGGACGGCGAGCTCAACGCGCGCGAGAACCTCTACATCTACGGCCGGTACTTCGGCCTGCCCGGCAAGGTGTGCGCTGAGAAGGCGGACGAGCTGCTCGCGTTCGCTCAGCTCGAAGACAAGGCCAAGAGCAAGGTCGATCAGCTCTCCGGCGGCATGAAGCGGCGCCTGACGATCGCGCGCGGCCTGATCAACGACCCCCGCATCCTGTTGCTCGACGAGCCGACCACTGGCCTCGACCCGCAGGCCCGCCACGTGCTGTGGGACCGCCTCTTCCGCCTCAAGGAGCGCGGCACGACGCTCGTGCTGACGACCCACTACATGGACGAGGCCGAGCAGCTGTGCGACCGGCTCATCGTGGTCGACAAGGGCAGGATCATGGCCGAAGGCACTCCGGCGTCGCTCATCCGGGAGCACTCCAGCCGTGAGGTGCTCGAGGTGCGGTTCGGCTCCGACCGCAACGCCGCCGTCGCCGCGCAGCTGCAGGGCATCGGCGATCGCGTCGAGGTGCTGCCCGACCGCGTCCTGGTGTACGCGCACAACGGCGAGGCGGCGCTCGAAGAACTGACGCACCGCGGCCTGCACCCGCTCACGAGCCTGGTGCGTCGCTCGAGCCTCGAAGACGTGTTCCTGCGTCTGACCGGAAGGTCGCTGATCGAATGAGCGACTCTCCCATGGAAGAGCCTGTCGGATCACGGATGCCGCGGCCCGCGGCATCCGCCACGACCGACGCCGCGCTGGACGAGCTGCGCGCCGAGGCGATGGAGTGGGGGCGCAAGCCGCGCGCCCGCGGCTCGTGGTACGTCACCGAGCACATGGTGCGCGCCATGCGCGCGTACGGATGGACGATCATCATCGGTGCGCTCGGCCAGCCGGTGCTCTACCTCCTCGGACTCGCCGTCGGGCTCGCCGCGCTCATCGGCCAGCCCATCGACGACGGCGGGCAGACCGTGCCGTACCTCGTGTTCGTCGCTCCGGCGCTGCTCATGACCTCGGCGATCGCGGTCGCGTCGGAGGAGTTCACGTATCCCGTGATGTCGGGCTTCAAATGGCGGCGCTACTTCTACGGCTTCAATGCGTCTCCGCTGTCGTCGAGCCAGATCGCGAACGGCGTCGTCGCCGGTGCCGGCGCCCGCATGGGTCTCACCGTCGCGCTGTACTTCGTCTTCATCGCGCTGTTCTTCGCGTGGCTCCAGCCCGAGGCGCTCACGCCGGCGACCGCGTGGCTCTCGATGCCCATCGGCCTCCTGGCGGGGTTGTCGTTCGGCATTCCACTCATGGCATACGCCGCGACGATCGAGGACGACAAGGGCCAGTTCGCGCTGGTGCAGCGGTTCGTCTTCATGCCGATGTTCCTGTTCTCCGGCACCTTCTATCCGCTGTCCAGCCTTCCGATCTGGCTCGAGTGGATCGGCTGGATCTCGCCGCTGTGGCACGCCACCGAGCTCGGCCGCGTCGTCACCTACGGCAAGGACGTCGCCCCGCTCATGATCGCGGTGCACCTCGTCTACCTGCTCGTCCTCACGATCGGCGGCCTCATCGTCGCGCGTCGTCTGTTCGAGCGGAGGCTCGCGAAGTGACCACCACGATGGACATGCCGACGCGCACCGGCGGCGTGCGGGCCCTGTGGGCGGGCAACCCGCAGGCGGTCGTGCAGCGCGGCCTCATCGCGGCGCGCTCGTCGAGCTGGGTCGTCGTGCTCTCCGGATTCTTCGAACCGGTGTTCTACCTCGCCTCGATGGGCATCGGCCTCGGCTCCATCATCGGCGACGTCGAGACCTCGGCGGGCGTCGAGGTGCCGTACGCGGCGTTCATCGCGCCCGCACTCCTCGCTGTCTCGGCCATGAACGGCGCGATCTACGACTCGACGTGGAACGTGTTCTTCAAGCTCAACTACGGCAAGCTCTACGAGGGCATGCTCGCCACCTCGCTCGGGCCGCTCGACGTCGCGCTCGGCGAGATCCTCTACGCGCTGCTGCGCGGCCTGCTGTATGCGACCGGGTTCATGGTCATCATGCAGATCCTCGGGCTGAACCTCGCGTGGACGGCGATCCTCGCGATCCCGGCGGTGCTGCTGATCGCCTTCGGCTTCGCGAGCCTCGGCATGGCGGTCACGAGCTACATGAAGACCTTCCAGCACATGGACTGGATCAACTTCGTCCTGTTGCCGATGTTCCTGTTCTCGGCCACGCTGTACCCGATCTCGATCTACCCCGAGTGGGTGCAGAGCATCATCATGGCGTTCCCGCTGTGGCACGGCGTCGAGCTCGTGCGGGGCCTCACGACCGGCATCCTCACGCCCGCGATGTGGCTGCACGTGCTGTACTTCGCCGTGATGATCGCGATCGGCCTCGTATTCACGACGAAGCGGCTGCGCGCGCTCTTCCTCGACTGAGCATGTTCACGGAATCGCGGACGCCGCAGCCCACGCGGGCTGCGACATCCGCGATTCTGCGGTCCGTCAGAGCGAGCCGGTCGCTCCGACGCCGAGGTCGGCGTTGTAGTCGATGTCCTTCGTCTCGGGCGACAGCAGCAGCGCGATGAAGGTCAGGACGCTCATCGCCGAGAGGTAGACGCCCACGAGCCACGGGCTTCCGTCGGCGGCAGCCCAGAGGGCGACCGCGACGATGGGGGCCAGCGCGGCACCCAGGATCGACGACACGTTGTAGGAGATGGCCGAGCCCGAGTACCGCACGTTCGTCGGGAAGAGCTCGGGGAGCACGGCACCCATCGGTCCGAACGTCGACCCCATGAGCATGAACCCGAAGATCAGGAACGCCTGCGTGAGAGCCCCCGTGAACTTCGGGTCGAGCTGCGGCGACAGGAACAGGTTGAAGGTGAGACCGAAGACGACGATGAGTCCCGTCACCCACAGCAGCAGCCGGCGACGGCCGATCGCGTCGGCGATGGGACCCGACAGCAGCGTGAAGATGCCGAAGAACACCACGCCGATGATCTGCATCAGCACGAAATCGGTGTAGCCGAAGCCGAGGCCCGGATAGAACTGCGCGGCGAACGCCGCCGGATCGAACGGCGTGCCGGCGGCTTCGGCCGCCTTCTGCGCCGCCGCCGACGCGGTCTCGAGGTCGGCCGCCTTGGTGCCGTACGACAGCGTGAAATTCGTCATCAGGTAGAACAGCACGTACGTCGCCAGCATGATGAACGTGCCGAGGATGAGGTGCCACCAGTGATGTCGGATGACGGTCCCGAGCGGGAACTTCCGGATCGCGCCCTTCTCCTCGGCTTTGACGAACGTCTCGGACTCGACCAGTCGCAGACGCACCCAGAGGCCGATGATCACCATGACGGCGGAGAAGAGGAACGGCACGCGCCAGCCCCACGCGAGGAAGTCCGCCGAGCGCTGCGCGGCACCGTCGGGGTGGGGGAGCAGGTAGTTGATCCCGAGGAACACCGAGTTCGCGATGATGAAGCCCAGCGGCGCACCGAGCTGCGGGAAGGTCCCGTACCAGGCCCGCTTGCCGGTCGGTGCGTTCTCGGTCGCGACCAGCGCCGCGCCCGACCATTCGCCGCCGAGCGCGAAGCCTTGCGCGAGGCGCAGGATCAGCAGCAGCAGGGCCGCCCACCATCCGATCTCGTTGAACGTGGGAAGGCAGCCGATGAGGAAGGTCGCGATGCCCATCGTGAGGAGCGAACCCACGAGGGTGGCCTTGCGGCCGAAGCGGTCGCCGAAATGGCCGAACACGATCGCGCCGAGCGGGCGCGCGACCATCGCTGCGCCGAAGACGCCGAACGAGGCGAGCAGTGCCGTGGTGTCGTTGCCGGTGGGGAAGAAGAGGATGGGAAACACGAGCACCGCGGCGGTCGCATAGACGTAGAAGTCGTAGAACTCGATCGTGGTGCCGACGAGGCTCGCGGTGATGACGCGGGACCGGGGATTCGCGGGGGCCGCGGTGGTCACGGCAGTGGGGGAAGTCATAGAAAACCTGTGTGGAGCGGAGCGGGGCACCCTCGTGGGATGGCGAGGTGGCGCATCCGCTCGGCGCGGGGGTGACGCGTCAGGCGGCACTGCGCTGGGTCACCGTGGCTCCGGGCGGAGTCGCCCGGGCACGAGTATCGAGTCTAGTCCGAGCGGGCACGCTGACGGCCGGAGACGACGGATGCCGCGGCCTTCGGGCCGCGGCATCCGTTTGTCGATGTTCCGTGCGTCAGCGCCAGAGCACGGCGATCGCCGCGTTCGCGAGCGTGAGCACGCCGATCGACCAGAAGATCGCCGGGGGGACGGCGCCGGTCTTGCGCTGGCGGCCGGCGCCGATGCCGAGCAGAGCGCCGATGATGACGAGGATGACGAGCTTCACACCGATCTTGACGTAGTTGAGTTCGCCTTCGATGCCCCACGGGGCTGCGAGGATGAGGCCGGCGAGACCGGCGATCGCGAGTCCCCAGTTCATGAGACGCGTGATCTGGCGCTTTCCGTTCACTGCTTCGACCACCCAGGCTCCGAAGAGCACCGCGAACCCGACGAGGTGAATGAGCACGACGATGTGGCGGAGGATTTCCATAGCCGTCACGCTAGGCCCATCAGTGTCGGGGCGCCAGGAAGGCGGGCCTCACCCGACGTGATGCTCCCGCCCTCGCGTCAGGCGCGGAGCGCCCGCAGCACGAGAGCCGTGCGGATCGCGGCATCCGCCGCCTCGTGGCCCTTGTCCTCCTCGGACCCGGGCAGGCCGGCACGCGCGATGCCCTGCGCTTCGTCGTCCAGCGTCAGCACGCCGAACCCGATGGGCTTTCCGGTGTCGAGCGCGACGCGCGTGAGTCCGTCCGTCGCGGCCGACGACACGAACTCGAAGTGCGGTGTGCCGCCGCGGATGATCACGCCGAGCGCCACCACCGCATCAGCGCCCGCGTCGAGCGCCGCCTTCGCCGTGACGGGCAGCTCGAACGACCCTGGCACCCGGACGAGCCGCCATGTCGCACCGGCCGCGTCGAGCGCGCGCTGCGCACCCGCGATGAGCCCGTCGGTGATCTGCTCGTGCCATTCGCCCGCGATCACGACGATGTCGAGCCCGCTGCCGTCGACAGGACCGGTGACCTGGGGTGCTCCCTTGCCGCTCATCGCTCGGCTCCTTCGTGCATCTGGGCGAGCGCGTCGGCGAGGTCTTCCTCGGCGATGATGTGGCCCATGCGGTCGCGCTTGGTCGCCAGGTACTGGTGGTTGTTCGGGCCCACGCCCACCAGGAGCGGAACCTGCTCGACGATGTCGAGGCCGAGTTCGCGGAGCTGGTTGACCTTGTCGGAGTTGTTCGTCAGCAGGCGCACCTTCTCGATGCCGAGGTCGGCGAGGATGCCGGCGGCCGCCGCGTAGTCACGAGCATCGGCGGGCAGACCCAGCGCCAGGTTGGCGTCGACGGTGTCGAGGCCGCGCTCCTGCAGCGAGTACGCGCGCAGCTTGTTGATGAGACCGATGCCGCGGCCCTCGTGACCGCGCATGTAGATCACGACGCCGCCGTCCTGCTCGATCGCGTCGAGAGCGGCATCCAGCTGCGGCCCGCACTCGCACTTGAGCGAGCCGAACGCCTCGCCCGTCAGGCACTCCGAGTGGACGCGCACGAGCGGCGCCGAGCTGAGCTCGCCCGAGACGACCGCGATGTGGTCGGTGCCCGTGACGCGGTCCTTGTACGCCAGGAAGCGGAACTCGCCGTGCGACGTGGGCACGCGCGACTCGGCCCGGAGGCTCACGCGACGCTTGTGACCGCTGCGCACCGCAGGGTCGCAGGGCTGGTGCTCGTCGAGGTATGCGATCAGCTGCTCGATCGTGATGACCGGGATCTCGTACTCGGCGCCGAGCTCCTGGAGCCCGGGAAGGCGCATCATGCTGCCGTCCTCGGCGACGACCTCGCCGATGACGCCGACCGGCGCGAGCTCGGCGAGCCGCATGAGCTCGACGGCGGCCTCGGTGTGGCCGGCCCGCTCCCGCACGCCGCCGTCGACCGCGCGCAGAGGCAGCACGTGTCCGGGGCGGATCACCGAAGCGGGCGTCGAGGCCGGGTCGGCGAGCACGTTGAGCGTGTGCGCGCGATCGACCGCGCTGATGCCCGTCGACATCCGGTCGGCCGCGTCGACGCTCACCGTGTAGGCGGTGCCGCGGGCGTCTTCGTTGTTCTCCACCATCGGCGGGAGGTCGAGACGGTCCGCCCAGTCGGCGGGCATCGGCGCGCACAGGAACCCGCTCGTCCAGCGCACCGTCCACGCGATCCACTCGGGGGTGGCCAGCTGTGCCGACAGCACGACGTCGCCTTCGTTCTCGCGGTTCTCATCGTCGGCGACGATGACGGGCCGGCCGGCGCGCAGGGCGTCGAGGGCCTCGGGAATCGTGGCAAGGCTCATTCGGAGCCTCCTTCCGTCGGAGCGGCCGCAGCCGCGGGGAGTCTCGGGGCTGCCGTCGCGGCCGAGGGTGCGAAGGCCAGCAGTCGCTGCACGTGGCGGGCGAGGATGTCGGTCTCGAGGTTGACGCGGTCGCCGGGGGACCGCTCGCCGAGGGTCGTGGCGGTGAGCGTCTCGGGGATGAGCGACACCTCGAACCACGCCTCGCTCTCGGCCCCCGAGCCGGTCGACGGTGCCGGGCTCGCCGCACTCACGGTGAGGGAGACACCGTCGACGGCGATCGAGCCCTTGTCGACGACGAGCGGGGCGAGCTCAGCGGGCAGCGAGATGCGCAGCACGCGCCACTGCGCGCCCGGGCGGACCTCGACCACTTCGCCGGTGCCGTCGATGTGCCCCTGGACGATGTGCCCGCCGAGGCGTCCGTGCGCGGCGGTGGCGCGCTCGAGGTTGATCAGGCGACCCGGCGTCACGCCCGCGAGGGTGGACATGTCGAGCGTCTGCTTCATCACGTCAGCGGTGAACCAGTCCGTGCCCTGGTCGACGACCGTGAGGCACACGCCGCTCACCGAGATGGAGTCGCCGTGCGCGGCATCCGCCACCGCCTTCGGCCCGCGCACGGTCACCCGCACGCCGTCGCCCGATGGCTCGACCGCGGTGATCTCGCCGATCTCTTCCACGATTCCGGTGAACATCAGCTCTCTCCTTCTCGAAGTCCGTGCGCGGCGGAGGATCGACGATCGACCGCGGTCGCCTCCGCTGCCACGGGCGTGGCGATGACGAGCAGGTCGTCTCCGAGGGTCTCGGTGCGCGAGACCGACAGTCGTCGCGCCTGGGCGATCGTCTCGACGCCGATGTCGCGCAGCGCGAGCAGATCGCCGCCGAGCAGCATCGGCGCGATGTAGACCAGCAGCTCATCGGCGAGCTCCTCGCGCACGAACGAGGCCGCGACGGCCGGTCCGCCCTCGACGAAGACGCGCTGCACGCCGCGTCCCTTGAGGTCCTCCAGCACCGCGCGCAGGTCGTCGCCCGAATACTGCAGGAACGGGTGAGGGTGACGTCGCAGCGCGGCGGTGCCGGGCACGTTGCGCGCTCCGAGCACGACGGGAATCGGCTGGCCCGGCAGCAGCGACCCGTCGGCGGCGCGAGCCGTGAGGGCGGGGTCGTCGGCGAGCACCGTGCCGATGCCCGCGACGATCGCGTCGGACGCGGCGCGGCGGCGGTGCACGTCGGCTCGCGCGGCGGGCCCGGTGATCCACTGGCTGGTCCCGTCAGCTGCGGCTGCGCGGCCATCGAGACTCTGCGCCCACTTGACGGTCACGTGCGGGCGGCCGAGTCGCTGCACGGTCAGCCACGACTCCAGGAGGTCTTCCGCCTCCTCGGCGAGCAGGCCGGCCTCGACCTGAACCCCGGCGGCGCGCAGACGTTCTCCGCCGCCGGACGAGCGGTCGCCGGGATCGGAGATGGAGTACACGACGCGGGCGACGCCCGCCGCGATGAGGGCTTCGGAGCAGGGCCCGGTGCGTCCGGTGTGGTTGCACGGCTCGAGCGTCACGACCGCGGTCGCACCGCGTGCATCGGCGGGGGCGATCTTCGACAGCGCGTCGACTTCGGCGTGTGGCGTGCCGGCCCCGCGGTGCCAGCCCTCGGCGAGCACGCGACCGTCCGGCGCGATCAGCACCGCGCCGACCTGCGGGTTGACCCCGCGCGGACCCTTGCGGGCGATCGCCAGCGCGCGACGCATCGCGTCGTGCTCGGCCGTGCTCGCCATTCCTGCCCCTCGTCTCGTCTCGACGCTCCGGGGCAGGGGAAGCAGGCGGCGCGATCGACGCCGCCCGTGCTGCCTCCCATCCGGACTAGCGGCAGAGCTCCTGTTCGGACCTCTGTCGCATCACCGTCGGTTCCGGAATTCCACCGGATCGGCCGCGGCGGCATCCGAAACGGATGCTGATGCCTTGGCTCGCGGACTGTCACCGCCGGTTCGGATTCTCACCGACCCCGGAGCACGTTGATGCTCACGAGTCTAATCAACACAGTGTCCGCCGATTCATTCCATGTCGTCGCATGAAATCACCGCCGAGGTGCCCGCGAACGCGCGGCGCGCGTCCGGATGTCGGCGTGGCCACGTAGCCTGGAGGAGGGGACGGTGAGGCGATGACCACGGCACGCGCACAACGCGGATCGGCCCAGCCGAGGCGCGGGTTCGATCGACTGACGGAACGGCCGTACGCCGACGTGCTGATCGTCGGCGGCGGCATCAACGGGCTCGCGACGTTCCGCGACCTGGCGATGCAGGGTGTCGATGTGGCGCTCGTCGAGCGCGGCGACTTCGTGAGCGGCGCGTCGGCCGCGTCGTCGCACATGATCCACGGCGGCATCCGCTACCTCGAGAACGGCGAGTTCCGGCTCGTCCATGAGGCCGTGACCGAGCGCAACGCGCTGCTGCGCATGGCACCTCACTACGTCCGCCCCCTGCAGACGACGATCCCGATCTTCGCGACGTTCTCGGGCGTGCTCTCGGCGCCGCTGCGGTTCCTCCGCCACGGCGCGGGTAAGCCTCGCGAGCGGGGAGCGGTGCTCATCAAGATCGGGCTCGTCATCTACGACTCGTTCTCGCGGGGCGGCGGCCTGTTCGGCAAGGGCACGGTGCCTCGCCACGCGTTCCACGGCCGCAAGCGGTCCCTCGCGCAGCTGCCGCGGCTCAACCCCGAGGTGAAATACACCGCCACCTACTGGGACGCGTCGCTGCACGACCCCGAGCGCCTCGCGCTCGACGTGCTGCGCGATGGGGTGGCCGCGGGAGGCGACAGGGCGCGTGCCGCGAACTACACGGCGGCGGTCGGCGTGCAGGACGGCCGTGTCGTGATCCGGGATGCCGTCACCGGCGACGAGATGCCGTTCGCGGCATCCGTCGTCGTCAACGCGAGCGGCCCGTGGACCGACCTGACCAACCTCGCGCTCGGAGACCCCACCGGCTACATGGGCGGCACGAAGGGCTCGCACATCGTGCTCGACCACCCCGAGCTGCTGGCGGCGACCGGCGGACGCGAGCTGTTCTTCGAGAACGAGGACGGCCGCATCGTCCTCATCTACCCGCTCAAGGGGCGCGTGCTGGTGGGCACCACCGACCTCGAGCACGACATGCGCGACCCGATCGTGTGCACCGAGGACGAGGTCGACTACTTCGTCGACCTCGTCGCACAGGTGCTGCCGTCGATCCCCGTCGATCGCAGCCAGATCGTCTATCGCTTCTCCGGCGTGCGTCCGCTGCCGGGCCACGGCGACCTCGCGCCGGGTTTCGTCTCACGGGACTACCGCATCGAATCAGCACCGCTCGTCGGCGGGGATGCCGAGGTGCTGAGCCTCGTCGGAGGCAAGTGGACGACCTTCCGGGCGTCGGCAGAGCATCTCGCCGATCGCGCGCTGGCGTCGCTGGCGCAGCCGCGGCGGAGGTCGACGCGGGGAGTGCCGATCGGCGGCGGCAGGGGCTTTCCGACGACGGAGCGCGCGCGGCAGCAATGGGTCGCCGCCCACGCGATCGACCTGCCGGCGTCGCGTGTCGCGACCCTGCTCGACCGCTACGGCACGGTCGCGGCATCCGTCATCGACGCGATCGCCGACGACGACGCCGACGCCGCGCTCGACCACGCGCCCACGTACAGCAGCGGCGAGCTGCGCCACCTCGCGGCCACCGAAGACGTCGTGCACCTCGACGATGTGCTGATGCGGCGCACGAGCATCGCGTTCACAGGCGGGGCGACGACGGATGCCGCCACCGAGGTCGCCGAGGCGATCGCTCCGGTGCTCGGCTGGGACGCGGCGCGCGTGACGGCCGAGGTCGAGCGCGGGCTCGCCGCCGTGCACGCGGCGGACCCGGCGCGGGCAGGTTCGGGCGTGCGGGACGACCAACGGGACGAAGCGTCCGCACGGTAGCCTGACCCCACGCGCCCGGCGCGAGAGGGTCGCGCGGTGAAACGCGCGGGCGATGTCGCCCGCCGAGGAAGGAGACGCCGATGCCCGACCACGTGCTGGCCATCGACCAGGGGACGACCTCGACGCGGGCGATCGTGTTCGACGCCGACGGCGCGGTGGTCGCCGTCTCGCAGCGCGAGCACGAGCAGATCTTCCCCCGCGCCGGGTGGGTCGAGCACGATCCGGTCGAGATCTGGACCAACACCGAATGGGTCATCGCGTCGTGCCTCACGCGGGCCAGGGTCACGGCATCCGACGTCGCCGCGATCGGCGTGACGAACCAGCGCGAAACCGCGATCGTGTGGGAGAAGCGCACGGGACGACCGGTGCACAACGCCCTCGTGTGGCAGGACACCCGCACGCAGCCACGCATCGACGAGCTCGGTGCCGAGGGAGGAACGGACCGCTTCGCGGAGACCACCGGCCTGCCGCTTGCGACGTACTTCTCGGCGTCGAAGATCGCGTGGATCCTCGACAACGTCCCGGGGGCGCGCGCAGCGGCCGAGGCCGGCGAGCTGCTCTTCGGCACGCCTGACACCTGGGTCGTGTGGAACCTCACCGGTGGCGCCCGTGGCGGCATCCACGTCACGGACGTCACGAACGCGTCGCGCACGCTGCTGATGGACCTGCGGACCCTCGACTGGTCCGACGAACTGCTCGCGGTGTGGGGCATCCCGCGCGCGATGATGCCCGAGATCCGATCCTCGTCGGAGGTCGTCGGGCGTTCGCAGCTGCCGTCGGTGCTCGACGGCGTGCCCATCGCCGGGATCCTCGGCGACCAGCAGGCCGCGACCTTCGGGCAGGCGGCGTTCGACGCCGGCGAGTCGAAGAACACCTACGGCACCGGCAACTTCCTGCTGGTCAACACGGGCACCGAGATCGTGCGCTCGGGGAGCGGCCTCATCACGACGCTCGCGTACCGGATCGGCGACGAGCCGGCGCGGTACGCTCTCGAGGGCTCGATCGCCGTGACCGGATCTCTCGTGCAGTGGCTGCGCGACAACCTCGGGATCATCCAGCGCTCCGAAGACGTCGAGACCCTCGCCGCCTCCGTCGACGACAACGGCGGTGCGTACTTCGTGCCCGCCTTCTCGGGGCTGTTCGCCCCGTACTGGCGTCCCGACGCGCGCGGCGCGCTCGTCGGGCTCACGCGCTACGTCAACAAGGCGCACATCGCCCGCGCGGCCCTCGAGTCGACCGCATTCCAGACGCGCGACGTCATCGACGCCGTCGTCGCCGACACCGGCCGCGCGCTCGCCGAGCTGCGCGTCGACGGCGGCATGACGCGCGACGACCTCCTCATGCAGTTCCAGGCCGACATCCTCGGCATCCCGGTGGTGCGGCCGAAGGTCGTCGAGACGACCGCGCTCGGCGCCGCGTACGCCGCCGGGCTCGCGACCGGCGTGTGGCGCGACTGCGACGAGCTGCGTTCGCACTGGCGGGAGGACGTGCGGTTCGAGCCGCGCATGCCACAGGAGGAGCGCGAACGCCGGTGCCGCATGTGGCGCAAGGCCGTGTCGAAGTCCCTCGACTGGGTCGACGAGGACGCCCGCATCCTCATGGATACGCCGGGCTGATCCGCGGCTACTTCAGCAGCCGCGAGAGCCGGCGGTCGGCGAGGATCTTCCCGCCGGTCTGGCACGTGGGGCAGTACTCCAGCGAGTTGTCGGCGAAGAACACGCTGTGCACCTCGTCGCCGCACACCGGGCATTTCTCGCCGCGGCGGCCGTGCACCTGCATGCCGCGCCGCTTGGCGTCTTTCAACTCGGCCGGTGGCTTGCCGGATGCCTCGGCGACGGCATCCGTCAACGTCTCGGTCATGGCGTCGTACAGGCGGCCGACATCGTCGGGCGAGAGCGACGACGCGAGAGCGTAGGGCGACATCTTCGCGGCGTGCAGGATCTCGTCGGAGTACGCGTTGCCGACCCCCGCGATGATCATCTGATCGCGCAGCACACCCTTGATCTGCGTGCGGCGGCCCGCGAGGAGCTCGGCGAAGGTCTCCTGAGAGAAGGCAGGATCGAGCGGGTCCGGGCCGAGCCGCGCGACGCCCGGGACGTCGGCGGGATCGCGGACCACGTACACCGCGAGGGACTTCTTCGTGCCGGCCTCCGTGAGGTCGAACCCGGAGCCGTCGCTGAGTGCCACGCGCAGCGCGATCGGCGTCTTGCCGGGGCGGATGACCGTCTGCGGCAGCTCGTCGTACCACCGCAGCCAGCCGGCCTTCGCGAGATGGAACACCAGGTGCGGGCCCGTCGTCGCGAGATCGATGAACTTGCCGTGGCGCGCGGCGCCCGTGATCTCGGCGTCCTTCAACGCGTCGATCGGCGGGTCGTACGTCTTCAGCGCCGCGATGTTCGCCACCGTCGCGCGAACGATGCGGAGTCCGGTGATGCGGCCGCCCAGGAAGTCGACGAGCCCCTGCACCTCGGGCATCTCTGGCATGCGCTCATCCTCGCATGCGCCGCCGACGCCGCGACAGCCGCCCGCGCGGTCAGTCGAGGACGGGCCAGGGCTGCGGGGAGCGGTCATCCGTCGAGAGGAGCGCTGCGATCCAGCCGTCATCGCGGCCGTGCGAGCCGACGAGCGCCCTACGCAGGGTGCCCTCGTATCGGAAGCCGAGCGCGCGCGCCGCGCGAGCCGACCCGGTGTTGCCGACCACGGCGCGCCACTCGACGCGCTCGAGCCCGAGCCCCTCGGCGGCGAAGCCCCAGTCGATCACGGCACCGGCGGCCTCGACCAGGAGTCCCCGGCGGCGCGACCACGGAGAGACCCAGTATCCGAGCTCTCCGCCGCCGCGGCCGTCGAGGCGGTACAGCCCGATCATCCCCGCCAGCACGTCGCCCTCGCGCATGGCCCACGTGAGGTGCGCGCCGCTCTCCCAATCGGCGGCGACCTTCGGCACGAACTCCTCGGCGTGCTTGCGCTCGTAGGGCGACGGAACCGTCGTGTATCGCTGGGTCTCGGCATCCTGGCACGCCTCGTAGATCGCGTCGACATCGCTGTCCATCGGGAGCGACAGCTCGAGGCGCTCGGTGTGCAGCGTGACCGGTTCCACGTCGCCCACGCTACCGGCGCCTCCCGCTCGCGCGCGCAACTCAGGCTGAATCGACTGCAGGCATGCGAGATCTCACCCCGCACCCGGTTCGGCCTGAGTTATGCGCACCTTCGATTCCTCCACAGGACGGCGCCCAGCGGTGGCCGTCCACAGCTTCCACATATGCCGGGGCTGTCCGCGGCGGGGTGGTTGAGAGTGGCACGGTGACTGTGCTCGATGCCGACATCGGCGAGGTCCTCACGCGTGCCGACCTCTTGGCAGTGGGATTGCGCCCTCGGCAGATCACCCGGGAGGTCCGACACGGTCGCCTCATCCGCGTGCGCCGCGACCGATACATGCGGATGCCGGACAATCGCGTCGAGCGAGCGGTTCGGGTCGGCGGGCGCCTGGCCTGCGTCTCGCTACTCGCTCTGCTCGGCGTGTTCGTGCTGGAGTCGTCGACCCTCCACGTTCACTTGCCGAGGACCATGTCGCGCCTCCGGGATCCGGGGAACCGGGGTGTGCCGCTGGATACGCGAGGCAGGCGGTCCCTGTCGATGCACTGGTGGCCGTTGCAGGACGAGACGGATGCGACACTCGGCGTCGTCGGGCTCATCGATGCGGTCGCGCAGGCCGTGCGCTGTCAGGCGCCGCGGGCCGCGGTGGCGACGATCGACAGTGTGCTCCACCTCGGCATTCTCTCGTGGGCGCAAGTGCGAGAGGTCTTCGCGAGCCTCCCTGCGCGATACCAGATCGTTCTGCGGCTCGTCGACGGCATTGCCGAGTCCGGACCCGAGAGCCTCATGCGCCTCATTCTTCGGCAGCTGGGTGTCCGCATCGAAGCGCAAGTCGAGATCGCGGGCGTCGGACGCGTGGACTTCGTCGTCAACGGTTGGCTCATCATCGAATGCGATAGTCGCGCGCACCACGAGGGCTGGGAGAAGCAGCAACGCGACCGGCGTCGCGACTTGATGGCCGCCGCGCTGGGTTATACGACACTGCGACCGCTGGCCGAAGACATCATGTTCCGTCCGCATCTCGTCAGGGATGCGATCCGTGGGCTGCTGGCGGGACGGCGGCCCCGCCGCTGACCGGTGGGGCCTCGCCGCGGACGACGTGCGCGTAACTCAGGCAGAACGGTGTGCACGGGCGCTGCCCTCGCTCGAGCGGGCGGATCTGCCTGAGTTATGCGACGTGGACGGGTCGAGGTGGCCCTGCCGGACGGCGGGCCGGCTTGACGCGCCGGGTCAGACGCGGCGGAGGAGGCCGACCTTGTCGTAGACGTCGGCGAGCGTGCGGTTCGCGACCGTCTCGGCGCGCGCGGCGTTCGCGGCGAGCACGCGGTCGAGCTCGGCCGGGTCGGAGAGCAGCTCGAGGACGCGCTCGCGCACCGGACCGAACTCGTTCACCACGACCTCGGCGAGGCCCTTCTTGAAGTCGCCGTAGCCGCGGCCCGCGTACTCGTCCTCGATCGCCGGGATCTGGCGTCCGCTCAGCGCGGCGTAGATCACGAGGAGGTTCGAGACGCCGGGCTTCGCCTCGCGGTCGTAGCGCACCGAGCCCTCGGAGTCGGTCACCGCTCGCATGATCTTCTTCGCCGAGACCGCCGGGTCGTCGAGCAGCCACAGCACACCGGCATCCGACTCCGCCGACTTCGACATCTTGGCCGTCGGGTTCTGCAGGTCGTAGATGCGCGCGGTCTCCTTCTGGATGACCGGCGTCGGCACCGTGAACGTCTGGCCGTACCGGCTGTTGAAGCGCTCGGCGAGGTCACGGGTCAGCTCGACGTGCTGCTTCTGGTCGTCGCCGACGGGCACGATGTCGGTCTGGTAGAGCAGGATGTCGGCGGCCATCAGCACCGGGTAGGTGAACAGGCCCACCGATGTCGCTTCGGTGCCGTAGCGCTGCGACTTGTCCTTGAACTGCGTCATGCGACCGGCCTCGCCGAAACCCGTGACGGTCGAGAGGATCCACGCGAGCTCGGCGTGCGCGGGCACGTGCGACTGCACATAAAGGGTCGACTTCGCCGGCTCGATCCCCGCGGCGATGTACTGCGCGGCGGTGCGCCGGGTCTTCTCCCGCAGCTCGGCGGGGTCGTTCGGTTGCGTCAGGGCGTGGAGGTCGACGACCGAGAAGAACGCGTCGTACGCCTCCTGCAGATCGCGCCACTGCATGAGGGCCCCGATGTAGTTGCCGATCTGAAGCGAGTCGGCCGAGGGCTGCATGCCGGAGTAGAGACGCGATTTGCTCACCCGACGATCCTATTCGGGAACGACGGATGCCTCGGCCCGGCGCCCGCCCGCAGCCGTCCGGCTCGATCACTCGGCCCGCGACACCGCTGAGGCGGCCGTGCGCGCCGCTACTCGAACGGCTCCACCGTCACGGGCTCCGCGGCGCCGACGAAGGCGACGATCTGGTGGCCACCGGGATTGGTCTGCTCCGAGACAGTGAGCCAGTTGTTCGTGACCCACACGTTGCCCGACGGGTCGACGGCGATGCCGGTGCTCCGGGTGAGACCGTCGAAGCCGTAGCCGGTGTCGTCGGGCGAGATGGCCTGTCCGGTGGTCAGGCCGCGCGGGCACGTCGCGGCATAGGCGCCGCAGAACGCCGCCACGCGCTGACCGGTGAAGTCGGCCACCCACACGTTTCCGTCGCCGTCCGTCGCGATGCCCCACGGCAGGGTGACCCCGCCACCGGTGTACGGCGTCGAGACGGTGCCGTCGGGTGAGATCATCGTCACAGACGGCGTGCCCTTCCCCTCGGCGACCCGGTCGGGGCACGGCAGCGTGATGCCGCCCGAGTTCGCGACCCAGACGTTGCCCGCCGCGTCGGCCGCGATTCCCATCGGCCGGTCGAACCCCTGTGTGAGGGGTGAGAACGGCGCGGCGGATCCGTCGCGTTCGAGCACCGCGACGGCACTGTTCACGGTGCCGGTGACGAACACGCTCTGGCCGTTGTCGACAATCGCGAACGGCTGCTCGAGCCCGAAGGATCCCAGGTTGCGCGCCTGGTCGGGGTCGCCATCGGGGTACACGGCCACCGTGTCGTTGCCGCAGTTCGCGATCCAGAGGTTGCCATCCGTGTCGAACTCGATGCCCTGCGGCCAGCTCAGCTCGCCCTGGGTGTACCCCGTGGACGGCGAGACCGCCTCGTCGCCGTCGAAGAGCGACATGCTGTTGTGCGGTGGCTGATCCGCCTCAGGACAGCCCGGAGCGGCGGCGGCGAACCCGAAGTTGCTGAACCACAGGCGCCCGGTCCGGTCGAACTCGATGCCGAAGCCCGAACCGCTCAGACCGCCGCCCTGCAGCGTGGCGATCAGCTCGCCGTTCGGCGCGAATCCGAACGCCTGGTCGCTCCCGCACACCGGAACCGAAGGGTCGGCGTTGTACTGGTAGTTGTTGTTGATCCAGATGTTGCCCTCGGGGTCGATGGCGAAGTTGCCCGGTCCCGCGAGCGACTGGCCGTCTCCGTCGAATCGGAGCGCGAGGGTCCAGGCGGCGGGAGCGTCGGACAACCCCGGCTGCTCGCCGTTCGCCTCGGAGGCCACCGCGAACAGCGCCTCCGCACCGGCGGAGGGGTCGCGTGCGATAGCCGCGAAGGCAGCCGCCGCGGACTCGGGACGGTCGGTGCTCGCCGCGGCGTCGAACAGCACGTCGCACGCGGCCCCGTCGGCGAGGCACACGCTCAGGACATCGGACAGCGACGTGAAGGTCGCCAGGGTGCTGGTCTCGGACCCGTTCGGCGACGTCGTGAGCACGTCGCCGTAGTCACCGGTCTCGGGATCCGCCAGGTTCGCGGCCATTCCGGCGGCGTTGCTCAGCCAGCGTGCATCACCTGAGGGCGCCGCACCGTCGTAGAACTGCGCGAGGCCGTACCCGGCGGCCACGGTGGTCCGCTCGTTGAGCGTGATGATCGACGTGTTCGTGCTCGCCACTGCGGCCAGAAGGGCTGTGTCGGAAGAGGGCGGCCGCGCGTCGAGGTACACCACCGCATTACCGTCGGCGTCGATCTCGAACGCGCCGTCGTCGTCGGTCGACGCCGTGGCGCCGGGTGTCGGACCGTCGGGGCCGACGTCCCACGCGGTGACCGTCCATCCGCCCGGGTCGACGCCCTTCGCGACTATGTCGATCGACCCGGCGAGAGTCGGCTGCGCGTCGGCACCGCCTCCGCAGCCGCTCAGCGCGAGGGTCAATGCCGCCGTCGCCGCAGCGAGTCCGCTCGTGATCGTCCTTCTTGCGCCTGCCACGTCGTCCCCCTCATCGCCGACCCCCTCGCGGAGTCTAGCCACAGCGGGTGGCGTCGCGTCGACTCGGCGCGCAGCTCGACGAGGGCGACCGTCAGCGGCCGATCGTGTAGTCCGCGACGACGGGGGAGTGGTCGCTCCAGCGGGTGTCCCACGAGGGGGCGCGGACGACGCGGTAGTCGGTGACGCGTTCTCCGAGAGCGGGCGTGGCCAGGTGGTAGTCGATGCGCCACCCGGCGTCGTTGTCGAACGCGCGCCCGCGCATCGACCACCACGTGTACGGGCCGTCGACGTCGCCGTGGAACCGCCGGCCGACGTCGACCCACCCGAGTCCCATCCCCACCGAGCCGTCGACTCCCGTGACCTGGGCGCCCGCCTCGCCGAAGAACCGGTCGAAGTACGCGCGCTCGCGGGGGAGGAACCCGGCCTTCTTGACGTTGCCCTTCCAATTGCGGATGTCGAGCTCGCGGTGGCCGACGTTGAGGTCGCCCATCACGAGCGCGAGCGGCGACGCGGCCGCGAGCTGCGGCATCCGTCTCTCCATCGCGTCGAGGAAGGCCCACTTGGCGTCCTGTTTCGGAGTGTCGGCCTCGCCGGTGTGCACGTAGGCGCTCACCACGATCAGCCGCTCGCCGTCGATGTCGAAGTCGGCCTCGATCCAGCGACCTGCGGAATCGAGCGGTTCGGGCCCCAGCACCCGCCGCACGTCGACGAACGGCAGGCGGCTGGCGACCGCCACACCGGCGCGACCCTTCGACAGGGCCTCGTCGTTGACGACATCCCACCCGGGCAGGGCGGTGCGCAGCTCCTCCTCGGTCGCGCGCACCTCCTGCAGCGCCATCACGTCGATGTCTGCCGCGTCGAGCCATTCGAGCATGCCCTTGCGCGTCGCCGCGCGGATTCCGTTGACGTTGACAGAGGCGATGCGAACACGACGAGACACGCCCGTCAGACTATCCGGCGCCGCCGACACTCAGCGGCGCCGGAAACCGTTCGTGTGGACCTTCGCCTTCGCCGCCGGCGGCACGAGCGCAGGAGCGGCCGGTGGCGGGGCGGATGCCTCGACCTGTGCCAGCTCCTGCTGCGCTGCCCGCACGGCCCGGTCGGCGTTCCAGGTGCGATACCAGGGCGCTTCGGCGCGAACCTGCTGCGCGGTGCGCAGACGGACGCGCGCGGCGATCAGGAGTGCCTCGTGCTCCTTCGCGAGCCGCTCGGCCTCCGTCTGAGGGAGGAGCGGGATGTCGTCGTCGTTGGCTGCGACGGCGATCCACGCGGCCGCCACGAGCATGATGATGCCGATGATGCGGAACCACAGCAGCAGCCCCACGAAGATCGCGAAGGTCGCGAGCAGCACATTGGACGGCGTGTACACGAAGAGCCAGCCGGTGAACAGCTGCAGCACCGTGATCGCGCCGCCGCCGAGGAGGGCGCCCGGCCAGATGCGCCGCCACGGCAGTCGCGTGCCGGTGAGGAAGCGGATGAGGGCGCCGAGTGCCCCGGAGAAGATGACGAACGAGATGATGATCGTGCCGATGCGGGTCGCGATCGCGTACGCGCCGGAGGTGTCGGTCCATCCGAACAGCGAGAAGACCAGCGTGAGCGCCCACGTGCCGATCGAGGTCGCGACGAACCCGAGGAGCAGTCCTGCGGCGAAGAGGACGGCGCCGACGAAGTCACGGGCCTTCAGATAGAAGTAGCTGCGCAGGTCGGGCGGCAGTCCGAAGATGTCGCGCACCGCGCGGCGGGTGTACGTGACGAAGCCGATCGCAGTCCAGACGAGGGTTCCGAGGGCGACGATGCCGGTGATCCCGAGCACACCGGCGTTGCTCGTGGCGATCTCAGTGACCTGCGCGGGTGTGAAGAGCCCGTTGTCGCTGATGAGGCCGGGGATGTAGCTGTTGATGAGCTCGATCATCCCCTCGATGGCCTGCTGACTGCCGCCGAGCCAGAGGCCCGCGATCGCGAAGGCCACGTAGATGCCCGCGAACGTCGCGAACAGCGCCTGGTAGCTGACGCCGGCGGCGAGGAGGAAGCCGTTGTGCCGCAGGAAGTGACGCCACACGCGCACGGGGAACCAGGCGAGGGTCCGCCGCGTCAGGGCCGTGGCCGCGCTGAGGGGCGCCTCGAACCGCTCGTGAAGGTGCTCCTCCTCGGCCTCCCACTTGGCGCGGAGCTTCTGCTCCTCGCGTTCCGCGGCATACGCGCGATCGCGAGCATGCGGGCGGCGCTCGTCGGTCACGGGAGAAAGACTAGCGACCTTCGGCGATCGGCTCGCGCGTGGGCGCGGCATCCGGCCGTCTCCGGAACCGGGGCACCGCGAACAGCACCGCCGCGAGCGCGACCGCCGGCAGCAGGAACGCCGGGCCGAGCCCGGGGCCGTCGGCGAGGAGCCCGATGACGACGGCGCCGAGGATCGCTCCGGCGTAGTTGAAGAGATTGACACGCGCGATCACCTGGTCGCTGTGCGGCGGGTCGAGCTCGCCCGCCGCACCGAACGTCACCGGGATCAGCGCGCCGGCCGACACGCCGGCGAGCGCGAAGCCGGCGATGGCCGCGGCGGGATGGGGCACGAGTGCGACGACGCCGCACCCGATGGCCGACGCGACGGCCGCGATCGCGACGAGCCGGCGCCGGCCGATCGCGGGGATGAGGCGGTCGGTCACGAGCCGTGTCACCAGCACCACGCCCTGGTACACGGCGTAGCCGAGCGGCGCGACCCACGCCAGCGCGTGGAGGTCGTCCTGCAGATACACCGTGCCCCACGTGCTCACCGCCGAGTCCGCGACGAATACGGCGAGGATCACCAGACCGAACACCCAGATGCCGGCGCGGGGCAGTCGCGTCCGCTCGGCAGGCGGAAGCGCCTCGTCCACGGGAACCTCGCGTGCCCCCAGCCGGGCGACGACGACTCCCGCCGCCAGCGCGATCGCCGCCGCGCAGACGAGCGCGACGCCGGCGGCGAGGGCGGATGCCGCGACCAGCGACACGAGGAGGGCTCCGGCGATCGCGGCTGCCGTCGCCGCGGCGAACAGCCCGCCCAGCAGGTGCCGTCCGTACGCGCGCTGGACCGCGACGCCCTGCATCGCGGCCGCCGCGTCGACGCAGCCGAGGCCGATGCCGAACAGCCCGAACGCGGCGGCGAACATCGGGAGCGGCGTCGGCACGGCGATCAGCGGAAGGGCTGCCGCCTGGACGACGAGCCCGAGGGTCAGCGCCGCACGGCTGCCGAAGCGGACGGCGACCGCGTTCGCCACGACCGAGCCGACCGCGGCCATGAGCGCGACGCCGAGCACGAGCAGCGACACGACGGTGTCGTCCACGTCCTGGCGGGCTTTGAGTGCGGGCAGCGACGTGACGATGACGGCGTAGCCGAGTCCCTGCGCGACATAGGCGCCGGTGACGGCGAGGCGCGCGGCGCGCGCGCCGTCGAGGGGCGCGGGCTGCGGCATCCGCTCATCGCTCCGTTGCGACTCGCTCACCCGCGGTGCCCTACGGGCGTCCGCGCAGAACGGCCTGCTTGACCTCGGCGATCGCCTTGGTCACCTCGATGCCGCGGGGGCATGCCTCGGTGCAGTTGAAGGTCGTGCGGCAGCGCCACACGCCCTCCTTGTCGTTGAGGATGTCGAGGCGCACATCGCCGGCGTCGTCGCGGGAGTCGAAGATGAACCGGTGCGCGTTGACGATCGCGGCGGGGCCGAAGTATTGGCCGTCGGTCCAGAACACCGGGCACGACGAGGTGCACGCCGCGCAGAGGATGCACTTCGTGGTGTCGTCGAAGACCTCGCGGTCGACGATCGACTGGATGCGCTCCTTGCCGGGCTCGGGCTTCGAGTTCGCGATGAGGAACGGCTGCACCTCGCGGTACGACGCGAAGAACGGCTCCATGTCGACGACGAGGTCCTTCTCGAGGGGGAGTCCCTTGATCGCCTCGACGTAGATCGGCTGCGAGATGTCGAGATCCTTGATGAGCGTCTTGCACGCGAGCCGGTTGCGGCCGTTGATGCGCATCGCGTCGGACCCGCAGATGCCGTGGGCGCACGAGCGGCGGAACGTCAGCGACCCGTCGACCTCCCACTTGATCTTGTGGAGCGCGTCGAGCACACGGTCGGTCGAGTAGAGCTCGACGTCGTAGTCGACCCAGCGCGGCTCCTCGTCGACCTCGGGGTCGAAGCGGCGGATGATGAACGTCACGAGGAACGACTGGATGCCGCTGTCGTTCGCGGCCTCCGCGGCGCGCTCGGGGGCGTCGGCGTCGGTGCGCTCGATGACGTCGGTGACTGAAGCCGCCATCAGTACTTCCTCTCCATCGGCTGGTAGCGGGTGATGACGACCGGTTTCCAGTCGAGTCGGATGTGGTCGTCGGACTTCGACGATCCGGCGTCGCCGGAGAGGTACGCCATCGTGTGCTGCATGTAGTTCTCGTCGTCTCGCTTCGGGAAGTCGTCGCGCATGTGGCCGCCGCGGCTCTCCTTGCGATTGCGGGCGGTGACGACGACGACCTCCGCGATGTCGAGGAGGAAGCCGAGCTCGACCGCCTCGAGCAGGTCGGTGTTGTAGCGCTTGCCCTTGTCGTCGACGTGGACGTTCTTGTAGCGCTCGCGCAGCTCCTCGATGACGTCGAGCACCTCGCCGAGCGACTCCTCGGTGCGGAAGACCTGGGCCTTGCGGTCCATCTCGTCCTGCAGCGTCTTGCGGAGCACGGCGATGCGCTCGGTGCCCTGGTTGCTGCGCAGACCCTCGATGAGGTTCCGGACCTCGGCGGCCGGGTCCTCCGGCAGCGGCACGAAGTCGGCGGTCTTCACGTACTCCACGGCGTTGCGGCCGGCGCGCTTGCCGAACACGTTGATGTCGAGCAGCGAGTTGGTGCCGAGGCGGTTCGAGCCGTGCACCGACACGCACGCGCACTCGCCGGCGGCGTAGAGGCCGGGGACGACCGTGGTGTTGTCGCTGAGCACCTGCGCGTCGTTGTTGGTCGGGATGCCGCCCATCGCGTAGTGCGCCGTCGGCATGACCGGCACCGGCTCGACAACGGGGTCGACGCCGAGGTAGGTGCGCGCGAACTCGGTGATGTCGGGGAGCTTCGTCTCGAGCACCTCGGCGCCAAGGTGCGTGCAGTCCAGCAGCACGTAGTCGCGGTGGGGGCCGGCACCCCGCCCCTCTGCGAC
This sequence comes from Microbacterium sp. STRO-2N, assembly GCF_057747775.1. Classification (NCBI taxonomy): domain Bacteria; kingdom Bacillati; phylum Actinomycetota; class Actinomycetes; order Micrococcales; family Microbacteriaceae; genus Microbacterium; species Microbacterium sp. STRO-2N. The sequence continues at coordinate 2,618,273 of NZ_CM173223.1, read as the reverse complement.
CTCCTGGACCATGCAGCGGCTCACGATGTCGCGAGGCGCCAGGTCTTTGATCGTCGGCGCGTAGCGCTCCATGAACCGCTCGCCCGACGCGTTGCGGAGGATCGCGCCCTCACCGCGCGCGCCTTCGGTGAGCAGGATGCCGAGCCCGGCGAGGCCGGTCGGGTGGAACTGGAAGAACTCCATGTCCTCCAGCGGCAGGCCCTTGCGCCAGATGATGCCGACGCCGTCACCGGTGAGGGTGTGCGCGTTCGAGGTCGTCTTGAAGATCTTGCCGAAGCCGCCGGTGGCGAAGATGACGGCCTTGGAGTGGAAGACGTGCAGGTCGCCGGTGGCGAGCTCGTACGCGACGACCCCCGCGATCTCGGTCTTGCCGGCGTCGTCCTTCACCGTGATGAGGTCGAGGACGTAGAACTCGTTGAAGAAGTTGATGCCGAGCTTGACGCAGTTCTGGAACAGCGTCTGCAGGATCATGTGCCCGGTGCGGTCCGCGGCGTAGCACGCGCGGCGCACGGGCGTCTTGCCGTGGTCGGCGGTGTGGCCGCCGAAGCGGCGCTGGTCGATCTTGCCCTCGGGCGTGCGGTTGAACGGCAGGCCCATGTTCTCGAGGTCGATGACCGCGTCGATGGCCTCCTTGGCGAGGATCTCGGCCGCGTCCTGGTCGACGAGGTAGTCGCCGCCCTTGACGGTGTCGAACGTGTGCCACTCCCACGAGTCCTCTTCGACGTTGGCCAGTGCCGCCGCCATGCCGCCCTGCGCCGCACCGGTGTGCGAGCGGGTGGGGTAGAGCTTCGAGATGACGGCCGTCTTCGCGCCCGGGCCCGCCTCGATGGCCGCCCGCATGCCGGCGCCGCCGGCGCCCACGATGACGATGTCGAACTGGTGGTAGTGGACGCCGTCCTTGACGTAGGAGTCCGCGGTCTGAGTGGTCACGTGTGGAATGCCTCGGTTGTCTCTTGCCTCGTCGGTGCGCTCAGCCCTGCGCGCTGCAGAACTCGGAGAGCACGCTGCCGTCGCTCAGGTTGGGGATGCACGGGTCGAACGTGAAGACCACGAGCGTGCCGAGCAGGATGAGGAACCCGGCGGCGAGCCAGAGCGCCCACACCAGCACGCGGCGGGTGCCCTCGTGCGTCACGTAGTCGTTGACGATCGTGCGCATGCCGTTGGCGCCGTGGATCAGTGCGAGCCACAGCATCAGCACGTCCCACCACTGCCAGAACGGCGACGCGAACTTGCCCGCGACGAACGCGAAGTCGAGGGCGTGGATGCCGTCGCCGACCATGAGGTTGACGAAGAGGTGGCCGAAGATCAGGACCACCAGCAGCACGCCCGAGGCACGCATGTAGATCCAGCCCCACTTCTCGAGGTTGGGTCCCTTGCGGCGGACGGCGGTGCGCGGAGCTCGCGGATCGGCGATGGTGGCCATCAGTGCTCCCCTCCCCAGCCGTACGCGAAGACGTTCGAGAGGTGGCGGACGGTGAACGGGATCATCGTCACGAGGAAGAGGCCGATGACGCCCCACCACAACTGACGCTGGTGGCGCGTGGCCCACGGCCAGAAGTCGACCAGGATGATGCGCAGCCCGTTGTACGCGTGGTACGCGATCGCGCCGACGAGGACCACCTCGCCGAGACCCATGATCGGGTTCTTGTACGTGCTCATGACCGCGTCGTACGCCTCGGGCGCGACCCGGATCAGCGCCGTGTCGAGCACGTGGACCAGCAGGAAGAAGAAGATCGCGATGCCGGTGATGCGGTGCAGCACCCACGACCACATGCCCTCGTTCCCGCGGTACAGGGTGCCGCGGGGAACTCGGGAAGTGGTCTCGGATACCGACGGTGTGACGCGTGCTGGTGCAGACACGGCCGTCCTCCCTGGATCGAACATGGCGGGGCGGATCGCTGCCTGAGAGACAGGGCCCCTGAAGGTGGCCCGGGACCGAGATCTCGAGCCATCGGCGTCACGCGGGCGCTGCGACCATCCTATTCCCGCTTCTCGGGGGGCGGCGACGTAGGCCACCCTTACCCCATCACCTTCCGGAGGGATCTTCGCACCCGGCAAGAACCGCGTTTGTTTCGCGGCCGGGATAGCCTGTCGGCATGTCAGGACCTATCGAGGACTTCTACGCGGTCATCCCCGCCGGCGGGATCGGGAGCCGGCTGTGGCCGCTCTCGCGCGCCGATGCGCCGAAGTTCCTCCACGACCTCACCGGTTCGGGACGGACGCTGCTGCGCGACACGTGGGATCGGCTCGAGCCGCTCGCCGGCCCCGACCGGATCTCGGTCGTGACGGGCCGCGCGCACCGTGCCGCCGTCGAGAAGGAGCTTCCCGGCATCGCCGACAAGAACGTCTTCCTCGAGTCCGAGCCGCGCGACTCGACCGCCGCGATCGGCCTGGCCGCCGCGATCCTCGTCCGCCGCGAGCCCGATGTCATCATCGGGTCGTTCGCCGCGGACCACGTCATCCGCGTGCCCCAGCTGTTCGACTGGGCGGTGCGCCAGGCGGTGGCGACCGCGCGCGACGGGTACATCTGCACGATCGGCATCCAGCCGTCCGAGCCGTCCGTCGGATTCGGCTACATCCGCAAGGGCGACGCGCTCACCGTCGAAGGGGCGCCCGAGGCGGCTCGCGTCGAGAGCTTCGTCGAGAAGCCCGACCTCGACACCGCCAAGGCGTACGTCGCCGACCGCAACTACCTGTGGAACGCGAGCATGTTCATCTCGCGCGCCGACGTGCTGCTCGGCGAGATCGCCGAGAACGAGCCGCAGCTGTACGCGGGGCTCATGGATCTCGCGGAGGTATGGGACGACCGCGACGCGCGCGGCCCCGTCGTGGACCGGGTGTGGCCCACACTCACGAAGATCGCCATCGACTACGCCGTCGCGGAGCCCGCCGCCGCGAAGGGCAGGCTCGCCGTGATCCCCGGCCACTTCGACTGGGACGACGTCGGCGACTTCGCGAGCCTCGCCAAGCTCAACTCGGGCGGGCGCAAGAACGAGCTCGCGATCCTCGGAGAGAACGCGCGCATCCTCTCCGACGCCGCGAGCGGCATCGTCGTGAGCCAGACGCGCCGCGTGATCAGCCTCATCGGCGTGCGCGACATCGTGGTCGTCGACACCGAGGACGCGCTGCTGGTGACCACCAGCGAGCACGCTCAGCGGGTGAAGGGCGTCGTCGACGCGCTCAAGCTCAGCGGGCGCGGCGAAGTCCTCTGAGAGACGGATGCCGGGTGCCGAGGCATCCGTCCGCCCGATGACGGCTGTATTGCGTCTTTGTAACCTTTCGGCTCGACGCGTTCTGCGGGTATGCAACTGCTTCGTCACAGTGTGTAACTTTGTGCAGTCCCCGTGAAGGACGCGGGGCGATCTAGTGGAGGCTGAGTTGACCATCTCACGCACCAAGAAGCTCGCCGGCGTCGCCGCCGCGGCGAGCATCGCTCTGGCCCTCGCGGGCTGCGGCTCCGCCCCGGAGGAGACCGACCCGACCGGCGACGCCGGGGACGTCGTCGAAGGCTTCCAGCCCTGCCTCGTCTCGGACGACGGCGGCTTCAACGACAAGTCGTTCAACCAGTCGGCGCTCGAAGGCATGGAGCGCGCCGCCGACGAGCTCGGCGTCGAGATGATCGAGGTCGAGTCCGCGTCCGCGAACGACTACGCGCCGAACCTGGAGAACCTCATCGCCGAGGGCTGCACGTTCATCGTCTCGGTCGGCTTCAAGCTGTCGGCCGACACGATCGCCTCGGCGACCGCGAACCCCGAGGTGAACTACGCGATCATCGACGACTGGGCCGATGCGGAGGCCGACGGCGAGACCGACGCGCCCAACATCAAGCCGCTCATGTTCGACACGGTCCAGGCCGCGTACCTCGGCGGCTACGCCGCCGCCGCGTGGTCGGCGCAGTCGGGCGTCAACAAGGTCGGCACGGTGGGCGGCATCCCGATCCCGCCGGTGACCATCTTCATGGACGGCTTCGTCGACGGCGTCGCCAAGTACAACGAGGACAAGGGCGCCGCCGTCGAGACCTTCGGCTGGGACGTCGCGTCGCAGCAGGGCTCGATGACGGGTGGCTTCCAGGCCAACGACACCGCCAAGCAGGCGATGCAGGGCATCCTCGACCAGGGTGCCGACGTCATCCTCCCCGTCGGCGGACCGATCTACCAGAGCGCGCGCGACGCCATCGTCGACGGCGGCTCGAACGCCGTCATGCTCGGTGTCGACTCCGACCTGGCCGTGGCCGACGACTCGGTCGCCGACCTCGTGCTGGTGTCGATCATGAAGCGCATCGACGAGGCCGTGTACCAGGCCACGATGGAGGCGTCCACGGGTGAGTTCGACGTGACGCCGTACGTCGGCACGCTCGAGAACGAGGGCGTCGGACTGTCGGGCTTCGGTGCCTTCGAGTCGCAGCTGCCCGAGGGCCTGACCGAGGAGCTCGCCGCCCTGCAGGAGCAGATCATCTCGGGTGAGCTCGAGGTGACCTCGCCCAGCTCGCCGTAAGGCGAAGGCGAAAGCTCGCGACGCGGCCGGGTGGTTCTCCACCCGGCCGCGTTCTTCCGGGGCCGCTGCGATGGCGCCGCGGCCAGAGAGATATATAAGGTGCACATATGAAGCTCGAGCTCCGTGGAATCACGAAGCGGTTCGGGTCCCTCGTCGCGAACGACCACATCGATCTCGTGGTCGAGCCGGGTGAGATCCACGCTCTCCTGGGGGAGAACGGCGCCGGCAAGTCCACGCTCATGAACGTGCTCTACGGCCTGTACCAGGCCGACGAGGGCGAGATCCTCCTGGACGACGTCGTCCAGCACTTCCGCGGCCCGGGCGACGCCATGGCCGCCGGCATCGGCATGGTGCACCAGCACTTCATGCTCATCCCCGTCTTCACCGTCGCCGAGAACGTCATGCTCGGCCACGAGGACACCAAGGCGCTCGGCGCGCTCGATCTGCCGAAGGCGCGCCAGCACGTCCGCGACGTCGCGCAGCGCTTCGGCTTCGAGGTCGACCCCGACGCGATCGTCGGCGATCTCCCCGTCGGCGTGCAGCAGCGCGTCGAGATCATCAAGGCCCTCTCGCGCGACGCAAAGGTCCTCGTGTTCGACGAGCCCACCGCGGTTCTCACCCCGCAGGAGACCGACGAGCTCATGGCGATCATGCGCCAGCTGCGCGACGAGGGCACCTCGATCGTCTTCATCACCCACAAGCTGCGCGAGGTGCGCGAAGTCGCCGACCGCATCACCGTCATCCGTCTCGGCAAGGTCGTCGGCGAGGCATCGCCGACCGCGTCCAACGCCGAGCTCGCGTCGCTCATGGTCGGCCGCGCCGTCGAGCTCACCGTCCACAAGGACGAGCCCCGCGTGCGGGAGGGCGGACTCGAGATCCGCGACCTGAAGGTCGTGACGCCGACGGGCGCCGTGGTGGTCGACGACGTCAGCCTCGACGTCCGTCCCGGCGAGATCGTCGCGGTCGCCGGGGTGCAGGGGAACGGGCAGACCGAGCTCGTCGAGGCGATCGTGGGGCTCGCGACGGGCGTCCGCGGCTCCATCCGGCTCGACGGCGTCGAGCTCGTCGGCAAGAGCGTCCGCGGCATCCTCGACGAGGGCGTCGGCTTCGTGCCCGAGGACCGCACCGAGGATGGCCTGGTCGGCGGATTCACCGTCGCCGAGAACCTCATCCTCGACCGGTCCGCCGACGCGGCATTCATCTCCGCCGGCACGATCCGTCGCGGTGTCCTCGAGGATTTCGCGAAGGAGCGCATCGCGGAGTACGACATCCGCACGCAGGGCCCAGGCATCCCCGCAGGCACCCTGTCGGGCGGAAACCAGCAGAAGGTCGTCATCGCGCGCGAGATGAGTCGCGAGCTCAAGCTCCTCGTCGCGGCGCAGCCCACGCGCGGCGTCGACGTCGGATCGATCGAGTTCATCCACAAGCGCATCGTCGAGACCCGGGACGCGGGCATCCCCGTCGTCGTCGTCTCGACCGAGCTCGACGAGGTCGCCGCGCTCGCCGACCGCATCGCCGTCATGTACCGCGGTGCGATCGTGGGCATCGTGCCCGGAGACACCCCCCGTGACGTGCTCGGCCTCATGATGGCCGGCGAGAAGCCAGAGGAGGCCGTCGCGTGAGCGGTCAGACCCCCATCGGAGGCGGCGAGCCGCTCAAGGGCCTTCCGCCCGAGCAGCTGCCCCAGGTCTCCGGGCCCCTCACGGGCTCGCCCGACGCCACCGCGCCGGTGCTCACGCCGTCCGCGGAGGGACCCTCCGGCGAGGTTCTGCCGCCGCCGCGGCAGAACGTCTTCATCAGAGAGCTGCTGCGCAGCAACTGGGTGACCACCATCCTCGCGATCGTCGTCGCGATGGTCGTCGGCGGCATCCTCATGGCGATCACGAACGAGGACGTGCAGGAGGCCGCGGGGTACTTCTTCGCCCGGCCCGGTGACACCTTCGCGGCGATCTGGAGCGCCGTGTACGGCGGCTACGAGGCCATGTTCCGCGGCGCGGTCTTCAACCCGCGCGCGAACGACTTCATGACGCAGATCCGCCCCCTGACCAACACGCTCGGGTTCGCCGCGCCGCTCATCGCGGCCGGCCTCGGCGTCGCACTGGCGTTCCGGGTGGGCCTGTTCAACATCGGCGGTCGCGGTCAGATCCTGATCGCCTGCGCGGTCGCGGCGCTGCTCACGTTCAACCTGAACCTTCCGATGTTCCTGCAGATTCCGCTCACCCTCGCGGCAGGCATCGCGGGCGGTGCGATCTGGGGCGGCATCGTCGGACTCCTGAAGGCCCGCACCGGTGCGCACGAGGTGATCCTTACGATCATGCTGAACTACGTCGCGTTCTACCTCGTGACGTGGATGGTGCGCACCCCGGGAATCCTGCAGCGTCCCGCCGAGGACCAGCCGATCTCGGCGCCCACGCCGGCGAACGCGCAGTTCCCCGAGCTGCTGGGCCCGCGGTTCCCGCTGCTGGACTGGGGATTCATCATCGTCATCGCGGCGACGGTCTTCGTGTGGTGGCTGGTCGAGCGCTCGAGCCTCGGCTTCCGCCTGCGGGCGGTCGGAGAGAACCCGCACGCCGCGCGCGCCGCGGGCATCTCGGTGCAGCGCATGTACATCTACGCGATGCTGTTCGCCGGCGGCCTCGCAGGCCTCGCGGGCATGAACCAGATCCAGGGGTCCGTCACGAGCGGCTTCGACGGACTGATCGACGCGGGCATCGGGTTCGACGCCATCACGGTCGCGCTGCTCGGCCGCAGCCGCGCATGGGGCGTGTTCGCGGCGGGCATCCTGTTCGGCGCGCTCAAGGCGGGCTCGTTCACGATGCAGGCGTCGCAGGACATCCCGGTCGACATCGTCCTCGTGGTGCAGTCGCTCATCGTTCTCTTCATCGCGGCGCCGCCCCTCATCCGCACCATCTTCTTCCTCCCGAAGACGGATGCCGAGAAGGCCGCGAAGGCGAGAGCCAAGGCCGCGAAGAAGGCGGTGGCCGCATGACCGCGCTCGCTCCGGCGCCCGCCGACGTGATCCAGCTCGCGACGGTGAAGGTCCGTCACTGGAAACTGCCGATCACGCTCGCCATCGCGACCGTCCTCCTTGGGCTCTTGTTCCTCCTGGTGCCGCGAGACGGCGTCAGCACGTTCCGCCTCGGCGACCCCGCCGCGTCGATCGCGCTGCCGAACGTCGGCGTGCGGACGGCGGCCACCTGCTGGATCGTCCTCGCGCTGATGGTGCTGCTCACGGCGTGGGCGTTCTTCGACGCCTATGCGTACCGCCGCACCGGAGTCTGGCTGTCGATCGTGTTCGGCGTCCTCGGGGTCTTCGCGTTCCTCGTGTGGGCGTCGGCGGGTGGACTGGTGCCCGTGACCGGACTCCTCTTCGGCGCGCTGTCGCTGTCGGTGCCGCTCATCTTCGGTGCCCTCGGCGGCGTGATCGGCGAGCGGGTCGGCGTCGTGAACGTCGCGATCGAGGGCCAGTTCCTGTTCGGCGCGTTCAGCGCGGCGCTGCTCGCGAGCATCACCCACAACCCGTTCGTCGGTCTCGTGGGAGCGATGATCGGCGGCGTGCTGGTCGCGTTCGTCCTGGCGGCGTTCTCGATCAAGTACCTCGTCGACCAGGTGATCGTCGGTGTCGTGCTCAACGTGCTCGTGACGGGCCTGACCGGGTTCCTCTACGGCGCGCTGCTGGTGCCGAACGAGACCGAGCTGAACCGCCCGGTCCGCTTCACGCGCTGGGAGATCCCGCTCCTCGGCGACATCCCGATCATCGGCCCGGTGCTGTTCAACCAGACGTTCATCGTCTACCTCATGTACGCGACCGTCGCACTCGTCGCCTGGGGCCTGTACCGCACCCGCTGGGGCCTGCGCCTGCGCGCGGTCGGCGAGCACCCGCAGGCGGCCGACACCGTCGGCATCAAGGTCAACACGAGCCGGTTCTGGAACGTCTCGCTCGCCGGCGCGATCGCTGGAATCGGCGGTGCGTACTTCACGCTCGTCTCGGTCGGCCAGTTCACGAAGGAGATGACCGCGGGCCTGGGCTTCATCGCCCTCGCCGCCGTCATCTTCGGGCGCTGGGATCCGATCCGCGCGACGCTCGCGGCGCTGCTGTTCGGCTTCGCCACGAACCTGCAGAACCTGCTCACCGTGCTGGGTACGCCGATCCCCAGCGAGTTCATGCTGATGCTGCCGTACCTGGTGACGATCATCGCCGTGGCCGGCTTCGCCGGCCAGATCCGCGGGCCGGCAGCAGCCGGCAAGCCGTATATCAAGGGATGACGCCGTGCCCGACACGCCTGTGACGACCGACAGGTGCCCTACCGAGTCATCCGGATCGGCATCTCCCGAACCCTGCAGTCCCAGCACGCGTCAGCGGGCTCGGACCCTGACTGACGCGAATGGAGTGCGTTCGTGACCGATATCGACTGGGATGAGCTGCGAGCGGCCGCGACGGAGGCCATGCAGCGCGCGTACGCGCCGTACTCGCGTTACAAGGTGGGCGCCGCGGCGCTGGTGACCGACGGGCGGATCGTCACGGGCTGCAACGTCGAGAACGCCTCGTACGGCGTCGGGCTGTGCGCCGAGTGCGGACTCGTCAGCGAGCTGCAGATGTCGGGCGGCGGCGGTCTCGTCGCCTTCGTGTGCGTCAACGGCCACGGCGACACGATCATGCCGTGCGGGCGCTGCCGGCAGTTGCTCTACGAATTCGCTATCCCCGGCATGCTGCTCGAGACGGTGTCCGGCATCCGCACGATCGACGAGGTTCTGCCCGACGCCTTCGGCCCCCGCGATCTCGAGGAGGCGGCGCGATGACCGAGCACAACACGGATGCCGCGGTGGAGCCGTTCGACGCCGTCGACGTGATCCGCGCGAAGCGCGACGGGGGAGCGGTCCCCGAGGACGCGCTCCGCTGGATGGTCGACGCGTACACGCGCGGCTACGTGGCCGACTCGCAGATGGCGGCGTTCGCGATGGCGGTGCTCCTGAACGGCATGACGCGCGACGAGATCCGCGTCATGACGGATGCGATGATCGCGTCCGGTGAGCGCATGGGCTTCGCGGGCCTCGGCAAGCCGACCGTCGACAAGCACTCCACCGGGGGCGTCGGCGACAAGATCACGCTTCCCCTCGCGCCGCTCGTGGCCTCATTCGGAGTCGCGGTGCCTCAGCTGTCGGGTCGTGGTCTGGGCCACACCGGTGGCACGCTCGACAAGCTGGAGTCGATCCCGGGCTGGCGGGCCGCACTGTCGAATGACGAGATGTTCGCGCAGCTGCGCGACGTCGGCGCCGTCATCTGCGCGGCGGGCTCGGGTCTCGCCCCGGCCGACAAGAAGCTCTACGCGCTGCGCGACGTCACCGGCACGGTCGAGGCGATCCCGCTCATCGCCTCGAGCATCATGTCGAAGAAGATCGCCGAAGGCACCGACTCGCTCGTCCTCGACGTGAAGTTCGGATCGGGCGCGTTCATGCGCGACGTCGACCGCGCGCGCGAGCTCGCCCGCACCATGGTGGAGCTCGGCACCGACTCGGGCGTCTCGACGACGGCGCTCCTGACCGACATGAACACGCCGCTCGGCCTCGCGATCGGCAACGCCAACGAGGTCCGCGAGTCGGTCGAGGTGCTCGCCGGCGGCGGCCCAGCCGACGTGGTCGAGCTGACCGTCGCGCTCGCGCGCGAGATGCTCGCGCTCGCGGGTCGGCCCGACGCCGACGTCGAGGCGGCGCTGAAGGACGGCCGCGCGATGGACGCATGGCGCGCCATGATCCGCGCGCAGGACGGGGATCCGGATGCCGCACTCCCGGCGCCACGCGAGACCCACACCGTGACCGCAACCGAGGCCGGGTACGTCACCCGCCTGGAAGCGCTGCCGTTCGGCATCGCGGCATGGCGTCTGGGGGCGGGGCGCGCCCGAGCGCAGGACCCCGTGCTGCACGCCGCCGGCATCGACCTGCACGTCAAGCCCGGTGACGCGGTCTCGCCCGGTCAGCCGCTGTTCACCCTGCTCGGCGAGGATGCGTCGAGGTTCGACCGCGCGCTCGAAGCCCTGGAGGGTTCGTGGTCGATCGGGGCTGAAGCCCCGGCCGCCGTCCCGCTCGTCCTCGAACGCATCAGCGCCTAGGCTGAGGCATTCGTCCGCCCTCATCTCGGATCCACGACCCGCAACGCTCAGGAGAACCCATGCCCATCGACCAGCACGGTGACGCGATCCTCGACGGCGTGTCGATCCGCGGCCTGCCGAAGGTGTCGCTGCACGACCATCTCGACGGTGGCGTGCGCCCGGCGACGATCATCGAGCTCGCCGACGCGATCGACCTCGAAGTGCCCGAGACCGACGCCGACGCGCTCGCGGACTGGTTCGCAGAGAAGAGCGACTCCGGCTCGCTCGTCGAGTACCTGAAGACGTTCGACTTGACGACGGCCGTCATGCAGACCCGCGAGGGGCTCACGCGCGTCGCGCGCGAGTTCGTCGAGGACCTCGCCGCGGACGGTGTGATCTACGGCGAGGTGCGGTGGGCGCCCGAGCAGCACCTGGCGCGCGGCCTGTCGCTCGACGAGGCCGTCGCCGCGGTGCAGGAGGGCATCGAGGAGGGCGAGGACGCGGCCGAGCGCCGCGGCCACGACATCCGCGTCGGCCAGCTCATCACCGCGATGCGTCACACCGACCGATCGCTCGAGATCGCGAAGCTCGCGGTCGACTGGCGCGGGCGCGGCGCGGCGGGCTTCGACATCGCCGGACCCGAGGACGGCTTCCCGCCCTCGAACCACCGTGAGGCGTTCGACTACCTCGCCTCGGAGTTCTTCCCCGCGACTGTGCACGCCGGCGAAGCGGCCGGTCTCGACTCGATCCGCTCGGCGCTCATCGACGGGCGCGCGCTGCGGCTCGGGCACGGGGTGCGCATCGCGGAGGACCTCGAGGTCGTCTCGCGCGCCGGCGAAGAGGTGCTCGTGCAGTTCGGCGATCTCGCGCGCTGGGTGCGCGACCGTGAGATCCCGCTCGAGCTCTCGCCGTCGTCGAACCTGCAGACCGGCGCGATCGAGCGGTGGGGCACGACGATGGAGGACCACCCGTTCGATCTGCTGTACCAGCTGGGCTTCTCGGTGACCGTGAACGTCGACAACCGCACCATGAGCCGCACGTCGCTCACGCGCGAGCTGGCCCTCCTCGTCGAGACCTTCGACTACGGCCTCGACGACCTGGAGGTGTTCCAGCTCAACGCCGCCGCGGGCGCCTTCCTCGCGATCGAGGAGCGCGAGGAGCTCATCGACCTGATCTCGGACGGCTTCGGCAGCTAGCCGCGACGCCTCGACACGACGGATGCCCTGGCCTGCGGCATCCGTCGTCTCCCTGTTCGGCGCCTCGCGGGACACAACTTCTGAGAATCCGTGCTGGGGAGCCGTGATCGCACGGAACTGCGGCCGGGCTGCGGCACGCACCTGACCCCATACCGGGGTAGGGGGTGCGAGGTCGGCTCTGGAGGGGGACGCGCACGACGGAGGCGGATTCGTACGGTGGGGGGACCACCGAAACGAAGGAGCCGTTGTGACGCTTCTGGACCGTCCTCGCCTGGACCCCGTCCGCTCCGCGCCCGCACCGCGGGACGCGGCGATGGACCTCGTGCGCGCCGCGTGCCTCGTCGTCGTGGTCGCGCTGCACGCGTTCATGGCCGGCATCACGGTCACCGGCGGCGAGATCGGCGTCACGAACGTCGTGATCGGGCAGGCGTGGTTCGCGCCGATGTCGTGGATCGTGCAGATGATGCCGCTGTTCTTCATCGTCGGCGGGTTCGCAGGCATCACGCAGTGGCGCCGCATGCGCTCGCGCGGGGACTCCCCGGTGACGTTCGTGACCGGACGGCTGCAGCGGCTCGCGGTCCCCGCGATCGCCGCCTTCGGCGTCATCGGCGCAGGCCTCGCCATCGCGCTCGTCGCCGGCGTGTCGCCCGATCTCGTGGCGGAGCTCGGCTTCCGCATGGCGCAGCCGATGTGGTTCCTCGGCGTGTACGTCGGTGCGACCGCCCTCGTGCCCCTGCTCACCTGGGCGCATGAGCGGGCGCCGTGGGCGACCCTGAGTGCGATGGTGCTCGGGGTGGTCGCGGTCGACGCGATGCGGCTCAGCACCGGCATCGAGGCGCTCGGCTATCTCAACCTCGCGTTCGTGTGGCTCGCGGTGCAGCAGCTCGGATTCTGGTGGGCGGATGGGCGCGTCGGCGCGCTGCCTCGCGGACGCCTCGTCGCCGGCCTCGTGGCCTCGCTCGTGACGCTCGCCGGGCTTTTCGCGTCAGGTGCGTACTCGCCCGACATGTACGAGAACTTGAACCCTCCCACCGTGTGCCTCGTGGTGCTCGGTGCCGCGCAGCTGTTCGCGTTCGCGCTTGCGGCGCCCCGCCTGCGGCGCGTGGCCGCTCGGCCGCGCGTGGCGGCGGCCGTCGATGCCGTCGGCTCGCGGTCCATGACGATCTACCTGTGGCACATGCCCGCGCTCGTGCTGTTCGCGGCGATCCTGGTTGGGGTGGGCGTTCCCTTCGCCGATCCGCTGAGCCTCGGCTGGTGGCTCACACGACCGGCATGGCTCATCGGCGTCGGCGTCGCGACGGCGCTCCTGGTGCTCCTCACCGACCGTTTCGAACGGCGACGGATGCCGGCACCCGGCGCGTCCGCGTCGACCGGGGCAGGCGCAGCTCGCGCCGCGGCGAAGGCCGCTTCGGCCCCGGTGCCCGTCAGCGGCCGCCGCACCGCTCTCGCGGTGGTGCTCGGGATGGCCGGAGTCGTCGCGGTGCTGGTCGGCGGGTTCACGCCGCTCACGGCGGCGATCGCGGTGGCATGCCTCGTCGTGTCGCTCCGCTTGAGCCGCGGGCGTCCCGCGCTGCGCCGTGCTACCCGGCTCCCGGTGTGACGAGCCCGGCCTCGTAGGCCGCGATCACGAGCTGCGCGCGATCGCGGGCGCCGAGCTTCGACAGGATCCGCGAGACGTGCGTCTTCACGGTCTGCTCGGCGATGAACAGGCGTGCGGCGATCTCGGTGTTCGATTCGCCCTGAGCGACCCCCACGAGGATCTCGCGCTCCCGCTCGGTCAGCTCGCCCAGCACGACGCGATCGGTGCGCCGGGGTCCACGGGTCGCCGCGAACCGCTCGATGAGCGCTCGCGTGGCGCTCGGGGCGAGGAGGGACTCGCCCTCCGCCACGACGCGCACGGCGCGCGCGAGCTCCTCGGGTGAGGCATCCTTCAGCAGGAACCCGGCGGCTCCGGCCGACAGCGCGTCGAAGACGTAGTCGTCCACATCGAAGGTGGTGAGCATCAGGATCCGCGTCGCGGGCGCTGACGCGGACAGCTCACGGGTGGCCGAGATGCCGTCGAGCACCGGCATCCGCACGTCCATCAGCACGACGTCCGGCAGGAGCTCGGCGACCACGCGCAGGCACTCCTCGCCGTCCGCGGCCAGTCCCACCACCTCGATGTCGGGCTGCGCGTTCAGGAGCGCCGAGAATCCGGCGCGCACCATCGCCTGGTCGTCGGCGATCACGACGCGGATCATGCGGGGGGCTCCTCTTCGCCGGTGAACTCGAACTCCACGGCGACCTCGAAGCCGCCGTCGGGGGTGGGGTGCGCGTGCACCACGCCGCCCGCGCTGCGGACGCGCTCGCCCATCGCGACGAGCCCGTGCCCGCCGCCGGGCACTTCGGTCGCGGGCGACGACCCCGGCGCATTCCTGACGCGGATGCCGAGGCCACGTTCGCCGACGTCCACGCCGACCGTGATCGGCGCGCCGGGGGCATGGCGGAGCGCGTTGCTCACGGCTTCCTGCACCACGCGGTAGGCGGCGAGGTCGGCCACGGCCGAGAGCCGCGGCGAGCGAGGACCCTGCCAGTCCAGGCGGACGTCGGCCCCCGCCTGCGCGGTCTGGCGCACGAGCACCGCGATGTCGGCGATGCCGCGCTGCGGCTCGACGGGCGCCGCTTCGTCGTCGCGCAACGCGCCCAGCAGCACCCGCATCTCGCGCAGCGCCGTCCGCGCCTGTGCCGCGATGTCGTCGAACTCCTCGGCGGTGCGGGCATCCACGCCGCCGAGGCGGGCGGGAGCGCTCGCGGCCTGCACGCTGATCACCGACATGCTGTGGGCGATGACGTCGTGGAGGTCCCGAGCGAGGCGCGTGCGCTCCTCCGCCACGACGCGCCGAGAGAGCTCGTCGGCGCTGATCCGCTGCTCCCGCACGAGCTGGGCGCGGATCCGGCGCCATTGACGCAGAGTGATGCCGATGCCGAGCACGCCGGCGCCGATCGACACGAAGACGATGTTGTCGACCGCCGCCGCATCCGCCAGGCCGGCGCCGTGCGCGAAGGCGACGATCGTCGAACCTGCGACGGCGGCGAGGAGCGTGGCGGTCGCGACCTGCCACACGGTCCGCAGGGCCAGCAGCAGCACGACGATGAACTGCGTGATCTCGGCCGGCACCATCCACGGCCACGGGGCACTCGGAATCGGCGCGGTCAGCCATTGCAGGCCGAACGAGGCAGCCACCGAGAGCACGGCGGCGGCGACCGGCCAGCGCAGGGCCAGGGGGAGTGCGCCGGCATGCAGCACGGCCAGCGTGAACGCCGGGGCGATCGGCACACCGTACAGCGCCGTGGCGATGGGGGTCTGCACCGCGACCATCGCGACGGCGATCGCCGACACCACGATCCACAGCCAGGTCTCGGCGCGTCCGGTCGTGTCGGAGGGCTGGCTGGTCATCACGTGTCGCCCCCTTCTCCGCGCACCAGTCTTCCAGGTCGGCCGGGGCCCGGCGTCAGCGCCGCGCGATCCCCGGATGCGTTGCGAGGTAGGCCTCGAACGCCTCCAGCGAAGTCTTCGCCGGCGTGTAGCCGAAGTCTCGCTTGAGTGCGTCGTTCGCGAGCACCGGTCGATGGCGGAGGAAGCCGACCTGTTCCGGTCCGTGGACGGTGAGGCGCAGCATCCGTCCCACCCGCAGGCCGAGGGCGAGCAGGCCCGCGGGCACGGCGATGACCGGCTTGCCGAGGCGCCGGGCGATCTCGCGGACGGTCACGCGGCCGTCGCCGGCGACGTTGTAGACGCCGGCTGGGCCGTCGGTCGCCGCGCGGACCATCGCCGCGGCGACATCGTCGACCCACACGAACACGAACGGGGAGTCCGAGCCGCGGACGCCGAGGATCGCCGGGCCGTCCCACAGCGCGGTGATCTGGTTGCGCACGGTCGGGCCGAGGATCGTGCCGATGCGGAAGACCACCTGCTCGAGCCCGGGGTGCTCGGTCCGGTACTCGGCGAGCAGCTCTTCGACGAGGCGCTTGTGCTTGGCGTACGGGAACTCCTCGTTCCCGCGCAGCGGGTCGGACTCGCGCAGCCACTCCGGGCTGTCGGCATGGTAGCCGTAGGCGGCGCCGGACGACGACACCACGATGCGACGCACGCCCGCCGCCACGCACGCCTCGAGCACGTGGTGCGAGCCGTCGACGTCGACGCGGTACTCGAGCTCGTGGTCGCGGCCGGGGTTCACGATCGCCGCGAGGTGCACGACGACGTCGATCTCGTGGCGCTGGAGGAGGGGCACGAGTCCCGAAGGGCGGGTGACGTCGCACTCGTCGTACACGACCCCCTCGAGGGGATGCTCCGGCGGGCGCACGTCACCGGAGACCACGAGACGGACGTCGGGGTGGGCGACGAGCGCCGCGGTGACGTGCGAGCCGAGGAAGCCTGCGCCGCCCGTCACGAGGACGCGGGTCACGGGCTCGGCTCCGGGGCGCCCGAGACCGCGTCGCCCGCCGGCCGTGCCGCGTGCCGCGAGGCGTCGCCCTTGATCGACCCGGTGCGCCGGCGCGTGTGGCGGGCCCACAGCGCGGCGACGATGAGCCCCGCGATGATGTCCCAGATGCCCCACCAGCCGGCCACGATCGCCATGCCCCCGAGCCCGCCGAAGAACGTGAAGACGAGCCCGAGCCCGAGGCCGGCGTTGCGGATGCCCACCTCGAAGGTCATCGCCTTGCGCTCGCGCGTGCCGAGGCCTCCGACGACCGCCGTGCCGTACCCGATCGTGAGCGCGACGGCGTCGTGGACGGTCACTACGAGCACGATGACGCCGAGGAACGCGACGAAGTACTCCCAGTTGCCGGCGAGCGCCGCGACGATGAACCCGACGAGGGCGAGCAGCGAGAACCACTTGACGTACGGCTGCACCTTCGCGGCGAACGCTGCGAAGCGGTGCCGGATGAACAGGCCGAGGACGAACGGCAGGCCGATGATGAGGAGGATGTCGAGCAGCATCGCCCAGGCGTCGAGCCTCACAGCCTCCAGCAGCGTCCGCGCGGTCGGGTGCAGGGAGCCCCAGAACGCGACGGACAGCGGCAGCACCACGATGTAGATCAGGTTCGAGACCGCCGTCATCGACACCGACAGCGCGACGTTGCCGCCAGAGCGGTGCGTGAGCACCTGCGAGATGTTGCCCGGTGGGCAGCACGCCACGAGGATCATGCCCAGGGCCATGGACGGCGTGACCGGCAGGATCAAGGTGAGCCCGAACGTCACGGCGGGGAGCACGACCAGCTGCGCGAGGATCGCGATGACGAACGGCTTCGGCTTGCGCGCGACCACCTTGAAGTCCTCGACGGTGGTGTCGAGCGCGATGCCGAACATGATGAGTCCGAGCACGACGTTGAGGATCACCAGCGTGCCCGGGGTGAAGTTCAGCACGACGTCGTCGGGATTCACGCGGAGGCCTTTCTGGTGCGACGCCGCGCCGGCGTCGGCACGAGAGAACGGATGCCTCGGCGCGGCGTCCGCGCCGAGGCATCCGTCCGCAGACTCTCGGTCGCCGCGCGGACCGCCCGGCGATAGGCGTCCTTGTTGACGTAGTACGACATGCGCTCGAGGCCGAGGTACCTGTACCCGCCGGTGAGATCGGGCCACGGCTCGTCCGCCACCTTGGCGCGGAAGGCGGCGGCGCGGCCGGGGTGCCGCTCGAGCGCCGCGAGGTAGGCGGCGACGAGCTCGGCCTGCTCGTAACGGCCCTGCCAGCCGATGCCCGACGCCTCGATCATGCCCGAGACGAACAGCCCGTTGAACGACGGAGGGAAGACGTTGAGATACAGGCGCGGCGACCAGCCCGTCCAGTTGAGGTCGTCGCGCGCCACGAACGGGTAGTCCAGCGTGTAGCCGGTCGCGAGGAGCACCAGGTCATACTCGCCGGACGAGCCGTCGCGGAAGCGCACGGTGCGGCCGTCGAACCGGTCGATGTCGGGGCGGATGCGCAAATCGCCCTGGCCGAGGTGGTTCAGCACCATGGTGTTCACGATCGGGTGCGACTCGTACAGCTTGTAGTCGGGCTTCGGGAAGCCGAACCGCACCGGGTCGCCGGTGAACGCGCGCAGCACGCGCTTGTCGACGAACTGCTTGACGGGCGCAGGAAGGGGGCGGCCCTGGTTGAGCGTGTCGGAGGGCCTGCCGAACAGGTACCGCGGCACGAAGTAGTACCCGCGCCGCACGCTCATCTCGACCGACTCGGCGTGGTGGACGGCATCGACGGCGATGTCGCAGCCGGAGTTGCCCGCCCCGATGATGAGCACGCGCCTGCCCGCCAGCTGTGAAGCGGACTTGTAGGCGCTCGTGTGCAGCAGCTCGCCCGTGAACTCGCCGCGGAAGGCCGGCACGTTCGGCTCGGCGAGCGTGCCGTTGGCCAGGATCACACCGTCGTACCGTTGTGCGATCGCACCGGCCTCGGCGGGGCCCTCGGCGCGCAGCATCCATCCCTCGCCGTCGCGCTCGAGCGAGGTGACGGTCGTGTCGAAGCGGAACCGCTCGGTCAGGCCGAAGCGATCGGCGAACTCGCGGAAGTACGCGATGAGCTCGCGATGGCTCGGATAGTCGGCGGCGGACCGCATCGGGAACTCGGCGAACTCGGTCGTCGTGCGCGACGAGATGAGGTGGGCCGACTCGTACATCGTCGAGCGCGGATTCTCGATGTCCCAGAGGCCGCCGACGCCCCGCGAGGCCTCGAACCCGTCGAACTCGATGCCCGCCTTCTGCAGCGCGCGCGCCGCCGACAGTCCCGACGGCCCGGCGCCGATGATGGCGTACCGCCGCTCGCTCATGCGTCCCTCATGTCCGTTTCCACACATCCTCGTGCTGGCCCCAGCCAAGACCCTAGGCGTGCGCGGGCGCGAACCGAAATCGGGCCGATCGCTTCGGCGCCCGTCAGGCGAACAGGGCCAGGATCCCGCGCGCGAGGACGACCGTCGCCCCGGCCCACGCGATCGCGAGCATCGCGATGCGGGCGATGCGCGGCGCCAGGTTGCGCGCCAGGATCGAGCCGATCGCGATTCCCGCGACGGTGGCGAGCGCGAGCGCGCCGAGGTCTTCGAGGGGCATGACGGGCAGCCCGCGGAGGGCGATCGAGGCGAGGTCGAGTGCGACGAAGATGACCTGGGCGCTCGCGGCGAACCGCACCTGCGCCCATCTGTCGCCGACCGCGTACGCCGCGAGCGGCGGACCGCCCAGGCCGCTCGCGGCATTCATGAAGCCCGCAGCGGAGCCTGCGACGACGGCGCCCGTCCGGCCGGTGAGCGAGGCGGAGAGTGCGGGCACGTGGCCGGCGACCAGTGCGAAGTACGCCATCGCGGCGATGAGGATGAGCAGGGCCGCTTCGGGGAGCAGGCGCACCACGAGCACACCGAGCGGCGCTGCCAGCAGGCCCGGCCAGACGAGCCACCACGTGCGTCGCCAGTCGATGCGCCGCCACACCAGGGGGATCGCGACGAGCGAGGCGATGAGGGCGAGGATCACCGCGATCGTGATGCCGTCGACGGGACCGTACAGCAGCACGATGGGGCCGACCAGAACGAGGACGAACCCGAGGCCGGTGATGCGCTGGATGATCGCGGCGACGAACGCCGCGGCGCCCGCGAGGATGACCGTCACGGGTCTCCAGCCTAACGGCCAGGCGGGTCACGGCCGGAGGTCCGCCTGCCGCGCGGCGACCACCGCCTCCACGCGCGCGAAGAGCGGGTGGTCGGGTTCCAGGCCGGTGACGGACGCCGTGAACGAGGCCGCGTCCTGCTCGCGCAGCATGCGCTGCAGGTCGACCGACTGCGGGTCCTCGGAGTCGTCGAACTCCAGCGCCGCGCCCATCGCGTCGACGAGCCCGTCGACGCCGAGCCCGAGCCCTGCCGCCTCGGCAGCGGGTCCGACGAACCGCTCGTGTCGCGAGAGCTTGCGCAGCGGCTGCCGTCCGACCCGCCACACCGTGTCGGGGAGCGCGTCGTTCTGGAACCGGTTCAGGATCGTCGCGCGGTACACCGCGAGGTCGCCCGCATCGAGCCCGTGCTTGGCCTCGAGGAGCGCGGAGGTCTCTTCGAGCGCCGCTTCGACGCGTGCCGCGAGCTCCGGGTCGGCCAGCGCTGCGGCGATCGTCTCGACGCCCGCCCTGGCGCCGAAGTACGCGGTCGCCGCGTGCCCGGTGTTGACGGTGAAGAGCTTGCGCTCGATGTAGGGAGCGAGGTCGTCGACGAAGTGGGCGCCGGGGATGCGCGGCGGCTCGTCGCCGAAGGGAGGCCGCTCGATCGCCCACTCGAAGAACGGCTCGACCGTGACGTCGACGCCGTGACCCTCGGGCTGGGCGGGCACGATCCGGTCGACGGCGGTGTTGGCGAACACCGCGCGCGACGAGAGCGCGTCCCACGCGTCGCCGGCGAGCTCGACGATCTCGTCGTGCAGCAGGTCGGTGGCGTTGATGGCGTTCTCGCACGCCATGACCTGCAGGGGAGGCGACGCGGGGTCCCGCAGGGCGAGCCCCGACATCACGAGCGGCGCCACGAACTTCAGCACCGTGGGCCCGACCGCGGTGGTGACGATGTTGGCGGTCGCGATCTCGTCGATGACCCGGTCGGGATGCTCGGCGCTGTTGATGGCGCGGAATCCCGTGACCTCGATGTCGCGTCCGCCGGCGCCGACCTCGTGCACGGTGTAGCGGCTCGCCGCGTTGATGGCGTCGACGAGCGGGGCTGCGACGTCCGAGAACACCACCTCGTACCCGCCCTCGTGCAGCAGCAGGCCGACGAATCCGCGGCCGATGTTACCCGCGCCGAAGTGGACGGCCTTCATCACACGCCCGCCGCCGATACCAGGGCGTACAGCTCTTCCGGCGTCTGCGCGGCCTTGAGACGGGCGACATCGTCCTCCTCGGAGAAGAGGATGGCGATCTGCGACAGGATCTCGAGGTGCTCGTCGCCCTTTCCGGCGATGCCGACCACGAAGGTCACCGGCTCGCCGCCCCAGTCCACGCCCCCGTCGTAGCGGACGACCGACAGCGCCGAGTCGAGGATGGCGTTCTTCGTCTCGTTCGTGCCGTGGGGGATCGCGAGCTCGTTGCCCATGTAGGTCGACACGGTCTGCTCGCGCTGCTGCATCGCGTCGAAGTAGGCGCTCGTGACGGCGCCGGCGGCCTCGAGGATGTCTGCGGCCTCCTTCATCGCCTCCTCGCGCGTCGCGCTGCCGGAGTGGATCCGCACCTGTCCGAGGGTCAGTACGTCGTTCGCCATTGCTGTCGCCTTTCGTCGAATTCCGGATGCCGCGGCGCGGCGCTCGCACGGAGGCGGTGGGGCCGGGGGCTTCCTGCCTGCCCGGCCCCACCGCGTCTCAGCGTCGTTCTCTTGTGGTCGCGGGGATCCCGTTAGTCACCATCCTGGTGCTGGGCACGGACGAGGTCCACGACTTCGTCGTACTTCGGCGAGTTCATGAAGTTGTCGACCGAGACGTGCACCGCGTTCGGCGTCTGCTGCCGGGCGCGGTCGGTCAATTGGTTCTGCGTGATGACCAGGTCGGCCGAGGCATCCAGATTCGCGATCGCCTTGTTGACGACCGTGACGTCCTCGATGCCCGCCTTCTTGATCTTGTTGCGCAGCACGCTCGCGCCCATCGCCGACGACCCCATGCCCGCGTCGCACGCGAACACGATGTTGCGGATCTCACGCTCGGTCATGACCGCCGGTTCGACGCCCCCGTCTGCCTGGGTCGCGGCGCCGCCGCGCATGCCGCTCAGGTGCTCCGACTGCTTACCCTTGGCCGCCTCCGTCTGCGTGATCGCCGCGCCGAACGCGTCGTCGGTCGCCGCCATCGCTTCGAGGTCGCGCTTGCGGGATGCCCGCAGGATGACCCACGCGATCAGGAAGGTGACCGTGGCCGACAGGATCACCGAGAGGATGACGGCGACATAGGCGCCTGGTGCGGTCTGCAGCATCACCGCGATGATGCTGCCGGGTGCCGCCGGGCCGCGCAGCGCCCCGCCGAGCAGCATGTTCGTCGTGACGCCCGTCATGCCGCCGGCGATGAGGGCCAGGATCAGGATCGGCTTCATGAGCGCGTACGGGAAGTACACCTCGTGGATGCCGCCGAAGAACTGGATCACCGCCGCGCCGGGCGCCGAGGCCCGCGCGGCGCCGAGGCCGAAGAACGTGAACGCCAGCAGCAGGCCGACACCGGGACCGGGGTTCGCCTCCAGCAGGAACAGGATGGACGAGCCGTCTTCGGTGACTTGCTGCACGCCGAGCGGCGTCAGCACGCCGTGGTTGATCGCGTTGTTGAGGAAGAACACCTTGGCGGGTTCGATCAGGATGCTCGTGAGCGGCAGCAGGTTCATGTCGACGAGCCAGTTCACCGCGTTCCCGAGCGCCTGCATCAGGCCGTTGACCAGCCACGCGATCGGATAGAACCCGATGATCGCCAGGACGAAGCCCCAGATGCCCGCCGCGAACATGTTGACCAGCATCTCGAAGCCGGCCTTGATCTTGCCCTCCCACAGGCTGTCGAGCCACTTCATCGAGTACGCGGCGATCGGCGCCAGGATCATCGCGCCGATGAACATGTGCACCTGGCCGAGCGGGTCCTCGCCTTCGGGCAGCGCGGCGTTGAAGTTCGCGACGAGCTGGTCGGATCCGGCGATCGCGCCCATGGTCGCGATCACCGCGACGACGCCGCCGCGGACGTTGTAGACGATGCTGCCGCCGGTGTAGGCGATCAGGAGCGGCAGGGCGTAATGGATGAACGGTCCGACGATCGTTGCGAGGTCGGCATTGGGGGTCCACCCGACGTCGATGAAGAACGCGGTGAAGATGCCCCACGCGATGAGCGCGGGGATGTTCGGCATGATCATGCCGGAGAGGAACGTGCCGAAGCGCTGGACTCCGACTCGTGCCTTCGACCCGCCCCTGGTGACGGGCGCAGACGCCGTTGTCATTTTCACTTTCTCCTTCGTCTCGGGTTCTATCGGGTGGCCGCGGCCTGGGCCGCGTTGTTTGGAAGCCGCGTCGCGGCGCGTTCCGCCGCGACGCGAGCGGAAGCCGCGTCGGACGCGGACAGGGCTGCTGCGGCGATCTCGCGCGCTTGCTCGAGGCTGTGCTGCAGCAGGGTGGCCCGCACATCGGCGAGCGCGGTAGGGGCCATCGAGAGGCTCGTGGCGCCGAGGCCCACGAGCACGACGGCCAGCAGCGGATCGGCGGCGGCCTCGCCGCAGATGCCCACGGGCTTGCCGTGCGTACGGCCGGCCTCTCCGACCTCGCGGATGAGGCGCAGCACGGCAGGGTGCCACGGGTCCTGGTACGTCGCCACCGAACCGAGCAGCCGGTCGGCGGCGAGGGTGTACTGGGTGAGGTCGTTGGTGCCGATCGACGCGAAGTCCGCATGCTCGAGGATGCGATCGGCCAGCAGCGCCGATGACGGAACCTCGACCATGACCCCGGCCGTCTTGATGCCGTAGTCCCGCGCGATGTCGACGAAGTACTCGGTCTCTTCGACCGTCGCCACCATCGGGGCCATGACCCAGACGTCGGCCCCGCCACCGGCTTGCGCAGAGGTCGCGGCATCCGCCTCCGCCAGCGCCGTGAGCTGCTCGCGCAGGATGTCCTCGCTCGCACGCAGCGCGCGGAGGCCGCGCAGACCGAGCGCGGGGTTCTCCTCGTGTGCGTCGTTGAGGAATGCGAGCGGCTTGTCGGCCCCCGCGTCCAGCACGCGCACGACGACCTTCTTGCCGGGGAACGCGGCCAGCAGCTTCGTGTACGCCTCCCGCTGCTGCTCGACGGTCGGCGCCTGGTTCGAGCTGAGGAACAGGAACTCGGTGCGGAACAGGCCCACGCCCTCGGCGCCGAGCGCGACGGCCTCGGCCGCGCCGTCGGCGTTGCCGAGGTTCGCCAGCAGCGGGACCGCGGTGCCGTCGGCGAGGGCGCCGTCGGTGATGGGGGCGGATGCCGCGGCTGCACGGTCCGCGGCGCGACGGCTCGCGCGATCGAGTTCTTCGGACGTCGGCGCCGTCGTGACGACTCCGGCGGCGGCATCCACGATCACGGTCTCGCCGTCGCGGAGCCCGGTCGCCGAGGTCGCGCCGACGACGGCCACGATCGACTTCTCGCGGGCCAGGATCGCAGTGTGGGAGGTCGGCCCGCCCTCGGTGGTGACGAGCGCGAGCACCTTGTCGAGATCGAGGAGTGCGGTGTCGGCCGGAGCGAGATCCTTCGCCACGAGCACGAACGGATGCCCCGGATCGGGCACGCCCGGAGCCGCCACACCGCGCAGCCGCGCGATGACCCGCTGGGCGACATCGTCGAGGTCGGCAGCGCGCTCGCCGAGGTAGCCGCCGAGCGCCGTGAGCTGCTCGCGGAACGATGCGAACGCATCGAACACCGCGTACTCGGCGGTCCTGCCCTGTGCGAGCCGGGCATTCACCTCGTCGGCGAGCGACGGATCCTCGGCCATCATCGCCTGCGCCTCGAGCACCTCCTGCGCCGCGCCGCCGGCTTGGGCCCCGCGCGCCTCGAGCTCGCGCGCGACGGCGGCGACGGCATCCGTCACCCGTGCCTTCTCCTCATCGGCGCTCAGTGTGCTCGGCGCGTCGGACGGGGGCGGAAGGGGCTCCGCCATGCGCGCCACGGGACCCTGTGCGACGCCCAGACCGATGCCGACACCTCGAAGCTCTGCCATTTCGGTCACTCCGCGTCGTGGTCGGTGGTCAGGAGCTCCGCGAGCCGGTCGAGCGTCGACTCGGCGCCGTCGCCGTCCGCAGTGAGCGTCACGTAGTCGCCCTGCTCGACGCCGAGCGCGATCACGCCGAGGATGCTGGCGGCGTTCACCGGGCCGCCCGAGTCCTTCGCGATGGTCACGGGGATGCCGGCGTCCTTCGCCGCCTGCGCGAACAGCTTCGCCGGGCGCGCGTGGAGTCCGTGGGACGAGCCGATGCGGACCGTGCGTGAGATGGGTGGCATGTCGTGACCTCTCTGTCGTGGCTGACGGGTCTGGCTGGTCGTTCGTGTCATTCGGGCGTGGCGTCCGCGGCCGGAAGCGGCCCCCCGGGGCCTCCGACCGCGGCGTGCACCAGGTCGAGCGTTCGCGTGCCGTCGAGATCCCGGAAGATGTCGGACGGCAGCAGCACCACCGTCGTGCCTCGTGCGGCGGCATCCCGTTCGATGCGCTCCAGCGCATGCGTGAGGTGCGGACCGACGAGGACGACGTCGGCGGCATCGAGATCGATCGGGAGCGACTGCTCGGTGCCGGCGAAGGCGGTGTAGGCGAGGCCCCGGTCGTGAGCGGCGTGTCGCACGCGCTGTGCGACGAAGGTGCTCGAGGCACCCGCTCCGCAGACCACCAGGATCCTCATCGACCCGCCTCCTCGTCACCTCATTCTTGTGAGAACCCTGGGAGCCGACAACCAGTCCTTCTTCCGCAGGGGCGGAAACGCCGGGCCGCTCCGGTGGCCGCCGTGATTGACTGGGCACCGTGACCCGAGCTCGACAGGACCGCGTGCTCGGCCTGCTCGTGCGCGACGGGGAGTGGGTCACCGCGTCCGCCCTCGCCGACGCGCTCGGCGTGACGCCGCGCAGCATCCGGTCCTATGTGACGGCGATCAACGCGCGGGTCGCGCCGGGGGTAGCGGTGGAGTCGGGTCCGCAGGGCTACCGCGCGGGCCCGGACGCCGCGGCGGCTCTGCGCGCCGCGGGGGAGGCGGGCACGCCCCGCGACCGCCTGCACACGCTCGTGCGCAGCCTGCTCGACAGCGCCGACGGCATCGACGTGTTCGAGACCGCCGACCGGCTGCATGTGTCGCCGGCGACCCTCGACGCCGACCTCGCCCGCGTGCGCGGCCTGCTCGGCGGCACGGAGCTGACGCTCGAGCGCTCCGCCTCGCGCGCACGGCTGCGGGGCACCGAGGCGGCGCAGCGCCGGCTGCTCAGCCGCCTGGCGCATGACGAGATGGATGCCGGATCCTTCGACCTCGCCGCGCTCCGGCGCACGCTCGGCGAAGGCTCGGTCGGGGCACAGGCGTTCGGTCCGTTCAAGACCGACCTGGTCGCACGGCTGGGGGAGCTCGGCTGGTTCGTCAACGAGTTCGGCATCGGCGATGTCGTCATGCACATCGCGATCGCCGCGGACCGGGTCTCGCGCGACCGTCCGCTCGAGGGCTCTGACGTCGACGCCCGGCCCGAGCAGGCCGACGTCGCCGCGATGATCGGCGAGCTCGCCGAGCGCCACCTCGGAGTGCGGCTCGGCAGCGGTGACCTGCAGCATCTCGCGACACTCGTGCTCACGCGGGTCGTCGCGCCCGGCGGAGCGCCCGGCGACACCCACGAGCACACCCGGGCCCAGCTCGAGCGCGAGGTCGAGCAGGCGGTCCGCGACATCGTGCAGCGTGCCGCAGCGGAGTTCCTCGTCGACATCGTGCACGAGGACTTCATCCTCCGGCTCGCCCTCCACGTGCAGAACCTGCGGCTGCGCGCACGTGAGCAGGCGTGGTCGCGCAACCCGCTGACCCGGTCGCTCAAGTCGACGTACCCGATGATCTTCGAGGTCGCCGTGTTCATCGCGAACGGCCTCCACGAACGGCTCGACATCCCGCTGCTCGACGACGAGATCGCGTACATCGCGATGCACGTGGGCGGTCGCCTCGAGCGCAGTCGCCGCGCCGATCAGCTGCTCACCGCGACGATCGTGTGCCCCGGCTACTACGAGCTCCACGAGCTCCTGCGGTCTTCCGTCGACCGTTCGCTGGGCCAGGCCATCGAGGTCGTCGGCGTCGAGACGCGCGTCGACCCCGACTGGGACTCGATCGACACCGACCTGGTGCTCACGACGATCGACCCCGCGGCGCCCGGTGAACGCATCGTGCGCATCCAGCCGTTCCTGACCGACGCCGATGTCGAGCGCGTCCAGGCCGCCGCGGGCCGCGTACGCCGGTCGCGCCGCCTCGCGCGGCTGCGCGGCGAGCTCGAGCGGTACTTCGAGCCGGCAGCGTTCGTGCGGGGCCTCGAGCCCGGCGTCGGAGAGGACGGCGTGATCCGGCTCCTCGGCGAACCGCTCATCGCGGCCGGGGTCATCGACTCCGACTACGTCGAGCGCACGATCCAGCGCGAGCAGCTGTCGTCCACCGCGTTCACCGACGCCCTCGCGGTTCCGCACGCGCTCGGGATGACGGCATCCCGCACCGCCATCGCCATCGGCATCGCCGATCCCTCGATCCCGTGGGGCGACGGCCGCGTGCAGGTGGTCGCGCTCGTCGCCTTCTCGGAGTCCGACCGCGAGGCGTTCCAGACCGTGTTCGAGCAGTTCGTCGAGGTCTTCTCGGAGCGTGACAGCGTCCAGCGCATCGTCCGCCGCGCGACCTCGTTCACGGCCTTCCTCGACGAGCTCGTCGCCGTCATCGACGGCTGATTCCGGCATCCGTCGTCGCGCGGAGTCCTGCGACGATTCTTCAGGTGGCGCAACACGCGGGGTGATCGTGGTGATGCCGCGTGTTGTGCCACCCGAGCGCGCGGCTCGCGGGCGCGAGATTCTTCAGGTGGCGCAACACGCGGGGTGAGTGTGGCGATGCCGCGTGTCGTGCCACCCGAGCGCGCGGCTCGCGGGCGCGAGGTTCTTCAGGTGGCGCAACACGCGGGGTGACCGTCGCGATGCCGCGTGTCGTGCCACCCGAACGTGCCGCTCGGGGGCGCGAGATCCTTCGGGTGGCGCAACACGCGGGGTGACCGTGGCGATGCCGCGTGTCGTGCCACCCGAGCGCGGCCGCGAAGGACGTGACGGATGCCGCGACCCGGGTCGGCCG
The DNA here is from genome assembly GCF_057747775.1 of Microbacterium sp. STRO-2N. Taxonomy (NCBI): domain Bacteria; kingdom Bacillati; phylum Actinomycetota; class Actinomycetes; order Micrococcales; family Microbacteriaceae; genus Microbacterium; species Microbacterium sp. STRO-2N. Next base: position 2,590,706 of record NZ_CM173223.1, on the reverse strand, counting down.
CGGGCGCGAGATCCTTCAGGTGGCGCAACACGCGGGGTGACCGTGGCGATGCCGCGTGTCGTGCCACCCGAGCGCGGCCGCGAAGGATGTGACGGATGCCGCGACCCGGGGTCAGCCGCGGGCGAAGATCCTCCAGGTGGCGCAACACGCGGGGTGACCGTCGCGATGCCGCGTGTTGTGCCACCCGAACGTGCGGCTCGCGGGCGCGAGATTCTTCAGGTGGCGCAACACGCGGGGTGAGTGTGGCGATGCCGCGTGTCGTGCCACCCGAGCGCGGCCGCGAAGGACGTGACGGATGCCGCGACCCGGGTCGGCCGCGGGCGCGGGCGCGGGCGCGAGATCCTTCAGGTGGCGCAACACGCGGGGTGACCGTGGCGATGCCGCGTGTCGTGCCACCCGAGCGCACAGCTCGCGGGCGCGAAATCCTTCAGGTGGCGCAACACGCGGGGTGATCGTGGCGATGCCGCGTGTCGTGCCACCCGAACGCGGCCGCGAAGGACGTGACGGATGCCGCGACCCGGGGTCAGCCGCGGGCGAGGCGCTCCTCGAGGCCGAGCTTCACGGCGGGCCACTCGTGGGGGAGGATCGAGAAGACGACGGTGTCGCGGAGCGTGCCGTCAGGGCCGAGGCGGTGATTGCGCAGCACGCCGTCCTGCTTGGCGCCGAGCCGGGCGATCGCGGCGCGGGACTGCCGGTTGTGCCAGTGCGTGCGGAACTCCACCGCGATCGCGTCGCACGCCTCGAACGCATGCCCGAGCAGCAGGAGCTTCGCCGCGGTGTTGACCGCCGTGCGCTGTGCCTCGAGACCGAGCCACGTGTGACCGATCTCGACGTGCCGGTTCGGCTGGTCGATGTTGCAGAAGGTCGTCGTGCCGACGACGCGCCCCGTGTCGAGCCGGCGCACCGCCCACGGATTCATGTGGCCCTCGTCGCGCCAGGCCAGGCGCTGCGCGATGTCGGCGGCGACGTCTCCGGGGCGCGGCACCGAGGTGTACCACGCGTGCTCGAGGCCCTCCGCGGCGAGCGCGAGGTCTGACTCGTGCTCGGGGGCGAGGGGCTCCAGTCGGACGTACGCGTTCTCGAGGGTGACGGGCAGAGTCAGCAGCACCCCTCGAGCCTAGGGGCTTGCTCTCGGCGGCTCGGCGCGCGCCCCGTGCACTGGATCGGAGTGGTTCCGCGACGCGCCGCGCAAACATGTCACCGCGCGGCGCGTCGGGCCCGGCATCCGATTCTGTGCACGGTCCGGGTCGGCTGGATCAGGAGTCCTTGGCGTGCATCTCGGCCTCCACCACGGAGGCGCCCGCCGCCGGGTCGTGGTCGGCGACCTCGGACGCTCGCCGGGCGGCGACGATCGCACGCTGACCGGCGGGCAGCCACACCGCGAGGCCGACGACGACGAAGGTCAGCAGGCCGGCCGCGATCAGCAGCACCTCGATCGACACGACGTCGGCGAGGGGACCGAACACGACCATGCCGATCGGCATCGCGACGGCCATCACGATGCCGACGAAGCCGAACACGCGACCCTGCCGCTCGGGTTCGACGGTCTCCTGCAGCAGCGTCATCGACGGCGTCGAGAAGAAGGGAACCGTCAGGCCGACGAGGAACATGAACCCGAAGAACACCCACACGTTGGGCGACAGCCCCAGGCCGATCGAGAGGGCGCCGAACACGAGCGACGCGACCACGATGAGGCCGATTCGGCTGCGCTTGGCGAACAGCGACGCGACCAGGATGCCGCCGAGCATCATGCCGATGCTGAACGCGACCTCGAGCACCGCGAGGTTCACGACGTCCTGAGCCTCGCCCGCGGGGAACGAGCGCACCAGCATGAGCGGCGTGAGGTTCGACGGCGCGACGGTCAGCAGGAAGATGATGGCGAAGAGCACGAGCAGCCACCGCACGAACGCGTGGTGCACGATGTAGCGCACGCCGTCGACGAGGTCGGCGAAGTATCCGGTGTGAGCGTCGGCGGCGCGGCGGATCGTGCCCACCGGGATGAGCGCGACGATGCCGATGCCGATGACCGCGGTGACCACGTCGATGAAGAAGATCGGGATCAGGGATGCCGCGGTGCCGCCGGTCGCCGCGGAGGCCCACGCGTAGAGCGCGCCGGCCGCCGCCGGCGCGAGCAGTGCCATCGCCGACTGGATCGACCCGTTGACGCCGTTGACGCGGATGAGGTTGCGGGTCGGCGTGATCTGCGGGATCAGGGCCGACACCGCGGGCATCTGGATGCCCGCGCCGGCCGATCGGATGGCCATGGTGGCGAACAGGAGCCACACCGCGTCGTAGCCCGTCATCATGATGAGCGCGAGCGCCAGCGTCGACAGCGCGATCGCGGCATCGGCGCCCATGATCAGGTACTTGCGGTTGTGGCGGTCCGCCCACACCCCGCCGAAGATCGACACGATCGCCTGCGGCAGGAACCCGAAGACCGCCGCGAGCGTCATCACGAGGCCTGACTGGTACGTGATGGTCAGGTACCAGAACACCGTGTACTGCACCAGCATCGACCCGAACAGGGTGACCGTCTGACCACCCAGGAAGAGGACGACGTTGCGCAGCCAGTGCGGGGGATCGACGGCGGTGGTGCCGGCATCCGTCTCGTTCTCGTCGTTCGCGCGCGTCATCAACTGCTCCTCATACGATGCCGATTCCCCCGTGCGATCCCGCTTTCGCGATATATCGCGAACGAGACTCTAGCACGGGGGTCCGACACGCGCGGGACGCGTCGGTGGCGTCAGCCGCCGTAGTCGGCGAGCAGCGCCCTCGCGCCGTCGGCGAGGGCAGCGATGCGCGCCGCGGCGTCCTCGCGCGACTCGCCGCGCACGTCGAGGTAGAGCTTGAGCTTCGGCTCGGTGCCGCTCGGGCGCACGATCACGCGCGATCCGTCGGCGAGCCAGAGCCGCAGCACGTCCCCGGGGGGCAGGCCGTCCACGCCGTCGAGCAGGTCGTCGACGCGGTCGACCGCGACCTCGCCGACGGACTCCGGATGCCGCGCCCGCAGCGCGCCCATCACCCGGGCGATCTGCGAGACGTCGTCGACGCGCACCGACACCTGATCGCTCGCGAATGCCCCGAACGTGTCGTCGAACTCGCGCAGCAGGTCGGCGAGCGTCGCGCCGCGCCCCCTCGCCTCGGCCACCATGCCGAGCATCGCGACGGCGGCCGAGATGCCGTCCTTGTCGCGCACGGTCTCGGGATTCACCAGATAGCCGAGCGCCTCCTCGAAGCCGAAGGCCATGCCGGGCGCGCGCGAGATCCACTTGAAGCCCGTGAGCGTCGCGTGGAAGCCGAGCCCGAAGTGCTCCGCGACGGTCTGCAGTCCGGGCGACGACACCAGCGAGCAGGCGAGCGACGCGCCCTCGGCAGCGCCCTCGACGGTCGCCAGTCGCGCGGCGCGCCAGCCGAGCAGCAGCCCGATCTCGTTCCCTGTGAGGCGGCGCCACCCTCCCTCGGACTCGGGGTCGGGCAGCGCGACGGCGAGCCGGTCGGCGTCGGGGTCGTTCGCGATGATGAGCTCGGCGTCGGCCTCGCGCGCGGCGGCGAACGCGAGGTCCATCGCACCGGGCTCCTCGGGGTTGGGGAATGCCACTGTCGGGAAGGCGCCGTCCGGGTCGAGCTGCGCCGTCACCGGCACGGGCGTGGGATACCCCGCCTCCTCGAGGATGCGTGAGAACGTCTCCCAGCCCACGCCGTGCATCGCGGTGTAGACCCAGCGCAGGCCCTCTGCTGCCGCCGGAGCCGGGGCGACCGCGGCCGTCGCGGCGACGTAGGCGTCGACGACCTCCTCAGTGGCGAGCTCGAACGCGAGGGAGCGGGGGAGCGTGCTTATGTCGACCGCGTCCGCCACCCGCTGGATGTGGGCGGCGATCTCGGCATCCGCGGGCGACACGATCTGCGAGCCCTGATCGGGGCCGCCGAGGTAGACCTTGTAGCCGTTGTCGTTCGGCGGGTTGTGGCTCGCGGTGACCATGACGCCTGCCGCGGCCCCGAAGTGCCGCACCGCGAAGGCGAGCACCGGCGTGGGAAGGAGGCGCGGCAGCAGGATGGCGCGCAGGCCGGCGCCCGCGAAGATCTCGGCGGAGTCGCGGGCGAACACGTCGGAGTTGCGGCGGCCGTCGTAGCCGATCACCACGATGGGGGCGTCCTCGAGGATGCCGGGGGTCGCGGGTCCCTCGGCCTCCAGGGCGTCTGCCGACGGTGGCTCGGTGAGCGCCTCGGCCGTCGCCTCGGGGACCTCGGGCGCGGCCTCGGCCGCGAGCGGAGGCATCCCCGCCCGCTCGCGGACGTAGGCCGCGAGGCCTGCCGCCGCCTGCGCCACGAGCACGCGGTTCATGCGGTTGCTGCCCGCACCGAGCTCACCGCGCAGGCCCGCCGTGCCGAAGGCCAGCCGGGCCGAGAAGCGGTCGGCGAGTTCTGCTGCTGCGGCGTCATCGCCGCCCTCGGCCGCAGCGATGAGGTCGCGAAGCTCGGCGCGGGTCTCGCCGTCGGGGTCCTGCGCGAGCCACGCGCGCGCGGCCTCGAGCACGGAATCCGGACGAGTGGGCACCGCGTCGGGCGCGGGCTCCTGGCGGTCCGGGGCGGCCGCGGGCATCTCGGTGTCGCTCACAGCGCCCCGATCACGCGGGCCAGGAGCGACGAGATGACCGGCTCGGCCTCGCGTCCGGCATCGATCACCTCCTGGTGGCTCAGGGGGGTGGTCTGGATGCCGGCAGCCATGTTCGTGATGAGCGAGAAGCCCAGCACCTCCATGCCCGCCTGGCGCGCGGCGATCGCCTCGAGCGCCGTCGACATGCCGACGATGTGGCCGCCGATGGTCTTGGCCATGTGCACTTCGGCAGGCGTCTCGTACTGCGGGCCGCGGAACTGGCAGTACACGCCCTCGTCGAGCGACGGATCGACGGTGCGCGCCACGTCGCGCAGCCGCATCGAGTACAGGTCGGTCAGGTCGATGAAGGTCGCGCCCTCCAGCGGCGAGGCGCCGGTGAGGTTGATGTGATCGCTGATGAGCACCGGCTGCCCGGGCTTCCAGGTGTGCTTGATGCCCCCCGCGCCGTTGGTCAGCACCATGATGCGCGCCCCGCTCGCGGCGGCGGTGCGCACGCTGTGGACGACGCGGCGCACGCCGTGACCCTCGTAGAAGTGCGTGCGGGCTCCGATGACGAGCACGCGGCGACCCTTGGGCGTCACGACGCTGCGGAGGGTGCCGACATGACCGGCGAGCGCGGGGGCGCTGAACCCGGTGACCTCGGTGGCCGGGAACGACGCCGTCGTCTCGCCCAGGATCTCGGCGGCCCGACCCCAGCCGCTGCCGAGGGTGAGTGCGATGTCATGGCGGTCGACGCCCGTGATGCGGGCGATGTCCTCGGCGGCCTCTCCGGCGACCTCGAACGGGTCGGCTGCGGGATCGTCGAGCGGGTTGCCGGTCGTGTCTGACATGCCGATCACTCTAGGAGCGCGGCGACGCAAGAGCCAGTGCGCGTGTGCGCCCGGGGGTGTCGCACCCCGCGCGGCGCCGGCCGCATCGGCCCCGGGCCGCGGGCGTGTCGTGTCCGAGGCATCCGGCAGGGGAGAATGGAGCCCATGTCGATCAGCTTCGAGCGCACGCAGAGTGTCGCCATCATCGGAGGCGGACCCGGAGGCTACGAGGCGGCACTGGCCGGCGCGCAGCTCGGAGCGGAGGTCACGGTCGTTGAGCGGGCGGGGATCGGCGGCTCCGCGGTCATCACCGACGTCGTGCCGTCGAAGTCGCTCATCGCGACCGCCGACGCCGCGGTGGCGATCGCCGGCGCCGGCGACCTCGGCGTGCAGCTGTTCGCGAAGGGCAAGGACGGCAAGCCGCTCAAGCCCGAGATCGCGATCAACCTCAGCGCCGTCAACAAGCGCCTTCTCACACTCGCCCGACAGCAGTCCGACGACATGCGGGCCTCGCTCGTCGAGGCGGGCGTCCGCATCATCTCGGGTCACGGCCGGCTCGAGGGCGATCACGCGGTCGTGGTCTCGACAGGCCCCGGCGGCACGGACTTCGACCGTATCGAGGCAGACACGCTCGTCGTGTCGACGGGGTCGTCACCGCGCGAGCTGCCCACCGCCAAGCCCGACGGCGAGCGCATCCTCACATGGACGCAGCTGTACAGCATGGCGGCGCTGCCCGAGCACCTCATCGTGGTGGGGTCGGGCGTCACGGGCGCCGAGTTCGCGGGCGCCTACATGAACCTCGGTGCGAAGGTCACGCTCGTGTCGAGTCGCGACCAGGTGCTTCCCGGGGAAGACAAGGATGCCGCAGCCGTCCTCGAGCGCGTGTTCAAGCGCGGCGGCATGACGCTGCTGTCGAAGTCCCGCGCCGAGCGAGTCGAGAACACCGGCGACGCCGTTGTCGTGACGCTGTCGGACGGCCGCACCGTCGAGGGCAGCCACTGCCTCATGGCGGTCGGCTCCGTTCCCAACACCTCGGGGATCGGCCTCGAGGAGGCCGGTGTGCAGATGACGGAGTCCGGTCATATCCAGGTGAACCGCGTCGCGCGCACTTCGGTGCCGAACATCTACGCCGCCGGTGACTGCACGACGTTCGTGCCGCTCGCCTCGGTCGCCTCGATGCAGGGCCGCACCGCGGTGTTCCACGCGCTGGGCGACGTCGTCATCCCGCTCGAGCGCCGGCGCATCGCGTCGAACATCTTCACCGCGCCCGAGATCGCCACGATCGGATGGCAGGAGAAGGACATCGAGGACGGCCACATCAACGGCGTCGTGCACAAGCTGCCGCTCGCGGCGAACCCCCGCGCGAAGATGATGGGCGTCAAGGACGGCTTCGTCAAGATCATCGCGCGCGAGGGGAGCGGCACCGTCATCGGCGGCGTCATCGTCGCGCCCCGCGCATCCGAGCTCGTCTACCCGATCGCGATCGCCGTGGAGCGGCGCCTCACGGTCGACCAGGTATCGCGCGTGTTCGCCGTGTACCCGTCGCTGTCGGGCAGCATCACCGACGCCGCACGCGCGATGCACGTCGTCGACCACAACGTCTACGGCGGCTGATACTGCTCGAGTGAGACGGATGCCGCGGCCCCCGGCATCCGTCTACGTGAGACCGCGATTGGCCGCCCACAGCTCCGCGGCGCGGTCGGCCGCCGCCTCGACGAGGGCTCGCAGCTCGGGCCGGTCGGGCATCGCGAACGAGACGTACGCGCCGCGCCCGCCCGCCACCGGGCGACCGTAGGCCTTCACCGCCAGCGTCGCGTCGGGCAGCAGCCGCACGGTGAGGGTCTGCAGCTCGAACTCCTCGCCGCGTCGTGTGTCGGTCCACCGCAGCTCGGGCGGGATCACGACGTTGATGGCGAGTGCCGACACCTCCGGTGCAGTGGGATTCGAGGCATCCATCCCGCCATCCTCCCGCGTCCGTCCACTGGTCGCATTCTCGGGTGGCGCAACAAGCGGGATCGGTGCCGCGATTGCGCGCGTCGCGACCCGCGAACGGCGGATGCCTCGGACCGAGGCGCCGGCCGCGTCAGCTGATGGTGAGGAGCTGGTGGCCGGCCGAGACGGTCGTGCCGGCCTCGGCGTTGATGCCGCCGATGACGCCGTCCTTGTGCGCCTGGATCGGCTGCTCCATCTTCATCGCCTCGAGCACGACGACGAGGTCGCCCTTGACGACCTGCTGCCCCTCTTCGACGGCGAACTTGACGACGGTGGCCTGCATCGGCGACTTGACCGCGTCACCCGAGGCCCCCGACACGACGGACGGGGCGTGCGACCGGCGCGACGGCGGCACGGCGGCGGGGCGGCCGACGGCTCCGGGCGTGGTCACCACGCGGTCGGGAAGGCTCACCTCGAGGCGCTTGCCGCCGACCTCGACGACGACCGTGTGACGCGCTTCCACGGGCTTGGGAGCCTCGAGCTCGCCGTCCCACGGCGCGATGTCGTTGTCGAACTCGGTCTCGATCCAGCGCGTGTACACGCCGAACGCCCCGTTCTCGGCGGTGAAGGCGGGGTCGCGCACGACCTTCCGGTGGAAGGGCAGCACGGTGGGCAGGCCCGCGACCTCGAACTCGTCGAGGGCGCGGCGCGCACGCTCGAGCGCCTCGGCGCGGTCGCGGCCGGTGACGATGATCTTCGCGAGCAGCGAGTCGAAGGCGCCCGACACGGTGTCGCCGGCGGTGACTCCCGAGTCCAGACGGATGCCGGGACCGCCGAACGTCTTGAACACGTGGATGGGGCCGGGCTGGGGAAGGAAACCGCGGCCGGGGTCTTCGCCGTTGATGCGGAACTCGATCGAGTGGCCGTCGGCGGCGGGGTCGTCGTAGCCGAGCTCCTCGCCCTCTGCCAGGCGGAACTGCTCACGCACCAGGTCGATCCCGGTGATCTCCTCCGAGACGGGGTGCTCGACCTGCAGGCGCGTGTTCACCTCGAGGAAGGAGATGGTCCCGTCGGCGCCGATGAGGAACTCGCACGTGCCCGCGCCGACGTAGCCGACCTCGCGCAGGATCGCCTTGGACGACTCGTACAGCACGCGGTTCTGCTCCTCGGTGAGGAACGGCGCCGGCGCCTCCTCGACGAGCTTCTGGTGGCGGCGCTGCAGCGAGCAGTCCCGCGTCGAGACGACGACCACGTTGCCCGCGGCATCCGCAAGGCACTGCGTCTCGACGTGGCGCGGCTTGTCGAGGTACTTCTCGACGAAGCACTCGCCGCGGCCGAACGCCGTGATCGCCTCGCGCGTGGCCGACTCGAAGAGCTCGGGAACCTCGTCCATCGTGCGAGCGACCTTGAGGCCGCGGCCACCGCCGCCGTACGCCGCCTTGATCGCGATCGGCAGTCCGACCTGCTCGGCGAACGCGACGACCTCCTCGGCGCCCGAGACGGGCCCCGGCGTGCCGGGGGCGAGCGGTGCGCCGACCTTCTCGGCGACCGCGCGGGCGGTCACCTTGTCGCCGAGCGCCTCGATCGCCTCGGGGCTCGGGCCGATCCACACCAGGCCCGCGGCGATGACGGCGCGGGCGAAATCGGCGTTCTCTGCCAGGAAGCCGTACCCGGGGTGCACCGCGTCGGCGCCCGAGCGGCGGGCGACCGACAGGATCTTCTCGATCGAGAGGTAGGTCTCGGCGCTCGTCGAGCCGTCGAGCGCATAGGCCTCATCGGCGAGCCGGGCGTGCAGGGCGTCGCGGTCCTGGTCGGCGTAGACGGCGATGGACGCCTTGCCGGCGTCGCGGGCGGCGCGGATGACGCGGACGGCGATCTCGCCGCGGTTGGCAACGAGAACCTTGGCGATCTGAGGCATGGATGCCAGCCTACCGACGGCGTTGATCGGGCTTTTGAGCGGTTCGTACAAGAACCGACGAGAAACGTGGGACTCCTACGACAATGTCGGTGTGTCGTCGAGCGACGGGTCGGCCGTGTTCCAGAGCTCTGTCCACTCCAGCCCGACCTCACGCACCAGCCGCCGAAGCGTCGAGACCGACATGCCGACCACCGTCGAGGGGTCGCCGTCGATCCTGTCGATGAACGCACCGCCGAGGCTGTCGACGGTGAACGCGCCGGCGACGTGCAGCGGCTCGCCGGTCGCGACGTACGCCTCGATCTCGGAATCCGTCACGTCGTCGACGAATGAGACGGATGCCGCGGCCGTCGCGTGCACCTCGCGGGGAGGCACGCCCGGCTCGAGGCGGATCACGGCGTGGCCCGAGTGCAGCACGCCGGTGCGGCCCCGCATCGTGCGCCAGCGCGCGACGGCGTTCTCGGGCGTGTAGGGCTTGCCGAGCACAGCGCCGTCGATCTCGAACATCGAGTCGCCGCCGATCACGATGCCGTCGAAGTCGGGGATGTCGTCGCCCAGGCGAGCTGCGACGGCGGCCGCCTTGCGGCGCGCGAGCAGCAGCACATGCTCGTCGGGCGGGAGTCGCCTGCCCTCGGCCCCCTCGACCGCCGCGACGACGCCCTCCTCATCGACGTCGGGGGCGACGGTGAGAGGACGGATGCCGAACTGCCGCAGCAGCATGAGCCGGGCGGGCGAGGTCGAGGCGAGGCACACGCGCATGGCTCCAGGGTAGGCGGCGCCGCGGCGTAGGCTCGTCGGATGGTGAATTCCGGCGACATCATCGATCTCGAGATCACGGGCGTCGCGCACGGCGGCGTGTTCGTGGGTCGGCACGAGGGCCGAGTGGTGTTCGTGCCCGACACCCTCCCGGGCGAGCGCGTGCGGGTGCGTCTCACGGACACCGCGAAGAAGTCCTTCTGGCGCGGCGAGGTGCTCGACGTGCTCGAGGCCTCCGAGCACCGGCGGCCGCACGTGTGGCGGCAGGCCGACGTCGACGTCGCACCCGAGAACCGTCCCGGCGGCGCCGACTTCGGTCACATCCAGCTCGACCACCAGCGAGAGCTGAAGCTCCGGGTGCTCGTCGAGGCGCTGGAGCGGTTCGGCGGAGTCACCCGTCTCGCCGTGGGGATGACCGACGCGCTTCCCGTGCTCGGGGATGCCGACGACGCACTGGCGCGAGTGCTCGACGAAGAGACGCCCGACGGGACCGGATGGCGGACTCGTGTGAGCCTGCACGTCGACGCCGACGGGCGCATCGGACCGTACGCCGCCCGCAGCCACCGGGTGGTCCAGGTCGACGACCTGCCGCTGGCGACCGAGCAGATCGAACGCGCGGCCCTCGCGCTGCCGAACGGAACCCACGCTCCCGGCCGCATCGACCTGGTGCAGCCCGCCGACGGTCGTGTGCGCGTCGTGCCGAGGCCGGAGCGAACCCCGCGGACCGCCGGTGCGCGGGGGAAGCGGCATCCGTCGCCCCGCGCTGTCGTCGACAAGAAGAACCCGGCACGCGAGGTGGTGATCGAGCGGGTCGGCCGCCGCGAGTTCCGTGTGGACGCCGGCGGGTTCTGGCAGGTTCACCGGCTCGCCGCGCATTCGCTCACCGAAGCGGTCAAGGCCGGATTGCGCGGACTTCGCGCGGATGGACCGATCCGGCGCGACGGCGGACTGTGGATCGACCCCGATGCGTGGCACCTCGACCTCTACGGCGGCGTCGGCCTCTTCGCGGCGACTCTGGGCGAGCTCGGCGGCCCGTCCACGCGTGTCACGAGCGTCGAGTCCGACGCGCGGGCGACGGAGCACGCCGGTGAGAACCTCGCCGAGTGGGTAGGCGCCCGCGCCGAGACCGGGCGGGTCGACCGGTGGCTCGCGCGGCTCGCGGCCGAGGCATCCACCACCGAACGCGAGCGGCTCTCGCGTGGTGTGGTGCTGCTCGACCCACCCCGCTCGGGCGCCGGACGCGAGGTCGTCGAGCACATCGCACGGCTCGCTCCGGCGACCGTGGTCTATGTCGCGTGCGACCCGGTCGCCCTCGCACGCGACATCGGCACCTTCCGCGCGTCGGGCTACGAGCCCGCGCGGATCGACGCCGTCGACCTCTTCCCCAACTCGCACCACGTCGAGGCCGTCGCCACCCTGACGCGGGCCTGACTCGCGGCTAGGCTGACGGCATGACGCGCGTGGCTCTCATCGACGACCACGAGTCCGTGCGGCTCGGGCTGGAGGCCGCGTGTGCGCGCGCACGCACGATGGAGGTCGTGTTCTCGGGGAACACGGTCACCGAGTACGTGAAGTGGCGCGCGTCCGCGGGCGCCGCCCCGGCCGACGTGGTCGTGCTCGACCTGACACTCGGCGACGGCACCACCGTCACCGAGAACGTGCGGCGCCTGGTGCTCGACGGGTCGAGCGTGATCATCCACAGCGTCGCCGACCGGCCGGCCGCCGTGCGGGAGGCGCTCGCGGCCGGTGCGGCGGGCGTCGTCAGCAAGTCATCGCCGATCGACGACGTCATCGCGGCGGTGCGCACGGTCGCCAGCGGCGAGCCCCTCAACAACGTCGAATGGGCGAGCGCCGTCGAGGGCGACCGCGAGTTCGCCGACGCGCAGCTCTCGGCGCGGGAACGCGAAGTGCTGCGGCTCTATGCCGCAGGGCTCCCGCTCAAGGTCGTCGCCGAGCGGCTCGGCGTCGCATACTCGACGGCCAAGGAGAACATCACACGGGTGCGCGTGAAATACGTCGAGGTCGGGCGCCCGGCACCCACCAAGGTCGACCTGCTCCGGCGTGCCATGGAAGACGGACTGCTCGCCGAATCCGCGTCGGACGCGGGGGACGTCGCGCGTGGCGGCTGACGGCCCGACGGTGCTGGACACCGCGTGGGCGCAGATTCCGCGCTCGCGGGAAGCCACCGCGGGGATCGGCTCGTTCACCCGGTCCCGCGTCGAGCGGATCATCTCGATCGCCGCGGCGTCCGGGTCGGTCATCATCGGCACGCAGGCGCTGATCGCCGCGCTCGGATCCACGCAAGAGCGCCCCGAGTGGCGCGTCCCGCTCATGGTCGCGGTCTTCGGAAGCCTCGCCATCATGCTGCTCGCCTGCGCCATCGGGCGTGCGGTGCGCGTCGCCTCCGGCGTCTTCGCCCTGGTGTACGTCCTGGCGCTCGCGGCGTGGCCGATCGCGACCGCCGGCGTCACTCCCGAGACGCTCGACGAGCCGTGGATCTGGTACCTGGTGAACCTCGCCACGCTCGCAGCCGTGCTGGCGTTCCCGTTCCCGCTGCAGATCGCGTGGATGATCCTCGCGCCGCTGCTGTTCTACTTCGTGCGGCTCGTCCAGGGCGGATTCGCCGCCGACTTCTGGATCGCCGTCGGCCTGGACGTGTCGTTCGCGCTCATCCTCGGCGGCGTCCTCCTGACGCTCGGCTGGATGCTGCGGTCGGTCGCCGCGAACGTCGACGAGACGCGCGCGCGCGCCGTGTCGTCGTACGCGCAGGCCGCCGCGGCCGATGCCGCGGAGCAGGAGCGGGTCGCGGTCGCCGCCCTCATGCACGACAGCGTGCTCGCGGCGCTGATCGCCGCGGAGCGCGCGACGACGCCCCGCGAACGGACGCTCGCGGCCGCGATGGCGCGCGAGGCGCTGACACGGCTGGCGAACACCGAGCAGGATTCGCATGAAGGCACCGACGACCCACGTGACGCGGCCGGGCTCGCCGGCGACATCGAAGCCGCCGCGGCCGAGCTCGGCGCCGACGTCGACGTGCACCGCGAGATCGCTGCCGACAGTTCGCCGATCCCAGGCCGAGTCGTCCGCGCGCTCGTGTTGGCGGCCACGCAGGCCGTCGCGAACGCGCTGCAGCACGCGGGCGGCGCCGGACTCGGCATCGCGGTGGTCGCCCGCGACGGCCGCGTGCGCGTCGAGGTGCACGATGCCGGCGAGGGGTTCGACCTCGAAGCGATCCCCGACGATCGCCTCGGCATCCGCGCGTCGATCATCGCGCGCGTCGCGGCCGTCGGGGGCACCGCGGACCTCGAGACGGGCCACCGCGGCACGACCGTGCGTCTCACGTGGCGGGAGCCGGCCTCGTGATCAGCGTCCAGCGGGTCCTGACCGTGCTCGCCGTCGCGTTCACGGCCTACCTCGCCGCCCGCGGGCTGTGGTGGACCGAGCCCGTCGATCAACCCCTCGTCATCGTCGCGGCGCTCGCGCTGTACCTCGTCGTCACGTGGCTGTGCATCTTCTGGTGGCCGGTAGGCGACGCCGCACGGCCGCGGGATGTCGACGGCGGCGGTCCGCCGCGGCGCTCCTTCCGCCTGCCCGCCTTCGCGCAGGCGCTCGCGCTCGCGTGCGCCGTCCTCGTTCCCACCGCGATCTCGTGGGCGGTCGGCCCCGCAGCGCGCCTGGACTCGTTCGGGACGTGGTACATCGGAGGCATCGGCGCCCTCATGGTGATCGTCCTGGTGCGCGGACGGCCGTGGACGGCGTGGGCGGGCCTCGCTCTGCTCGGACTCGCCTCGATGGCGTGGATGGGCGCGGTCCCGGCGCTGCAGCTCGGCCTCGTCGGCTCGCTGGTGTGGCTCGTGGTCGCACAGCTCGTCGTGAAGCTGGTGGATCGCGCCGCGCGCGACACCTCGCGGCTGGCTCGCCTTCAGCGCGCGGCATCCGCGTGGCAGACCTCGCAGGTGGTGCGCCAGCGTGAGCGTCGCGTACAGGTGCAGAAGGCGCTCGCCGTCGCCGGACCCGTGCTCACCCGCACCGTCGCACACTCCGGGGAGCTCACGGACGACGACCGGCTGGAGGCTCGCCTGGCCGAAGGTACGCTGCGTGACGAGATGCGCGGTCCGCGCCTGCTCGACGACGACGTCCGCGCCGAGCTCGAGCGCGCGCGCCGGCGCGGCGCCAACGTGACGGTGCTCGACGAGGGCGGCCTGGACGACGTCGACGAAGAGACCCTGCAGATCATCCGCGCCCAGCTGGCCGAGACGCTGCGGTCGGCGAGCTCGGATCGGCTCTACATCCGCACGTCGCCCGACGAGCGCATCGCGGTGACGGTCGTCGGGCGATCGCCGTCGGTCGGCGCTCCCAGTGACGAGGACGCGGTCGACCTGTGGCGCGAGATCCCGCACCCGAACCGGTCCTGAGCGCGCCACGGCTCTCGAGACGAACTCGCCCCCCGCTCAGCAGGGGGAGGGAAGCCGAACGGGGAGCGGAATCGGAGGAGGCGAGGGGCGGCGAAGCCGCCCGCCCCTCGCCTAGCGGACGGTTACCCGAAAACCGTCCGCGTGGTCGAATCCGTGGCGTCCGCGCTGCGGAGGCCGGATCGACCGAACGCAGAAGCGTTCCAGCTGTTCCAGTATGCGCGGGGCGCAAGTGGCCCGTCTGTAGGTATTTCGGGGGACAAACGGATGCCGCGGCGCGAGCCCGCGACTCCGTATCCGGGCATCATCCGAATCGGCCCCAGCCGAGGTCGCGCCGCAGCGGCTCGCGCAGCGCGCGCTGCGACAGTTCCCATGCGGTGCGTCGCGGCGCGTCATCCGCCACGGCCTCGGCGGCTTCCGTCGCGTACGCCTCGCTCACGACCGCGATGAGCGCCGCGAGCTCCGCCTCGGTCGGCGTGCCGCGGCGGACGTCGATCGTGACGGCCTCGCGGGTGGCCTCGTCCGCGGCGCTCACAGTGGGATGTTCCCGTGCTTCTTCGGCGGCAGCGTGGCGCGCTTGCCGCGCAGCGCCCGCAGCGCCTTCGCGATCGAGACGCGGGTCTGCGCCGGCTCGATGATGCCGTCCAGCTCGCCGCGCTCGGCGGCGAGGAACGGCGAGGCCACGTTGTAGGTGTACTCGTTGGCCAGGCGCGTGCGCACGGCGGCGACGTCCTCGCCGGCCTCCTCGGCGCGCTTGATCTCGCCGCGGTAGAGGATGTTGACCGCGCCCTGGCCGCCCATCACGGCGATCTCGGCGGTCGGCCACGCGAGGTTGATGTCGGCGCCGAGCTGCTTCGACCCCATCACGATGTACGCACCGCCGTAGGCCTTGCGCAGGATCACGGTGACCAGCGGGACGGTGGCCTCCGCGTACGCGTACAGGAGCTTCGCACCGCGCCGGATGACGCCGGTCCACTCCTGGTCGGTGCCGGGCAGGTACCCCGGCACGTCGACGAGCGTCACGATCGGGATCGAGAACGCGTCGCAGAACCGCACGAAGCGGCTGGCCTTCTCGCCGGCCTCGATGTTCAGGGTGCCGGCCATCTGCGAGGGCTGGTTCGCGATGATGCCGACCGAGCGGCCCTCGATGCGACCGAACCCGATCACGATGTTCGGCGCGAACAGCGGCTGCACCTCGAGGAAGTCCTCGGCATCCACGATCCCGCGGATCACCTGGTGGATGTCGTACGGCTGGTTGGGCGAGTCGGGGATGATCGTGTTCAGCGCGCGGTCGGCATCCGTCGTCTCGAACTCGAACCCGGTCTCGTAGACCGGCAGCTCGGCCATGTTGTTGTCGGGCAGGAACCCGAGCATGGTGCGCACGTAGTCGATCGCGTCGTCTTCGTCTTCGGCGAGGTAGTGCGCGACGCCCGAGCGGGTGTTGTGCGTGTGCGCGCCGCCGAGCTCCTCCATGCCGACGTCCTCGCCGGTGACGGTCTTGATGACGTCGGGGCCGGTGACGAACATCTGGCTGGTCTTGTCGACCATCACGACGAAGTCGGTGAGCGCGGGGGAGTACACCGCGCCTCCGGCCGCGGGTCCCATGATGATCGAGATCTGCGGGATGACGCCGGACGCTGCCGTGTTGAGGCGGAAGATCTCGCCGTACTTGCCGAGCGCGACCACGCCCTCCTGGATGCGCGCGCCACCCGAATCGAGCATTCCCACGATGGGGATGCCGCTGCGCAGGGCGAACTCCATGACCTTGATGATCTTGTCGCCGGCGACCTCGCCGAGCGATCCCCCGAACGTCGAGAAGTCCTGCGCGTACACCGCCACGGTGCGCCCGTGGATCGTGCCGACGCCGGTCACGACCGAGTCGCCGTACGGACGCGACCGGTCCATCCCGAACGCGGTGGTGCGGTGGCGCACGTACTCGTCGAGCTCCACGAAGCTGCCCGGGTCGACCAGGAGCTCGATGCGCTCGCGCGCCGTGCCCTTGCCCTTCGCGTGCTGCTTCTCCTGGGCGACCGCCTCGGCGTCGAGGACGGCCTCCTGATAGCGGGCGCGGAGATCGGCGATCTTGCCGGCGGTCGTCGACAGGTCGGGGAGGTCTGACGGCTGAGTCACGGATTCCACCCTATCGGCGGGCTCGCGGCATCCGTTGGAGGGTTCGCACAAGGGGTCCCGGCATCCGCTGTCGGTCCTCGTTCCTGAACGTTCGACCGGGACGGATGCCGCGCCCGCTGCCCGCGGGTAGCGTGAGGTCCATGACGATCGCTTCGGAGGGATACCCCCTCACCGCAGCCGTGAGCCCGCGCGTGCAGGTCGTCGAGACGACGGACTCGACGAACGCCGACGTCGTGCGGCACGTGGTCGACGCGCCGCACGAATGGCCGCATCTGTCTCTGCTGCTGACGACCGACCAGCGCGCGGGAAGGGGGAGGCTCGACAGATCGTGGGTCACGCCCCCGGGCACCGCGCTCGCCGTGTCGGTGGTGGTGCGCGTCCCGGGTCTTCCGGTGGCATCGCGCGGGTGGATCCCGCTCATCGCCGGAGCGGCGATGACGCGCGCCGTGCGCGCGCAGCTCGCGGGCACGGCGCACTTCGCGTCGCTGAAGTGGCCCAACGACGTGCTCCTCGACGCCGGCAAGGTGTGCGGGATCCTCGCGGAGGTCGTGCCGGGACATCCCGACGCCGTCGTCATCGGCTCTGGCGTCAACACCCGCATGCCGCGCGCCGACCTTCCGGTCGAGACCGCCACGTCGTTCGAGGCGGTCGGGCTCACGTGCGACGAGGACCGCCTGGTCGCCGATTACCTCCTCGCCCTCGACCAGCAGCTGTCGGCCCTGACCGCGGCGGGCGGCGACGCCGCCGCCTCGGGCGTCCTGCCCGACGTGGGATCGCTGTGCAGCACGCTCGGCAGCGACGTCGCGGTCTCGCTTCCAGACGGCGAGACGCTCCGCGGCCGCGCCCAGCGGATCGATCCGCAGGGACGGCTCGTCGTCGAGCAGGACTCCGAGTTCGAGAGCGTCGTGTCGGCCGGAGACGTCGTCCACGTGCGCTGACCGCGTGGCTCCCGACATGACGCCATACGGCGGGTGGCCGCGGCGGTGTCGGCGTCGCACCGCACAATAGAGGCATGACGCAGCCGACGAGCTATGGCGGCAGGCCGCTCACGCCTGCGCCCGGCGCGCCGACGCCCGAGCTGCTCGTCGCGCGGTTCCGCGGACACGCACGACGCCTCACGTGGTCGGCGCTCGTGCTCGTCGCCGTCGCGGGCGCGTGCGGCTACTTCTACGGCAACCTGCCGGCGCCGTTCGAGAACTGGATGCTGCTGGCCGCCGCGGGCGGCGTCGTGCTGCTGCTCGTGCTGCTGCCGTTCCTCGCGTGGTGGGCGCACATCTACACCATCACCACTCGCCGCGTGCTGGAGCGCCGAGGACTCCTCGGCGTCAAGCGCCGCGAGCTCACGCACGTGCGCGGGTATCGCCTGCAGGTGCGTCGCGGCATCCTGCAGCGGATGTGGGGCGCGGGGACCATCACGCTCTCGAACGGCGTCGACGAGCCGCTCCGGCTCGCGAACATCCCGAGCGTCGAGCTGGTGCACGAGGCGCTCGTCGATCAGGTCGAGGTGAACCAGATCCTCGCTCACCGTGACGCGCAGCCGCTGCCGCCGGGGCCGCCTCCGCCCGTGCCGCCCGCTCCGGCCGCACAGTGACGGGTTCGGCCCCCGCTCCGCTCGTGCGGGATGATGGGGGAGGACAGTCCTGAAAGGAGCGGCATGGCGCTGCGAGTCGGAGTCGTCGGTGGCGGGCAGCTGGCCCGCATGATGATCGCGCCGGCGGTCGAGCTCGGGATCGAGCTGCGGGTGCTGGCCGAGGAGCAGGGGATGTCGGCATCCCTCGCGGCCACCGCGGTGGGCGACTATCGCGACGCCGACACCGTGCTCGCGTTCGCACGCGACGTCGACGTGATCACGTTCGACCACGAGCACGTGCCGCAGGAGGTGCTTGTCGCGCTCGTCGACGCCGGCGTCGCCGTGCACCCTGGCCCCGACGCGCTGAGGTTCGCCCAGGACAAGCTGCTCATGCGCGCCCGCCTGCAGGAGCTCGGGATGCCGCAGCCCGACTGGGCCGCCGTGTCGAACGCGGAGGAGCTGCAGGCCTTCATCGACGACCACGGCGGGCGCGCCGTCGTGAAGACGCCGCGCGGCGGCTACGACGGCAAGGGCGTACGCGTCGTCTCGGCGGGGGTCGAGGCGGACGACTGGTTCGCAGCCCTCGCTGAGGACGCCCGCGGCGGTGCGCTCCTCGCCGAGGAGCTCGTCGACTTCTCGCGCGAGCTCGCGCAGCAGGTCGCCCGGCGCCCATCGGGCGCGGTGCGCGCGTATCCCGTCGTCGAGACCGTGCAGCGCGGCGGTGTCTGCGCGGAGGTCATCGCCCCGGCCCCGCACGCCGGCGAGCGGCTGCAGCGCGTCGCCTCGACGATCGGCGTCGGAATCGCGGAGGGGCTCGGCGTCACCGGCATGCTCGCCGTCGAGCTGTTCGAGACCACCGACGAACGGCTGCTGGTGAACGAGCTCGCGATGCGCCCGCACAACAGCGGGCACTGGAGCCAGGACGGCGCGATCACGAGCCAGTTCGAGCAGCATCTGCGGGCCGTCCTCGACCTGCCGCTCGGCGACGCCGACCCCGTGGCCGAGTGGTCCGTGATGGTCAACATCCTCGGCGGGCCCGCGGAGGGCTCGCTCGAGGAGAGGTTCGCCGCCGCCATGACCGAGCACCCGTCGGCCAAGGTCCACACCTACGGCAAGGCTCCGCGGCCCGGCCGCAAGGTCGGGCACGTGAACGTCACCGGGCACGACCTCGACGAGGTGGCCTACCAGGCGCGGGCCGCGGCATCCTTCTTCGGGGATTGACGCGCAGGGGCCGCGCCGTTGCGGGGTTCTTCCAGCCTCGACCCCTAGCCTTGACGGGTGACTGTGTCCACCGCGGGCTCTGGGCCGCTGCACTCCTCCGAGACGCCGCTGATCGGCGTGGTCATGGGTTCCGACTCGGACTGGCGCGTGATGAGCGACGCCTCCCAGGCGCTCACCGACTTCGGCATCCCCCACGAGGTCGAGGTCGTCTCCGCGCACCGCACGCCCGACAAGCTCATGCGATACGGGCGTGAGGCCCGCGGCCGAGGGCTCCGGGCGATCATCGCCGGCGCCGGGGGCGCGGCGCATCTGCCCGGCATGCTGGCATCCGTCACCGCGCTTCCGGTGATCGGCGTTCCCGTGCAGCTGTCGACCCTCGACGGCATGGACTCACTGCTGAGCATCGTGCAGATGCCCGCGGGCATCCCCGTGGCCACGGTCTCGATCAACGGCGCGAAGAACGCCGGCCTCCTCGCGGCGCGCATCCTCGGCGCCGCCGATCCCGCCGTCGCCGAGCGCGTCGAGGCGTATGCGCGTGAGCTGGAGCGCCAGGTCGAGGAGAAGAACCGGCGGCTCAAGGAGTCGCTGTGAGCGTCATGAGCCCGCCGCGCACGAGCGTCCGAGGCGCGGATCCCCGCGTCGTCGAGGAACGGCCGATCCGCAATCCGGATGCCTCGTCCCGTGCCGTCATGACCAAGCGCGGCTGGTGGCTGGTCGTGCTCAACTTCCTCGTGCCCGGGTCGGCTCAGGTGCTCGCGGGGAACCGGCGGCTCGGACGTATCGGCATCGCCTCGACACTCCTGCTGTGGACTCTGCTCATCGTGACGGTGCTGTTCGCGCTGCTCGCGCCCACCGCCGGGCTCAGCATCATCACCGGCGCGTGGCTGCCCGACTTCCTCGCCCTGCTGCGACCGCTGCCGCTGCTGATCGCGCAGGGACTGCTGCTCGTGTACGGCGTGCTGTGGGTCGTGCTCACGATCGACACCCTGCGGCTGGTGCGCCTGGTGAAGACCGGCACGTGGTCGCGCTTCGGCATCGCCCTGCTCGCGATCCTGCTGACCGTCGTCTCGACCGGGAGCGCGCTGTACGCCTCCAACGTCGCCGGATCCGTCCGCGACACGCTCGGCGCGATCTTCCAGGCCACCGGGCCGGTCGTGCAGCCGTCCGACGGCTACTACAACATCCTGCTGCTCGGCGCCGACAGCGGCGAGGGCCGCGACTCCATGCGGTTCGACAGCATCTCGGTGGTCTCGGTCAACGCCGAGACGGGGGCGACCACGATCACCGGCATCCCTCGCGACATGCCGAACTTCCCGTTCGCGGAAGGTCCGATGCAGGACAAGTACCCGAACGGGCACGAGAGCCACAGCGACCCGAACTGCGGCTGGGGGAGCGGCATCAACCAGCTGCGCACCGAGGTGGAGGTGTGCCAGGACGGGAACGCGCTGTACCCGGATGCCGTCGCCAACGGGTCGGAGCCCGCGATCGAGGCGACCAAGGACGCTGCCGAGGGCATTCTGGGGATCGAGATCCCGTACTACGTGTTCATCGACATGCACGGCTTCGCGGCGCTCGTCGATGCGCTCGGCGGGGTCGAGATCACCGTCGAGCAGCGTCTGCCGAAGGGCGGCGGCCCCGCCTACCAGGGGCAGCCCGCCGAGGAATGGGCGATCGGCTGGATCGAGCCGGGGACGCAGCGCATGGACGGCGACACCGCGCAGTGGTACGCGCGCTCGCGCTACACCACCGACGACTTCGACCGCATGAAGCGCCAGCGGCAGCTGCAGCAGGCGATCCTCGCGCAGTTCACGCCGCAGGTCGTGCTCACCCGCTTCCAGGAGATCGCGACCGCGGGAACCGCCCTCGTGAAGACCGACCTGCCGCAGTCGCTCGTGCCGTTCCTCGCCGAGCTGGCGGTGAAGGCCAAGGAGCAGCCGGTCACCCCGATCGAGCTGACGCCCGAGGGCGGCATCGACGAGTACGCCCCGGACTACGCGTACATCCAGGAGCTGATCCAGACCACTCTGCACCCGCCGACGCCGACCGGCACCCCGGAGGGCTGACGCGTGGTCGCCACGCTGCGCGTCATGCTCGACCAGGTCGTCAGCCCGGTGGAGCAGGAGCTCGCCGAGGCATCGCGTGAGCTCACGCGTGCTCTCGTGCTCGGCGCGCCGAGCGGATGCGAGGTCGAGGCGATCGCGCCGGCCGGTGGCGACGACGCGGCGCTGCACTCGATCGCGGGCCTGGCCGGCGCGCGGCGCACCGCGCTGCAGCGACGCGAGCTGGGGGCCGCGTTGCAGCTGGGAGTGGGCACCGGCATCGGCGGCGGCATGATCCACTCGCCGACGCTGTTCGCCCCGCTCGTGCGCCACGACCGCATCCACGACCATGACCAGACCGTCGTGACGGTGTGGGACCTGCGTCCGTGGGAGTCGCCGGCCGAACTGCCGCGGTCGGTCGTCGGATGGCACAAGGCGATGCTGAAGCGCGCGGTCAAGCACGCGGATGCGGTGGTCGTGCCGACGCACTCGCTCGCCGTGCGGGTCGCGGAGATCGCCCCGCCGCTCGAGGACCGGCTGCGCGTGATCGCCGGCGCATCGCCGCTCGGATTCTCCGTCCCGTCGGACGACGTGGGGCGGCGGCGAGCACTCGACCTGCCCGAGGGCTTCGTGCTGATCGCGGGCGGGCCGCTGGTCTCGGAAGGACTGGATGCCGGACTCGCGGCGGTCGCGGCATCCGGTGTCGACCTGCCTGTCGTGGTGATCGATGTCGAAGAGGGTCACGAGCCCGCGGTCGTCGAGCTCGCGTCGGCCGCAGGCCTGCCGGAGCGGCGGATGCACGTGCGCGGCGTGCTGGAGGCCGCTGATCGCGCCGCGGTGTTCGGCGGGGCGGTGGCGTTCGTCGCACCGTCGCGGCGGGCCGCGTTCCCGTGGCGAGTCGTCGATGCGCTGACGCTCGGTGTGCCGGTCGTGGCCGCGGCGTCGGCGGTGCACGACGAGATCGTGCTCGACGGGGGAGTGCTCGTGCGAGCCGGGGATGTCGCGGACCTGGCGGCGGGAATGGGCGCGGCGCTCGGGGAGGCCCTGGCATCGACCGCGGCCGCCGAGCGGTGGGGGATCCTGGCGGGCGATCGAGGACGGGCGTTCTCGTGGAGCGAGGCCGCCGACAAGGTGTGGATGCTCCACGCGGAGCTGTGAGCTGTGAAGTTGGTCGGACCAATTCGGTAGCGAACGGCGAGGCTCCCTGCGAACTCACAGCATGTGGGTCACACTGGGCGTGTGGCTGCAGGTGAGCAGGGGGGTCCGCGCGTGTCCGCGAGGCGTCGAATCGGAATTTTCGCGGCGGCGTTGACGCTCGTCGGTGGGCTCTTGCTCGCCCCGACAGCGCAGGCCTCGACGCCGTCGACGGCGGTGCAGCAGCCTGCGACTGGCCAGGTCGCCACCTCGAGCGCCTCATCCGGCGTCGTCGCCGCGGGCCCGCAGGTCAAGACTGCGGATCTGTCGCAGTTCCAGCCCGGAAACATCATCAGCGACGCCAAGTTCTTCGACCGGAACACCATGACCGAGGCGCAGATCCAGCAGTTCCTCGAGGCGAAGATGCCGAGGTGCGCTGCCGGCTACACCTGCCTCAAGGACTACTACGACACGTCGCGGGCTATCGCGGCGGACCCCATGTGTGCGGCCTACCCGGGTGGAATGCGCGAGCGCGCCTCGACCATCATCTACAAGGTCGCTCAAGCATGCGGCATCAATCCGCAAGTCATCCTCGTGATGCTGCAGAAGGAGCAAGGCCTGGTCCTGCGGAGCGCGCCGTCGGCCGGCCACTACCGTGCAGCGATGGGGCAGGCGTGCCCGGATACCGGACCGTGTGACGCCCGCTACCACGGGTTGTTCAATCAGATCTACGGTGGCGTCTGGCAGCTCAAGCGCTACGGCAACCCGCCGGGAACGAGCCAGTACTTCACCTGGTACGCGCCAGGTCGCACCTGGAACATCCAGTGGCATCCGAACGCGAGCTGTGGTTCTGCGCCGGTCCATATCCAGAACCAAGCCACCGCGAGCCTGTACTACTACACTCCGTACCAGCCGAACGCTGCCGCTCTTCGCGCGGGCTACGCGGAGTCGAGTGATCCGTGCGCGTCTTACGGCAACCGGAACTTCTACCAGTTCTTCACGGACTGGTTCGGTTCGACTCAGTCGTACAACAACCCGTTCGGGAACGTGGAACTGGTGGCGGCCGCGCCAGGCGAATTCCGTGTCGCGGGATGGGCCGCCGATCTGGACAGCACCGCACCCATCGCGATCCATGTGTACGCCGGACCCCAGGGAAAGGCGTTCGTCGCCGACCTCGAGCGCGGCGACGTGGGCGCCGCCTACCCGGCGGTGGGCAGCAGACATGGCTTCGATGTCCGGGTGCCCGCAGTGGGCGCTGGACCGACCGACGTATGCGTCTACGGCATCAACGTCGGCCCGGGTGGGAACACGCTGCTGAAATGCACCAAGGTCGAGGCCATGAGCGGCCCCCCGCTCGGAAAGCTCGACGCAGTCAAGGTCTCGGACGGTGCCGTCGACGTGAGCGGATGGGCGATCGATCCTGACACGACCAAACCCACCTCGGTCCACGTATATGTGGATTCGGTGGGGACGGCGCTCAACGCCGACCGTGACCGACCGACGCTGGCGAGCAAGTATCCGGCCTACGGGACGAAGCACGGATTCAGCGCGAGGCTCAAGGCGTCGCCGGGCGCGCACTCGGTCTGCGCGTATGCCATCAACTTCGGACCCGGCGGCACCACGCCGCTCGGCTGTCAGACGGTGACGGTGCCCGGTTCGGTCGACCTCGGAAGGGCGCCGTTCGGCAACTTCGAGGCGCTCGTCGTCAGCGGCAACACAGCGACCGCATCGGGTTGGGCGATCGATCCCGACACGATGTCGCCGATCAAGGTCCATCTGTACGTCGGCGCGGCCGGCACCGAGTACATCGCGAACAAGCCGCGTGGTGACCTCGCCGCGCACTACCCCGGGCTCGGAGTCGATCATGGGTTCTCCGAGAAGCTGACGTTGCCCGTCGGCAAGACGCAGGTCTGCGCCTATGCGATCAACAACGGTGCAGGCGGGCATGCCTTCCTCGGGTGCAGGACCGCCACGGTCGCGTCGAACACGCCTGATCTCGGTCGAGCCCCGTTCGGGAACTTCGAGGCCCTCACGGTGAGCGGCAATGTCGCGACGGCCTCGGGCTGGGCCATCGATCCCGACACGTCGGCACCGATCAAGATCCATCTGTATGTCGGCGCGTCCGGCGCGGAGTACACCGCGGACAAGCCGCGCACCGACGTGGGCAAGATCTACCCGTCCGCAGGGCCGAACCACGGCTTCGCAGAGAATCTCACGCTGCAGGCGGGTACGTCGCAGGTCTGCGCGTACGCGATCAACAACGGAGCGGGGGGCCACGCCTTCCTCGGATGCAGGACGGCGACTGTTGCGGGGTCAGCGCCCGATCGCGGTCGCGCGCCGCTCGGAAACTTCGAGGGCGTGACGGCCGGCGCCGGCGGCGCGACCGTCTCGGGCTGGGCACTCGACCCCGACACCACGGCATCCATCAAGGTGCACATCTACGTCGGTCCCGCCGGAGCCGAGTACACGGCCAACAAGCCGAGGGCCGACGTAGGTGCTGTGTACCGACTCGGCAACGACCACGGCTTCTCGGAGTTCGTCGCGATGCCGTCGGGCAAGAGCACCGTCTGCGTCTACGCCATCAACACCGGCGCTGGAGGGCACAGCTTCCTGGGATGCCGGGATGTCGTGGTGCCCTGATCTCGCACATCAGCCGGAGCGTGCTCGCGCGGCCTCGCCGCGCGAGCACGTCGATGCTGTTCAGTCGCCGCTGAGGTAAGCCTCGAGCGAAGCCACGTGGTCGACCGGCCGGAAGCCGGTGGCCTCGATCTTCGCCAAGTCGAGCACACTGTTGCGCGGCCGCGGCGCCACCGGCGCCTCGGCACCCGCGAAGTACTCGTCGGTCGTCACCCCGGTGATGCGCGCCGGGTCGTGCCCAGTCAGTTCGAACACGCGGCGAGCGATGTCGGCCCACGACATCGACCGGCCGCCGCCGGTGAGGTTGTAGACGCCGTAGGGCGCTTCCGCCTCGAGGAGATGACGGATGCCGCGCGCGATGTCGGGGGTGAAGGTGAGCCGTCCCACCTGATCGTCGACGACGCGAGGGTCCACGCCCCGCTCGGCGAGGCCCGCCATCGTGCGGACGAAGTTGCGGCCCTCGCCGATCACCCACGAGGTGCGGACGATGTAGTGGCGAGGTGCGCCCGAGACGATCGCGTCGCCGGCGGCCTTCGTCTGCCCGTAGACGCCGAGCGGGCACACCGGGTCGTCCTCCCGGTAGGGGCGGTCCAGCGCGCCGTCGAAGACGTAGTCGCTCGACACGTGCACCAGTGTGATGCCGTTCGCGCCCGCGACCCGGGCGAGTGCGGCGACTCCGGTCACGTTGGCAGCCCACGCCTGCCGACGCCCCTCCGAAGTCTCGGCGGTGTCGACGGCGGTGTACGCCGAGGCGTTGACGATGACCCCGTAGTCGCGCCAGCGGCGCGCGTCCGCGAGGTCAGGATCGGTCACGTCGAGATCGGCGCGGGTGGCGAACTCCACGGGCCCGAAGTCGGCGAACGTCTCGCGCAGGGCCAGGCCGAGCTGGCCCGCGGCACCGACTACCAGGATCTTCTTGGGGCGGATGGGCGTGACGTCGGCGAGGCGGGGGTGCTCCCGGTCCTTGGCGGAGATCTCGACGTCGCCGAGGGGGATGGGCCATGCGATCGCGGCGGTCTCGTCGGCGAGGTTGAGGAAGCTGTAGGACGCGTCCGGCGACCAGTGGTCGTTGACGAGGTACGTGTAGGCGGTGTCGGCCTCGAGCGTCTGGTAGGAGTTGCCCACCCCGCGCGGGACGAAGATGGCCCGCGAGGGATCCAGCTCCGTCGTGAACACCTCGCCGAACGTGGGACCCTCGCGCAGGTCCACCCACGCCCCGAAGATGCGTCCGGTGGCGATGGAGACCCACTTGTCCCACGGCTCCGCGTGGATCCCGCGCGTCGTTCCGACGGCATCGTTGAACGAGACGTTGTTCTGGACCGGCCCGAAGTCGGGCAGACCCAGCGCGATCATCTTCTCCCGCTGCCAGTTCTCCTTGAACCACCCGCGCGAGTCCCCGTGCACCGGCAGGTCGAACACGACGAGGCCCGGGATGTTGGTCTCGGTGCGGGCGAGGGCCTTCCCGAAGTCGGTCATCACTGACCCTTCGAGGCGTAGAACGCCTCGACGCCGTCCTTCGCGGGCGCCCACCAGTCCTCGTGATCGCGGTACCACTCGATCGTCGCGGCGAGGCCGGCCTCGAAGTCGCCGTACGCCGGCTGCCAGGCCAGCTCGTCCCGCAGCTTGGTCGAATCGATCGCGTAACGCAGGTCGTGGCCGGCGCGATCGGTGACGTGGTCGTACGCGTCCCGCGGCTCGCCCATCAGCTCGAGGATGAGCTCCACGACCTCTTTGTTGCTCTTCTCCCCGTCGGCACCGATGAGGTACGTCTCGCCGAGCTCACCGCGCTCGAGGATCGTCAGCACGGCCGATGAGTGGTCGTCGGCGTGGATCCAGTCGCGCACGTTCTCGCCCGCGCCGTAGAGCTTCGGACGGATGCCGCGGATCACGTTCGTGATCTGCCGCGGGATGAACTTCTCGACGTGCTGGTAGGGGCCGTAGTTGTTCGAGCAGTTCGAGATCGTCGCCTTGACCCCGAAGGAGCGCACCCATGCCCGCACGAGCAGGTCGCTGCCCGCCTTGGTCGACGAGTACGGAGAGGAGGGGTTGTAGGGGGTCTGCTCGGTGAACCGCGCCGGGTCGTCGAGTTCGAGATCGCCGTAGACCTCGTCGGTGGAGATGTGGTGGAAGCGGCGGTCGTGCTTGCGAGCAGCTTCGAGCAGCGTGTATGTGCCGATGATGTTCGTGTCGAGGAACGGCCGCGGATCGTGGAGCGAGTTGTCGTTGTGGGATTCGGCGGCGTAGTGCACGACGGCATCCACGCGTGAGAAGAGTTCGTCGACGAGGGTGGCGTCCGCGATGTCGCCCTGGACGAACGTGAAGCGGTCGGTGGGCAGCCCGTCCAAGGAAGCGACGTTGCCGGCGTATGTCAGCTTGTCGAGGACCGTGACGTGGTCGTCGGTGTGCTCGAGGACGTGGTGGACGAAGTTCGAGCCGATGAAGCCGGCACCGCCAGTGACCAGGAGTCTGCGCATCGTTCCAGGATACCGGCCGGGGCTCTCCGCCCAGGTTTGGCGCTCTTCGCCCCATGCCCGAGACTAGAGCCATGCGTGGCATCATCCTGGCAGGCGGCACGGGCTCGCGCTTGCACCCGATCACCCTCGGAATCTCCAAGCAGCTCGTGCCGGTCTACGACAAGCCGATGATCTACTACCCGCTCTCGACGCTCATCCTCGCGGGAATCCGCGACATCCTCGTCATCACGACTCCCCAGGACTCGGACCAGTTCCAGCGTCTGCTCGGCGACGGCGGCCGGTTCGGCGTCTCGATCACCTACAAGACTCAGCCGTCGCCGGACGGCCTCGCACAGGCGTTCATCCTCGGCGAGGAGCACCTCGGCAGCGACTCCGCCGCTCTCGTCCTGGGTGACAACATCTTCTACGGCCAGGGCATGGGCACGCGCCTGCGCCAGTACACCGACCTCTCCGGCGGGGTCGTGTTCGGCTACTGGGTCGACGACCCGACTGCCTACGGCGTCGTCGAGTTCGACGCCGCCGGGAACGTCGTGTCGCTGGAGGAGAAGCCGACCGCTCCGAAGAGCAACTACGCGGTTCCCGGGCTCTACTTCTATGACAACGACGTCGTCGAGATCGCGAAGAGCCTCGAGCCATCGCCGCGCGGAGAGCTCGAGATCACGGATGTCAACAAGGCGTACCTCAGCCGGGGGGATCTGCGGGTCGAGCTGCTGCCACGCGGAACCGCCTGGCTCGACACCGGCACCTTCGACTCGCTGAGCGAGGCGACCGACTTCATCCGCACGGTGGAGAAGCGTCAGGGACTCTCTATCGGCTGCCCAGAGGAGGTGGCCTGGCGCATGGGATTCCTGACGGACGACGAGCTGCGCCGACGCGCGGAGCCGCTCGTCAAGAGCGGCTACGGTGCGTACCTGCTCAAGGCACTCGCCCAGGGATCCAACCAGCCCGCGGTCTAAGATCGACCACGGCGGCGACGACGTTCCATCGCGCCGCCGGGCAGCGATCGATGGTGGAGAGATACGCAGGCATGACAGACGCAATCACCCTCCGATCGGTGGCGGCACCGGGGGTTTTTCCTGTGGGTGGTCGTCGGCTTGTGGTGTATGTGGTGTTCGATCGGCGTGGGGATGTGGACGATTACATCCCGGTGGCGTTGTCGGGGCTGCGGGATCATGCGACGCGGGTGCTGGTGGTCGTCAACGGTGAGCTGACGGCGGCGGGTCGGGCGGCGCTGGAGCCGGTCGCGGACGAGATCCTGGTGCGTGAGAACGAGGGTTTCGACATCTGGGCGCACAAGGCGGCGCTGGATCATGTGGGTGCGGGGCTGGCGGAGTTCGATGAGGTTCTGCTGACCAATGACACCTGGTTCGGTCCGGTGCGTCCGTATGGTCCGGTGTTCGAGAGGATGGGGGAGCGGGCGGTTCATTTCTGGGGGATGACCGATCATGCCCGGGAGGAGCCGAATCCGTTCACGGGCAAGGGTGTGCTGCCGTATCACCTGCAGTCGTTCTGGATCGCGGTGCGGCGGGAGATGTTCCTGTCGGAGGAGTGGGCGGCGTATTGGCGGGATCTGCCGCAGATGCCGTCGTACTTCGATGCGGTGCTCAAGCACGAGGCGACGTTCACGGAGCATTTCACCGACCGCGGGTTCACCGCCGACGTCGCATACCCCAGCGCCGACTACCCGACCGATCACCCCGCGCTGTTCAACCCCGATCTCCTGATGGACGATGGCTGCCCCGTACTGAAGCGGCGCCCGTTCTTCCACTACCCGCCATTCCTCGACCGGCACGCAGTCATCGGCCGACACAACCTCGAGCGGGCGGCGGCGCACCGCTACCCCATCGACGCGATTCTTCAGAACCTCGCCCGCAATGTCGCGCCGAAGACGCTCAATGCCGACGTGGGCATGCTCGAGGTGCTGCCCGACGTCGACGTCTCTTACGATCCTGCGCGGCCGTTCCGCCTGGCAGTCGTCGCACACGTCCCGTCGGCCGGCTCGCTCGCACGGGTGCTCCGCCGCGTGGCGATGATCCCGGTGCCGTTCGACCTGTTCGTCTCGACCGTGGATCGCGATGACTTCGCGGCCGTCGAGCGTGGTGTCACAGGCGCCGACCTGCCCCTCGCCCAGCGCCGAGAGGTTCGGCTCGTACCAGCGGGGCGCGGACGGGACATGAGCGCGTTCTTCGTCGGATGGCGCGACGTGCTGCGGGCGGGCGATCACGACCTCGTGATCAAGGTGCACGGTCGCACTCCCGGCAAGCGCAACCCCAACGCCGCTCGCTACTTCCGCAGCTACCAGCTGGGCAACCTGCTGGCGGGCCCCGGCCACGTCGCCAACATCCTGGGCATGTTCCAGCGCGAGCAGGGTCTGGGCCTGGTCTTCCCGCCGCCCATGCACATCGGCTACGCGACGCCTGGCCGCGGGTGGCACACCTACCGGGAGCGCGGAATCGAGCTCACCGAGGAGCTGAACATCCGGGTCCCGCTCGACGGCGTCTCGCCGCTCGCCCCGCTCGGGGGGATGTGGATCGCACGGCCGGAGTCGCTGCGCCTTCTCACCGACGTCGAGTGGACATACGACCAGTTCCGCAAGCCGCCCGCCGGCGGCGCGGAACTCGGCAAGCTGCTCGAGCGGGTCGTGCCCCTGGCCGCCGGCGAGCTCGGCTACCACGTGCGCACGGTGCTCACCCCCGAGCACGCCGCGATCAGCCACGTGTCCCTGGAGTACAAGGTCGACCAGCTGTCCTCCACCACACCGGGATATCCGGTCGAGCAGATCCAGTATCTCCACCGCGCAGGCTGGATGGGCGCGGGCGGCGCGGTCGCATTCACGCGGATGTACATGCGGATGAACCACCCTCGCACCATGCAGGCGCTGCATCCCGTGCTGTCGCCGGCGGGCAGGATCGCGCGCGGCGTCGTCCGCCGCGGCAAGGCCGTCGCACGCCGGGTCCGGGGCATCCCCGAGACGAAGGAAGAGCTGTGACGCACGGATCGACGGAGTCGGACGCGCGCACCGCGGTGGCGGCACCGGGGGTTTTTCCTGTGGGTGGTCGTCGGCTTGTGGTGTATGTGGTGTTCGATCGGCGTGGGGATGTGGACGATTACATCCCGGTGGCGTTGTCGGGGCTGCGGGATCATGCGACGCGGGTGCTGGTGGTCGTCAACGGTGAGCTGACGGCGGCGGGTCGGGCGGCGCTGGAGCCGGTCGCGGACGAGATCCTGGTGCGTGAGAACGAGGGTTTCGACATCTGGGCGCACAAGGCGGCGCTGGATCATGTGGGTGCGGGGCTGGCGGAGTTCGATGAGGTTCTGCTGACCAATGACACCTGGTTCGGTCCGGTGCGTCCGTATGGTCCGGTGTTCGAGAGGATGGGGGAGCGGGCGGTTCATTTCTGGGGGATGACCGATCATGCCCGGGAGGAGCCGAATCCGTTCACGGGCAAGGGTGTGCTGCCGTATCACCTGCAGTCGTTCTGGATCGCGGTGCGGCGGGAGATGTTCCTGTCGGAGGAGTGGGCGGCGTATTGGCGGGATCTGCCGCAGATGCCGTCGTACTTCGATGCGGTGCTCAAGCACGAGGCGACGTTCACGGAGCATTTCACCGACCGCGGGTTCACCGCCGACGTCGCATACCCCAGCGCCGACCACGGCTTCAAGGATGCCTCGCTCCTCGCCGCGCAGGAGCTGATCGACGACGGCTGCCCGCTGCTGCGGCGTCGCCCTTTCGTGGAGTGGCCGCCCTACCTGGATCGGTACTCCGCGATCGGGCGATGGACGCTGGCCAGGGCGGCACGCCACGGCTATCCCGTCGACCTGGCTCTGAAGAATCTCGCGCGCAACGTCGCACCGCGCGACCTCAACGCGGACGCGGGCCTCTTCGACGTGCTGCCCGACGTCGACGGGGTGTACGACCCCGACCGTCCATTCCGGATCGTCGTGACGGCCCACATCTTCTACGAGGAGATGACCGACGAGATGCTCGACCTGGTCGATACGCTCCCTGGGGCATACGACCTCGTCGTCACGACCCCGTCGGAGGAGAAGGCGAAGGCGATCCGCAGCAGGATCGCGAAGCGGGCATCGCGCGGGAAGGTCGACGTCCGCGTCGTCATCAACGACGGCCGCGACCAGAGCGCTTTCCTCATCGGATGCCGGGACGTGCTGCTCAGCGACGACTACGACCTGGTGGTCAAGCTGCACTCGAAGAAGACACCGCAGGACGGGTTCAACGTCGGCCGCCACTTCAAGAGCCAGCAGTTCGACAACCTGCTCGGGAGCCCCGGGTACACCTCCAATCTGCTCGCGCTGTTCCAGCGTGAGCCCGGTCTGGGGCTCGTGTACCCGCCGATGATCCATATCGGCTACCCGTCGATGGGCCGCGGCTGGTGGTCCAACAAGCCGGGGTTCGAGGTGCTCGCGCGTGAGCTCGGCATCCGCGTACCGCTCGACGACATCTCGCCGCTTGCACCGTACGGCTCCATGTACATCGCTCGCCCGGAGGCTCTTCGCATCCTCGTCGAGCGCGAGTGGCGTTACGAGGAGTTCGGCGGGGCGGAGGCGTATCGCGACGGCGGTCTCGCCCACATCCTGGAGCGCATGCCCTCGTACGCGGCCGCCGAGCTCGGCTATCACACGCGCACCGCTGCGACGACCGAGTACACCTCGATCTCGCACACCGCGTTCGAGTTCAACTTCGACGAGCTCTCGGCCACCACTCCCGGTTACACGTACGAGCAGATCCGGTTCATCCGTCGCGCCGGTTATGTGGGGCAGGGACGCGCGCGCGACTTCCTCCGCATGTACCTTCGCGTCAACCACCCCGGTGCCGAGGGGAGGATCCTCGGCGCGCTGGAGCCCGACCGATTCCTCGGACGCTGGGCCCGCCGACTGCGACACCCGATCGCCACCGCCAGGCGCGCGCTGCCACGGAAGCCGGGGTCGTGAGGTCCGCGATCGCCGGGCCCAGCCATGCGGCTATAGTTCTCTGGTCGACCCGATAGCGAGTACCCCCTTGGACACTTCTGCACGTTTTGCGCGGCTCGCGGCTGAGCCGTTCACCGTCGTCGACACCCGCGGTCATCGACCGCGCGTGCGCGGCGGCAAGCTCGGCGAGATCTTCTCCCGCCGTGAGCTTCTCAATCTGCTCGTACGTCGCGATCTGCAGGCCCGGTATCGCGACAGCGCACTCGGCTTCCTGTGGACGGTGATCCGACCGCTGATCCAGTTCCTGATGTACTACATCGTGCTGGGGCAGTTCCTCGGCGCCGCTCGCGGCATCGATCAGTTCGCGATCTATCTGTTCTCCGGCCTGACGCTGTTCGCATTCTTCAGCGACATGGTCTTCGGCGCCACCGGATCGATCATCGGCAACGCGGGGCTGGTGAAGAAGATCTACCTCCCACGGGAGATCTTCCCACTTGCGAGCATCGGCGCGGCATCCTTCATGTTCCTGGTGCAGCTGCTGATCCTGATCGTCGCGGCGGTCGTGCTGGGCGCGCTCCCCGCCCCCACGCAGATGCTGTGGTTCTTCCCCTCCGTGGGACTCATCCTGGTGTGGGGCCTCGCGATCGGCCTGCTCCTGGCGGCGCTGAACGTCTACCTCCGCGACATCCAGTACCTGACCGAGGTCGTCATGATGCTCGCGATGTGGGGCTCACCGATCGTGTACTCGTGGCAGATGGTGGTCGACTCGATCGCGCGCTTCCACCTGCCGTCGTGGGTCCTCGAGCTCTATGCCGCGAACCCGATCACGATCGGTGTGCTGGGCTTCCACAAGGCGTTCTGGAACGGCGGGGCTCCGGCGGACTACCCCGACAACCTCGCACTGCGGATGGTCGTCGCAGGCGTGGTCGGTCTCGTGTTCCTCTTCATCTCCCATCGTGCGTTCGTCCGCATGCAGGGCAACTTCGCACAGGAGCTGTGATGGACACCGCCACGCCGCCGGACCTGGTGCGCCTGACCGACGTCAGCAAGCATTTCGTCGTCCGGAAAGACAACAACCTCAAGGACCGGATCGTCTACTTCGGTCGCCTCGGCAGCGCGCACCGCCAGGACTTCATCGCGGTCGACGACGTCTCGCTGTCGATCCAGGCCGGCACGACCGTCGGGCTCATGGGAGCCAACGGCTCGGGCAAGAGCACGCTGCTCAAGCTCATCGGCGGCATCGTGTCGCCGTCCTCGGGCCGGATCGAGACCCGCGGCCGCATGGCGGCGCTGCTCGAGCTCGGCGCCGGCTTTCACCCCGATCTCAGCGGCCGCGAGAACGTCTACCTCAACGCGTCGATCCTCGGCCTGTCACGCGACCAGATCGACGAGCAGTTCGACGCGATCGTCGCGTTCAGCGGCATCGGCGACTTCATCGACACGGCCGTCAAGTTCTACTCGTCCGGCATGTACGTCCGGCTCGCCTTCGCGGTCGCCGTGCACACCGATCCCGACATCCTCCTCGTGGACGAGGTGCTCGCGGTGGGCGACGAGGCGTTTCAGCGCAAGTGCATGGAGCGCATCGCCCAGTTCCGCGAAGAGGGGCGGACGATCATCCTGGTGAGCCACTCGGCCCAGCAGGTGGCGGAACTCTGCGACCGCGGCATCGTGCTCAGCGACGGCAAGGTGGTCTTCGACGGCGACACGAACGCGGCCATCGGCGCGTTGCGCGACGTCCTCGACGGCCGTCGGGTGGGCGAGGCGCCGCCCGCCGGCACCACGCACCCCATCCAGGTGAAGCGCATCGAACTCCTCGACGCGAACGACGAGCCCACGCGCAATGTGGCGGCGGGCGCCCCGCTCACGATCCGGGTCCACGTCGACTCGCTGCGCCCCATCGAGCGGTGGGAGCTCGGCTTCAGCATCGACACGCCGCTCGGTCACATGGCGCTGGCGAGCAACACCGAGGTGCTCGGCGTTCGACTGGCGCCGATCTCCGGCCCGATCCACGTCGACCTGCGCATCGAAGAGGTGCACCTCGGACCCGGGCAGTACTACGTCAACGCCAACGCCGCCGGAGTCAGCGAGGAGAGCAGTCACGGTCTGATGCAGGGCGCGCTGTTCACCGTCACGAGCGAGCAGCCGACCTTCGGCACCGTGGCCGCCGCGGTCACCGTCGAGGCCCCCGGCAGCAGCGACCGTGGGTGACGCCGCCGATCGGACGGCGGGCGTCGTGCTCGCCTTTCATCCGACAGACGAGATCCGCGGAAACGTCGAGCGCCTCCTCCTGCAGGTGGCGCGGGTCTACATCGTCAACAACTCGCCGGATGCCGCGTCGCGTGCGCTCCTGGGTGAACTCGTAGGCGATCGCATCGAAGTCCTCGAACAGGACGGCAATGTGGGCGTCGCGGCGGGTTTCAACGCTGGAATGCGCGCCGCCCTCGCCGCCGGGTTCGACAATGTGTGGATCTTCGACCAGGACAGCACCGTGGCCGACGGGATGCTCGCCGCGCTCCTCCGTGCGCAGAGCCGCACCGACATCAGGGTCGGCATCGTGGGACCGGCGCTGCGCGCCGCGGAGACGGGAAACGTCTACGACGCGGACCGGGGGCAGGGAAGCGCGCCGATCGAGGCGCTCATCTCGTCGGGGGCGCTCTTCTCCCGCGCGCTGCTGGAAGACATCGGCCTGCACGACGAGGCCCTCTTCATCGACTATGTCGACCACGACATCTCGCTGCGCGCGGGCAAGGCCGGGTACACGAACCTCAAGGTGTTCGACACTCATCTCGATCACCGCTTCGGCGCATCGAAGCCGGCCCGCTTCCTCTGGCGTCGCGTCTACATCTCCGACTACTCGCCGATGCGCCATTACTACACCTCGCGGAATCGAGTCATCCTCGTACGGCGCTTCGGCCCTGGCAAGTGGTTCCGCGACGACATCCGGTACGGGGTGAAGGCGTGGCTGAAGGTCCTCTTCAGCGAACGCGGCCGACCCGCCAAGATCGGCGCGTTCTTCCGGGGGCTCCGCGACGGGATCCGCTACCGCGACATCTGATCGTCGGTGGCGGTCGTCGCGTCGCCGGTCGTCGCAGGCGCTCCGGTACCGGCCGCCGACGAGTCGGGAGCGCCGTCGGCGGGGGCGAGGTTCAGAGCATCCGCGTCTTCGTCGGCTCCGGCATCCGTCCCCGTCGTGATGTCGCGCGTCGCCCGCACAGCGAACCACAGCACCACGAGGGCCGCCGCGAAGGCGAGCGAGCCCCCGATCCAGACGACGGCCGGGGCGACAGCGCCGTCCCACCACCACTGGGCGCCCGCGCCCGGATCGATCGCGATGCTCCCCGCGCCGACCGTATACCGGCGGATGTTGAACTGCATCGCGAGCGTCGCAGCAACGACGACGGCGAGCCCGACGATGAGGGCCCGCGCGCCGGTCCACGCTTGGAGTGCGGCTGAACGGAGGCTCGCCACGCCTGCGAGGATCACGAGCAAGGGGAGGATGTATCGCGGCTGCACCATCGTCCCGACGACCGCACGCGACTGCGCGAGCAGGATGAACGGGACCAGCCAGCAGGCCACGACCGCGAGCACCAGGGCGATCGACCGCCGGATGTCGGGACGATGCACACCGATGAAGACGGCACCGCAGAACGCCGCGAATGCGAGTACCGGCACCGCCGCAGGGACGGACGTGTCCAGCCACCCCAGACCGGCATCCCCGAACGCCCCCAGCCAAAGCGACGGGACGCCGAAGAAGTTCGAGACGTGCTGCGCTCCGGTGAGCGGGGGATTGGTGTTCGGCAGGCCGGAGGTGAGGGCGCTTGTCTGGTCGGCGCTGAGGTAGAACGCGACGCTCACCCCGACCACCAGGGCTGCCGCGATCGCAGGCACGAGGAGCCGGCCGCCGCGACGTGCGCCGAGCACAGCCGCGATCACGACGCCGAAAACCGCGAACGCTGCGGCATCGGCACGCGCGCCGGCCCCGAGGCACGCGCCGAGGACGGCGAGGCCCGCCAGCACGAGCTGCCGACGGCCCGTGGTCTGGGAGGCGCCATACAGCGCGGCCCACACGACGGCGGCAGACGCGAACGCCCATGCCGACGGGTTCGTCGATGCGATGAGGAAGAGGCCCAATGGAACCGCGGTCACGACCGCGGAGATCACCAGGGCCGGTCTGGTGCGCCGTGGCAGGGCGAAGAAGACGCCCGTCAGGAGGCCGACGACGAGCGCGCTGTTGAACACGCGCATGATCAGCACCGAGTTGACGATGTCCTCCGAGGCGAAGACGCTCATCGTCGCGTAGAACAGCCGCGGGTACAGGCCGTTCGCGTTCATCCAGGTGGCCTCGGCCATGCCGTCCTGCTCGCTGTTCCAGCAGGCAGCGCTCATCTCGGGGTGAAAGGCGTAGCAGGGCGCGTTGACGACCGGCGCCGGGACCATGCGCGTGTCGGGGTCGCCCGACGCTTCGCAAAGGCCTTCGCGCTCGCCCAGACCGCACCAGATCGACGGCAAGTGGAAGTTGTCATCCGGGCTCGATCCCACCGGGGACGCGAACGACCAGCCGACGAGGGCCAGGAAGAACAGGACCGGGACGGCGAACGCCGCGACCTTCGTCATCGGAGGTCGGCGGAATCTCACTGGATCATCGTAGTCGGAGCGCCGAGCGTGCCCGGGTAAGCTTGCGTGACGTGTGCCCCACCGAGCTCCCGTCCGTCCGGATCGCCGCAAGCGCCGATGTCGCCGCCGATGCGGTGATCGGCGACGGCAGCTCGATCTGGCACCTCGCTCAGGTGCGCGAAGGTGCCCAGATCGGGCGGGACTGCATCGTGGGCCGGGGAGCGTACATCGGCTCCGGCGTGCGCATGGGCGATGCCTGCAAGGTTCAGAACTACGCACTCGTCTATGAGCCGGCCTCTCTGGCGGACGGTGTCTTCATCGGTCCGGCCGTCGTGCTGACGAACGACACCTATCCGCGGGCCATCAATCCGGACGGGACTCTCAAGAGCGCGCACGACTGGATCCCCGTGGGCGTCACGATCAAGCGGGGGGCGTCCATCGGCGCGCGCGCGACGTGCGTCGCCCCGGTGACGATCGGCGAGTGGGCGACCGTGGCTGCGGGCGCGGTCGTGGTCAAGGACGTGCCCGACCAC
This sequence comes from Microbacterium sp. STRO-2N, assembly GCF_057747775.1. Taxonomy (NCBI): domain Bacteria; kingdom Bacillati; phylum Actinomycetota; class Actinomycetes; order Micrococcales; family Microbacteriaceae; genus Microbacterium; species Microbacterium sp. STRO-2N. The sequence continues at coordinate 2,552,986 of NZ_CM173223.1, read as the reverse complement.
GCGTTGGTCGCGGGCGTCCCCGCCCGTCGCATCGGATGGGTCGGCCGCGCAGGAGTGCCGCTCGTCGAAGCGGGCGAGAATCGCTGGCGCTGCCCCGCGACAGAGACCATCTACGTCGAAGCCGACGGAGTTCTTGTGGAGGAGCGACTGTGACCGAGTTCATTCCGGCAGCGAAGCCGCTCATCGGAGACGATGAGCGGGCCGCCGTGGATCGCGTGCTGAGGAGCGGCATGGTGGCGCAGGGCCCAGAGGTCGCGGCCTTCGAGAGCGAGTTCTCCGACCACTTCGTCGCGGGCCGCGACGTCGTCGCGGTCAACTCGGGAACCTCCGGCCTCCACCTCGGTCTCCTCGCCGCGGGGGTCGGCCCCGGCGACGAGGTGATCGTCCCCTCCTTCACGTTCGCCGCCACCGGAAACTCGGTCGCTCTCACCGGCGCCACGCCCGTCTTCGCCGACATCGAGCCCGACTCGTTCACCCTGGACCCGGCGTCGGTCGAAGCAGCGATCACCGACCGGACGAAGGGCATCATGCCCGTTCACCTGTACGGGCATCCCGCGCGCATGCGGGAGCTCCAGTCCCTCGCCGAGCGGCATGGCGTGGCGCTGTACGAAGACGCTGCGCAGGCGCACGGGGCCGCGCTCGACGGACGTCGGGTCGGCACCTTCGGCCAGTTCGCGATGTTCTCGCTGTATCCGACCAAGAACATGACCAGCGGCGAGGGCGGGATGGTCTCTGCGGTCGATGCCGCGTTCGCCCGCCGGGTGCGACTTCTGCGCAATCAGGGCATGGAGCGCCAGTACGAGAACGAGGTCGTCGGATTCAATGCGCGCATGACCGATCTGCATGCCGCGATCGGCCGTGTCCAGTTGACGAAGGTCGATGCATGGACAGAGGCGCGTCGCGCGAATGCCGGCTTCCTGGACGCGAACCTCCGCGGGGTCGTCGTTCCTCCGGTGGCGGAGGGCGCCCATCACGTGTACCACCAGTACACGATCCGAGTGGCGGAGGACCGGGACGGGTTCGTGCGCGCCCTCAAGGAAGAGCACGGCGTCGGCAGTGGCGTGTACTATCCGATCCCCAACCACCGCCTTCCCTCCCTCGCGCCATACGCGCCCGGGCTGGACCTGCCCGAGACCGAGAACGCCGCACGCCAGGTCGTCTCGCTGCCGGTGCATCCCTCCCTCGGCAGCGACGATCTGGATCGCATCGTGACCGCCGTGAACGCCGTCGCGCGAGCGGGTGCCTGATGGCCGATCTCCGTGCGGGGCTCATCGGTCTCGGGATGATGGGACGCCATCACGCCCGCATCCTGAGGGACGTCGAGGGCATCGAGCTCGTCGCGGTGGCGGATCCCGCCGGCGACCCCCACCGTGTCGCCGGAGGCCTGGCGGTCCTCGCCGGCGTCGAGGAACTCATCGGCGCGGGGCTCGACATCGCCATCGTCGCCATCCCGACGCGCTTCCATGCCGACGCGGCCTTCGCGCTCGCCGATGCCGGAGTGCACACGCTGGTCGAGAAGCCGATCGCGGAGGATGCGCCGACCGGTCGCCTCGTCGCGGAGGCGTTCGGTGTGCGCGGTCTCGTCGGCGCAGTGGGGCATGTCGAGCGGTTCAACCCGGCGCTCCAGCAGTTGCGCGCCCGGCTGGAGGCCGGCGATGCGGGCGACGTCTACCAGATCGCGACGCGTCGGCAGAGTTCCTTCCCTGGCCGCATCGGCGATGTCGGCGTCGCGAAGGATCTCGCCACTCACGACATCGACCTGACGGCGTGGGTCGCGCAGTCGACGTACGGGTCGGTGTCGGCGCAGACGGCGCACAAGAGCGGGCGCGACCACGAGGACATGATCGCGATCACCGGTCGGCTGCGCAGCGGCGTCATCGCGAATCACCTGATCAACTGGCTGAGCCCGATGAAGGAGCGCGTGACCGTCGTGACGGGGGAGCGCGGCACCTTCATCGCCGACACGGCGACAGCAGACCTGACGTTCTACGCGAACGGCACGGTGGCGCTGGAATGGGAGTCGGTCTCGACGTTCCGGGGCGTGTCGGAGGGCGATGTCACGCGGTTCGCGTTCGCCAAGAAGGAGCCGCTGCGTGCCGAGCTCGAGGCGTTCCGTGACGCCGTCCTGGGGGCCCGCACCGAGCTGTCGACGATGGCGGAAGCCGCGCACACGCTGGAGGTCGTCGAGAGCGCGCTCTCTTCCGCGCGCCAGGGCGTGACGGTCGCCGTCGCCGACCCCGGTGCCGACATCGAGCGGTGAGGCGACCCGCGCGTCAGTCGTCGATCTCTCGCGTCGCGAACACCCAGTAGCGGTACGCGAAGTAGTTCCACACCGTGGTCGCCACGACGGCTGCCACCTTGCCGATGCCCCAGGGCAGGCCGATGGCGTCCGATACGGCGACGATCAACGTGGTTGCGACGGTGTTGACGGCGACCAGGATGGTGTAGCGCACCGCGCTGGGAGCAACGCTCTCCGATGATCGGAAGGCGACCGTGCGCTGGAGCGTATAGGTGAGCACGAAACTCGTCAGGAACGCTGTCGGTGTGCTGATCGCGAGAGGGACGTGGAAGACCTCGTGCAACAGCCAGAGCAGGCCGATGTCGAAGAGGAAGCTGAATCCGCCGACGACGAGGAAGCGCGCCGCGCTCGACGACCACAGGCGGACGAGCAGCGATCTACGCTCAGGCGTCGGGTCCGCGTGCACGCGCTCCATCCTCGCACGACCGGTTCGCAGCGGTGGTCGCGGGCGGCGGACGCCCCACGGTGCCGCGGTAGGGTGGACGAGCGTTCGACCCGGAAGGCTGCACTCGTCATGGATCTCCTCATCGTCGGCGCCGGCTTCTTCGGTCTCACGATCGCCGAGCGGGCTGCGTCGTCCGGACGGCGGGTCACGGTCATCGACCGCCGGCACCACATCGGCGGCAACGCGTACAGCGAGGACGAGCCCTCGACGGGCATCGAGGTGCACCGCTACGGCGCGCACCTCTTCCACACGTCGAACCCGGGAGTCTGGGAGTACGTCAACCGCTTCACGACCTTCACGGACTACGTCCACCGCGTCTACACGAACCACCGCGGCGAGGTCTTTCCCCTCCCCATCAATCTCGGAACGATCAACCAGTTCTTCCGAGCGGCGTACACACCCGCCCAGGCGCGCGCGCTCATCCATGAGCTCGCCGGCGAGTTCGACGCGAAGGACGCTTCCAACCTCGAAGAGAAGGCCATCGGGCTCATCGGCCGCCCGCTCTACGAGGCGTTCATCCGCGATTACACGGCCAAACAGTGGCAGACCGATCCGAGGGAGCTGCCGGCCGAGGTGATCAGCCGCCTGCCCGTCCGCTACACCTACGACAACCGTTACTTCAACGACAAGTGGGAGGGCCTTCCGACCGACGGATACACCGCCTGGCTCGAGCGCATGGCGGATCATCCGCGCATCGAGGTGCGGCTCGACACGGATTTCTTCGACGAGTCGCAGCCGGTCAACAAGCGCGCAACCGTCGGGAGACTCCCGATCGTCTACACGGGGCCGATCGATCGCTACTTCGACTATGCCGAGGGCGCGCTGTCGTGGCGCACGCTCGACTTCGAGCAGGAGGTGCTCGATGTCGGGGATTACCAGGGCACGCCGGTGATGAACTATGCCGATGTCGATGTCCCCTTCACCCGCATCCACGAGTTCCGGCATTTCCATCCGGAGCGTGCGGAGCGCTACCCGACGGACAAGACGGTGATCGTCAGGGAGTTCTCCCGCTTCGCGGGACGCGAAGACGAGCCCTACTATCCGGTCAACACCCCTGCGGACCGCGCAGGACTCCTGGCCTATCGTGCGCTTTCCAAGGGCGAAGCCGACGTCTACTTCGGCGGACGGCTCGGCACGTACCAGTACCTCGACATGCACATGGCGATCGGTTCGGCGCTGTCGATGTGGAACAACGAACTGGCGTGACCGCCGACCCGCCGCGCCCCAGCGGCATCGAGGGGGCGCCCGAGGCCGATCGGTAGAATCGGGGCCATGCCCCCTTCTTCCCCGCGCGTGCTGATCGTGCTCCCCGCCTTCAACGAAGAAGAGTCGATCGGGGATGTCATCCGCGAAGTGCGCTCGACGCTGCCGGGGATCGCCTGCCTGGTCGTGGACGACGGATCGAAGGACGCGACGTTTCGAATCGCTCGGGATGCCGGCGCGAAGGTCGTCCGGCTGCCTTTCAACCTCGGCGTGGGCGGTGCCATGCGCCTCGGCTTCCGTTACGCCGTTGAGAACGGCTTCGATGTCGTGATACAGATCGACGCCGATGGTCAGCATGACCCGGCGGCCGTGCCTCAGCTGCTCGAGAAGCTCGGTGAGGCCGACATCGTCATCGGGGCGCGCTTCGCCGGCGTCGGCGACTACCAGGCGGGAGGCGTGCGTCGGTTCGCGATGCGCGTCATCGCACGCGTGCTCAGTCGCACGGCGCGCACCACCCTGACCGACACGACGTCGGGGTTCAAGGCGAGCGGTCCTCGTGCAGTCGCTCTGTTCGCGGACAACTACCCGGCGGAGTATCTCGGCGACACGATCGAAGCGCTGGTCATCGCTGCGCGAGCGGGGTGTCGCATCACGCAGGTGCCGGTCGCGATGCGGGCCCGCAAGGGCGGCCGTCCGTCGCACAATCCGTTCAAGGCAGCCGTGTATCTGCTCAGGGCGTTCGTGGCCCTCGGGTTCGCGTACCTTCGCCCCGCGCCCAGCGTCGCCACCCTCGATCTGAGGCCCGCGCAGGAAGGAGCTCCCGCATGACGACCACCGCGTACATCGTCGGGATCATCGTCGCGATCGTCATGCTCGCGTTCGTCATCGAGCTGCTCCGGCGACGGCGACTTCGCGAGCGCCACGCCATCTGGTGGCTCATCGCCACCGTGCTAGCGCTTCTCGCCGGGCTCTTCCCCGCAGCACTGGAGTGGGTGGCCTCCCTGGCCGGCGTCGTCATCCCGGCCAACCTGGTGTTCTTCGTCAGCATCGGTGTGCTCGTGATGGTGTGCATCCAGCACAGTGCCGAGCTCACCGATCTCGAGTCGGAGACGCGTGTCCTCGCCGAGCGGACGGCGCTCCTCGAGCTTCGCGTGAAGGAGCTCGAAGGAGCCCGGGCTCACGACGAGACGGACTCCTGATCCGACGACCGGGCGATGTCGGCGGATGCCGCGGCGGCACGCTGATCCCAGATCATCCATGTCAGCGTTCCCAGCGCGGCAGCGAAGGCCACGGATCCGATCGCCCAGACCACCATCGGTGAGATCGGTGAATTCCACCACCACTCGATGTTGGCGTTGAGGTTGAAACTCTGCGAGTCCATACCTGTGATGTAGCGACGCAGGTTCGTGTGGAGGGCGACGCTGTTCGCTGCGGTGAGTCCCAGGCCGACGATCACGAGCTGCAGGCGACCCAGCCCCAGGTCGGATCGCGCGAATCCCGCCAGGGCGACGCCGCCGAGGATGATGATGAGGGGGTAGATGTAGCGCGGCTGGACGCCCGACCCGACCGTCACTCCGTCGTGGACGAGGATGTACATGGGGATCACGATGAGGCTCGCGGCGACGCCCCCGGTGGCGAGCCACTTGCGCCAGTCGCCCACACGCAGTCCCCAGAAGCACAGCGCCGCGAAGATGGCGAGCGCCGTGATCCAGACGATCCCCGGCATCACAGTGTCCAGCCACCCGAGGCCGCTCAGGCCGAACACGCCGGCCCAAAGCTGCGGCAGCATCTTGCCGTTGATGAGAATCAACGTTCCGGTGGTGAGTCCTCCTCCGGTCACGGCCGTGTCGCCGGTCACGACAGCGGATTGCCCCGCGCTGAAGAAGAACCCGACGGCGACGACGCCCAGGGCTGCGGGCAGGATCAGGTCGAGGAGGTAGCGCCTGTCGCGACGGAACGAGAGCACTGCTGCGGCCAGCAGTGCGATGACCCCATAGACCGCCGCATCGCTGCGCGATCCAGCCCCCAGGATGAGAAGCAGTCCGCTCAGCCCCGCGAGGAGCCATTTCCGCACGCCCGTCTGTCGGAAGTATCCCCACGCGGCGACCCAGAGGCCGGTGGCCGAGAGCACGGCCCATGAACTCGGGTTGACGCTCGGGATGAGGAACATGCCGAGCGGGACCGCGGAGATCGCGGCGCCCCAGAGGAGGAGGGGTCGCTGCGGTCTCGGCAGGAGGAACAGCAACGCGGTGAGTATGCCGACATAGAGCACGGCGTTGGCTGAGCGCATCAGGACGATGGACACCGAGACATCGGTCGTCACGAACGGACTCATCGCCGCATAGAACAGGGGAGGATACGCTGCGCTCGACCAGTTGCCACGATCGGTTCCCAGCATCTGGCCTTCAGGGAGCGGGCACGTCGCGGATTGCTCCTCCATGAAGGCGTAGCACTTCGCCGCCTTGAGGAGGTCGCCCGGCAGAAGTCGCATATCGGGATCCGAGGTCGTTTCGCAGATGCCCTCCGCCTCACCGGCAGCACACCAGATGCTCGCCATGTGATAGTCGTCGTCGGGGCTCGAGCCGACCGGAGACGAGATCCCCCACGCAAGGAGCGCCACCAGCATGGCGACCGGCACCAGGACGGTGGCGAGCACGCGTGTGTGGCGGCGAGGTTTCATCGATGTGGCTCTTCTCGGTCGATCGGCGCGCGTCAGGGGCTGGATGCACCGACGTGGGTCGGCCCGGTTAGGGTGGGAGGTGACCGCCGACCGGGATCCATCGTATCCGGGGGACGCGGGCCGGCTCCTGCCCGTGCGTCGCACGCCCGCCGACACTGCGGAAGAGCGCCGCACGACGGACGCCGCGATCGATCTGAACGCTTGAGGGTCCTGATCCACATCACGACTCCCGCCGAGCCTGAGCAAGGAACTCCTTTGATCATCTTCATCTACGGCACGACGGCCGAAGCAATCAAGATCGCGCCTGTCGCGCGGCGTCTGGACGCTCTCGGGGTGCCGTATCAGCAATGGGTGACGCAGCAGCACACGGAGTCCCTGCGACGCGCCATCCCCGAGCTCGGACTGCCGCAGCCGGAGCGAGTGATCGCCGACGGTTGGCGCGGACGACCGCTGCAATCGCCGATCCAGATGGTCGGGTGGGTATTCGACGTGTTCGGCTGGGCGTTGCGACGCCTTCCTTCGATCCGACGGTCACTGCCCAAGGGGTCACTCGTCATCGTGCACGGCGACACCGTCACGACCGTGCTCGGCGCCCTGATCGGAAAGGGCGTGGGTGCTTCCATCGCACACGTTGAGGCCGGACTTCGTTCAGGCGATTGGCGACACCCGTTCCCGGAAGAGCTGGACCGCCGGATCGTCGGGAAGATCGCCGACATCCACTACGCTCCTTCGCCGGAGGCGGCTGCGAATCTCCGAGGCAGGCGCAACGTCGTTCTCACGCATGGCAATACCGCGAAGGACGCAGTACGTGACGTCGTCGGGTCTGCCTCGGCGCCGCAGGATGTCGAGGAGCAGCCCTACGGGCTCGTCCTGCTTCACAGATACGAGTTCATCTCCAATCCCGGTCTCGTGCGCGAGACGCTCCGCAATCTGGACCGCAACAGTCCACTCCCGCTTCGCATCATCGTCGACTCCTATTCCAGCGCGGCGATAGCGCTCGTCATCGAGGAGCTCGGATTCGAGAGATTCACCCTCATGACCAAGCTCGAGCACAGCGAGTTCGTCGCGACGATGAGTGGCGCGGAGTTCATCGTGACGGATTCAGGTGGAATCCAAGAGGAGGCTGCCGCGCTCGGGGTGCCGACGCTGATCCACCGCAAGGCCACCGAGCGCCACGACGGTTTGGGTACAACGGCCGTGTTGTCGGGCTGGGACCAGCCGACGCTGACCGAATTCCTCTCGGCCTACAAGGAATACCGTCGTGGCGAGCCGGGGAAGGACCAGTCCCCGTCCGACATCATCGTGGCGGACCTGGTGGCGCGTGGATTCGCCGTACCCGGCGACGCCGCGGCGCGCGACGACCTGCACGGCTGAAGCGGCACTCCCAACGCGTCAGACGTCGCTGCCGCTCACCGCACGGGGACGTGTGTGCAGCGCTTCGAGGATCAGGAACACCGTCAGCACGGCAGCGCCGATGACACCGTACGCGACCAGCATCGCCGGCACATTCGGGATGACGATGGTGAAAGTCACCCACTGGGCGACTGTGGCCACGAGCAGTGTCAGCATCGCTCCCTTCGAGGCCGAAGAGGTCATCTTGATGAGCAGACCCTGTGCCGCGATCCAGGGCATGTACGCGAGAGCGGCGGGAACCAGGAGGCTCGCAGAACCGCTGTACGCGCTCCCGTAGAGGAGTTCGATCAAGGCGTCCCCGACGAGTGCGAAGGCGAGGATCATGGCTCCGCTCGTCGCCAGCGAGAGACCGAGCGTGACGAGGACGCCCACTCGCGACAATCGAGGGTTGTCGCGGTTCCGCACGAATCTCGGCAGGAGATAGAGGGAGAGTGTGGACGGGATGAGGAACCCGGCTCGGACGAGCACCGTCACCGCGGCGTAGCCGCCCACGACATCTTCCGGGGCCCCGGTGCGGAGGAAGAACACATCCGACGAAGTGAGCCAAGCGAACGTCACCGTCAGGATGATGATCGTCACTCCGGTCCTGCTGAAGGCTCCGGTCGCGGGTCGGCGAACGCGCCGCGCGGCCCACTCGGCCCCAGCGAGGCTTACGGCGATCGAGCCGATGACAGCGCCGATGATCCCACCGAGCCCCGCGCCGACGAAGATCGCGACGAGGATCAGCGCGACCCGGGCGAGTTGGGCGACAGTCGTCCACCACACCGCTTTCGCGACGTTGCCGCTGCCCTGGAGGAGGCCCAGCGCGTCGGCGAACACGAAGGTCAGCGGTATCGATGCTGCTGCCGCCAGAACGACGCCGAGACTCGTGTCCAGCTGGGCTGCGAGGAGCGGTGAGACGATGGCCACCGCACCGCCTCCGACCACCCCGACGATGACTGCCTCCCACGGCCAGCGCCGCGACGAGCGGGAGTCGCCATCGCCGGCCGCGGAGGCTGCCGTGTGCACAGTCACCGTGTTCTGCAGAGACGAACTCCCGACGGCCGCGACATTGACGATCACGAGGAACGCGGAGAAGAGTCCGAAGTCCGCCGGTGCGAGGTAACGAGCACTCACGACCTGTGCGATGAACGATGCTCCGACGCCGACGATCGTCGCCACGCCCACGGCCGCCAGGCCTCGCGCGTGCGCGCGAACATGACCGCCGAGAGGGGACCGGCCAGGACCCGCCTCAGCGGGCGGCAGCTCAGATGCCATCCGTGGCGGTTCCTGATCCGCGCCGTCGGAAGGCCGCTCGGTGCAGAACTACTCCGCGGGCCAGCCCACGCCAGAACACGACGCCGAACGGCACGATGTAGGCGAAGTACGACAGGACGGCCCGCATCGGGGCGCGCCGTGCGGCGCCTACGGCGGCCGGCGCCGTTATCGCCGCGAGTGCCAGGGTCGCGAGCGTCCCCAGAAGCTTCCACCGTCCGGTGATCGCGCTCGCGGCAGCGGCGACGAGGAACACCGGAGGAAGGATCACCAAGAGGAGGAGGACGGCATCGCGTACCCGGGAAGTTCCCGCGTAACTGTCCACGAACATCGTCCCGCGGTTGAGCGCGTGCGCGAGGAAGCGCTTGACGGTTGTGCGCGGACGGTAGGTCGCCGAGAAACCGGGCTCCAGTCTGATCGGCTGCTCAGTGCTGATGCGGCGAAGCAGCTTGGTATCGTCAGACGTGAAACGGGCGTTCTCTTCCGGCCAGCTGGCCTCGTACGCGGCGATCATCGTCGATCGCGGAACAAGCAGACAGCCCGTTCCCTTCGGGACCCGATCGAAGTTGTCGACACCGATCTCCATCGGGCGTGGACGGGCCAAGTAGTCCCCCCAGAAGACATGCGTCGGCACCTCCCAGAACCGCCCGACAAGCGGCGATTGGGGATCGGTGACCACGTGACCGTTCCACGTGCGCCCCGACCGCAATGCGCCGAGCTCCTCCAGGCGCTCCAGCGCGCCCGCGTGAAGGAGCAGCCGTGAGTTGAGGATGAGAACCATGTCTGCCGCCGCGGCGTTCAGGCCATGCCAGACGGCCAGAAAGACACCCTGGTTCTGCTGTGGCAGCGTTCGCAACTGGTACGGGAACTCGGCGGACAGCGCGGTGAGAAGCGCAGCTGTGTCGTCGGTCGAGCCATCGTCCACGACGATGATCTCCGCCTGCCACGATGTCCGTTGAAGCGCCACCCGGACGGATTCGAGAGTGCTCCCCAGCCAGGGGGCGGAATTGTATGCGGGGATGACGATGGAGACGTCGGGGGCGGTCGGTTCTTTCGGCATGCGGCGCACGGCTCCTTGCTGCATCGACGTGTCGCGACGGCAGGATCGAGTCTAGTCCCGCACCCGATGAGGGCCCGCTGTGCGTGATGACCGCTCGCAGGCTCGATGTGGGGCTTCCCATGCCGGGACGTGGTGCACGCGCGGGGCATGAGGTGGCGGAGTCCAGGCAGCAGGTCGCTCCGCCAAGACGGACCGAATATGCTGGCTCGAACCCGAGCAATGGAGCACGAGAACATGGAGCTGCCTGTCGATGTCCACCCTGTTCGACAGGGGCATGCGAGCGCTCCATTCTGGCTGACGCCGCCTGCTTACTGGATGCCGGCGCACTTTCCGACGTCGGCGTGGTGGACGCATGGACCCTTCGCTGCCTGGCTTGTCGATGCTCTGCGCCCGAGTGCGGTGATCGAGCTGGGCACGCACTACGGGTATTCGTGCTTCGCGTTCGCGGAGGCGGCCAAGCGGTTGGCGCTTCCGACGGTCATCCACGCTGTCGATACGTGGCAGGGCGATGATCACGCGGGCTTCTACGACGAGACCGTGTTCGAGTATGTCGACCGCGTCTCCCGCTCGGATTACCCGGCGTCCGTACGTCTCATCCGCGGACGCTTCGATGAAGCGCGGCACGCCTTCGCGGACGAGTCCGTCGACCTCCTGCACATCGACGGCCGCCACGGCTACGCCGACGTACGCGCCGACTTCTCTGAATGGCGCAGCGCGGTTCGCGACGGCGGCGTCATCCTCTTCCACGATGTAGCCGAGAAGCAGAACGGCTTCGGCGTCTGGCAGCTGTGGGAAGAGATCGCCGAGCCAGGCAGGTCATTCACGTTCGAGCATGGGCATGGCCTCGGTGTCCTGAGCATCGGTGAGCCGTCCGCGCCCGGCCTGCGAGCTCTGTTCCACGCCGACGCAAAGACGACGGAGCAGATCCGATCGGACTTCCGTCATCTCGGCGAGGCGGCTGCGCGACAGGCATGGCTGCTGACTCTGCCGAACGAACTGGATCAGTTGCGAGCCGAGATCGTGGCGCGTGCAGCCCATGAGGAGGTGCAGGCCGCACAGGTGGACGCGCTGCGCAAGCACGTCGGCGCATTGACCACCAGCACAAGCTGGCGGGTCACGGCGCCGCTGCGCATGTTGGGCCGGAGGCGACGGCCGCGCGGCGCCGCCTCGGATTGAGGTTCCGCCGCGGCGGTGCCCCTGGAGTGCGGTTCGAGGGGCGCTGGGCCCGCGCCGAGTAAGCTCGACTGCGTGAGCACTGCCGCCGTCGGCGCCCCCGGATCCGCCCGGCGCTACCTCCACTCGCTGTGGCTGCTGTCGGCGCGTGACCTCAAGGTCCGGTACACGACAAGTGCGCTGGGGTATCTGTGGTCGGTCCTCGACCCGCTGGTGATGAGCGCGATCTACTGGTTCGTCTTCACCCAGGTCTTCCAGCGACCCGTCGGTCACCCGCCGTACATCGTGTTCCTCATCACGGCACTTCTGCCGTGGGTGTGGTTCAACGCGGCCGTGTCCGACTTCACGCGGGCGTTCAACAAGGACGCACGCCTCGTGCGGTCGACTGCGATCCCGCGGACCATCTGGGTCAACCGGATCGTGCTGTCGAAGGGGATCGAGTTCCTCTGCTCGATGCCGGTGCTCGCCCTCTTCGTCGTGATCTCGCAGTTCAGTGATTCGCCGGCGCAGCTGAACTGGGGGCTTCTCTGGTTCCCGGTCGCCGTCTTCCTGCAGGCCGTCCTGCTCGTCGGTCTCGGGCTGCTGGTCGCACCGCTGTGCGTGCTCTGGACCGACCTCGAACGCACGACCAAGCTGATCCTCCGTGCGTTGTTCTACGCGTCTCCGGTCATCTACGGTGTCGAGGATCTGCCCGCACCCTTCGATGCGCTCGCCGCGTTCAACCCGCTCTCCGGCATCTTCGCCCTGTACCGGGTCGGATTCTTCCCGCAGGAGTGGGAGCCGTGGGTCATCGGCATGAGCGCCGTCATGTCGTTCCTCTTCCTCGCCCTCGGAATCTTCACCTTCCGACGGCTCGAGCGTCCCATGCTGAAGGAGCTGTGATGACGGCATCCATCGCGATCGAGGTGAAAGATCTCGGCGTGCGGTTCCGCCGCAATCGCCGAGGGCGTCGGAGCATCAAGGACCTCTTCGCCGATTCGTCCCGCCGCTCGAAGCCCGGGGAGTTCTGGGCTCTGCGCGACGTGAGCTTCGACGTGAAGCCCGGAGAGTCGATCGGCGTCGTCGGGCGCAACGGTCAGGGCAAGTCGACGCTGCTCAAGCTCGTCGCGGGCGTCCTCCTGCCCGATGAGGGCACCGTGACCGTGCATGGCGGGGTGGCTCCGCTCATCGAGATCACGGGTGGCTTCGTCGGCGACCTGACGGTGCGTGAGAACGTGCGGCTCACCTCGGGACTGCATGGGATGTCGAGCGCGGAGGTCGCGCGTCGTTTCGACGGCATCATCGACTTCGCCGAGCTCGGAGACTTCGTCGACACCCCCTACAAGCACCTGAGCAACGGCATGAAGGTGCGGCTGGCGTTCTCCGTGGTCTCGCAGCTCGAAGAGCCGATCCTGCTCGTCGACGAGGTCCTCGCGGTCGGCGACAAGGCGTTCCGCGAGAAGTGCTATCGGCGCATCGACGAACTGCTGACCGACGGCCGGACGCTCTTCTTCGTCTCGCACAACGAACGCGACCTGAGGCGCTTCTGCACGCGCGGCCTGTACCTCGACGGGCACCGACTCGCGATGGACGCTCCGATCGACGACGTGCTGGCGCGATACAACGCCGACTATCCCGCCGGCGGCTGATCCGCTACTTCTGCGCGTTCGCCGCCTCGAGCGGCGGCATCGGCTGCCACGAGGCATCCTTCGCGATCTTCCTGCCGTCGCGCAGGCCGCGGAACAGGTTCGACGTGCCGCGCACGGTCCGCTCGACGAAGACGAGCCGGATCAGCTCCTTGCCGAAGGTCAGCGCCGTCCCCATCGCGAACAGCACCGGGTTGTAGACGCCGAACGCGCGGTAGTACTTCTTGATATAGGCGCGGTTGCGCATGATGTAGTAGCGGTACGCGTTGCTCGACGCATTGAGGTGACGCACGCCCATGTCCCACTGCTTGATCTCGCGCGTGCGGCGCAGGACGAAGTCCTCGACCACGACCGACGTCGTCTTGCGCGACGCCAGCCAGCCGTAGACCTGGTCGTCCCAGTAGATGAAGAAGCGGGGGTCGGGCAGCCCGATCTGCTGCACGATGTCACGGTGGATGAACATGCCCTCGAAGCATCCCGAGTTCATCGGCTTGTAGCCCGACTCGTCGAACGCGGCGGGCGCGAAGGGGATCGGGATGCCGAGGGGCTCGGCGATGCGGTACTGCCAGTAGAAGGCGCTGCCGTCGTAGTCGTAGCGGCGACCCTGGATGCTCTTGAACCGCGGCGTCCACTTGCCCATCCGGGCGAGGCCGTCGGGCAGCACCTCGACGTCGTCGTCCATGAGCCAGATCCACTCCGAACCGAGCTCGTAGGCGACGCGCATTCCCTCGCTGAAGCCGCCCGAACCTCCCGTGTTCGTCTCCATGCGGCGGTAGACGATCGTGGTGTCTCCGACGCGGTCGCGGTAGGACTCGACGACATCCGCGGTGTCGTCGGTCGAGGCGTTGTCGATGACGACGACGTGCCCGGGCCTCGGGTCCATCGCGGCGATGCTCGTGAGCAGGCGCGTGAGGAGCCCCGAGCGGTTGTAGGTGACGATGGCGATCGTGGCGGTCGCCGGGTCGAACTGCGCGGCGGTCGGGACGTTGGTCACGGGGGCGGATCTCCGGGGACGGGGCGACGGGCGCCGAGGCGTCGGGCCGGAGAGAAGCCTACCCTGCCAACCCTTCGCCATCCTGAGCGTGGGGGAGGTCCGCAGGGCCGTCCCCGGCACCCGCTCCCATCCCGAGGCGCTCGCGCCACGACCGGGACTGCCCGGCGCGAACTGCGCACAGCACGAGCATCATCCAGCCGAGGCCGGTGAGCGTGAAGCTCTCGAACATCGAGTCGACCAGAAGTGCGACGAGCATGAGCGGGGTCCACGCGTAGACGACCGAATGCCGCTCACTGGCCACGAGCCAGGAGCGGGCGAGGGCGAGGCCGCCGAGGGCGAGGAACAGCACGAGTCCGAGCCAGCCGAGCTGCAGCAGGACGTCGAAGTACGCGTTGAGGCCCGACGCGTGCGAGGCGTCGAGCCAGTAGTTGATGCCGTTGAACGGATACACGTCCGGGTTCCACGGCCCGTGCCAGCCCCACCCGTGCACGGGACGGAATCTGGTCTGGTCGACCATGAAGTTCCACAGGTCGACGCGCATCGAGAAGTCGCTGCCGGCGCCGAGGAGGGCGATGATCGGATGCCGCGCCACGTAGCCGAGGAACACCCCGACGACGACGATCGCACCGAGGGCCCACTGCAGTGCGCCTCGATGCTCGGGGCGGGTGTGGCGCACGAGCGCCAGGGCCCCGACGGCAAGTCCCACGCCGACGGCGAGCACCAGGACGGTGGGGGAGTCGCTGAGCGCCGCGAGCCCGCCCCCCAGCACGACCGAGGCGACGGAGAGCCCGGGTCGCACCGACTGCGTGCGGTATTCGATGAGGAACGTGATGACCGCCAGCACCGCGACGAAGCCGAGCATGTTGCGGGTGCCGAAGATGCCCTGGACGGGTCCGAGCTCGGCGAGGTTCCCCTGCACGCCGAGGAACGCGAACGGGATGTCGAGCAGCACGCCCGACAGCACCTCGACCGCGAGCGACGCCGCCAGGAGCACGCGCAGCACATCGCCGAGGGCCCGCACCGTCTGCAGCGTGTCGCGGATGTGGCCGATGACGACCGCCAGGAACGCCATGCCCGCCATCGACACCCAGCTCCAGAACGACGTGCTGGGCTCCTGGCTCCAGAAGACGCTCGCGAAGGCCCAGGCCGTGAAGGCGAGCACCGTGGTCGGCAGCAGACGCAGCAGCGAGATCTCCTGACGGCGCGCGACGAGCACGGCTCCGCCGAACACGCACAGGCCGGTGACGATCGTCACGTACGTCACGTGCCCGGCGACCCGCTCGATCGCATACCCGGAGAAGACGACGGCCAGCACCGCGAGGGTGAGTGCGCGGGCGAAGGATGCCGAGGCCAGCAGCGTGCTCATCCACCCGGGCTGTGCCGGGCGTGAGGGGAGGGCCCGGCCGGTCACGCGCCCTGCTTCGCCGGCTCGTCCTGGTCGACCGCGTCGCCTCGTTCGATCGCCGCGCTCTGCTCGGCGGGGCCCACGCCCACGTGCGGCGATTGCTTGATCTTGGCGCCGAGCATGACGACGAAGAGCCAGCCCCACAGCAGCAGCGGCGTGGACTCGGCGAAGCTCTGCACGATGACGATCGCACCGACGAGGGTCGGCAGGAGGGTCACGGGGGAGTAGGGACGGTCGGCGCGCAGGTCCCATCGCGGACGATCGACGGCGAAGAACCACGAGCGCCACACGAACGCGAGGTACAGGAGGCCGAGGAGCACGACGCCGATGATGCCGAGCTGCATCGCGACGTCGATCCACATGTTGTGAGCCTGCAGCACGGTCTGACCGTGATCGATGATCCATCCGTCGAAGGCGGGGTCCCACGGCGCCCACGGCGTCGCATACCCCCAGCCGACCCACGGCCTCTCGGACGCGCGGACGAGGACCTTCTCCCAGATCCCTTCGCGCCCGGTGAGATCGCCGCTGCGCCCGAGCGCGCTGAAGATCGTGTCGCGCAGCAGCCACAGCGCCAGCAGGCCACCGACGCCGACGACGGCGTACGCGATGTAGTACTTCGTCCGCTCGCCGGGTCGCGTCGCCCGTCGCATGAGCAGCACCGTCGCGAGCACGACGGCCACGGCGGCCGCGGCGAGGTAGGCGGTCGCCGACGATGCGCGGACGAAGAGGAACCCCGACAGTGCGATCCATGCGATCAGGAGTGCCCGCCGCGGCGCGCCCGACGCGTAGCGGATCGCGAACACGATGATCGCGAGCAGCGCGACGGGGGCGAGCAGGTTGGCGTTGCCCATGAGGCCCTGGATGCGCTTGTCGAACTCGAAGAGATTGTTGCGCGACCAGTACTCGATCGGGTCGTCCGCCTTGCCGACGACGAATCCCGGCAGAATCGGGGCGCGCACGAAGACCCACACCCACAGTTCGAAGACGATCGACAGCGCCATGACCCACTTGAGGGCCGATGCGACGGCGCGCACGAGCTCGCGCCACGTGAGCACGCTGCCGATGAACAGCGCCTGCAGCGTCGTGATGTACAGCAGGAGGAGGGTGAGCGCGCTGGTGTCGCGCCACGCCGACCACGCGAGCGACAGGGTCGCCCACGCCACATAGCCGACGACGAACCACGGCAGACGTCGCCACTGCACCGGCGGCCGCACCACGAACCACAGCACGAGTGAGAGCACGCCGCCCGCGATCGTGATGGTGCCCGCCACCGTCGCGCCGAACGCGTGCACCCATGCCACGCCGGAGAGCGACATGAAGAGCACGAAGATGCACCAGCCGCGCAGCAGGAGGTGGCCCGTCTTCTCACGGACCGGGGGGCTCGGCGGCGCCGACGCCGGGTGCTTCGAGTGGACGGCCATCGCCTCTCAGGGTACCCGCGAGCGACGTGTGAGCCCGGTCGTCGAGCGCGCCTGCGCGTCGAAACGAAGTGAGCATCTCGGAGGTTCATGGCGTCTCGTCTCGCTTCGCGCGCTCGACGACCGACCGTAGGCTGGGCGGATGCTGATCCCGCTCGCCAACGACCCGCGCGATTACGCGTGGGGATCGACCTCGCTCATCGCCGACCTCGAGGGCCGCGCGCCGTCCGGACGACCCGAGGCCGAGGTGTGGTTCGGGGATCACCCGGGCGATCCGTCCGAGACGCCCGACGGCCGCACCCTCGACCGCTGGATCGCCGAGGACGGCGCCGGCGCGGGGATCGGCGGGCCTCTTCCATACCTGCTGAAGCTTCTGGCCGCGGCATCCGCCCTCTCGATCCAGGCTCACCCGTCGAAGGCGGAGGCCGAAGCGGGGTACGCGCGCGAGGAGGCGGCAGGCATCCCGCGCGACGCCGCCGCTCGCACGTACCGCGACGACAACCACAAGCCCGAGCTCATCGTCGCGGTGAGCGACACCTTCCGGGCGCTCGCCGGCCTGCGCGACCTCGATGAGACCCGCCGCCTCGTCGCCGAGCTCGGCCCGGGTGCCCAGCCGCTCACCGAGAGGCTTGAGGCGCAGGATGCCTCGCTCGCGGGCATCATCGGATGGCTCCTGTCCGACGGAGCCGATGCCGCACGAGACGTCATCGCTGCGGCGGTGGCCGCGGACGTGCCCGAGTTCGCCGAAGAGCTCGCCCTGGTGCGCCGACTGGGCGAGGACTTCCCGGGTGATCCGGGCATCGTGGTGGCGCTCCTGATGAACCTCGTGACCCTGCGCCGCGGCCAGGGACTGTTCGTCCCCGCCGGCGTGCTGCACGCCTACCTCGAGGGACTGGGCGTCGAGCTCATGGCGGCGAGCGACAACGTGCTGCGGGGCGGTCTCACGCCCAAGCACATCGACGCGGCGGAGCTCGTCGCGGTGCTCGACGACGCCACCGGCGTGCCGCCGGTGCTCGAGCCGGTCGACCTCGGTGGGGGCGTCCGGCGCTACGACGTGCCGGTCGCGGACTTCTCGCTGCTGGCACTCACTCCTGGTGACGAGAGCGCGTCGATCGCGCTGACGGGCCCCGCGATCGCCCTCGCGACGTCGGGACCGGTGGGCGTCACCGGCACCGCGAGCGGCACCCGGACGACGCTCGCTCCCGGGCAGGCGACGCTCGTCACGCCCGATGAGCGGAACCTCAGCGTGACGGGCGACGGAGAGGTCTTCGTCGCGCTCCCGGGCGCGTCGCGGGGCGCGTGAGGGGATTCTCATCGGACCGTTACGTCAGTGCGACACGCCGTCGGCGCGTCGTGAAGGTTCAAGACTCGGTTGAGGCTTTAGTATCTGCGACTTGACCTCCGCGAACTACACGGGTGTAATTATCCGTACACGCGACAGCGTGGAGCAGGATCACGGGGGGTGAGAACGACATGACGGTTTCGCATTACCGTTCCGGCGTTCCCGGCGACTGGTTCGTCGATCCGGTTCAGCTGGGGGTTCCGGGAGTTCGCCGCAATATCGAAGCGGAAGAAGACAATCCGCTCGCCTGGCAGACGGACGCCCTGTGCGCCCAGACCGATCCGGAGGCGTTCTTCCCCGAGAAGGGCGGCTCCACGCGGGATGCCAAGCGCATCTGCACGTCGTGCGACGTTCGAGACCAGTGCCTCGAGTACGCGCTGCAGAACGACGAGCGGTTCGGCATCTGGGGCGGCCTCAGCGAGCGCGAGCGCCGCAAGCTCAAGCGCCGAGCCGGTTGATGGCACGGACCTCCGGCCGGTCATGGGATCCGGCCGGACCCGGCGCGTGCGCCCGGGGCTGACGAGCACGCCCGCCTAGGCTGACCGAGACATGCCCGAAGCCACGTCTGATCGAGTGCACGCCGTGATCGTCGTGCGTCCGGACGGCCGTACCCCCGCGGCGTTCCACCTGAAGCGCACGCTCGCGGCGCTCGCCGAGCAGACGCGTCGGCCCGATGTCTTCACCATCGTCGTGTGCGGCGGCGACGAACGCCTCTTCGAGATCGCGGATGCCGCAGGCGCCGAGTCCGTCGTGAAGGCCCCGGCCTCGACCGGCTACGCTGCGGCGGCCGCGCTCGTCTCGCCCCGCCTGGACGGCGACGCGGTGTGGCTGCTCGCTCAGGACACCGCGCCCGAGCCCGACGCGCTGGCGCGCCTGGTCGGCGCGCTCGAACTCTCGCCGTCCGTGGCATTCGTGGCGCCCAAGCTCGTGCGATGGGACGACCGGTCCGAGATCGTGTCGCTGGGCGTGGGGATGACGCGCTTCGGGCGCACCGTCCCATTCGCGGACGGCGAGTTCGACCAGGGGCAGCACGATGCCCGCGAGGACGTGCTCGGCGCGGACATCCGCGGCGTCCTCGTCCGGACCGACGCCTGGCGGCGTCTCGGCGGGATCGATCGCTCGCTCGCCGGCGCCGACGAGGGGCTCGACCTCGGAGTCCGCGCACGGCTCGCGGGTGCGCGCGTGTCGCTCGTGCCGGCAGCGCTCGTCGCCACGGCGGGCGACGGCGTCGCGGGCCTGCCCACACCGACGACCCCGCAGCGTCGCCGGCGGATCACCTACGCCGAGCGGGTCGCGCAGATGCACCGCCGTCTCACGTACGCCCCCGCGCTCGCCGTGCCCTTGCACTGGCTCTCACTGCTGCCGCTGGCGCTGTGGCGCACCCTCGTCGACCTCGTCCGGAAGCAGCCAGCGCGCATCGGGCCGGAGTGGGCGGCCGGGGCCGCCGTGCTCGTGCGGATCGTCCCGCTCGTGCGGGCGCGCCGGCGGCTCGCCGCGGCGCGCAGCGCGTCATGGGCGCAGCTCGCACCCCTCCGGACCACGGGGGCCGAGATGCGCGAGAAGCTCGACGACGATCCCGACGAGGGCGTCGGCGCTCATCGCCGCGGCGACCTCCACTTCTTCACCGGCGGCGGCGCGTGGCTCGTGCTCGGGGCACTCGTCGTGTCGGTCGCGGCATTCCCCGCGCTCCTGGCCTGGCCGGTGCTCGGCGGGGGAGCCCTGCAGCCCCTGGCAGGCACCGTCGGGCAGCTGTGGGACGAAGCCGCCTTCGGGCAGCGCGCGCTCGGTCCCGACACCGTCGGGCCCGCCGATCCCTTCGCCGCCGTCGTCGCGCTGATCGGCTCGTTCGCGCCCTGGGAGCCTTCGCGCGCGCTTGTGGTGCTGTGGATCCTCGCGCTTCCCTTGGCCGCGCTCGGCGGCTGGTTCGCCGCGACCCGGGTGACGGGGCGGGCGTCCCTGCGGCTGCTGGGGGGCGCGGTGTGGGCGCTGTCGCCCGCACTCCTCGTCGCACTGACCCAGGGGCGGCCCACCGGGGTGATTCTCCACCTGCTGCTGCCGTGGCTGTTCGTCGCGGGGTCGGTCGCGCACCGGTCTTGGGCGGCAGCGGGCACGGCATCCATCGTCCTGGCAGCCGTCGTCGCCACGGCCCCGTCGCTCGCCCCTGCGTTGGGCGTGCTGTGGATCGCCGCGATCCTTCTCGCCGTCGCATTCCGTGCCGGCCGCGGCGTCGCCCGCATCGTGTGGACGGTCGTGCCGTCGCTGGCCCTCGCGGCGCCGCTCGTGTGGAACGCGGTCGTGCACGCCCGGCTGTGGGGGCTCGTCGCCGACCCGGGCGTGCCTTGGGCCGGACCGCAGGTCGCCGCCGACCCGGGCGGGCGCGCACTGCTCGCCGCCGGCATCCCGACCCCCGACCTGGCGGGGTGGGCGACCGTCCTCCCGGAGGGCCCGACCTGGTGGGTGCCGCTGCTGACAGTGCCGATCGCGCTGCTCGCGCTCGCGGCGCCGCTCACGCAGCGCTGGGCCGTCGGGACGGCGCTGCTGGTCGTCGCCGCACTCGGGATGGGCACGGCGTTTGCCGCCGTCGGCGTCTCGGTCGCGTTCGCGCAGTCGATCGCCGTCCCCCTCTGGCCGGGCGCGGGGCTCAGCCTCGCGTGGCTGGGGGCGCTCGGAGCCGCTCTCGTGACCCTGGATGCCGGCCTCGCGCCGCGCGCGGCACTCGTGCGCGGCATCGCGGCCGCCGTCGTGCTCGCGGGGGTGGTCGTCCTCGCCGTGCCGTCGCTCACCGCGCTCACGCAGAACCGCGCGACCGTCGCGAACGGCCCAGCGAGCACTCTGCCGGCGTTCGTCGCGGCCGAGGGTCGCGACGATCCTGACGTCGGCACGCTGGTGCTGACGCCGCAGTCCGCATCCGGCGTCGCCGCGCAGGTCGTGTGGGGCGCCAGCGAGACGCTCGGAGGCCAGACGACGCTGCTGTCCACCCGCACGCGTGCGACGCCGCAGGACGAAGCCCTCGCCGAGCTCGCCGCCGACCTCGTCACGTCGGCCGCTGAGGACCCCGTCGTGGAACTGGCGGACCTCGGAGTCGGATTCATCCTCCTCGCGCCGTCGCCGGCGCCGGAATCGGACGTCGCCCGCATGCTTCGGCTGTCGGCGATGACCTCTCTGAACCAGCGCGACACGCTCGTCGTCGTCGGCGACACGGCGAAGGGTGAGCTGTGGCGCGTCATCGCCGACATCGCGCCGCGACCGCAGGAAGCGGCATCCGTCGCCGCCCTGTCGCGGGCGATCGCGATCGGCCAGCTCGTCGTCTTCGGCATCGCGCTCCTGCTCGCCCTGCCGACGGCGGCGACCCGGCGCGACGCCCGCCGCACCCCGCGCGTGGTCGGCCCGCACTGGCAGGAGGGCCGATGAGCGATCGGCGGGTGTTCCGGTGGGCGACGACCAGCGCGAGGATGCTGATCGGCACCGTGGTCTCCATCGCGGCCGCCGTGGCCGTCGTCACCGCGGTGTCGGTCCCGTGGCCGACCCTTCACCGTGACCCGGTGAGTGTTGCGGCGACGCCGGCGCCCGCCGCGTCTGTGGCCGCGTGCGACGGCGGACTGCTGCTGATCGGCCGGGATCCGACGGATGCCGATGCCCTCGCCCCGGCGGCCTCCCAGTCCGTCACGAGCGGTGTCAGCGCCGACGCGCCGCCGCCGGTGGAGCAGCGGCTCGACGTCCCGGGCGTCGGCAAGGGCCCCCTCGTGTTCACGGCGCCGCCGCAGGACCGCCAGCGCGTCGACGTCGCGGCGGCCGGAGCCGCGACCGTCACCGCCGACGACCTCGCCGGCTTCGCCGCCTCGGCATGCCGTCCGCCGCTGCTGGAGTCGTGGCTGATCGGCGGGTCCGGCCTCACCGGCGCCGCCGACCTCGTGCTCCTGGCCAACCCCGGCACGGTGCCCGCGACGGTGGAGCTCACCGTGTACGGCGTGGGCGGACCGCAGGTGCCGCCCGGCGCGTCCGGCATCGTCGTCGCCCCCGGCACGCAGCGTGTGCTGCCGCTGGCCGGGATCGCCCTCGACGAGGCCAGCCCCGTCATCCGGGTGACCGCGGTCGGCGCACCGATCCATGCGTCGCTGCAGACGAGCATCACGCGCACGCTGACTCCCGGCGGTGTGGACCAGGTCGGCGCGGTTCCGCTGCCCGCGCTGCTCCAGACCATCACGGGCGTCGCCGTCACGGGCAAGGGTGAGGCGTCCGCGACCCCGGATGACACCGACACCGAGCCGCCCGCCGACCTGGAGAGCGCGCAGTCGGCCACCGTGCTTCGGCTGCTCGCCCCGTCGGCGGCGGCCACCGTGACGGTGACGGTCACGGCCATCGGTCGCACCGAGCCCGCGCTCGAGCCGCAGCAGGTGCCGCTCGAGGCGGGGAAGCCGCTCGAACTGGCGCTGGACGGACTCGCTGTCGGCTCGTACACGGTCGAGGCGTCGGCCGACGCGCCGGTGCTGGCGGCGGTGTGGCAGACGACGGGTTTCGGCGAGGGAGCGGACTTCGCGTGGTACACGCCCGCACCCGAGGTCTCGGTCCCGAGCCTGTTCGCCGTCCCCAGCGGGCCGCCGCCGACGCTGACCGTCGCGAATCCGGCAGGCGAGCCGGTCGTGATCACCGTCACCTCCGAGGACGGCGCGTTCCGCCTCGAGCTGACCGTGCCCGCGGACGGAGCGATGACGGCACGCCTGTCGCCGCGTACCGTCTACCTCGTCGAGCCGGGCGCGCCCGTGCATGCGTCGCTGTCGTTCACCGGCGACGGTGCTCTCGCCGGTGTCCCGGTGTGGCCTGCGGATGCCGCTGCGCCCGAGATCGTCGTCTATCCGTGAACCGGGCGTCCCGGGGTCAGAAGTAGCGGAAGCGCTCCGGGCCGAGGTCCCAGGGGTCGCGGTCGAGGTACTCGGCGGCCGCGCGGAACACCGCGCTCTCGACCATCATGCGGCGGTGCAGGTCGTCGTCGCGATGCAGATGGCTGAGCCGTTCGATCGGGAGCCGGTACAGGATGATGCGCTTCTCCGCGGGCAGCACCGTCCACCGCGGGATGCCGTCGGCGTCGGTCGCCATCGGCATGTCGGCGACCTCGAACCTCACGCCGCGCAGCTCCGGCCACGCCGACCGCAGGAACTCCGCGGCGGTCCCGACGGCGAGATCGAAGCGCTCCACACGCGTGTCGAGCGGGGGGAGAGGCGGGCGCACGACGGGACTGCGCCCGACGCGGCCGTGCCGGCCGTGGCGGTCGGCGCGCCGCGGGGCGTGCTCGCTGATCCTCGCCCGCCGCCACGCCATGGTCCCAGCATAGGTCGCGGGCGCCGGCTCGGTCCCTCGCTCAGCTGTCACGACGTGTCGGCCGACACGTCCTTCGAGACAGTCGAGCGGCGCGACGGATGCCACGGCAGGAGCGTGCGGCGCGGCATCCGCTCGACCGTCCCGGGGCGCGGTAGCGTCATGGCGATGCGCGAGAGAGTCTGCTCCAAAGTGGGTTGCGCCCGAGAGGCCGTCACCACCCTCACCTACGACTACGGCGACCAGATGGCGGCGATCGGTCCGCTCGGCGCCACGGGCGACCCCCACGCGCACGACCTGTGCGCGATCCACACCGATCGGCTCTCGGTGCCCAAGGGCTGGGTGGTCGTGCGTCACGAGACCCTCCGCGCCTGAGCCCACGTGGAAGAATGGGCGGATGCCGACCCACACGCCCGTCGCCACGCCTGCCGAGGCATCCGTCGCCCCCCTGGAGTTCGAGGTCGCCGACCTCTCGCTCGCCGAAGCCGGCCGGCATCAGCTGCGCCTCGCTGAGAACGAGATGCCGGGGCTCATGGCCCTGCGCGAGGAGTTCGGACCGTCGCAGCCGCTGAAGGGCGCGCGCATCGCCGGGTCGCTGCACATGACGGTGCAGACCGCGGTCCTCATCGAGACGCTCGTGGCGCTCGGCGCGCAGGTGCGGTGGGCCAGCTGCAACATATTCTCGACGCAGGACGAGGCGGCGGCCGCGGTCGTGGTCGGGCCCGACGGCCGCGTCGACGCGCCGGCGGGCGTTCCGGTCTTCGCCTGGAAGGGCGAGACGCTCGAGGAGTACTGGCGCCTCGCCGACCGCATCTTCGACTGGTCGGCCGAGGGCTTCGACGGGCCGAACATGATCCTCGACGACGGCGGAGACGCCACGCTGCTCGTGCACAAGGGCGTCGAATTCGAGAAGGCGGGCGCGGTGCCGGCGGCCGGACCCGACGACTCGGCGGAGTTCCGCATCGTGCTCGAGACGATCCGCACGTCGATGGCCCGCGACCCGCAGCGCTACACGCGGATCGCGGCCGGTCTGCTCGGCGTCACCGAGGAGACGACTACGGGCGTCCACCGTCTGTACGAGCTGGCGGCATCCGGAGATCTGCTGTTCCCCGCGATCAACGTCAACGACTCGGTCACGAAGTCCAAGTTCGACAACACCTACGGCATCCGCCACTCGCTGCCCGACGGCCTCAACCGCGCCACCGACGTGCTGATCGGCGGCAAGGTCGCCTTCGTCGCGGGCTACGGCGACGTGGGCAAGGGCGCCGCCGAGGCGCTGCGCGGTCAGGGCGCGCGCGTCATCGTCGGCGAGGTCGACCCGATCTGCGCCCTTCAAGCGGCGATGGACGGGTTCCAGGTCGCGCGCCTCGAGGACGTCGCACCGCAGGTCGACATCGTGATCACGGGTACCGGCAACACCCGCGTCGTCACGGCCGAGCACCTGCAGTCACTCAAGCATCTCGCGATCGTCGGCAACGTCGGCCATTTCGACGACGAGATCGACATCGCGGGTCTGGCTGCGATCCCCGGCGTCGAGCGCGTCGAGATCAAGCCGCAGGTGCACGAGTGGCGCCTGCCGACCGGCCGCAGCGTGCTCGTGCTGAGCGAGGGGCGCCTGATGAACCTCGGCAACGCCACGGGGCACCCGTCGTTCGTCATGAGCGCGTCGTTCGCCAATCAGGTGCTCGCGCAGATCGAGCTGTACACCAAGCGCGAGGACTACCCGATCGGCGTGTACACGCTGCCGAAGACCCTCGACGAGAAGGTCGCGCGCCTGCATCTCGCCGCCCTCGGCGTCGAGCTCACGACCCTCACCGAGGAGCAGGCCGCCTACATCGGCGTGCCGGTCGAGGGTCCTTACAAGCTCGACCACTACCGCTACTGAGTCCGACCGGTTCGCGCGCGTGCGCGCGCGGCAGGATGAGTCTCTCGGGCAGGACGGATTCCGGCCGAGCGCACGGTGGTCGTGCGGCGGTCAGCGGGCGGGGAAGCCGCGAGGCGGTCCCGCGACGGGCGCCGCGAGCGCCTCGGCGCGGTGCGTCTCGAGCCGCAGGGCGCGCAGTTCGCGGTCACGACGCACCGCGACGACGGCGATGAGGAACATCTCGGGGTCGACGGCGGGCACCGGCGAGACGTGCTCGGCCGCTTCGCGCGCGAGGGATGCGGCGACCCGCGCGCGCGCGGAAGGGTCCAGGTTCGGCGCGGACCGCGCGAACTGCGCGAGGCGCCGCGACAGGCGCTCCGGCAGCCGTGCGACGTCGGCGATGGACGCCCAGTGGGCGAGGGGCGGGGGCACCTCGAGGGCGGTGTCCGACAGCCGCGGCGTGCGCGTGCGCTCGGAGTAGGTGCCGGCCACGAGGTCGCCGAGGCGCTGCGAGCGCGGAGTGAAGGCCCCGACGATCGCGGCGACCGCCCCGAGCGTCATCCACAGTTCGAGGACTCCGACGAAGGCGCGGATGAAGGCGTGGCGAAAGCCCGCGGCCCCGCCATCCGTGCGCACGATCCGCCCGCCGACGGCCAGGCGGCCGAGGCTCCGGCCTCGCGTGGTCGTCTCGACGACCGTCGGGATCACGACCGTGACGAGCACGATCACGACGACCGTGAGGATCGGCACGACGGCGGCGTCGATGGCGCCGGCCCCGGTGAGCCACGCCATCGCCCACGCGAAGAGCAGCAGCACGACGACGCCGACGGCCATGTCGATGACGACGCCGAGAGCCCTCATGAAGTAGCCGAGCGGCTGCACGTCGAGGGCGACGGCTTCGCCCGTGAGCACCTCGTCCTGGTGGATGTCGACGATCGCGGCGCGGCCTTCGGGCATGGGTACAGTGAAGCACATGGACCTCGACGCGCTCACGGCCGCACGGCGTGACGAGTGGGCGCGACTCGATGAGCTGAGCCGTGCCCGGCACCTCTCCGGGCCGGAGGTCGACGAGCTCGTGACGCGGTACCGCGCGGCGTCGGCCGACCTCGCCGACGCGAAGACCTCCGCAGGTCGGAGCATGCAGAGCGACCATGTGTCGACGATGCTGGCGCGCGCCCGCCTGCGGCTGACCGGCGCTCCCGAGAACGTGCTGCGGCAGATCCCGCGCTTCTTCGTGCTGCAGTTGCCCGCGGCCCTCCACCGCCTCCGCTGGACCACGCTCGCGATCGCACTCGGGTTCGTCGCCGTCTGGATCGTGACGGCGATCTGGATCGCTTCGGACCCGGCGCTCGTCGCGACGCTGGGATCGCAGGCGCAGCTCGAGAGCATCGCCGAGGATGAGTTCACGGACTACTACAGCGATGACCCCGCCCCGATCTTCGCCGCCACCGTCTGGACGAACAACGCCTGGATCGCCGCGCAGTGCGTGCTCCTCGGCGTGACCGGCATCTGGCCGGTCATGGTGCTCGTGCAGAACGCGATCAACGTCGGAGCGATGGCCGCCATCCTCCTGTCGTTCGACCGCGGCGACATCTTCGTGCTCCACATCCTCCCTCACGGGCTGCTCGAGCTGACGAGCGTCTTCGTGGCCGCCGCGGCCGGCCTTCACGTGTTCTGGGCATGGGTGGCGCCGGGGCCGCGGCGACGTGGTGAGGCGCTTGCGTCAGCGGGCCGGTCGCTCGCGACCGTCGCGATCGGGCTCGTGTTCGCGCTGGGGCTCTCGGGCCTGATCGAGGGGTTCGTGACCGCCCAGCCGTGGCCGTGGCCGGTGAAGATCGGCATCGGCGCGGCGGCGCTCGCGCTGTTCCTCGTCTACATGCTCGTCGTCGGCCGCCGCGCGCAGCGCCTCGGCGAGACCGGCGACCTCACCGAGTACGAGGCGGGCACGCCGACCCTCACCGCAGGCTGACCGGCATCGGTCGTTGTTTTGAATAGATCAAAACAACGCTAGGATCGGAGGGTGACCAGCGCCCCCATGATCGACGCCGCCGAGCGGTTGCGCGCAGCCGGGCTGCGGGTCACCGAGCCGCGCCGCGCGGTCGTCGAGGCGCTCCACGAACGAGCCCACGCCAGCGCCGACGAGCTCTACACCGTCGTCGCCCGGTCCCTGCCCGCCACGAGCCTGCAGTCGGTCTACAACGCGCTCGGCGACTTCGTCGACTCGGGCCTCGTGCGCCGCATCGAGCCGGCCGGACGCCCCGGCCTCTACGAGCTCCGTGTCGCCGACAACCATCACCACCTCATCTGCTCCGTGTGCGGCGCCGTCGAAGACGTCGACTGCGTGGTGGGCGAGGCGCCGTGCCTCACGCCCCCCGACGTGCACGGCTACACGCTGCAGGTCGCCGAGGTCACGTTCTACGGCATCTGCCCCGCGTGCGCCGAGGCGCGCGCGGCCGACGAATCCGCGGCGGTCCTCGGCTCGCGAGCCTGACGTCCCGTCCGACACCCGATAGCCCACTCCGACTGGAAGGAAGCCATGACCGACAGCAACGACACGATCCCCGAGATCGGCGAGAACCCGAACGACGTGGATCAGGCGGTCACGCCCATCGACACGCCGGTCGACGAGCGGGAGGACGGCGAGAGCCGCCCGCGGCCGAACGAGACCGAGGGGTGCCCTGTCATCCACGGCGGCCAGCCGCACCCCACGACCGGCAACGCGAACAGCGTGTGGTGGCCCAACCAGCTGAACCTCAAGATCCTCGCGAAGAACCCCGCGGTCGCCAACCCGCTGGGTGAGGACTTCGACTACAAGGCCGCGTTCGAGGCGCTCGACCTCGCAGCCGTGAAGAGCGACATCGCAGACGTGCTCACCACGTCTCAGGACTGGTGGCCCGCCGACTTCGGCAACTACGGCCCTCTCATGATCCGCATGGCATGGCACAGCGCCGGAACGTACCGCGTGACCGACGGCCGCGGCGGCGGCGGAGCCGGCCAGCAGCGCTTCGCTCCGCTCAACAGCTGGCCCGACAACGTCAACCTCGACAAGGCCCGTCGGCTGCTGTGGCCCGTCAAGAAGAAGTACGGGCAGTCGATCTCGTGGGCCGACCTCATGATCCTCGCCGGAAACGTGGCGCTGGAGTCCATGGGCTTCAAGACCTTCGGCTTCGCCGGCGGCCGCGCGGACGTGTGGGAGCCCGACGCCGACGTGTACTGGGGCCCCGAGACCACGTGGCTCGCCGACGAGCGCTACTCGGGCGACCGTGAACTCGAGAAGCCGCTGGCGGCCGTGCAGATGGGTCTCATCTACGTCAACCCCGAAGGCCCGAACGGCAACCCCGACCCGCTGGCCTCGGCACGCGACATCCGCGAGACGTTCGGTCGCATGGCGATGGACGACGAGGAGACCGTCGCTCTCATCGCGGGGGGCCACACCTTCGGCAAGACCCACGGCGCGGCCCCCGACACGAACGTCGAGGACAACCCCGAGGCGGCCGGCCTCGAGATGCAGGGCCTGGGCTGGAAGAACAACCACGGCACGGGCGTAGGCGACGACACCATCACGTCGGGGCTCGAGGTCACGTGGACCTATCACCCGACCCGCTGGGACAACGAGTTCTTCCACATCCTCTATGCGTACGAGTGGGAGCTCATGCGCAGCCCGGGCGGCGGCCACCAGTGGCGTCCGATCAACGGCGGCGGCGCCGACATGGTGCCGCTGGCCCACTCCGACGGCCGCCGCGAGCCCCGCATGCTCACGAGCGACCTGGCGCTTCGGATGGACCCCGGGTTCGACAGGATCTCGCGCCGCTTCAAGGACGACCCCGAGGCGTTCGCGGACGCGTTCGCGCGCGCGTGGTTCAAGCTGACCCACCGCGACATGGGTCCCATCGAGCGGTACCTCGGCCCCGAGGTCCCCGCCGAGGAGCTGCTCTGGCAGGACCGGGTCCCCGCTGTCGATCATGAGCTGATCGACGCGGACGACGCCGCGGCGCTCAAGGCGCAGATCCTCGCCTCCGGCCTCTCGATCTCGGAGCTCGTCGAGACCACGTGGGCCGCGGCATCGTCGTTCCGCAGCAGCGACAAGCGCGGCGGCGTCAACGGCGCCCGCATCCGCCTCGCGCCGCAGAAGGACTGGGCGGTCAACAAGCCCGCGCAGCTGGCAGCCGTGCTCGGCACGCTCGAGGAGGTCCAGGCGTCCTTCAACGAGGGTCGCACCGACGGCAAGAAGGTGTCGCTCGCCGACCTCATCGTGCTCGCCGGCAACGCAGCGGTCGAGAAGGCCGCGAAGGATGCCGGCGTCGAGATCGAGGTCGCGTTCCACCCCGGGCGCACCGATGCCACGCAGGAGCAGACCGATGTGCAGTCGTTCGCGTTCCTCGAGCCGGTCACAGACGGGTTCCGCAACTACGACGGACCGAACGCGTTCATGCCCGAGGAGCACCACCTCATCGACCGCGCCAACCTTCTGTCGCTCAGCGCGCCCGAGATGACGGTGCTGATCGGCGGCCTGCGGGTGCTCGGCACGAACTGGGACGACTCCGACTACGGCGTGTTCACCGACCGCAAGGGTGTGCTCACGAACGACTTCTTCGTGAATCTCCTCGATCTCGGCACGACGTGGAAGCCGCTCGACCCTGGATCGCACGCCTTCTCGGGCACGAAGGATGCCACAGGCGAGCCGGTGGGAATCGGCACGCGCGTCGACCTGCTGTTCGCCTCGAACTCGGAGCTGCGCGCCGTCGCCGAGGTGTACGCCTCGGACGACGCGCAGGAGAAGTTCGTGCGCGACTTCGTCAAGGCGTGGGGCAAGGTGACGGAGCTCGACCGGTTCGACCTGGTCTGAGTCTCCGCGAACGACGAAGAGGCCCGCCCCATCCGGGGCGGGCCTCTTCGCGCGATTCGCGACGGGCTATTCGACGCGCGCTTCCGCGCGGACCGGGGGCAGCGTGCCTTTCGGCTCGAACAGCGCGCGGTGCAGGAGCCCCGCGATGATGCCGCCGACGATGGGGAACACGATGAAGACCCACAGCTGCGTCAGCGGACCCACCCCGCCGTAGATCGCGGCGGCGATCGAACGGGCCGGGTTGACCGAGGTGTTGTCGATCGGGATCGAGACCAGGTGGATGAGCGTCAGCGTGAGGCCGATCGCGAGCGGCGCGAGGGCTGCGGTGCCGCGCGTCGCGTTGGTGACGCCGAGGATGATCAGCACGAAGATCGCGGTGAGCAGGATCTCGGCGATGATCGCCGCGCCCAGGCCGAACCCGCCAGGGGAGAGCTCGCCGAAGCCGTTCGACGCGAAGCCGCCGTCCTGCGCGGTCGCGAGCCAGTCGCCGGGACCGAAGAGGCCGATCAGCACGATGAGCGTCGTGCCGAGCGCACCGCCGATGATCTGGGCGATGATGTAGCCGATCGTGTTCCGCCACTGGAACCGCCCGGCCGCTGCCAGGCCCAGCGTGATGGCGGGGTTGAAGTGGCCGCCCGAGATCGGGCCCCACGCGTAGGCGCCGGCGACGACGGTCAGGCCGAAGGCGAGTGAGACGCCGACGAACCCGATGCCGAGGGGGTTGCCCTCCGATCCGGCCGGGAAGTTGGCGGCGAACAGCGCGGAGCCGACACCGCCGAAGACGAGCAGAAACGTTCCGAGAGCCTCCGCGACCAGCCTGTTCACGGTCGTCGGCTCGATGGTGGTATCCGACATGGCGGACTCCTTTCCTCGTCGCGAGAGTATCGGCACGCACAGCCGATTCCCAGGAAGCGGGCGCGGAGTGTCTGCGTATGACGCCGCGAGTACCGAGGTTTCGCCGCGTGTTCAGGCATTCGTCGCCCGCCCGTCGGCCTCGGGATGCCGGATGCCACGGCGACCGTGAGCGTCAGAGGCGGCCGGCCGACTTGAGCGCGAGGTAACGGTCCGCGATGCGAGGCGGGAGGTCCTCGGGGGAGGCGGCGATGGCCTCGGCGCCGGCGCGCCCGACCGCAGCGGCCACGATGTCGGCGTCGCGCTCCGCGCGGGCGACCGCCGCCGCCCGGTACACGTCGTCGGCGTCGGGCCGTGCCGGCGGCTGCTCGCGTTCGTCGGTGACGGTGCCGACGAGAACGTGCGCGTGGCTCGTCAGCGCGGGGAGCGAGCCGAGGAATCCGCGCGCCGCCTCGACGGCGTCCTGCGCCGTGAGCAGCACGACGAGAGAGGGCCGCGAGGCGAGGGAGCGCACCTGAGCGAACACGGAATCCCAGTCGGTGTCGATGAGCTGCGGCTCGACCGGCGCCATCGCATCCACGAACGCCGGAAGCAGCGCGGGACCGTCGACACGCGTGACGCGCGCGCGGATGGTGCGGTCGAACATAAGGAGATGCACGTGGTCGCCTGCCCGCGACGCGAGAGCAGCGAGCAGGAGCGCCGCCTCCATCGCGGCATCCATCCGCACGCCGTCGCCCACTCGAGCGGCCGACGTTCGCCCGGTGTCGATCACGATCACGACGTGGCGGTCGCGCTCGGGTCGCCACGTGCGGAGCATCGTCGTGCTGGCGCGGGCCGTCGCGCGCCAATCGATCGACCTCACGTCGTCGCCGCGCACATACTCGCGGAGGCTGTCGAACTCGGTGCCCTGCCCGCGCACCTGCACGCTGGTGTTGCCGTCGAGCTCGCGCAGCCGCGCGAGACGCGACGGCAGGTGTCGCCGGGCCGTGAAGGGCGGCAGCACCCGGAGGGCGCCGGGCGCGTCGAGGCGGGCCTGGCGGCCCGCGAGCCGGAGCGGTCCGTCGGAGCGGACCGCGACGAACTCCGACCGCAGCTCGCCGCGGCGACGGGGGAGGAGTGGCATCGTGATCGTGCGGCTCTCGCCCGGAGGGATGACGATCGGCGGGTGTGCTGCCGGCGCCCCGGCGGTCGGCTGCCACGCGTCGCGGACGCGACCGCGCAGCGTGTGCCGACCGGTGCTGCGCAGCGTCAGCTCAGCGGTGACCGGCTGCCCGAGGAGCACGCGGCGCGGCAGACGCCTCGACACGCTCACGAGGCGCGGGTCGGGCGCCGCCGCGGCATCCGCGAGCGCGAGGAGCAGGCACAGCAGCGCCCACCCGGCCACGGCGAGCCATGCGTCGACGCCGGCCGCCGAGAGCAGCACGACGGGCACCGCTCCGACGATCAGGAGCAGCGGCAGGCGGCCGGTGACGTACATCAGATGGGAACGCGGGTCTGCTGCAGCACCGAGCCCAGCACGGCGTCGACCGACACGCCCTCGAGCTCGGCGTCGGGGCGCAGGCGGATGCGGTGGCGCCACGTCGGCACGAGCATCGTCTGCACATGGTCGGGCGTGATGGCGGGGAACCCGCCGAGCCACGCCCACGCCTTCGACGCCGCCAGCAGCGCGGTGGCGGCGCGGGGGCTCACGCCCACCTGCACCGACGGGCTGCGGCGCGTGGCCTGTGCGAGATCGACGACGTAGCCGAGCAGGTCGTCCGAGACGGTGACGGATGCCGCGGCCCGCTGCGCCGCGCGGATCTCCTCGGCGCTCGCGGCACGGCCGAGGCCCGCCGCGGCGAGGTCACGGGGATCGAAGCCGCTCGCATGCCGGCGCAGCACTGCGAGCTCGGCATCCCGTGCCGGAACGTCCACGATGAGCTTCAGCAGGAACCGGTCGAGCTGCGCCTCGGGCAGCGTGTACGTGCCCTCGTGTTCGATCGGGTTCTGCGTCGCCGCGACGAGGAACGGCTCGGGGAGCGGACGTGTGACGCCGTCGGTCGAGACCTGGCGCTCCTCCATGGCCTCCAGCAGCGCCGCCTGCGTCTTGGGCGGCGTGCGGTTGATCTCGTCTGCGAGCACCACGTTCGTGAACACGGGGCCTTCGCGGAACTCGAATTCGCCGGCCTTCGCGTCGTACACGAGCGATCCCGACACGTCGCCCGGCATGAGGTCGGGCGTGAACTGGATGCGCTTGGTGTCGAGACCCAGCGCCGTCGAGAACGCACGAACGAGCAGCGTCTTGGCGACACCGGGCACGCCCTCCAGCAGCACGTGTCCGCGCGCGAGGAGGGCGATCAGCAGGCCGGTGACCGTGCCGTCCTGGCCGATCACCGCCTTGCCGACCTCGACGCGCACACGGTTCATCGCCTCGCGCAGCGCTGTGTCGTCGGGGGGCGTCGGCGCCGAGACCTCGGGGTCGATGCGGGGCTCACTCATCACGGGGTCCTTTCGGGTCCTGAGCGTGTCGGAGGGCGCACGGCGGCGTGCACGGCGTCCTCGAGATGTCGGAGGCGGGTGCTGAGAGCGACGAGGTCGGCGTCGCTTCGAGGGATGTCGTCGAGCAGGATGCCGCGCGCGGCGTTGCGGTCGAGTCCGGTGCGCCCCGCCGCGGCGTCGGCGATCTCGGGCGCCGACGAGGCGGGGCCGAGGCCGAGGAGCCGGGCCAGCCGGCGCAGCGCGCCGATCCGGAGTTGGTCCGCCGCGTGGAGCGGATCGCGCGAGCGGGCGTAGAGACGCCCTCGCCCTTCGGTGGTCTCGGACGCACGGACCGTGACCGGCAGTCGCTCGGCGACGAGGGGACCGAACCGGCGGCCGCGCCAGATTCCGGCGGCGATCCCCGCGACCAGCAGCAGCACGATGACGGGGCTCACCCACGGCGGCGTGAGTTCGCCGAGCGTCGGGTTCGCGTCTGCGAGGTCGGTGTCGCCGGGGCCCGGGACGTACCAGACGACGAGCGGATGCCGCCCCATGAGGTTCACGCCGAGCGCCGCGTTGCCGGCATCGGCGAGGTGCTCGTTGGTGAAGACGGCGCGACCGTCGATGGCGGAGATGCGGCCGTCGTCGCCGAAACGCTCGCCGACGAGGAGCGCGTGGCCCTCGGCGTCGGGGTAGCAGCTGAAGACGTCGGTGCTCGACATGACGTCGGGACCGGCGGCGAACACCGCGCCGGGGGTGATCGGACCGGATCGCTGCGCGTCTGCCACGTCGCAGTCCGGCTCGACGGTCTCGGAGGAGGCGACCCCCGCCGGCGCGGAGCCCGCCAGCAGCAGGTGGAGCGTGCGCGCGCGGGGCTCGACCAGCACGACATCCGAGGCGTTCGCCGCCAGCCGCTTCACGGCGCCGTCGGAGAGCGCCGGCGCGTCGGGCAGGACGAGCGTCGCAGGGCCGGCGCCCAATGCCTCGATCGCGGAGTCCCGATCGCGCTCGACGACGACCTCCACGCCGTGGTCTCGCAGGATCTCGGCGAGAGCCCGTGCGCCCGACGGCCCCGCCGATGCCGGGTCCAGCGCATCGCGGGCGGCCCACTGGTTCGCGGCGGCCAGCGCGCCGCCGATCCCGCCGATCGCGAGGAGCGCGACCGCGATCAGGATCCAGCCCCCGATGCGGCGACCGCGCCGCGAGGACGCACCGGAGGGGGCACCGCCGGTCGCCTGCCGCTCGCCGGGCGTCGCCGCGGGTGCCGCGATGCTCGTGCTCACGCCGAGACCTCCTCGCGCACGACGGGGCGCGCCGAGGCGACGGCTTCGTCGGCCGCTGCGACCAGCGCGTAGAGCTCGGCCGTTCCCGGGCGGCGCAGGTAGCGCACGTCGTCGAATGCTCTCGCCGCCTGCTCGACGCGGTCGCCGAGCGCGGGGAAGACGCGCGCCGTCGCACGGGCGAACGCGTGGACCGTCGCACCC
Organism: Microbacterium sp. STRO-2N; assembly: GCF_057747775.1. Classification (NCBI taxonomy): domain Bacteria; kingdom Bacillati; phylum Actinomycetota; class Actinomycetes; order Micrococcales; family Microbacteriaceae; genus Microbacterium; species Microbacterium sp. STRO-2N. Next base: position 2,517,859 of record NZ_CM173223.1, on the reverse strand, counting down.
GGCGGCGGGTCGACGACGCCGCGCTCGACGCACGCCCGTGCGAGAGCGCGGAAGCGCAGCACGATGGCGGCCTGCCACTCGTCGACGCGCGCGTGCGCTTCGGCCTCCGCGCGCAGCTCCGCCGCCGAACGGTGCTCGGCCTCGCCGAACAACGCGGGTGCCGCGGCGGGCGCACGCCGCGAGGCGCGCGGCATGCCCCAGATGAGGAACGCCGCCACGATGACGACGACCACGACGATCGCCGCGACCAGCGCGAACGTCGATCCCCACGCGCCCGAGACCTCGGGGTTGAACAGCGACGCGAAGAAGTCGCCGATCGCGCGGGCGATGCGGTCGAACGGCGTGGGCTCGGCGATGTCGTACACCGGGTCCGACAGCTCTCGCTCCGCCCAGTCCCGCGCCTCATCGCCGTCAGGGGTCAGCGGAGGCACCGCGCCCGAGGCGTGTCCGAGCGACGCGAGGACGTGCATCACCTCCACGGCGACTCGCGGTCGGGGTCGTTCGGGTCCGCTCCGGGCGCGGTCCATGCCGTGGGCGGCGGCGAGGCCGCGGCCGCGGCATCCGTCTGCGGCGCCGGTTCATGCGGCGGCGTGGGCGGCGGCGAGACCGATGCGGTCTGCTGCGGCGCCGCTGCGGCATACGGCGGCGCGGGCTGTGCCGCCTGCGGGGCGTACGGCGGCTGCGCCGGGGAAGCGCCCTGCCCTCGGTAGGGCGGCTGGGAGGGATACGCGCCGGAAGTCCCCGGCGGAGAGCTCGGCGCCGCGTAGACGGGCGCTCCGTACGCCGGAGCACCGTACGTCCCCGGCCATCCGCGAGGCGCGACGACGCGGCCGACGTGCTCGCGATAGGGGTCGGCGAGTGCCGTGGCCCCGGCATCCCGTCTCTCGACGTACGCGAGCAGATCGAGGTCGAGCCCCTCGCGGCGCATGCGGCAGTCGATGTAGATGATCGACGTCGCGGTCGCCTGCACGACGACGGCGACCGACTGCAGCAGCAGGGTCAGCGCCTGCGTGAGCAGGGCGGTCACGATGAGCCCGATGATCGCGCTCGGATCGGGGTCGCCGGTGGGCGCGATGATCGTGGTGAGACCGACCGACAGGAACGAGAACGGGATGCTGATGACCTGGGCGACGGTCGCGAAGATCACGCTGATGACGAGGATGATGCCGAGGGCGGGCCAGAACCTGCCGCGCGTGAGCGTCCACGAGCGCGACAGCGCCTGCAGGATCGTGGCGTGCTCGACGATGATGGCGGCCGGCACGAGCAGCAGCTTGATCATGAGCCACCACGTGAGCGGGATCGCCGCCAGGATGAGCACGATCGTGAGCACGATCGCCGCCGGGGGAGCGAGCACGGCGACGCCGATCACGCCCGCCACGACCAGCACGACGAGCGCCATGACCGCGAGGATGACGAGCAGCGAGTACCCGATGAGGCGCCACGCGATCGGCTTGACCTGATGCCACAGCGCGCCGAGCGACAGCTTCTCGGCGACCGCGGCGTGCGTCACCTCGACCACGACGATGCCCTGCACGATGACGCTCAGCGCGCCCGCCGCGAGTGACAGGACGATGCCGGCGACGGCGGTGAGCGCGATGGAGCCCGCCATCACGGTGTCGTACTCCTCGGTGCCCGCGCGCAGCGTGTCCAGGCGCGAGAACGACGCCCATGCCACCCCGAGCACGCCGGCGAGCACGACGATGTACGCGAGCGTCTGCACGACGAGCGCGAAGCCCAGCAGCACGCGCGGGTTCTGCCGCAGCGCCGAGAACGAGCGACCCAGGATCGTGCCGAACCCGAGCGGGTGGAGCGGGATGATCCCCGGACGAGATGCCGGTGTCCAGGCGGGATAGGCGGTCACAGGATCCCCTCTCCATCGGTGCGGCGTCGGGCGGCTCGCGACGGCGGCCCGCCGGATCCCTATCGTTTCACACGAGGCGGATGCCGCGCCCGGCGCCGCGGCGGCGCGTTCGGCGCGGTCACGGCCCGTGCTCGGCCTGTCTCCAGGGACCGTCGACTACTCTGTGGGGAGCGCATGGGGACGGCGCCTGCCGTCGTCCGTGCCTGACGTAAAGGAACGAACGCGCGCGATGACTTCACGCATCCTGGTGGTCGACGACGACACCGCCCTCGCCGAGATGATCGGCATCGTGCTGCGCACGGAAGGCTTCGACACCGTGTTCTGCGCCGACGGGGCCCAGGCCGTCGACGCATGGCGCACCGAGAAGCCCGACCTCATCCTCCTCGACCTTATGCTCCCGGGCATGGACGGGATCGAGATCTGCACGCGCATCCGCGCCGAGTCCGGCATCCCGATCATCATGCTGACGGCCCGCACCGACACCGCCGATGTCGTGAAGGGTCTGGAGTCGGGTGCCGACGACTACATCGTCAAGCCGTTCAATCCCAAGGAGCTCGTTGCGCGGATCCGCACCCGCCTGCGCCCCTCGAGCCAGCCGACGAACGACACCCTGCGCATCGGCGACCTCACCGTCGACGTCGCGGCACACGAGGTGCGCCGCGGCGACGGCCCGATCGCGCTCACGCCGCTCGAGTTCGAGCTTCTCGTGGCCCTCGCGTCGAAGCCGCAGCAGGTGTTCTCGCGCGAGATGCTGCTCGAGCAGGTGTGGGGCTACCACTACAAGGCCGACACGCGATTGGTGAACGTGCACGTGCAGCGGCTGCGCGCGAAGGTCGAGAAGGATCCCGACAACCCAAAGATCGTGACGACCGTGCGGGGCGTCGGCTACCGCGCAGGCGCCGTCGTGTGAGGCCACGGTGAACGCCGCCTCGACGGCCCCGACGACCGGTATCACCGCCACCCGGACACCGCTGAAGGGCTGGCGCCTGTGGCGCGCGTGGCCGGGGAACATCGCCACGCTGTGGCGCCGCTCACTGCGCTTCCGCACGATCCTGGTGACGCTCGGACTCACGGCGCTCGCCGTGCTCGTGGCGTGCGTGTGGATGGCGCTCGCGATCCAGAACGACCTCTTCGCCTCCCGCAAGGACCAGGTGCTCGCCGACGCCGCCCAGGCGCGCGCAGCGGCGCAGGCGACGCTCGACGCGGCGGTGCAGGGCGACGGCACCGAGCTGCAGAACGTCATGAGCGCAGCGATGCGCACCCTCGACGAGCGTTCGTCGGCCGAGCTCGTCGCGGCGTTCCGCATCGGCCCGCCGGTGCCCAATGCCCCGCAGGACTTCAGCTCCGACCTCAGCGCGATCGACGAGGTGCTCGGCGACGGCCTGCGCACGAGCGTGCGCGACAACCCCGACTGGCAGTTCTGGCAGCGGATCGCGCTCCCGACCGACGCGGACGAGTCCGAGCCCGGCATCCTCGTCGGCCAGCAGCTGGAGGTGCCGGGCGTCGCTTCGTACGAGCTGTACCTGGGGTACGACCTGTCGAACGCACCGCAGACGCTGGGGTTCGTGCAGGGCACGCTGTGGATCGTGGGCATCGGGCTGGTGCTGCTGATCAGCGGCATCGCGTGGTTCGTGCTCCGGTCGGTGACGACACCGGTCAGCGAAGCGGCCGACACCAGCGCGCGGCTCGCCGCGGGCGACCTCGGGGTGCGCCTGCCCGTGCGCGGCGAGGACGAGCTGGCCACCCTCGGCCGATCGTTCAACGCGATGGCCGACAGCATCGAATCGCAGATCAAGGAGCTCGCGGACCTGTCGCTCGTGCAGCAGCGGTTCGTGTCGGACGTGTCGCATGAGCTGCGCACCCCGCTGACCACCATCCGCCTCGCCGCCGACATGATCAACGACCAGCGGGAGGACTTCGACCCCGCGACCGCGCGTGCCGCCGAGCTGCTGAACGCCCAGGTGCAGCGGTTCGAGGTGCTCCTCACCGACCTCCTCGAGATCAGCCGCTACGACGCCGGGTCCGTGCAGCTCGAGCTCGAGCCGACGAGCCTCGCCCACCTCGCGGAGGACGTCATCGCCTCGATGCATCAGCTGGCCGAGCAGCACGGGTCGGACGTGCGGCTGGTCGCCCCCGGCGGATACTCGCCTGTCGACATGGACCCCCGGCGCGTGCGCCGTATCGTGCGGAACCTCCTGGGCAACGCCATCGAGCACGGCGAAGGGCGCCCGATCGTCGTCAGCGTCGACAGCAACCAGCATGCCGTCGCGATCGGCGTGCGGGACTACGGCCTGGGCATGACCGCGGAAGACGCGGAGCGTGTCTTCGACCGGTTCTGGCGCGCCGACCCGTCGCGCAAGCGCACCATCGGCGGCACCGGGCTCGGGCTGTCGATCGCGCTCGGCGACGCGAAGCTGCACGGCGGCGAGCTGGCGGTGTGGTCGGAGCTGGGCCGCGGCACGAACTTCGTCCTCACGCTCCCGCGCACCGGCGCAGCGCTGAGCGGTCCCTCCCCGCTTCCCGTCGACCCGGGCGACGACGCGACCGCACCGGTTGACGAGCTCGGCCTGACTCAGCCGATCACCGTGCCACGCTCGACGCCCGCCGCCGACCGCGGAGGTGCGTCGTGACCGCGCGCCGCGGACTCCTGGCGGCCGTCGTCGCGCTGTGCACGCTCGCGCTCACCGCCTGCGGCGGGTTCCCCACGAGCGGCCCCGTCGAGTACGGCAACGAGCGGGGCTCGACCGGCGACGAGTCGCAGGACTTCGCCTTCCTGCCGAACCTGCCGCAGCCGGGGGCGTCGCCCGCCGAGATCGTCGAGGGGTTCATCAACGCGGGCACGGGACCCGGAGCCGACGCACAGTGGGCGCGCGCGCGGGAGTTCCTCGCGCCCGGGTTCCGGGGGACGTGGAACCCGGAGGCGGGTGTGACCGTCGACATCTCCGCCAACCGCGAGTACTCGGAGTCCGGCGAGGGCGCGGTCGACTTCTCGTACGACGCTGTCGCGACCGTCGACGACCGCGGAGCGTACGAGCGCGCCGAGCTCGCCGAGCGCAATCTCGCGTTCAGCCTCGAGCAGCAGCCCGACGGCGAATGGCGGATCACGCAGGCGCCCGATGGCGTCGTCGTCGACCGTGACCAGTTCCCCCGGGTCTTCCACCGCTACCCCGTCATGTACTTCGACCCGACGTGGCAGTACCTCGTCCCGGATGTGAGGTGGTTCCCGACCGGGAACGCCGAGACGAGCATCACAGACGCGCTCGTGAATGAGCCGCGGAGCGAATGGCTCGCGGCATCCGTCGTCACGGCGTTCCCCGACGGCGTGACGGCGCTGCCTTCCGTGCTGATCGACGACGGAGGCGTCGCCCGCGTCGAGCTCTCGGAGGATGCCGCCGCGGCCGACGCCGAGACGCTCGACCGCATGGTGACCCAATTGGATGCGAGCCTGGCGGCCGCGGGCGTGCTGGATGTCGAGATGAGCGCCGGCACGACGCCACTGACCGCCGAGCCCGTCGCCATCCGATCGACGCGCCTGCCGGCATCGCCGCTCGTGCGCACCGAGGCGGGATTCGGCTTCCTCGTCGGCGAAGAGCTCGAGCCGATCCCGGGTCTCACCGAGGCGGTGCTCGACAGCTCGCCCGCCGCGATCCAGGTCGCGCCGGATCGCGACGTCGCTGCGGCACGGCTGCCCGGCGGACACGTGGTGAGACTGCACGCCGAGGGCGGTGGCGAGGTCGAGTCGCTGGACGACCGGCCCGGGCTCGTGGATCCCACCGTCGATCCCGCCGGGAACGTCTGGAGCGTGCCGCGCGAGCAGCCGGCGGCACTGCGCGTCTACCCGCGGTCCGGGGAGATGCGCGAGATCGCCGACGCGTGGCCTGGGGCGACGGCGATCGCGGCGATGGCCGTGTCACGCGACGGCACGCGCATCGCCGCCGCTGTCACCGCGAGCGGGCGCACCATGCTGTGGGTGGCCGGCGTCGTGCGCGACGCGGACGGCGTGCCGGTCGCACTCGGCACCCCGGTCCTGCAGCTCGCGATCGTCGGGGCGCCGGCGAGCGGCGTCACCTGGATCGACGACACCACGGTCGGCGTGCTCGCAGGCGACGTGAGCGGGTCGACCGTTCTCGAGCAGACCGTCGGCGGTCCGACGGCATCGACGACGGCCCCTGCCGATCCGTCGTCGATCGCGGGCGGCAACGGCCTGTCGAGCCTGCGCGTGCGGGGGAGCGACGGCACGCTGTACGTCAAGCGCGGCGTCACGTGGCAGCCGACGGCGACCGGGGTGCTCGTGCTCGCGACGCAGCAGGGGGCGCCGCAATAGGTCCGGACGCCGGCATCGAGCGTCCTCCCCAGCCGCGCTGCGCGGCGCGTTGTCCACCGATCAGTCCGACGCCGCCGTCCCGCCCCGCGGCGACCGGCAGGGTGGCCCTGTGTCACGCGGACTCCTCATCGCCCTGCGCGCCGCCTGCGCCGAGGCGCTCGCGCTGCTCCTGCCCGTCGGCTGCGCCGGATGCGACGAGCCCGACATCGCGCTGTGCGAAGCGTGCGTCCTCGCCCTCACGCCCGTGCCCATCCGCCGGACGCTCGACGCGCCCGGCGGAACGATCGCACTGTGGAGCGCGCTCCCGTTCGACGGCGTGACCGCGCGGGTCGTGAGGGCGATCAAGGAGGACGGGCGCACCGGACTCGCGACCGCGCTCGCCCCTGCCGTCGAAGTCGCGCTCACCGCCGCCGGTGCTGCGGGCGCGCTCCTCGTGCCGGTGCCGACCTCGCGCGCCTCGTACCGTCGCCGGGGCTTCCGGGTGCCGGATCTGCTGATCCGTCGTGCGGGCCTGCGTGCCCACCGGGTCCTCGCGTACACGCGTCGCACCGACGACCAGCGCGGCCTCGACCGTGAGCGCCGGCATCGCAACGTCGCGGGCAGTCTGCGGGCCTCGAGCGATGCCGCGGGGCGCCGCGTCGTCGTCGTGGACGACGTCGTCACGACCGGGGCGACGCTCGCCGAGGCCGTGCGCGCACTGCGGGCCGCGGGCGCCGACGTGGTCGCCGCCGTCGCCGTCGCTGCGACGCCGCGGCATCATGGCCGAGCCGGATGACCTCGCGTCGACGTGATCGCAAACTCACAGGTGACAGAGTCGGAACGCGAGGCTACGGTGGGGGGCACAAGGCGACTCATGGTCCGCCCTTGGCCGGGGGGACCGGAACAAGGAGGTCAGGGATGGAAACCAGCATCGTCGGCGTGGGAGTCGGGATCACGGAACGCTTCCGCAGTGTCGTCGAAGAGAAGGCCGTCCGCATCGAGCACCTCGCCCCACGCGCTCAGCGCGTGGACGTCAAGGTCACCCACCGCGCCTACCACAACGGGCGAATGGAGGATGAGACGGTCGAGCTCACGGTGAACGGCCGAGGGCCGGTCGTCCGGGCTGAGGCCACGGACGGCGACAAGTTCACGGCACTGGACCTGGCTGTCGACAAGCTGTGCGAGCAGCTTCGCCGCGCGAAGGACAAGCGCGTCGACGCACGCAACCACCCCCGAGGCGCGAAGTTCGAGAAGGGGAGCGGGTCGCTGCAGGGCATCGATCTGCAGCCCGCATCCCTCGACGTGCTGCGCGCCGTCGCGACGGGCGAGATCCCGATCGTGTCCGGCAACGAGGAAGAGGAGGGCTACACGCCCGTCGTCATCCGCACGAAGGAGTTCCACCCGGAATGGATGTCGGTGGAGGAGGCCGTCGATCGCATGGAGCTGGTCGGCCACGACTTCTTCCTGTTCATCGACGCCCGCACCGACCACCCCAGCGTCGTCTACCGGCGCAAGGGGTGGGACTACGGCGTCATCTCGCTGACCACCCAGGCACAGCCGGATGAACTCGCGTCCTGACGTGTGACGGACAATGGAGGGTGCGGCCGAACCGGTCGCACCCTCCGTCTGTTCGCGGGCGCGTGAGCAGCGGGTGCTCGCCGCGCCGCGGCATCCTCCTCCGGAAGGACCAGCGTGATCATCCGAAACGTGCGCCCGTGGGGCGCCGACCCTGCCGACGTCGAGCTCGACGGCGACCGCATCGCGGCCGTGCGTCCGCATGACGCCGACGCCGTGCCCGGCCCCGGCGACGTCGACGGACGCGGACGGCTGATCCTGCCGTCGTTCAGCGACGTGCACGTGCACCTCGACTCGTCGCGGATCGGCTTGCCCTTCCGCCCCCACACCGGAGCACCGGGCGTCTGGGGCATGATGCTCAACGACCGGGCGAACTGGCGCGACACCGCGATGCCGCACGCCGAGATCGTCGCGGGCACGCTCGAGCGGATGATCGCGCGCGGCACGACCCGCGTGCGTACCTACGCGCAGGTCGACGTGGACTGCAAGCTGGAGAAGTTCGACTCGGTGATCGCTGCGAAGGAGCGGTTCCGCGACCACGCCGATGTGCAGGTCATGACCTTCCCCCAGGCCGGAATCCTGCGCGAGGCAGGAACGGTGGACTACCTCGAGGAGTCGCTCCGTCAGGGTGCGGACGTCATGGGCGGCATCGACCCGTGCCAGCTGGATCGGGATCCGGTGAAGCATCTCGACATCGTGTTCGGCCTCGCCGAGAAGTACCAGGTCGAGGTCGACATCCACCTTCACGAACCGGGCGAGCTCGCCGTGTTCAGCACCGAGCTCGTGCTCGAGCGGACGCGTGCGCTCGGCATGCAGGGCAAGGTGACGATGTCGCACGCGTACTCCCTCGGGTCGGTGTCGGAGGCCGTGAGCCGCCGGCTGATCGACGAGTTCGCCGACCTCGACATCGCGATGGCGACGATCGCGCCATCCACGAGCGGCCACCTGTCGCTCGTGCAGCTCGCCGAGGCCGGAGTGCGCGTCGGGCTCGGCGAGGACGGGCAGCGCGACTACTGGAGCCCCTACGGCAACTGCGACATGCTCGACCGCACGTGGCAGCTCGCGTTCGTCAACGGCTTCCGCCGCGATGACCACATCGAGCTCGCGCTCGCCGTCGCCACGATGGGCGGGGCGTCGATCATGAGCCACTCGTCGCCCCGGGTCGCCGGAGTCGGCGACCGGCCGGGGGCCGCGCCCGGCGACCGCGCCGACCTCGTGCTGGTGGATGGCGAGACCCCGACGAGCGCCGTGATGGACCGCGGCGCAGACCGCACGGTGATCCACGACGGCCGGGTCGTCGCGGACGGACTCGAGGTCGTCGGCATCTGAACGCCGCGAGATGACGGATGCCTCGGACGCGCGCGGCGCGCGTCCGAGGCATCCGTCGTCAGCGGGTCAGCCTCCCTGCACCGTCAGGAAGATCTCGACCAGCTGACCCTCGTAGGTGTGGAAGAAGTGGTCGATGCCCTTGCCGTCCGACGAGTGGTCGGGGCCGCCCTTGCCCTTGGGCAGCGTGTCGCGCGTGAACGTGGTCAGGGACGTCGGGATCCCGGCGTCTTCGGCCATGGCGACGGCCTGGTCGACCTGATCGGGCGTGAGCGGTGCGCCGCCGAGGAACTCGTGCGCCGTCGCGAACAGCTCGGCGATGTACAGCGTCGCCCAGTTGGCCGAATGGGTCGCTCCCGCGTCGCCCTGGTCGCTGCGGTCCGGGATCCAGCATTCGTGCGCCGATGCCGCACCGGCTCCGCCGAGGACGAGCCCGACGGCCAGGGTCGCAGCGGCGATGGACTTCTTCAACATGACTTTCCTCCCCATGGGGTCCGGGTGACCCCACGGGAGCGGAGAGTCGGCGCGTGCGCGCCTGATACGAAGGGCTTCGAGGATGCCGCGGCTGTGGGCCGCGGCATCCGTCTCAGTCGAACATGCCGTCGAGGAGGCTGCCGATCACGAGACCGCCGAGGATGCCGCCCATGAGGTCGCCGCCTCCGGCACCGCGGCGACCGCCGCCCCAGCCGGCCTGCGGTCCGTAGCCGCCGCCCCACTGGTCGGGTTGAGGACGCGCGGTGTCGATGTCGCGCTGGGCGAGCTGGAGCCCCTCGCTGGCGAGGAAGGCCGCCCGGCGCGCCATCGCGAAGGCCTGCTCGCGGTGATCCTCGTCGATCGAGGTCGCGACGGCGGCCGACGTGCCGAGGTAGCGGTCGAGGTCGGCGCGGATGCGCTCGGCCTCGGCGAGGCGCGTGCGCGCGTCGGCGCCGATCCACCCACGGTGGCCAGCGATGACATCGCGCGCGACGGCCAGCTGCCGGTCGGCGTCGTCGATCGCGTGCCGGACATGCTCGAGCGGCGGGATCGGCCGCGCCGCGCGCTCGCGGGCGGCGGCGATCGCCTCGTCGAGCGCGGCGTTCGCCTCGCGCAGGCGCGAGAGCTGCTCGAACGGGTCGGTGTTGACGCCGGCGGCCGGCAGGGCGGCCAGCGCCGCCTGCAGCTCGCCGATCGCCGCGCTGACCGCGGGAGTGTGCGGCTCTTTCAGCGCGGCCGCGATGTCGCCTCGCGAGTCCTCGACGATCGCGGCCAGCGTCGACTCGGCGCGCAGCGCTTCGACCTCGAACGTCTCGACCGCATCGAGGAGGGTCTCGGCGCGGCGCACCGACTCCATCGCGGCCTCGAGGGCCATGTTCGCCTGCTCGCGTTGCCCGGCCTCGCGGCGGCGCTCGGCGACGCCGGCGCTGTGCTCCGCGAATCCGAGCAGCTGCTCCGCCTCGATCGGGTTCGCCTCGATCTGAGCCAGCGCATGCGCAGAATAGCGCGCGCCCATGCGCTGGACGGTCGAGCGGGCATCGGGCACGCGCACGCGCAGGCGCGCGGCATCCGCCCTCACGTTCGCGATGATCTCGGGGGCCCGCCGCGCGCGTTCGATGCGAGCCGCGAGTGCCTCGGTACGGTCGTCGAGCAGGTCTTCGGCCCACTCGCACAGCTGCGCGATGCGGGCGTTGCGGGTGCGCAGCTCTTCGCGGGTATCGGGGATCTCGTCGTGGTTGAGCTGGTGCAGGTGGAAGGCCTCCTGCAGGTGCGTCCGCACGGCATCGAGCGCCTCGCGCAACTCTCGCGTCGCGTCGGGGCCGAGCTCGGCCTCGGCGAAGACCAGCTCGTCGGTCGTCAGGCGGATGCGCTCGTCGGCGGCGACCAGCGCCGTCTGCGCGCGACGCGCGAGATCCGCGTCCTGTGCATCCAGCTCTTCCTGCTCACGCTTGCGCTTGCCCCAGAATCCGGCCATGGATCGATCCTACGGGCGCGGCTGGGAGCAAGCTGGCGCCTGTGGGCTCGACGCGTCCGCGTTCGCCGACAGCGTTGCCCGTGTCGGCGGTGCTGTCGAATGGGGGACGGATGCCTCAGCCGTCGCCGCGCTTGTATCGGGGCTTGCGATCGCCGCCGTCCCGGAAGCTCGAGCGCTTCGGGCCCCGGTCGTCGCGGTACGGCTTGCGGTCGCCGTCGGTGCGGCGCTGCGGTCGGCCGGCGTCGGGTCGAAGCTCGATGAGCTGCCCGGAGATGCGCGTGTCGGAGAGTCGGTCGAGCGTCTCGCGCGACAGGTTCGCCGGCAGCTCCACCAGCGAGAACGCCGGCATGATCTGGATCGCGCCGAAGTCGTCACGACGCAGGCCGCCCTCGTTCGCGAGGGCTCCGACGATCTGGCGCGGCTCGACGCGGTGGCGCTTGCCCACCGCGATGCGGTAGGTCGCGAAGCCCTCGCGCGGGGCGCGGCGTTCGGGGCGGTCGCCGCGGTCGGGACGGTCGCCCCGGTCGAAGCGGTCGCCGCGGTCGCGGTCGGTGCGCTCGCGCCGCTCGCGAGGCGCTTCGGGCTCGGGGTCGGGCTCGAGCAGCAGGGGAGTGTCGCCCTGCGCGACGATCGCGAGTGCGGCGGCGACATCGACCTCGGGCACGTCGTGGTTGCGGACGTAGTGGGCGACGATGTCGCGGAAGTCGTCGATGCGCTCCGAGTCGCCGAGTGCGGCGGTGATCCGGTCGTCGAAGCGAGACAGGCGCGTCTCGTTGACCTCGTCGACGCTCGGCAGCGACATCTGGGTCAGCTCCTGCCGGGTCGCGCGCTCGATCATCTTGACGAGGCCCCGCTCGCGCGGCGTCACGAAGCTGATCGCGTCGCCCGTGCGCCCGGCGCGGCCGGTGCGGCCGATGCGGTGCACGTACGACTCGGAGTCGGTCGGGATGTCGTAGTTGACGACGTGCGAGATGCGCTCGACGTCGAGGCCGCGCGCGGCGACGTCGGTCGCCACGAGGATGTCGAGCTTGCCGGACTTCAGCTGGTTCACGGTCTTCTCGCGCTGCGGCTGCGCCACGTCGCCGTTGATCGCGGCCGCGGAGTACCCGCGCGCGCGAAGCTTCTCGGCGATCTCCTCGGTGATCGAGCGAGTGCGGCCGAAGACGATCATCCCGTCGAAGTTCTCGACCTCGAGAATGCGCGTGAGCGCGTCCATCTTCTGCTGCCACTGCACGACGAGGTAGCGCTGGGCGACGGTCGCCGAGGTCTGCGTCTTGCCCTTGACCGTGATCTCTTCGGGGTCGTGCAGGTACTGCTTCGACATGCGACGGATCGCGGCCGGCATCGTGGCGGAGAAGAGCGCGACCTGCTTGGTCTCGGGGGTCTCGGCGAGGATGGTCTCGACATCCTCGGCGAAGCCCATCTTGAGCATCTCGTCGGCCTCGTCGAGCACGAGGTACTTCAGCTCGGAGAGATCGAGCGTGCCCTTCTCGAGGTGGTCGATGATGCGGCCGGGCGTCCCGACGACGATGTGGACGCCCCGGCGGAGCGCCGACAGTTGCACGCCATAGCCCTGGCCGCCGTAGACGGGGAGCACGTGCACGTCCTTGAGGTGCCCCGCGTACTTCTCGAAGGCCTCGCAGACCTGCAGCGCGAGCTCGCGCGTCGGTGCGAGAACGAGCGCCTGCGGCGACTTCTGCGACAGGTCGAGGCGGTCGATGATGGGCAGCGCGAACGCGGCGGTCTTGCCTGTTCCGGTCTGGGCGAGGCCGACGACATCGCGCCCGGCGAGGAGAGTGGGGATGGTCGCGGCCTGGATGGCCGAGGGGGTCTCGTATCCGATCTCGCGGAGGGCCTTGAGCACCGGCTCGCCCAGGGCCAGATCGGCGAACGTCATCGCGGCGGGCTCGGCCTGAGCCTCTGCCTCGATGGAAGAATCCGTGGAAGTCACGCTTAAGGGTAGTGCGTTGCACCTGGGAGACGACAGGATGCCGCGCCCGGGCCGGCGGCTCAGCGCGGGATGATGCTCTGCGCGGCGAGCTCGGTGATGTCGATCGGCTGCGTCGGCGGCAGCGCGATCGAGGCGGGGTCGACGCCCGGCACGATGGGGTTAATTGGCACGTCCTCTCGCGATGTGCATGGTGAAGGTCGTTCACTGTGGAGTGTCCGGTGGGGGCCGATTCGTCTCACGTGATGACGGTGCGGCGGGTGAGCTCGGGATGCCTCGGCGGGACGAGCCAGTTCGCCAGCGCGATCGCGAGCGGAAGCGCCACGACCAGGCTCGCGATCAGCCACCACGGGATGTCCGACAGCCGCTGCGTTCCCCCGGACTGGATCGAGAAGCCGATCGGGGGAAGTATGCCCGCGAGGGCGCCGGCGGCCGTGCCGAAGCCGGCGATGATCAGACCCTGCCAGAACCCGATGCGCCGCCGCAGCGACCGCGTGCCGCCGACCGCGGCGAGCGTCGCGTCATCGGGGCGCCGCTCGAAACGCGCGAGCCCGAGCGCGACGGCGCTCGCACCGAGGACGAGCACCGAGACGGCCGTCAGCAGCGGCACCACCCACCCGGCATCGCTCGGCGGGCCGTTCTCGACCGTCGGCGAGAGGCTGTAGTCGATCGTGCTGAGCAGCTGCGCCTGGGTCTGCAGCCGATCGCGTTCTGCTTGCGTGGGCGGCTCGGGCGTTGCGGCGATCACGCGCTCCGGAGTGAGCGTCATGCCGAGGCGCTCGGCCGTCGCCGGAGCGATCGCGATGCTCACCGGTTGAAGCGGGGCATCGACGACGATCGCTTCGAGTCGCTCCGACTCCGCCGGCTCGGCGACGGGAGGGGCATCCGGATGCCGCTGGAAGATGTTGTCGGGCACGCGACCCTCGTATTGATCCGCGCCCTCGTACGTCTCGATCGCGATCGAGTCGCCCGTGACGAAGCGATCGTCCGCCACGATGGCCGCGCCGGCGCGGTAGGCGGCGAGGTCGGACGCGGACAGGTCCACGCCGAGTGCTGTCTCGACGCCCTCGGCCGCGAGCACCACGATCGGGTTGCTCGGGTCCCGCCCGGTCGATTGGAAGCTGCCGCCCTCGGGGTCGAGCAGGTACTCCTCGGGAAGGATCGCGAGAGTGAAGGTCAGGTCGTCCGGGACCTCGGCAACGCTCGCGTACGACCACGCCAGTTGCTGGCGCGAGAGGACCGCGATCTCGTCCGCACCGGCGTCCTGCGCGAGCTGGGCGGCGGCAGTCGCCGCCGCTTCGGCGTCGTCCTCGCTGAGCTCGCCCGTCGTCATACCCGGACCCGGCCACATCGAGATCGCGATGCTGCCGGCCGGCGCCTGGTAGAACCACATGCGGGCGGTCTGTGCGGACAGCATCGAGGATTGGCCCAGAGCGAAGACGCCGAGAAACACCGTCGCGGCGATGGCGGCGAAAGCGGGAACCGTGCGCGAGGCATTGGCCGCGGCATCTCTCGACGCGAGTTTCGCTGCTGTGCTGACGCGCGACAGCCCGCGCGACGACACCCACAGCAGCCACCTGCCCGACAGCAGGATGCCGAACTGCGCGAGGATCGGGCCGACCACGATGCCGTAGGCGGGGATGTATCGCATCGGCGAGTCGTAGCCGAACGCATCCGTCGCGTTGATCGTCGCGACGGCGAAGGCGCTGAGCAGCGTGAGAACGACGCCCGCGAGCATCAGTATCGAACCCCAGACGGGGCGCGCGGCGAGGGGTTTCTGTGGGCGGCGGGCACCGCGCAGCGCCTGCAGCGCGTCAGTGCGCGCGACACGACGTGCGGGCACCCACGCCGACGCCGTACCGACGACGACCGCGAACACGAGGACGGCGGCGAGCAGCTCCCAGGGGATGTGGAAGCCCCAGAACTGCGTCGCGCGGCCCTCCGAGGTGAGCGTCATGACGAGGGCGGCGATTCCGACGCCGGCGACCACACCGACGGTGCCGCCGACGAGGCCGAGGGAGGTGCCCTGCAGGAGGATCGTCCGCGAGAGATCCCGGCGGTCCGCTCCGACGCTGGCCGCGACGGCGAGCGCGCGCTGCTGGCGGCGCGCGGCTACGGCGAACGCGGCGCCGGCGAGCATCACGACGACATAGCCCGCGAAGAGTCCGGCGACGGTCAGCATGAGCACGAGCGGCCACATCGCCGCCCATCGATCCGCGGACACCGGCGACGCGTACCACTGATTCGTGAACGGCGGCGGGTCGAGCACGACCTCGCGCGAGAACGCAACTACGCCGCCTTCGTCGTTGAGTCGCTGAACGTCCTTCCACGACAGAGCGAGGTCGGGCAGATACCAGTACGCCTCGCCGCCGACGACCTCGCGCGCCGACGACGGCAGGAACACCGCTGCGTCGCGATCCGCCAGGACCGCCGCGTCGAGCGTGCCGACGACGGTGTAGGTCTGCGCAGAGCCGGCCAGACGCAGGTCGCCGCCGATCGCGATCCCGAGGCGCTCGAGTCCGGCAGGAGTCACCATCGCCTCGCCCGGCGACGTCGGCCGGTCACCTTCGACGAGAGCGAATGCGCCCTCGAAGCGCGGATCCCAGGCCGGGCCCGCCCACGCGGGAAGCACCGCCGATCCGTCGCGCGTCTGCACGGTCGCCGTGCCGTTCGACAGCTCGACGACCTCGGTGCCGGCCGGCAGCATCGTCGTCGGGTCGTCGAGCGGCGAGCCGTCGGGGATCGTCATCGCGCCGTTGGGCTCGATGGGGTAGCCGTTCCACTCCGGCTCCGAGGGCACCTGCCAGAACCCGGCGTCCGGTACCGCGACGGGCTTGATCCATGCCTCCATCCGACCGAGCTCCACCGCGACGCGTTCGGCCGGGGTGGCGATGCTGCTCATCGCGAAGACGACGAACGCCGACATGCCGGCGATCGGCAGCGCCACGAGCGTCGTGACGAGCACGCTCGACACCCACGCCCGCCGCAGCTGCCGCCGAGCCATTCGGGCCGACACCCGCCACCGACGCCAGCCTGCGCCGCGACGCCGGGAAGCGGCATCCGCCATCGTCTCGGGAGGGGCGGACGCCTCGGCCGGCGCATCCAGCACCTCGGTCATCGTGCGCCCGTCAGCAGCGTCTCGGCGCCGTCGCGACGCGACTCGTCGACGATCCGGCCGTCGCGAAGGAAGACGATGCGATCGGCCCACGCCGCGTGGCGCGCTTCGTGGGTGACGAGGATGCCGGCGGCACCGGCATCCACCCTCGCCCGCAGCATCTTCAGCACCATCTCGCCGGTGACGGAGTCGAGGGCGCCGGTCGGCTCGTCGGCGAGGATGAGGCGGCGGCCGCCGACGACGGCACGTGCGATCGCGACGCGCTGCTGCTGACCGCCCGAGAGGTCGTCGGGATAGGCGTCCGCCTTCTCGGCGAGCCCCACCGAGGCGAGCGCGTCGCGACCGGCGCGGCGCGCGGCCCGCGACCGGAAGCCGTCGAGCTCGAGCGGCAGCGTCACGTTCTCGAGGGCGGTGAGCGTGGGGATGAGGTTGAAGTCCTGGAAGACGAACCCGAGCGAGCGCCGCCGCAGCTGCGCAAGCTGCTTCGGGGACTGCTCGCTCAGGTAGGCGCCCTCGATGACGACCTCACCCGTCGTCGGAGTCGCGAGCCCTCCGGCGATCGACAGCATCGTGGACTTGCCAGAGCCGGATGGTCCCATCACCGCCACGAGCTCGCCCTGCCGCACCTCGAAGTCGACGCCCGACAGCGCCGACACGGCGGTCGCGCCGCTGCCGTACTGCTGCGTCACACCGATGAGACGCAGCACGGTGTCGGTCATCGGGCCGGCTCCGCGGCGACGGATGCCTCGGCTCTGGCCGGCCGGCCGCGCTTGGGCTTCTCGGTCGAGAGCTGGAGTGCCATGGCGTGGTCGGGGTGGAGGGCGAGGCGCTGCTCGGTGTGGTCGAGCCAGCGCACCTCGGCCTCGGCGGCGAAGATCATGGAGTCGACGACGAGCGACCACGCGAGCTCCTCCGGGCCGTCGGGGTTCGCGCCGGCGTACTTGGCCCGATTGAGCTCCTGCAGCTGCGCGAGGGACGCGCGCCGCTGCGTCTGGATGATGTCGGCGACGTCGATCCCGGGAAGCGTCGCGGCGACCGCGAGCTTGATCGCGAGCTCGTCGCGCGTGCCCTGGGAACGCTGGACGGGGGAGGCCAGCCACTCCCGCACCTCGGCGGCTCCGGCATCCGTGATCTGCCAGTAGACGTGCCCGTGCTCGTCGACGTCGCGCTTCTCGACGAGCCCGTCGCGCTCGAGCCGGTCGAGCGTGTTGTAGATCTGGCCGACGTTGAGCGGCCACGTCGAGCCGGTGCGACGGTCGAACTCCGCTCGCAGCTGGTAGCCGTAACACGGCCCCTGATCGAGGATCGCGAGCAGGCTCTGACGTACCGACATGGGCATCTCCTGGGCTATACCGGGTATGTAATTGCCGAGTATATACATACTCGGAAATATCCCGGACGCCGCGCGTCGGCGCGTCTGGCTGAGACGGCGTGTCAGTCGGCCGGGGCGAGATTCGCGAGTGCCTCGGTGACGCCGGGCTTCGGGAGGCCGCATCCGTCCACCGGGTAGGCGGGCCGGATGGCGTGCCCCTCGTCGTCGACGAGCCACACGTCCGGCACCACAACGCCGATCGCGCTGCACGGTCCCGGCCACTTCGGATCGTTCGGCACGGCGAACGCTGCCAGGAGTGTCGACAGGTCGCCCTCGAGCCGGCGCGGCTCGATCGCGTCGGGAGCCGGAGCCGGCTCCGCCGCAGGCGGAGGCGTCTCTGCGAGTTGCCCGGGGTCGGCCAGGACGAGCGGCGGATCGGGGGTCGGTGCGAGCTCGAGCACGGGGTCGCACACGTAGACGGCGACCGGCTCGAAGTCGCGCGGGATGGCTCCCCAGCCGACGTCCCATTCGGCGGAGCAGTCCACCGCGGGACGCACGTCCGAAGGCGGCGGCACCGGCACGGCGTCGGGGTGCGACGCGCACGCCGTCAGCCCGAGCGCGCCCGCAGTGACCACGAAGACGGCCCAGGTGCGCGGCATCCGTCGCCGTCTCATCGCCTGCGTCGCCGTCATGTCTCCATGCTCGCCCACATCCAGCGCACGCCAAGGTCACGGGTGGATAACATAGGCACGTATGCCTGGGGCGATGCGCCCGGGGCGGCACCGGCGCCGACGCGCCGCACCCGACTGCCTGAAGATGGAGACACTCCGTGGCCAACCCCCTCGAGAAACTGCTTCGCGCTGGTGAGGGTCGCATCCTCCGGCGGCTCCAGCAGGTCGTGAAGGCCGTAGGCGCCCTTGAAGAGGACTACGAGCACCTGACCGACGAAGAGCTCCGGGGCGAGACCGCAGAGCTGCGGGCCCGCTACGAGGCAGGAGAGACGCTCGACCAGCTGATGCCGGAGGCGTTCGCCGCCGTCCGCGAGGCGGCCAAGCGCACGCTCGGCCAGCGCGCGTACGACGTGCAGCTCATGGGTGGAGCCGCGCTCCACCTCGGCAACATCGCCGAGATGAAGACCGGTGAAGGCAAGACGCTCACCGCCGCCTTCCCGGTGTACCTCAACGCCATCGCCGGCAAGGGCGTGCACGTCGTCACGGTCAACGACTTCCTCGCTTCTTACCAGTCGGAGCTGATGGGCCGCATCTACCGGGCGCTCGGCATGACCACCGGCAACATCGTCGCCGGCCAGACCCCCGAGGTTCGCCGCCAGCAGTACAACGCCGACATCACGTACGGCACCAACAACGAGTTCGGCTTCGACTACCTGCGCGACAACATGGCGTGGCGCAAGGAGGACCTCGTCCAGCGCGGCCACTTCTTCGCGATCGTCGACGAGGTCGACTCGATCCTCATCGACGAGGCGCGTACGCCGCTCATCATCTCGGGCCCGTCGTCGGGCGAGGCGAACCGGTGGTTCGTCGAGTTCGCAAAGATCGCCAAGACGCTCGAGGTCGGCGTCGACTACGAGGTCGACGAGAAGAAGCGCACGATCGGCGTGCTCGAGCCCGGCATCGAGAAGGTCGAGGACTACCTCGGCATCGACAACCTCTACGAGTCCGCCAACACCCCGCTCATCTCGTTCCTGAACAACTCGATCAAGGCGCTCGCCCTGTTCAAGCGCGATTCGGACTACGTCGTGATGAACGACGAGGTCATGATCGTCGACGAGCACACCGGCCGCATCCTCGTCGGGCGACGCTACAACGAGGGCATCCACCAGGCGATCGAGGCGAAGGAGGGCGTGCCGGTCAAGGCGGAGAATCAGACGCTCGCGACCGTCACTCTGCAGAACTACTTCCGCCTCTACGAGAAGCTCGCCGGCATGACCGGTACCGCCGAGACCGAGGCCGCGGAGTTCATGTCGACCTACAAGCTCGGCGTCGTCACGATCCCGACGAACAAGCCGATGATCCGCAAGGACATGCCCGACCTCGTCTACAAGAACGAGCAGGCCAAGTTCGGGCAGGTCGTCGAAGACATCGCAGACCGCCACGCGCAGGGCCAGCCGGTCCTCGTCGGCACCGTCAGCGTCGAGAAGAGCGAGTACCTGTCGCGACTGCTCGCGAAGAAGGGCATCAAGCACGAGGTCCTGAACGCGAAGAACCACGCGCGCGAGGCCGAGATCGTCGCCCGCGCGGGGCGCCTCGGCGCCGTCACGGTCGCCACCAACATGGCCGGCCGCGGCACCGACATCATGCTCGGCGGCAACGCCGAGTTCCTCGCGGTGCAGGAGATGAAGGCGAAGGGGCTCGACCCGGTCGAGACTCCGGACGAGTACGAAGCGGAATGGGATGCCGTCTACGAGGCGGTCCGCGACCGCGTCGCCGAGGAGGCCGCCAAGGTCATCGACGCCGGCGGCCTGTACGTGCTCGGCACCGAGCGTCACGAGTCGCGCCGTATCGACAACCAGCTGCGCGGTCGTTCGGGCCGTCAGGGCGACCCCGGTGAGAGCCGCTTCTACCTGTCGCTCACCGACGACCTCATGCGCCTGTTCCAGTCCGGCGCCGCCGAGGCGATCCTGGCCCGCACGAACTTCCCCGACGACGTCGCGATCGAGTCGGGCATGGTCACGCGCGCCATCAAGTCCGCGCAGAGCCAGGTCGAGGCGCGCAACGCCGAGATCCGCAAGAACGTCCTCAAGTACGACGACGTGCTCAACCGGCAGCGCGAGGCGATCTACTCGGACCGCCGCCACATCCTGCACGGCGACGACATCGCCGACCGCGTGCAGCACTTCATCGAAGACGCCATCAACGCCGTCATCGACGACCACACCGGATCGGGCCACAGCGAGAACTGGGACTTCGACGCGCTCTGGACGGAGCTGAAGACCCTGTACCCGGTGGGCGTGACCATCGACGAGGTCGTGGCCGAGGCGGCCGGTCGCAAGGGCGGCATCACCGCCGAGGGCCTCAAGCGAGAGATCCTCTCGGACGCCCGCATCGCATACGACAAGCGACAGGAGACGCTCGGCGAGGCCGCGACGCGCGAGCTCGAGCGCCGTGTCGTGCTGCAGGTGCTCGACCGCCGCTGGCGCGACCACCTCTACGAGATGGACTACCTCAAGGACGGCATCGGCCTGCGTGCGATGGCCCAGCGCGACCCGCTCATCGAGTACCAGCGCGAGGGGTACCAGATGTTCCAGGCGATGATGGGGCAGATCAAGGAGGAGTCGGTCGGCTACCTCTACAACCTCGAAGTCGAGGTCCGCCGTCAGGGCGAGGGCGAGGCCGTCACGCAGGTCGAGGCCAAGGGTCTGGGGGCGCAGCCCGTCGAGTCGCAGCGACTGCAGTATTCGGCGTCGAACGACGCCGGAGAGGTCGAGGTGCGCAACGATCGCGGCCAGGTGCAGCAGGCGGCGACCACGCGGCTGCGTCAGGCCGCGGCCGCCGCCGCGGCGGCACCGGCGCAGGCACCGGCCCAGGCTCCTGCGGCGGAAGCGCAGCGCGGGGCCTTCGGGCAGCGGACGGATGCCGCGGCCCAGCCGCCGCAGCAGGCACCGCAGAACCGGGCCCAGCGCCGCGCCGCCGAGAAGCGCAAGTAGCCCAGGCCGCGGGCCACGGGCGGTCCATTGGCCTCGCCCGGCCGCGGATATCCTGAGGCGATGAGTCCTCTCCGCACTCTCGACCAGTCCAGCAAGCTCAAGAACGTCCTCTACGAGATCCGCGGGCAGGCACTGGCCGAGGCCGACCGGCTGGAGGACGAGGGACACACGATCCTCAAGCTCAACACCGGCAACCCGGCGGTGTTCGGCTTCGAGGCGCCGTTCCAGATCGTGCGCGACATGATCGAGGCCGTGCCGCACGCGCACGGCTACAGCGACAGCCGGGGCATCATGTCGGCGCGTCGCGCCGTGGTGTCGCGCTACGAGCAGGTGCCGGGGTTCCCGCAGTTCGACCCCGACGACGTCTACCTCGGCAACGGCGTGTCGGAGCTCATCACGATGACGATGCAGGCTCTGCTCGACGAGGGCGACGAGGTGCTTATCCCCGCGCCCGATTACCCGCTGTGGACGGCCATGACGAGCCTGGCCGACGGCACGCCGGTGCACTACCTGTGCGACAGCACCGCCGGCTGGCAGCCCGACCTCGAAGACATCCGCGCCAAGATCACGCCGCGCACGAAGGCCATCGTCGTGATCAACCCCAACAACCCGACGGGTGCCGTGTACACGCGCGAGGTGCTCGAGGGCATCGTCGAGGTCGCCCGCGAGCACTCGCTCCTGCTGCTGTCGGACGAGATCTACGACCGCATCGTCTACGACGACGCGCAGCACATCCCGCTCGCGACGCTCGCCCCCGACCTGCTGTGCCTGACCTTCAACGGCCTGTCGAAGACGTACCGCGTCGCCGGGTACCGCTCCGGCTGGCTCGTGATCACCGGTCCCAAGAAGCACGCTGCCGGATTCCTCGAGGGCATCCAGCTCCTGGCCTCGACGCGGCTGTGCCCCAACGTGCCGGCCCAGCACGCCGTTCAGGCGGCGCTGTCGGGCGTGCAGTCCATCGACGCGCTGATCGCTCCCGACGGGCGGCTGCACGAGCAGCGGGATGCCGCGTGGGAGGGCCTCGAGCGCATCCCGGGAGTCACGTGCCTCAAGCCGCAGGGGGCTCTCTACGCCTTCCCGCGCCTCGACCCAGAGGTGCACGAGATCCATGACGACGGCAAGCTGGTCTACGACTTCCTCGTCGCCGAGCACGTGCTCCTGGTGCAGGGGACCGGCTTCAACTGGCCTTCGCCCGACCACCTCCGCATCGTGACGCTGCCCGAGGCGCGCGTGCTGTCGGAGGCGATCGAGCGGCTCGGCAATTTCCTCGCGTCGTACAAGCAGTGAGTCAACGGATGCCGCAGACGGCGGCATCCGTCAAGCCCCTCGTGAGCGCGCACATCGGCGCTCTACTGTCGCGCGTATGGCGATCCAACTGAACCAGCCTGCGCTGCGTCATGCGCGGGCGCTCATCCGTGAGGGCAAGGTCGTGCGAGACGAGCGGGACGACTGGTCCGAAGCCGCTCCGACCGCAGACGAGGAGAACGAGTTCATCGAGCGAGAAGGCTGGACGGAGTTCTCGCACTGGCACCTCGGCATCGACCGGAGCGAGAACGAGGAGACCAAGGGGGCGTACTCGTTCCCGGTGGGGGACTTCCGTCGCGTCCACCGCTCGGGGGTGATCTCGGCCGAGAGCCGGGCCGGGCAGTACGACCACTACGAGATCCGCGACGCGCTGAAATCCCTCCTCGAGCTCATCGACAAGGACGAGGAGAAGTGACGACCGGGCCGGCCACGACGCTGGGGTCGGCCCGCTCGCACGACTGAGTGCGCGTCAGAGCAGCGCCAGCGATGTGGCGCGCCAGCGCCCGTCCATGCCCTCGAGGCGCACCGCGAGCGCGCGGGTGCGGGCCGGTCCGCGCACGACGACGACAGCCTCGAGGATGCCGTCCGCGGGCGATGACTGGTGCACCGAGAGGATCGCGTGGACGGGGCGCTTGGCCGGCATGCCACGGGCGCTGCGCGCCCGCGCGGCGAGGTTGGCGCGCGTGACGAGCTTGCGATAAGGCTCCTCGGTGAGCCAGCGTGCGAGCTGGTCGACTTCGCGCACTCCCGCGAAGACCTCGAGCACGCCGAGGGTCAGGTTGCGCAGGAACGGCTCCGGCGAGGGGAGCGCGGTGGTGGGCGTCCGCTGCGGCGCGAAGAACTCGGAGAGCTCGACGTGCCGGGACGCATTCGTTGCGCGGGCGTATGCCGCGGGCGTCATTGCCATGGGTGCCTATCTCGACAGTGGGGGATGTCTTGGGGGACAGTAGAGCACACGGCGAACTCCCAGAAAAATCGCCTCGCCCGAACTGTGGATAACTCCGCACCCGGTCGGGCCGAGATGCTCTACTCTCGCGGAGTGCGCTGGGACCGGTTCTTCGACGACCTCGAGGATCAGCTCGCCTCCGAGTGGGAGGCGGAGCGTGCCGCGCTCGATACCGAGGCCGAGCGCCTGCGGCTCTCACGCGTGCAGCTCGTGGAGCGGCTCACGCTCCTCGTCGGCCGAGACGGCGTGCCCGCAGCGGCGTCGTTCGACCTGTCGGACGGCACGACGCTGCGTGCTCACGTGACGGGAGTCGGGGCGGACTGGGCGGCGCTCGCGCCCGCGGAGGGACCGCACGGAGCGGTCGTGGTCCCCTTCGCATCGCTCGTGGCGATCGGGATGCCGCACGCCGACCTGCTGCGCACCGCGCGGCCCGCGCCGCCTCGGTCGGCCCTCGCCGACCGGCTCACCTTCGGCTTCGTGCTCCGAGACCTCGTGCGCCGGCGCGCCGGCGTCGCGGTCCATCTCCGGGGCGGGCGCACACTCACCGGAACGATCGATCGCGCGGGCGCGGACCATCTCGACATCGCGCTGCATGAGCCGGGCGCGCCGCGCCGCGCCGACGCCGTCACGGGCTACCGCATCGTGCCCTTCGCGTCGATCGCGTGGCTGAGGGCGGACGCGGCACCCACGATGCCCTGAGGCACGTCGGCGAATCCAGCCGGAGCGCCGGCCGGACGGTGCCGTCAGTCCGGGTTGCGGACGAAGCCGGTGCCCCACAGCTCGGGGAAGCTCGCGGTCTGCGACTGCCGCCACAGCGCCATGCGCCGGGCCTCCTCGGCCTGGTCGTCGAGGTAGGCCGAGACGCTTGCGGCGTCGACGCGCCAGCGCGCGGGGGCACCCACACGCATCCCGCGCAGACGCCCGTCCATGACCAGCGCCATGACCTCGTCGACCGACACGCCGAGCACCTCGCCCACCTGTGCGGGCGCGAGCAGACGCGTGTCGGACGTCGGGTCATCGGACATGCCCCCATTATGGCCCTGCCCAGGGGGAGGGGGGCCGGCGCGGGAGGGGCTGTGGATAACGGGAAAGGGCCCCCGAGCGTTTGGGTGACGATGGAGGGCATGAGCGTCACCGAACCGGCCCGAGCGCCGCGTCGCGCCTTCTGGGGCGACGCGAGGTTCTTCCTCGGCATCCTCCTCGTCCTCGCGTCCGTCGCGGGCGTGTGGCTCGTCGTCGCGGCGGCCCGCCAGACGGTTCCGGTGTACGCCGCCGCACGCACGATCGTGCCCGGCGAGGCGATCGCAGCCGACGACCTCCGGGTCGTCGACGTGGCCCTCGGGCAGCTGTCGGACGCATACCTCTCGGCGGAGGATCTGAACGAGGCCGTGGTCGCGACGCGCACCATCGCCTCGGGAGAGCTCGTGCCCACGGCATCCGTCGGCGCGGCGGACTCCGCGCGCACTACGAGCGTCGTCGTCCGCAGCACCGTCGACGTGCCGGCATCGGTCACCGCCGGCACCGTCGTCGAGGTATGGGCCGCTCCGCCGCTCGAGCAGGGCGAGTACGACGAGCCGCGCATCCTCGTAGCCGACGCGACCGTCGTCTCGGTGACCCGCGACGACTCGATGATCGGCGGCGGGGCCGCCGCTCTCGAGCTGGTGATCCCGCGCGCCGATGTGGCGGCCACGCTCGCCGCGATGGCCGATGAGGCGGCGCTCTCGGTCGTGCCGACCGGGACGGGCTCGTGAAGGTCGTCGTCGCGGTCGATCATGGCGGTCCCCTCGCCGAAGGTCTCCGCCGCGAGGGCGTCGACGTCGTCGCGGTGGTCGCGGCATCCGCCCCCCTCCTCGCGGTCTCGGAGGAGGTACCCGGTGCCCAGGCGCACGAGGTGCTGCGTGCACTCGACGAGGCCGATGCGGTCGTCATCGAGGTCGCGCGCAGCACCATGTCGCCCGCCGTGGTGGCCCTGTGCGACCGAGCCGCGACGCGGATCGTGCCGCTGTGCGACGGCGCCGCGAGCGAGCGCCTGGCCGACGCGTGCGGGCTGGAAGCGCCCATCCTGCGCGACGCGGAGCCCTGGCGCATCGTCGAGACGCTGGCCGCGCCGCCGGCTCACCCCAACCCGGAGGCTCGCCCCCAGCCGCGGGTCATCGTCGTGTGGGGACCGGCGGGCGCTCCCGGCAGGTCGACGGTCGCGACCGAACTGGCGGTCGAGCTCGCGCGCGGCGGGCGCCACGTCGCCCTCGTCGACGCCGACACGCACGCGCCGTCGATCGCGCTGGCGCTGGGCCTCGCCGACGAGGGGCCGGGGTTCGCGGCCGCGTGCCGGCAGGCGGAGCTCGGCGGCCTCGATGCGCGCGAGCTCGCGCGCATCGCGATCCCGCTCGGGCGCTCCGGAGTCGACGTGCTGACGGGGATCAACCGCCCGTCCCGATGGCCGGAACTCGGCGAACGTCGGGTCGCCGGGGCGCTCGCGGCGTGTCGGGAGTGGGCGGACTACACCGTGGTCGACGTCGCAGGGTCGCTCGAGCGCGACGAAGAGATCATGAGCGACCTCGAGGCGCCCCGCCGCAACGCCGCGACGCTCGCCGCGCTGCGAGCCGCCGACCTCATCGTGGCCGTGGCCGGAGCCGACCCGGTCGGCGTCGCGCGCTTCCTGCGCGCGTTCTCCGAGCTGCGTGCGACGGTCGGGCTCACGCCCGTCGCCGTCGTCGCCAACCGGCTCCGGCCGGGCGCTCTCGGCATCGACGCGCGCGGACAGGTGCGCCGCACGCTGGACCGCTTCGGCGGCATCGACGACGTCTGGTTCCTGCCCCAGGATCCCCGTTCCGCGGATGCGGCGCTGCTGTCGGCCCGCCCGATCGCCGACGTCGCGCCGAAGTCCCCGCTGACCCTCGCGATCCGCCGGCTCGTCGGCGAGGCCGTCGTCCCGGCGACGCGTACCGCACCGTCCGAGGTCGTGACGCGGAAGCCGCCCCGCGGGCGACGCGCCCGTGCGGTCCGCCGCGCCGCCGAGCCGGCGGCGTGAGCGCGGCGCCCTAGGCTGGTTGCGTGTCGACCCTCAGCGATCTCGTCTACGCCCAGGGCCGCTCCAGCGAGGAGGACGTGGAGTGGCTCCACCGCCTCGCGGGGGATGGCCAGCTCCTCGCCGACCTGGCGTTCGCCGACATCGTGCTGTGGGTGCCGACCTCGGACGAATCGTTCGTCGCCGTCGCGCACGCGCGGCCGAGCGGCGCCGCCACGCTCTTCTACCGCGACATCGTGGGGGACCGGGTGCGTCCGCAGTGGCGCACGCAGGTGAGGGACGCCTTCCAGACCGGGCGGATCGTGGACTCGGCGTCGCCGGACTGGTTCGAAGAGACCCCGACGCGGGTGCGCGCGGTTCCCGTCGCCCGTCGCACCGACGGAGCGCTGCAGGCCATCGGCGTCGTGACGCGTCACACGAACCTCGGTGAGGCCCGCACGCCGTCGCGTCAGCAGATCACCTTCAACGACTGCGCCGACGACCTGTTCGGCATGATCGCCTCGGGGGAGTTCCCCGACCTGACCGCTCCGACCTCGCCCCGGCGCGGCGCGCCGCGCGCGTCCGACGGACTCATCCGCCTCGACGTCGACGGCATCACCACGTTCGCCAGCCCGAACGCCCTGTCGGCGTTCAACCGCCTCGGCTTCGACGACGAACTGGAGGGCGAGTCGCTCGTCGAGGTCGTCACGCAGATCCTGCCGGCCAAGCGTCAGTTCGACGAGTCGCTGCCGGTCGTCGTCACGGGACGCGCCCCGTGGCGCACCGACCTCGAGGCACGCGGCGTCACCGTGTCGCTGCGGACGATCCCGCTGCGCGACCACGGCACGCGCATCGGCGCGATCGTGCTGTGCCGCGACGTCACCGAGATCCGCCACCAGGAGCAGGAG
The DNA here is from genome assembly GCF_057747775.1 of Microbacterium sp. STRO-2N. Lineage (NCBI taxonomy): Bacteria > Bacillati > Actinomycetota > Actinomycetes > Micrococcales > Microbacteriaceae > Microbacterium > Microbacterium sp. STRO-2N. The sequence goes on along the minus strand of NZ_CM173223.1, from coordinate 2,490,641 downwards.
CTCATCACCAAGGACGCGACGATCCGCGAGATCCACCATCGCGTGAAGAACAACCTGCAGACCGTCGCGTCGCTGCTGCGGATCCAGGCGCGCCGCTCGCACACCGAGGAGGCGCGGGAGGCGCTCACCCAGGCGATGCGCCGCGTGTCGGCGATCGCGGTCGTGCACGACACGCTGTCGGAGGGCCTCGCGCAGAACGTCGACTTCGACGAGGTCTTCGACCGCGTGCTGAAGCTCGTCGCCGAGGTCGCCGCGGCGCCGAACACGCGCGCGCGCACGCACTCCACGGGCCGCTTCGGCACCCTTCCGAGCGAGTATGCGACACCGCTCGCATTGGCGCTCACCGAGCTCGTCACCAACGCCGTCGAGCACGGTCTCGCCGGGCAGGAGGGCGACGTCGAGATCGTCGCGGAACGCTCCGACGACCGTCTCGAGGTGCGCGTGCGCGACACCGGCTCGGGACTCCCCGAGGGGCAGGTCGGCCGGGGCCTCGGCACGCAGATCGTGCGCACCCTCATCCAGGGCGAGCTCGGCGGCACCATCGACTGGCACACGATCATGGGCAGCGGTACGGAGGTCACGATCGACATCCCGCTGCGCTACATCGAGCGCTCCAAGAACTGAGCCGAGAAGGGCCGAGCCGAGAAGAGGTGAACGGATGCCGCGGGTCGCGGCATCCGTTCTCTCATTCGTTCAGGGTCACGACGCGCGGCGCGCGCGGGCGGCGCGGCGCTTGAGGGCGCGGCGCTCGTCCTCGGACAGGCCGCCCCACACGCCCGAGTCCTGGCCGGTCTCGAGGGCGTACTGGAGGCAGATCTCGGTGACGGTGCACCGGGCGCAGACGGACTTCGCCTTCTCGATCTGGTCGACGGCCGGACCTGTGTTCCCGACGGGGAAGAACAGTTCGGGGTCGACAGTCAGGCAGGCGGCCTTGTCGCGCCAATCCATGGTGGTGCTCCTTGATGCAGATGGTGTGGGGAAGAAGGGGCCGGTTCGGGTCCGATACCCTGTGGGAAGTGCGAGATTGCTCGCCCCACGTCGCTGTGGGAGCACACGGCTTCACCAATCGTCCCATAGCGGTTTACCTGAATCAAGGGTTCACCGGCGGGTTTGTGCGGTATTGGCTGGGTGTTCCCCCAGTGACCTGGAGGGTTCACACAAACCGTCCTCGGGGACGGAAGGAGTCGACGGAGAATGCGGACAAACGTGTCCGGAATGCTCGCCGCGGTGATCGTGGCGCTCGAGGGGCTCGGCCTCGTCGCGCTCGTGGCGTGGCAGATCGCCGCGCTCGCCGGGGGTGACACCGGCTCAATCGAGAGCGCGCTGGCCCTCATCGTGCTCACTCTGGTGGGCGCGGCGGCGGTTCTCGCATTCGCGGTCGCGATCTGGCGCGGCCAGTCGTGGGGCCGCTCGGGCGGCATCGTCACTCAGCTTCTCGTGCTCGCCGTCGCACTGGGCGCCGCGACCGGTGCGTTCGCTGTCCCCTCCATCGCGCTCGCGCTCGCCGTCCCCGCGCTCGTCGCGCTCGTCCTGCTCGTGCTCGCGGTCCGCGACGCCGGCCGCTCCGCACATGCGTCGGCCGGGCCTGACGCGCCGTCGCGTCGACCGAGGGGCTGAGGTCCGGCTCAGACGCCGAGCAGGCTCCGCACGCGACCGACATGGCCGGTGGCGCGCACGTTGTACAGCGCGTGCGAGATGCGGCCCTTCTCGTCGATGACGAACGTCGAGCGGATGACGCCCATGAAGGTCTTGCCGTAGTTGACCTTCTCGCCCCACACGCCGTACTCGTCGTGGACCTTGTGGTCGGGGTCGCTCAGCAGGTCGTATGTCAGGCCATCGCGCTCGCGGAACCGGCGGAGCTTCTCGGGCTCGTCGCGCGAGATCCCGAGGATCGTGTAGCCCGCGGCCTGCAGTGGGGCCAGGCTGTCGCGGAAGTCACAGGCCTCGGTCGTGCATCCGGGGGTCATCGCCTCCGGATAGAAGAACAGGATCACGCGTCCGCCGCGCAGGTCCTTCAGCGTCACGGGCCGCTCGTCCTGGTCGACGAGGGTGAAGGCGGGGGCGAGGGAACCGGGTTCGAGGCGCTTCGTGGTCACCTCTCCAGCCTAGGCGCCGGGACGCTGGCCCTTCTCGGCGAAGGTCTCGAGCAGCCGCTGCAGCGAGTCGAGGCGGGCCGGGCCGCCGGGACCGAGCCGACCCTCCCCGACCGCCTCCACGATCGCGCAGTCCGGGGCGTCGGGCAGGTGCGTGCACCCGCGCGGGCATTCCTCGGCGATCTCGGCGAGGTCGGTGAAGGCGCGCAGGATGTTCGCCGGGTCGACGTGACCGAGCCCGAACGACCGGACCCCCGGCGTGTCGATCACCCAGCCGTTGCCGTCCTCGCCGTGATAGCGCAGCGACACCGTCGAGCTCGACGTGTGCCGGCCGCGGCCGGTGACGACGTTGACGTGTCCGGTGGCGCGCTTGGCTTCGGGCACGAGCGCGTTGACGAGCGTCGACTTGCCGACGCCGGAGTGCCCGACGAACACCGTCGAGTGCCCGGCCAGCGCGGCGCCCACGCGTTCGAGCGGCATGTCCTCCTTGCCGCTCGTGAAGACCTCGAGATCGAGCCCGTCGAAATGGCCGAGGAACTCGCTCGGGTCCTTCAGATCGGTCTTCGTCACGACGAGGAGGGGACGGATGCCGGCATCCAGCGCCGCCACGAGGTAGCGGTCGACGAGCCGTGCCCGCGGCTCGGGGTCGGCGGCGGCGACGACGACGAGCATCTGGTCGGCGTTGGCGACGACGACGCGCTCGACCTGATCGGTGTCGTCGGCGCTGCGACGCAGCAGCGACGTGCGCTCCTCGATGCCGACGATGCGCGAGAGGGTGCCCTCCGTGCCGGAGGTGTCGCCGACGACGCGCGCGCGGTCGCCCGTGACGATCGGCATCTTGCGCAGCTCGCGGGCCCGTGTCGCGAGCACCGTGCGCTCCGTCGGCAGGTCCTCGTCGACGAGCACCGTGTAGCGGCCGCGGTCCACGCCGAGCACCCGCGCGATGCGGGCGTCGGCGTGGGCCGGGCGGCGCTTGGTGCGGGGGCGGTTCGCCTTCGGGTTCGGCCGGACGCGGATGTCGGCCTCGTCGAACTCCGGTTCGTCGTCGTCGTCGGGGTCGTCCAGCCAGCTCACGGCGTCCTCCCGGCCCGTCTCACCGAGCCGTCTCGAGCCGTCGCCACGTCGGTCCTGACGCTCACGATGCCCGCATCGTCTCCTGCGACCGTGCGCTCTCGCCGGTGAGCATCCGCTGCCAGATCTGCGGGAACTCGGGCATGGTCTTCGCGGTCGTGCCGATGTCGTCGACCTCGACGCCCGGCACCGCGAGCCCGATGAGGGCGCCCGTGGTCGCCATGCGGTGGTCGTGGTGGGCATGCCACGTGCCGCCGTGAAGGGGACGTGGGACGATGCGGATGCCGTCGGGCAGCTCGTCGGCCTCGCCGCCGAGGCCACGCAGCTCCGACACGAGTGCGGCGATGCGGTCGGTCTCGTGCCCGCGGATGTGTCCGATGCCGTGGAGGGTCGACGGCGAGTCGGCGAAGGCCGCCAGCGCGAAGATCGTCGGGGTGAGCTCGCCGGCCGCCGAGAGGTCGAGGTCGACGCCCTGGATGGCCGCTCCCGCCGTGACCGTCAGTGCGCCGCCGCGGCGCACGACGCGCGCGCCCATCAGCGAGAGGATCTCGGTGAGCATCGCTCCCGGCTGCGTGGAGTGCGCCGGCCATCCGGTGACCGACACCGACCCGCCGGCCACCATGGCCGCGGCGAGGAACGGCGCGGCATTGGAGAGATCGGGCTCGATCGCCACGTCCTTCGCACGGACCGGTCCGGCGGGCACGATCCATTCGCCGACGCCCGGACGCTCGACGTGCACGCCGCGATGGGCCAGCGCCTCCACGGTCATGTCGATGTGAGGGATGCTGGGCAGCCGCTCACCGGCGTGCATGAGGTGCAGTCCGACGTCGAAGCGGGGTGCGGCGAGCAGAAGGCCCGAGACGAACTGGCTCGACGCGCTCGCGTCGATCGTGACCTCTCCGCCGCGCACGTGCCCGTGCCCGCGCACGATGAAGGGGAGCGCCCATCGCCCGCCGTCGTCGATGTCGACGCCGACGTCGCGCAGCGCCGTGATCATCGCACCCATCGGCCGGTGCAGTGCGCTCTCGTGCGCCGTGAGCGTCACGTCGCCCCGGGCGAAGCCGCCGAGTCCCGCGACGAAGCGCATCACCGTGCCCGCCTGGCCGCAGTCCAGTTCGGTGTCGCCCTGCAGCGGCCACACCGGGGTCACCTCGATGTCGTCGCCGTAGGCACCCGACCCCGGGACGAGCTCGATGCCGACGCCGAGCGCGCGCAGCGCGTCGATCATGCGCGCGGAATCGTCGGAGTGCAGCGGCGAGAGGAGGCGGCTGGGCCCGTCGGCGAGGGCCGCGAGCACGAGCTCGCGGTTGGTCAGCGACTTGGAGCCCGGGACGGTCACCGTCGCGTGCAGCGAGCCGCTCGCCGTCGGGGCGTGCCAGGGCCCGCGCTCATCCGGCGCAGTGGCTGGGGAATACCCGTCGGCTCTCATCGGGTTCTACCCTAACGAACCCCGTCCGGACCGGCCGGGATCGACGACACGAACCGGAGCAGGATGTTCGCAACCCTCGACCGCCTCGACCTCGAGGCGCCCCCGCGCGACCTCACGGATGGCCTGGACGCGGCCACCGTAGACTGGCGCGTGATGAGCGACTCGATCGACCGGGCCCACGACACCGATGAGGCCGCGGATCCGCGCACGCAGTTCGAAGAGCAGGCGCTGCCCTTCATGGACCAGCTGTACGCGGCGGCGATGCGCATGACGCGCAACCCGGCCGACGCGGCCGATCTGGTGCAGGAGACCTTCGTCAAGGCGTTCGCCTCCTGGAAGACCTTCACGCAGGGCACGAACCTCAAGGCGTGGCTGTACCGGATCCTGACGAACACCTACATCAACACCTACCGCAAGAAGCAGCGCGAGCCCTACCAGGGCACGATCGACGACCTCGAGGACTGGCAGCTCGGCGGCGCCGAGTCGACCACCGCGACGAGCACGCGCTCGGCCGAGGCCGAGGCGATCGACCACATGCCGGCGTCCGTGGTCAAGGACGCGCTGCAGTCCATCCCGGAGGACTTCCGGCTGGCGGTGTACCTCGCCGATGTCGAGGGCTTCGCCTACCAGGAGATCGCCGACATCATGAAGACCCCCATCGGCACGGTCATGAGCCGCCTGCACCGTGGCAGGCGCATGCTTCGTGAACTGCTGGCCGACTACGCAAGAGAGCGCGGCATGACGGTTGCCGCCACGAGGAGCAAGAAATGACCGACTGCGGCTGCGAGAAGGCGCGGCGCGACCTGGAGGAGTACCTGCGCAACGAGGTCTGCAGGACCGAGCACTCCGACATCGCCGAGCACCTGGAGAACTGCCCCGGCTGCCGTGACGAGGCGCTGGTGGCGCGTACGCTCACCGAGGTGGTGGCGCGCGCGTGCAAGGAGACCGCTCCCGAGGAGCTGCGCGACCAGGTGCTCGCGAAGCTCCGCGCGGTCCAGGCCGCGCACTGACGAGGCATCCCGCGCTCATCGCTCCGGTGTGAAGACCGTGAGCGCCCCCGGAGCGACGTCGACCGACAGCGGCAGCGCCCCGATGGGGTCGCCGTCCGCGTAGGCCGTGACGCCGGGAGCCTCCAGGCGCACCGCACGCACGCGCATCATGCGCACTTCGGGGACCGTCGCGTGCGTGCCGCGATAGACCCGGGGGAGCAGCCGAAGCAGGCGGAGCCGGCCGGCCGGGCGCACCAGCACGACATCGAGCAGGCCGTCGGCAGGATCGGCATCGGGGCAGATCGGGATGCCGCCGCCGTAGGTGCCGCCGTTGCCCACGGTCGCCATCACCAGGTCCCCCGCGACGCGCTCGTTCGTGCCGTCCGGCAGCTCGAGCCGCACGTCGTACGGGATCCCGGAGAGCCGCGCGAACTCGGACAGGATCGCGATGTTGTAGCGCGATCCGCCGCGGGGCCAGCGCATCGCGTTGGCCCGGTCGTTGACCTTGGAGTCGAAGCCGCTCGCGAGCACCGACCCGAAGAACGCGGTCGATCCGTCGTCGCGCGTGACCCGGGCGAGATCCACGCGCCGCGTGACGCCGCCCGCGATCGCATCGGCGGCTGCGACGGCGTCGAGCTCGCGCAGTCCGAGCGTCGCGGCGAAGTCGTTGCCCGTCCCGGCCGGAACGATTCCCAGGGGGATGCCGGTGCCGGCGACCTCCTGGATCGCGAGGTTCACCGTGCCGTCGCCTCCCGCCACCACGACCGCGTCCACCCCGACCCCGATCGCCGTGCGCAGCAGCGACGTCGACTCGGCCGCGCTGCCACCGCTCACCATCGCCGTCTGCACGCCGCGAGCGCGCAGGTGCTCGGCGGCAGCAGACGCCACGCCGGTGTGCGAGCCGCTGCGTGCGGCCGGGTTGACGAGGAGCGCGACCTTCACGGCCGCTCGGCACTCGGGGTCGGTGGCACGAGGGCGCCGGGGTTCATGATGCCCGTCGGGTCGAGCGTCGCCTTGACCGCGCGGAGGATCTCGATCCCGAGCGGCCCCACCTCTGCCTCGAGGTAGGGGCGGTGATCACGGCCCACCGCATGGTGGTGCGTGATCGTGCCGTGGGCCGGCCCGATCGCACGGGATGCGGCATCCTTCGCCTCCCGCCACTGCCCGAGCGGGTCGTCGGTGAGCGCGGCGATCACGGTGAAGTAGAGCGATGCGCCCGCCGGGTAGACGTGCGAGATGTGGCACATCACGATCGGCTTCGTGCCGCCGGCCGCGAGGGTCGTCGTGAGGGCGTCGGTGACGGCGCGCTTCAGGGCGGGAAGCTGCGCCCACGTCGTCGCCGTCTCGAGCGTCTCGGCGAGGACGCCGATGTCCATCAGCGCGTCGCGCAGCGCGGGTGCCGCGAATCGGCCGCGCTCCCACGAACGGGCGGGGTCCTCGCCGCGCGATGCCGCCCCGTGCCCCGCGAACACGGCGTCGAGCGCGTCGTGCGCGGCCTGTGCCTCGACACTCGTCGCGCCTTCGAAGGTCGCGACGGCGAGGCATCCGCGCATCCGTGAGAGGTGTCCGCCCATCGCCGCGTTCACGCGCGTCTCGGCGGCGTCGCTCAGCCGCAGCACGGTGGGCCGCATTCCGCGCTGCGTCGCCTCGCGGAACGCCGCGGCTCCCGACTCGAAGTCGGGGAACGTCCACGCGCCGTACACGGTCGCGGTGGCGATCGGCCGCACGCGGACGGTGACCTCGGTGATGACGCCGAACGCGCCCTCCGAGCCGAGGACGAGCTCGCGCAGGTCGGGACCCGCGGCGCTCGCGGGAGCCGTGCCGAGACGCAGCTCGCCGGCGGGGGTCACGACCCGGACGGCGTGTACGAGGTCGTCGAACCTCCCGTAGCCGCGGGACGCCTGGCCGCTCGATCGCGTCGCGGCATACCCGCCCAGCGACGCGTACTCGAAGCTCTGCGGGAAGTGACCGAGTGTGAGCCCCCGTGCGGAGAGCAGCTCCTCCGCCTGCGGGCCGGTGGTTCCCGCGCCGAAGGTGGCGAGCAGCGACGTCTCGTCGAGCTCGAGGAGCGCGGCGGTGCGCGCGAGGTCGGCCGCGATCACGGCGCGGTGGGGTCCGGGCTCGGGGTCGACGCCGCCCACCACCGACGTGCCGCCGCCGAACGGGACGACAGCGATGCCGCGGGCACGGCACATCTCGATCACCGCCGCGACCTCGTCGTGGCTCGCGGGGGAGACGACCGCGTCGGGCGCGTCCTGCGGGTCGTCCAGGCGGCGGCGCAGCAGGTCGGGTGTGCTCTTGCCACCGAGGTGGAGCGCCCTTGCGGCGTCGTCGCGGGTCGCGTGGCCGGCGCCGACGGATGCCGTGAATGCGGCCAGATCGGCGTCGTCCAGGCGGGACGGCGTGAGGGTCGGCCGCGCGCGGCGCGGCACCGGGTGCGGCCGGCCGGACAGCACCGTCTTGGCGATGACGCGCGCGGCGGCCGACAGGTGCGCGGGCTGCGTGCCCCACGCGTCCCACACGGAGCGAGGGCGCGGTGCCGGCACCGCAACGGGCTCTCTCGAGGTGACGGGCGGGAACGCCGCGGCGGGAGGGATCGCGGGCGGCTCGTCCAAGGAGCGAGCGGGCGTCGCGTCGTCTGGCGTCGTCGGCATCGCGCCAGTATCGCATCGCCGCCGCGCGCGGTGCGTCGCGGGCCGGGTCCCGGGCCACGGGCACCGCGGCATCGTGTGCCCGCGCTGAGACAACGCGTCCCACGGCGCTGCGGCATCATGTCACTGTGCAGATCATCGGGCGGACGCCGCATCCTTCCGCGCTGTCGGCGGGGCGGCGGGCACGCGAGCTCGATGCGCTCGCCGACGCCGGCGAGATCGACGTGCTCGTGATCGGCGGCGGCATCACCGGAGCGGGGGTCGCCCTGGACGCCGCGAGCCGGGGCCTGCGGACGGTTCTCGTCGAGAAGCACGATCTCGCCCACGGCACCAGCAGGTTCTCGTCGAAGCTCGTGCACGGAGGCTTGCGCTATCTCGCCTCCGGCCAGGTCGGCATCGCGCACGAGAGCGCGGCCGAGCGCCACCTCCTGCTGACACGCACCGCGCCGCACCTCACGCGCCCGCTCGCCCAGGTCGTGCCGCTGTACGCGCCCGGCGCGATCGGCCGCGGCGCGTTCGTCGGGGCAGGGTACGGACTCGGCGACGGTCTGCGCCGGTTCGTCGGAACGCCGGGCAGCCTGCTGCGCGCGCCCGGCCCGATCGGCCGCGACGAGACCCTGCGGCTCGTGCCCGCCGTGCGCGGAGCCGCACTGCGCGGCGGTATGCGCGGCTGGGACGGGCAGCTCATCGATGACGCCCGGCTGGTGGTCGCGGTCGCCCGCACCGCGGCCGGGTACGGCGCATCCGTCCTCACCCGCGTCGAAGCGCTCTCGGCGACGGGCGACAGCGCCGTGGTGCGCGACCGCGTCACAGGCGCCACGATGACGCTGCGTGCGCGTGCCGTGGTGAGCGCTGCCGGAGTGTGGGCCGGTGCGCTCGACGCGGACATCCGGCTGCGTCCGAGTCGCGGCACGCATCTGGTGGTGTCGACCGCGCGACTCGGAGGGTCCGACGCGTCGCTCACGGTGCCGGTGCCGGGGTCGTCCAGCCGATTCGTCTTCACGCTCCCTGCGATCCACGGCCGCACTTACATCGGCCTCACCGACGTGCCGGCGGGTGACACCGTTCCCGATGTCGCCGGCGCCACCGAGGACGAGGTCGACACGCTGCTCGACATCGTCAACACCGTGCTGGCCGAGCCGCTCGCCCGTGCCGAGGTGCTCTCGACCTTCGCAGGGCTGCGGCCGCTCCTCGCCGGACGCGGCGACGACGAGACGAGCGACCTCTCGCGCCGCCACGCGATCATGGAGTCGTCGTCGGGACTGCTGAGCGTCGTCGGCGGCAAGCTCACGACGTACCGGCGCATGGCGGAGGATGCGGTCGACGCCGTCGTCCGGCGCGACCCCGGTCTGCCTTCGCGGCCCTCGCCGACGCGTACGCTGCCGCTCGTCGGCGCGTGGCCGCGCGCGCGGCTCGACGAGCTGCCCGCGCCCGCCCGCCTCGTGCGGCGCTACGGAGCAGAGTCCTCGTTCGTCACTGGGCTGCCCGGCGGCCCGGCCGCGGCGTGCGGCGTGACCGCGCAGGAGCTCCACTGGGGCGTCGCCGTCGAGGGCGCCCTGACCCTCGACGACCTTCTCGACCGGCGCACGCGCCTGGGGCTCGTCGACGCAGACCGTGAGACGTCGACGGATGCCGCAGCCGCCGCCTTCGAGAGGGCGGGGGTCCTGCCGCTGGAGCTGTGACGGGACGAAACCCGGAACGGGGATCGCGGATTGGCAGGATTCCGTCCGAGGACGGCGCGGCGCGGAGCGCATCATGTCGGACCGGTCGACGACACTGGACCGATGACGTCGAAGACGGATGCCGCACGCGGGGGCCTCGGGCTCGTCCAGGGCACGGCGCTGTACATCGCCTCGGTCCTCGGCACCGGACTGCTCGTCCTTCCGGGCCTTGCGGCCGAGGCGGCGGGGCCGGCGAGCATCGTCGCGGTGATCGCCGTGATCGGCCTCTCGATCCCGCTCGCCGGAACCTTCGCCGTGCTCGCGGCCCGCTACCCCGACCCCGGCGGCGTCGCGAGCTACGCCCGCCGCGCGCTCGGCGACACCGCGGCCCGCGTCACGGGCTACTGGTTCATGTTCGGAGTGTGCGCGGGCGCCCCGGTGGTCGCCGTGCTCGGGGGCGAGTACGTCGTCGCCGTCATCGGCGCCGACCGGGCGATGGTGCCCGTCATCGCCCTCGCCATCCTGATCCCGCCGTTCGCCGCGAACGCGTTCGGCGTGCGGGTCGCCGGATGGGTGCAGTTCGTGCTCACCGCGCTGCTGCTCACCGTCGTGGTCGGGGTCGTGTCGCTGGCCGCGCCGGCGGTCGAACCGCAGAACTTCCAGCCCTTCCTCCCGAACGGGTGGGCGGGCGTCGGCACGGCGATCAGCCTGTTCGTCTGGGCGTTCGCGGGGTGGGAGGTCGGCACCCACATCTCGGGGGAGTTCCGCGATCCGCGCCGGGCGATCCCGATCGGCACCGCGATCGCACTCGTCGTCACGGGTGCCTGCTACCTCGTGCTGCAGATCGTCACCGTGGGCGCCCTCGGCACGACCGCGGGCGACGGGGCGGTGCCCCTCCTCGAACTCGCGCGTCTCGGGTCACCCGGTCTCGGCGCGGCCGCCGTCGGCTTCATCGCGGCGATCGTCGCCCTCGGCGTCATGAACGCCTACCTCGCCGCGTTCGCGAAGCTCGGGGCGTCCCTCGCCTCCAACGGCGACCTTCCGCGGTGGTTCGCGGCCGGCGCCGAGGCCGGCGGCATCCCCCGGCGGGCCCTCGCCCTCACCGGCGCCGTGGTGGCGGTGTACTTCTCGCTCATGCTGTGGGCGGGGCTGGATCTGACGCCGTTCATCCTGGTGCACACGAGCAGCATGGTCGCGATCTACGCCGTCGGCATGGTCGCCGCCGTCCGGCTGCTGCGCCGCGGGACCGCCGGCTGGGTCATGGCCCTCATCGCCGCGGTCCTGTGCGCGGGCATGCTCGTGCTCGCGATCGGCTCGCTGCTGCCCGCCGCGGCGCTGGCCGGCGCCGCCCTGATCGTCACGCTGGTGCGCCGCGCGCGAGCGCGGTCCACGGCATCCGCAGTCCACGGCGCATCGCCCCCGGAGGCCGCGCAGGCCGTCGAAGCGACGGCCGCCGCGCCCACACCGGGGGCGACGTGACGGGCGATCGGCTCGGCTAGAGCGTCAGCGCCTTCTGCATGATGGCGGCCTGCTCGACCGCGTGGACCTTCGGCGAGCCGGTGGCCGTCGACGCGGCAGCCGGGCGCGAGATCCGGCGGATGGCACGGCCGCCCAGGTGCTGCGCGATCTCCAGCGCGATGAAGGGCCAGGCACCCTGGTTCTCGGGCTCGTCCTGCACCCACACCAGCTCGGCGTTCGGGTACGACGCGAGAACAGCAGTGAGCTCGTCGATCGGGGCCGGGTAGTACTGCTCGAGGCGCACGAGGGCGATCGCCGGGTTCGGGTTCTTGTCGAGCTCCGCGCGCAGATCCCAGTGGATCTTGCCCGAGTGCAGCAGAACGCGCGTGACGGCGGCCTTGTCGACGCCGCGGTCGTCGTCGAGCACCGGCTGGAACTTGCCGCTCAGGAAGTCCTCGACCTTGCTGGTGGCACCGCGCAGCCGCAGCATCGCCTTCGGGGTGAAGACGATGAGCGGGCGACGCGGACGCGCGTACGCCTGACGACGCAGCAGGTGGAAGTACGACGCCGGCGTGGACGGACGGGCGACGGTCATGTTGTCCTGCGCGCACATCTGCAGGTATCGCTCGATCCGGGCCGACGAATGGTCGGGTCCCTGGCCCTCGTAGCCGTGGGGGAGGAGCAGCACGACGCTCGACTGCTGGCCCCATTTCTGGTCGGCCGACGAGATGAACTCGTCGACGACCGACTGGGCGCCGTTCGCGAAGTCGCCGAACTGGGCCTCCCACAGCACGAGTGCATCGGCGCGCTCGACCGAGTACCCGTACTCGAACGCCATCGCCGCGTACTCGCTGAGGAACGAGTCGTACACCCAGAACCGGCCCTGGTCCTCGCTCAGGTTCGTGAGCGGGATCCACTCCTGTCCGTTCGCGCGGTCGTGCAGCACCGCGTGGCGCTGCACGAACGTGCCGCGACGCGAGTCCTGCCCGGCGAGGCGGACGTTCGTCTTCTCGAGCAGCAGGGTGCCGAACGCGAGGAGCTCGGCGAAGCCCCAGTCGATCGAGCCGTTCCGGCTCATGTCGAGGCGCTTCTCGAGGAGCTGCTGCAGCTTGGCGTGAACCGTGAAGCCGTCGGGCTTGTTGACGAACGTGTCGCCGATGAGATGCACCATCTCGCGCGAGACCCCCGTGGTCTCGGGCTCGCCGGCGACGGGCAGGGCCGCGGCATCCGCTTCGACGACCGGGGACGAGCCGGTCTCGGCCGCGTGCGTCTCGGCGAACGCGATCTCGAGACGGTTCTGGAAGTCCTGCTTCGCCTGCTCGTACTCCTCCTCGGTGATGTCGCCGCGACCGACGAGAGCCTCGGTGTAGAGGCGTCGCACCGAGCGCTTCGCCTCGATGAGGTTCGTCATGAGGGGCTGCGTCATCGAGGGGTCGTCGCCCTCGTTGTGACCGCGGCGGCGGTAGCACACGAGATCGATCACGACGTCGCGGTGGAACCGCTCGCGGTACGCGAAGGCGAGCTGCGCGACGCGCGTGACCGCCTCGGGGTCATCGCCGTTGACGTGGAAGATCGGCGCCTGGATGGTCTTGGCGACGTCGGTCGCGTAGACCGATGTGCGCCCGTCCTGCGGCGTGGTCGTGAAACCGACCTGGTTGTTGACCACGACGTGGATCGTGCCGCCGGTGCGGTAGCCGCGCAGCTGCGACATCTGCAGCGTCTCGACGACGACACCCTGGCCCGCGAAGGCCGCGTCGCCGTGGACGAGGATGGGGAGCCACGAGAAGCTGCCGATGGGCTTGCGGTCCTGCTTCGCGCGGACGATGCCCTCCAGCACGCCGTCGACCGTCTCGAGGTGCGACGGGTTGGCCGCGAGGTACACCGGCAGCTCCTGGCCGCCGTCGCCGTCCGCGACGAACGTGCCCTCGGTGCCCAGGTGGTACTTCACGTCGCCCGAACCGCTCTTCGAGCCGATCGCGACGGATCCCTCGAACTCGCGGAACACCTGGCCGTACGTCTTGCCGGCGATGTTCGTCAGCACGTTGAGGCGTCCACGGTGGGCCATGCCGATGGCGGCGCCGTCGAGGCCCGCCTCGGCCGCGCCCTGCAGCATCTCGTCGAGGAGGGGGATGAGCGACTCGCCGCCCTCGAGACTGAAGCGCTTCTGCCCGACGTACTTGGTCTGCAGGAAGGTCTCGAACGCCTCTGCCTGATTGAGCTTGTCGAGGATGCGCAGCTGCTCGTCGTGGCCGGGCTTCTGGTACTTGACCTCGACGTTCTGCTGGAACCAGGCGCGCTGCCCCGGGTCCTGGATGTGCATGTACTCGATGCCGATGGTGCGGCAGTACGAGTCGCGCAGCACGCCCAGGATGTCACGCAGCTTCATCTGGCGCTTGCCGCCGAAGCCGTTGGTGACGAACTCGCGGTCGAGGTCCCAGAACGTCAGCCCGTGGCTCTCGATCTCGAGGTCGGGGTGGGTGCGCTGGACGTACTCGAGCGGGTCCGTGTCGGCCATGAGGTGGCCGCGCACGCGGAACGAGTTGATGAGCTCCTGCACGCGCGCGGTCTTGTCGACGCGCTCCGCGAGATCGACGTTGATGTCGGAGGCCCAGTGGATCGGCGCGTACGGGATGCGCAGCGCCGCGAAGATGCCCTCGTAGAAGTCGCGCTGACCGATGAGGAGCTCGTGCACCTTCTTGAGGAACTCGCCCGAGCCGGCGCCCTGGATGACGCGGTGGTCGTAGGTGCTCGTGAGGGTGATCGTCTTGCCGATGCCGAGCTCGACGAGCGTCTTCTCGCTCGCGCCCTGGAACTCGGCCGGGTACTCGAGCGCGCCGGCGCCGACGATGCAGCCCTGGCCCTTCATGAGACGCGGCACCGAGTGCACGGTGCCGATGCCGCCCGGGTTGGTCAGCGAGATCGTCGTGCCCTGGAAGTCGGCAGCGGTCAGCTTGTTGCCGCGGGCGCGCGTGACGAGGTCCTCGTACGTGGTCAGGTACTCGCCGAAGGTCAGCTGGTCGGCGCGCTTGATGCTGGGGACGAGGAGCGCGCGCGTGCCGTCGGGACGAGGAAGGTCGATCGCGATGCCGAGGTTGACGTGTGCGGGAGCCACGACCGACGGCTTGCCGTCGATCTCGGCGTAGAACACGTTCTGGCTCGGGAACTCCTTGAGCGCCTGGATGATCGCCCAGCCGATGAGGTGCGTGAAGCTGACCTTGCCACCGCGCGTGCGCGCCATGTGGTTGTTGATGACGATCCGGTTGTCGATCATCAGCTTCGCGGGAACCGTGCGCACGCTCGTCGCCGTCGGAACCGTGAGCGACTCGTCCATGTTCGCCGCGAGCGTCTTGGGAAGACCCTTGAGGGCGGTGACCCGGTCTTCGGCCACGGACTCGGCGGGCGACGGCTCGGCCTTGGGTGCCTGTGCGGGGATCGGCTGCGGCGCCGCCGGACGCGCCGTCGTGCGCGCGACCGGCTGTGCGCCGATGACGGGGACGGGGGCGGTCACCGGGTGCGCGTCCGACGCGGGTGCCGGTGTCGCGGCAGCGGGAGCCGGTGCGGGCGGAGCGCCCGTCGTCCCCGCGGCTCCTGTGCTGCCGTCGACGGGATGGTAGGCCTCGAGAATGGGCCACCACGCCTTGTCCACGGAGTTCCGGTCGATCTTGAACTGCTCGTACAGCTCGTCGACGAGCCACTCGTTGGCTCCGAACTCTCCCTCGTTCGAAACCCCGACGCCCGTCACCTGGCTCGACACGCTGAATCGCCTGCTTTCATCGGTGAAGTTCTGGGGATGCGGGTGGGGCTGCTGAGGCCTTCACACGCATCGGTTAAGCCTAGCCCAGTCTGCGCTGGCGGTCCCGGCCCCAACGCCCCGCCGACCTGAAAGAACGCGCATCATTTCCCGCACAGGAACTGTCACTACCCTTGCGGGTCATGGAGTTCTACGGTGCATCGCCCGAGGTCGACCTGACGTACTCGGATGTCTTCCTCGTCCCACGGCGCTCGGCGATCACCAGCCGGCTCGATGTGGACCTCGCCCCCGGCGACGGCACGCCGGCGACGATCCCGCTCGTGTCGGCGAACATGAACTCGGTCACCGGCGCGCGTCTGGCGGCCACGCTCGCGCGGCGCGGCGGTCTGGGCGTGCTGCCCCAGGACATGCCGCTGCAGGAGCTCGACGCCGCGATCAGGTGGGTCAAGGCCCAGCCCGTCGTGTGGGACACGCCGCTGGTGCTGCCGCCCGACGCGACCGTCGCCGACGCGGCGCGGCTGCTCCCGCCCACCGAGGGCCACGGCATCGTGGTCGCGGACGCCTCGACCGGGCACGTCGACGCCGAGGACATCCTCGGAGTCGTGCCCGCGACGCGCCTCGGTACGGCGCTGCCGGATGCGCGCCTGGGCGACCTCGCACGCGGGCGCGCGGCATCCGTCGACGCGGACGACATCGAGAGCGCGCGCCACGCGTTCGACGTCATCGTCGCCGCCGACGCCGAGACCGTGTGCGTCCTGCACCACGGCCACCTCGTCGGAACGCTCTCGCGACGCAGCGCGCTCCGTTCGACCCTGTACCGGCCGGCGGTGGACGCATCGGGGCGGCTCGGCGTCGCGGCCGCGATCGGCATCAACGGCGACATCGCGGCGAAGGCGAAGGCCCTCGCCGCCGCAGGCGTCGACGTGCTCGTGGTCGACACGGCCCACGGGCACCAGGAGGGCATGCTCCGGGCGCTGCGAGAGGTCGCCGACCTCGATCTCGGCATCCCCATCGCGGCCGGCAACGTCGTCACCGCCGAGGGCGTGCACGACCTCGTCACCGCGGGAGCGACGATCCTGAAGGTCGGCGTCGGACCCGGCGCCATGTGCACGACGCGCATGATGACGGCGGTCGGCCGCCCTCAGTTCTCGGCCGTCCTCGAAGCGGCCGAGGCGGCCCGGATCATGGGCGCCCACGTGTGGGCCGACGGCGGCGTGCGCTACCCGCGCGACGTCGCGCTCGCGCTCGCGGCGGGCGCGGCATCCGTCATGATCGGCTCGTGGTTCGCCGGCACGATCGAGGCCCCCGGCGAGCTCCAGGTCGACGAGTCCGGCCGCGCCTACAAGGAATCGTGGGGGATGGCGTCGACGAAGGCCGTGCACGAGCGCTTCGGGCGCCTCGACCCGTACGAGCTCGCCCGCAAGGAGCTGTTCGCCGAGGGCATCTCGTCGTCGCGGATCTACCTCGACCCGCTGCGTCCCGGCCTCGAGGATCTGCTCGACATGATCACCTCCGGCGTCCGCTCGTCGTTCACCTACGCCGGCGCCGCCACCGTCGCGGAGTTCCACGACCGCGCCCGCGTGGGGCTGCAGTCCGCCGCGGGCTACGAAGAGGGCAAGGCGCTGCGCGTCAGCTGGTAGGTTCCGGATGCCTCGGCCCGAGGCATCCGTAGGGGGCGCTGTCGTAGACTGGTCGGCACGATGGACGACCCTCCTAGTTGCAGACGTTCGCCCCACCGACCCGACTCCCGCATGGACGGGGGTGATGCGTGATGGACTACGTCATGCTGGGCGTGGGGCTCCTGCTGACCATCGGCACCGGTCTGTTCGTGGCGAGCGAGTTCGCGCTCGTGAACCTCGACCGTGCCGACCTCGAGGCCCGCCAGGCGGCGGGCGAGAGCCGGCTGTCGCTGACCATCAGCGCGCTGCGGATCACCTCCACGCACCTGTCGAGCGCGCAGCTCGGCATCACGCTGACGACGCTCCTCACCGGTTACACGATGGAGCCGGCGATCTCGAACCTGCTCGCCCCGGTGTTCGACGCGTGGGGGATCCCGGAGGGCGTGTCGCGGCCGCTGGCCGCCGTGATCGGCGTCTCGGTCGCCACGGTCTTCTCGATGATCCTCGGCGAGCTCGTGCCGAAGAACTTCGCGCTCGCTATCCCGCGGCAGACCGCCAAGCTCGTGATGCCGTTCCAGGTGGCGTTCACGACGGTGTTCCGCCCGGCCATCGCCGTGCTCAACGGCAGCGCGAACGGCGTGCTGCGCGCGGTCGGCATCGAGCCGAAGGAGGAGCTGTCGGGAGCGCGCACGGCCGAGGAGCTCTCGAGCCTCGTGCGCCGCTCGGCCAGCGCGGGCGTGCTCGAGGAGGACACCGCGTCCCTCCTCGACCGCAGTCTCACCTTCGCGCGCCTGAGCGCGGCCGACGTCATGACACCGCGTCCCAGCATCCACGCGCTCGCCGCGGACGACTCCGCCGAGGACGTCATCCAGCTCGCGCGGCGCACCGGGCACAGCCGCTTCCCCGTGTACGGCGAGGACATGGACGACATCACCGGGATCGTGCACCTGAAGGCCGCTGTCGGCGTGCCACGGGACCGGCGGGCCGATGTGCCGGCCGCGGCGCTCGCGACCGAGCCGGTGCGCTTCCCCGAGGCGGTGCACCTCGACGTCCTCGTGGCCGAGCTGAGGGCTCGCGGTTACCAGATGGCCGTGGTCGTCGACGAGTACGGCGGCACCGCGGGCGTCGTGACACTCGAGGACCTCGTGGAGGAGATCGTCGGCGAGGTGCTCGACGAGCACGACCGTCGCCGCGCGGGCATCGTGCGCGTCGAGGGCGGCGTGATCTTCCCCGGTGAGCTCCGGCCCGACGAGGTGCTCGATCGCACCGGCATCCGCATCCCCGAGGGCGACGTCTACGACACCGTCGGCGGGTTCATCATGAGCGAGCTCGAGCGGATCCCGGTCGTCGGGGACCGCATCGAGCTCGAGGACGGGACGATCGAGGTGCAGCGCATGGAGGGTCGCCGCGTCGACCGCGTGCGCTTCACGCCCACGCCGATGCCGCACGACGCCGCCGCGACGGAAGGGGGTGGACGCCCGTGAGCGACTGGGCCGGAATCGCATGGCTGGTGGTGCTCCTGGTCGCGAACGCCTTCTTCGTCGGAGCGGAGTTCGCGGTCATCTCGGCGCGCCGCTCGCAGATCGAGCCGCTCGCCGAGAAGGGTTCGCGCTCGGCCAAGACCGCGCTGTACGCGATGGAGCACGCGACCCTCATGCTCGCGACGAGCCAGCTCGGCATCACGATCTGCTCGCTGCTGATCCTGAACGTGTCGGAGCCGGCGATCCACCACCTGCTCGCTGCGCCGCTGGGTCTCACCGGATGGTCTGAGGCCGCGGTCGACACGGTGGCGTTCATCATCGCGCTCCTGCTGGTGTCGTACCTGCACGTCGTGTTCGGCGAGATGGTGCCGAAGAACCTCGCGTTCTCGGTGCCGGACCGCGCGGTGCTCATGCTCGCGACCCCCCTGGTGTGGGTGTCGAAGCTGTTCCACCCGGTGATCGTGACGCTCAACTGGATCGCGAACCATGTGGTGCGGCTGTTCCGCGTCGAGCCGAAGGATGAGGCCGCGTCGACGTTCACGCTCGAGGAGGTCGCCACGATCGTGAACCAGTCACGGATCGAGGGCGTCCTCACCGACACCGCCGGAACCGTGTCGGCCGCGCTCGAGTTCACCGACAAGAAGGCCGCCGACGTCGCCGTGGCGCTGTCGGACCTCGTGACCCTTCCCGAGACGACGACGCCCGCCGAGATCGAGCGGGCGGTCGCGAAGCACGGGTTCTCGCGCTACGTGATCGTCGACGAGGCGGGTGCGCCGGTCGGCTACGTGCACCTGAAGGACATCCTGCGTGCCGCAGAGGGGCCGGATGCCGAGACCGAGGTCGCGCGCCCCATCCCGACCAAGCGCATCCACCACATGGTGCCGGTGCTCGAGTCGACCGACCTCGAGGACGCGCTCGCCGTCATGCGCCGCGCCGGGCGCCATCTCGCCCAGGTGCGCAGCGACGCCGGCGAGACCACCGCCGTGCTGTTCCTCGAGGACATCATCGAGGAGCTCATCGGAGAGGTGCAGGACGCGACCCGCCGCCGCGGGTACTGAGCGGCCGCCGCGCCCGGCTCACCGCCGGGCGCGGAGGTACTGCGGCGGCCAGTAGTCGATGTCGGCGCCGAGCTCGGTCGCGGCGCGGAGCCCGAAGTGCGGGTCGCGCAGCCACTCGCGGCCGGCCATGACGGCGTCCGCGGCGCCTTCGGCCAGGACGCGCTCGGCGTGGGCCGCGTCGTCGATCATGCCGACCGCGCTCACCGGCACGCCGGTCTCACGGCGCACCTGCGCAGCGAGGTGGACCTGGTAGCCGGGTCCCGTCGTGAGCCGCTGATGGGCGACGAGGCCGCCGCTGGAGATGTCGAAGAAGTCCGCGCCGCGCTCGGCCGTCCATCGTGCGACGACCGCCGTCTGCGCCGCGTCCCAGCCGCCGTCGGCCCAGTCGGTGGCCGAGAACCGCACGATGAGAGGTGCGGCGGGCGCGGCATCCGTCACCGCCTCCACGACGCGAAGCAGCAGCCGCGCGCGGTTCTCGAGCGAGCCGCCGTACTCGTCGTCGCGGTGGTTCGACAGCGGCGAGAGGAACTGGTGCAGGAGGTAGCCGTGCGCCGCGTGGATCTCCAACACCTCGAATCCGGCCGTGACGGCGCGCTGCGCGGCGGCGGCGAAGTCCGCGACGACGCGGTCGATGCCGTCGCCGTCGAGCGCGACCGGCTCGGCGTAGCCGTCGAACGCGATCGCCGAAGGGGCGACCGTGGCCCAGCCGCCCTCGTCGAGGGCTACGGATCCTCGGCGTCCCGAGAAGGGCGACCAGGTCGAGGCCTTGCGCCCGGCGTGGGCGAGCTGCACCGCGGCGACAGCGCCGCGACGGCGGATGGCGGCGACGATCGGAGCCCACGCGTCGCGCTGCGCATCGTGCCACAGGCCGGTGTCCTGGGGCGAGATCCGGCCCTCGGGCGAGACCGCGGTCGCCTCGGCGACGACCATGCCCGCGCCACCCGACGCGAACTGCGCGAGGTGGGTGTGGTGCCACTCCTGCGGGACGCCGTCGATCGCGCTGTACTGGCACATGGGTGACACCCATAGGCGGTTGCGCACGGTGAGGTCGCGCAGCGGGAGCGGCGTGAAGAGGTGGCTCAAGAGGACTCCCACGATGGGCGGACGAGTACTGTGGCGCCATGACGGGCACATGGACGATGCCGGACGCGGCACGCGCCCTCCGACGGCCAACGACCGCCGACGACAAGTATTCCCGAGGAGTGCTGGGCATGCGGACGGGCTCGGACGCGTACCCCGGCGCGGCCGTGCTGGGAGTCGAGGCCGCATGGCGCACCGGCCTCGGCATGGTGCGCTACGTGGGCACCGAGCGGCCGTCAGCGCTCGTGCTGGCCCGGCGCCCCGAGACGGTGGCCGCCGAGGGCCGTGTGCAGGCGTGGGTGATCGGGTCGGGAACGGATGCCTCGACACGGAGTCCCGCCGAGTCCGAGGCGCTGCGCGCGGTGCTGTCCGACACCGACCCCGTCGTCGTGGACGCGGGCGCCCTCGACCTCGCCGCCGAGGCCACGGCGCCCCGCATCCTCACGCCGCACGAGCGCGAGCATGCGCGACTGCGTCGAGCGCTCGGGCTGCCCGCGGTCGGCGGCGACCGCGTGACGGCGGCTCGCGAGACGGCGGAGGCGACGGGTGCCGTCGTGCTGCTGAAGGGCTCGACGACCGTCGCCGCGGCTCCGGGCGGATGGGCGACGACCGTCGTATCGGGAACTCCGTGGCTCGCGACGGCCGGCACCGGCGACGTGCTGGCCGGCGTGATCGGCGCGCTGCTGGCGGGCGCGGTGGCCCACGAGCAGGCCGCGGATGCCGCTTCCCTCGCCGAGATCGCGGCGTCGGGCGCGTGGCTGCACGGGCGGGCTGCGGCGCTCGCTGCAGCCGCCCTCGGGCCCGCCGGCGGCCCGATCACCGCTCTGGACGTCGCGGAAGCGCTGCCGAAGGCAGTCGCCGAGGTGCTGGCCCGGGAGTGAGCGGGCCCCGGGCCGCCGGACCATAGGATGACAAGGGTGTCGAGACGCGTCTGGCTGTGGGTCGGATTCGTGCTCGTACACGCCGCCGTCATCTGGCTCGGTTACGCGGGCGACCATGCGGCTTCGTGGGACGTCGACCAGCTCTACCGGTGGTGGGCCGCCCGCGCGCTGCGCGGTGAGGCGGTCCCTGGCATCACGGAGGACTGGGTCTACCCGCTCCTCGCGTACATCCCGATCCTGCTCGCCGCGGCGCCCGGACCGGCCGTGGACTACACGCTCGCGTGGGGGCTCATCGTGACAGCCGCCGACGCCGTCGCTTTCGCGATCCTCGTCGGGGACGGCCGTTCGCGGGGCCGCGTGATCGCGGCATGGTTCTGGCTCGCCGCACTGCTCGCGCTCGGGGGCGTGGGCATGTTCCGTCTCGACGGGTTCACGGTCCCGCTCGCCGTCGCGGGGTCGCTGTGGCTCGTCGGAAGGCCGTGGCTCGGATCGGTGCTGCTGGCCGTCGCGACGTGGATCAAGGTGTGGCCGGCGGCGCTCCTCGCCGCGGCGGTGATCGCCCTGCGCCGTCGCCTGGCCGTGGTGGGCGGCGCGGCGGTCGTGTCGGCCCTCGTCATCGCGGGCGTGGTCGTGGCCGGGGGAGCGCCGCACCTCTTCGGCTTCGTCGGCGACCAGACCTCGCGCGGCCTTCAGATCGAGGCTCCGGTCAGCACCGCGTACATGCTGCTCGCCGCCGGCGGCGTTCCCGGGGCCGCGGTCGTGTACGACCAGGACCTCATCACGTTCCAGGTGACCGGTCCCGGCGTCGGTGGGGTCGTGGCAGCGATGACACCGGTGCTCATCGTCGGGATGCTGTCGATCGCCGCGCTCGGGGCGTTCAAGGCCTGGCGCGGCGCCGGGTTCGCCTCGCTCTTCCCCGCGCTGGCTCTCGCACTGGTGCTCGGCTTCGTCGTGCTGAACAAGGTCGGGTCGCCGCAGTACATGACGTGGCTCATCGCGCCGCTCGTCGCGGGCCTCGCGATCGATCGCCGTCGCTGGATGGGTCCCGCCGCACTCGCGCTCGTCACGCTCGCGCTCACCCAGCTCATCTTCCCGTTCTGGTACGACGCGATCCTGGCGCTGACGCCCGCGGCCGTCGGTGTGCTCGTCGTGCGCAACGTGCTGCTCGTCGCGCTGTTCGCGTGGTCGCTCGTCCGTCTCGCCCGCGTCGCCCCGCGGGTCCGGCATCCGCTTCCCGTTCCCTGATCCCAGCCCCACCGGAGGTTCCCCATGCTCGTCGCCTTCTCCGTCGCA
The DNA here is from genome assembly GCF_057747775.1 of Microbacterium sp. STRO-2N. Classification (NCBI taxonomy): domain Bacteria; kingdom Bacillati; phylum Actinomycetota; class Actinomycetes; order Micrococcales; family Microbacteriaceae; genus Microbacterium; species Microbacterium sp. STRO-2N. The sequence continues at coordinate 2,468,126 of NZ_CM173223.1, read as the reverse complement.
CCCAGCGGCACCGGCAACGCCGACGGATCCGTGCACGACGCCGTCGCGGCGGCGGTGCGCGTCGTGCGCGAGAGCGGCCTGCCGCACCGCACGACGTCGATGTTCACCGAGATCGAGGGGGAGTGGGACGAGGTCTTCGACGTCGTCAAGCGCGCGACCGAGGCCGTGCAGCCGTTCGGCTCGCGCGTCTCGCTCGTGCTCAAGGCCGACATCCGCCCCGGCTACACGGGCGAGCTCGACGGCAAGATCGAGCGCCTCGAGGCTGCGATCGAGGAGAGCCGGGAGAACTGACCCCCCGAGCGTTCCGGGGGCCGGCTCTACCGACGCCGCGCGCGCCGGGCGGGAGCATCGGGGAATGACCTCTCCCGATTCCTCGCCGGCCCTCCGTACGCCGGTCCTCACCGGCTTCCTCGTCGCGATCGCCGCAGCCGTCCTCTCGCAGGCGGTGCTGGCCGGGCAGTTCATCTCGGGCAGTGCCGATGTGCGGACGCTGCACCTCATCGTCGGGTCGGCGCTTCCCTGGCTGGCTCTGGTGCCCGCGGTGATCGCGTGGGTGCGCGCGGCTCAGCGCGTGATCCCGAAGAGCTTCGCCGTGCTCGTGACCGTGCTCACGGTCGCGATCTGGGTGCAGGACGCCCTCGGCCACATCGGATTCCCTGCGACGACGGCCGTCCACATCCCGCTCGGCGTCGCGATCTTCGCACTGTCGGTGGCGCTCGTGATCGTGTCGTTCCGTCGGCACGAGCAGCGCGCCTAGAGTTGACGGATGCCGGACGAGGCGCCGGGGCGGCGCGTGCAGCAGTCCCTCGTGGACGCGATGGGGCGTGCGGGGGCCGGCGATGACGCCGGCGGCGATCTGCCCGTCGCCGCGACGGTCGTGCTGGTGCGCGACGGCGCCGACGGCCCCGAGGTGCTCCTGATCGAGCGCCCCGACCGGGGATCGTTCGCGGGCGCGTGGGTGTTCCCAGGCGGCAAGCTCGAGGACGTCGACCGCCGCGGTGACGACGAGCCCGAGGAGGACGTCGCGCGGCGCGCCGGTGTGCGTGAGACGCGTGAAGAGACCGGCATCGAGGTGGATCCCGGTGCGCTCTCGACGCTGTCTGTGTGGGACCCCCCGCCCGGGCTCGCGCTGCGCATCCGCACCTGGTTCTTCCTCACCCCCGCACCGGACGGGGCGATCGCGCTGTCGCCCGAGGAGGCGGTCGCTTCGGAGTGGATCCGTCCCGCCGACGCGCTTGCCCGGCATGGACGCGGGGAGCTGACCCTGTATCCGCCGACGTGGGTGACGCTGCACGACCTGTCGCAGCATCCCGACGCCGCGTCGATCCTCGACACCGTGCGCCTGGCCGGAACTCAGCGCTACGAGACGCTCGCGCGCCGCGGCGACGACGGACCCGTGCTGCTGTGGCAGGACGACGCCGAGTACGAGACGGATGCCGCGGCCCCCGGCACCGCGCGGCACCGTCTCGAGGTCGGCTCGCTGCCGTGGAGCTACCAGCGCCGCGGCTGAGTCACGCGTCGAGCAGCCGGCGCACGTGCCCACCCACGGCCTGCGTCTCGATGAGGAAGCCGTCGTGGCCGAAGTCGCTCGAGAGCACGACGGCGCGCTCGCCATCGAGGGTGTGACGGATGCCGCGTGCGATGCGGTGCTGCCCGTCGATGGGGAAGAGCCGGTCGCTGTCGATGCCCAGCACCAGCGCTGTCGCGGTGACCCGTGCGAGGGCGTCCTCGATGCCGCCGCGGTCGCGGCCGACGTCGTGGGAGTTCATCGCCTCGACGAGCGTGATGTAGGAGTTCGCGTCGAAGCGGCGCGTGAACTTGTTGCCGTGGAAGTCGAGGTACGACTCGACCGCGAACCGGCCGCCGCGGCCGAGCGGACTCACGCCCGACTGCCACGAGCGCTGGAACCGCTGATTGAGTTCGGTGGGCGAGCGGTAGTTGAGCAGCGCCATGCGGCGGGCGAGTGCGAGCCCGCGCGTGGGACCGTCGCCGTCGGGGGCGTCGTAGTACTCGCCGGCCTGGAACCGCGGGTCGATGCGGATCGCCTCGAGCTGCACCGAGTTCAGGGCGATCTGGTCGGCGGTGTTGACCGGGGGTGCCGACAGGATGCCGACGCGCGCGACGCGCTCGGGGTGCGACACCGCCCATTCCAGCGCGTGCATGCCGCCCATCGAGCCGCCCAGGACTGCCGCCCACACGTCGATGCCGAGCGCGTCGGCGAGTCGCACCTGCGCGGCGACCTGGTCGCGGATCGTGAGGTACGGGAAACGCGAGGCCCACTCGTATCCGTCCGGACCGATGGATGCCGGACCCGTCGAGCCCTGGCATCCGCCCAGCATGTTCGGCGCGATCACGAACCAGCGGTCGGTGTCGATGGGGGAGGCCGGTCCGACGATGTCGTCCCACCAGCCCGACGTCGGATGCCCCGGCCCCGCGTGGCCGCGCACGTGACTGTCGCCGGTGAGCGCGTGCAGCACGAGCACGGCGTTGTCGCGGGTGGCGTTGAGCTCGCCCCACGTCTCGTAGGCGATGCGATAGCCCGGCAGCTCCACGCCGCCCTCGGTGCGGAACGCGCCGAACGCAGCGAAATGCCGGTCGCCGACCGGGTCGCCGTCGCGCCACGCGCCGGTCGCCGGAGGGCGGCCGCCGAGCAGACGGGCGTCAGCCTCCGTCACCGGCGCGCTGGGCACGGTGTCTTCGGAGGTCTGCCAGTCCATCCGACCATTCTCCCGTCTCGACCGCGCGACGAGGCGTCTGTTACACCCGCCGCTGTCGAGAATTCAGGAAGAAATGCGGCCGCGGCACCGCTCCCGCGGGTTTCCGGCGGTGTGCTCCTGAATTCTCAACGGATCGGGGACTCTGCCGCCGGGAACGGGGTCGTGTCGTAGACGGCTCCGTGCGGGCCGGCGAGGGCGATCGGCACGCCGTCGCGTGACTGCACGAAGCGCGCACCGACGTCCAGGCCGTGCGGCAGCCGCGCGTCGATATGCGGAAAGACGTGGGTGCTCTCGTTCGACAGCCACACCACGTTCCGGCCGATCGCACGGCCGAGTCCCGACATGATGCCGGCGAACCGTTCGCGGCCCGCCTCGTCGAGGTAGAGCATCACCGCGCTGTGGAACACGACCACCGTGGCGTCCGCCGGGGCGACGGCCGCGGCCTCCGTCACCGTCTCGAGGAGGTCGCCGCGGATGATCTCGGGCGGATCGGATGCCGCGACCGCCGCGGCGGCGCGCAGGCGGGCGACGCGCGCGTCGTGGTCGGGTCCCGGCCACACCAGGGTCGCGAGCCAGTCGACGGCGTCCGGGTCGCGGGCGTCGATGGGGGAGAGGTCGATACCCCGGCGCCACACGACCTCCGGCACGGCGCCCGGGATCGAGGCGTCGTCGTCGACGCGGCACGCGAGCCGCACCGGCGAGGGGCCGGTGGCGGGCTCGAGCACGCGCACGCCACCGGGACCCGTGTACTCGTAGCCGTAGCGATCGGGGTACAGGCACAGCCCGGCCGCGGCGCCGACCTCGAGCAGCGCGATCGGCCCCTCGATGCGCGAGAGCGGCGGCAGCCACGTCGCGCAGCGGTTGGGCTCGTTCGTCTGCGTCGAGCGCGCGTGCTCGGTCGCGACGACCTGATCCCAGTGGGCGAGGAGCCACTCGCGCCACTGCGCGTAGGGTCCGAGCGGGCCGCCCTCCCATCGCGCGGCGGCGAACAGCAGGTTCGCCTGCCGCAGCCGCTGCGGGAGCTCGGCGATCCGCGCGATCAGCTCGGGATCGGCGGCGATCGCGATCGACCACTCCTCGTACAGCGGCGAGGTGCCGTGCGCCCAGCGGCGCCCGAAATCGTCGTAGTAGGCCGCGATCCGTGCGGCGTCGTCGGTCGTCACGCCATCACGATACGGCGGGTCGGGCGCCCGCCGTGCGCCGTCGGACGGCCACGGACCGAGCGAAATCGGTCACAGGAGACGGCGGATGCCCCGGTCCTGCGCTCCGAGGAGCGCGGGCCGGGGCATCCGACGACGTTCGGCAGGCTGAGGGAGCAGCGCGTCAGGCGCGAGCCGCCTCCGACACGCGACGCGCGGCGATGAGGGCCTGCTCGAGGTCGGCCTTCAGATCGTCGATGTTCTCGAGACCGACCGAGAGGCGCACCAGGCCCGGCGTGACGCCGGTCGTGAGCTGCTGCTCGGGCGTCAGCTGCGAGTGCGTGGTCGAGGCGGGGTGGATGACGAGCGACCGCACGTCGCCGATGTTGGCGAGATGGCTGAACAGGGTCAGCGAGTTGACGAACTCGCGACCCGCCTGGACGCCGCCCTTCAGCTCGAACGACAGCACCGCGCCGACGCCCTTCGGCGCGTACTGGTTGGCCGCGGCGTACCACGGCGACGTGGGCAGGCCCGAGTAGTTCACCGAGGCCACGTCGGGCTGGTTCTCGAGCCACTCCGCGATCTCCTGCGCGTTCTGCACGTGGCGCTCGACGCGCAGCGACAGCGTCTCGATGCCCTGGATGAGCAGCCAGGCGCTGTTCGGCGAGATCGCCGCGCCCAGGTCGCGCAGCAGCTGCACGCGCGCCTTGATGATGTAGGCGAGGCCGTCGCCGACGGCGGCCGTGTACGAGGCGCCGTGGTACGAGGGGTCGGGAACCGTGAGGCCCGGGAACCTGTCGACGTTCTTCGACCACTCGAACTTCCCGCCGTCGACGATGATGCCGCCGATGGTCGTGCCGTGGCCGCCGAGGAACTTCGTGGCCGAGTGGATGACGATGTCGGCGCCGTGCTCGAACGGGCGGATGAGGTACGGCGTCGCGATGGTGTTGTCGACGATGAGCGGCACGCCCGCCTCGTGCGCCGCATCGGCGACGGCGCGGATGTCGAGCACGTTGATCTTCGGGTTGCCGATGGTCTCGGCGAAGAACAGCTTCGTGTTCGGGCGGACGGCGGCGCGCCACTCCTCGACGTCGTCCTGGTTCTCGACGAACGTGACCTCGATGCCGAGCTTGGCGAGCGTGTACTTGAAGAGGTTGTACGTGCCGCCGTAGATCGAGCTCGACGCGACGAAGTGGTCGCCCGCCTCGGCGATGTTGAGGATCGCGAAGGTCGATGCCGCCTGGCCGCTGGCCAGCAGCAGCGCGCCGGTGCCGCCCTCGAGGGCGGCGAGGCGCTCCTCGACGACCGCCTGGGTCGGGTTCTGGATGCGCGTGTAGATGTTGCCGAACTCGGCCAGCGCGAACAGGTTCGCGGCGTGGTCGGCGTTGTCGAAGACATAGGACGTCGTCTGGTAGATCGGCGTCGCGCGGGCCTTGGTCACCGGGTCGGGCTGTGCCCCCGAGTGGATCTGCTTGGTCTCGAAACGCCAGTTCTCGGGTGCGGACATGTGCGTGCTCCTGCGGGATCGGACGCCGGAAGCCCTCGCCCCCAGCCGTGTTCGACAGTACGGATCCCCGGCCGCTGTCAACAACGCGGGGGAAATGTGACGTAACGATCGCGCCGCTGCGCTCGGTAGCGTGGAGGCATGGCGACCAGACGTACTGTGGTGACCGGAGCGAGTTCGGGGATCGGGGAGGCGGCGGCCCGTGCGCTGCGCGCCACCGGGTGGGAGGTCGTGGCGGTCGCCCGCCGCGCCGACCGGCTCGCGCAGCTCGAGGCCGAGACGGGTGCGGTGGCATTCGCGGCGGACCTCACCTCCGACGCCGACGTGGCGGCGCTCACCGCGTTCCTCGAGGAGTCGGGCCCGGTCCACGCCCTCGTCCACGTCGCGGGCGGCGCCCGCGGCACCGAGCGCGTGGAGGACGGGCGCGTCGAGGACTGGCAGTGGATGTTCGACGTCAACGTGCTGTCGGCCCAGCGCCTCGTGGCGGCGCTCCTGCCGCAGCTGCGCCAGGCCGCGGCATCCGACGGCCACGCCGACACGCTCTTCGTGACCTCGACCGCCGCCTTCACGCCGTACCAGGGCGGCTCGGGCTACAACGCGGCCAAGGCGGCCGAAGGGATGCTGGCGCACGTGCTGCGGCTCGAGCTCAACGGCGAGCCCATTCGCGTCATCGAGGTGGCTCCCGGCATGGTCCACACGCCGGAGTTCACGCTCAACCGCCTCGGCGGCGACAGCGTCGCGGCCGAGCGCGTATACGAGGGCGTCGAGAACCCGCTCACCGCCGACGACGTGGCGGACGTGATCGCCTACGCGCTCAACGCCCCCGGCCACGTCAACCTCGACCTCGTCACGATGCGGCCCGTCGCGCAGTCGGCGCAGCACCTGCTGGCACGCGGGCCGCTGCGCCCACGTGGCGTGGAGGGCTCGTGATCCCGGGCACGGTCGTCACCTATCCCGCCGGTGCGCTGACCTCGCGCGGGACGGTGCTGCGTGTCGCCGACGCCGGATCGGGACGCACCGCCGTCGTGCTCGATGCGACCGCGTTCCACCCCGTCGACACGGCGTGGCCCGACCAGCCCGCCGACCGGGGCGTGCTGATCGCGAACGGCGTCGAGATCCCGCTGATCCACGCGGTCGTGGGCGCGGAGAAGGACGGTGAGCTGCTCCTCGGCCCCGATGTGCCGGTGCGGACCGGCACGCCGGGGTGGACGTTCGTGGTGGCGCACATGGTCGAGGGCGACCCGGTCGCGGCGGGCGACGCGGTCGAGGTCCACGTCGACGCGGCATACCGCGCGGAACTGTCGACGGGGCACACCGCGTGTCACCTCGCGGCGCTGGCGCTCGACGCCGCCCTGGCCGATGCCTGGCGCAAGGACGCGCCCCTCGATGCCCTGGGGGCGCCTGCGTTCGACGCCCTCGCGATCCAGGAGTCGCGGATCCTCCCGAACGGATCGCGCGACGTCTATCGCATCGGCAAGTCGCTCCGCCGCAAGGGCTTCGATCCCGCGGAGCTCGACGACCTCGGCGCGCTGACCGCGCGCGTCGACGCGCAGCTGGCGTCGTGGCTGGAGTCCGGAGCCGACGTGCGCGTCGAACGCGACGGTGACACGCTCGCCGACCGCCGGTCGTGGGTGTGCGACCTGCCGGGCGGCGCGGCCCGCATCCCGTGCGGTGGAACCCACGTCGGCTCGCTCGCCGACCTCGAAGCCATCACCGTCGCGTTCGAGCTGACGGCCGTCGACGGCGGGTCGCAGCTCGAGATGACCACCACCGCGACCCCGCGCACGAGCGCGCCGGCAGGCTCCGCGGACGAGCCATGGCGATGACGCTGCCCGAGCTCGCCGAGGCGGGGCTCATGGATCTCGGATGGTCGTCGGCGCTCGCTCCGGTCGCTCCCGACATCGCGGCGCTCGGCGAGCGGCTGCGTGCCGAGGTCGCCGCGGGCCGGCGCTACCTGCCGGCGGGTGACCGCGTGCTGCGCGCCTTCCAGCGGCCGCTCGACGACGTCAAGGTGCTGATCGTCGGCCAGGACCCGTACCCGACGCCGGGGCATCCGATCGGTCTCTCGTTCGCCGTCGACGCACACGTGAGACCGCTGCCGCGGAGCCTCGACAACATCTACAAGGAGCTCGAGTCCGACCTCGGCATCCCGCGGGCGCCGCACGGCGATCTGTCGGCGTGGAGCGACCAAGGCGTCATGCTGCTCAACCGCGTGCTCACCGTGGCGCCCGGGGCGCCGGCATCCCATCGCGGCTGGGGCTGGGAGAAGGTGACCGAGCACGCGATCCGCACGCTGGTGGCGCGTGACCGGCCGCTCGTGGCGATCCTGTGGGGGAGGGATGCCGCGAACCTGCGCCCGCTCCTGGGCTCCACGCCGATCATCGAGTCGCCGCATCCGTCGCCGCTGTCGGCGAGCCGCGGGTTCTTCGGCTCCCGGCCGTTCTCGCGAGCGAACGAGCTGCTCGCCGGGCTCGGCGCCGAGCCGGTCGACTGGGCGCTGCCCGCGAACGCCGACGCCGCCGTGCGCGCATAGGCTGTCGGCATGCTCGAGGAGGACTACGACCGGGACCGCCGCCGGCTGCCGCGGCATCTCCGTCGCACGCCCGAACCCGAGCGCGCCTTCTCGTTCGACATCCGGGCGGCCGAGGACCGCGACATCCCCGACATCCGCGAGATCTACAACCACTACGTGACGAACTCCGTCGTGACCTTCGACGAAGACACGTGGTCGATCGCGCAGTGGCGCGAGAAGTTCGAGCACCTGCAGCGACTCGGACTGCCGTTCCTCGTGGCAGAGTCGCCCGCGGGCCAGATCCTCGGGTACGCCCTCGTGCAGCCGATGTCGAGCAAGTCCGCGTACCGGTACTCGGTCGAGAACTCCATCTACCTCGGGCAGGCGGCGACGGGCAAGGGCCTCGGGCGAGCGCTCCTGGTGGCGCTGATCGAGGCGTGCCAGGAGGCCGGCATCCGCCAGATGGTCGCGGTGATCAGCGACAAGGGCGCCGAGGCCTCGATCGCGCTCCACGAGAAGCTCGGATTCGTCGAGGTCGGCCGCATGGGCCGGGTCGGGTACAAGTTCGGGCGGTGGCTGGGCACGATCTACCTGCAGAAGTCGATCAAGCCCACGAAGAAGGGCCTGTTCGGGCGCTGATCAGCGTCCGCCGCGCTCCGGCTGCCCGACGGCGCGGCTCCACTCGCGGACCGCGTCGACGAGCTCGCGCCACGCGCCGGTGAGCTGCTCCTCGGGCAGTTCCGCCTCGCGTGGGTCGGCGCCGGTCCAGGAAGCGCGGATCCACCACACGAAGCGATCGGGCATGGGGCCGGGGGTCGAGGCGTCGTCCGCCTCTGCGGGGCGGGGTGCGCGGTCCCACGGGCACCGGTCGAGGAGCGAGATCCAGTCGGATGCCTGATCCTCGGGCGGCTGCGCCGTCCAGCGGCGCGTCACTCCCGCGAAGCCGCCGGTGCGGGCCACGTCTATCTCGACGGCCGGCTCGCCGGCTTCCGCCGGAGCGTCCGTGCTCGGCGACCGTCCCGACGCGGGAGTCCGCGCGGACGCGGGGGCGAGGTCGCCCCGGTCACCGCCCTGGCGGCGTGCTGCCTTCGCCATCCGTGATCACGCCGACGCCCGTCCACGCGGTGCGGACGGCGTCGACCTCCTCCGACTCCTCACCGTACTCCGCCGCCGCCGCCGCGAGGGTGGCCCGCGCGAACGCGGGGAAGTCCGCGGTCGAGGTGAGCTCGCCGCCGGTGAGCGTGCGGTACCAGACAAGGCCGGCGCGCTCCCACGCATGGCCCCCGAGCGCGGTCGCAGCGAGGTAGAACGCATGATTGGGGATGCCGGAGTTGATGTGCACGCCGCCGTTGTCGTCGCGGGTCACGACGAAATCGCGCATGTGCGCCGGCTGGGGATCCTTGCCGAGCACATCGTCGTCGTACGCCGTGCCGGGCGCGGCCAGGGAGCGCAGCGCATGCCCCTGCACGGCATCCGTGAAGATCTCGGCGCCGATCAGCCACGACGCCTCGTCGGCGGTCTGCCCGAGGCGATGCTGCTCGGCGAGCGCCCCGAAGACGTCGGCGATCGACTCGTTGAGAGCGCCCGACTGACCGCGATAGAGCAGTCCGCCCTCGTCCTCGATGACGCCGTGCGCGAGCTCGTGCGCGATCACCGTGACCGAGTTCGTGAATCCGGTGAACACCTCGCCGTCGCCGTCGCCGAACACCATGCGCTCGCCGTTCCAGAACGCGTTGTCGTAGTCGCGGCCGTAGTGCACCGTCGCCAGCAGAGGGCCGCCCGCGCCGTCGAGGCTGTTGCGCTGATACGCGTCCCACCAGAAGTCGAACGTGGCGCCCAGTCCGTCGAACGCCTCGTCGACCGACTCGTCGCCCGTCGGCGGGTCGTCCTCACCGCGCACCCGAACGCCGGGGAGCGCCTCGCGCTCTTCCGCGTCGGCGATCTCGCGGTCGGGCGCCGGCGTGGCCTCGGCGACGAGCGTGCCGCCGTCCTCGATCGAGAGGCGCAGGCGCGACCGCGTCGGGCGGTAGGGGCGCGGCGCCGCGAGCGTCGACCGCGCCGCCTCAGCGGCCCGCGCCCACTCCGGCTCCTGTACGGCGGCGATGCGAGCGAGCAGATACGGAGGGACGATCGCGGGTGCCATGCTCTGAACGTAGCGGCGAGGCCGGACGTCGGCATCCGTTCACGCCCGAAATCGAACGATGCCGCACCGCGGCGAGGCCGGAGACTGTGGGCTCAGGCGCCGGGATCGATCACGGGGATCGAGGCGAGCAGGCGCCGTGTGTACGACACCTGCGGCTGCAGCAGCACCTTCTCGGTGGGGCCCTCCTCGACGATGCGGCCGTCCTTCATGACGACGACCTCGTCGCACAGGTTCTGCACGACCCCGATGTCGTGCGACACGAGGAGCAGCGTCAGGCCGTCGCGGGCGCGGAGCTCGGCGAGCAGCTCGAGGATCTGCGCGCGCACGGTCACGTCGAGCGCCGACAGCGGCTCGTCGCCGACGAGCACGCGCGGACGGTGCGCGATCGCCCGCGCGAGCGCGATGCGCTGCCGCTGCCCGCCCGAGAACTCGTGCGGGAAGCGCTCGGCCATATCGGGCTCGAGTCCCACGTCCTCCAGCACCTCCCGCACGCGTGCGCGGCGATCGCCTTCGATCCCGAGCGCCCACAACGGCTCGCCGACGATACGGCCGACGCTCATGCGGGGATCGAGCGACGCGTACGGGTCCTGGAACACGATCCCGGTCTGGCGCCGCAGCCAGTGCAGCGACCGCGCGGGCGCGGCGGCGTCGACCGCGCGCCCGTCGAACTCGATCGTGCCGGCGGTCGGCGCGTCCAGCGCGAGCAGCAGCCGCACCAGGGTCGACTTGCCCGAGCCCGACTCGCCGATGATGCCGAGCGCCGAGCCCTCGCGCACGTCGAGGTCGGCATCCTCCAGCCCCGTCGTGAAGCTGCGCGGCCCGAAGAGCCGCGTCTTGGGCGCCGGGTAGCGGCGGGTCAATCCCCGCGCGCGGATCAGCACGGTCGCGGAGCCGTCCCTTCCGGGGCTTCGCCCCGGAACCCCGGCGCTCACGAGCGACCCCCCGGCCGCCACAGCGTGGCCGTCGCGTCGCGCAGGAGCCCTTGCGTGACGACGGATGCCGGAGCCGTGAGCAGCTGTGACACCGGGGCCTCCTCGACGACGCGTCCGTCCTCGAGCACGATCCCGTGCGTCGCGATCTGCGACAGCACCGCGAGGTCATGGGTGATGAACACGAGCGACATGCCGTCGTCCTCGACGAGCGACACGAGAAGCTCGAGGATCTCTGCCTGGATCGTCACGTCCAGCGCCGTCGTCGGCTCGTCCGCGATCAGCAGCCGCGGGCGGCATGCGAGCGCCATGGCGATCGCGACGCGCTGCCGCTGCCCGCCCGACAGCTGGTGCGGATACCGCGCGACGATGCGCTCGGGATCGGGCAGGGCGACACGGGAAGCTTCCGTGACGGCGCGGGCTGCGGCATCCCGCTTCGTCAGTCCCTCGTGGATGCGGATCGACTCGGCGATCTGGCGGCCCACGGTGCGGATCGGGTTGAGGGCGGTGCGCGGCTCCTGGAACACGATGCCGATCTCGTCGCCGCGCAGCTGTGCGAGCTCGCGGTCGGCGAGGCCGAGGATCTCACGGCCGTTCCACCGGACACTGCCCGACGCGTGCGCGGCGTCGGGCAGGAGCCCCAGGACGGCGAGCGCGGTGAGCGACTTGCCCGAGCCGGACTCGCCGATGAGCCCGACCCGGGCACCGTCCGGCACGGCGAACGACACGCCGTCGACGACACGGCGCCCGTCGATCTCGATCGTGAGGTCCTGCACCTCGAGGCTCATGCCACGACCTCCGGGATGTGCAGTGGTCGCGCTTGCGCGCCGGGGGTCTGGGGCGAAGCCCCAGTGGGTCCAGCGCGCCTGGTCGCGAAGGGGCTGCGCGACAGCGTCGGATCGGTCGCCTCGCGCAAGCCGTCGCCGAGGAGGTTGAGGCCGAGCACGGTCAGCGTGATCGCAAGGCCCGGCCACACCACCGACAGCGGGTGCACCGTGATGAACTGCTGCAGCTCGGCCAGCAGCAGTCCCCACGACGGCTCGGTGACGGGTGCGCCGAACCCGAGGTACGACAGGCCCGCCTCGGCGAGCACGGCGACCGCCATGCCCCACGACAGCTGCACGATGAACACCGGCGCCACATTCGGCATCAGGTGCCGCCACAGGTTCTGCCCGGAGGTGAGGCCCGCGGCGCGGCCGGCGAGCACGAAGTCGCTGTGCAGCACGCGGCGCAGCTCGGGCCGCGTCACGCGCGCGATGTTGACGCCGAAGCCGATGCCGACAGCCCAGATCACGACCCACAGCGACCCGCCCCACACCGCCGAGATCATCATCGCGATGATGAGCACCGGGAACGCGATGAGGATGTCGACGAGCACCGCGACCGACTCGCGCACCCAGCGGGCGGTCAGCGCGCCGAGGGCCGCGAGCGCGATGCCGATGACGGTGGCGACGATGCCCGCGCCGACCGCGACGAGCACTGTCGTGCGCGCGCCGGCGATGATGAGACTCAGGATGTCGCGGCCCGAGCCGTCGGTGCCCAGCAGATGCGGCCACCCCGGGGGCGCCCACCGGTTCGAGATCTCGACCTGCTGCGGGTCGAACGGCGTCCAGAACCGGGCCACCACGGCGGTGATGACGACGACCGCCACGACGATGAGCCCGAACCTTCCCGTCGACAGCCCCCACAGCCGTCCGAGCCAGGCCCAGCGCGAGCGCGGTCGGCCCAGGGCCTCGGCGGGCACGTCGGCCGCGGCACCCGTCGCCTCGCCGTGTTCCGGATTCTGCGATGCATGTCCCGGAATGCGTCGTTCGGAGGCGGTCGGAGCGACCGAATCCGGGACATGCTCCGTCGGCTTCGTGCGGAACCGCCGGCGTTCGGCTCCGGACGCCGAGTGCGCGGGACGTCGGGGCGTCATGCCGCCTCCCGCTGACGGGGGTCGATGATGCGGTGCACGAGATCGACGACGAACCCGACCAGGAGGACGAACCCGGTGAGCGCGAGCAGCTCGCCCTGCACCTTCGGGAGGTCGCGCGCCCCGACGTCGGCGACGAGCATGCGCCCGATGCCGGGAAGCGAGAACAGCTGCTCGATGACGACGGCGCCCACGATGATGCCGGCGACCTGGAGCCCCAGCACTGTGATGACCGACAGCCCCACCACCGGCAGGCCGTGACGGATGAGCGCGGCATCGCGAGTGAGCCCCTTCGCAGCGGCGGTGCGCACGAAGTCCTGACCGACGGCCTGCAACGTGGCGCTGCGCACGAAGCGCAGCAGCATCGCCCCCTCGACGATGCCGATCGTCAACGCGGGGAGGATCAGCGCCCGCAGCGCCGCCCACGGGTCGGCCCAGCCGGCACGCGGGAAGCCCTGGGCGGGAAGCCAGCCGAGCCACACCGCGAAGACGACGACGAGCATCATGCCGGCCCACACCACGGGCACCGCCGCCAGCGCCTGCGCGCCGACGCTCAGCGCCGTTCCGTCGGCGCGTCCGCGCCGCATCGCCGACATCACGCCCAGCGGCACGCTGATCACGATGGCGATGACGAGCGACAGGATGCCGAGCGGCACCGTCACCTGCGCCTTCTCGGCGAGCTCGTCCGCGACGGCGGTGCCGGTGAGCAGCGATGTGCCGAGGTCGCCGCGCATGACGCCACCGATCCAGTCGAGGTACTGGACCGGCAGCGGCTGGTCGAGGCCCAGCCGCGCCCGGATCGCCGCGAGCTGCTCGGGCGTGGAGTTGACGCCGGCGATCAGCTGCGCGACGTCACCGGGCAGCACGCGGAGGGTGAGGAAGATGAGCACGCTGGCGACGAACAGCCCGAGCAGGAGCAGGCCGAGCCGGATCAGCGTGTACCGGATCACCCGTTGCTCTTGGCGATCTCGGCGAGGTTCAGGCGCTCGTTCACGTTGATCGAGGGCATACCCGTGATGTTAGTGCCGACGGCGATGACCGAGGCGCCGTTGTAGAGCCAGTCGGCGGCGTGGTCCTCCGACACGATGCGGGCGGCCTGCTGCAGCAGGTCGGCGGCCTCGGACTCGTCGGTCGCCGCGAGCGACTGCGCGTACAGCTCCTGCACCTCGGGGTTGTCGTAGGTGAAGTAGTACTCGGGGTCGGCCCAGTTCTCGAAGTCGCGCGCCTCGGTGTGCAGCACGAAGCTCAGGTCGTAGTCCTTGTTGACGTAGACGTCGTTGAGCCACGTCGAGAAGTCGACCGACTCGACCTCCAGGGTGATGCCGACCTCGTTGAGGTCGGACACCAGGATCTGCGGAATCGTGGTGGCGTAGAAGTTGGGGATCGTCAGCGTCAGCTCGAGGTCCTCGGCGCCGGCTTCCTCGAGCAGCGCACGCGCGGCCTCGGGGTCGTACGGCGCGACGTCGGACAGGTCCTCGTAGCCGGGGTCGAGCTCGGGGATCGGGCCGTACTGCGTCTGTCCCGAGGCGAGGGCCTCGATGATCGCGTCGTGGTTGATCGCCTGGCGGATCGCCTGGCGCACGCGCACGTCGGACAGCGGGCCCGAGGTCTGGTTGAACGCGAGCGTGCCCTTGTCGGTGGACTGGCCGAGCTCGAGCGCGAAGTCGCCGTTCGCCTCGATCTGGTCGCGCAGGTTGGCGTCGAATCCGGTGACGACGTCGACCTCGCCGGCGAGGGCTGCGTTCAGCGCGGCCTGGTTGTCGGGGATGTAGTCGAACACCACCTCGGCGACCTCGGCGGGCTCGCCCCAGTAGGCGTCGTTGCGGACGAACGTGATGCTGTCGCCCTGCCGCCACTGGTCGAACAGGAACGGGCCGGTGCCGTTGGCGGCCGTGTTGTAGTCGACGGTGTCGCCCTCCTTCAGCACGATGCCGGCGCGGCCGGTGAGGTTCCACAGCAGGCTGGAGTCCGGCTCGGTGAGCGTGAGCGTGATGTCCTGGCCTTCCGCGGTGATGCTCGCGACGTTCGCGAGCCGGCCGGAGTCACTCCACTCCGGTGTGTTCTTGCGCGTGGTCAGCGACCACACGACGTCCTGCGGGGTCAGCGGCTGGCCGTCGTGGAACGCCACGCCCTCGCGCAGCGTGAACGTGTAGGTCAGGCCGTCGGGCGAGACGGTCCAGTCACTCGCGAGCGCGGGGACGATGTCCTGCTCGGGCGTGCGGGCGACGAGGCCCTGGTAGACGTTGTCGACGAGGATCTGGTCCAGCGCCGCGCCCGCGGTCTGGCGGATGTCGAGGTTCCCGGGCTCCAGCACCAGCCGGATCGCGACCGACGCGTCGGGGTCGGGCTCGCCGGTGACGCTCGGCGTGGGCTCGGCGCCGGGGCCGCAGGCGGTCAGGGCGAGGGCGCCCGCCGCCAGAAGCGATACGGCGGCGAGGACGGTGCGACGGAGCATGGAGGTCCTTTCGGGAGGGTCCCGCGTGCTGTGCGGGCGCCGGCGGCGCGACGGATCTCGCGGCGGCCGGTGCGGTAGTCAAGCCTAGGGATATCGCGACGGGGAACGAGAACCCGCTACTCGGAACGCAACAGAAGCGTTAATGCTTCCGCGGCGGGCTGTGCGAGGGGCGGTCACTCCGCGAGCGCCAGGGTGCGCAGGCGCTCGCCCAGCTCGAGCGGGATGTCCTCCTGCACGTTGTGCCCCGCGCTGACGGTGACGACGGATGCCTCGGCATTGCGCCGCGCGAACTCCGCGGCATCGGCATCCGTCACATAGCCGCGCTCGCCGCGGATCAACGTCGTCGGGGCCGCCACGGCGGCGAGGTCGTCCCAGCCGGACTCGCCCAGCACGGCGCTCACCGCGTCCTGCTCGTCGGCGGGCTCGGGCACGCCGGCCTCGCCAGTGGCGGGGCGCGCCGCCATCGCGTTCGCGAGGTGGGCGAAGTGGTGCTTCCACTCGACGCGGCCGTCGGGGCGCACGCGAGAGTTGAAGTACACGCCGCGTTCGGCCTTGCGCCGCGTGCCGCCGCCGAGACCGAACGCGAGCGCGCGGTCGACGAGCTCATCGCGCGACGCCCAGTCGACCGGACCCGCGAAGAACTCGCGGATCTGGGTGGGGCCGGCGTTCGAGTCGACGCCCGGCGTGATGTCGATCACGACCAGCTCGCGGACGAGATCCGGACGGGATGCCGCGACCGCCGCCGCCGTCAGGCCTCCGAGCGACTGCCCGACGAGCACCTGCGGCGCGTCGGTCCACTCGTCCATCGCGGCGGCGACGTCCGGCGCCAGGATGCGCGCGACGTACGCGGCGTCGGAACGCCACGACGAGTCACCGTGTCCCGGGAGGTCGATCGCGAGGGCGGGAAGCCCGAGGGAGAGGACCGTGGTGTCCCACGTGTGGGCGTTGAGGCCGGCGCCATGGAGGAACGTGACCACGGGGCCCGCCCCGGGCGAATCGGCGGGCGTGTACCGCAGCGCGCTCATCGTCCGGCCGTCGCCCAGCCGCAGCGACAGGCGCTCACCGCGGGGGAGGGCCGCGTCGATGCCGGCCTCGGCGGACTGTTCCGCCAGGAAGGAGAACTCGTCGGTGGGTTCGCTCACCCGGCCATTGTCTCGCACGCGCACTCCGGGCCGCGCACCGGAGCCGCTCGGTAGGCTGGCGGGATGACGCATGAACACCGCGTGCACCTGTCACGCGCTGCGCGCCCGGCGTACCAGGCGCTCGAGGCGTTCTCGAAGACCGTCGGCGGCATCGCGGCCGAGAGCGGCGTCGACGATCGGCTCAAAGAGCTCGTGCAGATCCATGCGTCGCAGCTGAACAGCTGCGCGTACTGCGTCCGCGTTCATGTGGACCGCGCGGTGAAGGCGGGCGTCTCGGCCGATGCGATCGCGCAGATCCCGGTGTGGCGCGACTCCGGCGTGTTCTCCGACCGGGAGCGCGCGGGCCTCGAGCTGGCCGAAGCGTTCGTCTTCATCCACGAGGACGGCGTGCCCGACGACGTCTACGACCGCATCGGCGCCATCCTGAGCGAGCAGGAGTACGTCGCGCTGAGCTGGATCCTCGTCTCGATCAACGCGTTCAACCGCATCGCGGTCGCAGGCCGGTACGACGTTCCGCCGCGCGACGACCTGGAGCGTGAGGACGCGGACGCCGCGGCGGGCACGGCGTGGTGACTCCCGGCGACCCGCTGGTCTCGGGTGCCACGAACCTGCGAGATGTCGGCGGGCTGTCCGCGGCAGGCGGCGCGGTGACCCGTCACGGCGTGCTCTACCGATCCGGAAACCTCGCCCGCCTCGACGATGCAGGCTCGCGCGCGCTCTCGGAGCTGGGGCTGCGGCGGATCATCGACCTGCGCGCCGACGCCGAGGTCGCCCTCGAGCCCAGCCGCATCGAGGGGATGGACATCGTGGTGCAGCGCGTGCCGCTGTTCCTCGGCTCGGTCGAGTCGTTCTTCGCCGACGACATCGGACTCGACGAGATGTACCGGCGGCTGGTCGAGGACTCGTCGGCCGGCGTGGTCGACGTCGTGCGCGGCATCCTGGCCGATCAGCCGGTGCTGGTGCACTGCACGGTCGGCAAGGACCGCACCGGCGTGACGGTCGCTCTCACGCTCGCCGCCGCCGGGGTGGACGTCGAGGCGGTCGTCGCGGACTACGCGCGCACGGAGGGGCTCCTGCCTGAGCGTCGCAACCGCGCGATCGTGCAGCTGCTGCGGTCGATGCACCCCGAGGCGGTGCACCTCGAAGACCTCGCAACGCGCTCGCCCGCGCCCGTGATGCGCGCGCTGCTGGACGACGTCTCGGACCGCTACGGGTCGGCCGCGGATTATCTGCGCGCCCATGGGCTGGCCGATGACGAGCTCGCGGAGCTGCGCCGCGTCCTGCTGCGCCCGGCGTGAGCCCGTCGCCGCGAGACGCCTCATGACGCGTCTGAGGTAAGGCAACCCTTCATTCGCGGTATAGTGGAGGGGTCATGGCCCACAACACCGAGCACAACGCGTCCGCGTGCCGTTCCTCACGGCACACCCGCGTGCAGCACCTCATCACGGCCGACGAGTCCTCGCTCGCCGAGCTCGAAGCCGTGCTCGCGACGCTGCCGATCTGCTCGACGGGTCGTGTGTTCATCGAGATCCCGGATGCCTCGTGGCAGGGCGGCATCTCGGCACCGAGCCGCATGGTCGTGACGTGGCTCGACCGCTCGCAGCGCAGCGGCGCTCCCGGGACCGGCCGCGGCTGCGCGTCCGGCGAGGCGCTGTCGCGCGCCGTGATCGCGTGGGCCGACGAGATGCTGTGCGAAGAGGACGACCAGACGCGCATCCACCTGCTCGGCGGTTACCTCGGCACCGCCGACATCGTCGACCATCTCGTCGACCTCGGCATCCGTCGCGAGTCCATCCACGCGCCCGAGCACTACAGGCTCGGCGTCGCGGGCTGAGGCGTCGCTCCGCGCGGGACGCCGGCCCACTGGGTACAGTCGTGCCCATGACGCAGACCGCTGACGCCTCGCCCGTCACCGCCGCCGACCCGCGCGACCTCCGCATGCCGACGTGGGTCATCGTGTGGCTGACCATCTCGGCCGTCATCCAGACCTACGACGCGTGCTACGTGCTGCTCGGTCCGCTGTCGCACGACGGCGGACCGCTCGCGGGGTTCTGGCCGGGCCACGTCTTCTACGGCACGTTCGACCATCGCTACGGCCAGTTCGACGCCTTCGGCAGCGCGCAGAGCTGGGCGAACCTCGTGGAGGTCGTCTTCATCGTCTGGGCGCTGTTCCACGCCCGACGCTGGTCGGGCGTCGTCATCGGTCTGCTCGTGACCGTCGCGACGTTCTGGAAGACCGTGATCTACTTCCTCGTCGAGGCATCGAGCGGGCTCGAGATGACGCGTCAGTCGCTCGAGCGCGGCGACGTCATGGGGTTCCTGATGGTGGCGGTGCTGCCGAACCTGTTCTGGATCGTGTTCCCGCTCGCCGTCGTGATCGCACTCGGTCGTCAGGTCTACCGCGTCGGGCGCGCGGCCGCCGCGACCATCGCCGCGGCGGAGTGACGACGGCTCAGGGCGTTCCGCGAGGAACGTAGTTGCCGTCTTCGAGACCCGCCTCGATCTCGAAGCGATTGCGCAGCGGGTCGCGTCCGGCGAGCGTGTACAGCAGCGGCATGAGGAGGCCGTAGCGCTGCCACTGCCGCTTGTGCACGGCCTCGTGCCGCAGCAGGGCCGGCGTGACGCGGCCGTCTCCCGTGAGGAAGCACCCGCCCACGCAAACGCCGCCGCGCGGGAACGTCCACCGCGGCATCCCGCGGAACACCCACAGGCCCTCGCGCTTCTCGACGCGTCCGGTGCTCCACAGCGACCCCCACACCCATCCCACCGTGCACCCGTACCAGTAGCCGACGCGGCTGATGGGCGAGTCGAGCAGGAACGGCGGGATCCACCGGTCGATGCGCCGGCCGCGCTCCACGGCGCGCTCCGCCGCGGCACGCCACCCTCGCGGTGGCGCGGGAGCCGGGCTCACGCGAGCGATCCGATCACCCGGAGGATGGCGCCGAGGTCGTCATGCGCCGAGGCGGTCGAGGCGGGGGAGTATCCGGTGAGCGACGCGCCCGCGAGCGGCAGGCGCTCGCGCACGGCCGCGATCGCCGCCGTCAGCTCGGCGACGGTCATGCCGAACGGCTCGGGGTGCGCGTTGCCGGCGACCTCGGCTGGGTCGAGGGCGTCGATGTCGACGTGGATGTACACGCCGTCCGCGCCGGTTGCGGCGACGGCCGCGGCGAGCGCCTTCGGATCGCGCAGCTCGTCCACGGTGAGGCTCGCGATGCCGAGGTCGGACGCGGCTGCGATCTCGGCCTCGTCGTACGAACGCGCCGCGCCGACCACCACCCGGCCGGGGGCGATCGTGCCGCGCGGGAGCGACAGGCCGGGATCACCGTCGCCGAGCACGGCGCGCAGCACCATGCCCGCGAAGGCGCCCGACGGCGAGGACTCGGGGGAGTTGAGGTCGGGGTGGGCGTCGATCCACACGACCGCGAGATCCGGGTGTCGTCGAACGGCGTGCGCGATCGGAGCAAGGGCCACACCGCAGTCGCCGCCCACCGTCAGCACCGGATCGTCGTGGCCGTCCAGGGCGGCGACGATCATGCCGTGGATGCGGTGCAGGGCGCTCAGACGATGGATGCCGCTGCCCAGCGACTCCCCGGCCTCCATCGGCACGTCCAGCACCGTGGTGGCCGTGCGCGGCAGGTCGCCGGCGATCGCCTGCGCCCCGTCGATGAGCTGCATCGCCCGGGACGACGGGCTTCCCTGCCACTGCGGGACGACCAGGTATCGCGTCATCCCCTCATCTTCGCGTACGAAGCGCTCGCGGGAGCGCCCGCGATTCCTCCGTCCGCGAACGCCGAAGGGCGCCGCCCCTGCGGGTGCGGCGCCCTTCGCGACGGAGATTCAGCTGCCGATCGCGGCCTGCGGCGAGCCGCCGGCCTTCAGCGCGGCCAGGCGCGCCTCGACCTCGGTGAGCTCGCCGACGTCCTCGAGCTGGTTGAACTGCGCGTCCAGCGACGAGGCCGCGAGTTCCTGCTTGCCGGCGGCGAGGGCCTCCTGGCGGCGGACCTTGTCTTCGAACCGGCCGAGCTCGCTCGTCGGGTCGAGCACGTCGATCGACTTGACCGCGTCGTGCACCTTGTTCTGCGCCTCGGCGGTCTTCGCACGGGCGAGCAGCTCGGAGCGCTTCGACTTCAGCTGCTCCAGCTTCTGCTTCATGCCGTTGAGGCCGTCCTTGAGCTTTTCGACGACCTCGGTCTGCGAGGCGATGGTCGGCGCGATGGCCTTCGCCTCGTTCTCCTCGCTGATCTGGCGCTGCAGCGCGATCTTGGCGAGGTTGTCGAACTTGTCCGCGTCGGCCGTGTTGCCGGTCGTGCGCAGCTCGTCGGCCTTGCGGCTCGCCGCGAGAGCCTTGTTGCCCCACTCGGCGGCCGCCTGGACGTCCTCCTGGTGGTCGCGCTCGAGCAGGCGCAGGTTGCCGATCGTCTCGGCGATGGCCGACTCGGCGTCGGCGATCGAGTTGGTGTAGTCGCGCACCAGCTGGTCGAGCATCTTCTGCGGGTCCTCGGCGGAGTCGAGGAGTGCGTTGATGTTCGCCTTCAGGAGCGTCGAGATGCGACCGAAGATGGACTGCTTCGCCATCGGATTTCCTTCCTATCGGAGTTCGGGCTTGGTGGGGTTCAGCTGGGTCAGTGGGTCTGGATCGGATGCCGCGGCGCAGGCGCGTCGCCGGCCGATGGAACGGGAACGGCTCAGAATCGACCACCCCCTCGGCGGCCGCGTGTGCCGCCGCCGCCGAAGCTGCCGGGGCGGAACCCGCCCCCGGACGATCGCGAGGAGCCGCCACCGAACATGCCGCCGAGGCCGCCGCTCGAGCCGCCGGAGGACCGTCCTCCGCCGAGCATCGAGTTGAGCACGATCCCGCCGAGGACGGCGCCGAGCATTCCACCGCCGTCGGACTGCCCGCCCCCGCCGAACATGCCGCCGCCTGCGCCGCCGAAGGCGCCGACATCGTTCTGCGCGAGCTGGATCGCCTGTCCTGCGAGCTGATCGGCGCGCTGAGCGTGCTGCATCGCCTGCTCGGGGTCGCCGGACTGCAGCGCCTGCGCACGGGCGAGCGCCGCTCCGGCTTCGGCGAGCCGCGTCCGTGCCTCCGCGCCGACGGCGCCGCGTCGCGCGGTGATGTAGTCCTCGGCCGTCGACACCTGGGCCTGCGCCTGCAGGATCAGCTGCCCGACCATCTGACGCGCGCGCTGCGCCTGGGCCGCGGCGTCCCGCACGCCCTGCACGAGGGCGTCGATCTGCTGGTTGGCGGCCTCGAGGCCCTGGAGCGCGGCGAGGGGTCGCTTGGCGTTGCCGGTGAGGTGCGCGCGGGCGTTCTCGAGCTGCTGCCGGGTCGCGGCGATCGCGCCGGCGATGCGCCCGTCCGGGTCGGGGAGCGCCGAGGCGGTCGCCACGTCGCTCTCGAGCTCGGCGACCAGGGCGGCGGCGCTGCGCTCGCCCTCCGCGAGGTCGGTCGCCAGCTTCTCGATGGCGTCCTCGAGGAGCGTCGCCTGCCCGACGGCCTCCTCGGCGGCGCGGATGCCGACGGCGGCCTCGCCGCCGTCTCCAGCGCCGATCGCGGTCTGCGCGGCGGCCAGCTGCTCATCGGCGAAGGCGAGCCGCTGGCGCGCCTGCTCCGGGTTGTCGGCCACGGTCGCGAGCGCCTCCGGCGCGTACGACGCGCGGAGTGTCTGCAGGCGTGCGGCGGCGTCGTCGAGGGATGCCGCGGCCTTCGCGCGCGCGTCCTGCACGCGCGCGAGCGCCTCAGGGGCGTTCTGCTCGAGCTTGCGCAGCTCGTCGAACGCGGCCGCCTTCTCGTCCAGCAGTGCGTTGGCGGCCTCGCACAGCGCGATGATGCGCTCGTTCCACGCCCTCGTGTCCTGGGGGGAGTCCGGGGTCGCATCGTCGAGCTGCTGCTTGAGCGTGAACGCCTCGTCGAGGCCCTGCTGGGCCGACGCGATGGCCGCCTCGAACTCGGCCGTCGCCGCGTCGCCGAACTGGGCCTTGGCGAACCCGAGCTCCTGCGCACTCGTCTTGATCGCGTCGTCGGTCTCGACGAGAAGCGACGCGGCCCGCCGCTCGAGGTCCTCGATGCTCGGCTGCGGAGCTCCGGTCCCGCCCTGGGCCACCGTGCCGGTCTTGCCTCGGCGGCGACGCACGAAGATGACGATCAGGACGATGCCGATGACGACGACCGCGATCACGAGGATCCACGTGAGCCAGCTCGCCCCCGCCCCCGATCCGTCGTCGACCGCACCCGATCCGCCGCCGGAGGCGTCCGTGAGGCCGTCCGCGGCGGCATCGACAGCACCGAGCCAGTCCTCGGCGCGAAGCGCGGGCTGCACCCGCTGCTGCTCGATGGTCGCGAGCTGGTCGAAGGTCACGGGGCCCTCGGACGCCCCCGAGAGGTAGTACTGCCGTCCCTCGGTCGAGACGGCGAGGAGGTACTGGGTGACGCCGAGCCCGTTGTCGTCGGCGGTCTGGTTCGCCCAGCTCTCGGCACCTGCAGGGTTGGTGAACTCGTCGACGAACACGACCCACAGATCGAGCCCGGTCTGGGTCTTCAGCTCGTCGAGGCGGTCCTGCGCATCGGACTCCTCGGCCGAGGAGAGCACTCCCGCGTCGTCGAGGACGTAGCCCGAGCCCAGCGTGACCGGAGGCGTGGCCGAGACAGCCGTCGCACTCATCACCGTGGCCGCGACCACCGCAGCGGACACCAGCGCTGCAGTTCGGCGCAGTCGCATCGATCACCCCTCTGGGACTCGGGGATTCCCCACGTGCGAGTCTATGCAGGCACGGCGATACGACGGTAGCCCGAGGCCCCGGCCGTCGCCGCGCAGCGGGTCGCTGCGCGGCTGAGCGCGGCAGTGCCGGTAGCCTTGCCGATCCGGAGGACGAGGATGGACGATCGCTACGGCGCCGATGTGCTGGCCACGGGTTGGAAGGGCCACGGGGTGCGGGAGCTGCCCCGGGTGGCGGCATCCCGCGATCTCGTGGTGGAGGTCGCGGGCGACGGCTTCTGCGGCGCCGTGGTCGGTGTCGCGGGCGGCATGGTCGAGCTCGAGGATCGCGTCGGCAGGCGCCGGCTGTTCCCGCTCGGCCCCGGCTTCCTGATCGAGGGGCGCGATGTCGTCCTCGGTCCTCCTGCGGCGACGCCCGCGCGCACCGGACCGCAGCGCACCGCGTCGGGGTCGTTCGCGGCGCCGGAGGCTCGCGCCCGCACCGCGCGCGCGAGCCGCATCCTCGTCGAGGGCCGGCACGATGCCGAGCTCGTCGAGAAGGTGTGGGGCGACGACCTGCGCGCCGAGGGCGTGGTCGTCGAGTACCTCCAGGGCGTCGACCTGCTGGAGGCTGCGCTCGACGAGGAGCCGCCGTCGGCGCAGCGCCGCTACGGCGTGCTGGTGGACCACCTGGTTCCCGGATCGAAGGAGTCGCGCATCGCCGACGCGATCGCGCGCGGACGCCATGGCGCGCACGTGCTGATCGTCGGGCACCCGTGGATCGACGTGTGGCAGTGCGTGACACCGCGCTCGATGGGCATCGAGCGCTGGCCCGACGTGCCGCGCGGCATCGAGTTCAAGGTCGGCGTATGCCAGGCGCTCGGCTGGCCTGCGCGGGATCAGGCCGATCTCGCGCGTGCGTGGCAGCGCATCCTCGGCTCGGTGAAGAGCTACCGCGACCTCGAGCCTGCGTTCCTCGGTCGCGTCGAGGAGCTCATCGACTTCGTCACGCAGTAGGCCTCGGTAGCCTGGAGGGGTGTCCGACCCCGCCGCATCGACGCCCCAGACCCGCACGTTCCGCGACCGCCCCGTGTCGTTCGTGCGGCGGAGCGGACGGATGTCGGAGGCGCAGGAGCGCGCCTGGACCGAGCTCGCCCCTGCCTATGTGATCGAGGCGACGCGCGACGTCGCCTCGACGAGCATCCGGCCGGGGGCGGCGATCGACCCGGTCGCGGTGTGGGGCCGCGACGCGCCGCTCATCGTCGAGATCGGGTCCGGACAAGGGCACGCGATCGTCCACGCCGCGTCGTCGCGCCCCGGCGACGACTTCCTCGCGATCGAGGTGTTCCGGGCGGGCCTGGCCCGCACGATGCTCGACGCCGACCGTGCCGGGGCGCGCAACCTCCGGCTCGTCGAGGCGAACGCCCCCGAGGTCCTTCAGCACCTGCTGCCCCCGGCATCCGTCGACGAGCTCTGGGTGTTCTTCCCCGACCCGTGGCACAAGAAGAAGCACACCAAGCGCCGCCTGGTGACCGACGAGTTCGCCCGCGTCGCTGCCGGCGCGCTGCGCGACGGCGGGATGCTGCGCCTCGCGACCGACTGGGAGGACTATGCGCTGCAGATGCGCGAGGTCCTGTCCGCGGCCGCCGATTTCGAGCCGGCTTTCGAGGAGGAGTGGGCGCCTCGCTTCGAGGGTCGCGTGCTCACGGCTTTCGAGCGAAAGGGCGCGCGCGTCGGCCGTGAGATCCGCGACCTGACATATCGCCGCGTGAGCCGATGAGCGGGATCCCGGGGTCAGGCACAGGCCCGGTTCCGATCCCGGGCGAGACGGGCGAGCCGGCCGGCCGCGTGGTGCGGGACCGATGGCGGTTCGTGCGGCCGCTCGCGCACCGCGACTTCCGCATGCTCTTCGGCGCCGTCGTGCTCTCGATCTTCGGCGCCGGAATGTGGGCGGTCGTGATGGTGTACACCGTCATCGACGCGGGCGGCGGGCCGGTCGAGCTCTCGGTGGTGGCCGCGGCGAACGCCGTCGGGCTGCTGCTGTGCGCGATCCCCGGCGGCATCGCCGCCGACCGCATCCCTCGGCGCCTGCTGCTGCGCGTGGTGGAGCTCGTCAATCTCCTCGCCATCACCTCCGTGGCGGTCGCCGGCGTGCTGGGCGTCGCGACGATCCCGCACCTCGCGATCGTCGCCTTCCTGCTGGGCGCGGGCGCCGGCTTCTTCTTCCCCGCATACAGCGCGATCCTGCCGCGCATCCTGCCGCCCGCGCAGCTGCTCGCCGCGAACGGCCTCGAGGGCGCAATCCGTCCCGCGCTGCAGCAGGCGGCCGGCCCCGCGGCTGCCGGCATGATCGTCGCCGCCGTGCTCGCGCCTGCCCACGCCGCGTGGGGAGTGGCCGCGGCGCACGCGCTCGCGCTGGTGCTGCTGCTGTTCGTCGGTCCGGAGCCGCCCGCGACGGCGGACGAGCAGCGCGAGGCCCCGAGCGGTGTGCGCGGCGTGCTCCACGACCTCCGCGAGGCGGTCGGGTTCACGGTGCGCACGCCCTGGCTGCTGTGGACGCTGCTGTTCGCCACCGGGTGGGTGCTCGTGTTCGTCGGACCGGAGGAGGTGCTGCTGCCGTTCGTCACGCGCGAGCGCATCGGCGAGGACCCGCGCTGGTTCGGATTCCTCCTCGCCATCTACGGGATCGGCGGGGTCGTCGGCTCGATCGTGGTGTCGTCGATGAAGCTCCCGCGCCGCTACCTCACCGTGATGATGGGGGTGTGGGGCGTCAGCACCCTGCCGTTCGCCGTCGTCGGGGTGACGCACGAGTACTGGCTCATGGCCTTGTGCCTGTTCCTGGTGGGCTTCGGATTCAGCTACGGCAACGTCATCTGGGGCACGCTGCTGCAGCGCCGGGTGCCGCGACACATGCTCGGGCGCATCTCGAGCCTCGACTTCTTCGTCTCGCTCGCGCTCATGCCGCTGTCGATGGCGCTCGCCGGTCCGCTCGCGCAGGTCGTGCCGATCGAGTCGATCTTCATCGCGGCCGGCGTCATCCCGCTCTTCCTCGGCGCCGTCGCGTACCTCGTGGCCCGCATGCCGGCCGACGAGATCGCCCACCCCCTCGACCACTGAGCCCCACCGACCCGAAGGCACCATGCCCGCCCACCCCACTGCCGCCCCCGTCCTCACCCGCCCCGCGTGGTCGTGGCGCCTCGCGCCCGCGCTGCTGGTGTGCCTCGCGGCTCCCGCGTTCTTCGTGGCACGCATCCCGTGGATCGGCTGGGCGCTCCTGGGCGCGGGCCTCGTGGTGGCGCTGCTGCTGGAGAGAGCGGATGCCGCGCCCCGCGTCGACGCGACCCCACCGGCCGCCGGCATCCGTCGTCCCTCGCTCGTGCGCGATCTGTCGCTCATCGCCGCCGGCCTGCTGATCGTCAGCGCGATCCCGCTCGAAGCGGAGCTCGACAACGTGGCGATCCTCCGCTTCACGGTGGCGCTCGGGGGAGCGGTCGCCGTGCCGTATGCGATCTCGCGGTGGGTGTACCGAGATTGGGCGATCCGCTTCCCGTGGCGCGGCGGCGGGCGGTGGACGACGTTCCAGTGGACGTGGCTGGTCGCCGTGCTCGTGCTCGGCTGGCTGATCCTGCCGTTCTACTTCATCACCTCGGGGGTGTACCTCAACTGGCCGGTCGTCGACACGCCGGACCTCATCGCACGGCTCTTCGTGGGGGTCGGCGGCGTCGGCATCTGGGACGAGCTGTTCTTCATCTGCACGTGCTTCGCGCTGCTGCGGCGGCACTTCCCCGACTGGCAGGCGAACGTGCTGCAGGCCGTCGTCTTCGTGTCGTTCCTGTGGGAGCTGGGCTACCAGGCGTGGGGGCCGGTCCTCACGATCCCGTTCGCGCTGCTGCAGGGCTTCATCTTCATGAAGACCCGGTCGCTGGCCTACGTCGTCACGGTGCACCTGCTGTTCGACGCCGTCGTCTTCCTCGTGCTCGTCCACGCGCACAATCCGGGCATGCTGGACTGGCTGTTCCTGGTCTGATCGTGCGCAGAGGGTGATCAGGCTCATCCGGTAGCGTGGAACGCGGGTCCCGACCGGACCCCCGGACGAGGGATCAGTACCCGGTGTGCGACAAGACTGGCCAGGAGGCACAGTCATGTCGTGGGTCATCCTCATCATCTCGGGCGTGCTCGAAGCCGTGTGGGCGACGGCGCTCGGAAAATCCGAGGGCTTCACCAAGCTCTGGCCGAGCGTGGTGTTCGGCGTCGCCCTGGTCGCAAGCATGGGCGGACTCGCGTGGGCGATGCGCGACATCTCCACCGGCACCGCGTACGCCGTGTGGGTCGGCATCGGCGCGGCCCTCACCGTGGCGTACGCGATGATCACCGGAGCCGAGGCCTTCTCGATCGTCAGGCTCCTGCTGATCCTCGGCCTCGTGGGCTGCGTCGTGGGCCTCAAGCTCGTCGGCCACGAGTGAATATGCCGGATTCCTCACCTTCAACCTGATGTCGACATGACTTCTCCGTGGACTCTTGACGACAGGACCGGGCTGAGTAGATTCAGTCCTGCGAAGAGAAAACAGAGACGAGGAACCCGAAAGGGAACCAGACACGGAAACCGCATATCGCACTGATGATCGCCTCGATGCTTCGGCACCGAGGCGATCTTCATGTGCGCCGCGATACCCGACGCGGCGTGCGCTCCCGCCGCCCGAGCCGTGCCAGGGTGTACGTGGGTCCAACCTCGCCCGGGCCCCGCCTCTGCATCACACGGGAGCCGGAATGCAACGACCGCTCGCAGGCCTGACCGCGCGCAACCTCGTCACCGAAGTCACCGCGGGAGTCACGCTCCTGGCGATCGCGATCCCGCTCAACATCGGCTACGCGCAGATCGCGGGTCTCCCGCCGACGGCCGGCCTGTACGCGCTCATCCTTCCGACGGTCGTATACGCCCTGGTCGTGTCGTCCCGTCAGGTGGTGGCGTCGCCGGACGCCGCCGCCGCGGCCCTCGTCGCATCGTCGATCGGCGGCCTCGCGGCCGCCGGCAGCGCGAACTACGCCACCCTGGCGCTCGCGCAGGCGATCATCTGCGGCATCCTCTTCCTGCTCCTCTCGGTGTTCAAGATGGGGTTCCTGGCGAACTTCCTGTCGAAGCCGATCCTGATCGGGTTCGTCGGCGGCCTCGCGCTCGACATCATGGTGAGCCAGATCGCGAAGATGCTCGGCGTCAGCATCGACTCGGGCGGGGAGTTCGTCGAGAAGGTCTCGCAGCTCGTGACCGGGATGAGCACGTTCAACGTCTGGTCGCTCGGCGTCGCGGCCGTCTCGGTCGCAGTGCTGCTGGCGGGCCGCCGGTTCCTCCCGCGCATCCCGTGGGCGCTCGTGGTGCTCATCGTGTCGACGACGGTGGTCGTGGTCGCCGACCTCGACGACAAGGGGATCGCCGTGCTGGGCGAGGTGCCGGCCGGCGCGCCCTCGTTCACGTGGCCGGTCATCGAGTGGACGACCTGGCTGGCGCTCGTGCCGTCGGCGATCGCGCTGACGCTCGTGACGACGGCGGAGGGACTGCTCGTGTCCCGCTCGTACGCCGAGAAGCGGCACTATCCCTTCGATGCCGACCGCGACCTGTTCGCGTTCGGCCTGGTCAACATCGCCGCGGGCGCCCAGGGCAGCTTCGCCGTCGGATCCTCGACGTCGCGCACCGCCGCGATGGACCAGGCGGGATCCCGCACGCAGCTCCCCTCGATCGTGCTCGCCGCCGGCACGCTCCTGCTGCTGCTCTTCGGCACGGCGCTGCTCGCCGACATCCCTTCGCCTGCCATCGGCGCGGTCGTCGCCGTCGCTATCCTGCCGCTCCTGGGCGTGGCGGAGTTCCGGCGGCTGTGGCGCATGGACCGCTTCGAGTTCGCCGTCGGCGCGACATGCTTCCTCGTCACCGTGTTCGTCGGGGCGATCCCCGGCATCCTGGTCGCGTTCGTGCTCGCCCTCGTCAATCTGGCCAAGCGCGCCGCGAATCCCGCGATCGACGTGCTCGCGTACGAGGGAGACCCGCAGGAGTCGCTGCTGGATGACGCGCCCGCCGGCACCACGACGGCCCCGGGCGTGATCGTCGTGCGGCTGGCGGCGCCGCTGTTCTTCGCGAACGGCGCCGTGTTCGCGTCCGCCGTGAAGCGTGCCGTCACGGCGGCGCAGGAACCGGTACGGCATCTCGTCATCGACATGGAGGCTGTGACCGACATCGACGTCACCGGCGCCGAGGCGTTCGAAGGCCTGGAGAAGTGGCTGCGCGACCACGACGTCGCGCTGGCGTTCAGCCGCGTGCGGCCGATGGCGAAGGCGCGGCTGGAGGAGCTCGACCTGCTGTCGGATCGGCCCATCTTCGACACGAACCGCGCCGCGGTCGGAGCGCTCGCCGCAGCCCCCGGCGGTTCGACCGGCTGAACCGGGGGTACCGGCGGCCGCTCTCCGGTGTCAACCCCGTCGACGCGCGGGCGGCGGCGCGGGACACTCGTACCGACGACCGATGGACGGTGCGGTGAGCACCGACCGCGGGAGGAGGCCGGATGGAATCCCTGTGGAGGCAGACCGCCCCGCACATCCCCGATGATCCCTCGGTGCCGCCGAAGGGGAGCACCGTCGTGGTCGCCGGTGCCGGACTCACCGGGCTGGTGGTCGCCGCCCTGCTGCATCGCGCCGGAATGCGGGTCGCGGTGGTGGAAGCGCGCTCGATCGGGTCGGTCACGACCGGCAACACGACAGGAAAGCTGAGCCTCCTGCAGGGCGACGTGCTGTCGCGCATCCGTGCTCACGCCGATGACGAGACCCTGCGCGCGTACGTCGAGTCGAACCGTGCCGCCCAGGAGTGGGTGCGGCGCGAGTTCGGCTCCGTGACAGGCGTGATCGCCGAGCGGCCTGCAGTCACGTACGCCACCACGACCGACGGCGTCATGGCGATCGATCGCGAGTACTCGGCGTCGCAGGCCGCCGGCATCCCCGTCGAACGCACCTACCGGTCGCCGCACGACGAGCTCGGCCTGCCGTTCGAGGTGGAGGCCGCCCTTCGCCTCGAAGGTCAGTACCAGCTGCACCCGATGCGGCTGCTCGCCGAGCTCTCGTGGCGCCTGCGCGCGGACGGCGTGCCGATCGTCACGGGATGCCGGCTCACCGATGCCGAGGTCGACGACCACGGGGTCACGGTGGAGACCACTCGCGGCCAGATCCGATGCGCGACCGTCGTGCTCGCCACCGGGGCGGTGCCG
Source organism: Microbacterium sp. STRO-2N (assembly GCF_057747775.1). Classification (NCBI taxonomy): domain Bacteria; kingdom Bacillati; phylum Actinomycetota; class Actinomycetes; order Micrococcales; family Microbacteriaceae; genus Microbacterium; species Microbacterium sp. STRO-2N. The sequence continues at coordinate 2,437,731 of NZ_CM173223.1, read as the reverse complement.
CTCGATCGGGGCTTCCTCTTCGCCACGCTCGTGCCGTCGCGCTCGTTCGTGGTCGCGTACGACCTTCCGCACGACATGCCCGTGCCCGACGGCATGTTCCTGTCGCTCGACGATCCTTCACGGTCGATCCGGTGGGACGACTTCGGCGGCACCAGGGTGCTCACGCTCGGTTCGGGCGGGCATCCCACCGGGCGTGCGGAGCGCACGAGTGCGCTGCTGTCAGAGCTCGACCGATGGGCGGCCTCGTCCTGGCCGGGCGCCCGCCGCCGCACCTGGTGGGCGGCCCAGGACTACCGCAGCGTCTCACACCTGCCTTTCGCGGGCGCGCTGCCGCGGGCGGGCGGCCGCATCTTCGCCGCCACGGGGTATGACAAGTGGGGGATGACGAACGCGGTCGCATCGGCACTCCGGATCGCTGGTCGCATCCTCGACCATCACCAGCCGTGGGCGGCGACCCTCGACGCCCACCACGCGGGCCTCGCCGACATCGGCGAGGCCGTGCAGGCGAACGCGAGCGTCGGCGGTCATCTCGTCGCGGACTGGGTGCGGGCCGGCGTCGCGCAGGCCGGGGACGGACCGCCGGAGGACGGGCAGGGCCGGGTCGTCCGGCGGGGCATGTCCCCTGTCGCCGAGTCGACGGTCGCGGGCGTGACCCGTCGCGTGTCCGGCGTGTGCACCCACCTGGGCGGCATCGTGTCGTGGAACGACGCGGAGTGCACGTGGGACTGCCCGCTCCACGGCTCGCGCTTCTCGCCCGATGGGAAGGTTCTGGAGGGACCGGCGGTGGCGCGCCTCTCCTCGGCCGAGGAATGAGCGGCTACCAGCGGGCGGATCACCGGTCAAGGTGCTCGCGGCGCGCCGGCGAACGCGGCATGCTCGTGGCATGGCCCGACGCCGCAGAGCCCATCGGCGCCGCCGCCGACAAGGCGCGGTTCCGATACTTCTCGTGACCGCATTCCTGGCGGGATGCGGCATGACGGTCCCCACCGATCCGGGCGGAACCCTCGACCGCGTGCGCGGCGGCGAGCTGCGCGCCGGGGCCTCCGCCTCGGGGAAGCTGGTGACGATCGACGATGGCGAGGTCGGCGGCTCGCTGGGCGAGCTCGTCGAGGAGTTCGCCGAGACGATCGACGCTCAGGTCGAGTGGACGACCGGGAGCGAGGAGGAGCTCGTCGACGGTCTCGAATCGGGCGACCTCGACCTCGCGATCGGCGGCATGACCGATCGGACGCCCTGGACGGATCGCGTGGCCGTCACGCGCGCGTACTCGTCGGTGCCGTCCTCCGATGCGCCGGTGGTGGTGCTGCTGCCGATGGGGGAGAACGCGTGGCAGGCCGAGCTCGAGACCTTCCTCGACCGGGAGCTCGAGCGATGAAGTCGATGGGGCGCACCGACCTCCCGCCCGTCCAGCAGGACGCACTGCGCCGAGCGATCCGGTGGGAGTGGTTCACGATCGGCTACACGATCGTGACCATCACGATCATCGCGTTCGTCGTGGGCGGGTCCCAGGCGATGCGCACGGCGTGGATCGAGGACATGCTGTCGCTCATCCCGCAGATCGCCTTCCTGGTGGCGCTGCTGTTCATCCGTCGCCGGCCCAGCCGGGCGTTCCCCTTCGGATTGCATCGCGTGATGGGTGTCGGCCATCTCGTTGCGGGAGTCGCGCTGCTGGCGGTCGGCGGCAACCTCGCTGTCGAGGCCATCACCGGCCTGGTGCGCGCCGAGCATGCCTCCATCGGGACGGTGAACCTCTTCGGGCACACCGTGTGGCTCGGCTGGATCATGGTCTCGCTCATGGCGCTGATCGCGATCGGCCCGTTCTTCTACGGGCACGCCAAGGCGAAGATCGCTCCGGTGCTGCACAACAAGGTGCTCTACGCCGACGCCGACATGGCCAAGGCCGACTGGCAGACCAACGCGGCGTCGATCGTCGGAGTGCTGGGCATCGGCATCGGCGTATGGTGGCTCGACGGCGCAGCGGCGCTGTTCATCTCGCTCGGCATCGTGTGGGACGGATTCCGCAATGCGCGCGCGGCGGTGCGCGACCTCATCGACCAGCGCGCACGCACTGAGGACGACGCAAGACCCCACCCACTCGCCGACCGCATCGTGGACCGTGCCGTCGAGCTGCCGTGGGTCCGTGAGGCGGCCGTCCGGATGCGCGACATGGGCCAGGTGTTCCACGTCGAGGTCTTCGTCGTCCCGGAGCGCGAGCGCGTCAAGGTGCACGACCTCGAGGACGCCCGCGACGCGCTCGCTGCCCTCGACTGGAAGGTGCAGGACATCGTCGTCATCCCGATGCCGACCCTGCCCGACGAGGCCGAGCGGGCCCAGCCGGCCCGCGAGCGTCGAGTGACAGGCGACAGGCCGTGAGTGCCCGCCTGCTCCAGGCGATCAGCGCCCGTCCGTGTGGGTGCCGTCGCCGTCGAGCGCGCCGGGGCCGACCGATTCGTCGGGGATAGGCACGACCGCGAGTTCCACGCCTGCGGTGAGCAGCAGGTATGCCGTACGGGCCTCGCCCTCCCCGTCGTTGACCTCCAGCCATCGCGGCCCCGAGGTGACGCCTTCCGTGATCTCGTGGGTGACATCCTCAAGATCGCGCCCGCCGACGCTGTAGTGCTCGCCGCCGTAGTAGATGTCGATTCGCTTCATCACCGCTCCCGTCGCCCCCGCGGCACAGCGTCCCATCGGCTCCGGACCCCGCCCATCGCCTTGACAACGGCGGGCGTGCGGCGTACATGGGGCGACGTGCGGCGAGCAGTCGACGGATCAGCGCAGCAGCTCGTGCTCGTCGACGGGCTCAGCCGCCGCGGGCTGGGGCGGCTCGGGCACGAGGTACAGGCCGGACGGAGAGCTGGCGGTGTGAGCGAGCGCGTCGATCCAGGCCGGGTTCAGCCGCGGAGTCCGGCTGCCGTAGAACTTGTAGACCAGCGAGCAGCGGGGGTGGACCCAGATCGTGGTCCGCCCGTCGCCGATGCTGGCGTCGTCGCGCCACGTGAAGTGGAACGGCTCGCCGCGTCTGAGCTTGGTGCCGATCACCAGCTGCAGGTGCGCGAGTGTCCGGTCGTCGAAGTCGACCTTGACGGTTCCCTCGTAAATCAACTTGCCCATGATGCGCCTCCGGCGCGGAGGCTGAAGGCGAACGAAGCGATGGTCCGCTTGGGAGGGACGCCTATCTGCCTGGTCACCTCATGATCCCGCGGTCGGCGCCCGCGCGCCAGGGGCTCGATCGTGCGTCGAGCACCCCTCACGGTCGCGCGCGACACGATCATTCGCTCGACACGGCGGACGCGTGGTGCGGCGCACCGACGGGCTTGGACTCGGCCGAGCCGCGCTGGCGGAGGAACATCGACAGCGCGATCATCGCTCCGACCGCCAGGAACTCCGACTGCCAGTTCTGCAGTGTCCGGTTCCAGAAGTCCGGGGAGCCGAGGTACTCGACCCACGCGATCGGGGGTTGCCCGTGCTCGGCGTTCTCGGAGTTCATGACGACCACGCCGGCCAGTGATTGAGCGAGCCACGACAGCACGAAGACCGTGCCCATCACCAGCAGCAGCGAATTCGAGTAGATGGTCTGACGGATGCCGCGGGCCCGCGCCCACGCGGGGGAGTCGGGCCGCGCGTGCTCGCCGACGAGTTGGTCCTCGTCCGTGCCGGGTCCTTCGTCGCCCGGCTTCTTCGACTCGGGGGAGCCGCGCTGCACGAGCCATATCGTGGCTGCGATGAACAGGAAGAACTGCAGGAACTCCGACTGCCAGTTCTCGGCCACATCGACGATGAACTCGGACGACGTCACGAACGCGCCGAATCCCTCGGCCGGCATGCCGTGCTGCTGCAATCGCTCGTTGTTCTCGAGCCATCCCGCGACCGACTGGCCGGCGAGGGCGAGGACGAAGATCGCGCCGAAGGCGATGCTGAGCGCGTTGTCGCGCAGGGGGCGCATGCTCACCTCCCGGCCAGAGGAAGAGCGATCATGTAGACGAGCCCGAGCGCCAGGACCGAGATCCACGACCAGAAGACCACAGCCTCTCCCTTGCGCGCGCCGGCCTCCTCGGGGGTGAAGTCGACCATGCCTGCTCCTTCCTCTGCACCGCGACGAGACGGTGCTGTCAGCATGGAACGGTCGGTGTGCCGGGAGAACACCCTTGACAAGCGGGGGGCGGATCGGGAACCGTCCCGGGCCGACCGGGCGGTCTGCGCCGACGGACAGGCGTCAACCGGTCTCGGTCGTCGCCCGCGGCGCCGGGAAGAGCAGGACGACCACGGCCGTGCCCACGGCGGCGCCCACCAGCTGCGCGCCGATGAAGGGCAACACGGAGGCCGGCGCGATGCCCGCGAACGTGTCGGTGAACATGCGGCCCACGGTGATGGCGGGATTGGCGAAGCTCGTGGAGGCGGTGAAGAAGTACGCCGCGCCGATGTAGGCGCCGACCGCGGGCGCTGCCACAGACGAGCGGCCGGTGCGCACGAGCGCGAAGATCACGACGATGAGACCCGCCGTCGCGACGACCTCCGAGAGGAGGAGCGGCAGTCCGCTGCGGTCGGTGGTACTCAACGCCACTGCGGGAACGGCGAACATCAGATCGGCGAGCACGGCACCGGCGATGCACCCGAGCACCTGGGCCGGCAGGTACACCGCGGCCGTCGACCATGCCCGTCGGTGCAGCACGATGTCGCTGAGGGTCACGACGGGGTTGAAATGAGCCCCCGACACGGATGCGAAGACGACGATGAGCACCGCCAGTCCGAGTGCCGTCGCGAAAGCGTTCTCGAACAGCTGCAGCCCCGTGTCGCCCGGCGACAGGCGCTGGGCGGCGATGCCCGATCCCACGACGACGACCGCGAGCCCGGCGCTGCCGAGCGCTTCGCCGGCGGCGGCGCGCGCCAGCCGCGTCACGAGCCGACGAGCAGGTTCGAGACGCGGTCGAGCGCGCCCGGCACGAGCGCGTAGTACGCCCACGTGCCGCGCTTGCTGCGCGTGAGGAACCCGGCTGCGGTGAGGATCTTGAGGTGGTGCGACACGGTCGGCTGGCTGAGGCCGACCGGTTCGATGAGGTCGCACACGCAGGCCTCGGCGTTCTCGGACGCGGCGACGATCGACAGCAGCCGGAGGCGGGCCGGATCGGCGAGCGCCTTCATGGTGACGGCGAGCTGCTCGGCCTCTTCGGCGGTGAGCGGCTCGCGGACGAGAGGGGAGCAGCACGCGTCGGCGCTGATGTCGGCGACCTCGAGCATCGTGGGCATGAATCGATGATAGTCGATATTGACAAGTATCGATATACCGGATCAGAATCGTTCATCGAAGCTCATCGATATGCCAGGAGGCTGCTGTGACCCTGCTCGACCTCACCCCGCGCGTCGCCGAGAACGATCGGCTGGCGACGCTACCCGTCGCGATCATCGGCGCGGGCCCGATCGGTCTCGCCGCCGCTGCGCACCTCGTCGAGCGCGGACTCGACTTCGTCGTCTTCGAGGCCGGCGCCGACATCGCGGCGAGCGTCCGGTCATGGGGGCACACGCGACTGTTCTCGCCGTGGCGGCACCTCGTCGACCCCGCTGCGCGCCGACTGCTCGAACAGCAGGGGTGGCGGCATCCGGAGCCTGGCACAGCGCCGACGGGCGCCGAACTCGTCGAGAGCTACCTCGAGCCCCTCTCCGGAATCGAGGCGATCGCGTCCCGCATCCGGCTGCGCACCGAGGTCGTCGCCGTGGCTCGCGAGGGAATGGACCGCACACGGACCCGGGCTCGCGCAGCGACGCCGTTCGCCGTCCGCGTCCGCACCGAGGACGGCGGCATCGCCGAGTTCGCCGCACGCGGCGTGATCGACGCGTCGGGCACCTACCGCAGCCCCAATCCGCTCTCGTCGAGCGGTCTCGACCTGCTCGGTGGCGACGAGATCGCCGACCGCGTCATGCCTGCGCTTCCCGACGTGGTCGGGCGCGATCGGGAGGTCTTCGCCGGGCGGCGGACGCTCGTCGTGGGTGCGGGCCACTCGGCGGCGAACACCCTCCTCGGCCTCGTCGAGCTGGCGCGACAGGAGCCGGGCACGTCCGTCGCGTGGGCGATCCGCAACCCGCAGGCCGTCCGCGTGTCGTCCTCTCCCGACGACGAGCTGGCCGACCGGGCGCGGCTGGGAAGCCGCGTCGACCGGGCGATCGCGGACGGGCTCATCACGGTGATCGACGGCTTCGAGATCATGAGGGCCCGCCGCACGTCGGACGGGATCGAGCTGACCGGCCGCCGTCACCGTGAGATCGTGACACTGGGTGCCGACGTGGTCGTCGGCGCGACAGGATTCCGCCCCGACCTCGGCATCCTGCGCGAGATCCGCCTCGAGCTCGACGATGTCGTCGAGGCACCCAAGCGGCTTGCTCCGCTCATCGACCCCAACGTCCACTCGTGCGGCACCGTGGAGCCGCACGGGTTCCGCGAGCTGCAGCATCCCGAACCGGGCTTCTTCATCGTCGGCATGAAGTCCTACGGCCGCGCGCCGACCTTCCTCCTCGCCACCGGCTACGAGCAGGTGCGATCCGTCACCGCCTGGATGGCGGGGGATGCCACGGCCGCGGCGAACGTCGAACTCGTGCTGCCCGCGACCGGCGTGTGCTCGACCGACTCGTCGAACTCCGGGGGATGCTGCTCCTGATGCACGTGAGAGAGATGCGCGCCGAGGACTGGCCCGCCGTCGAAGAGATCTACCGCCACGGGATCGAGGACGGCGAGGCGACGTTCGAGACCCGGACGCCCAGCTGGCACGACTTCGACGCGGGAAAGCTCGCGGCGCCGCGCCTGGTCGCGGCAGAGGCCGACGGTCGCGTCGTCGGCTGGGCCGCGGCATCCGCCGTGTCGTCCCGCCCCGCGTATCGCGGCGTGATCGAGCACTCGGTGTATGTGCATCGCGATGCGCGCGGGCGCGGGATCGGGGCGCTCCTGCTCGGCGCGTTCGTCGAGGGCGCCGAGGACGCGGGGTACTGGACGATCCAGTCGAGCGTGTTCCCCGAGAACACCGCGAGCCTCCGTGCCCACGAGCGCGCGGGGTTCCGGATCGTCGGGCGCCGGGAGCGCATCGCGCGGTCCCTGCTCGGGCCGCATGCGGGCCAGTGGCGCGACACCGTGCTGATCGAGCGGCGAAGCGAACGCAACGGGCTCCCGGGGAAGCCGCTGTAGATAGACTGCGGTCTATGGATGCTGGTGCCGCCGACCGGTCGCTGACCGTGCTCGCCGATCCGACGCGCGTGCGCATCCTGCGGCTGATCCGAGACTCGACCGACGGTCGCGTGCTCGTCGGCCGGACGGCCGACGCCCTCGGGCTGACCCAGCCGACGGTGAGCCATCACATGCGAGCCCTCCTCGACGACGGCATCGTGGAGCGCCACCCCGACGGCCGACGAGTCTGGTACTCGATCGCCCCGGGGAGCGCGGACCGCGTCGACGCGCTGATCGGCGACCCGAGCACGGCATCGACGCAGCCGGACCTGGAGCGGATCTCGCGCGCCCTCGCGGAGCGCTTCCGCGGCACGTTCAGCCCTGAGACGGTGGCGCGCTGCGTCGACGAGAGCTACCGGCTGCTGGCGCGGAGCTCGACCTCGCCGCGGCTGGCATCGCGCACGGCGGCGTTCGCTGCGACGCGGCTCGAGGCGCTGAGCCGCGCGGCCGTGCGCGCCGACGCGGCACCGTCGCCCCCCGCGCTCGCGGTGCCCGAGGTGCTGTTCGTCTGCGTGCAGAACGCCGGTCGCTCCCAGATGGCGGCCGCGATCCTGCGACAGCTCGCCGGTGGTCGCGTGTCGGTGCGCACGGCCGGGTCGGCCCCGACGAGCGAGGTGCGCCAGACGATCGTGGTGGCTCTGGACGAGATCGGTGTACCGGTCGGAGGCGAGTTCCCCAAACCGCTCACCGACGAGGCGGTACGGGCTGCGGACGTCGTGGTGACGATGGGGTGCGGCGACGCGTGCCCCGTATACGCGGGGCGCCGCTATCTCGACTGGGACCTCGACGATCCCGTCGGCCGGCCGCTCGAGGAGGTCCGGCGGATCCGCGACGACATCGAGCAGCGGGTACGCGGGCTGCTGCACGAGATCGCCATCGACGAGGAACAGCCTCTGGCAAAAACATAGACCACCGTCTATGCTTTCTCGTGAAGAGAAAGCGGGTCTCCCATGAGCGCCAAGCCCACCGTCCTGTTCGTCTGCGTTCACAACGCCGGCCGCTCGCAGATGGCCGCGGGTTACCTGCGAGCCCTTGCCGGCGATCGCATCGACGTGCTGTCGGCCGGCTCCGCGCCGAAGGACGAGATCAACCCGGTCGCGGTCCAGGCGATGGCCGAGGAGGGCATCGACATCTCGGGCAGCACGCCGAAGGTGCTGACGGTCGACGCCGTGCGCGAATCGGATGCCGTCATCACGATGGGCTGCGGCGACGCCTGCCCCATCTTCCCGGGCAAGCGCTACGAGGACTGGGAGCTCGACGACCCGGCGGGCCAGGGGATCGAGGCGGTTCGCCCGATCCGCGACGAGATCCGTGACCGCGTGGAGGCGCTCATCGCGGAGCTCCTCCCCGAGCAGGGCGCGGCGTGAGCGGGGCGACGGGCCAGGCGCCCCTGCTGTCGCCGGATTCCGTCCTGCATCGCGCCGCCGAGCGACTGGCTCACCAGTTCACCGGCATGGTGAGCGAAGAGACCGTCGAACGGGTCGTCTTCGAGTCGTACACGGCTCTCGCGCGGACGGCGTCGGTGCGCACTCATGTCCCGAGCCTCGCCGAGAAGTTCGCGCGCGACCGGTTGACCGCGCTTGCGCAGTCGCGCGGACTGCTCGCCAAGCCGGTGCCCGAGATCCTCTACGTCTGCGTCCAGAACTCCGGGCGCTCGCAGATGGCTGCCGCCCTCACGCGTCAGATCGCGGGCGACCGTGCCCACGTGCGGTCGGCGGGATCGCAGCCAGGCGAGCGGGTCCTGCCCGAGGTCGCGCTGGTGCTGTCCGAGATCGGTCTGGATGTCTCCGACGAGTTCCCCAAGCCGCTCACCGACGACGTGGTCCGCGCCGCCGACGCGGTCGTCACGATGGGCTGCGGCGACGCGTGCCCGCTCTACCCGGGCAAGCGATACCTCGACTGGCAGCTCGACGATCCCTCGGAGCTCGACCTCGAGGGGGTCCGGCGCGTCCGCGAAGACATCCGCGAACGGGTGGAGCACCTCCTGTCGGAGCTGCTTCCGGCCGCCTGACCGGCGCCGTCTGGCCGCTGGGGAGTGGCGTCAGCGGCACGTCGCGGCGAGATCGATCATCTCCTGCGACGGGTAGCCGTAGGCCTGTACGCCGTTGCCCTCGGCGGTGTGGCCCATGCTGATGGCCCAGGCCGTCGCCCACTCCTCATTCGCGTCGGCGTTCTGCGAGTCGAACATGTCGTGGCACTTCGAGGTGATCGCGTGGCCGACCTCGTGCGCGACGAGCGCACGCGAATCGGCGTTGGGCCACCATTCGGCGACCGAGTGCGAGAGCGTGATCGTCGACGATCCGCCGCGCGCCGAGTCCCACGTCGCCGTGCCGCCGATTCCCCGCGACCCGCCGGTGCCGGCGACGATCGGGGCCCAGTCGAAGTCGAGCACGACGCCGCCGGCGATCGACCGCGCGTACGCCTCGATCTCGAGTCGCGTCGCGTACAGCGGGCCGGCCTTCTCCGCCAGCTCTGCGTGCGCGGACCCCTTGAGCGCCTCGGCGCTGGACGCGTAGAGCGAGAACGCCACGGCGGCGTCCGACCCCACGCCCGCCTGCTTCGCGACGCGATCGGCCGCGTCGCGGAAGTCGAGCACCGCCGCGCTGCGCGCCGACACGTTCGCCGCTTCGAGCGCATCCGCGGCGGCTTCGGTCGAGGCGAACAGGGCGATCGCGGTCTCGACGAGAGTGTCGTGCCCATCCTCGAGAGTCCGCTCTGCATCGGCGAAGTCCTCGGCTGAGGCGATCGCCGCTCCCGAACGCTCGTCGAGGGCGGATGCCTCGGCGAACAGCTCCCACGTCCAGAACGGCTTGCGGGCATCGGCGTCGTCGACCTCGTCTTCGAGTACGTCCTGCGCATCGTCGACGCGTACCGACGTCGTCGCCAGGGCTTCGTCGACAGCGGCTCGCGTCTCCGGATGGACGAGTTCGTCGGTCGCCGCCGCGACGATTAGCTCGCCCGACAGGAGCGAACGCTCCGCAGCCGATGCCGCGGCGGTCAGCGAGTGATGCGCGTCAGCCTCCTCCTCGGCGGCGATCCCCAGTCGCGCGTGCGCGGCATCGAACGTCTCGTTGGCCGACACATGTACGAACGCGACGACGATCGCCAGGACGACGAGAGCCAGAGCTCCCGCGCACCACGCGATCACGACGCCCGCTCGCGGCTTCAGTCGCGGCCCCGGCACCGGAGCCCCGGCGTCCGGAGCCTGCACCGGCGCCCAGGGCGCCGGGGTGGCGTCGACGGCCGGCGGCGAGACCTGCGCTTCGGGGTGCTCCACCCCTGCACTCTAGAACGTGCGGCGCGGTGCGGAACCGGATCGCGCGTGCTGTGGACAGACGGCGCCGGCGCAACGTTGAGAGGCCGGTCCTTCGCGGACCGGCCTCTCAACGATGATGGTGCCCCCGACAGGAATCGAACCTGCGACCTTTGGTACCGGAAACCAACGCTCTATCCCCTGAGCTACGGAGGCGTGCCGATCGAGATTACCACCCCTGCCTGCGGCTCCCGTTCACCTCACGGACCGACGAGCTCCTCGTCGTGGGGTGCGTCGGCGACGATGTCGGCCGGTTCGCTCATGGTGCGGATCGCCTCGGCGACGCGCGTGGCGAGGTACGCGTGGCCGTCGGTCGACGGGTGGTCGCGGCCGATCGGGCCGGTGTCGATGACGTCGAGGTAGTTGGCGTCGGTGATCCAGTCCTCGGCGATGGGCGAGACGTACCACCAGCCGCGCTCGGCGGCGAGCGCGCGCAGGTCGTCGTCGATGCGACGCGTGGATTCCTCGACCGGCAGCACCTGCGGTGCGGGACCGAGGATGACGATGTCGGCCTCGGGGTACGCCGCAGCGAGCGCGTCCCACGCGGCGGTCACGGCATCCCGATATCCCGCCGGATGGAGGCGTCGATCGTTGATCGATCCCTCGACGAGCACGACGTCGGGTGCGAGTGCGGGGTCAAGCGCGGCGATGCGCTCGCCGTACGAGGGGCCGTCGATGCCCGGCTTGAGATAGCCGCTGCCGCGCACACCGTCGACGATCGTCTCGACGCCGAGCTCGTCGGCGAGGCGGTAGGCGAAGCCCAGCGTCGGCGTCGTCGCGGCCGATCCGTAGACCCACGAGTCGCCGAAGACGAGCACGCGCGCGTCCTCCGGCAGCGACAGCGGTGCGGGGGCGATCGTGGCGGCGACCGGTCCCGCGTCGGCGGCGACGGATGCCGGGGCCGCCGGTTCGTGAGCCGACCAGGGCCGCAGGAAGCCCACCGCGCACACCGCGGCGACGGCGAGCGCGGCGCCCGCGAGGGGGAGCCACGGCCGCCGTCCCCTGAGGCGACCGGGCGCGTGCATGCATAGAGGGTAAGTCACGTCGCGAGCGACGTACGCCACGGGGTGCGATCGCGCGGAAAGACGGGGCGGATCCTGAGGATCCGCCCTGCCGTCGGCGTGTCGCCGCCGCCGGTCGACAGCAGCGGCGGGAGCACTCCCGGGCGCGTGCGAGGATACTTCGGTGCAACGCGTCATGACCGCCGAGATGGACCTCGATCTGGGGGGCTCCGTCGACCTCATCTTCCAGATCGCCGTCGCCCAGGCGGCGCCGATCTCGAACGAGCGGCTGACGTTCACGCAGGGCGATCGCGTCTACACCCCGACCGAGATCGTCGACCAGTCTGGCAGCCGGCTGCACCGGCTCACGGGCGAGTTCGGAACGCTCGAGGTGCGCTACGAGGCGACCGTCGACGGGCAGGCCGCGGCGAGCCGCGCGAGCGACCTCGAAACGATCAGCTACCTGCGCCCGAGCCGGTACTGCCAGTCGGACGAGGTGTTCCCGCAGGCGCGGCGCCAGTTCAGGGGACTGTCGGGTCACGACCTCATCGCGGCGGTCTCGGAGTTCGTGTCGTCCAGCACGACGTACACGCCGGGTCTCAGCAAGGGCACCGACAGTGCGGTCACGACGCTCATGACGGGCCAGGGCGTCTGCCGCGACTACGCGCACGTCGTGATCGCGCTGCTGCGCGCGATGGACATGCCGGCCCGCTACACCGCGTGCTACGCGCCGGGGCTGCAGCCGATGGACTTCCATGCTGTCGCCGAGGCGTACCACGACGGCGCCTGGTACGTGATCGACGCGACGCGCCTCGCCGACCGCCGCTCCCTCGTGCGCATCGCGACGGGCCGCGACGCCGCCGACTGCGCGTTCCTCAGCTACTACGGCGGCTACGTCGGACTGAACCGCCTGCGCGTCGACGCGTGGACCGTGCCGGACGATGCGAACGTGCACGGGCTCGCGACGCCGCCGTCGCCGGATGCGGCGGATCCCGCCGTCGACGACTTCGCGACGCTCGTGCAGCTCGCCTGAGGCCCGGAACGGGCCGCGCCGGATGCGCAACTAGACTGGTCCGGCTATGAATCCCGACGCCCTCTCCGCCGCTCTGCTCGCCGTCGTCGCTCCGCTCGCCGAGGCGCGACGCCCGGGCGCGTCCGAGGGTCTGACGGCCGCCGATCTGCCGCTCGAGCGCCCGAAGAACCGCGATCACGGCGACTGGGCGTCCAACGCCGCGCTGAAGCTCGCGAAGGTGGTCGGCGCCAACCCACGCGAGTTCGCGACCGAGATCGCGGAGGGCCTCACGAAGGTCGACGGCATCGCGGGCGTCGAGGTCGCCGGACCGGGGTTCATCAACATCCGACTCGATGCCGCGGCCGCCGGCTCCCTCGCGAAGACCATCGTCGACGCGGGCGCGGCGTTCGGCACCAACGACTCGCAGCGTGGCAACACGATCAACCTCGAGTTCGTGAGCGCGAACCCGACGGGCCCGATCCATTTGGGCGGCACGCGGTGGGCCGCCGTCGGCGACTCCCTCGCACGGATCCTCTCGTCCCAGGGCGCGCAGGTCACGCGCGAGTACTACTTCAACGACCATGGCGCGCAGATCGACCGGTTCGCACGGAGCCTCCTGGCCGCGCACGAAGGCCGCGCGACGCCGGAGGACGGATACGGCGGTGACTACATCTTCGATATCGCCCGACGCGTGGCGCTCGCTTACGAGGGCGACATCGACGCGCTCGAGCCGGACGCGAAGCAGGAGGCGTTCCGGGCGATCGGCGTCGCCTTCATGTTCGACGAGATCAAGAAGAGCCTCCACGAGTTCGGCGTCGACTTCGACGTGTACTTCCACGAGAACGACCTGCACGACAGCGGCGCCGTCGAGCGCGCGGTCGCTCGGCTGCGCGAGCTCGGTCACATCTTCGAAGCCGACGGCGCGACGTGGCTGCGCTCGACCGACTTCGGCGACGACAAGGACCGCGTCGTCATCAAGTCGGACGGCGAGCCGGCGTACATCTCGGGTGACCTGGCGTACTACCTCGACAAGCGCGAGCGAGGCTTCAATCGCTGCATCATCATGCTCGGTGCGGATCACCACGGGTACGTGCAGCGGCTCATGGCCATGTGCGCTGCCTTCGGCGACGAACCCGGGGTGAACCTGCAGGTCCTCATCGGCCAGATGGTGAACCTCGTCAAGAACGGGCAGCCGGTGCGGATGTCCAAACGCGCGGGCACCGTGGTCACGCTCGAAGACCTCGTGGAGGTCGTGGGAAAGGATGCTGCTCGGTATGCGCTCGTGCGCAGCTCAGCAGACTCGAACCTCGATGTCGATCTCGACGTGCTGCAGAAGCGCACCAACGACAACCCGGTGTTCTATGTGCAGTACGCGCATGCGCGCACCCACAATGTCGCGCGCAACGCCGCATCGGCGGGCGTCGACCGCTCGGAGTTCGCGCCGGAGCTGCTGACGCACGAGACCGAGTCGGCGCTCCTGGGTGCGCTGCAGGAGTTCCCGCGCATCGTCGCGTTCGCCGCCGAGGTGCGTGAGCCGCACCGGGTCGCGCGCTACCTCGAGGAGCTCGCCGGGCTCTACCACCGCTGGTACGACAACTGCCGTGTGATCCCGCTCGGCGACGAGCCGGTCGAGCCGGTGCACCGCACGCGCCGGTGGCTCAACGACGCCACCGGCCAGGTGCTGCGCAACGGCCTCGACCTGCTCGGCGTGAGCGCGCCCGAGAGGATGTAGGCCCACGACATGAGCGCCGACGACACGCAGCCCACTCTGCAGCTGCCGGAGGACTGGGACCAGGCGGAGCCTCAGCGCCGCCGCGTCTGGCCGTGGCTCGTGGCGTTCGGAATCGTCGTCGTGCTCGCGGTGGTGGCGTGGTTCGCCGCCGACGCGATCGCGCGCCAGATCGTGACGGGAGTCGTCCGCGATCAGGTGCGGTCGCAGCTCGCGCTCCCCGAGAGCCAGCAGATCGACGTCGAGATCCCCGGGTCGATCATCCCCCAGCTCATCGGGGGGACGCTGGACGAGCTCACCGTCGCCTCGGACGACGTCGAGGTCGGCCAGTTCATCGGCGACGTGAGCGTGACCGCGCGGGACGTGCCGATCACGGGCGGCGCCCTCGGCGGCGCGACCGCGACGGTGACGCTCGACGAGGAGCAGCTGCACGGGCTCGTCTCGACGATCGAAGGCTTCCCCGCCGACACGGCCGGGATCGACGCGCCGGCCGTGACCATGAGCATGCAGCTGCAGCTGTTCGGAGTCGGGGTGCCGGTCGGCGTCGCGCTGACCCCTTCCGCGGTCGACGGCGACATCGTCCTGACGCCGGCGTCGCTTCAGCTCGCAGGCACGGAGGTCGGCGCCGACGCGCTGCGCGAGCAGTTCGGCCAGGTGGCCGATCTCGTGCTGCGCGACTGGACGGTGTGCGTCGCGCAATACCTTCCCGCAGGAGTGACGCTCACCGATGTCACGGTGGAGGGCGACGTGCTCGTGGCGGACTTCGACGTCGACGGCCGCATCGCCACCGATCCGGCGCTGCGTGCCAACGGCACGTGCGCGTGAGGCGCTTCTCCGGGCGTCATACGACACGGGCGACGGATGCCGCGTGCCCTAGACTTCAAGGACTGCCCGGCGCGTGACCCCTCCGGCCGAGGCATCCGGTCCGCTTCCGGACTCCCGGACGACCGCAGCGCCGAAGCTCCCACCGATTGGTCCACCGTGTCCGCCGACCCGCACACCCGCTCCGCCGCTCCCGCCTGGCTGCACGTGCCCGACGACGCGAACGCGCTCGCTCCGGCGGTATGGCCCGCGACGGCGCAGCGCGACGACGACGGCGTGCTCCGGCTCGGGGGCATCCCGGCCACCGAGCTGCGAGACCGATTCGGCACGCCGCTGTACGTCCTCGACGAGGACCTCGTCCGCGAGACCGCGCGTCGCACGCTCGACGCCTTCCGTGCCGCGGCTGCGCTGCACGGCGTGCAGGCGCGCGTGTACTACGCCGGCAAGGCGTTCCTCAGCACCGAGATCGTGCGCTGGGTGACCGAAGAGGGCCTGGCTGTCGACGTGTGCACGGGCGGCGAGCTCGCGGTCGCGCTCGCGGCGGGGGCCGACCCGTCCCGTCTCGGCTTCCACGGCAACAACAAGTCCCCCGCCGAGCTCGAGCAGGCCGTCGAAGTCGGCGTCGGGTCGATCGTCATCGACAGCCTGATCGAGATCGAGCGCCTCGGCGCGATCGTGGAGCGCCGCGGCGCCACGCAGCCGGTGCTCCTGCGCGTCAACAGCGGCGTCCACGCCGAGACGCACGACTTCCTCGCGACGGCGCACGAAGACCAGAAGTTCGGATTCACGCTGACGGATGCCCCGGCTGCGGCGGCCCGCATCCGCGAGTTCCCCGGCCTCCGGCTGGTGGGTCTTCACTGCCACATCGGGTCGCAGATCTTCGGGACGGCCGGCTTCGAGGAGTCCGCGGCCCGGGTCGTCGCACTGCACGCCGAGCTCCGCGAGGACGGCGACCTGCCCGTGCTCAACCTCGGCGGCGGCTTCGGCATCGCCTACACGTCGGTCGACGACCCCACGCCCATCGAGGAGCTCGCCGTCGGCATCGCGGATGCCGTCGCACGGCAGTGCGAGGTGCGCGGCATCCCCGTCCCGAATCTCGCGTTCGAGCCCGGCCGGGCGATCGTCGGACGCGCGGGCGTGACGCTGTACGAGGTCGGCACGACCAAGCCGGTCGCGCTCGAGGACGGCGGTGAGCGGCTCTACGTCAGCGTGGACGGCGGCATGAGCGACAACGCGCGCCCTGCGCTGTACGGCGCCCAGTTCTCTGCGCGCGTGGCGTCGCGCACGAGCGACGCCGTCCCCGTGCTCACGCGCGTGGTGGGGCGGCACTGCGAATCCGGCGACGTCGTGGTGGATGCCGAGTACCTGCCGTCGGACGTGGCACCGGGCGATCTGCTCGCCGTCCCCGCGACGGGCGCATACTGCTTCTCGCTGGCGAGCAATTACAACTACGTGCCGCGGCCTCCCGTCGTGGCGCTGCGCGGCGGCGAGGCGCGCGTGATCGTCCGCGGCGAGACGATCGACGATCTGCTCGCGCGCGACGCGGGCGTCGCCGCCGCACCTGCTTTCGATGGGCGCACGCCCGGGGATGCTCCGACGGAAGGGATCGCATGACCGACTACCGCCGACTTCGCGTCGCGCTGCTGGGGGCCGGCTCCGTCGGCTCGCAGGTCGCCGGGCTGCTGCGCCAGCACGCCGACGAACTCGCCGATCGTGCCGGCGCCCGTCTCGAGCTCGTCGGCATCGCCGTGCGCGATGTGGACGCCCCGCGCGATGTCGAGCTGCCGCGTGAGCTGTTCACGACGGATGCCGAGACGCTGATCGTGGGCGCCGACATCGTCATCGAGCTCATGGGCGGCATCGAGCCGGCACGGACCTACGTGCTGCAGGCGATCAACTCGGGCGCGGACGTCGTGACGGGCAACAAGGCCCTCCTGGCGACCCACGGGCCCGAGATCTTCGACGCCGCCGATCAGGTGGGCGCGGAGGTGTACTACGAGGCCGCAGCCGCGGGCGCCATCCCGATCATCCGGCCGTTGCGGGACTCGCTCGCCGGTGACCGCGTGCAGCGGATCATGGCGATCGTCAACGGCACGACGAACTACATCCTCGACCGCATGGACACCGAGGGTGCCGAGTTCGGCGACGTGCTGGCCGACGCGCAGCGCCTGGGCTACGCCGAAGCCGATCCGACGGCCGATGTCGAAGGCTACGACGCGGCGCAGAAGGCGGCCATCCTCGCGAGCCTCGCCTTCCACACCGCCGTGCCGCTGGACGCGGTCCACCGCGAAGGCATCACCTCGATCGACAAGGCGATGATGGACTCCGCGCGTCACGCCGGCTACGTCATCAAGCTCCTCGCCGTGTGCGAGCGACTGAACGGCGGCGACGGCGAGTCGATCTCCGTGCGCGTGTACCCCGCGCTCATCGACCGCGCGCATCCGCTGGCGAGCGTGCACGGTGCGAACAACGCCGTCTTCGTGCAGGCGGAGGCCGCCGGCAACCTCATGTTCTACGGCGCGGGCGCCGGCGGCGTGCAGACCGCGTCCGCGGTGCTGGGCGACGTCGTCTCGGCCGCCCGCCGCCACATCGCGGGCGGCGTCGGCGTGGGGGAGTCCACCCTCGCGAACCTCCCGATCGTGCCGGTCGGCCGGGTGACCACGCGGTACCAGATCACGCTCGAGGTCGACGACCAGCCGGGCGTCCTCGCGACGGTCGCGGGCATCCTCAGCGACGGCCGCGTGTCGATCGCGACCGTCGAGCAGACCGTGGCGGGGGAGGAGGCCGACATCGCGCGCCTCGTCATCGGCACGCACAAGGCTCTGGAGCAGGATCTCAGCGATACGGTGAGCCGGCTCGCGGCGAGCGGCGTCGTCGAGCGCGTCGTGTCGGTCCTCCGCGTCGAGGGTGAATGACTTTGGAAGGGAACTGAAATGGCACATGTCTGGCGCGGAGTCCTCCGCGAGTACGCCGACCGTCTCGGGGTCACCGATGCATCGACCGTCGTCACCCTCGGCGAGGGCGGTACGCCGCTCCTCCCGGCGCCCGCGCTCTCGCGGCGCACCGGCACCGATGTCTGGGTGAAGTTCGAGGGCATGAACCCGACCGGCTCGTTCAAGGACCGCGGCATGACCGTCGCGGTGTCGCGCGCGATCGACCACGGTGCGAAGGCGGTCATCTGCGCCTCCACCGGGAACACGTCGGCCTCCGCGGCCGCGTATGCCGCCCACGCCGGCATCACCGCGGCGGTCCTCGTGCCCGAGGGGAAGATCGCGATGGGCAAGCTCAGCCAGGCCGTCGCGCACAACGGGCGTCTGATCCAGATCCGCGGCAACTTCGACGACTGCCTCGAGATCGCGCGGGAGCTCGCCGACAACTACCCGGTGCATCTCGTCAACTCCGTCAACCCTGACCGCATCGACGGGCAGAAGACGGCCGCCTACGAGGTCGTCGAGCAGCTCGGCGACGCGCCCGACTTCCACTTCATCCCGGTCGGCAACGCGGGCAACTACACGGCCTACACGCGCGGCTACCGCGAAGAGGCCGACGCCGGCGTCTCGACGCGCGTGCCACGCATGTTCGGCTTCCAGGCCGCCGGTTCCGCGCCGCTCGTGCGCGGTGAGGTCGTGAAGAACCCCGAGACGGTGGCCAGCGCCATCCGCATCGGCAACCCCGCCTCATGGCATCTGGCCCTCGAGGCGCGCGACGCGACCGACGGCTGGTTCGGCGCGATCGACGACGAGCGGATCCTCGCAGCGCAGAAGCTGCTCGCGGGGGAGGTCGGCATCTTCGTCGAGCCCGCGTCGGCGATCAGTGTGGCGGGCCTGCTCGACCGCGTGGAAGCCGGCATCGTGCCGCAGGGCGCGCGTGTCGTGCTGACCGTCACCGGCCACGGGCTGAAGGATCCGCAGTGGGCGCTGCGCAACGCCGACGGCTCACAGGTCGAGCCGACCGTCGTCGACGCGACGACATCGGAGGTGGCATCCGTTCTCGATCTCGCTCCGGCCGCGCTCGCCGAGCCGGTCGACGCGCAGGAACCGGCGAAGTGAGCGCAGCCGTCGCCCCGGCGCCCGGTCGCCGGATCGTGGTGCGGGTGCCGGCGACGAGTGCCAACCTGGGGCCGGGCTTCGACACGCTCGGCCTCGCGCTGAGCGTCTACGACGAGCTCGACGTGACGGCGTTGCCCGAGGGCGAGCTCGAGATCGACGTCGAGGGGGCCGGTGCCGCAGACGTGCCGCGGGACGCGTCGCATCTGGTCGTCCGCGCCATCGCCTATGCGTACGAGTCGGTGGGGCGACGGATGCCGGGGCTCCGGCTCCTCGCGCGGAACGTGATCCCGCACGGCCGCGGGCTGGGGTCGTCGGGCGCCGCCGTCGTCTCGGGTCTGCTGGCCGCGAAGGGCCTGCTCGAGGGCGACGTGGAGCTCGGCCCGGACGCGCTGCTGCGGCTCGCGACGGAGCTCGAGGGTCACCCCGACAATGTGGCTCCCGCCCTGTTCGGAGGCCTCACGATCGCGTGGGTCGACGAGGAGGGACCGCAGCACAAGAAGCTGCTGGTCCACCGCGGCGTCTCGCCTCTCGTGCTCGTCCCCGAGTTCACGATGTCGACCAAGCTCGCCCGCAGCCTCCAGCCGATGCAGGTGCCGCGCGAGGATGCCGTCTTCAACGTGTCGCGCTCGGCCCTGCTGATCGCGGCCCTCACCCAGAGTCCTGAGCTGCTGCAGGCCGCGACCGAGGACAAGCTGCATCAGAACTATCGCGCCAGCGCGATGCCCGAGACCGACCGGCTCGTGCGGGCGCTGCGCGCCGAGGGCTTCGCGGCAGTGGTGTCGGGGGCGGGCCCGAGTGTGCTCGTGCTCGCCGACGGACCCGGCCGCCGGCTCGAGGCGGGCGCGGTCGCGACCGCCGTGACCGACACCCCGTGGGAGGCGCTGATGCTCGCTGTCGACTTCAAGGGTGGTACAGTGAGGGAGTACGCGGAGGGTTCCACGTAACTCGTGAATCTGGCCTCCGTCGCAAATCTGCGAATCCACCGCACGGCATTCTGACCTGCCGACGTCCGCTGAGCACCCTCGCGGTCCCTCACCCCGTCGGCGGGTGATTCGACAGGCCTGACAACCGGTCGAATGGGGCACCTGCCCCTCTCCAGCGCCGCGCGGTCGTGCATAACCCGTTCGTTTTCACAAGGGAGAACTCGTGGAGTCCATCTCCGAGATCCACGCCGACGTTCCGGCCGACGAGCGCGCGGAAGCGCCTGAGGCCGTCGAGAACGCAGGCATCGCCGCCGAGCAGTCCGACGCGGTCGCCGCGGCCGAGACCGTCGCCGAAGTCGCGGTCGAAGAAGCCGAGGCCGCCGACGAGGTGGCCGAAGAGGCCGTCGCCGAAGCGATCATCGCCGACGCGGTCGCCGAAGAGGCCGTCGCCGCCGCTGCCGACGAGCAGACCGATGAGGCGCAGGCCGCGGCCGACGAGGCTGTGGACGAGGCGCTCGTCGCCGAGGCCGCGGCCGAGGAGGCCGTCGCAGATGCCGTCATCGCGGACGCGGTCGCCGACGAGGCGGTCGCCGACGCGGTCGTCGCCGAGGAGCAGGCCGTCGAGGCGGCACCGCCGGCCGAAGCGCCCGCAGCCAAGGCACCGCGCAAGCGCGCTCCGCGCCGGGCCAAGAGCGGCGACGCGCCCGCGGTCGCCCCGGAGGAGGCCGCTGCGGCTCCCGTCGAGGTCACGGAGGCCCCGGTCGAGGCCGCCGAGGCGCCCGCCGAGGCAGCCGAGGAGGCCGTCCAGACCGCGCCTGCCAAGCGTCCCGCACGCCGCGGCGCAGGGCGCGCCCAGGCCGCGAAGGCCGAGGCCGCCGAGGCGGCCGAGGCCGCGGCATCCGTCGACACCGCTCCTGACGCAGCTCCCGAGACCGCCGGTGAGCCTGGCGAGCAGTCTGGCGAGGCCGCCCCGCAGTCCAGCGACGCCGGCGATGCCGGCGAAGGCGCCGAGACCTCGAGCCGTGGCCGCAGCCGGAGCCGCAACCGCAACCGCAACCGCGGGCAGGCAGGCCAGAACGGCGACCGTCCGAACGGTCAGGGCGCCGCCACGCCCGCCGAGGCCCCCAAGCCCGAGCAGGGCGAGGACGACCAGCCCGGACAGGGCGGAGCGCGCGGCCGCCAGCGCAACAAGCGCCGCGGCCAGACCACTTCCGACGAGTTCGAGACCGAGATCGGCGAGGACGACGTCCTCATCCCGATCGCGGGCATCCTCGACGTGCTCGACAACTACGCGTTCGTCCGCACCACCGGGTACCTGCCCGGTCAGAGCGACGTCTACGTCTCGCTCGGCCAGGTGAAGAAGTACAACCTGCGCAAGGGCGACGCCGTGGTCGGCGCCATCAAGCAGCCGCGCGAGGGCGAGCAGTCCAGCCGTCAGAAGTACAACGCGCTCGTCAAGGTCGACGCCGTCAACGGCCTGTCGGTCGAGGACGCCGCGACCCGCGTCGAGTTCGGCAAGCTGACGCCGCTCTACCCGCAGGAGCGCCTGCGCCTCGAGACCGCGCCCGAGAAGCTCACGCAGCGGATCATCGACCTCGTCGCACCGATCGGCAAGGGCCAGCGCGGCCTCATCGTCGCGCCGCCCAAGGCCGGCAAGACGATCGTGCTGCAGCAGATCGCCAACGCCATCGCGACCAACAACCCCGAGGTGCACCTCATGGTCGTGCTCGTCGACGAGCGTCCCGAAGAGGTCACCGACATGCAGCGCACGGTCAAGGGCGAGGTCATCGCGTCGACCTTCGACCGCCCCGCCGAAGACCACACGACGGTCGCCGAGCTCGCCATCGAGCGCGCGAAGCGCCTCGTGGAGCTCGGCCGCGACGTCGTGGTGCTGCTCGATTCGATCACGCGCCTGGGCCGGGCCTACAACATCTCGGCGCCGACCTCGGGCCGCGTGCTCACCGGCGGTGTCGATGCGTCGGCGCTGTACCCGCCGAAGCGCTTCTTCGGCGCGGCGCGCAACATCGAGAACGGCGGATCGCTCACGATCCTCGCGACCGCTCTCGTCGAGACCGGCTCCAAGATGGACGACGTCATCTTCGAGGAGTTCAAGGGCACCGGCAACAGCGAGCTGCGCCTGAACCGCCAGCTCGCCGACAAGCGCATCTTCCCCGCGGTCGACGTCAACGCGTCGTCGACGCGTCGCGAAGAGATGCTGCTCTCGCCCGACGAGGTCAAGATCACCTGGAAGCTGCGTCGCGCGCTGGCGGGCCTCGACCCGCAGCAGGCCCTCGAGGTCGTGCTCGGCAAGCTCAAGGAGACCCAGTCGAACGTCGAGTTCCTGGTGCAGATGCAGAAGTCGATCCCGGCGCCCGCGCGCGACGGGCACGGCGGCGGTGGCAGCCACGCGCACGACAACAGCATCCGCTGAGCCTTGTCGAAGCATGATCCTGGGATGTTCGAGTCGGTCAAAGGACTGATCGAGGAGCACGCCGCGGTCCAGGCCGAGCTCTCGGACCCCGCCGTCCACGCCGATGCGGCGCGGGCCAAGCGGGTGAACCGGCGCTACGCCGAGCTCTCGCGCATCGTGAAGGCGCACGAGGACTGGCTCGCGGCATCCGACGATCTCGACGCGGCGCGCGAGCTCGCCCGTGAGGACGAGGCGTTCGCCGAGGAGGTTCCCGCGCTCGAGGCGACGCTCGCCGAGGCGCAGGAACGGCTGCGGCGGCTGCTCATCCCGCGCGATCCCGATGACGCCCGCGACGTCATCATGGAGATCAAGCAGGGGGAGGGCGGTGCCGAGTCGGCGCTGTTCGCCGCGGATCTGCTGCGGATGTACCTGCAGTACGCCGCGTCGAAGGGCTGGAAGACCGAGTTGCTCGAGCGCAACGAGTCGGACCTCGGCGGCTACAAGGACGTCCAGGTCGCGATCAAGGGCTCGTCGAGCGACCCCGCCCAGGGCGTGTGGGCGCACCTGAAGTACGAAGGGGGCGTGCATCGCGTGCAGCGCGTGCCCGCCACCGAATCGCAGGGACGCATCCACACCTCGACGACCGGCGTGCTCGTCTTCCCCGAGGTCGACGAGCCCGAAGAGATCCACATCGACCCGAACGACCTGAAGATCGACGTGTTCCGGTCGTCGGGGCCAGGCGGGCAGTCCGTCAACACGACGGACTCCGCGGTGCGCATCACCCACGTCCCGACCGGGATCGTGGTGTCGATGCAGAACGAGAAGTCGCAGCTGCAGAACCGCGAGGCGGGGATGCGCGTGCTCCGGGCCCGGCTCCTCGCCAGGCAGCAGGAGGAGCTCGAGGCGGCGGCATCCGACGCCCGCAAGTCGCAGATCCGCGGCATGGACCGCTCCGAGCGCATCCGCACCTACAACTTCCCCGAGAACCGCATCGCCGACCACCGCACCGGGTACAAGGCGTACAACCTCGACCAGGTGATGGACGGCGCGCTCGAGCCGATCATCGAGTCCGCGATCCGTGCCGACGAGGAGGCGCGGCTCGCCGCCCTCGGCGCCGACGACTGATTCCGCACGGGAACGGATGCCGCGGCCCGCGGCATCCGTCGACGACGTAGCCGGGGGTCGTCACCGGCCCGCCGGACGTCCGCGTCGGGTGGGATGATGGGCGGTATGCAGATCGGACGGGTCCCCCTCGTCGGCCGCCAGGCGGACCTGGAGGCACTGCGCGACGAGATCGCCGCGGTCGGCCGTGCGGGTCGCGCCGTCGTCGTGTCGGGAGACGCGGGGATGGGCAAGACCCGACTGCTGCGCGACTTCACCGACGGCCTCGACGGGATCGTCGTGCTCCGCGGTGCATGCGTCGACTCCGGCTCAGGACCCGCGCCGCTCACGGCGGTGACCGATCTGCTGCGCGACCTCGTCGACGCGCTCGGCGTCGAGGCGGTGCGGGCGGCGGCCGGCGCGGGCGCGGACGCCCTGGGCGTTCTCGTTCCCGCGCTCGCGGAGGCGCCGGGCGACGCCGAGCGCCTCGCCGACGTCGTCGTCGAGACGATCTCCGAGCTCGCACGGTCGCACCGCCTCGCGGTCGTCGTGGAGGACCTCCACTGGGCCGACGGCACGACCTGCGAGATCGTGTCCCGGCTCGTCCGCCGCGCCGCGGTCCTGCCTCTGTTCGTACTGCTGTCGTATCGCACGGACGACATGGGCCGGGGTCATCCGCTCCGACCGGTGCTCGCCGAGCTGGATCGCGCGCGGCTCCTGACGCATCGGCCCCTCACGCGTCTCAGCCCGGCGGATGTCGCGGTCCTCGCGACCGCGGTGCACGGCGAAGCGCTCGCGCCCGGAGTGCTGCTCGACATCGCGGCTCGCAGCGACGGCATCCCGTTCTACGTCGAGGAGCTCGCGAGCTTCACCGGCGAGCGGCTGCCGACGTCGCTGCGCGAGGTGCTCCTGCTCCGCTACGAGCGACTGGACGCCGAGGCCCGCCGCTTCGCCCGCGTGCTCGCCACCGGCGGGGTCGAAGTGACCCACGCGGTGGTCCGCGCCGTGTTCGACGGCGACGACCTCGCGCTCGAAGAGGCCGTACGCACCGCTGTGGACGCACAGGTGCTGGTGGTGCGCGGTGACGCATACGCGTTCCGGCACGCGCTCATGCAGGAGGCCGTCTACGCCGAGCTTCTGCCGACGGAGCGGACGCGCCTGCACACCGCCTACGCGGTCGCCCTCGAGGCATCGGCTCCGACACCACGCGTGCTCGCCGACATCGCGCACCACTGGCGCGCCGCGCATGTGCCCGATCGCGCGCTCGCGGCCGCGGTCGCGGCGCAGGGGGCCGCGAGCCGCGCGTCCGCCTGGTCGACGGCTGCCGAGGCGGGGGAGCGTGCGCTCGAGCTGTGGGAGTCCGTGCCGGACCCCGAGGGCGTGACCGGCGTCCGGCGCGTCGACCTGCTGCAGCGCACGTCGGGCGCTCTGGTCTCGGCGAATCGACAGGAGCGCGCCCTGGCTTTCGTGCAGGAGGCCGTGGCGCTGTGGCCCGAGGACGATGCCGTCGGACGCGCGGCGATCCTGGCCGACCTCGCGACGAGCGAGCTCCAGGTCGGCGTGTCGGACGGCGTGGCGAGCATCGAGCAGGCGCTGGCGATCCTGGGCGAGGACCCGGCTCACGACCTGCAGCGAGCGGGCCTGCTGCTGAGCTCGGCGCGCGTGCACATGCTCAACGGCCGCCAGCGTGCGGGCATCGAGGTCGCGGAGCAGGCGCGTGCGACGGCGGAGGAGGCAGCGGCCGCGGGCGACCCGGACGCGGCCGAGATCGTCGCGCAGGCCATGCTCATCGCGGCGACGTGCCTCGTCACCGGCGGAGATGCCGAGGGTCTCGCCCTCTTCGAGGAAGCGCGATCGCGTGCGACGGGCTTCGCACGACCTCTCATGCGGTACTACATCAACTACTCCAACGCGCTCATGCTGGTCGGTCGCTACGACGAGGCGATCGCGGTGGCGCGTGAGGGCCAGGAGTACGGCAAGGCCCACGTGGTCGACCGCGGCCCGCTCGTGATGCTCGAGGCCAATGTCATCGAGGGCCTCATCTACTCGGGGCGGATGCAGCAGGCGGAGGAGCTCGGAAGCCGCATGCTCCCCATGATGGAGCCGGGACTCTATTCGGCCTTCCTGCGTGAGCGGCTGGTGTGCCTCGCGATCTGGCGCGGGCACGTCCCCGAGGCCGAGGCGGCGCTTGAGACGGCGCGTCGCGAGCTGGACATGTTCGGCGCGTACGAGTTCCAGACGCGATTCGGCATGACCTACGACCTCGGACAGCTCGCGCTCGCGCGGCGAGACGCTCTCGCGGCGCTCGAGTGGGCGCGCATCGCGTGCTCGGAGACCAACGGAGGCGTGCTCGTCCTTCCGTTGACGGCCGTCGCGGCACGCGCGGTGGCAGCGTTGCGGGAGCGCGGGGAGGATTCCGATACCCGGCCGTTCCGCGCGGTGCTGGACGCGTTCCGCGAGTGGCCGCTGATCCCGCTGTGGTCGTCGCTGTTCGCCGCAGAGCTGGGCGAGGGCCCATGGCAGGCCGCGATCGACGCCGAGGGCCCCGCGTACCTGCGGGCCTACGCCCGGGTGCGGCACGCAGAGGCACTGCTCGCATCGGGCGACCGTGCGGCGGCGCGGGAGGCACTCGCCGCGGCGGCCGCGTTCGCCGACGAGATCGGCGCCGACGGTTTGGCCGCACGCGCGCGAGAGCTCGCGGCCGATGCGGGTCTCGCGAACGCGTCGGCGCACTCCGCGCTCACGGCGCGGGAGGAGCAGGTGCTGGAACTCGTGGCCGAGGGGCTCAGCAACAGCCAGATCGCCGAGCGGCTGTACATCAGCGTCAAGACGGTCTCGGTGCACGTCTCGGCCATCCTGCGGAAGCTGGACGTGTCGTCGAGGACGGCTGCCGCGGCCATCCATCGTCGAACGGCCGCGTGACGCGGCATCCGTCCGTTCCGTGTCGCGTCAGATGACGTACTCGGGGGTCGTGAGCAGCGCGCGCGTGTCCTCACCCGTGCGCCGGGCGCGGGGCTTGGCCGGCACGCCGACGAGCACGCTGTCGGGCGGCGCATCCCTGGTGACCACGGCGTTGGCGCCGACGAGCGAGCCGTCGCCGATCGTGATCGGTCCGAGGATCTTGGCGCCCGCGCCGACCGCGACGCCGTCGCCGAGCGTGGGGTGCCGCTTGCCGCCCTCGCGCTGCCGGCCGCCCAGCGTCACCCCGTGGTAGAGCAGCACGTCATCACCGACCTCGGCGGTCTCGCCGATCACGACGCCCATCCCGTGGTCGATGAAGAAGCGGCGGCCGATGGTCGCGCCGGGGTGGATCTCGATGCCGGTGAGCCACCGGGTCACCTGCGACCCCGCGCGGGCGAGGAAGCGCACGCGCCGCGTCCAGAGCGCATGCCACAGTCGGTGCGCCCAGATGGCGTGCAGACCGGGGTAGAGGAGCGCGATCTCGAGGCCGCTCCGCGCGGCGGGATCGCGCAGCTTGGCCGCGGCGACGTCCTCCCGGACACGCGCGACCAGTCCGATGCGTTCGGTCACTTCTTCTCGCCCTCCGGTTCGCGCAGGTGCTCATAAAGCGCGGTCGACAGGTATCGCTCGCCCGAGTCGGGAACGATGACCACGATCCTCTTGCCCTCGGCCTCGGGACGGGCGGCGATCTCGAGGGCCGCCCACACCGCGGCGCCGGCCGACATGCCCGCGAGGATGCCCTCGCGCGTGGCGAGCTCCCGCGCGGTGCGGATCGCGTCGTCGAACTCGACGTCGAAGATCTCGTCGACGACCGAGCGGTCGAGCACGTCCGGCACGAAGTTCGGGCCGATCCCCTGGATGCGGTGGCCGCCGGCGCGTCCCTCGGTGAGGACGGGGGAGTCCTTGGGCTCGACCAGCACGATCCGGGTGCCGGGGCTGCGCTGCTTGAGCACCTGACCGACGCCGGTCACGGTGCCGCCGGTGCCCGAGCCGGCGACGAACCAGTCGATGCGGCCGTCGGTGTCGCGCCAGATCTCCTCGGCGGTGGTGCGGCGATGGATCGCGGCGTTCGCCTCGTGCTCGAACTGGCGCGCCAGCACGGCCCCGGGCGTCTCGGCCGCGATCCGGCGGGCCGTCTCGACGGCCTCGGTCATGCCCTTGTACGGGTCGGTGAGGACGAGCTCGGCGCCATACGCCTTCAGCAGCGTGCGTCGCTCCTTCGACATGGAGGCCGGCATCGTGAGGATCACCCTGTACCCGCGCGCGGCGCCGATGAGGGCCAGCGCGATGCCGGTGTTGCCGCTCGTCGACTCCACGATGGTGCCGCCGGGGACGAGCTCACCCGAAGCCTCCGCCGCTTCGACGAGCGCGTAGCCGAGGCGGTCCTTGACCGACGAGCCGGGGTTGTAGAACTCGAGCTTCGCCAGCACCTCCGCGCCGAGCCTGTCGGTCAACCTGTTGAGACGCACCAGCGGCGTCTCACCGAACGCGGTGGTGATGTCGGAGTGGATGCCGGGCACGAACGCTCTTCTCAGTCGGGGATACGACGACGGCGCGACGACATCCGTCGCGCCGTCGTGCGGGATCAATCTTCCCGCAGATCCTCGAAGAGCGCAGTCGACAGGTACCGCTCGCCGGTGTCGGGAGTGACGACGACGATCTTCTTCCCGGCGTTCTCGGGACGGGCCGCCACCTGCAGCGCGGCCCAGACGGCGGCACCGCTCGAGATGCCGACGAGGATGCCCTCCTTGACGGCGAGCTCGCGCGAGGTCGAGATGGCGTCGTCGAACTCGACCGTGACGACCTCGTCGAAGACCTCGGTGTCGAGGATCGGCGGCACGAAGTTGGGGCCGATGCCCTGGATCTTCGCGGGACCCGGCGTGCCCGTCGACAGCAGCGGCGAGGCCGACGGCTCCACGGCGACGACCCGCACGTCGGGCTTGCGCTCCTTGAGCACCTGGCCGACGCCGGTGATGGTGCCGCCGGTGCCGACGCCGGCGACGAAGATGTCGACCTCGCCCTCGGTGTCGCGCCAGATCTCCTCGGCCGTGGTCTTGCGGTGGATCTCACGGTTCGCCTGGTTCTCGAACTGCTTCGCGAGGATCGCCCCGGGCGTCTCGGAGGCGATGCGCTCGGCCTCCGCGACGGCGCCCTTCATGCCGCCGGCCGGGTCGGTGAGCACGAGCTGCGCGCCGAAGGCCTTGAGGAGCAGCCGGCGCTCGACCGACATCGAGGACGGCATCGCGAGGATGACCTTGTAGCCCCGCGCGGCGCCGACCAGCGCGAGCGCGATACCGGTGTTGCCGCTCGTGGCCTCGACGATCGTGCCACCGGGCTTCAGCGCGCCGGATGCCTCGGCGGCGTCGACGATCGCGATGCCGAGGCGGTCCTTGACGCTCGAGCCGGGGTTGTAGAACTCGAGCTTCGCGTACACCTCGGCGCCCGCGCCCTCGGTGACGCGGTTGAGGCGGACGAGCGGCGTGTTGCCGAAAGCAGCGGTGATATCGGAGTGGATGCCGGGCATGTCGATCGGCCTTTCGGGTGAGTTCGCTCGGTTCGGATGCAGGCCCGGGCGTCATCGCGCGGGACGGCATCAGCCTAGGGGAGGAGATCGGCAGCATTACGGCATGTGACACCTGGGCCCGAGCGATACCAGGCGGGCGCTCCCGCGGGCCCTGAGGCCCGATCTCGGCGAGGTCACCTGCCCCGCCCGCGGCACGTAGGCTGAAGGCTCCATGTCGTCCGAGCGCCCCACCACCATGACCCTCTCCGCTGCCCTCAGGGCCGCGGTCGAACGACTCGCCGAGGCCGGTGTCGCCGATCCCGCCGTCGACGCGGAGCTCCTCGCCGCATTCGTCCTCGGGTCGGGGCGCGGGGGAGTGCAGGCGGCTGCGCTGCGCGGCGACGCGATCGGCGCGGACGACGCGCGCCGGCTCGACGAACTCGTCGCCCGCCGCGCCACTCGCGAGCCGCTGCAGCACATCACCGGACTGGCGCCGTTCCGCCACCTCGAGCTGCGCGTCGGTCCCGGCGTGTTCGTGCCGCGGCCCGAGACCGAGATCGTCGCGCAGCTCGCGATCGACGCGCTGCGCGCCGCGGCATCCGAAGCCCCCGTCGCGGTCGACCTGGGCACCGGGAGCGGCGCGATCGCCCTGGCCATGGCGACCGAGGTGCCGCACGCACGCGTCTTCGCCGCCGAGAACTCCGTCGACGCGTTCGTGTGGACGAAGGAGAACTTCGCCAGGGTCGGCGCCGAGAACGCCCGCCTCGCGTTCATCGACCTCGAGCATGCCTTCCCGGAGCTCGACGGCACGGTCTCGGTGGTCGCGTCGAATCCGCCGTACGTTCCGGATGCCGCGATCCCGCGCGACCCGGAGGTCCGATTCTTCGACCCGCCCGCGGCGCTGTACGGGGGAGCGGACGGGCTCGACGTGATCCGCGTCCTCAGTCGCGTCGGCCTGCGGCTTGCGCACTCCGGAGCGACGATCGTGATCGAGCACGGCGAATGGCAGGGCGAGGCGATCCGCGACCTCCTCACTGCGGACGGGTGGCGCGCCGCGGCGACCCACCCCGACCTCACGATGCGAGACCGCGCCACGACGGCGCTGCGTCCCTGAGATCGTGCACGACTGACGCCGGGGGCCGAGAGGCCGGCCCCGCGCCACTTGGGGCGGGGTCCGGGGGGGCCGGCCCTGCGCCACTTGGGGCGGGGTCCGGGGGGCCGGCCCTGCGCCACTTGGGGCGGGGTCCGGGGGGCCGGCCCCGCGCCAATTAGACTGTGGGCGACATGTCCCCCATCTACGACTGCCGCGACGAGGCAGAGCTGCTCACCGGCATGCGTCAGGCACGCCAGGCCATCGGACGCGGCGACCTCGTCGTCCTCCCGACCGACACCGTGTACGGAGTCGCCGCCGACGCGTTCAACGCGGCAGCCGTCGCGCGTCTGCTCGCGGCGAAGGGCCGCGGACGACAGTCCCCGCCGCCCGTCCTGGTGGCCGGGCTCGCCACCCTCCGCGCACTCGTGGCCGAGGTGCCCGAGCCGGTCGAGCGCCTCGTCGAATCGTTCTGGCCGGGCGGGCTGACGATCGTCCTGCCGGCGCAGCCGTCGCTGTCGTGGGACCTCGGCGAGACGCGCGGCACCGTCGCAGTGCGGATGCCCGCGCACCGCCTCGCCCTCGAGCTGCTCGAAGAGACCGGCCCGCTGGCGGTCTCGAGCGCGAACCTCACGGGCATGCCCGCCGGCGTCACCGCCGAGGACGCCCAGGAGATGCTCGGCGACACCGTCGCGGTGTACCTCAGCGACGGGCCGTCCAAGACCGGCGTGGCATCGACGATCGTCGACGCGACGAGCCTCGTCGGGGGAGCGGAACCGCTCGTGCGCGTCCTGCGCGAAGGCGCTGTCGAGCGTGCGCGCCTGCGGGAGGTGCTCGGCGATCTGCTCGAAGCCGATCCGGGCAGCGATGCGGAGGCCGAGGCCGGCAGCGAGGCGGAGTCCGGCTCCGAGGAGGCCGCTCCGCCCGCGGAGCCGGATCGCCCGTGAAGCAGTACGTCTTCACGATCCTCCTGACGGCGGCCGTCACGTTCGTCCTCTCGTGGGTCGTGTGGCGCGTCAGCCTGCGGTACAAGCTGTATCCCGGCATCCGGGACCGCGACGTCCACACGACGCCCACGCCGCGGCTCGGCGGCATCGCGATGTTCCTCGGCGTGGTGGCGGCGTTCGCGGTCTCGGCGCAGCATCCGTTCTTCGCCATCATCTGGTCCAACCCGCAGCAGGTCTACGCCCTGCTCGGCGCCGCGCTGATCATCGTCGTGATCGGCGTGCTCGACGACCTGTGGGATCTCGACTGGATGATCAAGCTCGGCGCGCAGTTCCTCGCCGCGGGCGTGATCGCGTGGTTCGGCCAGCTGCAGATCTACACCCTCCCGGTGGGCGGCATGGCGATCTTCTCGAGCTGGGTGAGCTTCACGCTCACGGTGTTCGCGATCGTGGTCGTCATGAACGCCGTCAACTTCATCGACGGCCTCGACGGCCTCGTGGCCGGCGTGTGCCTCATCGCGAACGCGGTGTTCTTCGCCTATTCGTACATGGTGTTCCGCGACACCGGGGCGAGCACCTACTTCAACCTCGCGTCCTTCATCGCCGCCGTCCTGATCGGGGCGTGCATCGGCTTCCTGCCTCTGAACTGGAGCCCGGCGCGGCTGTTCATGGGCGATGCGGGCGCACTCATGCTCGGCCTGCTGATGGCGTGCTCGGCGATCGCGATCACCGCGAACTTCGATCCCGCGATGCTGGGGGACAACGACCAGTTCGGCCGTTCGCAGCTCCTCGGTGCCTTCATCCCGATCCTGCTGCCGGTCGTGGTCGTGCTGCTTCCGCTGCTCGACTTCGGCCTTGCCGTCGTGCGCCGCATGAGCCGCGGGAAGTCGCCCTTCTCGCCCGACCGCAAGCACCTGCACCACCGCATGCTCGACATGGGCCACTCCGACCGCGATGCGGTGCTGATCTTCTACGCGTGGACGGCCCTGGTGAGCCTGTCGGTGCTGCTGATGTACATCGGCACGACCCTGGAGTGGCCAGGGGACTACCTCTTCGGCGTGGCCTACGGCGTCGTCGGCGTGGCCGCGTGCCTGGTCGTCACGTTCCTGCCCTCGCGTCGCCGCCCCGCGGCGCGCCCCCTGCCCGAGCCGGCGCACGACCCCGCGCCCGCGCATCTCCCGGAGAACGCCCGATGACACCCAGCCCCGTTTCCAGCACGCCGATCCTGCGCACCGTCCTGGTGTGGTCGGGCGCCGTCACCGCGATCCTCGCCGTCGCCGGCGCGGTCGTCGGCTACCTCGTCGCCGGCACGACGGGCCTCTGGAGCGCGCTGGTCGGCGTGCTCGTCGCCGCGGTGTTCCTCGCGATCACCGGCGCCAGCATCCTCATCGCCAATCGCTGGTACGGCGACGCGCTGTACGTGCCGCTGTTCTTCGCGATCGTGCTCGGCGGCTGGATCCTCAAGTTCGTCGTCTTCATCGTCGCGCTGCTGTTGCTGCGCGACCAGCCGTGGATCGAGCCGACCGTCTTCTTCGTCGCCGTCGTGGTGAGCGTGCTCGCCTCGCTCGCGGTCGACGTCGTCGTGCTGCTGCGCATGCGCGTGCCGCACGTGAGCGACGTGGAGCTTCCCACGGATCCGGATGCCGGGGACCGCGCCGGCGAGCCGGATCCGGGCCCGTGAGCGGCGCGGCCGACGGGATTCAGCGACCTCTCAAGTTTGATAGGCTGATCGTGCGCCCGCCCGCTCGCTCTGCGAGCGCTTGCGGAGTGACGCTCACCGACCATCGTCGCAACGGTTCTCGACCGATGCCCCGAAGCTGGAGCCAGCGCTGACTACTCAAGCTGCGACCCTGATCGCCCCCCTTGCCGCGGATGCCCCCGAGTTCCACGGGCCGTCGATCGACGAGTTCTTCCCCGAAGTCCTCTTCAACGTCTTCGGCGTCATCCCGGTCACCCGGATCAACCTGATCCAGATCCTCGCGACGATCGCCGTGGTGCTGATCTTCTGGCTCGGCACCCGCCGCATGCGCGTCGTCCCCGGACGGTTCCAGAGCATCGTCGAGATGGGCCTCGACTTCGTGCGCGTCAACATCGGCGAGGACCTCCTCGGCAAGAAGGACGCCCAGCGCTTCCTCCCGATCCTGACCACCATCTTCTTCATGGTGCTGTTCATGAACATCACGGGCATCATCCCGTTCCTGAACATCGCCGGCACGAGCATCATCGCCGTCCCGCTCACGCTCGCGATCGTGAGCTACGTCACCTTCATCTACGCGGGCATCAAGAAGAGCCCGAAGAACTTCTTCAAGAACTCGCTCTTCCCCTCCGGCGTGCCGTGGCCGATCTACATCATCGTCACCCCGATCGAGCTCATCTCGACGTTCATCATCCGGCCGGTGACGCTGACCCTCCGACTCCTCATGAACATGATGGTCGGCCACCTGCTGCTGGTGCTGTTCTTCGCCGCCACGCAATTCTTCATCTTCGACATGGGGGGCTGGTGGAGCCTGCTGGGCGCAGGCAGCCTCGCGTTCGGCTTCATCTTCACCCTGTTCGAAATCCTGGTGGCCGTCCTCCAGGCGTACGTCTTCGCTCTCCTCACCGCGGTCTACATCCAGCTCGCGGTCGCGGAAGAGCACTGAGCGGGTCGGTCCCCAACCTGTAATCACAGGACCGCCCACAACCGAAAGGAAACACCCCCGTGGACGCAACTACGGTTCTCGCCCAGGTCAGCGGAAACGTCGCGACGATGGGCTACGGCCTCGCCGCGATCGGTCCGGCCATCGGCGTGGGCATCGTCGTCGGCAAGACGATCGAGGGCGTGGCACGCCAGCCCGAGCTCGCCGGCCGCCTGCAGGTGCTCATGTGGATCGGTATCGCCTTCACCGAGGCGCTCGCCTTCATCGGCATCGCGACCTACTTCATCTTCCAGTAATCGCCGACACCAGTCTTAAGGAGACAGGATGCTGAACGCTCTTGTCGCGTACGCGGCGGAGGAGGGCGCGGCCCACAACCCGCTCATCCCCGCCTGGTACGACATCATCTGGTCGGCGGTCTGTTTCGTCGTCATCCTCGTGATCTTCTGGTTGGTCGCGCTTCCTCGCATGAAGAAGCTGCTCGACGAGCGCTCGGCCGCCATCGAGGGCAACATCGCGAAGGCCGACGAGGCGCAGCGCAAGGCCGAGGCGGCGCTCGAGGAGTACACCGCCCAGCTCGCCGACGCGCGCAAGGAGGCCGGTGAGATCCGCGACGCCGCCCGCGAGGACGGCAAGAAGATCGTCGCCGAGGCCAAGGACGCCGCATCCGCCGAGGCCGCTCGCCTCACCGCGACGGCCCATGCCCAGATCGAGGCCGAGCGCCAGACCGCGCTCGTGTCGCTGCGCAGCGAGGTGGGCACGCTCGCCCTCGACCTCGCCGGCGGCGTGATCGGCGAGACGCTGACCGACGACAAGAAGGCGCAGGCCGTCGTCGACCGCTTCCTCGCCGAGCTCGAGGCATCCGAAGGAGCCAGGGCGTAATGGGCAGCGCGACCACTCAGGCCCAGGCGGCGACGACCGCGGCGCTCGGCGCCGCGTCGGCAGTCGACCTCGACGTCGCCCGCGAGCTGTTCGCGGTGGCGCGCGCCGTGGGCGATTCGTCGCAGCTGAGCGGCGCGCTCGCCGACTCCTCGGCCTCACCCGAAGCGCGCCGCAAGGTCGTCGCCGACGTGTTCGGCTCCGCGGTGAAGCCCACGACGGCGTCGCTGCTGACGACCGCCGTCGAGCAGCGGTGGTCGGTTCCCGGCGACCTCGTCGAAGGCATCGAGGACCTCGCCGTGCGCGCGGCCGCCATCGCAGACCCGGCGGCCGACGTCGAGGGCGAGCTGTTCTCGTTCTCGCGCACCGTCGCCGACAACGCCGAGCTCGAGCTGGCACTCGGCAGCCGTCTCGGCGACGCCGAGGCGAAGGCCGGGCTCGTCGAGTCGCTGCTGAAGGGGCGCGCGAGCGCGGCGGCGACGCTGATCGCGTCGTCCCTCATCGGCAACCCGCGCGAGCGGCGCGTGCGCCAGCTCCTGGCTCGTGCCACGAGGCTCGTCGCCGATCAGCGCGGCCGCACCGTCGCCACCGTGGTCACCGCGGCGCCGCTCAGCGCGGCGCAGGCGGAGCGCCTCACGTCCACCCTGTCGAAGCGCTACGGCGCGCAGATCACCCTCAACACGGTCGTCGACCCGACCGTCGTGGGCGGCATGCGGGTGCAGATCGCCGACGACGTGATCGACGCGAGCGTGTCGGCACGACTGGCCGACCTCCGCCAGCGGCTGGCCGGCTAGCAAAGACTTCCCGCCTTCCGCGGAGATTTCGGGGCCGAGGCCCCATGAACGAAGGAAAACAATGGCAGATCTCTCTATCAGCCCCGACGTCATCCGTGACGCGCTGAAGGACTTCGTCGCCGCTTACGAGCCCACGGGCGCCGCGGCCACCGAGGTCGGCACCGTCATCGACGCCGCGGACGGCATCGCGCACGTCGAGGGCCTGCCCGGCGTCATGGCGAACGAGCTCGTGACGTTCGAGGACGGCACGAGCGGCCTCGCTCTGAACCTCGACGAGCACGAGATCGGCGTCGTCGTGCTCGGCGAGTTCTCGGGCGTCGAAGCGGGCCAGCAGGTCACCCGCACCGGCGAGGTCCTCTCGGTTCCCGTCGGCGACGGCTACCTCGGCCGTGTCGTCGACCCGCTCGGCAACCCGATCGACGGCCTCGGCGCCGTCGCAACCGAGGGTCGCCGTGCGCTCGAGCTGCAGGCCCCCGGCGTCATGCAGCGCAAGAGCGTGCACGAACCTCTCCAGACCGGCATCAAGGCGATCGACGCGATGATCCCGGTCGGCCGCGGCCAGCGCCAGCTCATCATCGGCGACCGCCAGACCGGCAAGACCGCGATCGCGATCGACACGATCATCAACCAGAAGGCCAACTGGGAATCCGGTGACGCCACCAAGCAGGTGCGCTGCATCTACGTCGCGATCGGCCAGAAGGGCTCGACGATCGCCGCCGTGAAGGGCGCCCTCGAGGACGCCGGGGCGATGGAGTACACCACCATCGTCGCCGCTCCGGCCTCCGACCCGGCCGGCTTCAAGTACCTCGCTCCGTACACCGGCTCGGCCATCGGCCAGCACTGGATGTACGGCGGCAAGCACGTCCTCATCATCTTCGATGACCTGACCAAGCAGGCCGAGGCGTACCGCGCCGTGTCGCTGCTGCTCCGCCGGCCGCCGGGTCGCGAGGCGTACCCCGGCGACGTCTTCTACCTGCACTCGCGTCTGCTCGAGCGGTGCGCGAAGCTCTCGGACGAGCTGGGCGCCGGCTCGATGACGGGTCTGCCGATCATCGAGACGAAGGCCAACGACGTCTCGGCGTACATCCCGACGAACGTCATCTCGATCACCGACGGACAGATCTTCCTGCAGTCCGATCTCTTCAACGCCAACCAGCGCCCCGCGGTCGACGTCGGCATCTCGGTGTCGCGCGTCGGCGGCGACGCCCAGGTGAAGTCGATCAAGAAGGTCTCGGGAACGCTCAAGCTCGAGCTCGCGCAGTACCGCTCGCTCGAGGCGTTCGCGATGTTCGCGTCCGACCTGGATGCGGCATCCCGTCGCCAGCTCGCGCGCGGTGCACGCCTGACCGAGCTGCTCAAGCAGCCGCAGTACTCGCCGTACCCGGTCGAGGAGCAGGTCGTTTCGATCTGGGCGGGCACGAACGGCAAGCTGGACTCGATCGAGGTCGAGGACGTGCTCGCGTTCGAGCGCGAGCTGCTGGACTACCTGCGCCGCAACACCACGATCCTCGACACCCTCCGCGACACCAACGTCCTCGATGACGACACCGTGGCGGAGCTCGCGAAGCGGACCGACGAGTTCATCCTCGAGTTCCAGGCGGGCAAGGGCCAGGCCATCGGCAAGCCGGGCCACGAAGAGGTCGCAGCCGCCGAGGCCGAAGACGTGAACCAGGAGAAGATCGTCAAGGGCCGCCGCTAAGGCGACACCGGACAGGGACAATGGGCGCACAACTCCGGGTCTACAAGCAGAAGATCAGCACTGCTCAGACGACCAAGAAGATCACGAAGGCGATGGAGCTCATCGCGGCTTCGCGCATCCAGAAGGCGATGGCGCGCGTCCGCGCGTCCTCGCCCTTCGCGCGGGCCGTGACGCGGGCCGTCTCCGCCGTGGCGACGCACTCGAACGTCGATCACCCGCTGACCGTCGAACGTGAGACGATCCGCCGCTCGGCCGTGGTGATCTTCACGTCCGACCGCGGACTCGCGGGCGCGTTCAACTCGCAGATCCTCCGCGAGGGCCTGGAGCTCGCGCAGCTGGTGCGCGAGCAGGGCAAGGAGCCGGTGTTCTACCTCGTCGGCCGCAAGGCCGTCGGCTACTTCCAGTTCCGTCGCATGGAGAGCGCGGCGGAGTGGACCGGTGACACCGACACGCCGCACTTCAGCACCGCTGAAGAGATCGCGGCCGTGCTCCTGGACGCGTACGACCGCGGCGGCGCCGACGGCGGCGTGGACGAGATCCACCTCGTCTACAACCGCTTCGTCAGCATGATGACGCAGTCTCCCGAGACCGTGCGCCTGCTCCCGCTGGAGGTCGTCGAGGCCGAGGAGTCGGCAACGGCGCAGGTGTATCCGCTGTACGAGTTCGAGCCGGATGCCGAGGTCGTACTCGACGCCCTGCTGCCGGTGTACATCCAGAGCCGCGTCTTCAACGCGCTCCTGCAGTCGTCGGCAGCGAAGCACGCCGCGACCCAGAAGGCGATGAAGTCGGCCAGCGACAACGCCGACAAGCTCATCACCGACTACACGCGCCTGCGCAACAACGCGCGCCAGGCCGAGATCACTCAGCAGATCGCCGAGATCGTCGGCGGCGCCGACGCGCTCTCATCGGGCAAGTAGCACCGGCGCCCGGCACACAAGCACTGCGCAACAGACCATACGAAAGAGAAGAAGCCATGAGCCTCACCGCTGAGAAGACCGCGACCGCGGTCGGGCGCGTCGCGCGCGTCACCGGCCCGGTCGTCGACATCGAGTTCCCGCACGACTCGATCCCCGACATCTACAACGCGCTCAAGACCACCATCACCATCGGCGACGAGTCGACCGAGATCACGCTCGAGGTCGCTCAGCACCTCGGCGACGACCTGGTCCGGGCGATCTCGCTGAAGCCCACCGACGGCATGGTCCGCGGCCAGGAGGTGCGCGACACGGGCGGCCCGATCACGGTGCCCGTCGGCGACGTCACCAAGGGCCGTGTGTTCAACGTGACCGGCGACGTGCTGAACGGCGAGCCCGGCGAGACCATCGAGGTCACCGAGCGCTGGGGTATCCACCGCAAGGCGCCGGCGTTCGACCAGCTCGAGTCGAAGACGCAGATGTTCGAGACCGGCATCAAGGTCATCGACCTGCTCACCCCGTACGTGCAGGGTGGAAAGATCGGCCTCTTCGGCGGTGCGGGCGTCGGCAAGACCGTCCTCATCCAGGAGATGATCCAGCGCGTCGCGCAGGACCACGGCGGCGTGTCCGTGTTCGCCGGCGTCGGCGAGCGCACGCGTGAGGGCAACGACCTCATCCACGAGATGGAGGAGGCGGGCGTCTTCGACAAGACCGCGCTCGTCTTCGGCCAGATGGACGAGCCGCCGGGGACGCGCCTGCGCGTCGCCCTGTCGGCCCTGACCATGGCGGAGTACTTCCGCGACGTGCAGAAGCAGGACGTGCTGCTGTTCATCGACAACATCTTCCGCTTCACGCAGGCGGGCTCGGAGGTGTCGACGCTGCTCGGCCGCATGCCCTCCGCGGTGGGCTACCAGCCGAACCTCGCCGACGAGATGGGCATCCTCCAGGAGCGCATCACCTCCACGCGCGGCCACTCGATCACCTCGCTGCAGGCGATCTACGTCCCCGCCGACGACTACACCGACCCGGCGCCCGCGACCACGTTCGCGCACCTCGACGCCACGACCGAGCTCTCGCGCGAGATCGCGTCGAAGGGTCTGTACCCCGCGGTCGACCCGCTGGCGTCGACGAGCCGCATCCTCGACCCGCGCTACATCGGCGAGGACCACTACCGCGTGGCCACCGCCGTGAAGCAGATCCTGCAGAAGAACAAGGAGCTGCAGGAGATCATCGCGATCCTCGGTGTCGACGAGCTCTCCGAAGAGGACAAGATCGTCGTGTCGCGCGCACGCCGCATCCAGCAGTTCCTCTCGCAGAACACCTACATGGCGAAGAAGTTCACCGGCGTCGAGGGCTCGACCGTCCCGATCAAGGAGACCATCGAGTCGTTCGACGCGATCGTCAAGGGCGAGTTCGACCACGTGGCCGAGCAGGCCTTCTTCAACGTCGGCGGCATCTCCGACGTCGAAGAGGCATGGGCTCGCATCCAGAAGGAGAACGGCTGACATGCCGCTCAAGGTGAGTCTCGTCTCCGCTGACGCGGAGGTCTGGTCGGGAGAGGCGTCGCTCGTCGTCGCCAAGACCGTCCTGGGCGAGATCGGCTTCATGCCGGGGCACGAGCCGGTGCTGGCGATCCTCGCCGAAGGTCAGGTGCGCATCACCGAGACTTCCGGCACGAAGATCATCGCCAACGCACAGGACGGCTTCCTCTCGATGGAGGGCGACGACCTCACGATCGTCGCCGGCAATGCGGCGCTGATCGCCTGACACCGATCCTCACGCGTCGGCCGGTCCCCTCGGGGACCGGCCGACGCGCGTTTCCGGGAGCATGATGCTGATTCTTCTGCCGCCCTCCGAGACCAAGAGGGCAGGCGGCTCCGGCCGCCCCCTCGACGTGGACGGGCTCGCGCTGCCGAAGCTCGCGCCGCAGCGCCACGCCGTCGTCGATGCGCTGGTGGCGCTCTCGGCCGACGAGGAGCACGCCGCGAGGGTGCTGAAGCTCGGGGCCACCCAGCGCGGCGACATCGCCGCGAACGCCGTGCTGCGCGACGCGCGGACGATGGCGGCGGTCGACCGCTACACCGGTGTTCTCTTCGACGCACTCGACGCGGCATCCCTCGACGCGTCCGCGCGTCGCTGGCTCGGTGCGCATGCGCTGATCCACTCCGCCCCGTTCGGGCCGGTCGGCGCGCTAGACCGCATCCCCGCGTACCGCCTCGGGGCCTCGACGGCGCTTCCCGGGGTGCCGCCGCTGCGACGCGTGTGGGCCGATGCCGTGACCACCGCGATCGCGGAGCTCGAGCCGCGTTT
Organism: Microbacterium sp. STRO-2N; assembly: GCF_057747775.1. NCBI lineage: Bacteria > Bacillati > Actinomycetota > Actinomycetes > Micrococcales > Microbacteriaceae > Microbacterium > Microbacterium sp. STRO-2N. Next base: position 2,397,434 of record NZ_CM173223.1, on the reverse strand, counting down.
CGTGCTCGATTTGCGATCCGAGGCGTATGCGGCGCTGGGCCCGGTTCCCGCCGGGGTCCCGTCTCACTATGTCCGGGTGGTGACCGAGGGCCCGGACGGCGCGGCGCGCGCCCTCAACCACTTCAACAAGCACGCCAAGGGAGCCCTGGTGCGCCGCCTGGCCACCGAGCGCCCGCGGGTCGCCTCGCGCGGCGGGTTCGTCCGGTGGGCGGATGCCGCGGGGCTGCGCGTGCGAGAGAACGCCGCGGGCGAGCTCGAGCTCTTCGCCTGAGCCCGCCGACCGGCGCCCGGTCGTCAGCGCCGCGTGTGCTGTGCCGTGCGCTCGGTGTTCTCCGCGATCGCGATGAGCGCGACGACGGCCTCGATGATGAACCGCAGCAGGACGATCGCGAGGAACGTCAGGACCGGCACGATGACGATGGTCGCGATGAGGGCGCTGATCCCTGCTCCGACGTTGAAAGACATCACGGAGATGGCGCCCAGGATGCCGCTGACGAAATACACCAGGAACCCGATGCCGATGGCGACGAGGCCGACGAGGTAGAAGACGCTCGCGAGACGGCGCGTGATGAAGGTGCGGAACGACAGGTCGAACAGCGCGGAGAAGAATCCCTTCCCCACCTGGTTGACCTCGCCGCCGACCGTCGGCACGCCGGTGTCGTCGGGGTCGTTCGCGGCGGAGTACGCCGGGCGCGATGTCTCGGGCGGTGTCTGGCCGGTGCGGGCGGCCTCCGCGGCTGACCGTTCGGGCAGCGGCGGGGGAGTGGGCGCGGCGGCATTCGGATCGCTCATGCGGCTCCTTCGGTCGAGAGGTTGTGCTCAGGCTATCCACCGGGTGCGGGCGAGGCCATCCCCTGGACATGCCGCAATCTGCTGACACGGAGTCGGGCGCGTCGCTAGCATGTGTCGAGCGGGGCAGGGGCTCCGTGGACGCCGACACGCGTCCTGCATCGACACTCGGAGGTCGCTCCATCATGTACGACGACGATTACGGAGTAGGGGTCGCGCTCGCGTGGCTCGTCCTGCTGCCGTTCTTCTTGCTGTTCCTGGTGGCGGGCTACGTCATCTACTCGTGGTTCCTCATGAAGATCTTCGAGAAGGCCGGTGTGCAGGGACGGTGGCGCGCCTGGGTCCCTGTCTACAACACCCTGATCTTCTCCAAGCTCGGCGACCTCAACCCGTGGTGGCTGCTCGTCCTGTGGGGCGGCTACATCGTGCTGTTCTGGGTGCCGGTGCTCGGGTGGCTCATCGGCATCGCCGCCTTCCTCTACACGCTGCTGGCCGCGTGGCGCGTCGGTCTGAAGCTGCAGAAGGAGGCGGTGTGGCTCATCCTCTACTTCTTCCTCTCGATCGTCTGGTTCGGCATCAACGCGTTCGACCGCTCGCGCTGGAACACCGCGATCCCGGCCGCTCCGTGGGCGGGCAACTTCCTCGCCGACAACACGGTGTGGGCCGGCGTCCCGAGTCAGACGCCCGCGGGCGGGTACCCGGCCAATCCCGCCACGGCGCCCGCCGGCTACGCACCCCCGGCGGGGTATCAGCCGCCGGCCGGCTACGCGCCGCCCGCACCGCCGGCGCCTTCGGTCACCCAGCCTCCGGCTGCGTCCGAGCCCCCGGTGACGCCGCCGCCCGCCGCCCCGTCCGCTCCTGCGCCGTCCGCTCAGCCGCCGGCCGCTGAGCCGCCCGCTTCGGAGCCGCCGGCATCCGAGCCGCCGCGGCCGTAGCCACGCACGACGCAACGACCCCTCACCTTCCCGGTGAGGGGTCGTTGCGCGTGCGGCGCAGCCGAGCGCCTTCGCGCGCCGCTACGTTGGAAGGATGACGTCCTCCACTGTCCCGCACCGCCCCATGGGCGCGTCCGGCCTTCTCGTATCGGCCGTCGGCCTCGGCTGCAACAACTTCGGCCGGCCCGGCACGCGCACCGAGACGATCGACGGCACCCGTGATGTGCTCGATGCCGCCATCGACGCCGGCGTGACCTTCCTGGACACCGCCGACATGTACGGCCGCGACCCCGGGCTCTCGGAGACCCTCATGGGCGAGGCGCTCAAGGGGCGGCGGGACCACGTCACCCTGGCGACGAAGTTCGGGCATTCCGGTCGCGACATGGGCTACCCGATCTCGGGGGCGAAGGGCTCCCGGTCGTACGTGCGACGCGCGGTCGAGGCATCCCTGTCACGCCTGCAGACCGAGTGGATCGACCTCTACCAGCTGCACACCCCGGATCCGCACACGCCCATCGAAGAGACGCTCGACGTGCTCGCCGATCTCGTCCGCGAGGGCAAGGTGCGCTACATCGGCCACTCGAACCTCAGTGGCTGGCAGATCGCCGAGGCGCACTATGTCGCGGCGCAGCGCGCAGGGGTGCCGTTCGTGTCGGCGCAGAACCACTACAGCCTGCTCGCGCGGGCGGCGGAGCGCGAGGTGCTCCCGGCGGTCGAGCGGTTCGGACTCGGCTTCCTGCCGTACTTCCCGTTGCACAACGGTCTGCTCACCGGCAAGTTCACGCGCGATCACGCGCCGGCGGATTCGCGCATCATGCGACAGCGTCAGCACGTGTGGCAGGAGGCGCCGTGGGACGCGCTCGAGGAGTATCGCGCGTTCTGCGACGAGCGCGGGATCACCATGCTCGAGGCGACGTTCGGGTGGATGCTGGCTCGGCCGTCGCTCGCGAGCGTCATCGCCGGTGCGACCAGCCCCGATCAGGTCCGTGCGAACGCCGCGGCGGCGACGGCGTGGTCGCCGAACCTCGAGGAGCTCGCGCGGATCGACGCGATGTTCCCGCTCCCGGAGGATCCGGGGGCGAGGGTCTGACGCCCTTCGGGGTGGGGTTCCCTGCGCGGTCCGCGGGGCGGGGGCCACTAGTATGTGAGGACGCAGGGCCGACCGGCTCTGATGCCGCGGACGGGGAGGACAGGGCGTGCCCGAGGTATCCACCCAGTCCCGCACCGTCCCGGTGCCGGGTGGCGAACTCGAACTGTCGTGGGCATCGGTCACCGACACCGGCCGCCGCCGCGAGGTCAACCAGGACGCCGTCTTCGCCGCCTTCCCGCTGTTCGTCGTGGCGGACGGGATGGGCGGCCATGTCGGCGGCGAGATCGCGAGCGCGCGCACGATCGAGCGGCTGAGCGCCGTCGCCGATGCCGGCACCGTGACCCCGAAGACGATCGAGAAAGCGCTCGCGCGCGCCGTCAAAGACATCGCGGCGCACCCCGAGGCGACCGACGACGGGACCGGAACGACGGTCACCGGGCTGTTCCTGGACACCTCGGGCGACGCGCCGCACTGGGTGACGCTGAACATCGGCGACTCGCGCGTGTATCTCGTGCGCGACGGCGCGATCGTCCAGATCACCACGGACCATTCGGTCGTGCAGGAGCTCGTCGCGGCGGGGCGCCTGAGCCCGGAAGAGGCCGAGAACCACCCGTACGGCAACGTCATCACGCGCGCGGTCGGTCCCAGTGAGGGCGTCACGCCCGACTACGTGCGGCTGGACGTCATCGAGGGCGACCGGTTCGTGATCTGCTCCGACGGGCTGACGAAGGAGCTCACGGATTACGGCATCCGTCACTTCCTCGATGAGAACCCCGACCCCGCGGCCGCCGTGTCTGCGATGCTCGAGGCAGCTCTCGAGAACGGCGGGCGCGACAACATCACGATCGTGGTCCTGGACGTGGGGCGCACCGCCGAGGGCGACGACTCCTCCACAGCCGAGGACTGACCGGCCCACGACGCGGGTTGTCCACATCGGGCGTCCTGCGCGGTGAGGGCGGGCGGGGGACGCGGTGGACTGAGGTGTGCTCTCGCTCCGCGACTTTCCGAACCTCGCTCCGTTCATCTTGCCGCTTCAGGACGACGAGCCGCTGACGCTGCCGCCGGTGTGGACGCCGCCTCCGCGGCCCCCGTTCCCTGTCATCGCCGCCATCGTCCCCGTCGTCGGCGCGGTCGCGCTGTGGCTCGTCACCGGGTCGATGCTCACCCTGTGGCTGGCGCTGCTCGGCCCGCTGATCGCGGCCGCCACCATGCTCGACGCTCGTCGCGGTGCCCGGCGCGAGGCGCGGCGGGCGGCGGCGGACGCCGCCCGTGCCCGCGATCGAGTGGCCGCGGCGATCACGACTCGCCACGAAGCCGAGCGGTCGCAGCTGTGGCTGCGGCATCCCGACGTCGCCCGGTTCCTCGAGCGTGAGGACGACATCTGGCGCGGCGACCGGGCGCCGGTCATCGTCGTCGGCGAGGGCGAGCGGAGCAGCGCCGTGCGCGTCACCGGTGGCGAGGGTGAACCGGATGCTGCGGCCCTGCGTCGTCGCGCGGGCCGGCTGGGCGGCGCACCCGTCGTCGTCCCGGCCGAGGCGGGTATCGCGGTCGTCGGGGGCGATGCGGTCACGGCGGCGGTGCAGCGCGGGCTGGTGCTGCAGCTGTGCCTCGCGCTGGCCCCGGGCGAGCTGCGGATCGTGGGGTCGCTCGACGGCGACCTCCGCTGGGCGGCGGCGCTTCCGCACCGAGCGGCGCACTCCGGTGAGCGCCTGGCGGTCCTCGCGCCAGGGGAGCGGATCCCCGCGGACGCGGACATCGCGATCGCCCGGTGCCGCCCGGGCGAGCCGCCGCCGCCCGGGTGCGCCGTCGTCCTGACGGTGGGCTCGCCCGATGCCGCGCGCCTCGAGCACGGTGGTGAAGGGGCGGCGCTGCGCGTGGAGGGTGTCGGGCAAGCCCAGGCCGAGGCGATCGCGGCGGAGCTCGCAGCGCGCGCCGAGCGGACGCTCGGCCTGGCCCGCAGCGGTGGCGGGCCGATCGCGCTGGCGCCGCTCCTCGCGGCCGTACCCGCCGTCGGGCGGGGAGGCCTCGCGGTGCCGATCGGCCTCACCGGCGGCGAGCCCGCGTTCGTCGATCTGACCGTGGACGGTCCGCACGCGGTCGTGGCAGGTGTCACCGGCGCGGGCAAGAGCGAGCTCCTGATCACGTGGATCCTCGCGCTGTGCGCCACCCGCACCCCCGACGATGTCACCTTCCTGCTCGCAGACTTCAAAGGCGGCACCGCGTTCGACGGTCTCATGGCGCTGCCGCACGTCACGGGCGTGATCACCGATCTCGACGGCGCAGGTGCACGTCGCGCCATCGAGAGTCTGCGGGCGGAGCTGCGACACCGAGAGGCGACGATCGCCGCCGCAGGGGCGCGCGACATCCTCGATGCGAGGGTGACCCTGCCGCGCCTCGTCGTCGTGGTCGACGAGTTCGCCGCTCTGCTCGGCGACCATCCCGAGCTCCATTCCCTGTTCGCCGACGTCGCCGCGCGGGGCCGCGCGCTGGGAATCCATCTCATCCTGGGCACGCAGCGGGCCGCCGGCGTCATCCGCGAGAGCCTCCTCGCCAACTGCCCGCTGCGCATCAGCCTGCGAGTCACCGACCCGGCCGACAGCCGTGCGCTGCTCGGATCCGACGAGGCGGCGCTGCTGCCGGGAGGGGTCGATGGCCGCGGCAGGGCTCTCGTGCGCCGCGCCGGCGACGGTGCGCCGCAGCACGTGACCATCGCGCTGTCCGATGACGGCGACCTCGCCACGGCCGCAGCGCAGACCGGCCGGCAGGAGGCCCGTCGCCCGTGGCTTCCGGCGCTTCCCGCGCGCTTGCCCCTCGAGGAGGTGGTCGCGCGAGCGCACGGCGAGCGTGATGGTCGAACACCCGGGTCATGGGAAAGGAGTGATCCCTCCGACGACGTCGCGCTGTCCGACCGCCCCCTCCTGCTCGGACTCGCGGACGAGCCCGAGTTCCAACGCCAGCCCTTCGTCAGGCTGCGCACCGCGGACCGGGCGCTGCTCGTGCTGGGCGGGCCGGGCGCCGGAGTCTCCAACACGCTCGAGGTCGTGGCGGCGCAGGCCGGCGCGCGCCTGGTGCGGGTGCCGCGCGATCCGGAGGGGATGTGGGATGCCGTGGCCCGGCTCGCCGGGACAAGGCCACCCGAGGGCGCCGTCGTGGTGTTCGACGACCTCGACGGCACCGTGCCGCGGTTCCCGCCGGAGTACGCCCAGGTGATCGCAGAGCGGATCGAGCACGTGGTGCGCGCGGCGCCGGACTCGAGCGCGCTGGTCGTCGCCGGGGCGCACCGCCTGGCCGGGTCGGTCTCGAGGCTCGCCGACCTCTTTCCTCGACGGCTCATCCTTCCCTACCCGACCCGCACCGATCACGCTGCGGCGGGCGGGGATCCGTCGGCGCACGATCCGGCCGCTCCCGCGGGGAGAGGCAGGCTCGACGGCCGTATCGTGCAGATCGCCCTGGCTCCCGAAGCGGGCCGCGCGGTGCGCCGAGAGCCGGCGGCGTGGGTGCCCGCCGCACGGCTCACGGGCCTGGTCGCCCGGCGCTCGCCGGCCTGCCGCGAAGCGCTCGCGGTGTGGGAGCGTCTCGGCATCGCCGTGCGAGACGTCGACGCGTACGCCGCGGATCCGGCGACAGAGCTCGGTGCGCGGATCGTCGTGGTGGGCGAGCCTGATGACTGGCAGCGGCACTGGCGGCTCCTCGCCGACGTGCGTGGCGACCATGACCTCGTCGTCGATGCGTCGTGCGCGGCCGAGCTACGCGTCGTGGCGGGCTTTCGCGGCGTTCCGCCCTACTGCGAGCCTGGTCGCGGCAGGGCGTGGCTGATGTCGGCCGGCGCCGAGCCCGTGAGGATCGTGCTTCCGGACGCCGACGCCCGCGCGGTGCGCGCCACGATCACGGACGTCGCCTGAGCGCGGCGCGCACCGGTATTCTCACAGCTCCCGGAGCGCGCCGCGGTCGGCCCATCGGCGACGGGCCGGTTCTCGCGTGCGGGCGCGTCAGGACAGGGCGGCCTCGAGCGGCGCGAGCGGGAGGCCGTGCGCGGTTGCGACACCCGCGTTCACGACCGTGCCGCCCACGACATTCAGACCCGCCGCCAGCGCTGCGTCGCTCCGCAGCGCGTCCTTCCAGCCGCGCCGGGCGATCTGACGGATGTACGGGACGGTGGCGTTCGTGAGCGCAGAGGTCGACGTGTTGGGCACTGCGCCCGGCATGTTCGCGACGCAGTAGAAGATGCTGCCGTGGACCGGGAAGGTCGGATCCGCGTGCGTGGTCGGGTGCGTGTCCTCGAAGCAGCCGCCCTGGTCGACGGCGATGTCGACCAGCACCGAACCGGGTCGCATGCGCGACACCATGTCGTTCGTGACGAGCTTGGGTGCCTTCGCGCCGGGGATCAGGACCGAGCCGATGACGACATCGGACTCGACGACCGCCCGGTCGAGGTCGAGCGGGTTGGAGGCCGCAGTCCGCACGCGACCCTGGAAGTGGTCGTCGAGGAACCGCAGACGCTGGATGTTCGTGTCGAAGATCGTGACATCCGCACCCATGCCCGCCGCGATGTACGCCGAGTTGGCCCCGGCGACCCCGCCGCCGATCACCGTGACGGCCGCCGGCCGCGTTCCGGGCACGCCCGACATCAGCAGGCCCAGACCTCCGGCCGACCGCATGAGCGTGGATGCCCCGACCATGGGTGCAAGGCGCCCGGCGACCTCGCTCATCGGGGCGAGCAGCGGCAGCCCGCCGCCGACCAGCTGCACCGTCTCGTAGGCGATCGCCGTGACGCCGTCGGCGATCAGGCGGTCGGTGAGCGGTCGGTCGGCGGCCAGGTGCAGGTACGTGAACAGCACGAGGTCGTCGCGGAAGTATGCGTACTCGCTCGCGACCGGCTCCTTGACCTTGAGCAGGAGCTCCGCGCGGGCCCAGACCTCGGCCGGATCGTCGAGCAGCACCGCGCCGGCGGCCTCGTACTCGGCATCCGGCATCGATGAGCCCTCGCCGGCGCCGCGCTGCACGATCACCTCGTGGCCGGCGGCCACCAGATCGTGCACGCCCGCGGGCGTCAGGGCGACCCGGTACTCGTTGTTCTTGACCTCGGTGGGGACGCTGATCCTCATCGCGTGTCCTTTCCGCTCCGCCGTTGGAGCGCTCGGGCTCCTGGTGGGAGCGCCTCTAGAAAGCGGGGCGGATGGCCCCGACATCCTGCCCGCCGCCTGTCACGGCGAGAGGAAGCCTCGACATCGTCGCGTCGACGTCGGTCGATGCCAGCGCACCGTGCCGCTCGAGCAGTCGCAGGGCGACGGCCGTCGCGGCGCGTCCGCTGCCGTCGAGCATCTTCAGTGCGACGGTGGTGCCGTCGGGAGCGACCATGACCATGACGCCTTCGGCGCCGCCTTTGGCGAACACGCCGAGCTGCTCGATGGCGATGGTGTCGGGGCGGCCGGGGCCGTCGATGGTCCACGGGTTCGCCCGCACGGCCTCGACCATCGCGCCGGCGCTGCGGTGCAGCGCGAACGGCGACGACGTCGACGAGTTGCCGATGCGGTGGATCGCGCGAGCGAGCCCGAACAGCGTGACGGCGTACACCGGGGCGCCGCAACCGTCGATCGCGGTCGCCGAGACCTTCTCGCCGACGAGACGCTCGATGACGTCGCGGATGTGCGCCTGCAGCGGGTGCTCCGGCGAGAGGTACCCGGCCGGATCCCAGCCGTTCACGACGGAGGTCAGCAGCATCGTGGCGTGCTTGCCCGAGCAGTTCATGCGGATGCGCTGCGGCTGGCCCAGTTCGCGCACCATCTCGTCGCGCGTCGGGGTGTCGCCCGGCCACGCGGGCGGGCATCCGAGGGCGTCCTCGCCGAGCTCGGCGGCAGCGAGGATGTCGCGCACGACGGCGACGTGACGATCGGTGCCCGAGTGGCTCGCGGTGGCGAGCCCGAGGCGCTCGCCTTCGAGCGGGGCGCCCGCGGACAGGCACGCGAGGGCCTGCAGCGGCTTGAGGCTCGAGCGGGGGAGGATCAGCGCGGACGGGTCTCCGAGCTTCTGCGCGATCGTCCCGTCGGGAGCCAGCACGATGGCGATGCCGGCGTGCCGGGACTCGACGAAACCGCTGCGCTCGACGACGGCGAGCTCGACGGCGTCGGCTGCGGCGAAGGTCTGCGGCACCCCGCCAGCCTACCGCCGCGGGAGGGGCGGTCCCGCATGACAGACTGTGCTCATGTGGGGCGAGCATCGATACACCGTCCGGACGACGTGGACCGGTGATCGAGGCAGCGGCACGTCCGGGTACCGCGACTACGACCGCGCGGTGACGATCGAGATCGAGGGCAAGCCGACCGTTCTCGCTTCGTCCGACAAGCCGTTTCGCGGCGATCCGTCCCGCTGGAATCCCGAGGACATGCTCGTCGCCGCGCTCAGCGAGTGCCACCTGCTGTCGTACCTTCACGCGTGCGTGAAGGCCGGCGTGGTCGTCGTCGGTTACGAGGACGAGGCATCCGGTCTCATGATCGAGGACGGCCGCGGCGGCGGCGCCTTCCGCGAGGTGGTGCTGCGGCCGCGCGTGACCATCTCCGACGCGGCGATGACGGATGCCGCGACCGCCGCGCACACGCAGGCGAACGAGTGGTGCTTCATCGCGAACTCGGTGAACTTCCCAGTCCGCCACGAGCCGACGATCCTGGTCGCCGACGCGTCCTGAGCACGCGTTCGCACATCGCCGAACGCGTCGGAGGGTCAGCGGCGCTCGTGCGGGAGGACCTGCTTGATGCGCTCGATCGGGTTCTGTGCGGGCACCTCGTTGTACGCGTTCGCGAGCTCCTGGCCCGACAGGGCGTGGATCGCAGACATGATCTCGTCGGTCGCGAGGCGACGCGCGCGTCCCGAGTTCGCCGGGCCGTGGTGACTGAGGTCGAGCGGTTCGCCGAACCGCACCGTCACGCGGTGCTTGAGCGAGGGCATCTTGGCACCGACCGGCATGACCTTGTCGGTGCCGATGAGGCCGACGGGGACGACGGGCGCGCCGGTCTGCAGCGCGAGGAACGCCACGCCGGTGCGGCCCTTGTAGAGGCGGCCGTCGAGCGAACGGGTCCCCTCCGGGTAGAGGGCGACCGCGCTGCCGTCGTCGAGGAGCGCGCGCTGCTGGTCGAGCGCATCGAGCGCCGCCTGCCCGACGCCGCGCTGCACCGGGACCGCGCCGATCGCGGTGAAGAACTGCCGCGACGCCCACCCGCCGAGCCCGGATCCCTCGAAATAGCTCGACTTGGCAAGGAAGTGCACCGGGCGCGGCGCGGCGACGGGGATCGCGACGGAGTCGATGAACGAGAGGTGGTTGCTCGCGAAGATCACCGGCCCGGTCTTCGGGACGTGGGCTCGACCTTCGACGCGAGGCCGGTAGACGATCCGGGCCAGCGGCGCCACGACGAACCGCCCGAGGGCGTACGCGGCGCCCATGCGCTTGACCGGCGGACTGTCCGGCTCCTGGACGGCCACGCCGTCCGGATCGTCGGCGCCGGGCACCAGGTCGGAAGTCACCCGTCGAGGGTACCCCCGATTCCATTCCGGTATCGGCATGGCCGTTCTCAGCGCAGCCAGAGGAAAGATGGGGGAGGATGGAGGCTCCGCATCCATCGACTCGAGGTTGTCCCGTGCGCATTCGCCCGCTCGCCGCCCTGTCCGCCGCCGCCCTGACGGCCATCCTGCTCGCGGGGTGCTCGGGCGCCCCCGAAGGCTCGGGGACCCCGTCGCCGGACGCGTCGTCGGCGACCGACCTGTGCTCGGTGGCGGCACCCGAGGGCGACCTCGCGTCCGCGATCACCGTCAGCGGCGAGGTCGGCCAGTCCGCCACCGCCGAGTTCGAGGCTCCCCTGGAGATCGAGAGCGCCGAGCGCGCGATCGCCGTCGAGGGCGACGGTGCCGAGATCCAGGACGGGGACTACGTGTCGTACGCGCTCGCGGTGTTCGACGCGACCTCGGGCGAGTCGCTGCAGTCCGGCGGATTCGGCGGCGCGCCGCTGCCCGCGATGCCGATCACGATCGGATCCGGTGCCGACCAGTTCTTCGGGTGCGCGGCTGAGGGCTCGCGCATCGTGATGACCGTGCCCGACACCGGCAACGGCTCGCTCGTGTACGTGATCGACGTGCTCGGCGTGACCCCCGCCGCCGAGTGGTGCGCCGCAGCCGAGCCCGGCGCGGACTTCCCGTCGGTCGAGTTCTCCGCCGAGGGCGTGCCGACCATCACGATCCCCGCCACCGAGCCGCCGGCCGAGGTTCAGCTCGAGGTGCTCGAAGAGGGCGACGGCGACGTCGTACAGCCCGGTGACACCGTCACCGTCAACTACACCGGCATGAAGTGGAGCGACTCCACGGTCTTCGACTCGAGCTGGGAGCGCGGCGAGCCCGCCGAGTTCCAGACGACCGGTGTCGTGACCGGCTTCCAGCGTGCGCTGGAGGGTCAGACGGTCGGTTCGAAGGTCCTCGTCTCGATGCCCCCGGCCTGCGGCTACGGGGAGGACCCGGCGGGCCACGAGCTCGGTGGCCAGACGCTGGTGTTCGCGGTCGAGATCATCGAGACCAAGCCCACCGAGCAGTAAGCGGCCGGCTCGATAGGCTGGCCCGATGCGGCGCGTCCTCATCCTCGGCTCGACCGGATCGATCGGCACGCAGGCGCTCGACGTCGTGCGGGCGAACCCGCGACGCTTCGACGTCGTGGGCCTCGCCGCCGGATCGGATCGGGCGACGCTCGCCGCCCAGGCGGCGGAGTTCGGTGTCGAGCACACGGCGCTGGGGGCGGTCGAGGCCGAGCAGCTCGTCCGTGACGTCGAGGCGGATGTCGTCCTCAACGGCATCACCGGCTCGGTCGGCCTCGGTCCCACCCTGGCGGCGCTCGAGGAGGGCCGGACGCTGGCGCTCGCCAACAAGGAGTCGCTCATCGTCGGCGGCGACCTCGTGACCGCGATCGCCCAGCCGGGTCAGATCGTGCCGGTCGACTCCGAGCACTCGGCGCTCGCGCAGGCCCTGCGGGCGGGTGAGCGCGCGGAGGTGCGCCGGCTGGTGCTGACGGCATCAGGTGGCCCCTTCCGCGGGCGCAGCCGCGCGTCGCTCGAAGGCGTCACCCCCGCCGAGGCGCTCGCCCACCCGACGTGGGACATGGGCCGAGTGGTGACCACGAACTCCGCGACCCTCGTGAACAAGGGCCTCGAGGTCATCGAGGCCCACCTGCTGTTCGACGTGCCGTACTCCGAGATCGAGGTGGTGGTGCACCCGCAGTCGATCGTGCACTCGATGGTTGAGTTCGTCGACGGCTCCACGATCGCCCAGGCCTCGCCGCCCGACATGCGCCTGCCGATCTCGCTCGGTCTGGACTGGCCGCACCGCGTCGCGGGCGTCGGGCGCCCCCTCGACTGGCGGACGGCGTCGTCATGGACCTTCGAGCCGCTCGATGACGAGGCGTTTCCCGCGGTGCGCCTGGCCAAGCAGGTGGGCCGCGCCGGCGGCACCTATCCCGCGGTCTTCAACGCCGCCAACGAGCAGGCCGTCGATGCGTTCCACGAGGGGCGGCTCGGGTTCCTCGGCATCGTCGACGCGGTCACTCGCGTGGTCGACGCGCATGAGGCTCCGGCGGCGCTCACCCGCGACGCGCTGGCGGAGGCCGAGCGCTGGGCACGCGCAGCCGCCGACAGAGTCATCGCCGCGGCGTCCTGAATCGCGGGCTACGCGTCGGGGAAGGCCGGCCGGAGGGGGTCGGATGCCGGCGTCTCGTCGTCCGGGTACGGCACCGGCCAGTGGGGATCGGGCACGGGCCACCCGGCATCGCGCAGCGCGCGGCGGGCCAGCTCGCGCGCCGAGTACGGCGTGCGCACGCCGCGGATGTCGCGATAGTCCTGGTGCCCCGGGCCTGCCCAGAGGATGGCGTCGCCGTCGCCCACGAGTGCGACGGCCTCGATGATCGCGCGCTCGGGCGGCGAGTACTCGTGGATCTCGCCGTCGGGCCGCGCGCGGCGCGCGCCCTCGAGGAGCGTCGCCCGGATCGAGTCGGGATCCTCGTGGCGGGGATGGTGGTCGGTGACGATCAGGATGTCGCTGCCGAGCACCGCGGTCCGGCCCATGTCGTGCCGCTTCGTCGCGTCCCGGTCGCCGTCGGCGCCGAAGAGCATCACGACCGTGCCGGGCGTGACGCGGCGCACCGCGGCGAGCGTCTTCTCGAATGCGTCGGGGGAGTGCCCGAAGTCGACGTACACGGCCGGGCCGGTCTCGCCCGAGACGAGCTCGGTGCGGCCGGGCAGGTACGCCTCGATGCGCTCGCCGTCGAGCGCCTCGACGAGACGCTCCCACGCGTAGCCGCCCTCGAGGATCATGACGATCGCGAGGCCGGCGTTGGCGGCCATATGGCGTCCGATGACCGGCACGAGCGTCGTCAGCGAGCGCCCGTCCCGCGCGGTGAGGCGGAACTCGGTGCCGACTTGGCGCTCGTCCAGGATGTCGACCACCCAGTCTGCGGCGGCCGAGGCATCCGGATCCGACGCGAGCGCGGGCGTGCCCACCGTGATCGTCGGCACCTCGCTGCGGGCGACGACCTCGGCGCCGGGCTCTGAATCGACGCACACGACGGCGCGGCGCGCGCGATCCGGGCGGAACAGCGGCAGCTTCGCCTCGAAGTACTCACGCATGTCGGCGTAGTCGTCGAGGTGGTCGTGCGTGAGGTTGGTGAAGCCGGCGACGTCGAACATGATGCCGTCGACACGGCGGCGGCTGAGGGCTTGCGCGCTCACCTCGACGGCGACCGCCTCGACCCCGCGCTCGCGCATGAGCGCGAGGAGCGCGTGCATCTCGTACGCCTCGGGCGTGGTGAGCCGCGACACGACGACCTGGCCGGCGATGTGACGCTCGGCCGTGGACGAGAGGCCGGTCACGGCGCCGAGCTGCCCGAGGATCCCCTCGAGCAGGTGCGACACGCTGGTCTTGCCGTTCGTGCCGGTGGTGCCGAAGAGGAGGGGCAGATCGTCGTCACGGCCGGTGCCGTAGACCCACGCCGACAGCTCGCCGAGCACGGCGCGGGGATCGTCGACGAGCACCACCGGGAGCCCGCTCGAGGCGGCGACGTCGGCGCCGGCGGCATCCGTCACCACGGCGACGGCGCCCTTCGCCGCAGCGGCCGATGAGAACTCGGCACCGTGCCGGTTGACGCCCTGCACAGCGACGAACACGTCGCCGGGTCGCAGGTCGGCGGTCGCCAGGGTGAGCCCGGTGAGGGTGGTCGCGCTGACGTCGCCGCGCACGTCGACCGCGAACCGCGCGGCGAGGTCTGCGAGCGAGTGGGTCGGCGGCGCGTCCGGGCGGAGCACGGGGGGAAGGTGGGAGGGCGCGTCGGTCGGCATGGCGCCTCCATCTTCTCATCCGCCGTACCCCGCGCCGTGCGGTCGCGGGCGGACCCGCGTCAGGCCTTGCGACGGCCGCGCACCAGCGCGACCACGAGGGCGGCGATCCCCGCGACGAGTCCGCCCGCTGCGAGCCATCGCGCGACGGGGTCGGCGTCCGGCGATCCGGCGGAGCCGGTTCCGGATGCCTCGGCTGCGGCCTCGTCCGATCCCGCGGTCTGATCGTGGTCGCTGCCGTGGGCGTCGTCCGCCGGCTCGCCGACTTCGACGATCGGCGCGGGGGTGTCGAGGTCGTGGGGATCCTCGCCCTCTGCGGCGACCTGGGTCCACGCGGTCTCGCCTGCGACGCACGTCTGCGTCACAGGGAACGCGACGGTGGTGCCGGCGGCCGATTCATCGAACAGCACGTCGATCGAGACGGTCGCCTTGAGGTGATCTTCGACCGGGGTGTCTGCGGTGAAGACGATGCGCGCCGGCACGCCGTCCGCGCTCGTCTCGCGCTGTATAGTCCAGCCGCCCTGGACGACCGGCGTCGCGTTGCCGACGCCCTCCGGGATGTCGATCGCGAGGGCGGTCGTGGGGGAGCCGTCGCAGCCGTGCGAGAACGAGAACGTGAGGGTCTCGGTGCCGCCGGCGCTCGCGGTGCCGGGATCGACATGGACGTGCGCCGACGCCGCGAGCGGGACGGCCACGGCGAGCGCGACGCCGGCGAAGCCGCCGAGGAGGATGCGGTGGATACGGGTGGAGGTGCGAGTGTTCATCGGTGTTCTTTCGTCGTCGGTGCCGCCGCGATCGCAGCGCGCACGGGAATGCAGAAGTCACCCGGCCGCACTTCGACGGCGGCCGGGGGGATGCGTGCGGCGCTCAGCGCGCCGCGGCGACGAAGGACGGCGGCCCGCGCCGCGACAGGTCCGACAGCACCACGGCCGCGGCCGCGCGCGCGATGCGCGACGGCGCGGCGACGAGGCGCGGGGCACGAGGCGGAGGGGCGACCGCGCGAAGGCGCGAGAAGAGCGAGCGGATGCCGCGGCCCAGGGCCCGCAGCATCCGTTCGCCGCTGAAGAGCGCGATGACGGTGACGGCCGCCGCGAGCATGTGTCCCGCGAGCATCGGAGCGTCGGGCACGATGGCGGCCGCGAGCGTACCGCCGCCTCCGGCGGTCCCGTGGTGCGCGTGGAGCGCTGACGCCGCCGAGGCGTCCGCGCCGGCGGTGACGGCGAACGCGACGTGGAAGAACGCCTGCGCCGCCAGCACGGTCGCGCCCACGCGCCACGCGCTGAGCCTGCGGCCGATGAGTGCGACGGCGAACGGCGTCGCGAGGATCCCGGTCGCCGCGACCAGGCCGGGGGAGGGCGCGCCACCGCCGGCGAGCGTGTGCGCGGTGGCGGCGACGACGGTCGCGATCCATGCCGCGGTGGCGCCTCGCAGGGCGCGCACATGGCGTGGGGTCACGGCTCCTCCTGGCCTCGAGCCTACGCGAGCAGGCGCCGGCGTCCGCGCGGGTCGGCCGCCCCTGCGGTCACACCCAACTCAAAGGCCGCCGCGGGTAGCGTGTGCGTGTGGAAGTTCTCGCGTTCGTCATCGGTGTCGCCCTCATGGTCGTGGGCCTCGCCGTGTCGATCGCGCTGCACGAGCTGGGGCACCTGTGGCCCGCGAAGAAGTTCGGGGTGCGCGTCGGCCAGTACATGATCGGCTTCGGCCCGACGCTGTGGTCGCGTCGCATCGGCGAGACCGAGTACGGCGTCAAGGCGATCCCGCTCGGCGGCTACATCTCGATGGCCGGGATGTACCCGCCGTCCCCGCGGGCTGCGCGCCGCGACGGTCGTGCGGGCGGCGGCTTCTTCGCGACGATGGTGCAGGACGCCCGCGACGCCAACGACGAGACGCTGAAGGGCGACGACGACCAGCGCGTCTTCTACCGGCTCCCCGTCTGGAAGCGCGTCGTGGTGATGCTCGGCGGCCCGGTCATGAACCTCCTGTTCGCCATCGTGCTCTTCGCGATCCTGCTGACCGGAATCGGAGTGCAGACGGCGACGACCACGGTCTCGGCCCTGTCGGAGTGCGTTCCCGCGACCTCGTCGTCCGAGTGCACCGATGACGACCCGCTCCCGCCGGCCGAGCAGGCGGGGATCCAGCCGGGCGACACGATCCTCTCGGTCGACGGGCAGCCCGTCGCGGACTTCGCCGAGGCATCCGCGATCATCCGCGAGTCGCCCGGCGAGCCGATCACGCTCGTCGTCGACCGCGATGGCCGGCAGGAGTCCATCACCGTGGTTCCCGCGACGATCGAGGGCACGATCACTGCGCCGGACGGGAGCGCGACGACGGGGGACGTGGGCTTCGTCGGCATCAGTCCCACCGTCGAGTACGTGCGTCAGCCGATCTGGGCAGGTCCGCAACTCGCTGTCGAGCGTGTGGGGGCCGTCGCTGCCATCATCTGGCAGCTTCCGGTCAAGGTGTGGGAGACCGGTGTCACGCTCGTGACGGGCGGTGAGCGCGACCCGAACGGTCCGCTCAGCATCGTCGGCGCCGGCCGGCTCTCGGGTGAGGTCGCCGCGGCGGACGCGCCGGTGCTCAACCGTGTCGCCGGTTTCGTGGAGCTGCTGGCCGCCCTGAACATCGCGCTGTTCGTGTTCAACCTCATCCCGCTGCTGCCGCTCGACGGCGGACACGTCGCTGTCGCGCTGTGGGAGGGCGTCAAGCGCGTGTGGGCGAAGCTGTTCCGACGTCCTCCGCCGAAGCCCGTCGACGCCACGAAGCTCGTGCCGCTCACGTTCATCGTCGTGGTGGCGCTCATCGGCATGGGAGCCGTGCTGATCCTGGCCGACATCGTCAACCCCGTCTCGCTGTTCTGAATTTCTCGGGAAGCCTGTCGAAATCGGGCTTGTCCGTTCGCTGTGGGGATGAAACGGTTCCACTGACGAAAGGACGCAGCCGTGAAGTACGTCATCATGTTCACTTCCACCCCCGAACTCGACGCCGCCGTTCCGCAGGAGCGGGCGCAGGAGGTCTACGGGCGGATCTTCCAGTGGTATCAAGACAACGACGCAGTGATCACCGAGACCGGTGCGGAACTGCGTCCGGTCGACACCGCCACGACGCTCCGATATGGCGACGAAGGTCCTGTCGTCGTGGACGGGCCGTTCACCGAGGCGCGGGAGGCGGTCGGGGGCTTCTCGATCATCGACGTCCCGGACCTGGATGCCGCGATCGCGCTCGCTCGCACGTGGCCCATGCTCGAGCTCCCCGGCACGTCCGTCGAGATCCGCCCGATCGTCACCGACTACAGCCAGTTCGAGCAGTGAGCGGACCGGTCCCCCCGCCTCCCCCAGACGCCGCTGGCGCGTCGCCTGGAGCCTCTCGGCGGGTGGGCCCAGCCGCGGCGCACGGCAGCGGGGGCGCCTCGAGCGACCCGCGCGCCGGCGCCGCGGCATCCGATCGTCTTCTCGCGAAGATCATGCGCGAGGAGTCCGCGCGTATCACCGCGGCGCTGACGTCGTCGTTCGGCAGCTTCGACGTCGCGGAGGAAGCGGTCGCCGAGGCGGTTTCGGAGGCGCTGCGGGAGTGGCGGACGCGAGGCATCCCGCCGAACCCCGGCGCCTGGCTCACCCAGGCGGCGCGGCACAACGCCCTCGATCGGCTGCGGCGCGAGCGGGTGCTGCGCGACAAGGTCGTTCTGCTCGGCGCCGACCTCGCCCCCGGTCGGGACCCCGGCGACGGTGAACCGGAAGCCGACGACCGGCTGGCGCTGCTGTTCGGATGCTGTCACCCCGCCCTGGCGGCCGACGCCCAGCTCGCCCTCACGCTGCGCGCCGTATGCGGTCTGACGACGGCGCAGATCGCGCGCGCCACGTTCTCGACAGAACCGGCGACGGGGCAGCGCATCTCTCGGGCCAAGCGCAAGATCGCCGCCAGCGGCATCCCCCTCCGCGTGCCCGAGGGCCCTGACGCCGCCGATCGGCTCGATCTGGTGCTCACGATCGTCTCGGTGATGTACACGGAGGCCCATTTCGTCGCGGGCGGCGATGCCGCGGGCGATCGAGACGTCGCCGACGACGCGCTGTGGCTGGCACGGGTCGTCTCGGACTCGCTGCCGCGCGAGGCGGAGCCGCTGGGGCTGTTGGCGCTGCTGCAGTTCCACCGGTCCCGCGAGCCCGCGCGGGCCGTAGACGGCGAGCTCGTGCTCTTGGGCGAACAGGACCGGTCACGCTGGGACGGCGCGCTCATGGCCGAGGCCCATCACACCCTCGAGCGCGCCGCGCGGCTGCGTCGACCGGGGCGATGGCAGCTCCACGCGGCGATCGCCGCGTGCCATTCCGACGCCGCCGACGCGGCGTCGACCGACTGGCTGCAGGTCTTGACCCTCTACGACATGCTGCTGGCGCACGACCGCTCGCCCGTCGTACGCCTCAACCGCGCTGTCGCTCTCGTGCGCGTGGCAGGCCCCGAGTCGGCGCTGCAGGAGGTGGACGCCCTGGAGCGTCCGCTCGCCCGCTCGCACCTCTGGCACGCCGTGCGTGCGTCCCTGCTGCGCGAGCTCGGCCGCGACGACGAAGCGCTCGCCGCCGACCTGCGCGCGCTCGAGCTCACTGCGAACGAGGCCGAGCGGCGTCTGCTCGCTGCCCGGGCGACGCGGTGACCCGGCCCGGCGTCAGGCGTCGACGGGGGTCAGGGCGTGCGTGACGAGGCGCTCGAGCGTCGTCATGCCGTCGCGCGACAGGATCGACTCCAGGTGGCCCTGCACCGAGGCGAAGCCCGGTCCGCGCAGCGCATACACGTCGCCGGCGGCATCGGCGGCGACGTCCGCGCCGTCGACGCGGGCGGTCCCGGGGGCGACGCGTGCGGTGAACGTGTTGTAGAAGCCGATGGATGCCGGCATCCCGAACACGTCGACGGTCTTCTGCAGGCCCTGATGCGGCGCTGCCAGCGGCGCGAGGTCGATCCCGAGCGAGTCGGCGAGGATCTGATGGCTGAGGCACACGGCGAGCAGCGGTCGCCCGGTCTCGCGGCGCCGCGCGACCACCTCCCGCATGCGGCGCATGCGCGGGTTCGCCGGGTCGCGGGGGTCACCCGGGCCGGGGCCCGACACGACGAGCTCGGCGTCGTCGATCTGCTCGTCGGTGACCTCGTTCCACTGCGCGATCTCGACCTCGAGGCCGAGGTGGCGCAGCTGGTGGGCGAGCATCGTGGTGAAGCGGTCCTCGGCATCGACGACCAGCGCCGTGCGGCCGGCGAACGGCCCCACCTCGCCGGTGCCCTGCGGGTTCAGCCAGAACTCGGCGAGCCGCGCGTTGCGCGAGGCCAGCAGCTCCGCGATCGCGGGATCGTCCGCGAGCCGTCGCGGCTCGGCCGCGGGGGCGTCCTCATCCACGGCGTTCGGGTCCACCACGCGGACGACGGGTGCAGGCGCACCGTCGCGGGGCACCGCGCCGATCGCCCCGAGCACGCCCGCGGCCTTGCCATGGGTCTCGCCGACCTCGCCGTACGGGTCGGAGTGACGCACGAGGGTCGCGCCGACGGGGACGCGAAGCCGGCCGTCCTCGAGGTACGCGGTGCGGATCAGGATGGGAGCGTCGAGGTCGTGCGTCGGCTCGCCGGCGCCGGGCCGGCCGTCCGACGGGCGCGAGCGCGGCGTGAACAGCGCCGCGACGCCGGAGTAGTACCCGCGCGGCGACCGCTCGTGTCGCGTGATCACCGTGCACGCGTTCTGCATCGGCGACCCGGTGACGGTGGGCGCGAACATCGTCTCGCGCAGGATCGCGCGAGGGTCGAGCCGGCTGCGCCCCCGCAGGACGTACTCGGTGTGCGTGAGGCGCGACATCTCCTTCAGGTGCGGCCCGGTGATGCGGCCGCCGTCCGAGCACACCGCGCTCATCATCTTGAGCTCCTCGTCGACGACCATGAAGAGCTCCTCCGTCTCCTTCGTCGACTCCAGGAACTCCGTGAGCGTCGCGCGGGTCGCGCCGCCGTGGGGGTGGCGGAACGTGCCCGAGATCGGGTTCATCGTCACGACGCCGTCGCGCGCGCTGACATGCGCCTCGGGGCTCGCGCCGACCGCGACATGGCCGGGCGTGACGACTGCGAACGTCCAGTACGCGCCCCGCTCGTGTTCGAGCAGAGCCCGGAACCACGTCAGGGCCGCGGTCGCGGCATCCGTCGGCACTCCCGCGGTGAAGTCGCGGCGGATGACGAAGTTCGCGCCCTCACCGCGGCCGATCTCGTCGGTGATCACGCGTCGCACGATGTCGGCGTACTCGTCATCGGAGATGTCGAAGCCGGGATCCTCGAGAGGCACGGCGTCGGAGGGGAGCTGGGCCAGCGCCTCGTCGCGGGGAAGCGCGAACCGCTCGCCCACGACGAGGCAGCGCAGGGGCGCGCCGTCGTCGTGGCACTCGAACCCGCGTTCGCGCACCTGCCGGAACGGCACCAGGGCGAGCACCTCGCGGGGAGCGCCCTCGTCGTCGGTCAGCGGGATGTCGCCGAGCAGCTCGACGTCGACGACCTCGCCGGTGAGCAGTTCGACGGTCGCGCCGTCGCGGGCGATGAGGGCGAACGGGATGCCGCGAGCGGCGATCTCGCGAAGCGAGGGGTGGGCGGGCCCGGTCATGGCTGTGTTCTTTCGTCGTGGGGAGGCATCCCTTACGAAAAGAAGACCGCCCCGGGGGCGGTCTGAGTCACGCGAAACCCACCGCCTATGCGGTGAGCCACCAGGAGAGGTTCGCGGACATGCGCCGAACCTACCACAGCGTGACCCCGGGCCGCGGGCGTGCGTCAGCGCGTGGCCCTCTCGAGCATCTCGGCGCCGTGACGCCACCCGACAGTCTCGTACCCGACGACCACGACGGCGGGGGAGCAGGCGATGAGCAGGAGCGCGACCCCCATCGAGGCGCCCAGCGACACCGCGACGACGCTCGCCGCGAGGGCCGCCACCGACCCGAGATAGAGCCAGATGTGGAACGGGTCGAACTGCATCACGGTGATGGCGTAGATCCCGAACAGGAACGTCTCGTACACGAGCACCGGGATCGCGATGCACAGCACCGCGAAGGTGGCGTCGACGTGGGCGTGGTCGGTGATGACGTTCGCCGCGACGTGGAGGCCCGCACCGATCGTGACGAGCGATCCGAAGATGAACAGGTGCAGGTAGCCCCACGGGAACCCGCGCCAGCGGTGATGCCTGAGCACCTCGCCCCACGGGATGGCGAAGTAGTTCCACCACATCCCGAACGCGAGCGCCGTGCCGCCGAAGGCGACGAGCGCCGCTTCCAGCGACCAGCCGTCCTCCTCGATGACGGCCGAGATCGCGAGGATCGTTCCGAGGATCACCTCGCCGAGCGTGATGATCACGAGAAGGCCGTAGCGCTCTGCGATGTGGTGCGCGTGCCACGGAGTGGGGCCGTACCGCTTCTCGGCGAACAGGGGCCCGGCGAGCTCGAACAGCGACAGGAGCGTCGTGAAGACGAGGGTGATGCCGAGCGGCAGGTTGAGGAAAATCAGCGCGATCCACCCGACCTGGGCGATCGAGACGTTGACGGCGTAGGCGATACAGGTCTTGCGCCGCTTCTCGTCGTGGCGAGCGGCGCGGATCCAGAGCGCGATCGTCGCGATGCGCATCACCACGTACCCGGCGACCATGACCGTGTTGTCGAAGACGTGCCCCTCGTCGATCGAGTGGAAGACGGGAGGGATGCCGAGCGCCACGATGAGGACGCCGACCATGATCACGAGCGTCGCGATGCGGAAGAACGCGTCGTCGGTGTCGTACGCCGACGCGAGCCACGAGTAGTTGATCCATGCCCACGCGACCGCGAACGTCGAGAACGCGATGCCGGTGAGCGCCGTCGAGACATGCCCCAGCTCGAGGTAGTGCGCGGCCTGCGAGCCGATCTGGCTGAAGGCGACGACGAAGACCAGGTCGAACAGCAGCTCCAGCGGGGTCGCCGTGCGGTGGGGCTCGTTCGGGTCCCGGCCCGTCATGCGTCCGAGGTGGTGGCTCAGGCTCATGGCGGGAAACATACACCGTGCGCGGGACGCCGCGGCGACGACGGATGCCCCGGCCTCGGCATCCGCTCAGCCCGCGACCAGCCTGCGCGGGCGACGCGCGCGTAGGCTCTATGCCGTGCCAGCCGTGAATCTCGGGATGCCGAAGGTCCCTGAAACTCTCGCCCCCCGTCGCAAGAGCCGCCAGATCAAGGTCGGCAAGGTGCTGGTGGGCGGCGACGCCCCCGTGAGCGTGCAGTCGATGACGACGACGCCGACGACCAACATCAACGCCACGCTGCAGCAGATCGCCGAGCTCACGGCATCGGGCTGCGAGATCGTGCGCGTCGCCGTGCCGTCGCAGGACGACGCCGATGTGCTGCACATCATCGCGGCGAAGAGTCAGATCCCGGTGATCGCCGACATCCACTTCCAGCCGAAGTACGTGTTCCAGGCGATCGACGCCGGCTGCGCGGCCGTGCGCGTGAACCCGGGCAACATCCGGCAGTTCGACGACAAGGTGGGCGAGATCGCCGCCGCGGCGAAAGCAGCGGGCGTGTCGCTGCGCATCGGAGTGAACGCGGGCTCGCTCGACAAACGCCTTCTCGAGAAGTACGGCAAGGCGACGCCCGAGGCGCTCGTCGAGAGCGCCGTGTGGGAGGCGTCGCTGTTCGAGGAGCATGACTTCCACGACTTCAAGATCTCGGTCAAGCACAACGACCCTGTCGTGATGGTGAAGGCGTACCGCCTGCTCGCCGAGCGGGGCGACTGGCCGCTTCACCTCGGTGTGACCGAGGCGGGCCCGGCGTTCCAGGGCACGATCAAGTCGGCCACGGCATTCGGCATCCTGCTCGGCGAAGGCATCGGCGACACGATCCGCGTCTCGCTGTCGGCGCCGCCCGCCGAGGAGGTCAAGGTCGGGCACCAGATCCTGCAGTCGCTGAACCTGCGCGAGCGCAAGCTCGAGATCGTGTCGTGCCCGTCGTGCGGGCGCGCCCAGGTCGACGTGTACACGCTCGCCGACAACGTGACCGAGGGACTGAAGGACATGACGGTGCCGCTGCGCGTGGCCGTCATGGGCTGCGTCGTGAACGGTCCGGGCGAGGCGCGCGAGGCAGACCTCGGCGTCGCCTCGGGCAACGGCAAGGGCCAGATCTTCGTCAAGGGCCAGGTCATCAAGACGGTGCCCGAGTCCGAGATCGTCGCGACCCTCATCGAGGAGGCGAACCGCATCGCCGACGAGATGGGTCCGGAGGCTCCGGTCGGCACGGCGCAGGTCGTGACCTCCTGAGAGCAGGCTGATCGCCCGCGCCCGGGGCTGTGGAAAACTCGACGGACCCTGCATCGGTGCCGGTTACGGTGGTCGGGTGATCCTGCGAGCGACGGCGACCGTCCTGTTGGCGGTGTCCATCATCGCGCTGACCGGATGCCTCGGCTCGACGCCCGAGCCCACCCCCACTCCGACCGCCGTGTTCTCGAGCGAGGAAGAGGCGTTTGCGGCGGCGGAAGAGACGTACCGGGAGTACGTTGCGACGCTAAACGGAGTGGACCTCACCGAGCCGTCGACATTTGAACCGTTGTTTGGGTGGACCACGGGGACGCTGAAGGCGGAGACACGCAAGACGTTCTCCGAGATGCACGCAAACGGCTGGATCGTTGACGGCCCAACACTTGTCCCAGTCGTCGAGCCCAGGCTAGTTGAGGTCGGAAACTATTCCGTCGTGGAGGTCGCCGTCTGCCAGGACGTCTCTGGCGTGACCGTGATCGATAGTGAGGGACGTTCAGTAGTTTCTTCTGATCGGCCCGACATGCAGTCCATGCTCGCGACCTTGGTCGAGGACCCAGCGAGCCCGACCGGGTACTTGATTGAGGCGATCAACGGACGTGAAGGTGAGCCCGAATGCGGCGACTAGCCGTGCGCGGGGCTCTGGTAGCGCTCGCGCTCGCATCAATCGTTGGAGCGAATACTGAGAACTGTTCAGAGGGCGGATGGGTTACGGGTTGTCGATCAGACGGTGAGCAGGTGTCCGTCTCCGGGTCAGAAACCATCCGAGGCGAAAAGCCCACCGACTCAAATACCGCGCCGGGCACCCGTCCTCCGTCCCCGACGATGCCGCTCGAGCCGACCAATCCGATGCCGTGCGACACGCTCACCGAGCGCTGCGAGCGGCCGGATCTGCCCGGCGAACCGGCCGACCCCGGGTTTCCCGACGTGACTCTCGCCGATCTCGTGTCGTTCCGCCCGGTCACTCCGGAGCTCACCGGCGAGCCGTTCGGGTTCGGAGTCGTCGGGATGCCCGCGAACTTCGTCGCCGCCGCGTCGGAGCAGGAGCTCACCGGGACTCTCCTCGGCTACCCGGTGACCGTGCGGTTCACCCCGACCGCGTTCGACTTCAGCTACGGCGATGGCATGACGCTGCGCGCAGCCTCCGGAGGAACTTCGTGGGAGGCATCCGGAGCCGCCCAGTTCACGCCCACGAGCACCAGTCACGTCTACGCCGAACGCGGCAGGTACATCACCGGCGTGTCGATCGAGTACACCGCCGCGGTCGACTTCGGCGCCGGCTGGCAGAACGTCGACGGCGTCGTCACCGCCCGCTCCGCGGGGTACTCCGTCGAGGTCGTCGAAGCGCGCACCGCGCTCGTCGACCGCACATGCCTCGAGAACCCCACCGGTCCGGGCTGCTGACCCCGGCGCATCTCGCGCCGCCCCTCACCGCACGGGTTCGAACGCGAGGGTGCCCGTCCTGATGCTGGTCGCGAGCAGGCGCACGCGCACTTCGCGGCCCGGCTCGCCGAAGACTCCGTCGACGGATGCCTCGACCGCCGGATCGGCGAGCTGGATACGCGTGTGCGACGTGTTCTGCGCGACCACGACGGCGTCGAACTCGTGGCCGATGCGATCGGCCAGCACGGCGGCCTCGATGCGGTCGATCGCGCCGGAGTTCAGCCGACCTGCGAGTCCGGAACTCGTCGCCATGGCGCGTGGCAGCTCACCCAGCGAGGATCGCACCCACCCGGGGACCTCCTCGCCGCGGACGAGGGCCTCGCAGATCAGCAGACCCCATCGATCGACCAGTCGTCGCAGCGGGGCGGTCACGTGCGCATACGGCGCCGCGAGCGCGGCCTGGTTCGGCTGCGCCGGCGGTTCGTCGTCGAACGCCTCGTATCCGGCGCCGCGGAACAGGGATGCCGCCGCTTCGAGCACCGCGAGCGCCGCGGGATCGCCGCGGTCGAGGGTGCGCAGAAACTCGCCGTACTCAACGCCCTCCGACCACGGCAGGCCGAGCAGGTCCGTCTGCTGGCGGAACGCCGCGACCGCCTCCGCGTCCGCGGGCGGCATGGTGCGCAGGATGCCGATCCCGCCGTCGAGCATGATGCGCGCGGCCGCCATGCCGGTGAGGAGCGACAGCTGCGCGTTCCAGTCCTCGACGGGCAGCGGCATCCGTCGCTCCAGGCCGTAGCCGTGCTCTGTGAGTACGACCTCCTGATCGGGGGCGTTGAGCGATGCGCCGCCGCGCGCCGCCTCCTGCGCGAGCAGGGCGCGACCGATCGCCGGCAGCGGCGCGAGCCCGGAAGGCGCTGTGCCCTCGTCGAGGGCCTGCTGCGCGTCGGCGTACGTCCATTGGCGCCGGGACCGGATCGTTGCGCGGGTGAGCGTGGTCTGGCGGAGGCTGCCGTCTGGGCCGAGGAGGAACTCCCACACGAAGGCCCGGCGCACTCGGTCGGGCAGCAGCGAGCCGGCATCCTCCGAGATGACGGGCGGATGCAGCGGAACGCGGCCGTCGGGTGCGTACAGCGTCTGCCCGCGGCGGCGGGTCTCGTCGTCGAGCGGACCGCCCGGCGCGACGAAGAACGGCACATCCGCGATCGCGTATCGGACGGTGAACCCGGAGTCGGTCTCGGCGAGGTGCATCGCCTGGTCGAGGTCGGTCGATCCCGGCGGATCGATCGTGAGGAACTCGATGGCGGTCAGATCGGGCAGGTCGCCGAGCGGCGCGCCGGCGGCCCGCAGGGCCTCGGCCTCGACGTCAGGGGGAAACCCGTCCGCGACGCCCAGCGCGTCGCGCAGGTCGGCGAGCGCCGCCGCCAGCTCGGTCTGGTGCGCCGACGGGGACAGCCGGGCGGTGCGACGCATGGCTCGAGCCTACCCAGCGGGGCCCCGGGATGCGGGGACGAGCGGCCTCGCTACCGGCCGGGCGGGCCACCCAAAGCCGGTTGGCGCAGGCGCGGCGGACGCCCCATCCGCTACCGTCGGGAATCTCATGACCGAGCCCGCACCGCCCGCGAACGACGCCTCGGAGGCGCGCGCGCCGCTGTCACGCCCGATCGTCGCCGGCATCGTCACGGCCCTCGTGGGCGTGACGAGCACGTTCGCGGTGGTGCTCACCGGCCTCGACGCGGTCGGGGCGTCGCGCGCGGAGGCCGCGAGCGGACTGCTGGTCCTGTGCATGACGATGGGCGTCGCGTCGATCGTGCTCGCGTGGCGGTACCGGATGCCGATCACCGTGGCCTGGTCGACTCCCGGGGCGGCGGTGCTCGCCGCCACGGGCGCGGTGGAGGGCGGCTGGCCCGCTGCGGTGGGGGCGTTCCTCGTCACCGCCGGCCTCATCCTGCTCACGGCGCTGTGGCCGCAGCTCGGACGCCTGATCGCACGCATCCCGCCGTCGATCGCGCAGGCCATGCTGGCGGGGGTGCTGCTGCCGCTGTGCCTCGCGCCGGTGACGGGCATCGTGGCCAACCCGTGGGGAGTCGTGCCGGTGATCCTCACGTGGCTCGTCTTCGTCAGGCTCGCACCACGGTGGGCCGTGCCACTCGCGTTCGTCGCGGCATCCGTCGTCGTAGGCGTCCACGTCGCGACCACGGGAGCCGCGATCGACCCGGCGCTTCTCGTCCCTCGGCTCGAGTTCACCGCCCCGACGCTCACGTTCGGTGCGGTTGCGGGGCTCGCGCTGCCGCTGTTCCTCGTGACCATGGCGTCGCAGAACGTGCCGGGAGTCGCCATCATGCGCAGCTTCGGCTACACCGTGCCGTGGCGGCCCGCGATGCTCGTGACCGGTCTCGGCACCGCGGTCGGTGCGACCGCGGGCGGCCACGCCATCAACCTCGCGGCGATCAGCGCCGCGCTCGCGGCGGCTCCGGACGCCGATCCCGACCCGCGGCGACGGTGGGTGGCCGGCGTCTCGACCGGCGGAGCGGGGATCGTGCTCGGCGCGCTGTCGGCGGCGCTCGTCGCGCTCGTCGTCGTGGCGCCGGAGGCGGTCGTCCCGGCTGTCGCGGGTATCGCGCTCTTCGGAGCGTTCGGCTCGGCCGTGCAGCAGGCGATCGACGACCCGGGCGAGCGACTGCCCGCGGTCGTCACGTTCCTCGTCGCGGCGTCGGGCATCGCGATCGCGGGCGTCAGCGCCGCGTTCTGGGCTCTCGTGGCGGGCCTGCTCATGCGCGAGGTGCTCCACCTCGGCCGCCGCTCCCGCTGACGCTCAGTGCAGGCTGCCGGCCGACGTCGCCGCGTCCACGCCGACGTCGATGCTCGTCCGCGCCGCGATCGCGAGGGCCCGCGCGATGTCGGCGAGAGGGAGCGCGGGGGTGTCCGGGGAGGGCGCCCGCTCGGCCGACCAGGGCACGTGGATGAATCCGGCGCGCGTTCCGGATGCCGCGGCCTCCAGTGCGGTGAAGAACACGTGATTGCACACGAACGTGCCGGCCGAGTACGAGACCTCGGCCGGGATGCCCGCGTCGGCGATGCTCTGCGCGATCGCCTTGACAGGCAGCGTCGCGAAATGAGCGGGCGCCGCGCCCGGGACACTGGGCACATCGATCGGCTGTTCGCCGTCGTTGCCGGGGATGCGGGCGTCGATGAGATTCACCGCCACGCGCTCGACTCCGATCGCGGCGCGCCCGCCGGCGAGGCCGGTGGCGATGACGACGTCCGGCCGGTGCTCGGCGACGAGGACGCGAAGGCGCTCCGCCGCGCCGCGGAACGCGACCGGCAGGACGGCGGTCACGAGCCGCTCGGGGCCGCTCCACCGCTCCGCGAGGAGGTCCACCGCCATGCCCGACGGATTCACGGCGTCGCCGCCGAACGGCTCGAAGCCGGTGAGCAGCACGGTCGTCATCGCTCCAGGCTACGTGGCGCCTGCGGGGGTGCCCGTCAGCGAATTCTCGCCTCGGCGTGAACCGATCCGCCGATGCCGGACACTACAGGTTATGAGCGATGACGATGCGGTCACGTGGGCCCGGGTGCTCGCGGGCGACGAGTCCGCGCTGGCCGCGTTGTTCGACCGGCACGAGGCCCGGCTGTTCCGTCACGCACGGCGGCTGCTGACGTCACGCGAGGACGCGAAGGATGCCGTGACCATCGCCTTCTTCGAGCTCTGGCGCAAGCGCGAGACGGTGCGGCTGGTCGACGGCTCGCCGCTGCCGTGGCTGCTGAACACCGTCTCGCACAGCGCACGGAATCTCGAACGATCCGGGCGACGTTATCGCGCCCTCCTCGCACGCACCCCGGTCGACGGTCTCGTGCCCGAGCTGCATGCCAGTGACGAGAGCGGCGTGCTGGCGGCGCTCCGTCGGCTACCGGCGCGAGAGCAGAGCGTCATCGTGCTGACGGTGCTGGAGGGCTACCCGGAGCGGGCTGCTGCCGAGACGCTCGGAATCCCGGTGGGAACGGTCAAATCGCGGCTGGCGCGCGCGAAGGGGAGACTTCGCGACGAGATGACGGCGATCGAGGGGGCTTGGACATGAACGACGAACTCTCGGCACGCGAGCACGCGGACATGCGCGACGTGGTGATGGCGGGCGCGCAGCGGATCCGCCCGGCCGGCAGGCATCGCACGCGGATCGTCGCCGCCGCGATCGCGCTCGTGCTCGTCGGCGGAGTGACGGGGGGAGCGGTCACGACCGCCGCGCTGCTCGGAGCGGAGCAGACGCCCGCCCCGGCCGAGTCCCGCACGCCGACGCCGACGACCACGGCGCCGACTCCGACCCCGACGGTCAGCCCGACCCCCACGCCCGAGGAGCCTCCTGCTCCGGTCACCGGTGTCATGCCCTTCGGCGGCGAATGCGCCAACACGCTCACCGACGAGGAGGTCGACGCTCTGCGTGGTGTGGGGATGTCGCTCTCCGACTATCGCTGGGAGACCGGCGCGAACACCGTGCTCGGCGGGATCGACTGCGTTTGGGTGTCGGAAGAGGCCTATCTCAGCGCCACGCTCCACCTGTACGCGTTCCCCGAGGGCGTCGTGCCGGACGGCGTGCGAGCGGCGGCGGTCGACGGATGCCGGTCACTGGAAGGCGCCGGGAACCTCGTCGAGTGTTCTTCGACGGAAGTGGTCGAAGGCATGTGGATGCTCGTGCGCGCGACCGGACCGGCCGATCAGATCTCGCAGGAAGGAGTCGACTCGCTGCTGCGGAGCGCGTCGGGCCGCCTGGCGGACCACGCGCCCGGAGTGGCGGCGGCGCCGACGCCGGACTGGTGGGCGGCGCCCGACTGCGCGGGGATCGCCGCGGCGATCGACCCGGCGACCTACGGATTCGAGCGCGTCGCTCTGCTGGAGCAGCAGTCCACGATCGGTTCCGACCGGCCGGAGGCGATCAGCTTCCTTGCGGGCGCGGCGTACGGGTGCGACCTGCACTTCACGTCGGGAAGCGGCGAGAACACGTCGGGCGAGGTCGTGACGGTCACGCTCGTGCCCGGTGGCGCGGTCGCCTTCCCGACGGCCGTGGACGCCGAGCACTCCCAGCCCGTCGACGTGGCCGGCGCGCAGGCGGCGGTGATCGTGCCGGGCTTGGACCGCTATGAGGGGTCCAACGCGATGATCGTCGTGACGGACGGGGTGAACGTGCTCATGGTCACGCCGGACATGACCCGTGCGACGGCCGACGCCGCGGGACTGGCCGCCGCCCTCCTCGCGCTCATGCATCCGTAGCGCGCCGGGGCGCGGCATCCGCTCGCCCTAGACTTGTCCCTCGTGGTCACCCGTCTGTCGCACTTCTTCCTCCGCACCCTCCGCGAAGACCCCGCCGATGCCGAGGTCACGAGCCACCGGCTGCTCGTGCGCGCCGGCTACATCCGCCGCGCGGCGCCCGGCATCTTCACGTGGCTGCCGCTGGGGCTGCGGGTCAAGGCGAGGATCGAGGCCGTCATCCGTGAGGAGATGGCGAACGCGGGTGCCTACGAGGTGCACTTCCCGGCGCTGCTGCCGCGCGAGCCGTATGAGGCGTCCGGCCGCTGGACGTCGTACGGCGACGGCATCTTCCGCCTGCAGGACCGCAAGGGCGCCGATTACCTGCTCGCTCCGACGCACGAGGAGATGTTCACGCTCCTCGTGAAGGACCTGTACTCGTCGTACAAGGACCTGCCGCTGGCGATCTACCAGATCCAGGACAAGTACCGCGACGAGGCGCGTCCGCGTGCCGGCCTCCTTCGCGGGCGCGAGTTCACGATGAAGGACGCGTACTCGTTCGACTACACCGACGAGGGGCAGGATGCCTCGTACCAGGCGCAGCGCGACGCCTACGAGCGCATCTTCCAGAAGCTGGGTCTCGAGTACGTCATCGTGGCCGCAGACAACGGCCTGATGGGCGGCGCGCGCTCGGAGGAGTTCCTGCACCCGACGCCCGTCGGCGAAGACACGTTCGTGCGGTCGGCCGGCGGATATGCGGCGAACGTCGAGGCCTACACCACGACCGTCCCGGCGGCGATCCCGTTCGACGGCATCGCGGCGCCCGTCATCTTCGACTCGCCGGACACGCCGACGATCCAGACTCTGGTCGACCACGCCAACGCCCACCTGGATCCTCCGGCGCCCGGGATCGCGGGACCTGCGACGGACGACCTGACCGAGTGGACCGCGGCGCACACGCTCAAGAACGTCGTGCTCGCCCTGACCCACCTCGACGGCACGCGCGAGCTCGTGATCGTGGGCATCCCCGGCGAACGCGACATCGACGACAAGCGCGCCGAGGTGGCTTTCGCGCCCGCCGCCGTGGAACCGGCGACCGAGCAGGACTTCGAGGACAACCCGCTGCTGGTCAAGGGCTACATCGGCCCGTGGTCCGAGACGGGCGCCGTCCTCGGCGAGGAGTCGGCGACCGGCATCCGCTACCTGCTCGACCCGCGCGTGGTCGACGGGACGGCGTGGGTGACGGGCGCCAACATCGACGAGAAGCACGTGCACACCCTCGTCGCCGGCCGCGACTTCACGGGCGACGGCTTCGTGGAGGTCGCGAACGTCCGTGCCGGCGACCCCGCGCCCGACGGCTCGGGTCCGGTCGAGATCGCACGCGGTATGGAGATCGGCCACGTCTTCCAGCTCGGG
This sequence comes from Microbacterium sp. STRO-2N, assembly GCF_057747775.1. Lineage (NCBI taxonomy): Bacteria > Bacillati > Actinomycetota > Actinomycetes > Micrococcales > Microbacteriaceae > Microbacterium > Microbacterium sp. STRO-2N. The sequence continues at coordinate 2,365,963 of NZ_CM173223.1, read as the reverse complement.
CGCTTCTTCGCCGAGACGCTGGGCCTGAAGGTCCTCGACGAGAACGGGAAGCTCGTGACCGTCACGATGGGTTCATACGGCATCGGCGTGACCCGCATCCTCGCGATCCTCGCCGAGCTCAACAACGACGACAAGGGTCTGATCTGGCCGGAGTCGGTCGCCCCGTTCGACGTGCACGTGGTGGCCACCGGCAAGGACCAGGTGGCCTACGACCTCGCGGAGCACGTGTCGGCCGAGCTCGAGGAATCCGGTCTCGACGTGCTCTACGACGACCGCCCCAAGGTGTCTCCCGGGGTCAAGTTCGGCGACGCCGAGCTCGTCGGCGTGCCGCGGATCCTGGTCGTGGGCCGCGGGGCGGCAGACGGTCAGGTCGAGCTGTGGGATCGCCGCACCGGGGATCGTGAGGTCGTACCGGCTGCCGAGGCCGTCGCGCGGCTCGCCGCCCGCGCCTAGCGCGCCGTGTGATCCCGGGATCAGCACGGATGCGCGACAGGTGACACGTGCGGCATCCTTGGCATACGGGATGAGTCCCGGAACCCGGGACGACCCGCCGTGGCGTCGCGGCACGCCCTGACGTCAGGAGATCGATCATGGGCCGGTTCCTCCTCACCGCGATGCCGTTCACCGGCCACGTCGGCCCGATGACCGCCATCGCGCGGCGGCTCGTGCAGCGCGGACACGACGTGCGCTTCTACACCGGCTCGCGCTTCCGTGGCCGGGTCGAGGCGTCCGGAGCGCGGCTCGTGCCCTGGCGCCAGGCGCCCGACTTCGACGAGAACGATCTCGCCGCGACGTTTCCGCGCCTGGTCGGCAAGAAGGGCATGCGGCAGCTGCTCGTCAACGTCGCGGACTGCTTCATCGCGACCGCGCCCGCGCAGGTGTCGGACCTCGAGGCCGAGTGGGAGCGCGAGCCGTGGGATGCGCTCGCCACCGATGAGACGTCCGTCGGCGCCGTGCTGTTCGGCGAGCGGAACCGGATGCCGTGGGCCACGGTGTGCGTCCTGCCGCTGAATCTCCCAGGCCCAGGAGGTCCGCCGAGCGGCATGGGCATCCGTCCCGGCACGAACCCGGTGACCAGAGCGCGCGACGCCGTGCTGCGCGGACTCGTGCCGCTCTTCGCGCGACCGCTTGCGAAGCCCCTCGCGGACGCGCGCCTCGCGGTCGGACTCGCCCCCGACGGACGCACGATGGACCGCCTCGTGTTCTCGCGCACGCTGATCGTCGCGACCGGGTCGCCGCTGCTCGACTACGGTCGCACGGACCGACCGCCGCACCTGCACTTCGTGGGTGGTGTGGGGTTGCCGGCCGCCGGGACCGCCCTGCCGGAGTGGTGGGGCGACCTCGACGGGCGTCGGGTAGTGCTCGTCACGCAGGGCACTCAGAACCTCGATCCGGACGACCTGATCCGCCCCGCGCTGGAGGCGCTCGACGGAAGGGACGTCATCGCGGTGGCGACGACGGGAGTCGCAGGCCAGGACTCGTTCCCGTTCGCCGTGCCCGCCAACGCCCGGGTCGGCGGTTTCCTGCCCTTCGGCGAGCTGCTGCCCCGCGTCGACCTCGCGATCACGAACGGTGGCTGGGGGAGCACGATCGCGGTTCTCGAGCACGGCACGCCGCTCATCATCGCGGGCGGGGACCTCGACAAGCCCGAGGTGGCCGCACGGGTCGCCTGGACGGGCGCGGGGGTGAACCTGCGCACCGGCACGCCGAAGCCGGTGGCCATCGCGGCGGCGGTGGATCGCGTGCTGGGGGAGCGGTCGTTGCGGGATGCCGCGTCCCGTGTGGCCGCCGAGCTGCACTCGCTCGGCGGCGCGGAACGGGCAGCCGACCTGCTGGAAGGCGCGCTCTGACTCGCAGACCGGGCCCGACGTCTGACCCGGCGTCCTGCGTCGGTCGTCAGCGCGGCGAGCGGGACGCGGCCGCGGCGTGGCACGCTGGCATCATGGCCTCCAGCGACACCGGAACCGTCCCGCACCCCGTCACCGAGCAGCTGCGCGCCACGATCGCCGCGGCGGGGATCACCGAGAACGTCGACCTGATCGCTCGGATCCTGGTGACCGGGGTCGGGCTCGGCCTCGACGACGCGAGCAGGCTCGACCTCAAGATCACCACGGCGGCGCTCACCGAGATGCGGGCGGCGTTCCGCCTGTTCGCCCCGTACGCGGACGTGCCGAAGGTGACGATCTTCGGCTCCGCACGGACCCGGGCCGACCAGCACGTGTACCGCGCCGCGGCCGAGGTCGCCCGCGCCCTCGCCGAGAAGGGCTGGATGGTGGTCACCGGCGCGGGGCCCGGCATCATGCAGGCCGCGGCGGAGGGCGCCGGTCCCCAGCGCTCGCTCGGCGTCTCGATCAGGCTGCCGTTCGAGGAGAAGCCCAACGCCGTCATCGCCGAGAACGCGCGCAGCGTCGCGATGAAGTACTTCTTCACACGCAAGCTCATGCTCGTGAAGGAGTCGCACGGGTTCGTGTGCGTCCCGGGAGGGTTCGGCACGCTCGACGAGCTGTTCGAGCTGCTGACGCTGCAGCAGACCGGCAAGGCCGAGCCGACGCCGATCGTGCTGCTCGACGAGCCGGGCGGCACGTTCTGGCACGGACTCAAGCGCTTCGTCGACGGCGAGCTCGTCGGCAACGGCGTGATCTCGCCCGACGACTTCGACCGCGTGCTCGTGACGGACTCGGTCGAAGCAGCGGCTCAGGCCATCACCGACTTCTGGCGCAACTACGACTCCATGCGGTGGGTCGGCGACCGGCTGGTGCTGCGTCTGAAGTCGGAGCCGACGGAGGCGGAGGTGGCCGAGCTCAACGAGCGGTTCGCGGGCATGCTGGCATCGGGGTCGATCGAACGGCATGAGCCGCTGCGACCGGAGCGGGAGGACGACGACCGACTCGACCTGCCGCGCCTGGTGATGCGACTCGACCAGTTCCAGGTCGGCTCGCTGTACCGCCTCATCCGCGCCCTCAGCGACCTCGGAAGCGCGCCGAAGGGCCCGGCCCGCGCCGCCTGACGACGACCCCGCCGACGGTTTCCGCGGTCGCACAGCGGCCGAGGCATCCGTCGGATGAACGCGTTCTCACGTGCGCGTCGCGTGGTGTTCACCTCCGGTTCGCCGCGGCGTACCCGGCCCCGGGGATGCTGACGCCGGCGCACCGTCACGACGTAGAGAGGACGCACCGTGAGCATCATCGAGGGTTTCCGTAGATCCCTTCCCCTGGCAGAGCACGCGCGCGGCAAGCGCCTGGCGGTGACGTGCCAGTACAAGTGCGCCAACGCGTGCCTGGGCCCGGAGTGCAACTCCTCGTCGAACGAGACCTTCCAGCAGATCGCCTCGGCCGCGCTCTCGCGGCGGGCGCTTCTCGGCCTGGGCGCCGCCGGAGCACTCGCCATCGCGGTCGGAGGCCTTCGCGGTCAGGCACCGGTGTCGGGTGCCGCAGCGTCCGGCGCAGCCGGCGCGGGTGCGTCGTTCGCCCGCCCCGGAACGGCCGGGCTCGCGTTCGACGCCATCGCGCCGGTGAACCGGCTCGTCGATGAGTTCCACGTGCCGGCGGGGTATGTCTGGCAGCCCATCATCCGGTGGGGTGACCCGCTGTTCTCGAACGCGCCCGAGTTCGACCTCGACAACCAGACTCCCGAGGCTCAGGCGCTCCAGTTCGGCTACAACGCCGACTACCTCGACATCGTCGCCGACCCGAGCGGCAAGACGGGCGTGCTCGTGAACAACCACGAGTACTGCAATCCCGGCATCATGTTCCCGCCCTCGTCCGACCCGGCGGAGCTCCGTCGCCGTGGCGACATCTTCAAGGCCGCGCAGGGCATGTCGGTCGTCGAGATCACGCGCAAGCGCACCGGCGCTCCGTGGTCGTACGTGGTCGACGGCAAGCGCAACCGCCGCATCACCGTCGAGACGATGTTCGAGCTCACCGGCCCCGCCGCCGGCACCGACCTCGTGAAGACCGCGGCCGACCCCGAGGGCCGCTGGGTCCACGGCACGCTCGGCAACTGCGCCGGCGGCACGACGCCGTGGGGCACGATCCTCTCGGGCGAGGAGAACTTCAACGGCTACTTCGCGTGGGCCGCAGACACTCCTGCCCAGAAGCGCTACCAGTCGACGTCGTCGACCTCGACCGAGACCGGCTGGGACAAGTACGACCCTCGCTTCGACGCGCACAACCCCGACTTCGTCAACGAGCCGAACCGCTTCGGCTACATCGTCGAGATCGACCCGCAAGACCCGACGTCGACGCCGCGCAAGCACACCGCGATGGGTCGGTTCAAGCACGAAGGCGCCAACGTCATCGTCGCCGAGGACGGACGCGTCGTGGCCTACATGGGCGACGACGAGCGCAACGACTACCTGTACAAGTTCGTCTCGAAGAACCGGATCTCGGGCTCGCGCAAGAAGAACCTGAACCTCCTGAGCGAGGGCGACCTGTACGTCGCGAAGTTCTCCGGCAACTCGCCGGCCGGCGAGATCCTCGGCAACGGAGCGCTTCCCGGCGACGGGCTCTTCGACGGCTCCGGCCAGTGGATCCCGCTCACGCAGAACGGCGAGAGCGTCGTCGCCGGGTTCTCGACCGAAGAGGTCCTCGTCTACACGCGACTCGCGGCGGATGCCGTGGGCGCGACCAAGATGGACCGTCCGGAGGACGTCGAGCCGAACCCCAAGACCGGCAAGGTGTACCTCGCGCTGACGAACAACTCGGCGCGGTCGGTCGCGACGCTCGACGAGGCCAACCCCATCACGGGCAACCGCTACGGCCACGTCATCGAGATGACCGAGACGGCGGGCCAGGCCGGCACGACCTTCGGCTGGAGCATCCTTCTCCTCTGCGGCGATCCTGCGGTGTTCGCCAACTCGTACTTCGCCGGGTTCCCGAAGGAGCTGGTCTCGCCGATCTCGTGCCCCGACAACGTGGCGTTCGACTCGGCGGGCAACCTGTGGATCTCCACCGACGGCGCCCCGAGCACGATCGGCTACAACGACGGCCTGTTCCTCGTGCCGCTCGAGGGGCCGGAACGTGGACACGTGCAGCAGTTCCTCTCGGTGCCTCGCGAGGCCGAGACGTGCGGACCGGTGATCCACGACCGTGAGGGCCTCGTGTTCGTCGCCGTGCAGCATCCGGGCGAAGGGGGCTCCTTCGCCGCGCCGACGTCGCGGTTCCCCGACTACGGGTCGACGGCACCCGGCTCTGCACCGAATGCGCCTCGTCCGTCGGTCGTGCAGGTCTACCGCCCGTAGTGGATCGGGCGTGCGCGGCGCAGCGCGGCGCACGCCCGATCACAGGTGCGCGTAGCGCGCCCTCGCGAGCAGGAAGAGCCCGTACGCGAGGAGCCCGATGCCGACGGCGGCGCCGAGCCAGGGCCCGTAAGTCACCTCGAGCAGCGCGTTGACGGCGCCGTCGAGGCCGCCGGCCACGTCCGGGTCGAGCGTCACGGCCGCCACGACGAGCAGTGCGCCGACGATCAGGAGCGCGACCCCCTTCGCGATGTAGCCGACGACCCCGAGCGCCGTGAGGGCGACCCCGGGCGGTCCGGGCGGGATCGTCATGAGCCGGCGGAAGCGTCGCAGCGCCCCGAGCCCGATGAAGACGGCGCCCGTGATCGCGACCCCGAGGCCGATGGCCCCCAGCAGGAGCGCACCGCCGGGAGTGGCGATGAGGGCTCCGCTGGCCGTTTCGACGGACTGCTCGCCGTTCGGGTGCGCGCCGGAGGCGACGATGGCCGCGATGACGCCGAGCGCCGCGAACGCCGCCGCCTGGCCGAGCTCGCCGACACGTCGCGTCCACTTCTTCGCGGTCGTGTCGCCACGGGCCAGCATGGCCTCGAACACGTGGTAGATCGCGAGCGCCCACAGGGCCACGGCGACCGCCCACACCACGACGAATCCGAGAGGCGCGGCGGCGACCGCCTTGAACGCCCCGGTCTGATCGCTCTCGCCGTCTCCGCCGAACGTCACCACGAGCACGAGCACGCCGATGAGCAGGTGCACGAGGCCGTCCGCGGCGTACCCGGCACGTGTGAGCGCGCGCAGCGCGGGATTCGCCTCGGCGTCGCGGGCGACCCGCCTCGTGGCCCTGTTCACGGCCTCACGCTAGGGCCGGTCGCCGATCCACCGCGTGGGGCTTGACGCCGCGTGACCCGCGTGTCACTGCGCCGGCGGGTGTCGCACGGGTGATCTCGGTGCTTCCCTCCCCGCCCAGCAGCCATTTCGTTCCGCGCCTCCATGGGCTGGAGGTGGCAGCGCGGCTGCCGGCGACACGTGCCGTACGGATCCCGCACCTATCATGGGGCGGATGATCCGCGAGGCCCGCCGTCCGCGCGCGGCCGGCTGGAGCATCGCCCCGCGACTGGTCGGCGGTGCGCCGCCGGTCGTGCTGGTCATCGTCGGCGCTCTCTCGCTGCTGGTGGGCCTGCTCATCGTGACGCGCCCGCTGACGTCGCTGCTCCTGCTCACGGTCTACGTCGGACTCAGCGCCGTGTTCGCCGGCGTCGCGCGCTTCCTCAGCGCGCCGAAGTCGCCGCTGTGGTCGCGCGTGGCGTTCGGCGCCGTGTGGGTCGCGCTGGGCCTCGCGATCCTCATCGGCCTGGGCCGCACTCTCGACCTCCTTCCCGAGCTCATCGCGACGCTCCTGGTGCTGGGCGGACTGGCGTCCCTCTACGACGCCCTGGCGCGCGGGCGCATCAGTCAGCGCGCGCTCGCCGCCGCGTGGGGTGGGGCGCAGATCGTTTTCGGCATCCTGGCGTTCGCATGGCCCGACGTGACGGTCCTGATCGTCGCGATCGTGTTCGGCGTGCGGACGATCGTCTTCGGAGCGACCCTGCTCGTCCGCGCCGTTCGCGCGTTCGTCGCGGGGCGCAGCGTCGCCGCAGCCGAGATGGTGATCGAATCGGCGGGCGAGACGGATGCCGACCACGACGTCTTGTCGACGGATGCCCGTGACCGCGGCTCGGCGTCGGGTGCGATGGCGGGCGACCCGGCACGACGCGCTTCCGTCGAGGGGCATGCCGCCGATCCGCTCGCTGCCGGCGGGGGAGTGCGGCACCGGCGTCGTCTCGCCTGGGCGGCCGCGGGGCGCTACGTCCTCGCCGCTGTGCTGGTCGGGCTCGCGGGGGCGGGCTGGTGGGCGAACGCCTGGCTCGCCGAGGGCGAGCCGTTCGTCGACGCGTTCTACGACCCGCCCGCGGTGGTGCCCTACGAACACGGCCGTCTCATCCGCGTCGGCGATTTCACGGGCCAGGAGCCACCCGGCGCGAAGGTGCACCGCATCCTCTACACGACGCGCGACGCCGTCGGACAACCCGCCGTCGCGAGCGCGCTGGTCATCGTGCCCGACGAGCGCCCGCCCGGCGCGCGCCCGGTGATCGCGTGGAACCACGGCACGACCGGTGTCGCGCGCGGCTGCGCCCCGAGCCTGCGCGACGCGTCCGCGACGCGCTGGGCCATCCCTGCGCTCGACGAGGCGATCGAGCGTGGGTGGATCGTGGTCGCGTCGGACTACTCGGGCCAGGGCGCGCCCGGCGTCTTCCCGTACCTCATCGGGCGGGGCGAGGCGCGCTCGTCGTTGGATGCGATCCTCGCCGCCGAGGAGATCGAGGGCCTCATCCTGTCTGCGCGGACCGTCGCGTGGGGGCATTCGCAGGGTGGCCACGCGGCGCTGTGGATGTCGCAGATCGCCGACGACTACGCCCCCGGCGTCACGCTTCTCGGCACCGCCGCCCTCGCTCCGGCGGCGGATCCGCTGGCGCTCGCCGAGGAGCTCACCGCGGGCGAGGCCAATGTTCTGCTGTCCATCCTCATCTCGTGGGTGCTGGTGCCGTACGCCGACACCTACGACGACATCGAGCTGTCGCGCTACATCGCGCCCGGGGCCGAGGCGATCGTGCGCGAGATGACCCAGCGGTGCCCGTCCGAACCGGGCGTGATGGTGTCCGTCGCGACCGCGCTCGGGGTCGCCGAGGACCGGCCGCTGTACGTCGGCGACCTCACCGCGGGCGCGCTCGGCCGGCGGCTCGCCGACAACGTGCCGTCGGGTCCGTGGGGGCACCCGCTCCTCATCGCGTGGGGGGACCAGGACGAGGTCATCCCGCCGCACCTGCAGCAGCAGTACGTCGATCGGCTGTGCGCCCAGGGGGAGCAGGTGCGCTTCCTCGAATACCGCGGCTACGACCACCTGCGCATCCTGCAGCCGCGGTCGAGCTTCCTGCCCGTGCTCGCGAAGTGGACGGATGAGCGCCTGCGGTCGGCCGAGACGCACGTCGACGACTGCCGGCGGTGATCGCAGCAGCGGTCTCCCAGGTCGGACCGGCTCGGCATCCGGTAACGTTGTAGGGTTCCGGCGCGCGGCGACGTGCCGGTGAGAGCTGAATATGGAGGCCACTGTGGACATCGATCTCGGACTGCTGCGCACTGTTTCGCGCGAGAAGGAGATTCCCTTCGACGAACTCGTGCGGATCATCGAGCAGGCCATCCTGACGGCGTATGCGAAGACGACGAACGACGGCGAGCTCACCGAGGGCACGCGGGCCGCGCTCGACGAGAAGACCGGCCACGTCGCGATCTACACGCCCGTGCTCGATGAGGAAGGCGCCGTCATCGGTGAGGAGGAGTCGACCCCCGACGACTTCGGCCGCATCGCCGCCTTCGCGGCCAAGCAGGTCATCAGCCAGCGTCTGCGTGACATCGCCGACGACGCGGTGCTGGGGGAGTTCCGCGGCAAGGAGGGCGACATCGTCGCCGGCATCGTGCAGCAGGGCCCGAACCCCCGGATGGTGCACGTCGACCTCGGCTCGGTCGAGGCCATCCTGCCTCCGGAGGAGCAGGTTCCGGGCGAGGAGTACGCGCACGGCTCGCGACTCCGGGTGTATGTGACGTCGGTGTCGAAGGGCACCAAGGGCCCGTCGATCACGGTGTCACGCACCCACCCCGGACTCGTTCGCAAGCTGTTCGCGCTCGAGGTGCCCGAGATCCCGGCAGGACTCGTCGAGATCGTCTCACTCGCGCGCGAGGCCGGGCACCGCACCAAGATCGCCGTCACGGCGAACGACCCCTCGATCAACGCGAAGGGCGCGTGCATCGGCGAGCTGGGCCGGCGCGTGCGCGCCGTGACCGAGGAGCTCGGCGGCGAGAAGATCGACATCGTCGACTACGACCCCGAGCTCGCGAAGTTCGTCGCGAACGCGCTGTCGCCGGCGAAGGTCACGTCGAGCTTCGTGCTGGATGCCTCGAACAAGGCCGTGCGGGCGCTCGTTCCCGACTACCAGCTGTCGCTGGCGATCGGCAAGGAGGGACAGAACGCCCGTCTCGCCGCCAAGCTCACCGGCGCGAAGATCGACATCCAGCCCGACTCGATCCTCGAGGACAGCTGACCCGGGCGCGTCGTCCCAGCGGCTCGGTGTAGGAGAAGGGGGTCCGGGGCATGTCGCCCCGGGGTGTAGGAGAAGGGGGTCCGGGGCATGTCGCCCCGGGGTGTAGGAGAAGGGGGTCCGGGGCATGTCGCCCCGGGGTGTAGGAGAAGGGGGTCCGGGGCATGTCGCCCCGGGGTATAAGATGGAACCTGTACGAACGTGCGTCGGATGCCGCACGCGTGCTCCCCGGTCCGCTCTTCTCCGAGTGGTCGCCATCGATTCCGTCCTCGTCCCCGACGAGCGTGCGTCGATGCCCGGACGAGGCGCGTGGGTCCACGAGACGAGCGAGTGCGTGGAGACCGCGATCCGGCGCCGCGCCTTCGTGCGGGCATTGCGTGTGTCAGGCCCGCTTGACACGCAGACCATCGAACAGTACCTACAGCAAACAAAAGGCTGAACGGCTATGGAAACAAAGTGAACGGCTCGAAATGAGACCCGTCCGCGACTAACGGTCTGCCCTGTCTGGGTGGGCCCAGACAGGAGAATTTGTGGCTGCCAAACCACGCGTGCACGAGATCGCTTCCGAGCTCGGCGTCGACAGCAAGGTCGCGCTCGAGAAGCTGAAGGAGCTCGGCGAATACGTCAAGAGCCCCTCGTCCACCATCGAACCCCCCGTGGCACGGAAGCTCCGTGCCGCGCTTGAGGCGGACGGTGCGGGTGCACCCGCCGCTGCGGGCACGCCTGCCCCGGCGAAGTCCGCGACCGCCGGTGCCAAGCCGGCGTCCGGCGCGCGCCCCGGTCCCGCGGCGAAGCCCGGTCCGGCGCGCCCGGCTGCTCCTGCGGCTCCGGCCGCGCCCGAGGCTCCCGCCGCGAAGGCGGCTCCGGCCCCGAAGGCCGCCCCGGCGCCGGCACCGGCCGAGCCCGCGGCTCCCGCCGCGCCTGCGGCCTCGGCGACGCCGGCTCCGTCCGCACCGGCCCCGGGTGGCACGCCGCAGCCGCCGCGTCCCGGCGGAACGCCGCGTCCGGGCAACAACCCGTTCTCGTCGCAGCAGGGCATGGGCCAGCGCCCGGCCGGTCCGCGTCCGGGTAACAACCCGTTCTCGTCGCAGCAGGGCATGGGCCAGCGCCCGACGCCCGGCAACATCCCGCGTCCGCAGGCTCCGCGCCCCGGCGCACCTCGTCCGGGCGCTCCGCGCCCGGGCGGCGGCGGTCGTCCCGGTGGCGGAGGTCGTCCCGGCGCTCCGTTCCAGCAGCGTCCGGGCGGTCCCGGTCGTCCCGGCGGCGCCGGAGCCGGAGCGGGCGGCGGCTTCCAGCGTCCCGGTGGCGCGCCCGGCGGATTCGCCGGTCGTCCCGGTGGTGGCGGCGGCCGTGGTCGCGGCCCGGGTGGAGGCACCGCGGGTGCCTTCGGCAAGGGCGGCGGCAAGTCGAAGCAGCGCAAGTCGCGTCGCGCGAAGCGTCAAGAGTTCGAGATGCGGGATGCCCCGGTCGTCGGCGGCGTCAACGTCCAGAAGGGCAACGGCGAGATCATCCGCCTGCGCCGTGGCGCGTCGATCTCGGACTTCGCCGACAAGCTCGAGGCGATCCGCGGCTACACCGTCCAGCCCGGCACGCTCGTCACCATCCTGTTCAACCTGGGTGAGATGGCGACCGCGACGGAGTCGCTCGACGAGGCCACCTTCGAGGTGCTCGGCGCGGAGCTCGGCTACAAGATCCAGATGGTCTCGCCCGAGGACGAAGACAAGGAGCTCCTCGAGGGCTTCGGTCTCGACCTCGAGAGGGAGCTGGAGGAGGAGAACGAGGAAGACCTCGAGATCCGTCCGCCGGTCGTGACCGTCATGGGTCACGTCGACCACGGTAAGACGCGACTGCTCGACGCCATCCGCCAGACCAACGTGGTCGCGGGCGAGGCCGGCGGCATCACGCAGCACATCGGCGCCTACCAGGTGTGGACCGAGCACGACGAGATCGAGCGCGCCATCACCTTCATCGACACCCCCGGTCACGAGGCGTTCACCGCCATGCGTGCCCGTGGTGCGCAGGTCACCGACATCGCGATCCTCGTGGTCGCGGCCGACGACGGCATCATGCCCCAGACGGTGGAGGCTCTGAACCACGCCCAGGCGGCGGACGTGCCGATCGTGGTCGCGGTGAACAAGGTCGACAAGCCCGACGCGAACCCGGCGAAGGTGCGCCAGCAGCTCACCGAGTACGGCCTGGTCGCCGAGGAGTACGGCGGCGACGTGCTGTTCGTCGACGTGTCTGCCCGACAGGGCACCGGCATCCAGGAGCTCCTGGACGCTGTCCTGCTCACGGCGGACGCCGGGCTCGACCTGACGGCGAACCCGAACAAGGCTGCGCGCGGTGTCGCGATCGAGGCGAAGCTCGACAAGGGCCGCGGCTCGGTCGCCACGGTGCTCATCCAGTCCGGAACGCTGCGGGTCGGCGATGCGATCGTCGCGGGCACGGCGTACGGCCGTGTGCGCGCCATGATCGACGAGAACGGCGATCCGGTCGAGGAGGCCTACCCGTCGCGTCCGGTCCAGGTGCAGGGTCTGAACTCGGTGCCGCGAGCCGGCGACACGTTCATCGTGACCGACGAGGACCGCACAGCGCGCCAGATCGCCGAGAAGCGCGAAGCCGCCGAGCGCAACGCGCAGCTGGCCAAGGCCCGCAAGCGCATCTCGCTCGAGGACTTCACGCGTGCTCTCGAAGAGGGCAAGGTCGAGTCGCTCAACCTCATCATCAAGGGTGACGTGTCGGGTGCCGTCGAGGCGCTCGAGGAGTCGCTCCTCAAGATCGAGGTCGACGAGTCTGTGCAGCTGCGGATCATCCACCGCGGCGTCGGCGCGATCACCGAGTCCGACATCAACCTGGCCACGATCGACAACGCGATCGTGATCGGCTTCAACGTCCGCCCCGACACCAAGGCGCGCGAGCGCGCCGCCCGCGAGGGCGTGGACGTCCGGTTCTACTCGGTCATCTACAACGCGATCGACGATGTCGAGCAGTCGCTCAAGGGCCTGCTCAAGCCGGAGTACGAAGAGGTCCAGTCGGGTGTCGCCGAGATCCGCGAGGTGTTCCGCTCCTCGAAGTTCGGCAACATCGCCGGTGTCATCGTCCGCTCGGGCACGATCACGCGCAACGCCAAGGCGCGCGTCATCCGCGACGGCGTCGTGATCGCCGACGGTCTGGCGATCGAGTCGCTGCGCCGGTTCAAGGACGACGTCACCGAGGTCCGCACGGACTTCGAGGCGGGTATCGGCCTCGGCAAGTACAACGACATCCAGGTGGGCGACGAGATCGAGACCACCGAGATGGTCGAGAAGCCCCGCGGCTGAGTCGCGGACGTGAGGGGCGCCCACGACGGGCGTCCCTCACGCTTCGGAAGGAGTGATCATGGCTTCAGAACGTCAGGCGAGGCTCGCCGACCGCATCCGCGTGCTCATCGCGGAGCGCCTCGAGAAGGGGCTGCGCGATCCGCGCCTCGGCTTCGTGACCATCACCGACGTCCGGGTGACCGGCGACCTCCAGCATGCGTCGGTGTTCTACACCGTGCTGGGCTCGGCGGACGACCGCGCGTCGTCCGCGGCGGCGTTGAAGGCGGCGACGGGGATGCTGCGCAGCGAAGTCGGCCGCAAGCTCGGCGTGCGGCTCACTCCGACCCTCGAGTTCATCCACGACGCGATCCCCGAGAACGCCGGTCACATCGAGGATCTGCTGCGCGAGGCGCGCGAGCGCGACCAGTCCGTCGCCGGCCTCGCGGCCACCGCCTCCTACGCGGGCGAGGCCGACCCGTACGTGAAGCCGCGCGAGTTCGACGAAGAGGACTGAGCGGCCCAGAGGCCGCCGGACCACCTGTCACACCGGCAGTCGCAGCATCCCGTCGACGGCCTCGGCGAGGCCGTCGGCGACGAGCGAGTCGATCGCGCGGTCGCGCTGACGCGGGTCGGGCCAGTCGGCGACGACCTCGTGCAGCGGCACGGCGTGCGCCGAGGCATCCCGGAGCGTCCTCAGCACCGCGCCGCGCGCCTGCCGGTCGCTGCCTTCATAGCGGGCCTGACGCCGGCGCTCGTCCCCGGTATCGGGGTACCCCGCGGCCCGCCACGCGCACTGCGCGGCGAGCGGGCAGGCGTCGCACCGGGGCACGCGCGCGATGCACACCGTCGCTCCGAGCTCCATCGCGGCGGCGTTGACGATCGCGGCTTCTCGACGGTCGTCGGGGAGGATCGCCGACATCGCGTCGAGGTCGCGCCGCGACGGGGAGCCGGGCTGCGATCGTCCGTCGATCGCCCGCGCGAGCACGCGTCGCGTGTTCGTGTCGACGACGGGATGCCGGTCGCCGTACGCGAAGACCGCCACCGCGCGTGCGGTGTACTCGCCGATGCCGCTGAGGGCGAGGAGCGCGTCGACGTCGCGCGGCACGACGCCGCCATGGCGATCGCGGATCTCGACGGCCGCGCGGTGGAGCCAGAGCGCGCGCCGCGGGTAGCCGAGGTTCGCCCACTGGCGCACCGCGTCGGCCGGGGCGGCCGCCGCGAGGTCCGCCGGCGTCGGCCAGCGCTCGAGCCACGCCCGCAGGTGGGGGACGACGCGGTTCACGGGGGTCTGCTGCAGCATGAACTCGCTCACGAGCACGCCCCATGCGCCGAATCCCGACTGCCGCCAGGGAAGGTCTCTCGCGTTGTCGCGAAACCACGCGACGAGCGGTGTCGCGAGGTCGGGCATGCCTCCCAGCCTACGGAGCGACGGTCCTGACCTCGAAGTCCAGAAGACCGTGCCCGTCACACACCGGAGCATCGCGATCTGGCCGACGTGGCGCGCGCTCACCGCGACGTCGCTCGAAGCCCCGCCGTATGCGGCCTGCGCCTGAGTGTCACCCTCCCGCGCCGTAGGCTGGAAGCATGCGCCTTCCCGCCACGCCGACGACGACGCTGTGGCGGGATCTCCGCGACGACGCGCGGCGGCAGTACCCCGCGGGGCGCGTGATCGTCGCGGTGGACGGCGTCGACGGGGCCGGCAAGACGGTGTTCGCCGACGGGCTGGCCGAGGCGTTCGCCGAGACGGGGGATGCCGTGTTCCGCGCGAGCATCGACGGCTTCCACCGGCCGCGGGCCGAGCGGTACGCGCGAGGGCGCCACAGCCCCGAGGGCTTCTACCGCGACTCGTACGACTATGCGACGTTCCGTCGCGTGCTCGTCGATCCGTTCCGCGAGGGCGCGCAGACCGCAGGGGCGACGGGCTTCCAGCTGACGGCGTTCGACGTCGTGCGCGATGCGCCCGCCGAGTCGCAGTGGGTCACCGCGCCCCGCGACGCCGTGCTCGTGATCGACGGCATCTTCCTGCACCGCCCGCTGCTGCGCGGCCTGTGGGATTGGTCGCTGTGGCTCGAGGTGCCTTTCGACGTCGCCTACGCGCGCATGGCGCAGCGCGACGGCTGCGATCCCGATCCCGACGCGCCGACGAACGCGCGATACCGACGCGGGCAGGAGCTGTACCTGCACGAGGCGGCGCCGAGGGAGGCGGCATCCGTCGTCGTCGACAACTCCGACTTCGCCCATCCGCGACGCGTTCCGGGAGGTAGAGGCTGATGGCCGCGCCCGGACTGCTGCTGGTCGACAAGCCCGGCGGCATCACGTCGCACGACGTCGTCGCGCGTGCGCGACGCGCGCTCGGCACGCGCAAGATCGGGCATGCCGGCACGCTCGACCCGATGGCGACGGGCCTGCTCGTGCTCGGCGTCGAGGGCGCCACGCGGCTGCTCACGTTCGTGGTGGGACTCGACAAGACCTACGAGGCCACCATCCGGCTCGGCGTCGCGACCGAGACCGACGACGCCGACGGCCAGGTGGTGACGACGACGGATGCCTCGTCCCTGCGCTCGGCTGCGATCGCCGAGGGCATCTCGGCGCTGACCGGACGCATCTCGCAGGTGCCGAGCACGTACTCCGCCATCAAGGTCGACGGGCGGCGTGCGTACGATCTCGCCCGTTCGGGCGAGGACGTGCAGCTGAAGGCGCGCGACGTGACGGTGTCGCGGTTCGAGGTGCGCGCGGAGCGTCGCCTTCCGGCGGGCCCGGAGGCCGGGGGACGGGTGGATCTCGACGTCGTGGTGGACTGCTCGAGCGGCACGTACATCCGCTCGCTCGCCCGCGATCTCGGCGCGGCGCTGGGCGTCGGCGGGCACCTCACCGCCCTGCGGCGCACGCGCATCGGCCCCTTCTCCGTCGACGACGCGGTGGATCTCGACGGCCTCGCCGAGGCGACGCTCCTCGACCCCGCCGTGGCGGCGGCCGCCGTCCTCGGACGATTCGACGTGACCGCCGACGAAGGCCGTGACCTCCGCCACGGCAAGCGCCTCGCCGGCGCCGCCGAGCGGCTGACCGCCGCCCCGGCCGCGGCGATCGACCCGCACGGCGCGCTGGTCGGGATCGTCGAGAGGCGGGGAGCGGACGTCAAGAGCGTCATGAACATGCCCGAGGAGGCTGCGCGATGATCCTGTGGTTCACGATCCTGCAGGTGGTGGTGGCCGTCGCCGCGGGGCTCTTCTGCATCGTCGCGGGGCTCGCCGGCCGGCGCCCGAGCGATTGGACAGTCGGATCCCTCGCGCTGGTCGAGCTGCTGCTCATCGCGCAGATCGTGATCGCGGTCATCGCGCCGTTGGCGGGCAATCCGCCCACCGGGAGCCTGCTCGAGTACTGGGTGTACCTGGTGTCGGCGGCCCTGCTCCCGCTCGCCGCCGTCGCGTGGGCGCTCCTCGAGCGCAGCCGCTGGAGCACCGTCATCATGGGGATCGCCGCATTGTCGATCGCGGTGATGGTGTGGCGCATGCAGGTGATCTGGACCGTCCAGGTGGCATGACGACGCGGCTACGCGGATTCCGGGCCGCGGGCCGAGGCATCCGAACTAAGATCGTGGGGTTATGTCGTCGTCCGCCCGCCCCCGCATGACCGGCATCGGCCGCGTGCTCGTGATCGTCTACGCGATCATGGCGCTCGCCGCCACCGGCCGCTCCTTCGTCCAGATCGCCCAGCGCTTCGACGAGGCGCCGCTGGCGTACACGCTGTCGGCGGTGTCGGCCGTCGTCTACATCGTGGCCACGCTCGCGCTCGTGTTCGCCGGTCGCCGCGGCTGGTACCTCGTCGCGTGGATCGCGATCGGGTTCGAGCTGGTGGGAGTGCTCGTCATCGGCACGCTCAGCCTCGCGATGCCCGAGCTGTTCGCGCACGACACGGTGTGGTCCTGGTACGGCCGGGGCTACGTGTTCATTCCGCTCGTGCTGCCCTTCCTCGGCCTCTGGTGGCTCATCACCCACCGCCCGACCGCTCGCGCGTCGGCTGTCGAGCCCGCGGCGGTGGCGTCGTGATCGTCTTCCGCGACCCGCGCGAGGTGCCCGCGGATTTCGGCCCGTCGGTCGTCGCGATCGGCAAGTTCGACGGCGTGCACTCCGGGCATCGCGCGGTGATCGACAGGGCGAGGGTGGATGCGGCGGCGGCCGGCGCCCGTGTCGTCGCGGTGACGTTCGACCGCAACCCGTTGGCACTGCTGCGGCCCGAGATCTGCCCCGTGAGCCTCGTCGGCGTCGAGCAGAAGCTCCGGCTCCTCGCGGAGACCGGCGTCGATGCGACGCTGCTGCTCACGTTCGACCGCGCCTTGGCCGACCTCGAGGCGCGGGAGTTCGTCGAGCACGTCCTCGTCGGAGCGCTGGGAGTCACGATCGTGCTGGTCGGCGCCGACTTCCGGTTCGGCCGCGGGGGAGCGGGGACACCCGACCTGCTGCGCGAGCTGGGTCGTGAGTTCGGCTACGAGGTGGACGTCGTCGACGACGTCCGCGCGATCGACGAGGGGCGCCGCGTCTCGTCCACGTGGGTTCGCGAGCTGCTGGACGCGGGCGACGTCGCGGGTGCGGCCAAGCTGCTCGGCCGGTCGCACGGCGTGCGCGGCGAGGTCGTCCACGGTCTCAAGCGCGGCCGCGAGCTCGGCTTCCCGACCGCCAATCTGTCGCAGTCGCTCGAGGGATTCGTGCCCGCCGAGGGCGTGTATGCGGGATGGCTGGTCGACGAGGGCGCGCCCGCCGACGGCGGCGCCGAGCCGCGCAGCAGCGTGCGGTATCCCGCGGCGATCAGCGTCGGGACGAACCCCACGTTCGACGACGTCGACGTCCGACAGGTCGAGGCCTACGTCCTCGACGAGACCGACATCGACCTCTACGGCCACACGGTCGAGGTCGAGTTCGTCGAGCGCATCCGCGGCATGGCCGCGTTCGACACGGTCGACGCGCTCATCGCCCAGATGGCCGACGACGTCGTGCGCGTGCGCGGCGTGCTGTCGTGACCACGGCGGCTGCCGGGCGTCCGTAGACCTGGCGCCCGCCCGCCCCCTACGATCGAGGCGTGCAAGAGCTCGTGGTGTGGGCCGCCGAAGCCGCGGCCGCGAATCCGGTCAACCTGTGGGGCGCGCTGGGGTGCGCGGTGGCATACTCGGCGTCGCTGCTGGCCACCCTCGACGCGTTCGCCGACGTGATCCTCGCCCGCGGCGACGCGCCCGCGGGGCGGCTCACTCCGGGCATCGGCCTGAAGTTCGCTTCGAAGCTGGCGGCGGCGGCGATCGCGGTGCTCTCGGCCGCGATCGTGCTTGCACTCGACGAGAACTGGTTCGCCTTCACGAGCCTGTCGATCGCGTTCGTGGTCGTCGTGGGGATCGGCGTCATCGTGCTGTTGAGGCACTCGCGCGCGAGCGCCGCAGTCGCGGCTCCGGTCGCCGTGGCCGAGGGCGGGTAGCGCGGGCGCACGCCGCGTATCTGCTCATGTGAGCAGAAGTGCGTTCAGATGTTGCTCGACCTCGATTCGTGTGTCAGCCTTGAAGGCGGACTGACGGAAGGAGGGGATGTGGACGCCGTCGACGAGCTGCTGTCGATCCGGGCAGCAGAGCTGTACTACGAGGAGAACCTCACGCAGGAGGAGATCGGGCGCAGCCTCCGCATCACCCGCTGGAAGGTCGGCCGCCTGCTGTCGCAGGCGAAGGAGGAGGGCTTCGTCCGCATCGAGATCCTCCACTCGCGCGCGCGGCGCGTGCCGCTCGAGCGGCGCCTGCGCGACGAACGTGGCCTCGCCGACGCGATCGTCGTGTCGCGAGCCGGCGTCGAGACGGAGGACGAGCTGCAGCGGCGCGTCGCCCAGGCCGCGGCGGACTACCTGTCGGCGTTGAGCCCGAGCCCCGGGGTGCTCGGCGTCAGCTGGGGTCGCACCCTCTCGGAGGTCGCCCACCAATTGCGCAACGGGTGGTCGAGCGGCACCGATGTCGTGCAGATCAACGGCGGCGTGAGCCTCACGCAGCGTCCGGGAACCGCCGCTGCCACCGCGGTCGCGATCGCACAGAAGGGCGGCGGACGGGCGACGCTGCTGCCGAGCCCCGCCATCCTGGAGCGCCGCGAGACGAAGGAGGCGATCGAAGCCGACCGGGTCGTCGCGAACGTCATGGATCTCGCCGGCTCGGCCGACGCGTACCTCTTCAGCGCCGGTGCCGCCGACCACCGGTCCGTCCATGTCGACAGCGGCTACCTCGCCCCCGAGGACATCGACCGCCTCGTCGGTCGCGGCGCCGTCGGCGACGTCGTCGGACGCTATGTCGACGCCGCGGGCGACATCGTCGACCCCGAGCTCGACGCACGCACCGTGGGCCTCTCGCTCGACGCGCTGCGGGCCGCGCCCGTCGCGATCGCTGCGATCGCCGGCACGCCGAAGCACGCCATCGCCGCGGCGCTGGTCGCATCGGGACTGTGCACCGCCCTGATCACCGACGAAGCCACCGCGCTCCACCTGCTCGAAGGATGACACCGTGAGCCCCGGCCCCTCACCGCATCCCCCCGCCACGTCCCACAGAAAGCCAGGTCATGCCATGTCAGGCGATTCCCTCATGACGCTGCCGGAGCGCGCCGTCGAGCTGCTCGGCGGCGAACCCGACGACACCACGCTCCGCCGGTACCTGCACGGGCTGCCCGGCGTCGACGCCGTCGGCCTCGAGCAGCGCGCGGCCGGCCTCGGTACGCGGTCGATCAAGACGACGTCCAAGGCGTGGGCGCTCGACAAGATCATCGAACTGATCGACCTCACCACCCTCGAGGGCGCCGACACCCCCGGCAAGGTCCGATCGCTGGTCGCGAAGGCGCTCAACCCGGATGCCTCGGATCCCACCTGCCCGCGTGTCGCGGCCGTGTGCGTCTACGGCGACATGGTGCCGCACGCCGTCGAGGCCCTCGGCGCGGCGCACGGCGACCCCGATGAGGGCGGCGTGAGCGTCGCCGCCGTGGCCACCGCGTTCCCGAGCGGGCGCGCGTCGCTCGACATCAAGCTCGCCGACACCGCCGAGGCGGTGGCGAGCGGCGCCGACGAGATCGACATGGTGATCGACCGCGGTGCGTTCCTCTCCGGCCGCTACGGCCTGGTCTTCGACCAGATCGCGCGCGTGAAGGCGGCATGCCGTCGCGAGGACGGGTCGTATGCGTCGCTCAAGGTGATCCTCGAGACCGGTGAGCTCAACACGTACGACAACATCAAGCGCGCCTCGTGGCTCGCGATCCTCGCCGGCGGCGACTTCATCAAGACCTCGACCGGCAAGGTGCAGCCGGCGGCGACGCTGCCGGTCACGCTCCTCATGCTCGAGGTCGTGCGCGACTGGCATCGGGCGACGGGCGAGAAGGTGGGCGTGAAGCCCGCGGGCGGCATCCGCACGTCGAAGGATGCGATCAAGTACCTCGTCACGGTCGCCGAGACGGTGGGCGAGGAATGGCTGCAGCCCCATCTGTTCCGCTACGGCGCGTCGAGCCTCCTCAACGACGTGCTGCTGCAGCGGCAGAAGCTGAAGACCGGGCATTACTCCGGCGCCGACTACGTGACGATCGACTAAGGAACGAGCCATGAGCTTCCTCGAATACGCGCCGGCCCCCGAGTCGCGCGCGATCCTGTCCCTCAAGCCCGAGTACGGGCTGTTCATCGACGGCGACTTCCGTCCGGGCTCCGGCGAATCGTTCGCGACGATCTCACCCGCCGACGAGTCGCAGATCGCGACGATCGCCTCGGCGACCGAGGCGGATGTCGACGCCGCCGTCGTCGCGGCGCGCCGCGCGTTCGACAAGACCTGGTCGAAGATGAGCGGCCGTGACCGCGGCAAGTACCTGTTCCGCATCGCGCGGCTCGTACAGGAGCGGGCGCGCGAGCTCGCGGTCGCCGAGAGCCTCGACAACGGCAAGCCGATCAAGGAGAGCCGCGACGTCGACGTGCCGCTGGTCGCCGCGTGGTTCTTCTACTACGCCGGCTGGGCCGACAAGCTCGACTACGCCGGCCTCGGCTCCGACCCGAGGCCGTTGGGGGTCGCCGGCCAGGTGATCCCGTGGAACTTCCCGCTGCTCATGCTCGCGTGGAAGATCGCCCCCGCGCTCGCCGCGGGCAACACCGTCGTCATCAAGCCCGCGGAGACCACGCCGCTGTCGGCGCTCATCTTCGCCGAGATCCTGCAACAGGCGGATCTGCCGCCGGGCGTCGTGAACATCGTCACGGGCGCCGGGGCGACCGGAGCGGCGATCGTGCGGCATCCGGACGTGAACAAGGTCGCCTTCACCGGTTCGACGGCCGTCGGACGCGAGATCGCGAAGTCCGTCGCGGGCACCGACAAGAAGCTGACCCTCGAGCTCGGCGGCAAGGCCGCGAACATCGTCTTCGAGGACGCGCCGATCGACCAGGCGATCGAGGGCATCGTCAACGGCATCTTCTTCAACCAGGGGCACGTGTGCTGCGCCGGCAGCCGGCTCCTCGTACAGGAGTCGATCCACGACGAGGTCGTCGACCGGCTCAAGGACCGCCTGTCGACGCTGCGGCTGGGCGACCCGCTCGACAAGAACACCGACATCGGCGCTATCAACTCGCGCGAGCAGCTCGACCGCATCCGCGAGCTGAGCCGCATCGGCGAGGAGGAGGGCGCCGAGCGCTGGAGCGCGGACTGCGTCATCCCCGACAACGGCTTCTGGTTCGCCCCGACGATCTTCACCAACGTGCAGGCGAGCCACCGCATCGCGCGCGACGAGATCTTCGGCCCGGTGCTGTCGGTGCTGACGTTCCGCACGCCGGCCGAGGCCATCGAGAAGGCCAACAACACGCCGTATGGGCTCTCGGCGGGGATCTGGTCCGACAAGGGCTCCCGCATCCTGGCCGTCGCCGACCGGCTGCGTGCGGGCGTGGTGTGGGCCAACACGTTCAACCGATTCGACCCGTCGTCGCCGTTCGGCGGCTACAAGGAGTCCGGCTACGGCCGCGAGGGCGGCCGCCACGGGCTCGCCGCGTACTTGAAGGGATCCCGCTGATGAGCAAGCGACTGACCGTCCCCAAGACCTACAAGCTCTTCATCGGCGGCGCGTTCCCGCGCAGCGAGTCGGGGCGCACGTACGAGGTGCTCTCGTCCAAGGGCGACTTCCTCGCCAACGCCGCGCTGGCGTCCCGCAAGGACGCGCGGGATGCCGTCGTCTCGGCGCGCGGCGCCGTCAAGGGCTGGTCGGGCGCCACCGCCTACAACCGCGGTCAGGTGCTCTACCGCGTGGCCGAGCTGCTCGAAGGCCGGCGTGCGCAGTTCGTCGACGAGATCGTCCAGCAGACCGGGGTGTCGGCATCCGCCGCCACCGCCGAGGTCGACGAGGCCGTCGACCGCTGGGTCTGGTACGCCGGGTGGTGCGACAAGTTCGGCCAGATCGCCGGCAACGGCAACCCGGTCGCGGGCCCGTACTTCAACATCTCGGTGCCGGAGCCCACCGGTGTAGTGGGCGTCATCGCACCGCAGGACTCCGCGCTCGTCGGGCTCGTCTCGGCGATCGCGCCGGCCCTCGTCACCGGCAATTCGGTGGTCGTCGTCGCATCGGAGCGGTTCCCGCTCTCGGCGATCAGCCTCGCCGAGGTGCTGGCGACGTCGGACGTTCCCGGCGGCGTCGTGAACGTGCTCACCGGCTCGCCCGCCGAGATCGCGCCCTGGCTCGCGTCGCACCCCGACGTGCATGCGCTGGACCTCGTCGGCGCCGGCGACTTGGACTGGGTCGACCTGCAGATCGCGGCCGCCGAGACCCTCACGCGAGTGCTGCCTCCCGAGAACGGGACGGATGCCGCGGCCCCCAGCCTCTCGCGCATCGCGGCGTTCACCGAGACGAAGACGGTCTGGCACACCAAGAGCCTTGTTTGATATTCGAGCGCTTCCGTACCGGGACCGCAATGATCGGCACCGGCCGCTAGGCGCGGTAGTAGTGCGCCAGCGGCATCGTGACGCTGCCACTCTCCTCGATCTTCTTGGCGGCGCGTTCGATGAGCGCCCAGTCGAGCTTGAGGTCTGGGCCGTTGTAGTACTCCAGCACCAACGGCACGCCCGGCGCGATCGAGAGTGGAACGAGATTGCCGTTCGAGCGGCCGCCACCGTCACGTGAAGAATGGGCGGCCGCGCAGGTGCGCGATGAGTACGTCCAGGTGGAAGAGCGCGTCGTCATCCAGCTCGTGCTGGATCTGCGAGCCGTAGAGGAGCTTCGAGTTGCGGCTCACACTATCGGCGTCCCCGCCCGGCCCGGCCTGCCGGGCGATACCATCGGGGCATGAGCAGCCAACGCTAGCCCCAACCGGGGGCGGCGACCATCGAGAGGACGACTCCTCATGCGTGGCATGCTCTGCAACACCCTGTTCCGCCTGTTCGGCCACCGCGTCTGCTGCGGCCGCATCCGCGCCTGGACCGCCCGCGTCGGCCAGCGGTGGGACAGCTACGACCGCGCGCCGCTGAACCTGTACAACGTCGTCTGGCGGGTTCAGGACTGGGTGCGGTCGGGGATGACGGACTAGGCCGACAACGCGAAGGCCCCGCTCGCGAAGCAGAGCGGGGCCTTCGGTGTTCGACGCGGGGGTCTATACGTTCCAGCGGCCGTGCGGGCGGAGCCAGAAGTAGCACATGCCCGTCTCGCCCTCCAGCGAGCCCCACGAGACGCCGGACTCGGGGAGGACCATCTGGACCCAGTCGCCGTTGCCGGGCAGGTCATCGTCGCTCACCGCGGCGATCTGCGCGAGGAGTGACTGGGCGCTCGCGTCGTCGCCGTTGAGGACGTGCGCGTCCCGGGCCGCCTGTGCGACCGAGCAGCGCCACACTGCATAGGCCGTCGCGGACCCCGAGCCGCTCCCGGGTCGAGCGATGAAACCGCCCGCAGGTGCCGTCTCAGGGAATGTGTAGCCCCCCGGCATCGCGAGCGGGAATGTGGCGACCGCGGCGGTGTACTCGGCTTGGCGCGCCTCGGCCTTGGCGGCGGCTTCCGCCGCGGCGGCCGCTTCGGCCTCGGCGACATAGTTCCTGGGCGTCGGTGACGTGGCGGGCGTCGGCTCGGCGGCTTTGGACGGAGCGGGCGCAGGGTCAGCGGCGGGCGCGCAGGAGGCGAGCCCAGCGGCGACGGTGAGGGCGACGGCTGCGGCTGCGGCCCTAGTGACGAGGTTCAGCATGGGCGCAACGCTACTCATGCCCATCCGCGTGAGCGAGGCACCGGACTGCCCCAGCGACAACGGCAGCGGTCCCGCCTCGGTGGAGACGGGGCCGCTGCAGGGCGGGGGCTCAGACCGCGCCGCTGCCGAGGCCCAGCGCGCCGGTCCAGTACACGTACGCGCTCACCTGGCCGGGCGAGGTGATCGTCTAGCAAGAGCTGACGGCGTAGTAGCCTGCCGCGACGTGACCGAGGCCGCGCGCGCCGGACTGGCCAGGCTGCCACTCGGCGACGGTGTCGATCTGCGTCATTGACAAATGGGTCAACGCGACTCTGGGTCACACCAAGAGCCTGGTGTAGTCAGCTGCCCGCGCCGCGGGCGGCGGGACGGCTCAGGCGAGGTCGAGCCCGCCCCACGCGCCGGGCCGGGTGAGCTCGCCGTAGTGCACGTCGACGTCGGTCGCCGACACCGACGCGACGCACGCCAGGAGCGACAGCGTGGGGTAGCCGTAGGGACGGTTGTCGCGGATGATCGCGCGGTCGTCGGTCGGCCGCAGCTCGGTCGAGCGCTCGAGGACCTCGAGCCACGGCAGCCACCAGTGCCCGCCTGCGGCGAGCTCGCTCGCACGGAACTCATCGAGCCACCGTGCGATGCGCGGTGTCGACGGATCGTCGACGTCGTCGTGAGCGATCATGTGGGTGCCCGGCTCGAGGTCGCGGGTCTGCAGCCGCGCTCCGTCCCAGGTGGTCACGCGGGCGCGCGGCCCCGTCACCTCGACCAGGTTGAACCCGTGCGTGCGCGGCTCGCCGCCGGGGGAGCGCCCCGCCACCGACTCGAGCACGATGCCGCCGCGTGAGACGAGCTCCGACTCGGGCCTCGTCGACACGTCGGCGCGGTTGAGGAGCACGGCGAGGCGCGCGGTCGTGGGATCGGCCGCGAGCCAGGCGCCGCCGGCGCGCGCGTCGCGCACGCCGATGACGCCGTCGTGCGGCTCCGGCCACCATCGGCCCAGGGGGTTCCACGGCCGGCCGGGATCCTCGTCGCGGATCGCGAGCACGCGCGTCGGCTCGTCTGCCGTATGCGGAACGCGGACGACGACCGTGCACATCGCGGATCTCCTGACGTCGGGGGTTTCGGGTCGTGCCAAGATCGGAGGGTGTTCGTCGTAGTCGGAGTCACCGGCGGGATCGCCGCGTATAAGACGGTTCAGCTGGTGCGCCTTCTCGTCAAGGACGGCCACGAGGTCCACGTAGTGCCCACCGACGACGCGCTGCGCTTCGTCGGCCTGCCCACGTGGGAGGCGATCAGCCGCCACACCGTGACCACCTCCGTCCACGACGACGTCGCACGCGTGCGGCACGTCGCGCTCGGCCAGGCGGCCGATCTCGTGATCGTGGCGCCCGCGACGGCGAACACGCTGGCGAAGATGACCGCGGGAATCGCGGACGATCTCCTCGGGACGACCCTACTCGCCACCACGGCACCGGTCGTCGTGGCGCCCGCGATGCACACCGAGATGTGGCGGCACCCCGCGACGGTCGCCAACATCGCGACCCTCCGTGAGCGCGGTGTGATCATGGTGGGTCCCGAGGACGGTGAGCTCACCGGCGGGGACAGCGGCCCCGGACGGATGTCGGAGCCCGAGGCCATCCTGGAGCGCGCGCTCGCCGCGGCCGCGGTGACGCGCGACCTCGATGGCCTGCGCATCGTGGTCAGCGCCGGGGGCACCCGTGAGCCGATCGATCCGGTGCGCTACATCGGCAACCGATCGAGCGGACGGCAGGGGGTGGCGGTCGCGCTCGCGGCGGCAGATCGCGGCGCCGACGTGGCGCTGATCGCGGCGCACGTCGACGACGGACCGCTGGCCGAGGCATCCGCCCACCCGCGCGTGAGGGTCGTCCGCGCCGGCACCGCCGCAGAGCTCGGTGCAGTGGCCGCAGTCGAGGCGGCGTCCGCCGATGTCGTCGTGATGGCGGCGGCGGTCGCCGACTACCGCGTCGCCGAGGTGTCGCCCCTCAAGCGCGCGAAGGAGTCGGCGCCCGGCGAGGGCATCACCCTCGACCTGATCGAGAACGACGACATCCTCGCGGAGCTCGTCCGCGGTCGGCGAGACGGGCAGACGATCGTCGGCTTCGCGGCAGAGACGCCGGGGGAGGGCGAGACGCTGCTCGACCGCGGCCGGCGCAAGGCCGCGCGCAAGGGCGCGGACCTCCTCGCCGTCAATGAGGTCGGCTGGACGAGAGGGTTCGAGAGCGGCGAGAACGCGGTGTCGATCATCGCCGCGGACGGGCGGCTCGTCGCGTCGGCGAACGGCAGCAAGCGCGACGTCGCCGAGGCGCTGTGGGACGCGGTGCTGTCGGTGCGCGGATCACGCGCGAAAACTGAGTAACGAAACGGTAACGGCGCATGTAGAGTGGTCCGCACCACGTCGACGACGACGCGGTGCAAGACCCGGAGGACATGCCCGATGCCCCACTCCGCGGCATCCGATCGCGCCCGCGATCGGATCCACGCCCTGCTCATCGTGTGCGTGCTCGCAGCCGCGAGCATGGTGATCGCGCTGTTCGGTGCGACACCGGCGCGGGTCAGCGCCCGCGAGCTGCTCGGCGATCCCCGCACGCCCGGCGAGGCGGCGTTCATCGCGAGCCATCGCGGGGGCGCGCAGACCGCCCCCGAGAACACGCTGCCCGCCATCTCCGCCGCCCTCGACGGCGGATTCGACTACGTCGAGGTCGATGTCGCGCTCACCGCAGACCGCCACCCCGTCCTCATGCACGACGCGACCGTCGACCGTACGACGAACGGCCACGGCCGACTCTCGGCGCTCACGCTCGCCGAGGTGCGCGCCCTCGACGCCGGCTCGTGGTTCGACGGCGCCTACGCCGGCACGCTGGTGCCCACGCTCGACGAGTTCCTCGACACGCTCGCGACGTCGGGCGGCCGCGCGATCATCGAGCTGAAGGGCGAGTGGGATGCCGAGGCCGTCGCCGCGGCCGTGTCGCAGGTCGTCGCGCGTGACCTCGAGCGTCGCGTCGCGCTGGCCGGCTTCGATGCGCGGACGCTCGCGCTGGTCGCCGCCGGCTCGGAGGTCGTGCCGCGCCTGCTCATCCTGAAGCACGTGCCGGACGACGTCGTCAGCGCGGTCGCCGAGGCCGGCGCGCGCGGCGTCATCGTGAGCCGGAAGGCCGTGCTCGATCGTCCCGGCATCGTCGACGAGCTCCACGCCGCGGGCGCACGCGTCGTCGTTTACACCCTGAACGACGACACGCACTGGGACGCCGTCACCGCGCTCGGGGTGGACGGCATCGTGACCGACGACCCGCACACGCTCTCGCGGTGGCAGGAGGCGTACGCGGACGGTCGCTGACGCACGTGCGCCGTGTGCAGGCTTACGTCGGGGCCGCTTCGGAAACCCGCGGCGGCGCCTCGCTCCGCTCCCGCGGCGTGCCCCGAGCGCGTCGCGGGCGCAGCGTCGTAAGGTCGAAGGGCGCCAGTCGGCGCACGCGAACCGGAGGTGTCATGCGGCTGTTCGACGATGTCCGGACGAAGCGGGTCGCGATCGCGATCGCCGCGCTGTCCGCGGTGGCGATGCTCGCGACCGGATGCCGGCCCGAGCCTTCGGCCACTCCCGAGCCCTCGGGGTCCGCGACGGTCGAGCAGCCGACGCCCGGTCCGTCGGTGACGCCGATCGAGACTGAGCTGCCGGATGCCGGATTCGAGCTGCCGGCGACCTGCGAGGAGATCTACTCCGCCGCGATGCTCGCGCAGCTGCAGTCGGCGAACCCGCCGCTGAACGACCCCGGCGTCACGATGCTCTCGACGGAGAACGCCGACCTCCTGGAGATCGTCCACAGCGGCGCGCCCACCATCCGCTGCTCGTGGGGTCAGCCCAGCGAAGTCGGGCTCGCGACGAACGTCACGACGATCGACGCCGAGCAGGCGGCGGCGATCTCGGCGGCGCTGCCGGAAGCGGGATTCGGCTGCGAGGCCCTCGGCGACGGCACCATCTGCCGCATCGAGCAGCGCGGCGTCACGCTCGACGACGAGGAGTACACGCGCGGCGAGACGCACTACATCGGCGACGGCGCCGTCGTCACCACCGCCTGGATCAACTTCAACCCCGACGGGTACACCGAAGACATCGTCGCGACGCTCTGGGGCTGAAGCGGCCCCCGTTCGCGGACGCATTCCCCGATCGGGCCGCCGATCCGGCTAGAATGGGCCGCGGGGAAACCGCTGACGATGTCGCAGCTCGCAGAAGCGAGTGCCCGCGGCCGTCGACGGCGAGCCCCGGTCCCGCGTTCGCGACGGCGTTCGCGCCGCCCGCGGGACGCACGACCATCGGTGTCATCCGATCATCGCCGGTCCCGATCCGGCACTCACGCTCAGGAGGAGCATGCCGACCACGGCACCCCAGACGGCGCAGCGTCGCCGCAAGTCCTCGTCCGCGCGCCGCGACGACGAGGCCCCCATCATCCCGATCCTCGCCCGCAAGGTGCGCGAGGTCGAGGCCAAGGCCCAGCGCGGCAAGCTCGGGCCCACGAACCGCGTCAAGTTCCAGGTGATCGCGTTCCTGGTGCGCGAGGAGCGCGCTCGCGTCAAGAACGACGGCGAGCTGACGGATGCCGCGCGCGCCGAACTGCTCAAGCGCCTGGACGGTGTCGCCACCATCCTCGCCAAGACCGCCGCCCGCGACACCTCGCTCATCCAGCTGCTCGAAGTCGACCAGGCCGCATCGCCGGTGGCGCGCCGCATGCGCCGCGACTGGCTGCTCGAGTCCGGTGCCGAGCTGCCGCCCGACGAGCTCATCATCACCGACGTCGCCCCGGTCGCCGCTCCTGTGGTGCCCGCCGCTCTCGCCGAGCGCCAGGTCGTGCCGGCGCAGGTCGAGGCACGGCGCGAGGCCAATCCGTTCCTCGCCCCCGATCTGTCGATCCGAGCGCCGAAGGAGACCCCGCGCCGGCGCCTCGACAGCTGGGAGCTCATGGGCCCCCTCTACAAGGCGTTCGAGACCGGTGCCGGCGGCGGAAGCGCGTCGATGGACCTGCCGCCGGTTCCCGAGTTCGACCGGCTGTCGCCCAAGGGCCTCGAGATCATGCCGCACCAGTCGCGGTTCCTGGAGTCCGTGCGCGCTGGGCACCGCACGTTCCTCCTCGCCGATGAGCCCGGCCTCGGAAAGACGGCGGAGTCGGTGCTCGCGGCATCCGTCGCGGGCGCCTACCCGCTGCTGGCGGTCGTGCCCAACGTCGTGAAGATGAACTGGGCGCGCGAGGTGGAGCGCTGGACACCGCAGCGGCGCGCCACGGTCATCCAGGGCGACGGCGAGGACATCGACGCGTTCGCCGACGTGTTCATCGTCAATTACGAGATCCTCGATCGCCACCTGTCGTGGCTCAGCTCGATCGGGCTGAAGGGCATGGTCGTCGACGAGGCTCACTTCATCAAGAACCTCACCTCGCAGCGCTCGCAGAACGTGCTCGCCCTCGCCGCCCGCATCCGCGAGCAGGTGCGCGACCCGCTGCTGCTGGCGCTGACGGGCACGCCGCTCATCAACGACGTCGAGGACTTCGACGCGATCTGGCGATTCCTCGGCTGGACCACCGGCGAGAAGCCCGGGCCCGTGCTGATGGAGAGGCTCGACGAGACGGGCCTCACGCCCGCCGACAAGGCGTTCTATCCCGAGGCGCGCGACGCCGTCATTTCGATGGGCATCGTCCGGCGCAAGAAGAAGGATGTCGCCGCCGACCTGCCCGACAAGCTCATCGCAGACCTCCCCGTGGAGCTCGACGACGAGTTCGGCCGGTCGATCCGGCAGGCCGAGCGCGAGCTCGGCGAGCGCCTTGCCGCGAAGTACCGCCGCATCATCGAGGCGCGCGGCGCCCGTGGGCTCGCGCCCGGCGAGATCGACGAGGACATCGTCCGCCTCGTCGCGCACAACGAGCTCGAGGAGTCGAAGGCCGCCGGCACCGGCTCGGAGAACGTCTTCACCATGGTGCGCAAGATCGGCCAGGCGAAGGCCGTCCTCGCGGCCGACTACGCGGTGCAGCTGCAGCGCTCGGTGGGCAAGGTCGTGTTCTTCGCCAAGCACATCGACGTCATGGACGCCGCCGAGGCGCATTTCGCGGCGGCGGGCCTGAAGACGGTGTCGCTGCGCGGCGACCAGGCGACCACCGCCCGCCAGCAGGCGATCGACGCGTTCAACAACGACCCCGACGTCGGCATCGCGGTCTGCTCGCTCACGGCGGCGGGCGTCGGCGTGAACATGCAGGCGTCGTCGAACGTCGTGCTGGCCGAGCTGTCGTGGACGGCCGCCGAGCAGACCCAGGCGATCGACCGCGTGCACCGCATCGGCCAGGACGAGCCCGTGACGGCATGGCGCATCATCGCGGCGCACACGATCGACACGAAGATCGCGGAGCTGATCGACTCGAAGCAGGGTCTCGCGGCGCGCGCGCTCGACGGCGAGGCCGTCGACCCGCAGTCCAGCGACTCGGTCCAGCTCTCGGCGCTCATGCACGTGCTGCGCCAGGCCCTCGGCGCCGCGTAGACCGGGCATCGATCGACGAGCGGCGACCACGGGCGCCGCTCGTCCCCTCGCGCATCCGCCCGCCTCTGGGCCTTCGGCGCCGGACTGTGCTCGCTAGGGTGGCCGGATGACCATCGTCGCTGAGGACCTGCTCGCCGGGCCGCGCGGTCGCCGGCTCTGTCTCGAGTACGCGCTGGCCCGGGCGGACCTGGCGGTCACGCCGGAGGGCCGGCGTGCTTCATCCGTCGTCTTCTGGGCTGTCCACGCTCTCGAGGACGCCGCGACGATCACATTCCTTCGCTCCGATGCGTCCGCAGCGGAGGCCGTGGAGCCCCCGCCGCATTCCCCAGCAGACGCGGCGGACGCGCTCGCATCGATCGACGTCGGTGCGCCCACTCCGGCGATGCTGCGTGATGCGCTTGCGATCTCCGTGGACCACGCGCGGGGCTGGCAGGAGCCCGACGGCGCCGACGTGCTGGCGGCCACGCCCGAGGTGCGACGGTCGCTCCGGCGCGCGGCCGAGGTCATCGCGGCCGCGCCGGACTCGGCGTGGTGGCACACCCCCGTCGACCTCGGCGACCAGTGGGCCGTGCCTTGGGATGGCGGAGGGCGGCCCTCCGCCGACCCCGGTGCGGAACTGGACGCCTGGCGCGTCAGCGTCCTGGAGGACGACGCGAGGGCGGCCGTGGACCGGCCGTCGGACCCGACCGCGCGCTGGACCGGGTGGTGGTGGTCGATCCCTCCCCACGGCCTCGTGCGGACGTCGCGCTCGCTCGGCGATGACGGCCCCGCCGGCCTCTGGTTCGTCGAGGACTTCCTCGGCGGCGACGAGGCGACCGCCGTGCCTGTCGACGCGTACCCGGGCCGGGTCATCGAGATCCGCACGCTGGAGGACTGGGCGGACCTGTGCCGACGGCATCCGCTCGACGTCACCGCGTCGCGGCGGCATGACTGGTATCGCGTCACAGGCCGCGACGGCCGGTGGGTCATGCCGGACTGGTCGGCCGTTGCTCGGGAGGCCGACGCCGTCCACCTCACGGTCGCCGGGTACCTCGCCGTCGCGACTCGCCTGATCGAGATCGACGACGACAGGGCATCGGTGGTGGCCGGGTGGAATCCCGACGAGACGTTCTGGTTCCGCGGCACCTCGGCGCGGCCCGCCGAGCAGCGGGAGTGGCGGCGGGAGGACGGCATCTGGCGCCGCGAGACGGATTGAGTGGCCGCTCACCCGGGTCGCTAAGGCCGGAGGATGGCGCTGTGTGGCAGGGCGCGGCATCCGGCACTAATGTCGGGTGAGGCAGCGTCGCCGGACCTCTTCACCCGACAGCGAGGAACTTGAGCTATGAAGATCGGCATCCTGACGAGCGGCGGCGACTGCCCCGGACTCAACGCGGTCATCCGCGGAGTCGTGCTCAAGGGCACGACGACGTACGACCTCGAGTTCGTCGGCATCCGCGACGGCTGGCGGGGTGTCGTGGACGGGGACTTCTTCCCGCTGACCCGCCACGAGGTCAAGGGCCTGTCGAAGGTGGGCGGCACGATCCTCGGCACGAGCCGCACGAACCCCTACGAGGGTCCGCGCGGCGGCGCCGAGAACATCGCCAAGACGATGTACGGCCACCGTCTCGACGGCATCATCGCGATCGGCGGCGAGGGCACGCTCGCGGCGGCCAACCGCCTGGCGAACGACGGCATCAACGTGCTGGGCGTGCCCAAGACGATCGACAACGACCTGCGCGCCACCGACTACTCGTTCGGCTTCGACACCGCCGTGAACATCGCGACCGATGCGATGGATCGCCTCCGCACGACGGGCGACTCGCACCAGCGGTGCATGGTCGCCGAGGTCATGGGCCGCCACGTCGGCTGGATCGCGCTGCACGCGGGCATCGCCGCAGGCGCGCACGCGATCTGCATCCCCGAGGTGCCGCTGTCGATCGAGGAGATCACCGAGCTCGTCACCAAGGCGCACGACCGCGGCCGCGCGCCGCTCGTGGTCGTGTCGGAGGGTTTCAAGCTCAAGGGGCAGGACGAGGCCTACTCCGACAAGGGTCTCGACGCGTTCAACCGTCCGCGCCTGGGCGGCATCAGCGAGGTGCTCGCCCCCGAGATCGAGCGCATCACGGGCATCGAGACGCGCTCCACGGTGCTCGGTCACATCCAGCGCGGCGGGTCGCCGTCGGGCTTCGACCGCGTCCTCGCGACCCGCCTGGGCCTCCACGCCGCCGACGCGATCGTCGACGGCGCGTGGGGCCAGATGGTGGCGCTGCGCGGCATCGACATCGTCCGCGTCCCCTTCGCCGACGCGCTCGGCGAGCTCAACAGCGTCCCGCTCTACCGATACGAAGAGGCCGCCGCCCTCTTCGGCTGATCCCTACACCACGCCACCTCGCGAACCCGAGGAGTCTCGACGAGACCTAGTGCGTCGTCCTAGGTTTCGTCGAGCCCGCTTGGGCTCGTGTTGCGAACGATCGCGGGTTCGATGCCAGCGACGCGAGCATCTCATCGTGCCGCGGATGGGCACGCACGAGTCCTGCCGACGCGAGCTTCTTGTCCAACGGTGTATGACGGATCACGTCTGACCAATCCCAGCGCGCGAACCCCGACACGTAGCGGCGGAGTCGGTCTTCTCGCTTCTTCTCCCGGACGAAGTGCGCCTTCATCGATTCGCGATCCTCGGCGTCGTACTTGCCGTATCCGTCAGACTCTCCCACGACCCGGGCTCGCTGCCAGTAGAAGTCGCTGCGATCGTTCTCGTCTTCATAGTCGAACTGGTGCTGAAGCTCTGGCTCCTCGTACCCGAGCCACTCGATGACCGCACGGCTCACGGATTCGCCGGGACTCTCGGCGGCGGGAGCCATGCGGGCCTGAACCCAATCGAGCTGCCTCAGCCCGCGCCGGTTCGCCTGAGCGCGCCCGCGCTCGCTGAGATCGACAGAGAGGCCGTCATGCTGAAGCATTCGCGCGGCCGCGTCCGCCACGGCAAGTGCGAAGGCCGGCGGCAGCACGCGGCACGCATCGGTTGCGGTCTCAACAACGGATGTCATCGCAATCCCGTCGAGCGCTGTGACTTCGCGCTCGGTTCGGCTTCCGTGGACGACGACATCCCCCTCCCGCCATGACCTCCCGTCATTGCTGAGGAGATGGATCTCCCGTGGTTCGCCGAAGGTAGGCAGACCCTGCATCGCCGCGGCGGACTCGAGACAGAACACCGGCGATTCCCAGATCCGTGCGACCGCCTCCACCCGCAGGCGATACCGCTCCCACGGCTTCAGAGCCGCCCACTCGTCCTGGCGGACGTACGCGCCTGCGCGGAGGCGGTGCAACGCGCCGTTCCGGTCGAGGCGTGCGACGTCCGATGGTCTTTCGCGAGTGAGGAGAAGCTTCGCCGGCATGCGTCGACCTTGCTCCTGCGGGCGAGCGCTCCAGCCCGGTCATCCGCAGGTCGGTGGAAATCTCCCGCACCCGCCCGGCTGGGGAGGAGCAGCCGCTCACCCTTCACCGCGAAACCGGGCAGTCCCGACGAAACCGACGGCATCGCCCCCGGTCTCGGCGAGAACCCTCGGTCTCGCAAAGTGCGGGGCCGCGCGACGGGCGCCGGGGGTCAGGCGTCGGCGAGGCCGACGACGTCGAGCAGCCAGGCGAGGTCGAAGGCGCGCTCGCGCCACGCGTTGTACCGACCCGAGACGCCGCCGTGACCGGCGACCATCTCGCACTTCAGCAGCGCGTCGGCGCCGACCTCGCGCAGACGCGCGACCCACTTCGCCGGCTCGACGTACAGCACCCGGGTGTCGTTGAGGGAGGTCACGGCGAGGATCCTCGGGTACGAGGTATCCGTCCGCACGTTCTCGTACGGCGAGTACGACTTCATGTAGGCGTACACGTCGGGGTTGTGGAGCGGGTCGCCCCACTCGTCCCACTCGATCACGGTGAGAGGGAGCGACGGGTCGAGGATCGTCGTGAGCGCGTCGACGAAGGGCACATCGGCGAGGATGCCGGCGAACAGCTCGGGTGCGAGGTTCGCGACGGCTCCCATGAGCAGCCCGCCGGCCGAGCCGCCCTCCGCGACCAGCTGTGACGCGGTCGTGTAGCCGTTGTCGACGAGGTGCAGGGC
The DNA here is from genome assembly GCF_057747775.1 of Microbacterium sp. STRO-2N. Lineage (NCBI taxonomy): Bacteria > Bacillati > Actinomycetota > Actinomycetes > Micrococcales > Microbacteriaceae > Microbacterium > Microbacterium sp. STRO-2N. The sequence continues at coordinate 2,331,498 of NZ_CM173223.1, read as the reverse complement.
GCAGTCCACGAAGTCGGTGAAGGTGTTGCGCTTGTTCAGCAGCTTGCCGTCCTCGTACCACTGGCGGCCCATCTCGCCGCCGCCGCGGACGTGCGCGACCGCGAAGACGACGCCCCGGTCGAGCTCCGACAGGCGCGGCACCGAGAAGCCCGGCTCGATGGAGTGCTCGTACGAGCCGTAGCCGTAGAGGTGCACCGGGCGGGGGGCGGCGCCCGCGTCGCCGAACGATCGCTTGAACACGAGCGAGATCGGGATCTGCGCGCCGTCCTGTGCCGTCGCCCAGACCCGCTCCTGGGCGTAATCCGCCGGGTCGTACCCGCCGAGGACGGGCTGGCGCTTGCGCAGGTGCAGCTCGCGCGTGGCGACGTCGAGGTCGTACACCGTTCCGGGCGTCACGAACGAGCCGTAGCCGAGCCGCAGCAGCGGGGGAGCCCATTCGGGGTTGCCGCCCGTGCCGACCGAGTACAGCGGCTCGTCGAACTCGATCTCGCTCACGCCGCCCGTGGCATAGTCGAGCAGGCCGAGCCGCGCGAGGCCGCCCCGGCGGTAGCCGACCACACCCCAGTCGCGGAAGGTCGACACGCCCAGCAGCCGCTCGCCGGGACGGTGCGGGATGACGACCTCGCGCGCTCCGGAGGGGTCGGACGCCGCGACCCGCACCAGCTCGAAGTCCAGGGCTCCGTCGTTGTGGAGGACGAAGAGCACGTCCTCGCCGTCGACCACCGCATGCTCGGAGTCGTACTCCACACCCTCGGTGCGTGGCCACACCACGCGCGGCTCGCCGCGGAGGTCGGCCGCATCCAGCAGCCACTCCTCGGACGTGATGGAGGAGCCGAGCCCGATGACGAGGTAGCGGTCGCTGCGGGTGAACCCGGCCCCGACCCAGAACTTCTCGTCGGGCTCGTGGAAGATCTTCGCGTCGTCTTCGACGGGCGTCCCGAGCTCGTGCAGCCACACGGTGTCAGGCCGCCAGGCGTCGTCGACCGTCGTGTAGACGATGAAGCGTCCGTCGGGCGAGAACGTCGCTCCGGCGAAGGTGCCCGGGATCTCGTCGGGCAGCTGCTCGCCGGTCACCAGGTTGCGCACCCGTACGGTGTAGCGCTCGTCGCCGGCCACGTCGACGCCGTAGAGCATGAGCGTGCCGTCGTTCGAGACCTCGAAGCTCCCGAGCGAGAAGAACTCGTGCCCCTCGGCCTCCACGTTGCCGTCGAGGAGGATCTGCTCGCCGGGCACGGGCACGGCGGGGGAGAGCTCCGGGGGTGTCCAGTCGTCGGGTGAGGCGAGCGGCGCGCGGCACTGGATGCCGTACTGCTTGCCCTCGAGCGTGCGGCCGTAGTACCACCAGTCGCCGCGGCGGGTCGGCACCGACAGGTCGGTCTCGAGCGTGCGCGCCTTGATCTCGTCGAAGATGCGCTCGCGCAGTCCCTCGAGGTGAGCGGTGCGTTCCTTCGTGTACGCGTTCTCGGCCTCGAGGTGCGCGATGACCGCGGCATCCTCCTTCGCGCGGAACCACTCGTAGCGGTCCTCGACGTCGTCGCCGTGGTGCGATCGGGTCACCGGGCGGATGTCGGCGATGGGGGCGGGCGGGAGGGCGGACGTGTCGTGGGCGGTCACGCCCTCCACGGTAGTCGCCCTCGCGCGGCGTGCGCGGTTCGCGCGGGCGCGGGCGTGAGTTGATCGTCCGGGGAGCCGTTGTAGGATTCTTGCTGGCCGGTTGCCGGTTCCTGAACTCTAGGTGAACTGTTCGTTCGTCACGCCGATCACGTCGGCATCCACACACCACCCCCCCTCACGGAAAGCGAACGGTGGAAACCGCAACCCTCATCATCGTGCTGGTGATCGTGCTGGCGCTGTTCTTCGACTTCACGAACGGTTTCCACGACACGGCGAACGCGATGGCGACGCCCATCGCGACGGGTGCCCTCAAGCCCAAGACCGCCGTGCTGCTGGCCGCCATCCTCAACCTGGTCGGCGCGTTCCTGTCGACGGAGGTGGCCAAGACCATCTCGGGCGGCATCATCCGCGAGGACGAGATCTCGGCATCCGTCTTCCCCGCCGTCATCTTCGCGGGCCTGATCGGCGCGATCACGTGGAACATGCTCACGTGGCTGCTCGGGCTGCCGTCGTCGTCGTCTCACGCCCTGTTCGGCGGCCTCATCGGCGCGACGATCGTGGGCGTCGGGGTCATGGCGATCGACTTCGGCGTCGTGATGTCGAAGGTGATCCTCCCGGCGGTGATCGCGCCGCTGACGGCGGGCGTCATCGCGTTCACGGTGACCAAGCTCGCGTACGCGCTGACGCGGCGCTACGACAGCAAGCCCGACGGCCGCGACGGCTTCCGCTTCGGCCAGATCTTCACGTCGTCTCTCGTCGCGCTCGCGCACGGCACCAACGACGCACAGAAGACGATGGGAGTCATCACCCTCGCCCTGATTACGGCGGGCTGGCAGTCCTCGGACGACGCCGACCCGCAGACATGGGTCATCTTCGCGTGCGCGATCACGATCGCGCTCGGCACCTACATGGGCGGCTGGCGCATCATCCGCACGCTCGGCAAGGGTCTCACCGACGTCAAGCCGGCGCAGGGCTTCGCGGCGGAGAGCTCGACCGCCGCCACGATCCTGGCCTCGAGCGCCCTCGGCTTCGCGCTGTCGACCACGCAGGTGGCGTCTGGGTCGGTCATCGGCTCGGGCCTCGGCCGGCGCGGCTCGCAGGTGCGATGGCGGACCGCCGGCCGCATCATGATCGGCTGGGTCCTGACGCTGCCCGCCGCAGGTGCCGTGGGCGCCCTCGCGGCGCTGATCGCGGTGTCGTTCGGCTTCTGGGGCATCGTGATCGACACGGTGCTCGCGGTCGCGGTCATCCTGGGCCTGTTCCTGCGCTCGCGCCGCAACGCCGTCACGGCCGCGAACGCGATGAGCGAGGTCGCCGAGTCGGGTCGCGCGGTCAAGGTCAAGCGCAACCCGCCGCCCACGCGTCGTCAGCGCGCGATCGCGCGGGAGGAGGCCCGTCGCCGCGCCGCCGACGATGCGGCCGCGAAGAAGGCGGCCAAGGCGGCGAAGGCGGCCAAACCCGCCAAGGGCGCCGAACGAACGCCCAGCGCGCCGAAGGACGGGGGCGAGCGATGATCGTGATCAACTGGCTCGCCTTCGTGCAGGTCTTCCTCGCGGCGCTCACGGCCGCCGTGCTCGTGGTCGGGTTCTACGCCCTCGGTCTGCGCCTGCTGGTCCGTGCCGGCCGCCCGCCGGTCGTGGCACCCGTGGAGTTCACCGACGCCATCACCGTGATCTCCGAGAAGGAGGCTCGCCGCGCCGAGAAGGCGGCGGCGAAGGCGGCCAAGCGCAATCCCCTCACCGAGGGGCAGAAGCGGCTCGCGCTCATCGGCGCGTACGCGTGCTTCGCGGTGTGCGCCGCAGCGGTGATCGGCGGCATCCTGCTGATCGTCTTCAACCACTGACCGGGATGCACTGCGGCGACGACGGTGCCCACGCCCCCTCCCGGAGCATCGGGTCGCGTGGGCCCCGCGCCAGCACGGCGTCGCCGCCACCGCCTAGGCTGTGCGCATGACGACGGCACCCGTGCAGTTCGGTCAGTACGCGCCCGCGCGGCGCACGCTCCTGCATGTGAGCGACACGCATCTCCTTGCCGGCAACCCGCCGCTGGGCGGGCGCTTCGACACCGCGGCGAATCTGGCCCGCACGCTCGAGGCGGCCGAGGCCACCGGCATCCGTCCCGATGCGATCGTGTTCACCGGCGACCTGACCGATCTCGGCGAGCCGGAGGCCTACGCGGCGCTTCGAGAGGCCGTCGAGCCCGTGGCGGAGCGGCTCGGAGCGCCGGTGGTGTGGGTGGCAGGCAACCACGACGAGCGGACGGCCATGCGCCGGGTGCTGTTCGGCCTCGACGAGACCGAAGAGCCGGTCACGGGCGTGTGGGACCTCGACGGCCTGCGCCTCATCGCCCTCGACTCCACGGTGCCGGGATGGCACCACGGCGACCTCGACGCAGCCCAGCTGGAGTGGCTGCGCCGTGAACTCGAGACGCCCGCGCCCCTCGGGACGATCCTCGCGCTGCACCACCCGCCGCTGCCGTCGCATGTGCCGCTGTTCGACATCCTCGAACTCCGTGACCAGGGGCGGCTCGCCGAGATCGTCGCGGGGTCCGACGTGCGGGCGATCCTCGCGGGCCACCTGCACTACTCCACCAGCGGGACGTTCGCGGGGGTCCCCGTGAGCGTCGCGTCGGCGACCTGTTACACGATGAACCTCGCGCGCCCTGCGGCCGAGGTGAACGGGATGGACGCCGGCCAGTCGTTCCACCTCGTCCACGTGTACGACGACACGATCACGCACGCCGTCGTGCCGGTGGTCGACGCGGCCACAGCCGATGTCTTCTCGGCGGAATGGGTCGAGCGGATGTCGCGCCTCACGCCTGAACAGCGACTCGAGGAGTTCTCGCGCAAGCGACGATGACGCGCGCCGCGGTGTACGAACCCGTCGGCCTCCTGTACGCCGTGTACAGCGACCCGCGACTCGTGCGCGGGTAGTGTCGGAGGCATCCCCACACCGCTGTGATCGACCCACGAGGACTGCACACATGGCTCTGGACGCAATGACGCGAACCCGCACCGAGACCGACTCCCTGGGATCCCTCGAGATCCCCGCCGACGCGTACTGGGGCATCCACACGGCCCGGGCGCTCGAGAACTTCCCGATCTCGAAGCGGCCCATCTCGGTCTACAAGGACCTCGTGAAGGCGCTCGCGATGGTCAAGCAGGCGTCGGCGCGAGCCAACAAGGAGATCGGGGTCCTCGACCCCGAGAAGGCCGACCTCATCGACCGCGCGGCGCAGCTCGTGATCGACGGGAAGTTCCACGACCAGTTCGTGGTCGGCGTCATCCAGGGCGGCGCCGGCACATCGACCAACATGAACGCGAACGAGGTCATCACCAACGTCGCGCTCGAGCTCGCCGGCCGTGAGAAGGGCGACTACAAGTTCCTCTCGCCGATCGACGACACCAACCGCAGCCAGTCCACCAACGACGTCTACCCGACCGCGATCAAAGTGGGGCTCGGCCTCGATCTGCTGACCCTGCTCGAGGAGCTGGACCTCCTGCGTCGTGCGTTCCTCGACAAGGCCGTCGAGTTCCACGACGTGCTCAAGGTCGGTCGCACGCAGCTGCAGGACGCCGTGCCGATGACGCTCGGACAGGAGTTCCACGGCTTCGCCACGACGCTCGGCGAGGACTACCACCGTCTCAAGGAGAACGCGTACCTCCTGTACGAGATCAACATGGGCGCCACGGCCATCGGCACGGGCATCACGACGCATCCCGGCTACGGGCAGGCGGTGCTGCGTCACCTGCGCGAGATCTCCGGTCTCGACCTCGACCTCGCGACCGACCTGGTCGAGTCGACGAGCGACACCGGCGCGTTCATGTCGTTCTCGTCGTCGCTCAAGCGCAACGCGATCAAGCTCTCGAAGATCTGCAACGATCTGCGGCTGCTGTCGTCGGGCCCGCAGGCGGGACTCGGTGAGATCAACCTGCCGCCGCGCCAGGCCGGCTCGAGCATCATGCCCGGCAAGGTGAATCCGGTGATCCCGGAGGTCGTCAATCAGGTGGCCTTCGCGGTCGCGGGCGCCGACCTCACCGTCACGATGGCCGTCGAAGGCGGCCAGCTGCAGCTCAACGCGTTCGAGCCGGTCATCGCGCACTCGATCTTCCAGTCGATCACGTGGATGCGCCGGGGCATGCACACGCTGCGCGTCAACTGCGTCGAGGGCATCACGGCGAACCGCGAGCGGCTCGGCGCACTCGTGGGCTCGTCAGTCGGCGTGATCACCGCGCTCACGCCCTTCATCGGCTACTCCGCGGCGGCGGCGCTCGCCAAGACGGCGCTTCTCACCGGACGCAGCGTCGCCGACCTCGTGGTCGAGGCAGACCTCATGTCGCGCGACGAGGTCATCAAGCAGCTCTCGCCCGCCCGGCTCTCGGGCCTCGAGACCATCACGGCGGCGATTCCGGTCGTCGGCCCCGGCGAGATCCCAAGCGACGATCCGGCCGACGGCTGAACGACGGATGCCGGGTCCGGCGCGGTGATTGCCCTGCGAGCGCGCATGCCGCTACGGTCATGTGAGTCCACATGAGAGGAATCACATGACCGATCCGCAGAACCCCGCCGACCCCACCGTGCCGGGCGCGAACGTTCCGCCCGCCCCGCCCGCCGCTGCCCCCGAGCAGCCCGCCGCGGCCCCCGCTGCTCCGCCCGCCTACGCTGCGGCTCCGCCGCCGCAGTACGGCGCACCCGCCCCGGCGACCGTCCCGGGGCGGACCCTCGGCATCGTCGCGTTCGTCGTGTCGTTCTTCGCGTCCCTCATCGGCCTGATCCTCGGCATCGTCGCCCTCGTGCAGAGCAAGAAGGCCGGTCACAAGAACGGCTGGGCCGTCGCCGCGATCATCCTGGGATCGGTCTTCCTTGTCCTCACGATCATCCTGGTCGTCGTGTTCATCGGCATCGCCGCCGCCGGCGCAGCGCAGATCGCGGAGTTCTGCGCCCAGTACGGCACTGGTACGCACGAAACGACGTCTGGACTCACGGTCACGTGCCCGTGAGCTAAGAGCTGAGCCGGCCGAGGGCGGTCCCGCGACGCGGGGTCGCCCTCGGCGCATTCAGTCGAGGATCCGGCAGTGGGTCGTGAGCGACCCGATGCCGTCGATGCCGACCGTCACGGTGGAGCGGTCGCGCAGGAACACCTGCGGGTCGCGGGAGTAGCCCGCGCCGCCCGGGCTGCCCGTCGAGATGAGAGTCCCGGGGAGGAGGGTGGCGGACTTCGACAGGTGCGAGATCAGCGTCGCGACCGGCCGCACCATCTGCGCGGTCGTCGCGTCCTGCATGGTGTGACCGTCCAGGACCGTCCAGATGTGGAGGTCCTGCGGATCGGGCACCTCGTCGGCGGTGACCACGAACGGCCCGGTCGGCGTGAAGCCGTCGAACGACTTGCACCGCGACCACTGCGCCTCGGAGTACTGGATGTCGCGGGCGGTGATGTCGTTGACGACGGTGTAGCCCCACACGTGATCGAGGGCGTCCTCGGGCGAGACATCCTTCGCCGGCGTCCCGATGATGACGCCGAGCTCCGCTTCGTAGTCGACGGACTCGCTGAGCGAGCGCGGCCACGCGGTCGTGCCGTCGTGCCCGGCGAGGGAATTCGGCCAGAGCACGAAGACCGTCGGCGTCGAGTCGGTCTTCAGCCCGAGCTCGCTCGAGTGAGCGGCGTAGTTCAGCCCGATCGCGAGGATCACGGGCGGCGCGAGGACGGCAGAGGCGTATCGCCGGCCGTCGAGCGGATGCCGCGTGCCCCGGTCCGCGCTGTCGCGCACGCGGTGCAGCAGCTCGTCGCCGCCCTCGATCAGCTCCTCGAGCACGCGCGGTGCGCCGTCGAAGAGCTCGTCGACGAAGACGGCCTCTTCGCCGTCCACCACGACGAGCCTGGGCTCCTCCGAATCCGGCGGGACGACATGGGCGAAGCGCATCCCTCCAACCTACCTGGCTGTCCCGGCACCGTGCCGTGCCGGTCCCGCTCAGCGCTGCGGTTCCCCGCCGTCGTCCCCGCTCGCCCGGCTCTAGGCTGAGCGCATGACGCACGATCAGGGCGCCTCTCACCTGCGCCCCTCGCTCACTCCGCCCGAGTTCGCCTCGGCGCTCGCACAGCCGCGCCATGCCGCACCCGCGCCGATCACGCCCCCGACGACATCACCGGCGCCGGTCCCGATGCCGGCGACGGAGACACCGCGACGCGGCCGCACCGCGAGCATCTGGCTGGCGGGTCTCCTGGTGCTGGTGCTGGTCGCCCTCATCGGCTACTTCCTCAACGCGCTGGGCCCGGGTGCCTCGCTCATCGGCATGCTGCTCGCGCTCCTGCCTCTCGCGGGCGTCGTCTTCGCGGTGCGGCTCGTCGACCGGTGGGAGCCAGAGCCCCGCGGACTGCTCGCGCTCGCCGTCGCATGGGGTGCGATCGCGGCGGTCGGCATCGCGCTCGGCGTCGACCTGCTGATCACCATCGCGATCGGCGACGACGGCTCTCCGCTGCGCGAGGCCTTCAGCGCCGTCGTGCAGGCGCCGGTCGTCGAGGAAGTCGCCAAGGGCCTCGGGGTGCTCATCATCTTCGCAACCGCGCGCCGATCGTTCGACGGCCCCGTCGACGGGATCGTGTACGGAGCGCTGGTCGGCGCCGGCTTCGCGTTCACCGAGAACATCCAGTACTTCGCGATCAGCTTCCTCGAGGGCGGCGCGGCCGACACCTCCGCGACGTTCTTCGTGCGCGGCATCCTGTCGCCCTTCGCACATGTCATGTTCACGAGCGTCACGGGGTTCGCGCTGGGTCTCGCCGCGCGCCGCGGCGCCACGGTCGGGCAGGCGATCGGACCATGGCTGCTCGGGCTCGCCGGAGCCATCGCGCTGCACGCGCTGTGGAACGGGTCAGCGCTGTTCGGCGACTTCTTCGCGCTGTACCTCACGCTGCAGGTGCCGCTGTTCGCCGGCTTCATCCTCGGGATCATCGCCCTGCGCCGTGAGGAGTCGCGCCTCACGCGGCGCCGGTTGGGGGAGTACGCGGTCGCCGGCTGGTTCACCCCCCAGGAGGTCGACATGCTCGCGACCCCGGCCGGACGCAAGGCTGCGCTCAGGTGGGCGGCCTCCCTGCGCGGCGACCGGACGGGCCTCATGAAGACCTTCATCGCCGACGCGACGGCACTCGCGGCCACGCGCCAGCGGGCGCTCACCGGCCGCGATCCGCACGCCGCGTCGGACGAGCACGACCTTCTCGCGAAGACCGCGGCGACACGCGCCGCGATGTTCGCGCCTTAGGTCTTGACATCGTCTGCGGGCCCCCGGCATCCTGAAACCAGGCCAACTCAGCGCTCGGTAGACACGCAGGCATCGCCGCGGCACCGGGCGCTGGGTTCGTTAACGGCAGTCTCGCGACGGGTTTCCCTGATCGCGAACGGCACTGCGCGCGAGCACCTCTGATGGTTGGATGGACCCATGACTGACGACCGCACCAAGCCCGAGATCGACGCGCCCACCGGCCCCGCTCCGGCCGACCTCGTCATCCGCGACATCGTCGTGGGCGACGGTGCCGAGGCGAAGCCCGGCGACACCGTGACCGTCCACTACATGGGCGTCGACTACGAGTCCGGCGAAGAGTTCGACTCCTCGTGGAACCGGGGCGAGAGCATCCAGTTCCCGCTGCGTGGCCTGATCCAGGGCTGGCAGGACGGCATCCCCGGCATGAAGGTCGGCGGGCGCCGCGAGCTCGTCATCCCGCCGCACCTGGCATACGGCCCGGCGGGCGGTCACTTCCTCGGCGGCAAGACCCTGATCTTCGTCATCGACCTCATCGCGGTCGGCTGACCCACTTCCGAATCGAGAGGGCGGATGCTGCGCATCCGCCCTCTCGTCGTTCCGTCGGCTCGTCAGCCCGAGACCGGCGCCGCCTCGCAGGTCATCAGACCTTCGATGCCGTCCGTCGGCGCAGGCGGTCCTGCGCGAGCAGGATGCCGAGGAACACGATGAGGGCGCCGACGGGCTCGTTCCACGAGATCGTCTCGCCGAGGATCACGATGCCGAGAACGACTCCGACGACGGGCGTGATGTAGGTCACCGTCGACGCGCGCGTCGGTCCCCACGCGCGCACGGTGTTCTGGTTCCAGACGTACGCGATGCCGGTGCCGAGGCATCCGAGCAGCACCAGGCTCACCACGATCGGTGCGTCGAGCCGCACCGGAGTGAGCACGAGGAACGGCGTCAGCAGCGCCATCACGACTCCCGCCAGCGCGATGTAGCCGAACGTGAAGGCGAGCGCCGACATGCCGGTGTTCGACGCGAACCGGCGCATGTACGCGAAGCTGAAGCCGTAGCTGGCCGTCGCGCCGAGGATCGCGAGCTCCGCGATGAGGCTCCCGCCCAGCGCCACGCCCTGCCACGGTGCGATGATGACGACGACGCCGGCGATGCCCAGGCCGATGCCGAGCACCTGCATGGCTCGCAGCCGCTCCACCCGGAACACGAGCCACGCCATGATCGCCGTCATGATCGGCGTCGTCGCGTTGAAGATGCTCGCGACGCCCGACGTGACATGCTGCTGCGCCCATGAGAACAGCAGGAAAGGGATGACGCAGAACGTGAGACCCAGCACGGCGAGGTGACCCCACACGCGCAGGCTCCTCGAGAGCGGCTCGCGCCGCAGCAGGACGAGCACGCCGAGGGTGAGCGCTCCGAGCATGATCCGGGTCCACGCCACCTGCGCGGGCGAGATCCCGGTGAGCGCGATCTTCATGAAGAGGAAGCTTGAGCCCCACACGATGCCGGCCAGCACGAACTGCGTCGCGATCCACCCGGGGGCGGTCGCACGGGTCGTCGGCAGGGTGTCGGTCGAGGTCACGCGCCCACTCTAGGCGCGGCATCCGTCGTCGCCCCCGGTGCGGGCATACGACGTCCGAAATCCGCGCATGCGCGACCGCCCGGCTACGGCATGGGGTTCTCCGCGTCGTAGGCCCGGAACCTCGGACTGAACCGGACGAGCGTCGCGACCAGGGCGATGATGACGAATCCGCCGAGGAGCGGCGGGAACCAGAGTGCGGTGAGCGTCGCGAGCGTTCCCGCGTACAGGGCGCCGACGCGCGGCCCGCCGGCGACCACGACGATGAAGACGCCCTGAAGGCGGCCGCGGATGGCGTCGGGCACCGCCGCCTGCACCATGGTGTTGCGGAAGATCGAGCTGATGTTGTCGGCGGCGCCCGAGACCGCCAGCACGAGACACGCGGCAGCGATCAACGGGACGTTCGGCGTCTCGGCATCGACGCCTGCCGGCGCGAACCAGCCGAGCGCCGCCGCGCCCAGGACGAGGCCGAGAGCGGCGATCGCACCGCCGTACACGAGGATCGCCCGCTCGATGCCGAGCCCCTGCCGGCGCACCGCACCCACCCGGCCCGAGAAGAGACTCGACGTGAACGCCCCGACGGCCACCGAGGCGGTGAGCAGGCCCGTCGTGATCGGCCCGCCCCCGAGCAGCACCGCGCCGATGGCGGGGAAGAGCGACAGCGGCTGCCCGAACGTCATCGCGATGATGTCGAGCACGAACTGCAGCCGGATGTTCGAGGCGCGACGCAGGAACCGCCAGCCGTCCCGGAGCGACTCGAGCCCGGGTCGCACGATCTCGCCCTCGGGCCTCAGACGGGGCAGCGTCCACAGCCCGAGGAAGAGGGAGAGCATGAGGACGACGTCGAGCGTGTAGGTCCACGCATAGCCGGTGAGCGCGACGAGCACGCCCGCCAGCGCTGGTCCCGCCATCACCATGATGCCGACGGTGATGCCCCCGAGCGCGCTCGCGGCAGGCAGCAGCTCGCGAGGGATGAGTCGCGGCACGATGGCCTGCCGCGTGGCCATCACGATCGAGTTCGCGGCCGAGTTGACGATGCTCAGCCCGTACAGCCACCACACGGTCTCGAGCTGCGCCCACGCGAGCGCGGCGAGCACGACGGTCGAGGCGAAGGTGACGCTCGCCGCGATGAGTGCGACGGCGCGACGGTCGAACGCGTCGGCGAGCATTCCGCCGTAGATGCCCGCGAGGATCATGGGGACGAGGCCGGCGACCGCGATCATCGACACCGCGAACGTCGACTCCGTGAGGTCGTACATCTGCAGCATGATCGCGACGATCGTGAGCTGACCGCCGAGGCCCGCGAGCGTGGATCCGATCCACATCCTCGTGAATGCCGGGCTGACGCGGAAGGGCCGCAGATCGATGAAGTGGCTGCGCCGTTCCTGCACCTCTCGAGGCTATCGGCGGGCGGCGCAAGCGGCCGCACCCGCTGGTGCGCGTCCGCGTTCGCGGCTGGTAGACTCTTGAGGTTGCCGTTGGATCGGCCGCGGAGAAAGAGAGCTCGCACATCGGGTGACGGGCACCGCGCAACAAGGAGAGAGGGGATCACCTATGGCACTGGATGCAGACGTCAAGAAGGCGATCATCGAAGAGTACGCGACGCACCCCGGTGACACCGGATCCCCCGAGGTGCAGGTCGCGATGCTGACGCAGCGCATCAAGGACCTCACCGAGCACCTCAAGGAGCACAAGCACGACCACCACTCGCGTCGTGGTCTGTTCCTGCTCGTCGGCCAGCGCCGCCGTCTCCTGGGCTACCTCCAGGACATCGACATCAACCGTTACCGCTCGCTCATCGAGCGCCTCGGTCTCCGTCGATAAGGCAGAGCGAACCAGCGTTCAATCGCGCAGAACATTCTTGGAAGGCCGCCCCACGGTGTGGGGCGGCCTTCGTCATGTGCGCGTCGTGGACGGCGGGACGGATGCCTCGGCCGCTTCGAACCCGAGCGGCACCTGCGATACGGGATCGATGCCTGTGAGCGTCACCCAGCCGTCCGCGAGCAGCGCGGCGTCCGTTCCCGGCTCCGGCCGGTTGGGCAGGTCCTCGACGGCGAGCCGGATGTGGGTCGCGTGACGCTCGGTGAGCGTGGTCTGCACGATGCCGAACGGGGCGAGCGCGGCCTCGACCACTCCGCGGTTGTCGCGCCGGTTCGGCGCGTTGACGTTGATCACCGTGCCGCGCGGACGCTCGAAGAGGAACGGCAGCAGTCCGATGACGGCGTCGGCCGCGGCCTCCCAGTGGAACTCGGTGGGATTCATGCCGACGTCGAGCGACACGGCCGCACCCCACGCCCCGTTCAGGCCGCCGGTGAGCGCCGCTCCGACCGTGCCGGAGTGAAGGATGGCGCGGCCGACGTTCGCGCCGTGGTTGACGCCCGACAGCACGAGGTCGGCCGGGTCGCCGAACGCGCCGTGCGCCGCGATGAGCGTCACGAGGCCCGGTCCGCCGCGCACCGCGTACGCCGGCACGCCGTCGAGTCCCCGAAGCTCGCGCCGTTCGATGGCGATGCGCCCGCCCTCCTCGGCGGCGACGATCGACGCGCTCGTTCCGCTGGACTGCCGGGCGGGCGCGGCGACGGTGACGTCGAAGCCCGCGTCGAGTGCCGCACGGGCGAGCACGTGGAGCCCGGGCGCGTCGATGCCGTCGTCGTTCGTGATGAGCGCCCGGGTCATCGCGCGTCCTCCTCGTCGTCGGGCACGGCCAGGGCGGCGAGGCCGTCCGGACTGACGTGTCCCATCGCGGGCTGATCGATCCCCGCCTCGGACTCGTCCGCGATCTCCCGCACGGTGACCGCGTCGCGCAGCTTGTCGATCACGTCGGCGTCGCCGGTCCCGAGCCCGTGGCGCGTCACGTTGAGCGCGCCGGCCGCCGCGCCCGTCACGATCGCGGTGCGGGGACTCTCGCCTCGCGCCATGCCCGCAGCGACTCCGGCGGTGAGCGAGTCGCCGGCGCCTCGCGTGTCGGCCGCCTCCATCCGCGGCGGGCCGACCTCGAGGAACCCGCGGGCGTCGAGCAGCAGGAGCGGCTCGGTCCCGCGCGAGACGATGACGGCGTCGGCGCCGCGCCGGCGGAGCTCGCGCATCGCGGCCATGAGCGCGGAGGGGGAGTCGTCCTCGGCGAGCCCATCGCGCAAGAGCTCTTCGTCGCTCACCTTGAGCACGTCGACCCCTCCGGCGACGGCGGCCTCGAGGCGCTCCCCGGCCAGGTCGACCACGACCCTGGCGCCGCCCTCACGCAGATCCGCAGCGAGGCGGCGGTAGGTGTCGGCGGGGAGGGCCCCTTCTCCGGCCGGGCCGCTGAGGATCGCCAGGCCCGACGCGAGGCCCTCGCGGAGCGTGAGGCCGTAGAGCTCGTCGAGGTCGTGCCTGCCGAGCGGGTCGCCCTCGGTCTCGGCGATCGGCCGGCGCTCGCCGCCGCGCCTGTCGTGCACGTAGGCCGATCCCTTGCCGGGACGCTCGACACCCGCGACGGAGATGCCCTCATCCTCGAGCAGGTGCCGCAGCATCCGTCCGATCTCGCCGGTGAGCGAGCAGCACATGGTCGCCGAGACGCCCAGTCGCAGCACCATCCGCGCCTGCCACACGCCCTGACCGCCGGCATGGACATGGATGTCGGGTTCGTCGCCGTGCTCCTCGACCGTGACCGTGAGCGTCGGGGAGGGCGCGAAGATCGTGACGTCGCTCATGCCCGCCACGCTAGGCGCGGCGATGGTGTGCCGTCACCCCCTTGCCCGGCCGTGCAGGGCGTGCAAGACCGGTCAGGCGGAGGCCGCTTCCCGGGCCGCGACGAGGTCTGCGTGGTGGATGGCGGCGACGTCCGGGTGCGCCCGCAGGCGGGACTTCAGCGCGTTCTCGCCGTACAGTGCGTGGATCGGGTTGGCCGGGTCCTGCGTGACGCCCTTCGCCTGGGCGGCGAGCTCCGGCGGCAGCTCGATCAGGGGCAGGCGCTTGTCGAGCGCCGGGTTGAAGAAGAACGGCACCGAGATGCGGTCGTCGGGGTACTGCGGCGAGATGACGCGGTGCTTCGTCGCGATGAGGTAGCCCTGCGTCGCGTACTCGAGCAGCTCGCCGATGTTGACGACGAACGCGCCGGGCACCGGGGGAGCGTCCACCCACTCGCCGTCGCGCTCCACCTGGAGGCCGCCCTTGCCGGGCTCGACCCACAGCAGCGTCAGCACACCGGAGTCCTTGTGCGCGCCGACGCCTTGCTGCGGCGTCGGATCCTCCTTGCCGGGGTACCGCACGATCTTGATGAGCGTCGACGGTTCGCCGAAGTGCTCGTCGAAGTATCCCTCGGGGGCGCCGAGCGAGAGCGCCCATGCCCGCAGCAGCTTGCGCGCGACGCCCGACAGGTGGTCGTGCCACTCCGAGACGACCTCCCGCAGCTCCGGCTGGGCGTCGGGCCACAGGTTCGGACCGATCAGACGTGCGAAGTCCGGCGCGGCGGGGTCGGTCACCGCCTCGCGCTCGGGGCCGATGTCGATCTGCTCGCGCCAGTCCACCTTGCCCTGCGTGCGCTCGCCGCCGATGCGCGTGTACCCGCGGAAATGCGGGCTCTTGACGTTCTCGATGGCGAGCTTGTCGGCCTCGGGCAGCGCGAAGAAGTCGCGCGCGGCGCGGTGCAGCCGCGACTCGAGCTCAGGCGTGACACCGGTGCCGGTGAGGTAGAAGAACCCGACGTCGTGCGTCGCGGCGCGCAGGTCGTCACGGAATCGTGCGGCGGCCTCCGGCCCGGCGTCCAGTCGGGACAGGTCGAGGATCGGGAGGGTGAGGTCGGTCATGGTGCGAGAGTAGGCGGATGCCGAGGCATCCGCCGGTTTGTTGCCTCCGGTTAAGCGACGAGGGGCGACGCCGCAGTGGCGCCGCCCCTCGTCCCGCCGTCACGCGGCGAAGAAGGCCCGGATGTCGCCCACGAGGAGCTCGGGGACCTCCAGAGCGGCGTAGTGGCCGCCGCGCTCGAACCGGCTCCAGTGGACGATGTTCGAATTGTCTCGCTCGGCGAAGACCTTGATCGTCTGGAAGTCGTCCTTGAAGACGGCGACGCCGGTGCGCGCGTCGCTCACGCGCGGCTCGTCGCCGGCGAGGGCGTTCTCGCGGTATGCCCGGCTCATGCCCGCCGACGCGTTCGTGAACCACGCGATGCTCACCTCGGTGAGGATCGCGTCGAGAGGGACCAGCGAGGTGCCGTTGCCGAACGAGTTGAACAGCTCCGAGTACGCCAGCTGCCCGACGGGCGAGTCCGACAGCGCCGCCGCGATGGTCTGCGGCCGTGAGGCGTTCATCGTGTTGTAGCCGCCGACGGACTGGAACCACTGCATGTGCTCGAGGCCGGCGTAGTCCTGCGGCTCGAGCTTCTCGAACTCCGCCGGGTCGCCCGACGGGAACGAGAAGAGCTGCAGGACGTGCAGGCCGAGGAATCCCTTGGGGTTCAGCAGTCCGAGCTCGCGAGCGACCATCGCGCCGTTGTCGCTGCCATGGATGCCGTAGGAGTCGTAGCCGAGCCGGCGCATGAGCGTGTCGTACGCGGCGGCGACCCGCGCGGTCGTCCAACCGGCTTCGGTCACCGGCTGGCTGAAGCCGAAGCCCGGCGCGTCGGGGACGACGACGTCGAATGCGTCCTCGGCGCGGCCGCCGTGCGCGACCGGGTCGACCAGCGGGGCGATCACGTCGAGGTAGTCGGCGAACGAGCCGGGGTACGTGTGCGCGAGCAGCAGGGGCGTCGCTCCCTCATGGGGTGAGCGCACGTGCACGAAGTGGATCGGCTGCCCGTCGATGTCGGTCGTGAAGTGGGGGAACTCGTTCATGCGAGCCTCGGCGGCCCGCCAGTCGAAGCCGTCGCGCCAGCGGGCGACGGCATCCGCGAGGTAGTGGTTCGGCGTGCCCGACTCCCAGTCGTCGGAGGGCGCTGCCTGGGGAAGGCGGGTACGGGCGAGGCGATCGGCCAGGTCGTCGAGGGCGGTCTGCGGAACGTCGATGCGGAACGGGCGGATGTCGGCGGTGGCGGTGGTTGCGGTGTTCATGTCTTCGACGTTACGGTCGAAACAGGCAGGTTCTCTTCCTGATATCCAAGTTCTCCAGAGATCGGTGAGACGTGGCGGACACCTCGGCGCGCATGCTCGCGCTCCTCGGACTGCTGCAGAGCCGGCCGCGGTGGTCGGGGCCAGAACTCGCCGCGCGCTTGGACGTCTCGGTGCGGACCATCCGCAACGACATCGAGCGGCTGCGGTCGCTCGGCTATCCCGTCGAGGCGGAGCGCGGCCGCGCCGGGTCCTACCGTCTTGCGGCGGGCGGAAAGCTCCCGCCGCTGCTCCTCGACGACGAGGAGGCCGTCGCCGTCGCGATCGGGCTCCGAGTCGCCCGCGGCATCGCCGGCGTCGACGAGGCCGGCGCCCGCGCGCTGGCGAAGCTGCTGCAGGTGCTGCCGGAGAGGCTGCGCCCGACCGTCGACGCGGTCGCCGCGACCGTCGACAGCGGTCCCGAGAACGTCGGAACCGACGCGCCGGATCCCGAGGTCGATCCGCAAGTGCTCAGCGCGGTTGCGAAGGCGGTGCACGCGCGTGAGTGGCTCCGGTTCGAGGATCGCGGCACGCCGCGGCTCGTGGAGCCGTACCGGCTGCTCAGCTGGCAGCGACGCTGGTACCTCGTCGCGAGGGACCCCGACAGCGGCGCGTGGGAGACATTCCGCCTCGACTGGATCCAACCCCGTATGCCCACGCGGCGGGGGTTCGAGCCGATGCCCGTCCCGGGCGGCGACTTCACCGCGTTCGCGCTGCGCTCGATCGCCGCCGGCGGGTGGAAGGTCCACGCGCGACTGCGGATCGCCGCGCCCGCGGATCGCGTCATCGCCCGCATCAACCCGACGGTCGGAGTGGTCGAGGCCGTCGACCGCGAGACCTCGGTCCTCGTGACCGGGGCCGACAGTCTCGAGACCGTCGCCGCGTACATCGGCATGCTCGGCATGGACTTCACCGTCGACTCGCCCGGCGAGCTGCGAGACCACCTGCGGCGCCTCGCCGGCGTGTACACCAGGGCGGCCGGCTGACCGGGGCTCAGTCGTGTCGCCGCGGCCCGTGCCGAGGCATCCGGGACTCCTCGCGAGGACGTCGCGAACCGGTGGGGTCGCTGCGATGACCTTCGCGACGCGCGAGCCGTCGGTCGGCGAAGAGCCACGACGGGCGCGGCTCGATGAGTGGCCGGAACACCCACCGCACGGGTCTGGTGGCGAGCCCGAGTGCGATCAGCACCGACAGCACGACGACCAGCGGCAGCCAGATCCAGGTGGGCTCGGCATGCCTCAGCAGGCCGTTCTCACGGAACGGGTAGAGGACGAACGAGTGCAGCAGGTAGACGTACATCGTGTACTGGCCGAAGTGCGTCCACCAGTGGCCGCCGCGCGGCACCAGCGCGAAGAACGCGGCCGACAGCACCAGCGCGACCGCCATGAGCGCCAGGCGGACGCCGCCCGCCCACCATTGCGTGCCGCCGATCGACGCGTAGTTCTCGTCGTAGAACAACCACTCGCGGAGGTTCATCGAACGCCAGTCGTCCACGAAGAACCAGGCGGCCCACCCCGCGGCGGCGAACAGTCCGAGGCCTGCTGCGAGCGTCCACCACGGCCGGCGGTCCAGCAGGCCGAAGCGCGCCACGATGTCGTGTTCGCGCAGCCACCAGCCGAGGGTGAAGAAGGGAAGGAGGCCCAACGTCCGCGACAGCGAGAACGTCGAGTCGATGCCCGCGAAGTATCCGGCACCGATCGAGATCGCGACGGTCCACGCGAGCGGCCAGCGCAGCAGCGCGAGGTAGGGCAGCACGAGGCGGAAGATCCCGAGCGCCAGCAGGAACCACAGCGTCCAGGACGGCTCGGTGAGGTTCGCGGTGGCCTGTCCCTCGACGAGCCACTTCGTCAGGGTCCACAGCCCCTCGAAGATGACGTACGGCACCAGGATGTCGGTGATCACGCGCGCCATCTGGGTCCTCGTGGGCGCGTCGGACTTCGAGAAGTATCCCGAGATGATCGCGAACGCCGGCATGTGGAACGCGTACACCACGAGGTACAGGCCCAGCGCGATGTCGGAATCGTACGTCAGCCGCTGCACCGCGTGTCCGAGCACGACCAGCACGATGCACGCGAAGCGCGCGTTGTCCCAGAAAGGGACGCGGCGGCGAGGCCGCGAGACGGATCCCGCCGGGGTCGCCGCCGTCGGCGGCGCGCTGCTGCCGGTCATCGTCCACCCCCTCGCTGCGCGCTGACCAGACTAGCCCGGGCCCGCCGCGCCGGGTCCGGACGCGCCGTCGGCCCGTGGGGGCGGTAGTCTCTTCCGCGCGATGACCACGATCGACGACGCGCTGCAGCGCGACCAGGCCATTCCCGACCTCGACTGGCACGTCTTCCCGCCCGGCACCGAGCGAGACGTGTTCGCGGCCCCGAGCGGCGGTCTGGCGCGCGTGCGCCTCGGCGACGCGGGCGCGCCGAGGGTCGTGCTGGTGCCCGGAGTGGCCGGCTCCAAGGAGGACTTCATCCTGCTCTTCCCGCTCCTCGCGGACGCGGGCTACCGCGTGGAGTCCTACGACCTCGCGGGCCATTACGAATCCGTGGATTCCGGACCCGCCCGTCTCGATCCGCCCCAGGCGTCGTACGATTACCGCCTGTTCGTGGACGACCTCGTCGCGATCCTCGAGGACGGCGGGCCGGCCCACGTCCTCGGCTACAGCTTCGGGGGCCTGGTCACCGAGCTCGCGCTCGTCGAGCGGCCCGAGCTCTTCCGCAGTCTCACGCTGATGTCGGCGCCGCCGGCGACCGGTCAGGTGTTCCGCGGGGTCAAGCACATCGGTCCGATCTCCGACATGCCGCCCCACCGTGCGGCCGGACTCATCCTGTGGGGCATCCGCTACAACCTCAACCGCACGCCTCCCGGCCGCATCGCGTTCGTGCGGGAGCGGCTCGGAGTCACGGCTCGCGCGTGCATCGACGATGTCGTCGGGCTCATGATGTCGATGCCCGACATCGCCGACGACGTCGCCGCCGTCGACGTGCCCAAGCTCATCGCGGTGGGCGAGCACGACCTGTGGCCGCAGCCGCAGCATGACGCGTACGCGGCGCGCATCGGCGCGCGCGTGGCGACGTACCCGACCGGGCACGCGCCGTGCGAGACGACGCCGCATCAGCTCGCCCGGGACATGCTGCTCCTGTTCGCCGACGCGACGTAGGGTGGCGGGATGGGAGTGGCCGAGACTCCGAACGGCCCGCCGGTACTGCTCGAACGACGATCAGCCGCGCATCGCGTCCCAGTCAGGCGACGTCACGCTCGTCGCGCCCGACCATCCGCACGTCTACGCCTTCACGCGCGCCCTCGGCGATCACGCCGTTGCCCCGGTGTCCGACTTGCGAGGCTGTCGTGCTCGCGCGCGCGTGAGCAGGATCGTCGGGAATAACCTTGGTGGGCGCGCGTTGCACGAGATACATTCATTTGCATGGATTCGCCGAAGCGGAGATCCCGCGCGACGAACGGAGCCCTGAATCAGGGGAAGCGGAGAAGCGATCGTGAGCGAGAGCACCACGTGGCCGGGGATGCAGTTCGGCATCTTCACGGTGAGCGACATCACCCAGGACCCGACCACCGGCACCACGCCCAGTGAGGCCGAGAGGATCCAGGCGACCCTGACGATCGCCAAGCACGCCGAAGAGGTCGGGCTCGACGTCTTCGCGCTCGGCGAGCACCACAACCCGCCGTTCTGGTCGTCCTCTCCCACGACGACCCTCGCCTACATCGCGGCGCAGACCGAGCGGCTCATCCTCTCCACCGCCACGACGCTCATCACCACGAACGACCCGGTAAAGATCGCCGAGGACTACGCGATGCTCCAGCACGTGTCGGGAGGACGCACCGACCTGATGCTCGGCCGCGGCAACACCGGCCCGGTGTACCCGTGGTTCGGCAAGGACATCCGCCAGGGCCTGCCGCTCGCGATCGAGAGCTACAACCTGCTGCACCGGCTGTGGCGCGAGGACGTCGTGGACTGGGAGGGGAAGTTCCGCACGCCGCTGCAGGGCTTCACCTCGACTCCGCGTCCGCTCGACGGCGTGCCGCCGTTCGTGTGGCACGGCTCCATCCGCACGCCCGAGATCGCCGAGCAGGCCGCGTACTACGGCGACGGCTTCTTCGCGAACAACATCTTCTGGCCCAAGGAGCACTACCAGCGGCTCATCACGCTCTACCGTCAGCGCTTCGCGCACTACGGCCACGGGACGCCCGAACAGGCGATCGTCGGCCTCGGCGGCCAGGTGTTCATGCGCGCCAGCTCGCAGGACGCCGTGCGCGAGTTCCGGCCCTACTTCGACAACGCCCCGGTGTACGGCCACGGTCCGTCGCTCGAGGACTTCAGCGAGATGACGCCGCTCACCGTCGGGTCGCCCCAGCAGGTGATCGACCGCTACGCGGCCATGCGCGAGACGTTCGGCGACTACCAGCGCCAGCTGTTCCTCATCGACCACGCGGGTCTGCCGCTCAAGACCGTCCTCGAGCAGCTCGACATCCTGGGCGGAGAGGTGGTGCCGGTGCTGCGCAAGGAGCTGCAGCAGGGCCGCCCGGCCGAGGCGCCGGATGCCCCGACCCACGCGAATCTCGTCGCCGCGGCGTACGGCGACCAGGCGCCGCGTCAGGCGGTCCCCGGCGCGAACCGCGGCGACAACCTCGTGGGCGAGAGCCCCTACCAGGACAGCCCGGCGCCCGCCGGCGCCGCGTTCGGGCTCGGCTCGGCACGGAAGGACGCGTGAGATGACCACGGCACCCCGCCGCATCGCGGTGCTCTCGGCCGGGCTCTCGAACCCGTCGTCGACGCGGATGCTCGCCGACCGCCTCGCCGCTGCGACCTCGGCGCAGCTCGCCGAGCGCGGCATCCAGGTCGACGTCGACGTCTTCGAGGTGCGCGACTACGCGCACGACATCACGAACAACCTGCTCACCGGCTTCGCGCCGCCCGCGCTCGAGTCGATGGTGAACGCCGTGGTCTCGGCCGACGCGATCATCGCGGTCACGCCGATCTTCTCGACCAGCTACTCGGGACTGTTCAAGTCGTTCATCGACGTGCTCGATCCCGACGCCCTCACCGGCAAGCCCGTGCTGATCGGCGCGAACGCCGGCACCGCCCGCCATTCGCTCGCGATCGACTACGCGATCCGGCCGCTGTTCACCTACCTCCACGCCGAGCCGGTGTCGACGGGAGTGTTCGCCGCGTCGAGCGACTGGGGCGCGTCGGCCGACAACGTCGCGCCGCTCGGCGAGCGCGTCGACCGGGGCGCGCGCGAGCTCGCCGATGCGATCGCACGACGTCAGCCCGTCGAGGACGCCGATCCGTTCGACCCCGCGAACTACCTCGGCGAGGGTCGCTCGTTCGGGCACCTGCTGGGCGGGCTCGCGGGGGAGTAGCCGCGGCTCAGCCCAGGTACACGTCCGGCAGGGCGCGGAGAGGGCGCCACGCGTCCTCTCCGCGCACGTCCCGGCCCCTGAGCTCGACGGAGGGCCGCAGCACATCGGCCTCGACGAGCGGGCCGAGATCGATCCCTGCGAGGTGCTCGATGTCGGCGATCGGCACCTGGAATGTGCGGAACGCGCCCAGCCGCGGGATCGCCAGGGCGCCCGCGCGCACGTCGATCAGCTCAGACTGGTCGAGGACGAATCCGGATGCCTCGAGCCGCGGCCCGCGCTCCGCGTCCTCGGCGGCCCACGCGGCCACCTTGAAGAACCGCCGCGGGATCTGCACGCCGCGGTACTCGGGATCATCGCCCGCGAGGACGGGCGCGGTGAAGACGCCGAGGCGCCGATCGGTCGATTCGGCGTACTGCAGGACATGGTCCTCGAGCCCGAGCCACAGCTCCTTCGACTGGTTGAAGCCGCTCGCCTGCGGAGCCGCGTTCGTGTAGAAGAACGTCGCCTCCGTCGCGCGTCGCGCCTCGGCCGTCTCGCCCCACCCGGGATCGCGGCGGCGTACGAGGTGCCCGCGATCGAGGTCGTTCGAGGCGTACAGCTCGGGACCCGCCTGGTCGCGGACCGGCACGCGCGCGTCGAGGCGCCACTCGCCCGTGCGCGGGAGGTCGTGCAGCGTCGAGCCGTCGATGTTCACCGCCGTGGCAGCAGCCAGGCGCCGCGCCGGGTCGAGCAGCACGGTGAAGTGCGGATAGGGGAGCTCGTGGATCTCGCTGTCGCCCAGGGGTCGCGGGAGCGGGACCTCGACTCCGAGGAACGCGGGGTCGTATCCGGTGCGGGTGTCGTCGGCCACGGGTCCATCCTGGCGTGGACGGCGCGCGTCCGGCTGGATGCCGGAGTCCCGGGCGCCCATCAGTCCGCCCGCGTCCTGCGCAGCCGGCGCGCAAGGATCGCGTCGACGCCGAGTCCGAGGCCGACGGCGAGCACGACCGACACGACCACCGCCACCACCGGTCCGCCCGGGAGGACGGTCGCGACCACGGCGCCGATCAGCGCCTGGTACAGGGCCCACGCGAACGCGGCGATCCCGGCGATCGCGAGGTAGCGGGGCGCCGCGACCTTCGTCGCGCCCGCGGTCAGGTTGACCGCGAGGCGGGCGAACGGCACGAACCGGGCGGTGAACAGCACGAGCGCCGCCCGCCGTTCCAACCGTGCCCGCGCCCACTCCAGGGCACCCCGCACGCGGGGCGCGCGCATCCAGCGCCACCGCTCGAGACCGACGGTCCGGCCGACGAGGTAGCACGCCGCGTCGCCGGTGACGGCCGCCACGGTCGCGACGGCGATGATCGCGGCCAGCGGCGGATCGCCCTCTGAGACCGACAGTGCGCCGAACGCCGTGACGGCGGCTTCGCCCGGGATCACGACGAGGAACGCGTCGCCGAGCACGAGCGCGAACAGCACGAGGAGCGCCCACGGATTGCGGGCGACCTCGGTCAGCAGCTCCTCGACCACGCGTTCCTTGGTAGTCGCCCGGGGTGAACGGCGACGGAACGGGGCACGTCCGGTGACCTGCCTCGGAGCATCGGGTGAACACTTGCGCGCGGACGCGGTTCGCGGCATCCGCCGCCGCCGTGCCCCGTCAGCCTGGACTCGTGAGAGTCGCACTGCTCGCCGAATCGTTCCTGCCCCACATGAACGGCGTCACGGGGTCGGTCCTCCAGGTCCTCCGCCACCTCGAGGCGGAGGGCCATGAGACGCTCGTCATCGCGCCGAGGGCCGGCGAGGTCACCGCCGACCTGCACGGCGCGCGCACCGAGCTGCTGCGTTCGGTGCCGCTGCCGTCGTATCCGGACGTGCGCGTGGTGTTCGCCCGCGCGGCGCGATTGGCGGCGATCCTGCGCGACTTCGACCCCGACGTCGTGCACCTGGCCTCGCCGTTCGTGCTGGGCTGGCAGGGCGTTGCGGTCGCCGATGCGCTCCGCATCCCGTCGGTCGCGGTGTACCAGACCGATGTCGTCGCATACGCGGAGAAGTACGGGATGCCGCAGGCCGCGGTCCTCGTCGGCCGACATGTCGCGCGACTCCACCGCCGGGCCACGCTCACGCTGGCGCCGTCGACCGCATCGCTCCGGCAGCTGGAGGGCCTCGGGGTCGATCGCCTGCGCCGGTGGGGACGCGGTGTCGATGCCGAGCGGTTCCGGCCGGAGCGCCGGAGCGAGGCGTGGCGGCAACGCATCGCGCCGGGAGAGACGGTCATCGGCTACGTGGGCCGGCTCGCCCCCGAGAAGCAGGTGGAGGACCTCGCCGCGCTCGCCGATCTCTCGGGCACGCGTCTGGTGATCGTGGGCGACGGTCCCGCGCGTGGGGCGCTCGAAGCCGCGCTCCCGGGTGCCGTCTTCACGGGACAGCTCGGCGGCCTCGAGCTCGCCGAGGCGCTCGCGAGCTTCGACGTCTTCGTCCACCCGGGCGAGAGCGAGACCTTCGGCCAGACGATCCAGGAGGCGCTCGCCAGTGGCGTGCCGGTCGTGGCCACCGGCGTCGGCGGGCCCGTCGATCTGGTGCGATCCAGCGTCGACGGCTGGCTCTACCGCCCCGGCGACCTCGGCGACCTGCGGGCGCGCGTCTCCGACCTCGTCGGCGACGACGGCAAGCGTCACGCCTTCGCCGCCGCCGCCCGCGAGTCTGTAAGGGAGCGCACGTGGGCCGCGCTGTGCGAACGGCTGGTCGGGCACTACGAGGAGGCACGGATGCTGCGCCCCATCGACGACGCGCAGTCGCGGCGCGTCGCGATCCGTCCCGCCCCGCCCCGGCCTCGCGCCGCCGAGTCCCGCGGCTGGTCGCGGTTCGTCGCACTCGGCGACTCGCTCACCGAGGGCCTGTGCGATGCCTCCCGCATGCCGTCGGGCGAGTATCGCGGATGGGCCGACCGGCTCGCGCAGCTGCTCGCGCACTCGCGCGCCGATCGGGCGCCCTTCCGCTACGCGAACCTCGCCGTGCGCAGCCGCCGTGTCGCGCACCTCGTCGACGAGCAGGTGCCACGCGCTCTCGCGCTGCGCCCCGACCTCGTGTCGATCCTCATCGGCGCCAACGACCTCGTCGGCCGCGCCGTCGATCCCATCGCTCTCGCCGCGGTGCTCGCGGGTGCGGTCCGCACGCTTCGGGATGCCGGGATCGACGTCCTGCTCGTGACGCCGTTCCTGCCGCGCCGGCGGGCCGCCGTGCTGTTCGCGCGCCGCTTCGCCGTGTACGCCTCGGAGCTGCGGAGAATCGCGGCCGACACCGGAGCGATCCTGCTCGATCTCGACGCGCTGCCCGCCATCGGCGAGCTCGAGCTGTGGGCGGACGACAAGGTCCACCTGCGCTCCCGCGGCCATCGCTTCCTCGCGTATCGCGCGGCCGAGGCTCTGGGGGTGCCCGATGCGGAGGCGCTCGGCGGGCTGGACGCCGCCCTTCATGCCGATGACGATCCCATCGCGCAGGGCACCTGGCTGCGCCGTGACGCGCTGCCGTGGGTGTGGCGGCGCCTTCGAGGCCGCACGGCCGGGGACGGGCTCGACCCGAAGCACGCCGACTACGTGCTCATCGGCGGCGACGGGCAGGTGCGCAGCGACGTGCGGGCCGGCTGATCAATCACTCCCGCTCCAGCGGTACTCCGACTCGGGCCGGCCGGGGCTTCCGTATCGCGGAGCGCGGGTCGCCCGTTCCGACGAGACGAGATGCTCGAGATATCGTCGGGCGGCGACGCGCGACATCCCGAGCCGCTCAGCCGCTTCGGCGGCCGAGATCGGCCCATGCTCACGCACCTCTGCCGTGACGCGCTCGAGCGTGGCGCTCGAGAGGCCCTTCGGCAGCTCGGTCGCGATCGTGGGACGGAACGCGCCCAGCAACGCGTCGATCTCCGACTGGGTCGGCGCGCCCGCCGCCGCACGGGCCCGATGGCGGTACTCGCGATACTGCTCCAGACGCTCGCGGAAGACTGCGAACGTGAAGGGCTTGACGAGGTATTGCGAGACTCCGAGGCTGACCATCTGACGCACGACATCCGCGTCGCGCACGCCGGTGATGGCGATCACGTCTATGTCGGATCCTCGGGCGCGCGCGTGCCGGAGGACGTCGAGCCCGGTGCCATCGGGCATCGTCACATCCAGCAGCACGAGGTCGATCCCGGCTCGGCGATCGAGAATCGCGGTCAGGGCCGCCCTGGCGCCCGTGCACTCCGCAGCCACGCGGAATCCGTCGATGCGCTCGATGTACGTCCGATGAAGCTCGAGCGTGAGCGCGTCGTCGTCGACCAGCAGGACCCCGATCATCGGCGCCTCGCCGGGAGGGTCGCGGTGAAGGTTGTGGGGGAGGAGGTCAGCGCAATGCTGCCGCCCGTACCCTCGACGATCGAGCGGACCAGCGCGAGCCCGACGCCTCTTCCGGCGGCGTCCGCCGGCTTGGTCGAGAACCCGTGTTCGAAGATGCGCTCGCGCAGCCCGTCCGGCACGCCCGCCCCGCTGTCGGACACGACGACGCGCAGCCGATCTGCCGGCGCGGGCTCGAACGCGACCCGCACCCACCGGGGCGTGTCGCCGGCTGCCGCCGCATCGAGGGCGTTGTCGATGAGGTTTCCCACGACCGAGACCGCATCGACCGGTGACAGCGCGCTGGCCGGGGCGGTCGGGTCGATGTCGGCGATCCAGTCGACGCCGCGTTCCCTCGCCTGCGCCGCCTTGCCGAGGAGAAGGGCCCCGACGGTGGGATCGCCGTCCGTCCGCGCCGCCACCTGGTCCACGAGCGCCTGGCTCTGCCGCGAGGTCTCGGTGAGGATGTCGATCGCCTCATGGGTGCGTCCTAGCTCGAGGAGAGACACCGCCGTGTGCATGCGGTTGCCGTGCTCATGGGTCTGTGCGCGCAGCGCCTCGCCCAGAGTGCGGACCGACTCGTACGACGCCACCGCGTCGCGGATGCTCCCCGCGGGGAGGTCGCCGGCGACCCGTCGAGTCGTGCGCCGGGCGACGAGGGCGCCGGCCAGCCCCGCTGCCAGCACGGCCAGGGCGATGACGATCACGGACGGCAGGCGAGGCGTGAGGTCCGAGGCGATGCTGCCCACGGTGCGACCCACCGATACCCATCCGACCAGCTCCGCGTCCAGTGCGATCGGGACGATCGTGCGCACCGACGGGCCCAGGGTTCCCGCGAATTCCTCGGTGAGCGAGGTGGGCGCGGCCGGGATCGTGCCGATGTAGGGCCGGCCGATCTCGGCAGGGTCCCGGTGCGTCATCCGGATGCCGTCGGGCGTCATGATCGTGACGAAGTCCACGCCGACGCTCGCCATGATCGCCTCGGCGTACGGCTGCAGCGTCGTCGAGGGCCGCTCACCCTGCAGGGTCTCGGCGACGGTGGGCGCCGCCGCGATGCTCGCCGCCACGGCGCCGGTGACCTCCTCCGCCTCGACCCGCGCCGAGCGCTGGGCGTCCAGGACGAGGAGCGCGGCGAGCACCGCGGCGAGCACCACCACCCCGCCGGTGACGGCGACGAACACCAGCGATGCCGCGCTGGTACGGCGAGTCCGCTCCGACACTCGCACCTCCTCGTGCCCTGCTGGCGTCCATCTTCGCGCGCTCGATGCTCGGCTGCGGAGTCAGCGCGACCAATACGACCACAACTCGCCACCCGACGCGACGGACTGCACTGTGAGGTCCACGCCACGACCCCGCTCGGGTCCGGCGCTCGGACAACGACTGTTCCTATAGGAGGCGATGATGGCTCTTTCGACCCGGACGACTTCGTTCACCCTTCCCGGTTTCAACTGGCGCCGCGGCAAGCAGGCATGGGACAAGCACACGTGGCTGTATGTCGCAGTCATCGCCGCCGTCGTGCTGGGGGCCGCCGTCGGCCTCGTGTGGCCCGATGTCGGCGTCGCCCTCAAGCCGCTCGGCGAGGCATTCGTCGGATTGATCAAGATGATGATCGCCCCCATCATCTTCTGCACGATCGTCGTCGGGGTCGGCTCGATCGCGAAGGCCGCCACCGTGGGGAAGATCGGCGGCCTGGCGCTGATGTACTTCATGGTGATGTCGACCTTCGCGCTGGCGATCGGCCTCGTGGTCGGAAACCTCCTGCATCCCGGTGAGGGCCTGAACATGACTGCGTCGACGTACGAGGCGACGGGGGAGGCCCAGACCACGCAGGAGTTCATCCTGGGGATCATCCCCGCGACCTTCTTCTCGGCGTTCACGGGCGAGAGCGTGCTCCAGGTGCTCTTCGTCGCCCTGCTGGTCGGGTTCGCGCTGCAGCAGATGGGTGACAAGGGTCAGCCGATCATGAACGCCGTCAAGCACCTGCAGGCACTCGTGTTCCGCATCCTCGGGATGATCCTGTGGCTCGCCCCGATCGGAGCGTTCGGGGCGATCGCGGCGGTCGTCGGCAACACGGGCGTCGCGGCGATCTGGGCCCTGGGTACGCTGATGATCGCTTTCTACATCACGTGCCTCGTGTTCATCGTCGGGATCCTCGGGACCCTGCTCTATGCGGTCACCCGGGTCAACCTGTTCAGCCTGATGAAGTACCTCGGGCGCGAGTACCTCCTGATCGTGGGCACGTCCTCGTCGGAATCGGCGCTGCCGCGCCTCATCGCCAAAATGGAGCACCTCGGTGTCTCGAAGCCCGTCGTAGGGATCACCGTCCCCACCGGGTACTCCTTCAACCTCGACGGCACGGCGATCTACCTGACGATGGCATCGCTGTTCATCGCGAGCGGCATGGGGGCACCGATGTCGATCTCGGAACAGATCGGGCTGCTCGTGTTCATGATCATCGCGTCGAAGGGAGCCGCGGGGGTCACCGGTGCGGGCCTCGCCACGCTCGCGGGCGGGCTGCAGGCGTACCGTCCCGACCTGGTCAACGGAGTCGGCGTCATCGTCGGCATCGACCGATTCATGTCGGAGGGCCGCGCGCTCACCAACTTCACGGGCAACGCCGTCGCGACGGTGCTGATCGGCTCCTGGACCAAGGAGTTCGACGCGGCGCGTGCCCGCAGGGTGCTCGCCGGAGACGTGCCTTTCGACGAGACGACCCTCTCGGGCGGCGATCACGACGGGATGTCGCAGGCGCCGGACGCGGTGGGCGTACAGGGCCTGGAGGCGGCCGCGGTTGCCGAGGCCGAGGCAAAGGAGCGGCGCGCTCGGGAGCGGGCGGTCCTGCTCAGCCGCTGACCCCTCTGATCCGCGTCCGTTCGCGTGCGCGAGCGGACGCGGATCTCGACTCGTGGGCGCATCGCCCGGTCGACCTCACGTGCGGGGATCGATCTCGCCGGCTTCGATCGCCGACTCCCGCTCCTCGTCCTCCAGCTCGTCCACGTCCTCCTCGATCGCCTCGAGCGGGTCGATCGTGGGCGGCGGCAGTTCGAGCTCCGCGTCGTCGTCGATCGGCACGTCGCGGTCGTCGTCGGGAATGCGCTCGCGGAAATCGCTCATGTCACACCTGCTGACCTCTACCCGCTCTTGCGGCGGAACTCGCGCTTGGTCACCGCACCGTGCGTGCCGTGGATCGCCGAATCCCCATCCAGATGGGACTCTCCGGAGCGCTGCTGCGCGTTCTTCTTGTCGAGGGCTTCCTTGAACTTGCGCTTCATCTCTTCGGATGCCGCGCTCGCCGGCTTGTCGTCGGTGCTCATGGTCCAACCCTAGGTGCGGCATCCGACGGCCGCCAGGGATGCCGGGAATCCGGCGCCCGCTGATAGGCTGGCTCGGGTTGCCCTCGGGCATCCGCTCAATTCCATATGAGCACAGTGCCCATTCGGGCATGTGGAGCAGGCCGGCAGGAAGCTGGTCCCCTGTGGTGGGTTCCCCGTCGTCGACGCGCGCCGGGTGGTCTTCTACTGGTGACCAGCGCTGGTGAGTCCCGCGGCACCCCCGCGCGCCGAGATCTGCCTGTTCCTGCTCCTTCGCATCAAGCTCGTGCGCGAGACGCGCGTGCGAGCCTAAAAAAAGAAGGAGAGACCTCTTGGAAGGTCCAGAAATCACCGCCGCCGAAGCCGTCCTCGACAACGGACGATTCGGCACCCGCACCGTCCGGTTCGAGACCGGGCGACTCGCGCAGCAGGCGCAGGGCGCCGTCGCCGCGTACCTCGACGAGGAGACGATGCTCCTCTCGGCCACCAGCGCCGGCAAGCACCCGCGCGAGGGCTTCGACTTCTTCCCGCTGACCGTCGACGTCGAAGAGCGCTCGTACGCGGCGGGCAAGATCCCCGGCTCGTTCTTCCGCCGCGAGGGTCGTCCCTCGACCGAGGCGATCCTCGTGTGCCGTCTCATCGACCGTCCGCTGCGCCCGTCGTTCGTCGACGGCCTCCGCAACGAGGTGCAGATCGTCGTCACGGTGCTCTCGATCGCACCCGGCGAGTTCTACGACGCGCTGGCGATCAACGCCGCCTCGCTGTCGACCCAGATCTCGGGTCTGCCGTTCTCGGGCCCGATCGCCGGTGTCCGCCTCGCGCTCATCCCGGGCCACGGCGAGCACGCCGACCAGTGGGTCGCGTTCCCGAACACCAAGCAGCTCGAGGAGGCCGTCTTCGACCTCATCGTCGCGGGCCGCGTGCTCGAGGACGGCGACGTCGCGATCATGATGGTCGAGGCCGAGGCCACCGAGCACAGCTGGAACCTCATCAAGGCGGGCGCCACCAAGCCGAGCGAAGAGATCGTCGCACAGGGCCTCGAGGCCTCGAAGCCGTTCATCAAGGAGCTCGTCGCGGCGCAGAACGTCGTGGCGAACACCGCGGCGAAGGAGATCCAGGAGTACCCGGTCTTCCCTGCGTACAGCCAGGAGGTCTACGACTTCGTCGCCGGCCGCGCATACGACGAGCTCGTCGGCATCTACCAGATCGCCGACAAGACCGAGCGCAACAACGCCGACGACGCCCTCCGCGACCGCGTCAAGGGCGAGCTGCTCGCCGCGGTGGAGGCGAACGAGCTTCCCGCCGTCGCGACGATCGAGTTCTCGGCTGCGTACAAGTCGGTCACCAAGAAGATCGTCCGCGGCCGCATCCTCACCGAGGGCGTCCGCATCGACGGTCGCGGCCTCGCGGACATCCGCCCGCTCGACGCCGAGGTGCAGGTCATCCCGCGCGTCCACGGCTCGGCGATCTTCCAGCGCGGTGAGACCCAGATCCTGGGTGTCACGACGCTGAACATGCTCAAGATGGAGCAGCAGATCGACTCGCTGTCGCCCGTCACGCACAAGCGCTACATGCACCACTACAACTTCCCGCCGTACTCGACGGGTGAGACGGGTCGTGTCGGAAGCCCCAAGCGCCGCGAGATCGGCCACGGCTTCCTCGCCGAGCGCGCGCTCGTGCCGGTGCTGCCCGGCCGCGAGGAGTTCCCGTACGCCATCCGCCAGGTGTCCGAGGCGCTCGGGTCGAACGGCTCGACGTCGATGGGCTCGGTGTGCGCCTCGACCCTGTCGCTGCTGAACGCCGGTGTGCCGCTGCGCGCGCCGGTCGCGGGCATCGCGATGGGCCTCGTGTCGGACCAGGTCGACGGCCAGACGCGCTACGCCGCGCTGACCGACATCCTCGGCGCCGAAGACGCCCTGGGCGACATGGACTTCAAGGTCGCCGGCACGAGCGAGTTCGTCACCGCGATCCAGCTCGACACCAAGCTCGACGGCATCCCGTCGTCTGTGCTGTCGGCCGCTCTGACGCAGGCCAAGGAGGCGCGCCTCACGATCCTCGGCGTCCTCAACGCCGCGATCGACGGCCCGGACGAGATGGCGCCGACCGCTCCGCGCGTGATCAGCGTGCAGATCCCGGTCGACAAGATCGGCGAGCTCATCGGTCCCAAGGGCAAGACGATCAACGCGATCCAGGACGAGACCGGTGCCGACATCTCCATCGAGGAGGACGGCACCGTCTACATCGGCGCCGTCGACGGCCCGTCGGCCGAGGCCGCCCGCGCCCAGGTCAACGCGATCGCCAACCCCACCAACCCGGAGGTCGGCGAGCAGTTCCTCGGCACCGTGGTGAAGATCGCGACGTTCGGCGCGTTCATCTCGCTCCTGCCCGGCAAGGACGGCCTGCTGCACGTCAGCGAGGTCCGCAAGCTCGCCGGCGGCAAGCGCGTCGAGAACGTGGAGGACGTGCTGGGCGTCGGTCAGAAGCTCCTGGTGCGCATCACCAAGATCGACGACCGCGGCAAGCTCTCGCTCGAGCCGGTGCTCGAAGAGGCCGCCGACCAGGAAGGCCGCGCGGCGGCCAACCCGGGTCCGGAGGCTCCCGCCGAAGGCTGAGCGCGGCGATTCGCGGATGCCCGTCCGCTCCCGGAGGGGAGGGGGCGGGCATCCGTCGTGATCAAAGCGTTATGCAATGTTTATCGGCAGTTCGCCGCGGCGGGCTGAGTCCGGGCCGCTCTGCC
This sequence comes from Microbacterium sp. STRO-2N, assembly GCF_057747775.1. NCBI lineage: Bacteria > Bacillati > Actinomycetota > Actinomycetes > Micrococcales > Microbacteriaceae > Microbacterium > Microbacterium sp. STRO-2N. The sequence goes on along the minus strand of NZ_CM173223.1, from coordinate 2,299,238 downwards.
CTACCCTCTAAGTACGCGCCGGGGGGGCGCGGCAGTGATCACGAGGCTCTTCGGGTCGCGTGAGGGGGTGGCACATGGCTTATTTCGGCGTTGACTCGACGCTCCCGTCGACGAGCCCGGACGCGGCAGCCACCGGTGCCGCGCAGGGGGCCGCCCCGGACGGAGTGCACCCGTCGGCGCCCATCCCCGTGCAAGGTCCGGGTGTGGGCAGCAACGTGCGCGTCGCGCTCGACGAGAGCGGCCTGTCGGTGTTCCCCCTCATCCTCGGTGCGGCCGAGTTCGGCTGGAACGTCGACCTCGAGTCGAGCCACGCCATCCTCGACGCGTACGCCGAGCTCGGCGGCAACGCCGTGCACACGTCCGACAGCTTCTCGAGCGGCCGCAGCGAGCACATCGTCGGGCAGTGGCTGCATTCGCGGGGTCTGCGCGACGACGTCGTGCTCGCGGTGCGGGTCGGCGGCCACGCCGACAACCCCGGACTCGGTCCGGTGAACCTGGTGCGGGCCGTCGAGGCGTCGCTGACGCGGCTGCGCACCGATCGCATCGACGTGCTCTACCTCGACGCGACGGGCGATCGCAGCACCGCGCTCGAAGACACCCTCGCCACCGCGGAGTGGCTCGTGGAGACGGGCAAGGCCCGCACGATCGGAGCGATGGGCTACACCGCGGCTCAGCTCGTCGAGGCGCGCATCTTCGCGTCGGCGGGGTATCCGCGCATCACGGTGCTGGACGTCCCGTTCAACGTCTTGCGCCGCCACGAGTTCGACGCGGACCTGCGGCTCGTCGCGGGCGCCCAGGGGATGGCCGTGACACCGTCGCACGCGCTCGAGCACGGGTTCCTGGCGGGTCGTCTGCGCTCCAAGCAGCGCGGGTCGCTGTCGGTGCGCGGCGCCCAGCTCGCGGCGAATCTCAACCGCCGCGGCAACCGGACTCTGCGCGCGCTCGACGCGGTGGGTGCGGAGCTGGGCGTTCCCGATGCCGCGGTGGCGGTGGCCTGGCTGCTCGCTCAGAAGCTCGTCACCGCGCCGATCGTCAACGCGTACGCACCCGGCCAGGTCGAAGAGCTCGTGCAGGGCGTGGGCGTGCGCCTCAGCCGTGCGCAGCTGGCCGACATCGCCCGGGCATCCGAGTAGCACACGCACGGCCGGCCATGCAACCGTCCACAGCGCCGGGTGCGGCATCCGCCGCGTGTCGTAGGGTGGAAGAGGTGCCCCATCGGGGCACGCGACCCCCGACGGAGTGAGCTGCGTGACGCACTACATCTACCTCGTGCGGCATGGCGAGCATCAGGATGCCGAGCACGGACTCGTCGACGGACCGCTCTCTCCGCGCGGCCGTCGCCAGGCGTCGCTCCTGGCGGACCGGCTCTCGGGCGTGCCCTTCGACGCGGTGTGGCACTCGCCGCTCGAGCGCGCGAGCCAGACGGCGCGCGCCGTCGCCGAGCGGATGCCCTCTCTGTCGCCCGAGCCTTCCGCCCTGCTGTTCGACTGCGTGCCGACGGGCATGACCGAGGAGACGCCCACCGTGTTCGAGCCGTTCTTCGGCTCGGTGACCGAGGCGGAGGTGGAGGCGGGCCGCGCACAGATGTCGGACGCGGTCAGCGAGTTCCTGGTACGCAAGCGGGGTGAGGTGCACGAGCTGCTCATCACCCACAACTTCGTGATCTCGTGGTTCGTGCGCGAGGTGCTGCAGGCGCCGGACTGGCGCTGGATGACGCTCAACCAGGCTCACTGCGGACTGACCGTCATCGCGCAGAAGCAGGGGCGTCCGTGGACGCTTCTGTCGCACAACGACATGTCGCACCTGCCGGTCGAGCTGCGCACTGGTCTGCCCGAGCTCTACCCGGTCTGAAGCCGGGTAACGGTTCGGCAACGCTTGAGCGGCGCGTGTCAGGGAACCGGCGCCCGCGGACACATCCTTTGTGACAGGGCCCATCCAGCGCAGCTCGGACACTCGCGCGGCTGAGGCGCCCAGTTCGCCGAAGCGGTCAGCGCGATCGACGCGATGCCCACCGAGGTGCTCGTCGTCGGTCATCCCCCAACGGAGTCGCCATGCGCACAACCGCCCCGCTCGCCCTCGCCGCCGCCGTCGTCGTGACGGCCGCTCTCACCGCCTGTTCCGGGCAGGCCTCCGGCGGCGCCCCCGATCCGGTGGATTCGCCGTTGAACAAGTACATGTCGGCGGTGTGGGGCGGTGATCTGTCCGAGAAGGAGCAGCAGGCGCGGTTCGAGAAGGAGAACAAGCAGCGCGAGGAGCTCATCGCGGAATGCATGGCGGAGGAGGGTTTCGAGTACATCCCGGTCGTGCAGAACGGCGGCATGGTGTTCTCGGGCGACGAGTGGAAGCCCGAGGACCGCGAGTGGGTGGCGCAGTACGGCTACGGGATGGTGAACTTCCCCGGCCGCGACGATCCGGCCCCCACCGACGAGGAGTGGGTCGATCCCAACCAGGACTACGTCATGAGCCTGTCGGAGTCGGAGCAGCAGGCGTACTACGAGACTTTGAGCGGCCCCCCGGTCCCCGAGGACCAGCTCGACGAGGACGGCTCGTACGAGTGGAACTGGGAGACGGCGGGCTGCCACGGGTACGCCCAGCACGAGATGGAGCAGCAGAACCCGGCGATGTCCGATGAGTTCGAGCCGCTCATGAAGGACATCGAGGAGTTCTGGACCGAGACCCAGGAATCCGACGCGTTCGACGAGATCAACGCCGAGTGGAGCTCGTGCATGGCCGACGCCGGCCACTCCGGCTACGACGCTCAGGCCGATGCCCAGATGCAGTTCAACGAAGAGCTCAACGAGTACTACGAGAACCAGACCGAGTGGGTCGAGGACGACCCCGAGCTCGCGAGGCTCGGCGAACGCGAGATCGAGATCGCGCTGGCCGATCTCGAATGCCGCGAGAAGACCGGGTACCGTGCCGCCCACGCGGAGATCCAGTTCGCACTGGAGGAGGAGTTCATCGCCGACCACAAGGCCGAGCTCGACGCGCTGAAGGCGGCCGCGGAGCAGGGTCGCTGACGTGGCGGAACCTCGAGACGCCGCCCTTCCCGAGGCGGCGGCGGCCGACGTACCGCTCGCAGACGAGTCGGGCGCCGAGCCCGGCGAGGGCGCGGCCGCGTCGGCTGACGCCTTCGACGATCTGCTGGATCCGGATGCCGGCGCCGATGTCGACCGCCCGGTGGACGGCGAGGCCGAGGCCGAGCGCGCGCGCGTGGGATGGGCGACGCGCTGGCGGCGCGTGTTCGACGGCAACCGCGCGCTGTGGATCGTCGCGGTGATCGCCGTGGCCAGTCTGGCCGCCGGCCTCCTGGTCGGCCGCTTCGTCATCTCACCGGCCGAGGCGGCCGCGCGCGCCGACCCGCCGGAGCCCGGTCTCATCACCGTGCCCGTGGAATACGGCCCGCTCAGCAACGACGTCACGATCCGCGGCGAGGTCGGCTACGCCGACGCGGTCGAGGTCACCCTCGACACGTCGTCGCTGTCGGGACCGGCCATCGTCACCGGCCGCGTCCCGGAGGCCGGCGCGGAGTTCGGCCCGCTCTCGATCGCGCTCGAGATCGCCGGCCGCCCGGTCATCGTCCTCCCGGGCGACCTCCCTGCGTACCGATCGCTGCGGTTCGGGATGTCGGGACCTGACGTCACGCAGTTCAAGCAGGCGATGGCCGCGGTGGGCATCGACGCGGGGGATCCGGCATCCGACGTATTCGACGCGGCTGCCGCGCAGGCCGTCGTCGCGCTCTACGAGAGGGCCGGCTATCTGCCGCCGCCCGCCCCGGAGGGCGCCGACGAGGCGGCTCAGGCAGCGGCCGAAGGGGTGACCGCGGCCCAGCAGTCGCTGACGGCGGCCGAGGAGGAGCTGGCGAGCGCCCGGTCCGGCGCTTCGGCGGTCGCGCTGCGCGAGGCCGACAACCAGGTCGCGAGCGCGCAGCGGGAGCTCGATGCGGCGAAGTCCGCAGATCCGGTCCTTCCCCTGGTCGTCGCCGACCTGGAGGACGCCCTCGCCCTCGCGAAGCTCCGGAGGGACGAGGTCGCCGCGCCGCCGGACACGCGCATGCAGCGCGCCGCCGTCGACGCCGCGCGCACGCAGCTCGCGCAGGCGCAGGAGGCCGTGACACGCGCCCGCGAGGAGGCGCTGCCGCACCTGCCGTCGAGCGAGGTGCTGTACCTCGGATCGCTGCCGCGGCGTGTGGACGCCGTGACCGCCGCGCGCGGCGGGCTGCTGCAGGGGGTCGCGATGACCGTCTCGGGTGCGACCCTCGAGCTGACCGGATCGGCCGCCGAGCCGGACGCGCAGCTGCTGGAGGTCGGCGGCGAAGCCACGTTCGAGCTTCCCGACGGCGCGGCCCACCGCGCGGTGATCGCCGAGATCGTCCCGGGCGAGGGCTCGGACGACCGCTGGACGATCGGCTTCGCGCCCGACCCGCTGACACCCGAACAGGTCATGCAGCTGCAGGGTGCCAACGTCCGGGTGTCGATCCCTGTCGGCGCGACGGCGGGTGACGTGCTGTACGTGCCGCTCGCCGCGGTGACCGCCGGCCCCGGCGGCGAGAGCCGCGTCGAGGTCGTCGACGGCGACCCCCGCGAGGGCGACCGCGCCGAGACGCGGCTGGTGGTGGTCGAGACGGGCCTCGCCGCCGACGGCTCGGTCGAGGTGCGCGCCGAGGAGGGCGAGCTCGAGGAGGGCGACCTCGTCGTGGTGGGGCGATGACGACGCCCCTGGTCGAGCTGCGCGACGTCACGCGCTCGTTCCCCGGTCCGCCCGAGGTGCAGGCGCTCAAGGGCGCGTCGCTGCGCATCGACCCGGGGGAGTACGTGTCGATCGTCGGACCGAGCGGCTCGGGCAAGTCCACGATGCTCAACATCCTGGGGCTGCTCGATCGCCCGAGCGTCGGCGAGTACCGCATCGAAGGGCATCTGACCGGCGACCTCAGCGAGGATCAGCGAGCGGCGGTGCGGGCCCACCGCATCGGCTTCGTGTTCCAGTCCTTCCACCTCATGGCGCGGCGCACGGTGCTCGACAACGTCCTCATGCCGATGCTCTACAGCGGGGTTCCCCGGCCCGAGCGGGAGGTCCGGGCGCGGGAGGTGCTCGATCGCGTCGGGCTGCGGCACCGTGTCGGCTTCCTGCCCGGCACCCTCTCGGGGGGCGAGCGTCAGCGCGTCGCCGTCGCGCGCGCGGTCGTGAGTCGTCCGAGTCTCGTGCTCGCCGACGAGCCGACCGGCAACCTCGATGCGAACACCACCGGGGGCGTGCTCGACCTGTTCGACGAGCTCAACGCCGAGGGACTGACTCTCGTCGTCATCACACACGACCCCACGGTCGCCGCACGCGCCGGCCGGCGGATCCGCATCGCGGACGGCCGGCTGCAGGAGGTCGCATGAGCAGCGCGGTCGTCGACGAAGCAGGCACCACGAGGGCGGCCTCCGCGGCGGAGGAGGCGACCCCGCTCGTGCCGAAGGTCGCTCGCGCCGACCGGTACACGTTCGGCGACCTTCTCGTCGAGGCGACGGCCGACATCGGCACCAGGCCGGCGCGACTCGCTATGACCGTGGCCGGCACGATCCTCGGGATCGGCGCCCTGGTCGCGACGCTCGGCTTCGCGCAGACCGCGGCCGGGCAGATCGCACGTCAGTTCGATGCGGTCGCCGCGACGCAGGTCGTGGTCGAGCCGGCGTCGGCGCGCACCGCGTCGGGGTCGGAGGTCGCCACGTCGACACTGCCGTGGGATGCCGCCGATCGCGTGTCGCGGCTCGTCGGCGTGGAGGCCGCCGCGCTCATCGGCGAGGCCGACCTCGGCGAGGAGACGATCACGGCCGTGCCGGTGAACGATCCGTCGGCCCCGGCGGTGGCCTCGCCGCCGCTGGTCGGCGCGACCGCGGACGTGCTGGCGGTGACCGATGCCCGCGTGGTCACCGGCCGCATGTTCGACGTCGGCCACGACCGGCGCGGTGATCGCGTGGCGGTGCTCGGTGCCCGGGCCGCTGAGCGGCTCGGCGTGAACCGGGTCGACAGCCAGCCTTCGATCTTCGTGGCGGGACTGGCGTATGCCGTCATCGGAATCTTCGACGAGCCCGAGCGCCGCGCCGACCTCCTCGACGCCGTCGTGGTGCCGATCTCTGCCGCGCGAGCCGACGCGGCGCTCGCGGGCGCAGACGAGCTCGTGATCCGGATCGCCCCGGGAGCGGGCCCGCAGGTGGCCGAACAGGCGGCGATCGCCCTCGCGCCCGACGCGCCCGACTCGTTCGACGTGTCGGCGCCGGCGGGCCGCTCGGACCTCAGCAGCAGCGTCCAGGCGGATGTCAACGTCGTCTTCCTGATCCTCGGCGCCATCGTCCTCCTCGCCGGCGGCCTCGGGATCGCGAACGTGACGATGCTGACGGTGATGGAGCGCACGCCCGAGATCGGCCTGCGACGAGCGCTCGGCGCGACCGGACGACAGATCGCCGCGCAGTTCGTGGTCGAGTCGATCGTGATCGGCCTGCTCGGCGGGCTCATCGGCGCGTCGCTCGGCGTGATGGCCGTGGTCGGGGTCTCACTGCTGCAGGGATGGACACCGATCGTCGACCCGTTGGTGGCGGTCGGCGGTGCGGTCCTCGGCGCCGTCGTCGGGCTCGTGGCGGGCGGCATCCCCGCCCGACGCGCCGCACGCATCGAGCCGGTGACGGCGCTCCGCTCCGCCTGACGGTCGCAGGCCCCCGGCGGCTCAGAGCACTTTGCCGAACCAGCGCGTGGCGTTCGGGTTGTCGTTGTACGGCTCGACCGGCACGAACCCGGTGCGCGCATAGAGAGCCGCCGCCGCCTCGAGCGAGTGGTGCGTGTCGAGCACCAGTTCTCGCGCGCCGAACGCACGCGCACGAGTCTCCAGCTCGTCCATCAACAGGCGTCCCCATCCGCGCCCGCGCGTCGCGGGTCGCAGGTACAGGTGCTTCACCTCGTAGCGGGTGCCGTGGGGGCCGTCTGCGATGAGACGGATGCCGGCGCAGCCGACCGGCGTGCCCTCGTCGTCGTCCAGCACGACGAAGACGCCGGCGGGAGGAACGAACGCCGCCGGATCGGGGAACGTCGTGCGATACGCGACGTCGAGGGCGGCGAAGCCGTCGGTGCGGGCTTGGAAGTACTCGGCGAGGAGCTCGTGCGCGTCGGGGGCGTCGACGGCGGACGGACGGAGGGTCACCACCCGTCCAGCGTACGAGTCCCGCGGGCCGGGTGGATCCGGACGCGCGCCTAGGATGGAGGCCATGACGACGCGCGTGGCCATCGTGGGCGGCACCGGCAAACTCGGCGGGATCATCCGCGACGTGGTCGAGGCCGAGCCCGGATACGAGGTGGCCGCTGTGCTGTCCTCACGCTCCGAGCTCGCCGAGCTCGATGGTGCCGACCTCGTGGTCGACGCCTCGACGCCCGCTGTCTCCATCGACATCGTGCGCGCCGCGATCGAGCGCGGCATCAACGTGCTGGTGGGAACGTCCGGATGGTCGGCCGAACGCGTCGCCCTCATCCGCCCGCTCGTCGACGCCGCAGGTACGGGCGCGGTGTTCATCCCGAACTTCTCGCTCGGATCCGTGCTCGGATCGGCCCTCGCCGCCGCAGCGGCGCCGTACTTCCCGTCGATCGAGATCGTCGAGGCCCACCGCGAGACGAAGATCGACTCGCCGAGCGGCACCGCGGTGCGCACCGCGGAGCTGATCGCCGCCGCGCGGACGGAGGTCGGACCGGTCGAGTCGCCTCATGTCGATCAGCGCGCGCGCGGACAGCAGGTCGCGAGCGTCCCGATCCACTCGCTGCGGCGCCCCGGCGTCATCGCGCGGCAGGAGACGATCCTCTCGGGTGCGGGGGAGTCGCTCACCGTCGTGCACGACACCATCGAGCCGGCGCTGGCCTATGCCCCCGGCATCCGTCTCGCCCTCGACGCGGCACGCGACGCGACGGGAGTCGTCATCGGCCTCGACAGCCTCATCGACATCGGGGTGGGTCGCCGCGCCCGCACCGCCGACGCCGCGCCGGTCGCGGAAGACGGCGTTCCCGGTCAGGTCGCGCGGGTCACCGGGGCATGAACGCGCGCATCGGCGTCGCCGTGATGGCGGCGCTGCTGGCGCTGTACATCGTGCTCGTCGGCCAGCGCGCGTGGATCCTGCTGACCAGCGGCGATCCGATCGGCGTGGCGATGGGGGCGGGGCTCGTCGTGCTGCCGCTGCTGGCGGCGTGGGGGCTCGGCCGCGAGCTCCACTTCGGCGCCCGTGCGCAACAGCTCGGCAGGCGGCTCGAGCGCGAAGGCGGTCTCCCGCAGGATGAGGTCACGGTGCGCCCCAGCGGACGTGTCGTGCGCGAGGACGGCGATGCCGTGTTCCCGCGGTATCGCGACGACGTCGAGGCGCACCCCGACGACTGGCGTGCGTGGTACCGGCTGGGGCTCGCCTACGACGCCGCGGGCGATCGGCGCCGCGCCCGTGAGGCCGTGCGCACCGCGATCCGGCTGGAATCCGCCGACCGCGCCTGAAGCCGGTCACGTCCTCACCTCGCCGAGTCGACGTGCGAGAACGCTCCTCGGCGAGGGCGACACGCCGGCGACGGATGCCTCGACGCGGCGTGTCGCCTGACGGACTGGTGTTTTCGCACGCCCGTGAGCGAGCGCGCTGCTCAGCTCGCGGCGGGGACCACCGCGGCGACGGCATCTTCGACGGTCCGGTGTCTGAACGCGAAACCCGACTCCTCCAGCACCTCGGGCACGACGTGCATGTCGGCCGTGAGCAGTGCCTGGGTCGCGTCGCGGCCCAGCACGAGCTTCATGGCCCACGCCGGCGCGCGCACCAGGTAGGGCCGGTTCATGCGGACCGCGACGGCGAACCCCAGGTCGTTGGCCGTCGCACGCGTGGGCCCCGCCAGATTAACCGGTCCCTCGATGCGCGTTTCGATCACGTGGCGGATCGCGCGCACCTGGTCCTCGAGCGAGATCCACGGCCACGCCTGCGTCCCGCGGCCGATCGGGCCGCCCGCGCCCAGGCGCGTGAGCAGCAGGAGCGGCTTCAGCACCCCGTCCGGATGCACCACGGGCGCCGTGCGCAGCAGCGAGACCCGCGCGTGCGGTCCGGCGGCGAGTGCGGCGCCCTCCCACTCGCCGCACAGGTCCGCGAGGAACGACTCGCCGCGCGGGGAGTGCTCGGTGAGTTGCACTCCCGGCGCCGTGCCGTAGTAGCCCACGGCCGACGCCGACACCAGGTGCGGAGCGTCCGTGCCGAGCTCGCGCGCCGCGCGTGCGAGTGCGCGCGTCGGCGTGATGCGCGACCACACGAGCTGGGATTTGTACGCGCGCGTCCAGGGGAAACGCCCGATGCTCGCTCCGTTGAGGCCGACGACGGCGTCGGCGCCCGCGAGGACCGCCGGGTCGAGGCTCGACGGCGTGGTGAGCCACTCGACTTCGTCGGGCCGCTCGGGCGCGCGCCGCACGAGTCTCGTGACCGAGACGCCGTCGGCGCGCAGGCTCTCGACGAGCGCCGAGCCGATCAGCCCCGACGCGCCGCCGACGACCACCCTCCGGAGCCGCGTCGGACTCCGGTCCTCAGCCGCGGGGGCTTCAGGCAAGCGTCGCCTCGAGCGTGATCTCGATGCCCGCGAGGGCCTGCGAGACGGGGCAGCCCGCCTTCGCCTCCTGAGCGATGCGCTCGAAGTCCTCGGGCTCGATGCCCGGCACGACGGCGTTGACGTTGAGATGGCTGCCGGTGATGCCGGTGCCCGGCTTGAACGTCACCGACGCCGTCGTGTCGATCGACTCCGGGGGAGTGCCGTTGTTCGCCAGCGCGCCCGAGAACGCCATGCAGAAGCACGATGCGTGGGCTGCGGCGATGAGCTCCTCCGGCGTCGTGGTCGTGGTCGAGCCCTCGCTGCGCGCCTTCCAGTTGACGTCGAACGTGCCCAGGCCGGACGAGACGAACGTGACCTCGCCGGAGCCGTCGGTCAGGCCGCCCTTCCAGACGGTGGTGGCTTCGCTCGTGACGGTCATGGGGGCCTCCTCGCTCGGGGAACGCCCGCGGTCGGGGCGTCTCGCGGTCAGCCTAATCGCGACGGATGCCGTGGCGCGACGGGTTGACTGTCATCCGCGCCGCGCTCAGGCGAGACCGCCCGCTGACGCCCGACGATGCCCATGCGCTGCAGCAGCAGGTACAGCTGGCAGCCGAGGCACAGGCCGAAGACGGCGTTGAGGAACGCGGCCATGAATGCCGCGGCCGCGGCGATCACGAGCGCCCACGGCACGCCGGCGAGGTCGAGCAGCAGGCCGATGCCGACGACGAACAGTCCGACGCCCTGGGCGAACCGCGGCGGGCGCGGGTCTTCGAGCTCCGCCGGGGGCGCCAGGCGCGGGGCGACGACTGCGCGGTACAGCACGCCCCATGGCGCGGTGCGCGGCGAGACGGTGCCCCAGAGGAACAGCAGACCGGTCACGAGCAGGAGCAGGAACGCGGGGTCGAGGATCCGCTGGAGCGGAGTGGCGAAGGTGATGAGCCACGGCGTCTGCCCCGAGACGAAGGCGAAGTCCACCCCACCGAACCATCCGAACGGCACGGCGCCGAGCTGCGCCGTGGAGAGTCCCGTCAACCCCAGGAACACCACGACGAGCAGCAGCACCGACGTGATCCCCGCCGCGAAGCGGAGTCCGCGAGGATCCACGCCGCGGCGGGCCGAGGCTGGGCCCACGCGCCCAGAGGCTCTGGGCGACGCGCCAGCGGCGTCTGGAGGGGGCGTGGGGACCGCCGTGTCACGCATTCGCGCCCTCCGCGATCAGCCGGTTCAGCTCGAGCTCGAGCACGTCGCGGCTGGGGGCGCCGCCGAAGCGGGTCTGCACCACGCCGTGGCGGTCGAGGACGAGAGTCGTGGGGGTCTGCAGCACGTGGAAGTGCTTGGCGATGTCGGGCCGGTGCGTCAGGTCGATGTCGAGGTGGCGCACGCCCTCGTGGCTGTCGGCGATCGCCGACAGCGTGCGATGCACGCTCGGGCAGCGCGCGCAGAGCTCGGTGCTGAACTGCAGCAGCGTCGCGAGCTCGCCGAGCCCGTCGGCTCCCAGCCGGTGCGGTTCGACCACCTCGTGCTCGACGTGGCGCTGGGGTCGTGACTGCCGCCAGGTGAGGAAGACCCCGAACGCCACCGTCGCCGCGAGGAGTGCGGCGAGGGCGATCAGAGCGCCGACGAGGGTCACAGCAGATCAGGCTAACCCTTTTCACCTGGACGGTGGCCGCATCCCGGATTGTGACGCTCCCGGCGTAACACGCCCCGGTGTCGTGCGGCGCCGGTATCGTGGCAGCCGTGACGACGCCGATCCCGACCCCGTACGAAGATCTGCTGCGCGATGTGCTGGAGCACGGCACCCACAAGGACGACCGCACGGGCACCGGCACGACGAGCGTCTTCGGGCGTCAGATCCGCTTCGATCTGTCGCAGGGCTTCCCGCTCATCACGACCAAGCGCGTGCACTTCACCTCGATCGCCTACGAGCTGCTGTGGTTCCTGCGCGGCGAGTCGAACGTGCGGTGGCTGCAGGAGAACGGCGTCACCATCTGGGACGAGTGGGCGGATGCCGAGGGCGAGCTGGGCCCGGTCTACGGCGTGCAGTGGCGCTCGTGGCCGACGCCGTCGGGCGAGAACATCGACCAGATCCAGCTGGTGCTCGACCAGATCCGTGCGAATCCCGACTCGCGGCGCCTGGTCGTGTCGGCATGGAATCCTGCCGACATCCCCGACATGGCGCTGGCGCCGTGCCACGCGCTGTTCCAGTTCTACGTGGCCGACGGACGGCTGTCGTGCCAGCTGTACCAGCGCAGCGCCGATCTCTTCCTCGGCGTGCCGTTCAACATCGCCTCGTACGCCCTGCTGACCCTGATGGTCGCGCAGCAGGCCGGTCTAGAGCCGGGGGACTTCGTGTGGACCGGCGGCGACTGCCACATCTACGACAACCATCTCGAGCAGGTGCGCGAGCAGCTGACGCGCGACCCCTACCCGTATCCGACGCTGCGCCTGGCGCGCACGCCCGCGTCGATCTTCGACTACACGTTCGAGGACTTCGTGCTCGAGGACTACCGGCATCACCCCGCCATCCGTGGCGCGGTGGCCGTGTGACCGCTCCGGTCGGCCTCATCTGGGCCGAGGCCCGGGGCGGCGTCATCGGCGCGCGGGGCGGCATGCCGTGGCACGTGCCCGAGGATCTCGCGCACTTCAAGAGCGCGACCCTCGGCGCGCCGGTCGTCATGGGCCGGCGCACATGGGAGTCGTTCCCCGAGCGGTTCCGTCCGCTGCCGGGCCGCCGCAACATCGTGGTGACGCGGCAGGACGATTGGGCGGATGCCGGAGCCGAGCGCGCGGCATCCCTCGAGGCCGCACTGGCCGCGGCGGGGGAGACCGACCCCGAGCGGGTCTGGGTCATCGGCGGCGGACAGCTGTACCGCGAGGCGATCGCCCTGGCCGACCGGCTGGATGTGACCGAGCTCGACGTCGACGTCGACGGCGACACCCGCGCACCGGACCGCAGCGACTGGCGCACGATGAGCGTCGACCCACCGGACGGCTGGCACACCTCGCGCACCGGCATCCGGTATCGCTTCCTCGTGCTGGAGCGCGCGACATAGGCTGACCCGCATGACGACGGCGTTGATCACCGGGGCCAGCTCGGGACTCGGAGCGGAGTATGCACGGCAGCTCGCCGCCAAGGGCGCGGACCTGGTGCTCGTGGCGCGCGACCGCGACGCACTCGAGGAGCTCGCCTCCGAGCTGCGGAGCACGCACGGCGTCGAGGTCGAGGTGCTCGCCGCCGACCTGCTCGACGCGGACGAGCGCGCCGAGGTCGAGAGGCGCGTCGCCCACGACGAGCGCCCGGTCGAGGTGCTCGTCAACAACGCCGGCTTCGGGCTGCCGCTGGCGTTCGAGCGCAACGACATCGACGACGAGGTGCGGCATCTGCGCCTCCACGTCGAGGTGCCGATGCGCCTCGCGCACGCGGCGCTCGGCGCGATGCTCGCGCGCGGGCACGGGCGCATCGTCAACGTCGCGTCGATCGCCGCCTACATCCCGCGCTCGACCTACGGCGCGTGCAAGGGGTGGCTCATCAGCTTCAGCCGCTGGGCGAACCTCCGCTACCGCCCGCTCGGCGTGACGGTCACGGCGGTGTGCCCCGGCTACACCCACACCAACTTCCACGAGCGCATGGGCCTGCCGCCCGGCGAGGAGGGGATTCCCGGCGTGCTGTGGCTGGATGCGCGGGACGTCGTCGCCCAGTCGCTGCGTGACGCCGCCCGGGGAAGCGCGGTGTCGGTGCCGTCGCTGCGCTACAAGGCGTTGGCGGCGCTCGCGCGCCTCGCGCCGCCCGCCGTCGCCGCCCGCGTCGGTGAGCGGGGGCGCTGAGACCGATAACCTGAACTCATGACGCATACGGGCAATCCATTCGGACAGGTGCTCGTCGCGCTCGTCACTCCGATGACGGCCGACGGCGAGGTCGACTGGCCCGCCGTCGAGAAGCACATCGACGACGTCATCACGGCAGGTTCCGACGGAATCGTGGTCACCGGCACCACGGGAGAGACCTCCACCCTCACCGACGCCGAGAAGATCCGCCTCGTCGAGGTCGGCAAGGACGTCGCCGCGGGCCGCGCGAAGATCATCACCGGCGGCGGCTCGAACGAGACCGCGCACGCCATCGAGCTCTACAAGGCCAGCGAGAAGGCCGGCGCCGACGGCATCATGATCGTCACGCCGTACTACAACAAGCCGACGCAGGCCGGCATCCTCACGCACTTCCGGCTCGTGGCCGACGCGACCGACCTCCCCGTGATCCTGTACGACATCCCGGGGCGCACGGGCGTGCCGATCCGGTACGAGACGATCCTCCGGCTCGCCAAGCACCCGAACATCCTCGCGATCAAGGACGCCAAGGGCGACTTCAGCGAGGTGAGCCGCGTGCTCAACCAGACCGACCTCATGTACTTCTCGGGCGACGACGCCAACGTCCTGCCGCACCTCTCGATCGGTGCGACGGGCCTCATCGGCGTCACCGCCAACGTCGCGGCGCAGCCCTACCGCGTGATCGTCGACGCGGTCAACCGCGGCGACCTCAAGGCCGCGACGGCCGCGCACATGCAGCTCGAACCACTGGTGCGCGCCGTCATGACCCACGTCCCCGGCACGGTCTCGGCCAAGTACATCCTCCACGGCCTCGGTCGCATCGGCAGCCCGCGGGTGCGCCTGCCGCTGGTCGGACCCGAGGAGTGGGAGGCCGCCAAGATCGAGGACGAGCTCGCCCTCGTCAAGGACGTGCCCGGCGCCGACTTCTCCAACTTCCGTCCCGATCGCAACGCCGCTGCCGGCGGAGCACTGCCGAAGGTCTCGGGTACCACGCGATGAGCATCCCCACCACACCGTTCGACCCGCCCGAGCTCGAGGCCGGAACCCTGCGGATCGTCCCGCTCGGCGGCCTCGGCGAGGTCGGCCGCAACATGACCGTGTTCGAGTACGGCGGGAAGCTGCTGGTCGTCGACTGCGGCGTGCTGTTCCCCGAGGAGCACCAGCCGGGCGTCGACCTGATCCTGCCCGACTTCGAGCCGATCAAGGGCCGCCTCGACGACATCGTCGGCGTTGTGCTCACGCACGGCCATGAGGACCACATCGGGGCGGTGCCGTACCTGCTGAAGCTCAAGGCAGACATACCGATCATCGGGTCGGGGCTGACTCTCGCCCTCACCGAGGCGAAGCTCAAGGAGCATCGCATCAAGCCCTACAGCCTCACGGTGACGGAGGGCCAGCGTGAGAACCTCGGCCCCTTCGAGCTCGAGTTCATCGCCGTCAACCACTCCATTCCCGACGCGCTCGCGGTGGCCGTGCGCACCCCGGCGGGCCTCGTGCTCGCGACGGGCGACTTCAAGATGGACCAGCTGCCGCTCGACGGCCGCCTCACCGACCTCCGTGCGTTCGCGCGGCTCGGCGAAGAGGGCGTCGACCTGTTCCTGGTCGACTCGACGAACGCCGACGTGCCCGGCTTCACACCCCTGGAGCGCTCCATCGGGCCGGTGCTCGACCAGGTCATCGGAAGCGCGCCGCGCCGCGTGATCATCGCGAGCTTCTCCAGCCACGTCCATCGCGTGCAGCAGGTGCTGGATGCCGCGGCCGCCCACGGGCGCCGCGTCGCGCTCCTCGGCCGCAGCATGGTGCGCAACATGACGATCGCCGAGGAGCTCGGCTACCTGCACGTCCCCGAGGACGTGATGATCGACTACAAGAAGGCGCGCGACTTGCCCGACGACCGGATCGTCTACATGTCGACCGGATCCCAGGGCGAGCCGATGGCGGTGCTCAGCCGCATGGCGAACCTCGACCACGCGATCGAGCCCGGGCCGGGCGATACCGTGATCCTCGCGTCGAGCCTCATCCCCGGCAACGAGAACGCCGTTTACCGCGTCATCGACGGACTCACGAAGCTCGGCGCGAACGTCGTCCATAAGGGCAACGCGAAGGTCCACGTGTCGGGCCACGCCGCCGCGGGCGAGCTGCTGTACTGCTACAACATCCTGAAGCCGAAGAACGTGCTGCCCGTGCACGGCGAGTACCGGCACCTCATGGCGAACGCGCGGCTCGCGCAGGACACCGGCATCCCGGCGGAGCGCACGCTCCTCGCCGAGAACGGGACCGTCATCGACCTGCGCGACGGCGAGGCGAAGGCCGTCGGCCAGCTCGACCTCGGTTTCGTCTACGTCGACGGGTCGACGGTAGGCGAGATCACCGACGCCGACCTCAAGGACCGCCGGATCCTCGGCGAAGAGGGGTTCATCTCGGTGATCGTCGTGGTCGACGCCTCCACCGGCAAGGTCATCTCGGGGCCCGAGATCCATGCCAGGGGCTTCGCCGAGGACGCAGCCGTGTTTGAGGATGTCAAGCCGAAGATCGCCGCCGCGCTCGCCGAGGCCGCGAAGTCCGGCGTCCGAGACCCGCACGCGCTGTCGCAGATCGTGCGCCGCACGATCGGGCGCTGGGTGAACCAGTCGCTGCGCCGCCGGCCCATGATCGTGCCGCTCGTCATCGAGGCGTGATGGTTCTCGTCATCGAGGCGTGATGGTTCTCGTCATCGCGGCGTAATACCGCGCTCGTAGACTCCATGCATGCCGCCCGCCTTCCGCCTCCGCCCCGCCGCGCAGGCCGACGGCGCCTTCCTCGGCGACATGGTCGTCGAGGCGGCGAACTGGCGTCGCGGCGGCGCGCGGCCGCGGCACGAGATCATCACGGGGTCGGAGCACAGCCGCTACCTCGCCGGCTGGATGCGGCCGGGTGACGCGGGGTTCGTCGCGCAGGACGTCAGCGGCGAGCCGGTCGGGGCGGCGTGGTACCGGCTGCTGCCCCGCAGCGACCCGGGGTTCGGGTACGTCGGCACCGGCGTGCCCGAGCTCATCATCGGCGTGCGGCCGATCTGGCGGGCCCACGGCGTCGGCAGGGCGCTGCTGCAGCGGCTGTGCGAGCACGCCGGAGCCCAGGGCTTCGCACGGATCAGCCTGAGCGTCGAGCGCGACAACTTCGCGACAGGCCTCTACCGCAGCGAGGGCTTCGCAGTCGTGCGAGGCGGAATCGGCCGCGACACGATGGTCAAGCGCCTCCGCTGACGCATCCCGGCGTGCTTGCCCCGAAAAGTCGCGCGACCGCCGTACCTTGGAGTAATGCCCAGGAGCACCAGCCCGACCAAGGGATCGAGCGCGTCCTCGCGCGCGTCCGGCGCGGGCGCGGCCGGGGCCTCGTCGTCCCGCGCCCGCAAGCCCGCCCCGGCGCCCAAGAAGTACGTGAACGAACCCGACAAGCCCCCCGTCGTCGTGCGCGCGTGGCTGGGCCTCGCTCACGCGACGGGCGGACTCTTCCGGGCGTTCGGGCCCGAGACCCTCGAGAAGGACCAGCGTCGCGACGGCTTCCCGTTCCTGCTCGTGCTGCTGGCGATCGCCGGCGCCGTCAACGAGTGGTTCTTCATCGGCAGCGACGTCGCAGCGACCATCAGCGCCTACTCGGTCGGCGGACTGCTCGGGCGCGAGGCGTTCGTCCTGCCCGTGCTGCTTCTCCTGCTCGCCGGGTGGATGTTCCGTCATCCGTCGTCCGTGCACGACAACGGACGCGTCGGCATAGGCTTCGCCGTGATCATCCTGACGATCGCCGGGTTCTGCCACGTCGCCGGCGGGCGCCCGCAGCCGAGCGAGGGCCTTCCCGCGCTGAGCGAGGCCGGTGGCCTGTTCGGCTGGATGCTGGGCGAGCCGCTCTCCCTCGTGCTCACCGACGTGGGCGCGTACATCGCGCTGTCGCTGCTGGCGGTGCTCGGCATCCTGATCCTCACCAAGACGCCTCCCAACCGCATCGGCAGGCGCCTCGGCGAGCTGTACGCGTGGATGTTCGGCGCCGAGCCCGCCGAGGAGAAGACGACGACGGATGCCGCACCCGCCGCGGACGACGACGCAGACCCGTCGCTGCCGTGGTGGCGCCGCAACAAGACCGGTCGCGAGAAGGACCCCGAGGGCGGGATCGGCTCGCAGGATCTCACCGAGCTGCTTCCGCCGGGACCGGTGAACGGCGGCTTCGAGCAGGCGATCGCGCCGCCCGTGCCGCCGCCCCCGGCGCCCGTGGTCGCGACCGACGCGCTGACCGAGGTCATCGACCCGGCCTTGCTGTCCGCCGCCAGGGCGGCGGCGCCGTCGCGCACGTCGCTGCGCGGCGACTCCGACACCGGCCCGGTCGAGGACGACGGCGTGCTGCCGGGTCTCGACGGCATCGGCTCGACGACGTCCGCCGACTCGTCGGCCCCGTACCGGCTGCCGTCGGTCCACGCGCTCGCGGCTGGCACGCCGCATGTCGCGCGCTCCCAGGCCAACGACGACACGGTGCGCGCGATCACGAGCGTGCTCGAGCAGTTCTCGGTCGACGCGCGTGTCACCGGATTCTCGCGCGGTCCGACCGTCACCCAGTACGAGATCGCGCTCGGTCCGGGCGTCAAGGTCGAGCGCATCACGGCGCTGACCAACAACATCGCCTATGCGGTGGCCTCCAACGAGGTGCGCATCCTGGCGCCCATCCCGGGCAAGAGCGCGATCGGCGTCGAGATCCCCAACGCCGACCGCGAGATCGTGACCCTCGGCGACGTGCTGCGCTCAGCGGCCGCGACGAACCAGACGCACCCCATGACGATCGGCGTCGGCAAGGACGTCGGCGGTGGGTACGTCGTCGCGAACCTCGCGAAGATGCCGCACCTCCTGGTCGCGGGCTCCACCGGCTCGGGCAAGTCGAGCTTCGTGAACTCGATGATCACGAGCCTCCTCATGCGCGCGAAGCCCGCCGACGTGCGCATGGTGCTGATCGATCCGAAGCGCGTCGAGCTCACGTCGTACGCGGGCGTCCCGCACCTCATCACGCCCATCATCACGAACCCCAAGAAGGCCGCCGAGGCGCTGCAGTGGGTCGTGAAGGAGATGGACATGCGGTACGACGACCTCGCGTCGTTCGGCTTCCGTCACATCGACGACTTCAACAAGGCCGTCGTCGCCGGCGAGATCACGCTGCCTCCGGGGAGCGAGCGAGTGCTCAAGCCGTACCCGTACCTGCTCGTGGTCGTCGACGAGCTCGCCGACCTCATGATGGTGGCGCCTCGCGACGTCGAGGACTCGATCGTGCGCATCACGCAGCTCGCCCGGGCCAGCGGCATCCATCTCGTCCTCGCGACTCAGCGTCCGTCGGTCGACGTGGTCACCGGCCTGATCAAGGCCAACGTGCCGTCTCGCCTGGCGTTCGCGGTGACGAGCGTGACCGACTCCCGCGTCATCCTCGACCAGCCCGGCGCCGACCGCCTCATCGGGCAGGGCGACGGTCTGTTCCTCCCCATGGGGGCGTCGAAGGCGCTGCGCGTCCAGGGCGCCTGGGTGAGCGAGCAGGAGATCGAGACCGTCGTCAAGCACGTCACGGCGCAGGCGCGCCCCGAGTACCGCAACGACGTCGCCGCAGTGGCGGAGAAGAAGGAGATCGACGCCGACATCGGCGACGACCTCGAGCTGCTGCTCGCCGCGGCGGAGCTGGTCGTCTCGACGCAGTTCGGCTCGACCTCGATGCTGCAGCGCAAGCTCCGCGTGGGCTTCGCGAAGGCCGGACGCCTCATGGACCTGCTGGAGTCGCGCGAGATCGTCGGCCCCTCCGAGGGATCGAAGGCCCGCGACGTGCTCGTCACGGTGGAGCAGCTCCCTGGCGTGCTGGCCCGGCTGCGCGGCGACGACGTGCCCGACGCGGCGCCCGCGGCGGCCGCGCCCGATCCGTACGGGACGGATGCCGTCGCGTCGCAGTTCGACGGCTATCCGGTGGTCGACGGCGACGAGGGCTCCGAGGACGCGTGGGGGCTCACCGGCCGCGACTGATCCGTCGCGCGCCGGGGCCGGCCGATAGGCTCGAAGCATGGCGATCCCGCGGCAGCTGCCCAATGCGATCACGATCGTGCGCATCCTGTGCGCTCCGGTGTTCCTCTGGATGCTCCTCGCCGACGGCGGGACGGACGGGGCGCTGCGATGGTGGGCCGCGGCGCTGTTCATCGTGGCGATCGCGACGGACGGCCTCGACGGCTACCTCGCCCGCCGGCACGAGATCGTCACGGATCTCGGCAAGCTGCTCGATCCCGTCGCCGACAAGGTTCTGACGGGCTTCGCGTTCGTCGGGCTGTCGATCCTCGGCGAGCTGCCGTGGTGGATCACGATCGTGGTCCTCGTGCGCGAGATCGGCATCACCGTCTACAGGTTCGCCGTGGTCAGCGACCACGTGCTGGCGGCGGCGTGGATGGGAAAGCTCAAGACCGTCGCGCAGGCGGTCGCGCTCTCGCTCGCGCTGCTGCCGCTGTGGACCCTCGTCGGCGAGTGGATCTGGTGGGTGAACGGCGTCGCGATGGCGATCGCGGTCGTGCTCACGATCGCGAGCGGAATCGACTACGTCGTCAGCGAGGCGCGGGCAGCACGCGCGCGGCGCGCCCCGAGATGACCGGCGTGGCTGGGGAGAGGCATCCGTCGTCGCCCTTGCCGGAAGCCGAGGAGGTGCTGGCAGGGCTCGCGCGTCGCGGGTGGACGGTCGGCACTGCGGAGTCGCTCACGGCCGGGCTCGTCGTGGCCGCCCTGGTCGATGTGCCGGGGGCGTCGGCGAGCGTGCGGGGCGGGGTCGCCGCGTACGCCACCGAGGTGAAGGCGACGACGCTCGGAGTCGACCGCGACCTGCTGGCCCGCGTGGGCGCGGTCGACGAGGAGGTCGCGCGGCAGATGGCCCACGGTGCCCGTCGGATGCTCGAGGTCGATGTCGCGATCGCGACGACCGGCGTCGCCGGGCCCGACCCGCAGGACGGACGACCCGTCGGGACCGTGTACGTCGCCGTCGCGACTCCGGATCGCGTCGTCATCCGGCACCTGGCGCTGACGGGCACGCGCCGCGAAATCCGGGAGGCGACCGTCCTGGCCGCCCTTCGGCTGTGCGCGGACGCCCTGGGAATCGGATGACGGACCTCGGGAACAGACGGTGTTTCGTCTCGGTTACATTCGGTGATTCCCACCCATTGCTCAGCGCACGGGGTTAGATTGGCATCAACCGGTGATGTACTGTTGTCCACCCGGACACGCGGAATCTGAAGTGAGGAGGGGGCCCGCCATGATCCTGGTTCGTCAAGAGATCGGCGAAGTGCTTCGTGATTTCCGCCAGCAGAAGGGTCGCACCCTCCGGCAGGTGGCGAGCCGCGCCAGTGTCGCGCTCGGTTACCTGAGTGAGGTCGAGCGCGGTCAGAAGGAGGCGTCGAGCGAGATCCTCGCATCGGTCGCCGAAGCACTCGACGTCCCCATCTCGACCATCATGCGCGAGGTGGGCGATCGCATCTCGGTGCTCGAGGGACTGCAGACCTTCCCCGACGTCGTGCCCGACGACCTGGTCGCGTCGGTCGACGCCGAGCTGTCGCTGCGCTGAGCGCATCCGATCGAGTCGTTCCCGGGAGCACCGTGCGCCGAAGCGAGTTCAACCGTGCGGTCGAGGACGAGTTCGGCGGCCGGTCGACCGCGATCCTGACCGATCTCGTGCTCTCGCAGGTCGGTGGCCGGACCGCTGCGGAGGCGATCTCGGCCGGCGTGCCGCCGCGTGACGTGTGGCTCGCACTGTGCGAAGAGCTCGACGTCCCGGTGGCGCGCCGCTACGGCGTCGGCCGGCTTGAGCCGCGCTCGCGCTGACTCGGCGTCGCACCGCCGCTTCAGGGCGTGTCGGACGCGTTCTTCGGTGAGCCGACGGCGTACTCGAGGAGCGCGATCCCGGTCGTCGGGTAGACCCGATGGGCCATCAGTCGCAGGTGGTGTCGGGTAGCCGGCCTGGGAAGGAACGGCACTCCATCGCCGAGCACGATCGGGACGATCGCCGGCTCGATCGAATCGACGAGCCCATCCGCAAGCAGCGAGCGGAACAGCTCCCCGCCGCCGAAGAGCCAGATGTCCTTCCCGGTCTCGCCCTTGAGCTCGGCGACTCGGCGCGCGACGTCGTCTGCGATCACGGTGAGCGAAGGGTGGGCGGCGGGGTCGAGGGTGGTCGACACCACCACCGTTCGCCCTTGCCCGGCCAACGCGCCGGACGCCTCCCATGTGCGCCGTCCCATCAGGAACGTGTCGAACTGCGCGAACAGAGCCTCGAAGTCGATGTCAGGATCCATCGGGATCCACGAGGCGTCGCCCCCGGGCGCCGCGATGAAGCCGTCCAGGCTGACTGCGACTTGATAGCGCAATCTCCGCATGGCCACACGCTAACCATCCGCGCACGGTGCGACCAGGGTGCAGCACGAGAGCGCTTCGGCGACGAACCGGACACCCGGGACCAGGCAGCAGATGCTGCGCGGCGTGTCGTCGAATATGTGTTCGAGATCGGCGTAGGCTCCTCCACAGCAGGAGTCGAGGACGTGTCTGTCCACGGATCGGGAGGAGCGAAGACGGATGTCGGAGCCCACTCGTAACGTGATCCACGTCGAACGACACCTCACGCCTTGTCGCAGCATCCGTCCCACCCGGGGCGGAGCGCGACAGCCTACAGGCGACGGAACGCGAGCATAAGGAGCACGCCATGCCCTCAGCAGTTGACCGCGAGAAGGCCCTCGAATCGGCCCTCGCCCAGATCGACCGGCAGTTCGGAAAGGGCTCGGTCATGCGACTGGGCAGCGATGAGCGTGCGCCTGTCGAGGTCGTTCCCACCGGCTCCATCGCGCTGGACGTCGCCCTCGGCATCGGCGGCCTGCCCCGTGGCCGCATCATCGAGATCTACGGGCCGGAGTCGTCGGGTAAGACGACGCTGACCCTCCACGCGATCGCGAACGTGCAGCGCGCCGGCGGCATCGCCGCGTTCATCGACGCCGAGCACGCGCTCGACCCCGACTATGCGCAGAAGCTCGGGGTCGACATCGACTCGCTCCTGGTGTCGCAGCCCGACACGGGTGAGCAGGCGCTCGAGATCGCCGACATGCTGGTGCGCTCCGGCGCCATCGATCTCGTCGTGATCGACTCGGTCGCCGCGCTGGTGCCGAAGGCCGAGATCGAGGGCGAGATGGGCGATTCCCACGTCGGTCTGCAGGCGCGCCTCATGTCGCAGGCGCTGCGCAAGCTCACCGGTGGCCTCAACCAGACCAACACCACGATGATCTTCATCAACCAGCTGCGCGAGAAGATCGGCGTGTTCTTCGGCTCGCCCGAGACGACCGCCGGTGGTAAGGCGCTCAAGTTCTACGCGTCGGTGCGCCTCGACATCCGTCGCATCGAGACGCTCAAGGACGGCACCGACGCGGTCGGAAACCGCACGCGCGTCAAGGTTGTCAAGAACAAGATGGCGCCGCCGTTCAAGCAGGCGGAGTTCGACATCCTGTACGGCGTCGGCATCTCACGCGAGGGCAGCCTCATCGACTTCGGCGTGGAGCACGGCATCGTCAAGAAGTCGGGTGCGTGGTACACGTACGACGGCGAGCAGCTCGGTCAGGGCAAGGAGAACGCACGCAACTTCCTCATCAAGAACGAGGATGTCGCGGCCGAGATCGAGTCGAAGATCAAGACGAAGCTCGGCATCGGCGTGCCCAAGGGCGCGGACGCACCCGTCAGCGACGAGCTGGCGGCCCGCCGTCCTGCCTGATGGTCCGTTTCCACGACAGTGACGGGGGCGAGCAGCAGGACTCGCTCGCCCCCGTGATCCCGCTCTTCGGCGGCGAGACCCCGGTTCGATCCGGCGGCACGGCCGCGGGCGCAGCCTCCTGGAATGCGACGTGGGCCGATGATCCGGATGACGTCGACGTGTACGGGAAGGGCGCGGGCGAGTCCTCCGACGATCTCCGAGACCGGGCCGAGAAGACTCTGCTGAAGAAGCTGCGCACGCGATCGCTCTCGGTCGTCGAGGCTCGCGCCGTCGTCGCCGAGCAGGGTCTCGACTCCGACGCGGCGGAGGAGCTGCTGCAGGCCTTCCTCGATCGCGGCTATCTCGATGACGCGGCGCTCGCCGAGCAGCTGGTGCACGCGGGCACCGACCGCAAGGGGCAGGGGCGCCGCGTGATCGCACAGACGCTCGCCAAGCGCGGAGTGCCGCGCGAGGTCGCCGAGGCTGCGCTCGCGGCACTGCCCGATGACGATGCGGATCGCGCGCTCGAATACGCGCGCTCCAAGGCGCCCGCGATGCGCGACCTCGATCGCGACGCCGCGCTGCGACGACTGAGCGGCCAGCTGGCGCGTCGTGGCTACGGCGGTTCGGTCGCGTTCGACGCCGCGCGGCGCGCACTCGACGAGCAGGGCTCCGGGGCGCGGGTCCGCTTCCGCTGACCCATCGTCACGGCGTCTCCGGCAGAACCGCGGTGTCGCGTGCCCGACGGCCGCGCACCCAGGGCCGGATCGTAGAATGGCCCATCATGTCTTCTCCTTCCGCTTCACCGACTCTCATCGCGTCGTCGCCTGCCGCGATCGGCGTCGACGGCCACGCGCGCACGTATGAAGTGCGAACGTTCGGCTGCCAGATGAACGTGCACGACTCCGAACGACTGTCGGGGTCCCTCGAGAGCGCGGGCTACGTCCGCGCGGAGGCGGGCGAAGAGGCGGACGTCGTCGTCATCAACACATGTGCGGTCCGAGACAACGCCGCCGGCAAGCTCTACGGCACGCTCGGCCATCTGAAGTCGCGCAAGGACAAGCGCGGCGGCATGCAGATCGCCGTCGGAGGATGCCTTGCGCAGATGGACAAGCAGGCGGTCCTCGAGAAGGCGCCCTGGGTCGATGTCGTGTTCGGCACGCACAACATGGGCTCGTTGCCGAGCCTGCTCGAGCGCGCGCGCCACAACGGCGAGGCCGAGCTCGAGATCCTCGAGTCGCTGGAGGTCTTCCCGTCGACGCTGCCGACCAAGCGCGACAGCGTCTACAGCGGCTGGGTGTCGATCTCGGTCGGCTGCAACAACACCTGCACGTTCTGCATCGTGCCGAGCCTGCGCGGCAAGGAGAAGGACCGCCGTCCCGGCGACATCCTGAACGAGATCCGCCTGCTCGTCGACGACGGCGCCATGGAGGTCACACTCCTCGGGCAGAACGTCAACTCGTACGGCGTCGAGTTCGGCGACCGTCAGGCGTTCGGCAAGCTGCTGCGCGCTACGGGCGAGATCCCGGGCCTCGAACGCATCCGCTTCACGAGCCCGCACCCCGCGGCGTTCACCGACGACGTGATCGACGCGATGGCCGAGACCCCCGCGGTCATGCCGCAGCTGCACATGCCGCTGCAGTCCGGCAGCGACCGCATCCTCCGCTCCATGCGCCGCTCGTACCGCAGCGAGCGGTTCCTCGGCATCCTCGACCGCGTGCGCGCGAAGATCCCGCACGCGGCGATCTCGACCGACATCATCGTCGGATTCCCGGGCGAGACCGACGAGGACTTCGAAGACACGATGCGCGTGGTCGAGCAGGCACGCTTTGCGAGCGCGTTCACGTTCCAGTACTCGATCCGCGAGGGCACGCCGGCAGCCACGATGCCCGACCAGGTGCCGAAGTCGGTCGTGCAGGAGCGCTACGAGCGGCTCGTGGCGCTGCAGGAGCGCATCTCGCTCGAAGAGAACCAGAAGCAGCTCGGGCGCGAGCTCCAGGTCCTCGTGTCGACGGGCGAGGGCAAGAAGGATGCCGAGACCCACCGCTTGACCGGACGCGCCGAAGACAACCGGCTCGTGCACTTCGAGGTGCCCGCCGGCTCCGATGTGCCGCGTCCCGGCGATGTCGTGTCGGTGGTGGTGACGCACGCTGCACCATTCCACCTGCTGGCCGACGCGCCCGACGGCGCGCCGCTGCGCATCCGCCGCACGCGCTCGGGCGATGCGTGGGACCGCTCGCAGGCGGAGTCGTGCGCCATCCCGGCGCCTGCTGCCGAGCCGGGAGCGCCCCGCGCCGTCTCGCTCGGCCTCCCGACGCTGCGCGTCGGCGTGTGAGCACGCCGACCCCCCGCGACCGCGAGCCGCTCGCGCTGCCGAATCCTGCTTCCACGGCCGGAAGATAAGACAGCGCATGCAGGAATCAGCAGCGCCAGCAGCGGATGGGCGGGAATCCGACGCGCGTCGGCGTCTGTGGGCGATCGTCGGGGCGACCGGCACCGGCAAGACCGCGCTCTCGCTGGATCTGGTCGAGACGCTCGCCGGACGGGGACGCCCGGCCGAGATCGTCAACGCCGATGCGATGCAGCTGTACCGCGGCATGGATATCGGCACGGCCAAGCTGCCGCCGGGCGAGCGGCGCGGCATCCGTCATCATCTGTTGGATGTGCTCGACGTCACCGAAGACGCGGCGGTGGCCTGGTATCAGCGGGCCGCGCGAACCACGATCGGCGAGATCCATGCGCGGGGAGCGGATGCCGTGCTCGTGGGCGGGTCGGGGCTGTACGTGTCGAGCGTGCTCTACGACTTCCGCTTTCCGCCGCGCGATGAGAGCGTGAGAGGGCGTCTCGAGGCCGAGCTCGACGCCGAGGGTCCGGGGGCGCTCTTCGCTCGTCTGCGCGCGATCGACCCCGCGACGGCCGAGCGGATCGACCCGCGCAACGGCCGCCGCATCGTCCGCGCGCTCGAGGTCCTCGAGCTGGGGGAGCGCACGCACGGCGCGGCGCTGCCGGAGGCGCCGGTGCTGTGGCATGAGCCGACGACGATCATCGGTGTGGGCCTTCCGCGCGACGAGCTCGTCCACCGCCTCGACCAGCGGGTCGACGCGATGTGGCGCGAGGGCCTTGTCGACGAGGTGCGGGCGCTGCGGGAGCAGGGGCTCGAACGCGGTGTCACCGCTCGCCGTGCGATCGGCTACGCGCAGGCGCTCGCCCAGCTGTCGGGTGAGACGACCGAAGCCGAGGCGGTCGCCGAGACCAAGGCGCTGACCCGCCGCTACGCGCGTCGTCAGGTGTCGTGGTTCAGGCGCTACGACGGCGTGCGATGGGTGACGCCGGGAACGGCCGCGACCGCCCTGGCAGACTCGATCGCATGACGATCGACATCCGCCCGTTCGACATCGCCGAGACGGAAGCCGTCGTGTCGCTCTGGCAGGCGGCCGGACTGACGCGTCCATGGAACAACCCCTACCAGGACATCCGACGCAAGCTCGCGGTGCAGCCGGAGCTCTTCCTCGTCGCCGTCGCCGACGGCGCGATCGTGGGTTCTGTGATGGCCGGATACGACGGACACCGCGGCTGGCTGTACTACCTCGCAAGCGACCCGCAGCGGCGTGGCGAGGGCATCGGCCGCCGGCTCGTCGAGGAGGCCGAGGAGCGGCTCCAGGCGATGGGGTGCCCCAAGGTGCAGCTCATGGTCAGGCCCGACAACAACGGCGCGCAGGGCTTCTATCGCGAGCTGGGGTACGAGCCGTTCGACACCTGGGCGACGGGCAAGCGCCTCATCGCGGACTGACTTCTCCGCCGCGAGGCGCAACATCCGTCGTCGAGACGTTCGCCGCGGTCGCTGTCGGATCGGGGACGGCACGCCGGTCGACGCGCCCTGCCAGGCCGAGGACGTCGAGGATCGCCCGCATCGCATCCTCCGCCACGGCGACGTGGGCGTCGCCGACGGCCGCGGTGACGCGCGCGAGCAGGTCGGCGCGAGACGCCCGCGCGACCTGGATCGCCTCGAGCCCACGTGCCGACAGCGTGAGCGATCGTCGGCGCGCATCGTCGGGGTCGGCGTTGCGATCGATGTAGCCGAGGCGCTCGAGCTCGGCGACCGTCTTCGACATCGCCTGCTGGGTCACCGCGAGCGATCGCGCGATCTCGGTGACGGTCCGGTCGCCCGCCAGCAGGCGCTGCACGACGTAGCCGTGCCTCGCGCGTAGACCGTGATGCCCCGCGCGCTCCAGCGCCGCGATGACGTGCCCGTCGATGGCGCCCCCTGCCAGTGACGCGAGATCGATGAGGGTCGGGGCCACGCGAGGCAGAGTCACACAACCATGGTTGTGTATTATCGGGCGCATGGCAAGCATCGATGACACCGTTCGCCGATATTTCGCTGTGGTCGCCGACCTGTCCTCGACGGTCGACGACCTTCACGCGATCGTCGGCCCCGACGCCCGCTTCCGCGAGATGCCCAACCCCATCGCGCCCGCGGGCGCCGTGCGGGACCTCACGCAGACGACCGAAGGATTCCTCGCAGGCAAGCGGCGGCTGTCGGCCCAGCGGATCGACATCGACGAGATCCTCGTGGTGCCCGATGACCGCGCCGTCGTGCGGTCAACGTGGCGGGGCCGCATCGGCGAGACCGACATCGTCTCGCACATGGCCGGATTCCTTCGGATCCGCGACGGACGCATCGTCGAGCACATCACCTACGACTGCTACGAGCCGTTCGCCCTCGGCGGCTGACAGCGATCGGTCACTCGCGTCGAGGCGACCGCCGGCGTAGAAGTCCCACAGGTGCACGCGCAGTCGCTGCGCGAGCGTGCGGCGACCGAGCGCGTCCGGGCCCAGCTGCGGCGGAGGCGGCGCGTCCGGCGGCGCGATGCGCGCCCGTTCGCTCTCGTCGAGCGGCTGGTGCACCTCGACGTACTCGCCGCCGGGCAGACGCACGACGCGGCCCGTCTCGAAGCCGTGGGCGAGCAGATCGAGATCCTTGCGCTGAAGTCCGAGGCACACCCTGCGCGCGATGGAGAAGCCGACGACCGGGCCGACGATGAGTGCCACCTGCAGCGCGGTGATGACGTGCTCGATGCTGATCGAGAACGCCGTCGCGAGGATGTCGGCGCCACCGGCCGCCCACAGCACGCCCGCGAACACGAGCCCGGCGACGCCGATGCCGGTGCGCGTGGCCGCGTGCCGCGGACGGTCGAGCAGGTGGTGTTCGCGGCTGTCGCCGGTGACCCATTCCTCGAGGAACGGGTACGCCGCGACCACCGCGAAGAAGAGGCCGACGACCGCAAGGGGCACGAGCACGGCCAGCGTCCACGTGCGGTCCAGCCACACCACCTCCCATCCTGGGGGGACGAGGCGCAGCGCGCCGTCGAGGAACCCGGTGTACCAGTCCGGCTGGCTGCCCGCCCCGGCGTTGCCGGGGTCGCCCGGACCGTAGAGCCAGATCGGGCTCACGGTGACGGTGGCCGAGATGAGCAGGAGCAGGCCCCCGACGATGACGCCGAGACCACTCGCGCGGGCGACAGCGTTCGGGACGAGCGGAACCCCGACGACGTTCTGCTCCGTCCTCCCGCGGCCGGGGAACTGTACAGGCCCGTGGCGCCACGCCGCGAAGGCCCGCAGGGCGAGCGCCACGATGAGCGCGCCCGGGAACAGCACGATGTGCAGCGGGTACAGGTGCTCGATGACCTGCCCGGGGAAGGAGCCGCCGAACAGCAGGGATGCCAGCCAGGTCCCGATGACCGGGATGCCGAGCACGATGCCCTCGACGATGCGCAGGCCGGTGCCCGACAGCATGTCGTCGGGCAGGGCGTATCCGCTCCAGCCGCTCGCGACCGCAGCGAGGAAGGCGACGAGCAGCAGCACCCACATCGCTCGCCGCGGCCGACGGAAGGCGCCGGTGAAGAACGTCGCCACGAGCTGGAGCACCAGCGACGCGGGCAGCAGCAGCGCAGCCCAGTGATGTGCCTGACGCAGGAGCCGGCCACCCGGCACGTCGAAGGTGATGCGCATCGTCGACGCGAACGCCTGGGAGACCTCGGCGCCGTGCAGCGGCGCGTGCGAGCCGGTGTAGATCGTGAAGTCGCTCGACGGCGAGTAGAAGAACATGAGCACGAAGCCGGTGACCGTGACCACGATGAGGCTCGCGACCGTGACCACGCCGAGGAGGTTCGTCCAATGCGTGGGAACCCGCCGCCGGCGGAGCTCGGCTGAGATGTCACCGATCCGCCGGCCGAAGATCGTCGTGTCGTGCACGCGTTCGGCGAGCCGGTCGGTCGCCGATCGGCGTCCCTTCCGCCGGCGTGCCTGCTCCTTCTCGATCGCCATGCTGCGCACGTCGGCCTCCTTAGCTGGGCTCACCCATACGACACCGCAGGGCTCCGAAATGTGACAGCCGCGGGGGCGGCGAGGAGGCGCGACGACGACCCTAGACTGGAGCGATGCCGCAGACGATCGCGTTCACCAAGGGCCACGGCACCGGCAACGACTTCGTGATCGTCCCCGACCCGGATGGGCAGCTGGAGCTGTCCGACGATCAGGTCGCGGTGCTGTGCGACCGGAGATTCGGGATCGGCGGCGACGGCATCCTGCGCGTGGTCCGCTCGAGCGCGATCGACGAGGGGGCCGGGGCCGCGGCATCCGGTGCGGAATGGTTCATGGACTACCGCAACGCCGACGGATCGAAGGCCGAGATGTGCGGCAACGGCACGCGGGTCTTCGTGCGCTACCTCATCGAGGTCGGCTGGGCGACGTGGGACGACGAGGCGATCGCGATCGGCACCCGTGCAGGTGTCAAGACGCTGACGCGCAGCGAGCGCGGCCTCGAGGTCGACCTCGGCGCGTTCACGGTCGACGATTCAGACGTGTTGGTGCGCACGCGCGGCGGCGGGGCCCCGCGCCCGGGCATCGGGGTGGATGTCGGAAACCCGCACGTCGTCGTGGCGCTCCCCGACGAGCGCGAGCTCGAGAGCCTGGATCTGGCGGCCCAGCCGCAGATGCACCCCGAGCCGCCTCACGGCGCGAACATCGAGTTCGTGGTCCCCGCGGACCCGCTGGTGCGGGACGGCGTCGGCTCGATCCGCATGCGCGTGTTCGAGCGCGGTGTGGGCGAGACCCTCAGCTGCGGCACCGGCGTCGCGGCTGCGGCGATCGCGGTGCGTCACTGGGCGGGTCCGGCCGCACCGGATCACTGGGTCGTCGACGTCCCCGGCGGAACGCTGGGGGTGCGGATGCCGGACGTCGGCGGCGAGCGTCACGTGCTGCTGTCGGGACCGGCGACCCTGGTGTACTCCGGCGAAGTGACCCTCGCGTAGCCGCTGCCTGCGGATCAGGTCGAGGGCAGCGCGATCGGCTCGCTCGGCGGCGAGCCGTGGCGGCGCACCTTCAGCACGCGGAAGCCGCGCGCCGTCGCGGCGCGATGGACGCTGTAACCGCGATCGAAAGTGGCCGCGAGCCATCGCTGCAACGAGTCGGACCCGAGGTTGCGCTGCACGACCAGCCACGCGTCGGAGCGCTCGTCGAGGCGTGGGATCCACCGCTCGAGGAGCCCGTGCAGCTCGTGCTTCCCGACCCGGATCGGCGGGTTCGAGCGGATCGTGCGGAACACGATGTCGTCGGGAACATCGTCGGGCCGCATCGCGTTGACATTGACGAGACCGAGCGCCTCGGCGTTGCGCCTCACCAGGTCGAGTGCACGCTCGTTGACGTCGACGGCCCAGATCGTCGCGTGCGGCGCGTCGAACGCGAGGCTCAGCGCGATCGGTCCCCATCCGCATCCCAGATCGAGGAAGTTCCCGCTGGGCGGCGGCGGGGGAGTGTTCGACAGCAGCACCGCGGTCCCGGAGTCCACGTGGTCGGGGCTGAACACGCCGCCGGCGGTCGTCACCTCGACGTCTCGCCCAGCGAGCGTGACGCGGACGCGTCGCAGATTCTCGGGACTGGCGGGCGAGGCACTGAAGTAGTGGTCGCTCCCCATGGCTGACGAGCCTAGCGGAGGAGGTGGGCGGCGTGGGAGAGCCCGAGCCGAACCGGTTCACCGGGCGCAGCTCACCGAGCGGGACTAGAATTCACGGATGCCTCGAACCGGCCGATGAACGCCGGAAAAGGCATCCCGAAAGGAACACATGACGGATATCCAGACACCCCAGAGCACGGACGAGACACCGGTCGACCCGGTGGATCGCGTGCTGGCGCGCGCCGAGGCGCGCTCGGGGGTGCGTGTCTTCGGGGCTGCTCAGGCGCTGCAGGACGACGCCACGATCGGCCGCACCGACACCGACGGCGAGCAGTGGGACCGCGAGGAGCGGGCGGCTCTGCGCCGCGTCCCAGGGCTCTCGACCGAGCTCGAGGACGTCACCGAGGTCGAGTACCGGCAGCTGCGCCTCGAGAACGTCGTGCTCGTCGGAGTGCACGCGCAGGGTGAGACGGAGGATGCCGAGAACTCGCTGCGCGAGCTCGCGGCGCTCGCCGAGACGGCCGGCGCGGTGGTGCTCGACGGCGTGCTGCAGCGCCGTCCCCACCCCGACCCCGCGACCTATGTCGGACGCGGCAAGGCCGAGGAGCTGCGCGACATCGTCGCCGCCGTCGGCGCTGACACCGTGATCGCCGACACCGAACTCGCCGCCAGCCAGCGCCGCGCGCTGGAGGACGTCGTGAAGGTCAAGGTCATCGACCGCACGACCGTGATCCTCGACATCTTCAGCCAGCACGCGAAGAGCCGCGAGGGCAAGGCCCAGGTCGAGCTCGCGCAGCTCGAGTACCTGCTGCCGCGCCTGCGCGGCTGGGGCGAGTCGATGAGCCGTCAGGCCGGTGGCCAGGTCGGCGCGGGCGGCGCGGGCATGGGCTCGCGCGGTCCCGGTGAGACGAAGATCGAG
The DNA here is from genome assembly GCF_057747775.1 of Microbacterium sp. STRO-2N. Taxonomy (NCBI): domain Bacteria; kingdom Bacillati; phylum Actinomycetota; class Actinomycetes; order Micrococcales; family Microbacteriaceae; genus Microbacterium; species Microbacterium sp. STRO-2N. The sequence continues at coordinate 2,267,232 of NZ_CM173223.1, read as the reverse complement.
CTGGACCGCCGTCGCATCCGCACGCGCATGGCGCAGCTGCGCCGGCAGATCCGCGACTTCGCGCCCGCGCGCGACGCCAAGCGCGCCGAGCGCAAGCGGCACACCGTGCCGTCCGTCGCGATCGCGGGGTACACCAACGCCGGCAAGTCGAGTCTGCTCAACCGGCTCACGAGCGCGGGCGTGCTCGTCGAGAACGCCCTGTTCGCGACGCTGGACGCCACGGTGCGTCGCTCCGCGACCACGGACGGCCGCGTGTACACGCTGACCGACACGGTCGGGTTCGTGCGCAACCTGCCGCATCAGCTGGTCGAGGCGTTCCGCTCGACGCTCGAGGAGGTCGGCGACGCCGACGTCATCCTGCACGTCGTGGACGGGTCGCATCCCGACCCGGCAGCTCAGCTGGCGACGGTCCGCGATGTGATCGGCGACGTCGGCGCGCGTGACATCCCCGAACTGGTCGTCTTCAACAAGGCCGACCTCATCGACGACGACACGCGCCTTGTCCTCCGCGGGCTCGAGCCGAAGGCGGTCTTCGCGTCGTCGCGCACCGGTGAGGGCATCGCCGAGCTCCGCGAGGCGATCGAGGCGGCGCTGCCGCTTCCCGCGGTCGAGGTGCGGGCGCTCGTGCCGTACGACCGCGGCGACCTGGTCTCGGCGATCCACGAGCAGGGCATGATCCTGTCGCAGCGGCACGAAGAGGGCGGAACCGCCGTCCACGCCCGCGTCGGCGAGCATCTCGCCTCCAGGCTCGCGCCGTTCGCGGTCTGAGCGCTCAGTCGAGCTCGAGCTTCGGCACGCCCGGCGTGTCGAAGCCGAGCACCTGGCCGAGGAACGACAGCTCGGCCTCGAGCGCGCGGATGACGGTCTCGGCGCGGCGGAACCCGTGGCCCTCGCCCTCGAACGCGAGGTACGCACGCGGCACGCCGTTCGCGGCGAGGGCGTCGCGCACCGCCTCGGACTGCGACGACGGCACGACGAGATCGTCGAGTCCCTGTTCGATGAGCAGCGGTGTGCGCAGCCGGTCGAGGTGCGACAGTGGCGAGCGGTCGGCGTACACCTGCTCCGCGTCCGGCAGTGGCCCCACCAGGCCGTCGAGGTAGCTCGCCTCGAAGTCGTGGGTGTCTTCGGCGAGCCGCCGGAGATCGGCGACGCCGTACCGGCTGATCCCGGCGGCGAAGGCCTCGGAGCGGGTGACGGCGCACAGCACGGTCCAGCCTCCGGCAGAGCCGCCCGCGATGGCGACGCGGGCCCCATCGGCGACCCCGGCGTCGGCCAGTCCGCGTGCCGCCGCGACGACGTCATCGACGTCCACGACGCCCCACTGGCCCAGAAGGCGCTCGCGGTATGCGCGGCCGTAGCCGCTGGAGCCGCCGTAGTTGACGTCGAGCACGCCGATGCCGCGGCTCGTGAAGTAGGCGATCCTGCCGGTCGCCGCGCCGCCGACGTGGTCCGTCGGTCCGCCGTGCACGAACACGACGTACGGCGGCAGCTCGCCGTCGGGACCGGTCACGCCGGGGTTCGTCGGCGGGTAGTCGAAGGCGTGCACGGGCCCGCGGGGGCCTGACACCGTCACGGGTTGCGGCTGCGGCATCCATTCGTCGCCCCACGGCGACGACGCGCCGGCGACCACGCGCGCGTCGCCGGGGCGGTCGACGTCGATCTCCCAGAGGCCTGCGCCGCGCGCGCCCGCGCCCTCGAGGAGCACGCGCGTGCCGCGGACGTCCTCGATCGACATACGGGTGACGGCCGGCGCCGGGACGGGGCGCGCCGACCCGTCGGGGTGGAGGAGGACGAGCTCGTCCTCGCCGTTCGTCCGCACGGCGAGGACTCGGCCGTCGTCGAGGGTCGCGAACCAGCGGGGCCCGAGCACCCACAGCGGTCCGCCGGTGTCGGCGTCGGCGGGGGCGACGTGCTCGCGGTGCTCCACCTGCAGGTCCCGCGAGAGCCTGAGCCGCCACAGGTTCCACCGCCCGGTCGGGTCGTCGGCATACAGGAGGGTCGCGGCATCCGCCCACTCCGGCTGCAGCGGCGAGCTCGTGCCGCCCGCCATCGTGCGCCATTGCGTGACACGCCCGTCGTCGACGCGTCCGACGCGCAGCTCGGCGCGGTCCCACGCCATGTCGGGGTGGTTCCACGCGATCCAGGCGAGGTGCGTGCCGCCGGGCGAGAGCGCGGGCTGCGCCACGAAGTCGCTGCCCGCGACGAGCGAGACGACGCGGGGCGGCTCTTCCGCGCCCGACCCGTCGACCGGCAGCTCGACGATGTCGCGCCGCGGTGCGCTGCCGTCGTCGTGGGCTTCGCGCACGGCCAGCAGGCGTCCGCCCTGCAGCGTGAGGCCGCCGTATCGGACGTCACCGTCGTCGGCCGTGAGCGGCCGCGGCGGCGCGCCGGCATCGAGCCGCCAGACCCGCTGGTCGGTCTTCTCGACGAAGAACAGGGCCCCCTCGTCGGTGGCGGTCCACGAGCCGCCGCCGTACTCGTGCACGCGCGATCGCGCGCTCCACGGTGCCGCGAGCACGTCCTCGACGGTTCCGGATGCCGTCCTCCGGCGCACCGCCGTGCGGCCGGCCTCCTCGGGCACCGACTCGCCCCACCACACCTCGCCGCCGACGAACCGTGCGCCGTCGAGGCGCGGGGAGGCCGCCGACACCTCGGCGGCGGACAGGGGAGAGGGCCAGCTGCCGTACGGGAGCACCGCGGGTGTCGTCACGCCACCACGCTACGGCGAAACAGAAGGTCACAGGACGACGACGGTCGCCCGCGCTCCGCTACCGTGGTCGCATCGTCGCCCGGCGCCGCGAATGCGGATGCCGGGCAGGGAGCGACAGCCGAGCCCGGCACCCGCCCGCGATGCCACCCTCCGCCGGACGACCGGCGCACGAGAGGTGCCGCGGCCGCCCGGCCCGAAGTTCCGACCCCCGACCCGAGAAGCTCGCCATGCCGATCGACCTGAGCACTCCTCCCGTGCCCGTCTCGTTCGAGGTCTACCCGCCTCGCTCCGACGCCGGCTTCGCGGCCCTGCACGAGACGATCCGCCATCTCGCGGGGGTGAACCCGCGGTTCATCTCGGTGACCTACGGCGCCGGCGGCTCGACCGGCGGGCGGTCGCTCGAGCTGCTCACGCACATCCTCCGCGAGACGCATGTCGAGCCGCTCGCGCACCTCACATGCGTCGGCAGCACGTACGCCGGCGCGAACGCCCTCATCAGGGAGTTCCTGGATGCCGGCATCACGAGCTTCCTCGCCCTCCGCGGCGACCCGCCGGTCGGTGCGAGCGAAGACGACGCGTTCCTGGGCGACATCGAGAGCGCCGCCCAGCTCGTGCAGCTGATCGACCGCGTGCAGGCCGAGCGGGCGCCGTACACGGAGGCGCCGTTCCCGGGCGTCCCGGGCGCGGTGCGGGTCGAGCAGCGCCCGAAGGTCGACATCGCCGTGGCGGCGTTCCCGAACGGGCATCCGCGCTCACGCCACGCCACCCAGGACATCGACGCGCTGCTGGCCAAGCAGGCGGCAGGCGCGACTCTCGCGATCACGCAGCTGTTCTTCCACGCCGACGACTACCTGGGCTTCGTGGAGCGCGCACGTGCGGCCGGCGTCACGATCCCGATCCTTCCCGGCATCATGCCCGTCACGTCGCCCGTCCGCCTGCGTCGCGTGCTCGAGCTCACGGGGGAGCCGCTGCCCGTCGAGCTCTCGATCGCGCTCGAGATCGAGCCGACGCCCGAGGGGCAGCGCGACGTCGGCGTCGCCCACGCGGCCGAGCTCGCCCGGCGCGTGCTCGACGGCGGCGCTCCCGGCATCCACCTCTACGCCTTCAACAGCCACGACACAGTGCTCGCCGTCCTCCGGGACGCCGGCATCGTCACCTCTCCCGACCCTCACAAGGAGGCCCACCGATGACCGATCCTCGCCCGCCCTTCCCGAACGGCACGATCCTCGGCTACCCGCGCATCGGGCGCCGCCGCGAACTCAAGCGCGCCGTCGAGGCCCACTGGTCGGGCGCCATCGACGAGGCGGCGCTCGAGCGCACCGCCGCCGACCTGCGCCGCGCGACGCGCGAGCGTCTCGCCGCCCTCGGGCTCGGCCGCGACGACTCGTCGATCCCCGAGACCTTCTCGTACTACGACCAGGTGCTGGACGCCGCTGCGGCGGTCGGCGCCATCCCGGAGCGCTTCGCGCCCCTCCGCGAGCCGGACGGCACGGTCGGCCTCGCCGCGTACTTCACGGCGGCGCGCGGAGCGGGGGAGGATGCCCCGCTCGAGATGACGAAGTGGTTCGACACGAACTACCACTACCTCGTGCCCGAGATCGGTCCCGAGACGCGGTTCGCGCTCTCGAGCGACCGGTTCGCACGCCAGGTCGCCGAGGCGACGGCCGATGGGTTCACGGTGCGCCCCGTCATCGTGGGGCCCGTGACGCTGCTCGCGCTGGCGAAGGCGACCTCCGATGCACCCGAGGGCTTCCTGCCGCTGGACCGCCTCGACGACCTGCTCCCGGTCTACGCCGAGCTGCTCTCGAGCCTGCGCGCCGCCGGAGCCGAGTGGGTCCAGCTCGACGAGCCGGCTCTCGCGAGCGAGAGCCTGCCGGTGGTGCCGCAGGTGCTGGCGAATGCCGCGGCGCGCGCCTACGCCGCGCTCGGCGCCGACGGCGACCGGCCCGCGATCCTCGTCGCCGCAGGATACGCTCAACTCTCACCCGAGGCGTGGAGAGTGCTCGCCGCGGCGCCGGTCGAGGCGATCGCGATCGACCTCTCGCGCGGTTCGGTGCCTGATGCGGCTCCCGGACTCGGCAGCAAGACCGTGGTGGGCGGTGTCGTCGACGGCCGCAACATCTGGCGCGGCGACGTCGAGGCGGCGTGGGGTCGTCTCGAAGCGCTCCGCTCCCTCGGCGCCGCCCACGTGAGCGCGGGGACGTCCACCTCGCTGCAGCACGTGCCGCACGACGTCCGGGACGAGCCCGAACTCGCCGAACGCCTCGTTTCGTGGCTCGCCTTCGCCGACCAGAAGACCGAGCAGGTGGTGACGCTCGCGACAGGCCTGGTCGCGGGCCGTGCGGCCATCGCAGACGCGCTGGCCGAGGCATCCGCCGCCCTCGCCGACCGGCGAAGCGCACCCGGGGTGCGCGACGGGGATGTGCGCCGTCGGGTCGCGCAGCTCGGCTCCCCGGACTACTCGCGCGGCGCGTACGCCGACCGGGTGGCTGCCCAGGAGGCGGCGCTGGACCTGCCCGTGCTGCCGACGACGACCATCGGCTCGTTCCCGCAGACCGGCGACATCCGCCGGGCGCGGGCGCGCCACGCCGTCGGCGAGATCACCCGCGACGAGTACGAGCGGTTCCTGCGCGACGAGATCGCGCGTGTCGTCGCGCTGCAGGAGGAGCTCGGCCTCGACGTGCTGGTGCACGGTGAGGCCGAGCGCAACGACATGGTGCAGTACTTCGCCGAGCACCTCGACGGGTTCGCGGTGACGCGGAACGGCTGGGTGCAGTCCTACGGCTCGCGGGCGACGCGCCCCTCGATCCTCTGGGGGGACGTGTCACGCCCCGCGCCGATCACCGTCGCCTGGTCGGCCTACGCGCAGTCGCTCACCGACAAGCCCATGAAGGGCATGCTGACCGGCCCCGTGACGATCCTGGCGTGGTCGTTCGTGCGCGACGACCAGCCGCTCGCCGAGACCGCCGACCAGGTCGCGCTCGCGCTGCGCGACGAGATCACCGACCTCGAGGCAGCCGGCATCCGCATCATCCAGGTCGATGAGCCTGCGCTCCGCGAGCTGCTGCCTCTCAAGCTCAGCGACCAGCCCGCGTATCTCGACTGGTCGGTGGCGTCCTTCCGCCTCGCCACAGCGGGAGCCTTGGCGACCACGCAGGTGCACACGCACCTCTGCTACTCCGAGTTCGACGTCGTCATCGACGCCATCGCGGCGCTCGACGCGGACGTCACCTCGATCGAGGCGGCACGCAGCCGCGGCGAGGTGATCGGCGACATCGCGCAGTCGGGGTTCGCGCACGGCATCGGGCCCGGCGTGTACGACATCCACTCGCCGCGCGTGCCGTCCGTCGGAGAGATCGCAGAGCTGCTCGACCGCACCGTCGCCGAGCTGCCGCTGCGTCAGGTGTGGGTCAACCCCGACTGCGGTCTCAAGACTCGCGGCTACGGCGAGACGGTGGCGTCGCTGCGCAACCTCGTCGAGGCGACGCGCTCCGCGCGCGAGACGGCCGCCGCGCCGGTGTAGCGATCAGCGGGCGCGCGGCTTGCGCTTCGGGCTGACGGATGCCGGCCCCGCCGTCTCGGCGGGCGCCGGCTCCGTGGGTTCCGCGGCGCCGGCCGGCGTGTCGACGGCGACGGTCGCCGGGGAGAGCCCGGTGTCGTCGTCGCCTGCGGCTGCGGAGAGGACGGTGACCTCGTCCGGGCTCGGTTCCGCGGCATCCGTCAGATCTTCGCGCCTCTGCAGGATCTCGAGGATCCACGCGACGGCGAGCGCGACGAGGAGGACGAGGAAGACGTCGCCCGCCGACAGCGGTCGCAACGCGAACAGCCAGACGACTGCGAGCGCCACGACGAGCGTGAGGACGGCCGCGCGGTAGCGCGCGAGCCAGACGCCGAACCGTCCCGTCGAGAAGCCGTGTTCCGTCAGCCGCGCGCGCAGCGACGCGTTCACCGAGCCGACCGCGCGCCGTGTGCGGGCCGCCGGCGACCAGCGCCCCGCGAACCACCCGAGCACCGCGATCACGGCACCCAGGAGGACCACGATCGCCGCCGTCTGCTGCATCGACCCGACGAGGCTCTCGTACACGACGCCCAGAGCAGCTGACGACACTCCGAGCTGCACGGCGGCCTGGCCGACGGCCGGGTAGCCGATTGCGAACGCGAGCGCGAGTGCCCCGCCGCCCACGACGAAGCCGATACCCGTCCCCAGGATGGCCGTGCTGCGGCGTCGAGCGGTGACGATGCCCACGGCGAAGAGCGCGATCGAGATGACCGGAAGCCACCAGCCCAGAGTGGTGGCGAGCGCATAGACCGTGCGGACGGTGACGAGGGTCTCGCCGGTGCCGATGATCACGACACGGTCCACGGCGGGGATCAGCTGGGCGATCCCGACGCCGCGATCGAGGAGGTTCTCCTTGACGCCGTCGACGATCGTGCCCAGCTGGATGCCGAGGCCCTCGTCGGTGAGCACGACGACGCCGTCGCCGTCGGAGGTCGCGGCGGCCGTCAGAACGCGGTGCGCGGCCCGCGTCGTGGTGGTCCAGGTGTCGGCGAACGCGTCGGAGTCCACGACGCGGGTCACGGTCTGGGTGAGGAGGTTGCTGAGCCCCTCTGCGGCCGGCGCCTCGAGCAGCCGGAGCGCATCCGTGGCGCGCGGCGGGAGGCCGAGCTGCGCGATGCCGTCGAACACGTCGGCGGTGAGCGCCTCGAAGTCGACCTGCGCCTCGACGGCTTCAACCGTCTCGTCGACGAGCATCTGCTGCACCGCCGGATCTTCGGCGAGCGGCGCGAGCGTCGCGACGAAGGCGTCCTCGTCGACCAGCTCCAGCCGCGCCCAGGCCGTCACGATCGCGAGGGGAACCAGGATCGTCGCGATGACGATGCACAGTGCTGAGAGGAATGCCCGCCAGCGAGAGCCGCGCGGACCGCGGGCGACGCCCGGTGCCGGGCCGGCTCCGGCGCGGAGCCGGGCGTTCTCGGCCTCGAGCTCCGCCAGGCGGGCGTGAAGATCGGGGGAGTCGGCGACCGGCGCTTCGGCGTTCATCTCCCCCTTATAGCGCGACGCCGCTCACGTGGCTACACGCGTATCGGATGAAACCCGTCATACCGCCCGGAGCACGGCGACGACTTTTCCGAGCACGACCGCGTCATCGCCGAGGATCGGCTCGAACGCGGAGTTGCGGGGGAGCAGCCACGTGTGCCCGTCGCGCTGCCGGAAGGTCTTGACGGTGGCCTCGCCGTCGAGCATGGCGGCCACGATCTCGCCGTTTTCGGCCGTCGCCTGCGAGCGCACCACGACCCAGTCGCCGTCGCAGATGGCGGCGTCGATCATCGAGTCGCCCGACACGCGGAGCATGAAGAGGTCGCCCTTGCCGACCAGCTGCCGGGGGAGCGGGAAGATCTCCTCGATCTGCTGCTCGGCGGTGATCGGCACGCCGGCGGCGATCCGGCCCACGAGAGGCACGAGCGCCGCATCGCCGACCGACGGCGCGCTGTCGGCGGGGCTCTCGGTGGCGGTGCCGGGCAGATCGATCAGCACCTCCATGGCGCGCGTCTTGCCCGCGTCGCGGCGGAGATACCCGCTGAGCTCCAGCTGGTTCAGCTGGTGCGTGACGCTCGACAGCGACTTGAGTCCCACTGCGTCGCCGATCTCGCGCATGCTCGGCGGGTAGCCGTGCCGGGCGATCGAGCGCTGGATCACCTCGAGGATGGCGAGCTGCTTGTCGCTGAGGCTCTTGCGCCGTCGTGTCTGGGGCTTTTCGCGCCCGGCCGCGTCGCTCATGTCCGGCTCCCGTCTCGCGCCCGTCGGAGCGCGGTTTCTTCGAATGTCGGAGGCCCGTGGTGGGGTTCTCGTATCGAAACCGTATCCGGCCGTGACGTGCGAGGGGAACAACTTCGCCGCGTGTCGCGTTCGAGACTCCACATCCGGATTCGGGTATTGACATCGTACAGACTCGAAGATAGCTTCGGAAGAGAGGTTCGCACGTCCCCGCTCCCGGCCGAGCGGGGACTGCGAATCTCTCCCCACCAGAGGAGGACAGCATGACCGCGATCGGCATCACGACGACCGTCGCCTCGCCCGCCGACGCGACGCGCGCCGTCGCCGCCCGCGCGACGCGTCTGCGACTCACGGCTCGCGGACGCCGTGTGCTGGCGCTGATCGCTGCATTGCCGGCCGTGCTCGCCCTGGCCTTCGCGGTCATGAGCGGCGGCTCCGCCCTCGCGTCGCGCGACGACGGCGCCCCCGCCGGCGCGTTCACCACGATCACCGTGGCACCCGGCGACTCGCTCTGGTCCATCGCCGAGGAGGTCGCGCCGTCCGACGATCCGCGCGATGTCGTCGACGAGATCGTCCGGCTGAACGCGCTCGACAGCGCGGCGGTGTGGGCGGGTCAGCGCCTGTCGATCCCGGCGGAGTACGACCAGAAGCCGTAGGGCCATCTGGCGTCACGAGCCGCCGCCGACCCGCGTGCCGCCCTAGCATGGGAGGGGTGAGTCCCCGCCTCGAAGACCTTCCCCTGCGCGCCGATCTCCGTGGGCTGACGCCGTACGGCGCCCCCCAGGCCGCGCTCCCCGTCGCGCTGAACGTCAACGAGAACACGCATCCCGTGCCGCAGGACGTCGCCGACGACATCGTCGACTCGATCGCACTCGCCCTGCGCGATGTCAACCGCTATCCCGATCGCGAGTTCAGCGCGTTGCGCGAGGGCTTCGCCGACTACCTCGGTCACGGGCTGACCCGCGATCAGATCTGGGCCGCCAACGGTTCGAACGAGGTTCTCCAGCACATCCTGCAGGCGTTCGCGGGGCCCGGTCGCACGGCGTTCGGCTTCGCGCCGACCTACTCGATGTATCCGCTCCTCGCCCGCGGGACGGGTGCTGAATGGAGGGCGGGCACCCGCTCGCCCGACTACGCGCTCGACGCGGCGGACGCGGCATCCCAGGTGGCGGATGCGCGTCCCGACGTGGTGTTCCTGTGCTCGCCCAACAACCCGACCGGCACGCCGCTCGGCCTCGACGTCGTCGAGGCGGTCTACGACGCGACCGACGGAATCGTGGTGGTCGACGAGGCGTACTTCGAGTTCGCGCCGCGTGAGGAGGACTCAGCGCTGACGCTCCTCGAGGGCAGGGAGCGGCTCGTGGTGTCGCGCACGATGAGCAAGGCGTTCGCCTTCGCCGGAGCGCGAGTGGGCTACCTCGCCGCAGACCCCGTCCTCATCGACGCCCTCCGGCTGGTGCGGCTGCCGTACCACCTGAGTGCCCTCACGCAGGCGGCCGCGAGCGCTGCGCTGCGTCACGCTCCCGTCATGCTGCGGATGGTGGACGAGATCGTCGTGCAGCGCAACCGGATCGCCGCCACCGTCGAGGCGCTCGGGTTCACCGCTCATGACTCCTGGGCCAACTTCGTGCTCTTCGGCGGCGTCGACGATCCCGCGACGACCTGGCAGGCGCTGTACGACCGGGGCGTGCTCATCCGCGACGTCGGGATCCCGCACCACCTGCGGGTCACGGCCGGCACCGAGGACGAGACGACCGCGTTCCTCGATGCCCTCGCCTCGGTAGGATCGGCCACATGAGCGCTGCATCCCGCACCGCGTCGCTGAGACGCGCGACGAGCGAGTCCACCGTCGAGCTCGAGCTCGACCTCGACGGCACGGGACGCAGCCGCATCGACACCACGGTGCCGTTCTTCGACCACCTGCTGACGGCGTTCGCGAAGCACTCGCTCACCGACCTCACCGTGCGCGCCTCGGGCGACACCGACATCGACGCGCACCACACCGTCGAAGACATCTCGATCGTGCTCGGCCAGGCGATCCGGGAGGCCCTCGGCGACAAGTCCGGCATCTCGCGGTACGGCGACGCGCTCGTGCCGCTCGACGAAGCGCTCGCGCAGGCCGTCGTCGACATCAGCGGACGCCCCTACCTCGTCCACACCGGCGAACCGGCCGGATTCGAGCACCACCTCATCGGCGGGCACTTCACCGGCTCGCTCGTGCGCCACACGTTCGAGGCGATCTCGTTCCACGCCGCGCTCACCGTCCACGTCCGCGTCCTGTCGGGCCGTGACCCGCACCACATCGCCGAGGCGGAGTACAAGGCGTTCGCGCGCGCGTTCCGGCAGGCGAAGGCGCTGGACCCGCTCGTCGAGGGAATCCCCAGCACGAAGGGCGCTCTGTGACCGAGGCTCCCAGGCTTCGCACGAGCGACGGCGCCGCACCGCTCGTCGCCGTCCTCGACTACGGCTCGGGCAACGTCCACTCCGCCGTCAAGGCGCTCGCCGCCGCCGGCGCCGACGCGCGCCTGACGTCGGACCGTGCGCTCGTGCTGGAGGCGGATGGCCTCGTCGTGCCCGGCGTGGGAGCCTTCCGGGCCGTGGCCGAGGCCCTGCGCGAGAGCCGCGGCGACGAGCTCATCGAGCGGCGGCTCGCGGGGGGCCGGCCGGTGCTCGGCATCTGCGTCGGTATGCAGGTGCTCTTCGAGCGCGGCGTCGAGCGCGGAGTCGACACGGAGGGCTTGGGCGAGTGGCCCGGGATCGTGACCGAGCTGGATGCGCCCGTCCTGCCGCACATGGGCTGGAACACCGTCGAGCCCGGCGAGGGGTCGAGGCTCTTCCGCGGCATCGAGCAGGAGCGCTTCTACTTCGTCCACTCGTTCGGCGTGCAGAAGTGGCTCCTGGACGTGCAGCCTCCGTTCCCCCAGCCGACGCTCACGTGGTGCACGTACGGTGCTCCGTTCCTGGCCGCCGTCGAGAACGGGCCGCTGTCGGCGACGCAGTTCCACCCCGAGAAATCGGGGGATGCGGGCATCCGTCTGCTCGCGAATTGGATCGACGGGCTCAGCGGGGCTACCCTCTGAGATCGTGCCGTCCGCGGAGCACGCTCCGCAGGACCTCCTGCACAGTTCTCACACAGCCAGGGATCCATGAACGATTTCGCCTCGACACCCAAGCTCGTCCTTCTTCCCGCGGTAGACGTCGCGGACGGCAAGGCGGTGCGCCTGACCCAGGGAGAGGCGGGCACCGAGACCAGCTACGGCGACCCCGTCGACGCCGCGCTCGACTTCGCGCGCCAGGGCGCCGAGTGGATCCACCTTGTCGACCTCGATGCGGCTTTCGGCCGCGGCAGCAACGCCGGCGTGCTGCGCAAGGTCATCAAGCAGGTCCGCGGCGTTCAGGTCGAGCTGTCCGGCGGCATCCGCGACGACCGCACGCTCGAAGCGGCGCTCGAGAGCGGTGCGGCGCGCATCAACCTCGGCACCGCGGCGCTCGAGAACCCGGAGTGGGCCGCCGATGTCATCGGCCGCTACGGCGACGTGATCGCCGTCGGGCTCGACGTGCGCGGCACGACTCTGGCCGCGCGCGGCTGGACGCGCGAGGGTGGCGACCTGTGGACGGTGCTCGACCGTCTCGAGGAGGCCGGCTGCAGTCGTTACGTCGTCACCGACGTGACCAAGGACGGCACCCTCAGGGGCCCGAACCTCGACCTGCTGCGCGAGCTGACCTCCCGCACCCCCAAGCCCATCGTCGCGTCGGGCGGTGTGTCGAGCCTCGACGACATCGTGGCGCTGCGCGACCTCGTGCCGCTGGGCGTCGAGGGTGCGATCGTGGGCAAGGCGCTGTACGCCGGTGCCTTCACGCTCGCCGAGGCGCTGGATGTCGCCGGAAGCTGATCCGCACGACCACGTGCACGGCCCGGATCCCGCGGCCGACTCCGGCGGCGTCCCGTGGGCGGGGCGCAGCTTGCACGCCAACCCGCACTCGGACGACGACGGATCGGCCGACCCCGCGCTCCTCGCCGCGCTGACGTCGTTCCGTGCGGGCACGGGCGGTCAGCGCGAGGTCGTCGACGCGTACCGCAGCGCGCGCCTGCTCATCCCGCTCCTCGCCGAGAAGGGCGACCACGGCATCGGCGCGCACGGCCTCGCCGTCGACAAGACCCAGGAGCTGTCGATCGTCACCGTCGCCGCGCCCGACGGCCGTCGCGTGCTGCCGGTGTTCACGTCGGTCGAGGCGATGGGGCGGTGGGATGCCTCGGCACGGCCGGTGCCCGTCGACGGCGTACGCACGGCGCTCGCGGCCGCGGCCGACGACACCGATCTCATCGTCGTCGATCCTGCGTCGCCGACCGAGTTCGTCATCCGCCGCCCCGCCGTGTGGGCCATCGGCCAGGGGCAGGCGTGGGAGCCGAGCTTCGCGTCGCCGGAAGTGGTCGCCGGGCTGAACGCGAGCATCGGCGGCGAGCTCGCGGTGCTCGACCTCGCCGTCGAGCCCGGCGACCCGGACGCGCGGCTGCGCGGGCCCGAGCTCGTGGTGCGGCTGCATCTCATGCACGGGCTCGAGCAGGAGGAGCTCGATGCGGTCCTCGCGCGCCTCGCCAAGCGCTGGGCGGCCGATGACCGCATCGCGGTGCTCGTGGACTCGCTGACCGTCAAGCTGGTACGCGCCTGAGCACGTCCCGGGCGCCGGCTCTTGCGGCGAGCGGGGTCGACGGCGGAGGATCGGCACCGCGGAGGTGACCGATGGACGACGGCGGCATGGGTGAGTACCGGCGAGCTCTCGACCTCGCGCACGAGCGCGCTCTGGCGTGGCTCGACACGCGGGACGAACGGCCGATCCGTCCAGAGGTGGACGTCGACGGCGTGCTCGCCTCGCTCGACCGGCGGCTGCCGGAGGCGGGGATGGATGCCGCTGCGGTCGTCGACGCGCTGGCCGAGGCGGCGCAGCCGGGGCTCATGGCGATGGGGTCGCCGCGGTTCTACGGGTTCGTGATCGGCGGAACGTATCCCGCGGCGCTCGCCGCGGACTGGCTCGTGTCGGCGTGGGACCAGAACACCGGCTCGCGCCAGCCCACGCCGGCGACCGCCGCGATCGAGGAGGTCGCCGCGAGCTGGCTCCTCGACCTCCTCGGCCTCCCGTCGGGGAGCGGCGTCGGCTTCGTCACCGGCGCGACGATGGCGAACCTCTCGTGCCTGCTCGTGGGCCGCGACGCCGTGCTGCGCGCTCGCGGCCACGATCCGCTCGACGGGCTGCAGCAGGCGCCGCGGCTGCGCTTCCTCGCCGGCGACGCGGTGCACACGTCGGCGGTGCTCGCGGGACGCCTCGCCGGACTCGGGGCCCCCGAGACGGTCGGCGCGGACCGCGAGGGCCGCATCGATGTGGACGGGCTCGCGAAGGCACTCGCCGCGGAGCCCGATGCGGCGACGATCGTCGCGCTGCAGGCGGGCGACGTCCACTCCGGCGCTTTCGACGACTTCGCGGCCGCGATCGGGGTGGCTCGTGAGGCGGGCGCGTGGATCCACGTCGACGGCGCGTTCGGGCTGTGGGCGGGGGCGAGTCCGCGTCTGCGCCACCTCGTCTCGGGCGTCGAGGGCGCCGACTCGTGGGCGACGGACGCCCACAAGACCCTCAACGTCCCCTACGACTGCGGGGTCGCGATCGTGCGCGACGAGGCCGCCATGACGGCATCGCTCGGCGCGCACGCCGCCTACCTGCCGATGGTGGCCGAGGTCGCCGATCCGTACGACCGCGTGCCCGAGCTCTCGCGCCGCGCGCGAGGCGTCCCGGTGTGGGCGGCGCTGCGTTCCCTCGGGCGGTCGGGCGTGGCCGGTCTCGTCGACGGACTCGTGTCGGCGGCATCCGCCCTCGCCGACGGATTCCGTTCGATCCCCGGGCTCGCGGTACTCAACGACGTCGTCTTCACGCAGGTCTGCGTGGCCGCGCCCGACGACGCCGCGACTGCGGCGCTGGGGGAGTGGCTGCGCGCCGAGGGAACCGTGTGGGCGTCGTCTTCGACGTGGCAGGGCCGCACCGTGGTGCGCTTCGCGGTGAGCAACCGCGCGACGGATGCCGAAGCCGTCCGCCGTACGGTGGACGCCGTCGCACGCGGCGCGGCGGCTCTCGGGATCAGGTGACCGGGCCGGTCCACTTCTCGCCGGGGCCCTGACCGATCGGGTCGGGGATGACAGAAGCCTCGCGGAACGCGAGCTGCACCGACCGCAGGCCGTCGCGGAGGGACCGCGCGTGCATGTCGCTGATCTCGGGGGCGCCAGCGGTGATGAGGCCGGCGAGGGCGTTGATGAGCTTGCGCGCCTCGTCGAGATCGGTCTGCGTCGCCGGATCGTCGGCGAGACCCACCTTGACCGCCGCGGCGCTCAGGAGGTGCACCGCGGTCGTGGTGATGACCTCGACCGCCGGCACGTCGGCGATGTCGCGGGTCGCGGACGATGCGGCCCGCTCCTGCTCCTCCCAGCGGGCCTGGCGCTCGGCATCCGCTGCCGCCGCCGTCTCGCCGTTGTCGCCGTCCCGGTCTCGAATCGTGTCCACGCCGTACTCTCTGATAGACTGCTGCGGTCTCCGGTGCGGTCTGCACCGGATCGGAAAGAGGATCTACATCCCACCCGCGCTTGCCGTTCCAGGCTACCGGGTCACGCACTCCGCCCCGACCGTCCTGCGGCCGGGGTAGCCGCTCGGGAATCGCGCGGGAACAGGGTGCAGAGTCGGCGCTCGAAGCGTCTGACGGGTGGAGTGGGTCGTCCTCCGCCCGCGACGCACCCGTGTCGCGGTGGTCATCACGCACACGAAGGAGTTCCGCATCAGCGATCCCCGCACCAACGACCGCATCCGCGTGCCCGAGGTCCGCCTCGTCGGCCCGAACGGAGAGCAGGTCGGCGTCGTCCGCATCGAGGTGGCGCTGCGCCTGGCTCAGGAGGCCGACCTCGATCTCGTCGAGGTGGCCCCGAACTCGAAGCCTCCCGTGGTCAAGATCATGGACTACGGCAAGTTCAAGTACGAGGCTGCGCAGAAGGCCAAGGAAGCGCGTCGCAATCAGGCGAACACCGTCCTCAAGGAGGTCCGGTTCCGTCTGAAGATCGAGGCTCACGACTACATCACCAAGCTCAAGCGCGCCGAGGGCTTCCTCCAGTCCGGCGACAAGGTCAAGGCGATGATCCTGTTCCGCGGTCGCGAGCAGTCGCGTCCCGAGCAGGGCGTGCGCCTCCTCCGCAAGTTCGCCGAGGACGTCGCCGAATTCGGCACGGTCGAGTCGAACCCCACGATCGACGGCCGCAACATGGTGATGGTCATCGCCCCGCACAAGAACAAGTCCGAGGTGAAGACCGAGCAGAACGCCCAGCGTGCTGCGAACAAGGAGGCGGCCCGTTCCGCCCGCACCGGCGGCGCGCCGACGTCTCAGCCCGAGACCGAGGCGGCAGAGGCCGCCCCGGCCGAGTAAGGCCCCACAGACTCCCGCACCGCGGGACCCCGACTCCCGCCTGTGCGGGAAGTGAAACGAAGGAAGAAGAGATGCCGAAGCAGAAGACCCACTCGGGCGCCAAGAAGCGCTTCAAGGTCACGGGCAGCGGGAAGCTCATGAAGCAGCAGGCGAATCTTCGCCACAACTTCGAGGGCAAGCCCACGCGCCGTACCCGCCGTCTGTCGCAGGACCAGGTCCTCGCCCCGGGCGACGCCAAGGTCGCGAAGAAGCTCCTCGGTCGCTGAGCGCGCCGACGCAAGTTAGGAACGAAACGAAATGGCTAGAGTCAAGCGGGCGGTAAACGCCCACAAGAAGCGTCGCGTCATCCTGGAGCGCGCCTCCGGTTACCGCGGACAGCGTTCGCGTCTGTACCGCAAGGCGAAGGAGCAGGTCACCCACTCGCTCGTCTACGCATACCGCGACCGCCGCAAGCGCAAGGGCGACTTCCGCCGCCTGTGGATCCAGCGCATCAACGCCGCCGCCCGTCAGAACGGCATCACGTACAACCGCTTCATCCAGGGCCTCGGCCTCGCGGGTGTGCAGGTCGACCGCCGCATGCTCGCCGAGCTCGCGGTGAACGAGCCCAAGACGTTCACGTCGCTCGTCGAGACCGCCAAGAAGGCTCTGCCCGGGAACGTCAACGCTCCCAAGAGCGCCTGATAGCGGCATCCCGCGTCCCGAAAAGGGCGACCTCCTCACGGAGGGCGCCCTTTTCGCATGGCGGGGACCCGACCCCGCGACCCTAGACTGAGAGCCGTGCTCGAGAACCCTCGCTCTCCGCGTGTCCGCGCCGTCGCGAAGCTGACCAAGCGCAGCGCCCGTCAGGAAACCGGACTGTTCCTCCTCGAGGGGCCGCAGGCTGCGCGAGAGGTGCTCGCGTACCGTCCCGAGACGCTCGTCGAGCTGTTCGCCACGCCGACAGCGATGGAGAAGCACGCCGACATCCGCGATGCGGCGACGGATGCCGGCATCGAGGTGATCTTCACGACCGAGGCCGTGCTCGACGCGATGGCCGACACCGTGACGCCGCAGGGGATCGTCGCGGTCGCCCGCCAGTCGCCCACGTCGGTGCGCGACGTGTTCGCCGCCTCGCCGCGCCTGGTCGCGATCTGCGAGGAGGTGCGGGACCCGGGAAATCTCGGCACGATCATCCGCGCCGCCGACGCTGCGGGCGCGGACGCCGTCGTGCTCACCGGGCGCACGGTCGACCCGTACAACCCGAAGGTCGTGCGCGCCACCACGGGGTCGCTCTTCCACCTGCCGATCGCGGTCGGCGTCGATCTCTCGACGGCCGTCGAGAGGGCCCACGCCGCGGGCGTGCGTGTGGTGGCGGCCGACGTCGGGGGAGGGGACTTCCTGGCTTCTCGCACGCTTCTCGCAGAGCCGACGGCGTGGCTGTTCGGCAACGAGGCCCGCGGCCTCGACGAGGAGGCGCTCGCGCTCGCGGATCTGTCGCTGCGCCTGCCGATCTACGGAGCCGCCGAATCGCTGAACCTCGCGACCGCGGCCAGCGTCTGCCTGTACGAGACGGCGTTCGCGCAGCGCGCCGCCGAGTGAGCGCCGTTCGTTCCGACGCTGTTACAGATCGGTAAAGGGTCCGCGCCCCACTGGCCGAGTGCCGATGCGCGCCCCTAGGGTGAAGGACATGGCGACACCTGATGCACCGGCAGCGGCGCCGCGCACCTCGAACATCAACGTCCGACGTGGGGAGCCGCTCGTCGTCGTCGACCACGTCGACAAGCACTTCGGCGACCTGCACGTGCTGAAAGACATCGACACCGTGGTCAACCGCGGCGAGGTCGTCGTCGTCATCGGGCCCTCGGGCTCCGGCAAGTCGACGCTGTGCCGCGCCATCAACCGGCTCGAGACGATCGATTCCGGCCGGATCACGATCGACGGCGTCCCGCTTCCCGAAGAGGGCAAGGCGCTCGCGACACTGCGCGCCGACGTCGGCATGGTGTTCCAGTCCTTCAACCTGTTCGCGCACAAGACCGTCCTCGAGAACGTCACGCTCGGCCCGATCAGAGTGCGGGGCATGAAGAAGAAGGATGCCGACGAGAAGGCGATGCAGCTCCTCGACCGCGTCGGCGTGGCCAATCAGGCCAAGAAGATGCCGAACCAGCTCTCGGGCGGGCAGCAGCAGCGCGTCGCGATCGCGCGGTCGCTCGCGATGAACCCGAAGCTGATCCTCATGGACGAGCCCACCAGTGCGCTCGATCCCGAGATGATCAACGAGGTGCTCGACGTCATGATCGGGCTCGCGCACGAGGGGATGACGATGATCGTCGTGACCCACGAGATGGGCTTCGCGCGCAAGGCCGCCGACCGCGTGCTGTTCATGGCGGACGGGGCGATCGTCGAGGAGGCGACGCCCGACCAGTTCTTCACGAACCCGCAGAGCGACAGGGCGAAGGACTTCCTGTCCAAGATCCTGGAGCACTGAGACCAGACTCCCGGCCCGAGCGGCCCGGGACCCCGAGAGGACCGTCACGAACGGTCCGCATCACAGCAAAGGACGAAGACATGAAGCGAATGCGACTTCCGTTGATCGCCCTGGCGGCGGCCGGCGCGCTTGCGCTCTCGGCGTGCGCCACGGGCGGAACGCCGGGCGGCGGCGAGACGACCACGCCCGAGCCCGAGCCCACATTCGAGGCCGGCACGACCATGGCCGAGCTCGCCGAGGCGGGCACCATCACCATCGGCACGAAGTTCGACCAGCCGCTGTTCGGCCTGATGGGCCCCTCGGGCGTGCCGGAGGGCTTCGACGTCGAGATCGGAAAGATCATCGCGTCCGAGCTCGGCATCGCCGAGGAGGACATCGAGTGGAAGGAAGCGGTCTCGGCCAACCGCGAGCCCTTCATCCAGAACGGCGAGGTCGACATCGTCATCGCGACCTACACGATCAACGACAAGCGCAAGGAGGTCGTCTCCTTCGCCGGTCCGTACTACATGGCGGGTCAGTCGATCCTGGTGCTCGCCGACAACGACGACATCGAGAGCGAAGAGGACCTCGTCGGTCAGCCGGTGTGCTCGGTGACCGGTTCGACCCCCGCCGCGAAGCTCGCCGAGATCGGCGCCGAGCCCGTGCTCACCGACACCTACTCGAACTGCCTCGAGCCGCTGCGCAACGGGCAGGTCGTCGCGGTGTCGACCGACAACGTGATCCTCGCGGGTCTCGCGGCCCAGAACGAGGGCGAGTTCAAGGTCGTCGGCGAGCCCTTCACCGAGGAGCCCTACGGCATCGGCCTCGCGCTCGAAGACACCGAATTCCGCATGTGGATCAACGACGTGCTGGAGGAGGCCTACGAGGACGGCCGCTACGAGGAGGCCTGGAACTCCACGGCCGGCACGGTGCTGCCGTTCGTCGAGCCGCCGGCACCCGACCGCTACTGATCGCGACGACGACCCGGCCCGGTATCGGGCCGGGTCGTCGCCACTGCCTCGACCGGCAAGGAAGGAGAGCCCATGGAGCAACTCTGGTCGCTGATGCCCATCTTCATGGAGGGCTTCCGCGTCACCCTGCTCCTGCTCGCGGTTTCGGGTGTGCTGTCGCTCGTGCTCGGCACACTCATCGCGGCGATGCGCATCTCTCCGGTCGCCGCGCTCCGCGGGTTCGCGGCGTTCTGGACCGAGGTCGCGCGCAACACGCCTCTCACTCTCGTCTTCTTCTTCACCGCGTTCGTGCTTCCGATGCTCGGGGTGCGGGCGCCGTACGTCCTGCTCGCGTTCATCGCGCTGACGTACTACACCTCGCCCTTCGTGGCCGAGGCACTGCGGTCGGGCATCAACGGCGTCCCGATCGGCCAGGCCGAGGCGGCACGCAGCATCGGGCTCGGCTTCGGTCAGACGGTGTCGCTCGTGGTGCTGCCACAGGCGTTCCGCATGACGATCCCGCCGCTCATCAACGTCTTCATCGCCCTCACGAAGAACACCTCCGTCGCCGGCGGGTTCTTCGTGGTCGAGCTGTTCGCGACGACGCGTCAGCTCGCCAACGACAACGGGAACATCGTGATTCCGATCCTGCTCACGGCTGCCGTTCTCTACCTCGTCATCACCGTCCCGCTGGGCTTCATCGCCGCACGGCTCGAGAAGCGCTGGGTGGTGAAGCGATGACCGGCACATCCGTCCTCTTCGACGCCCCAGGACCGCGGGCTCGCCGACTGTCGCTGATCCTGTCGATCCTGTCGCTGATCCTCGTCCTGGCTCTGGCCGTGTGGGTGGTGATGCTGCTCGCGGCACCGCGCTCCTCCGGCGGCATCTCTCTGCCGGGTATGTTCGACGGCTCCCGCTGGAACATCTTCGTCGACCCCCAGGTGTGGGTCTTCATCAGTCAGGGCGTCGTCGCCACCCTCCAAGCGGCCGCGGTCGCCGCGGTGGGCGCGATCGCTCTCGGCATCGTGTTCTCGCTGCTGCGCAGTTCGCGCATCGCCTGGGTCCGCATCCCCGTGGCGTGGCTGCTGGAGTTCCTGCGCGGTATGCCGGTCCTGCTGATGATGCTGTTCATCCTGCTGGTGGCGTCGACCGGTGCATTCTGGGCGGTCGTCATCGCGCTGATCCTCTACAACGGCACACTCATCGGCGAGATCCTGCGCGCGGGGCTCGCGGCGCTCCCGCGCGGCCAGCGTGAGGCGGCGCTCAGCGTCGGCATGCGCGAGTTCCAGTCGAAAATGCTCGTGGAGTTCCCGCAGGCGTTCCGGCAGATGCTGCCGATCATCATCGCCCAGCTCGTGGTGCTGCTGAAGGATACGTCGCTCGGCTACATCGTGGGATACAACGAGATCATCCGGAACAACATGAACAACCTGGGCGCCTACTACGGCAACCGATACCTGTTCTCGCTGTTCGCGGTGACGCTCGTGATCTACCTCGCGATCAACCTCACGCTGTCATGGTTCGCGCGGTGGCTGGCACGGCGCACGGCGAGCGGGCGCACCCGCCGTGGCGCCGGAGCGGACCCGCTGAACCCGGCGGCCATTCTCGAGGCCGAAGCGCGAGCGGATGCGGCGGACCGGGCCGCGGCGAGCCGCGGCATGGGCCAGTACGACGGGACAGCGGGGGGTATGTACTTCGGCGACAGCACGGGGGGCGGCGACGGCCGCGGTTGACGCGCGCGGTCGGGTCTCGCGCCGTCGGTAGACTCGTGTCTCGTGTCCGACGCACCCGAAACCCCCCTCCCTGAACCGGCGGAGATCACGCCCGAGACGGTGTCCGCGGCCGTCGACGCCGCGCTCGCGGCGATCGCCGATGCCGCCGACACCGCGGCGCTGAAGGCCGCCCGCTCGGCGCACGGCGCCGAAGGCTCGCCGCTGGCGAAGCTCAACGCGCGCCTCCGCGACGTGCCGAAAGAGAAGAAGGCCGAGTTCGGCAAGCTCGTCGGGCAGGCCCGTGCCCGCGTGAACCAGGCGTTCGCGGCGCGCGAGGAGGACCTGGTCGCGGCCGAGACGGCCGCGCGACTCGAGGCGGAGCGCGTGGACGTCACCGCCCTGCCGGCACGCGCGCGCGTCGGGGCGCGGCATCCGATCTCGCTCCTGCAGGAGCAGATCGCCGACATCTTCGTGGGGATGGGCTGGGAGATCGCGGAAGGTCCCGAGCTCGAACACGAGTGGTACAACTTCGACGCGCTGAACTTCGACGTCGACCACCCGGCGCGCCAGATGCAGGACACCTTCTTCGTCGACCCGGTCGACCGTCACCTGGTGATGCGCACGCACACGAGCCCCGTGCAGGTGCGCTCGATGCTCGAGCGCGACCTGCCGCTGTACGTGCTGTGCCCGGGCCGCGTGTATCGCACCGACGAGTTCGACGCCACGCACCTCCCTGTCTTCACGCAGTTCGAGGGCATCGTCGTCGACAAGGGCATCACGATGGCGCACCTCAAGGGCACGCTCGACCACGCCGCCAAGGTGCTCTTCGGCGCCGCGGCGAAGACGCGTTTCCGCGCGAACTTCTTCCCCTTCACCGAGCCGTCGGCCGAGCTCGACCTGTGGCACCCCACCTTCAAGGGCGGCGCCCGGTGGATCGAGTGGGGCGGCTGCGGGATGATCAACCCCAATGTGCTGCGCGCGGCGGGGATCGACCCTGAGGAGTACTCGGGCTTCGCGTTCGGCATGGGCATCGAGCGGACGCTCATGTTCCGCAGCGACGTCAAGGACATGCGCGACATGGCCGAGGGTGATGTCCGTTTCAGCGAGCAGTTCGGAATGGTGGTCTGATGCGCGTCCCGCTCTCTTGGTTGCGCGAGTACGTCGACGTGCCGGCGGATGCCGCGCCCGAGGACGTCCTCGCGGCGCTCGTGCGCGTCGGGTTCGAAGAGGAGGACGTGCATCGCTTCGAGCTGCAGGGTCCCGTCGTCGTGGGTGAGGTGCTCGAGTTCGTCGAGGAGCCGCAGTCCAACGGCAAGACCATCCGCTGGTGCCAGGTGCGCGTCGCGCCCGACGGGGAGAAGGCCGCCGACGGCGGCGACGCCGTGCACGGCATCGTGTGCGGCGCGCGCAACTTCTTCGCCGGCGACAAGGTCGTCGTGACGCTCCCGGGAGCGGTGCTCCCCGGTCCGTTCCCCATCGCAGCCCGCAAGACGTACGGGCACGTCTCGGACGGCATGATCGCCTCGGCGCGCGAGCTGGGGCTCGGCGAGGAGCACGACGGCATCCTGCGGCTGGTCGAGCTCGGCATCGACGCGCCCGTCGGCACGGATGCCATCGCCCTGCTCGGGCTCGACGACGCGGCGGTCGAGATCAACGTGACGCCCGATCGCGGGTACGCGCTGTCGATCCGCGGCGTGGCACGCGAGTACTCGCACTCGACGGGTGCGGCGTTCCGGGACCCCGCTGACCGCCCGTGGGAGGAGCTCGCTCCGGGAACGGGCTTCCCGATCGTCGTCGACGACCAGGCTCCGATCCGCGGCCGGGCCGGGGCGTCCGAGTTCGTGGCGCGCGTCGTGCGCGACGTCGACCCCACCAAGCCCACGCCGGCATGGATGATCGCGCGCCTCACTCTTGCGGGAATCCGGTCGCTCGGCATCCTGATCGACATCACGAACTACGTGATGCTCGAGCTCGGGCAGCCGATCCACGGCTACGACCTCGACAAGCTCTCAGGCGGCATCACGGTGCGCCGCGCCGCGCGCGGCGAGAAGCTCGAGACCCTCGACGGCAAGGTGCGCGCGCTCGATCCGGAGGATCTGCTCATTACCGACGAGTCCGGCCCGATCGGCCTGGCCGGCGTCATGGGCGGCGGCACGACCGAGATGAGCAGCACGACGCGCAACGTGCTGATCGAGGCGGCGACCTTCGACACGGTGTCGATCGCGCGCACTGCTCGACGTCACAAGCTGCCATCCGAGGCATCGCGCCGGTTCGAGCGCGGAGTCGACCCGCTGGTGCCGTTCGTCGCCGCGCGTCGCGTCGCCGACCTCATGGTCGAATACGCGGGAGGCACGAGCGACGACGAGTACGGCGGGGCGCTGTTCGCAGAGGTGTTCGTGCCGGGCATCGAGCTGCCGCCGCTGTTCGTGCAGCACCTCATCGGCGTCGACTACACGCCGGGCCAGATCGAGTCGTCGCTGCGCCTCATCGGCTGCGAGGTCGTGCCCAACGAGGACGACGCGGCGGGCTGGCACGTCATCCCGCCGTCGTGGCGCCCCGACCTCACCGACAAGTGGACGCTCGCCGAGGAGGTCGCCCGCATCGAGGGGTACGACCGCATCCCCTCTGTGCTGCCGCTGCCGCCGTCGGGCCGCGGGCTGACGGCCGCGCAGCAGGGCCGCCGTCGCGTCGCGAACGCGCTCGCGGCCGCCGGCTATGTCGAGACGCCGTCATTCGGCTTCACCACCGAGGAGCAGAACGACCTGCACGGCTCGGCATCGGGAGAGCACCTGCCGAGCGTCAAGCTGGCCAACCCGCTCGATGGGCAGGCGCCGTTCCTGCGGCGCTCGCTGATCCCGGGGCTCCTGCAGGTCGCGCACCGCAACGTATCGCGCGGGTTCACCGACCTCGCGCTCTTCGAGACCGGGGCGGTGTTCCTGCCGGAGCCGGGCGTGCAGTACGGCACGTCGCACGTGCCGCCGCTGGCGGTGCGGCCGGATGCCGCGACCCTCGCCGAGCTCGACGCCTCGATCCCGCCGCAGCACCGCCACGTCGCGGTGCTGCTGACCGGCAACCTCGTGGCGAAGCAGCCGGGCGTCGACGCGGTCGCGGCCGGGCTCTCGGACGCGATGGACGCCGTGCGCACGATCGCGTCGGCCGCCGGGGTCACGATCGAGGTGGCGCAGGGTGCGCGCGCAGCGCTGCACCCGGGACGCACCGGTGTGCTGGCCGTCGGCGGGACCGAGGTCGGCTACGTCGGGGAGCTCCTGCCGGCCGTGGCCGAGGCATCCGATCTCCCGGGTCGTGTGATCGTCGCCGAGCTCGACCTCGACCTGGTGCTCTCTCTCGCGGGCGAGAAGGTCGTCGCCGCGTCGCTGTCGGGGCTCCCCGCGGCGACGCAGGACGTCTCGCTCGTCGTGGGCGCCGACGTCCCCGCCGCCGAGGTGCGCGCCGCGCTCCTCGAGGGCTCGGGCGAACTGCTCGAGTCGCTGCGACTCGTCGACGACTACCGCGGCCAGGGCGTACCCGAGGGTGCGAAGAGCCTGACGTTCGCGCTGCGCTTCCGGGCACCGGACCGCACGCTCACCGCGGCCGAGGCCACCGAGGCGAAGCTCGCGGGCGTGGCCGTGGCCGCCGAGCGGTTCGGCGCGACGCTGCGCGAGTAGTCGGCGCGGGGGCGGAGCGACAGGGCCGTCTGGCTGTGCGCAACTCCTGAGGTCTGTGCCGGCGGGTGGCCGCCCGGCGCCGGAACGGACACCGGTGCGACGATTCTCAGGAATTGCGCACGCTGCACGCCGCTGACGGCGGATCCGGATGCCGCTGCCCCTGGCTGTCTGGTTGGCTGGGGTCATGACCGACGTGCTCGTGCTGGGTGGAACCGGGTGGCTGAGCGGCCGTATCGCGGAGCAGTGGGCCGATGCCGGGGCATCCGTCACGTGTCTGGCCCGAGGCGGCCGCGATGCACCGTACGGGACCACGCTCGTCGCCGCCGACCGTGACGGGCCCGACGCCTACGCGGCGGTCGCCGGCCGTGACTGGGACGAGGTGGTCGACATCTCGTCCAACCCCTCGCACGTGGATGCCGCCCTCGAGGCGCTCGCCGAGCGCGCGGCGCACTGGACGTGCATCTCCACAGTGTCGGTCTACGCCGGGAACGACGAGGCCGGAGCCGAGGAATCGGCCGAGCTGCTCGCGCCCGCCGGGACCGATGCGGAGGAGGACTACGGCCGTGCGAAAGTGCGCGCCGAGTCATCCGTCCGGTCCGCGGTCGGGTTTCGCGCCGCCATCGTGCGTCCCGGGCTGATCGTCGGTCCGGGCGACCCCACCGGCCGGTTCGGCTACTGGGTGGGGCGATTCGCGCTGGCGGGCGAGGGTGATGTGCTGGTGCCCGACGCCGCAGGGCGGGGCGCGCAGGTGATCGACGTCGACGACCTCGCCGCGTTCGTGCAGTCGATCGGGCAGGAGCGGTGGACGGGCGTCGCGAACGCCGTCGGCGACCCGTTGCCCCTGGACCGCGTGCTCGCCGACGCGCGTGAGGTCGGGGGTCATACCGGCGACACCGTGACGGCATCCGACGAGTGGCTCGAAGGGCGCGGAGTCGCGTTCTGGTCCGGCCCCCGGTCGCTTCCGCTGTGGCTTCCACGCGACATGCCCGGGTTCTGGACCCGCTCGAACGCCGTGTATCGCCTGCTCGGCGGGCGGCTGCGGCCGCTGCGTGAGACGCTGCAGCGCACTCTCGCCGACGAGCTGGCCCGCGGTCTCGACCGCGAACGTCGTGCCGGCCTCTCTCGCGCCGATGAACTCGCACTGCTCGACGAGGCTGCCCGTGCCTAGCTCCTGAGACCTCGGGCCGGCGAGCCTTTCTCGCCCGGGCCCGAGGGCAGGAGCGCGACGAAACCCACGAGCTGTGCGCACCCTCGCCGCCGGGAGGGCGGATTTGCGGATCCCGCGCAGGGGCGGATATCGTCGGCGCATGCCTTCGGCGACCCAGGGACTCCCGACGCTCGTTCCGAGCGTCGTTCCCGCGCGCCGACGCCGTCTGGGCGGCCGCCGACTCTAGGCGACCCCGCACGCGGTCCTGTCATGGACCTCTGCGAGCGGGCGTCGCCGTCTCTGGCCCCCGCACCCAGACTCTAAGGTGGAATCCATGACATATTCGGTCGCCGTCTCCGGCGCATCCGGCTATGCGGGCGGCGAGATCCTGCGGATCCTCGCCGCGCATCCCGACGTCGAGATCCGCACCGTCACCGCGCACTCCAACGCGGGACAGCCGCTCATCCAGCATCAGCCGCACCTGCGCTCGCTCGCGCACCTGACCCTGCAGGACACCACGCCCGAGATCCTCTCCGGGCACGACATCGTGTTCCTGGCGCTGCCGCACGGTCAGTCCGGCCAGTACACCGACGCGCTCGGCGACACCCCTCTCGTGATCGACGCGGGCGCCGACCACCGTCTCGAGTCGGTCGCCGACTGGGACCGGTTCTACGGGGGCGACTTCCACGACCCGTGGGTCTACGGGGTGCCCGAGCTCCCTGTGGCCGGCGCGAAGCAGCGGCAGCGGCTCGTCGGCGCCACCCGCATCGCCGCCCCGGGGTGCAACGCGTCGACCGTGTCGCTCTCCCTCGCGCCGGGCGTCGCGGCGGGCGTCATCGACCCCTCCGACATCGTGGCGGTGCTCGCGGTCGGTCCGTCCGGCGCCGGCAAGAGCCTCAAACCGAATCTCCTCGCGAGTGAGATCCTGGGCAGCGCGAATCCGTATGCCGTGGGTGGCACGCACCGTCACATCCCCGAGATCCGTCAGGCGCTCACCGCCGCGCGCCCTTCGACAGGCTCAGGAGCGGCGGATGCCGAGTCCGCCGTGAGCTCGCCGGATGGCGGCATCCGGATCTCGTTCACTCCCGTCCTCGTGCCGATGGCGCGCGGCATCCTCGCGACGTCGTCCGCCCCGATCGCGCCGGGGGTCACGGATGGGCAGATCCGCGGCGCGTGGGAGGCGGCCTACGACGACGAGACGTTCGTTCAGCTGCTGCCGGCCGGTCAGTTCCCTCGTACCGCCGACGTGCTGGGCGCGAACACGGCGCTCATGGGCCTCGCGATCGACCGCGCCGCGAACCGCGTCGTCGTGGTGACGGCCGTCGACAACCTCACCAAGGGCACCGCGGGCGCCGCCGTGCAGTCCATGAACATCGCGCTGGGCCTTTCCGAAGGCACCGCCCTGACAGTGAACGGAGTCGCACCATGACCCGGGACCGCGGGCATTCCGGCAACCATAACGAGTGGAGGGTCGCACCGTGAGCGTCACCGCGCCCCAGGGATTCGAGGCCGCGGGCGTCGCGGCGGGGCTCAAGTCGACCGGCAAGCCGGACGTGGCGGTGGTCGTGAACCGCGGGCCGCTCAAGGTCGGTGCCGCCGTGTTCACGAGCAACCGCGCGAAGGCGAACCCGATCCTGTGGTCGCAGCAGGCGGTGGCCGACGGCGTCGTCGACGCGATCGTCCTGAACTCCGGCGGCGCGAACTGCTTCACCGGGTCATTCGGCTTCCAGACGACGCACCAGACCGCCGAGAAGGCGGCCGAGCTCCTCGGCGCGAGCGCGGGCGACATCCTGGTGTGCTCGACGGGGCTCATCGGCACCGGCGACGAGATCTTCCGCGCGAAGGTGCTGGGCGGCACCGAGCAGGCCATCGCCGAACTGTCCGCCGACGGCGGGGAGGCGGCATCCCTCGCGATCATGACCACCGACTCACGGCCCAAGCGCGCCGTCGCGAGCCGGGACGGCTGGACCATCGGCGGGATGGCGAAGGGCGCCGGGATGCTGGCACCCGGCCTCGCGACGATGCTCGTCGTCCTCACCACCGATGCCGTCCTCGACCCGGCGCAGGCCGACGCCGCGCTCCGGCACGCGACTGGACGCACGTTCGACAGGCTCGACTCGGACGGCTGCATGTCGACCAACGATCAGGTGACGCTCATGGTCAGCGGCGCGTCCGGCGTCGCCCCCGACGCCGAGGACTTCGCGACGGCGCTCGCCGAGGTGTGCCAGGACCTCGCGAGGCAGCTGCAGGGCGACGCCGAGGGCGCGAGCCATGACATCGCGATCGAGGTCGTGAACGCGGCATCCGAGGAGGACGCCGTCGAGGTCGGGCGCTCGGTGGCCCGCAACAACCTCTTCAAGGCCGCCATCTTCGGCAACGATCCGAACTGGGGCCGCGTGCTGGCGGCGATCGGCACGACCCAGGCCGCGTTCGACCCGTACGAGGTCGATGTCTGGATGAACGGCGTGCGGGTGTGCGCCGCGGGCGGTCCCGACCGGCCGCGCGAAGACGTCGACCTCACGCCACGTGCGACCGAGGTGACCATCGACCTCAAGGTCGGCGCCGCGACGGCCACGATCCTCACCAACGACCTCACCCACGACTACGTCCACGAGAACAGCGCCTACTCCTCATGACAGATCTGCAGGACACCGATCCCACCGAGGCCAGTTCGCGGGCGGTGACGCTCATCGAGTCGCTGCCGTGGCTCAAGCGGTTCCGCGACCAGGTCGTGGTGGTCAAGTACGGCGGCAACGCGATGGTCTCCGAGGAGCTGCAGGATGCCTTCGCCGCCGACATCGCATACCTCCGCTACGTCGGGGTCAAACCCGTGGTCGTCCACGGCGGCGGGCCGCAGATCTCGTCGATGCTCGATCGGCTCGCGATCCCGAGCGAGTTCAAGGGCGGGTACCGGGTCACCTCGACCGAGGCGATCTCGGTCGTGCGGATGGTGCTCACCGGGCAGATCAACCCGCAGCTCGTGTCGAAGATCAATGCGCACGGCCCCGTCGCGACAGGATTGAGCGGCGAGGACGCGGGCCTCTTCGGGGGTCGCCGGCGCGGTGTCGTGATCGAGGGCGTCGAGCACGACCTCGGCCGCGTGGGCGACGTCGTCGAGGTCGACCCGCAGCCTGTGCTCGATCAGCTCGCCGCCGGGCGGATCCCGGTCGTCTCGAGCATCGCGCCCGACCTCGACCACCCGGGGCATTCGCTGAACGTGAACGCGGATGCCGCGGCATCCGCTCTGGCCGTCGCCCTGGGGGCTGCGAAGCTCGTGGTGCTCACCGACGTGCCGGGCCTCTACGCCGACTGGCCGAACCGCGACTCGCTCGTGTCGCACCTGACCTCGACGGAGCTGCGGGCGATGATGCCGACGCTCGAGTCGGGCATGATCCCGAAGATGTCGGCGTGCCTCGAGGCCGTCGAAGGCGGCGTCGAGACCGCGGCCATCATCGACGGGCGGGTGCCGCACTCGGTGCTCGTCGAGATCTTCACCAGCAAGGGAATCGGAACAGAGGTGGTGCGCGGATGACGTGGCAGGAAGACGCGGGGCGGGATCTCGTCCGGAGCTTCGGCGAGCGGATGGCGCTGTTCGTGCGCGGCGAGGGATCGTATCTGTGGGACGCCGATGGCAAGCGATACCTCGACTTCCTCGCGGGGATCGCCGTGGACTCGCTCGGTCACGCACACCCGGTGTTCGTCGAGGCGATCTCGCGGCAGGCGGCGACGCTCGCGCACGTGTCGAACTACTTCGCAACACCGCCGCAGCTCGCGCTCGCCGCGACGCTCAAGCGCCTCGCGGGCACCGGCGACTCCGGCCGCGTGTACTTCGGCAACTCCGGCGCCGAGGCCAATGAGGCGGCGTTCAAGCTCGCGCGTCTGCACGGCGCCGAGAGCCGGAAGAAGGGTGCCGACCGGCCGCGCATCCTCGCGCTCAAGGACGCCTTCCACGGCCGCACCATGGGCACGCTCGCCCTCACGGGCAAGCCGTGGATGCAGGAGCCGTTCCTCCCGATGACGCCGGGGGTCGAGTTCATCGACTCCACGGCCGAGGCGCTCGAGGCCGCGATCGACGACCGCGTCGCGGCGCTGTTCGTCGAACCCGTCAAGGGCGAGGCCGGAGTAGTCGAGCTGCCCGAGGGCTATCTGAAGGCGGCGCGCGAGATCACGCAGCGCCACGGCGCTCTTCTGATCATCGACGAGATCCAGACCGGCGCCGGCCGCACCGGCGAGTGGTTCGCGTTCCAGCACGAGGGGATCACCCCCGACGCGATCACGGTGGCGAAGGGCATCGGCGGCGGGTTCCCGATCGGCGCGCTCATCACGTTCGGGGCCGCGAGCGAGCTCTTCTATCCCGGCACGCACGGTTCGACGTTCGGCGGCAACGCCCTGGGCACGGCGGTCGGGGGAGCGGTCCTCGGCGAGATCGAGCGTGCAGGCCTGGTGCAGAACGCGGCGGAGCGGGGTGCGCAGCTGACCGCGGCGATCGAGGGCATCGACTCGGAGCTGATCGCCGGATGCCGCGGCCGCGGGCTGCTGCTGGGCGTGGGGCTGCGGCATCCCGTCGCGAAGGCGGTCGTCTCGGCCGCGCAGGAGCACGGTCTCGTGATCAACGCCCCCAACGACGAGACGATCCGGCTGGTGCCGGCGCTCACGATCGGCGACGTCGAGATCGACGAGTTCGTCGAGCTGTTCACCGCCGCGGTGCGCACCGTCGAGGACGCGCTGCTGCTGGATGCCCCGTCGGCCGCTCCGGCCGACGCATCGACGGAGGTGCACGCATGACCCGTCATCTCCTGCGCGACGACGACCTGACGCAGTCCGAGCAGGACGAGATCCTCGAACTCGCCGTCGCACTCAAGAAGGACCGCTGGAAGCTCAAGCCCCTCGAGGGGCCGCAGACCGTCGCGGTCATCTTCGACAAGTCGTCCACACGCACGCGCGTGTCGTTCGCGGTCGGGATCGCCGACCTCGGCGGCTCCCCGCTGATCATCTCGACCGCGAACAGCCAACTGGGCGGCAAGGAGACCCCCTCCGACACGGCGCGCGTGCTGGAGCGGCAGGTCGCCGCGATCGTGTGGCGCACGTACGCCCAGGCCGGGCTCGAGGAGATGGCGCGCGGCACGCGGGTGCCGGTCGTCAACGCCCTCAGCGACGACTTCCATCCGTGCCAGCTTCTCGCTGACCTCCTGACGATCAAGGAGCACAAGGGCGATCTCGCGGGCCTCACGCTCGCCTTCTTCGGCGACGGCAAGTCCAACATGGCGCACTCGTATGTGCTCGCCTGCGTGACCGCGGGCATGCACGTGCGTGTCGCCTCGCCCGAGGCGTACGCCCCGCGCGACGACGTGATCGCCGATGCCGATCGTCGCGCCGCCGAGACGGGCGGATCGGTGACGCTGTACACCGACCCGAACGAGGCGGCGGCGGGCGCCGACGTCATCGTCACAGACACGTGGGTCTCGATGGGCAAGGAGGAGGAGAAGCTCGAGCGGCTGCGCGACCTGGGCGGGTACAAGGTCACGCATGAGCTCATGTCGCTCGCCAAGGGCGATGCGATCTTCATCCACTGCCTTCCCGCCGACCGCGGATACGAAGTCGACGCCGAGGTGATCGACGGGCCGCAGAGCGTCGTGTGGGACGAGGCCGAGAACCGCCTCCACGCCCAGAAGGCGCTGCTGGTCTGGCTGCTGCGGCAGGACTGAATCGCGACGGGGCCCGGTCGGTGAGCGCAGGAACCGTGTCGCGGCGCCCTCGGGCCGGCTGGCTCGTCACGCGCTGGGACCGGCTCAACGGACCGCAGCGGGTCGGTGGCGTCGACCTCGCGCGCGGTCTCGCCGTGCTCGGGATGTTCGCGGCGCACCTGCTGTGGATCACCGAGCCGTTCCACTTCGCCGACCCCGCGACGTGGGTCGCGGTGGCGGAGGGACGTTCTTCGATCCTCTTCGCGACGCTCGCCGGGGTCTCGATCGGCCTGGTGACCGGGGGTGCCGCACCCCTCGCCCGTCCCGCGATGGCTCTGGCCCGTGGTCGCCTGGCGGTGCGTGCCGGCGTGCTGTGGGTGCTCGGGATCCTCCTCATCCTCACCGGTGTGCCGGTGTACGTCATCCTCCCCGCCTACGCGATCCTCTTCCTGCTCGCTCTGCCGTTCACCGGACTCCCCGCGCGGACGCTGCTGTCGATCGCGGGTGCGATCGCGGTCGTCATGCCCTTCGTCCAGGTGCTGCTCGACGCGCTGCCGCTGTGGCAGAGCGCTCCCGGCAGCGACCTGTCGCTCGTGCTGGGCTGGCACTACCCGTTCACGACGTGGATCGCGTTCGTGCTGGCGGGGCTCGGCGTGGCGCGCGCGGGGATCACGCGTCTGCGCGTGCAGCTGTGGCTCGTCGGCGCGGGGGCCGCGCTGGCGCTCGCCGGGTATGCGACGGATGCCGCGAGCGGCGCCGGCGAGGCTGCCGAGGCGTCCTCCTTCGAGGGCGCCCTCTGGACGGCGCGACCGCACTCGACGGGCCTGCTCGAGGTGATCGGATCGGGCGGATTCGCCCTCGCCGTGCTGGGCCTCTGC
Source organism: Microbacterium sp. STRO-2N (assembly GCF_057747775.1). Classification (NCBI taxonomy): domain Bacteria; kingdom Bacillati; phylum Actinomycetota; class Actinomycetes; order Micrococcales; family Microbacteriaceae; genus Microbacterium; species Microbacterium sp. STRO-2N. The sequence continues at coordinate 2,234,814 of NZ_CM173223.1, read as the reverse complement.
CTGCTGGCATGCCGCACGCTCCTGCGCTGGGTGGCGCTGCCGTTGCGCGCCGTCGGCGCGATGCCGCTCACGGCCTACACGGCGCAGCTGGTGGTGTGGGCGGTGGTCGCGAGTATCGTGCTGGGCGATCCCAGCGACCTCCGCGGGTTCCGCGCACTCGAGCCGTTCTGGCCGCTGACCATCGCGACGCTCGCCCTGTGCACCGCGTGGGCCGTGCTCGTCGGGCGGGGCCCGCTCGAGGCGGCGGTCGATCGCATCTCGCGGTGGCTCGTCCGCGACCCGTCGGCGGCACGACCGCCGGGTAGGCTTCTCGGGTGAGCGAATCGAAGGGCGAAGCAACCAACGAAGGCGCGCTGTGGGGCGCGCGATTCGCGGCGGGGCCGTCGCCCGAGCTCGCGGAGCTGAGCCGCTCGACCCACTTCGACTGGGACCTCGCCCTCTACGACCTCGCCGGCTCCCACGCCCACGCCAAGGCGCTCGCCGCGGCCGGCTACCTCACCGCCGACGAGGAGCGGGCGATGCACGACGGCCTCGATGTGCTGGCGCAGGGCATCACCGAGGGCACGCTCCTGCCCGCGGCATCCGACGAGGACGTCCACGGGGCGCTCGAGCAGGCGCTCATCGCGGTCGTCGGGCCCGAGCTCGGCGGCAAGCTGCGCGCCGGCCGGAGCCGCAACGACCAGATCGCGACGCTGGTGCGCATGTACCTGCTCGACCACTCGCGCACGATCGCGCGCGAGGTCCTCCGTGTCGTCGACGCCCTCGTCGCGCAGGCGGAAGCCCACCCCGACGCGATCATGCCGGGCCGCACGCATCTGCAGCACGCGCAGCCGGTGCTGCTCGCCCACCACCTCCAGGCGCACGCGTGGCCGCTGGTGCGCGACCTCGAGCGCCTGCGCGACTGGTCGGCACGCGCCGCCGTCTCGCCGTACGGCGGGGGAGCGCTCGCAGGCTCGACCCTGGGCCTGGACCCGCAGCTCGTGGCGCGCGAGCTCGGCCTCGATCGCCCCGCCGAGAACTCCATCGACGGCACGGCGGCGCGCGACGTCGTCGCCGAGTTCGCGTTCATCACGGCCATGATCGGCATCGACCTGTCGCGCTTCGCCGAAGAGATCATCCTGTGGAACACGCGCGAGTTCGGATTCCTCACGCTCGACGACGGCTACTCGACCGGATCGAGCATCATGCCGCAGAAGAAGAACCCCGACATCGCCGAGCTCACGCGCGGCAAGTCCGGGCGGCTCATCGGCAACCTGACCGGGCTGCTCGCGACGCTCAAGGCCCTTCCGCTCGCGTACAACCGCGACCTGCAGGAGGACAAGGAGCCGGTGTTCGACTCGGTCCGCACGCTCGAGACGGTGCTGCCCGCATTCGCCGGCATGGTCGCCACGATGCGGTTCGACACCGAGCGGATGGCCGCGCTCGCCCCGCAGGGGTTCTCGCTGGCCACCGACGTCGCCGAATGGCTCGTCAAGCGCGGCGTGCCCTTCCGCGACGCCCACGAGATCTCGGGGCACCTCGTGCGGCTGTGCGAAGAACAGGGCATCGAGCTCCACCAGGTGACGAACGAGCAGCTGGCCACCGTTTCCATGCAGCTGAGTCCCGAGGTGCGCGAGGTGCTCTCGGCCGAGGGCTCCGTCGCGAGCCGCACCGGCGCCGGCGGAACCGCGCCCGTTCGCGTGTCGGAGCAGCGGGTCGAGCTCATCGAGCGCGTGCAGGCGGCCGCCCACGCGCTGGGGCTCTAGCCCGCAGCCGCACTGCGGACCGCGTCACCAGATCGCGAGCCTGACCAGGGCCGCGACGATGCACGCCCAGACCAGGCTGGCGAGCGTGCCGATGATGAACCGCTCGCGCGCCTCGGCCGCGGCCAGCTCCGAGAAGCGGCCGATGCCCTTGAGCGCGACGACCACGGCGATCGCCTCGGGGAACCCCGAGATGATCCCGAGTGCCACCGCGACCCGCTCGAGATAGCCGATCGTGGTCCCGCCGCGCAGGACCTCGCGCACGACGCCCTCCGTCCCCGCCGCGATCGACGGCGCCCGCAGCAGGATCCCGCCGTTGTCGCCCTCCTCCACACGGCCGTGCGTCGCGATCTCGAGCACGCGACGCGTGACCGGGTCGCCGCCGAGGACGGCGAGTGCAGTTCCGAGCAGCGCGATGCCGAGACCCACCAGCAGCGGGACGTTCAGCGGCGACACCGTCACGACGAGCAGGCACACCACCACGAGCGAGCCGGCTGCCACGAGCGGCACGTTGGCGGGCTTGCGCAGGCTCACGATGACGAGCACGAGCGCCCCGCACAGCGCGAGGAACAGGAAGATCGACAGCGCCGCGATCAGAAGCACGTCGGGGAAGACCATGGCGCTCAGTCTGGCATGAGCGTGCGACGGAGCCGCGGCGCGGCATCCGTTCTCGCCGAGCCCCTCTGGCGCGTTGACGCAACGCGGCGTACCTTATGCGGCAGGGGAGTGGGCGGCGCTGGGGAAGGGCCGTCCTGACGCGTTCGGGCGTACGCCGGCACTCGCTGCCGTGTGGACCGCGCGCGGCGGAGGGGAACAGAGCATGAAGCTGCAGTCGACGCGTCGGCCGGCCTCATGGCGGGCGAGCGCCGTGGCAGGGGGAATCGTCGTGGGGATCCTCGTCGCCGCGGCGGCGGCGGTGGCGCCGCCCGCGGCCGCCGATCACGAAGCTGCGGCGACGTCGACCGGCATCTACCGCGTCCCGTACGCCGATGGCACCGAGGTCACGGTCACCAGCTCGCGCCACGACCACGACGTCGCCTACGACATGAACGCGGGCCTCGGCAGCGAGGTCGTCGCCGCGGCGTCGGGCTGGATCCGCGCGATCGTCGACCGCCATGGTCAGGAGCCGGGTGCCGGCGACGGGCTCGATGTGCAGGTCCCGCCGCAGCCTCAGGACGATGTCCTCGAGCACGCGTGCGGCAACAACGATCCGTCGGACACGGTGTGGGGCGGCAACTGCGGCGGGTACGACAACTACGTCTGGATCGAGCACCCGAACGGCGAGTACACGAAGTACTCCCACCTCGGGACCGGCACCGTGAGCGCGAACTGGTCCGAGGGGGACTGGATCGACGCGGGCGAGGTCATCGGCCTCGAGAACGACATCGGCGCGGCGAGCACGGCCGGCGGCGAGTCGGGGGATCGTGCCTCGCACCTGCACTGGGAGGTCGCCGTCCCCGACACGCCGGGCTCGCCGGTCACGTGGGACGAGCTCGGCGGGTTCATCCACGACGGGTCGCGCGTCATAGCGCGCGTGTGCGACATCCCGGGCCAGGAGCTGGTCGAGGGGGACTACGTCGCCGCGCCGTGCGATCACGCGCCCCCGACGGCGGTGCTCGGGGGCGGCCCGTTCGTGGTGGACGAAGGCGACACGATCCTCTTGGACGCGTCGCAGAGCGCCGATCCGGATGGGCTTCCGCTGACGTTCCGGTGGGAGCCGGACGAGCTCGCGCTCGCCGCGACCGCGACCCCGGAGATCACCCTCACGGACGACTTCGCCGGATGGGTCACGCTGACGGTGTACGACCGCGTCGAGGCGCTGAGCGATGGGGCGACCCAGGAGATCACGGTGCTCAACGTGCCGCCGGCCGTGTCGGTCGTCGCGACCCCCGCCGACGAAGGAGCCCCGGCGACGGTGCGGGCCACGGTGACCGATCCCGGCACCGACACGTTCGCCGCCGAGATCGACTGGGGCGACGGCGGTCCTGCCGAGGCGGTGACGATCCCGCAGCTGGCACTCGGTGTCGACCACGTCTACGGCGACGACGGCTCGTACGCGGTCGCCGTCGCCGTCACCGATGACGACGGCGGCGTGGGCGTCGGCGGCGTTCCCCTCGAGGTCTCCAACCTCATCCCCGAGGTCGAGCTGAGGCTTCCGGGCGTGGTGGAGTTCCCGGGCGGCGATTTCTCGGTGATCGAGGCCGGCGGCGAGATCGAGGCCGCCGCCGTCGCCCACGACGAGGGGAGCGACGACCTCGTCTTCACGTGGTCGACGGACGCCGAGACCACCGTGTACAACGACGGGGCGCTGCCCGACCCGCCGCTGAGCCCGTTCGGCATCCACCCCTTCGAGGCGTCCGACGCGGTGACAGCCGCGTTCGCCGACGCCGGCGTGGGTTACGTGGCGGTCACGGTTGCCGACGACGAGGGCGCGGCGGCGGATGCCTCAGCCGGTGTGATCGCGACGGGCACGGCCGACGCCGCCTACGGTCAGGGGTGGTGGCGGCATCAGTTCTCGGGCAGCGGGCGGCCGCATGTGGACCCCGCGGTCGCGGCGGGCTATCTCGGTGTCGTCGCGGCGGTGTCCGGCGTGTTCGACGAGACACACGCGGCGGGGACGCCCGCAGAAGCGGCCGCCGTTCTCGCTTCGCCGCACGACGGCTGGGAGCAGCGCGCGGTCGCGGAACTGCTCGCGGCCTGGCTGCATTTCGCCGGCGGAGGGGTGTCGTATGACGCCGAGATCACGGTGGACGGCGTGCCCGTCGCCTTCCTCGATCTGATGGGCGGCGCCGAGCAGGCGATCAGCTCGCCGACGACCACGGACGACGAGCTGCGCCGGGTGGTGCACGACCTCAGCAGGGTGCGTCACGCCGCGCCGTGAGCACCGCCGGTGTCGAGGCGGCCGAGCACGCGTTCGAGCGCGGGGACGGCGGCCTCCTCGGCACGGAGTCCCGCGGCCTTCGCCCGGAGGCTCACCGCCCCTTGCGAGATCCCCAGGAGCTCCGCCGCCTCGCGCTGGCTGCGACCGGCCGCAAGCAGGTCGTAGACCTCCCAGCCCTCGGGTGTGCGGCGGTCGCGCAGCTCGATGAGGAGCCGGACGAGCGCTTCGGCGTCGTCGCCGTACGACGGGGCGGTGATCGCCAGGCGCGTGGCCGCCTTCTTGGCGCGATCGACCGCGTCGCGGGCGTTGACGAAGGCTTCGCCGCGCGCCGCGCGGACGCTCGCCGGGAGGGGCGACTCGACGTCGCCGACCCCGACGCCGACGCTCCACTGGCCGGTCCTGGTCAAGTCGAGCACGATCGACAGGACGGCGGCGGGTTCGGCGACGGCGACCTGGAGCTCGTCTCCTGCCGTGCGCTCGGGCGCGAGCGCGAGTGCCGCCGCGCCGCGGCCGTGCACGACGGCCAGTGCGGACGGCACGAGGTCGTCGTTCGCGCGACTGTCGCGCTGGTCGGCGGTGAGAACGTACATGCGACTCCTTTAGTCACCACGCTGAATCTTGTTCTAGTTTAGCCACCAAACTTGGCCAGTGATAGTTCACAAGCTGAATCCGGGCAAGGTTCAGCGTTCTGACTCAAGACCATCGCCGTCGAGTGCGCGCATCACTCCTGCAGCTGCCCGCGGTACCACGCGAGCTTCTCATCGAGCTTCGCCTGCTGCCGCAGAAGCTCGTCGATCTCGTGTCTGACCGCGACCGCGTGCTCTTCGAGCAGCGCGATGCGATCCGGGATGGTGGAATCGTCGAGGCAGAGCGCACCGTAGCGCCGGAGCTTGTCGATCGGCATCCCGGTGTCGCGCAGGCATCGGAGGAACCCGAGGGTCCCGAGATCCGCCTCCGAGAACTTCCGGTGCCCGCCCGCGGTGCGCGCGACCCGCGGCAGGATGCCCTCGCGCTCGTAGTAGCGCAGGGTGTCCAGAGAGAAGCCCGAGATCGCCGCAGCCTCGGCCGGTGAGTACGTCGTCATGATCCGAGAATAGAGCTTGACCTGGAGCGAGCTCCAGGTTGCACAGTGGAGTCATGACCGAGACCAGCCCTCCCACATCGCCCCTCGTGCTGGGCGCAATGATGTTCGGCACGACCATCGACGAGACCACCTCCTTCGCCCTGCTCGACCGCTTCGTCGAGCGCGGCGGCGTCTGGATCGACACCGCCGACTGCTACAGCTTCTGGGCCAGCGCCGACGGTCAGGGCGGCGACAGCGAACGCGTGCTGGGCCGCTGGCTCGCCGCGCGACCCGGCGTGCGAGAGCGCGTGAAGATCGCGACCAAGCTCGGCGCCGAGCCGCTGTGGGCCGGATCGTGGCCAGCACGCCGGGCCGGCTTGTCACGCCGCGCCGTCCTCGACGCCTTCGAGGGGAGCCTGAACCGCCTCGGCGTCGAGACAGTCGACCTGCTGTGGCTTCATCAGGAAGACCGCGCCACCCCGATCGAAGAGACCGTCGGTGCGCTCGCCGAGCTCACGGGTTCGGGGCGAGTGCGCCGGGTCGGGGCGTCCAACCACCCGGCATGGCGGGTCGAGCGTGCTCGAGCGCACGCGCGGTCCCTCGGCGCGATCCCGATCGACGCGCTCCAGCTCAACGCGACCTACCTCCGCGTCCGCCCCGGAACGCGGCCGCCCGGCGTCGAGCACCGGTTCGGCGTGCTCAGCGACGAGCAGCGCGACTACGCCGACGCGCACGCCCTCGAGGTGTGGGCGTACACGCCGCTGCTCGGGGGTGCGTACGACAACCCCGCCAAGAGCATCCCGGAGCAGTATGACCACATCGGCAACGAACGGCGGCTCGCCGTTCTCGCGGAGGTCGCAGCCGAGCTCGACGCGACGCGCGGCCAGACCGTCCTTGCCTGGCACGTGGCGCACGGCGTGCGGCCGATGCTCGGCGGCAGCAAGGTCGACCAGCTCGACGCGGCGATCGACGCCGTGCGCCTCGCGCTGACGGACGACCAGCTCGCCCGCCTCGACGCCGCGGTGTGAGACGGTGCCGCGACCTGGCCGCGTGCGCCGGGTCGCGGCATCCGTCCGGCAAGAGGCGCGATTCGTCGCTGATAGCCTGAATCGCGTGTCTGAAACCGTCGTGAGCGCACCGGATTCGTCCGTGCGAGCGCTGGCCCCCGCGAACGACCCGACGTTCGACAACGTCTGGGACGAGCTCATGTGGCGTGGCCTCGTGCATGTGTCCACCGACCAGGAAGCGCTGCGCGCGCTGCTCGCCGGGGACCCGATCACGTACTACTGCGGCTTCGACCCGACTGCGCCGAGCCTTCACCTCGGCAACCTCGTGCAGCTGCTCACGATGCGCCGTCTCCAGCTCGCGGGCCACAAGCCGCTCGGGCTCGTGGGCGGCTCGACCGGCCTCATCGGCGACCCGCGTCCCTCCGCGGAGCGCACGCTGAACACCAAGGAGACGGTGGCCGAATGGGTCGGCTACCTGCGATCGCAGGTCGAGCGCTTCCTGAGCTTCGACGGAGACAACGCGGCGCGCATCGTCAACAACCTCGACTGGACGGCGCCGCTGAGCGCCATCGACTTCCTGCGCGAGATCGGCAAGCACTACCGCGTCGGCACCATGCTCAAGAAGGATGCCGTCGCGGCGCGCCTGAACTCCGAGGCCGGCATCAGCTACACCGAGTTCAGCTACCAGATCCTGCAGGGCATGGACTACCTGGAGCTCTACCGCCAGTACGACTGCGTGCTGCAGACCGGCGGCAGCGACCAATGGGGCAACCTCACCAGCGGCACGGATCTCATCCACCGCGTCGAGGGCGTGCACGTGCACGCGATCGGCACGCCGCTGATCACGAACAGCGACGGCACCAAGTTCGGCAAGAGCGAGGGCAACGCCATCTGGCTCGACGCGGCGATGTGCAGCCCGTACCGGATGTACCAGTTCTGGCTGAACACCGACGACGCCGACGTGATCGAGCGCCTCAAGATCTTCACGTTCCTGACGCGCGCCGAGATCGAGGAGTACGAGCGTCTCGTCGCCGATGAGCCGTTCCGTCGCGCTGCGCAGAAGCGCCTGGCCGTCGAGGCCACGACCTTCGTGCATGGGACGGATGCCACAGCCGCCGTGATGGCCGCGTCCGAGGCGCTCTTCGGCCAGGGAGACCTCGCAGCGCTTGACGCGGCGACGCTGCGTCACGCGCTGGAGGAGCTGCCGAACGCGACGGTCGCCGCCGGCACACCGGTGGTTCGGGCCCTCGTCGAGACGGGTCTCGTCTCGAGTCTGTCCGAGGCGCGCCGCGCCATCGCGCAAGGCGGCGTCTCACTCGACGGCGCGAAGGTCGACGACGACGCCGCGGTGGTGACCGGTGGGCTGCCCGGCGGCGTCTCGGTGCTGCGGCGCGGCAAGAAGACGCTGGCAGGCGTGCTGATCGGCTGACCCCGCACCCTTCGGTCGCGCTCCCATGCCTCTCACCCCGAGTCACGCGGTCGTCGCGCTCCCGTTCCTGCGAACCCCGCTCGTGCCGGCGGCGATCGCGGTCGGTGCGATGACGCCCGACCTGCCGCTGTTCGTGCGAGCGCTCCCGCTGGACTACGGCCGCACGCACGCGTTCGCGTGGCTGCCGGCGACGGTGGTGCTCGCGCTGGCCCTCCTGCTCGTGTGGCGCTGCGTGCTGCGGCCGGCCGTGCGTGAGCTCTCGCCGCACTGGCTCGCGGTGCGGCTGCCGGGGGAGTGGGATCGCGGAGCCGGCGCGGCGCTGCGCGAGACATTCGGGTTCGAGGCTGCGGCATCCACGCCCGCGACGCGCCGCGCGCCGGGGCGGGCGATCCTGCTGCTCGTCGTGTCGCTGCTGATCGGTGTCGTCAGCCACATCGTGTGGGACCTCTTCACGCACGACGACCGCTGGGGCGTCACCGCGATCCCCGCGCTCGCGGACGACTGGGGGCCGCTACCCGGCTACAAGTGGCTGCAGCACGCCTCGAGCACGCTCGGCCTCGCCATCATCGGTGTGTTCATGCTCGTGTGGCTGATCCGGCGTCCGCCCGAGGCATCCGTCGCGCGCGCAGGGCCGGCCTGGGTGCGGTGGACGTGGTGGCTCTCGCTTCCGGCGTGTCTCCTGGCCGCGTGGCTGTGGGGACTCGGCGCGTACGGACCGCTGGATGACGACTTCACCGTGGCCCATCTGGCGTACCGCGTGCTGCCGCCCGCGTGCGCGGTGTGGGGCGCGGCGACCCTGGTGCTGTGCATCGTCGTGCAGGCGGCGGCCACCCGTGCCGGCTCTTCACGCACGCATTGAGCACACCTCCCGTCGCGCGGGCGTGCCGAGCGGACGATACGCCTGCGCGTGGCGCCGGGCCAGGGCCTCGTCGTGGGCGAGCGCGCGGGCTAGCTTGCCGCGCATGGACCGTGACAGGCCGGGTGCCGAGCAGTGGGTGCCGGACGATGGCGGGCTCGACGCGCTGCGCGAGGCGGTGCAGGGATGCCGCGGCTGCGAGCTGTGGGAGGGGGCGACGCAGGCCGTGTTCGGCGAGGGCCGTCCTCGGGTCCGGCTGATGCTGGTCGGTGAGCAGCCCGGTGATCGAGAGGACCGCGAGGGCGAGCCGTTCGTCGGTCCGGCGGGCAGGGTCCTCGGCGAGGCGCTGGTGGCTGCGGGGCTGGAACGCGACGACGTGTACGTCACGAACGCCGTGAAGCACTTCCGGTTCGAGGAGCGGGGCAAGCGCCGGATCCACAAGCGTCCCGACGTCGGTCACATCAACGCGTGCCGTCCTTGGCTCGAGGCGGAGCTGCGTGCCGTCGACCCCGCCGTGATCGTGTGCCTGGGGGCGACGGCTGCGCGCGCGGTGCTGGGGCGCCCCGTGACGATCGGCGCCGAGCGCGGAACCCCGGTTCCGGCAGGCGACCGAACGGCGGTCGTGACCATCCATCCGTCCGCGGTGCTGCGGCTGCGCGACACGGCCGACCGGCAGGCGGCGATCGATGGCCTCGTCCGCGACCTGAAGGCGGCAGCCGACGCCGGACGGGAGTGACACCGGATCCGCGTGATTCCGCGGCTCTGGGGCGCGACACGCCCGGGGTGCTGGCCGGATTGGCCCGATCCGCGGATCGCACGTAAAGTATTACTTGTTCGCCCCACAGGGGAGCGGAGAGACCGAGAGTCTCACCCCCCTCAAGCTGGCGGACCACCTCCCTTCTCAACAGATCACTCACTTGAGCGGTCCGACCTTCGGGTCTAAGATGGGAGTCTTCCCCTCCGAGGCAGTCACTCGCCGGGCACCGTGGATCTCGATCCGCGGCCGGTGGAGCCGACGGTCTGCGGGTGGGGTATGGTTGTGAAGTTGCCCTTCTGGTTGGCTGCCTGTGTGGTGGTTGGTTGGTGGGTGCGTCCGATCCTTGAGAACTCAACAGCGTGCACTTGTCATATGCCAATTTTGTTCCTGCTGACCATTTTTTGGTTGGTGGGGGTCTTTTTTGGATCAATTCTATGGATGTCAGTTTGATATTCGTTTTTGGTCTGGGTTGAACTCGCATGGCTTTCACTGTTTTCCCGGTGGGGTTGTGCATCATTTTTTTATGGAGAGTTTGATCCTGGCTCAGGATGAACGCTGGCGGCGTGCTTAACACATGCAAGTCGAACGATGAACCCGGGGCTTGCTCTGGGGGATTAGTGGCGAACGGGTGAGTAACACGTGAGCAACCTGCCCCTGACTCTGGGATAAGCGCTGGAAACGGCGTCTAATACTGGATATGAGCCACGATCGCATGGTCTGTGGTTGGAAAGATTTTTCGGTTGGGGATGGGCTCGCGGCCTATCAGCTTGTTGGTGAGGTAATGGCTCACCAAGGCGTCGACGGGTAGCCGGCCTGAGAGGGTGACCGGCCACACTGGGACTGAGACACGGCCCAGACTCCTACGGGAGGCAGCAGTGGGGAATATTGCACAATGGGCGGAAGCCTGATGCAGCAACGCCGCGTGAGGGATGACGGCCTTCGGGTTGTAAACCTCTTTTAGCAAGGAAGAAGCGAAAGTGACGGTACTTGCAGAAAAAGCGCCGGCTAACTACGTGCCAGCAGCCGCGGTAATACGTAGGGCGCAAGCGTTATCCGGAATTATTGGGCGTAAAGAGCTCGTAGGCGGTTTGTCGCGTCTGCTGTGAAATCCCGAGGCTCAACCTCGGGCCTGCAGTGGGTACGGGCAGACTAGAGTGCGGTAGGGGAGATTGGAATTCCTGGTGTAGCGGTGGAATGCGCAGATATCAGGAGGAACACCGATGGCGAAGGCAGATCTCTGGGCCGTAACTGACGCTGAGGAGCGAAAGGGTGGGGAGCAAACAGGCTTAGATACCCTGGTAGTCCACCCCGTAAACGTTGGGAACTAGTTGTGGGGTCCTTTCCACGGATTCCGTGACGCAGCTAACGCATTAAGTTCCCCGCCTGGGGAGTACGGCCGCAAGGCTAAAACTCAAAGGAATTGACGGGGACCCGCACAAGCGGCGGAGCATGCGGATTAATTCGATGCAACGCGAAGAACCTTACCAAGGCTTGACATACACCGGAACGCCCTAGAAATAGGGAACTCTTTGGACACTGGTGTACAGGTGGTGCATGGTTGTCGTCAGCTCGTGTCGTGAGATGTTGGGTTAAGTCCCGCAACGAGCGCAACCCTCGTTCTATGTTGCCAGCACGTAATGGTGGGAACTCATGGGATACTGCCGGGGTCAACTCGGAGGAAGGTGGGGATGACGTCAAATCATCATGCCCCTTATGTCTTGGGCTTCACGCATGCTACAATGGCCGGTACAAAGGGCTGCAATACCGTGAGGTGGAGCGAATCCCAAAAAGCCGGTCCCAGTTCGGATTGAGGTCTGCAACTCGACCTCATGAAGTCGGAGTCGCTAGTAATCGCAGATCAGCAACGCTGCGGTGAATACGTTCCCGGGTCTTGTACACACCGCCCGTCAAGTCATGAAAGTCGGTAACACCTGAAGCCGGTGGCCCAACCCTTGTGGAGGGAGCCGTCGAAGGTGGGATCGGTAATTAGGACTAAGTCGTAACAAGGTAGCCGTACCGGAAGGTGCGGCTGGATCACCTCCTTTCTAAGGAGCTTCTGGCACTCTTCGGGGTGTCCAGGCGCCAGATCACCACCGGATGTGTGGTGCTGGTTTGCTCATGGGTGGAACATATGACGAGGCTCCCGTTCGGGGGGTTCGGTGCTAGTACGTCGTCTTTCGGGGCGGCTGGAACGTGTCGGATCTGTCTGGGTGGGGGCTTGCACGCTGTTGGGTCCTGAGGGACCGGGCTTTACGCCTTTGGGACTTCTGGGCTCATCCTGTCGCCGGTGTTGTGCTGGTGTTGGGGTGGGTGCCGCCCGTACTTTGAGAACTACACAGTGGACGCGAGCATCTTAAAGAAGACGCTCTGCATGCTTTCGGGTGTGTGGGGTGTTGAATGTTCGATTCTTAATGGATCGGCTCATGTGATTTCAAGTCTTTAAGAGCAAACGGTGGATGCCTTGGCATCTGGAGCCGAAGAAGGACGTAGCAATCTGCGATAAGCCTCGGGGAACTGATAAGCAAGTTTTGATCCGAGGATGTCCGAATGGGGAAACCCCGCCAGGGCGCGTGCGTACCTGGTGACTCCCGCCTGAATATATAGGGCGGGTAGAGGGAACGTGGGGAAGTGAAACATCTCAGTACCCACAGGAAGAGAAAGCAACCGCGATTCCGTTAGTAGTGGCGAGCGAAACCGGAACAGGCTAAACCGAGTACGTGTGATATCCGGCAGGAGTTGCGTATTCGGGGTTGTGGGACTTTCCGTGCTGTTCTGCCGAGCAGCGAACGTGATGCGTCGATATAGGTGAACGGTCTTGAAAGGCCGGCCAGAGTGGGTGCCAGCCCCGTAACCGAAATGTCGGGTCGCAGCGTGGAGAGGATCCCAAGTAGCACGGGGCCCGAGAAATCCCGTGTGAATCTGTCAGGACCACCTGATAAGCCTAAATACTCCCAGATGACCGATAGCGGACAAGTACCGTGAGGGAAAGGTGAAAAGTACCCCGGGAGGGGAGTGAAATAGTACCTGAAACCGTTTGCTTACAAACCGTTGGAGCACCCCTGGTAGGTGTGACAGCGTGCCTTTTGAAGAATGAGCCTGCGAGTTAGCGATATGTGGCGAGGTTAACCCGGGTGGGGTAGCCGTAGCGAAAGCGAGTCTGAATAGGGCGATTCAGTCGCATGTCCTAGACCCGAAGCGAAGTGATCTATCCATGGCCAGGCTGAAGCGACGGTAAGACGTCGTGGAGGGCCGAACCCACTTAGGTTGAAAACTGAGGGGATGAGCTGTGGATAGGGGTGAAAGGCCAATCAAACTTCGTGATAGCTGGTTCTCTCCGAAATGCATTTAGGTGCAGCGTTGCGTGTTTCTTGCCGGAGGTAGAGCTACTGGATGGCCGATGGGCCCTACAAGGTTACTGACGTCAGCCAAACTCCGAATGCCGGTAAGTGAGAGCGCAGCAGTGAGACTGTGGGGGATAAGCTTCATAGTCGAGAGGGAAACAACCCAGACCACCATCTAAGGTCCCTAAGCGCGTGCTAAGTGGGAAAGGATGTGGAGTTGCTTAGACAACCAGGAGGTTGGCTTAGAAGCAGCCACCCTTGAAAGAGTGCGTAATAGCTCACTGGTCAAGTGATTCCGCGCCGACAATGTAACGGGGCTCAAGCACGCCACCGAAGTTGTGGCATTGACATTATTGGTAGGCCTTCGTGGTCCAGCCGTGTTGATGGGTAGGAGAGCGTCGTGTGGCGAGTGAAGCGGCGGGGTGACCCAGCCGTGGACGCCACACGAGTGAGAATGCAGGCATGAGTAGCGAAAGACGTGTGAGAAACACGTCCTCCGAAAGACCAAGGGTTCCAGGGTCAAGCTAATCTTCCCTGGGTAAGTCGGGACCTAAGGCGAGGCCGACAGGCGTAGTCGATGGACAACGGGTTGATATTCCCGTACCGGCGAAGAACCGCCCCAACCAATCCAGTGATGCTAAGTGTCCGAATCCCGGTGACGGATCCCTTCGGGGTGACGCGTCGGGCCTAGCACACGACCCTATGCTGGTGCGGTTAGCGTATTAACAGGTGTGACGCAGGAAGGTAGCCCATCCCGGGCGATGGTTGTCCCGGGGCAAGTGCGTAGGCCGAGAGATAGGCAAATCCGTCTCTCATACAGGCTGAGACACGATGCGGATGAAAAGTGGGTGATCCTATGCTGCCGAGAAAAGCATCGACGCGAGGTTCTAGCCGCCCGTACCCCAAACCGACTCAGGTGGTCAGGTAGAGAATACCAAGGAGATCGAGAGAATCGTGGTTAAGGAACTCGGCAAAATGCCCCCGTAACTTCGGGAGAAGGGGGGCCATCGGCGTATTAGGACTTGCTCCGAAAGCGTTTGGTGGCCGCAGAGACTAGTGGGTAGCGACTGTTTACTAAAAACACAGGTCCGTGCCAAGTCGCAAGACGATGTATACGGACTGACGCCTGCCCGGTGCTGGAAGGTTAAGAGGACGGGTCAGCCGCAAGGCGAAGCTCAGAATTTAAGCCCCAGTAAACGGCGGTGGTAACTATAACCATCCTAAGGTAGCGAAATTCCTTGTCGGGTAAGTTCCGACCTGCACGAATGGCGTAACGACTTCCCAACTGTCTCAACCGCGAACTCGGCGAAATTGCATTACGAGTAAAGATGCTCGTTACGCGCAGCAGGACGGAAAGACCCCGTGACCTTTACTACAGCTTGGTATTGGTGTTCGGTGTGGCTTGTGTAGGATAGGTGGGAGACTTTGAAGCGGATACGCCAGTATTCGTGGAGTCGTTGTTGAAATACCACTCTGGTCACTCTGGATGTCTAACTTCGAACCGTGATCCGGTTCAGGGACAGTGCCTGGTGGGTAGTTTAACTGGGGCGGTTGCCTCCCAAAAAGTAACGGAGGCGCCCAAAGGTTCCCTCAACCTGGTTGGCAATCAGGTGGCGAGTGTAAGTGCACAAGGGAGCTTGACTGTGAGACTGACAGGTCGAGCAGGGACGAAAGTCGGGACTAGTGATCCGGCAGTGGCTTGTGGAAGCGCTGTCGCTCAACGGATAAAAGGTACCTCGGGGATAACAGGCTGATCTTGCCCAAGAGTCCATATCGACGGCATGGTTTGGCACCTCGATGTCGGCTCGTCGCATCCTGGGGCTGGAGTAGGTCCCAAGGGTTGGGCTGTTCGCCCATTAAAGCGGTACGCGAGCTGGGTTTAGAACGTCGTGAGACAGTTCGGTCCCTATCCGCTGCGCGCGTAGGAAGTTTGAGAGGATCTGACCCTAGTACGAGAGGACCGGGTTGGACGAACCTCTGGTGTGCCAGTTGTACTGCCAAGTGCACCGCTGGTTAGCTACGTTCGGGATGGATAACCGCTGAAAGCATCTAAGCGGGAAGCCGGCCTCAAGATGAGACTTCCATACCCTTCGGGGTGAGAGGCTCCCAGCCAGACTACTGGGTTGATAGGCCAGATGTGGAAGCACGGCAACGTGTGCAGCTGACTGGTACTAATAAGCCGATGACTTGATAACACCCAACACTTCTGCGAGTGTTCGCGTCCACTGAGTGGTTCCCGATGTACGGTCGGGCAACCGCAACTGAACAACGACTTCATGTTGTGAACCTGAAACATCAAAAGAGTTTCGGCGGCCATAGCGAGAGGGAAACGCCCGGTCCCATTCCGAACCCGGAAGCTAAGCCTCTCAGCGCCGATGGTACTGCAGGGGAGACCCTGTGGGAGAGTAGGACACCGCCGGACACCCATTACACGGAATGGCCACCCAACGCAGGGTGGCCATTCCGCGTTAACAGCCGCATCCCGCTCGATAGACTCGGGGGATGCCGGCGCTCGATCTGTCCGTTTCCGCTGTCGACCTCACTCGCACGATCTGCGACATCCCGAGCGTCTCGGACGACGAGAAGGCACTCGCCGACGCGATCTTCGACGCGATCTCGCCACTGCCGCACCTCGAGGTGTATCGCGATGGCGACACGATCGTCGCACGCACCGACCTGGGACGTGCGCAGCGCGTGGTGATCGCGGGCCACATCGACACCGTGCCGATCAACGGCAACGTGCCGACGCGCGACATCGACGTCGACGGCCAGCCCTTCATCTGGGGCCGTGGGACGGTCGACATGAAGGCAGGCGTCGCGGTGCAGCTGAAGCTCGCCGCGGAACTCGTCGCACCGCGGGTCGACATCACCTGGATGTGGTACGACCACGAAGAGGTCGATGCCGACCGGAACGGTCTCACGCGCCTCGCGCTCACGAGGCCCGATCTGTTCGCGGGCGACTTCGCCATCCTCGGTGAGCCCTCGAACGGCGAGGTCGAAGGCGGGTGCAACGGCAACCTGCGCGTGATCGTCCGCACGGAGGGTGTGCGCGCGCACAGTGCCCGTGCATGGATCGGCGAGAATGCCATCCACAAGGCGGCGCCCGTGCTCACGCGCCTCGCCGAGTACCGCCCGCGCGAGATCGCCGTCGACGGCCTCGTCTATCGCGAGGGCCTGAACGCGGTGCGTATCCGCGGCGGGATCGCGGGAAACGTCATCCCTGACCTGTGCGAGGTCGAGGTGAACTACCGGTTCGCTCCGAGCCGTGACGTCGCGGAGGCCGAAGCGCACGTGCGGGAGGTGCTCTCGGGTTTCGATATCGAGGTGGTCGATGCCGCCGCGGGTGCGCGTCCGGGCTTGGACTCCGAGATCGCACGTGAGTTCCTCGCCGCCGTGCGCGCGGAGCCGCGTCCCAAGTACGGGTGGACCGACGTCGCCCGGTTCAGCGCACTCGGGGTTCCCGCGGTCAACTACGGCCCCGGCGACCCGCATCTCGCCCACCACGATGAGGAGCGCGTCTCGGTCGCCCAGATCGAGGCGGTTGAGCGGGGTCTGCGCGAGTGGTTGACGCGCAGCTGATCGCCGCTCCCGGCCGGGCCGGCTGGGGCCGGATCGCGCTCCGCGTGGGTGTGATCTATCTCATCGCGCGCCTGGTGACGACGGCGTTCCTGCTCATCGCGGCGGGCATGTCCGGTCCGGGCTCTCGGATGGGCATGGGCGCGGACATCGGCGACGTGGTGGTGGCGTGGGACGGCACCTGGTACTGGTTCATCGCCTTCTCGGGGTATCCGACGGAGCTCCCGCGAACCGAGGACGGGCTGGTCGCCGAGAACGCCTGGGCGTTCATGCCGCTGTATCCGTATCTCTCGCAGTGGGTGTCGCTTCCGTTCGGCTCGTGGGCGGTGGGGGCGGCGATCGTCTCGCTGGTGGCCGGGTACGCGGCATCCGTCGTCCTCTTCCATCTGCTGCGGACGCGAGTCGATGACAGCGCTGCGATGTGGGCGGTGGTGTTCTTCGCTGCCGGGCCGCTTGCCGCGCTCTTCCACGTGGGCTACGCAGAGACGCTGAACCTGCTGTGGCTGTTCTGCGCGCTCTGGTGTGTCGTGCGCCGTCGGTATGCGTGGCTGTACGCACTCATTCCACTGATGGCATTCACCCGTCCGGGGGTGCTCGCGTTCTCGCTGTTCCTCGCGTTGTTCGGCATCTGGCGATGGTTCCGGCGCGATCGGGAGCCGCTGCACGCACCGGAGATCGCGAACATCGTCGTGCTCGGTCTGCTCGCCGCGGCGACGGGATTCGCCTGGCAGCTGATCGCCGCCGCTGTAACGGGTGAGCCCAGCGCCTACCTCTCCACAGAACTCGCGTGGAGACGGAACTGGATCCCCGGCGAGGCGGCCTTCGCGCCGTTCGAAGGCTTCGTGAGTGGGGCGTCCTTCTGGTTCGGGACGATGTGGCACCTCCCCGTGGAGCTCGGCTACGCGGTGCTCGTCCTCGCCGTCGTCGGTGTCGCAGCGGCGCTGCTGTTCGTCCCGCAGGTGAACAAGCTCGGAGTCGAGCTGCGCCTGTGGAGCGCCAGCTATGTGTTGTATCTGCTGCTGGTGTTCTTCCCGCAGTCGAGCATCTTCCGCCTGCTGTTGCCGCTGTCGCCGCTGTGGGGGGCGTTCGCGGTCCCGCAGTCGCGGGTGTGGCGGGTCGGTGTGCTGGTGGCGTGTCTGTTGGGGCAATGGTGGTGGATCTACAACATGTACGCGCTCGGAAACACCGCATGGCAGGTGCCGTGAATGGGCGAGCGGATGCCGCTTTCCCCAGCGTGCCCGCTGTCAGCCGCCCTCACGATAAACTTGATCCGCAGACCATCGATGAAAAGGAGCCGCAATGGCAGCCATGAAGCCGAGAACCGGAGACGGGCCGATGGAGGCCGTGAAGGAGGGTCGCCTCATCATCGTGCGAGTGCCGCTCGAAGGTGGTGGCCGGCTCGTCGTCTCGGTCAACGACGCTGAGGCCAAGGAGCTCTACGACGTTCTGGGCGGCGTCGTCAACGCGGCGTAGTCGCATCGTTCCGTGAACGGCCGGTCTTCGGACCGGCCGTTCACGTCGTTTCAGGCGGTCGCGACCGTGGTCAGCTGCAGCAGTCCCTCACCCGTGATCGAGAGGGCTCCGATCACCGCCGGCGAAGCCTGGGTCTCCTGGACGAGCGAACGGTAGGCGGTCGTCACGGGATCCCGGCGTACCGGGTCGGCGACGGCGCCCCCGGCGAGCACCCGAGGCACGAGGACCGTGCCACCGGATCGGACCAGCCGCAGGCCATGCTCGACGTACTCGATGACGCCTTCGGGATCCGCATCGACCAGCACGATGTCATACGACGCCTCGTTCATGCGGGGGAGGACGTCGGCTGCGCGGCCGGTGATGAATCTCGCGCGAGCGGGAGGGATCCGGGCCTCGGAGAAGGCCTGACGGGCGGCGCCCAGGTGCTCGGGCTCCTTGTCGATCGTGGTAAGGGTCGCGCGGGGAGATCCACGGAGGAGCCATAGCCCCGACACTCCGGCGCCCGTGCCGATCTCGACGATGTTGAGCGCCTGCGACGCGGCCGCGATGACGGCGCACTGCGCACCGATGGCTGCGCTGATCGGCGCCGCGCCGAGCTCGAGGGCGTGTGCGCGAGCGCGCGCGATATGCTCCGGCTCATTCGTCGCCTCGTCGACGAACCGCTGGCTCGCGTTCACGTCTCCCATCCCTTCCTCCCCCTGGGCCAGCCTACGCGGCCGCACGGCGCGGACAGCTCAGGCGCGGCGGTAACCTGATGTCATGATCTTCGGCCTCACGATCGAGAAGCTCCTGCTGATCGGTCTCGTCGCTGCGCTCATCGTGGGGCCCGAGCGCCTGCCGCGATACGCCGAGTCGCTCGCCGGCTTCGCTCGGCGGGCGCGCGACTGGCTGACCACCGCGAAGACCCGCGTGCGGGACGAGATGGGCGAGGACTTCGACGACGTCGACTGGCGCACCCTCGATCCGCGCCAGTACGACCCGCGCCGGATCATCCGCGAGGCCCTGCTCGACGATGCGCCCGTCACGACCGTGCGAGCCGCTCAGGCGGGCGCGGTGGCCTCGACGGCTCTGACGCCGCCCGCTCCGCCGGTTCGCTCGCCGTTCCGCGGGCCCGAGACGCAGCCTCCGCCGTTCGACTCCGAGGCGACCTGAGTCCACTCCCGGGTCACCCACCCGGCTACCGGGGCCGGAAGGGCAGGGAGCGGCCTGACAGCCCGCGGGGCGTCGAGGCGAGGGTGTCGGCGACCTCGGCGATCGCCCGTGACGCCACGTCGTCGGGGTGAGCGAGGACGGCCGGGATGCCGGCATCCGCGTCCATCCGGAGGGTCGGGCTGAGCGGGATCGAGGCCAGCAGCGGCACGTTATCGGCATCTCCCGACAGCGCCGCTGCCACGGCCTCGCCGCCGCCTGCTCCGAACAGGTCGAGAGTCGTGCCGTCGGGGAGGGCCATGGCTGCCATGTTCTCGATGACGCCGATCACGCGCTGACCGGTCTGTCGGGCGACCAGACCGCTGCGTATGGCGACGTCGGACGCCGCCGTCTGCGGTGTGGTGACGACGAGCACGTCGGCGTTGGGGAGCAGCTGACCGACCGAGATCGCGATGTCGCCGGTCCCGGGCGGCATGTCGAGCAGCAGCACGTCGAGATCTCCGAAGTACACGTCGGTCAGGAACTGCTGCACGGTGCGGTGGAGCATGGGCCCCCGCCAGGCGACGGCGCCGAGCGGCGTCGCGTCGCCGTCTGCCCGACGCAGGAACATGCCGATCGATATGACCTTCACGCCGTGCGCGACCGGCGGCAGCATCAGGTCGTCGATGCGGGTGGGCTGCGGTGCCGACCCGTCCGGGCCGACGAGTCCGAGCTGTCCGGGGATCGAGAAGCCGTGGACATCCGCGTCGACGAGTCCCACCGCGAGCCCGCGCGCGGCCAATGCGACGGCGAGGTTCGCAGTCACGGTCGACTTGCCGACGCCGCCCTTGCCACTGGTGACCGCGATGACGCGCGTCAGCGTGCCGGGTCCGAAGGGCATCTCGCGCGCCCTTCCGCCGCGGAGCCGCTCGGTGAGCGCCTGCCGTTCCTGGGGCGACATGACGCCCACCTCCAGTGCGACGTCGTCGACTCCGGCGACGGATGCCGCGGCCTGGCGCACGTCGGCCGCGATCCGATCCGCGGCGGGGCAGCCGACGATGGTCAGGGCGATCGCGACATGGGCGACGCCGTCGTCGACGGAGATGTCGCGCACCATGTCGAGCTCGCCGATGGGACGGCGCAGCTCGGGATCGGTGACGGCGCCGACGGCGCGCCGGACGGCGTCGGCTGCCGTCATCGCGCGGCGTCCTCCCCGCGCGCCGGCTCGTCCTCGAGCTTCTCGAGCAGGGTGCGCAGCTCGGCGCGGAGCACGTCGCGCGTGACGGTCTCGGCGGCGAAGTCATTCACGGCCATGCGCAGCGCGACCACCTCGCGAGCCAGGTACTCGGTGTCGGCGAGGTTGCGCTCGGCGCGCTGGCGATCCTGCTCGATCTGCACGCGGTCGCGATCGTCCTGACGGTTCTGCGCGAGCAGGATGAGCGGTGCGGCATACGATGCCTGCAGCGACAGGATGAGGGTGAGCAGCGTGTAGTTGTACTCTCGCGGGTCGAACTGCAGCTCACGTGGCGCGAAGGTGTTCCACGCGAGCCACACGACCACGAACACCGTCATCCCGATGAGGAACGCGGAGGTGCCCATCGCCCGTGCGAACGACTCCGAGAAGCGGCCGAATCGATCGCGCGAAGGCTGCGGCGAGCGCTGCAGCATGCCCGACCGACCGCGCGGCGCGTCGAGGGACGGCTGGCGGTTCGTACGGGCCATCAGCGCCTCCTCGGGATCGTCGATGTGTCGGTGGGGACGGGGGATGAGCCCGGGCGTTCATCCTCGGCGTCGTGCGACCGCCAGTCCTCGGGCAGGAGGTAGTCGAGCACGTCGTCGACGCTGATCGCCCCGACGAGGCGATGTGCGGGATCGACGACGGGCATCGACACGAGGTTGTACGACGCCAGCAGGCGCGCGACCTCCGCCGCGGACGCCGTGGCGGGCACCGGGTCGAGTGTGTCGTCGATGAGTGCGCCGAGCCGTTCGTGCGGCGGGTAGCGCAGCATGCGCTGGAAGTGGACGGTGCCGAGCAGGCGGCCCGTGGGCGTCTCGTACGGCGGGAGCGTCACGAAGACCGCGGCCGCCAGGGCGGGGTGGAGCTCGTGCCGGCGGATGAGCGCGAGCGCCTCGGCGATCGTGGCGTCGGCGGACAGCACGATCGGCTCGCTCGTCATGAGACCGCCCGCCGTGTCGGGGCTGTACTTCAGCAGCGCTCGGACGTCCTCGGCCTCTTCGGGCTCCATGAGGTCGAGGAGCTCTTCGCGCTGGTCCTCGGGCAGCTGGGCGAGCACGTCGGCGGCGTCGTCCGGCTCCATCGCGTCGAGGATGTCGGCGGCGCGCTCGTCGTCGAGCGCCTCGAGGATGTGCACCTGCTCCTCTTCGGGCATCTCTTCGAGCGCATCCGCGAGGCGGTCGTCGGGAAGCTCCTCGACGACCTCGAGCAGGCGCTCCTCGGGGAGATCGAGCAGGGTGTTGGCGAGGTCCGCCGGGCGCAGCTCGGAGTACGTCGCGACGAGCTGCTCGGCCGACTGCGCCTCGCCGGGGACGTTCCGCTCGCGCACATCGGCCCAGTTCGCGAACGTCGTCGGGCCCTTCGCGAAGGGCGACGCGCTCGTCTTCGGCTTGCGCAGGAACAGCTGGCCGATGTCCCACTCGCCGAGCCGGTTGCGTTCGATGGCGACGTCCTCGATGACCGCCGTGCCGGATCCATCGGCGAAGTAGACCCTGCGGCCGAGCATCTCGGCCATGACGCGCACTTCGCCGCCGCGCTGCTGGAACCGGCGCACGTTGATGAGGCCGGTCGTGATGACCTGGCCCGGGGCGATCGAGGTGACGCGGCCGATCGAGACGAAGACGTGGCGGCGGCCGGGGATCTCGACCACGAGTCCGATCACGCGAGGGGGATCGTCTTTGCGGTAGATGACGACGACATCCCGGACCTTGCCGAGACGGTCGCCGGCAGGGTCGAAGACCGAGCACCCGGCCAGGCGCGCGACGAAAACCCTCTGCGTGCTCACACATCTCAGCGTAGTCCGCGTGCCGTGGGAGGATGGGGACATGACCATGATGGGAGGGCGTTTCCCGCAGGGCTCCGACGACCTCGGACAGACCGTGGCGAGCTTCCCCACGTACGAGGCCGCGCAGAAGGCGGTGTCATCGCTGATCGCCGCCGACATCCCCGCGCGCGAGATCGCGATCGTCGGGCAGGGGCTCCGCTCGATCGAACGGGTGACGGGTCGTCTCGGGTACGCCTCCGCGGCGCGGTCGGGCGCGATCAACGGCCTGCTGCTGGGGCTCCTCTTCTCGGCGATCCTGGTCATCGGGTCGCCGTCCGTGCCGATCCAGGCGTTCGTCGGCGTGCTGTTCGTGGGCATCGCCATCGGCATGCTGATGAGCCTGGTCACGTACTCGTTCGTGCGCCGTCGCCGCGACTACGCGTCGGTGATGCAGGTGGTCGCCGACCACTACGAGGTGACCGTGACATCGGCCAGCGTCCACCGCGCGCGCCAGGTGCTCGGGCCGCAGTCGACGACGGCGTCCCCGGCGGCCGAGACCGCGCGCCCCGCCGAAGAGACGGTCGAACCGCCGAAATACGGTGAGCGCGTGTCGTCCGCGGAGCCGACGGCACCGGCTGCCGAGCACGCCGCAGACCGCGTCTCCGACCACGAGCCCGCCGGTGCAGGCGGCGATCCCGAGGATCCGCGACGTTCGCCCGACGGCTCCGGGTCATGACCGGATCGACCGGCGAACTGCTCATTCCGGTCGCCCTCCCGAACGGTCGCGTCGAGGTCTCGGCCGACGTCACGCAGCCCGAGGAGGCATGGGCGCTCGTCGCGCTGGCACACGGCGCCGGCGCCGGGTACCGGCATCCGTTCCTCCTCGGATTCGCACGCGGCCTGCAGGCGGAGGGAGTCGCGACGCTGCGGTTCAACTTCCCCTACGTCGAGGCGGGGCGACGGATGCCGGGGCCCGCGGCGCACGCGGTGGCCACATGGGCCGCGGTGCACCGCGCGGCGGACGAGCATGCCGGGGGTGCTCCCGTCTTCGCGACCGGCAAGTCGTACGGCGGGCGCATGGCGTCGATGGCGGCCGCGGAGGGAGTCATCGCCCCCGCGGGACTCGTGTACCTCGGCTACCCGCTGCATCCGCCGGGAAGCCCTGAGAAGGCGCGCACCGCGCACCTGCCCGACGTGCCGCAGCCGCAGCTGTTCGTGGAGGGCACGACCGACCCGTTCATCGATCCGCACGCGCAGCTCGAGCAGGCTGTGGCGTCGTGCCGTCAGGCGGAGATCGCATGGATCGAGGGCGGCGGCCACTCGTTCGAGATCAAGGGGCGCAAGCGCCCGGCCGACGAGACCGGCGCCGAGCTCGCCCCGCTCGTCGCGGCGTGGATGCGCGCCCTCGTCTAGAGCAGCGGCGGATCCGCTCAGCGGCCCGCCGCGTAACCCTGCATGCCGCGCGGATTCGCCGCCGCCCACAGGACGCCCGTGGCGGCGTCGCGTCCTGCCGCCGACACGCGTCCGAGGGTCCAGTCGCCCGCGCGCGTCACAGCATGGCCGCGTCTCTCGAGCCCCTCGATGACGGCGTCGCCCAGCCGGTTCTCGACGACGGCGCCGGCCGGTGTCCAGGTGCGCGGCCAGAACGACTCTGGCATCGCGGTGGTGTGCAGCGCGGGGGCATCGATCGCCTGCTGCGGCGTGTAGCCGCCGACGATGATCCGCAGCAGCGCGAGGAGCTGCCACTGATCCTGCTGGTCGCCGCCGGGCGACCCGATGGCGAACTCGGGTGCACCGTCGCCGAGCACCAGCGTCGGGGTGAGCGTCGTGCGCGGGCGACGGCCCGGCACGAGGGATGACGGGTGCCCCGGCTCGAGCCACGTCATCTGCAGGCGTGTGCCCAGGCAGAAGCCGAGCGCGGGGATCGTGGGGGAGGACTGCAGCCAGCCTCCCGACGGCGTCGCCGAGACGATGTTGCCCCAGCGGTCGATCACGTCGAGGTGGCACGTGTCGCCGCGTGTCTCGCCGCGGCGCCCGATGGGAGCTTCGCCGCGGGCGACCGTGGGCTCGCCCGTTCCGGCCGCGCCGGCACCGTAGGTGGTGCGCAGCGGCGGATGGAAGCCGGACCGGCCGCCTACCGTGCCGGGCCGGAACTCCGCCGAGGCGCGTTCGCCGATGAGTTCGCGGCGCGCGGCGAGGTAATCGTCGGCCATGAGGGCCTCGAGGTCGACCTGGGCGTCTCCGAACCACGCGTCGCGGTCGGCGAGCGCGAGCTTCTGCGCTTCGAGGATGGTGTGCGCGCCGAGCTCCTGTGAGGGATCCAGCAGGTCGTCGGCGAGCGGTTCGAGGAGCGCGAGCGTCTGCAGCAGCGCGGGACCCTGCGTCCACGCGCCCGCTTTGGCGATGATCCGGCCCCGGAACTCGCGCGCCACCGCCGGCTCGTACCCCGCCTCGAACGCGGCGAAGTCCGGCGGCCCGATGACGCCGGCATGCAGCGCGCCGTCCGAGTGCCGGTGTGGCTCGGCGAGGAACGCGGACGCCTCCTGCGCCACGATCCCGGTGCGCCACTCCCGCCGAGCGGCGTCGATGCGGGCCGCACGGCCCACCGGGCCGTCGTCGCGCACCGTGCAGGATGCGTGGACGAGCCCGTCCAGCACGGCGGCGTACGCGGGATTGCGCACGACGGTGCCCGCGGCAGGGGGCTCACCGTCCGGCATCCACAGCGCGGCCGACGTCGGCCAGTCGTCGCGGAAGAGCTCCGCGACGCGGGCGATCGTGGCGGCGGCCCCGGCGACGAGCGGATGCCCGTCGCGCGCGTAGCCGATCGCGTAGCCGAGGACGTCCGCGAGCTCCCACGTGCCGTGGTCGCGCAGCAGCAGCAGCCATGCGTCCACGGCACCCGGGACGGCCGCCGCGAGGGCTCCTGCGCCCGGCACGAGCTCGAGGCCCTCGCCGCGGTAGTGATCGATCGTCGCGCCGGCCGGCGCGGGGCCCTGGCCCATCAGCACGGTCGGGGCCGCGGCATCCTGTTCCTGGAAGATCGCGACCAGATCGCCGCCGGGACCGTTCAGATGCGGTTCGACGACGTGCAGCACGAACGCCGCCGCAGCGGCGGCGTCGAACGCGTTGCCGCCGCGCTCGAGCACGGACTGAGCGGTCGCGGTGGCGAGCCAGTGCGTCGACGCCGACATGCCGAACGTGCCCGACAGGGTGGGGCGTGTGGTGAACGCGGAGGGCGCGGTGTACGTCACGAGCGGATCGCGTGCCGCGGGTTCAGCGCGCCGGGTTCAGCCGGGCGATCCACGCCTCGACCTCGTCGGCGGTGCGCGGGATGGCGGCCGACAGGTTGACGGGCCCGTCGGCGGTCATGAGGATGTCGTCTTCGATGCGCACGCCGATGCCGCGGTATTCCTCGGGCACGGTGAGGTCGTCGATCTGGAAGTACAGCCCCGGCTCGATCGTGAAGACCATGCCCGGCTCGAGCAGGCCGTCGTAATACATGTCGCGGCGCGCCTGCGCGCAGTCGTGGACGTCGATGCCGAGGTGGTGGCTCGTGCCGTGCACCATGTATCGCCGGTGGTGGCCGCCACGGTCGGCGTCCAGCGCCTCCTGGGCGGTGACCGGCAGGAGGCCCCACTCGGCGACGCGATTGGCGATCACGGTCATGGCCGCCTCGTGGATCGAGCGGAACTTCACTCCTGGCCGCGCCGCCGCGAAGGCGGCGTCGGCCGCCTCGCGCACCGTCTCGTAGATCTTGCGCTGGATGTCGGTGAAGCGACCGCTCACGGGGAGCGTGCGGGTGATGTCGGCGGTGTACAGACTGTCGATCTCGGCGCCCGCGTCGATGAGGATGAGGTCGCCCGGCATCACGGCGCCGTCGTTGCGCGTCCAGTGCAGGTAGCAGGCGTGAGGGCCGGATGCCGCGATCGTGTCGTAGCCGACCGCATTGCCGTCGCTGCGCGCGCGCTGGTGGAACACGCCTTCGACGATGCGCTCGCCACGGGGGTGAGCGAGGATGCGCGGAAGATTCGCGACGATGTCGTCGAAGCCGTTCGCCGTCACCTCGACGGCCAGCTTCATCTGCTCGACCTCGTACGCATCCTTGACCAGGCGCAACTCGGACACGAAGCGCGTGAGGTCGTCGTCGTCGTCGAGGACGACATCCCCGTCCAGCGACTCGAAGTCGTCTACGTGCGCCGTGGCGATGCCGAGATCGGCGGCGACACCCGCCAGCGCGGGCCTCGGGCCGATCCAGAACTCTCCGATCGAGGCATCCGAGTAGAACTCGCTCGTGGTGCGGTCGGCGCGCTCGCGGAAATACAGCGTGACGTCGTGGCCGCCCGACGTGTTCGGCTCGAACACCAGCACCGAGCCCGGCTCTGCGTCCGAGGCCCAGCCGGTCAGGTGCGAGAACGCGGAGTGCGCGCGGAACGGGTAGTCGGTGTCGTTGCTGCGCTGCTTGAGCTCGCCCGCCGGGATCACGAGCCGCTTGCCGGGGAACGCCGCCGACACTTCGTCGCGACGCGACGCGGCGAACGCGGCCTGCGGGCGGGCGGGCGGAGTCGACTCGGGACGCTCGGCCCAGCCGGTCGAGATCGTGTCGAGGAATCCCTGCCCGTAGGGCTGGCGGCGGTTGGTGGTCGTCGAGGTCTCGGTGGTGGAAGAGCCGGCTTCGGGTGCGGCGATCGTGTCGCCCGCGGGGCCCGTGGTCCGGTCGGCTGCGCTGCTCATGCGTCAAGTCTGGCACGGCCCGCACCCGGCGGGCAGGCGTCAGCCGGCGGGCTCGTACTGCACGATGAGCGGCCGGTGGTCGGAACCGGACTCGTCGAGCGAGCGGAGCACGAGCGAGCCGGAGGCGCGCCAGTGCCGCGATGCCATCACGTGGTCGATCGGTGCCCCGAGGAGCGGGGGGAAGCCCACCGACCACGTTCCGAGCGCACCGTTCCCGGTTGCGAGCGCACCGTCGGTGCAGTGCCCGAGAGTGGCTCCGCCGACGCCGAGACCCGACATGTGGTCGACCGTCGCATTGAAGTCGCCCGCCATGATGACGTTCGCGTCGCCGCACTGGTCGGCCAGCCACCGCAGGTCGTCGCGCCAGTTCTGCATGTAGCTCGGGCGGGGCGCCACCGCGTGCACGGCGACGACGATCGGCCCCTCGCCGGTGGTGGGCATCGCCACCGCGCTCGGGACCGTGGAGGTGTTGCTCGTGCCGTCGAGCGACGACTCGATGACCGCGTAGTCGCCGAGCTCCGGCGAGATGAGCAGCGTCGTCGACCCGGCATCCCACTCCGTGGAGGGGTCCTCGGCGTGATGCGCCCACATCCGGTGCCCGAGGTCGCGCATCGCGATAGCCACCTGCTCGCCGGTCTCGATCGTCGTCTCGGGGAGGGCCACGATGTCGGCGTCCATGGCGACCGCGATCTTCGCGATCGTGTCGGGCGAAGTGGCGGGGCCCGCGGTGTTCCACGTCATCACCCGCACGCTCGCCTCGGTCTTGGCAGGCAGAGGCTCGGTGCCGGTACCGCCGCGCGCGACGACGATCGCCCCGTTCGCGATCGCGCCGATCCCCGCGACGAGGGCCATCGCGAGCGCGAATCCGCGCACCGGCCGCGCGATCGCCACGAGCAGCGCGACGAGGAGAGCCGCGGCGAAGGCCAGCACCACGACCCCGCGGAACGACACGATCTGGGCGATCGGGAAGATGCGCTCCACACGGAAGAAGCCGGGCCACGTGACGACCGCCACGGCGATCGCGCACAGCGCGGTCACGAGGATCCCGAGCAGGCGAAGCACGTCGGCGACTCTATGCGAGCAGGCTGGGAGATCCGTAAGCACGCTGCCGCGCGCCGCAGCGATACGCTCGAAGGATGCCGGGCACGCAGCGCTTCGAGGGGCCGAGCGATCTGCACCTCCACTCGGCGTACTCCGACGGCACTCAGCCGCCCGCCGAGGTGATGGCATCGGCGCACGCCCACGGCCTGCGCACGGTGGCGCTCACCGACCACGACACCACGTCGGGCTGGGCGGAGGCTGCCGAGGCCGCGGCATCCCTCGGCATGACGTTCCTGCCGGGGATGGAGCTGTCTGCGCGGCACGAGTGGCGCAGCGTCCACGTGCTGGCGTACCTGCCGGATCCCGATGAGCCGGCTCTCCGCGCGGAGACGACGCGGATCCGGTCGTCGCGGCTCGATCGCGCGCGGCTGATGGCAGACCGCATCGGGCGCGACTACGACGTCGTGTGGGACGACATCCTCGCGCAGACCACGGACGGGGCCACCGTCGGCCGGCCTCACATCGCGGACGCGCTGGTCGCACGGGGCCTGGTGCGCGATCGCGCCGAAGCGTTCTCGGGCATCCTCAGTCCCGGCGGCGACTACTACGTCGCGCTCTACGCCCCCGATCCGGTCACCGCCGTCGAGCTCGTGGTCGGCGCCGGGGGAGTGCCGGTCATCGCGCACCCCGCCGGCCGTGCGGGCCTGCTGCCGGGGAAGCTCCTCGAGCGGATGCTGCAGGCCGGCCTCGCCGGCTTCGAGCTGGGCCATCGCGAGAATCGCGAGCCGGGCTTGCGCACGCTGCGGGACCTCGCGGCGGCCCGCGACCTGATCGTGACCGGCTCCAGCGACTACCACGGCCTGGGCAAGCCCAACCAGCCGGGCGAGAACACCACCGACGACGCGATGGTCGCCCGCATCATCGAGCGTGCGACCGGCAACGCCCCCGTCTACCCGTGACGGGAGACGAGGGCGCTGCAGGGTCCAGCGGGTGTCAGCAGAATCTCAGCCGAGGGCCTTGGCCTTCAGCGCGTCGTACTCGGCCTGCGAGATCGTGCCGGCGTCGAGCAGCGACTTGGCCTTGGCGATCTCGTCGGCCGGGCTCGCGCCCGAGGCGCCGCCTGCCACGGACTTGATGTAGGCGTCCTGCGCCTGCTGCAGCTGCTGCGCCTCCTTTGCGCTGCGCTCCGCCATGCCCCTGCCGCGCGCGATGAGGTAGATCAGCAGCGTCAGGAACGGCACGAAGATCAGGAAGATGATCCAGACCGCCTTGAGCCAGCCGTTCAGCTTGTGATCGCGGAACAGATCGCCGATCACGGCGAACAGCGCGAACAGGTAGGCGACGAAGAAGAACGCCCACAGGAACCACCAGATGATGTCCCAGAACGATCCCCAGAAGCCCTGGTACTGGTACCCGGTGTTCATGACTTCGATGAAGTGCACGATCGGCCTTTCTAGAATGCGAGGTCACGACGCGAAAAAGCGTCGCTCGCGCTCACGATAGCGCTGATGCGGGCATCGGTGGGGGTGCAGATCGCATGAAATCCTGTGCTCAGGCGCCGACGGGCGCACCGCCGGCCGGAGCCGCGCCCCCGCGACGACGGCGCCGCCGGCGCGGGGCCGGCCGGCCGTCGTGGTGCTCCTTGCCCCCGCCGTCGTGCGTCCCGCCGCCCTCGACCGGACGCGGTGCGTCGTCCTGGGCGGTGCGCGCACCGTCGCGCGCGACGGTGGCCGGTGCGCCCTCGATGAACGTCGAGCCGACGCGGTCGCCCGAGCCGCCGGAGCCGCGGCGTCGCCGACGGCTGCGCGCCGGGCCGGTCGCGGCGGCCTCGGCCGCGGCATCCGTCGCCTTCTCGGGCTGGGTGCGCACCGCCTGGGTCTTCGGCGCGGTCGCGATGCGCCCCTTCGTGCCGTGGGGGATGTCGAGGTCGGAGAACAGGTGCGGGCTGGAGGAGTAGGTCTCGACGGGCTCCGGCTGGCCGAACTCGAGCGCGCGGTTGATGAGCGCCCACTTGTGGAGGTCTTCCCAGTCGACGAAGGTCACCGCGATGCCGGTCTTGCCGGCACGGCCGGTGCGGCCGGCACGGTGCAGGTAGGTCTTCTCGTCGTCGGGGATCGTGTGGTTGATGACGTGCGTCACGTCGTCGACGTCGATGCCGCGCGCGGCGACGTCCGTGGCGATGAGGACGTCCTTCTTGCCGGCCTTGAACCCGGCCATCGAGCGCTCACGCGCCTCCTGGCTCATGTCGCCGTGCACGGCGCCGGCGTTGAAGCCGCGGTCGTTGAGCTCGTCGACGAGCCGCTGCGCAGCGCGCTTGGTGCGCGTGAAGATCACGGTCTTCCCGCGCCCTTCGGCCTGCAGGATGCGCGCGATGACCTCGTCCTTGTCGAGCGAGTGCGCGCGGTAGACCAGGTGGCGGATGTTCGCCTGCGTCAGTCCCTCGTCGGGGTCGTTGGCGCGGATGTGGATGGGGTTCGACATGAACCGGCGCGCGAGGGCGACGATGGGCCCCGGCATCGTGGCCGAGAACAGCTGCGTGTGCCGCGCGGCGGGAAGCTTCGAGAAGATCTTCTCGATGTCGGCGAGGAACCCGAGATCGAGCATCTTGTCGGCCTCGTCGAGCACGACCTCGGTCGCGTTCGACAGGTCGAGCAGCCGCTGGTTGTTGAGATCGATGAGACGGCCAGGCGTTCCCACGACGATCTGCGCGCCGGCCTTCAGCTGGTCGATCTGACCCTCGTACGCCTTGCCGCCGTAGATGGCGACGACGCTCGTCGAGCGATTCGAGGTCAGCATGTCCATGTCTTCGTACACCTGCACCGCGAGCTCGCGCGTCGGCACGACGATGAGCGCCTTGACACCGGGCGCGGGGTCGATGCCGAGGCGCTGGACCACGGGGATGCCGAAGCCGAACGTCTTGCCGGTTCCGGTCTTGGCCTGCCCGATGATGTCCTGGCCGGGGAGGCCGAGAGGGATGGTCTGCTCCTGGATGGGGAACGCGTCGATGATGCCCTTTGCGGAGAGCGCGTCGACGATGTCCTGATCGACGCCGAGGTCGGCGAAGGTCGTCACGATGTAAGCCTGTCCGGCAGTGAGATGCTGCCTGGTCCGTGCCCTGGCGCGGTGACGAATGCCCCTGCGCGGGCGGAAGTGCGATCCACGCCCTTCTCTCAGCCACAGGCGCGGGCGCCCCGATCCGACGCCGGGGCCGGGGTCCACGATACCGGACGCCTTAGGCTGTCATGCGTGGTGAAGTGGTTCTGGCAGCGGCGTGAGGGCGGGCGCAAGCTTCAGCTCCGCTCGCGCGACGAGCTGAACGGCGCGAATCGCGTCGACTTCGAAGAGCTCGCACCCGACATCGACACATTCCTCGGCCAGGCCGCCTACCTTCAGCTCGGGTTCTTCGAGACGCTCAGCGAGCTCATCCAGACGACTCCGGAGCTCGCCGAGAAGGAGGCCGTCTCGCGAGCCGCGGGGGCCGCGCTCACCAAGCACGAGGCGCTCGTCGCGCTCATCCGCGAGCGCGGCGACGACCCGACCGCCGTCATGGCGCCGTTCCGCGAGCCTCTCGACGCGTTCCGCACGGCCACGCACGGCGTCCGGCCGCAGGAGACCATGCTGTCGGTGCACATCACCGCGGGCATGCTCGACGACTTCTACCTCGCGCTCTCCGCGAGCTACGGCGAGACGGGCGACCAGGTCGAGCGCATCCTCCAGGCCGACGACGACCGCCAGGCCATCGTCGACCTCATCGCGCAGGCCATCGCGAGCGATCTCGAGCTCAAGTCGCTGCTGGCGCTGTGGGGACGCCGGCTCGTCGGCGACACGCTCCTCATCGCCCGTGCGGCGCTTCGGCCCACGACACTCGTGGCGGCGCACCAGGAGAAGGTCGAGCCGGTGTTCACCGAGCTCATGGCGGCGCACTCCCGCCGCATGGACGCGATGGGCCTCGCGGCCTGACGCGCTCGGGCGGAACCTGACGCCGTCGGGTCCGGGTCAGCTGATGCCCAGGCGCTCGCGTTCGCGGGCGTCGCGCGCGACGCGCACGCGCGACGTGAGGAGGATCGCCGGGTAGGTGACGACGATCGGCACGACGAGCGCCGCCAGCCACGGCCACGGCGTGTCGACGCCGATGCCCGCCCACGTGAGGATCGTCCACGCGAGCCCGGCCGACACCGCGCCGATCATGGGGGCGAGGACCACGCCGCGCGTCAGCCGCTGGTGGAGCTGGAAGTGGATGCCGACGCCGATGACCGCGCCGATGATGAAGGCGAGCAGGATCTGCATGTCGCTCCGTCAGGCCACGAAGCCCACGCGCCGGGACTCCTCGGTGCCCAGCTCGATGTACGCCAGACCCGCGGTCGGCACGATGTACGACGTTCCCTTCGCGTCCGCGAAGGTCACGTGGGTGGCGCCGGCGTCGAGCGCGGCGGCGACGGACTTCTTGACCTCGGCAGCCGACTCGTTCGTCTCGAAGTTGAGCTCGCGGCCGGTGTTCGCGATGCCGATGCGGATCTCCACGTGACTGACCTCCTGCGCGGGGCGACGGTGTGTGTGCCGAAAGGCTGAGGGCTCCCCGGGCGCATGGCAACTCTACGACACGCCGGAGGACCCTCCGCCCGTCCGCGCGCGCCCGCCGAACGCTCTGGGCGAACGCCGCACGGGGGCGGCGCGACCGCCGATGTCGCCTCTTCGCGCTACCGTCGACTGCATGCTGGCTGACGCGGGACTGGCTCCGGAACGAGCCCGGACGACGTACGCTCCGGATGCCGCGCAGCGGGCCGTCATCGAGCTCCCGGCCGAGGCATCCGGTGTCGTCGTCGGTTCTCCCGGGTCGGGAAAGACCGCGACGCTCGTCGCCCGCGTGGCGGCGCTCGTCGAGGCGGGCATCGACCCGGATGCCGTGCTCGTGCTGACGCCGTCGCGGCAGACGGCCACCGCGCTGCGCGACCGGCTGGGGCTCGCGGTCGACCGGGCGACCGCAGGGCCGCTGGCGCGGTCGGTCGCCTCGTTCGCTTTCCAGCTCGTGCGTGCGCACGCGGTGGCGGTCGACGCCGATCCGCCGCAGCTGCTGACCGGCGGCGACGAGGACCAGATCATCCGGGACCTGCTCGAAGGGGATGCCGAGGACGAGGCGGCCGGCGCGGCGCGATGGCCGGACTGGCTCGGTCCCGGCATCCGCGCCACGGCGGGCTTCCGCACCGAGGTCCGCACGTTCCTCGCCGAGTGCACGACGCTCGGCATCGAGCCGGCGCGGCTGCGCGAGCTGGGGGAGCGTCACGACCTCCCGGCATGGACGGCTCTGTCGTCGTTCTTCGCCGAGTACCTCCAGGTGCGGGCGGGCATGCGGGGCGCCCACCGGGATGCGGCGGGGCTCGTCCGCGAGGCCGTCGGCGTGATGCGCTCCGCGCTCCCCGGCATCCCGGCCATCGACCGCGTGCGCGCGGTGCTGGTCGACGACGCGCAGGAGCTCACGCTCGGCGGCGTCGAGCTGCTCGAGGCGGCGCACGCGCGCGGCGCTGCGGTGCTCGCCTTCGGCGATCCTGATGTCGGTTCCGGGGCGTTCCGCGGTGCGACGCCCGAGAACTTCGCCCGTCTGGCGGCGTCTCTCGGCGCGGTGCACGTCCTCCCCGACGCGCATCGCGGCACGGCGTGGCAGCGCGAGCTCGTCCGCGGGATCACGCAGCGCATCGGCGCGGTCGGCGTCGTCGCGCACCGGATGCCGCCCGCCGACGTCGACCCGGACTCCTCGGTGCGCACGCTCACGCTGCGGTCGACGGCAGAGGAGTACGACGCGATCGCGAGGCTGCTGCGCGAGCGGCATGTCCACGACCGAGTGCCGTGGGCCTCATGCGCCGTGATCGCGCACGACACGCGCCAGGTCGCCGCGCTCGAGGCCGAGCTGTCGGCGCGTGAGGTGCCGGCCCGCTCGAGCGGTCCAGGGCGGGCGCTGGGGGCGCTGCGGCCGGTCGCCGACATCCTGCGCATCATCGACCTCGCCGCGCGCGACGAGTGGACGTTCGACGACGTCTCGGCGGTGCTCCTCGGGACGTTCGGCCGCCTCGACGCCATCGAACTGCGGCGCCTTCGATCGGCACTGCGTCACGCCGAGCTGCGCAGCGCGCACGAGAGAGGGGCGGATCAAGAGCGGTCGGGACGCGACCTCGTGGTCTCGGCGATGCGTCAGCCGCTCGAGTTCGACCTCGTCGACACCCGCGAGGCTCGCCGCGCGGCGACGCTCGCGCACACGGTCGCCGCCCTCCGCGAAGGGCTCGACCGCGGCGCCACTGTGCACGAGCTGCTGTGGACCGCGTGGGACCGCAGCGGGCTCCAGCGGGCGTGGACCGAGCTCGCCCGCGGCAACGGACCGCTCGCGGACCAGGCGAATCGCGACCTCGATGCCCTCGTGGCGCTGTTCCAGGCCGCGAAGCGATTCGTCGAGCGCTCGCTCGACGCCGACCCGCGCGTGTTCGTGCGATCGATCCTCGACAGCGGCGTCGCCGAGGACCGCCTCGATGCGCCGACGCGCGACGACAGCGTCCGCATCCTCACGCCCGCGGGCGCGCTCGGCCTGGAGTTCGACACCGTCATCGTGGCGGGCGTGCAGGACGGC
The DNA here is from genome assembly GCF_057747775.1 of Microbacterium sp. STRO-2N. Lineage (NCBI taxonomy): Bacteria > Bacillati > Actinomycetota > Actinomycetes > Micrococcales > Microbacteriaceae > Microbacterium > Microbacterium sp. STRO-2N. The sequence continues at coordinate 2,200,177 of NZ_CM173223.1, read as the reverse complement.
GTGTGGCCCAACACGCGCCTGCGGGGGAGTCTGCTCGACACGTGGCGGCTCGCGGATGCCGCGACCCGGGCCGACGGCGAGACCGCTGCGCCGTTCGACCGGCGACGGGCGGCGATGCACGACGAGCTGCGACTCCTCGCCCGTGCACTCTCTCGCGCCACCGCGCAGGTCGTCGTGACCGCGGTCGACGACGACGACACCGGCCCGAGCGTGTTCTTCGAGCTGCTTCCCGACCCCGAGCCGTTCCCGCTCGACCACCCGCTGTCGCTGCGGGGTCTGGTCGCGCGCCATCGGCGGACACTCACGGATACGGCGTCCCCGCTCCCTGCGATCGAACGCGCAGCCGGCCAGCTGGCGCTGCTCGCGGATGCCGGTGTTCCGGGTGCCGCCCCGCGCGAGTGGTACGGCGTGCTGCCGCCGACATCGACCGGACCGCTGCGCGATCTCTCTCTCGAAGACGTGCGCGTCTCTCCGTCGCGGCTGCACGCGCTCGAGGAGTGCGAGCTCAACTGGGTGATCGGCGATCTCGGCGGCGATCCCGGAAGCACGACGGCGGGGCTGGGCACGATCATCCACGCGGCGCTCGAGCACGCGCAGGGTTCGGACGAGGCCGCACTGTGGGCCGAGGTCGAGGCGCGGTGGGGCGAGCTCACGTTCGAGGCCGCGTGGCGCGACCGGGCCGAGCAGACGCGCGCACGCGATCTGGTGCGGCGCCTGCACCTCTACCTGCACCGGTTCGAGCAGGCGGGCGGGCGGCTGATCGGCGCGGAGCCGCACTTCGAGGTCGCAATCCCGCTGGAGGATGCGGCACCCGCGACAGAGATCCCGGCCGGAGAGCAGCACCGCGTGCTTCTCTCGGGCTACATCGACCGGGTCGAGCTCACCCCCGAGGGCACCGTCGTCATCATGGATCTCAAGACCGGCAAGCGCGAGCCGCAGACCGACCCCAAGGTGCTCGACAATCCTCAGCTCGCGGCCTACCAGCTGGCGTTCGAGTCCGGCGCGATCCCCGAGGCCGTGGGCCACGCGCCCGGCGGTGCGAAGCTCCTGGTGCTGCGTCCCACCGCGACGAAGTCGGACTACGCGACGCCCTGGCAGCCGCCGTTCGACGACGAGCGTCGCGCGGCCTTCCTCTCCCGCATCCGCGCCGCCGTCTCGGTCATGCGGGGCACCACGTTCACGGCGCCGTACGAGGAGCACTGCCGCGACGACCACTCGTACGGGCTCTGCCGCATCCACACGATCGGCGCGGTGAGCGCGTCATGACCGCTGCGTCAGCGCCCGCGCTGTCGGCGCGGGTCATCGCCGCAGCGCTCGGCCAGTTCCCGCCGACCGACGAGCAGACCGCCGTCATCGAGGCGCCGCTCGAGCCGGCACTCGTCGTCGCCGGCGCCGGCAGCGGGAAAACCGAGACGATGGCGTCACGCGTGGTGTGGCTCGTCGCGAACGGCCTGGTGCGACGCGACGAGGTGCTGGGACTCACGTTCACGCGCAAGGCCGCGGGAGAGCTCGCGGAGCGCATCCAGAAACGCCTTGCGAGACTGGCCGAGTTCGAGCGGCGCGGCCTGCTGCCGTGGCTCCCCTCGCTGGCCGACGAAGGGCACCTCGCCGTCTTCGGCGAGCTGGAGCGTTCCGGCGCCGACGGGGACCGCGGCGGCGCCGCACGGCACGAGGCGATGGACGCTCTCGCGCGCGCGGTCGGCGCCCTCCCGCAGACGTCGGACGACGACGCTCTCCTGCACCGCCCGACGGTCGCGACGTACAACAGCTTCGCCGACCAGATCGTGCGCGAGCACGCCGTGCGCATCGGGAGGGATGCCGAGGCCGCCGTGCTGTCGGAATCCGCGGCGTGGCTGCTCATGCGGCGGGTCGTCTTCGCTTCCGACGACCCGCGGCTCGAGACCCGCGGGGAGGCCGTGCGCTCGATCGTCGACGCCGCGCTGCGGATCGCACGCGACGGCGTCGACAACCTCGTCGACTTCGATGCGCTCGCGGCGTTCCCCGGCCGCTTCCGATCGGTGCTCGAGCTGCCTTCGACGCGAAAAGGGACCGTCGTGTACGCCGAGGTGACCGAGGCGGTCGAGAAGGTGGGCGCTCTCGCGCTGCTGTCGGATCTCGCACGCGAGTACGACGCCGAGAAGCGGCGGCTCGGCGTCATCGACTTCTCGGATCAGGTCGCGGGCGCCCTCGAGGTCGTCTCGAGCCACCGCTCCGTCGCCGAAGAGCTGCGCAACCGGTATCGGGTCGTGCTGCTGGACGAGTACCAGGACACATCGGTCGTGCAGACCGATCTGCTGGCCGCGCTGTTCGCGGGCACCGGGGTGATGGCGGTCGGCGATCCGCACCAGGCGATCTACGGCTGGCGCGGCGCCAGCGCCGGCAATCTCGGCGGGTTCGCCGCGGCCTTCGCGCCGGGCAGCGCGTGCGCGCAGTACTCGCTCCTCACGAGCTGGCGCAACAGCGAGTCCGTCCTCACGGCCGCCAACGCCGTGCTGGCCCCGCTCGCGGCATCGGCTGCGGTCGCGGTCCAGGAGCTGCGCCCCCGGCCCGGCGCGCCGTCCGGTGTCGTCGAGCTGGGGTTCGACGCAGACCTCGACACGGAGGCCGATCGGGTCGCCGCGTGGTTCGCGCGGGTCCGCTCCGAGCGCGCCGCGCAGGGCCTCGCGACCACCGGGGCGATCCTCTTCCGCAGCAAGAAGCACATGGTGCGCTTCGGGGACGCGCTCGGCCGCCGCGGAATCCCGCATCGCATCCTCGGGCTCGGCGGGCTGCTGTCGACGCCCGAGGTCGTCGACGTGGTGTGCGCCCTTCGAGTGATCAGCGACCCGTCGGCCGGGTCGTCCCTCATCCGGCTGCTGGCCGGTCCGCGGTGGGGCATCGGTCTGCCGGATCTCCGCGAGCTCGCCGCCCTTTCGCGCCGCATCGCCCGCCACGACTCGGCGCTGCAGCCGCTCGCCCCCGAGGTCGTCGAGCGCATCCGCGGCAGCGCGGGGGACGACGACGGCTCCCTCGTGGATGCGCTCGACTTCGTCCTCCGGCACAGCCCCGACCACGGCTGGCTCGCGGGGTTCACGCCGGACGCGCGCGAGCGGCTGCGCGAGGCGGCATCCGTCTTCGCAGGGCTCCGTCAGGCGAGCGGGATGCCGATCCCCGACCTCGTCCGCCTGGTCGAGCTCGAGCTGCGGCTCGATGTCGAGCTGGCGGCGAACGAGGCCCGCGGTCCGGCGCGTGTCGCTTCGGCGCAGCTGCGCGCGTTCGTCGACGAGGTCCATGCGTTCCTCGCCGCCGATGAGACGGGCTCGCTGTCGAGCCTTCTCGCCTGGCTCGAGCACGCCGAGCAGCTCGACGAGTTCGCGCCCCGCACGGAGCCGCCCGAGGCCGACGTCGTGCAGCTGCTGACGATCCACGGCTCGAAGGGCCTCGAATGGGACGCGGTCGCGGTGGTGCGCATGGTGAAGGACGAGCTGCCGAGCGCCCCCCGTGACACCCGGGCGTGGCTCGGCTTCGGCGTGCTGCCGTACGCCTTCCGCGGCGATGCCACGTGGCTGCCCACACTCGCCTGGCAGTCGGCGGCGACGCAGCAGGACCTCAAAGCCGCGATCGAGGCGTTCGTCGAGGCCAACCGGCAGCGCCAGCTCGAAGAGGACCGGCGTCTCGCGTACGTCGCGGTGACACGGGCGCGCGAGCACCTGCTCCTGACCGGCTCGCACTGGTCGGGCACGAAGCGGCCGCGTCCGCGCAGCGTCTTCTTCGCCGAGATCGCCGACGCGCTCGGGGTCGAGCTGGCCGACGACGAGCCCGGCGACGACCCGTATCAGGGGGAGCGCCGGGTGCTGCAGTGGCCCATCGACCCGCTCGGCGCACGCCGCCAGACCGTCGAGCGGGCCGCCGCGACGGTGGACGCCGCGCTGAGCGCGTCCCGACCTGAACTCGATCGGCAGGCGGCGCTGCTCCTCGCCGAGCGGGATGCCCGCCACGCGCGGCCGGCCCGCACCGCCCCCACGCGCATCGCGGCGTCGCGCTACAAGGAGTACGTGGCTGACCTCGAAGGCACGCTCGCCCGGATCGCCAGGCCACTGCCGGAACGCCCGTTCCGCCAGACCCGGCTCGGCACGCTCTTCCACGCATGGGTCGAGCAGAGATCCGGCCGCGCCGGACTCGGCGGGTCGCTCGACGACGCCCTGTGGGAGCTCGACGACGACGCGCCCGGGACGGAGGCTTCGACCGAGGATGCCGCTGCCCTCGCCGCGCTGCGCGAACGGTTCCTCGCCTCGGAGTGGGCCTCACTCCAGCCGATCGAGGTCGAGACCGAGATCGACTTCACGACCGTGGGGCCGGACGGGCTCCCGCACATCGTGATCTGCAAGCTCGACGCGGTCTACCGTCGCGACGACCGAGACGGACGCATCGAGATCGTCGACTGGAAGACCGGTGCGGCGCCGCGCACACCGGCCGAGAAGCAGGAGCGGATGCTGCAGCTCGAGCTCTACCGTCAGGCGTACCACGTGAAGCACGGCGTGCCGATCGACGAGATCGATGTCGCCCTGTACTACGTGGGCGAGGACGTCATCCTTCGCGGCTGAACCCTCGGCCGTGCCCGAGTGCCTCGTCCGCGGCCGCGTGACCCGTCGGCGTGCCGGCGTCTCAGTCGGCGAGCCAGCGTCGCAACGCCGCCTCGGATGCCCGCTCCGCATCGGCGGCGGCATCCGTGTCGCCGGCGCCGTGCACGCCACCGGCCGTCGGCGCAGCGTCCCCACCCGCCGGCGGGCCGGGCGGCACGGACGCGACCGGGAGGTCGATGGGGGCGGTGGATTCGTCGTCGAACAGCGCGGCGGGCGCCTGCTCGACGTGGTCGCCCGTGGGCGAGCCGGTGTCGGCGGGAGACCCGGCGACGGCGTCGGTGTCGGCATCCGTCGCCCGCGACTCGTCGTCGAGCTCGTCCGCGACCCACTGCGCGAGTTCCTCGGGATCGTACGCGTCGGTCTGCATGGAGGTGTCGATCGCGGGCGGTGCGGCGCCCGGCACGCGGTCGAGGAGCGCGATCGCGTCGTCGACATCGAGCGCGGCGTCCGGCACGAGCTCGTCGCCGGCGACGCCCGCCGCGAGCGACTCGAGAAGGGCGACCGCGTCGGCGACGATGTCGTCGCGTGCCGAGTCGTGGCCGTGGACGAGCCACTGCGCGAACTCGAGCTCGGCGTAGAGCCGCGCGCGTTCCCGCGTTCGTGCGTCGGGAGCGCGGTCGCTGCCGGCGACGTAGGCGCCGTACACGTCGTCGGCAGCGTCGGGCGCGGAGGCCAGCCACTGCAGGTCGGTCGCCGGATCGCCGATCGACAGACCGTGCCAGTCGAGAAGCCCGGTGACGGTGGGCACACCCTCGATGTCCTCGAACAGGAACGACGCGGCTCCGGCGCCCCCGAGGACGACGGACGACTCGAAGCGCCACAGGTCATCCGTCTCGGTGGCGCGGCGCCAGCGCGTCTCGAGCGACGTCGGAAGGCGGCGCGTGGCGGTCGCCCGGTCGATCAGGCGGACGACGTCGGCACGCACCTGCGACGTCGTGCGGGCGGGAAGGCCTTCGGCGCGCACGACCGACTGCGGAAGCGAGTGGAGCGCCGCGAGCGCAGCGCCGAGCGACGTCGCCGCACCCCTGCCGGGAGGCAGGTGTGCCGCGTCGACCCGGTAGCCGGGGAGGAAGTCGACGACGACGGCGCGCGAGTCGCCGAGGCCCGTCTCGCCGAGAAGCTCGGGCGCACGGAAGGGCAGCAGGCCCCTCACGCCCGGGGTCAGCGCCCGGAGCGCGCGCACCTCGGCGGCCAGTTCCGGCACCGCGGAAGCGTCGGCCGGCACCCGTACGACGACGCGCCGGCCGTCGTCGAGCTCGGCGACGGCGGAGTCGTAGCGACCGGTGGAGCCCTCGGTGAGCGCACCGACTCCCACGACCCCGACCCGCGGCAGAGCCGACGTGACGGACGCGGCTAGAGTGAGGGGAGAGCGTGCCATGTGCCCAGGGTAGGTCGGCGACGCTCGTCCGTCCCCGCGCCACGCCCGGCCCCATCCACGAAGCGGAGCATCCTCGATGACGGCGCCCGACAGCACGCGTCTCCCACCGCTCGCGCGTGCGGGGCTGGATCGCGCAGCGGCCGAGCGCGGCACCGAGGGGCTCGTCGAGAGGGCGCGTGCGGATGCATCGACCCGTGTGCTCGTGCTGTCCGATGACGCGGCGCCGCTGGCGTCGCCGAGCGAGCTGCTGTGGGTGTCGCCGGCCGATGTGCCGGGCGCCGCCGAGTGGGCGTTCCTCGGACGCCACGACGACGGCGCCGCCGCGCTCGCGGCCGTGTTCCCGGCGCAGCCGCACGAGCCGTTCGCTGCCCCCGCCGGGTGGGCGGGGCTGCGCAAGGTCGGCGGCGTGCTCACCGACCTCGACGCCGGCGCCTTCGTCGAGGCGCTGAGTCTCGGACGGTGGCTGCTCGACGCGTCCTACTGCCCCGCCTGCGGCGCACTGACCGCCCTCGCCGATGCGGGGTGGTCGCGGGTGTGTCCGTCGTGCTCGAGGCAGCACTTCCCCCGCACGGACCCGGCGGTGATCGTGGCGATCACGAGCGCTCACGACCCCGACCTCCTCCTGCTCGGGTCCAACGCGCTGTGGGGCGCGGACCGGTACTCGTGCTTCGCGGGCTTCGTCGAGGCGGGCGAGTCGCTCGAGGCTTCGGTACGCCGCGAGGTGGAGGAGGAGTCCGGGATCGTGGTGGGGACCGTGTCGTACCGCGGATCGCAGGCGTGGCCGTACCCACGGTCGCTCATGGTGGGCTTCCTCGCCGCCGCGCTCGACGACCGCGCGGCCCGGGCCGATGGCGACGAGATCGCGGCGGTGCGCTGGTTCACGCGGGATGAGATCGGACGCGCGCTCGCGGGGGAGGGCGAAGTCGTGCTGCCCGGGCGCGCCTCGATCGCGCATCGCCTCATCGCGGACTGGCACGCGGAGGCGCCGTGAGCAGCCGCGCCCTCGCCGGACTCGACGACCGGCAGCTCGAGGCGGTCACCGCGCTGCGAGGGCCGGTGGTGGTGCTCGCCGGTGCGGGCACGGGGAAGACGCGCGTCATCACCCACCGCATCGCGCACGGCGTCGACACCGGCGCCTACTCGCCCGGCCGCGTCATGGCCGTGACGTTCACCGCGAAGGCGGCGGGTGAGATGCGCGGACGCCTGCGTGCGCTGGGCGTCGAGGGAGTCGCGGCGCGCACGTTCCACGCGGCTGCGCTGGCGCAGCTCAACTTCTTCTGGCCGACTCTCGCTGGTGACACCGCGCCCGCCATCGTCGACAACAAGGTGCGCCTGCTCGCGCATGCCGCGGACGGCATCGGACTGGATCCGGATGTCGCGACGCTGCGCGACGTCGCGTCGCAGATCGAGTGGCGCAAGGTCTCGATGCTCGGCATCGACGAGTACGCCGCGGCCCGCCCCGGCGGAGTCGGTCGCCTCGGAGTGGACCGGGTGGTCGCGCTTCAGCGTGCGTACGAGAAGCTCAAGGACGAGCGGCGGCAGCTGGACTTCGAGGACGTCCTCCTCGCGTGCGCCGGCATGCTCGAGGCCGAGCCCCAGGTGGCCAAGGCCGTCAGGGAGCAGTACCGGCACTTCACCGTGGACGAGTTCCAGGACGTCTCGCCGCTGCAGAACCGCCTGCTCGAGCTGTGGCTCGGCGACCGCCGCGACCTGTGCGTCGTGGGCGACGCGAGCCAGACGATCTACTCGTTCGCGGGCGCCGAGGCGCGGTTCCTCCTCGACTTCGACAAGAAGTACGAGGAGGCGCGACTGGTGCGGCTCGAGACCAACTATCGCTCGGACGCGCCGATCCTCGCGGTCGCCAACGAGCTCATGCGTGGCAGACCCGGCGCCCTTCAGCTGACCGCAGCTGGCTCCGACGACGGTGCTGCCGCCGTCGTCGAGGCCTCCACGGCGGTGCCGACGGTGACGGCGTTCGACGACGACCGCTCCGAGGCGCGCGCGGTGGCCGCGCGCATCGCCGCGCAGATCGCCGACGGCGTGGACCCGCGCGAGATCGCCGTGCTGTACCGCTCGCACGCGCAGTCGGCGGAGCTCCTCGCGGCGCTGGCCGACGCGGGCATCGCCGCCACGGTGCTCGGCGGACGCCGTTTCTTCGATCTGCCCGAGGTCCGCCAGGGCATCATGGCGCTGCGCGGGGCCTCGGTGGCGCCGATCGAGGGCGGTCTCGTCGACACCGTTCGCGACGTCCTCCGTTCGCTCGGTCTGACCGACGATCCGCCGCAGGCCGGGGGAGCGCTGCGCGACGCGTGGGAGGCGCGCGCCGCGCTGCTCCGGCTGGCCCAGGAGGCGCCCGAGGGCACCACGCTGCGCGCCTTCACCGACGACCTCGCCGCGCGGGCGAAGAGCCACGACGAGCCCGCGCGACGCACCGTCACCCTCGCGACGCTGCACGCGGCGAAGGGTCTCGAGTGGGGGCATGTGCATCTCGTCGGCGTCGCCGAGGGACTGCTCCCGATCTCGTACGCGACGACCTTCGAGCAAGTGGACGAAGAGCGCCGCCTCGCGTACGTCGGGATCACGCGGGCTGGGCGAACGCTGTCGCTGACGTGGTCCCGAGGGGGACGGGAGCGACAGCCGTCCCGCTTTCTGCGAGAGATCGGCAGCGGCACTCTGCGTGCGGCCGGTGCACCCTCACGTTCCGGTGCAGCGAGCCGGCGCGCAGGATCACCGAGCGGTTCCTCGGCTGCGCGGGGTTCCGTGCGCGCTCCTCGATGAGGCGTCCCGCCACCATCCCCGCCTCCCACGTCACCGCGCGGCCCGCATCGACCGGGCGCCCGATCAGCTGGGCGGCGACGGCCGGCCACGCCGGATCGTCGTCGCGGCGGTGAGCGGCCACGCACGACAGGCACGCCGTGACGCCGGGCGCGACCACCGGGCCGATCTCGGCCCCCGAGCCGGTCAGCACGACGGGGATGTGCGGCACGTCCTCGGACATCAGCGTGGTGACGGCACCCGGCGGGACCACGCGATGCGCCACGAGGACGAGCGCGGTCGATCCGGGGTCGAGGGTGCCGAGTCGGTCGAACGGGTGCAGCGTGTGCACCTCGTAGCCGGAGGCCGCCAGCCCTGCTCCGACGGCGTCGGTGTGCGCCGCGGGAACGCCTTCGGCCGCATGGAGCGTCAGTCGCCGCGGCTCCGGCTCATCGCCCGCGAGCGCCCGCCGCAGTCGCGCGAGGAGCCGTGCGGCGTCGTCGGCGGTGGGCGCCCCCAGCGCTTGCGCGAACGGCACGAAGGCGCCATCGGGGATGCCGCGATCGAGCTCCTGCAGGACGCGCAGCTGCCACGGCTGCGGGTCGTCGAGGATCGCGACCGGATCGGAGCCGAACTGGAGCGCGGTCGGCGATCGCCACACCGGCGGGTGGGAGGGATCGAGGCGCAGCATGGCTCGATCATGACGGCCTCACGGCGCCCGATCGCCGCTTTCCACAGGTCACGCGGCGTCGCGAGGGGTGTCGACGGACTGGGGAGGAGCCGACGTCACACCGGACGGTGGTCGTCCGGCGCGCTTCCGTCCTCGCGAGGATCGCCCTCGGCGTCGTCGGGGGAATCCGACTCACCCTCGGCCGGAGCACCGCCGTCGGCCTCGCCCGCGAGCAGCCGGGCGAGCGCGTCGTCCATCTCGTCGCGCACCGGCTCCTCGCCGCGGGCGCGGGCCTCGAGCCGGGCGACGAGCGCCGCGGGGTCGTCGATATCGGACGCCGACGGCATGAGGTCGGGGTAGTCCCACAGCGCGTCGCGCGCAGCAGGGCCCACGGCATCCGTCACGGCACGCCACATCGCGGCGGCCTCGCGCATGCGGCGCGGCCGCAGCTCGAGCCCCACCAGCGATCCCAGCGCGCGCTCGGCCGGTCCGCCGACGGCACGCCGGCGGCGCACCGCCTCGGCGATGCGCTGAGCGGACGGGAGCCGCGACGTCGCATCCTCGGTCACGATCTCGACCCAGCCTTCGATCGTGGCGAGCAGGTGCTCCAGCCGCGCCAGCGCCGCGTTCTGCGCCTCCGAGCGCGCGGGCAGCAGGGCGCCGCTCTCGAGCGCGCGGCGCAGCTCCTCGGGCTCCGACGGGTCGAAGCGAGACGCGAGGTCCTCGAGGGCGTCGGTGTCGACGTGCACGCCGCGGGCGAAGTCGGTCACCTGCGAGATGACATGAAGACGCAGCCACCGCGCGTGGCGGAACAGCCGTGCGTGCGCGAGCTCTCGCGTCGCGGCGTACAGGGCGAGCTGGTCGTCGGGCACCTCGAGGCCCTGGCCGAAGTCGGCGAAGTTCTGCGGAAGGATCGCGGCCTGCCCGTCCGGCATGAGCGGGATGCCGACATCGCCGCCGCTGACGACCTCCTTCGAGAGATTGCCGACGACCTGGCCCAGCTGCGAGGCGAAGAGCGACCCGCCGACGGTGCGCATGAGGCGTCCGGCGCCCTGCACCAGCCCCTGCATGTCTTCGGGGGCCTGCTCGCTGAGGGCCGCCGTGAGGGCGTCGGCGATGCTCGTGGCCACGGGCTCGGCGAGCTCCTGCCAGACCGGGAGGGTCGCCTCGACCCAGGCGCCGCGCGTGATGACCTGAGGTGGGGAGGGCAGCTCCGAGATCGTCGTCGCCTCGCTCAGCCACAGCGTCGCGAGCGCGAACGCCTGGTCGAGGTCCGTCCGCTGGCCCGTGGTCACGCCGAGACCGTCCTGGTTGGCGATGTGCAGGGCCTGTCGCGTCGCCATCTCCCACGAGATGCCGCCTTCGCCGCCGCCGGCGAAAGCACCCTGCAGCTGCCGCATCACCGCCTGCATCATGGCGGGGTCGATGTTCATGCCCGAGAGGCGGGACAGCTGCTCCGCATCCAGATCGCCGGTCCCGCCGCCGAAGAGCTGACGAATCAGCTCCTGGAACTCGTCCTCGGGACTGCGCTCGTCTCCGCCAGTCGCGTCGTCTGCCACTTCAGCCGCCTTTCAGCAGGTCAGGACCCTCGCGCTCTACGCTAGTCGCAGCATCCATCGCACTCCCCGGCCGGGACCCGAACGCCTTACGCCGGTCGCGAACGACCAGGCAGACGAACGACAAGGCACGGAAGAGAGGTCCCCGCGTGGCCCTGTTCGACGAGAACACGACGATCGAGCCCGCGCCCCGGCAGCGCATGTCGCGGCGCACGGCCGCCGGGGTGTGGGCGCTCGCCGTCGCGATGGTGGTGCTGCTCGTCATCACGTTCCTGCCGACCTCGTACGTGATCCAGCGGCCCGGACCGGTGTACAACACGCTCGGCACCGCCGAGTCGGCCGACGGCGAGGAGGTGCCGCTGATCTCGATCGAGGGCGCCGAGACGTACCCCACCGAGGGCGCGCTGGATCTGCTCACCGTCCAGGTGCAGGGCAACCGGGAGCGCACACCGTCGTGGTTCGAGCTCGCGACGGCGTGGTTCGACCCGAGCAAGGCCGTGCTTCCGATCGACGCCGTCTTCCCCGAAGGGCAGACCACCGACGAGCGCAACGAGGAGAGCGCGGCGATGATGGTGGACTCCCAGCAGGAGGCCACCGCGGCCGCCCTCACCGAGCTCGGCTACGACGTCGGCGCGCAGCTGTCGGTGCACTCGCTCCTCGACGAGTCCGCGGCGCAGGGCGTGCTCGAAGAGGGCGACATCATCCTGGAGGCCGACGGCGAGACGGCGACGGATGCCGCGTCCCTGCGCCAGATCATCAACGAGGCCGACGGCGCACCCGTCGAGCTCCTGATCGAGCGCGGCGGCGACGAGGAGACCGTCGAGATCACCCCGAAGGAGTCCACGGTCGACGGGGAGTCGACGTGGCTGATCGGCGTCAACCTCATCACCGACTACGAGTTCCCGATCGACGTGACGATCCAGCTCAACAACGTCGGCGGCCCGAGTGCCGGAATGATGTTCGCGCTCGGCATCATCGACACCCTCACGCCCGGCGAGCTCAACGGCGGCGATCGGGTCGCCGGCACCGGCACCATCACCGCCGACGGCGAGGTCGGCCCGATCGGCGGCATCCGTCAGAAGATGTGGGGAGCGCTGGATGCCGGAGCCGACTGGTTCCTCGCGCCTGCGGACAACTGCGACGAGGTGGTCGGCAACATCCCCGGCGACCTGCAGGTGTTCGCCGTGGAGAACCTCGACGACGCCCTGGACGTGCTCGACGCGGTCCGGGAAGGCGGCGATGTCAGTACCCTGCCGACCTGCGCGGCCGGCTGAGTCCCGCCTCCGGATTCTCGGGGATTTCGCTCAGCGCGGACTGGGCGGTCGCTCAGCGCCCGCCGCCTAGGATGGGACGGTGACCACGACCGCAGCGCCGACCTCGGCCACACCCTCCCGCTCCCGACGCGTCATCGCCATCACCCTCGCGGTCATCGCCGCCCTCGTGGTGGCGTTCTTCGTCTTCGCCAGCCTCTACGCGGACTGGCTCTGGTTCGAGCAGCTCGGGTTCGAGTCGGTGCTCGTGACGCAGTGGGTCGCGCGAGTCGTGATGTTCGTGATCGGGTTCCTCGGCATGGCCGTGCCGGTGTGGCTCTCGATCCAGCTCGCCTATCGCCTGAGGCCCGTCTACGCGCGCCTGAGCTCGCAGCTGGACCGCTACCAGGAGGTCGTCGAGCCGCTGCGGCGGCTGGCGATGTGGGGCATCCCGGTCTTCTTCGGCTTCTTCGCCGGGTTCGCCGCGTCAGCACAGTGGGAGACCACGTGGCTGTGGTTCAACGGCGTCGCGACCGACACCACCGATCCCGAGTTCCACCTCGACACCGGCTTCTACCTGTTCGCGATGCCGTTCTGGACCTCCCTGGTCGGGTTCGTGTCGGCGGTGCTGCTCGTGTGCCTGCTGGTCACGGCACTCGTGTCGTACTTGTACGGCTCGGTGCGCATCGGCCAGCGCGAGCTGCGCATCTCGAAGTCCGCGCGCATCCAGCTCGCCGTCATCGCCGGGCTGTACCTGCTCGTCCAGGGCGTGAGCCTGTGGCTCGACCGCTACAAGACGCTCGTCGAGCCGGGCGCAGGCGGACGCATCACCGGTCCCGGCTACACGGAGGCGAACGCCATCATCCAGGGCCAGACGATCCTCGCGTTCGCCGCGGTGATCGTCGCGATCCTGTTCTTCGTCACCGCCGTCATCGGGCGCTGGCGGTACCCGCTCATCGCCACCGCGCTGCTCGTGGTCTCTGCCATCGTGCTCGGCGTCGGCTACCCCTGGGTGGTCAACACCTTCCAGGTGCAGCCGAACCAGGACGTCTACGAGCGCGAGTACTTCCAGCGCAACATCGACGGCACGAAGGTCGCCTACGGCATCGACGGGCTCGAGAAGACGGAGTTCACCGCCGCGACGACGGCCGACACCGGCCAGCTGCGCAGTGACGCGGCGACGACGGCGCAGATCCGGATCATGGACCCGGCGATCATCGGGCCCACCGTCCGTCAGCTCGAGCAGTACCGCCCCTACTACGGGTTCCGCAATCCGCTCGACGTCGATCGCTACGAGATCGACGGCGCGATGCAGGACACCATCGTCTCGGTGCGCGAGCTGAACGTCGATCAGCTCGGAGCCGGATCGTCGTGGGTCAACGAGACGCTCGTCTACACGCACGGGTACGGCATGGTGGCCGCCGCGGGCAACGAGCGCACCGCCGACGGCAACCCGGTGTTCCTCGAGCGCGGAATCCCCGCCACCGGCTTCCTGTCGGACAACCCGGACTTCCAGCCGCGGATCTACTTCGGCGAGTCGTCCCCGCCGTACTCCATCGTGGGCGCGCCGGAGGGTGCCGCTCCGATCGAGCTCGACTACCCGTCGGGGTCGGACGGCAGCACCGGGCCGCGCACGACGTTCGAGGGCGACGGCGGCCCGTCCGTCGGCAACGCGTTCAACCGCCTCATCTACGCGCTGAAGTTCCAGTCCGAGCAGATCCTCTTCGCGGACGGCGTGAACGAGGACTCGCAGATCCTGTACGACCGCGATCCGATCACGCGTGTGAAGAAGGTCGCGCCCTACCTCGAGCTCGACAGCGACCCCTACCCGACTGTGGTGGACGGCCGGATCAAGTGGGTCGTCGACGGCTACACGCTCAGCGCCAACTACCCGTACTCGAAGACCGTGTCGCTGTCGGAGGCGATCGCCGACGCCACCAACACGCAGCCGCGCTTCGCGATGGACAACATCAACTACATCCGCAACTCGGTGAAGGCGACGGTGGACGCGTACGACGGCTCGGTCACGCTCTACGCGTGGGAGCCCGAGGACCCGATGCTGCAGGCGTGGCAGAACGTGTACCCGACGACGCTCGAGCCGATCAGCGAGATGTCGGCCGACCTCATGAGCCACGTGCGCTATCCCACCGACCTGTTCAAGGTCCAGCGCGAGATGCTGCAGGTGTACCACGTCGACGACGCGCAGTCGTTCTACGAGCGCGACAACGCGTGGGCGACCCCCGAGGACCCCCAGGACCCCAACACCCTGCAGCCGCCGTACTACCTGACGATGCAGATGCCGGGTCAGACCAGCCCGTCGTTCTCGATGTTCACGACGTTCATCCCGTCGTCGACGACCGGCTCCGAGAGCCGCAACGTGCTCATGGGCTACCTCGCGGCGGACTCGAACGCGGGCGCGGAGGCGGGCGTCAAGGGCGAGGACTACGGCAAGCTGCGGCTGCTCGAGATCGATGCCGAGACGACGGTCCCGGGTCCCGGTCAGGTGCAGAACCGATTCGACTCCGATCCGACCGTGTCGGAGCAGATCAACGTGCTCACGATCGGCCAGTCCGAGGTTCTCAACGGCAACCTGCTGACGCTGCCGGTCGGCGGCGGCCTGCTGTACGTGCAGCCGGTGTTCGTCCAGGCGGCCGAAGGCACCCAGCTGCCCCAGCTGCGCAAGGTGCTCGTGGCCTTCGGCGACCAGATCGCGTTCGAAGACACGCTGGGCGAGGCGCTCGACGTCCTCTTCGGCGGCGACTCGGGTGCCGCGACCGGCGACGAGGAGGTCACGCCCACGCCGGGCGAGACTCCCCAGCCCGAGCCCACCGAGCCGCCGGAGGAGGGCGGGACCCCCGATCCGGAGGTTCCCGCGGATGAGTACCAGGCTGCCCTGGAAGAGGCGCAGCAGGCCATGCTGGAGCGTCAGGAGGCGCTGCAGGCGGGCGACTGGGCGGCGTACGGCGCCGCCGACGAGCGACTCACCGCCGCGGTCGAGAAGCTCATCGAGCTGGGCGCACAGCAGTAGACGCGCACGACGGAAGGCCGGCCCGCGGGCCGGCCTTCCGTCGCTGCGCGGTCAGGCGGCGAGCGCCGCGCCCCAGTTCATGAGGCCCGTCGCCGACGCGGTGCGGTCTCGAACAGGTGCAGCTGCGGGGCCTGCAGCACGAGCCAGGGGCTGAAGGCCCACGGCGTCGCATCGATCGCCATGGCGAGGGCGCCGGGCTCGACCCAGTGGGCATCGACGACCTCGAGCGGATTGAGGACGGGCTCTTCGTCGGTGTGCGCGGTGTACACCGGGCAGACCTCGTGCTCGACGATGCCGTTGGCGTCGGTCGCGCGATAGCGGAACAGCGGGAGGGCGAGCTCGAGGTCGGTGAGCGACAGGCCGAGCTCGAAGTCGGCGTGCCGGCGCACCGCGGCGATGACCGGTTCCGCGGGTCGCGGATGCCCGCAGAAGGAGTTGCTCCACACGCCCGGCCACGTGCGCTTGCCGAGCGCGCGGCGGGTGACGAGCACCTCCCCGTCGCGATTGAGCACATGGCATGAGAACGCGAGGTGCAGGGGAGTGTCGGTGCCGTGGACACTGCTCTTGGGAGCAGTCCCGATCGCGCGGCCCTCATCGTCGAGCAGTACGACATGGTCGGTCTCGGTCATGACTCGCTCCTCGAGCTAGCTAGCTTAGCTAGCAATCGTCATCCTGTGCGATGCTACAACGGGTCGGGGAGGATCGTCCATGATGTCCGAGCGCTGGGTTCCGCAGACGGAGCACGATCACGCGGTGATGCGCGTCCTCACGTCCATCCGCGCGCTCAGCGACGCGATGGAGCGCATGCACAGCGGCATGAAGGGCGACATGGGGATGAATGCCACCGACCTCGCGGCGCTCCGTCTGCTCATCATGCGAGAGCAGCAGGGGCGCACCGTCAGCCCGCGCGAGATCGCACACCATCTCCGCATCACGACGGCCTCGACGACGAAGCTGCTGGACCGACTCGTCGCCTCGGGTCACGTCGAGCGGCGTCCGCATCCGCGGGACCGTCGCGGACGGGTCGTCGTGCTCACGGACCAGTCGCGCCAGGCCTTCTTCCGCAGCCTCGGGCTGAGGCTTCGCGCGATGCGCGCGGTCGCCGTCGAGTACGACGAGCGCGACCTCGCCGTGATCGCCCGATTCCTCGACGAATTGAGCCTTGCGATGGATCCTCCATCATGACCGATGCCAAGAAGAGGGCGTCCCTCGCGGGACGCCCTCTTCTTGTTTTCTGTTGCGGGGACAGGATTTGAACCTGCGACCTCTGGGTTATGAGCCCAGCGAGCTACCGAGCTGCTCCACCCCGCGGCACAAGAAGTAAGCCTAGCACGGATATCGCGAGGGTCGCGACGCGAGGCGTCCGCTTGCTCCGTTCGCGCGTGGAAGAGAGGATGAGCGCATGTCCTTCGAGCGCGACCGCGACCCCCAGGACGACCGCCGTGACGGTCGCGACGAGACGCCGCAGGAGCGTGCGGACCGCAACTGGAACGAGGTGCTGCAGGAGCTCCGCGTACTGCAGACCGGTACGCAGATCCTCACGGGCTTCCTGCTCGCGCTGGCATTCCAGCCCGCCTTCGCCGACCTGTCCGAAGGGCAGCGGGTCGCGTACCTGACCCTCGTCGTGCTGTCGGCGCTGAGCTCGATCGTGGCCCTCGCCCCCGTCGCACTGCACCGCGGTCTGTTCCAGCAGGGCGCGAAGCCCGAGGTCGTGCGGTTCGGCCACGTCGCGCTCCTCATCGCCCTCCTGACGGTCTCGGTGCTGGTGGTCGGCGTGGTCGCGTTCGTCTTCGATGTCGTGGTGGGCGGCGCGACGGTGTGGTGGGTGCTCCTGGCCCTCGCCGTGATCATCATCGTCTTGTGGCTGGTCGTACCGGCCATCATCCGCGCACGCGTACGCGCCGACGGGGGAGGTCCGCGATGACCGGCACGCTCGCCCTCGGCGTTGCGCAGTTCGCGCCGACGGCCGACACGTCGGCGAACCTCGATTCCATCGCCGAACTCGTGGCGACGGCATCCTCCCGTGGCGCGAGAGTGGTGGTGTTCCCCGAATACTCGAGCTACTTCGTCGATCCATTCGACGCGTCTCTGGCCGAGAACGCGCAGCCGCTCGACGGGCCGTTCGTGCAAGCGCTCGGAGATCTCGCCAGGCGGCATGACGTCGTGGTGGTCGCCGGGCTCCTCGAGACCGGCGACGACGCCCACCGCATCCGCAACACGGTGGTGGCGGTCGGCCCCGACGGGCTGCGCGCGCACTACCGCAAGCTCCACCTGTACGACGCGTTCGGGCAGCGCGAGTCGGACTGGGTGCAGGCGGGCGACCTCGCGCCGCCGCAGACCTTCGAGCTCGGGGGCCTCCGGTTCGGGCTCATGACCTGCTACGACCTCCGGTTCCCCGAGGTCGGGCGCCTCCTCGTCGACGCGGGCGCCGATGTCTTCCTCGTGCCCGCGGAATGGGTGCGGGGGCCGCTGAAGGAGCACCATTGGCGGACGCTGCTGCACGCCCGCGCCATCGAGAACACGGTGTACGTCGCGGCCGCCGACCATCCGCCACCGCTCGGGGTCGGGAGTTCGCTCGTCGTCGACCCGCAGGGCGTCGAGATCGCGGCGGTCGGCACCGCCACCGATGTCGCCGTCGCACACCTCGACATCGGGGCTCTGGAGCGCGTGCGCCGCGTGAACCCTTCGCTGCGGCTGCGACGGCTCGGCGTGGTGCCCCGCGGGTCCTGAGGAGTGCTCAGGAGAGCGAGGCAAGGCGGGATGCCGCCTCCTCGAGCACGTCCGTACGCTTGCACGCGGCGAAGCGCACCAGCGTGGCGTACTCGGCGCGGCGCGCCTCCGTCGTGAAGGCGGTGAGCGGGATGGCGACGACCCCGGACCGCTCGGGAAGCGCGCGGCAGAAGGCCGCGGCATCCGTCGCCCCCAGCGTGGCGGCGTCGGCCACGGTGAAATACGAGCCGGCGGGGGTCGACACCGCGAAGCCGGCCGCGCGGAGCCCTTCTCCCAGCAGATCGCGCTTGGCGCGGAGCGTCTCGGAGATGCCATGGAAGAACGCGTCTCCCAGGCGCAGACCCGCCGCGATCGCGGGCTGGAACGGGCTGCCGTTGACGTACGTGAGGAACTGCTTGACCGCGAGCACCGCGTCCACCAGTGCCGCCGGACCCGTGATCCAGCCGATCTTCCAGCCCGTGGTCGAGAACGTCTTGCCTCCGGACGAGATCGTGAGCGTGCGCTCCCACGCGCCGGGCAGCGTCGCGAGTGGCACATGCGCCTGTCCGAAGATGAGGTGCTCGTACACCTCGTCGGTGACGAGGATCGCGTCGTGACGATCGGCGAGGCGCACCAGCTCTTCCCTCACCTCTGCGGTGAACACCGCGCCCGTCGGATTGTGCGGGTCGTTGACGAGGATGATGCGGGTGCGGTCTGTCACAGCCGCGCGAAGCTCGTCGAGGTCGGGCTGGAAGTCGGGCCAGCGCAGCGGCACCGTGACCAGGCGCGCTCCGGCGAGAGCCGCGACCGCCGCGTAGGCGTCGTAGTACGGCTCGAACACGACGACCTCGTCGTCCGCGCCGTCGAGCAGGGCGAGGAGCGTCGCCGCCAGGGCCTCGGTCGCTCCGGCGGTCACGAGCACGTCGCGGGCGGGGTCGACGCGGAGGCCGTAGAACCGCTCCTGGTGCTCCGCGATGGCCTGGAGCAGATCCGGGATGCCGCGACCCGGCGGGTACTGGTTGACGCCGTTCGCGATCGCGGCGCGGGCCGTCTCGAGCACTTCCGCCGGGCCGTCCTCATCGGGGAAGCCCTGTCCGAGGTTGATCGAGCCGGTTCGCGCCGCGAGGGCCGACATCTCGGCGAAGATGGTGGGACGGATGGATCCGTCGGAGCCGGCGAGTCCGGCGCCGACGGCCGTGCGGCGCCACGCTCCAGAGATCTGTCGCATATCGCTTCACGCTACTCCGGCTCGTTCTGGTCCATTGCATAGGCGAGTCCCATTCGCGACATAAGAAACGCACAGCATCGATGGGCAATGTGGTGAGTGCTTGGCAGAAGGAGCAATCATGACCGACACCCAGGGCGAGCGCCCCGAAGACCAGACACCCGACGTGCCGCCGGTTCCGCCGGTGCCGGCCGCTCCGACGGCCCCGCCCGCGCAGCCTGCGACACCCGCCGCGACCGCCGCAGCCTCGTTCCAGCCGCCCGCCGGATACCCGTCCGGCGCGCACGCGTACGCACGGCCGCAGGGGTATGCGGGTCAGCCCGCGGGCCAGCCCGGCTACGCCGGTCAGGCGCCGCACGCCCCGCAGCAGAGCGCGCCGGGCGCCGCCTTCGGCGCTCCCGCGACCGACACGCAGCGCACGATCCCGATCGGCGGCGCGGCCGAGGCCTCCACCTCGTCTTCGTCACCGGCGGGCCCCAAGAAGGCATCGGGGGCGGGCAAGGTCGTCGGCCTCATGGTCGCCGCCGCGATCGTCGGCGGTGCCGCGGGCCTGGGCGGAACGTACGCGGGCCTCACGTGGTTCGCGCCGACGAGCACGTCCCCCGAGGCGGGACCGACCACCGTGACCGTCAACGACACGGACTCGGTCAACCAGACCACCGCGATCGCCGCCAAGGTGGTCCCGAGCGTCGTCACGATCGCCGCTCAGGGCGAGGCCGGCAGCGGCACCGGATCGGGCGTCGTGCTCACCGAGGACGGCTACGTCGTCACGAACACGCACGTCGTGACCCTCGACGGCGCGACCGGCGACGCGGCGATCCGCGTCACGACCTCGGACGGCCGCGTGTACGACGCCGAGGTGGTGGGCCTCGACCCCATGTACGACCTCGCGGTCATCAAGCTGACGGATGCCGAGGGCCTGACGCCGATCGAGTTCGCCGACTCCAGCAAGCTCAACGTCGGTGACGAGACGATCGCGGTGGGCGCCCCGCTGGGCCTCGCCAACACCGTCACCACCGGCATCGTGAGCGCGCTGAACCGCTCGATCCAGATCGCCTCGTCGGCGGCGCCCGACACCGGTGCCGAGGATCAGCCGCAGGAGGACGAGGGCGAGAACGGCCAGGAGGGTCCGTTCCGGTTCGACTTCGGACAGGGACAGCAGCAGCAGACGCCGACCGAGACGATCTCGATCGCCGTGATCCAGACGGACGCGGCCATCAACCCCGGCAACTCCGGTGGTGCGCTCGTCGACTCCGAGGGCAAGCTCATCGGCATCAACGTCGCGATCGCGACGGCGGGCGGCCAGGCCGACGGATCGGGCTCGATCGGCGTCGGATTCTCGATCCCGTCCGAGGTGGTCGAGCGCGTGACCGGCGAGATCATCGAGAACGGCGAGGCGACGCACGGTCTTCTCGGTGCGATGGTGCGGCCCGCGGCATCCGTCGAGGACGCCACGATCTCCGGCGCCTACCTCGAGGAT
Source organism: Microbacterium sp. STRO-2N (assembly GCF_057747775.1). Taxonomy (NCBI): domain Bacteria; kingdom Bacillati; phylum Actinomycetota; class Actinomycetes; order Micrococcales; family Microbacteriaceae; genus Microbacterium; species Microbacterium sp. STRO-2N. Next base: position 2,179,505 of record NZ_CM173223.1, on the reverse strand, counting down.
GTCACCGAGGGAGGTCCCGCCGAGGCCGCGGGGCTGCAGGCGGGTGACATCGTGACCGCGTTCGACGGCGTTCCGATCACCGACGCGACCGACCTCACGGCGCAGGTGCGTGCGCTCGCTGCGGGCAGCAAGGCCGAGGTCACGTACGTCCGGGACGGCGAGACCCACACCGCCGAGGTCACGCTCGGAGCCCTCGAGCAGTAATCCCCAGCAGGTCCAGGACGCCACCCGGCGAGCACCTCCGCGACGCGGACGGTAGGCTCGCGGGGTGGCGTCCTTCTCGTTCGGCGCGGGAAATGCGAAGAAGCTCGCGGCCATCCCGTTGTATGCGCTGGGGCGTCTGCTGACCGCCGTCGTCCCGCGCTCGCGCGACGAATGGGTGTTCGGCTGCGCAGTCGGCATCGCCGACGGTGCGCTCGCACTGTGGCACGCGGCCGAGGCCGACGGACTCCCGGCGGTGTGGCTGGTCGGGTCGGCCCGGGAGGCGCGGGATGCCGCGGCACTCGGCATCCCGACCGTTCCGAAGCGTTCGCTGAAAGGGCTCTGGCGCACCGCCCGCGCACGTGTCGTGGTCGTCACACACGGATTCGGCGACGTCAACCGCTATGCGGTCTCCGGCGCATTCGTCGTGCAGCTGTGGCACGGCATCCCGCTCAAGCGCATCGGACTCGACTCCCGCGAGACCCTGCGCGTGCCCGCTGCCCTCGCACGCACGCCGCTCGCCGCGCCGGCGCGCGCGCTGCTGCGTGCGATGTTCCGCACGGCGGCGCGGCGGATCCGACTGCTTCCGGCGGCGTCGCACGTCGTGCGCGGTCGCCTCGAGTCGGCGTTCGCACTGGCCGACACGCGGGTCCCGGTGACGGGGGAGCCGCGCGTCGACGTGCTGTCGGCCGGCACGGCCCACGACCGGCGGTCTGCCGCGCGAGCCGCCTTGGGCGAGGCCGTGCCGCGCCTGGACCAATCGTCGAATGTCGTGCTGTACGCGCCGACCTGGCGCGACGGAGCGCCCGATCCCGCCGTGCCCAGCGACGACGAGTGGCGAGGCATCCTCGACGTGCTCACGCGGCGCGGTGCGACGATGCTCGTCCGCTCCCACCCGCTCGGGGCAGGAGACTACGCGCCGCCGTTCACCACGGATCGCATCCAGACGCTCGGCAGTGACCTCGTGCCCGACGTGACGCCACTGCTGCCCGCCCTCGACGCCCTCGTGACCGACTTCTCGTCGCTCGCCTTCGATGCGGCGCTCGTGCCGCTGCCGGTCGTGTTCCTCGCTCCCGATGTGGCGGCGTATGCGCGTCGCCGGGGTTTCTACGGGCGGTACGAAGACGTCGCCGGTGACGACTGGGCGACGGACTGGACCGGCGCGGCCGCGCAGCTCGACGCGATCCTCGGCGACGCCGCCGAGCGGGAGCGCCGCGTGGCCCGGTCGCGATCACTGAGCGACCGCGTTCACGCTCATCGCGACGGGCGCAACGCCGAGAGGGTGTACCGTGCGATCCTGGCAGGCCTTGCCCGCCCGACGGAGGGAGACCGATGACCGACGCGCGCTTCACGACCGACGGGGGAGCGGCGCTGGTGCTCACCGGCTCCGGCGAGCGTCCCGCGGCGGTCGAGGTCGTCGGTCCGCGCGCCCGTGCCGCTGCGACCCTCACCGGCCGCGGCAAGACCTGGCGTGCGGTCGTGCCGCTGCGCGCCGCCCGCTGGGGCGGACCGGAGCTGCCGCTGCCCGGCGGGACGTACGACGTGCGCATCGCGGATTCCGAGGCGCGAGGCATCCGTCCGCCGGAGGCTCTGCCGCTGACGCAGCTGGGAACCCTGCGCGCGCAGCTGGACGGCTGGACGCTGCTCATCGGGCCGCCGGTGGACCCCGCGTACGACTCGGGCGAGGGACAGGACGCGCTCGAGCGCCGCTACGCCACCCGGCCCGCCGGCTTCGAGAACGCGGTGTTCTTCGAGAGCTTCTACGGGCGCAACGCCAGCTGCAACCCGCTCGCGATCGACCGCGAGCTGGCACGACGAGTGCCGGGCGTGACGCGCTACTGGAGCGTCGTCGACCTGTCGGTCGCGGTGCCGGAGGGCGCCGTCGCCGTGGTCGAGGGCAGCCCGGAGTGGTGGCGCGCGAGGGGAGCGGCCCGGCTACTGGTCGTCAACGACTGGCTGCGCCGCCGGTTCGTGCGGCGACGCGGGCAGGTCGTGCTGCAGACCTGGCACGGCACGCCGCTCAAGCGACTGGCGCTGCACCGCCCCGGATTCGACCCGCGCCGCATGGCCGCCGTGATCCGCGAGTCGCGGCGGTGGAACGTCCTCCTGGCGCAGAACCCGTACGCGGCGACGATCCTCGGCAAGGCCTACGCGTTCCTGACACGCCCGATCTGGGTCGAGGGGTACCCCCGCAACGACGTGCTGACCAACGGGGACGGCTCGGCAACGCGAGAGGCGCTCGGCATCCGTCCCGGCGAACGCGTGCTGCTGTACGCGCCGACCTGGCGGGACGACCGGGACCAGATCGTCGACTTCGTCGATCCGGCCCGACTGGCCGCGGCGACCGACTCCGTGGTGCTGGTGCGCGGTCATTCGCGCACGCTGCTGCCGGGACGGGATGCCGAGGGCCCGCGCGTCATAGACGTCACCGGCTTCCCCGACACGTCACTGCTGCTGCTCGTCGCCGACGCACTCGTGACGGACTACTCGTCGGTCATGTTCGACTTCTCTGTGACCGGCAAGCCGATGTACTTCCTCGTGCCCGACATGGAGCACTATCGGGGCGAGCTGCGCGGCTTCTACTTCGACCTCGCGGCGCACGCCCCGGGTCCGGTCGTGGGGTCGGAGGACGAGCTCGTGCGCGCGATCTCGGACTCCGATCAGGACGCCCACGCGTCGACGTACGCCTCGAAATACGCGGCGTGGCGAGACAAGTTCAACGCACGCGACGACGGCCGCGCGTCCGAGCGCGTCGTCACGCGCATCCTCGACCAGGGGTTCGTCGAGGCCGGCTGAGCGTCTGCGGGTCCGTCCGGCTCACGGCAGCGGTGTGTTGCGGCTGCCGAGCCGGGAGGTGTCGACGGTGTCGTGCGCGCCGCGCGCGAGGCCGATGAGGAATCCCCAGCCCCACGCGAGGTGCATCGAGGGCAGCACGGCGGCCGTCCAGATCTTGTCGCGCCACCCGTGGCCGCCGCCCGGTCCGATCGCGACCGCGATGACGAGCAGCGCGTACGCGAGGACGGGGAGGTAGACGACGGATGCCGCGACCGACCACCATCCCTGCAGGACGCCCGTCAGCTGCAGCGCGCCGACGACGACGGAGAGCAGGATCGCCAGCACCAGAGCGGGCGGCGCGAAGAATCGCAGCGAGTTGCCGCGCCCGAAGCGGCGGACGAGCTCGCCCCGCCACCGGCCGGTCGCCGAGAACTGGCGCACCAGGCGCGTCCAGCTCTCGCGCGGCCAATACGTGACGTCGAGGGTCGGATCGAACCACACGCGGTAGCCCGCGCGGCGGATGCGGAGATTCAGCTCCCAGTCCTCGCCGCGCCGGATGGACTCGTCGAACAGGCCCACCTCCTCGAGGACCGCGCGGCGCATCACGCCGAGATACGCCGACTCCGCTTCGCCCTCCTGCGTGCCTCCGTGGTACGCGCCGCCGCCGAGCCCGATGGGGGAGTTGTACGCGCGCGCGACCGCACGCTGGAACGGGGTGCGCCCCTCCGCGCGCATCACGCCGCCGACGTTCGCCGCGCGCACGCGATCGAGGGTCGCCAGAGCATGCCGGGTGTACGACGGGTCGAGCTCGGAGTGGGCGTCGACCCGCACGACGGTCGGGTAGCGTCCGGTGCGGATCGCGAGGTTGAGCCCGACCGGGATGTCGGCCGCAGGGTTGTCGACGAGGACGAGCCGTTCGTCCGTGCGGGCCAGCTCGTGCGCGAGCTCGGTCGTGCCGTCGGTGGAGGGGCCGAGCGCCAGGATCAGCTCGGTGGGTCCGTCGACGTCCTGGGCGAGGACCGTCTCGACGGCCCGGCGCAGGTAGCCGCGCTCGTTGAGCACGGGCATGACGAAGCTCACGCCGGCACCGGGAGGGACGACCGGAGCGTCCTTGCGCCCGTGTTGCTCGACATGCACGCGTCGATCATGTCATGCGCACCGCCGGGAACCCGCTGAGGACTCCGCTCACGACCCTGCTCATGACGCTGAGGGCGTGCTGGTGACCCGGTTAGTCTGGACGGGTGGGTGTCGTCTCGGATGGGAAGAAGGCGGTCGCGCTCGTCCGCAAGGCCGTGCGCAACCGCTCGGCCGTCGTCGACGTGCGACGCGCGCTCGCGGCCAGGCCGCCGCATCCGTCGTTCCACTATCGGGTCGCGGTGTACTTCGCCGACGGCGCGGTGAACATGTACCAGATGCGGCAGTGGTACAAGCCGCTCGCGGAGCTGTCGAAGACATGGCCCGTCGTCGTGCTGAGCCGCGCGGCCACCGGCGCCCGTGCGCTCCTCGCCGAGGATGCGCCGCCGGTCGCCTTCGTGCCCACCGTGCGCGACCTCGAGCGGTTCATCGCCACCCAGGACATCCGGGTCGTGCTCTACGTCAACCAGAACACGCGGAACTTCCAGATGTTCCGCTACGGCCGCCGCTGGCACGTGTTCATCAACCACGGCGAGTCCGACAAGATGTACATGACCACGAACCAGTACAAGGCGTACGACTACGCCCTGATCGCCGGCGACGCGGCGCGCGAGCGACTCTCGCGGGTGCTGTGGGACTACGACATCGACCACCGCACGATCCCCATCGGGCGACCGCAGGCCGATCACTACTCCGGGACCCTCCCGTACACGCCTGATGAGCGCACCGTCGTGCTGTACGCGCCGACGTGGGAGGGCGACCGCCCGTCGGCGCACTACGGCTCGGTGGCCTCCCACGGGGAAGCGCTCGTGTCGGCGCTGCTGGCGACCGGCCGCCACCGGGTGATCTATCGCCCGCACCCGCGCTCGGGGGTCGTGGACCCCGAGTACGGGGCCGCGAACCGCCGAATCATCGCCGCGCTCGCTGCCGCGAACGCCTCGGATCGTCCGGCTCAGCATGTCTACGACGACGGTCCGGACCTCGGCTGGCAGCTGGCGGCGGCCGATGTCGCCATCGTCGACATCTCGGCGATGGTGTACGACCGGCTCGCCGCCGACAAGCCGCTCATGATCACGCGACCGGTCGATCCGGCGGCGGCGATCGACACGCACGGCTACCTCTCGGCGTGCGAGTGGCTCGAGGCATCCGCCGCACGCGACATCGTCGCCGAGACCGACCGCGTGCTGGGCGACCCCGAGGCCGTCGAGCGTCTCGAGCACTGGGTGTCGCACTACTTCGGCGACACGTCGCCCGGCGCCGCCACGGCACGCTTCCACGCGGCGATCGACCGCCTCATGCACGAGTGGGACGACTGGTACGCGAAGACGGCTCAGGACGAGGACGAGGGCGAACCGGAAGACGAGGCCGACCTCGACGACGAATCCTGACGGCGGGCCCGCGGGTCACGCGACGGCGGCAGGACGCTCGACGAGGCGTGAGATCGCCGCGAGCGGGATCGACACCCACGTCGGACGGTTGCGGGACTCGTAGATCGCCTCGTACACCGCCTTGTCGAGCTCGAGGGCGGCCAGAAGCGGGTGCCTCGGATCGAGGTCGGTCCCGGACGTCGCGGCGTACCCCTCGACGAACGCCCGCCGTGCGTCCCGCGCCCAGCTGCGGACAGCCTCCGGGGATCGTTCGGGGTCGTCGAGCCGCAGCGACCCGGTGATGTAGTCGAACGAGCGCAGCATGCCGGCGACGTCGCGCAGAGCGAGATCGGGCTGCGTCCGCTCGGCCATCGGGCGGAGGGGCTCGCCCTCGAAGTCGAGCAGCACCCATCCGCGTCCGGGTGCTTGGATCACCTGGCCGAGGTGATAGTCGCCGTGGATCCGCTGCAACGGCGGCCACGCCACTTCCGAGGCACGCCGATACACCGCCTCGGCGACCGCGCGCCGCTCCGAGATCTCGGGAACCTCCGCGATCGCGATCGCGAGCCGGCGAGCCCACGTCGACGCCGTGACCTCGCGATCGCGCGCGGTCGGGGTTCGGGTGGGGAAGCACTCGGCGAGAGCCAGGTGGACGTCGGCGGTGGCGGCTCCGAGCGCACGCGCCTGCGCGCGGAAGTCGTCGCCGCGCGCGGCGGCGAGCAGGGCGACGCGCCACGCGTCCTCGACGTCGGGCAGGAACTCCTGGGCGAAGGCGAGAGATCCGCGGACGGAGCCGTGCGCCGTCTCGAGGTCGGGCCACAGGCCCTCCACCCAGCCCACCGGCCGCGGCACGCGCGACGAGCCGGCCGTCGCGAGGGCGATCTGCAGTTCGATGTCGGGATTGAGCCCCGGGTGCACCTGCCGATACACCTTGCAGATCACCGGCCGCTCACCGCCCTCGTAGATGAGCGAGGTGTTGGACTGCTCGCCGGTGACGACGCGGGAGCTCCGCATGTCGTCGAACGCCTCCCCGTCCACGGGACGGCCGGCGACGCGCGTCTGGGGACCCTCGGCCATCGCCCCGGAGATGATCAGCCGCAGCAGCGCGTCGGCGTACGCCGGATCGAACGGTCCGTCGATGAAGGTCGTTCCGGGTTCAGGGCTGCCGATCACGTGATCGGGGTCGGCATCGACCGTCTCGGTCGCGCGCGCGACGACCGGGATCTGGTACAGGACGGCGGGCAGGGCGCCTTCATCGGCGACGAGGTAGGTGCGTATGCGCACATCGGAATCCGCTGACGCATCGGCGGCGACGCCCACCTGCGACGGGGCGGGCAGCTCCCACCATGACACGAGGCGGAGGCTCGGCGGACGCGCCTTCGCGGCGTACCACCGCTGCCGGGGCATCCACGCCGCCAGGCACGCCAACGTGCTGTCCATACATGCGAGGTTATGCCTCGGCCCGGTGACTGTCGAGCATCGACCTGCAAGCGCTTGCAGACGGGCTGTCGTGCGCGTGGGCAGCAGTAGCGCTCAGCGTCACTCGTCGGCGGGGGACTCCTGCGACTCGGTGATCTCGACGACCGGCGCGACGGGAATCACGATCGACTCGACGGCGCCGTCGCCGAGGAGGCCGAAGTCGACGGCCGCGGCATCCGCCAGACGCTCGGCGGCGGACTGGGCTCGCTCGGGCTCGGACGGGATCCCCGCCCACTCGGCAGGCTCTTCAGGACGCTGGACGAACAGACCCATGACGCCATTCTCACCCCGTCGCGCCCACGACGGCGCCGTCACATCACGAATCGCCAGAGGTACTCCTCGCCGTCGTCGGGACGGAACCACGCGAGCGTCACGACGCTTTCGTCCGGGTCGGCGTCGCACAGGCACACCTCGCCGGTGTCACCGGGCGGCATCTGTCCCCAGTGCTCGGTCGTGGTGGAAGCGCCGCGGTCGATGAACACGCTCACGAAGTCCAGTGGCGACGGACTCGCATTGGTGACGAGCGGATGCCGGTCGTAGATGCGGTCGACCCTCCAGGGCACGCGGTAGGCCAAGGGCGGACGGGGTTCGTCGGGATCGAGCGCACGCAGCATTCGCGAGACGCTAGGCGCGACATCGGACGCGCGGGCGGCGCCAGGACGGCCGCCGCGCCCGCTCTGTGCGAACTCCGTCACGGGCCCCGCTTGGGGAGGAGCCTCAGTCGTCCGCCGGCGGTTCGATCTCGGGCTTGCGACGTCGCACGACTCTGCCCACGGTCGCCGCGCCGCGCGTCACGCCTCCCACGACCGCCTCGCCGGCGCGACGGATGCCGCGCCCGGCGAGTCGCTCGAGACGCTCCGAGTCCGGCCGGGGCTCGAGCTCGGGAGGCAGCACCACCGGCGGGATCCCGAACGCGCGCCGAGAGCCGACGAGCACCCGGCGCCCGAGGATGTTGTTCCCTGCGCCGCCGATCACGGCGCCGACTCCGAACGGCAGGGCCTTGCCGAGCCACGACGCGCCGCCCCGCGCGGCGAACTGGTGGATGAATGCCGACTTCAGCCGGTCCACGAGCGGTCCGACCGCGGCCCGGGGGAGCGTCTTGGTGACCAGTTCGCCCCAGTACGTCGATCGCGCGGGGCCGCGCCCGGTCGCCTGACCGGCCAGCTGGGCGACGAGATCGACGCCCTCCTTGCCCAGCATCAGGGTGAGCACGAGCGCGCGGGCGCGATCCGGATCGGCGACGGGGATGCCGTGGACCTCGGCCACCGACTGCGCGAAGAGGGCCGTCGCCTCGAGGAAGGCGACCGTTTCGACACCGCTCAGCGCGAGCGTGACGCCGGTTCCGATGCCGGGGATGACGGCCGTGGCGCCCACGGCGGCGCCGCCCGTCGTCACGGCTGCGAGATATCGACGCTCGAGGATCCGCACGATGTCGGCGGGCGAGGCGTCCGGATGACGCAGACGGATGCTGCGCAGGTGGGCGACCACGACCGGCCGCTGGATCGCGAGCACACGGTCGAGCGCGCGAATGGTGAACGGGTGCTCTTCCGACCCGGCAGGCGGGAGCCCGCCCTGCCAGGGTGCGTCCCCCGGCAGGGAGTGGATCCGGTGCACTTTGTCGGCCATCGGGCCGATCCTATGCGTGCGAGCCTGAGCGGTCGCTCAGGGTTGACAGCAAAGGTGTCTCAGGTCAGCGGCGAACTCAGACGAAGAGGTTGGCGCGCTCGAGGTCTTCTGCGAAGTCCACCTCGACGGCGTACAGATCCGAGATGTCGAGGGGCTCGAGCAGGAGGCCGTCCTCGGCGATCGCGAGCTCGAGCCCACGCTCGAAGTAGTCCTGGTCGTCGACGCGCGTGAGCTCGCGCATGAATGCCTTCTTGTCGCGGCTCGAGATGTAGTTGATGCCGACGGCCTCGCCGATTCCGCCCTTGACGGTCTTCGACAGCTCGTTGATGTAGCCCTCGGACGTGACGGTGTACTTGACCTCTTCGTCGCTGACCTTCGAGGTGTTCACCGTGACGAAGGACTGGTCACGCTCGATGAGCTCGATCGCCCGGCCCAGCACGCGCGGATCGAAGACGACGTCGCCGTTCATCCACAGCACGCTGCCCTTGCCGGTGCTGGCGAGCGCGCGCAGCAGACTCTTCGAGGTGTTCGTCTGGTCGTAGCGGTCGTTGTAGACGTAGTCGACGTGGGGGAACGCCTCGACGATCGTCTCGGCCCGGTAGCCCACCACGGTCGTGATCCTGGCGTCGTCGCCGAACGCGGCACGGATGTTGTCGTGCTGCTGCTGCATGATGCTGCGGCCGTCGCTGAGCTCGGTCAGCGGCTTGGGGAGGCTGCGGCCCAGGCGTGAGCCCATGCCGGCCGCGAGGATGACGGTCTGAAGGGTCAAAGTCTGCTCCTGAAGTGCGTGGTTCATCGGAGATTCACCGACGAGACACCCCTTCGTGCCGAGTTCATGCTAGCGAGGACGCCTGAGAAGGGGCAGAATATCGGCCCGGCGTTGCCGTTTCGTGACATAGCGCGGATGCTGAGACTCGGCCGTGCGGTCGACCTCCCGCGGAGAGCCACTTGGTACGTTGGTTCGGTGACAGCCTCCCTCCCGGTGCCGAACGACATCGATCCGGAAGAGCCGGACGGTCACGCGAGCCCGCGCGTCGCACCTGTGAAATCGCCCGCGCCGCAGCAGCCGAAGAAGCCCCGGCAGCCGCGCAAGCCCAAGACCAAGCGCCCCGCGTCGGACTCGTCCGCGGCTCCGCAGGCCGTCGCGTCCGAGAAGTCGCCGCCTGAGACGCCGCCGGTCGCCGATCCCGGACCGCCACCGCCGCTTCCCAGCGATCTCGAGGTCGTCGCGAGCGTCGCCGCCGACATCGTCGTCCCGCCCAGGCCGCCTCTCCCGGCCGAACCGCCGACCTCCGCGCAGCCCGCGATCGACGGGACGCGCGCCGAGACGCCCGGCGCGGCCGAGGAGAACGCCGACGTGTTGGACGAGGTTCCGGTCGAGGTCGAGCCGGAGGCGCCTGCCGCGACGGCGGCCGACGTGGTGGACGAGGTTCCGGTCGAGGTCGAGCCGGAGGCGCCTGCCGTGACGGCGGCCGACGTGGTGGACGAGGCCCCGGTGGAGGTCGAGTCGGAGGTGCCCGCAGCGACGGCGGCCGAGGCATCCGTCGTCGTCCCGGCCCCTGAAGCCCCCGCCGCCGCACCCGAGCCCCCGGTCGCAGGTCCGGAGACGCCGGTCACCGTGCCTGAAGCGGCGGCCGAGCCCGGTCGCGAGTCGATGCCTGTGCCCACGCCTGCGCCCGGCACGTCGGGTGACGCGCTGGTGCTGCGCGGCGTGACGAAGCGATTCGGCAGCACGCACGCCGTGGACGGCATCGACCTCACCGTTCCCGCCGGAACCTTCTACGGCCTCGTGGGTCCGAACGGCGCCGGCAAGACCACGACCCTGTCGATGATCGCGGGTCTGCTCGAGCCTGACAAGGGCAGCATCCGCGTCGCGGGAGTGGACGCCTCCGCCAAGCCGCTGGCGGCGAAGAAGCTGATGGGCGTACTGCCGGACCGGCTGCGGACCTTCGACCGGCTCACCGGACGTCAGCTGCTGTACTACTACGGCGTGCTTCGGGGCCTCCCGCCGGCCGTCGTGGAGAGCCGCACCGCCGACCTCGCGCGGGCGTTCGATCTCGAGGACGCGCTCGGCCGCAGCGTCTCGGACTACTCGGCCGGCATGCTGAAGAAGGTCATGCTGGCGGGCGCCCTCATCCACTCGCCGCGCCTGCTCGTGCTGGACGAGCCGTTCGAGGCGGTCGATCCGGTCTCGAGCGCCGTGATCCTCGACATCCTCTCGACGTACGTGGCTCACGGTGGGACGGTCATCCTCTCCAGTCACGGCATGGAGCTCGTCGAGCGCGTGTGCTCTCGCGTCGCCGTGATCGTCGCCGGACAGGTCCTCGCCGAAGGCACCGTCGACGAGGTGCGCGGGGAGCTGACCCTCGAGCAGCGGTTCGTCGAGCTCGCCGGCGGTCTCAGCGACGTGGAGGGCCTGGAATGGCTGCACACGTTCTCCAACTGAGGCTCGCCCTGCTCTTCGGTGTGCTGCGCGGAGATGTCCGCCATGTTCTGCGCGTCGTCGCCGCGCTCGTGCTGCTCGCCGCCGCCACGGTCGCAGCGTGCTGGGCGCTGCTCACGATGCGGGATACCGACCCCGACGCCGTCCTCGCCGTGACGGTGCTCGGCGGTGCCGCGGTGACCCTCGGATTCGCGCTCGCACCGCTCATCGCGGGAGTCGAGGATCCGCTCGACCCCCGCCGGTTCTCGCTGTTCGGACTCAGCAGGGGCCGGCTCGCAGCGGTGCTCGCCGTCGTCGGCCTCGTCAGTGTGCCGATCCTGGTGCTGACCGCGATCTCGGTGTGCGCCGCCGTCGTGTGGGCGGACCACGGCGTGCCGATCGCCGTGGCGGTCAGCGGCATCGTGCTCGGCATCCTGACCTGTGCGCTGCTCGCACGCGTGTGCACGGCGCTCGCGACGCTGTTCCTCCGGGACCGCCGCTCGCGCGAGCTCTCGGGGCTCTTCGTGCTGGTGGTGCTCGTCGTCGTGGTTCCGGTGGGAGTCTTCCTCGCGTCCCTCGAGTGGCGGGGTGCCGTGCCGCCCCAGCTGCTCGAAGCCGTGTCGGCGCTCGCGGTCACGCCGCTCGGCGCTGCGTGGGCTCTGCCTGGCCGTGTCGCGGCCGGCGGTGACGTCGGGCTGGCCGCGGTGGTGGCCGTCGCGACCGTCGTGGTCCTCGCGCTGCTGTGGGCGTGGGTCGTCAAGCGCCTGCTCACCACGACCGAGCGCCCCGTCGCCGTCCGTGAGCGGGGCGGTCTCGGATGGTTCGCGGTCGCGCCAGGGACCCCGGGCGGGGCCATCGCCGCGCGCAGCCTGATGTACTGGTTCCGCGACCGCCGGTACGTCGTGAACGCCTTGATCATCCCCGTCGCCGCGGTCGTGACGGTGATCCCGCTCCTCATCGCGGGCGTGCCCGCGGAGCTCGCCGCGCTCGTCCCCGTGCCGTTCATCGCGCTCTTCCTCGGCTGGCTGCCCCACAACGACATCGCGTACGACTCGACGGCCGTCTGGATGCACATCGCGAGCGGGGTACGGGGCGTGTCCGACCGCGTAGGAAGGCTCGTCCCCGTGCTGCTCGTCGGTGTACCGCTGCTCGCCGTCGCAGCACCCGTGGCCATCACGTTCCATGGCCGCTGGGCGATGCTGCCGGCGCTCACCGGGGTGTGCGCCGTGCTGTTCCTCACGGGCCTCGGCCTCTCGAGCATCTCGTCCGTCCTCGCGCCGTACGCCGTGTCCCGGCCCGGCGAGAGCCCCTTCCAGCAGCCGCAGCGCACCACCTCGCGCGGCGTGATCTCGCAGGGCGTCGTGATGCTGGGCGTTCTCGCCGCCGCCTCGCCGGTGCTGTGGTCGGCGTGGCGGGCGCTGCAGGGCGACGTCGACGCCGCAGCGGTGACGCTGTGGGCGGGCCTCGCCATCGGCGGCGCCCTGCTGATCGCAGGCGTCAGCGTCGGAGCCGTGCTGTTCGAGCGGCGCGGAGGCCGGCTCATGGAGTTCGCCGAGTCCACCTGACGCTCGCTCGGGCCGCCCGCCGGCGGCCTCCCGCGACTACACTGGCTCTTCATGAGCACGCCTCTCGACAGCCCGGACCAGGGTGGCCTCGCAACCCTCGACCGCGAACTCGAAGAGCTCATCCGCGAGGAGAACATCGAGCCCGGAGATCACGAGCGGTTCTCGCACTACGTCAAGAAGGACAAGATCCTCGAGTCCGCGATCACGGGCAAGCCCGTGCGTGCGCTGTGCGGAAAGAAGTGGACGCCCGGCAGGGACCCCGAGAAGTTCCCGGTGTGCCCCACGTGCAAAGAGATCTACGAGTCGCTGGGCGGCTGACCCGCAGAACCGCGAACCGCTGCCGGCTCACTCCGCGTCGACGTAGACGGTGGGGATAGCCGGATCCGAGCGGCTGAGCGCCAGCCCGCGCACCGGCAGCTCCTCGCGCACCCGGAGGTGGTGCGCCCGGGCCGCCTCGACTCCAGCCGTGCCCTCGAACGCGGCATCCGGCTCGCCGTCGACGACGAGCGGCACCTGCAGCGCCCGCGCCCCGGGATGCGACGCCGCGGTCGCGAGTTCCTCGAAGCCGTCCGACACGACGATCAGCTCACTCGTGGCGGTGCCTTCGTCGAGCGTGCGGAAGGCCGCCTTCCGGCCGCCCTTCGAGCTCTTGTCGGTCGACGCCTTCGCGACGGCGACCCAGCCGCCCGCGTCGTCCTGGCGCGCCACGAGCTTGTAGACCATGCCGGCGGTCGGGGTCCCAGAGCCCGTGACGACCGATGTGCCGACGCCGTATGCGTCGACGGGGGATGCCGCGAGCGATGCGATCGCGTACTCGTCGAGGTCGCTCGTCACGGTGATCCGCGTGCCGGTCGCGCCGAGCTCGTCGAGCTGCGCACGGACCTCGGCGGCCACCGTCGGGAGGTCGCCCGAGTCGATGCGGACCCCGCCGAGCCCGGTGCCGGCGACCCGGACCGCGGTCTCGACGCCGCGCCGGATGTCGTACGTGTCGACGAGGAGCGTCGTCCCGACGCCGAGCGCCTCGACCTGGGCCCGGAACGCCGCCTCCTCGGAGTCGTGCAGCAGCGTCCATGAGTGCGCCGCGGTGCCCATCGTGGCGATGCCCCAGCGCCGGCCGGCCTCGAGATTCGAGGTGGCGCCGAACCCGGCGATGTACGCCGCGCGCGCGGCGGCGACGGCGGAAGACTCCGCGGCTCGGCGCGAGCCCATCTCGGCGAGCGGGCGGTCGCCGGCGGCGATGCTCATGCGGGCCGCCGCGGTCGCCACGGCGGAGTCGTGGTTGAGCACGCTCAGCGCCATGGTCTCGAGGATCACCGCCTCGGCGAACGTCCCCTCGACGGTGAGGATGGGGGAGCCGGGGAAGTACAGCTCGCCCTCGCGGTAGCCGGTGATCGATCCGGTGAAGCGGTAGCCCTCGAGGAAGTCGAGGGTCGCGGCGTCCACCACCCGCTCGTCGCGGAGGAAGCGGAGTTCATCGTCGCCGAAACGGAAGTCGCGGATGAGCTCGAGGAGCCGGCCGGTGCCCGCGACGACGCCGAAGCGGCGCCCGCCCGAGAGGCGGCGTCCGAACAGCTCGAAGACGCACCTGCGCTCGGCGGTGCCGTCGCGCAGGGCGGCGTCCACCATGGTCAGCTCGTAGCGGTCGGTGAGCAGCGCGGTCGACAATCCGCCGGCGTGGGCGTGCCCGACGGCGCCGTCCTGAGCCTGTCGAAGGGTCATGCGGGTCAGCCTACTGAGCGGCTGGCGTAGGCTGGGGCATCGTGACCGACGGGCAGCCTCAAGACGGCCGACTGGACCGAGAAGGCACCGGCGCGCCGATCGGCATCTTCGACTCCGGAGTCGGCGGGCTCACCGTCGCCCGGGCGATCTCGGCCCAGCTCCCGCGCGAGTCGATCCTGTACATCGGCGACACGGCGCGCTCGCCGTACGGGCCGAAGCCGATCGCCGACGTGCGCCGCTACTCTCTCGAGATCCTGGACACGCTCGTCGAGCAGGGCGTGAAGATGCTCGTGATCGCGTGCAACACCGCGTCGTCCGCGATGCTACGCGACGCGCGCGAGCGCTACAGCGTGCCGGTCGTCGAGGTGATCGGCCCCGCAGTCCGAACGGCGATGTCGACGACCCGCAACGGTCGTGTCGGCGTCATCGGCACCGCAGGGACGATCGGGTCCGGCGCCTACCAAGACATGCTCGGCGTGAACGAGCGCCTCACGGTGTTCGCGCAGGCGTGCCCGCGGTTCGTCGAGTTCGTCGAGGACGGTGTCACCGACTCGCCCGAGGTGCTCGCGGTCGCCGAGGAGTACCTCGCCCCGCTGCGCCACGCCGGCGTCGACACGCTCGTGCTCGGCTGCACGCACTACCCGTTCCTCGAAGGCGCGATCAGCTACGTCATGGGCCCCGACGTCAGCCTGGTGTCGAGCGACACCGAGACAGCGAAGGACGTCTACCGTCAGCTGGTCTCGCGCAGCCTCCTCGCGGGTCCGGATGCGGAGCCCCGCCACGTCTACGAGGCCACGGGCGCGTCCGCCGACGAGTTCCTGCGCCTGGCCCACCGCCTCATGGGCCGCGAGGTGAGCTCGGTGCGCCTCGTGCAGACCGGTGCCATCGACCTTCCGTCCCGCCTCGGCTGAGGCATCCGTCCCCTCCGGAGGAGAACCGAATGACCGACATCGTCCGCGCCGACGGCCGCAGCGTCGACCAGCTGCGCCCCATCACGATCGAGAGGGGCTGGTCGGGCCAGGCCGAGGGTTCGGCCCTCATCTCGTTCGGCGGCACCAAGGTGCTGTGCACGGCGTCGTTCACGAACGGCGTGCCGCGCTGGCTCGTCGGCAAGGGCAAGGGCTGGATCACGGCCGAGTACGCGATGCTGCCCCGTGCGACCAACGAGCGCAACGACCGCGAGAGCGTCAAGGGGCGCATCGGCGGTCGCACGCACGAGATCTCGCGGCTGATCGGGCGCGCACTGCGCGCCGTCGTGGACACCAAGGCGCTCGGTGAGAACACGATCGTCATCGACTGCGATGTGCTGCAAGCCGACGGCGGCACGCGCACGGCCGCGATCACCGGCGCATACGTCGCGCTCGCGGACGCGATCGAGTGGGGCCGGACCAAGAAGTTCATCGGGCAGAAGGCGCAGGTGCTCTTCGACTCGGTCTCGGCCGTCTCGGTGGGCATCATCGACGGCGAGCCGATGCTCGACCTGGCGTACGTCGAGGACGTCCGCGCCGAGACCGACATGAACATCGTCGTCACGGGCCGTGGTCTGTTCGTCGAGGTCCAGGGCACCGCCGAGGGCGCGCCGTTCGACAAGCGCGAGCTCGACGCGCTGCTCGAGCTGGGTGTGAACGGCTGCGCGCAGCTGCGCGACCACCAGGCCGCCGCGCTCGCGCCCGCTTCCGACTCCACGGCGGAGTGACGGATGCCGCGCCGCATCGTGCTCGCGACGCACAACCCGCACAAGGTCGAGGAGTTCCAGGCGATCGTCGCCGCCACGCGCCCCGACCTCGAGGTGATCGGATACGACGGGCCTGAGCCGGTCGAGGACGGCGTGACGTTCGCCGAGAACGCCCTGATCAAGGCGCGGGCGGCCGCAGCCCACACCGGCCTCCCCGCCCTCGCGGACGACTCCGGCATCTGCGTCGACGTGCTCGGCGGCGCGCCGGGAGTGTTCTCCGCCTACTGGGCAGGGCACGCGAAGGATGCCGCGGCGAATCTGAACCTGCTGCTCGACCAGCTGTCCGACATCCGCGACCCGCACCGCACCGCGCAGTTCGTCTCGACGATCGCGCTCGTGGACCCTTCGACGGGAGCCCAGCGCCAGGACGACGCACACGAGCACGTCGTGGAGGGCGTGTGGCCGGGCCGCCTGGCGACGGCCGCGTCCGGCGACGGCGGGTTCGGCTACGACCCCGTGTTCATCCCGGACGGTCAGCCAGGGGATGCCGAGCGGACGGTCGGGGAGTGGACGGCGCACGAGAAGAACGCGGCGTCCCATCGCTCACGCGCCTTCGCGGCGCTCGCGCCGCTCCTCGCCGCGCTCTGAGCGGGGCGAGGTCAGCGCACCTCACCCCGGATGAGCACCCCGCGGCACCAGCGGCAGGTCCAGCATCTGTTCATGCTCCGGCCCGGAGTGGAGCGTGCATGCGACCCGCCGGCTCGAGCGGTAGAGCGCGGGGAAGGCGCCCCACAGCGGGTTGCGCGGTGAGAGCTGGCGGCCCGAGATGTGCAGTCGCAGCTCGTCGCCCGCGCGGAAGAACGTCGCCGACGGCGCGAACTCGATCTCCACCGGGCGGGCGTGCGCGTCGAGGGAGACGCGGCGGAACCCCGTGGTCACGAAATCCCTTCCGAACCCGTAGGAGCCCTCGAACGGCACGAAGTGGCCCGCCGTCCACTTCGACAGCCCCGCGAACAGCGACACCGGCCCCGCGGTGGCGGCGCTCACCCGGAGCCGCACTGTGGCGACGCCCGTGATCTCGGTGTCTTCGTCGAAGATCCACGCGTAGCGGACCGCCCGCCGGGTGCGGAATCCGACCTCGCTCTCTCGGACCGGCGGTGTCTCATCGAGCCGCCCCTCAGCGTGCAGGTGCAGGCGCAGCGGACTGCCCGCGGGAGGCCACCGCTCCTCGTCGCGCACGTCGTGGATCCGGTCGCCGCGGTCGCGGACCTCGAGCCGCACGCGGGGAAGGTCGTGGCGCTCGCCCTTCAGATGCATGCGGAGGAATGCGAGCTGAGCCGCCTTCGCCTCGTCGCCGTAGAAGGTCGTCCACTTGCCACCCCGGTGCGTGAACAGATGCCGGTCGGGCGATCCCGCGTCGGCGAACGCGCGGAAGCTGCCGCGCGTGTGCAGGTTGGCGTCCGAGAAGCTGCCGCACACGAGCATCGGCGTCTCGATCCGCTCGAGCTCAGGGGCGAGAGAGCGCCACCAGGCGTCGTCTTCGGGGTGGGCCGCCGCTTCCCGCCCCAAGTCGGGAGACATGCGCGTGGAGCGTCGCACCAGTGTCGTCCACAGTCGCGAGAATCCGATCTCGCGCACGCCTCCCGGGTAGAAGAAGTCGCGGTATGCGTCGGTGAAGCCCTCCCACGGCACGATGGCCGCGAGATGCGGCGGTCGCAGCGCCGCGACCTTGTACTGCGAGATCGCGAGGTACGACACCCCGAGCATCCCGACGGCGCCGGTGCACCAGTCCTGCTGCGCGATCCACTCGATGGCGTCGTACACGTCCTCGGCCTCGGCGTCGCTCATGAGCGAACCCACCCCGTCGGAGCGCCCCGCGCCGCGCACGTCGAGGTTCACGACGGCGAAGCCATGCGGCACCCACCAATCCGGATCGGGCGCCTCCCAGCCGGTCTGGTCCGAGATGTGGATCGGGCCGGTCTGGCGCAGGATCCGGAACTGGGGGTTGATGCGGTATCCGCGACGCGTGCGTCGCGGGACGGCGTCCTTGCCGTAGGGGTGGGCGGACAGGATCGCCGGCACCGGACCGCCGCCGGCCGGCAGGTAGACGTTCGCGCGGAGGATCGTGCCGTCGCGCATCGCGATCTCGACGTCGCGCTCCACCCGGACGGCGGCGTCCATCGGATGCACGGTCACCGGCGGTCGCAGCAGGCGGCGAACGCGTTCGATCGCGTACGCCGCCGCGCCATCGCGTCGCCAGGGACGATCGTTCGTGCTGATGCCCAGGGGTCGCGCCGTCACGGCGCGACGCTATCATCCCGGCGCCTCGCGAGTGAGAATCAGAGTCATTCCCGACTGTGCGAACCGGCCCCTCGGCGGGCGTCCGGCGGCATAGCCTGGGCGCATGCACGATCATGCTCCATCGGGGATCCGAGCCGCCGGCAGCCGTCGCCTGCTCGCGATCTCGCTCGCGATCACCTCGGTCGTGATGATCGTGCAGATCGTCGGCGCCGTGCTGTCCGGATCTCTCGCACTCCTCGCGGATGCGGTCCACATGTTCACGGATGCCGCAGCCCTCGTGATCGCGCTCATCGCGAGCATCGTCGCGTCCCGGCCCGCGAATGACCGGCGCACCTTCGGCTACCAGCGGGCCGAGGTCTTCGGCGCCCTGGTGAACGGCGTGATCCTGATCGCGCTGTCGCTGTGGGTGGCTGTCGAGGCCGTGATGCGCCTCATGGATCCCGGCGAGGTCGAGGTCGCGGGCGGACTCATGCTCGTCGTCGCGATCGTGGGCCTCGCCGCCAACTCGGTCGCGATGTGGCTGCTCAGCTCGGCGCAGCGCGACAGCATCAACGTCCGAGGTGCGTACCTGGAGGTGCTCGGCGATCTGATCGGCTCGGCCGCTGTCATCGTCGCCGCCATCGTGATCGTGGCGACCGGGTGGGCGCCGGCCGACGCGATCGCGTCGCTGTTCATCGCGGCGATGATCATCCCGCGGGCGATCGGGCTGCTGCGCGAGGTCGTGTCGGTGCTGGCCGAGTCGGCACCCAAGGGCACGCACGTGAAGGAGATCCGCGACCACATCCTCGCGACGACGGGTGTCGTCGACGTGCATGACGTTCACGTGTGGCAGCTGACCCGCGGTGCCCCGGTGTTCTCGGCGCACGTCGTCGTTGACGCCGACGCGCTCAGCGACGGGCGGGCAGCAGGCATCCTTAGCCAGCTGCAGACGTGCCTCTCTCAGCACTTCGATGTCGAGCACTCGACGTTCCAGCTCGAACCGGCGGGTCACATCGAGCACGACGCCCACGCGTGATCCCGACGCCTGGGAGTCAGTCTTCGCGACGCACGTCTTCCGGGCTCTTGTCGGGCCGGAGCCCCCGCCAGCGCGGATGGCGGAGGATGCCGCCCGGCGTGAACTCGCCGTACTCCACCTCGCCGACGAGGGCCGGCTCGACCCACAGGGCATCGCGGGCGTCGAGCGGCGGCACGCCCGTGAGGGGATTCTCGTCGGTGCGAAGCGGGAGCAGCCGCTTCATGAGCGCCTCGAGCGTGGAATCGCTGAAGCCGGTGCCCACCCTTCCGGCGTACTGCAGGCCTTCCGGCCCGGGGATCCCCAGGAGCAGGGACCCGAACGTGCCGCTGCGCGCACCCTTGCCGGGACGGATGCCGGCGATCACGACCTCCTGCGTCCGCGTGATCTTGACCTTGAGCCAGGCCTCCGCGCGCTCGCCGCGGCGGTACCGTGACGACGGATCCTTCACGACGATGCCTTCCAGCCGCAGCTGCATGCTGGTCTCGAGCGCAGCATCGACGTCGTCGAAGACCGGCGGCACGCCGATGGCGTCGACGGATTCCTCGGCGATGGCTTCCAGGACATCTCGCCGCTCCCGCAGCGGCAGGTCGGCGAGGTCGTCGCCGTCGTGCGAGAGCACGTCGAACAGGTAGTAACGCACCGGGGTGCGCCGCGCCTCGCGCGCGATGTCGCCGGCGCGCTCGAGGTTCATCCGGGTCTGCAGCAGCGGAAAGCTGGGGCGCCCGTCGGGCTCGAGCGCGACGAGCTCGCCGTCGAGGACGGCCGGCTCCTGCCCGAGACCCGCGTCGACTGCCGTGAGCTCGGGGTAGCGATGGGTGACCTCGTTGCCGCTGCGCGCGAAGAGCCGAAGCCGGTGGCCGTCCCACGCGCCGACGGCGCGGATGCCGTCCCACTTCATCTCGACCCACGCGGGCTCGCCCCACCGCTCGGCCGCCTCGCGAGCCCGCACCGGCGTCGACGACGTCGCCAGCATCGGGCGCAGCTGATCGAGGTCCACCGAGCTCGCGGACGACTCGGCGGGGCGTTCCGTACGTCGCTCGCGGCGCGCCGCGGCGGGCTGCCTCGGTTCGTCCGCCTGGGGGCTGGCCTCGACGGGGATGCCGTCCGGCTGCGGCCGGCCCTCGGCATCCGTCTTCATACGGTGAAGCAGCCAGCTCGACTTCTCGCCCTCGCCCTCGGTGCGGATGAGCGCGAGCCGCACGCGGCCGAGCGGTCCTCCCGGGCGGCCCTCGAGAGTTGCGATGATCTCGTCGTCGCGCCACTTCTCCAGCTCGTAGCGGCCGTCATCCCAGATCGTCACGGTGCCGCCGCCGTACTCGCCGGCGGGGATCGTGCCCTCGAACGTCGCATACTCCATCGGGTGGTCCTCGGTCTGCACGGCGAGGTTGTTGCGCTTGTACGAGTGCGGCACGCCGCGGGGCACCGCCCAGCTCACCAGCACGCCGTCGCGCTCGAGGCGGAAGTCCCAGTGCAGCCGCGTCGCGTGGTGCTCCTGGATGACGAACCGCGGCTTCTCGTCGCCCGGGGCGGCGCCGAGCGGGTTGGCGGGCACCGGCTCGGGAGTCCGGTCGGCGCTGCGCTTGGCGATGTAGGCCGACAGCGGCCCCGACTCGGCCTCGCGCCCTCCGGCGTGGAAGCCCAGCGGAGCCATCGGGTCACCGATCGTCTCGATCCGCTCGAGCACCTCGGTGAACTCGAGATGCCGCAGGTCCGGATCATGGAGCTCGTCCCACGCGCGAGGCGCGGCCACCGTCGGGTGCAGGCGTCCGCGCATCGAGTACGGGGCGATCGTGGTCTTGGAGCCGTTGTTCTGACTCCAGTCGATGAGCACCTTGCCGCGGCGCTCGGTCTTCTTCATGCTGCTCACCACGAGGTCGGGGTGATCCGCCTCGATCGCACGCGCGAGCTCGTTCGCGAGGGCCGACGCCTGCTCGGTCGTCTGCCCGGGCGGAAGCGCCGTGTACAGGTGGATGCCTTTGCTGCCGCTCGTGACCGGGTACGGCTCGAGCCCCATGCCCTCGAGGATCGCGCGGGCCCAGCCCGCGACCACGGCGCACTCGGGCAGGCCGACCCCGGGTCCCGGGTCGAGGTCGAGCACGAGGCGGTCGGCGGGACCACGACCGCCGTCGGGCGCGAAGCGCCACTGCGGCACGTGCAGCTCGAGGCTCGCGACCTGTGCGAGGTAGACGAGCGTCGGCACGTCGCCGATCAGCGGATACTCCTTGGTGCCGGTCGAATGCGGGATCGGCATCCTTCGCACCCACGACGGCGCTCCGCGCTCCAGGTCCTTCGCGAAGAAGACCATGCCCGGGTCGTCCTCGGTGCCGACGCCGTCGGGCCAGCGCTTGCGCGTCACGGGCCGCCCGATCACGTGCGGGATCAGCACCTCGGCGACGCGCGTGTAGTAGTCGATCACCTCGCCCTTGGTGGTGCCGGTCTCGGGATACAGCACCTTGTCGAGGTTCGTGATGCGCAGGCGCCGGCCGCCGATCCGCACCAGCTGCTCGTCGCGCGCCATGGGCCCAGGGTAGCCGTGGGGCATGTGACAGGTGTGTACTGGTGTGGTGAGGGCGATCTGGAAGGGTGCACTGACGTTCGGACTCGTGAACGTTCCGGTCAAGGTATACGCCGCGACCGAGGACCACGACGTGTCACTGCATCAGGTGCACAACAAGGACGGCGGACGCATCCGCTATCAGCGCAAGTGCGAGGTCTGCGGCGAGGTGGTCGCGTATCAGGAGATCGACAAGGCGTACGACGACGGCGAGCGCACGGTCGTGCTCACGAAGGAGGACCTCGACTCGCTGCCCGCCGAGCGCAGCCGCGAGATCGACGTGGTCGAGTTCGTGCCGAGCGATCAGATCGATCTGCTCACGCTCGACCGTGCGTACTACCTCGAGCCGGACTCCGCCTCACCGAAGGCGTATGTGCTGCTGCGCAAGACTCTCGAGCAGACCGACCGCACCGCCATCGTGCGCTTCTCGCTCCGGCAGAAGACGCGCCTCGCGGCGCTGCGCGTGCGCGGCGACGTGCTGGTGCTGCAGACCCTGCTGTGGGCCGACGAGGTGCGTGAGGCGGCCTTCCCGGCCCTCGACGAGAGCGTGCGCATCTCGGCGAAGGAGCTCGAGCTGTCGGCATCCCTCGTCGAGAGCTTCGCGAGCGACTTCGACCCCGAGGAGTTCACCGACGAGTATCAGGCGGAGCTGCGCACCCTCATCGAGGCGAAGCTCGAGAAGGGCGACGCGGTCGACACCGCCGAGACGTTCGGCGAGCGCGAGGAGGAAGAGGCCGGCGGCGAGGTCATCGACCTCATGGCGGCGCTCCGTGCCAGCGTCGAGAAGTCGCGCGCGGCGCGCGAGGGCGGCGGCAAGAGCACCGCGGGGAAGAAGAAGGATGCCGAGCCCGCCGCCAAGGCGGAGGGCAAGGCATCCGCGAAGAAGCCTGCAGCGAAGAAGAGGAAGGCGTCCTGACGCCCGTCGGGGCGTCGAAGCGAGGGGCGGTCGGTCAGGCCTTGGGCGCGCCGTCCTCGTGGTGCTCGGGACCGCGGTCGAACACCTCGGGGTCGAGCACGAGCGCCTCGGCCTCGGAATGGTCGACGACGACGTCCTCGCCCGCGGCGGCCGCCTTCTTGGCCTTGCTGCGCTCGCGGAAGTAGTGCCAGAGCGTCACGATCGCGGTGCCGCCGACGGCCGCCAGCAGGATCAGGTCGATGTAGTTCTCGACGAACTCGGCGACCGGCGGGATGAATCCGATGGCGTAGCCGAACATCGTGAGCCCGAAGCCCCAGATGACCGCGCCGATGAAGTTGTAGAGGGTGTACTTCCACTTGTTCATGTGGCCGACGCCCGCGGCGACGGGAGCGAACGTGCGGACGATCGGCACGAAGCGCGCCAGGATGATCGTGAGCCCGCCGAAGCGCTCGAAGAACGCGTTCGTGCGCTCGACGTTCTTGACGCTGAACAGGCCCGATTCCTTGCGCTCGAAGACTGCGGGACCGCCCTTGTGGCCGATGTAGTACCCGACCTCACCGCCGATGAACGCCGCGAGGCCGATGAGCAGCGCCACCCACCACACGCTGATGCCGAACACGCCGTTCGGAGCGTAGTCCTGCGGATGCGACAGCAGGCCCGAGATGACCAGGAGCGTGTCGCCCGGCAGCAGGAACCCGACGAGCAGACCCGTCTCGGCGAAGACGATGAAGCACACCGCGACGAGCGCCCACGGGCCGGCCCATTCGATGATGGCGGCGGGGTCCAGCCAGGGGATCAGGGCGGAGGGAACTGCGTGCACGGTGGGATTCCCGTCGGTAAGTACGTCGGCGGTCGGCGGATGCGAGAACTCGCGTGCGGAAGGTGGGACTTGAACCCACACGCCCGAAGGCACAGGAACCTAAATCCTGCGTGTCTGCCAGTTTCACCACTCCCGCAAGTCCGTTCAGTCTACTGACGAGCCTGCGTCGGAGCTGTAGGGTCAGCCCCCCGTATGGCCTGGTCAGCGACGGATGCCGAACAGGAAGTAGCTCGCGGGGCCGATCCAGTTGACCAGGATGGCCGGGATCCACACCGGCTTGGGCCCGCGCACGCCACGGGCGTCGCGGTGCGCGAGGTCCCAGAAAGCCAGGAACGCGAACGCCACCTGCACGAGGCCTGCCAGGCCCAGCCCGGTCTTTGCCGCGGGGGAGAGGTCGGTCTTCGCCTTGGTCATCGTCGTCCCTTCGGTCGCTCGTTCCATCCTGCCGCGTGAGCTCGCTCCCCGCATCTGTGGATAACTTCCGGATGGCTCGGCGCCGAGTTGCGAGGATGCTTCGGTGTCCGTATCCGCCGCACCGGTTGCCACGATCGTGGCCGAGCGCGTGCGCGAGCGGCTGCGGGCGGAGCGGTCTGACCCTTCCCGGGATCCCGAGTTCGCAGCCCAGATCGCGCGCGCCGAGGTGCGCCGGCACAACGACTTCGCCCTCGCGCGAGGTCTCACGCCCGTCGACGACGAGACAGCGTGCGTGCGCGACGTGCTCGCGGCGGTCGTCGGCTACGGGCCGCTGCAGATGTACCTCGACGATCCGACGGTCGAGGAGTTGTGGATCAACGCGCCGGACCGCATCTTCATCGCGCGAAGTGGAGTGCCCGAGCAGACGCCGCTCGTGCTCACCGATACGGCGGTGCGCGATCTCGTCGAACGGATGCTGCAGTCCACGGGGCGCCGGGTCGACCTCTCGCAGCCGTTCGTCGACGCCTCGCTCCCGGACGGCTCGCGGCTTCATGTCGTGATTCCCGACATCACGCGACGGCACTGGGCGGTCAACATCCGCAAGTTCCTGCCGGCGTACCGCGACCTCGGTCGTCTGGTCGCGTCCGGGGCGCTCGCCCCGGACGCCGCCCGGCTGCTGCATGACGCGATCGCCGCCGGCAGCTCGATCCTCGTCTCGGGTGCGACGCACGCGGGCAAGACGACTCTCCTCGGCGCGCTCATCGCTGCGTGCCCGCCCGGTCACCGCATCGTCACGGTCGAGGAGACCTTCGAGCTCGCCGTCGCCGCGCCCGACCTCGTGGCCTTGCAGGGCCGACAGCCGAGCCTCGAGGGCACCGGCGAGGTCACGCTGCGACGACTCGTGAAAGAAGCGCTGCGCATGCGTCCCGACCGACTGGTCGTCGGCGAGGTACGAGACGCGGAGGCGCTCGATCTCCTGCTCGCACTGAACACAGGCGTTCCCGGCGCGGCCACGATCCACGCCAACTCGGCCCGCGAGGCGCTCGTCAAGCTCGCCGCGCTTCCGCTCCTCGCTGGGCGCAACATCGATTCGGCGTTCGTGCTTCCGGCGGTCGCATCCTCGGTGTCGCTCGTCGCGCACTGCGAGCGGTCCGCGTCGGGCGCGCGGCGCGTGGTCGAGATCGTGGCTCCCACGGGTGATGTGGTCGACGGCGTCATCGAGGCGCGCACCCTCTACCGGGCGGATGCCGCGTGATCGTCGTGTGGGGCGCGGTCCTCGCCGCGGGTCTGCTGCTCACGCTGTCCCCGTGGCTGTGGCCGGCGGGGTCGCGCCGCGTCCCGACACGCACGACCGGCCGGCTCCACCGGCTGCTGGCCGAGGCGGGCTTCGCGCGGTCGTCGGTCACTTCGGTGATCGCGGTGGCGATCGGGTGCGGGGCTCTCGCCGCCGCGGTGGCGTGGCTGGTCGCCCCGGTCGCCGCCCTCTGTCTCGTCGCGGCCGTCGCCGGGATCGTGACGCCGTTCGCGTGGCTGCGCGCCCGGCGCTCGAAGCTGCAGCGGACACGCCGAGGAATGTGGCCGGATGTGTGCGATCTGCTCATCGCATCCGTGCGCGCAGGGATGTCGCTCCCCGATGCGGTGAGCAGCCTCGCCGACTCGGCTCCCGCGGAGCTCCGCCCCGCCTTCCGCTCGTTCGCTCGTGACATGACCGCGTCGGGCCACTTCGACTCGTCCGTGGACCGGCTCAAGGCGAACCTCGCAGACCCCGTCGCCGACCGGATCGTCGAGACGCTGCGGATGGCTCGGCAGGTCGGCGGCACGGAGCTCACGGTCGTCCTGCGGGCTCTCGCGACATCGGTGCGCGCGGACGCGGCGCTGCGGGCAGAGGTCGAATCGCGGCAATCGTGGATCCGCGGCGCCGCCGTGCTCGGCGTCGCCGCGCCGTGGGTGATCCTCGCTCTGCTGGCGATGCGGCCGGAGGGGGCGCGCGCGTACAGCAGCGCTGCCGGCATCGTGCTCATCCTCGCCGGCGCCGCGGTGTCGTTCGTGGCCTACCGCGTCATGATCCGGCTGGGCCGGCTGCCCGAGCCTCGGCGGTGGTTCGGATGATCGCGATGGGGACCAGCGACATCGCCTACGCCGTCGTGCTCGGCACGGCGCTCGGGGTGGGCGTCTGCCTACTGGTCTCCCTCGCGCCGCGATGGGGCGCCCCGAGCCTCGCCCGGCGGATCGCGCCCTACATCCGCGACGTGATCGATGGCCGCGGGTTGGACGTCGCTGTCGGCGGTCGGGAGCATTGGCCGTCGTGGGGAGCGATCGGGCGGCGCTTCGCCCGGGTCGCCGGCGGCGACGGAGCCCTCGCGCGGCGCCTCCGCCGTGCTGAGTGGAGCATCGACACGACGCAGTTCCGTGCGCGCCAGCTCGCGTGGGCGGTCGGCGGCCTCGCGGGCGGCGGCGTGGTGGTCGTCATCCTGGTGCTCATCGGGAATGCCGCGCCTTCCCTCGGCCTGGTGCCCGTCCTGGCAGCGGTCGGGGCGGCGCTCGGCTACGACGCGTGGCTCACACGCGCGGCGAGAGTCCGCGTCGCGCGCATCGAGGACGAGCTGCCGACCGTCCTGGAGTTCCTGGCGCTGTGCCTGTCGGCGGGCGAGGGCATCCTCGACTCGCTGCGTCGCGTCAGCGAGATCGGAGCGGGTGATCTCACCTCCGAACTCCGCGGTGTCGTCGTGGCCGTGGGCACGGGGTCCTCCCTGTCCGAGTCGCTCACACGGCTCGCCGGCCGGCTCGATGTCGCAGGGCTCTCCCGTGCGGTCGACCAGCTCGTCGCCGCGCTGGATCGCGGTGCCCCGCTCGCTCAGGTCCTGCACGCGCAGGCACTCGATGCGCGAGAGGACGCCAAGCGCGGACTCATCGAGCGGGCCGGGCGCAAAGAGATCTACATGCTCGTCCCGTTGGTCTTCCTGATCCTGCCGTTGAGCGTCCTGTTCGCGGTCTTTCCGGGCATCTTCATGCTCCGCCTCGGGCTGGGCTGAACGTCGAAAGGAGACACATGTCCACCACGCGCATTCGAGAGGTCCTGCGCCGGCTGCGCGGTTCGGCCGCGGATCTCGCCGCCGACGAGCGCGGCGACGTCCCCGGCTGGGTGCTGATCACGCTCATGACCGCCGGACTCGTCGTCGTGATCTGGGCGCTCGCGGGCCCGGCGCTCGCGAGCCTGTTCGAGCAGGCGATCGAGCGGGTGTCCGGGTTCTGACGACGTGCGCGGCATCCGTGCCCGCCTGAGGGCGGCGATCGACGACGACGAAGGCTCGAGTCCTGTCGAGTTCGTGCTCGTCGGGACGCTGCTGACGCTGCTGACCCTCGGCGTGCTGCAGTTCGGGCTCGCCGTGTATGTGCGCAACGTCGTCCACGACGCCGCCGTCGAGGGTGCCTACCACGCGGCCCTCGCCGACACGTCGCTCGAAGACGGCGCGCAGCGCACGCGTGAGATCGTCTCGCGCACGGTGGGGGATGCGTATGCCGCCGAGATCACGGTGCGCGAGACATCCGCTCTCGGGCACGCCGCCGTCGAGGTCCGCGTCGCGGCGACGCTGCCGCTGGTCGGCCTCCTCGGGGCTCCTCGAACGATGGAGGTGACGGCGAATGCGCCGGTCGAATCGTTCGATTGACACGCGCGACGACGCCGAGCGAGGGTCAGCCGCGCTCGAGTTCATCATCGTCGGGCTGTTGATGCTCGTGCCGCTGGTGTACCTGATCGCGGCTCTCGGGCTGATCCAGGAGCAGTCGCTCGGCGCCGAGGCGGCGGCGCGGCACGTAGCCCGCGCGATGTCGACCGCCAGCGGAAGCGACGATGCGCGCCAGCGGGCCGACCGCGTGCTGGCATCGGTCGGCGAGCAGTACGGCCTCGAGGACCTCGACATCGCCTTCGAGTGCACGCCGTCCGGTGCTGCCTGTCCGGCCGCCGGCGCGACGCTGGCAGTGACGGTCGCGACCCGAGTCTCCCTGCCCCTCGTGCCGCCGGTCCTCGGACTCGATGAGCTCGCGGCGATTCCGATCGAAGCGACCGCGGCGCACAAGGTCTCGCGATTCTGGGGCGAGCCGTGATGCGCCGTCCGGGTCGTCGTACGATCGACCGCCCCGACGACGAGGGCAGCGTCCTCATCCTGACCCTGGGCTATGCGGTACTGGCCCTCGTCGTCGTGCTCATCTGCACCGCTGCGACGAGCCTGTATCTCGCGCAGAAGCGGCTCGACGCGGTGGCGGATGCCGCCGCGCTGGCAGCCGCCGACGGCTTCGAGCTCACGATCGCGGCCGGGGAACCCGTCGCGTCGCTGAGCGATGCCGAGGTGCGTGAGCAGGCCCAGCTCATGGTCACCCAGATCGGCGGGGGAGCCACGCTGATCTCGGCCGAGACCCCCGACGGCGTCTCGGCGCGCGTCACGGTCGCCGGGGCGTGGCATCCGCCGGTCGTGACGCTGTTCGTGCCCGACGGCCTCGCACTCGAGGCGACGGCCACCAGCCGCACGGCGCTGCGGTGATCAGACGACGGATGCCGCTACCAGCCGTGCACGTTGAACCACTCGCCGCGGCGCCGGGCCTCGGCATCCGTCTCCGTCGCGTCGGAGGTGTCGTGGTCGACCAACGTGCCGGCGTCGTCCAGGGGGACGAACCGGAGGCAGACCTGGCAGAGAGCGCGGCCCTCCGGGTAGCCGTCGGGGAGGGGATCTGCAGGCTCACCCGGCTCGCCCGAACCTGCACACCGTGGGGCGTCGGCGCCGGCATCCGTCCACATGATCGTGCGATGCCGATGCGGGCCGGGATGTCCGAGCGGACGCGTGCAGCGACGACCCTCGTTGCGGCTGCGGCAGAACCGCACCACTCCTCCGTCGGAATCGTCCATGCCGACGAACCTAACCCGGAGGCGTGCGCGATCGGCGCGCGTGCCGCTAGAGTGATCCGCGAATCGGTGCGCCGCACCCCGGCCGGAAGGAGGAAGCCATGACGGTCTTTGCCGTGTCCTGCGTTCCTTCCCTTTCCCGCGAGGTCGCTCCGACCATCTGACGCGTCGGCGGCCTCCTGCCCTGGAGTCCCACCGATGTCATCACTGCGTCTCGACGCATCGTTCCACCCCTCGCCGAAGCTCGAACTCGAGCCCGGCCCCGATCAACGCTGGTCGACCTGGCCCTCGTCGCCGCCGACCCAGCGCGGCCCCCTTCCGCACCCCGATTGGCTCGTGACTGCCGCGGCGGCGTTCGACACCGAGCTCGGCGTCGTCAAGACCGGCAAGGAGGCCGACGTCCATCTCATCGAACGCGCCATCCCCGGCGAGGAGGGCTGCCTTCTTGCGGCGAAGCGGTATCGCGGCTCGCATCACAGCGACTTCCACCGCTCCGACAGCTACGAGGAGGGCCGTGCGGTGCGCAACACGCGCGACGCGCGCGCCATCCAGCGCAAGTCCGCCTACGGGCGCAGCGTCGCAGCGGGCCATTGGGCGGGCAGTGAGTTCGCCGCGCTCTCGCGCGCATGGCAGGCCGGCGTCCCCGTGCCCTACCCCGTGCAGGTGAGCGACACCGAAGTGCTGATGGAGTTCATCGGCGACGGCCGCGCCGCCGCGCCGCGGCTCGCGCAGTCCCGGCATCGCGGCGACGAACTTGCGGATGCCTACGTGCAGGTGGTCGAGATCCTCGAGGCCTTCGCTCGCGCCGGCTTCGCGCACGGCGACCTCTCGCCGTACAACCTCCTCGACCATCACGGGCGGGTCGTGGTCATCGACCTGCCGCAGATCGTCGACATCGCGGCGAACCCGCAGGGGATGGACTTCCTCCACCGCGACGTCGTGAATGTGTCGACGTGGTTCGCGCGGCGGGGGCTCGAGAACGACCCGGAGGAGCTGTTCGCCGACCTCGTCGGCATGCTGTGGTGACCGCTCGGACGGCGGTGGGCCCACTCGCCGAAGCGGATGGGCCCACCGTGTCCTCCTGCCGTCAGTGACGCGCGCCCTTGGCGGGCGCTGCCTGGAAGGCCTTCTCGATCTCCTGCGAGAACGTGTTGCCCTCGGCGTCCGCGGCCGTCACCCGCAGGTCGACCCAGCCGCCCTTGTCGGAGACCGGGATCTCTGCGGCGAACCCGCTGACCCAGGCCCGGCTCTTGACGAAGATGTCGCCGTCGTGCTCGACCGCGCCGGCCGGGGCGTCCGTCTCGGCGGGCTTCAGCGCGACGGGCTTCCACTCGCCGCCCGCGGTGCGCGCCTCGAGCGTCGCGTCTGTGATCGCGCCGGCAGGCACCGTGCCCGCCACGTGACCGAGCTCGAGACCGAGCGGGATGCCGGTGCCCTTGCGGCGGCCCTCGCCGGCAAGGTTCTCGACGTTGACGTCGACGTCGTAGTACGCCTGGATCATCGGCAGCAGCCGGTTGTTCCAGTCGCCGAGCCTCCCCTCCGAGCGGAAGGTCCAGTCGCTCACCGTCTTCGTGGATCCCGCCAGGTGGGAGCCGTCGTGGGTCGCGGTGCTCACCACGCGCCACTCCTGCTCCCCGTCGGGGAGCGCGAAGAGGTTCGCGCCCTGATGCTCGGCCTGCTTGACGAGCACACCGTCGATGTAGACGTCGGTGAGCTGCTGCACCGTGGAATCCGGCATCCAGGTGTCGAACGATCCGGTGTGGTCGGGGTCGCCGCCATCAGCCCAGCTGGGCACGTTGATCTGGGTGTAGTCCGATACGCGGTAGGGCACCCAGAAGCCGGTGGCGACGTACGGACGCACGATGCCGCCGAAGTACTCCTCCTCCGTGCGCTCACCGCGCTCGTACGTGCGCTGCTTGTCGCGGATCTCCCACATCACCGACGTGACCGCGACCCACTGGTTCCATCGCAGGTTGTCGGTGTTGATCCACTCGGTGCGGTCCATGCCGCGCTGGGCGCGGAACGGGAATCCGTTGCCGTACTCGGCTCCCGGCACGAAGTCGTACCGGAACTCGGCGACCTCCTCCTGCTGGCCGTGGTACCGGGTGTCGATGCGGGCGAGGTCCTTCGAGGAGTGGGTGTAGGCCAGGTCCGTCGGGATCTCGCCGTCGCCCCACTCCGCGATGTCGTAGACGACGTCGGTCGCCGGTACGCCGACCGCCGAGAGCCTGACCTTCTTCTTGCCCGACAGCGTCTCGATCAACTGGCGCCCCTCGACCCCGCTGACCGTTGCGACGGGGATCGCGGCGTTCGTGAAGTCGACGTCGGACCCCACCCATTCGTTGAACTCGCCATCCTCGTCGTTGACGAGGACGAGAAGCTTCGCACCCGCCGCCGCCGCGGCCGCGGCCTGCTGAGATGCCGAGATCTCCGGGGTGCGCGTGACGACGGCGATCTTGCCGGCGGCGCCCGCGGCGGCCAGCTCCTCCGCCGTGCCGGCGCCGGCGTTCACTGCGGTCTCGGTGATCGAGCCGTCGAGAAGCGCCGAACCGCCCGGGACGATGACGTCGAGCGGCATCTTTCCGGTGCTTACCGTCAGCAGCGGCGTCTGCAGACGCCATCGGGCCGAGAAGTCGAAGTCGGCGTCGTCGATGGTCATCGGCTGCGCCCACATCTCATCCGTGAGGATCGGCATCATCGCGCTCGCGAAGAAGTCGTCCACCTTCATGTCCATGCGGCGGAAGACCGACTCCAGGCCGTCCTCGCCGACATCGACCGTGACCTGCTTCGCCGTGCGGGCATCGAGCGCGACCGTCTTGTCCTCGTCGAGTTCCAGCGTGGGCTCGCCGACGAGCACGCTCGCGACGGTGTCGGGGGTGCGCTGCAGCTCCATGAACGACACCACGGAGTAATCGCCCTTCTTGAGGCGCAGCGTGGTCTCGCCACTGACGGGGATCGGCTCTGCGAACTGCGTCGCCGGGTTCCACAGGAAGGCATAGCTGTCCACCGGATTGCCGTCGAAGTCGGTGGCGGTGATGGTGAGGTCGTAGCGCTCGGCCTCGGCGATCATGCCGAGGGCCGTGCGGGTCACCGGTACGCCGTCGACCGCGCCGACGAGGACTCCCGACAGCTGCGTTCCTGCCGGGACCTTCGCCGGGTCGACCGTCATCGTGACCGACCGCGTCTCTCCCGCAGGGATGGTGAGCGACTCGGCGTCGATCGTGAGCGCATCGAACGCGATGCCCGCCGACATGGGGCCGGGCTCACCGGTTCCGTCGTCCGGCGTGGTGTCGCTCAGGGTCGTCTCGAGCGCGACGGTGACCTCGGCATCGGTGCGGTTCGTGTACTCGATGGTGCGGCTGACCGGCGCCGGTTCTGCGCCCCACACCAGCATCCCGAAATCTCCGGAGCCGCCGGCGACGACCGGCGCCTCGAGCGCGGCATCCACGTCGATCACTCCCGTACCGCCCTCGTACGGCGTGTAGCCCACGTCGGTCGCCGTGCTGGCGAGCGCTGCCTTCAGCTCCGAGGTGGTCAGGTCGGGGTTCGCGCTGAGCAGGATCGCCGCGGCTCCCGCCACGTGCGGGGTCGCCATCGACGTGCCGCTCATGGCGACATAAGGACCCTCGCCGCCGCTGTCCGCCGATCGTGCGGCGGTGACGTCGTTGCCGGGGCCGGTGACATCCGGCTTCATCGCGCCCGAGCGAGCCAGCGGACCCTGGCTCGAGAAGTACGAGAGGTACCCTGACGGGTCGTCGACCGAGCCGACCGTGAACGCCTCTTCCGCCGAACCGGGTGCGCCGATCGTCTCGGCTGCCCCGGCGTTTCCGGCTGCGACCACGAAGAGCGCACCGGTCTCCTGCGCGACCTGGTTGAGGGACTCGGCCATGAGGTCCTTGCCGTCGGACGCCTCGGACGAGCCGAGGCTCATCGAGACGATCGGCGCGTTCTGCCCGGCCCACTCCATCGCCTCGATGATCCAGGAGTCCTGGCCATAGCCGTCTGCTCCGAGCACCTTGCCGATCAGCAGGTTCGCGCCATCGGCGACGCCGCGGTGGGTGCCGCCGCCGGCGGCGCCCGTCCCGGCGATCGTCGAGGCGACGTGCGTTCCGTGGCCGTTGGGGTCGGCGTCGACCTCTTCGCCGGGCACGAAGCTCTTCGCGCCGTCGGCCACACGGCCCTGCAGGTCGGGGTGGGTGTCGTCGTAGCCGGTGTCGAGCACGGCCACGGTGATGCCTTGACCGGTGTAGCCGTCGGCCCAGGCCTCGGGGGCGTCGATGTAGTCGACGCTCGAGTCGAGCGTTGCCTGAACCTTGCCGTCGAGGTGGATCGCCTCGATGCCGCCGGCGAGCGTCGGGCTCGTCGAGAAGGTCCCGACCGAGGGCGCGGTGAGCGCCTGCCACGTGCCTGCGGCCCCGGCGTGACCGAGCGTCGCGGCGACGCCGCCGATGCTCTCGAGGGGCGCCTGCACCTCGACACCCGGCAGCGGGGCGGCGAAGGTGCTCGCGCCCGTGCCGTGCTCGACGATGATCGGCGTGGCGTCGACCGAGGCGTCGTCGTAGCCGAACTCGATGAGCTTCGTCACGTTGAACAGGTCGCCGTCGAGGACGCCAGACGCCAAGTACGGCATGGCTCCCTGCGGCACGACGTGGAGGTCGCCGCCGACCTCGTACGTCTGCACGCCTGCGCCTTCGACGGCGGTGTCGATGGAGACGGTGTGCGTGCCGTCGCTCATGTCGGTGACGGTGACGCGGTCTCCGGTGATGAGGGTGACCGAGTGGGAGCCGCCGGCGACCGCGTCCGTGGATGCGGGGGGATCCTGAGATGCGGGTGTCGCGGTCGCCGGCAGGGCGGTGGCGCCGATGCCTGCGAGCCCGATCGCCAGACCGCTGGTGGCGGCGACGATCGGGCGCAGGCGCCGGCGGAAGGGCTGGGGTCCTGGCATGGGTGAGCCTCTCTGGGTAGGGGGTCCGTCCTGAACCTCTCACGGGTGCTCGCCTAGAGTGGTGGCGGAGAAACGACATGGCCACCATCCGCCAAGACTCGCGGGCGATCATGGTCGGCATGGGGAAGGCGACCGTGCTCGAGGCGCTGGGACTGGACGAGGCGCACACCGCCGTGTACCGGTGCGTCCTGCAGCAGCCGTCCGCGTCGTCGACCGAGATCGCGGGCATGCTCAGCATGTCGCTGCCACGCGTGCGGCCGATCGTGGCCGAGCTCGAGCGCCTCGGGCTGCTCGCGCGTCAGGCGTCCCGCAGCGACAGGTTCGTGGCATCCCCGCCGTCGATGGCGCTGCGCCCGCTGCTGCTCGAGCGCGAGCGCGGGCTCACGCGTGCGCACGAGGCCCTCGTCGAACTGAGCGACCTGTACCGGCGATCGGCCGAGGGGCGCAGCGTGGCGGACGTCGTGGACGTGGTGATCGGCGACGAATCGGTGCGGCAGCGGGTGGCGCAGCTGCAGGCGGCGTCCACCGAACAGGTGCGCGTGCTCGTGCTGAACGAGATCGCCCTCCTCAGCGGCGAGGAGAACCTCGAAGAGGACCGTGCCCTCGCCCGCGGTGTGCGATATCGCGTCATCGTCGAGAATGCCGTGCTCGAGCGGCCAGGCTTCCTCACAGCGGCGCGTGAGATGTCGCAGATCGGTGAGGAGATCCGCGTGCTGCCCACGCTCCCGACCCGCATGTTCATCGCCGACGACCAGATGGCGTTGGTCCCGATGCACTCGCAGGCGGAGGATGGCGGCTTCGGCGCGCTGCTGATCCACCCGAGCGGACTGCTGGACCTCGTGATCTCGATCTTCGAGGAGTACTGGCGCGCGGCCACCGAGTTCCTGCCGGTCGCAGCGGTCGAGCACCCCGAGGACGACATCGATCGCGATCTGCTGCGACTGCTCCTGCTGGGGGTGACGGATGCTGCGGCCGCGAGCCAGCTCGGAGTCTCGCTGCGGACCATCCAGCGGCGCATCGCCGAGCTGATGCAGCGGGCCGAGGTCACCACGCGCATCCAACTGGGCGCGGAGGCCGTGCGTCGCGCGTGGGTGTGACCGGCCTCAGGGACGCGGTACGAATCTCGGCACCCAGCGTACGAACGCGAGCGCGCCGAGCAGTCCGATCGCCCCGACGACCCCGGTCGCGATCGACAGCGTCGCGGCAGCGGCGATGCCCGACACCAGGAGCGGCGAGACCGCGCCGCCGGCGTCGGTGAGGGTGCGCCAGGACCCGAGGAACGGCGCGGGGTCCTCGCGGGGAGCAACGTCGGCGCCGAGGGTGAGCAGGATGCCGCTGGACAGGCCGTTGCCGACCCCCAGTACCGCGGCGAACAGTGCGAACCACATCGCGGACTGATCCGAGTCGTGCGTGAAGGCGAGCGCGATGAAGCCGGCGCCCATCAGCAGCATCGCGGGGAGCGCGGCCCACAGGCGGCCGAAACGGTCCATCACCTGGCCGCTCGCGTAGAACAGCGCGAAGTCGATCGCTCCAGAGACGCCCACCACGAGCGCGATCGTCTGTGCGTCGAGTCCGATCGACACGCCCCACAGCGGCAGCACGACCTGTCGCGCGGAGCGGACGGCGGACAGCGATGCCGCTGCCAGGCCGAGCCGAGACAGCACGCCGCGGTAGCGCCACATCGTGCGGAAGACCCCGGCCCGCTCCGACGTGGGGATGGACCCGGTGACCGCCTCGCCGGTGTCCTCGACGATCGACGACTCGCTGACCGCGGGGATGAACTCCTTCTCGGGGTCGGGGCCGAGGAGCACCAGCAGGACGGTGGCGACGAGGCATCCCGCGAAGAACCAGATCGTCGCGTGCTCGTCGCCGAACACCGCCAGCAGCCCCGCGGCGACGAAGGGGCCCACGAACATGCCGAGCCGGAACGTGCCGCCGAGCAGCGACAGCGCGCGGGCGCGGAACGACAACGGCACCCGCGTGGTCATGAACGAATGTCGGGCCAGCCCGAACGCGGCCGCGCAGAAGCCGATCAGGAACACCGCGATGGCGAACAGGCCCAGTGACGGCGCGAGCGCGAGCCCTACGACGCCGGCGAGGGCCACCGTGCCGCCGATCGCCATCGTGAGGCGCTCGCCGATGCGAGCGACGGCCCACCCGGCGGGAAGGTTGCCGCACAGCTGACCGACGACGAGGGCCGACGCGACGAGCGCCGCTGCCGCGACATCGGCGCCGAGCTGCGCGGCGATCACGGGGATGAGCGGGATGACAGCTCCTTCGCCCAGCGCGAAGAGCACGGTCGGGCCGTAGACCATCGGCCCGAACCGCCACAGCACATCCCGCGCAGTCGGGCTTCCGCGGCCATCGGTCACGTCCATCCACGTTAGTCTGGACTGTCATGCTCGACTTCGATCCGTCCGCCGATATCCAGGCCCTGCGTTCCACGTTCGCCGACATCAAGGCCGTGGTGGACGTCGAGGCGCTCACCGCCGACATCGCCCGCCTCAGCGAGGAGGCCGGCGCCCCCGATCTCTGGGATGACGTCGACAAGGCACAGAAGGTCACGAGCGCCCTCAGCCACCGTCAGACCGAGCTCAAGCGCATCACCGACATCGAACGGCGCCTCGACGATCTCGACGTCCTGATCGAGCTCGCGAACGAGATGGACGACGAGGACTCCGCCGAGGAGGCGCGCCACGAGCTCGCCGAGCTGGAGGACATCGTCAGCCAGCTCGAGGTGCAGACGCTCCTGGACGGCGAGTACGACGAGCGGTCCGCCGTCGTGACGATCCGCTCGGGCGCCGGTGGCGATGACGCGACGGACTTCGCCGAGATGCTCATGCGCATGTACCTGCGCTGGGCCGAGCGCCACAAGTATCCCGTCAAGGTCATGGACACCTCGTACGCGGAGGGCGCAGGCATCAAGTCCGCCACGTTCGAGGTCGACGCCCCCTACGCGTACGGCACGCTGTCGGTCGAGGCCGGCACGCACCGCCTCGCCCGCATCAGCCCGTTCGGCTCCGCCGACAAGCGCCAGACCTCGTTCGCCGCGGTCGAGGTCATCCCGGTGATGGAGGAGGCCGTCGAGGTCGACATCCCCGAGAACGACCTGCGCGTCGACGTCTTCCGCTCCTCCGGCCCGGGCGGGCAGTCAGTCAACACGACGGACTCCGCCGTCCGCCTCACGCACCTTCCGACGGGCATCGTCGTGTCGATGCAGAACGAGAAGTCGCAGATCCAGAACCGCGCCGCCGCGATGCGGGTGCTGCAGACCCGCCTGCTGCTGCTCAAGCGCGAGGAGGAGGCCGCGAAGAAGAAGGAGCTCGCCGGCACGATCACGGCGAGCTGGGGCGACCAGATGCGCTCGTACTTCCTCTACGGCCAGCAGCTCGTCAAGGACCTTCGCACCGGACACGAGGTCGGCAACCCCGCAACGGTGTTCGACGGCGACCTGGACGGCTTCATCGCCGCGGGCATCCGGTGGCGCAAGCGCAAGGACGACGACTGACGGAGCGACGGATGCCGTTCCCGAGGGTGTCGCTGGACACCATGGCGAGGCAGCCGCATAGGCTCGTTAGGCCATGATCCGGTTCGAGAACGTCACGAAGCGCTTCCGCGGCACTTCGAAACCCGCCCTGAGCAACGTCGACTTCGAAGTGCTGCGCGGGGAGTTCGTCTTCCTGGTCGGTGCGTCGGGCTCCGGCAAGTCGTCGTGCCTGCGCCTGATCCTGCGCGAGGAGACCCCCAGCGAAGGCCGGGTCGTCGTGCTCGGACGCGATCTGCGCACCCTGTCCAACCGGAAGGTCCCTTACTTCCGGCGCCATGTCGGCGCGGTCTTCCAGGACTTCCGCCTCCTGCCGACCAAGACGGTGTTCCAGAACGTCGCGTTCACGCTTCAGGTGATCGGGTCGTCGCGGGCGTTCATCCAGCAGGCGGTGCCCGAGGTGCTGGCCCTCGTCGGACTCGCGGGCAAGGAGAAGCGGTTCCCGCACGAGCTGTCGGGTGGCGAGCAGCAGCGCGTCGCGATCGCGCGCGCCCTCGCCAACCGCCCGCAGATCCTGCTCGCGGACGAGCCGACCGGCAACCTCGATCCCGCGACATCCGTCGACATCATGCAGCTCCTCGCCCGCATCAACGCCGGCGGCACGACCGTGGTCATGGCCACGCATGAGGCGGGCTTCGTCGACCAGATGCAGCGACGCGTGATCGAGCTGCGCCACGGCGAGATGGTGCGCGACGAGCGGCACGGGGGCTACGGCGACACCTCGGCCATCCCGAGCCTCGCTCCGGAGCCCGAGCGGGGCGCCGCCGCCGTGGCCGCGCTCACGGCCGTACTGGAGCTGCACCGCGAGATCGTCGAGACGGGCACTGTCGAGCCCGAGCCCGAGCCCGATCATCCGGTTTCCGCGGCAGCAGCTGCGGACGCCGCCGTCGCGCCTCAGCCGACCTCGACGACGGATGCCGCTCCCGAGGCGACCGCGGCTGCCGAGGCGTCCGGACCGGCGGACCGCGGCCCGGCCGATCCGGCAGCGCAGGCGGAACGGGCGGCGTCGGAGCCCGCGGAGCCGACGGAACCGGCGCCCCGCGAGGGATCCGAACTCGCGCCGGCGCACCAGACCAGCCCGATCCCCGTCGTCGACGCGCTCGAGCTGGACGTCGCAGAACTGGGTCTGGCCGACAGGCTGGGGCTCCGCGACGGTGACCCCGATGACGAAGTGGGGCCGACGTCGTGAGGTTCGGGCTGATCATGTCGGAGGCGTTCACGGGCCTCCGCCGCAATATCTCGATGGTCGTGTCCGTCGTGCTGGTGACCTTCGTGTCTCTGACCTTCGTCGGCGCCGCGATGCTCATGCAGATGCAGATCGGCACGATGCGCGACTTCTGGGTCGAGCGCGCGCAGGTCGCGGTGTTCATGTGCACCGAGATCTCGACCGCCGCGACCTGCGCGAACGGCGAGGCTGCCCCCGAACAGGTGGAAGAGGTGAGCGCCAAGCTCGAGGGCGAGGCCCTCGGGCCGCTCATCCGCGACGTCGCATTCCTCGACCACGAAGCCGCGTATCGCGAGCTGCTCGAACTGGCGGGGGAGGAGAACGCGAGCGTCATCACCCCCGAGCAGCTCAACGAGACGTTCCGCATCACGCTGGTCGATCCGGCGCAGTCCGAGGTCATCATCGAGGCATTCCGCGGTATGGCCGGCGTCGAGGCCGTCGAAGACCAGATGCAGTACCTCGAGCCGCTCTTCTCGGCGCTCACGATCGCCACCTACATCGCCGTCGGCATCGCGGTGCTCATGCTCATCGCAGCCGTGCTCCTGATCGCGACCACCATCCGTCTGTCGGCATTCGCGCGACGGCGGGAGCTCGGCATCATGCGCCTGGTCGGGGCATCCAATCGCTTCATCCAGACCCCGTTCATCCTCGAGGGCGTCTTCGCCGCCCTCCTCGGATCGCTCCTCGCGAGCGCCGCAGTGCTCGCCGGCGTGTTCTTCGGCGTCGACCGGTATCTGCGCAATCGCGTCGAGTTCGTGACGACGTGGGTCGATCTCGGCGATGCGTGGCTCGTGGTGCCGGTGCTGATCCTCGTCGGGGTGGTGCTCGCCGCCTTGTCCGCCGGATTCGCGATCCGGCGGTGGCTGCGGGCGTGACGCAGGGCGGGCATGGCACTCGGCGCGCGGTAGACTGACAGGCTGCCGTGCGTTCGTACGGCATCCGAAGGAGACACAATGCCCAGGGAACGCGGTGAGAAGGTCGTCGCGACCAATCGTCGCGCGCGCCACGAGTACGCGATCGAGAAGACCTACGAGGCGGGCATCGTGCTGACCGGCACCGAGGTGAAGTCACTGCGCGAGGGCCGCGCGAACCTCACCGACGGCTACGCGTACATCGACGGAGGCGAGGCGTTCCTCGACGCGGTGCACATCCCCGAGTACTCGCAGGGGCACTGGACCAACCACTCGGCCAAGCGCACGCGCAAGCTGCTGCTGCACAAGGACGAGATCGTGAAGCTCTCGCACGCCGTCGCGGCGGGCGGCTACACGCTCGTGCCGCTGAAGCTCTACTTCTCGGACGGCCGCGCGAAGGTCGAGATCGCCGTGGCGAAGGGCAAGCGCGAGTTCGAGAAGCGGCAGACGATCCGCGAGCGCGAAGACAAGCGCGAGGCGGAGCGCGCGATGCGCACCCGCAACCGCCTGGGGGAGTAGGCGCCCTCACGTGCGGCGACGGATGACTCGGCGAGGCGTCAGCGGGCCACGAACCGGGCTTCGACCCCGGCCGAGACCACGATGTCTTCCGGCTGCAGCTGAACCGACGGCGCGCCGCCCGCGGAGTCGGCCGCGAACGCGGCGCGCGCCATCATCGGCCGCGGTCCCGACTCGGGACGGTCCTGGCGCGAGAGCAGGCCGACGTCGGCCATCTCGAGCGGCGTGACCTTCTCGAGCCCGAGGGCCGCCGCGTAGGCGTCGGCGCGCGTCACGGCGACGCGCACCGCCTCGGTGGCGACATCGCGCTCGATCGTCGCCCTCGTCTCGGGCGTGAGCTGCCAGTCGATCCACCCGAGCTGCACGCCGTCGCGCTCGGCGACCTCGCCCGCCCACCACGACAGCACCGCGAAGTCGGTGAAGGTGGCGGTCACGTCGACGCTCGCGTAGTGGACCGGAGCGAGGCGCTTGCCATCCTGGTTCCAGGGCCGCTCCGACCACACCGCGACCCGTTGGCTCGACCACTCGACGAGGGTGCCGGCGGTCTTGCGCGAGATCAGGTCGTCGCGGACGGGCTCGGTGAGCGCCGCCATGCGCTCGACCACGGCGCCGCGCTCGGGGCCTTCGGCGCGGATCGTGAGGTGCGCGACCGCGCGTTCGGGTGCGATGCGGGTCTCGTGCTCCCCGCGGACGGTGATGACGACGTCGCTCATGACGCCGACTCTACGTGACGGTGCCCGGCGGGAATGGCGAGTGCGCGGCATCCGTTGTATCCTGATGTGCTCGGATGCTTCGGCGCCGAGTGTTGGCAACTCCACAGTGTGACAGCGGCCCTTCGCCAGAAGGAACACCTCGACAGAGGCCACGGGGATGATCGGTTTCGACATCGCCTGCGAATCTGCGACAAGCGGGCCGAGGATGCAGGGTTATCTCGTGAACGCTCCCTGCGAAACAATAACTGCCGAAAAGAAGCAGTCCGACTTCGCCCTCGCTGCCTGAGCAGCGAGCCCGAGTCCGTCAATCCGTGACTGATCCCGTCACGGGTATTGGCGTCATTTAGGGATCTTGCTGCGTGACGTCGCCTGAGCGTCGCGCGGGACTCTTCTCAGGATGGGCTCGTCGACTTAGGTGTCTGTGACAAAGGTCGGAGCCGAGTAGAACGCCTTCACAGACTGCGCCCGGAGAAACCGCAGTTACTCAGCGATGGACGGGGGTTCGATTCCCCCCATCTCCACCAACCGCTGTCATAGTGAGGAAGCCCCTCGATCCCTTGGAAGCACTGGGATCGAGGGGCTTCTTTCGTTCTTGAGAACGGGTGCCCATCTGACTCGTCGCCTTCGTGTTCGTGACGAGGTGCCGGCCCCTGTCGCAGCGCCGCTACGTCGATGTGAGCGCCGCGACGAGCGCCGATACAAGCCTGGGTAGCGCACCGGGATCTGCCCGCGCGTGCGCCGGGTCGAGTTGACCGATCGACATCCCCCAGCAGTCGGGATCCCTGAGGAGCTCGACCAGAGCCTGCTCGAGAAGGGCGATCGTGGGTCCGCTGTTGCGCCCGTTCACGTTCTCGGCGAGGGGTGCGTCGAGGAAGTCCAGCACATCGACATCGAGGTGCACAACGAACGGACCGGAAGCAAGCGCGCGGCGCGCTTGGCGCGCAGCACCTCGGGGGTCGTCGCAGAGCGCCGCCTGATCGACAAGCACGAGACCGAGTTCAGTGGCTTGTTCGCGTTCCCAGCCGGTCGTCTCTCGCGTCGCGTCCACCCCAAGGTAGACGAGGTCCGACGGGCGCAGTAGCGGCGCCTCACCGGTCGCATCAGCCAGCTCGGGTGCGGTGTCTGCGAGAGCCAGCGCGTGTGCCATCCCCATCCAGCTGAGCGAGCCTTCCGTGGTCGAACGCGGCGTGTTCAGGTCCAGATGCCGGTCCACATAGATGATTCGCGGGCGCTCACCGGCGAGCGTCATCGCAGCGCACATCCCGACGGCGACCGTGCAGCTGCCGCCGACGACGAGCAGCCGCTTCCCGTCTGCCAGCAGCCCGGCCGCCGCGGCGGAGAGCTCGATCATCGCATCGACTTCATCGCCCAGATTCTGTGCGAACGGGCGTTCGCGGTCGGGAATCCACATGCGCGTCGTCAGATCGCCCGCGTCAACCACCTCCGCGCCTGCGGCGCGCAGCGACTCGATGAGACCCGCATCCCGCAACGCGGCGGGGGCTCGCTCCACGCCGACGCAGTACGCACCGGCACTGTTCGGCACTCCTAGCACCGTGACCTTCACTGGGCTCCCCTCAAGCGCACCCCGCGATGCGGCCGCACGTCCAAGCCTCACCGCGCACACCACCGACCGCAACCGCCCACCGGTCCGCGGGCACCTAGACGCGCTGCGCGCGTGGTTGGAAGGAACGGTGCGGTCATCTTGTCTGCGCTGCTCGTCGTCAGGAGCGCGACGGTGGGCAAGGCATCGGCAGCTACAGGTTCCAGAGCTCCTCAATCGCGACGTGGTCGCCCAGCACGTTCTCGGCTGCACGATGCCCCGAGAGCAGCGCTGCCGGGACTGTCGCCGGGTCATCGGTCCAGGTCGCCTCGCCCGCGAGGTGGAGGACCCCTCCGATGGGCGTGGCGAGGGCGTCGTGGTCGGTCGTCGTCGAACCGACGGTCATGTAGGCGTACGAGCCGCGCGAGTAGGGGTCGTCCTGCCAGTCGGTGACGTGCACGTGGACGGGGCGCTCGACCCGGTCGCCGTAGAGCCGGCGCAGTTGCGCCAGCACCGACTCGACGATCTGCTCCTCGCTCCAGTCCCGTGTGGCCACGGCCGCGGGTCCCGCCGCGAACGTGAGCAGTGTCGGGGCGCCGTGCAGCGGAGTGAGGTCGTACCAGGAGTGCCACCACCGGCTCTCGGGCCCCTGCTGGCGGATGGCGTACACGGCGTCGTCCCAGAACTTCGTGGAGAACCGGAGGAAGACCTTCTCGAACGCGTTCATCCGCAGTCGGCCGAGCGCACCCGCGACGGGCTCGGGGAGCGCGGGCTCGATCGTGAAATCCTGCGACTGCAGCACGCCGACCGGCACCGTCACGATGGCATCCGCGGCGGCGAACACGCCCCGGTCCGTCGTGACGACGACACCATCGGCCGACCAGTGCACGTCGGAAACGACGTGGGTGAGGCGGATGTCGAGTCCCTCGGCGAGGCGCCGGGGGAGGTGGTCGTACCCGTCGGGGAACACCACCTCGTCGCCGTCGATGGAGTCGTCGTCCAGCCCGTGGGCGGCAAGATCCTCGATCCATGCGCCGTACTGCTCCTCCGACCGGTGCTCGAGGAACTCCCGCACGCGCTGGACGCGCTCGTCGTCCCACGCCTGCGCGGACAGCGCCGTCTCGGTGACATCGCGGTATGAGGCATCGGGCGCGGCTCCGGCGATCACGTCGACGAGGGTCTCATCGACGGTGCGGATGTCGTCCGCGAAGCGCCGTGCCGCGGCATCCGTCAATCGCCTCCCGTCGGGTCCGTAGTACGCGATCGGCCGCGAGTCGGGCTGGTACCCGCCGACGGTGAACTCGACGGTCCGCAGGCCGAACGCCTGCGCCGCAGCGGCGACCGGAGACCCGGTGACCCCGTGGATCCACGACGCGCCGAGGTCCGTGGCGAGCCCGAACCGCCGGTCGGTGACGACCCGGCCTCCCACGCGATCCCGCGCCTCGAGTACGACGACGCGCCTGCCTGCCCGCGAGAGGAGCCGGGCTGCCGTGAGACCGGCCACCCCGGCACCGACCACGATCGTGTCGACCTGCTCCATCACGCGTCATCCTCTCGTGGGCTCGCCCGTGCGCCCCGTTCGACGCTATCGACCGCGCAGCCTCGAGCGCGACACCGGGTTTCCCGCCCATGGCTTTGCCTCATGCGGAGGTCGCCGCCCGCCGCGGGCGTCCGGCCACCGTCGCCGCGACGCCGAGCACCGCCATTACGAGTGGAACCCACAGGGCCGCGCGGTAGGCGTCGATCGCCTCGCTGCCGGCGTCGGCGGACATCGTGAGCACGGCGCTGGTCCCGGCCAGCCCGATGGCGGCGCCGAACTGGAAAGCCGTGTAGAGGATGCCGCTGGTCAGGCCCTGATCCTCATCGGCCACCCCGTCGGTCGCGGCGATGGTGAGAGGCCCGTACGCGAACGTGAACGCCAGCCCGAGTGCCAGAAAGCTCGGGAGCATCATCGCGTATGTCCAGTCGGGAGCGACCGGAAGGAACAGCAGATATGAGACTGCTGCGAGGGCGAGCCCGCTGATCGCAACCGGCCAGATTCCGAACCGGGCGACGAGGCGCGGCGTGACGGTGGGGGCGAGGAGCGCGTCGATCGCGAGGATGACCATGGCCAACGCGGTCTGCAGCGCCGTCCAGCCGCGCAGTTCCTGCAGGTAGAGCACGACGATGAACTGGAACCCCATGAACCCCGCTGCAAGGGAGGCACCTCCGACGTAGGCACGCAGCAGCGCGCG
Source organism: Microbacterium sp. STRO-2N (assembly GCF_057747775.1). Lineage (NCBI taxonomy): Bacteria > Bacillati > Actinomycetota > Actinomycetes > Micrococcales > Microbacteriaceae > Microbacterium > Microbacterium sp. STRO-2N. The sequence goes on along the minus strand of NZ_CM173223.1, from coordinate 2,134,997 downwards.
GGCGCGCAGGAACGACGCGGGGATCAGGGGCGCGATCGCACGGCGCTGACGGATGCCGAAGCCGACGAAGGCCGTGGCAGCCCCCGCGGCGGCGAGCACGACGACGGGACCGATGCCATGGGTCGCCTGTTCGACGGCGAGGACCGTCAGCACGATGCCGGTCGTGAGGGCGACGGCCCCGAACACGTCGAAGGGGGTCTCGCCCATTTCGGCGGCGTCGCGCGGGATGAGCACAGATCCGCCGACGAGGATGACGATTCCGAGCACCACCGGGGCGAAGAACACCCATCGCCAGCCGAGCACCGTCAGCAGACCGCCCGCGACCAGCCCGAGCGAGAAGCCGGCGGCGCCGATGCCTGCGTAGATGAGCACGGCGCGATTGCGCGGTGCTCCCTCGGCGAACCCTGTCGTGATGATCGAGAGCCCCGTCGGCATCATGAACGCCGCGGCGACGCCCGTCGCGAACCGGGCGGCGATCAGCATCCAGCCTTCGTGCGCCATGCCGCCGGACAGTGAGAACAGGATGAACACCGCCAGCGCGGTGAGGAACACCCTCCGCCTCCCGAAGCGGTCGCCGACGCGACCGCCGAGGATCATGAAGCCGCCGTAAGCGATCACGTAACCGCTGAGGATCCACTGCAGCTGGGTCGTCGCCAGGCCCAGGTCGGCGCGGATCACCGGCAGCGCGACGTTGAACATCGCCACGTCGATGCCTTCGAGGAACGCGGCCCCGCAGAGGGTGACCAACAGAAGGATGCCACTGCCGCGCAGCTGGATTCCGGACGACTCGGTCTTGATGGGGACAGTCACAGTACTCCTTGGTCACTGGGTTACTTATTGTGCGTGACAGCATCGTGCGCCATCATGGCGTCATGGCGGAAGTACGCACTTCGGAGTACGTCGGTTCCTGCGAGGTCACCGACATGCCGAACGATCCGTTCCAATGGGATGCGCGCGAGGACTGCGAGGTCCGGCAGATCCTCGACAGGATCGCCGACAAGTGGTCGCTGCTGGTGATGGCGCTGCTCGAGAACGGCACGCTGCGATTCACCGAGCTGCTCCGGCTCGTCGACGGCGTGAGCCAGCGCATGCTCACCGTGACGCTGCGTCAGCTCGAGCGTGACGGCCTGGTTTCGCGCACCGTGCATCCTGTCGTTCCGCCGCGCGTGGAGTATTCGCTCACCGACCTCGGTCGGAGCCTCAACGCGACGGTGCTCGCGCTGGTCACGTGGACCGAGTCGCACCAGTCCGACATCGCCGCCGCACGCGCGCGGTACGACGAGTCGACCGCCGGGTGATCATCGGCGCTGGTCCAGCAGTCCTCCGGACGTCGGACCGCCTCAGGCGATCCGCTGCCCGTGGATGTCGGTCTCGACCGTCGATCCGTTGAGCTCGAGGTAGATCCGGCGCTCCGTGATCGAGAGCGTCAGCGCGTTGCGCCGCTCGAGGTGCGAGACGGCCGCGTCGATGAAGCCCGGGTCGAAGCTGTACAGCACGACGTCCTCGGCGCGGTGGATGCGCTTGCCCGTCCACGGCGCGGCGACCTTCTCGGGATCGCGGTGCGTGTAGACGACGGTGCGCCCGGCCTGCATGCTGCCGGAATGCAGGCGCGCGGCATCCGGGGCTCCCACCTCGATCCATGCGGTCAGACGCCCGGTGGCGTCCTTGACCAGCACCGCGGGCTCATCGGTCGCCGAGATGCCTTCACTGAACGCGATGCCCTCGGTGTATTCGAGGCAGTACGCCAGCACGCGCGTGAACATGAAGGCGTCCGTCTCGGACGCGTGTCGGGCCACGCGCAGCGACAGTTCCTCGTAGACGCCGCGATCGACATCCGCCAACTGCACCGCGAAGGTGTGGATCGTCGCACCGATCGCCATGGTCCGGAGTCCGCCTCAGTCTCGCGCGCTCAGCTCGCCGGCCACTCGATCAGCAGGATGCCCTGCTTCGTGTCGGCGAACTTCACCGTGCCGACGGCGAACAGGTAGGTCATGCCGTAGCCGTTCTCGTCGGCTGCGATGGCGGTCTCCGGGCTCTCGGTGATGTAGACGCCCTCCGGAGCGTCTTCGCGGAGCCAGCCCTGCGCGACAAGCTCCTCCTGTGCTGCAGCAGCGTCCTCGTCGGAGATCTCGGCCCAGCCGAACATCATGCCGTGGTCGCCCGCCGGACTGTCGAAGTCCGCCCACACGCACCGCAGGCCACCCGAGACCTCGAAGCTGCCGATGTACAGCGGCTCGGCGCGGACTGTCCAGCCGGCGCTGTCGAAGTCGGCGACGACCGTCTCTCCGATCAGCGTCTCGCACGTCGGATCGGCCGTGGACGCCGGCTCCGACTCGGGCGTCGAGGACGCGTCCGGTGCCGGCGCGGGGGGCGTCGTGGCGGTCGTGGTCTCTTCGGGCGCGGGGTGATCGTCCGACGCGCATGCGCTCATGACGAGAGCGCTCAGCACGAGGACGGCGGCGGCGCCGAGGATGCGGGGGGAGGGCATGGGGGAGACTCCGGTGGGGGAAGGGAGCGGGGCGTTCAGTCGGAATGGAGAAGGCGGAGGTAGTCGTCGTGGAGCACGCCGTTCGTCGCCAAGGATGAGCGCTCCGACAGCGAGTCGCGGCCGTCGAACGACGTGAAGCGACCACCGGCCTCGGTGATGATCGGCACGAGGGCGGCGATGTCGTACTCCCGGACGCCGAACTCGGCGACGAACTCGAGGCGCCCTTCGGCCAGCAGCATGTACGGCCACGCGTCGCCGTACCCACGGTCGCGCCACACCGACGAGGCGAGTCGCTCGAGGGCGTCGAGCTGCCCGGCTTCCCGCCACTGCGCGATGCTCTGGAAGCTCACGCTCGATTCGGCGACCGCGTCGACGGTCGACACCGCGATCCGCTTCGGCTCACCCGAGGGCGCGTTGGTCCACGCGCCGAGGCCGGAGGCGGCCCACCAGCGACGCCCGATCGCGGGCTGGCTCGCGACCCCGACCCGGGGGACGCCGTCGATCGCCAGCGCGATCAGAGTCGTCCACATCGGGATGCCCTTGAGATAGTTCGCGGTGCCGTCGATCGGATCGATGATCCACTGTCGCGACGAGTCGCCGCTGACGCCGTACTCCTCGCCGAAGACGCTGTCAGCCGGCCGTTCCGCTTCGAGCACGGCCCGAATCGCACGTTCGGTGGCCAGATCCGCCTCGGTGACGTGCGTCGCGTCGGCCTTCGTACGGACGTCGAGATCGGCCGCGTCGAAGCGGGACATGGATGCCGCGTCCGCCGCGTCGGCGAGCCGCAGCGCCAGCTCAAGATCGGCCTCGAGATCCCCCTCGTACGGCGTGCCGAACGTCGAGTGCGGGAGGGCGGAGGTCACGAGATCAAGGATAGCCGCCGGGTTCCCGGCTCGATTTCATGAGACGCGATCGTGATGGTAATGTTGATCCTCGGTTCGCCTCGTCGCGAGCCACGCACCTCTAGCTCAATCGGCAGAGCAACTGACTCTTAATCAGTGGGTTCTGGGTTCGAGTCCCAGGGGGTGCACCACCGAAGAGGGCGGCCTGCGGGCCGCCCTCTTCTGCGTTTCAGCATCCGCTCGCTTCGTCGCGATTCGGTAACGACACCATTGCTGCGTGCGACGCGACTTGACCGCGACCGTCGTCCTTTCCTAGATTGCAAGAACCTGAATCACGTTTCAGGTTCTTGCCTTCGCGGCATCAGATCCTTCCAATGGGGAAAGGCACGCACATGCGGGTTACGAAGAAGTTGCTCCTGGGCTCCGTGGTCGCCACGGCAGCGCTCGCCGTGGCGGCGTGCGCGCCGACGACGGCGCCGGGCGGGGAATCCACCGAAGGCTCGGGGCCTGCCGAGGTCACGGTCGGCATCGTCACGAGCGAGTCGGGCCCGCTCGCGGGCTACGGCAAGCAGTACCTCGATGCGTTCGAGGCGGGCCTCGACTACGCCACAGACGGCAGCGGAGAGATCGACGGCACCACGATCGACGTGGAGTACCGCGACGATGCGGGCGATCCCGACAAGGCCGTCACCGCCGTCAAGGAGCTGATCGGCGAGGGCGTCAACATCATCGCGGGCACCGCGTCGTCCGGCGTCGCGCTCGCCGTCGCGGAGCAGGCCGCGCAGAACCAGGTGCTCTACATCTCGGGTCCCGCCGCCGCCGACGGGATCACAGGCATCAACGAGTACACGTTCCGCTCCGGCCGCCAGAGCGCGCAGGACGTCGCGACCGCCGGCACGTTCCTCGACGACATCGAGGGCAAGACCGTCGCCGTGTTCGCGCAGGACAACGCGTTCGGCCAGGGCAACGTCGCCGCAGTCGAGGCCATCCTCGGCGGGAAGGGCGCGACCGTGACGCCCGTGCTCGTCGCCGAGGACGTGACCGAGTTCACGCCGTTCGCGCAGCAGGTGCTCGCCGCTGCCCCCGACCTCGTTTTCGTGGCATGGGCGGGAGCGACCTCGGGCGCCATGTGGCAGGCGATGAGCCAGCAGGGCGTGCTCGACGAGATCCCCGTCGTCACCGGCCTCGGCGACGCCGCCACGTTCGGCGCGTACGGCGAGGCGTCGGAGAAGATCAACTTCCTGAACCACTACTTCCCGGGCGCCCCCGACAACGACGTCAACGCGGCGATGGTCGAGGCGATCGAGGAGGCGGGCGGCACGCCCGACCTGTTCAGCCCCGACGGCTTCAACGCCGCGATCATGATCGTCCAGGCGATCAAGGAGGGCAAGGGAGACGTCGACGCGATGGTCGCCGCGCTCGAGGGCTTCGAGTTCGAGGGTCCGAAGGGCACGATGACGGTCCGCGAGAGCGACCACGCGCTCATCCAGGAGATGTACCAGGTGAGACTCGTCGCGGACGGCGGCTCGTTCGTGCCCGAGCTCGTCGACACGGTGGCGGCCGACGAGGTCGCGCCCGCCGAAGCCGAGTGATCCTGAGCGGCATCCCACGATGAGCACCCCAACCCCGTCCGCCCCGGACGCGCACGCCGCGCGCCGCGGCTCGCCCCTGAAGATCGAAGGCCTGGGCCTGCAGATCGGCGGCGCGACGATCCTGAAGGATGTCGAACTCGACGTCGCCGCCGGCTCGCTGGTCGGCGTCATCGGGCCCAACGGCGCCGGCAAGACCACGCTGTTCAACGTGATCTCCGGGCTGATGAGGCCCACCGCCGGCCGCGTCGTCCTCGACGACCGCGACATCACGACGGCGTCCGTGCCCGCCCGGGCGCGGGCGGGGCTGGGGCGCACGTTCCAGACCTCGAGCCTGTTCCCGAGGCTCACGGTGCTCGAGAACGTGCGTCTGGCGGCTCAGGTGTCGCTCGGCGGCTCGACGTCGCTGCTGCGATTCCCGAGGCGAGCGGATGCCGCGACCGAGCTCGCGCTCGCGAAGCTCGAGGTGGTGGGACTCACCCACATGCGCGAGGCGTACGCGGGCGACATCTCGCACGGCGACAAGCGCAAGCTCGAGATCGCGGTCCTCCTCGCCACCGACGCGAGCATCGTGCTGCTGGACGAGCCCATGGCCGGCGTCGCGTCCGGCGACGTCGCGGGCCTCGTCGAGAACATCCGCGACATGCAGCGCGAGAAGGGCTGCACCCTCCTCATGGTCGAGCATCACATCGACGTGCTGATGGGCCTCGTCGACAAGGTGGCCGTCATGTACTTCGGCAGCATCATCGCGTACGACACGCCGCAGCGGATCATGGCGGACCCGATCGTGCAGAGCGCCTACCTCGGCACCGGTGCGAGTGGGACGGAGGCGGCATGACCGCGGCGGACCCCATCCTCACCGTGTCGGGGCTGCGCTGCACGATCGCGGGCCAGCAGGTCGTCGAGGACGTGTCGTTCCAGGTGCCCGCGACCGGTATCACGGCCGTTCTCGGGCGCAACGGCGTGGGCAAGACGTCCACGATCCGCGGCATCCTCGGACTCATCCACCGCCGCGGCGAAGTGCGCCTGGCCGGCGAGCGCATCGACGGCCTGCCGACGCATCGGATCGTGCAACGGGGCGTCGGCTACGTGCCCGAGGACCGGGAGGTGTTCGGCAGGCTCACCGTCGCCGAGAACCTCGCCCTCGCCGAGCGCCAGCGCAACCCGCGGCGGGAGTTCGTCGCCGAGCTCTTCCCCGACCTCGTCGCGCGACGCGATCAGCAGGCCGGCACCCTCTCGGGAGGACAGCAGCAGATGGTCTCGGTCGCACGAGCTCTCCTCAACGACAACCGCCTGCTGCTCGTCGACGAGCCCACGAAGGGGCTCGCACCCCGCATCGTGACCGAGGTCGCCGACGCCCTCGAAGAGGCGTCGAAGACCGTCCCGATCCTGCTCGTCGAGCAGAACCTCGAGGTGGTGCGACGTCTCGCGCACGACGCGATCGTGATCGCGGGCGGCCGCGTGGTCCACGTCGGGACCGCGAACGGCATCCTCGACGACGACGACCTCACTCGCCGGCTGCTCGGCGTCCACTCGGAGCAGGCCGCATGAGCACCGTCATCCTCACCCTCATCACCGGAGTCGGACTCGGCGCCCTGTACTTCCTCGTCGCGAGCGGGCTCAGCCTGATCTACGGGCTCATGCACGTGCTGAACTTCGCCCACGGGGCGTTCCTCACCTTGAGCGCGTTCATGGGCTGGATGGTGGCGCAGGCCGTCGGAACGGAGTCGTGGGGCTCGTTCCTGCTCTCGATCCTCGTCGGCGCCGGCGTCGGCGCGGTGTTCGCGACGCTCACCGAGCTCGTGCTGATCCGGCCGCTGTACGAGCGGCACATCGAACAGGTGCTCGTCACGGTCGGGCTGTCGTTCGCGGCGGTCGCGCTGTTCGAGGGCATCTGGGGCACGGATCCCATCCACATCGCCGGGCCGCCCTGGCTGCGCCAGACCACGGACGTGCTCGGGGCGCGCATCCCGAACACCTACTGGGTGCTCATGATCGCTGCCGTGCTGGTGCTGGCCGCGCTGGTGCTGTTCCTGCAGAAGACCCGCTACGGCATGATCATCCGGGCCGGAGTCGAGAACCGCTCGATGGTGACGGCCCTCGGGATCGACGTGCGACGCTCGTTCACGCTGGTGTTCGCGATCGGCGGGGCGGCGGCCGGCATCGGGGGAGTGCTCGCGATGCACTACTCGACGTTCGTCTCGGCCCACCTCGGCCAGACGCTCCTCATCTTCGCGTTCATCGTCACCGTCGTGGGCGGCCTCGGGTCGCTCACCGGCGCCGCCGTCGCCTCGGTCCTGGTCGCGGTGCTGCAGCAGTTCGCGAACTTCTACCTCGGCGGCACGGGCGACTTCATCGTCGTGATCCTGCTCGCACTCGTGCTGCTGGTGCGCCCGGCCGGACTTCTCGGGAGGAAAGCATGACCGCCCGGCCCAGCGGGGCCCCCGCACCCGGAGGCTCCGGGCGACGCGCCAGCGGCGCCTGGAGGGGGAGCGGGGTCCGTCGACTCGTCCCGGCCATCGTCGGGGTCGCCCTGGTGATCCTCATGGCGGTGCTGCCGCTGCTGAACATCTCGATCCCGGGCATCCTCCCGACCCCCACGTACATGCCGGGCACGCTCGCGCTGCTGTCGCTGTGCATGGTGTTCGCGGCCCTCGCACTGTCGTACAACCTGCTGCTCGGATCCGGCGGGATGCTGTCATTCGGGCACGCCCTCTACTTCGGGGCCGGCGCGTACGGGCTGGGCATCGCGCTCGAGCACTTCGGCGTGCCCCTGTGGCCGGGGATCCTCATCGCCCTCATCGGCGGGATGGTGATCGCCCTCGTCACCGGCGCCGTGTCGATGCGCGTGTCCGGCATCCCGTTCGCGATGGTGACCTTGGCGTTCGCACAGGCGGGCTCGGTGCTGGTGCGCCGCAACTCGCAGGTGACCGGCGGCGAGGAGGGACTGAGCCTCGACACCGACCAGGTGCCCGACTTCCTGGTGGGCGTCGTCAACACCCGGAACCTGTACTGGTTCACGCTCGTCGTGCTCGTGGTCGTCTACCTCGTGACACTGTGGGTCGACACGTCACGCCTCGGGCACCTCGCGCGCGCGACGCGTGAGAACGAGCAGCGCGTGCGTGTGCTCGGTCTGTCGCCATACCGGGTGAAGCTGCTCGTCTTCGTCATCGCGGCGGTGCTCGCGAGCCTCGCGGGCGTCGCCTACATGCTTCTGCAGTCGGGCACCGTGCCCCGCGCAGTCTCGGCAGACCTCACGATCACCATCCTCGTCATGGTCGTGCTGGGTGGCGTCGGATTCCGCTGGGGTGCCATCGTTGGCGGTGTGCTGTACACGCTGCTCGACCAGCGCCTCACGGTGCTGGCCGGATCCGACGCGATCGCGGGCCTGCCCGACGTGCTGCGCGTGCCCCTCTCGGAACCGCTGTTCCTGTTCGGTGTGCTGTTCATCGTCGTGGTGATGTTCCTTCCCGGCGGCATCGCAGGCACGATCGACGCCGCCGTCCGCCGTCGTCGCGGCGAGAAGGTCCGCGGGTCGTTCCGCGAGCTCGACGACGCCGGTGAGCAGGCCGACGCGCCGGTCGAGGTGCGCGCATGACATGGGACGGCGACCTCGACCCGGAGGTCGACGACGAGCCGCACACCATCGGTCGATGGATCGTCGACCGCGCGGCCCTCTCCCCGCGGCGCATCGCGATCGACGACCGCGGCGTCACGACCGACTACGCGACCCTCGCCGAGCGCGCCGTCGCGCTCGCCGAGCGCCTGCGGCGCGCGGGCTACGGGCCGGGCGACCGCATCGCGACGGTCTCGGGAAACTCCACCGACCACGTCGTCGCCTTCTTCGCCTGCGCGATCGCGGGCATCGCGTTCGTGCCGCTCTCGTGGCGGCTCACGCCGCGGGAGCTCGCCGACGTCCTCGCGCGGTCGGCACCGGCGCTCGTGCTGATCGAAGACGAGCACGCCGCACTCGCGGGCGAGGCGCTGCGTCCCGAACGCGTGTCGGGAGCCGTCCGGGCGCAGGAGTGGCCACCCGCGACCGCCGCCCTCGGCACGACGGGAGTCGAGGTCTCCGTCCCGACGGCGCGGCGGGCACGGATGCCGCGACCCGTGCGCGACGACGACCCGCTGCTCGTCATCTTCACGTCGGGGAGCGAGGCAGCACCCAAGGGCGTCGTGCTCACCCACGCGAACTGCTTCTGGAACAACCTCGCCCTCGCGCAGGCGCTGCCGCTCACGCACGACGACATCGTGCTCGCGATGCTGCCGCAGTTCCATGTGGCCGCGTGGAACTGTCAGCCGCTGCTCGCGTGGTGGGTGGGGGCGACCGTCGTGCTCGAGCGGTCGTTCCAGCCCGCCCGCGTGCTGCAGCTGATCGCGGGGCGCGGCGTCACCGCGATGATGGGCGTGCCGACGCAGTACGCCATGCTGGCTGCCGACGGCGCGTGGAGCGCGACCGACACGTCCTCGTTGCGCCTCGCCCTGGTGGGCGGCGCGACGATGCCGGCGTCGCTGCAGCAGGCGTGGTCGGCTCGCGGCGTGGCGCTCACACAGGGGTACGGGCTCACGGAGGCCGCGCCGAATGTGCTCTACCTGCCGGCATCCGAGGCCGCTGACGCGCCCGGCGCCGTCGGCCGTGCGTACCCGCACGTGTCGGTGCGGGTCGTCGACCCCGAGACGGGTCTGGTGCTCGACGGTGCGGCGACGGGCGAACTGTGGGTGCGCGGTCCGAGCGTGTTCGCAGGCTACCTCGACGACGACGAGGCCACGTCGCGTGCGATGCGCGGCGAATGGCTGCGCACCGGCGACCTCGCGTCGCGCGACGCCGACGGCATCTTCCACCTCGTCGACCGGCTGAAGGACATCTTCATCTCGGGCGGCGAGAACGTGGCGCCCGCCGAGGTCGAGCACGCGCTCACCCTTCACGCGCTCATCGAGGCGGCCGCGGTGGTGGGAGTCCCCGACCCGGTCTGGGGAGAGCGCGGCGTCGCGTTCGTGGTGCCGGCTCCCGGAGCCGCGCTCTCGAGCGACGAGGTGCTCGCCCACGCGCGCCGCAACCTCGCCGCATTCAAGGTGCCGGTGCGGGTCGAGTTCGTCGACGAGCTGCCGCGGTCGACGATCGAGAAGATCGCCCGCTCGCGACTGCGTGGCCGCGCACAAGCCCTCCTGGCCGCAGACGGCGTGCCGGAGCACCATCACACGACCGAGGGGATGCCGCGATGAGTCTTTCCGAAGAGCTCACCGACGACGCCGAGAACCTGGTGTCACCGGCGACGGGACGACCGCTCACCAAGCGCGGCGAGGCGACGCGGCGGCGCCTGCTCGAGGCCGCAGAGCTCGTGTTCGCCGAACAGGGCTACCACGAGGCATCCATCGTCAAGATCACCGAGCGCGCCGGCATCGGGCTCGGCACGTTCTACCTGTACTTCGACAGCAAGCAGTCGATCTTCGAAGCGCTGGTGCTCGACCTCAACCGTCGCGTGCGCCATTCGATGTCGGAGGCCATGATCGGCGCCGCCACGCGCCTGGACGCCGAGCGCGCCGGCTTCGCCGGATTCTTCCGCTTCACCGCGGAGCATCCTGCGCTGTACCGGGTGGTGCGCGAGGCCGAGTTCGTGTCGCCGGAAGTGCTGCGCCTGCACTACACGCGCATCGTCGAAGGCTACGAGACGGGGCTGCGGGCCGCGCAGCAGACCGGCGACGTCGACCGCGCGCTCGACCCCGAGACGACCGCGTGGGCGCTCATGGGAATGGGCGAGCTGATCGGCATGAGGTTCCTGCTGTGGGAGCGCGACGCCGACGGCAAGCCGCCGGCCGAGCTCGACCCCGTGGTGTTCGCCGGGATGGCCCGGTTCATCGACAACGCGCTGGCACCGCGCGGCGACGACCGAGAGAAGGACGTGTGATGGCAGAGCAGGATCTCGAGGGCAGGCGGGCGCTCGTCACGGGCGGCGCGAGCGGCATCGGACTGGCGTGCGCGCACGAGTTCGCCGCGCGCGGCGCGCACGTGATCGTCGCGGACCTGAACGCGGACGCCGCGACGGATGCCGCAGCCGCCGTCGGCGGCGAGCCGTGGATCGTCGACCTGTCCGACACCGCGGCTCTCGACGACCTGGCGCTCGACGTCGACATCCTCGTGAACAACGCCGGCATCCAGCGTGTCGCGCCGATCACGGAGTTCGACCCCGACACGTTCCGGCTGCTGCTGCGGCTCATGCTCGAGTCGCCGTTCATGCTGATCCGAGCGGCACTTCCCGCGATGTACGAGCGGGGGTGGGGGCGCATCGTCAACATCTCGAGCGCCCACGGCCTGCGCGCAAGCGCCTTCAAGTCGGCGTACGTCGCGGCCAAGCACGGGCTCGAGGGCCTCTCGAAGGTCACGGCTCTCGAGGGCGGCCCGCACGGCGTGACGAGCAACTGCATCAACCCGGCGTACGTGCGCACGCCTCTCGTCGAGAAGCAGATCGCCGACCAGGCGAAGGTGCACGGCATCCCCGAGAGCGAGGTCGTCGAGAAGATCATGCTCACCGAGACGGCGGTCAAGCGCCTCGTCGAGGCCGACGAGGTCGCCTCGCTCGCCGGATGGCTGGTGTCGGACAAGGCCGGCATGGTCACGGGAGCCTCGTACACGATGGACGGCGGGTGGACGGCACGATGACGACCGATGCGACGCGCGCACCCGAAGGCTCGCGCGTGGGTCACGCATACCGGACGATCGAGGTCCCGGTCGACGGCGGCGACCTGCACGTCGGTGTGTGGGACCCGGAGCCTCGCGTCGAGGACGCCGCTGACGTCCTCCTGATCCACGGGGTCACGTCGTCTCACCTGGCCTGGCCGTTCGTCGTCGACCGGCTTCCCGGCGTCCGTGCCGTCGCGCCCGACCTCCGCGGTCGCGGAGCCAGCAACACCCTCGAGGGAGCGGCCGGCATGGCGGCGCACGCCGCCGACCTCGCCGCCGCGCTCGATGCGCTCGGGATCGAGAAGACCGTGGTCGTGGGCCATTCCATGGGTGCTTTCGTCGCAGTGGTCTTCGCGCACCTGCACCCCGAGCGCGTGTCGCGGCTCGTCCTGGTCGACGGCGGACTGCCGTTGGACGTCCCCGTGGGACTCAGCACGGACGAGCTCGTCGCCGGGATCCTCGGGCCGACGGCAGCGCGGCTGTCGATGAGGTTCGCCGACGCGGGGGAGTACCTGGAGTTCTGGCGGCGGCATCCCGCCTTCCAAGACGCCTGGACGCCCGAACTGGAGCGGTACCTCGCATACGACCTCGTCGATGACGGCTCCGGCGCGCTGCGGCCGGCCACGAGCTACGCGACCACGGCGGACGACACGCTCGACATGAACACCGGCACGGCGCTGCCCGACGCGCTCGCGGCGCTGCGGCACCCCGTCCGGATGCTCACTGTTCCGCGGGGCCTTCAGGACGAGCCGCCCGGGCTCTACGCGCCCGAGCACCTCGACCGCGTGCTCGGGGAAGCTCCGTCGGTGGCCCACGAGCGCGTCGACGGCTTCAACCACTACACGATCGTGATGGCTCCGGCGGGCGCGGAGGTCGTCGCCGCCGTCGTCCGCGAGGAGCTGGCGCACGTCTGATGCCGCCCTCCCGGTGGCAGCCGCCGAGTGCCGAAAACACAGGAGGAACGCGACGCTGCGGCGCCGCGGACAGGCGCCGCGCGGCGTGTCTCCTGATTTCTCGACGTATCAGCGCGCCGCGGCGATGCGGGTCGTCAGCTGGTGCGCGTGGGCGAGGAGGGTGCGCCCGAGCTCGGGGAGCCGGTCGGGTCCGAAGCGGAACTCGACGCCCGTCAGGCTCAGCGCCCACTGCGGGTGCCCCTCGCGCGTGAACACGGCCGCGCCGATGCCGTACGAGCCTTCCACGATCAGCCCGGGATTGACGGCGTAGCCGCGCTCCTGGGTGTCGCGCAGCCGGGAGCGCAGCCGCGCCTCGCCGTGCGCTGCGCCCCACTCGCTCGGCAGCCCGGGGTGCCGCTCGAAGTACGCGTCCACATCGTGGGGCGGCAGGAACGCGAGGATCGCGAGTCCCGCCGAGGCCACGCCGAGCGGGAACCGCACCCCCTCCGACAGTACGAACGAACGGATCGGGAAGCTCCCCTCCTCGCGCAGCAGGCACACCGTCTCGTCTCCGCGGCGTACCGAGAGGAACGCGCTCTCTTCGGTGCGGACGGCGAGCGAACGCACGATGTCGCGCGCCATCGCGGTGATGTCGTACCGCGATGCCGCGACCGTGCCCATCAGGTACAGCTCGGGTCCGGGCATCCATCGGCCCGTCTTCTCGTCCTGGTCGACGAGGCCCTCGTGGCGCAGGGCGGACAGCAGCCGGTGGGCCGTCGGGCGCGTCAGGTCGGCGCGACGGGAGAGGTCGGCGACGGTCATGCCGTCGGCACCCGCCGAGGTCACGAGGCGCAGCAGCAGCGCGGCGCGGGCGACGGACTGGGCGCCGGGCACCGTACGCGTCGTTCGTGGAGCGTCCACGATGTGGACACTACGCCCCGCGATCTCCAGATGGCAAACGGACGCTCGCGCGGGGGGGAGACCACGCGTGAGGATGGAGCCGATCGGCAACGAAGGAGTGGCACGTGATCGACAAGACCTGGGGCTCGGCGGCCGAGGCCGTCGCCGATATCCCCGACGGAGCGTCTCTCGCGGTGGGGGGATTCGGGCTGTCCGGCAATCCCATCGCCCTCATCGAGGCGCTGCTCGCGCAGGGGACCGGCGACCTCAGCATCGTCAGCAACAACTGCGGCGTCGACGACTGGGGGCTCGGCATCCTGCTGAACGCGAAGCGCATCCGCAAGATGACGTCGTCGTACGTCGGCGAGAACAAGGAGTTCGAGCGTCAGTTCCTCTCGGGCGAGCTCGAGCTCGAGCTGACGCCGCAGGGAACGCTCGCCGAGAAGCTCCGTGCCGGCGGATCGGGCATCGCGGCGTTCTACACGCAGACGGGCGTGGGCACGCAGGTGGCCGAAGGAGGCCTGCCGCGCAAGTACGACGGCCAGGGCGGTGTCGCCGTCGCGTCGCCGCCGAAGGACGTGCGCACCTTCGACGTCGCGGGCGCGTCGCGCGAATTCGTGCTCGAGGAGGCGATCGTCACCGACTTCGCCCTGGTCCACGCGCTGCGCGGCGACAGGCACGGCAACCTCGTCTTCAACAAGGCGGCGCGCAACTTCAACCCGCTCGCCGCGATGGCCGGCCGGGTGTGCATCGCGCAGGTCGAGGAGCTGGTCGAGCCGGGTGAGCTCGACCCCGACAGCATCCACCTCCCCGGCATCTACGTGCATCGCATCGTGGAGGTCGGGTCCGACATCGAGAAGCGCATCGAGCGACGCACCGTGTCGGCCGCTCCGGCCGCCGCGCGCGACATGCCGGAAGGAGCCTGACATGCCGCTCACCCGCAACGAGATGGCGGCGCGAGCCGCCCAGGAGCTCGCCGACGGCGCCTACGTCAACCTCGGCATCGGCCTGCCGACCCTCGTGCCGAACCACGTGCCCGACGGTGTGACCGTCGTGCTGCAGTCCGAGAACGGGATCCTCGGCGTCGGCCCGTACCCGACCGAGGAGAACGTCGACCCCGACCTCATCAACGCCGGCAAGGAGACCGTGACCACGCTGCCCGGCGCGGCGTTCTTCGACTCGGCCACGAGCTTCGGCATGATCCGCGGCGGCAAGATCGACGCGGCGATCCTCGGTGCGATGCAGGTCTCGGCGACCGGGGATCTCGCGAACTGGATGATCCCGGGAAAGATGGTCAAGGGCCCCGGTGGGGCGATGGACCTCGTGCACGGCGCCGCCAAGGTGATCGTGCTGATGGAGCATGTCGCCAAGGACGGCAGCGCGAAGATCGTCGAGGACTGCTCGCTGCCGCTCACCGGCAGGGGCGTCGTCGACCGCATCATCACCGACCTCGCGGTGATCGACGTCACCGAGCACGGGCTCGTGCTGGTGGAACTCGCCCCGGGCGTCACGGTGGACGAGGTGATCGATGCCACGGAACCGCCCCTCACCATCGCGATCGAAGAGAGAATCGAAGCATGAACCACGACGACGTCGTCATCGTCGCCGCTGCGCGCACTCCGCAGGGGCGTATGAAGGGCCAGCTCGCTGCTCTGACCGCCGTGCAGCTGGGGAGCGCCGCGATCCGCGGCGCACTCGAGAAGGGCCGAATCCCTGCGGATGCCGTCGACGCGGTACTGGTCGGGCAGGTGCTCGCCGCCGGGGCGGGGCAGAACGCCGCGCGGCAGGCGGCCGTGGGCGCCGGGATCGGGTGGGACGTGCACTCGGGCTCGATCAACAAGGTGTGCCTGTCGGGGCTGACCGCGGTGATCGACGCGGCGCGAATGATCGCGGTCGGCGACGCGCAGGTCGTGGTCGCCGCCGGCATGGAGTCGATGACGCGCGCCCCTCACCTGCTGATGGGCTCGCGCGACGGCTGGGCCTACGGCTCGATCGAGGTGCTCGACCACATGGCGTACGACGGTCTCACCGACGCGTACGACCGCGAGAGCATGGGCGCCTCGACGGAGCGGCACAACGGCCGGCTCGAGATCACCCGTGAGGCGCAGGATGCCGTGGCCGCCCGGTCCCATCAGCGCGCCGCGGCCGCGCACGCCGCGGGGCTGTTCGAGGCAGAGATCGTGCCGATCGAGATCCCGCAGCGCAAGGGAGACCCGATCGTCGTGACGAAGGACGAGGGCGTGCGGCCCGACACCACCGTCGAGACGCTCGCGAAGCTGCGTCCCGCCTTCGCGGAGGGCGGGTCGATCACGGCGGGCAACTCGTCGCAGATCTCGGACGGCGCGTCGGCCGTCGTGCTCACCAGCCGCTCCCATGCCGACGCGAACGGGTGGTCCGTGCTCGCGGTCGTCGGCGCGTCCGGGCAGGTCGCCGGGCCCGACAACTCGCTGCACTCGCAACCGGCGCGCGCGATCGAGAAGGCGTGCGAGAAGCAGGGCGTCGCCGTGTCGGATCTCGACCTCGTCGAGATCAACGAGGCGTTCGGCGCCGTCGTGGCGCGGTCCCAGGCCGAGCTCGGCCTGTCGGACGACGTGGTCAACCCGCACGGCGGCGGCATCGCGATCGGGCACCCGATCGGGGCGTCCGGGAACCGGCTCGTGGTCCACGCGGTCCACGAGCTGGTACGACGCGGCACCGGCACCGCCGCGGTGGCGCTGTGCGGCGGCGGCGGTCAGGGCGACGCGCTGATCCTCACGCGCTGACGCTGCCCTCCGGCTGGGGCGCTCAGCGCTCCAGCCGGCGCTTCAGCAGCTTCTTCTCGCGGCCGTGCACGGGGGAGTCGTTCGCGATGAGCCGGCCGCGCGATGCGCGGCGGACATCGACGATCGCGCCGACCGCAAGCGCCAGCGAGATGCCCCAGCTGAGCCACGCGAGCGCCGTCCGCCACGTGAACGGCTCGTTCTCGCGCAGGGCTCGCAGCAGCGTCATGCCTCCGGTGAACGCCGTGATGATGCCGGTGCCGAAGAGGTACTTGCGCATGGGGCCACGTTAGCGCGGCGGGCGCGGGCGTCGCTGCCCTTGACATGGCGCCCACCGCACGTCAAGGGGCGTGGGGCCCTGTCGGGGCGCTGTTAGCCTGAGCGTGCCGAGTCCCCGCAACCGTCAGGAGCCCGCGTGACAGAGCCCGAACACCTGGCCGAACTCGTCGTCGTCGCCAATCGCCTTCCCGTCGACCGCATCGTCGACGGCGATGGGGAGCCCGGCTGGCGCCGGTCGCCGGGCGGTCTGGTGACGGCGCTCGAGCCCGTCATGCGACGCGCCGACGGGGCCTGGGTCGGATGGCCCGGGCAGCCCGACATCGACGTCGACCCGTTCGAGTTCGAGGGGACCTTCCTCGTTCCGGTGGCGCTGAGCGCCGAGGAGGTCGAGAAGTACTACGAGGGCATGTCGAACGACACCTTCTGGCCGCTCTACCACGACGTCATCGCCGAGCCGAGGTACCGCCGCGTGTGGTGGGACTCCTACGTCCGGGTGAACCGCCGCTTCGCCGAGGCGACCGCGGCCGTCGCCGCCGAGGGCGGGACGGTGTGGGTGCAGGACTACCAGCTGCAGCTCGTGCCGCAGATGCTTCGCGACGCCCGGCCCGATCTCACGATCGGATACTTCCATCACATTCCGTTCCCCGCATACGGGCTGTACTCCCAGCTGCCCTGGCGACACCAGGTGCTCGAGGGACTTCTCGGCGCGGACGTCATCGGGTTCCAGCGGGTGGCGGATGCCGGCAACTTCGCGAGGGCCGTCCGGCGCCAGCTGCGCTACGAGACCAAGGCGTCCGGCATCACGGTCCCGAATCCCGACGGCTCGAATCGCCGTGCGCTCGCGAGGGCGTTCCCCATCTCGATCGACGCCTCGTCGTACATCGAGCTCGCCCGGCGCGAAGACGTGCAGGCGCGTGCCAGGGAGATCCGCGAGAGCCTCGGCAACCCTCGGAAGATCCTTCTCGGCGTCGACCGGCTCGACTACACCAAGGGCATCCGACATCGCATGAAGGCCTTCGGGGAGCTGCTCCAGGACGGCAAGGTCTCGGTCGAGGACGTCACGCTCGTGCAGGTCGCGAGTCCCAGTCGCGAACGCGTCGGCGCCTATATGCAGCTGCGGGACGAGATCGAGCTGACGGTCGGGCGGATCAACGGCGACTTCGACACGATGGACCACACCGCGATCCGCTATCTCCACCAGGCGTACCCGCGCGAGGAGATGGTGGCGTTGTTCCTCGCGGCCGACGTCATGCTGGTCACGGCGCTGCGCGACGGGATGAACCTCGTCGCGAAGGAGTACGTCGCGTCGCGCATCGACAACCGCGGCGTGCTCGTGCTCAGCGAGTTCGCCGGGGCCGCGGATGAGCTGCCGAGCGCCGTCCGCATCAACCCGCACGACATCGACGGCATGAAGGACGCCATCATGCGCGCTATCGAGATGCCCGCGGCCGAGCAGGGCAGGCGGATGCGCGCACTGCGCAAGAAGGTCATCGAGAGCGACGTCGCGCGCTGGTCGCAGTCGTTCCTCGACGCGCTCGAGGACGCGCGCCGGGCGCGGCGCACCCGGGCGGTCCGGGCGTGAGCCCGGAGCTCCCGGACGACGTGCGCTCGGCCGTCGCCCGCATCGCGGCATCCGATCTGCTGCTCGTCGCACTGGACTTCGACGGGACCCTCGCGGCCCTCGCCGACGACCCGATGAGCGTGCGGATGCCGCCTGCCACGCGCGACGCGGTGGCGGCCGTGCTCGACGCACCCGACACCGTCGTGGCCTTCGTCTCGGGCCGCAGTCTCGTCGACCTCCGGATCATCGCGGAACACGACGACGCCTCGCGCGTGCTGCTGGCGGGATCGCACGGCGCCGAGTACTGGATCCCCGCAGAAGGGGTCACGAGCCACGGGGAGGATGCCGAGGCGGCGGAGCTGCGCGACACACTGCGCGCTCGCGCCGAGCGAGCCGTCGCACACCTGCGCGGCGTGTGGATCGAGCCCAAGACGTTCGGGTTCGCGGTGCACACGCGCCTCGCGGACGAGACCGCGACGGCCGAGGCTCATCGCCTCGTCGACGCAGTCATCGAGGCCGAGGCGCCGCACTGGCGCCGTCGCACCGGCCACAACATCGTCGAGTTCGCGTTCCGCCACGAGGGCAAGGACTCCGCGATCGCGGAACTGCGCGATCGCGTCGGCGCAACCGCGGTGCTGTTCGCCGGCGACGACGTCACCGACGAGGACGCCATGCGCAGCCTCGGCGACGCCGACCTGGGCGTGAGGGTGGGCGACGGGGCGACCGCGGCGACGGTGCGCGTGCCCGACATCGCGGCACTGGCCGCCGTGCTGACGCTGCTCGCTGCGGAGCGCACCCGCGCGCGGAGATGACCGTCACGCGGGCCGAGCGGGTCATCGGTCGGGAATAGACTCGGTGCCATGCCCCAGCCCGAGAACTCCATAGACATCAAGCCTCGCAGCCGGGTCGTCACGGACGGCATCGAAGCGACCACGTCACGCGGCATGCTTCGCGCGGTCGGCATGGGCGACGAGGACTGGGACAAGCCCCAGATCGGCATCGCGTCCAGCTGGAACGAGATCACCCCGTGCAACCTGAGCCTGGACCGGCTCGCGCAGGGGGCCAAGGAGGGCGTGCACGCCGGTGGCGGCTACCCGCTGCAGTTCGGCACGATCTCCGTCTCGGACGGCATCTCGATGGGCCACGAGGGCATGCACTTCTCGCTCGTCTCGCGCGAGGTCATCGCCGACTCCGTCGAGACGGTCGTCATGGCGGAGCGCCTCGACGGCACCGTCCTCCTCGCGGGCTGCGACAAGTCGATCCCCGGCATGCTCATGGCATCCGCCCGGCTCGACCTGTCGAGCGTGTTCCTCTACGCCGGCTCGATCGCCCCGGGCTGGGTCAAGCTCAGCGACGGCACCGAGAAGGACGTCACGATCATCGACTCGTTCGAAGCGGTGGGCGCATGCCTGGCCGGCAAGATGAGCGAGGCCGACCTCAAGCGCATCGAGTGTGCGATCGCCCCCGGCGAGGGCGCCTGCGGCGGCATGTACACGGCGAACACCATGGCCTCGGTTGCCGAGGCGCTCGGCCTGAGCCTCCCCGGTTCGGCGGCGCCGCCTTCGGCCGACCGGCGCCGCGACTACTTCGCGCACCGCTCCGGCGAGGCCGTGGTCAACCTCCTGCGCCTGGGGATCACGACGCGCGACATCCTCACCAAGGAGGCGTTCGAGAACGCCATCGCGCTCGCGATGGCGCTCGGCGGCTCGACCAATGTCGTTCTGCACCTGCTCGCGATCGCCCGCGAGGCCGACATCGAGCTGAGCCTTCACGACTTCAACCGCATCGGCGACAAGGTGCCGCACGTGGCCGACATGAAGCCGTTCGGGAAGTACGTCATGAACGACGTCGACCGGCACGGCGGCATCCCGGTCATCATGAAGGCGATGCTCGACGAGGGGCTGCTGCACGGCGACGCATTGACGGTGACCGGCAAGACGCTGGCCGAGAACCTCGCCGACCTCGACCCCGACCCGGTCGACGGCGACGTCATCCACCGCTTCGACGACCCGATCCACGCCACCGGCGGCATCACGATCCTGCACGGCTCGCTCGCGCCGGAGGGCGCGGTGGTCAAGACCGCCGGCTTCGACGCCGCCGTGTTCGAGGGCCCCGCCCGCGTGTTCGAGCGGGAGCGGGCCGCGATGGACGCGCTCGAGGCGGGCGCGATCGACCCGGGCGACGTCATCGTGATCCGCTACGAGGGCCCAAAGGGCGGCCCGGGCATGCGCGAGATGCTCGCGATCACCGCCGCCATCAAGGGCGCGGGGCTCGGAAAAGATGTACTACTCTTGACGGACGGACGATTCTCAGGCGGCACAACCGGCCTGTGCATCGGCCACATAGCACCCGAAGCGGTGGACGCAGGTCCTATCGCCTTCGTGCGCGATGGTGATCTGATACGGGTCGATATCGCGGCTCGCTCTCTCGACCTACTCGTCGACGAGGCAGAGCTGAGCTCTCGCCGCTCTGGCTGGGAGCCCCTTCCTCCGCGCTATACCCGTGGCGTCCTTGCCAAGTACTCCCGACTCGTGCGCTCCGCTGCAGAGGGCGCGACGACCGGCTGAACTCGGCTTACCGACATCCCTTCGACCGATTCTCGAGGATCACAAATGTCCGCCGAAACCGCTGCCGCCGTTCCACGGCCACCCGCTCGCACCGCCGCTGCGCCCGTGCTCACGGGCGCGGAGGCCGTCGTCCGCTCGCTCGAGCTGCTCGGCGTCACCGACGTCTTCGGGCTGCCGGGCGGAGCCATCCTCCCGGTGTACGACCCGCTCATGGATGCCAGCGATCTGCGCCACATCCTCGTCCGCCACGAGCAGGGCGCCGGCCACGCCGCCGAAGGCTACGCCGCGGCATCCAACAAGGTGGGCGTCGCGATCGCCACGTCCGGTCCCGGCGCGACCAACCTCGTGACGGCGATCGCCGACGCCTATATGGACTCGGTGCCCATCGTGTGCATCACGGGCCAGGTCTTCTCCACGCTGATGGGGACGGACGCCTTCCAGGAGGCCGACATCGTCGGCATCACGATGCCGATCACCAAGCACTCCTTCCTCGTGAAGGATCCGTCCGAGATCCCCGCGGCGATCGCCGCGGCGTTCGAGATCGCGTCGACCGGCCGCCCCGGCCCCGTGCTCGTCGACATCACGAAGGACGCCCAGCAGGCCGAGGCGCCGTTCGTGTGGCCGCCGAAGATCGACCTGCCCGGGTACCGTCCCGTCACGAAGGCGCACGGCAAGCAGATCCAGGCGGCCGCTCAGCTGATCGCCGAGGCGAAGAAGCCGGTCCTGTACGTGGGCGGCGGCGTCGTGCGCGCCAAGGCGTCCGACGAGCTGCGCGCGCTGGCCGAGACGACGGGCGCGCCGGTCGTGACGACGCTCATGGCGCGCGGCGTGTTCCCGGATTCGCACCCGCAGCACCTCGGCATGCCCGGCATGCACGGCACGGTTCCTGCCGTGCTGGCGCTGCAGGAGGCCGACCTGCTGATCTCGCTCGGCGCTCGCTTCGACGACCGGGTCACCGGCAAGGCGGCGCTGTTCGCACCGCACGCCAAGGTCGTGCACGTCGACATCGACCCTGCCGAGATCTCGAAGATCCGAACCGCCGACGTCCCGATCGTGGGCGACCTCAAGGACGTGCTGGTCGACCTCGACGTCGCCTTCCGCGCGGTCAGCGCCGCGAGCAAGCCCGACATCACCGAATGGTGGTCGTTCCTGGAGGGGCTGCGCGACGAGTTCCCGCTCGGCTACACGCAGCCCTCGGACGGGCTGATGTCACCCCAGTACGTCATCCAGCGCATCGGCGAGCTGACCGGACCCGAAGGCATCTTCGCCGCCGGCGTCGGCCAGCATCAGATGTGGGCGGCCCAGTTCATCAAGTACGAGCGACCGAACGCGTGGCTGAACTCGGGCGGCGCGGGCACGATGGGCTACGCGGTGCCTGCCGCGATGGGCGCGAAGGTGGCGGAGCCGGACCGGCACGTGTGGGCGATCGACGGCGACGGCTGCTTCCAGATGACCAATCAGGAGCTCGCCACCTGCACGATCAACAACATCCCGATCAAGGTCGCGATCATCAACAACTCGTCGCTGGGCATGGTGCGCCAGTGGCAGACGCTGTTCTACGACGGCCGCTATTCGAACACCGACCTCAACACCGGGCACGACACCGTCCGCATCCCCGACTTCGTGAAGCTCGCCGAGGCCTACGGCTGCCTTGCGATCCGCGTCGAGAAGGAGGAGGACGTGGATGCCGCGATCAAGACCGCGCTCGAGACGAACGACCGTCCGGTCGTCATCGACTTCGTCGTGAGCGCCGACGCGATGGTCTGGCCGATGGTCCCGCAAGGCGTCAGCAACAGCTATGTCCAGTACGCGCGCGACCACGCGCCGGCGTTCGAGCAGGAGGACTGAGCCATGTCGACCCACGTGCTGAGTCTCCTCGTCGAGGACAAGCCCGGTCTGCTCACGCGCGTCGCAGGGCTCTTCGCCCGGCGCGGCTTCAACATCGAGTCGCTCGCGGTGGGCGTCACCGAGGTGCGCGGACTCTCGCGCATCACCGTCGTGGTGGACGTCGAGGAGCTGCCGCTCGAGCAGGTGACCAAGCAGCTCAACAAGCTGGTCAACGTCATCAAGATCGTCGAGCTCGACCCCGTGGCATCCGTGCAGCGCGAGCACATGCTCATCAAGGTGCGCGCCGACAACCAGACGCGCTCGAACGTGCTGGAGGTCGTGAACCTCTTCCGTGCGCAGATCGTCGACTACGCCCCCGACGCGCTCGTGGTCGAGGTCACCGGCGACAAGGGCAAGGTCGAGGCCTTCCTCCGCGCCCTGGAGCCGTTCGGCATCAAGGAGCTCGCCCAGTCGGGCCTGCTCGCGATCGGCCGCGGCGGCAAGAGCATCACCGAACGCGTGCTGCGCGGCTGAGTCGCGGCATCCGTCTTTCCGAACCACAACATCAAGGAGAAACACGAAGATGGCTGAGATCTTCTACGACGCCGATGCCGACCTGAGCATCATCCAGAACAAGAAGGTCGCGATCGTCGGCTACGGCTCGCAGGGTCACGCGCACGCGCAGAACCTGCGGGACTCGGGCGTCGAGGTCGTCATCGCGCTCAAGGACGGCTCGAAGTCGACCGAGAAGGCGCAGGACGAGGGCTTCGAGGTCAAGTCGGTCGCGGACGCCGCCGAGTGGGCCGACCTCATCATGATCCTCGCGCCCGACCAGCACCAGCGGTCGATCTTCAGCGAGAGCATCAAGGACAAACTGACCCCCGGCAAGACGCTCGCGTTCGCGCACGGCTTCAACATCCGCTTCGGCTACATCCAGGCGCCCGAGGGCGTCGACGTTATCCTCGTCGCCCCCAAGGCTCCCGGTCACACCGTGCGTCGCGAGTACGTCGCCGGTCGCGGCATCCCCGACATCATCGCGGTGGAGCAGGATGCCTCGGGCACGGCGTGGCAGACCGCGCTCTCGTACGCGAAGGCCATCGGCGGCACGCGCGCCGGCGTCATCAAGACGACCTTCACCGAAGAGACCGAGACCGACCTGTTCGGAGAGCAGGCCGTGCTGTGCGGCGGTGTGTCCCAGCTGGTCCAGTACGGCTTCGAGACCCTGACCGAGGCGGGCTACCAGCCGCAGATCGCGTACTTCGAGGTGCTGCACGAGTTGAAGCTCATCGTCGACCTGATGTGGGAGGGCGGCATCGCCAAGCAGCGCTGGTCGGTCTCCGACACGGCGGAGTACGGCGATTACGTGTCCGGTCCGCGCGTCATCGACCCGCACGTCAAGGAGAACATGCAGGCCGTGCTCGCCGACATCCAGTCCGGCGCGTTCGCTAAGCGCTTCATCGACGACCAGGACAACGGAGCGAAGGAGTTCCTCGAGCTGCGCGAGAAGGCCGCCCAGCACCCGATCGAGGCCGTCGGCAAGGATCTGCGCGCGCTCTTCGCGTGGAAGCAACAGGACGAGGACTACGTCGAGGGCTCGGCCGCGCGCTGACGCTCCCGCAGTGAACCCGCGCGCAACCGCGCGAGGCGTGTGAAGCCCGGTCCCCACGAGGGGCCGGGCTTCCGTCATCGGAACGGGTGGTGCGCCGCGCCCAGGCGCTCACGCGGGAGCGGTGAGGGCCGGGGTCGCGGCCAGCTCGGCGAGCCTTCGCCGCCCCGCGCCGATGTGCTCGCGCAGCCGCCGCACGGCGGCGGTCACGGCGGGGTCGTCGGCCCGCTCGGCCGGAATGCGCGAGGGATTGAGCGTGGTGCTGTTCGACCACTCACGGATGTCGTCCTCCTTCGACATCGCGAGGGACGCGTCGCCGCCGATGACCTGCATCGCCGCCCAGTCCGCCGGAGTGTTCGCGTAGGGGGAGGGCCGGCACACCCGGTTCTTCTCCTCGTCGGAGTCACGCGTGGCCTCGACGTACCCGGTGAGCGCCGCGCCGAAGCAGGGGAAGCCGACCCGCACCGGCTGCGGCGTGATGACACCCGGGCGCCAGATCGGCACCAGCCCCGGGTACTTCAGTCCCGATGCGGCGCAGTGGACGATCACGCTGTCGGCGGGGACCCGGACGTCGCCGTCCGCGAAACCCAGCACGCCCCGAGCGACTCGGCGCAGGTGTCCGCGCCGCACCACATCCTCCACCGACCGGAGCAGCTCGAGCTCCCACGCGGCGAGCGTCGGCGTCTTCGCCATCGTCGGCGCGACCGAGGGATCGACGCGCAGCATGACGCCGGCGGACTCCATGCGCAGGAACAGATCGTCTGGCGACGATGCCTCGGAGGCCGCGGCCATCGTGTCGGCGGCCATGCCCAGGAAGATCGCCGGATCGGGCTGCACTCGGGCGCGGTTGAGCACCCAGGCGTCGCGTGGCCGCACCCACGTGATCGCGTCGGGGGCGACGCCCTGCCGCAGCAGCCAGACGCACGCGTCCATCGCCGTCTTGCCGGCGCCGACGAGCACGAACCTCGTCGGTGCGGAGGCGAGGCGCACGAGTCCGTTCACGGCGATCACGGCGGCGTCGCCGGTCTCGAACGGCGGCGGAGTGAGCGCCGGGATGTCGGGGGACAGGTATCGGGCGTCGACGAGGCGCGCGCGGGGCGCGACGAAGTGCTGCCCTGTCAGGCGTGACGTGAATCGCCCCTCGCCCAGATACTCGCAGTTCGGGTGGAACGTCACCTTTCCGCTCCGGACGAGGCGCTCGGCGGCACGCGCGTAGTACTCGCACACTTCGGCGGCCGACGCTCGTTCATGCAGACCGCGCTCCGGCCCGTCCGGCTGGAGCCGCTCGCCGCCGAGCCGCGTGGACGCGACCCCGTAGAACGCGGATGCCTGGTGGAGGCGGACGAACGGGTAGTCGTCGAGCCAGTGCCCGCCTGCTCCGAACCGCCGGTCGACGACGGCGACCGAGACGTCTGCGTGGTCCGTGAGCGCGTCGGTGAACGCCATGCCCATGGCCCCTGCCCCCAGCACGAGGTAGTCGGCGTCGACCGTGACCTCCACGTGCTCATCCGACCACCGAGGCGGGGGAGCGTCAAGGCGCACCGTCGCGGCGGATAGGCTTCCTCGCATGTCTGTGCGTCCCGTCGAGATCGCTGTCCAGGACCCCGCAGGCGCCCGGGACGCGATGGCAGCGGGCGCAGCCCGGCTCGAGCTCTGCCAGGCGCTCGACGTGGGCGGACTGACCCCCTCGCTCGCGGTGCTCGAGGCCGTGCTCGACGCGGTGGATCCCGCCGCAGTGAACGTCCTCGTCCGTCCTCGGGCGGGCGGCTTCGTCTACACGGCGGAAGAAGTCGCGCTGGTGGCCGCCGACATCCGCGCGTGCGTCGTGCGCGGCGCGGGAGGTGTGGTCGTCGGCGCGCTGGACGCGACGGGTGGGCTGGACCGCGAGGCCGTGCGACGTTGGCGGGATGCCGCGGGCGCGGCGACCCTCGTCTTCCACCGTGCGATCGACGCCTCGGCCGACCCGTCCGCCGTCTTCGACGCGCTCGCGCCGCTCGGCGTGGACCGCGTTCTGACGTCGGGCGGGGCCCCGCGCTCGATCGACGGGGTCGAGCGGCTCGCCGCGTTCGCGGCGCGCTCAGGCGGCGTCGAGGTGATGGCCGGTGGCGGCGTGCGCGTCGCCGACATCCCCGCGCTGTTCGACGCCGGTGTCCACGCCGTGCACCTGTCGGCGCGCGCACGCGCCGGGCTCGACGCGCCGTCCGGGCCCGGGGGCGGCGCCGAGGGTCACGACGTGACCGACGCGCTCGTCGTCCGCGAGGCCGTTGCCGCTGCGGTGCGCTGAGACCGCTCCGCCGCACCCACCACTCGGGGTATCAGGGGGCGCTGTGCTCGCTCCCTCAATGCATCCATCGCCCATCCGGCGATCACCCGAGAGAGGAATGGCCATGGACGGCAGCATCCTGATCCTGGCCGACCGCATCAGCCGCGAGCGGTCGGCGGCACTGTACCGCGAGCACGCGATCCGTCGCAGCCTCGCCGACCGCGGAATCGTGGTGGCGCCTGGCCGGCCGACGGTCGACGTGGCCTCCGCCATCGGCGTGTGGCTGCGCGGGCTCTTCGCACCGGCACAGCGCCCGCGGTTCACCTGAGACGAGCGGCCCCTCGGTATCACGCGGGGCATGAGGCGCTCTGGCGCTTCGGGGAGTCAACGAGAGGAACGCACATGAACGTCGAACCGTGGAGCACCGTCGGGGCCGGATCGGAGGGCCCGGTGGTCGCCGGGATCCAGTACCTCCTGCGCGCGCACGGGCATGCCGTCGTCCCCGACGGAAGCTTCGGACCGGCCACCGCCGCGGCCGTCGCGGCGTTCCAGAGCTCGGAGGGCGTTGGCGCGGACGGTGTCGTGGGACCGATCACGTGGCCGCGCCTCGTGGTGCCGAGCGGACCGGGCACGACGGGCGACGCGGTCCGCGCGGTCCAGCAGTTCGGTCTGCTCCGCTCACCCGGCGACGCGCCTCTGGTCGTAGACGGGGACTTCGGTCCGCTGACGAAGGAGCGGGTGGAGTTCTTCCAGGAGTCGTGGGGGCTCACGCTCGACGGCGTCGCCGGTCGCGAGACGTGGTCGTTCCTCAGCACAGCGCTACCCGGCCCCAGGCCATGGGCTCTGGTCAAGCAGGGTTCGTCGCAGGCGACGAACTGGCGAGTGCTCGCGGCTCAGCACCTGCTGCGGCACCGCGGTGCGTCCGTCGCGGCCGACGGCGTGTTCGGGCCGCAGAGCGGCGCGGCCGTGCAGGCGTTCCAGCAGACGCTCCGCGCGCACGAGATCTCGACGACGCTCGGACAGCTCGACTGGCCGAGCCTGATCGTCACGCTCCGGCTGGGAGACGCGGGAGAGGCCGTGCGCGCGCTGCAGACGCTGCTGGCCGGTCTCGTGGTGGACGGCGACTTCGGGCCTCTCACGGACGCCGCGGTGCGCGAGTTCCAGTCGATGTTCGCACCGCCCGCCGACGGGATCGCCGGACCCGACACCTGGCACGCGCTGACGACACGGCTCTTCGACTGAGCCGGGCCACCGCAGGGCTTGAGCGGCGACGGACGCACGCCACTACGCTGGGGTCGTGACGACCGGACGCGACGACGACGCCCTCACGTGGGACGGCGACGACGACCCCACGCTCGACGTCGGGTCCTCCGAAGCGGCCCCTCGGCCGGACGTCGGCGCCGAGCCGACCGCGGTGCTTCCGGAAGGCTTCACCGCGGTGGGCAGAGGCAGCGAGCAGGTCGCCTCCGCTGACGGTGCCGGTACAGCCGGAACGGACGCGTCGGACGCGGTCACGGTGGCCGACGGCGATCCGGTGGCGGAGAAGACGCCGATGGGCAACGTCGAGCTCATCGTGCTCGGCGTGCTGGGCGGCGTGTACGCGCTGTTCGCGATCGGCTGGCTGATCGGAGGCCTCCGGCTGCAGGGCTGGCGGCCGTTCCTCGTGACCGACGCGATGTACCAGGGCAGCCTGTGGCTGGCCGTGCTCGCGCCGGTGCTGTGGTTCGCGACGGTGTTCCTCCTCACGCGCGGCGCGCGCACGTGGGTGCGGTTCGCGTGGCTCGCAGCGGGCGTGGTGCTGCTGGTGCCATGGCCGTTCGTCATGATCGGGGCGGTGGGACAATGAGCGACACGACGCCGGATGCCGCGGCATCCGTTCCTGCGAAGGCGAAGACGCCGACGTGGCTCGTCGCGACCATCTCCGGCCTCGTGGGCCTCTTCTACGCGTACGCGGTGTGGAACGCGATCGGCAATCTGATCGAGACGATCGGGTTCTACGGCGAGGCCGGCATGTCGCTCACCGTGCTCGGCTGGGCGGTGTGGCTCTTCGCCGCCCTGTTCCCGCTGCTGGTGTGGGGAGCGGCGTTCGCGCTGGCCTATCGCCGAGCGGCCCACGAGCTGCTGCTCGTGATGGTCACGGGCCTCGCGCTCGTCGCGGTGTTCTGGCTCAACGTCGTCGCGTACACCACGCTCAACACCACGTCGCTGGTGTCGTGACGTTCGTCACACGGTCGGGTCGCCGCGCCTCGCCGCGATAGGCTGGGCAACGGCCCGCCCCCGCTGGCGTGCGGCGCGGCATCCGCTCTGCTCTGCGCCGTCGCGCACCGCCCCCGAAGGAATCATCCGTGACGAAGCCTGTCGTCCTCATCGCCGAAGAGCTCTCTCCCGCCACGATCGACGCACTGGGTCCCGACTTCGACGTCCGCTTCGTCGACGGCACCGACCGGCCCGCGCTGCTGTCGGCGCTGGCCGACGCGAACGCGGTGCTGATCCGTTCGGCGACGAAGATCGACGCCGAGGCGATCGCCGCAGCGCCCGTGCTCAAGGTCGTCGCGCGTGCGGGCGTCGGCCTCGACAACGTCGACATCAAGACGGCGACCACCGCGGGCGTGATGGTGGTCAACGCGCCGACGTCGAACATCATCTCGGCGGCCGAGCTGACCGTCGGCCACATCCTGAGCCTCGCCCGCCGCATCCCCGCCGCGCACGCCTCGCTCGCGGCCGGCCAGTGGAAGCGCAGCGCATACACCGGCACCGAGCTCTTCGAGAAGACGGTCGGCATCATCGGCCTCGGCCGCATCGGCGCCCTCATCTCCGCGCGCCTCCAGGCTTTCGGCGTGTCGGTCGTCGCCTACGACCCCTACGTCACGCCGACCCGCGCGCAGCAGCTCGGCGTGACGCTGCTGGAGCTCGACGAGCTGCTCGAGCAGAGCGACTTCGTCACCATCCACATGCCGAAGACCCCGGAGACGACGGGCATGATCGGCGCCGAGCAGTTCCGCCGCATGAAGCCGACCGCCTACGTCGTCAACGTCGCGCGCGGCGGCCTCATCGACGAGGAGGCGCTGCACACCGCGCTCACCACGGGCGAGATCGCCGGCGCGGGCCTCGACGTCTTCACAAGCGAGCCGCCGAAGGAGGACGGCACCGCCTTCCCGCTCCTGAGCCTGCCCAACGTGGTCGTGACGCCGCACCTCGGCGCGTCGACCGACGAGGCGCAGGAGAAAGCGGGCGTGTCGGTCGCGAAGTCGGTCAAGCTCGCGCTCGAAGGCGACCTCGTGCCCGACGCCGTGAACGTCGCCGGCGGCGTCATCGACCCGTTCGTGCGCCCCGGCATCGCTCTGGTCGAGCAGCTCGGGCAGTTCTTCACCGGCCTCGCGCACAGCGCGCTCACGAGCCTCGACATCGAGGTGCGCGGCGAGCTCGCGGCGTACGACGTCAGCGTGTACCGGCTCGCCGCGCTCAAGGGCATCCTCGCCAACGTCGTGAGCGAGAACGTCTCGTACGTGAACGCGCCGCTGTTCGCCGAGCAGCGCGGCATCGAGACGCGACTGATCGTCGAAGCAGAGAGCCCGCTGTACCGGAACATCACGATCCTGCGCGGCACGCTCGCGGACGGATCCGTCCTCACCGTGGCGGGCACGCTCGCCGGCACGCGCATGGTTCCCAAGGTCGTCGGCATCAACGGCTACGAGATCGAGGTGCCGATCGAACGCCACCACCTCGTGATGCGGTACGCCGATCGCCCGGGCATCGTGGCGATCTACGGCCAGAAGCTGGGCGCCGCGGGCATCAACATCGCCGGGCTCCAGGTGGCGCAGGCCGATGCGAGCGGGCGCGCCCTGTCGGTGCTCACGGTGGACTCGCCGGTGCCGGAGGAGCTGCTCGAAGAGATGCGCGAGGCCGTCGGGGCGGACCTGTTCCGCCGCATCGAGGTCACCGAGGACTGACGGGCTGACGCTCGGCCGACGCCGGCGGCAGGACCGCGCCCACCGTTGCGTCAGGCGCGCGCGGCGTGCTCGACGAGCGCGACGAGCGCGTCCATCGCGGGGCCTCGCGGCACCGGGCCCGGGATCGCGCCGCCGGACAGCGCGTTGTTGAAGTAGAGGCCGTCGCTGACGAGCATGACGAGGTCGAGCGCTGCTTCGTCGCGGGTATGGTCCCGCAGCGCGTGGGCCCAGCGATCGCGAATCCCTCGCAGCGCCTCGCCGGCGCCCGGGCTTCCGCCCTGAGCGAGGCGCGAAGCGGCCAGGATCGCGCGGTCGAGAGGATCGTTCTCCATCGCGGATGATCGCAGGAAGTAGGCGATCGGGCCTTCCGGGGCGGCGGCCATCGCCGCGAGGTCGGCGTCGACGAGGGCCATGAGCCGCTCGACGGCGCCGGCCTCGAGCGCTTCCTTCGTGCCGAAGTGGTAGAGCAGTCCGCCTTTCGAGACGCCGGCCGCCTTCGCGGTGGCGTCCATGGTGGCGGCGCGTTCGCCCTCCTCGACGAGGATCCGCTCGAAGGCGTCGAGCACCTTCTCGCGGGCCAGGGGAGGGCGACTCATGGCGTCGATCGTATCGACAGGGGGCGCGGCATCCTGATACTATACCGGCTGGACGGTATAGAAATGATGACGCTCACTCAAGAACTCTCACTCGCCGACGCCCAGGGCCGGAGGGTCGGCTGGCGCGGCTGGGCCGCGCTCGTGGTGCTGATGCTGCCCGTGCTGCTCGTGTCCGTAGACAACACGGTGCTGAGCTTCGCGCTCCCGTCGATCGCCCTCGAGCTCGGCCCCACGAGCGCACAGCAGCTGTGGATCATCGATGCGTATCCGCTCGTCCTCGCGGGGCTCCTCGTGACGATGGGAACGCTGGGCGACCGGTTCGGACGACGACGGATGCTGCTCATCGGCGCCACCGGCTTCGCCGCGGTGTCGGTGCTCGCCGCATTCGCGCCGAGTGCCGAATTGCTCATTGCCGCACGTGCGGCCATGGGCGTCTTCGGCGCGATGCTCATGCCGTCCACGCTCTCGCTCCTGCGCAGCATCTTCACCGACCGGGACCAGCGTCGCCTCGCGATCGCGGTGTGGGCGGCGATGTTCTCGGCCGGCGCCGCGCTCGGCCCCATCGTCGGCGGATTGCTCCTCGAGCACTTCTCGTGGGGCTCGGTCTTCCTGCTCTCGGTCCCGGTCCTCCTTCCACTGCTCGTGTTCGCGCCGCTGCTCGTTCCCGAGAGCCGGGACCCGCACCCGGGTCGGATCGACCCGCTCAGCATCGCGCTGTCGATGGCGACGATGATCCCGATCGTCTACGGCATCAAGGAGCTCGCCGTGCACGGCTTCGGGATCGCCGCCTGGCTGCCGATGCTCGCGGGACTCGGATTCGGCGTCCTGTTCGTGCGCCGACAGCTGCGAGCGAAGACGCCGATGCTCGACATGCGGCTCTTCCGCCTGGGCACGTTCAGCGGCGCCCTAATGGTGAACCTGCTGAGCGTCATCGCGCTCGTCGGCTTCCTCTTCTTCGTCGCCCAGCACCTTCAGCTGATCGCCGGCCTTTCGCCGATGGAAGCCGGACTCGCGCTGGTCCCGGGCCTCGCGATGATGATCGTGTCGGGTCTCGCCGTCGTGCCGATCTCGAAGAAGTGGCCCGCTCGCGTCGTCGTCCCGGCGGCGCTCCTGTTCTCGGTCGCCGGATATGTCACGGTCGCCTTCGCCACCGGCCCGGACAGCATCGGGGCGCTCGTCGCGGCTTTCATCTCCCTGGGTATCGGCATCGGCGCCGCCGAGACGGTGTCGAACGACCTGGTGCTCTCGAGCGCGCCGCCCGCGAAGGCGGGCGCGGCGAGCGCCGTGTCCGAGACCGCCTATGAGCTCGGCGCGGTGCTCGGCACGACGGTGCTCGGCGGCATCCTGACAGCCCTCTACCGTGCGAACCTCGTGGTGCCGGAGGGCGTGCCGGATGCCGCGGCCGCCGCCGCGGCAGAGACCCTGGCGGGCGCCGTGCACGAGGCCGAGGCCATCGGCGGCAGCGCGGGGGAGGCGCTGTTCGAAGCAGCCGCCACCGCGTTCGACGCCGGGGTGACCGTCACCGCCCTCATCGGCGCAGTGCTCGTCGTCGCAGCGGGCGTCATCGCGGCCACTACCCTGGGAAGGTCCCGCCCGAAGTCGTAGGAGCACCATGTCGCGCGTCGTGAAGCTGGCCGTCATCCCCGGTGACGGCATCGGTCCCGAGGTCATCGCCGAAGCGGAGAAGGTGCTGGATGCCGCGACCGCGGGCAGCGGCATCCGCTTCGAGCGGACGCGATTCTCGCTCGGCGCCACGCGCTTCCTCGAGACCGGGGAGACGCTCACGGATGCCGACCTCGAGGCCATCAAGGCGCACGACGCGATCCTCCTGGGAGCCGTCGGGGGAGCGCCCGGCGACCCGCGACTGAAGGATGCCAACATCGAGCGCGGCCTGCTGCTGAAGCTGCGCTTCGAGCTCGACCACTACGTCAACCTGCGGCCGTCGAAGCTGTACCCGGGGGTGGGCAGCCCGCTCGCGAACCCGGGCGACATCGACTTCGTCGTCGTCCGGGAGGGCACCGAGGGGCCGTACGTCGGCAACGGCGGATCGATTCGCAAGGGCACGCCGCACGAGATCGCCAACGAGACGTCCGTCAACACGGCGTTCGGCGTCGAGCGGGTCGTGCGCCACGCGTTCGACCTCGCCGAGCGTCGCTCCAAGCGCGTGACGCTGGTCCACAAGACGAACGTGCTGGTCCACGCCGGTGGGATCTGGAAGCGCCTGGTCGACGAGGTGGCGCTCGAGCACCCCGACGTCGCCGTAGACTATCTGCACGTCGACGCGGCCACCATCTTCCTGGTCACGAACCCCGGCCGATTCGACGTGATCGTCACCGACAACCTCTTCGGAGACATCCTGACCGACCTGGCCGGCGCCGTCACCGGTGGCATCGGCCTCGCCGCCTCGGGCAACATCAACCCCGACGGCGCGTTCCCCTCGATGTTCGAGCCCGTTCACGGGTCGGCGCCCGACATCGCAGGACAGCAGAAGGCCGATCCCACGGCCGCGATCCTCTCGGTCGCGCTGCTGCTCGATCACCTCGGGCTGCGCGACGAGGCACGGCGCGTCACCACCGCCGTCGAGGAGGACCTCGCCGAACGGGACTCCTTCGCCCGCAGCACGGCGCAGATCGGCGACGCGATCGCCGCGCGGCTCCAGGCGTAACCTGGACCCAGAGCAAGCGCCGCCACCGACCCGCGGACCCCGTCCGCACGAAAGTACAGGCTCGTCATGACCCTCATCGACTCCGACCCCGACACCGGGCTCGCCCCGCTCGAGTTCACAGTCCGCCGCAATCTGCAGTCCCGCTCCGTCGAGCAGCGCGAAGAGATACTCGCGAACCCCGGCTTCGGCACGAGCTTCACCGACCACATGGTCGACATCTGCTGGTCGGTCGGCGGCGGGTGGCACCGTCCGCGCGTGCAGCCGTACGGGCCGCTCTCGCTCGACCCGGCCGCTGCCGTGCTTCACTACGGGCAGGAGATCTTCGAGGGCATCAAGGCGTACCGCCACGGGGACGGGTCGATCCACACGTTCCGGCCCGACCAGAACGGCCGCCGCCTGCAGCGCTCCGCGCGCCGGCTCGCCCTGCCCGAGCTGCCGGTGTCGTACTTCATCCAATCGCTCCGCGAGCTCATCGCGGTCGACGGCGACTGGGTGCCCGCCGGCGACGATCAGAGCCTGTACCTCCGCCCCTTCATGTTCGCCAAGGAGGCGTTCCTGGGCGTGCGTCCCGCGCACAAGGTCGGCTACTACGTGATCGCATCGCCCGCTGGCGCCTACTTCAAGGGCGGCGTGCGGCCGGTCTCGATCTGGCTCAGCGAGGACTACGCGCGCGCGGGCAAGGGCGGCACGGGTGCTGCGAAGACCGGCGGCAACTACGCCGCGAGCCTGCTGCCGCAGTCCGAGGCGTACGAGAACGAGTGCGACCAGGTCGTGTTCCTCGACCAGGACCGCAACGTCGAGGAGCTCGGCGGCATGAACATCGTGTTCGTCTACAAGGACGGCACGCTCGTCACGCCCCAGTCCGACTCGATCCTCGAGGGCATCACGCGGGACTCGATCCTGCAGCTCGCCGCCGACCGCGGACACAAGGTCGAGGGACGCGCCGTCTCGTTCGACGAGTGGCGCCGGGGTGTGGCATCCGGCGACATCGTCGAGGTGTTCGCGTGCGGCACCGCCGCCGTCGTCACCCCGATCGGCCTGCTCAAGGGCAGGGACTTCGTCGACGAGCAGCCGACCGGCGAGCTGGCGCTGTCGCTGCGCGAAGAGCTCACCGACATCCAGTACGGACGCCGCGAAGACAAGCACGGGTGGCTGCTGCGTCTGGACGCCTGAGCACCGTCTCGCGACGAGGCCCCGCGGATCCGTCCGCGGGGCCTCGCACGTCGGCGCCGGTGGCTAGGCTGATCCGGTGAGGATCGCGCGCTTCAGCCACAACGACGCCATCAGGTTCGGAATCGTCGACGAGGGTGAGCTGGTCGTCCTCGCGGGCGACCCCATGTTCGCGGGCTACGACACGACGGGCGAGCGGGTGCCGCTCGCCGACGTCGCGCTCCTCGCGCCCGTGATCCCGCGCTCGAAGGTGGTGTGCGTGGGGCGCAACTACCGCGAGCACGCCGCCGAGCTCGGCAACGACGTTCCGGCCGAGCCGATGCTCTTCTTCAAGCCGAACACCTCGGTGATCGGACCCGGCGACGCGGTCGCGCTTCCGCGTGGCTCGGAGTTCGTCAGCTTCGAGGGCGAGCTCGCCGCGGTGATCGGCCGGATCGCGAAGAACGTGCCCGCCGAGAACGCGCTCGACTACGTGTTCGGCTACACGATCGCCAACGACCTCACCGCGCGCGACTGGCAGCGCTCGGACGGGCAGTGGGCGCGGGCGAAGGGCTTCGACACCTCGTGCCCGCTCGGCCCCGCGATCGAGACCGAGTTCGACCCGAACGGCGCCGCGGTGCTCACGACCCGCCTGAACGGCGAGGTGCGTCAGCAGGGGCCCCTCAGCGACATGATCTTCTCGGTCGCCGACGTGATCGCGTACGCCTCTGCGGCCTTCACGCTCCTGCCCGGCGACGTGATCCTCACCGGCACTCCGGCGGGTGTCGGGCAGATCGTCGCGGGAGACACCGTCGAGGTCGAGATCACCGGCCTCGGCATCCTGCGCAATCCCGCTCGTGATGCCTGAGACCGCACTCCCCACCGCACCCGAGGAGGTCGCGCGCGTCCAGCGGCGCACCGTCGCGGTGCTCTCGCTCGGACAGGTGCTCGGCGGACTCGCGTTCGGCGCGACGCTGTCGCTGGGGGCGGTCCTCGCGGCGGAGCTGTCGGGCGATGAGGCCTTCTCGGGGCTGGCCGCGGCCACGGTGACGCTCGGAACGGCGGCGACCGCGGTGCCCCTCGCCATGGTCGCGCGCCGCCGCGGGCGACGGCTGTCGCTGACACTCGGAATGGGCGTCGCCCTCATCGGCGTCGTGCTCGTGGTCGCGGCGGTGGCGCTCGGCTCCTTCCCGCTGCTGCTCGCGGCGTTCCTCATCATCGGGGCGGGCCAGGCGGCGAACCTCCAGTCGCGCTTCGCGGCGGCGGATCTCGCGACGGATGCCTCGCGCGGCCGCGACCTGTCGATCGTGGTGTGGGCGACCACCGTCGGCGCGGTCCTCGGCCCGAACCTGACCGGCCCCGGCCAGATCATCGGCGACGCGCTCGGGATGCCGCCCCTGACCGGCCCGTACCTCTTCACCGTCGTCGCCCAGGTGCTCGCGATCGGCCTCTACCTCGTGGCGATGC
Source organism: Microbacterium sp. STRO-2N (assembly GCF_057747775.1). Lineage (NCBI taxonomy): Bacteria > Bacillati > Actinomycetota > Actinomycetes > Micrococcales > Microbacteriaceae > Microbacterium > Microbacterium sp. STRO-2N. The sequence goes on along the minus strand of NZ_CM173223.1, from coordinate 2,098,917 downwards.
GACCCGACCCGCTGCTGCTCGCGCAGCGCGTGGTCGCGGCTGCCGCCCCCGGCTCGCGCCCGATCGCGCGGGCCGACAGCCCGATCGCCGCGCGCTACGCGATCTTCGCCGTGGCCGCCGCCCACGGCACGATGGTGTCCGTGATGGCGATGACGCCTGTGCATCTCGTGCACCTGACCCATGGTGCGTCCGAGGCGGCGACGCTGTCGATCATCGGGCTCACGATCAGCCTCCACATCGCCGGGATGTACGCGCTGTCGCCGGTCTTCGGCATCCTCTCCGACCGCGTCGGCCGCGTTCCGACGATCCTCATCGGCCAGCTGCTCCTCGCGGCGGCGCTGCTCACGGCGTCGTTCGGTGAGCAGTCGACGGTCGCCGTCACGATCGCGCTCATCGTGCTCGGGCTCGGCTGGAGCGCCTCCACGGTGGCCGGGTCGACGCTCCTCACCGAGGCGTCGTCCGAAGAGCGCCGCACGCGACGGCAGGGCATCAGCGACTTCACGATGAGCATCGTCGGTGCCGCCGGGGCGGTCGCGGCCGGCGCGGTGCTCGGCTGGATCGGCTACGGCGGGCTCGCGCTCGTCGTGATGGTGCTCGTCGGCGCATCGGTGCTCCTGGCACCGCTCGGCCGGCGGGTGTCGACGGCGCGAGCGGTCTCGGCGGACGACTGATCGGCCGCCGGTCGCCGGTCTCGCGCGCGCCCGGGCGGCGTCAGAACATCGTCTCGAGGAGGTCGGTGACGACAGCGGTCGCCGGGTCGTCGAGGGAATCCACGACGGGAACGAGCCGCCACTTGTCGAACATCGTGCAGGGGTGCGACAGGCCGAACACGACGAGATCGCCCACGGCCAGCGCCGAGCCGTCGGGCACGCGCAGGAAGCCGTGCTGATCGCTGAGCTTGGTCATCGCGGCGCCGGGGAGCGGCATCTGCTCGCCAGCCGCATCGATCGCGAAGAGCGGCTCCGGCGGGCCCTCGTCGTACGGGAAGTCGCGCTTGCCGGCGTCGACGATGGCGAGTCCGGGCTCCTGCCGCGACACGACGCGCGCGAGTCCTCGGGCAGCGGGCCGCAGTCCTGCACCGTTGAACGGCGAGTTCCGCCGGTAGTACCCGTGGTCGTGCACCGCGTAGGCGCCGGAGCGCAGCACGAACCGCGCCCGGTCGCCGCCGGCCGCAGCCGCGGCGAACGCGGCGCCGACGACGTCGGGATAGGCACTACCGCCCGCCGTGACCACGACGTCGCCGCCGTCGTAGAGCGGCCCGAGCGCGTCATGCACCGCGAGCAGCTCGTCGATGTAGGCGCGCGCCGCGTCCAGCGCCTCGGGCGCGCGCCCGTGGGCGACCGACCCTTCGTAGCCCGCGACGCCGGCGAGCCGCACCGCGGGCGACGCCGCCGCGCGCTCGGCCACCGCGACCGCTGCGTCGAGCGATCGCGCCCCGGTGCGTCCGCCGACCCCTCCCACGTCGACGAGCACCTCGAGCGGGTGCTCGACCGACGTCCCCAGCGCACGTTCGACGCCGTCGATGGCCGCGGCGTCGTCCACCCAGCTCCACACACGCCGACCCCCGGCCGCCAGCGCCGCCGTCCAGCGGATCGCGCCCGGCTGCACGAGCTGGTTGGCGAGCATGATCGCCGGGACACCGGCCTCGGCCGCCACGCGCAGCTGCGACGGCGTCGCGACCGTGATGCCCGTCGCGCCCGCATCGAGCTGCCGCCGCCACAGCTGCGGCGCCATCGACGTCTTGCCGTGGGGCATGAGCTCCAGACCACGCTCGGCGACCCAGCCCGCGAGGAACGCGATGTTGTCGTCGAGCGCGCCATCGTCGAGCACGAGCAGCGGCGTCCAAAGGTCGGTCAGCCGTGGCCGTCGGCTCAGGAACTCCGCGATCGTCATGCCCACGGCATCCGCGGGCAACCCTTTGTCGCCGGCGCCGAGCACGCGGTCCGCGCTCATCACGACTCCGGCAGCACCGCGACGACGTCGATCTCGACGAGGATGTCGTAGAGGTCCGAGCCGACCGTCGTGCGCACCGGATAGGGCTCGGTGAAGAACTCCGCGTAGGCCCGGTTGTACTCCGCGAAGTCGCGCTTGAGGTGCTGAAGATGCGCCGTGACCTTGACCACGTCGTCGAACGACGCGCCCTTGGCCGCCAGCACGCTACCGACGTTGCGGAGCACCTGCCGGGTCTGCTCGTATACGCCACCGGGGACCACTTCGCCGGTGGCCGGATCCTGCGGGCCGAACCCGGCCGTGAAGAGTAGGCCGTTCGCGGCGACGCCGTGGCTGTATGGTCCGGCCGGCTTGGGTGCGTTCTCGATGAGGACGGACTGCTTGGTCATGACGTTCCTTTCGTCGGAGAGGGGAGAAGGTGGCCGCGGCGGAGCCCGCGGCCGGGAAGGGCGCCGGTGAGCCGCCCCTCGCTCAGCACGTGCACGCCGTTCACGAAGACGTCGTCGATGCCGCGCGCGGGCGTCCGTGGGCTGTCGTAGGTGGCGGCATCCGTCACCGTCGCGGGATCCACGATCGCGATGTCGGCCGCGTGGCCGGTGCGCAGGATGCCGCGGCCGGCGAGTCCGAATCGCTGAGCGGTGCGCGCCGACAGGTGCACGGCGGCCTGCTCCCACGTGAACGAGCGACCGGCGTACGTCGCCAGCAGCCGCGCGAACGCGCCCCATGCGCGCGGGTGAGGGACGGCGCCCACGAAGATGCCGTCGGACCCGGCGGTGTGGCCGGAATGGGCGAACAGGCGGGCCAGGTTCTCGACCGGGCGCTCGTCGCGCACGGCCATCACGGCGCTCACCTCGAGCCGCCCCGCGACGAGGAGGTCGAGCGTCGCGTCCTCGACGGAGGTGCCCCGGCCGTCGGCGATCTGCGCGAGGGTGAGCCCGTGCGCCCACGACCAGTCCTGCGCGGGAGTGTGGGCGATGCGGATCATCGACGGCCAGCGCCTGCCGAGACTCGGCTTCGCGGCGACGGTGGGGAACCATTCCTCGCGCAGCCGCGCGCGCTCCGCGGGGTCGACGAGCCGCGCTACGGCGTCGTCGACGCCGACCGCGCTGTACTCGGGCGGGAGCACCGCCATCGACACGAGGGTGCAGCCTCGCGTGTACGGATACATGTCGAACGTGAGGTCGGCCCCCGAAGCCGCGGCTTCGGCGAGCAGCCGCTCGGCATCCGCAGCGTCGACGTGCAGGTGCGACACGTGGCCACGCACTCCCGCGTGGGACCGCCCGGGCGCGCAGATCGCCACGACCTCGCGAAGTCCCGCCGCCGTGTTCGTCTCGTAGCCGCCGCGCATGTGGGTGACGTACAGCGCGCCGGCGGCTGCGACGGGCGCGCACAGGGCGGCGAGCTCCTCGGCGTCGGCGAAGATGCCGGGCACGTAGTCGAGTCCGGACGACAGCCCGAGGGCGCCGTCGGCGAGCCCCTGGGCGACCAGCTGCTGCATGCGGCCCAGCTGCGCGGCATCCGCTCCTCCGGTCTCCATGCCCATGACTTCGTGACGCACCGAGCCTGCCGGGACCAGGTAGCCCACGTTGACGGGCGTCGTGCCGTCATACGTGGCCAGGAGGCCGGCCACACCGTCGCCGCGGTAGGTGGGGTGCGGACCGTTGATCGCGGCGAAGTAGCGCGTCGCCCACACGCCGTCGCCGGGGGCGTACGACACTCCGTCCTGGCCGCAGACCACCGTGGTGACGCCTTGGCGCAGGAGCGCGACCTGTACGTCTTCACGGAACACGGCGCCGTCCGCGTGGGAGTGGGCGTCGATGAATCCGGGCATGATGAACCGGCCGCGGCAGTCGATCACGCGGTCGCCCTCGTGCGCTTCGACCTCGCCCACGACGCCGACGCGGGCGCCCAGGATCTCGACATCGGTCGCGTTTCGCGGACCACCCGAGCCGTCGATCAGGGTGCCGCCGCGCAGCACCGTGCGGTCGGAGTGGGCGGACATGAAGCCTCCGTCGACGCGGGACCCGGCTGACCCGCGTCAGCAGTCTACGCAGGACGGTGCGCGTCGGCGGGACGGCCCGCGGGCGCGATCAGCGGCCGAGCGCGGCGAGGGCGAGGTCGACGTCGTCCGGGTCGTTGAAGACGTGGAACGCGACGCGTGCGCGGCCGGCGCGGCCGGACGCGGTGATGCCGGCCGCGCCGAGGCGGGCGAGGTCGGCGCCGTCGGGGTCGTCCCACGTCACGATCGCCGACGCGCGCTCGGGTTCGGAGAGCCGCCGGCCGGCGCGGAACGCCGCGGCCAGGCCGGTCGTGTGTGTGTAGACGCCGGTGCGGTCGAGCGACGCGAAGAGCTCGAGCGCCGGGGCGGCGCCGACGAACGCCTGCCACGCGGGGGAGAGGTCGAACCGGCGGGCGTCGGGCGCGAGGTCGATGACGGCGCCGTAGCACGAGGACCACGGGTCGTCGCCCGCGTACCAGCCGGCCGACATGGGCGACATGCGCGCCATGAGCCGGTCCGAGAGTGCGAGGAACGACACGCCTCGCGGCGCGCAGAGCCACTTGTATGCGTGACAGATCACCGCGTCGAAGGCAGATGCCTCGACCGGCAGCCAACCGATTGCCTGCGTCGCATCGCACAGCGTGAGGGCGTCGCTGCGGCTCGCCGCGTCTCGGATCGCCGCGGCATCGGCCACCTCGCCGGTGGCGGACTGCACGATCGAGAAGGCCACGAGGCTCGTCGCCGGCGTGATGTGCGCGGCGAGATCGCGCAGCGGCGCGGTGCGCACCCGGATGCCGCGTCCGGCGTGCACGAACGGCAGCACGAGGGATGAGAACTCGCCGTCGGGCACGAGCACCTCGGCTCCGTCGGGGAGTGCGGAGGCCACCGTCGCCGTCGCGACCGACACCTGGGAGCCGATGGCGACACGCTCGGCACCGACCGCGACGAGGGTGGCGAACAGCGCCCGCGACCGCTCGACCGCCGTGCTGTAGCCGGCGATATCGGGGTGCCCGGTCGCCGACGCGTCGACGTCGGCACGGATCGCCTGCTGCGTGGCGATCGTCGGCAGCCCGACGGTGCACGCCGCGAGGTAGCCGCGCCCGCCGGTGAAGGCGGCACGCGCCTCTCGCACGCCGAGCGGGGACGGGATCGTCGCGACCATGCCCCCAGGGTCCCGCTGTCGACGCCTCCCGTCTACGGCAGGTGTCCGATGCAAATCATCACCGACGCTTATGATTCCGGGATGGACGACGATGACGGTCCCGGCTTCGGCGCACGCGAGCTGCGCGTCGTCAAGGCGATCGCCGACGCCGGCTCGATCACGGCTGCCGCAGCCGCGCTCGGCTACAGTCAGCCCGCCGTCAGTCAGCAGCTCAAGCGCCTCGAGCAGCGGCTCGGCGTCGCCCTCGTCGAGCGTGTGGGTCGCGGCGTCCGTCTCACCGACGCCGGGCGCGTGCTGGCGCGCCACGCCTCCGCAGTGACGACAGCGCTGGACGCCGCGGCCGGCGAGCTCGCGGAGCTTCGGGGCCTGCGCACGGCGAGGGTGCGGCTCACGGCGTTCCCCTCGGCCTCGCCGACGATCGTGCCGAAGCTCCTCGCAGACCTCGCTCAGCGGCATCCGGGGATCGCCCTCACGTACGTCGAGGCCGAGCCGCCGGAGGCGGTCGACGCCGTACGGAACGACCGCACCGACATCGCCCTCACGTTCAGCTACCCGGGCGATCGCGACGACCCGCACGGCACGAGCGCCCGGGGGCTCTCCGTGCGCACCGTGGGCATTGATGAGCTGCTCGCGGTGCTGCCGGCGTCGCATCCGTCGGCAGGCCCCGGCACGCTGGATGTCGCCGCACTGGCGCACGAGGACTGGATCGCGGGCTGCCCACGCTGCCGCGGACACCTGCTCGAGCTGTGCGGTCGCGCCGGCTTCTCCCCTCGGATCGCGTTCGAGACCGACAACTTCGTCGCGGTTCAGGGGTTCGTCGCGCAGGGCATCGGAGTGGCGACGCTCCCGCGCATGGCCGTCGAGTCGTTTCCGCGGCTCCCAGGGATCGCGATCGTCCCCCTGCCGGAGGGCGAGCAGCGCACGATCCACACCGTGACCGCGCGCGGCGCCGATCGCGTGCCCGCTGTCAGGGTCACGCTGGCCGCGCTCGCGCGACTCGTCGGGCCGGCGGGCGACCACGGCGCCGAGGCATCCCGCACCCGGGCGACGCCGGAGGCTGCGGCTTCGGCCAAGTAAACTCATGCGCGATGCCTTCTTCGCCTGATCCCCGCACCACGACTGCCACCGGCGCCGACGTCCGGGTGCGGTTCTGCCCGTCGCCCACCGGTCTTCCGCACGTGGGGCTCATCCGCACCGTGCTGTTCAACTGGGCCTACGCGCGACACCACGGGGGCAAGCTCGTCTTCCGCATCGAAGACACCGACGCGGCGCGCGACAGCGAAGAGAGCTACCTGCAGCTGCTCGAGGCGTTGCGCTGGCTCAGGATCGACTGGGACGAGGGTGTCGAGGTCGGCGGTCCGCACGCGCCCTACCGGCAGTCCGAGCGCCACGGCATCTACCGCGAGGTGCTCGACAAGCTGATCGCGGCTGGAGCGGTGTACGAGAGCTACTCGACCGCCGAGGAGATCGACGCGCGCAACGAGGCGAACGGACGCGCCAAGCAGCTCGGCTACGACAACTACGACCGCGATCTCACTGACGAGCAGAAGGCGGCGTTCCGCGCCGAGGGCCGAGAGCCCGCGTGGCGTCTGCGCGTCCCCGACGAGGACCTCACCTATGTCGACCTGATCCGCGGCGAGGTCACCTTCCCGGCCGGCTCGTTCCCCGACTTCGTGCTCGTGCGCGCGGGCGGGGTGCCGTTGTACCCGTTCGTGAATCCGGTCGACGACGCCCTTATGGGCATCACGCACGTCATCCGAGGCGAGGACCTCATGCCCTCCACAGCGCGTCAGCTCGCGCTGTATCGCGCGCTCGTCGATGCCGGGGTCACGACTTTCATCCCGCGCTTCGCGCACATGCCGCTCGTGCTGGGCGAGGAGGGCAACAAGAAGCTCTCCAAGCGCGACCCCAAGGCCGACCTGTTCCTGCAGCGGGAGAAGGGCTTCATCCACGAGGGCCTGCTCAACTACCTCGCCCTGCTCGGCTGGTCGATCGCGCCGGACCGCGACGTGTTCTCGCTCGACGAGCTGGTCGCGGCCTTCGACATCGCCGACGTCAACCCGAACCCTGCCCGCTTCGACCAGAAGAAGGCGGAGTCCATCAACGGCGACCACATCCGGATGCTGGAGCCCGGCGACTTCGCCGCGCGTCTGGTGCCGTATCTCGCGGGCGCGGGCGTGCTATCCGACCCGCCGACGCCGTCCGAGCAGGCGACGCTGGCGGCATCCGCCCCGCTCGTGCAGGAGCGGATGCAGCTGCTCGGCGACGCGCCGGCGCTCCTCGGGTTCCTCTTCACCGACACGGTCGCCTATCAGGACGACGCGCTCGCGTCGCTGCCCGCGAACGCGAACGAGGTGCTGGTCGCCTCGGTCGCCGCGCTCGAGCTGCTGCCCGAACCCGATTTCACCACCGTCGCCGTGCAGGACGCCCTCGCCGCCGCGCTCGTCGCACCCGCGGAGGAGGGGGGCCTCGGACTCAAGCCTCGTGTGGCATATGGTCCGCTGCGCGTCGCGCTCAGCGGCCGCCGCGTGTCGCCGCCGCTGTTCGAGTCGATGGAGCTGCTCGGCAAGTCCGAGACGATCCGCCGGCTCACCGCTCTCGCCGACGCGCGCGGGTGACTGTTCGGTTTGGAGCACGTGTCGCGGTCGCGTAGACTTGATCCTCGGCACGGCTTCGGCCGACAGCCTTGGGGTATGGTGTAATTGGCAACACGGCTGATTCTGGTTCAGTTGTTCTTGGTTCGAGTCCAGGTACCCCAGCTTTAGAGGAACCCCCGGTCAGATGCGATTCTGACCGGGGGTTTCCGGTTGTATGGGCTCTGCTCGACCGTGTCCGAGGTCGGCGATCGCGGCGAAGAGGCGGTGCGGATCCTCGGCGATCCGATTGAGCACGTAGAGCCACCATTCGCGGCCGAACAGCACATACTCCCGCGTGCGGTATCCCTCTGCGTGAAGGCGGTCGAGCTGACGCGTGCCGAGACCCATGAGCATCTCGAACTCGACGTGGTCGCGGCGGAGGGCGTCGCCATGACGATCGATCAGCTGAGCGAGCAGCGACTCGTCGTGCGTGGCGAGGGACACCGCATGACCCGACGAGACGAGCCGCTCGGCGAGCGAGTGGTACGCGTCGTACATGCCGTCGCTGTCACGTCGATGCGCGACGTCGTCGGGCTCGAGGAAGGCGCCCTTCACCAGCCGGATGCGGCCGGGCAGGGGGAGCACCCGCTCGAGGTCGGCCGGCGTGCGGCGCAGGCGCGCCTGGAGCGTGATCCCGACGTGCGGGTGCTCCGCCGCCAGACGCTCGTACAGGTCCAGCACGAGGTCGGTACGGTCCGACGCCTCGGCCGAGACCATCAGCGCGGTGCCGAGCGGTGCGGTCGCGCGGGCGAGCTCACTCGCGTTGCGGTAGCCCAGCTCGGGATCGATCACCGAGCCGACATGCGACAGGTCGAACGACACGGTCGAGGAGGCGCCGGCTGCACCGATCGCGCTGGCGAGGCCGACGAAGACCGCCGCCTCGGCGTTCGCGACGTCGATCGAGCGGATGCTCTCGCCGACGTACTCGATGCTGCCGAGGTGTCCGCGAGCAGCGGCACCGCGAACGGCCGCCAGCGCCTCGTCGATGCGGTCTCCGGCGATGTACCGCTCCGAGAGCCGCTTCGCCACCGCCGCGACGCGAGCGTCCGCGAGCATCCGCTCCTTGAGGTCTTCGTCCAGCGCCCAGCCGCGCAGCACGTCGGCGGTGCGCTCCCATTCCGTCTGATCGATCTGCACGGACTCACGGTAGTGGGGCAGGGGACGCACGGGCGGTCAGCCATCGACAGGTGACTGCCAAGACCCGGCGGGTCGTCGATCACAGCGCGGTGTCGGCGACCTCGGGGATGGCATCCCGTGCGAGCGCCGCGTAGTCCGGCGCGTCGTCGCTGTGCGTCAGGAGCGCGACGACCACGGCCGCCGCCCACGCGTGCGCGCGCCGCCAGGTCGCGGCGTCGTACCGCGCGCCCGTCGCCGCAATGAACGCCTCGCGCCCGGACGCGTCGAAGGCGAGCCACGCGATGCCGAGGTCGTACGCGGGATCGCCTGCGGTGACATCGCCGAAGTCGATGATCCCCTCGAGGTCGCCGCCGCGGGCGACGAGGTTGCCGGGATGCAGGTCGCCGTGGATCCACACCGGCGCGCGGCCCCAGACCGGCGCCGTCAGGCCGGTGCGCCAGGTCCGCGCCAGCTCCGCCGCGGTCTCCGCCTCGAGCGTGCCGGCGCGGAGGATTCCCTGGAGGCGTTCGTGGAAGACCGCGTCGCGCGTCTCGAGCGGCCGGCCTCGTACCGGATTGACCGGATGATCCGCCGGCGCCGTCGCATGCAGCGCATGCAGCGCCTGCGCGAGCTTCGGTGCCCACCCCGTGCGCGCGCGTCGCGGCACATCGAGACCGCGGGTGCCTGCGATCCAGGGCACGATCGACCACGCCCAGGGAAAGCCCGCGCCCGGACTGCCCGCCACGATCGGCTCGGGCACGCGCACTCCGGTAACCGCGAGGCGCTGAGCGATCCCGGGGAGCACTCGCTGCTCATTGAGGACGAGCGGCGCGGCGAGTTGGCGACGGGGGAGGCGCACGGCGAGATCCTCGCCCAGTCTCCACACCTCGCTGTCCCAGCCTTCGGCGACCTTTGCGAGCTCCAGGGATGCGACATCCGCGACCAGGTGCGACGCCTGGGAGGCGACCAGCGAGCGGATCAGACCGGCGTCGATCCGGATCTCAGCAGGCGGCTTGTCGGGCATCGTTCGACCCTATCGATCACGGGCTGTGTGGGTTTGGTTGCGAAAACCTGTGTATGTGTTGTAACGTGTGGGAATCCGACGGAGGGTGAGGACGAGGTGTACGCAACGGAGCGCCACGAGCAGATCGAGCGAGAGCTGGCAGCGGAAGGACGCGTGAGCGTCGTCGCGCTGGCGGACCGGTTCGACGTCACCACCGAGACCATCCGTCGTGACCTCGACCATCTCGAGTCGATCGGCGCGCTTCGCCGCGTGCACGGCGGCGCCGTGCCCGTCGACCGAGCGAGCACGCGTGAGCCGTCGATCACCGAGCGGCTGCAGCACCATGGCGCGGCGAAGGCCGCCATCGGCCGCCGGGCACTCGACGCTCTCCGTGACGGGTTCAGCGGGTCGGTCTACCTCGACGCCGGCACCACGACCACAGCGGTGGCAACGGCGCTCGCTCCGTCGCTGCCACAGGAGCGCATCGAGGTCGTGACGCACTCGCTCACCCTCGGCCATGCCCTCGCGGGCGTGCCCGGGGCGTCGCTCACCCTGGTCGGCGGCCGCGTCCGCGGACTGACCGCCGCCGCCGTCGGAGCCGACACGGTCCGCATGATCGCCGGCCTGCGTCCCGACATCGCCTTCGTGGGCACCAACGGCGTCTCGGCTGCTTTCGGGCTCAGCACGCCCGACCCGGACGAGGCGGCGGTCAAGCGCGCCATCGTCCAGTCGGCGCGCCGCGTCGTCGTGGTCGCCGACGCCGAGAAGCTGGGGGCCGAGCTCCTCGTCGGCTTCGCGTCGTTGTCCGACATCGACGTGCTGGTGACGGATGCCGCACCCGGCGCCGAGCTGGCCGTCGCGCTCGACGACGCCGGCGTGGAGGTGTGGCTCGCATGATCGTGACGCTCACCGCCAATCCGTCGCTGGACCGCACGATGACGGTGTCCGCGCCGCTGCTTCCCGGAGAGGTGCAGGCGGCGACTTCCGCCCGAGAGGACGCGGGAGGCAAGGGCATCAACGTCGCGCGCGTCATCGCGGCGGCGGGCGAGGACTGCGCGGCGGTGCTCCCGCTCGCGCCGGGTGACCCGTTCGAGTCGGTCCTGCGCGCTGCGGGCGTTCGTGCCCAGCGGGTCCCGGTGAGCGGCCTCGTGCGCACGAATCTGGCGATCACCGACCCGGCGGGTGTCACCACGAAGCTCAACCTGCCGGGCGCGGCACTGTCGCCCGGTGAGGCGTCCGCGATCATCGACGCCGTGGTCGCGGCATCCGCCGGCGCACGATGGCTGGTGCTCGCCGGCTCGCTGCCGCCCGGCGCGGACGACGAGTTCTACGTGCGCGTGATCCACGCGGTGCGCGCCGCGCACGCGGCGCCGCCGAGGATCGCGGTCGACGCCTCGGGACCCGCGCTCGCGGCTGCCGTGGCCCACGGCCGACCGGACCTCATCAAGCCCAACGACGACGAGCTCGCCGAGCTCGCCGGCACGGTGATCGACGGCGCCGACGCGGTGGCCGCCGTGCTCGAGGTCGCCAGGTCGCTCGTACCGGCCAACATCGGCGCCGCGCTGGTCACGCTCGGGGCGGACGGCGCCGTGCTCGTCGAGGACGGCGCCGCCTGGGCGGCCACGCCGCCGCGCATCCGCGCCGTGAGCACCGTCGGCGCCGGCGACAGCTCGCTCGCGGGCTACCTCATCGCTCACACGAGAGGCGCACGCCCCGAGGAGCGACTGCGCCACGCCGTCCGGTACGGCGCCGCGGCTGCCTCCCTTCCGGGCACGCAGCCCCCGGCTCCCGCCGACCTACCCGCGGGCGACGTGCCCGTCGCCCGTCTCGCCTGATCCCGCATTCCCATCGACCGCAGGAGGTCATCGTGTCCGACACCATCACACCCGGCCTGGTGAGCCTCGACGCCCGGCTGGGCGACGACAAGTCCGACGTCATCCGCGCACTCGCCGAACGCGTCGTCGCTCAGGGGCGAGCGACCGACGCCGAGGCGCTCCACGCCGACGCGTGGGCCCGCGAAGAGAAGGACGAGACGGGCCTCCCCGGCGGTATCGCGATCCCGCATGCCAAGAGCGCCGCCGTCACGACTCCGTCCCTCGCGTTCGCGCGGCTCGCTCCGGGCGTCGATTTCGGCGCTCCGGACGGCCCCGCCGATCTCGTGTTCCTGATCGCGGCCCCCGCCGACGCGGCCGAGGCGCACCTGGCCGTCCTGTCGAAGCTCGCCCGCAGCCTTATGCGGGAAGACTTCACGGCGAGCCTGCGCGCCGCGGTCACCGAGGAGGACGTCGTCGCCATCGTGCGCGCCGCGATCGGTGAGGCGCCCGCCGCGCCCGCGCCCACGCCCGCCGCGGACGGGCCCATGCTCCCGGAGGCTGCGGGCGACGCGCCGGCGGCGGTCGGAGGGGGTGAGGGGACCGTCGCCACGCCGGCGGCGGCCGACACCGCCCTCACCGTCGAGGGGCGCCCCGCGCGCATCGTGGCGGTCACGGCATGCGCGACCGGGATCGCACACACGTTCATGGCGGCCGACGCGCTGGCGGCGGCCGGCAAGAAGGCGGGGGTCGACGTCGTCGTCGAGCCGCAGGGCTCGAGCGGCTACCAGGCGCTCCCGAGCGACGTCATCCAGGGCGCCGACGCGGTGATCTTCGCCACCGACGTCGACGTCCGCGAGCCGCAGCGGTTCGCGGGCAAGCCGGTCGTGCGCTCCGGCGTGAAGCGCGGCATCGAGCAGCCCGACCAGCTCGTCGCCGAGGCCGTCGCCGCCGCGAACGACCCGTCGGCGACGCGCGTGGGCGGCGATGCCGCGGTCGTCGCCGCGACCGCGGGCGAGAAGCTCTCGTGGGGCGCTCGGATCCAGCGGATCCTCCTCACCGGCGTCAGCTACATGATCCCGTTCGTGGCGGGCGGCGGGCTGTTGATCGCTCTCGGGTTCCTCATCGGCGGCGTCGACGTGAACGCGGACGACCAGGCGTTCGGCGTCATCATCGACAACGCGCTGTGGGATCTGCCCGCAGGCGGTCTCGCGCAGTACCTCGGATCGGTCGCGTTCGTGATCGGCGCGACCTCGATGGGGTTCCTCGTCTCGGCGCTCGCCGGCTACATCGCGTTCGCGATCGCCGACCGGCCGGGCATCGCGCCCGGGTTCGTCGCGGGCGCGGTCGCCGTGCTCATGAACGCGGGATTCATCGGAGGCATCATCGGCGGTCTTCTGGCCGGAGCGGTGGCGTGGTGGATCGGGCGCTTCCAGGCACCGCGATGGCTGCGAGGTCTCATGCCGGTCGCGATCATCCCGCTGCTGGCGTCGATCGTGGCGTCGGGTCTGATGATCCTGTTCCTCGGTCGGCCCATCGCGTCGCTGATGGAGGGCCTGAACGTGTGGCTCACCGATCTCGCGGCCACCGGTGCGATCGTCGTGGTCGGCGTCATCCTCGGCCTCATGATGTGCTTCGACCTGGGCGGGCCCGTCAACAAGGTCGCGTACGCATTCGCCGTCGCCGGGCTGGCCGCCGGCTCTGCCGAGAATCCCACGCCTTACCTGATCATGGCGGCCGTGATGGCCGCGGGAATGGTGCCGCCGCTGGCCATGGCGCTCGCGTCGACGGTGCTCGCGCGCGACTTCTTCCCGCCCGTGGAGCGCGAGAACGGCAAGGCGGCGTGGCTGCTGGGCGCCTCGTTCATCAGCGAAGGCGCGATCCCGTTCGCGGCCGCAGACCCGCTGCGCGTCATCCCCGCTTCGATGGTCGGCGGTGCGCTCACCGGTGCGCTCATCATGGCGTTCGGCGTGGAATCGCTCGCCCCGCACGGCGGCATCTTCGTCCTTTTCGCGATCGATCCGATCTGGGGCTTCCTCGTGGCGCTCGCGGCCGGTACCGTCGTGTCGGCGCTCGCCGTCGTGGCCCTGAAGAAGTGGGTCGGCCGCAAAGAGCTCGAGCAGGCAGAGGCCGCCGTCCCCGTGGCGGCGTGAGAACGGCCCGCACAGCGTCTGCGATCCGAGAAGGAGAGAGAAGAAGATGGCACAACGTCAGGCGACCATCGCGAGCAGCTCGGGGCTGCACGCCCGCCCCGCGAAACTGTTCGTGCAGGCGGTGCAGTCCCAGCCCGTGCCGGTCACGATCGCCGTGGAGGGCGGCCCCGACCTCAACGCCGGCAGCATCCTGTCGCTCATGGGGCTGGGAGCGTCGCAGGGCACGGTCGTGACTCTCAAGGCCGAGGGGGACGGCGCCGAGCAGGCGCTCGACGAGCTCGTCGCCCTGCTCGAGACGGATCTCGACGCCGAGTAAGACGAGACGACGGATGCCGCGGGTCGAAGCCGCCGCGGCATCCGTCGTCTTTCTCTCATCGCGCCGGCGTCACATGTCGGTCGCGTCGCCCGGATCGAGCGCGAGGAACTCGCCGCCGCCCTGCTCCGTCGCCCATCGCAGGCGCGCGCGGCCCATGTCGCGGCCGACGACCGAGAGCGTCATGTCGTGCGTGCCGAACGCCCGTCGCGGAGCGACGGCGAGGACGAAGTCCATCGCCTCGCCGATCTTGAGCCAGGGGGCACCCACTGGCGCCGCCAGCAGCGAGACGGTGCGATCCGAGGGGACCGCGTACGAGTCGCCGGGGTAGTAGAACTCGTCGTTGACGAACACCCCGACGTTGTCGACGACGGGGATGGACTCGTGGATCACAGCGTGCCGTCCGCCGAAGAACTCCAGGTGGAAGGGGTCGACGTCGACCGTGTCGCCGGGACGGACGACCGTGACGTCGTATCCGGCCGCGGCCTGCGCCACGCCGTCGGGGCCGAAGATCGGCGTGCCGGGGAAGGTGCCGAGCAGGCGGTCCAGGTGGTCCGCAGTCCAGTGGTCGGGATGCTGGTGGGTGAGCACGATCGCGACCACGTCGTCGAGGTCGCCGAGCGGCGCGGTGAACGATCCGGGATCGATCACGAGCGTCTTCCCGGAGTCGACGAGCGTCAGGGTGGCGTGCTCGAACTTGGTGACTCGCATGCCTCGAGTCAAGCGCCCACCGGGCACGGCGGCAAGGTCGCCGGCGGAGCGTCGCCGATTTGGAGCGACCCCCTGCGACATGGCATAATCGAACGGTTGCCTGAACGGCCCCATCGTATAGCGGCCTAGTACGCCGCCCTCTCACGGCGGTAACGCGGGTTCGAATCCCGCTGGGGTCACCAGTCAGGCAACAAGGCGCAGCATCACACTGTGATCGCTGTACGGCCCCATCGTATAGCGGCCTAGTACGCCGCCCTCTCACGGCGGTAACGCGGGTTCGAATCCCGCTGGGGTCACACGGAACAAGCCCCCGGTCCTCCTCGGACCGGGGGCTTCGTCGTCCGGTCAAGGCTGCAGCGAGAGCGGCAGCAGCACCACGACGACCGAGAGGAGTCCGCAACCGATCACGAAACCCGTGAGCACCAGGAGCAGCCCGGCGCCGGGGAGACGATCCGCACGGTCCTCGAGGAGGGCGCGATTCACCCGCAGGTGACGCGCTCTGGCTTGCACCCACAGCAGCACCGCGAAGGCGACCCCGACGATGCCGGGCACGAGCCACGCCTGCTGCAGCTCGGGGGAGGGAGCGATGGCGGGGAGCACCCGCAGCGCGATGAGCGACCCGACACCGATCGCGAGCGCCGTGCGGCGCCACGCGAGCTCGGTGCGCTCCGGTTGGAGGCCGGGGTCGAACACGCCGCGCTCGCTCATCGCAGCACGACGCCCAGCAGCACGAGGGCTCCGACCAGCACGATCGTCGCGGCCAGGGCGATGCTCGTGGTGGAACCCGGGAGCGGTGACGCCGAGCGCAGCGCGCGCTCGGTGCGGCCCCACTCGTACCACGCCAGGACCGGCACGACGACGCCCGCGGCGATGAGGATGAGGGATGCCGTGAGGCGCAGTCCCGGCTGCAGGTCGAGGCCCAGCGCCTCGAGGGCGACGCCACCGGCGATCAGCGCCAGTGCGGTGCGGTTCCACGCGAGGAACGTGCGTTCGTTGGCGAGGCTGAACCGCGCGTCGGGCTCAGCTCCGGTCCGGTAGACCGACCGGGGGAATCTCGTGCGCGTCACCGGTCCACAGTATCGGCGCCGTGTGGAGCCGCTCTCATCTCCGCTCGTCGTCGACGGTCCCCGCGCCCGCCCCCGGCGCCGCCGGCGCCTCGCCCTGAGCCTCGGCCGGCCTGCGCGCAGCCTCGACCCGCTCCTCGGCCCGCTCCTCGGCATCCGCTCGACGTGCGCGGCGTGCGCGGACGAGCCGCACGATGCCCCACACGATGAGCGCCGCGACGGCGGCGACGACGAGCCACGGCAGCAGGAACCCGAGTGCCACGACGATCCCGTTGAGGGTCGCCACGAGGGCGTTCCATCCGGCGACGAGCCCGTCGGCGAAACCGGCCGGGTCCGCCTCGACCGTCTCGACCTCGGGGACGATCGTGACCGTCAGCGTCGACATCGCGACCTGGCTCTCGAGCATCTCGAGCTGCTGCTGGTACGACTCGAGCATCGCCTGCCGCTCGGACAGGGCGGACTCCGCTGCGATGAGGTCCGCGACGCTCTCCGCCTGAGCCATCAGCGCGGTGAGGCGATCGACCGACGCCTGCGCGGCCTCGATGCGCGCCTCGAGGTCCACCGTCTGCTCCGTGACGTCCTGCCGGTTGATCGAGGTCGCGGTGACCTCGCCCGTGTCCGCCAGCTCGTCGACGACGGCCGGCAGCTGGTCGGCGGGGACCCGCACGGTGACCCACGCGCCGTCCGGCGAGGAGGGGGAGGGCATGGTGGAGTCCACGACGCCGCCGGTCATGGGATCGACCGGGTACACGTCACCGTCGGTGCCGACGCTCATCGACTCCACGTAGCCGCCGTGGGCGACCGCCGAGTCGCCGATCGCACGCGCGGCGGATTCGACGTCGTCGACCGACACGGTCGCCGACGCGGTCGTGATGATGTCGCGGTCGGCCGCGACCTCTCCCGGCGCGCTCTGGTCGGCGGCCTCCTGCTCGGCCACCCCCGGGCCCGCCTCGCGCGAGTCCAGCGTCACGCCGGAGTCCATGCCGCCCCCGGCCTCCTCGGCGGGGGCCGCGGGTGCGACGGCCGAGCTGTCGCTCGAGCCGCCCGTCCCCGACACGAGCGAGCCGACGCTGGGCGCGATGACGGCGGCGACGGCCACGACCGCGGCGGCGGCGCCGCCCGCGATCCAGAGGCGGCCGCGCCGCGCGCGCCGCGCCGTCTGCCGTGAGCGGTCACGGGCGATCTCGGAGAACAGGGTCTGCTCGATCTCGTCGATGCGTTCGCGCGAGAGTTCGGGAAGGGTCACCGGCGTCGCCGGCTCCGGGTGCTGCGTGCTCATGTGCTCTCCTTCACGACGGTCCGCAGTCGCGTGCGGATGCGGGAGAGACGATTGCGGACGACGCCGTGGGCGACGCCGAGCTCGTCGGCGGCGGCCTGGTAGGCATAGCCCTCGGTCGCGCACAGCCGGAAGATCGCGCGGTCGAGCTCGCCGAGACCCTCGACCTCGCGCAGGATCGCCTCGGCGAGGGCGCCGTCGATCACCTGCTGCTCGACGTCCACGGTCGCGACGAGGTTCTCGTCCGCCGTGCCCGCGGTGTGCTCGCGGTCGCGCTTCTGCCTGCGGATGCGATTGGCCGACTGGAAGCGGCACACCGTCGCGAGCCATGGGAGCAGCGAGTCGCCCGCCAGGTCGAGGCCCGGGAGCTTCCGCCAGGCGACCAGGAAGGTCTCCTGCGTCACCTCCTCGGCGTCGGCCGGATTGCCGACGAGGCCGTGCGCGAGCCAGTAGACGGGACGGACGTAGGCGCGGTACAGCGTGCGGAACGCGTGCTCGCTCCCGCCGGCCGCGAGGGCCACGAGCGCGGCGTCGCCCGATGACTCGCCGCGCGGGTGGTCTTGTGCCATGCCCATCCTCCGCTCGCTTCGAATTGTCTCTCACACTGATGGTGTCCGCAGCGCCCCGATCGTCTCGACACGCGCGGTCACGGTATCGGCAGCCTGTATCCTGAACGAGCGAGAGGGAGTATCCCGACTGCGCGCATCCGTCATCACGGGTCCCGACAGAGCGACCCCGGGTGTGCGACGCGGAACGACCGGACCGGTCCGGCCGCGGGGAGAGACTTTCGGCATCGACCGACCCCTCGTTCCTCCCGAAAGGCCCTGAATGGACCTCACGCTTCCCCTGTGGTTCGAAATCGGATCCCTCGTGATCCTCTCGCTCATCCTCGTGGGCGATCTGCTTCTCATCCTCAAGCGCCCCCACATCCCGTCGACCAGGGAGTCGACCCTGTGGGTCGTGTTCTACGTGACGCTCGCGCTCCTCTTCGCCGGGCTCATGTGGGTCATCGCCGGAGGCGAGTACGCGGGGCAGTTCGTCGCGGGCTGGCTGACCGAGTACAGCCTGTCGATCGACAACCTCTTCGTGTTCGTGCTGATCATGACGCAGTTCGCGGTGCCGCGCCGGTACCAGCAGGAGGTGCTGATGGTGGGCATCATCATCGCGCTCGTGCTGCGCGGCATCTTCATCCTGCTCGGCGCCGCCATCATCGAGCAGTGGAGCTGGGTCTTCTACATCTTCGGCGCGTTCCTGGTCTGGACGGCGATCCGCCAGGCGTTCCCCGGCGGTGAGCACGACGACGAGGTCAAGCAGGAGGCCTTCATCGTGCGGGTGCTGCGCCGCACGATCGACATCAGCGACGGCTACGACGGCGCCAAGCTCCGCACCGTCGTCGACGGCAAGAAGATGTGGACGCCGATGATCATCGTCTTCGCCGCGATCGGCGTGACGGACCTGCTGTTCGCGATCGACTCGATCCCGGCGATCTTCGGCATCACCCAGAGCCCGTTCATCGTCTTCACCGCGAACCTCTTCGCCCTCATGGGCCTGCGCCAGCTGTACTTCCTGCTGGGCGACCTGCTCGACCGGCTGCGCTACCTCCACTACGGCATCGCGTTCATCCTCGCCTTCATCGGCGTGAAGCTCGTCTTCCACGCGATGCACGTCAACGAGCTGCCGTTCATCAACGGGGGCGAGCACATCGAGTGGGCTCCCGAGATCTCGACGTGGATGTCGCTGGGCGTGATCATCGTCGCGATGACGGTGGCGACGGTCGCGAGCCTCATCGCGTCCGCGCGCGACAAGCGCCGGGAGGCGACGGATGCCGCGGCCGCGGCTGCGATCGAGCGTCAGGACTGACCGGCCCGCAGTGCTGGGACCACCGCGGGGCGGGCGCGAGCCCGCTCCGCGGTCGTGTCCGCAGGTGACGGCTCCGAGCCGGTGCCCGGCGGGCCGGTGGTAACCTAACCTCGTGCGGATCGCTCGCCTCCTCCTTAGCGGCCGCGACGAGTCCTAGTTCCAGGCCTCCCTCGTCGCGGAGTTTCGTCGCGGGCCCGATCAACGGCGGGCGAAGCCCCCATTCCGAGGAGAACGACAGAGCACATGAGCACGACCGACGCATCCCCGATCGCCGGCATCCCCGACCGTCCGCGGACGCTCGCCGAGAAGGTGTGGGACGACCACGTGGTCGTCAAGGGCGAGAACGGCCAGCCCGACCTGATCTACATCGACCTCCACCTCGTGCACGAGGTGACGAGCCCGCAGGCCTTCGACGGCCTGCGCGCGGAAGGTCGCCCGGTGCGGCGCCTCGACCTCACGATCGCCACCGAGGACCACAACACCCCGACGCTCGACATCGACAAGCCGATCGCCGACCTCACCAGCCGCACGCAGATTGAGACGCTGCGGCGCAACGCCGAGGAGTTCGGCGTCCGCCTGCACTCGCTCGGCGACAAGGAGCAGGGGATCGTCCACGTCGTGGGTCCGCAGCTCGGGCTGACCATGCCGGGCATCACGGTGGTCTGCGGCGACTCCCACACCTCGACGCACGGCGCGTTCGGCGCCATGGCGTTCGGCATCGGCACGAGCGAGGTCGAGCACGTCCTGGCGACCCAGACGCTGCCGCTGAAGCCGTTCAAGACGATGGCGATCACCGTCGAGGGCGAGCTCAAGGCCGGCGTCACCGCGAAGGACATCATCCTCGCTGTCATCGCGAAGATCGGCACCAACGGCGGCCAGGGCTACGTCCTGGAGTTCCGGGGCAGCGCGATCCGCGCGCTCTCGATGGAGGGCCGCATGACGATGTGCAACATGTCGATCGAGGCGGGCGCCCGCGCCGGCATGGTCGCGCCCGACGAGACGACGTTCGCCTACCTCGAGGGACGCCCGCACGCTCCGAAGGGCCAGGACTGGGACGATGCGGTCGCGTACTGGCGCACGCTGCCCAGCGACGAGGGCGCGGTGTACGACGCGGAGGTGTTCCTCGACGCGAACGAGCTGGAGCCGTTCGTGACATGGGGGACCAATCCCGGTCAGGGCGTGTCGCTGAACGACGTCGTGCCGTCGCCCGAGGACTTCGCCGACCCGAACGAGCGAGCCGCGGCCGAGCGTGCGCTCGAGTACATGGACCTCGCACCG
This sequence comes from Microbacterium sp. STRO-2N, assembly GCF_057747775.1. Lineage (NCBI taxonomy): Bacteria > Bacillati > Actinomycetota > Actinomycetes > Micrococcales > Microbacteriaceae > Microbacterium > Microbacterium sp. STRO-2N. Next base: position 2,078,585 of record NZ_CM173223.1, on the reverse strand, counting down.
GGCACGCCGCTCAAGGACGTCGCGGTGGATGCCGTCTTCATGGGATCGTGCACCAACAGCCGCATCGAGGACCTGCGGGCGTTCGCGTCGGTGATCGCCGGACGCAGGAAGGCCGACGGCGTCCGGGTCATGGTGGTGCCGGGGTCTGCGCGAGTGCGTTTGGAGGCCGAGGCCGAGGGCCTCGACAAGGTTTTCCAGGAGTTCGGAGCGGAGTGGCGCTTCGCGGGCTGCTCGATGTGCCTGGGCATGAACCCGGATCAGCTCGCGCCGGGGGAGCGCTGCGCTTCGACCAGCAACCGCAACTTCGAGGGACGCCAGGGCAAGGGCGGACGCACGCACCTGGTGTCGCCCCTCGTGGCGGCCGCGACGGCCGTGCTCGGACGCCTCGCGAGCCCCAGCGATCTGCCCGCTCTGATCGGGACGGAGGCCTGACATGGAGAAGTTCACGACCCACACCGGCATCGCCGCGCCGCTCAAGCGCTCGGCCGTCGACACCGACCAGATCATCCCGGCCGTCTACCTCAAGCGCGTCACCAAGACCGGCTTCGAGGACGCCCTGTTCGCCAACTGGCGCCAGGACCCGGACTTCGTCCTGAACCAGCCCGCGTACGCCGGCGCCAGCATCCTGGTCGCCGGTCCCGATTTCGGCACCGGCTCGAGCCGTGAGCACGCCGTGTGGGCGCTGCGCGACTTCGGCTTCACCGTCGTGCTGAGCGCCAAGTTCGCCGACATCTTCCGCGGCAACGCGGGCAAGCAGGGCCTGCTCACCGGGGTCGTCTCGGAGTCCGACGTCGAAGCGATCTGGGCGGCTCTCGAGGCCGACCCCGGCGTCTCGATGACCGTCGACCTCGAGGCCCGCACGGCGACCGTCGGCGCGCTCCAGGTCCCTTTCGAGATCGACGATTACACTAGGTGGCGGCTTCTCGAAGGGCTCGACGACATCGGGCTGACGCTGCGCGAGGCAGACAAGATCGCGCAGTTCGAGGCGCGCCGAGAGGCGTGGCGGCCGCGGACGCTTCCTGTTCCGTGAGTCGGGCCGGGCGCCGCATCCTGGCGCCCGTCCCCCCGCAAGCCCCTCGATGAACCAAGTGAGGACAACCGGATGAAGTCGCTTCTGAACGTCGCCGCGGGTGAGACCGCGACCCCGAAACCGGGAGAGAAGGAAGTGGCTGGAGAGATCCTCGCGATCCGGGGCGGACGCCCCCTGACCGGCCGTGTCGAGGTCAAGGGCGCGAAGAACCTGGTCACGAAGGCCATGGTGGCCGCCCTTCTCGGCGAGACGTCGAGTACGCTGCGCGACGTCCCCGACATCAGCGACGTCCAGGTCGTCCGATCGCTCCTCGAGGTCCACGGCGTGCGCGTCGAGGACGGCGAGGAGGAGGGCACGCTCCACCTCGACCCGAGCGGTGCGGTCGCCGCGCACTTCGAAGAGATCGACGCCCATGCCGGGGCATCCCGCATCCCGATCCTGTTCTGCGGACCGCTCCTGCACCTTCTCGGCGAGGCCCTGATCCCCGACCTCGGCGGATGCCGCATCGGCGACCGCCCGATCAACTTCCACATGGACGCGCTGCGCGCGTTCGGCGCTGTGGTCGACAAGAGCTACGAGGGCATCCGCATCACCGCGCCCAACGGCCTGCATGGCGCCAACATCGAGCTGCCGTACCCGAGCGTCGGCGCGACCGAGCAGGTGCTGCTCACCGCCGTGCGCGCGAAGGGCACCACCGAGCTCCGCGGCGCCGCCATCGAGCCCGAGATCATGGATCTCATCGCGGTGCTGCAGAAGATGGGCGCGATCATCTCGTACGAGCCCAACCGCGTCATCCTCATCGAGGGCGTCGAGACCCTGCGCGGCTACGACCACCGCGCGATCTTCGACCGCAACGAGGCGGCGTCGTGGGCATGCGCTGCACTCGCGACCGACGGCGACATCTTCGTCGGCGGCGCTCGTCAGCAGGAGATGCTGACGTTCCTCAACGTCTTCCGCAAGGCGGGCGGGTGGTTCGACGTCCGCGAGGACGGCATCCAGTTCCGACGCGGCGAGGCGCTCAAGCCCGTGAGCGTCGAGACCGACGTGCACCCGGGCTTCATGACGGACTGGCAGCAGCCGCTCATCGTCGCGCTGACCCAGGCGGAGGGGCAGTCCGTGGTCCACGAGACGGTCTACGAGAACCGCCTCGGGTTCACGCACGCGCTGAACCAGATGGGGGCGGACATCGTCGTGCACCCGCACGGCATCGACGCGCCGAATCGCCGCGTCGCCCGTCGCGCGCTCGAGCAGGCAGCGGTCATCAACGGGCCCACGCCGCTGCACGGAGCCGACGTCGTCGTGCCGGACCTCCGCGGCGGCTACAGCTACGTGATCGCCGCTCTCGCGGCCGAGGGCGAGTCCGTCGTCCGCAACATCGGGATCATCCGTCGCGGGTACGAGAAGTTCCTCACCAAGCTCGAGACGCTCGGCGCCGATTTCGACGTCATCGGATGACCCGGTGAGTCCCTCGTCGCCGATGCCGCGGGCTTCCCGGGAGAAGACCAGGCCGAGTGTGTTCTGGCCGCTCGCGGCCGTCGCCGTTCCGCTCATCGCGCTGCTGTTCAAGCTCGAGATCCGGGGCGCTGAGAAGCTGCCGCGCGAAGGCGCGTACGTGCTGGCGCCGAACCACTACTCCGAGGCCGACCCGCTCGCGGTCGCCCTCGCCGTGTGGCGGGCCGGCCGCGCACCGCGGTTCATGGCGAAGGAGAGCCTGTTCCGCGTCCCCGTGCTCGGATGGATCCTCCGCAGCACCGGCATGGTCCCGGTGGCGCGGTCGTCGTCGGCCTCGTCCGCGCGGCAGACGCTCGACACCTCCGAGACGCTCGTGCGACTCGGGCGGGGCGTGATCGTGTACCCCGAGGGGTCGCTCACGCGAGAGCCCGAACTGTGGCCGATGCGCGGCAAGACCGGTGCCGTCCGCCTGGCGCTGGCCGCCGGCATCCCGGTCATCCCGATGGCGCAATGGGGCGTCCAGCAGGTGATGCCCCGCTACGGCAAGCTGCGTCTGTGGCCGCTGCGCCGGCGCGTGACGGTGCTCTTCGGCGACCCGGTCGACCTGTCGGCATTCCAGAAGGAGGGTCAGGCGGGCAACCTCGCCGCGGCCACCGACAAGGTCATGGCCGACATCGCGGGGCTGCTGTCGCAGGTGCGCGGCGAGCCGGCTCCGGCCGAGCGCTGGAATCCCGCCGACCACGGCCAGAAGGAGACGGGGCGCCTTGAGTCGTAGACAGGATGCCGGCCGCCCGCGCGTTGCGGTGATCGGAGCGGGTAGCTGGGGGACGACGTTCGGCAAGATCCTCGCCGACGGCGGAGCCCACGTGACGATGTGGGCGCGCCGCCCGGAGCTCGCGAGCGAGATCCAGGAGGCCAAGCGCAACAGTGAGTACCTCCCTGGCATCAACCTGCCCCGTGGCATGCACGCGACGCACCACCTCTCCGATGCCCTCGAGGGCGCAGAGCAGATCTACCTGTCGATCCCGAGTCAGGCGGTGCGTCAGAACCTCAAGGCGATCCGCCCGCTGGTCGCGCGCACGGAGGCGCCGATCGTGTCGCTCATGAAGGGCGTCGAGCGGCGAACCGGACTGCGCATGAGCCAGGTGATCGAGCAGGAGCTGCACTGCGACCCCGCGCGCATCGCCGTCGCCTCGGGGCCGAACCTCGCCCTCGAGATCGCCCGCGAGCAGCCGACCGCCGCGGTGATCTCGTCGACCAGCCAGGAGACCGCCGACGCCGTGGCGCGCCGGGCGCGCAACCAGTACTTCCGCACGTTCGTGAACACCGACGTCATCGGCACCGAGTTCGGCGGCGTGCTCAAGAACCTGATCGCCGTCGCGATCGGCATCGTCGACGGCGTCGGCTACGGCGAGAACACCAAGGCCTCGATCATCACGCGCGGGCTCGTCGAGATGACGGACTTCGCGGTCGCGTTCGGCGCTCACCCCGAGACGCTTCAAGGCCTCGCCGGGCTCGGCGACCTCATCGCGACGTGCCAGTCGCCGCTGAGCCGCAACAACACCGCCGGGCGACTGCTCGGTCAGGGATATCGCTTCGACGACGTCGTCAAGCAGATGAACCAGACCGCCGAGGGCCTGGCATCGGTCGCGCCGATCCTGCAGCTCGCGCGCGAGGTCGGCGTCGAGATGCCGATCGTCGAGCAGGTGAAGATGGTCCTGGACGGGACGATGGATCCGAAGGACATCGCCCCGCACCTGACGACAGACGATGACACCCCGAAGGGCGAGAGGACGCAGAATGGACAAGCCGGCGGTGGCGGTGCTCTTTGGCGGTCGATCCAGCGAGCACTCGATCAGTTCCGCAACGGCGGGCGGGGTGCTGCGGGCGATCGATCGTGACCGCTATCGCGTGATCCCCGTGGGGATCACGCGCGACGGCGTGTTCGTCCTGGAGGACGACGACCCCGACAAGTTCGCGCTGGACGCCGAGCGCCTCCCCGAGGTGGTCGACAACGGCACGCGGGTGCTGTGGCCCGAGGGCGGCTCCGACCGCACTCTGCGCGCACGCCGCGCGGACGGGACGGTCGACGACCTCGGCGAGCTCGACGTCGTGCTGCCCATCCTGCACGGCGTGCACGGCGAGGACGGCACCGTCCAGGGGTTCTTCGACATGCTCGGCATCCCGTACGCGGGTGGCGGCGTGCTCGACTCGGCGCTGTGCATGGACAAGCACTTCATGAAGATCGTGCTCGAGGCCGCCGGCGTGCCGGTCGCGCCGTGGGTCACCGTGACGCGCGCGCGGTGGGAGCGCGACCCGGAGGGCGTGCGAGCGGATGCCGCGACCCTCGGTGAACCCGCATTCGTCAAGCCTGCACGCGCGGGGTCGAGCGTGGGGGTGTCGAAGGTCCATGACGCGTCGGAGCTCGACGCGGCGCTCGCGGTCGCGTTCGCCGAGGACGACAAGGTGCTGATCGAGTCCGCGATCGTGGGCCGCGAGGTCGAGATCGCCATCCTCGAGGGACGCGACGGCGCGCGGGCCCGGGCATCGCTCCCGGGCGAGATCGTGCTGACGACGCGCGAGTTCTACGATTTCGAGGGCAAGTACCTCGGCGGCGACGGCGCCGAGGTGGTGTGCCCGGCGGATCTCGCCGACACCGACATCGCGGCGATCCAGGAGCTCGGCATCCGTGCATTCGAAGCGGTCGACGGACGCGGTCTCGCGCGGGTGGACTTCTTCTTCACCGACGACGGGCTGTACGTCAACGAGCTCAACACGATGCCCGGATTCACGCCGATCTCGATGTTCCCGAAGTGCTGGATCGCCTCCGGGATGACCTACCCGGAGCTCATCACGGAGCTCGTCGACACGGCGCTCGATCGCGCGAAGGCCTAGCCAGCCGCGAGCGGGGAGGTCAGCCCTCGGGCAGGAGCGTCTCGGTCAGCGTGCACGCGCCCTCGGCCGTCGTGGCGACGCCGACGACCCGTTCGCCGAGTTCGGTCAGCACGTCGTTGGGCGAGACGAGCTCGTTGTCGATGAAGACCTCGACGGCGGGGACGCGGCCGTAGGTCGTGACGAGGTAGTTGGGCGCGCGGCTCTCGTCGACGATCCAGTCGACGCCGCCGAGGGTGATGCAGCGCGCCTCGGTGGGCCCGGGCGGGGTGACGCCGCACCGCAGCAGCACCGCGGAGGGGTCGCCCCACGCTCCGGACGCCTGCGCGTCGGTCCAGCGCCGCGGCTGGTCGGCGATGTAGTCCGGGAGCCGGACAGTGACCTCGGCGCATGCGGGGTCGTTCGCTCCCTCGGCAGGCTCGACGTCGATCGTGGCGGTGCACCCGGCGAGCCCTGCCGACGCGACGAGCACGAGGGCGGCGACGGCTGCGGAGGGGAGAAGGCGCACGGCTCCAGGCTAACCCGGCGCGGCCCGCGGCCTGCGCGACGGTAGCGTGGACGCGTGGTGGACGAGCATGCCGACCGGACCGTGGGAGAGCTGAGCGAAGGCGAGATCCTCCGGCGCATCCTCGATCGGCTCGGGGACTCCCAGGCACCGGTCGGGCCGGGCGACGACGCCGCCGTGCTCGCGGCAGCGGACGGGCGAGTCGTCGCGACCGTCGACACGCTCGTGCACGGCCCGGACTTCCGCCTGGCCTGGTCGACGGGGTTCGACCTCGGCTACAAGGCCGCCGCAGTCAACCTCGCCGATATCGCTGCGATGGGCGCGACGCCCACCTCGCTCCTCGTCGCATTGGCGATGCCCGACAGCACCCGGATGTCGTTCGTGGCCGCGATCGCCGACGGCCTCCGGACCGCGTGCGAGGACCTCGCGCCGGGATGCGCCGTCGAGGGCGGCGATCTCACCGTGTCGGACACGCTCACCCTCGCCGTGACGGCTCTGGGCGCCCTCGCGGGCCGCGTGCCTGTGCTGCGCTCCGGGGCGCGCGTGGGCGACGCCGTCGCCGTCGCGGGTCCGCTCGGACGCGCCGGCCGCGGCCTGCGGGTGCTCTTCGAGCGGTTCACGGATGCCGAGGGCCGGCCTGTGCCGCTGGACGAGCGCCGGCTCACTCCCGGCGAGCGCGACGACCTCGCCGCGCAGCTGCGGCCGTCGCCGCCGGTCGCCCTGGGCCCGGTGGCGGCGGACTCCGGCGCCACCGCGATGATGGATGTGTCGGACGGGCTCGTGCTGGACGCGACGCGCCTCGCCGAGGCATCCGGCGTCACGCTGTCGATCGAGTCCGCACTGCTCGGAGACGACCCGGCGTCGGCCCTCACCGGGGGCGAGGATCATGCGCTGCTGGCGACCTTCCCGCCGGCGCGGGCTCTTCCGCACGGCTTCCACCGGATCGGAACGGTCCAGGAGCGCGGTGAGCACGGAGTGCTCGTCGACGGCCTTCCGCATTCCGGACGCCCCGGCTGGGACCCGTACCGCGACTGGGACGAGCACACCGGCTGAATCAGCGCGCGGCGGTGCCGTCGGCGATCGCCCACCACAGCGCGGTGTCGCCGTAGCGCTTCGACCTCGTGGGCGTGAGCCCGGCCGGCAGCGCCGGCTCGGGGGAGCGCGACGCACGCTCGATGACGACATCCGCGCCCTCCGCGAGTCGGGGGACGAGCAGGGCGAGCGTCGACGAGAGCTCCGCCTCGCCGACGTCGTAGGGCGGATCGAGGAAGACGAGATCGAATGTCGCACCGCTCGCGCGCAGGAACGCGTCTGCCGAGCTGCGGTGGACCCTGATCACGGCGTCCGCTGCGAGGGCCTTGGCGACCCGTCCGGCGTTGCGCTGGGCGACGGATGCCGCGCGCGGGGACTTCTCGACGAGGTCGGCGGACGCCGCACCGCGGCTCACGGCCTCCAGGGCGAGCGCGCCGGAGCCGGCGTACAGGTCGAGCACCGCGGCGCCGCGCAGCGCGTCGGCGGCCTCGAGCGCACCGAACAGTGACTCCCGCACGCGGTCGCTCGTGGGCCGGGTGCCGGCGTCCGGCACGTCGATCACGAGGGAGCCGGCGCGGCCCGCGATGATGCGCGTCACCCCCTCACGATAGTCCGTCGGCCGTCCGCGCTAACCTCGAAGCCATGGCGTCCTTCACCCTCGACTCGCGGCTGGGCGGCGCGATCGGCGGCAAGACGGCGGCGGCTCTCGAGCGGGCGTTCGGCATGACGACCGTCGGCGATCTGCTGGCGCACTACCCGCGCCGGTACGCCCGGCGCGGCGAGCTCACGCCGATCTCGTCGCTGCCCGTCGGCGAGGCGGTCACGATCGTCGCCGAGGTCCGGCGCGTGAACGAGCGGCGCATGAAGAACCGCAACGGCGCGATCCTCGAGGTCGTCATCAGCGACGGCCATGGCGACCTGTCGCTGACGTTCTTCAACCAGACGTGGCGCGTGAAGGACCTCAACCCCGGGCGCCGCGGCATCTTCGCCGGCAAGGTGGGGGAGTACCGCGGCACCAAGCAGCTGGCGCATCCCGACTACGAGCTGTTCGCCGACGAGGAGACGGCCCGCATGACGGCGGAGGCGAACGCGAACCTCCCCATCCCGATCTATCCGGCGACCAGCACCGTGGCGAGCTGGCAGCTTCAGAAGATCGTGGAGTTGGTGCTGGACGGACTCGGCGACGTGCCCGAGCCCCTGCCCGACGACCTCCGCGCGCGGCACGCGCTCCTCCCGGCGCGCGATGCCGTCGAGCGCATCCACCGGCCGGCGTTCTTCGAAGAGATCGAGCCCGCGCGCGCGACGCTGCGCATGCAGGAGGCGTTCGTCCTCCAGGCGGCGCTCCTGCAGCAGAGGGCGTTCGTGCGCGCCCTGTCGGCCACCAAGCGCATCCCGGGTTCGCTTCTCGAGCGCTTCGACGCGGCGCTGCCGTTCCCGCGCACGCCCGACCAGCTGAGCGTCGGGGAAGAGATCGAGCGCGATCTGCAGGGCGACTGGCCGATGAACCGCCTCGTGCAGGGCGAGGTGGGCTCGGGCAAGACGCTCGTCGCGCTGCGGGCGATGCTGCAGGTCGCGCAGGACGGCGGCCAATCCGCGCTCATCGCCCCCACCGAGGTGCTCGCTGCTCAGCATCTGCGCTCGATCGCACGGATGCTGGGGCCGCAGCTCGCGCCGGAGCTCATGCCGACGCTCCTCACCGGGCAGCTCCCCGCCGCCGAGCGCCGCAAGGCCGCGCTGCGCGCGGCCTCCGGACAGGCGCGCATCGTGGTGGGCACGCACGCGCTGCTGAGCGAGAGCACGACGTTCGCGGACCTCGGACTCGTCGTCGTCGACGAGCAGCATCGCTTCGGCGTCGACCAGCGCGAGTCGCTCCGCGCGAAGGGCTCGTCGCCCCACGCCCTCGTCCTCACCGCGACGCCGATCCCGCGCACCGTCGCGATGACGGTGTTCGGCGACCTCGACGTGTCGACGATCCGCACGATGCCGGCCGGGCGGGCCGGGATCGAGACGTTCGTCGCGCCGCTGGCGGAACGCCCCGGCTGGTTCGGACGCGTGTGGGAGCGGATCGCCGAGGAGATCGGCAAGGGGCGGCAGGCGTTCGTCGTGTGCGCGGCGATCGACGCGGAGGCTCTCTCGAAGGACGACACCGCCGACGAGCCGGCGGGCGACACCGGCGGCGAGGCGCCTCGCACCCGGTGGGGCGTCGTCCAGGTCGCGGACCTGCTGTCGCGGCATCCGTCGTTCGAGAGCATCCGGGTGCAGATCCTGCACGGCAAGATGCCCTCGGATGAGAAGGATGCCGTCATGCAGGCGTTCGCGCGGGGCGAGGTCGACGTGCTCGTCGCCACGACGGTCGTCGAGGTGGGCGTCGACGTGCCGAACGCATCGACCATTGCCATCCTCGAGGCGGACCGCTTCGGAGTGTCACAGCTGCATCAGCTGCGCGGCCGGGTCGGGCGCGGGGGAGTCCCCGGGCTCTGTCTCCTCGTCACCGAGGCGCCGCCCGGAAGCCCGGCCCGAGCGCGGGTGGACGCGGTGGCTGCGACGCTCGACGGGTTCGCGCTGGCCGAGGTCGATCTCGAGCTGCGCGGTGAGGGAGACGTGCTCGGCGACGCGCAGTCCGGGGCGCGGTCGTCGCTGCGGCTGCTGCGCGTCGTGAAGGACGCCGACATCATCGCCGAGGCGCGCATGGCCGCAGAGCACGTGCTCGCCGACGACCCGGCGCTCGATCGGCATCCCGGCCTGGCTGCCGCCCTCGAACGCAGCGTGGGCATGGCCGAGCGCGCCGCCCTCGCCAAGAACTGACGTGCGCCAGGGCACCCTGGGCACGCCCAGTAGGCTGGTCGCATGAGCAGCCGGATCGCCGTCGTCCCGGGATCGTTCGATCCGCCGACCCTCGGTCATCTCGATGTCATTCGTCGAGCGGCGGCGCTGTACGACCAGCTCCACGTGCTCGTGGTCCACAACCCGGGCAAGGAGGCGATGCTGCCTATCGCGCAGCGCCAGTCGCTCCTCGAGCAGTCGATCGCCGAGAGCGACATCGACGGCGAGGTCGTCGTGGCCTCGTGGAGCATGGGACTCCTCGTGGACTACGCGACCGACGTCGGTGCGAGCGTGCTCGTGAAGGGGATCCGTTCGCAGATCGACGTCGCGTACGAGACGCCGATGGCGATTGTCAACCGCCACCTCGCGCACATCGAGACCGTGTTCCTGCTTCCCGACCCGGCGCACGCTCTCGTGTCCAGCTCGCTGGTGCGGCAGGTCGCCTCCCTCGGCGGCGACGTCTCGCCGTTCGTTCCGCCCGCGGTCGCGCGGTTCCTCGACACCGGCGCGCGCGGCATCTGACGCGCTTCCCGGCGTCACGGCCGGCGCCCGGATCACCCAGCGCGGCTACGATGGGTTCTCGTGGTGAGAAAGCATGTGACGGGTCCGTTCGTCCTTCCCGTCCGGGACCTCGTGCATCGCCCCGGCGAGATGCGCGAGCACTCGCTCGAGATCCCGGCCCCCGCGAAGTGGGGCGAGGGACTGGTCGCCGTCGACGAGGGGGAGGAGCTCGCCGTCGACGTCCGACTGGAGTCGGTCCACGAGGGCATCCTGGTGTCCGGCGAGGTCGACACCGAGTACACCGGCGTCTGCAGCCGGTGCCTCACCGACATCGCCCAGGGGCTCCAAGTCGAGTTTCAGGAGCTTTTCGCGTATCCTGGGGACGAAGAAACTGACTTCGAGGTTCAAGACGACCACGTGGATCTTGAAACTCTGGTCAGGGAAGCTGTCGTCCTGGCGCTTCCGTTTCAGCCGGTGTGTCAGCCGGATTGCCCCGGCCTCGATCCGGCCACGGGCGAGCGGCTGACCGAGAGCGCCGGGTCAGAGCAGCGAGAGCCCCTCGATCCACGATGGGCTGCGCTCCAGGACTTCACCACGAGCCACGACGACGAAACACCGCGCTCCCGCGGCTGAACCGGCGTCGAGAACACAGAAGAGAGCAAGCTATGGCAGGCAACCCCCCGAAGCGGAAGGTCTCCCGTTCCAACACGCGCTCGCGTCGCGCGCAGTGGAAGGCCGAGGCCCCCACGCTCGTCAAGACCGTCGAGAACGGCAAGGTCGTCTACAGCCGCCCGCACCAGGCGAAGGTCGTCACCGACTCGCAGGGCACCGAGCTGTTCCTCGAGTACAAGGGCCGCAAGGTCGCCGACGTCTGATCGTCGCGCACCTGACGTGACCGACGTCGCTGCCGAGCGCACCGCGCTCGCAGAGCTCACGCAGAAGCTCGGGGTCGAGATCGACCCCGAGCTTCTGTCGCTCGCACTCACGCATCGCTCATGGGCGTACGAGAACGGGCAGGGCCCGCACAACGAGCGCCTCGAGTTCCTCGGCGACTCGGTGCTCGGACTCGCCGTGACCGTGCGCCTGTTCACGGGGCATCCCGACCTCGACGAAGGCGCCCTCGCTAAGCGTCGCGCGAGTGTCGTGTCGACGGTGGCCCTGGCCGAGATCGCCCGCGGCATCGGCCTCGGCGAGCACCTCCTGCTCGGTCGAGGCGAAGACCTCACCGGCGGCCGCGACAAGGATTCGATCCTCGCCGACACGATGGAGGCCATCATCGGCGCCGCCTACCTCTCGGTGGGGCCGGATGCCGCGACCGGCCTCGTGCTGCGGCTCGTCGAGCCGCTCCTCGCGGATCCCGAGCGCTACGGCGCCGCGATGGACCCGAAGACGGCGCTGCAGGAGATCGCCGCACGCGGTGGCCTCGAGCCGCCGGTGTACTCGGTGACCTCGACCGGTCCGGATCACGACCGGAGGTTCACGGCGACCGTCCTGATCGGCGACCTCTCGGCGGACGGCACGGGCACCAGCAAGAAGCACGCCGAGATGGCGGCCGCCCTCACCGCCTGGCGCGAGCTCAGCGGGCGTGCCTGAGCTCCCCGAAGTCGAGGTCGTCCGCGCCGGCCTCGCCCCGGCCGTCACGGGCGCGACAGTGACAGGGGTCGCCGTCCTCGACGAGCGTGCGCTGACGCGGCATTCCGGCGACGGCGCTCATTTCGAGGCTGCCCTCACCGGGCGGATCATCCGGGGCGCGGGTCGCCGCGGCAAGTTCCTGTGGCTGCCGATCGAGTCGGGCGGCGACCCGTCCGAGGCGGTCGTGGGGCACCTCGGCATGAGCGGCCAGCTGCTGCTGCGCGCTCCTGGCGCCGCGCCCGAACGCCACGAGCGCGTGCGGTTCGACATCGCGCATCCGCACCACGGCGAGCTGACGATCGTCTTCGCGGACCAGCGCACCTTCGGATCCCTGGCACTCGACCGCCTCGTGCCGACATCCGACGGCGCACCCGGCGGCTTCGGCATCGCCGAGGCATCCGTTCCCTCACAGGTCGCGCACATCGCCCGCGACCCGCTCGATCCCGCCTTCTCCGATGCCGGATTCCGCAGAGCGCTCGCGCGCAAGGACTCCGCGATCAAGCGCGTGCTGCTCGACCAGACCGTCGCGAGCGGGATCGGCAACATCTACGCCGACGAGTCGCTGTGGGCCGCGCGCATCCACCCCGAGACCCCGGCGCGACTGCTGTCGACCCGTGCCGTCGGACGACTGCTCGGGGAGGTGCGCCACGTGCTCGAGAAGGCGCTGGCCGAGGGCGGCACCAGCTTCGACGCGCAATACGTCAACGTGAACGGCCAGGCGGGCTACTTCGCCCACTCGCTCAACGCGTACGGCCGCACCGGAGAGCCCTGCCCCCGATGCGGCCGTCCGATCGTGCGCGTGTCGTTCACGAACCGCTCGAGCCACTTCTGCCCGCGCTGCCAGCGATCGCCCCGGACCTGAGTCCACGGCATCCGCCGGCTCACGCATCGAGGGTCTTCTTCCAGGCGCCCGCGTACGAGGCGGGGACGAACCCGATCGCCTCGTTGATGTCGAGCATGTGTCGGTTCTCCTCGGCGTTGAACGTGGACACGCGTGGCGACTCGGGCACGAGCCGCCGCCATCGAAGCAGGTTCGCGCACTTGACGATCGTGCCGAGGCGGTGCCCGCGATGCTCCTTCAGCACGAGGGTGCCGAACTGCTGCGTGGCGCCCCCGTGGTCCTCTGCGATAACGAGCTCGTTGTAGGCGGCGATCGTGCCGGTGGGCTCGTGGAGCACCGCCGCGACAGAGACCGTGAGCCCCTGCGCCCGCTGGCGGGCGTCGCGCCGCTGCACGCGGGCCGCGTCCCAGTGCTGCTCGTCGACGACGAGTCCGCCCTGCGGCGCGTCGGTCGACATGCGGGACAGCGCGTACGCGAAGCCGTCCACGTACTCGGGCGGCGTCGGTGCGGTCCAGGCGATCTGCCGGTAGTCGGGACCGGCGGCTGCGACCGCGTCGGCGAGCATGCGCTCGACGACCTGCAAGTCACCGGTGAGGTCGAACACGCTGTTGCGCTCGACCTGCTCGAGCGTGAATCCATTCGTCACCTGGAACACCGTCTGCCGGTCGTCCGCCGGGATCGCGCCCCAGCCGGTGGACGGGCTCAGCCGGTCGCCCGGCGTGCCGGGGCGATGGAGCGTCCACGTCTGGATCGTCGACAGTCCGCGCTCGCGGGCCTCCCGCTCGACCTCGGCGAGCAGCAGCTGCTCGACGCCGATGCCCCAGTGCGGCGGATCGACCATGAGGTCGAACTCCACCGCGGTGGCGCTGGGCTCGTTCGAGATCGTGAGCTGCACGACGCCCAGGACCTCGGCGTCGCGGAGCACCGCGAAGCCGACGTGGCTCCAGTCGGACTGGTCCTGCCAGAAGCCGAGCACCTCCTCCGGCTCCTGGTCCAGGTAGTCGTGACCGGCGTCGTGGCGGCACACCGCGTTGGCGATGCGGACCAGCTCCAGGAAGACGCGCGCGTCAGGCGACGCGAGCGACTCCGGCACGGCGACGCGCTGGACGGTGAGCACTCCGGCGTGTGCGAGATCAGTCATCGAGCACCTTCTTCCATGCGCCCTCGTATGCGATGGGCGCGAATCCGATCGCCTCGTTGATGTCGAGCATCGGGCGATTCTCCTCCGCGTTGTACGTGATCACACGCGGGGACTGCGGGGCGACCTCGCGCCACGACAGCAGCGCGGCGCATTTGACGAGGGTCCCGAGCTTGTGGCCCCTGTGCTCCTTGAGCACCAGCGTGTCCTCCTGATGCGTCGCCCCGGTGCGGTCCTTGCCGATGACGAGCTCGTTGAAGGCGCACAGCGTGCCGGTGGCGATGTGCTGCGCGGCCGTGACCTGCAGCGTGCGCCCGCTGTCGGTGTACCGCGCGTCGTGCTCGGCGATGCGGCCGGCGTCCCAGGTCTCCTCGTCGAACTCGAGGGCGGCGGACGGGGCGTCCGTCGACATGCGCGACTTCATCCAGGCGTAGCCGTCGACGAACTCGGGTGGCGTCGGCGCGGACCATTGCACGATCCGGTAGTCGGCGGACGCCGCGCGGGCCTCCACGAGCAGTCGCTCGACGCCGTCGAACGATCCGGTGAGGTCGAAGGCGCTGTTGCGCTCGACCTGCTCGAGCGCGTAGCCGTGGCGCAGGAAGAATCGCGCGACGTGATCCCGCGGGATCTCGCCGAATCCGGTCGGCGGGGCGAGCCGCGGCCCGGGCGCGGCGGGATGCTCCGCCCACGCCTGCAGCACGGAACGGCCGTTCTCGCGCGCGGTGCGCTCGACCAGCTCGTATGCGGCGGTGCCGATGCCGCGTCCCCACGTGTCGCGGAGCAGCTCGATGAGCCAGAATGCGACCTTCGAGCCCTTCTCCTTCGGCAGGTCGAGTCCGACGCGGCCGACGATCGCTCCATTGTCGAGGATCACCCACGCCAGGCGTTGCTCGTATGCGGTCGGACGATAGTGGGGGAGAAGCTCGTCGGCTTCGATGCGGTGGTCGTCGTGACCCGAGATCTCGCGGTAGATGGCGTTGCGCACGCGCGTCATCTCGGCGAAGTCCGCGGCGTCGGGCGAGTCGATGGAGTCCGGGATCACGAGAGGGCGGATCTCGATACCGGTGAGCGTCTTCATGTCGGTGCGTCCTTCAGAGTCGGAGTGAGCGGCGGATCGGGCGGGCCCGTCACCCGGAGGCCGGGTGACGGACCCGTCGGCGATCACTGGCGGGGCGCGAGCAGGAGTGCCTCGCGCAGGTGGGCTCGTGCGCTCTGCGCATTCGCCTCGTGGTGCCGGCGCGCGTGCGCGTGCCGGTGGCGGTCGTCCGCGAGCCGCGGGTTTCGCGTGCTCCACAGCAGCAGGCGGAGGCCCACGTGGAGTGCGACGCGGTCGAGGAGCGTAGTGCGCGTGTCGCGGCTCGAGAGTCGCAGCGTGTCCGACACGAGGTCGTCACGTTGATACGGCTCGTCGCGGCGCTGCGGCGCGAGAAGGGTGTTCATGGTTGTTCTCTTTCCGGATGGGTGAGGGATGCCGCGGGCGGGCACCCGGGGCGGAGATGTCGTGCCGCAGCACGACGGGTCGGAGGCAGGGAGGCGCGGCTGGCCGGTCGCTCGAGGGCGGCGTCCTCAGAAGGGACGGCGTCCGGGAACCGGAGCGGCGCGAAGCGAGGCTGCCCGAAGACGGGCAGAGTCCTCCCCTGCGCGGGTCAGATGGCGGCGGGGAAACGGCCGCTCAGCGTGGCGCCGAAGGAGAGGGTCCCCAGCGCGCACGGACGAATCGCTCCGCCTGCGGCGGCGATTCCAGTGGTGTTCATGTGCATCATCGGGGACCTCCTTTCTCGACTTCAGACGCGAAGAGTGACAGTAGCGCGATCCTGAGACCGGCGTCAAGCGTTTTCGCAGATTCGGGTGACGACGGGCGTGTCGCGGCATCCGGTCGCGCTCCGGCTCGCCTTCCCAGGAGCGGGCGCGACCTCGGGTAGCGTAGGCGGGTAATCGACCGGGTGGAGGGCGCATAAATGCACCTGAAGAGCGTGACGCTCAAAGGGTTCAAGTCGTTCGCCCAGCCGACGACGTTCGCGCTCGAACCCGGAGTGACCTGCATCGTCGGTCCCAACGGGTCCGGCAAGTCGAATGTCGTCGACGCGCTGGCCTGGGTGATGGGCGAGCAGGGGGCCAAGACGCTTCGCGGCGGCAAGATGGAGGACGTCATCTTCGCCGGCACCGCGACCCGCGGGCCGCTCGGTCGCGCCGAGGTGCAGCTGACCATCGACAACAGCGACGGCGCGCTGCCCATCGAGTACTCCGAGGTCACGATCAGCCGGACGCTGTTCCGCAACGGCACCAGCGAGTACGCGATCAACGGCGAGACGTGCCGACTGCTCGACGTGCAGGAGCTCCTGAGCGATTCGGGTCTCGGCCGCGAGATGCACGTCATCGTCGGTCAAGGACGCCTCGACAGCGTCCTGCAGGCGACGCCCGAGGACCGCCGTGGCTTCATCGAGGAGGCGGCGGGGATCCTCAAGCACCGGCGGCGCAAGGAGAAGACCCTCCGCAAGCTCGAGGCGATGGAGGCGAATCTGACCCGACTGAGCGATCTCGCGGGCGAACTCCGCCGGCAGCTCAAGCCCCTCGGCCGACAGGCTGAGATCGCGCGCGAGGCCGCGACCATCGCGGCGGTGGTCCGCGATGCCAAGGCCCGGCTGTTCGCGGACGAGATCGTCGCTCTGCGTGCCGAGCTCGCCTCGTACGCGCAGAGCGAGCACGAGCGCCACGCGGAGCGGATGGTGCTGCAGGAGCGGCTCGACAACGCGCGCGTCCGCATCGAGCAGCTCGAGAACGACCAGCGCTCCGAGTCCGTGGACCGTGCGCGCCGTGTCACCCATTCACTCGAGCGCGTGCAGGAGCGGCTGCGAAGCCTGTACGCACTCGCAGGCCAGCGCCTCGCGCTCCTCGGCGAGGCCGAGGACGAGGAGCGTATCGAGCTCACCACGGTGTCGCAGGCGATGATCGACGAGGCGCGTGCCGAGATCGGCACGATCGGCGACGGCTTGGGTGAGGCGCAGGATGCCGCGGCCGAGGCAGCGCGCGACGTGATCCGTGCGCGGGCCGAACTCGACGCGCTCGACGCCGACATCGCCGCTCAGAGCGCCCTCGTGTCGGAGCACGACATGCGCATCACGGCGCTCCGCGGCACCGCCGAGGCCGCCGCTTCGGCGCTCGCCGCCGTGCGCACCGCCGTCGAGCGGCAGCAGAAGGCGCTGGACGCGGCCGTCGCGCGCCGCGCCGAAGCCGAGGAGATCCTCGCCGGCGTCGACCCGGACCTCGTGCCCGAGGCATCGTCGGCGGATCACGCCGCCGCGTACGAGCGCGCCCAGCGCGAGGCGACGGAGGCGGAGTCGAACGTCGCCTCGCTCCGTGAACGACTCCACGCCGCGGAGCGCGAGCGCGAGGCGCTGATCGCGCAGACGGCGGCACTGAGCCGCGCGCTGGACGTGAAGAACGGCGCCTCGGCGCTGATCTCCGAGGGCCGCGCCGGCGTACGCGGGCTCGTCGGCGATGCGGTGCAGGTGAAGAGCGGGTACGAGGCGGCGATCGCGGCCGTGCTCGGTCCCGTCGCCGAAGGTGTGCTGGTCGACGACCCCGCAGCCGCCTTCGCGCTGGCCGACGATCTCCGGGGCGGCGATGCCGGCGTCGTCGACATCGTCATCGCGGCATCCGAGGCGACGCGGACTCGGTTCGCGCGAGTGCCCGGTATCGTGCCGGCACGCGACGTCGTCACCGCGCCCGAGGGAGTGCTCGGGCTGCTGTCGTACGTCGTCGTCGCCGACGACCTGGACGCCGTCCGCGGCGCCGGTCCCGCCCTCGCGGACGCGGGGGGCGGCGGGCCCCTCACGATCGTCACGCGTGCGGGCGAGGTCTACACCGGGCACTCCTTGCGCGCGGGCGCGGGCGCCTCCCGCTCACGTCTCGAACTCGCCGCTGAACGGGATGCCGCGGCGGATCGCCGCGACGAGATCGCCGTCGTCGTGGACTCGCTGCGTGACGCGCTCTCGGATGCGGCGCGCGATCTCGAGTCGGCGCGCCAGCGCACCAAGGCCGCCCTCGCGACTCTCCGCGAGCACGATGCGGCGCTGGCCGCACACGCGGAGCAGGTCAACCGGGCCACCGTTCGTCATGAGGCCGCGGTCGCCGAGTGCGATCGCCTGGCCGCGGGGCTCGCGCAGGCCGAGACGGCGGTGGCGGACGCGGAGGCATCCGCCCGCGTTGCCGAGGAGCAGCTCACCGCGGCACTCGAGGCGCCGAGACCCATCCTCGACGCCTCGGCCCGCGAGGGCATGCTGGCCGCACTCGACCAGGCGCGCGACGCCGAGATGCGGTCGCGCCTGGACGTCGAGACCCTGCGTGAGAGGATTCGCGCGGGAGAGGCTCGCGTCGTCGCGCTGGAGCGACAGCGGGAGCGTGAGCGGGAAGCTGCGGCCGAGGCTGCGCGCCGCGCCGTCGTTCGTCGGGCGCAGCGCGAGATCGCGGCCGGGGTGGCTGGACATCTCCCGGCGGTCATCGACTCCGTCGACCGCTCGCTGGCACAGGCCCGCGCCGAGCTGTCGGCCGCCGAGTCGGAGCGCGCCGCCCTCACGACCGAGCTCTCCGAGCTGCGCGTGCAGGAAGCGGCGGTGCGCGAGCGGCTCGCGGGCCTGACGGAGAGTGTGCACACGCTCGAGCTCCAGATCCACGAAAAGCGGCTCCACGCCACCGGTCTGCTGGAGCGCGTGCAGTCGGAGCTGGGCCTGGACGAGAACATTCTTGTATCGGAATATGGTCCCGATCAGCCTGTTCCCGTCGAGACGGCCGCCGATGGCGCGGACGATCCGGACGAGGCCGCGGAGCCGGCATCCGTTCCCTACGACCGTGCGCAGCAACGGCGACGACTGCAGGAGGCCGAGCGCAAGCTCGGTCAGCTCGGCCGCGTGAATCCGCTCGCGCTCGAGGAGTTCGAGGCGCTCGAGCAGCGGCACAAGTTCATGACCGAGCAGCTCGCCGATCTCACGCAGACGCGCAAGGACCTCCTCACGATCATCGAGGAGCTCGACGAGCGCATGCAGGAGATCTTCCTGGCCGCGTTCGAAGACACGAAGACGGCGTTCGGCGAGGTGTTCCCGATCCTCTTCCCCGGCGGCACCGGATCGATCGCGCTGACCGACCCGGACTCCCCGCTCACCACGGGCATCGAGGTCAGCGTGCGTCCGGTCGGCAAGAAGATCGAGCGGCTGTCACTGCTGTCCGGTGGGGAGCGATCGCTCGCCGCAGTGGCGCTCCTCACCGCGATCTTCAAGGCACGGCCGAGCCCGTTCTACATCCTCGACGAGGTCGAGGCCGCGCTCGACGACGCGAACCTCGGCCGGCTGCTCGGCGTGTTCGAGCAGCTCCGCGAGTCGAGCCAGCTGATCGTCATCACGCACCAGAAGCGCACCATGGAGATCGCCGATGCCCTCTACGGCGTCTCGATGCGACAGGACGGCGTGTCGGCTGTCGTCGGCCAGCGGATCGTCGAGCGTGCGGCAAGCTGACCGAACCGTAGGCTGGATCCCATGGCAGACAGCTCCTGGTCGCTCGGTCGCGCGCTGCGCGGCATGTTCGTCAAGCCCACGATCGACGAGAACACGTGGGACGACCTCGAGAGCGCGCTGCTGACGGCCGACTTCGGACCCGACATCACCGAGCGCATCGTCGACGAGCTGCGCGAGAAGGTCGAGCGGTTCCGCACCACCGACCCGCGTGACCTGCAGCGCATGCTGAAGGAGACGCTCGAAGAGCACTTCGCGAAGTTCGACACGACGCTGCGGCTCACCGAGCGCCCCGCGGTCGTGCTCGTGGTCGGCGTCAACGGCGTGGGCAAGACCACGACGATCGGCAAGTTCGCGAAGTTCCTGCAGCGCTACGGCCGTTCAGTCGTCGTCGGCGCGGCCGACACCTTCCGCGCCGCCGCCGTCGACCAGCTCGCGACGTGGGCCGAGCGGGGCGGAGCGACGATCGTGCGGCCTCAGCAGGAGGGTCAGGATCCGGCATCCGTCGCCTTCCAGACCATCGAGTACGCCAAGCGCACCGGCACCGAGATCGTGCTCGTCGACACCGCCGGCCGCCTTCACACCAAGGGCGGGCTCATGGACGAGCTCAGCAAGATCCGCCGCGTGATCGAGAAGCAGGCGCCGATCAGCGAGGTGCTCCTCGTGCTCGATGCCACCACGGGTCAGAACGGCGTGATGCAGGCGCAGGCCTTCCTGGAGCACGCGGGCGTCACGGGCCTCGTGCTCACCAAGCTGGACGGCTCGGCGAAGGGTGGATTCGTGCTCGCCGTGCAGGAGCGCACCGGCATCCCGGTGAAGCTACTCGGCCAGGGCGAGGGCATCGGCGATCTCACCGGATTCACGCCGCACGTCTTCGCGGCATCCCTCGTGGAGTGACGTCGACGGGGGATGTCCGGCGCCCGCGCGGCGGCGGCGGCGAGCCTCATCGCGTGCCTGCGAGGGCGGGATCCGCGCCACGCCAGGTTCGGGCTATCGCGGACGCGCCGGTTGCGGTTTCATGGGGACATGGCGATCGAGCACGACTATTTCGGACTCCTGGAATCGGGTCCTGACGGATCGATCTTCTGGTCGGAGAACGTCGAACTGGGCGACCAGTCGGTCACGGTGGATCTCACCGCGCCCGATCAGGACGACGTGTCGGAAGCCGCGCTCGACGTCGCGGCCGCACTGATCTCGTCGATCGAGGCCATCGACCGCAGCGCCCGCAACGCCATGGTGGACGAACTCAGCGATCGCACCAGCGAGGTCACCGAGTACATCCTGCAGCAGCAGGAGATCCTCGGGCACGCGCTCGAGCAGGTGCTCGTCGACATCTCGGGCGACGTGCACATCGACGTCATCCGCTCGCTGCAGCTGATGAGCATGACGATCCTCGCCGACGAGCACGGCGGCGCGGACCCGTTCGCCGTCCTCGAGTACGCGCTCGATCCGGACGCGACCGACGACGTGCTGCTGGTCAACCTCGACTCGGACGGCGCCGTGCTCTCGGTGACGAGCGCCGACTGACCTGAGTCGCGCGCCGGACGACTACACGGCTTGCGCGAACCCGCGCTCGACGTGCACGTCTTCGGCGATGTGCGCGAGGTGCGATGGGATCTCGCGTCCCTTCGACACCATCGACTGCGCCCACAGGCGACCCGCGCGATACGACGAGCGCACGAGCGGCCCGGCGAGCACGCCGAGGAAGCCGATGCGCTCGGCCTCGTCCTTGAACTCGACGAATTCCTGTGGCTTCACCCAGCGGGCGACGGGAAGATGGCGAGGCGACGGCCGCAGATACTGCGTGATCGTGATGATGTCGGTGCCCGCCTCGTGCAGGTCGCGCAGGGCCTGGACGACCTCCTCGGGCTCCTCGCCCATCCCGAGGATCAGATTGGACTTGGTGATGAGGCCGGCCGCGCGGGCCTGCGTGAGCACGCCGAGGGAGCGCTCGTAGCGGAATGCCGGGCGGATGCGCTTGAAGATGCGCGGAACCGTCTCGACGTTGTGCGCGAAGACCTCGGGACGGCTGTCGAAGACCTCGCCGAGCAGCGTCGGGTCGCCGTTGAAATCGGTCGCGAGGATCTCGACGCCCGTGCTCGGGTTCTGCGCGTGGATCTGCCGCACCGTCTCGGCGTGCAGCCACGCGCCGCCGTCGGGGAGGTCGTCACGGGCGACGCCGGTCACGGTGGCGTAGCGCAGCCGCATGCGCGTCACGCTCTCGGCGACGCGTCGCGGCTCGTCGACGTCGTAGTCGGCGGGCTTGCCGGTGTCGATCTGGCAGAAGTCGCACCTGCGCGTGCACTGCGATCCGCCGATCAGGAACGTGGCCTCGCGGTCCTCCCAGCACTCGTAGATGTTGGGGCAGCCGGCCTCCTGGCAGACCGTGTGCAGCTCCTCTGTCTTCACGAGCGAGTGCAGAGCCTGGTACTCCGGGCCCATCTTCGCCTTGGTCTTGATCCACTCCGGCTTGCGCTCGATGGGCGTCTGGGCGTTGCGCACCTCGAGGCGCAGCAGCTTGCGTCCGCCGGGTCCGGATGCCGGCGACGCGGCCGGGCCGGTGCCGCACGCGCTCACGCCGCGACCCCCGCGTACTCGTCGGCGAACACGCGCGAGACCGAGTCGAGGATGTCGCGTGGGGCGATGTGCGCTCCGGCGATCTCGCTGACGGTGGTGACCCCGGCATCCGTGATCCCGCACGGGATGATGCCGCGGAAGCCCGCGAGCGTGTTGTCGCAGTTGACGGCGAAGCCGTGCATCGTCACGCCCTTCTCGACGCGGACGCCGATGGCCGCGACCTTGTCCGCGGAGAGCGGCCGACGCACCCACACGCCGCTGCGACCCTCGACCTGATACCCGTCGACGCCGTGCTCGCGCAGGGCCGCGATGAGCAGACGCTCGATCCGGCGCACGTGCGCGACGACGTCCACGGGTTCGGGGAGGCGCACGATCGGGTATCCGACGAGCTGTCCTGGCCCATGCCACGTGATCTTGCCGCCGCGGTCGACGTCGATCACCGGTGTGCCGTCGGTGGGTCGCTCGTGCGGCTCCGTCCGCTTGCCGGCCGTGTAGACCGCCTCGTGCTCGAGCAGGAGGAGCGTGTCGGGCCGGTCGCCGGCGACCACCTCCGCATGGATGCGACGCTGCAGGTCCCATCCGTCGAGGTACGGCACGACGTCGGGGGAGAGGCCGACGGTCTGGATCTCGAGCATTGCGGCTCCTTCTCGCCTTGTGAGCAATTACTGGATCGCGTCCAACAATACGCCCTGGAGTCGTCGACGGATGCTGTGCGCTGCGCTCGCCCGATAGCGTGTCGTCGTGAACAGCAGCGGCCGGGTGGGCAGACCGAAGGCATCCTCGCGCGAGACTCTCGCCGAGGCGGCGTGCGAGCTCTTCCTCGAGAAGGGCTTCGAGGCGACATCGATCGCCGACATCACATCGCGCGCCGGCGTGAGCCGGTCGAGCTTCTTCAACTACTTCTCGTCGAAGTCCGACATCCTCTGGTCGGGTCTGGACGCGCGCATCACCGCCTTCGAGGGGCGTCTCGAGAGCGACGAGGCGGACGCCGTGGCGGTGGTGCGTGCGGCGGCGCTCGCGATCGCGGCAGGCTTCACACCCGACAGCCTCGCGCTCGGGATCGTGAACGCGGCGGCGATGGGCCTCGAGGACGAGCTGGAGCGCGAGGCCGCGCTGCGCCGGTCGCGCATCGCGCGCGCCGTCGCCGCACGGCTGGTGCGTGGCGGAGCGGACCGCCTGCGGGCCGAGGTGGCCGGCTCGGCGTGGGGCGGGGCGGTGCTCGCGGCGATCGAGGCGTGGGCCCATGACGGCGCCGGACGCACCTCGCTCGCCCGGTTCCTCGCACGAGCGGCGGATGCCGCGGCGCGGGTGCCCGCCGCGCAGGGCGAGGTCCGGCAGCTGCGGGTCGTCGTGACGGCACCCGACTTCGATGAGGCCCTGACGTTCTATCGCGACGTCGTCGGGATGCCGCAGTCCGAGGCGTACGAGGCCGAAGGAGGCGCGCGCGTCGCGATCCTCGACGCGGGCCGCGCGACCCTCGAGCTCTCCAACCCCGCGCAGGTGGCCTACATCGACCGCGTAGAGACCGACGGCGACGCGCCGAGCGATCGGATCCGCGTCGCTCTCGAAGTGGATGAGACCGCCGTGGCGGTGCCGCGGCTGGCAGCGGCGGGCGCCGCGGTCGAGGCATCCGCTCGACAGACTCCATGGCGCTCGCTGAACGCCCGCCTGCGCGGCCCGGCGGATCTGCAGGTGACGCTCTTCCAGGAGCTCGACCCCGAGTGACACGGTCGCCGCTCACGCCGACGACCGCACGCACGCACCGGCGGCTCGGGTTCGCCACGTAGAATCAGGGGATCATGGCGACTTTCGGCACCCTCTCCGACCGGCTCACCGAGACCTTCCGCAATCTCCGCAAGAAGGGGCAGCTCACACCTGCCGACGTCGACGGCACCGTCCGCGAGATCCGTCGTGCCCTGCTCGACGCGGACGTCGCGCTGCCGGTCGTCAAGGACTTCACGGCGAAGGTGCGCGAGCGCGCCCTCGGCGACGAGGTGAACCGCGCGCTGAACCCCGCGCAGCAGGTCGTGCAGATCGTCAACGAGGAGCTCATCGCGATTCTCGGCGGCGAGCAGCGGCGGCTGCAGTTCGCCAAGAACCCGCCGACCGTCATCATGCTCGCCGGACTCCAGGGCTCGGGAAAGACGACGTTCGCGGGCAAGCTCGCCCGCCAGCTCGAGAAGGACGGGCACACGCCGCTCCTGATCGCCGCCGACCTGCAGCGGCCCAACGCGGTGAACCAGCTCCAGGTCGTGGCCGAGCGCGCGGGCGCCGCGATCTACGCGCCCGAGCCGGGCAACGGCGTCGGCGACCCGGTCAAGGTCGCTCGCGACGGCGTCGAGGTCGCGCGCCGGCAGCAGCACGACGTGGTCATCATCGACACCGCCGGCCGCCTCGGCGTCGACGCCGAACTCATGAAGCAGGCGGCGGACATCCGCAAGGCCACCGATCCGGACGAGGTCCTGTTCGTCATCGACGCGATGATCGGACAGGACGCCGTCAACACCGCGAAGGCGTTCCAGGACGGCGTCGATTTCACCGGCGTCGTGCTCTCCAAGCTCGACGGCGACGCGCGCGGTGGAGCGGCGCTCTCGGTCGCCTCGGTCACCGGGCGCCCGATCATCTTCGCGTCGACCGGCGAGGGTCTCGACGACCTCGAGGCGTTCCATCCCGACCGCATGGCGTCGCGCATCCTCGACCTCGGCGACATCCTCACGCTCATCGAGCAGGCGCAGCAGGCGTTCGACGAGCAGGAGGCGATGAAGGTCGCCGAGAAGCTCGCGAGCGAGACCTTCACGCTCGAGGACTTCCTCGAGCAGATGCAGCAGATGAAGAAGATGGGCTCCATGAAGAAGATGCTCGGGATGCTCCCGGGCATGGGGTCCATGAAGGAGCAGCTCGAGAACTTCGACGAACGCGAGATCGACCGCACTGAGGCGATCATCCGCTCGATGACCCCGGGGGAGCGTCGCAACCCGAAGGTGCTCAACGGCTCTCGGCGCCTGCGCATCGCGCGCGGCTCGGGCATGACGGTGACCGACGTCAACCAGCTCGTGCAGCGCTTCGAGCAGGCCGCGAAGATGATGAAGACCGTGGCCCGCGGCGGTGTGCCGAACATCCCCGGCATGGGACCGATCCCCGGCGCCGGGCGCCCGGGCGCGTCGTCCAAGCGCGGCAAGCAGCAGAAGGCGAAGGGCTCCCGTTCGGGCAACCCCGCCAAGCGCGCCGCCGAGAACGCCGGCATCGCGGCGCAGGCCGCGCCCGCGCCCACCGGCTCCGGCTTCGGCCTGGGCGGCGGCGGCGCGAAGGGGCAGCCGAGCGAGGCGGACCTCGCCGAACTGCAGAAGCTCCTGGGGCGCGGCTGACCCTGCGCATCGGTCGGGCTCCGGCCCCCGGCATCCGTCGGCACCGCCCAATCGCCGGTGCAGGCTGAATCGCGAGACGAGGACGCGTGGACGGGATTCGCCCTCGTTTCGCGATCCTTCCTCGTTTCTCGATGCCTGATGCTGAGTCCGTCCCTCCACAGGCAAGCGAGCGGACGAGTTCTCCACGGGTTCTGGGTGACGGCGGCGAGATGAGCCTCCGGCACGCGCAGACTGCCATGCATGGCGAGCGGAGTCCTGTTCACGGAGTGGCTGCACCGACGTGGGGGGCTTGCGCACGGCTTCGACATCCGTGCGGCGGGGTACACGATCAACGACGTGCGGTCAGCGATCGGCCGAGGACACGTCCGTCGCATACGGCGCACGTGGCTCGTAACCCCGCGCGCCGACCCGGCCGCCGTGAAGGCGGTGGATGCGGGCGGGAGGCTGACGTGCCTATCCGAGGCGTCGCGAGCCGACTTGTGGACCCCCGACCACACCGACCTCCATGTGAGCGTGCGTCCGACGTCATCGGCTCGCAAGCCCTCGGCGACGACGTTCCACTGGTCGCCCGGTCCCATGCCGGTGGCGCGACACGCGTGGCGGGAGCCGCTGATCAATGTGCTCGCGCATGTCGCCACGTGCGTCGCACGTGAGCATGCTCTCGCGGTCTGGGAGTCCGCGCTGCGCAAACGCCTCGTGACCCGCGACGAACTGACGCAGGTGGCATGGAAGGGCCCGAGGGCACGGGAGCTCGCCGAGCTCGCCTCACTGCTGTCGGACTCCGGACTGGAGACGTACGTCGTCGAACGCCTGCGCCCGTTCGGACTATCCCTGCGGCAGCAGGTGCTTCTCGAGGGCCACCGCGTCGACATCCTCATCGGGCGCCGGCTCGTCGTGCAGGTCGACGGGTTCGAGTTCCATCGCGATGCGAAGGACCGTCGCCGCGACATCTCGCACGACGCGCGGCTCGCTCTTCGCGGCTACACCGTGCTGCGGTTCGACTACGCCCAGATCCTTTTCGGCTGGCCTCAGGTCGAGTCCACGATACTCACGGCGGTGGCGCAGGGCCGTCACGTCGCTCGATGATCGAGGCCAGGACGCATCACGAATCGAGGATGCTTCAGCGCGAGGCATCCTCGTTTCGAGACTCCTCCTCGGCTGGACGCCGGGTCAGGGGGTCGTCGAAGCCAGGTGCTCACGCAGCGTCGGGCCGGAGCGGAACTCGCCGACGAGGTGCCGCACGACCTCGCGCAGGTCTCCCTCGGCGGAATCCGCGACCGCGAGCTGGCGCGCGTAGCTCGCGCCCTGCGTGAGGATCGTCTCGATGCCGGCGAGCTCGCGCGCGCACTTCAGCTCGACCGCGATGTCGGCGACCTGCTCGAGCGTGTCGCGCAGGTGCTCGGCGACGGGGCGCTGCGTGCCCAGATGGTCGACGATGATGCGCGCGTCGAGACCATAGCGGGCCGCGCGCCACTTGTTCTCTCGGGTGAACCATGGCTGGATCGTCTCGAGCGGCAGGCCCTCGTCGAGGCGACGCGAGAAGTGCTCGACGAGCACCTGCACGAGTGCTCCGATCGCGGCGAGCTCGGGGAGGGTCGACATTCCGTCGCACGCGCGGACCTCGATCGTGCCCCAGCGGGGCGCCGGACGGATGTCCCACCGCACCTCGGTGGCGTCCTCCATGACTCCGGTCCGCACCATGTCGTCGAGATAGCCCTCGAACTGCGCCCAGTCGTCGAGCGGCCACGGCAGGCCGGCCGTCGGCAGCTGCTGGAACACCAGCGCGCGGTTCGAGGCGTATCCGGTGCGCTCGCCGGCCCAGAAGGGGCTCGAGGCCGACAGTGCCTGCAGGTGCGGCAGGTACACCGAGAGCGCGTTCATGATGGGGAACACCTTGTTGACGTCCTCGACGCCCACGTGCACATGGATGCCCCAGATCATCATGTTCCGCCCCCACCACTGCGTGCGCTCGATGAGCTTGTGGTAGCGGGTCTTGTCGGTGACGCTCTGCTGGTACCACTGCGCGAACGGGTGGCTGCCCGCGCACAGCAGATCGATGCCTTCGCGGTCGGTGAAGGTCCGCACCGCGGCGATCGCATCGGCGATGTCGTCGACGGCGGCCGCGACGGTGTCGCCCACGCCGCTGGTCACCTCGACGGTGTTCGTCAGCAGCTCGCCGGTCACGGTGTACCGCTCGAGCGACGAGTCCTCCTCGATCGCCGCCAGCACGTCGGGGGCACGGGGGAGCAGGTCGCCGGTCTCGCCATCCGCGAGCATGATCTCCCACTCCAGACCGACCGACGAACGGGCTGATGTCGCGAAGGGCACCGTCATTCGCACAGTCTGACACGCGGATGCCGCCATCGACGCGGTTCGCGGCATCCCTCGTCATCTGGCAGAATAAAGGGTCGGACCGACCGCTCGACCCTCTATCCAGCGCTTCGGTCCTCCTCTGAGCTCCCGCCGGGTGTGCACCCCACTCTCCAGGCGACAGGTTCGTTCACTTCCCACACATTCAGGAGAATCGTGGCTGTCAAGATCCGTCTCAAGCGCCTCGGCAAGATCCGTGCGCCCTACTACCGCATCGTCGTGGCCGACTCGCGCACCAAGCGCGATGGTCGTGTCATCGAGGAGATCGGCAAGTACCACCCCACCGAGCAGCCCTCGTTGATCGAGGTCGACTCGGAGCGTGCACAGTACTGGCTGGGTGTCGGCGCGCAGCCGACCGAGCAGGTGCTCGCTCTTCTCAAGCTGACCGGCGACTGGGGCAAGTTCAAGGGCGACGCGAACGCCGTCTCGACCGTCCAGGTCAAGGAGGAGAAGGCCGCGTTCGAGGTCGACTCCGCCAAGAAGTCCGTCGTCAAGCCCAAGGCCGAGAAGAAGGCCGAGGAGCCCGCAGAGGCTCCCGCCGACGAGGCGACCGACGCGGCTGAGGCCGCCGAGTCCGCAGAGTAATCCGTTGCTCGCCGCCGCGCTCGAGCACGTCGTCAAGGGGATCGTCGATCACCCCGATGACGTCCGCATCGACTCGTCCACGTCGTCTCGCGGCGACGTGCTCGAGGTGCACGTCCACCCCGATGACCGGGGTCGCGTGATCGGGCGCGGCGGCCGCACGGCCAAAGCCCTGCGCACTCTCATCAGCGCCCTCGCCGACGGCCGCCGCGTGCGCGTCGACGTCGCGGATGACTGAGATGGCAGGCGAAGACAGGGCCGACGAGCCGCAGGCTTCGGATCGGCCCAGTGCACCTGCCGTGCCCCCGGGCAAGGCTGGCAAGACGCAGCTGCGCGTCGGCCGCCTGGTGAAGGCGCACGGGCTCAAGGGCGCCCTCAAGCTCGAGCTGTACACCGACGATCCCGAGGGTCGGTTCGTTCCGGGGGCGACGTTCACGCTTCAGGTGCCGGAATCCTCGCCGTGGCACGGGAAGCCCCTCACGGTGCGAGAGTTCCGTTGGATGAACAGTCATCCCGTGGCGTTCTTCGAGGGCGTCGAGGACCGGACCGCGGCTGAGGGCCTGGTCCGCGCGATCCTCTGGATCGACGAGGACCCGCAGTCCGCTCCCACCGAGGACGATGCGTGGTTCGATCACCAGCTGGTCGGGCTCGACGTCATCCGTGACGGCGTCGTCGTCGGCCGGGTCGTGCGCGTCGATCATCTCCCGGCCCAGGATCTTCTGATCGTGAAGCCCGCGACCGGCGACGCCGACGAGGTGCTCGTGCCGTTCGTGAAGGCGATCGTGCCCGAGGTGGACGTCCCCGGCGGTCGCGTCGTCGTGACCCCTCCGCCCGGACTGTTCGAAGAGCTTCCCGCCGACGAAGAGGCCGCTCCGGCCGCGGCCGATGAGGGCGAAGACGCCGACTGAGCCTCGGCTCTCACTTCCGCCGCGCCGACGGCGTGCAGCAGATGTGATCTGCGGGAAACACGACGGGAAAGCCACCGGAACCTCCGTGGGGGATCCTCGGAGGCATGGCCGACGTCGGGTCCGTGGTTCGCACGGTGTGCTCGTACTGCGGCGTGGGCTGCGGCATCGCCGTCACGACGTCGCGCCCTGAGCCGGGGCATCCGCTGCGCGTCTCGAAAGTCGCAGGAGACGCGACGCATCCGACGAATGCCGGCCGACTGTGCACGAAGGGTGCCACGCACGCGGAGCTGATGGCGGCTCCCGGGCGCATGACCTCGGCCCACGTGCGGCCGGCGCGCGGCGAGGCTCCTGTGCCCGTTCCCCTCGGCCAGGCGGTGACGGATGCCGGACGCCGGCTTCGCGCGATCGTCGACGAGCACGGAGCCGATGCCGTCGCCGTGTATGTGTCGGGGCAGATGAGCCTCGAGGCCCAGTACCTCGCGAACAAGCTCGTGAAGGGCTACATCCGGGGCATCCACATCGAGTCGAACTCGCGCCTGTGCATGGCCTCGGCCGGCACCGGCTACAAGCAGTCGCTCGGCGCGGACGGTCCCCCCGGTTCGTACGAGGACTTCGACCGGGCCGACCTCTTCTTCGTCATCGGCTCTAACACCGCGGACTGCCATCCGATCCTCTTCCTGCGCATGGCGGACCGGCTGAAGCAGGGCGCGCGGCTCATCGTCGTCGATCCCCGGCGCACGGCCACCGCCGACCGCGCCGATCTCTTCCTGCAGATCGCGCCCGGCACCGACCTGGCCCTGCTGAACGGCCTCCTGCACCTGCTCATGGAGTCGGGTGACATCGACGAGGAGTTCATCGCGGCGCACACCGACGGCTGGGATGCCATGCCCGCGTTCCTCGCGGACTACACGCCCGACCGCGTGGCGGCGATCACTGGGCTCGCCGAGGCCGACATCCGCACTGCAGCGCAGTGGATCGGGGAGGCCGGCGAGTGGATGACGCTGTGGACGATGGGCCTCAACCAGTCGACCCATGGCACGTGGAGCACGAACGCCATCTGCAATCTGCACCTCGCCACCGGTGCGATCTGCCGTCCGGGCAGCGGACCGTTCTCGCTCACAGGCCAGCCGAACGCGATGGGCGGCCGGGAGATGGGCTATATGGGCCCCGGCCTCCCCGGGCAGCGAGCCGTCTTCAGCCCTGCCGACCGCGCGTTCGTCGAGGAGGCGTGGGGCCTCGAGGCCGGCGCCCTCCGAACCGAGGCGGGCTCCGGCACGATCGACATGTACCGCCGGATTGCCGCGGGCGAGATCAAGGCGGCCTGGATCATCTGCTCGAACCCGGTCGCGTCGGTCGCGAACCGCAGGACGGTCATCGAGGCGCTCGAGACCGCCGAGCTGGTGATCGCGCAGGACGTGTACACCGAGACAGCCACGAACGCGTACGCCGACATCCTGCTGCCGGCGACGCTGTGGGTCGAGTCCGACGGGGTCACCGTGAACAGCGACCGCACGCTGACGCTCGTGCAGCAGGTCGTCGAGGCGCCGGGCGATGCGCAGCCGGACTGGCTCACGATCTGTCAGGTCGCACGGGCGATGGGCTACGACGAAGGCTTCGACTTCTCGTCGAGTGAGGAGGTCTTCGACGAGATCCGGCGCTTCTGGAATCCGCAGACCGGGTGGGACGTGCGCGGGGTCACGTACGAGCGCCTCCGCCGGACGCCGGTGCAATGGCCCGCCCCTCCCGACGACGCCGTGGCACGGCATCCGATCCGGTACCTCAACGACGGGGTCAGCCAGCGGCTGCACGTCGAACCGGACGGCACGGCCCCGCGGCTGGCGTTCGCGACGCCGTCGCGTCGCGCGCAGTTCCTGGCGCGACCGCATATGGACCCGGCGGAGCTCCCCGACGACGACTACCCCTGGGTGCTCAACACCGGGCGCGTGCAGCACCAGTGGCACACGATGACGAAGACCGGCAAGGTCGCGAAGCTCAACAGACTCAACCCCGGACCGTTCGTCGAGCTGCATCCGATCGATGCCGACACGCACGCCATCGCTCCGGGTGACCAGGTCGAGGTCTCGTCGCGGCGCGGACGCTTCCTCGCCCCCGCGGTCGTCACCGACCGGGTCCGGCCGGGGAACGTCTTCGCGCCCTTCCACTGGAACGACGAGCACGGTGAGTACGTCACGGTCAACGCGGTCACCAGCGACGCGGTCGACGAGGACTCGGCGCAGCCGGAGCTCAAGTTCGCGGCGGTGACACTGAGGCGCGTCGGGCCCGCAGCCGCGCCGGTCGACGGCGAGGCGTCCTCGGGCGACGTCACGGCAGCGGAGGAGGCGCTGGCGCGCGCCGGGGTGGGGCTCGGCATGGTTCCGACGCTCTCGGACCGCGAGAGCGCGTATATCGCGGGCTTCCTCTCGACGCTGCGATCGCGCTCGCTCGCGCCAGGCGAGGTGCCGGTCCTGCCCGTCGAATCCCCGCTCGGAGCGATCGCGAGGGCGTGGTTCGACGGGGTCCTGGCAGGCGCGTACTCGCGCACGGCGATCGGGTCCGGTGCGGCAGCCGCGACTCCGGCCGACGAGGTCGTGGTGCTGTGGGGCTCGCAGACGGGCAACGCCGAGGAGTTCGCCGCGAGCACGGCGGGAGCGCTCGCGGCCCGCGGCATCCCGGCGCGCACGCGCAGCATGTCGGAGGTGAGAGCCGCCGAGCTCGCCGCGGTGCGGCGGCTTCTGGTCATCACCTCGACGTTCGGCGACGGCGGCCCGCCCGACAACGGCGCCGATCTGTGGCGCGAGCTGAGCGCCGACGGCGCGCCTGCACTGACCGGCCTGCAGTATGCCGTGCTCGCGATGGGCGACTCCAACTACGACGACTTCTGCGGCCACGGCCGCCGGATCGACGACCGGCTCGGCGAGCTCGGCGCGACGGCGCTCATGGACCGCGTCGACCTCGAGCCCGACTTCGACCAGCCCGCGGCGGCATGGCTCGCGCAGGTGGTCGAACTGCTGGCGGAGGGGACGGATGTCGCAGCCGCGGCGCCGGCGGCCCTCGCGGTGGCGCCGACGCGACGCCTGTTCACGCGGTCGAACCCGGTCCGCGCCACGCTGGTGCGTGACGAGCTGCTGAGCGGCGCGGGCTCGAAGAAGGAGGTGCGACGCTTCGCGTTCGACCTGTCGGACTCCGGCGCGGCGTACGAGGCCGGCGACTCGCTCGGGGTGGTGTGCGCCAACAGTCCCGGGGTCGTGGCGGAGTGGCTCGAGGCCACCGGCATCCCGGCCGCGACGATCGTCGAGATCGACGGTGAGGAGCGCACCTTCGGCGACGCCCTGCGCACGCGGCTCGACATCACGAGGACCCCCACCGACCTCGTGCGCTTCATCGCAGAACGCCGCGACGACACGACTCTCACGGCGTTGCTGCGTCGCGAGAACAAGGGCAGGCTGGACCAGTTCCTGTGGAGCCAGCAGGCCGTGGACCTCGTGCGCGACCATCCCGTGCAGGCCTCCGCGGCCGAATGGGTCGAGGTGCTCAAGCGGCTCCAGCCCCGGCAGTACTCGATCTCGTCGAGTCCCAAGACCGATCCCGACACCGTCGAGCTCACCGTGTCGGTGGTGCGCTTCGAGACCGAGTCGGGTCGCGCACGCGGCGGGGTGTGCTCGACCTTCCTCGCCGGCGGGCTGGGGGAGTCGGCCCCCGTGTACCTGCAGAGGACTCCGGGATTCCGGCCTCCGAGGGCATCCGACGCGCCGATGATCATGATCGGCCCCGGCACCGGCGTCGCGCCGTTCCGCGGATTCCTGCACGATCGCCGCGCCGACGGTCATACCGGCCGCAACTGGCTCTTCTTCGGCGAGCAGCACGAGGCGAGCGACTTCTACTATCGCGACGAGCTGCTCGAGATGCACGAGGACGGCTTCCTCACGCGCCTCGACCTCGCCTTCTCGCGTGACCAGCGCCAGAAGATCTACGTGCAGGACCGCATGATCGAGCATGGCGCCCAGGTGTGGCGCTGGATCGAGGAGGGTGCGCACGTGTACGTGTGCGGCGATGCGGCGCGCATGGCGCGGGACGTCGACGCGACGCTCGTCACGATCGCCCAGCAGCACGGCGGGCTGTCGGAGGACGACGCCATCGAGTACAAGCAGCGGCTTGCGGCCGATGGCCGCTACGCCCGCGACGTCTACTGAGCCCGGATTCCCGCCCCCGCCCTGCATGTTCCCGTTCTTTCGCCTTCATGTCCCGACTTCGGTCGCATGACGAGCTCCTTGCGAACGAAAGCGGGACACGCTGACGACGGGATGCCGGGGGGGCAATGAAGACGAAGAGAAGCGGATGCCTCGAATCGAGGCATCCGCTTCTCTTCCGTTCTGAGATCAGATGCGCTGCTTCGCGAGCGACGCGCGGGGGATGACGTACACGAGCACCGTCACCACGAGGAGGGCGACGTAGCCGGCGACGAAGCCATAGAACGCGGCGGTGTACCCGCCCGTCGCGAGCTGCGAGGCGTTCAGCACCTGCGGGATCAGGAAGCCGCCGTACGCGCCGATCGCCGAGATGAGGCCGAGGGCTGCGGCCGCCTTGCGCTGCACCTTGACGGCGTCGGCGCTGCCCGGCTCGATGCCCTGTGCGAGAGCGCGCGCCGCGAAGATGCTCGGGATCATGCGATAGGTCGAGCCGTTGCCCATGCCGGTCGCGGCGAAGAGCACGAGGAAGCAGCCCAGGAACACCCAGAAGCTCTGCAGCGGCAGAGTCCAGATGAGCCCCAGGGCGCCGAGCGCCATCACCGTGAACGCACCGACCGTGACACGCGCGCCGCCGAAGCGGTCGGCGAGCCTGCCGCCGTACGGGCGGGCGAGCGACCCGATGAGCGCACCGAGGAAGGCCAGCGAGACCGCCGCCTGACCGACCTGGATGGTCGAGAAGGCGGGGAACTGGTCGGCGATGAGCTTGGGGAACACGCTCGCGAAGCCGATGAACGAGCCGAACGTGCCGATGTACAGCAGGGCCATGAGCCACAGGTGCGGTTCGCGGAGCGCTGCGGCGGAGCCGGCGAAGTCCGCCTTCGCCGACGACAGGTTGTCCATGTAGCGCCACGCGCCCCACATCGCCGCCAGGATGAGGGGGATCCACATCCAGCCGGCGAGCGAGATGTTCGTCGTCGACGCGGCGCCGATCGTCACCACGATCGGCACGGCGAACTGCGCGACCGACGTGCCGAGGTTGCCGCCCGCCGCGTTGAGGCCGAGCGCCCAGCCCTTCTCCTTCTGCGGGAAGAAGTAGGTGATGTTCGCCATCGAGCTCGCGAAGTTGCCGCCGCCGACGCCGCCGAGAGCGGCGATCAGCAGCAGCACGCCGAATGGCGTCTCGGGGTTCGCGACGACGATTCCGAGGAGCACCGCGGGGATCAGCAGGAGCCCCGCCGAGACGATGGTCCAGTTGCGGCCGCCGAAGATCGCGACCATGAACGTGTACGGGAATCGCAGTGTCGCTCCGACGAGGCTCGGCAGCGAGATGAGCCAGAACGACTCCGAGCTGGTGAGCTCGAAGCCCGCCGCGGGCAGCATCACGACCACGATGCTCCACAGCTGCCAGATGATGAAGCCCAGGAACTCGGCGAAGATCGACCAGCCCAGATTGCGGCGCGCGATCGCGCGGCCCTCGGCTGCCCAGAAGACGGCGTCCTCGGGATTCCAGCCGTCGATCCAGCGGCCGGGCCGGCGAGTGAGGATGACCGACGCGGTGGCGGTCGGAACGGGTGGAGCTGCGGCATCCGTCGTCGACGGAGTGACGGTCGTGGTCATGGCGCCTCCAGGGATGGGCATGCACTGCGGTTGAGTGTGATCCCACGCTAGGAAGCGGGTGTTTCCGTCCGCCGACCCGGGCTGTTACTTCTCGATCACTTCTGGATCACGGTGTCGGGGCGGGCGACGTTGGGGCCCCGTCACACGACCGAAACACGACGGATGCCTAGACTCGAACGCATGCGCGTCGACATCGTCACGATCTTCCCGACGTTCTTCGATGTGCTCGGCGTCTCGCTGATCGGCAAGGCACGCGATCGCGGCATCCTCGACATGCACGTGCACGATCTGCGCGACTGGACGCACGACCGCCACCGCACTGTCGATGACACGCCCTACGGTGGCGGCGCCGGCATGGTCATGAAGCCCGAGCCGTGGGGCGAAGCGCTCGACGAGGTGCTCACCGACGACGCCGTGCTGCTGGTGCCCTCGCCGGCCGGCGAGCTGTTCTCGCAGCCCATGGCGCGAGAGCTCGCCCAAGAGCGACACCTCGTCTTCGCGTGCGGGCGGTACGAGGGGATCGACCAGCGCGTGGTCGATCACTACGCCGAGCGGGGGCGCGTGCGCCTCGTCAGTCTCGGCGACTACGTTCTCAACGGCGGCGAGGTCGCGGCGATGGCGGTCATCGAGGCGGTCTCGCGCCTGATCCCCGGCGTCGTGGGCAATCCCGAGAGCCTCGTGGAGGAGTCGCACGAGCTCGGCCTGCTGGAGTATCCGAGCTACACGAAGCCCGCGGTGTGGCGCGGGCGGGAGGTTCCGCCAGTGCTGCTCAGCGGCAACCACGGCGCGATCGCGGCGTGGCGTCGCGAGCAGAGCCTCGAGCGCACTCGCGCGCATCGTCCGGATCTGCTCGACGGCGCGGACGCCTGAGCACGGTCGGCGTCGACGTCAGGCCGACGCTTCGGCCGGGTCGAGCACGTTCAGCCGATAACCGCGCTTGACCACCGTCTTGATGAGGTCCGGCACACCGATCGCCTCGCGCAGGCGTGCGACTGCCATCTCGACGGCATGGGTGTTCTCGCCGGACCGGGGGAGCGAGCTCTGCAGCCGCTGCCGCGAGACGACGCCGCCGCCCGCGGCGAAGAGCGCGGCGAGCAGGTCGGCGCCGGTGCGCGACAGCGAGATGTGGCGCCCGTCGAGGACGATCCCGTTGCTGCGCAGCTCGAGACGACCGGCGATCGTGGGGAGCGAGGCGGCGTGCCCGCCGCCGAAGTGCGTCACGACCGCGCGCACGAGCGAGCCGAGGCGGCCGCGCTCCGCGACGAGCGGGGCGATGCCCACCTCGCGCAGCGGGCCGGCGGTGATCGGGCCGACGGCCGCGAGCAGCAGTCGCCCGTGTGCCGACAGGTCCACGATGGCCTCGAGAACCCCCTCGCGTGCCGCGGCCGCGACCCATTCGGCCGCGCCGGGGGCCGACGTGAAGAGCACCGCGTCGACCTCGCCCTGCGCGGTGGCGACGACCGAGCGCGAGACGACCGCCGGGTCGGGCGGAGGTCCCCAGCGATAGACGGTGAGGCTCACGACGTCCGCTCCCGCCGCCTGGAACAGCTCGTCGAGCCCGTCGGCGCCGGAACCATGGTGCTGGACGGCGACGCGGCGTGCGTCCAGGCCCTCCGCGAGCAGGTATTCGCCCAGCTCCGCCGAGGTCTCGGACTCGGCCACCCAGTCGGCGGTCAGACCGGCCTGCTGGATCGCGCCGCGCGCCTTCGGGCCGCGGGCGACGATCTGGGCTCGCGACAGCGCCGCGTGCAGCTCATCGAGGAGCCCGGCCTCGTCGGCTGCCTCCATCCACCCGCGGAAGCCGACGCCGGTCGTGGCGACGACGACCTCGGGCGGGCGTGCGATGAGCTCGCGCGTCGCGGCGACGAGGGCGTCGTCGTCGATGTGGGGCACGATCGTGAGCGCCGGGGCGTGGCGTACCTGTGCGCCGTGGCGCTCGAGTGCGGCGGCGAGCTCGAGGGAACGCCGGTCCACCGCGATGACGATGGTGCAGCCGTCGAGCGCCGCCGAGAGCTGGGCGCGGGGCGGATCGCCGGAGGACGGGGGTGGAGCCGAATCGTTCACCGCAGCGAGCCGCCGATCGAGGTGTCGGTCGCGAGGAGGTCGGGAACGAGCATGCCCGCGCGGGCGACGTCGCCCACGACGATCACGGCGGGGTTGCGCACGCCGATGCGCCCGGCCTCGAGCACGACGGCGGCCAGGGTGGTGCGCGTCGTGCGCTGGTCGGGGTGGTGTCCGCGCTCGACGATCGCGACGGGACGATCGGCCGGCACGCCGGCGTGGAGCGCGTCCGAGACGAGACGCGGGAGCGCCCCCACCCCCATCAGCACGACGGTCGTGACGTCGGGGTCGCCGAGAGCCGCCAGCGTCGCCGCTGTCAGCTCGGACTGGCCGTTCACGATGTGCACGGCCGACGCGACGCCGCGGTGGGTCACCGGGATGCCGGCGGCCTCCGGCACGGCGACGGCGCTGGTGACGCCCGGCACGACCTCGACCGGGATGCCGGCCGCGACACATGACGCGACCTCCTCACCGCCACGGCCGAACACGAACGGGTCTCCGCCCTTGAGGCGGACGACGCGCTTGCCGCGGCGCGCACGATCCACGAGCAGCGCGTTGATCTCCTCCTGCGGCACCGGGTGATGGCCCGGCAGCTTCCCGACGTCGATCACCTCGACGTCGGGCGCGAGGTGCGGACGGATGTCGGGGCCGAGCCGGTCCATCACCACCACGTCCGCGCGCATGAGGAGGCGCCATGCGCGGAGGGTCATGAGGTCGACGGGTCCGGGGCCTCCGCCCACGAGGTCGACGCGTCCGCCGACCGCGCTCAAGATGCGTCCTCCCACCGGACCAGCACGTGCCCGTCGTCGACCGTGACCGGCCACACGTGCAGCGATGCGGGCTCCTTGCCCTGGGTGTCGAGGCACGCCCCGGTGCGGAGGTCGAACACCTGCTTGAACATCGGAGATGCGACGGTCGGGGCATCCTGCCGCGTCCCGACGATCCCGCGCGAGATGACGTTCGCGCGGCTGTACGGGTCGAAGTTCGACACCGCGTGCACGCGACCGGTGTCGAGGAGGAAGAGGGCGATCTGCGTCCCGCCGAGGAGCGCGGCGCGGCCGCGTTCGACCTCGAGATCGTCGAGCGCGCACACGCGCACCCATCCGTCGGGGGCGCCGTACTCGGTCGTCTGCGGGTCGGCGATCGTCATCGGCGCACCTCCAGGGTGGTTCCGGCGATGAGCACGCCCGACGTGGCGCGCTCCTCATCGGTGGCGGGTCGGGGCTGGCCGCGCTCGGCGGTGTAGGCGAGCGACGGGTCGGGGGTCGTGGGGGCGTTCACGAACGACGCGAACCGGCGCAGCTTCTCGGGGTCTTCGAGGGTGGCCTTCCATTCGTCCTCATACGAGTCCAGGTGCGCCGCCATAGCCGCGTCCAGGTCGGCGCAGATGCCGAGGCTGTCGTCGAAGATGACGGCGCGGAGCCCGTCGATTCCGCCGTCGAGGTCCTCGAACCAGGGCGCAGTGCGCTGGAGCCGGTCCGCCGTGAAGATGTAGTACATCAGGAAGCGGTCGATGGCGGTCAGCAGCTCGTCGTCGCTGAGGCCCTCGGCCAGCAGCACGGCGTGGCGTGGCGTGAACCCGCCGTTGCCGCCGACATACATGTTCCAGCCGGCCTCGGTCGCGATCACGCCGACGTCCTTGCCGCGGGCTTCGGCGCATTCGCGCGCGCAGCCCGAGACGCCGAGCTTCAGCTTGTGCGGCGATCGCAGTCCTCGATATCGCAGCTCGAGGCGCACCGCCATGCCGACCGAGTCCTGCACGCCGTAGCGGCACCACGTCGAGCCGACGCACGACTTCACCGTGCGCAGCGACTTGCCGTACGCGTGCCCCGATTCGAAGCCCGCGTCGACCAGCCGCTTCCAGATGCCGGGGAGCTGCTCGAGACGGGCGCCGAACATGTCGATGCGCTGACCGCCGGTGATCTTCGTGTACAGGCCGAAGTCCTGCGCGACCTGGCCGATCACGAGGAGACCCTCGGGGGTGATCTCGCCGCCGGGGATGCGCGGCACCACCGAGTAGCTGCCGTCCTTCTGGAGGTTCGCCATCACGTGGTCGTTGGTGTCCTGCAGCGTGGCGTTCTCGCCGTCGAGCACGTGACGGCGCACGAGGGTCGAGAGGATGCTCGCGAGCGCGGGCTTGCAGATGTCGCAGCCGCGTCCGGTGCCGAACCGCTCGATCACGGCGCTGAAGGTGGTCAGCCCCGACACCCGGACGGCGTCGAACAGCTGCCGGCGCGACATGTCGAAGTGCTCGCACAGCGCGTTGCTCAGGGCCGCGCCGGACTTCGCGAGCTCGGTGCCGACGATCTTCTTGACCATCATCACGCACGAGCCGCATGCCGCTCCGGCCTTGGTGCACGCCTTGATGCCGGCGACGTCGGTGCAGCCCTCCTCATGCACCGCATGGCGGATCCTGCCGGCCGTGACGCTGTTGCACGAGCAGACCAGCGCCTCATCGGGCAGATCGCCTGTCGGTGCGGCGACGCCGCCTTCCGGCATCAGGTACGCCGCTGGGTCGCCGCCGAGCGCACCGCCGACGAGCGGGCGCAGCGATCCGTACGCCGACGCGTCGCCGACGAGGATGCCGCCGAGCAGCGTCTTGGCGTCATCCGAGAGCACGAGCTTCTTGTACACGCCCGCGACGGGATCGGCGTACGTGACATCCAAAGACCCCGGCGTCTCGGCGAAGGCGTCGCCGAAGCTCGCCACATCGACCCCCGAGAGCTTGAGCTTGGTGGACAGGTCATAGCCGGGGAAGGATGCCTCGCCCCCGAGCAGCCGCGTGGCGGCGACCTCGGCCATCGCGTAGCCGGGGGCGACCAGGCCCACGCACATCCCGTCGTAGTTGGCGACCTCGCCGATCGCCAGGATGCGCGGGTCCGACGTCTGGCAGCCGGCGTCGATGAGCACGCCGCCGCGCTCGTGCA
Organism: Microbacterium sp. STRO-2N; assembly: GCF_057747775.1. Taxonomy (NCBI): domain Bacteria; kingdom Bacillati; phylum Actinomycetota; class Actinomycetes; order Micrococcales; family Microbacteriaceae; genus Microbacterium; species Microbacterium sp. STRO-2N. The sequence goes on along the minus strand of NZ_CM173223.1, from coordinate 2,038,641 downwards.
CGTCCAGCTCGGCCGCCCGTGCGAGCTCGTCGCGCGGACGCACGCCCACCGTGAAGACCACGACGTCGGTGCGCTCGTAGCTGCCGTCGCGGAACTCGAGCCCCATGACCTGCCCGCTGCGGTCCGGATCGAGACGGGTCGTGACGGTCTCGGTCAGGACTCTGATGCCCCGCGACTCGATGAGGCGGCGCAGCGCGTTCCCGGCGGGGAGGTCGAGCTGCGCCGACATCAGCCGGTCCGACGACTGCACGACGGTGCAGGCGACGTCGAGGCCCTGCAGCGCGCCGGCGGCCTCAAGCCCCAGGAGCCCGCCACCGATCACCGTGCCGGTGAGGGGGCGGCCGAGCTCCGCCGAACGACGGCGCACGAAGTCCTTCAGCCGCTCGACGTCGTCGAGCGTGCGGTACACGAAGCAGCCCTCCAGCCCGAACCCGTCGACCGCGAGCCGCGCGGCATACGAGCCCGTCGCGAGCACCAGGCGGTCGTACGCCACGCTGATCCCGCTCCTCGTCGTGACGCGCCGCGCCGAGCGGTCGATACGCGCGACCGGGTCGCCCTGAAGGAAGCGCACGCGGTCGTCCTCGAGAACCGTCCGCTCCAGCGTGAGGTCGTCGGGTGTCGCGCCGCCGAAGAACCCGGTGAGGCCTACGCGGTCGTAAGGATGCCGGCCTTCCTCTCCGATGAGCGTGACGCGCCACCCATCGCCTGCGCGACTGAGGAGGCTCTCGACGAAGCGGTGGGCCACCATCCCCGCACCCACCACCACGACGTGCGTGCCGAGGGCGGGGGTGGTGCTCATGCCGTCACCGTACGCGGGCGATGTTGCGGGGGCGTCAGCGCCATGTTTCGGGCTCTTGACACTGCTCTGCCGGCTTTCGGCGCTGCCGCGGTGCGTCATGGCTCCTCCTGGGGGACGAGAGGTCTGTCGGTGCGTGCGACGCTACGAGCGCGGTGTTTCGCCCCCGCATGGCGTCCGGTTACCCCGAGCGAACGTTTCGCTCACACCGGCCGACCAGGGGAAGTGAGGATGCCGGAGGTCGCGGCATCCGTCCCGTTAGGGTGATGCCAGGGAACGGAGGGGGACGGCGATGCACACGTGGCCGGGATCGGCGTATCCGCTCGGGGCGACGTTCGACGGGAGCGGGACGAACTTCGCGCTGTTCAGCGAGGGCGCGGAGCGCGTCGAGCTGTGCCTGTTCGGCGAGCGCGGGGCGGAGACCCGCGTCGAAGTGGCCGAGGTCGACGCCTACGTCTGGCACGTGTACGTGCCGGGCGTGCAGCCAGGGCAGCGCTACGGGTATCGCGTCCATGGTCCCTACGACCCCGCGAGCGGGCGGCGGTTCAACCCCGCGAAGCTGCTGCTGGACCCGTACGCCAAGGCGGTCGAAGGCGACGTGCAGTGGGGCCAGTCCGTCTACGGGTACGACTTCGGCGACCCGGACTCCCGCAACGACGACGATTCGGCGGCCGCGATGATGAAGGGCGTCGTCGTCAACCCGTACTTCGACTGGGCCGGCGATCGCCGCCCGGCGACGCCGTACTCCGAGACCCTCATCTACGAGGCGCACGTGCGAGGGCTCACGGCGCGGCATCCGGCCATCCCGGAGGAGATGCGCGGCACCTACAGCGCCCTCGCCCACCCGGCGGTCATCGACCACCTCACCAAGCTCGGGGTGACAGCGATCGAGCTCATGCCGGTGCATCAGTTCGTCGACGACGCCGTCCTGCAGGAGAAGGGTCTGTCGAACTACTGGGGCTACAACACCGTCTCCTTCTTCGCCCCGCACAACCGCTACTCCGCCACGGGGGACCGGGGCCAGCAGGTGCAGGAGTTCAAGGGCATGGTCCGCGCTCTGCACGCCGCGGGCATCGAGGTCATCCTGGATGTCGTCTACAACCACACCGCGGAGGGGAACCACCTCGGGCCGACGCTGTCGATGCGGGGCATCGACAACTCCGCGTACTACAAGCTAGAAGCCGACGACAAGCGCTTCTACACCGACTACACCGGCACCGGGAACAGTCTCAACGTCAGCAACCCGCACTCGCTGCAGCTGATCATGGACTCGCTGCGGTACTGGGTGCTCGACATGCATGTCGACGGGTTCCGCTTCGACCTCGCCGCCGCGCTCGCTCGGGAGTTCTACGACGTCGACCGTCTCTCGGCGTTCTTCGAGCTCGTGCAGCAGGACCCGGTGGTCTCGCAGGTCAAGCTCATCGCCGAACCGTGGGATGTCGGTCCGGGCGGCTACCAGGTCGGCAACTTCCCGCCGCAGTGGACAGAGTGGAACGGCCAGTACCGCGACACCGTGCGTGACTTCTGGCGCGGCGAGCCGCAGGCGCTCGGCGAGTTCGCGTCACGCCTCACGGGGTCGGCGGACCTGTACGAGCACTCCGGGCGCCGGCCTGTGGCATCCGTCAACTTCGTCACCGCGCACGACGGGTTCACCCTGCGTGATCTGGTGTCGTACAACGACAAGCACAACGAGGCGAACGGCGAAGAAGGGCGCGACGGCGCCGACGACAACCGGTCGTACAACTTCGGCGTCGAGGGGCCCACGGACGACCCCGCGGTGCTGACGCTGCGCGCTCGCCAGCAGCGCAACTTCCTCGCGACCCTGCTGCTGTCGCAGGGCGTGCCGATGCTGCTGCACGGAGACGAGATCGGCCGCACCCAGCACGGCAACAACAACGGCTACGCGCAGGACAACGAGACCACTTGGATGGACTGGGATGCCGCGGACCTGCCGCTGCTCGAGTTCACGGCCGCCATGGCCCGACTGCGCCGCGAGCACCCCACCTTCCGCCGCCGTCGGTTCTTCGACGGGCGGCCCGTGCGCCGCGACACCGGAGCGGCGCTGCCCGACATCGCGTGGCTCCGACCCGACGGCACGCTGATGCAGCCGGAGGACTGGGACTCCGGGTTCGGTCGGGCGGTCGGCGTGTTCCTCAACGGCGCCGGGATCCGTGAGCGGGACCGGCGCGGCGACGAGATCCACGACCGTCACTTCATCGTGCTGTTCAACGCCGGCGACGACATCATCGACTTCCACATCCCGGTGGTCGAATCCAGCCCCGACTGGGAGGTCGTGGTCGACACCGCGGGGGAGCGCGCGGGCTCCGAACTCGTGAAGCCCGGGGACGTGGTGCGGCTCGCCGCGAAATCGCTCCTCGTCCTGTGCGAGCACCCGCGCGTCGAGCGCGAGCGGGATCACTCGGTGGCGGCATCGCTGGCCGCGATGCCGGGGGAGCCCGCGCACGCTCCTCGCGCCGAGGCGGGCAGCTAGCGGCGGCGGAGCCTCCGGGTCAGTCGACTCCCAGCCACGAGCGGTCGGTCAGCACGACGGGTCCGGACTCGGTGACCGCGACGGTGTGCTCGGAGTGCGCTCCGCGCGAACCGTCGGCCGAGCGGAGGGTCCAGCCGTCGGGATCGGTGACCAACTCGTCGGTGGTCTGCAGGAACCACGGCTCGAGTGCGACCACCAGGCCGGCCCGGAGCGGATAGCCTCGCCCCGCCTTGCCGTCGTTGGGGACGTGCGGGTCGCCGTGCATGATGCGGCCCACGCCGTGCCCGCCGAAGTCGGTGTTGATCGCGTAGCCGGATCCGCGCGCGACGCCGGCGATCGCCGCCGAGACGTCGCCGATGCGATTGCCGACCGTCGCCGTCGCGATCGCGGCGGCGAGCGCGCGCTCGGTCGTCTCGATCAGGGCCAGGTCCTCGTCGCGGGCCGTGCCCACGACGAAGGACACCGCGGAGTCGGCGACCCAGCCGTCGATCGAGGCCGCGAAGTCGAGCGACACCAGGTCGCCGTCGCGCAGGGTGTAGTCGAACGGCAGACCGTGGAGCACGGCATCGTTGACCGACGTGCACAGGACCTTGCCGAACGGGCGCGCGCCGAACGACGGGTGATAGTCGATGTAGCAGGACTCGGCGCCTGCCCGGCGGATGAGGTCATGCGCTCGCCGATCGATCGCGAGCAGGTTGGTGCCGACCTTCGTCTCGGCGCGCAGCGTGGCAAGGGTCTCGGCGACGAATCGCCCGGCGGGCTTCATCGCCTCGATCTCAGCAGGCGTGCGCAACTCGATCATCGAAAGGTCCTCTCGTCCCGGTCCATTCTGTCGGACCATTCCGCGCGCGGCTGTGAGGATGCCCCGCGCCGCACGCAGAACCCATCCGCGCGGGGCCGTCACGGCGTAGCATCGAGGCATGTGGCTGCGTCGTGCGTTCTTCGGCTGGCTCATCCCGGCAGCCTTCGTCCTGCCGCTGTGGCTCCTCATCGGCTGGGCGGTCTTCAACGCCGGCGGCTGGGCGTTCCTGTGGGTGCTGTTCCTCGCCATCCCGGGCGTGTTCCTGTGGCAGCTGCTGCTGACCCTGCTGGTCCGCGCGCGCGGCACCGTTCGGGCGCACCGCGCGGTCTCGTGGTGGGACGTGCTCGGCTTCACGGTGTGGCACCTGCTCGTGATCTCTCTCGGCTTCTTCGCCGAGGCCTGGTGGGCCCCCGTCATGGTGCTCGCCATCCTCGCGGGAGTCGGCCTCTTCTGGCTCGAGCTGTGGCAGCTGTGGAGCGAGGCGCGGCCATCGCGCGTCCTCCTGCACTCCAGCGACGGCGCCGCGTACATCCCGCCGCCGGCGGCGAAGGACCGAGCCGCGAACGAGCAGGACGTCTTCATCATCACCGAGAGGCAGCAGCCGCCCGCGAGCTGACCGTTTTGGCGGGGTGCGCCATCCATGGCAGAATGGGCGTTTGTGCCCTGACCGGTTCTGCCTCAGGGGAACCAGCTGTACGGCGTCACGCCGGAGGCCTTCGGCACGAATCCCTGAACATCCATTCCCGCGGTCGACCTGTGGCGGCCGCAGAGAGAGACGATCATGCAGATCCTCGACGCCGTCGATGCGGCTTCGCTCCGCTCCGACATCCCCGCCTTCGGCCCCGGTGACACCGTCAAGGTGCACGTCAACATCACCGAGGGCAACCGCTCCCGTGTCCAGGTCTTCCAGGGCGTCGTCCTCGGCCGCTCGGGCGACGGTGTGCGCGAGACTTTCACGGTCCGCAAGATCAGCTTCCAGGTGGGCGTCGAGCGCACCTTCCCGGTGCACTCCCCGGTGATCGACCACATCGAGGTCGTCACGCGCGGTGACGTGCGTCGCGCGAAGCTCTACTACCTGCGCAACCTCCGCGGCAAGAAGGCCAAGATCAAGGAGAAGCGCGACAGCTGAGCGTTCGCGAAGCACTTCTTCCCGAAGCCCCGGACCCCACGGTCCGGGGCTTCGGCGTTCTCGCGGCCGTCCGGAATGTGCGACCCTTGAAGACAGGCTCGCCGACCGCCGGCCCGCCTGTGAAGGATCCGCATGACGACCGAGAAGTCGGCCCCCGCCGAGTCGGCGCCCGCTCCCCGGTCGGGGGACGAGGCCACCATCCAGCCTCGCAAGCGCGGGTGGGTCGTGTTCCTGCGCGACGTCGTCGTCATCATCCTCATCGCGGTCGTCGTGTCGTTTCTCGTCAAGACGTTCCTGGTGCGCTCGTTCTACATCCCCTCGGGGTCGATGGAGGACACCCTCCTCATCAACGACCGCATCCTCGTGGACGAGATCACGCCCCGTTTCGGCGGCTATGAGCGTGGCGACATCGTCGTCTTCCAGGACCCGGGCGGATGGCTGCCGCCGAGCACCGAGCCGGCGCGTCCGCCGATCGTGGAAGCAGGCGAATGGGTGCTTTCGCTCGTGGGCCTGGCCGCACCCGACAGCGACGACCACCTCGTCAAGCGCATCATCGGGCTGCCCGGCGACAATGTGGTGTGCTGCAACGCGGTCGGCCAGATCACGGTCAACGGCGTGCCCGTCGACGAGAGCGAATACATCGAGGTCCCATCCGCGGATGCCGCGGCATCCGGTGATCCCTTCGACGTCGTGGTGCCCGACGGCAGCCTGTGGGTGCTCGGCGACAACCGGTACCGCTCGAAGGACTCGCGGTACAACACCGACCAGCCGGGCAAGGGGTTCGTCCCCATCGACAACGTCGTGGGGCGCGCATTCCTCGTGACATGGCCGCTCGATCGCTTCGGCATGCTCGACTTCCATCACGACGTCTTCGGGAGCGTCCCCGTCCCCGAACCGCAGGACGCGTCGCCGTGACCGTCGCGGAGCCGAAGCTCACGCTCGAGCGACGACTCCTGCGTGAGCACGCGCTCGTCATCGCGTTCGACGAGGTCGGACGCGGGGCCCTCGCCGGTCCGGTGGCAGTCGGCGCAGCGGTGATCGACGCCCCTCGATCCCGCAAGCGCGTCCCCTCCGGACTGCGCGACTCCAAACTCGTACCCGAGCCCAAGCGGGCGGACGTCGCGGCGCGCGCGGCCTCGTGGGTGGCCGCCAGCGCCGTCGGCTGGGCGAGCTCGGCCGAGATCGACGAGATCGGCATCATGCGCGCACTCGGGCTCGCGTCCGTGCGCGCGCTGGCGGATCTCCGCGCGCACGGCGTCGTGCCCGAGGAGGCCATCGTGATCCTCGATGGCAACTACGACTACATCACGCCCGCCGGGGCGTGGGGGCTCGACGTGAGGCCGATCATCAAGGCCGATCGCGACTGCGCGTCCGCCTCGGCGGCGTCCGTCATCGCCAAGGTCGCCCGCGACGCGCTGATGACGGAGCTCCACGACGAGCTGCCCGCGTACAACTGGGCGCGTAACAAGGGGTACGCGAGCCCCGACCACCGCGACGCGATCCGTGAGCACGGCATCAGCCGGCACCACCGCGCGTCGTGGTCGATCGCCGAGGCGCCGACGCTGTTCTGAAGCCGGACCGGGCCTGCCGCGCGCGCTGGTCTCGGCATCCGTCCGCGCCCGTAGGATGGAGGCACCATGGACGACGACGTGTTCGAAGACTACGACCGTGAGCTCGAGCTCGCTCTGTACCGCGAGTACCGCGACGTCGTCTCGCAGTTCCAGTACGTGATCGAGACCGAACGCCGGTTCTACCTCGCTAACGAGGTGAACGTCGTGCGCCGGGACACCGAGCACGACTTCTACTTCGAGATCTCGATGACCGACGTCTGGGTGTGGGACATCTACCGCGCGGACCGCTTCGTCAAGGCCGTGCGAGTGCTCACCTTCAAGGACGTCAACGTCGAAGAGCTCTCGCGCCGCGACTTCCACCTTCCCGAGGAGCTCTCGCTCGATACCTGATCGGGCCTGGCGCCGGTCGGCGCCTCCTCCACAGTTCGGTCGTTCCGGCCTTCTGCACCGGGTTCTGAACGGATGCCGCGTTACGGCGTCCGCCCGGATACGCTCGCGCGCGACGATGCCGGGATGGCAGACAAAGACGTGTTGGGGCGTGCGGGCGAGGACCGCGCGGCGCGCTACCTCGAGCACCTGGGCTTCACAGTGCTAGCCCGCAACTGGCGATGCCGCGCGGGCGAGATCGACCTGGTCGTGGCCGATGCGGCGTCGGTGGTCGTGGTCGAGGTCAAGACCCGCCGCGACGAGGGATTCGGGCACCCGTTCGAGGCGATCGACGCGCGCAAGCGCGCACGGCTCTGGCGGCTCGCCGTGGCGTGGGCGGCGGAGCACCGCGACCTGATCCAGGGGAGGCGCCTCCGGATCGACGCGGTCGGTCTCACCGGACGCGACCCGGGCACCGCACGGCTCGAGCATCTCGTCGACGTGGAGGTGCCGTGAGCGTCGCGCGCACGTGGGCGGTCGCGCTCGTCGGCGCCGAGGGGGAGTGCGTCGAGGTCGAGGCCGACCTGTCGAACCAGACGCCGGAGTTCCGCATCATCGGATTGCCCGACAAGGCGCTGGCGGAAGCCGTGCAGCGGGTGCACAACGCGTGCGCAAACAGCGCCGCGCCGCTGCCGCGCCGGCGCCTGACCGTGAACCTGTCGCCCGCGAGCCTGCCGAAGCAGGGCTCGGGCTTCGACGTCGGCATCGCGATCGCATCGCTCGCGACGGAGACGGGGATGGATCCCGCGTCGGTCGCGCGGACGGTGCACCTCGGCGAGCTGGGGCTCGACGGGCGGCTGCGCCCGATCCCCGGCATCCTGCCAGCCGTCGTCGCGGCGCGCCGCGCCGGACACCGACGCGTCGTGGTGCCGCACGCCAACGGCCCGGAGGCGGCGCTCGTCGACGGCGTCGAGGTGCTGGCCGCGACCAACCTCGCGCAGGTCATCGCATGGCACGGCGGCGAGGTGGAGGTCCCCGACGACGAGCCCGTCGCCCTGCCCGACGAGGGGGAGCCGCCGGCCGGCGCCCTCGACCTCGCGGACGTCATCGGTCAGCGCGAAGCGGTCGAAGCGCTCATCGTGGCCGCTGCGGGCGGCCATCACCTGCTGATGTGCGGTCCGCCGGGGGCCGGCAAGACGATGCTCGCGCGCCGGCTGCCCGGCATCCTCCCCGCGCTCGACGATCAGGCCGCGCTCGTGAGCGCGTCGATCCGCAGTCTGTCGGGCGCGCGGGTCCTGGAGCTCTCGCGGACGCCGCCCTTCGAGGCGCCCCACCACAGCGCGAGCGTCGCGGCTCTCGTCGGTGGGGGCTCGCGCGTGCTGCGGCCCGGCGCGATCGCGCGCGCCAGCGAGGGCGTCCTGTTCCTCGACGAGGCGGGGGAGTTCCAGGCGAGCGCGCTGGATGCGCTCCGCCAGCCCCTCGAGACCGGATCCATCACCATCCACCGGGCGGGCTCGAGCGCGCAGTACCCGGCGCGGTTCCAGCTCGTGCTCGCCACGAACCCCTGTCCCTGCGGTGATTACGGAATCCGCGGCGGCACATGCACCTGCCCTCCTGCCGCCATCCGGCGCTACCTCGGCCGTCTCTCCGGCCCCCTGCTCGACCGCATGGACATCGAGCTCACGCTGTCACGCGTGTCGGTCGCTCAGCGGGATGCGGCACCGGTCACGACGACGGCCGTGGCTCGCGAACGCGTCGCCGAGGGTCGAGCCCGCGCCGCTCGCAGGCTCGACGGCACGCCGTGGCGCGTGAACGCCGACGTTCCGGGCACATGGCTGCGGGAAGGACCCGCCGCCCCGCCGCCGGTGGCGCGGCGACCCCTCGATGCCGCGCTCCACCGCGGCGCCCTCACGCTGCGCGGCTACGATCGCGTGCTCCGAGTCGCGTGGTCGCTGGCGGACCTCGACGGACGCGGACAGCTCGGCCCGGATCACATCGGACGCGCGCTCTACCTCAAGAAGGGAATCGCCCTGTGACCGCGATCGACCTCTCGCCTCGAGCGGCGCGCACGGCGCTCGGACCGCTGGCGCGGCCATCGGACGACGACCTCGCCGTCGTGGAGCGATTCGCCACTGTCGTGTGGTCGCACCTCGTCGAACCCGGCGACTCCGTCGCCGGTCGCATCGTCGCGGTTCACGGGGCGGCTCACGGCCTGAGCACGTTCCTGGCCGGCGAACGACCGGCCGACCTCACGCCGAAGGAGGTCTCCGACGCCCGGAAGCGCTGGACGCCGCGACTGTCGGCGCAGGCCGTGAGCGACGGCGTGCGGATCGCGGCCGCGCGCGGAGTCTCACTCGTCACCCGTCACGACGCCGACTGGCCCGTCCAGCTCGACGATCTCGGGCCCCACGCGCCGATGTGCCTGTGGGTGCGCGGACGCACCTCTGCGCTCGTCGCGCTCCGGCCGTCCGTCGCACTGGTCGGCGCCCGCGCCGCCACGAGGTACGGCGATCACGTCGCCGTGGAGCTCGCCGCCGATCTCGCGGGCAGCGGCATCCCCATCGTCTCGGGCGGCGCGTACGGCATCGACGGCGCCGCGCACCGGGCCGCGCTCAACGTCGGCGGCCTCACCGTCGCGCTGCTGGCGGGTGGTGCGGACCGCGCGTACCCGGCGGGGCACACGCAGCTGATCGATGACATCGCTCGCGCGGGCGCCGTCGTGAGCGAGGTGCCGTGCGGCTCGGCACCGACCAAATGGCGCTTCCTCCAGCGCAACAGGCTCATCGCCGCGACCACGGACGCGACCGTCGTCGTCGAAGCCGGGTGGCGGAGCGGATCGCTCAACACCGCCGGGCACGCCGCAGCGCTCTCACGAGCGCTGGGCGCTGTCCCGGGGCCTGTGACGTCGGCGGCGTCGGCGGGGTGTCATCGGCTTCTGCGCGAGTGGGGTGCCCAGTGCATCACGAGCGGCCAGGACGTCCGGGAGCTGATCGGCCTGGAGGCGGGAGTCGCCGCCGCCACCGCGAGGCAGGACGGCGCTCCCACGACCGACGACGCGACGCGGGTGCGCGACGCCCTCAGCACCCGTGTGTGGCGGGCTCCGGACGACATCGCACGCCGTGCCGGCATGGCCGTGGACGAGGTCGAGTCGGTCCTGGGGCTCCTCCGTCTGGAAGGCACGGCCGACTCGGCGTCGGGCGAATGGAGGCTGGCGACCACCTCGGTGTGAGCCGACGAGGCGCGGCGTCCAGGTTCGACGGAGAGTCGTGGTGACGCGAGCCCCGTCGCGGCGCATGCTGGAGCGATGAGGATCGACGACGCGGCCGCCGCCTATGCGGGGCACTTGGCCGACGTCCGGCGACTGTCGCCGGCGACAGTGCGCGCCTACCGATCCGACCTGGCCGGGCTTTCGGTCGCATGCGGGGGAGCCGACCTCGAGGAGATCGACCTCGAGCACCTGCGCGACTGGCTGTGGCAGGCCGTGCAGCGCGGCGACAGCCGGGCGACGATCGCACGCCGCACCGCCGCGGTGCGAGGGTTCTTCGCGTGGGCGGTGGAGAGCGGGCTCGTGGCCGCCGACCCGAGCCTGCGCCTGGTCGCGCCCAAGCGCGGCCGCACTCTTCCGCAGGTGGCCACCGCCGACGCGCTCGCCTCCGTGCTGGCCCGGCTGGAGACCGCGGCGGCCGAGGGTGAGCCGATCGCGCTGCGCGACCACGCGATCCTCGAGCTGCTCTACGGCGCGGCCGTCCGCGTGTCGGAGCTCTGCGGTCTCGACCTCGACGACCTCGATCGCGACCGACGCACCGCCCGTGTGACGGGCAAGGGGTCCAAGGAGCGCGTGATTCCCTTCGGAAGTCCGGCGCTGCGGGCGATCGACGCATACCTCGTCCGCGGACGCCCCGTGCTCGCCGCCCGTGCGCCAGGGAACGGCCCGGGGCGCGCGGTCTTCCTCGGTGCGCGCGGTGCCCGCATCGGCACGCGCGCGGTGTACGACCTGGTTTCGCGGGAACTCGGTCCCGAGCTGGGCGGAACCGTCGGACCTCATGCCCTCCGCCACTCGGCGGCGACGCACCTGCTCGACGGCGGCGCAGACCTTCGCGCCGTGCAGGAGATCCTCGGTCACGCGAGCCTCGGTACGACGCAGATCTACACGCACATCTCGAGCGAGAGACTTGCGGCCGCCTACCGCCTCGCGCATCCCCGGGCGTGAGACGACTCAGCAGCAGGGGAGCAGGATCGCGCGGGGGACGCCGCCCAGGAGCAGCATCGGGTTGACGTACTCGCCATCCAGCCGAACGCCGAAATGCAGCGCTCCGGGCACGGCATGCCCGCCCCGTGCGACGGTCCCGACGGTCGCACCCCTCTCGACGGCCTCGCCCGCGATCAGCGGGGACTCGATCGGCTCGAGAGTCGTCACGAGCCCGCCGCCGTGATCGATGGTGAGGATGCCGCGCCCTGCGACCTGCCCCGAGAAGGCGACGATCCCCGCGGCCGGCGCCCTCACGTCCGCCGACGCGAGAGTCCGCACGTCGATGCCGCGGTGGCCGGGACCGTATTCGTGCGCGGGAGCCACGAACGGACGCTCGATCCGGAACTCGCGCACCGGCCAGACCCACCCCATGCCGGCGAGGTCCGGCTGCGCGACGGCGGGGATCGGCACACCGCCGGCGTACGCCGGGACGCCTGGCAGCAGGAGGGATGCCGCGAGCATCGCGCCGAAGGCCGTCGCTCGTCGCCGACGCCGCCGTCGAGCCGCGTGCGCGTATGTCATCCTCCGAGGTTCGTCCAGCCCCGCGCGCGCGGACGGCGCCGCCCGTGGATCCGTGGACAACCCCGCTCCGCGAGGCGCGGGGGAGGAGGCGCGGCTGATACACTGGACCCTGCACCCCGCTGGTCGGGGTGACTCCGCGTGCCCATAGCGCTGCAGTCGCAGCGCGGCATCCACTCCCATCGGTCCTCTCGTCCGGCTTCGCACGAGAGGCGGGCGTGCGCCGGGCACCAGGCTCGCCGGCAACCCGCCGGCAGGAACAACCGGAACAGGCGCGCACGCGCCGGAACAGGAGAACGGCCATGGCCGTCGTCACCATTCGCCAGCTGCTCGACAGCGGCGTCCACTTCGGACACCAGACCCGTCGGTGGAACCCGAAGGTCAAGCGCTTCATCCTCACGGAGCGCAGCGGCATCCACATCATCGACCTGCAGCAGTCGCTGACGTACATCGACAAGGCGTACGAGTTCGTCAAGGAGACCGTCGCGCACGGCGGCACCGTCCTCTTCGTCGGCACCAAGAAGCAGGCCCAGGAAGTCATCGCCGAGCAGGCGACGCGCGTCGGCCAGCCCTACGTCAACCAGCGCTGGCTCGGCGGCCTGCTCACTAACTTCTCGACGGTGTCCAAGCGCCTCGCGCGCATGAAGGAGCTCGAGGAGCTCAACTTCGACGACCCGGCGGCGAGCGGCTTCACCAAGAAGGAGCTCCTGCTCAAGAAGCGCGAGCTCGACAAGCTCCACAAGTCGCTCGGCGGCATCCGCAACCTCCAGAAGACGCCGTCGGCGATCTGGGTGGTCGACGCCAAGCGCGAGCACCTCGCGATCGACGAGGCCTCGAAGCTCGGCATCCCGGTGATCGGCATCCTCGACACCAACGCCGACCCCGACGAGTTCCAGTACCCGATCCCCGGCAACGACGACGCGATCCGCTCGGTGAGCCTGCTCACCCGCATCATCGCCGACGCCGCCGCCGAGGGCCTCATCCAGCGTCACCAGCCGACCGACGAGGCCGCCGACGCCGAGCCCCTGGCCGACTGGGAGCGTGAGCTGCTCGAGCAGGGCGCCGCGACCACCGGTGACGCCGCGGTCTCGCAGGCCGCCACCGCGACCGAGGCCGACGCCGCCGGTGCCGCCGCGCACGACGAGGCGATCGCCGACGCCGCGGGCGAGACGGCGACCGCGGTCGCCGAGGCCGAGGCCGAGGCTTCCGCCGTCGACGCAGAGGCCGCGGCGGACGCCGCTGAGGTCGCCGTCGCCGACGAGGGCGTCACCGACGCCGCCGAGGCGTCGGACGCCGACAAGTAATCGGGTCTCCTCCACAGCAACGCCTCGACGGGGTCGCGACGCGGCCCCGTCGAGGCATCCCAGAACTCATCACAATCAAGGAGCCGCCACTCATGGCAAACTTCACGATCGCCGACATCAAGACACTGCGTGAGCAGCTCGGCACGGGCATGGTCGACACGAAGAAGGCGCTCGAGGAGGCCGACGGCGACCTCGAGAAGGCCGTCGAGATCCTGCGCCTGAAGGGCGCGAAGGGCAACGCCAAGCGCGCCGACCGCTCCACGAGCGAGGGCCTGGTCGCCGCCAAGGAGCACGACGGCAAGGTCACGCTCATCGAGCTGAACACCGAGACCGACTTCGTCGCCAAGAACGAGCGCTTCATCGCCCTGGCCGACAAGGTGCTCGACGCGGCCGCCGCGGCCGGCGCGGACTCCGCCGAGGCTGCGCTCGCCGCGCCCGCAGGCGACCAGACGGTCGCCGAGCTCATCTCGGACGAGGCCGCGATCATCGGCGAGAAGGTCGAGCTCCGTCGCGTGCGCACACTCTCGGGCGACAGCTTCGAGATCTACCTGCACAAGACCAGCAAGGACCTGCCGCCGCAGGTCGGCGTCGTCCTCGCCTACTCGGGCGACGACGCCGAGACGGCCCGCAGCCTCGCGCAGCACATCTCGTTCGCCAACCCGACCTACCTCTCGCGCGACGAGGTCCCCGAGGCCGAGGTCGAGAAGGAGCGCGAGATCGTCACCGAGATCTCGCGCAACGAGGGCAAGCCGGAGGCTGCACTCCCCAAGATCGTCGAGGGCCGCGTCAACGCGTTCTTCAAGCAGGTGGCCCTGCTCGACCAGGACTACGCCAAGGACAACAAGCTGTCCGTCGCGCAGGTCGCCAAGGACGCGGGCCTGACCCTGACGGGCTTCGCCCGCTTCAAGGTCGGCGCGTAACACCACGGGAAGGCCCGCACCACTCACGGTGCGGGCCTTTTCTCATGCCCTTCGGTAGTTTGTCGTCAACGAGAGGATCGTCGTGATCAATGAGAACACCGGACGCCGCCGCGTCCTCCTGAAGCTGTCGGGCGAGGCGTTCGGCGGGGGACAGCTGGGGGTCAACCCCGATGTGGTCGGCCAGATCGCGCGCGAGATCGCGGCCGCAGTCGACCGGGTGGAGATCGCGGTGGTGGTCGGCGGGGGCAACTTCTTCCGCGGCGCCGAGCTGAGCCAGCGCGGCATGGACCGCGGACGCGCGGACTACATGGGCATGCTGGGCACCGTCATGAACGCGCTCGCCCTGCAGGACTTCCTCGAACAGGCCGGAGCCGCGACCCGCGTGCAGTCGGCGATCTCGATGACCCAGGTCGCGGAGCCGTACATCCCGCGGCGTGCCGAGCGTCACATGGAGAAGGGCCGCGTCGTCATCTTCGGCGCGGGCGCCGGCCTGCCCTATTTCTCGACCGACACGGTGGCCGCGCAGCGCGCCCTCGAGATCGACGCGCAGGAGGTCCTGGTCGCCAAGAACGGCGTCGACGGGGTGTACACGGCGGATCCGAAGAAGGATGCCTCGGCCACCCGCATCGATCGCATCACGTACCTCGACGCGCTGCAGCGCGGTCTCAAGGTGGTCGACTCGACGGCGTTCAGCCTGTGCATGGACAACAGGATGGACATGCGGGTGTTCGGCATGGAGCCGGCAGGCAATGTGACCAGAGCCCTCCTCGGCGAATCCATCGGCACGCTCGTCACAGCCTGAGGGCATCGCCCCCAGTAGACTTGCCACGCCCATCTACGCGAAGGAGACACTGTGATCGCGGACGTCTTGGCCGATGCCGGAGCGCGCATGGACCGCGCCGTCGAGGCTGCGAAGGAGGACTTCGCGACCGTGCGCACCGGGCGGGCGAACCCGCAGCTGTTCCAGAAGATCCTCGTCGACTACTACGGCACCCCGACGCCGCTCGCGCAGCTCGCGTCGATCAACAACCCCGAGGCTCGCACGCTCATCGTCACGCCGTATGACAAGTCGGCGCTGAAGGCGATCGAACAGGCGATCCGCGACCTGCCGAACCTCGGCGCGAACCCGACGAACGACGGCAGCATCGTCCGCGTGACGATGCCCGAGCTCACCGAGGAGCGTCGCAAGGAGTACGTCAAGCTGGTGCGCGGCAAGGGCGAGGACGCGAAGGTGCACGTGCGCGGCATCCGTCGCAAGTCCAAGGACGACATCGACGCGCTCAAGGGCGAGGTCGGGGAGGACGAGCTCGCCCGCGCCGAGAAGGAGCTCGAGGCTCTCACGCGCGCGCACGTCGACGCCATCGACGAGGCGCTCAAGCGCAAAGAGGCCGAGCTCCTCGAGGTCTGAGGTCAGGCGATGACCGACGACGCATCCGGCGGACCGGGGCCCGACGGCGAGGACGGAGGCGTGCCGTCGTCGCGCCGCAGCGCCCACCGTCGCGACTGGGAACCGGTGGATTCCTCGCCGGCCTTCCAATCGCACCTGCGCGCCGCGCGGAGCGAGTTCGAGAATCAGGTCGCCCACGCGCGTGCCGAGTTCGACGAGGCGAACGAGCGCATCAAGGCGCGCACCGGCCGCAACCTCATCCTCGCGATCCTGATCGCCCTTGCGATCGGCGCGGTGCTGGTGGGATCGCTCATCTTCGTGAAGTGGGCGTTCCTCGTGTTCGCCCTCGCGGCCGTGCTGCTCGCGGTCTTCGAGTTCGCGCGCGCCCTCGCGACGGCGGGCCGCAGGGTCGACGTCGTCCCGCAGCTGGTGGCCGGGGCGATCGTCCTGGTGGCCGCGTACTTCGTGACCACGTGGATGCTGTGGGTCGTGCTCTTCGTCGCGCTGGCGATCGTCGTGGTCTGGCGCCTGGTCGCGCAGATGGCCTCGGGCGATGGCCGCACGTACGGTCTCGTGCTCGGCGATGTGCTGATCGCGGCCTTCCTCCAGCTCTACGTCGTCTTCCTGGCGAGCCTGTGCATCGTCCTGCTCAGCCGAGACGGCGGCGAGTGGTGGGTGCTCGCATTCATCATCGTCGCGGTCGCCGTCGACACGGGCGCCTATGTCGCCGGGATCAGCTTCGGCCGACATCGGATGGCTCCGCGCATCAGCCCGAACAAGACGTGGGAGGGGTTCGCGGGCGCCGCGATCGCCGCCGTGCTCGCCGGAGTCCTCGTGGGGATGTTCATGCTCGGGCTCGACTGGTGGATGGGCGGGGTGCTCGGCATCGGGATCCTCGCCACGGCCACGGCCGGAGACCTGGGAGAATCGATGATCAAGCGCGATCTCGGCATCAAGGACATGAGCTCGTGGCTGCCCGGCCACGGCGGTGTGCTGGACCGGCTCGACTCGATCCTGCCGTCCACCGTCGCAGCGCTGACCTTCTACTACCTCTTCACACCCTTGGTGGCATCATGACGGCATCCGAAGCCGCACCCCGTGCATCCTTCCCTGAGACGCGCGGTCGCGAGAAGGGCTACGACAAGGCGGCGGTCGACGACCTGCTCGCCCGCGCCCGTACCGCGTTCGAGACCGGCGACTCGGCGATGACGTCGGCCGACATCCGTCAGGCCGCGTTCCCGCTCGTCAAGCACGGCTATTCGATCGCGTCGGTCGACGCCGCGCTCGGACGCATCGAAGACGCCTTCGCGGCGCGTGAGCGCAGCACGGCGGTGGCGCAGGTCGGTGTGCAGGCCTGGGTGGGGCATACCCGCGAGATGGCGCAGGAGGTGCTCGACCGGCTCTCACGGCCGCGCAAGCAGCGGTTCGACCGTGTGTCGGCGCTGCGCTACGGGTACCGGGTCGACGAGGTCGACCTGGTGTCCGACAAGGTGTCGCGCTACCTCGAGACCGGTGACGCGCTCACCGTCGAACAGGTGCGTGCGGTCGCGTTCCGCATGCAGCGCGGCGGCTACCGCGAGGCGCAGGTGGATGCGGTGCTGGACGCCGTCGTGGAGATCATGCTCGCCGTCAAGTGACGGGCACTGGGCTGTCGGATGGAAGCGACGCGGGGGCATGGCTAGAATCGGGGCACTGTGACTTCCGGAACCGAGCTGACCCCGACACGGCGTTCGCGCCGTCAGGACGTGTCGACTCGACCGGCACCCGGCAGCTCTCCGGCCCGTACCGCCACGGCTGTTCGTCCCGCTCAGCGCGCGCCGCGCTGGTCGCGGCGGCGCGGAGTGATGGGGGTCTTCGCGGCGTTCGCCGCGGTCGGCTTCGCAGCGGCCTACATCGGGCCGGCCGGGCTCGCGATGACGCAGGCGAGCGCCGACGAACCCGTGGCCGTCTCGTTGTACGCCAGTTCGCTCGGCGACGTGCAGTCGATCGCCGGCGACCCTGCCGCCGGTCCCGTCGAGGCTGACGATCTGGGGCGCGGCAGCTATTCGGTGTTCGTCAAGCCGAAGCCCACGCCCACCGTGCAACCCGAGGCGACGGGTTCCAAGAGCGGGGGTTGGCGTCCGCCGTTCGTGACGCCGGATCCGGGGTCCGCCCAGGCGATCGCGTACGACATGGTGCTCGCTCGCGGCTGGGGCGACGACCAGTTCGCGTGCCTCGTGGCGCTGTGGAACAAGGAGTCCGGCTGGCGTGTGAACGCGTACAACGCGTCGAGCGGTGCGTACGGCATCCCGCAGTCGCTCCCGGGGTCGAAGATGGCCACGGCCGGCGCCGACTGGGAGACCAATCCCGCGACCCAGATCACGTGGGGCCTCGGCTACATCGGGGGTCGCTACGGCACGCCGTGCGGTGCCTGGGATCACTCGCAGCGAGTCGGCTGGTACTGAGCCATGCCGCGGTCCCACCGCCGCCGTCCTGATCCACGCGGCGACGACTCGTTCGAGCGCCTCCTGGCGGGCTGGAAGCGCACCGAGGTGCGCCGGGGCGTCGCGTGGACGGTGCAGCCGGTGTCGGGAGCCCAGGCCGTGAAGAGCTACGTCTGCCCCGGGTGCGGCAACCAGATCGAGGCCGGCGTCGCGCACCTCGTGGCGTGGCGAGCGGACGGCGTGCTCGGAGATGCCGCCGACCTGGCCGCCCGCCGCCATTGGCATGAGCACTGCTGGAAGGTGGCCTGACATGGAGATCCGCGGACCGATGCTGCTGCCGGCGCGCCGGGAGGACGTGGAGCTCTCGACGCTCGACGGGCTGACGCTGGTGGGCGAGCTGGCCCTGCCCGAGACGCGAGACCCGGTGGCGACGCTGGTCACGCTGCATCCGCTCCCCACCGCCGGCGGCTTCATGGACTCGCACATCATCCGCAAGGCGGCAGGCCGGCTGCCGGCGCTGGCAGACCTCGCCGTGCTTCGTTTCAACACCCGGGGGACGACATCACCCCGGGGGACCAGTGAGGGCGCGTTCGACGGAGGGCGTGCGGAGGCGTTCGACGTCGCAGCCGCGATGGATCTCGTGCGGGAACGCGGCCTGCCGCGCCCGTGGCTCGTCGGCTGGTCGTTCGGCACCGAGCTCGCGCTGAAGTACGGGCGCGATCATCCTGTCGAGGGAGCCGTGCTGCTGTCACCGCCGCTGCATCGCGCGACCGAAGCCGAGGTCGCGGCGTGGGCAGGGGACCCTCGTCGCCTGATCGTGCTGGTGCCGGAGTTCGACGACTACCTGCGACCGGATGCCGCGGCCGAGCGCTTCGCGAGCGTGCCGGAGGCCGTGCTCATTCCGGTCGAGGGTGGCAAGCACCTCTGGGTGGGCGAGAACCAGACGCGCCGCGTCCTCACCGAGATCGTCGCGGCCGTCAACCCCGACGCGCTGCCGCTGGCGACCGAGTGGGAAGGTCCCGTGGTCGCCGAGGCGTGACCTATCTCTCGTTCTGCCGCGGGATGACGACCTGGCGGTAGATGATGAGGATGCTCGCGGCCACCGGGATCGCGACGAGCGCGCCCAGCAGCCCGAGCAGCGAGCCGCCCGCGAGCGCCGCGATCACGACCACGGCGCCGGGCACCGATACGGCGCGCCCCATGATGCGGGGCGAGATGATGTACGCCTCGATCTGCATGTAGATCAGGTAGTAGATGGCGGCGATGAGGGCCGTCGTGGGGGAGCCGAGCCCCGGGATGAGGCACGTCAGCACGATGATCGTCGATCCGGTGAGGGTACCCACGAGCGGGATGAGCGAGAAGAAGAACGCGATCACCGCGAGCACCGCGGGGAACGGCGCGTCGATGATGGAGAGGAAGATCGCGCTCAGCACGCCGTTGATGACGCCGAGGCTGACCTGCCCGATGACGTAGTACCCGACCGAGTCGGTGATCTGCTCGCCGAGGTCCATGAAGCGCGCGCGCTTGGACGCGGGGACGAGCTGGTACACCGCGCGCTTGAGGCTCGGCGTCGAGGCCGTGAAGTAGATCGTGAGGATCAGCACGATGAACGCGCCCGCGAATCCGGCGACGATGGCGCCGATGATGGCGATGATGCTGCCGCCGATCTCGCCGCCGATCTGGCCGACGTCGAGCGAGTTGTACCAGTCCTCGATGTACGTCCACGCCTGGTCGACGTTCAGCGCGGGGAAGACGGTGTGGAGCCACGCCTGGATGTCGCCGACGGGGTCGGCGAACATCCCGTCGTCGTACAGCTCCTGGATCGCCGCGACGAGCTGCCCGATCTGCTGCACGATGATCGGCACGATCATCAGCACGATGCCGGCGAAGGCCGCGAGCACGGCGAGGATCGTCACCAGCACGGCCGCCCAGCGGGGAAGCTTGCGACGCTCGAGCCACGCCACGATCGGATCGAGGCCGAGCGAGAGGAAGAGTGCGGTGCCGACGTAGAGCAGGATCGTCTGCAGGTTCTGGATGCTGCCGATGAGGAGAAGGCCCAGACCCACGCCCAGGGTTGCCAGCAGAGCCGTGCGGAACGGATTGTGCAGCTTCACGACATCCCTCTCCCACCGGCGCGCTGCCGGTGTGTGCGTGCTCCGTCAGAATAGTCATGATCGGCGTTCAGCCCCGGGAATGGTCCCTCCCGGGCCCCTTTCAGGTCGTGTTCGCTAGTCTGAAATGTCGAATCGAAGGGCGCGTGCTGCCTGCACGCCCCGGGAAAGGTGAAATTCGTGCGTTTCGTGTGGGCCGTGGCGGCATTCGTGCTGGCCACCGTGATGATCGGTGCGGGCTTGGCCCAGCGGACGATCTTCCAGGGACCCAAGACCGAGACCGCCGCGATCTCCGTCGAGGAAGAGGCACCGTTCCTCCTCATCGACGGCGCGGTGCTCAATCAGCTCCCCGGCACCCAGACCCTGCGTGCGCAGGGCGAGGGTGAGATCTTCGCGTCGTACGGCCGTACCGCCGACATGCAGGCGTGGCTCGCGGACTCCGAGTACAACCACGTGACGCTGGACGGGAGCACCGTCGAGACGACACTGGTCGAGCCCGAGGTCGCGGACCCCGTCGAGGGCGAGGTCGCTCCCGATGGCAGCGTCGTGGCGCCGACCGAAGGTGTGACGGATGCCGCACCCGAGGCGGGCGCCGATCCCCTGGCCGAGCCCGGTCGCAGCCCCGTGGGCTCCGACCTGTGGCTCGACGAGTTCCAGCAGAGCGACATCCTCATCGCACCCCTCCAGCTTCCCGACGAGATGAGCGTGCTCGTGGCGGCTGACGGGACGGCGCCCGCCCCCGAGACCGTCAGCGTGACGTGGCCGCTGCAGACGTCGACGCCGTGGGCCGGCCCGCTGGTCGTCGGCGGCGGCATCCTGATGGCCGTGGGCGTGTTCCTGTACATCCTCGGCATCCGTCATGCTCGGCGCTCGCGCGGTCCCCGTCGCAAGGGCCTGCCGGTGCCTGTGACCGAGCCCATCGACATCGCGATCGACGATCCCGGCAAGGGGGTCATCAGCTCCGGTGCACCGACGCGCCGTGCCGTGACCACCGGGCGCCGCGCGTTCGCGGTGGTGCCCGCGGTCGCCGTGTCGGCGCTGCTGTTCGCCGGGTGCTCCGCCGACGCCTGGCCACAGCTCGGCTCGACGCCGACTCCGACGCCGACCGAGACCGTCATCGCTCCGGAGGGGCAGCACGCACCCGCCGTGACGAAGGCTCAGGCAGAGCGCATCCTGTCCCGCATCGCCGAGACGGTCGCCCAGGCTGACGCCGCGCTCGACGGCGACCTGGCCGAGACGCGACTCGAGGGCGCTGCGCTGGCGGCGCGCGACACGAACTACAAGCTGCGTGCGGCGATCGCCGATTACCAGGTGCCGGCGCCGATCGTGGCGAAGCCGCTCGAGATCATCCTCCCCGAAGCGCGGGACGGCTGGCCGAGGTCGGTCATCGCGGTCGCCGACGACGACGCGTCGAAGACGTCGAGCATCATGGTGATGACCCAGCACGATGTCTGGTCGGACTACAAGCTGTCGTACATCGGGAGCCTCGAGGCGTCCACGTCGCTGCCGGCGCTCGCGCCGGCCTACATCGGCGCACCGCAGGTCGAGCCGGACTCGCCGTTCCTCCTGCTGCCGCCCGACCAGGTCGCGGCAGCCTACAGCGACGTCATCAACAACGGCGACCAGAGCGAGTTCGCCGCGCTGTTCGACGCCGAGACCGATCAACTGCGTGCGAGCATCGTCGCCGACCGCCAGCGACGGCTCGATGACTTCAATGTGACGGGTGCCACGACGGGCAGCCTCGAGTTCTCCTCGACTCCGGGAACGGAACCGCCCTTCGCTTTGCAGACGGTCGAGAGCGGCGCGATCGTCGCGGTGAACATCCACGAGCTCGACACCGTCAAGCCGACCAACCCCGACGCCGTCATCAAGCTCGATAAGAGCCCCACCGTGAAGACGCTGTCCGGGGCCGACCAGTCGGCGACCGGCTTCGTCACGACCTTCAGCGACCAGGTGTTCTTCTACGTCCCCGGCCCGGGGTCGAGCGAGAAGATCCGGTTGCTCGCCTACTCCTCCGACATCCTCGACGCGAAGGTGATCAAGTGAGCGATCCGACTCTCGGTGCCGCCCTGCGCGGCGCGGTCGATCTGTCCACGCTGCGCAATCGTCCGGCCGCCCCTGCGCCCGGGACGGAGGCGCCGGATGCCGGTTCCGGCGTCGCCGTGCCGTCCCTCGTGATGGACGTGACCGACGAGACGTTCGCGCAGGTGCTCGAGCTGTCGCGCACCGTTCCTGTGGTCGTCGACCTGTGGGCCGAGTGGTGCGGACCGTGCAAGCAGCTCAGCCCGGTGCTGGAGCGCGTGGTGACCGAGCTCGGCGGACGCCTCGTGCTCGCCAAGGTCGATGTCGACGCCAACCCGCAGCTGTCGCAGGCCTTCCGCGCCCAGTCGATCCCGATGGTGGTGGCGCTCGTCGGCGGCCAGCCGGTGCCGCTGTTCACCGGCGCGGTCCCCGAACAGCAGGTGCGCGAGGTCTTCGCCCAGCTGCTGCAGCTGGCGGCGCAGAACGGCGTGACCGGCTCAGCCGCGGTAGACGGGGAGGCCGCACCCGAGCCCCCGGCCGAGCCGCCCCTGCCGCCGCTGCACGCGGAGGCCTTCGAGGCGATCGAGTCCGGCGATTACGCACGCGCGATCGCGGCGTACGAGAAGGCTCTCGCCGAGAACCCGCGCGATGCCGAGGCCAAGGCCGGCCTCGGGCAGGTCCGCCTGCTCGACCGCGTGCAAGGCGTGGATCTGCAGGAGGCCCGCGCGGCGGCTGCGGCCGCGCCCTCGGATGTCGCTGCTCAGTTCACGGTGGCGGACCTGGACCTCGCCGGCGGTCATGTCGAAGACGCGTTCGGGCGCCTGCTCGATCTGTTCGCCCAGCTTCCGACGGACGAGCGCGCGCCGGTGCGCGAGCGGCTGCTCGAGCTCTTCGCGCTCGTGGGCGACGCCGATCCGCGTGTCATCGCGGCGCGCGGTCGTCTCGCTTCGCTGCTGTTCTGACGCGGCTCCGCTGAGGCGCGTCCGCTCAGCCTCGCGTGGGCGACGGGATGTGGGCCTCGGGATCGTGGCGCAGCCACAGCACTCCCAGCGGCGGCAGCACGACCGACGCACGCCCGCCGTCGCCCGCGTGGACCACGCCCATGTTGCCGACGCCCGAACCGCCGTACTCGAGCGCGTCGCTGTTGAGGATCTCGTGCCATACGCCGCGCTCGGGGAGGTCCAGCTCGTACGCGATGATCGGTGAGCCCGAGAAGTTCGCGACGACGACGACGGCGTTGCCGTGCCAGTCCCGCCGCACGAACGCCACGACGTTCGGGTTCCACGATGGTGCGCCCAGGCGCGTGAACGCCGCACCGTCGGTGTCTCGCGCCCACAATGCGGAATGCTCGCGGTACACACGGTTGAGCGATGCGACGAACCCGTGGAGCTGCGCGTGGGCGGGCTGATCGAGCAGCCACCAGTCGAGGGAGCGCGCCTCGGACCATTCCGAGAGCTGGCCGAACTCCTGGCCCATGAACAGCAGCTGCTTGCCGGGGTGACCCCACATGTACGCGAGGAAGGCCCGCATGTTTGCGAGCTTCTGCCAGTGGTCGCCGGGCATGCGGGAGAAGAGGCTGCCCTTGCCGTGCACGACCTCGTCGTGGCTGATCGGCAGCACGTAGTTCTCGCTGAAGGCGTACACGAACGAGAACGACAGCTCGCCCTCATGGTGGGAGCGGTACAAGGGGTCGCGCTTGATGTACTGCAGCGAGTCGTTCATCCAGCCCATGTTCCACTTGAACCCGAAGCCGAGCCCGGCATGGTTCGTGGGGGCGGTCACGCCGGGGAAGCTGGTCGACTCCTCGGCGATCATCGCGATGCCCGGGTAGCGCTTGTAGGCGGTCGCGTTGACCTCCTGCAGGAAGTGGATCGCCTCCAGGTTCTCGCGGCCGCCGTGGATGTTCGGCGCCCACTCTCCGTCCTCGCGCGAGTAGTCGAGGTAGAGCATCGAGGCGACCGCATCCACGCGCAGGCCGTCCACGTGGAACTCCTCGAACCAGTAGAGCGCGTTCGCGACGAGGAAGTTCCTCACTTCGCTTCGGCCGTAGTCGAAGATGTACGTCCCCCAGTCGCGATGCTCGCCGCGTCGCGGGTCGCCGTGCTCGTAGAGCGGCTCGCCGTCGAACCTGGCCAGGGCGAAGGCGTCCTTCGGGAAGTGTCCCGGGACCCAGTCCATGATCACGCCGATGCCGGCCTGATGCAGCCGGTCGATGAGGTATCGCAGGTCGTCGGGGTGCCCGAAGCGGCTCGTCGGGGCGTAGTAGCCGGTGACCTGGTAGCCCCATGATCCGCCGAAGGGGTGCTCGGCGAGCGGAAGGAACTCGACGTGCGTGAACCCCTGGGCGGTGACGTACTCGACGAGCGGTTCAGCGGCCTCGCGATAGCTCAGGCCCTGCCGCCACGAGCCGAGGTGAAGCTCGTACACCGACATCGGGCGCGAGACGGGGGTCGAGCGGGAGCGCTCGGCCATCCAGGCCGCGTCCCGCCAGGTGTACGAGGACTCCACGACGACCGACGCCGTCGCCGGCGGGACCTCGGCGAACCGCGCCATCGGGTCCGCCTTGAGCACCCATTCGCCACGACGGCTGAGCAGTTCGAACTTGTACGTCGTACCGGCGCCCACTCCCGGCACGAACAGCTCCCACACGCCGCTTCCGCCCATCGAGCGCATCGCGTGCGACTGGCCGTCCCAGTCGTTGAAGTCGCCGACGACGCGCACCGCGCGCGCGTTCGGCGCCCACACCGCGAACGCGGTGCCGGGCGTCCCGCCGTGCTCGCGCACGTGCGCCCCGAGCACGCGCCACAGCTCCTCGTGGCGGCCTTCGCCGATGAGGTGGAGATCGAGCTCGCCGACCGTCGGCGTGTGGCGGTAAGGGTCATCCGCGACGTGGTCGGGGCCTTCGGGGTAGGTCGCGACGAGCTGGTACGCGCGCAGCGCCCCGGCGCGCGTGCCCTCCCAGATCCCGGAGCGCACATGCTCCAGCGGCACGCGTGTGCCGTCGTCGAAGACGGCGGTGACGCTGCGTGCGAGAGGCCGGCGAGCCCGGACGGTCCAGACGGTCGCGCCCTCGCCGTCGCTGCCGGGGTGGATGCCGAGCACGGCGTGCGGGTCGTGGTGAGAGCCCGTCGCGACGGCGTCGAGCACCTGGTCTGCGTCCGTCATGGCTGCTCCTTCACGTGCAGGATGTGCACCGGCTCGGTGAACGCGTCGAGCATCACGAAGTTGTGATCGGACCATGTCCAACGGGAACCGGTGGCGAGATCCTCGACCTCGTACGGCTCACCGGGCTCAACGCCCCACACGCGTGTGTCGAGATGCACCATGGTCTGCCGCACCGAATGCGGGTCGGTGTTCACCACCACGATGATGGTGTCGGCCCGACCGTCGGGTGACAGCGCGGCGTCGAGGTGCTTCGAGTACACGAGGATCGCGTCGTCGTCGCTCCAGTGGATCGAGAGGTTGCGCAGCTGACGCAGCGCCGGGTGTGCGCGGCGGATCTCGTTCAGCCGGGCGAGGTAGGGCGCGAGCGAGTCGCCGTGCTCTTCGGCGCGGGCCCAGTCGCGCAGCTTGTACTCGTACTTCTCGTTGTCGATGTTCTCTTCCGACCCCGGACGCGCGACGTTCTCGTAGAGTTCGTAGCCCGCGTACACACCGTAGGTCGGCGCCGCGGTCGCCGCGATCGCCGCGCGGATGCGATATGCCGGTCGCCCCCCGAACTGCAGGTACTCCGTCAGGATGTCGGGCGTGTTCACGAAGAGATTCGGTCGCAGGAAGTCCGCCGTGTCGTGCGCGAGTCCCGACAGGAACTCCTCCAACTCGGCCTTGGTGTTGCGCCACGTGAAGTACGTGTAGCTCTGCTGGAACCCGGCCGCCGCGAGCGACTGCAGCGGGGCCGGCCGCGTGAAGGCCTCGGCGAGGAACACGACGTCCGGATCGGTCGCGTTCACCTCGCGGATCAGCCACTCCCAGAACTGGAGGGGCTTGGTGTGCGGGTTGTCGACGCGGAAGATCCTGACGCCCTGGGCGATCCAGTGCCGCACGACGCGCAGCACCTCGGCCCGGATCCCGTCGGGGTCGTTGTCGAAGTTGACCGGGTAGATGTCCTGGTACTTCTTGGGCGGGTTCTCGGCGTAGGCGATCGACCCGTCGGGGAGCGTCGTGAACCACTCCGGGTGCGCGGCGACCCACGGGTGGTCGGGTGCGGCCTGCAGCGCGAGGTCGAGCGCCACCTCGATCCCCTCGTCGCGCGCGGCGCGGACGAAGGCGCGGAAGTCGGAGAGCGTGCCCAGGTCGGGGTGCACCGTGTCGTGCCCGCCCGCGGCGGAGCCGATCGCCCACGGCGACCCCGGGTCGCTCGGCTGCGGGTCGAGCGTGTTGTTGCGTCCCTTGCGGTTCTGTGTGCCGATGGGATGGATCGGCGGGAGGTAGAGCACGTCGAAGCCCATCGCCGCGACACCCGGCAGGCGCTTCAGGGCGGTGCGGAACGTGCCGCTCTTGACCGTGCCGTCCTTAAGGCGCTTCGCGCCTTCGGAGCGGGGGAAGAACTCGTACCACGCCCCGACGCCCGCGCGCTCACGCTCGACCAGCAGCTCGAGATCCGGCCCGGTCGTGACCAGCGACATCAGCGGCCGTTCGCGGAAGTACCCGGCGATCGCCGGGTCCTCAACCGTCGCGAGCGCCTCGACGTCGTCGACGGCGGCGTCGCGCAGCCGCTGAGCCGCGTCGGCCAGGGCGCGCCGCTGACCGGTCGGACGGGACTTCTCGGCGCCGGCCCGATCGAACAGCGTCGCTCCGAGCTCGCGCATGAGCGCGGCATCCACCCCCGCCGCGATCTTGAGCGATGCCGCGTGCTCCCACGTCGCGAAGTCGTCCGCGAACGACTCGAATCGGAAGCGCCACACGCCCTGCTCGAGAAGGGCGACCTCGGTCCGCCAACGGTCGAACCCGTCGTCGAGCGCCGCGAGGCGGTGCAGCGACTCGTCGCCGGACGGAGAAAAGAGGCGCAGCTGCACGCCGATGCGATCGTGACCCTCGCGGAACGCCGTCACGCGGAACGGGACGACCTCTCCTTCGAACGCCTTCGGACGGTACTGGCCCCACGGCACGCTCGGGGAGGGCTTCGCGAGCGGCAGCCGCGGCGTGACGGTGTTGCGTTCGGGCTGCCAGGGCCCGGCCGCTCGGACAGGGATGGCCGAGGCGCTTCGCCACGGGCGGGAGCGCGTCGAGCGCGTCGTCGTCACCACGTCTCGAACCTATCGCGACGCCGCGCAGGGCGACAGCGACGCCACGGGCGGCTCCGGCTCATTCGGCGCGGAACAGATGCATCGCCGTCCCCGAGAGGCGGACGACGTCGCCCGGAGCGTGGCTGTCGCTGCCGGTGCGCGGGGTCTCGTCCTCGCTCGACCAGAGCGACACGAAGCGGGTGACGCCCTCGACCTCCGGCAGTGTCACCTCGGCGGGCCGCTCCGTGCCGTGGATCACGAGAAGGACCCGATTGAACTCCTCGATCTCGGGGGTCGAGGCGGCGACGTACTGGAGGGTGCGGTGCGCCGCGTCGTTCCATCGTTCGATCGACATCGTCTCGCCGTGCTCGTCGTACCATTCCATGACGGATGCCGAGGGCGTGTGTTCGCCGAGACGCGCGAAGCGGCTGGGGCGCAGCGCCGGGTTCTCGCGGCGCAGCGCCAGCAGGCGGCGCACGTGCGCGTACAGGTCGAGCTGCCAGGGTGCGTGCTCCCACGACAGCCACGTGAGCGGCGAGTCGTGGCAGTAGGCGTTGTTGTTGCCGCGCTGCGAGCGGGCGAACTCGTCGCCGGCTGCGAGCATCGGCACTCCGGCCGACAGGATCAGGGTGCCCAGCAGGTTCCGCATGGCCTTGCGCCGCGTCGCCAGGATCCCCTCATCGTCGGTGGGGCCTTCGGCGCCGTGGTTGAACGAGCGGTTGGTGTCGGCGCCGTCGCGGTTGTGCTCGC
Organism: Microbacterium sp. STRO-2N; assembly: GCF_057747775.1. Lineage (NCBI taxonomy): Bacteria > Bacillati > Actinomycetota > Actinomycetes > Micrococcales > Microbacteriaceae > Microbacterium > Microbacterium sp. STRO-2N. The sequence continues at coordinate 2,010,576 of NZ_CM173223.1, read as the reverse complement.
CGTTGCCGAGATTGTGCTTGACCTCGTAGCTGACCAGGTCGTGCAGCGTGAACCCGTCGTGGGCCGTGATGAAGTTGATGCCGGCGAGCGGCCCTCGCTCGGCGCTGAACGTGTTCGCGGACCCCGCGAGGCGCGTCGCGAAGCCGCCGATGCCGACCGGCGATGTCGAGGCGCGGCGTGCGTAGTCCACGTCGCTCAGCCAGAAGTTGCGGACCCGGTCGCGGTAGCGGTCGTTCCACTCCGTCCAGCCCTCGCCGAAGTTGCCGGTCTGCCATCCGCCCATGCCGACGTCCCACGGCTCGGCGATCTTCTTGACCCCGGCGAGCGCCGGATCCTCGACGATCGCGCGCAGCAGCGGGTGGTCGGGCGTGAAGGTGTGATTCGCGTCGCGGCCGAGTGTCGCCGCGAGATCGAACCGGAAGCCGTCGATCTGCACCTCCTCGGCCCAGTAGCGCAGCGAGTCGAGCACGAGGCGGGCCGCGGCATCCGTCGCCGTGTTCACCGAGTTGCCGCAGCCCGTGACGTCGATGTAGACGCCGTCGTCGTCCTGGCGGTAGTAGGCGCGGTTGTCGATACCGCGCAGGCTCGACCGCGGGCCGCCGATGCCTTCTTCGGAGGTGTGGTTGTAGACGACGTCGAGGATGACCTCGAGCCCCGCCTCGTGCAGCAGCCGCACCATGCCCTTGAACTCGCGCAGCACCGCCTCGGGGCCTTGTCGCTGTGCCTCTTCCGTGGCGTACGCGGCGTGCGGGGTGAAGAAGTTGACGCTGTTGTAGCCCCAGTAGTTGGCGAGCCCGTGCTGCAGCAGGCGGGGCTCGGTCGTGAACGCGTGGATCGGCAGCAACTCGATGCTGGTGACGCCGAGGTCGAGGAAGTGCTGCACCATCGCCGGGTGCGCGAGCCCGGCGTACGTGCCGCGCAGCGCGCCGGGAACGTCGGGATGCCGCTTCGAGAGGCCCTTGAGATGGCCCTCGTACAGCACGGTCCGGTCCATCGGGACAGCGGGCTTGCTGACGCCGCCCCAGTCGAACGAGCCGTCCACGACGACCGACCGCCAGCCGTCGTACCCGCTGCGCACCAGACCGCGCGTGTACGGCTCGACGAGGAGCGTGCCGCGGTTGAACGTGTTGCCCGGCCCGTGCGGTCCGTCGACCCGGATGGCATACCGGGTGCCCGGCCGCAGCAGCGGGGTCTCGAGCTCCCACACCCCTCCGCCCACGTCGGACAGCGGCACCGTGTCGGTGATCCAGTCCAGGTCGGTGTCGTCGAACACGACGAGCTCGACCGAGTCCGCGGCGGACGACCACACCCGCAGCGTCGCGCCGTGGTCGCCGAGCACGACCCCGAGACGGTCGAGCTCGGGGCGGAGCAGGCCGGCGGCGAGGAGGGTCGCGGTGTGGGACTCCGGACGGGACATGCGGACTACCATAACCATGGCGTGAGTCACGGGCGTTACGGGACTCGGTTCCGGAGATCCCGGAACCCGGGCGCATCAGCGGTACGTGTGCGAGGGAGGTCGGGGTGACGGTGTATCTCGATCACGCGGCGACGACGCCGCTGCGCCCGGAGGCGCGGGACGCGTGGCTGGAGGCGGCCGAGAGCGTCGGGAACGCCTCGTCCATCCACGGGCCGGGTCAGCAGGCGCGACGTGTGCTGGAGGATGCCCGCGAGCACCTCGCCGCGACCCTCGACTGCGACCCGATCGAGGTGGTGTTCACCTCGGGCGGGACCGAGGCGGTCAACCTCGCCGTCAAGGGACTGTGGTGGGGCCGGGCGACGGATGCCGACGCCGTCGTCCTGCCGGACGGCGAGCACCACGCGACGCTCGATGCCGTCGCGTGGCTCGCGGAGCAGGGCGCGCACGTGCGCGCAGCGGGTCTTGACGACGTCGGCCGGATCGGTGTCGACGCCTTCGCCGCCGCCCTTCAGGGAGCGGCGCTGGCGACGGCGCTCGTCGCGAGCAACGAGGTCGGCACGCTGAACGACGCGGCTGCCCTGGCGGCCGTGGCTTCGGATGCCAAGGTTCCGCTCCACCTGGACGCCGTAGCGGCGTTCGGGCATGTGCCGGTGTCTTTCCGCGGCTGGCGCGGCGAGGCGCACGGGCGCGCGGGACTGGTCGCCCTGAGCGTCTCGGCGCACAAGATCGGGGGACCGGCGGGCGTGGGCGCGCTCGCGGTCGCACGCGAGGCCCAGCTCTCGGCCCTCATTCACGGCGGAGGTCAGCAGCGGCGCCTTCGCGCGGGCACGCAGGACGTCGCGGGGGCGGCCGCCTTCGCCGTCGCCGCCGAGCTCGCGGCGGCCGAGCGCGAGACGGAGGCGGCACGGCTCTCAACGCTGCGCAACCGCCTCGTGCGCGGCATCCTCGAGTCGGTCCCCGGTGCCGAGCTGCTGGGCGACCCCGTCGTCCGCGTGCCGGGCAACGCGCATGTGCTCTTCCCCGGAGCATGGGGCGAGACGCTGCTCTTCCTGCTCGATCGTGAGGGCGTGGCGGTGTCGACGGGGTCGGCGTGCCAGGCGGGCGTGCCCGAGCCGTCTCACGTCGTGCTCGCCATGGGGCGGACGGATGCCGAGGCCCGCCAGGTGCTGCGCTTCACGCTGGGTCGCACCACCGGCGAGACCGACGTCGACGCGGTGCTCTCGGTGCTTCCGGGCGTCGTCGAACGGGCGCGAGCGGCGTCCGGCGCCCGCTCAGCCGTCGGTTCGTAGACTGGACCCATGCGTATCCTTGCGGCCATGAGCGGTGGCGTCGACTCCGCCGTGGCTGCGGCGCGCGCGGTCGACGCCGGACACGACGTCGTCGGCGTGCACCTCGCGCTCTCCCGCGCCGGCGGCACCCTGCGCACCGGCAGCCGCGGCTGCTGCACGATCGAGGACGCCATGGATGCGCGCCGCGCGGCCGACCGCCTCGGCATCCCCTTCTACGTGTGGGACTTCTCGGAGCGCTTCCGCGACGACGTGATCGACGACTTCGTCGCCGAGTACCGCGCCGGGCGCACGCCGAATCCGTGCATGCGCTGCAACGAGAAGATCAAGTTCGCGGCGCTTCTCGAGCGCGCCATCGAGCTGGGATTCGACGCCGTGTGCACCGGCCATTACGCGATGCTCGTCGACGGGCCCGAAGGACGGGAGCTGCACCGCGCGTCGGATGCGGCCAAGGACCAGTCCTATGTCCTCGGGGTGCTCAACGCCGAGCAGCTCGCTCACACCTACTTCCCGCTTGGCTCGACGCCGTCCAAGGCCGTCGTCCGCGCCGAGGCCGAGGCCCGCGGGCTCACCGTCGCCCACAAGCCCGACAGCCACGACATCTGCTTCATCCCGGACGGGGACACGCGCGGCTGGCTGGCCGACAAGGTCGGCGCCGAGCGCGGTGAGATCGTGGACCGCACCGGCGCCGTCGTCGGCTCGCACGAGGGAGCCCACGCGTTCACGGTCGGCCAGCGGCGCGGCCTCCAGCTGGGCGTCCCCGCCGCCGACGGGAAGCCCCGCTTCGTGCTCGAGGTGCGGCCGGTCTCGAACACCGTCGTCGTCGGCCCCAAGGAGGCGCTCGCGACGGCCGAGATCGCGGGGGAGCGGTACTCGTGGGCCGGGCGCGCGCCCGACGCGACGCAGTTCGCCTGCCACGTGCAGATCCGCGCCCACGCCGACCCGGTGCCGGCCCGCGCCGAACTCGCGGACGGGGTGCTCGCGGTGGTGCCCGAGACGCCGTTCGACGGCGTCGCGCCCGGCCAGACCGCCGTGCTCTACGACGGCACGCGAGTGGTCGGCCAGTTCACGATCGACCGCACGGTGTCGGCGGTGCCGGTCGGCGCCTGATCGCTCGCGCAGGCGTCGGGGGCCGCTCCTAGACTGGCGGGGTGACGGATGACGCAGACGTGGCCCTGCCCGACGACCCCGGCTTGGAGGCGGCGCGTGCGGAGGCCGCGCAGCTGACCGAGCGCATCCTCGACGCCCGCGACGCTTACTACGGCCGCAACGCCGAGATCGTCGACGACGCGACCTACGACGGCTGGATGCACCGGCTCGAAGAGCTGGAACGGCTGCACCCCGAGCTGCAGGGACAGGACTCGCCGACCCAGACGGTGGGCGCGGCCGAGAGCTCGATGTTCGCGCCCGTGGAGCACGCCGAGCGCATGCTCAGCCTCGACAACGTGTTCAGCGCCGAGGAGCTCCGCGAATGGTGCGTGAAGACGAAGTCCGCGGCCGGGCGCGACGTCCGGTGGCTCACCGAGCTGAAGATCGACGGCCTCGCCATCAGTCTGCGGTACGAGCGCGGCGTCCTCACCTCGGCCGCCACGCGCGGCGACGGGCGGATCGGCGAAGACGTCACGATGAACGCGGTCCGGGTGTCGGGCATCCCGCAGCGGCTCGCCGGCACGGGGCACCCCGACCTCGTCGAGGTCCGCGGCGAGGTGTTCATTCCGGTCAAGGCGTTCGAGGGACTCAACGCGCTGCAGGCCGACATGCGCGACCGTGCGGTCGCGGACGCCCGTGCCCGCAACCGCGGATTCGACGAGGCGAAGGCGCGCGTGAGCGCCGAGCGCCGCTTCCCGGCGTTCGCGAACCCGCGCAACGCAGCCTCGGGAGGACTGCGCCAGCAGCTCGACAAGAAGGACGGGCTCGAACGCGAGGCCGGTCAGGCACGACTCGATTCGCTGCGGCTGTTCGTCCACGGGATCGGTGCGTGGAGTCGCCCGCCGGTGTCGTCGCAGAGCGAGATCTACGCGCTGCTGGCCGAATGGGGCCTGCCCACGAGCCCCTACTTCCGCACGGCCGATGACATCGAGGGCGTGCTCGAGTTCGTCGAGTACTACGGCGAGCACCGTCACGCCGTCGAGCACGAGATCGACGGCGTCGTGGTGAAGGTCGACGAGCTCGATCTTCACGACGAGCTCGGTGCCACGAGCCGCGCACCGCGGTGGGCGATCGCGTACAAATACCCGCCTGAGCAGGTGAACACGAAGCTCCTCGACATCGTCGTGTCGGTGGGGCGCACGGGCCGCGCGACGCCGTTCGCGGTCATGGCGCCCGCGCGCGTGGCGGGCTCGGTCGTGCGCCAGGCGACGCTCCACAACCAGGACGTGGTGCGTGCCAAGGGCGTGCTGATCGGCGACACGGTGGTGCTCCGCAAGGCCGGCGACGTGATCCCCGAGATCCTCGGTCCGGTCGTGGAGCTCCGTGATGGCACCGAGCGCGAGTTCGTGATGCCCGAAGCCTGCCCCGAGTGCGGCTCGCCGCTCGCGCCCGCCAAGGAGGGCGACATCGACCTGCGCTGCCCCAATACGCGCGCGTGCCCCGCTCAGGTGCGCGGCCGCGTCGAGCACATCGGCTCGCGCGGGGCCCTCGACATCGAGGCGCTCGGCGAGGTCACGGCCGCCGCGCTCACCCAGCCGTCGGTTCCCGAGACGCCGCCGCTCGAGACCGAGGCGGCGCTGTTCGACCTCACGATCGAGCAGCTCGTGCCGATCGAGGTCGTCGTGCGCGACGCCGAGACGGGCGAGCCGCGCGTCGACGAGAAGACGGGCGAGCCGGTGCGCCGTGCGCCGTTCCGCCGCAACCCCAGCGCCGCCGAGAAGAAGGCCGGACTGACCGGCCCGCAGCCGTCGGCCCAGGCGCTCACCCTGCTCGACCAGCTCGAGCGCGCCAAGACGAAGGAGCTGTGGCGGTTCCTGGTGGCTCTCAACATCCGCCATGTCGGCCCTGTCGCGGCCCGGGCGCTCGCACAGTGGTTCGGATCCGTCGAGGCGATCCGCGCGGCGAGCCGCGACGAGCTCGCCGGCGTCGAGGGTGTCGGCGGGATCATCGCCGACTCGCTGCGGGATTGGTTCGAGATCGACTGGCACCGCGAGATCGTCGAGCGGTGGCAGGCCGCAGGCGCCCAGCTCGCGACGCCGGGGCATCCAGGTCCCGGGGCCGCCGCCGCGGGCGGCGGCGTGCTCGACGGGCTCACCGTCGTCGCCACCGGCTCGCTGGACGGCTACACGCGCGAGGGCGCGCAGGAGGCGATCATCAACGCCGGCGGCAAGGCGGCATCGAGCGTCTCGAAGAAGACCGACTTCGTCGCAGCAGGGCCTGGCGCCGGATCGAAGCTCGCCAAGGCCGAGGAGCTCGGCCTTCGCATCCTCGACGCGGCGCAGTTCCACATCCTCGTGACCGAGGGCCCCGCGGCTCTGGACGCGCTCGTCCCGGGGGAAGGGTGATCACGGCATGACCGAGTGGCTGTACCGCATCGTGCCGACGCGACCCGGGATGGTCTCCGCGCCGACGCCGGAGGAGCGCGACATCGTGGCCGCGCACTTCGAGTATCTCGTCGGCCTGCGCGATCGCGGCATCCTGATCCTCGCGGGGCGCACGCAGGAGGAGCACGACACCTTCGGGATCACGATCTTCGAAGCCGCCGACGAGAACGCCGCCCAGTCGGTGATGGATGCCGATCCCGGCGTCGCGCGCGGAGTCTTCACCGCCACGCTGCATCCCTACGCGGTCGCGGTCGCCCGCGACGGCCTCGGAGGCTGAGCCGCCGCTACTCCCCGGTGGTGAGCGTCAGCAGACGGTCCCGCACCTGACGGCGCAGCACCTTGCCGATCAGCGACTTCGGCAGCTCGTCGACGACGAACACGCGGCGCGGCAGCTTGTACGGCGTCAGGATGCCGCGTGCGAACTCGCGGACGTCCTCGACGTCGATCTCCTCGCCCGGGGCGACGACGATCGCCGCGACGACCTCTTCGCCGGAATGCTCGTTCGGGAGCCCGACGACGGCGGCGTCCTCGACCTGCGGGTGCTGCCGGAGCACGCTCTCGACCTCGGTCGGCGCGACATTGAAGCCTCCCGTGATGATGAGCTCCTTGATGCGGTCGACGATCCGCACGAATCCCGCGTCGTCGATCGTGACGATGTCCCCGGTGCGGAACCAGCCGTCGGCGAACACCGCCTCCGTCGCTTCGGGCTTGCCGTAGTACCCGCTGAACACCTGCGGCCCGCGAACGACGAGCTCACCGCGCTCGCCCGGGGGCACGTCCGTAGCGGGGTCGTCGGGGTCGACGACACGGCACTCGGTGCCGGGCAGCGGCAGCCCCACGGTCCCGGGCACGCGGTTGTCGGCGACGGGGTTCGCCATGAGCACGGGGGAGCACTCGCTGAGACCGTAGCCCTCCACCAGGTAGCCGCCGGAGGCCGCCTCGAAGGGCACCACGAGGTCGTGGGGGAGCGCCATGGCACCCGAGATCGCGACCTCGGTCCCGGCGAGCGACACGCCCTTCTCCTGCGCCGCCTTCAGCAGCCTGTCGGCGATCGGCGGGACGAGGGGGAGGAACGTCGCGGGGTGCTTCTCGGTCACCTGGAGCACCATGTCGGGGTCGAAGCGCGGGAACAGCACGAGGCGCGCGCCCATCGACATCGCGAAGGTCAGGCACAGCGTGAGGCCGTACGCGTGGAACATCGGCAGCACGGCGTAGACGACGCATCCGTCGCCGCGCACGATCGAGGGCACCCAGGCCCGCGCCTGCGCAGCGTTGGAGAGCAGGTTGCGGTGCGTGAGCGACGCGCCCTTCGGCGTCCCGGTGGTGCCGCTGGTGTACTGGATCAGCGCGAGATCGTCGGTGGCGGGTGTGGGATGCGAGGACGGGAGCAGCGTGGCGCCGACGACGTCCTCCCACGGCACAGTGCCGCTCACACGCGCGTGCAGGGCCTCGCGCGCCTCGCGTGCCTTCGCGATCGGCAGCTTCAGCGCGAGGCGCGTGCCGAACGGCATGGCCTTGGTGATGTCGACCGACACGAGCGCGGTGACGGCGAGATCCGCCGGGAACTCCTGGATCGTCTTGGCGACCTTCGTCCACACGATCGCGTGCTTCGCGCCGTGGTCCTCGAACTGCTTGCGCAGCTCGCGCGCCGTGTAGAGCGGGTTGTGCTCGATCACGACCGCGCCCAGGCGCAGGATCGCGTAGAACGCGACGATGTGCTGCGGGCAGTTCGGCAGCACGATCGCGACGGGATCGCCCGCTTTCACACCGAGGTCCCGCAGCCCCGCGGCCGCGCGCTCGATCTGCTCGTGAAGCGAACGGTACGACGTGGTGCGCCCGAAGAACTGCAGGGCAGGGGCATCCGGATAGTCGCGCGCGGACGCCGCGACGATGTCGACGAGGGAGCCGGTGACGGGTTCCAGGTCTTGCGGCACCCCCTCGGCGTAGCTGGCGATCCAGGGGCGCGGCGGGTCGTAGGTCGTCACGCGATCAGCCTATGCCGGGACGCCATGGGCCACAGGCGCGTCCCCGGTAGGCTGGGGGGGTGTCTGAAATCACCCCCGATCTCGTGCGCCATCTCGGTGTGCTCGCCAGGATCCAGCTGAGCGACGAGGAGGTCGAGCGCCTGACCGGGCAGCTCGATGTGATCGTCGACAACATCGCCAAGGTGTCGGAGGTGGCCACGCCCGATGTGCCGGCGACGAGCCATCCGATCGCCCTCGAGAACATCTACCGCTCGGACGTCGTCGGCGACCAGCTCACGCTCGAGCAGGTGCTCCAGAACGCACCGGATGCCGCGGACGGGCGTTTCCGCGTGACCGCGATCCTCGGCGAAGAGCAGTAAGGGGCTTTCGTGACCGATCTGACGAAGCTGAGCGCGTCCGCGCTCGCAGACAGGCTCGCCGCTGGCGAGGTCTCGAGCGTCGAGGCCACGCAGGCCCACCTCGACCGCATCGCGGCCGTCGACGGAGGCGTCCACGCGTTCCTCCATGTGAACGAGCACGCGCTCGAGGTCGCCGCCGACATCGACCGCCGTCGCGCCGCCGGCGAGGACCTCGGCCCCGTCGCCGGAGTCCCCCTCGCGATCAAGGACGTCCTCGTGACGACCGACATGCCGTCGACGAGCGGCTCGCGCATCCTCGAGGGCTACATGTCGCCGTACGACGCGACCGTGGTCGCGCGCAGTCGCGCGGCCGGTCTGGTGCCCCTGGGCAAGACCAACATGGACGAGTTCGCGATGGGTTCGTCGACCGAGCACTCCGCGTACGGTCCGACCCGCAACCCGTGGGACCTGGAGCGCATCCCCGGCGGCTCGGGCGGAGGCTCGGCGGCTGCGGTCGCCGCCTTCGAAGCGCCGCTCGCGCTCGGGTCGGACACCGGTGGCTCGATCCGCCAGCCCGCACATGTGACGGGAACCGTCGGCGTCAAGCCGACCTACGGCGGCGTGAGCCGGTACGGCGCGATCGCCCTCGCCTCATCGCTCGACCAGGTCGGCCCGGTGACCCGGACGGTCCTCGACTCGGGACTGCTGCACGACGTGATCGCCGGCCACGACCCGCACGATTCGACCTCGCTCGTGCACGAGTGGCCGTCGTTCGCCGCGGCCGCCCGCGAGGGGGCGACGGGCGAGGTGCTCAAGGGCCTCAAGGTCGGCGCCATCAGAGAACTCCCCGACAGCGGGTTCCAGCCCGGGGTGTCGGAGTCCTTCCGTGCGGCCCTCGCCGCAATGGAGGCGGCGGGCGCGGAGATCGTCGAGATCAGCGCTCCGCACTTCGAGTACGGCGTCGCCGCGTACTACCTGATCCTTCCCGCCGAGGCATCCAGCAACCTGGCGAAGTTCGATTCGGTGCGCTTCGGACTCCGCGTGAACGTGCCGGGAGGCACCGTCGAGGATGTCATGGCCGCCACGCGCGACGCCGGCTTCGGCGACGAGGTCAAGCGCCGCATCATCCTCGGCACGTACGCGCTGTCCGCGGGCTACTACGACGCCTATTACGGCTCGGCGCAGAAGGTGCGCACACTCATCCAGCGTGACTTCGATGAGGCCTTCGCCCGCGTGGACGTCATCGCGACGCCGTCGGCGCCGACCACGGCGTTCAAGCTGGGCGAGAAGATCGACGACCCCCTGCAGATGTACCTGAACGACGTCACCACCATCCCGGCGAACCTCGCCGGCGTGCCGGGCATCTCGATCCCCTCGGGCGTCGCGGCAGAGGACGGGCTTCCGGTCGGCATCCAGTTCCTCGCGCCGGCGCGCGAGGACGCGCGACTGTACCGGGTCGGTGCGGCGCTCGAGGCGATCCTCGTCGACTCGTGGGGCGCTCCGATCCTCGATCGTGCGCCCGAGCTCACCCACTCGACCCTCGGCTCGATCGGAGGCGCCCGCTGATGGCGAAGGACAAGCTGATGGACTTCGACAAGGCGCTCGAGCTGTTCGAGCCCGTCCTCGGGTTCGAGGTGCACGTCGAGCTCAACACCGAGACCAAGATGTTCTCGGGGGCGGCCAATCCCGCCAACTCGGCGAACCACGGTGCTCCGCCGAACACCCTCGTCGCTCCGGTCGACATGGGTCTTCCCGGATCGCTCCCGGTCGTCAACGAGACCGCCGTGCGCTCGTCGATCAGTCTGGGTCTCGCGCTCGGCTGCTCCATCGCGCCCTCGAGCAGGTTCGCGCGGAAGAACTACTTCTACCCGGATCTCGGCAAGAACTACCAGATCTCGCAGTACGACGAGCCCATCGCGTTCGAGGGAGAGGTCGAGGTCGAGCTCGACGACGGCACCGTGGTCGTGGTGCCGATCGAGCGAGCGCACATGGAGGAGGATGCCGGCAAGCTGACGCACGTCGGAGGCTCGACCGGGCGGATCCAGGGTGCGGAATACTCGCTCGTCGACTACAACCGCGCGGGCGTGCCGCTCGTCGAGATCGTCACGAAGCCGATCTTCGACACGGACCGCCGCGCTCCCGACGTGGCGAAGGCGTACGTGCGGACGATCCGCGACATCGTCCTGTCGCTGGGGATCTCTGACGCGCGCATGGAGCGCGGCAACCTCCGCTGCGATGCGAACGTCTCGCTGCGCCCCCGTGCCGCCGCGGGTGAGCCGCCCGCACCGCTCGGCACCCGGACCGAGACGAAGAACGTCAACTCGATGCGGTCCGTCGAGCGCGCCGTACGCTACGAGATCCAGCGCCAGGCGGCGATCCTCGCGGCGGGCGGCACCATCACGCAGGAGACACGTCATTGGCACGAGGACACCGGCACGACCTCGCCCGGCCGCCCGAAGTCGGACGCCGACGACTACCGCTACTTCCCCGAGCCCGATCTGCTCCCCGTCGTGCCGGCGCCGGAGCTGATCGAGCAGCTGCGCGCCGCCCTTCCCGAGCCGCCGGCCGCCCGGCGACGTCGGCTGAAGGCGGATTGGGGCTTCGGCGACATCGAGTTCCAGGGCGTCGTCAACGCGGGACTCCTCGCCGAGATCGAGGCCACCGTCGCGGCCGGGGCATCGCCCGCTTCCGCCCGCAAGTGGTGGATGAGCGAGATCAGCAGGATCGCGAACGCGGAGGGCCGCGAGGCCTCTGATCTCGTGACTCCCGCCGACGTCGCGGCGCTGCAGGGTCTCGTCGACGGGGGCACCCTCACCGACAAGCTCGCACGCCAGGTGCTGGAAGGCGTCATCGCCGGCGAGGGAACGCCGCAGGAGGTCGTCGACGCGCGCGGGCTCGCCGTCGTCTCGGACGACGGCGCGCTCATCGCCGCCATCGACGATGCCCTCGCGTCGCAGCCCGACGTGCTGGAGAAGATCCGCGACGGCAAGGTGCAGGCAGCGGGCGCCATCATCGGCGCCGTCATGAAGGCGATGAAGGGGCAGGCGGATGCCGCGCGCGTGCGCGAGCTGATCCTGGAGCGCGCCGGGTCCTGACCGGTGTGACGCGCGCCGCCGTGTCGGCGGGGCACGCGAGAATAGGACCATGGGGCGCGGGGACGGAACGGGCCGGCTCGTCTCACCCGAGGGTGCCGACGACACCGGTGCCGGCATCCTCCATGTCGACATGGACGCGTTCTACGCGTCGGTGGAGCAGCTCGACGACCCGTCGCTGCGCGGCAAGCCGATCATCATCGGCGCGCCCGACGGCCGCTCGGTCGTCTCGAGCGCGTCGTACGAGGCTCGTCGTTTCGGCGTCCGGTCGGCGATGCCGGTCGGGCAGGCGCTGCGGCTGTGCCCCACGGCGATCGTGGTGCTCCCGCATTTCGACCGGTATCTCGAGATGTCGTCTCGCGTGATGCGCATCTTCCGCGACATCACGCCGCTCGTCGAGCCGCTGTCGATCGACGAGGCGTTCCTCGACGTGCGAGGCGCGCGACGACTGTGGGGGAGCCCCGGCGAGATCGCGCGGATGCTGCGGCAGCGGGTGCTCGACGAGACCGGGCTGACCTGCAGCGTCGGCGCCGCGGCCACCAAGCACGTGGCGAAGATGGCCTCGACCATCAGCAAGCCGGACGGGCTGCTGGTCGTGCCCGAAGCCGACACTGCGGCGTTCCTCGCCCCGCGATCGGTGCGGGCGCTGTGGGGAGTCGGGCCGAAGGCCGCCGAGGCGCTCGAAGGTCGCGGCATCCGCACCATCGCGGACGTGCTCGACACGCCACGCGCCGTGCTCGACCGCGTTCTCGGCAACGCGATGGGCGGGCAGATCTGGCAGCTCGCTCGCGGCATCGACGCGCGCGAGGTCGATACGCGGCGCGTCGAGAAGAGCATCGGGCACGAGGAGACGTTCCACGACGACATCGCCGACGACGCGATCCTGCGCTCCGAGTTGCGACGACTCGCCGACCGCGTCGGTGCGCGGCTTCGCGGCGGCGGCTGGGAGGCCGCGACGATCGCCATCAAGGTCCGGTTCGCCGACTTCACGACGATCTCGCGCTCCCAGACGCTGCCGGAGCCCACGGCGGTCGGGCAGCGCATCGGCGACGCCGCGTACGAGTTGTTCTCGTCGGTCGACCGGGCGCTCCCGGTGCGCTTGATCGGCGTGCGCGCCGAGCGCCTGCGACCGAGCGGCACGGCGGCGCCCGGACTGTGGGATGACGATGAGGAGTGGCGGCGCGTCGAGGATGCCCTGGACGGCGCGGCGGCGAAGTTCGGCCGCGGCGCCGTGACGCGCGCGACGCTCCTCGGCAAGGCCCGCGGCGGAGGGACCCTGCCGTCGAATCCGCCGGCGCCCCGACTGGAGTCCGACTGATCCTGTGGGACGTACGGCTGTGCAGCCGAGCGTGTGCCCGCTACCGTTGACGCATGCCCAACATCGCACTGGAACTCGGCAAGCAGTCGGCGGCCTTCGGCGTCAAGAGCGCGTACGGCGAACAGCAGGATGTCGACGGCGTCCGGCTCATCCCGGTCGCGCTGACGTGGTCCGGGTTCGGGGGCGGGTCCGACGAGGCGGGCAACGGCGGTGGAGGAGGCGGCGGCTACGCGATCCCCATCGGGGCCTATATCCGCCGCGGCGACGATCTGCGCTTCGAGCCGAACATCGTCGCCCTCCTCACGGTGGCCGTGCCGTTCGTGTTCTTCGCCGGCCGCGCGCTGAGCCGTGTCATCCGCGCCCTCAAGAAGTAGCGCCGATCCGGTCGCGACGGCACTCGACGCCGCGGTGGCGCACCTCGTCCGCGCGGTGACGGCGGTCGCGGCATCCAACCCCGTCGTCCTCATCGACGGACGCAGCGGCGCGGGCAAGTCATCGCTCGCACGGGCGCTCGTCGCGCGCTGGCCGCTGGCGGGGAGAGTCCAGTCGGTCGCGCTCGACTCGATCTACCCCGGGTGGGACGGTCTCGACCAGGGCGTCGGCATCGCGCGGGAGCAGATCCTCGTTCCGCACGCCCGAGGGCTCATCGGGGTCTGGCAGCGATGGGACTGGGAGGCGGATGCCCCGGCCGAGGCTCATGCGGTCGACCCGGCGCTGCCGTTGATCGTGGAGGGCGTCGGCATCCTGACACCGGCGACCGCGAGCCTCGGCGACATCCGCGTGTGGCTCGAGTCCCCGTCGGCGTCGCGCAAACGGCGCGCGCTCGCCCGCGACGGTGAGACGTACCGTCCGCACTGGGAACGATGGGCGCGGCAGGAGGAGAGCCACGTGCAGCACGACGAGCCCACACGGCTCGCCACCCACGTGTTCGCCGTGCCGTGAGCCGCCACCTGGATCGGCCGGCGGCTCGGGCCGAGCGGCTTCAAGCTTCGTCGTCGACAGCGGCCACGAGTCCGTCGAGGCGGTACCCCAGCCAGTCGTAGATCCCGAAGCGCGGGTCATCGGGGTCGTGGTCCTCGGCGACCTCGATGCCGAGGCGGCTGGCGAGCACCAGCCGGATCGCGGCCAGCGTCCGCAGCCACGCTCGCGCCGTCAACGGATCGAGCCGGAGCTGGACCTGCTCGAGGAGCGCGGGGTCGTCGAGATCGTCGGGGAACGTCGCCACGTCACCCAGCGACGCGAGCACACGGTCGGCATCGTCACGCCGCCGGTCGAGGAGGTCGGCCTCGGTGAGGCGCCGGAACTCGCGCGCCGCGGTCTCGTCGTCGTACGCGGCCGGAACCAGCCGTGCGATGGCGGGATCGCCGTTGTCGCTGATCGAGTCCTGGAGAAGCTCGCCGAACTGCACGACGAGCCGTGCCAGGTGCGCGGCTTCGATGCGGGAGAGTTCGAGGACGACGATGCGTGCGGTCATCGCGGGGCCCGCCGCACTGTGGCCCAGAGTCCGTAGTCGTGCATGGCCTGTGCGTGCATCTCCATCTTCTCGCGCGGTCCTTCGGCGACCACCGCGTGACCTTCGTTGTGGACGGCGAGCATGAGCCGCTCCGCCTCGGCGCGGGGGAGCCCGAAGTACTCGCGGAACACGTGTGTCACGTAGCTCATCAGGTTCACGGGGTCGTCCCACACGACGGTCTGCCAGGGCCGATCCGGGTCGACGTCGCCGGCGAGGGCGGTGCGCTCGTCGGTCTGCGGGGTGGCGATCGGCGCCATCACGCCCACCCCAGCTCGTGGAGCCGGTCGTCGTCGATCCCATAGAAGTGGGCGATCTCGTGGACCAGCGTGGTGTGGATCTCGTCGCGAAGCGCGTCCTCGTCGTCGCAGGCCGCGAGGTGCGGCTCACGGTACACGATGATGCGATCAGGCAGCTCGCCGATCCCGTAGCGCTCCCGCTCGGTGAGCGCCCAGCCGTCGTAGAGGCCCAGCAGGTCGAGGGTGCCGTCCTCGGGCCGATCCTCGACGACGAAGACCACGTTGTCGAGCCCCTCGACCATGTCGTCGGGGAGTGCGTCGAGCTCGTCGATCACGAGCTGCTCGAAGGCCGTGGCATCCATCTCCATCATGATGCCTCGCCCCGACGCGATCGGGGCGCACACCGTGCGCCCCGATCGAAGGGATTGGGGTGAGTAACGGGACTTGAACCCGCGACCCCCTGGACCACAACCAGGTGCTCTACCAACTGAGCTATACCCACCATGTCTCCCGCCTGCGCGGGCAACCAGAAGATTCTCTCACACCTCAGGGGCAAACGACGACACGACGGAGGCCGCCACCGCCCGCGCCCCGTCGCTGGTCGGACCCGGCTCCGGGACGAAGACCGCCTGGCGGTAGTACGCCAGTTCGCGGATCGATTCGAGGATGTCGGCGAGAGCGCGGTGGCCGCCGTCCTTGGCGGGTGCGTGGATGTACGCGCGCGGATACCAGCGTCGCGACAGCTCCTTGATGCTCGACACGTCGACGTTGCGATAGTGCAGCCAGCGGTCGACACGCGGCATGTACTTCGCGAGGAACATGCGGTCGGTGCCGATGGTGTTCCCGGCCAGCGGTGCCTTGCCCTCCAGGGGCACGAACCTCTGGATGTACTCGAGCACCTGGAACTCGGCGTCGGCGACGCTGACGCCGTGGGGGATCTCGTCGAGCAGGCCCGAGTGGCGATGCATGTTCGTGACGAACTCGTTCATGTGCTCGAGCGCCGAGGCGTCCGGCTTGATCACGATGTGGAATCCGGGGTCGAGGGGGCGCAGCTCGAAGTCCGTCACCACGACCGCGATCTCGACCAGTTCGTCGACCGCGAGGTCGAGTCCTGTCATCTCGCAGTCGATCCAGACCAGTCGGTCGTTGTCGGATGCCCCCACCATGTGCTCCATCCTATTGACGGACCCAGACAGCGGGCTCGGCCGTGTCGCCGAGCCCGTCGCCCCTCCGGGAGGATTCGAACCCCCGACCTTGCGGGTAGAAGCCGCTCGCTCTGTCCCCTGAGCTACGGAGGGAAGGGTGGTCTCCCAGGTTACCGGGTCGGCGGCGGCTGCCGCGGACCCTGGCGCCCTGGCGTGCCCCGGCGTAGCGTCGGACGCGGAAGCCCCGAAAGGAGTTCGCGATGACCACCACGCAGACGCACCATGCGCTCTGGGTCGCCTACGGCACGTCCGGCGTCGTCGGAAGCATCCGCAAGGACGACGACGGATACACCGTGACGATGGCGGGCGCGGAACGGTCCGCCGGCACGTATCCATCCATGGAGATCGCCAAGAGCGCACTGCACGCGCGGATGGCGCCGGGGAGCGACTGGCCCCAGTTCCGCGAGCACTGAGTCTCGCCGCGGCGCTCGTCGGACGACGGATGCCGCCCCGCGCGTCGACGGTGTGTGCGCGCTCGCCGGTCAGGCTGCGGGCTGCGCGGATCCCGCAGCCGGCTCGGCGACCGTCGTCCGCGGTGCGCGGCGCGTGTCGAGGAGCGGGAGGGCCAGGTGCACGAGGGGGCCGATGAGCACCGCGAAGAGCACCGTGCCGATGCCCACGGTGCCGCCGAGGAGCCATCCGATCGCGAGCACGGAGAGTTCGACGAGGGCCCGGCACAGCCAGATCGGCCAGCCGAGGCGCGCGTGCATGCCCGTCATGAGCCCGTCCCGCGGTCCGGGCCCGAAGTGAGCGCCGATGTAGAGCCCCGACGCCACGGCGACGACCACGATGCCGGCGAGGAGCACCGCCACCTGGGCGAAGACCCCGGTGACCGGGGGGACGACGCCCAGCACGAGCTGCATGCTGGTGCCCACGAGCAGGATGTTCGCGATCGTGCCGACTCCGGGCTTCTGCCGCAGCGGGATCCAGAGCAGCAGCACGAAGAACCCGACGATGTTGGTGATCCACCCGATGCCGATGCCGGTGCGCACCGAGAGGCCTTGCGCGAACACCGTCCACGGGTCGACGCCGAGGCCGGCCTCCACGGTCAGGGCGCATCCGGCGCCGTAGAGGAAGAGCCCGACCAGCAGTTGAACGACACGGCGTGGCATAGGGACCATCCAATCGCATGATTGGCTCGAAGTGAGCGGTCCAATGTGACTACGCTGGCCTCATGGACTCCCGGATCTCGGCGCGCGCCCTCGCGGCGGCGCTCGGTGGGTGGCGCACGCGTGAACCGGCGTACGAGGCGCTCGCCGACGGCATCCGCCTGCTGTGTCTCGACAACAGGCTGGCGCCGCGCACGGCGCTTCCGGCGGAACGCGAACTGGCGACGGCCCTGCAGCTGAGCCGCAGCACGGTCGCCGCGGCATACCGGAGCCTGCGCGAGACCGGGCACATCTCGAGCCTCCGCGGATCCGGCAGCGTGACGCTGCCGCTGGGCAGAAGCGAACCCGGGCGAGCGACCGCGCTCGAGGGCATGGTCGACCTTCAGCAGGCCAGCCCCCCGGCCTGGCCCGGTCTCGCGGGAGTCATCACGGAGGTCGCCGGTACCGCACCCGCGCTCGTCGCCCGCGTCGGGTACGACGTGCTCGGCCGGATCGAGCTGCGGCGAGCGATCGCCGAGCGTTACACGCAGCGAGGCATCCCGACGGAGCCGGGGGAGGTGCTGGTGACCACCGGCGCGCAGAGCGCCATCCATCTCATCGCATCGGTGCTCATCGGACGCGGCGATCGCGTGCTCGTGGAGACGCCGACATACCCGCACGCGGTCGACGCGCTCCGGCGCGCGGGCGCCCGTCTGGTCGGAGTGCCGGTGACGACAGGGGAGGGCTGGGACCTGGACCGCGCCGAGCAGGCCTCCGCGCGCACGCTCCCCGTCATGGCCTACCTCATGCCGGACTTCCAGAATCCGACGGGGCGCAGCATGACGGCCGCGGAGCGAGACGCCCTGCTGCTCGCCGGCGAGCGCGCGGGCGCGGTGATCGTCCTCGACGAGACCACTGCGGATCTCGACATCGATCGCGCGCCGCTCGCGTCGGGTTTCGAGGGATCCGAGCCCGGCACCGTGGTGCGCATCGGATCGCTCGGCAAGACCGTGTGGGGTGGACTGCGGGTCGGCTGGGTGCGTGCCGATGGGGATCTCATCAGGCGACTCGTCGCAGCGAGGCCGACCCATGATCTGGGGACGCCGGAGTTCGAACAGGCGGTCGCCACGCGGCTCCTCGACAGATTCCCCGAGATTCTCGAGCAGCGATCGGATCTTCTGCGCGAGGGTCGCGATGCGGTCGTGCGCGTGGTCCGCGAAGAGCTGCCGCAGTGGGGTGTCCCGGATGTGCACGGGGGAGTCTCGCTCTGGCTCGAGCTCGACGCACCGCTCAGCTCGAGTCTGGTGCTGGCGGCGCGATCCCGGGGGGTCCTGCTCAGCGCCGGCCCGCGGTTCTCGATCGAAGGCGGTCACGATCGTCATCTGCGCGTGCCGTTCACCGCGCCGCCCGACGAGCTGACCCGAGCGGTGCGCGCGCTCGCCGACGTCTGGCGGACCGTGATCGCCGAGGCGCCGAGCGGCCTGCTCGACCGCGTCGGCGCCCTGGTCTGAGCCGCGCTCAGCGGGCGAAGCGCAGGCAGTCGACGGCGTCGTCAGGACTCCAGAAGTCGCCGAGGTCGCGGAACGCGCCCGACGCCGGGTGGAACCGTCGTGCACGGAACCTCACACCCCCGCGGACGGCGATGGCTTGAAGGTGACCGAGGACGCGACCCGACCTGTCGAGGACGCGCCACAGCGACGGCGCCGCGTCGGCGAGCCGGACGCCGGCGCCGCGTGCCAGCATCGGCGCCGAGTTGAGTGGTGCTTCGATCGTCGTGTTCATGAGAACTCCTCTCGATTCGAAGATATCTTCGGCTTCCGACATCCCGTCCGCGTCGCACCGGCTCCTCCCCATCGGCGGTGCGCGCAGGATTTTCCCCAGATCGGGCCGGCGCGTCCCTCCGCGTTCCGCGGAGGCGCGATCGTGGGTTCACCGCCGGCGTCCTCGGGCACGGGACGCCGGCGGGACCGGGGACGGTCCTCGGTCATGCAACGAGAGGATGCGACATGAGCGACACCATCACGATCACCGGGAACGTGGCGACGCCGCCGGAGTTCAAGCGGACGCCGGCCGGAATCGCGATCACCACGTTCCGCGTGGCGAGCACGCAGCGCCGCTACGACCGGGCAACCGGCGCGTGGACCGACGCCAGCACCAACTGGTACACGGTGTCGGCGTTCCGGGGTCTCGCGGACCACGCCTTCCACTCGCTGAGCAAGGGAGACCGCGTCATCCTGACCGGCCGTCTGCGCCTGCGGGAGTGGGACAACGGCACCAGGCGGGGCATCTCGGTCGAGATCGACGCCGAAGCCCTCGGGCACGACCTGCTGTGGGGCACGACGACGTTCGAGAGGGACGAGAGGACGTCGCGCGCCGACGCGGACTCCTCGTGGTCGCCGTCCGCGGCGGACGACGCATGGGCCGCGCCCGGCGTGGAGAGCGCCGAAGCAGCGCCGACGGCGGCCGAGGGCGATGCTCCGCAGCTCGCGCTCGTCGGCGCGGACGGCCCCGCGTCGGGGCAGCCGGGGGATGCGGACACGCCCTTCTGAGGGGCGACGGCGATCTTCCGGGATCCGCGCCCTAGACTCTCCCCGTGCCCCCACCTTCGGCTCCTCGCTCGCGCCCGCGCACGCTCGCCGTAGCAGCGCTGGCCGTGGTCCTGGGGTTCGCTCTCGCGGGCTGCACGCCGCCGCCCGAGGTCGATCCGACGGGCACCCCGAGCGGATCGGCGTCCGAGTCGAGCGAGCCGAACGGCCCCACCGGAGACCCGACGAGCGACGTCTCACCCGAGCCGACGCTGGTGCCCGAGGGCACGGCGGCAGACAACCTGCCGCTGTTCGCCGCCGTCACCGCTGCGGTCTGGGCGTCCGACGATCGAGCGGCGGGACGGGCGTACGTCGATGCGTTGACCGCTGCGGGGTTCGACAAGGCGGCGATGCAGGTCACGCACGACCGCTCGACCGTGGGGAACCCGGCCGAGAGCATCCAGTTCTCGGTGCGATGGGGCGAGGAGTGCCTCGTCGGCCAGGTCGGTCCGGCGACGGGGGATCCGGTTGCCGTCGTGGTTCCCGTCCTGGCAGAGGGCACCTGCCTCGTGGGAGCGACGCGCCCGATCGACTGGTGACGCGCTGGCGGCGGGCGGCCGCGCCGATCCGATGCCCGGACAAGCCCGCACCGGCGGCCGGTAGGCTGGGACGCTGACCTCTGTAGTCCCAAGGAGAACTGACACCCGCATGGCTGAGTACATCTACCAGATGGTCCGAGCGCGCAAGGCGGTCGGCGAGAAGCTGATCCTCGACGACGTCACGATGGCATTCCAGCCGGGTGCGAAGATCGGCATGGTCGGCCCCAACGGTGCCGGCAAGTCGACGATCCTCAAGATCATGGCGGGCCTCGACCACCCGTCGAACGGCGAGGCGAAGCTCAGCCCCGGATTCTCCGTCGGCATCCTGATGCAGGAGCCCGTGCTCGACGAGTCGAAGACCGTGCTGGAGAACATCCAGGACGGCATCGCGATCAAGGCGAAGGTCGACCGCTTCAACGAGATCTCCGGCCTCATGGCCGATCCCGACGCCGACTTCGACGCTCTGCTGGCCGAGATGGGCGTGCTGCAGGAGGAGATCGACGCCGCAGACGCCTGGGACCTCGACTCGCAGCTCGAGCAGGCGATGGATGCCCTGCGCACTCCGCCCGGCGATGCGCAGATCGGCCCGCTCTCTGGCGGTGAGAAGCGCCGCGTCGCGCTGACGAAGCTGCTGCTGCAGAAGCCGGACCTGCTCCTGCTCGACGAGCCCACGAACCACCTCGACGCCGAGAGCGTGCTCTGGCTCGAGCAGCACCTGCAGAAGTACTCCGGCGCCGTCATCGCGATCACGCACGACCGGTACTTCCTCGACAACGTCGCGGAATGGATCGCCGAGGTCGACCGTGGCCGGCTGATCGGCTACGAGGGGAACTACTCGACGTATCTCGAGAAGAAGGCCGAGCGTCTCGCGATCCAGGGCAAGAAGGACGCGAAGCTCGCCAAGCGCCTCGCCGAGGAGCTCGACTGGGTCCGCTCGAACGCCAAGGGGCGCCAGGCGAAGTCCAAGGCGCGCCTCGCGCGGTACGAGGAGATGGCTGCCGAGGCCGAGCGCACCCGCAAGCTCGACTTCGAAGAGATCCAGATCCCGCCGGGGCCGCGCCTGGGCAGCGTCGTGATCGAGGCCAAGAAGCTGCAGAAGGGCTTCGACGGCCGCTCGCTCATCGACGGGCTGACGTTCAGCCTGCCGCCGAACGGAATCGTCGGCGTCATCGGCCCCAACGGTGTGGGAAAGACCACGCTGTTCAAGACGATCGTCGGCCTCGAGCCGCTCGACGGCGGTGAGCTGAAGATCGGCGAGACCGTGAAGATCAGCTACGTGGACCAGTCGCGCGCGAACATCGACCCGAACAAGACGCTGTGGGAGGTGGTGTCCGACGGCCTCGACATCATCACCGTCGGCAAGACCGAGATCCCCTCGCGCGCGTACGTGTCGAAGTTCGGCTTCAAGGGCCCGGACCAGCAGAAGAAGGCGGGCGTCCTCTCGGGCGGTGAGCGCAACCGCCTGAACCTCGCGCTGACGCTGAAGGAGGGCGGCAACCTGCTGCTCCTCGACGAGCCCACCAACGACCTCGACGTCGAGACCCTCCAGTCGCTTGAGAACGCACTGCTCGAGTTCCCGGGATGCGCCGTCGTGATCACGCACGACCGGTGGTTCCTCGACCGCATCGCGACGCACATCCTGGCCTACGAAGGCACCGAGGAGGACCCCGACAAGTGGTACTGGTTCGAGGGCAACTTCGAGGCGTACGAGGCGAACAAGATCGAGCGTCTCGGACCGGATGCCGCACGCCCGCACCGCACCGCGTACCGCAAGCTCACGCGTGACTGAGATCGACGAGGCGACGGCCGCGCCGGAAGGGCGCGGCCGTCGCCTCCACATCCCGGTGCATCTCCGCTGGGGAGATCTCGACGCGTTCAACCACGTCAACAACACGTCGATGCTCAAGCTGCTCGAAGAGGCGCGCGTCCGGGCCTTCTGGGAGCCCGACCCCGGAGAACCCGCGCCCGACACCGCCGTGCTCGATTCGAGCATCTACAGCGGCGTGCTGACGCTCATCGCCCGCCAGGAGATCGAGTACTTCGCTCCGGTGCCGTACGGGCGGCATCCCCTCGATGTGCAGATGTGGTTCGGCAAGCTCGGTGGCTCGAGCATCGAGGTCTGCTACGAGGTGTACAGCCCGGCGGAGGCCGCGTCACCGACGCAGACGCTCTACGCCCGCGCGACGACGGTCGTCGTGAAAGTGGATGCCGCGACGGGCCGCCCGATGCGACTGACCGCCGAAGAGCGCGCCGCCTGGACGCCGTACCTCGGCGAACCCCTCGTCTACGCGCATCGGCGCTGAAGCTCGTCAGCCAGTCGGTGCCGAGGCATCCGGCACCCGCACCATGATCTCCTGCGCGACGGTCGCCATCAGCGCACCATCGGACGAGTACACCCGCCCGGTCGCGAGTCCCCGGCCGCCGCGCGCGCTCGGCGACTCCTGCACGTAGAGTATCCACTCGTCGACGCGGCCGAAGCGATGCCACCACATCGCGTGGTCGAGACTCGCCACCTTGAGTCCGGGCGTCGCCCACGAGACCCCGTGGGCCCGCAGGATGGACTCCTGGATCGTGAGGTCGCTGAGG
This sequence comes from Microbacterium sp. STRO-2N, assembly GCF_057747775.1. NCBI lineage: Bacteria > Bacillati > Actinomycetota > Actinomycetes > Micrococcales > Microbacteriaceae > Microbacterium > Microbacterium sp. STRO-2N. The sequence goes on along the minus strand of NZ_CM173223.1, from coordinate 1,987,855 downwards.
TACGCGAGTGCCGCGCGATGCGTGCCCGGGTCGTCGGGGATGGCGCGCCGCACCCGCATCCAGACCGCCTGCCGAGGCTCGCGGGCTCCCTCGACCGCCGTGTAGATCGGCGACGGGACGTGGCGCACGTCGACGGGACGGTCGGTGAAGAACCGCTTCGACATCGGGTGGACCCCGCTCAGGTGCGACTCCACATCGGGAAGCTCGTCGGGGCCCGGCAGCCCCTCGGGCATCGGCTCCTGATGATCCACCCCCGGATCCTCGTCCTGGAACGACGCGATCATCGAGAAGATCGGCACACCCTCCTGGAAGGCCTGTGTGCGGCGCGTCGAGAAGGAGCGGCCGTCGTGGATGCGGTCGACCGCGAACGTGATGCCCTTCGTCGAATCACCGGGACGCAGGAAGTACCCGTGCATCGAGTGCACGATGCGATCATCCGGGAGGGTGCGTTCGGCGGCGACGATGGACTGCGCCAGCACCTGCCCGCCGTACACCCGGCCGAGGGGCATCGAGTGTGACACCCCGGTGAAGATGTCCTCTGTCGTGCGTGCATCCGAGCCGCTCAGATCGAGCACCGAGAGCATCGAGGCGACCGGATCTTGCTCGAGGGTCGGCTCGGCGTCTTCCACGGGTGCTCCTCTCCGGGGCGGCGACCGCCCGTTGCTCCGCTTGGTAGCTTAGGGGCGATGTCCCCGCGCCTCCTGCTCGCCGATCCCGCCACCGCCGCCGACGCGCTCACCTTCGCCGGTCGCGCAGCCCGTTTCACCGACGAGGGGATCCGGCTGCAGGCATCGGGCGGCGTGCTGGCGATGACCGCGGCGCCTCTTGCGCCGCGCGGGCTGGGCGACTCGACGCCGACGGTGCTCGCGATGCGCACGCTCGCCGCCGATCCCGAGCTCGTGTGCGACCTCGTGGTCGAGGCATCCGCCCTCTCCGCCGCACCCGATGACGCGGCAGCGCTCCTGCTGCCCGAGACGGCGCTGTCGCCCTCATGGGCGGGGATCACGCCGCCCCGTTCGGGATGGACGCAGCGCGACGATGTCGAGGCGTCGGCCCTTGCGGCCAAGGCGCAAGGCGGGATCGTCCGCGTTGCCGACGCCGTGCCGACCGATGCCGGCGAAGATGCGGTCCGCGCGGTGCGCGCCGCCGTGTGGGGAGCACCCGACGACGAGCTCGGCGGCCTTCCGCTCGGGGCCGCGTTCGCGGCGCTCAGCATGGGGTTCATCAGCGGCGGCGAGTCCGCTCGCGTGTTCGTCAGCGGCCCGTGGACCCGGGTCAGCCTGCAGCGCGGCCACGTCCTCGTGCGTGGGCCCGTGGCGGTCGGCCTCACCGCCGTGCGTCGTACAGGCTCCGCGGGGCGCTGAACCGCGCGTTCACACCGCGGCAGCGGCCGCGCGCCCCGCCGCGCGTGCTGAGGGCCGAGGATCACACCGCGGCAAGGGCCGCGCCCCGCCGCGCGTGCTGAGGGCTCGAGGATCACACCGCAGCAGCGGCCGCGCGGCCCGCCGCGCGTCCGGAAAACAAGCATCCCCCGACGAATGTCCCCTCCAGTGCGCGGTACCCGTGCACGCCGCCGCCGCCGAAGCCGCTGGCCTCGCCGGCCGCGTACAGACCGGGCACCGGCTCGCCCGACGCGCCCAGGGCGCGAGCCGAGAGGTCGGTCTCGATTCCGCCGAGCGACTTTCGGGTCAGCACGTGCAGCTTCACGGCGATGAGCGGCCCCGCGGCGGGGTCGAGGATGCGGTGCGGGGTCGCCGTGCGGATCAGCTTGTCACCGCGGAAGGCCCTCGCCGAGCGCAGCATCGCGATCTGCGCATCCTTGGTGAAGTCGTTGTCCATCTCGCGATCGCGGGCCTCGATCTCGAATCGCACCCGCTCGGCGTCGAGCGCCTCCCCGCCAGGGAGCGCCTGCATGCCGGCGATCAGGTCGTCGAGGTCGTCGCGGACGACGAAGTCGGCGCCCCGGTCCATGAACGCCTGCACCGGGCCGGCGGCGCCCTTCCCGAGGCGCGACTTCGCGAGCAGGCGCACGTCCTTGCCGGTGAGGTCGGGGTTCTGCTCGCTGCCCGAGAGGGTGAACTCCTTCTCGATGATCTTCTGCGACAGCACGAACCACGAGTGGTCGTGTCCCGTCGCGCGCAGGTGCGCGAGCGTGCCGAGCGTGTCGAAACCGGGGAACAGCGGCACCGGCAGCCGCGTGCCCGTCGCGTCGAGCCACACCGACGAGGGACCGGGGAGGATCCGGATGCCATGATTCGGCCACACCGGATCCCAGTTCTGAATGCCTTCGACGTAGTGCCACATGCGATCGCCGTTGATGAGCCGCGCACCGGCGGCCTCGCTCACCTTCTGCATCGAACCGTCGACGTAGGCGGGCACGCCGGCGACCATCGACGCGGGAGCCGAACCCAAGCGCTCGGGCCACCACTGCCGCACCATGTCGTGGTTCCCGCCGATGCCGCCGGAGGCGACGATGGTGGCGCCGGCCGTGATGGCGAAAGTGTCGACGACCTCACGCGAGGATGCCAGCCCGCGTGCCGCGCCCGACGGCGCGAGGATGTCGCCCTCGGCGCCGGTCACCACGCCGTCCGTCATCGTCAGGGCCGTGACGCGGTGGCGAGGGAGGATCATGACGCGGCCCGCCGCTTCGCCCGTCTCCACCGCAGCCTGGAACGGTGCGACAAGGCCCGGCCCGGTTCCCCAGGTGATGTGGAACCGGGGCACCGAGTTGCCGGGACCGGTGGCGGTGTAGCCGCCGCGCTCGGCCCACCCGACGATCGGGAAGAACTTGACCCCCTTCTGCCGCAGCCAGGAGCGCTTCTCGCCGTGCGCGAACTGCAGGTAGGCCTCGGCCCACCGACGCGGCCACAGGTCGTCGTCACGGTCGAATCCGGCGTTGCCGAACCAGTCCTGCCGTGCCAGCTCGAGCGAGTCGCGCACGCCCAGCCGTCGCTGTTCGGGCGAGTCGATGAAGAACAGGCCGCCGAACGACCACCACGCCTGTCCGCCGAGGTTCGACCGGGGCTCCTGATCGATGATCGTGACGCGCCTGCCTGCGGCGATCGCCTCGCTCGCCGCGACGAGGCCGGCGAGGCCCCAGCCGATGACGAGGACGTCGGTGGTGTGAGCGGCGGGGGGCATGTCGACTCCTTCGTCGGCGGTGCGGGGCAGGCGGGGTTCGAGCTCAGCGGGGCTGTTCGGTTTCGGGTGGCGGTGCCGCGGTGACGGGCAGCGACGATCGAGGTGCGCCGGACTGCGGGGAGCCGGCGGTGGCGTCGCGTCCGGCCGCGGCGGGGCCGATGCCGCTCGGCTCGAACGTGTTCACCATGGCGAACGCCGCCCGCTGGAGATAGTCCCACAGCGTCGCCTCGTGCAGCGGGGGAAGGCCGAGTTCGTCGACGGCGGCGCGCATGTGCGCGAGCCAGCGGTCGCGCGCATCGGGGTTCACGTGGAAGGCCGCGTGACGCATGCGCAGGCGCGGGTGACCGCGCCCCTGGCTGTATGTCGTGGGTCCGCCCCAGTACTGGGCGAGGAAGAGCGTGAGCCGCTCCTTCGCGGGCCCGAGGTCCTCCTCCGGATACATGGGCCGCAGCACCTCGTCGTCGGCGACGCCGCGATAGAAGGCGTCGACGAGTCGCTCGAAGGTCGCGTGTCCGCCGACCTCCTCGTAGAAGCTCATCGGCGCGGCGTCGGATTGCGGGGCGCTGCCGGAAGGCGTGGGCATGTCGCTCATGAGGTGCTCTCAGGGGTCGATCCGGAGGCGGTGTCGCCGCCGGGCGACGGCGACTTCTTGCCCGGGCGCTTGGGCTTCCAGACGGGGCGCTCGGCGACAGGCGCAACCGGGTTCGGCTTGGTCTTGGGCGGGTTCGCCCCGCGGACCCGCAGAGCGCCCTCGATGCCGGTCGGCATGACGGCGGAGAGGGCGGGGAGCGTGATGCCCATCTCGTCGATGGTGCGCTTGAGGCGCATGCGCAGCTCGCGCGCGACATCGTCCTTCGCGTTCGCGCGGGTCTTCATGACCAGGCGGATGACGAGCGCGTCGCCCGAGATGGACTCCAGCCCCCAGACCTCGGGCTGCTCGAGGATTCGCGTGCGCCACTTGGGGTCCTTGGCCAGCGCCTTCGCGGTGTCGAGCATCGCCCGCTCGACCTCGTCGATGTCGGAGTCGACGGCCACCGAGAGGTCGATGATGACACGCGACCATCCCTGCGAGAGGTTGCCGATGCGCGTGATCTCGCCGTTGCGCACGTACCAGAGCGTGCCGTTGACATCGCGCACGTGCGTGACGCGGACGCTGACGTACTCGACGATGCCGGTCGCGAGGCCGAGGTCGACGACGTCGCCGATGCCGACCTGATCCTCGGCGACGATGAAGATGCCGTTCAGCACGTCCTTGACGATGTTCTGGGCACCGAAGCCAAGGCCTGCGCCGACGGCGGCGGTCAGCAGAGTGAGCGAGCCCAGCGCCGTCGGGGCGATGACGTTGATGATGAGCAGGATCGCGATGACGACGATCGTCACGTTGACGACGTTGTGCAGGATCGAGCCCAGCGTGCGCGTGCGCTGCACGAGCCGCACCGAGGCGAGGGGCGATCGCTCCAGGGCCTGCGTGTCGTCGACCTTGGCCTTCGACTTCGCGCCGCTGACGATCCGGTTGACGACGCGACGGATGACGAACTTCAGGATCCACGCCAGCACCACGGCGCCGACGATGATCCCGACGATCGCCGCGAGATCCCAGCCTGCCTCGACGAAGAACTGTCCGACTCCGGCCCAGAACTCGCCGCTCGTGACGTCGACGGGTTCGTCGGGGGGAATGGTGTCGAGGGGGACGCTGATCATCGTCACGATCCTAATGACGGGTGCCTCGGCGCCGCCTGAGTGCGGCGCCGAGACATCCGTGCGGTCCTACTGCGCGTCGCGGTCCTGGACGGCGAGCGCGCGCTCGACGCCGGCGAGGTTCTCGGCGACGAGCCGGCGCAGCGCCGGGGCTGCGTCGGCGTTCGCCTCGAGCCACGCGCGCGTGGCGACGCGGAGCGCGACGTCGGCGAGCGGCGCCGGGTAGAGGCCGACGATGAGGTACTGCGCGATCTGGTACGTGCGCGACTCCCATAGCGGCAACAGCGCGTCGAAGTAGCGGGGCACATAGTCGCCGAGCAGGTCGCGGCTCGCCGGGTGCACGAACCCGGCCGCGGCGGAGCGCACGATCGTGTTCGGCAGGTCGTCGCTGTCGACGAGCGAAGCCCACGCGGCGGCCTTGGCCTCGGCCGTCGGCAGTGCGGCCTTCGCCTGCGCGGCGAACTCGCCGCCCTTCGCGGTGTTGTCGGCGGCGAGCGCCGCGTCGATCTCGGCGGTGCCCACGACGCCGCCTGCAGCCAGCGATACCAGCAGCTGCCACGACAGATCGGTGTCGATCTCCAGGCCCTCGAAGGTCGCCTCCCCGTCGCGGACTTGGCGGACCTTCTCCCACTGTGACGAGGTGGAGGCCGCCGAGGCGAACGCCGTCACGAACTGCAGCTGGCTGTCGCTGCCGGCCTCGGCGGAGCCGGCGAGCTGCCACAGCGCGTCGGCGACCTTCTCGCGCGTCGCGTCGCGCTTCTCGGGAGCGACGTACGAGTTCGCGGCCAGCTGCAGCTGGGCAAGGGTGGTGCGTACCGTGGTCGACTCGGACTCGGCGCCGATGTTGCGCAGCACGAGGTCGACGTAGTCGGACGCCGAGGCCTCGGCGTCGCGCGTCTGGTCCCACGCGGCGCCCCACACGAGCGAGCGGGCGAGCGGGTCGCTGATCTTGCCGAGGTGGTCGATCGCGGTCTGCAGCGAACGGTCGTCGAGGCGGATCTTCGCGTACGCGAGGTCGTCGTCGTTGAGGAGCACGAGGGCGGGTCGCTTGCGGCCCTTGAGCTCGGGAACCTCGGTGAGGTCGCCGTCCACGTCGAGCTCGATATGGTGCACGCGCACGAGGGCGTCGCCCTCGAGCTCGTAGAAGCCGACGCCCAGACGGTGCGGGCGGATCGTCGGGTAATCGGCGGGAGCCGTCTGCACGATCGCGAAGCGCGTGATGGTCCCGTCGCTGTCCGTGACGATCTCGGGGGAGAGGGTGTTGACGCCCGCGGTCTCGAGCCACTTCTTCGACCACGTCGACAGCTCGCGTCCGCTCGTCGTCTCGAGCTCGGCGAGGAGGTCGCTCAGCTCGGTGTTCGACCACTCGTGCTTCTTGAAGTACGCCGCGACGCCGGCGAAGAAGGCCTCGACGCCCACCCACGCGGCGAGCTGCTTGAGCACCGAGCCGCCCTTGGCGTACGTGATGCCGTCGAAGTTGACCTGGACGTCTTCGAGGTCGTTGATCGTGGCGACGACCGGGTGGGTCGAGGGGAGCTGGTCCTGGCGGTACGCCCAGGTCTTCTCCATCGCGTTGAACGTGGTCCACGCCTCGGTCCACTCGGTGGCCTCGGCCGTGGCGATCGTCGACGCCCACTCGGCGAACGACTCGTTGAGCCACAGATCGTTCCACCACTTCATGGTCACGAGGTCGCCGAACCACATGTGCGCGAGCTCGTGCAGGATCGTGACGACGCGGCGCTCCTTGACGGCATCCGTCACCTTCGAGCGGAAGACGTAGGTCTCGGTGAAGGTGACCGCGCCGGCGTTCTCCATCGCGCCAGCGTTGAACTCGGGCACGAAGAGCTGGTCGTACTTCGCGAACGGATACGCGTAGTCGAACTTCTCCTCGAAGTACGCGAAGCCCTGGCGGGTCTTGTCGAAGATGTAGTCCGCGTCGAGGTGCTGCCAGAGGCTCTTGCGGCCGTAGACGCCCAGCGGGATGACGCGGCCGGACGAGCTCGTGAGCTCCGAGAAGGTGGCCTCGTACGGGCCGGCGATGAGCGCGGTGATGTACGACGAGATGCGCGGCGTCGGCTCGAAGCGCCATGTGGCGGAACCGTCGCCGTGCTTCTTCGGCTCGGGCGTGGGCGAGTTCGAGATCACCTTCCACGGCTCGGGAGCCGTCACCGTGAACTGGAACGTCGCCTTCAGGTCGGGCTGCTCGAAGACCGCGAACATGCGGCGCGAGTCGGGCACCTCGAACTGCGAGTAGAGGTAGACCTCGTCGTCGACGGGGTCGACGAAGCGATGAAGACCCTCGCCCGTGTTTGTGTACAGGCAGTCCGCGTCGACCACGAGCTCGTTCTCGGCGGCGAGCCCCTCGAGCGCGATGCGCGAGTCCGCGAAGACCGAGGCGGGATCGAGCGAGCGGCCGTTGAGGGTGATCTCGCGCACCTCCCGCGCGATGAGATCGATGAAGGTCGAGGCCCCCGGGGCGGCGGTGAAACGCACGACGGTGCGGGAGCCGAAGATCTCGGCGCCCTTCGTGAGGTCGAGCGCGACCTCGTAGGACTGCGTGTCGACGATGCCGCGGCGCTCCTGCGCCTCGATGCGGGTGAGGTTCTCTCCAGGCACTGCTGTGGCTCCCATGGGTGAGGATGACGGATGGTCTGGATGCGCCCACGTCGCGGACGCTCGATCCGGCGGCCGCCACAAGCGCTGCTGGCGCCGGTGACAACCGTCCCAGCCTATGCCAGCCGACCCCTTCGGGCCCGATCCTGTGGACGAACGCGACGGCGCGCGGTGTCAGGATGGAGGCGTGAGTTCTCCCGAGCAGCATGTGGTCCCGTTCGCGTCGGCGGCTGCGGCATCCGGCGACCCGTTCGTCGAGGAGCCGGTCGCGTACGACGCCCTCCTTCTCGCGGGCTTCGGAGGTCCCGAGGGGCAGGACGACGTCATCCCGTTCCTGCGCAACGTCACGCGTGGGCGCGGCATCCCCGATGAGCGTCTCGAAGAGGTCGCCCACCATTACCGGCACTTCGGCGGCGTGAGTCCGATCAACGCGCAGAATCGCGCGCTCAAGGCGGCGCTCGAGGCCGAGCTGGCGCGCCGTGGCATCGACCTGCCGGTGTACTGGGGCAACCGCAACTGGTCCCCGTACCTCGAGGACGCGGTGACGGATGCCGCGGCCGCCGGCGACACGAACCTCCTGGCCCTCGCGACGAGCGCCTACTCGTCGTTCTCCAGCTGCCGGCAGTATCGCGAGGACTTCGCTCGGGTGCTCACCGATACGGGGCTGGCGGGCACGGTCACGATCGACAAGGTGCGCCAGTTCTTCGACCACCCGGGGTTCGTGCAGCCGTTCGTCGACGGCGTCCGCGACGCGGTCGCGGGCTTTCTCGCCGAGGGAACGGTGCCGGAGGCGGTGCGCGTGCTCTTCTCGACGCACAGCATCCCCACCGCCGACGCGCAGCGCTCCGGTCCCCGTGAGGGCGACGACCTGCACAGGGAGTTCGGGGACGGCGGAGCGTACGCGGCACAGCACCTCGCCGTCGCCGAGGTCGTCATGGCGGCCGTCGCCGCCGAGGTGCCCGGGGCGGAGCGCGTGGCGTGGGACCTCGTCTACCAGTCGCGGTCGGGTCCGCCCAGCCAGCCCTGGCTCGAGCCCGACGTCAACGACGTCATCGCCGAGCTCCCCGCTGCGGGCGTGCAGGCGGTGGCGATCGTGCCACTCGGCTTCATGAGCGATCACATGGAAGTGCTGTGGGACCTCGATACGGAGGCGATGGATGCCGCCGCCGAGGCGGGACTGCGCGCCGTGCGCACACCGACCCCGGGCGTCGACCCGGCATTCGTCGCGGGCCTGGTCGACCTGGTCGAGGAGCGGCTGAACGGGACGCCCGCGGGGGAGCGCCCGCACGCCACCGGACTCGGGCCGTGGTTCGACGTGTGCCGTCCCGCCTGCTGCGAGAACGTGCGTGCGGGGTTCAAGCCCGCGGCCGCCGGCATCGCGCCCTGAGCGGTGCGCCACAGCAGTCCACTCTTCACGCGTCATCGCCCGCTCCCGCTTCCCTAGGATTGAGCCATGCGCATCCACATCGCGACCGATCACGCCGGCCTCGAGTTCTCGACGCAGCTGCAGCATCACCTGGCCGCCGCCGGTCACGAGGTCGTCGACCACGGTCCCCTCGAGTACGACCCGCTCGACGACTACCCGGCGTTCTGCATCCGCGCGGCGGAGGCCGTGGTGCGCGACCAGGAAGCCGGCATCGAGACGCTCGGCGTCGTGTTCGGCGGATCGGGCAACGGTGAGCAGATCGCCGCGAACAAGGTGCTGGGCGTCCGCGCCGCACTCGTGTGGAGCATTGCGACGGCCGAGCTCGCGCGCGAGCACAACGACGCGAACGTGATCGCGATCGGCGCGCGCCAGCACACCTTCGAAGAGGCCACCGCGTTCATCGACCGCTTCATCGAGACCCCGTTCTCGGGCGAGGAGCGCCACGCGCGACGCATCGCGCAGCTCGCCGCGTACGAGCAGGACGGCACGCTCCAGCCGGACCCTCGCGCGACCGGTGCGGGCGAGCCCGACGTGCTCGCCGCCGACGACAGCTCGTTCGACCCCGAAGCCGGCTGAGCGTGCCCGAGGGCCACTCCGTCCACCGGATCGCGCGCCAGTTCGACCGCAACTTCGTCGGCCGGTCCGTGACGGCCTCGAGCCCCCAGGGGCGCTTCGCCGAGGGCGCCGCGGTGCTCAGCGGCCGCACGGCGTCCGCGGTGCGCGCGGTCGGCAAGCAGATGTTCCTCGAGTTCGACGATGACCTCTGGCTGCGCATCCATCTCGGCATGTACGGAGCCTGGGACTTCGCGGGCGAGATCCTCGTCGACCCGACGATCGCGTCGGCGAACGGACGCATGGGGCAGACGAACCAGCGCGGCACCGAGCTCGGTGAGCCGATACTCGATGGGGCGGGCGAGAACTCGCTCACCTCGATCGGAGCGCCTCGCCGTACACGCGTGCACGTGCGCATGTCGGAGCAGACGACGGGCCTTGCCGACGAGGGCGACGAGTGGCCGCCGCCGGTCGTCGGACAGGTGCGCCTGCGGCTGATGACGGAGGCGACGTGCGCCGACCTCCGAGGTCCGACGGCGTGCGAGCTGCAGACGCCGGACGAGGTCGCCGCGACGATCGCGAAGCTCGGTCCGGATCCGCTCGTCGACGACGTCGCCGAGGGGGAGGAGCGCTTCACCGCTGTCGTCCGGCGCAAGCCGACGCCGATCGGGCTGCTCCTGATGGATCAGAACGTGGTGAGCGGCATCGGCAACGTCTATCGTGCCGAACTGCTCTACCGGGCGCGGCAGAACCCCCACACCCCGGGTCGTGAGGTGCCGGAGGACGTCGTGCGCGGCCTCTGGCGCGACTGGGTGCGGCTGCTCGCGATCGGCGTCGAGACCGGGCAGATGATGACGATGGACGACCTCGACCCCGAGGCGTACCGCAAGGCGATGGCGAGCCGAGACGATCGCCACTGGGTCTACCACCGGGCCGGCCTGCCATGCCGCGTGTGCGGCACCGCGATCGTGGTCGAGGAAGCCGCCGGCCGGAAGCTGTACTGGTGCCCGAGCTGCCAGGCCTGACGTGTTCCCGGGCGCCGAAACTTCACGAATGTCATCGAATCCGCTCGATTCAGTGACAATCGTGAAGTCTCGGCGAGGCTGCGGGGGCCGGCGCATGCAGGGGTCCTCCTAGGCTGGACGCATGCGTCAGAATCCGAGCTTCGCGATGACCGACGTCGGAGAGATCCGCCGGCTCATCGAGCAGAACCCGTGGGTCACGATCGTGAGCTCCACCGACGAGGGGCTCGTCGCGTCGCACTACGCCGTGCTGCTGGACGCCGATCGCGACGACCTCACGATCGTCGGCCACGTCGGCAAGCCCGACGACCTGATCCACGGGCTCGGCGAGCGCGAGCTGCTCGTGGTCGTGCAGGGGCCGCACGGGTACATCTCGCCCGGCTGGTACGGCGACACCGCGAGCGTGCCGACCTGGAACTTCGTGTCCGCCCATCTCTCCGGCATCCCCGAGATCCTCGCTCCCGAGGAGAACCTCCGGGTGCTCGAGCGGCTCGTCGAGCGGTTCGAGAGCGGGATGCCGCAGCCGCGACTGATGTGGGAGCCGCCGAACGATCCCGACTTCGTCCGACGCCTCGAGCGGGGGACTGCGGGGTTCCGACTCACGCCGACCAGGGTCGTGGCCAAGCGCAAGCTGAGCCAGAACCGCCCCGACGAGGTCGTCGAGACCGTGATCGCCGAGCTCGAGGCGGGAGGCGGTCCCTACGCCGACCCGCGACTGGCCGGTGAGATGCGACGCGACTTCGACAACCGCCGGGCGGCACGGTGAGGCTCGCGCGCGGCGACGAGCCTTCGGTCATCGCCGATGCACGACTCACCGGATCGGAGCGCACCGATCCGTTCGGCGCCGAGCCCGTCGACATCCACCTCGCCGATGGCATCGTGACCGACATCGCCCCGGCGGGCGCGCTGCCGCGACGCGGCGCCGTGCTCGATGCCGGCGGCGGGTGGGTGATCCCCGGCCTGTGGGACCACCACGTGCACGTCGTGCAGTGGGCGCTCGCGGCGCAGCGCGAGCCGCTCGGGGCCGCCACGTCCGCGGCGCACGCGGCGGCGATCATGGCGGACGCCGCGATGCTGCCCGACGGCCGACGGGTGGGCACGGGCTTCCGCGACGCGCTCTGGCCGGACGATCCGACCCTGGAGGTGCTCGACGCCGCCACCCGCGGCATCCCGACGTATCTGATCAACGCCGATGTGCACAGCGTGTGGCTCAACTCGGCGGCGCTGCGACGCGAGGGATTCGAACCGGATGGCGTCGGCATACTCCGCGAAGAGCCCGCGTTCGAGATCTCACGCCGCCTCAACGCGGTCGATCCGGCGACGGCTGACCCGCTCGTCGCGCGCATGGCCCAGGAGGCGGCCGCACGCGGCGTCGTGGGCCTCGTCGATCTCGACATGGCGTGGAACGAGGACGCGTGGATGCGACGCCTCGCCGCGGGGTTCGATGCGCTGCGCGTGTCGTTCGGGATCTACCCCGAATTCCTCGACCGCGCGATCGCGGAGGGGCTGCAGACGGGGGACCGCGCGCGAGGATCCGATTCCGATCTCGTCCGCGTCGGACCGCTCAAGGTCATCACCGACGGCTCGCTGGGGACTCGGACGGCCGCGTGCTCGCACCCGTACTCCGGCGACACGCACAACCATGGTCTGATCACGGTGGATCTGGCGAACCTGGTGGACCTGATGACGCGCGCGACCGGCGCGGGCATCGCGTCGGCGATCCACGCCATCGGCGACGTGGCGAACTCTCATGCGCTGGACGCCTTCGCTGCGACGGGCGCCTGGGGCACGATCGAGCACGCGCAGCTGGTCGCGCATGCCGACATCCCGCGCTTCGCACGGCTGGGCGTCGGCGCGAGCGTGCAGCCCGAGCACGCGATCGACGACCGCGACCTCACCGACAGCATCTGGCGCGACCAGACCGCGCAGCCGTACCCGCTGCGGGCGCTGGCCGACTCCGGCGCCGCGCTCTTCTTCGGCTCCGACGCGCCGGTGTCGCCACTCGACCCGTGGGCGGCGATGGCCTCCGCCGTCTTCCGCACCCGCGACGGACGCGAGCCGTGGCAGCCGCACGAACGTGTCGAAGCCGCGACCGCTCTCGCCGCCTCGACGCGAGGCGGCACGGCGGCTCCCGCGCGCACCGAGCCGGGTGACATCGCCGACCTCGCCGTGTGCGAGCACGACCCGCTCGCGGCCGATGCCGCGCAGCTTCGAGCGATGCGCGTCTCTGCCACGCTGCTCGGCGGCCGCCTGACTCACGTCGTGTAGACCCTCCCGCCGACGGGGGTCTGCCCCCGTACCGGTTCGGGAGGGCGTCGGATGCCGCGGCGCGGCGTCCGTCGCGAGGCTGGAGGCATGACTTCCGCTGTGCCCGTTCCGCCCGCCCCGCCGGCGGCCGATGCCGCGCCACCGCGCCGCCGTCGACGCGGCCTGCTCGTGACGCTCATCGTCATCCCGCTGGTCCTCGTCGTGGCGGTCGTCGCCGCCGGCGGCGTCTGGTTCGCGAGCAATTCCGCGCGTGCGACGCCTCCGGCCGCCGGAGCGGTCGATTTCATCAGACCGCTCGCCGTGCCGCCGCTCGCGCCGTCGCGCGTCGAGGACGGCGTGCGCGTGTTCGAGCTGACCGCAGACGAGGCCTCGACCACGTTCGTCGACGGACGCCCCACGCCGACCCTCGGCTACAACGGGTCGTACCTCGGACCGACACTGGTCGCAGAGCGCGGCGAGCGCGTGAGGGTCGACGTCGCGAACCACCTCGATGCCTCCACGACGGTGCACTGGCACGGCATGCACCTTCCGGCGGAGATGGACGGCGGCCCGCACACGCCGATCGCCGCCGGTGCGACGTGGCAGCCGGAGTGGCAGATGGACCAGCCGGCGGCCACGCTCTGGTACCACCCCCACCTGCACGGCCGCACACGGGAGCAGGTCGATGCGGGTCTTGCGGGCATGTTCCTGCTGCGCGACGAGGAGGAGTCGGCTCTCGCCCTGCCGCGCGAGTACGGCGTCGATGACGTCCCGGTGATCGTGCAGGACCGCTCGTTCAACGCCGACGGCTCGTTCGCGGGCAGCATCGGCATGCAGTTCGACGGCGTGCTCGGCGACACGATCCTCGTCAACGGGACGGTGGCGCCTTACCTCGACGTCACCACCGAGCGGGTCCGTCTCCGGCTGCTGAACGGGTCGAGCGCACGCATGTACGACTTCGCGTTCGCCGACGGCCGTGGGTTCGACCTGGTCGCGACCGACGGAGGAGTCCTCGAGGCGCCGGTCGCCTCGACGAGCGTGCCCCTCTCGCCTGGCGAGCGGGCCGAGATCGTCGTGACGGTCGAGCCCGGTGAGCGCGTGGCGCTGCGATCGAACGCGCCCGACCCCGCTCTGCACGCCGGCTCTGCGAGCTTCGATGTGCTCGAGCTGCGGGCCGCGGAGACCCTCACCGCATCGCCGGAGGTGCCGGCCAAGCTGGCATCACTGCCCGCGGTGGGCGAGACGGATGCCGTCACCGAGCGCACGTTCGTCATGTCGGGGCACAACATCAACGACCGGCAGATGGACCTGGGGCGCGCCGACTTCACGGCCACCGTCGACACCAGCGAGGTGTGGACGGTGCGCAACGAGAACCCGCTGCCGCACTCGTTCCACGTCCACGACACGCAGTTCCGCGTCCTGTCGGTGGACGGATCGCCGCCGCCGGCGCGGCTGGCCGGGCTGAAGGACACGATCGCGCTCGAGTGGAACCGCGAATACCGGATCCTGGTGCGGTTCGAGGACTACGCCGACCCGGCCACGCCGTACATGTACCACTGCCACCTGCTGTGGCATGAGGACCAGGGCATGATGGGACAGTTCCTGGTCGTCGAACCGGGCCAGCAGCCCGAACTGAAGCGTCCCGAGGGAGACTCCGATGACCACCACGACCACTGACACCGCTCCCGGCGCGGCACCGGCCACGCAGGTTGCGACGGGCGGCTTCTGGGCCTCCTACGGACGGTGGTGGCGACACACGCCCGGCAGCGCGCTGTATCTGATCGTCGTCTTCGCCCTGGCGATGCTCTCGGTCAGCATCCTTGCGTCGCTGTTCTGGACGAGCGTGGGGCTGCTCGTCCTGGTGATCGGGCTCCCGCTTCTGGTCGGCTCGCTGTTCGTCGCCCGAGGGTTCGGCGTCGCGGACCGGTTCCTGCTGCTCGTCACGGGCCTGCCCGCGATCGCCGAGCCGGAATGGAACCGCGACAAGCCCGACGCCACCGGCTTCTGGATGACGCTCACGCGCCCCGTGCGCAACGCCCACTACTGGTCGTACCTGGTCCACGGCATGATCGTCACGCCGATCGTGAGCACCGTCACGTTCGCCCTGACGACTGTCTGGCTGAGCGTCGGGCTCGGCGGGCTCACGTACTGGTTCTGGGGACTGTTCCTCCCGCGCAACTGGGAGCGTGACGGCTCCGGGGGCGAGTGGGGTCACTACGTCGCGGACGCGGTGCCGTGGCTGTTCGGCGGCTGGTCGAGCTGGGCCGTCGAGGTGGTGCTGTACTTCGTGGCCGGCATCCTCTTCACTTTCACGATGCCGTGGGTGCTCGGCGGACTCGCGCGAGCGCACCACGCGATCGGGCAGGCCATGCTCGGCCGCTGGACCTCCGACCGCCTCGCCGCCGAGGTGCGCGCCGAAGCGGCCGCTCGCGGCGCCGCGGTGCATGCCGAGGACGTGGCGCTGCGCCGGCTCGAGCGCGACATCCACGACGGCCCGCAGCAACGGCTGGTGCGCCTGCAGATGGACCTGGCAGCCCTCGAGCGCCGCGCGCAGTCCGGCGACGCGGAGGCCGCCACGGAGCTCGCCCGCGAGGCGCGGGGGCACGCGAAGGCCGCGCTGGACGAGCTGCGGGCGCTCTCGAGCGGCGTCGCCCCGCCGCTGCTGCAGGACCGCGGCCTCGCCGCGGCGCTGGACGCCCTCGCGACGACGTCTCCGCTGTCGGTGCAGGTCGACGTCGATCCGTCGATCGATCGCGCCGTGAGCCAGGAGATCGCGCGCACGGTGTACTTCGTGGTCGCCGAGCTGATGACCAACGCGGTCAAGCACTCCGGCGCGAGCGGCGTCACGCTCAAGGCCTCGCTGCGTCGTGCGCCCAGCGGTGCCCCGACGCACCTCGACGTGTGGGTGGTCGACAACGGACGCGGGGGCGCGGCGATCACGGTCGGGCACGGGCTCGAGGGACTGCGCGAGCGCGTCGCCGGGCTGCGCGGCATGCTCGTGGTCACGAGCCCGCTCGGCGGGCCGACTTCCGTCGGTGCGCACATTCCCCTCATGGCAGGTGCGGTGTGAGCGATCCGTATCCTGAGGGGGTGGCTGCGGCAAGCGAATCCGGACCCCTTCGCGTCGTCCTCTTCGAGGACTCCGTTCTGCTGCGCGAGGGGCTGATCAGGCTGTTCGACGAGGCGGGTTACGTCACCGCCGGTGCGTGGGGCGACGCGGATGACGTCGTCGCGCGCGTCCGGACCGCGGCGGCGGATGTCGCCATCCTCGACGTCCGCCTTCCGCCGGCGTTCCGCGACGAGGGCATCCGGGCCGCCCTCGCGGTGCGGGCGGCGCTCCCGAACGTCGGGATCCTGGTGCTCAGCCAGTACGTCGAGGGCGTGTACGCCCGCGAACTGCTCGCAGGCGGGGAGGGCGGCGTCGGATACCTGCTGAAGGACCGCGTCACCTCTCTCGACGAATTCACGGATGCCGTGCGGCGCGTCCGTGAGCGAGGCACGGTCCTCGACCCGCTCGTCGTGCAGGGGCTCCTGTCGGCACGGCCCGACCCGCTGTCGACACTGACGCCCCGCGAGCGCGACGTGCTGACACTGATGGCCGAGGGTCGCAGCAACGCCAGCATCGCCGAACGACTCTTCATCGGCGTCGGCGCGGTCGAGAAGAACATCAGCGCGATCTTCTCGAAGCTCGGGCTCGAGGAGTCCGGCACCGAGCATCGTCGCGTGCTCGCCGTGCTGGCGTTCCTGCAGCACCCGTGACGCAGAGGGCCCCCGGCGAGTCGCCGGGGGCCCTCTGCGTCTGGATCAGCCGCGCGTCACTCGGCGAGGTGCGCGAAGAGGAACCAGCGGTCCTTCTCGAGCGACTCCTTGATGCCGATCGCGATGTCCTGGCTCGTGAGGTCGAACTCGTCCAGGCCGTCGATCGCGGCCTGGACGTCCGCGATGACGGCGTCCATGTCGGTGATGACGTTGCGGATCAGTGCGTCCCACTGCGTGAAGCCGGCGGGCACGCTCGTGGCCGCGGTCTTGCCTGCGACGGTGCTCACGCGGGCGTCGATCGGCAGGCCCAGGGCGACGATGCGCTCCGCGGCCTGGTCGGCGCCGTCCTGTGCGTGGGCGACCACCGAGTCGAGCAGCTCGTGGATCGCGATGAAGTTCGCGCCGCGCACGTTCCAGTGCGCCTGCTTGCCGTTGACAGCCAGGGCCTGCAGGCCCAGGACTACGGGGGTGAGGAACTGTGCGGTGGCAGCGGCCACGTCGGGATTCGCTGCGGTCGCGGGGATGGTGTTGGTCTTCGTCATGTCTCTCGCCTCCATCGTGGGAGGGTTCGCCTCGATCGGCGTTCGCCCTCCGTCACGTGCAACGCTACTCACCCGGCGACATTCCGCAAGCAAGAGAAGGCTGGGCTAAACAGGGCTTTCCCGCGACGGGTGCGGGAGCCGGGCGCAACACCGGCTAACGTCGATTCGTGCCTTCCGCCGACCACGACCTCGGACCGCAGCATCTGCGCGTGCCCTCCCAGACCGTGACCCGTGAGCCGAGCGATCGGTCGCCCGAGCACGCTGAGCCGTCGCGGTTCATCCCGCACGTGCAGGGCCTTCGCGCCATCGCGGTGCTGAGCGTCGTGCTCTACCACTTCTGGCCGGGCCGCGTGACCGGCGGCTACATCGGCGTCGACATCTTCTTCGTGATTTCGGGGTTCCTGATCACGGCGCATCTCATGCGCGAGCTCACCGCGACCGGAACCGTCCGCCTGGGGCAGTTCTGGGCGCGCCGCGCGCGGCGCCTGCTGCCGGCATCCCTCCTGGTGCTGCTGTTCTGCGCCGTCGTCGTGATGTCTCCGTACCTCATGCCCACGTCTGCTCTGCCCAACGAGGTGCGCGAGATCCTCGCGTCGACGTTCTACGTCGAGAACTGGTACCTCGCGCTCAACTCGGCGGACTACCTGAACCACGCCGGCGATCCGACCACCGTGCAGCACTACTGGTCGCTGTCGCTCGAAGAGCAGTTCTACGT
The DNA here is from genome assembly GCF_057747775.1 of Microbacterium sp. STRO-2N. Classification (NCBI taxonomy): domain Bacteria; kingdom Bacillati; phylum Actinomycetota; class Actinomycetes; order Micrococcales; family Microbacteriaceae; genus Microbacterium; species Microbacterium sp. STRO-2N. Next base: position 1,970,140 of record NZ_CM173223.1, on the reverse strand, counting down.
GATGTGGCCGCTCATCATGCTGCTGGCCGCGTGGGTCGCGGTGAAGTGGCTGCGCGGCAGCCGGCGCCGGGCGGTCATCGTCGCGCTGGGGGCGGTGTCGGTCGCGTCGCTCGCGTTCTGCATCGTGTTCACGATCACCGACCCTGCTCCCGCGTACTTCGTGACGTTCGGCCGGATGTGGCAGTTCGGCGTGGGCGCGCTGGTCGCCCTCATCCCGCTGCTGCGCGTGCGCAACGCGATCGGCAGCTTCGTGCTCGGGTGGGGCGGAATCCTCGTGCTCGTCTTCGTGATCTTCACGTACGACGGGCAGACGCCGTTCCCGGGCTACAACGCGATCCTTCCGACGCTCGGAGCGGCCGCGGTGATCGCGGCGTCCAACACCGACCGCTGGTGGTACCCGACGCGGATCCTGTCACTGCGACCCGCGCAGTTCGTCGGCGACATCTCCTACTCGCTCTACCTGTGGCATTGGCCGCTCATCATCATCGCGCCTTCGGTGCCGTTCTGGGGCCTGACCATCTACCACCGCGTCGCGCTGCTGGTGCTCTGCTTCGTCCTCGCGTGGCTCACCAAGCGGTTCGTCGAGGACCCTGTGCGCGGCTGGAAGGTGCTCACGTCGCGCCCCGCGCGTGTCACGCTGTGGTCCTCGCTCGCCGCGATGATCGTCGTCGCGCTCGTCGCCGGGACCGCGTGGCTGGTCAACGCGCCGCTGTACAACCAGGGCACGCGCGACATCGCCCAGCTGCAGCAGGATCCGCCGGAGTGCTTCGGCGCGGCATCCGTTCTCGACGCGTCGTGCGCCGACGCCGACTTCGAGGGCACGATCTTGCCCGCACCGGGGTTCGCCGGCATCGACCGGCCGAGCGACGAGCAGTGCTTCGTGCAGCTGACCGACGCGCGACCGGTCTCGTGCACCTTCGGCTCGGACGATCCCGACGCTCCGCGCGTCGCGTTGATCGGCGACAGCCACGCGTATCAGCTTCTCTCGACGTTCGAGCGCATGGCGGACGAGAACGGCTGGCAGCTCGTGACGTGGTTCAAGGGCGCGTGCCCGTGGAACACGACCCCGCTCGCGACGCCGGGAGCATTCGGCGCCGCCTGCACGGAGTGGCGCGAGCGCGTGCAGTCCGCCATCGACGACGCCGACCTCGATGCCGTCTTCACCGCGGCCATCGCGACGACCCCGTACTCCTCGGCCGGCTATCCGTCGACCCATGACGCCGCGGTCTCCGGCTACCGGGACGCCTGGTCGACGGTGCTGGACCGCGGCATCCCCGTGATCACCGTGGTCGACAACCCGGTGTGGGAGACCGACCCGAACAAGTGCCTGCGCACGCGCGACATCGCCGAATGCGATGCACCGAGGTCTGACGTGCTCGTCGCGGACGACCCGCTGCGGGATGCGGCATCCGGTCTCGACGGCGTCACGCTGCTCGACTTCACGGACGTGTTCTGCGGCGCCGAGGTGTGCGAGCCCGTGGTGGGCGGGGCGAACGTGTACCGCGACCAGGACCACCTCACGGTGACCTTCGCAGACACCCTCGCCCCGTGGTACACCGAAGCCATCGAGTCGGCGCTCGCGAGTAGGGTCGCACCATGACCGTCGCAGCCCAGGCCTCGATCCTGTCCGCCGCGGGCCGCACGCCCGAGCTCCACGAGACGGCCTTCGTCGCGGCGGGCGCGCGCATCGTCGGGGGAGTGACGCTCGAAGCCGGAGCGAGCGTCTGGTACAACGCCGTGCTGCGCGCCGACGGCGACACGATCACGGTCGGCGCGAACAGCAACGTTCAGGACAACGTCTCGGTGCACGTGGACGCCGGCAGGCCCGTCGTGATCGGCGAGAACGTCTCGATCGGGCACAACGCGGTCGTGCACGGCTGCACGATCGGCGACGGCTCGCTCATCGGCATGGGCGCGGTCGTGCTCAACGGTGCGAGGATCGGCTCGGGATGCCTCGTCGCAGGCGGCGCGGTCGTGCTCGAGGGGGCTGAGATCCCCGACGGGTCGCTCGTCGCCGGCGTCCCCGGCAAGGTCCGCCGATCGCTCACCGAAGAGGAGCGCGCGGGACTGCTGCGCAACGCCGAGCATTACCTCGCGCACGTCCGGGAGCACACCTCGGCGGGCGCCGGGGACTGATGGCCATGCGCATCGAGCAGCTGGGACCGGACGAGGTGTTCGTCTTCGGATCGAACGCGAGCGGTGCGCACGGCGGGGGAGCGGCACGCTTCGCCCACGAGCGGTTCGGGGCGGTGTGGGGACAGTCCGAGGGGTTGCAGGGCCAGTCGTACGGCATCGACACGATGTCGGGCCTGGAAGTCTTCGCCGAGCAGGCTGCCCGGTTCGTGGAGTTCGCCCGCGAGCACCCCGAGCTGCGATTCCTCGTGACGGAGGTCGGCTGCGGCATCGCCGGGTACACGCCCGAGCAGGTCGCGCGGTTCTTCGCCGGCGCGCCCGAGAACGTGGTGCTGCCCGAATCCTTCGTGCGCGTCCTCGAATCGGACTGAGGCTCAGCCCTTCGGCACTGAGGCTCAGCCCTTCGGCGAGGGGTGGTGCTTTCCTCGGTGCACCTCGAACAGTCGCACGTGCCCAGGCCACGTGGGGTCGTTGACGATCGGCTGGTCGTCCATGAACAGACGGATGACGTGCGCGAGCTGACCGGGATGGCTGAAGTTGATCGCGTGCGCGGCGCCGTCCAGCAGCACCACCAGCACGTGGCTGTCGGTCTGGCTGGCGATTTCGTCCACGCGGTGCGCGTGCGGCAGCAGCGGGTCACGCGCGCCCAGCACGACGAGCGTCGGGATCTGCATCTCGAGCAGCCGCTGCAGCGACGGATACTGCGTCAACGCACGGAACATGCGCACCGTGCTGGGCACGCCGAACCGCACGTAGTCGGGCACGGCCACGCCCGCCATCCGCGTGGGCTCGCGCGGAGCGTCCGCGGCAAGCTGGCCGATCGCGCGGCGCAGTGGCTGGTTGTGCACGCCGCCGGCCGGCGACACCAGCACGGCGCGATCGATCCGCTCAGGATAGGTGTGCGCGAACTCGATGATCACCGGACACCCCATCGAGTTGCCCACGAGAGTCGCCTTCTCGACGCCGCGATCGTCGAGGAAGTCACGGGCCGCCCGCGCCAGGTCTGGGATGTCGAGCATGTCCCTGCGCTTGCCGCTTCGCCCGAACCCCGGAAGGTCGGGCACGAACGTGTGGAACTCGTTCGACAGCCGCTCGGCTGTCGGCAGCAGGTAGCGGCCCGAGAGCCCGAAGCCATGCACGTGCGCCATCACGCGTGCGTCCTTCGGCGGGTTGGGCGACTCACGATAGAAGACATCGACACCGTCGATGGTCGTCCACTTCTCGGCGAGGCTCGATGCCGCGCGCCGCGGAAGCTTGCGCGGTCTGGCGGGTCCTGACGGTGAGGTCGGCGTGCTCATGACGGCTCCTGGGGACGAAGGTCGGTGCCGACACCCAGTCTGGCCCTGTGGAGCGCCGAACCCATAGCGCGGATCGCGTGAATGCGAATGCCCGCCTGGTGCGACCTCCGGTCGGTCCAGGCGGGCAGTGGAGGGGATGACGGGAATCGAACCCGCACCATCAGTTTGGAAGACTGAGGCTCTGCCATTGAGCTACATCCCCGCAGCGGCGAGCCGCGGCATCCGTCATTCTATGCCACGAAGCGGTGCAGGCTCGAACCGGCGGAGCCGCCGGGAGGTGCCGCGCAGGCGCCGCCCCGGCGCGTCGGCTAGACTTCTCGGGGCCGAAAGGCGCGCGCACGCGTGCGAACCCGCCCGGGGCGTAGCTCAGCTTGGTAGAGCGCCCGCTTTGGGAGCGGGAGGCCGCAGGTTCAAATCCTGTCGCCCCGACATCACGGCCCTCAGAATTCCGGAAGCCAGACTTGACCCAGCCGCGCCCGCGCGCGGTCCGATAGAGGAGAACGAACAGGCATGGTGAACAGCACCGTCGAGAAGCTCAGCCCGACCCGGGTGAAGCTGCACATCACGGTCAGCCCCGAAGAGCTGAAGCCCAGCATCAAGCACGCGTACGAGCACATCGCTCAGGACGTGCAGATCCCCGGCTTCCGCAAGGGCAAGGTTCCGGCGCCGATCATCGACCAGCGCATCGGCCGCGTCGCGGTGCTCGAGCACGCCGTGAGCGAGGGCCTGGACGGCTTCTACCGCGACGCCGTCGCCGCGAACGAGCTCCGCGTGCTCGGTCGTCCGTCGGCCGAGGTCACCGAGTGGCCGAACGAGAAGGACTTCTCGGGCGACCTCGAGGTCGAGGTCGAGGTGGACGTGCGTCCCGACTTCGAGCTTCCCGCCTTCGAGGGCACGACCGTCGAGGTCGAGGCCGTCGAGGTCGACGAGGCCGCGATCGACGAGGAGCTCGACCGCCTGCGCAGCCGCTTCGGGACGCTGGTGACGGTCGACCGCCCCGCCGCGACCGGCGACTTCGTCGAGCTCGACCTCGTCGCGACGATCGAGGGCACCGAGATCGACCGCGCCGAGGGCGTGTCGTACGAGGTCGGTTCGGGCGAGCTGCTCGAGGGCATCGACGAGGCCATCGAGTCGCTCACCGCCGGTGAGGAGACGACGTTCCGCTCGAAGCTCGTCGGCGGCGACCACGCCGGCGAAGAGGCCGAGGTCGCGGTCACGGTCAAGGCCGTCAAGGAGCGCGAGCTGCCCGAGGCCGACGACGACTTCGCGCAGATCGCCAGCGAGTTCGACACCATCGCCGAGCTGCGCGACAGCCTCAAGGAGCGCGTCGGCCAGCAGTCGGTGTTCACGCAGGGCTCGGCGGCCCGCGACAAGCTCATCGAGACGCTGCTCGAGCAGGTCGAGATCCCCGTCCCGCCGCAGCTCATCGAGGACGAGGTGCACAACCACCTCGAGGGCGAAGGCCGCCTCGAGGACGACGTGCACCGCGCCGAGGTCGCGGAGGCCAGCGAGAAGCAGTTCAAGACGCAGATGCTCCTCGACAAGATCGCCGAGCAGGTGAACGTCCAGGTCTCGCAGGACGAGCTCACGCAGTACCTCGTGCAGTCGGCCGCACAGTACGGCATGGCTCCGCAGGACTTCGTCAACGCGCTGCAGGAGGGCAACCAGCTGCCCGCCGTCATCGGAGAGGTCGCGCGCAACAAGGCCCTCGCGGTCGCACTCGGCAAGGTCACCGTCGTCGACACCAACGGCAACCCCGTCGACCTCACCGGCTTCGTCGCCGTCGAGGACGAGGCGGCCGCCGAGGAGGAGGTCGTCGAGGAGGCGCAGGAGATCGCGGATGCCGCGGCCGACGCCGACGCCGTGATCGAGGCCGAGGAGAAGCCCGCCAAGAAGGCTCCGGCCAAGAAGGCACCGGCCAAGAAGAGCACCAAGAAGGCCGACGCCGACGCCGAGTGAGCGCCGCGCGACGCAAGACATCGTGAGGGGACGGATGCCGCGGCATCCGTCCCCTCCGTCATCGAGGAGAGACGTGACCGACGAGTGGGACACCCGGGTGACGGCGGTCTGGGACGACGAGACCGTGAGCGACGACGATCGGATCGCACTCATCGATCGGCTGGCGGCTGAGCGCCCGTTCGACGCGAGGGCGATGTTCGAGCGCGCCGGCGCGCGCGATGCGGCGGGGCGAGAGACCGAGGCCGAGCCGCTCTACCGCGCCGCGCTCGAAGCGGGACTGGACGACGAGCACCGGCCGCAGGCGGTCATCCAGCTGGCGAGCACGCTGCGCAACCTGGATCGCGCCGACGAGGCGATACGGATGCTGCGGGCGGAGCTCGACCGTCAGCCCGAGTCGCCGCTGCGCGACGAGGCCGCGGCCTTCCTGGCGCTGAGCCTGGTCTCGGCCGGGGACGCGCGGGAGGCGGCATCCGTCGCCCTCTCGGCACTCGCGCCGCACCTGTCGCGCTACCGCCGCTCGGTGGCGTCGTACGCGGCGGAACTGCACGGCGACGACGCCTGATCTGCCCAGGGCGAACACGGGCGGGTCGCTCGTGGCACCCCGGTAGATTCGATGGCGACCCAAGGAAACAGGAGCACACATGGCCGAACCACTTGTCGCGACGAGCGTCTTCGACAGGCTGCTGAAGGACCGCATCATCTGGCTCGGGTCGGAGGTGCGCGACGACAACGCCAACGAGATCTGCGCGAAGATCCTCCTCCTCGCGGCGGAGGACTCGCAGAAGGACATCTACCTGTACATCAACTCACCCGGCGGCTCGATCACGGCAGGCATGGCGATCTACGACACCATGCAGTTCGTGCCCAACGACATCGTGACGGTCGGCATCGGCATGGCCGCGTCTATGGGCCAGCTGCTGCTGACGGCGGGCACCAAGGGCAAGCGCTACATCACGCCCAACGCCCGCGTACTGCTGCACCAGCCGCACGGCGGCTTCGGCGGCACCGCGAGCGACATCCAGACGCAGGCTCAGCTCATCCTCGACATGAAGAAGCGCCTCGCAGAGATCACCGCGGCGCAGACCGGCAAGTCCGTCGAGCAGATCAACGCCGACGGCGACCGTGACCGCTGGTTCTCGGCGGAAGAGGCGCTCGAGTACGGCTTCGTCGACCACATCCGCGAGTCCGCGACCGACGTCGTGGGCGGCGGCGGCACGGCGAACTGACGGCACCCGAAGGCGAAAGAGAGAGAACCCGAATGCAGACCCCCACCTTCGGCCCGGCCGCGTCACCCCACGCGCTGCAGATGCCCGGCAGCCGCTACATCCTTCCCCAGTTCGAAGAGCGCACCGCCTATGGCTACAAGCGCCAGGACCCCTACAACAAGCTGTTCGAGGACCGCGTGATCTTCCTCGGCGTGCAGGTCGACGACGCGTCGGCCGATGACGTGATGGCACAGCTGCTCGTGCTCGAGTCCCAGGACCCCGACCGCGACATCATCATGTACATCAACTCGCCCGGCGGCTCGTTCACGGCGATGACGGCGATCTACGACACCATGCAGTACGTGTCGCCGCAGATCCAGACCGTCGTGCTCGGTCAGGCGGCGTCCGCGGCTGCCGTGCTGCTCGCGGCCGGCGCTCCCGGCAAGCGCCTGGCGCTGCCGAACGCCCGCATCCTGATCCACCAGCCCGCGATGGGCGAGGCCGGTCACGGTCAGGCCTCCGACATCGAGATCCAGGCGGCCGAGATCATGCGCATGCGCACGTGGCTCGAGGAGACGCTGGCGAAGCACTCGAACAAGACCAAGGAAGAGGTCAACAAGGACATCGATCGCGACAAGATCCTGTCGGCGGAGGAGGCCGTGTCGTACGGTCTCGTCGACCAGGTCCTGACGACGCGCAAGCGCGGCCAGCAGGCGCTGACGAAGTAGCGCGAGCCTTCCGGGCCTCCTGCCCGAAGACCGTTCCCGCGACGCCCCGTCGCCCGATTCCCGGGCGGCGGGGCGTCGTCGTTGCCGCGCGTTCTGCTCACGGCGTACGCGTCCACAACGTGCGTCGCAATCCCACCCCTTGTCGTCGGCAGCGGTTAGGCTCGGAGGACAGCACGGGGGAAGACCTCCGTCGTGACGAGGAGGAGCCTCATGGCACGCATCGGTGAGAGCGCCGACCTGTTCAAGTGCTCCTTCTGCGGCAAGAGCCAGAAGCAGGTCCAGCAGCTGATCGCCGGTCCCGGCGTGTACATCTGCGACGAGTGCGTCGAGCTGTGCAACGAGATCATCGAAGAGCGCATGGCCGAGTCCTCGTCGGGCGTCGTCGCCGACTTCGACCTTCCCAAGCCGCGCGAGATCTACGCCTTCCTCGAGGAGTACGTCGTCGGGCAGAACGACGCCAAGCGCGCGCTCTCGGTCGCCGTCTACAACCACTACAAGCGCGTCCGTGCCCATGGCACGATCCAGTCCGCCGAGCAGCGCGCCGACGAGATCGAGATCGCCAAGAGCAACATCCTGCTGCTCGGCCCGACCGGCTGCGGCAAGACCTACCTCGCCCAGACGCTGGCCAAGCGCTTGAACGTGCCGTTCGCCGTCGCCGATGCCACCGCCCTCACGGAGGCGGGATACGTCGGGGAGGATGTCGAGAACATCCTTCTGAAGCTCCTGCAGGCGGCGGACTTCGACACCAAGCGCGCCGAGACCGGCATCATCTACATCGACGAGGTCGACAAGATCGCCCGCAAGGCCGAGAACCCGTCGATCACGCGCGACGTGTCGGGCGAGGGCGTGCAGCAGGCGCTGCTGAAGATCCTCGAGGGCACGGTCGCCTCCGTTCCTCCGCAGGGCGGCCGCAAGCACCCGCACCAGGAGTTCATCCAGATCGACACGACCAACGTGCTGTTCATCGTGGCCGGGGCGTTCGCCGGCCTCGAAGACATCATCTCGTCCCGCGTCGGAAAGCACGGCGTCGGGTTCGGCGCTCCGCTGCACAACAAGGGCGACGACCTCAGCCTCTTCAGCGAGGTGCAGCCCGAGGATCTCCACAAGTTCGGCCTCATCCCCGAGTTCATCGGCCGGCTGCCGGTGGTGGCGTCGGTCTCACCGCTCGATCGCGAGGCCCTCATGGAGATCCTCACCGAGCCGAAGAACGCGCTGGTCAAGCAGTACCACCGCATGTTCGAGCTCGACGGCGTCACGCTCGAGTTCGACCTCGAGGCGCTTGAGGCGATCGCCGACCTCGCCGTGGCGCGCAAGACGGGTGCTCGCGGTCTCCGCGCGATCCTCGAGGACGTGCTCGGGCCGATCATGTTCGAGATCCCGTCGACGGATGACGTCGACAAGGTGATCGTGACGCGCGCGGCGGTCGAGGAGGGCGCGGCGCCGACGCTCATCCTCCGCGAGAAGCGCAAGAGCGCCTGACCCGCGCGGTGTCGGAGGCCGGCGGTAGCCTCGCCGGATGACCACGCTGCGGCCCTTCTCCATCCACGTTGGCGACGACGAGCTGGCCGACCTGTACGAGCGGCTCGATCGGTTCCGCCCACTCGCGGACTCGCCGCGGCGTCCGACGTCAGGCATGACCGCCGGGTACCTCGCCGAGCTGGTCGACACCTGGCGTGACTGGGACTGGCGGGCCCGCGAACGCTGGCTGAACGAGCATCCGCAGTTCCTCGCCGACATCGGCGACGCCACGGTGCACTTCGTGCACCGGCGCGCCGCCCGTGCGGACGCACCCGCGCTGCTCGTGATGCACGGCTGGCCGCACACGTTCGCGCTGCAGCTCGACTTCGCCGACCTCGTCCCCGACTTCCACGTCGTCGTGCCGAGCTTCCCCGGGTTCGCGTATTCGTCGCCCTACGCCGACGGCCCCATGACCGAGGTGCGCCTGGCCGAGACGATGCACCGCCTCATGACGGATGTTCTCGGCTACGAGCGGTACTTCACGTACGGCGAGGATGTCTCGGCCAATGTCAACGACCTGATCGCGGCCTCGTATCCCGAGTCCGTGGCAGGCGTTCTCGTGACGCACTCCCACTTCCCGTCGCGCGCCGAACGCGAGCACCTCGACGCACCGGACGAGGCGGAGTTCTTCACCCGGCTCGACGAGTGGGGTGGGGCGAACGGCGCGTACGGGCACGTCCAGGCGACGCGTCCCGACACGCTCGCGGCGGCCCTCAACGACTCGCCCGCAGGTCTGCTCGCCTGGCTCGTCGAGAAGCTCGTCGAATGGAGCGACACGCCCGGCGACGACCCGCGTCGCATCGAGACGCGGATGTCGCGCGACCGGCTGCTCACCGAGGCGATGATCTACTGGACGACGCAGTCCATCGGCACATCGTTCCGTCCCTACTACGAGGGCGCCGATCAGCCCGACGCGATGCCGCCCGTCGAGGTTCCGGCATCCGTCCATATCCAGCGCCACGAGTGGGACTACCCTGAATCGCTCGCGCGCCGTTTCTACCTCGACCTCCGCACGTTCGAGCGCCTCGAAGAGGGCGGCCATTTCACGGTCGCAGAGGTACCGGCCGTCATGGCGAAGCGGGCGCGGGCGTTGGCCTCGGAGGTCGGCGCACTTTGAGCAGCCCTCGGATGGCCCGATCGGGCCATCCGGATGGCCCGTCGGTGCGATGCCGGGCGCGCGCCCGGTCGGGTTCGCTGATGCCATGTCATCACCAGCCACGTACGACAGCACAGCTCACGCCATCCCCGGACCGATCGGGCTGCCTTTCGCCGTGAGACCCGGCCCGCTGCAGATCGATCGTCACCTCAACGGACCTCGTCGTTCGGCGAACGGAGGCTTCGCCGCCGGCACGATCGCGACACGCGTCGACTCCGACACCGTGACGGTCGTGCTGCGCCGGCCCATCCGCCTGGGCGTGCCCCTGGAAGTCTCGGACTTCTCCTCGGGCAGCGTCGTCGTGCACGACAAGGGGATCCTCGTCGCCGAGGCGCGACCGGGAACGCTGGTCGCAGCGGTCGACCCGCCTCCGCCGACATTCGAGGACGCGAGGCGAGCGCGCGGCGCTCATCCGCTCATCGGTGTGCGCCACGCGCTCTCGGATTGCGTCGTCTGCGGCCCGGCTCGCGCCGACGGCATGCATGTGACGCCCGGGCCCGTGCCCGGTCGCCCCGAGATTCTGGCCGCACCCTGGGTCGTCGGCGCGCAGTACGCACACGCCGGCATCGCGGATTACCCGGCAGTGTGGGCGGCGATGGACTGCCCGAGCTTTCCTGCGGCCGCGCTGCGAGAACGGGTCATGTGCGTGCTCGGCACCATGACCGCGCGAGTCGAGCGGCGCCCCTTCGTGGGGGAGCCTCTCGTGGTGTATTCGTGGACGCGAGCGCATCACGGTCGGAGGCACGAGACCTCCGTGGCGATCGTCGACGCCGCCGGTGTGCAGGTCGCCCGGGCCGACTCGACCTGGATCGCCGTCAAGCACCAGCAGATGGTGCGCTTCTTCCGTCACCTCGTGTGAGCCTCGTGGATGGCCGGTTCCGGCCATCCGCACCGCGACTCGATGGCCGGTCCTGCCGATGCGGCGGGGACGGCATCACGGGTGAACTGTCCACGACACGGGCGCACCAGCCCGTCCCACTGAAGGAGAGAACCCATGTCCACCATCGTCGACGCCACCGTCGCCGCAGAAGAAGAGGGCGTCGAACTCGACGCGGAGGTCGGTGCAGCGCTGACCCAACGTCTGCTCGAATCGCTGCCGTCCGCGCTGGAGCTGCTCACGATCGAGCTCGGTCACCGGCTCGGACTCTACGCCGCACTCGATGCCCACGGCGCTGCGACGGCAGCCGAGCTCGCGCGTGCCACTGGCCTCGGTGAGCGCCAGCTGCGCGAGTGGCTCGACCAGCAGGCCATCGCCGGCATCCTGACCGCGGCGGACGGCGAAGACCGCACCTATGAGCTCCCGGCCGCCTATCGCCCGGTGCTGCTGGACTCCTCGCATCCGCTTCACGGGGCCGGCCTGGCCACGATGTTCGCGGGCGTCAGCGCGACGTTCGACCGCGTGAGCGAGGGATACGTGCGCGGCGAGGGTGTGACCTTCGCCGAGTTCGGCAGCGCCATGCGCCACGGCCTCGAGTACACGTACCGCCCCGGATACACGCACGCTCTGCCACTGTGGATGGAGCAATTGCCCGACATCTCAGCGCGGCTCGACGAGGGCGGCACGATCCTCGACCTCGGTTGCGGCACGGGCTGGTCGACGATCGCTCTGGCACGACGATTCCCGAACGCGCGCGTCGTCGGGGTGGACCTCGACGACGCGTCGATCACCGAGGCGCGCGCAAACGCCGCGGATTCGGGGATCGCGGAGCGGGTCGACTTCGTGCTGGCGGACGCCGGCGACCAGGCGGCACTCGCCGGCGCGGCCGCAGGTCGCGTCACCCTGGTCACGGTCTTCCTCGCCCTGCACGATATGAACGCCCCGCAGCGGGCGCTCTCGGTGGCGGCGGATCTCCTCGAGCCAGGCGGTGCCATCCTCATCGGCGACGTGAAGGTCGAGGACGAGTTCACGGCTCCTGCCGGGCCGCTGGACCGGATGTTCTCGGCGTTCAGCGTGCTGCACTGCCTGCCGGCCACGCTCGCCGAGGGAGCCGGTCACGCCCACGGGACGGTGCTGCGCGCACCCACGGTTGCCCAGTGGAGCCGCCAGGCGGGCCTCGCGAGCACGACGCGCCTCGCGGTGGAGCACCCCACGTGGTCGTTCTACCGGCTCGACCGGTGAACACCGAGACGCAACGACGGCACATCGTCGCACGACCCGCGCCGCACCACGCGGCGCGGGTCGTCGTCCATACTGAACTCGTGGAGTCCACGTCCGTCGACGTTCGCTACGCGTGGTCGGGCACCGATGATGTCGCCTGGTCGGAGCTCGGCGCCGGCGCGCCCGTGCTCATCGGCGGGTGGTGGATGAGCCATCTGGTCCGGGACTGGGAGTACCCGCCGTTCCAGGCGTTCGTGAGCGAGATGGCCCGCCACCGGCGGGTGATCCGTATGGACCCGCCGGGCAGCGGACTGTCGCGCTCACGCGGCGAGACGCCCGATTCGCTCGCGCCGCACGTGGACGCCGTGGCTGCGGTGCTCGATGCCGCCGGAGTGGAGGAGGTCACGTTCATGGCCGGGTCGTCAGGCTGCCCGGTCGCGGTCGAGTTCGCCGCCCGCTATCCCGAGCGCGTGCGTCGGCTGGTGCTCGCCGGCTCCTACCTCGACGGATCGTCGATCGCGGGTCCGGAGGACCGCGAGGCTCTCGTGGAGCTGGTCCGCCGCAGCTGGGGCGTGAGTTCGCGCGTGATGTCGGACATCTTCTACCCGGGCGCGACGCCCGCTCAGCGGCGCGCGTACATCGCTCACCAGCGATCCTCGGCGACGTCGCACGCCGCTGCCGCCGCCCTCCGCGCCGTGTACCGGTTCGATGCACGGGAATCGGCCGCTTCGGTTCGCTCCCCGACGCTCGTCCTGCACCGGCGCGGCGATCGCGCCATTCGGCTCTCACTCGGCGTCGCGACCGCACAGGCGATCCCGGGCGCCCACCTGGAGGTGCTCGATGGCGACGCGCATCATCCGTGGCACGGCGATGCCGGGGCGTTCCTGCGTCGCGCGATGGCGTTCGATGGGGTGGATGAGGCGCGCGTTCGGCTCGAGTCCGGGAGAGCCGAGACCGGCGCGACGAATCGGGGCCCACGACCCGCATCGCCGATCTCGCCGCGCGAGCATGAGGTTCTGCTCCTCGTCGCGCAGGGCAGGACCGACGCCCAGATCGCCGCCGAGCTGTTCCTCAGCGTCCACACCGTCCATCGGCACGTCGCCAACGCGCGCACCAAGCTTGGTGTGCCGTCGCGCGCCGCCGCGGCGGCATGGGCCGTTGCGAACGCCGGCTGAGACTCAGCCCGCGAGCCCTCGGCGCTCCAGCAGCGGCTGGATGTCGGCATCCTGCCCGCGGAAATCGCGGTAGGCCTCCAGCGGATCCTTCGATCCGCCCACGCCGAGCAGCCTCTCCCGGAAGCGGTCGCCGTTCTCGCGACGCAGCCCGCCGTTCTCGCGGAACCACTCCACGGTGTCGGCGTCGAGCACCTCGCTCCAGATATACGAGTAGTAGCCGGCGCTGTAGCCGCCCGAGAAGACGTGCGCGAAGTACGTCGACGAATAGCGAGTGGGCACGGCGGGGTTGTCGAGACCGATGTCGGCGAGGGCGGATGCCTCGAACCCGGCGACGTCGAGATCGCCCGCCGCCTCGTCCACCGAGAGCGAGTGCCACGCCTGGTCGAGCCACGCGGCGGCGAGGTACTCGCTCGTGGCGAAGCCCTCGTTGAAGACCTCCGACGCATGGAGCTTGTCGACCACCTCGGCCGGAAGCGGCTCTCCGGTGTCGATGTGACGGGCGTAGGACGCGAGGATCTCGGGCCAGTAGATCCACATCTCGTTGACCTGGCTCGGGAACTCGACGAAGTCGCGATAGACGTTGGTGCCGGCGAAATGGGGGTAGGTGACCGTTGCGAAGAGGCCGTGCAGCGCGTGGCCGAACTCGTGGAAGAGCGTCGTCACCTCGTCGAGCGTGAGGAGTGTCGGACGGCCCGGGGCGGGCTTGGGAACGTTGAGGTTGTTGACCACGACCGGCGACGTGCCGCGCAGTCGCGACTGCAGCACGATCGAGTTCATCCATGCGCCGCCGCGCTTCGTGTCGCGCGTGTACAGGTCGAGGATGAAGAGGCCGAGCGCGGAGCCGTCGGCGTCGAACACCTCGAACACGCGTGCGTCGGGATGGTAGGCGGGCAGCTCAGTCCGCTCCTGGAACGTGATGCCGTACAGCTCGGTGGCGGCGCGGAACACGCCATCGCGGAGCACGCGCTCGGCCTCGAACCACGGGCGGAGCGCGGAACGGTCGAGATCGTATTCGGCGGCGCGCACCTTCTCGGTGTAGAAGGCCCAGTCGTGCGCCTCGAGGGGGAACGGCGAGGGTTTGGCGTCGATGATCGCCTGCAGCTTCTCCTGCTCGCGCCGTGCGTTGCGCGCCGCGGGCACGGCGAGACGCCGCAACAGGTTGTGCACGGCCTCGGGCGACCCCGCGGTCTCGTCCGAGGTGATGTAGGCGGCGTGGGAGTCGTAGCCCAACAGCGCGGCGCGCTCGGCGCGCAGGCGCACGATCTCGAGCAGCGTGGCGCGGTTGTCGTGGTCGTTGCCGCGGGATCCGCGCGATCGGGAGGCGTGAAGAAGGCGCGCACGCGACGTGCGATCGGTGAGGGTCGAGAGGTACGGATGCCCCGTGAAGAGGGTCAGCGTGACGACCCACTTGCCGTCCAGGCCGCGGTCGGCGGCGGCCTGTGCGGCCGCGGAGATCTCGCCCTCGCTGAGCCCGTCGAGCTCCGTCACATCGTCGAACACCACGGCCAGGTCGTTCGTGTCGGCCAGGAGGTTCTTCTCGAACTGGGTCGTGAGGGTCGACAGTCGCTGATTGAGCTCCGTGAGGCGCGCCTTCGCGTCGTCGTCGAGGCCGGCGCCGGCATGCGACATCTCGGTGTGATGGCGCTCGACGAGGTACCGCTGCTCGGGCGTGAGGTCGAGATCGTCGAGCTGCTCGTGGAGCGTCCTGATGCGCCAGAACAGGGCCGAATCCAGCTGGATGGAGTCCTGATGAGCGGACATCAGGGGAGCGAGAGCCTCTTCGATCTCCTGGATCTCGGGGGTCGCGTCGGCCGAGGACACGGTGTAGAACGTGCGGGCGACATCGCCCAGCAGCTTGCCGCTCTCTTCCAGCGGAACCATCGTGTTCTCGAAGGTCGGCATCGAGCGCACCCGGGTGATGTTCTGGATCTCGCGCCGGTGGGCGTCGAAGGCTGCCTCGAACGCCGGAAGGTAATGCTCGGGGCGGATCGTCGGGTAGTCGGGAAGCCCGTAGGGCAGGGTGCTGGGGGAGAGGAGCGGATTCTCGGTCGGCATGGGGCAAGCCTAGCCGCGGGAGTCGTGCGCTGCCGACGAACCTTTGCAAACACATACTTGCAAAGAAGTGCTTGCAAAGAACCCTTTGCATGCGATAGCGTCGGGGTATGTCAGACGAGACCCTCGCAGATGCGGCTGCTTCTGGGCGTGAAGGGCGTCAGGACCGCATCCTCGACGTCGGGGCGCTTCGGGCGCTGGCTCACCCGCTGCGCGTGAAGATCTACGACATCCTCAGCCAGTACGGCGCGCAGACAGCGAGCTCTCTGGCCGAGCGGCTCGGAGAGTCCTCCGGCTCGACGAGCTATCACCTGCGCGCACTCGCCAAGCACGATCTGATCCAGGAGGTCGCCGACCGCGGCTCCGGGCGCGAGCGCTGGTGGGAACGACCGGTCGGCGGCGTGTCGTTCTCCAACCCCGAGGCGATCAAGACGCCGGCAGGGCGCGCGGCGACCCAGCTCGTCATGAGCGAGTTCCTGAGGCAGCGACAGGAGCAGCTGCTCGAGTTCTCCGAGCGCGGACTCACCGCTGAAGACGCGGAGTGGCAGGACGCGAGCATGATCTCGACGGCGACCGCGCGCCTCACTCCCGAGCAGAGCAAGGAGCTCGCCCGCAAGATCATGGCGCTGATCGACGACGCCGTGGACAACTACCGCAATCAGACCGGCGAGGGCGTCCGGCCCGTCACGATCCGGGCCGACCTCTTCCCGCTGCCACAACTAGGAGACAGGACATGACCACCGCGACCGCGCAGCACCCGCTGTTCATCGTGGCTCCCGCTCTTGCAGCCCGTGCCACTCGCTTCGACCGTACGCTGCTGCGTGCGACATCCACCATCGACTCCTTCGTGGTCGCACGGCTCGAAAGGCGTGCCGGCGACGGATCCCGACGTGTCCTGACGGCTCAGGCGGCGGCGGCCGAGCGTCGGCGCGACGCCGAAGCGCACGGCGCGATCGGGCTCCTCCCGCGATGAGCAGGGGAGTCGACACCGCGGCGGCGACCGACGCACCGACAGGGCGCGCACGCAGGGACCCGCTCGGGCGCGACTTCGGCAAGCTGTGGACCGCCGCTGCATTCAGCAACCTCGCCGACGGCATCGGGCGCACGGCCGTTCCGCTGATCGCGACGACCCTGACCCGGGACCCGCTCGCGATCTCGGTGATCACCGCGCTGGCCTTCGTGCCGTGGCTGCTGTTCGGACTTCCCGCCGGCATGATCGTGGATCGCTTCGACCGCCGGCTCATCATGGCGGTCGCGAACGTCCTGCGCTTCGGCGTGGCGCTGTGGCTGGCGATCCTCACGGCGACCGGGGGGCTCGAGCTGTGGGCGCTGTTCGTCGGCACACTCGTCTTCGGGCTCGGCGAGACCCTCTTCGACAACGCGACCAACGCAGTGATCCCGGGGGTTGTGAAGCGTCCTCAGCTGGACCGGGCGAACGGTCGCATGCAGGCTGCCCAGATCACGATCGACATGTTCGTCGCACAGCCCATCGCCGGGGTGCTCTTCGCGATCTCGCTCGCGCTGCCACTGTGGATCGGCTCGGCGGGCTACCTCATCCCGATCGTGCTCGCACTGCTGCTTCCGGTCGCCGCTGCGCGACCGCTGCGTGACGAGGCACGAGTGCCCGACGCCGACGCCCCGGACGTCGCCGCCGGCGCGGTGGCGGAGCCCGTCCCCGCACCGCAGGCCTCGTCGAACACGTCGGCGCGCGACGCGCTCTCGTACCTGTGGCACCACAAGTACCTTCGCGCGATGACCCTGTACACGTCGCTCGTGGGCAGCGCCCTGTCGTTCGCCCAGGCCGCGACGCTCCTGTACTTCCTCGACGACCTCGGCGTGAAGGAGTACGCGATCGGCTTCGTGACCGCCGGCATCGGCGTCGGGGCGCTGCTCGGCTCGCTCGTCGCACCGCGGCTCGTGGAGCGGTTCGGCCGCGGCCGCGTCATGCTCGGAGCGAACGTGGGCGCCGCCCTGGGGCTCGGCCTGACCGGCCTCGCGCCCGAGGTGTTCTCAGCGAGCATCGCCTACGCCTTCGGGGCGTTCTCGATCTCGGTGTGGAACGTGCCGTGGGGAGCCCTGCGGCAGCAGATCGTGCCGGCGCGACTGTTCGGCCGCGTCCTCGGCATCATCCGCACACTCACATGGGGGATGTTCCCCATTGCGACCGTCCTCGGCGGTTGGGTCGCTCAGAGCTCGCTCCGGCTGCCGTTCGTCGCGGCCGGCATCTTCATCATCGTCGCGACGATCCTCGGCGCGCGGCTCCTCGTCGTGGGCACCCGCAACGCCGGCGCCGAGGTCGACGCGGCCCACGCCTGAGCGATACCCGGTTCGGCGGTCGCCTCAGTGACCGCCGAACCCGCTTTCGTCGTCGTGGCGGACGACGGCCTCGCCCTCCGCATCGAGCGACACGATCACGCCGGTGTCGAGTTCCGCGATCGGGCGGCCCTCGAGCCACGTGAGCGTCCACCGCGGGCGCGGCTGTCCGAGGTCGTCGTCGGGGATGGCCTCATCGACGCGACGGATGCCGCGGCGCAGGGCCTCGGGCACCGCCTTCGGCGGCTCGTCGCCCGAGGTCCAGCGCGTTCCGAGCTGCATGTCAGGCCTCCTGGTGGGTGAGCACGATGTCGGTCACCGCGAGGGCGTCGGCCTCCGCGTAGCGGATCTCGGCGATGCGCCCGACGGCCTTGAGGTCGCCTTCGGCGAGACGGATCGCATCGAGTGTCGCGGCGGGGCCGGCGATCGTGAGCGACGCGACGGGGGTCTTCTGGGACGCCTTCGCCTCGGTCTTCGCACGGCGCACGCCGATGAGCGCCTGGCTCACCGCCGTGAGCACGGCCGGGTCGCCGGATTCCTCTTCGGGAGCGACGGGCCATTCGGCGGTGTGGACCGAGCCGTCGTTGAACCACGACCACGCCTCTTCGGTCGCGAACGCCAGGACCGGCGCCAGAAGCCGCAGCAGGGCCGACAGTGCGAGCCGCAGCGCCAGCGCCGCAGAGGCCTGCCCGACGTCGGTCTGGTTGTAGGCGCGCTCCTTGACGAGCTCGAGGTAGTCGTCGCAGAAGGTCCAGAAGAACGACTCGGTGACTTCGAGGGCGCGCGCGTGGTCGTAGTTCTCGAACGCCTTCGTCGCCTCGCGCACCACCGAGTGCAGGCTCGCGAGCATGGACGCGTCGAGGGCGTGCGTGATCTCGGCGCCTTCTGGCACCGGGAACGACAGCACGAACTTCGCGGCGTTGAGCACCTTGATCGCGAGACGACGGCCGATCTTGATCTGGGTCGGGTTCTGCGGATCGAAGGCGGCGTCGGTGCCCAGACGGCTCGAGGCCGCCCAATACCGCACCGCGTCGGACCCGTGCTGGGCGAGGATGTCGGCCGGCGTGACGACGTTGCCCTTCGACTTCGACATCTTCTTGCGGTCGGGGTCGACGATGAAGCCCGAGATGGCGGCATCCGTCCACGGCGCGCGGTCGTCCTCGAGCGCGCTGCGCAGCAGCGTCGAGAAGAGCCACGTGCGGATGATGTCCTGGCCCTGCGGGCGCAGGTCGAACGGTGCGACGAGGTCCCACAACTCCGGGTCGCGCTCCCACCCGCCGGCGAGCTGCGGCGTGAGGGAGGACGTCGCCCACGTGTCGAAGATGTCGTTCTCTCCGTCGAATCCGCCCGGCACGCCGCGCTGGTCGGCGGTGTACCCGGGCGGCACATCGGTCGACGGATCGACCGGCAGCGATGCGGGATCGGGGGTGAGCACGCGGTCGTAGTCCCGCTCGCCGTTCTCGTCGAGCGCGTACCACACGGGGATCGGCACGCCGAAGAACCGCTGGCGAGACACGAGCCAGTCCCCGGTGAGGCCGTTCGTCCAGTTCTCGAACCGGACGCGCATGAAGTCGGGGTGCCACGACATCTGCGCGCCGAGAGCGATCAGCTTCTCGCGCAGCGACTCGTCGCGCGCGCCGTTGCGGACGTACCATTGGCGCGTCGAGACGATCTCCATCGGGCGATCGCCCTTCTCGTAGAACTTCACGACGTGTGAGAACGGCTTCGGGTCGCCGATGAGCTCGCCCGACTCCTGGAGCAGCTCGACGACGCGCTTCTTGGCGCTGAAGACGGTCTTGCCCGCGAGTTCCGCATACGCCGCCTTGCCGGCATCCGTCACGATCGCCTCCGGCGTGTCGGGCAGCACGCGGCCGTCGAGCCCGAGGATGGTGCGGTTCGGAAGCTGCAGCTCGCGCCACCACACGATGTCGGTGACGTCGCCGAACGTGCAGATCATGGCGATGCCCGACCCCTTGTCGGGCTGCGCGAGGGGATGCGCGAGGACGGGGACCTCGACGTCGAACAGGGGCGTGCGCACCGTGGTGCCGAACAGGGGCTGGTACCGCTCGTCGTCGGGGTGCGCCACGAGCGCCACGCACGCCGCGAGGAGCTCGGGGCGCGTGGTCTCGATGTGCACGTCGCCGGCGCCGTCGGTGCGATGGAACGCCACGCGGTGGAACGCCGCGGGCTGCTCACGCTCCTCGAGCTCGGCCTGCGCGATCGCGGTGCGGAAGTCGATGTCCCACATGGTCGGCGCGAGGTCCTGGTACGCCTCGCCGCGCTCGAGATTGCGCAGGAACGCGAGCTGGCTGGTGCGGATCGTGTCGTCCGAGATGGTCCGGTAGGTCTGCGCCCAGTCGACGCTGAGGCCGAGCTGCCGGAAGAGCGCCTCGAAGTGCTTCTCGTCCTCGACGGTCAGCTTCTCGCACAACTCGATGAAGTTGCGGCGGCTGATCGGGACCTGGTCGGCGGCGCGGCTCGACTTGTTGTCGCCGCCCTCGAACGGCGCAGTGAAGTCCGGGTCGTACGGGAGCGAAGGGTCGCACCGCACACCGTAGTAGTTCTGCACGCGGCGCTCGGTGGGCAGGCCGTTGTCGTCCCAGCCCATCGGATAGAACACGGTCTTGCCGCGCATGCGCTCGAAACGCACCTTGAGATCGGTGTGCGTGAACGAGAAGACGTGACCGATGTGCAGGCTTCCCGAGGCGGTCGGCGGGGGAGTGTCGACTGAGAAGATGCGGGTGCGGCCGACCTCGGCGGCGCGGGCGCGGTCGAACGCGTACGTCCCCTGCGCCTTCCACGCGTCATCCCACTTGGACTCGAGGCCTTCCAGGGCGGGCTTGTCGGGAATGAGCGCGTCGGCCATCGGGTCTCCTCGATCGATATGTGCGGCACCGTGTGAGCGTGCCTGAGTGTGGGATGCCGATCGATTCTATCCCGGGCTCGGATGCCGCCGGGATCGTGGCGGATGCCGCGGCCCGCGGCATCCGTCACCGTCGTCGTGCCCTCCGATCGCCGGAGGAGGATCGGGGAATGGAGGGCGAACCGGGCGCAGCTCGTCCTCCATAGGCCGATCGTCCTCCGTGCAGCGGAGGACACGGAACGGGACAGGTCGAGAAGGTGGGCCCTTCCTGCATCTCGGTGCCACGGAGTCGTCCATCCCCTCCTCCCCGACGGGGCCCGGCTGCGCCAGGTCCACAGTTCGACGCGAAACAGGTCGACGGTCGAGTCCGGTGCTTCACGCTGGATGGATGGACGTCGCTGACATTGTGCGCCGACGAGGCGGGGTCGTTCCGAGCGCAACCCTCGTGCGCGACGGGGTCAAGGCTCACCTCATCGAAAAAGCAGTGACTTCAGGAGTGCTCGTTCGGGTGCGGCGCCGTTGGGTGGCGGCGACGGATGCCGACCCCATGCTCGTGTGGGCGGCCACCGCCGGAGTCGTGCTGTCTTGCGTGACGGGGGCACGCCGGCTCGGGCTCTGGGTGCTGGATCAGGGGCTCGGAACTCATGTCGCGGCCGGAGCGCATGCAGGGCGGATCGCGCATTGGAAAGACACGACCGTGCACCGGGCGCGGCCACTCGTTGCTCGTCCACCCGATGTCCTCGTCGATCCCGTCGAGAACGTCCTGGCGCTCGTCGCTGCCTGCCAGCCATACGAGCGAGCACTCGTGGTGTGGGAGTCGGCGCTCCGAAAGGGGCTCGCGGACCGGCTGGTGCTCGGCAAGATGCCGCTTTCTTCAGGCGCGCGCGAGATTCTGAGTGCGGCCCGACCTTTCGCTGATTCCGGCCTCGAGACGTTGGTCGTCCCACGGCTGGAGTGGATGCGCCTGCCGATACTCGCTCAGGCGTGGATCCACGGTCACCGCGTCGACTTCCTCATCGGCGATCGACTGGTGCTGCAGATCGACGGTGGGACGCACGTCGGCGCGCAGCGCACCGAGGACAACCGGCATGACGCCGAGTTGATGCTTCGCGGATATCACGTGATCCGTGTCGGTTACGACCAGATCGTGGACGACTGGCCGAGCGTACAGGGCCTCATCATGCGCGCCGTTGCCCAGGGACTGCACTTGGTTGCGTGATCGTCAGCTTTCCCCGCGGGGATGCCTCGCCCAGGCCGCGCGGGAGACGGCGAAGGCGTAGTGCGGCATGTCGATTCCTGAATAGTGCGTGACGAACCGCCGCCGCACGGTCATGCCGAGCCGGATCGCTACGTTCATCGACGCGAGGTTCGTGTCGCGGACCTTCGCATACGCGTCGTCGATGTCGAGGTGTTCGAAGGCCCAGCGCACGGATGCGCCTGCTGACTCGACGGCGAACCCGTTGTGCCAGAACGTGCGCCTGAGGTGATAGCCGACCTCGATCACCTCGTCGTCTTCGACCTTCTGGCGCGTGATGCCGCAGTCGCCGATGACCTCGCCGGTCTCACGCAGCACGACTGCCCACAGCCCGAACCCGTCGACCTGGTACCGACGCTGCTGTCGCTGCAGCCAGTCGCGCGACTCGTCGAGCGAGAATCCGTGCTCATAGGCGCGCATCGCCACGGGATCTCCCAGAACAGCGTGCAGCGCCGTGAGGTCGTCGTCCTCGAGTTCACGCAGCTCGAGCCGGCTTGTCCGCAGGATCATCAGCCCATCCTCTCAGCCACCTCTCGCTGGCTCTCCGCTCGGCGGAGGCGAATCGAGCATGGGAGGACGCCAATCGGCGGCTGCGTCCTCCCTGGGTCGGTCCTCCTCCGGCGAGCGGAGGACGGCCGCCGCGAGCCGCAAGTGCGCGTGAACCGGTGTGCCGCGGCATGAGCGCAGGAGACGGGATGCCGGATGCCGCCGAGATCGTGACGGATGCCGCGGGCCGCGGCATCCGCCACGTCTCAGACGAGCGCGGTCGCGGTCTCGGGCGCGGTGGCGAGCTCGGGCTCGGGTGCGCGTCGCGCGGCCCGCCACGCTGCGACCAGCGTGACCGCCGACATCACCGCGAGGATGACGCCCGGGTGCCACCAGGCGTAGCCCGTCGCCTCGCCGAGGCTGAGCGTGACGTACGGCACGAAGCCGCTGATCGTGGCGGCCAGCGCGTAGGCGAACGACAGCGCCGAGTAGCGGAAGTTGTCGGGGAACAGGTCGTTCATCAGGCCGCCGAGTGCCGCCCACGCCATCGTCGGAAGGATGCCGCCGATGATCATCGTCCCGACGAGGATCGGGAACGTCGCGAACTGCAGCAGGAAGTACATCGGGAACGTGATGAGGAGCGTGCCGAGCGCACCCCACAGCACCACCCGGGCCGAGCCGATGCGGTTCGCCCATGCGCCGAAGAGCGGGATGGTCACGAGCTGCAGGAGGCCGCCGATGGTCGTCGCGACGAGGAGGTCCTGGAAGCTGAAGCCCAGCTGCTCGACGCCGTAGTTGACCGTGTACGTGTTCATCAGCGAGTACGACCCGATGCCCAGCAGGGCGGCGCCGATCGCGATCGCCATGGCGCCGGGGCGCCGCGCGAACATCGTCACGAAGGGGACGCGGTCGCGGCGACCCTCGGCGACGACTCCCTGGAACACCGGGGTCTCGGAGATCGACCACCGCAGGTACAGCGACACCAGCAGCAGCGGGATCGCGAGCAGGAACGGGATGCGCCAGCCCCAGGCGGCGATCGCCTCGGCCGGAAGCACGAGCGTCATGACGATGAAGACGGTCGCCGACAGGATCGACCCGACCGGAGAGCCGAGCTGCGGGATCGCCGCGTAGAACGCGCGCTTGACCGGACCGGAGTGTTCGGTCGCGATGAGGATCGAGCCGCCCCACTCGCCGCCGAGCGACAGGCCCTGCACGATGCGCAGCACGATCAGCAGGATCGCGCCGAGCCAGCCCGCCTGCGCATATGTGGGCAGGAGACCGATGAGGCCGGTCGCGACGCCCATGATGCCGACGGTCCACAGCAGGGTGGCTCGTCGTCCGAGGCGGTCGCCCATGAAGCCGAACAGCAGCGCGCCGATCGGTCGCACGACGAAGGCGAGGGCGATCGTGAGGAACGCCGCGCTCGTGGCGCCGAACTCGCCCAGCGGGTCGAAGAAGAGCGGCCCGACGAAGAAGGCCGAGAAGTACGCGAACAGGTAGAAGTCGAACGACTCCAGGGAGGTGCCGACCATGGACGCCCACGCGACGCGGCGCGTCGGGGCGGCCTCGAGTGCGGCGGCGGTGTCGGGTGCGGATGCTGCGGTCACGGAGGTCAATCTTGGCACGAGTCCAGAAACCTCCGGCACGCCTCCGGCATTCCCTCTTGTGCGGGGCCGGTAGAATCGACGGACAGGCGTCGATCCGGCCATCACCGGGGAGCCCTCGGAAGAACGGGACGCCGCTCGCGCGGAGTCCCCACTAGAACCGAGCGGGGCAGGCCCGTCACAGCCGCAGTGAGAGGGGACGGATGCCTGAGGTCAGGCCTCCGTCAATGCAGGGTGGTACCGCGGTCTGTCTGGAGCATCCGGACCGGTCGTCCCGGCAGGAAGCACCGAGCGAGCACCTGCGAGAGATGATGACCTACCCCCGCCCCTCCGCCTTCGGGCCGGCCGCCGACCCGGCGCCCGCCGCCGTCGTCCCCAGCCCTCGCTTCCCCGACATCGAGCAGGAGACGCTCGCGTTCTGGGTGGCCGACCAGACCTTCCGCGCGTCGATCGAGCAGCGCGACGGCGCCGAGGAGTGGGTGTTCTACGACGGCCCGCCGTTCGCCAACGGGCTGCCGCACTACGGCCACCTGCTGACCGGCTACGCCAAGGACCTCTTCCCGCGCTTCCAGACCATGCGCGGAAAGAAGGTCGACCGCGTCTTCGGGTGGGACACCCACGGGCTGCCTGCCGAGCTCGAGGCGATGAAGCAGCTCGGAATCACGGAGAAGAGCGAGATCGAAGCGATGGGCGTCGCGGCGTTCAACGCCAAGGCGCGCGAGTCGGTGCTCGCCTACACGCGCGAGTGGGAGGACTACGTCACGCGCCAGGCGCGGTGGGTCGACTTCGAGCGCGGCTACAAGACGCTCGACGTCTCGTACATGGAGTCGGTGCTGTGGGCGTTCAAGACGCTCCACGACAAGGGGCTCGCGTACGAGGGGTATCGCGTGCTGCCGTACTGCTGGCGCGACGAGACGCCGCTGTCGGCGCACGAGCTGCGCATGGACGACGACGTCTACAAGATGCGGCAGGACCCGTCGGTGACGGTCACGTTCCCGCTCGTCGGCGCGAAGGCAGAGTCGCTCGGCCTCACCGGTGTGCGGGCGCTCGCGTGGACGACGACGCCGTGGACGCTGCCGACCAACTTCGCCTTGGCCGTGGGCCCCGACATCCGCTACGTCGTGGTGCCGGGCGGCCCGAACGGTGCGGCCGACGTGCATCACGCGCCCGACGGCTCGGCCGACGACCCCGAAGAGGCGTACGCTCACCGCTACCTCCTGGCTGAAGAGCTCGTCGGGGGCTATGCGAAGGACCTCGGATACGACTCGCCCGAGGCGGCGCGCGAGGCCGTCGTGCAGACCCTGGTCGGTCGCGAGCTGCAGGACGTCTCGTACGACCGACTGTTCGACTACTACGCGGATGCCGAGGCCTGGGGGACCGGGAACGCCTGGCGCATCCTCACCGACGACTACGTCACCACCGCCGACGGCACCGGCATCGTCCACCAGGCCCCGGCGTTCGGTGAGGACGACCAGCGCGTGACCGAGGCCGCGGGCATCCCGCTCATCATGAGCCTCGACGACGGCGGGCGGTTCCTGCCCCAGGTGACCGACGTCGCCGGCGAGCTGTGGATGGACGCGAACCGGCCGCTGATCCGCAAGCTGCGCCAGGACGGGCGTCTGCTGCGCGAGGCGAGCTACGAGCACTCGTACCCGCACTGCTGGCGCTGCCGCAACCCGCTCATCTACCGCGCCGTGTCGAGCTGGTTCGTGCGGGTGACCGACATCAAGGACGGCCTGCTCGCGAACAACGAGCAGATCACGTGGGTGCCCGAAAACGTCAAGCACGGCCAGTTCGGCAAGTGGCTCGAGGGCGCGCGGGACTGGTCGATCAGCCGCAACCGTTACTGGGGCTCGCCGATCCCGGTGTGGAAGAGCGATGATCCCGAGCACCCGCGCATCGACGTGTACGGGTCGCTCGAAGAGCTCGAGCGCGACTTCGGCCGACTGCCGCGCAACGCCGAGGGCGAGGTGGACCTGCACCGTCCCTACATCGACGACCTCACGCGTCCGAACCCCGACGACCCGACCGGGCAGTCGACGATGCGCCGCATCGAGGACGTGTTCGACGTGTGGTTCGACTCGGGATCCATGCCGTACGCGCAGGTACACTATCCGTTCGAGAACCAGGAGTGGTTCGACGCGCACTCGCCCGCCGACTTCATCGTCGAGTACATCGGGCAGACGCGCGGCTGGTTCTACGTCATGCACGTGCTGTCGACCGCGCTGTTCGACCGGCCCGCGTTCACCGGGGTGTCGTGTCACGGCATCGTGCTCGGAAGCGACGGGCAGAAGATGTCGAAGTCGCTGCAGAACTACCCCGACGTCAGCGAGGTCTTCGATCGCGACGGCTCCGACGCGATGCGGTGGTTCCTGATGTCGAGCTCGGTGCTCCGTGGCGGCAACCTGGTCGTGACCGAGGAGGGCATCCGCGCCGGCGTGCGCGAGTTCCTGCTGCCGCTGTGGAACGCGTGGTACTTCTTCGCGACCTACGCGAACGCAGCCGGGGGCCCGGACGGCGAGGGCTACCAGGCGTCGTGGCGCACGGACTCGACGGACGTGTTGGACCGCTACATCCTCGCGCTCACCGGCGACCTCGTGCGCGACGTCGCGACCGATCTCGAAGGGCTCGACTCGACGCTCGCGGCGGCGAAGCTCCGCGAGTTCGCCGAGGCGCTCACGAACTGGTACATCCGCCGATCGCGCGACCGGTTCTGGGTCGGGGTGACCGACGACCCGAAGAGCACCGAGGCCTTCGACACGCTCTACACGGTGCTCGAGACGCTCACGCGCGTCGCCGCACCCCTGATCCCGCTGGTCGCCGAGAAGGTGTGGCAGGGGCTCACCGGCGGGCGCAGCGTGCACCTGGAGGACTGGCCGGACGCCGACGCGTTCCCGGAGGCCGCCGACATCCGCTCCGCGATGGACGCCGTGCGCGAGGTCTCGAGCGTCGCCAACGCGCTGCGCAAGAAGGAGGGCAAGCGCGTGCGCCTGCCGCTTCCGAAGCTCACCGTCGCGGTGACGGATGCCGCATCCCTCGCGCAGTTCGACGGGATCCTGCGCGACGAGCTCAACGTCAAGGAGGTCGAGCTGGTCGAACTCGGCGACGGGCTCGCCGAGCGCTACGGCATCAGCAAGCGCCTCACGGTGAACGCCCGCGCCGCGGGCCCGCGCCTGGGCAAGCAGGTGCAGCACGTCATCGCCGGAGCCAAGGCGGGCGTATGGGAGGAGCGCGACGGCGTGGTCGTCGTCGACGGCATCGCTCTCGAGCACGGGGAATACGACCTGACGCTCGAGGCCGGGGGAGTCGAGGAGGGCACGGCCATCTCGCTGGTCGGCGACGGCGGCTTCGTGCTGCTCGACACGACGACGACCCCCGATCTGGAGGCCGAGGGGCTCGCGCGCGACGTCATCCGCGCCGTGCAGGACACGCGCAAGGCCGCGGCCTTCGACGTCAGCGACCGCATCCGTCTGCAGCTCGCGTTCGACGACGTCGACGACCGCGTCGCGGTCGAATCCGCGTTCGAGGCCGCCGACGTGGCCGGCGAGACCCTGGCCGTCGAGCACGCGCTCTACGGACCTCGCGGCAGCCGTCCTGCCGAACCGGTGCCCGACCACGTCGCCGAGTTCGTCGCGGGCACCTACGCCAACCGCGGCGCGTTCACGGTGGCCGTCACGAAGATGGAGGCATCCGCGTGAGCGACAAAGACCGCCGGCGAGCGGATGCGGTCTACGAGGCGCTGCTGCAGCGGCAGGGGGAGCGCTGGGTGCAGCCCCGCGTCGAGCGCACCCGGCGTGTGCTCGAGCTCCTCGACGACCCGCAGAAGACGTACCGCGTCGTGCACGTGACCGGCACGAACGGCAAGACGTCGACGAGCCGCATCATCGAGAGTCTCGTGCGGGCGCACGGTCTGCGGACCGGCCTGTTCACGAGCCCCCACCTCGAGCGGTTCACCGAGCGCATCATGGTCGACGGTGAGCCGATCGCCGATGCCGCCGTCGCCGACGCGTGGGACGAGATCGAGCCGTTCGTCGGCATCGTCGACGCGGAGCTCGAATCCGCGGGCGATGCACCGCTGACCTTCTTCGAGCTGCTCACGGTGCTGGCCTTCGTGGCGTTCGCCGACGCCCCGATCGACGTGCTCGTGCTCGAGGTCGGCATGGGCGGCTCGTGGGATTCGACCAACACCGCCGACGGCGATGTCGCCGTGTTCGCGCCTGTGGCGCTCGACCACGCCGACCGGCTCGGCGACACGGTCGCCGAGATCGCGTCGGTGAAGGCGGGCATCATCAAGGACGGCGCCGCCGTGGTGTCGGCACGGCAGGATGCCGCCGTCGAGGCGGTGCTGCGAGAGGCCGCCGCGGCGCATGGGGCGACCATCGCGTTCGAAGGCGAGGGCTTCGCGCTGGCGGAGCAGCGCCTGGCTGTCGGCGGCCAGCAGATCACGGTGCGCGGCCTCGCCGGCACTTACGAGGAGGAATACCTCCCGCTGTACGGGGCGCACCAGGGCTTCAACGCCGCCCTCGCGATCGCTGCCGTGGAGTCCCTGGTGGGCGGCGGGTCACAGCCCATCGCGGGCGACGTGCTCGCCGAAGGACTCGGGGCCGCGACGTCGCCCGGGCGCCTGCAGCTCGTGGGCGCGAGTCCCACCGTCGTCGTGGACGCCGCGCACAACCCCCACGGGGCTCAGGCGCTCGTCTCGGCGCTGCGGGAGTCGTTCGACTTCGACGAGTGGGGCGTCGTGCTCGGCATCCTCTCCGACAAGGACGCCGACGGGATCGTGTCGGCGCTCGCACCGATCGCCGCGCACGTGTTCGCGACCGCGCCCGAGTCCGATCGGGCGAACGAGGCCGACGCGCTGGCCGACCTCGCGGAAGCTCGAGGTGTGCCGGTCACGGTGCATGAAGGTCTCGCGGATGCCGCCGACGCCGCGCGCGCGTGGGCTGCGGCATCCGATCGACGCGCCGTCGTGATCGCGGGTTCGGTCGTGCTCGCCGGTGAGGCACTCGTGCTGTCGGCGGACGAGGAATGGAAGAGCGGGTGGCGGTCGTGACCGAGGAGTCGTCGTCGCCCGTGCGTCGTCGTCGAGGTGCGGCGGAGTCGCTCGCCACCATCGTGCTCGGCTTCGAGTCCCTCGTCGCGTTCCTCGGCGGCCTCGTCGTGTACGGACTCAAGGCGCTGCCCGAGCCGATCGCTCCGTGGTGGGGGATCGTCGCGGGATCGACCCTGGCGGTCCTGATGATCGTCACCACGCGCTTCACGCGCTACCGGTGGGGGATCGCGCTCGGCTGGGCGCTGCAGGCCGTCGTGGCGCTGGGTGCATTCCTCGTCCCGACGTTCGCGCTCGTCGCTCTCATTTTCGGCGGCATGTACGCGTATGCGACCATCAAGGGGGCCGCGATCGACCGTCGCAACGCGCAGCTCGCGGCCGATCCCCCCGAACCTGCCTGAACCGGCGAACGGAGAATCTGCATGGCCACCGAAGAGACCCTCGTCCTCGTCAAGCCCGACGGCGTCGCCCGCGGACTGACGGGCGCGATCCTCGCGCGCATCGAGGCGAAGGGCTACGCGCTCGTCGACATCCGTCTCGCGGAGCCCGACCGCGCGACGCTCGAGCGCCACTACGCCGAGCACGAGGGCAAGCCCTTCTACGAGCCGCTGCTCGAGTTCATGATGTCCGGTCCGTCCGTCGCGATCCGTCTTGCCGGCAACCGCGTGATCGAGGGATTCCGCTCGCTCGCGGGCACGACGGATCCGACCACCGCTGCGCCCGGCACGATCCGCGGCGACTTCGGTCGCGACTGGGGTCTGAAGGTCCAGCAGAACCTCGTGCACGGATCCGACAGCCCGGAATCCGCGGCGCGCGAGCTCGAGATCTGGTTCGGCTGACCCGCAGCGGTCGGGTCACCCGAACAGGGTCTGCCAGATGTTCACGATCGCGTTCAGCTCCAGCTGCGCCAGCAGAAGGATGATCGCGTAGCTCACGATCGCCGCGAGCGGGACCCACGACATCAGCCTGTCCGCCGCTCGTCGGACGCCGGCGCCAGCGGGGATCAGCCCGGCGCGCACCACGTGGAGCGACACCGCGTAGAAGGTGGGGATCGTGACGGCCCAGGTCGTCATGCACCAGGGGCACAGCGTGTGGAGATTCGGCGCGTAGATGCTCTGCCCGATGAGCCACACCACGAAGCCGAACGCGAAGGCGATCCCCGCCCAGAAGCCCCACCAGAACCAGCGGGCGAATCGTGCGCGAGCGAGGATGGCCATGCCGACCACGATCGGCACGATCCACCCGGCGATACCGAGGAGCGGGTTCGGGAAGCCGAACACACTGCCCTGCCACGAGTCGAGGTTCGCGCTGCACTGGACGAGCACGCTGAAGTCGCAGGAGGCGATGGCATCCGGATCTGCGAGAGCCTCGAACTTCTCCAGCGTGAGCGAGAACGCCGCCCACCATCCGATGACTCCAGCGATGACGAGCCACACGGCGAGTGCCGTCGGACGGGTGTGGGTCTGCTGCTCGGGCATGCCTCGGATTATGGCATCCGAGCGCTGAACGGATGCCTCTGACTGAGCCTGCGGTGACGCCTTGCGCGGACGTGTGGGCGCGCGGGCGCGCCGTGAATGGGCAATCGGGCCGGGGAAGTGCGATAATGGGGGTCGATGACGCGCGGCCGCGCCGCGACGAGCATCACCGAAGACTTCAGGGCGACGAACGCCCTTGACAGCGCAGGCATCCGCTGAGAGCTGGATGGCGCTGCAGACCGAGTGAGTTCGCGGCACCGCAGGTGCGGCGCCGCACGAGATTTCGCCGGGCGACGCGCGGTGTCGCTCCGGCAGGGAGTACGCCAGTGATGGCAGATGGAAACGATGCAGAATTCGACCCGCAGACCGAACCGGAGGCTCCGCTAGCCTTCGAGCCCGCCGACCCCACGGAATCCGCCGGGGAGCAGGACGGCGTCGACGCCTCCGAGGCACCGGCGGTCGAGCTGGACGACACGATCGCCTCGACGCAGGTGACCGAGTCCGATGCACCGGCACCGGCGGCGCCGGATGTCGAGACGGACACCGCTGAGCCGGTCCCGTCGGATGCTCCGGCGGAGGCTGCTGTCGAGAGCCCGGCGTCGGATGCTCCGGCTGAGGACGCGGCGGACCTGGAGGCGGCGGACAGCGCCGCACCCGCGGAGGAGCCGGCGACCGAGTCCGGACCCGTGACCGCCGTCAGCCTGGGGCTGCTGCCAGAGGTGTTCGTGTCGGCCGTGTCGACGCAGCTGCACTTCTACGCGCCCGAGATCGCACCTCTGCCCGACCGCCCGGAGCGCGAGCCCGAGGCAGAGCCGGCGCCGTCGTCGACCTCGCGCCGCCGCAACCGCCGACGCGGCGGCGATGCCAAGGACGAGGCATCCGGTTCCGAGCCGGCGCAGCCGCGCCAGCGCGCCGTCGAGCTCATCACCGAGCCGCAGCGCATCAAGGGCTCCACGCGCCTCGAGGCGAAGAAGCAGCGCCGCCGTGACGGCCGAGAGGCCGGCCGCCGTCGAGCCGTCGTCACCGAGGCGGAGTTCCTCGCACGGCGTGAGGCCGTCGACCGCGTCATGATCGTGCGATCGCGCAACGGCCGCATCCAGATCGCGGTGCTCGAAGACAACGTGCTCGTCGAGCACTACGTCGCCCGCAGCCAGGACGCCTCGCTGATCGGCAACGTGTACCTCGGCCGCGTGCAGAACGTGCTGCCGAGCATGGAGGCCGCCTTCGTCGACATCGGGCGCGGCCGCAACGCCGTTCTCTACTCGGGCGAGGTGGACTGGGACGCCGTCGAGACCGGCAACCAGCCGCGCCGCATCGAGCTCGCGCTCAAGACCGGCGACCGCGTGCTCGTGCAGGTCACGAAGGATCCCGTCGGGCACAAGGGCGCCCGTCTCACGAGCCAGATCTCGCTCCCTGGCCGTTACCTCGTGTACGTGCCGGGCGGCGCCATGAACGGCATCTCGCGCAAGCTGCCCGACACCGAACGTGCGCGCCTCAAGAAGATCCTCAAGGAAGTCCTCCCCGAGTCGTCGGGCGTCATCGTACGCACCGCCGCCGAGGGCGCCACCGAGGACCAGCTGACGCGCGACGTGCAGCGCCTCACGAACCAGTGGGAGCACATCAGCAAGCAGATCGAGTCGATCCAGGCGCCGGCGCTCCTGCACTCCGAGCCCGACCTTCTCGTCAAGATCGTGCGCGACGTCTTCAACGAGGACTTCTCGAAGATGCTCATCCAGGGCGATGACGCACACCACACGATCACGAAGTACCTCGAATCGGTGGCTCCCGATCTGCTGGAGCGCGTCGAGCGCTTCGAGGGCGAGCACGACCCCTTCGACGAGTTCCGCGTGACCGAGCAGATCGAGAAGGCGCTCGACCGCAAGGTCTGGCTGCCCTCCGGTGGCTCGCTCGTGATCGACCGCACCGAGGCGATGACCGTCGTCGACGTCAACACCGGCAAGTTCGTGGGCTCGGGCGGCAACCTCGAGGAGACGGTGACGAAGAACAACCTCGAGGCCGCCGAGGAGATCGTGCGCCAGCTGCGCCTGCGCGACATCGGCGGGATCATCGTGGTCGACTTCATCGACATGGTTCTCGAGTCCAACCGCGACCTCGTCCTGCGCCGCCTGGTGGAGTGCCTGAGCCGCGACCGGACCAAGCACCAGGTCGCCGAGGTGACCTCGCTCGGACTCGTGCAGATGACCCGCAAGAAGCTGGGCCTGGGCCTTCTCGAGACCTTCAGCGAGCCGTGCGAGGTGTGCGCTGGGCGTGGGCTCATCGTGCACCACGACCCCGTCGTCAAGCACCGCAGCGCTGCTCCGGCGCCGTCGTCCGGTCGCCGTTCGCGCGGCGGCGCCCCGCAGGCGCAGAACGGCGGCTCCAACGGCACGCACGTGATCACCGAGGGCGTGAAGTCCGCGCTCGCGCAGATCGCGGCATCCACCATCCATCACAACGACGAGGCGCCCGCCCCCGCGGCGACCGCCGCCGTCGAGGAGGCGCGCGCGGCGGAGCGTCCGAAGAAGCGCAAGAAGCGCCAGGACGCGTCCGCCAAGGCACCCAAGACCGAGAAGGACATGCTGCTCGACTCGGTGCTCCAGGCGCTTCCCGAGCCGAAGGCTCCCGGCCAGGGGCGGTCGCGCCGACGCGTGACGACGGCGGCGCTGACGGGCACGCCCGTTCCGCACGCTCCGACCGAGGACTGACGCGGCAGCGCCGCGGGTTGCCTCACCGCCCGCGGCGCTCGCGTGCGGTCACGCGAAGGCCCGACGCGATGAGCCGGCGCACCAGCTCGTGACCGCTGACGTGCTGCGCGCCCGCGGCGACGAGGCGCGCGTGCGCGTCCTCGGGGACGTCGTAGTGGTCGAGGTCGAATCCGCGGCGCGGGATGCCGTTGGCCGCGGCGAACTCGTGGAGCTCCGCGAGATCGGAATCGCTCACCAGGTGCGCCCACCGGCGGCCATGGGCGGGCCACAACGCGTCGTCGATCAGGATCGCCACGTGCCGATCCTACGCAGGATGCCGCGACACCGGTCGTCCGCTTTCGCGGTCGGTTCGCGCATCTGGTAAAGTTGTCCTTTGGTGCGTCGAGAAATCCGCGCCACGTCTTTCGTGACATCCCGAGCGCGTGCGCTCCCAGAAGAAACAGGTGTGAAGTGGTTTACGCAGTTGTGCGCGCCGGTGGCCGGCAGGAGAAGGTCGAGGTCGGCACGATCGTCGTCCTCGATCGTCAGGCGGCCAAGGTCGGCGACAAGATCGAGCTCCCGGCGGTGCTCTTCGTGGACGGCGACACCGTCACCACCGACGCCGACAAGCTCGCGAAGGTCACGGTCACGGCCGAGGTCCTCGGCGAGGAGCGCGGCCCGAAGATCGTGATCCAGAAGTTCAAGAACAAGACCGGCTACAAGAAGCGCCAGGGGCACCGTCAGGACCTCACGCGCGTCAAGGTCACCGGCATCAAGTAAGTCCGCCCGAGCAGGCAGAGAAGAGACGCAGAGATGGCACACAAGAAGGGCGCAAGCTCCACCCGCAACGGTCGTGACTCCAACGCGCAGCGCCTCGGCGTGAAGCGCTTCGGCGGTCAGGCTGTCAACGCCGGCGAGATCCTCGTCCGTCAGCGCGGCACCCACTTCCACCCCGGCGCCAACGTCGGCCGCGGTGGCGACGACACGCTGTTCGCGCTGGCCGCCGGTGCGGTCCAGTTCGGTCAGAAGGGCGGCCGCAAGGTCGTCAACATCGTGGCGGCGGCGGAGTAATCCACGCAGGACGCAGACTTCCAGGAGGGGGCGGGCTTCGGCTCGCCCTTTCCCTTTATCCCTCCCCGAACCGGGGAGACACCACACCTGAGGGGGACGCATGGTCACGTTCGTCGATCGCGTGACGCTGCACCTGCGCGCGGGGAAGGGCGGCAACGGCTGCGTCTCGGTGCGCCGGGAGAAGTTCAAGCCCCTCGCAGGCCCTGACGGCGGCAACGGCGGGCACGGCGGCGACGTCGTGCTGGTCGCCGATCCGCAGGTCACCACGCTGCTGTCGTACCACCACTCGCCGCACCGCTCCGCGGGCAACGGCGGCTTCG
Source organism: Microbacterium sp. STRO-2N (assembly GCF_057747775.1). Taxonomy (NCBI): domain Bacteria; kingdom Bacillati; phylum Actinomycetota; class Actinomycetes; order Micrococcales; family Microbacteriaceae; genus Microbacterium; species Microbacterium sp. STRO-2N. Next base: position 1,935,697 of record NZ_CM173223.1, on the reverse strand, counting down.
GGATGGGCGACAACCGCTCCGGCGCCGCGGGGGAGTCGCTCGAGCTCCCGGTGCCCGTCGGCACCGTGGTGAAGGATGCCTCGGGCGAGACGCTCGTCGACATGATCGAGCCCGGCATGCGCTTCGTCGTCGCGCCGGGCGGGCAGGGTGGTCTCGGCAATGCGGCCCTCGCCAATCCCAAGCGCAAGGCGCCCGGCTTCGCGCTGCTCGGCGTCCCGGGGTGGGAGGGCGATGTCGTCCTCGAGCTCAAGACGGTCGCGGATGTCGCGCTCGTGGGCTTCCCGTCAGCGGGCAAGTCCAGCCTGATCGCGGCCGTGTCGGCTGCGCGTCCGAAGATCGCGGACTACCCCTTCACCACGCTGCACCCGAACCTCGGGGTCGTCCAGGCCGGGGACGTGCGCTACACGATCGCCGATGTGCCGGGGCTCATCGAGGGTGCGAGCGAAGGCAAGGGACTCGGCCTCGAGTTCCTCCGTCACGTCGAGCGCTGCACGGCGCTCGTGCACGTGCTCGACTGCGCGACCCTCGAGCCTGGCCGCGACCCGCTGAGCGACCTCGACGTGATCCTCGCCGAGCTCGCCGCCTACCCGGTCCCCGAGGGGCAGACGCCACTGTTGGAGCGTCCGCAGGTCATCGCACTCAACAAGGTCGACGTTCCCGAGGCGAAGGATCTCGCCGACCTCGTGCGGCCGGATCTGGAGGCGCGCGGCTACCGCGTCTTCGAGATCTCCACCGTGAGCCACGAGGGTCTCCGCCAGCTGACGTTCGCGCTCGGCGAGATCGTCGCTGCGCATCGTGCGGAGCTGGCCGCAGCGCCCGCGCCCGAGCGCATCGTGATCCGGCCCAAGGGCTCCGACAAGGAGTTCTCGGTGCGGGTCGAGGGCGGGACGTACGGGAACATCTACCGCATCCTGGGCGACAAGCCGGTGCGCTGGGTGCATCAGACCGACTTCCAGAACGACGAGGCCGTCGGCTACCTCGCCGATCGCCTCGAGCGCCTCGGCGTCGAGACCGAGCTGTACCGCGCCGGCGCGACGCCGGGCGCGACCGTCGTCATCGGCGAGGGCGACGGCGTCGTGTTCGACTGGCAGCCCGCGATCTCGTCCGCCGCGGAGCTCATGACCGCGCCGCGCGGCACCGACCCGCGTCTGTACGAGGGCGGACGGCGCACGAGCAATGAGCGCCGCGAGCAGTACCACGAGCGGATGGATGCCAAGGCCGAGGCCCGCGCACAGCTCGAGGCCGAGCGGATCGCGAGGGTCTCGCAGGACGAGGAGGGCGAGTGAGCGCAGCCGAACGCGCCGACATCCCGAACGCGCGTCGCGTCGTCGTCAAGGTCGGATCGTCCTCGATCAGCGGCGACAACGCGCACAAGATCGGCCCGCTCGTCGACGCCCTGGCGGCGGCCCACGCACGCGGGACCGAGGTCGTGCTCGTGTCGTCGGGTGCGATCGCGACGGGCATGCCGTTCCTCCTGCTCGACGAGCGCCCGAGCGACCTCGCGACGCAGCAGGCGGCCGCGGCGGTGGGCCAGAACGTCCTGATCTACCGCTACCAGCAGGCGCTGCGACCATTCCGGATCGTCGCGGGTCAGGTGCTCCTGACCGCGGGGGACCTCGAGAACGCGACGCACCGCTCGAACGCGCGCCGCGCCATGGAGCGGCTGCTGGGGCTTCGCATCCTGCCGATCGTCAACGAGAACGACACGGTCGCCACTCATGAGATCCGCTTCGGTGACAACGACCGCCTCGCGGCCCTCGTCGCGCAGTTGATCGGAGCCGACGCACTGGTGCTGCTGAGCGACATCGAGTGCCTCTACACGCGTCCGCCGGACGAGCCCGGCGCGCTCCCGATCCCGCGTGTCGGGTACGGCGACGACCTGCACGGGTTCGAATTCGGCTCGGTCGTCGTCAACAGCGTCGGCACCGGGGGAGCAGCGACCAAGGTGTCGGCGGCGCGCCTGGCCGCGGCATCCGGTATCGGCGTCCTCGTCACGAGCGCCGACCGCGTGGGCGACGCCCTGACGGGAGCCGAGATCGGCACGTGGTTCCAGCCGAACCCCGAGCCCGCCGCTGCGCCCGCGACGGGGCCCGTGCGCACCGCCGTCGATAGGCTGGGCTGATGACGATGACCGCCACGACGGCACGGGAACGGATGCTGCTCGCCAAGGAGGCGGCGCGCACGATCGGTCTCCTCGGCGACGAGGCCAAGCGCGACGCGCTACTGGCCATCGCCGACGCCATCGAGGCCGCCGCGCCCGAGATCGTCGCGGCGAACGCGGAGGACCTGCAGCGCGGACGCGAGACCGGCCTGTCGGAGGCGCTTCAGGATCGGCTGCGCCTGGACGAGCCGCGCGTCGCGGCGCTGGCGGCCGCGGTGCGCGAGATCGCCGCCCTGCCCGACCCGGTGGGGCGCGTCCTCGACGAGCGCACGCTCGCCAACGGCGTGTCGCTGACCAAGGTCGCGGTGCCGTTCGGCCTGGTCGGCTCGATCTACGAGGCACGTCCGAACGTGACCGTCGACATCGCGGCCCTCGCGCTGCGGTCCGGCAACGCGGTGGTGCTCCGCGGCGGAACCGCCGCCGAGCACACCAACGCCGCCCTCGTGGGCGCGATGCGCGACGCCCTCGCCGCGCGCGGCATCGACCCCGAGGCGATCCAGACGGTCGACGAGTTCGGCCGCGAGGGCGCGCGCGAGCTGATGCACGCGCGCGGCATCGTGGATGTGCTCGTTCCGCGCGGCAGCGCCCAGCTCATCGAGACGGTCGTGACGGAGTCCTCGGTGCCCGTCATCGAGACCGGTGCCGGCGTCGTCCACATCGTGCTCGATGAGACCGCCCCCCTCGAGTGGGCCCGCGACATCGTCGTCAACGCCAAGGTGCAGCGTCCCAGCGTGTGCAACGCCGTCGAGACCGTCCTCGTCCACCGCGGCGCCGCCAAGCGGCTCGTCGGACCGGTCGTCGCGGCGCTGCAGGAGAAGGGCGTCACCGTCCACGGCGACGCGACGGTGCAGGAGCTCGCGGTGGACGTCGCCGCGGCGACCGATGACGACTGGGCGACCGAGTACCTCAGCCTGGACCTCGCCATGCGGGTGGTCGACGACCTCGATGACGCCCTCGCGCACATCCGCCGCTATTCCACCCACCACACCGAGTCGATCGTGACGCAGGATGCCGCCAGCGAAGCGCGCTTCCTCGCCGAGGTGGACTCGGCGGTGGTGATGGCCAACACGTCGACTCGCTTCACCGACGGCGGCGAGTTCGGGTTCGGCGCCGAGGTCGGCATCTCGACGCAGAAGCTGCACGCGCGCGGTCCGATGGGCCTCGCCGAGCTCACGAGCTCGAAGTGGCTCGCGCGCGGTGCCGGACAAGTCCGCGCATGAGGCATAAACTGGATCAGTCCTGCGCCTCTTGAGGCGGACCCGAACGGAGCCCGAATGACACTCGCCACGATCATCGCCCTCGCTGCCGAAGAGACCGAGCACCACGGCAACGTCGCACTCGAGACCGTGGGGTACGGCATCGTGGCGATGGTGGTGTTCGCAGGCCTGGCGCTCGTGACGCTGTCGTACCGCAACGTCGCCAACCGCCACTCGCGCAAGGCCGACGCCTACGCCAAGGCGCACGCGAACGACGTCCAGCGAGCGGGGCACGGCCACTAGGCCGACTGCATGTCGGTGACGGCAGCCCCGCGAATCGGGGTCATGGGTGGGACGTTCGATCCCATCCATCACGGTCACCTGGTCGCCGCCAGTGAGGTGGCGCAGTGGTTCGAGCTCGACGAAGTCGTGTTCGTCCCCACCGGACGGCCGTGGCAGAAGGAGGAGGTCTCGCCGAGCGAGCACCGCTATCTGATGACCGTGATCGCCACGGCATCCAACCCCCGCTTCACAGTGAGCCGCGTCGACATCGACCGGTCAGGACCGACCTACACCATCGACACGCTCCGCGATCTGAAGGCGCTGCGCCCTGATGCGGAGCTGTTCTTCATCACCGGCGCCGACGCCATAGCGCAAATTCTCAGTTGGAGAGACCATGATGAGTTATGGGACCTCGCCCACTTCGTCGCGGTGTCACGCCCCGGGCATGTCCTGAACACCGACGGACTGCCCAGCGACGACGTCAGCCAGCTCGAGATCCCCGCCCTCGCCATCTCGTCCACGGATTGCCGTGACCGGGTGAGACGAGGACACCCGGTGTGGTACCTCGTTCCCGACGGGGTCGTCCAATACATTGCGAAGCATCACCTCTACCGGAGCAAGGAATGAGTACACCCGAGCACCCGGCAACGCCACCCCTCACGCGCAAGCAGATGCGCGAGATCCGCAACACCGGCGCCACGCCGGTCATCACGGCCACGCCGCCGTCGGAGGACGCGGCGCCCGCCCCTGCGCCAGACGAGCCTGCACCCTCGGTGCCGGCGAGCGCGGCGCCGCTCCCGCGCCCTGCGGAGCCGCCCGTGATCCCGCCGCCGCCCGTGGCGGACTCCGCCGTCGACCTCGGCGTCTCCCCGCTGACCCGTCGCCAGGCGCGTCAGCAGGAGAAGATCCGGACCGCATCCGTTCCGGTCATCACCCCCGAGGTCGTCGCGGCACACGCCGCGGCGTCCGGCTCCGTCCCGTCATTCGCCGCGCCGGCAGCCCCGGCGCCGGCCGCCGAGCCGCAGCGTTCGCCGTTCGCGGTCTCCGAGGACGCGGACGCCCCTGTGAGCACCGACAGCGGCGTGGACAGCCTCTTCGGCCTGCCGCGCACGCAGGGCGAGGCGCCTGAAGCGGGGGAACCGGCCGACTCTTCGATCTGGGCTAGCCCCGTCGAGGCCGCCCCTCAGCCCGCGCCCACCGAGGCCGGGGCGACGCCCGTTCCGCAGCCGGCCGCAGCCGGAACCCCGGAGCAGACCGACGACGCCTCGATCCGAGACGTGTTCGGCACAGGCGTCGCCGGCACACCCGCGGAGGAGAAGCGTGACCAGCCCAAGGCGGTCGTCAGCCCGCTGCTCGGCGCAGGCCTGCTCGGCAGCGACCCGGCACCCTCCGCTCCTGTCGCGGCGCCCGAACTGCCGGCTTCCTTCGATCAGCTGCTGTCGCGCTCCACCGGGGCCATCTCGGTGCCGAACGCGCTCATTGTGTCGCAGGCCCCTGAGGTGTCGCCGCTCGTCGGTCCCGTCACCGCCACCGGCGAGGTGCTGGTGACGGGGACGTTCAACCTCCCCGAGGGCCTCGGCTCCACCGGCCACGCGAAGGGCACGGCCGACGGCAAGGAGATCGACGCGACCCTGGTCGACGGCGAGCTGCCGTCGCACTCGTCGCCGACGCCGATCGCCGCGAGCGCCGCGGTGAGCACGGTCAAGATGCCCGGCGAGGTCATCAAGCCCCCGACTCCCGAGAAGGGCAGTCGGCTCATGATGTCGCTCGCGATCACCGCCGGCGTCCTCGCGATCGCGCTCGTGGGCGTGCTGATCCTCGCGTTCGCGACAGGAGCGCTTTGATGACCGCGACCGCGGAGTCCCACGACATGCTTCAGATCGCCGCGATCGCGGCGGACGCGAAGGGCGGCGAGGATCTCGTCGCCCTCGACGTGTCGGGACCCCTCCCGCTCGTCGACATCTTCCTGCTCGTGACGGGTCGCAGCGAGCGCAACGTCGCCGCCATCGCGGACGAGATCGAGGACAAGCTGCTCGAAGCCGGTCACAAGCGCCTGCGGCGCGAAGGCCGCGAGGAGTCGCGCTGGGTGCTGATCGACTTCGGCGACCTGGTCGTCCACGTCTTCCATGAGCAGGAGCGCGTGTACTACGGCCTCGAGCGCCTCTGGAAGGACTGCCCGGTCGTGCCGATCAGCCTTCCCGCGCACGCCGCGGAAGAGTGACCGTGGTTCGGAGCATCGCGCGAGATGTTGTAAGCTAGACGAGTTGCCCCGCGCTTCGCGGGACGGCATCCGGGCCTGTGGCGCAGCTGGTAGCGCACCTGCATGGCATGCAGGGGGTCAGGGGTTCGAGTCCCCTCAGGTCCACCAATGGAACCCCCGTCTTCCGGGGGTTTTCGTTTTCTCCGGCCGACCCAATAGCTTGGGTGCGCGCGGATCACGCGCCTCGTGTCGTGGAGGCGCATGCGCGTCACCAGAGGATGGATCCCGTGCCCGAGAAGGACTTGAGCCCCTTGGTCGACGGATCGACCGCATGGGGAGCTGTCGACTGGTGGCGTTTGGAGCTGCGCGGTTTCGCTGACGCTCCCTACGTCCAGAGCGCTCTCGCGCGGCTCGCTCCGAAAGAGGCTGTGTCGGCGGAACGCCCCCGCATCACTGCCGGCAGCTGCCTGCAAGGGCTCGCCTACCTGTTCCTCCTCGCCGGGCCCCTCATCGGCGCAGTGGCGATGCTCCGATGGGCGATCGGCGGCAGCGCCTTCGACTTTCCCCTCGCGTTCGTCGGCATCCTCACCCTCCTCGGCCTACCCGTCGTGGCGTGGAGCCGGTTCCAGGCGCATCGACGTCCGCGCGCCGTCGCCCGGTCGGCGCAGCGGACGAACACGCTGATGCATGTGATTCCGGGGGTCTCGACCGCGCTCATCGCGCTCACCGTCGGGGCCCCGCTGCTCACGGCGGAGTCGTGGATCTGGCTCACCGTCATCTTCGTCGACGTGCTCGTCTCCACAGTGCTGTTCCTCCGCGGAAACGTCATCAAGGGCGGGCCGCAGAACCCGCACGACAACGTGGACCAGAGCATCAGCGAAGTAGACCCGCAGGTGCTGGAACGGATCCTCGCCCAGCGCAACGTGGCCATCCAGCGTCTCCTCGAACGCGACAAGGTCGACGCGGCGACCGCGGAGCGGGCTCGTGCGACGCGACCCGGGTGGCTGGCGCTCACGATGGCGCCCGAGGTCGGCTCGGACTACTTCCGCCCGCCAGCCGTCTGAGCCACCGGCCGCATCGGCGGCAGCCCATTGCGTCGACGGATGCCGTGAGACAGGGTGAACGCATGACAGCCGTGACCCCGTTCCTCTGGTTCGACGACGCGGCCGAGCAAGCCGTCGCGTTCTACACGGAGCTCATCCCCGACTCTCGGATCGTCTCGCTGCGGCGCTATCCCGACGAAGTGCCGGGAATGGGCGGAAAGGTCATGCACGTGCACTTCCGTCTCGGTGGGCGAGACTTCTTCGGCATGGACGCGGGCCCGCAGTTCCCGTTCACCGAGGCGGTCTCGCTGTACGTCTCGTGCAGCGACCAGGCGGAAGTCGACAGATACTGGGACGCGTTGACAGCCGACGGCGGCGAGGAGCAGCCCTGCGGGTGGCTCAAGGACCGCTGGGGCCTGTCGTGGCAGATCATCCCGGATCGGCTCATGGAGCTCATCCGCCACCCCGACCAGGAGGTCGCACACCGGTCCGTGCAGGCGATGCTGCGCATGCGCCGCATCGACATCGCGGCTCTCGAGGCCGCGGCCGCGGGCGGATGATGCGGCGCGGCGCGCTCCGTGTCGTCGCGGCGGTGTGCCTGGTGGCGACGCTGCTCGCGGCATCCGCATGCAGTCCGCCCTCGCCCGGTCCCGTGCCCTCCGCCGCGGACCCGACGGTCGGGCAGGGATCCGCCGCGCCGTCCTCATCCGCCGACGCGGACGGCTGGTGGCGCGCGGGACAGGTCACGACACTCGCGACGGGGCTCGCCGCACCGTGGTCGATCGTGCCGCTCGAGGGGGGAGGGGCGCTCATCTCGCAGCGCGACGACGGCCTCATCCGCGAACTCGGCCCCGACGGGGCGCTCCGCGACGTCGGCGTCGTGGACGGCGTCGTGGCGGGAGGCGAGTCGGGCCTCCACGGGCTCGCGCTGCACACGAGCGGGGGCCAGACGCTGCTCTACGCGTACTTCGGCGCTCAGGACGACAACCGCGTCGTGCGGATGCCGCTGCTCGGCGCACCCGGATCGTTCGAGCTCGGCGCTCCCGAGGTCGTGATCGACGGCATCCCGCGTGCGAGCACTCACGACGGCGGCCGTCTCGCGTTCGGCCCCGACGGCTTCCTCTACGTGACGACGGGCGACGCCCAGCGGCGCGACGCCGCGCAGGATGTGGGCGCGCTCGGCGGCAAGATCCTCCGGCTCACGCCGACGGGCGAGCCGGCACCGGGGAATCCGTGGGACAACGCGGTCTGGTCGATGGGGCACCGCAACGTGCAGGGGATCGCGTGGACCTCGGACGGCCGGATGTGGGCGAGCGAATTCGGGCAGGACGCGTGGGACGAGCTCAACCTCATCGAACCGGGTGCGAACTACGGCTGGCCGGTGGTGGAAGGCGTCGCCGGCGCCGAAGGGCTCGTCGATCCGATCGTCGCGTGGACGACTGATGAGGCGAGCCCGAGTGGCATCGCCGCGCTCGGCGGCACCGTCTTCCTCGCCGGGCTGCGCGGCGAGCGGCTGTGGGCGGTGGACACCCGCGACGGCGCCCTCGTGGGGGTGCCCGTCGCGTCGCTCACCGGCGAACAGGGCCGGTTGAGGGATGTCGTCGCGGTCGGCGACGGATCGCTGTGGGTGCTCACCAACAACACCGACGGTCGGGGCAGCCCCCGCCCTGAGGACGACCTGCTGTTGCGGGTGGCGGTCGTGCCTGCCGGCTGACGCTACGGTGAGACGCATGACGGCATTCGCACGTGGTCAGCGCGTCATCGGCGCCGCGACGCACTACGTCGAGAACCAGCCGCCGTGGCGCGTGGATGTCGACGAATACTCCGGGAACGGCGTCCTGCGGTCGGCGGTCGGCTCCTTCGGGGCGGGTTGGGCGGACGAAGGCCTGCGCGAAGCGGGCGGACTCGTGGGCTCCGCGTCGTTCCAGCGCGACGCGCACCTCGCCAACGTGAACACACCGGTCGCGCACGCCCACGATCGCTGGGGCTTCCGGCTCGATGAGGTCGAGTACGACCCGTCGTACCACCGTGTCATCGGCGAGGCGATCGCACGCGGCGCGCACACGTCGGCGTGGGCGGAGCCCCGCGATGGCGCGCACACCGCACGGGCCGCGATGTTCATGCTGTTCGCCCAGGTGGAGCCGGGTCACGCGTGCCCGATCTCGATGACGCACGCGGCGGTGGCGTCGATCGAGGGCTCGCCGTGGGTCGCCGGTGAGTGGCTGCCCCGCCTGTTCTCGCGCGACTACGACCCGCGCCTGCTTCCGGGCGATGAGAAGCGCAGCGCGCTGGTCGGCATGGCCATGACCGAGAAGCAGGGCGGATCGGACGTGCGCGCCGGGACCACCGTCGGCGAGTCGATGGGTGGCCACGCATACCAGATCACCGGACACAAGTGGTTCTGCTCGGCCCCGATGTCGGACGCGTTCCTCGTGCTCGCCCACACCCGCCGCGGATCAACCGACGAGGGACTGTCGTGCCTGTTCGTGCCTCGCGTGCTGCCGCACGGCGTGCGCAACGTGTTCCGCATCCAGCGGCTGAAGGACAAGCTCGGCAACCGGTCGAACGCGTCGGCAGAGGTCGAGTTCGACGGCACCGTCGGCTTCGTGCTCGGCGAGCCCGGACGCGGGGTGCGGACGATCATCGAGATGGTGCAGCGCACCCGCCTCGACTGCGTCCTGGGCACCGCCGCGGGCATGCGGCAGTCGCTCGCGGAGGCGCTGTGGCACGCGCGCGGCCGTCAGGCGTTCGGCGCGCTCCTCGTCGATCAGCCGGCGATGACCGCTGTGCTCGCCGATCTCGCGCTGGAGTACGAAGCGGCGATGCTCGCGGGACTCCGGCTCGCGCAGCTGTTCGAGGCCGACCCTTCCGACCGCGATGTGGCACTGCGGCGGCTCGCGACCCCAGTGTCGAAGTACTGGGTGTGCAAGCGCGGCCCTCACCACGCGTACGAGGCGATGGAGTGCCTCGGCGGCAACGGCTACACCGAGGCGTTCCCCCTCGCACGGCGGTACCGCGAGCAGCCCGTGATGGCGATCTGGGAGGGCTCGGGCAACGTCATCGCCCTCGACGTGCTGCGTGCGCTGACCCGCGACGCCGAGTCCGGTGAGGCCTTCGCCGACGAGCTCCTCACGACGCGCGGCGCCTCGCCCGTGCTGGACTCTCACGTCGAGCGCACCCTCGGGCTGCTGCGCAGGCTCGCAGGCGCCGAGGCCGCCGACGCTCAGTCCGAGGCCCGACGGCTCAGCGAGAGCCTGGCACTCGCGTTCCAGGCATCCCTCATGCTGCGTCATGCGCCCGCGCGCGATGCCGAGGCGTTCATCGCCGCCCGCCTCGGCGAGGACCGCGGTGCGCAGTACGGCGTGCTCCCGGCCGGTACGGATGCCGCGGCGATCGTCGCGCGCCACTGACGCGGCGATCATGCCCGCGTAGGCTGGCGGCGTGAGGACGGCACTGCGGATCGCCGGCGCCGCGGCCGGCGTGGCTTTCGCGATCGGCGTCGCGGCGCATCCGGCAGCGCAGGCGACGGACTCCGACGCCCCGGCGCCCGAGATCGTGGTGCAGCCCGCGGAAGCGGACGGGCTCGCAGTCGCAGCCCGAGAGGCCGTGTCGGCGATGTCGGTGCAGGAGCAGGCAGCCAGCATCGTCATGGGCCACATTCCGACGACGGATGCCGCGGCCCTGCGCTCGTACATGGAGGCCACCGGGATCGGCGGCTTCATCCTGATGGGGGCGAACATCCCGGGCGACGAGGCGAGTCTTCGCGCGCTGACGGCGGCCCTCACGATCGACCCCGCCCGCCCGCCGCTCATCGCGATCGATCAGGAGGGCGGCGATGTGTCACGCCTGCCATGGGACGGGTTCCCGTCCGCGCGCACCCTCAAGGACGCGCCGCCCGAGGCGTCCGAAGACGCGTTCGCCGGACGCGCAGCCCTCGTGCGCCGCGCGGGCATCGGGGTGAACTTCGGCGTCGTCGCGGACGAGACCTCCGACTCGTCGTCGTTCATCTACCGCCGCGCGCTCGGGACCACTCCGGCTTCGGCCGCGGAGCGCGTCGCTGCCGCCGTCCGCGGCGAGGGGCTCACCGCTGCGTCCACGCTCAAGCACTTTCCCGGCCACGGTGCGGCGCCGGGCGACTCGCATTCGTCGATCCCGGCGACGGCGATGTCTCTCGATGAGTGGCGCTCGGCCGACGCGATGCCCTTCGCCGCGGGAATCGAGGCCGGGGCGCCATTGCTCATGTTCGGGCACCTCGCCTATACCGCCGTGGACGCGGCGCCTGCGAGCCTGTCGGTCGAGTGGCATCGCATCGCGCGTGACGACCTCGGATTCGACGGGGTGGCGATCACCGACGATCTCGGCATGCTGCAGGGCTCACGACTCCCGCAGTATGCCGACCCGGTGGCGAATGCCGTGGCATCCGTCGCCGCCGGCAACGACATGGTGCTCACGGTCGTGGGATCCACCCCCGAGACGGCGCCGCGCACCGCGGATGGCATCGCCGCGGCCGCCACAGCGGGCTCGCTTCCGCCCGAACGCCTGCAGGAGGCCGCCGAACGGGTCATGGCGCTGCGCCTCGCCCTGGCAGCGGAGGGACGCGGCCTCGTGCCATGCGCGACGTGCGAGCCCGCCGGCTGAGTCAGCCGGCGATCGTGGCGAGAAGCCGAGCGCGCAGCTGTTGGCCGCGTGCCGTGAACGCGCGCTGCGCCCGCACGTACTCGGCCTTGCCGTCCGGCTCCTCGATCCGCACCGGCGCATACCCCCATGCCGAGAGATCGTACGGCGACGCGCGCATATCGAGCTCGCGCACGTCGCGGGCAAGTTCGAACGTCTCGAGGAGAACCTCGCCCGGGACGAGCGGACCGAGCTTGACTGCCCACTTGTACAGGTCCATGCCTGCGTGGAGGCAGCCCGGCTGCTCGCGCAGGTGCTGATCGTCGCGAGTCGGTGCGACGCGGTTGCGCGGCGCTGCCTCGGGCGTGAAGAAGCGGAACGCGTCGTAGTGGGTGCACCGCAGCTCGTGCGCTTCGACCACGGCGTCGGTGCCGGCCTGTCCGAGCCGGAGCGGGACCGGATGCCGGTGCTCGCGCCGGCGGTACACCATCGCCCACTCGTGCAGGCCGAAGCATCCGAATCCCGGTGCCCGTCCGTGGGTCGCGCGCAGGATCGTCGCGATGTTCGCCAGGAGCGCCCCGCGCTCCGCGCGGAACGCGTCGCCGTCGACGACGATCGACCCCGCTGTCGCGCCGGAGCGGTACCACCGCCACTGCGCGCGAGGAGCGGTCGCGGCATCCGTCAACTCGATGCTCTCGCCCGGGTGCCAGCGCCTGAGGACGGCCGGCTTGTACGAGTAGTACGTGAAGAGGAAGTCCTCGACCGGATGCGCCTCGCGCCGGGAAGCCCGCTCCCGGTGTGCGCGTGTGAGCGCGTCGGCCCGGTCGGCGTGGGCCGATTCGCGCGCGCGCCACTCGTCCCGTGAGAGCACGACGGGGGCGGCGGTGAGCGTCACCGTACGAGGATACGCGCGACGATCAGTCCTCGGCAGGCTCGATGAGCTCGGGGGAGTTGTTGCGCACATTGCCGACCGCCTTCGACACGACATGGTTCTCGAGCGTGTCGGCGAGCGCCGGCGCCGCGTCGATCGCGGCGTCGAGGACGTCCCTGACGTTGTCGGTCGTGGGGTCGAGCCACGCATCGGCGTGATCCGCGTCGAGGAAGAGCGGCATACGGTCGTGGATCGAGCCGAGGTTGCCGATCGCGTCGCGCGTGAGGATCGTGAAGCTCAGCAGCCACCGCTCGGGATCGTCGTCGCCCTTGGTCTTGTCACGCCACCACTCGTAGAGGCCCGCGAGGAACAGCGGCTCGCCGTCGGCCGGGTGGATGTAGTGCGGAACCTTGACGCCGCCCTCCGTCTTCCATTCGTAGTACCCGGATGTCGGCACCACGGCCCGCCGCTTCTCGAGCGCCGTGCGGAACATCGGCTTGTCCTCGAGCTCCTCGGCGCGCGCGTTGAAGGCGCGCGCACCGATCTTGGGATCCTTGGCCCACCCCGGGATCAGACCCCATCGTGCCGCCTCGAGGCGCCGCGTGGGAGGCTCCGTCTTGGCAGAGTCGATCACGATCGCCGCTCGATCGGTCGGCGCGACGTTGTACGAGGGCTCGGGCAGGTCGTCGCCCTCGACGTCGACGCGGAGCACGCCCACGAGGTCGGATCCGGCACTGGCCACGACGAATCGTCCGCACATGCGGCCAGCCTACGCGTGGGCGCCGACGTCGGCTGCGATCAGCCGGCCGACAGGACCCCCACGTCCTCGAGCCGCTCGAGCAGGCCGGCGCCGTCGATGTCGCTCACCCACGGCACGGCAGCGGCGGCATGGTCGTTGACCGCCGTCCGGCCGCCGGCGAGCACCGCCTCGGTGGGGGACAGGCGCCGGATCGCGACGGCCACGACGTTCTGCGGATGCTCGTCGGTGAACCTGGTGTAGATCTCGTCATCGTGCTGGCCGTCGTCGCCGATGAGCAGCCACCGCACGTGCGGGAACTCCTGCGCGAGCCGGCGGAGGTTCGACAGCTTGTGCGTCTTGCCGCTGCGGAACCAGCGGTCGTGCGTGGGTCCCCAGTCGGTGAGGAGCAGCGCTCCCGGCGGGAACACGTGCCGTCGCAGGAATCGCATGAGGGTCGGCGCGATGTTCCACGCCCCTGTCGACAGGTAGATCAGCGGTGCGCCGGGGTGATCCCGCACCACGCGCTCCAGCAGCACCGCCATGCCGGGCACCGGCTGGCGCGCGTGCTCGTCGACCACGAAGGAGTTCCACGCCGCCAGCAGCGGACGCGGGAGCGAGGTCACCATCACGGTGTCGTCGACGTCGGACACGATGCCGAACTCGACGTCGGGGCCGACCACGAACGCTCGTGTCTCGATGGGTTCCCCGCCCTCGACCGACATCGTGAAGGTCTGCCAGCCGGGCTCCAGCCGAGCCGGCAGGCGCGTGTCGATGACACCACCGCGGTCCGCGACCACCTCGTGCTCGATGCCGGCGATCGTCACCGTCACCTGCGCGTACCCGATCGGCACCGCGACGAAGCTGCGCCAGCCGCGCACACTGGCGTATTCGCCCGTCTCTGTGCGCTTGACCGGCGGCACGATCATGACGCGTCCGAGCACGCGTACCCAGTCCGGCCCCGCGTACCCGGGGAACGGCGTCACCGTCGGCTTCTGACCGCGCCGACGGGCGCGGCGTTCGCGCCAGGAGTGGAACCGGTACTCCAGACGTGCGAGCCAGAGGACCTTGGCGCGCGCGGAGGGGAGGGGTGTTTCGGGCATCCTTCTCAGTCTTCCACGTCGACCACCGGAGCCTCGCCGGGGCGCTCGTGGTCGAGGTGCTTGCGCTCCACGCGCTCGATGATCTTCTTGCCGACGAACACGAGGACGAGGAAGAGCACGATCACGCCCACGAAGACGTAGCCGGCGTAGTGCAGCTGGTCGGCGAGCTCGCGGTAGGTGCCCGCGGCGACGGCCGCCACGGTGATGTACAGCGTCGACCACACGATGCACGCCGGGATCGTCCACGCCAGGAAGCGGCGGTACGGGTAGCCGCTCATGCCCACCGTGAGCGGCACCAGCGAGTGCAGCACGGGGAGGAAGCGGGAGATGAAGATCGCAGGGCCCCCGCGGCGCCGCAGATACCGCTCCGAGCGCTGCCAGTTCTCCTCGCCGATGCGGCGTCCGAGCCGTGAGTGCTGGATGCGCGGGCCGATGAGGTGGCCGAGCCAGAACCCGATGCTCTCGCCCACGAGGGCGCCGATCACCACGACGACGCCGAGCAGCACGCCCTCCAACGGCGACGAGACGGCGGTGCCCGCGACGATCACCACGGTGTCGCCCGGGACGACGAGCCCGACGAGCACGCTCGTCTCGAGCAGGATGGCGAGCCCGGCGAGAAGGGTCCTGATGACCGGGTCGACGCTCTGGACGGCGTCGAGCAGCCACGTCAGGAACTCGTTCACGCCACGAGCCTAGAGGGCGGTGCGCCGTCTAGCCTGAGAACATGTCGGAGCCGTTCATCGCCGTGGAGATCCCGCGGTGGACGGATCCGGCATCCGTCTTCGCGTCGTCGTTCGCGGACGAGGACCATTCGTTCTGGCTGGATGCGGGGCCCCGCGCGAACGACGGCTGGAGCTGGGTCGGCGCGGGAGTGCCCGACGATCCGGCGCGCGTGCGCGCGACGGTGTGCGCCGGCGCCGCGGTGGACGATGAGGGGGGCCGCTTCCGGGGCGGCTGGGTCGGATGGATCGGCTACGACGACGCCGCCGCGCGGGCGGGAGCGCCGTCCGAGCGCGACACCGACGACGTTCCGCGCGAGCTGTGGCTGCGCGTGGGCCGGCTCGTCGCGTTCGACCACGCGAGGCAGCGGGTCTGGGCGCTGGCGCCGGGCGGCGACGCCGAGCGCCTCGCGGCCGAGGTGTCGGCGGCGGATGCTGCGGCATCCGTCCCCCCTGCGGCACCGGCCGCACGACGCGCGCGGGCGCGCCACTCGCCGGAGGCGTACGCGGCGCTCATCGAGCGGTGCCGGGACGCGATCCGCGAGGGCGACGCATACCAGCTGTGCCTCACGACGCGCTTCGAGGTCGACGGGGCCGTCGAGCCCCTCGAGGCGTATCACCGGCTGCGGAACGCCACCCCCGCCCATCACGGCGGTTTCGTCCGGTCGGGCGCGGCCGCGTTGATCAGCGCGAGCCCCGAGCGGTTCCTCGAGGTCGCCGATCAGGTCGTGTGCACCAGGCCGATCAAGGGGACGCGGCCGCGCGGCGTCGATGCGGCGACGGATGCCGCGCTGGCCGCCGAGCTGCGCTCCAGCGAGAAGGAGCGCGCCGAGAACGTCATGATCGTCGACCTGATGCGCAACGATCTGTCGCGCGTGTGCGTTCCCGGCTCGGTCGGAGTGGATGCGCTGCTCGAGGTCGAGTCGTACCCCGCGGTGCACCAGCTCGTGAGCACCGTCTCGGGCGACCTGCTGCCCGGCACGCCCCTCGACGACCTGCTCGGAGCGGCGTTCCCCGCCGGGTCGATGACGGGCGCTCCGAAGCTGTCGGCCATGACGATCCTCCACACGCTCGAACGCGCCCCGCGAGGCGTGTTCTCGGGCTGCTTCGGCTGGGTCGGCGACGATGGCGCACTCGACCTCGCGATGGTGATCCGCTCGATCGTCACGAACCCCGACGGCGCGTACGTCGGCGCCGGCGGAGGCATCACCTGGCGATCGGATGCCGCCGCCGAGGTCGCCGAAGTGGGCGTCAAGGCGCGCGGACCGCTGGCCGCCCTCGGCGCCGCGCTGCCGCCGGGTTGGTGACGCCCCGGTCCGCTAACCTGGAGGTTGCGCTTCGCGCGCCTCCCGGCATCCCATGATTGGTTCTTCCCACGTGAGTCAGACCATGTCCTCCGACACCACCGCGCCCGCCGAGGGCTACGACGCCTACGCGATCCAGGAGAAGTGGCAGGCGCGCTGGGCCGAGGCCGACCCGTTCCGTGCCGGGGGCGACGACGACACCCGGCCGCGCAAGTACGTGCTCGGGATGTTCCCGTACCCGTCGGGCGATCTGCACATGGGCCACGCCGAGAACTACGCGTACGTCGACGTCGTCGCGCGGTTCTGGCGCCACCGCGGCTACAACGTCCTGAACCCGATCGGGTGGGACTCCTTCGGGCTGCCCGCCGAGAACGCGGCCATCCAGCGCGGCGCCGACCCGCGCGAGTGGACCTACGCGAACATCGAGCTCCACAAGAAGAGCTTCCGCCAGTACGGGTCGTCCTACGACTGGTCGCGGATCCTGCACACGAGCGACCCCGAGTACTACCGCTGGAACCAGTGGCT
The DNA here is from genome assembly GCF_057747775.1 of Microbacterium sp. STRO-2N. Lineage (NCBI taxonomy): Bacteria > Bacillati > Actinomycetota > Actinomycetes > Micrococcales > Microbacteriaceae > Microbacterium > Microbacterium sp. STRO-2N. The sequence goes on along the minus strand of NZ_CM173223.1, from coordinate 1,918,943 downwards.
GTTCCAGCTCCTCTACGAGCGCGGCCTGGCGTACCGCAAGGAGAGCCCGGTCAACTGGTGCCCCAACGACCAGACCGTCCTCGCGAACGAGCAGGTCGTCGACGGTCACTGCGAGCGCTGCGGCGCGGAGGTCGTGAAGAAGAAGCTCACGCAGTGGTACTTCAAGATCACCGAGTACGCCGACCGGCTGCTCGACGACCTGAACCAGCTCGAGGGCTTCTGGCCGCAGAAGGTCATCCGCATGCAGCGGAACTGGATCGGCCGCTCGGTCGGCGCCGACATCGACTTCGAGATCGAGGGGCGCGACGAGAAGGTGACGGTGTTCTCGACGCGGCCCGACACGCTTCACGGGGCGACCTTCATGGTCGTGGCGCCCGACAGCGACCTCGCCGCAGAGCTCGCCGCCGGGTCGTCACCGGACGTCCGGATGCGCTTCCAGGACTACCTCGAGCGCGTGCAGCGCGAGACCGACATCGAGCGGCAGAGCACGGACCGGCCCAAGACCGGCGTCTTCCTCGACCGGTACGCGATCAACCCGGTCAACGGCGAGCGCCTGCCGATCTGGGCGGCGGACTACGTGCTGGCCGACTACGGCCACGGCGCGGTCATGGCAGTGCCCGCGCACGACCAGCGCGACCTCGACTTCGCGCGCGCCTTCGACCTTCCGATCAGGACCGTCGTCGACACGACCGCGCCCATCACCGGCGCCATCCCCGTGATCGAGGTCGACGACGACGGCGTGCCGATCGATCCCGGCCCCCTCGAGACGCTGGCCGACATCGACCCCGCATCCACCGGGATCGCGCTCACCGGCGACGGGCGCATGATCAACTCGGGCACGCTCGACGGGCTGTCCAAGCGCAACGCGATCGCGCGCATCATCGAGGAGCTGGAGGCGGCGGGCACCGGCCGCGCCGCGAAGTCGTACCGGCTGCGCGACTGGCTGATCTCGCGCCAGCGCTTCTGGGGCACTCCGATCCCGATGATCCACACGCAGGACGGGCGCATCGTTCCCGTGCCGGAAGACCAGCTCCCGCTGCGCCTGCCAGACGCGAGGGGCCTGGACCTCGCGCCGAAGGGCACTTCTCCGCTGGGCGGCGCGAAGGAGTGGATGCAGACCACCGACCCCGAGACGGGGGAGCCGGCGCTGCGCGATCCCGACACGATGGACACGTTCGTCGACAGCTCGTGGTACTTCCTGCGCTTCCTCTCGCCGAATGACCCGACCCAGGCGTTCCCGTCGCGGGAGGCGGATCGCTGGGCGCCGGTGGACTCCTACATCGGCGGTGTCGAGCACGCGATCCTTCACCTGCTGTACGCACGCTTCATCACGAAGGTGCTGTTCGACGTCGGGCTGATCGACTTCACCGAGCCGTTCTCGAGCCTCATCAACCAGGGCATGGTGCTGCTGGGCGGCTCGAAGATGTCGAAGTCGAAGGGCAACCTCGTCGAGTTCGCCTCGAGCATGGTCGACCCCGGCGCCGACGCGTCGCGCGTCGCCATGATCTTCGCGGGCCCCGTCGAGGACGACATCAACTGGGAGGACGTCTCGACGACCGGCGCGCAGAAGTTCCTCGCCCGCGCGTGGAGGGTGGCGAAGGACGTCACGAGCGAACCGGACGTCGTCTGGGCCGATGGCGACGCGGCATTGCGCCGGGTGACCCATCGGCTGCTCGCGGATGCCCCGGGTCTGGTCGAGCAGACGAAGTTCAACGTCGTCGTGGCCCGGCTCATGGAGCTCGTCAACGCGACGCGCAAGGTGATCGACACCGGTGCAGGCCCGGGCGACCCCGCCGTGCGCGAGGCCGCCGAGGTCACCGCGATGGTCCTCGACCTCTTCGCCCCGCACACCGCCGAGGAGATGTGGGAGATCCTCGGCTACGACGGATTCGTCGGCCTCGTGCCGTGGCGCAGTGCCGACCCGACTCTTCTGGTGGAGGAGAGCGTCACCGCCGTCGTGCAGATCGACGGCAAGGTCCGGGCGACCCTCGAGGTGCCGGCGCGGATCGACGCCGCGCAGCTGGAGGCGCTCGCGCGCGCGGACGAGCGGGTTGGCCGCTCGCTGGCAGGTCGCGAGATCACGCGTGCCGTGGTGCGGCCCCCGAAGGTCGTGAGCTTCAGCACGCACTGAGCCGGCGCGGCTCCTCCCCAGCTTCCGCTGCGGGGCGGCCGTCCACATTCCTCCGGCGACAGGCGCTCGAGTCGCGTTCCCGCGTCTAGCGTTGCCGCGTGACGGTGACAGGGGAGGCGGGCGATCCCTCCGTGCGCCGTCGACTCGGCGTCGGCGCCGTCGTCGTGCTGGTCATCGCCGCGCTGGCTGTGACGGTGGCGATCGGGATCCTCCGCGGCGCGGTCGCGCCGGTCGACGAGGTGGTGGTCGATGCCCCGGCTGCGACGCCGACGCCGGACGCGGTCGAGCTCTACGTCCACGTGGCCGGGGCCGTAGCGGTGCCGGGGCTGTACGTGCTGCCCGCCGGCGCGCGCGTGGTCGACGCGATCGCGGCCGCCGGCGGTTTCGCCGACGATGCGGATCCCGCCGCGGTGAACCTGGCGCGCACGGTCGAGGACGGCGAGCAGCTGCACGTGCCGCGCGCCGGCGAGGCGGCCCCGCCGTCATCCGGATCGCCCGCGCCCGGCTCGCCGCACGGCGGCGGTCTCGTCGACCTCAATACCGCCGATGCCGCGCTGCTCGAGACGTTGCCGCGGATCGGACCGGCCATGGCGGAGCGCATCATTGCATGGCGCGACGACAACGGCGGCTTCACCACCGTCGAGGACCTCCTCGCCGTGCCGGGTATCGGCGACAAGATGCTCGAGTCGCTGCGCGACCTCGTCACGGTCTGATGGTGAGGCGATCCGCGAGCCTGCGGCTGGTGCCGGTGGCGGGCGCCGCGTGGGCCATGAGCGCCCTCGCGATCCTCGTGCCGGCCGCGGCACCCGCGATGGCTCTGTGCCTGTGGGCGGGCGTCCTGGCCGCTGCGGCGGCCGTCGCGCACGCCGCAGGACGGCGCGTCCCGCCGTCCCTCGCGCGACGGGGAGAGCTGCACCCCGTGTCGCCACGGCTCCGGCCGCGCGCCGGTGCGGTGCTCGTCGTGGTCGCGCTCGCACTGGCCGGCGCCGCGGCGGCGGCATCCCACGTCGCGATGGCTCAACCAGCGCGGACGGCCGCGGCGGACTTCGCCGTCGAAGGGGGCCGCGCCGTCGACGTGCGGGCCACAGTGATCGGCAAGCTCGAGCGTCGCGCCGACGGCTCGCTCGCGTTCGACGCGCGCGCCACTCGGATCGCCGCGGGTCCTCGGTCGCGCGAGGTGGGCGTCGACGTCGTCGTGCGGGTCGACCCGGCCGACGTCGACGGCGCGGGAATGCTCGACGTCGGCGCCGAGGTGGTCGCGCGAGGCACTGCCGCCGACGCGCGTCCGGGCGAACGCGCCGCGATCGTCGTGTGGGCATCGCGCGGCGTCGAGGTGACCGGTTCCCCGACGCAGGCCCTCGCCGTCACCGCCGACCTCCGGCGAGGGCTCGTGGCCGCTGTCGCCGGCCTGCCAGGCGAGGGCGCAGGGCTCGTGCCCGGTCTGGCGGTCGGCGACACCAGCGCCGTCTCGGCCGACCTCGACGCAGCGATGAAGCAGTCGTCGCTGTCGCACCTGACGGCGGTGTCGGGGGCGAACTGCGCGCTCGTGGTCGGCATCGCCTTCGGTGCGACGGCGGCGCTCGGCGGATCGCGTCGAGCGCGGGTCACCGTCGGGCTGGCAGCGCTCGGCGGGTTCGTGCTCCTCGTGACTCCGGAGCCGAGCGTCGTGCGTGCCGCAGCGATGGCTTCGATCGCGATGCTCGCGGTCATGCTCGGCCGCGCCGGAGCCGGTCTGGCCGTGCTGACGCTCGCCGTCACGGTGCTGCTGGTGCTCGATCCGTGGCTCGCGGCCTCGCTCGGCTTCGCTCTGTCGGTCGTCGCCACCGCGTCGCTGCTCCTGCTCGCGCGACCCCTGGCGGAGGGGCTCGGCCGAGCGCTGCCCCGCGTTCTCGCTCTGGCGCTGTCGATCCCGCTCGCCGCGCAGCTCGCGTGCGGGCCGCTGATGGTTCTCATCGATCCGCACGTGCCGCTGTACGGCGTCGCCGCGAATCTGCTGGCCGGCCCTGCGGCACCGGTCGCGACGGTCGCGGGTCTCGCGGCGTGCCTGGCCGCGCCGTTGCCCCTCCTGCAGTCGGGGCTGGCGGCGCTGGCGTGGGTGCCGGCATCCTGGATCGCCGCCACGGCGACCACAGTCGCGGCGCTGCCCGCCGACGCGGTGCCATGGCTCGAGGGTTGGCCGGGCGCCATCAGCCTGGGTGTCGTCGGGGCGGCGGTCGCGGTGGTGATCGCGGTGCGCCGAGGCGCCGGGAAGCGGCGCCGGCTGCTTCGGGGCGCCTCGGCCGCGCTGGTGGCGGTGGTGCTCGGCGTCGTGGCCGGCGGCGGTGCGCTCGGCACCGTTGCCGGACGGTGGACGCTGCCCGCCGCCTGGAGCGTTCTCGCGTGTGACATCGGTCAGGGTGACGCCGTGCTGCTTCGGTCTGCGGGCGTCGTCGGACTCGTCGACACGGGGCCCGATCCGGCCGCGCTCAGCACGTGCCTCGCGCGTGCCGGGATCGACCGGGTCGATCTGCTCGTGGTGACGCACTTCGATCTCGACCATTCCGGAGGGCTCAGCGCGGTCGCCGGCCGCGTGGGGACGGTGATCCACGGGCCGCCGGACGAGGACGGACAGCAGGCGATCGAGGCACTCGTGGCGGCGGGGGCGCGCAGCGTCCAGGCGGCGGCAGGCATGAACGGTGCACTGGGCGACGCGCGATGGCGCGTGCTGTGGCCCATCGCCGAGAGTCGCGCGTTCCCGCCCGGCAACGACGCGAGCGTCGTGCTCGACATCCGTGGCGGCGGGATCCCGCCGACCCTGCTGCTCGGCGACCTGTCGGCCTCGCCGCAGCGCGCCCTCGAGTCATCCGGTGATCTCGCACCGCCGTACGCCATCGTGAAGGTTGCGCATCACGGCAGCGCGGATCAGGATGCCGCGCTCTACGCGGCGGTGCAGCCGTCGGTCGCACTCATCACGGTGGGGGCAGGGAACGACTACGGCCACCCGCGCGACACGATCCTCGCCGTGCTCCGCGACGTCGGCGCGCGCATCGCCCGGACCGACCGCCATGGCCTCGTCGCGGTGTGGGAGTCCGCCGCGGGGCTCAGCGTCTGGCGCGAGCGCGGGGGATGAGTCGGAGGTCGTCGGTAGGCTGGGGGAATGGCATCATCCGCGCGCCGCACTCCCGCGAAGACGGCGCGCAGCGCCATTCCGCAGCTCTCGTGGCGAGCCCCGCAGCCCGCGCCGATCGTGCTCGTCTCGGGACCCGAAGAGGTGTGCGCCGAACGTGCGATCGCCGGAGTGCGCGACTACCTGCGCGCCGAGGACCCGTCGCTCGAGGTGAGCGACATCCGCGCCGACGACTACACCGCCGGCACGCTCCTCGCGGTCACGTCGCCCTCGCTGTTCGGTGAGCCGCGCCTGGTCCGCGTGAGCGGTGTCGAGAAGTGCTCCGACACCTTCCTCGCCGAGGCGATCTCGTACCTGGCCGCGCCCCAGGACGGCGCGACCGTGGTGCTGCGGCACACCGGGGCGAGCGTGCGCGGCAAGAAGCTGCTCGACGCGATCCGCGCCGGCGAGGGGTCGGGCGTCGAGATCGCCTGCCCGGCGGTCAAGCGCGACTCCGATCGCCACGACTTCGCCGCCGGCGAGTTCCAGGCGGCGAGCAAGCGCATCGCGCCGGCCGCCCTGCGAGCCCTGGTGTCGGCGTTCGCCGACGACCTGACCGAGCTCGCAGCGGCATGTCAGCAGCTCATCGCGGACGTTCCCGGCGATGTCACGGACGAGATCGTCCAGCGCTACTACGGCGGCCGCGTCGAGACGTCCGCGTTCGCCGTCGCCGATACGGCGATCGCGGGGCGATACGGCGAGGCGCTGATCGCCTTGCGGCACGCGCTCGCGTCGGGCGCGGATCCGGTGCCGCTCGTCGCCGCGTTCGCGATGAAGCTGCGCACGATGGCGCGTGTCGCGGGCAACCGCGAGCCCGCCGCGGCCCTCGCCGCTCGGCTGGGAATGAAGGACTGGCAGGTCGACCGTGCGCGGCGCGACCTCGTGGGCTGGAACGAAGAGACGCTCGGCCGTGCGATCCAGGCGACAGCCCGCGCCGATGCCGAGGTCAAGGGCGGTTCCCGCGATGCGGTGTTCGCCCTCGAGCGCATGATCACGGTGATCGCGACCCGGGCGCCCTACGGCTCCTGACCGAAGCAGAAGGCCCGCCCCTCGCGGGACGGGCCCGGACCATACGGTCGGAGTGTGCGGAGCTCAGAGCGACGCGACCTGCTTGGCGATCGCCGACTTGCGGTTCGCCGCCTGGTTCTTGTGGATGACGCCCTTGCTGACGGCCTTGTCGAGCTTCTTGGTGGCCTTGCCGAGCGCCTTCTCGGCGGCGGTCTTGTCGCCCGCCGCGACGGCCGCGCGCGTGCTGCGCACGAGCGTCTTCAGCTCGCTCTTGACGGCCTTGTTGCGCTCGCGCGCCTTCTCGTTGGTCTTGTTGCGCTTGATCTGCGACTTGATATTCGCCACGTGTCGACGTTTCTTTCGTTCGAAGGGAATCGGATTGATGTGCCGGTCGGCGAGAGAGGGCGCCTCGCGGCGGTCGTGAGGGACGAACCCACACGCAAGCCAAACAAGGATTCTATCAGGTCTGGTCGAGCGTCGTGATCGCGAGGTTCAGGAGGGCGTTGAAGACGCGCGGACGCATCGCGCTCACGAGGTGACTGGTGCGCGGGATGACGATCAGCTCGGCGTGCTGCGCCACCCGCATGAACAGCTTCTCGTTCACCCGGAGCTGGTCGTACTGCCCGTTGACGAACCACAGCGGCACGTCGATCCGGTGGAGAGCAGTGAGGAGGTCGAGAACGGAGAGACTGCGCAGCGCGAGGTCCTGGGTGTCGAACGCGTAGCCGCCGGCGCCGAAGTCCTCGACGGTCTCGGGCGGCAGCGTGCGGTACAGCATCTGTCGCGTGAGCCACAGTCCGCGGTCGGGGAGCGCGTCGAACCCGCGCGCGAGCAGCCGGTACGTCGCGAGCCCCACGCCCCGCGGGATCGCGGTGCACGAGGCGGCGATGAAGCCGGCCACCGGGGGGCGGTCCTCCCGCCCCACGTACTCGATGGAGACGAGCCCGCCCATCGAATGCCCCACCAGCAGCACCGGACCGCGGGTCGCAGCATCCGTCACCGCCTCGTCGATGGTCGCGAAGGCCCCGTCGAGCGAGTACTCCTCGGCCATGCGCGAGCCGTGGCCCGGCAGGTCGACGGCGACGACCGGATTCCCGCGCTCCCGCAGGTAGGCGACCTGCGAGCGCCACATCGTGGCGGATGTCCGGATGCCGTGGACGAGGACGACCTGGACCGGCATGCGCCCAGAATAGTGGTCGCTTCGCGGAGGCTCGGCGGATCGGGCACCCGTACAATCGTCTGGACATGTCACCGCGCGCCCTGAAGTCTCTCGAGCCGTCCGCGACCCCTCCTGAGCTGATCCGCAACTTCTGCATCATCGCCCACATCGACCACGGCAAGTCCACGCTGGCCGACCGCATGCTGCAGATCACCGGCGTGGTCTCGGACCGCGACATGCGCGCGCAGTACCTCGACCGCATGGACATCGAGCGCGAGCGCGGCATCACCATCAAGTCGCAGGCGGTGCGGATGCCGTGGGCTACCGCCGACGGGACGTTCGCGCTGAACATGATCGACACGCCGGGTCACGTGGACTTCACCTACGAGGTGTCGCGTTCCCTCGCGGCGTGCGAGGGTGCGATCCTGCTCGTCGACGCCGCGCAGGGGATCGAGGCGCAGACGCTCGCGAACCTCTACCTCGCCCTCGAGAACGACCTGCACATCATCCCGGTCCTCAACAAGATCGACCTTCCTGCGGCCGATCCCGAGAAGTTCGCGGCCGAGCTCGCGGGCCTCATCGGCGGGTCGCCCGACGACGTGCTGCGCGTGTCGGGCAAGACGGGCCAAGGCGTCGAGGAGCTGCTGGACCGCATCGTGGGAGAGATCCCGGCGCCGCAGGGCGACGCGGATGCCCCGGCGCGGGCGATGATCTTCGACTCGGTGTACGACTCGTACCGCGGCGTGGTCACCTACGTCCGCATGGTCGACGGCAAGCTGGAGCCGCGCGAGCGCATCCAGATGATGTCGACGAAGGCGACGCACGAGCTCCTCGAGATCGGCGTGTCGAGCCCCGAGCCGATCCCGACGAAGGGACTCGGCGTCGGCGAGGTGGGCTACCTCATCACCGGCGTGAAGGACGTCCGCCAATCCAAGGTCGGCGACACGGTCACGAACGCGCGCAAGCCCGCCGCGACCGCCCTCGCCGGCTACACCGACCCCAAGCCGATGGTCTTCTCGGGCATCTACCCGATCGACGGCAGCGACTACGGCGACCTGCGCGAGGCGCTCGACAAGCTCAAGCTCTCGGACGCCTCACTGCAGTACGAGCCCGAGACCTCGGTCGCGCTCGGCTTCGGCTTCCGCTGCGGGTTCCTGGGCCTGCTGCACCTCGAGATCATCACCGAGCGCCTCTCGCGCGAGTTCGACCTCGACCTCATCACGACCGCGCCGTCGGTGATCTACGAGGTCACCACCGACACCGGCGACACCGTCACCGTGACCAACCCGAGCGAGTACCCCGACGGCCGCGTGGCGTCGGTGAGCGAGCCCATGGTGAAGGCCGCGATCCTCACCCCGAAGGACTACGTCGGCACCGTGATGGAGCTCTGCCAGTCGCGGCGCGGACAGCTGCTGGGGATGGAGTACTTCAGCGAGGAGCGCGTCGAGCTGCGCTACAACATGCCGCTCGGCGAGATCGTGTTCGACTTCTTCGACCAGCTCAAGAGCCGCACGCAGGGCTACGCCAGCCTCGACTACGAACCCGCAGGCAGCCAGGAGGCCGACCTCGTGAAGGTCGACATCCTGCTGCAGGGCGACAAGGTCGACGCCTTCAGCTCGATCGTGCACCGCGAGAAGGCGTACGCGTACGGCACGATGATGACCGAGCGGCTGCGCAAGCTCATCCCTCGCCAGCAGTTCGAGGTGCCGATCCAGGCCGCGATCGGGGCCCGCATCATCGCCCGCGAGAACATCCGCGCGATGCGCAAGGACGTGCTCGCCAAGTGTTACGGCGGCGACATCACGCGTAAGCGCAAGCTGCTCGAGAAGCAGAAGGAGGGCAAGAAGCGCATGAAGATGGTCGGTCGCGTGGAGGTCCCCCAGGAGGCGTTCATCGCCGCGCTGTCGGGAGACGTCGAGGGGAAGGCCTCGAAGTAGGCTGGTGCTCATGCGTCGAGGAAGTTTCCGGGACGACACCGTCGACTACGCCGCGGTCGGGGCGACACAGGCGCCGGACCTCATGCAGTATCCGCCGGAGCGCAGCATCCCGGCGGAGCAGTCGTGGCGGATCGGCAGCGGCGAGACGCGCTTCCGCGCCGCCGGCGACGCCCTGCTGTCGTGGACGGCCCAGCGCGGTGCCGGGCTCATGGTCAAGGACGTGCGTCCCGCGGCGGGACCGATGTACTCGGGCGTGAGCTTCGACGCCGAAGGCAACCCGATCGCGCCGAGCCGTTCGGAGTCCGAGCAGCGCTTCGACGCCGACGGCACTCCGTACGTCGGCGCGGGCACGACGATCCGCGTCGGCGGGCGTGTGAAGGGCATGCGGGCGGATGCCGAGCTGCGCGTGATCTTCGCCGTCGAGGAGCCGCGTCGCATCGGATTCGCGCTCGGCACGGTGAGCGATTCGGTCGTCAGCGGCGAGGAGTCGTTCATGCTCGACTGGCTCGACAACGACGAGGTGTGGTTCACGGTGCGGGCGTTCGACGCGCCACGGGCCGTGCTGTACCGCATGCTGCCCGCGCTCACGCGCCGCCGCCGTCGCGAGCTGTTCACCCGGTACCTGCGCGCGATCTCGCCGCTGTACACGACTCCCGCGTGAGGGCCTGATGGGCTCTGCGCTGCCGCTGGGCCAGCCCGCTCCCACGGACGGCTCCCTCCCCGGCGACGCGCGCGTGGATGCCGCGACCGACTTCGGGGTGTACCTCCACGTCCCGTTCTGCCGCGTGCGCTGCGGGTACTGCGACTTCAACACGTACACGTCGTCCGAGCTGCGCGGCGCGCGCCAGGACGAGTACGCCGACACGCTGCTGCGCGAGGTGCGACTGGCGGAGGGCGTGCTGGCACGCGCCGGTGGGATCCGCCCGGCGTCGACCGTGTTCTTCGGCGGGGGCACGCCGACCCTGCTGCCGCCGGGCGATCTTGCCCGCATGCTGGCGGGCGTCCGCGAGGCGTTCGGCCTCGTCGACGGCGCCGAGATCACCGTCGAGGCGAATCCCGACACGGTGACCGACGCCGTCGTGGGCGATCTCGCGGCGGCCGGCGTGACGCGGCTGTCGGTCGGCATGCAGTCCGCCGTGCCCCACGTGCTCGCGGCGCTGGACCGCACCCACGAACCCGCGAACGTCGAGACGGCCGTGCGCGCGGCGCGCAGGGCGGGGCTCGACGTCAGCGTCGACCTCATCTACGGCGCGCCGGGGGAGTCGCTCGAGGACTGGCGTGTCTCGCTCGACGCCGCGACCGCGCTCGAGCCGGACCACATCTCGGCGTACGCGCTCATCATCGAGGACGGCACGAAGCTGGCGCGGCAGATCCGGCGCGGCGAGGTCGCCGCGCCCGACGACGACCTGCAGGCCGACATGTACGAGCTGGCCGACGACCTCCTCGCGCGGGCGGGATTCGGCTGGTATGAGGTGTCGAACTGGGCGCGCCGCGATGACCACCGCTCGCGGCACAACCTCGCGTACTGGAGGGGGACGGACTGGTGGGGCTTCGGCCCGGGCGCCCACAGCCACATCGCCGGCGTGCGGTTCTGGAACGTGAAGCATCCCGCGGCCTACGCCCAGCGGCTGGCGGCAGGGGAGTCGCCCGCCGCGGCAAGGGAGACGCCGGATGCCGCGGCCCGGGCGCTCGAGAGCGTGCTGCTGCGAACCCGCATCCGTGACGGTCTCCCGATCGCGGAGCTCACCGCCGCCGGGCGGCAGGCCGTGGCCGGGCTCATCGCGGACGGTCTCGTCGACGGCCCCGCGGCCGTGCGCGGCGGCCGCATCGTGCTGACGCGCCGCGGACGGCTGCTGGCGGACGCGGTGGTGCGAGCGCTCACCCCGTGACGCGCTCCCGCCTGATCAGGGACCGATCCGGTAGAATTGGCACTCAAGTCATGCGAGTGCCAGACGCTCTGGTGCCGGAAGCAGCGTGAGGAGGCGGGATGGTCAGCGAACGCGGACTCCAGGTGCTGCGGGCGATCGTCCAGGACTACGTCGACACGCGCGAGCCCGTCGGCAGCAAGGCGATCGTCGAGCGGCATGCCTTCGGCGTGTCGGCGGCGACGATCCGCAACGACATGGCGCTGCTGGAGGACGAGGACCTCATCGCCGCTCCGCACACGTCGTCGGGCCGTGTCCCCACCGACAAGGGCTACCGGGTGTTCGTCGACCACCTCGCCGAGCTCCGCCCGCTCAGTCCGGCGCAGCGCTCGGCCATCGCGTCCTTCCTCGACGGGTCGGGCGACCTCGACGACGTGCTCGCGCGCACCGTCCGTGCGCTGACGCAGCTCACCGGGCAGGTCGCGATCGTCCAGTATCCGTCGTTCGCACGCGCGAACGTCACTCACGTCGAGCTCGTCCAGCTCGGCGGCGGCCGCATGCTCGTCATCGTCGTGACCGACACCGGTCGCGTCTCGCAGCGCCTGACGCTCGTCGGCGATGAGTTCGACGAACCCGACCTCGCGCGCATGCGCGCCGAGCTCGGCACGATGCTGGTCGGCAGGCCCGTCCGCGACGGGCTGCAGCGGATCGAGGATCGCCTGGCGTCCGCGGTGGCCCCGGCGCCTGCGCACGTGCGCGCGACGGACGAGATCGTCCGAGCGGTGGCGGAGGAGCTCGAGGAGTTCCGCCAGGACCGGCTCGTCATGGCGGGGAGCGCGACGCTCGCCCGTCGCGAGGCGGACTTCCGCGGCAGCATCTACCCGCTGCTGGAGGCGATCGAGGAGCAGGTGACGATCCTCCGGCTGATGGGCGAGATGGTCGCCGACGAGCACGGCCTCGCGGCGAGCATCGGACGTGAGAACGAGCCGTTCGGCCTGGCCGAGGCATCCGTCGTCGCGAGCGACTACGACGCGACCGGATCGCGCGCTCGCGTGGGCGTCATGGGACCCACGCGCATGGACTACCCGACCAATCTCGCGGCGGTGCGAGCCGTCGCGCGCTATCTCACGCAGATGCTCGAGCAGGACGAGAGCACCCGCTGACGCGCTCGCGCACACACGATCCCGCGGCACGACCGCGGCAGGAAGGCGAAAGTGGCTGACCACTACGAGGTTCTCGGCGTCTCACGAGACGCCACCCCCGACGAGATCAAGAAGGCGTACCGGCGCCTGGCGCGGGAGCTCCACCCCGACGTCAATCCCGGCGAAGAGGCATCCGAGCGGTTCAAGCTCGTCACCCACGCGTACGACGTGCTGAGCGATCCCGACCAGCGCGCGCGCTACGACATGGGCGGCGGTGACTCGCCGTTCGGCGGGGCCGGCGGGTTCGGCGGCTTCAACGACATCTTCGAGACGTTCTTCGGCGCGGCCGGCGGCCGCAGCGGGCGTCCGCGCTCGCGTCGCGAGCGCGGACAGGACGCGCTCGTGCGCGTCACGCTCGAGCTCGCCGACGTCGTGTTCGGCGTGCACCGCGACATCGAGGTCGACACCGCGGTGCTCTGCGAGACCTGCCAGGGCTCGTGCTGCCAGCCGGGCACGACCCCGGTCACGTGCGACATCTGCCACGGCACGGGCCACGTGCAGCGACAGGTGCGCAGCCTTCTCGGCAATGTCGTCACGAGCCAGCCGTGCAACGTCTGCCAGGGCTACGGCACCACCATCCCGTACCCGTGCGCGACGTGCCAGGGCCAGGGCCGGGTGCGCGCACGGCGCACGGTGTCGCTCGACATCCCCGCCGGCGTCGAGACAGGCCTGCGCCTGCAGCTGCCGGGCTCGGGCGAGGTCGGGCCCGCCGGCGGTCCCAACGGCGACCTGTACATCGAGGTGACCGTCTCGCCGCACGAGGTGTTCAGCCGCGACGGCGACGACCTGCTCGCGACGCTCGAGGTGTCGATGCCCGATGCGATCCTCGGCACGACGACGACGATCCAGTCTCTGGACGGGCCGGTCGACCTCGAAGTGCGCCCGGGGGTGCAGGCGGGCGACGTGCTGACGATCAAGGGGCGCGGTATCACGCCGCTGCGCGGCACGCAGCGCGGCGACCTGCGGGTCGGCGTCCACGTCGTCACCCCGACGAGGCTCGACGGCAAGGAACGCGCTCTCATCGAGGAGTTCGCCAAGCGCACCAAGGCGCCGGCGCCGCGGCTCGCCGAGTTCCACCAGGGGCTGTTCGCGAAGCTGCGCGACCGCTTCCGGAACGGCTGACGGATGCCGCTTCACTTCCTGCTCGACGCGCCCGTGGTCGCTCGGCCGGGCGACGCGGTGACGCTCACCGGCGCAGAGGCGCACCACGCCGCCACGGTCCGCCGGGTGCGCGTCGGCGAGGACGTCACGGTGGGCGACGGCCGGGGCGCATGGCTCGCAGGGACGGTCGAGTCGGTCGCCCCGCGGGAGGTTCTCGTGCGCATCGACGAGCGGACGGATGCCCCGGCGCCGCGTCCGCGCATCGTGCTCGTGCAGGCGCTGGCCAAGGGCGACCGCGATGAACTGGCGGTGCAGGCGGCGACCGAGCTCGGCGTCGACGAGATCGTGCCGTGGCAGGCGGCCCGGAGTGTCTCGCGCTGGGACGCGGCCAAGGCCGCGAAGGGACGCGCGCGGTGGGCGGCGATCGTACGCGAGGCGGGGAAGCAGGCGCACCGCGCCTGGCTGCCGGAGGTCGACGTGCTCATCCCGACGAAAGAGCTCACCCGACGCGCCGCGGCGTCCCGCGTGCTCGTCCTGGAGCCCACGGCGCACGAGCGGCTGAGCAGCGTGCGCCTCGATCCTGCGGACGATCGCGACGTGGTGCTCGTGATCGGTCCCGAGGGTGGCATCGCTCCCGAGGAGCTCTCGGCGCTCCGGGACGCCGGAGCCCGGCTCGTGCGGCTCGGTGACACGGTGCTGCGCACGTCGACCGCGGGACCCGCCGCCCTCGCGGTCGTGAGCACCGCCCTCGGCCGCTGGTGACCGACCCACTGCGACCGGTCTCGTGGCGAGACCCCGTCGGTAGACTTTGCGCATGAGCGAGCCCTCGATCTTCACCCGCATCCGCAACGGCGAGATCCCGTCCGAGATCATCGCCGAGACCGAGAACGCGTTCGCCATCCGTGACATCGCCCCCAAGGCGCCGCTGCACCTCCTCGTGATCCCGAAGACCGAGCAGTACCGCAACGTCGTCGAACTGGCCGCCGGCGACCCGGAGCTCCTGTCGGAGCTCGTCGGGCTCGCCAACTCGCTGGCCGCCGAGCACGGCGACGGGGACTTCCGCCTCGTGTTCAACACGGGCCCGAACGCGGGCCAGACCGTCTTCCACGTGCACGCGCATGTGCTCGCGGGAGGACTCGAAGAGAAGAGCCTTGGTGCCTGACGAAACCACCACCGAACGCGTGTACGCCGACGGCGTCGCGATGGTCCAGCTGCTCGGCCCGCAGGATCGCCTGCTGCGCGTCGTCGAGCGCGAGCATCCGGATGTCGACGTGCACGTGCGAGGCAACGAGATCACGCTGAGCGGCGACGCCGCGGCTGTAGCCGCCGCTCGCTCGCTCGTGGACGAGCTGCTCGCCATGACGAAGGCCGGGCATTCGCTCGGCGAAGAGGACGTCACCTCGTCGAACCGCATTCTGCGCAGCGAGGGGGGACCGCGTCCGTCCGAAGTGCTCGGTGAGGCGATCCTGTCGTCGCGCGGCAAGGTCATCCGCCCCAAGACGCTCGGGCAGAAGGCGTACGTCGACGCGATCGAAGAGCACACCATCGTCTTCGGCATCGGCCCGGCCGGAACCGGCAAGACCTACCTCGCGATGGCCAAGGCCGTGCAGGCGCTCCAGCGCAAGGAGGTCAGCCGCATCATCCTCACGCGTCCCGCGGTGGAGGCGGGGGAGCGGCTGGGCTTCCTCCCCGGCACGCTCACCGACAAGATCGATCCGTACCTGCGACCGCTCTACGACGCGCTCAACGAGATGATGGACCCCGAGCTCGTTCCGAAGCTGATGGCGACGGGCACCATCGAGGTCGCGCCGCTGGCGTACATGCGCGGAAGGACGTTGAACGACTCGTTCGTCGTGCTCGACGAGGCGCAGAACACCACACCCGAGCAGATGAAGATGTTCCTCACGCGTCTCGGCTTCGGAACGCGGATGGTGGTCACCGGTGACATCACCCAGATCGATCTGCCGCAGGGCGCTTCGGGTCTGCGCCTCGTGACCCGGGTGCTGAACGACATCGACGACATCCATTTCGCGTATCTCACCAGTGACGACGTCGTTCGGCACACCCTCGTCGGGAGGATCGTCGACGCGTACAGCCAGTACGACGAACGCCGGCTCGCCGCGCGTCGCGAGCGGGACGAGGCATCCGAATTCGCCAACCGGGCGGAGCGCCGCTCGGTGGCGCGCCCGGCTGGACCGCGAGACCACCTTCCGAAGCGAGGACGCTCATGACCATCGAGATCGGCAACGAATCGGGCATCGACGTCGACGAGACGGTCCTGCTGCGGCTCATGGAGCACAACCTCGCCGAGCTGCACGTGAGCCCGGAGGCCGATGTCGCGATCCTCCTCGTCGACGAGGGCGCGATGGAGGCGCTGCACGTGCAGTGGATGGACGAGCCGGGTCCGACCGACGTCCTGAGCTTCCCGATGGACGAGCTGCGTCCCGGCACAGAGGACACCCCGACCCCGCCGGGGCTGCTCGGCGACATCGTGCTGTGCCCGCAGGTCGCCGAGACCCAGGCGGTCGCCGCCAAGCACAGCACCATGGACGAGCTGATCCTCCTGACCACCCACGGGCTGCTGCACCTGCTCGGCTTCGACCACGCCGAGCCCGACGAGGAGCGTGAGATGTTCGGCCTGCAGCGCGAGCTCATCGCGTCGTTCCAAGCCGCCGAGCGGCGACGACCGCGCACATGACCGCTGCCCTCCTGCTCGTCGCGGCGGTGCTGCTGCTCGCGTTCGGGGCCCTGATGGTCGCGATCGACGCCGCGCTCGGGGTGACCTCGCGCGCGGATCTCGCCGAACTCGGCGCCGAGGGACGCAACACCCGCTCGCTGCAGCGCATCGCGGCCGATCCGGAGGCGCACGCGAACGCGGTGATCTTCATCCGCGTGCTCGCCGAGACCTCCGCCGCCGTCCTCGTGACGGTGGCCTTCGTCGACCTGTTCAACAGCATCTGGTGGGCGATGCTCGCCGCGGCCGTGCTCATGACCGGGGTGTCGTACGTCGTGGTGGGCGCGAGCCCGCGCACCGTCGGCCGGCTGCACGCGAAGGCGCTCCTGCGCGGATCCGCTCCGGTGATCCGCGGCGTGCGCATCCTCCTCGGGCCGCTCGCGCACGGGCTCGTGGCGCTCGGCACGCGCATCACGCCCGGCGCGTCCCGCGGCGCCTCATTCGCGTCCGAGGAACAGCTTCTCAGCATCATCGACGAGGCGGCAGAGAACGAGCTCATCGAGGAGGACGACCGCGAGCTGATCCACTCCGTGTTCGACTTCACCGACACTTTCGTGCGCGCGGTCATGGTGCCGCGAACCGACATGGTGACGGTGGATGCCTCGGCCTCGACCCGCGACGCGATGGCGATCTTCCTCGACAAGGGCGTGTCGCGGGTGCCGATCGTCGACGACGACGCCGACGATGTCGTCGGAGTCCTGTACCTCAAGGATCTCGTGCAGTTCGGCTTCAGGGACGAGTCGGGATGGCGCGACGCGCCGATAACGCGGATCGCGCGCCCCGCGGTGTTCGTGCCGGAGTCCATGAAGGCCGAGACGCTGCTGCAGCAGATGAAGCGCGACGCCGTCCACGTGTGCCTCGTGATCGACGAGTACGGCGGCGTCTCGGGGCTCGTGACGCTGGAGGACCTCATCGAGGAGCTCGTCGGCGACATCTCGGACGAGTACGACCCGCGCGCCGACGAGGTGACCGAACTGGAGCCGGGCCACTACCGGGTCAGCGCCCGGCTCGGCCTCGACCAGGTCGGCGATCTGTTCGGCCTCGAGCTCGAGGACGAGGACGTGGACTCGATCGGCGGCCTGCTCGGCAAGGCGCTCGGTCGCGTCCCCCAGCCCGGCGCGACCGCGGAGTACGGGGGTCTCGTGCTGACCGGCGGTGCGTCGAGGGGGCGCGGCCGCGGCATCTCGACGGTCTTCGTCGAGCGCGGCGAATCCGCGCCAGACTCCGGCCGCGCCCCGCGGACCGGTGAGATCCGCACGGTGGGGGCGCGCACCGGTGAGATCCGCGTCTCGAAGAAGGAGGACAGCCCATGACCGAACCCGTCGCCGAGCCTGCCGAGGGGCGGTCCGGATTCGTGACGTTCGTCGGCCGTCCCAACGTCGGCAAGTCCACGCTCACCAACGCCCTGGTCGGCGAGAAGGTGGCCATCACCAGCGACAAGCCGCAGACGACGCGGCGCGCGATCCGAGGCATCCTGAACCGTCCCGGCGGCCAGCTGGTGATCGTCGACACGCCGGGGCTCCACAAGCCGCGGACGCTGCTCGGCCAGCGGCTCAACGACCTCGTCGAGCAGGTGCTCGGAGACGTGGACGTCATCGGGTTCTGCGTTCCGGCGACCGAGAAGGTCGGGCCGGGCGACCGCCGGATCGCGGAGTCGCTCGACGGGTACGGGCGCGCGAAGAAGGTCGCGATCGTGACGAAGACGGATGCCGCGACGCGCGAGCAGATCACCGAGCGCCTGATCGAGGTCGACCAGCTGCGCGAGGACTGGGCAGCCGTCATCCCGCTGTCCGCGCTGACCCGCGATCAGCTCGAGGTCCTGAGCGACGAGCTGCTCTCGCTCATGCCCGTGGGGCCGGCGCTGTACCCCGACGATGTCGTGACCGACGAATCGACCGAGGACCGCATCGCCGAGATCATCCGCGAGGCGGCGCTCGAGGGCGTGCGCGACGAGCTTCCGCATTCCATCGCCGTGGTCGTGCAGGACATCGCCGCCCGCGAGGACTCCGATCTCACGGATGTCTACGCGGACGTCGTGGTGGAGCGTGACAGCCAGAAGGCGATCATCATCGGGCACAAGGGTTCGCGTCTACGCGACGTCGGCGCGCGCGCGAGGGCGGGCATCGAGCCCCTCCTCGGGACCCGTGTGTACCTCTCGCTGCACGTGCGCGTGGCCAAGGAGTGGCAGCGCGATCCGAAGCAGCTGGGCCGCCTGGGGTTCTGACCCGGAGTCGGGTCTCAGCCCGCCGTCTCGCGAAGCGCCGAGCGGATCACCACGACGTCGGCGCCGAAGTCGTCGTCGGCGGCCTGCTGCCAGGTACCGTCGTCCCACACGACGTCGACCCACAGCCGGCCGTCCTGCGGGCTGGAGCCGAGGTACTCCTCGCCGAGAGCAGCGGGGAGGTCCTCCTGGATGCGCAGCAGCGTGTCCTCGTCGGTCGAGCCGGGCTCGCCCCCCGTCGGGTCCTCGATCATCATCGGGTCGTAGAGTGCCAGCATCACGGGCGGCTGCGTCACCGTCAGCGTCTCGCCGTCGTACGTGCCGTGCACGGCGTACGCGCCCCACGTCGTATCGCCCGACGTCTCGGAGCCCTCCAGTCCGTCCCACGTCCAGCCCTCGAGCGGGATGCCCGAGCACTGCGGCGGGTACGACTCGGCGACCGGCCCGAGGCACAGCTCGGCGCTGCGCGCGACATCCATCACGGTCCCGACGCCCACCACCTCGCCTTCCGGCGGCGCGGGCCACAGCGACCCGAGCGATGCACCCGGAGGGGCGTCGGAAGCGGACGGCGTGGCGCACGCCGTCACGACGAGGCCCGCGGCGGCGAGCGTCAGGACGAGGCGAAGTGCTCTGGGACGGCGGCTCATACCCTGCCAGTGTCGTGCATGATGCGATCGTCTCGCGCCTGTTCGCGGCATCCTGCTACGATCGATACATGCGCGCGGGCACGCTTCTCCTTCTTAGCCGCCGCGACGAGACCTCGTTCTAGGGCCTTCCTCGTCGCGGAGCTTCTCGTTGGCCCGCATCATCAGGCATCGAGCCAGCCCCATCGGGCGAAGAGAGAAGCGACGAATCATGGAGAACACCCAGCAGCCGTCCGGCATGCCGATCCACAAGTACCGGCCGTTCCACGAGCAGATCGCGGTGCATCTGCCCGACCGCACGTGGCCCGACCAGCGCATCACGACGGCGCCGCGCTGGTGCGCCGTCGACCTGCGTGACGGCAACCAGGCACTCATCGACCCGATGAGCCCGGAGCGCAAGCGCGTCATGTTCGATCTGCTCGTGAGCATGGGCTACAAGGAGATCGAGGTCGGCTTCCCGTCGGCGAGTCAGACCGACTT
Source organism: Microbacterium sp. STRO-2N (assembly GCF_057747775.1). NCBI lineage: Bacteria > Bacillati > Actinomycetota > Actinomycetes > Micrococcales > Microbacteriaceae > Microbacterium > Microbacterium sp. STRO-2N. The sequence goes on along the minus strand of NZ_CM173223.1, from coordinate 1,899,316 downwards.
CGACTTCGTACGGCAGCTCATCGAAGACGACCTGATCCCCGACGACGTCACGATCCAGGTGCTGACCCAGGCCCGCGCCCATCTGATCGAGCGCACCTACGAGTCGATCGCCGGCGCGAAGCGCGCGATCGTGCACCTGTACAACTCCACGAGCGTGCTGCAGCGCGAGGTGGTGTTCCGCACCGACCGACAGGGGATCATCGACATCGCCCTCGAGGGCGCGCGGTTGTGCCGTGAGTTCGAGAAGCGGGTTCCCGAGACCCAGGTCTTTTACGAGTACTCGCCCGAGAGCTACACCGGCACGGAGCTCGAGTTCGCTGTCGACGTGTGCAACCAGGTGCTCGAGGTGTTCGAGCCGACGCCCGACCGCAAGGTCATCATCAATCTGCCGGCAACGGTCGAGATGGCGACCCCCAATGTCTACGCCGACTCGATCGAGTGGATGAGCCGCCACCTCAACCACCGCGAGAACGTGATCCTGTCACTGCACCCGCACAACGACCGCGGGACTGCGATCGCCGCGGCCGAGCTCGGCTACATGGCCGGCGCCGACCGCATCGAAGGGTGCCTGTTCGGCAACGGCGAGCGCACCGGCAACGTCGACCTCGTCGCGCTGGGCATCAACCTCCTGACGCAGGGCGTCGACCCGCAGATCGACTTCAGCGACATCGATCAGGTGAAGCGGACGGTGGAGTACTGCAACCAGCTGCCCGTCCCCGAGCGCAGCCCCTGGGCCGGAGACCTCGTCTTCACGGCGTTCAGCGGCTCGCACCAGGACGCGATCAAGAAGGGGTTCGAGGCGATGGCGGCCCGCGCCGCAGAAGCGGGCGTCACCGTCGACGACATCGACTGGGCCGTTCCCTACTTGCCGATCGACCCGAAGGACCTGGGGCGCTCGTATGAAGCGGTCATCCGGGTGAACTCGCAGTCCGGCAAGGGCGGTGTGGCGTACCTGCTCAAGACCGACCACGCGATCGACCTGCCCCGCAAGCTGCAGATCGAGTTCTCGGGCGTCGTGCAGGCGAAGACGGATGCCGAGGGCGGCGAGGTGACGAGCGACCAGATCTGGGCCATCTTCACCGACGAGTACCTGCCGTCGCAGGTGGCCGACGACCGGTGGGGCCGCTTCGAGCTGCTGGCGACCAGCACGCGCAGCGACATGTCGGGTGACGTCGCTCTCGATGTCACCCTGCGCGACGGCGACGACAGCTACGAGGCATCCGGTCATGGCAACGGCCCGGTCGCGGCGTTCCTCGAGATCGTGCGCGCGCAGGGATTCGACGTGACTCTGTACGACTACGTCGAGCACGCACTCAGCGCCGGCGGCGACGCGCAGGCTGCCGCCTACGTCGAACTGCAGGTCGATGGCGAGCGCCTGTGGGGCGTCGGCATCGACGGAGACATCTCGACCGCGTCGCTCAAGGCGATCGTGTCGGGGGTGAACCGCGCGATCCGCACGCGGGAGCGCTCCGGGGCCCTCGCGGGGGTCTGACGAGCGAACTCTCGGCGGGCGCGCGCGGGTGATCCCTGCACGCGCCCGTCGGGGTGCTCGGCACGGCGTTTCGGGCGCAATCCGGTCAGGACTTGACGATCGGGATCGTCGAGGTCTCGACCGCGACCTTGCGGCGGTACAGCGCGCGCTGCTCGGGCAGCGAGATGTCGAAGATGACCGCGAGCAGACGGATGACGGTCGTCACGGCGATGCCGATCGCCGCGGCCGCCACGACGTTCGCGCCGAGCTCGTGCGCGATCCCGAGCACCAGGCAGCCGGCGCCTGCGGCCACGGCGTACAGCGACCCGACGTGCATGATCGCGACCGGGAGCCCCATGATCATGTCGCGCAGGATGCCGCCGCCGACCGCCGAGCACACGCCGACGAACACCGCCGGAACGAGAGGCAGCCCCAGCACGAGCGCCTTGCTGGTGCCGAAGGCTCCGAAGAGGCCGATGACGAGCGCGTCCAGCCCGACGATGAGGGCGTTGAGCCGCTGGAAGACCCCGGCCAGCAGCATCCCGAACAGCGCGGCGCCCGTCGCGGTGAGCAGGTACCAGTTGCTCTGCAGGGTCGTCGGCGTGACGTTCAGCAGGAGATCGCGGATGAGGCCGCCGCCCATGCCGACCACGATTCCGATGATGGCGACACCGAGCAGGTCGAGGCGCTGCTGACCGCGGAAGCCCGACGCGAAGAGGGCGCCCTGGATCCCGCCGAGACCGACGGCGACAAGATCCGCCCACAGCGGGATCACGAAGGCCTGCGCGTCCACCCCTCCATTGTCGCGGTACGTCGCACCGTGCGGGGGATTCAGGGGATGTGCGTGCGCACCGCGTCGAGGAAGCCGTCGAGGTCGTCGACCCACAGCCGGACCGCGTCCACCTCGACGTCGCGCCCGCCGACGTGGACGCACACCGGGCGCTCGAGCACGATGAGCACGTTCGTCTCATTCGCGATGCGGATCGCCAGGGTGCGCCCGTGTTCCTCGTCACGCACCTTCGGGGCCTTCTCGGCGACATCTCGCGACCGCTCGACCGACTCGACGACGTCCCACGGCAGCACGGCCTCGAGATCCGCCCCGAGCCGCGCCCGGATGCCCTCCGGTCCCACGGCATGCGGACGCGTGAGGTACGCGAGGAGGAGTCCGAACATCCAGGTGAGGCCCCAGATGCCGAGGATCAGCAGCGGGATCCGCACCCACGGCCAGGGATGCACGATCAGGTCGACGATCGGCAGTTCCACGGCTGAGAGGACGATGAAGATCACCAGGATGGTCAGCACGGGGGAGTGGTACGTGAACCCCGACGCACCAGCCGGCACCCGCGGTCGCCGGAACGCCCAGCGGTAGAGGCTCTGCCAGACCCCGACTTCGGCGCGCCACGCCATGCGGGCGAATCGCCTCGCGGTGTGCACAGCCGACGGTGTGGACGAGCTCACGGTGGTCATCGAAGGTCCGCCCGCTCGTCCTCACGCGCCGCATGTTCGGCGATGAGGTCGCCGAGCCGGCGCTGGATGTGCTCGAGCGCGTGCGCCACCGTGGCGATCGTGTCGTCGTCGAGGCCGGCGACCAGGTCGCTCCCGAGGGCCGTGTGCTCGGCATCCATCGTCTCCATGATCGACAGCCCGCGCTCCGTGAGGTGGACGAGGACCGCACGCCGGTCGGTCGGATGCGGCTCGCGGCGGGCGAAGCCCGTCGCGTCGAGCGCGTCGACGAGGGCCGTGACGTTGCGCGGCGTGACGCCGATCGCTTCCGCCAGCTGGATCTGGGTCGCCGGGCCGCCGTGGTAGAGCACCCAGAGCAGATGCGTCCGCGCGGTGGTGAGCCCGCGCCGGTCGAGCTCGGACGCCTGATCGGCCTCCAGCAGCTGCGAGATGGCGAGGAGGCGATCGAGAATGTTCGTTGCCGACATAGTGAATAGTATACATAATGTATAGCCGTGGCTCGATCGCGGCGGCAGAGCACCCGGCCCGCGTGGGGCGCCGCAACGCGCGCGGGCACAGCGATAATTGACGGGTGCCCACCTACCGCGACGAGGTCGTGGTCCTGCGAACCCACAAACTGGGAGAAGCCGACAGGATCGTGACGATGCTGAGCCGTCGCCACGGCAAGCTGCGCGCGGTGGCGAAGGGAGTCCGGCGCACCTCGTCGCGGTTCGGCGCGCGGCTCGAACCGTTCATGGTCGCCGATGTGCAGCTCTATCAGGGGCGCTCGCTCGACATCGTCCAGCAGGCGGAGTCACTCGGCTCGTACGGCGCCGACATCGCGGTGCACTACGACAGGTACACCGCCGCGCACGCGATGGTCGAGGCGGCCGACCGGCTCAACGAGGCCGAGGCGACGCCGCAGCAGTACCTGCTGCTGGTGGGCGGCCTGCGGGCCCTTTCCCGTGGCGAGCATGCGGCGCGCAGCGTGCTGGACTCCTATCTGCTGCGCGCGATGGCGCTGTCGGGCTGGGCGCCCGGCCTCTCGGAGTGCGCCCGCTGCGGGCGCGCAGGTCCCCATAACACGTTCGTCGCGCAGCAGGGCGGCATCGTGTGCGGCGACTGCGCCCCCACCGGCGCGGCGCGCATCGACACGGCGACCGTGTCCCTCCTTCAGTCGCTCATGGCAGGGGAGTGGGATGCGGTGGATGCCGCGGCTCCGGGTTCGACGGCGGCCGCATCGGGACTCATCGCGGCGTACGCCCAGTGGCACCTCGAGCGCGGCATCCGCTCGCTCTCCCACGTCTCGGCTGCACCGCAGGAAGGCGCCAGGTGACCCCGAAGCCGTACACGCACCGCGACGCGGTGCCCTATCGCCCGCTCGACTGGACGGGCGTGTACCCGCCGCACTACGAGCCGGGCACCGTGCCGAAGCATGTCGCGATCGTCATGGACGGCAACGGACGCTGGGCGAACCGCCGTGGCCTCACCCGCATCGAGGGCCACAAGGCAGGCGAGGCGGCGCTCCTCGACGTCGTCGCGGGCGCGATCCAGGCCGGTGTGAAGCACCTGTCGGTGTACGCGTTCTCGACCGAGAACTGGTCGCGCTCGCCCGAGGAGGTCCGCTTCCTGATGGGCTACAACCGCGATGTGCTGCACCGTCGTCGCGACCAGCTGAACGAGTGGGGCGTGCGCGTGCAGTGGGCGGGACGCAAGCCCCGCCTGTGGTCGAGCGTCATCAAGGAGCTGCAGTACGCCGAGAAGCTCACCGCGGCGAACGACGTGCTGACGCTCACGATGTGCGTCAACTACGGCGGGCGCGTCGAGCTGGTCGACGCGATGCGCTCGATCGCCGACGACGTGGCAGCCGGGCGGCTGAAGCCGTCGGCGGTGTCGGAGAAGCTCATCCAGCGGCGCCTCTATCGGCCCGACATGCCCGACGTCGACCTGTTCCTGCGCTCCAGCGGCGAACAGCGCACCTCGAACTTCCTGCTGTGGGAGTCGGCCTACGCCGAGTTCGTGTTCCTCGACACGCTGTGGCCGGACTTCACACGCGCCGACCTGTGGCACGGGATCGACCTCTACCTCGGCCGCGAACGGCGGTTCGGCGGCGCCGTCGATGTGCCGCAACCGCCCGGCAGCTGAGACCTCCGAGCGGATTTCACGCATTCTGCGCGATGCTGGGACGCTGACACCGCGAGTTAAGTCGGACGCGAAAGCGTCGCTGCTCGCATCTCCACGCGTCTGGCGGCCCGGGTGGCCCCGCTGGGGCCCTCACATCGAGGGGTCGACATGAGTGATAACAGCAAGTCCCGAGCGGCTGCGGCCGCACAGAAAGCTGCGGCCGGCATGTCTTGGACGACGATGGCGATCCTGATCGCCACCGCCGTCGCGAGCGTACGCGGTCTCCCCGCGATGGCGGAGTACGGGTGGGCGTCGATCTTCCTGTACATCCTCCCCGCGCTCGTCTTCATGGTGCCCGTCGCACTCGTCGCGGCGGAGCTCGCGAGCGGATGGAAGGGAGGCGTGTTCGTCTGGGTGAAGGAGGCCTTCGGCGAACGGATGGGCTTCAGCGCGATCTGGCAGCAGTGGATCCAGAACGTCGTGTGGTACCCGGCGCAGCTCGCGTTCTTCGCGTCGGCGCTGGCCTACGTGTTCAACCCCGCTCTTGCGAACAACGGGCTGTTCACCGGCGCCGTGATCCTTGTCGTGTACTGGTTCTCGACGTTCATCGCCTTCCGTGGCGTCAAAGCCTTCGCGGGGGTAAGCAAATGGGGCTTCCTCGCCGGCACCATCATCCCCTCGCTTGGCCTCGTGCTCTTCGCGATCCTGTTCCTCACGTCGGGCGGCAAGTCAGAGCTTCCTCCCGTGACCGAGGCTCAGTGGTTCCCGACGTGGACCGGCTTGGCCAGCATCGTGCTCATCGTCAGCAACTTCCTGTCCTACGCCGGCATGGAGATGAACGCGGTCCACGTCAACGAGATGGACAAGCCCGCGAAGAACTTCCCTCGTGCGATCGTCCTGGCCTCGGTCGTCATCCTCGTCGTGTTCATCTTCCCGACCCTCGCCCTCTCGGTCGGCGTCGCCCCGAGCGACGTCAACCTGACTCAGGGCGTGCTGCAGGCCTTCGACGTGTTCTTCCAGCAGCTGGGCATGCCATGGGGCACCACGGTGATGGCGCTGCTCATCGTGTTCGGCATCCTCGCCTCCGTCGTCACGTGGATCCCCGGCCCGAGCAAGGGTCTTCTGCTCGTCGGGCGCCAGGGATATCTCCCGCCGAGCCTGCAGAAGACGAACAAGAACGACATGCAGGTGCCGATCATGGTCGTCCAGGGTTTCATCGTGACGGTGCTCGCTGTGCTGTTCGCGGTCGTGCCGTCAGTGCAGAGTGTGTTCTGGATCTTCTCGGCGATGGCCGTCCAGCTCTATCTGATCATGTACATGATGATGTTCCTCGCGGCGATGAGGCTGCGCCGGACGCATCCTGATGTGCAGCGCGGGTTCCGGACCCCCGCCATGGGCTTCTTCGGCTGGCTCGGCTTCCTCGCGAGTCTCCTCGCCTTCTTGATCGGCTTCGTGGAGCCCGAAGGCAGCACGATGGGGCAGATGGGCTACACGCTGCTGCTCGTGGGCGGCATCGTCGGACTCGGCATCTGGCCATTCATCATCATGCTGTTCCGCAAGGACAGCTGGAAGATCCACCCGGAAGTCTCCCACGCGCACGAGGACGGCGATGTGGATGCGAACAAGACGGAGGCGGTGACCACCTGACGCTCGCCCGATGACGACGCATACCGACTGATCTCTATCGAAGTAGGGGAACCAAGATGCTGCACAAGCGCGAAAACATCCGGGACGAGATGCTCGACGAGGTCTTCTCGTCGACCGACCTGTCGATCTCGATGCCGAAGTACCGGATGCCGGATAAGGAGCATCTCGCCCGACACGCGTACCAGGTCGTCTCGGACGAGCTCATGATGGACGGCAACTCGCGGCAGAATCTGGCGACGTTCTGCCAGACCTGGCTCGAGCCGGAGGTCCGCCAGCTCATGGCTGAGACGCTCGACAAGAACATGATCGACAAGGACGAGTACCCGCAGACCGCGGCGGTCGAAGAGCGGTGCGTGCACATGCTCGCCGACCTGTGGAACTCGCCGGACGCCGCCAACACACTCGGCACGTCGACCACGGGTTCGAGCGAAGCGGCGATGCTCGGAGGAATGGCCCTGCTGTGGAACTGGCGGGCGCGCCGGCGCGCGGCCGGCAAGCCCACCGACAAGCCGAACCTCATCACCGGCCCGGTGCAGGTCTGCTGGCACAAGTTCGCCCGCTACTGGGACGTCGAGCTGCGCGAGATTCCGATGGAGGGCGAGCGGTTCCACATGAATCCCGAGGAGGTGCTCAAGCGCGTCGACGAGAACACGATCGGCGTCGTGCCGACGCTGGGCGTCACCTTCACCGGCGCCTTCGAGCCCGTCCAAGCCGTGAGCGAGGCGCTCGACGCGCACCAGGCGGAGACCGGGCTCGACATCCCGATCCACGTCGACGGCGCGAGCGGCGGCTTCCTCGCCCCGTTCACGGCGCCCGACATCGTGTGGGATTTCCGTCTGCCGCGCGTCAAGTCCATCAACACGTCGGGCCACAAGTTCGGCCTGGCGCCGTTGGGCGTGGGCTGGGTTGTATGGCGGGATGCCGCGGACCTGCCCGAAGACCTGATCTTCAACGTGAACTACCTCGGCGGGAACATGCCGACGTTCGCGCTGAACTTCTCTCGCCCCGGCGGGCAGATCGTCGCGCAGTACTACAACTTCCTGCGGCTCGGCCGCGAGGGGTACCGCAAGGTGCACCAGTCCTGCTACGACACCGCGATGTACCTCGCCGCCGAGATCGAGAAGCTCGGGCACTTCGACATCATCAACGACGGCAGCCCGCAGAACGGCATCCCGGCGGTGTCCTGGAAGCTCAAGGACGGCATGGAGCACGCATTCACGCTGTTCGACCTCGCCGACCGCCTCCGCACGCGCGGCTGGCAGGTGCCGGCGTACACGATGCCGCCGCACCGCGAGGATCTTCCGGTGCAGCGCATCCTGGTCCGCGCCGGGTTCGAACGCGACCAGGCGTCACTCCTGATGGACGACTACCGTGATGCGATCGCCCACTTCGATCGGCACCCCATCACGGTGCCGATGAGCGAGGAAGAGGCAGGAGCCTTCCACCACTGACGCGGACCCGCCGGGTCCCCGACTCCCTCAGGGGCCGCGGACCCGGCGGCGTCAACCGCTACGATCGTGCGGGTGCGCCCTCACCGAACCCGGACGACTCGACTGCGACGTGAGTCCTGGGGGTTCGCGATCGGCTCGGCGCTGTTCGCGCTGGGTGTGGTCCCTTGGTACGCCGATGCCGTCGGCGCGGTGTGGGACGCCGCGACGTTCTTCGCCGGCTCGATCTTCTTCACGCTGGCGGCGTTCATCCAGCTCGCGCTCAGCGGCAGACGCCCGCCGCATCGTTCGTCGTCACCGGCGGATTTCGCGGACTGGTGGTCGGCGGCCGTGCAGTTCGTCGGGACGCTCCTGTTCAACGTGAGCACAGCTGCCGTGCTCGTCGGGGCGATCCAGCAGTCCGGGACCGCGTCCACGGGCTGGGTCCCGGATGCCTGGGGCTCGGCCGCGTTCCTCCTCTCGAGCGGAGCCGCCCTCGTGGCGGCCTACCGGCGCCATGAGCTGTGGGACCCGGACGCGCGCACCGCCCACGGAACGTGGTTGAACATGGCAGGCTCGGTCGCGTTCGGATTCTCGGCGGTCGGCGCGTACGTGCTGCCGGCGACGGCCGAGATCTTCAATCTGCGTTGGGTGAACCTCGGCACGTTCCTCGGGGCGGTCTGCTTCTTCCTCGCCGCCGTGCTGGCGCGGCGGTCGATGGAATACGAGGGCGGTCGGTCGCGGTTGCCCTCAGCATGACGGATGCGATCAAGATCGACGTGTGGAGCGACATCGCCTGCCCCTGGTGCTACATCGGCAAGCGGAATCTCGAGAAGGGACTGGCCGAGGCATCCGCCGATGACGACGCCCCTGCGGTCGAGGTGACGTTCCATTCGTTCGAGCTGTCGCCCGACACGCCCGTGGATTTCGAGGGCGGCGAGGCCGACTACCTCGCGACGCACAAGGGCATCTCGCCGGCGCAGGCGCAGCAGATGCTCGAGCGCGTCACCGGCGTCGCGGCCGAAGCGGGCCTGGAGTACCGGTTCGACCTTCTCAAGCACACCAACACCGTGAAGGCGCACGAGCTGCTGCACTTCGCGAAGGAGCAGGGTCGTCAGCATGAGCTCGCCGAGCGGCTGATGTCGGCCTACTTCACCGAGGGACGCCACCTGGGTCGCGAAGACGAGCTCGTGGAGCTTGCGACGAATGCCGGACTCGACGCCGACGCCGCGCGCGAGGCCCTGCGCAGCGGTCGGTTCCTCGACGCGGTGCGCGCCGATCAGGCGCAGGCGACCGCGTACGGGATCAACGGCGTGCCGTTCTTCGTCATCGACGGCAAGTACGGCGTCTCGGGCGCACAGCCGCCGGAGGCGTTCGCGCAGATCGTGCGTCAGGTGTGGGCCGAGCACCTCGAGCCGGCGGCCACCGTCGGCTGATCCGTCGAGGTCATCGGGGCAGGTTGGCCTCGATGACCTCCACGATCGCCGGGTCGTCGGGCTTCGTGTTGGGGCGGAAGCGGTGCACCTCGCCCTCGGGCGTGATCACGAACTTCTCGAAGTTCCACCGCACCGGGCCCTTCTTGCCCTCTGCGTCCCGCGTCTTCTTGAGGGCCTTGTAGAGCGGGGCGGCCTTGCCGCCGTTCACCTTGACCTTGTCGAAGACCGGGAACGTCACGCCCCACGTGGTCGAGCAGTACTCGAGGATCTCGTCGATCGAGCCCGGCTCCTGCCCCATGAACTGGTTGCAGGGGAACCCGAGCACGGTGAAGCCGCGATCCGCATACGCGCGCTGCAGCTGCTCCAACTGCTCGTACTGAGGGGTCAGCCCGCACTTGGAAGCGACGTTCACCACGAGCAGCACGCTTCCCTCGAAATCGGACAGGGTCGCGGTGCCGCCGTCGGCGGTCTGGAAGGGGATGTCGCGCAGGTCGGTGGTCGTGGCCTCGGTCATATCCCCAGGCTATGCCCTCGGATTCAGCGAAGCGGCGGATTCCTCTGGGAGAATGGTTGACGTGACCACTGCCATCGCGCCCGCGCGGACTCTCCGCATCGGGCCCATCGACCTCGACGCGCCGGTGGTGCTCGCGCCGATGGCGGGGATCACCAACACCGCGTTCCGGCGCCTCTGCCGCGAGTACGGGGCCGGCCTCTACGTCAGCGAGATGATCACCACGCGCGCGCTCGTGGAGCGCAACGCGACGACGATGCGGCTCATCACGCACCACGAGTCCGAGACGCCGCGATCGATCCAGCTGTACGGCGTCGATCCTTCGACGACGGAGGCGGCGGTCCGCATGCTGGTCGAAGAGGATCGTGCCGACCACATCGACCTGAACTTCGGATGCCCCGTCCCGAAGGTGACGCGCAAAGGCGGAGGTGCCGCGCTGCCCTGGAAGATCGGGCTGTTCCGCGAGATCGTGACGCGCGCGGCACGCGCAGCGGGAGATATCCCGCTCACGGTGAAGATGCGCAAGGGCATCGACGCCGACCACCTCACCTATCTCGACGCGGGCCGCATCGCCGAGGACGCCGGCGTTGCCGCTGTCGCCCTCCACGCGCGGACCGCCTCGGAGTTCTACTCGGGGCACGCGGACTGGTCGGCGATCGCGAAGCTGAAGGACGCCGTGACAAGCATCCCGGTGCTCGGCAACGGCGACATCTGGTCGGCCGACGACGCCGAGCGCATGATGACCGAGACCGGATGCGACGGCGTCGTCGTGGGGCGCGGATGCCTCGGCCGGCCGTGGCTGTTCGGGGATCTCGCCCGTGCGCTGGGTTCGCCTGGCGCCGCGCCGACCGAGCCGGTCGACGCGACGCTGGGGTTCGTCGCCCGCGCGTTCCGCCGTCATGCGGAGCTCCTGGTCGAGTTCTTCGAGGACGAGGACCGCGGCTGTCGCGACATCCGCAAGCACGTCGCGTGGTACTTCAAGGGCTACCCGGTCGGCGGCGACGTGCGCGCGAAGCTCGCGACAGTGGCGAGCCTCGACGAGATCGACGCCCTCCTCGCGACCCTGGACCTCGAGGCCCCCTACCCGGGCGCCGCCGCCGAGGGCCAGCGCGGGCGCGCCGGCACGCCGAAGCGGCCGGCACTGCCCGACGGATGGCTGGACTCCCGTGAGCTCGGTGCCGACGCGTCCTGCGCCCTCGCCGAAGCGGAACTCGACCACAGTGGCGGCTGACCTCGTCGGCCCGTCCGACCGTCCCACCGGTTACGACGACGCGGACGCCGCCCGCTTCCACATAGAACACCACCGTTCGCAGCGAGACGACTTCGCACGGGACCGCGCACGCGTGCTCCACTCGGCCGCGCTGCGGCGCCTCGCCGCGAAGACCCAGGTGCTGAGCCCCGCGAGCCCGGCCGACTTCGCCCGCAACCGGCTGACGCACTCGCTCGAGGTCGCGCAGGTCGGACGCGAGCTGGCCACGGCGCTGGACCTTGCCGCGGACGTCGTCGACACGGCGTGCCTGAGCCATGACCTCGGGCACCCGCCGTTCGGCCACAACGGCGAGCGCGCCCTCAACGAGTGGGCCGAAGACATCGGCGGCTTCGAGGGCAACGCGCAGACGCTGCGCATCCTCACCCGGCTCGAGCCCAAGGTGATCGACGACGACGGTCGCAGCTTCGGCCTGAACCTCACACGCGCGAGCCTCGACGCGTCGTGCAAGTACCCCTGGACGGCGGATCACCCACTGCCTGATCCTGGCGGCCGCCTGAAGTTCGGGGTGTATCCCGAGGACGAGCCCGTCTTCCGCTGGCTGCGCGAGGACGCCCCTGGGCGCGTGCGGTGCATCGAGGCCGAAGTGATGGACCTCTCGGACGACATCGCCTACTCGGTGCACGACTTCGAGGACGCGATCGTCAACGGCTACCTCGATCCCGCGCGGCTCGCCGACCCGGCCGAGCACGATGCGCTGCTCACCGCGATCCAGTCATGGGTGGGCTTCGACTTCGCCCGCGACGAGCTCGAGGACGCGCTGTTCCGCCTGACCCGCATCCCGGAATGGATCGGCGTGTTCGACGGGACCCGGGCCGACCTCGCGCGTCTGAAGAACCTGACCTCGGACCTCATCGGACGCTTCGCGCGGGCCGCGACGACCGCGACGCGCGAGGCGTACGCGGCGAGCGTGCTGACGCGGTACCGTGGCCACCTCGTCGTGCCACGCGTGGTCGAGGCCGAGATGGCGGTGCTCAAGGGCATCATCGGCGCCGCGGTCGTGTCGATCGAAGGACGCAAGGATCTCTACAAGGAGCAGCGCCGCCTGCTGAAGCGACTGGCGACCGCGCTGTGGGAGCGGCCCGAGGCGCTCGACGCGCTCCACGGGCAGGACTTCGCGGCGGCCGAGACGGATGCCGCACGCCGGCGCGTTGTCGTGGACCAGGTCGCGAGCCTCACCGATCAGCTGGCGATCGCATGGCATGGCGCCCTCATCGCGCCGGTGGACGCGGCATCCGTCGGCGTCTGGGCACCGGGCGCACGCCCCGTCGACGCCCGATCGCGCGAGGACCGCTGATGGCGGGGCGGATCCGTCAGGCCGACGTCGACGAGGTGAAGGCGCGGACCAACATCGCCGACATCATCGGCGAGCGCGTCGCACTGAAGTCGGCGGGCGTGGGCTCGCTGAAGGGCCTGTGCCCCTTCCACGACGAGCGCAGTCCGAGCTTCAACGTGCGCCCTCAGGCGGGCTTCTACCACTGCTTCGGCTGTGGCGAGTCGGGTGACGTGTACTCGTTCCTGCGCGCCATGGACCATGTGTCGTTCACCGAGGCGGTCGAGCGTCTCGCCGCGCGCATCGGTTACACGCTGCACTACGAGGACGGCGGCGCGGCGCCCGAGCACAGCGGTCGCGCGCGGCTGTACGCCGCGAACGCCGCCGCCGCGGAGTACTTCCGCGGGCAGCTCACGTCGTCCGAGGCCGACATCGCGCGCCGATTCCTCGGTCAGCGCGGCTTCGACGCCGGCGCCGCCGCGCATTTCGGCGTCGGTTACGCGCCGAAGGGCTGGTCGTCGATGCACGCGGCACTGCGGTCGCAGGGCTTCAGCGACGAGGAGCTCAGTTCGGCGGGGCTCGTCTCGCAGGGCCAGCGCGGGGTGTACGACCGCTTCCGTGGCAGGGTCGTGTGGCCGATCCGCGACGTCACCGGTCAGGTGATCGGGTTCGGGGCCCGGAAGCTCTTCGACGACGACCAGGGGCCGAAGTACCTGAACACGCCCGAGACGACGATCTACAAGAAGGCACAGGTGCTGTACGGCCTCGACCTGGCCAAGCGCGACATCTCGCGGGAGCACCGCGTCGTCGTGGTCGAGGGCTACACCGACGTCATGGCCTGTCACCTGGCTGGCATCACGACGGCCGTCGCCACGTGCGGCACCGCGTTCGGCTCCGACCACATCACCGTGCTCCGCCGCGTGATGGGCGACGACTCGACCGCGGGCGAAGTAGTGTTCACGTTCGATCCGGACGCCGCCGGCCAGAAGGCCGCGCTCCGCGCCTTCGCCGACGCCAAGCGGTTCAACGCCCAGACCTACGTCGCCACCGGACCGGAGGGGCTCGACCCCTGCGACCTGCGGCTCGCTCGCGGCGACGGCGCGGTGCGCGCGCTCGTCGACACGAAGGTGCCGATGGTGGAGTTCGTGCTCGACCAGCGCATCTCCGGCTTCGACCTCGCGAGCGTGGAGGGACGCGTCGGTGCCCTGCGAGCCGCGGCTCCCGTGGTCGCCGAGCTGCGTGACCCGCTGCTGCAGCCCGAGTACGTGCGCGTGCTCGCACGCCGTCTCGGCATGGACACCGAGGACGTCCGCCGCGAGGTGGACCGCGCGGGGCGAGGTGGGGGCTCACGGCGCGAGGGCGCGCACGAGCCGGCTCCGGCGCCCGCGCCCGGTGGCGACGCCGCGCTGCGGGTCGGGCTCGCCGAGCTGCCGCGCACGCCGGAGGCGGGGCTCGAACGCGATGCGCTGATGGGCGTGCTCCAGTTCGGGCATCGCCTCGACGCGGCCCTGGTCGAGCGCGCGCTCGAACCGCCGTTCCGCCATCCCGCGCTCGATGCCGTCCGGATCGCCGTGCGCGGGGCCGCCGACAGGCAGCGGCCCGGATGGGCCGTCGACGCGATCGACACGGTCCGCGAGCCCTACCGCACCCTCGGCGCGGAGCTGTTGGCGGGAGACTTTCCGGCCCTGAACGACGATGCCGCGGTGACGTCGGCAGGCGACCTGCTGCGACGACTCGTGATGAGAGCCCTCGATCGCGAGAAGGCCGAGCTGCTCGGTGCGATCCAGCGCGTGCCCGCGGACTCGGACGAGGGCCGCGGTATCCGCATCCGGCTGCGCGAGCTGGACGTCCGGCGACGAACCCTCCTCGAAGAGGTGTGACGCGCCGCGCGGCTGGCGCGGACGACCCGCGCACGGCAGGATGAGGGGCATGGCCCGACGACGAGACGCCGATGTCGCGATCCACTGCTCGGACATCTCGATCGCACGCGCCGGGCGCGGCGGATCGGCTGCGCGCGTCATCGACGGCGTCTCCTTCACGCTCGATCACGGCGCCACCCTCGCCGTCATGGGCCCCACCGGCGCAGGCAAGTCATCGCTGGCCGCCGTTCTCGCGGGCGCGGACGAGTCCGGTCTCGCCGTCGTCGGCGGCACGGCGCACGTCGAGGGCATCCCGGTGCGTCGTCCGGGCCGCGCCCAGCGTCTGCTGACCTATTACTGCGGGTACCTTCCGCAGTCCGCGGGCGCACGCCTGCCCGCGCGTCTCACCGTCGCCGAGGTGATCGGGGAGCCGATCACGAGCCGGGACCGGAGGGTGAACCAGCGGGCCCTCGCGGTGCGCGTGTCGGCTCTGCTCGACGAGATGATGCTTCCGCTCGGCGTGGCCGCGAAGTACCCGTACGAGCTCAGCGCCGGCATGCGCCAGCGTGTCGCATTCGCGCGGGCGCTCGTCCTCCAGCCTCGCGTGCTGATCGCCGACGAGCCGTTCGCGAATCTCGATGTCGAGGTGCGCAAGGCGGCGCGGGAGGCGATTGTGCGCCGGCGCCGAGACTTCGGCATGGCCACCCTCGTCGTGACGAACGAGGCGGACGTCGTGCGAGATCTGGACGCCGATGTGCTCGTGCTTCGCGGCGGCCACGCCGTCGCGTACGGTCACGGCACCCGCGACCTGCTCTGGACTCCGAGCGCCTCGGCCGACCGGCGCCTCGTCGGGTCGTGATCGTCGGCGGTCGATGTCATGACCACCCCGTGAGCTTTGCTAATATGGACTGGTTGCCCGCGCGAGAGCGCGGACATTCCTCCATAGCTCAATTGGCAGAGCAATCGGCTGTTAACCGATAGGTTCTTGGTTCGAGTCCAAGTGGGGGAGCGAAAGCCCCGAGGCTCCACCCTCGGGGCTTTCTTCGTGTCAGGCGTCGAGATCGTCGACGCCGGGCGTCCAGGACTGCCCAGGACGACCCCAGCCACGCTTGCGGGCGATCTTCTGCACGGTCTTCCAGTCCCCGTCGCCGAGACGGTCGACGTACAGCACGCCGTCGAGATGGTCGAACTCGTGCTGCATGATGCGGGCACGCCACCCGTCGACCTCGATCCGAACGGGCTCGCCGTCGAGGTCGATGCCGGTCACGAGGACCTCCTCGGACCGACGGAGCGGGAACCGCTCGCCCGGGAACGACAGGCATCCCTCGGACTCCTCATCGGGATCCGGTTCGCCGGGCTCGGTCGGGCGCATCCACAGCTCGGGGTTGATGATCACGCCGCGCCAGGGGGCGCCGTCGTCGTCGGCGTACGAGTACGTGTAGAGCCGCAGGGGCACGCCGACCTGCGGGGCCGCGAGGCCCACGCCGGGTGCGGCATCCATCGTCTCGAACATGTCCGCGACCAGCTCGCGGATCTCGTCGGTGATCGCCTCGACGGGCGATGCGGGGGAATGGAGGACGGGATCGCCCATGATGCGAATCGGGAGAACGGCCACGCCTCGAGCCTATCGGGGGCACCTGCGGCTAGTGTCGTCATGTGGTGTGGACCGTGGCAGAGCTCGAGGACGTCGGCGATCAGCTCGTCGGCGCGTTCCAGAACCCCGGCATCCTCATCGGGATTCCGCTCGCGCTGCTCGGTGCCGTGTTCATGTCGTTCGGCGCGCAGTACCAGCACCGGGGCGTGACGAAGGTCGAGCGGCTGAGCGGCTCGACGGCGAACCAGGGGCTCGGCGCAGGGCAGCTGCTGAAGCTGCTGTCCCGCCCGTCGTGGGTGATCGGCACGCTCATGCTCGCGCTTGCGATCGTCTGCCAGCTGTCGGCCCTCGCGTTCGCGCCGCTCATCGTGGTGCAGCCACTCGGCGCGATCGCGCTCGTCATCACGACGCTCCTGAACGCCCAGATCAGCGGACACCGACCGACGAAGCGGTCGCTCATCGCCATCGCCGCGTGCGTGGGCGGCATCTTCCTGTTCGTCACGATCGCCGCCCTGTTCGCGACGGAGAAGCCGGTCTCGAACGGACAGCTCATCACGATCCTCATCCTGCTGGGCATCGTGACCATCGTCTTCGCCGGGTTGTGGATCTGGTTCCGCAAGCGCGTCGGAGCGCTCTTCTACATCACCGCGGCCGGGGTGATCTACGGATTCGTGGCGACGCTCGCCAAGGTCGTCATCGTGCGCGTCCAGACCGGCGACTTCGACTGGCTCACCTTCGTCTGCCTCGCCGCTCTGATCCTCAGTGCGATCGTCGGCGCCTACTTCGTGCAGACGGCGTATTCCTCGGGGCCGCCTGACCTGGTCGTCGCAGGCCTCACGGTGGTCGATCCGCTCGTGGCGATCCTGATCGGCCTGCTGGTGCTGCAGGAGGCCGCAGGAGCGCCGCTGTGGGTGTACATCGCCTTCGGCATCGCGGGGGCGATCTCGGTGTGGGGCGTCTTCCAGCTGGCGCGGCATCATCCTCAGATCGTCAGCGACAGTCAGGAGCTGCCGATCCAGCGCGGCAGCGGGGGAGTGGCGGATGCCGCTCACCCGCGCACCGGCTCCATCCGGGTCACCGAGGCCGTCGCCAAGGTGTGGCCCGAGCCGCCTGTGAAGGATCCGGCGGACGACGCAGGACAGCGCTGACGCCGCCATCGCGAGACCCCGGGTAGGCTCTTCTGCGCACGCATGTGCAAGGGGCGGTGGCCAAGCTGGTCAAGGCAGCGGGCTCATAACCCGACGATCGTGGGTTCAAGTCCCACCCGCCCTACAACTCGAGCGCGCTCGGACGCCGGCTTCGTGGGCTGCGGTCCGTCGGCATGCTCATCGACGATCCGCCCGGTGAACTCGTCCGTCATGCGGCGCGTCCGCGCCCGAAGTGAGGCGGACGTCGACCCGGCCGCGATGCGCGGACGCGGCCCCAGGTGAGAGTTCGTTCACCATCCTTACTTTCGGAGGGGGCGCTCTGTCGCGTCCGCCGGCGTTCCGTGTAGCGTCATCGGCATCACACTGTCCCTGGCTCCCCACGGAGGCGAACAATGAAGTTCTTGCAGAGGCTCGGACGATCGATCATGCTCCCGGTGGCCGTGCTGCCGGTCGCGGCGATCCTGTCGGGCATCGGTTTCTGGATCAGCAACGGCGGGAAGAATCCGAACCTCGTCTCGACGTTCCTCGACGCGGCGGGCGGGTCGCTGCTCGGGAACATGGCCCTGCTCTTCGCGGTGGGCATCTCCATCGGCATGGCGAACAAGTCCGACGGCACCTCCGCTCTCGCCGGTCTCGTGTCGTGGCTCGTCGTCACGACGCTCCTCAAGCCCGAGACGGTGATGCTCTTCAC
The DNA here is from genome assembly GCF_057747775.1 of Microbacterium sp. STRO-2N. Classification (NCBI taxonomy): domain Bacteria; kingdom Bacillati; phylum Actinomycetota; class Actinomycetes; order Micrococcales; family Microbacteriaceae; genus Microbacterium; species Microbacterium sp. STRO-2N. The sequence continues at coordinate 1,881,425 of NZ_CM173223.1, read as the reverse complement.
CGGCGTCGGCAACGTCAACGAGGTCGACCCCGCGTTCCTGCGGGTGCAGAACGTGTTCGTCGGCATCATCTGCGGTCTGATCGGCGCGTGGTGCTACAACAGGTTCAAGGACACCAAGCTGCCCGACGCGCTGTCGTTCTTCTCGGGCAAGCGCTCCGTCGCGATCGTCACCGCGGGCTTCTCGCTCGTGCTCGCGATCATCCTCTTCTTCGTATGGCCCTTCGTTTACACCGCGCTCGTCGGGTTCGGAGAGTGGATCGTCACGCTCGGCGCATTCGGCACGGGCATCTACGGCTTCCTCAACCGCCTGCTGATCCCCGTCGGCCTCCACCACGCACTGAACTCGGTGTTCTGGTTCGACGTCGCCGGCATCAACGACCTGAACAACTTCCTCGACGGAACGGGCACGTACGGAGTGACGGGCCAGTACATGACGGGCTTCTTCCCGATCATGATGTTCGGGCTGCCGGGCGCGGCTCTCGCGATGTACCTGACGGCCAAGACGACGCGCAAGAAGCTCGCGTACGGCATCCTCCTCGGCGGCGCCATCTCGTCGTTCTTCGTCGGCGTGACCGAGCCGCTCGAGTTCGCCTTCATGTTCCTGGCCCCCGTGCTGTACCTCGTGCACGCGGTCTTCACGGGCATCTCGATGGCGATCAGTCAGATACTCCCCGTGCGCATGGGCTTCGGCTTCTCGGGCGGATTCGTCGATCTCGTCCTCGGCTGGATGAATCCGATGGCCCAGAATCCCTGGCTGATCCCGGTGATGGGTCTGTTCTGGTTCGGCATCTACTTCGTGGTCTTCTACTTCTTCATCAAGCGCTTCAACCTGAAGACGCCGGGACGCGAGGACGACGACATCCTCGGAGAGGGCACCGAGTTCGACACCCACGTCAAGGACGACGCCTATCTCGTGACGGCCGGCCGATTCATCGACGCCCTCGGCGGCAGACAGAACATCGTCGAGCTCGACAACTGCGCCACGCGCCTGAGAATGGAGGTCGCCGACGTCTCGAAGGTCGACGACACCGCGCTCAAGCGGGCCGGCGCTGCGGGCACCATGAAGCCCGGCGGCAAGTCCGTCCAGGTCGTCTACGGGCTCAACGTCCAGTTCGTGAAGGATGCGATGGAGCGGATCATATCGGGCGAGGCCACGGTGCCCGAAGGCGCTGCCCCCGAGGCCGCGTCGACGTCGACCGCGGCGTCGGTGGACGCCGGGGGAGGCGGCGTCCTCACCGCCGCACCGGCGACGACGATCTCGCTCCGGCAGCCGCTGGAGGGCAAGGTCGTTCCGCTCTCAGAGGTGCCCGACCCGACGTTCGGGCAGGGGATCATGGGCCCGGGTGTCGCGATCGAGCCCACAGGCGACACAGTCGTGGCACCCGCGGATGCGACGGTCGGCGCCACGTTCGAGAGCAGCCACGCGGTGGCCCTCGTCCTTCGGGACGGCACGGAGCTGCTCATCCACGTCGGCATCGACACCGTCGGCATGAAGGGCGACGGATTCGAGACCCTCGTGGAGAAGGGGCAGTCCGTGAGTGCCGGCACGCCGCTGCTGCGATTCGACCTCGACCGCATCCGCGCTGCCGGGCACCCAGCCATCACGCCGGTGATCGTCCTCAACAACGAGAACGCGACGATCGAGTTCTCATAGGACCGGCGAAGGCGGTGACGGATGCCGCGGCATCCGTCACCGCCTGTCACATGGCGTTGCCGATGTAGGAGTACTTGACGAACACCTCGGGGGCGATCCCCGCCTCGTCGAGGACCCCCTGCACGGCGCTCAGCATGTAGCTGGAGTCCCACCCCATGTACAGCGAGTGCTCGTCGTCCAGCCGGTCCCACTGCCCGTTCCAGGACTGTGCGGTGTAAACGGGACCACCACGGCGCGCGCTGTACGAGACGACGGCATCGCGAGCGTCGGCCCAGAGTCGCTTGAACACGCGGTTGAAGAGGTGCTTGACGTCGTACACCTCCCAGTGCTCGCCGCAGTACTCGACGTACGACCACTCGCGGTGCCACCCGGGCGGCCACCCGCGTCGGCGCACGGCGTCGAGGATGGGCGTGAGGCCGTCGTCGTCGATCGCCGGTCCGCCGGGGCGGCGCCACACCTGCACGAACCGGTCGGTCAGCCGGGCGGAGCGCTCGGCGATCGCGGCGGTTCCCCACGCGGGCAGCTCAGCCAGTTCCGTCGTGGTGCGGACGGCGCTGCGCGCGTACAGGCTCTTCTTCTCGGGGAACGACCGGTCGAAGGCACGAAGGGCGAGATCCTCCTCGAGGACGGTGAGGTTGCCGATCGTGTGCGCGAGCGCGCGGTGGCTGTTCTGCTCGTCCTCGGTGTACGACGACCACTCCCGCACGCCGTCGCCCGACCACGAGTCGCCCGGTGCGAGAGGGAAGATGTGCTCGAGGTCGAGGTCCGCCGCGCCGTCGACGCCGGCGAGGCGACCCAGCACGTAGGTCGCGTGGGGGAGCTCGGAGTACTTCAACGCGACGGCGATGCGCTCATCGGACGGCGTGATACGCGACACCGCCGTGACGAGCGCGCCGTAGCCTTGCTCGCGCGCGCGGCAGAGCCGCGCGACCAGACGCTCGACGCCGGTGCCCACGACGGAGCGACGCACGAGCAGCGACTGCACCATCTCGAGGGTCTCGATGAGCTCGGTGCGATCGATCCTGCCCAGCTCGAGATCGCGGTACGCCCGCATGACGAGGGGGTACATCGCCGAGCCGAACGTGTTGAGGTAGCGCAGCTGGCGGGCGACATCGGCGTCAGGGGCCTGTGCGGGATCGAGGAGGATCCGGTACACACGCGCCAGCGCGCGCCACTCCTCGGCGTGCGAGACGAGGTCGGCGAACTCGAGCCGCGGGAACTCGTGCCGGAACGCGTCGTAGACGCCGCGGCCGCCGACCACGGTCACCTCGCGGCCCGTGCGCATGGTGAGGTACTGGCGCCAGAAGTCGGCGATCGCCTCGCCCGTGTCCCGCTCGATCGGCTGCCAGCACTCCGACTCGATCCGGCGCTGCTCTGCGTGGTTCAAGCCCATCAACACGTAGTTGTGGATGAGCTCGTGGTCGCGCAGAGGCTCGCCCGTGGAGTTGAGGCTCTCGAAGATCTGCTGCGCGTTGGCTCCGGCCCCCAGCGTGATCGCCACGTGCTCGAGCTTCTGAAGGCCGCGCCAGATGTGCGGCGCCTCGTCGAGGCTGATCTGACTGCGGAAGAACGCGTAGTTGTCGTCGAAGCGCGAGTCGCGCTGCTCGCCGCGTGCGAGCGGCAGATCCAGTACGACGCGCTCGAACACCGAAGCCCACGCCGGATGCGGACGCAGCTTCGTGCGGGAAGGATCCTTCGAGTGAACCAGCACGCGCTGCAGCTCATCGGCGAGCTCGGGATGCGCGGCGCGCACGGTGTGCTGGAGCGCCGCGACGAGCAGCATGAGGGTCGTGGTGCGCTGCTGGCCGTCGATCAGCACGAGCTCGGTGTCGCCGAACTCGGCGCTCGACGAAGACAGGATCGAGCCGATGAAGTGCATGTGGCGATCGTCGAGGTCTGCCACCGCGCGGATATCGGCCAGGAGCTGCTCGCAGCCGCCGATGTCCCACCGGTACTGCCGCTGGTAGACCGGGACGACGATCGTCCAGTCCGCGGCTGACAGCCACCCGATCGTGTTGACGGCGGTCGCGTCGACGTTCGTGGCAGTGACCATGGCCCATCCAGTCTATGGGCGCGGCCCCGCCGCCGGCCGCACGGGGCGACGCATCCGAGGGCTGCCAGGGCGCCGATGTAGGCTTGCCTAAGTTGAGCCTGTAAAAACGCGCTGGCTCACTGACCGAAAGGCATGATTCGTCATGGGTTACATCAAGTCCGCCGCTCTCGAAGAGACCGGCTTCGTGGTGCTCGACTCCTACAACGAGGAGATCGACCCACAGGAATGGCTGTCCATCGAGTACGTCGACTGGAAGTCCTCGGGTGACACCCGCTTCGCGCCGCTGGCCTCGGCCAAGGGCGAGATCGAGTGCAACGGCTTCTGGAACCACACGCCGCCGCGCACCGACAAGGACGGCGTCTGGATCCCGTCGCAGACCGAGAAGGCCCCGACTCTGACGCGCCGCGCGCAGGAGCCGGGTGCGAATGTCGGCCGCTGCCGCATCATCGAGCTGCAGCCCAACAGCTACGCCGACGCTCTGTACAACCTGCACCAGGACGACAACAACCGACTGAACCCTGACGGCACCGGCTGGGTCGTGCGCGGGTTCTTCAACCTCACCGACGACAAGAACAGCTACTTCGTGCTGCGCGAGAACCGCACCGACCCCAGCATCGAGTACCGCGTCGCGCTTCCCGCCGGTGCGCAGCTCATCGTCGACACGCAGCGCCTGTGGCACGCGGTGCACCACGACGGCGACGAGCCCCGCTACTGCCTCATCACGTCGTGGGAGTCCGGCCCCGAGCTCGACGCGTACATGGAGAAGTACCACGCCCGGCCGACGACCGACCAGTTCGAGGTCCCGCAGGACGTGCTCGACGCCGGACAGGCCGAGCAGGCCCGCCGTGACGCCGCCCGCGCGGCGTACTACGCAGCCAAGGGCAAGGCCGAGGTCCAGGCGATGAGCGAGGCCTGAGTCCCGATCCTCGTCCGAGAGCCGCGAGAGGGCGGTCGAATCACACTCTTGTGATTCGACCGCCCTCTCCGCGATAATGGCGACAGCACAACCGAACAGCATCGCTGTGATCCGGAGTTCAGGTCGTTGGGGAAGACGCACCTGAAGAACGGAGAGAACATGGCGACACCACAGGCGCGTGGGGTGATCTACATCCACTCCGCGCCACGAGCGTTGTGCCCCCACCTGGAGTGGGCAGTCGGTCGTGCCCTCGGGCGCGCGGTCAGCTTCGACTGGGTGGACCAGCCGGTGCTCGCCGGCAGCCGTCGCAGCGAGTTCTACTGGGAAGGCTCCGCCGGCACGGGCGCCGCCCTGGCGACGGCGATCCGTGGATGGGAGCATCTGCGGTTCGAGGTCACCGAGGATCCGACGCCTCGCAGCGACGGCGGCCGTTGGCTGCACACGCCGGGCCTCGGCATCCACTACGCACAGATCGACTCCGCCGGCAACGTCGTCATCGGCGAGGACCGCATCCGCTATGCGATGGAGATCGCAGGCGGCGACGCGTTCGAACTGCAGCGCGAACTCCATGTCGCACTGGGCGCCGCGTGGGACGAAGAGCTCGAGCCGTTCCGCCACGCGAGCGATGACGCGCCCGTGGTCTGGCTCCACAAGGTCGGATGAGCTGAGACCCGTCGCTTACGTGCGGCGACCGGTCTTCGGGACACGGGCGGGGCGAGGCGTGACTACCGGATGCCGGTGAACTGACTCCTGGCGCTGGGAAAGCGAATCGCCACCGCCCGTATCGACAAGACGCCCCCGGTGGCTTCCCGGGGGCGTCTCGTCGTGCGTGTGTCAGACCGAGGCGAATGCGGCGACCGCGTTGTGGCCGCCGAATCCGAACGAGTTGCTGATCGCCAGTTGCTGGCCGTCCCCGAGCGGGACGGTCTCGCCCGAGATGCGGAACGGCACCTCCGGATCCTGCGTGGTGATGTTGATCGTGGGCGGTGCCACGCGATTCTGGATCGCGAGCACGGTGAAGATCGCCTCCAGAGCACCCGTGCCGCCGAGCAGGTGCCCCGTCGACGCCTTCGTCGCCGAGACCGGGATCTCGTCGATCCGAGCGCCGAAGACGGTCTTGAGCGCCGTGTACTCGTTCGGGTCCCCGACCGGGGTCGACGTCGCGTGTGCGTTGATGTGCGTCACGTCGTCGGGAGAGGCATCCGCCATCTCCAAGGCCATGCGCACCGCGCGGGACGCGCCGAGGCCCTCGGGGTCGTTGGCCGTGATGTGGTACGAGTCCGCCGTCACTCCGCCGCCGAGGACCGTGGCGTAGATCTTCGCGCCGCGGGCACGAGCGTGCTCCTCGGTCTCGAGGATGAGCACGCCTGCGCCCTCGCCCATGACGAAGCCGTCACGGTCGACGCTGCACGGCCGCGAGGCGGTGGCCGGGTCGTCGTTGCGGCGCGACAGCGCCTGCATCGACGAGAACGCCGCGATCGTGATGGGGTGGATCGTCGACTCGGTGCCGCCTGCGATCACGACATCGGCAAGACCGGCGCGCAAGTGCTCGACCGCGTTCACGATCGACTCGGTGCTCGAGGCGCAGGCGCTGGCGACAGTGCGGGCGTACGCCCGGGCGTTGAAGTGGAGCGAGAGGTTCCCGGCCGCCGCGTTGGGCATGAGCATCGGGACCGTCATCGGCAGGACGCGGCGAGGACCCTTCTCGCGTAGGGTGTCCCACGCATCCAGCAGCGTCCACAGGCCGCCGATGCCGGTCGCGAAGTCGACGCCGAGGCGCTCGGGCTCGATCTCGGGGCTGCCGGCATCCGCCCATGCCTCCATCGCGGCGACCAGCGCGAACTGCGACGAGGGGTCGAGGCGCTTCGCCACCGGCCGCTCGAGGACGGTATCGGGACGGACCTTCGCCTCGGCGGCGAACGTGACGGGCAGCTGGTACTGCTCTACCCAGTCGTACTCGAGGGTCCGCGCGCCCGAGGCGCCGTCCAGGAGTGCGGCCCAGCTCTCGGGTGCCGTGCCGCCCAGGGGCGACGACGCGCCGATGCCGGTGACGACGATGCGTGAGGTGCTCATGTGTGGTGGAAAGTCCTCGTAGATGTGCCGGTGGGGGCCGAAGCCCCCACCGGGGGTCTCGCGTCAGCGAGCCGGGGGCGTGGGGCGTAGCCCCACACCGTTCAGCGTGCGCGAGCCGGGGTGTGGGGCAGAGCCCCACCAGGGACTGCTACGCCTGGTTCGACGTGATGTAGCTGACGGCGTCGCCGACGGTCTTGAGGTTCTTGACCTCGTCGTCGGGGATGGTGACGCCGAACTTCTCCTCGGCGTTGACGACGATCGTCATCATCGAGATCGAGTCGATGTCGAGGTCGTCCGTGAACGACTTCTCGAGCGCGACCTCGTCGGCCGAGATGCCGGTCTCGTCGGTGATGAGCTCGGCGAGCCCGGCGAGGACCTCGTCGTTGGTGAATGCCATGGGTTTCTCCTGTTTCTTAGGGGTTCACGAGCCCGGGGGGCCGGGTCTCAGTCTAGAGTCGGGGCTTCTCGCGTCAGGGAAGGACGACCACTTGGGCGCCGAAGACGAGGCCCGCGCCGAAGCCGATCTGCAGCGCCAGCCCACCGCTGAGCTCGGGGTGCTCTTCGAGCAGACGGTGCGTCGCCAGCGGGATGGAAGCAGCCGAGGTGTTGCCGGTGGTCTCGATGTCGCGGCCGACGACGACCGTATCGGGAAGCCCCAGCTGCTTGGCGAACTCGTCGATGATGCGCATGTTCGCCTGATGAGGGACGAAGGCGGCGAGATCGGATGCCTCGACGCCGGCGGCCTCGAGCGCCTGACGTGCGACCTTCACCATCTCCCATACCGCCCAGCGGAACACCGTCGGGCCCTCCTGCCGCAGCGTCGGCCACGGCGCCTTCCCGTCGCGGAACTCGATGAGCGTGTGGTTCATGCCGACCGCGTCGGCCTTCGAGCCGTCCGAGCCCCATACCGTCGGTCCGATGCCGGGCGTGTCACTGGGACCGACGACGACCGCGCCGGCGCCGTCGCCGAGCAGGAACGAGATGCTGCGGTCCGTGGGGTCGACGATGTCGCTCAGCTTCTCAGCGCCGATGACAAGAGCGTAGTTGGCAGCGCCGGCCCGGATGAGCGCATCGGCCTGGGCGATGCCATAGGCGAAGCCCGCGCAGGCTGCGTTCACGTCGTAGGCCGCAGCGGGGTTGGCGCCCACGCGGTCGGCCACGATCGCAGACACCGATGGCGTCTGCTTGGGGTTGCTCACGGTCGCGACGATGACGGCGTCGATCTGCGACGGATCGACGCCGGAGCGCTCGATCGCCTCGCGGGCGGCATCGGTCGCGAGATCGATGGCGTCTGTCTCGGCCACCGCACGGGTACGGGTCACGATGCCCGTGCGCTGGCGGATCCACTCGTCGCTCGAGTCGATGGGTCCGACGAGGTCGTCGTTCGGAACGGCGATCTCGCCGCGGGCGGCTCCGTACGAGTAGATGCGGGTGTGCGCGGCGCCCGTGGGCTGCATGATCGAGCGGGTCATCGGGTCTCTCCGGTCAGGCGTCCGCGGACAGCAGAGCCGTGGCCGCGTCCAGGTCGGCGGGGGTCTTGACGGCGACGGCCGGCACGCCGCGCAGCGCGCGCTTCGCGAGTCCGGTGAGCGTGCCTGCGGGGGACAGCTCCACGATGCCCGAGACGCCCGCTTCGGCGAAGGCCGCCATGCACAGGTCCCAGCGGACCGGAGAGGCCACCTGGTCGACGAGGAGGTCGACGAACGCGGGGCCTGCGTCGACGGTGCGACCGTCGCGGTTGCTCCACACCGTGACCGAGGGGTCGGATGCCGCGACCTCGGCGGCTGCCGCGCGCAGGGTTTCGACGGCCGGTGCCATGTAGCGGGTGTGGAAGGCGCCCGCGACCTGCAGCGGGATGACGCGCGTGCCCGCGACGGGTTCCGCCGCGAGCGCCTGGAGCCCGTCGATCGCACCGGCGACGACGAGCTGGCCGCCGCCGTTGTAGTTCGCGGGGGCGAGGTCGAGCTCGTCGAGGCGGGAGAGCACCGATGCCTCGTCGCCGCCGATCACGGCGCTCATGCCCGTCTCGGCCGCCGCCGCGGCCTCTGCCATCGCGCGACCGCGGATGCCGACCAGGGTCAGCGCGGCCTGCTCGCTGAGTATTCCGGCCGCGGCCGCGGCCGCGAACTCGCCGACCGAGTGGCCGGCGACGCCGCCGATCCGGTCGCGATCGGGGAGCGCGTTCCACGACAGCAGGCTGGCGGCGACGATGAGCGGCTGAGCGACCTGCGTGTCGCGGATGCGGTCGGCGTCCCACTCGGTGCCGGCGGCGACGAGGTCGATGCCGGCCCACTCGGAGTACTGCGCGAGGCGATCGCGAGTGCCGTCGACGTCGAGCCAGGGAGCCAGGAAGCCCGGGGACTGCGAACCCTGCCCGGGGAAGACCGCGATTCTCACCGTTCCATCCTGCCAACGATCGCCAGGCGGGTTCTGGCGACACCGTCACAAGAATCGCGAAGGGCTTTGTGCGCGTCCCACACAGTCATCGTCGGTTCCCTCCGGTCATACGGGGTTGCGTCGCGCGTTCTGCGGGCGACGCCGCGTCGCGTCCGAGCCGATCGAGCCGAGGATCAACGCCGTCTGCAGGATGAGCGCCTCGCGAGGCCCTGTCGCGTCCCACCCGATCACCTCGGAAACGCGCTTCAGCCGATACCGGACCGTGTTGGGATGCACGAAGAGCTCGCGTGCGGTCGCCTCGAGTGAGCGCCCGTTGTCGAGATACGCCCACAGCGTCGCCACGAGATCCGTGCTGTGGGTCTGCAGCGGTCGGTAGATGCGTTCGACGAGGGTCTGCTTGGCCAGAGGGTCCCCCGCGAGCGCCCGCTCAGGGAGGAGGTCGTCCGCCTCGACCGGCCGCGGCGCGTGGCGCCACGCTCGCGCGACCGCGAAGCCCGCCAGCGCCGCGCGGGCACTCTGGCTCGCGTCCACGAGCGCCGGAACCGTGGGGCCGAGCACGAGGTGCCCCGCGCCGAATCCCGGCTCGAGCCGTTTCGCGATCTCGGCGAACGGCAGGTCGCCGGTCGAGTCCTCGGTGCGCGCGGCGGGCTCCGCGCGCCCGAGCACGAGCACCAGGCGCGAGCCCTGCACGCCGATGAGGACATCCACCCCGAGCTTGCGCGCGGTCCGGCGCAGCTGGTCGACGTCGAACTGGGGGGGCGTCGTGCCGACGAGCACCGCGACCTCGCCGTGGCCGTGCCACCCGAGCGCCGCGATGCGGCTCGGCAGCTCTTCGTCGGCCTCGCCGGTGAGGATCGAGTCGACGACGAGCGCTTCGAGCCGGGCATCCCACAGGCCCCGCGCTTCGGCGGCCCGCGCGTAGACGTCCGCCGCCGCGAAAGCCACCTCGCGCGAGTACAGCAGGATGGCCTCGCGCAGGTGCTCGCCCTTACCGGCCACCCGCTCCTCGGTGACCTCCACCGTTACGCGGATGAGCTGCAGCGTCTGCTGCAGGCTGACGCTGCGCAGCAGCTCGCGGGGAGCGACGGCGAAGATGTCGGACGCGATCCACGGCGTCGAGCCCGGGTCGTCGTACCACTGGATGAACGACGTGATGCCGGCCTGTGCCACCAGCCCGACGGCGGAGCGTCGGGCCGGTGGCATCTCGGCATACCACGGCAGCGTGTCTTCGAGCCGCTTGATGGTGACGGTGGCGAGATCACCCGAGATGCGCCGCAGCCACGCGAGCGTCTCGGTCTTGCCCATCACCTCGGTCGGTTCGGCCATGCCAGGGGTCAGCTCTCGCCGCCCGCGTTCCCGCTCGTGCCGGCCGTGACGTCGTGCAGGCGGTACCGCTCGATCGCCTGCGCGGCCAGACCGCCGTCGACCACGCCCTCGGCGGCGAGCGCCTGGAGCGTGCGGACGACGATCGAAGGTCCGTCGATCTTGAAGAACCGGCGAGCGGCGGGCCGCGTGTCCGAGAAGCCGAAGCCGTCGGCTCCGAGCGTGACGAACCGGTTCGGGACCCACGGGCGGATCTGGTCCTGCACGGCGTGCATGAAGTCGCTCACGGCGACGACCGGGCCGGCGGCATCCCGCAGCTTCTCGGTCACGTACGCCGTGCGCGGCTCCTCCTGCGGGTGCAGGAAGTTGTGCTCGTCGGCGGCCAGGCCGTCACGGCGCAGCTCGGTCCACGACGTGACCGACCACACGTCCGCCTGGACGCCCCAGTCGTCGCGCAGCAACTGCTGGGCCTCGAGAGCCCACGGCACTCCCACGCCCGACGCGAGGATCTGCGCGCGAGGTCCGTCGCCCTCGGGCGCCGAGATGCGGTGGAGGCCCCGCACGATGCCGTCGACATCCACGCCCTCGGGCTCGGCCGGCTGCACGAGCGGCTCGTTGTACACCGTGAGGTAGTACATGACGTTCGGGTCGGGGTGGTTGCCGCCGTACATGCGCTCGATGCCCGCACGCACGATGTGTGCGATCTCGTAGCCGTACGCGGGGTCGTACGACACGGTGGCGGGGTTCGTCGACGCCAGGAGCTGCGAGTGCCCGTCGGCGTGCTGGAGGCCCTCGCCCGTCAGCGTCGTGCGACCTGCGGTCGCGCCGATGATGAAGCCGCGCGCCATCTGGTCGCCGGCCGCCCACTGTGCGTCGCCGGTGCGCTGGAACCCGAACATCGAGTAGAAGACGTACACCGGGATGAGCGGCTCGCCGTGCGTCGAGTACGACGTCCCCGTCGCGGTGAAGGCGGCCATCGCTCCGGCCTCGTTGATGCCGACGTGCATGATCTGGCCCTGCGGGCTCTCCTTGTACGCCAGGAGCAGCTCGCGGTCGACCGATGTGTAGTTCTGGCCGTGCGGGTTGTAGATCTTCGCCGTCGGGAAGTAGGCGTCCATGCCGAACGTGCGGGCCTCGTCGGGGATGATCGGCACGATGCGGTGGCCGAAGTCCTTCGCGCGGAGCAGATCCTTCAGCAGGCGCACGAACGCCATGGTCGTGGCGATCTCCTGCGTGCCCGAGCCCTTCTTGGGCAGCGCGTATGCCTCGTCGCCCGGCAGCTGGATACCGACGTGGTGCGACCGGCGCTCGGGGAGGAACCCGCCCAGAGCGCGGCGGCGCTCGAGCATGTACTGGATCGTCTCCTCCTGCGGGCCGGGGTTGTAGTACGGCGGCAGGTACGGGTTCTCGTCGAGCTGGGCGTCCGAGATCGGGATGCGCATCGAGTCGCGGAAGTACTTCAGGTCCTGCAGGGTCATCTTCTTCATCTGGTGGGTCGCGTTGCGCCCCTCGAAGTGGTGGCCCAGACCGTAGCCCTTGATGGTCTTGGCGAGGATGACCGTCGGCTGGCCCTTGTGCTCGGTCGCGGCCTTGTAGGCGGCGTACACCTTGCGGTAGTCCAGGCCGCCACGGCGGAGCTTGCCCCAGATGTCCTCGTCGGACCAGTCCTTCACCAGCGCGGCGGTCCGCTCGTCTCGGCCGAAGAAGTGCTCGCGGATGAACGCGCCGTCCTCGGCGCGGTACGTCTGGAAGTCACCGTCCGGCGTGGTGTTCATGAGGTGCACCAGGGCGCCGTCGGCGTCCTTGGAGAGCAGCTCGTCCCAGCCGGAGCCCCAGACGACCTTGATGACGTTCCAGCCGGCGCCGCGGAAGAAGCTCTCGAGCTCCTGGATGATCTTGCCGTTGCCGCGCACCGGACCGTCGAGGCGCTGCAGGTTGCAGTTGACGACGAACGTGAGGTTGTCGAGCCCCTCGTTCGCGGCGACCTGCAGCTGACCGCGGCTCTCGACCTCATCCATCTCGCCGTCGCCGAGGAACGCCCACACGCGGGAGTTCGAGAGATCCTTGATGCCCCGGTTGGTGAGGTACTTGTTCGTCATCGCCTGGTAGATGGCGTTGATGGGACCGAGGCCCATCGAGACGGTCGGGAACTGCCAGTACTCCGGCATGAGGCGCGGGTGCGGGTACGACGGCAGACCCTCGGGTGCCTTCGACTTCTCCTGGCGGAACCCGTCGAGCTGCGTCTCGCTCAGGCGCCCCTCGAGGAACGAGCGGGCGTAGATGCCGGGGGAGGCGTGACCCTGGATGAAGATCTGGTCGCCGCCGTTGGGGTCGTCGAGGCCGCGGAAGAAGTGGTTGAAGCCGACTTCGTAGAGCGACGCGGACGACGCGTAGGTCGAGATGTGCCCGCCCACGCCGATGCCCGGGCGCTGCGCGCGGTGCACCGTGATGGCCGCGTTCCACCGGATCCAGCGACGGTAGCGCCGTTCGAGCTCCTCGTCGCCGGGGAACTCGGGCTCGTTCTCGGGGGCGATGGTGTTGATGTAGTCCGTCGTCGGGACCTGCGGCACGTTCAGCTGCAGCTCGTGGGAGGTCTGCAGCAGACTCAGCATGATCTCCCGGCCACGACCGTGGCCCTTCGCCTGCACGAGCTGCTGCAGGGACTCCTGCCACTCGGCGGTCTCGTCGGGATCGCTGTCGAGGGGGTCCTGCGAGTACGGATCCTGATCGTTGACAGTCACAGATGACCTTTCGTCGTCTGGCAGATCGTGCCAGGGAATCGCTGCCGGAGCGATGCGGGCTTTGTCAGCCGCGCACAACGCACCATCTTCCAGCCTAGCGAGTTCGAAGCCGTCCGGACGCACCTCGTAGACTGGCGCCACGGGCCTTTAGCTCAGCTGGTAGAGCGCCACGTTTACACCGTGGATGTCGTCGGTTCGATCCCGGCAGGGCCCACGCAGCCGCGTCGCACGCGCCCGCTGAAGCGCCGGCGGCGTGCGGGGAGATGCGCGGTAGGTTGTATCCGTGAACGCCAGCCCCGCAGACCAGCGCCGCCTCGTGGAGGTCGCCCAGCTCGACGCCCGGATCCGCCAGGCCGACAACGCCCGCAAGAACCCGCCGCAGGCGGGCCGCGTTCAGGAGCTCCTGGCCCGCCGCCAGGAGCTGTCCCACGAACTCACGACGCGCCTCGGCGTGCGCGACGACCTGCGGGCCGAGCTGTCCCGCATCGAGTCCGACGTCGTCGTGGTCGACGCGCGTGCGGCCCGCGATGCCGAGCGCCTCGCATCGTCGAGCAACTCGAAGCAGGCGCAGGGGTTCGAGAGCGAGCTGGCGGCCCTCGCCCGTCGCAAGAGCGATCTCGAGGATGCCGAGCTCGTCGTGATGGAGCGACTCGAGCAGGCCGACGCCGCGGTCGCCGAGCAGGAGGCGCTCATCGCCGCCACGAACGCCGAGGGCGCCGAGCTGAGCGCCGAGGGCAAGCGTGCCGTCGCCGAGGCGACGGCTGCGTTCGAGGCCGCCACGCGGGATCGCGCCGCGATCGCCGGCACGGTTCCTGCTGATCTCCTCGCGCTCTACGACCGCGTGGCGGCGCGCAGCGCGGGCGCGGCGCTGCTGCGCCGGCGGACGTGCGAGGGCTGTCACATGGTCCTCTCGGGCACCGATCTGAACGCGATCCGTCAAACCCCCGAGGATGAGGTCGTCACGTGCCCCGAGTGCGGCTGCATCCTCGTGCGGGACGAGGAGTCCGGACTGTGACACGAAGTGGACGCGGCTGAGGCTCCCGTCTGGATCGTCCTCGGCCGCGCGGACGGCATCGCCGTCGCCGTGCTCCTCGACTCCGCCGGGCGTGAGTTCGCGCGTGAGCAGGTCGCGACCTCCGACGAGGCGGAGTGGATCGCGCACGCCGAGGCCCGTTTCGCGCCGCGCTGGGTGTGGAACGACACACCGCGGTGGTATCCGGCGCTGCTGGATCGCGGCATCCGCGTCGCGCGCTGCCACGACCTGAGGCTGTGCCACGCGATCCTGCGTTCGTCCGCGCTCGTCGCGGCCGCCGCGGAGGTGCGGCGAGCGAGCGGATGGGATGCCGCGACCGCGGTCGACGCCGGCGACCAGGCGCCTGCGCTGTTCACGCTGGATGACTCCTCGAACGCGGGCGGCCCGCCGTCGGGTGCCGACGACGCCGTCGCGGAGTTCGCACGGCAGCGCGAGGCCATCGCCGGCAGCGCCGATCCGGGGCGGCTGCGTCTGCTCACCGCGGCGGAATCGGCGGGCGCCCTCGTCGCGGCCGAGATGCGGGCGGCGGGCCTCCCGTGGGACGCTGCGGAACACGACCGCATCCTCCTCGAGACGCTGGGAGAGCGCGGCGCGGGCGGAGGGCAGCCCGCGAAGCTCGCGGCGGCGGCTGCGCGCGTCCGCGAGGCGCTCGGCGACCCGGCCGCGAGCTTGGACTCGCAGCCGAAGCTCCTGAGGGCGCTGCATCGCGTGGGCGTGCTGGTGGAGTCCACGAGCCGATGGGAGCTGGCGGAGCAGCGGCATCCGGTGATCGAGCCGCTCCTGGAGTACAAGAAGCTCTCGCGGCTGCTGTCCGCCAACGGATGGGCGTGGCTCGACGAGTGGGTCGCCGACGGACGATTCCGGCCCGTCTACGTGCCGGGCGGCGTCGTGACGGGGCGCTGGGCGTCGTCGGGCGGCGGAGCGCTGCAGCTGCCGCGGCAGCTCCGCGAGGCCGTGCGCGCCGACCCCGGATGGCGGCTCATTGTGGCCGACGTCGCACAGCTCGAGCCCCGCGTGCTGGCCGCGATGGCGGGCGACCTCGCGCTCGCTTCTGCGGCACGGGGCCGCGACCTCTACGCCGGCATCGTCGACAGCGGTGCGGTGTCGACACGGTCCGAGGCGAAACTGGCGATCCTCGGGGCGATGTACGGCGCGACGACGGGTGAGTCCGGCCGGCTCGTGCCGAGGCTGCGTCGCGCGTACCCGCAGGCGATGGGGCTCGTCGACGACGCCGCGCGCGTGGGCGAGGACGGGGGACTGGTCTCGACCTGGCTCGGCCGCACGTCGCCGCCACCGTCAGAGGCGTGGTCGGACGCGCAGTCGCGCGCGACCGAGGCCGAGGCATCCGGCGCCGACGAGAACCGCGCGCGGCGCTGGGCGCGCGATCGCGGCCGGTTCACACGCAACTTCGTCGTTCAGGGAACCGCCGCGGAGTGGGCGCTGGCGTGGCTCGCCGACCTGCGCACACGACTGACCGCCCTCGAGCCCGTAGCACCCGAGCGGGGCGCCCCTCGCTCGGGTCCGGCGTTCGCGCGGCAGCCGCACATCGCCTTCTTCCTGCACGACGAGGTCATCGTGCACGCTCCGCACGAGCATGCGGACGCCGCGGCGCAGGCGGTCACGGATGCCGCAGCCACTGCCGGCCGGATCCTCTTCGGCGGGTTCCCCCTCGACTTCCCGCTCGACGTGCGCATCGCCGAGACCGCGCTCAAGGACTGACCGCTCCGAGGCTGAGCCCAGGCGACGGCGGTAGACTCCGAGAGCGAATGGGTCGGCCGGACGGTCGCGTCGCGAGCGGTTCGCCGCCTCGCGCCGAGGAACGTCCGGGCTCCGCAGGGCAGGGCGGTGGGTAACACCCACCCGGAGCGATCCGCGAGACAGTGCCACAGAGAGCAGACCGCCGGGACGCGAGTCCCGGTAAGGGTGAAAGGGTGGTGTAAGAGACCACCGGGGTCGCGGTGACGCGACTCGCAAGGTAAACCTCGCCCGGAGCAAGGCCAGACAGGGGATGACGACGCGGCCCGCCGAGTCCCCGGGTAGGCCGCTGGAGCGGCACGGCAACGTGCCGCCGAGAGAGATGACCGTCCACGGGGCTTCGGCCCCCGGACAGAACCCGGCGTACAGGCCGGCCCATTCGCACCCTCGACGCCGCTGCGCCGAACGGAGTGTCAGCCGCGCGCCAGTGTCGCGGCCCGCTTCTCATGGGGAAGCGGGGTTCCCGCGCATCGCTGACGGGGTGTCAGTCGCGCGCCAGCGCGGCGGCCCCGATGATCCCGGCGTTGTTGCGATGGACCGCCGGCACGATCGGCGTCTTGAGTTCGAGCAGGTGCAGGAACTGGTCCGAGTGCTTCGACACTCCGCCGCCGACCACGAAGAGGTCGGGGCTGAAGAGGAACTCGATGTGGCTGTAGTACCACTGCAGCCGCTTCACCCACTGCTCCCACGTCAGGTCGTCCCGCTCCATGGCGGAGTACGCGGCGTAAGCCTCGGCATCCTTCCCGTGCTTCGCACGCTGGACGTGACCGAGCTCGGAGTTCGGCACGAGCACGCCGTTGTAGAGCAGCGCCGAGCCGATGCCGGTGCCGAGCGTCGTCAGGATGGTCAGGCCCGCCTGGTTCCTCGCGGCGCCGTAGCGCACCTCGGCGACCCCGGCGACGTCGGCGTCGTTGGCGAAGTGGATGCCACGACCGAGGCCGTCCTCGAAGAACTTCTCGGCCTCGAAGCCGATCCAGTCCGACGAGACGTTGGCGGCCGAGAGCGTGCGGCCGTTCTTGACGATCGCGGGGAACGCGACACCGAGCGGCACCGAGGTGTCGTCCTCGACGCCGAGGGTGGAAAGCACTTCGGTGACAGCGGCGAGCACGTCCGGTGGGTGGGCTCCCTCCGGGGTCGCGACCTTGACGCGATCGCTCACCAGCTCGCCGCGGTCGAGGTCCACGATTCCCGCCTTGATGCCGGTCCCGCCGATGTCCACGCCCACGGCGCGCGCTGCGTCAGATGCCATGCGCTCAGCCTAGCCAGGCGACCGGGCACGGCGAGAAGCCGACGCTCTCGCGGGGCGCGCGGCTCACTAGGATCGTGCTGACGGCGGCGACGCCCGCGATCGGGAGGAGTGCACGATGACCGGCGACAGCGAGAAGTACTGGTACAACCTCAAGACGGGCGAGGTGGAGAAGGGCTACGAATCGCCCGCCGTCGATCGTGCAGGCCCCTTCGAGACCCCGGAGGAGGCGGCGCGCGCGCCCGAGATCATGCGCGAGCGCTCACGCGCGTGGGCCGAGGACGAAGCCCGCGACGACTCGTGGGGCCGCGGCGCGTCGGGCGACGACGGCGACGACCAGTAGTCTGGCTTCGGCCGCGACCGGCCCGGCGGTGCGGGCACCGGAGAGGATGCGATGGACAAGCAGCGTGACTTCGTTCTGAGGACGATCGAGGAGCGAGGCGTCAAGTTCGTGCGGCTGTGGTTCACCGACGTGATCGGCACGCTCAAGTCGGTCGCGATCGCCCCCGCAGAGGTCGAGGGTGCCTTCAGCGAGGGACTCGGCTTCGACGGCTCCGCAATCGAGGGCCTCACGCGTTCGTACGAGTCGGATCTCCTCGCACATCCCGACCCGACGACGTTCCAGATCCTGCCGTGGCGCGGCGAGATCGACCCGACCGCGCGCATGTTCTGCGACATCACGACGCCCGACGGGCAGCCGGCGGTCGCGGACCCGCGGCATGTGCTCAAGCGGACCCTCGCCAAGGCGGCCGATGCGGGCTTCACGTTCTACACGCACCCCGAGATCGAGTTCTACCTGCTGAAGTCCTCGTCGTTCGGCGCGGAAGGCCCCGAGCCCGTCGACTCGGCCGGCTACTTCGACAACGTCCCCGGCGGCACGGCGCACGACTTCCGCCGCCGCTCGGTGCGGATGCTCGAAGACCTCGGCATCTCGGTCGAGTTCAGTCACCACGAAGGCGGGCCCGGCCAGAACGAGATCGACCTCCGCTACGCGGATGCGCTGGCGACCGCCGACAACATCATGACCTTCCGCACCGTCATCAAGGAGGTCGCGATCGAGCAGGGCGTCTACGCGACGTTCATGCCGAAGCCGATGACCGGCAAGCCCGGCAGCGGGATGCACACCCACATGTCGCTGTTCGAGGGCGACGTCAACGCGTTCTACGAGGAGGGCGCGCAGTACCAGCTCTCGAAAGTGGGCCGCCAGTTCATCGCGGGGCTGCTGCGCCACGCGAACGAGATCTCGGCGGTGACGAACCAGTTCGTGAACTCCTACAAGCGGCTGTGGGGCGGCGACGAGGCTCCCAGCTTCATCTGCTGGGGTCACAACAACCGCTCCGCCCTGGTGCGCGTGCCGCTCTACAAGCCGAACAAGGGACAGTCGTCGCGCGTCGAGTACCGTGCGCTCGACTCGGCGGCCAATCCGTACCTCTCGTTCGCTCTCATGCTCGCCGCGGGGCTCAAGGGCATCGAGAACGAGTACGAGCTGCCGCCCGAGGCGGAGGACAACGTGTGGTCGCTGACGGATGCCGAGCGTCGCGCGCTCGGCTACGCCCCGCTGCCTGCCAGCCTCGACCATGCACTGGAGTACATGGAGGAGTCCGAGCTCGTCGCCGAGACACTGGGCGAGCAGGTCTTCAACTACGTGCTGCTGAACAAGCGCCGAGAGTGGCAGGAGTACCGGTCGCAGGTGACGCACTTCGAGCTCAAGAGCAACCTCGAGATGCTCTGAAGCCGCAGCACGCATGTCCGCGAGCGAACGATCCGGCTCTCTGACGCCGCTTGCGCGGCTGGGCTTCAGCCGTCTCACCGAAGCCGAGGGACTGCTGGCGGAACTGCACGACACCGCCGGCATTCCGAGGGAGCGGGCACTCGAGGGCGCCGTCGGGGCGGCGGATCCAGACGACGCGCTGCAGGCGCTCAGCCGGCTCGCGCGCCGCGACGCCGACGCCGTCCGCCGCGCGGGTGAGAATGCCCGCACGTGGCGCGTGCTGTGGGCGCTGCTGGGCGCTTCGACGGGCTTCGGCGAGTTCTTCCTGCGGCATCCGGCCGAGCTCGCCGAGCTCGCGGACGCGGGGGAGCGACTGCCGTCGGACGACGAGCTGCGCACGTCGCTGCTGGACGCGGTCGGCGCTGTGGACGGGTTCGCCTCCGACGGCGGCGAGACGGCCTGGGTGGCGCTGCGTCGACGGTATCGCCGGCTTCTCGCCCGGGTCGCCGCCTACGACCTGCTCAGCGAATCGCCCGTCGACGAGATCGCGGCGGTCTCCGCGGCCCTGGCGGATGCCGCGGGCGCCGCGCTCGAGGCATCCCTCGCCGTCGCCCGCACGCGGGTGTCGGGCGGCGCCGCCGGAGCAGGCCTCTTTCCGAGAGACCATGTCGCCGGCACTCGCCTCGCCATCATCGGAATGGGCAAGACCGGCGCACGCGAGCTCAACTACGTCAGCGACGTGGACGTCATCTTCGTGGCGGGCGCCGACGACGGGGTGATCGACGACCTCGGCGAGAGCCGCGTGGTCGACATCGCCACGCGACTGGCGGTGCAGACCATGCGCGGCATCTCGGAGATCGAGGTCGAGCCGCCCCTGTGGGAGGTCGACGCGAACCTGCGCCCCGAGGGCAAGCAGGGAGCCCTCGTCCGGACGCTCGACTCGCACCTGGCGTACTACGATCGCTGGGCAAAGAGCTGGGAGTTCCAGGCGCTGCTGAAGGCGCGTCCGATCGCGGGCGATCCGGCGCTCGGGCAGGCGTATCTCGACGCTGTCCAGCCGAAGGTGTGGACGAGTGCGGCGCGCGAGAACTTCGTCGACAGCGTGCAACGCATGCGCGAGCGCGTCACCGAGCACATTCCGCCCGGCGACGTGCCCTATCAGATCAAGCTCGGGCCGGGCGGCATCCGCGATATCGAGTTCACCGTGCAGCTCCTGCAGCTCGTGCACGGGCTCACCGACGATCGCATCCGTCGGCGCGGGACGCTCGAAGCCCTGGACGCCCTGGTGGAGGAGGGCTACATCGGCCGCGCCGAGGCATCAGCGTTCTCGCGCGACTACCGCGTGCTGCGTCTGCTGGAGCACCGCGTGCAGCTGCGGCACCTGCGGCGCACGCATCTCATGCCCGCGCGGCCCGAGGAACTGCGGGTGCTGGCCCGGGCGTCCGGCCTCGCCGACACCGGCGACGGCGTGTGGCAGCTCTGGGAGTCGGTAAAACGCGAAGTGCGCGACATCCACGTGCGGCTGTTCTACCGGCCCCTGCTGTCGGCGGTCGCCGCGCTGCCGGCCGACGAGCGCCTGCTCTCGCCACAGCAGGCGCACGACCGCCTCGCGGCGATCGGATTCGCCGACCCGGCCGGCGCATTGCGGCACATCGCCGCGCTGACGAGCGGGCTCAGCCGCAAGGCCACGATCCAGCGTCACCTCATGCCCGTCATGATCCGGTGGTTCGCCGACGGCGTCGATCCGGACTACGGCCTGATCGCCTTTCGGCGGCTCAGCGAACGGCTGGGCGACACGCATTGGTTCCTGCGGATGCTCCGCGACTCGTCGGGCGCCGCCGAGAGTCTGTCGCGGGTGCTCGCCGGTTCACGCTACGTCGGCGAGCTCATCGAGTGGATTCCCGAGTCGGCGGCCTGGCTGGACGATCCGGATCTGCTGCGGCCGCGCTCCGGTGTGGCGCTGCAGGACGAGGCCCGCGCCATCCAGACCCGGCACGAGACCACGAAGGATGCGATGCGCGCGGTGCGGGCCCTCCGCCGTCGCGAGCAGCTGCGCGTCGCGATGGCCGCGATCCTCGGCGCGATCACGATCGAGGAGATCGCCGAAGCGCTCACGACGATCACGGAGGTCACGATCCAGGCGACCCTGCGGGCCGTCCGTCGTGAGATCGTCCCCGCCGAGGACGCCGCGCTGGACTTCTCGGTGATCGCCATGGGCCGGTTCGGCGGAGCCGAGCTCGGGTTCGGCTCCGACGCCGACGTCATGTACGTGTACCGCCCGAACGGCGTGGATCAGCAGCGCGCCCACGAGCTCGCGCTCCAGCTCGTGTCGGCCCTGCGAACGCACTCCGAGGACCAGCGCGTGCCGCTCGAGCTCGATGCCGATCTCCGACCCGAAGGGCGCAACGGACCCCTCGCCCGCTCTCTCGACGCGTACGCCGAGTACTACCGCCGCTGGGCGCTCCCGTGGGAGGCCCAGGCGCTGCTGCGGGCCAGGGGGATCGCCGGCAGCGTGAAGCTGATCCGCGACTTCACCGAGCTGGCCGACCAGGTGCGGTATCCGGGCGCCGTCGAGGCCACCGCCGTGCGCGAGATCAAGCGGATCAAGGCGCGGGTCGAGAGCGAGCGCCTGCCGCAGGGCGTCGATCCGTCACGGCACCTCAAGCTCGGACCCGGCTCGCTCAGCGACGTCGAATGGCTCGTGCAGCTGCTGCAGCTGCAGCACGCGCACCGCGTCCCCGGGCTGCGCACCACCTCGACCATCGGCGCGTTGCGCGCCGCCGAGGAGGCCGGGCTCATCCCGGCCAGCGCCGCCGACCGCCTGGCCGAGGCGTGGCGCCTTGCGAGCCGGCTGCGGTCGGCGAACACCCTGCTGTCGGGGCAGACGAGCGACGTGCTGCCCGTCGACCGCAAGAAGCTCGACGGAATCGGGCGCCTCCTCGAATACCCGCCGCGGTCCGCGACGCAGGTCGAGGAGGACTACCTCGGCACGACGCGGCGCGCGCGGCGCGTGTTCGAGAAGCTCTTCTACGGCTGACGACGGATGCCTCGCCTCGGCGCCAGGCGGCGGGCTGCGGCATCCGTCGATCAACGCGAAGGGGGCTCCGGGTCGAAACCGGGAGCCCCCTCGTTGCCGGAACGTCAGACGCCGAAGTACAGCTCGTACTCGTACGGGTGGGGACGAGCGTTGATCGGCTGGATCTCGTTCTCGATCTTGTACTCGATCCACGTCTCGATCAGCTCGGGCGTGAAGACGCCTCCACGCAGCAGGAACTCGTGGTCGGCGCGCAGCGCGTCGAGCGAGTCGAGCAGCGAGTTCGGCACCTGCGGGATGTTCTTCGCCTCCTCGGGAGGAAGCTCGTACAGGTCCTTGTCGACCGGCTCATGCGGCTCGATGCGGTTCTGGATGCCGTCGAGGCCGGCCATGAGCTGCGCCGCGAACGCGAGGTACGGGTTGCCGGAGGCGTCGGGCGCGCGGAACTCGATGCGCTTGGCCTTCGGGTTCGAGCCCGTGATCGGGATGCGGATCGCCGCCGAGCGGTTGCCGGCCGAGTACACCAGGTTGACCGGAGCCTCGTAGCCCTTCACGAGACGCTTGTAGGAGTTCAGCGTCGGGTTGGTGAACGCGAGGACGGCGGGAGCGTGCGCCAGCAGTCCGCCGATGTACCAGCGGGCCGTGTCGGACAGCTGCGCGTAGCCCTTCTCATCGAAGAACAGCGGCTTGCCGTCGAGCCACAGCGACTGGTGCGTGTGCATGCCCGAGCCGTTGTCGCCGAACAGCGGCTTGGGCATGAAGGTCGCGACCTTGCCCCACTCGTTGGCGACGTTCTTGACGATGTACTTGAACTTCAGGATGTCGTCCGCCGCGTGCACCATCGTGTCGAAGCGGTAGTTGATCTCCTGCTGACCGCCCGTACCCACCTCGTGGTGCGCGCGCTCGAGCTGCAGGCCCGACTCGATGAGGCGGAGGCTGATGTCGTCGCGCAGGTCGGCGGTCTTGTCCACCGGCGAGACCGGGAAGTAGCCGCCCTTGTAGGGAGTCTTGTTGCCGAGGTTGCCGCCCTCTTCGGTGCGGCCGGCGTTCCAGGCGCCTTCCTCGGAGTCCACGGAGTAGAAGCTGGAGTTCTGCTTCACCTCGTAGCGGACGTCGTCGAAGATGTAGAACTCGGCCTCGGGGGCGAAGAACGCCGTGTCGGCGATGCCCGTCGAGGCGAGGTACTTCTCGGCCTTCTTGGCGACCTGGCGCGGGTCCTTGTGGTAGATCTCCCCGGTGCGCGGGTTGTAGATGTCGAAGATCATGACGAGCGTCTTCGCCTCGCGGAACGGGTCGAGGTAGGCCGTCGACACATCCGGGATCAGCTGCATGTCCGATTCGTGGATGTTCGCGAACCCCCGGATCGAGGAGCCGTCGAACAGCTGGCCGACCGTGAAGAACTCCTCATCGACGGTGGAGGCCGGGATGTTGAAGTGCTGCTGGACGCCAGGAAGGTCCGTGAACCGGATGTCGAGGAACTTGACGTCCTCGTCCTTGATGAACTTCAGCACCTCGGATGAATCTTTGAACATGAAGACTCCAGAGGTAGGGCATTCGGGACCGCCCGCGCACGGCGCGGACTTCCTGGCACGCTATCGGCAGGGCATTGCCCGGCAGTGTCACCTATGTTTCCGGCATGTTACGGGCGGCTGGATACGCTGGAGCGCGTGACTCAGAGCGCACAGGACTACCCGGGCGAGCGGCTCGGACTGCCCCGCGAGGGCAGCGGATCCATCGGACGCCTAGGCCGCCGCGTCGGGGCGCTGTTCGTCGACTACGGGGCCGCCTACCTGATCTCAGGCTTCTTCGGGTGGGATCCGCTAGCGATCCTCGCGATCTTCGCGGCCATCCAGCTGGTGTTCCTCCCGACGCTGCAGGGAAGCCCCGGGCACCGGCTGTTCGGGCTCCGCCTCGTGCGCCTCGACGGCGCATGGGTCGGGCTCTGGCGCCCCGTGATCCGGACGGCGCTGCTCATCGTGGTGATCCCGGCGGTCATCTGGGACCCCGACCAGCGCGGCCTCCACGACAAGGCAGCGGGCACGGTCCTCATCCGGTCGTGACGACGGATGCCGCGGCGCACAGCGCCGCGGCATCCCGCACTCGCCTCCCGCTCAGCGGGGTCGGGGAGCGCGGACCTTGGTCGGGTCGATGCCCTTGGGGATCGGCAAAGAGGTCAGCGACTGCGAGACCGAGTCGATGCGCTTGATGACGGCGGCCATCGTGGCACGGTCGATCTTCTTGGGCAGGCCCTTGATGGTCGAGGCGAGCTTCGCGATCGGCACCTCGTCGTCGCCATGGCCGACGTAGAGCACCGTGACGGGCACGCCCGAGGCGACGCGCTGCACCTTGGAGCGCTCGTCGTTCACGAGGCGGGTGAGCCGGCCGCGAGCACCTTCGCCCACGATCACCACACCGCCGCGGCCGACCGCACGATACACGGCCTCCTGCGTCTTGGGATTGATCCCGACCGGCATCTCGCTGGCCTGCCAGCGGCGGCCGAGAGACGTCGAGAGCACGTGACCCGTGGCGCCCGGCATCCCGTCGATCTTCTTGTACATCGCGCGCGTCGACAGACGCGTCATGGTCATGAGGCACGCGAGGATGCCGAGCATGAGGCCCGTGATGCCCCACAGCACCACGCTCCAGATGGCGAACGGAGGAATGGCGAAGCCGACCCCCACGCCGATCGCGATGCCTGCCAGCACGATGCCGATCAGCAGGAACGGCAGCCAGCGGAATTCCTTCTGGGTGAACGTGTAGAGCGTCCGGATCTGGGAGAAGAATCCGGGCCTCTTCTCGGGGGCAGTCGTGCGCGCGGCCATGCGCTCCAGCCTACCTTTCGCGCGGCCCCGGATCGGCTCCTCCCCAGGCACGGCTCCCGTGGATTTCCTCCACAGCCACCGTGACGAGTGCCTGCCGGGGCGCCATCGCGAACCACACTGGCGAGGTGATGCGTGATGAGAGCCTCCTTCGCATGCCGTTCTGGGAGATCCGCGCGGTCCGGGAGCGGGAGGACGGCCCCTGGCCCGGAGTGCTGGTCCGCCAGGCATCGGGCGCGGTGGGCGTCCTCGTGGACGCCGGCGTCCTCGGCGCGGACTGGGGAGGATGGGATGCCGTAACCGGCGGGCACGTTCTGACGCCGATCGACCTCGTGAGACGACCCGGGGGTCACGACGTGCTCCTGCCGGTGTGCTCGGAGCGCCTCGAGGAATTCGTGCGGCGCCGTGGTGCGCGGTCGGAGCTGCTGCCGGGAGAGGCGGTCACCCTCGGGGTGAGTGTCCTCCGGGGATGCGCGCAGCTCGTGGCCGCTCCTGACACGGCGGGCGATTGGTGGCTCGACGACAGCGGCCGCCCGGTGCTCGCGACCGATGCATCGTCGGAGCGTGCGTTCACCGCTGCGGCGAGAGTGTTGAGTGCCGCGGCGATCGACCCCCGCATGCAGCGCGCGTGGGATGCCGCGGTGCAGGCCGTCTCGGCGGGCCGCGTCACGGCACGCGACATCGCCGACGCGGAGGAGCTTCTCTTCGCGGCAGCCGACCCCGAGCCGCTGAGCACGATCAGTCTGAGCCCCCGCAGGGCCGCCGACGTCGCGCCGGATGCCCGCCCGCCGACCCCCGTAGGGGACACGGGGCCGCGCCCGCTGTGGCAGGCGCTCATCGGGAGTGTCGACGCCGATCTGGCCGACTCCGTGTCGAAGGCGACGACTGCCGTCTGGCGCCGATTGCGAACTCCGGCGCGGTCGCGTCGCGCGCCGCTGCTCGTCGGAGGCGCCGTCGCCGCCGCGGTGCTGGCGGGCGGCGCACTGTGGCCGGTCGGGGGCGTCGCGAGCGTCGAGCCTCCGGACGCCGTGGGGAACCCATCACGCACCGCAACCCCGACGGCGACCGCTGAGGCTGGTGAACCCGCAGCGACTGCGGTGCACGGAGTGCCTGAGGCGGACGACCTCGGCGCGCTCACGGCGGCGCTGCTCGACACGCGCTTGGCGTGCGCCGGTGACGCCGAGTGCCTCGCCGGCGTGGTCGCCGATCCGACGAGGCCGCTCGGCGTCGGCGCGATCGATCTGCCGACGGCCGGGCGCACCCTCACCCTGCTCGACGATTTCGGCGACGTCGCCGTGCTGCGCGTGGATGCGAACGACGGCGGATCCGTCTCTCAGCTCGTGGTCGTCATCCGACACGACGAGAAATGGCTGCTGCGCGACGTACATGACGTCGCGCAGCAGCCATGAGCGCGATCGGCGCTCAGCCGATCAGATGCCGAGGTCGCCCTCGAACGCCGCCGCCTCGAGGCGGGTCTTGACCGCTCCCAGGAAGCGGGCCGCGTCGGCTCCGTCGATCACGCGGTGGTCGTACGAGAGCGCGAGGTAGACGTAGGAGCGCACCGAGATCGCATCCTTGCCGTCGACGGTCACGATGCCGGGCCGCTTGACGACGACACCCGTTCCGAGGATCGCGGTCTGGGGGAGGAACACGACAGGCGTGTCGAACAGCGCGCCACGCGAGCCGGTGTTCGTCAGCGTGAACGTTCCGCCGGCGAGCTCGTCGGGCTTCAGCTTGTTGTCGCGGGTGCGCGCGGCGAGATCGGCGATCTCGTGGGCGATCTGCGCCAGGTTCTTGGTCGCCGCGTCGCGCAGCACCGGCGTGAGCAGGCCACGCTCGGTGTCGACCGCGATGGAGAGGTTCTCGGTCGCGGGGTAGACGATCTGGTCGCCGTCCACCGTCGAGTTGACGACGGGGTACGCCTGCAGCGCCTCGGCGGCGGCGAGTGCGAAGAACGGCAGGAACGACAGCTTGTCGCCGGTCTTGGCCTGGAAGTCGCCCTTCACCTTGTCGCGGAAGGCGGCGAGCTTGGTGACGTCGACCTCCACGACGGAGGTCAGCTGCGCCGTCGACTGCATCGAGGCCACGGCGCGTTCCGCGAGGACCTTGCGCAGTCGCGACATCGGCTGCGTCGTACCGCGCAGCGGCGAGACCTCCAGCGGCGCGGGCGCGGCCGGTGCCGCGGCAGCGGGAGCGGCGGCCGCTTCGGCCGCCTTCAGGACGTCCTCCTTGCGGATGCGCCCGCCGACGCCGGTGCCCTTGACGGTGGAAAGATCCACGCCCTGCTGCTGCGCGAGACGGCGCACGAGCGGCGTGACGTACGCCACACCATCTGCGTCGTCGGCCGCAGGAGCCTGCGCGGCGGGCGCAGGAGCAGCAGCGGGGGCAGGAGCCGCCTGGGCGGGAGCCGTCGGTGCCGGCGCGGCCGGTGCCGGCGCGGCCGGTGCCGGCGCTGCCGGGGCTGCCGGGGCGGGAGCGGGCGTCTCGGCTGCCGGTGCCTGGGCCGGAGCCGGGGCAGCGGGAGCCGGCGCGGTAGCCGTGCCGGCCTCGCCGATTCGGGCGAGGGGCGACCCGACCGCGATCGTCTCGTCCTCCTGGACCAGGATCTCCTGGAGGACGCCGGCGAACGGCGACGGGATCTCGGTGTCGACCTTGTCGGTCGAGATCTCGAGAAGCGGCTCATCGACGGCGACGTCATCGCCGACCTGCTTGAGCCAGCGGGTGACGGTGCCTTCGGTCACGCTCTCGCCGAGCTCGGGCAGCACGACGTCCTTGCCTCCCGACGTGGTGGTGCCGGGAGCGGGGGCTTCGGCGGCCGGCGTCTCAGTCGCGGGAGCTTCGGCGGGAGCGGGAGCCTCGGCGGGCGCGGCTTCGGCAGCCGGCGCCTCCGACGCGGCAGGTTCCGCGGCGGCCTGCGGCGCGGGCGACTCGGCAGCTCCACTGCCGTCGCCGATCTTCGCGAGCACTGCGCCGACCTCGACGGTCTCGTCCTCCTGGACCAGGATCTCCTCGATCACACCGCTGACGGGGGAGGGGATCTCCGTGTCCACCTTGTCCGTGGAGATCTCGAGCAGGCCCTCGTCCGCCTGGACCGTGTCGCCGACCTTCTTGAGCCAGCGGGTGACCGTACCCTCTGTGACGCTCTCACCGAGAGCGGGGAGGACCACGGAAGTGCTCATGACGATGTCTCCTTCGGAATGGATATCGGATCTAGCTTAGTGATCGCGCGGTGCCCGAGCGTCAGAGCGCGTGGAGCGGCTTGCCGGCGAGAGCGAGGAAGGCTTCGCCGAGCGCCTCGCTCTGGGTGGGGTGCGCGTGGATGAACGGCGCGATGTCTTCGGGGTGCGCTTCCCAACCCACGGCCAGCTGGCCTTCGGTGATGAGTTCGCCGACACGATCGCCGGCGAGGTGAACGCCGAGCACAGGCCCGTCCTTCGCGCGCACGACCTTCACAAGGCCGCCCGTGCCAATGATCTCGCTCTTTCCGTTGCCCGCGAGGTTGTACTCGTAGGCGACCACGGCGTCGGCGCCGTGCGCCTCGACCGCCTGAGCCTCGGTGAGCCCCACCGAGGCGACCTCGGGATGGCTGTAGGTGACCTTCGGGATCTGCGTGTCGGGGATCACGACCGGATCGAGACCGGCGATCTCCTCGGCGACGAAGATGCCCTGCTGGAAGCCGCGGTGAGCGAGCTGCAGACCGGGCACGATGTCGCCCACGGCCCACACGTGGTCGACGCCGGTGCGCAGGCGCTCGTCGGTGACGACGAAGCCGCGGTCGATCGTGACACCGGCCTCTTCGAAGCCGAGGCCCGCGGTCGCAGGTCCTCGCCCGACCGCGACGAGCAGGAAGTCGGCCTCGAAGGCCTTGCCGTCCTCGAGGGTCACGGTGACGGCGTCCGCGGTCTGCGTCGCCGCCTGGAACCGGACCCCGAGCGAGTACTGGATGCCCCGGCGGCGGAAGGCCCGCTCGAGCGCCTTGCTCAGCGCGACGTCCTCGTTCGGCACCAGGTGGTCGAGGGCTTCGACGATGGTGACCTCCGCGCCGAACGAGCGCCAGACGCTCGCGAACTCGACGCCGATGACGCCCCCGCCGAGGATCACGACGCTGCGCGGGATCTCGTCGAGCTCGAGCGCGTGCTCGCTGGTGAGGATGCGGCCGCCGATCTCGAGCCCCGGGAGCGTGCGGCTGTAGGAGCCGGTCGCCAGCACGACGTCGGTGCCGTGGTAGACGTCCTCGCCCACGCGCACGGCGAGCCCCGACTCGAGGCGACCCTCGCCCGGCACGACGGTGATGCCGCGTGCCTTGACGAGCCCTTCCAGCCCCTTGTACTTCTTCGCGACGATGCCTTCACGATAGGCCCGCACGCCCGCCGGGTCGATGCCGTCGAAGGACGCGCGGATGCCGATGGCCGAGGCATCCCGTGTCGTGTCGGCCACCTCCGCCGCATGCAGCAGCGCCTTCGTCGGGATGCAGCCGCGGTGCAGGCACGTGCCGCCGACCTTGTCCTTCTCGATGAGGGCGACGGACTTGCCGAGCTCAGCGGCGCGCAGGGCCGCGGCGTACCCGCCGCTGCCTCCGCCGAGGACGACGAGGTCGAAGGTGTGGTCGGTCATCGTGACTCCTCTGTCATGACGAAGCGGATGAGGCTGCGCACGGTCGCCGCGGTGGGACCCTTGTCGGTGTAGCCGAACGCGCTCTTGGTGTTGCCGGCACCGGCGATGTCGAGGTGCACCCACGGGATGCGCGGCGCCTCGGCGTCCCCTCCGATGCGCCCGACGAAGTGGCGCAGGAACAGGCCTGCGAACAACGATCCGCCGGCGGGGTCGCCGATCTTGGCGTTCTGCAGGTCGGCGATGGGGGAGTCCAGCTCCTCCACCATGTGGGCGGGCAGCGGCAGCCGCCACGCGAGCTCGCCCGCGTCCTCGGCTGCGGCGAGGTATGCGGCGGTCGCCTCATCGTCGCCCATCACGCCGACGTGGCGCGTGCCGAGGGCGATCGTGATGGCCCCCGTGAGGGTCGCGATGTCGACGATCACATCGGGGTCCTCGCGACTGGCGGCGGCGAGGCCGTCGGCGAGGACGAGGCGGCCCTCGGCGTCGGTGTTGAGCACCTCGACCGTCGTGCCGTCGAGCATGCGCAGCACGTCTCCCGGCCGCGTGGCGCGGCCGGAGGGCATGTTGTCGGCGATGCACAGCCACGCCGTGATCCTGACGGGTGCGCCGACGGATGCCGCGGCCCGGAGCACGCCGAGCGCGGTCGCGGCGCCGGCCATGTCGTACTTCATGCCGACCATGGAGGCTGCGGGCTTGAGCGAGAGCCCGCCGGTGTCGAAGGTGATGCCCTTGCCGACGAGGGCGACGTGGCGGGAGGATCCGGCGGGTGCGTAGTCGAGGCGGACGAGTCGCGGAGGGCGATCCGAGCCCTGGCCGACGCCGAGGATCCCGCCGTACCCCTGCTCGGCGAGCGCCGTCTCGTCGAGGATCTCGACCGTGACGGGCAGCTCCGACACCGCTTCCGCGGCGCGCTCGGCGAAGTCCGCCGGTCCGAGCCATTCGGCCGGCGTCGAGACGAGGTCCTTCACCAGTGCGACGGCGGCCGCGGTCTCGGAGACGAGGCGCAGCGCGCGGTCGTCGGGCTCGGCGGTTCCGTGGACGATGACGTGTGCGGCCCGGGGCTTGGGCGCCTCGGTCTTGTAGCCGTCGAACCGGTAGCCGCCCAGTGCCGCGCCTTCGGCGATGGCCGTCCAGTCCGCGGGCTCGGCGTACGGCGCCGCGACGGCGACGGTCGCGAACCCGGTGAGGGTGCGGATGCCGGCGCCGACGGCGTCGCGCAGGGCTGAGGCATCCGGTGCGGCACCCGTACCCACGACGGCGAGGGGCCGCGTGGTGCTCTCGGGCGCGTGGACGCGCACGAGCGACCCGTTGCCGCCGGTGAACCCCACCGCGAGGAGCGCATCGCGCAGTCCCGGCCACTCCGCCAGGTCGGGTGCGGTGTCGGCCTCGAGCGGGGGCAGCGCGAGGAGGATCGCGTCGGCGTCGGACTCTCGGACGGGGGTTGTGCGGTACTCGAGGTCGGGAAGCGACATGGTCTCCATCCTAGGGACGCGGGTGTTCGCTCTGAGCGCGACGGTCGCGACCCGGCGCGTCCGTACGGCTCGTAGCATTAGTCCATGCCCTTTCCCGGCCCGCTGTACGAGCGTGCGGCCTCCGCGCCGCCGGTGCCGCGCGGCTTGCCGCTCGTGATCGCCCTCACCGGATTCACGGACGCCGGCAGTGCCGTGAGCCGCCTGATCGAGTACTTCCGCGATGAACTGGCACCGACTCCGCTCGCCGTCTACTCGAACGACTCTCTCCTCGACTACCGTGCCCGGCGCCCGATCGTGGCGTTCGAGAAGGACCATCTGACGGACTATCGTCCGCAGCGCCTCGAGCTCTCGTTCGCGCACGACTCGCTCGGTCAGCCGTTCCTGCTGCTTGCGGGCTATGAGCCGGACTTCGGGTGGGACGCGTTCGCGGCATCCGTCGTCGCCTTCGCGGAGGCCTACGGCGTGTCCACGGTGACGTGGGTGCATGCCATCCCGATGCCGGTGCCCCACACGCGACCGATCGGCACGACGGTGAGCGGCACCCGCTCCGAGCTGACCGAGGCCCACTCGGTCTGGCAGCCGCACACCCAGGTGCCCGCAACGGCGGGCCATCTGCTCGAGTACCGGCTCGCTGAAGCGGGCGCGAGGATCGCGGGCTTCGTCCTGCTGGTGCCGCACTACCTCGGCGACACGGAGTACCCGGCCGCCGCCCTCGCCGCGCTCGACAGCCTCACCGCGGCGACCGGTCTGGTGTTCGCCGGTGAGGAGCTGCGCGAAGAGAACCGCGCCTATCTCGAGAAGGTCACCGAGCAGATCGAGGGCAGCGACGAGCTGGCGCGCATGGTGCAGGGCCTGGAGGAGCGCTACGACGCCTACATGGCCGGGTCCACTCTCGCGACCCCGATGATCCACACCGGCGATCTGCCGAGCGCGGATGAGCTGGCCGCCGAATTGGAGCGCTTCCTCGCGTCGCGTCCGGGCGACGACGACAAGCGCGGAGTCTGACGCTTCAGCTGACGCGGAATGCCGCGCCCACCGGGTGCGTTGTCTCTTTCGACGGAGGCGCGACGACCCAGACGGGGCGATGCTGGCGGCGCGCGGCAAGTATGAGATACTGGATGCTCTGACCCGTTGTCAACCGTCTTCGTGGGTTTCTCCGCGAGACGTGGACTTGACAAGGGTCTTACTAGTGTCCGAAACCGACCGGAGCGTGCACGGCACGTCGACCGGTGAAAGGCGAAACGTGACTCCAGGCACGAAGACCAAGGCCAGCACGGCCGCGAAGGACACCGAGAAGGACGAGGCGACCGCCACGGCAGCGACGAAGAAGGCCGCGCCGAAGGCCAAGGCCCAGCCGGCCTCCAAGGCGAAGGCTGCGCCGAAGACGGCGTCCAAGCGCGGTGCGAAGGCTGACGAAGAGTTCGAGGACGACGTCGAGGAGCTCGACGACGACGTCGAACTCGTCGCCGACGACATCGAGGCTGACGCCGCCGACGACACCGAAGCTGCTCCCGCGAAGACCGGCGGCAAGGCTGCCGCGGACGACGCCCACGCGACCGACGACGAGGAAGAGGACGAGGAGAGCACCAAGCCGGCGTTCACCGAGCCGCTCCCGACCGGTGCGATCGTCATCTCGTCGAGCGACGAGGACGACATCCCCGTCTACTCCACGCAGATCACCGGCGCGACCGCCGACCCTGTCAAGGACTACCTGAAGCAGATCGGCAAGGTCCCGCTGCTGAACGCGGCCGAAGAGGTCGAGCTCGCGATGCGCATCGAGGCGGGACTGTTCGCCGAGGAGAAGCTCTCGCACATGTCGGCGGCCGAGAAGTCGTCGCAGCTGGGGCTGGACCTGCAGTGGGTCGCCCGTGACGGCCAGCGCGCGAAGAGCCACCTGCTGGGCGCGAACCTGCGCCTGGTCGTGTCGCTCGCCAAGCGCTACACCGGCCGTGGCATGCAGTTCCTGGATCTCATCCAGGAGGGCAACCTCGGTCTCATCCGCGCGGTCGAGAAGTTCGACTACACCAAGGGATTCAAGTTCTCGACGTACGCGACGTGGTGGATCCGTCAGGCGATCACGCGCGCGATGGCCGACCAGGCGCGCACCATCCGCATTCCGGTGCACATGGTCGAGGTCATCAACAAGCTGGCCCGCGTGCAGCGGCAGATGCTCCAGGACCTGGGCCGTGAGCCCACGCCGGAAGAGCTGAGCCGCGAGCTCGACATGACCCCTGAGAAGGTCATCGAGGTGCAGAAGTACGGGCGCGAGCCCATCTCGCTGCACACGCCGCTCGGCGAAGACGGAGACAGCGAGTTCGGCGACCTCATCGAGGACACCGAGGCCGTCGTGCCGGCCGATGCCGTCGGGTTCACGATGCTGCAGCGTCAGCTGGAGTCGCTCCTCGATTCGCTCTCGGAGCGCGAGGCGGGCGTGATCCGCATGCGCTTCGGGCTCGGTGACGGCCAGCCCAAGACGCTCGACCAGATCGGCGACACGTTCGGCGTCACGCGAGAGCGGATCCGCCAGATCGAGTCGAAGACGATGGCCAAGCTCCGGCATCCGTCCCGGTCGCAGTCCCTCCGGGATTACCTGGAGTGAGCGAGGCGGACGCCCCGGCTCCCCGGAAGCCGGGACTGCGGTACGTCGTGCCCGTCCTCGCCGGCAAGCTCGCGCGCTTCGCCACGCGGTTGCGCGGCGGGGGGTCGGCGTTCCCCGGCTACCTGACGAACCGGATGTCGCCGACGCTGCTGCCGACGCTCGCCGGTCAGTTCGGTCACGGGGTGGTGTTCGTGCTGGGCTCGAACGGCAAGACCACGACGACTCACATGATCAGCGAGGTGCTGCGCGCCCACGGACTGAACGTGTTCACGAACCCGACCGGGGCGAACCTGCCGCAGGGCGTCACGAGCGCGATGCTCGCCGAGGCCACGCTCACCGGTCGCGTCCGCGCGGATGTGGCGGTGCTCGAGGTCGACGAGGGCTTCGCGGCGGACCTGGCCGATCGGCTCTCGCCTTCGATCATCGTCTCGCTGAACGTCCAGGTCGATCAGCTCTACCGCTTCTTCGAGACGGAGCGCGTGGCCGACATGATGCTGGATGCCTCGACCCGCGCGTCGGCGCACGTCATCGTCAATCGCGACGATCCCTATCTGTCGAAGATCGACGAGAGCGCGATGCGCGCCCCGGTGTCGTACTTCGGCGTCGCTCCCGAGCTCGTTGCGGCCTCGGCGCACGGCCTGGCCAACGCCGCCGACCTGCGCAGCGGTGAGTTCGGCGCCACCCACCACGATGCCTTCGCCGAAGTGACGGCCGTCAACGGCCGCGATGTCGCCGTGGCCGTCGGCGGCACGGCGCTCGACATCCGCATCCCCGCGCGCGGGATGCATTACGCCGCGGACGCCGCGGCGGCCCTGGCCGTGGCCGCAGGCATGCTCGGCGAAGACTTCCGCCCCGCCGACGCCGCCGCCGGCTTCGCCCGCATGGCGCCGGCGTACGGGCGCGGCGAGGTCGTTCCGCTGCGCACCGACCCGGCGGGCGAGCAGGTCGAGTTCGTGATGTTCAAGAACGGCCCGAGCCTGCAGATGAACCTCGACGCCCTCGACGGGTCGCCCGAGCGCCTGCTCATGGCGATCGATGAGGGCACCCCGGACGTGTCGTGGCTGTACGACGTGGATCTCGACGCGATCGAGCGGGTGGACGTCGTCGCGGGTGAGAAGGCCTACCAGCTCGCGCTGCGACTGGAGCACGCGGGCATTCCCATCGACCTCGTCGAACCCGACATGGAGAAGGCGGTCGCCCACATGCGCGGCCTCGCACCGACCGCCGCGGGACGCCAGACGTGGTTCGTCAACTACGAGCTCATGTTCGTGGGCCGTCGCCTGCTCGGGCACGGCGACCAGGAGGTCGCGCGCCGCTCGGCGCGCCGCGACAAGGCGGATCGGGGGCCACGATGAACGAACCGCTTCGCATCGCGCAGCTGTACCCCGACGAGCTCGGCATCACCGGCGACCGCGGCAACGTGCTCGCACTGCAGGCGCGCTGGGAGCGCGCCGGTGGCGTCACCGAGCATGTGCTGGTCGCGCGGGGCGAGGCGATCCCGGGGGACGCCGATGTCGTGGTGATCGGCAACGGCCCGCTGTCGGCCATGCGACTGGTGCTGCCCGACCTGCGCGAGAAGGCCGCCGAGCTGGAGGCCCTCGTGGCCGCCGGCACGCCGCTGCTCGCGGTGGGCGGGGGAGCGGAGCTGCTCGGCGACGGCGTCGAGACGCTCGACGGCGAGAAGCTCGACGGCGTGGGGGTCTTTCCGATCCGCGTGCGCCGGGTCCGCGAGCGACGCGTGGGCTATGTCGTCGCCGACGCCTCCCACGGCCGCCTGGTCGGCTTCGAGGACCACGCGTCGGAGTGGGTGCTCGCCGACGGCGCGGTTCCCTATGGCACCGTGACGGCGGGCAAGGGATCCTTCGCGCACGGGCAGGGCCGCGGCGAGGGAGTGACCCGCGGCAATGCCTACGCGACGAACGTGCAGGGCCCCGCGCTCCCGCTCAATCCGCAGCTGACCGACGCCCTCCTGGTCGCCGCCGCTGCGCGGCGTGGGGGCGACTACCGCACGGGCGACGCGCACGCCGGGATCGACCGCCTCGCGGCGGGTGCGCGGGACGCGATCGTCACGCGCGCCGGCAAGGTGTTCAACTCGATGGGCGTGTGAGGCGCCCGGATTCGCCGTACCGCCGTCCTAGGGTGGAGAGCATGATCGTGGCCGAGCCGCGCCCGAGCGCGCCACTGGTGCGCGTGTCGCGCTCCGCGCTGGTCGAGAACCTGCGGACTGCTCTCGCGTCGCAGCCCGGTGCCGCCGTCGACGTGCGGCGCGATGCGTGCGGACACGGGGCGCGGCTGGTCGCGGACGCCGCCCGGGAGGCGGGGGTCGTCGACGTCCTGGCCGATGAGGGCGACTCGCATGACCCGACGCGGCACGCCGTCCTCGAACCCGAGGCCGTGTTCGGACTGTGTGGACGCGGCACGCCGGCCCTCGCTCTCACTGCGCCGGTGCTCTCGGTCAAGCCGCTGCTCGCCGGCGAGGGAGTGTCGTACGGCTACCTCCACCGCGCCGTAGACGACACGCGCGTCGCCCTTGTGTCGGGAGGCTACGCCCACGGCGTCGCGCGCGCGATCGGCGGGCACGCGACGGTGCGCATCGGTGCGGCGGAATTCCCGATCATCGGTCGCGTCGCCATGGACGTGTGCGTCGTCGACGTCGGGGATGCGGATGTCGCCCCCGGCGACCGTGCGGTCTTCCTGGGCCCCGAACATCCCGGGGCCGCGGCAGCGTGGGCTCGCGCGAGCGGGTGGACGGAGCTCGAGCTCGTCGCATCGGTCGGGCTGCACGTCGCGCGGGAGGTGGCGCCGTGAACGCCGAGCTGCGGGTCGATCTGGACCGATTCCGGAAGAACGTCGGCGCCGTCCGCGCCCGGATGGCGCCGGCCGAGGTGCTCGTCGTCGTGAAGGACGACGCCTACGCTCTCGGTGTCGAGCCGATCGTGCGCGCGGCGCTCGAGGCCGGGGCGTCCTGGTTCGGAGCGCTGGACCCGGCCAGCGCGCTGCGCGCGAAGGCGGTCACGGGGGACCGCGCGCGGGTCTTCGCGTGGCTGACCCTCGGGGTCGAGGAGGCGGAAGAGGCACTCACGGCCGGTCTCGAGCTCGGTGTCGGAGACGCAGAATACCTCGAACGCGTTGCGGAGGCCGCGGCGCGAACCGGCCGTCCGGCCACCGTGCACCTCAAGATCGACACCGGGCTGCACCGCAACGGCGTGCGGCCCGAGCAGTGGCCGGCCGTGGTGGCGCGGGCTGTCGAGCTGGAGCGATCCGGACGCCTGCGCGTCGCCGGCATCTGGAGCCACATCGCCGAGGCCGGCGACGCCGACGACGACGCCGCGCGGGCGGAGTTCGACGCAGCCGTCGCATCCGCCCGTCGCGCCGGGCTCACGCCCGAGGTGCGACATCTGGCCGCCAGCGCCGCGGCATGGCACCGCCTCGAGTTCCGCTACGAACTCGTGCGCGTCGGTGCGTTCTGCTACGGCATCCGCTCCGCGGGCGGCCCGAGCCTGGACGGAATCGAGCCGGTCGCGGCCCTCGTGGCGCGAGTCGTGCGTGCGACGGCGGACCGCGTGACGATCGGCATCGGATCCGTGGACGGTGTGCCGTCCACGCTCGCCGGTCGCATCAGCGTCTCGACGCCCGCAGGCCGGCGTGCGCTTCTGAGGGTCGGCCTGTTCGACGCGGACGTCGCGGGCTGGCCCGGCGCCTCCGCCGGCGACGAGGTCGCGGTGTTCGGGGCGCCGGCGGAGGACGGGGCGCCGAGCCCCACCGACGTCGGCGAAGCGGTCGGAACCGTGGGTGAGGAGCCCCTGCTGCGCGTCTCTCCGCTCATCCCGCGC
The DNA here is from genome assembly GCF_057747775.1 of Microbacterium sp. STRO-2N. Taxonomy (NCBI): domain Bacteria; kingdom Bacillati; phylum Actinomycetota; class Actinomycetes; order Micrococcales; family Microbacteriaceae; genus Microbacterium; species Microbacterium sp. STRO-2N. The sequence goes on along the minus strand of NZ_CM173223.1, from coordinate 1,844,152 downwards.
GTGTACAGCGGCTGACGGCGAGGGCGATGTGAGAAACGACGACGGCGCCCACCGGAGGATCCGGATGAGCGCCGTGAGGGCCGGGGATCAGGCCTGAAGTCGTTCGGTCTCGTCGTGCCAGGACGTGGCGACCGCGCGCAGCTTCTCTTCGTACTTGCGGCCGTGGTGGGCGCAGAAGAGCAGCTCGCTGCCGTTGACCTCGGCCGCGATATAGGCCTGGGCTCCACACGAATCGCACCGGTCCACCGCTGTGAGGCGGTGTTCGAGGACGGCGGCGTTCTCCGTGGGTGTCGAAAGCGTGGTCATCTCGTTCCCTCCTCGTATGCGTAGAACTCCGTTGCGGTCATGAAATACAACCACGGCCAGGATGCGAGAATGCCGCGAACCGGGGACATTTCGCTGAGCGCGTACGCGCGCCCTCGGAGGAGCGTGTCGACCCGGCGTCCTGCAGGCCCGCGATTACGATGGGAGATTGTGACCGCCGAGTATTCTGCCCATCATCTCCAGGTGCTCGAGGGACTCGAGGCGGTCCGCAAGCGCCCCGGAATGTACATCGGCTCGACCGACTCCCGGGGTCTCATGCACTGCCTGTGGGAGATCATCGACAACTCCGTCGACGAAGCGCTGGCCGGGCACGGATCCCGGATCGACATCGTGCTGCACGCCGACGGCAGCGTCGAGGTCCGGGACCGCGCGCGCGGGATCCCGGTCGACATCGAACCGCGCACCGGACTCTCGGGCGTGGAGGTGGTCTTCACCAAGCTGCACGCGGGCGGCAAGTTCGGCGGCGGCTCGTATGCGGCATCCGGCGGTCTGCACGGGGTCGGGGCATCCGTTGTCAACGCGCTCTCGGAGCGCCTCGACGTCGAGGTCGACCGCGGCGGCAAGACGTGGGCGATGTCGTTCCACCGCGGCGAGCCCGGCATCTTCTCCAACGGCAGCCCTGATTCGGCCTTCACGCCGTTCGAGGAGCGGAGCGAGCTCCGCGTCGCAGGCCGCGCGCCGAAGGGCGTCACCGGCACGCGCATCCGCTACTGGGCGGACCGTCAGATCTTCACGAAGGATGCCGCGTTCAACCTCCAGGAGCTCGAGCAGCGCGCGCGGCAGACCGCGTTCCTCGTCCCCGGACTCGAGATCGTCATCCGCGACGAGCGTGCCGAATCCACTGCTGAGACAGGCGCTCCGGTCGAGACCAGCTACCGCTTCGACGGCGGCATCTCGGAGTTCGCCGACTACCTCGCCCCCGACGCCGCATTGACCGACACGTGGCGCCTCACCGGGTCGGGCACCTTCACCGAGACCGTGCCGGTGCTGCAGCCGACCGGCGCGATGGTCCCCACCGAGGTGGAGCGCGAGTGCCACGTAGACATCGCAGTGCGGTGGGGCACGGGCTACGAGACGGTCTCGCGGTCGTTCGTCAACATCATCGCGACGCCCAAGGGCGGCACGCACCAGCAGGGCTTCGAACAGGCCCTCATGAAGGTGCTCCGCACCCAGGTGGAGCAGAACGCGCGCCGCCTCAAGGTCGGCAACGACAAGCTCGAGAAGGACGACATCCTCGCGGGCCTCACGACGGTGCTCACCGTCCGGGTCCCCGAGCCGCAGTTCGAGGGCCAGACGAAGGAGGTCCTGGGCACTCCCGCGGTGCGTCAGATCGTCGCGAACGTCGTCACGCGCGAGCTCACCGCCCGCTTCACCTCGTCGAAGCGGGACGACAAGGCGCAGACCTCGCTCCTGCTCGACAAAGTCGTCTCCGAGATGAAGGCGCGCATCTCGGCGCGCACCCACAAAGAGACGCAGCGCCGCAAGAACGCCCTCGAATCCTCGTCCCTTCCCGCGAAGCTCGCCGACTGCCGCTCGAACGACGTCTCGGAGTCGGAGCTGTTCATCGTCGAGGGGGATTCGGCGCTCGGCACGGCGAAGCTGGCGCGCAACAGCGAATTCCAGGCCCTGCTGCCGATCCGCGGCAAGATCCTCAACGTTCAGAAGGCGTCGATCAGCGACATGCTCTCGAACGCGGAATGCGCGGCCATCATCCAGGTCATCGGAGCAGGATCGGGCCGCTCCTTCGATCTCGAGGCCGCCCGCTACGGCAAGATCATCCTGATGAGCGACGCCGACGTCGACGGTGCGCACATCCGGACCCTGCTGCTGACGCTCTTCTTCCGGTACATGCGCCCGCTCATCGAGGAGGGCCGCGTATTCGCGGCGGTACCGCCGCTGCATCGCGTGGTCGTGATGAACCCGGGCTCCAAGCCGAACGAGACGATCTACACCTACTCCGAACAGGAGCTGCACGGCCTGCTCGCCAAGCTCACCAAGGCCGGCAAGCGCTGGCAGGAGCCGGTGCAGCGGTACAAGGGCCTCGGTGAGATGGACGCCGATCAGCTGGCCACGACGACGATGGATCGCGCAGGCCGCACGCTCCGCCGCGTGCGGATGCAGGATGCCGAGGCGGCGGCATCCGTCTTCGAGCTGCTCATGGGGACCGACGTCGCACCCCGGCGCGAGTTCATCGTCGACTCCAGCGGCCGCCTCGCGCGCGAGCGCATCGACGCCTAGCGAGCGAAGCGAGTCGTAACGCGGCTCGCGTGCGGCTCCGGGCGTCTCGTCTCGCTCGCTGGCGTCGAAGCCGACGTCCGGCGTCAGCGGACGCCGGTTCCGACCGCGCCGACGACCGCGTCGAGCGCCGTGCCCGACGCGTCGCGCTTGGCGCCGGAGGCCGGTAGAGTGCGCGTCGACCCGTCCGTCCCCACGGCCCGGGGCTCGGTGCCGACCCACGCCACGGTCACGGCGTCCTCGCCCTTCAGGAAGCGCTGGGCGCGCACCCCGCCGGTCGCACGGCCCTTCGCAGGGAACTCGCTGAACAGCGAGACCTTCGCGCTGCCGGCGTCCGTTCCGGGGATCGCGGTCGTCGAGCCGGCCACCGTCACGACGACGGCATCGAACTCAGAAGGGCCGACCACGTCGAACGAGACGACGTGAGCGCCGTCACTGAGACGGATGCCGGCCATGCCGCCCGCGGAACGCCCCTGCGGGCGCACCGACGACGCGTCGAACCGCAGCAGCTGTGCATCGCTCGCGACGAACACGAGTTCGGCGCCATCCGAGGCGGGGGCGGCGCCGACCACGCGGTCGCCGTCCTTGAGGGCGATGACCTCGATGTCGTGCTTGGTTCCGAGCTCCGAGGCGGCCACGCGCTTGACCACGCCCTGGAGCGTGCCGAGTGCGATGGGCGGGGCATCCGTCAGCGGCACCAGCGCCACGACGTGCTCGCCGCCCGACAGGCCCAGATACTGGTCTGCGCGTGTGCCGGCCGCCAGCTGCACCGAGTTGCCCGGCACGGACGGAAGATCGACGGGGGAGAAGCGCACCAGGCGCCCGGCGCTCGTGACGGCGCCGAGGTCTCCTCGCGTCGTCGCGTCGACGGCCGAGCGGATCGCGTCGTGCTTGGAGCGTCGCGCCGGAGGGACGATGCCGCCGGCGGGTGCCTCCGTCGAGAGCTCGGCGCGGACCATGCGCCCTGTCGCCGAGAGGAACACCCGGCAGGGGGCGTCCGCGATCTGCAGGTCGGCCGCCGCTGCGGCCGCACGCGAGCGCGGCACGACCGGTCCGCCGTTCATCAGCAGCGTCCGCCGGGGTGTGCCGAAGGCCTCGGCCGCGGCATCCAGCTCACGCGCGACCTGGGCGCGCAGCAGCACGTCGCTCCCGAGCAGCTCCTCGAGCTGTGCGATCTCGGCCTTGAGGTTGTCGCGCTCGGTCTCGAGCTCGATCCGCGAGAACCTCGTGAGGCGGCGCAGGCGCAGCTCGAGGATGTACTCGGCCTGGGGCTCCGACAGATCGAACACGTCGATGAGGCGCCCGCGCGCCTGTTCGCCGTCGTCGGAGGTGCGGATGACCTGGATGACCTCGTCGATGTCGAGGATCGCGATGAGGAGGCCTTCGACCAGGTGCAGGCGCTCCCTGCGCCGGTTGAGCCGGTGCTTGCTGCGACGCGTGACCACGCTGATGCGGTGGTCGAGGTAGACGCGCAGCAGCTCGCGGAGTCCGAGGGTCTGCGGCTGCCCCTCCACGAGGGCGACGTTGTTGATGCTGAACGAGTCCTCGAGCGGAGTGAGCCGGTAGAGGTGGTCGAGCACCGCCTGCGGATCGAAGCCGGTCTTGATGCCGATGACGAGGCGCAGGCCGTTGTGGCGGTCGGTCAGGTCGGTGACGTCGGAGATGCCCTGGAGCTTCTTCGCGTTGACGGCGTCCTTGATCTTCTCGATCACGCGCTCGGGGCCGACGAGGTACGGCAGCTCGGTGACGACGAGGCCGGTGCGGCGCGGGCCGAGCGATTCGATCGAGACCTTCGCGCGGGTGCGGAAGCTGCCGCGCCCGGTGGTGTACGCGTCCTTGATGCCGTCGAGCCCGACGATGATGCCGCCGCCGGGCAGGTCGGGGCCTGGGACGAATTCCATGAGCTCGTCGACGGTGGCGTCGGGGTTCTCGAGCAGGTGCGTCGCCGCGCCCACGACCTCGATGAGGTTGTGCGGCGCCATGTTCGTCGCCATGCCGACTGCGATGCCCGTCGTGCCGTTGACGAGGAGGTTCGGGAAGGCGGCCGGCAGCACCTCGGGCTGCTGGAACTGGCCGTCGTAGTTCGGGATGAAGTCGACGACGTCCTCGTCGAGGTTCTCGGTGAGCGCGAGCGCGGATGCCGCGAGGCGGGCCTCGGTATAGCGGGGCGCAGCCGGCCCGTCATCGAGCGAGCCGAAGTTGCCATGGCCGTCGACCAGCGGCACGCGCAGCGAGAACGGCTGCGCGAGGCGCACGAGCGCGTCGTAGATGGGTGCGTCGCCGTGCGGGTGCAGCTTGCCCATGACCTCGCCGACGACGCGAGCGCTCTTGACGTGCCCGCGGTCGGGCCGCAGGCCCATGTCGGCCATCTGGAAGAGAATGCGCCGCTGCACCGGCTTGAGTCCGTCGCGCGCATCGGGCAGCGCGCGCGAGTAGATGACGGAGTACGCGTACTCGAGGAAGGACGTCTGCATCTCGGACGAGACGTCGACATCCTCGATGCGGCCGTGGTCGGCGGGTGCGGAGTCGGTGCGGGAAGCGGGCATAGACGTGTGAAGCCTCGGGTGACGGCGGAGCGGAAGGGCGGATCAGCGGTGTGCGAGACTGGCCCCGATGTCCCTCAGCCTACCCGTGGACCCGCCCCGAGCCCGGAGCCTGACCCGTGTCGTGCCCGAGATGGCGGCGGCGCTCGACGGCAGCTCGGAGTGGCTGCCCCCGGCCCGGAGCGCGATCGTGTGGGTCATCGATGGACTGGGGGCGCACAACCTGGCGGCGCGGGCGGGGCATGCGCGCTTCCTCTCGGAGGCACGCGCGAAGAAGGACGCGGCACGCACGGTCTTCCCATCGACGACCGCTGCGGCCCTGACGAGCCTGCTGACGGGCACCATGCCCGGCCAGCACGGCATCGTGGGGTATCGGGCGCGCGTCCCGGGCACCGACGATGTGGTCAACCAGCTCCGCGGCTGGGAGACCGACGGACTCCCGCTGTCGTTCCAGCGGGCGCGTCCGCTGGCCGACACTCTCCGCCGGCCGTTCTTCTCCGTCTCACGCGACGAGTACGCGGGCACCGGGTTCACGGCGGTCACGCTGGGCGACGCAGAGTTCCACGGCGCCGACGACCTCGACGCACGCGTGCGGGTCGCCGCCGACCTCGCGGCGCGGCATCCCGGATCGCTCACCTACCTCTACGCGCCGGAGCTCGACTCCATCGGTCACAAGCGCGGCTGGGAGTCCGACGAGTGGGTCGCGATGCTGGAGCGGGTGGATGCCGCGGCACGGTCGCTGTCGTCGGCTCTGGCACCGGGGACCGGCGTGCTGGTGACGAGCGACCACGGCATGATCGACGTCCCGCGCCACCGACACGTGCTGCTCGCCGAAGGGGACCCGCTGCTCGATGGTGTGCGCCTCATCGGCGGCGAGCCGCGGATGCTGCATCTCTACGCCGAGTCTGGGGCCGCGAGCGCCGTGCTCGCGCGATGGCGGGACGGGGAAGGCGGCCGGTCCTGGGTGCTGTCGCGCCGTGAGGTCGTCGAGTCCGGGCTGATGGGCGTAGTGGACCCCGCCGTCTCGGAACGGATCGGCGATGTCGTCGTCGCCCCACGTGCGGGGATCGCCTACTACGACGACCGGCTCGCCGACAAAGCACCGCAGAAGATGGTGGGGCAGCACGGATCGCTCACCGACGAGGAGCGCCTCGTCCCGCTCATCCGGCTGGGCGCATTCGCCCTGTCCCGGTGACTCAGTCGTCGGCGCGTGCGCCGAAGACGATCTCGTCCCACGACGGCATCGAGGTGCGTCCCTTGCGCCGGCCCGCTTCGGCCACGGCGGGCGACGACGGCTGATAGTCGGTCGGCTCGGGCTGCTCCTCTGCCGGGGCGTCGTCGTATCCCGGCTCGAGAGCGTCGAACAGGGCGACCGGAGCCGAACCACGGGCACCCGTGGCGGCCTCCTCCGAACCGGGCAGCGGCTCACGCTGGCCGCGGCGGCGCCGCAGGGCCTCGAGCAGGTCGGCGGTCTCGGCCGAGGTCACCGTCGGCTCCTCCGCGCGCTTGATCGCCGCCTCCTGCACCGCCGGGGCGGCGGGAGCAGGCAGGTCGGGCGACTCGAGGTCCGCGTCCGGCAGCCGGCGAGGCCCGAAGGCGCCGCTGTCGAAGCGCGAGTCGTCCTTTGCGGGCACGACTTCGAGCGCGCGGAGCCGCGGGATGAGACCCTCCGGCAGCGAGCCCTGGCGGGAGAGCTGGATGGCGTCGTTGTTCAGAGGCGAGAGCGTGCTGCGCCGCGGGTCGAATCCCCACCGCGCGTCGTGGTCGACGTCGTTCGCCGCGAACTCGAGCTTGACGATCCAGCCCGTCGGCTCCTTCCAGCTCGTCCACCGCTCGCCGATGGCGCCGGCTTCGGCGAGCTTGGCGCGCACTGCGGATCCGAAGGTGGCGTGGCCGTCGCCTTCGAACTCGCCGCCCAGCAGCACGGGCACCGCGAGCGCCTGGCCGACGACGTGCTCGCGTTCGGCGAGCACCGGCCCCTCGAACCGGACGACGTCCTCGACGCGAGCCCCGAGGAGCTCAGCCACCTCGCGGGCGGACAGGCCGGCACGGATGTGCGACTGGATCTCGCGCGGGCTCGGGCGGGGCCCCTGCGTGTCGCCGTCGCGATCGCGGCGCGCCTTGCGCAGCTCGGCGCGCAGCACGTCGTCGACGTCGAGCGCGAATCTGTCTCCGGACTCGGTCGCCAGGATGAGCTTGTCGTCCTCGGTTCCGATGACCTTGAGCTGTTCCATGCGAACGCCTCCGCTTTTCCAGCCCGGCTCATGGCTGCGTGGTTCCGCCGGGCTCATGGCTGTCGATCCTGCCTGTGCGCCCATGGTGTCACAGCGCATCCCATGCGCCGGGAATATCGCGCGCGTGCCGCGAGTTTCACGCGAACGCACGCCGAGGACCTTTCTCTCGCGCATTTGCGAAAAGGGAGTCGGTCGTGCAAACTATCGCCGCCCGCAAGGGCGAGCGCAGCCCGCGATACCCGGAAGTTGAGATCTTCACGAATGGCCACCGATTACGACGCCCCCCGCAAGACCGAGGACGACAGCGAGTCGATCGAGGCTCTGAAGGAGCGCGTTCCCGACAAGCTCTCGGGCTCGGTCGATGTGGAGGACGCCGACAACCCGTCCGGCTTCGAGCTGCCGGGAGCCGACCTGTCGGACCTCGAGCTCGACGTCGTCGTGCTGCCGCCTCAGGAGGACGAGTTCACCTGTTCCAACTGCTTCCTGGTGAAGCACCGTTCGCAGCTCGACCACGAGACCGCCGACGGACCTATCTGCTCGGAGTGCTCCGCGTAGCCTGAGACCGCCGCACCGCGGCAGCCAGCCGATCCGGCGTCCGCGAGGAGATCACCCACGCGGTCGTCGGGTCGTCGGCATCGTTCAGCGGGATGACGACGACCCCGTCGATCCCCCCGCGGATGAGGTGCCACGAACGCGGGTCGAGTCCGGCACCGCGCGCATGGCGCGCGCCGTCACCGACGTGCACCTCCGGCTCGCCGAGATGACGGACGTCGATATGCGCGGGCCCGGCCCGCAGCTCGCCGTCACGGACCACCACCACCGGCGCGGCGGCGACGAGCAGGACGATGACGAGGATGCCGACGGCAGCCCCGATGAGGAGCCCCACGGTCGCGTCCACCGGCGTGAACACGAGGGCGGCCATCGGCGCCGCGACCGCGGCTGCGACCAGGATCCACAGGGAGGGCCCGAGCCGCTCGCGATAGACGTCCGAGCGGGCGCCCGCTGCCCTGGTACTGCGCGCTGTCTTCTGCATTACCCTCGTTGGGTGACTGAAACGGTGGACGTCCCCATTATCGCCCCCGACCTTCCCGCGTACGCGCACCCCGGAGACGCGGGCGCCGACCTCGTCGCCGCAGAAGCGGTGCGCCTGGAGCCCGGCCGGCGTGCACTCGTGGGCACCGGGGTGCGGATCGCGCTCCCCGAGGGTTACGTCGCCTTCGTGGTCCCGCGCAGCGGTCTTGCGGCGAAGCACGGCATCACCGTCGTCAACGCCCCCGGCACCGTCGACGCCGGCTACCGCGGCGAGATCAAGGTCATCCTGCTCAACACCGACACCGAGCAGCCGCACGACATCGCCGTCGGGGACCGGATCGCCCAGCTCATCGTCATGCCGGTGCCTCGTGCCCGCTTCATCCCCGTCGAGGCGCTGCCCGACAGCGCCCGGGGCGAGGGCGGGTTCGGATCCACCGGCTACCAGAAGGACAACAAGGACGGAGTCCTCGCATGACCGACCCCATATCCGCCGACGGGCCGCGCAAGGTCGCGCCGCAGGATCGCGGCACCGACGGACCCTTCGACGAGTCCGAGGCGAACCCGGTTCGTCCCTACATCGACCTCGGCGGCATCAAGATCCTGCCGCGCGAGGGGCTCAACCTGCGTCTCGAGGTCGAGGAGCAGACCAAGCGCATCGTGGCCGTCGGCCTCGACTACGCCGACTCGACGCTGCAGGTGCAGCCGTTCGCGGCGCCGCGTTCGGCGGGGCTGTGGGACGAGACGCGCGAGCAGATCCGCCAGCAGATCCGCCAGCAGGGCGGTCGTGTCGAGGAGCGCGAGGGACCGCTCGGACCTGAGCTCCTCGCCGAGGTCCCCGTCGTGGCGGGGCCCGAGGGCACCGCGGGCAAGCGCCTGGCGCGGTTCGTGGGCGTCGACGGGCCGCGCTGGTTCCTGCGCGGAGTCATCGGCGGAGCAGCGACGAGCGACATCGAGGCGGCCGCCAAGGTCGAGGACCTCTTCCGCTCGATCGTGGTGGTGCGCGGCGGCTCCCCGATGCCGCCCCGCGACCTCATCCCGCTGCGCATGCCGGCGACCCCGGGCGTCGCGTGAGCGACGACCCCCGTCCCGAGCGGGCGGAGCACGACGCGGATGCCGCGGCCGAGGCATCCGTTCCCCTCACGCCTCCTCCTGCCGAGCCGAGCGCGTCCGACATCCTCGGTGCGGCGCTGGGCGACGCCGCTCGGCGGGCAGGACTCGATCCGGCGGAGGGCAAGAGCACCGGGCACGTCGTCTGGTCGGCGATGGGCGGCTGGCGCGGCGTCCTGGAGTCGGTGCTCCCCGGTCTCGTGTTCATCGTCGTGTACACAGTGACGATCGATCCCGGCACCGGTGACGGCAATCTGTGGCTCTCGCTGGGCCTGTCCGTCGGGATCGCGCTCGTGTTCACGATCGTGCGCCTGATCGCGCGGCAGTCCGTCACCGCCGCGATCGGCGGGCTGGTGGCCGCCGGCGCGGCCGCGGCGTTCGCCGCGTTCACGGGTGAGGCGGGCAACAACTTCATCCCGGGCTTCATCACGAATGCGCTGTACGGCTCGGCGTTCCTCATCTCCGCGCTGGTCGGGTGGTCGCTCATCGGCCTCGCCGTCGGGTTCCTGATGGGGGAGGGCACCGCATGGCGTGCCGACAAGCGCAAGCGCCGTGCCTTCTTCTGGCTCGCGATCGCATGGGCTTCGCTGTTCGCGGCGCGCCTGCTCGTTCAGTTCCCGCTCTATCTCGCCGATCTCGCAGGCGAGCCCGGCGCCATCACCGCGCTCGGCACCCTCAAGCTCGTGATGGGGCTGCCGCTGTTCGCACCGCTCGTCGCCGTGACGTGGCTCGCCGTGCGGGCGCTCTATCCACGGTCGGCGAAGTGATATATTTATCTTGATATCGAGATAAATTTCGTCCCACGCGATTAGGCTGGCCTCACTAGCAGAGGGCTCCGGAGCGGGGGAAGATGGGGATGCCGGGCTGCGGCCCGCTCCCGCCGCCGACGAAGGAGACAGACGTGTCCACGGTTGACAGCTTCGGTGCCAAGAGCACCCTGACGGTCGGCAGCACCGACTACGAGATCTACCGCATCGACACGGTCGCGGGCAACGAGAAGCTCCCGTTCAGCCTCAAGGTGCTGCTCGAGAACCTGCTTCGCACCGAGGACGGCGCGAACGTGACGAAGGAGCAGATCCAGGCGCTCGGCGCGTGGGATGCCGACGCCGAGCCGAACACCGAGATCCAGTTCACGCCGGCCCGCGTCGTGATGCAGGACTTCACGGGTGTTCCCTGCATCGTCGACCTCGCCACCATGCGCGAGGCGGTCGAGGCGCTCGGCGGCGACCCCAAGCGGATCAACCCGCTCTCGCCGGCCGAGATGGTCATCGACCACTCGGTCATCGCCGACCTCTTCGGCACCGAGAACGCGCTGGAGCGCAACGTCGAGATCGAGTACGAGCGCAACGGCGAGCGCTACCAGTTCCTACGCTGGGGCCAGACCGCCTTCAACGACTTCAAGGTCGTCCCCCCGGGCACCGGCATCGTGCACCAGGTGAACATCGAGCACCTGGCGAAGGTCGTCTATGACCGGGAGGTCGGCGGTGTGCTGCGCGCCTACCCCGACACGTGCGTCGGCACCGACTCGCACACCACCATGGTCAACGGGCTCGGCGTCCTGGGGTGGGGCGTCGGCGGCATCGAGGCCGAGGCAGCGATGCTGGGTCAGCCCGTGTCGATGCTCATTCCCCGCGTGGTGGGCTTCAAGCTCTCGGGCAGCATCCCGACCGGCGTGACCGCGACCGATGTCGTGCTCACGATCACCGACATGCTGCGTCAGCACGGCGTCGTCGGCAAGTTCGTCGAGTTCTACGGCGAGGGCGTCGCATCGGTGCCGCTGGCGAACCGCGCGACGATCGGCAACATGAGCCCCGAGTTCGGGTCGACCGCCGCGATCTTCCCGATCGACGACGTCACTATCGACTACCTCCGGCTCACGGGCCGCAGCGAGCAGAGCCTCGCCCTGGTCGAGGCGTACGCCAAGGAGCAGGGACTGTGGCACAACCCCGCGGTCGAGCCGGTTTTCAGCGAGTACATGGAGCTGGACCTGTCGACGGTGGTCCCTTCCATCGCCGGGCCCAAGCGCCCGCAGGACCGCATCCGCCTCTCGGACGCCAAGTCGCAGTTCGAGCAGGACATCCTCAACTACGCCAACCCGACCGAGTCGACCTCGATCGTCGACCTGGAGTCGAAGCACTCCTTCCCGGCATCGGACCCCGGCGCGGTCCCCGGCGAGGAGGAGCCCGTCACCCGCACGGTCCACATCGCCAGCGGCGGCCCCGCCGCGGCATCCAAGCCCGTCACCGTCACGCCTGAGGACGGCAGCCCCTACGTCATCGACAACGGCGCGGTCACGATCGCAGCGATCACCTCGTGCACGAACACGTCCAACCCGTCGGTGATGCTGGCGGCCGGACTGCTGGCCCGCAACGCCGTGAAGAAGGGCCTCAAGGCGAAGCCGTGGGTCAAGACCACGCTCGCGCCGGGTTCGAAGGTCGTCACCGACTACTACGAGAAGGCCGGACTGACCAAGGACCTCGAGGACCTCGGGTTCTACACCGTGGGCTACGGCTGCACGACCTGCATCGGCAACTCGGGTCCGCTCATCGAGGAGGTCTCGGCCGCGGTACAGCAGAACGATCTCGCGGTCACGGCCGTCCTCTCGGGCAACCGCAACTTCGAGGGACGCATCAATCCCGACGTCAAGATGAACTACCTCGCGAGCCCGCCGCTCGTGATCGCCTATTCGCTCGCCGGCTCGATGCACTTCGACTTCGAGACCGACCCGCTCGGCAAGGACCAGGACGGCAACGACGTCTTCTTGAAGGACATCTGGCCGGACGCCGCGGAGGTCCAGGCGACGATCGACTCGTCGATCAGCGAGGACATGTTCACCAAGCAGTACGCCACCGTGTTCGAGGGTGACGAGCGCTGGAAGAACCTGCCGACACCGACCGGCGACGTCTTCGAGTGGGACGAGTCGTCGACGTACGTGCGCAAGCCTCCGTACTTCGAGGGCATGACGATGGAGCTGACCCCGGTCAAGGACATCACCGGTGCGCGTGTCATGGCGGCTCTGGGCGACTCGGTGACGACCGACCACATCTCACCCGCCGGCAACATCAAGGCGGGCACACCCGCCGCGCAGTACCTCACGGAGCACGGCGTCGCGCAGAAGGACTTCAACTCCTACGGCTCGCGTCGCGGCAACCACGAGGTCATGATCCGGGGCACCTTCGCGAACATCCGCCTGAAGAACGAGCTCGTCGCGGCCGTCAACGACGGTCAGATCGTCGAGGGCGGCTACACGCGTGACTTCACCCAGGCGGGCGGCCCGCAGTCGTTCATCTACGACGCGTGCATGAACTACCAGGCGCAGGGCACCCCGCTCGTGGTGTTCGGCGGCAAGGAGTACGGCTCCGGCTCGTCGCGCGACTGGGCGGCCAAGGGCACCAGCCTGCTGGGCGTCAAGGCGGTCATCACCGAGAGCTTCGAGCGGATCCACCGCTCCAACCTCATCGGCATGGGCGTGGTGCCGCTGCAGTTCCCGGCCGGCCAGAGCTGGAAGTCGCTGGGCCTGGACGGCACCGAGATCGTCTCGATCGAGGGTCTCGAGCAGCTGAACGAGGGCGTGACCCCGAAGACCGTCAAGGTCACGGCGGCGCCGAGCGAGTTCTCGCCCGAGGGCAAGCAGACCGTCGTGTTCGACGCGGTCGTCCGCATCGATACGCCTGGTGAGGCCGACTACTACCGCAACGGCGGCATCCTGCAGTACGTGCTGCGCTCGCTGGTCTGACAGCGGATTCACGGGGACCGGATGCCACGGCATCCGGTCCCTTCGTTTCGCCCCGGGTAGACTGACAGAGCCCTTCCGGGCCGGAAAGGAGCGGGGATGTCGCTGCTGTCGTCCATCACCGGACCCCGCGATCTCGACTCCCTCAGCGTCGACCAGCTCGAGCAGCTGGCCGAGGAGGTCCGCGGATTCCTCGTCGAGAACGTCGCCCGCACCGGCGGCCACCTCGGGCCGAATCTCGGCGTCGTCGAGCTCACGATCGCTCTGCACCGGGTGTTCGACTCGCCATCCGATCCGTTCATCTTCGACACGGGACACCAGTCCTACGTCCACAAGCTGCTCACCGGCCGCCAGGACTTCGCCAACCTCCGGCAGCGCGGCGGCCTCGCGGGCTACCCGCAGCGCTCGGAGAGCCCACACGACGTCGTCGAGTCCTCGCACGCCTCGAGTTCGCTGAGCTGGGCTGACGGCGTCTCTCGCGCCCTCACTCGCACCGGCCGGAAGGACCGCCACGTCGTCGCGGTGGTGGGCGATGGCGCGCTCACCGGCGGCATGACGTGGGAGGCGCTCAACAACATCTCCGACGACAACGACCGAAACCTGATCATCGTCGTCAACGACAACGGGCGCTCGTACGCACCTACGATCGGCGGCATGGCGCGGTATCTCAACCGCGTTCGCACCGCCGACTCGTACCGCACCCTGCATCGCAGCTCCGACACGCTGTCGCGCAAGCTCGGTCCGGCTGCCCGTGCGGTGTACCGCGGCCTGCGCGGCGGCACGCACGGATTCCTGTCGCGCTTCACGAACAACGCCGCGCTGTACTCGAATCTCGACATCAAGTACCTCGGTCCCGTGGACGGGCACGATCTGCCCGCACTCATCGAGACGCTCGAGCTCGCGAAGGCGTACGGGGCCCCGGTGATCGTGCACGCCATCACCGAGAAGGGCCGCGGCTACGCACCCGCCCTCGAGGACGAGGCGGATCAGTTCCACGCCGTCGGCAAGATCGACCCGATCACCGGCGAGGCGCTCGGCAATGCGGGCGGCACGGGCTGGACCGACGTGTTCGCCGATGAGCTCGTCGCCGTCGGCGAGGACCGCGGCGATGTCATCGCCATGACCGCCGCGATGCTGCGCCCCACAGGCCTGCTGCCGTTCGCACAGCGGTTCCCCGACCGCGTGTACGACGTCGGCATCGCCGAGCAGCACGCGGTCGCGTCGGCGGCCGGCCTGGCCTTCGGCGGCCTTCATCCGGTCGTCGCGATCTACGCGACGTTCATGAACCGCGCCTTCGATCAGGTGCTGATGGATGTCGCGCTCCACAAGGCCGGCGTGACCTTCGTGCTCGACCGGGCCGGCGTGACGGGTCCGGACGGCCCGAGCCATCACGGCATCTGGGACCTCGCCATGCTCCAGATCGTCCCCAACATCCGCATCGCGGTCCCGCGGGACGAACCGCGCCTGCGCGAGGAGCTGCGCGAAGCGGTCGCGGTCGACGACGCTCCTACCGTCATCCGCTTCGCGAAGGGCGCGGTGAGCCCGGAGCTTCCCGCGCTCGAACGTCTCGACGACGGGGTCGACGTGCTCGTGCGGTCCGACTCGCAGGACGTGCTGCTCGTGGGCATCGGCCCGATGGCGCACATCGCCGTCGACGTGGCGGGACGCCTGCGCGCCCAGGGCATCGGCGCGACCGTCGTCGACCCGCGGTGGGTCGTGCCCGTGCAGCCGTCGATCGTGCGACTCGCGGCATCCCACCGCCTCGTCATCACGATCGAGGACGGGATTCGCGTCGGCGGCATCGGCACGCGCGTGCGCCAGGTGCTGCGCGAGGCGGGCGTCGACACCGCCGTCGACGAGCTCGGCCTTCCGGCCGAGTTCATCGACCACGCCAGCCGCGAGCAGATTCTCGAGGATGCCGGACTCGCGCCCGCGAAGATCGCTCAGGACGTCGTCGCCCAGGTTCTCGGCACTCGCATCCCGGTCGCCCGCGGCGCCCAGACGTCGGAGATTCCCACGCTGGGGTACCTCGCCCGCAGCCGCGACGAGCGCGGCTAGCACCCGTCAGGCGCGCACCTGTCCCACGAGGTCGAGGAGCTCGCGCAGCGGAGCGCGCAGCAGCGGCACCTTCGTGAGAGGCAGCGCGAGCCGCAGCAGGCGCAGCCCGCGCTTCAGGAGCGTGCGCGTACGCTCCTGGCCGGGCGAGCGGTCGTAGACCCAGAACAACGCCAGCAGCAGGTGGCCGAGCACCAGCGCGTGGGGGAGTGCCGCCCGGAACTCCTCGGGCACCGGACTCCTCGGCACGTCGACAGCCTCGCGGAAGAGTCCCTCGACGATCGCGAGAGCTGGCGCAGATTCCTCCGACAGGGGGTTGATGGGCGAGCGGGGCGATACGGCCGCCGAAAGGAACTCCGGCGCGAACCGGTGGTACGGCCCGAGCTGGTCGAGGCCCGTCCGGTACACGATGCCGAGCCGATCGACGAGATCGGCGGATGCCGCCAGCAGCGGCTCCGCTGCGGCACGATGAGCGACCTGAACATCGAGGTACAGCTCCTGCACCAGGTGGTTCTTCGAGGCGAAGTGGTAGTTGGTGGTGCCGACCGAGACCCCCGCCTCCTGCGCGATGAGCCGGATGGTCGTCGCGTCGTACCCGCGTTCCCGGAAGGACCTCAGCGCGATCTCGCGGAGGTGCGCGCGCGTACGTTCGCTCTTGGTGGGCAGGGGAGCACCTGAACTGAACATGTTCAAAGCATACGGCGCCTGACGATACGGGAAGGGCGCGCTCCTCGCGGAGCGCGCCCCGTCCTCGTGCGATCGCGCCGCTACGAAACCATGCCGCGGATCGGGGGGTGGTGGAACGTGTCGCCGAACACCCGCTCCGACGCGCCTTCGCGGTCGAGATAGGGCGAAGCCCCGCCGTCGATGAAGGGCCAGCCGGCGCCGAGGATGAGGCACAGGTCGATGTCCTCGACCTCCGGGACGACGCCCTCGTCGAGCATGATCCGGATCTCCTGTGCCAGTCCGTCCTGCACACGGCGCAGGATCTCGTCCGCAGACGCCGGGGTGGAGCCGACCGCGGGCTTCAGCACCTTCTCGGCCGCCTTCGTCCAGCCGGTGACGCGACCGCCCTTGTCCTTCTCGATGACCTCGGGGAGCTCCGCGAGAGCGTGGAAGTTCTCGTTCGCGTAGAACCGGTCTGGAAAGGCCCGGACCATGGTGTCCTGCACGTGCGCTGCGACCTTCCAGCCGACCAGGTCGATCAGCTGGAACGGGCCCATCGGCAGGCCGAGGGGGCCGAAGGCCTTCTCGACGGCGGGAAGCGGGGTGCCTTCGTACACCGCGCGAGCCGCCTCTCCCATGACCTTCGCGAGCAGCCGGTTGACGACGAAGCCGGGAGCATCGGCGGTGAGGACGGCGTTCTTGCCGAGGTTCTTCGCCACGACGAACGCGGTCGAGAGTGCGGCATCCGACGTCTGCGGGGTCCTCACGATCTCGATGAGCGGCATGACCGCCACCGGGTTGAAGAAGTGGAACCCGACCAGACGCTCGGGGTGAGCGAGGTTCGCGCCGATCTCCTCGACCGACAGCGAGGACGTGTTCGTCGCGAGGATCGCGTCATCGGCGACGATCCGCTCGATCTCGCCGAACACCTGCTGCTTGACGCCGACCTCTTCGAAGACGGCCTCGATCACGAAGTCGCAGTCGGCGTAGAGGCTCTTGTCGGTCGTGCCCGTGACGAGCGCGCGCAGCTTGTTCGCGGTGTCTCCGTCCAGGCGTCCCTTGGCCTCGAGCTTGCCGATCTCGTCGTGGATGTACGCGACGCCCTTGTCGACACGCGCCTGGTCCAGGTCGGTGATGAGCACCGGTACCTGGAGCTTGCGCACGAACAGCAGCGCGAACTGGCTGGCCATGAGCCCCGCGCCGATGATCCCGACCTTGGTGACCTTCTTCGCGAGCTCCTTGTCGGGGGCACCGACGGGGCGCTTGGCGCGCTTCTGCACGAGATCGAACGCGTACATCGAGGCCGCGAACTGATCGCCCGTGGCGAGCTCGGCCAGGATCTCGTCCTCGCGGGCGAAGCCCTCGGCCTTCGTGCCGCTCTTGGCCTTCTCGAGCAGGTCGAGCGCCGCATAGGGAGACTTCGGCACGGTGCCGATCTTCGACTCGAGCATTCCGCGGGCGACCTTGATCGCGATCGGCCACTTCGTGAGGCGCTCGATCCTTCCCGGCTCGTGCTTGCGCTCGACTTTGACGGTACCCGCCAGCACTCCGTCGGCCCAGCGGAGGGACTCCTCGAGGTAGTTGGCCGCAGGGAAGATCGCGTCGACGATGCCGTAGTCGAAGGCCTGCTGCGGTTTCAGCATCCGGTTCTGCTTGAGCGGGTTCGAGATGACGACTTCGAGCGCATTCTCGATGCCGATGAGGTTCGGCAGCAGATACGCGCCGCCCCAGCCCGGGATGATGCCCAGGAACACCTCGGGCAGCGCGATCGCGGCGGCAGAGGCATCCACCGTCCGGTACGTGCTGTTGAGCGCGATCTCGAGACCGCCGCCGAGCGCGAGGCCGTTGACGAAGGCGAACGACGGCACGCCGAGCTCCGAGAGCTTGCCCAGCACATGGTGCCCGAACTGCGCGATGAGGCGCGCGTTGTCCTTCGATCCCACACGCGAGATGTCGGACAGGTCGGCGCCGGCGGCCAGGATGTACTGCTTGCCGGTGATGCCGACCGCCTGGATCTCGCCCGCCGTCGCGCGCGCCTTCAGACCGTCGAGCGTGCTGCCGAGCTCGGTGAGCGTCCCCGGGCCGAGCGTGTTGGGGCGCGTGTGGTCACGGCCGTTGTCGAGCGTGATGAGTGCGAGCACCTTGCCGGAGGGGAGACGGATGTCGCGCACCCGCGAGTGCGTCACGACCTCGTCGTCCGCGAGCGCCTGGATGGGGGAGAAGTCGATGTCCTCGTAGTTCGTCATCGGTGCGCTGCTCACTTCTTCTTCTTGCCGTCGTAGTTCGGGTTCTCCCAGATGACCGATCCACCCTGGCCGAGGCCCACGCACATCGCGGTCAGCCCGTACCGGACGTCGGGACGCTCTGCGAACTGCGCCGCGAGCTGGATCATCAGGCGCACACCCGACGCCGCGAGCGGGTGGCCGAACGCGATGGCGCCGCCCCAGGGGTTCACGCGGGGGTCGTCGTCGGCGATGCCGAAGTGGTCGAGCAGCGAGATGACCTGGATCGCGAACGCTTCGTTCAGCTCGAACAGCCCGATGTCATCGATCGTGAGTCCGGCCTTCTTCAGCGCCTTCTCGGTCGCCGGGATGGGTCCGATGCCCATGATCTCGGGCTGTACGCCCGCGAACGCGAAAGAGACGAGCTTCATCTTCGGAGCCAGACCCAGCTCCTTGACCGCGCCCCCGCCGGCCAGCAGCGACATCGTCGCGCCGTCGGTGAGGGGCGAGGAGGTGCCGGCCGTGACGCGGCCGTGCGGACGGAACGGAGTCTTGAGCGCCGCCAGGTCCTCCATCGTGGTCTGCGGACGGCGGCCCTCGTCCTCCGTGGCGAGGCCCCACGCGCCGTCGGCGTCCTTGATCGCCACCGGCACGAGGTCGGGCTGGATCTTCCCGGCGTCATACGCGGCCTGCACCTTGTGCTGGCTCAGCATGCCGAATCGGTCCGACCGCTCCTTCGTCAGGTGCGGGAACCGGTCGAAGATGCGCTCCGCCGTCACTCCCATGTTGAGCGCGCCGGGGTCGACCATCTTCTCCGCGACGAAGCGCGGGTTCGGGTCGGCGTTGGCGCCGATCGGGTGGTGACCCATGTGCTCGACGCCACCCGCGAGGGCGAGGTCGTACATGCCGACGCCGATCGAGCCGGCCATCGTGGTGACGCTCGTCATCGCGCCGGCGCACATGCGGTCGATCGCGAACCCGGGGACGGTCTGGGGGAGCCCTGCGAGGATCGCGACGCTCCGGCCGAGGGTCAGCCCCTGGTCGCCGGTCTGGCTCGTCGCGGCGATCGCGACGTCGTCGATGCGGTCCTTCGGAACGCCCGGGTTGCGCTCCATGAGCCCGCTCGTCGCCTTGACGGCGAGGTCGTCCGCTCGGGTGTTCCAGTACATGCCCTTCTCGCCGGCGCGCCCGAACGGGGTGCGCATTCCATCGACGAAGAAGACGTCCGAGATCTCGGCCACTCTGCCTCCAAAAGTAGGGATGACGCCAGCCTAGAAGCGGCCCAAGACGGCAGAGAATCGGGTGGGGGAAACCTACGAAGCCGTTTCCGACGCGTGCAATGCCGCTTGCACGGATCCGACAAAGGCATCGGCGATCCCCTGTGCGGTCTGCTCAATCTGCCACGGTCGCGCACCAAGCGTTCGGAGGGCTTCCCCGACGGATGCCGCCGTCACGGGCTCCGGCGGAGCCCACGCGACCCGGCGCAGCACGTCGGGAGTGAGCAGATTCTCGGTAGGCATGCGCAGCTCCTCCGCGCGACGCTCCACCACGGGCCGAGCGGCCTTCAGCCGTGCGTCGGCCTCGGGATTGCGGTCCGACCACGCGCGCGGAGGGGGCAGCGAGTCGCCGCCGGTGGAACGCTCGAGCGGAAGCTGTGTCGCCGCGCGGCCGGCCTCGATGGCGGCCCACCACCGGTCCAGCTGCGAACGGCTCGCGCGGCCGGTGAACTCCTTCACCGCCGCGAGAGCGCTCTTGGACGCGGGGTCTGCGAGCACCGCCGCGACGATCGCGCGGTCCGGGACAAGCCTGCCGGGCGCGACATCCTGCTCACGCGCGAACTCCTCGCGCGCCGTCCAGAGCTCCCGGGCGACGGCGAGCGCCCTGCGACCGCGGACCGTGTGCAGGCCCGACAGCCCGCGCCACGGTTCTTCGCGCGGGGCCTTCGGCTCGCGTTCGAGCACGGCGAGGAACTCCTGTGCCGCGAACTCGGTCTTCCCCTGCTCCTCGAGCTCGGCGACGAGCTTGTCGCGGACGTCGACGAGATGCTCGACGTCGAGGGCCGCGTACTCGAGCCACGACTGGGGGAGCGGCCGCGTGGACCAGTCGGACGCCGAGTGGGCCTTGGCCAGCGCGATGCCCAGGGTGTCCTCGACGACGGCGCCGAGGCCCACGCGGTCGTGGCCGAGGAGCCGGGCCGCCAGCTCGGTGTCGAAGATGCTCGCGGGCTCGAGGCCCAGCTCCCGCAGCGACGGAAGGTCCTGGCTGGCGGCGTGGAGCACCCACTCCTCGCCGCCGATCGCGTCCTGCAGCGCGGTGAAGTCACCGATCGGGGGCGGATCGAAGAGGAAGAGTCCCGCGTCGCGGCGGTAGACCTGCACGAGGTAGGCCCGCTGCGAGTAGCGGAACCCGGACGCGCGCTCGACGTCGACCGCCACCGGGCCGCTGCCCGCCGCGAGGACGCGCGCCGCGTCGGCGGCGTCCTCGACGTCATCGATGACGACGTACTCAGCCACGCGGCCTCCGTGAATCCAGCATCGCGATCCCTTCCGACCCGGGCGGGAGTCCCGCCAGCATGCATACCAACTCCGCCCATGCTTCCACGTGCGGGGCGATCGCGCCTTCCGGGGACCACGAGGCACGCAGCTCGATCTGCGCGCCGTCGCCCTCGTCGGCCAGCGTTCCGAAGCCCTTCGACAGCGTCTTGGTGGCCGTGCCCGACGCCGAGTGGAACCCGGCCTGGCGTGACTGCAGGGCATCCGTCAGCCACGCCCACGCGACATCGGCGAGCAGCGGATCGGTGCCGATCTCGGGCTCGAGCGGTGCCTGGGCGAAGCACACGATGCGCCACGGGCCGTTCCAGGGCGCGGGCTCGTCGGGATCGTGCAGCAGTACGAGCCTGCCCGTCCCGTACGGCGAGTCCTCGCCTTCCGCCTCCGCCCGCACGTCACCGGCGATGGCCAGCGCGTTCGGCGCGAGTCCCTGCGGTGCGGGGATCTCACGCACGGTCAGGTCGTCGCGGAAATGCATCTCGCGCACCGCCTCCGCCGCCTGCTCGAACGAAGTAGGTGCCGCTGGAGGACGATGCTCAGCCACGCGGACAGACTAGAGTGAGGCCTCGATGGTCGACTCCAGGCGCGCCGCGATGCGCGGCGCCACCCGTCCTGCAGGCACCCGGTCGAGGACGCCCGTTCTCGTCTCAGGGATCCGCGCGGCGCTCACGGTGCTGAGCCTCGCGCTGGCAGCCGTGCTCGGTGTGCTCGCCGCCGGATCCGTCCGCATGGCGCGTCGCGTGGTGACCCCCGCTCGCCGGCTGCCCGACACCCGCATCCTCGCGCTCGACACCGCCGCCCAGACGATCACCCTGGCGCGCACGCCCGACACCGAGCTGCCGGGCCGATACGGCCTCTTCACCACCGGGTCCTCGGACTACATCAAGCTCGGATCGGTGCTGTGGGAGGACGCGACGAGCGTCAAGCGCAAGCTGCTCACGCATGTGGGATCCGACGCACGGCTCTCACCCGAGGCGGCGTTCTCGGGCTGGTACTACGACCGGCCGGAGCAGCTGCACCTCGACTTCGAGCCCGAGCTCATCGGGTCGAGCGTCGGTCCCTGCCCGGCGTGGCGATTCCCCGCGGGGGACGGCGAGACGTGGGTGATCCAGGTCCACGGCCGGGGCACGAACCGTGCCGAGTGCCTTCGCGCCGTGCCCGTGTTCCGCTCGCTCGGCATCACCTCGCTGGTGGTGTCGTACCGCAACGACGGCGAGGCTCCGCGCAGCCGCAACGGCACGTACACCCTGGGTGCGACGGAATGGCGCGACGTCGACGCCGCCGTCGGCTTCGCGCGTCGCCGTGGGGCCCGTCGCGTGATCGTGATGGGCTGGTCGATGGGCGGCGCGATCGCTCTGCAGCTGTCGCTCAACTCGGCGCACGCCGACATCATCGCGGGCCTGATCCTCGAGTCGCCGGTGATCGACTGGCGCGTCGTGCTCGACTACCAGGCGCGGCTGCAGCGCGTGCCCAACGCGGTCAGCGGTCTCGCGATCGAGGCGCTCCAGACCGAGTGGGCTGCGCCGCTCACCCGCTCGGGCGGTGCGATCCGGTTCGACGAGCTCGACATCGTCGCGCGAGCCGATGAGCTGCGGCATCCGATTCTCATCCTCCACAGCGACGACGACGGCTTCGTGCCCTCGGACGCCTCGCACGATCTCGTTCTCGCGCGTCCCGATCTCGTCCAGATGCAGGTGTTCGAGGTCGCGCGGCACACGAAGCTGTGGAACTACGATCAGGCGCGCTGGACCGAGACCATCCACGGGTGGCTGGCGACGCAGGGGCTCGCGGCGCCCGGGGCGTGATTCAGGCCGCGGCCTTCGCTCGCACCTGGCGCTGTGCGCGCAGGAGCATGCCGGTCATGCCCGCGATGCGCAGCGGCGACACTGCGCGGGTGAGCCCCAGGCTCTGCGGGTAGTCCGCGGGCACGGCCAGCACCTCGTCGACGCTCAGCCCGGTGAGACCTTGCGCGAGGATGCTCGCGAACCCCCGTGTGGTCGGCGCTTCGGGCGGCGCGGTGGCATGCATGGCGACCGTGCCGTCGGCCGTGACGTCGAGCACGATGTACACCGGTGACTGGCACTCGACCACCCGCTCGCACAACTCCGGGTGATCCTCGTACTCCGCCGGGATCGGCGGCAGCTCCTGCGAGTACTCCAGGAGCAGCTGCAGGCGCTCGGGCTCGGTCAGCTCCAGGAACTCATCGCGGATCTCGGCGAGACGCGCGGGCAGGACGTCGTTCATCCCTTCCATCGTCCCACGCGACGGATGCCTCGGCTCCGCGTGTCAGACCGATCCGGGCGCCGCGCCCGTCGCGATCGGCACTCGCACGGCGCTGCCCCATTCGGTCCAGGAGCCGTCGTAGTTGCGCACGTCCTCGAACCCGAGCAGGTGCTTGAGCACGAACCACGTGTGGCTCGACCGCTCGCCGATGCGGCAGTACGCCACGATGCTGTCGGCGTCGCCGAGCCCCACCTCGCCGCGATAGATCGCGTCGAGCTCGGCACGGGACTTGAACCCGCCGTCCTCGGCGACCGCGCGGGCCCACGGCACGCTGCGGGCCGTGGGGATGTGGCCGGCGCGAAGTGCGCCCTCCTCGGGATAGGCGGGCGCCGATGTGCGCGAGCCGTCGTACTCCTCCGGCGACCGGACGTCGATCAAGGGGCCCTTCCCGAGGTGCGCGAGCACGTCGTCCTTGTAGGCGCGCAGCACGGTGTCGTCGCGCTCGACGACGGGGTAGTCCGTGGGCTCGCGGGTGGTCGCGTCGGTCGTGAAGGGACGGCCCTCGGCGATCCACTTGTCACGCCCGCCGTCGAGGAGGCGCACGTCGGGGTGGCCGAACAGCGAGAAGACCCACAGGGCGTACGCCGCCCACCAGTTGTTCTTGTCGCCGTAGATCACCACGGTGTCGTCCCGCGAGATGCCCTTGCGACCGAGGAGCGCCGCGAAACCGGCGCCGTCGACATAGTCGCGGACGACGGGATCGTTGAGCTCGGTGTGCCAGTCGACCTTGACCGCGCCCGGGATGTGGCCCGTCTCGTACAGGAGCACGTCCTCGTCCGACTCCACGACGACGAGCCCGGGCTCGTCGAGGTGCGTTTCGAGCCAATCGCCGGTGACGAGCCGGCCGGGGTCGGCGTACTCGGCGAACTTCGGGGATGAGGTGTCGTGCTCGACGGTCATGGCAGCTCCTGACGGCGTGGGTGTCGGACCTCGGTTCCGCACCCGGGTCGGGGCGCGTTCGGGTGACGGTTAGGGTTGAACCGTCGTGTCCGACCTTAGATTCCCGGACGCACGAGCACAGCCCCGATGTAAGACTCCGACACAGGATCCCCATGACCGTTTCCGCCGCGCGCACGGGCGTCGTCCATCTGGCCGAGCGGTCGCCGCAGCTCACGGGCGCCGAGATGGTCGCCGCCCTGGTTCCGCCGCCGCAGTTCGCCGACGCGACGTTCGACACGTACCGCGCGGATCCGGCCTACCCGTCGCAGCAGGAGGCGAAGGACCTGCTCGGGGTGTTCTCGGGCGCCGCGGCTCCGGTCAAGGGCGGGCTGTTCCGGCGCGCGAAGCGCCCGGAGGTGAAGCCCGGGGTGTACCTCGACGGCGGGTTCGGCGTGGGCAAGACCCACCTGCTCGCCGCCGTCTACCACGCGATGCCGGCGCGCCGGAAGTACTTCGGCTCGTTCATCGAGTACACCGCCCTGGTCGGAGCGCTCGGATACCAGAACACCGTCGATCTGTTCCGCGGCTCCGATCTGCTCTGCATCGACGAGTTCGAGCTCGACGATCCCGGCGACACGATGGTCATGACGCGGCTGCTCGGCGAGCTCGTCGCATCGGGCACGCGGCTGGCCGCGACATCCAACACCCCTCCGAACGCCCTGGGCGAGGGGCGCTTCGCGGCGCAGGACTTCCTGCGAGAGATCCACGCGATGGCCTCGAGCTTCCAGACGATCCGCATCGACGGCACCGACTACCGACACCGCGCCGTCGACGGCCACGCCGCGGTGCTGACGCAGCCCGAGTACGAGGCGGCGATCGCGGATGCCTCGGCCCGGGGCATCGCGTCGGACGACACGTTCGCCGACCTCGTCGCCCAGCTCGCGCGGGTGCATCCGTCGCGGTACATCAAGCTGATCGACGGCCTCTCGGTGGTCGGCATCCGCGACGTCGCCCCGTTCACCGACCAGTCGGCCGCGCTCCGCTTCGTCGCCTTCATCGACCGCGTCTACGATGCCGAGCTGCCCATCCGCGCGACGGGCACTTCGCTCGACCTGGTCTTCCCCGACGAGATGCTCTCGGGCGGGTACCGCAAGAAGTACCTGCGCGCGATCTCGCGGCTCGTTGCGTCGACTCTCGCCTGATTCGCGGCATCGCATCGGCGTCTCGAAACACGATGTTTACGCGGCACGGGTTCGCGTAACGCCGAGGAAACACGGGATGACCGGCGGCGGAAACCGGCCGTGTCCACACTGGGGGAACCCGACGCTACACCTGCGTCCCCGCAGAGAGGTTCTCCACCGAGATGGATCAAGGCAACACCGCATTCATGCTCATCGCGGCAGCGCTCGTCCTGTTGATGACGCCAGGACTCGCGTTCTTCTACGGCGGCCTGGTCAAGGCCAAGAGCGTCATCAGCATGATGATGCTGAGCTTCGGAGCCCTCGGGCTCATCGGCGTCCTGTGGGTCGTGTACGGCTACGCGATCGCGTTCCCGGGCTCTGAAGGGCTCGTCCCGCCGTGGTCCATCGACTGGTCCGCGATCGGGCTGACGAGCCTCCTCGAGGTCCCCGAAGGCGCCGCGTATCCGCCGCTCGCGTTCGTCGCCTTCCAGGCCACCTTCGCGATCCTCACCGTCGCGCTGGTCTCGGGTGCCATCGCAGACCGCGCGAAGTTCGGCGCCTGGATGGTCTTCGCCGCGATCTGGGCGACGATCGTGTACTTCCCAGTCGCCAGCTGGGTCTTCAACTTCGGCCTGGCCGAGGACGGCAGCTTCGCGTACGGCGGCTGGATCACGTACGGCATGCAGGAGTGGTTCGGCGTCGGCGCGATCGACTTCGCCGGTGGCACCGCGGTCCACATCAACGCCGGCGCCGCGGCCCTCGCGCTGGCGCTGGTGCTCGGCAAGCGCCTCGGATTCCAGAAGGGCGTCCACGTCCCGCACAACCCGCCGTTCGTGCTCCTCGGCGCGGGCCTGCTGTGGTTCGGCTGGTTCGGATTCAACGCCGGCTCCGAACTCGCCGCCGACGGCACCGCCGCTCTCGCGTTCGTGAACACGATCGCAGCCCCCGCCGCGGCGCTGCTGGCATGGCTCGTCGTCGAGAAGATCAAGGACGGCAAGCCGACCTCCGTGGGCGCCGCCTCCGGCGCGGTCGCGGGCCTCGTCGCGATCACTCCGGCCTGCGCATCGCTGACGCCGATCTGGGCGATCGTGCTCGGCCTCGTCGCGGGCGCCGTGTGCGCCCTGGCGATCGAGCTGAAGTTCAAGTGGGGCTACGACGACTCGCTCGACGTCGTCGGCATCCACCTGGTCGGCGGCCTCATCGGAACGCTGTACCTCGGGTTCTTCGCGAACGGCTCGGGCCTGATCTACAGCGGCAACGCCACCCAGCTGCTCGTGCAGACGATCGCCGCCGTGGCCGTGCTGGTGTACTCGTTCGTGCTCGCCTACGTCATCGGCTTCGCCATCGAGAAGACCATCGGCTTCCGCGTGAAGAACGAGGACGAGGTCGCGGGCATCGACACGGTCGTGCACGGCGAGGAGGGCTACGTGCTGGAGGGCGCGCGCGCCTGATCACGTCAAACCCTCAGGGGCGTCGCGGCTTCCCCCCGGCCGCGGCGCCCCTACTTCGTGCCCTATCGTGAACGCGTGACACAGCCCTCCCGCCTGATGGCGCGGCTACGAGGCCTCTTCCGTTCGAAGCGCGTTCCGCCCGCCCCGCCGATCCCTCGCGACGGGCGGAGCGGCCCCGTCGGAACCGTCGAGGTGCCCCCGCCGTCACGTGACGCGCTGCGCATCGGCTACGCACCCGATCGGGATGGAGAGCCCGACGCCGGTGAGATCGTGTGGACCTGGGTGCCCTACGAAGAGAACGACGGGCGGGGCAAGGATCGGCCGGTCCTCGTCATCGCACGGCAGGACGAGGACCGCGTGTACGTCGTGCGCCTGACCAGCAAGGCTCACGACGGGGACCGCGACTTCCTCGCGATCGGGACCGGGGAGTGGGACTCCCGCGGACGGCCGTCGTGGGTCGACATCGAGCAGATCTACAGCGTGCACCGGGATGGCATGCGGCGCGAGGCATCCGCTCTCGATCCGGACCGGTTCGTCCGCATCGCCGACGCGCTTCACCGCCGCTACGGCTGGAGTGTCGCCTGACATCCCGGGAGCCGACGGGACGGAGCAAGTGGTGGGCGATACCAGACTCGAACTGATGACCTCTTCCGTGTGAAGGAAGCGCGCTACCAACTGCGCCAATCGCCCGTTCCCCGAGGGGGACGAGTAACGATCCTACCGGATGCCGAGCCCTGGCTCGAACCACGTCACATGACACGCGCGGGGCGCGCTCGGTTTTGCATGGCGGCGAGGATCGGCTAAAGTCTTTCAAGTGCCCGGGGTGCGAATCCCGGGAGCGAAATGCGGATGTAGCGCAGTTGGTAGCGCATCACCTTGCCAAGGTGAGGGTCGCGAGTTCGAGTCTCGTCATCCGCTCGAGTGCAGGGATCTCCTTCGGGGGATCGCGGCACGTGGGGTCAAACCACACGCGGTGGCGTGGCCGAGCGGCTAGGCACCGGCCTGCAAAGCCGTTTACACGGGTTCGAATCCCGTCGCCACCTCCACTCCCGGTCCCGACCGGAGCTCGACTCGGGCGATTGGCGCAGCGGTAGCGCGCTTCCCTGACACGGAAGAGGTCACTGGTTCGATCCCAGTATCGCCCACCACCTTCCCGAAACCCCCGGATCACCGGGGGTTTCTTCGTTTCCGGAGCGAGTCCGATCCTCTGCCCGGCGTACCTGGGAGTTTCCTGCGCCGCGTAAGGGATCGACGGCCCCCGCGTCTTGATAGGTGTTCGCGTTCTGCGTCGCCCGTCCGATCGGCGCGATGCGAGCGAAACCCGCCGTCGCTACCCGAGCGACGTCGTGCGATGCCCATCGCGGCAACGCGCCCACTCGACCTGGAGAACGCATGTCCTCATCCGTCCGCGCGCGCTCGAAGCGCGCGCTCGTCGCCGGCGCGCTGTCCGCCGGCATCGTCGCGCTTGCGGCCGTCCCCGGCGCTCACGCCGCCGAGATCGGCGTCAACCCGTTCGCGTCCAGTAGCGGCTTCACGATCGTCGCGAGCGGAGACGTGAGCCTCGGCAACCACGAGCTCGAGGGTTCCGTCGCCGCGGGCGGCACGCTCTCCACGCCGTCCGGCAACTATCCGCTCATTCATCATGTCGCGGGAACCGGCGACTACGCCGTGCCCCTCGTCGACGGCCTCCCTGTCCGGCTTCTGGCGGGCCGACTGGGCACCGGTGTCTTCGATGTCACGAACGCCGGCGCGACGACAGCGACGCCGGAGTGGAGCGCCGTCGCGAAGCTCGTCGACACGACGGACGTCGTCGCGTCGCCGCACAACGGACAGGTGATGCTCGAAAGCGCGGCCGGCCGCGTGATCCATCTGCCGCGCATGCCGTTCAGCGAGGCGTCGCTCGCTGCTGTCACGACCGAGCGCGACGCCGTCGAGGCGTACCTCGGCGGCACCGCTCCGGCGACGTCGTGCCTTGCGCGCATGTACGACACCGATCGCGTCAACCACGTCGCGATCGAAGACCAGGGCGGGCTCGTGCTCCCGAGCGACTTCGTCGACGACCGGCCCAATGTGCTGGACTACAGCGACCTCGTGAGCGAGTGGGGACCGAAGATCATCAAGCGGGATCGATTCGACGGTTATGTGCCGACAGCGCACGCTCCGCTCGTCATCCGTGTCCCCGCGGGCACGACCTCGATCGGGCCGGTCAACATCGAAGGCTGGAGCTCTCAGCAGGGCGCGCAGCAGGCTCTTGCGCGCTACATCATGCTCGACATGTCCGCGGTCTCCGGCGCGGTGACGGTCAGCGGCCTCGAACTCGGGGCCGTCTACGCACCGAACGCCGACGTCACCTTCGACTCCGGCATCTCGCACAACGGACAGTGGATCACGCGGTCGTTCACCGCCCGGGGTGGCGGGGAACTGCACCACCACCTCTTCGGCGGGGAGATCCCGTGCACGCCGACCGACCCGGTGGACCCGACCGACCCCGTGGACCCGACCGACCCCGTGGACCCGACCGACCCCGTGGACCCGACCGGCCCCGTGGACCCGACCGACCCCGTGGACCCGACCGACCCGGTGGACCCGACCGGCCCCGTGGACCCGACCGACCCGGTGGACCCGATGCAACCCACTGAACCCACCGAACCCGCGGTACCCGCCGAACCGGCAGACACGTCGCCCCACATCACCCCCGCAGGCGAGGCCGGCCAGCCAGGCGCTCTTGCCGTCACCGGCGGCTCGCTCAGCGGCGTCGCCGTTGCGGCGGGCGTCGCACTGCTCGCTGCGGGCGTTCTGCTCGTCGCGGTCAGGAGACGCCTCCGCGTCCGCTGAAGGCCGTGCGCGGCATCCGTCGTCCCGCTCTGAATCGGCCTCCACGTGCGATCAGCCCGATGCCGGCGCGGGCCCTCGACCGAGGGCGGCGCCGGCGTCAGCGCAGGTGGCGCGACGGATACACGTCCCGGATGTGGTCGCGGAAGTACCGGCCGGCGCTGTCGGCGTCCATGAGGCCGCGGTAGACGGCCTTCGGCACCGCGAAGTACTGATAGACCTCGCCCGAGGTGAATTCCAGCTCGAGCAGCGCCGTGGCGGGGTCGTACCCCGCGGACGCGATCGCGGTCGAATCCAGGTGCTTCCGCCTCATCGGCCCGAGGTTACGCTCCTCACCGGTCCCTTCGGTCCGCCCTCGAACCGGGTGAGCCGCAGCGTCACGCCGTCCTCTGCCGGGAACACATGGATCGAGGGCGCACCGCACCGGAGTGCCGGCGCACCCGAGTCGCGGCATCCGTCGTCGTCTCGCCTTCGCTCATGTCGACCCCTTGCCATCTCGAACCGAGTGCGGATGCCGCGTGGAGTGCGTCGCGACGGGCGGGCTCTCGGGCCTCGGCGCGACGACGGGGTCAGCATATTGCCCGGAATGCGTTCGCGTCACGATGTTCCGGAGCACGCGGCGGACGGGGGGATACGTCCGGGACGATAGCCTGGATGCCGTGTCTGACGCCGTGTCCTACCCCGCCGACGGGTTCGCCCTCTTCCCCGATCGCTCCGTAGTCGCCCTCCGCGTGAACGGCGAGCTGAAAGACCTCGCCACGACGGTGACCGAGACGGATGCCGTGGAGCCGGTGGCCATCGACAGCCCGGACGGGCTCGACATCCTCCGCCATTCGACGGCTCACGTGCTGGCGCAGGCGGTGCAGCGCATCAACCCCCAGGCGAACCTCGGCATCGGCCCGCCGATCGCCGACGGCTTCTACTACGACTTCGGCGTCGAGCATCCGTTCACGCCCGAAGATGTGAAGGCGATCGATAAGGAGATGCAGCGCATCGTCCGCGAGGGTCAGCGGTTCGTCCGCCGTGTCGTGACCGACGAGGAGGCCCGTGCCGAGCTCGCCGCGGAGCCGTTCAAGCTCGAGCTCATCGATCTCGCAGGGGGTCCCGGATCCGGCGCGAACGCCGCCGAGGGCGCGTCCGTCGAGGTCGGCGCCGGTGAGCTGACCATCTACGACAACGTGAACCGCGATGGCGAGACCGTGTGGAAGGACCTCTGCCGCGGACCGCACCTGCCGAACACCCGCATGATCGGAAACGGCTGGGCGCTGCAGCGCATCGCCGGTGCGTACTGGCGGGGGAGCGAGAAGAACCCGCAGCTGCAGCGCATCTACGGCACCGCGTGGCCGACCAAGGACGAGCTGCGCGCGTACCAGACGCGCCTCGAGGAGGCGGCCAAGCGCGATCATCGCAAGCTCGGCAAGGAGCTCGACCTGTTCTCGTTCCCCGACGAAATCGGCTCGGGGCTGTCGGTGTGGCACCCGCGCGGCGGCATCGTACGCGGCGAGATGGAGCAGCACGCGCGCCGTCGCCACGTCGAGGGCGGCTACACCTACGTCTACACGCCGCACATCTCGAAGGAGGACCTGTTCCTCACCTCGAACCACCTCGTCACGTACAAGGAGGGAATGTTCCCGCCCATCGTGATGGACGAGGAGCGCGACGAGCACGGCGAGATCGTCAGGCACGGCCAGGACTACTACCTCAAGCCGATGAACTGCCCGATGCACATCCTGATCTACAAGGAGCGTGCGCGCAGCTACCGCGACCTGCCGATGCGACTCGCCGAGAACGGGACCGTCTACCGCAACGAGCTCTCGGGCGCGCTGCACGGGCTCACCCGCGTGCGCGGGTTCACCCAGGACGACTCGCACCTCTTCGTCACCCCCGAGCAGCTCGAGGCCGAGACCACGCGCGTCCTGGAGTTCGTCATCTCGATGCTGCGCGACTTCGGCCTCGACGAGTTCGAGCTCGAGCTGTCGATGCGCGACGACGAGAAGGACAAGTGGATCGGGTCGGACGAGTTCTGGGACTACTCCACCAACGCGCTGCGCAACGTCGCCCTGGCGAGCGGGCTCAAGCTCACCGAGGTCCCGGGCGAGGCCGCGTTCTACGGACCCAAGATCGACCTCAAGACCCGTGACGCGATCGGCCGTGTCTGGCAGCTGTCCACCGTGCAGGTCGACCCGAACCTGCCCGAGCGCTTCGAGCTCGAGTACACCGACCGCGACGGCCAGAAGAAGCGCCCGATCATGATCCACCGCGCGCTCTTCGGCTCGATCGAGCGGTTCTTCGCGATCCTGCTCGAGCACTATGCGGGCGCCTTCCCGGTGTGGCTCGCCCCGGTCCAGGTCGTGGGCATCCCCGTCGCCGAGGAGTACGCCGATTACCTCGGCGACATCGTGCGACAGCTGCAGGCGGAAGGCGTGCGAGCCGAGCTCGACCACTCCGACGACCGCATGCAGAAGAAGATCCGCACGCACACGACGCAGAAGGTGCC
Organism: Microbacterium sp. STRO-2N; assembly: GCF_057747775.1. NCBI lineage: Bacteria > Bacillati > Actinomycetota > Actinomycetes > Micrococcales > Microbacteriaceae > Microbacterium > Microbacterium sp. STRO-2N. Next base: position 1,812,329 of record NZ_CM173223.1, on the reverse strand, counting down.
GCTGTTGCTCATCGCGGGCGAGCAGGACCGCTCGGCCGGCACGGTGTCGTTCCGCTTCCGCGACGGCTCGCAGGAGAACGGCGTGCCGATCGCCGACGCCGTGCGCCGCGTTCGCGCCGCGATCGACGCGCACGCACTGGTCGACACGGCCCAGGACTTCGCGTGAGCGACGACGCGCTTGCGCGAACCCACGAACGCGAAGACCCGGTCGCCGAGCCTGTCGGAGGACGCGTGAGCGATCCCGACCTCGTCGACGCTGCCACGCTCGCGGGAGTGCCCGATGGGTTCCAGCGCCTCTGGACACCACACCGGATGGCCTACATTCAGGCGGGTCCCGAGGTGCTCCGGGAGGAGTGCCCGTTCTGCGAGGCGCCGCGCAAGTCCGACGAGGATGGGCTCATCGTCTTCCGCGGCGTGACGGCCTATGTGCTGCTCAACCTCTTCCCGTACAACTCGGGACACATGCTGGTGTGCCCGTACCGCCACATCCCAACGTACGACCAGGCCACCGACGAGGAGGTCGCCGAGATCGGCGCCTTGACGCAGCGGAGTATGCAGGTGCTGCGCACCGTGTCGCGCTGCGACGGCTTCAACATCGGCATGAACCAGGGCCAGGTCGCCGGAGCCGGTGTCGACGAGCACCTGCACCAGCACATCGTGCCGCGGTGGGCGTCCGACGCGAACTTCTTCCCGATCATCGCGAGGACCAAGGCGCTGCCGCAGCTGCTCGGCGACGTGCGCCGAGCGATCGCCGACGCCTGGCCCGCTTGACGGGTGGCGAGAGGATGCCGCGGCCCGCGGCATCCGTCCGCACGCGGTGTCAGCGGACCTGCGTGACCTCGAACTGCATGCGGGGGTTCGCGTAGGCCTCCTGCGACTCGACGAGCTGCAGCTCGCGCTCTCCCGACGCGTGCGTGCGCTCGAGCAGGTCGAACACGCTCGACGTGGTGCGGGCGAGGGCGTCGGCCGCGTCCCCGGTGCGGCGGTAGTGGGCGGTGAAGAGCGCCGCGGTCACATCGCCCGAGCCGTTCGCCTTCATCGGGATGTGCGGGGTCTGCACGATCCAGGCGCCGTCGTCGGTGACGGCCAGCATCTCGATCGTGCCCTCGGCACGGTCGGGGCGCTCGACGCTCGTGACGAGGACCGTGCGCGGTCCCATGGCGCGTGCCAGGTCGGCCGAGGCGAGGGTCGACTCGAGGTCGGCCGGCTCGGTCTCGGTGAGGAAGCCGAGCTCGAACTGGTTGGGTGTGATGATGTCGGCGGCGGGCACGACACGGTCGCGCAGCAGCACCGGGATCGCCGGTGCGACGAAGCAGCCGGACTTGGCGTTGCCCATGACCGGGTCGCACGCGTAGACGGCGTCGGGGTTCGCGGCCTTGACGCGGGCGACGGCGTCGAGGATCACGTCGGCGATGCCCTCGCCGCCCTGGTAGCCAGACAGCACCACATCGACCTGCGGGAACGCCCCGCGCTCCTCGATGCCGGTGATGACCTCGCGCACGTCGCCGGGGTCGATGAGGGGGCCGCGCCATGCGCCGTAGCCGGTGTGATTGGAGAAGTTCACCGTGTAGACCGGCATGACCTCGACGCCGATGCGCTGCAGCGGGAAGACGGCTGCGGAGTTTCCGACGTGGCCGTACGCCACCGCGGACTGGATGGAGAGGATCTTCACCCGCTCGATCATGCCACTTCCGCGGCCACGACCCGCCCTCGCACGGCGTTCACGGCGGCCGCGACGTCGGTGGCGAGCTGCTCGGCCTCGGCGACGTCGAGATCGTGGACGGTGAGGCGCAGCCGCCGCGCGGGGGACTCGTCGCCCAGCGCGAACTCGTCCCCGGTGCGTGCGAGCCAGCCGCGGCGCATCAGCTGCTCCGAGACCGCGCGGGCGGCGACCGGCAGCGCGACCCACAGGTTCAGGCCGTCCCCGGCGTGCGCGGGGACGCCGTGCGCGGTCAGCCTGCGGGCGAACGCATCGTTCCGCTCGGCGTAGTGGGCGCCGGCCGCCTCGATCGCCGCAGTGACTCCGGGATCGCTGACGAGGGCGAGCGTGAGGCGCTGCAGCAGGTGGCTCACCCACGTCGTGCCGGGCGTCAGCCGCATCGCCAGTCGGTCGGCCGTCTCGGGGTCGGATGCCGTGACCGCGAGGCACATGTCGGGCCCCAGGAACTTCGAGACCGAGCGCACCAGCGCCCAGCGGCGGTGGTCAGGGCCGATGACGGAGTGGAACGGCTGCCGCGAGAGCATCGAGAAGTGGTCGTCCTCGATCACGAGGACATACGGATGGTCACGGAGCACGGCGCGCAGCTCCGCGGCGCGGCGGGCCGACAGGCTCGCCCCGGTCGGGTTCTGCGCGCGCGGCGTGCACACCACCGCGCGCACGCCCTGCTCGAGCGCCGCGCGGAGGCCGGTCACCGTCATCCCCTCGTCGTCCACCGGCACCGGCACCGGGCGGTAGCCGCCGATGCGTGCGGTGTGGATGCTGGTGAGGAAGCACGGGTCCTCCAGGGCCACGGCGTCGTCGCGCGTGAGGGCCTGCGCGAGCAGCCGCTCGACGGCGTCCGCCGCACCGCTGGTGACCGTCAGCCGCATGGATGCCGCAGGTGCGAGCCCCTCGCGCATCCATTCGCGCGCCCACCGCTCAAGTGCGGGATCGATGACGGGCTCGCCGTAGAGCACCGGCCGCCCCGCCATGCCGGCGAGCGCCCTGGACGGGTCGGGGATGAGATCGGGGTCGGGGTTGCCGGTCCCGATGTCACGCAGGACGCTGTCGACGGCGAACCCCTCCTGCGGCACGGGGATGAGGTCGGCGACCCTCGTGCCGCCGCGGCCGCGGGTGACGACCACGCCGGCCTGGGTGAGCTGGCGGTACGCAGCGACCGCGGTGTTGCGATTGACGCCGAGGCTCTCGGCAAGGGCGCGCACCGACGGCAGCGCGTCGCCGGGACGCAGACGCCCGCGCTCGATGATGGCGCGAAGGCTCTCGGCGATCTCCGATGCCGAGCGCCCTGTGATCCCGAGGTCCATGTCACCGTCCATGCCCTGCCGATTGTAGGGCGCCGGTCCATGCTATCTTTTGGCCTAGGTCAATACCCGCATTGTCCTGATTCGTCTCGCGTGGACACCACGCGCTCCACCGAAGGGATTCCACGTGAGCACTGCCGACACGGGCACCGACCGCGTCAAGCGCGGCCTCGCCGAGATGCTGAAGGGCGGCGTCATCATGGACGTGGTCACGCCCGAGCAGGCCAAGATCGCCGAGGACGCCGGCGCCGTCGCCGTCATGGCGCTCGAGAGGGTGCCTGCCGACATCCGCGCCCAGGGCGGCGTGTCGCGCATGAGCGACCCCGACATGATCGACGGCATCATCGATGCCGTGTCGATCCCGGTGATGGCGAAGGCGCGCATCGGCCACTTCGTCGAGGCGCAGGTGCTGCAGGAGCTCGGCGTCGACTACATCGACGAGTCCGAGGTGCTGTCGCCGGCCGACTACGTCAATCACATCGACAAGTGGAACTTCACCGTGCCGTTCGTGTGCGGCGCCACCAATCTCGGCGAAGCGCTGCGCCGCATCAACGAGGGCGCCGCCATGATCCGCTCGAAGGGCGAGGCGGGCACCGGCGACGTGTCGGAGGCCACCAAGCACATCCGCAGGATCACGAGCGAGATCAACGTGCTGCGCTCGATGACCAAGGACGAGCTCTACGTCGCCGCGAAGGAGCTCCAGGCTCCGTACGACCTGGTCGCCGAGATCGCGGAGACCGGCACGCTCCCGGTCGTGCTGTTCGTCGCGGGCGGCGTCGCGACCCCCGCCGACGCCGCCATGATGATGCAGATGGGCGCCGACGGCGTGTTCGTCGGATCCGGCATCTTCAAGTCGGGCAACCCGGCGCGGCGCGCCGCCGCCATCGTCAAGGCCACGACGTTCTACGACGACGCCAAGGTCATCGCCGACGTCTCGCGCGGGCTCGGCGAGGCGATGGTCGGCATCAACGTGGCCGACCTGCCCGCCCCGCACCGCCTGGCCGAGCGCGGCTGGTGAGCGCGAGCCCTCGGATCGGCGTCCTCGCGCTGCAGGGCGACGTCCGTGAGCACGTCCGCGTGCTCACGGACCTGGGCGCCTCCGCCACCGCGGCACGGCGGGCGTCGGAGCTGTCCGACATCGACGGGCTCGTCATCCCGGGTGGCGAGTCGAGCGTCATCGACAAGCTGTCGCGTGCGTTCGCAGTCAGAGAGCCGTTGCGCGAGGCGATCGCGGGCGGGCTGCCCGTGTACGGGACGTGCGCGGGGCTGATCCTCCTCGCCGACCGCATCGTGGACGGCATCGAGGGCCAGCAGACGTTCGGCGGCCTCGACGTCACCGTGCGTCGCAACGCGTTCGGCAGCCAGGTCGACTCCTTCGAGGTCGACCTGGACGTGCCGGCGCTCGGAACGCCGCCCGTGCACGCCGTCTTCATCCGGGCGCCGCTCGTCGAGCAGGCGGGACCGGACGTGGAGTCCCTGGCCGCGCTGGATGACGGGCGCATCGTCGCGGTGCGGCAGGGGAGCATCCTGGGGACGTCGTTCCACCCCGAGATGACCGGCGATGCGCGGTTCCATGCGCTGTTCCTCGACATGGTGCGCGCACGCGCCTGCTGACCGGCCCGGCCGGCGCCGCGTCGGAGGCGAGAGCGCGGGGCCTACAATGGTCCGTCGGGCGGCCGGGAAGCCGACGAGCGCGGGGCGCTCCGCCGCTGCCCCCGAAGAGCGTGATTCAGGAGGACCATGTCCGGGCATTCCAAGTGGGCGACGACCAAGCACAAGAAGGCCGTGATCGATGCGCGCCGTGCGAAGTCGTGGGCCAAGCTCATCAAGAACATCGAGGTGGCCGCGAAGCTCGGCGGACCCGACCTCCAGGGCAACCCGACGCTGTTCGACGCGGTGCTCAAGGCCAAGAAGACGTCCGTTCCCAAAGACAACATCGACCGCGCGATCAAGCGCGGCGCGGGGATCGGCGGCGAGTCGGTCGAGTACTCGTCGATCATGTACGAGGGCTACGGCCCCAACGGCGTGGCGCTCATGATCGAGTGCCTCACCGACAACAAGAACCGCGCGGCGGCCGAGGTGCGCACCGCGCTGACCCGCAACGGCGGCACCCTCGCGGACCCGGGAAGCGTCGCCTACAACTTCACGCGAAAGGGCGTGATCGTCGTCGGCGGCGAGGGCACGACGGAGGACGACGTCATGCTGGCGGTCCTCGAGGCAGGTGCCGAAGAGGTCGAACCGCACGCGCAGGGCTTCGAGGTCATCACCGAGGCGTCCGACCTCGTGACGGTGCGCTCGGCGCTGCAGGACGCCGGCATCGACTACGAGTCGGCCGACGTGGAGTTCGTGCCCAACCTCAAGGTCGAGATCGACGCCGACACGGCGCGCAAGATCTTCCGCCTCATCGACGCGCTCGAGGACAGCGACGACGTGCAGAACGTGTACAGCAACTTCGACCTCACCGCCGAGGTGCAGGCCGAGCTCGAGAACGACGAGGAATGACCCCTCGCTGAAGAGACGGATGCCCCGGCCGGGCGCGCCTGGCCGGGGCATCCGCATCTCTCGCCTAACGTGGGGGAGTGCCGTCCGGAACCTCTCGCGCATCCCTCCGGGTGCTGGGCATCGACCCGGGACTGACCCGATGCGGCGTCGGCATCGTCGACGTCGCGCCCGACCGTTCCGCCCGGCTGGTGCACGTCGGTGTCGTGCGCTCCGATCCGGATGCGGCGATCGAGGTGCGGCTCGCGGTGATCGCGGCCGGGCTCCGGTCGGTGCTCGACGAGCACCGACCCGATGTGGTCGCGGTCGAGAGAGTCTTCGCGCAGCACAACCGTCAGACGGTGATGGGCACGGCGCAGGCCAGTGGAATCGCGCTGCTGGTCGCCGGAGAGCGGGGGCTGCCGGCCGCGACCCACACGCCGTCCGAGGTCAAGGCCGCTGTGACGGGGTACGGCAACGCCGACAAGCGCCAGGTGCAGACGATGGTCGCGCGCGTGCTGCGGCTGGACGAACTGCCGAAGCCCGCCGACGCCGCCGACGCGCTCGCGTTGGCCCTGTGCCATGCGTGGCGAGGTGCTCCCACGGCCCCGGCCGCCGGTCCGCTCACGCCGGCGCAGCGCGCGTGGGCCGACGCCGAACGCCTCGCGCGGCGGTGAGCATCGAAGCCTGCGAGGGGGAGTGCGTGTCGCTCGAACAAACGTCCGAACCGCCCCGTAGGCTCGACCCATGATCTCCTCAGTCCGTGGCACCGCCGTGCACGTCGATGCGGATTCGGTCGTCGTCGAGGTCGGAGGGGTGGGCCTTCACGTCGCGGTCACGCCCCAGGTGGCGCGCGCGGCTCACGTCGGCGAGGCGCTCATGTTGCACACCAGCCTCATCGTCCGCGAGGACGCGCTGTCGCTGTTCGGCTTCGAGACTCGCGAAGAGCTCACCGTCTTCACGCAGCTGCTGGGCGTCACCGGGGTCGGTCCGAAGTCGGCGCTGGGGGTCCTCGCGACGCTCACCGTGCCGCAGATCGCCGACGCCGTCGCCGCAGACGACGACGCGCCGTTCCGACGCGTGTCGGGCATCGGGCCCAAGACCGCGAAGCTGATCGTGGTGCAGCTCGCAGGCAAGATCGCGGTCTCGCGGCCTGCCCTGGCGGGCGGGACGGATGCCGCGGCCTCGGCGGCCGTCCCGGCACAGGTCGTGCAGGCCCTGGTCGGGCTGGGCTGGTCCGAGAGGACGGCCGCCGACGCGGTCGAAGCCGTCGCGAACGAGGCCACTGCAAGCGACCGCGCCTCGGTTCCCGTGCTGCTGCGGCTCACTCTGGCCACCCTCGGCCCGGCACGCAAGGAGCCCGTGAGTGGTTGACGTGCGCGAGGCGGGCGAGCCCGTCGACGAGACCGAGCTGGCTATCGAGGGCGCACTGCGCCCCGCCTCGCTGGCCGAGTTCGTCGGGCAGCAGAAGGTGCGTGGCCAGATGCAGCTCCTGCTCGACGCCGCGCGCATTCAGCAGCGCCCCGCCGATCACATCCTGCTGTCAGGCCCTCCGGGGCTCGGCAAGACCACGCTAGCGATGATCGTCGCGCACGAGAGCCGCCGGCCCCTCAGGCTCTCGAGCGGCCCGGCGATCCAGCACGCGGGCGATCTGGCAGCGCTGCTGTCGAGCCTCACGCCGGGCGAGGTGCTCTTCATCGACGAGGTGCACCGCATGGCACGGTCGGCCGAAGAGATGCTGTACCTGGCGATGGAGGACTTCCGCATCGACATCATGGTCGGCAAGGGTGCGGGCGCCACCAGCATCCCGCTCGATCTCGCGCCGTTCACCCTCGTCGGCGCGACCACTCGCTCGGGACTCCTGCCCAACCCGCTGCGCGACCGCTTCGGGTTCACGGCGCACCTGGAGTACTACGAGCCGCACGAGCTGGAGCGCGTCATCGAGCGCTCGGCCGCGATGCTGGGCGTGACGCTCCCGCCCGGCCCGCGTGCCGAGATCGCCCGCCGGTCGCGCGGCACGCCCCGCATCGCGAACCGGCTGCTGCGCCGGGTGCGGGACTACAGCATCGTGCACGGCAACGGACGGGCAGCCGACGCGGACATCGTCCACGCGGCGCTGGACCTCTACGACGTCGACGCGATCGGACTGGACAGGCTCGACCGCGCCGTGCTCGACGCGCTGGTACGGCGGTTCCGGGGCGGACCAGTCGGGCTCAGCACGCTCGCGGTGGCGGTCGGCGAGGAGCCCGACACCATCGAGTCGGTCGTCGAGCCGTACCTCGTGCGCATAGGCTTCATGGGGCGCACGCCGAGAGGTCGTGTGGCCACGCACGATGCGTACGCGCACCTGGGCGTGGCCGCGGTCGACTCGGTGCTGGGGTTCGATGACCTATAATCACTGGAGGCTTTCGCCCACCCTCCTCCTGCAAGGCAGCGCCGCCCTGGCGTGTGCCTGACCCGAAAGGTGCTCCCACCTCCATGGACTTCGCCTCGTTTCTGAGCAATTACGGCCTCATCATCCTGCTGGTCGTGCTCCTCGCCTTCATGTTCTGGAGCTCGCGCCGCAGGATGCAGAAGCAGAAGCTCGAGCAGGAGGAGAAGGCCCGTCAGACCGTCCCCGGCGCCGAGGTGCTCCTGCAAGGCGGCCTGTACGGCACCATCGTGTCGTACGACCCCGACAACCTCGACCAGCCCGCGATCGTCGAGCTCGCTCCCGGCGTCGAGATCAAGGTGCACAGCCAGGCCATCCTGCGCGTCGTGAGCCCCACTGTCGGCGCCGTCAGCGAGGACGAGTACCTCGCCGCGGAGGAGAGCCACGCCGAGTACGCGGAGGGCGTCGCCAGCGGCGACATCTCGTCGATCAGCGACGACCAGCACGCGAGCAAGGCCGACGAGGCCGAGCCCGACGCCGATCCCGGCACCAAGCCGCGAGACTGACCGTCTGACCGACTGCCCTCCGGGGCAACTCCAGAAAGCGAAGACGTGGCGACATCCACTCCCGTCCGGCATGCGTGGCGCGCGCTCACCGGCCTCCTCGCCATCACCGCCGTCCTCTTCGGCATCAACGCGGTCGGCGTCTACGTGTTCAACGAGAGCTCGTGGGTCCCCGAACTGGCCCTCGACCTTCAGGGCGGCACGCAGATCGTGCTCGAGGCGCAGACCGAGGACGGAGCCGATCCGTCGACCGAGCAGATGGAGCAGGCGGTCACGATCATCCGCCAGCGCGTCGACGCATCAGGCGTCGGCGAGGCGGACGTCACGACCCAGTCCGGCAACCAGATCGTCGTGCAGATCCCCGGCCAGGCCGACGAAGAGACCCGCAACCGGATCGAGGCTTCGGCGCAGCTGCAGCTGCGCGCCGTGCTCGTGGCCGGCGCCCCGGCGAACACGTTCGTCGGCGAGGACGGCACGGCGACGCCGTACCCGACGCCCGATCCCACGCTCAACGCGACTCCGACCGTCGCCCCGACGAACGCCAGCGACCTCGCATGGGTCACCGAGAAGCTGCAGGCGGAGTACCTGGCGTACGACTGCGCGAACCCCGACAACGACCCGGCGAACGCACCGGCCGACGAGCCGCTCATCACGTGCGACGCCGACGGCACGGTCAAGTACATCCTCGGCCCGGTCGAACTCGACGGCTCGTCGATCGACGACGCCACCTTCGGACTCCAGACCACCAACAACCAGTGGGCGGTCAACCTCGACTTCGACGACGAGGGCACCGAGGTCTTCGGCGAGATCAGCCAGCGCCTCCTCGGGGCCGAGCCCCCGCTGAACCAGTTCGCGTTCGTGCTCGACGGCTACGTGCTGTCGGCACCGTCGATGAACGGGCTCATCGTCGACGGAAAGCCCAGCATCACGGGCAGCTTCACGCAGGAGACGGCGAAGGTGCTCGCCGACCAGCTCAAGTACGGGGCGCTCCCGCTGAGCTTCACGGTCGAGAGCTCCAACTCGATCTCGGCCACCCTGGGCTCGCAGCAGCTGCAGATCGGCCTCATCGCGGGCCTGATCGGTCTCGCACTCGTGGCCCTGTACTCGTTGATCGTCTACCGCGCGCTGGGCTTCATCATCATCGCGTCCCTCGTCGTCATGGCGGTGCTCACGTACATCACGCTGTGCATCCTCGCGTGGCGCATGGGCTTCCGCCTGTCGCTCGCGGGTGTCGCGGGCCTGATCGTCACGATCGGCTTCACGGCCGACTCGTTCATCGTGTACTTCGAGCGCATCCGCGATGAGCTGCGCGACGGCAAGACGATCACGAGCGCGGTCGAGGACGGCTGGGGCCGTGCCAAGCGCACCATCTACATCTCGAAGTCGATCAACATCCTGGCCGCCGTGGTGCTGTACATCCTCGCGGACTCGACGGTGAAAGGCTTCGCGTTCACGCTGGGCCTCACCACCGCGATCGACGTCCTGATCTTCATCCTCTTCACGCATCCCGTGCTGCAGCTGCTGGCTCGCACCCGGTTCTTCGGCTCCGGTCATCCGCTGTCCGGCCTCGACCCGACGGCGCTGGGCGCCGTCTACCGCGGCCGCGCGCAGTTCCGCGCTCCCGTGGCGGCGACCACGACCGGTGCCGCAGGGCGCCGCGCCGCGAAGTCGCGCGGAGAGGCGGCACGACGCCAGACGATCGCGGAGCGCAAGCAGGCCGAGCTCGCCGCCGCCGCCGCCACCGGCGATGCGCCGAAGCACACCTCGGCGAAACAGGCGACCACCGTCAAGGAGGGAGACGACTGATGCGCTCCATGAGCCAGCTCGGCAACGACCTCTACACCGGCAAGACCTCGTTCCCCTTCATCGGGCGCCGTCGGCTGTGGTTCCTCATCGCCGCCATCCTGGTGGTCGGCTCGGCGCTCGTGCCGCTGTTCCGCCCCATCCAGTTCTCGATCGAGTTCACCGGCGGCTCCCAGTTCACGGTCAACGGCGTCACCAGTCCCGACCAGCTGCTCGCGACCGAGGCCGTGCAGTCGGTGGTCCCCGATGCCACCACCAAGGTCGTCACGATCGGCGACGACGCGGTGCGCGTCCAGACCGACCAGATGACGGATGCCGAGAGCCGTGAGGTCTCGGCGGCCCTCGCCGAGGCCTACGACGTTCCCGAGAGCGAGATCAGCTACTCCTTCATCGGCCCCAGCTGGGGCGCCGACGTGACGCGCACGTCGCTGTGGGGGCTGGCGATCTTCCTCGCGCTGACCTTCCTGATCCTCGCGCTGTACTTCCGAACGTGGAAGATGTCGGTCTCGGCGATCATCGGCCTCGTCGACGTGCTCGTGATCACGATCGGCGTGTACGCGCTGTTCGGGTTCGAGATCTCGCCGGCAGCCGTCATCGGCTTCCTCACGATCCTCTCGTACGCGCTGTACGACACGACGGTCGTCTTCGACAAGATCCGCGAGAATACGAGCGAGGACGGCGAGGTATCGGGTCGTACGTTCGGCGAATCGGTGAACCTGGCCGTGAACCAGACTCTCGTGCGTTCGATCAACACCACGGTGGTGGCGGTCCTGCCGACCGGCGCGATCCTGTTCATCGGCCTGATCTGGGTGGGAGCCCAGACGCTCACCGACCTCTCGCTCTCGATCTTCGTCGGCACGATCGTGGCCGCCTACTCGACGATCTTCGTCGCCGCGCCGCTGTACTCGCTGCTGCGCGAGAACGAGCCGGCGATCCGGGTCCGCGATCAGCGCGTGCTCGCGGCGCGCGAGCTGGCAGGCGTTCCCGCCTGACCGCCGCCCGGACGAGGCGCTCCGCGTGCGGGCGTAGGATTGTGAGGTCCAGCGGAGGGGAGGGGTGCGTGTGACCGAGACCGTCCCGCCCGCCCAGAGCTCTTCGCTGCGCCGCCTGGTGCCGCGGATCTTCTCGCGGTCGGCGCGCCGTGACGACGTCGAGCAGCTGTTGCGCACGGTGCGCACGCATCACCCCAAAGGCGACCTGTCGATCATCGAGCGGGCGTACTCGGTCGCCGAGCGGGCACATGCCGGTCAGGCGCGCCAGAGCGGCGAGCCGTACATCACGCACCCGCTGGCGGTCGCGCAGATCCTCGCCGATCTGGGCCTCGGTCCGCGTGCGATCGCCGCGGCGCTGCTGCACGACACCGTCGAAGACACCGAGTACTCACTCGACACCCTGACCGCCGAGTTCGGCGACGAGGTGGCGATGCTGGTCGACGGCGTCACCAAGCTCGACAAGGTCAAGTACGGCGAGAGCGCCCAGGCCGAGACCGTCCGCAAGATGATCGTCGCGATGTCGCGCGACATCCGCGTCCTCCTCATCAAGCTCGCCGATCGCCTGCACAACGCCCGCACGTGGGGCTTCGTGCCGCCGGAGAAGGCGCGCAAGAAGGCCACCGAGACTCTCGAGATCTACGCGCCGCTGGCGCACCGGCTCGGCATCCAGGCGATCAAATCCGAACTCGAGGACCTCTCGTTCGCGGTGCTCCACCCAAAGCTGTACGCCGAGATCGACAGCCTGGTCAAGCAGCGCACACCCCAGCGCGAGCAGTACGTGCACAGTGTCATCGAAGCCGTCGACAGCGACCTGCGCGAACTGCGCATCCGCGGGCGGGTCATGGGCCGCCCGAAGCAGCTGTACTCGGTGTACCAGAAGATGGTTGTGCGCGGCCGCGAGTTCGACGACATCTACGACCTCATCGGAATCCGCATCCTCGTCGGGAGCGTGCGCGACTGCTACGCGGTCCTCGGCGCCATCCACGCTCGGTGGACGCCGCTGCCGGGGCGATTCAAGGACTACATCGCGACCCCGAAGTTCAACCTGTACCAGTCGCTCCACACCACCGTCATCGGCCCCGGCGGGCGCACCGTCGAGATCCAGATCCGCACGCACGAGATGCACCAGCAGGCGGAGTACGGCGTCGCGGCGCACTGGAAGTACAAAGAGCAGATGAACGGCGGCAAGGCGGACGCCAAGTCGGTCGACACCGACATGGCGTGGCTCGCCCACATCTCGGACTGGCAGGCCGAGACAGCCGACCCCGGGGAGTTCCTCGACTCGCTGCGCTTCGAGATCGGCGCGAAGGAGGTCTACGTCTTCACCCCCAAGGGCCGGGTGATCGGGCTTCCCGCCGGTGCGACGCCCGTGGACTTCGCGTACGCCGTCCACACCGAGGTCGGTCACCGCACGATGGGTGCGAAGGTCAACGGACGCCTCGTGCCGCTCGAGTCGGAGCTGAAGAGCGGCGACGTCGTCGAGGTGTTCACGTCGAAGAACCCCGACGCGGGTCCGAGCCAGGACTGGCTCGGGTTCGTCAAGAGCACCCGCGCCCGCAACAAGATCCGGGGCTGGTTCACCAAGGAGCGTCGCGAGGAGGCGATCGAGCAGGGCAAGGAGTCCATCGCCCGCGCGATGCGCCGCCAGAACCTGCCGCTGCAGCGGCTCATGAGCCAGGACTCGTTCTCGGAGGTCGCGCATCAGCTGCGGTACGAGGACGTGTCGGCGCTCTACGCCGCCGTCGGCGAGGGTCACGTCTCGACGCAGTCCGTCATCGAGAAGGTGACGGCGCTCGTCGCGGCCAACGACACGACGACAGGTCCCATCGATCTGCCGGCGCTCGGCCGTGCCCGCGCCCCACGCGGCGGCGACTCCGGGATCCTGGTCCGCGGCGCCCCCGACATCCTCGTCAAGCTCGCGAAGTGCTGCACGCCGGTGCCCGGCGACGAGATCGTCGGCTTCGTGACGCGCGGGAGCGGGGTGTCGGTCCATCGCACCGACTGCACGAACGTGAAATCGCTCATGGCGGATGCCGACCGGCTCATCGAGGTCGAATGGGCGCCGACGACCAAGAGCATCTTCCTCGTGCAGATCCAGGTCGAGGCGCTCGACCGCTCGGGCCTGCTGAGCGACGTCACCCGCGTCCTCAGTGAGCACCACGTCAACATCCTGTCGGCGACCGTCTCGACCACCAACGATCGCCTCGCCCTCAGCCGGTTCGTGTTCGAGATGGGCGACATCGTGCACCTCGATCGCGTCCTCAACGCGGTGCGTCGCATCGACGCCGTCTACGACGTGTATCGCGTGACCTCGTCCTGAGCGGCCGCGGCAGCGAGGCCGCGCAGGAACGCCAGAGCGGTGCGCTTATGGGGGAGCGCACCCGCCTCGAGCCCGTCGATCGCGGCGGTGACGGCATCCGGATCCACCGCTGCCAGCAGGTGAGTTGCGCGCGTGTGCTCGTGGTCGCCGGCGCGTGCGAGGTCGGCGAGGGTCTTGGGCACCGTGGTCACCCGCACCCTGCCGATCAGCTGCAGATCCTGGACGGGCACCGCGCGATCGCGATACACCACCTGACGATCGGGCACGATGTGCAGCCGCCTCGCGACCGCCCGCTGCACCGTATGCCGCGACGGCGGCTGCGGCAGCGCCCCATGGATCCAGGCGGCGGTCAGGTGCGTCGCCGCCAGCGTCTCGCCGAGCACCGGCAGCAGCGATCCCGCGCGCAACGCGGACGTCTCGACGGCGTCCGCCGGGATGTAGGCCTCACCGAGTCCGACGAGATCCCCGTCCAGGCACGCCGCCGTCAGCTCGGCGCGCGAGAGACGATCGTCGGCGAAGTACAGGAACGGGGAGCCCATGGGGGAAGTGTGCCCCACGCGACACCGTCATGGATCCCGCGGCCGCGTGCCCTGTGGACAACCCGGCCTGCCGCGTACCCCGGTGTGAGACCCGTCGCGTCAGCCGCCCAGGGCCTTGAGCCACGACCGGCGCGCCTCGAGCGCCTCCGACGCGGCTGCGATCGCCCTCTTGTCACCCGACTTCTTCGCCGCTTCCAGCTCGTCCTCGAGCTTCTGGATGGCGTCCGTGAGCTGACGGGTCATGTCGTTCGCACGAGCCTTGGTCTCGGGGTTGTTCCGCTTCCAGTCCGTCTCCTCGCGGGAGCGCAGTGCCTGCTCGATCTTGCGCAGCTCGTCGTCGAGCGACCGCTCGGCGTCGCGCGGGAAGATCCGGCCGATGTCGTCCCACTGACGCTGCACGCTGGTCAGCAGCGTGCGGGCCTTGGCGAGGTCGCGCTCGTCGGCGACAGCCTTCGCCTCCTCGATCAGGGCGCGCTTGGCCTCGATCTTCTCGCGGGAGGCCTCGGCGTCCGCCGCCTCTCGCTCGATGCGAGCGCCGTACAGCGCGTCACCCGCCGCCTTGAAGCGAGCCCACAGTGCGTCGTCGACCTTCTTCCCGGCGCGGCCCGCGGTCTTCCACTGGTCGAGCAGCTCGCGGTACGCCGGGATCCCGTCTTCACCCTTGGGTGCGAGCGCCTCGGCCTTCTCGACGAGGCGGGTCTTGCGTTCGCGGACACCCTTGTGGGCCTCGTCGAGCTCGGCGTAGAAGGCGCGGCGGTGCTTGTCGACGGTGGCGCGTGCATCGCGGAACCGCTTCCAGAGCTGCTGCGCGGTCGACTTCGGCAGGCGAGGACCGTGCTGCTGCTGGGACTGCCACTGGTCGAAGAGCGCGTTGAGCTCGGCGGTCGCCTGCTTCCACTGCACCGAGCGCGGGTCGCGCGCGGCGAGGGCTTCGGCCTTCTCGACGAGCTCGGTCCGCGCCTTGACGGCGTCGTCCACCGCCTCACGCGCGGCGGCGGCCTCGGCCGCCGACTCGCCGGCGAGCATCTCGGTCAGAGCCGAGAGGCGCGCTTCGAGGCTCGCGAGGTCGCCGACGGCAGCGGCGCCGTCGAGCTTCGCGTGGAGCGTGCGGGCCGTCGCGCGCAGGTCGGACGCCGATGCCCCGCCCCGACGGTGACGCACCTCGAGCAGCGTCACCTCGCTCGCCAGATCGGCATACTTGCGCTCGAAGTACGCGAGCGCCTCCTCGGCGGAGCCGTCGGGGTACTGGCCCACGACGCGCCAGCCGCCGGCCTCGCGCACCGACACGGTGCCGTCGTCGTCGACGCGGCCCCAGGGTTCGTCGCTCGCGCCCGGAGCGGGACGATTAGCGGGTCGGGCACCCATCGCGGCCAGGACGTCGGCAGGAGACACCGCTCCGGCGCCGGAATCGGACGTCGATGCCGCCGGCTCGGTGGTCGTGTCGGCAACGGCCGTGGCTTCGAGCTCCGCCTCGGGAGTGCCTTCGGCCTCCGCCTCAGCCGTGGCTCCAGACTCGGCAACGGCGGTGGCCTCAGGTTCAGCCGGTACTCCGGGCTCGGCTTCGGCCGTTGCTTCGGGCTCGGCCTCGGCTTCGGGCTCGGCTTCGGCCTCAGCCGTTGCTTCTGGCTCGGCCTCGGCCGTTGCCTCGGGCTCGATCGCGGCCTCGGGGGAGTCTTCCGCGACGGTGTCGTCGGCGGTGGTGACGGCGTCGTTCTCCGTCGCCGCGACATCGTCGGCGGTGTTCGCCTCGGATCCGGTGGTCTCAGGGCTCTCAGGAGCGTCGGTGTCGGGCTTGGGCTCTGCTGCGGCAGTCACGGGATGCACCTCATCACGGCTTGCGCCGTCTGCGGGAGTAGGACGGCTCACAAGCCTAGTACGGCGGATGCCTCGTTCCCGGTGACTTGGGCTTCCGTGTCAGGGCGTCGGGGTCGGCGTGGCACTCGGATCCGGCACGGGTGTCGTCTCAGTGGGCGTCGGCGCGATGTCGGTGGGCGTCGGAGTCGAGGTCGGCGCGGGCTCGGGTGCCCCCGGTCCCGCGACGAAGTACGCGGTCTGCGCGGCGGCGATGCCGACGATCAGCAGGCCGCCGGCGATGCCGGCGATCAGGTTGTCGCGCGTGCGGCGCCGGGCTTGACCCTCGTGGAACTGACGACGTGCCTGGTACACACGCGTCCGCTCGCGCGCAGCGCGCGCTTCGCGATCCTTCCGATCCTTCGATCCGACCGCCACGGGGCCTCCTTCGCTCCGGACCCTCGCCCGGGCCGGGTCGATCCTACGGCGCGGCCGGCGCACCGGCCAAACCTGCGCCGGTCCGGCGTCGCACGTGCGGGATAGCCTGGAACGGTGACGAGTGCCGCGCTGTTCCAGGGGCAGACCCCGCTCGCGGTCCGCATGCGACCCACCTCCCTCGACGAGGTGGCGGGGCAGTCCCATCTGCTGCGCCCGGGCTCCCCGCTGGTGGCGCTCGCCAACCCCGATGCGCCGACCCGCGCCGCGACCTCCGTGATCCTGTGGGGCCCTCCGGGAACCGGCAAGACGACCCTCGCGCAGGCGATCGCCCGCTCCTCCGGGCGGAGGTTCGTCGAGCTCTCGGCGGTCACGGCGGGCGTTCGCGACGTCCGCGAGGTGATGCAGGAGGCACTGACCCAGCGCGATCTGTACGGGCAGTCCACGATCCTGTTCCTCGACGAGATCCACCGCTTCACCAAGGCGCAGCAGGACGCCCTGCTGCCGGGAGTCGAGAACGGCTGGGTCGTGCTCATCGCCGCGACGACCGAGAACCCGTCGTTCTCGGTGATCTCGCCGCTGCTGTCGCGATCGCTCCTGCTGACCCTCAAGCCGCTCACCGACGACGACCTGCGCATGCTCGTAGACCGCGCGGTGTCGGACCCCCGCGGTCTCGCCGGAGCGGTGTCGCTCGGTGACGACGCCAAGGACGCGCTCGTCCGACTGGCTTCGGGCGACGCACGCCGGGCGCTGACGGCACTCGAGGCCGCGGCATCCCTCGCCGTCCCGCACGATGACGGCGAGGAGGGGACGGATGCCGAACCTCCGCCCGCGATCACTGCCGAGCACGTCGCGCAGGCGGTGGACCGCGCCCTTCTCCGCTACGACCGGCAGGGCGATGAGCACTACGACGTCATCAGCGCGTTCATCAAGTCGATCAGGGGATCCGACGTGGATGCCGCGATGCACTACCTGGCGCGCATGGTGGAGGCGGGGGAGGACCCGCGGTTCATCGCGCGCCGCCTCATCATCTCGGCCGCGGAAGACATCGGCCTCGCCGACCCGCACGCGCTCCCGATCGCCGTCGCGGCGGCCGATGCCGTGCAGTTCATCGGCATGCCCGAGGGGCGCATCCCGCTCGCCGAGGCGACGGCGTATCTCGCGACGACCGCCAAGTCGAACGCCGCCTACCTCGCGATCGACGCCGCCATCGCCGACGTGCGGGCCGGCGGATTCGGCCGCGTTCCGGTGCACCTTCGCGACGCCCACTATCCCGGCGCGAAGCGACTGGGCCACGGCAAGGGGTACGTCTACCCGCACGATTCCGAGATCGGGATCGCGCCGCAGCAGTACCTTCCCGACGAGCTGCGCGGCCGCCGGTACTACGAGCCCAAGCCGCTCGGCGCCGAGCGCGACATGCAGGCGAGGCTCGAGAAGATCCGCCGGATCCTCGATGGCGACTGACGACGTGCGGCCATGACGAGGATCACAGTGATCGGCGCCGGCGCCGTGGGAACGGTGGTCGCGGCGCGGCTCTGCCTCGATCCTCGCAACGACGTCGCGCTGGCGGTGCGCACGCCCATCGCGGGCGTGGACGTCCGCTCCGACGACAGACGCTTCGAGGCGGTCCCGACGATCATTCTCGACCCCGCCGAAGCGCGGCCGTCGGACTGGGTGCTCGTGGCCACGAAGGCCTACGACGCCGCATCCGCGGCGGCCTGGTTCCCGGCGATCGTCGGCGACCAGACGAAAGTCGCCGTGCTCCAGAACGGCGTCGAGCACGTGGCGCGGTTCGAGGCGTTCGTCGATGCGGCACGTCTGGTACCCGTGGTCGTCGACCTGCCTGCGACACGCGAAGCCCCGGGGCGGGTGGTCCAGCGCCGTCGAGGGCGCCTTACAGTGCCGCGTTCGGCGAGCGGAACGGCGTTCGCCGAGCTGTTCGCGCGGTCCGGTCTAGACGTCGTCGCAACCGGCGACTTCCTCACGGCCGTGTGGGAGAAGCTGTGCGTCAATTCCGTCGGCGCGCTCACCGCCACGACGCTCGCACCTTCGCTGCATCCTGAGAACCCTGCGACCGAGCGACTGGTCCGCGCTCTGGTCGGCGAGACGGCCGCGGTCGCACGGGCCGACGGCGCGAGCATCGACGCGTCCGCAGAGGAACGGATCATCAGCAGCATCCTGAGTGCCCCGCTCGGCACCAACTCGCTGACTGAAGACAGGAGGATCGGCGGGCGGATGGAGATCGATGCACGAAACGGCGCGGTGGTGCGCATCGGCGAGCGACACGGCGTTCCGACGCCCGTCAACCGCGTCATCGTCGACCTTCTCCGGAGCGTCGGTCAGGAGTGACGGCAGATCCTGTTACCGACTATATCCCTCATAGGGATATAGTCGAGTCGTGCAACATGTGATCCTCGGGCTGCTCCTCGGCGGGCCGCTGTCGCTCTACGACCTCCAGAAGCGGTTCACCACGACCATCTCGCTGTTCTACAGCGCGAGCTCGGGCAGCATCCAGCGGGCGCTCCGGCAGCTGGTGGCGGACGGCGCCGTGACCGTCGATGACGCCGACAGCGGCCGCCGTGGCCGCAAGGTCTATCGCATCGCGGACTCCGGCCGCGCGCGGTGGCGCGAGTGGATGCTCGCCGCCATCCCCGCCGGGACGGATGCCGAGACCACCGTCCTCGCGAAGGTGTTCCTGCTCGGGCGGCTCGAGGCGGCGGCCGACCGCGCCGCCGTGGTGGACGGCATCCGTCGCCACGTCGAAGGCGCGCGAGAGACCCTCGTGTCACTCGCGACCGATGTCGATGCGCGTGCGACGGGCCTGAGCACGGACGAGCGCGCGCTGTTCGCCTACCAGCGAGCCACCCTGGACTACGGACTCCGCGTGCACGCGCTGCTCGCGGAGTGGATCGACGAGGTGGGGGAGCTGCACGCATGAGCACGACAGCCGTCGTCGCAAGCCTCGTGGCGTGCGCCGTGCTCGGCGGGCTCGCCGTGCTGCAGATCTGCGTCGCCGCCGGTGCACCGTGGGGCCGTCTGGTGTGGGGTGGCATGCACCGTGTGCTGCCGCGGCGCCTGCGGATCGGCAGCGCACTGTCGGTGGTCGTCTACGGGGGACTCGCGTGGGTGCTCCTCAGCCGCGCCGGAGTCCTGCCCGGCGGCGACACCGTCGCCGTCCGGATCCTGACGTGGGTGGCGTTCGCGTACTTCGTCGTCGGGATCGGGATGAACGCGATCTCACGCAGTCGCGCAGAACGCCTCACGATGACGCCGGTGTGCGTGGTGCTCGCCGCTGCCACGCTCATCGTCGCGCTCGGCTGAGCCGACGAGCGCCGGCGGCGGGTCTGGTAAGCTAGAGCGGCTCGAAACCGAGTTTTCGGGCATCCCCTCTCTTCTCCACCACCTTCCGGCATGCCCCGGCGTGCAGTCCGGAAGGGCGAAGACAGGCGATACGCCCGCGAGCCGTGAAAGACACGGCAGCGTCAAGAAAGGAACACTTCGTGGCTACGAAGTCCCAGGACCGCCGCAAGGTGCGTCTGTCGCGCGCCCTCGGCGTCGCACTCACCCCCAAGGCCGCCCGCTACCTCGAGAAGCGTCCTTACGCTCCGGGCGAGCACGGCCGCACCAAGCGCAAGGCCGACAGCGACTACGCCGTCCGCCTCCGCGAGAAGCAGCGTCTGCGCGAGCAGTACGGCATCCGCGAGAAGCAGCTGCGCATCCAGTTCGAGGAAGCCCGCCGCACCCAGGGCCTGACCGGTGAGAACCTGGTCGAGCAGCTCGAGATGCGTCTGGACGCCCTCGTCGTCCGTGCCGGCTTCGCCCGCACCACCGCACAGGCGCGCCAGCTCGTCGTGCACCGTCACATCCTCGTCGACGGTCAGCTCGTCGACCGCCCGTCGTTCCGCGTGAAGCCGGGTCAGCTCATCCACGTCAAGCCCAAGAGCGAGGGCCTCGAGCCCTTCCAGGTGGCGGCTGCCGGCGGTCACGCCGACGTCCTGCCCCCGGTTCCGGGCTACCTCGAGGTCGAGCTCGACAAGCTCCAGGCCCGTCTCGTGCGTCGCCCCAAGCGCGCCGAGGTCCCCGTGGTCTGCGACGTCCAGCTCGTCGTCGAGTACTACGCGGCGCGCTAGCGCCGCGGGCGGACGCGGTGCGAAGCATCGCGTCCGTATAGGCACAGCGCGCTAGCGCCGCGGGCGGACGCGGTGCAAAGCATCGCGTCCGTATCGGGCACAGCTCGATAGGTGCGTTCGCACGAAGGGCGTCGGGGAAACCCGGCGCCCTTCGTCGTTTCGCTCTACGATGGAGGGATGCCGCGCCCGGCGGCCGCGAGGAGTGCTGACATGAAGACCCTGGTGTGGTTCCTGTTCGGAGTTGCCGGCGGATTCGTCGTGGCCCACTTCATGAACAAGGATCCGCGGGGGCACGAGCTCCTCGCCGACGTCGACGCCCGCATCACCGAGTTCACCGACCGCATCGCGGACGCGTACCGCGAGCAGGAGGCCCGGTTCGCGGGACTGGTCGAGGATGCGCGGGGCGCCGCGGCCGATACGGTCGAGAACGTGAAGGCCGCGGCATCCGACGCCGCCGATTCGGCGTCCGACACCGCACGCAAGCCCACCGACTGATCCAGCGATCACGCCGACCCCGGACCGCCCGGGGCGGATGACCGCGCCATGGCAAGGACCCGAATGAAGACCGCCGAGATCGCCCAGCGCTTCCTCGACTATTTCGAGAAGAACGGCCACACCATCGTGCCGTCGGCCTCCCTGGTGACCGACGACCCCGCGCTGCTGTTCACGGTGGCCGGCATGGTGCCGTTCATCCCGTATCTCTCCGGCGACGTGCCCGCGCCGTACCCCCGCGCGGCCGACAACCAGAAGTGCATCCGCACGAACGACATCGAAGAGGTCGGCAAGACGCCGCGCCATGGCACGTTCTTCCAGATGCTCGGCAACTGGTCGTTCGGCGACTACTTCAAGGAAGGCGCGATCCGCTACGCGTGGGACCTCCTCACCACGCCCGAGGCGAACGGTGGTCTCGGCTTCGACTCGAAGGACCTGTGGGTCACGGTGTACGAGGAGGACGACGAGGCGCACGACCTGTGGCTGCGCCTCACCGACCTTCCCGCGGAGCGCATCCAGCGCCTCGGCAAGGACACGAACTACTGGAGCACCGGTCTTCCCGGCCCGGCCGGACCGTGCTCGGAGATCTTCTTCGACCGCGGTCCCGCGTACGGCATCGACGGGGGGCCCGCGACCGACGACGACCGGTACGTCGAGATCTGGAACCTCGTGTTCATGCAGTACGAGATCACGAACGTGCGCTCGAAGTACGACTTCGACATCGTGGGGGAGCTGCCCGCGAAGAACATCGACACCGGCATGGGTCTGGAGCGCATCGCGTTCATCAAGCAGGGCGTCGACAACATGTACGAGACCGACCAGGTGCGGCCGGTGCTCGACAGGGCGGTGGCGCTGTCGGAGCGCACCTACGGTGCGAACCACGACGACGACGTGCGCTTCCGTGTCGTGGCCGACCACGTGCGGTCCTCACTCATGCTCATGGCGGACGGCGTCACGCCGTCCAACGACGGCCGCGGCTACATCCTGCGGCGTCTCATGCGCCGCGCGATCCGCTCGATGCGGCTGCTCGGCGTCGACGGGCCGACGTTCGGCGAGCTGTTCGCGGCATCCCGCGACGCCATGAAGGACGCGTACCCGGTCGTGGAAGCCGATTGGCCGCGCATCTCGCAGTACGCCCTCGCCGAGGAGGCGACCTTCCTGCGGACCCTCGCCGCGGGCGAGACGATCCTCGACGACTCGCTGGCCGCGACGAAGAAGGCCGGCGGGACGACGATCGCCGGTGCCGAGGCGTTCCTTCTGCACGACACGTACGGGTTCCCGATCGATCTCACGCTCGAGGTCGCCGAGGAGGCGGGGCTCACCGTCGACCGCGCCGCGTTCGACACGCTCATGCAGGAGCAGCGCGCGCGTGCCAAGGCCGACGCCCGCGCGCGCAAGCGCCAGCTCGCCGACACGAGCGTCTACCGTGACCTGCGGGCCAAGGGCGAGACGGTCTTCACCGGCTACACCGATCTCGAGACCGAGTCGCGGGTGCTGGGCATCCTGGTCGACGGCGCTCCCGTCGACCGCGCGAGCTCTGGCCAGATCGCGGAGGTGATCCTCGCAGAGACCGCCCTGTACGCGGAGTCCGGCGGCCAGGTCGCCGACAAGGGCGTGATCGTGGGTCCCGGCTACGAGCTCGAAGTGCTCGACGTACAGAAGCCGGTGGCAGGGCTCGTCAGCCACACGGTCGAGGTGACGACCGGTGAGGTGGGCGTCGATCAGCCGGCGACGTCGATCGTGGATGCCGCGAACCGCCGCGCCGCGCGGCAGGCTCACTCCGCGACCCACCTCGTGCACGCGGCGCTGCGCGACACGCTCGGCAAGACCGCGACCCAGGCGGGGTCGCTCAACCGCGCCGGCTACATGCGGTTCGACTTCACGTGGGGTCAGGCGCTCTCCGACGCGACGAAGACCGAGATCGAGGAGATCGCCAACAACGCGGTGCGTGACAACCTCGAGGTGACGACCCGCGTTCTCGCGCTCGACGAGGCGAAGTCCCTCGGCGCGATGGCCCTGTTCGGCGAGAAGTACGGCGACACGGTGCGCATGGTGGACATCGGAGGGCCGTGGTCGCGCGAGCTGTGCGCGGGCACGCACGTGTCGACGAGCGCCGAGATCGGCGTCATCAGCCTCGTGGGCGAGTCCTCGGTCGGTGCGTCGAACCGCCGTGTCGAGGCCCTGGTCGGGCTCGATGCGTTCCGGTCGCTCGCGGCCGAGCGCGCACTGGTCTCGCAGCTCACGTCCACGCTGAAGGCACCCCGCGATCAGCTCCCGGCGCGAATCGCCGAGCTGCAGGCGAGTCTCAAGGCCGCCGAGAAGAAGATCGCCGCTCTCGAGGCGAAGGCCCTCGGCGACCGTCTGCCGACGCTCGTGGCGGCTGCCGGGCGCGTGGGCGACACGCGGGTCGTGGCGGAGTCGCTCGGCACCGCATCGTCGGCCGACGACGTCCGCTCGCTCGCTCTCCAGGTCCGCGAACGCCTGGGCTCCGATGCGGCGGTCGTCGCGCTCGGCGCCGCGGTGAACGGGCGACCTGTGGTGGTCGTCGCGACGAACGAGGCCGCGCGTGCGGCCGGCGTGAAGGCCGGCGTCCTCGCGAAGGGTGCAGCGTCGGTGCTCGGCGGCGGTGGCGGCGGTCGCGACGATGTCGCGCAGGGTGGCGGGACGGATGCCACGGCCCTGCCCGCCGCGCTCACCTCGGTGAAGGACGCACTCGGCGCGTGATCAGGCTGATCCCATGAGCGGATTCCGGCGAGGCGTGCGACTCGGCGTCGATGTGGGCGCCGCGCGCGTCGGTGTGGCGCGCTGCGACCCGGACGGGCTGCTCGCGACCCCGGTCGAGACGGTGCCGCGGGACGACGCGGCCGTGGCGCGCATCGTCGCGCTGGCGGACGAGGTGTCCGCCGTCGAGATCCTGGTCGGCCTCCCACTGAACCTGCGCGGCGAGGACACCCGCTCGACGCAGGACGCCCGGGACTTCGCCGCGGCGGTTGCGGGGGCATCGGGGATGCCCGTCCGACTCGTGGACGAACGGCTGTCGACGGTGTCGGCACACGCGGCGCTGCGCGGTTCGGGCAGAACCCAGCGATCCTCGCGTAGCATCATTGACCAGGTCGCCGCTGTCGTCCTGCTGCAGCAAGCACTCGACGTCGAGAAGAGCACCGGACGGCCGCCCGGAATCCCCGTCCCCCAGGAGCCCGCCTGACATGCCCGATTCAACGCCCGACGATCCCTTCGCGGACCTGTTCGGCAAGCTCGCCGACTCACGCGCACGCACCGGGGCGGACGCGGCGGGCTCGTCGGGCACGACTCCGCCGCCCCCGGGTCAGCAGCCACCGATGAGCCCGGAGGGCGCGCCCGTGTCGCGCCGCGCGGCGCGCGAGGCCGCACGGCAGGCCTCGACGGGCGAGACCCCGACGGCACCTGCGACCCCGTCGGGCGGCACGCCCGCGGCGGCGCCGTCGTCAGCGGACCCCGTCGTATCGCACGAGGGCGAGCCCGGCAACGGATTCCAGCCCGTGCCGCTGCGCACCCCGCGGCCCACGCAGCCTGTCGACATCGTCGAAACCGACAGCTCGGAGAAGGAGCCGTGGATCTTCACCGGCGTGACGCCCGCGATGCCGTACAGCCGGACCGGGGCGACCGCCACGGTCGCCCCCGGCACGGCGTCGCAGGCGCCAGCCGGCATGGCGGCGGACGCCGGTGCCCGCCGGGCCGAATCGGAGTCGCCGAGGCCGGCGCCCGCCACCCTCGACGATCTGTTCACCGGGGCTTCCTCGACGGATGATCTCGGCGACGTTCCGCCCGCGCGCAACAAGCGCCGACGTCGGATCGGCGGGTGGATCGCGCTCGGCGTGATCCTTGTCATCCTCGGCGGCATCGCGGGTGGCGCCTGGTACGTGTGGGCGAACTACGAGGACAACATCCGCGAGGTCATGGGGTGGGAGGAGCCCAAGGACTACGAGGAGGGCATGGCGAACGGCGAGGCGCTCGTCACGATCGCCTCGGGCGACACCGGGCTGCCGATCTCGCAGTCGCTGTTCGACGCGGAGGTCACGAAGACGCCCGAGGCGTTCTACGACTACCTCATCGAGACCGGCCAGAACCCGCCCTTCGTCCCGGGAGTCTTCAAACTCCAGAAGCACATGACCTCCGAGGCGGCATTGGCAGCACTTCTGGACCCGGCCAACAGGATGGAGAACACCGTCCTCCTACGAGAAGGCCTCACGGTCGAGCAGTCCCTGCCGATCCTCGCCGACGGGCTCGGGATTCCGCTCGCCGACTTCGAAGCCGCTGTCGCCGACCCGTCGGTCTACGGCGTCCAGGCCGACAGCCTGGAGGGCTGGCTCTTCCCCGCCACCTACCCGTTCGAACCCGGTGTCACCGCGCAGGATGTGATCGCGGCCCTCGTCGAGCAGACGCGCTCCCAGCTCGCGCGAGCAGGCGTGCCGGCTGGCGAAGAGCACCGCGTGCTGACGATCGCCTCGATCATCCAGCGCGAGGTGCGCGTCGAGGACGAGATGAGGAAGGTCGCGCGCGTCATCCAGAATCGCCTCGACCCGAACAACCAGGAGACATTCGGACTCCTGCAGATGGACTCCACCGCGCAGTACGGAGCGGGGGAGGTCGGGCTCTCGGCGAGCACGTCCGAGGACGCGCAGCACGATCCGAACCCATGGAACACGTACGTGCACCCCGGCCTGCCGATCGGGCCGATCTCCAACCCCGGGTTCGCAGCGATCGACGCCGCGATGAACCCCGCCGACGGCCCGTGGCTGTACTTCGTCACCGTGAACATGCAGACCGGCGAGACGATCTTCACCGAGACGTACTCGGACCACCTGCGGTACGTCGAGCAGATGCAGCAGTGGTGCTCCGACAACCCGGGCTCGGGGTGCTGAACGCGGGCGCCACGCGGCTCGAGGTGTGGGGCGACCCCATCGCCCACAGCCGCTCTCCGCAGCTGCACGCGGCGGCGTACGTGGCGCTGGGCCTTCCGTGGGAGTACGGGCGCCGTCAGGTGCCCGAGGCGTCGTTCGACGTCGAGCTGGCGGGTCTGAACGGCGCGTGGCGCGGACTGTCGCTCACGATGCCGCTGAAGGGCGCCGCCTTCGCGGCAGCCACCGTGCTCGATCGTCGCGCCGAGCTGACCGGCGCCGCGAACACGCTCCTGCTCGATGCGAACGGACATCGCGGCTTCAACACCGACGTCGGCGGTGTCGTCCGCGCACTGGCCGACGTGGGCGTGACCACGGTTCCGACGGCCCGGATCGTCGGGGCCGGCGCCACGGCGACGTCGGCACTCGTCGCCCTGGCGGAGCTCGGCGCCAACCTCGTGGAAGTGGTCGCACGCCGGCCTGAGGCCGTCGAACCCCTGCGGGAGCTGGGGGATCGGCTGGGTCTCGACGTGGCGGCCGCGTCGTTCGCGGCATCCGCTCATGCCGGCGTCCCGCTCACGATCGCGACGCTGCCTGGCGATGCCCGGATCGAGGATGCCGCGGCCGACGCATTGGCCAACTCCGGCGGGCTGCTCCTCGATGTGGTCTACGGCCACTGGCCGACGGGACTGTCGGAGGCGTGGGAGCGCGCGGGCGGCCCGGCACTGTCGGGGCTCGGGATGCTGCTGCATCAGGCGGTGCTCCAGGTCCGCATCTTCGTGAACGGCGATCCCGACGCGCCGCTCGAGGACGAGGCAGCCGTTATCGCCGCCATGCGGGCCGCCGTGGAGGCTGAGGCGGCGTAACCCCCGCCGGGCACGTGGGAGACTGGACCAATGCTCCGCGTGCTCACGGCCGGCGAATCGCACGGCCCCGAACTCGTCGCCGTCATGGAGGGCCTGCCTGCGGGCGTGCCCGTGTCCCGCGCCGCGATCCAGGTCGATCTGGAACGCCGCAAGCTCGGCTACGGGCGCGGCTCGCGCATGAAGTTCGAAGAGGACGAGCTGACGATCTCGGCAGGCGTCCGCCATGGGCTGACGCTCGGCAGCCCGATCGCGCTGCGCATCGGCAACACCGAATGGCCCAAGTGGGTCGAGGTGATGAGCGCCGAGCCGGTCGAGCTCACCGAGAAGTCCCGCGGCCGCGGCGCCGCGCTCACGCGCCCCCGCCCGGGTCACGCCGACCTGGTCGGCATGCAGAAGTACGGCTTCGACGAGGCGCGGCCGATCCTCGAGCGGGCGAGCGCGCGCGAGACCGCAGCCCGCGTCGCGCTCGGCGCGCTCGCGCGCTCGTTCCTGGCCGAGCTCGGCATCCGTCTGGTGAGCCACACGCTGTCGATCGGACCGGTTCACGTTCCCCCAGGGTCGGCGCTGCCGGCACCCGACGACGTCGACGCGCTCGACGCCGACCCGCTGCGCTGCTTCGACCCCGCCACGAGCCAGGCGATGGTCGCCGAGGTCGACGCGGCGCGCAAGGACGGCGACACTCTGGGCGGAATCGTCGAGGTACTGGCGTACGGACTGCCTCCGGGGCTGGGCTCGCACGTGCACTGGGACCGGCGTCTGGACGGCAAGCTCGCGCAGGCGCTCATGAGCATCCAGGCCATCAAGGGCGTCGAGGTGGGCGACGGGTTCGAGACGACCCGCCGCCGCGGCTCGCAGGCCCACGATGAGCTGTTCACCGCGTCCGACGGCATCACGCGATCCAGTGACAAGGCGGGCGGGACCGAGGGTGGCATGTCCACGGGCACCGTGCTGCGCGTGCGCGCCGGCATGAAGCCGATCGCGACCGTGCCGCGCGCCCTGCGGACGGTCGACGTCGCGAGCGGGGAGGAAGCGTCCGCGCACCACCAGCGCTCGGATGTCTGCGCGGTTCCCGCCGCAGGCGTCGTCGCCGAAGCCATGGTCGCGATCGTGCTCGCCGAGGTCGTGCTCGAGAAGTTCGGGGGCGACAGTGTCGCCGAGACGCGCCGCAACCTCGACGGCTACCTCGCCGCGATCCCGGAGGCGCTCCGCACTGCGCCCGAGAGCGACGCCGACCTCGCCGAGCATGACCTCTCCCTCTGACGCCGTCGTCCTGATCGGCCCGATGGGGGCCGGCAAGACGAGCATCGGAAAGAAGGCGGCGCGCGCACTCGGAGTGCCCTTCTTCGACACCGACATCGCGATCGTCCGCGCCCACGGGCCCATCGAGAAGCTGTTCGTCGAGCACGGCGAGGCGCGCTTCCGCACCCTGGAACGCGAGGCCGTGAGGGAGGGGCTCGCGCGCGGCGGCATCGTCTCGCTCGGCGGGGGAGCGGTGCTGCACCCCGACACGCGCGCAGACCTGGCCGAACATCGGGTGATCCTGCTCACCGTGGCGCCGAACGTGGTCGCTGGCCGCGTGCGGGACTCGGCCCGGCCCTTGCTGCAGGGCTCGGACGCCATGGCGCGCTGGAGCGCGATCCTCGAGGAGCGGATGCCGGTGTACCGGTCCCTCGCCGACGCGACGTTCGACACCTCGAGCGGCCCACTGCAGCACATCGTGGACGCGATCGTGGAGTGGATCCGCGACGAACGGCCGCGCCGTACCGACTCGGAGGAGGCACGATGACCGACGTCACGACCATCACGGTGAGCGGGGACGCGAGTTACGACGTCACCGTCGGGCGCGGAATCCTGGGCTCGCTGGGCGACGCCCTGCCGCCCGCGGCGCGCAAGGTTCTCGTGATCCATCCGCCGACGCTCGCCGAGCAGGCCGAGCGACTGCGGGCTCAGCTCGTCGGCGATCGCGAGGTCCTGCTCGCCGAGATCCCGGATGCCGAGGCGGGGAAGCGCATCGAAGTCGCGGCATTCTGCTGGCAGGTGATGGGCAAGGCCGATTTCACGCGCACCGACGCCGTCGTCGGATTCGGCGGCGGGGCCGTCACCGACCTCGCCGGGTTCGTGGCGGCCACGTGGCTGCGCGGTGTCGAGGTCGTCCAGGTGCCCACGACCGTGCTCGGCATGGTCGATGCGGCGGTCGGCGGCAAGACCGGCCTCAACACGGCCGAGGGCAAGAACCTCGTCGGCGCGTTCTGGGCGCCGCGCGCGGTCGTCTGCGACCTCGACCTGCTCGACTCGCTCTCGCGCAACGAGCGCGTCGCCGGCTACGCCGAGGTCGTCAAGGCGGGGTTCATCTGGGCGCCCGAGATCCTCGATCTGGTCGAGGCCGACCCCGACGCGGCCGTCGATCCGCACAGCGACGCGTTCCGGCGGTCCATCGAGCTCGCGATCGGCATGAAGGCGCGCGTCGTGGGGGAGGACCTCCGCGAAGCGGGGCTCCGCGAGATCCTCAACTACGGGCACACCCTCGGGCACGCGATCGAGCACGCCGAGCGCTATCGCTGGCGGCACGGCGCGGCGATCTCGGTGGGCATGGTGTTCGCGGCCGAGCTCTCACGGCTCGCGGGCCGCCTTCCGGATGCCGCGGCCCAGCGCCACCGCGACATCCTCGAGTCGCTCGGTCTGCCGACGAGCTACCGTCCGGGAGCCTGGCCGCAGCTGCTGGCGACGATGCAGCGCGACAAGAAGAGCCGCGGCGGGATGCTCCGCTTCATCGTGCTCGACGACATCGCCAAGCCCACGGTGCTCCAGGCGCCCGACGAGTCGCTGCTCTTCGCCGCGTATCAGGAGGTCGCGGGCTGACGTCTCTCTCGCCCGCCATTCCATGCAGACCGCATGATGGCGAGGGTGGGGCGCCACTGCGATACTGACGTCGCGCACGCGCCCGTGCGCCCGTCGGACGGAGAACCCATGAGCAGCAGCACCACCGCCGCCCCCGCCCGCAGCGGCATCATCCTGGCGTCGCTCATCCTCGTCGCGGCCGTGGCGAATCTCCCGATGTCCGTGGCGAACGTGGCGCTGCCGGATATCGGCAAGGCGTTCAACGCGTCTCAGACCGAGCTCGACCTGGTGGCAGTCGGCTACTCGCTGGGGCTCGCGGCCTCGGTGCTGTGGCTCGGCGCCGTCGGCGACCGCTATGGACGCAAGATGATGCTGGTCATCGGCGTCGTGCTCTCGCTGCCCGCCGCCCTGCTCGCGGCCTTCGCCCCGACGGTGACGGTGCTGATCATCGCGCGCATCCTGGGCGGCGTCGCCGCAGGCATGGCGTACCCGACGACGCTGGCCCTCATCACCGCGCTCTGGTCGGGACCGCGGCGCACGCGGTCGATCGCGCTGTGGTCGGCGATCGGCGGGGCGATCTCGGCGCTCGGGCCGCTCATCTCGGGCTTCATGCTGACCACGCTCCCGTGGGGCTCGGTGTTCCTCGTCACGGTTCCGCTCATCGTCGTCGCCTTCTTCATGGTGCTGAAGTTCGTGCCGAGCCACGTGAACGAGTCGTCCGACCCCGTGGACAACCTCGGCGGCATCCTGTCGCTCGTGCTGGTCGCCGCTCTGATCCTCGCGATCAACTTCGCGGCCGTCCCCGACGCAGGGACCCTGGTGCTGGGCCTCACGGCGATCGGAGTCGCCGCGCTCATCGCGTTCGTCATCCGCCAGCGGCGCGCCCGCAACCCGCTGTACGACCTCGGCATCGCGGCGCGGCCCATCTTCTGGGTGGCGGCGTGCGCCGGCATCATCGTCTTCGGCTCGCTCATGGGTGCGATGTTCATCGGGCAGCAGTACCTGCAGAACGTGCTCGGATACTCGACGATCCAGGCGGGCTTCGCGATCCTGCCCGCGGCGGTCTTCATGATCCTGCTCGCCCCTCGCTCGGCCAAGCTCGTCGAGACGCGCGGTGCCCGGTTCACCCTGCTGCTCGGATACGCGGCCGTGCTGCTCGGCTTCGTCACGATGCTGCTGCTGTGGCGCGAGAACGCCCCGTACTGGGTGGTCGGGCTCGGCTACGCGTTCGTCGGCGCGGGGGTGGGGCTCGCGGGCACGCCCGCGTCGCACTCGCTCACGGGTGCGGTGCCCGTGCGCCGCGCCGGCATGGCCTCCGGCACCGCCGATCTGCAGCGGGACCTCGGCGGCGCGATCATGCAGTCCGTCCTCGGTGCGCTCCTCACGGCCGGGTACGCGGCGGCCGTCAACGCCCAGATCGCCGATGCGCCCAACGCCGACGAGATCACGTCGTCGGTGCAGAGTCAGCTCACGAAGTCCTTCGCGAGCGCCTCGAACATCGCCGAACAGTACCCGCAGTACTCCGACGCGATCGTCCAGGCGGCCAAGGAGTCGTTCGAGCAGGGCCAGAACTGGGCCTACCTGGCGGGGATCGTGGCGGTGCTGCTGGGCGCGGCGCTCGTGGCGTGGAAGTTCCCGAATGCGAAGCGCGAACGCGAGCTGCTGGCCGAGTACGCCGCGGAGGACGAGGCCGGGGAGCCCCAGGCCGGCGCGCAGACGACCGCGTGATGCGCCGGCGCTCATCCCGGTGCACGCGCAGCGCTAGGGTGGGCGCGTGACCACGCCGCGCCGCCTCCTCCTCGTCAACGGTCCGAACCTCAACCTGCTGGGCACGCGCGAGCCGGCGGTGTACGGAACCGAGACGCTCGCCGACGTCGAGCGCGTCGCAACGGATGCCGCGGCCTCGCGCGGCTTCGACCTCCGGGCGGTGCAGAGCAATCACGAAGGCGTGCTGATCGACGCGATCCACGACGCGCGCGCCGACTGCGCGGGCATCGTCATCAACCCGGGCGGGCTCACGCACACCTCGATCGTGCTACGGGACGCGCTGTCGGGCGTCGGGCTTCCGGTGGCCGAGGTGCACATCTCGAACATCCTCGGACGGGAGCCGTTCCGCCACCACTCGTACGTCGCCGATGTCGCCGTGGTCCACGTCGTGGGAGAGGGCGTCCGCGGCTACGCGACGGCCGTCGAGCGGCTCATCGCCGTCCTCACCGGAACCACGGACGGCTGACGACGCGGCCGCGGACCGGGCATCCCGTAGAATCGAACGTCGGCATCCCGGGGCGTCTTCGTCGCACCGGCGCACGACCGCACTCGACGAGCTCAGCGACCTGCTGGGCAGAACGGACTTCACTCCTCATGGCATCCACCGCAGACATCAAGAACGGCGTCGTCCTCAGCATCGACGGCCAGCTCTGGAGCGTCGTGGAGTTCCAGCACGTCAAGCCGGGCAAGGGCGGTGCGTTCGTGCGCACCAAGCTGAAGAACGTCGTGACGGGCAAGGTCGTCGACAAGACCTACAACGCCGGCGCCAAGATCGACATCGAGAACGTCGACCGTCGCGACTTCACGTACCTCTACAACGACGGCGAGGGATTCGTGTTCATGGACACGAGCGACTACGACCAGATCACCGTCCCCGCCGCGACGGTCGGCGACGCGAAGAACTTCCTGCTCGAGAACCAGCAGGTCACGATCGCCCTCAACAACGGCAACCCGCTGTACATCGACCTGCCCGCCTCCGTCGTGCTCGAGATCACCTACACCGAGCCGGGCCTGCAGGGCGACCGCTCGTCGGCGGGCACGAAGCCGGCGACCGTCGAGACGGGCTACGAGATCCAGGTGCCGCTGTTCCTCGAGACCGGCACGAAGGTCAAGGTCGACACGCGCACCGGCGACTACCTCGGCCGCGTCAGCTGACGCGGGGTCGTCACACCGATGAGTGCTCGCACCAAGGCGCGCAAGCGCGCCCTCGACATCCTGTTCCAAGCCGACGTCCGCGGCGATGACGTCGCGACGATCCTCGCCGCCGAAGCGACGCGCGCCGCGAGCGAGCCGGCCCGCGAGGCGTCGTGGCTCTACGCCCGCGAGATCGTCGACGGGGTGATCGACAACCGCGAGGCCATCGACGAGCAGATCACCACGTTCTCGAAGGACTGGTCGCTCGCGCGCATGCCGGCGGTCGATCGAGCCGTGCTGCGCCTGGCGGCGTGGGAGATCCTCTACAACGACGCGGTGCCCACCGCGGTGGCCATCGACGAGGCGGTCGAGCTCGCGAAGGAGTTCTCGACCGACGACTCGCCGTCGTTCGTGCACGGCGTGCTGGCGCGCATCGCCCGCTCGTCCTGACACGAGGCGCCGGCTGTCGGCGCACCTTGCGAGGATGGATGCCGTGACCCCTCCGTTCGTCGACGCCGCGCACATCCGCCGGCTCGTCGACGACGGCGCCTACCAGCGCGGGGAGGCGTACTTCGCCGACGGCGCGGTCCTGCAGGTCACGTGGGACCCGGCGTCATCGGTGATCGAGTCGGTCGTCGCAGGCAGCGGCGACCGCAACTACCGCTGCCGTATCCGGCTCGACCCTCACCGGCCCGAGCGCGTCATCGCGGCGACGTCGTGCACGTGTCCGATGCAGTTCGACTGCAAGCACGCCGTCGCGACGCTGCTCGCGGGCAATCGCCTGGCCGAGCGCGCGCCGGCGCGCGCGGAGTCGTGGCGGAGCGTGCTGGCGCCGGCGGATGCCGCGCCGCAGCACCCGACGACGGCGCTCGCACTGGGAGTGGAGCTGCGCCAGCGCGTCCGGCGCGGCGTGTCGACGTGGTCGCCGGCGCGCGTCGAGAGCGCGTCGGCGCGCGGACTGCACCAGCACGGCGCCGATGTCCTGGTGGGTCTGCGTCCGCTGGAGCGCAGCGCGCGCTCCGGGACATGGATCAAGGGAGCGGTGTCGTGGGACGCGCTCCGCCGTCCCACGACGACGTACGATCCGGCGCAGGCGCGATGGTTCGCCGAGCTGCACAGCATCGGGCGCGACGTCCGCACGTTCGGCGCGTTCTCCGACGTCTCGGAATGGCTCACGCTCGACGACATCGAGTCGAGCCTGCTGTGGCCGCACCTGGCCACGGCGGTGGCGCACGGCATCCCGCTCGTCCCGACCAAGCGCACGATGACGGTGACCGTCGCCGAGACCGCGACGCTCGCACTGCGAGCCGTGCGCACCACCGCGGGGTTGGAGGTCGCACCGGTCGTCACGATCGACGGCGAGCCGACGGATGCCGCGGACCTGCGTCCGGTGGGCCGTTCGGGCGTCTACCGGTTCACGACGCAGGGGGAGCGCCTCGACATCGTGCTCGCCGAGCTGTCGCTGCCCGATCCCGCTGCGGCCCTCCTCGCCGCTCGCGCGCCGGTGGACGTCCCGGCGGACGAGGTCGACGAGTTCGTGCGCGTCCATCTTCCGCGCATCGCTCGTCGCGTCGCGGTCGAGGCGGCCGGGTTCGAGGTGCCGGCGCTGCCACGGCCGACCCTCGACGTGCGCGTGCGGTTCGCACCCTCCCACCGGCTCGACTTCACGCTGTCCTGGCGCTACGGCGACGGCGACCTCATCCCGATCGATGCGCCCGCGTCCGACGAACGCGACGTCCGCGTCGAGGACGAGATCCGCGCCCGGGTCGGGGCCGCATGGCGCGACGCGTCCGCGACCGACTACGCGGGATCGGGCAGCCTGTCGGGTCTGGAGGCCGCGGAGTTCGCCTCGCGCCTCCTCCCGGTCCTGGAGGCGCAGCCCGACGTCGACGTCGTGATCTCGGGGGAGCGGCCCCGCTACCGCGAGCTCTCGGGCGACCCGCGCATCCAGGTCACCACGGCGGAGTCGACCGATCCCGACTGGTTCGACCTGGGGGTCGTCGTGAGCGTCGACGGCCGCAGGATTCCGTTCGCGTCGCTGTTCGAGGCGCTCTCGCGCGGCCGCAAGAAGCTCCTGCTGAGCGACGGCGCCTACTTCTCGCTGTCTCATCCGTCGCTGCAGCGCCTGCGCGACCTCATCGACGAGGCCGGCGATCTGGACGAGTGGGAGACCGGCCCGCGGCTCAGCCGTTACCAGACCGCGCTGTGGGCCGACTTCGAGGACGTCGCCGACGAGGCCCAGCCAGCAGTCTCGTGGCGCGCGACCGTGGCGGCGCTGCAGCATGCCGAGGGCGTGCCTGCGGCCCCGGTCCCGACCGGTCTGCGCGCGGAGCTGCGCCCGTACCAGCGCGCGGGCTACGACTGGCTGGCCTTCCTGTGGGCGCACCGCCTCGGCGGCATCCTGGCCGACGACATGGGGCTGGGCAAGACGCTGCAGATGCTGGCGCTCATCGCCCGCACCCGGGACGCGGGCGAGACGCGCCCGTTCCTCGTCGTCGCCCCCACGTCGGTGCTGGCGACGTGGCGCTCGGAGGCGGCACGGTTCACGCCGGGGCTCCGGGTCGAGGTCGTCGACGCGACCTCGGCGCGACGTGACGTGACCGTGACGGATGCCGCGTCCGCGGCAGACATCGTCGTGACGTCGTACGCGCTGCTCCGCCTCGACGAACCCGAGTATGCGCGCGTGGAGTGGTCGGGCCTCGTGCTCGACGAGGCCCAGTTCGTCAAGAACAGCCAGACGAAGGTGTACCGGGCGGCGAAGGCGCTCCGCGCCGACGTCGTCTTCGCGATCACCGGAACGCCGCTGGAGAACAGCCTCACCGAGCTGTGGGCCCTGCTCTCGCTCACCGCGCCCGGGTTGTTCGCGTCGGCCCGCCGCTTCCGCGAGGAGTACGTCGGCCCCATCGAGAAGGGCAAGGTGCCCGAGAACCAGGAGGGCGGCGCCTACCGTGCGGGGAGGCTGGCGCGGCTGAGACGACGGATCCGCCCGCTCGTGCTGCGCCGCACGAAGGAGCTCGTCGCGGCAGACCTTCCCGAGAAGCAGGAGCAGGAGGTGCGGGTCGAGCTCGGCGCCGCGCACCGCGCGCTGTACGACACGGTGCTGCAGCGCGAGCGGCAGAAGGTGCTCGGGCTCCTCGACGATCTGGATCGGAACCGCTTCATCGTGTTCCGGTCGCTGACGCTGCTGCGCATGCTCAGCCTCGCTCCCGAGCTCGTCGATCCCGCGCACGCCCACATCCCGCCGAGCAAGCTGACGGCACTGTTCGAACAGCTCGACGAGGCGCTGGCCGAGGGGCACCGCGCGCTCGTGTTCAGCCAGTTCACGTCGTTCCTAGGGCTGGTCTCGGCGCGCCTCGCGGAGCGTGGCGTCCCGTATGCGTACCTCGACGGCTCGACGCGCGACCGCGAGGCCGCGGTGGCATCGTTCCGCGGCGGAGAGGCACCGGTGTTCCTGATCAGCCTCAAGGCCGGCGGGTTCGGGCTCACCCTCACCGAGGCCGACTACGTGTTCCTCCTCGATCCGTGGTGGAATCCGGCGGCGGAGGCGCAGGCGATCGACCGCGCGCACCGCATCGGCCAGCGCAACAGCGTCATGGTGTACCGCCTGATCGCGAACGGCACGATCGAGGAGAAGGTCATGGCGCTGCAGCAGCGCAAGGCCCGGCTGTTCCACGCCGTCATGGACGACGACGCGCTGTTCGGCAAGACCCTCGGCGCCGACGACATCCGCGCGCTGTTCGAGGGCTGACGGCTCGTCCCATCGGGGCCGCAGACGGCCTCGCCTAGAATCGTCTGGTTCGACCTAGGAGGAACCCCCATGCGCATCACGGGCCTCGGCCACGCCGGAATGTTCATCGAGACGGCAGGCGGAAGCATCCTCTGCGACCCGGTGATCGGCCCGACCTTCTTCGGGTCCTGGTTCCCGTTCCCCGACAATCGGGGTCTGGACTGGGCGCGATTCGGCAACGCCGACTTCCTCTACATCTCGCACCGGCACCGCGACCACTTCGACCCGGCCCTGATGCAGCGTCACATCCCCAAGGACATCAAGGTCCTGCTGCCCGAGTACCCCACCGACGATCTCGAGCAGGACCTGCGCAAGCTCGGCTACGACAACATCATCTACACCGAGGCGGGCGTGCCGCTCGAGTTCGGCCCGCTCAAGCTCATGATCACGCCGCTTCGCGCCCCGAGCGACGGCCCGATCGGCGACTCGTCGCTCAGCGTCGACGACGGCACCGCGAGCATCCTGAACCAGAACGACTCGCACCCGCTCGACCTCGAGAAGCTCATGTCGTTCTCGAAGCCCGAGGCGTACTTCACGCAGGTGTCGGGCGCCATCTGGTGGCCCATGGTCTACGACCTGCCGCAGGATGCGAAGCAGAACTTCGCCGGGCTCAAGCGCGACGCGCAGAACAAGCGCGCGATGTACTACATCGAGAAGGTCGACGCCGAGCATGTCTTCCCGATGGCGGGCCCGCCGATGTTCCTGCGCGAGGAGCTGTTCAGGTACAACGGGTGGGGCCTCGACGACGACGCGATCTTCACCGACCAGCGGCAGTTCCTGCAGCACATGAAGGCGGTCCGGCCGGAGCAGAAGGGCTACGAGTTCCTGCCCGGCACGGTCGTCGAGCTGAACGACGGCGAGCTCACGGTCACGCAGACGCTGTACACGCAGGCCGAGATCGACCGCATCTTCGACGACAAGTGGACCTACCTGGCTGAACAGCGCGACACGCGGCAGGACGAGATCGCCGCAGAGGAGGCCTCTCGTCCTCCTGTGCTGCCGCCCGATGAGATGCTCGCCGCCATCAAGGAATGGTGGGAGCCGCTGCTGCGTCGCGGACGCACCATCCGCAACGGCGTGGGCGGCAACGTGCGCTTCCGCATCGGCGACCTCGACATGGTCGTGGACTTCCCGAAGGCGAAGGTCCGCGAGTACGCAGGGGAGGAGTGCATCTACTGGTACACGATCCCCGCGGACCTCGTCTCGGCCAACATCGCCGACCATGAGATCGACTGGTCGAACTCGATCTTCCTCTCGATGCAGTTCGAGGTCGGCCGCAGCGGCAAGTTCAACGAGTTCCTGACGACCTTCCTCAAGTGCCTGTCGCGCGACCGCATCGAGTACGTCGAGAACTGGTACGCGGAGCAGACGGACCAGACCGAGGACGCGCAGCTCGGCGACTGGCTGGTGCAGCGCCGGTGCCCGCACCTGCGGGCGGACCTCACCAAGACAGGCAAGATCGAAGACGGGGTGCTCACGTGCTCGCTCCACGACTGGAAGTGGGAGCTCGCGAGCGGCAAGTGCCTGACGAGCCAGGGGCACCCGATCCGGGCGTCCCAGGTCGAGGACGACCTGTACCGAGCCGCGACGAGTCCCGCCGCCTGATCCGACCGCGGAACCGCCGTCTCGTTGTGGCACCTCTACAACGAGACGGCGGTTCCATGCCGGATGTTGTGTAGCCCAGGCGTGAATCTGGATCACGCGGTATCACCGCGCGGTGCCTCCGGGTCCTGATCACCGTGCCCGTCATCACGGGCGATCAGAACCCGAAGGAGTCACGCCATGACCACCGTTCCCGTCCACGGCGCCGCCGGCGTCGTCACCGCACCCGCTCGTCCCGCCGGCACGCTGCGCACCGTCGTCGCCTGGGAGGCGCGCGCCGAGGCCGCCGTGAAGGCGTCACTGCAGCGCTGGAGCATCCCCGCGCTGCGCATCGCGCTCGGCGCCGTCTTCGCCGTCTTCGGCGCGCTGAAGCTCTTCCCCGGCGTCAGCCCGGTGGAGGCGCTCGTGAGCAGCACGTGGGAGAAGCTGACATTCGGCCTCGTGAGCGGTCAGATCGCCCTCGTCGCCACGGCCGCGATCGAGGTCGCCGCCGGTGTGCTGCTCATCGCCGGCGGAGGCTTCGCCCGCATCGGCCTCGTCGTGCTCGCCGTCGCGTACGTCGGCATCCTGTCGCCCATCGTGCTGCTGCCGGGCGAGGTGTTCGGTCCCGCCGGGCCGACGCTCACGGGCCAGTACATCTTCAAGAACGTCGTGCTCATCGCCGCAGCCCTCGTGGTCGCGTCGCGCGTGCTGCGCGGCCCGGCACCCCGGCGCTGACATCCCGCGCCCGGCGAGGGCCGGCTCCGATTCGGAGCCGGCCCTTCCCGTGCCCTAGACTGGCCCACGATCACAGCAACCTTTAATCCCGTCCTGTGAGGCGGAGAAGGGAGCGGCGGATGAGCACGCGCACCGTGCTGCACGAGGCCGACATCGCGCGGGCCCTGACTCGGATCTCCCACGAGATCCTCGAGTCCAACAAGGGGCCCGACGGACTGGTTCTCCTCGGCATCCCCACCCGCGGCGTCACCCTCGCCCATCGCATCGCGCCCCTCATCGAGGAGTTCGGCCAGGCGCCCATCGCGGTCGGCTCCCTCGACGTGACGATGTACCGCGACGACCTGCACCGCAACCCCACACGCGCGCCGCAGCCGACGCAGATCCCGCCCGGCGGGATCGACGGCAAGGTCGTCGTGCTCGTGGATGACGTGCTCTTCTCGGGGCGCAGCATCCGTGCTGCTCTCGACGCCCTCCAGGACATCGGCCGACCCGCCGTCGTGCGCCTCGCGACGCTCGTCGACCGCGGCCATCGCGAACTTCCGATCCGCCCCGACTTCGTCGGCAAGAACCTGCCCAGCGCCCGCGACGAGCGCGTCAACGTCCGCCTCGCGGAGATCGACGGCCGCGACGAGGTGACGATCGGATCATGAGGCACCTGCTCGACACGAAGTCCCTCGCACGAGAGGACGCGCTGCGCATCCTCGACGTCGCCGAGGACATGGCCGACACGCAGCAGCGCGAGGTCAAGAAGCTCCCGACGCTGCGCGGGCGCACCGTGGTCAACTTGTTCTTCGAAGACTCCACGCGCACCCGCATCTCGTTCGAGGCGGCGGCCAAGCGCCTGTCGGCCGACGTCATCAACTTCTCGGCCAAGGGCTCGAGCGTCTCGAAGGGCGAGTCGCTGCAGGACACCGCCCAGACGCTTCAGGCGATGGGTGCGGATGCCGTCGTCATCCGCCACGGTGCCTCGGGAGCGCCTCGCACCCTTGCGACGAGCGGCTGGATCACGGCGGGGGTCGTCAATGCCGGAGACGGCACGCACGAGCACCCCACGCAGGCCCTGCTGGACGCGTACACGATCCGCAAGCGCCGCTTCGGCGCCGACAGCCGCGGCCGCGACCTCTCCGGTGTCCAGGTGACGATCGTGGGCGACATCCTGCACTCGCGCGTCGCACGGTCCAACGTCTGGCTGCTGAGCGCGCTCGGCGCGAACGTGACGCTCGTGGCACCGCCCACGCTGATCCCGCAGGACGTCTCGCTGTGGCCCGCCCGCGTCGAGTACGACCTCGACGCCGCGATCGCGGCAGAGCCGGACGCGCTCATGATGCTCCGCATCCAGCTCGAACGCATGAATGCCGCGTATTTCCCCACTGAACGGGAGTATTCCCGTCGGTGGGGCCTCGACGCAGCGCGTCTGCGCGCTCTTCGGGCCGATAGCATTGTCATGCACCCGGGACCCATGAACCGGGGCCTGGAGATCTCCGCAGAGGCCGCGGACTCACCCCGCTCGACGGTGCTCGAGCAGGTGACGAACGGCGTCTCGGTGCGCATGGCCGCGCTCTACCTGCTGCTCGCGGGCGCGGAGCGCGATACCGATACGACGGATGCCACAGGGAAGGGGAGCGCATGACTTCGGAGGTGTTCCTCTTCCGCGGGGCTCTCGTCGAGGGATCGGCACCGGCCGACGTGATCGTCGAGAACGGGCTCATCGCCGAGATCGGCCCCGGCCTGAGTCGTGCCGGCGCCACCGTCG
The DNA here is from genome assembly GCF_057747775.1 of Microbacterium sp. STRO-2N. Classification (NCBI taxonomy): domain Bacteria; kingdom Bacillati; phylum Actinomycetota; class Actinomycetes; order Micrococcales; family Microbacteriaceae; genus Microbacterium; species Microbacterium sp. STRO-2N. The sequence goes on along the minus strand of NZ_CM173223.1, from coordinate 1,772,053 downwards.
TGGACGTCGACGGACTGGTGCTGCTGCCGGGGCTCGTCGACCTGCACACGCACCTTCGCGAGCCCGGGTACGAGGCATCCGAGACGATCCTCACCGGATCCCGCGCCGCCGCAGCCGGCGGCTACACCGCGGTGTTCGCGATGCCCAACACGTCGCCCGTCGCCGACACCGCCGGCGTCGTCGAGCAGGAGCTCGCACTCGGCCAGGCGGCCGGATTCGTCACCGTGCAGCCGATCGGCGCCGTCACGGTCGGGCAGAAGGGCGAGCGCCTCGCCGAGCTCGGAGCGATGGCCGACTCGCGAGCGCGTGTGCGCGTCTTCAGCGACGACGGCTTCTGCGTGTGGGACCCGCTCATCATGCGGCGCGCGCTCGAGTACGTGAAGGCGTTCGACGGCGTCATCGCCCAGCATGCGCAGGACCCGCGGCTCACCGAGGGCGCGCAGATGAACGAGGGCGCAGTCTCCGCCGAGCTCGGCCTCGCCGGCTGGCCCGCCGTCGCCGAGGAGTCGATCATCGCGCGCGACGTGCTGCTCGCCGAGCACGTCGGCTCGCGTCTGCACGTGTGCCACCTGTCGACCGCCGGCTCGGTGGAGATCATCCGGTGGGCCAAGAAGCGCGGCGTCGACGTCACGGCCGAGGTGACGCCGCACCACCTGCTGCTCACCGACGAGCTCGTGCGCGGCTACGACGCACGGTACAAGGTCAACCCGCCGCTGCGGCGGGAAGAGGACGTGCTCGCCGTGCGGGAGGGTCTTGCCGACGGCACCATCGACATCGTCGCGACCGACCACGCCCCGCACCCCGCCGAGGCGAAGGCATGCGAGTGGCATGCCGCGGCGAATGGCATGGTGGGGCTCGAGAGCGCGCTGCGGGTCGTGCAGCAGGCCATGATCGACACCGGCCTCATCACCTGGGGCGATGTCGCGCGCATCATGTCGCGCGAGCCCGCCCGCATCGGCCGGCTCGAAGGCCACGGCACGCCGCTGACCGAAGGCCATCCCGCGTCGCTGACCTTCTACGACCCGTCGCCGGTGCGCGCGTTCACCGCGGACGACCTGCGCGGGCGGAGCGTGAACTCGCCGTACCTCGGTCGCGAACTGCCCGGCGACGTGCGCTGGACTCTGCACCAAGGCACCGTCACCGTCGCCGACGGCGCGGTGCTCGATGCGCCCGGAGCACGCGCGTGACCCGCGAAGGAGCGCTTGCGATCATCGTGGTCGTCGCGCTCGCCCTCCTGGGCGCGCTCGCGTGGGCGTGGTGGCGCCGCTCCCGGCGTGACGCGGGCATCGTCGCCCCCGTGGGCGACATCCCCGTCGACGCCGAGGTCCGCGCGACGTTCGCCGCGCTCTACGTCGCGACGACCCGGCACGGCGAGCCGCTCGAGCGTCTCGCCATCAAGGGCCTCGGGTTCCGCTCCAAGGCCGACGTCGCGGTGACCGACGCCGGCGTCGCGCTCGACCTCACCGGCCAGCCGCGCGTGTTCCTGCCGGCCCACCGCATCGCGGGCGTCGCCCAGGCGACCGTCGCGATCGACCGCGTCGTCGAGCCCGACGGCCTCGTGCGCCTCTCCTGGCGCCCCGACGACGTCTCCGTCGTCGACTCGTATCTCCGCCCCCAGGATGCCTCGGCCCGCGCCCTCGCCGACGCCGTGGCCGGCATCCTTCCCCCGACCCAGACGGGAACCCACGCATGACCTCTCTTTTCCAGACCGACCCCGCCGTGCTCGTGCTCGAGGACGGCACGCGCCACGTCGGACGTGCTTACGGCGCGCTCGGCACGACGCTCGGCGAAGTCGTCTTCGCCACCGGCATGACCGGGTATCAGGAGACCCTGACCGACCCTTCCTACGCGGGGCAGATCGTGCTGCAGACCGCTCCTCATATCGGCAACACCGGCATGAACGACGAGGATCCCGAGTCCCGACGCATCTGGGTGTCGGGGTACATCGTGCGCGACCCCTCGCGCGTCGTGTCGAACTGGCGCGCCGACGAATCCCTCGACGACGCGCTCGTCGCGGACGGGGTCGTGGGCATCAGCGGCATCGACACACGGGCGGTGACCCGGCACATCCGCTCCGCCGGAAGCATGCGCGGCGGCGTCTTCTCCGGCGCGGCCGCGGCCGTCGACCCGGAGGAGCAGCTGCGCCTGGTGCGCGAGGCGCCGGAGATGGCCGGGCTGAACCTGTCTGCGGCCGTTTCGGTGGCCGCGGCGGAGGTGACCCCCGCGACCGGCGAGCGCATCGGCAATCTCGCGGTGCTCGACCTCGGCGTCAAGCAGGCGACCGTCGACAACCTCGCCGCGCGCGGCTTCGACGTGCACGTGCTGCCGCAGGACGTCACGATCGACCAGATCCGCGCGATCGACCCGGTCGCGGTCTTCTACTCGAACGGTCCCGGCGACCCTGCTGCATCGGGAGACCACGTCGACCTCCTCCGCGGCGTGCTCGACGACGGCCTGCCGTTCTTCGGCATCTGCTTCGGCAATCAGCTCCTCGGTCGCGCATTGGGCCTGGGCACCTACAAGCTCCCGTTCGGCCACCGCGGCATCAATCAGCCGGTGCTCGACAAGTCGACCGGCCGTGTCGAGATCACGGCTCACAACCACGGCTTCGCGGTCGACGCGCCGATCGACGGCGAGTTCGACAGCCCGAACGGGTACGGCCGCATCGAGGTGAGCCACGTGGGCCTCAACGACCAGGTCGTCGAGGGTCTGCGGGCACTCGACATCCCCGCCTTCTCGGTGCAGTACCACCCGGAGGCGGCCGCCGGACCCCACGACGCCAACTACCTCTTCGATCGCTTCCGCGACCTGGTCGTCGCGCACCTCGCCAAGAAGGACTCCGAGTAATGCCCAAGCGTCAGGACATCAACAGCGTCCTCGTCATCGGCTCCGGCCCGATCGTCATCGGCCAGGCGTGCGAGTTCGACTACTCCGGGACCCAGGCGTGCCGCGTGCTGCGCGAAGAGGGGGTGCGCGTCATCCTGGTCAACTCCAATCCCGCGACGATCATGACCGATCCGGACTTCGCCGACGCGACCTACATCGAGCCGATCACGCCCGCCGTCATCGAGACGATCATCGCGAAGGAGAAGCCCGACGCGATCCTGCCGACCCTCGGCGGCCAGACGGCGCTCAACGCCGCGATGGCCCTCCACAAGCAGGGCATCCTCGACAAGTACGGAGTCGAGCTCATCGGCGCGAAGGTCGACGCGATCGAGAAGGGCGAGGACCGCCAGATCTTCAAGCAGCTCGTCCTCGACGCGGGGGCGGATGTCGCGGCATCCCGTATCGCGCACACGATGGACGAGGTCCTCGCCGCCGCCGACGAGCTCGGCTATCCGCTGGTCGTGCGCCCCTCGTTCACGATGGGCGGCCTCGGCTCGGGCTTCGCGTACGACGAGTCGGACCTCCGCCGCATCGCAGGCGCGGGCCTGCACGACTCGCCCACGAACGAGGTGCTGCTCGAGGAGTCCATCCTCGGGTGGAAGGAGTACGAGCTGGAGCTCATGCGCGACACCGCCGACAACACGGTGGTCGTGTGCTCGATCGAGAACGTCGACCCCGTCGGCGTCCACACCGGCGACTCCATCACGGTGGCACCCGCGCTGACCCTGACCGACCGCGAGTATCAGAAGCTCCGCGACATCGGCATCGACATCATCCGCGCCGTCGGCGTCGACACGGGCGGATGCAACATCCAGTTCGCGGTCGATCCCGCGACCGGACGCATCATCGTGATCGAGATGAACCCCCGCGTGTCGCGCTCGTCGGCCCTCGCGTCGAAGGCGACCGGCTTCCCGATCGCCAAGATCGCCGCGAAGCTCGCCATCGGCTACCGCCTCGATGAGATCCCCAACGACATCACCAAGGTCACGCCCGCGAGCTTCGAGCCGACGCTCGACTACGTCGTCGTGAAGGTGCCGCGGTTCAACTTCGAGAAGTTCCCGGCCGCCGACACGACGCTCACCACGACCATGAAGTCGGTGGGGGAGGCGATGGCGATCGGCCGCAACTACGCCACGGCGCTGCAGAAGGCGCTGCGCTCGCTCGAGAAGCGCGGGTCCAGCTTCCACTGGGGCGACGAGCCCCGCTCGGTCGACGAGCTGCTCGAGATCGCGAAGACGCCGACCGACGGGCGGATCGTGGTGCTGCAGCAGGCCCTCCGCAAGGGCGCGACCGTCGAGCAGGCGTTCGAGGCGACCAAGATCGACCCGTGGTTCCTCGACCAGATCGTCCTCATCAACGAGGTCGCCGAGCACGTCGCGAAGGCGACGGAACTGGATGCCCCGACCCTCCGCATCGCGAAGGAGCACGGTTTCAGCGACGCGCAGATCGCGCAGCTCCGGGGCGACGGCGAGGCCCAGATCCGCAGCATCCGTCACGCTCTCGGCCTCCGTCCGGTCTACAAGACCGTCGACACGTGCGCGGGGGAGTTCCCGGCCCTCACGCCGTACCACTACTCCAGCTACGACTTCGAGACCGAGGTCACTCCCTCGGATCGCACCAAGGTCGTCATCATCGGCTCGGGCCCCAACCGCATCGGCCAGGGCGTCGAGTTCGACTACTCGTGCGTGCACGCCTCATTCGCGCTCTCGGCGGCTGGATACGAGACCGTCATGGTCAATTGCAACCCCGAGACGGTGTCGACCGACTACGACACCTCGGACCGCCTGTACTTCGAGCCGCTCACGCTCGAGGACGTCCTCGAGGTGCTGCACGCCGAGGCGCAGTCCGGCGAGATCCTCGGCGTGATCTGCCAGCTGGGCGGCCAGACGCCGCTCGGCCTCGCGAAGGGCATCGAGGACGCCGGCTACAACATCCTGGGGACGAAGCCGGCGGCGATCGACCTCGCCGAGGAGCGCGAGCTGTTCTCGCGTCTGCTCGACGGCGCCGGCCTCATCGCGCCACGCAACGGCACCGCGATCGACGTCGACGGCGCCGTCGCGGTGGCCGAGGAGATCGGCTACCCCGTGCTCGTCCGCCCGAGCTTCGTTCTCGGAGGCCGCGGCATGGAGATCGTGTACTCGACCGAAGCGCTGCGCGACTACTTCGTGCGGATCGCCGACCAGGCCATCATCGGCCCCGGTCTCCCGCTTCTGGTGGACCGCTTCCTGGACGACGCGATCGAGATCGACGTCGACGCGCTGTTCGACGGCGACGAGCTGTACATCGGCGGCGTGATGGAGCACCTCGAGGAGGCCGGCATCCACTCGGGCGACTCGTCGTGCACGCTGCCGCCGGTGAGCCTCGGTCGCACCGACATCGACCGCGTCCGCGAGGCGACGCGAGCGATCGCCGAGGGCGTCGGCGTGCGGGGACTGCTCAACGTGCAGTTCGCGATCTCGGCCGGAGTGCTCTACGTCATCGAGGCGAACCCGCGCGCGAGCCGCACCGTGCCGTTCGTGTCGAAGGCGCTCGGCATCCCGCTCGCGAAGGCGGCGTCCCGCATCATGGCGGGCGCCACGGTCGCGCAGCTCAAGGCCGAGGGGCTGCTGCCCCCGCAGGACGGCTCTCGCGTGCCCCTGGACGCCCCGGTCGCCGTCAAGGAGGCTGTGCTGCCGTTCAAGCGGTTCCGCACGGCCGACGGACAGACCGTCGACTCCGTGCTCGGACCCGAGATGCGATCGACGGGCGAGGTCATGGGCATCGACCGCGACTTCCCGACGGCGTTCGCGAAGTCCCAGGAGGCCGCGTACGGCGGCATGCCGCTCGAGGGCACCGTGTTCATCTCGGTCGCCGACAGCGACAAGCGCGCCGTCATCCTCCCGGCGCACCGCCTGCAGGAGCTCGGGTTCGACCTGGTCGCGACCGAGGGGACTGCCGAGATCCTCGCCCGCAACGGCATCGAGGTGCGCGTCGTGAGCAAGTACTCCGAGACCCAGGAATCGGGCGGCACGAACATCGTCGACCTCATCAACGCGGGCGAGATCGACATGGTCGTGAACACGCCGTCGGGCGGCGCGGCGCGCGCGGACGGGTATGAGATCCGGGCGGCGGCCGTCGCCGGCGACAAGGCGCTCTTCACCACGATGGCCGTGCTCGGCGCGGCCGTGAGCGCGCTGCCGGTGCTGCGCGAGGGCTTCCAGGTCCGCAGTCTTCAGGAGTACGCGCTGGATCGGCAGGCGCGCGCGTGACCTCGCCCGGCCAGGGGGGCGCATCGTTCGGCGAGCGCGTCCGCTCCGGCATCGCGACGCACGGGCGCCTGTGCGTCGGCATCGACCCGCACGTGCCGCTGCTGCAGGAGTGGGGGCTCGATGCCTCAGCCGCCGGCGCACGAGAGTTCGGGCTGCGCGTCGTCGAGGCCGCCGCCGGCCGGGTCGCGATCGTCAAGCCCCAGGTGTCGTTCTTCGAGCGCTATGGCTCCGCGGGATTCACGGCACTCGAGGCCGTGACCGCCGAGGCCCGTGCCGCGGGCCTCCTGGTAATCGCAGACGCCAAGCGGGGTGACATCGGCTCGACGATGGACGCGTACGGCGAGGCGTGGCTCACGCCCGGCTCGCCGCTCGAGGCCGACGCGCTCACCGCGAACCCGTTCCTCGGCATCGGCACGCTCGAGGGCACGTTCGATCTGGCGGAACGATCGGGCAAGGGCGTGTTCGTCCTCGCTGCGACGAGCAACCCCGACGCGTTCACCGCGCAGCGCGCGCGCCTCGGCACCGGCGAGACGGTGTCCGGCGCGATCGTGCGGGACGTCTCCGAGCGCAACGCCCGCATCACGCCGGAGGGGGAGTGGGCGAGCCTCGGCTTCGTCGTCGGCGGGACGGTGGAGTGGACGGATGCCGGACTCCGGCCGTTCGCACCCGTCGCGCCCATCCTCGGCCCCGGCTTCGGGCATCAGGGCGCCGAGCCGGAGCACGTCCTGTCCCGCTTCGGGGAGATGGCGCCCGCGGTGATAGCGTCGGAGAGCCGCAGCATCCTGGCTGCCGGACCCGACCGGCTCGCCGCGCGCATCACCGAGCGCGCCCTTCTCTACCGTGGTGATCGACATGCCTGAACCCGCCGCCTCCTCCACGCGGCCTCCCGAGGTCGACCGTGCCGCCGCCTCTCGCCGTGCCGTCGCCGCGCGCCGCGAGCGCGCCGCGCTCAAGAAGGACGTCGCCACTCGCGTGATCACGCCGCAGGAGTTGCTGCGGCGTGCACTGGCCGAGCCGGCGTCTCCTGCGGGCGCGATGCGCGTGCCGGAGTTCCTCACCGCGATCCCCGCGATCGGCGAGGGCAAGCGCGATCGCATCCTGCGTGACCTCGGGATCTCGCCCGTCAAGCGACTCGGCGGCCTCGGCTCGCGCCAGCGCGAGGACCTCCGCCGCTTCCTGGACGCACGCTGGCCCGAGCTCGAGCCGCGCGGCGGCCGGAGCCGCCTCGTCGTGCTCGCGGGACCCACCGCCGTCGGCAAGGGGACCGTGGCGGCGCACATCAAGGAGCATCATCCCGAGATCCACCTGTCGGTCTCGGCGACGACGCGCAAGCCCCGTCCGGGCGAGGTCGACGGCGAGCACTACTTCTTCGTGGACGAGGCCGAGTTCGATCGCATGGTCGCCGCCGGCGAGCTCCTCGAGTACGCCACGGTGCACAACGCCCATCGCTACGGCACGCCGCGCAGGCCCATCGAGGAGGCGCTCGCAGCCGGACGGACCGTCCTGCTCGAGATCGACCTCCAGGGCGCGCGGCAGGTGCGCGAGGCCGACCCGTCCGCGACGCTGGTGTTCCTGCTGCCGCCGAGCTGGGACGAGCTCGTCCAGCGCCTCGTGGGCCGCGGCACCGAGGACGCCGCCGAGCGCGCGCGGAGGCTGCGCACCGCGAAGACCGAGCTGGCCTCGCAGGGCGAGTTCGACTACCGCGTCGTCAACGACGATGTGGCCCGCGCCGCCGACGAGGTCGCACGGCTCGCGCACTGACCTGCGCGGCGGACACCGCCCGCTCGCGTAGAATGGTGGGATGCCTCGACGCGTCGGGGCCCCGCAGACTCCATTCCGTCATCCGATCCAGGAGGTTTCGCCATGGCCGGAACGAACCAGGGCATCATCGAGCCCCCCATCGACACGCTTCTCGAGAAGGTCGACTCGAAGTACCAGCTCGTGATCTACGCGTCCAAGCGCGCCCGCCAGATCAACGACTACTACTCGGACCTGCACGAGGGGAACCTCTTCGACAACGTCGGCCCGCTGGTCGACTCGACCGTCGAGGACAAGCCGCTGACGATCGCGCTCCACGAGATCCACGAAGACAAGCTGCGGCTGCGCCGCGCGGAGTAGTCCCATTACGTCCTGAATGCCCCCGAGGTCGGCGATGTCGATCCTCGGGGGCATACTGGTGTCCGCCCCTTTCACCTGGAGAATCGATGACCGACCTTCGTCTGTTCACATCCGAGTCCGTCACCGAGGGGCATCCCGACAAGATCTGCGATCAGATCTCGGACTCCATCCTCGACGCCATCCTCACCGACGACCCTGACGGACGCGTCGCGGTCGAGACGCTCGTGACGACGGGCCTCGTGCACGTCGCGGGCGAGGTGTCGACGTCTGCCTACGTCGAGATCCCCGCGATCGTGCGCGACGTCGTCAACCGCATCGGGTACACCTCGAGCGAGACCGGCTTCGACGGCGACTCGTGCGGAGTGAGCGTGTCGATCGGCGCCCAGTCGTCCGACATCGCCGCCGGTGTCGACAAGGCGTTCGAGCGCCGCGAGGACGGCTCGGAGGACCCTCACGACCTGCAGGGCGCGGGTGATCAGGGCATCATGTTCGGCTACGCCACGACCGAGACGCCGCAGCTCATGCCGATGGCCGCCTGGACGGCGCACCGCATGGCGGAGCGGCTGAGCGAGGTGCGCCGGTCGGGCGAGCTGCCGTTCCTGCGGCCGGACGGCAAGACCCAGGTCACGCTCGGCTACGACGGCCAGACCCCGAGGACCGTCGAGTCCGTCGTCCTCTCGACCCAGCATCACCCCGACATCTCGCAGAAGGCGCTGCGCGCCGCCGTCCGCGCCGAGGTGATCGACCCCGTGCTCGAGGCGACGGGGCTCGAGCTGCCCGACGTGCAGTTCTACATCAATCCCGCCGGGCCGTTCGTCATCGGCGGCCCCAAGGGCGACGCCGGTCTCACCGGCCGCAAGATCATCATCGACACGTATGGCGGCGCGTCCCGCCACGGCGGGGGCGCGTTCAGCGGCAAGGACCCGTCGAAGGTCGACCGCTCGGCGGCCTACGCGATGCGGTGGGTGGCCAAGAACGCCGTCGCCGCGGGTCTCGCCGACCGCCTCGAGGTCCAGGTCGCATACGCGATCGGCAAGGCGAAGCCCGTGGGCCTCTACGTCGAGACGTTCGGCACCGGTCATGTGTCGGACGAGGCGATCACGCGGGCGATCCTCGAGGTGTTCGATCTGCGACCCAAGGCGATCATCGATCAGCTCGACCTGCTGCGCCCCATCTACGCCCAGACCGCCGCGTACGGCCACTTCGGTCGCGAGCTGCCCGACTTCACGTGGGAGCGCACCGACCGCGCCGATGCGCTGCGCGCTGCGGCCGGACTCTGACGACGGTCGCGTGATCGGGGTGGGCCCGGTGCGCGAGGCGGGGCGGAGACGCGCGTGAGCGTCCGCCGTGTCGCGCGCGTGCTCGTCGACTCGCCGCTGCCGCAGCTGGACCGTCTGTTCGACTACGCGATCCCTGACGCCCTGGTCGAGGCTGCCGTCCCGGGCGTGCGGGTGCGCGTGCCGCTGCGCAGCGCCGGCCGGGTCGTGGACGGCTACCTCGTCGAGGTGGGGGAGCCGGATGCCTCGGACCGCCCGCTCTCGGAGCTCGAGGATGTCGTCTCACCGGTGCCGGTGCTCCCGGCCCGGCTCTACGCGCTGGCCCGCCGCGCCGCGGACCGTGCGGCGGGGTCGGCCGGCGACATCCTGCGTCTCGCGATCCCCAAGCGGATGGTGCGCGCCGAGAAGGCATGGCTCGCGGCCCAGCCGCCGCCGGTCCCCGAGCTCGAGGCCGACGCGTCCGAGTGGGCCACAGGGGTGCTCGAGGCGTACCCGGGCCTGGCGGGCGACCTCGCGAGCGGCGCGCGTCTCGCGCTGGATGCTCCCCCCACGCCGTCCCTGCTCGACGACGGCGTGTCGGTGGGCTCGTGGGCCGTGCTGCTGGCGGCGGCCGCGATGGACGTCCTGGCGGCGGGTCGCAGCGCGATCATCGCGGTGCCCGACCACCGCGATCGCGCGCAGCTCGAGGCGGTCCTTGCGCCGCGCGTGCCCGCCGACGCGCTCGTGCGGGACGACGCGAAGCAGAGCGGCCCGGCCCGCTACGGCGCGTTCCTGCGAACCCTCGCCGATGCGCCGTGCATCGTGATCGGCAACCGCTCGGCGGTGTACGCCCCCGTGAGCGACCTGGGCATGGTCGCGCTGTGGGACGACGGCGATCCGCTGCTGTCCGAACCGCTGAGCCCCGGCGTCCATGCCCGGGATGCCGCCCTGCTGCGACAGGAGCTGGACGGCGGCGCGCTCGTCTTCGCGGGTCACACGCGCACGACCGACGTCGAGCGCCTCGTCGCCGTCGGATGGGTCCGCGAACTGCCCGCGGCGCGGCGCGCGAGTCCCCGCGTGGTGCTGAGCGCAACGCGCGAGGGCGAATCGCGGTCGTCGCGGATGCCGTCGTCCGCGTTCGCCGCGGCGCGTGACGCGCTCGCCTCCGGCCCCGTGCTCGTTCAGGTGGCGCGTCCGGGGTACGCCCCGGTGCTCGTGTGCGCCCAGTGCCGTCAGCCGGCGCGCTGCGCGCACTGCGGCGGGCCTCTGCACGCCGCCCGCCACGGCGCGACGCCGACCTGTGCGTGGTGCGGGCGCGCGGCGACCGCGTGGACGTGCCCGGAATGTTCGTCGAAGCTGGTGCGGATGGCCTCGTCCGGCAGTGAGCGGACCGCCGACGAGCTCGGCCGCGCGTTCCCCGGCGTCCGCGTCATCGTGGCGGACGGCGAGCATCCGGTGACCGCCGTCGACGACCGGCCGGCTCTCGTCGTCGCCACGCGCGGGGCCGAGCCGATCGCCGCGGGCGGCTATCGCGCCGTGATCCTCCTCGACGGCGACCGGATGCTGATGGCCGAGGACCTGCGGATCGGGGAGTCGTGTCTGCGGTGGTGGTCGAACGCCGCTGCCCTCGCGGCGCCAGGTGCGCCGGTGCATCTGGTCGGGGTCACCGGGTCGATCGCGACAGCCCTCGCCACCTGGACGCAGCCCGCCTACGCCCGCGCCGAGCTCGCCGATCGCGCGCCGCTGCGCATGCCCCCGACCGTCCGCGTCGCGGCGGTCGACGGCGCGCACCGCGTCGTCGACGCCGCACTCGACGACCTGCGTCGGGCCGTTCCCGAACTGGATGCCGAAGCCGTCCTCGGGCCGCTCCCGCGGGGCGAGGGCGTGCGCGCACTCGTGCGCTTCGAATACGCCCTGGGTGCGCGGGTGACCGCGAGCCTGCGTGCGTCGGTCGTCGCACAGGCCATGAAGGCGCGGCGCTCGGCGAAGGGTCGTCCGCCAGGGGCCGCCCATACACTGAGAGTTCGGGTCGATGTGCCCGATCCCGAGCTCTGATCGATCGAACGCTGAGGAACCCCATGCGCCTGGTCTTCGCCGGCACGCCGGCGGCGGCGGTGCCGTCGCTGCAGCGGCTCGCGGCATCCGATCACGACATCGTCGCCGTCGTCACACGACGCGACGCCCCTCTCGGGCGCAAGCGGGTGCTGACCCCGTCATCCGTCGCTTCGGCGGCGGAGGACCTCGGGCTCCCCGTCATCCGCGCGGACCGCCTGGATGCCGCTGTGACGGAGCAGATCGCTGAGGCGGAGCCGGACCTCGGAGTCATCGTGGCGTACGGCGGGCTGGTGCGCGAGCCGCTGCTCGCGACGCCCGCTCATGGGTGGATCAACCTGCATTTCTCCCTGCTCCCGCGCTGGCGCGGAGCGGCGCCCGTCCAGCACGCGCTCATCGCCGGCGACGTCCGTACGGGGGCCAGCGTGTTCCAGCTCGTCCCCGAGCTCGACGCCGGTGACGTGTTCGCGGAGCTGGCCGTCGACATCCCCGCCGACGCGACGGCGGGCGATCTCCTCGCCCTGCTCGCACACGACGGCGCGGAGCTACTCGCCGAGGTGGTGGACGCGATCGCATCGGGGTCCGCGTCCGCGCACCCGCAGGAGGGCGAGCCGACCTACGCGTCGAAGCTCGGCGACGAGGACGGGCGCGTGCGGTGGGGGGAGCCCGCGGAGTCGGTGCTCGGCCGCATCCGCGGCGTCACTCCGGAGCCAGGAGCCCACACCACGCTCGACGGCGCCCGCCTGAAGATCCTCGCCGCACGCCGTGCGCCCGGCGGCGCCCCCGCCCTCGCGCCCGGTGCCCTGGCGCTGCACGGTCGCGACGTGCTGGCCGGCACAGCGACCGCGCCGGTCGTGATCGATACGGTGCAGCCCGCGGGCAAGGGCGCGATGCGCGCTGCGGACTGGTGGCGAGGGCTGCGCGACGCGACGCCGGTGGTCGGCTCATGAGCGCCGTCGCCGCGCGCCGCGTCGCCTTCGAGACCATCCGCGCGGTCAACGAGTCGGACGCGTACGCGAATCTGCTGCTGCCGACCGCGATCGCCCGTGCCGACCTCAGCACCGCCGACGCGGGACTCGCGACCGAGCTCACATACGGGACGCTGCGACGCCAGGGCACCTACGACGCCGTCATCGAGCTGGCGGCGGACCGCCCGACGCACGAGATCGACCCCGCCGTACTCGACGCGCTGCGCCTCGGCGTGCACCAGCTGCTCTCGACGCGCGTCGCCTCGCATGCCGCGGTGAACGAGTCGGTCGAGCTGGCTCGCGCGGCCGCCGGGCGCGGCGCTGCAGGCTTCACGAACGCCGTGCTCCGGCGCGTGTCGCGAGACACCCCCGGCGACTGGATGACACGCGTCGCCGAGAGCGCACGCTCCGACGACGAGCAGCTCGGACTGCTCTTCTCGCACCCGGTGTGGGTCGTGCGGGCGTTCCGCCGGGCGCTCGCGGCCGAGGGCCGCGCCGACGAGCTCGAGGCCCTCCTCACCGCCGACAACGCGTCGCCACGCGTGACGATGGCCGCACTGCCGGGCCTCGCCGACGCACCGGAAGACGCGCGGCGCACGCCGTTCTCGCCGATCGGATTCCGTCTCGGCGGCGGCGACCCGGAGTCGGTCGTGCGAGGTTCCGGCGGGCGCGTCCGCGTCCAGGACGAGGGGTCGCAGCTCGCGGCGCTCGCGCTGACGCGGGCGTTCCCCGTCGCGGCGGGGGAGCGGTGGCTCGATCTGTGCGCCGGCCCGGGCGGCAAGACCGCCGTGCTCGCCGCCGAAGCGCTCGCGCACGGCGCGGCGCTCGAGGCGAACGAGATCTCTCCGGCGCGCGCAGGGCTCGTGCGGCAGGCCCTCGCGGGCGTGCCGCTCGAGGTCCCGGTCTCGGAGGAGGACGGCCGCTCACTCGCCGCGAACGCGCCGCGAACGTACGACCGCATCCTGGTCGACGCCCCGTGCACCGGTCTCGGCGCTCTGCGCAGGCGTCCCGAGGCGCGGTGGCGCAAGGCACCCAGCGATGTCCCGGCGCTCACCGAACTGCAGCGCGATCTCCTCGACGCGGCGGTCTCGGCGCTCAAGCCCGGCGGCGTCGTCGCGTACGTCACCTGCTCGCCGCATCTCGCCGAGACGGCCGGCGTCGTCGCGGACGTACGGCGGGCCTGGGGGAGCGCCCTGGAGGAGCTGTCGGCCCGCGACGTCATCGCGTCGCTCGCGGATGCCGATCCCGGCCTCCCGCCGCAGGCCGACGGCAGCGGGCGGGCACAGCTGTGGCCGCATCGCCACAACACCGACGCCATGTCGGTGTCACTGCTGCGGCGAGTCTGACGCGAACGCCCCGGACGGGGGAGCGGCCGGGCTCGACCATAATGGACGCGTGCCCCCGATCGACGAGTACGACCGCCGCACCGGCATCCGCATCAATCCCAGCATCCTCGCCGCCGACTTCGTGAACATGCAGGCGGAGCTCGCACGCATCGCGACCGCGGACTTCGTGCACGTCGACGTGATGGACAACCACTTCGTGCCGAACCTGACGTTCGGTCTCCAAATGGTCGAGCGCGTCCAGGCGACGAGTCCGGTGCCGCTGGACGTGCACCTCATGATCACGAACCCCGACCGCTGGGCACCCGGCTACGCGGAGCTCGGGGCGGCGTCTGTGACCTTCCACCTCGAGGCGGCGAAGGAGCCGGTCGCGCTGGCGCGCCGACTGCGCGACATCGGCGCGCGAGCCGGGGTCGCCGTCAAGCCCGCGACCCCCGTCGACGGGCTCTTCGACCTGCTCGACGACTTCGACCAGATCCTCGTGATGACGGTCGAACCGGGGTTCGGCGGCCAATCGTTCATGCCCGAGACCATGCCCAAGCTCCGCCGGCTCGCCGACGAGGCCCGGCGCCGCGGCTCGTCGGTCTGGCTGCAGGTCGACGGCGGCATCGGCGAGAGCACCATCGCACAGGCGGCCGAGGCCGGCGCCGACACCTTCGTCGCCGGATCCGCGGTGTTCGGCGCCGACGACCCCGCGAACGCGATCGCGGGGCTGCGAGCGGCCGCACAGCAGCATCGGCCATGAGCGACGAGCCGGCAGCCCCGCGCCGAGGCGTCCGGCGCGTCCTCGACGCCTACAGCGGCGAGCACGCCGTGTACGGCCTCGTGCTGGTCACCGCGCTCATCGCGGTCGGCTGGCAGGACGAGACCGACCTCGATGTGCTGCTGTTCGTGGTGGGGACCGTCGTGGTGTTCTGGCTCGCCCACATCTACGCCGCAGTCGTCGCGAGCCGTGCCTCCCGGCCCGCGAAGCCGCTCGGCACCGCGATCGTCGACGGCGTGCGCCACTCATCAGGAATGGTCGTGGCGATGCTCGTGCCTGCCGTGCTGCTCCTGCTGGGAGCGGTCGGCGTCGTCGAGGAGTACACCGCCTACTTCCTGGCCCTCGGCAGCGGCGTCGTGCTCCTCGCGATCATCGGGTACGCGAACGCCGCGCGCAACGGCAGCCCACTGGGCTGGCGCATCCTGGGCGCGGTCTCCACGACGGCACTCGGACTGCTGGTGGTCGGGCTCAGCATCCTCGTCCACTGATGTCACGCGGGTCCGTCCGGCCTCTCGCGGACGCTACCCTGGCATGGTGAAGACGTTCGACACGCTGTTCGCCGAGCTCGCCGCGAAAGCGGCCGAGCGCCCCGAGGGATCGGGCACCGTCGCACAGCTGGACGCGGGCGTGCACGCGATCGGCAAGAAGATCGTCGAAGAGGCCGCAGAGGTGTGGATGGCCGCCGAGTACGAATCGACGGATGCCGCAGCCGAAGAGATCTCGCAGCTGCTGTACCACCTGCAGGTGCTCATGCTCGCGAAGGGGCTGAGCCTCGAAGACGTCTACCGACATCTCTGAGCCCGCGTCGCCCGTCCGTCCTCGAACCCGAAAGCCCGCTGCCATGCTGCGAATCGCCGTGCCGAACAAGGGCTCGCTCGCCGAGACCGCCTCCGAGATGCTCCACGAGGCGGGATACATCGGCCGCCGCGACCCCAAGGACCTGCACGTCATCGACCCCCAGAACGAGGTCGAGTTCTTCTACCTTCGCCCGAAGGACATCGCCACATACGTCGGCTCGGGCGCGCTCGACGTCGGCATCACCGGTCGCGACCTGCTGCTCGACGCCCGCATGCCCGGCGCCCGCGAGATCGAGGCGCTCGGCTTCGGCGACTCGACGTTCCGCTTCGCCGGCCCGCCGGGACGATTCGACACGGTCCAGGACCTCGAGGGCGCGCGCGTCGCGACCGCGTACCCCGGTCTCGTCGACGCGTTCCTCGACGAGCACGGTGTCGCCGTCGACCTGGTGCCGCTCGACGGCGCGGTCGAGTCGGCGGTGCGGCTGGGAGTGGCGGATGCCGTCGCCGACGTCGTCTCGACCGGCACCACGCTGCGCCAGGCAGGGCTCGAGATCTTCGGCCCGGTGCTGCTCCAGTCCGAGGCCGTGCTGATCACGTCCCCGACCGAGGCCGACGGGACCGCCACGCTGCTGCGCCGGCTGCGGGGGGTCATGGTGGCCCGCCGCTATGTGATGGTCGACTACGACCTGCCGGCGACCCTCGTGGACGACGCCGTCAAGATCGCCCCGGGCATCGAGTCGCCGACGATCTCGCCGCTGCGCGACCCGGAGTGGGTGGCCGTACGGGTCATGGTGCCGCGCAAGGGCGTCAACCAGGTCATGGACGCGCTGTACGCGATCGGTGCGCGGGCGATCCTCGTGACCGCGATCCACAACGCGAGGCTCTGATGTGCGAGGTCATGCCATGAGTCTCGTGTGCCGCGTGATCCCGTGCCTCGACGTCGCCGCCGGCCGCGTCGTGAAGGGCGTGAACTTCGAGAACCTGCGCGACATGGGCGATCCCGTCGAGCTCGCCCGCGAGTACTTCCGCCAGGGGGCCGACGAGATCACGTTCCTCGACGTCACCGCCACCGTCGACGAGCGCGCCACGACGTACGACGTCGTGCGCCGCACCGCCGAAGAGGTCTTCATCCCGCTCACGGTGGGCGGCGGCGTGCGCTCCGCCGACGATGTCGCCCGACTGCTGTCCGTGGGCGCCGACAAGATCGGCGTCAACTCCGCGGCGATCGCCCGGCCGCCGCTGCTCGACGAGATCGCGGACCGCTTCGGGGCGCAGGTGCTCGTCCTCTCGCTCGATGTCAAGCGGTCGCCGCGCACCGACTCCGGCTTCGTCGTCACGACGCACGGCGGGCGCACCGAGACCGACCTCGACGCCCTGGAGTGGGCGCGCGAGGCGATCGACCGTGGCGCGGGAGAGCTGCTGGTCAACTCGATCGATGCGGACGGCACGAAGCAGGGCTTCGATCTGGAGCTGGTGTCGCTCATGCGCGAGGTGGCCAGCGTGCCCGTGATCGCGTCGGGCGGGGCCGGCACGGCGGCCGACTTCGCCCCGGCGATCGCCGCAGGCGCCGACGCGGTGCTCGCGGCATCCGTCTTCCACACCGGCCAGCTCACAGTCGGCGACGTCAAGTCCGCGCTGACTGCGGCGGGGATCGCCGTGCGGGAGGTCGTGACCGCATGACCGAGACGGTGGAGGAGCGCATCGCCCGGGTCGCCTTCAACGACGACGGGCTCGTCGCCGCGATCATCCAGCAGTGGGACACGCGCGAGGTGCTGATGCTCGGATGGATGGATGCCGAGGCGCTGCGCCGCACCCTCACCGAGGGGCGCGTCACCTTCTGGTCGCGCTCGCGCCAGGAGTACTGGCGGAAGGGCGACACGTCGGGACACATCCAGCTCGTGCGGGGGGCCCGCCTCGACTGCGACGGCGACGCCGTCCTCGTCACGGTGGAGCAGGTCGGGCCCGCGTGCCACACCGGTACGCGGACCTGCTTCGACGCCGACGATCTCGAGGCCGTCGCCGGCCCGGAGCGGCCGGAGTGATGCGACGCGCCCGGCTCCTCGCCGTCGTCGTCACGGTCGCGTGCGGCGCGATCGGGGTCATCTCGTCGACCCAGATATGGCTCACCGTCACCCTCGACGACGGCGCCGGCAGCGTGCTCGAGGTGCCGGGGGCATCGGCCGTCCCGGTGCTCACGCCGCTGAGCCTGGCGGTGATGGCGCTCGGCGCGGCGCTGTCGATCGTCGGTCCCGTGCTGCGATACGTGTTCGGCGCGCTGTCCGTGCTGATCGGTGCGGTGCTCGCGTGGCAGACGGCGCGCGTGGCGTTCGAGCACCCGGTCGGCGCGGTCGCGTCCGTCGTGACGGAGGCCACCGGCATCGCCGGCGAGTCGTCGGTGGCGGACCTCGTCGCATCCATCTCGCCGAGCGCGTGGCCGATCGTGGCCCTCGTCGCGTGGGTGGTGCTGGTCGTCACGGGAGCGTTCACCCTCGCCACAGCCCGCACGTGGGCAGGCAGCGGTCGACGGTACCGCACCGGCGATACCGCGCACTCCGCCGCCGCTGCGGGGTCGCGCCCGCACGACGCGATCGACGACTGGGACGACCTGTCGCGTGGCGAGGACCCCACCACCTGACCGCTAGACTGGCGACATCCCGCGCGTTCTACGCCTACGAGACCTGAGGCTACGAGGAGACACCATGAGCAACAACATCGGCGACCCCGGCCACGGACACTCGCCCGCAGCCTGGACGGCCGTCGTGATCATGCTCGTGGCTGTGTCGCTCGGCACGCTGTTCTTCTTCCTCGACATGCCCATCCTGGTCTGGGCGTCCGCGGCGCTCCTCGTCGTCGGTCTGATCGTCGGCTGGGCGCTCGCGCGGGCCGGCTACGGCGCGAACGGCTCGAAGTACGCCGCGAAAGAGCACTGAGATGCTCGCCGACCTCACGGCCGGCGCGGTTGAGGATGCCGAAGCGCGAGCCGCGGCGAAGCCCCTTGCGGATGTCGAGGCCGCAGCCGCGGCGCAGTCGCCGGCGCTCGACGTCCTCTCGGCTCTCGCCCCCGCCGACCGCGTGAAGATCATCGCGGAGGTGAAGCGTGCGAGCCCGTCGCGCGGTGATCTCGCCGCCATCCCCGACCCCGCGCTCCAGGCCCGCCGCTATGAGGAGGGCGGGGCGTCCGCGATCTCGGTCCTCACGGAGGGACGGCGCTTCAAGGGCAGCCTCGCCGACCTCGAGGCCGTGAAGGACGCCGTGCGGCTTCCGGTGCTGCGCAAGGACTTCATCGCGACCGAGTACCAGGTGCTCGAGGCACGCGCCGCCGGAGCGGATCTGATCCTGCTGATCGTGGCGGCGCTCGAGCAGGACGCGCTCGCGCGCCTGCACGCGCTGTCGCTCGAACTGGGCATGACCCCTCTCGTCGAGGCGCACTCGGCCGCGGAGGTCGATCGCGCCGCCGACCTCGGGGCGAGCCTCATCGGCATCAACGCCCGCGACCTGTCGACGTTCGAGCTCGACCGGGACCTGTTCGGGCGTCTCGCCGATCGCATCCCGGCCGGTGCGATCAAGATCGCCGAGTCGGCGGTGCTCGAGCCGGCAGACGTCGCCCACTACCGGTCGGCAGGCGCCGACGTCGTCCTCGTCGGCGAGGCGCTCGTGACGAACGATCCGGTGTCCACCCTGCGCGCTTTCCTGGAGGCCGGAGCATGAGTCTTCGCGAGGCACCCGGTCCCTTCTTCGGCGACTTCGGCGGCCGGTTCATGCCCGAGTCGCTCATCGCGGCGATCGACGAGCTCACGGCCGAGTACGAGGCGGCGAAGGCCGATCCGGCGTTCCAGGCCGAGTTCGTGCGGCTGCTCCACTCGTACGCAGGCCGCCCGTCGCCGATCACCGAGGTGCCGCGCTTCGCCGAGCACGCCGGGGGAGCACGGGTGTTCCTCAAGCGCGAGGACCTCAACCACACCGGCTCGCACAAGATCAACAACGTCCTCGGACAGGCGCTGCTCACCCAGCGCCTGGGCAAGACCCGCGTCATCGCCGAGACCGGCGCCGGCCAGCACGGGGTGGCCACCGCGACCGCCGCAGCGCTGTTCGGCTTCGACTGCACGATCTACATGGGCGAGGTCGACACCGAGCGACAGGCCCTCAACGTCGCGCGCATGCGGCTGCTCGGCGCCGAGGTCGTACCGGTCAAGACCGGTTCGCGCACGCTCAAGGACGCCATCAACGACGCGTACCGGGACTGGGTGGCCAGCGTCGAGACGACGAACTACATCTTCGGCACCGCGGCCGGGCCGCACCCGTTCCCGGCGATGGTGCGCGACTTCCAGAAGGTCATCTCCGAGGAGGCGCGCGCGCAGCTGCTCGACGAGGCGGGGCGGCTGCCGGATGCCGTCATCGCCTGCGTCGGCGGCGGCTCGAACGCGATCGGCATGTTCGACGCATTCCTCGACGACGAGGGCGTCGCCCTCTACGGCGTCGAGGCGGCCGGCGACGGCGTCGACACCGAGCGCCACGCGGCGTCGATCGAGCGCGGCCGGCCCGGCGTCCTGCACGGAGCGAAGACCTTCGTGCTGCAGGACGAGGACGGCCAGACGATCGAGTCCCACTCGATCTCCGCGGGCCTGGACTATCCCGGCGTCGGCCCCGAGCATTCGTGGCTCGCATCGATCGGCCGGGCCGAGTACATCCCGGCGACCGATGACGAGGCGATGCAGGCCTTCCGGCTGCTGTCCGAGACCGAGGGGATCATCCCGGCGATCGAGTCGGCCCACGCACTGGCGGGAGCGCTCCGCATCGGCCGCGACCTGGGTCCGGACGCGATCCTCGCCGTCTGTCTCTCGGGCCGCGGCGACAAGGACATGGACACCGCCGCGCGCTACTTCGGGCTCTACGACGGCGGCGCGGTCGTCGCCGCGTCCGCTCCCGCCGAAGCGGCCAAGGGAGAGGGCACCAAGCTATGACGTCCCGCGTCGCCGCCGCGATCGACGCCGCCCACGCCGACGGGCGCGGGGCGTTCGTGGGGTACCTTCCGCTCGGCTTCCCCGACCTGCAGACCAGCATCGACGCCGCAGTCGTCCTCGCCGAGAGCGGTGCGGACGTCCTTGAGCTGGGTCCGCCCTACTCCGACCCGGTCATGGACGGCACGGTCATCCAGGAGGCCACGCAGGCCGCACTCGCCGGCGGATTCCGCATGCGCGACACGTTCACGGCCGTCCGCGAGATCACGCGTCGCGTCGAGACGCCGGTGCTCGTCATGACGTACTGGAACCCCGTGCTGCAGTACGGCGTCGACCGCTATGCCGACGATCTGCTCGCCGCGGGCGGCGCGGGCCTCATCACGCCCGACATCACGCCGGAGGCGGCATCCGAGTGGATCGCCGCCAGCGAGCGGACCGGCCTCGACCGGGTGTTCCTCGCCGCGCCGACCTCCACCGACGAGCGCCTCGACCTCATCGTGCAGAACTCGACCGGCTTCGTGTACACGGTGTCGACCATGGGCATCACCGGGGAGCGGGCGCAGCTGGATGCTGCAGCCCGCACGCTGGTCGCGAGGCTTCGCGCGCGAGGGGCCGATCACGCGTGCGTCGGCATCGGCATCTCCAACGCCGAGCAGGTCTCCGGCGTCCTCGACTACGCCGACGGCGCGATCGTCGGCACGGCGCTGGTGCGAGCACTCCGCGACGGCGGCCTCGACGGGCTCGCCGAGACCGCCAGGGCCCTCGCCGCGGGCACCGCGCGGGTCGCGAACTAGACTTCTCAGGTCGGCCCATCCGGCCTCCCAACAGCCAAGGACACGGTTCTCCCATGATCAACGCCGCCGCGAGCGTCGTCGCCAGCATCCCGAGCCCGTCGATCAGCTACTTCGACATCGGCCCCCTGCGCATCCACATCTACGCGCTCTGCATCATCACGGGCATCATCGTCGCCGTCCTCTGGACGAACCGCCGCCTCACCAAGCGTGGCGCCGAGCCGTGGGTCGTCATCGACATCGCCCTGCTCGCCGTTCCGCTCGCGATCATCTGCGCGCGCATCTACCACGTGCTGACCCATTGGGACTTCTACTTCGGCGAGGGCGCGAACCCCCTGACCGCGCTGTACATCTGGGAGGGCGGCATCGCGATCTACGGCGCCCTCATCGGCGGCGCGGTCGGCGCATGGCTCGGATGCCGGTGGACCGGCATCCGGTTCTGGACCTTCGCGGACGCGCTGGCACCGGGCCTGCTGCTCGCCCAGGCGATCGGCCGCTTCGGCAACTGGTTCAACCAGGAGCTGTACGGCCTGCCGACCGATGTGCCGTGGGGCCTCGAGATCGACTACCCGAACCCGGCGTGGCCGATCGGGCTGCCCGAGGGGACGCTCTTCCACCCCACCTTCCTGTACGAGGTGATCTGGAACGTCCTCGGCGTCATCGTGCTGGTGTGGGCGGGCCGTCGCTTCCGGCTGCAGTGGGGACGCCTGTTCGGGCTGTACCTGGTCTGGTACAGCGCGGGCCGCATCGTGTGGGAGTCGATCCGCATCGATCCCAGCGAGATCATCCTCGGCATCCGCACCAACGTGTGGGCCGCGATCATCGGCGTCGTGATCGGCCTCGTGATCTTCTTCGTGCAGAGGCGCCGGCACCCGGGCTTCGAGCCGTCGCCGTATGTCCCCGGGCGCGAGTGGACGCCCGAAGGGGCTGTACAATCGCAGGACACCGACGACTTCGTCGACGTCAGCGAACCCCCGGCGTCCGAAGTCGACGAGGCCAGCGCCACAAGCACTTCCGCCACGAACTAGCGCTCTTCCCCCCGGAACAGCGGCATCAGGGCCGACGTCGTCCCAACTTGAGCATCAACGTGAGGACGGTAGGTATGGCTTCGAGCCCCCGTCACGTCGCCTCTGCGGAGGCGGTCGCCCCGGCAGCGTCCGGTCTTGCAGGACTGCCCGCGAAGCAGGGCATGTACAACCCCGCGTTCGAGAAGGACGCGTGCGGCCTGGCGATGGTCGCGACCCTGCGCGGCGAGGCAGGCCACGACATCATCGACCTGGCGCTCACCGCGCTGCGCAATCTCGAGCACCGCGGAGCCATCGGCTCCGACGCGGGCACGGGCGACGGCGCCGGCATCCTGACGCAGATGCCGGACGCATTCCTGCGCGCCGTCGTGGACTTCGACCTGCCTCCGGTGGGGGAGTATGCGGCGGGGATGGTGTTCCTGCCTCGTGACGACGAGGCGCGTGCGGCTCAGAAGGCCGGCATCGAGCGCATCGCGGCGTCCGAGAACCTCACGGTCCTCGGATGGCGGGAGGTTCCCGTCGCCGAGGAGCACCTCGGCAAGCTCGCGTTCGAGGCCCGGCCGGCGTTCGAGCAGCTCTTCGTCTCACGCCCGTCCGTGGGCGACGAGCCGGCACTGTCGGGCATCGCCCTCGACCGGCGCACCTTCCGCCTGCGCAAGCGCGCCCGCACCGAGCTCGACGCCTACTTCGTGTCGCTGTCGGCACGCACGCTCGGCTACAAGGGCATGGTGACGACGCTCCAGCTCGAGCCGTTCTACCCCGATCTGCAGGACGAGCGCTTCGCGTCCGAGCTCGCGGTGGTGCACTCGCGCTACTCGACCAACACGTTCCCGTCCTGGCCGCTCGCGCAGCCCCTGCGCATGCTCGCGCACAACGGCGAGATCAACACCGTCAACGGCAACCGCAACTGGATGCGCGCGCGCCAGTCGCAGCTCGAGTCGGATCTTCTCGGCGACATCGATCCGCTGCTTCCGATCTGCACCCCCGGCGCGAGCGACTCGGCGTCCTTCGACGAAGTGCTCGAGCTGCTCACGCTCACGGGGCGCAGCCTTCCGCACGCGATCATGATGATGGTCCCGGAGGCCTACGAGAAGCAGGCCGACATCGACCCCAAGCTGCGGGCGTTCTACGAGTTCCACTCCATGCAGATGGAGCCCTGGGACGGTCCGGCAGCCCTCATCTTCACCGACGGGACCCTCGTCGGCGCCACGCTCGACCGGAATGGGCTGCGGCCCGGCCGCTGGACCGAGACGACCGACGGCCTCATCGTCATCGGCAGCGAGACCGGCGTGCTGGACTTCGAGCCGGAGCGCATCAAGCGCAGGGGACGACTGCGTCCCGGCCGCATGTTCCTCGTCGACACCGCGCAGCGGCGCATCGTCGAGGACGACGAGATCAAGGCGCAGCTGGCCGACCTCGCGCCGTGGCAGGAGTGGCTCGACGCGGGTCGCGTGCGACTGGCCGAGCTGCCCGAGCGCGAGCACATCGTCCACCCGATCGCGTCGATCACCCGTCGCCAGCGGACTTTCGGCTACACCGAGGAGGAGGTGCGGATCCTCCTCACCCCGATGGGGCAGACCGGAGCCGAGCCCCTCGGTGCGATGGGCTCCGATACGCCGGTCGCCGTCCTCAGCGAACGTCCGCGCCTGCTGTTCGACTACTTCACGCAGCAGTTCGCCCAGGTCACGAACCCGCCGCTCGACTCGATCCGCGAAGAAGTGGTGACCTCGCTCGGACTCGGACTCGGCCCCGAGCGCAACCTCCTCGAGTGGGGGCCCGAGCATACGCGCGTCGTGACCCTCGATTTCCCGGTCATCGACAACGACGAGCTGGCCAAGATCCAGCACATCGACACGGCGCTTCCCGGCCGCACCTCCGTCACGATCCGCGGCCTGTACCGCGTGGAGGCCGGCCACAAGGGCATGAAGAAGCGCCTCGAGCAGATGTGCCACGAGGTCGATCAGGCGATCGAGGACGGCGCGGAGTTCATCGTGCTCTCGGACCGAGACTCCAACAAGGATCTCGCGCCCATCCCGTCGCTCCTGATGCTCGCCGCGGTCCACCATCACCTCATCCGCAACCAGACACGCATGAAGTGCGGTCTGGTGGTCGAAGCCGGCGACGTGCGTGAAGTGCATCACGTGGCCACGCTCATCGGGTACGGGGCATCCGCCGTCAACCCGTACCTGGCGATGGAGACCGTCGAGTATCTCGTTCGCGCCGGCTTCATCACTGGCATCACGCCCGAGAAGGCCGTCAAGAACCTCATCTACGCGCTCGGCAAGGGCGTGCTGAAGATCATGTCCAAGATGGGCATCTCGACCGTGTCGTCGTACGCGGGCGCGCAGGTGTTCGAGGCGGTCGGGCTCTCGCAGGAGCTCGTCGACGCCTACTTCACCGGGACGGAGTCGAAGCTGGGCGGCGTCGGGCTCGACGTCATCGCGGCCGAGAATGCCGCCCGCCACGCGTACGCGTACCCGGAGGATGCCGCGGTCCGCGCCCACGAGCGGCTCTGGACGGGCGGCGAGTACCAGTGGCGGCGTGACGGGTCGCCCCATCTGTTCAACCCCGACACGGTGTTCCGCCTGCAGCACTCGACGCGCACTCGCCGATACGACATCTTCCGCGAGTACACCAAGCTCGTCGACGACCAGGCGCAGGAGCTCAAGACCCTGCGGGGCCTGTTCGCCCTGAAGACCGCGGGCCGCGCACCGGTGCCGATCGACGAGGTCGAGCCGGTCTCGTCGATCGTCAAGCGATTCTCGACGGGCGCGATGAGCTACGGCTCGATCTCGAAGGAAGCACACGAGACGCTGGCGATCGCGATGAACCGGATCGGCGGCAAGTCGAACACGGGCGAAGGCGGCGAGGATGTCGATCGCCTTCTCGACCCGGAGCGTCGCAGCTCGATCAAGCAGGTCGCATCGGGCCGCTTCGGCGTGACGAGCCTGTACCTCACCGAGGCCGACGACATCCAGATCAAGCTCGCACAGGGAGCGAAGCCGGGCGAAGGCGGTCAGCTGCCGCCGACGAAGGTGTATCCGTGGGTGGCGCGCACGCGCCACGCGACGGCGGGCGTGGGTCTCATCTCGCCGCCGCCGCATCACGATATCTACTCGATCGAAGACCTCAAGCAGCTGATCTTCGATCTCAAGCGCGCCAACCCGGACGCGCGCGTGCACGTCAAACTGGTGAGCCAGTCCGGCATCGGTGCGGTCGCCGCGGGCACCGCGAAGGCCCTGGCCGACGTCATCCTCGTCTCCGGACACGATGGCGGCACCGGCGCGAGCCCGCTCAACTCGCTCAAGCATGCCGGAACGCCGTGGGAGCTCGGCCTCGCCGAGACCCAGCAGACGCTCATGCTCAACGGCATGCGCGACCGCGTGGTCGTGCAGGTCGACGGGCAGCTCAAGACCGGCCGCGACGTCATCATCGGCGCCCTCCTGGGGGCCGAGGAGTTCGGGTTCGCGACGGCGCCGCTCGTCGTCTCTGGCTGCATCATGATGCGGGTCTGCCACCTCGACACGTGCCCGGTCGGCGTCGCCACGCAGAACCCGGTGCTGCGCGAGCGCTTCACGGGCAAGCCCGAGTTCGTCGTCAACTTCATGGAGTTCATCGCACAGGAGGTCCGCGAGTACCTCGCCGAGCTCGGCTTCCGCACGCTCGACGAGGCGATCGGCCGCAGCGATCTGCTCGACGTCGACGGCGCCGTGCGGCACTGGAAGGCGAACGGGCTCGACCTGGCGCCCGTCCTCGACGGTCCGGTGTTCGCCGAGGAGGAGCCCCGTCGCAACACGACGGCACAGCTCCACGAGCTCGAGGAGCATTTCGACGTGGCGCTCATCGAGCGCGCGAAGGACGTCATCACGCACGGCGGGCACCTCACGATCGACCTGCCGATCCGCAACACCGAACGCGCCGTCGGCACCCTGCTCGGGCACCACGTCACGAAGGCGCGCGGCGAGAACGGGCTGCCGTCGGGCAGCATCGTGGTGAACCTCACCGGATCCGCAGGTCAGTCGTTCGGCGCCTTCATGCCGGCCGGCATCACGCTCCGCCTCGAGGGCGACTCTAACGACTACGTCGGCAAGGGGCTGTCGGGTGGACAGATCGTCATCCGGCCACCGCGGGACGCCACGTTCGACGCGTCGGAGAACGTCATCGCCGGCAACGTCATCGGGTACGGCGCCACGCAGGGGACGATGTTCCTCCGCGGTGTCGTGGGGGAGCGGTTCTTCGTCCGCAACTCCGGCGCGACCGCGGTCGTCGAAGGCGTCGGCGACCACGCGCTCGAGTACATGACGGGCGGTCTCGCCGTGATCCTCGGGCCGACCGGCCGCAACCTCGGCGCCGGCATGTCGGGCGGCACCGCCTACGTGTACCGGCTCGATCGCAAGCTCGTGAACAGGGAGGCGCTGGCCTCCGGCGAACTCGAGCTCGGCGAGCTCGGCTCGGGCGACGCCGAGATCCTCAAGGACCTGCTCGCGCAGCACGTCGCCGAGACCGGGTCGACACTCGCGCAGACCCTCCTCGAGGACTTCGAGGCGGAGTCCGCGAACTTCGTCCGTGTGATGCCGCGCGACTACGCGGCAGTGCTGCAGACTCGCCAGGCGGCGGTCGCCGAGGGGCTCGATCCCGACGGCTCGGTCGTGTGGAACCGCATCTTGGAGGTGACAGGTGGCTGACCCGAAGGGCTTTCTCAAGGTCACCGAGCGCGAGCTGCCGCCGCGGCGGCCCGTGCCGGTGCGCATCATGGACTGGAAAGAGGTCTACGAGCCCGGCGACTCGGCCGTCCTGCGCCGCCAGGCGGGCCGCTGCATGGACTGCGGCGTGCCGTTCTGCCACAAGGGGTGCCCGCTGGGAAACCTCATCCCCGAGTGGAACGACCTCACCTGGCGCGGCGAGGGTCGCGCGGCGATCGAGCGTCTGCACGCGACCAACAACTTCCCGGAGTTCACCGGGCGGCTGTGCCCCGCCCCGTGCGAGAGCGCGTGCGTGCTGGGCATCAACCAGCCGGCCGTCACGATCAAGCAGGTCGAAGTCTCGATCATCGACGAGGCGTTCGCGCACGGCTGGGTCGAGGCCGAGCCGCCCGGGCGCCTGACGGGCAAGACCGTCGCGGTCGTGGGCTCGGGCCCCGCCGGACTCGCCGCAGCCCAGCAGCTCACGCGCGCCGGCCACACCGTGGCGGTGTTCGAGCGCGATGACCGCATCGGCGGGCTGCTGCGCTACGGCATCCCCGACTTCAAGATGGAGAAGCGCCACCTCGAGTCACGGCTTCGCCAGATGCAGGACGAGGGCACCCGCTTCCGCGCCGGCGTCGAGATCGGCAAGGACATCTCGTGGAGCGACCTCCGGGCGCGCTACGACGCGGTCGTCGTCGCCACCGGCTCGACCGTGCCGCGGGACCTGCCCATCCCCGGGCGGGACCTGGACGGTGTGCACTTCGCGATGGAGTACCTCGTAGAGTCCAACCGGGCCGTCGCCGGCGATGCGGTGCCGAACCAGATCACCGCCGAGGGCAAGCACGTCGTCGTCATCGGCGGCGGCGACACCGGCGCCGACTGCATCGGCACCGCGCACCGCCACGGCGCCCTCAGCGTCACGAACCTCGCGATCGGACGGCGCCCTCCCGGCGAGCGGCCCGAGCACCAGCCGTGGCCGATGTCGCCGACGATCTTCGAGGTGCAGTCGGCGCACGAGGAGGGGGGTGAGCGCTCCTACCTCGCCTCGACGGTCGAGTTCCTCGGGAACGGCGCCGGCGAGGTGCGCGCGATCCGCGTCGCAGAGACCGAGTTCGTCGACGGCCGCCGCGTGCCCAAGAGCGGCACCGAGCGCGAGATCCCCGCGGACCTCGTGCTGATCGCGATGGGATTCACGGGCCCCGAGCAGGCGTTCCTCGAGGAGCAGCTCGGCGCGCAGTTCACCGAGCGCGGCAACGTGCACCGCGAGGACGACTACCAGACCACCGCGCCGGGCGTCTTCGTCGCCGGGGACGCCGGTCGCGGACAGTCGCTCATCGTGTGGGCGATCGCCGAGGGCCGCGCGGCGGCTGCGAGCGTTGACCGCTTCCTCATGGGCGAGACGCAGCTGCCCGACCCGGTCCGCCCCACGGATGTCGCCATCGGCCTGCAGCCCGCGTAGGCTGGCCGAGGCATTCGCCACCTTCAACCCACCCGGAGAAAACCACGGATGAGACGCGCCAAGATCGTCGCCACCCTGGGTCCCGCCACATCGACGTATGAGATGGTCCGCGCCATCATCGACGCCGGCGTGGACGTCGCCCGCTTCAACCTGAGCCACGGGGACTACTCGGTCCACGACAACAACTTCGCCAACGTGCGCAAGGCCGCCGACGACGCGGGCCGCGCCGTCGCCATCCTCGTGGACCTGCAGGGCCCGAAGATCCGCCTCGGCAAGTTCGAGAACGGACCGCACGAGCTCGCGGTCGGCGACATCTTCAAGATCACCACCGAAGACATCCTCGGCACGAAGGAGATCGTCGGCACCACCTTCAAGGGGCTGCCGAACGACGTCAAGCCCGGAGACTTCCTCCTCATCGACGACGGCAAGGTCCGCGTCAAGGTGCTCGAGACCGACGGCACCGTCGTCACCACCGAGGTCATCGTCGGCGGCCCGGTGTCCAACAACAAGGGCATCAACCTGCCCGGCGTCGCGGTGAACGTCCCCGCGCTGTCCGACAAGGACGAGGCCGACCTTCGCTGGGGTCTGCGCGCGGGCGCCGACCTCATCGCGCTGTCGTTCGTGCGCGACGCCAAGGACGTCCAGCGCGTCCACGTCATCATGGCGGAGGAGGGCATCCACGTCCCCGTGATCGCCAAGATCGAGAAGCCGCAGGCCGTCGACAACCTCGAGGAAATCATCGACGCGTTCGACGGCATCATGGTGGCCCGCGGCGACCTCGGCGTCGAGCTTCCCCTCGAAGCCGTCCCGATCGTGCAGAAGCGCGCGGTCGAGCTCTGCCGGCGCATGGCGAAGCCCGTCATCGTCGCGACGCAGATGCTCGAGTCGATGATCGAGAACCCGGTGCCCACGCGCGCCGAGACGAGCGACGTCGCCAACGCCGTGCTCGACGGCGCGGACGCCGTGATGCTCTCGGGCGAGACGAGCGTGGGCAAGTACCCCGTGACCGTCGTCGAGACCATGGCCCGCATCATCGGCTCGACCGAGGAGCACGGACTCGAGCGCATCCTGCCGCTCACCACGAAGCCCCGTACGCAGGGCGGCGCGATCACTCTCGCCGCCATGGAGGTCGCGGAGTTCGTGGAGGCGAAGTACCTCTGCATCTTCACGGAGTCCGGTGACACCGCCCGCCGCATGTCGCGGCTGCGCCCCCGCATCCCGATGATCGGCTTCGCCCCCGACCCGGCGATCCGCCGCCGCATGGCGGTCACGTGGGGCGTCCAGTCGAGCCTCGTCGAGCATGTCGCCCACACCGACCTCATGTTCATCCAGGTCGACGACTACCTGCTCTCGAACGACCTCGCCGCGGTCGGCGACAAGGTCGTGGTGATCTCGGGGTCTCCTCCCGGCATCATCGGATCGACGAACGACATCCGCATCCACAAGGTGGGCGACGCCGTGCACGGCAAGGCGCCCATCTACAAGACACGGGACTGACGGAAACCGTCGATCGGGCGGCTGGGACCACTAGTGTGGTGCCAGCCGCCCGTCCTCGTCTGAAAGGTGACGCCGATGTCCTTCTTCGGTGAGTTCTTCTGGTTCCTGCTGTGGAGCTTCTACTTCATCGCCTATCTGTACGTGGTGATCATGATCATCACGGACCTGTTCCGCGATCATGCCCTCAACGGCTGGCTCAAAGCGCTGTGGATCATCGCACTGATCTTCGTGCCGTTCCTCACGGCGCTCGTCTACATCATCGCCCGCGGCCGAGGCATGGCCGAGCGCGCGATGGCGGCGCGCGGCCCGATGATCTCGGAGTCCGACGACTACCGTCCGGCGGCGTCATCGAGCCCGGCCGACGACATCGCCCAGGCCAAGGCGCTGCTCGATGCCGGCTCGATCACGCAGGGCGAGTACGAGGCGCTCAAGAGCAAGGCGCTCGGCAACCAGTACTTCGGCGCCTGACGTCGCAAGGGAAGGACGGATGCCTCGGGTCGAGGCATCCGTCCTCCTCGCTCTCACGCCGGAACGGCCTCGGCGCGCCGCATCGGCGGCAGGTGCGGAATCGGGATCGGCCGTCGCGGTGACGGCGACGACGGCACGCTCACACGGATGACGTCGTCGAGCACCTCCACCGGAGACATGTAGTGCTCCGGGAGGTTGAGGTCGCGCAGCCACACGACGTCGCATTCCAGATCGTCGATCTCGTACACGTACGCCACCGTGCGGTCGGGATGGTCGTCCGGCATCGACAGGTCGAGGATGACCCAGTCCGACGAGCTGACCTTGCGCAGTTCGAACCGGGCCGTCTCTTCAGTAGACACGTTTCGCCTCCACACAGTCCGCGGTGGAAGCCGACGCTCCCACCGGAATGTCGTGGCAGCAGTATACGTCCGTGTTGGCACTCTCGGTAGGGGAGTGCCAACGTGCCCGAGCCGAGAAGGTGCCGGTGGTGGGAGTCGAACCCACACGCCCTTGCGGGCAACCGAGTTTGAGTCGGTCGCGTCTGCCATTCCGCCACACCGGCCTGCGCTCGCGCGCGTCCGCGAACGACCATACCGTAGGATTCAATGGTGACTGAGCAGGAGCAGAACGCCGCATCGACGGCATCCACCCCCCGTCGCGTCGTGGTCGCCGAAGACGAGTCGCTCATCCGGCTCGACATCGTCGAGATCCTGCGCGACAACGGATTCGACGTCGTGGGGGAGGCCGGGGACGGCGAGACCGCCGTCCAGCTGGCGACCGAGCTGCGACCCGACCTCGTCATCATGGACGTCAAGATGCCGCAGCTCGACGGCATCTCGGCCGCTGAGAAGCTCAGCAAGAACCACATCGCTCCGGTCGTCCTCCTCACCGCGTTCAGCCAGAAGGAGCTCGTGGAGCGCGCGAGCGAGGCCGGCGCCCTCGCGTACGTCGTGAAGCCGTTCACCCCGAACGACCTGCTGCCGGCCATCGAGATCGCCCTCGCCCGCTACGAGCAGATCATCACGCTCGAGGCCGAGGTCGCCGACATGGTCGAGCGCTTCGAGACGCGCAAGCTCGTCGACCGCGCCAAGGGCCTCCTCAACGAGAAGATGGGGCTCTCCGAGCCCGAGGCGTTCCGCTGGATCCAGAAGGCCTCGATGGACCGCCGCCTCACCATGCAGGACGTCGCGAAGGCGATCATCGAACAGCTCGCGCCCAAGAAGGGCTGATCCCGCAGAGAGGGAAGAGAAGCGGATGCCGCGCGTAGCGGCATCCGCTTCTGCGGTCCTGGCTCAGTCCACGGCCTTGATCTCGATACGCGACGTGGGCTTCGCCCGGCGGCGCTACTCGATCCGGCGGATGTGGTTCGTGATGCGCACGGTCGAGCAGCGTCGGCCCTGGTCGTCGGTCACGACGATCTCGTGGACCGTGAGGGTCCGGCCGAGGTGCAGCGGAGTGCAGACGCCCGTGACGTAGCCCGACGTGGCGGAGCGGGTGTGCGTGGCGTTGATGTCCACGCCGACGGCCAGGCGGCCCGGGCCGGCGTGGAAGTTCGCGTGCATCGATCCGAGCGACTCACCCAGCACCACGTACGCGCCGCCGTGGAAGAGGCCGACCGGCTGGGTGTTGCCCTCGACGGGCATGCGCGCGACCGCGCGCTCGGGCGTGAACTCGAGCCACTCGAAGCCCATCTTCTCGGCCAGTGCGCCGATGCCGCGACCCCGAGCCCAGGCGAGCTCATCCTGCGATGCGACGGATGGTTCGGGCATGGCTCACCTTCGTCAAGGGCGGGGGAGGCGGCGGGATTCACTGTCGTCCGCCCTGGCTAGGCTTGCAGGGTGACGGACTCCCGAAAGCCTACCCTTCTCGTCGTGGATGGCCATTCGCTGGCATACCGGGCGTTCTACGCGCTCCCGGTCGACAACTTCTCGACCAAGGACGGTCAGCACACCAACGGCATCTACGGGTTCCTTGCGATGCTGATCAACCTCATCAAGGCGGAGCGCCCGACCCACATGGCGGTCGCGTTCGACACGTCGCGCCAGTCCTTCCGCACGCGTGAGTACGCCGAGTACAAGGCCAACCGCTCCGAGACGCCGTCCGAGTTCAAGGGCCAGATCCCGCTGCTGCAGGACTGCCTCGCGGCCATGAGCATCCAGGTGCTGCAGCAGGAGGACATCGAGGCTGACGACATCCTCGCGACCCTTGCGACGCAGGGCGTGGCCGAGGGCTTCAACGTGCTCGTGTGCTCGGGCGACCGCGACACTATCCAGCTCGTGAACGACGACGTCACGCTGCTCTACCCGAACGTGCAGGGCGTGTCGCAGCTCAAGCGCTACGACCGCCAGGCGGTGATCGATCGGTACGGCGTGCCGCCCGAGCAGTACCCCGACATCGCCGCGCTCGTGGGCGAGACGAGCGACAACCTGCCGGGTGTGCCGAAGGTGGGGGAGAAGACCGCCGTCAAGTGGCTCACCCAGTTCGGGTCCCTCGACGCGCTCCTCGAGGGCGCCGACACGATCAAGGGCGTCGTGGGCGACAATCTGCGCCAGCATCTCGACGATGTGCGCCGCAATCGGCTGCTCAACCGTCTGCTGACCGACGTCGAGCTTCCGCTGACGCCGCACGATCTCGAAGTGCAGCCGATGGACGCGCAGGCGGTGCGCGACATCTTCTCACGCCTCGAGTTCAAGACGCTCATCCCGCGCGTCGCGGAGCTCGCCGGAATCGAACAGCAGATGGCGGCGGTCACGTCCGCGGCTGCGGTCCCGATGCCGGCATCGGCCGAGCTCGAGGCGGGCGGTCTGCGCGAATGGCTCGACGCGAAGCAGGGCGACATCGGCGTGACCGTCGAGGTGACCGGCGGGCTGCCGCAGCGCATCGGCTTCGCGACGACGGACGCCGCAGCCGAGGCCACCTGGACGCCCGAGGTGGCGGAGGCGCTGACGCCGTGGCTGGCGTCGGACGCCCCCAAGGTCTTCAGTGACGCCAAGCCCCAGGTCAAGGCGCTCCGGCGCGCCGGGCTCGCCGTGGGCGGGCTCGCGTTCGACGTCATCGTCGCAGGGTGGCTCCTTCGCCCGAGCTTCCCCGACAAGACCCTCGCGCATCTCGTCGACCGCTACCTCGACGAGAAGCTGCCGGAGGCGGATCCCACACAACTCGTCCCCGAGACCGAGGGGGCGACGCCCGGACAGCTGTCGTGGTTCACGATGCGCGTCGCCGAGGCGGTCCGTGCCGAGCTCCCGGCAAGCGTCGCGTCGGTCCTCACCGACATCGAGCTGCCGACGCTCGTGGCCCTCGCCGACATGGAACTCGCCGGCGTCGCGGTGTCGCACGACACCCTGGCCGAGTTCTCGGCAGAGCTCGGCGCACGCGCCGACGCGCTGGCCGAGGCGGCGTACGCCGCCATCGGACGCGAGGTGAACCTCGGCTCGCCCAAGCAGCTGCAGGAGGTGCTCTTCGACGAGCTGCAGCTGCCCAAGACCCGCAAGACGAAGACCGGCTACTCCACGGATGCCGCGGTCCTCGCGGACCTCCAGGAGACCAACCCGCACCCGTTCCTCGACCTCCTGCTGCAGCACCGCGAGGCGACGAAGCTGCGGCAGATCATCGAGTCGCTGGACAGCGCCATCGGGGGAGACAAGGCGATCGGCGCGGACGGTCGGATCCACACGACCTATGTGCAGACCGGCAGTCAGACCGGGCGCCTGTCGAGCACCGACCCGAACCTGCAGAACATCCCCATCCGCACGGAGGAGAGCCGCCGCATCCGCTCGGCGTTCGTCGTCGGCGAAGGCTACGAGACCCTGCTGACGGCCGACTACTCGCAGATCGAGATGCGCATCATGGCGCATCTGTCGGAGGACCCGGGCCTCATCGAGGCGTTCAATTCGGGGGAAGACCTGCACCGCTTCGTCGGCGCCCGAGTGTTCGCGGTCGACCCGGCCGATGTGACGCCGGCCATGCGCACCAAGGTGAAGGCCATGTCGTACGGGCTGGTGTACGGGCTGTCGGCCTTCGGCCTCTCGAAGCAGCTGCGCATCGAGCAGGCCGAGGCGAAGCAGCTCATGATGGAGTACTTCGCCCGATTCGGCGCGGTGCGCGACTATCTGCGCTCGTCGGTCGAGCAGGCCAGGATCGACGGATACACCGAGACGATCTTCGGCCGGCGCCGACCGTTCCCCGACCTCGCGAGCCCCAACCGCGTGCTGCGGGAGAACGCCGAGCGCGCGGCCCTCAATGCACCGATCCAGGGCAGCGCGGCCGACATCATGAAGATCGCGCTGTTCCACATCCACGACGAGTTCGCCGCGCAGGGGCTGCGATCGCGCGTGCTGCTCCAGATCCACGACGAGCTCGTGATCGAGGTCGCTCCGGGGGAGTGGGACACTGCGGAGCGCATCGTGCATTCCCGAATGGGGGACGCGGCGAAGCTCTCGGTGCCGCTCGACGTGCAGATCGGCCGAGGAGCCGACTGGAACGCGGCCGGGCACTGATCCCGGCGGCACCCGGGAGCCCGTTTGTCGACACCGCGTGTCATCCCTAGGCTCGAACCCATGACTGACGAAACCCGCACGCCCACGCAGATCGACAAGATCGCAGATGCATGGGTGGACACGCTGGCCGAGCTCGAGCCGACGCTCGCGACCTACATCGGCCGCACCGAGTACAACGACCGGTTCGGCGACTACAGCCCCGCCGGGCAGGAGCAGCTGATCACCGAAGGGCGCAAGGCGCTCGCGGCGCTCGCAGCCGCCACGCCGGTCGATGACATCGATACCGTGACCCAGGACGATCTCGCGCGCGAGATCGAGCTCGGCATCGAGCTGCACGATGCGAAGTGGCATCTGCGCGACCTGAACGTCATCGCGTCCCACGCACAGGACATCCGTTCCGCGTTCGACCTCATGCCGACCGACACGCCCGATGACTGGTCCGTGATCGCGACGCGCCTGAAGGCCGTGCCGGGAGCGATCGACGGGTACGTCGAGACGCTCCGCGAGGGCATCGCCCAGGGAGTCGTCCCCGCCCGCCGGCAGGTCGTCGAGGTCGTCACCCAGATCGCCCGGTACACCGAGGACAGCGGGTTCTTCGCCACGTTCGCGGCCGAGGCCGCGCCCGGCGAGGGTCAGCTGCCGGCATCCCTCGCGCGCGAGCTCGCCGACAACGCGAACGCCGCCCGTGTCGCCTATGACCAGCTCGCTCTGTTCCTCTCCAACGAGCTCGCTCCCGCAGCCACAGAGAAGGACGCCGTCGGTCGCGAGCTGTACGCGCTGCATTCTCGCCGGTTCCTGGGCGCGACGATCGACCTCGACGAGACCTATGAGTGGGGGCTCGAGGAGCTCGCGCGCATGGTCGCCGAGCAGGAGTCGATCGCGCACGAGATCAAGGCGGGCGCCTCGGTCGAGGAGGCCGTCGCGTTCCTCGAGCAGGATCCCGCGCGCAAGCTCCACGGCACCGACGCGCTGCAGAAGTGGATGCAGGAGACCAGCGATCGAGCGGTCGAGGAGCTGGGCCGTTCGCACTTCGACATCCCGGAGCCGATCCGCCGCCTCGAATGCATGATCGCGCCGACCCGGGAAGGCGGGATCTACTACACCGGTCCCACCGACGACTTCTCGCGTCCGGGCCGCATGTGGTGGTCGGTTCCCGAGGGCGTCGATGAGTTCGACACGTGGCGCGAGCTCACCACGGTGTACCACGAGGGCGTTCCGGGCCATCACCTGCAGATCGCGCAGGCCGTGTACAACCGAGCGCAGCTGAACTCGTACCGCCGGCTGCTCGGCGGCACGTCCGGCCACGCCGAGGGCTGGGCCCTGTACGCCGAACGGCTCATGGAGCAGCTGGGCTACCTGGCCGATCCCGCCGACCGCCTCGGCATGCTCGACGGCCAGCGCATGCGCGCCGCGCGCGTCGTGCTCGACATCGGCGTGCACCTCGAGAAGCCGCGCCCTGACGGCCACGGCACGTGGGACGCCGACTTCGCACTCGAGTTCATGCGCCACAACGTCAACATGTCGGACGAGTTCGTGAAGTTCGAGGTCAACCGCTACCTCGGGTGGCCGGGACAGGCGCCGTCGTACAAGGTCGGTCAGCGCATCTGGGAGCAGCTGCGCGACGAGATGGCCGAGCGCGAGGGCGATGCGTTCGACATCAAGCGCTTCCACAAGCGCGCGCTCGACATCGGCGGAGTCGGCCTCGACACGCTGCGCGCCGCGCTGTCGCGCTGATCGCCGCCGGCGATCCAGAACACGCTTCGACAGGCTCAGGGACCGGATTCGGTCGCTGAGCCTGTCGAAGCGCGCAGCAACCGCACCACCTCTTCGTCGGTGGTCTGCGCGAAGTGGTCGTAGTACTGCCCGACGGCCCAGAAGTCGCGCTCGCGGTGCGGGCAGACGAGCTCGTCGATCGCGTCGCCGGGTGGGCTCCACCGCGCGGGCGCCACCGGCACGGCCAGCACGATGCGCGCCGGGCCACGCGCGCGCAGCGCGCGGCATGCGGCGACGGCGCTGGATCCCGTCGCGATCCCGTCGTCCACGACGATCACCGGGCGTCCTGCCACGTCGATTGTCCCCGAGCCGAAGGCCTCCGAGCGGCGTGCGAGCTCATCCCTTTCGGCCGCCTCCACCTCTTCGACGTCGCGCGACGACATCCCTGCCCATCGGACGGCGCTCGGCTCGACGACTCTCACGCCCTCGGCGATGGCGCCCACCGCGAACTCCTCGTGGCCGGCGGCGCCGAGCTTGCGCACGATGACGACGTCCAGCGGCAGCTCGAGGACGTCGGCGACGGTCGCGGCCGTCACGACGCCTCCTCGGGGGATGCCGAGGATCACGGCATCCGTTCCCCGCCAGCCGGTCAGCGACTCCGCGAGCTCCCTGCCGGCGGCGGCACGATCGCTGAAGAGTGCCATGGCCCCACGCTACGCTCGCGTCACCCGGTTGTCTCGGGAATGCCCGCCGCCTTGCTCGAGTTTATGCATGCGCATGGAAAGGATCCCCACATGACCGATCTCGCCACCGATCCGCAGGGCATCGAACTAGGGCTGGACACGTTCGGAGACGTCACGCGCGACGCCGCCGGCGCGCTGCTCAGTCATGCGCAGACCATCCGCAACACGGTGGAGCAGGCGGTGCTCGCCGATTCGGTGGGGCTGTCGTTCTTCGGCGTGGGGGAGCACCATCGACCGGAGTTCGCAGTGTCGAGCCCCGAGATCGTCCTGGCAGCCGCGGCGGCCCGCACCGAGCGCATCCACCTGGGCACCGCCGTCACAGTCCTCTCGAGCGACGATCCGGTGCGCGTGTACGAGCGGTTCGCGACGCTCGACGCCGTCTCGAACGGGCGGGCCGAGGTGATCCTCGGCCGCGGCTCGTTCATCGAGTCCTTCCCGCTCTTCGGCTACGACCTGAGCGACTATGAGGCACTCTTCGACGAGAAGCTCGACCTGTTCTCACACCTGCTCACCGAGAAGCCGGTCACCTGGCAGGGCACGATGCGCCCTGCGCTGACCGGCGCGGATGTGTACCCCAAGACCGAGCACGGTCTGCGCGCGTGGGTGGGCGTCGGCGGCACGCCCGAGTCCGTCGTCCGCGCCGCACGCTACGGCTACGGTCTCATGCTCGCGATCATCGGCGGTCCGGCGGCGCGATTCCGCCCGTTCGCCGACCTCTATCGCCGCTCGCTCGACACGTTCGAGCATGCGCAGCTGCCGATCGGTGTCCACTCACCGGGGCACATCGCCGACACCGATCAGCAAGCATGGGATGAGGCGTACGAGGGCTTCGAGTCCATGAACAACACGATCGGCAAGGAGCGCGGCTGGCCGCCCTACAACCGCCTGCGCTTCCAGCACGACGTCGGCCCGGAGGGCGCTCTGTACATCGGCTCGCCCGAAACGGTGGCACGCAAGATCGCCGACACGGTGCGCACCCTCGGGGCCGCGCGGTTCGACATGAAGTTCTCGACCGGGACGCTCTCGCACGAGAAGATGATGCGCTCCATCGAGCTCTACGGCACCCGCGTCGCCCCGCTCGTGCGCGACATGCTCGCGTAGCGCCCTCCGATGTCACCGCATCCGTACGATGACGCTATGACGGATGCCGACACCACCGCGACAGGAACACTCTCGGCACGCCTGGACGATCTGCCCTTCACCCGTCGGCACCTGCGCGTGCTCACCGGCTCGGGCATCGGCTGGGCCCTGGACGCGATGGATGTGGGCCTCATCTCGTTCATCATCGCCGCCCTCGCTGCGCAGTGGGACCTGCAGCGCCACGAGACCGCGTGGATCGCGTCGATCGGCTTCGTCGGGATGGCGATCGGCGCGAGCGTCGGCGGACTGCTGGCGGATCGGTTCGGGCGACGCCAGGTCTTCGCGCTGACGCTCCTGGTGTACGGCGTCGCCACAGGCGCGAGCGCTCTCGTCGGCGGGCTGGTCGCACTGCTGATCCTCCGGTTCTTCGTCGGTCTGGGGCTCGGCGCCGAGCTCCCGGTCGCCAGCACGTATGTCAGCGAATTCGCGCCCGCTCGCATGCGCGGACGCCTCATCGTGATCCTCGAGGCCTTCTGGGCCGTCGGCTGGACCGCGGCGGCCCTCATCGGCTACCTCGTGATCCCGACGTCTGCGGACGGGTGGCGCTGGGCGTTCCTCCTCGGTGCGATCCCCGCCGTCTATGCGCTGATCGTGCGCTGGGGTCTGCCCGAGTCCGCGCGCTGGCTCGAGCGTCGCGGTCGATTCGCCGACGCCGAGGCCGTGGTGCGCGAGTTCGAGAGCGCGGCAGGCAGGCCCGCCACCGCAGCCCCTGTGCGGCCCGAGACTCCGCCCGAAATCGCGCCGACGCTCCGGGCGCGCGTCGCGGCGCTGTGGGCTGCCGAGTTCCGCGTGCGGACGGCGAGCCTGTGGCTGGTGTGGTTCTGCGTGAACTTCTCGTACTACGGAGCGTTCATCTGGATCCCGTCGATCCTCGTCGAGCAGGGCTACGACCTCGTCCGCTCGTTCGGGTTCACGCTCATCATCACGCTCGCTCAGCTCCCCGGCTATGCGGTCGCGGCGTGGCTGATCGAGGTATGGGGCCGGCGCCTGACGCTGTCGGTGTTCCTGATCGGCTCAGCGGCGTCCGCGATCGTGTTCGGCACGGCGGGCAGCGTCGGCATGATCATCGGGGCGGGGATGGCGCTGTCGTTCTTCAACCTCGGGGCGTGGGGCGCGCTCTACGCGGTGACACCCGAGATGTACCCGACCTCGCTGCGCGCGACCGGCTCGGGGTGGGCGGCCGGCGT
This sequence comes from Microbacterium sp. STRO-2N, assembly GCF_057747775.1. Lineage (NCBI taxonomy): Bacteria > Bacillati > Actinomycetota > Actinomycetes > Micrococcales > Microbacteriaceae > Microbacterium > Microbacterium sp. STRO-2N. The sequence goes on along the minus strand of NZ_CM173223.1, from coordinate 1,732,460 downwards.
CGGCCGAATCGCATCGATCGTCGCGCCGCTCGCCGTGCCGCCGCTGCTCGTGGCGGGTGGCGCGCCCGTGCTCTTCATCGTGTTCGCGGTGTTCTTCGCGGTCGCGGCGGCCGCCGCGTGGGGACTCGCCGACCGCCGCGGTCGCGCGCTCGACGACCGCTGACGGACCGGTCGTGGCCGCGGCGCGCGCGGCAGCACCATCGCAATAGGCTCGAGTCGTGGCATCCGTTCGTTACGTCGCCATCGGCGACTCGTTCACAGAGGGCGTCGGCGACGAGCTTCCCGACGGGCACGTGCGCGGCTGGGCCGATCTGGTGGCGCAAGGATGGGCCGATGCGTCCGGCGAGCCGATCGAGTATGCGAACCTCGCGATCCGCGGAAAGCTGGTGTGGCCGATCGTCGAGCAGCAGCTCGAGCCGGCGCTCGCGCTGAACCCGACCCACCTGTCGTTCAACGGCGGGGGCAACGACATGCTGCGACCGCGCACGAGCGTGTCACGCGTGGTCGAGGCGTTCCAGACGGTGCTGCGGCGCTGCGATGAGGAGGGCGTGCAGCTGATCCTGCTGTCTGGCGCGAATCCGTCGGCGCAGTTGCCTCTCAGCCGGCTCATCCAGCGCCGCGGCGACCTGCTGTCGCGTGCCGTCGAGGCCCACTTCGCGGACCGCCCGGACGTCGTGCGTGCGCTCAACTGGTTCGATCGCGAGCTCGCGACGCCGCCGTACTGGTCGGAGGACCGGCTTCATATGAACGCGCGCGGCCACCACCGCGTCGCCGCGCGGGTGCTCACCGCACTCGGGATGGAGCCGCCCACGGAATGGTGGTCGCTCCCGCCGCTGCCGGAGCGCGGCACCACGCGGGGTGCGGCGTACTACCGCGAGCACGTCGGGCCGTGGGTGCGCCGCCGCCTCACCGGGACGTCATCGGGAGACGGCCGCGAGCCGAAGTTCGCGACGTGGACCGAGTTCCCCCCGTCGGCCGAGTGAGTCCCCGCATTCCTGCCGCTACTGCCGCCCGGCCTTGACCGCGTACGTCAGTTCGGCGAACGCTCCCGCCTGACGCGCACCGACCAGTTCGAGCCGATCGGCACCCAGCCTACGGGGGAGGAGCGGCTTGCCCGACGGCAGGGTCGCCGGAGCGATCGAGACGCGGATCTCGTCGAGGAGCCCGGCATCGGCGAACTGTCCCGCGAGATCCCCGCCGCCGACGACCCACACGTCGCGGTCGCCCGCGGCCTGCTCGATCTCGGGCCAGGCGTCGCGGACGTCGCCCGAGGCGAACCGGATGTCGACCCCCGGTACGCGCGGCTGCTCACGGGTCGAGAAGACCCAGGTCGGCCGGTCGCCGTAGTACCCGGGCCACTTCTCGGGATGGGCCACGAGATCCTCGTGCTCGACGACCCAGCGATACGTCGACGAGCCCTGGACGAGCACGCCGATGCCGGCGAGGAACGCCTGGAAGTCGTCGTCGCCGCCCTCACCGCCAGGCGCCGCGAAGAGCCAGTCGAGGGAGTCGTGGTCATCGGCGAGAAAGCCATTGAGAGTGGTGGCGGTGTAGAAGATCACACGAGACATGTCCGCCACGGTACCGAAGCGGTCCGACACGCCCCGGCGTCATCGCCGCGGACGCCGGGGCGTGCGCGGCGGATCCATGCCCAGCCGGATGCGGGTGCGCTTGCGCTCGATGACGATGAACGCACCGCCCAGCAGCCACAGCGGCACCTGCACGAGGAAGGCCATCCGGAACGCCTCGAGGGTGTACGTCTCCGGCGTACCCGCGCCCTGCGCATCGAGCGCGAGGCCGATCAGGAGGATCGCGATGAGGGCGGCGAGGAATCCGCCCGCGTTCGTCACGCCGGTCGCGGTGCTGAGCCGGTGCGAGGGATTGTGCGTTCGCGCGTGGTCGAACGCGACCATGGACGCGGGACCTCCGGTGGCGAGAGCGATCGCCAGCACGAACAGCAGCCACAGCGGCGCGGCGCCGGGATACACGATCACCGCGAGCCACGCGATGGCCTGGATTGCGACCGTCGGCAGCACGAGCGCACGGGAGCGTCGGTGGGGGATGCGGCGTGACAGCTCACCCACGACCGGGCCGAGCGCCATGCCGACCACGACGTACACCGACATGATCGACGCCGCCTCGGCGACCGTACGCCCCTCGCCGGCCGTGAGGAACGGCATGCCCCACAGCAGCACGAACGCGGTGCCCGCGAACGGCGTCGTGAAGTGCGACCAGAACGCCAGTCGCGTGCCGGGGTGGGCCCATGCCGCACGGATCCCGACACCCGTGTCGACGGATGAGGTGACGACCCGGATGGCACCGGTGTCGGTGTCGACCGACACGTCTTCATCGCGGTCCGGCGGGTGGTTGCGGACGATCAGGAACACCAGGATCGCGAACAGCACGCCGAGGCCGGCGATGCTGCCGAATGCGATGGTCCACGTGGTCGCGTGGAGCAGAGCGGCGAGCGGCATGAGCGCGAGGAGTTGGCCGGTCTGCCCGACGATCCCGGTGAACTGCACCATGAGCGGGCCGCGCTGCGCCGGGAACCACGTGGCGATGAGCCGCAGCACGCCGGGGAAGATCGCCGCGTCGCCCGCGCCCAGCAGCATGCGCGCGAGGATCGCGACGCCGACGCTGGGGGAGAGGGCCATGGTGAGCTGGCCGACCGCCATCAGCAGCATCCCGATCGTCATGATGGGCCGTGATCCGTAGCGATCGAGCAGCACGCCGACGGGGATCTGCATGCCGCCGTACACCGCGAGCTGGACGACCGCGAACATCGACAGGGTCGCCGCATCGGCCCCGAAGCGCTCCGCGGCGTCGACGCCGACCGCGCTCAGCGACGACCGGTTCATGACGGCGAGGACGTACCCCGAGACCGCCACCGTCCAGATGAGCCACGCCCGCAGCCCCGGCCCCGCAGCGGGCAGTCGGGTCGGGCTCGGCACCATTCCACAGTAGTCAGCGGCGGATGTCCTAAGGGCGACGCACACGTCGTCTGTCAACCCCCTGACGCGACAGCGGCCGATACGAGAACGTGAATGCGGGACGAACGCGTCCCGCGAGAGGGGAGGGCTTATCGCCGTGCCCCGGAAAGGAGCATCGCATGAGCATCGGCGCAGGAATCGTGCTGTTCGCCATCGGAGCCGTTCTCACGTTCGCACTGAACGTCGAGGTGGGGTGGATCAACCTCGACATGGTCGGCTACATCCTGATGGGCGCGGGTATCGTCATCTTCCTGGTCGGGATCGTGCTGCTGATGCGCCGTCGCCGGTCGGAGACCGTCAGCCGCTCGGCCGTCGACCCCGCCGCGGGTGAGCGCTTGACCCGTCACACGACCAGCACGACGGACGACGCCGCCGGCCTCTGAGCCTGCAACGAAACGGGGGTGGGCGATGATCGCCCACCCCCGATCTCTGTGGTCAATCCGACATCGAGGCCGCGGCTGCCGGGATGAGCTCGGCGAGCAGGCGGAACACCTCGCGAAGTCGGTGTTCGTCGATGGTCGGCCGCGCAACGGTCGCCCCGATGACGACCAGATGCGGAAGGAGGGCGGCGGTCCGTGCGCGCTCCGGATCGGCCACGATGCCGCGCCACGCGCCCTCGAGGGCGCGGAGCCGAACACCATCGACGTCTTGGACAGCGGCGGCGGCTTGTGAGTCGTGAGATGCCCACGCCCTCACCGCGGCGTCGAGCCTGACGTCGAGCAGGTCGTCGACGCGGCCGGCGAGCTCGACGAGGTCCTCCGCAGAGGGGACGTCTCGCAACTGGTCGGTGGCGCGCGTCTTCCACTCCTCGAGGATCGCGGAGCGGAAGACGGCCGCGTTCGCGAAGTGGTGGAAGAACGAACCCTTGCTGAGCCCGACGCCGGCTGCGATCCGGTCGATGCGGACCGCCGCGATGCCGTCTTCCGCGAGAACCTTCATGCCCTCGTCGATCCAGCGCTGCTTCGACATGGAGTCACCATACCAGACCGTATGGTACGGTCTGGAGCATGACACTCCTGCCCGACCCGATCTGGCCGGTGGTCGTGCTCGCTGTCGTCTCGTTCGTCGACGGCCTGCTGTGCCTGCGGCCGGTGCGATTCATCGCGCAGTGCTTCGAGGATGTTCACTGGCCTCGCCGCCTGTGGTGGATGATGCCGCCCATCAAGTTCGCCGCCACCGGGGGACTGGTCGCCGGGATCTGGATCCCGGGGCTCGCAGCGCTCACCACCCTGTGCCTCATCGCCTACTTCGTCGTCGCGATCTCGATGCACGTGCGGGCGAGGGATTTCGGTCGCAATCTCTTCCTCAACGCGACCGGGATGCTGCTGCTCTGCGTCGCGACGGGCGTCTTCTGCTTCCTCGTGTAGGGGAGGGGCGGATCACTCCGCGGGCGCCTCGATCATGCGTCGAAGACCTTCGACGCCGGTGAGGTCGACGGGTGCACCGAGCAGGTCTCGGTGCAGAGCGCGCAGGGAGTCCCAGCGCTCGCGCGTCATCACGTAGCGGTTGTGCCAGACCGCAGCGCCTTCGCGCGCGACGCGGAACGCGCCGTCATGTTCGTAGCCGACGCGCCGCGACACCGCATTCGAGGCGCCGTTGTCGACGAACGCGCCGGAGTGGGCCTCGAACGCCCCGAGGCCTTGGAAGGCGAGGTGCAGCGCGAGAACGCGCATGCGCGTGCCGATGCCGCGGCCCTGATGCGCGAGGCCGAGCCACGATCCCGTCTTGACTGTCCGCAGCACGGACCAGTCGTCTGCCGTGAGACCCTGCACGCCCACGACGGCGCCCTCGTGGACGACGGCCAGTTCGAGCGCCCACTTCGAGGGAGATAGGCGCCCGCGCAGCGCCCACTGATACGTGAGGACGCTTCGAGCGACCTCCTCCGGCGTGCCGCGCGTCCACGGATGCTCGAACGGCATCGTGTCGGGCGCGTGGACTCCACGCGATGCGAGGTCGGCGAGCTCGACCAGCAGCCGGTCGTCGATCCATCGCAGTTCGAGATCGCCGGCACGCACGCAGACGGATGCCGCCGGCCACAGTCGGGGGAGGGCATCAGGGTGAGGCATTCCGGAAGTCTGCCAGACGCGTGCGCTCCTCCGCGGGCCGCGGGGGAGCGCACGCGCCCGTTCAGTCGCGCTCCACGGGCAGCCACAGCTCGCACGTGGCGGTGCTGAAGTCGTCGGCGCGTTCGAGCACCGCGACGATCGACGGGCCGGGGCGCAGGCGCCACGGGTTCGACGGGAACCAGTCCGTCGCGGTCGCCGCCCACGTCGACTGCAGCGCTGCGGGGTGGGGTCCGGACGTGCGGAACACGGCCCATGCACCGGCCGCGACGTCGATGGCGTCGAGGTCGTCGGGGACGTCCGTGTGCGCATCGACCGCCACCCCGTGAAGGTACGTCAGCTCGCTGCCTTCGGCGTAGTCGGGGTCGACATCGGCGCTCACCTGAAGCAGGCCTCGGGGCTCCGTCGAGCTGAGCGCCTTGAGGCGACCGTGCTCCTCGGGTGCGAGTGAGGCGATATGAGCCTGGATGTGCGGGTTGACGCCTTCGAAGATCAGCGGCACGCGGGCGGCGTGCCCGATGAGTCGGAACGCGGGTCGGTCGAGGATTCGGGCATCCATGGGGGAGCTCCCTTCTACGGTCAGGCGGAACCTGAGCTGCGGTTGTGTGCGAAGGGGACCGCCATCGCGGCGCACGTCGGCAGGACTCACCCCGTGAACGGCGCGGAACGCCCGACCGAAGGCCTCAGTGGAGCCGTATCCGTGACGTACCGCGATTCCGAGCAGATCGTCGTCGCCGTCGATCACCTCGGCGGCGGCCACGGTCATCCGCCGGCGCCGGACATACTCCGACAGCGGCATGCCCGCCAGCGACGAGAACATCCGCCGCAGGTGGTACTCGGTGGTGCCGAGCCCGCGGACGAATCGGTCGATGTCGATCTCATCGTCCAGGTTCGCCTCGACATACTCGACGAGGCGGTTGAGCTCAGCGATCACGGTTCTCCCTTCGCGTTCCACCCTGTCTGCCCGGAGAGGAGCGCACCCGATCTCTCCGGTCCGATTCAATCGGGTCCGCGGGGGATCGTCACGGTGGCGAGTCGGCGAGGTGGCTGGCGAGCTGCTCGATGGCGTGTGCGAGCTCGACCGGCTCGATGACGTGCACCGGTGCGGTGAGGGCGATGCGGGCGACGGCCATGGCGAGGCGGCCGAGATCCTCACTTCGGATCCGGACGAGACAGGAATCCTCGGTCTCCTCGATCGGCGTGTGGTCGATCCAGCGGAGCACGCCTGCGAGTTCGGTCGAGGTGGCGCGGATGGCGAGTGTCGCCTCGCTGCGGGGCGTCGGCTCGATCGAGTCGGCGACGAAGGCTGCCGCGTCGCCGCCGGGGATCTCGCGCGGCGTGAACTGACCGCCCACCGGCTGGGGCCGCGCGATCCGGTCCACTCGGAACGTCCGCCAGTCGCGGCGATGCTCGTCCCAGGCCACGAGATACCAGCGCCGGCCGACCGTGACGAGCTGGTGCGGCTGGGCGAGGCGTCTGCTGTCTTCGCCGTCGCGCCGCCGATAGTCGAAGCGCACGTGCTCCCCGTCGCGACACGCCGCTGCCAGCACGCTGAGCGCTTCGGCGTCGACGACGTCATCGTCGACTTCCCGTCGCAGCGAACTGACGCTCGAATGCAGCGCCGAGACCCGTCGGCGCAGTCGATGGGGGAGCAGCTGCTCGATCTTCGTCAAGGCTCGCAGTGACGTCTCGTCCATGCCCTCGATGGCGGCTTCGGCGGCGTAGCGGAGACCGACAGACACCGCGACGGCCTCTTCGTCATCCAGGAGCAGGGGAGGCAGGTGCGCGCCCGCCGCAAGACGATAACCCCCGTACTTGCCCGTCGTGGCGTCGACCGGATAGCCGAGCTCCCGCAGCCGATCGACATCGCGGCGCACCGTTCGCTCCGTGACCTCGAGCCGTTCCGCGAGTTCGCCGGCACGCCACAGCCGATGGGTCTGGAGAAGCGAGAGCAGCTGCAGCGCTCTGCCCGTGGGATCTTCTCGCATTCGCCCAGCATGGCATCTGTTTAGGACCGATCCTGTCCGAAATGAGCCCTACGGTGACACCGCCCGATCGGGGATTCGCCCCAGTGTCGGCAAGCACCGAATGGTGAGGAGCAGAAGCAGTGATCAGTTCAACCGAATTTCCCGAACCCACGATCATCGCCGTCAACGGCGTCGAACTCGAGGTCTTCGAGGCAGGCAGAGAGAACGCCGGGAATCCGATCGTGCTCTGTCACGGCTGGCCGGAGCATGCGTTCTCGTGGCGCCATCAGATGCCCGCCCTGGCCGCCGCGGGGTACCACGTCATCGTCCCCAACCAGCGCGGCTACGGCAGGTCTTCCCGTCCAGCCGCTGTCACGGAATATGACATCGAGCACCTGTCGGGCGATCTCGTCGCACTCCTCGATCATTACGGCTACGAAGACGCCACATTCGTCGGTCACGATTGGGGAGCGATGGTCGTCTGGGGACTGACTCTGCTGCATCCGGCCCGCGTCAGGAACGTGATCAATCTGAGCCTGCCGTACCAGGAGCGCGGTGACACGCCCTGGGTCGAGCTTCTGGAAGCGATCCTCGGCGCCGACTACTACTTCGTCCACTTCAACCGGCAGCCGGGTGTCGCGGACGCCGTGCTGGACGAGAACACGCACCGGTTTCTGCGCAACCTGTACCGGAAGAACGAGCCGCCTCGAGCGCCGGAGCCGGGAATGGCGATGATCGACCTCGCCCTCGCGGAGACTCCACTGGGCGAGCCGCTGATGAGCGACGACGAGCTGGCGGTCTTCGTCTCAGCATTCGAGACGTCAGGCTTCACGAGCAGCATCAACTGGTACCGGAACCTCGACCGCAACTGGCATCTGCTGGCGGGCGTGGACCCGATCATCCGGCAGCCCACGCTCATGATCTACGGCGACCGCGATGCCATCCAGAAGTCCGAGAACCTGACCGAGTTCGTGCCCAACGCCGAAGTCATCAGTCTCGACTGCGGTCACTGGATCCAGGAGGAGATGCCGGGGGAGACGACCCAGGCGATCCTGGCCTGGGTCGAGCAGCGGGACGCCGCCTGATCTCACCAGCTGTTCCACTCCAGGAACTGCGCGTCCCGGGCGCGAATGACGTGACAGGCGTCGTCGCGTCCGGGGCGCTGGTGTACGTCCAGGATGAACAGATCAGCCGGGTTCGACCACCGCGTCCCGGGGCAGTCAGAACCGTTCTCGCTTGTTGAGGATTCGTCGTGAAGTCACTTCGAGTGGCGATCAGCGCAGCACTCGCGTGAGTCACGAGAGGGCGTGTGCCTTCGCGGGCGCCACGACAGGGAGCAGGAACAGCGCCAGCGCCAGGGCGACTGCGGTGGCTGAGACGGCGACCCAGACGGGTCCGAGGTCACCGAGCCTTGTGGTCAGCGTTGCCGCTGCGATGGCCGGTCCTATCGCCGCTCCGATGTTCAGGGCTGCCGTGGCGTACGAGCCACCCATGGTCGGCGCGCCAGTCGCGGCGTAGAGCACGCGCGATATCAAGGTGCTCCCGACCGCGAAGCCCAGAATGCCTTGCACCAGGACGAGGCTCAGCAGCACGACCGGCTGGGTGGCGAACGCAGCCATCGCAATCCAACCCAGCAGGAGCATGATTCCGCCCACGGTGATGACGAGCCCAGGTCTGTGGTCGGACAGCCGTCCCGCAACGGTGACACCGATGAAAGACCCGAAACCGAAGAGCACCAGTGCAGGCGCGACCCACCATTCGCTCAGGCCAGCAACGTCCGTCACGATCGGTGCGAGGAAGGTGAGGGTCGCGAACGTGCCGGTGTTGATCAGCGCCGCCAGGATCATCGCCACAATGAGACGGGGCGAGGCGAGCTCGGCGAGCTCGGTTATCAACGACGACCGGGCGACGGCGTCGATCGAAGCGCGTCCTGCGGGAGGACGGGCCGGAATGCCTCTGGCGATCCCCACAGCTGCAGGGATGCACAGGAGCGCGATGGCCCAGAACGTCGACTGCCAACCGAGCGCGGAGCCGAGGAGGGCACCGGCCGGGACGCCGGCAACGGTGGCTACCGTGGTGCCGGACAACAGAACCGCGACGGCGCGACCCTTCTGGTTTGCGGCCACAAGCTTGGTCGCGGTGCTGAGCGCGACAGCCAAAAAGCCAGCGTTGGCGAGGGCCGCGACCAACCGCGTCCCGAAGAGCACCGTGAACTCCATGGTGAGCGCACCGATCACGTGCGCCACGGCGAACAGCACAACACAGCCGAGTAGCGTGGCCCGCGCCGGCAACCGCCGGGTGAACGCCGCCATGGTGGGCGCGCCGATGACCATCCCGATGGCGAAAGCTGACGTCAGCAGGCCTGCGGTTCCCACCGAGATGTCGCAGCTGGCGGCGATGTCCTCCACCAGCCCGGCGAGCATGAATTCAGAGGTGCCCATGGCGAAAACCGCCAGGGCGAGCAGATAGAGAGCAAAAGGCATCGAAGACTCCGAGGCGAGAGAGAACGAATGGAGAACGTCTCGTCACCACGGTCAGCGCCCGACGGCGCCCGCCGAAGCTCCCGCGTACGACAGCAGGAGGTCTGGGGTTCGGAACTCAGCGGTTCCGGGGGCTGACGGTGTGACCGAAAGCCCCCAAAGTGGATGCCTCAGGGCTCGACATGACTCTCACCATACCCAACGAACTGCGCGGCTCTGCTCGCGAGGGCCCGACGCGGTGGCTGCCCGGCGCACCGCCTCCAGGAGCGACGCGCCGTTTGCACCGAAGATCCGGTCACCGCACGCGCTCAGGGGAGGCGATGGAAACCCGTCGCAAACAGGTGATACGATTCGTAGTTGACATAATGTGCATTATCAGCGCTAGCGCGATTGCCGCCCACGAGGTGCTTCGCGGCCCCGCCCGCGCCGCACACGCCGGCGGGTGCGCCTGCGAAGATGGGTGGCGCCGACGACCGCACCATCGAGCCGAAGAACTTCCCAGTCCTGATGAAGACCGACGAAACGACGGCGGCGCTCGCCGCGATCGCAACCGATGCCGACCACCGAGTCGCCGAGGCCGTCCTGCGCGACGCTGGCTGGACGTGGATCGGCGCAGGCGACTGGGCGATCGCACTGATGGCTCCAGACGGCGATTGGGTCGCACGAATCAGTCCGTTCGATCCTGTCGGCCCGTATAGCGCGGGGTTGTACCGCAGCGCAGCGCACACCCGCCGAGTGCCGAGATTGCGTGAGCACCGGCGCCTCGCGGGCGGCGGCGATCTCCAGGTGCTCGAACGACTGTGGCCGGTGCCCGAACACGTTGCGGCCGCGTTCCAGGAACGGCTCGTCTCGGGGGCCGATGACGTCGCAGGTCTGCTCGCGGTGATCCACCGCATCCACCGGCAGGCCGCGCGAGACCTTCCCTGGTGCGGCCCGCTCGACCTGAATCCGCAGAACGTCATGCGATCGGCGGATGGGCGGCTCATCGCCATCGATCCGTTCTACGCAGACGGCCCGAGCCTCTACGGGACGGCGACGACCGATCCCGACCACCTCGTGGCCCTCATCCCCGAGTCCGAACGGCGTTTCATGACGGAGATCCCGCTCGCGGCATCCGGACCGTGGGGCGAATCCGAGCGGCGTGCCATGCGCGAGTCGCTCGCCGCAGCCGACGCCAGAGCGGCGACACGCACCTGACGCGTGCTCAGTCCCGTCTGAGGGAACGGTCGAGCTTCAGTGCTCAGACGAGCCACTCGCCGTTGCGCATCAGCAGGCGCCCGGAGAGTTCGTTCGACTCGCGCCAAGCCTGGATCCTGGTCGGACGCAGCACCAGGAACACATACCCCGCGAGGCCCCGCGGGTCCCAGTCCGCCTGTGCGGCGTACGCTTCGCCGAGTGCCGCTTCGTCGTCGACGGCGGCGGACCGCTCGAGCACGGCATCGATGAGCGCGACATCCCGCGTCGGACCGACCGCCATACGCGCGATGCGGGACGCCTCGAGGTTCCGCGCGGTCGGCGAAGCGCCGTCCAGCGCGATCACCGCGCGATCGTCGATCCACGCGAGCGACAGCGGCACCAGGTACGGCGTCGCATCCGCGGACGCGGTCGCGACCCAGACGTCCGCGGCGGGCGCGGTGAGGGCGGTGAGCAGGTCGGCCTTGCGCGTGGCTCGGTCGCGGGGTTCAGGCATCCGTCGTTCCCTTCGTGCGGCGCGTGCCAGTCTGGCAGAGCGTGACGCGCGATTCGGAACCGGAGAACGATTTCTCTAGGCTCGGAGCGTGCTGGAGTCGCTCACCGGGTTCGTCGTGGTGGGCGTGGCGATCGCGGTCGGCTGGATCCTCGGCCGCATCGATCTGCTGGGCGAGCACGCGCGGCCCGTGCTGGCACGCCTGACATTCTTCGTGCTCTCGCCGTTCCTCCTGTTCGTGGTGCTGGCGCAGGCCGACGTGCGGATGCTCTTCTCGGCGCTCCTCCCGGTGTCGGCCATCGCGGCGCTGACCGTGATCCTCTCCCACGCGCTCGTCGCCCGGGTCGCATGGCGGCGTTCCATCGGCGAGACCGTGATCGGCGCCCTGAGCGCCGGGCAGGTGAACGCCAACAACATCGGCATCCCGCTGTCGCTGTACCTGCTCGGCAGTGCCGCGTTCCCGGCCCCCGTGATCCTGATGCAGCTGCTGGTCTTCACGCCCATCACGATGGCGATCCTGGATGCCGTGACCACGGCACGCACGTCGCTCTGGCGCTCCGTGGCGCGCGTGGCGACGAATCCGATCGTCCTCGGCTCCGTGCTCGGCACTCTCGTCTCGGTGCTCGGGATAGAGCTGCCGCCCGTCGTGATGGAGCCCGCGCAGCTCCTGGCCGATGCGTGCGTCCCGATCCTCCTCATCGCGTACGGCATCTCGCTGCACGGTCAGCGAGTGCTCGCCCCGTCGGGCCGGCGCCGCGACATTCTGCTGGCCACGACGCTCAAGCTCGTCGCGATGCCGCTGATCGCGTGGGCGATCGCCGAGTTCGCGTTCGGACTCCCCCCGCAGGACGTGCTCATCGTCACGGTGCTGGCCGCGCTGCCGACCGCGCAGAACGTCTTCAACTACTCGCAGCGGTACGACGTCGGCGAGACGATCTCGCGCGACACGGTGTTTCTCACGACGATCGGCTGCGTGCCCGTGCTCATCCTGATCACGCTGCTGCTCGCGTGATGACCGCGACGGCGTCAGCGCCGCTCGAGCTCGCGGAGAGTCCCGATGACGAGACGGATGCCGGAGCGCGTGCGCAGCACGGTGACCAGCGTGTGCGTGCACGAGCGACAGCGGACGATCGCCGCCGTCTCGTCGAGTTCCACGACCGTCTCGGCGAGCGGCGCCGCGGTCGAGCACCCGCCGCACACGCCCACGAGCGCCGTGACGTCGTCGCCGAAGACGTCGGCGAGCATCCCCGCGGCCGCGTTGCCGTCGACGACGCTGCGTGCGTTCTCGGCTCGCATCATGCACCTCCGAAGCGTTCGGTCCTGATCCGCGCGGGCGGATGCCCGAGCCGCACGAGCGCATCGGCGACGTGCTCGACGAAGCCCGTCGGCCCGCACACGTACACGATCGGCTCGTCGCCGGCCGGCCACACGGCCTCGCCGAGTCGCTGATCGTCGAGACGGCCCACGGGCCCGTCCCACCCGGGCGGCGCGGCGCGCGTGTACACCCATGACACCGCTACTCCCCCGTCGTGCGATGCGCGCTCGAGCTCCTCGCGATATATCGCGTTCTCCGCGGCGCGTGTCGAGTACAGAAGGCGAACGGAAGCGGCGGCTCCGGCATCCGTCGCCGACCGCACCATCGCCATCAGAGGCACGACGCCCGACCCGCCCGCGATGAGCTGCACGGGCGCCTCTCCCCCTGGTCGCCATACGAAGTAGCCGCCCAGCGGACCCTTGACCTCCAGCTCATCGCCCGGGAGGACGTCGCGCACGAGGTACGGCGACACCTCGCCGTCGGGGATCTCGTCGACGCCGAGCTCGATCGTCTCGCCCGCGCCGTACGAGCCGAGCGAATACGACCGCACCGCCTGGTAGCCGTCCTCCGCCGTCAGCCGGACGTCGACGTGCTGGCCGGCGAGGTTTCCGGGCCAGCCCGGGACGGTGAGACGGAGGATGCGAGCGGACGGCGTTGCCGCGACCGTCTCGGTGACGCGCGCCGGCCGCCACCCGCCGACCGTCACCAATACCGCTCCTCGGTCCACGGGTCGCCGTGCATGTTGTAGCCGTTCTGCTCCCAGAACCCGGGCTCGTCGTCGTCCATCAACGTGAGGCCGCGCACCCATTTGGCGCTCTTCCAGAAGTAGAGGTGCGGCACGAGAAGGCGCGCGGGTCCGCCGTGCTCCGGGTCGAGCGGCTCGCCGTCGAACTCGAAGGCCACCCATGCACGGCCACCGAGAAGCTCCTCGAGCGGGATGTTCGTGGTGTAGCCGCCGTACGAGTGGGCCATCGCGTACGCGGCGTCGGTCTCGACGGCGTCGATCAGCGTGTCGAGGGAGACGCCGCGCCATGACGTGCCGAGCTTCGACCAACGCGTGACGCAGTGGATGTCGGTGTGGACGTCCTCGATCGGCAGCGCCAGGAACTCGTCCCACGACCACGAGGCGCCCCCGCCCGACTCGGTGCGGATCTCGAAGCGCCAGTCGTCGAGATCGATCCGAGGTGTCGGCCCGGCCGAGAGCACCGGGAAGTCCTCGGTCAGATACTGACCCGGCGGCAGTCGTGGGTCGCTCTCCCGACGTCGGGCGCCGAATCCCCTCGAGATGACAGCCATGGCCCCTCCTCACTCGTGCACGCTCACGGTAGCGCTCCCCCGCATCCGCCGCGATCCCGCCGACGCCGGTTAAGTCGCAACACACGAACTTTCTCTCCGCAAAGTTCGAGGACGGGTCTAAGCTTTAGCCGCATCACGTTCAGGGAACTCCCAGAAAGGACCTCCCATGTCCACCGAATCAGCGGCAGAGAAGTCGGCTGTCAACGGCATCCGCACAGCGCTCGGCGTCGGCGGCGTGCTCGCCGTCATCGTCGGCATCCTCATCCTCGTCTGGCCGGGCAAGACGGCAGCCGTCGTCGCCGCGATCATCGCGATCTACGCGATCGTCGCGGGCCTCGTCTACGCCGGGCTCGGGATCTTCTCGAAGACCAAGGGCGGTTGGGCCCGCGTCGGCCACATCCTGCTCGGCATCCTGTTCATCATCGCCGGCGTCGTCGCGCTGTTCAATCTCACGGCGAGCGTCGCCTGGCTGGCGCTGTTCATCGGAATCCTCGTCGGCATCATGTGGATCGTCGAGGGCATCGTGGCGCTCTCGACGCTCGGCGACGCCGCCTCGAAGGGGTGGTCGATCTTCTTCGCCATCCTGAGCATCATCGCGGGCATCGTGGTGCTGTTCTCCCCGCTGTGGGGCGCTGTCGTGCTGTGGTGGCTGCTGGGCATCTCGCTCATCGTCCTCGGCATCATCAACATCGTCCGCGCCTTCACGTTCAAGGGCGACCTCTGATCGACGGCTGATCGAACGACGAAGGCCCCGGAAGCTCGCGCTCCCGGGGCCTTCCTCATGCGTGCGGCGTCACTCGACCGGAAGATGCCGCTTCCACCAGTCGAGCACGGCGTCGAAGCGCTGCACGCGGTGGCGCGGCTGGCCGGAGCGGGTGAGCTCGTGGTTCTCGCCGGGGAACACGAGCAGTTCGGCCTCGGTGCCCTGTCGCTTCAGCGCGGAGTAGTAGCGCGTGGCCTGCTCGAGGGGGCAGCGGAAGTCGAGCTCGGAGTGCAGCACGAGCGTCGGCGTCGTGACCTGGCCGACCACGGCCATCGGGCTCTGGCGTGCGATGTCGTCGGCAGACACACCGACGTACTCGTCGCCGAAGAACGAGCCGATGTCGCTCGTGCCCTGGAACGACTGGGGCTCGAGGAAGCCGCGCTCGACGATCGCCCCCGCGAAGCGGTGATCGTGCGCGATCACCCACGCCGTGAGGTAGCCGCCGTACGACCCGCCCTGCACGCCGACGCGGTCGCCGTCCAGCCGGTCGTAGCTCGCGATCGCGCCCTCGAGGAAGTCGATGACGTCGGCGAAGTCGACCGTGCCCATCTGCTGACGGATGCTGCGGCCGTGGGCGCGACCGTATCCGGCCGAGCCGCGGGGATTGCAGTACACGACGGCGTAGCCGGCGTCCACGAGCACCTGCGTCTCGTCGAACAGGTGGATGCCGTACGTGGCATAAGGCCCGCCGTGGATCTGCAGGATCACCGGGAAGGGACCTTCACCCTCGGGAGCCGCGACCCAGCCGTGCACGGGGTATCCGTCGCGTCCGGTGACCGTCAGCTCCCTCGGAAGGACGATCCCGGATGCCGCGGCCGCCGCACCGAACGACGTCAGAGTGCGCGTGCCGCCGTCGCCGGTCAGCACGAGCTCGCCGTACGAGTCGGGTCGTGCCAGAGCGGCGACGATGCGGTCGCCGGCGGCGGCGTGACCGTTCACCTCGACATCTCCCCCGAGAACCTCGCTGAGCTCTCCTGCGCGCGAGACGCGCACCAGTCGCACACGCCCCCGCGTGCGGTCCTGCACGAGGAAGTCGTCGCCGAGAGGCGTGATGTGGCTCCCGACTTCGCCGAGATCGATCGTCTCAGCATCCGTGAGTCGCCGCGGGCCGTCCTCCTCGATCAGCCAGAGGCCGACGCCCGGCGCGATGAAGTCGACGCCGTCGCCGACCTCATGGGCGAGCGCTGCGATCGCGCCGTCGGGCGCGACCTCCAGTCCGTACAGCGACAGGCCCGCGTCGGTGCCCAGCACTTCGCGCTCCCCCGAGCCGTCGACCGCGACCGCGACGACGCGCGTGCGCAGGTCGCGACGGTCCGGTTCGATGTCGTCGGGAACCGTGAGCAGCTCGCGACCGTCAGCCGTGAACACCAGGCCGCCGTGCGAGGTCGTTCCCTCGGTCAGCTGCCGTGGCGCGGCTGCGACGACCGCCTTCTTCGGCGGGGTCGCGTCGTCGGGCAGCACGGCGGGCGCCGGCTCGTAGAACGGCTCGGCGTCCGTCGCGGGTGCCGCGATCAGGAAGACGTGGGCGGGGCGGTCGGCGACGTAGCCCATGCCGTTGGCATGCCAGCGGATCCCCGTGATGTGCCGAGGCGCCTCGGCCGCGGCATCCAGCCCCTCGACGCTGCCGTAGCGGCCCTTCTCGGGCACGCGCGCGAGGTAGGCGATCATCGCGCCGTCGGGCGACCACGCGAAGTCCTCTACACCGAGCACGGCGTCGGTCGCCTGGACGGGCTCGCCGCCCGATGCGTCGACGACGTGCACCTGGGGCTTGCCCTTGGCGTCGGCCCGCAGGAACGCGATGCGCGTGCCGTCGGACGACAGGCGGGGTGCGCCGTCGGCCGTTCCGCGCGTGAGGCGCCGCGGCGTGCCTTCGGGGAGCTCGATGCGCCACACCTGCCCGACGTTGCGGTTGGCGGCGATGTCGGGACGCGAGGTCGCGAAGACCGCGAACGACCCGTCGGGCGCGATCGCCGGACGCCCGACCGAGATGAGCGATTCGATGTCGTGTGCGCGCATGCTCACTCCGCCGCGAACGACGAGACGTCGCCGACGAGCCGCGTGTTGTCGGCGGGGACCGGGTCGACGGCTGCGGCGGCGACCTCGGCCGCGAACTCCGACACGTTGTAGAGCTTGCCGGCGTCCTCGCGGCGGGCGGCGATCGCTCCGGGGTTCGCGCGCTCGAGCAGGGTGGCCGTGATGGTGCCCTCGATCATGTCGCCCGACACGACGACGAACTCGATGCCGCGTTCGGCAAGCGCCGGGATCCGCTCGCGCAGGGCGTCCTCCCCCGCGCGCTTCGAGAGCGCGACCGGCTCGTACTCGGGCATCGTCGGCGTGGTGCGGATGAAGTGCGCCTGGTGACTGGTCACGAAGACCACGCGCGATCCCTCGCGCAGGAGGGGCAAGGCTGTCTCGAGCACGCGGACCTGCGCGTCGCGGTTCAGCTGCAGCGCATAATCCTCAGCCATGCCCGACTCCATGCCGCCCGACGCGTTGAGCACCAGCACGTCCAGTCCGCCGAACGCGCGCTGCACCTCGTCGAACATCGCCTGCACGGATGCGGCATCCGTGAGGTCCGCGCCGACCACCAGCACCTCGACGCCCAGCTCCCGTAGCTCGGTCGCGAGCTTCTCGGCCCGCGGCGCCTTGTTGCGGTAGTTGATCACGACGTTCGCGCCCGCCTCCGCCAAGTAGCGGGCGGTGTCGGCTCCGATGCCGCGGGACGAGCCGGTCACGAGCGCGGTCCTGCCGCTCAGCGAGCCGGGTTCGAGGGTCTGGGACATGTGTTCTGCTCCTGGATGTCGGTGCCCGGCGACGCGTTTCGGGCCGCGGTCGAGCCTATCAACCGGGGTCGTCATCGACGCGGTGTAGGGTGCCAATCAGACGCGACGAAGGGATGGCGATGCTGCCCGATCTGACCCAGTACATGTGGATCGCGTGGCTCGTGCTCGCACTGGTCTTCATCATCATCGAACTGCTGACGCTCGAGTTCACGTTCTTGATGCTCGCCGCCGGTGCGCTGATCGGCGGACTCGGCGTGAACCTGCTCGGCGGGCCGTGGTGGCTGCAGATCGGCGTGGCCGCCGCGCTGTCGGCCGTGCTGCTGTTCACGATCCGGCCCCTGCTGCTGCGGCTGCTGCATCGTGACGAACCGGACTCGCGCACGAACGTCGACGCGCTCTACGGGATGGGCGGCCGCGTGGTGCAGACCTTCGTCGACGGCGACGGATCTGTGAGGCTCGACAACGGCGAGACGTGGACCGCGCGCCTGGCGCCCTCCTCACCGACCGCACCCGACGTCGGGATGCGGGTGACGGTGCTCGCCGTGCGCGGCGCGACCGTCGAGGTCACCGCCGCGGCATCCCTCCCTGAGGAAAGGACCTCTGACAATGGTTGACGTGGGCGCATTCATCGGCCAGATCTTCGTGGTCGTGCTGCTGATCGTTCTGGCGATCTTCGTGATCGTGGTGATCTTCCGCTCGATCCGGATCATCCCGCAGGCGTACGCGGGCGTCGTGGAGCGCCTCGGGCGGTACCAGCGGACCCTCCAGCCGGGGCTCAACCTCCTCGTCCCGTTCATCGACCGACTGCGCCCGCTGGTCGACATGCGCGAGCAGGTGGTGTCCTTCCCGCCGCAGCCGGTGATCACCGAGGACAACCTCGTGGTGTCGATCGACACCGTCGTGTACTTCCAGGTGACCGACGCGCGGGCAGCGACGTACGAGATCGCGAACTACCTGAGCGCCGTCGAGCAGCTCACCACGACGACGCTGCGCAACGTCGTCGGGGGGCTGAACCTCGAAGAGGCGCTGACGAGCCGCGACAACATCAACGGACAGCTGCGCGTCGTCCTCGACGAGGCGACGGGCAAGTGGGGTCTGCGGGTCTCCCGCGTCGAGCTCAAGGCGATCGATCCGCCCCTGTCGATCCAGGACTCGATGGAGAAGCAGATGCGCGCCGAGCGCGACCGCCGCGCGGCGATCCTCACGGCCGAGGGCTCGAAGCAGTCGCAGATCCTCGAGGCCGAGGGTCGGCGCCAGGCCGAGATCCTCCGCGCGGAGGGCGACAAGCAGGCGGCCGTGCTCCGCGCCCAGGGCGAGGCCGAGGCCATCGAGATGGTCTTCAGCGCGATCCACGTGGGCGACCCCGACGACAAGCTGCTCGCCTACCAGTACCTGCAGACCCTGCCGAAGATCGCCGAGAGCGCGTCCAGCAAGATGTGGATCATCCCGAGCGAGTTCACCGAGGCGCTGAAGGGCATCGGCGACGCGTTCGGCGGCCGCGCCGCGGCCGGTCCGCGCCGCGAGGCCGGCGAGCGCCCGACATGGGAGTCGACCGGCGGAAAGACGGCGGAGGAAGCGGTCGCCGCCGCACGCGCGGCCGCGTCCGCCGCCGACGACATCGCGAACGAGGCGATGGCGGCCAGGACGGACCTTCCCCCCACCGACCAGCGCTGAGTCCTGCATGCATCCGTGGTTCCAGGGCATCGCCCTGCCTCGCGTGCTGGCGCATCGCGGGCTCGTGACACCGGGCGATGCGGCTGACGGCATCGTCGAGAACTCTTTCGCCGCCGTCGCAGCGGCGCACTCCGCCGGCGCGCGCTACGTCGAGTCCGACTGCCACCTCACGGCGGACGGCGTCGTCGTGCTGTTCCACGACGACGACCTGTCGCGCGTCACCGGCGATCCCCGCAAGGTCGCACAGGTCACGGCGCGCGAGCTGGAGGAGCTCATGTCGGGGCGGGGCGGGCTCATCACCCTCGTCCAGGCCCTCGACGCATTCCCCACGATGCGCTTCAACCTGGATGTGAAGGCGACGGATGCCGCAGCCGCCGTCGGCGCCGCCGTCGCCGCCCACGGCGATCGGGTGCTCGTCACGAGCTTCTCCGATGCACGGCGGCGGGCCGCCCTGACCGCCGCGCACGCCGAGGGACGCGGCATCCGTCCCGCGACATCGGGAGGCAGCGCGACCGTCGCGCGCGTGCTCGCGGCGGTCGCGTCGCGGTCGGACCGCCTGGTGGCGCGCGCCCTCGCGGGGGTCGACGCGCTCCAGGTGCCCGAGCGTCAGGGGCACCTCCGCGTCGTCACGCCACGACTCATCGCCGCCGCTCACCGCCATGGCGTGGAAGTGCACGTGTGGACGATCAACGACCCCGAAGACATGCGGAGGCTCGTCGCGATCGGCGTCGACGGCGTCGTCACCGATCGCGCAGACATCGCGCTGAAGACGTTAGCCTGAGAGGACCCGATACCAGCGCGGAAAACATCCGCGCGCCCCGCTGTGCATCCACTGTGAAACCCCGAGCAACTCCATCCGTTCGGATGATCCGCTCAGGTCTCACCGTTATACCTGTACAGCGACGAGAGGACCACACAATGGCAGACCGCAGTCTGCGCGGCATCCGACTCGGCGCCCAGAGCCTACAGAGCGAAGAGGGCGTCGTGTTCCATGAGCGCGCACAGCACACGTACACGTGCACGTCTTGCGGACGTGACACCACCCTGACCTTCGCGGCCGATGCCGAGGTTCCCCCGGCATGGGAGTGCCGTACATGCGGCGCCGAGGCGCTGCTGCGCGTCGGCGAAGGCACCGCCACCGTCGACCACTCGGGCGACAAGACGCCCCGCAGCCACTGGGACATGCTGCTCGAGCGCCGCACGATCCCCGAGCTCGAGGAGCTGCTCGAAGAGCGACTCGCCTACGTGCGCGCGCGCCGTGGCGCCGGTGAGGACATGACGGTCGACAAGCTCAGCGCCTGACGACGCGTCCCCCGCGCAACGCCGGCCCTACGGGGTCGGCGTTTTCGCGTTCCGACCACGGCGCAGCCCGAGCAGCGCACCGATCGTGGCCAGCGCCAGGACGCTCCCCCACGACAGCACCGCGTCGATCCACGGACCGAGGACCACCGCCGGTGTGAGCCCCGTGCGCAGCGGCACATCGGTCAGCATGCTGCCGGGCTCGTCTGCGGGCAGACCGTCGATCGTGGTGCCGTCGGGAGCGATGACCTGGCTCGTGCCCACCGTCGAGAGGTTCACGACCGCGCGACCGGTCTCGATCGCCCGCAGCCGCGCGACGGCCAGCTGCTGCAGATTCTCGTCGGTGCCGCGGAAGTCGGCGTTGTTCGTCTGGAAGAGATAGACCTCGGCCCCGTCGGCGGCGCCCTCCCAGATCAGGGCGTCGTAGATGACGTCGAAGCAGATCGCGAGACCCGCGACCGTGCCGTCGATGTCGAAGACCGGAGGGTTGGTCCCCGGCGTGTAGTCGCGCCCGATCATCCCGATGAGGTCGGGGGCGATGGCGGCGTAGAAGTCCCGGTCGGGGACGTATTCGCCGAAGGGCACCGGGTTGCGCTTGTCGTACGTCTGCTCCACACCCGCGCCGTCCTGCCAGACGAACGACATGTTGAAGTAGTCCTCGCCGCGCAGGTCGATGCGATTGGCCACCAGTGGCGCGCCGAGCTCCCGCGAGACCCTGTCGAGCGCCGCCGCGGCTCCCCGTGACTCGGCCGGGTCCACGTCCACGCTCCCCTCGGGCCACAGCACGACATCGACATCGTCTTCGCCGAAGAGCGGAAGCGTCGCGTCGTACTGGGACTCGAGCACGTCTCCGGCACGGCGTTCGTCGAAGTACCCCGCGGGTCCGTTGCCCTGCACGCTCGCGACCCGCATCGTCCCCGACGGGGTGGTGGCCCATGCAGGCACGACGGCGAATGCCGCGGCGAGCGTCGCCAGGAGGGCGACCGGGAGCAGACGACGGATGCCGCGGCGACGCCCGGCGCGCGGCATCCGCACCATCTCGATCGCGGCCGCGACGAGTGCGACGACGAGGAACGTGACCCCGGCCGTACCCGTCCACGAGACGACCTCGGCGAACGGCCCGCTCACCTGGCTCGTCCCGACGCGGCCCCACGGGAATCCGCCGTACGGGAACCCGCCGATGACGGCCTCTCGTGCCGTCCACAGGCCCGCCACGAGGACGGGCGTCAGCAGCATCCGCCCACGCCGCGACATCGTGATGCGAGGCACCCAGCGGTAGGCCAATGCGATGAGGACCGCCCCCGCGGCGACGAAGAGGGACTCGAACCCCGAGAGCGCCAGCCACGGCACAGGCCCCACCCACTCGGCGGTGAAGTTCACGTTCAGGAGGTAGAACGAGAGGCCGTAAGCGAGGCCGGCGAGCAGCGCGCCACCCACGCTGCGTCCCACGAGGGAGACCAGTGCGAGCGCCACCGAGACGAACGCCATGGGCCACCACGCGACCGACGGGAACGCGACGTCGAGGAGCACGCCTCCCGCGGTCGAGGCGAGCACAGCGGCCCACAGCGGCAGGAGGGGGCGCGGTGGAGCGTCTTCGGGCACGCAGACAACCCTAAGCGAGCGCCGCGGCGGTGAGCTCAGACACCGGAGTAGGCGACGATGCCGCGCCGCACGGCATCGAGAGCCCTGCGCGCGGTCCCCGCGATCGGCTGGTCGGCGACGAGCGACAGCTGATCGAGCAGATCGATGGTCTGCTTCGCCCAGCGCACGAAGTCGCCCGCCGCCATGTCGGCTTCACTGAGCACGCGATCGAGCATGCCGCCGCGCGCCCAGGTGTGCATCGCGGTCGCGAGTCCCGACGAGATCGGCTCCGAACCCGGGAGGTGGTTCTCCCGCTCCAGGTCGTCGAGTCGCTGCCACAGGTCGAGGGTCGCGGTGAACGCGCCGCGGAAGGCGCCACGCGGCAGCCCGCGTTCGCCCGGGCCGCTGTCGTCACGGCGAGGCTCGTAGACCAACGAACACGCCAGCGCGGCCAGGGACGCGGCATCCAGGTCCTTCCAGAGCCCTCGTCGCAACGACTCCGCCACCAGCAGATCGCGCTCGCCGTAGATGCGCCGCATCGTGCGGCCCGCGGGCGTGAGCGCGGCGGTGCCGTCGTCCGCGACCTGCACGTAATCCAGCTCGCCGAGCACGTCGACGACGTGATCGAAGATGCGCGCCACCGTGCCGGTGCGGGTCTCGATCTGCTGGCGCAGCTTGTCGACCTGGCGCTTCATCTTCCAATAGCGCTCGGCCCACCGAGCGTGATGCTCCCGGTCGGGACACCCGTGACACGGATGCCGCTGCATCCGCTTGCGCAGGCTCGAGATGTGGCGCTGCCGCTCGTCGCGCGTGCGGCGCGACGCGTTCGCGTCCTTGCGGTTGAGCTTCTCGACGTCGCTGAGCTCCCGCCGGATCGAGGAGTACTCGGTGAAGTCGCCGCGATCGCAGGTCATGGCGTTCTGGTAGCCGGCGAGGGTCTGCTCCTGGTCGCGCACCTGGCGCGCGAGGCCGACCACCGCGCGGTCGGCCTGGAACTGCGCGAAAGAGGATTCCAGGATCTCGCGGGCGCGTGCCCGGCCGAACTGGTCGATGAGGTTCACGGCCATGTTGTACGTAGGGCGGAAGCTCGAGTTCAGGGGGTACGTGCGCCGGGAGGCCAGCGCGGCCACCGCCTGCGGATCGAGTCCTTCGGTCCACTGGATGACCGCGTGCCCTTCGACGTCGATGCCGCGGCGCCCGGCGCGCCCGGTCAGCTGCGTGTACTCCCCCGACGTGATGGCCACACGGGCTTCGCCGTTGAACTTCTCGAGCTTCTCGAGCACGACGGTGCGCGCGGGCATGTTGATGCCGAGCGCGAGGGTCTCGGTGGCGAAGACGACCTTGACGAGCTTGCGCTGGAACAGTTCCTCGACGACCTCTTTGAAGGCGGGCAGCAGCCCGGCATGGTGGGAGGCGACGCCGCGCTCGAGGTTGTCGAGCCATTGCCAGTATCCGAGCACCGCCAGGTCTTCCTCGGGAAGCGTGCGGGTGCGGTCCTCGACGATCGCGCGGATCTCGCGACGTTCGTCCTGCGACGTCAGGCGCACACCGCCCCGACGCACCTGCTGCACGGCCGCGTCGCACCCGGCCCGGCTGAAGATGAAGAAGATGGCGGGCAGGAGGTTCGATCGCGAGAGCAGCTCGACGACGTCCGGCCGGTCGAGCCGTTCGACGCGCTGGACGTTCGCGGAGCGCACCGGCCGCTTCATGCCCCGGTTCGGACGGCGGCGGGATGCCTCGTACCCGGCGTGCCGCGCGCTGTTCGCGGCCTGCACGCGGCGGTTGTTGTCGAAGTTCGAGCCCTTGAAGGAGCGGATGCGCATGAGCTCCTGGTTGACCTGCGCCGTCGCGACGCCCGCACGGTCGTCGAACAGCGGCAGGAGATCACCGCGCACCAGGACGTGCTGCTCGAGCGGGACAGGACGGGTCTCGGACACGATCACCTCGGTGTCGCCCCGGACGGTGTCGAGCCAGTCGCCGAACTCCTCGGCGTTCGACACCGTCGCCGACAGCGACACGAGCCGCACGCTCGGCGCGAGGTGGATGATGACCTCCTCCCACACTGCGCCGCGGAACCGATCGGCGAGGTAGTGCACCTCGTCCATGACGACATAGCGCAGGCCCCGCAGCGCCGGAGAGTCGGCGTACAGCATGTTGCGGAGCACTTCGGTGGTCATGACCACCACGCGGGCATTGCCGTTGATGTTGGTGTCGCCGGTGAGGAGCCCGACCTCGTCGGGGCCGTAGACCTCCTGCAGCTCGCGGAACTTCTGGTTCGACAGAGCCTTCATGGGCGTCGTGTAGAACGCCTTGTCGCCGGGCTCGCGCATCGCCAGGTGCACCGCGAACTCGCCGACGATCGTCTTGCCGGCCCCCGTGGGGGCAGCGACCAGGACGCTGCGGCCGTTCTCGAGGGCACGGCATCCGGCGAGCTGGAACGGATCGAGCGAGAACCGCTGCGAAGCCGCGAAGGCGGCGGTGATCGGATGGCTCCGGTCGAGCTCGGCGGCGTCACGCGCGTGCGCATACCGCTCGGCGGGACCGGGTTCGATCATGCGCCCGGCTCCGGGGGCAGGATGCTCGCGTTGCGCTTCGCCTTCCGCCTGTCGAAGAGCATCGACAGGCCGGCGGCAGCGAAGAAGAGGACGACGAGGATGCCGGCCAGCATCAGCATGCTGACGACATCGGCGGCAGGCGTGGCCAGGGCCGCGAATGCCGTCGCGACCAGCACCGCGACGCGCCAGCCCTTCACGATCGCGCGGCCCGACATGATCCCCGCCAGGTTGAGGGCGACGAGGAAGACGGGGAGCACGAACGAGACGCCGATCACGATCATGAGCTTGAAGACGAAGTCGTAGTACTCCGCCGCGGCGTAGAAGTTCACGCCGCCTTCCGGGGTGAAGCCCCACATGAGCTCGATCACGTGGGGCACGATGAGCACGCCGATGTAGCAGCCGGCGAAAAAGAGGGGCACCGCCGCGGCGACGAAGCCCACGGTGTAGCGGATCTCCTTGCGGGTGAGCCCCGGCATGATGAACGCCCAGATCTGCCACAGCCAGATCGGCGCCGACAGGAACAGGCCGATCGAGAACGCGATGCGCATGCGCAGGTCGAAGCTCGACGTGACGGTAGCGAAGTTCAGCGCCGCGTCGCCGCGTTCCTTCGCGATCTGATCGATCGGCTGGGTGATCCAGTGGATGATCGGGTCGGTGATGATGAACGCGACCACCATGCCTGCGAGCAGGCCGATCGCGGCGAAGACGAGGCGCTTCCGCAGCTCGAGCAGGTGCTGGCCGAGCGACATCCGCTTGTCGTGCTTAGGCGCCTCCGGACCGTCGATCGGCGCGGAGCCGGTAGCGGCCACCATTCCGCTACGACTTGGAATCGGGCGTGCCGTCAGTGGTGCCGGATGCAGCGGAGGGGGTCGCGTCGACCACGGTGGAGGACGTGCCGTCGGCGGGCTTGTCCTCCTCCTTCATCGCCTTCATCTCACCCTTGAACACGCGGGCGGACTGGCCCATGCTCTTCGCCAGCGCCGGCAGCTTCGCCGCGCCGAACAGCAAGAGGATGACGACGAGCAGGATCAGCAGGTGCCAGCCGTTCAGATTGCCCAACATGAGGTGCTCCGTCGTTCGCTTCAGTGAGGACGGGTCCAGTCTAACCACGCCGTCGGCGGGATCGGACCGCTCAGCGGTACTGCGCGAGTCCCGCCTCCGCCCACTCGGCGACTGCCCGCCGGGCGGCGGGCGGCTCGAGCACCTCGACGATGCCGCCGCGGCGCGCGGCGAGTCGGCGGAGGCTGAGCTCGTCCGCCACCCGCATGGTGGCGACGGTCATGCCGTCGGCCGTCTGGAGGGCGGCGCGCTCGAGGTAGTCGCCGAGGAGCGGCGCCATCGACTCGGGGAACCGGACGCGCGCGACGACGTCGCCCGCTGGCGTCGAGAACCAGTCCGGTGCCGGGTCGCCCGCGTGGGTGATCGGGATGTCGGTGAGCTCGAGGGCGCTGACCCGGTCGAGGTGGAACGTGCGCATCGCCTCGCGCAGGTGGCACCAGCCCTGCAGGTACCACTGGCCGCTCGCGATGTGCACCTTCACGGGGTCGACCGTGCGCGTCGTGGGCGCGGCATCCGGCGCCTTATAGGTGAACGAGACCGCCACCCGCCGGCGCAGCGCCTCGGCGACGAGATCGCGCACGGCGTCGACGGGCTCGGGCGCGAGGATGACCTCCGCGGGGGTCGCCGACGCGCCGCGCGACAGCTTGGCCAGCAGGCCCCCGTAGAGCTCGGTGTCGCCGACTCCGGGGATCGACCGGGCAAGCTGCAGCCCCGCGAGGAGCGCCGCCGCCTCACGCGCCGTCAGCTTCGGGGACCGCTCCAGAGCGACCGAGTTGGTGATGACGATGACGTCCTGCTCGTCGAGCAGATCCCAGTCGATGTCGAACAGGTCGTTGGCCATCTGCCAGTAGCCGCGCTCGCCGGGGAGGCCGATCACGGTCAGCTTCTCGACCATCGAGCGCATCTGCTCGGGCGTGACGTCGAACTCGGCGGCCGCCTCGGCGAGCGACACCTCGCCCTTGCCGACGAGATACGGCACGAGCTGGAGCATGAGCGCGGCGCGATCGGTCGCGACGAGCGGGCGTCGGGCGGTCATGCGACACCTCCGTGCAGGTCGCGCGTCGCCGCGAGCCGCTCGATGACGCGGTCGCGAAGACCGGCGGGCTCGACGACGCGCACCTCGGGGCCGTACGAGGCGAGCTCGTCCGCGAAGATCTGAGCGTCGACGTACGACACGTGGATCCCCTGCTCGGCCGGACGGGCCCGGCGCGCGAGGCGCAGTGCGGCCTCGGTGCCGGGATTGACCTCCAGAAGCGCGATGTTGCGCGCGGCGACCTCTTCGAGCCCGGCGAGAGCGCGCTCCCCCGCTCCCTCGCGCAGCGCGGGATCGAACGCGACGCGCGTCACCGCCACGGGGCCGACGATGCGCGAGATCAGGAACGTGCGGTCGGCGTGCGCATCCTGATCGATGCCGAAGACATGCCAGCGACCCTCGTATTCCACGAGCGCGAGCGGTTGCACGCGCCGCGTGCGCGGCGTGCTCTCGCCCGGCTTCAGATATGGGAACGTCACGACGCGGCTCTGCTCGATCGCCTGCTGCAGCGGCAGGAAAGCCGGTTCGTGGACGGACAGACGCGGCGAGAACCCGATGATCGGCTCGTCGACCAGATCGCCCAGGGCGCGGATCTTGCGCAGTCCGCTGCGCGCGTCGTCCGACATGGAGCTCTCGCTCCACACGCCGCCCGCGAGGTTGAGCAGAGCCAGCTCGGCGGGAGTGAACTCGATGTCTTCGGGAAGCTCGTACTCGGCGCTGGGCACCCGGTAGCGCGCCTCGCGCAGATCGTCGGGATCGGCCCAGTCGCCGATCGTCTCGATCGGCACGCCGAGGCCGCGGAGCGCCTCCTTGTCGCGCTCGAACATCTTCTCGAGCGCGTCCTTGGACGCCCCCGCCTCGCTCTGCTCGCGATAGCCCGCGACCGACGTGAGGATGGTGTCCTTGGTCAGCCCCTGATCGGTCGCGATGAGCGCGACCACGAGGTTGACCAGGCGCTCCTCAGGCGGGATCTTCGAGGTCGCAGTGGCAGGCACTCGCCCATCTTAGGTCCGGATCCGGGCTGCGTACCCGAGCCGCGCTCAGGCCGGCGGTGCGGCGTCGATTCCGAGGATGTCGATCACGAACACGAGCGTGGAACCGGCCGGGATCGCCCCCTGGTCCTGGTCGCCGTAGCCGAGATCGGGCGGAATCACGACCAGCACCTGCGATCCGACCGTCTGCCCCTCGAGGGCGTCGGCGAAGCCGGGCACGACCGAGTCGAGCGTCAGCGACGCGGCCTCGCCGTCCCACGTGCTGTCGAACGCCTCGTCCTCGCCCCACACCACGCCGGTGTAGTGGACGCGCACGGGGTCGTCGCCGGTGACCTCGGGGCCTTCGCCCTTCTTCAGGGTCTGGACGACGAGTTCCTCGGGAGCGGCGCCCTCGGGGATGATGAGGCCGGGGCGGCCGTCCGGGGCCCGCACGACGCTGGGCAGACCGAACCCGCTGTTGAACTGGTTCGCGCCGTTCGCCGCCGGCAGATACACCTTGCGGATGTCGATCACTGCGACGGCGGACTCATCCTCGGCGAGCCCGAAGCTCGACGCGACCTCGGCGCTCATGTCCTCGGGCGAGAGCGCGACCGCGATGCGGGATCCGTCGGTGGCGCAGTGCAGCGCCTCCTCGAAGCCCGGGAAGTTCTGCGTCCACTGCGACGTCGAAGTCACCCGCGACAGGTCGCCGTCGTACGCGGTGGCGACGATCGGCTCGCCGGTTTCGCCGTTGAAGACCGCGACGTCGACGACCATCATCTGGTTCGGCGCGGTGATCGCCGTCCCCTCACCCGTGACGACGTCCTCGTAAGCGAGGTGGGGCGCCTTCAGCGGCGTGTACACGTCGACCTCGGGTTCGGCATCCGTCTCCCCCTCGACCGTGATGAGGTCCATCACGTCCGGGTCGGAGACGGCGGGGCGCGAGCAGTCGGAGGCGCCCGGCATCAACGAGCAGCCGGCGAGGCCGAGCGTCGTCAGGCCGAGGACGGCGAGGGCAGCGGGGATCTTGCGCACCGGAACAGTCTAGACGCGCGCCGGGTCAATGCCGGTTCGGGCACCGACAGAGCCCGGTACCGGGAACGACGGCGTTGACGCGGCTCGGGTCTAGGTCGAGTAGCGAGGAACGAGCGTATCGAGACCTTTCAGTCGGAGTCGTCCGCGCCGCCTTCACGGCCGGATGCCTGCCGCGCGCCCTCGGCCGCGCGCTGCGCCTCGCGCACGCGCTTGCGGAGGTTCTTGTCGGTGATCTCGCGGTCGCCGACGGCTCCGGGCGTCCACAGCTCCACGTCCTCGTCGCCGTAGCTCGACTTGGACGCGCGGCGCTTGACCTCGGGCGGCACCGCGCCGGGCGCGAGCCGCCGCGCCCACACGAGGAACCCGGTGTGGGCGACCATGCGGTGATCCGGCCGCACCGCGAGGCCCTCGACGTGCCAGCCGCGCACCATCGTCTCGTTCGCATCGGGTTCGGTGAACAGGCCCGTGGCCCTGATGTACTCGGCGACGCGGCTGAGCTGGGTGGCCGTCGCGACGTAGCAGACCACCACGCCGCCGGGCGTGAGGGCGTCCGCGACCGCGTCGATGCACTCCCACGGTGCGAGCATGTCGAGCACGACTCGGTCGACGGATGCCGCGGCCACCGTGCGCGGCAGGTCCTGGGCCAGATCGCCCACCACGACGTCCCAGTTCGGCGACACCGCGCCGGTGAACGTCTCGACGTTCGCCCGCGCCACCTCGGCGAAGTCCTCGCGCCGTTCGAACGACACGAGACGGCCCTCGGCGCCGATCGCCCGCAGCAGCCACAGCGAGAGCGCGCCCGAGCCCACGCCCGCTTCCACGACCGTGGCCCCGGGGAAGATGTCGGCTTCGGCGAGGATCTGCGCGGCATCCTTCGGGTACACGATCGCCGCGCCGCGCGGCATCGACATCACGAAGTCGCGCAGGAGGGGCCGCAGCGCGAGGTACTCGTGGCCGCCGCTGTTGGCGACGACCGATCCGTCCGGCTGACCGACGAGCTCCGAGTGCTTCAGGACGCCGTGGTGCGTGTGCAGCTCACCGCCCTCGCGCAGGGTGATCGTGTGAAGCCGTCCTTTCGGACCCGTCAGCTGGACACGGTCGCCGAGGCGGAACGGGCCCCGGGGCTGCGCGGTCATCGGGCGGCCCCTTCCGCTGCGGCGTGCGCGGCGCCGGCGCGGTGCGACGCGTGGAACTCGGCGACGTGGCCGACGGTGCGCCCTTCGAGCGTGGGCCAGATCTCGTGCGCGCCCGCACCGGCGAGCGACACCATCAGCGGGACGCCGATGACGGCTGCCCCCGACGCCACGGCGGACCTCAGCCCGTTCGGCGAGTCCTCGATCGCGACGACCTCCTCGGGTGCGACGCCGAGGGCCTCGCACGCCTGCAGGTAGGGATCCGGGAACGGCTTCGGGCGCGTCGCGTCATCACCTGCGATGATCACGTCGAACGCGTCGAAGTCGATGAGGTCGACCACCGTGGTCGCCATGCGGCGCATCGACATCGTGACGAGACCGGTCTTCACGCCGGATTCGCGCAGGCTCGCCAGCAGCTCTCGAGCCCCGGGACGGAATGGCACGCCGGTCGCCGCGAGCTGACGCATGACCTCGTCGGTGAGGTGGTCGATGATGCCGTCGACGCTCATGCGGACGCCGGTCGCCTGCAGGATGCGCGCCGAGTCCTCGAGGCCGAGGCCCACCAGGCTCAGCGCCTGCTCGTGCGACCACGTGCCGCCGAAGCGCTCGATGAGGGGGGTCTCGGCCGCCATCCAGTAGGGCTCGGTGTCGACGAGGGTTCCGTCCATGTCCCACAGGACAGCCGCAAGGCGTGGCGCATTCACCGTGCAATCCTACCGACGGGCGACGGAGCCCCCGCGGGGACCGGGGCCTATCCTGGAGGGAACCCCTCTCGCCGGGGTGAAGGAGGTCTCGTGGACGGACTGGGTCGCCGTGTTCTGGTCGCCGCATTCGACGGCTGGAACGACGCGGGCGAAGCCGCGTCGTCGGCCATCACGCACCTGCGCGAGGGCGGGACGTACGAGACGGTGTTCACCGTCGACCCCGAGCTGTACTTCGACTACCAGTACACGCGCCCGCACGTCGCCACCGATGGCGAGGGCCACCGCACGCTCCGCTGGCCCGAGGCGACGCTGCTCCGCCCGGCGCGAGCCACGCGCGGCACCCAGCTCTGGCTGCTCACCGGCGTGGAGCCGGCCCGCGCGTGGCAGGCGTTCGCGTCGGAGTTCGTCGACGTCGCCCTGCGCGAGGACATCACCGGATTCGTCGCGATCGGGTCGATGATGTCCGACGTGCCGCACACGCGACCGATCTCGGTGTTCGCCGGCAGCGACAACGAGGCGCTCCGTGGCGCGCTCGATCTCGAGCGCAGCACCTACGAGGGGCCGGTCGGCATCCTGAGCGTGCTCGGCCACGTCGCCGAGACGGCGGGCATCCCCACCGCGGCCCTGTGGGCGAGCGTGCCGCACTACGTCGCTGGTCACACGCCGTCACCCAAGGCCACCCTGGCCCTGCTCGACAAGCTCGAGGACCTCACCGGCGCCCCCGTCCCGCGGGGCGAGCTCGCGACCGAGGCGGCCGCGTGGGAGGCATCGATCGATGCCGCGGCGGCCGACGACGAGGAGATGACGGAGTACATCCGCCAGCTCGAGCGCACGCGCGACACGTGGGACTCCCCCGAGGCCTCCGGTGACGCGATCGCGCAGGAGTTCGAGCGCTACCTGCGGCGCGGCGGCGACGGGCCCACCAAGCCCGGCCGCGACGACCCGCGTTCCGGGCGATGAGCCGGAGCTGCAGTCACGCCTGGATGGCGCCGATGCTGAGCAGTACGAGCAGCAGCGATCCGAGCGCCACGCGGTAGACCACGAACGGCAGGAAGCTGTGCTTCGAGATCCAGTTCATGAAGAACGCGATCACGCCCAGAGCCACGACGAACGCCACGCCGGTGGCGACGGCCGTCTCGCCGAGAGTGAACACACCCGGGGTGTCCCAGTGCTTGAACAGCTGGTAGAAGCCGCTGCCGAAGACGGCCGGGATGGCCAGCAGGAAGGCGTATCGCGCCGCCGCGGACCGCTCGTAGCCCATGAAGAGCCCGGCCGTGATCGTGCCGCCCGAGCGTGAGACACCCGGAACGAGGGCGAGCGACTGCGCCAGGCCGAAGACGACGCCGTGGCCGACGGTGATGTCCTGCAGCTTGCGCTTCTTCGCGCCGACGTGATCGGCGATGCCCAGCAGCACGCCGAAGAAGATGAGCATGCCGGCGACGAGCCACAGCGACCGCAGGGTGGTCTCGATCTGATCCTGGAACAGCAGCCCGAGCACGACGATCGGGATGCTGCCGACGATGATGAGCCAGCCCATCTTCGCGTCCGGGTCGTTGCGCGGGATGCGTCCGAAGAGCGCCCGGAACCAGTGGCCGATGATCCGCACGATGTCTCGCCAGAAGAACACCACGACCGCGGCCTCGGTGCCGATCTGGGTGATGGCGGTGAACGCCGCACCCGGATCCTGCGCCGACGGCAGGAACTCGCCGAGGATGCGCAGGTGCGCGCTCGACGAGATCGGCAGGAACTCGGTCAGGCCCTGGACGAAGCCGAGGATGATCGCCTCGAGAAGCATGGGCGCCTTTCAGCTCTCACGACGACGGATGCCGCGACCCGCGGCATCCGTCTGCCGTTCAGTACGTACGAAGAAGGTCGGTGAGCACCGTCCGGCCGAACACGAGCGCGTCGATCGGGACGCGCTCGTCGACGCCGTGGAACATTCCGGTGAAGTCGAGGTCGGCGGGCAGGCGCAGCGGAGCGAAGCCGTAGCCGGCGATGCCGAGCGACGCGAGCGCCTTGTTGTCGGTGCCGCCGCCCATGAGGTACGGGACCACGGGTGCGCCCGGGTCGTGTCGCCCGAGGGCGCCCACCATGGCGTCGACGAGGGTGCCCGAGAACGGCACTTCGAGACCGATGTCCTGGTGGACGACCTCGACGTCGATCCCCTCGCCGACGATGCGGCGGATGTGGGCCAGGGCCGCCTCCTCGGTGCCGGGGAGCACCCGCACGTCGACGAGCGCCTCGGCGCGGTCGGGGATCACGTTGTGCTTGTACCCGGCGACGAGACCGGTCGGGTTGGTCGTGGTGCGCAGCGTCGAGCGCAGGAATCCGGATGCC
The DNA here is from genome assembly GCF_057747775.1 of Microbacterium sp. STRO-2N. Classification (NCBI taxonomy): domain Bacteria; kingdom Bacillati; phylum Actinomycetota; class Actinomycetes; order Micrococcales; family Microbacteriaceae; genus Microbacterium; species Microbacterium sp. STRO-2N. Next base: position 1,699,735 of record NZ_CM173223.1, on the reverse strand, counting down.
GCACCCGTCGCCGCTGCGACGGCGTCAGGGTCGCCGGATGCCTGACCGGTGAGTTCGGCGAGCCGCTCGGTCATCTCGCGCGTCGTGTCGGTGAGCGTCACCGGCCACGCCGTGCGGCCGAGCGCGGCGACCGCTTCGGCGAGACGGGTCACGGCGTTGTCGGCGTGCAGGCTCGAGCCGTGTGCGGCGCGTCCGCGCGCGACCAGCCGGATCCAGACGAGCGCCTTCTCGCCCACCTGCAGCAGGTAGGCGCGCCCGCCGCCGATGGGGATGGAGTATCCGCCGACCTCGCTGATCGCCTCCGTCGCCCCTGCGAACCACTCCGGACGGTTCTCGACGACGAGGGCCGACCCCTCGACCCCGCCGTTCTCCTCGTCGGCGAAGAACGCCAGCACGAGATCGCGCTCGGGCTGCTCGCCGGCGCGCAGGATGTCGGCCACGGACGTCAGGATCATGGCGTCCATGTCCTTCATGTCGACCGCGCCGCGACCCCACAGCATGCCGTCCTTCACGACGCCTTCGAACGGGTCGACGCTCCAGTCCTCGGCGATGGCCGGGACGACGTCGAGATGCCCGTGCAGCACGAGCGCGGGCTTGTCGCGGTCGCGGCCCGGAACGCGCGCCATGACGTTCGTGCGCCGCGGGATCGGCTCGTAGTACTCGGGCGCGAGGCCGAGGCGCTCGAGGAAGGCCCCGACGTACTCGGCCGCCTCGCGTTCGCCGGCCGAACGCCCGCCGCCGTGGTTGGTTGTGTCGAAGCGGATCAGGTCGCGCGCGACCGCGGCGACCTCGGGCAGACCGAGATCGGGTGAAGGCATGCGCTCCAACCTATCCTCTCGACGACGAGGGCCCCGTGGTTCGAGGTCTCCTCGACGACGAAGGCCCCCTTTCGGGGGCCTTCGACATACTGTGCGCGAGGGGGGACTTGAACCCCCACGCCCTATACGGGCACTAGCACCTCAAGCTAGCGCGTCTACCTATTCCGCCACCCGCGCAGGTGGTTTCCGGTTTCGCAACCGAGGAACGACATTACCACGTCACGGGACGTTCATCGAATCGGGCGAGGTCCGGGCGCGTCAGGCCAGCGACACCCCGAACAGCAGTCCCAGCAGGTACGTCAGGGCCGCTGCGCCGAACCCGATCGCCAGCTGTCGCAGTGCCCGGCGAAGCGGCGGTGCGCCCGACAGCAGGCCCACGGCGGCGCCGGTCGACATCAGCGCGACGCCCACCAGCACAAGGGCCACGACGACCGCGGTGAGGCCCGAGAGGCCGAGGATCCAGGGCAGGACCGGGATCACGGCGCCGGACGCGAAGAACAGGAAGCTCGACAGCGCGGCGCCCCACGCGCTGCCCACGACATCACCGTGTGCGGCGACCTCGACGGGACCGGTGTCGGCACGCCCCTGCCCGGCCGCGTGCGCCGCCTCGACGATGCGACGAGCGCGCGCGGAGGCCTCGGCCTCGGGCATCCCCCGTGTGCGGTACACCAGCGCGAGCTCGTTGGCGTCGATGTCGAGATGCGGGATCGCGCCGTCGGCATAGTCGCTGGGCTCGGTCGCGGCGAGCAGCTCGCGCTGGGACCGCACCGAGACGAACTCGCCCGCGCCCATCGAGAGCGCGCCCGCGAGGAGTCCTGCGATGCCGCTGAAGAGCACGAACTGGCTGGACACACCGGTCGCGCCGATGCCCATGACCAGAGCGAGGTTCGAGACCAGCCCGTCGTTGGCGCCGAAGACGGCGGCGCGGAAGGTCCCCGACAGGCGGCGGCGTCCCCGCGCCGCAAGGCCGCGCACGACCTCGTGATGGATCTTCTCGTCCGCGGCCATGCGGGCCGTGGCGGACGGCTCGTCGTCGTACGGCGAGCGGGCCTCAGCGCTCTGCGCGAGCGCGAGCACGAAGATCGAGCCGAACCGCTTGGCCATCCAGCCGAGCAGCCGCGTGCGCACGTCGGGTCGCGGCAACTTCGCCGGAGCGCCCCCGAGAAGGTCGAGCCAGTGCGCCTCATGGCGTCCCTCGGCCTCCGCGAGGGCGAGCAGGATCTCGCGCTCCTCGCCGGTACGCCGGCCGGCGAGGTCGCGGTACACGCGTGCCTCGGCGCGCTCGTTGACCAAGTACTGCGCCCAGCGGCGACGATCGCGGTCGGTGGGTGCGGCGGGCACGCTCACAGGGCCTCCAGTCGGGGATCGGGACTCGTCAACGCTAGCCATCGGTCCGGGCCCCGACGCGCTGAGCCCGCGGATTGCCAGCATTTCGGAGTTCCGAACGGCATTCCCCGCCGAGCACCGCTCGAAGCCCTTCCTCGCCGCGGCGCATCACGCGCTCGTGAGCGCGCTCGAACGCCGGGCGCAGCAGCCATGCGGTCGCGTTCATCCACTCACGTCGCGTCTCGACGTCCCACTCGAACTCGACGACGGATGCCTCGGCCCCGTCCGCGCGGATCTCCACCCGGCCGCTCCCCCGCAGGTCGCCGTCGCTGCGCGCGGCGATCGCCGTGCCCGGCTCGGTGTCGGTGACCTCGAGGCGCATCCGCAACGTGTATCCGAGAGGGCTGCGCACCGCGACGACCATGCGCTCGCCCGGCACGAGCCGCCTGGGCGCCATCGGAATGGTGAAGCCGGGCCACCACCCCGGGCCGGCACCCGGGCGGAGGGATCGCGTCAACTCCTGCCAGGTGCGATCGGGCGGGGCGGGAACGCACCACCGCGAGACGAACGAGTACGTCGCCGGCATGGCGGGAGTCTAGGCGCGGCGGGCGGCGACGTCAGGAGTGCACGCGCTTGCGCAGCACGTCGATGCGCGCCTGCAGCTGCGCCACGGTCGCGTGCGACACGGCCGGTCCGCCGCAGATGCGGCGCAGCTCGGCATGGACCAGACCGTGCGGCTCGCCGGACTGCCGCGCGTACAGGCCGACGAGGCTGTTGAGCAGCTGGCGCTGCTCCTTGAGCGTGCGATGCAGCGCCTGCGGCAGTGCCGGTTCGACATCCTCCCCCGCCGCGGACTCGCGGGCCTCGCGGGCGCTGCGGTGGCGGCTCTGGCGCGCCTGACGCTGCATCAGCAGCTCGTGCACGTGCTCCGGCTCGAGCAGTCCCGGCAGGCCCAGGAACTCCTCCTCCTCGGGCGTTCCGGGCACCGCGAGCTGACCGAACTCCTTGCCGTCGTACAGCACGCGGTCGAAATGCGCGCGCGAGCCGAGCGCCTGGTAGGTGAACTCCTCGGTGAGCGCGTCCGACGCCTTGTCCTCGCGCTCGGCGGCGTTCATGAGGTCTTCTTCGGCGTTCCACTCGTCGTCGCCGTCCGAGTCGCGGTCGAGCGCATGGTCGCGCTGGCGCTCCATCTCGTTCGCCAGGGCGAGCAGCTGAGGCACGTTCGGCAGGAAGACGCTCGCGGTCTCGCCGCGACGCCGTGCTCGCACGAACCGGCCGATCGCCTGGGCGAAGAAGAGCGGTGTCGACGCGCTCGTCGCATACACGCCGACCGCGAGGCGCGGCACGTCGACGCCCTCCGAGACCATGCGGACCGCCACCATCCACCTGCTCGTGTCCTTCGAGAACTCCTCGATGCGGCTCGATGCCTCGGCCTCGTCCGACAGCACCACCGTCGGCTGCTCGCCCGTGATCTGCTGCAGGATCGCGGCATAGGCGCGAGCGGCCGTCTGATCGGTCGCGATCACGAGGCCACCGGCATCCGGAACATGGTCGCGCACTTCGCTCAGACGCCGATCGGCCGACCGCAGCACGGCGGGGATCCAGTCGCCCTCGGGGTCGAGCGCCGTGCGCCACGCCTGCGACGTGATGTCTTTCGTGTTGTCCTGCCCGAGCTGGGCCTCCATCTCGTCGCCGGTCTTCGTGCGCCACCGCATGTGCCCGGCGTAAACCATGAAGATGACGGGGCGGACGACGCCGTCCTCGAGCGCGCGGCCGTAGCCGTACGCGTAGTCGGTTCGTGAGACGCGGATGCCCTTGGCATCCGGGTGGTATTCGACGAACGGGATCGGCGCGGTGTCGCTGCGGAAGGGCGTCCCCGACAGCAGCAGGCGGCGCGTCGCGCGGCCGTACGCCTCTCGCAGCGCGTCGCCCCAGCTGAGGGCGTCGCCGCCGTGGTGCACCTCATCGAGGATCACGAGCGTGCGCGCGTCCATCGTGAGGCGCTGGTGGACGGATGCCTTCACCGCGACCTGGGCGTATGTCACCGCGACGCCGTGGTACTGCCGCGCAGGTGCGACATGGCGGTTGCTGAACGCGGGATCGAGACGGATGCCGACGCGCGCGGCCGCGTCGGCCCACTGGGTCTTCAGGTGCTCGGTCGGCGCCACGACGACGAGGCGATCGACGACGCGCCGCCGCAGCAGCTCGCTCGCCAGGCGCAGCGCGAACGTCGTCTTGCCGGCGCCGGGCGTCGCGGCGGCGAGGAAGTCGCGCGGCCCGCTGCCGGGTCCGTCTGGTCCGTCGAGGGAGAAGTACAGATCGAGCGCCTCGGCCTGCCACGCGCGCAGGCGCTGCGCCGTGCCCCACGGTGCGCGCTGCGGGTACGTCGGGCTCAGGTGTTCCGCGGCGAAGGAGCCGATGTGCGGCTCGCCTTCGCGGGCGGGACCGTGAGGTTCGGCTGGGTGGGGTTCGGTGAAGGCGGGCGATGACTCGAGCGTGGTTCCGTCCGTCACCGAATACACCTCCCCCGTGGACAACGAGTCACCACCCTAAGACATCGGGCCGACATGCGAGGTCGCGCCGCCGCCTGGTGTCGGCATCTTCGATGTCCACCTCGCGCGGTAGCCTGACTGTCGGTCACGAGCCGGAGGAAGACGATGTCGACGACAGAGCAGGACCCCCGCACGCCCTACGTGCCCAATGCCGGGCCGCACCCGTGGCGGCGCTACGTCGCGCTCGGCGACTCCTTCACCGAGGGCGTGGGCGACCACGAGCCGGCGGCGCCCAACGGCGTCCGGGGCTGGGCCGACCGCGTCGCCGAAGTGCTGTCTCAGCAGGTCGACGACTTCGCGTACGCCAACCTCGCGATCCGCGGACGCCTGATCCGGCAGATCGTCGACGAGCAGGTCGCGCCCGCCGTCGCCCTCAAGCCGGACCTCGTGACGTTCTCGGCGGGCGGCAACGACGTGATCCGCCCCGGCTCCGATCCGGATGCCGTGGCCCAGCTCTTCGAGGACGCCGTCGTGCGCCTCTCTCGCGACGGCGCGACGGTCGTCGTCTTCACCGGCATCGACACCGCGTTCACGCCGGTGTTCCGCGGCATCCGCGGCAAGGTCGCGATCTACAACGAGAACATCCGGGCGATCGCCGACCGCCACGACTGCATCGTTGCGGACCAGTGGGCGCTCAAGGAGGTGCAGGACATGCGCTTCTTCGACGACGACCGCCTGCACTACAACTCCCTCGGGCACCACGAGGTGGCGCGAATGGTCCTGCGCGCCCTCAACGTGCCGAACGACCTGCAGCCGATGCAGCCCGACCCCCTTCCGATGCGGACGTGGCGCGAAGCCCGCGCGGTCGACCTGGTGTGGGCGCGCGAGTACCTCGTGCCATGGGTGCTGCGGCGCCTTCGTCACCAGTCCTCCGGCGACCACATCACCGCAAAGCGTCCGGATCCGCGGCCCGTGACCGCACGCACGTCGCCCCGCGTGGACGAGGCCTGACATGGCGACGCACCTGATCACCGGGGCCGGCTCGGGAATCGGCGAAGCTCTCGCCGAGCGACTCGCCGAGCGCGGCGACGAGCTGTGGCTGCTCGCGCGCGACGCCGCGCGTGCCGCACAGCTGCGCGAACGGTTCCCCGGCGCTCACACCCTCGTCGGCGACCTGGCAGAGCCAGCCCGCTTGTCGTGGGCGTTCGGCCACCAGAGCGTGCCCCCGCGACTCGACTCACTTCTGCATGTCGCCGGCGTGGTCGAGCTCGGCGCCGTCGCCGACACCTCGGTCGCGGCGTGGCAGCAGCAGCTCGACGTCAACGCGGTCTCGCCCGCCGAGCTCACACGGCTCATGCTGCCGGCGCTGCGCGCCGCGCGCGGGCACATCGTCTTCGTGAACTCCGGCGCGGGGCTCCGCGTGAGCCCGGAGTGGGGCGCGTACGCCGCGAGCAAGTTCGCGGTCCGCGCGATCGCCGACGCGGTGCGCGCCGAGGAGCACGCCAACGGCGTGCGTGTCACGACCGTGTACCCCGGCCGAACCGCGACCCCGATGCAGCAGAAGGTGCATCAGCAGGAGGGCGCCGAGTACGACGCGTCGCAGTGGATCGACCCCGCATCCGTCGCGACGACGATCCTCACGGCGCTCGACCTGCCGCGCGACGCGGAGCTCACCGAGCTCACAGTCCGCCCCGGCGCCTGACGAAGCGCGGTCAGCGGGAGCGCAGCTCCCACAGGGCCACGGCGCTCGCCGCCGCGACGTTGAGCGAGTCGACGCCACCAGCCATCGGGATGGTCACCACGGTGTCGGCCGCCTCGAGCGCGCGCCGCGACAGCCCGTCGCCCTCGGCGCCGAGGAGGAGCGCGACTCTCTCGGGCCGCCGCGCACCGAACTCGTCGAGGCTCACCGCGCCGTCGGCGATCGCGAGGGCGGCGAGCTCGAACCCGGCCTCGTGCAGAACTCCGCGCGCCTCGCCCCACTCCGGGAGCCGGGTCCAGGGCACCTGGAAGACGGTGCCCATGCTCACGCGCACGCTGCGGCGGTACAGCGGGTCGGCGCAGCGGGGACTCACGAGCACGGCGTCGGCTCCGAGCCCTGCCGCAGCACGGAAGATCGCACCGACGTTGGTGTGGTCGACGATGTCCTCGAGCACGACGATGAGCCGCGCGCCCGCGACGACCTCCGCGACCGGCGGCAGCTCGGGCCGGTGCATCGACGCGAGCGCACCGCGGTGCACGGCGTATCCGGTGAGCGACTCGGCGATGTCAGGCTCGACGACGTAGACGGGGATCGAATCGTCGGTCACGAGCGCGAGGATCTCGTCGAGCCACTTCTCCTGCACCAGCACCGATCGCGGGCGATGGCCGGCGGCCAGCGCGCGGGTGATCACCTTCGCCGACTCGGCGATGTAGAGCCCGCCCTCGGGCTCGAGCACGCGCCGCAGCGCGACATCCGTCAGATCGCGGTAGTCGGCGAGGCGGTCGTCCGAGGCGTCCGCGATGCGTTCGATGGTCACCGTCTCACTTTCGCAGAGTGCGTAACATCCCCGAAAACCACCGGGCCTACACTCGACCGGAGGAGGTGCCGCGTGACCACGACGATCGGAGCCGCGTTCGACGCGCAGACGACGGATGCCGTCGCCGCCGCCGTGGCCGCGCTCGAGGGGCGCCGGATCGCGGTGCTGACGGGCGCCGGAGTGTCCACCGACTCGGGCATCCCGGACTATCGCGGCGAGGGCGCGCCGGTGCGCACGCCGATGACCGTCGAACAGTACTTCTCGAGCGAGGCTGCGCGCCGACGCTACTGGGTGGGCAGTCACCTGGGCTGGCGGGCGTTCGCGGCCGCGGCGCCGAACGCCGGCCACCGTGCGATCGCCGACCTGGAGACCCGAGGGATCGCGACCGGCGTCGTCACCCAGAACGTCGACGGTCTGCACGTGCGGGCCGGCAGCCGGCGGGTCGTCGAGCTGCACGGCACGATGCGGCGCGTGTTCTGCACCCACTGCGGCCAGGTGTTCGACCGGCGCGACCTGGCGCAGCGCGTCGAACACGACAACCCCTGGATCCTGGTGCCCGAGAACGTCGCGCTGGGCCCCGACGGCGATGTGCTCCCCGAGAGCGTCGACGGATTCCGCATCCCGGCGTGCAGTGTCTGCGGCGGGGTACTCAAGCCCGATGTCGTCTTCTTCGGCGAGTTCATCCCGGCCGAGAAGTTCCGCGAGGCGGAGCAGCTCGTCCATACCAGCGAGGCGCTGCTGGTCGCGGGGTCGTCGCTCGTCGTGAACTCGGGCATCCGTCTGCTCGAGCGCGCTCGCCGGCGGCGCCTGCCCGTCGTGATCGTCAACCGCGGCGAGACCCGCGGCGATTCGCGAGCGACCGTCAAGATCGATGCCGGCACGAGCGAGGTGCTGCGCGCGCTGGTCGAATCGCTGCCCCCGCTCGACTGACCGCCGCGTCCCACCGTCTGCCAGGCTGGGTAGGCTCGAAGCGTGACCGCGCTGATCCTGATCCGCCACGGCGAGACCGATTGGAACCGCGATCGCCGGATCCAGGGCGCCACCGACATCCCCCTCAACGACACCGGTCGTGCGCAGGCGCGCGCGACCGCGGCGCTGCTCCAGACCCGGCTCGATGCCGCGCTTCCGGCCACGATCGTCTCGAGCGACCTCGCCCGCGCTCTCGAGACGGCCGAGATCATCGCCAGCGAGCTCGGCCTCGCCGCGCCGCGCACGTATCGCGGGCTGCGCGAGCGCTCCTACGGCGAGGCCGAGGGCATCGGGGTGGACGAGTTCCGCGCCCGCTGGGGCGACTGGTACACGGCCGAGGTGCCGGGAGCGGAACCCTGGCAGGACCTTCGGACGCGCGGCATCGCGGCCCTCGGCCGCGCCGTACGGGATCATCGCCGCGCCACCGCGCCGGCCGCTGCCTCGCTGATCGTCGTCAGTCACGGTGCGTTCATGCGCGAGATGATGCGTCATGCGACCGCGGGCGAGCTTCCCCCGGCCGGCGAGCGCCTGCTGAACGGCTCGGCCCATGACTTCGTGTACGAGCGCGACCACCTGCGACTCGTCGCCTACGCGGGGCTCGTCGCCTAACGAGGTCCGGCGACGGGCTCGTCGCGGGACTCGGCGCTCAGCTCGCCGCGATCCCCGCTTCCGCGCGGGCCGTGGATGGCGATGACGAGCGCGAGAGCCGCCATGAGGACGACACCTACCCACATGGCATGCTGCCATCCGGCGATGAACGCCTCCCGCGCGGCCGTGAGGATCTGCTCCGCGTGTGCTCCCGCCCGGTGGCCGACCTCGACGGCGTTGGCGACACCTTCGCGTGCCGTGGTCGCGAGGTTTGCCGGCACGCCATCGAGGCGATCTTCGATGTAGCTCTGGTATCCGGCGACCAGGACACCTCCGAGGAGCGCTATGCCCAGCGCGGCGCCGAGTTCGCGGGTGAGGTCGTTGAGCGCTGAGGCCACGCCCTGCTGCGCCCTCGGGAGCGAGGACGTGATCGCCTCCGTCGACGGAGTCATCGCGAGCCCCACCCCCAGCCCCATGGCGATCAGCCCCGACAGAACCGTGAGGTAGCCCCCGGTGGCTGAGACGAGGACCGCCATGAGCGCGAGCCCGACCGTGGCGATACTGAGTCCGGTGACCATCGCCGCGCGCGTCCCGACCCGCGCGGCCAGCCGCGGTGCGAGGCCGGAGGCGACCATCATCACCACCGCCATCGGCATGAGCCCGAGCGTCGCCAGCAGCGCGCTCCAGCCGAGGACCACCTGGAAGTACGGGTAGAGCACGAGTGAGACACCGCCCTGGATGCCGAACAGGACGAGTAGCAGCGTCGTGCCGGACGACAGGCCCCTGGTGCGGAAGTACCGGACGTCCAGCAGCGGGAACGGAGTGCGCAGCTCCCACAGGATGAATCCGACGAGGGCGGCCACAGCTGCCGCCAGGGTGATGAGGACGATCGGATCGCTCCACCCGAGGGTGGGCGCCTCGTGCAGTGCGAAGGTGAGGCCCACCGTGGCGATGATCGACGTGAGAGCGCCGAGCAGATCGAACGGCCCCGGTGCCGCTCCGCGGGAGTTCGGCACCCTGCGGATGCCGATCAGCATCGCGGCAGCGGTGAGCACGACGGGCAGGGCGAACAGCCACCGCCAGCTGGCGACATCCACCAGCAGCGCGGAAAGGTACATGCCGAGGATTCCGCCGCCCCCGGCGACGGCGGTCCACATGCCGATCGCTTTGGCGCGGTCGCCGTCGGGGAACGAGGACGTGATCACCGACAGGGTGACGGGCATGATCATCGCGGCGCCGACGCCGCTGAGCACGCGCGCGGCGAGCATGATCTCGATGACCGGTGCCGCAGCGGCGACGATGTTCGCGACGCCGAACACGACGAGCCCGGCGATGAGCACGGGCTTGCGCCCCAGGCGGTCGCCGGCAGCTCCCAGGGGCAGCAGAAGGGCGGCGAGGGCGAGGATGTATGCGTTGATGATCCAGAGCACGTGGCCCTGAGAGGCGTCGAACGTCGTCGCCAGCTGGGGCTGCGCGACGTTGAGCCCGGACACCGAGGCGACGACCGCCATGAGGGCGGTGCAGACGGCCCAGAGGATCACGCGGCGTCGCCGCGGATCGTCGACGATCGGCGCGTCGTCATTCGTATCGACAGGCGAGGTGGAGGTCATGATTGCGAAGTCCTTTGCAGCCAGGTCCGCCTGGTCACTTCGGCCAGCCGGCGCGGAGATGCGGCGTCGAATCGGGTCCGACGCCACGTCGAGGGGGAGGTCGGTCAGAGTGCCGTGCGGTGAAGGCGGAGGATCACATCGAACAGCTGCACCGATCGCCCATTCGCAGAGACGGCGCGGCTGTTCTCGTACGCCGATCCGACCCGCCACCCCTGATCGCGGAACAATCCCGTGATGTCGCCGAGAGTCGCCGTCGCACCGTCGGGATGACGGTGCCCGTCAGCGCCGGTCGCATGATCGTGGACGTGCCCGACGATGAGGAGGGTGCCGCCGGGGGCGACCCAGGAAGCGATCCGCCGGTAGAAGGCGAGTTGGCCGATGTCGGCATGGGCGTAGCTGGTCACGACGAGATCCCACCGCCGATCCGGCTCCCACCGGGTCAGGTCCGTCTCGATCCATTCGATCCGGTCACTCAGGCCCGCATCCTGCGTCCGCGCCCGCGCGATAGCCAGGGCCGTTCCCGAGATGTCGGCTCCGGTGACCTGCCAGCCGTGCTGGGCAAGCCACAGCGCCTCGGTTCCGATCCCGCACCCCGCGTCGAGCGCGGATCCCACGGGCAAGGATGCCGTCTCCGGTCGGAGGTACGGGTGAACGGGAAGGCCCCGCCCCTCGTCAGCCGCGGTCCGGGTCCAGTGGTCCTCCCAATAGCCCTTGTCGAAGTCGTCTGCCTGGTCCGCGTTCACTGACATGATCCCTCTGTCGCTCGTATTGCCGGAGCCCAGGATCACCCGGCTGCGACAGATGCTGCAAATGTCTTTGCTGAATGGCAAAGTGGAATCATGGACGGCGCCACCGATCAGACCCTCGACGCGGTCGGGCCGCGTCTCAAGCACCTGCGCCTGCACCGAGATGTCACCCTGACCGCTCTTTCCGCCGCGACGGGCATCTCAGCCAGCACGTTGTCGCGGCTCGAGGCGGGGCTGCGGCGACCGACGCTGGAGCAGCTCCTGCCGCTGGCGCGCTATTACGGCGTCACGATCGACTCGCTCGTGGACGCGCCCCGCACCGCCGACCCTCGCATCGATCTGCGCCCGGTGTCGTGTTCCGACGGGTCCGTCATCATCCCGCTCACACGCCGGCCCGGAGGGATCCAGGCCTTCAAGTTCGTTCTCCCCACGGGCAGCGACGACGCCGTGCCTGAGCTGCACACCCATGAGGGGTATGACTGGGCGTACGTGCTCAACGGGACGCTGCGCCTCATCCTGGGCGAGCACGATCTGCGCCTCCACGCCGGCGAGGCCGCCGAGTTCGACACCAGGATCCCGCACTGGTTCGGTGCCACCAGCGCGGGTCCCGTCGAGTACCTCAGCCTTGTCGGACGCCAGGGCCAGCGTGCCCACGTCCGCACAGTGACCGCTCGCCGGTAGCGCCCGTCAGCGCTCGGCGCGCCCGAGCACGGCACGAGCATGCCGCAGCACGGGTTCGTCGACCATGCGCCCGTCGTGCGAGAAGACGCCCTTCTCCCCCTTCGCGGCGTCGAGCACGGCCCGCGCCCACGCCACCGACTTCGGATCGGGCCGGTACGCCGCGCGGATGATGTCGACCTGGCTGGGGTGGATGCACGCGGTGGCGGCGAATCCGGATGCCGCGGCATCCGTCGCCTCGATCGTGAGGCGCTTGGTGTCGCCGATGTCGAGGTGCACCGCGTCGATCGCCGCCTTGCCACGAGCGCCGGCGGCCAGCAGCACACGGGAGCGCGCGTAGCGGGCGATGTCGCGGTAGCCGCCGCCGGGCTTGCGGCTGGACGTGCCGCCGAGGCTCGCGACGAGGTCCTCCGCCCCCCACATGAGCGCGGTGACGTTGTCGAGGGCGGAAAGGCGGTCGGCCTGCGCGACGCCCTTCGCCGTCTCGCAGAGCGCGATCACCTCGAACCGCGCGTCGATGCGTCCGACGCGCTTGGGCGACTCGGCCTTGGCGACCATGATGCGGCGGTAGTCGGTCTGCGAGAGGGTCGCGAGGTCGGCGATGAACGCGTCGGTCTCGGGCGGGTTCACCCGCACGATGACGTGCGCCGGGTCGAGCTCGGACTCGATGAGGTGGCCGCGGGCGGCCGTCTTGTCGTGCGGAGCGACCGCGTCCTCGAGGTCGAGGATCACCGCGTCGGCGCGCTCGAGCGCCTTCGCGTAGCGCTCGGGCCGATCGGCGGGGCAGAACAGCAGCGCGGGGCCCAGGTCGAACGTCACGGCTGCTCCTGCGCGTCGGCGTCGCACCACATCAGCGCCACGCGCGTGGCGACCGCGACGACGGTGCCGTGCTGGTTGCGCCCGGTGTGGCGCAGCGTCACGATGCCCTGGCCGGGTCGCGACGCCGACAGTCTCTTGTCGACGACCTCGGTCTCGGTGTTCAGCGTGTCACCGTGGAACAGCGGCGCCGGGAACGAGATGTCGGTGAGCCCGAGCTGCGCCACGAGCGTGCCCTGCGTGATCTGCGACACGGACGCCCCGACCATCGTCGAGAGCGTCCACATCGAGTTCATCAGTCGCTGCCGGAACGGCTGCCCTTCGGCGAATGCGGCGTCCAGGTGCAGCGCCTGGGTGTTCATGGTGAGCGACGAGAACAGCACGTTGTCGGCCTCGGTCGCGGTGCGCCCCGGGCGGTGGAGGTAGCGGGCGCCGACCTCCAGTTCGTCGTAGTACAGGCCGCGCTGGACGATCGCGGGCGTCTGGTCGGTCACGGGTGCCACGCTACCCTCACGCCACGCCGAGTGCCCGGGCGATGACGAGGAGCTGCACCTCGTTGGTGCCCTCGCCGATCTCGAGGATCTTCGAGTCGCGGTAATGGCGCCCGACCGAGTACTCGTTCATGAATCCGTTGCCGCCGAACACCTGGGTCGCATCGCGCGCGTTGTCCATGGCCGCGTCGCTCGCCGTGAGCTTGGCCATCGCGGCCTCGGTCTTGAAGGGCTTGCCCGCGTCGCGCAGTCGCGCGGCGTGCTGCCATGCCAGACGCGCCACGTGCACGCGCTGCTGCATGCGCGCCAGCAGGAACTGCATGCCCTGCCGCGTCGCGAGCGCCTCGCCGAACACGGTGCGCTTCTTCGCGTAGTCGACGGCCGCCTCGAGGCATCCCTCCGCCGCGCCCGTCGAGAGCGCGGCGATCGCGATGCGGCCCTCGTCGAGGATGTGCAGGAAGTTCGCGAAACCGCGCCCGCGCTCCCCCAGCAGGTTCGCCTCAGGCACGCGGACGTCCTGGAACGTGAGCGGGTGGGTGTCGGATGCCCGCCAGCCGACCTTGTCGTAGGCGGGCTCGACGGTGAAGCCCGGCGTGCCGCTCGGCACGACGATGGTCGAGATCTCCTTGCGGCCGTCCTGCTCGCCCGTGACGGCCGTGACCGTGACGAACCGCGTGATGTCGGTGCCCGAGTTGGTGATGAACTGCTTCGAGCCGTTGATCACCCATTCACCGCCCTCGAGCCGCGCCGTCGTGCGGGTGGCCCCGGCATCCGATCCCGCCTCCGGCTCCGTGAGGCCGAAGCCCGCCAGGGCGCGCCCGGCCAGCAGATCGGGCAGCAGCGCCTGCTTCTGCTCCTCGGTGCCGAAGCGGAACACAGGCATCGCGCCGAGGCTCACGCCGGCCTCGAGAGTGATCGCGATCGACTGATCGACGCGGCCGAGCGCCTCGATCGCGAGGCACAGCGCGAAGTAGTCGCCGCCCTGTCCGCCGTACTCCTCGGGGAACGGGAGTCCGAAGAGTCCCAGTTCGCCCATCTGCGCCACGACGTCGAGCGGCAGGGTGTGGGTGCGGTCGGCCTCGTACGAACGCGGTGCGACGACGTCGTCGGCGAACTGGCGGACCATGCCGGCGAGCTCGCGCTCGTCGTCGCTGAGGTCGTAGCCGTCGTAGCTGTTCATGATGCTCCTCGGGTGTCAGGAGGTGGCGGCGGGCGCCTCGTGGGCGGCCGCCGGAATGTCGGAAGGTGTGACGGATGCCATGGCCTCGGCCGCGGCGGCGGTGACGTGCGCGAGCACCTGATCGCGATGCACCTGCTCGCCGACGGCGACGTCGACGCGCACGATTCCGTCGTGGGGCGCGAGGACGGGATGCTCCATCTTCATCGCCTCGATGGTGACGATGCGGTCGCCCGTGGCCACGATCGCGCCGTCGGCCACGTGCACCGCCACCACGGCACCTGGCATCGGTGCGCGCAGGTCGGGATCGGCGGCGGCCGCGGCCCGCTCGCGCGCGGCGAGACGTCGTTCCATCGCGGCACGTCGGGTCAGGGGACGCAGGCGGTACGTGGAGTCGTCCGCATGGACCCACAGCCATCCCTCGCGGTCCCACTCGGCGTGCGCGCCGCCTGGGAGAGCGCGACCGATGACCCGTGCCCGGTGTGCGACACTCCCGACCGACACGACCGGCGACGCGGCGTCCGACTCGCCGTGAGACACGGAGCCCGGAGCGTCGATCGACAGCACGACGCCGCCATCCGTCTCGAAATGCTGCACCGATCGCACGGCGGCGCCTCCGGCCCGCCACCCGGTCCCCGCCAGCCACAACGCGCTCGCGGCGCCGCGCATCCCCTGCGGAGCGGCGATCGGGCCGCCACCGGCCCTCTCCCGCGAAGAAGCGACGCCGTCGCGCAGTCTCGACATCTCCGCCGCCACCCGGAGCGCATTCGGTCCGGGCTGGGGCGCCGAGTACCGCGGCAAGCGGTCGATGAGGCCGGTGTCCATGGCCCCCTCCTGCACCGCTTCGTCGGCGAGGAGCGTCCGCAGGAAACCGATGTTCGTCTCGACTCCGAACAGCACGGTGTCGGCCAGGGCGCGATCGAGTCGCGCGAGCGCGTCGGCACGGTCGGCGCCGCGCGCGATGACCTTGGCGATCATCGGGTCGTAGTCGGAGCTCACCGCGCTGCCCGACTCGACGGCGGAGTCCGTCCGCACGCCCGGCGCCTCGCGCCAGAGCAGCACGTCGCCGGTGGCAGGGAGGAAGCCGCGCTCTGGCGACTCGGCGTAGACGCGCGCCTCGATCGCGTGGCCTTCGAGCCGCACCTCGTCCTGCGAGAACGCGAGCGGGAGCCCCGCCGCGATGCGCAGCTGCTGCTCCACGAGATCGATCGGCTCGCCCGCCCCGATGCGCGCCACCAGCTCGGTGACGGGGTGCTCGACCTGCAGGCGCGTGTTCATCTCGATGAAGAAGAACTCATCCGGGCGATCGCCCGCGACGAGGAACTCGACGGTGCCTGCACCCCGGTAGTCCACGGATGCCGCGGCCGCGCAGGCGGCGGCGCCCAGGCGCGCACGCGTCTCGGCGTCGACCACCGGCGACGGCGCCTCCTCCACGACCTTCTGATGCCGGCGCTGCAGTGTGCACTCCCGCTCGCCGAGATGCACGACCGTGCCGTGGGCATCCGCCAGCACCTGCACCTCGATGTGCCGCGGGCGCTCGATGAGGCGCTCGAGCAGCAGCGTGTCGTCGCCGAACGCCGCGGCGGCCACGCGACGCGCCGTGGCGAGCGCGTCAGCGAGGTCGCCGGCGCCGCGCACGACCTGCATGCCTTTGCCGCCGCCGCCCGCCGACGGCTTCACCAGCAGTGGGAAGCCGGTCTCGGCCGCCGCCGCCGCGATGCCGGCATCCGTCATGCCCGCCGCGCTGAAGCCGGGAACAGTGGGCACGTCATGCGCCGCGACGTGCTCCTTGGCGCGGATCTTGTCGCCCATGACATCGAGTGCGCGCTCCCCCGGACCGATGAACACGAGCCCGGCCTCCGCGCACGCGCGCGAGAACGCGACGTTCTCCGAGAGGAACCCGTATCCCGGGTGCACCGCCTGGGCGCCCGTCTCGAGGGCGGCGGCGATGACGGCGGCGACATCGAGGTACGACTGCGTTGCCGGCGCCGGACCGATGCGCACCGAGACATCGGCCTCTCGCACGTGGGGTGCGCCCGCGTCGGCGTCGCTGTAGACGGCGACCGAGCGGATGCCGAGACGCCGGAGCGTGCGGATCACGCGCCGCGCGATCTCGCCGCGGTTGGCGACGAGGACGGTGTCGAAGAGGGCGTCGGTCATGCGGTCACATCCGGAAGACGCCGAAGCGGGGCTCCGGCAGGGGCGAGCGCGACACGACGTCGAGCGCCAGCCCGAGGAGGTCGCGGGTGTCGAGGGGGTCGACGATGCCGTCGTCCCACAGGCGCGCGGTCGCGTAGAAGGGGTCGCCCTGCTGCTCGTACTGAGCGCGGATCGGCGCCTCGAACGCGGACTGATCCTCCGCGGACCACTCCTCACCTCGTGCTTCGAGCTGATCGCGCTTGACGGTGGAGAGCACCGACGCCGCCTGCGTGCCGCCCATGACCGAGATGCGGCTCGCGGGCCACGTCCACAGGAAGCGCGGAGAGTACGCGCGCCCGCACATCGAGTAGTTGCCGGCGCCGAACGAGCCGCCGATCACGACCGTGAGCTTCGGGACGCGCGTCGTGGCGACGGCCGTGACCATCTTGGCCCCGTCCTTCGCGATGCCGCCGGACTCGGCATCCCGCCCCACCATGAAGCCCGAGATGTTCTGCAGGAACAGCAGCGGCACGCCGCGCTGGTCGCAGAGCTCGATGAAGTGCGCGCCCTTGAGCGCCGACTCGCTGAACAGCACGCCGTTGTTGGCGACGATGCCCACCGGATGGCCGTGGATCCGCGCGAATCCCGTGACGAGCGTGTCGCCGTACTCTCGCTTGAACTCGTGGAACTCGCTGCCGTCGACGAGCCGCGCGATCACCTCGCGCACGTCGTACGGCTGGTTCACGTCGACGGGGACGACACCGTAGAGATCGGATGCCGCGACCGCGGGTTCGACGCTCGGCACGACGTCCCACGCGGGCTCTGCGGGCGACGGGAGCGTCGCGATGATGTCGCGGACGATCTCGAGGGCGTGCTCGTCGTCCTCGGCGAGATGGTCGACGACGCCCGAACGACGCGCGTGGAGCTCTCCCCCGCCGAGCTCTTCCGCAGTCACGACCTCGCCGATGGCCGCCTTCACGAGCGGCGGGCCGCCGAGGAAGATCGTGCCCTGGTTGCGCACGATGACCGTCTCGTCGCTCATCGCCGGGACGTAGGCGCCGCCCGCCGTACAGGACCCGAGAACGGCGGCGATCTGCGGGATGCCGGCCGCCGACAGTCGCGCCTGGTTGAAGAAGATGCGCCCGAAATGATCGCGGTCGGGGAACACCTCGTCCTGCATGGGCAGGAACGCACCGCCCGAGTCGACCAGGTACACGCACGGCAGCCGGTTCTCGAACGCGATCTCCTGCGCGCGCAGATGCTTCTTGACGGTCATCGGGTAGTACGTGCCGCCCTTGACCGTCGCGTCGTTGCACACGACCATGACGTGCCGCCCGTGCACGAGACCGATCCCCGCGATGACCCCTGCCGCGGGGGCATCGCCCCCGTACAGGCCCTCCGCGGCGAGCGGGGCGACCTCGAGGAAGGGACTCCCCTCGTCCAGCAGGCGGGCGACGCGGTCCCGCGGCAGCAGCTTGCCGCGCGAGACATGGCGTTCGCGGGATGCGGCCGGACCGCCGAGCGCGACCTCGGCGACCCGCTCGCGCAGTCGTCCGGCGAGCGCCGCCTGCGCGTCGCGCCTGCGCTCGAACGCCTCGTCGTGCACGGCTGCTGTCGTCAGCGCGCTCATTTCAGCTCCCTCGCGCATCGTCGTCGACGTCACGATCGGATCACGCCCGTTGTCCCGGCGGGATCGGATTGGTTAGTGTTCACTAACTGAGGATTAGGTTAGCGAGCCTTAACTGAAATGACAAGCGGAGCACTGAGATGAACAGCGGTGTCACCGATCGCAACCGCGCGAAGGCAGACCGCCACGCCGCGATCCTGCATGAGGCGGCCGCGCTGTTCGCCGAGCGTGGATTCAGCGGTGTGAGCCTGGAGGACATCGGGAGTGCGGTGGGCGTGAGCGGGCCTGCGCTGTACCGTCACTTCGCCAACAAGCAGGCGCTCCTCGGTGCCATCCTCGTCGAGGTGAGCGAGCGGCTGCTCTCGGGCGGCAGGTCCGTGATCGCGGGCCAGGGCGGACCGGCCGACCGCCTCGACGCGCTGATCGCGTTCCACGTCGAGTTCGCCCTGCGCGATGCCGACGTCATCCGGGTGCAGGACCGCGACCTCGCGAGCCTCAGCGACGCGGACCGCCACACCGTCCGCCGCCTGCAGCGGGAGTACGTCGAGGTGTGGATCGGCATCCTGTCGGCCGTGCACCCGGACAGGGACGAGGACGACCTCCGCGTGCGCGCCCACGCGTGCTTCGGACTCATCAACTCCACGCCCCACACCGCGCGAGCGCTGCGCGGGCACGCGGCGGATCACGACGTGCGCGGCATCCTCCAGACGATGGCGCGCGCCGCTCTCACCGCCTGAGCGGCAGCTGCCGTAGTCTGGGCGCGATGGCGGGGCAAAGCCACACGGACGACGCAGACGGGGCGGGTCGCGTCGCAGATCCGCAGACGCCCGCTCCGTCGCGCGCTCAGGGCGGCGAGGACGCGGACCTCAGCTCGCGCCGCGACTTCCTCAAACTGGGCGGGATCGCGGCCGCCGGACTCGCCGTGGGCGGCGGCATCGGAGCGGCGGCGGGAGCGGCGATCGCATACCCGCTCGGCTACCGCGAAGGGTCGGTCGACATCGGGGCCGTGCCCCCGCGGTCCGAGCCCGGGTTCGATCACGTCGTGGTGATCATGGGCGAGAACCGCTCGTTCGACAACCTCCTCGGCTGGCTCTACACGCCCGAGACGCTGCCCGACGGCGAGACCTTCGACGGGCTGGCGTTCGGCGACTACGCGAACCCCGGCCCCGCCGGCGAGCGCATCGCCGCGCACACGTACACGGGCCCGACCGACGAGGTGATGGGCAGACCCAACCCGGATCCCGGCGAGGAGTTCCCGCACGTCAACACCCAGCTCTTCGGCACCGTCGAGCCCGCGGCCAACGCGACCAGCCAGATCGACGGCATGACGGCGCCCTACAACGCCCCGCCGCCGGGAACGGCCCCCACGATGGACGGGTTCGTCCGCGACTACGCGAACAACATCGAACGGCACGGCAAGAAGCCGACGCTCGATGAGCTGTCGCACATCATGGGCGGCTTCTCGCCCGAGCAGCTCCCGGTGCTGTCCACCCTGGCGAAGGGCTTCGCGGTTTTCGACGCGTGGTTCGCCGCGGTGCCGTCGCAGACGTACTGCAACCGCTCGTTCTTCCACGCCTCGACCTCGCACGGTCACGTCACGAACAAGCACGGCGGTGGCTACGACAAGTGGCTGGACGCGGCCGCCACCCCGACGATCTTCAACCGCCTCGAAGAGGCCGGCATCCCCTGGAAGATCTACTTCGACGAGCTGCAGCTCGTCTCGCTGACCGGCATGATGCATGCGCCGGTGCTGGAGGAGCACTGGCGGACCGGCCGGTTCGGTCACATGTCGGAGTTCTATGAGGACGCCGCAGCCGGGCGTCTGCCGGCGTACGCATTCATCGAGCCGCGCATGGTGTACAACCACAACGACTTCCACCCGCCGTTCGGGGTGTTCCGCGAGAGCGAGGTCGACGGCCGGCTGGTCCTGGACTCTGCGGTGTCCGACGTCCGCGCCGGCGAGAAGCTCGTCGCCGACGTGTACAACGCGATCAAGCACAGTGCGACCCCGGGTGGTTCGAACGCGATGAACACGCTGCTGCTCATCACGTTCGACGAGCACGGCGGCACCTACGACCACGTGCCGCCGCCGCCTGCCACGCCGCCGGTCGCCGGAGACGAACCGGGCGAGATGGGCTTCGCGTTCGACCGCTTGGGCGTGCGGGTGCCGGCGATCGCGGTGTCGGCCTACACGCGAGCGGGGACCATCGTCCACGACGAGATGCACCACGCCGCCGTCATCGCCACGCTGACGCGCCTGCACGGGCTGCGGCCGCTCACCCGGCGGGACGCCGAGGCGAACGACCTCTTCGGCATCGTGAACCTCGACACGCCGAGGAATCCCGAGACGTGGCCCGTGGTCCATCCGATGTACGTGCCGCCCAACCCGCACGAGGATCAGCACATCGACCTCAAGGATGGGCCGCACAAGCACAAGCCGCTGAGCTCCCCGGGCCGAGGACTCCTGGGCCTGCTGCTCGCGCGTTACGGCCCGCCCGGAGCGCCCGAGCCGCAGACGTACGCGGATGCCTACGAGGTGCTGCGAGCACACGGTCTCGGGCTCTTCTACCCGAAGATCGCATAACCGGCGCCCACGCCCCTCCACGCGCCACTGGCGCATCGCCCGGAGCTTCCCGGCGACGGATGCCGCGGCATCATGCCGCGGCATCCGTCGCCCCTGCCCCCGGCTCAGCGCAGCAGCATGGCCCTCCCGGGTTCCCGCAGCACGTCGGCGACCTCGACCATGAACCGCGATCCCTGCTCGCCGTCGACGAGGCGATGGTCGAACGAGAGGGCGAGGGTCATCACATCGCGCAGCGCGATCTCGCCGCGATGCTCCCAGGGCTGGCGCCGCACCGCCCCGAGCGCGAGGATTCCGGCCTCACCCGGGTTGATGATCGGCGTTCCGGCATCGACGCCGAAGACGCCCACGTTCGTGATCGAGAAGGTGCCGCCCATCATGTCGGTCGGTGGCGTCTTTCCGGCGCGAGCCGTCTCGGCGAGCTGCCGGATGGCGTCGGCGAGCTCGACGAGCGTCAGCTCCTGCGCGTCGCGGATGTTCGGCACGACGAGCCCGCGCCCGGTCGCCGCGGCGATGCCGAGGTTGACGTAGTGGTGCTGGACGATCTCGCCTGCTGCGTCATCCCACCGGGAGTTGAGCTCCGGGTGACGACCGAGCGCGAGGCACACGGCCTTCGCCGCGACGGCGAGGATGCCGATGCGGTGGTCGGCAAGAGCCCGATCGGCCTTCAGCGACGCGAGGAGCGACATCGTCTCGGTGATGTCGACGGTGAGGAAGGTCGTCACATGCGGCGCCGTGAAGGCGCTGCGCACCATCGCCTCCGCCGTGTGCTTGCGCACGCCGCGGATCGGCGTCCGCGTGGTCCGCTCCCCCGGCGTCGCAGCGCCGAGCGGCTCCAGCCGCTCCGTCTGCGGGGCCTCGGCCACGGCCGCCGCCGGCGCCTTGCCCACGCGCTCGGCGTACGCCTCGACGTCCGCGCGCGTGATGATGCCGGACGCGCCGGTGGCCTCGACGAGGGCGAGGTCGATCCCGAGCTGCTTGGCGAAGCGCCGCACCGGCGGAGTCGACCGGGGGCGCTCGACGGGGCGCTCGGTCACGTCGTTCAGCTGGATCGCGTCGTGGGGCGCGGCCTCGAGCACCGCGGTGTCGCTCGCGGCCGGCCGTGCGCTCGCCGCCCGCGCGCGACGTTGCGGACGCCCGCCGCCACGCGGCGCGGCTCCATAGCCGACGAGGTTCGGCTCGGCTGCGGGCGCCGAGACCTGCGTGCCCGACTCGGGTGACGGCGACGCGGCGGCGGTGCCGACCGCCTCGCTCGGCTCGGATGCCGGCGCACCCGCGTCCGTGCCCGTGTCGAACGAGATCAGCACCGAGCCCACGGCGACGACATCGCCGGGCGCCGCGTGCAGCGCCGTGACGGTCCCGGCGTGCGGCGACGGCAGCTCGACGACGGCCTTGGCCGTCTCGACCTCGGCGATCGTCTGGTTCAGGGCGACCGTGTCGCCTTCGGCGACCAGCCACTGCACGAGCTCGGCCTCGGGAAGCCCCTCGCCGAGGTCCGGCAGGCGGAAGTCCTGGACGCTCACTGCTCGAACACCCCCGTCAGGCTGTTCGGCCGGTCCAAGACGCGGTCGACGGCGTCGAGGATCCGGTCGAGATCGGGCAGATGATGCTTCTCGAGCTTCGCCGGCGGGTACGGCGTGTCGTGGCCCGTGACGCGCTGCGGCGGCGCCTCCAGGTAGTGGAAGCAGCGCTCGGTGACGCTCGCGATGAGCTCGGCGCCCACGCCGGCCTCGCGCGCGGCCTCGTGCGTTACGACCACACGGCCGGTCTTGCGCACCGACGCGGTGACGGTACGGTAGTCGACCGGCGAGATCGAGCGGAGGTCGATGACCTCGATCGACACGCCCTCGTCCTCGGCGGCGGTCGCCGCGTCGAGCGCGATGCCGACCTGCGAGCCGTACGTCAGGAGCGTGACGTCGGTGCCCTCGCGCGCGATGCGGGCGAGTCCCATGGGGGGCGCGTCCGCGAGGTCCACGCCGAGGTCCACCTCGCCCTTGGTGTGGTACAGCCGCTTGGGCTCGAAGTACACCACGGGGTCGTTCGAGGCGATCGCCTGACGCAGCATCACATACGCATCCTGCGGGTTCGACACCGCGACGACGCGGAGTCCCGACGTGTGCACGAAGTACGCCTCGGGCGACTCGGAGTGGTGCTCGGCGGCGCCCACGCCGCCCGCCCAGGGGATGCGGATCGTGATCGGCATGGTCACGTTGCCGCGCGTGCGGTAGTGGAGCTTCGCCACCTGGCACACGATCTGGTCGAAGGCGGGATAGACGAACCCGTCGAACTGGATCTCGACGACCGGCCGATACCCGCGGAAGGCCAGGCCCACGGCGGTGCCCATGATGCCAGCCTCGGCAAGCGGCGTGTCGATGACGCGCTCGGCGCCGAACTCGGCCTGCAGTCCGTCGGTGATGCGGAAGACACCGCCGAGCTTGCCGATGTCCTCCCCCATCACGAGAACCTTCGGGTCGTCCGCCATCGCGCGGCGGAGGCCTTCGTTGATGGACTTCGCCATCGTGAGCTGCGTCATCGTGCCACCTCCTCCGAGCCGGCGTCCGTCGCGGCGAAGCCGTCGAGGTACGCGCCGAACCATGCGCGCTGCTCGTCGATCCCGGAGTGCGGCTCGGCGTACACGTGGTCGAGGATCGTCAGCGGCTCGCGCGTGGTGGCGTTCATCGCGGCCTCGCGCACGTCGCGTGCCAGCGCGTCGGCGTCCGTCTCGACGCTCGCGGCGAACTCCTCGTCGAACGCACCCTGTGCGCGCAGCAGCGCCTCGAGGCGTGCGATCGGGTCGCGGCGGCGCCACGTCTCGACCTCGTCCTTGTCGCGGTAGCGCGTCGGGTCGTCCGATGTGGTGTGCGGGCCCATGCGGTAGGTCACGGCTTCGATGAAGGCAGGCCCGTTGCCACGACGCGCGTGGTCGAGCGCCCAGCGCATCGCCGCGAGGCACGCGAGCACGTCGTTGCCGTCGACCCGCATGCTCGGGATGCCGAACCCTGGGGCACGCCCGGCGATCGGGTACTTGGCCTGCACCGTGACGGGCTCCGAGATCGCCCAATGGTTGTTGGTGCACACGAAGACGACCGGCGCGCGGTACGACGAGGCGAACACCATGGCCTCGTTCACGTCGCCCTGACTCGAGGCACCGTCGCCGAAATACGCCACCGACACCTGGTCCGTGCCGTCGCGCTGGATGCCCATCGCGTAGCCCACGGCATGCAGCGACTGCGCGCCGATGATGATCTGCTGCGTCGCGGTGTTGATGTCGTAGGGGTTGTAGGTCGAGTGCTCTTCGCCGCGCCACGCCAGCACGAAGTCCGCCGGCCGGGCGCCGCGCACGTGCACGACTCCGGTCTCGCGGTAGCTCGGGAAGACGAAGTCGTCGTCGCGCAGCGCGCGGGCGGTGCCCACCTGGGTGGCCTCCTGGCCTTGGCACGGCGGCCACAGGGCGAGCTGTCCCTGACGCTGCAGGGCCACTCCCTCGGTGTCGATGCGACGCACGAGCACCATGTCGCGGTAGAGGCCGCGGAGCACGGAGGCGTCGACATCCTCCACCCAGCGCTCGAGCTCGGGATCGGCGATGCGCTCGCCATCGGGGGTCAGCAGTCGCGCGACATCCTCGATGTCGGTGGCGAGATCCGCTGTGGGTGTCAGGGTGTGCGTCATCGTCATCACTCCTCGTGCGAAGGTCCTTCGTGGGGTTTCGCGTCGTGGCCACCGGCTTCGTCGCCGGATGATTCGAGGCTACGTCCGCATCGCACCTCGCTCAAGCATTCCTCGTCTGCTTGAGCATGTTGACAAATGGGACGCCCTCATACCGTGCTAACGTTTCGCACTATGGGTGCCCTGGATCATGTCGACCTCGAGCTGCTCGCAGCGCTTTCCGCCGACCCCCGCGCGACCGTCGTCGCCCTCGCCGAGCGCCTCGGACTGTCGCGCAATACCGTGCAGGCCCGCATGGCGCGCCTGGACCGCACCGGCGTCTTCCTCTCGTACGAGCGGGCGATCTCGTCGACCGCGCTCGGGTTCCCGATCGAGGCGTTCATCAGCGTCATCGTGCGGCAGGCGGATCTCCCCCGCATCGCCGTCGAGCTCGCCCGCGTGCCGGAGGTCGTGCAGGCGCACGGACTGTCAGGTCAGATCGACCTGCTCGTGCGCGTCGCGTGCCGCGACACCCAGCACCTCTTCGACACCGACGCCCGGATTCTCGCGATCGAGGGCGTCGAGCGCACCGAGACGTCGCTGGTGATGGGAGAGGTCATCGAGCACCGCGTGACGCCGCTCATGGAACTGGCGCGGCGGGAGCCGTGAGCGGAGCGGCTCCGCGCTTCGGGCCGCTCGCCGCCGAGGCGTCGGCGCGCACCAGCACGACGCCCACGAGGATGAGCGCGCCGCCGATGAACTGCACCGGAGCCGGCACCTCGCCGAGGAACAGCCACGCGAAGCCGAGTGCGAAGAGCACCTCCGACAGTCCGACGAAGGATGCCACCCGCGAGCCGATGCGCGGCACCGCCATGACGCCGAGCGCGTAGCCGAGCGTGGTCGCGACGCCCGCGACCCACAGCATCGGCACGAACCACGGCACGACGGTCCCCGCGAGCTCGACCGACACCGCCGGCGCCCGGAACGGCATGATCCCCGTGAGGCACAGCACGCCCATCACCGCGGCGCCCGTGAGCAGGCCGCTCGCGGCGAGGGCGAGTGGCGGAAGATCGTCGCCGGCGCGCTCCGAAATGACGAAGTACGCGCACACGCACACTGCGGCCCCCAGCGCGAACAGCGTGCCGACGAGGTCGAACGAAGCACCCGAGATGTCGACCACCAGGACGAGCCCCGCGATCGCGACGACCGAGCCCCACAGCACGAGGGCGGACGGCGCCCGTCGCGTGCGCGCCCACACCCACGCGACGAGCATGACCGGCGCGAGATATTGGATGAGCAGGGCGACGGCCACCGGCATGCGCTGCATCGCCGAGAAGAAGAACAGCTGACACCCCAGCACGGGCATGAGGCCGAACCCGACGATCAGCCTCCAGTGGCGGCGCAGGAAGCCGCGCTGGCGCCTCATCGCGACGAACAGCGCCGGCGAGAGGACGATGCCCGCGACGCCCATGCGCACGAGGAGCGCAGCGCCGAGCGACCACCCCGCCTCGAGCAGGGGCTTCACGAAGGGGCCGCTCGACGAGAACGCCAGGGCGGAGGCGAGGCCGAGTGCCAGGCCCGTCGTGCGAAGCCGCGCGTTCGCGACCGGCCCGGCGCCCGGGGTGATGACGGGCAGGGACGCGGTCGAGGCGGTCATGGGCGGCATCCGACTGTCAGGAGTGAAACGTGCGTACACTGGTGACAGTAGCGACGTCGATGTCAGGAGTCAAGATGGTCTTCATCCATGACACGGAGCAGAGTCTGCGTGCCGCCGCGTACCTCGTGAACACCCTGCCCGGCTACGACGGTGAGGACACCCTGCAGACCCCCGACGACTTCGACGCCTACCTGCGCGTCAACCCCTATACGGGCCTCATCCGCCGGGACGAGGCCGAGCTCGCCGAGATCCGCGCCATCCGCCCGCGCCTGCGTCGGCTCTGGGAGGTGGATCGCGAGGCGGCCGTCCCGCTCGTGAACGACATGCTCCGCGACGGGCGCGCGCTCCCCCGCCTCGTGATCCACGACGGCTACGACTGGCACATCCATGCCACGAGCGACGACGCGCCGCTGGCGACCCGCGTCCTCGTCGAAGCCGCCATGGCGTTCGTCGACGTGATCCGCGCCGACGAGTACGACCGGGTCCGGGTGTGCTCGGCCGATGACTGCCTCGGCGTGTACGTGGACTTCTCGAAGAACGGGTCGAAGCGCTACTGCGACACCGGAAACTGCGGCAACCGCATGAACGTCAACGCGTATCGGCGCCGGAAGGCGCGACAAACCGCGTGATCGCGGCGGCGGCGGGAGCAGGCGTCTCGTAGTGGATGAGGTGCCCGACGTCGGGGATCTCGACCAGCTCGGCACGCGGGAACATTGTCGCCAGCCGCCTCTCGGCCTCGATCGGCGTGATGTCGTCGCGCTGTGCGGCGACGAGCAGGGTCGGCTGCGCGATGCTCGGCGCGAACTCTCGCACGTCGTGCGACACCGAGGCCAGGAACGCATCGTGCAGCACGTCGCGGTCCGCGAAGCGCGAGAAGTAGGTGTCGTGCTGATCGTGCACGAATCGACGGATGCCGGGGTCCTTCGTCTTCGCCATCGTGATGCTCATCCCCCGCACGATGAGTCCGTTGCGCAGCAGAGCGTCACCGATCGGGCGCGGAAGGCGCGCCCCCGCCCAGTAGTAGAAGACCGCGAGCCGCGTGAGCACCCCACGAGGACCTTCGAGCGCCGGCGCGCCGATGGGGTTCACGAGGATCACGCGCGGAGTCTCGAGCCCGGCGGCGACGGCAGCCGCGACCACGATCGAGCCGAACGAGTGCCCGAGGATCACCGCGCCGGGGGCCACGGCCGAGGCGAACCCGGTGAGCCACTGGGCGTAGAGCTCGAGGTCGTGCGTCCGACCCGGGACGGGGGCAGTCTCGCCGAAGCCCGGCAGATCCGGCGACACGACGCGAATCCCCGGCAGGTGCGCCACGACCGGTTCGAGGCCGTGGTGCTCGCCGCGGAACCCGTGGACGGCCACGATGGTGGTCTCGGCGTCGGACCGCCCGTACACCCAGTACGCCGTCGTGCCCCCGAGCACCGCGACCTCACGCCGCTCGACCGGGATCTCGTCGAGCAGCGGGGTGTAAGGGTTCGTGACGGCCACCCGTCGAGTCTACGAGTGCGGCACCGCGCGGAGCGCCTCGCGGTCGATGTCAGGGGCGGTGCATACCGTGAGGGGCATGAAGCCCTCGCCCGCGGAGCAGCTGGCCCTGTTCGACACTCCCGAGTGGACGCGCGTGGTGGGGGTCTTCGACCTCGAGACGACCGGGGTCGACGTCACGGCCGACCGCATCGTCACCGCGCACGTGGGGCTGCTGGATGCCGCGGGCTCAGTCATCCGCGCGCGCGACTGGCTCGCCGACCCGGGCATCGAGATCCCGGAGGGCGCCAGCGCGATCCACGGCATCACCACCGGACGGGCGCGGGCCGAGGGCCGCCCGGCGTCGCGCGTCGTCGCCGAGGTCGTCGAGGCCGTCCGCGCGCTGCTCGACGCCGGCATCCCGGTGGTCGCCTACAACGCGCCGTACGACTTCTCGCTGCTCAAGTACGAGGCCCTGCGGCACGGCGTTCCACCGATCGTCGATCCGTTCCCGGTCATCGATCCCCTCGTCGTCGACAAGGCCTACGACAGGTGGCGTCGGGGCAAGCGCACCCTCCAGGTGGTCGCTGCGCACTACGCCGTGCGCCTCGACGACGCGCACGATGCGTCGGCCGACGCGATCGCCGCCGGCCGGGTGGCGCAGGCTCTCGCCGAGCGATTCGCGCCGTGGCTGCCCGATACCGTGCACGAGCTGCACACGCGGCAGGTCGCCTGGGCACGGGCCCAGGCCGCGAGCCTCACCGACTACTTCATCCAGATCGGGCGCCTCGACCCCGACGACCCACTCGACGGCCGCTGGCCCATCCGCTGAGCGCAGACGAAGCCCTTCGACAGGCTCAGGAACCGCCCCTTCTTCGTTCTGCTCCTTCGTCGCAGAACGAAGAAGACCCCGCCGAGGCGGGGTCTTCTCGTGCAAGCGGGCTTACTTGGAAGCGCCGCCGAAGTTCTTGAAGCGCTGGTTGAACTTCTCGACGCGGCCGGCCGAGTCCATGATGCGCTGCTTGCCCGTGTAGAACGGGTGCGAGGCGGACGAGATCTCGACGTCGATGACGGGGTACTCGACACCGTCGAGCTCGATCGTCTTGTCGCTGGTCACCGTCGAACGGGTGAGGAAGGTCTCGCCCGAGCCGAGGTCGCGGAACACGACGGCCTGGTAGTCGGGGTGCATGTCAGTCTTCATGATGGTCCTTTGAGGAGGGTGCGCTGGATTTTGCCAGTGCGGTCAAAGTCTGCGGTGCGAACGCACCAAAGGTCGATTCTATCAGCCTCTCGGCTCGCCTGCGGAATCGGCCCGTCGAGGGTCAGAGCGTGGCGCGAGCGGCGAAGCGTCCGCCGTCTTCGGACAGGCGGATCGGCACTCCGAACGTCTCGGTCAGCGCGTCGGCGGTGAGCGTGTCGCGGATGGGCCCGGATGCCACGGCCTGGCCGTCGCGCAGCAGCAGCACGTGCGTGAACCCGATCGGGATCTCCTCCACGTGGTGGGTGACCATGATCATCGCCGGTGTGGTCGGGGCCTGCGCATAACCGCCGAGCAGCGCGAGCAGCTCTTCCCGCGCGCCCAGGTCGAGGCTCGCCGTCGGCTCGTCGAGGAGCAGCAGCTCGGGATCGGTCATGACGGCGCGGGCGATCTGCACGCGCTTCTGCTCGCCGTCGCTCAGCGTGCCGAACGTGCGATCGGCCAGGTGGTCGAGCCGCCACTCGGCGAGGACGCGCAGCGCGCGGCGCTCGTCGATGTCCTCGTAGTCCTCGCGCCAGCGGCCGAGCACCGAGTACGCCGCGGTGAGCACGACATTGAGCACCGTCTCCTCCGGCGGTACGCGCCGGGCCATCGCCGAGGAGGCGAAGCCGATGCGAGGACGCAGCTCGAACACGTCGGTGCGACCGAGCCTCTCCCCGAGGATCGTGACCACGCCCGAGGTCGGGTGCAGCAGCGTGTCGGCCATCTGCAGCACCGTGGTCTTGCCCGCGCCGTTCGGGCCGAGCACGACCCACCGCTCGTCGTCGCTGACGGTCCAGTCCAGGTGATCGACGATGTTCCGGGCGTTTCGGCGGACGACGACGTCGGAGTATTCGAGCACCTCGGGCATGCCGCTAGCCTATCGGCCGTCGGCGGCGACCTCCGCGTACAGCGCCGCCGTCTGGTCGGCGATGCGCTGCCAGCTGAACTCCTCGGTCGCCCGCCGACGGCCGGCCGCGCCGTAGGCGCGGGCCCGCTCGGGGTCGCTCACGACCTCGGTGAGGACACGTGCGAGGTCGGACACGAAACGGTCCGGGTCGATCGGCGTGCCTGTTCCGTCCTGGACCTGCTCGATGGGCACGAGACGCCCCGTGACGCCATCGACGACGACCTCGGGGATGCCGCCGGTCGCGGTGCCGACGACGGCGGCGCCGCACGCCATCGCCTCGAGGTTGACGATGCCGAGGGGCTCGTACACCGACGGGCAGACGAAGGTCGTCGCGGCGGTCAGGATGGCGCACAGCTCGTGGCGCGACAGCATGCGGTCCAGCCACACGACGCCGTCGCGCGTCTGCTGGAGCCCGCGCACGAGGCCTTCGACCTCGGCCATGATCTGCGGCGTGTCGGGGGCTCCGGCGCACAGGATCACCTGCACGCCGGCGGGAAGCCTCTCCGCCGCGCGCAGGAAGTACGGGAGG
Source organism: Microbacterium sp. STRO-2N (assembly GCF_057747775.1). Taxonomy (NCBI): domain Bacteria; kingdom Bacillati; phylum Actinomycetota; class Actinomycetes; order Micrococcales; family Microbacteriaceae; genus Microbacterium; species Microbacterium sp. STRO-2N. The sequence goes on along the minus strand of NZ_CM173223.1, from coordinate 1,669,719 downwards.
CCCTTCTGACGCGTGATGCGGCCGACGAACACCACCGAGGGCCGCGCGGGATCGATGCCCAGCTCGCGCAGCAGCTCGGCATCGTCCACCGGATGCCACGCCTCGACGTCGATGCCGTTGTAGATCACGCGCACGCGGCCGGGGTCGAGCGCAGGATAGCTGCGCAGGATGTCGGCACGCATGCCCTCGCTGACCGCGACGATGGCGGCGGCGCCCTCGTACGCCGTCTTCTCGATCCAGCTCGACACGGCGTAGCCGCCGCCGAGCTGCTCCGCCTTCCACGGTCGCAGCGGCTCGAGACTGTGGGCGGTGACGATGTGCGGAATGCCGTGCAGCAGCGACGCGAGGTGCCCGGCGAAGTTCGCGTACCAGGTGTGGCTGTGGACGACGTCGGCGCCGGCGACATCCGTCACGATCTCGAGGTCGGTGCCCAGTGTCTGCACGGCGGCGTTGGCGGCGGCGAGCTCGGCGGGCACGTCGTACGAGGTCGTGCCCGCCTCGTCCCGCGCGGCGCCGAACGCGTGGACGCGCACGTCGAGGCTCGCCCGCAGGGCCTTCACGAGCTCCGTCACATGGACCCCGGCGCCCCCGTATATCTCGGGCGGGTACTCCTTGGTGACGACGTCGACTCGCATGTCTCGAACGCTAGTACACCGGCTCGAGGGGTCATAGTGTGGGGCCATGCCAGCAGCACCCAAGGTCTTCGGAATCATCCTCGCCGGCGGCGAAGGCAAGCGACTGATGCCGCTGACCGCGGACCGGGCGAAGCCTGCCGTGCCCTTCGGAGGGCAGTACCGGCTGATCGACTTCGCGATCTCGAACCTCATCAACTCGGGGCTTCGGCAGATCGTCGTGCTCACGCAGTACAAGTCGCACAGCCTCGACCGACACATCTCGCAGACGTGGCGGATGTCGGCGCTGCTCGACTCCTACGTCACCTCGGTGCCGGCGCAGCAGCGCCTCGGCAAGCGCTGGTTCTCGGGGTCGGCCGACGCGATCCTGCAGAGCCTCAACCTGATCATCGACGAGCAGCCCGACATCGTGGTCGTCATCGGCGCCGACCACGTGTACCGGATGGACTTCCGGCAGATGCTCGCCGCGCACATCGAATCCGGCGCGCGGGCCACGGTCGCCGGCATCCGTCAGCCGATCTCCCTCGCGAACCAGTTCGGCGTGATCGACGTCGACAAGGGCGACCCGATGCGGATCAACCAGTTCCTCGAGAAGCCGCTGGACGCGACCGGCCTCGCCGATGCGCCCGACCAGGTGCTCGCCTCGATGGGCAACTACATCTTCGACACCGACGCCCTCGTCGAGGCCGTCGAGACCGACGGAGAGAACCCCACGTCGAACCACGACATGGGCGGCGACATCATCCCCTACTTCGTCGGCCGCGGCGAAGCGGGCGTGTACGACATGAACCGCAACGACGTGCCGGGCTCGACCGATCGGGACCGCTACTACTGGCGCGACGTCGGGACCATCGACTCGTTCTTCGACGCGCACCGGGATCTCATCTCGACCCTGCCCGTGTTCAACCTCTACAACACCGACTGGCCCATCCACTCCCAGGCGGTCAACTCGCCTCCCGCCAAGTTCGTGCGCGACTCTGTGGGGCGCATCGGCAACGCGATCGACTCGATCGTCTCGCTCGGGTCCGTGCTGTCGGGGACGCATCTCGAGCGCAGCGTCGTCGGCCCGTGGACGCTCGCCGGCGGCGGATCGACGATCACCGACTCGGTGCTGTTCGACTACGTGCACGTGGGCGCCGGCGCGCGCATCCACCGCGCGATCCTCGACAAGAACGTCGTGCTCGAGGACGGCGCGACCGTGGGCGTCGATCGCGAACGCGACCTCTCCCGCGGCTTCACCGTGACCGACAGCGGCATCACGGTCGTCGGCAAGGGCATCCGCGTCGAACGGTGACCGGCGATTCGGGGCGCCGATCGGCGACCGCTAGCGTGGTGGGATGCCTCGACCCGTGCGTTTCCTCGTCGTGCTCGACGCCGATTCGACCCTGATCCGCAACGAGGTCATCGAGCTCATCGCCGACGAGGCGGGGCGCGGCGCAGAGGTGGCTGCCGCGACGGAGGCCGCGATGCGCGGCGAGGTCGATTTCGCCACGAGCCTTCGCTCGCGCGTCACGGCACTGGAGGGGGTGCCGGTCTCGGCGTTCGCGCGCGTCCTCGCTCGCATCGAGCCGACGCCCGGCGTGCACCAGCTCATCGCGGCGGTGCACGAGCGCGGCGGGCTGGTGGGGGTCGTGTCGGGCGGCTTCCACGAGATCCTCGACACGGTCGCCCCTGACCTCGGCGTGGACTTCTGGCGCGCGAACCGCCTCGAGGCCGCCGACGGCGTGCTGACAGGGTCCGTGGACGGCGGGATCGTGGATGCCGCGGGCAAGGCCGCCGCGCTGCGCGAATGGGCCGGCGAGCACGGCGTCGCCCTCGGCCGCACGATCGCCATCGGCGACGGCGCCAACGACCTGGTGATGATGGCCGAGGCGGGCCTCGGGCTCGCGTTCAACGCCAAGCCGGCGGTGCGGGCGAGCGCCGACCTCGTGGTCGGGCCGGTGGATCTGCGTGAGGTCATCCCGCTGCTGCCGTGACCTCGCGAGTGTCGGTGCCCGCGAGTAGTTTCACAGCATGAACATCATCCTCGTTCCCGGGCTCTGGCTGGATGCGTCGACGTGGGGCGAGGTGACCCCGGCGCTCGAGGCAGCGGGCCACCGCACCCATCCCCTCACGATGCCGGGCGTGGGCGAGCCCGCCTCGCTGAGCGCCGGGATCGGCATCGCCGACTGGGTCGACGCGACCGTCGCCGAGATCGACCGCCACGACGGCGACATCGTGCTCGTCGGCCACTCCGGCGGCGGCAACGTCGTCTACGGCGCTGTGGATGCGCGGCCCGACCGGGTCGCGCACGTGATCTTCCTCGACACGTTCCCACCCGGCGACGGCGGCTCGATCTGGGACTTCCCCGTCGTCGACGGCGTCATCCCGTTCCCGGGCTGGGATTCGTTCGAAGAGGGCGAGGTCGCCGATCTCGACGACCAGACCCGGGCGGAGCTCGATGCGCGGACGAAGTCCGTACCCGAGCGCGTGCCGAGCGACCCCATCCGGCTGTCCGACGAACGCCGGCGCGCGGTGCCCGCCACGATGATCACGAGCACGGTGCCCGAATCGCAGATCCGGGACATCATCCGGACCGCCCCGGCGTGGGCGGCCGAGCTCGCCGCGCTCGAGGACGTCCGGATCATCCAGCTGGGCGCCGAAGGCGACCCGACCGGGCACTGGCCGCAGTTCTCGCGACCGGGAGCGGTCGCCGAGGCGATACTCCGCGCGATCCGCTGACCTACGACGGCTCGGCTCGGCTCGGCCGGTCGCGAGCGGGCTAGTGCCCCATGCCCAGGCCGCCGTCGACGGGGATGACCGCGCCCGAGATGTAGGCCGCGTCGTCCGAGGCGATCCAGGCGACGACCCCGGCGACCTCGTCGGCGGTGGCGAAGCGCCCCGCCGGGATGTTCTTCTTGTACTCGGCCTGGGTGTCTTCGGGGAGCTCGGCCGTCATGTCGGTCTCGATGAAGCCGGGCGCGACGACGTTCGCCGTGATGCCGCGCGCGCCGAGCTCGCGCGTGAGCGAGCGCGCGAAGCCGACCAGCGCGCTCTTGGAGGCCGCGTAATTGATCTGACCGGCGGAGCCGTACAGCCCCACGACGCTCGAGATCAGGACGACGCGCCCCCACCGCGCGCGCAGCATGCCCTTCGACGCGCGCTTGACGACCCGGAACGCTCCACCGAGGTTCGTCGCCACGACGCTGTCGAAGTCGTCCTCGGTCATGCGCAGAAGCAGCGTGTCCTTGGTGATGCCCGCGTTGGCGACCACGATCTCGACCGGACCGAGGGTGTTCTCGACCTCGGTGAACGCCGCGTCGACGGCCGCGGCATCCGTCACGTCCGCGCGCACCGACAGCGTCCCCTCCGGCCCCTCGCCCGAGCGGGCGGTCACGGCGACCTTGAAGCCCTCGGCGACGAAGCGCTCGGCGATGGCGCGGCCGATGCCGCGGTTTCCGCCGGTGACGAGGACGACGCGATCGCTGGACATATGGTGCTCCCGGGTTCGGTGACGGATCCGGACCAGCCTAGCGGCGCCGGAATTGACACCCCTGCGGTGCGCTGGGACGCTGGGGGCAGTCATCGACGAAAGGCACGCCGTGAGCGACAGCACCGCCCCGAACCCCGCGACCGAGCCGGGAGCCCAGCCGCCGGCGCCGCCCGCCGCTCCGGCCGGGCAGCCGGCACCCGGTTCATACCCGCCGCCGGCGTACGGCGCACCCGCCTACGGCACCCCGACACCCGGCGCCCCGACACCCGGCGCTGCACCCGCCTACGGCGCACCGACGCCAGGCGCGGCGCCTGCGTACGGCGCACCCGGCGGCGCTCCGGGCACCGCCCCCTACGGCTCGGCGCCCACGTACGGTGCGCCGTACGGCGGAGCACCCGCCTACGGTTATGGGTACGGCGCGCAGCCGAAGACGAACGTGCTGGCCATCGTCTCGCTCATCGCCTCGATCGTCGGCTTCATCGGCCTGCTGCCGATCGTCGGATCCATCGGCGCCGTGATCACCGGGCACATCTCGCTCAACCAGCTCAAGACGAACGGCGAGAACGGCCGTGGCATGGCGCTCGCGGGCACGATCGTCGGATACGTCGGGCTCGCGCTGTGGATCCTCGGGATCATCGCGTTCTTCGGCTTCATCGCGTGGATGTCGCAGTACGCGTACCAGTACGACAGCTACAGCTGACCGAGATCGGACGGCCCGATCGGCGTACGCTTTAAGGACCGTGAAGAACTCGAACCGCGCCCCGTCGGCGACGTCACTGCCGCGTGCCCCACGCGACGATGTCGGCGCGCGGTCGACCCGCTATCTCGTGATGATGGGCATCCGCATCGCGTGCCTCGTGGCCATGGTGCTCATCACGCCCTACGGGTGGTACACGTGGCTGCTGGGAGCTGCCGCGATCTTCCTGCCCTACATCGCGGTCGTCTCCGCGAACGTCGGCCAGGAGGCGCGACGCAACCGCCGAGAGGACCCCGAGCCGGCGCTCCCGGCCGCGCCGGCGCATCCGGCGCCCGCGTCGCCGCGCGTCATCCGTGTGGAGGAGACGCCGCATCCGGCCGAGCCCCGCGCGACCCGCCCGGGATCGAGCGCCGAGGGCGGCGCCACCCCCGCCGAGCCGCCCCGGCCCGACGAGGCGGCATGAGTCTCCTGGGTTCCGAGCCGGTCGCCGACGCGATCTGCTCGCGGGCAGGCTGTCGCGGGACCGCGCGCTGGCGCATCGAGTGGCGCAACCCTCGCATCCACACCGCCGACCGGACGAAGACGTGGGTCGCATGCGACGAGCATCGCGACTACCTGCAGGGATTCCTCGAGGCGCGGGGCTTCCCGGTCGCGGTCGCACCGCTCGCCCGACGCGAAGCGGAAGCTCCGAGCGACCCGTACCCTCCGACCGATCCGGCAACTCCGGCCGTCGCGAAAACACCAGTCGACAACGGCGACACGCCGGCGACGGATGCCTCGGCCCGGCGTGTCGCGTCATCTGCCCGTGTTTTCGCACCGGACATGGACGCCGCTCCACCGCCGGGGATCGAGGAGCGATGAGCCCGCGCCGCGCCGTCAGCATGCAGAGCCTCCCGCGAGCGGGACGCTGGGCGATCTACATCGCGCTCGCACTCGTCTTCGCGGTGGCGTGCGCCTTCCTCTCGAACTGGCAGTTCTCCCGCAACGAGGAGCGGGCGGGACAGCTGGCGCTGGTCGAGCGCAACTACGACGCCGAACCGGCGCCGCTCGCCGAGGTCATCGCGCCCGGCGGAGAGCTCGACGCGCAGGACGAGTGGCGCCCCGTCCGGCTCACCGGGCAGTACGTCGTCGACGATCAGCTGCTTGCACGCAACCGCCCGCATGGCGGGACGGCCGCGTTCGAGGTGCTCGTGCCGTTCCGTCTCGACGACGGACGCGTCCTGCTGATCGACCGCGGATGGGTGCCTCCGGGGCAGGATCAGCCCGAGCCGGACGCCGTTCCCGCCGCACCCCAGGGCGACGTGACGGTGATCGCCCGTCTGCGGCCCGGTGAGCCGCTGCCGGCCTCGGGGCGTTCAGCGCCCGATGGCCAGGTGCCGACGATCAACCTCCCGCTCATCGCCGACACGGTGTCCCCTGGCGTCGGCGACGCCCTCGAGCGCAGCGCCTACGGCGTGCTCGTCTCGGAGGACCCGGCGCCCGCCACGACCCCGAGCGCGCTCGAGTCCCCCTCGGACGACCCGGGCCCGCACCTCTCGTACGCGATCCAGTGGATCCTGTTCGCGGTGATGGGGTTCGTGTTCATCGGCTACGTGATCCGCACCGAGCGCCGGCATCGGCGCGAAGAGGCGGAGGAGGCCGCGGAGCAGCCGGTCGCCGCGACATCCGCTCGCCGACGCGACCGCGACGCAGAGGACGAAGACGCGATCCTCGATGCCGCCGGTCGCTGATGGGCCCGGCCGGGGTCAGGCGAGGCTGATCAGGTCCGCGTAGTCGCGGCCCCAGATGTCCTCGACGCCGTCGGGGAGGATGAGGACGCGCTCCGGGTTGAGCGCCTCTACGGCTCCCTCGTCGTGCGAGACGAGGATCACGGCGCCTTCGTAGTGCGCGAGTGCGCCGAGGATCTCTTCGCGCGACGCGGGGTCGAGGTTGTTGGTCGGCTCGTCCAGCAGCAGCACGTTCGCGGACGAGACGACGAGGGTCGCCAGCGACAGCCGCGTCTTCTCGCCGCCCGACAGCACACCGGCGGGCTTGAGCACGTCGTCGCCCGTGAACAGGAACGACCCGAGCACCTTGCGGGCGTCGGTCGCGGTGATGTCGGGCGCGGCCGACATCATGTTGTCGAGCACCGACCGCGAGACGTCCAGGTTCTCGTGCTCCTGCGCGTAGTACCCGATCTTCAGGCCGTGCCCCGGCTCGACGATGCCGGTGTCGGCGCGGTCGACGCCCGCGAGGATCCGCAGCAGCGTCGTCTTCCCTGCGCCGTTCAGCCCCAGCACGACGACCTTCGAGCCCCGGTCGATCGCGAGGTCGACATCCGTGAAGATCTCGAGCGAGCCGTACGACTTCGACAGGCCGGATGCCGTGAGCGGGGTCTTGCCGCAGGGAGCAGGCTTCGGGAACCGCAGTTTGGCGACGCGATCCTCCTGGCGCACTTCGTCCAGGCCCGACAGCATCTTCTCGGCACGTGCGACCATCTGGTGCGCGGCCGCCGCCTTGGACGCCTTCGCGCCGAAGCGGGCCGCCTGCTGCTGCAGCGCCGTCGCCTTCTTCTCGACGTTCGCGCGCTCCTTCTTGCGGCGCTCCTCGTCGGCCACCCGCTGGCGCAGGTAGTTCTTCCAATTCATGTTGTAGACGTCGATGACCTGGCGGTTCGCGTCGAGGTAGAAGACGCGGTTGACCGTCTCGCCGACGAGCTCGACGTCGTGGCTGATGACGATGAGCCCGCCCTTGTACCCCTTCAGGAAATCGCGGAGCCACACCACGCTGTCGGCGTCGAGGTGGTTGGTGGGCTCGTCGAGGATCATCGTGCCGGCGTCCGAGAACAGGATGCGCGCGAGCTCGATGCGCCGGCGCTGGCCGCCCGAGAGCGTCTTGAGCGGCTGATCCAGGATGCGGTCGGGCAGCGACAGGTTGTGCGCGATCGAGGCCGCCTCGGCCTCTGCCGCGTAGCCGCCCAGCGCCTCGAAGCGCTCGGTGAGGTTCGCGTACTTGCGCATCGCGCGGGCCGCGACGTCGGCGTCGTCGCTCGCCATGGCGAGGGATGCCTCATGCATGCCGATCGCGAGCGTGCCGAGTCCGCGAGCGTCCAGAATGCGCGTGCGCGCGAGCATCTCGGGGTCGCCGGACCGAGGATCCTGTGGCAGGTAGCCGAGCTCGCCGGAGCGGTCGACGCGGCCGGCGCTGGGGAGCAGGTCGCCCGCGAGCACCTTCGTCAGCGTGGTCTTGCCGGCACCGTTGCGACCCACGAGGCCGATCTTGTCGCCGCCGGACACGCGGAAGGAGACCTCCGACATGAGCACGCGGGCGCCCACGCGGATCTCGAGGTCGTGCACGGCGAGCACAGCGGATGTCCGTTCCGTCGATGGAGTGAGGGGTTCTGGCCGAACGGCCAGCCTCCCAGTATAGGTCGCCGACTCCCCTGCTCCCCTGCGCAGGCCACCGTCCGAGTGTGGAGACCGGACAGTCGAACTGCGATTCATTCGTGGACAGCGTCCAAGTAGGCGCCGGCGACCGCCTCTAGGCTGATTCCCATGTCAACCATCGCCGCCCCGTCCGCGCCCACCCGTCGCGTGCTCGCCGACGTCATCGCCCGCCCGTCCTCGCGCGCCCGCGCTTTCGCCCTCGACGCCGGCGTCGTCGTCGCCGGCGCTGCAGTCGTCGCACTGCTCGCTCAGGTCGAGATCCCGCTGTGGCCGGTGCCGATCACGGGACAGACCCTCGGTGTCATCGTGGTCGGCGCCGCGCTCGGCGCGTGGCGGGGTGCGGCCGCCCTCACGACGTATCTGCTCGCCGGACTCGCCGGCCTTCCGGTGTTCGCGGGCTTCACCGGAACGGTCGCCGCCATGGCCAAGCCCAGCTTCGGGTTCATCATCGGGTTCGTCTTCGCCGCGTTCGTCGCCGGATGGTTCGCGCAGCGCGAATGGGACCGTCGTCCTGTCCTCGCCTTCGTCGGGTTCGCCGCTGCGAGCGTCGTTCCCTTCGTGTTCGGCATCCCCTACATGGCCTTCATCCTCAACGTCGTGATGGGCCTCGACTACTCGTTCTGGGCGATCCTCGAGGTGGGCCTGCTCCCCTTCATCCTGGGCGGCATCGTGAAGGCCGCACTGGCGGCTGCGATCATCCCCGGCGCGTGGGCGCTCGTGAGGAAGGCGGACGCCGCCAAGAAGTGACCGGATGCCTCGGCACGAGGCATCCGTTCATCGAAGGAAACCCCGGCTTCGGCCGGGGTTTTCGTCATCCAAGGCAATGTCGATTGGCGCGGGATGGTCGCTCTAGGTAATGTAAGGCTGTCCTTACTTCCCCCCTCTTCGAACCGGAGATCGCCGTGCCTCGAAACCGCATCGCCGCCGCCACCGCCGTGGCCACGCTCACCGCCGTCGCCCTTGTCGGATGCGCGAGCACAGGAGCCGCAGACACGGACTCCGCGGGAGACACCGCGTCGTCGGGCGAGTTCCCCGTCACGATCGAGCACGCCTTCGGCGACACCGTCATCGAATCGCAGCCCGAGCGCGTGGCGACCGTCTCGTGGTCGAACCAGGAGGTGCCGATCGCCCTCGGCGTCGTGCCGGTGGGCATGGCCGAGGTGACGTGGGGCGACGACGACGGCGACGGTGTGCTGCCGTGGGTCGAGGAGAAGCTCGAGGAACTCGGCGCCGAGACGCCGGTGCTCTTCGACGAGGTCGACGGCATCGACTTCGAGGCGGTCGCCGACACGCAGCCCGACGTCATCCTGGCCGCCTACTCGGGCCTCACACAGGAGGAGTACGACACGCTGTCGAAGATCGCTCCGGTCGTCGCCTACCCCGAGGTCGCATGGGGAACGTCGTACGAGGACATGATCCGCCTGAACTCGCAGGCGCTCGGACTCGCCGACGAGGGCGAGGCGCTCATCGAGGAGCTGCAGGGCGAGGTCGACGCGGCGCTCGCGAACCACCCGGAGCTCGCAGACTCGACGGTGCTGTTCTCGTACATCGATCCGTCCGACCTCAGCCAGATCGGCTTCTACACCAGCCTCGACACCCGCCCCGGCTTCCTCACGAGTCTCGGCCTGCCGGAGCCGGCCGTCGTCACCGAGGAATCGGACGGCGAGGCGTTCTACGCCACCGTCAGCTCCGAGGAGGCCGACCGCTTCGCCGACGTCGACGTGTTCGTGACCTACGGCGACGCGAGCGGCTCGATCATCGCCCAGCTGCAGGCCGACCCTCTGCTGTCCCAGATCCCGGCGATCGCCGAGGGCCGTATCGCGATCCTCGAGGAGTCGACCCCGCTCGCCGCGTCGGCGAACCCCTCGCCGCTGTCGATCGGATGGGGCGTCGACGAGTACTTCGCCGTGCTCGCGGGCGCGCTCGGCTGAGCCGTCGCGACCCGATCCCGCCAGAGCCTGAAGCGACCCTGTCCGAGTTCCCGCCGGAGCCCCGCCTGTGACCCTCACCCCGACCCGCACACCCGTGCCGGACGCCGCCTCACTGCGGCGGCCGGTCGCGGTGCGGATGCTGTGGCTCGCGGTCGCCTGCGCGGTGCTCGCGGCGCTGTGCGTGGCATCCGTCGCCTTCGGCGTCCGCGAAGTCTCGTTCGGTGACATCGTGGCGGGGCTGGGCGGAGGCGTCGACGGGGTCGCCCAGGCGGCGGTCGTCGCCCGCCTGCCGCGCACCGCGCTCGCGCTGCTGGTCGGCGCGGCCCTCGCGCTCTCGGGAGCGACGATGCAGGCGGTCACGCGCAATCCGCTGGCCGACCCGGGCATCCTGGGCGTGTCGGGCGGCGCCGCGCTCGCCGTCGTCATCGGGATCGCCTTCTTCGGCATGTCGCACCCTTACACGTTCATGGCCGTGGCGATCGCCGGCGCGGCCGGTGCGGCGGTGTTCGTCTACGCCATCGGCTCGCTCGGGCGCGGCGGCGCGACGCCGTTGAAGCTCGCCCTCGCGGGAGCGGCGGCCACCGCCGCCTTCATGTCGCTCGTGAGTGCGATCCTGCTCCCCCGCGTCGACCTCATGGAGACCTTCCGGTTCTGGCAGATCGGCGGCGTGGGGGGTGCGACGTGGGACCGCATCGCTGTCGTCGCCCCGGTGCTGATCGCGGGCGCCGTCGTGTGCTTCGTGTGCGCACGTGGGATGAACTCGCTCGCCCTGGGTGACGATCTCGCCGCCGGTCTCGGCGAGCACGTGTTCCGCACGCGCTTGGTCGCCTCAGCCGGCGCGGTGATCCTGTGCGGCGCCGCGACGGCCGTGGCAGGTCCGATCGCGTTCGTGGGGCTCGTGATCCCGCACCTGTGCCGACTGCTCGTCGGAACCGATCACCGGTGGCTGCTGCCGTTCTCGGCGATCGCCGGTGCAGGGCTGCTCGTGGCCGCCGACGTCATCGGACGCGTGGTCGCGAGGCCCGACGAGATCGAGGTGGGCATCATCACCGCGCTCATCGGCGCGCCGTTCTTCATCTGGATCGTGCGACGCCAGAAGGTGAGGGAGCTGTGAGCACCGCCACCCTCGAGCGCACGACCGCCCGCGAAGAGTCCGTCGCCGCGGTCATCGACGGCCGGCGACGGCGCAATCGCCGCCGCGCGCTGGTGACGGGCACGCTCGCCGCCGCGATCGTCGTCGTCTTCGCTCTCTCGCTCATGATCGGCCAGACGTTCTACGGGCTGGACGACGTCGCCCGGGTGATCGCGGGCGAGACCGTCCCCGGCGCGTCGTTCACTGTGGGCGAGCTGCGGCTTCCGCGGTCCGTGCTGGCGATCCTCGCCGGATTCTCGTTCGGGATCGCGGGCGTCACCTTCCAGACCATGCTGCGCAACCCGCTGGCCTCTCCCGACATCATCGGCATCACGTCGGGCGCCAGTGCCGCGGCCGTGTTCGGGATCGTCGTGCTCTCGCTCAGCGAGACGGCGGTGTCGCTCCTCGCCCTCGGCGGGGCGCTCCTCACCGCCCTCGCGATCTACCTGCTGTCGAACAAGGGCGGGTTCGCGGGCACCCGCCTCATCCTCATCGGCATCGGCGTCGCCGCGATGCTCGACAGCGCGATCACGTATCTGCTGTCGGGTTCCGCCGTGTGGGATCTCCAGGCGGCGATGCGGTGGCTCACCGGCAGCCTCAACGGAGCCTCGTGGTCGGTCGTGCTCCCGCTCGCCCTCGCGTGCGTCGTGCTCGTGCCGGCGCTGCTCGCGCAGGGGCGCGGGCTCGGCGTGCTCCGGCTCGGCGACGATGCGGCGGCGAGCCTGGGCGTGCCGATCCGCGGCACGCGCGTGACCGCGATCGTCATCGCGGTCGCCCTGCTCGCCTTCGCGACGGCGGCCACCGGACCGATCGCATTCGTCGCGTTCATGGCCGGCCCGATCGCGGCCCGCCTCGTCGGGCCCGGCTCGTCCCTCCTCCTGCCGTCCGGACTCGTCGGCGCCCTGCTCGTCCTCGTCGCCGATCTCGTCGGGCAGTTCGCGTTCGACAGCCGGTACCCGGTCGGCGTCATCACCGGCGTGCTCGGCGCTCCCTACCTCATCTACCTCCTCATCAGGACGAACCGTTCCGGAGGCTCGCTATGACCGACACCCGCGACCTCGCCGGCGCCCATACGCTGGCGGCGCACGACCTGACCCTCGCGTACGGCGACCGCACGATCGTCGACGGACTCGACCTCGCCGTCCCATCCGGCCGCATCACGGCGATCGTGGGCGCGAACGGATGCGGAAAGTCGACGCTGCTGCGCGCGCTCGCGCGCCTGCTCCCGCCGCGGACGGGACGCGTGCTCCTGGACGGGAAGGAGCTGCACTCGCGGCCGTCCAAGGAGGTCGCGCGCACTCTCGGCCTCCTTCCGCAGAGCCCGATCGCACCCGAGGGCATCGCCGTCGCGGATCTCGTCGGACGCGGACGCCACCCCCACCAGAAGCTCCTCTCGCGCTGGAGCGAACGCGACTATCAGGTGGTGGCGCAGTCCCTCGCCGCAACGGGTATGACCGACTTCGCCGACCGCTCGGTCGACGAGCTCTCGGGCGGCCAGCGCCAGCGCGTGTGGATCGCGATGGCGCTCGCGCAGGAGACCGACATCCTGCTGCTCGACGAGCCGACGACGTTCCTCGACGTCGCTCACCAGGTGGAGGTGCTGGATCTCCTGACCGACCTCAACCGCGACCGCGGAACCACGATCGTCATGGTGCTCCACGATATGAACCTCGCGGCCCGCTACGCGGATCACCTGTTCGCGCTGCGCTCGGGCCGCGTCGTGGCCAGCGGCCCCCCGAACGACGTCATGACGAGCGACCTCATCCGCGAGGTATTCGACCTCGACGCCCTCGTCGTCCCTGATCCGGTCTCCGGGTCCCCGATCGTGCTGCCGCGTGGACGCCATCACGTCTCAGCGGCCGCCGACTCCCCCGCATCCGTCCAGACAGGAGTGTCCGATGCCGCGGTCCGCTGAGCCCTACCGGTTCTTCCACGCCCGGGTCGCGGCGATCACCGACGTGACGCCGAGCTTCCGCCGATTCACCTTCACCGGCGACGATCTCGCCGAGTACGGCGATCCCGGCCTCGACCAGCGCGTCAAGATCGTGTTCCCCACCGCGACGGCACCGCTGGACGCGATGCCCACGGGCGACGACTGGTACGCGAAATGGCGTGAGCTCCCCGACGAGCGGCGTCCGCCGTTCCGCACGTACACGACGCGGTACGTCCGCAACGACGCCCGCGAGGTCGACGTCGACATGGTGTCGCACGACGTGCTCGGTCCCGCGTCCGACTGGATCGCACGGGCGAAGGTGGGAGACGAGGTGCTCATCTTCGCGCCCACGGTCTCGTACGGCGACGTGAGCTTCGGCATCGACTTCGTGCCCCCGGCACGCGTCGACAGCATCCTGCTCGCCGGAGACGAGACCGCCGCGCCGGCCATCGCCGCGATCCTGGAGCAGCTGCCCCGCGATGCACGCGGCGTCGTGGCCCTCGAGGTGCCGCACGAGGACGATGCCCGCTACCTGCCGCGCCATCCGGGCTTCGAATACCGGATCGGCGCCCGCGGCCACGACGATCGACACGCGTACCTGGTGTCGTCGGTGACGGATGCCGCGCGCACGCTCGCTCCGGAAGGCGAGGGCGCCGACGTAGAAGAGGTCGACATCGACACCGACATCCTGTGGGAGGTTCCCCGCACCGCCAAGGGCGGCGCCGCGCTCAAGAGCGCGCGGCTCTACGCGTGGCTCGCGGGCGAGGCGGGTGCGATCAAGGTGCTGCGCCGCCACCTGGTGAGCGAGCACGGCGTCGACCGTCGCGCCGTCGCCTTCATGGGCTACTGGAGGCTCGGCCGAGCCGAGAACTAGCGCCGTTCGTGCGCGTGCCCGAGTCGCAGGCCGGGCACCAGGGCCGCGAGCGCGAGAGCGCCGGCGATGGCGAACACGGCCGGGAACCCGGCATCCGTCCCCACCAGCGCGGTGAACGCGAGACCGAGGACGGCGATCGACGACGCCGAACCGACCGAGTCCGAGATCGACAGCGCCGACGAGTTGAACCCCTGGTTGCTCGGCGTCGAGTACGCCAGCGTCAGCACGGTCAGTCGCGGATACATGAGCCCCATACCCCCGCCGGCGAACCCCCAGCCGACGATGAGCACGGCCGGATGCAGATGCAGCAGCGCCGTCACCATGGCGATCGCCAGCGACGCCACCAGGAGCGCCGTGCCGACGAGGGTGATGCGCGCGTTGCCCATGCGGTCCCCGAACCGGCCCTGGAGCTCGGCGGCGCCGGCCCATGCGAGCGCGGCCGCGGTGAGCCCGAGCCCCGCCCAGGTCGGGGAGAATCCGTACTCGTCGATCAGGAGGTAGGGCACGTAGATCTCGGCGCCGAACAGCGCCCCCGCGATGAGGCCGCGCATCAGCACGACGCTCGGGAGCCCGCGTGCGGCTCGCAGCGTGCCGCGCGGCAGCAGGGGTCGCGACGCGATGCCGATGACGACGACGGATGCCGCGACCGCCGCCCATGCCCAGCCGCCGAGCTCGCCGGCCAGGCTCAGGCCGAGCGCTCCTGCCGCCACCGCGACGGCGCACGCCAGCCGCCCTCCGACGCCTCCGGACGCCGGCTCGTCGGTGTGGAGCGGGAGTCCGTGCAGACGCACCACCACCAGGGCGAACGCGGCGACGGTGAGGCCCGCGACACCCAGGAACACCCACCGCCAGTGGAGGAACTCGGTGACGGCGCCCGCCAGGAACGGGCCGATCAGCGACGGCACCACCCAGGCCGCCGAGAACGCCGCGAAGACTCTTCCGTGCAGCGCGCCGGGGTAGACGCGCGCCACGACGACGTAGAGCGCGACGGTCTGCCCGCCGGTCCCCAGTCCCTGCACCAGGCGGCCGACGACGAGCAGCGGCATGGTCGGCGCGAGGCCGGCGATCAGCAGGCCGGCGACGAACAGCACGACCGCCGTCGTGAGCGGCGCGAGCACTCCGCCGCGATCGCACCACGCTCCCACCGCCACCATGCCGATGACGCTCGTCGCGAGGATGCCCGCGAAGGCGACGGCGTACAGCCGATCGCCGTCGAGGTCGTCGCTCACGACCGGCATCACCGTGGTCACGGCGAGCGACTGCATCGCCGCGAGGAAGATGAGCGCGACGGCGCCGACCGTCACCCAGATGTACCGCGAGCTCCAGATGCCGGTCGCCTCGGTCTGCTGCGCGGTCGGCGATGTCATCCGTCCAGGCTAGCTTTCCGCACTGCGGCGCAGGGCCATGGCATGGCGTTCGAGGTATGCGTCGAGTCCGGGGCGGCCGAGGAACACGGCGAGATTGACCATGCCGAGGCGCCGTGAGGCGAACAGATCGCCGAACAGGCGCTCGCTCGTCCCCGGCCACGGAAGGCGGCGCTCGTAACCCGAGCGGAAGGCGTCGACGGTTCGATTCGACAGCTCGCCGCGACCGATGCCGTAGAGGGAGTGGGCGATGTCCTGAACGCGGTGCCCCCAGGCGAGATCCTCGAAATCGATGGGAAGCAGCGTGCCCGTCCGACCGGTCACGACGTTGCGAGGCGTGAGGTCGAAGTGGATGATGCGCGGATTCTCCTCGGTCCCGTGCCAGATCGACGCCAGCTGCTCGCGCGCACGCGCCGCGCGGTCCAGGAACAGCCCTCGGAACCGCGTCGGCATCGTCGACAGCACATCCGGCACCGCGAAAGCCAACGGATCACGGGCATCCAGCACACCGGCGGGCAGCGTGTCGCTCGGCGGCGTCGCCCTGTGCAGGCGCGCGCTCAACTCGCCGAGCGCCGCGATCTGCGCGGCGGACGCCGGTTCGGGGATGGCCGTTCCCGCCGCCCACGTCAGCACGGCGGCGCGCCGCCCGCTGCCCGCCGCGTCCGTCACGCCGGCGGCGCCGTCGACGGTGCGCACCACGCGGGGCGCAGCCACGTCGGCGCGCCGCAGCTGCGTCGTCCACGCCGCCTCGGCGTCGATCGCGCCGGTGCGATGGATGCCGCGGCTCGGGCCGACACGCAGCGCGAAGTCGCCCTCCACCGCTCGGATCCGGTAGATGGTGTTGAACGACTCGCCGACCCGGCGCGTCTCCATGACCGTGAGCTGATAGCGGCGCAGTGCCTCACGGACGAAGAGCGTCGAGTCGGGACCGTCCTCGTCGGTCACGACGTGACGAGCGCGCCGATCCGCGCGATGGCCTCGGCGAGCAGCTCGGGCGAGCAGCCGAAGTTGATGCGGACGTGCCCCCTGCCCTCGTCTCCGAACAGCGGGCCGAGATGCAGGGCGACCTTCGCGTCGCGCAGCACCTTCACCGCGGGGTTCTCACCCCAGCCGAGGTCGGTGACGTCCACCCACGCCAGGAATCCGGCGTCGGGGATCCGGTAGCGGGCGCCGGGAACGTGCTCGGCCAGCAGCTCGGCGAGGAGCCTGCGGTTCTCGTCGAGCGCGACGAGCTGTGCGTCGAGCCACGCGTCGCTCTCGGGCGAGAACGCCGCGACGGCGGCCAATGCGCCGAAGAGGCCCGTGCGCCATTCGACCTCGTCGGGCAGCGCGCGCACGACGGCGGTCGTCGCGTCATCGGCGGTCACCATCAGGGCGCACTTGAGGCCGGCGAGGTTGAAGGCCTTGCTCGCACTCGCGACGGTGTATCCCACGCGCGCCGCCGCGGGCGAGGCATCGAGGAAGGGGGTGAACGTCGCTCCTGTGTTCGTCAGCGGCGCGTGGATCTCGTCACTGACGACCACGGCGCCGTGCCGATCCGCGATGGCGGCGAGCTCGGCCAGGGTCTCGCGCGAGTGGACGGTGCCGGTGGGGTTGTGCGGGTTGCACAGCAGGATCGCGCGCGCGCCGTCTTGGAACGCGGCCTCGATCCCCCGCAGATCGAGTTCCCATGACGAACCGGTGTCGACGAGGGGCACGCGCTCCACGACGGCACCCGCCTCGGGGATGCAGTCGAAGAACGGCGGGTAGACCGGCGGCGTGACCACGACACGGTCGCCCGGCGACGTGACGTGGCGGAGGATCTCGACCACGCCCATCATGACGTCGCACGTGGTGCGGATGCGCGCGGGGTCGACGGTCCAGCCGAACCGTCGCTGCGCGAAACCCGCGTACGCGGCCGCAAGGCCGGGGTCGGGCGGAGTGTAGCCGGTGTCGCCGAGCTCCACCGCGCGTGCGAGCACGGCCTGGATCGCCGGTGCCGGGACGAAGTCCGTCTCAGCCACGAACATCGGGATGACGTCGTCCGGGTACCTGCGCCACTTCGTGCTGGTCCGCTGACGGAGCTGATCGATCGGCAGGGTCTGCAGTGGGGTGACGCTCACTCTTCGAGACTATCGAGCACCGGGACAAGGCATCCGCTCTGCGTCACCGTGTGAAGCGGAGGTCCCGCCCGCGAGTCAGCGGGTGAAGGTGCCGAGGCCGTGCTGGTCGAAGTACTCGAGCACGAGCGCGGCTCCGCTGAACGTGGCGCGGGAGATGGTGCCGGGCGTGCCGTTCTCGCTCTCCGGGCGGAACACGAACTCGTCGCCCGACCAGTGCTCGAGCGACCACCGGCCGGTCGGGCCGAGGCTGAGCACCAGGGTGTCGCCCTCGAGCGTCACGCGCGCAGGGCCGAAGTAGTCGTTGCCATACTCGCCCGCGTACGAAGCGAGGTCGGCCGCGGGAGCGGGGCCTGCGGGTGGCTCCTCGCCGACCAGCTCCCCGAGAGGCGCCATCTCCTCCTCGAACACGCCGCGATACAGCGACAGCCAGTCGCGCCGCTCGTGGCCGTACTGCGCGATGTCGGTGAAGCGCGCGGCGATGCCCTCGGGCACGCCGTTCGCCGCGCCGTTGGAGAGCACGACGATCCCGAGGCCTGCCGCAGGGAGCATCTTGAACACCGTCCCCGCGCCGAGCGCGAACGCGCCGGAGTGATTCACGTCGACGAGCCCGCCGGCGGTCGTCCCGACGTTGAACCCGTAGCCGTAGAAGCCCGACCGCGAGCCGAGCGAGCCAGGCACCCCGGTGGGCATCTCGGGTGACACGGCAGGCAGCAGCGCGGCCGACGAGACGAATTCCTCGCCGTCGTGCATGCCCGACGCGAGCACCATGCGCAGCCAGATCGTCAGGTCGTCGACGTTCGAGCTCGCGCCTCCAGCGGGCGACTGCTCGTCCGGCTGACGCTGCTGCGGACTGACGATCCACTCCCCTTCGCGTTCGACATGGCCGAGCGCGCGATCGTCCCGGGACTCGAGGTCGGCGAAGCGGGAGCTCGTCGAGTCCATCCCGAGCGGTTCGTAGAGGAGACGCTCCGAGAGGTCGGCCCAGTCCTCGCCGGCGGCTCGCGCCACCGACTCCCCCGCCGCGGTGATGTCGAAGTTGCCGTAGTTGTAGACCGTGCGGAACGGTTCGAGCGGGATGTACCGCAGCCGCTCCAGCACTTCGGCTCTGTCGTACCCGATCTCTTCGAGCTCGTCCCCGGCATGCTCGTACAGCCCGGAGCGGTGCGCGAACATGTCCGCGATCGTCACGTGCGCGCCGACGTACGGATCCGACAGCGTGAAGCCCTCGAGATGATCGGCCACCGGTGTCTCCCACGTGACGATGCCCTCGTCGATGGCTCGCGCCACCACGGTCGCGCTCAGCGACTTCGACACCGACGCGAGCGGGAACACCGTGCCGGCATCGACGGGCTCACCGCTGTCGACGTCACGAACGCCGTAGCCTTCTGCGTACACGACGTCCCCCTGATACACCACGCCCACGGCGATCCCGGGCGTCCCGGTCGCATCCATCGCCGCCTCGACCGAGTCGTCGAGGTCGGCCACGGCCGCATCGACCTGCTCCGGCGTCACGATCGCCAGCGCGTCGGCTCCCGGGTTGGGGTCGGGCGTCGCCGTCGGGCTCGCCGAAGAGACGGGTGCCGCGCCGGTGAACGTGCACGACGTCGCGGTCACGCCGACCAGGGCGGTCAACGCCGCCGCCGAGACGAGGCGCGCTGCAAGAGAGGCCATGGGGCGAGTGTGACACGCTCACCGCCGCAGGGCGAGGGACCCAGGTCGCGTCAGATGGCGAAGCCGAGCGCGCGCATCATGTCGCGGCCGTCGTCGGTGATCCGCTCCGGTCCCCACGGCGGCATCCACACCCAGTTGATGCGGAACCGCTCGACGACGTCGTCCAGCGCCTGCGCGGTCTGCTCCTCGAGCACGTCCGTCAGGGGGCAGCCAGCCGAGGTGAGGGTCATGTGGATGACCAGCGCGTCGTTCTCGTCGTCCCACGCGAGATCGTAGATGAGGCCGAGGTCGACGACGTTGATCCCCAGTTCGGGGTCCATGACGTCCTTCAGAGCCTCGGTGACCTCGTCGTACTTCTCGGGCGTGAGTGTTGCGGTCATGTAACGATCCTACGCTTCGCTGCCGAGGGGAGCCTCGGCCGGCTCCTCTGCGCCCGCGGGGAGGTAGCGGTCGTAGCCCTCGTCCTCGAGGCGGTCGGCGAGCTCGGGCCCGCCTTCCTCGACGATGCGCCCGCTCACCATGACGTGCACGAAATCGGGCGAGATGTAGCGCAGGATGCGGGTGTAGTGCGTGATCAGGAGCACGCCCAGGTCGGTCTCCGCCTTGGCGCGGTTGACACCCTCCGACACGATCTTGAGCGCGTCGACGTCCAGGCCGGAGTCGGTCTCGTCGAGCACCGCGATCTGCGGCCGCAGGAGCTCGAGCTGCAGGATCTCGTGGCGCTTCTTCTCGCCGCCCGAGAACCCCTCGTTGACGTTGCGCTGCGCGAACTTCGGGTCCATGCGCAGGTTCTTCATGGACGACTTGACGTCCTTCGTCCACGTGCGGATCGAGGGCGCCTCGCCGTCGATCGCGGTCTTCGCCGTGCGGAGGAAGTTCGTGACGGTGACGCCGGGGATCTCGACGGGGTACTGCATCGCCAGGAACAGGCCGGCGCGGGCGCGCTCGTCGACCGACATCGCCAGGACGTCCTCGCCGTCGAGCGTGATGGAGCCGCTCGTGACGGTGTACTTCGGGTGACCGGCGATCGTGTAGGCGAGGGTCGACTTGCCGGAGCCGTTGGGGCCCATGATGGCGTGCGTCTCACCCGTGCGGATCGTGAGCGTCACACCGTTGAGGATGGGCGTGGTTCCGGCATCCGTCTCGACCGTCACGTGGAGGTCGCGGATCTCGAGGACAGACATGGTGACTACCTTCTTCAGTTCTTGTCAGTTCAGATCGAGCTTGACGGTCGGGTCGATGAGCACGTCATCGCCGTCGATCGTGACCGCGAAGACCGGGACCGGCTCATACGCGGGGAGGTTGAGGGGCTTTCCTGTGCGCAGCGAGAACGCCGAGCCGTGTGCCCAGCATTCGAGCGTGTCGCCGTCGACGAAGCCCTCGGCAAGGGAGATGTCGCCGTGGGTGCAGGTGTCGCCGATCGCGTGCACGTCGCCGTTCGAGTCGAGCACGACGGCCATCGCGACGCCGTCCACCTCGAAACGGCGCGCTTCGTCCTGCACGAGGTCGCTGAGGCCGCACACCCGCTGGGCGGTCATCGCGAGACCTCCTTGGCGAGCTCCTCCTCGATGGCAGCGAACAGCTCGGTCTCGAGGTCTTCGACACCGATCTTCTGCACGATCTCGGCGAGGAAGCCGAGGACGACGAGACGGCGGGCCTCGTCTTCGCGGATGCCGCGTGCCTGCAGGTAGAACAGCTGCTCGTCGTCGAAGCGCCCGGTGGCGCTCGCGTGGCCGGCGCCGCGGATGTCGCCCGTCTCGATCTCGAGGTTGGGGATGGACTCCGCGCGCGCACCGTCGGTGAGCACGAGGTTGCGGTTGGCCTCGTAGGAGTCGGTGCCCACGGCATCCGGTCCGATGAGCACGTCGCCGATCCACACGCTGCGCGCGCCCGAGCCCTGCAGCGCGCCCTTGTACAGGACGTCGCCGGTGGTCTCGGCACCCTTGTGGTGGAGGTACACCTGGCTCTCGAGGTGCTGACCCGAGTCGGCATAGCTGAGGCCGTACAGCTCGGCGCGCGATCCGGTACCCGCGAGCTCGATGCTCGGGTTCACGCGCACCATGCCGCCGCCGAAGCTCACCACGATGTGGCGGAGCGTCGCGTCACGGTCGACGCGGCCTTGGTGCGACGCCGCGTGGACGGCGTCGTCGTCCCACCGCTGCACCGTGATGAGCTCGAGCCGCGCTCCCTCGCGCACGATGATCTCGACGTTCTGGGCGAACTGGGCGGAGCCGTTGTGACGCAGGACGACCGTGGCACGGCTGTGACGGGATGCCTCGACCACGACGTGCGCGTGGGCGACGAGGTCCGCGCCGCCGCCGACGGCCTCGACCACGACGGGCTCGTCGAGCTCGGCCTCGGCCGGGATCTTCACGTAGAGAGCCTCGGCCGACCGGCTCCACGCGACCGCGGCAGGGAGGTCCTCGGGCTCGAACACCTCGCCACGCGGCGAGGACCCGACGGCCAGGCCTGCGGCGGCCAGCGGACCCGTCACAGCGAGCGAGACCGCACCGGCGTCGCCCGCAGCATCCGCGAACAGCCGCTGCAGCCGCGCGACGGGAGTGTGCTTCCAGTTGACCTCGCGCCCGGTGGGCGCCTCGAAGGCGGCCGGGTCATAGGAGCGGAATCGCTCGGAGCGGGTCTGAACCGGGACGAACGCACCGGCGCCATCGGTGTGGCCCTTCGCGCCGGGGACGGTGGCGGGGGCCTGAGTCGCAGAGCTCACTAGCCGACGGATCCTTCCATGCCCATCTCGATGAGCTTGTTGAGTTCTAGCGCGTACTCCATGGGCAGCTCACGGGCGATCGGCTCGATGAAGCCGCGCACGATCATCGCCATGGCCTCGTCTTCGGGGAGGCCTCGGCTCATGAGGTAGAAGAGCTGCTCTTCGCTGACTTTGGACACGGTGGCCTCGTGGCCGAGCTGCACGTCGTCGACGCGGATGTCGATGGCCGGGTACGTGTCGGAGCGCGAGATGGTGTCGACGAGCAGGGCGTCGCAGCGGACGGTGTTGGCCGAGTGGTGCGCGTTGGCGTCGACGCGGACCTCGCCGCGGTAGCCGGCGCGCCCGCCGCCGCGCGCGATCGACTTCGAGACGATCGAGGACTGCGTGTACGGCGCCATGTGGATCATCTTGGCGCCGGCGTCCTGGTGCTGGCCGGGGCCCGCGAAGGCCACCGAGAGGGTCTCGCCCTTCGCGTGCTCGCCCATCAGGAAGATCGACGGGTACTTCATCGTGACCTTGGAGCCGATGTTGCCGTCGATCCACTCCATCGTCGCGCCCTCGTGGGCGACAGCCCGCTTGGTGACGAGGTTGTAGACGTTGTTCGACCAGTTCTGGATCGTCGTGTAGCGCACGCGGGCGTTCTTCTTGACGATGATCTCGACGACGGCCGAGTGCAGCGAGTCGCTCTTGTAGATGGGCGCCGTGCAGCCTTCGATGTAGTGCACGTAGGAGCCCTCGTCGGCGATGATCAGCGTCCGCTCGAACTGGCCCATGTTCTCGGTGTTGATGCGGAAGTACGCCTGCAGCGGGATCTCGACGTGCACGCCCGGGGGCACGTAGACGAACGAGCCGCCGGACCACACCGCGGTGTTGAGCGCGGCGAACTTGTTGTCCCCGGCGGGGATCACGGTGCCGAAGTACTCTTCGAAGAACTCGGGGTGCTCGCGCAGCGCCGTGTCGGTGTCCATGAAGATCACGCCCTGGGCCTCGAGGTCCTCGCGGATCTGGTGGTAGACGACCTCGGACTCGTACTGGGCCGCGACGCCGGCGACCAGGCGCTGACGTTCTGCCTCCGGGATGCCCAGCTTCTCGTACGTGTTGCGGATGTCCTCGGGGAGGTCCTCCCACGACTGCGCCTGCTTCTCGGTGGAGCGCACGAAGTACTTGATGTTGTCGAAGTCGATCTCGCTGAGGTCCGCACCCCACGTCGGCATCGGCTTGCGACCGAACAGCTGGTAGCCCTTCAGACGGGTCTTCAGCATCCATTCGGGTTCGTTCTTGAGCGCAGAGATGCCACGCACCACGGCCTCGTCGATACCTCGTTTCGCCACCGCGCCCGCGGCGTCGGCGTCGTGCCACCCGAACTCGTAGACACCCAGGCCTTCCAGCTCCGGGCGGTCGATCAGCACATCAGTCATCGTCACGTTCTCCTCCGGGCCCGGACGGTGTCATCCGTCCCGGCAGCCGTGACCTCCGGTGGAGATACCGGAGGGGGATGCCGCTTCTCGGGCCCTCTCATGCGGCGCTGAGCATCGCGCCTAGACTGTCAGTGGTGCTCCGCGCCCCTGGCCCTGGTGGCTGAGTGCGCGTGCAACCGACCCCTCGATTCTACAGGTTCCGCCCCGCCCCAGGCCGCGCCGTGACTTTCTCGCCGAGAGTCGCGTCGCGCTCCGCGGACGCGGTGCGCACCCGGAGGCCTCCATGCTCACGAGTTCGGCGACGCCGTCCACATATACCGGCGTCGTGATCGGCACGCCGCTGCGCGTCCTGGCCTGGCTGTCGTTCATCGCCGAGGTCGTGATCATCGGCACCGGCGGGGCCGTGCGGCTCACCGGATCCGGGCTCGGGTGCTCCGAATGGCCGCTCTGCACGCCGGATTCCCTGGTGCCGCTCCCCGAGCAGGGGATCCACGGCATCATCGAATTCGGCAACCGGACCATGACGGGGGTCGTCGGGATCCTCGCACTGGCCGTGGTGCTGCTCACCCTCGCCGCGGTCGGCGGCCGCGCGCTGGTCCGGCGAGCCGTCGGGTTCGCCATCGGCGGCGTCGTCGCTGCCGTGCTCGCGTACGCCGTCACCGCGCCGTTCGGACTGCCCGCCTTCGGCTTCTTCTCCGGAGTGCTCCTGGCGGCCGTCATCGTCGGGATGGTGGACTCCCTGCATCGCACCACGCGGCGCCGAGATCTCGCCGCGCTCGCCTGGGTGGTTCTCGCCGGAGTCATGGCGCAGGCCGTCGTCGGTGGACTCGCGGTCGTCAGCGATCTGAACGCCTTCATCGTCGGGTTCCACTACGTGTCGTCGCTGCTGCTGGTGTGCGTCACGGCCGCCTACCTCGTGCGCATGCACGCGGCCGACGGCCCGCGCGAACGTGCCGTGCCGCGGTGGTTCGCGGTGCTCACGCTGGTCGCGGGCGTCGCCTTGGCGGCCACGATCCTCTTCGGCGTCCTGACCACGGGTTCCGGACCGCATTCCGGCGACGCGGACATCATCCGCACGGGTTTCGACGCGACCGTCCTCTCGCACGTGCACTCGTGGCCGGGCTATGTCCTCGCGGCGCTCGTGGCGACGCTCACGATCTCCGCCTGGGTGCTGCACCTGCCCGTCCGCACGTGGCTCCTCGTGCTCAGCGCGGCGATCCTCGTGCAGATCGCCGTCGGCGTGTGGCAGGCCAGGGAAGGGCTGCCCGAGATCCTCGTCGGCATCCACATGGTGCTCGCGTCCCTCTCGGCGGCCGTCTACACGGTGGTCGTCCTGCACCTCGAGAAGTCCGTCGCTCCCGCACCCGACGCGGCACGCACAGGGAACGCATAGGAGGCGCATCGGTCGCGCACGGACCGGCTTGCGTAGGGTGAGGGATGCCGCGGCCACCCGGGCACGCGCATCCGAGGAGTGATCGACACATGTCCACCCGTCCCCGTCTCGTCCGCAGCATCCCGTTCTGGGGTCTTCTCGCCGCGTCGCTGGCCAGCGCCGGTGTCGGCCTGTACATCGTGAACGACAAGCTCGGCACCATGACGTCGACCATCAACGACGGCTCGGCGACCCCGGTCGACGTCTACGTCGGCCCCTCGATCGTCCTGGTGGGCGCGGCGATGCTCGGAGCCGGCATCATCGGCGTGCTGCTCACCCTCGCGGTCGCGGCCGCTTCGACTCTGCGTCCGCACCCGGCCGCCGAGGTCGTCGAGCCGATCGACTGGGAGGCCGACGCCGACGCCGATGACGCGCCCGCGGGGACCCACGGCTACGAGCGAGGCCTCGGCTACACCGAGGCGATCGCCACCGCGCCCGCCGGCGACGAACCCGCGGAGAAGCCGGCCGACGAGCCCGCGGAGAAGCCGACCGACGAGGCATCCGCGTCCCGCTGATCCCGAACGCGGAGAAGGCCGCCCGGCTCGCCGGGCGCCCTTCTCCGTCTTCGCTCAGAAGGGCAGGAGCGGATCGATCGCGATCGCGACGAACAGGAGGGTGAGGTACGTGATCGACGCGTGGAACACGCGCATCGGCCGTGGCTCGGTGCCGCGCACGGCACGGTTGTACAGCACGTGCGACTCGTAGATGAACCAGCCGCCGAACACCAGCGCCGACACCGTGTAGACGATCCCCATGCCTGCGACCGGGATGAGCAGGAGCGAGCACGCGACGGTCGCCCACGCGTAGAGGATGACCTGGAGGCCCACCTGCGAGCCGTTGCGGGTGGCGCCGAGCATCGGCACGTGCACGTCCTCGTACTGCTGCCGGTACTTCATCGACAGCGGCCAGTAGTGCGGCGGCGTCCACAGGAAGACGAGGGCGAACAGGATCACCGGCGGCCAGGCCAGCGAGCCGGTCACCGCGGTCCAGCCGATGAGCACCGGGAAGCAGCCCGCGATGCCGCCCCACACGATGTTCTGCTCGGTGCGGCGCTTGAGGATCATCGTGTAGATGACGACGTAGAAGAAGATCGCCGCGGCCGAGAGGGTGGCTGCCAGCCAGTTCGTGGTGAGCCACAGCCACACCGTCGAGAACACCGCGAGGGTCCACGCGAAGACCAGCGCGCCGCGCGGCGACACCTCGCCCGTCACCAGCGGACGGTTGACGGTCCGCTGCATGTGCGCGTCGATGTCGCGGTCGAGGTACATGTTGAATGCGGCCGCCGAGCCGGCGCTCGCCGTGCCGCCGATCACCGTCGCGATCACGAGCCAGAGATTCGGGAACCCGCCCTGAGCGAGGATCATGACCGGCACCGTCGTGACCAGCAGCAGCTCGAGCACGCGCGGCTTCATGAGCGCGACGTACGCGCGGACGGTGCGGCCGAAGCCCTGGCGGGAGCGGTGCGGGACGCCGGAGGATGCCTCGACCCCGGCCGTCTTCGTGTTGTCCATCGCCCCCGCAATCGCCGCCAGCAGAACTCGGTCAAGTCTATGGCATCGCCTGCGACGGCCCCGGTTCGGGACTGCGCCCTCACAACGCCGAGGCGTCACGCGTGAGCAGAACGTGACCGCGACGACACCGCGATGACACGGGACGCGCGGCGGAGAGCGCAAGACTCCGTCACACAGAGGCTCGCATGGCCTCGGCGGCATGCCGCTTCGCTATGCTGAGACCACACGCGCGCCCGCCCGCCGATTCCCCCTTCTCCATCCGGACAAGGGCCGCGGACCGGCCTCGTTCTACGGGCGCACCTCCTCGAGAAAGGCGGCCCGGTGACGGATCTGCGTTGGGATGAGATCGATCGGCGCGCGGTGGACACCGCTCGCGTACTGGCGGCGGACGCCGTGGAGAAGGTCGGCAACGGCCACCCGGGGACCGCGATGAGCCTCGCGCCGGCCGCGTACCTGCTGTACCAGCGGGTGCTGCGGCACGATCCCGCCGACACGCACTGGCTGGGCCGCGACCGGTTCATCCTTTCGGCGGGGCATTCGTCGCTGACGCAGTACGTGCAGCTCTACCTCGGCGGCTTCGGGCTCGAGCTCGATGACCTGAAGGCGCTGCGCACGTGGGGCTCGAAGACCCCGGGTCACCCCGAGTACGGCCACACCGCCGGCGTCGAGATCACCACTGGCCCGCTGGGCCAGGGCCTGGCCTCCGCCGTCGGCTTCGCGTATGCCGCCCGCTACGAGCGCGGCCTGTTCGACCCGGAGGCTCCGGCCGGCACGTCGCCGTTCGACCACTTCGTCTACGTGATCGCCGGCGACGGCGACCTGCAGGAGGGCGTCACGAGCGAGGCGTCGAGCCTCGCCGGCCACCAGCAGCTCGGCAACCTCGTCGCGATCTACGACTCGAACCAGATCTCGATCGAGGACGACACGAACGTCGCCTACACCGAGGATGTCGCCAAGCGCTACGAGGCCTACGGCTGGCACGTGCAGACCGTGGACTGGAAGAAGACCGGCGAGTACGTCGAAGACGTCGCCGAACTGCACTCCGCGATCCAGGCCGCGAAGGGCGAGACCGACAAGCCGTCGCTCATCATCCTCCGCACCATCATCGGCTGGCCCTCCCCCGGCAAGCAGAACACCGGCAAGATCCACGGCTCGGCGCTGGGCGCCGACGAGCTCGCCGCGACCAAGAAGGTGCTGGGCTTCGACGCCGAGCAGTCCTTCGTGGTGGCGGACGACGTGCTCGCGCACACGCGGGCGCTGAAGGACCGCGCCGCCGAGGCACGCGCGGAGTGGCAGGAGTCCTTCGACGCGTGGGCGGCCGCCAACCCCGAGCGCAAGGCTCTGCTCGACCGGCTCCTGGCCGCCGAGCTTCCCGAGGGCGTGGCATCGGCGCTTCCGACGTTCGAGGCCGGCAAGGACGTCTCGACGCGCGCCGCCTCGGGTCTGGTCATCAACGCCCTGGCCGCCGAGCTGCCGGAGCTGTGGGGCGGATCGGCCGACCTCGCCGAGTCGAACCTCACCACGATCAAGGACGCGAAGTCGTTCATCCCGTCCGAGTGGTCGACGCACGAGTGGTCGGGCGACCCCTACGGCCGCGTGCTGCACTTCGGCATCCGCGAGCATGCCATGGGCGCGATCGTCAACGGCATCAAGCTCCACGGCCCGACGCGTCCGTTCGGCGGCACGTTCCTCATCTTCAGCGACTACATGCGCCCGTCGGTGCGTCTCGCGGCGCTGATGGACATCCCGTCGATCTTCGTGTGGACGCACGACTCGGTCGCCCTCGGCGAGGACGGTCCGACCCACCAGCCGGTCGAGCAGCTCGCGACGCTGCGCGCGATCCCCAACTTCACGGTGGTCCGCCCGGCCGACGCCAACGAGACGTCGGCGGCGTGGCTCGAGATCCTGCGCCGTCAGGGCGGGCCTTCCGGCATCGCGCTGACGCGTCAGAACATCCCGGTGTTCGAGCGCGGGGATGGCGAGGCGTCGGGCGACGTGTTCGCGTCGACCGATGGCGTCGCAAAGGGCGCGTACATCCTCGCCGAGGCGCCGAACGGCACTCCCGACGTGATCCTCATCGCCACCGGCTCGGAGGTCCAGCTCGCCGTCGCCGCGCGCGAGACGCTCGCGGCCGAGGGTGTGAACGCGCGCGTCGTGTCGGCGCCGTCGCTCGAGTGGTTCGCCGAGCAGGACGAGGCCTACCGCGAGAAGGTCCTGCCCGCGGCCGTGAAGGCGCGCGTGTCGGTCGAGGCCGGTTCCCCGCTCACGTGGCGCGGCATCGTCGGCGACGCCGGCCGATCGGTCGCGATCGACCACTTCGGCGCGTCGGCCGACTACAAGACCCTGTTCCAGAAGTTCGGCATCACCGCCGACGCCGTCGTCGAGGCAGCCCGCGAGACCATCGCGGCCGCAGCGGCCGCGGCACAGTAAGCACGAGGAGAAGGCAGCATGAGCACCCCTACCGAGAAGCTGGTCGCCGAGGGCGTCAGCATCTGGCTCGACGACCTGTCGCGCGAGCGCATCACCTCCGGCAACCTGACCGAGCTCATCTCGACGCGCAACGTCAGCGGCGTGACGACCAATCCGACGATCTTCCAGGGCGCCATCGGCGGCGGCGGCCACGCATACGCCGAGCAGATCACGCAGCTCGCCCAGGCGGGCGCGACGGTCGACGAGACGATCTTCGCCGCGACGACCGATGACGTTCGCGACGCCGCAGACATATTCCGCCCGGTGTACGACGCGACGGGCGGCGTCGACGGCCGCGTGTCGATCGAGGTCTCCCCCGACCTCGCACACGACACCGAAGGCACGATCGCGCAGGCCAAGGAGCTGTGGGCGAAGGTCGGCCGGCCGAACGTCCACATCAAGATCCCGGCCACCAAGGCGGGGCTTCCGGCGATCGCCGCGACCCTCGCCGAGGGCATCTCGGTCAACGTCACGCTGATCTTCAGCCTGGAGCGCTACGCCGGGGTGATCGACGCGTTCCTCTCGGGCATCGAGCAGGCGAAGGCGAACGGCCACGACATCTCGCAGATCCATTCGGTCGCGTCGTTCTTCGTGTCGCGCGTGGACACCGAGGTCGACAAGCGCCTGACCGCGGTCGGCACCGACGAGGCGGCGGGCCTGAAGTCGCTCGCGGGCGTCGCGAACGCGCGTCTGGCGTACGAGCTGTTCGAGAAGGAGTTCGCCACCGACCGCGCGAAGGCGCTGACGGATGCCGGAGCCCACGTCCAGCGCCCTCTGTGGGCGTCCACGGGCGTCAAGGACCCGGCCCTGCCCGACACGCTGTACGTCACCGAGCTCGTCGCCCCCGGCACCGTCAACACGATGCCGCAGAAGACGCTCGAGGCCACGTTCGACCACGGGCAGATCGCCGGCGACACGGTGACCGGCACGTACGAGGCGGCGCACGAGGTGTTCGCGCGCCTCGCGGCGGTCGGAGTCGACTTCGCCGACGTGACCCAGGTGCTCGAGGACGAGGGCGTCGACAAGTTCATCGCGTCATGGCACGACCTGCAGGGCACCGTCAAGACGGCGCTCGAAGACGCCCTGCAGGCCACCCGATGACCTTCGACATCCACCTCTCGGGCCGCGTCAAGTCCGTCGTGCACGAGACGCTGCCGGGGCTGGCCGCGAGCCTCGTGGCGTCGGGCATCACGGCGGGCGACGCCTCGCTGTGGGGTCCCGACGCCGAGGCCGAGGCCGCGCAGCGGCTCGGCTGGGTGCAGGCGGTCGAGAACTCGCGACCGCTGGTCGCCGAGATCGAAGCCCTCCGCGGGCGTCTGCGGGCACAGGGAGTGACTCGCGTCGTGCTCGCGGGCATGGGCGGTTCGTCGCTCGCTCCCGAGGTCATCGCGCAGACGGCCGGCGTGCCGCTGGTCATCCTCGACTCGACCGCACCCGGCCAGGTGCTCGCCGCGCTCGACGGCGACGCGGAGGGCGGCGACCTCAGCAGGACCGTGCTCGTGGTCTCGTCGAAGTCGGGCTCGACCGTCGAGACCGACTCGGCCAAGCGGGCGTTCGAGGCGGCTTTCCGGGACCTGGGCATCGACCCCGCGGAGCGCATCGTCGTGGTGACCGATCCCGGTTCGCCGCTGGACGAGGCGGCACGGGCCGACGGCTACACCGTCTTCAACGCCGACCCGACGGTGGGCGGGCGCTACTCGGCGCTGACCGCGTTCGGCCTGGTGCCGGCCGGTCTCGCGGGCGCCGACATCCGTGAGCTCCTCGACGAGGCCGAGGCCTCTCTCCTCGAGGTCGCGATCGACAGCCCCGACAACCCCGCCCTGGTGCTCGCGGCGGCCATCGCCGGCGGCGAGCCCCGCCGCGACAAGCTCGGTCTCATCACCGACGGCACGCACATCGTCGGGCTGCCCGACTGGATCGAGCAGCTGATCGCGGAGTCGACCGGAAAGAACGGCACCGGCATCCTGCCCGTCGTCCTGCTTCCGGTCTCGCCCGAGGTCGAGAGCAAGCCGGCCGACCTGCAGATCGTGCGTCTGGTCGACGAGGCGAAGCAGTTCCACCTCTTCGAGCACCACGAGGGCGAGATCCTCGTGAGCGGCTCGCTCGGGGCTCAGTTCGTGGTGTGGGAGTACGCGACGGCTATCGCCGGACGGATGCTGGGGATCAACCCCTTCGATCAGCCCGACGTCGAGTCCGCCAAGACCGCGGCGCGCGGCCTGCTGGACGCCCGCCCCGAGCCGACCGCCCCCGCGTTCACCGTCGACGGCGTCGAGGTGCGCGTGTCGGAGCCTGGGCTCGCGGCATCCGGAACCGTCGCGGGAGTCCTCGACGCCCTGTGGGCGCGGCTCCCCGAGGACGGATACGTGGCGATCCAGGCATACGTCAACCGACTCGAGCTGCCGCAGCTCGCAGGTCTGCGCGAGCTCGTGGCCGCCGACTCCGGGCGCCCGACCACCTTCGGCTGGGGTCCGCGATTCCTGCACTCGACCGGTCAGTACCACAAGGGCGGACCCGCCAACGGCGTCTTCCTGCAGATCATCGAGCAGACCGACGTCGACCTCGAGATCCCCGGCCGGCCGTTCACGTTCGGCCAGCTCATCCAGGCGCAGGCCGCGGGAGACGCGAGCGTCCTGGCCGACGGCCACGGCCGCCCGGTGGTCACCCTCACGCTCACCGACCCCCAGATCGAAGTGATGTCGCTCTTCGAAGCGGCCCAGTAGGAGCTCAAGCCTCAATGACCGTCGAGATCTCGCGCGGGCACAACCCGCTGCGCGACCCCGAGGATCGTCGCCTCAACCGCATCGCCGGTCCGAGCGCGCTCGTCATCTTCGGCGTCACGGGAGACCTTTCCCGCAAGAAGCTCATGCCCGCCGTCTACGACCTCGCCAATCGCGGCCTGCTGCCCCCGGGCTTCGCGCTCGTCGGCTTCGCACGCCGCGACTGGGAGGATCAGGACTTCGCCCAGGTCGTCTATGACGCGGTGCGCCAGCACGCGCGCACCGAGTTCCGCGACGAGACCTGGCAGCAGCTGCTGCAGGGCATCCGGTTCGTCTCGGGCGAGTTCGGCGACCCCGACGCGTTCCGGCGCCTGCGCGAGACCGTCGACCGCCTCGACACGGAGCGCGGCACGATGGGCAACCACGCGTTCTACCTGTCGATCCCGCCCAAGGACTTCCCGGTCGTCGCGGAACAGCTGAAGGCGTCGGGACTCGTCGACGACACGGCCGACCAGGTCGACCGGTGGCGCCGCGTGGTGATCGAGAAGCCCTTCGGGCACGACCAGGAATCGGCGCGCGCCCTCAACGACGTGCTGCGCTCGGCGTTCCCGACCGACTCGATCTTCCGCATCGACCACTACCTCGGCAAGGAGACGGTCCAGAACATTCTCGCGCTGCGCTTCGCGAACGAGCTCTACGAGCCGATCTGGAACCGCAACTATGTCGACCACGTGCAGATCACGATGGCCGAGGACATCGGCGTGGGCGGTCGTGCCGGCTACTACGACGGGGTCGGCGCCGCGCGCGACGTCATCCAGAACCATCTCCTGCAGCTCATGGCGCTCACCGCGATGGAGGAGCCCATCTCGTTCGACGCGAAGGACCTCCGCGCCGAGAAGGAGAAGGTGCTCGCGGCGGTCACGCTGCCCGCGGACCTCGCGCGCTCGACGGCGCGCGGGCAGTACGCGGGCGGCTGGCAGGGTGGCGAGAAGGTGCTCGGGTTCCTCGAGGAGGACGGGATGAACCCGCACTCCACGACCGAGACCTACGCCGCGATCACGCTCGAGGTGAACACGCGCCGCTGGGCGGGCGTGCCGTTCTACCTGCGCACCGGCAAGCGCCTCGGCCGCCGCGTGACCGAGATCGCGGTGGTGTTCAAGCGTGCGCCCGAGCTGCTCTTCTCGCGCAGCCAGACCTCCGGTCAGGGCCAGAACGCCCTCGTGATCCGCGTGCAGCCCGACGAGGGCGTCACGATCCGCTTCGGCTCGAAGGTCCCCGGTGCCGGTGCCCAGGTGCGCGACGTCACGATGGACTTCGGCTATGGCCACGCCTTCACCGAGGCAAGCCCCGAAGCCTACGAGCGGCTGATCCTCGACGTGCTCCTCGGCGACCCGCCGCTGTTCCCCCGGCACGAAGAGGTGGAGCTCTCATGGCGGATCCTCGACCCGATCGAGCGGTTCTGGGAAGCCCAGGGCGTCCCGCTCGAACAGTACTCGCCCGGGTCGTGGGGCCCGGCATCCGCGGACGAGATGCTCGCCCGCGACGGCCGCAGCTGGAGGCGCCCGTGATCGTCGACCTTCCCGACACCACTGTCAGCAGGATCTCGCGCGCACTCGTCAGCGTGCGTGAGGAGGGCGGCGCTGTCGCGCTCGGCCGTGTGCTGACCCTCGTGATCCTCACGCGCGAAGGCGCCGTCGAAGAGGTGATCGAGGCCGCCAACGATGCATCCCGCGAGCATCCGATGCGCGTCATCGTGCTGATGCTCCCCGACGGCGCCGACGGCGAGTCCCGGCTCGACGCCCAGATCCGGGTGGGTGGCGACGCCGGCGCGAGCGAGGTCGTGACGCTGCGGGCATTCGGCGACGCGGGCCAGTCCAACCTCGAGAGCCTCGTGACCGGTCTCCTCCTCCCCGACGCGCCGGTCGTCGTGTGGTGGCCCAACCGCACGCCCGAGAACATCTCGAAGACGTCGATCGGCCGGATCGCGCAGCGGCGCATCACGGATGCCGCGACGAAGGCCGACCCGTCGGCTTTCGTCGCCGGCCTCGGCGACCAGTACGCTCCCGGCGACACCGATCTGGCCTGGACCCGCCTCACCCGCTGGCGCGAGCAGCTCGCCGCGATCCTCGATCAGCCGCCGTACGAGCCTGTCGTCGGCGTGCGCGTGCGCGGCGCCTCGGACTCGCCGTCCACCGCGCTGCTGGCCGCCTGGCTGCGGCTGACGCTGGACGTGACGGTCGACTGGGAGTACCTCGACCCCGAGGACTGGCCGCACGGCATCAAATCCGTCGCGCTGGTGCGTCCGAGCGGCGAGGTGCTGCTCGAGCGTCCCACCCCCGGTGTCGCGATCCTCACCCAGCCCGGACAGCCCAGCCACGAGCTCGCCTTCCCTCGCCGCACGCTCCGCGAGTGCCTGGCCGAGGAGCTCCGGCGCCTCGACCCGGACGTCCTGTATGGTCGAGTCATCACCGAGGGTTGGGAGCTGCTCGACCCGCCGGCGACGAAGGAGACGCAGGTCTGATGAGCGGTTCTCGCGGGTGAGTGGCGATCATGGTTGAGGCCTGGGCGGAGAAGCGCGTCGTCATCAGTCCCGATCCCACGACGCTCGCCGACTCGGTCGCGGCCCGCTTCCTGAACAGGGTCGCCAAGCGCGTCGACGAGGGCAAGCTCGCGCACGTCTCGCTCACCGGCGGCTCGATGGGGTCCGCGGTCCTGACGGCGGCCGCGCGCAGCGATCGCGTCGCGCGCATCGACTGGTCCCTCGTGCACTTCTGGTGGAGCGACGAGCGCTTCGTGCCGCGAGGCCACGCCGACCGCAACGACCAGCAGGCACGCGATGCGTTCCTGGACGGCCTCGACATCCCGGCAGCGAACCTCCACGCTCCGCTCGCGAGCGACGAGGAGCCGGATCTCGACGCCGCGGCTGCGGCGTACGCGCGGGAGCTCGCCGGATTCCCCGGCCCGGACGGACCATGGCCGTCCTTCGACGTGTGCTTCCTCGGGGTCGGTCCCGATGCGCACATCGCTTCGCTGTTCCCCGACCGCCCCGAGATCCAGATCACCGATCGCTCCGTGGTCGCGGTGCGCGACTCCCCCAAGCCGCCCCCCGAGCGCATCACGATGACGCGGCCCGTCATCAACGGCTCGAAACGCGTATGGCTCGTCGTCTCGGGCGCCGACAAGGCCTCGGCGCTGGGTCTCGCACTGGCCGGCGCGAGCTACGAGAGCGTGCCCGCCGCCGGCGCGAAGGGCCGCAAGCGCACGGTGTTCTTCGTCGACGAGGCCGCCGCCTCGCAGGTGCCTCCAGACCTCATCGACCGGGAGTACTGACCATCGGCCGAGTGGGTCGGCCTGAGATACGAGAAGAGCGGATGCTTCGGCATCCGCTCTTCTCGTATCTCACGCGTCAGTCCTGACCGCGGCGCTCGCGCAACTGCTGGAGTGCGTCTTCGAGGAGGGCCTCGGCCTCTTCCTCGGTGCGGCGCTCCTTCACGTATGCGAGGTGCGTCTTGTACGGCTCGGTCTTCGCGAGAGCCGGCGGGTTGTCCTTGTCGCGACCGGCGGGAAGGCCGGAGTGCGGCGAGTCGATCGTCTCGGGGATCTCCTCCTCGGGGATCCCGGCGGCGAAGTAGCGGACTGTCTCGTTGCCGAGGGCATCCCAGTACGAGATCGCGATGCGCTCGGCGTGGAAGCCGTGGTCCTGCTCGCCCATCGGCCCGGCACCGACACGGGTGCCGCGGATCGCGTTGCCTCCCGTCGCCATCAGAGCGCCTGGAACTTCGTGATCAGGCCGAGTGCGACGATCGCGGCGAACCAGACCAGCGCGAGCACCACGGTGAACCGGTTGAGGTTGCGCTCTGCGAGGCCGGACGAGCCGAGGGCCGAGGTCATGCCGCCGCCGAACATGTCGGAGAGGCCGCCGCCGCGCCCCTTGTGGAGCAGGATGAGAAGTGTCAGCAGGAGGCTCGTGATGCCCAGGAGCACCTGCAGGACGAACTCGAGGATCTGCACAGATCAACGCCTTTCAGCGCGCCAGGAATCGGCACGCAGTGTCTCAGTATAGGTCAGCTCACACGCCGACGTGCTTCTGGTACCGGATGATCGCGGCGAACTCGTCGACGACGAGGCTCGCACCTCCGACCAGGGCGCCGTCGACATCGGGCTCACGCATGAAGCTCGCGATGTTCGCGGCCTTCACCGACCCGCCGTAGAGCACGCGGGTGCGCGCCGCGGCGTCCTCCCCGAGCTTCGCCGCGACCACCTCGCGGAGCTTCGCGCACACGTCCTGGGCCTGCTCAGGCGTGGCAGCCTGGCCTGAGCCGATCGCCCACACCGGCTCGTACGCGACGACGATGTCGGCATCCGCCTTCACGCCCTCCAGAGCCACCGACAGCTGGCTGACCGGCACGGCGCTCGCACCGAACTTCTCCAGGTCCTCGCTGGTCTCGCCGACGCAGATCACCGGCACGAGGCCGTGACGAAGTGCCGCCTGGACCTTGGAGCCCACGACCTCGTCCGTCTCGGCGTGGTACTGCCGGCGCTCGGAGTGGCCGATGATGACGTAGCGGGCATCGAGCTTGGCCAGGAACGCACCCGACACCTCGCCCGTGTAGGCGCCGCTGTCGTGCGCCGAGAGGTCCTGCGCGCCGAGCGCGAACGGGATCTTGTCGGCATCCAGCAGCGTCTGCACGGTGCGCAGGTCGGTGAACGGCGGGAAGACCGCCACCTCGACCGAGCCGTCCTCGTGCTTGGCGTCTTTCAGCGTCCAGTGCAGCTTCTGCACGAACGCCACCGCCTGCAGGTGGTCGAGGTTCATCTTCCAGTTGCCCGCGATGAGCGGGGTCCGGCTGCTCACTGCCATCCGAGGACCTCCAGTCCGGGGAGCTTCTTGCCCTCGAGGAACTCGAGGCTGGCGCCGCCGCCGGTCGAGATGTGACCGAAGGCGTCGTCGGCGAAACCGAGCTGACGCACGGCCGCGGCGGAATCGCCGCCGCCGACGACCGACAGGCCGTCGACCTCGGTGAGCGCCTTCGCGACGGTCTTCGTGCCGGACGCGAACGCCGGCATCTCGAACACGCCCATCGGGCCGTTCCAGAAGACGGTCTTCGAGCCGCGCACGGCGTCCGCGAAGAGCGCGGCGGTCTCGGGCCCGATGTCGAGGCCGAGCCCGGACGCGCCGAAGGCGGTGTCTTCGAGCGCGTCGGCACGCGCGACGACGTGATCCGCGTCGGCGGAGAAGGATGCCGCGACCACGGCATCGACGGGCAGCACGAGCTCGACGCCCCGCTCCTTCGCCTGGGCGATGTAGCCCCTCACCGTGTCGAGCTGGTCCTGTTCGAGCAGGCTCGAGCCGACCTTGTAGCCCTCGGCGGCGAGGAACGTGAACATCATCCCTCCACCGACCAGGAGCTTGTCGACGCGCGGGAGCAGGTGCTGGATGACGCCGAGCTTGTCGCTCACCTTCGACCCGCCGAGGACGACCGCGTACGGGCTCTCGGGAGTCTCGGTCAGGCGGTCGAGGACGTCGACTTCCTTCTCGATGAGCAGGCCCGCCGCGGAGGGCAGCAGCTGCGCCAGGTCGTAGACCGACGCCTGCTTGCGGTGGACGACGCCGAAGCCGTCCGACACGAGCACGTCGCCGAGCTCCGCGAGCTCCTCCGCGAACGCGCGACGCGTGGAGTCGTCCTTGGACGTCTCGCCCGGGTTGAACCGGAGGTTCTCGATGACCGCGACATCGCCGTCCTCGAGGGCCGCGACGGCCTCATGGGCCGACTCCCCCACCGTGTCGCGCGCGAACGCCACCGGCTTGCCGAGCAGCTCGGCCAGCCGCTGGGCGACCGGCGCGAGACTGTACTTCGAATCCGGGGCGCCGTCCGGCCGCCCGAGGTGGGAGCAGACGACGACGCGGGCGCCCTGGTTGATCAGGGCGTTGAGCGTGGGGAGCGTGGCCCGCACACGGCCATCGTCCGTGATGACCCCATCCCCGAGAGGGACATTGAGGTCAGCACGGACGATGACGCGCTTGCCGGCCAGCGAACCCAGCGAATCCAGGGTGCGCAGAGCCATGGCGACGCTTACAGACGCTCGGCGACGTACTCGGTGAGGTCGACCAGGCGGTTCGAGTAACCCCACTCGTTGTCGTACCAGGCCGACACCTTGACGAGGTTGCCGCTGACGTTGGTCAGCTCCGAGTCGAAGATCGACGAGTGCGGGTTGAGCTGGATGTCGCTCGAGACGATCGGGTCCTCGGTGTACTCGAGGTAGCCGGCGAGCCGGCCCTCGGCCGCGGCCGCCTTGTAGGCCTCGTTCACCTGCTCGGCGGTGAGTCCCTCGGTCGGCGTGACGATCGTCAGGTCGACGATCGAGCCGGTCGGGACCGGCACGCGGTAGGAGGAGCCGCTGAGCTTGCCGTTGAGCTCGGGCAGCACGCGGCCGATGGCCTTGGCCGCGCCGGTCGAGGCGGGGACGATGTTGATCGCGGCGGCGCGGGCACGGCGCAGGTCGCTGTGCGGGCCGTCCTGGAGGTTCTGGTCGGCCGTGTACGCGTGGGCGGTCATCATGAAGCCGCGCTCGATGCCGAACGCGTCGTTGAAGACCTTCGCGAGGGGCGCGAGGCAGTTCGTGGTGCACGACGCGTTCGAGATGATGACGTGGTTCTCGGGGTCGTACTCGCCCTCGTTCACGCCCATGACGATCGTGACGTCGTCGCCGGTCGCGGGGGCGGAGATGAGCACCTTCTTGGCGCCGCCGGCGATGTGCTTCTTGGCGTCCTCGGCCTTGGTGAAGCGACCGGTGGACTCGATGACGATGTCGACGCCGAGCTCGCCCCAAGGCAGGTTCGCGGGGTCGCGCTCCTCGAAGACCTTGATGGCCTTGCCGCCGACGGTGATCGAGTCGCCGTCGTACGAGACCGACTCACCGAGGGGACCGCCCACCGAGTCGTACTTCAGCAGGTGCGCGAGCGTCTTGTTGTCGGTGAGGTCGTTCACCGCCACGATTTCGAGGTCCGCGCCCTGCGCGAGAGCCGCGCGAAGGAAGTTGCGTCCGATTCGGCCGAAGCCGTTGATGCCGATCTTGACAGCCACGGAATTTCTCCTGAGATGTGTCGTGCGCGAATGCGCGGTTTGGTGCGATTCAGACTGGACAACGGCGTCCCGGCGGGCGGTCCCGCCGGGACGCCGCGCCTGCTATGACAGTACCAGCAGGCCCGAGGTCTTCTGGCGGGCGGCGTCGAGGCGCTGCGCCACGTTCTGCCAGTTCGCGATGTTCCAGACCGCCTTGACGTAGTCGGCCTTGACGTTGAGGTAGTCGAGGTAGAAGGCGTGCTCCCACATGTCGAGCTGGAAGATCGGGATGGTGCCCTGGGCGGTGTTGCTCTGCTGGTCGAACAGCTGCTGGATGAGAAGCTGCTCGCCGATGGGGTCCCAGCTGAGGACGGCCCAGCCCGAGCCCTGGATGCCGGTGGCGGCGGCGGTGAAGTGCGCCTGGAACTTGTCGAATCCGCCGAAGAACTCGTCGATCGCGGCGCGCAGTTCGCCCTCGGGTTCTCCGCCGCCCTCCGGAGACAGGTTCGTCCAGAAGATCGAGTGGTTGACGTGACCGCCGAGGTTGAAGGCGAGGTCCTTCTCGAGCTTGTTCACATTCGCGAGGTTGCCGGACCCGCGCGCCTCGGCGAGCTGCTCGAGCGCGGTGTTGGCCCCGGTCACATATGCCTGGTGGTGCTTGCTGTGGTGCAGCTCCATGATCTTGCCGCTGATGTGCGGCTCGAGGGCGGCGTAGTCGTAGGGGAGGTCGGGCAAGGTGTACTTGGCCATGTTCTCTTCTTCCTGTCGGCACGGCGCCGAGAAGCTCCGGCGCTGCGAGGGTGACGGCTTCATCCTACTGAGCACCAACGCACGGGCGAGGGGGTTGCTTCCCCCTGTGACAGGGCGAATACTCCGAGTCCGGGACGGGCGGCGTCAGTCCTCGATGCCTGCCGGCACGGCGGACTCGGTCCCGGGCACGCCGTCGGCGTCGGCCTTCTTGTCGGCCATCGCGAGAAGCCTGCGGATGCGTCCTGCGACCGCATCCTTCGTCAGCGGCGGGTCGGCGTGGTGGCCGAGCTCATCGAGGCTCGCATCGCGGTGGGCGAGGCGCAGCTCGCCGGCTTCGCGGAGGTGCTCGGGCACCTCGTCGCCGAGGATCTCGAGGGCGCGCTCCACGCGCGCGCACGCGGCGACGGCGGCCTGCGCGGAGCGGCGGAGGTTCGCGTCGTCGAAGTTCACGAGGCGGTTGACGCCCGCTCGCACCTCGCGGCGCTGACGCATCTGATCCCACTCCGACGCGGCGCGCGCGGCTCCCATGGCGGCCAAGGCAGCGCGGATGGCCTCGCCCTCGCGCACCACCACGCGGGGCACGCCGCGGACCTCGCGGGCCTTGCCCGCGATGCCGAGGCGGTGCGCGGCGCCCACCAGGGCCATCGCGGCCTCGGACGACGGGCAGGTGATCTCGAGCGCCGCCGACCGGCCGGGCTCGCTCAGCGTGCCGGCCGCGAGGAAGGCACCGCGCCAGATCGCGGCGAGGTCGGCGCGCGAGCCGGTCGTGAGCTTGTTCGGCAGCCCGCGGACGGGCCTGCGTCGCTGGTCGAGGAGGCCGGTCTGGCGCGCGAGGGTCTCGCCGCCCTCGATGACGCGGACGGCGTAGTGGCTTCCGTTGCGGGCACCCGATCCCTGAACGTGGACGAGCTCGGGGCGCACGCCGTAGAGCTCGACGAGGTCGCGCGCAGTGCGACGCGCGAGCACGTCCGAGTCGACCTCGGCCTCGACGGCGACGCGGTTCGCGATCGAGTGCAGCCCGCCCGAGAACCGCAGCAGCGACGTCAGCTCTGCTACGCGGGCCGTCGGGCGCGGGTCGCGCACGGTGATCAGCTCGGCCTTCACGTCAGCGGTGAGCGACACGGGTCTCCTTCGCAGTGGGGTTCAGGACAAGGGAACAGCCTACTCGGCCGGGTCCGGTCCCACCCAGCCCCCGGCGGTTCATTCGCGTCCGAGGTCGCGATGCTTCACGCGCACCGCGACGCCTGGGACGGTGCCGAGCCGCTCGGCGAGCTCGCGCACCATCACGACGGAGCGGTGCTTCCCGCCCGTGCAGCCGATCGCGACCACGGAGTGGCGCTTGTTCTCGCGCTGGTACCCCTCGAGCACGGGATGCAGCGCCGTCGCGTATGCGTCGAGGAACTCGCGGGCGCCCTCCTGCGCGAGCACGAAGTCGCGCACGTCGGCGTCCTCGCCGGTGAGGGCGCGCAGCTCCTCGCTCCAGAACGGGTTCGGCAGGAACCGCATGTCGGCGACGAGGTCGGCGTCGGGGGGAAGGCCGTACTTGAACCCGAAACTCAGCAGCGTGAGCGTGTGCCGCGCGGCGCCCTCCTCGCGGAACAGATCGCTGACCTGCGTCGCCAGCTGATGGATGTTGTACGTCGATGTGTCGATGATGACGTCGGCGCTCTCGCGCACCGCCGCGAGGCGCTGGCGCTCCAGACGGATGCCGTCGAGCAGGGTCCCATCCCCCTGCAGCGGATGCGGGCGACGCACCGCCTCGAACCGGCGCACCAGCACATCATCCGAGGCATCCAGGAACATCAATCGGATCTGGCGGCGCTCGCGCAGCGCGCGCATCGCCTCCGGGAGGTCCGAGAACAGGTCGCGCCCCCGGACGTCCACCACGACGGCCACGCGCGGCAGCACGCCGGCCGCGAGCTCGGTGAGCTCGAGCAGCGGCTTGAGCATCTGCGGCGGAAGGTTGTCGACGACGTACCAGTCGAGGTCTTCCAGGGCGTTCGCCGCGGTCGACCGTCCCGCCCCCGACATGCCGGTGACGATCAGCACCTCGCCCGTGTCACGCCCGCCGTCGTCGCGACGCGTCGCCTCGCCCATGACCACCCCCGTTGTCGGCCCCAGCCTACTGGGCCGAGGGCACGCTCGACTGCGCGAGGTGGGCGTGGATCGCCGCGGCGAGCTTGGGACCGACGCCGGGCAGCTCGGTGATCTCGTCGGGCGTCGCCTTCTTGAGCGCCGACACCGAGCCGAAGTGCCGCAGCAGGGCCTTGATGCGCGCCTCTCCGAGACCGGGGACCTCGGCGAGCACGCTCTGGATGTCGCGGCGCCGGCGCCGGCGCTGATGCGTGATCGCGAACCGGTGCGCCTCGTCGCGCAGTCGCTGCAGCAGGTAGAGCGCCTCGGACGTGCGCGGGAGGATCACCGGGTACTCCTCCCCCGGCAGCCACACCTCTTCGAGCCGCTTGGCGATGCCGCACAGCGCGATCTCCTCGTGCCCGGCGTCGCGCAGGGCGCGCGCGGCGGCCTCGACCTGCGGCTTGCCGCCGTCGACGACGAGCAGCTGCGGCCGGTACGCGAATCGGGGGCGGCGCCGTTCGGTGACGACCTCGCCGTCCGCCGTGACGTCGGGAGCGGCATCCGGACCAGCCGCGCCCGTCGACGGATCCTCCGGGCGGTCCACGTACGCAAGCCGCCGGGTCAGCACCTGGTAGAGGGAGTCGGTGTCGTCGGTGGTCTCCTCGACCTTGAACGACCGGTACTGATCCTTGCGCGGCAGACCGTCCTCGAACACGACCATCGAGGCCACGACGTTCGTGCCGCTGAGGTGCGACACGTCGAAGCACTCGATGCGCAGCGGGGCTTCGGCGAGGTCCAGCGCCTCCTGCAGATCGGTCAGGGCCTGCGTGCGCGCGACGTAGTCGCTCGTGCGCCGGGTCTTGTGGAGCATGAGCGCCTGCTGCGCGTTGAGGCTCGCCGTCTTCATCAGCTCGGCCTTGCGTCCGCGCTGCGCGACCTGGATCGAGACCGCCTTGCCGCGCCGGCCGCGGAGCCATTCCTCGAGATCGGCGGCGTCGTCGGGCATCTCCGGGACGAGGACCTGACGCGGGATGTCGGCGCCGACGGCGTTGCCGTACGTGCGCTGCAGCACCTGGTCGACGAGGTCGCCGCCCGAGATGTCGAGCTCCTTCTCGATCGTCGTGGCCCGTACGCCTCGCACGCGGCCGCCGCGGATGACGAAGTGCTGCACGGTCGCCGCCAGCTCGTCCTCGGCGATGCCGAACAGGTCGGCGTCGGTGTCGGACGCGAGCACGAGCGCGCTCTTGTTGAGAACGGCGTCGATCGCCTGCAGCTTGTCGCGGTACACCGCCGCAGACTCGTAGTCCATGGCCGCGGACGCCTCGCGCATCCGCGCAGTGAGCTCCTTGGTGAAGCGCTGGTCGCCACCCGCCATGAACGCGATGAAGTCGTCGACGATCGCGCGGTGCTCCTCGATCGTGACCTTCATGGAGCACGGCCCGCCGCAGCGGCCGATCTGCCCGGGGAAGCAGGGGCGGCCGGTCGCCATCGCCTTCTTGTACGACGCGTCGCTGCACGTGCGGATCGGGAACACCCGGATCATGAGGTCGATCGTGTCGTGCACGGCCCAGACCTTCGGGTAGGGCCCGAAGTACTTGGCCCCCGGGATCCTCCGGTTGCGCGTGACGATCACGCGCGGTGCCTCGTCGGCGAGAGTGATCGCCATGAACGGGTACGACTTGTCGTCCTTGTAGCGGACGTTGAAGGGCGGATCGAACTCCTTGATCCACTGGTACTCGAGCTGCAGCGAGTCCACGTCGGTCGCGACGACCGTCCACTCGACGGATGCCGCGGTCGTGACCATGCGGCGGGTGCGCTCGTGCAGCGTGTGCAGCGGTGCGAAGTAGTTCGACAGCCGCGCGCGCAGGTTCTTCGCCTTGCCCACGTACAGCACACGGCCGTCGGCATCCCGGAATCGATACACCCCGGGATTCGTCGGGATCTCGCCCGGCCTCGGCTTGTACGGGACGGTGGGAGCGGAGCGTGCCATGCCGCTCAGCCGGCCTTGCGCGCCTCGACGAGATCCGCCGGAGCGCGCAGCCCCAGCACCTCGGCGAGGAACGCGCCGGTGTGGCTGCCCTCCACGCGCGCGACCTGCTCGGGCGTGCCCGTCGCCACGATCTGCCCACCGCCCGCGCCGCCCTCGGGGCCGAGATCGATCACCCAGTCGGACGACTTGATCACGTCGAGGTTGTGCTCGATCACGATGACGGTGTTGCCCTTGTCGACGAGCCCGTTCAGCACCTCGAGCAGCTTGCGGACGTCCTCGAAGTGGAGTCCGGTGGTCGGCTCGTCGAGCACGTAGATCGATCGGCCGTTGGTGCGGCGCTGCAGTTCGGTCGCGAGCTTCACGCGCTGCGCCTCGCCGCCCGACAGCGTCGTCGCCGACTGCCCGAGGCGCACGTAGCCCAGGCCCACGTCGACGAGCGTCCTCAGATAGCGGTGGATCGCCTGGATCGGCTCGAAGAACTCGGCGGCCTCCGCGATCGGCATCTCGAGCACCTCGGCGATGTTCTTGCCCTTGTAGTGCACGGCGAGCGTGTCGCGGTTGTACCGCTTGCCATGGCACACCTCGCAGTCCACGTACACGTCGGGCAGGAAGTTCATCTCGATCTTGATCGTGCCGTCGCCCGAGCACGCCTCGCAGCGGCCGCCCTTGACGTTGAAGCTGAAGCGGCCCGGCTGGTACCCGCGCACCTTCGCCTCGGGGGTCTCGCTGAACAGCGTCCGGATGCGGTCGAACACTCCGGTGTACGTCGCGGGGTTCGAGCGCGGCGTCCGCCCGATCGGCGCCTGGTCGACGTGTACGACCTTGTCGAGGTTGTCGAGGCCGGTCACCCG
Organism: Microbacterium sp. STRO-2N; assembly: GCF_057747775.1. Lineage (NCBI taxonomy): Bacteria > Bacillati > Actinomycetota > Actinomycetes > Micrococcales > Microbacteriaceae > Microbacterium > Microbacterium sp. STRO-2N. Next base: position 1,625,483 of record NZ_CM173223.1, on the reverse strand, counting down.
CGTGTGCTTGCCGGCGACGCGGCGCGCCCCGTTGAGACGCGTCGCCAGGACCTGGTACAGGATGCCGTTGACCAGCGTCGACTTGCCCGAGCCGCTGACTCCGGTGACCGCCGTGAGCACGCCGAGCGGGAAGTCGACGGTCACGTTCTTGAGGTTGTTCTCGCGGGCGCCCACGACCGTCACCTGCCGGCTCTTGTCGATCTTGCGCCGCTTCTTCGGCGTCGGGATGGCACGCCGCCCCGAGAGGTAGTCCCCCGTGATCGACGTGGCGTCGGCGAGCAGCTCGGCCAGTGGTCCCGAGTGGACCACGTCGCCGCCGTTGACGCCGGCGCCGGGTCCGATGTCGACGACCCAGTCCGCCGCGTGGATCGTCTCTTCGTCGTGCTCGACCACGATGAGCGTGTTGCCCAGGTCGCGCAGCGCCACGAGCGTCTCGATGAGGCGGCGGTTGTCGCGCTGATGGAGTCCGATCGAAGGCTCGTCGAGGACGTACAGCACGCCGGTCAGGCCCGACCCGATCTGCGTGGCGAGCCGGATGCGCTGCGCCTCGCCGCCCGACAGCGTCGCCGCGGCACGGCTGAGGCTGAGGTAGTCCAGGCCCACGCGGATGAGGAAGTCCAGCCGCACCCGGATCTCGCGCAGCACCTGCGCGGCGATCGTGGCCTCACGCTCGGTGAGGGTGAGCTTGGCGAAGTACTCCCGCGCCTCGCCGAGGCTCAGGCGCGAGGCATCCGCGATCGAATGCCCGTGCACGAGCACCGCGAGCACCTCGGGCTTGAGCCGGTCGCCGTCGCACACCGGGCACGGCACCTCGCGCAGGTACTCGGACCAGCGCTGGCGCTGCGTGTCGGATTCGGCCTGCGTGTACTGGCGCTCGATGTACGGCACGACCCCCTCGAAGCCCGACGAGTACCGCATCTCGCGGCCATAGCGGTTCTTCCAGCGCACGGTCACCTTGTAGTTCTCGCCGCGCAGCACCGCCTCGCGCACCGCCGCGGGAAGCTTCTTCCACGGAGTGTCGAGCGAGAACCCGAGATCGGCCGCGAGCCCCTCGAGGAGGCGCTCGTAGTACTGGAACAGTCCCTTGCCCTGGGTGGTCCACGGGATCAGCACGCCCTCGCGGATCGAGAGGTCCTCGTCGCCCAGCATGAGGTCGACGTCCACCGACATGCGGGTTCCCAGGCCCGAGCACGTGGGGCACGCGCCGAACGGTGCGTTGAACGAGAAGGTGCGGGGCTCGATCTCGGTGAGCTGCAGCGGGTGGCCGTTCGGGCAGGCCAGCTTCTCGGAGAAGGACTGCCACGCGGCATCCCACTCCTCGTCGACGAAGTTGACCTGCATCACCCCGCCCGCCAGCGACAGCGCGGTCTCGACGGAGTCGGTGACCCGGTCGAGGATGCCGGGGGCGGCGACGAGACGGTCGACCACGACGGCGATGTCGTGCTTGTAGCTCTTCTTGAGCGTCGGGGGCTCTGCGAGCTGGATCAGCTCGCCGTCGACGATCGCGCGGGCATAGCCCTTGGCGCCGAGCTCCTTGAAGAGGTCGACGAACTCGCCCTTCTTCTGCGTCACCACGGGAGCGACGATCTGGTAGCGCGTGCGCTCGGGCAGCTCCATCAGCTGATCGGCGATCTGCTGCACCGTCTGACGCTGGATGACCTCGCCGCACTCGGGACACTGCGGCACGCCGATGCGCGCCCACAGCAGACGCATGTAGTCGTGGATCTCGGTGATCGTGCCGACCGTCGACCGCGGGTTGCGGTTGGTCGACTTCTGGTCGATCGACACCGCAGGGCTCAGGCCCTCGATGAAGTCGACGTCGGGACGGTCCACCTGCCCCAGGAACTGGCGCGCGTAGGCGCTCAGCGATTCGACGTAGCGGCGCTGCCCCTCGGCGAAGATCGTGTCGAACGCGAGGCTCGACTTGCCCGATCCCGACAGTCCCGTGAACACGACGAGCGAATCGCGCGGGATGTCGAGGTCGACGTCCTTGAGGTTGTGGACGCGGGCACCGCGGACGCTGAGTTTTCCGCTGGCGTTCGCGGGGTTCACGGGCATGGCGACAGGGACGATGGGCACCAGACAAGTTTAGGCGGGGCCTCCGACATGGGCGCCGGAGACCCCGCCTTCACAGGATCGACTCGGGTGCTACTTCACCACCACGGTGACCGGCTCGCTGGTCGAGGGCTTCACCGTGTCGCTTCCGCTGTACTCGGCGCGCAGGTCGTGCTCACCCTTGCCCAGCCTCGGCAGCTTGATCTTCGCGATGCCTCCCGCGTCCGTCGTGGTGAGCGTCGCCGTCGCGATCTGCGCGTCGCCGTCGTAGATGACGACCTCGCCCGCGACGGGGGCGCCGAACTCCGCGGTCACCGTCACGGCGTACTTGATCTTGCCGTTGCCCTTCGAGTTCGCGAACACCTTGTTGGGCGTGCCCACGGTGACGCTGTCGGCGCGATCGATCTCGACGGGCACGGTGACGGTGGTGCCGGTCTGGGCCCCCGTCAGCACGAGTTCGACGGTCGCTCCGAGCGGCACGTCGGCTGGAAGCGCCACCGAGATGGCAGCGGTGCCGTAGTCGTCATAGATCGCCGTGCCCACGGTGTTGTCGACCGGGAAGGTGCCGAGCACCTCTCCGTCGAGCGACACGGCGATCTCGGTGTCCTTGACGTCACCAGGTGCCGTCATGGCCCACGACTTGACGCCGAACGCGACGGTCGCGCCGGGATCGTAGGCGGCCGGGGCGTCCGCCGCGAAGCCGACCTCCACCGCACGCTGCGAGTAGTCGACGGCCAGAGGGGAACCGGCGGGCGCGAACTCCTCGAGGTAGTCGACCATCGCCGCGAGGTCCACCTTGCCGGTGTCGCGCTTGTCGGCCCCGTTCGCGAACTCGCGGAAGTTGTCGCCTCCGCCCGCGAGGAACGAGTTGACGGTGACCGAGTAGGTCGCCGTCAGGTCGATCGGCTCGCCGTTCAGCCACATGCCGGTGATGGTCCCCTCGGGAGCCTGATAGGTGAGGCCCTCCTCGTTGACCGTCGTCCCCGGGTTGTCGCGCTGCACCTCGGTCACGAGCTGCTGCGTGTAGGTGTACTGGAAGCCCTCGGAGGCGCCCAGTCGCAGGTAGGGCCGCGTCGGCAGCGCGTTGAAGGCGTCGCGCTGCCACTGCTGCTCGAGCACCGTCTTGATCTGCGCGCCGGTGAGCTCGAGGTTCACGAGCGTGTTGGCGAAGGGCTGAACGAGTGCCGCCTGCTTGTAGGTCAGGGTGCGCGGGAACGATCCGTCTGCGGGAACCGTTCCGACCATGTCGGTGCGGAGGCCGCCCGGGTTCATGAAGGCGATCTGCGCACCGCCGGACTCGGGTGCCTCGGTCGCCCACTGCTGCACCTCGGCCACGAGGTTGCCGAGGGTCGACTCGCCGCCCCGGTTCTCGCTGGTGCCGTTCGCGAGCTTCGCGCGGTTGAAGGCGCCGGCGATCTCGCCGAGCGGCTCGGCACCGAGGATGTCGGCCTCCGCCACGGCGGCCGCGACGAGCTGAGCCACCTCGTCGTCCGGCGCCGCCGGGTACGACGAGATCGCGATCACCGCCTGGGTCTTGGCCTGCACCTCGCCCGTGGCGCCGTCGACCGTGTACACCAGCTGGTTGAGGTTGGTGCCGTACTGTCCGGCCGAGACGACCGGGCGCGTCGTGACGGCGCGGCCCTCGTCGATCCATTCCTGAACGGGGTACTCGCAGTTGTACGCGAGGTGCGTGTGACCCGACACGATGGCGTCGACGTCGGCCGAGACGCCGCCGACGATCTCGCCCCACGTCGTCCCGGGCGCGGCGCCCTGGGTGCAGTCCGTGGTCGGGGATCCCTCGTGCACCAGCATCACGACGAGGTCGGCACCCGCGGCGGACAGCTCCGCGGCTTCGGCGTTGACGGAGTCGACGATGCCACGCACCTCGATGTCGGCGATGCCGGCGGGGTTCACCAGCGCCTCGAGCTCTTCGGTGACGGCGCCGACGAAGCCGACCTGCACGTCGCCGAACTCCTTGATCCAGGAGGCGGGGACGGCGTCGTCCCCGGTCGCCCGCATCTTGAGGTTCGCGGCGACGTACTGCCATTCGGCGCCGCCGTACGGGTTCGACACCGGGTCGTACGGCGCCATGACGCGCTCCACGAGGTCCTGATAGCCCTGGTCGAGCTCGTGGTTGCCCACCGCCGAGACCTCGAGACCAGCGGCGTTGAGCGCGTCGATCGTCGGCTTGTCGCTCTGGATGAACGACTCGAAGGTCGAGGCCCCGATCAGGTCGCCGGCCGCGGCGAACACGGTGTTCGGGTTCGCCGCACGCAGCGCGTCGACCGTTCCTGCGAGCTTCGCCGCGCCGGCCTCGGTGCCGTTGGCGGAGATGCGCCCGTGGAAGTCGTTCGTGGCGAGGATCTGCACCTCGGTCGGGGCCGCGTGGGCGGCCGGGGCCGCGAGGGCGCTCACGCCGATGGCCGCCGCGGTCGCGACGGCCATGATGGCGAGTCGCCGAACGGCGACGGGGCGGTCTGGGTTTGACCTGGTTCGCATGGATGTTCCTCTTGCTGTGGGTTCGATGCCGCCGTGCTGACACGCGGGTTCACCGTCGTCGACACGCCGTGCCTTGAGCCTAGGTTCGCCGGACGCGTCGGGCCAGAGGGATGAGAGAGACTTCATCCACCCGTTACCGCGCGGGCCGGGGAGTCAGCGCCGGCCTGCGAACGGCGCGAGTGCGTCGCGCAGCGCGGTGAGGGTCGCGGCGTCCGTGCGGACGCTCGCCATGACGCGCTCCGGGACCTCGAGCGCACGACGCCGCAGCGACCGCCCCGACGCCGTCAGCGCCACGTCGAGCACCCGCTCGTCGTCCGCTCGCCTCGTGCGGGTGATGAGCCCCTGCGCTTCGAGTCGCTTCACGAGGGGCGACAGCGTCGCCGGCTCCAACGCCAGCTCGTCGGCGAGGTCGCGCAGCGACCGGGGCGACGACTCCCACAGCGCGAGCATGACGAGGTACTGCGGATGCGTGAGCCCCAGCGGCTCGAGGATCGGCCGGTAGATCGACACCACGTTGCGCGCGGCGGTGACCAGCGCGAAGCACACCTGGTTCTCGAGCTTCAGGAGGTCGTCGGCGGTGGGAGGGGTCGCAGTCACCATGCGATTCTAGCGACGCTAACAGTTAGTACACTAATGACTATGACAGAGACGGATGCCGCAGACCGCCGCCCGTTCCGCGTGCGGGTGCGCGACGCCGGCGGGTGGTACGCGTGGTTCAACACCAAGCTCATCCGCATGGCGGGGCCGGCCGCCGTGGGTCCGTACGAGACGACTCCCCCGCCGACGTCGGCCGAGCGCGCCGAGCGCGCGTGTCCGCTGTGCGGGGCTCCGATCTCGCAGCACGAATTCGACCGCACCGGACCCAAGCCGCTCATGCACTGCCCGTAGCCGGACGTTCGCGCAGCGCGCGCTCAGGCGTGGCCTGCCCGCTCCATCGCCCGAAGCTCCTTCTTGAGGTCCTGGACCTCGTCGCGCAGCCGTGCCGCGAGCTCGAACTTGAGCTCGCCCGCCGCGGCGAGCATCTGGCCGCTGAGGTCCGCGATGGTCGCCTCGAGCTGCTCGGCGCCCTCGGCGGCGATCCCCTCCCGCCGCAGCTGCGGCGTCGGCGACTTGCCCTTGCCGGACTTCGTCTTCGCGGCAGCCTTGCCGCGCAGCATGCGGTCGGTGTCGGATGCCTCGCGTGCGAGCACCTCGGTGATGTCGGCGATCCGCTTGCGCAACGGCTGCGGGTCGATGCCACGCTCCTTGTTGTACGCGACTTGCTTCTCCCGGCGCCGGTCGGTCTCTTCGATGGCGTTGCGCATCGAATCGGTGATGGTGTCGGCGTACATGTGCACCTGGCCCGAGACGTTGCGCGCCGCGCGCCCGATCGTCTGGATGAGCGACGTGCCGCTGCGGAGGAACCCCTCCTTGTCGGCATCCAGGATCGCCACGAGCGACACCTCGGGGAGGTCGAGACCCTCGCGGAGCAGGTTGATGCCGACGAGGACGTCATAGACGCCCGCCCGGAGCTCGCTCAGCAGCTCGACGCGCCTCAGTGTGTCGACATCGGAGTGCAGGTAGCGCACCCGGACGCCGTGCTCGCCGAGGAAGTCGGTGAGCTCCTCCGCCATCTTCTTCGTCAGCGTGGTGACGAGCACGCGCTCGTCGCGCTCGACGCGGACGCGGATCTCTTCGAGCAGGTCGTCGATCTGGCCCTTGGACGGCTTCACGATGATCTCGGGGTCGACCAGGCCCGTCGGACGGATGATCTGCTCGACGACGCCGTCGGCCACTCCCATCTCGTAGCGGCCGGGCGTCGCCGAGAGGTACACCGTCTGCCCGACGCGCTCCTTGAACTCGTCCCAGCGCAGCGGCCGGTTGTCGAGCGCGCTCGGCAGCCGGAAGCCGTGCTCGACGAGCGTGCGCTTGCGGGAGGCATCCCCCTCGTACATCGCGCCGATCTGGGGAACGGTGACGTGCGACTCGTCGATGACCATGAGGAAGTCGTCGGGGAAGAAGTCCAGCAGCGTGTGCGGCGGCTCGCCCGCCGACCGCCCGTCGAGGTGACGCGAGTAGTTCTCGATCCCCGAGCAGAACCCGAGCTGCTGCAGCATCTCGAGGTCGAACGTGGTGCGCATGCGCAGCCGCTGCGCCTCGAGCAGCTTGTTCTGCGACTCGAGCTCCTTCAGTCGCTCGGCCAGCTCCTCCTCGATCGTGCCGATCGCGCGCTGCACGGTCTCGGTGCCGGCCACGTAGTGCGACGCGGGGAAGATCGGCACGCTGTCGAGACGCTGAACGACATCGCCCGTCAGCGGGTGCAGCATGTAGAGCGCCTCGATCTCATCGCCGAACATCTCGATGCGGATCGCGTACTCCTCGTACACCGGGATGATCTCGATCGTGTCGCCGCGCACGCGGAAGTTGCCGCGCGAGAAGTCGACGTCGTTGCGGTTGTACTGCATCGCGATGAACTTGCGGATGAGGGCGTTGCGGTCGTACACCTCGCCCACCTGCAGCGCGACCATGGCGCGCATGTACTCCTCGGGCGCGCCGAGTCCGTAGATGCACGACACGGTGCTCACCACGACGACGTCGCGGCGGCTCAGCAGCGAGTTGGTGGTCGAGTGGCGCAGGCGCTCCACCTCGGCGTTGATCGACGAGTCCTTCTCGATGAAGGTGTCGGTCTGCGGGACGTAGGCCTCGGGCTGGTAGTAGTCGTAGTAGCTGACGAAGTACTCGACGGCGTTGTGCGGCATGAGCTCGCGGAACTCGTTCGCCAGCTGCGCCGCCAGGGTCTTGTTGTGCGCCAGCACGAGCGTCGGTCGCTGCACGGCCTCGATGAGCCACGCCGTCGTCGCCGACTTGCCGGTGCCCGTCGCGCCGAGCAGCACGACATCGGTCTCGCCCGCGTTGACGCGGGCGGCGAGCTCGGCGATCGCCTGCGGCTGGTCGCCCGACGGCTCGTACTCGCTCACGACCTCGAACGGCCGCACGGATCGCGTGGTCTGCATCTGTCCCAGCGTAGGCGGCGCCTCCGACATCGGGGCGGCGTTCGCGGCGAGCGGATGCCGCGACGCGCGCGCGAGCGCGCTCGAGGGTGCGCGCGGCCTCAGCCGCCTCCGCCCCCGTCGAAGCCGCCGAAGCCGCCTGCGTCGAATCCGCCGAATCCGCCTGCGTCGAAGCCGCCGCCGAATCCGCCGCCGTCGAAGCCTGCAGCGGATCCTGGATCATAGGTGTCGCCGATCCAGGCGGGCTCGGAGGAGAGCTGGAGCGATCCCGCCCCCATGGTGTAGTAGGCGGTGACGGCGCTCGAGACGAGGAACTGGTTCGCCACCAGCGACATGACGCCGGCGCCGGCCAGCATCGTCCGCACGTCGACCGCGTCGCGGGGGTCGCCGGCGTCGGGTCGATCGGCCACGACGGTGCCGAGCTGGACGCCGGTGACGGCATCCCTCGCCCCACCGGCCGCCCGTCGCGCCCGGTGCTCCTCCGCGCGCCGCACCAGCCGGGCGAGCACCGTCGGGTCCTCGGCGGCGACGTCGCGCTCGGACTCCGACATGAACGGGCGCAGCTGTTCGAACATCTCGCGCCGCCGCTCCGGCGGCAGGTCCTGGAAAGCCGTCGCGTGCGCGCTCTCGATGACCGACGCGGGCAGCGTCCCGAGGAGGTAGACGTAGCGCGAGATGCGCTCCTCCTCGGTCACGGCGCGGTACGGCTGCCTGCGCCGGCGGAACCTCGAGAGCATGCCCATGCGACACCTCCATGACGTGTCTCCCAGGGTACGCCGCTCCGACCGGCGGCGACACTGCGGGACTCGGATCGTCGCGCCTAGAGTGGGGGCGTGCTGGAGTTCCTCGTCGGATCGGGACTCGCGACGGCGGCGGGGCTGAACGCGTGGATGCCGCTGTTCGTACTCGGTCTCGCGGACCGCTTCGTGCCTGTGGTCGAACTGCCGCCGGGATGGGCGTGGCTGTCGTCGGATGTCGCGCTCTGGGTCGTGGGCGCACTGCTGGTGGTCGAGATCGTCGCCGACAAGATCCCGGCGGTCGACTCGGTCAATGACGCCATCCAGACCGTCGTGCGGCCGGCCGCGGGCGGCATCGCGTTCGGAGCGGGGTCGAGCGCCGAGACGGTGCGCGTGGACGATCCGGACCTGCTGACCGGCACGGCGTGGGTGCCGATCGCGCTCGGCGTGGTGATCGCGCTGGCGGTGCACGTCGTCAAGGCCGCCGTGCGCCCGGTCGCCAACCTCGCCACCGCGGGGGTGGCGGCGCCGGTCGTGAGCACGATCGAGGACGTGACGTCGCTGAGTCTCTCGGTGCTCGCCATCGTCGTGCCCGTCGTCGCGCTGCTCGTGATCGCCGGTCTGGTCGTGGCCGCCGTGCTCGCGCTGCGGACCGCGCGTCGGCGTCGTGCCGCGCGCCAGGCGCCGCCGTCCAAGGAGGACGGCTGAACCGCGCCGCCGGCGTCCGCGCCACAGACGCTAGCGGGTCCGCGCAGCGCGGCGCGCGATGTGCTCGGACAGTCGATCCCACACCTCGTCGACCTGCTGCCGCGTCTGCTCGAGCGTGCCGGACGTGTCGATGACGACGTCGGCGATCGCGAGCCGGGCGTCGTCGGGCACCTGCGAGCCGATGCGCGCGGCGGCCTCTGCCTCGCTGAGTCCGCGCAGCTCCACGAGCCGCCGTGCGCGCACGTCGGCCGGCGCGTGCGCCACGATCACGAGCTCCCACGGGTCGTCGACGCGCGCCTCGACCAGCAGCGGGACGTCGTAGACGACGACGGCGGCGGGGTCGGCGGCGAAGGCCTCCTCGAATCGGCGCGCCGATTCCGCGCGCACCGCCGGGTGCACGATCGCATTGAGACGGGCGATCGCGGCAGGATCGCCGAACGCTCGTGCTCCGAGTCCGGCACGATCGAGCGAGCCGTCGGGGCGCAGCACGTCCGGACCGAACTCGGCGGCGATGGCTGCGAGCACGGGCGAGCCCGGCTGCTGCACCTCGCGCACGAGCTGATCGGCGTCGACCACCACCGCTCCGCGCTCCGCGAGCCGACGGGCGATGGTGGACTTTCCGGAGGCGATGCCACCGGTGAGGGCAACGAGGGGCATGAATCGAGGATGCCACGCGGCGAGGTCGCACCAGGGCGACGGGCCGCGCAAGACTGGGCCGTTCCTGAGCCGGGCCTGAGGCCCCGTTGAGGGCCTGGGGGTAGCCTCGTGGGCACCCGAAGGAGCAGATCCGCACGTGCGGTGACTGGGGAGGATGGGCCATGGGAACCGGACGCGACGACGTTGCGCCCGGCATGATCCCACCCCGCCGCCTGCGCCGCTCCACCGCCTCGCGCGGCGGAACGCGCGGTGCGGTCGGCTCCCGGCGCGGAGGAGCGGCGATCGTGGGGGCGATCGCCACTCCGACCCGCGCACCGAGGACGCGCGCGGCGCGGGCTGTGGGGACGCTTCCCGCCCGCCGCGCGGCCTCTCGTTCCGGCGGAACGAGCGGGCGGCGCGGATCGGGACCCGCCGCCCGCCACCCCGCCGGTGCTCGCACGACGCCGGTCGCCGACTGCGTCCCCCACGGCTGATGCCCGACGTGCCGCGCCTGATGCCCGGCGCGTTGTGGGATATCATGACCGACATCCAGCGGCCGGCGGAAGCGACGCCGGCTTCGGGGGGTGCAGCTGTGCAGGAAGCACGCGTCGCGGTCGTGATCGAGGACGAGCATGACATCCGCTCGCTGCTGTCGACCGTGCTGGCGCAGGCCGGTTTCGAGGTGCACGGCGCGTCGAACGGAGCGGATGGCGTCGAGCTCGTCCGCGTCCATCGACCGGTCGTGACGACTCTGGACGTGAACATGCCGGGCATGGACGGCTTCGAGACCGCCAAGCGCATCCGCTCCATCAGCTCGACGTACATCGTCATGCTGACCGCTCGCACCGAGGAGATCGACGCGCTGCAGGGTCTCGAGGCCGGAGCCGACGACTACGTCGCGAAGCCGTTCCGCCCGCGCGAGCTGCGCGCTCGCATCGACGCGATGCTGCGCCGCCCCAGGCACGTCGCCGGCTCCGGCACGGAGACCGCGCCGACGGCGACCGCATCCGACGGCGCCTGGCTCGAGCACCACGGGCTGCGCCTGAATCCCGGCAGTCGCATCGTGACCGTGGATGACGAGGACATCGTGCTGACGCGCAGCGAGTTCGACATCCTCGCCGACCTCCTGGCGGCCGGCCGGCGGGTCAGGGCCAAGACGGACCTCGCGATCATGCTGCGCGGCGAGCAGTCCGCCGTCGAGTTCGTCAGCGACAGCGACGCGCGCGCGATCGAGGTGCACGTCGCGAACCTGCGTCGCAAGCTCGGCGAATCCCCCGCACAGCCCCGGTGGATCGAGACCGTGCGAGGAGTGGGCTACCGCCTGACGGCGTGAGCCGATCGCCGCGGCGCCCACGGGGACACAGCGTCACCCGGTATCAGCCATCAGCACCGAGCTCTCGACGGTCGTCGCCGCGCGACCGGCCGCCTCCCGGGCGACGCGCACGAGCTCGCCGGCACGGTGTCCGACCGCGTCGCTGACGGCGACCCCGACGCCGAGGACGGGGATCACTCCCCCGTCGACGGCGCCCAGATCGTCGAAGAGCCCGCGATAGATCGCGCCCGCCCGGCGGCGCGCGTCCTCGGCGGAGGACACCGCGAGCGCCACGACGAGTCCGCTGGAGCCGTCCTCCCCCACGAGCGCATTGGCCGGCGCATGCCGGCGCACGCCCGCGCGCCACGCCTCGGCGATCGCACCCGCCACCTCGGTTCCGAACGCCGACGAGATCTGCTCGAGGTCGTCGATGCGCACGGCGGTCACGGCGACGGGCTCCGATCGTGCGGCCGCGCGGTCGCAGAGCGCCGCGAGGAGGCCGGCGAACTCCTCCTGCCGGGCGATGCCGTCCGGGGCGCCATCCGGCCGGGAGTGGCGCACGTAGCCGCGCATCGGCGCTCGCGTCGCGCGCAGCACCGACGTGACCACCACGGCGACGATCGTCAGCGTCACCGTGAGGAAGCTCGTCGCGATCGTCCCGAATGCCGTCTGGAACAGCGTGCTGTCGGGGCCCGAGATGAGGAACGCCGTCGTGCGGGCGACGTAGTAGAGCGACTGGATCCCGAGCACCACACCCAGCACCCACGCGGTGCGCGACGCGCGCAGCGCGCCGCGCAGGCATTCCGCAGCGCCGAGGCCCGCGAACACCACGAGCGCGACGAACATCCACAGCGCACCCGCCCAGTCCCCGCCCGACTCGCCCTCGATCGCGACCGTCCCCGCCGCGCCGGCGACTCCGGCCGCGACCAGCAGCGACGACCACGCCATCGGACGCCCGTTGAAACGGCGGCAGCCGAGCCACATGCACCCGGTCCCCGCGACGAAGGCGGCATTGCCCACGGCGACCGCCCACCACGCGTCGTCGTACTGCGCCCACACGACGTACGACAGCGTCGTCAGCATCGCCGCAAGGAAGCCGAGCGACCAGATCCGACCCGCTCCTTCATCGCGGCGCAGCAGCGTCTCGAGGATGAACAGCACGCCGCTGACGTTGACGACCACCGCCGTGATGACGAGGATGCTGACGAGGTCGAGGCTCATGACTCGGGTCCTTCCGGGCGGGAGGCCGGCAGCTTGACGATGAAGGTCGATCCGACTCCGGGCGAGCTGTGCAAGCCGATCTCGCCGCCGTGTGCGCGCACGATGTCGCGCGTGATCGCGAGCCCGAGGCCGGTTCCCGCCCGTCGCGGCTCGCCGGCCTTGTAGAAGCGGTGGAACAGCCGTGACCGGTCCGCCTCCGAGATTCCGATGCCGGTGTCGCGCACGAGGATCCAGCTCCAGGTCCCGTCGGAGGCCGTGCCGACGCGCACCGTGCCCCCGTCCTTGTTGTAGGTGATCGCGTTCGACACCAGGTTGTCGACCACCTGGCGCAGCCGCAGCGCATCCGCCCAGACCGGGGCGGGCTCGAGGCCCGCGGTGTCGACCGTGATGGCTCGCGCGGCCGCTCGGGTGACGGCATCCGTCGCCGCCGCGCGGACGATCTCGCTCGCATCGACGAGAGCGCGGGTGAGCGACGTCCCGAGCGCGGACGGAGAGGATCTCGACGCGGCGAGGATGTCGGCGACGATCTGAAGGAGCCGCTCGGCGTTGCGCTCCGCGATGTCGAGGTTGGCTCGGACCGCGTCCGGCGTGTCGGGGTCTTCGATGGCGAGGTCGAGGTAGCCGAGGATCGCCGTCAGGGGCGTGCGCAGCTCGTGCGAGACCGACGCGACCAGCTCGTCTCGGGCGCGGAGCGCGTCGCGTTCGGCTGTCACGTCCCTCGAGACGACTACTGCACCGGCGTCCGCGCCGTCGGGATCGGTGAGACGCCGCGCCGTGATCGTCAACGCCCGGCGCGCGCCGGGCTCGGCCCCGAACCACACCACCTCGTCGTCGAACGACTCCCCGCGGCGTGCACGTTCGAGCGGCAGCTCATCGGGTGGGATCCTCGTCGTCCCGTCGTCGCGGAAGACCGCCAGCTCCCCCTCTTCATGTGGCTCGAGCCCCTGCTGCAGGCGCCCGTGCGCGTCGTTGGTGACCGCAGTGCCGCCGTCGGCGTCGATGCGGATGACGCCGAAGTCGACCGCGTCGAGCACCTCGGTGACCACCTCCTCCTGGCGCCGGGTGCGCGCCAGAACGCTGCGCAGCAGCCGGGACTGCTTCGCCAAGAGCGTCCGCTGCGCGTCGGAGCGACGCGTCGTGACGTGGGCTGTGGTCGCCACCGCGAGCAGCACGAGCGGCAGCAGGAGCGTTCGGTACGTCAGCTCCTCGCCCTCCAGCGTCGCGAAGAGGGCGACGATCCCCGCGATCACGAAGATGACGCCCAACAGTCCCAGCATGCCGAACCCGCCGGCGAGCCACATGACCGGGAAGATCCACAGCAGTCCGAGCCTCGAGTCGGGTGCGGCGAGCTGCAGCAGCGTGATCGCCGCGATGTCGAGTGCCGGCACGACCGCGACCCAGCCGTACGGCAGGGAGTTCCACGGAACCACCAGCGTCGCGCCCGTGACGACGACGATCATCACCACGCCGAGGAAGAAGATCACCCGGTCGCCGGTGAACGGCGTCAGGGCGGCGAGGCCGCCCAACGCGAACACGACGCCCGCGAGCAGCAGCTGGTTCAGCGTCGCCGTGCGATCGCGCGTGCGATCGGCGATGTCGTGGCCACGACTCGGCCTGCGCGCACGGGCCGCACGCGCGTGCGTGTCTCCCGGCGTCGCGGCGGTCATACCGTGACGCTAACGGATGCCGCCACCCCCGTGTGAGGTTGCGTCGCGGTCGCTTCGCCCGTCGGCCGGCGCTCCGGCGTCACGAGGTGGACTGCGACGTCAGAATCCGAAGTCTCCGAAGTCCCCGAATCCGCCGGCGTCGGCACCGGCGTCTCCGCCCCAACCGGAGCCCGGGTCGCCCCAGCCACCGGCGTCGGCGGACGCGGCATCCGCACCGCTGTCGGCGCCCGCGTCGCCACCGCCGTCGGCGGTGCCGTCCTGCCCCGAATCGTCCTGGCTCCCGGGGTCGGACGCGAACGTCGGAGCGAGGAACGAGCTCACCAGCGCCGACCCGATGACGTAGCCGACGACGGTGCCGAGGATGGACGAGCCGAGCATGGAGCCGAACGAAGGACCCTGGCGCTGCGGTCCGAGCGTGCGCTCCATGAACCCAGGGTTCATGTACTCGGCCCGGGTCGCCGCGCGTGCCATGGACTGCGGGTCGCTCGACCGCGGCTGCTCCGCGGCCGGAAGGCCCGCCGAGATGTCGGCCAGCACCTGCTGCCGCTGCGGCTCGGTGAGCTTCGCGAAGGCCTCGGCGTGGACCTGCTCGATCGTCTCGGGCGGCGCAGTCCGCAGGAGATAGCGGTAGCGCTCGATCGCGACCTCGTCCTCGCTCGGCGGCGGCTGAGTCGATGCCTGGCGGCCGTACGTGTTCTGGGGAACGGGGCGCGACTGACGCTCCGCGTCGTCCCCGCCGAAGAGTCGGTCCAGGAATCCCATGTGTCCTCCGTCGTCTGCGTGGGCTCGTCAGGCTAAGGGGCGTTCCTTTGAACCGCCTGGACACCGTCGCAGCCGGTCAGCCTCGTGCCGCGAGGGCCTCGCTGACCCACCGCGCGTGCAGCCGCCATGGGTCGTCGGTCCCGGCAGCGAGCACGGCGACGTGCCGTGCGATGTCGTCGCTCAGCCGGAACCATTCGGTGCGCGGGAAGCGATCGCCGGCGAACTCGACGTGCCGACGCTGCTCGAGGGCGCGGCCGCCGCGCTCGAAGGCGAGCAGCTCGTCGTGCCAGATCGCCGCGAGCCGCTGCCGCGGGTTGGAGCTCGTGCCGATCTTCACGCGGTCGCCGAACCGGAGGTAGTACACGACGTCGACCCGCGGCGGCGGCAGCTCCGCGTCGGGCACGTCGCCGTGGCGCCATTCGCACGCCGCGCACAGCCAGCCGGACCGATACCGCACGCCGAGCCGCGAGCCGCACACGAGGCACGGCGACGGCAGCACGTCGGTCACGCCGTACTCCGCGTCGGCCCAGTCGGATGCGGCGGCGAGGTGCCCCTCGCACAGCGCCACCGGGGCGTCGCCCGGCACCGTGCCGCGGCACCCGTCGCCTGCCGCCAGGCAGCGTCGGGCACGGACGATCGAGGGCACCCGCCGAGCGTACGCGGAGCCGCCGACATGACGCGGGGCCGGCGACGACGAGAGGGCCGGAACCCGAAGGTTCCGGCCCTCTGTCATCGCACCGGTCGCAGTGCGGCCGGTTCGATCAGCTTTCTGCGGTCAGCGACCCGAGAGCTTCTCGCGCAGGGCGGCGAGAGCCTCGTCGTCCGCGAGCGTGCCCGCGGGGCCGCTGTCGGACGAGAAGGAGCTGGCACCGGTCTCGACCGGCGCGGCGGCCTCGGCCTCGAGGGCCTTGATGACGGCGGCCTTGTGGGCCTCCCAGCGAGCGTGGGCGGCGGCGTACTCCTGCTCCCACTTCTCGCGCTGCTCGTCGAAGCCTTCCTTCCACTGGTTGGTCTCCGGGTCGAAGCCCTCGGGGTACTTGTACTCCCCGTTCTCGTCGTACTCGGTGACCATGCCGTAGAGGGCCGGGTCGAACTCAGTGCCGTAGGGGTCGACCGACTCGTTCGCCTGCTTGAGCGAGAGCGAGATGCGACGACGCTCGAGGTCGATGTCGATGATCTTGACGAAGACCTCTTCGCCGACCGACACGACCTGCTCGGCGAGCTCGACGTGCTTGCCCGACAGCTCCGAGATGTGCACGAGGCCCTCGATGCCGTCCGCGACGCGAACGAACGCGCCGAACGGAACGAGCTTGGTGACCTTGCCCGGCGCGACCTGGCCGATCGCGTGCGTGCGGGCGAAGACCTGCCACGGGTCCTCCTGCGTCGCCTTCAGCGACAGCGAGACGCGCTCGCGGTCGAGGTCGACCTCGAGGATCTCGACGGTGACCTCCTGGCCCACCTCGACGACCTCGGACGCGTGCTCGATGTGCTTCCACGAGAGCTCGGAGACGTGCACGAGGCCGTCCACGCCGCCCAGGTCGACGAACGCACCGAAGTTGACGATCGACGAGACCGTGCCCTTGCGGACCTGGCCCTTGTGCAGGTTGTTGAGGAACGTGGTGCGCGACTCGGACTGCGTCTGCTCGAGCAGGGCGCGGCGCGACAGCACGACGTTGTTGCGGTTCTTGTCGAGCTCGAGGATCTTCGCCTCGATCTCCTGGCCGAGGTACGGCGTGAGGTCGCGCACGCGGCGCAGCTCGATGAGCGAAGCCGGGAGGAAGCCGCGGAGGCCGATGTCGACGATGAGACCACCCTTGACGACCTCGATCACCTGACCGGTGACCACGCCGTCGTTCTCCTTGATCTTCTCGACGTCGCCCCACGCGCGCTCGTACTGCGCGCGCTTCTTGGAGAGGATGAGGCGGCCTTCCTTGTCCTCCTTCTGGAGAACGAGGGCTTCGACCTCGTCGCCGACCTTGACGACCTCGTTGGGGTCGACGTCGTGCTTGATGGAAAGCTCACGCGAGGGGATGACGCCCTCGGTCTTGTAGCCGACGTCGAGGAGGACCTCGTCGCGGTCGATCTTCACCACGGTGCCCTCGATCAGGTCGCCGTCGTTGAAGAACTTCAGAGTCTTCTCGACCGCGGCCAGGAAGTCCTCGGCAGATCCGATGTCGTTGATCGCGACCTGCTTGGTGGCCGGGGCGGTCGTTGCGCTAGTCATGTAGTGGGTTGTCCTTGTTGGGTTGGGTTCTCGGGCCTCCGCCGTCATCGGCGCCCGGTCCGCGCGAGCGCGGGCGAACACCTCGAGCCGAGGCGAAGCGGATTGTTGTCATGCGATGTCACGAGCCCTTGCGGGATCCGGCGACCGGCGCGAACCGGCAACAGGCGTGGCGAAACAGCCACACGAGTGACACTCCAGGGTAACAGAACGCGGGGGTCGCCCGCGATGTTCCCGCAGAGTCCAGCACGCCTGCCGATCAGCGCGGCAGATCGATGGGCGCGGTGTCGGTGCCGTCGGGGCCGGACCCGTCGCGTTCCCCGTGCGGCGGCTCGCCGCGCAGCTCGGCCAGCCGTTCCACCTCGCGCCGCTGGGCATCGGCGAGCCAGTCCCAGCCCACCGCCCCGGCGGGCGCCTCGCGCTCGGCGACGACCGGCAGCGTATCGTACGCCGCGGCGGCGGCGACGGACGCCGGCACCCGGGGGCGCGGCGGAGCGACGACGGGAGCGGCGACGGGCGCCGGGTGCAGCGGATCTCCGCGACCTGCGTACCCGCGCAGGCCGGCCTGCTGGATCACGCGCTGGATCGTCAGACCGCGCTCGTCGGGGTAGCCGACGAAGCGGATCTCGCGAAGACCCTGTTCCTGGGCGGCGGACTCGAAGATGAAATGCCCGTATCCGAACATGCGGCCGACGACCGGCTTGTGCACCGAGATGTCGAGGATGCGCGACAAGGGCATCGTGGCGATGCGCTGCG
The DNA here is from genome assembly GCF_057747775.1 of Microbacterium sp. STRO-2N. Lineage (NCBI taxonomy): Bacteria > Bacillati > Actinomycetota > Actinomycetes > Micrococcales > Microbacteriaceae > Microbacterium > Microbacterium sp. STRO-2N. The sequence goes on along the minus strand of NZ_CM173223.1, from coordinate 1,607,919 downwards.
ACAGGATGCCGTGCACGCGGAACACCCGCATGTTGGTGATGACGAACCGGTCCATCCGCTGCTCCAGGATCCGCCAGCAGGCGTGGGACACCACGACGCCGCCGAAGAGGGCCGGCACCCACCACGCCTGCGGCGGCACGAAGAAGCCCAGCAGCAGCACGACGACGCCGGCGAACAGCTCCAGGACCGCGCCGACCGTCGCCGCCCAGTGCTTGCGCACCTCGTCGACGACGACCTCTCCCTGATCCGCGATCAGGTGCCGATCGATGCGCGGATCGAGCACGCTCAGCCTCCGGCGAGCGCCACGAAGAAGTCGGTGACGGCGACGCCCGCGCCCCAGACGGCGCCGAAGGCGCCCTGGACGGCGTTGGCGGCATCCTGCGGGCGCGTCACCAGGTAGAAGATGGCGAAGGCGATCACGAGCCCGATGATGATGCGCTTGACGATCTTCATGTGTGGGGGTCCCTTCGGGTCGATGAGGACCTGCGATCCCCCCAGAACGCAGACTCTGCTGTTCTACCGGCATTTCGTCGGTTTGGCGATGAGGCACGCGGGGCGCGTCGCGGTTGCGGCCCCTCGCATCCGGCCGCTGGCACGATGGAGCCATGTGGATCGGGTGGATCGAGTTCGACCTGCTGCTGGGCGATGTGCGCTCCCTGAAGGAGAAGCGCAGCGTGCTGCGCCCGATCGTCGCCGAGCTCAGCCGCCGGACGGAGGCCGCCGCGGCCGAAGTGGGCGAGCACGACCTCCACCGTCGGGCGCGCATCGGCGTGTCGGTGGTCGCGTCCGGGTCCTCGCACGTGCGCGATGTGCTCGATCGCGCCGAGAGGCTCGTCTCGGACCGACCGGAGGTCACGCTGCTGTCGGCGCGGCGCGGGCTCCACTCGAGCGACGACTGAGCTCAGCCGGCGATGGCGTGGCCGATGACCTCGGCACCGCCGCCGAAGCGGATGGTGCGTCCGATCGTGCTGTCGTCGGCGATGGCGGCGGCGACAGTCGCAGCGACGTCGGCGCGCGGCACCTCTCCCCTGCCCGTGGGATCCAGTTCGATCCGACCGGTCGGCGGATCGGAGGTCAGGGTGCCGGGCGCGAGGATCGTCCAGTCGAGCTCGCTCGCCGCGAGATGCTCGTCGGCTGCCCACTTCGCGTCGGCGTAGGGGAAGAACGACGAGCCGGCCGCAACTCCGTGGTCCGCGCGCGAGCCCAGCCACGACACCATCAGGTAGCGTTCGACCCCCGCGGCCTCGGCCGCATCCATCGAGCGGATCGCCGCGTCGCGGTCGACCGCGTACGTGCGTCCGGGGTTGCCGCCGCCCGCGCCCGCCGACCAGATGACGACATCGTTGCCGGCGATGAGGTTCGTCAGCTGTTCGACGTCGAGCAGCTCGACGTCGGCCACGACGGGCTGCGCTCCCGTCGCTGCGACCTCGGTCTCGTGCGCGGGATTGCGGATGACGGCGGTCACGGTGTGCCCCTGCGCAACGAGCAGCGGCTCGAGCAGCAGCGCAACCTTGCCGTGTCCTCCGAAGATCAGGATGCGGGTCATGTCTGTCCCTTCGTCGCATTCTCCACGCTACGCCCCTGCGCCAGCAGGCTGTGCCGCCGACCCCACAGCAGGTAGAAGGTCAGCACCACGGCCACCCACAGCGCGAACCACGCGTACGTCGACCAGCCGAGGCCCGTGATCAGGTAGCCGCACGCCAGGATGGACAGCACCGGCGTGACCGGGTACCCGGGGACGCGGAATCCGCGGGGCAGGTCGGGACGCGTGCGGCGCAGCACGATCACCCCGAGCGAGACGACGATGAACGCGACCAGTGTCCCCATCGAGACCATGTCCCACAGGTTCGAGAGCGGGATGAGCCCGGCCAGCAGCGCGACGGCGATGGCGACGACGATCGTGGAGAACACCGGCGTGTGCGTGCGCGGGTCGACCCGGGCGAACACCGGCGGCAGCAGGCCGTCGCGCCCGATCGAGTACAGGATCCTCGTCTGACCGAAGAGCGTCACGAGCGTGACCGAGAAGATCGAGATCACCGCACCCGCGGCCAGCACGGTCCCCGGCCACTGCGCGCCGAGGACATCGCCGAGGATCACGGCGAGGCCTGCGCTCTGCTGCGCGGGATCCTCGAAGTCGGCAGCAGGCTGGGCGCCGACCGCGGCGATCGCGACGAAGAGGTACACGGCCACCACCGTCGCGAGGGCGACGAGGATCGCGCGCGGCAGCGACCGCTGCGGATCCCGCACCTCGTCGCCGGCTGTGGAGACGGCGTCGAGCCCGATGAAGGTGAAGAAGATCGTTCCGGCCGCCGCGGTCACGCCCGCGGCGCCGTGTGGCGCGAAATCGGCGAAGTTGTCGAGGGTGAAGGCCGTCATCGCGATCGCGCCGAACATCACCAGCACGCCGATCTTGATGATCACCATGACGGTGTTGACGACGGCCGACTCCCGCGTCCCGCGGATGAGAAGCACCGCGCACAGCACCACCAGGACGACGGCGGGGAGATTGACGACGCCTCCTTCGAACGGTCCGGCCGACAGCGCGGCGGGGATGTCCCACCCGAACAGATCCCCGACGAGGCGGTCGAGGTAACCGCTCCACCCGGAGGCGACGGCGGCGGTCGACACGCCGTACTCGAGCATGAGACAGGCCGCCACGCCCATCGCCACGATCTCGCCGAGGGTGGCGTATGCGTACGAGTAGGTCGAACCCGACACCGGCACCGCCGACGCCATCTCGGCGTAGCAGACCGCCGACAGTCCCGCGGCGATCGCCGCGACGACGAACGCAAGGATCACCGCAGGTCCCGCCAGCGGCACCGCCTCGTGCATGACGAAGAAGACGCCGGTGCCGATCGTCGCACCGACACCCAGCATCGCGAGCTGGAACGTGCCGATCGTGCGCGTGAGCCCGCCCGGCGATGCCACGGGCGGCGTGATCGGCCGCCGGCGGAACAGCTCCTTCGCGAGACTCATGCGTCACCCTCCTGCGGTCGCGACCCAGCGAGTCTAGATCGCGCAGCACCGTCGCCGCGTCCGCTCAGGCGAACGCGGCGACGAACTCCGCGGACGGCTCGATCGGCTCGATCACATCGACGAGGACACCACCCGGCGCGGCGACGATGAAGTGCCGCTGACCGAACGGCTCGTCGCGAAGGTCGAGGACGCACTCGAGGCTTCCCTCGAGGACGAGTCGCCGATGCGCCGCGCGGGCGTCGTCGACCTCGACATTCAGCAGCAGGCCCGACGCGGGCGTCCCGAATCCCGCCGGCACGCTCTCGTGATCATGGGCGACGAACGCCAGCTCCGCCTGCTCTCGTCGCAGGCTGACGTACCAGTCGGTCGCGAAGGTCGCCTCGAAGCCGAAGTGGTCGGTGAAGAACCGCGCCGCCGCCGGGGCATCCGTCGTCATCACGACCGGATAGAAGCTCGTCATGGTCTCCATCTCGCGAACCATCCTTTACATTCTTGATGTACGTATAGCTTCCAACGATACATACACATCGCACGTAAAGGAACCGTCATGCCCAGAGCCAGTGCCGCCGACGCCGCCCGCACCGCACGCCGAGTGCTCGAGATCGCGTGCGATCGATTCACCGAACAGGGCTTCGCCGCAGCATCCGTCGACGACATCGCGCGGAGGGCAGGAGTGACCCGCGGCGCGGTCTATCACCACTACGCGAGCAAGCACGGGCTCTTGCGCGCCGTCGCCGCCCACCTGCAATCAGTGGTCGCGGATCGCGTGGTCGCGGCAGCGGATCGCGAGACGGATGCCGCGGCTCAGCTCCGTGCCGGAAGCCATGCGTTCCTCGACGCGATCACCGATGACGGCGCGGCCCGCGTGCTCCTGGCCGATGCGCCCTCTGCGCTCGGCTGGGCCACGTGGCGGGAGCTGGATGCAGACGCCTCGGGTCGCGAGCTGCGCGCGGCCGTCGCCGCCCTCGGAACGGTGCCGGCCCCGCTGGTCGACGCGCTGACGCAGCAGCTGAGCGGCGCGATGAACGAAGCGGCGCTGTGGCTCGCCGAGCGACCCTCCGACGTGCGGGCGCGGGAGGCGGCGCACGCCGCACTGGACCTGCTCCTGGACGCGGTCGCGACGCCGTCGCGCCCCGAACCGGCTGCTGCGGACGGCGCGCGTCCTGGTGAGGACCCCGGCGCCGCTGCTAGCGTGCAGTCCCAGACCTGAGTACGCGAAGGGACAGTGACGTGACCGAATCGCATAGTCGGATAGACGCATCTCCAGGAGCACGGCCCCGCGAGCAGTGGACCGGACAGGTCGGCTTCATCCTCGCCGCGATCGGCTCCGCGGTCGGACTGGGCAACATCTGGCGCTTTCCCGGTGTCGCTTACGAGAACGGGGGCGGGGCGTTCCTCATCCCCTACCTCGTGGCGCTGCTGACCGCGGGCATCCCGATCCTGTTCTTGGACTACGCCCTCGGGCACCGGTTCCGCGGCGCCGCCCCGACCACGTTCCGCCGCGTCGGGCGGGCGTTCGGCCGCTGGACCGAATCGCTCGGCTGGTTCCAGGTCGCCATCGCGTTCGTGATCGGCCTGTACTACACCGCCGTCATCGCGTGGGCGCTCAGCTACTTCGTCTTCTCCTTCGACCTGCGCTGGGGCGACGACCCGGCGGGCTTCCTCACCGGGGAGTACCTGCAGGTCGGCGATCCCGGCATCAGCTTCGAGTTCGTGCCCGGCGTGCTGATCCCGCTCGCGATCGTGTGGATCGCGGCGATCGTGGTGCTCGCCGCCGGTGTCGCGAAGGGTCTTCAGCGGGTCAACGTGGTGTGCCTGCCGCTGCTCGTCGTCGCGTTCGCTGTCCTGGTCGTGCGGGCGCTCTTCCTCGACGGCGCGGCCGAGGGTCTCAACGCGCTCTTCACGCCGGATTGGGCGGCGCTCGCGGATCCCGATGTGTGGATCGCGGCCTACAGCCAGATCTTCTTCTCGCTGTCGATCGCCTTCGGAATCATGATCACGTACGCGTCGTACCGCCGGCGTCGCTCGAACCTGACGTCGCCCGGCCTGGTCGTCGCGTTCGCGAACTCCTCGTTCGAGATCCTCGCGGGCATCGGCGTCTTCGCGACGCTCGGGTTCTTCGCCTTCCAGCAGGGCATCGCCGTCGCCGAGCTGGAGGGCCTCACGGGAGTCGGCCTCTCGTTCATCACGTTCCCCGCGATCGTGTCGCAGATGCCCGGCGGCCCCATCTTCGGCATGCTCTTCTTCGGCTCGCTCGCCTTGGCAGGATTCACCTCGCTCATCTCGGTGCTGCAGGTGGTGTCGGCGGCCATCCAGGAGAAGTTCGGCCTCTCGATCCGCGCGGCGGCGACCGGGGTCGGCATCGTGTCGGCCGTCCTGTCGGTGCTGATCTTCTCCACCACGACCGGGCTCCTCGCGCTCGACGTGACCGACCAGTGGGCGAACAACATCGGGATCGTGGCGTCCGCGGTCCTCACGACGATCCTGGTGATCTGGGTACTCCGCCGCGGTCCCGAGCTGCGCGCCCACCTGAACGCCGTCTCGACATTCAAGGTCGGCTGGCTCTGGATCGCGTTCGTCGGCGTGCTCGCCCCGGTCGTGCTCGGCTACATGCTGATCTCGCGGATCGTGACCCTCGTCGTCGACGGCTACGCCGACATGCCGGGCTGGTATCTCGCACTGTTCGGCTGGGGCACGATCGTTTCCCTGCTCGTGGCGACACTCGTGATGACCGTGCTGCGTTGGCGGAAGTCGCCGGACGACTTCCAGCCGTGGCCGGCGTACCCGGTGGCCGATCCCGTGACCGCTGCGCAGCGGAAGGAGGCGTCGTCATGACCCCCATCGCCATCACGTTCCTCATCCTCGCCATCGTCGTGGTGTGGGGCGGCCTCGTCGTGAGCGTCCTGTTCCTGCGCAGTCGCCCCGAGGTCGCGGACTACCCACCGGGGGCGACCGACGATCACCGCGAGGATGTCGCGCCCCTCGAGCACGACACCTGAGCCGGCGCCGGTGTCCGGCGGCGCGCCTCGCGCCGCCGGACACCGCGTTCAGTTGAGGTTGCGGGTCGACGTCGGGATCACGCCGTCGCGGTAGAGCTCGGCCGCGACGTCCTGCAGCGCCGTGAGCGCCACGCGCTGCGTCGTGGGCCCGTACGAGATGCGGGCCACGCCGAGCGCTTCGTACTCCGCCGCGCTGAGTGCACCCGGAACCCCGATGACGCTCACCTTGCGCTCGCCGATGCCGTCGACGAGCCGACGTGTCACGTCGGCGTCGAGGATCCCGGGCACGAACACGAGGTCGGCGCCGGCGTCGAGATACGCCCTGCCGCGCTCGATGGCGTCGCCGACGGATGCCTCGACCGGGCGCCCGCCGCCGCGCACGAACGCGTCGGTACGGGCGTTGAGCACGAACGGCACTCCCTCGGCCTCACCCGCCGCGACGATCGCCTCGACGGCCGCGACGGCCTCGTCGAGAGGCCGCAGGCGATCCTCGACGTTGGCGCCGACGACACCTCTGCCGATCGCGCGGCGCACGGTCTCGCCGGGGTCACCGTACCCGGCGTCGAGATCGGCGGTCACGGGCAGGTCGCCGACGGCCTCGACGATCCGCCCGATCATGTCGAGGGCGATCTCGAGCGGGACCTCGCCATCGGCGTACCCGAAGGACGCCGCGATCGAGTGGCCCGCCGTGGCGATGGCACGCGTCTCGGGGAGGGCCGCGATCGTCCTCGCCGAGACGGCGTCCCACACGTTCACGACGCGGAGGATCTCGGGCGCGGCATGCAGTCGCGCGAGGGTCTGTGCTTTCTCTTGCTGGGTGGTCACGTGCTTCACGCTAGCGGTGCGGCGCTGCCCCCGGGGCGAGCCGCGTCAGGACTCGTGGACCGTCCCGTCCACATACACCCACCGGCCTGCACGGCGGCCGAATCTGCTCCGCTCGTGAAGCTCGCCCTCGTGGCGACCCTGGCGCCATCGCGCCCGGAACTCGACCACTCCCTCTTCGTCTCCCTCGCCGCCACCCGCGGCGTCGACGATCTCGAGTCCCATCCAGCGCTGCGCGGGGTCGAGGGTGAGGTCGTCCGGGCGGGTTCGCGGATGCCACGTGGCCACCAGGTGGCGCGCATCGCCCACGACGAACGCCGTGTAGCGCGACCGCATCAGGGTCTCGGCGGTCGGAGCGGCGCCTCCCTCCAGCAGCGGGCCGCAGCATCCGCCGAATCGTTCCCCGCTGCCGCATGGGCACGGGTCGCCGGCAGCGATCAGGGCGAACTCTCCGGTCGAGCCGGCAGGCCCGAACGACACGTCACGAACCCGCCTTCTCGGCGCACGAGACGCAGCGGGTCGCGAACGGGCGTACGCGCAGGCGGGCGATCGGGATGTCCCGGCCGCAGTCCACGCAGACGCCGTAGCTCCCGGCCTCCCAGCGCTGCACGGCACCATCGATCTCGGCGATCTCGCGCGCCGCGGCCTCGTGCAGCCCGACCACGCGCGCCCACTCCCCCGAGAGCGTGACGCCTTCGGGGTCGTGCTCGTCATCCGCGACATCCGCGCCGCGGTCGGCGCGCAGCTCGGCGATCGTCGCATCCATGGCGGCCAGGCGCGCGGTCGCGTGCGCGCGCAGCTCGTCGAGGAGCTCGCGCAGCTCGGTCCTGCTCGCGGCGGAGGTCATCGCAGAAGCGTACGCCCGCTGCGCACTGCCGGGCTCACGCCGTGCGGCCTCAATCCGAGACCTCGACGGTGAACGTGACGTCCTGGATGCCGCCGTCGGAGTTTGAGAGCACGACCCGCGTCTCCCCTTCGGCGAGACCCTCCACGCCCGGGTTGAAGGTCGCGCCGTCCTCTTCGCGGCCCGGGACGAACCGTGCGACCGACGGGTCGTCGACCTCGCCGCTGTAGCTGTCGACGGCGAGGTCGCCGGTGTCGATGTTCAGCACCTGCCCCACCTCGAGTTCCACGGTGGCGCCCTGCAGCGATCCCGCGTCGCGGGTGACCGGGGCGATCACCGGGTCTGCGGGCGCGCAGCCCGCGACGAGCACGACGACGGCGGTGGCGGCGAGGACGGCGGTGAGCGCTTTACCAGGGTTCATGCCGTCATGATCGCAGGGTCATGCTCCGTTCGGCCAGTGTGCCGGCCGCTGAGCCGCGTGCGGTGCGCACCGCGCGCCGTGACCGCTGCGCCGTCCGCACCAGCGCACGCAGCGGCATCCCGATCGCGTAGGCCAGCGCGCCGGCGGCGGACGTGTCGTCGGACCCGAGAGCGATCTTGCGCTCCCACGCGTCGCGCAGCGCGCCACCCCGGCGCGCGAACGGCGGGCGCGGTGCGAGTGTCCCGGCACGACGCTGCGACACGAGCTCCTCGAGCCGGTCCTCCCAGTCGTCCGCGTGCGGCGCATGGAAGTAGTTGTCCTCCAGCCATTCCGGGTCCGGATGCCGGAACCGGCGCGCCACGACATCGTCCTCCGAGCCGAGCAGGTCGGCGTCGGCGAGCGTCTCGTTGATGAGCCGAGCGGACACGCCGAACGTGTCGAGGGCGAGCACCGGCACGCCGCGCGCGATCGCCTCGATGGCGGCCGTCGAACTCACCGTCACGAGCCCCTCCGCGGCGTCGAGAGCCGCACCCATGGGCGCCGTGGAGGTCACGAGGTTCTCGGGCAGCGGTCCGAGCGACGCGAGCAGCTCGGGGTAGCCGTCCTGCTCGACGTGCGTCTGGTGCTCGCCGTCTGCGGCGCGCAGCTTGACCACGACCCGCCGGTCAGGCGCCGCCTCGGCCGCGCGCACGAGCATACGCGCGACGCGCAGCCGATCCGCCCGCTCCGCCGGGACCTTCGCCTGCGTCGCGAACACCAGGTCGGTGCCGTCGTCCGCGCGCCTGGGCTCGTCGCGGACGCGCGCGAACGGCAGCGTCGCGAGCGCGTAGCGGTGCGCGTATCCCGTCCGAGCCGACAGCGCTCCGAACTCGCGCAGCTCGCGGCGCGAGTGCACCACGAACAGGTCGCTCTGCAGCCGGTAGAGGATCGCCTTCCGCGTCGCGGGGATCGAGATCCCCGGCAGGCCGGTCGCGATCACGGGTCGCGGCGAGAGCGCCGCGGCGTCGCGCGCGAGCACGCGCACGAGCGGTCCGCGAGCGGCGAGCACGACGGCATCCGCCCGCAGCTCCCGCAACCGCACGGCGAGGCGGGAGTACTCGACCCGCTCGACCCGGTCGCGCGGCAGCCCGCTGGAGCTCAGCGCCGACACGAGCTGCGCGTCGCTCACCACGACCGGGGTGCTGAGCACCAGCACCGTGACATCCCAGCGTCCCGCCATTCCGCCGAGGAGGGATGCCGCCCACTTCACGTACGAGTCGGTGTCGGCGATCGCGACGACGCGCAGGCGATCCCCGCGCCGATGCGATGGACTCACGCCGGGACGCGGCGGAGCTTGGCCATCGGCGCGAGCTCGCCGGGGTAGACGCGCTTCACGCCGTCGCCGAGGGCCGCCTCGATGACGCGGATGTCGCGCACGAGGTGCTGCAGGCCCGCGGGCTCGAGCGACGCGGCGTGGTCGGAGCCCCACATGGTGCGATCGAGCGTGATGTGCCGCTCCACCGCGACCGCGCCGAGGGCGACGGCGGCGAGCGAGATCTGCAGGCCGCGCTCGTGCCCGGAATATCCCACGGGCACGCCCGGGAACCGCTCCCGCAGGGCCGGGATCATGCGCAGGTTGGCCTCGCCGGGCTCCATCGGGTACGTCGAGGTCGCGTGCATGAGCAGCAGCCGCTCCGTGCCCAGGACCTCGATCGCCGCGTCGATCTCGTCCGTGGTCGACATCCCCGTCGAGAGGATGATCGTCTTGCCGGTGTCGCGCAGGGCGCGCAGCAGGCCGTGGTCGGTGAGGCATGCCGAGGCGACCTTGTGCGCGTGGACGCCGAGGTCCTCGAGGAAGGCGACGCTCGGCTCGTCCCACGGCGATGCGAACCATTCGAGACCGCGCAGCATGGCATGGTCCGAGACCTCGATGTACTGGTCGCGGTCGAACTCGACACGCTGGCGGTACTCGAAGTACGTCATCGTGCCCCACGGGGTCTCGCGCGGCACATCGCGCATGTGCTCGGGCGTGGCGATCTCCGGCGTGCGCTTCTGGAACTTCACCGCGTCCGCGCCGGCATCCGCCGCGACGTCGATGAGGCGCTTGGCGAGCTCGACGTCGCCGTTGTGGTTGAGCCCGATCTCGGCGATGACGTACGCGGGTCGCCCGCCTCCGACGACGCGGTTCCCGATCGTGACGGTCATGATGCCTCCTGTGGTGCGGTGGTGGGACCGGGCGCCTCGTGGCCGCCCGGGGTGTGAAGCTCTCGAGGAGCGCGCTGGGCGCGCGCAGCGGCCGTCGCGCCGGCGGCGAGCACGCGCTCGGCGAGCTCGCGAACGGCGCCCGCGCCGCCGCGACGGCCGAGCACGACGCGCGCCGCCGCCAGCACGAGCGGGTGCGCCTCGGGGACGGCCACGGGCCACCCCACGAGGTCGAGGCAGGGCAGGTCGTTGACGTCGTTGCCGAGATACGCGATGCGCGAGAGCGGGAGGTGCTGCTCGGCCGCCCACGACCGCAGGGCGGCGGCCTTGTCGCCCTGTCCCTGCAGGACGTCGACGCCGAGCTTGCGCGCGCGCGCCGACACGACCGGGTTCGTCTCGGTCGAGAGGATGAGGAAGGGGATGCCGGCGGCCCGCAGCAGCGACACGCCCATGCCGTCCGAGCGGCTCACCGTGACCGACTCGCGGCCGTCCTGGTCCACCCGGACGCTGTCGTCGGTGTGCACGCCGTCGAAGTCGGTGACCACCGCGTCCACGACGATCGGGGCCGGACGGTCCACGAGCGGCGCCAGCGCACGGGCGATCTCCAGCTCATCGGCCGTGTCGATCTCGAGCGCGCCGCGCGGCGAGACCTCGGCGATGCCGACGCTGCCGAAGAAGCGGTGGCGCGACGCGCGGAATCCGGCGGCGCGCAGCACATAGAAGCTGCCCGTCTCGAGGTAATGGGGCTCACGGTCCTGCCGGCGCGGCCGCACCTCGACGTCGTGGTTGACGGCTTGCGCGGCGCCTCCCGCACCCTTCTCCCACAGGAACCCGTAGGTCTCGACCGCCGAGAAAACGCTGTCTCGGCGGCGCGAGCGCACGAGCTGCACCGCGCCCGCGAGGGCGTCGACGTCGATGAAGGGCGAGGTGGCCTGCAGGAACGCGACGACCGCCACGTCGATGCGGCGCGCCTCGAGTTCTTCGAGGGCGTGCAGCAGCGCGCTCTCGGAGCTCGCCTCGTCGCCCGACAGCTCGGCGGGGCGCTCGATCGTCTCGGCGCCCCACTCGGCGGCGACTGCGGCGATCTCGGCGTCGTCCGTGGTCACGACCACCCGATCGATCGCGTCGCAGCGCAGGGCGGCGTCGATGGCGCGTGCGACGAGGGGCACGCCGCCGACGCGGCGCAGGTTCTTGCGCACGACGCCCTTCGATCCGCCGCGCGCGGGGATGATCGCGACGACCTCGCTCACGCGACGGCCTTCCGTCTGGGGGATGCGCTGGGGCGGATGGTCGAACCGGTGCCCGCGAGCACCAGCGGCAGCGTGCTCGTCGTGCTCGAGGGAAGCGTGCGGATGTCGAGGGGCTCGGCCGCCCCGGCGAGCACCAGCTCCACCGGAAGCCGCGTCTCACGGATCTCGACACCCCGGATCGCGGCGACCGCAGCCAGCTGCTCCGGCGTCTCGCGGCGATGCGGCAGGTAGACCGCGCCGCCGGCTGCGGCATCCGTCACCCATGCGAGGTAGTCCGTCAAGGACATGCGGCCGTCGACCGGCCGCGCGCTGCCGAGCACGATCCGGCGGCCCAGGTCGGCCGCCACGGGCGCCGTCGCGCGCGTCCACGAGAAGTCGTGACGACGGATGCCGAACCCGCGGTCGCCGAGCGCCTCGAGGCGGTCGGCGCCCAAGTCGAACGCCGTGAACACTTCGGCACGTCGGGCTCCCGCGCGGCGATGCACGACCTCGGCCGCGAACGGCGCGGCGAGTGTCGTGAGGCCGCGCTCTTGCACGTGCGGCCGCGCGTACGGCCGGCGGCCGAGCAGCGTGTCGGCGAAGGAGAGCGCGAGGGCACCGTCGTCGAGGAAGGTGATGCGGTGCGGGCGCAGCACGGTCACTGCAAGGCGGAACTGGCCCGAGAATCCGTCGCCGACGAGCCAGTGCCCGTGCCGCGCGAGCAGATTCCACGGGACGCCGAGGTAGGGCTCGAGGGCTCCGAAGCGCGCGCCCCGCGCGAGCAGCTCGTCGGCCGTCTCGGAGATCTGCGGCGTGAGCCGCCCGGCGACGGGCACCGTGGTGCGGTGCGCCGCCGCCCACTCCGCCGCGCCGAGGAGCTGGAGGGGTGACTCCACCCACGCGAGGACGTCGTCCCTGCCCATGTCGCCTCCTTCCGCCGGCTGTCTCACCACGGTGAGCGGCGGATGTGAACGAGACGGGTGCCGACAGGCGACGCGCGGGGGTCTGCGAGGTGAACGGCTCGTGGCGTCGGCACCGCGTGCCAGGATGGCCGTTGTGGCAGACCGACTGATGTTGCTCGACAGTGCTTCGCTCTACTTCCGCGCCTTCTACGGCGTGCCGGACACGGTGCGCGCCCCCGACGGCACACCCGTCAACGCGGTGCGCGGATTCCTCGACATCATCACGAAGCTCGTCACGACGTATCGGCCGACGCACCTCGTCGCCTGCTGGGACGACGACTGGCGCCCGCAGTGGCGGGTCGACCTGATTCCGACCTACAAGACGCACCGCGTGGCCGAGGTGGTCGCGGGCGGCCCCGACGTCGAGGTGGTCCCCGACCCGCTCGAGGTGCAGGTGCCGGTCATCCGCGCCGCCCTCGAGGCCGTCGGCATCAGCATCATCGGCGCACCCGAGCACGAGGCCGACGACGTCATCGGGACTCTCGCCTCCACCGCCACGATGCCGGTCGACATCGTCACCGGCGATCGCGACCTCTTCCAGCTCGTCGACGACGCACGCGACGTGCGCGTGGTGTACACCGCGCGCGGCATGAGCAACCTCGAAGTGCTCACCGATGCGTCGGTCGTGACGAAGTACGGGGTGCTGCCGTCGCAGTACGCCGACTTCGCGACGCTGCGCGGCGACACGTCGGACGGTCTCCCCGGAGTCGCCGGGGTCGGCGAGAAGACGGCCGCAGGACTGCTCGCCGCGCACGGCGATCTCGAGGGGATCATCGAGGCTGCCGCGGCGGGCGAGGGCATGTCGGCCGGCGTGCGCGCCAAGATCCTCGCGGCACTCCCCTACCTCGAGGTCGCGCCGAGGGTCGTGGCCGTCGTCCGCGACCTTCCGCTGGCCGTTCCCGACTCCCGGCTGCGACCGCTCAGCGCGCAGCAGAAGGCGGATGCCGTCGCGCTCGCCGAGACGTGGGCGCTCGGCACCGCGATGAACCGCATCGTCGACGCGTTCGACGCCCTCGACGAGGTCGACGTCCCGTGAGCGGCGTCGTGTACTCCCGCGGGAGTACACGACGCCTCCGTCGGGCGGATCCGCCGCTGCGGGCCCGGGCGTAGCATCGAGCGCATGCCGGAGCGGACGTGGCGCGAGAGGGCGGCCGACGAGACCGCGCCGCGATTCCGCGCGAGTCCCGCCCTGACCCTGCTCCTCCCCGTGTTCGTGTCGCTCGTCGTGCAGGTTCCGGGCACGATCGCGATGTCGTGGTGGCAGCGCGTGCCGCTTCCCCTCGCACTCATCAGCGTGGCTCTCGCCGCGGCATCCGCCCTCGCTCTGCTCGCCGCGCGGCGCTGGCCGGGACCGACGATCGCCGTCGTCGCCGCGCTCGCCGCCGCCGATCTCTTCGTCGCTCCCCTGACGGGTCCACCCCCGATCGCGCTCGTGTTCGCGATCATCGGCGCCGTGGTGCGGGGCGCGCGGCTGTGGGCACTGATCGCGGTCGGGGCCGCGTGGCTCGCGGCCGTCGTCGGGGCCGAGCTCGCCGGCTACGACTGGCATCCCCTGCGGATCGCGATCGCGACGCTCGGGCTCGCGATCTGCTTCGCGGTCGGCGAGGGCATCCGCGCCCGCATCACTGGCGCCGAGGAGCGGCGCGCGCAGCTGGCTGCGCGGCGGCGGGCCGCCGAGCAGGAGGAGCGATCCCGCATCGCCCGCGAGCTCCACGACGTCCTCGCGCACTCGCTCAGCCAGATCGCGGTGCAGTCGGGCGTCGGACTGCACCTGTTCGATCGCGAGCCGGAACGCGCCCGCGAGGCCCTCGCGAACATCCGGTCGCTCAGCGCGACAGGGCTCGACGAGGTCCGCGGCGTGCTGGCGTTCCTGCGCGGCGACGAGGCCGGGGCTCCCGACACCGCGCCGCTCACGCCGCAGCCGCAGCTCGCGCAGCTGCCGGGCCTGGTCGCCGGCCGCACCGGACTCGGCCTCGCCGTGGACCTGGACGACAGGCTCGACGACGCGCCGCCGAGCGCGGTCCAGACCGCCGCCTACCGCATCGCCCAGGAGGCCCTGACCAACGTCGTGCGCCACTCCGCCGCGTCGCACGCGACCGTCCGGGTCGAGCGCGACGACCGCGACCTCGTGCTCACCGTCGAGGACGACGGCGCGGGCATCCCTGCGGACGCCCTCGAGCGCGGCGGTCTGCGCGGCATGCGCGAGCGGGCTGAGCTGACGGGCGGTCGTCTCGTGGTCGAGAGCGATGCACAGGGCACGGTCGTCGTGGCGCGACTGCCGTGGGAGGGACCGGCATGATCCGCGTCGCCCTCGCCGACGACCATCAGCTCGTGCGGGCGGGGTTCCGTGCGCTGCTCAGCTCGGAACCCGACATCGAGGTCGTGGCCGAGGCATCCGGCGGGCAGGAGCTGCTGCGCGCGCTGCGCGAGACGCCCGTCGACGTCGTCCTCGTCGACATCCGCATGCCCGATGGCGATGGACTGTGGGCCACCGAGCGGATCGCCGACGACGAGCGGCTCGGCGCCGTCCGCGTCGTGATCGTGACCACCTTCGAGCTCGACGAGTACGTCACACGGGCGGTCCTCGCCGGCGCGAGCGGGTTCCTCGTGAAAGACACCGAGCCCGCCGACCTCATCCGCGCCGTCCGCGCCGTGGCGGCCGGCGACGCGCTGCTCTCGCCCAGCGTCACGCGGCGCCTGCTCGAGCGCGCCGCCTCCGGGCTGCGCGAGGCGCCCGACCCCCGCCTCATCGAGGCGCTCACCGATCGCGAGGTCGACGTACTCCGCCTCGTCGCCGAGGGCCTCACCAACGACGAGATCGGCGCCCGCCTGCACCTCTCCCCCCTCACCGCCAAGACGCATGTCTCCCGCATCATGCAGAAGCTCCACGCCCGCGACCGCGTGAGGCTCGTGATCGTCGCGTACGAATCCGGCCTCGCCTCGCCCTGGCAGTAGGTCTCCGACCGATCCGGAGTACTCCGCCGGGAGCAGGCGGATTCACTCCGGCGGACGGATTCGCGGATGCCGCGACCCGCGTTGACTCGACGCATCCGGTCGCACCGCCCCGGCGCGGCCATGCCAGAGAGAGGAATCCGCAATGTCCGCTGCACTGACCGCAGGGATCGCCTCCGCACCCGCCCATATGGCCGGCCCGTGGGGCTTCGGGTGGTGGTTCCTGCTGATCCCGCTGTTCTGGATCGCCCTGATCGCGCTGCTGTTCGCGATCTTCGGGCGCCGCTGGCGCCGGGCCGCTGCCGAGAACGGCTACGGGCCGCACGGCCGCTTGAGCCCCGTCCGCCAGGCTGAGACGACTCTCGCCGAACGCTTCGCCAAGGGCGACATCGACGAGACGGAGTACCGCGCGCGGCTCGAGGTGATCCGCGCGAACGCGGCGCCGAGCTGAGCGAGCGATCCCGCAGCCGCGGGCGCGGCGCCGGGCCGGACGGCTCAGGCGCCGCGCTCGCGCGTCGCCCACGCGCGCAGCCTGTCGAGCGGCCACGTCGTGACGATGCGCTCCGGCGGCACTCCGAGACGCTCGGCGCGCTCCGCACCGTAGTCCAGGAGCGAGAGCTGACCGGGCGCGTGGGCGTCCGAATCGATCGAGAAGAGGCATCCGAGCTCCATAGCCAGCACGATGAGCTCGTCGGGCGGATCCTCTCGCTCGGGCCGCGAGTTGATCTCGACCGCCACGCCGTGCTCGGCGCAGGCCGAGAACACCGCGCGAGCGTCGAAGGTCGACTGCGGCCGCGTCCCGCGGGAGCCCTGGACGAGCCGGCCGGTGACATGCCCGAGAACGTCGACGTGCGGATCCGACGCCGCCGCGACGAGGCGGCGCGTCATCGGACCGCGCTCCATGCGCAGCTTGGAATGCACCGACGCCACCACGACGTCGAGCTCGTCGAGCAGCTCGGGCAGCTGGTCGAGGGATCCGTCGTCCAGGATGTCGACCTCGATGCCCGACAGCAGGGTGAAGCCGTCGCCGCTCATGCCCGCGACCACGTCCAGCTGCTCGCGGAGCCGTTCGGGCGAGAGTCCGTTCGCCACGCGCAGCCGCGGCGAATGATCGGTGAGGGCGAGGTACTCGTGTCCGAGCGCCCGTGCCGCGTCGACCATCAGATCGATCGAGGTCAGGCCGTCCGACCAGTCGCTGTGCGAGTGCAGGTCTCCGCGCAGCAGTCCGCGCATCGAGGAGCTGCGCTGCTCGCCTGCCCGCTCCCGCAGATCGGCCAGATACTCCGGCACCCCGCCGGCGAGCGCCTGCTGGATCACCGCGAAGGTCGACTCGCCGATCCCCTTGCGGCGGCGCAGGGATGCGGCATCCGCCAGCTCCGCTTCGCTCAGGCCCGCGATCGCATCGGCGGCTGCGCGGAACGCCTTCGACTTGTAGCGCGACGACCGCTCGCGCTCGAGGAGCGTGGCGATCTCGGTGAGCGCGTCGTGGGGGTTCACGCGAGGTGCCCGCGCGTCACGTCACCACCGTCGCCTGCCGCACGATCACGGGCGCGCCCGCGAGCCGGTGCAGCGCCCAGCCGAACATGATCGAGAGGATGCCGATCCCGATCGCGAAGGCCGCGACGCCGAACGACACGACCGAGGTGAACAGCGACGCCCGCAGGAACGAGGCGTTCATCATGGTCTCTCGAAGCGGATCGTCCTGGTCGAGCTCGGCATACGTCCTGCCACTGGACGCCTCGAGCGCGTGCTGCTGGATCACGTCCGCCTGCACGTAGGCCGTGAACGGGCCCGCGACCGTCTGGCCTTGGAACGCCATCGCGTCGTCGGGGATCGTGATCCGCTCGGCCTGAAGCTGGCTGGACACCATGATCCAGACCACGATGCCGGCCACGATCAGCACGATCCCGGCGAGGATGCCCAGTATGCCCACGACCTTCACGCCGCCGAGCTTGCGTGCCGGCGGCTCGACGGAGCCCTCGACGTGGGCGGTGGTTTCAGCGGTCATGGCATCCTCCATGTGCGTGCGGGAACCCCGCCGCTCACGCTAGCGGCAGTCGCCGACGGCACGGAAGAGGCCGTCGCGCCGCGCCGCGGGCGCCGCGGTCAGGACGCCAGCGCGCGTGTCGCCTCGATCCAGCGCTCGAGCGTCGCCGTCGCCGCGCCGCTGTCGATCGCAGCCGCGGCGTCGTCGCGCGCCTCGGCGAGGCGCTCGAGGATCGGACGCTGAACCTGGGTCGCGTCGCGGAACAGCCGGTACGCGACGATCCCCGCCGCCGCGTTCAGCAGCACGATGTCGCGCACCGGACCCTGCTCGCCGCCGAGGACCCGCCGCACGACGGCGGCGTTGTGGGCGGGGTCGCCGCCCAGCAGATCGTCGATGTCGGCCAGCGGGATGCCGAGATCCCGCGGGTCGAGGTCGTGCTCGTGGATGTCTCCCAGGCTGATCTCCCACAGGCGGCTGTGGCCGGTCGTGGTGAGCTCGTCGAGGCCGTCGTCGCCCCGGAACACCAGCGCCGTCGCGCCGCGCGTTCGGAACACGCCGGTGATGAGCGGCACGCGGTCGAGCTGCGCGACGCCGACGGCGTTCGCCTCGGCGCGAGCGGGGTTGACGAGCGGCCCGAGGAAGTTGAACACGGTCGGCACGCCGAGCTCGCTGCGCGACGGGCCGGCGTGCTTGAACCCGGGGTGGAACGCGGCGGCGAACGCGAACGTGATGCCCGCCCTCGACAGCGTCTCGGCGACCGCCTCGGGCGACAGCGCGAGATCGACGCCGAGCGCTCCGAGCACGTCCGACGAGCCCGACGACGAGCTGGCGGCTCGGTTGCCGTGCTTGACGACGGGGATCCCGGATGCCGCCGCCACCAGGGCCGCCATCGTCGAGACGTTGACGGTGCCGAAGCGGTCGCCGCCGGTGCCCACGATGTCGAGCACGGCGGGGTCCACGGGAAGCGGCACGGCGGCCTCCAGGATCGCGTCGCGGAATCCGACGATCTCGTCCACCGTCTCGCCCTTGGCCCGCAGCGCCACCAGGAACCCCGACAGCTGCGACGGCGTCGCGGACCCCGACATGATCTGCCGCATCGCCCACGTCGACTCCGAGACGCTGAGGTCGCGCCGCTCGAGCAGCGTCGTGAGGATGCCCGGCCAGGTGTACAGCTCCGCCATGGCTGACAAGCCTAGCCGCGCGCGGGAATCGAAACGGATTCGTGACACGGGGTCCCGCTTCGCGCGATTCCGGGTCTTCACCGCGTGTTCACGGCCGACTCGCGGCGTTCTCTTAGGACGCCCTAAGTCGAGGTCCCTGCGAACGCGTGCTCGCGGATGCGAAAATCGGGGCCCCGAATCGGCCATAATGGGGAGCGTGACGACCTCCACAGCGACCTACTCCCAGGCCATGCGGTCCGTCAAGCGGCCGGATCCGGTCGCCGTCGGCACCATCGTGTGGCTCGGCAGCGAGGTGATGTTCTTCGCGGGCCTCTTCGCGATCTACTTCACCCTTCGCAGCACCTCTCCCGACCTGTGGGCCGAAGAGACGCAGCTGCTGAACATCCCGTACGCGACCGTCAACACGATCATCCTCGTGCTGTCGTCCGTCACGTGCCAGATGGGAGTGTTCGCCGCAGAGCGGTTCCAGCCGTACACCGTCAAGCAGAACTCGTTCTGGCAGCGGTGGGGCATGGTCGAGTGGTTCTGGCTGACGTTCGCGCTCGGCGCCATCTTCGTGTCGGGCCAGGTCTGGGAGTACGCCCAGCTCGTCGCGGAGGGCATGCCCATCGACGCGAACGCCTACGCGTCCGCCTTCTACCTGACCACCGGCTTCCACGCCCTTCACGTCACGGGCGGCCTGATCGCCTTCCTGCTCGTGATCGGGCGCGCGTACGCCGTCAAGAACTTCGGGCGCAAGGAGATGACGTCCTCGATCGTCGTGTCGTACTACTGGCACTTCGTCGACGTCGTCTGGATCGCCCTGTTCCTCGTCATCTACTTCCTGAAGTGAGAGCGGAGCTGAAACCCGACATGGCACGAGAGACCACGCGCCGCTCGAAAGGCCGCCGCAGCCCCTGGGCGGCCGCCGCCCTCATCGGCGTCGGCCTGCTGATCACCGGCGGCGTCTACGCCGGCGCATCCGCGGCGATGGCCGCCACGGCTCCCGAGACCGCCGCCTCGACGGCGCTCACCGTCGAGGACGGCGAGAAGCTCTTCCAGGCGAACTGTGCGACGTGCCACGGACTCGACGTCCAGGGCACCGAGGACGGCCCCTCGCTCTACGGGGTCGGCGAGCTCGCCGTCCACTTCCAGATGAGCACTGGCCGCATGCCGCTGCAGATGCAGGGCCCGCAGGCCCCGCAGAAGCCGGTGCAGTTCACCGACGAGCAGATCGCCGCGATCGGCTCCTACATCCAGTCCATCGCTCCGGGCCCGGGCTTCCCCGACGAAGAGGTGCTCGACGGCGAGGGCAGCGCATCCGAGGGCGGCGAGCTCTTCCGCATCAACTGCGCGATGTGCCACAACGTCGCAGGTGCGGGCGGCGCCCTCACCGAGGGCAAGTACGCTCCCGCGCTTCACACCACCACCCCGCTCAACATGTACGCGGCGATGGTGACCGGTCCGCAGAACATGCCGGTGTTCAACGACATGACGCTGACCACCGAAGAGAAGCGCGACATCATCACCTACCTGCTCTACCTGCAGGACAACGAGTCGGCGGGCGGGTTCTCGCTCGGCTCGCTCGGCCCCGTCTCCGAGGGCCTCTTCATCTGGATCTTCGGCATCGGCTCCCTGATCGCCATCACCGTGTGGATCACGGCGAAGTCCAACTGATCGACGTACGCAAGACGCAACACTTGACGAGGAGCAGCATGGCCCACGAGGACGACCCGCTCGAGCACGAGAGGGCTTCCTGGAAGCCCTCCCCCGGGCTCGCCGTCGCGGTCCCCGACCCGGTGAGCAACCCTGGGCTCCCCCCTCACCGCGAGCGGATGACCGACAAGGACCCGGTCGCGATGCGCCGTGCCGTGCGCACGGTGTACACGCTCTTCTACCTGTCGGTGGGCGCCAGCATCTGGGCGATCGCCGCCTACTTCCTCTTCCCGATCGAGAGCGGCCGGATCGTCGACATCCGCGCCAACAACCTCTTCATCGGCCTGGGCATCGCGTTCGCGCTGCTGGCCATCGGCCTCGCCACGATCCACTGGTCGAAGGCCGTCGTGTCCGACAAGGAGTTCATCGAGCCCCGTCACGCGACGCGCGGACGGGATTCGACGCGCGACGCGGCGATCAAGGCGTTCGCCGACGCCAACGAGGAGTCCGGCTTCGGGCGCCGCGTCATGATCCGCAACTCGATGATCGCGGCGCTCGTCGCCTCGATCGCGCCTGGCATCGTGCTCTTCCGCGGTCTCGCGCCGTTCGACTCGCCCGAGCACCCCGAGGCGGGCAACCCGGTGGCGCTCCTCGAGCACACCATGTGGAAGAAGGGCATGCGCCTGGCGCACGACCCGACCGGTGAGCCGATCCGCGCGGCCGACCTGACGCTCGGCTCCGCCGTGCACGTCATCCCCGAGGCACTCGCAGACGTGTCGCACAGCGAGGGCTACCTGGAAGAGAAGGCGAAGGCGATCGTCCTCCTCGTCCGGCTCCTCCCCGAGCAGCTCGTCGAGTCGGAGGAGCGCAAGGAGTGGTCGTACAACGGCATCGTCGCCTACTCCAAGGTCTGCACGCACGTCGGCTGCCCGGTCGCGCTCTACGAGCAGCAGACCCATCACCTGCTGTGCCCCTGCCACCAGTCGCAGTTCGATGTCACCGATCACGCCAAGGTCATCTTCGGCCCGGCCGCCCGACCGCTGCCGCAGCTGCCCATCACCGTTGACGACGAGGGCTACCTGGTCGCACGCAGCGACTTCACCGAACCCGTCGGCCCGAGCTTCTGGGAGCGTCATTGAGTACCGCCACTCACCCCACCGAGAACCTCACTCGGGAGCCGGCCGTCTCTTCCGAGCCGCCTCCCCCGCGTGACAAGCCGCTGGGCGGCCGCTTCATCGGCGCCACGGCGAACTACATCGACGAGCGCACCAGCCTGTCGGGCTTCGTCAAGGAGCTCGGCCGCAAGATCTTCCCCGATCACTGGTCGTTCATGCTCGGCGAGATCGCCATGTGGGCGTTCGTCGTCGTGCTCCTGTCGGGAACGTTCCTGACGTTCTTCTTCCAGGCGTCGATGGTCGAGACCCACTACACCGGTGCGTTCCTCCCGATGCGCGGCATCGAGATGTCGGCCGCCATGGCCTCGACCCTCGAGATCTCGTTCGACCTGCGCGGCGGGCTCCTCGTCCGCCAGATCCACCACTGGGCTGCGCTGGTGTTCGTCGCCGGCATCGGCGTGCACATGCTCCGCGTGTTCTTCACCGGGGCGTTCCGCAAGCCGCGCGAGCTCAACTGGGTCATCGGCTTCGTGATGTTCATCCTCGCGATGGGCGAAGGCTTCACGGGCTACTCGCTGCCCGACGACGTGCTCTCGGGCAACGGCCTGCGCATCATCGACGGCATGGTCAAGGGCATCCCGCTGATCGGCACGTGGACCTCGTTCCTGCTGTTCGGCGGCGAGTTCCCCGGAACCGCGATCGTCGGACGTCTGTACACGCTGCACATCCTGCTGCTGCCGGCGATCCTCGTCGGCCTGCTCGTGGTCCACCTCATGCTGATGGTGATCAACAAGCACACGCAGTTCGCCGGGCCGGCCCGCACGAACAGCAACGTGGTCGGTTACCCGATGATGCCGGTCTACATGTCGAAGATGGGCGGCTTCCTGTTCATCACGTTCGGCGTCATCGTGCTGATCGCATCGCTGTTCACGATCAACCCGATCTGGAACTACGGTCCGTACGACCCGTCGCCGGTCTCGGCGGGCACGCAGCCCGACTGGTACATCGGCTTCGCCGACGGCGCGTTGCGCCTGATCCCGCCGGGCTGGGAGGTCGTGTTCCTCGACCGCACCTGGTCGTTCAACATCCTCGTGCCGCTGGTCGGACTGGGTCTGTTCATCGTGCTCGTCCTGATCTACCCGTTCATCGAGGCGTGGGTCACGGGCGACAAGCGCGAGCACCACATCGCGCAGCGCCCCCGCAACGCTGCCACTCGTACGGCGATCGGCGCCGCCGGCGTCACGTTCTACGCCGTGCTGTGGGCCTCGGCCGCATCCGACATCATCGCGACCCACTTCTGGCTCACGATGGAGGGCGTCATCCACACTCTCCAGGCGCTGCTGTTCGTCGGTCCCGTGGTCGCGTACTTCGTCACGAAGCGCATCTGCATCGCGCTGCAGAAGAAGGACCGCGAGATCGCGCTGCACGGCTACGAGTCCGGTCGCATCGTCCGCCTCCCCGGCGGCGAGTACATCGAGGTGCATCAGCCCGTCGACGAGTACGACCGCTATCGCCTGGTCGACTTCGAGACTTACGCCCCGCTGGTCGTCCGGCCGAACGCGAAGGGCCGGATCCCGTGGCACGAGAACGTCCGCGCGGCCATCTCGCGGTGGTTCTTCGAAGACCGGCTGACGCCGGTCACGCAGAGCGAGCTCGACGCGGCGCTGGCGCACCAGCACCACACGCTCGAGCACATCGCCACCGAGGAGGACGCCGAGCTCGAGGCGGCGCACGTGCGCGCCGGTGTGCCCGACGCTCCGCACACGCCGATCGACGACGGCCGCAACTCCGAGACGGCGGTGCGTCCTTCGAACGTGATCGTCCCGGAGCCGGAAGCGGGCACGAAGCCCCTGCGAAACCGCGAGAAGGAGACCGGCCAGTAGGCCGCCCACCCTCAGACCGGATGCCCCGGCACGACCGTAGCGGTTCGTGCCGGGGCATCCGTCGTTCCACCGGCAGGGCTGCGTCGCCATGCCGCCGGTTCGGCAGGATTCCGGCGCGAGCTGACGGCACGCGCACGCGCCGGAGTGCGCCGGCCGCCGTAGCCTGGAGGCATGATCGATGCCCTCACGTACTTCTCCACCAAGCTCACCCTCGAGACCGACGCCTCCGATGTGTACGCCGCGCAGAAGGCCGGCGAGGAGTTCGTGCTCGTCGACGTCCGGGGCGACGAGGCATGGGCGCAGGGCCGCGTCAGGGGCGCGATCCACATGCCGTACCGCGACGTCGCCGAGCGTGCGCCCCGTGAGATCCCCGAGGGCACGCCGGTCGTGGTGTACTGCTGGAGTCCCGGATGCAACGCCGGCGCGAAGGGAGCGGTGGAGTTCGCGAAGTTGGGCTTCCCCGTCCGCGAGATGATCGGCGGATACGAGTACTGGATCCGCGAGGGCCAGCCGACCGAGAACGACGAGGGAGAGCTCCCCCGCGTCTTCGACCCGCAGGTCATGGTCGTCCGGGCGCGGGTCTCCGGTTGACGCCGGTTCGTCGCCGGTCGACCAGGGTCGACGCGCCGACCCGGCGGTTCAGGCCGACTCCAGGCCTTCCATGAAGCGATCTGCCGCTGCGCCGTAGAACCTCGAGCCTCCCGCGACGCCGGCGTCGGCCGTCACGTCCGCGACGACGGCGGTGACGTTGTCGCGCGTGCCCGCCTCGAGTGCGAGCTCGACGCACGCCGCCGCGGCGGCCCCTACTGAGTCGTGGTCGGCCAGAGCCGCACGGATATCGATCTCGGCCACGTAGTCGGTCAATCCGTCGCTGCACAGCAGCCATCGGTCGCCCGGACGATGCTCATGCGCAACCACGGTCACGCCGTCATGCTCGGCTCCGCTGAGCGACGCGGTGATGACGTTCCGGTGCGGGTGGGAGGCGGCATCCTCCGCAGAGACGAGGCCCTGCTCGACGAGCGCCTGCACGAGCGAATCGTCTCGGCTCTGCTGCGTCAGGGCACCCGCGCGGAGCAGGTACGCGCGCGAGTCGCCGGTGTGCGCGAGGAGGAGCTCGCCGTCACGCGAGACGAACAATCCGGTGAACGTGGTCGCCATTCCGCGGAGCGCGGGGTCGCGCTGCGCGTGCAGCCGCAGGTCCCAGTTCGCGGAGCGGATGCTGTCGGTCAGCTGCTCGGCATGGACGCCGCGGAGATGCCCTGCGGCGACGCGGTGCACGAAGGCCGCGGACGCGAGGTCTCCGGCCGGTCCCCCACCGACCCCGTCGGCCACGGCCGCGCCCCAGGAGGCGGTGAACGCCGCATCCTGGTTCGTCGACCGGTGCGGTCCGACATCCGAGACGGCGGCCGCACGCAGGCGCACGTGAGCGCCCCTCAGCAGAGGAGCCTCACGCGCGCGTGCCGCAACAGCATGGGCGGGATCAGCGGGCGAAGTGTCCGCGGTAGTACTCGTAGACCCAGCCGACGATCGCGACCGCGAACACGGCGATGCCGATCGGCATGAGCCAGGCGCCCACGGCGAGTCCGATCATGGCGAGCGCGGCCGAGAAGGCCAGCACGATCGGCCACCACGACCAGGGGCTGAACTCGCCCAGCTCCGGGTCGCCGTCGTCGATGTCAGCGGTCAGGATGTCTTCGGGCAGCTCGCCGCCCTGGGCCTTGTGCACCTTGCCGACGTAGAACGCGATGAGCGCGCCCATGAAGGCCGTGAAGAACAGCCCGACCGTGCCGACCCATTCGACCGAGTCGGTGAAGTAGGTCCACCAAGTGCCCTCGGGGTTCGCATCGACCGCGGCGGCCCAGTTCTCGAGCAGGTTCCAGCCGGTGTAGAGCAGCGCAACCAGCAGGAAGAACGCCGACAGCAGCCACCAGAGTCCGGTGTTGGTGCGCACTTACTTCACCTCTCCCTCGGCGAGGTCTGCAACCGGGGCTTCGGGGGCGTCCTTCGCCGGGCCGACGCCCACCGGGATGCCGGCTTCGGGGTGGTTGAGATCGAACGCGGGCCGCTCGCTGCGGATGCGCGGGATCGACGTGAAGTTGTGCCGCGGCGGCGGGCACGACGTCGCCCACTCCAGCGACGCGCCATAGCCCCACGGGTCGTTCACCGTCACCTTCGGCGCCTTGCGCGAGGTGATCCACACGTTGAACAGGAACGGGATCATCGACGCGCCCAGCAGCATGGCGCCGATCGTCGACACCTGGTTCTGCCACGTCCAGCCGTCGGCCGCCGAGTAGTCGGCGTAGCGGCGGACCATGCCGTCGACGCCCAGCCAGTGCTGGATGAGGAACGTCATGTGGAAGCCGATGAACAGCATCCAGAAGTGGACGTAGCCGAGACGCTCGTTGAGCATCTTGCCTGTCCACTTCGGCCACCAGAAGTAGAAGCCCGCGAACATCGCGAACACGACCGTTCCGAACACCACGTAGTGGAAGTGCGCCACCACGAAGTACGAGTCCGACAGGTGGAAGTCCAATGGCGGGGAGGCGAGGATGACGCCGGTGAGACCGCCGAAGACGAACGACACCAGGAAGCCGAGCGCGAACACCATCGGCGTCTCGAAGGTCACCGACCCTCGCCACATCGTGCCGATCCAGTTGAAGATCTTCACACCGGTGGGGACCGCGATGAGCATCGTCATGATCGCGAAGAACGGCAGCAGCACCGCACCTGTGACGTACATGTGGTGGGCCCACACGGCGACCGACAGAGCCGCGATCGCGATCGTGGCGTAGACGAGGGTCTTGTACCCGAAGATCGGCTTGCGGCTGAACACCGGGAAGATCTCCGACACGATGCCGAAGAACGGCAGCGCGATGATGTACACCTCGGGGTGCCCGAAGAACCAGAACAGGTGCTGCCACAGCAGCACACCGCCGTTCTGCGGGTCGTAGATGTGGGCGCCGAGGACTCGGTCAGCCGCTGCAGCGAGGATCGCGGCAGCCAGCACCGGGAACGCCATCAGGACGAGGATGCTGGTGATCAGGGTGTTCCACGAGAAGATCGGCATCCGCCACATGGTCATGCCGGGCGCGCGCATCGTGATGATCGTGGTGATGAAGTTCACGGCACCGAGGATCGTGCCGAAACCGCTCATGCCGAGGCCCAGCATCCACAGGTTTCCGCCGACGCCTGGAGAGAACGTCGCGCTCGCGAGCGGCTGATACGCGAACCAGCCGAAGGACGCGGCACCCTGCGGCGTGAGGAAGCCCGCGACGGCGATCGTGGACCCGAAGAGGAACAGCCAGAACGCGAACGCGTTCAGCCTCGGGAACGCCACGTCGGGGGCGCCGATCTGCAGCGGCAGGATCGCGTTCGCGAAGCCGGCGAACAGCGGCGTCGCGAACATCAGCAGCATGATCGTGCCGTGCATGGTGAACAGCTGGTTGTACTGCTCCTTGGTCGGCACGACCTGCATGCCGGGCTCGAAGAGCTCCGCGCGGATGATGAGCGCCATCACTCCTCCGAGGAGGAAGAAGATGACGGATGCGATGAGGTACAGGTAGCCGATCGTCTTGTGGTCGGTGGAGGTGATCCACTTGACGATGATGTTGCCCTTCTGCTCGACGCGCGAAGCGCTGAGCAGCGCCGCCTGACGCGGCGGCAGGGTGGTCGGGCGACCCGGTGTCGTCTCCTGGAGCGGAAGCGTCGTCGCCATGATCAGTGGTCTCCCTCTTCCTCGGACGCCTCGGTCCCCGCGCCCGTGCCGGGCAGGTTCTGGAGGCGGTCGTACGCGTCGTCGATGTCACCGGTCTGACCGGCGTCACGCAGCGAGTCGAGGTAGTCCTCGTACTCGGCCTCGCTCACGACCTCCACGTTGAACAGCATCATCGAGTGGTACTCGCCGCACAGCTCCGCGCACTTGCCGGCGTACGTACCCTCGCGCGTCGGGGTGAACGACCAGTAGTTGTCCTTCCCGATGTACATGTCCTTCTTGTAGAGGAAGTCGATGATCCAGAAGGAGTGGATGACGTCGCGCGACTGAAGCTTGATCTTCACCGACTGGTCGACCGGCAGCACGAGCGTCGGAAGCTCGCTGATGACGTCGCCGCGCTCATCCGTCTGCGCCTGCACGCCCATGGACCACACGGTCTCGTCGTCGGTCTCGCCGTTGTACTGGAAGTCCCACGACCACTGCTTGCCGATGGCCGTGATCTCGACATCCGGGTCCTCGTACTGCGTCTCGAGGATCGCCTGGTCGCGGGCGGTGAAGGCGAAGAAGCCCACCACGAGGATCAGCGGCACGATCGTGTAGAAGATCTCGATCGGCATGTTGTACCGCAGCTGGACGGGCAGGCCCATCTGGCCCTTGCGACGCCGGTAGGCGATCGCGGCCCAGCCCATGAGACCCCACGTGATGACGCCCACGGCGAGCAGCACGATCCACGAGTTGACCCACAGCCCCGAGACCATCTCGGTCTTGTCGGTGGCCGCGGGACCGTCCTCGACGAAGCCCGGGAGGAACCCGTTGAGCTCGGTCGGGGTGCATCCGGCAAGGACTGCTGCCGTTGCGATCCCGAGGGGAAGAACGGCCCAGCGGATACGGCGTTTCGAAGGCACGGTGCACCTTTCCGGATCGCGAACAGGACTCCAGTCAGTCTAGGGCAAGCGCCCAGGCGATTCAGGCCAAGCGCCCAGCTTGGATCGTGTCACGAAGACGGAAAACGGCGGGCCCGGGCGCTATTCGAAGCGCCCGGGCCCGCCGGAAAGTGCTCGGATCGTTAGCGACCCTGCGAGGACCCGCTCAGTGGAAGCTGTCGCCGCACGCGCAGCTGCCCGCGGCGTTCGGGTTGTCGATCGTGAAGCCCTGCTCCGAGATGGTGTCCTTGAAGTCGATCGTCGCGCCGTCGAGGTACGGGACGCTCATGTCGTCGACGATGACCTCGACGCCGGCGAAGTCGACGGTCTTGTCTCCGTCGAGGTAGCGCTCGTCGAAGTACAGCTGGTAGATCAGGCCGCTGCATCCGCCCGGCTGCACGGCCACGCGGAGGCGCAGATCGTCGCGGCCCTCCTGCTCGAGCAGGTTCTTGACCTTGAGCGCGGCGGCATCGGTCAGCAGCACGCCGTGCTCGCGCACGGTCTGGTCAGTCGTCAGTGCGGTGTCGGTCATGGCACTCCTCCGGACGGGCCGCCCGGTTCGATCGAACCCACTGCGGGCGGCGGGATGCCTCGATTGTACGCGCGCCCGCAGGGAGGAGGCTCCGAGACCGGCGTGTCTAGGAGGTCGCCGTGCGTGCGTCGAGCTTCTCGAGCAGCAGCGCCTCGGACACCACGGCGTTGCGGAACGTCTCGAGGTGCAGCGACTCGTTGGGGCTGTGCGCCTTGGCGTGCGGGTCCTCGACGCCGGTGACGAGGATCTGCGCGCCAGGGAACTCGCGCACGAGATCCGCGATGAACGGGATCGAACCGCCCACGCCGATGTCGACGGATTCCACGCCGTATCCCTCGTGAAGGGCCTCGCGCGCGGCCGCCACCGCCCAGCCGGACGTGTCGACGAGGAACGCGTCGCCGAAGTCGTGGTCGCGGAACTCGAGGTGCGCGCCGAACGGCGCGTGCGCACGCAGGTGCTCCTCGATCGCGGCGTACGCGTCGCGTGCGCTCTGCCCCGGGGCGATGCGCGCGCTGATGACGACCGAGACCTCGGGGCTGAGGGTGTTGGACGCGTTGACCACGCTCGGCGCGTCGATGCCGGTCACGGTGATGGACGGCTTGTTCCAGATGCGGCTGAGGATCGTGCCCCGGCCGATCGGCGACACGCCCGCCGGCAGGCCGGCCTCGTCGCGCAGCGTCTCCTCGCTGTACGGCGGGGTGTCGGCATCCCGCTCGGTCAGGCCTGCGACCGCGACCGCGCCGTCGTCGTCCCACAGCGTCGAGAGCAGCTTCACCGTCGCCATCATGGCGTCCGGCACCGCTCCCCCGAACATGCCGGAGTGGGATGCGTGCTCGAGCGTCTTCACGCGCATGGTGAAGCGCGTGTTGCCACGCAGCGACACCGTGAGCGCCGGGGTCTTCGAGTCCCAGTTGCCCGAGTCGGCCACCACGATCACGTCGGCGCGCAAGGCGTCGGCGTTGTCGGAGAGGAACTGCGCGAACGACCGCGAGCCCGCTTCCTCCTCGCCTTCGAAGAACAGGGCGACGCCGAGGTCGAAGTCCTCGCCGACCGCCTCCTTGAGAGCCCGCAGGGCGGCGATGTGCGCCATGATGCCGGCCTTGTCGTCCGCCGCGCCGCGGCCATAGAGCCGCCCGCCGCGCACCGTGGGCTCGAACGGAGTGGACTCCCACAGCGCCTCGTCGCCGGCCGGCTGGACGTCGTGGTGCGCGTACAGCAGGATCGTGGGGCGGCCGTTGCGTGCGGCGCGGGTCGCGAGCACCGCCGGGCTGCCCTGCTCCGTCGTGCCGGGGATCGCCGCGCTGCGGATCTCGACGGTCTCGAACAGCCCTGTTGCCCGCACGAGCTCTGCCCCGGCCTCCGCGCTGCGCTGCACCTCCGCGGCGTCGAAGCCGGGGAAGGCGACGGACGGGATGCGCACGAGGGCGCCCAGATCGGCCAGTGCAGTGGGGATGCCGGAGGCCGCGGCTTCGCGCACGGCGTCCTGTCGAGAGAGCTCGGAGGTCATGCGGGTAATCTTAAGGGCACCCCATCTCCCGTCCCGAGGATCACCGTGGCCAAGACACCTGCAGCTGAATCGTCCAACGACGCATCGTCCGAGGGCACCGTGCTGAACGGCGTCCCCACCGGCAAGGGACGGGCGACCCCGACACGCGCCGAACGCGAGGCCGCGCGCAAGCGCCCGCTCGTGCCCGACACCAAGGAGGCGAAGGCCCGCGCCCGCGCCGACCTCGCCGCCCAGCGCGAGAAGGCCCGCGTCGGCATGGCGAGCGGCGACCCGCGCTACCTCCCCGCGCGCGACCAGGGGCCGCAGCGCAAGTTCGTGCGCGACTGGGTCGACGCCGGCTGGCACCTCGGTGAGGCGGTCATGCCCGCGATGGTCCTCGTGATCCTCGCGACCTTCATCCCCCTGCCCGCGATCCAGTACTACGCCTTCATCGGCCTGTGGATCTTCATCTTCTTCGTGATCGGCGACATGGTGATCACGTCGATCACGGTCAAGCGCGCGGTCAAGCGCAAGTTCGGCGAGGGCAAGGTCGAGAAGGGGCTCGGCTGGTACGCCGCGATGCGGACGGTGCAGATGCGCTTCCTGCGCCTGCCCAAGCCGCAGGTCAAGCGCGGCCAGAAGCCCGCCTGACCTCGTCTCTCCGCCACCGGACCCCGCGCGGCCGAAGAGTCAGCGCGTGCGGGAGAGGCCGCGGTTGATCTGGCGCGCCCACAGCGGCCCGCGGTAGAGGAAACCGGTGTAGCCCTGCACCAGGGTGGCACCGGCATCCAGCCGCTCCCGCACATCGGCTGCCGTGTCGACGCCGCCGACCGAGATCACGCAGAACTCCGACGGCACGGTCGTACGCACGAGCCGCAGCACCTCCAGCGACCGCTCCTTCAGCGGCGCCCCCGAGAGCCCGCCGTCGCCCGCCGCCGCGATCGTCGCCGCATCGGTGACCAGCCGCTCGCGCGAGATCGTCGTATTCGTCGCGATGAGGCCCGCGAGTCCGAGCTCCACGGCGAGGTCCGCGATCGCGACGATCTCGTCGTCGGGCAGATCCGGCGCGATCTTCACGAGCAGCGGCGTCGCGCCCGCGGTGTCGCGGACAGCCTCGAGCAGCGGCCGCAGTGTCTCGACCGCCTGAAGACCGCGGAGTCCCGGGGTGTTCGGCGACGACACATTCACCACGAGGTAGTCGGCCAGCGGCGCCAGCAGCGTCGCGCTGCGCACGTAGTCCGCCGTCGCGTCGGCGACGTCGACGACGCGGCTCTTGCCGATGTTCACGCCGAGCACCGCTCGCCGCGACCGGCGGCGCAGCCTGCGCAGCCTGGTGGCTGCCGCTTCGGCGCCGCGGTTGTTGAAGCCCATGCGGTTGATCACCGCGCGGTCGGGGATGAGGCGGAACAGGCGTGGGCGGGGATTGCCGTCCTGCGGGATCGCGGTGAGGGTCCCCACTTCGACGTGCCCGAACCCGAGCGCATGGAGTCCGGCGGCACCCTTGACGTCCTTGTCGAACCCTGCCGCGACACCGAACGGCGACTCGAACGTGAGCCCCAGCGCAGAGGTGCGCAGCTCCGGCGCCGGCCGGGTGACCGCACGCGCGGCCCACGAGAAGGGCCGGATCCCGAGCACCCGGATCACCACCATCCCCAGATGGTGCGCAGACTCGGGGTCCATGCGCGACAGCACGGTGCGGAAGAGAAGCGGGTACATCAGGCGTCGGCGGGTTCCGGCGCGTCAGCGGCGCGGTCCGCGTGGTCGGCGCGCAGCTGCTCGATGGCGGCCTCGAAGTCCTCCAGCGAGTCGAACGCCTGGTAGACGCTGGCGAACCGCAGATAGGCGACCTCGTCGAGGTCGCGCAGCGGGCCGAGGATCGCCAGCCCGATCTCGTTGGCGTCCAGCTGCGACGCGCCGGTCTGGCGGATGCTCTCCTCGACCGTCTGCGCGAGCACTGCGAGGTCGGCCTCGGTCACCGGGCGTCCCTGGCACGCCTTGCGCACGCCCGAGATGACCTTCTCGCGGCTGAAAGGCTCGATCACGCCGGAGCGCTTGATGACGTTGAGGCTCGCGGTCTCGACGGTGGTGAAGCGTCCGCCGCATTGCGGGCACTGACGACGGCGACGGATGCTGAGTCCGTCGTCGCTCGTACGGGAATCGATGACGCGCGAATCGGCGTGACGGCAGAAGGGGCAATGCATGGCAGTGACAGCCTACGACGGGAACCGGGTCGATCAGTCCTGGAACCGGGCCGTGATGGCCTCGCCGTGCGCGGGCAGCGCCTCGGCCTCGGCGAGGGTGACGATGGCGTCGCGGACGACGCCGAGGGCGTCACGGTCGTACTCGATCACCTGCTGCGGGCGCAGGAACGTCGCCGCCGACAGCCCGGCCGCGTAGCGCGCCTGGCCGCCGGTGGGCAGGACGTGATTGCTGCCCGCGAGGTAGTCCCCCAGACTGACCGGCGAGTGCGCCCCGACGAAGACGGCGCCCGCGTGTACGAAGTCCTCCGGGCGCGGATCGACGAGGTGCAGCTCCAGGTGCTCAGGAGCGTAGGCGTTGCTGAACGCGGTCGCGGCGGGCACGTCGTCGACGAGCACGATCGCGGACTGCGGTCCCGAGAGGGCGGCCGCGACGCGCTCGGCGTGCCGCGTGGCGGCGGCGCGTGCCACGACCTCGTCACGCACGCGTGCGGCGAGACGCTCCGACGTCGTCACCAGGACCGCGGACGCCTGCTCATCGTGCTCCGCCTGGCTGATGAGGTCGACGGCGACGAGCCGTGCGTCGGCGCTGTCGTCGGCGACCACGAGGATCTCGGTGGCGCCGGCCTCGGCATCCGTCCCCACGAGTCCCGCCACGGCGCGCTTGGCGGCCGCGACGAAGTTGTTGCCAGGACCGGTCACGACATCGACCGGAGCGAGGCCGAGCCCGGCGACGCCGTGCGCGAGGGCGCCGATGGCTCCGGCGCCTCCCATCGCGTACACCTCGGTCACGCCGAGCAGCTTCGCGGCGCCCAGGATCACCGGGTGCACGCGGCCGCCGAACTCACGCTGCGGCGGCGAGGCCAGAGCGATCTCGGACACGCCGGCGACCTGCGCGGGCACGACGTTCATGACGACGCTCGACGGGTAGACCGCCTTGCCGCCCGGAACGTAGAGGCCGACACGGCGCACCGGCTGCCAACGCTGCACGACCCGGGCTCCGGGGCCGAGCTCGGTGACGGCGGCCGCGGGGACCTGTGCGACGGATGCCGCCCGCACGCGCTCGATCGCCTGCTCGAGCGCGCTGCGCACGGCGGGGTCGAGAGCCCCGAGCGCCTCATCGAGGTGCGCGACGGGAACCCGCACCTCGTGGCCGCTCACGCCGTCGAAACGCTCGGCCTGCTCGCGCAGTGCCGTCTCTCCGCGTGCGGCGACGTCGTCGACGATGTGCGCGGCCGTCGTGAGCGCTTCTTGCCGTGCAGTCGTGGCGCGGGGAACGGTCGCGAGCAGCTCGGCAGGTGTGAGCGCGCGCCCCCGCAGATCGATCGTCCGGAGCATCCGTCTACGGTATCGCGGGCGGGAGGAGGACTAGCCTCGCGTGACGCCGGAGACGTCGTGCAGGTAGCCGATGCGGCCGTCCTCGTGGCGGACGACGAACGTGTCGCCGCGGTCCTCGATCACCAGCGCCCATGCCGTCGGGCCGACGCGGAACACGGGGATGCCGATCTCGTCGACCACGTCGCGCTCCTCGGGCACGAGCGCCCAGAACGCCTGATGCTGCGTGGTCGACGCTGCGGGCTGCTGCTCGAACGCCGTGGTCTCGGCCGTGGGCTCGAACGACGTGGTCGACGCGGCGGGCTCGAACGACGTGGTCTCGTCGGTGGGCTCGGACGCTGCCGCGGAGTCGCTCCGCGGAGTCGCGTCGGAGCGGTCGGTCGGTGCCGGCGCCGCGGCGGGTTCGGCCGCGAGGGATTCGGCGTACGGAGCGCCGGCGGTCGGCGTCGCCGCGCCCGCGGCGGTGTAGTCGGTGTACGCGGGCGCCGTGTCGGGTCGGGGAAGCGGCGCGGGGCGCGGGACGACCGGTCGCACCGGTCGTGCGTTGCGGTGGGCGACGACCTCGGGACGTCCGCGGAAGTCCTGCGCGAACGGCGGGATCACGGGCGCGAACACCGTGAACGCGACTCCGGCGAGCATCAGGAAGAACTCCACCCATACGACCCACGTGCCGGGGAAGAACCGGTCGCCGGCGAGCGTGATGAAGCTGTTCCAGATCGTCGTCAGCCACAGCACCGTCGAGACCGAGAAGGCGACCGACGCGAACTGGTCGATGCCGAGCGAGCCCACACGGCGGATGCCCTCAGGAGACAGCCGTCGCAGGACGATCAGGAAGACTGCGACGGTGGGCAACCCGATGGTCAGCACCCAGTCGATGCCGTTGCTCCACACCGAGGGGCCGCGCCCGATCTCGCCGAAGACGGGGAAGAACGACACGACGAACGCGACGAGCCACGTGCCGACGAGGGCGACCTCCCGGATCGAGAACGGACCGACCCCGTACTGCGGCGGCTCCTCGATCGAGGTCTCCTCCGCGTCGATGTTCTCATTCCGCTGCTCGTCCGTCACGATCGTCCCTTCCGGCGGACCTGCAAGGCCCGCGTCGTCCTGAATACTACTCACGGCGCATGAGATGCCGATGAGACCACTCGGCCGTCAGCACGCCTTGCGCATGGCCGCGCCGCCTGTCAGCCGAGGCACTGAGGCCCGAGCAGGCCCTTGAGCTCGCCGTACAGATCCGGCGTGATCCGCACCGTGTGCGGCACCTCGAACACCTTCGCGACGGTGCCGCTGTGCAGCTTCACCGTCACCTCGGTGTCGCCCTTGTGCCGCTGCAGCATCTGCAGTAGCTCGCCCACGACCGCCTCGTTCGCGCGACGCTCGGGCATGAGCAGCACGAGGCTCGAGGCGTCGTCCATCGTGCCCAGGTCGGGACTGAACGCGGACTGCGCGTGCAGATTCATCCCGTCGTCGCGCCGCGACACACGGCCGCGCACCACGAGGATCGAGTCGGCCTGCAGCATGGGCGAGAACTCGGTATAGGTCTTGCCCATGAACATGACCGTGATCTCGCCGTCGAAGTCTTCGACCGTGATCATGCCGTACGGGTTGCCGCTCTGCTTGGCGACGCGGTGCTGAACGCTCGTCACGAGGCCGGCGATCGTGACCTGCTCGCCGTCCTGGATGTCCTCGCTCGCGAGCAGATCGTGGATGCTCGTCGAGGCATGCTTGGCGAGCGGGATCTCGAGGCCCGCGAGCGGATGGTCCGACACGTAAAGACCGAGCATCTCGCGCTCGAACGCCAGCTTGTCCTTCTTCGTCCACTCGGGACGCGCCGGAACCTTCGGCGGGGCGGCCTCCTCGACGGCGTCGTAGAGACTGTCGAAGTCGAAGCCGATGGCCCCCTGCGCCTCGTTGCGCTTGCGATCGACGGCAGCCTCGGTGGCGTCCTCGTGGATCTCCATGAGCGCGCGCCGGGTGTCGCCCATGGAGTCGAAGGCGCCCGCCTTGATGAGGGATTCGATGGTGCGCTTGTTCGCGACATGCATCGGCACCTTGCCCAGGAAGTCGTGGAACGACGTGAAGTTCGCGTCCTTGCGCGCCTCGACGATCCCGTCGACGACGTTCGCGCCGACGTTGCGGACGGCGCCGAGGCCGAACCGGATGTCTTCGCCGACCGCGGCGAAGTACCTGATCGACTCGCCCACGTCGGGCGGAAGGACCCGGATCCCCATGCGGCGGCACTCGTTGAGGTAGACCGCCATCTTGTCCTTGGAATCGCCCACGCTCGTCAGCAGCGCGGCCATGTACTCGGCCGGGTAGTGGGCCTTCAGGTACGCGGTCCAGTACGACACCAGACCGTACGCCGCCGAGTGCGCCTTGTTGAAGGCGTAGTCCGAGAACGGGAGCAGGATGTCCCACAGCGCCTTGATCGCGCCGTCGCTGAACCCGCGTTCCTTCATGCCGCCCGAGAAGCCCTCGTACTGCTTGTCGAGCTCGGACTTCTTCTTCTTGCCCATCGCACGACGGAGGATGTCGGCCTGTCCGAGCGAGAAGCCGGCGACCTTCTGCGCGATCGCCATGACCTGCTCCTGATAGATGATCAGGCCGTAGCTCGTGTCGAGGATGTCTTTGAGCGGCTCCTCGAGCTCAGGGTGGATCGGCGTGATCTCCTGCTGCCCGTTCTTGCGGAGCGCGTAGTTGATGTGGGAGTTGGCGCCCATCGGGCCCGGACGGTACAGCGCGATGACAGCGGAGATGTCTTCGAAGTTGTCGGGCTTCATCAGGCGCAGGAGCGACCGCATCGGCCCGCCGTCGAGCTGGAAGACGCCGAGCGTGTCACCCCGTGTCAGCAGCTCGTAGGCGGCGCGATCGGTGAGCTCGAGGTGCTCGAGGTCGAGCTCCTCCCCCCTGTTCATCCGGATGTTGTCGAGCGCGTCCGAGATGATCGTGAGGTTGCGGAGCCCCAGGAAGTCCATCTTGATGAGGCCGAGCGCCTCACACGACGGGTAGTCGAACTGCGTGACGATCTGGCCGTCCTGCTCGCGCCGCATGATGGGGATGATGTCGAGCAGGGGCTCGCTCGACATGATGACGCCCGCCGCGTGCACGCCCCACTGACGCTTGAGTCCTTCGAGCCCGAGCGCGCGGTCGAAGACGGTCTTCGCCTCGGGGTCGGTGTCGATGAGGGCGCGGAACTCGCTGGCCTCCTTGAACCGGGGATGCTGCGAGTCGAACATGCCGCTGAGGGGCATGTCCTTGCCCATCACCGCCGGCGGCATCGCCTTCGTGAGTCGCTCGCCCATGCTGAAGGGGAAGCCGAGAACGCGTCCCGCGTCCTTCAGCGCCTGCTTCGACTTGATCGTGCCGTACGTGACGATCTGCGCGACCCGCTCGGATCCGTACTTCTCCGTGACGTAGTCGATCACCTCGCCGCGGCGGCGGTCGTCGAAGTCGACGTCGAAGTCGGGCATCGAGACGCGGTCGGGGTTGAGGAAGCGCTCGAAGATGAGGCCGTGCTCGAGCGGGTCGAGGTCGGTGATGCGCATCGCGTACGCGACCATCGATCCGGCGCCCGACCCGCGGCCCGGACCGACGCGGATGCCGTTGTCCTTCGCCCAGTTGATGAAGTCGGCGACGACGAGGAAGTAGCCGGGGAATCCCATCTGGAGGATGATGCCGGTCTCGTACTCGGCCTGCTTGCGCACCTTGTCGGGGATGCCACCCGGGTACCGGTAGTGCAGCCCGGCCTCCACCTCCTTGACGAGCCAGCTGTCTTCGGTCTCGCCCTCGGGAACGGGGAAGCGCGGCATGTAGTTCGCGCTGGTGTTGAATTCGACCTCGCAGCGCTCGGCGATGAGGAGCGTGTTGTCGCACGCCTCGGGATGGTCCCGGAAGATCTGGCGCATCTCCTGCGCCGTCTTGACGTAGTAGCCGTCGCCGTCGAACTTGAAGCGGTTCGGGTCGTCGAGCGTCGAACCGGACTGCACGCACAGCAGCGCCGCGTGTGCGTCGGCTTCGTGCTGGTGCGTGTAGTGCGAGTCGTTGGTCGCGACGAGCGGGATGTCGAGGTCCTTAGCGAGGCGGAGGAGGTCCGTCATGACGCGACGCTCGATCGAGAGGCCGTGATCCATGATCTCGGCGAAGTAGTTCTCCTTGCCGAAGATGTCCTGGAACTCGGCCGCGGCCGCGCGCGCGGCGTCGTACTGGCCCAGACGCAGGCGGGTCTGGACTTCGCCCGACGGACACCCGGTCGTCGCGATGAGGCCCTTGCTGTAGGTCTCGAGCAGCTCGCGGTCCATCCGCGGCTTGAAGTAGTAGCCCTCGATACTCGACAGCGAGCTGAGCCGGAAGAGATTGTGCATCCCCTCCGTGCTCTGGCTCCACATGGTCATATGGGTGTACGCGCCCGAGCCGGAGACGTCGTCGCTCTTCTGCTCGGGCGTCCCCCACGCGACGCGGGACTTGTCGCTGCGGTGCGTGCCCGGTGTGACGTAGGCCTCGAGCCCGATGATCGGCTTGACCCCGGCGGCCTTGGCCGCGTTGTAGAACTCGAACGCCGCGAACGTGTTGCCGTGATCGGTGACGGCGATCGCCGGCATGCCGTAATCAGCTGCGGCCTGCGTCATCGCCCCGATCTTCGCGGCCCCGTCGAGCATGGAGTACTCGCTGTGCACGTGCAGATGAACGAAGGAGTCGGATGCCACGTCCTCGAGTCTAAGGAGCACCGCGGACACCACCGGCGGTTCCCGCGGGTGTCGCCGGGAAGGAGGCTCAGGTCGCCTCACGTTCCACGTGAAGGTCATGTCCACTCGATGCGATGGCGCCGGGCGGATCCTCCGCCCGGCGCCGTGATCGCGCGATCGGTCAGCCCTGTGGGAGCGTCACGCTGTCCGGGATCGCGTCGACGATCGACACGACGACCCTGCTCGACCACGTGTCGTCGTCGAGGGTGCCCCGGCCGACCATGAGCCCGGTCGTGGTGTCGATGTCGACGGTCTCCATCCAGTTGCTCTCTCCCCCGTCGGGAACGGCCACCGTGGTGACGTCGCCGTCCACGGCGACCACGCGGGCACCGTCCATCAGGGCGAGCGCACGGAACATCGCGGCGCGCAGATCCGGCGGCGCAAGGTTGAAGTCGGTCGGCTCGGTGAGCCGCGGCGGCGGACAGTCCGAGAGGTACTCGTGGTCGTAGGCGTCGATCCACGCGACGAGCTCCTCCGCGTCGCGAGGCATCTCGTCGTAGTAGCACGCCAGCCCGTTCACCGAGAACGTCACCACGTCGTCGGGGTCCACTCCCTCCGCCCCGACGCCGGTGACCGTGTACATCCCGCCCGGGTACACCTCGACGCTGTTGCGAGGGCCGATATCGGCGAGATCGACGTCGACGGTCCCGGCATCCGGTCCCGAGATCTCGAGGACCTCCTGGGACTCGCTGTATTCACGCACCCATACGCCCGATCGGTCGGCGGGAACGTACAGCGATCTGGCCAGCTCCACGGTGGCCTCGGTCTCGCCGTGCCCCGGTGACCACCATCCCTCCGGCCGGTCGGGGCTGACGTTCCATCCGACCTGGAGCCGCTCGATCTCCTGGATCCGGATGTACTGCCCGGGAGCGGCGCTGACCGCTCGGGTGGTCAGAGTCGCCTCGGCCGCCCGTTCCAGCACCTGCGCCGCCGATGCGGTCGGCGCCGACGCAGGCACCGCGACGAACCCGACGACGAGCGCCGCAGCGGCGAGCCCGCCTGCCAGCGCGGAGCCGCCGATCCAGCGGACCCTGCGGTGGCGGGAGCGCGAGGCTCCCGCACGCTCGGCTCGCGCGATCTCGCGCAGCAGCGCGTGGCGGGCGTCGTCGAGCCCGCGTGCGCTCACCGCCCGGGTGTCTGCACCGATCTCACGCACTCGTTCCATAAGCTCCATCGGTCTCCTCCTTCGCGATCCATGTGAGCCGGACAGCAGCGTGCGAACCCGGCGGCGCGAGTTTGCGCCTGACGCGGTTCAGGCGCGAGCGCACCGTCCCGACGGGAACGCCGAGGGCGACGGCGATCTCGTCGTACGTCAGGTCGCCCCACGCGTACAGCAGCAGCGTCTCGCGGTCGCGAGCGGCCAGCGCCGCGATGCGAGGAGCCAGCGCGCGCACGGCTGCCGAGGCATCCGTCCGATCGGCCGCCGCCTCGATCGCACCGTCGCTGGAGTGGTCGACGCGCGCGGCGGTCGCCTCGAACGACCGCCACTGACGTGCCTCGTCGGCACGGTGCTTCTTGATCACGCGCGACGCGATGCCCAGCAGCCACGGCTTGGCCGATTCCCACGACGTGTCGAAGTCGCGCCGGCGCCGGAACGCCACGAGCATCGTGTCGCTCAGCACGTCCTCGGCGGCGTCGGACCCGACACGCCGGGCCGCGAACGCGGCGATCACCCGGGCGTGCCGATCGAACAGCTCCGCGAAGACGGAAGGCGCGTCGAGGGAACGGCGGATGATCTCGCTGTCTGTGCTCACACAGAGTATTGCCGGATGCCGTGCGTCCGGTTCACTCGAATTCAGAAGTCCTCGTCGAGGGCGTACTGCTGCTGCCACGTGTGCGGACGGTCGATGCCGAGCCCGTACAGGTAGCGGATGAGCTGACCCTGATGCTGCGTCTCGTGCTCGAGAAGGGCGAGCACGTAACGCAGCGAGTCCTCATCGGCCGCCTCGATCCCGGCGACCCACGCGTCGACGTCGGCGGCGGTCTGCGCGAACGCGCTGCGCAGAGTCGCGGCATCCGCCGTCCCGTCCCGGTCGACCGGGCTCGTGAAGCCCTGCCACTCCCCTGCGCGTGCGGCTTTGGGGAAGCTCTCGCGGGCACCGAGCACGCACCACAGCTGGTGCCCGATCGTGTCGGACGGCAGATCGCGCAGGTGCGAGCCGAGGTGCTCGGGCGGGAGGGTGTCGAGCAAGTCCAGGTAGAGCGTGTTCGACCGTTCGAGGCGTCGCTGCAGGAGGTGGTTCACGCGTCCACGCTAGAGGTCGCGCCGCATGAGCACACGAGGAAACCCCGACAGCACCGATTCGGTGCCGGCGGCCTTCACGAAGCCCGCCTGCTCGAAGAGGCGGCGCGTGCCGACGTATGCCATCGTGAGGTCGACACGGGCCTCGCCGTTGTCGACGGGGTAGCCCTCGATCGCCGGCGCTCCCTGTTCCTTCGCGAATGAGACCGCGCCCTCGATCAGCGCGTGCATGATGCCCTTCTTGCGATGGCCGGGCCGGACGCGGAAGCACCACAGCGACCACACGTCGACGTCGTCGACGTGCGGGATCTTGCGGAACGTCGCGAAATGCGTGCGGGAGCGCGGCGCGACCGCGGCCCAGCCGACGACGACGTCGCCGTCGTATGCCAGCACGCCGATCGGGCCCTCTTCGTCCATGAGCCGGCGCACGCGCTCGGCGCGTTCGGGGCCGCGCAGCGCCGTCGCCTCCTTCGAGGGGATCCGGTAGCTGAGGCAGAAGCACACGCTGGACTCGGGATTCTTCGGGCCGAGGACGGTCGCGACATCCTCGAACACGGTCGCCGGCCTCACCTCGATCGTCACGTCACCC
Organism: Microbacterium sp. STRO-2N; assembly: GCF_057747775.1. Lineage (NCBI taxonomy): Bacteria > Bacillati > Actinomycetota > Actinomycetes > Micrococcales > Microbacteriaceae > Microbacterium > Microbacterium sp. STRO-2N. Next base: position 1,566,970 of record NZ_CM173223.1, on the reverse strand, counting down.
ATCGTGGACCACGGCTCCGACATCCTCCACGCTCCGCGCATAGGGTTGGGCCATGCCGACCCCCGACTTCGTCCTCGACCTCCGGCGCCGGATCGGCACGGACCCGCTGCCGCTCGTCGGTGTGACGTCCGTGGTGATCGACGACGGCCGCGTGCTGCTGGGTCGGCGCAGCGACAACGGTGCGCTCACGCCGATCACCGGCATCGTCGATCCGGGTGAGGAGCCTGCCGACGCCGCCGTACGCGAGACGTACGAGGAGGCGGGCATCGTGTGCCGCGTCGAGCGGCTCGCGTGGGTGCACCAGCTCCCGCGCGTCGTGTACGCGCACGGGGACCAGGTCGACTATCTCGACCTGGTGTTCCGGTGCAGCTGGGTGTCGGGCGAGCCGCACCCCGTCGACGGCGAGATGACGGAGGTCGGCTGGTACGACCTCGAGGACCTGCCCGACCTCGAGCTGTCCGACATGCACCGCCGCATCGAGCTCGCCCGCACCGACGGTGCGGCGAGGTTCGAAGGCGGCCGCTGAGACGCAGGGCTCAGTCGCCGCGCAGCACCTCGAGGGCGTGCGCCAGGTCGGGCGGGTACTCGGAGGTGAACGTCACCCAGTCCCCCGTCGCGGGGTGCGCGAACGACAGTTCGTGGGCGTGGAGCCACTGGCGGGTCAGCCCCAGCCTGGCCGACAGGGTCGGATCGGCGCCGTAGAGAGGGTCGCCGACGCACGGATGCCGGTGCGCGGCCATGTGCACGCGGATCTGGTGCGTCCGCCCGGTCTCGAGGTGGATCTCGAGCAGGGCCGCACCGGGGAACGCCTCGAGCGTCTCGTAGTGCGTGATCGAGTCCTTGCCGTCGGGTGTGACCGCGAACTTCCACGAGTGCGTGGGGTGACGTCCGATGGGCGCGTCGATCGTGCCGTCGAGCGGGTCCGGATGCCCCTGCACCACGGCGTGATAGATCTTGTCGACCTCGCGCTCCTTGAACGCGCGCTTGAGCACGGTGTAGGCGCGTTCGGTCTTGGCCACGACCATGAGCCCGCTCGTGCCGACGTCGAGCCGGTGGACGACTCCCTGCCGCTCGGCCGCCCCCGTCGTCGCGATCCGAAAGCCGGCCGCGGCCAGCGCGCCGAGCACCGTCGGCCCGTCCCATCCGAGGGAGGGGTGCGCGGCGACACCCGCCGGCTTGTCGACCACGACGATGTCGTCGTCGTCGTACGCGATTCCGAGGTCGGGAACGGCCATCGGCACGACCCGCGGCTCCTCCTTCGGCGCCCACGACACGTCGAGCCATGCGCCGCCGCGGAGCTTGTCGGACTTCGCGAGGGTGCGCCCGTCCATCGCGACCCCGCCGGCCTCGGCGACCTCGGCCGCGAACGTGCGGGAGAACCCGAGCATCTTCGCCAGCGCTGCGTCGACGCGGGTGCCGTCGAGTCCGTCCGGCACGGGCAGGCTGCGGGACTCCACGTCAGTCCTCGAGGGTCGTCTGCGGGGAGTCGGATGCCGCGGCATCCGTCTGCGCGTCCCGCGCACGCGCTTCGCGCGACCCGTCGAGGTGCAGGCCCACGAGGACGAGGATCGCGACCCCGATCATCATCGAGACGATGAAGATGTCGGCGACGTTGTAGATCGCGGGCGACATGCCCGGGAAGAACCACAGCCACGGCGTGTTGATGAAGTCGATCACGTGCCCGATGGCGAAGCCGGGCTCGCGGAAGAGCCGGTCGGTGAGATTGCCGAGCACTCCGCCGAGGAGGAGCCCGAGCGCGACTGCCCAGAGGCGGGAGCGGACGCGGGTGGCGGCGAGCCAGCCGATGACGACGGCGACGGCGGCGAGGGCGATCGTGAAGATCCAGGTGACCCCTTCGCCGAGGGAGAAGGCGGCACCGGGATTCTTGGTGAGGTACAGGATCAGGAAGTCGCCGAGGACGGGCACCGGCTCCTGATACGGGAGGTTCTGGAGTGCGAGGTACTTGGTGAACTGGTCGGCGGCCAGCACCAGCACCGCGAGGATCGCGATGATGGTGCCGGCCGCCGCCTGACGAAGGGGGGGTCGGCCTGTCAAAGGCTCGGCCTAGAGACCGATGGCCGAGACCGGCTGCGCACCCGAGGAGGTCGCGGTGGTCTCGAGGTCGCGGAGCTTGCCCTCGATGTAGCTGCGCAGCTGCGCGCGGTAGTCGCGCTCGAAGTTGCGCAGCTCCGAGATGCGGCTCTCGAGCGACGAGCGCTCACGGTCGAGCTTGGCCAGCTCCTCGCGTCCGCGCGTCTCGGCCTCCGAGACGATCGAGGCGGCCTGCGCCTTGGCGTCGGCGATGAGCTGGTCGCGCTGGGCGATGCCCTCGGCGACGTGCTCGTCGTGCAGGCGCTGCGCGAGCTCGATGATGCCGGCGCTCGCGGCGGGGGCGGCACCGGCGGGCGCCTCGGCGACCGGCGCGGGAGCGGGCGCGGCTTCGACTGCGCGAGCGGGAGCAGCCCCCGACTCGTACGCCGCCAGCTTGGCCTTCAGCTCCTCGTTCTCGGCGAGGGCCTTGCGCCACTCCACGACGATCTCGTCGAGGAAGTCGTCGACCTCGTCGGGGTCGAAGCCCTCCTTGAACCGGACGTGCTGGAACTGCTTGGTGACGACGTCATCGGGGGTCAATGCCATGGTGATTCCTCTTTCGAGCGTCTGGTCGCTGGCCGATGTCGGTGCCGGCCGCTGGGCGTCCGGTCGTATCAGGCAAGCATAGCCGCGCGTTCCGGCAGTGTCGAAGGACGACGACCCGGTTCGACCTGTTCGCCCTGGATCCGGTCAGGCCGCGATCGCGCGCGTGACGCTGAGCAGGATGAAGCACAGCAGCATCGTCAGCGCGAAGCCGAAGTCGATCGCGATCGCGCCCACGCGCAGCGGCGGGATGAACCGGCGGAACAGCTTGATCGGCGGATCGGTGACGGTGTAGACGATCTCGGCGGCGACCAGTCCCGCGCCGCGCGGGCGCCATTCGCGGTTGAAGAACGGGATCCAGTCGAGGATCAACCGCGCCAGCAGTACGAAGACGTACAGCAGCAGCGCGAGGTTGAGGATCGATGCGATGAGTTGGACGACGGCCACGTAGCCAGATTACGGCTGCGCGAACGGAACCGACTCCGGATCCGCCTGTGCGACGGCCCCGTCGCCCGACACAGCCACGTTCTCGGGCGAGAGGAGGAACACCTTGCTCGTGACACGCTCGATACGTCCGTACAGGCCGAGCGACAGTCCGCTGGCGAAGTCGATGAGCCGGCGGGCGTCCGCGTCGCTCATCTGCGACAGGTTGATGATCACCGGAACGCCCTCGCGGAAGTTCTCGGCGATGACCTGGGCGTCGCGGTACTGCTTCGGGTGCACCGTCAGGATCTCGTTGATGGCCGACGGTGCCGGCTGTCGCACCACCGCCGGGCGGTGGATCGGCGTCACGGGCGCGGCCTTCTCGATGGTCTTCTCGGAGGTGCGGGCACGCGGCTGCGGCGCGGGCTCTTCGTAGACCTCTTCCTCGTCGGCGAGGCCCAGGTACACCATGGTCTTCTTGAGCGGGTTCGACATCGCATCCTCCGTAGTGCTCATCTGTTCCGAGGTTAACCGCGTTCCGGCCTCGGGCCCGTGATTGCCGACCCGATGCGAAGGTGTGTCGCGCCCGCCGCGATCGCCTCGGCGAAGTCGGCGGTCATGCCCGCCGACATCCAGTCCGCCGCGGGCACGACGGCGCGCACCGTGTCGGCGCATCGCCGCAGCCGTTCGAATGCCGCGGCGGGCGGCTCGTCGAGCGGCGCGACAGCCATGACGCCCCGGAGGCGCAGCGTCGGGAGTCCGGCCGCGTGCTCGGCCAGTGCAGCCAGGTCGCCCGGGGCCGCGCCGCCGCGTCCCGGGTCGTCGGTGAGATTCACCTGCAGCAGCACGTCGAGCACTGGATCATCGGCGTCGGCGGCCGCGTGGAGCGCGTCCGCGAGCTTCGCGCGGTCCACGGAGTGGACGACGGATGCCGCGGCCCGGATCGCGCGGGCCTTGTTGGTCTGCGCCTGCCCGATGAAGTGCCAGCGCAGTCCGTCGAGGTGGGCGACCTCCGCCGCCTTGCGGCTGAACTCCTGCTGACGGTTCTCCCCCACGTCGCGCACGCCGAGTCGGTAGAGGTCCTCGACGAGGCTCGCGGGGTGGAACTTCGTCACCACGATCCGCGTGAGCTCCGACGGATCGCGGCCCGCCGCGCGTGCGGCTTCCGCGATCCGTCGGTCGACCTCTTCGAGGCGTGCGTGCAGGTCTCCCACGGTCGCTGTGCCCGTCGGGCTACTTCAGGAAGTCGGGGATGTCGAGGTCGTCGTCGCCGAATGCCGAGTCGAACGACGAGTCCGACGAGGCGCCCACCGGCACCGGGACCCCGTGCGTGGCGGGCTCGGGCTCGGCGTCGCGATCCTTCGCCGCCTCTTCCGCCGAGGTCACCGGCAGGGCGGGCGTGGATACGACGCGCGAGGCCGTGATCGGCTCGATGCGCTGCTGCGGCTCTCCGCCGTCGAAGCCGGCGGCGATCACGGTCACCCGCACCTCGTCGCCGAGCGTGTCGTCGATGACCGTTCCGAAGATGATGTTCGCCTCCGGGTGCGCAGCCTCCTTGACCAGCTGCGCGGCATCGTTGATCTCGAAGATGCCGAGGTTCGAACCGCCCTGGATCGACAGCAGCACACCGTGGGCACCCTCGATCGACGCTTCGAGCAGCGGCGATTCGACCGCGAGCTCGGCGGCCTTGATGGCGCGGTCGGCGCCGCGCGCCGACCCGATGCCCATGAGCGCCGAGCCCGCCCCCTGCATGACCGACTTGACGTCGGCGAAGTCGAGGTTGATGAGACCGGGCGTGGTGATGAGGTCGGTGATGCCCTGCACACCGGCGAGCAGCACCTGGTCGGCGGTGGCGAACGCCTCGATCATCGAGATGCCGCGATCGCTGATCTCGAGCAGCCGGTCGTTCGGCACGACGATGAGGGTGTCGACCTCTTCCTTCAGGCGGGAGACTCCCGACTCCGCCTGCTGCTGGCGCCGGCGGCCCTCGAACGAGAAGGGCTTGGTCACGACGCCGATCGTGAGCGCTCCGATCGACTTCGCGATCTTGGCGACCACGGGGGCGCCTCCGGTGCCGGTCCCACCGCCTTCCCCGGCGGTGACGAAGACCATGTCGGCGCCGCGCAGCGCCTCCTCGATCTCTTCGGCGTGGTCCTCGGCGGCGCGACGGCCCACTTCGGGGTCGGCGCCTGCGCCGAGTCCGCGGGTGAGCTCACGGCCCACGTCGAGCTTGACGTCGGCGTCGCTCATGAGCAGCGCCTGGGCGTCGGTGTTGATCGCGATGAACTCGACGCCGCGCAGGCCGAGCTCGATCATGCGGTTGACCGCGTTGACGCCGCCGCCGCCGACGCCGACGACCTTGATCACGGCGAGGTAGTTCTGGTTCTGGCTCATGCCGGCCTCCGTAGCCCTGGACCTTCTAACCTTCAACCTCTAGTAGAGGTATAAAGAATTGCCCGGTATGCAATTCCTGATCTCGAAAGTAGGACGATGCCGGGCACGCGGCCGGAGGCCTGCGGCGTGTCGCGCCAACCGGGCGCCGAACTGCCCTGCGACGGCTCGTCAGCGGACCACGACGGCGTCCGGCGACGACACGTCGTAAGTCGAGACGTCCGCCGGCGGGTGCGACACCATCATTCGCTGGAGCGCGAGCGCCTTGTGGGCCGAGCGTTCCGCACTCCCCCACACCACCTGGGTGTCAGTCCCTCCGAGGGTGAGCGTCACGTCGTCGGGCGTCGACGCCGACACCCCGGTCACCTGGGCGCGGATGTCGGCGGGCAGCGACCGCATCACCTGCCCCGCGGCGGCGAAGGCGTCCGAGTCGACACCTCCCCTGATCTCGAGCACGGGCGTGCCGGGACTCGGCGTCGCCGACGTCGACAGGGCGACCCCGGCCGCGTCGACCAGCGTGTAGCCCGCACGGGTCTCGATGAGCCCGATCGGCGTGCGCTCGACGATCCGGATCACGAGCTCGTGCGGCGGCCGTGCCTCGAGCGCGTACGTCTCGATGAGCGGGAACCCGACGAGCCCGGCCTTGATCGCGCTCTCGTCGATGAGCGGCATGGGCGTGCCGACCTGGTCGCCCAGCGCGTCGGCGATCTCGTCGGCATTCAGCTGCTGGGCGCCGACCACGACGATCCGCTCCACGGCGAACAGCGGGCTGTACGCCGCGCCGATCGTCGCGAGGGCGAGCACGACGACGGATGCAGCGACCCCGAGCCATAGCGCACGCCGGCGCCGCTGCCGCACCGTGAACCGGCGGATCTCGGCTCGCAGCGCCTTGCGGCGCGCGCGGGACGCCTTGAACACGTCGAGCAGCCCCACTTCGGGTGCGGCGGGCCGGCCGACCTCTTGGTCGCCGGGCGCGGAGCCGAGCCCGTCGACGCGAGGACGCGACGCCTTCTCGGCGAGCGGGATCACGGGCGCGGTGAGATCGCCCTCCCCACCGGCGGCAGAAGCGCGGGCCGAGGCATCCGTCGCCTCTTCGTCCGTCGTCTCGACGGTGACGCGCCCCGAAGACTCGCGGCGCCCAGCGCTCGGCGCGGTCGGCTGCGGCAGCGGCGACGGACGGCGCATCGGCGCTACTCCCCGGCCCCCGTGCCGCTGCTCGCAAGCGCGCCGAGCACCTGCGGGATGATGAGGTTCACGTTGCCGCAGCCGAGCGTGATGACATAGTCGCCTTCCCGCGCGATCGAGGCCGTGTAGTCCGCTGCCTCCTGCCAGTCGGGCACGTAGTGGACGTGCGCGGGGTCTGCGAAGGCGCTGCTGACGAGCTCGCCGGTCACGCCCGGAACGGGATCCTCGCGCGCACCGTAGACATCGAGCATCACCGTGTGGTCGGCATGGTGCTCGAGCACTTCGGCGAATTCGCGATACATCTCCTGCGTGCGCGAATAGGTGTGGGGCTGCTGGATGGCGATGATGCGACCGTCGCCGACCACGCTGCGTGCGGTCGCGAGGGCGGCGGCGACCTCGGTCGGGTGGTGCGCGTAGTCGTCGTACACGCTCACGCCCCGCTCGACGCCGTGCAGCTCGAACCTCCGGACCGTTCCGGCGAATCCTTCGACGGCGCGGATCGATGCCTCGAGCCCGTGCCCGAGCGACAGCAGCACCGCGACGGCGCCGGTGGCGTTGATCGCGTTGTGCGCTCCCGGCACCGGCAGCCGAGCGCTCACCGTTTCGCCGTCGTAAGTGATCGCGAACGACACCGGACCGTCGGTGACGATGTCGCTCACGCGGACCGTGGCGTCGTCGGCCTCGCCGAACGTCACCACGCGGGGGTGGGTCAGCTGCTCGGCGACCTTGAGCGCCCCCGCGTCGTCTGACGAGATCACGACGGCTTCGCGGGCGTCGTTCGCGAACCGGGCGAACGCCGCGTAGAACGCGTCGCGCGTGCCCCAGTGATCGAGGTGGTCGGGGTCGACGTTCGTGATGAGTGCGATCGACGTGTCGTACAGCAGGAACGTGCCGTCGGACTCGTCGGCCTCGATGACGAAGAGCTCGTCCGACCCGGTGCCGCTCGAGACCCCGAGTTGTGCGATGACGCCGCCGTTGACGAAGGTCGGCAGGGCGTCGAGGTCGCGCAGCGCCGTGATGATCATGCCGGTCGACGTCGTCTTGCCGTGTGCGCCGGCGACCGAGACCAGCCGGCGCCCGCCGATCAGCCAGTACAGGGCCTGGGAGCGGTGGATGACGTGGAGTCCGCGCTGCTTCGCGAGCACGAACTCGGGGTTCTCTGGCCAGATGGCCCCGGTGTGCACGACGGTGTCGACGTCGTCGGCGAGGTTCGCGGCGTCGTGGCCGACGTGCACGGTCGCACCGAGCTCGGCGAGTTCGCGCAGCGTCTTGCTGTCTGCGCGGTCGGACCCCGACACGCGGATGCCGCGCTCGAGGAACATGCGCGCGAGCCCCGACATGCCGGAGCCGCCGATTCCGATGAAGTGGGCGGCCTCGATGTTGTCGGGGATGGGAAGACTGAGATCGGGTCTGATCATGACCGTCCAATCCTAAGTTGGACGACGGATGCCGCGGCCCCGGCGCGCTGGCTGCGCCCGCTCCGGCAGCGCTCGGGTTCGAGGGCCGCCAGAATGCGAGCGGTCGATTGGCCATTTTGTGTTGACACATTGATACATAAGGCGGCACAATATGCCACGTGGAGATTTCGTTCGAAGCGCCGATCGCGGTGTTCAACCTCTCGCTCTACGCCCTGATCGCGATCATTCCGATCGCCGGACTGTGGGCAACGCGAAAGGACACATCCGGACGGGCGCGCGCTCACGCGTACTCGGTACGCGCCCGACTCCCGTTCGGCTCCGAATCGACCGCCTCGACGGTCGCCGCACGCGTACGGGCACAGATCCGAGCGAACATGTGGGCCGTGCTCGGCGTCATCGCGATCACAGCGCCCCTGCTCTTCATCCCGGGATTCCTCACGTCTCCGCAATCCCTGTGGGTCGTCACCGTCACCGTGCTGATGTGCGCGCTCAGCGTCGCTGCGGTCGTCGTGAACGTCCGGGCGCAGCTGTTCACAATCTCGCCCGATGCGCCGCGCGTGGCTCACCTCCGCGACCTCACCGTGCGCGACTACCTGCAACCGTGGCGACGTCTTCCCGGCCCCCTGCTGCTGACCGCCGCGGCGGCATCCGTGCTGGCCTTCTGGATAGGCAGCGCGAATGGCCTGTGGCATGCGCCGGCACCCACGGCCACGCTGATCTACGCCTCCATGGTGCTGGCATCGGGCGTCGCGGTCGCGACGCGATTCGTGGAGGCGCGCGTCCTCGCGCAACCCCGGCGCGCGCATGATGAGCTCGAGCTGGCGTGGACCGACATCTTCCGGGCCGATACTCTCGGAGCGCTGCGCCTCTCACTGTCCGTGGCCGCCTGGCTGCCTCTCGGCCTGTCGGCGTCCTTCCTGCTGTTGGACGCCGTCGCAACGAACGAGCCCACCACGCTAACGATGCTGCAGCAGTTCCCGTGGTGGGGCGTGTCTCTCCTGCAGGTGCTCCACGCCTTCGGTCAGGGCACGATGCCGGGACCGCTCTATCCGCCGGGGCTGCGCCCGGCCACCCCGCCGCACACCGTCGCCGTCGGAGGACACGCATGATCGTCGTCGACCCGACGTCCCACGTCCCGCCGTTCGAGCAGCTGCGGGCCCAGCTGGTCGACGCGGTCGCCTCAGGCGAGCTGGCCGCAGGCACGCGCCTGCCGACCGTCCGCCGTCTCGCCGACGACCTCGGCATCGCGCCGGGCACGGTCGCGCGTGCGTACCGGGAGCTCGAGGCATCCGGCATCATCGAGACCCGCGGCCGCAACGGCACGTTCGTGGCGTTCGACGCCGACCCTGCCCGGCAGCAGCTTCAGCGGGCCGCGGCGGCGTTCGCGGCCCAGGTCCGCGATCTGAGGCTCGACACCGATGAGGCCCTCGCCGCGGTGACGGCGGCGCTGCGCTCACCCGGCCCGACCACCGCCTGAGGACCGCGTTCCCCTCAGCGCCGGCTGACGGCCTCGTCGATCATCGCGACGACGTTCTCGGTGCCGGTGCGGGTGCCGACGGATGCCGCGGTGGCGGCCATCCGGGCGCGGCGCGCGTCATCGGCCAGCAGCGGCACGACCTCGGACCGGACGCGCGCACCCGTGAACTCGGCATCCGGGATCAGGATCGCCGCCCCCGAGCGCACCGCGGACGACGCGTTGAGCGCCTGCTCTCCGTTGCCCACCGCGTACGGCACGTACACGGCCGGGATCCCGAGCGCGCTGATCTCGCTCACCGTCGCGGCGCCGGCCCGAGAGAGGACGACGTCGGCGAGGGCGAATGCCATGTCCATGCGGTCGACGTAGCGGACGACGGCGTAACCCTCGGCGCCCGGGTCGGCGACGTCCAGCCGCTCGCCGGTGGCGTGCAGGAGCTGCCAGCCGGCCGCAAGCACATCGCGCCAGGCGGCATCGTGGCCTTCGCCGAACGCCTCGTTGAGTCGCTGCGCCCCGAGCGATCCGCCGAAGACGAGGAGCACGGGCCGGGCCGCGTCGAGGCCGAAGTGCTCGGCGGCCTCGGCGCGGAGCGCGTCGCGGTCGAGCGTCTCGATCTCGCGGCGCAGCGGCATCCCCACCACTCTCGATCGCTTGAGCGGAGTGCCCTCGAAGGCGACGCCGACACCGGCGGCCCGTCGCGCCCCGAGGATGTTCGCGAGCCCTGGCCGGGCGTTGGCCTCGTGCACGACGAACGGGATCCGCTCGCGGCGCGCCGCCACGTACGCGGGCGCGGACGCGTAGCCGCCGAAGCCGACGACGACGTCGACGCCGCGCGACGCGATGTGGGCGCGCACCTGACCGATCGCGCGGCGGAACCGCGCCGGGAACATCGCGGCGGCCCGGTTCGGGCGGCGCGGGAACGGCACCTTGTCGACGATCAGCAGCTCGTAGCCGCGCTCCGGTACGAGGCGGGACTCTAGGCCCTCGCGCGTCCCCAGCACGAGCACGTGGGCGTCGGGATCACGGTCGCGCAGCGCGTCGGCGACCGCGAGGAGCGGGTTGACGTGGCCGGCGGTGCCACCGCCGGCGAGGAGGTACGTCGTCACTCCCTGAGCCTACCCGGAGCCCGCGTCGCCGAGCCCGGGTCAGCGTCGCGACGGGCGTGACGCCGCGCGAGCACGCCGCGCGGTGGCGGCGTCGATCGAGGCCTGGCGCCGCGCCACGACATCGGGCAGCGTGCGCGCGAAGGCGAGCAGGACCCCCGATGCCACGAGCACCGACAGCAGCGACGTGCCGCCCTGCGACATGAACGGCAACGGGACGCCCAGCACCGGGAAGACCCGCAGCACGACACCGATGTTGATGAGGGCCTGGCCCACGATCCACACCGTGATGGCGCCGGCGGCGATGCGCACGAACGGATCGTCGGTCTTGCGGATGACGTGGAACGCGCCGACCGCGTACAGCGCGAACAGCGTCAAGACGACGGCGCAGCCGATGAGGCCGAGCTCCTCACCCACCACGGCGAAGATGTAGTCGTTGGCGATCGCCGGCAGCCAGTCGTACTTCTCGCGCGAGTTGCCCAGGCCCAGCCCGAAGATCCCGCCGTTGGCGAGACCCCAGATGCCGTGCAGCGGCTGCCAGCAGTCGTTGTAGTAGTCGTCGAGGCAGTTCGGGTTCAGGAAGCTCATGAACCGCCGCATGCGGTCGGGGCTCGTGATCGCGAGCACCCCGACGGCGAGTGCCGCGACGATCGCCGGCAGCACGAAGATCCTCAGCTTGACGCCCGAGAAGTACAGGCCTCCGAGCACGAGCAGCACGAGCACCATCGCCGTGCCGAGGTCCTTGCCCGCCATCACCGTCGCGATGGCAAGACCCGCCACCGGTACGAGCGGGATGAACACGTGCTGCCACTTCGTCAGCAGCGTGCGCTTGCGGAACAGCACGAACGCCACCCACAGCGCGAGACCGAGCTTCAGGAACTCCGACGGCTGGGCCTGGAAGCCGCCGATGACGATCCAGTTGCGGTTGCCGTCGGCCGAGTTGCCGAGGGGCGTGAACACGAGCAGCTGGAAGGCGATGCCGAAGATGAGCGCGGGCCACGCCAGCTTCTTCCAGAACGACACCGGCAGACGGCTCGCGATGAACATCAGCGGGATGCCGATCATGGCGAACACCATCTGCCGCAGCGCGACGTCCCACGGCGCCTCGCCGTCGGCGGTCGCGGTGGCGGAGGTGGCCGAGAGCACCATCACGAGCCCGAAGAAGGTGAGCAGCAGCGCCGTCGACGCGATGAGGAGGAACTCGCTCGGCACGGGCGCGAACACGCGCCCGAGGCTCACGCGAGCCGCAAGGCCCCGTCCGCGTCCCCGCTCGGGCTCACTCGGCTCTGCCGGTCGGATCCGCGGCTGCGTCGTCGTCATCGCCAGCCCCCGTTCCGATCCGTTGCCTCACCGCCGCCGCGAACCTCTCGCCGCGGTCGGCGTAGGACGCGAACTGGTCGAAGGAGGCTGCGGCGGGGGCGAGCAGAACGATGTCCCCGTCACTCGCCACCTCGGCCGCCAGCTCGACGACCCGCGTCATGACCTCTTCAGTCTCATCGGCGTCGACCTCGAACACCGGCACCGCGGGCGCGTGTCGCGAGAACGCCGACACGACCGCTTCGCGGTCGACGCCGATGACGATGGCGGCCTTCGCCTGAGCGCCGCGTCCGGCGACGAGCTCCGAGATGTCGACGCCCTTGAGCAGGCCTCCGACGACCCACACCGCCCCGGGGTAGGCCGCGAGCGAAGAGGCGGCGGCGTGGGGGTTCGTCGCCTTGGAGTCGTCGACCCACGTGACGCCCTCGTGCCGCGCGACGACCTCGATGCGGTGCGGGTCGAGACGGAAGCCGCGCAGCGCGTCGCGGATCGCAGCGGGCGCGATGTCGAGCGACCGTGCCAGCGCGGCGGCCGCGAGGATGTTCGCGACGATATGCGGAGCGGCCAGGCCCAGGCTCGCGAGCTCGTCGAGCGTCGTCAGCTCGAGGGCGCTCGTGCGGCGGTCCTCGAGGAAGGCGCGGTCGACGAGCAGGCCGTCCACGACGCCGAGGTCGCTCGGGCCCGGCACGCCGAGGTCGAAGCCGATCGCGCGTGCACCCTCGACCACGTCGGCGTCCTCGACCATGCGCCGGGTCGCGGCATCCGCCTTGTTGTAGACGCACGCGACGCGCGTGCTGTCGTACACGTGCGCCTTGGCCTCCCGATACGCCTCGAACGAGCCGTGCCACTCCAGGTGGTCGTCGGCGAGGTTGAGGCACACCGCGGCGTGCGGCGAGACCGGATCGGGCGAGTCCTGCAGACCCAGGTACCAGAGCTGATGACTCGACAACTCGACGACGAGCGCGTCGAACCCGGACGGGTCGCGCACCGCGTCGAGCACGGGTGTGCCGATGTTGCCGACGGGAGCCGCGCGCAGCCCGCCGGCGACGAGCATCGTCGCCGCCAGGCGCGTCGTCGTGGTCTTGCCGTTGGTGCCGGTCACGAGGATCCAGTCGGCCGGCGAGCCGTCGGTCCGGACGACCTTGTCGCGTACGCGCCAGGCGAGCTCGATGTCTCCCCACACGGCGATGCCCGCCTCGCGCGCCCATGCGATGAGCGGATGCCGCGGCGCGAAGCCGGGCGAGGCCACCACGACCTCGGGGGCGAACTCGCGGAGGTCCTGCGGCACGGAGTCGAGGGCGCCGGTCCACAGCCGCGCGCCGATCACGGGGAGCAGGCGTGCGTACTCCTCGTCGGCCTTCTCGGTGACGACGAGCACGTCGGCACCGAGCTCTGCGAGCGTGTCGGCGACGGAGAAGCCCGTGACCGAGAGCCCGAGCACCGCGACGCGCAGGCCCTTCCAGTCCGCGTGCCAGCTCGTGAGCGCGTCGAGGCGCGTGGCGGCCGACCCGCCGTCTTCCGCTGCACTCATGTCTGCGACAGCCATTCGACGTAGAAGAACCCGACGCCCGAGACGGCGAGCAGCCCCGCGATGATCCACATGCGCACCACGATCGTCACCTCGGACCAGCCGCGCATCTCGAGGTGATGGTGGAACGGGCTCATGAGGAACAGGCGCTTGCCGCGCGTGACCTTGAAGTAGAGGCGCTGCAGGATGACCGAGCCGGGGGCGATCACGAAGACGCCCGCGACGAGCACGGCCAGCAGCTCGGTGCGCGTGAGGATCGCCATCGCGGCGAGGACGCCGCCGATGGCCATGGACCCGACGTCGCCCATGAAGACCTTCGCCTTCGGCGCGTTCCACCACAGGAAGCCGACGAGCGCGCCGACGAAGGACGCTGAGACGATCGCGAGGTCGAACGGGTCGCGGGTCGGATAGCACGCGGCCTTGGCGGCGGCGGCCGCTGCCTCCGTCCCCCAGCACGCCTGGTTGAACTGCCAGAACGCGATGAGGCTGTACGCCCCCGTCACGAAGATGGCGGCACCCGCCGCGAGGCCGTCGAGTCCGTCGGTGACGTTCGTGCTGTTCGAGAACGCGACGCCGATGAACGACACCCACGCGAGGTAGAGGATCCAGCCCGCGATGGCGCCGAATGCCATGAACGACAGCGCCGGCACGTCGCGGAACACCGATACGAACGGCGATGCGGGAGTCTGGTCGAACCGGTTCGGCAGGTTCAGTGCGACGATGCCGAACGGCACGGTGACCGCGATCTGCCCGACGACCTTGCGCCAGCCGCTGAGCCCCGCGAACTTCTGCTGGCGCACCTTCATGTAGTCGTCGATGAAGCCGACGACGCCCAGGCCCACCATCATCCAGATCACGAGCAGTCCCGAGATCGTGGGCGGGTTGTTGCCGGTGTACCCGCCGACGAGGTAGCCCACGATCGTGCCGACGATGAAGATCGTTCCGCCCATCGTGGGCGTGCCGCGCTTGGTCTGGTGGTTGGGGTTGCGGATGTCCTCCGGGGTGCGGATCACCTGTCCCCAGCCCCACTTGCGGAACAGCCGCAGGAACACGGGCGTCAGGAAGAGCGTGAACGCCAGCGAGATCGCCGCCGCGGTCAGGAGTGATCTCACGAGAACGATTCTCCCAGACGATCGCCGAGGAACCTCAGCCCGACGGCGTTGGACGACTTCACCAGCACGCGGTCCCCGTCGCGCAGCTCGCCGCGCAGATACTCGAACGCCTCGTCGGCGGTCTCGAAGAAGACCGCCTCGTTGTCCCACGACCCCTGCGCCACGGCTTCGAGGTACATGCGGCGCGCCTCCGACCCCACTACGACGATCCTCTGGATGCCGAGCCGCACGGCCAGCAGGCCCACGCGGTCGTGCTCCTCTTCGGCGTGCTCGCCGAGCTCTGTCATGGCGCCGAGGACGGCGACGGTGCGCTCCCCCGGCCCCGCGATCTGCGCGAGCGTGCGCAGCGCGGCGGCCATCGAGTCGGGGCTGGCGTTGTAGGCGTCGTTGATGATCCGCACGCGGTCCGATCCGAGCGGCTGCATGCGCCAGCGCTCGGCGATCTCGACCGTCTCGAGCCGTGCGACGGCGTCGGCGAGCGTGACCCCGAGCGTGGTGGCCGCGGCGATCGCGGCCAGGGCGTTCATGACGTGGTGCTCGCCCAGCACCCGAAGGCGCAGCGGAAGCGAGACGCCGTCGGCGGTGACGGTGAAGGAGGTTCCGGATGCCGTGACCTCGACGTCATCGGCACGCACATCGGTCGCAGCGGGGCCGCGCCCGAACCACCGCACCGCGGCGTCGCGCTCCGCGGCGATGGGAGCCATCGCCGCCACCCTGGCATCGTCGGCGTTCAGGACGGCCGTGCCGCCGGGGCGGAGTGCTCGCACGAGCTCGGATTTGGCGTGGAACGTCGCCTCGATTCCCCCGAAACCGGCGGCATGCGCCATTCCGACCATCAGCACGACGCTGACATCGGGCTCTGCGAGCCCCGCGAGACGTGCGATCTCGCCGGGGGCGCTCGCGCCCAGCTCGCTCACGAGGAACCGCGTGCCCTCGGTGACGCGCAGCATGGTCAGCGGCGCGCCGACCTCGTTGTTGAACGACGCCTTGGGAGCGACGGTCTCACCCTCTCCCTCGAGGATGCGCGCGAGCAGGTTCTTGGTGGTGGTCTTGCCGTTGGATCCGGTGATCCCGACGACGCGCAGCTCTCCGGTCGCCTTCACCCGCTGGACGACCTCGCGCGCCAGGTCCGCGAGCGCCGCGACCGCGCTGGGCACCACGATCTGGCTCACGGCAGCCGCGACGGGCCGTTCGACGATCGCGAGCACCGCGCCGTTCTCGACGGCGGCGTCGACGAACAGGTGGCCGTCGGTCTCGTCACCGGGCTTGGCGACGAAGACGCCGCCCTGCTCGATGAGGCGTGAGTCGGTGTCGACGATGCCGGAGACGACCGTCTCGAGCGTGTCGTCGCCGGCCAGGCGCACCTCGCCGGTGAGGGCGTGGGCGATCTGGGCGATGGTGAGCGCGATCATGGGTCTCCGGCCGGTTCGGGGAGCTCACCCGAACTTGGGCAGCAGCTCCGGCGCCGTCGTCGAGGGCATGACGCGGTACGTCTTCAGCACCTGGGTCATGGCCCTCTGGAACGCGGTCGCGTTGGCCGCAGACGATGTTACCTTCGTCGGCTCGTCGAGGGTGACGACCACGACGTACTCGGGGTCATCGACAGGGGCGAACCCGATCATCGTCGTGTAGTAGACGCCGGACTTGTATCCGCCGTTGACCAGGTCGGCCTTCTCGCCGGTGCCCGTCTTCCCGCCGATGCGGTAGCCCGGGATCTCGACGGTGTCGGCGTACGCGGCGCCCAGGAACACGTTCTCGAGCATCGAGCGCATCTGCGCCGACGTGCTCTCGCTGATCACCTGCTCCGGCTCGCCGAGATCGGGCGTGATGACGGTGCCGTCGGCCTTCGTGCAGGACTCGATGATCGACAGCGGCATCATCACGCCGTCGTTCACGATGGCTCCGTATGCCCGGGCGAGCTCGGGCATGGTCGTGGTGACACCCTGACCGAAGGACGTGTTGTACGTGGTCTGCGCGCCCCACTCCTCGACGGGGTGGACCAGGCCGTTGGCTTCCCCCTGGTAGCCCGAGCCGGTCCCCTGCCCGATGCCGAGCCGGGTGAGGTAGTCGTAGCGCACCTGCGGGCTGACCTTCTCGCTGAACTTCGAGATGCCCGCGTTCGACGAGTCCATCAGCACGCCGGCGAGCGTGTATTCGTACGTCGGGTGCTGGAAGGCGTCTCGGACGCGGGCGCCGTTGGCGAAGTGCTCCTCCCACGACGAGGTGACCGTCGAGGTCGGGGTCTGGCCGCCCGCGTCGATGACGGTGGCGGCGGTGAGCGCCTTGAACGTCGACCCCGGCTCGAAGGTGCCGCGGAAGATCTCGCTCGTGCGGTCGTCGGGCGCGGTCGCCTCGACGTTGTTGGGGTCGACCGTTGGATACTCCGCCGCCGCGCGCACCTTGCCCGTCTTCACCTCGTACACGAGGATCGCGCCGTGCCGGGCGGCCATGTTGACGGTCTGCTCGGCGATGAGCTGCTGCAGATACCAGTTCAGATCGCGGTTGATCGTGAGCTGGAGCGTTCCCCCGTCTGTCGCCGGGGTCTCGGTCTCGGTCCCCGGGATGATGACGCCGTCCTTGCCGCGCTGGTAGATGCGCTCGCCGTTCGTCGCGGCGAGACAGTCGTCCTGCGACTTCTCGAGGCCCTCGAGCGCGTCGCCGTCGGTGCCGGTGAAGCCGATGAGGTTGCCCGCGACGGCGCCGTCGGGATAGGCGCGGGCCGGATGCTGGGAGCATGTGATGTACGGCGCGCCGAGGTCGATGAGGGCACGGAACTGCTCGGTCGACACGCTCTTCTTCAGGTAGGCGAACTGCGAGTCGGGGTCCTCGGCGAGAGCCGACGCGACGATGCCGCGGACCTCCTCGGGGGTCTGCCCGGTGATCTGGGCCACGTCCTCCGACACGTCGGCCCACAGCCGCGCGTCGGAGTCGCCCACCAGCACGTCGGCGTCGATCTGCTTGATGAGCTTGGGCGAGACCTGACAGTCGTAGCGCAGGATGCTTCCGGCGAGCGTCTGACCGTTCTCGTCGACGATCGCTCCGCGCGCGCCATACAGCTTCTGCGATCCCGCGAAGGCGCGGTCGAGCGAATCCTCGACGTGCTCGCCCGCGTTGACCACTTGAATGTCCACCAGCCGGACGATGAAGCCGGCCAGCACCGCGAGCACGACGGCGAGGGCCACCACGGTCCGGCGGCGCGGGGTTCGGGTGCTGCGTGTCGTCATGTCCGTCTCAGTGTGTGCTCGGGGTCGGCAGTCCGTCGGTGAGGGGCGGCGGAGTGTTGCCGACTCCGCCGTCGACCGGGGTCTCGACCACCTCGGCCGGAAGCCCGCCGATCGTCGCGCCGTCGACGGTCACCAGCGGCGTGTCGGCGATGAGGGCGTTCGGCACCGAGCCGCGGCCGATCGCGTCGATGGACGACGACCCGAGCGCGACCTCGGAGGCGCCCAGGATGGCGCCGTCGCTGAGTCGCAGGTAGCTCGGCGACTCGTCGATCACCATGCCGAGCGCTGCGGCATTGGCTGCGAGGTACTGCGGCGAGCTGAGGCCGGCCACCTCGTCGTAGAGGATCTGCTTCTGGTATGTCAGGTCGCTCTGCTGCTTCGTCAGCACGGCCAGCTCGTACGAGCCCTGCGTTGTCATGATCGACAGAGCCATCTGGGCGCCGGCGATCAGGAACGCGCCGAGCACCGCGATGACGCCGTAGAGCAGCTTGGGGCGGCGCCGGTGCGCGGGCGCCTCCACGACGCGAAGACGCCGGTTCGGGGCATCCGTCCGATCAGGGGCGACGGCCGGACGATTCACCAGCGGCGACGACGCGAGCGCGTGCGAGGTGATGCTCATGAGTCCTCCCTCACCCGCTCCGCGGCGCGCAGGCGCACCGGTGTGGCGCGCGGGTTGACCGCGCGCTCCTCTTCGCTCGCGAGCTCGGCGCCCTTCACGAGCAGCCGGAAGCGCGGCGCGTGCTCGGGCAGCTCGACGGGGAGTCCCGCCGGCGCGGTGGAGGCCGAGGCATCCGCGAGCGCCCGCTTCACGAGGCGGTCTTCGAGCGACTGGTACGACAGCACGACGATGCGGCCGCCGACGGGCAGGATTCCGAGGGCAGCCGGGATGGCGCGCTCGAGCACCGACAGCTCACGGTTGACCTCGATGCGCAGCGCCTGGAACACCCGCTTCGCCGGGTGCCCGGTGCGCTGCGCGGCGTAGGGCGTGGCCGCGACGAGGATCTCGACCAGCCGGCCCGAGCGCTCGATCGGCGCCTCGGCGCGCGCGGCGATGATCGCCCGCGCGTACCGTCCGGCGAGCTTCTCTTCGCCGTACCGCTCGAAGATGCGCCGCAGGTCGCCCTCGCCGTAGGTCGCGAGGATGTCGGCGGCGGTGGTGCCCGCCGACTGGTCCATGCGCATGTCGAGCGGCGCGTCCTGCGAGTACGCGAAGCCGCGATCGGCCACGTCGAGCTGCAGCGACGAGACGCCCAGGTCGAAGAGGATGCCGTCGGCCCGCTCGAACCCTGCCGACGTCACGGCCTCGGCGATGCCGTCGTACACCGTGTGCACGAGCGTGACGCGATCGCCGAACGGCGCGAGCCGCTCCCCTGCGATGCGCAGCGCGTCGGTGTCGCGGTCGAGCCCGACAAGGTGCAGGCGCGGGAACCTCTCGAGGAACGCCTCGGAGTGGCCCGCCATGCCGAGCGTCGCGTCGACGAACACGGCGCCCTCTCGCTCGAGGGCGGGCGCCAGCAGCTCGAAGCAGCGCTCGAGGAGGACAGGGGTGTGGATGTCACGGAGGTTCATGATGTGCGGTGCCTCTGCATCTGCCGGTCCCTAGACCCTGATCCCCATCCGCTCTGACCTGGCGCCGGGGAAGTGCGTCAGGGCGTGAGCGGCTGGGAGTCGGGGCCGAGGGGCGGAAGCGCCTCAGAACAGGCCCGGGATCACCTCCTGCTCCAGCTCGGCGTATGTCTCTTCGTTGGCCGCGGCGTAGGTGTTCCACGTCTCGGCGTTCCAGATCTCGGCGTGGGCCCCCACGCCGGTGACGACGAGGTCGCGATCCAGGCCGGCGTATGCGCGCAGCGGAGGGGGGATCGTGATGCGGTTCTGGCTGTCGGGCTTCTCGGCGCTCGCGCCGGAGAGGAACATGCGCAGGAAGTCGCGGGCCTGCTTGTTGGCGAGCGGCGCCTCGCGGATGCGCTCGTGCACGCGCTCGAACTCCTGCGTGCTGAACACGTAGAGGCAGCGGTCCTGCCCGCGCGTCACGACGACGCCCCCGCCCAGGTCGTCACGGAATTTCGCCGGGAGGATGACGCGACCTTTGTCGTCGAGCTTGGGAGTGTGCGTGCCCAAAAGCATCGGTACATCACTCCCCCTTCGTCCGGCCCCCCGGGATGTTCGCCACTTTACTCCACTCTCCTCCACTTTGCTACCACCGAACGGGCAGTTCTCTCCCCCGCGCTCCTCGCGCGCCCTTCTGCCGCGTCACGGCACCCCGGCTGCGGGCACAAAAAAAGCACCGACCCGAAGGTCGGTGCTCAGTGCGGGATCAGACGGTGGTGACGCTCAGCGCTCGCCCTGCCGCTTGTCCCAGCGGTCGTTCATGCGATCCATGAACGAGGAGCCGCTCGTGGCCGCTTTCGCGGGACGGTCGGGATCGACGCGGACCCGGCCCGGCCCGCGGCCGGGTGTGACGGCGAGGAGGACGCCGCCGAGCATGACGACGAATCCGATCACACCCACGACGATCAGCTGCTGCGAGACGCCGACGATGAGACCGCCGAGGCCGAGGAGCACCAGGATCGTGCCGTAGACGATGTTGCGATAGCTCAGAGCGCGGCCGTCGCGGGGCGCGCTGACGACGTCGGCGTCGTTGCGCATGAGATGGCGTTCCATCTCGTCCAGCAGGCGCTGCTCCTGTTCGGAGAGTGGCATGCATCCCCCTCTGTACTTCCGTCGGCCGTCTGCGGGCCGTGGTCAAAGTCTACGCGTGCCGTAGATCACTAGGCTAGGCCCGTGTCCGCCTCCGCAGAGCCGATCGAAGCCATTTCTCAGCGAGTGGACAACTTCGTCTCGGCGCAGCGCGAGGCCGTGACGGATGCCGGAGTCGAGGCTGTGCGCTTCGTCGAGGCCGCCGCGGCGGCGACGTCGGGCGGCAAGCGGCTGCGCGGACGATTCTGCGTCGCCGGGTGGAGGGCAGTGGAGGAGGCATCCGGTCCCGCCGGTTCCCCGCCTCCCGCCGTCGTGACGGCGGCCGCCGCGTTGGAGGTCTTCCACGCCGCCGCGCTCGTCCACGACGACCTCATCGACAACTCCGACACGCGACGCGGCCGCCCGTCGGCGCATCGCGCCCTCGAGGCGGCGCACCGCGACGCGGGCTGGCTCGGCGATCCTGCGGCGTTCGGACGGTCGAGCGCGATCCTCCTCGGCGATCTGCTCGTCGCGTGGAGCGACGATCTGCTCGAGGAGGGGCTGACCGATCTGGCGCCCGAGCGCGCGGCCGCGGCGCGCGCGCAGTACGCCGCGATGCGCCGCGAGGTGACGCTCGGGCAGTTCCTCGACGTCGCCGAGGAATCGGCGTACGCGTCGGAGCCCGACGATCGTCATGCCGAGCGGGCGCTGCGCGTGGCATCGTACAAGTCGGCGCGCTACAGCATCCAGCAGCCCCTCACGATCGGGGCGGCGGTGGCGGGGGCGGATGCCGCGCAGTCGGCGGCGCTCGAGTCGTTCGGGCACCCGCTCGGCATGGCGTTCCAGCTGCGCGACGACGTGCTCGGGGTGTTCGGCGACGCGGGCAAGACCGGCAAGCCCGCCGGCGACGACCTGCGCGAGGGCAAGCGCACCGTCCTCATCGCGTACACGCGCGAAGCGCTGCCCGCGTCGGCGCGTCGCATCGTGGACGAGCTGGTCGGCGACCCGTCGCTGGACGACGAGCAGATCGCGTCGCTGCAGCGCACGATCGTCGACTCGGGCGCGCTGGAGCGCGTCGAGGAACTGATCGCCGGCTACGTGCGCACGGCGGATCGGGCGCTCTCGGGCGCGCGCCTCGGCAATGCCGCCGTGAGCGAGCTGCGCGACCTCGCGCGCGCGGCGACTATCCGCACAACCTGACGCGGGCCGCGGGTGATGCCCCCGGCTCAGGCGAGCGTGCGGGCGACGCGGCGGACTTCGCTCTTGCGGCCGGCGCGGAGCGCTTCGATCGGCGCGACGCCGATCGTGTCCTCCGGCGCCAGCAGCCAGTCGATCGCCTCGTCGTCCGTGAAGCCCGCGTCGTGCAGGGCGAACACGGTGCCCCGCAGCGACGAGAGCGGCTCGCCGTCGACGATGAAGACGGCGGGTACCTTGAGGGTGCCGTCCCGCCGTGAGCCGACGAGATGAAGGTCGTCCAGCAGGCGGCGGACGCGGCCGAGGGGCTCGCCGAGGACCTCCACGAGCTCGGGCAGGGTGAGCCAGTCGGTCTCGATGAGCGAGGCGTCGTCAGTCGTCACGACAGCAACTATTCCAGATCGGTGCAGGCGTGGGCGCCTGGGCGCCGCGCAGCGAGACGAGGCATCCTTCGTCACATCAGTCACTTGAGCACCACTGCATACCACCCGTTGACACCAATTGACATCCGTGACACGGTTTTTGGAGTCGACTGAGGGGGGAAACTCGTGCGACCAGTCCGCCATACCCATCGCAAGGCCCGATCCCGCGCCGCCCTGACCGGGATCCCGGTCGCCGTCGTCGGCTCGATCGCCCTCACGCTGTCCGCGGCGCCGGCGCACGCCGAGCAGTCCGACGCCCACGCTCGCGACAGCGGAGCCCCGGCGCTGCGCAGCACGAAGATCGCGGCATCCGCCCCTGTCACGCGGGAGGCGCCCGCCGCGGCAGCACCCCTCCGCAGGGGCCAGTCCCCCGCACCGGCCACCTACACCGTGCAGCCGGGAGACACCGTCAGCGCGATCGCGGGCCGCTTTGGACTCCGCACCGCCGACGTCCTGGCGCTCAACGGCCTGGGGTGGCGCTCGGTGATCTATCCGGGTCAGGTGCTGACGCTCGCCGGCCCGGCCGCCGCCCCGGCGACACCCGCCCCTGCGCCCTCCGCCGGCTCGTACACCGTGCAGCGCGGCGACACGATCAGTGGGATCGCGCAGCGCCACGGCGTGACGACCGACGCCGTGCTCGCAGCCAACGGACTGAGCCGATCGTCGATCATCTACCCCGGGCAGACCATCGCTTTCCCCGGCACGGCTGCGGCCGCCGCGCCGACACCTTCCCCCGCGCCGGCGCCGGCGCCCTCGGTGGGCGGCAGCTACACGATCGTCGCGGGCGACACGATCAGCGCGATCGCACAGCGCCACGGCGTCAGCACCGACGCAGTGCTCGCCGCGAACGGGTTGACGCGGGCGTCGATCATCTACCCCGGGCAGACCATCGCCATCCCGCTCGCGGCGGTCGCGGCATCCGCCCCCGCCGTTCCGGGGCTCGACGCGGAGCAGGCCGCGAACGCCCGTCTGATCGTGCAGATCGGCCGCGAGCTCGGTGTGCCCGACCGCGGCATCGCGATCGCCCTCGGCACCGCGATGCAGGAGTCGTGGATCCGCAACCTCGACTGGGGCGACCGGGACTCGCTCGGCCTGTTCCAGCAGCGCCCGAGCACCGGCTGGGGCACCGAGGCGGAGGTGCGCGACGCCGCCCGCTCGATCCGGGCGTTCTACGGCGGGCCGTCGGATCCCAACGGGTCGCGCACGCGCGGACTGCTCGACATCCCCGGCTGGGAGTCGCTGTCGTTCGCCGGCGCCGCGCAGGCCGTGCAGATCTCGGCCTACCCTGAGCGTTACGCGCAGTGGGAGGCGCCCGCCCACGCGTGGCTCGCCGCGCTCGGCTGACGCGGGTCACCGGCCGGTAACGGAACGGTCGCAGGGTGAGCCGCTCCGCGGGCTCGCAGGTCCACGTCCGTAGACTCTCAGCGTGAGCACGAGTCAGCAGACGGACCCGCTGATCGGCCGTCTCGTCGACGGTCGATACCGCGTGCGTGCTCGCATCGCCCGCGGCGGCATGGCCACGGTGTACGTCGCGACCGATCTGCGCCTCGAGCGCCGGGTCGCGCTGAAGGTCATGCACGGGCACCTGAGCGACGACACGGTGTTCCAGAGCCGGTTCATCCAGGAGGCGCGGGCAGCGGCGCGCCTGGCCGATCCCAACGTCGTGAATGTCTTCGACCAGGGCCAGGACGGCGAGATGGCCTACCTGGTGATGGAGTACCTGCCCGGCATCACGCTGCGCGAGCTCCTCCGAGAGCAGCGACGCCTCACGGTGTCGCAGGCCATCTCGATCCTCGACGCCGTGCTGTCGGGGCTCGCCGCCGCGCACAAGGCCGGCATCGTGCACCGCGACGTCAAGCCCGAGAACGTCCTGCTCGCCGAGGACGGCCGCATCAAGATCGGCGATTTCGGCCTCGCCCGCGCGACGACGGCCAACACCGCGTCCGGCGCGCAGCTTCTCGGCACGATCGCGTACCTCGCCCCCGAGCTGGTCACGCGCGGCACCGCCGACGCCCGCAGCGACATCTACGCGCTCGGCATCATGCTGTACGAGATGCTCACCGGCGAGCAGCCCTACAAGGGCGAGCAGCCCATGCAGATCGCCTTCCAGCACGCGACGGACTCGGTGCCGCGTCCGAGCGTGAAGAACCCCGGCGTGCCCGAGCCGCTCGACGAGCTGGTGCTGTGGGCGACCGAGCGAGCGCCCGACGACCGTCCCACCGACGCTCGCGAGATGCTCCAGCGCCTGCGCGAGATCGAGCGCGAGCTCGGGGTGACCCCGGTCGTCACCCGCACCGGTCCGATCAGCGTCGTCCGCGACGAGGCGGCCGGCACGGGCGAGTTGACCGCCGTGCTGCCCTCGACCGCGACCGGCCCGACCTCCGGTCTCGAGGAGGTCGACAACGCCACTCGCCTGCGGCGCGCCGTGCAACGGCGCCGGGCGAAGGGCGGGTGGCTCATCGCCGTCGTGATCCTGCTGGCCGCGCTCGCGGCGGGCCTCGGCTGGTGGTTCGGCTCGGGTCCGGGCTCGATGGTGCCCGTCGCGGACGTGTCGGGCATGACCTTCGAGGAGGCGGCGGCCGAGCTCGAGCAGGACACCCTCGTCGCGGTGCGGCAGGACGAGAACAGCCTCGATGTGCCTGTCGGTCACGTCATCAGCACCGACCCGTCGCCGGGCATCCGGGTCGAGCGCGACAGCGAGGTCACCGTGGTGGTCTCGCTCGGCCCGGCCGAGGCGACCTTCGCGAAGCTCAACGGACTGACCGAGGACGAGGTCCGCGCCCAGCTGACCGCCCAGCACGTCACGGCGGGCGAGAGCGAGACGTACTACACCGACGGTCCCGCCGGCACTGTCGTCTACGTCGCCATCCATCCGGCCGCGGGCGGTGACAACATCGAATGCGGCGAGGGCTGCACGGTCCACCAGGGTGACGCGGCGACGCTCGGCGTCTCGCTCGGACCGCTCCCGAGCGTCGTCGGCGAGCCCGTCGACGAGGCGACGCAGATCCTCGCGGATGCCGGCATCACCGTCGCCGGACAGACCGAGGAGTACAGCGACGACATCGCCGAGGGCTCCGTCATCACGATGACCGCACGCGAGGGCGACGGCTGGTGGCGCAAGGGCGACAGCACGACACTCGTCGTCTCGCTGGGTCCCCCTCCGATCGAGGTCCCGGACGTCGTCGGCGACAACCTGGCCGACGCGATGGCCGAGCTCGAGGAAGCGGGCTTCAAGCCCACCACCGTCGTGCCGCAGTTCGTGTGGGGACTGTTCACCGTGGCATCCACCGACCCCGAGGCGGGAACCACCCACCGGCGCGGCACTGAAGTGCGCGTGACCGCCGCGGGCTGAGAACCGTCACGGATGCCTCGGCCCCCGGCATCCGTCGCCTTCGCCGGCCGAGACTTCATTTCTGTCAGTGATCGCGCCGCCTGCGATGACGAAAGTGAAGTCTCGCGCTCATGCGGGCGGCGAGAACGAACGCCCGCTCAGGGCGCGGCGGATGCGCGCGGCCAGCGCACGACAGTCGGGATCGAGGTCGGCCGCGCCCACCTCGATGACGCGGTATCCGGCGTCTTCGAACAGCTGACGCCGCGTGAGGTCCTCCAGCCATTGCTCGCGATCGGTCCGGTGATGATCCCCGAGGTACTCGATGAGCAGTCGAGTATCGGGATAGCCCAGGTCGGCGTGCCGCAGCCCCGAGGCCGTCATCACGGGGACCTGTACGTCGGGCTCCGGTAAGCCGCACGCGACGAGTCCCAACCGCAGATGCGTCTCCTTCGGTGAATGGACCGGGGTACGGACCAGGTCGAATGCCGCCGCGAGATCGACCACGCCCCGCTTCCCCCGCCGCCTGCTCAGCGCTTCGGCAAGGTCGTCGCGCGAGCAGAGCGGGCGCCGACGCCCCTCGCGCTTGGGGCCGGTCAGCAGAAAGTCGCCGACCGCGACGAGCCAGTCTCGCGTGAGCCGGCGTCTCGCTCGAGTCACGGGGTCGCGACCGGTCGATCCGGGGACGGCGAGCTGGGCCCACACCTCGCCAGGACCGACGACGGGGATGAGGCCGAGCATCGTGCGAGGCATCCCGCTTTCGTTCGTCTCCCATCCCACGACGTCCCTGCGCCGCATCGGCGGACGCGAAGCGAGCGTCATGACGTGGAGGGCCTCGGCCCGCGTCCAGGGAAACGGGAGGGGCATGCCCCAGAGTCGCGCGGCGGTGAGATGGCTGAACCAGGTATGCTCACCGAGAAGAGGAACGAGCTGTTCGCATCGGGCGACGACATCCGCTTCTCTGAGCGATGGGACGTAGAGGCCACGATGAGGGCGGTCGAGGTCCGCTGCGCGCAGGCGGCTGCGAGGCACTCCGGCACGGGCGGCCTCGGAGTAGCGGAACGGACCGAGCGACAACGGATACGGCAGCGGAGAGGGTTCCGGCATCCCCCGATCATCGCGTCATAGCGAAACGCGGCCTCAATGTTCTCCACAGCCCGACTTGGGAATACGCGAGACTTCACCTCTGTCATCGATCCGCGGCCATTCGATGACAAACGTGAAGTCTCGCGAAGTAGCAGCTGGCGCGCGGCGCGGCTCGGGCGCGCTGAAAGGACGAAGACGACGGATGCCTCGGCAAGAGGCATCCGGGGCCCGCGCCGCGTCAGGCTCGCGGGGTCAGCGCTTCTCGAGCTCCTCGGCCACGAGGAACGCCAGTTCGAGCGACTGCATGTGGTTCAGGCGCGGGTCGCACAGCGACTCGTAGCGCGTCGCGAGGGTGGCCTCGTCGATCTGCTCGGACCCGCCGAGGCACTCGGTGACGTCGTCGCCGGTGAGCTCGACGTGGATGCCTCCGGGGAACGTGCCCACCGCGCGGTGGGCCTCGAAGAAGCCGCGGACCTCGTCGACGACGTCGTCGAAGCGACGCGTCTTGTAGCCCGTGGGCGTGGTGATGCCGTTGCCGTGCATCGGGTCGGTGACCCACAGCGGCGTGGCGCCCGAGTCGCGCACGGCCTCCAGAAGCGGCGGCAGGGCCTCGCGGATCTTGCCCGCGCCCATGCGCGTGATGAACGTGAGGCGCCCCGGCTCGCGGTTCGGGTCGAGCTTGTCGATGAGCGCCAGAGCCGTCTCGGGCGCCGTGGTGGGACCGAGCTTCACGCCGATGGGGTTGCGGATCTTCGAGAAGTAGTCGACATGCGCGCCGTCGAGCTCGCGCGTGCGCTCACCGATCCACAGGAAGTGCGCCGACGTGTTGTAGGGCGTGTTCGTGCGGGAGTCGATGCGCGTCATCGGCCGCTCGTAGTCCATGAGCAGGCCCTCGTGGCCGGTGTAGAACTCGACGCGCTTCAGCTCGTCGAAGTCGGCGCCGGCGGCTTCCATGAAGCGGATCGCACGGTCGATCTCGCCCGCCATGCGCTCGTATGCCTGGTTCGCGGGATTCTGCGCGAAGCCCTTGTTCCACGAGTGCACCTCGCGGAGGTCGGCGAAGCCGCCCTGCGTGAACGCCCGGATGAGATTGATCGTCGAGGCGGCGGTGTGGTAGCCCTTCAGAAGCCGCTGCGGGTCGGCCTGGCGCGAGCCCTCGGTGAAGTCGTAGCCGTTGACGATGTCTCCGCGGTAGGCGGGGAGCGTGACGTCGCCGCGGGTCTCGGTGTCGCTCGAGCGGGGCTTGGCGAACTGACCCGCCATGCGCCCCATCTTCACGACCGGCATCGACGCGCCGTAGGTCAGCACGACCGCCATCTGGAGCACCGTCTTGATGCGGTTGCGGATCTGCTCGGCCGTCGCACCCGCGAACGTCTCGGCGCAGTCGCCGCCCTGCAGCAGGAACGCGTTGCCCGATGCCGCGCGCGCGAGGCGGTCGCGGAGGTTGTCGACCTCGCCGGCGAAGACCAGCGGGGGCAGCGTCGCGATCTCCGCCGACACCGCCGCCACCGCGTCGGCGTCGGGCCACTGCGGCTGCTGCTTGATGGGCAGGGTCCGCCAGTGGTCGAGCGCGTCGAGCTGCTGAAGCATCCCACGATTCTAGCCGCGGGCGGATGACGCCCGGCGCCGCATGACGGGCTGTTCGCCCCGGGGTCAGCGATTCTTCGTCTTGAGGCGGTCCTTCACGGTGGACGCGTAGACGTCCTCGTACTCCTGCTCCCCCAGTCGCTGGAGTGCGACCATGATCTCGTCGGTGACCGATCGGAGGATGTAGCGGTCGCCCTCCATGCCCTCGAAGCGCGAGAAGTCGAGCGGCTCGCCGATGACCACCCCGACGCGCACGATGCGCGGCACGCGCGTCCCGATCGGCATCATCGTGTCGGTGTCGACCATCACCACCGGCACGACGGGCACGTGCGCCTCCAGCGCCATGCGGGCGATGCCGGTGCGTCCCCGGTACAGCTTGCCGTCGGGGCTGCGCGTGCCCTCCGGGTAGATGCCGAGCAGGTCGCCGCGTCCGAGCACCTGAAGACCGGTATTGAGGGATGCCTCGGACGCCTTGCCGCCGGATCGGTCGATGGGGATCTGGCCCGTGGCTTTGAAGAACATGCGCGTCGCCCAGCCCTTGAGGCCCTTGCCCGTGAAGTAGTCGCTCTTGGCGAGGAACGCCACGGGCCGGTCGATCATGAGCGGCAGGAAGATCGAGTCGACGAACGACAGGTGGTTGCTGGCGAGGATCGCGGCGCCTTCCGCGGGGATGTTGCGACGGCCGACGATCCACGGGCGCCAGATCGCCTTGACGATCGGACCGATCACCACGTACTTCATCAGCCAGTAGAACATCGCGCTATCCCTCCGCGGCGGCCAGATCGGCCGCCCCGATGAGGCCCGCGTCGTTGACGAGCTGCGCGATCGCGAACTTCGCGACGGGACGGTCGCCGTAGCCGGGTAGGGAGGTCTCATAGGCGAGGCGAACCGGCCCGAGGAGGTCTTCGCCGAGCTGCGCGACTCCCCCGCCGATTACGAACAGCTCGGGATCGAGCACGGCCTGGAATCCACCGCACGCCTCGCCGAGCGCAGTGGCGACGCGGCGCAGCGCCTCGGTCGCGCCGGGGTCGCCGGCGAGGACCAGCCGCGAGACGGCGGGGCCCGAGATCGTGCCGGTCTCGGCGCGCAGCTGCGCGAGCGCCGCGCCGATTCCGCCCGCGTCGGCGATGTCGTTGGCCTCCCGCTGCAGTGCGCGACCCGAGGCGTACTGCTCGAGGCATCCGCTCTGCCCGCACCCGCACAGCAGCCCGCCTCGGATGAAGCGCATGTGCCCGAGCTCCGCGGCGATGCCGTGCCCGCCGCGGAAAAGCTCGCCGTCGAGGACGATGGCCCCGCCGACGCCTGTTCCCATCGTGAGCATGACCATGTGTCCGACGCCGCGCCCGGCGCCGAAGCGGTACTCGGCCCAGCCTGCGGCGTTCGCGTCGTTCTCGATCGCGACCGGCAGGCCGATGCCGGCTTCGAGCCGCGCCTTGAGCGGCTCGTTCCGCCACGCGATGTTCGGGGCGTGGATGACCGTGGCACGGTCGCGGTCGATGAACCCCGCCGCGGCGACGCCGACGGCCGCGACATCGTGGGTCGCGCGGAAGTGGCGGGCCATGTCGATCACGGCGTCGGCGAGGGCGCCGGTGTCGGTCGGCGTGTCGACGCGGACCTTCTCGACGATGTGTCCCTCGGAGTCGACCACTCCTCCCGCGATCTTCGTCCCGCCGATGTCGATGCCGACCTTGAGCACTGCGTTCCCTCTCCTGCGGCCGCGGGCGCGACAGCGCCTTGAAGTCTATCCAGGAGGCGCTCCTCCACAGTGGCCCTGGCCGTCGCATGACAGCGGATTAGACTCGTATGAGATCCACCCGAGATTGAAAGTCGTCCGGTACCGAAGGAGCTGCCGTGGTCCAATTCGAAGTCCCCGCGATCGTCCCCGCCGATCCGCAGGCAAACATCACCGACCTCCTGGTCGAGCGCGTCAAGGCGACGCCTTCGCTCGCCCTGTTCTCGGTGCCCGATGGGGAGGGCTGGCGCGACATCACCGCCGCCGAGTTCCAGAAGCAGGTGGTCGCCCTCGCGAAGGGGTTCGCGGCCGCCGGCATCGAGCCAGGCGACAAGGTGGGCTTCATCGCGCGCACGACGTACGACTGGACGCTGGTCGACTTCGCGCTGTTCTACGCCGGCGCCGTCATGGTCCCGATCTACGAGACCAGCTCGGCCGCGCAGATCTCGTGGAACCTCTCGGACTCGGGTGCCATCGCCGTCATCACCGAGTCCTCCGACCACTCCGCGCGGGTGGCCGAGGTGCGCGGCGAGCTGCCGCTCATCCGTTCGGCATGGGAGATGCACGCGGGCGACCTCGACAAGCTGGTCGCCGAGGGAGCGAGCGTCTCGGACGACGAGATCGAGCGGCGCCGCAACCTTGCCAACGGTGCAGACATCGCCACGCTCATCTACACGTCGGGCTCGACCGGGCGGCCCAAGGGCTGCGTCCTCACGCACAGCAACTTCGTCGAGCTGTCTCGCAACTCCGCCAAGGCGCTCCACGAGGTCGTCGAGACCCCGGGCGCGTCGACGCTGCTGTTCATCACGACCGCGCACGTCTTCGCGCGCTTCATCTCGATCCTGAACATCCACGCCGGTGTCAAGACGGGCCACCAGCCCGACACCAAGCAGCTCCTCCCGGCGCTCGGCTCGTTCAAGCCCACGTTCCTGCTCGCCGTGCCGCGCGTGTTCGAGAAGGTGTACAACTCGGCCGAGCAGAAGGCCGAGGCCGGCGGCAAGGGCAAGATCTTCCGCGCCGCCGCGCACACGGCCATCGAGCACTCGCGAATGCTGCAGGACGGCAAGAAGGTGCCGTTCGGCACGAAGATCAAGTTCGCGCTGTTCGACAAGCTCGTCTACAGCAAGCTGCGCACCGCGATGGGCGGCAACGTCGTGTACGCGGTGTCGGGCTCAGCGCCGCTCGGGCCGCGTCTCGGGCACTTCTTCCACAGTCTGGGCGTCACGATCCTCGAGGGCTACGGCCTGACCGAGACGACGGCGCCTGCAACCGTGAACCTCGCCAACAAGTCCAAGATCGGCACGGTCGGCCCGGTGCTCCCGGGCGTCGGCATCCGTCTGGCCGACGACGGCGAGATCGAGGTGCGTGGTATCAACGTCTTCAAGGAGTACTGGCGCAACGCCGAGGCGACCGCCGCGGCGTTCGACGGCGACTGGTTCAAGACCGGCGATCTGGGCTCGGTGGACGACGAGGGCTTCCTCACGATCACCGGCCGCAAGAAGGAGATCATCGTCACCGCCGGCGGCAAGAACGTCGCCCCGGCCGCACTCGAGGACCCGATCCGCGCCAACCCGATCGTCGGGCAGGTGGTCGTCGTCGGCGATCAGAAGCCGTTCATCTCGGCCCTGATCACCCTCGACCCCGAGATGCTCCCGACGTGGCTGTCGAACAACGGGCTGCCCGCCGACATGACCCTCGTCGACGCCGCGAAGAACGAGGCCGTGCGCGCCGAGGTGCAGCGCGCGATCGACGAGGCCAACAAGCACGTGTCGCGAGCGGAGTCGATCCGCAAGTTCACGATCCTCCCCACCGAGTGGACCGAGGCGAGCGGACACCTCACCCCGAAGATGAGCATCAAGCGCAACGTGATCCTCGCCGACTTCGCGGGCGATGTCGACGAGATCTACGCGGTGCCGGTGAACACGACGAACGTCTCGCTCAGCTGACTCACGCAGACATGAAGAGAGCGGATGCCGGGCTTCCCGGCATCCGCTCTCTTCATTGTGTCTGCACGCTCGTCAGAACCAGTCCGACTCCCGGATCTCGCGCATCGCCACGCGTCGCTCCTCGGGGGTGAGTCGCTCGAGGTAGAGCTTGCCGTCGAGATGGTCCGTCTCGTGCTGCAGCGCCTGGGCGAGAAGGCCCTCCCCTTCCAGCACGAGCTCGTTGCCGTCGAGGTCGATGCCGACGACCTTGGCCCAGGGATACCGCACGGCGTCGTGCCAGAGGCCGGGGACCGAGAGGCATCCTTCGCCGATGGCCTCCGGCTCACCCGAGACCTCGACGAGCACGGGATTCAGCACGTAGCCGATGTCGCCGTCGACGTTGTAGCTGAACGCGCGCAGGCCCACGCCGATCTGCGGCGCCGCGACGCCGGCGCGGCCGGGCAGCTCGACGGTATCGAGGAGGTCGCGCACCAGGGCGCGCACGCCGTCGTCGATGCCTTCGATCGGGGCGCTGACGGACTTCAGGACGGGGTCACCGAAGAGGCGGATGGGACGGACTGCCATCGGATCCCTCAGGCCGCGGTCGCGTGCGAGCGAAGGCCTTCGACGACCGCCGCGGCGAGCTCTCGGGCGGCGAGCCGCGTCTCGGGCTGGAGATCCCTGAAGACGATGCCGCTGCCGGCCGCGATGTGCGCGTCGTAGGGAACTCGGACGACCTTGCGCACGCGCGTGCGGAAGTGGGCCTCGAGCTCGTCGAGCTGCACGAGCGGCTGACCAGGACGTGCGTTGTTGAGCACGACGACAGCACCGCGCACCTTCTCGGAGTAGCCGTTGGTCTCGAGCCACGTGAGCGTCTCGGACGCGAGTCGCGCCTCGTCGACGCTGAGGCCCGCGACGATCACGAGCTGGTCTGCGAGATCGAGCGTCGCACTCATCACCGAGTGGACGATGCCGGTGCCGGTGTCGGTGAGCACGAGCGAGTAGTAGTGCGCTGCGAGGGCGGCGACATTGCGGTAGTCGGCGTCGTTGAAGGCCTCGGACACGCGCGGGTCGGAATCGGACGCGACGACGTCGAGCCGCGTCTCGTCGCGGGCCACGATGTTCGACAGGTCGTTGAAGCCGACGACGTCGCCGCTCACGCGCACGAGGTCGCGCACGGTCTTGCCGCTCTCGCGGGAGATGCGCTCGGCGAGCGTGCCGCGGTCGGGGTTGGCGTCGACGGCGATGACGCGGTCGTCGCGGGCGTCGGCGAGGGCCATGCCGAGCAGCGTCGTCACCGTCGTCTTGCCGACGCCGCCCTTGCGCGAGAGCACCGGCACGAAGCGGGCGCCGCCCGAGAGCGGCGCCGCGATGCGGCGGTCGAGCTCCTTGCGGGCGCGGGCGCGCTTGCTGTCGCCGAGGTTGATGCGCCGCCCCGAGATGGAGTACACGAAGTGCTGCCACGCACCTTCGGGCTCGGACCGCACCACCTGGTGCGGGTCGAGCAGCCGGTCCGCGGTGAGCAGGTCGGCTGTCTCGCGGTCGGCCTCGAACTCGCCGAGCCGCTTCGACGTGAGCGACACGCTCGCGGTCGGGAAGGCGCGCTCGACGGCCCGATCGGGGGTGCGGCCGGTCGTCGGCACCGACCCGGTGTGGTGCGCCTCTCGCCGAGAGGCGGGCACCGGGCCGGTCTCGGCGGACGCGGTCTTCGGCTCCGGCGAGGACGCCGGCGCGCCGGTCGGCGCGTCGGAGTCGGACGGCGTGCGTGCAGTCATGGGTTCCTCCGCGGTCTCATCATGCGCGGCGACGTCGCTGATCGCGACGTCATCGAACGAGACATCCTCGAACTCGGCGTCCGCGTATGCGGCAGGGTCGAACTCGGCGTTCTCGAACTCGGCGTTCTCGAACTCCGCGACGGCCGCGTCGACCGCGTCGGGTGCGACGTCGTCGACGGATGCCGCGGCTTCGTGCTGCCCGGCCGTGGTGGCTGCGACGGTCTCGACCTCTTCGAAGACCTCGTCGGCGTCGGCGATGTCGTCGGTGACGGGCGCGGCGGCGAAGCCGTCGGCCTCGACGGTCCACTCCTCCGGCTCGGCGACGATCTCTGCTTCGGCGGTGTCGGCCGAAGGCTCGGTCGCGAGCGTCATCGTGACCGGAAGATCGGCATCGGCCGGGATCTCCACCACGAACGGCACCTCGTCGCCGATGACGTCATCGTCGGCGAGGTCGTCCTCGGACTCGCTCGGCAGTTCGACGTTCACCTGCGCCGTCCCACCGCCGAGGATTCCGAGACCGGTCGTGTCGAGGCTTCCGGTGTCGGAGAGCACGCCGTTCTCAGGCTCGTCGGGTGTGTGGTCGGGGCGATCGGGCGTCACTGCGTACTTCTCCAGGGGACGGGCGGCGTTTTCGGGCGGATGCCGCCCTCCAGGCTACTGGGCCGGACGGATGACGACCAAAAGGTCGCCGGCGTCGACCTGCGCCGTCTCGGCGATCGCGAGTCTCTCGACGACCCCCTCGACGGGGGCGGTGATGGCCGCCTCCATCTTCATCGCCTCGATGGAGGCGATCGGCTGCCCCGCCGTCACGGCGTCGCCGACGCGCGCCTTGAGGGTCACGACCCCCGAGAACGGCGCGGCGACCTGACCCGGCTTCGACGTGTCGGCCTTCTCGACCTGGCGTGTCTCGACCTTGATGCTGCGATCGCGGACGAACACCGGCCGCAGCTGCCCGTTGAGGGTCGTCATGACCGTGCGGATGCCCTTGTCGTCGGCCTCGCCGATCGCTTCGAGACCCACGTACAGCTGCACGCCCGGATCGATCTCGGCGATGTGCTCCTCGCCGGGCTTGAGCCCGTACAGGTAGTCCGGCGTGCCGAGCGCCGACAGGTCGCCGTAGGTCTCGCGGTTCTTCTCGAACTCGCGCGCCGGCGCGGGGAACAGCAGCCGGTTCAGCGCGCGGCGGCGCTCGGCGGCGTCGCCGGCGAGGCCCGCGCGCTCCTCATCGGTGAGCGGCGGCACGTCGATCGAGACCGAGCGCCCTTCGAGCACCTTGGTGCGGAACGGCTCAGGCCACCCACC
The DNA here is from genome assembly GCF_057747775.1 of Microbacterium sp. STRO-2N. NCBI lineage: Bacteria > Bacillati > Actinomycetota > Actinomycetes > Micrococcales > Microbacteriaceae > Microbacterium > Microbacterium sp. STRO-2N. Next base: position 1,532,134 of record NZ_CM173223.1, on the reverse strand, counting down.
GGGAAGATCGCCCAGTTCCCCGGCCATGAAGCCGACGACGGAGTCCGGGATGTCGTAGTTCTGCGGGTTCTGCTCGAAGTCGGCAGGGTCGGCTCGCACCGCGACGAGCGCCAGCGCGAGGTCGCCCACGACTTTCGACGACGGGGTCACCTTGGGGATACGGCCGAGGATGCGGTCCGCCGCGGCGTACATGTCCTCGATGAGCTCGAAGTCGTCGGCCAGGCCGAGGGCGATCGCCTGCTGCCGGAGGTTCGACAGCTGCCCGCCCGGGATCTCGTGGTGGTAGACGCGGCCCGTCGGCGAGGGCAGCCCTGATTCGAACGGCCGGTACAGGTGTCGCACCGCTTCCCAGTAAGGCTCGAGGTCGGCGACGGCCTGCAGATCCAGGCCGGTGTCGCGGTCCGTGTGCGCGAGCGCGGCGACCAGCGCCGAGAGCGAGGGCTGGCTCGTGGTTCCCGACATCGGCGCGGCCGCGGCATCCACCGCGTCCACGCCCGCGGCGCTCGCCGCCAGGAGCGTCGCCAGCTGCCCGCCCGCGGTGTCGTGGGTGTGGAGGTGCACCGGCAGGTCGAAGTTCTCGCGCAGCGCCGTGACGAGCTTCGCGGCCGCCGCCGGGCGCACCAGGCCCGCCATGTCCTTGATCGCGAGGATGTGCGCGCCCGACTCGACGATCTGCTCGGCGAGCCGCAGGTAGTAGTCGAGCGTGTACAGCTTCTCGGACGGGTCGAGCAGGTCGGAGGTGTAGCACAGCGCCACCTCGGCGATCGCCGTGCCCGTGGAGCGCACCGCGTCGATCGCGGGGCGCATCTGCGACACGTCGTTGAGCGCGTCGAAGATGCGGAAGATGTCGACTCCGGTGGAGGCGGCCTCGCGCACGAACGCGTCGGTGACCTCGACCGGGCGGGGCGTGTAGCCGACGGTGTTCCGCCCCCGCAGCAGCATCTGGATCGGGATGTTCGGCATCGCCGCACGCAGCGCCTCGAGGCGCTCCCACGGGTCTTCGGCGAGGAACCGCAGCGCGACGTCGTAGGTCGCGCCACCCCAGGCCTCGACCGACAGCAGCTGCGGAGTCATGCGCGACACGTGCGGCCCGACGCGCACGAGGTCGCGCGTTCGCACGCGCGTCGCGAGGAGCGACTGGTGCGCGTCACGGAAGGTGGTCTCGGTGACCGCCAGTCCCGTCTGCTCGCGCAGCGCCCGGGCGAACCCCTCCGGGCCGAGCTCCCGCAGCCGCGCGAGGGTGCCGGCCGGCGGCTCGGCGGCGAGGTCGATGTCGGGAAGCTTGCTTCCGGGTGAGACCGACAGCGGCTTCTCGCCGTAGGGCCGGTTGACGGTGACGTCGCCCAGCCAGTTGAGCAGCTTCGTCGCACGGTCGCGCGAGGGGTTGCTCGTCAGCAGCGCCGGCCGCTCTTCGATGAACGACGTGCTCACGTCACCTGCGACGAACGCGGGGTCGTCGAGCACGGCGCGCAGGAACGGGATGTTCGTCGCGACGCCGCGGATGCGGAACTCCGCGAGAGCGCGGCGGGCGCGGGCCACGGCGGCCGGGAAGTCGCGCCCCCGGCACGTGAGCTTCGCGAGCATCGAGTCGAAGTGGGGACTGATCTGCGATCCCGCGGCCGTGGTGCCGCCGTCGAGCCGGATGCCCGCGCCGCCGGGCGACCGGTACGTCGTGATGCGGCCGGTGTCGGGACGGAAGCCCTGCGACGGGTCCTCGGTGGTGAGACGGCACTGCAGGGCGGCTCCGCGCAGCTGGATGCGGTCCTGGGTGAGGCCGAGGTCGGCAAGCGTCCGCCCGGACGCGATGAGCATCTGCGACTGCACGAGATCGACGTCGGTGACCTCCTCCGTCACCGTGTGCTCGACCTGGATGCGCGGGTTCATCTCGATGAAGACGACCTCGCCCGCTCGCGGCCCCGCCGTTTCGAGGAGGAACTCGACGGTGCCGGCGTTCTCGTAGCCGATGGAGCGCGCGAACGCGACGGCGTAGCCGTGCAGCGCATCGCGGACGGCAGGGTCGAGATTCGGCGCGGGGGCGATCTCGATCACCTTCTGGTGGCGGCGCTGCACCGAGCAGTCCCGCTCGAAGAGGTGGACGGTCTCGCCGGTCTTGTCGGCCAGTACCTGCACCTCGATGTGGCGCGGCCGCTGCACGGCCTGCTCGAGGAACACGCGTGCGTCGCCGAAGGCGCTTCCCGCCTCGCGCATCGCCTCGGCGAGGGCGGGCGGCAGCTCTTCAGGCCGCTCGACGCGCCGCATCCCCCGTCCGCCGCCGCCGGCGACGGCCTTCACGAAGATCGGGAATCCGATGTCGTCCGCCTGCGCGACGAGCGCGTCGACGTCGTCGGACGCCTCGGTCGAGCGCAGCACCGGAACGCCGGCGGCGGTCGCGTGCTGCTTTGCGGTGACCTTGTTGCCCGCCATCTCGAGCACGCGAGCGGGAGGCCCGATGAACGCGATGCCGTTCGCCGCGGCCTTCTCGGCCAGTTCGGGGTTCTCCGAGAGGAATCCGTAGCCCGGGTAGATCGCATCGGCTCCCGACGAGAGCGCTACGCGGATGATCTCGTCGACATCGAGGTACGCGCGGACCGGGTGGCCCTTCTCGCCGATCTCGTAGGACTCGTCCGCCTTCTGCCGGTGCAGCGACCCGCGATCTTCGAACGGGAAGACGGCCACGGTTCGAGCACCGAGCTCGTACGCCGCGCGGAAGGCGCGGATCGCGATCTCACCACGGTTGGCGACCAGGATCTTGCGGAACATTCGACCTCCGGAGCGGCGGTGCGGGTGGGCCTGAGTGTGCTCTCAGCCTAGGGGACGGTAACGTGGTGCCTTGTGCACGTCCTATCCGTCAGCTCGCTCAAGGGCGGGGTCGGCAAGACGACCGTGACTCTCGGACTCGCGTCGGCGGCCTTCGCCCGCGGTGTCCGCACGCTCGTCGTCGACCTCGACCCGCAGTCCGATGTGTCGACGGGCATGGACATCCAGGTCGCCGGCCGCCTGAACGTCGCCGACGTCCTCGCCAATCCGAAGGAGAAGACGGTCCGGCAGGCCATCACCTCCAGCGGGTGGGCGAAGGTGCATCCCGGCACGATCGACGTCATGATCGGCAGCCCCTCGGCCATCAACTTCGACGGACCGCACCCGAGCGTGCGCGACGTCTGGAAGATGGAGGAGGCGCTCGCGACGATCGAGGCCGACTACGACCTGGTGCTGATCGACTGCGCGCCGTCGCTGAACGCCCTCACGCGCACCGCGTGGGCCGCAAGCGACCGCGTGATCGTGGTGACCGAGCCCGGCCTGTTCTCGGTCGCCGCCGCCGACCGCGCGCTGCGCGCGATCGAGGAGATCCGCCGCGGCCTGTCGCCGCGCCTGCAGCCGCTCGGCATCGTCGTGAACCGCGTGCGCCCGCAGTCGATCGAGCACCAGTTCCGCATCAAGGAGCTCCGCGACATGTTCGGCCCACTCGTGCTCGCGCCGCAGCTGCCCGAGCGCACATCGCTGCAGCAGGCGCAGGGCGCGGCGAAGCCGCTGCACATCTGGCCCGGCGACTCCGCGCAGGAGCTCGCGGCTGACTTCGACTCGCTCCTCGACCGCGTGATGCGCACCGGCCGCATCCCTGTGCCCGGCGAGACGCGCGCCTGACGATGAGCGACGGATGCTGCGGCATCTGTCGTCACGGACTGACCAGTCTGCTCACGGGATGATCAGATTGCTCGCCGAATGCGCGATCCGGTGAACACGACTTGCCTTTCGTCGCTGCGTCGCTGAACATATCGTTCATGGCATCGATGACGCTGCATCCTGACAGCATCGCCGTGCACGCCGGACGCGACGACCTCGCGGCCCTGGGCGTCCACGCACTCCCCCTCGACCTCTCGTCGACGAATCCGCTCCCCGATCTCGAACTCGGAGGCATGTCGTACGAGGTGCTCGCGACCGGCGGTCACCCGTTGGAGGGCGGTTCGAACGTGTACGCGCGGCTGTGGAACCCCACGGTGGCCCGCTTCGAGGAGGCGCTCGCGCGCCTCGAGCATGCGGAGGAGGCCGTCGCGTTCTCGTCGGGAATGGCCGCGATGAGCGCCACGCTGCTGGCGATCGCGCACGAGACGGGCAAGCGTCACGTGGTGGCTGTGCGACCGTTGTACGGCGGCACCGACCACCTGCTCGCGTCGGGCCAACTGGGCGTCGAGGCGACGTTCTGCTCCCCCGACGGCGTGGCGGCGGCGCTGCGCGACGACACCGCACTGGTGGTGCTCGAGTCCCCCGCCAACCCCACGCTCGAACTCGTCGACATCCGCGCGATCGTCGCGGCCGCGGGCGACGTTCCCGTGCTCGTCGACAACACGTTCGCGACTCCGGTGCTCCAGCATCCACTCGATCTCGGCGCCGCCCTGTCGCTGCACAGCGCCACCAAGTACCTCGGTGGCCACGGAGACGTGGTCGGCGGCGTCGTCGCGTGCGACGCCCGGCTGGCCGCCGCGCTCCGGCGCACCCGCGCCATCACCGGGGCCATCATGCACCCTCTCGCCGCGTACCTCCTGCACCGCGGGCTCGCCACGCTGCCGGTGCGCGTGCGGGCGCAGCAGGCCGGTGCGTGCGCCGTCGCCGAATGGCTCACGACGCAGGCTGGGATCGCGCACGTTCACTTCCCCGGGTTCGCCGAGTGCGACCCGCGGAGTCTCGTGGGCACGCAGCAGTCCGGTCCGGGCGCGATGATCTCGATCGAGCTCGCCGGCGGCTACGACGCCGCCCGCGCCCTGACGACCTCGGTGCGCCTCTTCACGCACGCCGTGTCGCTGGGCAGCGTCGACTCGCTGATCCAGCACCCGGCGGCTCTGACGCATCGCCCCGTGGAGTCGGAGGCGAAACCGTCCGCCGCGCTCGTCCGGCTGTCGATCGGCCTGGAGGACCCCGCCGACCTCATCGCGGATCTCGAGCAGGCGCTCGCCGCGACGGTCGGCGCGACGGAAGAGCGTCGCCCGGCGACCGTGTGAAGCGAGCGGGGCGGACGGCTCAGGCGGAGCGGGCCGCGCGACGCGCAGCCAGTTCGTCCATCGCGCTGGGTTTCTCGACCTCGAACTCGACGAGTTCGGACTCGACCTCGCGCAGCACCTTGCCGACGGCGATGCCGAAGACGCCCTGGCCACGGCTGACGAGGTCGATCACCTCGTCGTTCGACGTGCACAGGTACACCGACGCGCCGTCGCTCATGAGCGTGGTGCCGGCGAGGTCGCGGATACCCGCGGCCCGGAGCTGCTCGACCGCGGTGCGGATCTGCTGCAACGAGATGCCGGTGTCGAGCAGTCGCTTGACGAGCTTGAGCACGAGGATGTCGCGGAAGCCGTACAGGCGCTGAGACCCCGAGCCGCTCGCGCCGCGCACGGTGGGCTCGACGAGCTCGGTGCGGGCCCAGTAATCGAGCTGCCGGTAGGTGATGCCGGCGGCGCGGGCGGCGACCGCACCGCGGTAGCCCACCTCGTCATCCATGGCCGGCAGACCGTCGGTGAAGAGGAGTTCGGCGACGAACGGCTCGTTGTCGGCCGCATCTCGAACAGTCACTTTTCCCCCCTCCGCAATCGGATACCTCCACGCTAGATGAGCCTCCCCCTCGCGGCAACGACATCCGCGGTTCGGCGTCCGGCGTGTCGCGTGCTTCGACAAGCTGAGCAACCCGTTGGAGCCGCCCCGCACACGGTTTGGAACCGCTCAGCGACCGGTTGAAGCCGGCGCAGGCCGATCAGGAGAGGAGCCGGTCCAGCGCGGATCGCACGAAGATCGCGCGGACCTCGTCGAGGCGCTTGGCCAGCTCAGGCGCGAGCTCGCCGGCGCGGCCGCGGGACGAGGCATCCGTCCGCCGCAGCAGCGGTGCGAGAGCCGACTCGACCAGCGCGACGTCGCGCTCGGCGTTCTGGCGGAGCGCCCGGACATGTCGCGGCTCGATGCCGTGGCGATCGAGCGCGACGAGCGCGCGCAGCAGCGCGACGGACTGCTCGGTGTAGCTCTCGGCGCCGGTGAGCACCCCGGTGCTGATGGCGTCGTTCAGCAGCTGCGGGGCGGCACCCGACGCGGCGAGGAGCTCGTCGCGTCGGTATCGCCGCGGCGCCGGGAGGATCGACGGCGGCGGTACCGCGGTCGGAGTGGCCGGGTCCCGCCCGGCGTCGACGTCCTCGAGATACTCGCGGATGACCGACAGCGGCAGGTAGTGGTCGCGCTGCAGCGTCAGTGCGAGCCGAAGCCGCTCGAGGTCGGCCTGCGAGAACTTGCGGTAGCCCGACTCCGTGCGCGTGGGCGTCACGATGCCCTGCACCTCGAGGAATCGGAGCTTGCTGGAGGTGAGCGAGGGGAACTCGGGCGACAGCCGCGCGAGCACCTGGCCGATGCTCAGAAGACCCGCGGACGCCGAGCGTTCGCGGGCGGATGCGGCCGGCATCAGGCGTCCGCCGCCTGCTGCAGGTCGGCGGGAGAGACGAAGAAGTTGAGACGGAACTTCCCGACGCGGACCTCGGCGCCGTTGGAGAGCGTGGCACGGTCGACGCGTTCGCCGTTGACGTACGTGCCGTTCAGCGAGCGCTGGTCGACCAGCTCGAACGTCGTGCCGGTGCGCGTGATCTCGGCGTGGCGACGCGACACGGTGACGTCGTCGAAGAAGATGTCGGCTTCGGGGTGCCGCCCCACCGTCGTCACGTCGGTGTCGAGCAGGTAGCGGGCTCCGGCTGTCGGCCCTGAGCGCACGAGCAGCAGCGCGGCGCCCGACGGCAGCGCGTCGATGGCCTCGAGCTCGGCCTCGCCCAGTTCGCTTCCGAACGGCACGAACGACAGGTCGGAGTCGTGTCCGAACGTCTGCGTCGTATCGGCCGCACGATCGGACTCGTGCGCGTCGGCCCCGGCAGCCCTGCGGATGTCGCCCTGGTCGGGTCGGCGGTCGTCCTCCACGGTGCTCCTCCTTCGACAGCCCAGCCTATCCGATCGCCCGTCGCGCGGAAGAGCCGGATTCGGACCGGATGCGCTCGCGCATTTGTTTCGTCGCGTGTCACGCGGGATGCCGTGCGGCGGGGGCCCGGCCTAGCCTGGCGGGACTCGATCAGAAGGAGCCGACCGTGTCCACCCCGCACCGCCACATCCCGCCCCTCGAGGTGCGCGAGCGTGCGGCGTGCATGTGCGACCACGGCGATGCCTGCAGCTCGTTCGCACCGGGCCACGCGCTCCACCTCATCCAGGCGCGACTGGCAGCTGCCACCCCGTCCGACTGGGCCGACGCGATCGTCGAGGCATCCGACCCGCGATCGGGCTTCCTCATCGTGCGCACGCTCACCGGCGCCGACCCGATCGCGCTGTGGAACGGCGCGGGCGCGGCGGTGCATGCGTCGCCGGGGACCCCGGTCGCGCTGCACGAGCGCTACGACGTGCTCGCCGTCGGCGGCACGCGGTTCAACGTCCTCCGCGGCTGAGCCGGAGAACGACGGATGGCGACGAGCTCAGCTCATCGCCATCATCGAGTTCTTCATGGCCATGCAGGCGTCCATGCACGCCTTGCAGGCCTGAGCGCACATCTTGCAGACCTCGCTGTGGTCGGCGTGCTCCATGCACTCGTCCATGCAGACCTGGCACATCGCGATGCAGGCGTCGAGCATCGACATCATCGCGGCCGGGGTCATCCCCTGGGGGCGCATCATGGCGCGCATCATCGTGTTGCACATGTCCGCGCAGTTCATGCACGCGGGCGCGCACGACATCATCTGCGTGGAGCACACCGTGCATGCCTGCTCGCAGGCCGAGCAGGCGTCCATACACGCCTGCATGACAGACATGTCCATGGTCTCCATGCCGGGCATCGACATCATGTCCTTCGACATGGCGCCCATCATCATGGCGTCCATCCGCCACCGTCCTTCCGCTGACCGGTCGGCGGGGCAGGTGCTCCCGCCTGCGGCCATGCTAGACCTCACGACGTACGGATCGAAGGGCCGGTTAGGCTCGATCGCGTGTTGTCACGAACATTTCACAATGCCCGCCTCTCGCGCCCTGTCACGCTTGTCGCGGCGGTGCTGCTGGCGGCTCTCGCGGTGCTCGCCTCGGCGCCGCCCGCTCACGCGCACGACGAGCTGCTCGGCAGCGACCCCGCTGCCGGAGCCACGGTCGACGGTCTCCCCGCCGAGCTGCGCCTCACCTTCAGCGGTGTGATCGCCGCCGCCGTGGGGGCGAGCGAAGTGCAGGTGACGGATGCCGAGGGCACCAGCCTCACCGAGGGTGAGCCGACCGCGCAGGACAACGTGCTCTCGCAGCCACTGTCGGGTGAGGCATCCGGCGCCGTCACGGTGCTGTGGAAGGTGGTCTCGAGTGACGGGCACCCCATCTCGGGAGAGTTCTCGTTCACCGTCGCCGGTGCTCCCGAGCCGACGGAGACCGCGTCACCGGCGCCGACCGAGACGACCGCTCCGTCCGGGACCGCCGAGCCGACGCAGACCGCGGAGCCGACGCCTCCGGCCGGCGAATCCGGGTCCGCCGACGTCTGGCCCTGGATCGTGCTGGCACTCCTCGGCCTCGCCGCGGTCGCGGCCCTGGTCTACGTCCTGGTGTCGCGCGGCCGGCGCGATCGGCAGCCCGCGGACGGCGGTGACCGCACGCCGGGCGACGACGGGCTGCCCGGCTCCGAGCCTCCTGCCGCCCACTAGGCTTTCAGACATGCCTCACTACGACGTCGCCATCCTCGGCGCGGGCCCCGGCGGGTACGTCGCGGCCGTCCGTGCCGCCCAGCTCGGCCTCACGGTCGCGATCATCGAAGAGAAGTACTGGGGCGGTGTCTGCCTCAACGTCGGCTGCATCCCCTCGAAGGCTCTGCTGAAGAACGCCGACCTTGCGCACCAGTTCCACCACAAGGCTGAGCTGTTCGGCATCTCGGGCGATGTGCACTTCGACTTCGGTGTCGCGTGGGATCGCAGCCGCAAGGTGGCGGACACGCACGTCAAGGGCATCCACTACCTGATGAAGAAGAACAAGGTCACCGAGTACGAGGGGCGAGGCACGTTCACCGGGCCCAACGCCATCCGGGTGGCCAAGGCCGACGGCACCTCCGAGGACGTCACGTTCGACAACGCCATCATCGCGACCGGGTCGAAGGTGCGACTGCTCCCCGGTGTCACGCTGAGCGAGAACGTCGTGACGTACGAGGAGCAGATCCTCGCCCGCGAGCTTCCGAAGTCCATCGTCATCGTCGGCGCCGGCGCGATCGGCATGGAGTTCGGCTTCGTCATGGCGAACTACGGCGTCAAGGTGACGATCATCGAATTCCTCGACCGCGCGCTCCCCAACGAGGACGCCGACGTCTCCAAGGAGATCACGAAGCAGTACAAGTCGTACGGGGTCGACATCCTCACCTCGACCAAGGTCGAGACGGTCACCGACCACGGCGATCGCGTCACGGTCACGTACACTCCGGCGGCCGGCGGCGAGGCGCAGTCCATCGACGCCGACAAGGTGCTGATGTCGATCGGCTTCGCGGCGAACGTCGAGGGCTTCGGCCTCGAGAACACCGGTGTGAAGCTCACCGAGCGCGGCGCCATCGACATCGACGACCACATGCGCACCAACGTGCCGCACATCTACGCGATCGGCGACGTCACCGCGAAGCTGCAGCTGGCTCACGTCGCCGAGGCGCAGGGCGTGGTCGCGGCCGAGACGATCGGCAAGGCGGAGACGATGACCCTCGGCGACTACCGCATGATGCCGCGCGCGACGTTCTGCTCGCCGCAGGTCGCGTCATTCGGCCTCACCGAGCAGCAGGCGCGCGACGCCGGCTACGACGTCAAGGTCGCGAAGTTCCCGTTCTCGGCGAACGGCAAGGCCAACGGCCTCGGCGAGGCCATCGGCTTCGTCAAGCTCATCGCGGACGGCGAGCACCTCGAGCTCCTCGGCGGCCACCTGATCGGACCGGACGTCTCGGAGCTGCTCCCCGAGCTCACGCTCGCGCAGAAGTGGGACCTGACCGCGCTCGAGGCGGCCCGCAACGTCCACACGCACCCGACCCTGTCCGAGGCGGTGCAGGAGGCCTTCCACGGCCTCGCGGGTCACATGATCAACCTCTGACGCCGCACGACAGAAGCCCCCGGGATCGTCGGATCCCGGGGGCTTCGTCGTCTCAGTGGCCGAGCGCTCGCGCGAGCTTCGAATCGGATGCCGCGGGCCGGGCGCCCGCGGCGCGTGCGGCCTGCTCGACAGCCGCGAAGAACGCCGCGCGCTGCGCCGGATCGGCGGGCGCGCCGGGGCCGAGCTCGACCTCCCATTCGTGCCATGCGCGCTCAATGCCGGAGCGCTCGTCGCGCGTGCGCACCGCGTCGTCGGCGAACTCGGCGATCACCCGTCCTGACTCGTCCAGCAGGAAGTACACGGTGCGCGAGTTCTGGATGCGGGCGAGCGGGCGGAACGAGGCATCCGTCACCGCCGAAAGCTCCGCACGCACCGCCTCGGGGATGGCGTCCGCTTCGCCGAGCGGCCACTGCAGCTCGACGCGACCGCCATCGGCGCCGCGCGGTCCCTTGATGTGCCAGCCCGCGTCGGGCCCGCCGGTGCGGCGGCGCAGAGCGTAACCGGCCTGCGCGAGCGAGCGCTCATCGTCGTCGTAGTACGCGGCGTCGAGCTCGCGCCTCTCACCGGCCGTCACCGAGGCGACACCCGGGACCGCCGACCAGTCCGGCAGAGCGGTGCCGTCGTCGACGTCGAACTTCAGCTCGATCTCGACCGAGCGCGAGGGCGCCGCGGCGCCGGGGTCAGCCGTCACGCCCGTCCGGGTTCGGGTCGATGTCTTCGGTGGACTCGACGTACTCGAAGCGCACCTCGGTGGGACCGTCGTCGGCGCCGGTGTTGCTCTCGCCGCCGTCGCGGCGGTAGACGAGCTGTCCCTCCCCGTAGGGGACGATGTACGAGTCGTTCACGGTCGGGTCCAGCGGGACGATCTGTCCGTCGAGCGGACCCCCGTGCAGTCGTGCGATGGCCATGTGCCCAGCGTAGACCCGGCCGCGCGAATCGCAGCGGGCTTGGGCCTCGCGTGCCGCGAGGCCCCCGGTGCAAGCGCTTCCAGCCGGTGCGCCTAGAATCGCGAGCGTGAAGGCCATCCGAACGTTCACCGTCCGTCCCGTCCTCGCCGAATCCCTCGCCCCGCTCGACCGCCTCGCCTCGAACTGGCGCTGGTCGTGGAGCCGCTCGACGCACGCACTCTTCGCGTCGATGGACCCGGCGCTGTGGGACGCGATCGGCGAGAACCCCGCTCGCATGCTGGGCGCGCTCGGCCAGCAGCGGCTGGACGAGCTCGCACAGGACGGCGGCTTCGTGGCGCGCGTGCGCGAGGAGGACGATCGCCTCACCGCGTACCTCGAGGGCGAGCGCTGGTACCAGCGACTCGAGGGCCCGAAGCCGATGCACATCGCGTACTTCTCCCCCGAGTTCGGCGTCGACGGCTCCCTGCCCCAGTACTCGGGTGGCCTCGGCATCCTCGCGGGCGACCACCTCAAGAGCGCGTCCGACCTTGGCGTGCCGCTCACGGGCGTCGGCCTCTTCTATCGCGCCGGCTACTTCCGCCAGTCGATCGGCGACGACGGCTGGCAGCGCGAGAGCTATCCGCTCCTCGACCCGTATGGGCTCGGCCTGACCCTCCTCCGCGGTGCCGGCGGAGCACCCGTCGAGATCGCGCTCGACCTTCCCGGCGACCGCCGGCTGCACGCGCGCGTGTGGGTCGCCGACATCGGCCGGATCCCGCTGCTCCTCCTCGACTCCGAGACGCCGTCGAACTCCGACGAGCTGCGCCGCGTGACAGACCGGCTGTACGGCGGCGGCGGCGAGCACCGGCTGCTGCAGGAGCTGCTGCTCGGCGTCGGCGGGGTGCGCGCGGTGCGCGCGTTCAGCGAGATCACCGGGCGCCCCGCCCCCGACGTCTACCACACCAACGAGGGGCACGCCGGGTTCCAGGGTCTGGAGCGGATGTCGGAGCTCATCACGCGCGACGGGCTGAGCTTCGACGAGGCACTGGCCCAGGTGCGCGCGGGCACGGTCTTCACGACGCACACCCCGGTGCCGGCGGGCATCGACCGATTCTCACGCGACCTCATCGCCGACCACCTCGCGAGCGGGCTCTTCCGCGGGCTCGACGCCGGGCGTGCCATCGCGCTCGGCCTCGAGACGTGGGACGGCGGCGACCAGGGCGTGTTCAACATGGCCGTGCTCGGGCTCCACCTGGGGCAGCACGCGAACGGCGTCTCACTGCTGCACGGCGAGGTCAGTCGCGGCATGTTCGGGATGCTGTGGCCCGGCGTCGACACCGACGAGGTGCCGATCACCTCGATCACAAACGGCGTGCACGCGCCGACCTGGGTGCATCCCGCGCTCAAGGCGCTGAGCGAGCGGGTGTGGGGCGACGCCTACACCGACACGCACGACTGGACCGACCGTGGTGCGGTCAGCGACGCCGAGCTGTGGGGCGTGCGCCAGCAGATGAAGGGCGAGCTGGTGGCCGAGGCACGGCGCCGGGTCGCGGCTGGGCCCACGCGCCCAGAGGCTCCGCGCGACGCGCCGGCGGCGCGTGGAGGGGGCGTGGGGACCGTCGCCAACGGATCGGGCGTCACGCCCTCGTGGGTCGAGGACCTGCTGGACCCCGAGGTGCTCACGATCGGCTTCGCGCGGCGCGTGCCCACCTACAAGCGGCTGACCCTGATGCTGCGCGACCCCGAGCGTCTCACGCGCCTGCTCACCGACCCGGAGCGCCCGGTGCAGATCGTGATCGGCGGCAAGTCGCACCCCGCCGACGACTCGGGCAAGATCCTCATCCAGCAGCTGGTGCGCTTCAGCCGCGACCCGAGGGTGCGTGGGCGCATCGTGTTCCTCCCCGACTACGACATCACGCTCGCGAAGGACCTGTACCCGGGCTGCGACGTCTGGCTCAACAACCCGCTGCGCCCGCTCGAGGCGTGCGGCACGAGCGGCATGAAGGCCGCGCTCAACGGCGCGCTGAACCTCTCGATCCTCGACGGCTGGTGGGACGAGTGGTTCGACGGCGAGAACGGCTGGGCGATCCCCACGGCCGACACCGCCTCGAACGACGAGGAGCGCGACGACGCGGAGGCGTCGGCGCTGTACGACCTCATCGAGCACCAGCTCGTGCCGAGGTTCTACGAGCGCGAGAGCGGCATCCCGACCGGCTGGCTGCGCATGGTGCGCCACACCATGACCGAGCTCGGCAAGAAGGCGACCAGCGACCGCATGGTGCGCGAGTACGTCGAGCGGCTGTACGTCCCGGCGGCGGCCCACGACGTGGCTCTGCGCGCCGACGGCTTCGCTGAGGCCAAAGAGCTCGCCGCCTTCGTCACACGGGTGAAGGATGCGTGGGGCCGCGTGTCGATCGCGAGCGTCGACAGTTCCGGCATCCCGCAGCAGGCGCAGGCCGGCGACACGCTCGAGGTGCGCGCCGACGTGCGGCTCGACGGCCTGTCGACGGACGACGTCGCGGTGGAGCTGGCCTACGGACGCACGGACGAGGACGACGCGCTCGCGGGCGACCACTCGGTGCACCGGCTCTCACCCGCCGGACCGCCGGTCGAGGGCATCACGACGTTCACCGGGTCGCTGCCGCTGACGGTGACCGGAACGTTCGGCTACACCGTGCGGGTCGTGCCGTCGCATCCGCAGCTCGTCTCGCCGGTCGAGCTCGGCCTCGTGACCTACGCGTCGTGACCCGGGTGAAGCCGTTCGTCCTCCTCGCGACGCGAGCGGAGGACGTCCCCGCCGACGAGGAGTACGCGCTGTTCCTGCGGTACACCGGGCTCGATGAGCGGGACCTCGTGCGCGTGCGTCTCGAGGCGGGGCCGATGCCGCAGCTCGACCTCGATGCCCTGTCGGGGATCTTCGTCGGCGGAGGTCCGTTCAACGCCTCCGATCCGCCCGAGGGCAAGTCCTCGGCGCAGCGGCGGGTGGAGGCGGAGTTCGCCTCGCTGCTCGACGAGGTCGTCGCCCGCGACTTCCCGTTCCTCGGCGCCTGCTATGGCGTGGGCACGCTCGGCGCCCACCAGGGCGCGGTCATCGACCGCACCTACTCCGAGCCGATCAGCGTCGTGCCGGTCACGCTCACCGAGGCCGGGGCATCCGATCCGCTGCTCGCCGGGATGCCGCCGACGTTCGAGGCGTTCGTCGGGCACAAGGAGGCGATCTCGTCGCTGCCGCCGACGGCGACGCTGCTGGCTTCGTCGCCCGGCTGCCCGGTGCAGATGTTCAAGGTGCGCGCGAACGTCTATGCGACGCAGTTCCACCCCGAGCTGGATGTCGACGGCATCACCACGCGGATCCACGCGTATGCCGACCACGGATACTTCGCCGCTCACGAGCTCGAGGTGACGCTCGCGGCCGTCCGTCGCGCACCGGTGTCGCACCCCAGCCGCATGCTGCAGACGTTCGTCGAGCGCTACGGCCGCTGACCAGGCCCTTCGCGCGGACCGCGGTGGCGCCCTCCCGACACCGGCCGCCTCCACCGACCGAGACCAGGTGCGTCATGGGTGCGAAGAAGCTGCTCATCACGGGTGCCGTGATCGCCGCGGCGGCCGCGACCGCCGCTCGCCTCAGCCGGCGGGCGCCGTGACGATGCGGGAGACGGACGTCTCGCCGACCGGCCGGAAGCCCTCGAGCTCCGAGCCGAGGCCGATGTCGGCGAGCACCAGCTCGCCGGCGAGCTCGGGCCCACGCCCGCGGACGAGCCCGGCCTTGACCGCGCCGAACGTGACGGTGACGGATGCCGGCAGCACGGCATCCCCCGCGGCTCCGGTGTCGGGCTGGAGGCCGCTCGGCAGGTCGACGGCGATGACGCGCGAGCGCCCCGCCCGGACCGCGGGCAGCAGTGCCTCGACCGCGTCACGGGCGTTGCCGCGGAGCGCGGGATCCACGGCGCCAAGACCGAGGATGCCGTCGAGGATGAGGTCGTAGTCGGTCGCCGCCTCTCGCACGGCGGGCATCTCGACGCGCCGCGCCCCGGCGCCGAGCGCCGCCGCGAGCCCGGCCTCGTGCACGCGCACGCCGACGGCGAGCACGTCCACGTCGACCTCGTCGGCCAGGTGCGCCGCGGCGTACAGCGCATCGCCGCCGTTGTCGCCGCTGCCCGCCAGCACGAGCAGGTGCTTGGCGTGGGTCGTGGGCAGGGCGCGCGGCGGCTCGCCCTCGGAGGCGACGGGCAGGTGACCGTCCTCGTACTCCCCGCGGACGACCTCGGCGAGCGCCGCGGCGGCACGCGCCATGAGCGGCTGCCCGGCGGCGAGGAGCGGCGACTCCGCGATACGCACCTGGTCCACGGTGTACACGGGCACGGTGGTCATGACTTCGCCCTCTCGGCATCGGCGTCCTTGCGCGCGAGGCGCAGTTCCTCCGTCACGACGGCGACGGCGTCCTCGGCTCGACGCACACGGCGGATCGCGAACGTCGGGGCGCCATGGCGTTCGCGCACGCGGTCGACACGCTCGCGTTCGGCGACGATGACCCACGTGCCGGCGATGAGGATCACCTGTGCCGACAGGTTCATCCACACCAGCAGCGCGATCAGGGCGGCGAACGACGCGAGCAGGGGGTTTGCTCCCGCTCCGCTCACGAACAGTCCCGACAGCTGCTGCAGCACCGTCAGGCCGAGGGCGCCGAGGAAGGCGCCCGACCACAGAGAGCGGGCGCTTGCGCGGACGCCGCTCAGTGCAACGAACGCCAGCGCGACGAGGGCCATGTCGAGGGCGAACACGACGACGAGCGAGACGCCGCGCGTCGCGAGGTCTGCGAGTGTGCTCCGACCGATCCCCGCCCAGTCCAGCGCCGCCCCGACGAACGAGGTGCCGACGAACGTCGCGCCCGCCGAGAGCACGAGCCCGCCGCCGATCGCGATCGCGAGCAGGAGGTTGCGCAGCAGCACCCACACGAAGAAGACGTCGTCGTGGATGCGGTCGGCCAGGGTCCGCAGCGCTGCGCGCAGCGATCCGATCGCGCCGATCGCGGCGCCTACGAGGGCCACGAGCGCGATCACGCCGGTGAGGGTGAACCCGGCCGGTGCCTGGATGTCCGTGACGTCGATGAGCCCGTCCTCTCCGACGAGACCCGGGATCGCGGCATCCACGGCCGACACCAGCGATGCCCAAGCGTCGGGGTTGTCGCTCAGCCAGATCGCCGCGAACGAGAAGCCGAGGAGCACCCCCGCGAACACCGAGAACAGTGCTCGGTAGGTGATGCTGTCGGACAGCATGGGGCCGCGGCGCTCCGCGTAGTGCAGCCACACGCGGACGATACGCAGCGAGAGCGCCCGCGCCGTGACTTTCGCGATCAGGTCCGCCATGGCGCAACGATACCGAGCGGGCGGTCAGCACCGTTCCGCCTTGACGTGCGGGCCGTCGTATGCCCACGGGAGCATCACGAGCGAGGCGCGGATCACGGGAGCGGGTGCCGACGAAGTGCTCAGGTCGCGGTCGGGGCCCTCGGATTCCCCGGACGCCCAGGGCGCCGCCGCGCCCCCAGAACCTATGATGAGCGTGGGAAGGAGCCCTGTGAGAGGACTGGCGCAGACGCTCGTGCGCACCGGCGTGGTCGATGCGCACGACATGTCGGACGTCGTGGCCCGCGCGGGCGACGGACCCGAGCTGCGCCACGAGCTCGTCACCGCCCGTCTCGCCACCGAGACCCAGATCGCCGAGGCGATCGCCGAGCAGTCCGGCCGGCCATTCGTCGATCTCGCCACGGCCGAGCTCGACCCCGACATCATCGCGCTCGTCCCCGCAGCGCTCTGCCGCCGCTATCAGGTCATCCCGATCGCGCGTGGGCGGCGACAGCTCACGATCGGCATGCTCGACCCGAGCGACCTGATCGCCCTCGACGATCTCGCAACGGCGACCGATCTCAACATCGTTCCGGTCGTGGTCGCCGCCGACGCCCTCGCCGCCACGTTCTCGCGCTTCCTCCGCTCCGACGAGGAGCTGAGTGATCTGTCGGAGCAGATCGGCGAGAGCGCCGCGATCGATGCGGGGCCGGCGAGCACCGAATCGCTCGAAGACCAGTCCGGCGATGCACCGATAGTGCGGTTCGTGAACCTGCTCATCACACAGGCGATCAGCGACCGCGCGAGCGACATCCACATCGAGCCCGGCGAACGGCACCTGGCCGTCCGGTACCGCATCGACGGCGTGCTGCACGAGATGCAGCGCGCCGACCGCGCCATCCAGGATGGCGTGATCTCCCGCCTGAAGATCATGGCGAACGTCGACATCGCCGAGCGGCGCCGCCCGCAGGATGGCCGCCTGTCGGTTCGCCACGAAGACCGCCAGGTCGACCTGCGTGTGGCGACGCTTCCCACCGTATGGGGCGAGAAGATCGTGATGAGGATCCTCGACAACTCCGGCACCGCGCTCGAGATGTCGCAGCTGCAGTTCTCGGCGATCAATGAGAAGCGATTCCAGCACGCCATCACGCGACCGCACGGCATGGTGCTGGTGACCGGGCCGACGGGTTCAGGCAAGTCGACGACGCTCTACACCGCGCTGCGCACAGTGGCCAGCTCGCAGATCAACGTCATCACCGTCGAGGATCCGGTCGAGTACCGCATCGAAGGCATCAGTCAAGTACAGGTCAACCAGCGCGCGGGGCTCACATTCCAGGCGGCGCTGCGATCGATCCTGCGCTCCGACCCAGATGTCGTGCTCGTCGGCGAGATCCGCGACACCGAGACCGCGCGCATCTCCATCGAGGCGGCGCTGACCGGCCACCTCGTGCTCTCGACGCTGCACACGAACGATGCGCCGAGCGCGCTGACGCGCCTCGTCGAAATCGGCTGCGAGCCCTTCCTGGTCGGCACCGCACTGTCAGCAGTGGTCGCCCAGCGTCTCGCGCGGCGCCTGTGCATGAACTGCCGCGCGCCCTACGTCGAGGACGTGGAGGCGCTGCGCTCGGTCGGCTTCCCGCACGATCCGGCCGACCTGCCGCAACTGTACCGCGCCGTCGGATGCTCGGCCTGCTCGGGCACGGGGTACCGCGGGCGCGTGGCTCTGCACGAGGTCATGACGCTCAGCGAGGGGATGGAGCAACTCGTCGTGGCGGGTGCGACCGGTACCGAGATGCGTCAGCTCGCCATCGCCGAGGGGATGGTCGCGCTCCGCGACGACGGCTTCAGCAAGGTGGCGCAGGGAATCACCACGGTCGACGAGATCATGCGTGTCGCGATCTGACCGTCGGCGTCACTGCCCGGACTGCCCCAACTCACCGTAGATCGAGAAGATCGGCATGTAGAGCGAGACGACCATGCCGCCGATGATGATGCCGATGCCGACGATCAGAATCGGCTCGATGGAGGCCGTGAGCTGCGACGTGGCCGTCTCGACCTCGTTCTCGTAGAAGTCCGCGATGCTGGCGAGCATGTCGGCGAGCGTGCCCGATTCCTCGCCGACCGCCGTCATCTGCGCCACCATCGGCGGGAACACCGCCGCCTTGGCCAGTGGTGCTGAGAACGAACGCCCCTGCCTCACCGACTCCTGGATCTCGCGCACCGCTTGTTCGATCTTCCAGTTGTTCGACGCCGAGCCGACGATCGACAGCGCTTGCACCAGCGGGACACCCGCGTTGAGCATCATCGAGAGGCTCCGCGTGAACCGCGCGACGGCGATCTTGGTGGCGAGCGGTCCCATGACGGGCAGTCTGAGCTTGAGAGGGTCCACGGCACGTCGCACCTTCTCGGACCGCCGGTTGCGCACCCACCACAGCCACACCGCGATTCCCGCGACGATCAGGAGCGGAAGCAGCCAGATCATACTGTCCGACAGCGTCACGAGGATCTGGGTCGGAATCGGCAGCTCCGAGCCGAGGTTGGTGAACATGCCCTCGAAGATGGGGACGACGAAGGTGACCATCGCGATCACGCCGAGGATCGCGATGACGAACACGATGATCGGGTACGTCGTCGCGGACTTGATCTTGCCCTGCAGCTCAGCCTCGCCCTGGTACGTCTCGGCGACGGTTGCGAGCGACTGTCCGAGGAAGCCGCCCATCTCACCCACGCGGACCATGCTGATCATCAGCGGTGGGAAGACCTCGGGGTAGGCCGACAGCGCGGCCGAGAACGACGACCCCGACTCGACACCGCTGTGCACGCCGATGAGCGCGCGTTGCAGCTTCTTGTCTTCGGCCTGTTCGATGAGGATGCCGAGGGTGCGCATGAGCGGAAGCCCGGCGTTGATGAGCCCCGCCATCTGCTTGGAGAACACCGCGAGCGTGCCGACCTTGACGCGCTTGTCGAATCCCGGGATCGAGATATCCCGGTTCAGCCCCGTCTTCGATGCGGGAGTCACGTGGAGGGGGGTCATGCCCTGCGCGCGCAGCTTGGCGGTGACGGCGCCCTCGCTCGGAGCCTCGAGCGTGCCCTTCACGATCGCACCGCCGGTGCCGTCGACCGCGCGGTAGGCGTACTCCTGGCTGAGGGCCATCAGTGCCCCCATCCCGTCGACGCCGGTTCGGGCGTGTGCACCGCCCACGCGTCGGCATGAAGCTCACGCGGACGCACGCGTGCCTGGTCGAGCGAGGCCGGATCGGCCGCGTACGACTTCGCCAGCGACATCGACAGGCTCCCGTCCTCGACGAGCCGCCTCAGGTCCTGGTCGAGCGTGTGCATGCCGAGGCTGCCGCCCGCCTGAAGCATCGAGTAGATCTGGCTGACCTGTCCCTCCCTGATGAGGTTCGCGATGGCCGGCGTGTTGATGAGCACCTCGGTCGCGATCACGCGTCCATCGCCGTGCGCCATCGGCAGCAGGGTCTGGCTGATGATGCCCTGCAGCGTGTCGCCGAGCTGTGTGCGCACCTGCGTCTGCTGATCGGGTGGGAAGGCGTCCACGATGCGGTTGATCGACTTCGCGGCGCTCTGCGTGTGGAGGGTCGAGAGCACGAGGTGGCCGGTCTCGGCGGCCGACAGCGCCGTCGAGATGGATTCGGGGTCTCGCAACTCGCCGATGAGGATGACATCGGGGTCCTGGCGCAGCACCCGTCGCAGCGCTTCGGCGAAGGATCTGGTATCGCTGCCGATCTCCCGCTGGTGGATCAGCGACATGCGGCTGGTGTGTTGGAACTCCACCGGATCCTCGACCGTCACGATGTGCGCCGGCAGCGTCCTGTTCACGATGTCGAGCATCGCGGTGAGCGTCGTCGACTTGCCCGACCCGGTTGGGCCGGTGACGAGCACCAGTCCGCGCGGTTTCAGCACGAGATCGCGGGCGACCGCCGGCACGCCGAGCATCTCGAGGGAGAACGCCTTGTCGGGGATGAACCGCAGGGCTACGGCGACATCGCCCAGCTGCCGGAAGACGTTCACGCGGAAGCGGGCCACGCCCGGCACGGTGTACGACAGATCGACCTCGCCCGACTCACGGAACTCCGCGATCTGCTCGTTCGTCATGAGTCCGCCGATCGCACCCTCGAGCCAGTTGGCGCCGGTGGGCTCGGTGAACCCGGGGATCGACGCGAGGTCGCCCTTCACGCGCATGAGCGGCGGGTGGTTGGCCGTGAGGTGGACGTCGGAGGCTCCCGCGGCTCCGGCGGTCGCGAGCATCGAGGGCAGGGCGTTCGAGTCGTAGGTCATATCATTCCTCGGTCCGGATGAAGGCCAGAGCGGTGACGGTCAGCGTGCCCTCGTCGAGTGTTCCGTCGATCGGTGCCAGAAGCCGGGGACCGCGGCCGAGCGCATCGATGAACGCGGCGGCCTGCGCGGCGTCGGCGAGTTCCACGACGATCGTGAGCGGGACCTGCCGCCACGGGGAATCGCCTGCGGGCGGCGCGGCGGCGTCCGAAGCGGCGCTCGAGTCGGCGGCCGCGGCATCCGTTCCCGCGGCGGCCGGCGGTGCGGTCGCGGACGGCTCGGTCGCGGGGGGAGTATCGGCGGCCGCAGCAGCCTCGCCGACGGCAGTCCCGCGAGGCGCCCAGTCCTCTGGATCACCCGCCGAGACGTTCGTGATCGTCGCACCCGTGTCGGCGGCTGACGCGATCACGATCTCGAAGACGTCGTCGAGCTGCGGGATCGCGGCGATCTGACGACGCAGGTTCGCGAGATCGGCCGTGGTCTCGTCCATGCGCTCGCGCTCCGCCGACAGCGTCTGCACCTGGATGTCGTACACGTCATTGGTCTGCGCGACGGTGCGAGCCGAGGCATCCGTCGTCTGCGACGACCCGTACATCGGCAGGGCGATGAGGGCGACGCCGGCGACGATCACACCGATCACGACGACGGCTCCGAGGAGGTTGATGAGCTGTTTGGGGATGTTCATTCCGCCTCCTCCTGCGCGTACGCACCGGTGTATCGAGACTGATCGAGCGCGATGCGGATCTCGTACGTATACGCGTCCTGCTCGGCGGTCGTCTGCCAGCCGTCCGCTTCGAGCACGCCCGGCAGGGGACGGAGAGCCCGCACCAGCGGCACGATCTCGGTCGGTGTCGCGCTGGTGAGCGTGAACGTTCCTGAGACGCCGACCTCGACCGCCGGATCCTCCCCCTGCGGAGCAGGACCCGGCGCCAGGCTGAACCCTGTGATCGAGACGCCGGCGGGCAGTTGCTGCTGGACGGTCGCGATCAACGGGCTCCACCGGAGGTCGGTGGCCATCGCGTCTGCGCGAAAGGTCTGCAGGTCGGCTTCGAGAGCGAGCGCGCGCTGCACGTCTCCCAGCTCCGCGAGCTGACCGAGGAGCGAGGTCGTACGCGCCTGCTCCACGAGCAGCCGCTGGGTCGCGATGATCTGGAGCCCGAAGGCGAGGCCGGATGCCGCAACCACGAGCAGCAACGCCCCGACGAGTGCGCCGATCCAGCGCCTCGCCAGCCTCACCCGCTCACGACGCTCGGTTTCGGCGCGGGGCATGAGATTGACGCGCGGAGCCGCACCCCAGGTCTGGATCGCTGGATTCGCTGTCGCCATCAGCGCGCCTCCCCCATCGCCAGGCCGACCGTCGCGACCAGATCGAGCGCGTCCTCGCCCGTGGGCATGCGCTTGCCCGCGACCAGCTGCGCGACGCCGAGGTACTCGACGGGCACGGGGAGGCTCGCGGCGAGCGCCTCCGTCACGCCGGGCGCCGCCGCACCTGCACCAGTGACGAGAACACGGCGGATGGGCGCTCCGCCGGACCGCTCGGCGTAGAAGGCGAGCGTGCTCCGCAGTCGGCCGACCAGGTCGGCGACCGCCGACTCCGACATGCCTGCGCGGCGCGGCGCTCGGGCCGCGGCCCGCGAGCGGCGGCCGAGCGGCGCCTCGGCGGGAACGGTCTCGAGCTCCGCCTCGGCCGGGACGGTCTCTTCCGCCGTCGCGGCGAGCGCGGCGAGTTCGCGCTCACGCACCGCCCGGGTCACGATGTCGACCGGGATGATGCGCACGAAGCGCGGAATGCCGCCCTCGACGACGACGACATAGCTGGTGTGGTCGCCGAGATGGAATGCGGCCAACGACTCGCTCGGGGCCGACACCCGCGCGATCGCCCTCGCCAGGCCGAACGGCGCGAGGTCGACGACGTCGACGGTGAGCTTGGCTTTGGCGACCGCCGCAATCAGCTGCTCGACGGTCTCGGCGACCGCCGCCACCAGCAGACCAGCGACCTGGTCGCCCTCCTGTGACGCCGGATAGAAATCGAGCACCGCCTGCTCCAGCGGCACGGGAAGCAGATCCTGGACCTGATACGGCAGAGCCTGACGGAGCAGGTCCGGACGCATCGCGGGAGCGGTGTGCTCGCGCACCAGGATGCGCCGGCTGCCGAGGCCCAGCACGACCCGGCGCCCCCGGATGCCCGCGCGACTCCACAGCTGGCGCAGAGCGAGTGCCACCGCATCCGCGTCGAAGATCTCGGAGTCCTTCGCGGCTCCCGGAGGAAGCGGCACGGAGCCGCTGGCGATCAGGGTCGGCGTACGCCCGGTGCTGACCTCGGCCGCTCTCACCCCCTCTTCGGTGATCTCGAGCCCGACGATGCTGTGCGCCATGGCTTGTCCTTTCCGATGATGTCGCCGCGGATCACGCGACGAAGAAGAGTCCGATGTACCAGCGGGCGATCGTGTCGCCCACGAGAATGCCGACCCACGCGCCGGCGAGCATCCACGGTCCGAAGGGGATGGCGGTCCGCCGCCCCGCGCGGCGCGCGATCAGCAGCGCGATGCCGAAGACGCCACCGAGGAGAAACGCGGCGAACGCCCCGACGACAAGCGGCGCCCAGCCGAGCCACGCCAGGCACATCCCGACGATGCCGGCGAGCTTGACGTCGCCTCCGCCCATGCCCGCCGGTCGGATGAGCCGGAGCACGAAGTAGAACCCGAAGAGGATCATGCCCCCGATCGCGGCGCGGAGGAGCGCATCCCACGGCAGGCCCAGCAGGCAGGCGATCGTGAACAGGATGCCGACCACTGGGTAGCCCGGCAGCACGATGGCGTTCGGTAGACGGCGGGTGTCGAGGTCGATGAGCGTGAGGGCGATGCTGATCGAGGCGAAGTACAGGTACGCCACGACGACCGCGGCGAAAGCACCCCAGCCGGTCTCCGATCCGCGAACGGGGGCCGCCACCTCGAGAAAGGCCCACACGACCCCGACGAATGCCGCGCCCGTCGCGAGTTCCACGAGCGGGTAACGCGCCGAGATACGGGCCTTGCAGCTTGCGCACCGTCCCCGCAGCACGAGCCACGACACGACCGGCACGTTCTGCCACGGTTTCACGGCCGCGTCGCACTGCGGGCAGCGGCTCTCGCGCGTGAGCGGGATACCGGCGGGCACGCGATACACGACGACGTTCAGGAACGACCCGATCACGAGCCCCAGCACCCCGGCGAGGACGAGGAGCGCCGCGAGCACCGCAGGCGAGACGGCGGTCATGGGGCACCGCCTATAGGTGCCTGGACGTCCCTCTGCGAGACGAGCTCCCCGAGTGACGTCGTGGTCGGCCCCGACCCGCTTCCACCGGGCCCGAAGCCCCACTGCCCCGGCAATGCCATTGCATGGGTGTAGATCTTGATGTCGCCGCCGTCGTCGAGTGTGCCTCCGTACATCGAACCCGACCACACGCCGCCGTGCCCGATGCGGATCTTGCACGGCGTGTACATCATCGCGTTCACGGTGACGTTCACACTCGCGTCCGTCTCGATCTGATAGTCCCAGGAGTTCGCGCTGTCGGCCGCGGGGCACGTCGGCTGGTTGTCGTCGACCAGGTCGGGAACCACGAACCACGCTTGCGGATCCGTGCCGGCTTTCGCCGAGATCTTGAGATTCCCGAGCGTGTAGGCATTCGCCAGGAACACGAGGTTGACCCCGAGTGTCGCCGTCGAGTTCGCGCCCAGAGCCGTGTCCATTCCTCCACGGCAGGCGCGCGCGTCGATGACAGTGTTCTTCGTCAATCCCGAGACGTATGCAGTCCAGAAGGTGGTCGCGCTTCCCTTCCAGTTCGTGCAGTTGTAGGGGGTGGACGTCGCGGTCAGCGTCACCACGTCATAGCCCGGCCAATCCGCGGGCTGGTACGCGTAGTCGAACCATGGCTCCATCGTCGGGGTGCCGATCGTCGGCGACCAGACGATTCCGCCTGCCTGACCCCCGTTGATCTGCGCATGCGACGTCGGATTCCCCGAGAGCTTGCGCCAGTTCGCCGTGAGCGATGCCGTGCTCGGAAGCGTCAGCGTGCCGCCGATCCGTGCGGGTGAGCCGCCGAGAAGCACGTCCCCGACGACCATTGCGCTGCCGAGCACCTGATCGCCGTTGTTGAGATAGAGCGCGTTACCTCCTGTCACGGGGTTCGCGCCCCCGACATACAGGCTGCCGGTGATCGTGCAGCCGGACTGCCCGAGGATCGATCCCTTGGTGATGATGTTCCCGGGCACCGTGGTCTTGCATTCGAAGGCGCCCCCGCCTGGGAAGAGGATCGTCGCCATGCCGGCGGTCTCGGGCATCACGTGGTTGGTGAAGTACACCGAATCCGAGCCGGAGTTGAAGAATACGAGCTCGGCCACGCCTTCCGGCGTCACGCTCGCGGTGTACTTGTACTCGGCTTCGGTGACGGTCGTCTCGCCCCCGTCGCCGGTGCCTGTGGAGGTGAATGTCACGCGTCCCGCGCTCGCATCGCACGTGACCGCGACGCTGTACCTCGGCGCAGAGGTGCTCGACGGCACCGACATCGCGCAGACGTCCGGCTCGGACATCGCCTGCGCGACGGCCGCGGAGATGCCCGCGTCGGCCGCGGCGCGCGACTGCACATACGAGCGGCTGTCCGCGAGCATGCCGGACGTGTTGACGAGGACCACAGAAAGGACCAGCGCTCCGATGGTGAGGACGGTCATGATGATGAGCGCCGAGATCATGGTCGAGCCACCATCCGGCGCGGCGACCCTGTCGTGAGAATCCGAGTTCGTCATGACGTCCCTCCTGATTCCGTGAGCGCCTGGGCGATGATCGTGCTCTCGAGGTCGACCCGCGCTTTGCCGGCCGAGACAACGAGATCGACGATGAGGACGCGGTCCGTCGAGGAGTAATCGAACATCCCGTCGACACGATCGGAGCCCGTGCCGAGGCCCGAAGCCAGGAATCCCCATTCCTCGACGGAGTCCAACGCGATGGGAACATCGGATTCGCGGTATCGGAAGCGTCCGTCAGGGCTGAGTCCCCATCCCCGATAGGTCACGTCGCCGGACCCGGTGATGATCCTCGCCACCACCACGGTCGTCGTCGCAGAAACGTCGGTGGCGTTGCGGATTCCGGCCAGCGAGGTGCTGATGACGTTCGCGTAGCCGGTGGCTCGGTCGCGCTCCGTCGAACGGGTCTGCGCGGCGAGCCCCTGCGCGAACATCGTGGCGAGCAGCGCCGCGAACAGCGCCGAGACGACGATGTAGACGATGAGCTCGACGAGGGTGACGCCCTGATCGTCGCGGAGGTTCATGGACCCGACACCAGCACGCTCGTCGTCAGCTCCACTCGTGAAGACGTGCGATCCCCATCGACCACGACGGCGACGGTCACCGCCTCCGGCCCCGCGACGCCGACACAGTCGATCGATTCGAACGCGACGCTCAATCCTGGCGAAGCAGCAGCGGCCTCGAGCTCTGCTACCGCGTCCTCCAGGTCGCCACACGTGCCCGTTTCGTCAGGGTCATTCGGGAACGCGGCGCGGACCGCACTCAACTGGGCGCTCGCCACGCCGATGGCCGACACGGTGTCTTGGTTCGCCGTGCTCAGGCTGCTGGCGCGGATGATGAGCGGGAGAACGGCGAGCGACAGCACCGCGAGGAGGAACATCGCGATGATGACCTCGACGAGGCTGAAGCCCTCTTCGTGGCGTGACACGGCCACATCACCTCCCGGCCGATCATGGTGCGGCCAGGCCCGGCCCCCGCGGGCCCGGACCTGGCCGATCGTTCGCTGAAACGGGAATCAGCAGCCGGGGCCGGACTCGGCCGGCGCCGCCGAGGTGAACTTCGAACCGCCACCCCACGCGGTGACGCAGAACGTGTCGAGTGGGCTTGTTGCGTCAGTGACCGCATACGCAACGGAGATCGCGTCGGTACCCGTGGTTTCGAGATTGCCGAAGAACGTGGCGGCCGAAGGGTCATCACCTTGCGCAAGCGCCGATGCGGCCTGAGATGCGCCGTTCGCAGCCACTGTCTGCACTGCGTTGTCTTTCGCCTGGCCCTGGATGTTCAGGAAGATCGGGATGGCCACGGCGGCCAGAATCCCGAGGATCACGACGACGACGATGAGCTCGATGAGCGAGAAGCCGGCCTCACCGGACTCCTCGCGACGTGCCTTCTCGGCCTGGATGTAGTTGCGGATGGTTGCGCGCATGTTGCGGCTCGCTTTCTCGAGGATGACATGTGATTCAGACATCCCTGATCCGGACCGCGTTTTCGCCCAGTCGCCCAGTCGCATCAGGCTGGGTGCGTTCGGACTCTCGCCTTGGAACCGCTCCCGGGCACAATCATGAGAGAGTTCTCATGTTTGTGTCAAGTCCGCTTCCTCAGATCTTGGTCAGCGAATCCTCAGCACTCCACGCATTGTGCGCAGGAGCGGCATCATCCGTCGAGCACCTCGAGTCGAACGACCACCGCTCCCCCGTCGACGAGGTTCTCGGCATCCCGCACCGCCTTCTTGAGCGGCAGCACGTACGAGCCGCTCTTCGAGTCGGGGAAGATCGACGTCGTCCACTCGGAATCGCCGATGCGGGCCTTCACGCGCACCGAGCCGAAGCCCCGATACGGCCGCGGGATCTCGCGGATGTCTCCGCTGAGCTCCGGGGGCACCGCCGTGAAGAACCACGACGAATCCTCACGCGCACCCCATCGGAACACGTCCGAGTCGAACTCGATGATCACGGCGCCGACCCTACCGCCCGGTCACGACACCGGCACCGGGCTGCGCTCGCGCCTCACTGCAGCCGCTCCCCCGGTGCACCGCCGTACCGGTCGACGAGGCGCTGCAGGCAGTTCGACCAGCCCTCGACGTGGCTCTCGCGCTCCTCGGCAGACACGAATCCCGTGTGCCGCACGATGACGCGGGTCGAGGCATCCGCCGCCTGCTCGAGCGCGATCTCGACGTCCGTCGAGTGCTCTTCGCCCGCCCACCGCCACGCGAGCCGCAGGGCACGCGGAGCGTCGAACGTGAGCACCGTCGCCTCGACGGCGAGACCGGCGACCTCGGACCGCGCCTTCCACGGGCCGAGCTCACGCAGCTCGACGACCGCGGTCGTCTCGAACCGCGGCGGCCAGATCCACTCCGCGAGGCGCTCGCCCCGCGTGAAGTCCAGCCAGACGGAATCGACGGATGCCGCCACCACGGCCTCTTCGGTGAGCTCACGCATGCACGCCACCGTAGCGGGCGCTGCCGACTCGAGGGAGGTCTACCGCCCGTACTCGGGTGTCCAGTCGTCGCCCTCGGGGATCCATTCGGTCCCGGCGGCGCCGGGCGCGGCATCCGCCCTCCGGTCGCGCCGCCGCCACGCGGCGCCCTCCGGCCAGCTCACCGCGAAGGTCGTCGCCACCTTCGCGATCCGCCGCGACAGCCCTGTCAGGGTCTGCACCGGCCGTGCCGACACGGGCATGCGCAGCTGCGGGTCGTAGCGCACGCCGTCCGAGGCGCGGAGGCGGATCGTCAGGTCGAGGTCGTCGTGGATGCGGGCGTTGCCGCGATCGACCTGGCCGCGCACCCGCTCCCACACCGACGTTCGCATCGCGAAGTTGGAGCCGAACACCAGCGGGATTCCCAGCCACTTCTTGATCCAGTAGTGCCCGCCGCCGATGTACCACCGCTCGCCGAGGTAGTTCTGCATGGGCGTGCCGCCGTAGAACTCCGCTCCGCCCGTGAGCACGCCGAGCGACGGGTCAGCCACGAACGCACGCACCAGCCGCGCGATCCAGTCCGGGTGCGGGCGTGAGTCCGCATCGAGCCGCGCGATGATGTCGGCATCCGCCATCGCCTCGTCGTAGCCGCGGGCTGCGGCGGGCCAGATGCCGATGGCGGACTCGGAGACCACCTCGGCGCCGTGGCGGCGCGCGACGGCGGCCGAGGCATCCGCGCTCGCGTTGTCGACCACGATCACGCGGTCGGCGGGGTGGGTCTGGGCCGCGAGCGCGGCCAGGCACGCATCGAGATACCCGGCATCGTCGCGACACGGGATCACGACCGCGATGCGAGGGACGAGGGGCACAGCAGAACCCTACTCCCGCGCTGTCGCATGCCGGGGATACCCTGCCGCCACGGACGGATCGAGCATCGAGCCTCGTGAGGCGACGGCCTCCCGGCCCCCGGAACTCATGCTTGAGACCGCTCCCACATTTGGTTACATTCCAGTAAGTAACGGCATCCGCCGCATCCACCTCAACGGAGAGGACTTGTCATGCCCGCACCCGTTCCCCGTCGCGCCCTGCGATTGGGCGCCGTCGCCGGCGGCGCCGCGCTCATCGCGAGCGCTCTGCTGGCGACGCCGGCCATCGCCGCCCCGCCCCGCGCGGTCGACCCGTACGCGCCGGACTTCGGCCCCAGCGTCACCATCTACTCGCCCGACACCCCGCTCGCCGAGATCCAGGCCGAGCTCGACGCCCTGCACGCGCAGCAGGTCGACGCCGAGATGAGCACGAACCGCCAGGCGGTGTACTTCCTGCCCGGACAGTACGGCTCGGCCGAAGACCCGCTCCAGGTCAAGGTCGGCTACTACACCGAGATCGCAGGACTCGGCGCGTCGCCCGAGGATGTCACCGTGCACGGCGCGGTCGAGGTCTACAACCGCTGCCTCGAAGGCGGCGGCACCGCCAACTGCCTCGCGCTCGTGAACTTCTGGCGCACCATCTCGAACCTTTCGATCGACATCGACAAGGCCGGGCAGGACGGCTGCCGGCAGAGTGCCGAGTTCTGGGCCGTGTCCCAGGCCGTCTCGATGCGCCGGCTCGACGTATCGGGCGGAACCCTGTCGCTCATGGACTACTGCACGGCCGGCCCCCAGTACGCCAGCGGCGGGTTCATCGCCGACTCGCGACTGCCCGCCGTCGTCAACGGATCACAGCAGCAGTGGCTCATCCGCGACAGCGAGGTCGCCTCGTGGTCGAATGCCGTCTGGAATCAGGTCTTCTCGGGCGTCGTCGGCGCTCCCGACGACTCCGCGTTCCCGAACCCGCCGTACACGACGATCGACGAGACGCCGGTCAGCCGCGAGAAGCCGTATCTCTACGTCGACGACGAAGGCCGTTACAACGTGCGCGTGCCCGCCGTGCAGCACGACTCGAGCGGCGTGACGTGGGCCGGTGGCGAGACTGCGGGTCGCAGCATCCCGATCACCGAGTTCTTCATCGCGACGCCCGATGACTCGGTGAAAGACATCAACAACGCGCTGGCGCGCGGTCAGCACCTGATCCTCACGCCCGGCGTGTACGACGTGGACCGCACCATCCAGGTCAAGCGCCCCGGCACGGTCGTGCTCGGCCTCGGGCACGCGACCCTCACGGCGGTGGGCGGCGCGGTTCCGCTGGCGGTGAAGGATGCCGAGGGCATCGTCGTCGCGGGCGTCACGATCGACGCCGGGCCCGAGCTCTCGCCGGTGCTGCTGCGCGTCGGCGCCTCCGACAGCGGCAAGGCGCTCGACCCGGCCGACCCCATCACTCTGAGCGATGTGTACTTCCGGGTCGGCGGACCGCACATCGGCCGGACCACGACGGCGCTCGAGATCAACGCCGACAACGTGCTGATCGACCACACCTGGGTGTGGCGCGGCGACCATGGCATCGAGGGCTTCACGAACGGCGTGAACGGCGACACCGACCGGTGGAACACCAACACCGGGCTCAACGGCGTCATCGTGAACGGCGACGGCGTGACGGCGACCGGCCTGTTCGTCGAGCACTTCCAGCAGCACAACACGCTGTGGAACGGCGAGGACGGCCGCGTCATCCTGTACCAGAACGAGCTGCCGTACGACCCGCCGACGCAGGCGGACTGGACGCAGCCCGACGGCACCCTCGGCTACCCCGGCTACAAGGTCGCCGACGACGTCACGACGCACCGCCTCGACGGCGCCGGCGTGTACGTGTTCAACCAGAACAACCCGTCGATCGTCACGGCGAACGGGTTCTCGGTGCCCGAGACGCCCGGCGTGCAACTGCACCACATCATGACGGTCAATCTCTCGGCCGGCACGATCCAGCACGTGGTGAACGGCATCGGCGGCCAGGCCGACAACACGAACACGGGCGCCCCGCAGTTCGTGGTCGACTACCCCGCTCCATAACGGCGGAACGGATGCCTCGGCCCGGCGATCGTCGCCGGGCCGAGGCACGCGTGTCACCAGAGCGGGTGGATCGCCTCGCGGAGGTCGCGGTCGTAGACATCGCGGACGACGGCGTCGAACGCGTCGATGTCGAAGCCGCTCTCGACGTCGGCGCCGAGCAGGGCCGCGGCATCCGCGTTGGACGTCGCCTGCGCCACGTTGCGGGCCCCGGGGATGACGCTCGTGACGCCGGTCTGGGCGGCGATCCACGCGAGCGTCGCGGCGGGCAGCGACACGCCTTCGGGCAGCGCCTCGGCGAGCTCGGCCGCCGCCGAGAGCCCGACCTCGTAGTCGACACCCGAGAAGGTCTCGCCGCGATCGAACGCCTCTCCGTGGCGGTTGTAGGTGCGGTGGTCGTTCTCGGCGAACGTGGTCGACACGGAGTACCTACCGGACAGCAGGCCCGAGGCGAGCGGCACGCGCGCGAAGATCGCGACACCGGCCGCGGCGGCCGCCGGCAGCACGTCGTCGAGTGGCTTCAGCCGGAACGGGTTGAAGATGATCTGCACGTTCGTCACGTTCGGACGGGCGATCGCGGCGAGCGCCTGCGCACACGTCTCGACCGACACGCCGTACGCGGCGATCGTTCCGTCGGCGACCAGCGCGTCGAGCGCGTCGTACGTCGCATCATCCTCGATGACGGCGGTCGGCGGGCAGTGGAGCTGCACCAGATCGAGCGTCTCGACGCCGAGGTTGCGACGGGAGCGCTCGGTCCACGCGCGGAAGTTCTCGGGCGAGTAGTTGTCGGGCTCCTGCGGCAGGCGGCGACCCATCTTGGTCGCAACGGTGATCCCGTGCCCGGGACGCCCCGCGAGGAAGCGTCCGATGATCGACTCGCTGCGTCCGTCGCCGTACACATCGGCCGTGTCGAACAGCGTCACGCCCTGGTCGGCGGATGCCGCGAGCACGGCCGTCGCATCCTCTTCGCTGACGGCACCCCAATCGGCGCCGAGCTGCCACGTGCCGAGGCCGATGGCCGACACCGAGCGACCGGTGCGGCCGAGTGCGCGCTGCTGCATGGGGATCCTTCCGGAGAGGTCGTGGGGACACTCCCAGCATCCCACGCTCAGGGGTTGACGATCACGGGCGTGCCCTCCGGGAGCTCGGCGAGCCGGGCGATCGCGGCCGGGTCGACGCGGAGGCATCCGTTCGAGATCGGGCCCGAGCGGTCGTCGTGATAGTGGAAGGCCGTGACGGCGACATTCGCTCCCCCGAACCCGTCGAGCGTCGGCGACTGCACCGACAGGTAGACGATGGGGTGCCCGCGGGTGTACCAGTACTCCGGCACCACGCGCGTCGTCATGATGAAGGCGCGGCCCAGCGGCGTCGGCGTGTGGTCGGTCCCCCACGCGAAGTCGGTCGCGATGCGCTCGGCGACACCGTCGCGGACGATGTCGATCGTGCGAGCCGAGATGCTCACGACGACGCTCGTCGCGGCCGGCGCGAGCTCGACATCGGCGACCCGCAGCCAGCCGGCTGTCTGCGCGGGGTTGCCCGCGGACGGGATCGCCTGCCGGCCGGTGAGCAGCACCTTGATCCAGTGCTCCTGCTTCTGGACGACGGGGACCACAGTGCCGCCGTACGGGAACTCGCGTGGCAGGTAGCCGACCGGCTCGCCGGAGGGGTCGCCCCACACCGGCGCGCCGACTCCGCGAGGGATGGCGTGCTCGGGCAGCGGAGCAGCGAACGGGGCATCGTCCACCGGGAGCCCAGCGAGGACGCTGAACACGTTGACCTGCGGCAGCGCGCCGAGATCGTACGAGGCCGTGTTCGGGGCGAAGCCCTGCAGGGTTGGCGTGGGCGTCGGGCTGGGTGAGGCGGTCGGCGCGCGGGTCGGGTACGCCGGTGCGGTCGCCGTGGGCGTCGCTGCCGGGGTCGCGGTCG
Source organism: Microbacterium sp. STRO-2N (assembly GCF_057747775.1). Classification (NCBI taxonomy): domain Bacteria; kingdom Bacillati; phylum Actinomycetota; class Actinomycetes; order Micrococcales; family Microbacteriaceae; genus Microbacterium; species Microbacterium sp. STRO-2N. The sequence continues at coordinate 1,499,471 of NZ_CM173223.1, read as the reverse complement.
TCGCGGACGCGGTCGGCCACAGCAGCGCCCCGACCACGACGGCGATGACCACGACGACGATCGCCGCGACCGCGCCCCGGCCCATCGCACGGCGCCGCCTCGACGCGGCGGAACCGCGCACGGACGCACTCGTCGGATCCCCGGCATCCCCCATCTCTCCATGGTCGGCGCGGCCGGGAAGCACCGCAAGCGGCTGACAGCACGGCCCCCGCCCCTAGCCTGGAGGGGTGGATGACAGCGGGGGCGGCGCGACGCAGCCGATCAGCACGCTGGGGATCCTCGGCGCCGGCAGGGTGGGGATCGTTCTGGCGCAGCTCGCCCTCGCGGCCGATCGCCGCGTGCTCGTCGCAGGATCCGGCGACCCGGCACGGATCACCGTGCAGCTCGCGGCGGTGGCGCCCGGCGCCGTCGCGGCCGAGGCATCCGCCGTCGCACGTGAGGCGGATGCCGTAGTCCTTGCCCTGCCGCTCCCCCGGTACCGCACGCTTCCGGTCGACGCGCTGCGGGGAAAGCTCGTGATCGACGCCATGAACTACTGGTGGGAGGTCGACGGGCTCCGCGAGGAGTTCGCCGGCCCGCTCGTCTCGACGAGCGAGCTCGTGCAGGAGTTCCTCCCGAATGCGAGCGTCGTCAAGGCGTTCAATCACATGTCGTACCGGGATCTTGCCGACGAGGCCCGGCCGGCAGGCACGGCGGGACGCAAGGCGATCGCGGTCGCCGGCGACGACCCACGCGACGTCGACGCGGTCGCACGCCTCGTCGACGACCTCGGCTTCGACGTCGTCGTCGCGGGCTCGCTCGCCGACGGCATCATGCTGCAGCCCGGAGGCGAGGTGTTCGGCGCCGACGTCGACGCGACCGAGCTCCGGGCGATGCTCGACCGCTTCGCGACGTCGCAGCGGGGCCGCGTCATCGCGCGGGCCCGCGCGCAGGCGCACCGGTTCGAGGGTCCGGAACCGGATGCCGCGCCGTGACCGCTACCTCCAGCTCCCGCCGCGGGACCACACGGCGTCGGCCGCGGTCACGACCGCGACGGTCAGCACGTAGACGACGAGATCCCGCGGGTCGAACACCGTGCCGAGCACGAGCATCACGGGCGCGAACGTCGCGCCCCACGCGAGCGGGAGCCCCGTGAGCTGGAAGAGCTCGACGCCCACGCACCAGGCGGCGGCGATGCCGCCGACAGCGAGCACGGGCAGGCGGGGCGCGACCGCCATCACCGCGAGATACGCCGCAGCGGCGTAGAGCGCGTCGCCCGCGATGTCGGTCGCAGACGTGTCGGGCAGTCCGCCGTGCACGGCGAGGCCCGCCACGATCACGACCGCGAGCGCGACGATGGCGACGAGCCTCCGGGTCCGGGTCCGCCGGGCCGTGGTCTCTCGCCGCGGCGACGTCACGAGATGACCCCCGCCGCGCGCGCCGGCACAGCATACGCGACCGCGAGCGAGGCCACCGTGTCATGGGCGTTCAGCCCGCTCGGATTCGGGACGACCCACAGCTCCGCCCCACCGAGGCCCTCGTGCTGGCGACCGGCCAGAGCGCGCGGACGCGCGAAGCCCTGACGGTACGCCGTGAGCCCGACGACGGCGACCACTCGTGGGCGCCACGCCTCGGCATCCGTCACCAGCCGCTCGGCCCCGGCGCGCAACTCGCTGCGTGAGAGCTCATCGGCACGCGCGGTGGCTCGGTGGACCAGGTTCGATATGCCGATGCCGGCATCCAGGAACATCCGCCGGTCGGCCTCCGGCATGCCGTCGTCCCCGATGCGCGGCATCCGCGGAATGATGCCCGCCGCGACCAACGCCGGGTAGAAGCGATTGCCGGGATGCGCGAAATGCACACCCGTCGCCGCCGTCCACAGACCCGGGTTGATGCCCACGAACACGAGCTTCGGGTCTTCGGGGACGAGGTCGGGAACGCTGCGCCCACGGAACCCCTCCAGTTCGGCGCGCGTGAAACCCATGCGACCAGTCTCGCGTACGCGAGGTCGCCGGCCGGTCGCGCCGAAGGGTCAGCGGTTCTCGAGGCGGAAGAAGTTCGACCGCGATCCGTCGGGGCGGGTCTCGTGGTAGACGAAGCTCAGTCCCTGCTCGTCGAACGTCCGGAACCAGTCGTCCCAGCTCACCTCGCGCAGCTCCTCCTCCTCGGCCTCGACCATGCCGAAGCCGAAGTCGAACCGCAGGACGTCGAGACGTCCGTCGTGCTCGGCGCCTTCGAGCGTCGCGGGCGTCGCGTGGCGGTCGTCGGCCCATTGACGGATGACGTCGTGATCCGTCGTGGCGAGGTGCTGGTCCTCGTGCGCGGCTCCGCTCGCCGCGGGATTCGTCGGCGCGGCACCCTGTTCTGGTTCGAAAGTCATGTGACACTCCTCTCCGATTCCAGCGTCGCGCGCGAGTTCGACGTGGCCGAGGGGGTTGCCATGCCCCCGGAGTCGCGCTACGCGACCCGGCTCAGCGCACCAGCGACACGACGATCAGGGTCACGGCGAGCACCGTGTCGAGGACGCAGCAGAACTCCGCCATCGACGACGCGACCACGCGCCGGGTGCGCAGGTGGTGCGCGTCCCAGCCCGCGTGCACCAGCAGCCCGACTCCGACCAACAGCGCGGCGACGCGATCGCCGGCGAAGGCGACGCCGAGCGCGACCAGGACGATGACCGCCATCGCGAGCGCCTGGAGCGGCATCCCCCAGCCCGGCCGGGAGGCACCGCGCATCAGGCCGAACAGGGCGAGGGCGACGGCCGCGGCGACGATCACCCACGTGGGGTCGAACGCCGGGAGGGCGAAGCCCGCGCCGATCACCACGAACGTGAGGGCGAACAGCGGCCACGCTGCCCGACGGCTGCCGAGTGCCGCCGAGCCGAGATAGACGAATCCGGCGGCCGTGAGCACCTGGGACGCCTGCGCGGTCGTGGAGAACCCGATCCAGAAGGCCGCCGCGAGCGCGCCGCCGAACACGAGCCCCGCGAGGCTCGGCCATCGCCGCGCGATCCATGGGCGTCCGCGATCGCTCTGCTCAGCGGTCGTGCTCGTCCCACCATCTTCGGTAAACATGACACGAGTGTACGAGTTAGCTCGCTATACCACCAGCACTCTTGACGCTCGCTGCATCCGGGCTTAGAGTATTCAATCATTTGGTTGATCAACTCAGCGATTGGATAGAGCGTGGACGACGAGAAGCTCGACAAGGCGTTCGCCGCCCTCGCCGACCCTGTGCGCCGCGCGATCGTCGCGCGGCTCAGCCGCGGGCCGGCGACGCTCGGCGAGCTCGCCGAGCCGTTCGCCATCACGCTCCAGGCCGTGTCGAAGCACATCAGCGTGCTGGAGGCGGCCGGGCTCGTCTGGCGCACGCGCGAGGCGCAGCGACGCCCAGTTCACCTCGACCCGGCAGCCCTGGAACGCCTGACGTCATGGATCGACCGCTACCGCCTCGAGACCGAGGCCCGATACCGGCGCCTCGACGAGGTGCTCGCCGAGCACCCCCGCATCACACGAGAGAAGGAGAAGGAACAATGAGCAACCCCGTGGTCATCGACGCCGAGCCCGGCACGTCCTACGCCGACATCAGTCGCGAGTTCGAGGCGCCGGCGGACGCCGTCTTCCGCGCGCACGCCGACGCCGACCTGTTCGCGAAGTGGATCGGGCCGCGCGATCTCGAGAACAAGGTCACCCACTGGGACTTCCGGTCGGGCGGCGGGTACGCCTTCGAGCAGAAGGATGCCGACGGCAACGTCTACGCGTTCCGCGGCGTGTTCCACACCGTGGTCGAGAACGAGCTCATCATCCAGACGTTCGAGTATCTGGGTGCTCCGAACGAAGTGAGCCTCGACATCATCCGGTTCGAGTCCCTCCCCGGCGGTCGGTCGCGGCTCGTCGACCACTCGGTCTTCCCGTCACGCGAGGTGCTCGACACGATGATCGAGCAGGGCATGGAGCGCGGCATGAGCGAAGGCTACGAGAAGCTCGACGAGCTGCTCGCGGGGAGGTGAGCACGATGACCCGGGTGGTGGCAGACATCTCGATGTCGCTCGACGGATTCGTCACCGGCCCGAACCCCGGGCCGGACAACGGCCTGGGCGACGGCGGCGAGGCGCTGCACACATGGGCGTTCTCGGACGATCCCATCGATCAGCGAGTGGTCGCACAGGCGACGGAACGCTCAGGAGCCGTCGTCATGGGCCGCCGGCTGTTCGACATCGTCGACAGCCCACAGGGCTGGAGCGACGAGGTCGGCTACGGTGCGCGCGAGGTCGGCAAGCCGCCGTTCGTCGTCGTGACGAGCTCAGCGCCCGACCACGTGCGTCTCTCGAACCTCGACTGGACGTTCGTCACCACCGGGCTCGCCGAGGCGATCGAGACCGCGCGCACGCGGGCCGAGGCCGTGTCGGGGCAGCGCGGCGACGACCTCGACGTCGTGCTCATGGGCGGTGGTGAGTTGATCGGTTCGGCGCTCGCCGCGGGGCTCGTCGATACGCTCTCGCTGCACCTCGCGCCGGTGGTGTTCGGGGCGGGCACTCCCCTGTTCACCGAGGGAACGCAGCGGACGCTCGTGCAGCGAGCAGTGACCGTGAGCCCGCACGCGACACACCTCACGTACGACGTCCGGTGAATCCAAGCAGTGTGCCGCGCGGCGAGATGCTCGCGGTGACGTTCGCCGGAGTCAGAGGACCGGGTCCACGATTCCGGCGGCGATCCTCTGGCGACAGTTCTCTCGAACGCGATCGAGGAAGGTCTCGGCGGCGCGGGACAGGCGACGTGCTCTCGACCATGCCACTGCGACGGTCCAGCGCATGTCGAGCCAGGGCGTTTCCAGGCGCACCAGGTCGGCGCGCGCACGCAGCACCTGCTCGGTGACGATTCCCACACCCACCCCGGCCGCGACGTAGGAGGCGATCAGGTCGAGGTGGGTCACCTCGACCTGCACTCGGCGGACGACGCCTCGCGCGAGGAATTCGTCATCGGTCGCCTCGCGCAGACTGAAGCCCGCCGGGAATTCCACGAAGTCGACGCCGTTGAGCTCGTTCGGCTCGAGTGGTGTGGTCCGACTGGCCCAACGATCCTGCCGCCCGCACGCGAGCACATAGCGACCTGCGACGAGTGGCTCCACCACGAGCTCTGGCGGGTGCCGAATGGGCTGCACGACGAAGCACAGGTCGAGTTCTCCCGCAACGACGTCGGCTTGCAAAGCGGTGCTGCCGCCGAGCGTCGAGCGGACGTTGATGCGGATGCCCGGATGCTCCGTGTGGAGATGCGCGACGGCGTCGGCCACGCCCAGCATGTCGGGAATTGCGAGCACCCCCACTCCCACCGTCCCCGCGACCCCGCCGACGAGGGCCGAAGCGGCTTCCTTCGCCTCGGTGATCCCGCCGAGCGCCGCCTTGGCGTAGGGAAGGAAGGATCGCCCCTCAGCAGTAAGGACCACCGTTCGCGTACCCCGATCGAACAGCCGGAAGCCGAGCTGTCTCTCGAGGGACTTGACGGAGGCTGAGACCGAGGACTGCACGAGATGCAGCCGCTCTGCGGCCCGGGTGAAGCCGCCTGCCTCGGTGACGGCGACGAATGCCTCCAGCATTCGGACGTCCACGTTGCTCCTATCGATGGCATCGATGAATACGAGCGATATTACCCGTTGGACGTCGATATAGGGAACGAGCGACCCTTGAAATCACACCCACCACCACAGAAATGGAACAGTCATGTCTTCGCCGTCCCTGACCACCACGAAACGCGTGCCACCGCGCGCGTTCGCCCCGTCGACCCCGCCGTCGTGGCGGGCGCGTCTCGCAGCCGCGTCGGCGGCCTCCTTCGCCTTCGCAGCCACGGGTGCCGCGGTCGTCGCGTCGTCGAGCACATCGGTCGGAACGGCTCTCGCGGACGGGATCGCCTTCCTCGTCGGACTGTCACTCGTGCTGGTTCAGGGGGCGCAGGCATCCGACCGACGGAGCCGTCGCCGGTTCATCCTCGTCGGCGCACTGCTCCTGATCGCCGCCGCAGCGATGGATGCGCTTTCCGTTCCCGGCGTTGCCGGGCTGCTGCTGGGAGGCGGTTCCGCGGTGGTCGCACTGACCGCTGCCGCTCTGTGCAACGACGCCCGAATCGGGCGCGCCGCGAGCGTCACGCTGGGCGTCTTGTCGACGATCGCCGGGGGGCTCGCCGGCGCCGTGGGCCCGGTGGCTACGGTCGCGATCTCGATCGGGGCCGGCGTCGCAGTGATGGTGGCGCCGGACACGAGCCGCCGACCCAGGACGCCGGTCTTCGCGGTGCCCGTGCGACCCGACCTTGGAAGCCGACCCGCTGTCGTTCCCGTGCTGTTCCTCCTCGTCGCCGCGTTCGCTGTCATGAGCTTCGGCGCCATCACCGCTGTGGTGATCGCGGCGGTTCTCGGCCTGGGCGTGGTCGCGTGCACGCTGCCGCGCCGCCGCAGAACCATGTCGGCTCCGCTGACCTCGAAGGGCCGCACCTACGCCCACGCCGTATCGGTGTTCGACTCCAGCGCCTCACCGCGACCGGCACTTGCGGCCACGGTCCGCAGCGTCGATGACGTGCGGGCTGCGATCGAAACGGCTCGTGCGCGAGGACTGGGCGTCGCGATGCACTCCACCGGCCATGCGGCTGCGGGTCTGGCCGACCTCGAGTCCAGCGCACTGCTCAAGGTGGCGATCGGCGGTCCGATCACCGTCGATCCGGACCGGCGGCTCGTCCGGATTCCCGCGGGCCGCGCGTGGGGCGACGCCGTGCCCCTGGCACATCGTCACCGATTGGCGTTGCCTCACGGGTCGTCGGGGCACGTCGGTGTCGTCGGCTACCTCACCCGAGGGGGATTGTCGGCCTACGGTCGTCGCACCGGGGTCGCGGCGAACTGGATCGACTCCATCGAGCTCGTGACCGCCGATGGCCGCCTCGTCGAGACGAGCCGCGACAACGAACCCGAGCTCTTCTGGGCGCTGCGAGGCGGGGGCGGGGGCTTCGGCGTCGTCACCTCCGTGACGGTGCGCGCTTTCGAGCCGGGTGAGATCGTGACGGGCGCGGCCATGTGGGAACTCGATGACGCGGCGTCCGTCGCGGACGCGTGGGCACGCTGGTCGACTGCGGCGCCATCGGCCATCACCACGTCACTGCGGATCCTCACCCTTCCTCCGCTCCCCGGCATGCCGCTGCGACTGGCGGGCAGGCCGATGCTCGTCATCGACGGCACCGCGGTCGACGACGACGTCGCCGCGCGGAAGGCTGCAGGAGACCTGCTCGCGCGGCTGCACGAAATCGCACCACCGCGACTGGACACCTGGCGGGTGGCCGATGCCCTCGAAGTGCCGCACACCCATATGGACCCTCCCTTCTCGCCCTCACATTCGTCTGCCCACGCGCTGCTCGGCATGCGCGATGCCGACGACGAGGAACAGGCGCGCGGGGTCGTGTCCGACTTCATCGGGGCGGCGGCCCGCCCCGGCACCGGGGTAGGGATCGCAGAACTGCGCCAACTGGGAGGCGCGCTGAGCGCCGCCCCCGCTGGCTCGGGCGTGGTCGGACACTACCGCGGCGCGTTCGGATGGCTGGCGATCGCCCTCCACGGCAAGCCTGGTCGCGAGGCCGCAGAGGCCGCGATCGACGATCAGCGCGCCGAGATCGCCTCGTGGGACACGGGCTACACGGCGCCCACACTCGCCAGCGAGCGGACCCGCCCCGCCCGCTCATTCGACGTGACGCAGGTCTCGACGGTGGATGCCGTGCGCCGGGCAGTCGACCCTGAAGGGCTTTTTCGCGTCGATGTCGCTCCCGGCGCACACTCGCGCTTGTCGTGACAGGACGCCCGGGCGGCGCAGCCGGGTCGCACGCCAGGGCGCGGGTGCTCCGCGCGACGTCAACTCCTGGAGACACGACGAAGCCCCGGCAGATCCTTGGATCTGCCGGGGCTTTCACTGTCGGGATGACAGGATTTGAACCTGCGACCCCTTGACCCCCAGTCAAGTGCGCTACCAAGCTGCGCCACATCCCGATGCCCCCGCTCGCGCGTGGACAACTCGACCATCCTACCCGGTCCGCGGGAGCCTCGCGAACGCGGCGACGCCCGGGCGTGGCATCCCGCCACGCTTGCCGGTGTCCGTGACGGCGGTTAGCGTCGCGGCATGCCGCAAATCACGATCGAACCCGTCACCGCCGACCGCTTCGACGACGCCCAGCACGCCCTGAGCGGCGGCGGCGACGGCCGCAGCTGTCAGTGCCAGTGGTGGACGCTCACCAACAAGGAGTGGGAGAGCACGTCGAAGGACCAGCGCGAGAAGCTGCTGCGCGACGAGGTCGAGGCCGGCCCGCCGCCCGCCCTCGTGGCATATGTCGACGGCGAGCCGGCCGGATGGGTGCGGGTCGGACCGCGCACCAAGCAGGTGCGCCTCGGGCGCACCCGCAACTTCACCGCGGGATCCGAGGAGCCCTGGGACGACCCCGACGTGTGGGCTGTCAGCTGCTTCGTCGTGCGCAACGAGCACCGGCGCGCCGGACTCAACGACGAGCTGCTGCGCGCCGCGATCGACTACGCCCGGACGGGCGGCGCGCGCGTGATCGAGGCCTATCCGATCGACCCCGTCGCCGGTCGCAAGAAGACTTCGAACGAGCTGTTCCACGGCGTCGTGTCGACGTTCCAGGCCGCGGGATTCCGCGAAGTGGCGCGGCCGCGCCCCGACCTCGCTATCGTGTCGCTCGACCTCACGCACTGACCCGGGCCTGAGGCATCCGGGGTCGCGCACAGGCAGTGCGGAAGCCTGTCCGCGCCATGCGACGATGAGAGCACCCGTGTCGGGCCCGCATCGAGGAGGATCATGCGTCGGCTGTGGATCGCGTTCACCCCGTACATCGTCGTGTCGGCGGTGCACATCGGCGCCCTCGCCGCCGGCGCAGAAGCCGTCGCCGCACCGACCAAGCTCGCACTCATGCCGCTGCTGGCACTCGCAGTCGTCTGGGGTGCGTGGGGCCGGCCGTGGACGTCCGCTCACACGCTCCTCGTGGTCGCACTGGGCCTGTCGTGGCTCGGCGACGGCGCCGCGACATTCTTCCCCGGGCTCCCCACCGTGCCGATGATGCTGCTGTGGTTCGGGTTGGCCCACGTCTGCTACATCTGGCTCTTCTGGCGCGTGCTCGCGGCGCGACGGCCGCCGCTGTGGTCGGCCGCATACGCGGTGTGGTGGGTCGTGCTGCTCGCAGTGCTGTGGCCGAGCCTCGGATCGCTCCTCGTCCCGGTCGCCGTGTACGGACTCGTCCTCGGCGCGACGGCCGCCGGCGCTGCGCGCTGCCATCCGCTCATCGCGTGGGGCGGCGCGTTCTTCCTCGCCTCCGACTCGGTGCTCGCGTTCCGGTTGTTCCTTCCCGATGCGATGCCCGACTGGACGAGCCCGCTCGTCATGCTCACATACTGCGCCGGTCAGGGTCTCATCGCCGCCGGAGTGCTCGTCGCCGTCCGCGCCCGCCGCGCCGCCGAGGTGCCCGCATGACGGATGCCGCCGCCTCCGCTCGCGTCGACGCGTGGCTGTGGGCGGTCAGGGTCTACAAGACGCGGTCGGCTGCGACCACCGCATGCCGCGCGGGGCATGTACGCCTCAACGGCGACCGCGCGAAGGCCGCTCAGCCGGTGCGGCCAGGTGATGAGCTGCGCGTGCGCATCAGCGGCTTCGACCGCATCCTGGTCGTGAAGAAGCCGATCTCCAAGCGCGTCGGTGCCGCGGTAGCCGCCGAGGCCGTGGAGGATCGCACGCCTCCCCCCGCCGCCGCGCGAGCTCACCGCATTCGTGCCGGTGCGCGATCGCGGCGCAGGCCGCCCCACCAAGCGCGAGCGGCGCGACATCGACCGGCTTCGCGGTCGCGACGAGCACTGACGCTCTGCTCGCTCAACGACCGGCGGGGAGCAGGTCGCGCAGCCAGCGGGTGCCGCGGACGGCGGCGCCCGCATGCACCGCCCGTTCCGCCAACCCGCGATCGCTCGTGACGACCGTCACCGCCCGGCCCGCGTCGACGAGTCGCCGAGCCTGCGCGGCGATCGCATCGTCACCAGATGCCTCGGCCCGCACGACCTCGACGCCCGCGGCATCCGCGACCGAACGCGCCTGCCCTTCGACGACCACGACCCATTCCGGGAACCACGTGTGCTCGGCGAGCTCGAGGGCTCCGGCCGGCACGCCATCCGAGGCCAGGGCCGAGAGCTGCTGCAGCAGCCGGTCCGTCGCGCCGGCGCGATCGCGCCACCAGCCGTCCGGAACGGAGCCGACGACGTTGGCCGCGTCGACGACGACCGCGGGCCGCACCGGCACGAGGCCGCGCAGCCGCTCCCACGAGTCGGCGAAGCCCGGATGGAGCGCGTGGCTCGTCACGTCGTCGACCGGCACCCACGCGAGCTCACGGCTCTCGGGGTCGCTGATCGTCGGCTCGAACGGCACCACGACGTCTCCGACGAGAGTGGTGTAGCTCCAGTATCCGAGGTCGAGCACGCTCAGCAGTCGCGGGCGGATCGCGCCGTCGGGCACGCCGGCCTCTTCCGCGGCCTCGCGCAGCGCTCCGTCGTTCGCCGACTCCCCCTCGTGCCGCGCACCGCCGGGCAACGCCCACGTGTCGCCGAAGTGGCTCCACGAGACCCGGTGCTGCAGCAGGACGCCCTGGTGCGGGTCGATCGCGAGCAGGCCGGCGGCCCCGAACCGACCCCAGTAGCGCTCGCCCGTCGGCGAGACGACCCACGCGTCGCCGGGATCGCGCGGACCGAGCGGGCGGCGCGGCTCGCCGGGGGCGGGAGGCTCGATCGTCACCCTGTCAGCCTGTCACACCCATCGAGATCGGGGCGCCCACGCTACCGCGCGTGACGCAGACCCCCGGTCCACTCCTGTGCGCGCGGCCCGCCATCGCGGCTGCGCCGACCCAGCAGAATGGCGGGATGGACTACGAGCTCGACGACGACCCCGCCCGCATCCAGCGCGACATCGTCTGGCAGTGGCTGTCGACCGAGGCCTACTGGGGCCGCTGGCGCACGCGAGCGCAGATCGAGACGCAGCTCGACACCGCATGGCGCGTCGTCGGCGCCTACCGCACCGACACGGGCGCGCAAGTCGGGTTCGCGCGCGCCGTGTCGGACGGCGTCGGCTTCGCGTACCTCGCCGATGTCTTCGTGCTGGCCGATCACCGCGGACGCGGCCTCGGCAAGCGAGAATGCAGCTCATGATCGAAGACGGTCCGGGCCGCGACATGCGCTGGACCCTGTTCACCGACGACGCGCACGACCTCTACCGGCAGTTCGGGTTCGCCGAGCCGGGCCGCACGGCGATGGTGCGCCCGGCCGCGCAGGGCGCGTGAAGACCGTCTCCGTCAGCGCTGGCGGCGCTCCCGCACGCGCATGTTGATCACGATCGGCGTGCCCTCGAAGCCGAAGAGCTCTCGCAGGCGCCGCTGGATGAAGCGGCGGTAGCCGGGGTCGAGGAAGCCCGTCGTGAACAGCACGAAGGTGGGCGGGCGCGTCGCCGCCTGCGTGCCGAAGAGGATGCGCGGCTGCTTGCCGCCGCGGACGGGGTGCGGGTGCTCGGCGACAAGCTCCGACAGGAACGCGTTGAACTTGCCCGTCGAGATGCGCTGATCCCACGACTCGAGCGCGGTCTCGAGCGCGGGCACCAGCTTGTCGAGGTGCCGGCCGGTGCGCGCCGAGATGTTCACGCGCGGCGCCCACGCCACGTGCGCGAGGTCCTGCTCGATCTCGCGCTCGAGATAGCGGCGGCGGTCGATGCCGTCCATGTCGTCGTCGTTCAGGCGGTCCCACTTGTTGAACGCCAGCACGAGCGCGCGACCCGACTCGAGCACGAGATCGATGATGCGCACGTCCTGCTCGCTGAGGGGCTGCGTGACGTCGAGCACGACGACGGCGACCTCCGCCTTCTCGAGCGCGGCGGACGTGCGCAGCGACGCGTAGAAGTCCGCTCCCTGCTGCAGGTGCACGCGACGACGGATGCCCGCCGTGTCGACGAAGCGCCACATCCTGCCGCCGACCTCGACGAGCTCGTCGACCGGGTCGCGGGTCGTGCCGGCGAGCTCGTTGACGACGACGCGCTCCTCGCCCGCGGCCTTGTTGAGCAGCGACGATTTGCCGACGTTCGGGCGGCCGAGGATCGCGACGCGGCGCGGACCGCCGATCTCGTTCTTGGCCACGGCCGAGACGTCGGGCAGGACTTTCACGACCTCGTCGAGGAGGTCGGCGACGCCGCGCCCGTGGATCGCCGAGACCGGGTGCGGCTCCCCGAGGCCCAGGTTCCACAGCGCCGCCGCCTCGGGCTCCTGGCGTGCGTCGTCGACCTTGTTGGCGACGAGGAACACCGGCTTGCCGCTCTTGCGCAGCAGTCGCACGACGTGCTCGTCGGTCGAGGTCGCACCGACCATGGCGTCGACGACGAACATCACGACGTCCGACAGGTCGATCGCGACCTCGGCCTGCGCGGCGACCGAGCGGTCGATGCCCTTCGCGTCGGGCTCCCAGCCACCCGTGTCGACGATGGTGAAGCGGCGGTCCATCCACTCCGCCTTGTACGTCACGCGGTCGCGCGTGACGCCGGGTGTGTCCTCGACCACCGCTTCGCGGCGGCCGAGGATGCGGTTCACGAGCGCCGACTTGCCGACGTTCGGTCGGCCCACGATCGCCACCACCGGAAGGGCCGGCAGAATCTCGATGCCGTCGTCTCCGCGGACCAGCCCTTCCAGGAGGTCCTGGTCATCGGCCTCGAGGTCGTAGTCCTCGAGGCCCGCGCGCAGCGCCGCCGCGCGCTGTTCGGCGAGGTCGTCGTCGAGCGCGGCGAGGTTCTCGGCGAGGTGGTCCTCGCCGGCTTCGTACTCCTCGAACTCGGAGCGGTCGTCGTCAGCTGCCATCTCGGGCTCCTGTCTGCAGGGGACCATCCGCGGACGCACCGAGCGTCTTGTCGACGACGCCGAGCACGGCGTCCACGGTCTGGTCGAAATCAAGGTCGGTCGAGTCCACGACCGCGACGCCGGGTGCGGCGGTGAGGAAGTCGACGACCGTCGAGTCGGAGGCGTCGCGCCGGTGGAGTGCCGCGGCGACGGCCGAGGCATCCTGCGTCGTCAGCTCGGCGCTGCGGCGTGCCGCCCGGACCTCCGGCGCGGCGGTGAGGAGGATGCGCACCGGAGCGTCGGGCGCGACGACGGTCGTGATGTCGCGGCCCTCGACGACGACGCCCGGGCGACCCGAGCCGGCGACGAGCGCGCGGAAGAGCGCGTTGACCGACTGGCGCACGGCGGGCACACGCGCGACGCCGCTCACCGCGTCCGACACGCGGGGCTCGCGGATCGCGTCGGTCACGTCGGTGCCGCCGACCCGCACCCAGTACGCGTCGGGGTCGAGTGAGATCGCGTAGTCGAAGTCGCTCGCGACGTCGAGGACGGATGCCGCGTCCGACGTGTCGATGCCGTGCTCGAGCGCGTGCCAGGCCAGGGCCCGGTAGGCGGCTCCGGTGTCGAGGTAGCCGTAGCCGAGGCGGCGCGCAGCCTGCTTCGACACGCTCGACTTGCCGCTCCCGGCCGGACCGTCGACCGCGACGATGATCGGGTCAGTCATTGGTGGTGCTCGCAATCTTCCAGCCGCGCGCTTCGAGGCCGTCCACGGCCCGGCGCACTGCGCTCGGGACGACGCTGATCTCGGCGAGGCCGAACTGGGCGCCGGGCGAATGCTCCAGGCGCAGGTCTTCCACGTTGACGCCGAGCTCGCCGAGCTCGCCGAACAAGCGGCCGAGCTGACCGGGGGTGTCGTCGACCATCACGACGACCTGCTCGAAGCGGCGGTTCTGCCCGTGCTTGCCGGGGAGACGCTCGACGCCGTCGTTTCCGCGGCGGATCGTGTCGGCCACCGCGCGGCGGGCTCCGGGTGCGTCAGGCGAGCGCAGTGCGTCGGCCACCGCCGAGAGGTCAGCCGCGAGGCGGTCGAGCACGTCGACCACAGGCTCCGCGTTGGCGCCGAGGATCTGCACCCACAGTTCGGGGGCGGATGCCGCGATCCGGGTCGTGTCGCGCACGCCCTGACCCGCGAGCCGGAGGCTGTCGTCGGGCGCGTCCACGAACCGGCCCGCGAGCAGGCTCGCGACCAGCTGCGGCACGTGCGAGACGAGGGCCACCGCGCGATCGTGGTCTTCGGGCGACATCTCGATCGGCGTCGCGCCGAGGTCGAGCGCGAGCGCCTCGACGAGAGCGAGGTCGGCCGACGGCGTCTCCTCGTCGCGGCACACGACCCACGGACGTCCGACGAAGATGTCGGCACGGGCCGAAATCGCTCCGCCACGCTCACGGCCGGCGAGCGGGTGCGAGCCGATGTAGTGCGTGAGGTCGACGCCGCGGTCGCGCAGCACGCGCAGCGGCTCGAGCTTGACGCTCGCGACGTCCGTCACGACCGCCCGCGGGAATCGGGTGAGCTCGCGCTCGATGACGTCGGCGGTCACGTCGGGCGGGACCGCGACCACGACCAGCGCCGGGTCGTCGCCGTCGACGGCGCGCCGGCCCGCACCGTAGTCGACAGCGAGGCGCAGCTGCGACGGAGAGGTGTCGTCGAGGGCGACATCGATCCCCCGGGCGCTCAGCGCGTGGCCGATGCTGGCGCCGAGCAGCCCGGCCCCCACGATCCGCACGGTACCCTGCACGCGCGGAGCGAGGCCGGCGGTGTCGCGGACGGCACGCGCGGCGGAATCGGTCACTTACGTCTCCTGTTCGCCCTCTCCCGCCTGAGTGGACGAGGTGTCACGGCGCGCGAGAGTCAGCAGAGCGCCGCGCTCTACTTTAGTCAACTCGCGCGCCCGCCCGGCTGGCAGTGTTCCCAGGTGGAGCGGACCGAACTGCCGTCGGACGAGCTCGACGACGGGATGCCCCACCGCGTCCATCACGCGTCGCACGATGCGATTGCGGCCCGAATGCAGCGTGAGCTCGACGAGCGACCCGCCGCCTTCGGCCGAGGTGGACAGCAGCCGCGCCTTGTCGGCCGCGATCGGGCCGTCCTCGAGGTCGATCCCCCGCACCAGCGTCTGGATGGTCTGCGGCGTGACGCGGCCCTCCACCTTGGCGATGTACACCTTCGTCACGCCGAACGACGGGTGGGCGAGCACGTGCGCGAGCTCGCCGTCGTTCGTGAGCACGAGCAGGCCGCTGGTCTCGGCATCCAGTCGCCCCACGTTGTACAGCCGCTCCGGCCACTCCTTCGTGAAGCGGCGCAGGTCGGGGCGACCGCGGTCGTCCTTCATCGAGCTGACGACGCCCGTGGGCTTGTTGAGCATGACGTAGCGCTTGGACTGATCGAGCTGCACCGCCGTGCCGTCGACGTCGACGAGGTCGCGGTCGGGGTCGATGCGCGAGCCGAGCTCGGTCACGACAGTGCCGTTGACCCGTACCCGCCCTTCGACGATGTACTGCTCGGCGACGCGGCGCGAGGCGACGCCGGCGTTCGCAAGCGCCTTCTGCAGCCGGATGCCCTCCGCAGGCGCTCCGGATCCCAGCGGCTCCTGATCGCTCATCGTCGTGCCCTTTCGTCGAAGACGTCGCCCGCGACCTCGTCGGCGCCGTCGAGCAGCGGCGAGATGTGGGGAAGCTCGTCCAGGGAGTTGATGCCGAGGTGCACCAGGAGCGCATCGGTGGTGCCGTAGTTGATCGCGCCGGTCTCGGCATCCGTGAACAGCTCGGTGATGAGCCCGCGGGCCAGCAGCGTCCGCACCACAGAGTCGACGTTCACGGCGCGGATCGAGGCGACCTGGCTGCGGGTCACCGGCTGCTTGTAGGCGATCACGGCGAGCGTCTCGAGCGCCGCCTGCGACAGCCGCGACGGCGCCTGGCCGCCCACGAACTCGCTCACGAGGTCGTCGAGCTCCTCCCGCACGTACAGGCGCCATCCGCCGCCGACCTCGCGCAGCTCGAATCCGCGCACCGGTCCGCCGGCGCGGCCGTCGTAGTCGTCGACGAGGGCTTCGATCGCCTGACGAACCGCGGGGACCGGCGCCCCGACGGCCGCCGCGAGGCTCACCAGGCTCTGCGGCTCCTCGACGATCAGCAGGATCGCCTCGAGGCGCCGCGCGACGTCCGTCGCGTCGACTGCGGGCGGGGCGGCGTCCGTCCCGTCCGCGGTGGGTGAGCTTGTCGAATCATCGGTCATAGTCGGCTCCCAGGGTCGCGAGGTTCTCGTCGGACCACCGCTGGGCGCTCCAGCGGAGAGTCAGCTCACCGAGCGGCTCGAGCTGCTCGAACGAGAGGGCGGCGTGGCGGTAGAGCTCGAGCACCGACAGGAACCGCGCCACCACGACTCCCGATTGGGTCGCGCCGGCGATGAGCTCGCGGAAGGTCAGAGTCCCGGCATCCCGCAGCAGCGTCACCACGATCGCCGCCTGCTCGCGGATGCTCACCAGCGGCGCGTGCAGATGGTCGAGACCGACGCGCGGGATCTCCTTCGGCGTCATCGCGAGGAGTGCGAGCGCCGCGAAATCGTCGACGCTGAGCGACCAGGCCAGCTCAGGCACGGCGTTGCGGTACTTCTCGTCGAGGCGCACCGAACGCGTGTGCCGCCGCTCCTCGCGACGCAGGCACCGTTCGAACCACGCCGAGACCTCTTTGAACGCGCGGTACTGCAGCAGCCGCGCGAACAGAAGGTCGCGCGCCTCCAGCAGCGCGACCGACTCGGCATCGACGAGCTCGCCCTGGGGCAGCAGCCCCGCGACCTTCATGTCGAGCAGCGTCGCCGCGACGACCAGGAACTCGGATGCCTCGTCGAGATCCTCGTCGGGACCCAGCTGTCGCAGGTACGAGATGAACTCGTCGGTCACCTTCGACAGCGAGACCTCGGTGATGTCGAGCTCGTGCTTCGAGATGAGGTTCAGCAGCAGATCGAAGGGGCCGTCGAAGTTCGACAGCGAAACGCGGAAGCCCGGTTCCTCCGCCGTGGCCTCACCGGCGGCCGAGCCCGTCGAGGCGTCAGGCGACGGCGCCACGGGCGACCAGCTCTCGCGCCAGTCGCAGGTAGGCCTGCGCGGCGGCGTGCTCGGGCGCGAACTCGGTGATGGGCATGCCGGAGACCGACGCGTCGGGGAACTTCACCGTGCGGCCGATCACCGTCTCGAGCACGTCGTCGCCGAAGGCGTCGACCACACGCTCGAGCACCTCGCGCGAGTGCAGGGTGCGCGGGTCGTACATCGTCGCGAGCACGCCGTCCAGCGTGATCGTGGGGTTGAGACGGTCGCGCACCTTGTCGATGGTCTCGATCAGCATCGCGACGCCGCGCAGCGCGAAGAACTCGCACTCGAGCGGGATGATCACACCGTGGCTCGCGGTGAGCGCGTTCACCGTCAGCAGCCCGAGCGAGGGCTGGCAGTCGATCAGCACGACGTCGTAGTCCCCCGCGATCCTGCGCAGCACGCGCGAGAGAGTCTGCTCACGCGCGACTTCGTTCACGAGGTGCACCTCGGCGGCAGACAGGTCGATGTTCGCCGGGATGACGTCGAGGTTCTCCACGCGCGAGCGCACGATGACGTCGTACGGGTCGCGCTTCCCGTCGAGCAGCAGGTCGTAGATCGTCGGGATCTCGTGCGTCTGAATGCCGAGGCCCGCCGACAGCGCGCCCTGCGGGTCGAAGTCCACCGCGAGCACCTTGCGCCCGTAGCCGGCGAGCGCCGCTGCGAGGTTGATGGTGGTCGTCGTCTTGCCGACGCCGCCCTTCTGGTTGCACAGCGAGATGATGCGGGCGGGTCCGTGGCCGTCGAGCTTGGGGGGTGTGGCGAAGCCGTGATAGGGACGTCCGGTCGGTCCGATCGGAACCTCGGACTGCGAGGTCTTCGCCGACCCTGTCTTCGTCCTGCTGTCAGCCACCGTGCTCCCGCTTCCTCGTGCTCGCTCGATACTAGTCGGCTCTAGGCGGAATCCTTCGGCGAAGCGCCGCGCGGGCGGCAGGAGGGGACGGTCGCGGCGCCCGTCGACCGGGCGCCGCGACGGCCATCAGCGCGCGGCTCCGGCGAGCGTTCCGGTGACCTTCGCGCCAGACGGATCCCACGCGACGCACAGCACCTCGCGGTCACCGTTCTCCCACGATCCTGCCGTCGGATACATCGGCCAGTAGTCCAGCACCGACTGCTCGTACGCGAGTCCGATGAAGGTCGCGAACTCGGCGACGCACGTGGTGTCGGCGTCGGCGACGATCGCCTCCTCCCCCGGATACTCACCGTCCTCCAGCGTGTAGGCGTGGTACACCTCGTCCTCGTGCGGGTCCGAGCACGGGACCACCGGGACGTCGCTGACCTCGTCGGTGGTGTCGAGGTCCGAGGTGTTCAGGCAGTCGCCGACGCGGATCGCGAAGACGTCGGCGTTGTCGACCTCCTCCGTGACCTCGCCGGTCTCGGCGTCGCGCACCGGCTGCTCCGCGGGCAGGAGTTGATCCACGATGGAACAGCCGCTCAAGGCGACGGCCGCTGCGGCGGCGACGAGCGCGAGCGCGATTCGGGCAGGTGTCTTCTTCATTCGGTCCCCCGGGTGAAACGTCGATCCCGCCGTGCGGCGGGATCCCAGCCGCCCAGTCTGTCGGAGAATCGCAGACGGGGCGAAATCGATCATCGGGCCCGTGGGTGCGACGTGGCGTACACGTCACGCAGCGCGTCCACCGACACATATGTGTAGATCTGGGTCGTGGCCACCGAGGCGTGTCCGAGCAGCTCCTGCACGACGCGTACGTCGGCGCCGCCCTGCAGGAGATGCGTCGCGAACGAGTGCCGCAGCGTGTGCGGCGAGACATGCGCCGTCAGGTGCGCGCGCTCCGCGGCCGATTGGATGACGAGCCACGCGCTCTGCCGCGACAGCGGAGCTCCACGCGCCCCGAGGAACAGCCTCGGTGTCGCACGACCCCGGCGCGACAGCTCGGGGCGGGCGCGGGTGAGGTACACGTCGAGCGCCGCACGGGCATACGAGCCGACCGGCACGATGCGCTCCTTGGAGCCCTTGCCCCGCACTCGCAGCACGTCGCCATGGCTCACGTCGTCGACGGCGAGCTGCACGATCTCCGAGACGCGCGCGCCGGTGGCGTAGAGCAGCTCGAGCAGCGCGCGGTCGCGCATGCCGATGAGGTCGCCGGGCGCCGCTCCGCCCGCCGTCTCATTCCCGGCACCGGGACCGGACACGGCGGGCACCGTCGCGGGTGCCGGGCCCGCGGCATCCAGCAGTTGCTCGACCTGCTCGATGGTCAGCGCCTTCGGAAGCCGGCGCGGCTGCTTGGGCGGGCGCAGGCGCGCCGCCGGGTCGGCCGTCTCGACGCCTTCCCGCGCGAGGAAGCGGTGGAGGCCCCTCACCGAGGACTGGAGCCGCGCGAGCGAGGAGGCAGCGATCGGCGGACGCGCTGCGGCGCGGTCCGCAACGAACGAGCCGACGACCTCGGCGGTCACCGCCGACGTGTCACCGAGTCCCTGCTCGCGCAGCCACGCCACGTAGCCGGCGAGGTCACGGCGATACGCCGCCACCGTGTTCTCCGACAGGCCGCGCTCGATCGAGACGTGCCGCAGGTAGGAGTCCACCGCTCGTTCCAGCTGCATGCGTCCTCCCGCCGCCTCTGCTCAGGTGCCCGATGCCTCCCGCGCCGAGCGCAGGCGCTCGCGCGCGGCCAGCACGCCCACCGTCATGATGCCGTTGCGCAGCCGACCCGAGAAGATGCCCGCGACCGCCTCGTCGAGAGGCACCCATTCCAGACGGATGTCGGCCTCCTCGTCCTCGCGCGCGTGCACGGCGCCTGCGGGCGAGAGCCCGCGCGCCAGGAAGAGATGCACGATCTCGTCGTTGCCGCCCGGCGTCGTGAAGATGCTGACGAGCGGCTCCCACGACTCCGCCACGAGGTCCGCCTCCTCGGCGAGCTCGCGACGCGCGGTCTGGAGGGGGCTCTCGCCGTCCACATCGAGGAGTCCTGCGGGCACCTCCCAGTCGCGATGGCGGATCGGATGCCGATACTGCTGGATCAGCAGCACCCGGTCGTCCTCGTCCAGCGCCACCACCGCCGCGGCGCCGGGATGGTCGACGTACTGGCGCACGATCCGGCCACCGCCGTACGACACCGTGTCGCTGCGGACATCCCACACCCGACCTTCGTAGACGCGCTCGCTCTCGAGGACCTTCGCGTCGACCGGCTCGTCGGCGAGCACACCCGCCGCCTCCGTCGAGGCGCCGGGCTGCGGCATCCGTTCGCCGGTCACGCCACCGATTCCTCGGCGGGCTCGAAGGGCTCGACATCGAACAGCTCACTCGAGCGGTGACGTTCGAGCGCCGCGCCGACGAGGCCGCGGAACAGCGGGTTCGCGTCGGTCGGGCGCGAACGCAGCTCGGGGTGAGCCTGCGTCGCGATGTAGTACGGATGCACGTCGCGCGGCAGCTCGACGTACTCCACGAGGTCGAGGTCGGGGTTGACCCCCGAGAACACCAGGCCCGCCTCCGCGATCCGATCGCGGTAGCGGTTGTTGACCTCGTAACGGTGGCGGTGGCGCTCGGACGCGCGGTTCGAGCCGTAGACCTCCGCCGCGATCGAGCCCTCGAGGAGGTCGGCCGGATAGAGTCCCAGGCGCATCGTGCCGCCGAGGTCGCCGTGATCGAGGATGTCGACCTGCTCCTCCATCGTCGCGATGACCGGGTGCTCGGTGTCGGGGTCGAACTCGCTCGAGGACGCGTCCGCGATGCCGGCGACGTGACGCGCGTACTCGATCACGATGCACTGCAGGCCCAGACAGATGCCGAGCGTCGGGATGCCCTGCTCACGCGCGAACTTCAGCGCCCCGATCTTGCCCTCGATGCCGCGGATGCCGAAGCCGCCCGGGATCACGATGCCGTCCAGTGGTGCGAGCGCCTTCGCGGCGCCCTCCGGCGTCTCGCACTCGTCCGAGGGGATCCAGCGGATGTTGACGTGGGTCTCCTGCGCGAACCCGCCGGCCTTGAGCGCCTCGGTGACCGAGAGGTAGGCATCCGGAAGATCGATGTACTTGCCGACCAGGCCGATCGTGACCTCGTGCTTGGGGTTGTGCACGGCCTGCAGCACGCGCTCCCAGCGCGACCAGTCGACGTCCGCGGCCTTGGACAGGCCGAGGGCGCGGACGATGTACTCGTCCAGGCCCTGGGCGTTCAGCATCGAGGGGATGTCGTAGATGCTCGGCACGTCGACCGCGTTCACGACCGCGCCCTCGTCGACGTCGCACATGAGCGCGATCTTGCGCTTGTTGGACTCGGTGACCGGGCGATCGCTGCGCAGCACGAGCGCGTCGGGCTGGATGCCGATCGAGCGCAGGGCCGCGACGGAGTGCTGGGTCGGCTTGGTCTTCTGCTCGCCCGAAGCGCCCATGAACGGCACCAGCGACACGTGCACGAAGAACACGTTGCCTCGGCCGAGCTCGTGCCGGATCTGCCGCGCCGACTCGATGAACGGCTGCGACTCGATGTCGCCGACCGTGCCGCCGATCTCGGTGATGATGACGTCGGGGCGCGGCTCCTCGGTGGCCTGCAGGCGCATGCGGCGCTTGATCTCGTCGGTGATGTGCGGGATCACCTGGACCGTGTCGCCCAGGTACTCGCCGCGGCGCTCCTTCGCGATCACCTGCGAGTAGATCTGCCCCGTCGTGACGTTGGCCGCCTGGCTCAGCTCGATGTCGAGGAATCGCTCGTAGTGGCCGATGTCGAGGTCGGTCTCGGCGCCGTCGTCGGTGACGAAGACCTCTCCGTGCTGGAACGGGTTCATCGTGCCCGGATCGACGTTGAGATACGGGTCGAGCTTCTGCATGACCACGCGCAGACCGCGCGCCGTCAGGAGGTTCCCGAGGCTGGCGGCGGTGAGGCCCTTGCCGAGAGAGGAGACGACACCACCGGTCACGAAGATGTGCTTGGTGGTGTCGTCTGAAGAGTCGCCGCGGGAAGAACCAGAAGTCTGCATCACGGGCTTTTATCCTATCAGTCGGCTTGAGTGCGAAGGCTGAGCAACTCGCGGGCGTGGGTGAGCGCCGCGTCCGAGTCGGGCATGCCCGACAGCAGGCGCGCCATCTCGGCCTCGCGCTCCGCCCCTTCCAGGCGACGGACGTCGGATGCCGTGACCGAGCCGTCGTTCGCCTTCACGACGGTCAGATGGTTGGCCGCGAACGCCGCGACCTGCGCGAGGTGGGTCACCGCGATCACCTGCGACGACTGCGCGAGGCGGGCCAGACGCCGCCCCACCTCGATCGCGGCGGCGCCGCCGATGCCGGCGTCGACCTCGTCGAAGACGAACGTCGGCACGGGGTCGACCGCGGCGATCACGACCTCGATCGCGAGCATCACGCGACTGAGCTCGCCTCCACTCGCACCGCGCGACACCGGCCGGGGCTCGGCGCCCTGGTGCGGAGCCAGCAGGATCGCGACGTCGTCCCGCCCGGACGCGGACTCCGCGCCGGGGGTCACCGCCACCTCGAGGCGCGCATCGGGCATCGCGAGCGCGCGCAGCTCTGCCGTCACGGCGGCGCCGAGCCGCGCGGCGGCTTCGGTGCGCGCCGCGGTGAGCGTCTCGGCGGCGGTGTCGAGGGCGGATGCCGCGGCATCCCGCTCGTTCGTGAGCCTCTCGATGCGGTCGCCGTCGTCGTCGAGCTCGGCCAGTCGCGCCGAACCCGAATCGAGCAGGTCGATCGCCGCGTCCAGGGAGCCGTGCGCACGGACGAGAGCGGCCAGCACGGCCCGGCGCTCCTCCACCGCGGCGAGCTCGTGCGGGCCGGACTCGTCGAGATCGGCGAGATAGCCCGCGAGCGCTGCGGCGACATCCGCCGCACGATAGCCGAGGTCGGCGACCTGCGCGGCCAGCTCCTCGAGCACTGGGTCGTGCACGCGTTCCAGCGAACGTCGCGCGTCTGCCAGCAGCGACCCCGCGTCGGGCACGTCTCCGTCGCCCGACAGCGCGTCGTGGGCGGATGCCGCGGCCAGCCGCAGCTCCTCCGCGTTCGCGAGCCGCTCAGCGCGCGTGGAGAGCTCGGCGTCCTCGCCGGGCTGCGGCGCCGCCTGCTCGATCTCGGCCAGCTGCGTGCGCAGCTCCTCCGCCTCGCGCGCACGCGCGTCCCGATCGGACGTCAGCTGCGAGAGCTCGCGGTCGAGCGCACGCCAGCGCTCGTAGGCCTGGCGATACTCGCCGCGCGCGGCCTGCACCGGATCGCCGCCGAACCGGTCGAGCGCCTCTCGCTGTGCGGCCGCCGAACGCAGCCGGAGCTGGTCGGACTGGCCGTGTACGACGACGAGCGAATCGGCGAGGTCCGCCAGGACTCCGGCGGGAGCCGCGCGGCCGCCCACCGAGGCGCGGCCGCGGCCCTCGCTCGAGATCGAGCGTCCGACGAAGAGCTCGGCGCGGCCGTCGCCGATCGGCTCGACGTCGCCTCCGGCTTCGCGCACGCGCTCCGCGACCGCCCCGTCCTCCGGCACGATCCACACCCCGTCGACGGTCGCCTGCGAGGCGCCCGCGCGCACGGCCCCCGAATCGGCGCGTTGGCCCAGGAGCAGTCCGAGCCCGGTCACCACCATGGTCTTGCCCGCGCCGGTCTCACCGGTGATCGCGGTGAACCCCGGCCCCATCGGCAACGTCGCCTCCGCGATCACCCCCAGGTCGCGCAGCCGCATCTCCTCGATCACGGGGCGACCTCCCCGGCCGGACGAGCCGCGGGCGCGTCGGATGCCGCAGCCGCGGCATCCGGGGTCATGGACGTGAGCGGGAGCGCGGCGGTGATCGCCGCCGGACCCCGCCACCCCTCGACCGGCAGGCGGAACTTCCGCACGAGACGGTCGGTGAACTGCGCCGGATGCAGGCGCGCGAGACGCACGGGCCGATCGGAGCGGCGCACGACGACGCGGGCGCCGGGCGGAAGGTCGTGGGAGCGCCGGCCGTCGCACCACAGGACGCCGGTGCCGTTCGTGTGCTCGAGCACTTCGATCGCCACCGAATGCTGCGGACCCACTACGAGCGGCTCCGCGAACAGCGCATGCGCCGAGAGCGGCACGACGGCGATCGCCTCGACGGTCGGCCAGATGACGGGGCCGCCGGCCGAGAAGTTGTACGCCGTCGAGCCGGTCGGGGTCGACACGACCACCCCGTCGCAACCGAATGTCGACAGCGGTCGCCCATCGATCTCGATGACGACCTCGAGCATGCGCTCACGGCTCGCCTTCTCGACGGTCGCCTCGTTGAGCGCCCATGTCTCGTAGATCACCGAGTCGACGGTGTCCTTCACGCGCACCTGCAGCGCGAGCCGCTCCTCGACGTCGTAGTCGCGCTCGATCACGCGGCGGACGGCGTCGTCCATGTCGTCGCGCTCGATCTCGGCGAGGAAGCCCACGTGCCCCATGTTGATGCCGAGTACAGGTGCCGTGCCGTCGCGCACCAGCTCGGCGGCGCGCAGGATCGTGCCGTCGCCACCGAGCACGATGGCCAGCTCGATGTCGGTGACCGGCACGTCGCGACCGAGGATCGCGATGTCGGCGAACGACGGGCGGACCGCGATGACGTCTTCGCTGTCGTCCGCGGCGAGCACCGGCCGCGCTCCCGCGGCGCGCAGTGCCGTGACGACCCGCTCCGCCGCATCCACCGTCTCGGCCCGGTGCGCGTGCGCGACCACGAGGATGCTGCGCTCGGCCCGCGCGTCGGCCCGTGGATCGGAGTTGTTCATCGGCTCCCCGCCAGTCGGTTCACAGTGCCCAACCATTCTGTCGGATTGCTCCCCCGCCCCGGCGCGAGGTGTGCGATGTACTCGGAGTTCCCGTGCGTTCCCACGATCGGGGAGGAGACGATGCCGCACGTGCCGAGTCCGGCATCCCACGCCGCCCACAGCACGCCCGCGACGGCATCCGCACGCAGCGCCGGATTCGTCACCAGACCGCCCTTGACCGCCGTGCGGCCCACCTCGAACTGCGGCTTCACGAGCAGCACGAGATCCGCATCGGGTGCGGCGACGCCGCGAGCCGCCGGCAGCACGTGTGCGAGCGAGATGAACGAGAGGTCGCCGGTGATCACCGACGGCGCCGCGTCGATGCCGGTCGCCTCGGCGAGCGAGTCGCGCGTCATGTGGCGCACGTTGAAGCCCTCGACCGACACGACGCCGGGGTCGTCGGCGACGGATGCCGCCAGCTGCCCGTGACCGACGTCCACGGCGATCACCGGCTCGGCGCCGCGCTCGCGCAGCACCTGGGTGAATCCGCCGGTCGATGCGCCCATGTCGAGAGCCAGCCTGTCGCGGACGTCGATGCCGAACGCGTCCAGCCCGGCGATGAGCTTGTGCGCGGCCCGGCTGACGTAGTGGTCGCCGCCTGCGACCTCGAGCACGCTGCCGTCGCCGACCGGCGTCGCCGGCTTGACGACGGGCCGACCGTCGACGGTCACGAGCCCCTCGGCGATCAGGGTCGCGGCGTGCGTGCGCGAGCGGGCCAATCCTCGAGCAGCCAGCGCGGCGTCGAGGCGCGACGTCATGACGGCGAGCCGGGGGTCGCCTCGAGGCGCCGGGCGAGGGTGTCGTGGAGCGTCTCGTACGCCCCGGCTCGCGTCGCGAGCGGCTGCGCCTCGATCACCTCGAGCGTCGAGAGCAGGTCATCGGCCTCGTCATCGCGTTCGCTGGGCTGATCCATGCCCCCAGGATACGGGCGCGACACGACACCGCCCTTGATCACGGCCGGTGGAACGGATCCGCGTAGAGCCGCTCGGGCACTCGGAAGCCGAAGATCGCACGGCCCGTCGACCAGATGGCGGCCGCACCCGCCCGGACGAGATCGATCGGACGATCGCCCTCGCTCACGATGCGGACATCAGGCCCGTCGATCGCGACGCGAGCGCCGCGGACTGTGGCGATGCCGTCCTTCACGTGCACCTCGGGATACGGCTCGTGCAGCTCCCGAAGATCAGCCAGGATGTACGTCGGCCGCGAGCCCTCCGGAGCCGCCAGCACGTGCTTCGGCCGGTCGATGCCCGTGAGCACCAGCGCCGACTCGATGCCCGCCCGGTTGGCGCCGAGGATGTCGGTGTCGAGCCGGTCGCCGAGGAACAGCGGATGCTGCGCGCCGAACCGCGCGGTCGCCTCCTCGAAGATCGGCACTTCCGGCTTGCCCGCGACCGTGGCCAGACGCCCCACCGCCGTGTGCACCGCGGAGACGAGCGTGCCGTTGCCCGGTGCCACGCCGCGGGACTGCGGGATGGTCCAGTCGGTGTTGGTCGCGATCCACGGGATGCCGCCCTCCTCCTCCGGCACCTTCAGCGCGAACGCGGCCTCGGCCAGCTGCGTCCATCCCACCTCGGGCGCGAAGCCCTGCACGACGGCCGCCGGATTCTCCTCCGCGCTGCGCGTCACCACGTATCCGGCCTTCTCGACCTCGACGACCAGACCGTCACCACCCACGACGAGGACGGTCGAGCCCGGCGCGATGCGCCGGCTCAGCAGTCGCATCGCGGCCTGAGGACTCGTGATCACGTCGCGAGCGGTCGTCGGAAGCCCGAGCTCCGTCAGATGCGCGGCCACCGAGGCATCCGTTCGCGAAGCGTTGTTGGTGATGTAGCCGAGAGCCCTGCCTTCGCGCGCGGCGTTGAGGCTCTCCACGGCGTGCGGCAACGCGCCGGCGCCGGCATAGACGACGCCGTCCAGGTCGGCGAGCACCACGTCCACGCCGTCGAGCGGGGCGGCGGTCGTCGACCGCCGTCCGAACAGACCCATCAGCGGTCGGCCTCGTCCGACTCGGCCGCGCCGTGCTCGTCCGACTCGTCGGAGTCGGGCTCGCCGGGCTCGTCGGAGTCGTGCTCGGCCGGCTCGTCGACGCCGGCCTCGACCAGCAGCTCCGCGACCTCATCGGCGATCGAGGGCTCTGCGAGCTCGGCGGGCTCCGACGCCGAGCCGGCGTCGGGCTCCGTGCCACGGTCGGTGACGGCGGGAGTGGCGGCATCGGGCTCGCGCGCGGCTCCGGGTGCGGCGTCGGATGCGGACTCTGCGGCGACCTCGGGCTCGTCGGCCTCCTCCTCGACCTCTTCGACGATGACCGTCTCGAGGTCGCCGAAGCCCGACGCGGCATCCAGCGCCTCGGCCGCCACGACCGCCCGCCTACGCCACTGCGCAGCCTCATCCTCGCGCCCGAGCTCCTCGAGCACCGTGGCGCGCGCCGCGAAGAGCGCCGGGCTCCACTCGTAGGCACGATCGGGATCGAGTTCGGGGATGTCGAGCTCGAGCAGCGCGCGCTCGGGCTCCCCCTGGTCGAGCCGGGCACCCGACATCGCGATCGCGAGCTCGACGCGTACCGGCGTCTCGAGCGTCGAGCGATCGACGGAGCGCCCGGCTTCGAGGGCGCGATCGGGGCGGCCGACACCCCGCTCGCTGTCGACGAGGAGGGCGATCTGGTCGTCCTTGCCGGAGATACGCCGGTATGTGCGCAATTCGCGCACGGCGAGGGCGTAGTCACCGGTCGCGTAGGCCGTGATCGCGAGGGTCTCGCGGACGACAGCGATGCGTCCGGCACGTCGGGATGCCGAGATCGCGTGTTGGTGCGCGAGCTCGGGGTCCTCGTCGATGAGCTGCGATGCCATCGCCAGATGACGCGCAACCTGTTCGGCGTTCTCCCTGCTCAGCGTCTTGAGCTCGTTGCGCGCGCTCGGGTGGAGATCGCCGGGCGTGACGTCCTCCGGGATGATCGGATCGTCATGGCGCGCCCGGACAGGGCGGATCTCACCCTCGCGGACCTCGCGGTCCGGGCGGTTGGCACCGCCCCGCGTCGGCCGCGGCCCACGCGCGGATGCGCCACGAGCGTCGTCGCGGCGAGCGTACGGACGCTCGCCGTCGCGCTTGGCGTAGGGCTTGGGGTCGCCATCGCGCCGCTCGTACGGCTTGCGGTCGCCATCGCGCTGCGCGTAGGGCTTGCGCGCACTGTCCCGTGACGCGTACGGCTTGCGATCGCCGTCGCGCTTCTCGTACGGCTTCCGGTCACCGTCGCGTGGCGCATACGGCTTCCGGTCACCATCGCGTGACGCGTACGGCTTCCGGTCACCATCGCGTGACGCATACGGCTTCCGGTCACCATCGCGCTTCTCGTACGGACGGTCGCCGTCCCGTCTGACGTACGGCTTGCGGTCACCGTCCCGCGGCGCGTACGGCTTACGATCGCCCTCGCGCTTCGCATACGGCTTGCGCTCGTCGTCACGGCGCGGATACGGCTTGCGGTCGCCGTCACGCTTCACATAAGGCTTTCGGTCCGCATCACGCGACGTGTGCGGCTTGCGATCGCGGTCGTGTGCGGCGTACGGCTTGCGATCGCCTGCGTCACGGCGTTCGTACGGCTTGCGGTCACCATCCCGCTTCACGTACGGCTTGCGATCGCTGCGGTTCGAGGACGTGTCGTCACGCCTGCCGCGGGGTCTGCGTTCAGCGTCGTCGCGCGACTCGTGCTCTGCCATTTCTCGATCCTCCCCGATGCTGATTCCTCAGACAATCGGCTGTTAACGCGGAATGGCCACCCTGCGTTGGGTGGCCATTCCGTGTAATGGGTGTCCGGCGGTGTCCTACTCTCCCACAGGGTCTCCCCTGCAGTACCATCGGCGCTGAGAGGCTTAGCTTCCGGGTTCGGAATGGGACCGGGCGTTTCCCTCTCGCTATGGCCGCCGAAACTCTTTTGATGTTTCAGGTTCACAACATGAAGTCGTTGTTCAGTTGCGGTTGCCCGACCGTACATCGGGAACCACTCAGTGGACGCGAACACTCGCAGAAGTGTTGGGTGTTATCAAGTCATCGGCTTATTAGTACCAGTCAGCTGCACACGTTGCCGTGCTTCCACATCTGGCCTATCAACCCAGTAGTCTGGCTGGGAGCCTCTCACCCCGAAGGGTATGGAAGTCTCATCTTGAGGCCGGCTTCCCGCTTAGATGCTTTCAGCGGTTATCCATCCCGAACGTAGCTAACCAGCGGTGCACTTGGCAGTACAACTGGCACACCAGAGGTTCGTCCAACCCGGTCCTCTCGTACTAGGGTCAGATCCTCTCAAACTTCCTACGCGCGCAGCGGATAGGGACCGAACTGTCTCACGACGTTCTAAACCCAGCTCGCGTACCGCTTTAATGGGCGAACAGCCCAACCCTTGGGACCTACTCCAGCCCCAGGATGCGACGAGCCGACATCGAGGTGCCAAACCATGCCGTCGATATGGACTCTTGGGCAAGATCAGCCTGTTATCCCCGAGGTACCTTTTATCCGTTGAGCGACAGCGCTTCCACAAGCCACTGCCGGATCACTAGTCCCGACTTTCGTCCCTGCTCGACCTGTCAGTCTCACAGTCAAGCTCCCTTGTGCACTTACACTCGCCACCTGATTGCCAACCAGGTTGAGGGAACCTTTGGGCGCCTCCGTTACTTTTTGGGAGGCAACCGCCCCAGTTAAACTACCCACCAGGCACTGTCCCTGAACCGGATCACGGTTCGAAGTTAGACATCCAGAGTGACCAGAGTGGTATTTCAACAACGACTCCACGAATACTGGCGTATCCGCTTCAAAGTCTCCCACCTATCCTACACAAGCCACACCGAACACCAATACCAAGCTGTAGTAAAGGTCACGGGGTCTTTCCGTCCTGCTGCGCGTAACGAGCATCTTTACTCGTAATGCAATTTCGCCGAGTTCGCGGTTGAGACAGTTGGGAAGTCGTTACGCCATTCGTGCAGGTCGGAACTTACCCGACAAGGAATTTCGCTACCTTAGGATGGTTATAGTTACCACCGCCGTTTACTGGGGCTTAAATTCTGAGCTTCGCCTTGCGGCTGACCCGTCCTCTTAACCTTCCAGCACCGGGCAGGCGTCAGTCCGTATACATCGTCTTGCGACTTGGCACGGACCTGTGTTTTTAGTAAACAGTCGCTACCCACTAGTCTCTGCGGCCACCAAACGCTTTCGGAGCAAGTCCTAATACGCCGATGGCCCCCCTTCTCCCGAAGTTACGGGGGCATTTTGCCGAGTTCCTTAACCACGATTCTCTCGATCTCCTTGGTATTCTCTACCTGACCACCTGAGTCGGTTTGGGGTACGGGCGGCTAGAACCTCGCGTCGATGCTTTTCTCGGCAGCATAGGATCACCCACTTTTCATCCGCATCGTGTCTCAGCCTGTATGAGAGACGGATTTGCCTATCTCTCGGCCTACGCACTTGCCCCGGGACAACCATCGCCCGGGATGGGCTACCTTCCTGCGTCACACCTGTTAATACGCTAACCGCACCAGCATAGGGTCGTGTGCTAGGCCCGACGCGTCACCCCGAAGGGATCCGTCACCGGGATTCGGACACTTAGCATCACTGGATTGGTTGGGGCGGTTCTTCGCCGGTACGGGAATATCAACCCGTTGTCCATCGACTACGCCTGTCGGCCTCGCCTTAGGTCCCGACTTACCCAGGGAAGATTAGCTTGACCCTGGAACCCTTGGTCTTTCGGAGGACGTGTTTCTCACACGTCTTTCGCTACTCATGCCTGCATTCTCACTCGTGTGGCGTCCACGGCTGGGTCACCCCGCCGCTTCACTCGCCACACGACGCTCTCCTACCCATCAACACGGCTGGACCACGAAGGCCTACCAATAATGTCAATGCCACAACTTCGGTGGCGTGCTTGAGCCCCGTTACATTGTCGGCGCGGAATCACTTGACCAGTGAGCTATTACGCACTCTTTCAAGGGTGGCTGCTTCTAAGCCAACCTCCTGGTTGTCTAAGCAACTCCACATCCTTTCCCACTTAGCACGCGCTTAGGGACCTTAGATGGTGGTCTGGGTTGTTTCCCTCTCGACTATGAAGCTTATCCCCCACAGTCTCACTGCTGCGCTCTCACTTACCGGCATTCGGAGTTTGGCTGACGTCAGTAACCTTGTAGGGCCCATCGGCCATCCAGTAGCTCTACCTCCGGCAAGAAACACGCAACGCTGCACCTAAATGCATTTCGGAGAGAACCAGCTATCACGAAGTTTGATTGGCCTTTCACCCCTATCCACAGCTCATCCCCTCAGTTTTCAACCTAAGTGGGTTCGGCCCTCCACGACGTCTTACCGTCGCTTCAGCCTGGCCATGGATAGATCACTTCGCTTCGGGTCTAGGACATGCGACTGAATCGCCCTATTCAGACTCGCTTTCGCTACGGCTACCCCACCCGGGTTAACCTCGCCACATATCGCTAACTCGCAGGCTCATTCTTCAAAAGGCACGCTGTCACACCTACCAGGGGTGCTCCAACGGTTTGTAAGCAAACGGTTTCAGGTACTATTTCACTCCCCTCCCGGGGTACTTTTCACCTTTCCCTCACGGTACTTGTCCGCTATCGGTCATCTGGGAGTATTTAGGCTTATCAGGTGGTCCTGACAGATTCACACGGGATTTCTCGGGCCCCGTGCTACTTGGGATCCTCTCCACGCTGCGACCCGACATTTCGGTTACGGGGCTGGCACCCACTCTGGCCGGCCTTTCAAGACCGTTCACCTATATCGACGCATCACGTTCGCTGCTCGGCAGAACAGCACGGAAAGTCCCACAACCCCGAATACGCAACTCCTGCCGGATATCACACGTACTCGGTTTAGCCTGTTCCGGTTTCGCTCGCCACTACTAACGGAATCGCGGTTGCTTTCTCTTCCTGTGGGTACTGAGATGTTTCACTTCCCCACGTTCCCTCTACCCGCCCTATATATTCAGGCGGGAGTCACCAGGTACGCACGCGCCCTGGCGGGGTTTCCCCATTCGGACATCCTCGGATCAAAACTTGCTTATCAGTTCCCCGAGGCTTATCGCAGATTGCTACGTCCTTCTTCGGCTCCAGATGCCAAGGCATCCACCGTTTGCTCTTAAAGACTTGAAATCACATGAGCCGATCCATTAAGAATCGAACATTCAACACCCCACACACCCGAAAGCATGCAGAGCGTCTTCTTTAAGATGCTCGCGTCCACTGTGTAGTTCTCAAAGTACGGGCGGCACCCACCCCAACACCAGCACAACACCGGCGACAGGATGAGCCCAGAAGTCCCAAAGGCGTAAAGCCCGGTCCCTCAGGACCCAACAGCGTGCAAGCCCCCACCCAGACAGATCCGACACGTTCCAGCCGCCCCGAAAGACGACGTACTAGCACCGAACCCCCCGAACGGGAGCCTCGTCATATGTTCCACCCATGAGCAAACCAGCACCACACATCCGGTGGTGATCTGGCGCCTGGACACCCCGAAGAGTGCCAGAAGCTCCTTAGAAAGGAGGTGATCCAGCCGCACCTTCCGGTACGGCTACCTTGTTACGACTTAGTCCTAATTACCGATCCCACCTTCGACGGCTCCCTCCACAAGGGTTGGGCCACCGGCTTCAGGTGTTACCGACTTTCATGACTTGACGGGCGGTGTGTACAAGACCCGGGAACGTATTCACCGCAGCGTTGCTGATCTGCGATTACTAGCGACTCCGACTTCATGAGGTCGAGTTGCAGACCTCAATCCGAACTGGGACCGGCTTTTTGGGATTCGCTCCACCTCACGGTATTGCAGCCCTTTGTACCGGCCATTGTAGCATGCGTGAAGCCCAAGACATAAGGGGCATGATGATTTGACGTCATCCCCACCTTCCTCCGAGTTGACCCCGGCAGTATCCCATGAGTTCCCACCATTACGTGCTGGCAACATAGAACGAGGGTTGCGCTCGTTGCGGGACTTAACCCAACATCTCACGACACGAGCTGACGACAACCATGCACCACCTGTACACCAGTGTCCAAAGAGTTCCCTATTTCTAGGGCGTTCCGGTGTATGTCAAGCCTTGGTAAGGTTCTTCGCGTTGCATCGAATTAATCCGCATGCTCCGCCGCTTGTGCGGGTCCCCGTCAATTCCTTTGAGTTTTAGCCTTGCGGCCGTACTCCCCAGGCGGGGAACTTAATGCGTTAGCTGCGTCACGGAATCCGTGGAAAGGACCCCACAACTAGTTCCCAACGTTTACGGGGTGGACTACCAGGGTATCTAAGCCTGTTTGCTCCCCACCCTTTCGCTCCTCAGCGTCAGTTACGGCCCAGAGATCTGCCTTCGCCATCGGTGTTCCTCCTGATATCTGCGCATTCCACCGCTACACCAGGAATTCCAATCTCCCCTACCGCACTCTAGTCTGCCCGTACCCACTGCAGGCCCGAGGTTGAGCCTCGGGATTTCACAGCAGACGCGACAAACCGCCTACGAGCTCTTTACGCCCAATAATTCCGGATAACGCTTGCGCCCTACGTATTACCGCGGCTGCTGGCACGTAGTTAGCCGGCGCTTTTTCTGCAAGTACCGTCACTTTCGCTTCTTCCTTGCTAAAAGAGGTTTACAACCCGAAGGCCGTCATCCCTCACGCGGCGTTGCTGCATCAGGCTTCCGCCCATTGTGCAATATTCCCCACTGCTGCCTCCCGTAGGAGTCTGGGCCGTGTCTCAGTCCCAGTGTGGCCGGTCACCCTCTCAGGCCGGCTACCCGTCGACGCCTTGGTGAGCCATTACCTCACCAACAAGCTGATAGGCCGCGAGCCCATCCCCAACCGAAAAATCTTTCCAACCACAGACCATGCGATCGTGGCTCATATCCAGTATTAGACGCCGTTTCCAGCGCTTATCCCAGAGTCAGGGGCAGGTTGCTCACGTGTTACTCACCCGTTCGCCACTAATCCCCCAGAGCAAGCCCCGGGTTCATCGTTCGACTTGCATGTGTTAAGCACGCCGCCAGCGTTCATCCTGAGCCAGGATCAAACTCTCCATAAAAAATGATGCACAACCCCACCGGGAAAACAGTGAAAGCCATGCGAGTTCAACCCAGACCAAAAACGAATATCAAACTGACATCCATAGAATTGATCCAAAAAAGACCCCCACCAACCAAAAAATGGTCAGCAGGAACAAAATTGGCATATGACAAGTGCACGCTGTTGAGTTCTCAAGGATCGGACGCACCCACCAACCAACCACCACACAGGCAGCCAACCAGAAGGGCAACTTCACAACCATACCCCACCCCATGATGCTCCGTCAAACCGACGGGGCCTCACCAGGGCGAGGTTTCCGACCGCTCCGCTCGCGCGGCGATCCGTCATCCGGATCTGTGGTCGGGGTTCGTTCTCCAACTTGAGGGGTGCGGGGCCTCAGCCTCTCCGCTCTCCCCTTTGGGGCGAACAAGTAATACTTTACGTGCGATCAGCGGATCGGGCCAATCCGGCCAGCACCCCGGGCGTGTCGCACGCCGACACCCGCGGAAACACGCGGAAGACACGCCGAACCCCGACCACGCTAGCGTGGATGACATGACCGAAGAACGATGGGTATGGGGCGTCGGACTCGCGACGCTCGCTGATGACGGAACCGTGCTGGACTCGTGGTTTCCCTCCCCCGAAGCGGGGCGGATCCCGCTCGGCTTCGATCCGCAGCTGCCGCCCGACGAACTCGACCGGCTGGCCGTCGCCGATGCCCGCCGCGCGGTCACCGTCGACGTGGTCGCCGTCGAGGTCGACCTTGACGCCCCGCCGGCGTCGACATCCGACGCGTACCTGCGCCTGCACGCGCTTTCGCACCGGCTCGTGCGGCCGAACGAGGTGAACCTCGACGGCATCTTCGGTCACCTGCCCAACGTCGCGTGGACGAATGCCGGCCCGATGCACCCCGACGCGCTCACGCGCCTGCGCCCGTTCCTGGCTCACGACGGGATCCAGGTGCAGGGGCTCGACAAGTTCCCGCGCCTGCTCGACTACGTGACGCCGCCGGGCGTCCGGATCGCAGATGCCTCGCGCGTGCGCCTGGGAGCCTACCTGTCCCCCGGCACCACCGTGATGCACGAGGGGTTCGTGAACTTCAACGCCGGCACCCTCGGGCAGAGCATGATCGAAGGTCGGATCTCGCAGGGCGTCGTCGTCGGCGACGGCAGTGACATCGGCGGCGGCGCCTCGATCATGGGCACGCTCTCGGGCGGCGGCGCCCACAAGGTGTCGATCGGTGCCCGCACGCTGCTCGGCGCTAACGCCGGCATCGGCATCTCGCTCGGCGACGACTGCATCGTCGAGGCGGGTCTGTACGTCACGGCGGGGTCGAAGGTCGTGCTGGCCGACGAGCCGCCGCACGCCGATGGCTCGCGCCCGACCGTGAAGGCCGCGGAGCTGTCGGGCCGCAACGGGCTCCTCTACCGCCGCAACTCGGTGTCGGGCGCAGTCGAGGCTGTCCGGCGCGAGGGCGTGGGCGTGACGCTCAACGAGGCGCTGCACGCCTGACAGCGCGATGGGAGAAGGCCCGGATCGAAAACTCGATCCGGGCCTTCTCTCATCGGTGGTGGCCGACGTGCTCAGGCCACGCCGGGGTAGTTCCGTTCGCCGGCGCCGATGTACAGCTGCTGCGGCCGGCCGATCTTCGTCTGCGCGTCGCTCGCGGCCTCGCGCCACTGCGCGAGCCAGCCGGGCAGGCGCCCGATCGCGAACAGGACGGTGAACATGCGCGTCGGGAAGCCCATCGCCTTGTAGATCACGCCCGTGTAGAAGTCGACGTTCGGGTAGAGGCGGCGCTCCTTGAAGTAGTCGTCGTTCAGGGCGATGTCTTCGAGCTGCTTGGCGAGATCGAGCAGCGGATCGCTGATGCCGAGTGCCTCGAGCACCTCGTCGGCGGACTCCTTCACGAGCTTGGCGCGCGGGTCGTAGTTCTTGTAGACCCGGTGCCCGAAGCCCATGAGCTTGACGCCGTCCTCCTTGTTCTTCACGCGCTCGACGAACCGCTCCACGCTCTCACCTGACTCCAGGATGCGCCCGAGCATGTCGAGCACGGCCTCGTTGGCGCCGCCGTGCAACGGGCCGTACAGCGCGTTGATGCCGGCCGAGATGGACGAGAACTGGTTCGCGCCGGTCGAGCCGACGAGCCGCACAGTCGACGTCGACGCATTCTGCTCGTGGTCCTCGTGCAGGATGAGCAGGCGCTCGAGCGCCCGCGACATCACCGGGTCCACCTCGTACGTCTCGCTGAGGACGCCGAAGTTCAGCTTCAGGAAGTTGTCGACGAACCCGAGCGTGTTGTCGGGGTAGAGGAACGCCTGGCCGATGCTCTTCTTGTGCGCGTACGCCGCGATCACGGGGAGCTTCGCGAGCATGCGGATGGTGTTGAGCTCCACGTGCTCGGGATTGTTGGGGTCGGACTCGCGCTCGTAGTACGTCGATAGCGCCGAGACCGCCGACGACAGCACCGACATCGGGTGCGCGGTGTGCGGCAGCGCCGAGAAGAAGCGCTTGAGATCCTCGTGCAGCAGCGTGTGATGGCGGATGCGGTCATCGAAGGCCGCCAGCTCGTCGGCCGTCGGCAGCTCGCCGTAGATGAGCAGCCAGGCCACCTCGAGGTACGTGCTGTTCGTCGCCAGCTGCTCGATCGGGTACCCGCGGTAACGGAGGATCCCCTGGTCGCCGTCGATGTAGGTGATCGCCGACTTGGTCGCGGCGGTGTTCACGAAGCCGTAGTCGAGAGCCGTGTAACCGGTCTGACGGGTGAGGGTGGAGATGTCCACGCTCGGAGTGCCATCGGTGCCTCGCAGCAGCGGGAACTCGGCGGTCGTTTCACCGATCGTGAGGGTGGCCTTCTCCTGCTGGGTGCCCGCGTCGCTCACGGCGCCTCCTCGCGATTTCTGGTCGTGCCGGGGGTGTCGTCCCGCCGGGTCGGCGCCGTGACGGCGACCGCTTCGGGGCGGGGAGCGGGACGGGGTATGCCGCGTCGCCGCTTGTACAGCCTAGTGCGCCGCCGCGCCTACTGCGGACACGGCCAAAGGGACCCGGCATCCGATGGAGGAATCCTCAGGCCGCGCGCGGGGAAGCCGCGTTCAGCCGCGCGGCCGCCGCAGCGATGCGCTCGTCGGTCGCCGTCAGCGACAGCCGCACGTGGTGCGGGAAATGGGTTCCGTAGAAGTGTCCGGGCCCGGCGAGGATCCCGAGATCGGCGAGCCGCCCGAGGCTGTCCCACGCGTCGCGCCCCTCGGTCGCCCACAGATAGAGCCCGGCCTCGCTGGCGTCGATGCGGAACCCGGCGCTCTCGACCGCAGGCTTGAGCACGTCGCGGCGGCGGCGGTAGCGCTCCTTCTGCGCGGCGACGTGCGCGTCGTCGGCGAGCGCTGCCGCCATCGCGGCCTGCACGGGCAGCGGCAGCATGAGCCCGAGGTGCTTGCGGGCGGTGAGCAGCCGAGCCACGAGGCCCGGGTCCCCTGCGAGGAAGGCCGCCCGGTAACCCGCGAGGTTCGACTGCTTGCTGAGCGAGTACACCGACAGGATGCCGCGCACGTCGTCTCCGGTCACGCGCGGGTCCAGCGCCGATGGGATCGGCTCGGCATCCCAGGGGGCGTCCCATCCGAGCTCGGCGTAGCACTCGTCCGACGCGAGGACGGCTCCGAGCTCGCGGGCGCGTGACGCCGCTGCGCGCAGAGCCGGGACGTCCAGCACACGCCCGTCCGGGTTGCCGGGCGAGTTCACCCATGCGAGCCGGGTGGCGGCCGGCCATTGCGCCGGGTCTTCCTCGGCCACAGGCGTCGCTCCCACCAGTCGCGCACCGACCTCGTACGTCGGGTACGCGGCTCGGGGATGCACGACGACGTCGCCCGGGCCGAGGCCGAGCAGGAGCGGCAGAAGGGCCACCAGCTCCTTCGAGCCGACGGTAGGGAGGACGTGCTCCGCGCCGAGGCCCGGGACGCCGCGGCGTCGCGCGTACCACTGCGCGATCGCCGCGCGCAGTGCGGGCGTGCCGACCGTCTGCGGGTAGGCGTGGGCGTCGGTCGCCGCCCGCAGCGCGTCGGCCACGAGGTCGGGTGTGGCATCGACCGGTGAGCCGATCGAGAGGTCGACGATTCCGTCGGGGTGCGCACGGGCACGGGCGGCGTACGGCGCCACCGCGTCCCAGGGGTAGTCGGCGAGGTCCGCGACCCCCACGATCAGTGTTCCTGGGGCGGGAGCGCCGCGATGATCGGGTGGTCCTTGTGGATGACGCCGACCTTGGCGGCGCCGCCGGGAGAGCCGATGTCGTCGAAGAACTCGACGTTCGCCTTGTAGTAGTCCTGCCACTCGTCGGGAAGGTCGTCCTCGTAGTAGATCGCCTCGACGGGGCACACCGGCTCGCACGCGCCGCAGTCGACGCACTCGTCCGGGTGGATGTACAGCGACCGCTCGCCCTCGTAGATGCAGTCCACCGGGCACTCGTCGATGCAGGCGCGGTCCTTGACGTCCACGCAGGGAAGGGCGATCACGTACGTCACAGTGCCAGTCTAGTTCGGGCCGACCCACCCGACGGCCGCGCGGGGCGCCGGGAACGCGGCATCCGTCAGCGCGTGAGACGGGTCCGCTCCGGCCAGGCCACCGCGAGCCCGACGAGGACCGGCACTGCGAACGTCCACGTGATCGCCGTCCCGGTCTGCGGCACGACGACAGAGCCGCCGGGGCCGCTGCCCGAGAAGACCAGCGTGGCGATCATCATGCCGAGACCCGTCGCGAGGGTCGACCATCGATCCGACGTCAGCAGCCGCACGGCGAGCAGGAGTGCGCCGCAGCCGACGACCGCGAGGATGAGGCCGAGCGGAAACCAGCCCAGCGCGTAGCCGTGTGCGATGGTGCCTGCGGCTCCGTACACGAGCCCGACGAGGAGCGCGATGATCCAGGTGGCGATGCGGGCGGGAACGGATGCGGACACCCGACGACTCTACGCGGAGCCCGTCGCCCCGTGCATGCGCCGACGGCGGCTCACGCCGCCCATCCCCACAGCCGCAGGAGGGCTGCGACGAGAGCCGCCGCGACCACCACGACGAGGAAAGGCGCACGCAGCAGCAGGAGTCCCGCCGCGACGAGGATCGCGGGCACGCGCGCGTCGACCACGATCGCCTGCCCGTCTCCGAGCGTCTGCACCGCGACCAGGGCGGCCAGCAGCGCGACGGTGAGAAGGTCGGCGATGCGCAGCGGACGCGGCGCCTCGACCCATTTCGGCGGGATGAGGTAGCCGACGGTCTTGAGCGCCACGCAGACGATGGATGCCACGAGCACGGCCGTCCACATCGTCATGGCAGTCCTCCTCGCTCGGCGACGTCCGTCGGCTCGGCGGCGTCGGCTTCGTCCTTCGAGCCGAGCCAGTTGGTCCAGCCGACGACGATCGCCACGACGGCGGCGACGATGACGGGAAGACCGGGCATGAGCACCGGGGTGAGCACGGTGGCGATGACCGCGGCCGCGACGCCGACGACGATGGGCTGGCGCGCCCGCAGCCGGGGCCACAGCAGCGCGAGGAATGCCGCCGCGGCGGCCGCGTCGAGCCCGTACGCGCGGGGATCGCCGAGGACATCGCCTAGCAGCGCGCCGGCGAGCGTCGAGAGGTTCCAGCCCACGTAGATGCCGATGCCGGTGACCCAGAATCCGACGGTGCGCGCCCGGGCGCTCCGCTGTGCGAGCGACACCGCGGTCGACTCGTCGATCGTGAACTGCGCCGCGGCCGCGCGCCGCCAGAAGCCGGCGCCGATGACGGGCGACATCCGGATCCCGTAGGCGACGTTGCGCACGCCCAGGAGGGCGGCGGACGCGATGGCCGACGGCGCGGCCGCCAGTCCCCCGGCGCCGACGATCCCGACGAAGGCGAACTGCGACCCGCCCGTGAACATGACGAGGCTCAGGACGCAGGTCTGCCACACGTCGAGCCCCGACGCCACCGCCAGCGCCCCGAACGAGATGCCGTACGCGCTCGTGGCCAGCGCCACCCCGAGCCCCTCGCGCGTGGCGCGCTTCGCCTCGCCCGCGCTGTGCGCGTCGTCGAAGTGCAGCTCGGGATCCACCAGGTCATGGTAGCGAGCGGCGGCGACAGCGGGACCGGTCCGGACGATGGCCGGTGGCCCGGCCGCATGCCGAGGGATGCGGCAACGCACTCACGGCCGGACCCGCCAGCGACGACGGATGCCGCGACCCCGCGCCGCCGAGGGCGCCGGGTCGCGGCATCCGTTAGATCATGACGCGTTCGCGTCAGTGCCCTTCGAGGCCGCTCAGGCGTTCGCGTCCTGACGCTTCAGCCGCGCGGTCGCACGCCCCCGCTCTGTCGCGTTCAGCACGACCTTGCGGATGCGCACGATCTCGGGCGTCACCTCGACGCATTCGTCGTCGCGGGCGAACTCCAGGCTCTCCTCGAGCGAGAGCTGACGCGGCGGCGTCATCGACTCGAACGAGTCCGCGGTCGAGGAGCGCATGTTGGTGAGCTTCTTCTCCTTGGTGATGTTGACGTCCATGTCGTCGGCGCGCGAGTTCTCGCC
The DNA here is from genome assembly GCF_057747775.1 of Microbacterium sp. STRO-2N. Lineage (NCBI taxonomy): Bacteria > Bacillati > Actinomycetota > Actinomycetes > Micrococcales > Microbacteriaceae > Microbacterium > Microbacterium sp. STRO-2N. Next base: position 1,459,200 of record NZ_CM173223.1, on the reverse strand, counting down.
GATGACCATGCCCTCGTACACCTCCTGCGTCGGCTGCACGAAGAACGACATGCGCTCCTGCAGCGCGATGATCGCGAACGGGGTGACGACACCGGCGCGGTCGGCGACGATGGACCCGTTCTGGCGCGTCACGATGTGGCCCGCCCAGTCGTCGTAGCCGTGCGAGATCGCGTTCGCGATCCCCGTGCCGCGGGTGGTCGAGAGGAACTCCGTGCGGAAGCCGATGAGGCCGCGCGAGGGAACGATGAACTCCATGCGCACCCAGCCGGTGCCGTGGTTGGTCATGTTGTCCATGCGGCCCTTGCGTGCCGCCATGAGCTGCGTGATGGCCCCCAGATACTCCTCGGGCGCATCGATGGTGAGGTGCTCGAAGGGCTCCTTCACCTTGCCGTCCTCGCCCTTGCGCGTGACGACCTGAGGCTTGCCGACAGTCAGCTCGAAGCCCTCGCGGCGCATGTTCTCGACGAGGATCGCCAGTGCCAGCTCACCGCGGCCCTGCACCTCCCACGCGTCGGGGCGGCCGATGTCGACGACCTTGAGCGAGACGTTGCCGACGAGCTCGCGGTCGAGGCGGTCCTTCACCATGCGCGCGGTCAGCTTGTGGCCCTTGACCTTGCCCACCAGGGGGCTGGTGTTGGTGCCGATCGTCATCGAGATCGCGGGGTCGTCGACGTGGATCTGCGGCAGCGGGCGGACGTCGTCGGGATCGGCGATCGTCTCGCCGATCGTGATGTCGTCGAACCCCGCGATGGCGACGATGTCGCCGGGACCGGCGGACTCGGCAGGGTACCGCTCCAGGGCGCGCGTCTTCAGAAGCTCCGTGATGCGGGCATTGCTCGTGGTGCCGTCGTGACGCACCCACGCGACGGTCTGGCCCTTCTTGAGCGTGCCGTTGAACACGCGCAGCAGCGCCAGGCGCCCCAGGAACGGGCTGGAGTCGAGGTTGGTCACCCACGCCTGCAGCGGCGCCTCGTCGTCGTATGCGGGTGCCGGCACGTGCTCGAGGATCGCCTCGAACAGCGGCTCGAGATCGTCGTTGTCGGGGAGCGACCCGTTCTCTGGCCGGGTGCGGGATGCCGCGCCGGCGCGCCCGCTCGCGTACACCACCGGCACGTCGAGCAGGGCGTCGACATCCAGGTCGGGCACGTCCTCGTGCAGATCGGACGCGAGCCCGAGCAGCAGGTCGTGCGCCTCTTCCTCGACCTCGGCGATGCGAGCGTCGGGACGGTCGGTCTTGTTGACGAGCAGGATCACCGGCAGCTTCGCCTCGAGCGCCTTGCGCAGCACGAAGCGGGTCTGCGGCAGCGGACCCTCGCTGGCGTCGACGAGCAGCACGACGCCGTCGACCATCGACAGGCCGCGCTCGACCTCGCCACCGAAGTCCGCGTGGCCGGGAGTGTCGATCACGTTGATCGTCACCGGCACGTCGGTGTGGACGCCGTTATAGGTGATCGCCGTGTTCTTGGCGAGGATCGTGATGCCCTTCTCGCGCTCGAGGTCGTTCGAGTCCATCGCGCGCTCCTCGACGTGAGCGTGCTCGCCGAACGAGCCGGTCTGGCGGAGCATGGCGTCCACGAGGGTCGTCTTGCCATGGTCGACGTGGGCGACGATCGCGACGTTGCGGAGGTCCGGACGGAGGGCGCGCGCCATGAGGGAATCCTTGGAGTACGGGGAAGAGCCGGGATGCCGGCATCCGTCAGTCTACCGGGACAGTCTGAGCACTCCCCGGAACGGCACGTGCCGCCCGGGTCGAGACCCGGGCGGCACGTGCCGACGCTGTGCGCGCAGGCGACGGCGGCGCGTCAGCCCACCGTGGACCCGGTGCGCTGCAGGAGCGCCGCCCGCGCCTCGCGGCGCACGCGCTGCTCCTCGGGGTTCGGCACCGGGACGGCAGCGATCAGGCGCTGCGTGTACGGGTCGGTCGCGCCGCGCAGGATCTCGTCGCGCGTGCCGGTCTCGACGAGCTTGCCGTGGTGCATCACCGCGATGCGGTGCGCCAGGATGTCGACGACGGCGAGGTCGTGGCTGATGAACAGGCACGCGAACTGCAGCTGCTGCTGGAGCTCCTGCAGCAGGTCGAGGAAGCGCGCCTGCACCGACACGTCGAGCGCCGACGTCGGCTCGTCCGCCACGAGCAGCTCCGGCGCGAGCGCGAGCGCGCGGGCGATGCCGACGCGCTGACGCTGGCCGCCCGAGAGCTCGTGCGGGAAGCGGTTGCGGTACGAGCTCGGCAGCTCCACCTGGTTGAGCAGCTCCTCCACCCGCTTGTCGAGATCCTTGCCCTTCGCGACCTCGGCGAGGAGGATCGGCTCGCCGATCGACTGCCCGATCGGCATACGCGGATTCAGCGACGACGCCGGGTCCTGGAACACGATGCCGGTCCGGCGGCGGATCGCGAAGAGATCCTTCTGCGACGCGTGCGAGATGTCGGTGCCGACCGCGGTGAGCTTGCCCTCGGCGATCGGCAGCAGGCCGATCGCGGCGCGACCGAGCGTCGTCTTGCCGGATCCCGACTCGCCGACGAGGCCGAGGATCTCACCCGGATAGATCGCGAGATCGATGTGCTCGGCCGCCCGGAAAGCGGGAATGCGACCGCGCTTGGGGTAGTCGATCGCGACGTCCTCGAACTGGAGCACCGGTGTACGGGTCTCGATGGCGGCCTCCGCGGCCTCGGACGCGCGCTCGCGGATCGACGACACCGTCGGCACGGTCGACGTCTCGGTCACGATGACGTCGGGGCCGGGTTCCGCGTCCTCGAGCACGCCGAGGCCCAGGTGCGGGACCGACGCGAGCAGCTGCTGCGTGTACGGGTGCTGCGGGTCGTGGAAGATCCCCTCCACGGTGCCCGACTCCACGACCACGCCGTTCTTCATCACCATGATGCGGTCGGCGAGGTCGGCGACCACGCCCATGTCATGCGTGATGAGGATGATGGCGGAGTCGAGCCGCTTGTGGAGGTTGCGCAGCAGGTCGAGCACCTCCGCCTGCACCGTCACGTCGAGCGCCGTCGTCGGCTCGTCGGCGATGAGCAGGAGCGGATCGCACGAGATCGACTGCGCGATCATGGCGCGCTGCCGCTGCCCGCCCGAGAGCTGGTGCGGATACTTGAGGAACGACTGCTCGGGGTTCGGCATCTCCACCATCTGGAGCAGCTCGATCGCCTTCGCCTTGGCCTCCGACGGAGCGAGGCTGCGGTCGTGCGAACGCAGCGACTCCATGATCTGGAAGCCGATCGTGTACACCGGGTTCAGCGCGGTCATCGGCTCCTGGAAGATCACCGCGATCTCGTTGCCCCGCAGCGACCGCAGCGTCGCGTCGTCGACGCCGCGGAGTTCGCGACCGAGCAGCTTGATGGATCCGGTGACGCGCGAGTTCTCGGGGAGCAGGCCGAGCAGAGCCATCGAGCTCGTGCTCTTGCCGGAGCCCGACTCGCCGACGATGGCGAGCACCTCGCCGCGGCGGACCTGGTAGTTCATGTCGATCGCGGCCGGGTAGAACTGGCCCTCGACCCAGAATTCGACCCCGAGGTTGTCGACCTCGAGGATCGTCTCGGGGAGGGCGTCGCGCGACGCCGCAATGCCGGCGTCGATGCCCGTCGTGTCAGTCATTCGTGGTGTCCCATCTGCAAAGCTTGAGGTCATGTCGTTCCAGGAGGTCCGCTACCGGCCGGTGTTCGGCCGCACCCTCGCTGTCGTGACCGTCGTGGTGTGCGCGCTCGGCATCGTCGCGCTGTTCTGGTCGGAGCCCGCTTCGGCCGTGCGCTACGTGTGGCCCGTGCTGCTCGTCGCCGTGCTGGCGTGGGCGCTCTTCTGGCGTCCGAGCCTCACGGTCGCCGAGCACGGCATCACCGTCGAGAACGTGCTGCGCACGCACTTCGTCCCGTGGCCGGCGATCGTCGCGATCGATACGCGCTACTCGCTGACGCTGCGGACGGTCGACGGCGCCGTGTCGGTATGGGCGGCGCCGGCGCCGGGCCGCCACCGCACCCTCGGGCTCGCGCCCAAGGACTTCGACGGTGTCGGCGAGTCGGCGCACGGCGGCGCCGGCGAGCTTCGCCCCGCCGACGCGATCACGACGCCCAGCGGCAACCTCGCCCAGCTGATCCGCGGCCGCTGGGAGCGGCTGCGGGACGCCGGGGCCTTCGCCGGCGGCGTGGACCCGGACGCGGCGACCGTGACGTGGCACTGGGCCACCGTCGCGGTGGTCGCGGCGCTCGCCGCGGCCACCGCGATCGGTCTGCTGATCTAGCCCGGGCGCTGCCGGCAGAACAAGCACGGTCACGTCATCGCTCCGGGTCGAGCGGCTGGTGCTGCACGTCGCCCGGCTCCTCGGGCCGCGGATCGTTGAAGCCCACGATGTCGTCGCCGGTGTACGCGGTCTGGATCCCGACGTCCACCATGTGGGTGCCGCCCGTCGTCGCAGGTGTCGCATCGACGATCGGCGCCACCGGACCGCTCGCGCGGCCGGCGCGCGCCATGGCGCGCTCGCTCGGCATCTTCTTCTGGCGCGGGTCGAACGCGTCGCGCAGACCGTCGCCGATGAAGTTCACGCACAGGGCGATCACGATGATGAAGATGCCGGGCCACCAGAACAGCCACGGGCGCGTCGAGAACGCCGCCTGGTTCTCGGAGATGATCTTTCCGAGAGACGTGTCGGGCGACTGCACACCGAAGCCGAGGAAGCTCAGCGCCGACTCCAGCAGGATCGCGCTCGCCATCAGGAGCGTCGCGTTCACGACGATGACGCCGACCGCGTTGGGCAGGATGTGCCGGAAGATGATCCGGCGGTCCCGCGCGCCCGAGACCCGTGCCGCGTCCACGAACTCGCGCTCACGCAGGCTCAGGAACTCGCCGCGCACGAGGCGCGCCATGGTCGTCCACGCGAACAGGCCGATCACGACACCGAGCACAGCGGCGCCGAGGCTGCCGAGCATGTTGCCCAGCACCGCGCCGATGACGATCAGCGGGATGGTGATGATGATGTCGGTGAAGCGCATCAGCACCGAGTCGGTCAGCTTGCCGTAGTAGCCGGCGATCGCGCCGAGGACCACGCCGATGATCGTGGCGACGACGCCGGCGATCACCATCACCATGATCGACTGCTGGGCACCCCGCATGACGACGGCGAAGATGTCACGACCGACCTCGTCCTGTCCGAACGGATGGTCGCCGACCTGCAGCGGCCACAGGCTCATCGTCGGGACCCCGTTGTTGACCTTGTCGGGGATCTCGTTCCACGAGTACTGCCACCAACCGGGGATCCGGATGCCCCACAGGTCGACACCGACGGACGTGAACGCGAGGATCACGATGAACGCGAGCACGATCATCGAGGTGAGTGCCGCACGGTGTCGGAAGAACCTCCGGCGGACGATCTGGCCCTGGCTGAGGCCCTCCGTCTCCTTCTGCTCGATCGAGATCTCGGCGGTTGCCTGGGTCTCGAGCTCGCCGGGTTCGTTGACGATTGTGGTGTTCATGTCAGCCCACCTTGATTCTCGGGTCGAGGGCCGCGTAGACGAGGTCCGCGATGAGGTTGAACACGACGGCCAGCGTTCCGGTCACGACGAAGAACGCCATGACCGGGTTCGGGTCGTGGGCATCGAGGGCGGTGACGAACAGCCGCCCCATGCCTGTCCAGCCGAAGACGGTCTCGGTCACGACCGCGCCGCCGATGATGGCTCCCACGTCGAACGCGATGATGGTGGTGATCGGGATGAGGGCGTTACGGAACGCGTGGCGGACGACCACCGTGCGCTGCGTCAGGCCCTTCGCCCGCGCGGTGCGGATGTAGTCCTGGTTCATGACCTCGAGCAGGCTCGCCCGCGAGTACCGCGTGTAGCTCGCGAACGAGATCAGGATGATCGCGATCGTCGGCAGCAGCAGGTGCGTGTACAGGTCGATGCCCTGCACCCAGAAGTTGCCGCCGAGGCCCGGCGTCGACGAACCCACGGTCGCGATCGGACGCCCGCGCACGCGGCTGGAGTTCGCGTACGCCTCCCAGTACGACATGTACTTGTCGAGGGCGATGAACGCCGCCACGAGGAAGCCGACGATCGCGGTGGTGCGCACGACCGGGGCGCGGTCGGGCGCCCCCATGAACCAGCCGATCGCGCCGCTGACCACGACGGCGAGCAGCGCCAGCAGCAGGAAGAACCACAGCGTCATCCCGTTGAGGATGTAGTTCACCATCGGGAAGTACAGCGCGATGCCGATGGCCGCCACGATGAGCGACGCGTACAGCGCCTTGCGGTTGCGCAGGCCTGTCGAGACCGCGGTCACGCCGACGGCGATGCCGAGCGCCAGGAACGCGTACACGACGATGCCGATGCTGGGATCGGCGAACCACTGCGTGACCGAGAGGTACGTCAGCACCGCACCGGTCGCGACCGCCGAGACGCCCAACACGATCAGACGCCGCCGCCACCTGCCGCCGAGGAGCGACATCCAGATCAGGCCCGCGACGATCGACACGCCGATGATCACGGGGACCGAGATCGTCGGATCGCCCAGCCAGTTGTTCAGCTGGATCGCACCGTACTGCTTCAGCAGCACCGCGACCCAGAAGATGGGCAGCGAGAAGAAGAGGAACGAGATGAGCGTCACGCCGTAGTCGAAGCCGGTGTACTGGCGCAGGGCCGACACGATTCCGACGGTGATGCCGAGGACGATCGCCACGACCGTGGCGGTGGTGACCAGCGTCAGCGTCGACGTGATCGCGTTCCCGAGCATCGCATTGACCGACTGGTTCTGGATGCTGATCCCGAGGTCGCCGCGGAACAGTCCGCCGAGCCACAGGAAGTAGCGAAGCGGGGGCGGGACGTCGAGGTTGAGGAGCTTGGTGCGAGCTTCGATGAGCTCGGCTTTGTTCGGTGCGTTGCTCTGCCGCAGGTCTTCGAGGGGGTCTCCCGAGAAGGACACGAGCAGATACATCAGGAATGTCGCGGCGAAGAGCACGAAGATCGACGCGATCAACCGCCGGATGATGAATGAAGCCATGTTGTGGCCGCCTGCCAATCGATGAAACAGCGCAGGAGGCGGGACCGGCGAGACGGCCGGGCCCCGTATCCACCGCTGAGAGGAGTCTAACGCGGCAGGGTGCAGGTCCCCTCGGGGACCTGCACCCCACCTCGGTCTGAGCCGAGCGTGAGCTCAGCGCGAACCGCGTCGGCGATTACTCCTCAGTGCCGCCGTCCGTGACCTCCCAGTCCCACGCGTTCCAGAAGATCGTGGGAGCGAGGATCGACGGGTCGATGTTCGTCACACGGTCGCTGAAAGCGGTGACCTCGGGGTGCTGGAAGATGGTGACTCCGTAGAAGTCCTCCCACAGCAGGCGGTCCATCTCGACCTGGAGGTCGATCTTCTTCTGCTCGTCGAACTCGACGTTCAGCTGCTGGACGATCTCGTCGACCTCAGCGTTCGAGTAGAAGTTGAGGTTGTTGATGCCACCGGTCTCGAACGTCGGGAGCGAGTTCGTCACACCGAGGCTCGTCGACTGCCAGCCGAACAGCGAGGCGTCGTAGGCGCCCGGCGTGCCGAGCAGGCCGCCCCAGTCCTCGGAGCCGCAGTCGGTGACGTTGAAGCCGGCCTCAGCAGCCGACGCCTGGATCAGCGCGAACTCGTTGACACGACGCGGGTTGTTCGACGCGTAGAGGATGCAGACCGACGTGTCGGTGATGCCCGACTCGGCCAGCAGCGCCTTGGCGCCCTCGATGTCGACCTCGGCGTAGTCGGCCGACGTGTTGCTCGCCTCGGCCTCGTCGTAGCCCTCGGCACCCGGCACGAACAGCTGCGAGTTGCGCAGGATCGCGTCGTCGCCGATGATCGGCTTGATCAGCGTGTCGACGATCTCCTGACGCGGGATGACCTTCATGAACGCCTCGCGGACGAGCGGGTTCGAGAAGATGTTCTCCGGGTTCTTGCCCTGGTCGAACTGCAGGTCGACGTGCTCGTACGTGCCACCGAGGCCGGTGTTCACCGTGATGCCGTCGATGCCCTCGAGAGCCGTCGTGATGTCGGCGGTCGCCTGCGGCTGGATGATGTCGACCTCGCCGTTCTCCAGCGCCTGAACCGCGGCAAGCGGGTCGGGGATGAAGCGGATCGTGATCTCCTCGATGTTGGCGGTGTTGTCGCCCGCGTACTCCGGGTTCGCCGTGAGGGTCACGAACTGGTCGGCCTCGTAGTCGCTGATGATGTACGGGCCGCTGGCGACCACGAGGTCGGGGTCGTCAGGCATCGAGGTGAAGTTGAAGCCCGAGTTCCAGAACGCCGAGATCGGAGCGAGCGCTGCGGCGTCGTTGTTCTCGATGGCGTCGAGCAGGGCCTGCTTGGCCTCTTCGTTGTCTTCGATGCCGAGGGCCTTCTTGGCCACGATGTGAGCGGGAAGCATCTCGCCCATCGTCGCGAAGTTGAGCTCCCAGTCGACGAACGGCTGGTCGTACGTGATGGTGACCGAGCGGCCGTCCTCGCCGATCTCGGGCGTCTGGGTCACGAGACCCAGGCCGGACGTCGGCGTGGCACCCGAGTCGAAGTAGACGACATCGGTCGGGAACGCGTCGGTGAACTCACCGGTGTCGGGGTCGGTGAACTCGGCCGGGTCGAAGTCGGGGGTGTCAAGCGCACGCGACTCGGCGGCCCAGTACAGCATCATGTCGGCCGCGTCGATCGGCGTGCCGTCCGACCACTTCAGGCCTTCGTTGATGGTGTAGGTGACCGTCAGCGGGTCCTCGCTGACCAGCTCGTACGAGCCGAACGACTCGTTCTGCACCAGCTCGGGAGTGTTGTTGTAGTAGTTGAAGCCGTCCAGCACCAAGTAATTGATGTTGTTGTTGGCGGTGGCGTTGCCGAACGACGTGTTGCCGTTCATCGAGTAGAACGCCTGGTTCCACGCTGCGGTGATCGACGAGCCCTCGACGAGACCGGAGTCGTCGCCCGTGTCGTCGCCGCCACCGGCGGCGCAACCCGAGATCACCAGTGCGCCAGCCGCGGTGAGCGCCACCGCGGCCGAGATGCGCTTCATTCTCACTGTTCCTCCTGTGCAGGGTTGTGCGCACACGTCTGACCAAGGCCGGACGGGGGCGCGGATGGGAAAACCATAAGCACCGGGTGTGAGATGGTCAAAACGATCGGAGAAAACGTTACAGAGCCTTAACTCAATGGAAGCGAAGTGTGACAATCTGACAAGATGACCGTGCCGGACCGCCTCTCGGATCGGAGGGTTTCGACGACCACCCCCTCGCTGAGCGGCGATGGCAGGCGGCGACTGACGTGGGAGATCTGGATCGTCCTCGCCGTCTCGGTCGGTCAGTCCGCCCTCTACTCCGTGCTCTCGCTCGTGCGCCGGCTGCTGGCTCCGGTGCCCCTCGGCTCGCAGCAGACGCAGGTGAACCCCTCGCGCGACGCGCAGGTCCTGTGGGATGTCGTCTACCAGCTGCTCTCGATCTTCTTCGCCCTCTCGCTCGTCGCGCTCGTCCTCTACCTGCTGTGGGAGCCCGGGATGAGCGCGTTCCGCCGCATCGGCCTGGACTTCTCACGGTTCGGCGGTGACGTCGGGCGCGGCATCCTGCTCGCCGCGGTCATCGGCGTGCCGGGCCTTGCGCTGTACGCGGCCGGGCGCGCGATGGGGATCACGGTCACCGTCGTCGCCTCGCCGCTCGACGCCGCATGGTGGACGGTGCCGCTTCTCGTGCTGTCGGCGCTGCGCGCGGGCCTCACCGAAGAGGTCGTCTTCATCGGGTACCTCTTCGACCGTCTGCGGCGCCTCGGCTGGGGGACGTGGACGATCATCCTCTCGACCGCGGCGCTGCGCGGTGCGTACCACGCGTACCAGGGCTTCGGCGCGATCGCCGGCAATTTCGCGATGGGCATCGTGTTCGGCTGGTGCTACCAGCGGTGGGGGCGCGTCATGCCCCTGGTGATCGCACACACGCTGCTCGACGTCGTCGCGTTCGTCGGCTACCCGCTCGCCGCCGCGCTGTGGCCAGGTGTCTTCGCGCCGCTCCCGACGCCGACCCCGACCCCCACGGGAACGGATGCCGCGTAGCGACGACACGCGGCATCCGTCGCCCGCGGGTTCTCAGGCGAAGGCCTCGATCGGCGGGCACGCGCAGACGAGGTTGCGGTCGCCGTAGGCCTGGTCGATCCGGCGCACCGGCGGCCAGTACTTGGTGCGGACGAGCGCGTGCACGGGGTACACGGCGATCTCTCGCGGGTACGGGTGGTCCCAGTCGCCGACGACGACGGACTCGGCCGTGTGGGGGGCGTTCACGAGCGGGTTGTCGGCCGCCGGCCACTCCCCCGCCGCGACACGCTCGGCCTCGGCCTTGATCGCGATCATCGCCTCGATGAAGCGCTCGATCTCGGCGAGATCCTCGGATTCGGTCGGCTCGACCATGAGGGTGCCCGCGACCGGGAACGACATGGTCGGGGCGTGGAAGCCGTAGTCGATGAGGCGCTTGGCGACGTCGTCGACCGAGACGCCCGTCGCCTCGCGCAGCGGCCGCAGGTCGAGGATGCACTCGTGCGCGACGAGGCCGTCCTCGCCCGTATAGAGCACCGGGTAGTGCTCGCGCAGGCGGAACGCGACGTAGTTCGCGGCCAGCACGGCCGCAGCCGTGGCGTCCCGCAGGCCCTCGGCGCCCATCATGCGCACGTACGCCCACGAGATCGGCAGGATGCCGGCCGAGCCGTGCGGGGCGGCGGAGATGGGGCCGCCGTCGAACACTCCCCCGGCATGATCGGCACGCTGCGAGAACGGATGCGATGGCAGGTACGGCGCGAGGTGCGCCTTCGCCGCCACGGGACCGACGCCCGGGCCGCCGCCGCCGTGCGGGATCGAGAACGTCTTGTGCAGGTTCAGGTGCGAGACGTCGCCGCCGAGGTCGCCGAAGCGGGCGTAGCCGAGCAGCGCGTTGAGGTTCGCGCCGTCGACGTACACCTGTCCGCCGGCGTCGTGGACGGCCTGCGTGATCTCGAGCACGTCGTGCTCGTACACGCCGTGCGTCGACGGGTAGGTGATCATCAGGGCCGCGAGCGAATCGGCATGCGCGGCGACCTTCGCGCGCAGGTCCTCGAGGTCGACGTTGCCGCGATCGTCGCACGCGACGACCACGACCCGCATGCCCGCGAGCACCGCCGACGCCGCGTTCGTGCCGTGAGCCGACGACGGGATGAGGCAGACCGTGCGGTCGAGGTCGCCGTTGGCGCGGTGGTAGCCGCGGATCGCCATGAGTCCGGCCAGCTCGCCCTGCGAGCCCGCGTTCGGCTGCAGCGACACGGCGTCGTACCCCGTGACCTCGGCCAGCCACACCTCGAGTTGCTCGATCATGGCGAGGTAGCCGCGCACATCGTCCTCGGGGGCGAAGGGATGCACGCGCGAGAACTCCGGCCACGACACCGCCGCCATCTCGGTCGCGGCATTGAGCTTCATGGTGCACGAGCCGAGCGGGATCATGCCGCGATCGAGAGCGTAGTCGCGGTCGGCGAGCTGCTTGAGGTACCGCATCATCGCCGTCTCGGACCGGTGCGTGTTGAAGACCGGGTGCGTCAGGTACTCCTCGACCCGCCGGAGCGCCGACGGGACGCCGGCGAGAGGCTCGGCGTCCGCGAACCGGACGACGCGCTCACCCTGGTCTCCCCCGCCGAGGAACTCCCCCTCGGGCAGGCCGAACGCCCACGCGACGGCGGCGAGGTCGGCGGCGGTGGTCGTCTCGTCGACCGACACGCCGACCGTCGCGTCGTCGACCCAGAACAGCTGGTAGCCGAGCGAGCGCGCTCGCTCCACCACCCGGCGCGAGGGGCCCGGGGTGGTCACCCGGACCGTGTCGAAGAACGAGTCCGACGCGAGCGACAGGCCGTACGAGCGCAGCTGCGCGGCGAGCGCCTCGGCCTTCTTCGCGACGTCCGTCGCGATCGTGCGGAGCCCGTCGGGCCCGTGGTACACCGCGTACATCGATGCCATGACGGCGAGGAGCACCTGCGACGTGCAGATGTTCGACGTCGCCTTCTCGCGACGGATGTGCTGCTCGCGCGTCTGCAGGGCGAGACGGTACGCCGGATGCCCCGCGGCATCCTGCGAGACGCCCACCAGTCGTCCGGGCAGCTGTCGCTCGAGACCCTGCCGCACCGCCATGTATCCGGCGTGCGGACCGCCGAATCCGAGGGGCACGCCGAAGCGCTGGGTGGTGCCCACCGCCACGTCCGCGCCCAGCGACCCCGGAGAGCGCAGCAGCGTGAGCGCCAGGAGATCCGCGGCGACCACGACGAGGCCGCCCGCGACGTGAGCGGCGTCGACGACGCCGGCGGGATCCCACACGCGGCCGGAGGCGCCGGGGTACTGCACGAACACGCCGAACAGCCCCTCATCGGGAAGCGTTGCGCCGTGTGCGAGGTCGAGCTCGACCAGCTCGATGCCGACGGCGGCCGCGCGGTGCGCGAGCAGCGCCTTGGTCTGGGGCAGCGCGTCCGCGTCGACGACGAAGACGTTCGACGCGGCCTTCGACGCGCGGCGGGCCACGAGCATGCCCTCGACGACGGCGGTCGCCTCGTCGAGCATCGACGCGTTCGCGGTGGCGAGACCCGTGAGGTCGGTCACCATCGTCTGGAAGTTGATGAGCGCCTCGAGGCGGCCCTGCGAGATCTCGGGCTGGTACGGCGTGTATGCCGTGTACCACGACGGGTTCTCCAGCACGTTGCGCGCGATCACGGACGGCGTCAGGGTGTCGTAGTAGCCGAGCCCGATCATCGGCCGGGCCGTGCGGTTCTGCGAGGCGAGCTCGCGCAGCTCGGCGAGTGCCTCGGCTTCCGTGGCCGCCGGCGGGAGGTCGCTCGTCGCGCGCGACGGGGACTGGATGGATGCCGGCACCGCCGCGCGCACGAGCGCATCGACGGTGTCGTAACCCAGGGCGTCCAGCATCGTGCGCTGGGCCGCGGCATCCGTCCCGATGTGACGCTCGGCGAACCCGCCCCTCATCAGGCGCCGCCCGTGAGCGCGACGTAGGCGTCGCGGTCGAGCAGGTCGGCCACGGCCGACGCGTCCACGCGGAGCTTCACGAGCCAGCCCTCGCCGAACGGGTCGGCGTTGACCAGCGACGGGTCGTCGACGACCGCGTCGTTCACCTCGACGACCTCGCCGGTGAGCGGCGCGTACAGCTCGCCGACCGACTTCGTCGACTCGATCTCGCCGACGACGGTCGCCGCCGTCACGTCGGACCCGGCGGCCGGCAGCTCGACGAAGACGACGTCGCCGAGCTTGTCGGCCGCGTAGTCGGTGATGCCGACGGTCGCGATGTCGCCCTCGAGGGCGACCCACTCGTGCTCGGCGGTGTACTTGAGGCTGGTGAGGTCGGTCATGAGTTCCTCCGGTAGAAGGGCAGGTCGGTCACGGTGGCGGGGATGCGGGTTCCGCGCACGTCGATGAAGAGAGTGGTGCCGGGCTCTCGCACGGCGGGCGAGACGAACGCCATGGCGATGGGATGCCCCAGCGTCGGGCTGAGCGCACCGCTGGTGATCTCGCCGACCGGGTTGGCGGCATCCGCGTCGGCGAACACGCTGTAGCCGGCGCGCCCCGCCCGTCTGCCCTCGCTCACCAGCCCGACGAGCACCGGCGCGTCGGAGGAGACCACGGCGGCGAGTCCCGCCTTGCCCACGAACTCGTCCTTGTCCGCCGCCACGACCCGGCCGAGTCCGGCCTGGGCAGGCACGATGTCGAGCGACAGCTCGTGGCCGTACAGCGGCATACCCGCCTCGAGGCGCAGCGTGTCACGGGCGGCGAGGCCTGCGGGCACGAGGCCGCGCGGCTCGCCTGCGGCCAGGAGCGCGTCCCACAGCGCGCCCGCCGCCCGGGTGGGCACGAGCAGCTCGAAGCCGTCCTCGCCCGTGTACCCGGTGCGCGCGATCAGGACGGGCTCGCCGTCGAACACAGCCGACGACCACGCGTAGTACCCGAGTTCGGTGAGCGCGGGCATCACCTCTGCGATCGCCGTCGTCGCTGCGACGATGCCCTGCGCCGCGGGGCCCTGCACCGCGATCAGCGCGTACTCGTCGGTGACGTCGTCGACGGCGGCGGCGGCATCCGGATGCGCGTCCGCGAACGCGTCGGAGCGCTGTCCGAGCGCCGTCGCCACGGCGGCGCGGTTGCCGGCGTTCGCGATGACGAGGAACCGCTCGTCGGCGAGGCGGTACACGATGACGTCATCGACGATGCCGCCCGACTCCGCGAGCACGAGCGAGTACTTCGCCTTGCCGGCGCGCATGGTCGAGAGGCGACCTGCCAGCGCGTCGTCGAGGAACCTCCCGGCGTCCGGCCCTTCGACCAGGAACTCCGCCATGTGGGAGATGTCGAAGAGCCCCGCCGCCGTGCGCACCGCGTGGTGCTCGGCGAGGTCGGAGGTGTAGCGGACGGGCATGAGCCAGCCGCCGAAGTCGGTGAAGGATGCGCCGAGCGCATCGTGGCGATCGTGGAGCACCGTCGTGCGGGGCTCCGACAAGCTCTGGTCTGGCATGAGTTCTCCCGGTCGCGGGCGGGCAGACGCCGGGCGGCGCCTGTGAACTCCCCCTCTGTCATGGGCCTGAGAGTTTCACCGTGTGCGCACACCCGGGTTTCACCGTCGGCGGATGCGTGAGCATCACTTTCCAGAGTCGGCCACACCCGAACGGTACGCGTACCTGAGAGATTGGCGGGGAGGCTTGCTCCTTCGGTGCTCGGCGATGTCGCTGCCGAGGCTCTCCCGCCCGGGTCGTTGGCCGGTATTGACTTGCGGCAGCCAGCATACCCGTCGGGGCGTCATCCCACGCAGCGACCCGACGACACCTGATCCGCGAGCGACGGCGCCTGCGCGGCGACCGGCGTGAGCTCTGCCATCGTCATCGCGTAGCCGACGGCCGCATCATGCTCCGCCCGCGCGAACACGACCCCCGCCACGGTGCCGTCCGCAGTCAGCAGCGGACCGCCCGAATTGCCCGGGCGCACCTCGGCCTGGAGCGCGTAGATCTCCCGCGGGTTCCAGGAGTCGCCGTAGATGTCGGGCACCGTCGCGGAGCCCGTCGACTGCACGCCGGCCGTCACCATGGTGAACGGCCCGCCGTGCGGATAACCCTGGATCGCCGCCGCCGCGCCCGCCGGCAGCGTGGAGGTGAACGGCAGCGGCTCGGCGCCGAGGTCGTCGACGGCGATCACGGCGAGGTCGTCGACCGGGTCGAAGTACACGATGCGACCCTCGCGCGCGGGCACGCCCGGAAGCTCGACGAGGGGCGTGTCGACGCCCGCCACGACATGGGCGTTGGTCACGATGCGATCGGGGGCGATGACGAACCCGCTCCCGGTCGATCCGCGCCCGCAGGCATAGGCCGTGCCCGACACGCGGGCGACGGATGCCGCGGCGCGCTCCAGCTCGGGATCGTCCAGGGCGACCGGTGGCGCGGGGTCGACGCCGGGTCCGAGCAGCTCGCCGAGGCGCGGCAGACCGTCGTCGAGCACGGCGCCGCGGAGCTCTGCGAGCGCTGCGTCGACGGGGGCGGGCGTGATCGCGTCGATCCCCCGCAGGACGGTGGACGAGGCGACGGCGGACGAGACGACCGGGATGCCGGCCACGGCGATCGCCGGCGTCACGAGGGCGAGCGCGAGGGTCGCGACGACGACCGACGCGAGTCCCCCGAGGAAGCGCTCGATGCCCCGGAGCTTCAGCCGGTCGGCGCCCGAGCGCAGGGCCGAGCCGATCGCTGCACCTGCCGCGGCGCCGACCCCTACGAGGCCGATCGCTGTCGCGAGCACGACAGGCCCTCGCCAGGCGGGCGAGCCGACCCACGAGCTCACGAGCGGTGTCAGCCAGTACGCCGCGAACGCGCCGGCGGCAAGGCCGACGAGCGTCCCGATGCTGGCGAAGAAACCGCGCTGAAGGCCCGCCACGAGCGCGCCGACCAGGATGAGCACGACCAGCACGTCGACGACGACCATCCGCACTCCTCCCGAGACCTGCGGCCAGGTTATGCATCCAGCCTGGGAGGACCCTACGACCGCGCGCCACCCGCCGGTCGGGTCGTGTGACGACACCCGTTTGGCTTCTGGTCACGATGACACTATGATCGAACCGAGAGTTAGAGTCACCATGACCAGAACAGTCTTCAGCCCTGCACCCACCAGCGCCGCGACGGCCGCCGAGCCGACCCGCGTCGCGGTGTCGACGGTGATCTTCACGCTCGGGCGCCTCCCCGGTGGCGACTCGGCGGGCGTCGTGCTGCCGCTCGTGCGCCGCACGCGCGATCCGCACGAGGGCCAGTGGGCGCTGCCGGGCGGGTGGCTCGACGTCGCGGAGGACCTCGAGGCCGCGGCATCCCGGACGCTCGCCGAGACGACCGGGCTGGCACCGAGCTATCTCGAGCAGCTCTACGCGTTCGGGGCCGTCGACCGCTCTCCCACGCGCGTCGTCTCGATCGTGTACTGGGCGCTGATCCGTCCGGACGCGTCGACCGGGCTCGGCGACCACGGCGACGCGTTCGAGAACGTCCGCTGGTTCGATGCCGCGGCGCTGCCGCAGCTCGCGTTCGACCACAACCAGATCGTCGAGTACGCGCTCTGGCGCCTGCGCAACAAGGTCGGCTACAGCCGCATCGCGCACGGGCTGCTCGCCGATGAGTTCACCCTGGCGGAGCTGCGCGAGGTGTACGAGGCGATCCTCGGCCGGCGGCTCGACCCGGCCAACTTCCGCCGTCAGGTCGAGAACTCCGGCACGCTCATCCCCACCGACCGCTTCCGCACCGGAAGCCACCGCCCCGCGCGGCTCTACCGCTACAACCAGGACGTCGAGCTCGCCGATCGCGGCCCGCTCGTCGCCCGCGACTGACGAATCCCGAACGGAGCGCCCGACATGCCCGCCGTCAACATCACCCTCCAGCCCCGACCCGACCTCGATGCCTCGGTGGATCACGCGATCCAGGCGATCGTGTCGGGCAGCTCGACGGCCGAGACCTGCACGACGGATCTCGCCGTCGGCCCGTGGGACTTCGACACGCGGCCCGGCTACGGACCGGGGTCGTCGATGGGCGACGTCATCCCGACGGGGTCTCCGCGTCAGGGCGAGCTGCCGCTCGAGTACCGTGAGGCCTCGGAGGACGAGCTCGACGCGCGCATCCGCGCCGCGAAGGCGGCGCTGGGCGACCGGGTGGTCGTGCTCGGCCACTTCTACCAGCGCGAAGAGGTCGTGCGGCACGCGGACTACGTGGGCGATTCCTTCCAGCTGGCGAACGCCGCCCTGGAGCACCCCGGCGCCGAGGCGATCGTGTTCTGCGGCGTCCACTTCATGGCCGAGACCGCCGACCTGCTGTCGCGACCCGAGCAGGCCGTCATCCTGCCGAACCTCGCCGCCGGCTGCTCGATGGCCGACATGGCCGACATCGACCAGGTCGAGGACTGCTGGGAGCAGCTGGCCGACGTCTACGGCGACATGGAGGCGACGGATGCCGAAGGCAGGGTCCCCGTCGTGCCCGTGACGTACATGAACTCCTCGGCCGCGATCAAGGGCTTCGTCGGCCGTCACGGCGGCATCGTCTGCACATCGTCGAACGCCCGCACGGTGCTCGAGTGGGCGTTCCAGCGCGGGCGCCGCGTGCTCTTCTTCCCCGACCAGCACCTGGGCCGCAACACCGCGAAGGCGATGGGCGTGCCGCTCGAGCAGATGCCGATGTGGAATCCGCGCAGGCCTCTGGGCGGGGCATCCGTCGACGCCCTCGAGGACGCCCGCGTCATCCTGTGGCACGGGTTCTGCTCAGTCCACCGCCGGTTCTCGGTCGACCAGATCGAGAAGGCTCGGGCCGAGCACCCGGGCGTGCGGGTCATCGTCCACCCGGAATGCCCGATGGACGTCGTCGACGCCGCCGACGAAGCGGGCTCCACCGACTACATCCGCAAGGCGATCGAGGCGGCCACCGAGCCGACGACGTTCGCGATCGGCACCGAGGTGAACCTCGTGCAGCGCCTGGCAGCCCAGCACCCGCAGCACGAGATCTTCTGCCTCGACCCGGTCGTGTGCCCGTGCTCGACGATGTACCGCATCCACCCCGGCTACCTCGCGTGGGTGCTCGAGGGACTCGTGGCCGGCCAGGTGCGCAACCGCATCGTGGTGCCCTCCGACGTCGCCGAGCCGGCGCGTGTGGCGCTCGAGCGCATGCTCGCCGCGAAGCCCCCGGCCGCGCCCGCGGCCGACTGGGAGAACGCGTCATGACCCGTCGACCCGACGGGCCGCGGGTCGTCGTCGTGGGCTCAGGGATCGCAGGGCTCATCACGGCGCTGCACGCCGCCGACCGCGGCTGCGCCGTGACCCTGGTCACGAAGGACGTGCTCGAGCACGCCAACACGCGCTTCGCGCAGGGAGGCATCGCGGGCGTGATGTTCCACGACGACCGCGCCGAGGATCACCTCCGCGACACGCTCGTGGCCGGCGCGGGGCTCAGCGACCCCGACGCCGTGCGCGTGCTCGTCGACGAAGGGCCGGCGCGCATCCGCGAGCTCATCGACCTCGGCGTCGCGTTCGACCGCGACGACGACGGCGACTTCGTGAAGGGCCTCGAGGCCGCGCATTCGTATCCCCGCATCCTGCACGCCGGCGGCGACGCCACCGGCACCGCGATCGAGAAGGCGCTCGTCGCGCGCCTGCGCGCGAGCGAGGTCGAGGTGATCGAGCATGCGTTCCTCGTGGACCTGCTCGTCGGCGAGCCCCCTCTGCCCGCGAGCCACAGCAGTCTCGACGAGACAAGGGGCGACGCCCCGGGTCTCGTCGAGACTGCTCGGTCTCGCGAGAACGCCGGCGCGCGGGTGCGTGGTGTGACGCTGCTCGTCGGCGAGACGTCGGATCGGCCGGGGCGGCGTGTCGTGGTCCCTGCCGACGCGGTCGTGCTCGCGACCGGCGGTGCCGGCGAGCTGTACGCGCACTCCACCAACCCGCCGGTCGCGACGGGCGACGGCATCGCGGCGGCGATCCGCGCCGGCGCCGCCGTGACCGACCTCGAGTTCTACCAGTTCCACCCGACGGTGCTGGCGGTGGGCGAGTCGTTCCTCGTGTCGGAGGCGGTGCGCGGCGAGGGAGCGACTCTCGTCGACGAGCACGGCCGGCGCTTCGCGTTCGACGCGCATCCCGACGGCGAGCTCGCGCCGCGCGACGTGGTCGCCCGCGCGATCGCGCAGCGCATGGAGGAGCAGGACGGGCGGCCCGTGTTCCTCGATGCGACCCGCCTGGTCGCGAAGGATGCCTCGACCACGGGAGGGCATTCGGATGCCGCTGCCCGCGCCGGCTTCCTCGCCCGGCGCTTCCCGACCATCGACCGCGCCGTCCGCGAGCGCGGACTCGACTGGGCGCGCGAGCCCATCCCCGTGACGCCGGCCGCCCACTACCTGATGGGCGGCGTGACGACCGACCTGCATGGTCGTACGTCGGTCCCCGGTCTCTACGCGGTCGGCGAGGTCGCGCGCACCGGCGTGCACGGTGCGAACCGCCTCGCGTCGAACTCGCTGCTCGAGGGCGCGGTGTTCGGCGCCCGTGCAGGTGATGTGATCGCCGCGGATGCCGCGTCGGGCGCCTGGGCCTCTCCTGTTCGCCTGTCCCGTATGCACGCCGACACGCCCGCGTCCCGTACCTCCGGGGCAACCGAGCCGCTGGGCGCTGCGCGGTTCTCGCGGCGAGCGCTGCAGGCGCTGATGTGGGAGCACGCGGGACTCGTCCGCGACGAGGACGGGCTCGGGCGCGCGGCATCCGTGATCGCCGCATGGCGGTCGCAGGAGCGCGCAGCGCGCACCGAGCGCGAGCTCGAGGACGAGAACCTTCTGCTGGTCGCCGAGCGCCTGGTCGCCGCCGCCCGCGAGCGCCGCGAGTCGGTCGGCGCGCACCACCGCTCGGATGCGCCGGCCACCGGTGCCGAGAGCCCGCTCGTCGCCCAGGAGGCCATGGCATGCTGACCCGCGCCCACATCGACCGTGTCGTCGCCGCCGCCCTCGACGAGGACGCGCCGTGGGGCGACGTCACGAGCGAGTACCTGCTGCCCGAGAACGCCCTCGCGCGCGCCGACCTCGTCGCACGCGAGCCGGGCGTGTTCTCGGGCGGTGAGGTGTTCGAGGCGGCGTTCCGGCTGACCGATCCGCGCATCGAGGTGCAGCTCGTCGTGGAGGACGGCGAATGGTTCGAGCCGGGGGCCGTGCTCGCGGTCGTCACCGGGCCGGCGCGCGGCGTGCTCACGGCCGAGCGCATCGGGCTCAACTTCGCGCAGCGCATGTCGGGCATCGCGACTCTCACCGGCCGGTACGTGGCCGAGATCGCGCACACCCGCGCCCGCATCGTCGACACCCGCAAGACGACGCCGGGCCTGCGCGCCTTCGAGCGCAAGGCCGTGCGCGACGGCGGCGGCCGCAACCACCGGCACTCGCTGTCGGACGCGGTGATGGCCAAGGACAACCACCTCGCGGTGCTCGCGCGCGGCGCGCGCGGCGAGGCGTGGGCCGCGGCGATCACGGCGGCGCTGAGCGCCGCGAAGGACCGTCTTCCCCACACCACCCATCTCGAGGTGGAGGTCGACCGTCTCGAGCAGATCGAGCCCGTGCTGGCGGCCGGGATCGGCACCATCATGCTCGACAACTTCTCGCTGGACGAGCTGCGTGCCGGGGTCGCCCAGATCGCCGGCCGCGCCGTGGTCGAGGCGTCCGGCGGGGTCTCCCTCGATACCGTCCGCGCGATCGCCGAGACCGGCGTCGACGTCATCTCGGTCGGCGCGCTCACGCACTCCGCGCGCGCTCTCGACCTCGGGCTCGACGTGCGCATCGACGCACCGTGACGACGGCACCGCCATGAGCATGCTCTACCTCGACAACGCGGCGACCACGCCCGTTCGCCCCGAGGTGCTCGAGGCCATGACGCCGTACCTCACGCGGTGGTTCGGGAACCCGTCGAGCCATCACACCGTCGGCGAGGCCGCGGCCGACGCGCTCGACGACGCCCGTCGCCGCGTCGCACGCGTGCTCGGCCTGCGCGCCGGCGACATCGTCTTCACCTCCGGCGGCACCGAGGCGAACAACCTCGCGGTCAAGGGCATCGCCCTCGCAGCGCTCGAACAGCGCGGCGCGCGCCATGTGGTCACCACGCCGATCGAGCATGAATCGGTGCTCGAATCCGTGCGCTACCTGGTGCGCTTCCACGGGTTCGAGCTGACACTGCTCGAGGTCGACGGGCACGGCCGGGTGTCGCCCGGCGACCTTGCGGCCGCGCTGCGGGACGAGACCGCACTCGTCAGCGTCGGGTACGCGAACAACGAGGTCGGGACCGTGCAGGATGCCGCGGCCCTCGCCGCCGTCGCCCGCGAGCGCCGCGTCCCGCTGCACCTCGACGGCGTGCAGGCCGCAGGCTGGCTCACGCTGTCCGCCGCCGACCTCGCATACGACGCGATCTCGCTCGCCGGCCACAAGCTCGGCGCTCCCAAGGGAACCGGCGTGCTCGGCGTGCGCGGTCGCGTCCCGCTCGAACCCGTCCTGCACGGCGGCGGACAGGAGCGCGGACGCCGCAGCGGCACCGAGAACGTCGCGGGTGCGGTCGGCTTCGCGACCGCGCTCGAGCTCGCCGAGGCCGAGCGCGCGGAGTCCGCGGCCCGTGTGGCCGCGATCCGTGACACATTCGTCGCGCACGTGCTCGCGGCGGTTCCGTCGGCCTCGCTCACCGGCGACCCTGCGCACCGACTCCCGGGGACCGCGAGCTTCACGTTCGCCGGAACCAGCGGCGAGGCCGTGCTGCTCGAGCTCGAGCGACGCGGAGTGGTGTCGTCGAGCGGCTCCGCGTGCGCGGCGGGCAGCGACGAGGCCTCCCACGTGCTGGTCGCGATGGGGGTGGACCCGGCCCTCGCCCGCACGGCGGTCCGCTTCACCTTCCCGCATACGCTGCGCGACCCGCTGGATGCTGTCGCGGACGCGGTTGCGGCATCCGTCGCCGCGGTCTCGGGTGCCGGCCGCTGAGACCGGACCCGCCGGGCGACCGTAGGATCTGTACGTGCCTGCCGCCGTGACCGTCATCGTGCCCGGGTACGACGTCGCGGAGTGGACCGTCGACGCGCTCGACTCGCTGCGGGCGCAGACGATGACCGACTGGACCGCCGTGCTGGTCGACGATGCATCGACCGATGCCACCGGCGCCCTCTTCGACGAAGCCGTCGCCGCGGACCGGCGCTTCGAAGTCGTCCATCACGCCCGTCGCGCCGGGCTCGGTGCGGCGCGCAACACCGGTCTCGACCGCGTGCGCACGCCGTTCGTCGCGTTCCTCGACGCCGACGACCGCATGACCCCCACCGCCCTCGAACGTCTCGTCACGACCCTCGACGGAAGCGGCAGCGACTTCGCTCTCGGCGCCTATGTGCGACTGCGCCCCGACACCGCCGGCGGCTACACCGCGGGACACGTCCAGCCGTGGGTCAGCGCCGCCACCGATCCCGCGCGCACTGGCACGACCCTCGAGCACCACCCCGACGCGTCGGGGAACATCGTGGCGTGGTCGAAGGTCAGCCGCATGGACTTCTGGCGGCGGGCGGGTCTGCGATTCCCCGTGGGCAAGGCGTACGAAGACCAGATCATCGCGCAGCAGATGTACACGCGAGCCCGTGCGTTCGACGTCATCCCCGACGTCGTCGTCGAGTGGCGCGAGCGCGCCGACGGCTCGTCGATCACGCAGCACAAGGGCGAGCTCGCCGTCATGCGCGACTACCTCGAGGCGCTCGCCGGCGGCATCGACGTGCTCGAGGCCGCGGGCCAGACCCGCGCCGTGACAGCGCGCGTGCGCCTGATCCTCGCGATGGACCTGCCCCCGCTGGTCGAGCTCGCCCACGAGCATCCCGACCCCGCGTACCGTCGCGAGCTGGGGGCGTTCGCGCGCGAGCTGTCGGCGCGCGCCGACGGCGCGGCCCTCGCCGAGCCGGCCGCAACGGCGCTCGCGGCCGCGCGGCCGTGGTGACTCACGCTCCGGGGAGATCGGCCGGCGCCCAATCGCCCGGCTGGGCGCCGCCCCCCGTACCCGCGGTCTCGGGGCCCGCAGGGTCGCGCGGCGGCCGGTCGGCGCGACGGTCGGGGTGGTCGGGCGGCGGCTCGGACTCCTCGGCTTCGAGGATCCGAGACGACGCGAGCTGCTCCGCCGCCAGCTCCGCATAGAGCCCGCCGCGCGCGACGAGCGACGCGTGGGTGCCGGACTCGACGATCCGCCCGGCCTCGACGACGTGGATGACGTCGGCGGCGATGACGGTCGAGAGCCGATGCGCGATCGACAGGGTGGTGCGGCCGCGGGCAGCGGCATCCAGGGCCTCCTGCACGACCCGCTCCGACACGGTGTCGAGCGCCGACGTCGCCTCATCGAGCAGCAGCACGGGTGGGTCCTTCAGCAGCACGCGCGCGATCGCGATGCGCTGCTTCTCGCCTCCCGAGAGCCGGTAGCCGCGCTCCCCCACGATCGTGTCGTACCCGCTCTCGAACTGCTCGATCACGTGGTGGATGTTGGCCGCCCGGCACGCGGCCTCGAGCTCGGCATCCGTCGCATCGGGCTTGGCGTAACGCAGGTTCTCGCGGATCGTCGCGTGGAAGAGATAGGTCTCCTGCGACACGACGCCGATATGGTCGATGATCGACTCGAGCCGGAGCCGCCGCACGTCCTCGCCCGCGAACAGGACGGCGCCGTCGGATGCCTCGTACAGGCGCGGCGTGAGGTACAGCACCGTCGTCTTTCCCGCGCCGGACGGCCCGACGAACGCGACGTGCTGACCCGGCTCGGCCACGAACGAGACACCCTGCAGCGTCGGACGCGCGTCGGGCGCGGCATCCGGGTAACGGAAGACGACGTCACGGAACTCGATGCGGCCGATCGGCCCCGGAGCCGCGTCGACGTCGAGCGCGTCCGGCGCGTCGCGGATCGCCGGCACGAGGTCGAGGTATTCGAAGATGCGCGCGAACAGCGCCGCCGAGGTCTGCAGGTCGAGCGAGACGCGCATGAGGCCCATGAGCGGCATGAGCAGCCGCGCCTGCACCGTCGTGAAGGCGACGATCGTACCCGCGGTGATCGCGTCGCTGCCGCCGACGATGAAGTAGCCCGCGACGAGGTAGATGATCGCCGGGACGCTCGACATGAGCACCTGCACGACGGCGAAGAACCCCTGCCCGCTCATTGCGCGGCGCACCTGCAGGCGCACCTGATTGCGATTCTCGTCGGCGTAGCGCGCGGACTCGGCGCGCTGCCGGTTGAACGACTTCGACAGCAGGATGCCCGACACGCTCAGCGTCTCCTGGGTGATCGCGGTGAGCTCCGAGAGCGATTCCTGGGTCTCGCCCGCGATGCGCGCCCGCACCTGCCCGACGCGGCGCTGCACGAGCACCAGCCCGGGCATCAGGATGACCGCGATGATCGTCAGGCGCCAGTCGATGATGATCATCGCGACGAGCGATGCGACGACGGTGACGGTGTTGCCGAGGATGCTCGTGACGGTGTTCGTCAAGACGCCCGACACCCCGCCCACGTCGTTCTGCAGACGCGACTGGATGACGCCGGTCTTGGTGCGCGTGAAGAACGCGAGCTCCATCGCCTGCAGGTGATCGAACAGCTTCACCCGCAGATCGCCGGTCACGCGGTTGCCGACGGTGGAGGTCAGCCACGTCTGCGCGACGCCGACGACGGCGGAGAGGAGGAAGAGGCCGATCATGGCCGCGACGAGCGTCCACAGCAAGGACAGGTCGGGCCCGGACCCGTCCACCGGGAAGAGCGCGTCGTCGAAGATCTGCTGCACGAGGAGGGCGGGGATCACCGCGATGCCGGCGCCGACGACGACCAGGATGCCGGTGACGACGATCGACCCCGCGTAAGGGCGGAAGAGCGCGATGACGCGGCGCCCGAGGTTCGGGATGCGCGGGGCTTCGGCGTTCTCGCGCCGCTGCGCCTCGGTGTCGACGGGCCGGAAGCCCGGGTGACCGCCGCCGCCCCCGCCGCCACGGCTCATCCCGCCGCCTGCGCGCATGCTCACCTGGCCAGCCTAACGACGCCCGGCGACGCTAGGCTTTGGCCATGACCACGACTGGCGGTTCCCCGGAACACGACGGCAGCGATCTCGCCGAGCTTCGCGAGGAGATCGACGCCCTGAAGGCGATCCCGCACGAGGAGATCGTGAACCCGCTTCCCCGCGACGTGGAGGAGCGCGAGCCCACGCCGCGCCCGACGGACGCGATCGGCACCGAGAAGTGGGACCGCTCCGCCGACGCGGAGTCACTGGAGGACTGACGGCGGCAGCGGGCCACGGGTTTCCCGATTCGTTCACCGGATCGGGAATGGGATGTCGGGCCCCCCGGTTATCCTGATGGCTTGCCATCCTGGGGGGTGGCACTTCGCTGTCCCATCCGAGCCTCGAGGAGACGACCCATGGCCGCCATCGAAACGACACCCGGAACCGGCAGCATCCCCGCCGTATCCTCCTCCGCCGCACCCGCGGCACCCGCGCTCCGCCCCGAGGAGAGCCGCGTCATCTGGCTCCTCCTCGCGGCCGCGTTCGTCGCGATCCTCAACGAGACGACGATGGGTGTCGCGATTCCGCACCTCATCACCGACCTCGGCATCACGGCGCTCGCCGCGCAGTGGCTGACAACCGCCTTCATGCTGACGATGGCCGTCGTCATCCCGATCACGGGCTTCCTGCTGCGCCGTTTCACGACGCGCACGATGTTCGTGGCGGCGATGGGCCTGTTCTCGACGGGAACGCTCATCGCGTTCCTGGCGCCCGGCTTCCCCATGCTGCTCATCGCACGCGTGGTGCAGGCATCCGGCACCGCCATCATGATGCCGCTGCTCATGACGACCCTCATGACGGTCGTGCCCGCCGCGATCCGCGGACGCATGATGGGCCGGGTCAGCGTGGTGATCTCGCTCGCTCCCGCCATCGGCCCCACCGTCGCCGGTGCGATCCTCAACAACTTCGAGTGGCGCTGGATCTTCGGCATGGTGCTGCCGATCGCGCTCGTCGCACTCGTCGTCGGAGCCCGCTGGATCCACAATCTCGGCGAGACCACGCACGCTCCGATCGACGTGCTCTCGGTGATCCTGTCGGCCTTCGGTTTCGGCGGCATCGTGTTCGGGCTCAGCCAGCTCGGCGCCGGCGGGCACGGTGACGGAGCCGCCGCGGCCGCCGCGACCGCGACCTCGACGACCACGCTGATCATCGCGCTGTCGGTCGGCGTCGTGGCTCTCGGACTGTTCGGCTGGCGGCAGGTGCTGCTGCAGCGCAAGGACGACGCCCTGCTCGACCTGCGGGTCTTCCGCTCGGCGAACTTCTCGCTGTCGATCGCGCAGATGGCCATCATGTCGATGGCGTTCTTCGGTGCGATCACCGTCGTTCCCCTCTACGTGCAGAACGTTCTCGAGGTGGACGCGCTGGTGACCGGGCTGATCGTCCTGCCCGGCGCGCTGGCGATGGGCTTCCTCGGCCCGGTCATCGGCCGCATCTACGACCGCTGGGGCACCACCGTGCTGCTCGTCCCGGGCGCCGTGATCACCAGCGCTCTGCTGTGGTTCTACACGACGTTCACGACCGAGACCCCGGTGCTGGTCGTGGCCGTTGCGCAGACCGTGCTGTCGATCGGCCTCGCGATGTCGTTCACGCCGCTGTTCACGGCCTCGCTCGCCTCGCTGCAGCCGCGCTTCTACTCGTACGGCTCGGCGATCGTCGGCACCGTGCAGCAGGTCGCGGGCGCGGCCGGAATCGCGCTGATGTTCGGCGTCATGTCGGCGGCCTCGGCCACCGCCACCGACGCCGGCGCGGAAGACCTGGCCGCCCAGGCGGCGGGCACCCACGCCGCCTTCCTCATCGCGGCGATCCTGTCGCTGCCGCTGCTGGTGGGCGCGTTCCTCATCCGCAAGCCCGCGGACCGGCCGATGGGGGCACCGGTCGGTCACTGATCCGGCCCACGCCGCGCTGCCCCGCGCAGTATCAGACGGATGCCTCACCCCTCGACGAGGGGTGAGGCATCCGTCATTCTGGATGCCTCTTCCCACCGCGACCGGAAGGCATTCCCGATGATCGTCTCAACACCTGACATCGACAGCGCGACCGGCCATGTCGCCGACATGTACCGCGGCGACCTCGATGGCGACGGATTCGTCTTCGCCCATACGCGCGCGATGGCGGTCAACCCCGAGGCGCACGAAGCGTTCGAGGCGCTCATCCGCGCGATCGTCCCCTCGATCGGCCTGCGCACGTACGAGCTGGCGACGCTCGCCGCCGCGCGGGCGATCGGCTCGGAGCACTGCCTGCTCGCACACGGCCGCAAGAGCCTCCGCGCGGGCCTGTTCGACGAGGCCCAGCTCGAGCGGCTTGCACGGGACTACACCAGCGCAGGACTCGAGGAGGCGGACGTCGCCGTGATGGCATACGCCGAGAAGCTCTCGACGGATGCCGCCACGATGACCGACGACGACACCCGCCGCCTGCGCGACGCAGGGTTCACCGACCGCCAGATCGTCGACATCACACTGGCCGCGGCGGTGCGGAACTTCTTCAGCCGGTCGTTGCAGGCGCTCGCCGTCCCGGTCGACGACGTCCCGGGGCTCTCACCGGCGCTCGTCGCCGCGCTGCTGTCGCCGGCCGACGACAGCAGCGCCGCACTCAATGGTGGATGAACGCCTTCAGCGCGATGAGCACGAGGCCGAAGCCGGCGGTGATGAGCGCGCTCAGCAGCCGCGGCACCCAGTGGGTGCTCCACCGCGCGACCACGATCCAGCCGAGCACACCCAGCAGCACGGTGTTGGCGATGAGCGCCGACCAGATGGCGACGGTGTCGTCGATGAGGTCGGTCGTGCCGAGCAGCAGGATCACGAGCGGAACGATCGACGCAGCCAGCATGCCGCGCGAGTGCCGCGCGGCTGCTTTGAAGCTGGCGCCGAGCCCGGCGCTGCCCTCACTGGCCGCGAGACGGCCGAGCGTGCCGGCATACACGTGCGCGAGGTAGAACACGACGACCGTGACGGTCACGGTCACGAGGGCGTTGAGCGACGTTCCGGAGACGGTGCCGCTGACGACGATCATGCCCGACACCAGGATGAGCCCGTACACGGACTCCTCCGACGTGAGGATCCGCGCGACGCGCGGCGTGATCTGGAGCTCGTCGTCGGTCATCGCGCGCGTGTTCGGGCGTCAGTCGATGCTGCAGCTGCCGCCGCCGCAGCACGCGCCCGCGGACTCGACGACGGTGAGCAGGTTCTTCTCGTCGGAGACGGGAGCGAGGGTGATCGGGGCGGGAAGCGGCGACGACGTCATGGCGTCCATGCTACCCGCGGCCCGCGTTGAGCAGGCCGCTCACAGCACCACGCCGCCGGTCTGGCATGTCGGGCAGTACTGCGCGGATGTGCCCGAGAACGTGAAGTCGCGGATCGTGCCGCCGCACACCGGGCATGCCTCGCCTGCGCGGCCGTGCACGCGCATCGCCGCGACCTTGGCGGTCTTGAGCTGGTCGATCGGGACACCGCGGCGCGCCTCGATCGCCTCGCGGATCGTGATGACCGTCGCGTCGAAGAGCCGTTCGCGCTCCTCATCGCCCAGCGCGGCCGCGTGTGCGACGGGATCGATGCGCGCCAGGTGGAGGATCTCGTCGGAGTACGCGTTGCCGATCCCGGCGAGCGACTCCTGCTCCTGCAGGATCGCCTTGACCTGCTTGCGTCGGCCGCCGAGAGCGGTATCGAAGTCGGCCTGCGCGAACCCGGCGTCGGCGGGATCCGGTCCGAGCTTCGTCACGGCGGGCACCTCGGCGGCGTCGGCCACGACGAAGAGCCCGAGCGACACCCAGGTGCCGGCATCCGTCACCTGCAGGGTCGTGGCCTCCGACAGCTCGAGCGCGGCGAGGGCCGGCGGCGCTTCGGGGGCGGGCGCCGGCTCGCCGCCGACGAGCCAGCGCATCCACCCGTGCCGGCCGAGCGACACGACGAGACTTCCCTCGTCGAGCTTCAGCTCGACGTGCTTGCCGTGTCGGACGGCTCCCGCGATCGTCCTGCCGACCAGGGCCGCCGGCGGCGTCGCGCGCGTCTTGACCGTGCGGAACTCCAGCACGTCGACACCGCGGATCTCACGACCGGATGCCGCTTCGCCGAGGAATCCGGCGAGGGCCTCGACTTCGGGGGACTCAGGCATGCGCCCATCCTGCCACCGGAGCCCGACACGCGGGCGCGGCGGGCGCGGGGTGCTTCACGCGTGCGCGGGCGGGCGGTGCGGGATCGGCTGCGGCTTGAGCGCGCCCGAGCTGTGCGAGCGGTCGAGCATCCGGACGGCGGCGCGGAAGAGTCCCTCCATCGACGGGTACCGGGTCGAGCCGAACCCGACCGAGACCCAGATCGCCTCGTACATCCCGGTGTCGAGCAGCTCGACGTAGGCCACGACGCTGGCGGCGTCGCTGCGCGCCACGCTGCGGTCGCAGAGCCGCCACGAACGTTCGGTCAACGGCGTGAGCACGAGCTGATGCACGTCGTCGTATCGCATGGGTTCCTCCTGGTGCATGTCACTCGTGCCGGTCTGCCGGCATCGGCTGGGAGCGCTGGAACAGTCGCTCGCGCGCCGCGCGTTCCCCACCGCGCTCGTCCTCGGTGCCGCGATCGGCGTCGGCGGTCCGCTCGTCGTTGCGCGGATGCTCTGTCGCCGCCGTGTCCCGGCGCCCGGTTCGCGAGGCGGTCCCGTGG
Organism: Microbacterium sp. STRO-2N; assembly: GCF_057747775.1. NCBI lineage: Bacteria > Bacillati > Actinomycetota > Actinomycetes > Micrococcales > Microbacteriaceae > Microbacterium > Microbacterium sp. STRO-2N. Next base: position 1,429,502 of record NZ_CM173223.1, on the reverse strand, counting down.
AGCGGGGTCCTGTGGTTCATGTGCGAACCTCCTGGTTCCGATCCTCTCCGAAGCGCGCGTCCGGTGGGAGGGGGTTGACATCCGCGCGCGTCACCCTGTGTGCGCCGCCGTCGATCCGGCCTCCGCCCCCGAGGCCGGCGCCTCACCGGGCCGGAGCACGACCTTGATGCAGCCGTCCTCCTTCTTCTGGAACTTCTCGTAGAGCCCGGGCGCGTCCTCGAGCCGACCGCGGTGCGTCACGAGATGGCCGAGGCCGAGCGGATCGCGAGCGTCCTCGACGAGCGGCATGAGGTCGTCGATCCAGCGCTTGACGTTGCACTGGCCCATCCGCACGGTGAGCTGCTTGTCGAACATCGTCCTCATCGGCAGGATGTCGCCGTCGCCGGCGTACACGCCGCTGATCGAGAGCGTCCCGCCGCGTCGCACCATGTCGATGCCGGCGTAGAGCGCGGCAAGGCGGTCGATCCCGGCGCGCTGCATCACGGGCCGCGCGATCGCGTCGGGCATGACGGCGGCGACTCGGTGCGCGGCGTGGGCCAGAGGGCTGCCGTGGGCCTCCATGCCGACCGCGTCGATGACGGCATCCGCGCCTCGCCCGTCCGTGGACTCGCTCACGTACGCGACCTCGTCGTCGTCCTCCCACGCCTCGATGCCGTGGCGCGCCGCCATCTCCCGGCGCTCCGGCACGGAGTCGATGCCGATCACGCGATATCCCCGGTGGGCGGCGATGCGCGAGGTCAGCTGACCGACCGGCCCGAGTCCCAGGACCACGACGGTGCCCCCGTCGGGCGGGTCGGCGTACTCCACCGCCTGCCAGGCCGTCGGCAGGATGTCGCTCAGGAACAGATATCGCTCGTCGGGCAGGTCCACGCCGACGGGGATCGTGTTGTAGTCGGCGCGCGGAACGCGCAGCAGCTCCGCCTGCCCGCCCGGCACCTGGCCGTAGAGCTTCGTGTAGCCGAAGAGAGACGCCCCGGTGCCGTACTGGAGGTTCTGCGTCGTCTCGCACTGCGACTGCAGCCCTCGCCGGCACATGAAGCAGGAGCCGCACGCGATGTTGAAGGGCACGACCACCCGCTGCCCGACGCGCAGCGCCGCCACCTCGGGGCCCACCTCCTCGACGATGCCCATCGACTCGTGCCCGAGGATGTCGCCCCGGTCGAGGAACGGGCCGAGCAGCTCGTAGAGGTGCAGATCGGAGCCGCAGATCGCGGTCGACGTGATGCGCACGATCGCATCCGTCGGCTCCTCGATGCGGGGGTCGGGCACTTCCGCGACCGCGACCTCGCGTCGGGCCTGCCAGATCACCGCCCTCACGATCCGCCTGCGTGACCGGACCACGTCGTGCCGTGCATCGCGCACCTCCTCCGCAGAGCGTGCCCGACGCTCACCACTGGGACGCAGGGGGTTGACACCTGCTCCGCCTCACGTCTACACGCGACGGATGCCGCGGCCACGGCATCGGGCGGCTACGCGCCGACCCTGTCGGTGTCAAGCCCCTCGGTCCCGGCGCGACCGCGCGCCTACGGTCGCTGAACGACCGGAAGGAGAGATCTATGACAGTCGCGAGAGACATCATGACTCCCGCCCCGAAGTGCGTGCGCGAGAACGAGACGCTCGTGGACGCCGCGCGCCTGATGGCATCGCTCGACGTCGGCGCACTGCCGATCTGCGGCGAGGACGACAGGCTCAAGGGCATGCTCACGGATCGCGACATCGTCGTGAAATGTCTGGCCGAAGGGGGCGATCCGTCCACGATGACCGCGGGCGAGCTCGCGCAGGGCAAGCCCGTGATGATCGGAGCCGACGACGACATCGAGGAGGCGCTCGAGACGATGAAGCGCCACCAGATCCGACGGCTGCCGGTGATCGACGGACACGACCTCGTCGGCATCATCAGTCAGGCCGACATCGCGCTCGCGATGGCCCCCGAGGACACCGGCGAGACGGTCGCCGATATCTCGGAGTGACGCGACGACCGCGCCGAGGGCGCCGACCGGACGGGGCCGGCGCCCTCACTCGGGTCGAGGCAGTACATCACCGCGGTCTTCCGTCACCGTCGCCGGCATCGCCGAGCTTCACGCGAGCTCCCTGATCGCCTCGAGAAGCCCGTCTCCCGCCCGGTCGAGGAAGTGACGCTGGTCCTTCGCGACCTCGTGCAGATACAGCCGGTCGGCGCCGGCCTCTGTGAGCGCCGCGAGGCGATCCGCGATCTCGCGTTCGTCGGCGCCGACGAGCACGCCGCGCTCGATCCCTTCGAGGTCGTTCGGGTCGGCGAGCCGGTCGAAGTCCTCCGGCTGCATCACATCCCACATGAGGTCCGCGGGGACGGTCGCCTGGCGCCACTGGTCGGCGGCCGTCCGGAGCGCTTCGTCACGCGTCGGCGCGAGGCAGACATGGACCTGCACGGCGCAGGGACCGGTGCCGCCGGCATCCCGATATGCGGCGAGGATGCGGCCGACGACCGCGGGGTCGTGGCCGACCGTGATCACGCCATCGGCCCACCCTGCCGCCCACTCCGCCGTGGGCTCGGACGCGGCGGCCGCGAAGAACGGCGGCGGCACGGCGGGCCTCGACCACACTCGCGCGTCGTGCACGGTGAACGCGCCTTCGTGGTCGACGCGCTCGCCGGCGATCAGCCGCCGCATGACGTCGGCGGCCTGCACGAGGCGTTCCTGGCGCTCGGGCTTGGGCGGCCAGGCGTCTCCCGTGACGTGCTCGTTGACGGCCTCGCCGCTGCCGAGCGCGCACCAGAACCGGCCGGGGAACATCTCGGCGAGCGTCGCGATGGCCTGGGCGGCCACGACCGGGTGGTAGCGCTGGCCCGGTGCGGTCACCGTGCCGAACGACAGGTTCGTCGTGGCGAGCGCCGCGCCGAGCCAGCTCCACGTGTACCCCGACTCGCCCTGGGCGAGTCCCCACGGGGCGAGGTGGTCGGAGCACATCGCCCCGTCGAAGCCCGCGCGCTCGGCGTCCTGCACCGACGCGAGAAGGGTGGACGGCGGCAACTGCTCGTGCGATGCGTGATAGCCGAGGAACACCATGCCCCCACCCTGCGCGCGCCGCGGGCCTGCGTGAAGGCTGTTGCGGGCGTCCGGCCGAGGTGCTAACGCGCGGGCCGACGTGCGCCCGCGTCTCAGCGGCCGTCCTCGCCGAGGCCCCACATCTGGTAGCTCATCACCGATCCCGTCGGGATGGGGAACTCCGGGTCATCGCCGAGATAGATCGTCTCGCTGCCGAGGATGCGGCCGGTCTCGGTCGAGATCAGCAGCACCTCGTCGTGCATGCCCGTGGCCGAGCGTGCCGAGATTCCGAACACCTCCCGGCCCGCGCGGTCGTGGGCGACGCCGAGCAGCTCGATCCCGTCGTACTCCTCCAGCACCGTCAGCAGATCGGCTTCCTGGCCGTTGGTGAGCGTCCAGTGGTTCTCGACATCTGCGACGGCGCGCAGCGCCTCGGCGCCTCCGCCGTCCCCGTACATGGCGATCGACTCCGCGACGTACGACCGGTAGAAGTCGACCCCGCTGCCCGCCACCAGGAAGGGAATGGGCCGCGTCCCGTCCATGAGGTTCATCTCGCTCGGGATCTCGTCGTCCCGCAGCACGGTCCCTTCCTCCGGCAGATCCGCGCGCGTCGGCGGCTGATCGTCGCCCGCGACGTAGGGGCGCCCGGCGGTCACGTGGATCCGCATCGCATACGTCTCGTCCCACGTCGTGGTCACCACCTCGGGCGAGATGACGGTGCCGCGGTCATTCCCGTCCATCTGCGTGTGCGAGTACCACGCGACGACCGTAGCCTCGCGAACCGGCTCCGCCGGGCCCGGCGACTGCGCGAGCTGCTCGCGCGCCCGGTCGAGACGCTCTGGAAGCGACAGATCGGATGCCGCGTACTCGAGCGGCGGCAGTCCCTCGGCGGCTGCCGGCGTCGGGGTCGCGAACGGGTTCACGACCAGCACCACGATCAATGCCACGAGGGCCACGGCGACCGCCGGCAGCGAGACGATCCACCACGTCCGGGCTCGCCGCCGCGATCGCGCGCGCTCGTGCGGCTCGGCGTCGATCCGCTCGGCGATCCGGGACCAGATGCGCTCCCTGCGCGCCTCGAGCTCCGGTCCGGCCGCCGGATCGACGGGGTCGAGGGCGCGGAACATGCGTGCGAGCTCGTCGTCGCTGATGTCGCGCCTAGGCATAGGTCTCCGCCCCCTCTCTGTCGCTGTCGCTCTCAGTCGGCCACGCGGCGCGCAGCGCCGCCTTCGCCCGGCTGAGCCGCTTCCACACCGCCTGCTCGGAGCACCCCAGCACGACCCCGGCCTCCGCCGCGCTGAGACCGTCCCAGTACGTGAGCTGAAGCACTTCGCGGTGCGCCCGCGACATCCGCTCGAGCAGGTGCCCGAGCGTGTCGAGGTCGCCGCCGTCGCCGGGAGCGGCGCGCATCAGGTCGACATCCCGCAGCGCGCGGCGCTCGCGGTCCTGGCGGCGCAGCTCGGCCTTCACCAGGTTCCCAGCGGTGCGTATCAGCCAGCCGACCGGGTGCGGATGGGCTGTCGGGAGCTTGCGATACGCCAGCTCGAAGGTCGAAGCGACGATGTCGTCGGCGCTCCCCGAGAGTCGACGGTTCACAAAACGATGCACCGCCTCGTAGTGCGCGCGGTACAGCGCCTCGAACCCGTCTCGCATACCCGTCCTGAACCCACAGCCGAAAGGCAATGCTCTCATGCCCTCGCGGCGATCCCCCGCGGCCGTCCACAGCTGCTCGCTCCCTGCGGGTTCCCACGACCCGGCTCTCACCAGGAAATGCCCGATGAGGGCCGATCCTGACATCCGCCCGGGATGGCGAGCGAATCAGCGGCGCGCGCGACGACGTGGCCGCTCGACGATCACGCGCCCGGCGAAGGCGGCGGCGGATCGATCGCCGGGACCCGCATCAGTCCCAGTCGAGGTAGTCCTCGATCGGCCACGCCGTCGCTCCGACGTGGGTCACGGGGAAGAGGTGGCCGGCGCCGTCCACGCTCACCACGCTGACGCGATCCGGCGCGGAGGCCTGCAGGCGCTCGCCGTTCGCGGGCGGGGTGAGGCGGTCCTCGGCGCCCTGGACGACCAGGACCGGGACACCCGGTGCGAGCGAGGACCACTCGATCTCGGGCGACGCCTCCTGCGCCGCGCGCTGCATCGAGTCGACCTCGACATCGCGCGCTCCCTCGGGGATCTCGGATCCGCCGGCGCCGAGCTCGTCGGTCTGGTCCGCGCCCTCGACGCCGAGCAGCAGCACGCCGCCGACGCGCTCCGGGTGGTCGAGCGACACGGTGCGCGCGACCGAGCCACCGAAGGCGTGCCCGCCGATCCATGCGCCGCCGAGCCCGATGTGGTCCATGACGTCGACGACGTCCTGCGCGAGGTCGTGCATCGAGACGCGAGCATCCGCGGCGGTCGAGGGATGGCGCGGACCCACGCGGACGACGCGGAAGTCCTCTTCCACGAGCGCGTGCGCCAGCGGTCCCAGGTAGCTGATGTTGAGGCCGCGGGCGGGGACCAGCACCACGGCGGGACCCGTGCTCCCCTCGTCGGCGTATGGGATCGCGCGGCCGTCCGGCTCGAAGATCTGGGTCTCGGTCACGGTGTGGGGGTCCTCTCGCTCAGACGTTGAAGCGGAACTCGACGACGTCGCCGTCCTGCATGACGTAATCCTTGCCCTCGAGCCGAGCCTTGCCCTTGGCACGCGCTTCGGCCACGGAGCCCGTCGCGACGAGGTCGTCGAACGAGATCACCTCGGCCTTGATGAAGCCCTTCTCGAAGTCGGTGTGGATGACACCCGCGGCCTGCGGAGCCTTCCAGCCCTTGCCGATCGTCCACGCGCGGGCCTCCTTCGGCCCCGCCGTGAGATAGGTCTGCAGTCCGAGCGTGTCGAAGCCGATGCGTGCGAGCTGGTCGAGGCCGGACTCCTCCTGGCCGGTCGAGGCCAGCAACTCCGCCGCGTCCTCGGGATCGAGGTCGATGAGCTCGGACTCGATCTTGGCGTCGAGGAACACCGCCTTGGCCGGCGCGACCAGCGCCTCGAGGGCCGCCTTCTTCCCGGCATCCGTCAGCACCGCCTCGTCGACGTTGAAGACGAAGATGAAGGGCTTCGCGGTCAGCAGGCCCAGCTCCCTGATGGGGGCGAGATCGATGCCGGACGCCGACAGCAGCACGCCGCGCTCGAGCGCGTCCTTGGCGGCGAGCGCGGTCTCGAGCACGATCGGGTCGGTCTTCTTGCCGCGGACCTCCTTCTCGAAGCGGGCGATCGCCTTCTCGAGGGTCTGCAGGTCGGCGAGCTGCAGCTCGGCGTTGATCGTCTCCATGTCGCTCTGCGGGTTCACAGCGCCGTCCACGTGCACGACGTCGTCGTCGTCGAACCCGCGCACGACCTGCGCGATGGCGTCCGCCTCGCGGATGTTCGCGAGGAACTGGTTGCCGAGCCCCTCGCCTTCGGACGCGCCGCGGACGATGCCCGCGATGTCGACGAACGACACCGCCGCCGGCAGGATGCGCTCCGAGTGGAAGATCTCGGCGAGCGTGTCGAGCCGCGGATCGGGCAGGTTGACCACGCCGATGTTGGGCTCGATCGTCGCGAACGGGTAGTTCGCCGCGAGCACCTGATTCTTGGTCAGGGCGTTGAAGAGGGTCGACTTGCCGACGTTCGGGAGTCCGACGATGCCTATTGTGAGAGCCACGGGCATCCAGTCTAGATGGCGTGGCCCGGCCGGCCCGCCGGGCTTCGCGGCAGGCCGCGGGTTAGGGACGGATGCCGCGGTAGGCGTGGGTCGTGTACGGAAGGTCGACGACCTCGGTGCCGGCGGCGTCGACCACTCGACGCTCGTCGAACAGCCGCCCGACCTCCGCGAGGATCGCCCCCCGCTCGGCGTCGGACGCCGTGATGACGTAGCTGCGCGACGACACCATGTCGATCAAGGCGCTGCGGGTGAGCGTGCGCGTCCAGCTCCACGTGCGCTGCTCGAGTCCGTCGAACGGCGCGCCGACCCGCACCCCGTCCGCGGAGAGCATCCGCTCGGCGTGGCTCCCGTGCATGGCACGGCTCAGCGCGGCGACCCACGGCACCGACTCGTCCCGGATGTTCCATACCAGCCCGAGCACTCCCCCCGCACGCAGCACACGCCCTGCCTCGGCGGACGCTGCGGCGACGGCGACCCAGTGCCACGCCTGCCCGAGCAGCATGGCATCGAGCGACGCGTCGGGCAGCGGCATCCGCTCGGCCGTCCCCACGAAGGTCGGCACGCCGTGCACGTGCTCGCGGAGCGCCCCCAGCATGTCCGGATCGGGATCGATCGCGACGACCTCGGCGCCGGTCTCGGCGATCGTGCGCGTGAGCTTCCCGGTCCCTGCGCCGACGTCCGCGACGCGCAGCGCCCGGTCGTACTGCCGGACGGGCGCGAGCATCCAGTCGACCCCCTCGCGCGGATAGTCCGGCCGCCCAGACTCGTAGGCACGGGCGGCGGAGCCGAACGACAGCGACATCTCCTCGCGACTGGCCATGATCCGAGCCTATGCCGACGTGGCCGCACGCTGTCGAGCCGCGATCGTTCGCGGCGCGCCTCCACCCCTCTCGCGCAGGCCCGGGCGAGTCTGAGGTCGTGCCCCTGGACTTCACCGCGATCGACTTCGAGACGGCGAACTCCAGCAATGCCTCGGCCTGCGCGGTCGGGCTCGTGCGCGTGCGGGGCGGCGAGGTGGTGGACAAGACGGGCTGGCTCATCCGGCCGCCCGCCGGGCATGACGCCTTCTTCGAGCTGAACACGCGCATCCACGGCATCCGTGCCGAGGACGTGATCGGCGCCCCCACCTGGACCGAGCAACTGGCGGACCTCGCGGCGTTCGCGGGCGACGACATCCTCGTCGCGCACAACGCCGGCTTCGACATGGCCGTCATCAAGCGGGCGTGCGACGCGACTGGCGACGACTGCCCGTCGTACCGCTACGCCTGCAGTCTGCAGGTCGCCCGCAAGGTCTATCGGCTCGAGTCGTACCGCCTGCCGTTCGTCGCGGCCGAGGCAGGCTTCGCCGACTTCCCCCACCACAACGCGACCGCAGACGCCCTCGCGTGCGCGCACGTCATGATCGACGCCGCGCGCCGCGTCGGAGCCGACGACATCGGCGGCCTCGCCGAGCTCGTCGGCGTGCGGGTGTCGCAGATCGAGATCGCCGCCGCTCCGGCCGTCTCGTTCGCCGTCGCCTGATCCCGGATGTCGGGGGTCGGGGGCACGCTGGATCCATGGACGCACTCCTGCTCTCGGTGATCGCGATCGCGACGCTCGTCCTCGGTGCGGTCGCGGGGTGGACGGCCGGCCTCGCCCGCGGCGCCGCACGCGCGGCGCGCGAGACCGCCGATCTGCGCGCACGGCTCGCCGCGGCGGATGCGGCTCGGCAGGGCGTGCAGGCCCAGCTCGACCACCAGCACGCGCTCTACCGCGAGCTGGCGTCGCAGGCGCGTCACGACCAGGCCGCGCGCGAAGAGCGCGAGCGGCGGGAGCAGTCCGTGCTGCGTGCGCTCGCCCCGGTGCACGAGACCCTCACGGCGATGCATGCCAAGGTCGACGAGCTCGAGCGCGACCGGCACACCCAGTTCGGCACGCTGGCCGAGCAGCTGCGCCGGGCGCACGAGTCCGACGAGGCGCTCCGCGCCACCACCGAGTCGCTCGCGAGCGCGCTCCGCTCGGGCAGCACGCGCGGCGTGTGGGGCGAGACCCAGCTGCGGCGGGTCGTCGAGGCGGCGGGCCTCACGCAGCACGTCGACTTCGAACTGCAGGCCTCGATCACGACGGATGCCGGGGCCGGCCGTCCCGACATGGTGATCCGGCTCCCCGGCGACAAGGCGATCGCGGTCGACGCCAAGGTGCCGCTCGACGCGTTCCTGGAGGCGAGCGCGATCCCGCTCACCGCTCAGGGCTCCGAAGGCGCGCGCCGTCGCGGGTTGCTCGACAGGCACGTCAAGGCCGTGCGCGCGCATGTCGACGCGCTCGCCCGCAAGCGGTACTGGGCGGGTCTGTCGTCGAGCCCCGAGTTCGTGGTGTGCTTCGTGCCGAGCGAGTCCCTGCTGGCGGCTGCTCTCGAAGTGGATCCCTCCCTGCTCGACTACGCGTTCGGAAAGCGCGTCGCGCTCGCGTCGCCGGTCAACCTCTGGGCGGTGCTCAAGACCGTCGCGTACACGTGGACGCAGCAGGACGTCTCGCAGGAGGCCCGCGCACTGTTCGACCTCGGCAACCAGCTCTACGAGCGGCTCGGCTCATTGGCCTCCCACGCCGACGACCTGCGGCGCGCGATCGAGCGGACCGTCGACAGCTACAACCGCTTCGCGGGATCGCTCGAGACGCGGGTGCTCGTGAGCGCCCGCAAGTTCCCCGGCATCGACGTGACGAAGCTCGACGCCGTGTCGGAGCCGGCTCCGATCGAGAAGAGCCCGCGGCGCCTCACTGCGCCCGAGCTGCTCGACGAGACGCTCGACGTGCCCGCGGCCGTCGCGGAACTCGGCGACGTGCGAGCGCGTATCGCGGGGCCGGACGACTGACCGGAGGCTGAACCGCGACTGCTCAGGCGCCGCCGGGCACGAACCCCAGCAGGAGGATCACCGCGGCGGAGACCACGACGAACGCACCGATCATCCACCATGCGCTGATCTCGTGGCCCTCGTCGCGCCGCACGCGAAGCAGCACATCGGGGCGACGCGCCGGGTCGATTGCGTTCGCGACCACCGCGTGCGCCCCTGTCTGGGGCTGCGGCGAGTCGCCGGACTGCTGCGTGGACATGGTCAACTCCTCGCGTGGAACACTCTCGCGTCTGGATCGACACTCGAACCGATTCTGCCAGACCCGTGCCCGCTGGAGGTCACGACGTCATCACAACGGCGGCCTCCGTGGCTGTGATGTCGCGGAGCGATGCGCGTCGTCACAGCCACTTCGAGACGAGATGCTCCGACGAGATGCGACGCAACGTGCCCGACGCTCCGCGTAGGACGACGCTCTCGGTGTAGACGTACCCGCCCTCGCGACGCACCCCCGCCACGAGCGCGCCGTCGGTGACGCCGGTCGCGACGAAGATCGTGTTGCTGCCCTTGACGAGGTCGTCCGCCTCGTAGACGTACCCGTCGAGCTTCAGTCCGGCGTCGATGCCTCGCTGCTTCTCGTCGTCGTCGCGGGGCCACAGGCGGCCCTGGATGTGACCGCCCAGCGCCTTGATGGCGCACGCGGTCACGATGCCCTCGGGGCTGCCGCCGATGCCGACGCACATGTCGGTGCGGGCGTTGTGGCGGGCGGCGTTGATGCCACCGGCGACGTCGCCGTCGCTCATGAGACGTGTCCCGGCGCCCGCCTCCCGGATCTCCTCGATGAGGCGCTCGTGGCGCGGGCGATGCAGCACCGACACCACGATCTCGTCGACGGGCTTGCCGAGCGCCTTCGCGAGCCGGTGGATGTTCTCGCCGATGGGCAGGCGGATGTCGACCACGCCGACTCCCGCGGGCCCCGTGACGAGCTTGTCCATATAGAAGACGCTCGAGGCGTCGAGCATCGTGCCGTGGTCGGACACCGCGATGACCGAAAGTGCGTTGTTTCGCCCCGCCGCGGTGAGCGACGTGCCGTCGATCGGGTCGACCGCGACGTCGGCCTGCGGTCCCCGGCCGCTGCCGACGCGCTCGCCGTTGTAGAGCATCGGCGCGGCGTCTTTCTCGCCCTCGCCGATCACGATGGTGCCGTCGAAGTTGACGGTGGTGAAGAACGCGCGCATCGCGTCGACGGCGGCGCCGTCGGCGGCCTCCTTGTCGCCCCGGCCGATGTACGGCACCGCTCGGATCGCGGCGGCTTCGGTCGCGCGGACCAGCTCGAGGGCGAGGTTGCGGTCGGGATGCAGGGGACTCATGTCCGCGGTCAGGCTCACCATGCGGTCAGCCTAGCCACCGAAGCGCACAGTCTCCCCTCTTCTTCACGTCCGCTGACGCGAAGGAATCGCCGTTCTTTCCCATCGCGCAGAGACGCCGGGTTTCCGCACAGGCTCCGGCCGGAGGCATCCACTGCCCTCGAAGGGCCTTCGGTAGAGTTCTCCTGACGCACGCAACGTTCTCCGCGTCGAGCCCACACCACGAACAGGGAGCACCCCATGCCCGTCGCCACCCCGGAGCAGTACGCCGACATGCTGGACCGCGCGAAGGCCGGTGGCTTCGCGTATCCCGCCATCAACGTCTCGAGCTCGCAGACGATCAACGCCGTGCTGCAGGGCCTGACCGAGGCCGGTTCGGACGGCATCCTCCAGGTCACGACGGGTGGCGCCGACTACTTCGCGGGTCACACCGTGAAGGCCCGCGCGGCCGGCGCCCTCGCGTTCGCGAAGTTCGCCACCGAGGTCGCCAAGAACTACCCCATCACGGTGGCCCTCCACACCGACCACTGCCCGAAGGACGCGCTGCCCGGCTTCGTCCTCCCCCTCATCGAGGCGTCGGAGGAAGAGGTCAAGGCCGGCCGCAATCCGATCTTCCAGTCCCACATGTGGGACGGCTCGGCCGTGCCGCTCGACGAGAACATCCAGATCGCGCAGGAGCTGCTCCCCCGCATGAAGAACATCGCCGCGATCCTCGAGATCGAGGTCGGCGTCGTCGGCGGCGAGGAGGACGGCGTCGCGCACGAGGGCTCGAACGAAGCGCTGTACACGACGGTCGCCGACGTCACCAAGGCCGTCGAGACGCTCGGTCTCGGCGAGAACGGCCGCTACATCTCCGCGCTCACCTTCGGCAACGTGCACGGCGTCTACAAGCCGGGCAACGTCAAGCTTCGCCCCGAGCTCCTCGGGGAGATCCAGGAGGGCATCGCCGCCCGGTTCGGCACCGGCCCCAAGCCGCTGGACCTCGTCTTCCACGGCGGCAGCGGCTCGACCGATGAGGAGATCGCGCTCGCGGTCGCCAACGGCGTCGTCAAGATGAACATCGACACCGACACGCAGTACGCGTTCACCCGCTCGATCGCCGGCTTCATGTTCTCGAACTACGACGGCGTCCTCAAGGTCGACGGCGAGGTGGGCAACAAGAAGGCGTACGACCCGCGCGCGTGGGGCAAGATCGCCGAGTCGGCGATGGCCGCGCGCGTCGTCGACGCGACGAAGCAGCTCGGCTCGCACGGCAAGAGCCTCGCCGCCTGACCCGATTCGCAGACGGATGCCTCGGTCCTCGCGGCCGAGGCATCCGTCATTCTCGCCGGGTGGGGCGCGTCAGGGCCCGCGATAGATGTCGAGGATCGTCGGCGCCCCGGCCGGCCGATGCACCACGGCGATCTCGTCGCCCGCCCGCACGCGACCCGTCGTCACGACGCGGAGGTACGGGCCGAGCCGACGCTCGTCGGAGAACCGGCGGACCCAGCCGCGCTCGTCGTCGCCGCCCACCCACCGGGCGAACGTCTGGCACGGCGTGCGAGGCATGGTGACCTCGACCTCGACCCGGTCGCCGATGCGCCAGCGCTCGCCGATGAGGGCGGCATTGACGTCGATGCCCTCGGTGCGGAGGTTCTCACCGAAGAAGCCGGGCGGCAGGGGGCGTCCGAGCTCGCCCTCCCAGTACGCCGCGTCCTCGGCGGCATAGGCGTACAGCGCCTTGTCGAGCCCGCCGTGGTGCTTGCGGTCCGCCTGCACGTCGGCGTAGACGCCGTACGCGCCGATCCTCACCGCTCCGTCGACGGGCCCTTTGTCGATCGCGGTGACGCCGACGGCACCGGCGTCGGGACGCAGCTGCCGGACGGCGCAGACGGCGACGAGGCGGGGCATCCCGTCATCCTACGCACGCCGCGCGCCCGCCGATCCTCACTCGCCGGACGGCGGCTCCCCCCGCAGCAGCACGCGGGTCCCGTCGATGCTGCGCACCTCGATGGCGGCGATCTCGTCGGGGTCGAGAGCTGTTCCGGCGTCGAGCCTCGTGGTGCTGCCGGGCAGGGCCCGCCACGTCGAGAGCTCGCTCGTGGTGCCGTCGTCGGCGGTCACCACGAGGACGTAGGACCAGCCCTCGGGCGGAGCATCGGAGGCTGCGTCGTCCGGATAGTGGCACACCATCTCGAGCCGAGTCCCCCACGCCACGTCGCTCAGCGCGACGGTCGCGGTGATCGACACGTCAGCGACCGGCTCGAGCGCGACGACCTGCGAACGCGGAGTCGGACCGATGGCCGAGGTGACCGCGAGCACGATCACCACGACGGCCGCCGACGCCGCGGCGAGCGCGCCACTCCAGCCCAGGACGCGCCGGCGCCGCGCCTCTCGCGCCGCCCGCGCGACGAATTCCGAGCGGGCACCCGGCCCCGGCGCGTCCACGGCGTCGCCGGCAGGCTCCAGCAGCGATTCGGCGCGGTCGGGCGCGACGCGCGAAAGCAGTCCGAGGGTGGGCGCGAGCTCGGCCAGCGCGTCACGGCACACCGCGCAGTCTCCGAGATGCTCCTCGAACCGCCTGCGGTCGGCGGGACTGAGCGCACCCACGAGATACGCCGCGTCCCAGTCCGCGAAGTCGACGTGATCCGGGTTCATCGCGTCACTCCCCTCTCCTGCAGCGCCAGGCGCAGGGCGCGCAGCCCGTAGTGCAGGCGCGACTTGACGGTTCCCTGGGGGATCTCCAACTCCGACGCCATCTCGGCGACCGACAGACCTCGGTAGTAGGCCCGCACGACGACGGCGCGGTGGTCGGCCGACAGCGCGGCGAGCGCCTCCTCGACGAGGATCGCCTCGAACAGCGCGTCAGTGGCATCCGTCGTCGCCCTCTCGGGCACGTCCGCCACGCCCACCTCCCGCCGCCGGCGAGCGCTGCGCGCGTCGTCGATCACGAGATGACGCGCCACCGTGAACATCCACGAGCGTGTCGACGCGGGGTCCTGCGCGAGGATCCGCGGTGTCCGCCATGCTCGCAGCAGCGTCTCCTGCACGATGTCGTCGGCGCCGGCCCGATCTCCGGTCAGGTGCACGACGTAGCGCCAGATCGGCGCCGCGTGAGCGTCGTACAGCTCGGCGAGTCGTTCCGCGTCGCGCCGGCCGATGCGCGCGGCCGCGGTATCGCCGCGCTCGTGCGCTTGCCGTGGCATCCGTCACCTCCCGCAGGAGACACGAGGCGCGAGGCCGCAGGGTTCACCTTCTCGCGCGCCCGTCCTGTCACCCGAGTATGGTGCCTCGACGGGCGTTCGTCTCAGGCGGGCGTGCGGGTCATCGCAGGGGGCGCGTCACCGCAGGGTGCCGGTCAGCGCGTCCCACACGGCCGGGTCGTTCATGAGCGGCACGACCATCAGCATCCCGGCCGCGAAGGTGAAGACCACGCCCGCGACGAGCGGGATCCACCACGTGACGCGGCCACGACGCAGGCTCCACCACGACACCAGGGCGGTGGCGATCCATCCCACCGCGAGCAGGATCGCGGCCGCAATCCCCCACGGCCGTCCTGCGGCAGGGTCGGCGAGCTCGGCGTCCGCGCCCACCACGGCGAACATCGTCTCGGCATACGCGGCGTAGTCGAGGAACGCCGGGAAGGACGACACCACGGTGAACAGGCCGTACGCCAGCAGCGCGATCGTGACGATGCGGTCGACCGTGCGCGGACGGGGCGGCGCCCCCGCCGCGCCGTCGGCTGCCGGCACGGCGGGCGCCGGCTCGGCAGACGACATCACCGGCTGACCGGTATCGAGCGCGTGCGTGGCGTCGGGCCGGCGGATGCGGGCGCGCTGCTCCTCGGCTGTCGCGTACTCGCCGTACTGCGGCCGTGGTCGCGGCGCCTCGCCCTGCGGATGGGGCTGCTGCTCTGACGCGGCATCGCTCACGAGCGGCTCCGTCCGCCGAGCGCGCGGTCGTCGCGCCTGCCGGCGGCATCCGTCCGCAGCTCCTTGGGAAGCGAGAACTGCAGGTCCTCCTCCGCTGTGCGCACCTCTTCGACATCGCCATAGCCCGCGGCGGCGAGGTCGTCGAGCACCTGCTGCACCAGCACCTCCGGCACCGACGCACCGCTGGTGACGCCGACCGTCTGGACGCCCTCGAGCCAGGCCTGCTCGACCTCGTCGGCGTAGTCCACGCGGTACGCGGCTTTGGCGCCGTACTCGAGCGCGACCTCGACCAGGCGCACGCTGTTCGACGAGTTGGCCGAGCCGACCACGATCACGAGATCGGCGTCCTTGGCGACCTTCTTGATCGCGACCTGGCGGTTCTGCGTGGCGTAGCAGATGTCGTCCGAGGGCGGGTCCTGCAGCTGCGGGAACCGCTCGCGCAGGCGCCGCACCGTCTCCATCGTCTCGTCGACGGAGAGCGTCGTCTGCGACAGCCACACCACCTTCGACGGATCGCGCACCTCGATCGTGTCGGCCTCGTCCGGCGAGTTCACGATCGTGACGTGGTCGGGCGCCTCGCCGGCCGTGCCCTCGACCTCTTCGTGCCCGACATGGCCGATGAGCAGGATCTCGTAGTCGTCGCGGGCGAAGCGCACGGCCTCGCGGTGCACCTTCGTCACGAGCGGGCACGTCGCGTCGATGGCGCGAAGACCGCGATCGGATGCCGCATTGACGACGGCCGGCGACACCCCGTGCGCGCTGAACACGACGTGCGCACCCTCGGGCACCTCGTCGACCTCGTCGACGAAGATCGCGCCCTTCTGCTCGAGCTCGGTGACGACGTGGATGTTGTGGACGATCTGCTTGCGCACGTACACCGGCGCGCCGAAGCGCTCGAGCGCCTTCTCGACGGCGATGACGGCGCGGTCGACCCCGGCGCAGTAGCCGCGCGGGGAGGCCAGCAGCACCTTCTTGTGTCCGGGCACGGCGTTATCCTGGAGCGGTCGACGCCGCCGTGGGATGCGCGGGACGGGCATGCTCACGGGGGTCGTACCCAGGGTGCTGGTGCTCACCCGACGATTCTACGGGCGGCCCCTGGACGCCGGCCCTGTGCCGGCTTGCACCGCCCGGGCACGAGAGGACCGCATGACGACGTTCCAGGCCGCCGCGATCCCCGGCGAGCCGCCGCCGCCCGACTCCGTGGCGCCGCGCGACTCGACCTCGCAGGCTCCGACGTCCGTCGCGCGGCTCGGCGACACCATCCGCGGCTTCATCCAGACGTGGGGCTCGGTGTGGGTCGAGGGCGAGATCACCACGTGGAACCTGCGCGGCGGCAACGTGTTCGGCCGCCTCAAGGACCTCTCGACCGATGCGACCATCGCGTTCCGGATCTGGTCTTCGACGCGCGAGCGGCTTCCCGCGGACCTCAAGGTCGGCGACCACGTCATCGCGTGCGTCAAGGCGGACTTCTTCGTCAAGACCGGCGACTTCACCTTCGCCGTGTCGGCCATGCGGCACGTCGGCCTCGGCGATCAGCTCGAGCGCCTCGAGCGCCTGCGAGCCCAGCTTCGTGCCGAAGGCCTCTTCGACCCCGCACGCAAGAAGCCGATCCCGTTCCTCCCGCACGTGATCGGGCTCATCACCGGGGCGAACTCGGATGCCGAGAAGGACGTGCACCGCAACGCCGAGCTGCGCTGGCCGCAGGTGACGTTCCGCACCAAGCACGCGGCCGTGCAGGGCGACCGCTGCGTGCCCGAGACGATCGCCGCGCTCAAGGCGCTCGATGCCGCGCCCGACGTCGACGTCATCATCATCGCCCGCGGCGGCGGCGACCCGCAGAGCCTCCTCGGGTTCAGCGACGAGCGCCTGCTGCGCGCCGTCGCCGCGGCATCCACTCCCGTCGTCAGCGCGATCGGGCACGAGAACGACCACCCGCTGCTCGACGACGTCGCCGACCTGCGCGCCTCGACCCCGACCGACGCGGCCAAGCGAGTGGTGCCGGATGTCGCCGAGCAGCGCGCCCTCGTCGGGCAGCTGCGCGCACGCCTGACCATGCGCCTGACGCAGCGCGTCACGCACGACATCGCGCAGCTCGAGCAGCTGCGTTCCCGGCCGGTGCTGCGCTCCCCCGACACGCTCCTCACCACGCGGTCTCACGAGATCGAGCTGCTGGCCGCGCGCGGCCGCGACCGGATCGACCGCGCCGTCGAGGCCGGCGCCCGGCGCACCGCCGAGCTGCGCGCCACGCTCCGCGCACTGTCGCCGGCGTCGACACTCGCCCGCGGCTACGCCATCGCGCACCTCGAGGACGGCGTCATCGTGCGCGATGCGGCGCAGGCTCCGGCATCCACTCCCGTCGTCGTCACCGTCGGACGCGGCTCGTTCGCCGCGCGCTCCGAGGGCGAGGTCGCGGAAGAGGGGGCCGGGCAGTCCGCCGAGGCGAGCGAAGCCCCGGCCGGGCCCGCCGAGAAGCCGAACTAAGATATCCGGTATGACCGAGTCCAGCGGCGCCGCCACCGACGTCGCGGCTCTCTCGTTCGAACAGGCGCGTGACGAGCTCGTGCGCGTCGTGGCCGAGCTCGAACAGGGCGCCCCGACGCTCGAGCACTCGCTCGCGCTGTGGGAGCGCGGCGAAGCGCTCGCCGCGCGCTGCGAGGAATGGCTCGTCGGCGCCAAGCGGCGCCTCGAAGCCGCCCGTGCGTCGGCCGAGCCGGGCGGGAGCGCGGACGCGTGATGGCCCGGGGTCCGCGTGTCGTCGCCGAGCTCGGTCGTCCCGAGACGCCCGAGGAGGCCGCCGCGCGCAAGGCGGAGTCCTCTCGCGTCTACCGCTCGAGCCAGAACACGCGCAACCTCGTCGCCGCCCTCCTGGTCACCCTGGCCGTCGTCGCCGTCATCATCTTCGCCGTCCCGCGCGGCACGCCGCCTCCGCGTGAGGCGATCGACGTCGCGGCGGTCTCGGAACGCATCGGCGAATCCGAGGGACGCCTCGCGATCGCGCCCGAGATGTCGGACGACTGGATCGTCAACAGCGCGCGGCTCGAAGGCGACGGCGCGGTGCGCACATGGACCATCGTGTACGCGCCCGACGACGAGGAAGAGCGCGGATTCCTCCGCGTCGCCCAGGGGTTCGATGCTGACGAGTCGTGGCCCGCGCGCGTGCTCTCGGGAGCGGCGCCCGTCGACACCGTGACCATCGACGGTGTCGAGTGGGACCGCTACGAGCTCGATCCCGCGCGCACCGCGAACGTCTCGGTCGCCCTCGCCACGACGGCGGGCGCCGACACCATCCTGATCTACGGCGCCGCCGAGCCCGACGCCCTCGAGGGCGTCGCCGCCTCGGTCGCCGACGACATCGCCGTATTGCGCGAGGAGGCCGAGTGACCGACCCGACGACCCATGCAGAGCCGGCGCCCGCCAAGGCGTGGCGCGAGATGCAGCGCGGCAACGTGCGCTTCGTGGCGGGCGAACCTCGTCATCCCCGACAGGACGTCGACCGGCGGCACGAGCTCGCCGGCGGTCAGCGTCCGCGAGCCGCGCTCTTCGGCTGCTCCGACTCGCGACTGGCGGCCGAGATCATCTTCGACAAGGGCCTGGGCGACCTCTTCGTGGTGCGCAACGCGGGCCAGGTGATCTCGGACTCCGTCGTCGGCAGCCTCGAGTACGCCGTCGCCGTGCTCGAGGTTCCGCTCATCGTCGTGCTCGGTCACGACGAGTGCGGTGCGGTGCGGGCGGCGATCGACAGCACCGACCCCGACGCGGCGCCTCTGCCCCCGCACATCTGGCGGCTCATCTCGCCCATCGTGCCGGCGGTGCGCCGTGTGCAGCGCGCGGCGACCGTGGACGGCGTCGCACCGCAGACGATCGACGCGGAAGAGGTCGGCCGCGAGCATCTGCGCGACACCGTCGCGGAGCTGCTGCATTCCTCCGAGCTCATCAGCGACGCGGTTGCGGAAGGGCGCCTCGCCATCGTGGGCGCGAACTACCGCCTCAGCGAAGGCACCGCCGTCCCCGACGTCGTCGTCGGGATCGCCGAGCCCGTCTGAACCAGAATTCCCGAACCCTGTACCCACATGTGAGGAACGACGACGTGACCGACACCGAGTACCGCATCGAGCACGACACCATGGGCGAGGTGCGCGTGCCCAAGAACGCCCTCTACGCCGCGCAGACCCAGCGCGCCGTGGAGAACTTCCCGATCTCGGGCGACCCGCTGGAGCCTGCACAGATCGCGGCGCTCGCCCGCATCAAGAAGGCCGCCGCCATCGCGAACAAGGAGCTCGGCACCCTCGACGCGGCGATCGCCGACGCCATCGCCGGCGCCGCGGACCGCATCATCGCCGGCGAGTTCGCCGACCAGTTCCCCATCGACGTCTATCAGACCGGCAGCGGCACGTCGTCCAACATGAACATGAACGAGGTGCTCGCCACGCTCGCGTCGCACTCCCTCGGCGCCGCGGTGCACCCGAACGACCACGTCAACGCCTCGCAGTCCTCCAACGACGTCTTCCCGACGTCGGTCCACATCGCGGTGACGCAGGAGATCATCGACGACCTCATCCCCGCGCTCGACCACCTCGCCGTCGCTCTCGAGGCCAAGGCCGAGGCGTGGAAGGAGGTCGTGAAGTCGGGCCGCACCCACCTCATGGACGCCACCCCGGTCACGCTCGGCCAGGAGTTCGGCGGCTACGCCCGGCAGATCCGTCTCGGCATCGAGCGGGTGCAGGCAGTCCTTCCCCGCGTCGCCGAGGTGCCGCTCGGCGGGACCGCCGTGGGCACCGGCATCAACACGCCGCTCGGCTTCCCGCAGCGGGTCATCGAGCTCATCGTCGCCGACACCGAGCTGCCGATCACCGAGGCGAAAGACCACTTCGAAGCCCAGGCCAACCGCGACGCGCTGGTCGAGGCATCCGGCGCCCTGCGCACGATCGCGGTCTCGCTGACGAAGATCAACAACGACCTGCGCTGGATGGGCTCCGGGCCCAACACGGGCCTCGGCGAGCTGCACATCCCCGACCTCCAGCCCGGCTCGTCGATCATGCCGGGCAAGGTCAACCCCGTCATCCCCGAGGCGACGCTCATGGTGTGCGCGCGGGTCATCGGCAACGACGCCACCGTCGCGTGGGCGGGCGCGTCCGGCGCGTTCGAGCTGAACGTCGCCATCCCGGTCATGGGCACCGCCGTGCTCGAGTCCATCGAGCTGCTCGCGAACGCATCGCGGCTGCTCGCCGACAAGACGATCGACGGCCTCGAGGCCAACGTCGAGCGCGCAGCCGCGTACGCGGGCATGTCACCCTCGATCGTCACGCCGCTGAACAAGCTCATCGGCTACGAGGCGGCGGCGAAGATCGCGAAGCACTCGGTCGCCAAGGGCATCACCGTGCGCGAGGCCGTGATCGACCTCGGATTCGTGGAGCGCGGCGAGGTGACGCTCGAGCAGCTCGACGAGAAGCTCGACCTCCTCTCGATGACGCACCCGGGCTGATCGCGTCTGGCGTGCCGGAAGATCCGTCGCGGCGGGATAATCAGGGAGTGGCCCACTCGCCCCGCCCTATACCCGCACGCGTCAGGATCCTCGCGGCGATCCTCGCTGTCGCGTGCGTGGGCCTGGCGATCGTGGGGAGCGTGACCTTCCTCGTCCAGCGCGAGCAGGCCATCGAGGCCGTGAACGCCCGGCTCAACGCGCAGGTGCAGCAGCTGCAGGACTTCGCCGACGACCCGCAGGTGGAAGAGGCGGGCGCCGGCGCGAACCGCGCGACCGAGGAGCTCGACATCAACGACTTCGCGTCGATCGACGAGTACCTGCGGGCGGTCGTCGCCCGGCTCGTGCCCGCGCGCGGTGAGGCGTCGGTGGCTCTCCTCGACGGGGTTCCGCGCTGGGTGCCGCAGACGCTGTCGGGCTTCGACATCTCGCGCAACGACGAGCTCATCGACCGGGTCATCGCCGAGACCGGCGACGGAACGGCCAAGAGCGGCACCGCCGTGACCGACCAGGGCACGCTGCGGTACATCGCGATCCCGGTCTCGATGCCCGGAGATCCGCGGCCGGGACTGTACGTCCGTGCGATCGACCTCGGCGCCGAGCTGCAGCCGGTGACCCTCGCGATGACGACGTACGTGGTCGCCGCCGTCGCGGTGCTCGCCGCGATCGGAGTCGTCGGCTGGTTCGTCACCGGGCGCCTGCTCTCCCCCATCCGCCACCTGCGCGAGACGGCGGACGCCATCTCGATCGACGACCTGTCACGGCGTCTCTCGCCGCACGGCAACGACGACATCGCCGACCTCTCGCGCACCGTCAACTCGATGCTCGACCGGCTCGAGGGCTCCGTCGACGTGCAGAGGCAGCTGCTCGATGACGTCCGTCACGAGCTGAAGACGCCCATCACGATCGTGCGCGGGCACCTCGAGCTCATGGACCCCCGCGACGCCTCCGACGTCGCGTCCGCGCGCGACATCGGCATCGCGGAGCTGGACCGGCTCGCGCGCCTCGTCGAGGACATCGACCTGCTCGCGGCGGCGGAGGCCGACGCCTACACGATGGACAAGGTCGACGTCGCGTCGCTCACCGCTCGCGTCGGCGAGCTCGTCGCCGTGATCCCCGGGCACGTGTGGACGGTCGAGGCGCATGCTGACGGCATCGTCACCGGAGACACCGACCGGCTGCTGCAGGCCTGGCTCCAGCTCGCCGACAACGCCGCCAAGTACACGCCGGCCGGCTCCCCCATCGAGATCGGAAGCGCCACCGACGCGGATGGCACGCATCTCTGGGTGCGCGACCACGGGCCCGGCATCCCGGCGAGCGCACGCGTTCGCATCTTCCGCCGCTTCGATCGCGCGCACGGCAAGCGGACCGTGGGCGGCTCGGGGCTCGGCCTTGCGATCGTCGACGCGATCACCAAGGGTCACGGCGGCCACTGCGCCGTGACCGACACCCCGGGCGGCGGCGCCACCTTCACCATTCACCTGCCTCCCGCTGAGGTGGAACTGCCGGCTCCCGTCCGGGCCGGCGACGTCGTGCTGCAACGGGAGGCATCAGGATGACCAGGATCCTCATCGTGGAGGACGAGCCGCGCATCGCGGCGTTCGTCAGCCGCGGACTGGAAGCCGCCGGCTACGAGACCACCGTCATCGAGGACGGCGCCGAAGCCCTCGAGGCCGCGCTGCGCGGCGACGGCGACCTCGTGCTGCTCGATGTCGGGCTTCCGACCATGGACGGGTTCGAGGTGCTGCGCGAGCTGCGCTCGCGCGGCTCGGGCATCCCGGTGATCATGCTCACCGCCCGCTCGAGCACCCGCGACACCGTCGAAGGACTCGACGCAGGTGCGAACGACTACGTCTCCAAGCCCTTCACGTTCGAAGAGCTCCTCGCGCGGGTGCGCTCACGGCTGCGCGAGAACGTCCCGCAGCAGGGCGTGGCCATCTCGCACGGCGACGTCACCCTCGACATCCTCGCCCGCCGGGCGACCGTCGCGGGGCGCGAGATCGATCTGTCTGCGCGCGAGTTCTCGCTCGCCGAGCAGTTCCTGCGCAATCCCGGCCGCGTGCTCAGTCGCGAGCAGCTGCTCAGCCGCGTGTGGGGGCTCGACTTCGATCCCGGCTCGAACGTCGTCGACGTGTACGTGCGCTACCTGCGCGGCAAGCTCGGCTCGGACCACATCGTCACCGTGCGGGGCGCCGGCTACCGCTGGGAGTGACCCCGCAGCCCGGATGCGACACCCGGCGAGTCTGTAGCGGCGCGCGAAGAAGCCCCCGGTGTTGGGGGACACCGGGGGCTGGGAAAGGCCGGACTGGGGGATCCGGCCGATTACCGATCGCGTCTGTCTGGGGAGTCGCGCGATCGATCCTTCTTCGCGCCGCCGCGGGTGGAGTCCGGGGACTCCGTGCGGTCGGTCGAGCCCGCGTTCGCGGGACGTTCTGGGGCGGGGGCCGACGGCGGGACGAGCCCGGCGTCCGGGGAGTCCGGCTTCGGCTGGTCGTCCTCGCGGGGACGATCGCGGTCCGCTGCTGCGCGCTCCTGTTCCAGCCGCGCGATCCACTCCGCGATGCGCTCCTGCGACCAGCCGTGGGCGAGAGCCCACGAGCGCACCGCTTCCCACGTGCCCGCCTTCACCGACTCCTCGACGGCGGCGTTCGCACTCGAGGGCGTCTCGGGCGCGGCCGGAGCCTGCGGAGCGGGCGGGACCACGGTGGTGGAGTCCTCGGTGCCGTCGCCGGTGTCGGCGCCGGTGCCAGTGTCGGCGCCGGTGCCGTCGTCGGTGTCGGTGCCGTCGACGACGATGGGTGCGGGCGCTTCCACGATCTCAGGCTGCGCCGCCGCCTCGGGTGCAGACTCCGCCACGACAGTCGTCGGGGAGGCGGGATCCCCCGCTGGTGACGCCGCGGGCACCAGCACCCGGGCCGAGGCGACGCTCGATCCCGGTGACTCGGCCAACGCGACGGCGTTCGTCAGGGCGACCGCGCAGACGACGGCGACGCTCGCCGCGACGGTGGCCATGCCACCGAACACGAGCCCCGTGCGTGCGTCCACGTTGTTCCCCCTCCGGAAATAGCTCCTCCACCATGGTGACAGACGCGCGACCGGCGAAGCGCCGCGAAGCGATGAGACTTCTTTCATGCGCACCGGCACCGAATCGGTGCCGCGACGGTCGTGAAGCGGCGACGAGAGGGGCCGGGATGCGGCATCCCGGCCCCTCTCGCGCACGATCGGGTGATCGTCAGGCGAGCTCCCCGGCCTCCAGGAGCTCGGTCACGAGCGCCGCGATCGCCGAGCGCTCGGAGCGGACGAGCGTGACGTGACCGAACAGGCCGTGCCCCTTGAGCGTCTCGATGACCGAGGCGACGCCGTCGTGGCGTCCGACGCGGAGATTGTCGCGCTGACCGACGTCGTGCGTGAGCACGACGCGCGAGTTCTGGCCGATGCGGCTGAGCACCGTCAGGAGCACGTTTCGCTCGAGCGACTGCGCCTCGTCCACGATCACGAACGCGTCATGCAGCGAGCGCCCGCGGATGTGCGTCAGCGGCAGCACCTCGAGCAGGCCGCGCTCGATGACCTCGTCGAGCACATTGCTCGACACGACCGAGCCGAGCGTGTCGAAGACCGCCTGTCCCCACGGGTTCATCTTCTCCTGCTGGTCGCCCGGGAGGTACCCCAACTCCTGCCCGCCGACGGCGAACAGCGGCCGGAACACGATGATCTTGCGCTGCTGCTGACGCTCGAGCACGGCCTCGAGGGCCGCGCACAGCGCGAGCGCGGACTTGCCCGTTCCCGCCCGCCCGCCCAGCGAGACGATGCCGACCTCGGGGTCGAGCAGCAGGTCGATCGCGATGCGCTGCTCGGCCGAGCGCCCGTGCAGGCCGAACACCTCGCGGTCTCCGCGTACCAGCCGGTACTCGCCGTCGCCGACCACGCGGCCGAGCGCCGATCCGCGCTCGGAGTGGATGATGAGGCCGGTGTTGACAGGCAGGCCGCGGACGTCTTCGCTGACCGCGATCTCGCTCTCGTACAGGTCGCTGACGTCGTCGCCCGACACGTCGAGTTCGGCGATGCCGGTCCAGCCCGAGTCGATCGCCTGCTCGGCCAGGTACTCCTCGGCGGTGATGCCGAGCGAGGCGGCCTTGACGCGCATGGGGAGGTCCTTCGAGACGACGGTGACCTCCTGCCCGTCCTGGGCGAGGTGCATCGCGACGGCGAGGATGCGGCTGTCGTTGTCTCCGAGGCGCATTCCCGACGGCAGCACGGTGGCGTCGGTGTTGTTCAGCTCCACGCGCAGCGTGCCGCCCTCGCCCACGGGGACGGGGAAGTCCAGCCGCCCGTGCTCGACGCGCAGCTCGTCGAGGTGTCGCAGCGCCTGCCTCGCGAAGTACCCGATCTCGGGGTCGTGCCGCTTGCCCTCGAGCTCGGTGACCACCACGACGGGGATCACGACGTTGTGCTCGGCGAAGCGGAAGAACGCCCGCGGATCGCTCAGCAGCACCGACGTGTCGAGCACATAGGTGCGGAGCTGCTGATCCTGCTCCCCGACCTGCTCGAGATCCTGACTGCGCTGCTTGTGTGGTGCTCGTGTGGTCACAACCCACTCCCGCCCCGGGTGGAGAACCCGGCAGTCACGAGTCGACCATGGGCCACGAGTCGCGATCCAGAAGGCCGACTCGACCGGGCGCTCTGCCCGATGTGATGAACGTACGTCTCCCCGCCGACA
This sequence comes from Microbacterium sp. STRO-2N, assembly GCF_057747775.1. Classification (NCBI taxonomy): domain Bacteria; kingdom Bacillati; phylum Actinomycetota; class Actinomycetes; order Micrococcales; family Microbacteriaceae; genus Microbacterium; species Microbacterium sp. STRO-2N. Next base: position 1,404,497 of record NZ_CM173223.1, on the reverse strand, counting down.
TCCCGTGCGCACGACACGCACGGGAATGTGACGCGACGGTGAATTCCGGATGCCGCAGCCGCGGCATCCGGAATCACCACACGCGCGTGGACGAGAAGGCCGCGAGCGCGTCGCCGAACAGCCGCAGCGTGTCCGCACCGGTGCCCACGTGGGGGGCGACGCGGATCCGCCCGGCCCGCGTCGTCACGGTCAGGCCGTGATTGGCGAGCGAGGCCGCGAGGGGCGCGGCGTCCTGCGCGGCGGGCTCCAGCGTGACGATGCCCGCACGCCGCTCGGGCTCGCGCGGCGTGACGACGGGGATCTCGTAGCGGTCGGCGAAGAAGATCACATCGGCCGTGCGTGCGGCCAGCTCCGCCTCGATCGTCGCCACACCGACGTCGACGATCTCGCGCAGCGCCGCCGCGAGTCGTGCTGCCGCCAGCGTGTCGTGGCCGGATACCGCGAACGCCTGCGCGGAAGGCGCGGGCGGAGGAACGACGTCCAGGGGCAGATCGCCCTCGACCCCCCGGAATCCGGACAGGACGGGCGCGATGCGCTCCAGGGCGCGGTCGCCGAACCACGCGAACCCGGTACCGCGGCCCGCGCGCAGCCACTTGTAGCCGTGGCCGCACACCACATCGGCGACGGAATAGTCGACGTCGACCATGCCGAAGCCCTGGATGGCGTCGACGATGAGCAGCCGGTCCCCGATGACGTCGCGGAGCGCGGGAAGGTCGGCGCGGTAGCCGGTGCGGAAGTCGACGAGACTCACCGCCAGCGCGCGAGTGTCGTCCGTGAGCGCCTCGCGCACCAGGTCGGGCGTGATCAGCCCGTCCGCCGGCTCGAGCCACTGCAGCTGGATCGCTCCCAGGGCGTCCGCCGCGCGGGTTGCGGCGACGGTGAGGCTCGGGAACTCGCCGCGTCCGAGCATCAGACCGCCGGTCAGTCCGTAGATGGCATGCATGAGCCCGTACGTCGTCGAGGGCTGCAGGGCCACGTGCGAGGCGTCCGCTCCGAGGAGCCGGGCCGCGAGTTCGCGAGCCTCCACGACATGGGCGTCGACGAGTTCGATGCTCGTGCGGCGCCCCGAGCCGAGCAGCTCGGTGTCGCCCTGCGCCTCGGCGCGCACGACGGGAGCGAGCGGTCCGAACGCGGCCCAGTCCAGATACCCCGGTTCCCCATCGAACGACGCCAGATACGAGTCCAGATCCGTCACGCGGATCATTCTGGCAGAACGCCCGCGTCCGCCGTTCGCCGGCGCCTATCCCCCGAACCGGCGGTCACGCGACGCGAAGTCGCGGATCGCGCGGAGGAAGTCCACCTCGCGGAGATCGGGGCCGAGCGCCTCGACGAAGGAGAACCTCTGTGTGGGACAGACGGGCAGTCACCCCCCGAACCGGCGGTCACGCGACGCGAAGTCGCGGATCGCGCGGAGGAAGTCCACCTCGCGGAGATCGGGGCCGAGCGCCTCGACGAAGGAGAACCTCTGTGTGGGACAGACGGGCAGTCACCCCCCGAACCGGCGGTCACGCGACGCGAAGTCGCGGATCGCGCGGAGGAAGTCCACCTCGCGGAGATCGGGGCCGAGCGCCTCGACGAAGGAGAACCTCTGTGTGGGACAGACGGGCAGTCACCCCCCGAACCGGCGGTCACGCGACGCGAAGTCGCGGATCGCACGGAGGAAGTCCACCTCGCGGAGATCGGGCCCGAGCGCCTCGACGAAATAGAACTCCGAGTGCGCGGACTGCCACAGCAGGAAGTCGCTGAGGCGCTGCTCCCCCGACGTGCGGATGACGAGGTCGGGATCCGGCTGGCCGCCGGTGTAGAGGTGCTCGCCGATCTGCTCGGGGGTGAGGCTCGCCGCGAGCTCCTCGAGCGACCCGCCCTCGACCTGATGCTGGGCGATGATGCTGCGCACGGCGTCGACGATCTCGCCGCGGCCGCCGTAGCCGACGGCGAGGTTGACGTGCAGCCCGGGGTGATCGGCGGTGCGGCGCTCAGCGTCGGCGAGCACGCGTGCGAGATCCTCCGGCAGCGCATCGGCGCGGCCGACGTGCTTCACGCGCCAGTCCCGCTCGTGCGAGAGCTCGTCGGCGAGCTCGGCGATGATCTCGATGAGGTCCGAGAGCTCACGGGAGTCGCGCTTGCGGAGGTTGTCGTTGGAGAGGAGGTAGAGCGACACCACGCGTATGCCGACGTCATCGCACCAGCGCAGGAACTCCCGCATCTTGGCTGCGCCTGCCCGGTGACCGTGCGCGGCGGACTCGTAGCCCAGCTGCCGCGCCCAGCGCCGGTTGCCGTCGATCATCATCGCGACGTGGCGGGGCACCGTCGCGGGGTCGAGCCGGCGCCGTAGCCGGTTGATGTAGAGGCGGTAGAGGGGCCCTCTGCCCTCGTTCGCCGATCCGCGCGCCACACGCCTACGCTACCTCGGCGCGGCCGGGGTCCCTAGCGGTGCACCGGGTGTGGCATCCGTCGCGGTCCGCATGTGCCCCACTCGGCATGCGTCGCGGCCTACGCTGGGCACATGAGCCGCCGTCGCCGCCTCCCCGACGCTCCCGAAGTCCCCGTGCTGCCGCTCATGGACGCCGCCGCCGTGGATGCGGCGGCGCCCGAGATCCGGCCGTCGTGGCGCGGCTGGATCCACGCCGCCACGTTCCCGGTGGCGATCGCCGCCGGCGTCGTGCTGATCGTGCTCGCCCAGGGCGCGCCCGCGAAGTGGGCGTGTGCCGTCTTCATGGCGACGTCGCTGCTCCTGTTCGGCAATTCGGCGATGTACCACCGCTTCGACTGGAAGCCGAAGACGAAGGCGATCCTCAAGCGGATCGACCACGCGAACATCCTCCTGCTCATCGCGGGGACGTATACCCCGATCGCCACGCTGGCGCTCCCGCCCGAGAAGGGGATGCTGCTCCTCGTGCTGGTGTGGAGCGGCGCGCTGCTCGGCATCCTGTTCCGGGTGTTCTGGATCCACGCGCCGCGCTGGCTCTACGTCGCGCTCTACCTGGTGCTGGGGTGGGCGGCCGTCATGTACCTCCCCGACCTCTTCGCCGCGAACGCCGCCATGATGATCCTCGTCATCGTGGGAGGACTGCTGTACACGGCCGGCGCGGTCGTCTACGCGCTCAAGCGCCCGAACCCGTGGCCCGGTCACTTCGGCTTCCACGAGATCTTCCACGTCTGCACCGTCGTGGCGTTCCTGTGCCACTGGACCGCCTGCCTGCTGATCGCGCTGGATCCCCTCTCGCCGTCACTCGGACTGCCCGGCTGACGCGACAGGCGCCGACGGCGATGGATGCCGCCGCTCAGCGTCGCGCGGGCGGCTCGTCGTCGCGGGGGTCGATGCTCTGGTCGTCGACGTCGGTCGCCTCGACGGCACGAGCAGCCTGCTCTTCGGCATCCAGCTCCTCCTGGATGTCGGCGCGCACGCGCCCTCGCCGGATGCGGCGCATCATGTCCCACACCAGGAACACGACCGCGAGTGCGACGAGCGCGGTGATGACGAAGCCCCACACACCGGGGGTGACGAGTTCGGGATCGGGCTGCGTCGGCGTCGGCGACGGGGTCGCCGCGGCGTGGACCAGTGCGGCGAGCGCGTGGTGCATGGGTGTCCTCGCTCTGCTCGCGGGGCGAGCCGTCGGGGGTGTGCGGGGCCGAGCGCAGGAGCGCATAGCCTGGAGTCCAGCCTAATCTTCCGGCGGATGGCCCGAGACTCAGGAGAGGCATGACGACGCAGGACCTGCTCGACGACCGGTACGGCCGCCGCCGTTCCCCCGCGCGCCGCTGGCTGCTCGCGGTCGTCTCGCTCATCGTCGTGGCGGGCGTCGGCTACGTCGGATGGTCGATCGTCCAGGGCACCCTCGAGGCGGTCGACGCCGACACGACGTCCTTCGAGGTCGTCGACGAGCACTCCGTGTCGCTCGGATTCCAGATCACCTCTCCCCCCGGCCGCGACGTCGCCTGTGCGATCGAGGCGCAGGACGAGGAGCACGGCGTCGTGGGATGGCGGGTCGTCGAGATCCCGGCATCCGAGACGCACGCCCAGGCCTTCCGCGAGACGATCCCGACGACCGCGCTGGCCACGACGGGCTTCGTGAACTCGTGCTGGGTCGTCGCGGGCTAGTCCCGGGGGTTTTGCCCGAATCGGCGCGGTGACGTAGTCTGTCGGGACTGCAGTCGATACGCGCCCTGGCCGTGAGCCGGGGCGTTCGGTTTATCGACCGTCCCCTGCCGACCGAAGGAGTCAGCCGTGTCGAACGACGCCCCCGTGACCTTCCTGACCCAGGATGCCTACGACCGCCTCGCGGCGGAGCTCGAGCACCTCTCGACGACGGGCCGCGAAGAGATCGCCAAGCGCATCGAAGCCGCACGCGAAGAGGGCGACCTCAAGGAGAACGGCGGCTACCACGCCGCCAAGGACGAGCAGGGCAAGCAGGAGGCCCGCATCCGGACCCTTCAGCAGCTTCTGAAGACCGCCAAGGTGGGCGAGGCACCCGAGAGCAAGGGCGTGGTCGAGCCGGGCACCGTCGTCACGGCGATCATCGCCGGCGGCGAAGAGGTGTTCCTGCTCGGCAACCGCGAGATCGCGGCCGGCTCCGAGCTCGACGTGTACAGCGAGGCGTCTCCGCTGGGCGAGGCCATCCTCGGTCGCAAGGAGGGCGAGAAGACCTCCTACACCGCGCCCAACGGCCGCGAGATCACCGTCGAGATCGTTAAGGTCGAGACCTACAACGGGCAGTGACCGGGCCCCGCACGGCGAGCCGGCGCGGGATGCCCCCTAGTCCGGCACGACGGTCGGCGTGAACCCGGCCTCCTCGAGCACGGCGATGACGTGCGCACGGTGCTCCTCGCCCCGCGTCTCGACGCTCAGCTGCAGGAAGACCTCGCTGATCTGAAGCCCCTGCCCGTGGCGGGTGTGCAGCACCTCGATCACGTTGGCACCGGCGATCGCGAGCAGCTCCGACACGCGTGCGAGCTGCCCGGGACGATCCGGCAGCGGGATCCGCAGCGTCATGTAGCGACCGGATGCCGCGAGCCCGTGCGCGACGACCCGCTGCAGCAGCAGCGGATCGATGTTGCCGCCCGAGAGCACGCTCACGGTGGGGCCGGTCGCGGTCACCTTTCCTGCGAGGATCGCCGCCACTCCGACCGCGCCGGCGGGCTCGACGACCTGCTTGGCGCGTTCCAGCAGCACCAGGAGCGCGCGCGCGATGTCGTCCTCCGACACCGTGACGACATCGTCCACCAGGTCGCGGATGATCTCGAAGGGCAGGTCGCCGGGCCGTGCCACCGCGATGCCGTCGGCGATCGTCGGCTTGGTCGCCACCTCGATCGGATGCCCCGCCTTGAGCGACGCCGGGTAGGCCGCGGAGTTCTCGGCCTGCACCCCGATGATGCGGACGGTGCGCCCTTCCGCCGCGGCGCGCGCCTTGACGGCGGCTGCGACTCCGGCGACGAGGCCGCCGCCGCCGATGCCCAGCACGACGGTGTCGAGGCCGGGCACCTCGTCCATCAGCTCGAGGCCGAGCGTGCCCTGCCCCGCGATCACGTCGGGGTGGTCGAACGGGTGGATGAACACCGCGCCGGTGCGCTCGGCGAACTCGGCCGCCAGACGCAGCGGCGTCTCGACGGTCGCGCCCTCCAGCACCACGTCCGCGCCGTAGCCGCGGGTCGCCAGGAGCTTCGGCACCGGCACGCCGAGCGGCATGAAGATCGTCGCCGGGATGCCGAGGGCCTTCGCCGCGAGGGCGACGCCCTGAGCGTGGTTGCCGGCCGAGGCTGCCACGACGCCACGCGAGCGCTCCTCGGGCGTGAGCCGCGACAGGCGGTAGGTCGCCCCGCGGATCTTGAACGACCCGGTCCGCTGCAGGTTCTCGAGCTTCAGATACGCCGGGACGCCGAGGATCTCCGAGAGGTGCTGAGACGCCTCGAGAGGCGTGTGGGAGATCACGCCCTCGAGCACGGCCGCGGCATCCTCGAAGTCCGCGAGAGTCGGCGAGGAGGGACGGGTGCGGGAGGCGGCGGCTGTCATGCGCGGGCCCTTCTCGTGCGGGGCACGGTGCTCCAGATGAGATCGCCGGACGGTTCCGCGCCCGTCTTCCAGGCCTTCTGGGCGACGTACACGGCGACGACGTTGACGAAGGCGGCGATCGGCACTGCGAACAGCGCGCCCGGGATGCCGGCGATCATCGCACCGCCCGCGACGACGAGGACGACGGCGAGCGGGTGCACCTTGACGGCCGATCCCATGAGGAGCGGCTGCAGCACGTGACCCTCCAGCTGCTGCACGCCCAGCACGACGACGAGCATCCACAGCGCGATCCACGGTCCGTTGTAGACGAGGGCGAGGAACACCGCGACGGCCCCGGTCAGGACGGCGCCGACGATCGGGATGAAGGCGCCGAGGAAGACGAGCACTGCGACCGGGATGGCCAGCGGGACCTGGAGCAGGAATGCACCCAGCCCGATGCCGACGGCGTCGATCGTGGCGACGAGGAGCTGCGTGCGGGCATAGTTGACGACGGTCGTCCACCCCGCGCGACCGGCGCCGTCGGCGGCGGGTCGCGCCTTCTTCGGGAAGAGCCGCAGCGTCCAGCGCCAGATGCCGGCGCCGTCGGCGAGCAGGCACAGCAGGATGAAGAGCGACAGGATCGCCCCCGTCGCGACGTGGCCGAGCGTCGTGCCGATCGCCAGGGCGCCCGACCACAGCAACTCGGCCTGCTCCTGCAGGAAGGACCAACCCTGGTCGAGCAGGCCGTCGATCTGCTCCTCGGTGAGGTGCAGCGGACCGTCGATGAGGTACTGGCGGAACTGCTCCACCGCGGTGACGGTGCTCGCCTGCACCGACTCCCACTGGCGGGCGATCTGCCATCCGACGAGCCACAGGAGTCCCGCCACGATCGCGAGCGTGCCCAGGATCGAGATGAGGATCGCGAGCCACTTCGGGACGCGGTGACGCAGCATGAAGGCGAACGCCGGCCACAGCAGCGCGGTGACGAGGATGCCGATGAGGAGCGGTATGACCAGCAGCTTGAGCTGGATCACGAGCCAGATCGCGACACCGATCGCGGCGGCGACGACGAGGAACCGCCACGAGTAGGCGGTCGCGATGCGCAGTCCCTGCGGGATCGAGCCCGAGAGATCTGTCGATACGACGCGGTTCCGGTCGCGGATGGCGTCGAACAGCGAGCCGCGGGGCTTGTCGTCGGGGCCGCTCATCCCGCCAGTCTAGGCGCGTCGCATGCCGCCGCGGTGATGCGTGGGCGGACGCCGGGCCCCCGGGATGTCGGAGCCGCTGGTTAGGCTGGCGCCCGTGAGATCGTCACTCAGCGCCGCCGAGGCTCGCCGCATCGCCCTCGCCGCCCAGGGGTTCGCCAAGCCCCGCCCCGCGTCGGCCGGGACGCGTCAGCTGAACGGCGCGCTCGCGCGCATGGGGACGCTGCAGATCGACTCCGTCAACGTCTTCGCGCGATCCCACTACATGCCGTTGTTCTCGCGCCTCGGCGTCTACGACACCGCTGCACTGGATCGCCTCCTGTTCGCACGCCGAGCACCGTACGTCGAGTACTGGGCGCACGTCGCGGCCTTCATCCCTGCCGCCGACTGGGGCCTCTTCCGCTTCCGCATGGACGACCTGCGGGCCAAGTACGGTTCGAAGCCCGGCGGGTGGTTCGACACGCATCGCGAGATCGTCGACTGGGTCCGCTCCGAGCTGGCCGAGCGCGGTCCGCTGCGTCCCGCGCAGATCGAGCACGACGCCAAGAAGGGCGCGCGGGGGCCGTGGTGGGACTGGGACGTCGTCAAGCACGCGCTCGAGTACATGTGGCTGTTCGGCGAGGTCGCGATCGCGGGCCGGCGCGGCTTCGAGCGCAGGTACGCGCTCGCCGAGCACGTCATCCCCTCCGACGTCCTCGCCGCGCCCGTGCCGCGCGACGACGCCGTGCGCGAGCTCGTGCGCCGGGCCGCCCGCGCGTACGGCGTCGCGACCGCGGGCGATCTCGCCGACTACTGGCGCATCCGCGACCGCAAGGCGGTGCTCGCCGCGATCCGCGAGCTCACCGACTCCCGTGAACTCCAGCCGGTGACCGTCGCGGGCTGGACGTCGGCGGGCCGCCCGACCGCGGCGTGGCTGCATCGCGATGCCGTCGTGCCGCGGCGGATCGAGGCGGCAGCGGTCCTGACGCCGTTCGACCCGGTGGTGTGGTTCCGCGACCGTGCCGAGCGGCTCTTCGACTTCGAGTACCGCATCGAGATCTACACGCCCGCCCCCAAGCGCCGCTACGGGTACTACTCGCTCCCGGTGCTCATCGACGACGATCTCGTCGGGCGCGTGGACCTGAAGGCCGACCGCGGTGCGTCGACGCTTCTCGTGCAGTCCGCGTGGTGGGAGCACGGCAGGCCGACGGATGCCGCACCGCGGCTCGCCGAGCAGCTCGAGCTCGCCGCGCAGTGGCAGGGGCTGGAGTCGGTGTCGATCTCGCGCTGGGGCGACGCGGTCGATGACCTCGCCCGCGTGATGCCGGCCGCCGCCCGTCACGATGGCGGCCCCGCGCAGGCGGCGGCTCTCGCCGACGACGAGCCGGCGGAGCTCGCTCCGGCCGAGCTCGCCAGCTAGCGTGGAGAGGTGAAGCGAGCAGCCATCGTCGGCATCGCCGCAGCCGGCGTGGTCGTCCTCGCCGGCGGCGGCCTCGCCTGGTGGGCGGTCTCCCGCGGACAGTCCGCGGAGGACGCCGCGCGTTCGTATCTCTCGGCTCTCGCGGCGGGCGACCTCGGTGGCGTCCAGGCGATGCGGGAGCCGCTGCCCGACACGCAGGAGGAGCTTCTCGAGCAGGCGTTCCTCGGCGCGTCGGCGTACATTGCCGATCCGCGCATCGACGAGCTGGCCGAGCAGGGCGACGGGATCGTCGAGGTGCGCGCCTCGGCGGAGCTCGGCGGTGCGCGCAAGGACATCCGGTTCGAGCTCGAGAGCAGCGGATCCGGCTGGACCCTGGTCGGCGACCAGGCCGGCACTCTGACCGTCGACGCGGCGGTCGGGGACGGCGTGCCACTGGACTGGGTGCTCGTGGGCGATGCGCTCGCACCGACGGCGACGCCGCTCGCGCTGCTTCCTGGCGAGTACGCCGTCGCAGCCGCGCCGCGCGGCATCCTGGAGGGCTCGGCCGAGGCCGCCGTCGGCACCGGGGAGCCGACGACCGTCTCGCTCACCGCAGCGCTCGCTCCGGACGCCGCGTCCCGGGTGCAGGAGCAGCTCGACGCGTACGCCGAAGCGTGCGCCGAGCCGGCTGCAGCCGTCCCCGAGCACTGCGGCATCGTCGTGCCGTGGGCGGCCGACCTCGCCTCGCTCGAGCGGATCGCCTTCCGCATCGAGCAGTACCCGACCGTCGCGGTCTCGGCCGACGCACGGTCGTTCGATGCGACGGGCGGCGTGCTGGTCGCGACGGCGCACGGCATGACGCGCGACGGCAGCACGGCCTCGTTCACGTACCGCGCCGACGATTGGGCCCTGCGTGGCACGATCGCGCTCGACGGCGAGCGGACCGTGCTCAGCGTCCGATGACCGGTCGCGGGCGTGCGCGGCTCACGCGCCGGGCATGCCCTGCAGTTCGAGGCCCAGCCATCTCGCGAGTTCCCGGATCTCGCGCTCGACGGCGCCGGCCACGTCGTCGGTGAACGGCTCGTCCTCGTGCACGGCGTTCACTCGAAGCACGCCCGCCTTGCGATCGGCCTTCGCGTCCAGCTTGCCGACGAACCGGTCGCCGTGCAGGATCGGCAGCGCGAAGTAGCCCCACCGCCGCTTCGCGGCGGGCGTGTACATCTCGAGCAGGTACTCGTAGTCGAAGAGCTCCTCGAGCCGCCGGCGATCGAACACGAGCCGGTCGAAGGGAGACAGCAGCGCGGTGCGCGGCGCGAAGCCCCCGATCGCCTCGAGCAAGCCGGGGTCGATGCGCCACGTGCCGTCGACGCCCTCGACGACCGCGATCTCGCCGATCGCGCCGACGTCGATGGGCTCGATCGGCTGGGCGACGCTCTTCGACCTCGCGATGCCCAGTGACGCGAGCCGTCGCTCGGCGCGTTCGCGCGCGGCATCCTCCGGCGTGAGCTCGAGCGGGTCCGAGGGATAGACCCGTTCAGCGAGGTCGAAGAGCCTCCCGGCCGAGTCCCGCCGCGAGATGGCGACCTCGCCGCGCAGTACCAGCATGTCGAGCATCTGCAAGGTGTTGCGGTTGTCGGTCCACCCGGATGACGTCCACGAGACCTGGGCCGTGTCGGGGATCTCGGCGGGCCGCAGCGGTCCGTCGATTCGCAGCCGGTCCAGCACGTCCCGACGGAAGCGGTCGTTGGCGCTCAGCCACTCCCGAGCACGGGCGGACTGCGGTCTCGTACGCATGTCGGGGATCAGCAGCGGAAGGTCGGTCATCGTCCGGTAGAAGCCGCCCCACTCGAAGACGGCGCGGTCCTCCTCAACCAGACGTGTGAGGTCGGCGGGCTGGTAGGGCCAGCCCAGCCTGCTCCACAGGATGAGATCCGTGCTCGGCGCGATCGCGGCCGTCGGCTCGATGCCGACGACCGTGAGTGCATCGATCGCCTCGACGATGCCCGCGGGGCGCTCGGCGGAAAGCAGCTGGGCGCTGATCGCGAGCCGGCGCGCTTCCTCACGCGTCAGCTGGTACGGCATGCGTCGACGCTAGCGAGGGCTCCGGACACGCGCCTTCCGCATCAGAATTGGACGCGCGGGGGCTCCGAGATGGCGGCGCCGTCGATGACCTCGAAGAACTCGCGCTCGTGGAAACCGAGGTTGCGCGCGAACAGATTGTTCGGGAACACCTTGATCTTGGTGTTCAGCTCCCGCACGCCGCCGTTGTAGAAGCGACGCGAGGCCTGGATCTTGTCTTCGGTGTCGACGACTGCCTGCTGCAGCTGCAGGAAGTTCTGGCTGGCCTGCAGCTGCGGGTAGGCCTCGGCGACCGCGAACAGCGACTTCAGCGCCTGCTGCATGTGTCCCTCGGCCACACCCGCGTCAGCGGGTCCCGCCGCCGACAGCGTCTCGGCGCGTGCCCGCGTGACGTTCTCGAAGACGGCCTTCTCGTGCGCGGCATAGCCCTTGACGGCCTCGATCAGGTTCGGCAGGAGATCGGCGCGGCGCTTGAGCTGAACGGTGATGTCGCTCCACGCTTCGTCCACTCGCACGTTCAGCTGCACGAGCGAGTTGTAGGTCGCCCACAGGTAGATGCCGGCGATGACGATGAGCGCCACCACGATGATGACTGCGATCAGCCATTCCATAGGCGAGTCTCCGTTCGAGGTTTCCCTCATCCTAGCGACGGCGACTTCGAAGCCACTGTCCCGGGCACGGTACTCTCAGCCGTTACCCACCGAGCACGCGGTCGAGGTAGGCGTTGCGGAACAGCCTGTCCGGGTCGAGTCGGTCGCGCAGCGCGACGAAGTCGCCGAAGCGCGGATACTTCTCCCGCAGCACCGACGCGTCCAACGTGTGCATCTTTCCCCAGTGCGGGCGGCCGCCGTGCGCGAGCATGATCTGCTCGACCGCGCCGAAGTACTCCGCGGGGTCCTCGCGCCAGTACCGGTGCACGGCGATGTACGCGCAGGCGCGGCCGTGGGCGGTCGAGAGCCAGCGGTCGTCTGCGGCGGCGAAGCGCACCTCGACCGGGAAGCCGATGCGCCACCCGCGGTCGTCGATCAGCGCGCGCAGCGCGTCGAACGCCGGGCGCACGCTGTCGGCCGGGAGCGCGTACTCCATCTCGCGGAAGCGCACCGAGCGAGCGGTCGCGAACACGCGGTTCGAGGCATCCGTGAATTCACGATCGCCCCACACCTTCGCCGAGATGCGGTTGATCGGCGGCACGAGCGGCGGGATCGCCTTGCCCACCGAACAGGCCGCGTGGTGCAGGCCGGTCCCGACGAGGACGTCGTCGATCCACTTGCCGACGGGCGACAGCGGATGCCGGGGCGCACTCTCGGGGAGGCGCGTGTTGGTCTTGGTCATCGCGCGGTCGGTGTGCGGGAACCAGTAGAACTCGAAGTGGTCCGCACCGGCGACGCGGTCCTCGATCTCGTCGAGCACGTCGTCCAGCGCCTCGGGCCGCTCGACGGCGTGCAGCACGAACGCCGGGACGCAGCGCAGCGTCACTTCGACGAGGATGCCGAGCGCGCCGAGTCCGAGCGCGACCGCGGGCAGCAGCTCCGGGTCGTGATCGTCGTCGACGCGCAGCAGATCACCGGTCGCGGTGACGAGGGTCGCGCCCACGACCTGCGTCGCGAGGCCTCCGAACCTGGCGCCTGTACCGTGCGTGCCGGTCGAGATCGCGCCCGCGACGGACTGCCGGTCGATGTCGCCGAGATTCTCCATCGCGAGCCCGTACGGCGCCAGGAGCGCCGGCACCTGATGCAGGCGTGTGCCGGCGAGCAGGGTGACCCGCGATCGCTCGACGTCGACCGAGACCAGTCCGCTGAGATCCCGCAGCTCGAGCAGCACGCCGGGCGCGACTGCGATGCCGGTGAAGCTGTGCCCCGCGCCGACCGCCTTCACCGGGATCCGCTGCGCCGCCGCCGCGACCACCGCACGCTGGACGGCCTCGACCGTGCGCGGGAACTCGACCCGCTGCGGCCGCACCGCCTCTGTGCGGCCCCAGTTCTGCCACCTGCCGCCCGGCCGCGTCACAGGAACGCCTTGCCTTCGCCGCGATAGGTGTCGGCGATGCCGACGACGGCGTCGCCGTCGACCACGTGATAGCGCTCGACCCGCTCCGCGAGCTCACCGCTCTTGGCGTGTCGGAACCACACGCGGTCGCCGACGCGCAGCCCCCGGGCCGCGTCGCCTCGCAGCGGGGTCTGCACCTCCCCCGCTCCCTCGCGGGGGGCCATGCGCAGGCCCTGCGGCCACACCGCCCGGGGCTGCCGGGATTCGAGCGCGGGACCGGATGCGATCCACCCGCCGCCGAGCACCGTCGCCACGTCGGGCGCGGGCTTGCGCACCACCTCCAGGGCGAACGCGGCCGCCGGCGCGGGATCGAAGGCGCGGTATCCGTCGAACAGGTGCCCCGCCAGCAGGCCGCTTCCGGCGGTGAGCTCGGTGACGGACTGATCGGATGCCGTGACCTCGAGCGATCCCGTCCCGCCGCCGTTGACGAACTCGAGCGGGGCGATGTCCCGCAGCGCGGTGACGATCGCGCCCCGACGGTCCAGGAGCTCGGCCGCAGAGCGGCGCTGCATCCACCGGATGACGGCGTCCCCGGAGCCCGTGGCATCCCCCTGGCCGGCGATCTGCGCCTCGTACATCATCAGACCCACGAGGGCGAATCCCGGGCGGGCGGCCACCCCGCGCGCGAGCGCGGCGACCTCGCCTGCTTCGTGGACCGGCGAGCGGAGCACGCCGATGTGCCCGAGCGCGGGAGCGCGCCACGACGCGTCGGCGTCGATCGCCACGCGGATGACGGGGCGGCTCCCGGGTGCGACGACCGAGTCCACGAGATCCAGCTGGGCGAGGTCGTCGATCATCAGCGTGATCCGCGCCGCGGCGGCCTCGTCGGCGGCCAGCGCCGCGATCGCCGCTCGGTCGACGGTGGGGTAGCCCAGCACGATGTCGTCATGCTTCTCTGCGAGCCATAGCGCCTCGGGCAGCGTGAACGCGAGGATGCCGCGATAGCCGGGGACGGCCAGCACAGCATCGAGCACCTCACGCACGCGCACGGACTTGCTCGCGACACGGATCGGCACTCCCCCGGCCCGGACCACGAGATCCAGCGCGTTGAAGCGCAGCGCCTGGAGGCTGATCGCGGCGACGGGGCCGCTCACCGCCTCGACGGCACGGGTCATGGCGCCCCAGTAGGACGCCGGATCGGCCCACGGCTTCGTCGCCGGGGGAACGGACAGCAGGTCAAGGCTCATACGGCCCGCTTCGGGTGCGCGCGCATGCGCTCCAGCCTAGAGCCCGAAAGGCACGACGCCCGACGCTGCCGAGGGTGCGTCGCGTACCCCCGGTGGGATTCGAACCCACACTGTGGCGAGTTTAAGTCGCCTGCCTCTGCCGGTTGGGCTACGGGGGCGATCGCCTTCCTCACGAAACGCGGATGCCGCGACCCATCCTCTCAGACGGGTCGCGGCATCCGGCTGGAATCAGCTGCCGGCGGCCACCTTCTCGGCGGCCTTCTTACGCGGCGCCGGCTTCTTGACCGGCTCGGCGGCCTCGACCGGCTGCGGCGGGCGCGGACGCGCAGCGAACTCCTCGAACACGTAGCGCGGGTTCTGGACCGTCGACAGGTTGACGAGGTCGCGCCCGAGCCAGAAGTTGTTCCACCAGCCCCACAGCACGCGCCACTTGCGCTCCCACGACGGCATCGCCAGTCCGTGGTAGCCGCGGTGCGCGAGCCACGCGATCGGTCCCTTGAGCGCGATCCTGCCGGACTGGAAGACACCGACCCACAGGCCGAGGCCGGCGACGGCGCCGAGGTTCTTGTGGAAGTAGTCGCGGGGCAGCTCGCCGCGCAGCACGCCGACGAGGTTCTTCGCGAGGAGCTTGGCCTGGCGGACGGCGTGCTGGGCGTTCGGCACGCAGTAGCCGCCGACGCCTCCACCCGACAGGTCCGGGACGGCCGCCACGTCGCCGGCGGCCCAGGCGCCCTCGACGATCTCGTCCTCGGAGCCCACGCGCAGGTCGGCGCGCGTGCGGATGCGGCCGCGCTCCTCGACGGGGAGGTCGCCGCCGCGGACCACCGTCGGGTTGGCCATGACGCCCGCCGTCCAGATGATCAGGTCGGTCGGGATGACCTCGCCGGTGGAGAGCTCGACGTTGCCCCCGATGGCGCCCGTGACCTGCGTGTCGAGGTGCACGGAGGCGCCGCGCTGGGCGAGGTTCTTCAGCACCCACTCGCTCGTCTTCAGCGACACCTCGGGCATGATGCGCCCCATCGCCTCGATGAGGTGGAAGTGGGTGTCGTCGAACGTGAGCTGCGGATAGCTCTTGACCAGCGACGAGGCCAGCGAACGCAGCTCGGCGAACACCTCGATGCCCGCGAACCCGCCGCCGACGACGACGACGGTCAGCAGCCGGTCGCGCTCGGGGCCGGGGGGCAGGACGGAGGCCTTGTCGAAGTTCGACATCAGCTTGTCGCGGATCGCGACCGCCTCTTCGATCGTCTTGAGCCCGATCGCGTTGTCGGCGATGCCCGGAATCGGGAAGGTGCGCGAGACGGCGCCTGCGGTGACGACGATCTGGTCGTAAGCGAACTCGTAGGGCTCCCCCACGATCGGCGTGATCGTCGCGACCTTGTTCGCGTGGTCGATGCCGGTCACCTTCGCCGCGATGACGGTCGTGCGCTTGAGGTGGCGGCGCAGCGCGACGACCGAGTGGCGCGCCTCGATCGAGCCGGCCGCAACCTCGGGGAGGAACGGCTGGTACGTCATGTAGGGCAGTGGATCGACGATCGACACCTCGGCCTCGCCCTTGCGCAGGTGCTTCTCCAGCTTCCACGCCGTGTAGAAGCCTGCGTAGCCGCCACCGACGATGAGGATCTTGGGCACGGTGTTGGTCACGAGTGGAGAACTCCTCCTGTGTCAGCGGCTCGGCGCACGGGACGCCAATCGGATGCGTCGGACAGCTGCGGTGACGCCGAGCGCCACCAGTATAGCCGCCGCCGTGAGCACCGAGAGCGGCAGCGTGCCATACAGCAGCGTATTGCGATCGGGAAGCAGCGGCGATTCCTCCGGGGTCGCCGGCTCGGCGCGCGGCAGCGGCGGGACCTCGACCGTCGGGACCGGTTCCGACGGCAGTTCGGGGTTCTGCGCGCGCCGGTACAGCCGCACCCATTCCTCGAGGCTGCCCATCGGGTTCTCGCTGACGGACGGGACGGATGCCGAGACCGCGGCCGCGGCATCCACCAGTCCCTCGCCGTAGAGGAGCGGATCGGGGACGCCCGTCGTGCCGGGGGCCGGTCGCGCGGTCTCGAGGATGCGGTTGATGACGTTGTTCGCGTCGAGGTCGGGATGCGCGGAGCGCACGAGCGCGGCGATCCCCGCGACGATCGGTGCCGCGCCGCTCGTGCCGTCCCACTGCACGAGGCGTCCGTCGGGCGAGACGCCGATGAGCTTCTCGCTGGGTGCCGCGACGCCGATCGTGATGCCCTGGGTGGAGGCATCCACGCTCGCGTGACCCTGCGGATCGACGCCCGCGACGGTCAGCACGCCGGGGATCGTCGCCGGCGCCCCGACGCGCGTCGTGCCGCTGGCCCGGTTGCCCGCGGCCACGACGACCACGACGTCGTTCTCGAACGCGTAGAGGAACGCGTCGTCCCAGCTCTCCGGCCAGTCCAGCACGTTGGTCGTGAGCGACATGTTGATGACGTCGGCGCCGTGGTCGACCGACCAGCGGATGGCGTCGGCGATCTGGTCCGTGAACGAACGGGCCGCCGCCGAGCCGAAGCCGACCGACACCGAGAGCAGCTCGGCCTCCGGCGCGACGCCGATCATGCCGGTGCCGGGGCCGGTCCCCCGCGCCGCCGCGAGCGAGGCCACCCAGCTGCCGTGGTCGGAGTCGACGGCGCCGACCGGCGTGCGACCGTCCTTGGATCCGATGCCCGACACGTCGGTGCCGCCGGCGACCGCGCCGTCGAACTCCACCGGTCCCTTGGCGATGCCGGTGTCGATGACCGCGATCTTCACGCCGGCGCCGCGCGTGGTCTGCCATGCGGTCTCGATGCCGTAGTCGGCGAGCCAGTACTCCGCGGCGCGGACCGGATCCTCCCCGGGCGCCGGTGCCGTCGGCCCCGGCGCGGGCGCGGCCATCGCCGGTGCGGAGGCGACGAGCGTCAGGACGGCCGCGACGGATGCCGCGGCCGCCGCGACGGCCGTGAACCCGCGGCGCGTCATCCGGCCGTACCCGGTTGCGCGCAGACGCAGCGGTCCGGCGACCACGGCGACCTCGCCAGGGCGAGGTCGCCGATCGGGTTGACGCCGGGACCGGCCGCGAGAGCGTGTCCTGCGAGGGCGTGGAGGCACTTGACGCGCGTGGGCATGCCGCCGGCCGAGATGCCGTCGATCTCTTCGACCTCGCCGTACGCCGCGCGATCGCGCAGATACGCCTCGTGTGCGCGCCGGTAGGCGGCTGCGATGTCCTCATCGGCGAGCTCTTCGGCGAGCTCGGGCATGACGTGGTCGGCTTCCAGCGTCGACATGGCGGCCGTCGCAGCGGGATGCGTCAGGTAGTAGAACGTGGGGAACGGCGTGCCGTCGGGCAGCCGCGGCGACGTCGCCACGACGGTGGGGTTGCCGCACACGCATCGCGCGGCGATTCCGACGACGCCTCGGGCGGGCCGGCCCAGCTGATCGTGCAGGACGGCGAGGTCGGCTTCGCTGACGGGAGGGAACGGCGGAGTCGTCACGTCGCCAGGGTACCGGTGGCTGCTGGGACGGGGCTGGATCGCCCGCGTGCCCCGGCGTCGCACGAGCCGGCCGCACGTCGACGGATGCCGCGGCCTCGCGCCCCCCGGTTCAGGGCGTCGGGGCGGGTGTCGAGCCGGGGTCGGGGACGCCGATCGTCACGGGGGCGACGGTCTGCGCGAGGCCCGCCTCGGTGACCGACCGCACCAGCTGCGACATCCAGTCGGTGCGGGTCTGCTGCACCTCTTCGCTCACCGGGCCCTGCTCCTGCGGGGCCAGCTCGGGCGGCAGGTCGTTGTCGACCAGGTAGACCACTTCGCCGGGCCGGACGTAATACAGCCGCTCCCGCGCCTGCGTCGTGATGTAGGCGGGATCGCGCCAGCGGTCGCGCTGCGACTCGAGCTCGGCGACCTCCTCGCGACTGAGCTGCACGGCCGCCTCGAGGGCGGCGATGCGCTGCCGCTGGTCGACGTACGTGCCGATCGTCGGCACCAGCACGAACGCCGCCAGCACCACGAGGCCGAGCATGATGACCATGAAGCCCGACAGGCGGATGCCGCCGAGCCATTCACGCACGTCGACCGGCCGCCGCGGCGGCCGGCGTCGCGGCGCGCTGCCGGCCCGGCGGGAACGAGAAGGGGGAGCCGTCGTCTTCGCCACGGCTCCCCCTCTCGTCAGTACGCCGCTGCGCGACGCTGCTCTCGTCAGAACGCTGTCAGCGCATCAGCCCTTGAACCGGGGGAACGCTCCGCGGCCCGCGAACACCGCGGCCTCGCCGAGCTCCTCCTCGATGCGCAGAAGCTGATTGTATTTCGCGACGCGCTCGCTGCGGGCGGGCGCGCCGGTCTTGATCTGACCCGCGTTGACGGCGACGGCGAGGTCGGCGATCGTGGTGTCCTCGGTCTCGCCGGATCGGTGCGACAGCATCGAGCGGTACCCGTTCTGGGTCGCCAGCGAGATGGCGTCGAGCGTCTCGGACAGCGTGCCGATCTGGTTGACCTTGACCAGCAGCGCGTTGCCGACGCCGAGGTCGATGCCCTTCTGCAGGCGCGTGGGGTTCGTGACGAACAGGTCGTCGCCGACCAGCTGCACCTTCGAGCCGATCTTGTCGGTGAGCGCCTTCCACGCATCCCAGTCGTCCTCGGCGAGGGCGTCCTCGATCGTGACGACGGGGTAGTTCGCGACGAGGTCGGCGAAGTAGTCGGTGAGCTGCTCGGCCGACCACGGCTTGCCCTCGACGGTGTAGACGCCGTCCTTGAAGAACTCGGTCGCGGCGACGTCGAGGCCCACGGCGATCTGCTCGCCCGGCGTGAACCCGGCCTTCTCGATCGCCTTCATGAGGAAGTCGAGGCCCTCGCGGTTGCTCGGCAGGTCGGGGGCGAACCCGCCTTCGTCGCCCAGGCCGGTGGCGAAGCCGGCGGCCTTCAGCTCGCCCTTGAGGACGTGGTAGACCTCGGTGCCCCAGCGCAGCGACTCGGCGTACGTCTCGGCGCCGATCGGGGCCAGGAAGAACTCCTGGAAGTCGATGCCGTTGTCGGCGTGCTCGCCGCCGTTGATGACGTTGAAGAGCGGCACCGGGAGCACGTGCGCGTTCGGACCGCCGAGATAGCGGAAGAGGGGCAGATCGGCCGAGTCGGCGGCGGCCTTGGCGACCGCGAGCGAGACGCCGAGGATGGCGTTCGCACCGGTGCGCGATTTGTTCTCTGTGCCGTCGGTGGCGATGAGGATCTCGTCGATGACGCGCTGCTCGCTCGCCTCGACGCCCTCGATCGCCGGGCCGAGCTCATCGATGACGGCGGCGACGGCCTTGAGGACGCCCTTGCCGCCATAGCGGCCCTTGTCGCCGTCGCGCAGCTCGTACGCCTCGAAGGCACCGGTCGACGCACCCGAGGGGACGGCCGCACGCTGGACAATGCCGTCGTCGAGCAGCACCTCCACTTCGATGGTCGGGTTTCCGCGCGAGTCGAGGATCTCGCGCGCGCCTACAGCCTCGATCTGTGCCACAGGGTGACTCCTTGCTTGTGGAGGGTGGTTCGTCGGAGCATCGTCGGTCCGCCCCCGAGTCTAGTGATGCCGGATGCCGGGATCCGAGGCGGTTTCAGACGACGAGGGCGATCGCGATGCCGTCGTAGCCCTTCGCGTCGAGGGTCTGCAGCGCCGTCGCATCGAACCGCGGATCGCGGCCGAGCATCTCGAGCCCGCGCTGCACGCCGATGATCTGCGGATTCTCGGTCGCGGGGTTGGCGACCTCGCCGCCGCGCACGGTGTTGTCGACGACGACGACCGTGCCCGGGTGACCGAGGCGCGCCGCCCAGTCGAGGTAGATCGTGTTGGACTCCTTGTCGGCGTCGATGAAGACGAGATCGAACGGGTCCTCCGACGCGAGCGTCGGCAGCACGTCGGCGCCGCGCCCGAGACGGATGTCGACTTTCGCGCCGACGCCGGCGCGATCCAGGTTGGCGCGTGCGATCTCGGCGATGCGCGGCTCGGCCTCGATGGTGACGACGCGGCCGTCGTCGGGCACGGCGCGCGCGAGCCAGATCGTGGAGTACGCGCCCAGCGTGCCGATCTCGAGTACTCGCCGGGCTCCCGAGATCCGGGCGATCAGGTGCAGGAGCTTCCCGTTCACCGGCGCGACCTCGATCGGAGGAAGTCCCGCCTGGTTCTGGTCGGCGACGGCCTGCTCGAGTCCCGGCTCGTGCCCCACGAGGGTGTCGGTGAGGTAGGCGTCGACGCGGCGCCAGAGGTCGGGAGTGAGGTCGGTCATGCCCTCAGCCAATCGGCCACCTCGGTGGGCGTCAAGACCGCGCGGTCTCGCGGGCGACGAGGCCCTCGAGCAGCGCCGCACCCGTGTGCGCGTCGTCGACGGTGACGACGAAGCGCCTGCCGCTGCGGCGAGAGACTTCGATCGCCTCGCCGCGGCGCAGCACGACGCCGAATCGTCGCCCGTGCGCAGCGAGGCGCAGGCCCCAGCCGCCGAACTCGCCCATCGGGTCCACCTCCACGCGTGCGGCCGACGCGACATCTGCCAGCGGCACGTGGAAGCGCGGGATGCCGAACAGCGAGGCCACCCGCAACCCGGTGTCGTCGACGCGGACGTGGAACGCGACGGTCGTCGCCGCGAGCACGAGCATCACGGCCGCGACCACCGTCAGGACCGTCGCGAGCGCCGTCGCGGCTCCGGTCACCCAGGCGATGATCGCGGCGAGCGCGACGGCGAGCACGCCGAGCAGGATCGCCGCGACGGCGCCTGTCGACATGGCGGCGGTGCGCACCCACGCGACTCGCTCGGTCGCACCGACGCTGAGCGCCGGCTCCGCGGTCGGCGCCACCGCCGAGTCGTCGTCGTGACGGGGCTGCAGCGCCCACCCGGCGAGGCCGGCGAGCACGCCCGTGACCAGCGCCGCGACGAGCGCCGGCCAGATCGCGGGGGCATCTGCGGATGCCTCGAGCCCGGCCTGCATCGCGAACGTCACCGTGAAGGCGACGGCGACGAACGCCGAGAGCGCGGCGGCGAGCGCTCCCAGGAGCCGGTACGTGGTGCCGCGCTCTCCGCGGCGCAGGCCTGGGAGCGTCGTCAGCGCGAGGAGGACCGGGATGCCGAGCCCGAGGACTGTGGTGGCGATCGGCTGCGTCCACGCCGGAGCGAACCCGTCGGCCTCCCCCGCAGCGTTCCAGTGGATCGCGACCGTCGGCGGTACATGCGGCAGCAGCACGAGCTGCACCGCGACCGCTACCGCGACGATCGCGGCAGGCAGCCACAGCGCGACGAGCGCGAATCGGCGGACGGCGAGTTCTGGTCGGGTCATCGGGCGTCTCCTTCGGGAGCAGGGGCGGGTACGGGCGCGGGGACGGAGCCGGCGGCAGGAGCCACCGCCCCGGAGCGGTACTGCCGCAACACCGCGATCGTGCCGACGATCACGGCGAGCACGGCCCAGGAGACGACTCCCAGCGCACCCACCCACGCGAGGTCGGGCGTCTCGCCCTCGGCGACGAGCACGAGGACGAGGGCGCCGGCGGCGTTGAGCGACCCGTGCGCGAGCACGGCCGGCCAGATCGAGGCGCTGCGCAGCCGCAGCCATCCGAGCAGGAATCCCCATGCGATGCACCCGCCGACCATCAGCAGCACGCCGACCGCGTCGGGGCGGCCGAAGTTGTAGCCGAGGAGGATGACCGGCGCATGCCAGAGGCCCCACACCGCACCGGTGATCAGCATCGCGGGCCACGTGCCCAGGGGCAGCAGCACCGTCTGCAGCCATCCGCGCCAGCCCAGCTCCTCTCCGAACGCGAGGAAGCTGTTGACGAACGCACCCATCGGGATCGCGGCGAACTGCGCCACGACGAGGACGGCGATCGGAACTGCCGGCGCTCCCGGCGGGGCGACGGCAGCGACCTGGGCGGCGAAGCCGGAGAACGCCACGAGATCGAGACGCACGAGACCCAGCGCCCCGCTCGCGAGAGCCGTCGCGACGACCGCGACGATGGGCAGGACAAGGCCCAGTGCCAGGAACAGGATGAGCCGTCCGGCGGGCCGCAGCGGCCACAGCCCGAGGAACCGTGCGCGCTCGCGCGGCGGGGCGCGGAACACCCAGGTCACGATGACCGCTGCCACGGCGGGCGTGAACATCATGAGCGGCAGCAGAAGGCCCGCCGTCGGCGACGCGAGGCCGTCTCCGAGCCACAACGGCAGGGCGACGAGCCACGCGAGCCCGCAGGCCAGCACCACGAACGCGACGACCGCGCGCCACGGGACACGAGGCTGCCCGGCGGCGGGCGCCGCGGCGGCGGAACGAAAATGGTCAGCGGTCACGGGCGGTCTCCTTCACGAGGGCGGCGAGGGTTTCGGGCGAGAGGCCTGCGGCACGAGCGCGCGCGACGAGCCGGGTGATGTCGTGGTGGAGCTCTTCGAGCGCCAGGGCCTGCGCGGTGACGACCGCGCCGCGGCCGCGACGCAGTTCGACGAGTCCCTCGTCGCGGAGATCCTGGTAGGCGTGCAGGACGGTGTGGACGTTGACCGCGAGCGCGGCGGCGATCTCACGGGCGGCGGGCAGGCGCTCTCCAGGCCGCAGACGGCCGGCTGCGGCATCCGCCCGCACCGAGTCGGCGATCTGCGCGAACAGCGGCGTCTCGCTCTCGGGGTCGATCCGCAACAACACACATTAATTCTATGACAACTAGAACAATTGTGCACGCCCGCCAACCGATGTGCGGCGACACCACGCGCTCGGCATGCTGATGCGCATGCGCCTGACTCCCCGCCGCCTCGCCGTCGGCATGAGCCTGTGGATCCCCAACCTCTTCAGCGGCATCCGCGTGAGACGCTTCGCCGAAGACTGGACCAGCGCGACCGTCGAGCTTCACGTGAACGTCTTCACGCGCAACTACGTCAAGACGGCGTTCGGCGGCTCGATGTCGGCCATGACCGACCCGTACTACTTCATGCTCGTGATGCACCAGCTCGGGCGCGACTACGTTGTGTGGGACACCCGCGGCGAGATCGAGTTCCTCAAGCCCGGCCGCGGCGTGCTCACGGCGCACTTCGAGGTGCCTTCGGAGAAGGCGCAGGAGCTGCGCGTGCGGGCGCGGGGCGGCGCGAAGGTGCTCGAATGGTTCGAGACCGAGATCACGGATGCCGAGGGCGACGTCGTCGCGAAAGTCCGGCGCGAGGTCTACGTGCGCGAGAAGAAGCGGATCACACAGGCTCGCGAGTGACCGGCGGGGCGCATCAGTGATCTGCGCGGTACTCCGTCGCGGTGAACCCGAGCACCGAACGGAAGTCGTTCGCGAGGTGCGCCTGGTCGGCGTAGCCGAGCTCGGCCGCGATCTCTACGAGGGCGACGCCCGGCTCCTCCCGCACACGCCGGGCCGCCTCCTGCAGGCGCCGGCGACGGATCATCGCCACGGGCGAGAGGCCCACCGTGCGGTGGGCGAGGCGCTGGAGCGTCCGCACCGACACGCGCAGTCGCTCGGCCGCGTCGTCCACGCGGAGGATGTCGGAATCCGTCATGAGCAGGTCCGCCATCGCGTTCGCGAGCCGTCCCTCGGGGGTGGGCGGGCCGACGCGCGCGACGAGCCGGTCCGCGAGCACGCCCGCCGCGGCCTCGACATCCGGCATCGCCGCCGTCACGGAGGCACGAAGACCGGACTCGTCGAGCACGGTGTCGCGATCCACGAGCTCACGGGGCGCGGCGTGAAGCCGGGCCAGTGCCGCGGGGCGCAGCAGCGCACCGACCCCCCAGCCGCTCCCCCGCAGCACTCTCTCGGTGAGGCGCGTCGACGCGCCCCACAGTCTCACGGCGTCCGGTTCCACGACCAGGTTCGCCGCCGGGTAGGCGAGCACGGGCTGTCGCGACTCGACGCCCGCCGGCAGGTCCCATTGCGGGATCCAGAACCACGACACGAGGGCGGATGCCTCGGCCGGCGGCTCGAGCCGCGTGAAGCGCGGCAGCCGCTCGGGGTACAGCACGCCGCGGTCGCGGTCGATCCCCGACTCGGTCACGGACGCCAGGGTAACCCCGGGCGCCGACGTGCAGGTCGTCGCGAATCTCCAAGCCTGCGGCACACGGCTCCCGCCACCATGGCGGGTATGAACACGATTCACACGACCGGCGCGACAGGCCGGTACACGACCGACGGTCGCCCGAACGGGGCGACCACGCTGACTCCCTACCTCGTCATCCGCCGCGCGAAGGCGGCCATCGAGTTCTATCGCGACGTCTTCGGGGCGCGCGTGACCGACGTGACCGAGTTCGACGGGCTCGTGGTCCACGCGGGGCTCGACTTCGGACTCGGACGGCTCGAGATCGGCGAGCCGAGCCCGCAGTACGGCACGGTCGCCGCACCCGAGGGCGAGGACGACTGCTACTCGGTCGGCATCTACGTGCCCGACGTCGATGCCGTGACCGCACGTGCGGTCGCGGCGGGGGCGACGGTGCGCGAGGAGCCCTCCGCGTTCGTGTCGGGCGACCGCTTCTCGAGCATCCGCGACCCCTTCGGCGTGCGGTGGTCGATCATGACGCGCGTGGAGGATCTCTCCGAGGAGGAGAGCACGGCCCGCATCTCGGAGTGGGCGGCTTCTGCCGGCCAGGGCTGACGCCGTCGCCCGCTCCACAGGAGGTTCGACCTTCCGCCGGATGCTCGTGCGCGAGACGTCCTGCGGAGGGCTCGATCTCCTGTGGAGGATTCAGCGAGCGGACTCACTCTCGAGCGCGTCGAGGAGCGCCGGGAGCAGGGCCTCGGCGGTCCGGCGGTAGCCCATGGCGCTCGGGTGGAAGCGGTCGAGACTGAACATCTCGTCGGGCTGGGTCACGAAGAACGGCCCCACCGCCTGCCGAAGCGACACCGCCCGCGCGCCGAGGCGCTCCGCGGCCGCGGCCTGCGCGTCGGCCAGCTGCCGCGAGAGCCGGGATCCGAGGGCCCGCAGCGGCTGCGGCACCGGCCGCAGCGCGCCGAGGTCCGGACACGTGCCGACGATCACCGCCGCGCCGCGCGCCTGCAGGCGCTGGATCGCGACCTCGAGGTGACCCACCGACGTCGCCACGGGAACCCGGTGGGTGACGTCGTTGCCGCCTACGACGATCACGGCGAGGTCGGGGCGGTAGCCGGCGGGCAGGCCGTCGACCTGCTCGGCGAGCAGCGACGACTCCGCCCCGACGATCGCGGCGGTGCGCAGGCTCACCGGTCGGCGCAGCCGCCGCGCGAGGCCCTTCGCGAGGCGAGCGCCGAGTGTGTCCTTGCGCCGTTCCGCCCCGAGGCCGGCAGCGATCGAGTCGCCGAGCACGACCAGCTCGAGCGGCTCGCCGTCGAAGCGCCGGCGCCACACACGGTCGGCGTCGAGCGCCTCCTCCCCCAGCGGCTTGCCGATCCGGCGGCGCGCGATCGCGGCCTGTCGCGACAGCATCGCGCGGCCGCCGAGCAGCACCAGCGCGGCGCCGAGGGCGAGCCCGAGGACGCCGACCAGGACGGCACGCGGCGTCGTGTCACGCGAACGGGACATGCCGTCATGACACCGGGCACAGGTGAACGGATGCCGTCGCGGGGGTGTCGAACGTGGTTCGGAGCCGACTACGACCCGAGGAGGTCCGCGACCGCGGCCGCGATGCGGCGCTCGCGAGTCTCGGGCCGCTTGGCCTCGGCGACGGAGCGCGCGATCTCCTTGCGCCGTGAATACGTCAGCCCATCGAACGCGGCTCGTGCCCCGGCATCCGCCAGCGCCGCGGCCAGGTCGTCCGGCACCTCGACCTCGCGTTCGGCCGTATCGAGATCGATCGTCGCGTCGACCTCGTCGCCGATGTCGACGCCGAGCTGCGCGCGCACCGCCTTCGACAGGCCGATCACGTTGCGCCCGCCCATCACCGCGAGACGGAGGCGGGCGGTGCGCTCGCCGATGCCGACGACGACCGCGGCGCGCTTGCCGCCGCCGAGCTCGTCGACGTGGGCGTCGGTGAGCTCGATCGCGGTGGCGGGACCGAAGGGCTCGAGAACGGTGTGGATGCGCAGAGTCACGCGTCGATCATGCCCGACGCCGCCGTGCTCGCGGAACCGCGGCACCCGCCGTCCGCACGGGCGCGCTATTGTTCGCGCGTGACCACCCCCTCCCTCCAGCGCCGCCTCGGCCTCGGAGACGCGGTCTTCGTCGGTCTGGGCGCGATGATCGGCGCCGGCGTGTTCGCGGTGTGGGCGCCGGCGGCGGATGCCGCGGGCACTGGCCTGCTCGTAGGCCTCGCGATCGCGGCGATCGTGGCCTTCGGCAACGCGACGTCGTCGGCGCAGCTGGCTGCCGCGCACCCGACATCGGGCGGCACGTACGCCTACGGGCGTGCCGAGCTCGGACCATGGTGGGGTTTCGTCGCGGGCTGGGGATTCGTGATCGGCAAGACCGCGAGCTGCGCGGCGATGGCGCTCACGTTCGCCGCGTACGCCGCCCCTCCCGGATGGGAGCGCCCGGTCGCGCTCAGCGCGGTCGTCGCGCTCACGGCCGTGAACTGGTTCGGCATCACGCGCACGGCCCGCCTGGCGCGCATCATCGTGGTGGTCGTGCTGCTGGCGCTTGCGGTGGCCGTCGCCGCCACGTACGCCGCGCCGCGCGCCGACGCGTGGTTCGACCCGGCGACCCTGACCTCCGGCGGCGGCTACGGCATCCTCCAGTCAGCGGGCCTACTCTTCTTCGCGTTCGCGGGATACGCGCGCATCGCCACGATGGGCGAGGAGGTGCGTGACCCGCAGCGCGTGATCCCACGGGCGATCGTGGTGGCGTTCCTCGTCGCGCTGGCGGTCTACGCGATCGTCGCCGTCGCCGTGCTGAGCACGCTCGGACCTGCGGGCACCGCCGGATCGACTGAGCCGGTCGCCGATGCCGCCGCGGCGTCGGGCTGGGCATGGGCGCAGCCGGTGGTCCGCATCGGCGCGACCGCCGCGTCGCTCGGGGCACTCCTCGCCCTCATCGCCGGCGTGAGCCGCACGACGTTCGCCATGGCCCGCGAGCGCGACCTGCCGACCGATCTCTCGGCGGTGCACCCGCGGTGGCACGTGCCGCATCGGGCCGAGCTCGCCGTCGGGGCGGCCGTCCTGCTGCTCGTCTCCGTCGTCGACCTCCGCGGGGCGATCGGCTTCTCGTCGTTCGGCGTGCTGCTGTACTACTTCGTCGCGAACGTCGCGGCGTTCCGGCAGGGCTCGCCGGCGCGCCGGTACCCGCGCGCACTCCAGGTCGTGGGAGCGATCGGATGCCTCGTGCTGGCGGTCACGCTGCCGTGGCCGTCCGTCGTCGCGGGAGTCGGCGTCGTCGCGGTCGGCGTGCTCTACCGCGCGCTTCGGCTGCGGTTCACGAGAGCGGCTTGACCTCGAGCGCGTCCCGCGCGGCACCGGCCGACACGGTCGCGAACGCGGTGTAGCCGTCGGACGCGGCACGCTCCAGCAGCGCCTTGAGGTTCTTCGTCCGCTGCTCGAGGCGCACGCGCGACCCCTCGGCCACGAGCGCCGCCTTGACGGCGAGCAGCTCCCCCTCGGGCACGTCGCGATCGTGGACGAGCACGACCGCCGGGGCCGCGGCATCCGTCCGCTCCGGCACGAGGTCGACGATGCGCTCGAAGCCGATGGAGAATCCCACGGCGGGGACGTCCTGCCCGAGGAAGCGGCCGATCATGCCGTCGTATCGGCCGCCGCCGCCGAGCGAGTACTCGACGCTCGGGTGGGCGAGCTCGAAGATCGTGCCGGTGTAGTAGCCCATGCCACGCACCAGGAACGGGTCGAAGACGAGCGGGATGTCCGCCTCGGTCGCTGAGCCCGTCGAAGCGCGTGCGGCGGCCACGGCCTCGCCGATGCCGACGAGGTGGGCCACGATGTCATCGGGCGCTTCGTCGGGAAGCGCCTTGCGGATCTGTCGCTCGCCGTACGGGTTGTACTCCATCGTCATCGGGCGGCGCAGGAACGCCTCGAACGCGTCGACGGCCGACGCCGTCGCCCCGCGGTCGCGCAGCTCGGCGACGATGCCGTCGTGCCCGATCTTGTCGAGCTTGTCGATCGTGATGAGCACGCCGGGCCGCTCCTCGGGCGCGAAGCCGAAGGTGTCGAGCATGAAGTCCAATGCCCGCCGGTCGTTGATCCGCACAGAGCCGCCCTCGAGTCCGAGCGCGTCGAGCGTGTCGAGGGTCGCCACCACGAGCTCCGCCTCGGCTCGGGACGAAGGATCGCCGATGACGTCGATGTCGCACTGCATGAACTGGCGGTAGCGCCCCTTCTGCGGGCGCTCGGCGCGCCACACCGGCGCGATCTGGACCGAGCGGAACACCGTCGGCAGCTGCCCGCGGTTCGTGGCATAGAAGCGCGCGAGCGGCACCGTCAGGTCGTAGCGCAGGCCGAGGTCGGTCAGCGCCGCCGGATCGTCGGCCGCCGCGCGGATCGCGTCGGCGTCGAGGCCGCGCTTGAGCACGTTGTACGCGAGCTTCTCGTTGTCGCCGCCGATGCCGGCGTGCAGGCGCCCGTACTCCTCCATGACCGGCGTCTCGATCTCGTCGAACCCGTGCGCGCGATAGCGCTCGCGGATGACGGCGAGCACGCGCTCGCGACGGACCTTGTCGGCGGGGAGGAAGTCGCGCATGCCGCGCGGCGGGTTGACGGATGCCACGAACCCATCTTTCCAGGTCGGGGCTGCCGATCGATTCCGTCGTGTCGTCCGCGGCATCCCGGGCCGCTCAGCCGGCCACGCGCGTCGCGAGATCAGGTGATCTCACGGGCGGAGGAGGTTTGCGCGTCGCTCGTCCTACCCCGGTGACATCACCTGATGTCGTCGCGGCGGGAAGCCTCAGTCGCGCGGATGTCTCCCTCGAGTCCGCGCAGGCGCTCGCGCAGCGCGCGCTCGGCGTCCCACCCGTTCGCCCGCGCCGTCGCGACCAGCGCCAGAAGCGCGTCACCCAGCTCGGCCTCGGACGCCGGGGCCGCGCCCGCCGGCGCCGCGACTCCGAGCTGGGCCGCCTTGCCCACGAGCTTCTGGGCGAGCGCGAGACTCGGCATCCGTTCGCTCACGCCATCGAGCACGCTCGTGCGGGTGCTCTTCTCGGCGGCCTTGGCGGCGTTCCAGTGCACCAGCACCTCTTCGGGCGTGGTCGCGACGGCGTCGCCGAAGACATGCGGATGCCGGCGCACCATCTTGTCGGTCAGTCCGCGGGCGACGTCGTCGATGTCGAACGGGTCGTCGGGATCGCGCGACGCGATCTCGGCATGGAACAGCACCTGCCACAGCAGGTCGCCGAGCTCTTCGCGCAGCTCGGCGCGCGTGCCGTCCTCGACGGCGTCGATGAGCTCGGCGCTCTCTTCGACGAGGTACGGGACGAGCGCGCGGTGGTCGATCTGCTGCGTCCACACGCACCGGTCACGCACCGCGCGCATGACCTCCGCCGCCTCGCGCAGCGGATCGGACGGCCGATCCTCGCCGGGCGGGGTCACGTGGTGCTCGCGGCGCTCGTCGCCGCCTGCCGTCGGTAATGCCATGCCCGCCACGATACGAGCCCGCCGGCCAGGATGAGCGAGAGCACCGAACCGGCGAGGACGCCGAGGGTCGCCTGGTCGCGCAGCGCCGGTTCGCCGCCGAACGCGAGCTCCGACAGCAGCAGCGACACGGTGAACCCGATGCCGCCCAGGGCGCCGGCGGCCAGAAGGTCGGTGAAGCGGAGCGCCGGCGCGCCGGTGCGACCGGGTAGCCGCAGCGAGAACCAGCCGAACACGGAGATGCCGACGATCTTCCCCACCGGGAGCGCCACCAGGACGCCCCAGAACGCCGGCGACAGCTGCGACAGCGGCACGGCGGGGATCATGACGAGCGCAGCCGAGAAGGCGAAGACGGGCAGCACGACGCCGTTCACCCACGGCTCGAGCACATGGCGCGTGCGCAGCGCCGGCTGCTGAGCCATCGCGAGGCCCAGCGCGACTCCGGCGATCGTCGCGTGCACGCCCGACAGGTACACCAGCACCCACGTCGCGGCGGCGAGGACCACAAGGGCGACGAGGACGGGCACGCGGGCGCGGGTGTCGAGCTGACGACTCAGGAAGCCGAACAGCACCACCGCGACGGCTGCGAGCACG
Source organism: Microbacterium sp. STRO-2N (assembly GCF_057747775.1). Lineage (NCBI taxonomy): Bacteria > Bacillati > Actinomycetota > Actinomycetes > Micrococcales > Microbacteriaceae > Microbacterium > Microbacterium sp. STRO-2N. Next base: position 1,374,551 of record NZ_CM173223.1, on the reverse strand, counting down.
AGCATCAGGAGGTCGACGCCGTCCGTGAAGAGCACGGCGATGAAGACGATCCCGACGATGTCGTCGAGGATCGCGAGGGCGAGCAGGAAGATCCGAAGCGCCGGCGGCAGTCCCTTGCCGAACACGGCGAGGACGCCCAGCGCGAAGGCGATGTCGGTGGCCGTGGGAATCGGCCAGCCGTCGGCGGCGTCGGACCCCGCGGCGACGACGAGGTAGATCGCGATGGGCACCAGGACACCGCCTGCCGCCGCGATCGCCGGCTGCAGAGCCTTGCGCGCGGAGTTGAGCTGACCGCTCGTCAGCTCGAACTGCAGCTCGACGGCGACCACGAAGAAGAAGACGGCGAGCAGGCCGTCCTTGATCCAGTGCGAGACGCTGAGCTCGAAGACGCCGGGGATGCCGAGATACGCGTGCATCGCGCCGTCGACCGCCGGCCACAGCGGCGAGTTCGCGACGATCAGCCCCAGCGTCGCGGCGAGAAGGAGCATGATCGCCGGGAAGCGTGCGGAGCGGAGGAGCTTCATAGGACCTTCCGTGGGTCGGGGTCGACTGATGGTGCGCCGACCAGACTTCCCGGCTCTCCGTGGTCGAGTCTATCGTCGAGCCCCCCGCGAGCCGGGCCCCGGCACACGCTGTCACACGTGACATCGGCGAAACGCGGCGCGGCTAGCCTGGAACGATGCGCGAACCGACCCACACCGAAGCCATCGACCTCGTGGGGCGCTTCGAGGCCGAGCAGAAGATCCCCGAGCGCATGCGCGCCGACGTGAGCATGCTCGGAGCCCTCCTCGGACGCGTGCTGCGCGAGAGCGGCTCCCCGGGGCTGTACGAGGACGTCGAGCGGCTGCGCATCGCGACGATCCAGGCCTACACCGACGAGACGCCCGAGGCCTTCGCGCGCGCCGCCGAGATCGCCGACTCGTTCACGGTCGAGCGGGCCGACGAGGTCGCTCGGGCGTTCACGGCCTACTTCCACCTCGTGAACCTCGCCGAGGAGCATCAGCGCGTCCGCATCCTGCGGGAGCGCGACGGGCGTCCCGACCGCGAGGAGGCCACCGACTCCGTCGCCGCCGCGTTCGTGCGCCTGGCCGCTGAGATCGGCGACGACAGCGCGCTCACGCGGCTGCAGAGCATGCGCTTCCACCCGGTCTTCACCGCGCACCCCACCGAGGCCCGTCGTCGCGCCGTGTCGTCCAGCATCCGGCGCCTGGCCGCCCTGCTGGAGGAGCACGACGCGTCGGTGCGCAACGGCGCGGATCAGAGGCGCGCCGAGCGACGCATGCTCGAGGAGGTCGACACCCTGTGGCGCACCGCGCCGCTGCGCCCCGAGAAGCCGTCGCCCGTCGACGAGGTGCGTGCGGTGATGGCGGTGTTCGACGAGACCCTCTACACCGCGGTGCCGCACGTCTACCGCCGCGTCGACGACGCGCTGCAGGGCCCGGCGGCGGGGAGCCGAGCACCCGTGGTGCGTCCGTTCGTGCGGATCGGATCGTGGGTCGGCGGCGACCGCGACGGCAACCCGTTCGTGACGGCATCCGTCACCCGCAAGGCAGCGGCGATCGCGTCCGAGCACGTGCTGCTCGGCCTCGAGCGCACCGCCAGCCGCGTCGGGCGCACTCTCACGCTGGACGCCGCCACCACTCCGCCGAGCCCCGCTCTCGTGGCGCTGTGGCAGCGTCTCAAGGCCGCCGACGAGGACGCGGCGAAGGAGATCGCGAAGCGCTCGCCCGACGAGCCGCACCGGCGCATCCTGCTGCTCCTCGCTCGCCGGATCGAGGCGACGAGGCTGCGCAACGCCGACCTCGCATACACCGACCCCGAGCAGCTGCTCGCCGATCTGCGCGTGGTGCAGGACTCGCTCGTGCAGGGCGGCGCGCCGCGGCAGGCCTACGGGCACCTGCAGCAGCTGCTGTGGCAGGTCGAGACGTACGGCTTCCACCTCACCGAGCTCGAGGTGCGCCAGCACTCCGCCGTGCACGCGAAGGTGATCGCCGAGCTGGATGCCGCGGCAGCCGGCGCGCCTCGCAGCGAGCTCGCTGAAGAGGTGCTCGAGACGATCCGCACCATCGCGTTCCTGCAGGAGCGGTACGGTCCCCGGGCGGCGGGCCGGTACATCGTGTCATTCACGCGGTCCGCCGACGACCTCGCCGCGGTCCACCGTCTCGCCCGCTACGCCGTGGGTCCTGATGGCACGCCCCCGGTGCTCGACGTCATCCCGCTGTTCGAGACGTTCGCCGACCTTCAGGCGGCGCCCCGCATCCTCGCCGAGATCGTCGAGCACCCGGAGTTCGCGGCTCGCCTGCAGGCCACGGGCCGTCGGCTCGAGGTGATGCTCGGATACTCCGACTCGTCGAAGGACGTCGGACCCGTCGCCGCGAATCTCGCGCTCTACGAGGCGCAGGCGGCGATCGCGGCATGGGCGCAGCGCCAGGGCATCGAGCTGACGCTCTTCCACGGCCGCGGCGGCGCGCTCGGCCGAGGGGGCGGGCCGGCGAACTCCGCGATCCTCGCGCAGCCGCCGCACTCGGTCGACGGCCGCTTCAAGCTGACCGAGCAGGGCGAGGTCATTTTCGCGCGGTACGGCGACCCCGCCATCGCGATGCGGCACATCGACCAGGTCGCGGCGGCGATCCTGCTGGCCTCGGCTCCCTCGAACGAGGAGCGCAACCGCGCGGCCGCCGAGGAGTACGCCGACGTCGCGAGGACCATGGATGCCGCCTCCCGCGAGCGCTTCTTCTCGCTCGTGAAGGCGCCGGGGTTCGCGCCCTGGTTCGCTCGCGTCACCCCGATGGAGGAGATCGGGCTGCTCGCACTCGGCTCGCGCCCCGCGCGGCGCGGCCTGTCGGTGGAGTCGCTCGAAGACCTGCGGGCGATCCCGTGGGTGTTCGCATGGACGCAGGCGCGCATCAACCTCGCCGGCTGGTTCGGTCTCGGAACGGCGCTCGACGCCGTCGGCGACGAGGCGCTGCTGCGGCGCGCCTACGCCGAGTGGCCGCTGTTCCGCACGCTCATCGACAACGTCGGCATGAGCCTCGCGAAGGCCGACGACCGCATCGCGCGGCTGTACCTCGAGCTCGGCGACCGCGACGACCTCGCCGAGCTCGTACGCGACGAGATGCGCCTCACGCGCGACTGGGTGATCCGGGTGACCGGCGGCACCGAGCTCCTCGCGGGCAAGCCGGTGCTGCAGCGCGCGGTCAAGATGCGCAGCCCCTACGTCGACGCGCTGTCGTTGCTGCAGCTGCGCGCCCTGCGCGCCTTGCGCGACACCCCCGAGGGCGCGCCCGTCGACCCCGAGCAGCAGCGACTGCTGCTGTTGTCGGTCTCGGGCGTGGCAGCCGGCCTTCAGAACACCGGCTGACGCGCGTCGCTGCGACGGATGCCGCGCGCCGGGGTTAGCGTGGCGGCATGGCACGGATGATCGTCGCCGAAGCATGTCCCACGTGCGGCTCGTTCGAGGTGCGCGCGGTCGAACCGCGCTGGTTCGCCGTGGACCTCGACCGCCGCGCCGAGCTCGACAGCGCCGAGTCGGACGGTGGCTGGGTCGAACGCGTCGAGTTCGCCTGCCACGACTGCGGTCTGCACTGGGACTGAGCGAAGGATGCCGCGAGCCGCGCGGCGGGCCCACGCGGCCAGAGACTCCGCGCAACGCGCCAGCGGCGTGTGGAAGGGGCCGTGGGGACCGTTCAGTCGATGCGCCGGTCGTCGGCGTGCCGCGCGAGGCTGCGCCCGTAGCGCTCGGTGAGCTGCACCATGAGGTCGGGGGTCTCGCGGTCGAGCCCGAACACGTAGCCGGGGAAGTCGAGCTCGCGCTGCGCCGCCCAGATGTCGTCGTGGCGTTCGGGTGGCAGCACCTGCAGCGGGTCGCCGACCGCGACCCAGCCGATCGGCACCACCGTCTCGGGCGGCAGGGTCGTGCGCAGATGCACGACGCCGTTGATGCGCACCTCGCTGCGCGCGCCGATGTGCGCGCCGTTGAAGACGCGCGTGCCCGTCGCGAGGAACACCTCCTCCTCGATCACAGCGCCCGAGATGCTCGCCATCGGCCCGACCAGCACGTGGTCGGCGATGTGCACCGGGTTGGTCGCGGTGGCGCGGATGAGCGCGTTCTCCATCACGATGATGTTCGCACCCAGGGTGATGGGGCCGCCCTCGGCGGTGACCACCGCGCCGTGCAGGATCTGGCAGTCCGCGCCGATCTCGACGTCGCCGCTGATGACCGCCGTCGCCGCGACGACCGCGTCGGGATGGATGCGGGGCTGTGCCCCGAGGTGCTCGAAGCGCATCGGTCCTCCTCGTGCGGGCCAGCGTAGCGCGGCGACGTCGTCGCCGGCATCGCAGGCCGCGCTACGCTGGTGGTTCCCGTCCCTGTCGTCGCGCCTCTGTCGCGCAGCCCGGGCCGCCGCGCACAATCCGCGTCGCCGTCCGCATCCTCCCGCGAACCCGCGGGCACGCTCCACCGACACGGGACCCCCGTTCGCTCCGGCCAGAAAGCTCCACCGTGACCGAGACCCTCTCCGCCGTTCCCGCCGTCGTGCGCGACGTCTACGCCACCGTCCAGGCGCGCAATCCGCATGAGCCCGAGTTCCAGCAGGCCGTGCACGAGGTGCTGGAGTCGATCGCGCCCGTGCTGGACGCGCACCCCGAGTTCGTCGACGGCGGCATCGTGGAGCGTCTCGTCGAACCCGAGCGGCAGATCCTCTTCCGCGTGCCGTGGGTCGACGACAGTGGCCGGCTGCAGGTCAACCGCGGCTTCCGCGTTCAGTTCTCGTCGGTGCTCGGTCCCTACAAGGGCGGGCTGCGATTCCATCCCAGCGTCAACCTGTCGATCATCAAGTTCCTCGGCTTCGAGCAGATCTTCAAGAACGCCCTCACCGGCCAGGGCATCGGCGGCGCCAAGGGCGGCAGCGACTTCGACCCGCATGGGCGATCGGATGCCGAGATCATGCGCTTCTGCCAGTCGTTCATGAGCGAGCTCTACCGGCACCTCGGCGAGCACACCGACGTTCCGGCGGGCGACATCGGCGTCGGCGCGCGCGAGATCGGATATCTCTTCGGCCAGTACCGCAAGATCACCAACCGCCACGAGTCCGGCATGTTCACCGGCAAGGGCGTGCAGTGGGGCGGTGCCGAGGTGCGCACCGAGGCGACCGGATACGGCGCGGTCTTCTTCGCGCAGGAGATGCTCGCGATGCGCGGCGCATCGCTCGAGGGAGCGCGCGTGGGCGTGTCGGGATCGGGCAACGTCGCGATCTACGCCATCAAGAAGGCCTGGCAGCTCGGCGCGACGCCGGTGACGGCATCCGACTCCTCCGGCTACGTCGTCGACGACGCCGGCATCGACGTGGACCTGCTGCGCCAGATCAAGGAGACCGAGCGCGCCCGCATCTCGGAGTACGTCGCCCGGCGCCCCGGCGCCCGATTCGTCGAGGGCGCACGGCCGTGGCAGATCCCGGTCGACATCGCGATCCCCTCTGCGACGCAGAACGAGCTCGACGAGAGCGACGCCGGGACGCTCATCGCGAACGGCGTGCGTGCGGTCGCCGAGGGCGCGAACATGCCGTCCACGCCCGGCGCGGTGGCGGCTTTCCAGGAGGCGGACGTGCTGTTCGGCCCGGGCAAGGCGGCCAACGCCGGCGGTGTCGCGACGTCCGCGCTCGAGATGAGCCAGAACGCCGCCCGCCAGCGCTGGAGCTTCGACGACAGCGAGGCGAAGCTGCGGGCGATCATGAAGGACGTGCACGATGCGGCCTTCGACGCCGCGGCGCGCTACGGTCGTCCCGGCGACTACGTCGTGGGAGCGAACTCCGCGGGCTTCGAGCGCGTCGCGCACGCGATGCTCGCGCAGGGCGTGATCTAGGGTCGCCCCAGGGAGGTGCCCATGCCCATCGTCGACAACGGCGTGTACGTCGCCGGTCACCGGATCCAGAATCCGGAGAGCCTGCAGCAGACGTTCGAGTACACGCGCGCCCAGGGCGGGATGGCGTGGATCGGACTCTTCCGTCCGACTCCCGAGGAGATCGCGCAGGTCGCCGACGAGTTCGCACTGCATCCGCTCGCCGTCGAGGACGCGCTCAGCGGGCACCAGCGGGCGAAACTGGAGCGATACGGAGACATCCTGTTCGTCGTGCTGCGCCCGGCGCGCTACATCGACGAGACAGAGACGGTCGAGTTCGGCGAGCTCCACGTGTTCGTCGGACCCGACTTCGTCGTCACCATCCGCCACGCGGAGTCCCCCGACCTCGCACGGGTGCGGCGCCGCCTCGAGGGTCAGCCCGAGCTCCTCGCCTTCGGGCCCGAGGCGGTGCTCTACGCGATCCTCGACGAGGTCGTCGACGAGTACGTCCCCGTCACGGCGGGAGTCGAGAACGACATCGACGAGATCGAGGACTCCCTCTTCTCGGGCGGCGGCGAGGTCCCGCTCTCCAAGCGGATCTATGACCTCGCACGCGAGGTGATGTCGCTCCAGCGCGCCGTCGCGCCGCTGTCGGAGATGCTCGACGCGCTTCTCCGCGGTGCCGACAAGTACGGCGTCGATCCCGAGCTGCTGCCCGCGCTGCGCGACGTGCACGACCATGCGCTGCGCACGATCGACAAGATCACGGCGTTCCGCGCAATCCTCGACAACGCCCTCACCGTCCACGCGACGCTCGTCACTCAGCGGCAGACCGACACGGCGCTCGCGCAGAACGAGCAGGTGAAGAAGATCTCAGCGTGGGCGGCCATCCTCTTCGGCCCGACGCTCGTGGGCACGATCTACGGGATGAACTTCACCTACATGCCCGAGCTCGAGTGGCCGCTCGGCTACCCCATGGCCCTGGCGCTCATGGCCGCGACGAGCGCGACGCTCTACCTCGTGTTCCGGCGCCGGCACTGGCTCTGACCGGCGGGATCCGAGTCACGCCGTCGCCGCAGCCGGACCCTCGCGCTCGGCGACTCCCGCCGGCGCGCCGGCGCCGCCGGCTGCCGTGGCATGCGTCTCGCTCTTCTGCGGCCACAGCTGCTCCAGCAGCTGAGCGACCCACGCGATGAGGTCGGCATCGGCCATCGGATCGCCGCCTGCGGTGGGCAGGGGCACCACGAGCGCTTCACCGCCCGAGAGCAGCTTCGCCTTCGGGTACAGCCGCTGCAGCCGGACCCGCATCGAGTCGGGCAGGCTCGCCGGTGCGAGCCGCAGGTTCGGGCCCATCGCGACGACATCCGCGAGCCCCGCCTGCCCGGCCCGACGCCGCAGCCGCGCCACGGCGAGCAGGCCCTCGACCTCCGCGGGAGGCTCGCCGTAGCGGTCGGTGAGCTCTTCGACCACGAGATCGATGGCGTCGTCTTTCGCCGTGACGGATGCCGCCGCCGAGAGCTTCTGGTACGCCTCGAGGCGCAGCCGCTCGCTGTCGATGTACGACTCGGGAATGCGCGCCTGCACGGGCAGCTCGAGCCGCAGCTCGGTCGGCCCTTCGGTATCTTCGCCGCGGAACGTCGCCACCGCCTCGCCGATCATCCGGAGGTACAGGTCGAAGCCGACGCCGGCGATGTGGCCCGCCTGCTCGGCGCCGAGGAGGTTGCCCGCACCGCGGATCTCGAGATCCTTGAGGGCCACCTGCATGCCCGACCCGAGGTCGTTGTTCACCGCGATCGTCTCGAGGCGGTCGGCGGCGGTCTCGCTGAGCGGCTTCTGCTCGTCGTACAGGAAGTACGCGTACGCGCGCTCGCGGGCGCGACCGACGCGGCCGCGCAGCTGGTGGAGCTGCGACAGCCCGTACTTGTCGGCACGGTCGATGATGATGGTGTTGGCGTTCGAGATGTCGAGCCCCGTCTCGACGATCGTCGTGCAGACGAGCACGTCGAACCGTCGCTCCCAGAACGCGTCGACGACCTCTTCGAGTGCGTGCTCCCCCATCTGCCCATGCGCGACGGCGATGCGCGCCTCCGGCACGAGCTCGGCCAGCTGAGCGGCGACGCGCTGGATCGACGACACCCGGTTGTGGACGAAGAACACCTGGCCCTCGCGCAGCAGCTCGCGACGGATCGCGGCCGCGATCTGCTTGTCGTTGCGCGGACCGACGTACGTGAGGATCGGATGCCGGTCCTCGGGCGGCGTCTGCAGCGTCGACATCTCGCGGATGCCGGTGACCGCCATCTCGAGCGTGCGCGGGATCGGCGTCGCGCTCATCGCGAGGATGTCGACGTTCGTCTTGAGCTTCTTCAGCTTGTCCTTGTGCTCGACGCCGAACCGCTGCTCCTCGTCGATGATCATGAGGCCGAGGTCCTTGAACAGCACGTTCTCGGTGAGGATGCGGTGCGTGCCGATGACCATGTCGACGGTGCCGTCGGCGAGGCCCGCGACCACCTCGCGCGCCTGCTTGTCGGTCTGGAAGCGCGAGAGCGCCTTGACCTTGACCGGGAATCCGGCGAACCGCTCGGTGAAGGTCTCGAGGTGCTGCTTGACCAGGAGGGTCGTCGGCACCAGCATCGCGACCTGCTTGCCGTCCTGGATCGCCTTGAAGGCCGCACGCACGGCGACCTCGGTCTTGCCGAAGCCCACATCGCCCGACAGTAGTCGGTCCATCGGGATCGGCTTCTCCATGTCGGCCTTGATCTCGTCGATGGTCTGGAGCTGGTCGGGCGTCTCGGCGAACGGGAACGCCTCCTCCAGCTCGCGCTGCCAGGGCGTGTCGGGCCCGAACGCGTGCCCCTTCGCCGCCATGCGCGCCGAGTACAGCTTGACCAGCTCGACCGCGATGTCGCGGACGGCCCTTCGGGCCCGGCTCTTGGCCTGGGCCCAGTCGCTGCCGCCCATCTTCGACAGCGCGGGCGCCTCGCCGCCGACGTAGCGCGACAGCAGGTCGAGCTGGTCGGTCGGCACGAACAGCTTGTCGCCGGGGTACCCGCGCTTGGAGGGCGCGTACTCGAGCACGAGGTACTCGCGCACGCTCTTGATCGCGTTGCGTCCGCCCGTCGAGACCTCGCGCTGCGTCAGCTCGACGAACTTGCCGATGCCGTGCGTCGCGTGCACGACGTAGTCGCCGGCCTTCAGCTGCAGCGGGTCGACGACCGCCTTGCGCCGCGACGCGAGCTTCTTGACGACGCGCTGGTCGCCGCCGATGGTGCGCCCGTAGAACTCGGACTCGGTGAGAACCGCGAGCCTGGCGTCCGGCACCTCGAAGCCGCGCTCGAGCTCGCACAGCACGACGTGCGCGACCCCCGGCTCGGGGGCGTGCAGCACCTCGTCGACCTTGCGGGCCGCGATCCCCCGCTCGGCGAGCACATCGCGCGCACGCTCCACCAGACCGGCTCCGGATGCGGCGACCACGACGCGCCAGCCGTCCGCGAGGAGTGCGCCGACGTGCTCGGTCGCGCCGTCGACGTTGCCGTGGAAGGACGGCACCGCACTGCCGGGCACGCGGATGGCCGCGGCCGCCTCGAGTGCGACGTCGATGTCGTCGGCGGTGTCGAGCAGGCCTTCGGCCGCGGCATCCGCCTCTCCGGAGTCGAACGAGCTGAGCGTCCACCACACGCCGCCGTGCTCACGGGTCGCGTCGCGCAGGGCGGGGAGGGTGAGGAAGTCGCCTGCGCCGAGGTCGACCGGGGTCTTCGCGCCCGCGGTCGCGGCGCTCCACGCGGCGTCCAGGAACTCGCGGTTGGTCTCGCCGAGCGTGATCGCCCGCGTGACCGCGCGCTCCGGCTCGACGAGCGCGACGGCGGCCCCGTCGGGCAGATAGTCCACGAGCGTCACCAGACGGTCGACGACTGCGGGCAGGAGCGATTCCATGCCCTCGACCGGGATGCCCTCGGCCATCTTCTCGAGCATCGCCGACAGGCCGGGGAACTCGTCGCGCAGCTGCCGCGCACGGCCTCGCACCGCATCGGTGAGCAGCAGCTCGCGGCTCGGGAGCAGCATCACCTCGGGCACGTCGCCGGCGAGCGACCGCTGGTCGGCGACCGAGAACGCCCGGATCTGGTCGACCTCGTCGCCGAAGAACTCGATGCGGTACGGGTGCGGCGCCGTCGGCGGGAAGACGTCGAGGATGCCGCCGCGCAGCGCGAACTCGCCGCGACGCGACACCATGTCGACGCGGTGGTAGGCGAGCTCGACGAGCCGCGCGGAGACATCGCCGAGATCATGGCCGCGCCCGCCCACGGCGAGCTCGACGGGCGGGACGTCGGTGAGCCCGGCTGCCAGCGGCTGGATCGCGCCGCGCACGGACGCCGTGATGACGAGGGGCGTGGCGGCGTCCCAGCGGGCGACGCGAGCCAGGATGTCGAGCCGCGCGCCCACCGTCTCCGCGCTCGGGCTCAGGCGCTCGTGGGGCAGCGTCTCCCAGGCCGGGAAGTGCAGCACCTCGGCGCCCGGCACGAGCGCGCCGAGGGCAGGGCCGAGCGACTCGGCCCGCCGCCCCGTCGGCGCGACGAGCAGGATCACCGGCGGCCGGCCCGCCGCGCGCCGGCGCTCGATCAGCGCCGCGAGCAGTGGCGCGTCGAGTCCTTCGACGAGCGAGAAGTCGGCATCGACGGATGCCGCGGCCACCGCGTCCCGGAAGGGTTCAGCCTGTTCGAGGGCGCGCACTATCCCGGGAACTGTCACCGCACGAGTCTACGTCGCGGCACCGACGCGCCGGCTCTCGGACTCCTAGGATGATGCCGTGACCGACCCCGCCGAGCGTGCCGACCCCGCGCAGCCAGAGACACCGCCGCCCGCGGCCGGGCCCTGGGCTCCGCCCGGAGCCGCGCCGTTCGGAGCTCCCGCGGGCCCACCCGCGTCCGCCTCGCATATCGGCGGGCCGGGGGCGAAGGGTGCCGTGTACGCCCCTCCCCCGGGTTACGCGCCGCCAGCGGGGTACATGCCCGGCCCCGCCGTCCCGGGGGCGCCGGGCGCGGCATCCGGATACCCGCCTGCCGCCGTCGCGGCCCCCCGAGCGCGGCGTGGCAGGGCCCTGGGCGTCGTCGCCCTGTTCCTGGCGCTCCTGGCCGCCGGCGGCGCGAGCGTCTTCGCGGCGCTCGCGAGCTTCAACATCGGCCTCGGCACCGGCCGCGAGATCGCGATGCGCGCGCTCGACGCCGACTTCGACTGGTCGATCCTCACCCCGGTGCGCGACTGGGTGCTGCTGGGCGAGGTCTCGTTCTGGGCGGGCACGCTGCTCGGCATCACCGCTCTCGTGCTCGGGATCGTGGCGATCGTGACGCGTCGCGGCCGCGGCGCCGGCATCGCCGCCGTCGTCATCGCCGCGCTCGGCCCGCTCGTGTTCGGCCTCGTGGTGCAGGGGTTCCTCACGGCGGGCTTCGCCGCCGGCAGCGGCGTCGGCGGCTGATCCCGCGACCGCGCGAATCAGACGCGCGGCGCGTGGTGCTTCTGCTGAGCGGCGAGGAGCCCCTCATCGACGAGCTGCTCGACCGCATCGGCGGCGTCGCCGAGGAGGATCGGCAGGTTCTTGCGCTCGCTCGCCCCGAAGGGGTCGAGCACCCAGTCCGCCGGGTCCTGCCGCCCGGTCGGGCGCCCGATGCCCACGCGTACGCGCGCGAAGGCGTTCGAGTCGAGCGCCTTGGCGACATCGCGCACGCCGTTGTGGCCGCCGTGACCGCCGCCTGCTTTGAGCTTGATCGTGTCGAACGGGATGTCGAGCTCGTCGTGCACGATCACGACATGCTCGGGCGGGACGCCGTAGAACCTGGCGAGTCCGGCGACGGGGCCGCCAGAGACGTTCATGAAGGTGTTGGGCTTCGCGAGCACGAGCTTGGCACCGCCGGGGCGCAGCCACGTCTCGGCGACGCGCGCGTTCGCCTTGTGCGCGCGGAAGGACTCGCCGCGACGCCCGGCCAGCTCGTCCACGACGAGTTGCCCGACGTTGTGCCGGGTCAGTTCGTAGCGGGGTCCGGGATTGCCGAGACCCACGATCAGCCACGCCTGTGCCATGTCGTCCATCCTGCCCGAACGGGCTCTCGCAGAGACAGGACGAGGGGGCGCGGCATCCGCACCCCCTCGTCGACAGCCTTCGAGCCGCTTACTCGGCCGCGCCCTCTTCGGGGGCCTCGGCGGCCTCCGAAGCCTCGGCCTGCTCGGCGGCGACCTCGGCGTCGGCCTCGGCGATCTCCTCCTCGGCAGCCAGCGTGGCGGCCGGGACCGAGATCGCGACGACGAGCACCTCGGGGTCGGCGACCAGCGTCGCGCCCGTGGGCAGCTTCAGGTCGGCGGCCGTGATGTGCGTGCCGTCCTCGAGGCCCTCGACGTCGACCTCGATGTGCTGCGGGATGTGGGTCGCCTCGACCTCGAGGGCGATGGTCTGCGCGTCGAGGTTCGCGATCGTTCCGGCGAAGGGCTCGCCGACGACGACGATCGGCACCTCGACCTGGACCTTCTCGCCCTTCTTGACGACGAGGAGGTCGATGTGCTCGATGATCTGGTGCACCGGGTCCTTCTGGACGTCCTTGACGAGCGTCAGCTGGTGGGTGCCGTTCACATCGAGCTCGAGCACCGCGTTCGCGCGGCGGATGAGCAGCGCGGTCTGGTGACCGGGCAGTGCGACGTGCACGGGGTCGGTGCCGTGGCCGTAGATGACGGCGGGGATCTTGCCGGCGGCGCGCAGGCGGCGGGCGAAGCCCTTGCCGAAGTTCTCGCGAAGCTCGGCCTGGACCTTGGTGTCGGGTTCAGTCGACATGGGGTTCTCCTCCGGGCACGGATGCCCGTTCATCGTGGGGCTGCGCGGTGGCGGGCCCGGGGTATGTGGGTTTGTCTCGACTCGAACGCGCACGCGTGAGGAAGCCAACGGGCCTGCTTCACCGCGTCGATCACGGATGCCTGAGCCCGCAGCGACCCGCGGGCGCGAGGCATCCCTCGCCGAAGTTCGACACGAGTCTACCAGCGACGCCGGTACGCTGAGGAACGGACGTCTCACGAACCGCCCGACGGAGGAACCCATGGAATACGGCTTCTTGTCTCACGCGCTGCTGTGGCTCATCGGCGCGATCGCGGCGATCGGCGCACTCGGCACGGTGCTGGCGTTCTGGGGCCTCGGCCGGCAGGCGTACCGAAAGGACTGAGCAGGCCGCCCAGCGGCGCGACTCTCAGGCCTCGGCCGGTTCGCGCAACCGTGCGATCGCCTCGTCCGCGACCTCGAGCGGAGGCCGGTCGTTGGCGACCACCACTCCCCGCTCGTCTGGCTCGAGCGGTTCGAGAGCGGCCAGCTGCGAGGCCAGCAGCGACGACGGCATGAAGTGCTCGCGGGAGCTCATGCGGCGCGCGAGCTCTTCGGGCGTCACCTCGAGCTCGACGAACACCGCGTCAGGCGCCCCGGCACGGATCCGGTCGCGATAGCGGCGGGCGAGCGCGGAGCACGCGACGACCGCTCCCCCAGCAGCATCCCGCAGCGTCTGGGCCACGATGTCGAGCCACGGCCCGCGGTCCTCGTCGGTGAGCGGCGTCCCGGCCGCCATCTTCGCGACGTTCTCGTCGGGGTGCAGGTCGTCGGCGTCGACGAACGGCACGTCGAGCCGCGTCGCGAGCACGGCGCCGACGACGGACTTGCCCGACCCGCTCGGGCCCATCACGACGATCCGGGATGCCTCTGCCACGGCTGCCACGCTACCCTCACATTCCTTCGTGCACGGCCGTGAGAAGCCGGCCACGCGGCGTAACACGCGTGGGCCAGACTCTAGGCTGGATGTGTCCCACGATCTCAGGAGCATGCGTGTCTTCGAACGACTCCTCGCCTGTCGGCGAACCGGCCCAGACGAACATCTCGACCGACCAGGATCAGGCGCCGGATGAGGCGACGACGGCGCATGAGGCGGGTCCGGCGCCGGAGGATGTGGCTCGTGCGACGCCGGAGCCTGCGGGTCCGGGCGGGGTGGTCACGGCGACGGCGAACATCGGCGTGGTGGGTCTGGCGGTGATGGGGTCGAACCTGGCCCGCAACCTGGCCAGTCGTGAGGGCAACACCGTCGCGGTGTTCAATCGGTCGCGGTCGAAGACCGACGAGCTGCTCGCGGTGCACCCGGAGGCGGGTTTCGTGCCGGCGTTCTCGTATGAGGAGTTCGCGGCGTCGCTGGTGAGGCCGCGCACCGCGGTGATCATGGTCAAGGCCGGTGCGGGCACGGATGCCGTGATCGACGCGCTGGTGCAGGTGTTCGAGCCGGGCGACATCATCGTCGACGGCGGCAACGCGCTGTTCACCGACACCATCCGCCGTGAGAAGGCGGTGCGCGAGACCGGCATCAACTTCGTCGGCATGGGTGTCTCGGGCGGTGAGGAGGGCGCGCTGCTGGGCCCGTCGCTGATGCCGGGCGGCTCGGACGAGTCCTGGATCACGCTGGGCCCGATCCTGCGCTCGATCGCGGCGGTCGCGGAGGGTGAGCCGTGCGTGACGCACGTCGGCCACGACGGCGCCGGGCACTTCGTGAAGATGGTGCACAACGGCATCGAGTACGCCGACATGCAGCTGATCGCCGAGGCGTACGACCTGATCCGCCGCGGCACCGGCAAGACCCCGGCCGAGATCGCCGAGGTGTTCGCGGAGTGGAACCGTGGCGAGCTGGAGTCGTACCTGATCGAGATCACCGCCGAGGTGCTGCGTCAGGTCGACGCCGCCACCGGCAAGCCGCTGGTCGATGTCATCGTCGACCAGGCCGGCGCGAAGGGAACCGGCGCGTGGACGGTGCAGACCGCGCTGTCGCTGGGCGTGCCGGTGTCGGGCATCGCCGAGGCCACCTTCGCCCGCTCGCTGTCGTCGCACCCCGAGCAGCGCGAGGTCTCCCGCGACCTGCCCGGCGCGGAAGAGGACCTCGAAGTCGAGGACGCCGACGCGTTCATCGAGGACGTGCGCCTCGCGCTGTACGCGTCGAAGATCGTCGCCTACAGTCAGGGCTTCGATGAGATCCGCGCCGGCGCCGCGGAGTACGGCTGGAACATCGACCTCGGCGCCATCGCGAAGATCTGGCGCGGCGGCTGCATCATCCGCGCCCAGTTCCTCAACCGCATCACCGACGCATACGCCGCCGACCCCGCGCTGCCCGTGCTGCTGACCGCGCCGTACTTCGTCGACGCGCTCACCCGGGCACAGGGCGCGTGGCGCCGCATCGTGTCCACGTCGGCGAGCTCCGGCATCCCCGCCCCCGCGTTCTCGTCATCACTGGCCTACTACGACGGTCTCCGCGCAGAACGCCTCCCCGCCGCCCTCATCCAGGGCCAGCGCGACTTCTTCGGCGCCCACACCTACCGCCGCATCGACAAGCCCGGCACCTTCCACACCCTCTGGTCCGGCGACCGCACCGAGATCGAAGCCGAAGACACCCACTGACACAGCCCGACGGGCTCAGCGATCGCCGATGCGATGCTGAGCCCGTCGTCGCGTTCTCGCGCGTCTTACGCGGGCCGCACGTTGTGGTTGCGGCAGAAGACGTTGGCCGGGTCCCATTCGCGCTTGATCGTCGACAGGCGCGCCATCGTCTCCGGCGGATACATCCGCTCGGCCCACGACGGGTCGGTCGAGGTCGTGAAGTTGCCGTAGACGCCGGCGCCGAGCGCCTCGATGGCGTCCCACGCGCGCGTCACCTCGGCGCGCTTCTCGTCGTCGAGCATGCCGGGCACGTCGAACGCGCCGGCCATCGCGAACCACGTCGCGTCCCGCGCGGGGAAGGGCGAGTCGGCCTGGGCCACGTCGCCGTATGCGCCGCCCAGCGAGCGGAGGAACACGACGGACGCGGGGTTCTGCTCGCGGAAGGTCACCAGCCAGTCGATGGCGTCATCGCTGAGCTCGCGCAGCAGCGTGTTGCCCCCGACGAATCCGGGCATGGGATGCTCGGGGTCGAACTCGGGCGTCTGCAGCAGGATGTCGAAGTACTGCTGCGCGCCGAAGGCGCGCTCCGTGATGCCGTGTGCATCGCGCAGCGGGGCGAGGGCGCTGCGCGCGGCGTCTTCGTCGGAGCCGATCCACACCGCGGTGATGGTGGCTCCCGCGGGCGCGCTCGGATCCATCGGAGGCACGTCCATGTACGTCGCGGTGAGGTCGCGCGGCGCGGTCTTCATGAGTTCGCGCAGGGCCCGCAGCGCCGGCCGGGCGTCACCCTCGATCCCGAAGACGGCGTGCACGACGCCGTCGAGGGGGTGCGCCTCGAAGTCGAACCGGGTCACGACGCCGAAGTTGCCGCCACCGCCGCGCAGCGCCCAGAACAGCTCGGGGTGCGCCGACGCCGACACCTCGACGACGTCGCCGCGTGCGGTCACGAGCTGGGCGCCGACCAGCTGATCGGAGGCGAGGCCCCACGCGCGCACCATCCAGCCGATGCCGCCGCCGAGCGTGAGGCCGCCGACGCCGACCGACGCGGTGTCGCCCGAGCTGAGGCCGAGCCCGTGGGCGGACAGGGCGCGTGCGATGGCGCCCCACTGCGCGCCACCGCCGACGCGCACCAGGGTGCCGTCGACCGAGACGTCGTCGAGTGCCGAGAGGTCGATGGTGACGCCGCCGGGGACCTGGCCCCACGCGCTGTGGCCGCCGCTGCGCACCATGACGTCGAGCCGCTCGGCGGCGGCGTAGCGGAGGGCGCCCCTCACGTCGTCGACGCTCGAGGCACGGACGACGACGGCGGGTTCGCCGATGCCGGAATGGAATCTGCGGGCGGCGTCCCAATCGGGGTCGCCCGGACGGATGACGGTGCCGCCGATGGCGGTCGTGAGCTCGTCGATGGTCATGACCGCAAACATAGGACCCGCCGCCGACATCCGGGAGTGTGTTCGCCGTCAGCGAGGCGAGGGGAACCGCCGCCCGCCCCCGTCGCGCCGTAGGCTCGTCGCCATGGCGAGCATCCTGTACATCGGCGGCACCGGCACGATCAGCGCGGCGTGCGTGCGACGCTCCGTCGCCCAAGGCCACGAGGTCACGGTGCTCAACCGCGGCACTGCGCGACGTCCGCTGCCCGACGAGGTGCAGGTCCTCCAGGCCGACGTGCGCGACGTCGGTGCCGTGCGGGCGGCGCTCGGCGGGCGCGAGTTCGACGTCGTGGCCGAGTTCCTCGCGTTCACGCCGGACCACGTCGCCGCCGATCTCGACGTCTTCGCGGGGAACACGGGCCAGTACGTGTTCATCAGCTCGGCATCCGCCTACCAGAAGCCGCCCCGTCGTCTGCCCGTGACCGAGTCCACCCCGCTGCGCAACCCGTTCTGGCAGTACTCGCGCGACAAGATCGCCTGCGAAGACCTGCTGGTGGCCGCGTACCGCGATGGCGGCGTGCCGGTCACGATCGTCCGCCCGTCGCACACGTACGACGAACGGCTTCTCCCCACTCTCGGCGGCTGGACCGACATCGCCCGCATGCGCGCGGGCCGTCCGGTGGTCGTGCACGGCGACGGCACGAGCCTGTGGACGATCACGCACAGCGACGACTTCGCGGTCGGATTCACAGGGCTGCTGGCCAACCCCGCGGCGATCGGGGAGTCCTTCACCATCACCGGCTCTCATGCGCCGACGTGGAACCAGATCTACGGCTGGCTCGCCGACGCCGCGGGCGTCTCGGAGCCCGATCTCGTGCACGTCGCGTCCGAGACGATCGCGGCGTTCGAGCCCGAGCTCGGACCCGGGCTCCTGGGCGACAAGGCGCATTCCGTCGTGTTCGACACCTCGAAGATCACAGCACTCGTGCCGGAGTTCCGGCCCACGATCACCTTCGACGAAGGCGCACGACTCATCATCGAGTACTACGACGCGCATCCGGACGCGCAGCGCGCGGACGCGGGCCTCGACGCGCTGTTCGATCGCATCGTGGCCCACGCCCGCGCCGCCGGGTAGCGTCAGCGCAGCAGGTCGCGCACCGTGCCGCGATCCAGTCGCAGCCGACGCCGCGCGCGCCGCGCGACCGCGGAGTCATGGGTCACGACGATCAGCGTGAGCCCCTCGCGATGGAGCGCCTGCAGCACCGCCAGGATCTCGTCGCGCATGCTCTCGTCGAGGTTCCCGGTCGGCTCGTCGGCGAGCAGCACGCGCGGCCGCTTCACGATCGCCCGTGCGATCGCGACCCGCTGCTGCTGACCGCCCGACAGCTCACCGGGCCGGTGGTCGGCGCGTTCGTCCAGCCCGACGTGCGCGAGCGCGGCGTCGACGCGTTCGCGTCGCTCCGCGCGGTCGAGGCCGAGCGGCTCGAGTGCCATGTCGACGTTCTCGTGCGCGGTCAGCGTCGGGATGAGGTTGAAGCCCTGGAACACGAACCCGACCTCGTGCGCGCGGACGCGCTCCAGCTGCCGTCCGGTCGCGGACGCGAGGTCGGTGTCACCGAGCATCAGCGAGCCGGCCGTGGGACGGTCGAGAGCGCCCAGCAGCTGCAGCAGCGTCGACTTGCCGCCGCCGGTCGGGCCCTGGATCGCGACGAAGTCCCCCGCCGCGATCTCGAGGTCGACGCCCGCGAGCGCCTTCACGACGCGGCCCTTCTGCGTATAAGTGCGGGTCACGCCCGAGAGGCGGTAGAGCGCCGCGGGCGCGGCATCCGGAGCGGGATCGGGCGCGATGTCGATCATGGTCATGTCTCGTTCTCCTGTCGTGTCGTCGGTGTCTGTGAGCGCAGGCGCGGGTGCGGGCGACGGTTCGGTCACGGCGCTCACCCGACCGATCGCAGCGCTTCGGCCGGGCTCAGCCGCGCGGCCCGCCAGCCGCCGAAGGCGCCCGCGACGAGGCCGCCGATCACGGCGATCGCGACGGCCACGGCGATGATCCACGGCGTGACGGGCGCCTGCAGCACGACGTCAGCCGGCCCCGACACCTGCGTCACAGCGCTGCCCAGTGCACCGCCGCCGGGTCCGACCGGTCCGCCACCCGCTCCGGGACCGAACGACTCGGCAGCGGGCGCCGCCGGAATGGTCGGCGCGATGAGGTTGATCGTCACGATCGCCGCGAGGCCGACGGCGAGGCCCACGGCGCCGCCGATGAGCCCCTGCACCACCGACTCCCCCGCCACCTGGCCGACGACGCGGCCGTTCGACCAGCCGATCGCCTTGAGCGTGCCGAACTCGCGCGTGCGACGGGTGACGCCCGCGAGCGTGAACAGCACGGCGAGGGCGAGCGCCACCGCGAGCACGATGACCGACAGCCACGTGCCGAGGTTCGTGATGAGCGCGGCGGCGCTGGCGAGCGAGCCCGAGACGGTCGAAGCGAGATCGGACTGCGAGCTGACGGTCGCGTCGGGGAACTCGTCGGCGAGCGCCTCCTGCACCGTCGCGATCGCGTCGGAGCTGTCCGCCTGCACATAGACGGTCGACACGACGTCGCCGAGGTCCGACAGCTCCTGGGCGACATCGAGCGGGATGTAGACGTTCGCCGCGGTGTCGGCCGTGTCGGACGTGGAGCCGACGATCCCGACGACCTCGAACTGCTCGCCGCCGACCTCGATCGAGTCGCCGACCGAGAGCTCGGCCGTCGACGCGTACGTCGCGTCGAGCACCGCCACGCGCTCGCCGTCGTCGCCCTTCTCGAGGCCGCGCCCGTCCGTGACCTCGACCGCCGAGAGCGGTCCGACGGCGGATCCGGACGGATCGATGCCCAGGACGGTGAACGAGTCGACGTCGAACGAGCCGCCCGCGAAGCGACCGCCTTCACTCGGCTGCGCCGGCTGCACCATGTCGGTCGACCCGGAGTCGTCCTGGGGCTGG
This sequence comes from Microbacterium sp. STRO-2N, assembly GCF_057747775.1. NCBI lineage: Bacteria > Bacillati > Actinomycetota > Actinomycetes > Micrococcales > Microbacteriaceae > Microbacterium > Microbacterium sp. STRO-2N. The sequence continues at coordinate 1,354,933 of NZ_CM173223.1, read as the reverse complement.
GGCAGTTCGCCCGAGAACGTCATGTTGGTGAGGAGGAGGGCGCCGGATGCCGCAGCCACGCCGTCGACGTCGGCGGCGGCGGCGGCGGTGGCGGCGTCGAGGGTCGTGCGGAACGGCTCGCTGATCAGTCGCGATTGGCTGAGCTCGGTCGTGCCGTCATCGGCGGTCTCACCGCCGTCCGCCCCGAACTCGAACGTCTGCGCCCGCAGCTCGCCCGGCTCGGCCGTCGCCCCGGTGACGGTCAGGTCGGTGCCCACTCCGTACACCGTCTCGAGCGCCTCGGCCTGCGCGTCGCGCACCCCGGCGGCGAGCGAGTTCACGATCATCACCAGTGCGATCGCGATCGCGAGGCCCGCGGCCACGATGATCGTCTGCTTCTTGCGGCCGGCGAGTTCCCGCCGCAGATAGGTCATGTACATCGGTCTCTTCCGATCTCCTCCCGGCGGGCGTGGTGCCCGTCGCCAGGAACCTACGAAGCGACCTCATGGACGGCGCCAGCACGGGCTATGAGGACGTTATGAGCCGAGGCATCCGCCGCCCGCACGCCGCGTTCACAGCGCACGCATAGCGCGCTCCATAGGAACCGCATAGGAAGGGCACCACAATGGGACCCATGACCACCCCTGCGCCCGCTCTCCACCGCCCCGACGGCTCCGCGCTGCGCGTCCTCTTCGTCGACGACGAGCAGATGCTCACCGACCTGCTGTCGATGGCGCTGCGCATGGAGGGCTGGGAGGTGCGGACGGCGGGCTCGGGCTTCGAGGCGCTGCAGGCGGCGCGCGACTTCGGACCCGACGCGATGGTGCTCGACATCATGATGCCCGACCTCGACGGCATGGCTGTGCTGCAGCGGCTGCGGCAGTCGGGCGACGACGTCCCCGTGCTCTTCCTCACCGCCAAGGACGCCGTGGGAGACCGCGTCGCCGGTCTCACGGCCGGTGGCGACGACTACGTGACGAAGCCGTTCAGCCTCGAGGAGGTCGTCGCGCGGTTGCGCGGCCTGATGCGCCGCGCCGGCACCGCGCACGCCGCCGGCGCCGAGCCGATCCTGCGCGTGGGCGATCTGACTCTCAACGAGGACAGCCACGAGGTCGAGCGCAGCGGCGACGAGATCGAGCTGACGGCGACCGAGTTCGAGCTGCTGCGCTACCTCATGCGCAACCAGCGCCGGGTGGTGTCGAAGGCGCAGATCCTCGACCGCGTGTGGAACTACGACTTCGGCGGGCGCTCGAGCGTCGTCGAGCTGTACATCTCGTACCTGCGCAAGAAGATCGACGCCGGCCGCGAGCCCCTCATCCACACCGTGCGCGGCGTCGGGTACATGATCAAGGCCCCGCAATGACGCCGGAGGCTGCGGCGAGCAGGACCGCGACGGATGCCCGACCCGCCGCGGCGGCGGAGACCCCTCACCCGCTTCCCCGGCGCGCGCCGTGGACGCTGCAGCGCAAGCTGATCGCGACGGTCGTCTCGATCACCTCGTTCATCCTCGTCCTCGTCGCGGTGGCGACCAGCGCGATCCTCGGCCAGGTGCTGGAAGCGCAGCTCGAGGTCCGCGTGGACTCCGCGGTGGGGAGGTCCGTCGTCCTGCGGTCGCTTGTGGCGGCGGGGCTGCCGGCGGAGCAGATCCTCACCGAGCAGCCGCAGCTGCCCGGGTACTTCCTCGCCGTCCAGACGCCGGCGAGCGCGCCGACGGCGGCCGTCACGACCGATGACGGCGTCGTCGCGCTCACCGAGGATCAGATCGACCAGGTGCGCGTGGGTCTCAGCCGGGAGCAGGGCGACCAGCTCGTCGTGTCGATCGACGATGTCGGAACGTTCCGCGTCGAGCCGGTGCCGATCGGCGACTCCCTCGCGATCGTCGGGCTCTCGCGCTCCGACGTCACCACGACCCTCGCCCAGATGCTCACCACGATCGCCCTGCTCACCGCCGGCGGCCTCATCCTCCTCGGGACCGCGACGGCCTGGACGATCCGCGCCGGACTCGCTCCGCTGCGCTCCGTCGCCGACACCGCCGAGCGCGTCGCGAGGCTGCCGCTCGACCACGGCGCCGTGTCGATTCCCGAGCGCGTGCCGTCCTCGCAGGCCGACCCCCGCACGGAGGTCGGCCGCGTGGGTGAGGCCCTGAACACCCTGCTCGACCACGTCGACGACTCGCTCGCCGTGCGCCAGCGCAACGAGGAGCGCATGCGCACGTTCGTCGCCGACGCGAGCCACGAGCTGCGCACGCCGCTCGCCTCGATCCGCGGGTACTCCGAGCTCTCCCTCCGCGCGCTCCGACAGGCTCAGGGAGACGGAGGCCGCTCCAAGGGAACGGGCAAGGACGGCGATGACGCCGCGACCATCGGGGACACCGAGGAATCCCTCGAGCGCATCCAGGCGCAGTCGCTGCGGATGACATCGCTCGTCGAGGACCTGCTGCTGCTCGCCCGTCTCGACGAGGGGCAGGAGCTCGTCTTCGGAACCGTCGACCTCACGCACCTGGTGATCGACGCCGTCGCCGATGCGCGACCCACCGGCCCCGCGCACACCTGGGTGCTCGACATCTCCGACGAGCCCGTGCTGGTCGCGGGAGACACCGGCCGCCTGCATCAGGTCGCCGCGAACCTCCTCGCCAACGCGCGAACGCACACCCCCGAGGGGACGACGGTGACGGTGAGCGTCACGCGCGAGGGAGGCAGCGCCGTCCTGCGCGTGCACGACGACGGGCCCGGGATCGATCCGAGGATCAAGGAGGAGCTGTTCGAGCGATTCGCGCGGGGCGACAAGTCCCGCGCACGGCAGACCGGCGGGACGGGCCTCGGGCTGTCGATCGCCCGCGCGATCGTCGAAGCGCACGGCGGCTCGATCTCGGTGGCGAGCGAGCCGGGCGACACGACGTTCGAGGTGCGCCTGCCCGCGCGGCCGGCCGATCCGGCGCCCGCGCCGGATCAGTAGCCGCTGAAGGCGTCGGTGGTGATGGAGCGGGCGCGCTCGAGCGCGGGGGCGAGGTCGGCGATCAGCGCCGCGGGGCCCGAGATGTAGGCGTGCCGCGCCGCGATGTCGGGCACCACCCGCAGCAGACCGTCCGCATCGAGGCGCACGCCCTTCGCCCACTGCCAGTGGGCGGGGAGGTCCTCGGGCCGGTTGCGGGTGAACACGATCACCTGGGCTCCGGATGCCTCGATCTCGTCGCGATACGCCAGCTCCCCGGCATCCGACGCGACGTAGACCAGCACGATGTCGCGGTCCTGGCCCGCCAGGCGCGCGTGGCGCAGCTGCGACACGAACGGCGTCACCCCGATGCCTGCCGCGACCATCAGGAGCGGCGCGGTGTCGCGGGTCGGAAGCAGGAAGTCGCCCCACACCCCGGTGATCGCGAGCCGGTCGCCCTCGCCCACGACGGCGAGCGCCTTCTTGAACGAGCTCTGCGGCTTCGAGCCGTCGCCGTCCTTGAACGCGACCTTCAGCAGGGGCAGGTCCTCGGGCGCCGACGCGATGCTGAACTCGCGGCGGGTGCCGCGCGCATCGGGGTGCCGGTGCGGGACCTCGAGCTCGAGGTACTGCCCGGGCCGGAACGACAGCCTGTCCTGCACGCGGAAGGTCAGCTCGCGCACCGTAGGCGTGGGCTGCGCCCGCGCGACGAGCGTCAGCCGCACCGCCGTGCGGAGCGCGAAGGCGAACGCGACGAGGTTGCCGACGAGGAGCGCGCGCTCCTGGCCGAGCGTGACGTCGCCGACGGGGATCGGCCAGCCCGCGAGGACGCCGACGACGGCGGCGACCGTGAACTGCTGCCAGCGGCGCGGCGGCAGCGTGAGCGGCTCCGACAGCATGAACGCGCCGAGGAACAGGAACGGCGACGACCACAGCACGGGCCACAGGATCTCGAGCAGCTCGATGTCCTGCCCGGCCTCCTGATACTGCACCGAGACGCGCACGACCGCGACGGCGACCGCGATCACGACGAACCCGGCGACGACCCTCAGCTTCTCGGTGCGCACCAGCACCGCGACGCCCAGCACGATGACCGGGCCGGCGAGCGCGGGCGTGCCGACCCACCACGACGACGCGCCGAGCGCCGGCCACGCGATGCTGAGCAGCGTCAGCACGGTCGCGCCGACCGCCGCCGGATTGAAGATGTGGCGGCCACGCCAGGCCAGGATGTACTTCGACAGGGAGGCGACCGCACCCGCGATCGCGACACCCGCGAGCTCGGTGAGCTCGAGCGTCGGACGCAGCACGAACAGCAGGATGTGCGCCGTGATGAGCGAGGACTCGACGCGCCAGGGCAGTGCGAGCACGCGCTGCGCCGCGGCATCCACCCCCGCGCACACGACGACGAGCACGACGAGGGTCGCGACCAGCTGCAGCGGGTCGGGACCGACCAGGTCGAAGAAGGACAGCAGCAGCGAGATGACCGCGAGCGTGGCGAGCGCGAGGTACACCAGCCGGTACATCGACACGCGGCCGAGCACGGCGAAGACGCGGTTCCACGCCGCGGTGAGGGTGCTCAGCACGTCACACCGCCTGAAGCGGCTCGTAGGGACCGAAGGGCGCGATGACACGGATGCCGTCACCCGGACGGACGGCGCCGCCCTGCAGGACGATCGACATGACGCCGGCGAGGCGCACGGTCTCGCCGTCGTCGTCGACGTGCACCAGCTCCTTCATGAGGCCGTCCGAGAGGCCGTTGATCTGGACGCACGGGTTGCGCAGTCCGGTGATCTCGATCACGGCCTCGTCGCCGATCTCGAGGCGCGTGCCGCGCGACAGCCCGAGCAGGTCGACGCCTGTCGTCGTGATGTTCTCGCCGAGTCCTCCGGGCGGGACGGCGTGGCCGCGACGGGCCATGTCGTCGAAGAGCTCGGAGTGAATGAGGTGCACCTGCCGCAGGTTCGGCGCGGTCGGGTCCCGCCGCACGCGTGAGAGGTGCTGCACCGTGGTGCCCGCGTGCGCGTCGCCCTCGACGCCGATCCCGGCGAGGAGCGTGATGCTGTCCCGCGTCGGTTTGCTGAATCGATGCTCGTCGTCGCGGGCCACCGCGACGACCCGTGCGGCGGAGTCGGTCACGGTTCCAGGCTATTCGGTCACGGAGCGGGGTCGGTCCGGGCGGTGGTCATCGGTTGCGCACCGCGCGAGGTGCCGGGTCCGACAACCCCTCGCACGAACAGTTCGGCGCGGCATCCGGGCGACCACTCGACGCGGCCGTCGGTCATCATGCGCACCCAATCCACGCCCCACTCGTGCGCGAGGCGCGTGCCGCCGTCGAAGAACAGCGCGGTCGCGACGGCGTCCGCCGTCATCGCGTCCCGCGCCACCGCCCAGGTCGCCGCGATCGTTTGGACCGGCAGCCCGGTGCGCGCGTCGAGCACATGATGCAGCGAGGCTCCCGTCGCCGACGGCCACGCACGCCGGTTCGTGGCAGATGCGCACAGCGCGGCATCCGCCACCTCCCACACCCCGATCGCGCGACGCGGGTCGAAGGGATGCTCCAGCCCGATGCGCTGCGGAGCTCCCCGCACGACGAGATCGCCGCCGGCGTCGACGATGGCGTCACCGGGCGCGGCGCGCTCGACCACCGCGAGCACCAGGTCCACGAGCCGCCCCTTGCCGATCGCGCCGACGTCCAGAAGCACGGGCTCGCGCACCTCGAGGGTGCCGCCGCGCCACGTCACGAGGTCGCGCCAGTTGCCGGGTGCCGGCAGCGCGCCCTGGTCGGCCCGGTGGTCGCGGAGCGAGTAGTCCGCGTCGTAGCCGAGACGCTCGAGCGATGCGCCGACGAGCGGGTTCACGGCGCCGTGGGTCGCGTCGGAGAGTGCCGCGAAGGCATCCAGCATGGGCGCCGCGTCGGGCGGGGCGGGCACGGCCTGCGGGTCGTGTGCAAGCGCGTGCACCGTCGAGTCGTCGCGGAACCTCGACCACGTGCGATCGAAGGCGTCCACGACCGCGCGGATCTCGGTCCGTGCGACCTCATCCAGCGGGGCGTCGGTGACGATCTCCCAGGTCGTGCCGATCGCCCCGAACCGCCACGGAGCCGGACCGTCCGGCATGGCTCAGGCCGCCGCCTCGGCCTTGATCTTCTCGATCGCGTCGTTGAAGCCGCCGCTGGTGAGCGACGATCCCGCGACGCGGCTGACCTGGATGTCGTCGATGTCCTGGCCCTCGACGACCTCCGCGATGCCGCCGATGAACTCGCCCTGGTACTGCTCGGACTCGCGCTTCTGCGGGTCGCCCACGACCTCCACGGCGGTGATCACGTCGTCCTGGAGCGTGACCGTGACGGTGATCGTCTCGACCGACTCGGGCGTCTGATACGAGCCGTCGGCCGTGTAGGTGCCGTCGGTGTACGTGCCGGCCCCGGAACCGGTGGAGTCCGTGGGTCCCGATCCCGACCCCGTCGAGGTGTCTTCGGCGGCGGTGCCCGTCGGCACGCATCCCGCGAGCAGCGCGACGCCGGCGACGGCGCTGAGCGCGGCCGCGGCGCGTGCGGGGTGAGAGGCGAGTGCGGTGCGGATCATGACGGTCCTCCTGGCTCGTGGGGGCGGCGCGATGCGTCGTACCTCATGGTCGCAAGCACGCCTATGAGATGCCTTTGAGCGTGTCCGTCGACTGCGACCTCGATCCCCGCGCACGCAGCACCGCTTTGAGCGCCTCGACGGCGAGGAAGACGACGACCGACACCGCGAGCGGCAGGATCCACGATGCCGCGTCGAGCGGCCGCGACTCGAAGAGCACGTTCATGAACGGCACGTATGTGTAGATCAGCTGCAGCACGATCAAGGCGCCGGCCGACCACCACACGGCGCGATTGCCGCGCAGCACGTCGACGGTGAAGCTCGAACGCGACAGGAAGCGGCAGTTGAACAGATACGCGAGCTGACCGAACGCCAGCATCAGGACCGCCTCGGTCCGCGCGACCTCGATGTCGGCGCCGGCCGCCGCGACGCCGTAGAAGACGCCCATCGCCGCACCGCCGATCAGGATCGACACCACGAGGATGAAGCCGAGCTCGCGGCCGTCGATGATGGGTCCGCCGGTCGGTCGCGGCGGGCGGCGCATGATGCCGCGCTCGGCCGGCTCGTACGCCAGAGCGAGCGAGAGCGTGACCGCGGTCACCATGTTGACCCACAGCACCTGCACGCTCGTCAGCGGCAGCGCCAGCCCGAAGACGACGGCCACGAGGATCACGAGGGACTGGGCGCCGTTGGTGGGCAGCAGGAACACGATCGACTTGCGCAGGTTGTCGTAGATGCGACGGCCCTCGGCGATCGCATCGCGGATCGTGGCGAAGTTGTCGTCGGCGAGGACGAACTCGGCGGCCTCCTTGGTCGCCTCGGTGCCCTTGATGCCCATCGCGATGCCGACGTCGGCGCGCGTGAGCGCAGGAGCGTCGTTCACGCCGTCCCCGGTCATCGCGACGACCTCGCCGTGGGACTGCAGCGCTCGGACGATGCGGATCTTGTGCTCGGGACTCGTCCGCGCGTACACGTCGACGTCGCGCACGACCGCCTTGAGCTGCTCCTGCGTGAGCGCCTCGAGCTCGACGCCGGTGAGCACCTCGGCATCGGCGCCGGCCAGCCCCATCTCGTGGGCGATCGCGAGCGCCGTGCCGGCGTGGTCGCCCGTGATCATCTTCACGCGGATGCCGGCGGTGTGACAGTCCGCGATCGCCTGGACGGCCTCGGGGCGGGGCGGATCGACGATGCCCCATACCCCGAGGAACTCGAGGTCGACCAGCTCGTCGAGCGCGAACGACTCGGTGTCGGCGCGCACCGGCTTGCGTGCGGCCGCGAGCACGCGAAGTCCCTGCGCGCTGAGCTCGGCGATCGCGGCGTCCCAGCGCGCGAGGTCGAGCGGCTCCGCCCCGTTCGCACCGCGCTGCGTGAGCGATCGCTCGAGGAGCCGGTCGGGTGCGCCCTTCACCAGCAGCCCGCGAGAGCCCGTCGACCCCTCGTTGAGCGTGGCCATCAGCTTGTTCGCCGAGTCGAAGGGGATCACCGCGACTCGGCGGCTCCCGGTGCCGGCGACCCCGCCCTTCATCGCCGCGACTTTCAGCGCACCCTCGGTGGGCTCCCCCACGAGGCTCCATGCTCCGTCGTCCCCGCGGACGATGTGCGCGTCGTTGCACAGCGTCGCCACCGCGAGGATCGCGGCGAGATCCCCGCCGCGCGCGTCGCCGCCGTCGACGGGGACGATCCTGCCCTCGGGCACGTAGCCGAGGCCGGTGACGTCGTACTCGCCGACCGGCGTGACGATGCGCCGCACGGTCATCTCGTTCTTCGTGAGCGTGCCGGTCTTGTCGGAGCACACCGTCGTCACCGATCCGAGCGCCTCGACGGCCGGCAGCTTGCGCGTGATGGCGTTGTGGCGAGCCATCTGCTGCACGCCGATCGCGAGCGTGATCGTGACGAGCGCCGGAAGACCCTCGGGGATCGCCGCGACCGCGAAGCCGATGGCGGCCGAGACCAGCTCGTCGAACGGCATCCCGTGCAGGAAGCGCCCGATCATGAGCATGATCGCGGCCATCCCCAGAATCACGACGGTCAGGATCCGGCCGAAGCCGTCGAGCTGGCGTGTGAGCGGCGTAGCGAGCGTCCCCGCCTCGTCGGCGAGACTCTGGATGCGGCCGATCTCGGTCGAGGCTCCGGTCGCGGTCACGACTCCCCGGCCCTGGCCGGCGCTTACGATCGTGCCCGAGAAGGCCATCGGACGGCGATCGCCGACGCCCGCGTCGGGGTCCACGGGATCCGTCGACTTGGACGAGGGCACCGACTCGCCCGTCAGCGCCGCCTCGTCGATGCGCAGCTGGTACGCCTGCAGCAGCCGCAGGTCGGCCGGCACCTTGTCGCCGGGCATGAGGCGCACCACGTCCCCGGGCACCAGATCCGCTGCCGGCACCGTGACCCAGCCGCCGTCGCGCCGCGCGCTCGCCTCGGACGACAGCATCCCGCGGATCCCGGCGAGCGCCTTCTCGGCGCGGCCCTCCTGGATGAACCCGACGACGGCGTTGATGATCGCGACGACCATGATCACCCAGAAGTCGAGCCAGTCCCCCATCAGGGCCTTGATGACGGCAGCGCCCAGGAGGATGTAGATCAGGGTGTCGTTGAAGTGCGCGAGGAAGCGCAGGATCGCGGGTTTCCGCACCGGCTCGGGGAGCCGGTTCGGACCCGCGAGGTCGAGGCGACGCGCCGCGTCATCCCGCGTGAGCCCTGACGCGTCGGCGTCCAGCTGCGCGAGCACGTCGTCCGCGGGGAGCGCCCATGGGCGGGCGACGGTGAGCCGGGCCTCTGTCAGCGGCTGCGTCATGCGCTCTCCGTCCCCGTCCGCCGCGGCGTGGTCCCCGCCGTCTTCTGGTCGTCAGGCGGCCCCGTCGAACATGCTCGTGACCGAGCCGTCTTCGAACACCTCGTGGATCGCGCGCGCGAGCAGCGGCGCGATGGGCAGGATCGTCAGCGTCGGGAAGCGCTTCTCGTCGGGGATCGGGATGGTGTCGGTCACGACGACCTCGTCGATCGCCTCGCTCTGCAGGCGTTGCGCAGCGGGATCGCTGAAGATCGCGTGGGTCGCGGCGACGATCACCTTGACAGCGCCGTTGGCCTTGAGCGCCTCGGCGGCCTTCACGATCGTGCCGCCGGTGTCGATCATGTCGTCGACGAGAAGACAGACACGGCCGTCGACGGCGCCGACGATCTCGTTCACGGTCACCTGGTTGGCGACGTTCGGGTCGCGGCGCTTGTGGATGATCGCGAGCGGCGCGCCCAGGCTGTCCGACCACGTATCGGCGACGCGCACGCGCCCGGTGTCGGGCGAGACGACCGTGAGGCGCTCACGGTCCTCGGCGCTCAGCGTGCGCTCGAAGTACTCCAGCAGCACCGGCTTGGCGAACAGGTGGTCGACGGGGCCGTCGAAGAAGCCCTGGATCTGCGCGGCGTGAAGATCGACGCTCATGACCCGGTCGGCGCCGGCGGTCTTGAACAGATCGGCGACCAGGCGCGCGCTGATCGGCTCGCGACCGCGGCCCTTCTTGTCCTGCCGCGAGTACGGGAAGTACGGCGCGACGACGGTGATGCGCTTCGCCGACGCCCGCTTGGCCGCGTCGAGCATGATGAGGGTCTCCATCATCCACTCGTTGACCGGCGGTCCGAAGCTCTGGATGAGGAAGAGGTCGCAGCCGCGGATCGACACCTCGAACCGGGTGAGGATCTCGCCCGACGCGAACGTGCGGTACTCGGTGGGCACGAGCTCGGTGCTCAGCTGCGCGGCGACCTCGGTAGCCAGTTCGGGATGCGAGCTCCCTCGCGCGATGACGAGGCGCTTCTTCGTCTTGGCGACGAGCCCGGGGGCGATGTCGTTCGCGCGGTCGAGCTCAACGGTCTTCTTCTTGCGCCCCATCGTCCGCCTTCTGTGCGGACCGAGCCTTCGCCGCGAGGTCCGCAGCGCCCGTACCCGGTCTGTTCTTCTCGACCCACCCCTCGACGTTGCGCTGAGGGGCCACGCTGAGAGCGAGTGCGCCGGCGGGCACATCCTTGCGGATGACCGCCCCCGCTCCCGTCTTCGCGCCGTTCCCCAGCCTAACGGGCGCGACGAAGACGTTGTGCGAGCCGGTGTGCACCTCGTCGCCGATCTCTGTGCGGTGCTTTGCGATGTCGTCGTAGTTGGCGGTGATCGCCCCCGCGCCGAGGTTGACGCCGGTGCCGATCGTGGTGTCGCCGATGTACGAGAGGTGCGGCACCTTGCTGCGCTCGCCGATCGTGGAGTTCTTGACCTCGACGAACGTGCCGATCTTGCCGTCCGCGCCGAGGTAGGTGCCGGGGCGCAGGTACGCGAACGGGCCGACCGAAGCGCCGACGCCGATCACCGCGAGGGTCCCGTCGGTGCGCCGCACCACGGCGTCCGCGCCGATCTCGCAGTCGACCAGAGTCGTGTCGGGGCCGACCGTCGCGCCCTCGGCGATGGTCGTCGCCCCGAGGATGTGGGTGTTCGGCAGCACGGTCACGTCGGGTGCGAGCGTCGCCCGCACGTCGATCCACGTCGTCGCGGGGTCCTGGATGCTCACGCCCTCCAGCTGCCAGCGGCGCACGGTGCGCCCGTTCAGCAGTCGCGCCGCCTCCGCCAGCTGCACGCGATCGTTGACGCCCAGGGCTGCTGCGGCATCCGGAGCCGGCGAAGCAGCCACGGCGAGCCGCGACGCGCGCAGCAGCGCCACCACGTCGGTGAGGTACTTCTCACCCTGCGCGTTCGCGGTGCCTACGAGCGCGAGGTGCGCGCGCAGCGCGGGCGCCTGGAAGACGTACACCCCGGCGTTGATCTCGGTGACGGATGCCTCGTCCTCGGTGGCATCCTTCTGCTCGACGATGCGCGACACCGTGCCGTCGGCATCGCGGATGACGCGGCCGTAGCCCGTGGCGTCGTCGAGGGTGGCGCTCAGCACCGTCGCGGCGACGGCGGCGTCGCGGTGGGTGCGCAGCAGCGCCGCGAGCGTGTCGGCCTCGAGCAGCGGCACATCGCCGCTGAGCACCAGGACGTCCCCCTCGAATCCGGCGTCGAGCGAGTCGAGCGCGACCTCGACGGCGCGGCCTGTGCCGGGGATCTCGTCCTGGTCGACGACGACTACGCCGGGTGCGGCCTCCGTCACGGCACCCGCCACGAGGTCGCGTTCGTGGCGCACGACCACCACGACCCGCTCGGGCTCCAGGGCCAGCGCGGTGTCGAGCACGTGGCCCACGAGCGGTCGGCCGCCGATCGGGTGCAGCACCTTGGGGAGCCGCGACTTCATGCGGGTGCCCTGGCCTGCCGCGAGGACGATGACGGCCAGACGGGATGAGGAGGTCTCGGTCATGCTCCGCCGCCAGGACTCGAACCTAGACCTCACAGCTCCAAAGGCTGTCGTGCTGCCATTACACCACGGCGGACCGCGGCCGTCCGGAGACCCGGAAGCCGCCCGTCAAGTCTGCCAGAACCATAATGGGGGGATGACGGCACGGTCGATGAGCGCCCAGGGCGACGAGGTGGACCGCATCGTGGAGGCCTGGACGAGCCAGCGCCCCGACCTCGACTTCTCGCCGCTGGGCGTGCTCTCGCGCGTCGACCGCCTGTCGCGCCACCTCGACCGGGCGCGTCGCGACGCCTTCCGCCGCAGCGACCTAGAGCCGTGGGAGTGGGACGTGCTGTCGGCGCTGCGCCGCGCGGGCGAGCCCTTTCAGCTGAGTCCCAAGCAGCTGCTGCAGCAGACGCTGGTCTCGAGCGGCACCATGACCAACCGCATCGACCGGCTGGTCGGCCGCCGGCTCGTGCGCCGCGAAGCCGATCCCGGCGACGGCCGCAGCATCCTGGTGACCCTCACCGACGAGGGGAGGATCCGCGTGGATGCCGCGATCACGCGCCTCGTCGACGCCGAGGCCCTGCTGCTCGACGCGCTGTCGCGCAGCGACCGCGAGCGCCTCGCAGGCCTCCTGCGCAAGCTCAGCCTCGGGTTCGACACCACCGCGTGAGCGGGCGACCGATCAGCCGAGCTGCTCGGTGAGCTCGAACCAGCGCTCCTCGACCGCGTCGCGCTCCCTCTCGAGCTCGGCGATCCTCGCCATCTCGGCGCCGAGGCCGACGTAGTCGGACTGGTCGTGGTCGGCGAGCGCGGTGCGCGCCGCGGCGATCTGGGCCTCGAGCTTCTCGAGGCGCCGCTCGAGCGCCGTGACCTCCTTCTGCGCCGCGCGCAGGTCGGCGCCGGTCAGCGACGACGCCGGCAGGACGGATGCCGCAGCAGCGGCATCCTGAGCCTTCGTGGTCTCGTGAGCCGACCGCTCGCGCTCGCGCAGGCGCAGGTACTCGTCGACGCCGCCGGGGAGATGGCGCAGATGGCCGCTGAGGATCGCGTACTGCTGGTCGGTGACGCGCTCGATGAAGTAGCGGTCGTGCGAGACCACGAGGAGCGTGCCCGGCCATGAGTCGAGGAGGTCCTCGATCGCGGCGAGCATGTCGGTGTCGAGGTCGTTGGTCGGCTCGTCGAGGATCAGCACGTTGGGCTGTTCGAGCAGGATCAGCAACAGCTGCAGGCGCCGCTTCTGCCCGCCCGAGAGGTCCTTCACCGGCGTCGACAGCTGGGCGCTCTGAAACCCCATCCGCTCGAGCAGCTGGCCGGGTGTGAGCTCCTGGGCCTTGGTGCCCGCGCCGAACGTGTACGTCGTGCGCAGACGCGAGATGACGACGCGCACCGGGTCGTCGAGGTGGTCCTCGAGCTCGTCGAGACGCTGCGACAGCGTCGCGACCTTGACCGTCTTGCCGCGCTTGACGCGACCCGAGGTCGGCTCGACGTCGCCCGAGACGAGCCCGAGGAGCGTGGACTTGCCCACGCCGTTGACGCCGAGGATTCCGGTGCGCTCCCCCGGCGCGATGCGCCACTCGACCGGATGCAGCACCTCGCGGCCGTCGTACGCGACGGACGCGTCGAGGAGGTCGACGACGTCCTTCCCGAGCCGCGAGACGGCGAGTGACTGCAGCTCGGTCTTGTCGCGGATCTCGGGGACGTCCGAAATGAGCGCGTTCGCGGCGTCGATGCGGAACTTCGGCTTCGACGTGCGCGCCGGTGCGCCGCGGCGCAGCCACGCGAGCTCCTTGCGGGCGAGGTTCTGGCGGCGGGCCTCGATCGCCGCGGCCTGCCGGTCGCGCTCGACCCGCTGCAGGATGTACGCCGCGTAGCCGCCTTCGAACGGCTCGACGATGCGGTCGTGCACCTCCCAGGTCGCCGTGCAGACCTCGTCGAGGAACCAACGGTCGTGCGTCACGACGAGGAGCCCGCCCTGGTTCGCGGGCCAGCGCCGCTTGATGTGGTCGGCGAGCCACGCGATCGCCTCGACGTCGAGGTGGTTGGTCGGCTCGTCGAGGAAGATCACGTCGTGGTCGCCGACGAGGAGCGCGGCGAGGGCCACGCGGCGGCGCTGCCCGCCCGAGAGCCCCGTGACCGGTCCGTCCCAGTCGAGGTCGCCGAGAAGCCCCGCGATCACGTCGCGCGTGCGGGCGTCGCCGGCCCAATCGTGCGCGGGGCGGTCTCCGACCACGGCCTCGGCGATGGTCAGCCGATCGTCGAGGGTGTCAGCCTGGTCGAGCACGCCGACGAGGACGCCTCCGCGCACCGTGACCCGCCCGGAGTCGGGCTCGAGCCGGCCCGCGAGCATCGCGAGCAGGCTCGACTTGCCATCGCCGTTGCGGCCGACGACGCCGATGCGGTCGCCCTCGTCGATTCCGAGCGAGACGCGGTCGAAGACGACCTTCGTCGGGAACTCCAGGTGCAGGGCTTCAGCCCCGAGCAGATGTGCCATGTCCCCTCAAGGCTAGGCGCATCGCATCCTCCGCCGTGCCGCCGCTCGCCCTCGACAGCTGCGAAAACACCAGCCGACCACCGCGACACGCCGACGACGGATGCCGAGGCCCGGCGTGTCGGGCGACGGACTGGTGTTTTCGCATCCGGGCGAGCAGGAGCGGGCAGCAGCCGGCGGGTCAGTACCAGATGCTCAGGCGGGGCGCGACGTGCCACGACAGGATGCGGGCGGCGGTCGACGCATCCGTCGTCGTCGCGCGACCGGCGGCGGCGAGAGTCGCGAGGGACACGCCACCCAGGTAGGCCGCCGAGAGCTCGGTGATGCCGAGCGCCACCTGGACGGCGCCGTCCGGCGCGCCGCCCGTGACCCGAGTCACCCCCGCCGACCCGTCGGCTGCGACGTCGAGCAGGTAGCGGCCCTCGGCGATGCCGAGCGGGTCGGCCACGTCGAGCACGAGGCGACCGGGCGTCGCGTACCGGCGCGCCTCGAGCGCCGCCGGGACGTCGAGGATCCGCACGTACTGGTGATCGCGGACGGTCACGGTCGCCGCGCGCTGGTCGGCGATCATCCACAGCAGCGGCTCGTCGACCGACAGCTCGCCCGCGTGCACCTCGGCCACGAGGTCGAGCTCGAGCAGGAAGCGCCACAGGGCCGCGTACGCGTCGTCGGTCTCGGCGACGAGGTAGTGCACGGTGACCGTCGCCTTGGTGAAGTCGTCGTGGTTCTCGCGCACCGCGTACACCGCGAGACCGCGCACCTCGCCCGAGGCGTCGGCGTACTGCACCGCGCGCTTGTCTCCGGCCTTCTCGGCGTCGGGACGCGTGCCGGCGATATTGTCCCAGTGACCGGCAGGCACGTCGATCTCACCGGGCACGCGCATGCGCACCCGCTCGTGCACGACGGGCAGCAGCTCGCGCAGCCGTTCGCGCGGCACGAAATCGACGCGGCCGTCCGGACGCGGGCCGATCCACTGCGCGCGCTTGGTCTCGATGCGCCACGAAGCCGCCGGGGCGGCCGGGGCGAACCCGTAGCGGCCGTACAGCGTCGACTCGCTCACGGTCAGCATCGCCATCGGGATGCCCGCGGCGTCGGCGGCGCGCAGCTCGCCCTCCAGCATCGCCCGCGCGATGCCGCGACGCCGGTGCGTCGGTGCGACCGTCACGGCCGAGATCGCGCACGACGGGATCGTCGCGTCGCCGGGCACCGTCAGCTCGCCGAGCCACGATGCGATGGTTGCGACCGGAGCCTCGGGTACCGGCGAGACCGCATCGTAGACGCCGGTCACCCGGCGGTAGCCGCTCCGCTCCTGCGACGCCGTGACCTGCTCGGCGCTGCGCTCGCCGTCCTGGAAGCCGCGCGCGACGACCTGGAGCCACGAAGGGAACGCGTCGCCGTCGACCTCGACGCGGCGGTAGTCCAGGCCGCCCGAGGCGAGCCGCTCCCGCGACTGCTCGTCGACCGGTCCGGCGCGGAACGCGGCGCGTTCGGCCTCACCGGCCGTCGTCAGGACGGTCTTCTCAACCGTGGTCTCGGGCGTGCTCATCGCGTCGTTCTCCTTCGTGCGTACTGTCTCGGCAGGGCGTGGGGCGACCGGTCAGGCGGGCACCACGCGCGCACCGGCGACCGGGCCGTGCACGTGGAGCGCCTCGTACCCGGCGGCCGACAGCGTGATCTGAAGTTCGAGCGCCGACTCGGCGTCGGCGGCCAGGAAAGCCAGCGTAGGGCCAGACCCCGACACCATGCCCGCGAGGGCTCCGGCACTCTCGCCGAGCTCGAGGGTCTCTCGCAGCTCGGGTCGCAGCGACAGCGCTGCGATCTGCAGGTCGTTGCGGGTGTGCTCGGCGAGGGCCACCGGGTCGCCGGCGCGCAGAGCGTGCAGCACCGCGGGATCGACATCGGGTGTGCCGGGCACCACCGCGATGTCGGGGCGCGCACGGAGCGCGTCGAGGTGCGCGTACACCTCGGGCGTCGACAGACCCTCGTTCGACGGGACGACGACCCAGTCGAAGCGCCCCTTCGCCAGCGCCGGGCTGAGCTGGTCGCCGCGGCCGGTCCCGACAGCCGTGCCGCCCATGAGGGCGAAGGGCACGTCGGCGCCCAGCCGAGCCGCGAGCTTGTGCAGCTCGGCCCCTCCCAGCTCGGCCCCCCACAGCGCGTCGCACGCGACGAGAGCGGCTGCGGCATCCGCCGACCCGCCGCCCATGCCGCCTGCGACCGGGACGTGCTTGACGATGTCGAGGTGCACGCCCCCCTCGTACCCGATGCGCTGCGCGAGGAGCCGCGCCGCCCGCACCGCGAGATTGCGATCGTCGGCGGGCACCTCCGACACATCGACCGTGCCCGAGATCGCCACGGTGAACTCGTCGGAGGGCGTGGCCCACACGTCCTCGTAGAGCGACACCGCCTGGTATGCCGACGCGACGTCGTGGTACCCGTCCTGCTGCACGCCGCCGACCTCGAAGAAGAGGTTGAGCTTGCCGGGGGCCCGCACACGGACCGTCTCGGCGGCGAGAGCCTGGCTCACCGCTTCGCCGATTCCGCCCAGAGATCGACGTCGATGCCGTCCGACAGTGCGTCGATGCGCTCGAGCTCCTCGGTCGAGAACGCAGGGCCCTCGAGGGCGCGGAGGTTCTCGTCGAGCTGCTCCGGCCGCGACGCGCCGATGAGCGCCGACGCGACCACCGGATCGCGCAGCACCCACTGGATCGCCATCTGCGCGAGCGACTGACCGCGTTCCTTGGCGATGACGTCGAGGCCCCGCAGCGTCGCCAGTCCCTGCTCCGACAGCGTGCCGTTCGGCAGCGATCCGCGCTGCTGCGCGCGCTCGGCGGGACCGCCGCCGAGGTACTTGTCGGTCAGCAGGCCCTGCGCGAGAGGCGTGAAGGCGATGGCGCCCATGCCCTCCTGCTTGAGCACGCCCGTCAGCCCGTCCTCGACCCAGCGGTTGAGGATCGAGTACGCCGGCTGGTGGATCACGAGCGGCGTGCCGAGCGAGCGGGCGACGGATGCCGCGACCGCCGTGCGCTCGGCGCTGTACGACGAGATGCCGACGTAGAGCGCCTTGCCCTGCCGCACCAGCGTGTCCAGCGCGCCGACCGTCTCCTCGACCGGCACGTCGGGGTCGACGCGGTGCGAGTAGAAGATGTCGACGTAGTCGACGCTCATGCGCTTCAGCGACTGCTCTGCGCTGGCGATCAGGTACTTGCGCGAGCCGCCGTTGCCGTACGGACCCTCCCACATGTCGTAGCCGGCCTTGGACGACAGGATGAGCTCGTCGCGGTATGGGGCGAAGTCCTCGCGCATCATGCGGCCGAAGTTGGTCTCGGCACTGCCGTAGGGCGGACCGTAGTTGTTCGCGAGGTCGAAGTGGGTGATGCCCTTGTCGAACGCGTGACGCAGCAGCGCCCGCTGGTTTTCGAAGGGGATGTTGTCGCCGAAGTTCCACCACAGCCCGAGCGACACGGGCGGCAGGGTCAGGCCCGACGTGCCCACGCGGCGGAAGTCGGAGCCGACGTAGCGGTCGTCAGAGGCGGTGTAGGGACGGTGGAGGTCTCCACCACGGGAACGGTAGCGCTGCGGGTCGGTCACCGGTCCAGGCTAGCGACGTCGCGCGCGGAGCGCAGGTCACCGCGGCCGAAACAGAAGCGCTACACCATCGAGGCCCGGCTTGGGAAGACCCCCGCCCCGAAATCTCCTGGTCATAGAAGGTGCTTAGTATGACCACACCGGTTGTCCGGATCTCCGGCCGGTCGTCGCGGAGCTCCCGCGCCCCGTTTCTCGCCGGCATCCCCCGCCGGACTGCCCATCCTCGTCGTGAAGGAGGTTTCGATGCCCTCTCTGTCGGTCGTCCCGTCGCAGCCTGACCCGTGGTCGGAACTGCTCGATCGCCGCGATGTGGTCCTGGATCACGGAGCGCTGCACGTGATCCATGACACGGTGACTCCCCAGCAGGCCCGCATCGACGATCTCCTCCTCGTCGCCTCGGCCATCGAAGACGCCGGCATCGAGGTCACGCTGATCCGTCACGACCGGGTCGTGCCGGCCCTCGTCGTGGATGTGGCCGCGCGCGACGCCGCCTTCGCCGCGATCGGCGCGTTGTGCGACCGCGAGCCGGTGTACGTCAAGGCGAAGGGCCGCCCGCCGGCACTCGCCAGCACGGCAGCCGTCCCGGGCGCCGAGCCGTCCGCGGTGCGCGTGTACCGGCCGAGGATCACGCGCAACGGAGCGTTGCGCTACGGATCGTCGCTGGGAGCACGCGTGGAGTTCTGGCGACTGCAGGGCGAGATCGTCGAGGCGCCGAGCGACAACGCCCTCACACGACGGATGACGCCGCGCGCAGATCTGTCGTACACCACGGTCGAGCGGTACGGCAGGGTGTGGCGCACGATCGCCGGCATGTTCGACCCGCAGCCGAGCGAGTTCACCGAGGACGTCGACATGGTGTTCTCGTGGGTCGACGGCTCGTCCAGCGACTTCCAGCGGCAGCGCGCCGCTCGCATGGCGGAGTACGTCGTCGGCGAGGGTGATGATGCTCCGGCGCGTTACCGCCACGTCGACGAACTCCGCTATGCGCTGCGAAGCGTGCACATGTACGCGCCGTGGGTGCGTCGCATCTTCATCGCGACCGACTCCCCGGCGCCGGCATGGCTGCTCGACCATCCGCGTGTCACGATCGTCCGCAGCGAGGAGTTCTTCGCCGACCCCTCCTCGCTGCCCACCCACAACTCGCACGCCGTCGAGGCGCAGCTGCACCGCATCCCCGGGCTCGCCGAGCACTTCCTGTACTCGAACGACGACATGTTCTTCGGGCGGCTGCTCGAGCCGGAGCTGTTCTTCACACCTGCCGGCGTCACGAAGTTCGTCGAGTGCGAGGTGCGCATCGGCGCGGGGGCCCCCGCACCCCACCGCAGCGGCCACGACAACGGTCTGCGGGTGAACCGCGCACTGTTGCGTGAGCGTTTCGGGCGCACCATCGTGCGCGATCTCGAGCACTGCGCGGCGCCGCTGCGCAAGAGCGTCATGGCCGAGCTGGAGCGGCAGTTCCCCGCGGATTTCGCCCGCACAGCGGCGTCGCGGTTCCGCTCCGCGACCGACATCTCGGTCACCAACAGCCTGTACCACTACTACGCCCTGATGACCGGCCGCGCGGTGAGCACACGGCGACCCCGCGTGCGGTACATCCAGACGACGCTGGCCGCCTCGCTGCCTCGTATGGATCGCCTCGCCGAACGCACCGACATCGACATGTTCTGCCTCAACGACGGCGGAGAGACCGAGGTGCCGGAGCAGATCCGCGTGCGTGCGATCCGCGGGCTCCTCGAGCGCATGTTCCCAGTACGCGCACCATGGGAGCGCCCTGACGAGAACGCCCTCAGCGAATCAGAGCTATCGGCTCGGTCGGCGCATCCGAGCGCTCGTCCCGCCGGGTCGCGCTGAGAGGTCGCACACCGGCGGCGATCAGGCGCCTGCGCGCCTCGACGGCATCGATGTGCTCGAGCGTGCGCGGCACCTCGACCGGAACGACCGAGTGCACGACCGTGTCGTCGTACACGTGCACGAGGTTGAACGCCTGGGCGCCGTCCTGCGGGCGGGTTCCCCCCGTCGGCACCGTGAGATCCTGCGCGTAGCACGTGGACGATGCGACGGACACCGGGAGGCCGGCGAACGTCGCGAACGTGGAGTAGTGCAGGTGCCCGGCGATGATGGCGCGCACGTCGGTGCCGCGCAGCACGCGCGCGAGGCGAGCCTGATCGCGCAGCTCCACGCTGGCTGCGAGGGGCAGCACGCTCGGCACGGGCGGGTGGTGCATGGCGAGGATCGTGCCGAGGGGGGCCGGTGTCGCGAGGGTGTCGGCGAGCCAGCTCAGCTGCTCGTCAGAGACCTCCCCGTGATGCGCACCCGGCACCGTCGAGTCGAGCGTCACCAGCCGCAGCCCGTCGAACTCGTCCACACGGTCGACCGGTCGTGCGTCCGCCGGCTCGTCGAGCAGAACCGTTCGGAATGCGGCGCGGTCGTCGTGGTTTCCCATGACCCACACCACGGGCGCTCCCAGCCCCGCCGCGATCGGCTCGACGAGCGAGCGCAGGTCGGCATACGCATCCGCCTCGCCCAGATCGGCGAGATCGCCCGTGAACACGATCGCGTCGGGATGGATGCCGCTGTCCGTGATCGCTTCAAGAGCGCGGGCGAGCCTGTCCGCACCGTCGACCAGGTCGAACAGCCGCGAACCCTCGGCCCGCAGGTGGGTGTCGCTCAGGTGCAGCAGCACCCGATCGGGTGCGGGGTACTCCGCGCTGCGCATCGTGTCGTCTTCCTCGTCTCGCATGCCGGGATCTGTCGGCAGGCTATCCCGCTGACGCGCATCGACCCTGGCAACACGGTGAACGGGAGATGAAGCCGCGGCGTCACGCCGCGCGCGCGATCCGCACGAAGTCGTCGATCGAGAGCTCTTCGCCGCGGGCCGTGGGGGCCACGCCGGCACGCTCGAGGATGACGGATGCCTCGGCGGCCGTGCCGCCGAGCACCGCGGCCAGCGCCTGCCGGAGCATCTTGCGCCGCTGCTGGAACGCGGCATCCACGATCTGGAACGTCCGCCGGCGGAGCGTCTCGTCGCCGCGCGGCTCGGGGTCGCGGCGGAACCCCACCAGCACGCTGTCGACGTTCGGGACGGGCCAGAACACCTGACGCGACACAGTGCCCGCCAGGCGCCACGGGCCGTACCACGCCGCCTTGACGCTCGGCGCGCCGTAGACCTTCGACCCGGGTGGTGCGGCGAGCCGCTCCCCGACCTCGGCCTGCACCATGACGACGCCGCGCTCGAGCGAGGGGAACGTCTCCAGGAAGTGCAGCAGCACCGGCACGCTGACGTTGTACGGCAGATTCGCGACGAGCACCGCCGGATCGCCGGGAAGCTCGGTGATCCGCAGCGCGTCGGCGTCGACCACCGTCAGCGCTCCATCGGCGACGCCGTGCGCGGCCGCCGTGGCGGGCAGGCGCTCGGCGAGGCGGTGGTCGATCTCGACGGCGGTCACGGATGCCCCGGCCTCGAGGATGGCGAGGGTCAGGGACCCGAGACCCGGCCCGACCTCCACCACGCGGTCACCCCGGGCGACTTCGGCGACATGCACGATCTTGCGGACGGTGTTCGCGTCGACGACGAAGTTCTGGCCCAGCTTCTTCGTCGGCGTGACATCCAGTTCGGCGGCCAGCGCGCGGATCTCGGCCGCGCCGAGGAGTGTCACGGGCATGGGTTCACTGTACCGACGCGCGGGCGACGACCCTCGCTCGCGCGCCGCACGCCCGCTAGCGTGACCGTCATGAACACGACCGGCTCGATCCCCGCCGACGCCTTCTCGCTGCGCAGCACCTACGGGCGTCGCGCGATCGGCCTCTCGGTCGCCGCCGCGGTCGGCGGCTTCCTCTTCGGCTTCGACTCGTCGGTGATCAACGGCGCCGTCGACTCGATCTCGAAGGACTTCGCGCTCAACGAGGTCATCACCGGGTTCGTCGTCGCGATCGCGCTGCTCGGGTGCGCCGTCGGCGCCGTGATCGCCGGCAACCTCTCGGACCGCTGGGGCCGCCTGCGGGTGATGTTCCTCGGCGCCGTCATGTTCTTCGTCAGCTCGCTCGGCTCGGGCCTCGCGTTCGCCGCGTGGGACCTCGCCGCGTGGCGCGTCATCGGCGGCCTCGGCATCGGCATCGCCTCGGTCGTCGCGCCCGCCTACATCGCCGAGATCGCGCCGCGACAGATCCGCGGCGGTCTCGCATCGCTGCAGCAGCTCGCGATCACGATCGGCATCTTCTCGGCGCTGCTGTCGGACGCCCTGCTCGCGAACACGGCCGGCAGCGCCGACAACGTGCTGTGGCTCGGGCTCGAGGCCTGGCGGTGGATGTTCATCGTCGGCGTCGTGCCGTCCGCGGTCTACGGCATCCTGTCGTTCACCGTTCCCGAGTCGCCGCGCTACCTGATCGCGAAGGGCCGCATCGACGAGGCCCGCGAGATCTTCGCGCGGCTCGTGCCGCCCGCAGACCTCGATCACACGATCCGCGACCTCCAGACCACGATCGAGACCGACCGCCGCAACGCGGGCGTCTCGATCCGCGGCCCGGTGCTCGGCCTGCAGCGCATCGTGTGGGTCGGCATCATCCTGTCGGTGTTCCAGCAGTTCGTCGGCATCAACGTGATCTTCTACTACTCCACGAGCCTGTGGCAGTCCGTCGGATTCGACGAGAGCAACTCGTTCACCATCAGCGTGCTGACGTCGGTCACGAACGTGCTCGTGACGCTCGTCGCGATCTTCCTCGTCGACCGCGTCGGGCGGAAGCCGATCCTCCTGACGGGCTCGGTGCTGATGACGCTGTCGCTCGGCCTCATGGCGCTGTCGTTCGTGTTCGCGACGACGGATGCCGAGGGCGCCGTGTCGCTCGGCGCCCCGTGGGGTCCGATCGCGCTCGTGGCCGCCAACGTGTTCGTCGTCGGCTTCGGCGCGTCGTGGGGGCCGCTGGTGTGGGTGCTGCTCGGTGAGATCTTCCCGAGCCGCATCCGCGGCAAGGCGCTCGGCGTCGCCGCCGGCGCGCAGTGGATCGCGAACTTCCTCATCACGATCTCGTTCCCCGCGATGTCGGCGTGGTCGCTGCCGCTCACCTACGGCATGTACGCCGTGTTCGCGGCGCTCTCGTTCGTGTACGTCGCGTGGCGCGTGCCCGAGACCAAGGGCATGGACATCGAGCAGACCGAGACCCTCTTCGTGCGCAAGGCCGCCGCGCCGACGGCCTGACACGGCGACGCCGGCGTCGCCGTCTGCTCATAGGATGGCGGGATGCCCTCGCTCGGCGAACTGATCGCACCCCGCCGGCTCGGAACGGACTTCCGGTGGCTGCTCGCCTCGTCGTGGACCAGCAACCTCGGCGACGGAATCGCACTTTCTGCGGCGCCGCTGCTCATCGCGTCGATGACGTCGTCGCCGCTTCTCGTCGCCGCGGGCGCGATGATGCAGTTCCTCCCCTGGCTGCTGTTCGGGCTGCTCGCGGGGGCCGTCGCCGACCATCACGACCGGCGACGTCTGGTCATGCTCGCGAACGGCATCCGCGCAGTGATCGTGCTGGGACTCGTCGCGTTCCTCGTGACGGGCACCGCGAACGTGTGGATCGTGCTCGCCACGGCCTTCCTCTACGGCACGGCCGAGGTGTTCGCCGACTCGGCCGGGAGCACGCTGCTGCCGATGCTCGTGCGTCCTACCGATCTCGGCATCGGCAACGCCCGCATGCAGGCCGGGTACCTCGTCGGCAACCAGCTCGCCGGTCCCCCGCTCGGGGCGTTCCTGTTCGCTGTGGGGTCGTTCTGGCCGTTCCTGCTGCAGGTGCTGTGCGTGTCGCTCGCCGTGCTCCTCATCTCGCGGATCGCCCGCACGCCGATACCGCGGCACGATGCCGAAGCCCCCAGGAGCAAGAGCCACGCGATCCGCGAGGGGCTCGGCTGGCTGCGCCGCAACCCGCCGGTGCGGACGCTCGTGATCATCATCCTCGCCTTCAACGTCACGTGGGCGGCGCCGTGGAGCGTGCTGGTGCTCTACGCGACCGAGCACCTCGATATGGGTCCCGTCGGGTACGGCGCGCTGACGACGGCGTCGGCGATCGGCGGCTTGATCGCGATCGCGAGCTTCGGCTGGCTCGAGCGTCACATCTCCTTCGCGACGCTCATGCGCGTGTGTCTGTCCCTCGAGGCGCTCATGCACCTCGCCTTCGCGTTCACCACGTCGGCGGCGGTCGCCTTCGTCCTCATGTTCGGATTCGGGCTGTACGCGTTCGTGTGGGGCACGATCTCGACGACCGTCCGTCAGCGCCTCGTGCCGCTCCAGCTGCAGGGCCGCATCGCGTCGGTGAACATGGTGGGCGTCTTCGGCGGACTCGTGATCGGCCAGTTCCTCGGCGGCATCCTCGCGCAGACCTGGGGACTGACGGCGCCCTGGTGGTTCGCGTTCGCCGGGGCGGCGATCACCCTCGCGCTGGTGTGGCGATCGATCTCGAACATCGCGGCCGCCAAGCCGGTGCTCGATGCCGAAGAAGCGGAGGAGACCCGCCGCGAGGACGAGCCGGGCGCCGGCGGGTTCCCGCTGATCGACTGAAGCCGCGGGGGTCCGCCCGCTCGACCCCCGACCGCTAGGCGTCGTGCTCCCACGGGAGCGTGACGAGGGGCAGGATCAGGATCCTCCCGAGCACGGCGGTGGGATGCTTCGCCATGTACGCCGCGGCCTCGTCGATCGAATCCGCCTCGATGAGGTCGTAGCCGGCGAACCACTCTTTGAACTCGGGGAAGGGCCCGTCCGTGACGAGCACGCTGCCGTCTCGCACGACGACGGACTTCGCGTGCTCGGCGCCCGCGACCGGTGCGCCCGTGCCGAGCCGGCCGGCGTCCTCGCCCTCCTTCGCCCAGGATTCCAGCATCCGCCGGTCGTCGTCCTGCGCCAGTTGCGAGCCGGACGCGTCGGTCATGTGGATCACGAGGTACTGCTGAGTCACGATGGTCCTCCTTGTGGATCGGGATGGTGCGAGACGGATGCCGCGAGCCGGGCGCGACGGCGTGCCAGGTGAGCGACCTCGGCGGTGTTGCCCGCCAGCTCGATCGCGCGGTCGTATGCGGCGCGGGCATCGCCGACGCGGCCGACGCGGAGCAGCAGCTCGGCTCGGGCCGCGTGGAACGCGTGGTGCCCGCCGAGTGCGTCGCCGAGCCGCTCGACCATGGCGAGGCCCACCTCGGGCGAGTCGAACTCCGACACCGCGATCGCCTTGTTGAGCGTCACGACGGGGCTCGGATCGACGCGTTCGAGCAGCCCGTAGAGCGCCACGATCCGAGACCACTCCGTGTCCCGCGCACGGGCCGCGCGGGCGTGGACGGCGTTGATGCGGGCCAGCATCCCGTAGCGACCGAGCCTGCCGATGCCGTGGGCGACGGCATCCTCCCCCTCGTCCACGAGCGCGAGCCCTTCGCGGATCAGCGCACGATCCCACGTCGCGCGATCCTGCTCGTCGAGCCGCACCAGTTCGCCGTCCCCCGAGACCCGCGCCCCGGCGCGCGCCTCGGTCAGCAGCATGAGTGCCAGCAGCCCTGTCGTCTCGCCCCGCTCGGGAGATCCGTCGGCCAGCAGGTCGCGGACGAGGCGCGTGAGCCGGATCGCCTCCCCGGTGAGATCGCGCCGGATCGGATCCGAGCCGGCGCCCGAGGCGAGGTACCCCTCGTTGAAGATCAGGTACAGCACGGCGAGCACGCCGTCGACTCGGGCGGGCAGATCCTCCTGCTCGGGAACGCGGTACGGGATGCGCGCGGTCCGGATCTTCGCCTTCGCGCGGCTGATGCGCTGACCCATCGTCGTCTCCTGCACGAGGAACGCGTGCGCGATCTCGGCCACGGTGAGACCGCCGACGATGCGCAGTGTGAGCGCCACCTGCGCCTCGATCGACAACGCGGGGTGGCAGCACGTGAACACCAGCCGCAGCCGGTCGTCCTCGACCGCGCCGACCGGGTCGGCGGGCGACTCGTCCCTCAGCATGAACGCCTCCTGCTGCAGCTCGTCGCGGCGGGCCTCGCGCCGCAGACGGTCGATCGCCTTGCGGTGCGCGGTCGTGGTGATCCACGCCCCCGGGTTCGGCGGCACGCCGTAGCGCGGCCACCGTTCGACCGCGGTCGCGAACGCCTCCCCCGCCGACTCCTCCGCGATGTCGAGATCGCCGTAGCGGCGGGTCAGGCCCGCGATGATCCGCGCCCACTCCTCACGGTGCACGCGGGTGACCACCGCGTCGACGTCGCGCGTCATCGGGTTCGCCCTCCTCTGGCCGGTGCGTCGCTGCGGCGACTCTCATGACAGCTACGAACGGAACCCCGTCGATTCGACAGCGCGTGCGCAGAAAGTGCACGAGGAGACGGAACCCGCAGGAACGGTCGAAACCCGCCGTGGCCGATCGTAGCCATGTCGAGGGTGGGTCGCCCCGGTCCACCCCGTCGACGGAAGGCCGACCGATGTACGACGAACTGCGCAGCGCAGACGATCACGCGTCTACGGACGAACACCGCGAGCCGCTCGACGCGCGGGCGGCGCGCCACGGGTTCTGGAGCGACCTCGCGGACGTGCTCCTCTCGATGCCGGCAGGCGTCGGAATCCGCATCGGCGGCTGACGTCCTGCGCAGGTGTCGGCCCGCGCTCGGTCGACGGCGGCCGGCTCAGTCCTGGAACGAGCCGTAGACCTCGAGCGTGTTCGCGGCGAGCTGCGCGCACAGCTCGTCGAGGTCGACGCCGAGCTCGGCGGCCATGAAGCGCACGGTCACCGGGATCAGGTACGGCGCGTTCGGGCGACCGCGGTGCGGCGTCGGCGTCAGGAACGGGGCATCCGTCTCGACCAGAATGCGCTCGCGCGACGTCACCTTGAGCGCGTCGCGCAGGTTCTGGGCGTTCTTGAACGTGATGTTGCCCGCGAACGACAGGTAGTACCCGCGCTCGCCCGCGATCGTCGCCATCTCGGCGTCGCCCGAGAAGCAGTGGAACACGGTGCGCTCGGGCGCGCCCACCCGCTCGAGGGTCTCGAGCACGGCGTCGTGCGCGTCGCGGTCGTGGATCTGCATCGCGATGCCGTGCTTCTTGGCCAGCGCGATGTGCGCCTCGAAGCTCTCGAGCTGCGCCGGACGGCCGTCGTCGTCGGTGCGGAAGAAGTCCAGCCCGGTCTCGCCGATCGCCCGCACGCGAGGCTGGGCCGCCAGCTCGTCGATGACCGCGATCGCCTCGTCGAGGCGCCCGGTCGCGGCATACGCCGGGGCCTCGTTCGGGTGGATCGCGACCGCCGCCAGGACACGCGGGTGGGATGCCGCAGCCCACGCCGACCAGCGGCTCGAGTCGATGTCACCACCGGCCTGCACGACGCCGATCACGCCGACCTCGCCGGCGCGCTCGAGCTGCTCGTCGAGAGCGAGTCCGACCTCGCCGTCCTCGATCTCGAGATGCGCGTGGTTGTCGTACACCGGCACCGCGAGCGGCTCGGGCGGCTCGGGCCATCGCACGTCGCGCCTGCCATCCTGCGTTCGGGCGCGGACGTACTGCGATGGGTCCGCACCGCCGGCCGGGTACGGTACAGCCCGTTCACTCATGCCTTCTCCTCGCACTCATCCGTGTCCCGCTTTCGCTCGCTGGCGGCCCCGGGAATGGCGGAAAGTGGGACACGAAGGGGAGAAAGCGGGACGCGATCCACCGGGACGGGGTCACACCGGCTGCTCGACGCGCGGGAACAGCGGGGCCAGGCCGTTCACCGACGTGCCGGGCTTCAGAGCGCCCCACGCGCCGGCCTCGCGGATCGGTTGGTCGTGCAGGCGGCCGAGCGACTCGGCGGCCCCGAGCGCGATCCACAGCTTCTCGGTCGACTCCGGCATCACCGGCGACAGCAGCACCGCGAGCGCCCGCAGGCCCTCCGCCGCCGTGTACAGCACCGTCCCCAGCCGCGACCGCTGGGCGTCGTCCTTCGCGAGCGCCCACGGCTCGTTCTCGGTGATGTAGTGGTTGAGCGCGTCGACGATCGTCCAGACCGACGAGATCGCCTCGTCGATGCGGAATCGCTCGATCGCGGCGTCGGCGGCGGCCGCGGCATCCGCCACCGTCTTCTGGATCCGCAGGTCGGCCTCGAGGTACTGGGCCGGCGGCGGCACGACACCCTCGAAGTAGCGCTCGATCATCGCCGTCGTGCGCGACGCCAGGTTGCCGAAGCCGTTGGCGAGCTCGGCCTGGTAGCGGGCCGAGAGGTCCTCCCACGAGAAGGATCCGTCCTGCCCGAACGCGATCGCCGAGAGGAAGTAGAACCGGTAGGCGTCCGATCCGAACACGTCGGTGATCTCGGTCGGGGCGATGCCGGTGAGCTTCGACTTCGACATCTTCTCGCCGCCGACCAGCAGCCAGCCGTGGGCGAACACGCCGCGCGGCACGTCGACGCCCGCAGCCATCAGCATCGCGGGCCAGATGACCGCGTGGAAGCGGAGGATGTCCTTGCCGACGACGTGGTACGCGGGCCAGCGGCGCTCGAACTGCTCGGGGTCGGTGCCGTAGCCGACGGCGGTGGCGTAGTTGAGCAGCGCATCGATCCACACGTAGATGACGTGCGACTCGTCCCATGGCACCTTGATGCCCCAGTCGAACGTCGAGCGCGACACCGAAAGGTCCTTCAGCCCCTGCTTGACGAACGACACCACCTCGTTGCGCGCCGACTCGGGCTGGATGAAGTCGGTCTTGTAGAGCTCCAGCAGCTTGTCCTGGAACTCGCTCAGCTTGAAGAAGTAGTTCTTCTCCTGCAGGAGCTCCAGCGGCTTGGAATGGATCGCGCAGACTTTCAGGCCCTCGAAGGGGCCGGTGCCGTCGACGATCTCGGCCTCGGGTTTGAACTCCTCGCAGCCGACGCAGTACAGCGCCTCGTACTCGCCCGCGTAGATGTAGCCGCGGTCGTACAGCGCCTGGAAGAACACCTGCACGTTGCGCTCGTGGCGCTCCTGGGTCGTGCGGATGAAGTCGTCGTTGGCGACGTCCAGCGTCTTCAGCAGCGGGAACCACGACTCGCTCACGAGCTTGTCGACCCACTGCTGCGGCGTCACGCCGTTCGCGCTCGCAGCACGCAGCATCTTCTGGCCGTGCTCGTCGGTCCCCGTGAGCATCCACGTGTCGTCGCCCGCCTGGCGGTGCCAGCGCGCGAGCGTGTCGACCGCGACGGTGGTGTAGCCGTGCCCGATGTGAGGCACGTCGCTCGGGTAGTAGATCGGCGTCGTGATGTAGAAGGACGAAGGGCCGGAGGTCACTCGAAGATTCTAGTCAGCGCGGATGCCGCGCCCTCCGCTGTGACAGGAGGCCCCCGCTCGTGCTCCCGAGGCGGCGACTTCGTAACACTCAGCCGCGAACGGCGAGCGCAGCCTGGTACAGCTCGCGGCTCGAGTGCCCCGTGTGCGCCGACACCTCGGCGGCGGCATCCTTCAGGCGCGAGCCGGTCCGTACGAGCTCGAGCACCTGGGTCACGGCGTCGGGGAACGCGACGGCGCGCGCGGCGGCGCCGGCCACCACGATCACGACCTCACCGCGGACACCGGCCGCTGCCCAGTCCACGAGCTCGGCGAGAGTCCCCCGCGCGACCTCCTCGTGCAGCTTCGTCAGCTCGCGGCACACGGCCGCATGCCGGTCTGCGCCGAACTCGGCGGCCATGTCGGCGAGGGTCGCGGCGACGCGGGACGGTGCCTCGAAGAACACCATCGTGCGGGGTTCGCCGGCCAGGGCGCGGAACGCCGCGAGCCGCTCACCCCGCTTGCGCCCGACGAATCCCTCGAACGTGAACCGGTCGGTCGGCAGGCCCGACACGGCGAGCGCGGTCACGACCGCGCTCGGCCCCGGGATCGCCGTCACCGCGACGCCCGCCGCCGCAGCCGCCGCCACGACGCCGTAGCCCGGATCGCTGACGGTGGGCATGCCGGCGTCGCTGAGCAGCAGGACGTCCTGGCTGCGTGCGAGCTCGACGAGTTCGGGCGCGCGGTCCTTCTCGTTATGGTCGTGCAGCGCGATGAGGCGCGGGCGGTTCGCCACGCCGAGCCCGGCAAGCAGGCGCTGTGTCGTGCGCGTGTCCTCGGCGGCGATGACGGTGGCCTCCTCGAGCGCCTGCACGAGCCGGCGCGAGGCATCCCCCAGGTTGCCGATGGGCGTCGCGACGAGGATGATCACGCCCTCAGCCTAGACTTGGCCGGGTGACGGACGCCCCCCGGCCCGCTGTCGACCAGCACAGCGCCGAACCGCCCGCCGCACCGCTCCTCCCCCCGGCACGCCTGAGCCTGTACGACCGCTTCGCGCACCGTGTGAACGAGGACGGGCGCGCGCGGCGCCTGTACGCGTGGCTCGGTCCCGCGCTCGTCGTGCTGCTGGCCGGCGTGCTGCGCGTGTGGAACCTCGGCGCGGCGCACGACCTCATGAACCAGTTCGACGAGACGTACTACGTCAAGGACGCGTGGACGCTGTCGCGGCTGGGCTACGAGGGCGCGTGGCCGACGGACGCCACCGAGCAGATCATCTTCGGCGACTGGGAGGGCGTGCAGTGGCCGTCCGAGGCCAACCAGCGCTTCCTGTCGGGTCATGTCGACACGTTCTCGACCGATCCGGCGTTCGTCGTGCACCCGCCGCTGGGCAAGTGGATCATCGCGATCGGAATGATGGTGCTCGGCCCCGAGTCCGGCTGGGGCTGGCGCATCACCACAGCGCTGCTGGGCACCGCGGCCGTGCTGGTGCTGATGCTGATCGCGAAGCGGCTGACCCGCTCGACGACGTTCGCGGTCGTGGCGGGCCTCCTCATGGCGGTGGACGGCCTGGCGATCTCGATGAGCCGCGTCGCTCTGCTCGACACGCCTCTGACGTTCTTCGTGCTGCTCGCGGTGCTCTTCATCGTGGTCGATCGCGAACGCACGATGACGCGGATCGCTCAGACCGTCGCGGCGAGGTACTCGGGCGACGAGCCGCCGAGGTGGGGGCCCGTGCTGTGGAACCGCCCATGGATCGTCGCGGCGGGCGCGGCCCTGGGTGCCGCGACCGCCGTGAAGTGGTCGGGAGTGTGGGTGCTCGCGGCGCTCGGCGTGTACCTCGTCGTCACAGACGCCCTGGCTCGCCGACGCGCGGGCGTGCTGCTGTGGCCCACCGACGCCGTGCGTCAGGGTGCCGTGACGTTCGTGCTCTTCGTGCCGATCGCGCTGGTCGTCTATGTCGCCTCCTGGACGGGATGGCTCGTGACCGATGGCGGCTACGACCGGCACTCGGCCGACGCCGCCCCGGCGACGGGCCTGTTCGCCTGGGTCCCGCTGCCTCTGCAGAGCCTGTGGATCAACCACGTCACGATGTACAACGCGGCGTCGCAGATCGTCGCCGACCACAGCTATCAGAGCCCGGCGTGGCAGTGGCCGCTGCTGCTTCGACCGACAGGCATGTACTACCACCACGATGCCTTCGGCGAGAACGGATGCGGGGCAGCCAACGGCTGCTCGGAGGTCGTCTCGAGCATCCCGAACCCGCTCATCTGGTACGCCGGCGTCGCGGCCGTGCTCTACCTGGCGTATCGGTTCGTCGTGGCGCGCGACTGGCGCCACGCGCTGGTGCTGACCGGCGTCGCCGCCACCTACCTGCCGTGGCTCTTCTTCCCCGACCGCACGGTCTTCCAGTTCTACACCGTGCTCACGCTGCCGTTCATGCTGCTCGCGCTCACGTTCGCCCTGCAGGACATCGCCGGGCCGCCCGGGGCCGGCGCGCACCGTCGGCTCACCGGTCAGCGCCTCGTCCTCGTGTTCCTCGGCGTCGCGCTCGCTCTGTCCGCCTTCTGGTACCCGGTCATCTCGGCGATGAACGTGCCGTACGACTTCTGGCGTCTGCACAACTGGATGCCGGGCTGGATCTGACCGGTCTCACGCCACGAGGTCGGCGGGGTCGGTGACCGGCAGTCGGCACGCGAAGTCGCGGCAGTCGTAGGCGGTCGCCGCGTCGCCGCGCATCGACTTCTCGGCGAACAGCGAGAATCCGGCATCCGTCCACGCCTGCGCCTGGGCGGGCGTGACCACGGCGACGACGTCGGCACGGATGCCGCGGGCCGCGTCCGCGAGAGGGTCCGCGGCCGTCGGAGCGACGACGACGACCTGGCGCGGCGCGACCGCGAGCGTCGCGGCGACGCGCAGCAGCGCGCCGTACGCGAGGGGCTGTGCGAGCGCGGCGCGCGCGTGGGATCCGACGAGGCGCTCCGCAAGTGCCCGGTGCTCCTCGCTCCCGTCTGCGAGCCAGAGCGCGCACGCGGCGTCGGCGAGCGCGGCCACCCCGGAAGGCTCATCGGCATCGGACGCGGCATCCGGCGCCCCGACACCCTGCGCAGACAGCACCGGATCGCCGCCGCCCGGCACCGCGATCGTGCCGTCCGGGGCGACGCAGGCCGCGACCAGTTCCCGCGCGCGGACGGCGTAGGCGACCTCGCCCGTGGCCACCGCGAGCGCCACGAGCCCGGCGGCGAGATCGCCGTAGTCGGCCAACGTCGCCGACGCACGCGAGGCGATCTCGTCGAGCGATGCGCGCACGAGTCGTCCGTCCCGGTCGACGTTCGTCTGCAGCACGGCGTCGGCGGCCCATCGCGCAGCCTCGACCCACGCCGGCTCGGCGACACGCGCGCCTGCCCGCGCGAGCGCGCCGATCGCGAGACCGTTCCACGCCGTGACGACCTTGCCGTCGACCGCCGGGGGCTCGAGCCCCGCCCGGCCCGCGGCGTCCCGCGCGTAGTAGCCGCCCTCGCTGCGTCTGCCGTCGATCCACGACTCGGAGTCCTGTGCAGCGCCGAAGCCGCCGCCCGGCTGCTGGAGCACGTCGGTCAAGAACGCCGCGACGCCGCGCGCGACCTCGATCGCCCCGGCGTCCATGGCGACATCGAGCAGCTGCGCGTTGTCGGTGAGCATGCGCTCGTAGTGCGGCACCGTCCAGTCCGGCCGGGTCGCGTACCGGAAGAAGCCGCCCTCGACCCGGTCGCGCAGCTCGGAGTCCGCCATCGCGGCGAGCGCGCGATCGGCGACCGCAGCCGCGTCGGGCGCGCGCTCGCGCACGACCCGCGCCTGCAGGAAGCGCAGCGCCGTCGCCACAGGGAACTTCGGGGCGTGCGTGCCCGGGTCGCC
Organism: Microbacterium sp. STRO-2N; assembly: GCF_057747775.1. Lineage (NCBI taxonomy): Bacteria > Bacillati > Actinomycetota > Actinomycetes > Micrococcales > Microbacteriaceae > Microbacterium > Microbacterium sp. STRO-2N. Next base: position 1,321,957 of record NZ_CM173223.1, on the reverse strand, counting down.
GAACCCGCCGTGGCGCGGATCCTCGCGCGCGGCGAGCGCGCGCGCCGCGGCGGCGATCCCGTCCGCGGTCGGCACACCCGACGCGGGCGGGCCCGCGGTGCGGGCGTCGGCGAGGGCGGTGACCACGGCATCCGCCGTCGTGTCGACCTCCCCGCGCCGCTCGGTCCAGGCCTCGCGCACCGCGGCGAGCACCTGACGGAACGACGGCATGCCGCCGCGCGGCTCGGGCGGGAAGTACGTGCCGGCGTAGAACGGCTTGCCGTCGGGCGTCGCGAAGACCGTGAGCGGCCAGCCGAGGCTCCGCGAGAATGCGGCAGCCGCCGCCATGTAGGCGGCGTCGACCTCGGGATGCTCCTCGCGGTCCACCTTGACGCTGACGAACCCGGCGTTCAGGTCGGCAGCGGTCTCGGCATCCTCGAACGACTCCCGTGCCATGACATGGCACCAGTGGCACGTCGAATAGCCGATCGACACCATGACGGGCACGTCGCGCTCGCGCGCGACCGCGAACGCGTCCTCGCCCCACGGAAACCACGCGACCGGATTGCCCGCGTGGGCTCTCAGGTACGGGCTCGTCGCCTCCGCGAGACGAGGATTCATGGCATCACGCCCTCACGATCAGTTGACCTCATCGGGGTGCGAGCTGACGCGGCCCGAGCCGTCGCCCGGATCCATCGCGTCGATCGCGGCCATCTCGGCGTCGCTGAGCTCGAACCCGAACACGTCGAGGTTCTCTTCGAGGCGCTCGCGGCGCACCGACTTCGGGAAGACGATGAAGCCCTTCTGCAGGTGCCAGCGCAGGACCGCCTGAGCGGGAGTCCTGCCGTGCGCGGCCGCGGCGGCCATGACGGGCGCGGCACCGAGCAGGTCGTACTTGCCCTGTCCGAGCGGGCCCCACGACTCGATCCTCACGTCGTTCGCCGCCGCCCATTCGGTGATCTCGCGCTGCTGGTACGCGGGGTGCAGCTCGATCTGGTTCACGGCGGGAACGACGCCGGTCGCCGCGACGATGCGCTCGAGGTGCGCGACCAGGTGGTTCGACACGCCGATGCTGCGGCTGAGTCCGGCCTCGCGGATCTCGATCATCTTCTCCCACGCGTGCACGTAGTCGTCCTTCGCGGGGGTCGGCCAGTGCACGAGATACAGGTCGACGCGCTCGAGCCCGAGCTTGTCGAGGCTCTCGCGGATCGCGGCGTGCGGCTCGTCGTCGTGGTGGCGGTCGTTCCACAGCTTCGTCGTGACGAAGAGGTCGTCGCGTGCGAGGCCGCTCGCGGCGATCGCGGCGCCCACGCCCTGCTCGTTGCCGTAGATCGCGGCGGTGTCGATGTGGCGGTAGCCCACCTCGAGGGCCTCGGCGACGGCCCGCTCCGTGTCGGCCGGCGGCACCTTGAAGACGCCGTAGCCGAGCTGGGGAATGGTGTTGCCGTCGTTGAGGGTCACGTCAGGGACTGTCATGCCTCCAGCCTACGAGCGCAGCGCCCTCGCCGGGGTCGGAGTCAGCGGTAGCGGCGGCCCTCGTCGCGACGGAACAGCAGGAGCGCCGCGATCAGCGAGACCGCCGTCCACGCCACGATGCCGCACCAGACCCACCACTCCAGCGTGCCGCCGGCGACCGCCCAGATGACGAACTCGCGGGCCTGCCGCGACGGCGTGAACATCGAGATGGTGTTGAGCCAGTCGGCGAAGAGGAACGGAGGCAGGAACAGCCCCCCGATGAACGCGAGGCCGAACATGACGATCTGGATCACCGCGATCGCCGCCTTGAAGGGCAGCGCATAGCCGATCGCGGTGCCGATCAGCATGAACGGCAGCGACGCGACCGCGAGCGCGACGAGTCCGGCGAGGACGGCGAGCACGGTCGCCTCCGCCGCCGTGAACAGCGCGCCGATGAGGATCACGGGAAGAACGGCGACGAGGCCGAGCGCGCCGGTGGAGAGGATCTGGGCGAGCACGCGCGCGAGACCCGGCGCGGGAAGGGTTCGCAGGTACGGATCCCACGGTTTCTCGCGGCTCTCGGCGATGTTCAGTCCGAAGCTGAACAGGGCGTTCGACATCACGGCGAACACCGACAGGGAGATGACCGCCGACGTGGCGATCACCGGATCCTCGGCGGCCGCCCGCTGCGGCACGACGAAGAACAGCAGTGCCAGGGCGGGGAAGACCAGGGAGCCGATCACGGCGATCGGAACGCGCAGCGTCTCGAGGAGCAGGTAGCGGGCGTGCAGGCGCGTCAGGCGCCACACCGATGGGACGGATGCCGTCATCGCGGTCATGATCGTGTCTCCTGGCTTGCGGCTGTCATCGCCCCCGCGTTCGAGGGTGGCGCACCGGCCCGCGTCGAGCGGTCGGCGCCGGTGAGGGCGAGGAATGCCTCTTCGAGGGTCGCGCCTCGCACCGTCAGGTCGCGGAAGTCGATGCCGCTGCCCACGAGATCGCGCACGAACGCGTCGGCGTCGTCTACGGCGAGAACCTCGCGGTCGTCTTCGCTGCGGTGATGCACCACGCCCGGCAGCTGCGCGAGGCGCACGGGCTCGGTGGTGCGCACGCGCACGTGGCTGACACCCACGCGGGCGAGGATGCGCTCGACGGAGTCGTCGGCGATCAGGACGCCGTCGCCGATCACGAGGACGCGCTGCGCGAGCGCCTCGATCTCCTCGAGGTAGTGGCTGGTCACCACGACCGTGGCGCCCGCCTCGTGCTGATGGCGGATAGCCTCCCACAGCGTTCGGCGCGCGTCGACGTCGAGGCCGGTGGTGGGCTCGTCGAGGAGCACCAACCGCGGCCGGCCGACGAACGCGAGCGCCACCGCGAGGCGGCGCTTCTGCCCGCCGGAGAGCGATCCGCACTGCCGACGGAGCAGTCCCTCGATACCGAACTGCGAGGCGATGTCGGCGGTCGGGACGCGGTCGCCGAAGTGACCGCCGACGTAGTCGATCACCTCGCCGACGCGGAGCGTCTCGGGCAGCGCCGTCTCCTGCGGCGTGGATCCCAGCGCGCGTCGGTTGCGCGCATCGCGGGGGTCGCCGCCGAACAGGGTCACGGTGCCCGAGGTCGGACGGCGAAGACCCTGCAACAGCGAGAGCAGCGTGGTCTTGCCGGCGCCGTTGGGGCCCAGCAGCCCGACGAGCACGCCGGGTTCGAGGTCGAGTGTCACGTCGTCGACTGCGACGACGTCGCCGTAGCGGCGGGTCGCGTGATCGAAGCGGGCAAGCGTCATGGCAGTTCTCCCAGCACGGAGCGCAGGGCCTCTGTGTAGTCCTCGAACGCGCGCCGGCCCTGCTTGGTCAGCGCGAGGTAGGTGACGGGGGTCCGACCGCGATGCGCCTTCTCGACCTGGACGTACCCGGCCTCCTCGAGTTTGCGCGCGTGGGTGGACAGATTGCCGGCCGTCATGTCGAGGAGCTCCTGCAGGCGGGGGAACGTGATCTGCTCCCCCGGGGTCAGGGTCGACAGGCTCGCCATGATCCGCAGCCGCCCCTGCGCGTGGATGACGGGGTCGAGATCAGCCACGGCCGAGGTCCTTGCCGGTCGCACGCCCGCGCAGGCGGGCCAGGTGCACGGACGACACGACCGCGAGGGCGAGGAACCCGAGACCGCAGCCGAGCGCGAGCACCAGGTAGTGGGTCGGCACGCCGAAGAAGGGGGCGGCCAACGCCACGACGATCGTCCACAGGCCCAGCACGAGCATCGGCACGGCGCGCCACAGCGCGGCCGACATGACGTACATGAGCCCCGCGAACAGGGCGTATGCCACCGGATAGAACACGGTGGCGAGGCCGGCCGGCATCCCGTTGTAAGACAGCCCCTGCGCGAACCCGACGATCGCGACGCCGCCCACCGCCCAACTCACGCCGTAGACGATCCCCGAGAACGCCTCCCCGCGATTCCCGCGCCGCCCGCGGCCGGACCGGGCGCCGAGCACGGCCGACACGACGATCGCGGCGACGAGCAGCCCGACGAAGATCGCGACGGCGAGCCGGAGCGGAAGGGAGAACGCAGGCGCCAGCCCGTCGATGAGCCAGAGGGCGCCGAAGCCGACGAGCCACACGAGCCCCCACATGGTGAGGATCGCGGGCACGAACGAGGCGATCTGACCCACGACGCTGCGGCGCTGGTCTTCGACGAGCGCGAGCATCGCGGCCGGGTCGAGCGGCTCGTCGTCGGTCGAGCGGGGGACTTCGTTCTGGATCATGACTACTTTGTACTGCAAAGTTCTCTTCTATGTCAATACCTTTGCATCATCGCGTGGCCATACGATGGAGGGCTATGCCCGCGCCCGAAGCCGTCATCTCGTATCCGCCCGAGCTGCCTGTCAGCGCCGCGCGGGACGAGATCGCGCGCGCCGTCCGCGATCACCAGGTCGTGATCGTCGCGGGCGCGACGGGGTCGGGAAAGACGACACAGCTTCCCAAGATCGCGCTGGAGCTCGGGCGCACACGCATCGCCCACACGCAGCCGCGCCGCATCGCGGCGCGCTCGATCGCGGAGCGCATCGCCGAAGAGCTGCAGGTCCCCCTCGGCGGCGTGGTCGGCTACAAGGTCCGCTTCACCGACAAGGTCTCGCCCGATACGCGCATCGCGCTCATGACCGACGGCATCCTGCTCAACGAGATCCATCGCGACCGGACGCTCCGCCGCTACGACACGATCATCATCGACGAGGCCCACGAACGATCGCTCAACGTCGACTTCCTGATCGGGTACCTGAAGCGCATCCTGCCCAAGCGCCCCGACCTCAAGGTCATCGTCACGAGCGCCACGATCGACCCCGAGAGCTTCGCCGCCCACTTCGCCGATCGCGACGGCAACCCCGCCCCGATCGTCGAGGTCTCGGGACGCACGTATCCCGTCGAGATCCGCTTTCGGCCCCCGCGGTCGAGCGCGGGCGGCGGCGACGAGAACGGCGGCGACGACGTCGACGGCATCACCGCGGCATTGCGAGAGCTCGACCGGGAGCCCGCCGGCGACGTGCTGGTGTTCCTCCCCGGCGAGGCCGAGATCCGCGATGCGATGGATGCCGTGCGCGGCATGTACGCGAAGGATGTCGCGCCCACCGAGGTGCTGCCGCTCTACGGGCGGCTGTCATCGGCCGAGCAGCACCGCGTGTTCGAGCGCTCCGGCGTGGCGGGAGTCCGCCGCCGCGTGATCCTCGCGACGAACGTGGCCGAGACGAGCCTCACAGTGCCCGGCATCCGTTATGTCGTCGACACGGGCACCGCGCGCATCTCGCGCTACAGCAACCGCAGCAAGATCCAGCGCCTGCCGATCGAGCCCGTCTCGCAGGCATCGGCGCAGCAGCGCTCCGGGCGAGCCGGGCGCACCAGCCCCGGTGTGGCGATCCGCCTGTACGCGGAGGAGGACTTCCAGTCCCGCCCCGAGTTCACCGAGCCCGAGATCCTGCGCACGAGCCTCGCGTCGGTCATCCTGCAGATGCTGTCGCTCGGATTCGGCGACATCTCGTCGTTCCCCTTCCTCACGCCTCCCGATTCCCGGGGCGTGAAGGCCGCGTTCGATCTGCTGGTGGAGCTCGGCGCGGTCGAGGACCGGCCGAGGGGCGAGACCGACCGCGGCCCGCGGCTGACCGAGCTGGGCCGCGAGATCTCGCGTCTGCCGATCGACCCCCGCTTCGCGCGGATGATCGTCGAGGCGCGGCGCGGCGGGGTGCTGCACGACGTGCTCGTGATCGTCGCGGGGATGTCGATCCAGGACGTGCGCGAACGGCCTGAGGAGCGTCGCGAGGAGGCCGACCGTCTGCACGCGCGGTTCACCGACCCGGCGAGCGACTTCCTCACGCTGCTGAACCTGTGGAACCACCTGCAGGAGCAGCAGGCGGAACTCGGCTCGAGCGCTTTCCGCCGGCTGTGCCGCGCTGAGCACCTCAACTACGTGCGCGTGCGCGAGTGGGCCGACGTGCACCGTCAGCTCAGCTCGCTCGCGGGCGCCTCCCGCGGGGCCGGCGGCGGAACCGCCGATCCCGACGAGATCCACAAGGCGATCCTGTCGGGCCTGCTGTCACACATCGGCGTGCTGGACGAGCGCACGCTGCAGCCGCCGAAGGACCGCCGCGCGCCCGGCGGTGCCCGGCCGCCGAAGGCCGAGTACGTCGGCGCGCGTGGCGCGCGGTTCGCGATCTTCCCCGGGTCGGGACTGAAGAAGAAGCGGCCGCAGGCGGTCATGGCGGCCGAGCTGGTCGAGACGAGCCGGCTCTTCGCCCGCACCGTCGCCGCGATCGACCCCGCATGGGCCGAACCGCTCGCCGGCGATCTGGCCAAGCGTCAGCTGAGCGAGCCGCACTGGTCGAAGACGGCGGGCGCGGCATCCGCCTACGAGAAGGTCACGCTGTTCGGCGTCGAGATCATCCCCCGCCGCCGCGTGCAGCTGGCCCGCTTCGACCGCCCGTTCGCGCGGGAGCTCTTCCTTCGCCACGCGCTCGTCGAGGGCGACTGGGACTCCGCTGCCCTCGGCAAGAGCCTGACGGCGTTCGAGCGTCGCAACCTCGAACTTCGCCGACGCCTCGAGAAGGTCGAGGAGCGCGAGCGCCGCCGCGACATCCTCGTGGGCGACGAGGCGGTGTACCGCTTCTACGACGCCCGCATCCCGCGCGACGTGTTCGACGTGCGCTCCTTCGAGGCCTGGTGGCGGGATGCCTCGTCCCGCACGCCGCGACTGCTCGACATGACCGAGGCCGACCTGGTGGACGAGGCGTCGCGCGGCGACGAGCGCGACTTCCCGGCGCGGTGGCGCCAGGGCGATCAGGTGCTCTCGCTCGCGTACCGGTTCGAGCCGGGTGCGCCCGACGACGGGGTCACGGCGATCGTGCCGCTCGCACTCCTCGCTCAGCTGCGCCCGGACGGCTTCGACTGGCAGGTGCCGGGAATGCGCGACGAGCTCGTCACGGCGCTCATCCGCTCGCTTCCCAAGGCGATCAGGCGCCATGTCGTGCCGGCGGCGGACTGGGCGGCGACGTTCGCGCAGGACCTCGCCGGGCAGGGACCCGAGGCCCGCGACGGCCTCCCGGCGACGAGTCTGCGCGACGCCCTGGCTGCGCGCATCCAGCGGGTGGCGAGCCAGCCGGTGACGGCGGCGGACTTCGACATGGAGCGCGTCCCCGGCCACCTGCAGCTGTCGTTCCGGGCCGTCGACGAGCGCGGCCGGACGGTGGGCTCGGATCGCGACCTCGCGGCGCTGCAGCAGCGGCTCGCCGATCGCGTCCGCGCGTCGGTGTCGCGTTCGCTGACCTCGCCGCGCGCACAGCAGACCGAGCGCGCGAAGAAGGGCCCGGCGCCGCGCGCGCCCGAGGGCGCGGCGCCGACGACGGGCGCAGCCGGGGGATTCGCCGAGCGCACCGGCCTCACCGACTGGTCGTTCGGCGACCTGCCCGAGATCGTCGACACGCGCGTGGCGGGCGGCGTGGTGCGCGGCTACCCGGCGATCGTCGACGAGGGGACGTCGGTGGCCCTCCGCATCGAGTCCACGCCCGAGGCCGCGGCGCGTGCGACCCGTGCGGGCGTCCGGCGGCTCGTGCTGCTGTCGGTCGCATCGCCCACGGCGTATGTGCTCGAGCACCTGACCTCCGCCGAGAAGCTGGCGCTGGCGGCATCCCCCTACCCGTCGGCGAAGGCGCTGATCGAGGACGCGCGCGTGGCGGTGGCGGATGCCGTCATCGCGCGCATCGCGCCGGATGCCGCGGTGCGCACGCGAGCCGGGTTCGAGGCGGTGCGCGACGCCTTCTCGGCGTCGGTCGTCGACGAGCTGTTCCAGACGGTGTCGCTCACCGCACGGATCCTCACCGCGGCCCGCGACGTCGAGCGGGCGATCCGCGATCAGAACTCCCTCACGCTCCTCGGCGCGCTCAACGACGTCAAGGGGCAGGTGGCGGGCCTGGTGTTCCCGGGATTCGTCGCCCGCACAGGCACGGCGCGCCTGACGCACCTCCCCCGCTATCTGCGCGGCTCCCTCGACCGGGTGCGCACGCTGTCCGACAACCCGGGGCGCGACCGCCAGCGCATGACCGAGTTCGAGCGCGCCACGGCGCTGTACGCGGAAGCCGGCGGCACCGTCCCGCCGGAGGTGGACGCGCCCGCCTCGCTCGTGCACGCGCGGTGGCTGCTCGAGGAGTACCGCGTGAGCCTGTTCGCGCAGTCGCTCGGCACAGCCGAGCCGGTGTCGCTCCCGCGCATCCAGAAGGCCCTGGCCGCCTGATGCGGGAATATCGTCGTCGCGAACCCGGGTTGCGCCCGTCATGAGCATCGCGATCGCCTACACCGAGATCGGCGGACCGGAGGTCCTGCGCGCGATCGAGATCCCCGATCCGGTCGCCGGCCCCGGTGAGCTCGTCATCCGGGTCGAAGCGGCGGGCGTGAACCCGATCGACGCGAAGCTGCGCTCCGGCGCGCGCGCCTCGGCCGCGATCACGCAGCCGCGCCGCGTGGGCGCCGACGGCGCAGGCGTCGTGACCGCGGTGGGCGACGACGTCGACGGCTTCCGCCCCGGCGACCCGGTGGTGTTCGCGGGCGTGCACGGGGCCTACGCCACCGACGTCGTCGCGACAGTGGCGCAGGTGCACCCGCGTCCGCCGCACGTGAGCGCCGCGCAGGGCGCCGCACTCGGCATCCCCGTCGGCACGGCGTACCAGGCGCTCCGGTCGCTGTCGGTGGGCCCCGGCGACACGCTCCTCGTGCACGCCGGTTCGGGAGCGGTCGGCCAGGCGCTCATCCAGTACGCGGTGCTGTGGGGCGCGACCGTGGTCGCGACCTCGTCGGACCGCCGGTCCGACACCGTGCACGCGCTCGGTGCGACGCCCGTCGCCTACGGCGAAGGGCTCATCGATCGCGTGCGCGCCGCCGCGCCGCAGGGCGTGACCGTCGCGGTCGACGCCATCGGCACCGACGAGGCCCTGCAGACCTCGCTCGACCTCGTCGCCGATCGGCAGCGGATCGTGACCCTCGTGAGAGGGAAGGATGCCGCGGACCTCGGTATCCGCGCGTTCTCGGGCGGCTCGCCCGTGTCGCTGACGCCGCAGCAGCAGGCGTGGCGCGCCGAGGCGGTGCCCGTGACGCTCGCGCTGCTCGCCGCCGGGCGGTTCCACGTCGAGCTCGGCCCGTCGTTCCCGCTCATCGACGCGGCCGAGGCGCATCGTGCCGTCGAATCGGGCACGGACGGCAAGGTGACGCTCGTCCCCTAGGCGAAGGCATGGGAGGCGGGAGTCCTACTCGGCTGCCAGCGTGCGGGGCAGGTCGTGCCTCAACGCCGCTGCCGTCGGAGCGACGGTCGCGGCGAGGATGAGCACGAAACCTCCGCCGGCGATCAGCCCGAGCGTCGCGAACGACACCACGGGGAGAGGCAGGGAGAGCGCGGCGGCGATGATGAAGCCACCGAGGACTGTGGCAGCGGTGCCGAGCAGCGCGGCGGTGACGGTGTAGATCACGGCTTCCCAGAGCGCGGTGAGAGTGATCCCTTCAAATGTCGAGCCGGCGGCCTGGACGAGGGCGAACTCACGCTCGCGCGCGTGGCCGGACATGAATACGACCGCTGCCGCGGCGACGGCGGAGAGCAGGAGCGGGCCGCCGAGCAGGACCACGACGCCCTCGGGGGCCAGCTCGAATCCCTCGCTGCTGCCGGTACGCACGGCTTCGGCTGCTGCGAGTGTCGCACCGGTGGTGTAGAGGCCGCCGGCAAGGGCAATGGCAACCATGAGCGGAGCGATCGCGGCGCTGGACTGACTGAGTCGGTACCGAGCGGAGTTGCGGGCCAGGAACCACGATGCCGATGCGCTCGGAGGCAGTAGCGATGTCCACGCGCCGAGGACCAAGGGGAACACGAGCGGTCCCGCTGCGGCGAGAGCGGCCGCGATGAGTGGGGTGAGCAGGACGGCTTGGCCCGAGAACGCTGAGATCGAGGCGTCGCCGTCGAGGTTCACCGCGAGGGTGATCGTGCCGCCGAGTATGAGAGCCGTGACGATGATGCGGAACCATCCCATCCTGACTCGCGGCGGTTCGGGGTCGCGCAGCGCTTCGATCGGCGACGTGCGGCTAGCGCGCCATGCACCGCGGAGTCCGCCGAGCAGCACGACGAGCGTGATCGCCGCGACCACGACGAGCACGCTGATCGTGCCCAGTCGGAGGCTGATGCCCTGCATGTCGGACCACTCGCGGAACGACCACATGAAGAGGCTGGGAAAGACGGGGATGGCGACGAGGCAGCCGACCAGCGCGCCGATGGCGCCGACGATGCCGAGTTGGGCGAGCACGACCAGCGCGACGAGGGTCGGCCGGATGCCGACGAGCTGCCACAGCGCGTAACCGCGCTGCTGCAGGGCGACGGTCAGATTCGCGGTCGAGCTCAGCACGATCAGCGCGGTGACGGCGGTGAACAAGATGACGGCGGCGCTGGTGCTGGCGAGTCCTTCCTGGACGCGGCCACCGTGGACGCTCCCCGTTTCGATGAGGCCGGCAGCGATCGCGCCCACGGCACCGGTGGCGATGGTCACGGCCAGGACGCCGAGCCAGACGCGCGCATGCGCGGTCAGGTCCGACAGGACAAGCCGGATCACGCGGCTGCCCCGGCGAGGGTGATCGCTTCGAGCACCTGTTCCGGCGTGGGCCGGTGCAGTTCGCTGTGGATCAGGCCGTCGCGCAGCACGAGCACGCGGTCAGCGAGAGCTGCGGCTTCGAGGTCGTGGGTGACGACGATGACCGATCGGCCATCGTCTGCCGATGCGCGAAGGAGTTGCAGCACGTCGGCGCCGGTGACCGTGTCGAGCGAGCCGGTGGGTTCGTCAGCGAACACGATGTTCGGGCGCATGGCGAGCACGCGAGCAATCGCAACGCGCTGCTGCTGACCACCGGAGAGCTGTCCGGGACGATGCCCGCCACGATGGGCCAGCCCGACCTCGATGAGCGCCCGGTCGACATCCGTGCCACTGACGCGCCGCCGCGCGAGGCGGGCGGGCAAGGCGATGTTCTCCCTCGCAGTCAGGGACGGGATGAGGTTATAGGACTGGAACACGAAGCCGACATGCTTGCGACGCAGCGCGGCGAGGGCGCCACGGCCGAGGGTGCCGAGTTCACGCCCGGCCAGGCGGACAGAGCCCGAGTCGTACGGCTCGAGGCCGGAGAGGCAGTAGAGCAGGGTGGACTTGCCGGAGCCGGAAGGGCCGACGATGCTCACCATCTCCCCCGGCTGGACCTCGAGCGAGATCCCGCGCAGCACCGGCACGCGCGGCTCGTTCGCCCCAGCTGCGGGGAAGGTCATGTGGAGGTTCTCGGCACGAATGAGCGGATCGGTCACGCCCTCCATTCGATCCGGCGGTCGCGGCGAGCACGATGGAGCAGGGTGGAGAGCCGAGGTAGACCTCGCTCTACTCTTCGACAGAGGCCCGGGCCTCGGGGCTCCGGCCTCCGTAGGGTTGAGGACATGAGACCGGGAACCGTGTGGCACGCGCTGATGCGTCGGCCATGGCGATTCCTGTTCGGCCGATGGCCGTGGCTCGCGCTCGTCTACCTGCTGGCGAGCGCTGCCATCGGGTTGGCGCTGCTGCCGGTCACGATCGCGACCCTGCTGCTTCTGCCGCTCTGGGGCATCGCCATCGGTGCGCTCGAACGCCGCCGCACCCGCCTCCTCGGCTTTCCTCGCCAGGCATCCGGGCACGTTCCCCTCACGCGGGAACAGCGTCACATCTGGCTCGCTGTTCGCGTGAACGAAGGGGCGACCTGGCGGGAGACGGCCGCGCTGCTGCTCGACCTCGTGCTCGGCTGGGTCGCACTGGCCATCCTGTCCGTCCAAGGACTCTGCCTGGCCGTGTTCATCTTCGTCGGGGTCTCGGGAGCCAGCGGCCCTGCGCGCATCAACTTGTTCGCCGATGTGGGCATCATCGTGGGTCCGGACAACTGGTGGCCGGTCATCCCGATCGCCCTGCTCGCGGTGTGTCTGTTCGCCTACCTGAACGCGGCGCTCGCCACCGCGCAAGCATCGCTGCTGCGGTTGCTGTGCGGTCCCCGGCAGCGAGAACTCGCCCGCAACGTCGAACGGCTCGTCCAGTCGAGGGCCGCGCTGGTCGCGGCGTTCGAGACCGAGCGGCGGCGCATCGAACGCGACCTGCATGACGGCGTACAGCAGGAACTCGTCACCCTCGCCGCTCGGCTCGGCCTGGTCAGCCTCGAACTCGACGACCTCGCAGCGCGTGGCACCGACACCGGACCGGCCCGCGACGCGCTCGACGCCGCACAAGACCAAGCCGAGCATGCGATGGCGACATTGCGCAACACCGTCCGCGGCATCCACCCCGCCGTCCTCACCGATCACGGACTCCGCGCCGCGCTGGACGAGCTGGCCGATCGCACCCCGGTCCCACTCAGCCTCGACGTCGCAGAGTTCGGCAGGCTCCCCTCGTCCGTCGAGACGGCTACGTACTATCTCGTCACCGAGGCGATCAGCAACGCAGCCAAGCACACCGGCGCGACCCGGCTGACCGTCCGCGCACGCGTCCAAGACGACGCGCTCACGGTGACCGTGACCGACAACGGGCACGGCGGAGCCGACGAGCACGCCGGTACCGGACTGCGAGGACTGCGTGAGCGCACAGACACCCTCGGCGGCCAGTTCACCATCGTCAGTCCCGAGGGTGGACCGACGACCCTGCACATGACCCTCCCGGTCTTCACGGAGCCCAGCGAGCACCATGCGCCTGCTTCTCGCTGAGGACTCCGCGCTGTTGCGCGAAGCGCTGACCGCTCTCTTGGAACGGCTCGGCCACGCCATCGCCGCGACAGCGCAGACCGCTCCTCAACTGCTCGACGCGTTCGGGAAGCTCACCGACGCCGGCGAGCCGCCCGACCTCGTGCTCACCGATGTTCGGATGCCACCCGGCAACAGCGACGACGGGCTCCGCGCCGCCCTCGAGATCAGGACCCTGCGCCCGACCCAGCCGGTCATGGTGCTCTCGCAGTACATCGCCGACACGTACGCCCGCGAACTGCTCACCCTTCCCGAAGGTGCGATCGGCTACCTGCTCAAAGATCGCGTGAACCGCATCCGAGACTTCGCGACGGCACTGGAAACCGTCGCGTCGGGCGGAACCGTGATCGACCCGGACGTGGTGCAGCACCTGCTCCGCGGCTCCCGACCGGGACCGCTCGACAATCTGACCACGCGGGAACGAGAAGTGCTGGCGCTCATGGCGGATGGACGGTCGAATGCGGATATCGCCGGCATCCTCACTCTCACCGACGCCGCGGTGAGCAAGCACATCGGAAACATCTTCGCCAAGCTCGGCCTCGGCCCGATCGAAGAGAACCGGCGCGTCCGAGCCGTCTTGACCTACCTCCAGGCTGCGCGAACATGACACCGAGTCGGCACGACGTGATACCGGCTCGTCAACAACCTTCGGCCGGCGACACGTAGGGCCTCCCCGTTCGCGGCCGTCGAAAGCCGCATCGCAACAGTTCGACACACGAACGGGCGCGACGGGACGCGGGGATCGACAATGGGTCGCATGTCTCGCGCGCCCGAACCCGCACCGTCGCCACGCCCGGCCGTCCCGCGCTCGTTCGCGACGGCCCAGGTGCAGGCCGGCTACGATCCCGGCGTCGCCGAGAACCCCGCCGTTCCGTCGATCCATCAGTCGAACGCGTTCGAGTTCCGCTCCCTGAGCGACGCGCGCGACCTCTTCGCACTCCGCAAGGACGGCAACATCTACAGCCGCGCCGCGAACCCCACGGTGCTCGTCTTCGAGAAGCGCGTGGCCGAGCTCGAGGGCGGGATCGGCGCGGCCGGCGTGGCCTCGGGGCAGGCCGCGGTCGCAGTGGCTCTGCTCGCGCTCGCGAAGCAGGGAGAGCACATCGTCGCGTCGCGGCAGCTGTACGGCGGCACGGTCGACCTGCTGCAGGACACGTTCGCGGACTGGGGCATCGAGGTGACCTTCGTCGACCAGGACGACCTCCCGGCATGGGAGGCGGCGGTGCGCCCCACCACGCGCGCACTGTTCGCAGAGTCGATCTCGAACCCGATCGCCCAGGTTCTCGACCTCGCTGCCGTCGCGGCGATCGCGCGCCGCTCAGGCGTGCCGCTCGTGATCGACAACACCGTCGCGACGCCGTACCTGCAGCGCGCGAAGGACTTCGGTGCCGACATCGTCGTGCACTCTGCGACGAAGTTCCTCGGCGGTCACGGCACCTCCCTCGGCGGCGTCGTGGTCGACCTCGGCACGTTCGACTTCACGGCCGAGCCCGAGCGGTGGCCGCAGCTGACGCAGACCTACCGGCGAGTGCCCCACGGCAGCCTCGTCGATCGTTTCGGCGAGACCGGGTCGCCGTACATCGCGCTGGTCAAGACGAAGTACGTCCACGACCTGGGGCCCTCGCTGTCGGCGTTCAACGCCTTCCAGCTGCTGCAGGGGCTCGAGACGCTCGACCTGCGCATGGCGCGCCACACCGCGAGCGCGCTGGAGGTCGCACGGTTCCTGGCCGCGCATCCCGCCGTCGCCCGCGTGCACCACCCCGGCCTCGAGTCCAGCCCGTGGCACGGCAGCGCAGCGGCCTACCTTCCGCACGGCGCCGGCTCGGTGTTCGCGTTCGACCTCCCCTCGTCGGGCGACGCCGAGGCCGACTTCCTCCTCGTGGAGTCCTTCATCGCGCGGCTGCAGGTGATAAAGCTCGTCGCCAACATCGGCGACGCGCGCAGCCTCGTGGCGCATCCGGCCTCGATGACCCACAGCCACCTGTCGCCCGCCCAGCTCGCCGAGGCCCACATCGGCTCGACCACGGTGCGGCTGTCGATCGGCCTCGAAGACCCGCGCGACGTGGTCGACGACCTCGCGCGCGCCCTCGACCCGATCGCCGTGAGCGCGACGAACGGCGTCGGAGGACTAGCCTCGGTCACATGACCACTGGCTCCTCCCCTCGCTGGGGCATCCTGGGCCCGGGCGGCATCGCACGGGCATTCACGAGTGATCTGCGCACCGCAGGACGGGACGTCGTCGCCGTCGGCTCGCGTCGCCGCGAGAACGCCGAGGCGTTCGCAGCGGACTTCGGCATCGCGCGCGCACACGGCTCGTACGAGGACCTCGTCGGCGATCCCGACGTCGACATCGTCTACATCGCGACCCCGCACCCGATGCACGCCGCGAACGCCCTGCTCGCGCTCGAGGCGGGCAAGCACGTGCTGGTGGAGAAGCCGTTCACCCTCAACGCGGCCGAGGCTGCCGCCGTGCGCGATGCCGCCGCCGAGCGCGGACTGCTCGCGATGGAGGCCATGTGGTCGCGGTACCTGCCCCACATGGCGCGCATCCGCGAGATCGTCGCATCGGGCGTCCTGGGCGAGCTCCGCGCCGTGACGGCCGACCACACGCAGCGGATCTCGAGCGACCCCGCCCACCGCCTCAACGCGCTGGAGCTCGGAGGCGGGGCGCTGCTCGATCTCGGCATCTACCCGATCTCGTTCGCGTGGGATGTGCTGGGCGCGCCGCTGTCGGTGGTCGCGTCCGCGCGGCTGGGCGAGACGGGCGCCGACACCGAGGTGGCGACGATCATGGCGCACGAGTCCGGGGCGATCTCCACCACGCTGTCGGCATCTCGCGCTGCAGGCCCCAACACGGCTTCCGTCATCGGCACCGACGCCCGCATCGACATCGCGCGCGTCTGGTACACGCCCACCTCGTTCCGCGTCGTCGCGCACGACGGCACGGTCCTCGAGGACTACGTTTCGCAGATCGATGGCCGCGGGATGCAGTACCAGGCCCTCGCCGCCGAGCGGTTCCTGGCAGAGGGCCGGACCGACTCCGACGTGCTTCCCATCGACGAGACCGTGGCCATCATGGCGACGCTCGACGAGGTGCGCAGCCTCGTCGGCGTGCGCTACCCCGGAGAGGAGTGACATGGCCGACCTGCAGACCGCCCGCGTCGCGGTGTATCTCGACTTCGACAACATCGTGATGTCGTGGTACGACCGCGTCCACGGCAAGAACTCCTACGCCCGCGATCGTCAGAAGATCGCCGCGGACGCGGCGGAGCCCGAGATCGCCGAGCGCCTGACGGCCGCCACGATCGACGTCGGCGCGATCATCGACTACGCGACGTCCTTCGGCACGCTGGTGCTCACGCGCGCGTACGCCGACTGGTCCGCGCCGGTGAACGCCGAGTACCGCTCGCAGCTCGTCGCGCGCGCCGTCGACCTCGTGCAGCTGTTCCCGGCGGCCGCGTACGCGAAGAACGGCGCCGACATCCGTCTCGCCGTCGACGCGGTCGAAGACATGTTCCGCCTGCCCGATCTCACGCACGTCGTGATCGTGGCCGGCGACTCGGACTACGTGCCGCTCGCCCAGCGATGCAAGCGCCTGGGTCGTTTCGTCGTCGGGGTGGGGGTGGCCGGCTCGACCGCGAAGTCGCTCGCGGCGGCGTGCGACCAGTTCGACTCGTACGACGCGCTCCCGGGCGTGGCTGTTCCCACGACGGAGCGGAAGGATGCCGCGCCGCAGCGTCGGCGCGCCCGCAAGGCCGCTGCCGACCCGACCGGATCCCTCCTCGAGCGCGCCCTGCGCCTGGAGAGTGACAAGGACGACGTGGAATGGCAGCACGCGTCCGCGGTGAAGAGCCTCATCAAGCGCCTGGACCCGTCGTTCAGCGAGAAGGCGCTCGGCCACAAGAGCTTCCGCGAGTTCGTCAAGGCGCACCCCGACGTCGCCGAGGTCGACGAGTCGGGCAACATCGTGCTCATCCGCCTCGCTCCTGCGCGCCGCTGAGCCGCCGAACCGATTCGAAGCACGTCCGATCTGGGAAAACAGCCGTCCGGTACAGTGTGAGTCGTGGCACGCCGTAACGCCCCGCCGGGCTCGCAGACCTCGCTGCGCGAGGCGAATCGCGCGCGTGTCGTCGAGTCGCTCAAGCGCCACGGCCGCCTGACGCAGATCGAGCTCGCCGGCGCGACCGGCCTCTCGCCCGCGACGGTCTCGAACATCGTCAAGGAGCTCACGGCCTCGGGCCTGCTCCACACCTCGTTCACGACCTCCAGCGGCCGACGCGCCACCCTGGTGTCGCTCGCGCGGCAGCTGGGCCTCGTCGCGGGCGTCCACTACAGCTCGCGGCACCTGCACATCGCGATCGCCGACACCGCGCGCACCATCGTGACGCAGTCGTCGCTGCCGCTCCCCCTCGACCACCGCCACGATTCCGAGCTCGACCGCCTGTCGCTGCTGCTCGGCGACATGATGGAGTCGCTCGGCGGATCCCTGTCCGACCTGCTGGCGGTGGGCCTCGCACTGCCGGCGCCCATCGACCCGCGCACCGGCATGGTATCCACCCCCGGGCTGCTGCGCGGCTGGGAGGGCGTCGACGTCGCCGAGAGCCTGTCGGCGCGCATCGGGCGGCAGGTGTACGTCGACAGCGAAGCCAATCTCGGTGGGCTCGCCGAAGCTCGCGAGGGCGACGGGCGGGCGGCCGCGTCGTCGGTCTTCATCCGCGTGGGCCACACCATCAGCGCGGGGCTCGTCGTCGGTGGCGACCTCTTCCGCGGCGTCAACGGCAAGGCCGGTCAGATCGGGCATGTCACGCTCGACGAGAACGGCCCGATCTGCCGCTGCAGCAACCGCGGCTGCCTCGAGACGTACGCCGGCGGCCCCGCGCTCCTCTCGCTGTTCCCGCCGAGCGAAGGCATGCACCGCCTCGGCGACCTGCTGCATGCCGCGGAGGCGGGTGACGGCAGTGCGCGGCGAGTCATCGCCGACGCCGGGCGCCACATCGGCATCGCCGCGGCGAGCCTGTGCAACCTGTTCGACCCCGAGCTCATCGTCGTGGGCGGCGAGCTCGGCCAGGCCGGCGAGATCCTCATGGCGCCGATGCGCCACTCGCTCGAGCGGACCGCGCTCTCGTCGTCGGGCGGGCTGCCAGAGATCGTGGGCGCATCGTTCGGCGAATGGGCCGAGACGCGCGGTGCGATCGCGATCGCGCTCGACCACGTCGCGGTCGACGCGCAGCATCTTGCGGCATCATCTCTGCCCTACTCGGCGTAGGCTCGTCCGATGCCCGACACGCGACGACGACGGCCGCGGCGCCTGCCGAGCCTGCGGCGCGCCGCCGCCGCGGCATCCGTCGTCGTCCTCGCCGCGGGGGCGCTCGCCGCCTGCACCGGCGCGCCCGAGCCCGGTACGAGCTCGCAGCGCGACGACACGATCGCGCTGCTGCTGCCCGACGCGAAGACGGCACGGTACGAGACGTTCGACCGCCCGCTGTTCGAGGCGCGCGTCGCCGAGCTCGGCGACTACGAGGTGCTGTACGCCAACGCCGACCAGGACGCCGCCAAGCAGCAGCAGCAGGCGGAATCCGCCCTCGCGGCGGGCGCCGGCGTGCTCGTCATCTCGGCGGTCGACGCGACCGCCGCGGTCAGCATCGTCACCGCCGCCAACGCGAAGGGGGTGCCCGTGATCTCGTACGACCGCCTCATCGCGGGCGGCGACCTCGCCTATTACGTCTCGTTCGACAACGAGAAGGTGGGCGTGCTCCAGGCGACCGCGTTCGTCGACGCCCTGAGCGACGCGGACGACGGCAGCGGCATCCTGATGGTCAACGGCTCGCCCACCGACAGCAACGCGGCGCTGTTCAAGGAGGGTGCGCATACGGTGATCGACGACAGCGGGCTGCGCGTGCTCGCCGAGTACGACACCCCCGGCTGGAATCCCGAGAAGGCACAGGAGTGGGTGGCCGGCCAGATCCTGCAGCACGGCGACTCGGTCGCGGGCGTCTACGCCGCGAACGACGCCACGGCGGGCGGCGCGATCGCGGCGCTGAAGGCGGCGAACGTGGAGCCCTTTCCGATCGTGACGGGGCAGGATGCCGAACTCTCGGCGATCCAGCGGATCCTCACTGGAGACCAGCACATGACCGTGTACAAGGCGATCGAGCCGCAGGCGGAGCTCGCGGCCGAGGTCGCGGTGGCGCTCCTCCACGGCGAGGAGGTGACCGCGCCGATGCAGATCCAGGGCACCCCCGCGACCCTGCTCGATCCTGTCGCGGTGACGGTCGACAACATCCTGGAGACGGTCGTCGCCGACGGGTTCTGGTCGGTCGACGACATCTGCACACCGGCGTACGCCGAGGCGTGCGAGGCTGCGGGGATCGAGTGAAGTCGAGGTGAGCATGTCGATGACGCACCCGCGGTCGGGGCGGTCGCGCGAGCGCGTGCTCGTCATGCGCGGCATCGGCAAGCGGTTCGGCGCGGTGAGGGCGCTCACCGACGTCGACTTCTGGGTGCATGAGGGCGAGGTCGTGGCCCTCGTCGGCGACAACGGCGCCGGCAAGTCGACGCTCGTGAAGGTGCTCGCCGGGGTGCATCCGCCGGATGCCGGGACCATCGAGTTCGACGGCGAGCCGGTGCGCATCGAGTCTCCCGCCGACGCGCAGGAGCTCGGGATCGAGACGATCTTCCAGGACCTCGCGCTGTGCGACAACCTCGACGTCGTCGCGAACCTGTGGCTCGGGCGCGAGCTCCGCGACGGCGCGACCCTCGACGAGGTCGACATGGAGCAGCGCACCTGGACGCTGCTGCGGGAGCTCTCGGCGAAGATCCCGTCGGTGCGCGTGCCCGTCGCGTCGCTGTCAGGCGGGCAGCGGCAGACCGTCGCGATCGCGCGTTCGCTCATCGGCGACCCCCGCATCGTGATCCTCGACGAGCCGACCGCGGCGCTCGGCGTCGCCCAGACCGCCGAGGTGCTCAACCTCATCGAGCGGCTCCGCGAGCGCGGACACGGCGTGATCCTCATCAGCCACAACATGGCCGACGTGATGGCCGTCGCCGACCGCGCGGTGGTGCTGCGCCTGGGCCGCAACAACGGCGAGTACAACATCGCCGACATCACCAGCGAGACGCTGATCGCGGCGATCACGGGCGCCGTCGACCACTCCGCGCTCCGGCGGGTCGAGCCGTCCGCGCCCGAGCCCACGCCGGTGACCGACGACGAGGACGCCTTCGCTCCCGACGCGGACGAGCCGGGCGGGAAGGTGATCCGGATGCCGAGCACGCGATCGCGGCGCGGGCCCGAGGGCCGCGGGAACCCTCCTGGGCCCGATCGCGGAGACGGGCCGCGATGAGCGCCCGCAGCGACGGCCGCGTCGCCGGAGACGCGATGCCCGACGACGCCGGCCGGCTCAACGCGCAGGGCCTGCGCGAGCGGCTCTCGTCGTTCCTGTCGCGGATCCGCGGCGGCGATCTGGGCGCCGTGCCCGTCGTGGTCGGCATCGTCGTGATCTGGACCGTGTTCCAGCTGCTGAACCCGGTGTTCCTCTCGAGCGAGAACCTCAGCAACCTCACGATGCAGTGCGCGGCCATCGGCACGATCGCGCTCGGCGTGGTGCTCGTGCTGCTCATCGGCGAGATCGACCTGTCGGTGGGCTCGGTGTCGGGGCTCGCGGCCGCTGTGCTCGCCGTGACGTTCATGCAGCTGCAGTGGCCGCTCGTGCTGGCCATCGTCGCGGCGATGGCGGCCGGGTGCCTCGTCGGTCTGCTGTACGGCTACCTGTTCACCCGCTTCGGGCTGCCGAGCTTCGTGATCACCCTCGCGGGACTCCTCGGCTTCCTCGGGCTGCAGCTGTGGGTGCTGGGCGAGACGGGGTCGATCGCGTTCCCGTTCGACGCGTGGATCGTGCAGTTCGCGCAGCAGATGTTCCTGCCGGCGTGGGCGTCGTACGTCGTCGCCGTGTTCGCGGCGAGCGCGTTCGCACTCACCCTCGTGCGCCGCGCACGTCGCCGGGCCGCGGCCAACCTCGTCAGCCAGGGGTATGCCGAGATCGCGGTGCGCACTGCGGTGCTCCTCGTGTTCCTCCTCGTGGCGTCGTGGTACCTCAACCTGTACCGCGGCGTCGGAGTGATGTTCGTGCTGTTCCTCGTGCTCGTCGTCGCGATGAACTTCGCGCTCACGCGCACGCGGTGGGGGCGCTCGGTGTACGCCGTCGGCGGGTCAGTCGAGGCGGCCAGGCGCGCCGGCATCCGCGTCGACCGCATCTACCTCTCGGTGTTCGCGATGTGCTCGACCCTCGCCGCGCTCGGCGGCATCCTCGCCGCCGCGCGCCTCGGCTCCGCGAATCAGAGCTCGGGCACCGGCGATGTGAACCTCAACGCCATCGCCGCGGCCGTCATCGGCGGGACGAGCCTGTTCGGAGGCCGCGGATCGGCGTACTCGGCGCTCATCGGCATCGTGGTGATCCAGTCCATCTCGTCGGGGCTGACCCTGCTGACCCTGGACTCGTCGGTGCAGTTCATGGTGACCGGAGTCGTGCTGGTGCTCGCCGTGATCGTGGACTCGATCTCGCGGCGCACGCGCGCCGCGAGCGGTCGCGCCTGAGCGCTCTGCCTTCACTGCCCAAACACGAACGTCACTCGCAATCCCGATCACCCCTCAGAGGCCGCCATTCTGCACGATACTCGGCAGGTATTTGCGCATTCCGCTCATTGCAAGCGGCAGTTCCTCAGCTATCCCCGGCGTTGCCAAAGCGTTACGTTCAAGACTTGACGCCAAGAACCGATGTCGTCAGGATCGCATTCAGCGCGATGTGCGCCGGGGATCGTCCTGGGGCTCGCACATTTCAATGACGAAAGGCGAAAGATGAAGAAGTCTTCTCTGCTCGCCGTGGCCGCCCTCGCGGGCGCCGCTGCGGTGATGCTCGCCGGCTGTGCCGGCGGAACCGGCAACACGCCGACGGACGGCGGCGACGGTGGCGGCGATGCTGCAGGCCGGGCCTGCGTGATCCTGCCCGACGCGGCGTCCTCGCCGCGCTGGGAGAACTTCGACCGCAAGTACCTGGAGGAGGGTCTGGAGGCCGCCGGCTTCGAGACCGACATCCAGAACGCGCAGGGCGACGTCAACAAGTACTCGACCATCGCCGACCAGCAGCTCACGCAGGGCTGCGGCGTCATGCTGCTCGTCGACTACCAGGGCGCGGCCGAGGCCGTGGCCGCCAAGGCCAAGGGCGAAGGCATCCCGGTCATCGCGTACGACCGCCCGTTCGCCGGCGCCGACTACTACGTGTCGTTCGACAACGTCGAGGTCGGCCGCCTGCAGGGCCAGACCGTGCTGAACGGCCTCGAGGCCGCAGGCAAGGACCCGGCGACCGCGGTCGTCGTGTACATCGGCGGCGACCCGACCGACGGCAACGCCGCAATGTTCCACGACGGCGCCGACGAGGTGCTGTCCGAGGCGGGCGTCGTGCCCGCGGCGGAGCCCCCGGGGGCGTGGGACCAGGCCAAGTCGCAGACCAACTTCGAGCAGGCGCTGACCTCGCTCGGCGGCAAGGTCGACGGCGTGTGGGCCGCGAACGACACCAACGCCGCGGGCGTCATCAAGGTGCTGCAGGACAACAACCTGACCGGCGTCGCCGTGTCGGGCCAGGACGCGAACGTCGCGGGCCTGCAGAACATCCTGCTCGGCTGGCAGACCGCCACGGTCTACAAGCCGGTCGCCGACGAGGCCGCCGCCGCGGTCGAGACCGCGATCGCGCTCCTGAGCGGCGAAGACGTGGAGACGGATGCCGAGCTCGAGGACGGCACGCCGTACATCCAGGTCACGCCGGTCCTGGTCGGGCCGGAGCAGGTCAAGGACGTCGTCGCCGCCGGCGACGCGTCGTACGACGACGTCTGCACGCCCGACGTGATGGCCGCTTGCGAACAGTACGGAGTCACCGAGTAACGTTCGGTTCACAGCCGCGAGGGCGTCGCGTCGTCGAAGGCGCGACGCCCTCGTGGCGCAACCGGCACATCGCAGGGAAGCGAGCATGTCAGACATCACCATGGCCCCAGAAACCGCGCTCGGCGCGGAGCCGATCATCCAGCTGGTCGGAGTCAAGAAGTCCTTCGGCCCGGTCAGCGTCCTCAAGGGCGTCGACCTCAAGGTCCACCCGGGCCGCGTCACCGCGCTCGTGGGCGACAACGGCGCCGGAAAGTCCACACTCATCAAGGGTCTCGCGGGCGTGCAGCCCTACGACGAGGGCGAAGTCCTCATCGACGGCGAGCACCGCGATCTGCACGCGCCGCGCGACGCGTCGAGCCTCGGCATCGAGGTCGTCTACCAGGACCTCGCACTGTGCGACAACCTCGACATCGTCCAGAACATGTTCCTCGGCCGCGAGGAGCTCTCGGCCGGTACGTTCGACGAGGGCCGCATGGAGAAGGACGCGTCCGACACCCTCCGCTCGCTGTCGGTGCGCACCGTCAAGTCGGTGCGCCAGAAGGTCTCGAGCCTGTCGGGCGGCCAGCGTCAGACCGTCGCGATCGCCCGCGCCGTGCTCAAGAAGGCGCGCGTGGTGATCCTCGACGAGCCGACCGCGGCGCTCGGTGTCGCGCAGACCGAGCAGGTGCTGAACCTGGTCAAGCGGCTGTCCGAGCAGGGCGTCGCGGTCATCCTCATCAGTCACAACCTCGCCGACGTGTTCGAGGTCGCCGACGACATCGCCGTGCTGTACCTCGGCCAGATGGTCGCGCAGATCCCGACGAGCGAGACGACCCGCGACGACGTCGTGGGCTACATCACCGGCACCAAGACACTCGGCGGCGTCGAGATCATGAGCACCGAGACGATTCGCACCGAAGGAGGCGCGGAATGAGCACCGACGCGACCCGGACGGAGGCCGCGCCCGACCCCTTCGCCAGCGACCTCATCGGCAGCGGGGTCGAGGGCGGGCTCGGCGACCAGGTTCAGGCGTGGTGGCAGCGCGTGCGCGGCGGCGACATGGGGGCGCTCCCGGCCGTCGGCGGACTCGTGGTGCTCGGCATCCTGTTCTCGATCCTGAGCCCCTTCTTCCTCACCGAGCGCAACTTCGCGAACCTGCTCAACCAGGCTGCGACGCTCGTCGTGCTCGGCATGGCGCTCGTCTTCGTGCTGCTGCTCGGCGAGATCGACCTGTCAGCCGGCGTCACGGGCGGCGTGGGCATGGCGCTCTTCGTCGTGCTCAACGCGCAGTTCGGCATCCCGTGGCCGCTGGCGCTCCTCATCGGCTTCGGCTTCGGGTTCCTCACCGGCGCGCTCATAGGCTTCTTCGTCGCGAGGGTCGGGATTCCCTCGTTCGTCGTGACGCTGGGTCTCTTCCTCGGATTCCAGGGACTCGCGCTCGTGATCATCGGCCCCGGCGGGCTGTTCCGCCTCCAGGTGCCCGAGCTCATCGCGCTGCAGAACGGCAACCTCCCGGTGTGGGGCGGCTGGGCGATGCTCGCGATCATGCTGATCGTCTCGGCGGCGACGTCGTTCTGGGACCGAGCCCGGCGCACGCGCGCCGGGGTCCCGAACCGCGCGATCTCGCTGGTGTGGATCAAGCTCGCCGCGATCGCCGTGATCGGCGGCGTGGTGGTGTACGTCCTGAACCAGAACCGCGGCCAGTCGGTCGTCGAGGTCGCGGGCGTGCCGATCGTGGTTCCAGTGGTGCTCGTGATCCTGTGGATCGGCACGTTCGTGCTCGACCGCACGAAGTTCGGGCGGTACATCTACGCGATCGGCGGCAACGCCGAGGCGGCAAGGCGCTCGGGCGTCAAGGTGCGCTGGATCAAGTGGTGGGCGTTCGTCATCTGCTCGAGCCTCGCGGTCTTCTCGGCGCTGCTGAGCGTCGCGCGCGTCGGCTCGGTCGACGCCACGGTCGGCCGCGACATCGTGCTGTCGGGCGTGGCCGCGGCGGTCGTCGGCGGCGTGAGCCTCTTCGGCGGGCGCGGGCGCCTCATGCACGCCGCGATCGGCGCCCTCGTGATCGCGGTCATCACGAACGGCCTCGGTCTGCTCAACCTGCCTGCGGGCATCAACCTGCTCGTCACGGGCGGCGTGCTGATCCTCGCCGCGACCGTCGACGCCCTGTCGCGGCTGCGGTCCGGCGGCGGCAGGACGTAGCGGCGCCTGCCGCGCCGACACGTGAGAGCGCCGGGTGGCTCATCCGCCCGGCGCTCTCACGTGCGCGCGGAGACCACCTCCTCGACCCACGCGGGGACGAGCGCGGTCGCCGGGCCGGTGCGGGCGTCGTCGAAGGGGATCAGCGCGTCGCTGGGCTCGAGGTTCAGCTCCACCGTGCGGGCGCCGAAGACCGAGGCGAGCGCCGCGTAGCCCGCGGCTGGATACACCGCACCCGACGTGCCGATCGATACGAACACGTCGCACGCGACCACCGCCTGCTCGATGCGGTCGAGACCATACGGCATCTCGCCGAACCACACCACATCGGGGCGCAGCATCCGCTCGCCGCATTCGGGGCAGGGCGGCCGGTGGATCAGATCGCCCTCCCACTCGGGCCGCGCTCCGCACGCTGCGCACAGCGCGCGGCGCAGTTCGCCGTGCATGTGCACCAGGTTGCGCGTGCCGGCCCGCTCGTGCAGATCGTCGATGTTCTGCGTCACGACGAGCAGGTCGTCGCCGATCGCACCCTCGAGCCGCGCCAGGGCTCGGTGCGCCGCGTTCGGTGACGCCGATGCGACCGCGCGGCGCCGCACGTCGTAGAAGGCGAGCACCGTGTCGGGGTCGGCCTCGTACGCGTCAGGCGTGGCGACGTCTTCGACGCGATGCCCCTCCCACAGCCCGTCGGCTCCGCGGAACGTCGGCACCCCGCTCTCGGCCGAGATCCCGGCGCCGGTGAGCACGACGATGCGCGTCATCGCAGCAGCGTCCGCAGCGATTCGATCGTGTCGGTCTCGTCCGGGCGCTTGTCGGGGCGGTAGCCCTTCACGCGCGCGAAGCGCAGGGCGACGCCACCGGGATACCGCGTCGAGCGCTGCACGCCGTCGATCGCGATCTCGACCACGGTCTCGGGCCGGACGTGCACGGCGTACGACGTGCGGTGCGTCTCGATCGTCGGGAAGTGCTCGGTCTGCCATCGCAGCGTGGCGTCGGTCAGGCCCTTGAACGTCTTGCCCACCATGACGAAACCGCCCGGCTCGCCGAAGGCGCCATCGGGGTCGCGCGCGCCGAGGTGCAGGTTCGAGAGCAGGCCGGTGCGTCGTCCCGAGCCCCACTCGACGGCGAGCACGACCAGATCGAACGTGAGCACGGGCTTGACCTTGAGCCAGCTCTTGCCACGGCGACCGGCGGCGTACGGCGAGTCGATCGCCTTCACCATGACGCCCTCGTGTCCGGCGGCGAGCGCGGCGCGCGAGAACTCCTCCGCTGCCGCGGCGTCCGCGGTCACGATGCCGGGCATCCGCGCATCGCCCGCGACCCGTTGGAGCAGGTCGAGCCGCGTCGACAGCGGTTCGTCGATGAGGTCTCGGCCGTCGAGGTGCAGGATGTCGAAGAACCACGGCCGCAGCACGGCTGCCGTGACGTCGCCGTCTGCGATGAGCGACCCGAAGCGCGCCATGGTGTCTTGGAAGGGGCGCGGACCGCCGTCCTCGTCGAGCGAGAGCGTCTCGCCGTCGAGGATCACTCGCTCGGCCGCCAGGGCGCGCGTCGCCTCGACGATCTCGGGCACGCGATGCGTGATGTCGGCGAGGCTGCGCGTGAACACGCGCACGTCGTGACCGGCGCGATGCACCTGGATACGCGCACCGTCGAGCTTGTATTCGACGGATGCCGCTCCCCCGAGCGTCTGGAGCGCCTCGGTTGTCGACGCCGCGGTCGAGGCGAGCATCGGCAGCACGCCACGGCCCACCTCCAGCCCGATCGCGGCCAGCTCGTCCGCAGAGCCGGTGAGGGCGACGAGGGCGGTGGCGCCGAGATCGCCCGAGAGCATCGCCGCGCGTCGCACCGTCGCAGCATCCCGTTGCGACGCCTTCGCGATCGCATCGAGGAGCAGGCCTTCGAGGGCTCCGGTGCGCAGCTCGCCGAGCATGACGCGGGCGAGGAAGTCCCACTCGGCCTCCGTCGCGGCTCGGGCGAGCGCCTCGAGCTCGCCCGTTCGGGCGAGCACCGACCCGGGCCCGTCGGCCACCGCGAGCCGGCTGAGCGCCGCGTCGACGTCCGACACGGTGAGCGTCGGCTCCGCCGCGTGCGCGACCTCGAGCCTGGTGAGACTGCGCCACCCCACCCCGAGCCGCCCCTGCCGGGGGGTGGCGGTGAGGAAGCCGATCGCAGGCGCCACCTCGTCGGGTCCGAGCTCGCGCAGTGCGGCGGCGAGCGCGGCGACCTTGGCCAGCCGCGACGACGTCGAGGCCACGGCATCCGTCGCCGTCACGAGATCCTGCAGCAGCATCCCCGCATTCTCGCACCGGCCGGCGACAGTGTCAGGGCCGACCGGTTCGCCTCCCGTTCTTCCGCTGGTCACCCGGCGCGCCTACCGTGGGGCGTGGCGCCGATCACGCCGTCGTGACCCGGCGTCACCGTCATCCCCACGAAGGAGATCCCATGACCCCCCGTTCCCGAAGCTGGATCGCTGTCGCAGCGGGCGCCGCGCTCGTCGCCGCCGGTGCTGCCGTTCCCGCCGCCGCCACCGCCGGAGCCGCGCCGACCGCCCGCCCCGTGCAGGACGAGCCGCTCCGCGTCGCGACCTTCAACCTCTCGCTGAACCGCAACGCGCCCGGACAGCTCGTCGCCGACCTGTCGACCGGCGCGAACGCGCAGGCGCGTACGGTCGCCGAGATCATCCAGCGTGCGAACCCCGACGTCGTGCTGCTGAACGAGTTCGACTACGTCGAGGGCGGCGTCGCCGTCGACTTGTTCCGCGACAACTACCTCGAGGTGGGCCAGAACGGTGCCGAGGCCGTCGAGTACCCGTACGCCTTCGTGGCGCCGTCGAACACCGGCGTCCCGAGCGGCTTCGACCTGAACAACAACGGCGTGGTCGCGGGCGGGGACGACGCGTTCGGCTTCGGCGTGTTCGAGGGGCAGTACGGCATGGTGGTGCTCTCGAAGCACCCGATCGCGACCGACGACGTGCGCACGTTCCAGCAATTCCTGTGGAAGGACATGCCGGGTGCACTCCTGCCCGACGACCCGGCGACCGAGGCGCCTTCGGACTGGTACTCGCCCGAGGAGCTGGCCGTGTTCCGGCTGTCGAGCAAATCGCACTGGGACGTGCCCGTGCAGGTCGGCGGCCAGACGGTTCACGTGCTCGCGTCGCACCCGACGCCGCCCACCTTCGACGGCGCCGAGGACCGCAACGGAACCCGCAACCACGATGAGATCCGCTTCTGGGCCGACTACGTCACGCCCGGCGCGGGCCGCTACATCTACGACGACGAGGGCGGGCGCGGCGGCCTGTCGCCGGCCGAGTCGTTCGTGATCGTGGGCGACCAGAACGCCGACCCGCTCGACGGCGACTCGGTGGATGCCGCGATCCACCAGCTGCTCGACAATCGCCGCATCGTCGACCCGCTGCCGGCCTCCGCAGGCGCCGTCGAGGCGGCCGTGCTGCAGGGCGGCGCGAACGCTGCCCACCTCGGCGACCCACGCCTCGACACGGCGGACTTCGCCGACACGGCGCCCGGCAACCTGCGTGCCGACTACGTGCTGCCCTCACGCACGCTCGGGATCGCGGGCGCCGGCGTGTTCTGGCCGGTGCAGGCCGATCCGCTGTCGGCGCTGACCGGCGTGTTCCCGTTCCCGAGCAGCGACCACCGTCTCGTGTGGGTCGACGTGGAGGTTCCGCGCGTCGGACGATAGCGCCGCTCAGGCCGTGGCTGCCGCGGCGGCCACGGCCTGCACGAACCGCTCGTACGCGGCGGTGCTCTCTTCCGCGACGATCGCGCGCAGCACCAGCTCGTCGACGCCTTCGCGATAGCGACGGATGCCGTCGCCGAGGCCCTCCGGACGGATCACGGTCTCGTCGGCGCGCACCCCCAGCCGTGCAAGGTTCGCGGCGTACTGCGGGTAACCGGCGTACCGACCGGCCTCCGTCTCGAGCCGAGACACCGCCGCCGCATCGGCGGCGGCACGCACGTACAGCGCGACGTGTGCCGACGGTGCGAGGGCGTGCGCCTCGGCCGCCTGGGCCGACGCACCGTCGGGCGTGAGCCAGCTGAGCAGCACGCCGTCGGACGCCTCGGCGGCGAGTCGCCGCATCTTCGGCCCGAGCGCGCCGACCACCACGCGCGCCGGGCGCGCGTCCTGGAGCACCGCCGCCGCCCGCTCGACGCGGGCGAGGGCGCCGCGCGTGGCCGAGCCCGATCCGATGCCGAGCACGAGCCGCTCACGCGGCAGCCCGAGCCGCGAGACCTCGGCCACGACGTCGTTCGGCGTGCGCCGGTCCATCGGCAGCACTCCGGTCGCGAGCACGAGCCGCTCCGTCACGCGGGCGGCCGCGGCGATCACCGCGAGGGCGTCGCTGCCGGGTGTGTCGTTCACCCACAGCGCGTGCAGTCCCCCGCGCTCCAGGACCGGCGCGAGCCGCGCGGCGAGTTCGGGCCCCGCGGCGGCCGCGATCCCGACCGACAGGAGCGCCGTCACCCCGCGCTCGCGGCGGCGGGGGCGTGCGCGGCGACGATCCTCGACACCTCGCCGGCGGCTGCGTAGAACTCGCGCAGGTCGGTGCGCGAAGCGGGCAGGAGGATGACCTCGTCGACACCGACGTCGAAGAACGCCCGCGCGCCCTCGGCGACCTGCGCCGGGTCGCCCCACAGTGCGCGCTCGAGCGGATCGGGCTTGTCGCCGACGTCCGCGCGGGCGCGGGCCTCGGCATCCGTCCCGAACGCCGTCACCACATACGCGATGCTCTCGTGCGCGCCCTCGCGCCTCGCCTCGGCGCGCCCCTCGCCGATCGCGGCCAGGGATGCGGCCAGCTCACCCGGCGTGTGACCGCTGTCGAGCACGGTGCCGTCGGCGACCTCACCGCTCAGGCGCAGCGTCTTGGGCCCCTCGGCGGCGGCGTACACGCGCGGGGCCGACGCCGGCGGGTAGTCCAGCTGCACGCCGTCGAGCTTCACGTAGCGGCCGTTCGCGTCGACCTTCTCGCCCGCGAGCAGCGCCCGCAGCGCCGGCACGTACTCGCGCATGAGCGTGAGGGGCGAGGCGACGCGGGCGCCGACCTGGCCCATCCACGGCAGCACGCCGTGACCGACGCCCGGCAGCAGGCGCCCGGGGAACAGCCGCTCGACCGTCGCGATCTCCATCGCCGTCGCCGCGACATTGCGCAGCGGCATGGGCGCGATGCCGATGCCGATCTTGAGGCTGTCGGTCCACGCGAGTGCAGCGCCCACCGTGGCGAAGGCCGACTGGCGGAAGCAGTCCTCCCACACCCACAGCTCGGGCACTCCGCCCTCCTCGGCCGCGAGCACGGCGTCGTGGAACTCGTCGGGAGAGTGCGTGTACGGGTTGAAGATCGCGCCGATGCGTGCCATGCGTCCACTCTGGCAGGACGCACCGACACCACGGAAGCCGCGCCGTCATGGCGTGGGCGCTCAGGGCCTCACAACGCCGGCAGCCTGGGCACCGCCTGCAGCAGCTGGGCCGTGTACGGGTGCGCCGGGCGCGAGAGCACCTGCTCGGTCGTCCCGTGCTCCACCACTCGTCCGCCCTGAAGCACCGCCACCCTCGCGCACAGCGCCGAGACGATGGTGAGATCGTGCGACACGAGCACCATCGCGATGCCGCGCTCGCGCGCGAGCCGCCGGAACAGCTCGATCACCGTCATGCGCACCGACGTGTCCAGTGCGCTCACCGGCTCGTCGGCCAGCAGCAGCCGGGGCCCCGGTGCGAGAGCGCGCGCGATGGCGATGCGCTGTCGCTGGCCGCCGGAGAAGGCGTCGGGATAGCGCGAAGCCGCGTCCGCGGGCAGATCGACCGCGCGCAGCAGCTCCGCGACGCGAGCAGCACGGGCTGCGCGGTCGAGCTCGAGTCCCAGCGAGCGGATCGGCTCCGAGATCGAGTCGCCGACCCGCATCCGCGGGTCCAGCGAGGAGAACGGGTCCTGATAGACCGGCTGCACGGCGCGGCGGAACAGGCGCATCCCGCTCCGGTCACGGCGATCCAGCGGCGCGCCGTCGAACAGGATGCGGCCCTCGGTCGGCGCGGCGAGGCCCAGCAGGAGACGCAGCAGCGTCGTCTTGCCGGCGCCCGACTCCCCCACGAGTCCCACGCTCTCTCCCGGAGCGACGGCCAGATCGATGTCGTGCAGCACGGCGGCGTCGTGGTGATAGCGAAAGCTCACGCGCTCGGCCGTCAGGAGCGGGCCGCGCGGCCCGGCAGTCGCCGTGTGCACCGCTTCCGTCGTCGTCATGCCCCACCCTCCGTCCGCTCCGGCAGGAACGCCTCGAGCTCGCGGGATGCCGACACCAGCGCGCGCGTGTAGTCCTCGGCGGGCGAGGTCAGCAGGGTCGCCGTATCGGCGAGCTCCACCTGCCTGCCGTCGCGCATCACCAGCACCCGGTCGGTGATGCCCGCCACCACCGGAAGATCGTGGCTGATGAAGATCAGCGACATCCCCCGCTCCTCGACCTCTCGCTGCAGCAGCGCCAGCACGCCCGCCTGCACGGTCACATCCAGTGCGGTCGTCGGCTCGTCGGCGATGAGCAGACGCGGACCCGCTGCGAGGGCGAGCGCGATCGCGACCCGCTGACGCTGTCCGCCCGAGATCTCGTGGATGTAGGCGCGGGCGATGCGCTCGGGATGCGGCAGCTGGACGTCGGCGAGCGCGTCGAGCACCGCACTCCGCAGGGCGTCCCCGCGCAGACCCCGGTGGTGCGCGAGCGGCCAAGCGAGCTGCTTGCCGACCCTCATGAGCGGGTCCAGCGATGCCAGCGGCTCCTGGAAGACCGCGCCGACCACCGACCCCCGCACGCGGTCGAGCCGGCGCTGCGAGGCGGCGACGACATCCACCTCACCGCCGTCCGTGGCGAGCATCGCACCCCCCCGCGCGCGCAGCGGATGCGCGAGCAGGCCGAGGATCGCGAGCGCCGTCAGCGACTTGCCCGAGCCGGACTCGCCGATGATGCCCAGCCGTTCGCCGCCGTCGAGACGGAACGACACCTCGTGGACGAGATCCCGCGGCTCGGCGCCTTCGTACCCGACTCCGAGAGCGTCGACTCTCAGGAGCGCGCTCACCGGATGCTCCGGGTGGTGGGGTCGACGACATCCCGGAGGCCGTCGGCGAGCAGGTTCATGCCGATGATGGTGGCCACGAGCAGGAGGCCAGGCAGAATGGCGGCCGTCGGAGCGACGAGCACCGTGCTCTGCGCCTCCTGCAGCATCCGTCCCCACGACGCGTTCGGCGGCGGAGACCCGAGCCCCAGGTACGACAAGGACGCCTCGGCGACGACGGCCCCGCCGAACTGCAGCGCGAGCGGCACGACGAGCGTCGGCCAGACGTTCGGCACCACATGCAGCCCGATGACCCGCAGCATCCCGGTTCCGGAGGTGCGAGAGGCCGTGATGAAGTCCTGCACCAGCACGCGTGTCGTCGTGATGCGGGTGAGCCTCGCGATCACGGCCGCACCGGCCAGGCCGATCGCGAGGATCGCGGAGTCCATCGAGGCTCCGCGCCACGCGACGATGAGCATCGCCAGCAGCAGCGTCGGGAACGCGATCGCGATGTCGAGCAGACTCGAGATCGCGTCATCCAGCCAGCGGTTCGCGATGGCGGCGACCAGCCCGAGCGTCACGCCGAGGACCGCGGCGATGAGCACGGAACCGAATCCGACGACGAGGGCGAGCCGGGCGCCGACCATGAGCTGCGAGAAGAGGTCGCGGCCGAGGCGATCGGTGCCCGCCCAGTGCTCCGCCGATGGGGGCATCAGGCGATCCCCGGTGGTGTCCTCGAGGCTGAACGGGGTCCACACCAGCGACACGAGCGCGACCACCGCGATCGCGCCGAACAGCACGGCCCCGACGGCGAGGTTGACGGAGCGGCGGACGCGGGGGCGACGCTCGGGCGTCGCCGTCGTGTCGGCGGAGACGGCAGGGGCGGTCGGGATCGTCACGGTCACGCGGCCGACTCCGCTCCGACCGCGTCCGCGCGCGTCGGCCCGATCCGCCGGTTGCCCGACAGCGAGCCGCGCAGTCGCGGGTCGATCATGCGCTGGATGATGTCGGCGGCGAAGCCCAGCAGCAGCACGAGCGCCGTCGAGAAGAGCAGCACGCCCTGCACGCTGGGGAAGTCCTGCTCCTTGATGCCCACGAGCAGCATGTCGCCGAGCCCCGGCAGAGCGAAGACGCGCTCGATCACGACCGCTCCGACGAACGTCGTCGAGAGCATGATCGCGAGGATCGAGATGACCGGCACCACGGCGTTGCGCACGCCGTGCCGCCGCAGCGCCGTGCCGAAGCTCTGCCCCGTCGCCCTCGCGGCGCGCATGTACTGCTGACCGAGGATGTCGAGGGTCGCGCTGCGCACATAGCGGGCGAGGTCGCTCCCGGCGACGAGCGCGATCGTTGTCACCGGGAGCACGAGCGCGAACAGCGCCGCGCCGGGATCCTGCCAGTCGGTCCGCGGAAAGCCTCCGGCGGGGAAGAGCCGCCAGCCGAGCGACAGCACGGCGACGAGCAGGATGCCGACCCAGAACACCGGCACCGCGCCGCCGAGCTGCGACAGCGCCGAGAAGGTCGCGCCGTACCACGTGCGCGACTTCCAGGCGGCGAAGAAGCCCACCGGGACCGCGATCAGGACGGCGAACACGAACGACAGCAGCGTCAGCGGCAGCGTGACGTTCAGCCGCCGGACGATCTCGTCGCCCACCGAGAGCCGATTGGTGAACGACTGACCGAGATCCAGGGTGACCAGCTGGCGCAGATAGTCGGCGTACTGCTCCCAGATCGGGCGGTCCACACCCAGACGCGCGGCGGCAGCCGCGATGTCGGCGTCCGTCGCCCCCACGGAGATGAGCGCGAACACCGGGTTTCCGAGCACGCGCAGCACGACGAACAGGATCGTCGCCGCCAGCGCGAAGGCCAGCAGCAGCAATCCTGTCCGTCGGAGCAGATACCGGCCTATGATGCCGCCTTCTCGATGCCGTACACGTAGAACAGCGAGTTGAGCCCGTTCTCGGGCACACCGCTGATGCCTTCCGCCGCGATCCGCAGCTGCGGGTTGAGGTAGAGCCACACGCTCGCGGCGTCGTCCGAGATCTGCTGGTTCGCCTTCTTCACCAGCTCGGTCTGCTCGTCCACCGACGCCGCCTTCTCGGAGTCGGCGAGCCACGTCTGCACGTCGGCGTTGTCGTAGCCCCAGTAGAAGTCGGGGTTGCCGTAGAAGTTGATGTCGCGGTCGTTGACGTGGCCCTGCAGCGTCGCCTGGAAGTCCTTGTCGGTGTACACCTTCTGGTACCACTCATCGTCGGTGATCACGTTGATCTCGACCGTGATGCCGACCTTCGCGAGCTCGGACTTGACGAACTCGGCGACGGTGGAGTGCACGCCCGAGTCGGGGGTGTCCAACGTGAACGTGAAGCCGTCGGCGTAGCCGGCGTCGGCCAGCAGCTCCTCAGCGAGCTCGACGTCGTACGGGTTGTTGTCGGCGAGCTCGATGTACCAGGGCTCCGACGGCGGCACCATCGAGCCGATCAGCTGGCCGCGGCCGTCCCAGATCGCGTCGAGCAGCTTCTCGCGGTCGATCGCGGAGTACACCGCCTTGCGGACGTCCACCTGGTCGAACGGCGCCACGCGGTCGTTGAACGCCAGCAGCTCCTTGGTCGTCGACGTGCCCTCGATGATCTGGAAGCCCGCGGCTTCGAACTCCCCCAGGCTGTCGGGGTTCGACTGGCTCGTCACCAGGTCGACGGCCCCGGTGAGCAGGGCGTTGTTCAGGGCCGTCGGGTCGGCGTAGTACTGGTAGACCACGCCGCCGTTCGCGGGCGCCTCGCCCCAGTACTCGTCGTTCAGCTCCAGCGTGATCGAGTCGCCCTTGCGGTAGTCGGCGAGGCGGTACGGCCCGCTGCCGTCCTCGGTCGCGGTGAGATCGCCTGCCGCGGGGTTCACGATCCACACGTAGCCGAGGTTGTACGTGAAGCTGATGGACGGCTGCTTCAGCGTCACCGCGACGACCTTCTCGTCGACGACGTCGACGTGGTCGATGACGCTCAGCTGGCGCTTGCGCGCGGCGATCGACTCCTCGCTGACGAAGCGCTCGAGGCTGTACTTGACCGCTTCGGCGTCGACCGGGTCGCCGGAATGGAAGGTCGCATCCTCCTGCAGCGTGAAGGTGTAGACCAGGCCGTCCTCCGACACCTCCGTCTCAGCCGCCAGCAGGGGCTCGACCGTCGCGTCGTCAGTGATCTTGAACAGCCCCTCGTACACGTTGCCGGTGAACACCTCCGTCACGCCCGAGCTGCCGCCGAAGATCTGGTCGAGGTTGGTGGGCTCGTTCTGCGAGCCCACGACGATCTCGGCGTTCGGATCGGCAGCGTCCGCCGCGCCGGTCGAGGCAGGCGCGCCTCCGGAGGCGCAGCCGGCCAGGACGAGGGCGGCGGAGGCGAGCGCCGCAGCGGCGACTCCCAGACGTCGTATGCGTGAGGACACGTCGGTTCCTTTGCTGTTCGGGTGAAGCAGGGTTGTTCGGGTCGAGGGTGGGCGCGGGGCGCTGTCGGCCCCGCGCCCGGCTAGAGCGTGAAACCGTCGGCGAAGCGGACGCGGCGCTCCCCGGCGCGGAGCGCGAAGGGCAGGCGGTTCTGCAGCGGCGGCAGCGGGCAGTTCATCTGGTTCGAGAACCCGCAGGGCGGCACGATGGCCCGGTTGAAGTCGATCGTGATCGGAATGCTGTCGCCGGGCGCGAGCGCGCGCTCCGAGGCGGGGTGGTCCAGGAAGAGGAACCTGCCGGCGCCGTAGCTCTCTGCTCCGTTGGTGCGGTCGCCGAACACGAGCTGGAGCTTGGCCGTCCCGCCGTAGACGGTGTCGAAGGCGTTGAGCCGGTACTCGGTGCCGTCCACCTCGAACACGAGATCGCCCGAGACCGGCAGCGCGCGCGTGGCGCCGGCATCCTTGATGTGCTCGAACGGCACGACGCGCTCTTCGTCGACCAGCTGGAACCGACCCGGGATCACCCAGGCAGGGTCGTAGTCGTAGTACTCGATCCCCTCGAACGCCTGCTGTGCCGGGGAGTCCTGCCGCCAGATGCGGTAGCCCTCCTGCGTCAGGCCGCTGTCGAGGTCCGCACGCTGCAGACGCGTGAACCGGGCGTCAGCGGGGTGGCCCGCGCGCGCCTCGTCCTCGTCGATCGGGGGCCGGCCGGCGGGCGACCAGTGGGTCAGCACGAGCGAGAGAGCCCCTTCGGGCGCCGTCACCGCGCGACGACGCGACGCCTTCCAGTCCTGCCAGACGTCGTGCGCGGACACAGTTGCAGTGGTCACCATCACAGGTGATCAAATCGCGACCGCCATTCGGAAATTCCGTTTCACAGTGTTTCGCTGCGTGTGACCGTGCGTCACGACGTGCGATGCCTAGCGGTCGCGCGCACGAGCGGCAAGCCCGTGTCGTCGTGTCCCGCCTCATTGCACGCTGGAGCAATGGCGCGCATCGGAACCTCGGGCTGGGTCTACCCGCACTGGCGTGGCGTGCTCTACCGCGGAGACCAGCGCGCCTGGCTCGGCCAGTACGTCGCCGAGTTCGACACCGTCGAGCTCAACGGCAGCTTCTACCGGTGGCCTGCCGACGCGCGATTCGCTTCGTGGCGCGAACGTGTGCCCGAAGGCTTCGAGATGGCGGTGAAGGCGCCTCGCGGGCTGACGCACGCGCGGCGCCTGCGCGATCCCGACGTGTGGATCGAGCGCATCACGCGTGGCCTGCACGCCCTCGACGGCCGACGCGGACCGCTGATCGTCCAGTTGCACCCGGCGATGGAGCGCGACGACGAGCGCCTGGATGCGTTCCTCGGGGCGCTGCCCGCGTGGACTCGGCCGGTCGTCGAGTTCCGGCATCCGTCGTGGACCGACGACGAGTCGATCTTCGGCCTGCTCGAGCGCCACGACGCGGCGTACTGCGTCATGAGCGGAGCACGGCTGCCGTGCATCCTGCGTGCCACCGCGGAGCTCGTGTATGTGCGGCTGCACGGCCCCGATCCCGAGAGGCTGTACGGCGGCTCCTACTCCGACGACGACCTGGAATGGTGGGCCGGGCGCATCCGCGAGTGGGAGGCCTCGGGTCACGAGGTCTACGCGTACTTCAACAACGACGGCGGGGGGAACGCCGTCCGCAACGCCCGGACCCTGAAGCGGATGCTGGGCGCCTGAGACGACGAAGGGCGCCATGCCCTCCGGCATGGCGCCCTTCGTGTGCGTCGGCGTCACGCGGCGGTCGCGAGCGCCTCCGCGCGTACGACGATGCCGTCGCTCCCGGCATCCACGGTCACCGCACCGCCGTCGGCGAGCGCACCGGTGACGAAGAGGTCGGCGATGCGGTCGTCGACCTCGCGCTGGATGAGCCGGCGCAGCGGACGAGCACCGTACTCGGGCTCGTACCCGTGCTCGGCGAGCCAGTCCACGGCCGCTTCGGTGACCTCGAACGCGATCTCGCGCTTGGCGAGCCGTCCCCCGCTCGCGCCGAGCAGGAGCCGCACGATCTCGCGCAGCTGGGGCTTCTCGAGCTTGCGGAAGAGCACGATCTCGTCGATGCGGTTGAGGAACTCGGGCCGCATCGCCTCGCGGAGCTTGCCGAACACACGGTCGCGCAGGTCCTTCTCCGATCCGAATCCGGTCGCGCCGCCTCCGTCGGCGATGAAGCCGATGGCGCCGCTGCGCGACGCGAGGAACTCCGACCCGAGGTTCGAGGTCATCACGACCACCGTGTTGCGGAAGTCGACCGTGCGGCCCTGACCGTCGGTCAGGCGCCCGTCGTCGAGCACCTGCAGCAGCAGGTTGAACACGTCGGGGTGGGCCTTCTCTATCTCGTCGAACAGCACGATCGAGTACGGGTTGCGGCGCACGCGCTCGGTCAGCTGCCCGGCCTCGTCGTACCCGACGTATCCGGGAGGCGCTCCGACCAGGCGCGACACGGTGTGCCGCTCGCCGAACTCGCTCATGTCGAAGCGGATGACCGCTCCCTCGTCGTCGAACAGGCTCGCCGCCAGGCCCTTGGCGAGCTCCGTCTTGCCGACCCCGGTGGGGCCGAGGAAGAGGAACGACCCGACCGGACGCCGCGCGTCGCCCATGCCGGTGCGATTGCGTCGCACCGCCTTGGCGACGGCGGTCACGGCGTCGTCCTGTCCGACGACGCGCGCGTGGAGCTCGTCCTCGAGGGTCGCGAGGCGCTCGCGCTCGCTCTCGGTGAGCCGGTTCACCGGGATGCCCGTGGCACGGCTGATCACCGCGGCGATCTCGGGCTCGTCCACGATCGCGTCGGGCTTGCCGACGGTCGCCGCGCCGGCCGCTGCGCCGCTCGTGGCGCGCTCGAGGCGGTCCTGCACGTCGGTGATCTCGTCACGGATGCGCGAGGCCTCCTCGTAGTGCTCGGCCGAGACGGCTGCGTTCTTGTCGGCCTCCAGCGTCGCCAGGCGCTCCATCAGCGCGCTCACGTCGACCTGGGCGCCGAGACGCAGGCGCAGTCGCGCGCCCGCCTGGTCGATGAGGTCGATGGCCTTGTCGGGCAGCACGCGGTCGGGAAGGTAGCGGTCGCTGAGCTCGACGGCGGCGCGCAGCGCCTCGTCGGTGTACACGATGCCGTGGTGGTCCTCGTACGCGGACTTCAGGCCCCGCAGGATCAGGACGGCGTCCTCGATGGACGGCTCGCCGACCTTCACGGGCTGGAACCGGCGTTCGAGGGCAGGGTCCTTCTCGATGACGCGGTACTCCTTGAGCGTCGTCGCGCCCACGAGGTGCAGCTCGCCCCGTGCGAGGCGGGGCTTGAGGATGTTGCCGGCGTCCATGCCGCCGTCGCCGGCGCCGCCCGCGCCGAC
Organism: Microbacterium sp. STRO-2N; assembly: GCF_057747775.1. Lineage (NCBI taxonomy): Bacteria > Bacillati > Actinomycetota > Actinomycetes > Micrococcales > Microbacteriaceae > Microbacterium > Microbacterium sp. STRO-2N. Next base: position 1,283,264 of record NZ_CM173223.1, on the reverse strand, counting down.
CACCGTGTGCACCTCGTCGATGAACACGATGAGCTCGCCCTGGTGCTCGGCGATCTCGTCCATCGTCTTGGTGAGGCGCTCCTCGAAGTCGCCGCGGTAGCGCGTGCCTGCGAGCATCGCCGCAAGGTCGAGCGCGACGACCCGCTTGCCGGCGAGCTGCTCGGGCACGCCGCCGTCGACGATCGCCTGCGCGAGGCCCTCGACGATCGCGGTCTTGCCGACGCCGGCCTCGCCGACGAGCACCGGATTGTTCTTGGTGCGTCGGCTGAGGATCTCGATCGTCTGCTCGATCTCGTCGGCTCGCCCGATGACGGGATCGAGTCGCCCGGCCACCGCGAGTGCGGTCAGGTCGGTGCCGTACGTGTCGAGCATGGGCGTGTCGGATGCCGCGGCATCCGTCGCGTCATCTGCTCCGGGAGCACCGCCCGGCGACACCGTCTCGCGCACGCTCTGCGTGAGGGCCTCGGCGGTGACGCCGGCGCGCGCCAGCACCTGGCCGGCGGGCGTATCCTGCGCGAGCACGAGCGCGAAGAAGAGGTGCTCGGGGTCGACGTAGGTCGAGCCCGACGAGCGCGCGACCTGGAACGCGTGGAACAGCGCACGCTGCACCGACGGCGTCACGACCGCCCCGTCGACGTCGGCGGGGCTCGAGGCGGCGGGGAGCCGCTCCTCGGTCGCCCGCACGATGCCGCGGGGGTCGGCGCCGATGCGCTCGATGGCGTCCTTGGCGGGAGCCTCGGCCGCGAGGATCCTCAGCACGTGCAGGGCGTCGAGCTCCCGCTGGCCGCGCTCGAGCGCGTAGGCGCCGGCGCGCTGCAGCAGCTGCTGCGTGCGCGCGCCGAGGAACCGGCTGAGGTCGATCGAGCGCTCGACGCGCGCGCGCTCGCCGGCGAGATACCGCGCGAGGAACTCGTCGAACGAGCTGGCGTCGTCACCGGCGGAGGGGGTGAAGTCTTCGGGCATTCCATCTCTCCTGAACTTGAGTGAGGGACTGTCAAGTTTACGAACTTGAGTACAGCCGTATCAAGTTCAACCAGCTCCTTCCGGTCATATTCCCGGGTTACGGCGATCTACGGTGGAGCCGTGACCTTCTCGCTCGACGCGCTCCGGCGCTGGCCCGACATCGAGGCGCCAGACCTCGTGGCGACGGATGCCGCCGACAGGCTGATCCTCGACGAGTCGGCGTCGTCGCGCGCCCCTGCGAGCGACGCCGTCGCGGTCATCGGCGACGCGTACGGCGCGCTGACGCTGGGCGCGGCCGCGGACGGCGGTCACGGCATCCGCGTCCATCAGGACGCCCTCACCGGTGAGCGGGCGCTCGCGACGAACGCAGAGCGGTTCGATCTCGCCGACCGCTACGCCTCGCTGCCACTGGCCGCGGACCTCGTTCACGGCGCGCGGGTCGTGCTCGTGCGGCTCCCCCGCTCGCTCGACGCGCTGCGCGACATCGCAGGACTGATCGCCGCACACGCCTCGCGCGAGGTCGTCGTGTACGCCGGCGGGCGTGTCAAGCACATGTCGCTCGCGATGAACGACGTGCTGCGGCAGCACTTCGAGCGGGTCGACGTCACGCATGCGCGCCATAAGTCCCGCGTGCTCGTCGCGCGCGGTCCGCACGGCGGCCGCGATCCCGAACCCCGGCGCGCCGTGCACGACGGGCTCGTGGTGTGCGCGTTCGGCGGGGCGTTCGCGGGCGCGTCGATCGACATCGGCACGCGGTTCCTGCTCGAGCAGCTCCCCCCGGCGATCCCCGCCGACGGCGCTGTGATCGACCTCGCGTGCGGAACCGGCGTCATCGCGACCGCCCTCGCGATGAGGCATCCCGCAATCCGCGTCGTCGCATGCGATCAGTCCGCAGCCGCCGTCGCCTCGGCGCGTGCGACCGCCGACGCGAACGGCGTCGGCGATCGGATCGACGTCGTGCGAGACGACATGCTCGCGTCGCAGCCCGATGCCGGCGCGTCGTTCGTCGCGGTCAACCCGCCGTTCCACTCCGGCGCGGCCGTGCATGAGGGAATCGCACCACGCATGTTCGCCGACGCGGCGCGCGTGCTCCGGCGCGGCGGCGAGCTCTGGGCGGTGTGGAACTCGTCTCTGCGCTACCGCCCGGCGCTCGAACGCCTCGTCGGGCCGACACGTCAGGTGGCACGCAACAGCAAGTTCACCGTCACCGCCTCGGTGAGGCGCTGAGCGTCCGGCTCAGCCCGTCGTGTCGGCCCACGCCGGAGCGGGGGCGCCGTCGAGGAGCGTCCGCTGATGTCGCCGCCGCGCAGCCGCAAGAACTCCACCGCGTGGTGGAGGCTCACCATCGAGGCAGCAGCGGATCGAACTGCTCGTCGATGTCGAACAACCCGCCGTGGATCAGAGCAACCGAGGTGCGCGCGCGCTCGGTCCGGAACGTCGGAGAGAGGGCCGGGCCTCGGTGCTGGGGACACCGAGACCCGGCCGCCACGGCTATCGCACTCCCCAAGGCGAGCGAGTTCCGCGGCGAGGAGCGGCGTTGGGGACACCGCGTCCGTGGGTGCTGGGGACACCCATGATGACGCTATCAACGCGCAGACGACGTCGACCGGAAAGGGATCTCGACACGCCGATTGGTCGGACCTGTTTCGACGGGCGCTGATGACGCCCCCGGTCATCGGTTCAGAGCTACGCGTGGATCGCGCCTGGGAGAGATACGGGTGCCCGACGGGACCTCGTACATCGTGGAGCTGCAGTCGGGTCTGCGGCGCGGCGCTCCAGGAGGCTGGCAGCGGTTCTGGTGCCACGGCTGCCGACTCGTCGATCTGCCGACCACGGACTCGCCCCGCATGAGTGCCCGAACTCCGATCTCCATCGCGGAGTGGCCCGCCCCGCAGCGATGCTCAGCTTTCGGTGAGCTTCTCCTTTACAGCATCGCGGACAGCACGTCCCCCATATGGGGGACGTGCTACGTTGTCGATGCGGATCTGAGGTCGCCTGGGGAGGCACTCAGGCTGGGACCGCGCACGGAGGGGCAGCGATCTGGGGACGCAATACCTCCGCCCCAGCGACGTCGCTCCCCTCGGGTCGCTGTGAAGCACCCGAGGGGAGCGACGGATGAGTATCACGGATGACGCGCTCAGCCGCGCGGCCGGATCCGTCCAACGATGCCGCCGGTGTCGGCGTAGCCGCTCCCCCTTCCCACGCCGCCGGATCCGGATCGAAGAGGACCGGTCACCGTGAGCGGGCGCCCATGACCGATCCTCGCCTTCCGCGTGGGCAAGGGACCTGACGGTGGCGGTTCGGCGACGACGCCGCTCCACTCGCCTCCCTGACGGCGAAGGCAGGCAAGGCCCCCGGACCGACCACCCCGAGAGGGCGATCGGGCCGGGGGCCTTGTCATCACGTGCGGACGCGCTACTTCCGCGGAATCATGCGGTTCTCAGAAGTCCCAGTCCTCGTCTTCGGTCGCCTCGGCCTTGCCGATGACGTACGACGAGCCCGACCCCGAGAAGAAGTCGTGGTTCTCGTCGGCGTTCGGCGACAGGGCCGACAGGATCGCCGGGTTCACGTCCGTGACCGTCGAGGGGAACATCGCCTCGTAGCCCAGGTTCATGAGGGCCTTGTTGGCGTTGTAGTGCAGGAACTTCTTGACGTCCTCGGTGAGGCCGACACCGTCGTAGAGGTCCTGCGTGTACTGCACCTCGTTGTCGTAGAGCTCGTACAGCAGCGAGAACGTGTAGTCCTTGAGGTCGTCGCGCTTGGCCTGGTCGACCGTCTCGAGTCCCTTCTGGAACTTGTAGCCGATGTAGTACCCGTGCACGGCCTCATCGCGGATGATGAGGCGGATGAGGTCGGCCGTGTTGGTCAGCTTCGCCCGGCTCGACCAGTGCATCGGCAGGTAGAAGCCCGAGTAGAACAGGAACGACTCGAGCAGCGTCGAGGCGACCTTGCGCTTGAGAGGCTCGTCGCCACGGTAGTACTCCATGACGATGCGAGCCTTCTTCTGAAGGTTCTCGTTCTCGATCGACCAGCGGAACGCCTCATCGATCTCCTTTGTGGAGCACAGCGTCGAGAAGATCGACGAGTATGACTTGGCGTGCACCGACTCCATGAACGCGATGTTCGTGTAGACGGCCTCCTCATGCGGCGTGATCGCGTCCGGGATCAGCGACACCGCGCCGACGGTGCCCTGGATGGTGTCGAGCAGCGTCAGGCCGGTGAACACCCGCATCGTGAGGGTCTGCTCTTCGGGGGTGAGCGTGTTCCACGACTGGATGTCGTTCGACAGCGGCACCTTCTCGGGCAGCCAGAAGTTGTTCACGAGGCGGTTCCACACCTCGAGGTCCTTGTCGTCCTGGATGCGGTTCCAGTTGATGGCCTGGACATGATCCAGGAGCTGGAGCTTCTCGCTCATGTTCTCTCTTTCCAAAATCCCAGGTCAGACCATCAGAGCGTGCACGAGACGCACTCGCTCATGTCCGTTCCCTCGAGGGCCATCTGGCGCAGGCGGATGTAGTAGATCGTCTTGATGCCCTTGCGCCACGCGTAGATCTGCGCCTTGTTGATGTCGCGCGTCGTGGCGGTGTCCTTGAAGAACAGCGTCAGCGAGAGACCCTGGTCGACGTGCTGCGTGGCGGCGGCGTACGTGTCGATGACCTTCTCGTAGCCGATCTCGTAGGCATCCTGGTAGTACTCCAGGTTGTCGTTCGTCATGAACGCCGCCGGGTAGTACACGCGCCCGAGCTTGCCTTCCTTGCGGATCTCGATCTTGGCCGCGATCGGGTGGATCGACGACGTCGAGTTGTTGATGTACGAGATCGAGCCGGTCGGCGGGACCGCCTGCAGGTTCTGGTTGTAGATGCCGTGCGTCTGGATGGACGCCTTCAGCTCGCGCCAGTCGTCCTGCGTGGGGATGTGGTGCCCGGCGAACATCTCCTTGACCTTGTCGGTCGCCGGCGCCCACTCCTGGTCGATGTACTTGTCGAAGAACTCCCCCGACGCGTACTTCGAGTCCCAGAACCCGTCGAAGACCTCGCCGCGCTCGATCGCGATGCGGTTCGACGCGCGCAGCGCGTGGAAGAGCACCGTGTAGAAGTAGATGTTCGTGAAGTCGATGCCCTCTTCGGAGCCGTAGTACACGTGCTCGCGAGCGAGGTAGCCGTGGAGGTTCATCTGGCCGAGACCGATCGCGTGCGAGCGGTCGTTGCCGGCCTCGATCGAGCGCACGGAGCGGATGTGGCTCTGGTCGCTGACCGCGGTGAGGGCGCGGATGCTGGTCTCCACCGTGCGCGCCAGGTCGCCGCCGTCCATCGCCAGGGCGATGTTGAGCGAGCCCAGGTTGCACGAGATGTCCTTGCCGATCTGGTCGTACGACAGGTCCTCGTTGAAGGTCGTCGGCGTGTTGACCTGCAGGATCTCGCTGCACAGGTTCGACATGTTGATCCGGCCCTTGATCGGGTTGGCCCGGTTCACCGTGTCCTCGAACATGATGTACGGGTAGCCCGACTCGAACTGGATCTCGGCGAGGGTCTGGAAGAACTCGCGCGCGTTGATCTTGGTCTTCTTGATGCGCGGGTCGTCGACCATCTCGCGGTACTTCTCGGTCACCGAGATGTCGCCGAACGGCACGCCGTACACGCGCTGCACGTCGTACGGCGAGAACAGGTACATGTCCTCGTCGTTCTTGGCGAGCTCGAACGTGATGTCGGGGACGACGACGCCGAGCGAGAGCGTCTTGATGCGGATCTTCTCGTCGGCGTTCTCACGCTTGGTGTCGAGGAACCGCATGATGTCGGGGTGGTGGGCCGACAGGTACACCGCGCCTGCGCCCTGACGCGCACCCAGCTGGTTGGCGTAGCTGAAGCTGTCTTCGAGCAGCTTCATGACCGGGATGATGCCGGAGGACTGGTTCTCGATCTGCTTGATCGGGGCGCCCGACTCGCGGATGTTCGACAGCAGCAGCGCCACGCCGCCACCGCGCTTGGACAGCTGAAGCGACGAGTTGATGCCGCGCGAGATCGACTCCATGTTGTCTTCGATGCGCAGCAGGAAGCACGACACGAGCTCGCCGCGCTGCGCCTTGCCGGCGTTGAGGAACGTCGGCGTCGCGGGCTGGAAGCGGCCCGAGATGATCTCGTCGACGAGCGACGTGGCCAGCGCCTCGTCGCCGTCGGCGAGCGCGAGAGCGGTCATGACGACGCGGTCTTCGAACCGCTCGAGGTAGCGCTTGCCGTCGAAGGTCTTCAGCGTGTAGCTCGTGTAGTACTTGAACGCGCCGAGGAACGTCTCGAAGCGGAACTTCTTGCCGTACGCGAAGTCGTTGAGCTGCTGGATGAACTCGAACGAGTACTTCTCGAGCACCGCCGGCTCGTAGTACTCCTTCTCGACGAGGTAGTCCAGCCGCTCCTTGAGGGAGTGGAAGAACACCGTGTTCTGGTTGACGTGCTGCAGGAAGTACTCCCGTGCAGCGCGCTTGTCGGCGTCGAACTGGATCCTGCCGTTCGCGTCGTACAGGTTGAGCATCGCGTTGAGGGCGTGATAGTCCATGCCCTCGAAGCGTGCCTCCGTCTTGAAGTCGGCCTCGGTCAGAGTTCCCACCATCGTTCCAATCCCGCGTTCACGCGTTCCACATCTTCTGGCGTGCCGAATACCTCGAGCCGGTACAAGTGCGGCACGTTGCACTTGCGGCTGATGATGTCGCCGGCGAGGCAGAAGGCATCGCCGAAGTTGGTGTTCCCTGCGGAGATCACTCCGCGGAGGAGACGCCGGTTGCGCTCGTCGTTGAGGAACCGGATGACCTGCTTGGGAACCGCACCCTTCTCATGCCCCCGACCCTGGCCTCCGCCATAGGTCGGGGTGACGAGAACGTAGGGCTCGTCGACCACGAGCGCCGGATCCGTGGAGTGCAGCGGGATCCGGACCGCTCTGGCTCCCAGCTTCCCGACGAATCGGGCGGTGTTGCCCGAGACGCTCGAGAAGTAGACCAGGAGAGGCGCGCTCGTCGCGACGCGCTGCGCCACGACTGCGGACATGGTCAGGCCAGACGCGCGGCGAGCTCGTCGATCTTGTCGGGGCGGAAGCCCGACCAGTGGTCCTCATCGGTGATGACGACCGGCGCCTGGAGATAACCCAGCGCCTTCACTTGCTCGAGGGCCGAAGGGTCCTCGGAGAGGTCGTGGACTTCGTATTCGATCCCCTTCGAGTCGAGTGCTCGATAGGTCGCCGTGCACTGGACGCACGCAGGCTTCGTGTAGACCGTGATCGCCATCTCGATTCCGTCTCCCTCAACTTCGTTCCGGTCACTTCCGGATGTTTCTCCAGCGGGCCCCCCACCGGGAGTCCAATACTACATATGGGTACCGACATTCGATAGCACCACAAGGGGTAGTAGTTACATCCGTGTGATTTTCCACCGCTCTCCCCATGTACAACACAGGTTCTCCACCGATTCATCCACAGTCGGCGAAGGCTGGAAAACGCCTGGATCACACGGGATTCGCATGCCACGGCCACATCCATCCACAGCCTCGAAGCTAGATCGGGGGTCCGACATCGGATCCGCCTGTGGATGACGCGTACGGCGTGTCGCGGCGTGTCGCGTGGCCCCCCGGCGTGTCGGCCGGCGTGGACCAGGCATTAGCGTTGTGTGGTGGCCGGCTACCGCGATCTCCTCCGTACTCCCGGGATCGGCCGCATCATCGCAGCGCAGCTCACCGCGCGGTTCCCGAACGGCATGACGAGCCTCGCGATCCTGCTGCACATCGAGGCCGTCACCGGCTCGTACGGCGCGGCGGGCCTCGTCCTGGCGGCGACATCGATCGGGCAGGCGGTCGCCGGGCCGGTGACCAGCCGCTGGATGGGCCGCTGGGGCATGCGCAGGGTGCTCACCACGACCCTCCTGGTCTGTGCGGCGTCGCTCACCGCGGTCGCCCTCCTCGCACTGCCGCTGCCGGGCTACATGGTCCTGGGCCTCGTGTGCGGGCTCTCGACTCCGCCCGTGCAGTCTGCAGTCCGCACGATCTACCCCAAGATGGTGACGTCCCGCCAGCTGACCCCGCTGTTCTCGCTCGACGCGTCGCTGCAGGAGATCATCTGGATCATCGCCCCGGTGCTCATCACGTTCGTCGCGACCCAGGTCGGGACGGTGCCCGCGCTCCTGCTCATCGTGGTGATCCTGCTCGGCGGCGGCGCGTGGTTCATCCTCTCCCCCGAGGTGGGGCGCGTGCGCATCCCGCGCAGCCGGCGCGGCATCGGCAAGGTGCTCGCGAAGCCCGCCGTGCTCCTGGCGACCGTGGTCGGGTTCCTCCTCATCGGCGCCTGCGCGGCCGTCGAGGCCGGCGTCGTGGCGACGTTCGACCACGGTGGCCTCGAGGCCGGCATCGTGCTCGCGCTGTTCTCGGTGGGGAGCCTGGCCGGGGGGCTCGCGTTCGGGCACATCCCGATCGGACCGTGGGCGATGGCGCGGCGCCTCGCCATCGTCGCCGCCGGCCTCACGCTGACGATCGTCTCGCTGGACGTGTGGTGGCTGAGCGGCACCCTCGTGCTGGCGGGCATCGGCATCGCGCCCGCCCTCGCGGTGCTCTTCGCCATGACGTCGGCCAGCGTGAAGTTCAGCGACACCGCCGAGGCGTTCGGGTGGGTCGCCACGGGTCAGCTCATCGGCGCGGCCGCGGGGTCCGCAGTCGCAGGGTTCCTCATCGACGACATCGGTCCGAGCGGTGCGTACGTGGCTGCGGCAGGTTTCGCCGTCATCGGCCTCGTCGTGGCGATCGTGTTCGTGCGCGGCTTCCCCGATCTGCGCGATCGGGACGCCAGCCCGATCCCCGACACGGAGCCGGTGCAGACCGTCGGCTGAGCGCGCGGAAGGTCACGCGACACGGCGCAGCATCTCCAGCACCGCCAGGGCGTACGCGTCGGCCGGCTCGGGATGCTCGAACACGAGCACGTCCTCCGCTCCTTCGGACCGACGGAGGGCGATCTCGACCTCGTGCGTGTCGGGCAGCCGCCGGAGCGCCCGGAACGCGCCGCGCAGCAGCTCGCGCAGCTGGTGCTCGTGCGGCAGCCATAGCGCATCCTCGAGCGCGACCGAGTCGAGGGCCCACTCGGTCGTTCCGTTGAAGGCGAGGAGCTTGCCGGTGGGGTACTCGCGCGGCTCGATCGTCATCTCGCTGACCGTGAAGACGTCGGCCTCGAACTCGGGCTCGTCCAGTTGGAACCGGTCGCCCGAGCTCGGGTGCCACACGAGGCCGGCGTCACGCAGCGCGGTCGCCAGTTCGGTCGAGATCATGTCTCCATTCTCGGACCGTCACGCGGCGACGAGCTGGCCCACCCCACTGCGCGAGTCCTGAGCGGCAGACACAGGAGCGAGGGCCGGGTCGTCGAGCGCCGCCACCTGGTCCTCCCAGTCGAGCACGATGCCGCCGCTGGAGTTCGCCTGATTCGCGAGATCCCGCAGGTACTCCCCATCGAGGGGCTCGGGGTCCGGGTTCGCGAAGACGAAACGCAGCGGGATCGAGGGCTGCATCCAGATGGACGTGCGGCCGGGCGCCTCGCCGTCGCAGTGCCGCCAGGTGAGGAGGAAGCTCTCGCCGCGCCGAAGCTTGGTGGTCGCCACGACTTTCACGTGCGCCAGGATCCGGTCGGGAATCTCGGCCGGACCGGACTCCGAACCGTAGTAAAGGTGCGCCATGTCTCTTCCCTTCTCCCGTTTTCACTCACTGTATCTCGTCCAGTGAGTTTCTAGTACAGTGTATAAGTATCTTAGTGAATAAGAAACCCTCTGTCTGTCCTAAACCGTGGTGTATTATGCTGAGGCTTACGAAGCTTCGCGGAGGTATGTCATGCCACTGACCGTCGTGCGTCACGAAAGCGAGCACCTGTACGCCGACCAGCCCAAGACCGAGGCAGGTCGGAGGCTCTCCGAGGCGATCCTCCACCTCTGGCGGGCCGAACGTGATCAGATGGAGCAGGCGCAGCGGTCCTCCGAGCTCTCGACGATGGACCTCACCGCCCTGCGCTATCTCGTGCAGGCGCGGCGTGACGACCGCGACTTCGGCCCCAAGGACCTCATGGTGATGCTCAACACGTCGAGCGCGACCGTCACCAACGTCGTCGACCGGCTGGTGGCGCGCGGCTTCGTGCGGCGAGTCGAGCACCCGAGTGACCGGCGAGCGCATTTCGTGGTGGCGACGGACGCCGCGGTCCAGCGCGTCGACGACTCCTTCGCGCCGCACCACTCCGCGATCGTGGCGGTCATCGACAGCCTTCCCGAGCACGAGGCCGACTGCGCGGCCGATGTCGTGCGTCGCATCGCCGACGAGCTCGAGAAGTTCGCCTGAGCCGAGCGACCGACCGCGTCGCGCCGCCGCGGGAACCGAACCTGCCAAGTCGGGCGCGAAATCGTGCCAACCGTCGTCTCGGGGACGGAACCGGTCATGCGTCGCTTCTAGGCTGGGCGTCATGGTCGCTCCCGTCACCCTCCCCCGGTCGTCCTGGGGCTCTCCGACCGCTCCTCGCCGGGCTCTGCTCGTCCACGGACTGGGGTCGAACGGCGCCCTGATGTGGCGTTACGGCGCGGCCCTCGCCGACGTGGGATGGCGCGCGGATGCGGTGGACCTGCGCGGACACGGCACGGCTCCGCGCACCCTCGACTACACGCTGGCGGCCTACGCGGCCGACCTGGCCGAGACGCGACCGGACGCCAGCCCGGACGCAGAGCCGTGGGACCTCGTCATCGGACACTCGCTCGGGGGCGCGGCATCCGTTCTCGCCGTTGCGGGCGACCCGTCTTGGACGCGCCGACTCGTCCTCATCGACCCGGCGGTCGCGCTCACCGACCGCGACCGCGACATCGTGCGCGACAGCCAGACGCGCTCGTTCGACGACCCGAGCCAGGAGGCGGTGCGCGCGGAGCACCCGCGGTGGCACGAGCAGGATGTCGAGCTCAAGGCGCTGTCGGCGCAGCAGGCGAGCCGCTGGGCGGTCGAGCAGACCAGCGTGCAGAACCGCGTGTGGGACGTGAGCGACGCGGCGCTGCGCGTCGAGGTGCCCACCCACGTGATCGCCTCCGACCCGTCGGTGTACTCGATCTTCGCGGGCAAGCCCGCCGAGCGGGTGGTCGCGCAGAACCGCCTCTTCACGATGTCGATCGTCGAGGGCGCCGGGCATTCGCCGCACCGGGACGCTCCGGACGCGACCGTCTCGGCGCTCCTGCGCGCGCTCGAGTGAGCCGCACGCCGCTCTGATTCGCGACGCTACGCGCCGTGCTGCGATTCGTGGCGTAAGAATGGCGGGGTGACCGCATTCGATCCGCGCGAGATCCTGCCCGACGCTCTGCTCGAGCGGTTCCGCGAGCGAGCCGCGGTCCACGACCGCGAGAACACGTTCCCGGACGACGACCTGGCAGACCTGAAGGATGCCGGATACCTCGCGATCCTCGTGCCGCGCGCGCTCGGGGGACGCGGTCTGGGCCTCGCCGAGGCATCCGTCCTCCAGCAGCGCCTCGCGGGCGCCGCGCCCGCGACCGCGCTTGCGATCAACATGCACCTGGTGTGGACCGGGGTGGCGAAGGTCCTCTCCGACCGCGGCATCGACGCGCTGCGGTTCGTGCAGGAGGGTGCGGTCGGCGGCGAGGTGTTCGCGTTCGGCATCAGCGAGGCCGGCAACGACCTCGTGCTGTTCGGGAGCGGGACGGATGCCGCCCCGCTGCCCGACGGCGGCTACGCATTCACCGGCACGAAGATCTTCACGTCGCTCGCGCCGGTCTGGACGCAGCTCGGGCTCCACGGCCTCGACACGACCTCCGCCGACGCGCCGCAGATGGTCTATGCGTTCGTTCCGCGCTCCGAGGTGCAGACCGGGCGCATCGTGGTGCGCGACGACTGGGACACGCTGGGCATGCGGGGAACGCAGTCGCGTACCACCGAGCTGCACGGCGCGGTGGCCGCGGCGGATCGCGTCGTGCGCCGTCTCGCGCCGGGGCCGAACCCCGATCCCCTGGTGTTCGGCATCTTCAGCGTGTTCGAGCTGCTGCTCGCCTCGGTGTACACCGGGATCGCGCGCCGCGCCCTGGACGTCGCGGTCGCCGCGGCCGGCACGCGCACGTCGAAGAAGACCGGCAAGGCGTACAGTCAGGACCCCGACATCCGCTGGCGCATCGCCGGCATGGCGCTCGCCTACGACGCGCTGCCCCCGCAGATCGAGGCTCTCGCCCGCGACGTCGACACGCTCGCCGATCACGGTGCACGCTGGTTCTCGCTGCTCGCGGGTGTGAAGCACCGGGCGGTGACGGCGGCGAAGTCGATCGTGGACGAAGCGGTTCTCGTCGCGGGCGGATCGTCGTACTTCACGGCGAACGAGCTCAGCCGCCTGTACCGCGACGTGCTCGCGGGCCTCTTCCACCCGTCCGACCCCGAGTCCGCGCACTCCACCGTGGCGACCGCATGGCTCGGTCCGCTCGATGACTGACACGACGCGCATCCGCCGCACGGCGCGGACCCCCACCCATCTGCTCAGCGCCGCCGACCAGGAGCGCCGGCGCGGCCTGCGCGTGATGAAGGGCGTGGCGCTCGGCGCCCTGCTGTTCATGGCCGCGCTGTTCGCGGTCTCGTTCGCCTTCGAGCAGGACGTGCCGGCACTGGCGTACGTGCGCGCCGCAGCGGAGGGTGGCATGGTAGGCGCCCTCGCGGACTGGTTCGCGGTGACGGCCCTGTTCCGGCATCCGCTGGGCATCCCGATCCCGCACACCGCGATCATCCCGAACCGCAAGGACGAGATCGGCCGCAACCTCGGCGAGTTCGTCGAGACCGAGTTCCTGCGCGGCGACGTCGTGCGCACGAAGCTCGAGGCCACGCACATCGCCGCGCGCCTCGGCGAATGGCTGCGCACACCCGCACACGCCGAGCGGGTCGCGGCCGAGGCGTCCGTCATGGCGGCGAACGTCCTCGGTGCGCTCAGCGACGACGACGTGCAGGACGTCATCGAGGACCTCGCACGCGAGCATCTCATCGCGCCGGAGTGGGGCCCTCCGCTCGGCGAGTGGCTCGCGCGGATCGTCGACTCCGGCGCGCACCACGGCGCCGTCGACATGGCGCTCGACACGATCGCGGTGTGGCTCGACGCGAATCACGCAGCGTTCACCGGGCTCGTGTCGCGACGGCTGCCGTCGTGGCTGCCGTCGGTCGCGCAGCGGCTCGTCGACGACACCGTGTACAACGAGGCCGTGAAGTTCGTCGCGGCGGTGCGCGCCGACCCCGCGCACCCCGCCCGTCTCGCCGTGGACGGCTACCTCGATCGCCTCGCCGACAACCTGCAGCACGATCCCGCGACCATCGGGCGCTTCGAAGACGCCAAGCACGCCGTCTTCGACAGCCCCCGCGTGCGCGAACTCGCCGCCGCGGCCTGGAACACGGCGAAATCCGGACTCCTGCGCTCGCTCGCCGACCCCGACAGCGGGCTGCGTCGCCGGGGATCCCAGGCTCTCGCCGAGATCGGCGACCGGCTGACCACGGATGCCGCGCTCCAGCGCCGCGTGGACACGTGGGTCACCGATGCCGTGGTCTTCCTCGTCGACCGCTACCGGAGCGACATCGCGTCGATCATCACCGACACCGTGGAGCGATGGGACCCGGCCGAGACGACCGAGAAGATCGAGCTCATGGTCGGCCGCGACCTGCAGTACATCCGCCTCAACGGCACGATCGTCGGCGCCCTCGCGGGCCTCGCGATCTTCTCGATCGCGCACGCGCTGCTGGGCTGATGCGATCGCGGGTCTACGTCCCGGCGTGACGGACGGGTAGCGTCGAGCCGTGACGCTTTCCCACGACCCGCTCTGGCCGCGCGCGGGGGCCTGGCCCGCCATCGACGACGGCGGCTGGGATGCCGCGATCCTGGGCATCCCGGCGTTCCGCACGTCGCTCTCGGCCACCGGCGCGCACGCCACTCCGGCCGCCGTGCGCGAGGCGCTGCGCCGCTACAGCCCCACGCTGCTCGGGCCGCCGCCTCTCGACCTGAACGAAGCGCTGCGCGTCGCCGACGCGGGCGACATCGACGAGCCCGACGGGCCGGCGGGCGAGGCATCCGTCCGTGCCGCCGTCGCCGCGCTGCGCGAGCGCGCCGGGCTCGCGATCGGGCTCGGCGGAGACAACTCGATCACGTACGCCATGGCACAGGGAGCGGGCGCGAGCGGACTCATCACGATCGACGCGCATTTCGACCTGCGCGACGGGGTCTCCAACGGCTCCCCCGTGCGCCGGCTCGTCGAGGAGGGGCTCGACCCGCGCCGCATCGTGCAGCTCGGCATCGCCGACTTCGCCAACTCGGCGGCGTACGCGCAGCGCGCGACCGACCTCGGCATCACGGTCGTCACGCTCGACGAGGTGCGCCGCCGCGGCGCCGCAGACGTGGTCGCCGAGGCTCTGAACGTCGCGGGTGCGGACGGCGGCGCGATCCACCTCGACATCGACGTCGACGTGTGCGACCGGTCGGTCGCGCCGGGATGCCCGGCGTCGGTGCCCGGCGGCCTCGCGGCGTGGGAGCTGCGCGCACTCGTGCGGGCCACGGCATCCGATCCGCGCGTATGCAGCGCCGACATCGTCGAAGTGGACGCGACCGCGGATGCCGCGGACGGGCGCACCGTGCGCCTCGCGGCCCTCTGCGTTCTCGAGCTGCTCGCGGGAAAGGCGGTGGCCTGATGGTGACCCTGGTGCTCGTGCGGCACGCGAAGTCGGACTGGGGCGACCCCGCGCTCGACGATCACGACCGGCCGCTGAACGACCGCGGTCGGCGCGACGCTCCCCGCATGGCGCGCCAGCTCGCCGAGACGGGCCTCCGGCCCGATGCGATCCTCTCGAGCACCGCCGTGCGCGCACGAACGACGGCCGAGGCGTTCGCCGCCGAGCTCGGCGTGCCGGTGTCGCCCGATCCCGAGCTCTACGGCGCCCCCGCACGCACTCTGCTCGCGGCGGCCGCCGCGACGCGGCTACCGACGGTGGTTGTCGTCGCGCACGACCCCGGCATGAGCGTGCTGGCCGCGCACCTCTCGGACGACGACATCGGGCACATGCCGACCTGCGCCGTCGCGACGTTCACGTGGCGCGTCGACGACTGGGACGTCGCGACCGCGCTCGACCCCGACGAGTGGACGCTCGACACGCCCCGCTGAGCCCGTCTCAGAGCGAGCGACCGCCGACCCAGACATCGCGCACGAGCGGCACGCCGGGCCGGTACGCGAGGTGCACGCGCGTCGGCGCGTCGAGCAGCACGAGGTCGGCGCGCATTCCGGGCGCGACGGCCCCGATGTCGTCGCGGCGCAGGGCGCGAGCACCGCCGGCGGTGGCCGCCCACACCGCCTCTGCGGGCGTCATGCCCATCTCGCGCACCGCGAGCGCGATCATGAGGGGCATGGAGCTCGTGAAACTCGAGCCGGGATTGCAGTCGCTCGCGAGGGCCACCGTGACGCCTGCGTCGATGAGGCGCCGAGCGTCGGGGTACGGCTGGCGCGTCGAGAACTCGACACCCGGCAGCAGCGTCGCGACTGTCTCGCTCCCGGCGAGCGCCGCGACGTCGTCGTCGTCGAGGTACGTGCAGTGATCGACGGATGCCGCATCCATCGCCACCGCGACCTGCACCCCTTCGCCCGGCCCGAGCTGGTTGCCGTGCACACGCGGCTGAAGTCCGTGCGCGACGCCGGCCGCGAGCACTCGACGGGCCTCGTCGGGAGTGAACGCCCCGCGCTCGCAGAACACGTCGACCCACCGGGCGTGGGGAGCGACGGCGCGCAGCATCTCGTCGCACACGAGGTCGACGTACTCGTCGCGCCGCTCGGCGTACTCGGCCGGCACGACGTGTGCGCCGAGAAAGGTGACCTCGGGCGTCACCTCGGCGGCGAGTCGCGCGAGCCGCTCCTCGTCTTCGACGCTCAGCCCGTACCCGGTCTTGATCTCGAACGTCGTCGTGCCCTGAGCGTGAAGCTCGGCGACGAAGCCGCCCAGGCGAGCGCGCAGCTCCTCGTCGCCGGCGGCGCGCGTGGCGGCGACCGTGCGGCGGATGCCGCCGGCTGCATACGGCGTGCCCGACATGCGAGCCTCGAACTCGTCGGCGCGGTCCCCGCCGAAGACGACGTGCGTGTGACTGTCGACGAACCCCGGGATGACGGCGCGGCCGCCGGCGTCGACGACCTCGAGCTGCGGCGATCGGCGGGTCGCCGCATTCGCCGCACCCACCCACGCGATGCGGTCGCCCTCGACCAGCACCGCGGCGTCGCGGACCGTCCCGGTCGCATCGCCGTCGCGCGCGACGTTGGTCGTCAGCTCACCGATGTTCGTGATCAGCGTCGCGCTCACAGCATCCGCCCCTTCATCGCGTCCTTTCCTCGCCGAGACTTCACGTATGTCACGGAATTCGGCGCCAAACCGTACAGAGGTGAAGTCTCGGCCATGAGAGAAGGGGTCACGCGTCGAGCATGGGGATCGTCAGGCCCCGCTCGCGCGCGACTTCCGCGGCGCGCTCGTAGCCCGCGTCGACGTGGCGCATGACGCCGGTGCCCGGGTCGTTGGTGAGCACGCGCTCAAGCTTCTCGGCGGCCAGCGGCGACCCGTCGGCGACCGTCACCTGCCCGGCATGGATGCTGCGGCCGATGCCGACGCCGCCGCCGTGGTGGATCGACACCCAGGCCGCGCCCGACGCCGTGTTCAGCAGCGCGTTCAGCAGCGGCCAATCGGCGATCGCGTCCGAGCCGTCGGCCATCGCCTCGGTCTCGCGGTAGGGCGAGGCGACCGAGCCCGCGTCGAGGTGGTCGCGGCCGATCACGATGGGGCCCGACAGCTCCCCTGACGCGACCATCTCGTTGAACTTCAGGCCGGCGAGGTGACGCTCCTTGTAGCCGAGCCAGCAGATGCGCGCGGGGAGTCCCTCGAAGTGCACGGCGTCGCCGGCCTTCTCGAGCCACCGCACGAGCCCGGCGTTCTCGGGGAACAGCTCCATGACGGCGCGGTCGGTCTTGCGGATGTCTTCGGGGTCGCCAGACAGGGCAACCCAGCGGAACGGCCCGCGGCCTTCGGCGAACTGGGGGCGGATGTACGCGGGCACGAAGCCCGGGAAGGCGAACGCGCGCTCGTAGCCGCCGAGCTGCGCTTCCGCCCGGATGGAGTTGCCGTAATCGAAGACCTCGGCGCCGGCATCCTGGAACCCGACCATCGCGGCCACGTGCGCGGCCATCGACTCGCGTGCTCGGCGCGTGAATCCTTCGGGATCGGCGGATGCCTCGGCCTTCCAGTCCTCGAACGCCACGCCGAGCGGAAGGTAGGCGAGCGGATCGTGCGCGCTCGTCTGGTCGGTCACGATGTCGATCGCGAGCTCGCCCGCGGTGTGACGGCGCAGCAGCTCGGGGAACACCTCGGCCGCGTTGCCGACGACGCCCACCGACAGCGCGTCGCCCGCGGCCTTCGCCGCAACGACGCGTGCCACCGCGGCGTCGAGGTCGGTCGTGTACTCGTCGAGGTAGCCGCGGTCGACCCGGCGCGCGAGGCGCGACTCGTCGACGTCGACGATGAGCACCGCTCCCCCGTTGAGCGTCACGGCCAGCGGCTGCGCGCCGCCCATGCCGCCCGCGCCGCCGGTGAGGGTGAGCGTGCCCGACAGGTCGTCGCGGCCGAGCGACCTGGCCACGGCCGCGAAGGTCTCGTACGTGCCCTGCAGGATGCCCTGCGTGCCGATGTAGATCCACGAGCCCGCGGTCATCTGGCCGTACATGGTGAGGCCGAGCTGCTCCAGACGGCGGAACTCGGGCCACGTCGCCCAGTCGCCCACCAGGTTCGAGTTCGCGATCAGCACGCGCGGCGCCCACTCGTGCGTGCGGAAGACGCCGACCGGCTTGCCCGACTGCACGAGCAGGGTCTCATCCGGCTCGAGCTCGTCGAGCGTGCGCACGATCGCGTCGAACGCCTCCCAGCTGCGCGCCGCGCGCCCGGTGCCCCCGTAGACCACGAGGTCTTCCGGGTGCTCGGCGACCTCGGGGTCGAGGTTGTTCATCAGCATGCGCTTGGCGGCTTCGGCGCCCCAGCTCTTGGCCGTGCGCTCCGCGCCGCGCGGCGCTCGGACAGCGGGCCGCGCAGCGGCCGTGTCGGTCTCGATCGTGGTCATGAGTCGATTCCACACAGCGGCGCGCACGGCGACAACCGCATACAGCGCAGTCATGTCTGGCATACCAGACACAGCCCCTTGCCTCCATCCGCGGCCCTTGGTGCAATGGAGCCATGACGGCCTCCGCGCCCCGCACCGATGCCGAACGGGGCCGATTGCTGCGCACCGTGCTGCGCGAGCATGTGAGGCCGTCCGACGGGCTCCGGACCGAAGGACTCATCGACGAGATCCCCGAGCTCGCAGCCCTCGCGCGCACGCCGCAGGATCCGTCGTGGCACCCCGAGGGCGACGTGCTCGTGCACTCG
Organism: Microbacterium sp. STRO-2N; assembly: GCF_057747775.1. Lineage (NCBI taxonomy): Bacteria > Bacillati > Actinomycetota > Actinomycetes > Micrococcales > Microbacteriaceae > Microbacterium > Microbacterium sp. STRO-2N. Next base: position 1,264,857 of record NZ_CM173223.1, on the reverse strand, counting down.
CTGTGGGCCGCACACCTTGCGGCGCTGCACGCGGTCCTGACGGATGCCGAACCCGACGATCGCGAGCGGCTCGTGCTCGCCGCACTCTGGCACGACATCGGCAAGCCCGACACCACCCGGCGGCGGGACGGGCGGATCACGTCGTACGGTCACGCCGAGCGCGGCGCCGAGATCGTGCTCGCACTGGGCCGCCGCCTCGGGCTTCCGCGGGGCCTGACTCGCGCGGTGAGCGAGATCACCGCGACGCACATGGCGCACGTGTCGGTGAAGGGCGCGCCGAGCGCGAAGGCGGTCCGCAAGCTTCAGGACCGCCTCCGGGGCGCAGGGACGTCGCTCGAGGACTGGGCCGTCGTGGTGCGCTGCGACGGCGACGCACGCGGTGCCGCGGCACGTCCGGACGCATCGATCCCGTGGCTCCGCGTCGCCGCCGCACGGCCCGAGCGATCTTGAACATCCTTGTTCACATTGCTAGCGTGTGCGCGACACGCTAACTCGTACATGAATGTTCATGAAAGTCGGAGCCGGAAGGAAGACCGTCATGCCGAAACCTGCACCCCCAGCCACCCCGGCGACCCCGCCGAGCGTGCCCGGCGCGACGGCGGCAGCCGGCATCCTGATCCGGCCGGCGACGGAGGCCGATGCCCCGCTCGTCGACGCACTGGTGCGCGAGATCGCGGCCCACCAAGGCGACCACGTCCAGGCGACCGCCGCGGAATGGAGGTCCATGCTCGCGCGCCCGGACGTCAGGGTGTTGCTCGCCTTCGACGGCGACCGGCCGGTGGGGTACGTCTCGACGATCCGGCGGCTCCACCTCTGGTCCGCGAGGGACGTCATCGCACTCGACGACCTGTGGGTCCGCGCCGAGGCGCGAGACCGCGGCGTGGGTCGCCGGCTGATGAACGCCGTCGCGGAGCTCGCGGCGCCCGAGCGGCTAACGATCGCGTGGGGTGCACGAGCCGACAACCACGCCGCGCACCGGTTCTACGTGCGCCTCGGCGCGACGATGGCGACGAAGGCGATGTTCCGGTGGGACCCGCAATCGTGAGCCCGACCGGTACTTGTTGAACACGCGTGTTCATGTTAGCTTCACCTCGTACAGGTGTGTTCGAGTTCCTTGAAGGGTGGAGCCCATGTCGATCTCTCCTCGCGAAGCGCCCGCGGCGACCGAGCAGTACCGTCGCCGCTGGCAGATGCTGGCATTCCTCGGGATCGCCCAGCTCATGCTGATCATCGACGTCACCGTCGTCGCGCTGGCGCTGCCCCAGATCGGCTCCGATCTCGACCTCTCGCGCAGCGCGCTGACGTGGGTCGTGAGCATCTACGCCCTCGTCTTCGGCGGACTGATGCTCCTCGGAGGGAAGGCGGCCGATGTGTTCGGCAGCCGCAGGATCGTCCTCATCGGCCTCGCCGTCTTCACACTCGCGTCCCTGCTGACCGGGTTCGCCTCCGACCCCGCCACTCTTCTCATCGGTCGCGGTCTGCAGGGCCTCGGGGCGGCGGCGATGTCGCCCGCGGCTCTCTCGGTCATCGCGCGCACCTTCGCGGGCGCCGAACTGGCGAAGGCGCTCGGCGTCTGGTCCGCCCTGGGCGGCGCCGGCGCGGCGCTCGGCGTGCTGCTCGGCGGGCTGCTGACGGCCGGGCCCGGCTGGGCGTGGGTCTTCTGGATCAACGTCCCGATCGGAGTCGTCCTCTTCGTCGCGCTCCAGCGCACCGTGCCGAGGCTTCCCGGAGCGGGCGGCACACTGGACTGGATCGGCGCCGCCCTCGTCACCATCTCGACGGCTTCGGTGATCTACGCACTGGTCTCAGCGGGAGACTCGGGCTGGCTCACCCCTGTCGTCCTGCTGCCCATCATCGGCGGCGCGATCGGATACGCGCTCTTCGCGTGGCGACAGCGCGCGGCGCGCACGCCTCTCATCGATCTCGGCCTGCTCACCCGGCGACCGGTCGTGACGGGGCTCGGACTGATCTTCGTGGCCACGGCGCTGATGATCGCCGTGTTCTTCCTCGGCTCGTTCATCTTCCAGCGGGTGCACGCGTTCTCGGCGCTCGAGGCCGGCCTCGTGTTCCTTCCGGTCGCGCTCGGAACCATCGCCGGCGCTCAGCTCGGGGGCCGGACGCTCCCCCGGTCCGGGGTGCGCGTGATCGCCACGCTCGGGCTCGTCATCACCGCTGTCGGACTCGCGGCGGCGGCGGCGATCGCGAGCATGACCGTGCTGGTGATCGCGATGAGCATCGCGGCGTTCGGGATCGGCATGGTGTTCGTCGCCGCCTCGACGAGCATGTTCACCTCCGTCGCCCCGCACGAGGCCGGCATCGCTTCGGGCGCACTCAGCACGATGCACGAGTTCGGCGCCGCGACGGGCGTCTCGGCCGTCTCGAGCGTGGCGGCGGCCGCCCTCGTCGGCAGCACCCTCGGTGCATACAGCCTCGCGCTCTGGTTCGCCGTCGGCGTCGCCGCAGTCGCCGCCCTCGCCGCCCTGCTGGCGGCGCCGGGTCGCGCACCGGCCGCCGCGAGCTAGCGGGCGGGTGTCGCCAGTGCGGCCAGCACGGTCTCCGTGACGAGTCGCGGCGCCTCCTCGGCGGCGATCTCGCCGCGGTGAATCGCAGCCGAGGCAGCGTGAAGCACGGCCTGGATCGTGGTGATCTGCCACTCCACCGGCATGTCGACGCGGAACTGGCCCTCGTGGCGGCCGCGTTCGAGCAGTGCCCGCACCCGCTTCGCCGGCCCCTCATGGGCACGCCGCAGCTCGTCCGGCGGCAGCGCCTGCCCGGCCGCGACGACGATCGCGCCGAAGCGGTGCGTCAGGCGCCAGGTGGCATCGAGGAGGAGCGCCATCGCCTCTCGGGGATCGCCGCCCAGGTCGAGATCGCGCAGCGACTCCTCGGTCTGCGCGATGGCGCGCGTGGCGACTTCCGTGATGAGAGCGGTGCGCGAGTCGAAGTGGCCGTACAGCGTCACGCGACCGACGCCCGCGGCTTTCGCGATGTCCTGCACGCTGGCATCCGGGTCGACTGCCAGCAGCGCGGTGGCCGCGTCCACGATGGCCTCGATGTTGCGCCGCGCATCCGCGCGCTTCGCGGGTGCGGTTGCAGCGGGCATCGCGACCCCTTCCTGTACAACTCTGTTCATCTTAGCCGGACGGCCAGACCGCGCACGAGAGCTGCTCAGGCGCGTCCGCTCTCGAGGGCGGCATCCGCCACCGCACCGCTGGCCACCAGGCTCACGACCGTTTCCATCTCGGGCGACAGGAAGCGGTCGGGTCCCGGCCCGTCCACACCGGCGCCGCGCACCAGGTCGCGCACCGCGCCCGTCGCGCGTCCCGGCTGCAGCGGCGCGCGCAGGTCGAGGGCGCGGGCTGCGGTGAGGACCTCGATCGCGAGCACGCGCGCCAGGCCGTCGATCGCGCGGCGGAGCTTGCGTGCCGCGGCCCATCCCATCGACACGTGATCCTCCTGCATCGCCGACGAGGGGATGGAGTCGACGGAGGCCGGCACCGCGAGCCGCTTGAGCTCCGAGACGATCCCCGCCGCCGCGTACTGCGCGATCATGAGGCCCGAGTCCACGCCGACCTCGTGCGCGAGGAACGGCGGCAGTCCGTTGCTGCGCGCGGGGTCGAGCGCGCGATCGGTGCGCCGCTCCGAGATCGACGCGACGTCGGCGACGGCGATCGCGAGGAAGTCGAGCACATACGCGACCGGCGCGCCGTGGAAGTTGCCGTTGGACTCGACGCGACCGTCGTCGGTGATGACGGGGTTGTCGACGGCGGCGGCGAGCTCGCGCGAAGCGATCAGGCGCGCGTGATCGACGGTGTCGCGCGCTGCGCCGTGCACCTGCGGCGAACACCGCAGCGAGTACGCGTCCTGCACGCGCGTGCAGACGGCAGGGTCGCGGTGCGACGCGACGATGGGCGAGCCCGCCAGCACCGCGCGCAGGTTCGCCGCCGACACAGCCTGCCCGACCTGCGGACGCAGCGCCTGCAGGTCGGCGGCGAACACGGCGTCGGTGCCGAGCTGCGACTCCACCGACATCGCCGCCGCCACGTCGGCGGTGTCGAGCAGCACCGAGAGGTCGTGGAGCGCGAGCAGCAGCATCCCGAGCATGCCGTCGGTGCCGTTGATGAGCGCGAGCCCCTCCTTCTCACGCAGGACGAGAGGGGCGACGGATGCCGCGGCCAGCGCCTCGGCGGCGGGCACGAGGTCGCCGCCGGCCGTGCGCACGTCGCCCTCGCCCATCGCGGCGAGCGCGACGTGCGACAGGGGCGCGAGGTCGCCTGAGCAGCCGAGCGAGCCGTATTCGCGGACGATCGGGGTGATGCCGGCGTTGAGCATCGCCGCGTACGTCTCGACGACGACCGGCCGCACGCCGGTGTGGCCCGTCGCGAGAGTCTGGAGCCTCAGCAGCATGAGGGCTCGCACGACCTCGCGCTCGACCTCGGGACCTGTCCCAGCCGCGTGGGAGCGGATGAGACTCGCCTGCAGCTGCAGCCGGCGCTCGGGCGCGATGAAGGTCGTCGCGAGCGCGCCGAAGCCGGTCGAGATGCCGTAGTGCGGCAGGGCGTCGTCGGCGAGTCCCTCGACGAGCGATCGCGCCGCAGCGACGCGCTCGAGGCACTCCGGGGCGATCTCCACTCGGGCGTCGTGGCGCGCGACCGCGACGACGTCCTCCGGGCGCAGCGGTACGGCGCCGACCATGACCGCGGTGCTCCCGCGGGTCTCGTGCACAGTGCTCATGCCTCGATTCCACACCGCTGGACTCCCGCGCGACACCGAGTCGTGGCATCCTGTGTCTGCCATGCCAGACGATTTCGCGACCGAGGTCCGCCCTCAGGTGCCCGCGGCGGATCAGACGCTGCGCATCCTGTCGTACCTCGCCCGCCAGCGCGGGCCGGTCCCCGCGCGCACCATCGCCACAGCGCTCGGCATCCCCCGCTCGAGCGTCTACCACCTGCTCTCGGCGCTGCAGCAGCACCAGTTCGTCGTCCACCTGCCCGAGGACCGCCGCTGGGGACTCGGTCTCGCCGCCTTCGAGCTCGCCGGCGGCTACGCGCGGCAGGAGCCGCTCGCGCGGCTCGGCCGCCCGGTGCTCGCGGACCTCGTCGACCGCACGCACGAGAGCGCGCACCTGGCCGTGATGCACGGCCGCGACGTGCTGTACATCGTCGAAGAACGCGCGGCGCATCGTCCCGCGCTGGTCACCGACGTCGGCGTGCGGCTGCCCGCGCACCTGACGGCCACCGGGCGGGCGATGCTCGCTGCGCTGCCACGCGAGCAGGTGCGAGCGCTCTACCCCGACGCGGCGTCGTTCTCGGATCGCACCGGTCGCGGCCCGCGGCGGCCCCGTGAGCTGCGCGAAGTGCTGCGCGAGGTGCGCGCCCGCGGACACGCCACCGAGGACGGGGAGGTGACCCTGGGGCTCGCCTCCGTCGGCGTCGCGGTGCTCGACCACGTGGGGTGGCCCGTCGCCGCCATCGCCGTCACCTATGCTTCGGGCGACGAAAGCGACCCTGCCGGCATCGCCACGGCGATCTCGGCCGTGGCGCGCGAGCTCGGGCGTCGCATCGGGGCGACGCCGTCGGCCGGCTCGGCAGTCGGCCGCTCCGGCTAATCCGATCGCGCGTCATCCGCAACCCCCTGGGTCGTTCGCGGAGCGCCTCATAACGTCGTCGCATGCTCCCTGCAGACATTCCCGACGACGCCCAGCTGCTCGACCTCATGGACCACCGTGCCGTGCCGAGCGTGACGATCGCGCTCGAGTCGTCGCCGCTGCCCCAGGACCACGAGCGCGTGCGGATCGCGTTGCGCGACGCGATCGACGACGCCCTCCGCCGCGTCCGGCAGCGCGACGATCTGCCCCATGGCGCGGCGCGTGCCGTCGAAGACCGTCTCACGTCGGTGCTCGACGACGACGACTTCTGGGCGCACCAGTCCCGCTCTCTCGTCGTGTTCGCGTCGCCGGAGCGGCTCGACGCCTTCCGGCTCGCCGACCGCGTCGGCGACAAGGTCGCGGTGAGCGACCGCTTCGACACGTCGCGACTGCTGCGCAGCATCGCGTACCCGTGGCGGATCTTCGTGCTGCAGCTGTCGGAGCGTCTCGCGCGCCTGACCGAGATCGGACCCGATCACGGTCCGGTCGAGCATCCGCTCGAGCTTCCCGACGACCATGAGCTCATGCTCCACCACGCCGACAACGACGGCGACGCGGACCGCGACCGCGCCCGCGGCGCCACCGGCGAGCGCGTCGAGCGGGCGCGGTTCTGCCGCACCGTCCAGGACGAGGTGGTGCGCATCGTCCCCCGCCACGTGCCGCTCCTGCTCGCCGCGACGACGGAGCTGGCTCCCGCGTATCGGGCGGTGAACACGCACCCCGAGCTGCTCGAGGACGGCGTCGACGCACATCCCGAGTCGCTCGACGACCGCGAGATCGAACGCCTCGCGCGCGACGCGCTGGATCGCCTCCGCGAGGACGAGACCGCCGCGTGGAAGGAGGACTTCGGGAACCTTCGCGCGCAGAGGCTCGCCACGACCCGGCTGAGCGAGGTGGCCGCAGCCGCGGCATCCGCTGCGGTCGACGAGCTGCGCTTCGACCTCGAGTCCGACGTGACCGGCCGGATCGACGAATTCGGCCGCATCCTCGACCGAGACGCACCGGACGCGCCGCCGCTCGTCGACGAGATCGCGGCGAGAGTGCTGCGCACCGGCGGGCGCGTCCGCGCCGTGCGCAACGCGGACCTGCTCGACGGCTCGCCGCTCGCGGCGACGCTCCGATTCGAGGTGCCGACGCCGCGGTGACGCGGCATGGCGGAGGCAGTCAGCGCAGCACGAGCCGCGGTTCGACGAGCACGTGCGCAGCGCCCGACTCGGCCGCGCGCGGCGCCACGACGCTGCCCGACGCGCCCATGAGCAGCTCAAGGACGCCGGCGGCGACGCGCTCGGGGAGCTGCTCCACGCTCGAGAGCCCGATGGCCTCGGCCGCCGGGGTGTTGTCGAAGCCGATCACGGGCAGCTGCGGCATCCCGGCCGCTGCCGCCGCCAGGTGAGCGCCGATCGCGAGCGAGTCGCTGACGCAGACGATCCCGTCGACACCCGCCCCGCCCTGGATCGTTCCGCCCCGGGCGGTGCGATCGAGGAACTCGCCGACGACCCGGCGAGCCGCCGCCACGCTCTCTTCGCACGCGAGGCGGGCGCCGTGCGTTCCGGCGTCGGCCATGGCCTCCCGCCAGCCGCGCTCGCGGTCGTCGCCGGTGCCCGAGCCGGACGGCCAGCCGAGGAACGCGATGCTGTCGCCGGCCGCGCCGATGAGGTGCTCGGTGGCCGCGTGCGTACCGGCCGCGCCGTCGACGTCGACCCACAGGTGAGCCGGAGCCTCGACGTCGTCCTCTCCCCACGGGCGGCCGAACGACACGAACGGGATGCCGTGCTCGGCGAGCCAGTGCGTGCGTGGATCGCCGTGGAACGTGCCGGTGATGACGACGGCGTCGATCTCGCCGCCGTCGGTGAGCTCGCGCATGCGCTCGATCTCCTCGTCGGGGGTGCGCGCGGCGTACAGCTGGATGCGCATCCCCCGGTCGCCGGCACACTCGGTGAGGGCGTGGACGAAGCGATCGAGGACGACCCCCGAGATCCCGCCCGCATACGGGTCGAGGTGGATGCCGATCGTCGAGCTTCTCCTGGTGCGCAGACGCCGGGCCGCGGCGTGCGGCCGGTAGCCGAGATCGGCGATCGCCCGGTGCACGCGCTCGCGCGTCTCTTCGCGCACGATCGCCGGCGTGTTGATGACGTTCGACACCGTCTGGCGTGAGACGCCCGCCGCGAGAGCGACGTCTTCGACGGTCGGCGTCTTCGGCATCGACCGGTCCTTCCTGCGCCCGCGTGCGCGGATTCGCGTCGTCCGAATCGTTATCCTATGGGCCGCTCGGCCCCTTGACAGCCGTCGCCCGGAGTTCCTAGCGTGGTCGTCACACCTCTTTTGATCGTTCAAACTACGTGGTCTCCTTTGAACGATCAAGACCGGGCACCACTGCGAGCGACAGCTCATCGCGTGGCCTCATCGAAGGAGAAGAGACACATGACACGGCACACCAGACGCGCGCTCCTCGGCACCGGCGCGCTCCTGCTCACGACGACTCTCGGCCTGACCGCGTGCGGCTCCGGCTTCGACGACGCCCCGGCGGGCGAAGATCCGGGCGAGCTCACCTCGAGCGACGACGCGCTGTCGATCCTCATCGGCTCGTCGGGAGAGGCCGAGACGGCCGCGGTCGAGGACGCCGTCGCCGCATGGTCGGAGGAATCCGGCATCGACGCCGAGGTTCAGACCGCCAACGACCTCCCCCAGCAGCTGTCGCAGGGCTTCGCGGCCGGGTCGCCGCCCGACCTGTTCTATCTCGCCACAGAGGCCCTCGCCGGTTACGCCGGCAACGGCTCACTGCAGCCTTACGGCGATCTCCTTTCGAACAGCGACGACTTCTATCCGTCGCTCGTGCAGAACTTCACCTTCGAGGACGAGTTCTACTGCGCACCCAAGGACTTCTCGACCCTGCAGCTGGTCATCAACAAGGGACTGTGGGATGCCGCGGGCCTGACCGACGACGACATCCCGACGACGTGGGACGAGCTGGCGACGGTCGCGGCGACCCTCACGACCGGCGGCGTCACCGGACTCGCGTTCGGCCCGGAGTACCAGCGCCTGGGCGCGTTCATGGCGCAGGCGGGCGGACAGCTCGTGAGCGACGACGGCACGCAGGCGGTCGCGAACAGCCCCGAGAACGTCGAGGCGCTGACCTACGTCCAGGAGCAGATGAACGCGGGCAGCTTCGCGTACTCGTCCGACCTCGGCGCGGGCTGGGGCGGAGAGGCGTTCGGCAAGCAGCTGTCGGCCATGACGATCGAGGGCAACTGGATCACCGGCGCCATGACGAACGACTTCCCGGATGTCGAGTACGTCGTCGCGGAACTGCCCGAGGGACCCGCCGGCAAGGGCACGATGCAGTTCACGAACTGCTGGGGAATGGCCGCCGACAGCCCCAACCAGCAGGCAGCGCTGGAGCTGGTCGAGTACCTGACCAGCGCCGAGCAGCAGCTCGCTTTCTCGGAGGCGTTCGGACCGATGCCGTCCGTGCAGTCGGCCGCCGAGCAGTGGACCGCCGACAACCCGGAGCTCGCCGCCTTCCTCGCGGGCGCGGACTACGCCAAGGGCGTGCCCACCAACGACGGCATCGCGGCGGTGATCAGCGACTTCAACGCGCAGCTCGAGGGGCTGAAGACGGGCGACCCGCAGCAGATCCTCGACACCGTGCAGGAGAACACCGAAGCGGTCGTCGGCTGACCCATGACCGCGACCGCTGCAGCGCCTCCCCGCGCCCGGACTCCCCGCTCGGGGATCCGGCGCGGGGAGGCGCTCGCCGGCTGGGTCTTCACGCTGCCGGTGCTGGTGATCCTCGGCGTCTTCCTCCTCGTGCCCGTGCTCATGGCACTGTGGGTCAGCTTCTCGGACTGGTCGGGGCGCGGGAGCCCGCTGTCGGCGAACGTGAGCTTCGTCGGATTCGAGAACTACGCCGCGATCACCGTCGACGGCGGTCTCCCGACCCGGGACTTCGGCACGGCGCTGCGCAACAACGCGTGGTACGTGCTGCTGGTCGTTCCGCTGCAGACGGCACTGGCGCTCTTCCTCGCGGTGCTCGTCAATCGCGCGATCCTGCGGGGGCGCGGGTTCTTCCGCACCGCCTTCTACTTCCCGTCGGTCACCAGCTCCGTGGCCATCACCGTGCTGTGGCTGTTCCTGTTCTCGGCGTCCGGCGTGGTGAACGAGATCCTGTCGTGGATCGGGATCAACGGCCCGAACTGGTTCCAGGATCCGAGCGGCATCGTCCACAACGCGCTCGGCGCGGTCGGCGTCACGAGCGGCCCGGCGTTCCTCACCGAGAACGACTTCCTCGGCCTGTCGTGGTGGAACTGGCTGGCCGGGCCGTCGGTGGCGATGACGGCGTTCATCCTCATGGCGGTGTTCACGACGAGCGGCACGTTCATGCTGCTGTTCCTCGCCGCGCTGCAGAACATCGGCGGCGACATCCAGGAGGCCGCGATGATGGACGGCGCGAACGGCTGGCAGCGCTTCTGGCGCGTCACGCTCCCCCAGCTCCGGCCCACGCTCTTCACGGTGCTGACTCTCGGTCTCATCGGATGCTGGCAGGTGTTCGACCAGATCTACACCGGCACGCAGGGCGGCCCCGGCAAGACCACGGTGACCCCCGCGTACCTGTCGTACTCCGCGGCCTTCCTGGGGCAGGACTGGGGACAGGGCGCGGCGATCGCCTTCATCCTGTTCGCGATCATCGTCGTGCTGACGATCTTCCAGCGCTGGGTGCTGCGAGAGCGCCCGGTCTCGCGGCGTCGCGCGCGCGAGTACCAGCTGCCGGCGAAGGAGCAGTCGCCGGCGAAGGAGGCCGCACGATGACCGGCACGACTCTCGACGAGACGCGCGTGCTCACACAGGCGGCGCCTGCCGCTCGGCCGGCGCCCACGCGGCAACGAGGACCTGCCCGCAGCCTCGTTTGGCAGATCGCACTGTACGCGCTGCTGATCGCCGTCGCGCTCGTCTACATCTATCCGTTCCTCGTGCAGGTGGCGACGTCCTTCAAGACGGATGCCGAGGCCGCCGTCGATCCCGTCTCACTGATCCCGCAGACGTGGTCCGTCGCGGCGTACGAGCTGCTGTTCCTGCGCAGCGACTTCCCGGTCTGGTTCGCGAACTCCACCATCGTCACGATCTTCGTGACGCTCGGCCGTGTGTTCTTCTGCTCGCTCGCCGGCTACGCGCTCGCCCGCCTGCACTTCCGGGGTCGCGGTGTCGTCTTCGCCGCGGTCGTGGCCGTCATGGCCGTGCCCACGGTCGTGCTGCTCATCCCGAAGTTCCTCGTCATCAACCAGCTCGGCATCTACGACACGTACGCGGGCATGATCCTCCCGCTCCTCGTCGACGCGGCGGGCGTGTTCATCATGAAGAACTTCTTCGAGTCGATCCCGGTGTCGGTCGAGGAGCAGGCACGCATCGACGGGGCCGGCGCGTTCCGCGTGTTCTGGTCGGTCGTGCTGCCGATGGCGCGCCCAGCCGTCATCACGATCATCATCCTGTCGTTCCAAGGGTCGTGGAACGAGCTGTCGCACTTCATCGTCGCGACCCAGTCCCCCGAGCTGACGACGCTGACCAAGGGCGTCGCATCGCTCGCCTCGGGTCAGCTGAGCCAGGGGACGCAGTACCCCCTCAAACTCGCCGCCGCCGCCATCATGACGATCCCGGTGGCCGTGATGTTCTTCATCTTCCAGCGGCGCATCATGAACGCCAGTGAAGGAGCCGTCAAAGAATGACCCCCGATTCCGGGACCCCGCCGCGCCCGCCTGCGCTCCAGCCGCTGCTCAGTGACGCGGTGATCGCCTTCCGCGCGCCGACGCAGGTGTGGTCGGCCCGCAGCGGCGATGCCGGCGCTGCGGCGATCGACGGCGTGTACCACGGCGATGTCCGCCATGTCCGCGCACTCGAGCTGACGTGCGAGGGCTCCGCCGTCGAATGGATCTCGGTGGCTCCCGATGGACCCGATCGCATGGTGTTCGGCGGACTGCTGCGTGGTCTCGATGACCCCCTCCCCGACCCCAAGGTGCGGCTCCTGCGTGAGCGGGTGGTGTCGCCGGGCCGCGTGCGCGAGACGCTGACGGTGGCCTCCAAGCTCAGCGAGCCGGTCACCGCGCGGCTCACGTTGCGCGTGGAGCCGGACTTCGCGTGGCTGCACGAGGTGAAGTCGGGTGTTCCAGGCAGGCGCGACAGTCACGTCGAGCTCACAGACACCGCGGCCGAGGCATCCGTCGGGGAGCGATCGTTCGTCCTCCGCTCCCCCGGCGCCGCGACCGTCGTCGAGGGCGGCGGCATCGTCGCGACGTGGGAGGTGCGCGTCGAGCCCGGCGGCTCTGCCGGTGTCTCGTGGGAGCTCGAGCTGCACGACGACACCGTGGTCGTGGAGGCGGCCGGCGCGCCGGCGCCCTGGGATTCCGGGGCGCTCGCGGCGGACGCGGCGCGCGAGCCCCGCCTTGCCCGATGGCTCGAGGTCGCGCTCGGCGATCTCGACGCGCTGCGGCTCGCGCTGCCCGAGCACCCGCGCGACGAGTTCTTCGCTGCGGGCGCCCCGTGGTTCTTCACGCTGTTCGGACGCGATTCGCTGTGGGCGGCGCGCCTGGCGCTCCCGACGGGAACCGCCCTCGCGGCCTCGACGCTCCGCGTGCTCGCGCGGCTGCAGGGTTCCGCCGACGATCCCGAGACGGCCGAGGAGCCGGGCAAGATCCTGCACGAGCTGCGCGCCACCACGCTCGAGCTGCCGGGCGAGGGCATCTCGCTCCCGCCGAGGTACTACGGCAGCGTCGACTCCACCCCGCTGTGGGTGTGCCTGCTCGGCGACGCGTGGCGGGCCGGGATGCCGGAGCCGGAGGTGCGGACGCTGCTTCCGGCGCTGGTGCGGGCACTCCGGTGGATCCTCGACCACGGCGACAGCGACGGCGACGGATTCCTCGACTACATCGACCGCACCGGACGCGGCCTGGCCAATCAAGGCTGGAAGGACTCCGGCGATTCGATCCAGTGGCGCGACGGGACGCTCGCCGAAGGACCGATCGCGCTGTGCGAGGTGCAGGCGTACGCATACGAGGCTCTGCTCTCCGGGGCCGACCTGCTCGAGGCTTTCGCGGCCGATGTGGCCGCGGACGACGGCCTCGGCGCCGCGGTGCCGACCCCGGCCGAGCTGCGCGAGTGGGCGGCGACGCTGCGCACGCGCTTCGACCGCGCCTTCTGGGTCGAGACTCCCGAGGGCCGCTATCCCGCGGTCGCCCTCGATCGCGACAAGCGTCCCGTCGACACCCTCACCAGCAACATCGGCCACCTGCTCGGCACCGGGCTGCTCGATCCCGAGGACGAAGCCGCCGTCGCGCGGCTGCTGGTCGGACCCACGATGTCGAGCGGGTTCGGCATCCGCACGATGTCGACGGATGCGGCCGGCTACTGGCCGCTCTCGTACCATGGCGGCAGCGTGTGGACGCACGACACCGCGATCTGCGCGTGGGGCATGGCGCGGGCGGGACTGATCGAGCCGGCCCGCGACGTCGTGTCCGGCCTGCTCGCCGCAGCCGAGGGCTTCGGTTACCGCGTGCCCGAGCTGCACTCCGGCGACCCGGCCGGGCCCACGCCGTACCCGGCGGCGTGCCGTCCGCAGGCATGGTCGGCGGCAGCGGCGATCACGTGCCGCGAGATCGTGCGCGCCGGCTGACCCGGGCTCGGGCGCTCAGTCCACCTTCGCGACGGTGCCGCCGGTGAGGCGCACGAGCTCGTCGAAGGTCAGCGGGAACACGGTGTGCGGCGTGCCGCCGGCCGCCCAGATCTCGGGATACCGGGCGAGGTCCTCGTCGACGATCGTGGTGAGGGGCACGGGGTGGCCGGTCGGCGCGACCCCGCCGATCGCCTGACCCGTCGCCTCGCGCACCTGCTCGGGTGTCGCGCGCGCGATGCTCGCTCGTCCCAGTCGCTCGGCGAGCGCGGCGGTGTCGACGCGGTGCGCGCCGCTCGTCATGACCAGCAGCGGCGCGCCATCGCTCCAGAACACGAGGCTGTTGGCGATCGCGCCGACCTCGACCCCGAGCGCTGCGGCGGCGAGGGGTGCGGTGGAGGCGGCGTCCGGCAGCACGACGATGTCGCCCGGGATCCCTGCGGCACGCAGGGAGTCGTGGACGAGGCGGCTGCGGGTGGGAAGCTCGGCGGGGGCAGGCGTGTCGGTCACGACGCCAGCCTAGGACCGCTCGCCGGCGGTGCCGTGCGCGATGATCTCGCCGTGCGGCATCAGCAGCCAGCCGTCCTCGGCCGCGGCCCACTCGCGCCATCCGTCCGAGATCCGGTGCAGCACGGCGTCGTCGGCGCCCGTCGCCCGGGCGGCGTCGGCGAACGCCGACTGCAGCACCCGGTCGGCCCACATGCCTCCCCACCATGCGCGATCCTCCGGGTCCTCGAAGAGCCACAGGGACGCGGTCGCGCGGACGTCGGCGAGACCGGCCTCCCGGGCCCAGGCCTTGAGGCGCCGGCCAGCCGCGGGCTCCCCCGCGACGCTGCGGTGGGTCACCAGGTACAGCGCGAGCCACTCGTCGAGCGCGGGGATCAACGGGTACCAGATCACACCGGGGTAGTCGACATCGCGCGCCGCGACGATTCCATCGGGGCCCGCGAGCCGGCCGAGCTCCCGCAGCATGTCGACGGGGCGCTCCACGTGCTGCAGCACCTGGTGCGCGTGCACCACATCGAATTCGCCGTCGCGATACGGCAGGGCGTACGCATCGCCGACCTCGAACGCCAGTCCCGGCGCCTGGTGGTCGGCCGCGGCCTGCGCCACGACGGCGGCCGAGGCATCCGTCCCCACGACGCGACCGGGCGCGACGAGCCGAGCCAGGTCTGCCGTGATCGTGCCGGGACCGCTCCCCACGTCGAGGATCGACACCCCGGGCTTCAGGTGCGGCAGCAGGTACGCGGCGGAGTTCTCGGCGGTGCGCCACCGGTGCGAGCGCAGCACGCTCTCGTGGTGGCCGTGGGTGTAGGCATCCGGCATCCGACGATGCTATCGATGCGGGCATTCGGTCGGCATCCTGTTGCATCGCCCCGCCGGGATCGCGCAATCTGCGCAGCGGCCGGCGGGGCGGTTGAACAATCCGCCGCGGGGGTGTGCAATGGAGACGGATGCCGCAACGCCGCGGCGTTCGCAGCGCACTGCCCACGAGGCCCGCCGAAGGAAGACCCGCGATGACGCACGCAACACCCTCCCTGCCCCTGCCCGAATTCACGCACGAGCGGGTGGAGGTGATCACCGGGCGACGCAGCGGTCTCTTCATCACCGTCGCGCTCCACTCGTCCGTGCTCGGCTCCGCCCTCGGCGGCGCGCGCCTGTGGACGTACCCGCACTGGAGCGACGCGCTCGGCGACGCCCTGCGCCTGTCGGCCGCGATGACGCTCAAGAACGCCGCGGCGGGGCTCGACGCCGGCGGCGGCAAGTCGGTCATCGCGCTCCCTCCGGGGACCACGCTCGACGCCGAGCGGCGGCGGGCCGCTTTCCTCGACCTCGGCGACGCCGTCGAGTCGCTGCACGGCCTCTACCGCACTGCCGAGGACGTCGGCTCGACGACCGACGACATGCTCGTCGTCAGCGAGCGCACCGAGCACGTCGTCGGGCTCCCGGACGCCGTGGGCGGCTCGGGCGAGCCCGCCGGTCCGACGAGCCTCGGCGTGTACGAGTCGCTGCGCGCGACGCTCGAGCGCGTCACCGGCTCGAGCGACGTCGCGGGGCGCCGCATCACGATCTCGGGCCTCGGTCAGGTCGGCAGCCGCCTCGCGGTGCGTCTCTCGGCCGAGGGCGCGCACCTCACGGTCACCGACGTCAATCCCGCCAAGCGCGACCTCGCGACCGAGCTCGGCGCGGACTGGTGCACCCCGGGCGAGGAGCACCTCGTACCCGCCGACGTGTTCGTGCCCGCCGGCATCGGCGGCCTGCTCACCGACGAGATCATCGACGCGCTGGATGCCAAGGCTGTGTGCGGCCCCGCGAACAACCCGCTCGCCGACCGCAGCGGCGCCGAGCGCCTCGCGCAGCGCGGCGTGCTGTACGCGCCCGACTTCGTCGTCAACGCCGGCGGCGTGATCTACCTCGATCTCGAGGCCAAGAAGCTCGGCACGCGCAGCGAGATCATGGAGCGGGTCGCGCGCATCGGCGACACCGTCCGCCGCGTGTTCGACGAGGCGGCGTCCCGCGGCGTCACGCCGCTCGAGGCGGCCGAGGGTCTCGCGGCCGAGCGTCTCGCCGCGGGCGGCCGCCAGCCGGCCCTCGCGGTCTGAGGCGGACTCCCGGGGCCGCGGCTCGTACGCCGCCCCGGTCCCGGTGCGAAGACACCAGTCGGTCGCACGACACGCCGTGCCGCGGCATCCGTCGCCGGCGTGTCGCCGTCACCGACTGGTGTTTTCGCATGTGCGCGGGGGCCGGCGGACGGGCTCGCGCTAGGTTGGCGCCATGGACGGCGTGTGGCTGGCGGCGCTGAGCGGCCTGATCGCGGGCGGAACGCTGCTCGTCGGCGCGGCGGTGGCCTGGTACGTCGACATCCCGCAGCGGATCGTCGCCGGGATCATGGCGCTCGGAGCGGGCGTGCTGATCTCGACCCTCGCGTTCGAGCTCGTGGCCGAGGCGGCAGACATCGGCGGCCTGCTGCCGACGAGCGCGGGATTCCTCGCCGGCGCGATCATCTACATCGTCGCCGACTGGCTGGTGTCACGCCCCGTGACGCCCGCACGCGAGAAGCCCGCGAGCATCGTCGCCCGACGCGCCGGGGCGAAGCTCGCCGGGGGGACGGGCGTCGCCATCGCGATCGGCGCGCTGATCGACGGCATCCCCGAGTCGATCGTGATGGGGCTGTCGGTGCTGCAGGGCGGCATCAGCATCCCGATCGTGGCGGCGATCGCGATCAGCAACTTCCCCGAGGGCCTGGGGTCGACGGCGGCCCTGAAGCGCAGCGGTTCGAGCGGTCGTTCGGTGGCTCTGCTGTGGGGCGGGATCGCGCTCGTGACGGTGGTCGCATCCGTCGCCGGGTTCGTCGTGTTCCAGTCGGCGCCCGACAACCTCATCGCTCTGATCACCACGATCGCGGCGGGCGGCCTCCTCGCGATGATCTGCAACACGATGATCCCCGAGGCGTTCGACGAGCAGCACGCGCTCACCGGGCTCTGGGCGACGCTGGGCTTCCTCGGCGCGTTCCTGCTGCACGAGCTGGCGGGCTGAGCCAGGCGCCGCGCCTTCGACGCGAGGGAGGACGGATGCCGCGTCCCGGCCGCGGGACGCGGCATCCGTTCTCTCATCTCACCGCGGATGGCTCACGGCTGCACCCACGGCGAGGGCGCGGGCGGCGCGACCACGGACGGACGGTCGTTGCACGTGATCGTGTTCGGCAGTACCCAGGGCGCCATCCACGGGCCGGTCGTACCGCCGCCGTCGTTGCCGCCGAGGTCGGTGACGCCGAACTCCGACCCGGTCGGCGGGAACCCGAACGACCCGCAGTTGTTGATGCCGACGGCGCCCACGTTCCGGGCGTCGACGTTCGCGAACGACGCGCCGCCCTTCACGCGCGCGCTCAGCACCGACGTGCCGGTGCCGTCGACGCGCACGTCGGCGAACGCGACGTCCGAGATCGAGTAGAGGTCCTTCACGCCCCATTCCGACACCAGCATGATCGCGTTGTACGTGCTGTCGAGGTAGTGATCGCCGGCGATGCGGATGCCCGAGATCGAGCCCTCGAGCGCGTAGATCCACAGCGACCCCATGCCGATGTTCCAGTTCAGCTCGCGGGATCCGGCGCGCGCCGTCGTGTTGTCCTGGAACGAGAGCGTGCCCGCGAACGGGTGCGCGCCGAAGCGCGAGCCCGCGTGCAGCGCGCTGCCTTCGCGGATGGTGTCGGCGACGAGGTTGCCTGACACGGTGATGTCGGTGCCGCCGTAGATCGCGATGCCGTTGGCCAGCGTCGGGGTCTGCACGGTGTTGTGGTCGAAGACGTTGCGGGCGTTCGTCGGCGTGGTGCCGCCCTGCGACTCCGCCCACATCGCGAGGCCGTCGTCGCCGGAGTTGCGCACGAAGTTGTGCCGGGCGACGGAGTCCGTCACCCCGAGGTGGAAGTTCAGCGCGTCGGCGATCTGATCGACGATGACGTTGCGTTCGACGACGACGTTCGACATCGGCCCGTCGAACCACATCCCGACCTTCGTGTGCTGGATGTGCAGGTCGGTGAACGAGGAGTCGTGGAAGGCGCCGCCGATCGCGTTGACCTGGTCGGTGTCGATGCGCTCGCGCACGTCACCCTCGATCGCGAAGCCGCGCAGGTGCACGTCCTGGCTGCCGCCGTCCGCCGCATCCTTCCCGTAGAAGCCGACGCCGGTGTGCACCGAGCCGTCGGACGCGGGCTCGGCAAGGGCCACTTCGGATCCCTTGATCTTCGTGTGCCAGTGGCCGGCGCCCTCGATCGTGACGTCGTCGACTTGGATGTGTCGGTCCACGCGGAACGTCCCCGGCGGCAGGTACACGCTCGTGCCGGCCGCGCGGGCGGCGGCGATCGCGTCCTCGATCGCCGGCGCGGAGTCGCGGTGGCCGGTCGGGTCCGCGCCGAACGCGAGCACGTTCGCGGCGCCGGGTGCGCGGTGGGGCTTGCCGACGAGCTCGGTGTCGATGAGATCGATCACGGTCCATTCGACGCCGTCGGGCGCCGTGAGCCGCACCGTCTCTCCCGCCTTGTACGCCTTGCGCAGCAGCAGGCGCTCCTCGTCGTAGTACTTCATCGGGCGGAAGGGCTTCGGCGGGTCGAACGCCTCGGGCGTCCCCGGCACGCAGGCGCACTCCGGCACCCACCAGTCCGGGTGCAGCAGTCCCGCTTCCGGGTCGTTCGTGAAGGGGTACTGGTTGTAGAGGTAGCCGTACTGCGACGTCATCTCGAGCGTGTGCCTGTGCGGTCCGACCTCCACGGACAGCGGCGCCGTGAGCCCGCCGCCGCCCGGTGCATCGGGGATGCTGTAGCGCACGGTGAGCGCGTTCGCCGCCTCCGGCAGCGTGAACTCGACGTACTGCCCGGGCAGCAGCCGCACCGCCGAGCGGCCCGATGCCTCGGCCTCGATCGTGTACGCCTCGCGACCGGGACCGATCACCGTGCCGTCGGTGACGGCGTTCTCGGCCTCCTGCTCGAGGAACGGCACGTCGGCACCTCGTCCTTCGACGAGCGCGGGATCCAGCGCCGCGCGGGTCACGACGGGTGGCGTCGCGTTCGATCCGGGCGGGGCTGCGACAGCGGGCGGCGATCCCGCCACACTGATCACGGCGACGGATGCCGCGGCCACCGCCGCGACGAGAGCACTGAGTCGTGTCATCTTCGACTCGATTCATCCGGGTATATCGGGCATCGGTGCCCGCTCGGGTCAATCTAGGCCGCCGAACGAGAGCAAATCAAGAAATCCCGACATCTTGTCGGATTCTTGCGTGAATCTGCAAGCTGCTCGCAACTCTTGCGCTGATGGCGCGCACAATGCCTCTCCGCCACATCGTGGTCTCGCAGAGGGATGGGCGACGCGAGACGGAGACTCGTCAGGCGGTGGCGGTCCAGTCGGTCTCGTCCGCGGCATCGGCCGGCGCGTCGACCGACAGCCCGTGCAGCAGCTCGAGCGCCGCCTGCGCCTCGTCGAGGCGCCCCTCGACCGCGAGCTCGCGGATGCGCACCGAGGGCCGGTGCAGCAGCACGCCGGCGAGGTGGCGCAGCGCGGCCTCGACATCGTCGCCGGCGCCGCGAGCGCGGGCGCGCGCGATCTCGTCGTCGACGACCTTGAGCACATCGCGGCGGAGCGCCGTGATCGCCGGACCCGCCGCACGGTCGGCGTGGAACTCCGTCGCGGCATCGCCGACGATGGCCCGCGCATCGGCGTGGGCGTTGAACTCGGCGAGCGGCGCGTGGAGGCGGATCGTCTCGAGGTCGAGCAGTTCGACCCCGTCGACGCGACCGACCTCGGGGTCGACGTTGCGAGGCAGGCCGAGGTCGATGACGAGCACCCGGTGACCCGGCGCGAACGCCTCCGCGTGCACGACGGCGTCGGCGGTGCACGTGATGACGACGTCGGCGACGGCCGCGGCCGCGCGGAAGTCGGTGACGGGAACGAGCCCGCGCTTCGCGGCGAACGCCTCGGCGCGACCCGAGGGCGAGAAGACGTGGATGTCGCCGGCACCGCGCGCGCGCAGCGCATCGACGGTGCGGGCGGCGTAGCGGCCGGTTCCGACGACGACGACCCGCGCGTCGGCCCAATCCGCGACGCGACTGGAGGCCAGCTCGAGCGCGAGCCGCACGAGCGAGCGGTGGGCGCCGCGCAGCTGCGTGCGATTGCGCACGCCGCGGCTGGTGTGCGTGGCCTTCTGGAAGAGCCGCTCGAGCTCGCTGCTGGTCATGCCCTCGGCTCGTGCGGCGTCGAGTGCGCGACGCACCTGGCCCGAGATCTCGTCCTCGCCGACCACGACCGACTCGAGACCGCTGGTCACCGCGAACAGGTGGGCCGCGGCATCCGCCCCCTGGTGGACGGCGACCGACGCGCGCAGGTGGTCGACGGGAACTCCGGATGCCTCGGCCATGGCCACGACGACGGACTCGACCGCGACGGCCTCGCCGCCGGTGAGCGGCTCGTCGATGTCGAGATAGGCCTCGAACCGGTTGCACGTCGCCAGGACGACCGCGCCCGACACGAAGATCTCGTCGTGCACGAGGGCGCGCGTGGCGGTGGGCGCGCCCACCGAGAGACGCTCCAGGATGTCGAGGCTCGCGTTCCGGTGGTTCGCGGTCAGACAGAGGAGCACCCGCCCATCTTAAGGCACGTGACTGGGAGCCCGGCGCGGGGGCGGACCCCCGGATCGGCGCTTGACGCGGGGGCGGACCCCCGGATCGGCGCTTAAGGTTGAGTGCGTGCCGCTCCACCCCACACATCCCACCCTCGCCGAGGGCTACACGCCGCCGTCACTGATTCGGGCGTATCGCGGCGAGCGCCCCGAGACCAGTCCCGTGTGGTTCATGCGCCAGGCCGGCAGGTCGCTGCCCGAGTACCGCGAGCTGCGCGTGGGCACCGACATGCTCGACGCGTGCCTGAACCCCGGGCTCGCGAGCGAGATCACGCTGCAGCCGGTGCGCCGTCACGGCGTCGACGCGGGCATCTTCTTCAGCGACATCGTCATCCCGGTGAAGCTCGCGGGCGTCGACGTACGCATCGTCGCGGGGCGCGGTCCGGTGCTCGAGCACCCGGTGAGGACGGCGGCGGATGTCGCGGCTCTTCCCCCGCTCGACCCCGGGGCCCTCGCCCCCATCCGCGAGGCCGTCGCGCTGACGGTCGCCCAGCTCGGCACGACGCCCCTCATCGGCTTCGCCGGCGCGCCGTACACGCTGGCCTCGTACCTCGTCGAGGGCGGCCCGTCGAAGGAGCAGCTGAAGACGCGCGCGCTCATGCACTCCGACCCGGCCACGTGGGAGGCGCTCCTCACGTGGTGCGCCGAGATCACCGGCGCGTTCCTGACCGCCCAGATCGAGGCGGGCGCGTCTGCCGGGCAGCTCTTCGACTCGTGGGCGGGCTCGCTGAGCCTCGCCGATTACACCGGGCGGGTCGCGCCGTTCTCGGCCCGCGCGCTCCAGCCCGTGCGCGGGCTCGGGGTGCCGCTCGTGCACTTCGGCGTCGGCACGGGCGAGCTGCTCGCGGCGATGCGCGGCATCGGCGTCGACGCGATCGGCGTCGACTGGCGGCTCCCGCTCGACGAGGCCGTCCGTCGCGTCGGGCCCGACGTCACGCTCCAGGGCAACATCGACCCGGCGCTGCTGCAGGCCCCGTGGCCCGTGCTCGAGGCGCACATCGCCGATGTGCTGGAGCGCGGGCGCGCTGCACGGGCTCACGTGGTGAACCTCGGTCACGGCGTTCCGCCCGACACCGACCCGAGCGTGCTCACGCGCATCGTGGAGTACGTCCACTCGCATGCCTGACTTCTCGGTCGTCGGCGGCGGCGTGGCGGGTCTCGTCGTCGCACGGCGGCTCGCGGCCTCGGGTGCCGCGGTCGCGGTGTTCGAGGCATCCGGTCGCCTCGGCGGGACCGTGGCCGGTCACGACGTCGCGGGAATCCGGCTGGATGCCGCGGCCGAGAGCTTCGCCGTGCGCGGCGGGGCGGTTGCGCGCCTGCTGGCCGAGCTGGGCATGGCGGGCGACATCGTCGAGCCCTCGCCCGGCCCGGCCTGGCTGCTGCCCGCCGAGGGCGAGGCCGTGCCGCTGCCCGCGACCGCGCTCCTCGGCATCCCGGCCGACCCGCTCGCGTCCGATGTGGTCCGCGTCGTCGGACGCGGCGCCGCCGAGCGCGCCGTCGCTCTCGACGCGGCGCCCGTGGGCGGCATCCCGGTCTCGCTCGGCGCGCTCGTGCGCGAGCGACTCGGGGCGGGCGTGCTCGATCGGCTGGTCGCGCCCGTCGTGCACGGCGTCCATTCGCAGCATCCCGACGACCTGCCCGTCGAGCGCGCGCACCCGGGGCTCGCCGACGCCGTCCGCGAGGCGGGGTCGCTGAGCGGGGCCGTCGCGCGGCTGCGCGCGGCCGCTCCCCCGGGCTCGGCCGTTGCGGGGATCCGCGGCGGCGTGCATCGCCTCGTCCCCGCGCTCGCCGCCGATCTCGAACGGCACGGGGTCGACGTGCAGCTCGGCACGCGCATCGACGACCTCGACGGGCTCGCGGGGACGGTCGTCGTGGCAGCACCCGGGGTGACCGTCCCCGCCGCTCGGGGCCGGCGCATCGACCTCGTCACCCTCGTGGTGGAGCAGGACGAGCTCGATGCCGCGCCTCGCGGCACCGGACTGCTCGTGGCACAGGGAGCGCCGGTCCGTGCGCGCGCCTTGACGCACGCGACTGCGAAGTGGGCGTGGCTGCGCGCGGCCGCCGCCGGACGCCATGTGCTGCGCCTGTCGTACGACGTGCTCCCGTCCGACCCGTTCGGCGCCGCCCGCGCCGACGCCGAGGCGCTGCTCGGCGTCGCGCTCCCTGTCGTCGTCGACACGGCCCACGTGACGTGGGTGCGGCCGGCTCCGGCATCCGCAGTTCCGGCCGGCGCGACGGTCGTCGGCGAGACCGTCGCGGGCTCGGGCCTCGCGGGCATCGTCGCGCACGCCGAACGCACCGCCGAGGCGCTCCTGGCCGGTTCGACTCCCGGTCGTTGAGCGTCGGGCGCCAGACCGCCCTCCGCGGGGCGGCCGGGATGGGCGCGTGGGAGGATGGAAGCATGACGGATGCCTCGGCGACCTCCTCCCCCGAAACCCTCGGCTACACCCTGTGGGCGGTGTTCCAGCGAGACCCTGAGTGGACCTCGACCGGCCCCGGGCTCGCACCCGTCGGGCACCTCCCGGAGGTCGTTTCCCAGCTCGAGCAGACCGGCGTCACCGTCCGCGGCTTCTACGACGTGTCGGCGCTGCGTGCCGATGCCGACCTGATGGTGTGGCTCCACGGCACGAACGGTCGGGGCACGCCCCCCGAGGCGCTGCAGGCCGGGCTGCGCACGCTGCGGCGAGCGGCGCCGCTGCACTCGCTGCTGCCGGTGTGGAACGCGATGGGCGTCCACCGCGACGCGGAGTTCACCGCGAACCACCTGCCCGCCTTCATGCGGGGCACGGAGCCCGAGGCGTGGCTCACCGTGTACCCGTTCGTGCGGTCGTACGACTGGTACATCCTCCCCGACGACGAGCGGCGGCAGATGCTCGCCGACCACGGCCGCAAGGGCGCCCGGCATCGCTCCGTGCTGAGCAACACCGTCGCGTCGTTCGCCCTCGGCGACTACGAGTGGATCCTGGCGCTCGAGGCGCCCGAGCTGGTCGACCTGGTCGACCTGATGCGCGACCTGCGCCAGACCGAGGCCCGCCGACACGTGCGCGAGGAGGTGCCGTTCTTCACCGGCCGGCGCATCAACGTCGACGAGATCGCCGAGGTGCTCGCGTGACCACGCTGCGCATCGGCACGCGCGGCAGCACGCTGGCTCTCACCCAGACCGGCATGGTCGCCGACGACCTCACCGCCGCGACCGGCATCTCGACCGAGCTCGTCACGATCACCACCGACGGCGACCGGTCCCACGAGCCGCTGTCGCGCGCGGGCGGCACCGGCCTCTTCACCGGCGCGTTGCGCGACGCGCTGCTGGACGGCCGCTGCGACGTCGTCGTCCACTCGCTCAAGGACCTTCCCACGGCGCCGCATGACAAGCTCGTCGTCGCTGCGATGCCGCCGCGCGAGGACCCCCGCGATGCCCTGTGCGCCCGCGACGGCCTCACGCTCGCCACACTCCCTGCGGGCGCGCGCGTGGGCACCGGGTCGCCGCGGCGCATGGCCCAGCTGCGCGCCCGCCGCCCCGACCTCGAGGTCGTCGACATCCGCGGCAACGTCGACACGCGCCTCGGCCGCGTCGCCGGCGGAGACCTGGACGCCGTCATCCTCGCCGCCGCAGGACTCACGCGCATCGGCCGCACCGACGTCGTGACCGAGTTCCTCGACGCCGACGCGTGGCCGACGGCCCCCGGTCAAGGCGCTCTCGCGGTCGAGGTGCGCCGCGGCGAGGAAGACCTCGTGCGTGCCCTCGACCACGCCGAGACGCGCGCCGCGGTCGAGGCCGAGCGTGAGGTGCTCGCACTCCTCGAGGCCGGGTGCTCGGCGCCCGTCGGCGCGCGCGCCGTCGTCGACGCCGGGCTGCTGCTGCTCTCGGCGAGCGTCTACAGCCTCGACGGCACCACCGCGCTGACGTCGTCGCACGCCACCTCGTGGCCCGACGACGAGGGCGATCCGTCGCGCGAGGTCGCGGCATCCGTCGCCCGTGAACTGCTGGACGCCGGCGCCGCCGGCCTGACGGAGGCCCGCCCGTGACGATGGAAGTCTCAGCCCCAGGGTCCGGCTCGCTCCGACCCCGCCGTCTGCGCCAGTCGCCCGCGATGCGGCGCCTCGTCGCCGAGACGCGGCTGCACCCGGCCGAGCTGATCCTGCCGATGTTCGTGCGCGAAGGCGCGAGCGAGCCGGTGCCGATCTCGTCGATGCCGGGTGTCGTGCAGCACTCGACGGAGTCGCTCAAGGGTGCGATCGCGGATGCCGCGGCCGCCGGCATCGGCGGCGTCATGCTGTTCGGCGTGCCGGAGCACAAGGATGCCACGGGCACCGGCGCGACGGATCCCGACGGCATCCTGAACGTCGCCACCCGAATCGCCGCCGCCGAAGCGGGCGACGCGCTCGTCGTGCAGACCGACCTGTGCCTCGACGAGTTCACCGACCACGGCCATTGCGGCGTGCTGGACGCGAACGGCTACGTCGACAACGACGCGTCGCTCGATCGCTACCGCGACATGGCCGTGGCGCAGGCCCAGGCCGGATCGCAGCTCCTCGGACTCAGCGGCATGATGGACGGCCAGGTCGCCGCGGTGCGTGACGCGCTCGACGGCGCCGGGTATGGGAACACGCCGATTCTCGGATACGCCGCCAAGTACGCGTCGGCTTTCTACGGCCCGTTCCGCGAGGCGGTGCAGTCGTCGCTGCAGGGCGATCGCCGCACGTACCAGCAGGACCCCGCGAACCGTCGCGAGGGCGCGCGCGAGGTCGAGCTCGACCTCGCCGAGGGCGCCGACATCGTGATGGTCAAGCCCGCCATGAGCTACCTCGACGTGCTGTCCGACGCCGCGGCCGCGAGCCCCGTGCCGGTGTGGGCGTATCAGGTGTCGGGCGAGTACGCCATGATCGAGGCCGCCGCCGCGCACGGCTGGATCGACCGGCGGAGGGCCGTCGAGGAGTCGGTGATCGGCATCCGTCGCGCCGGCGCCGACGCCGTGCTCACGTACTGGGCCCTCGAACTCGCGGAGTGGATCCGATGACCCCCACCAACGCCCAGGAGTTCGCCCGCGCGCAGGGCGCGATGCCCGGCGGCGTCAACTCGCCGGTGCGCGCGTTCGGCTCGGTGCACGAGACGCCGCGCTTCTTCGTGTCGGCGGCGGGACCGTACGTCACCGACGTGGAGGGGCGCGAGTACGTCGACCTCGTCGGGTCGTGGGGTCCCGCGATCCTCGGGCACGCCCACCCCGCGGTCGTGAAGGCGGTGCAGGATGCCGCGGCCCACGGCCTGGGCTTCGGTGCGAGCACGCCGGGCGAGACCGAGCTGGCGGAGCTCATCGCCGCGCGCGTCACGCGGGACGGCGTCGCGGACCCGGTGGAGCGCGTGCGGCTGGTGTCGACGGGCACCGAGGCGACGATGACCGCGATCCGCCTCGCGCGCGGTGCGACGGGCCGTGACCTCGTCGTGAAGTTCGCCGGGCACTACCACGGCCACTCCGACGGACTGCTGGCCGAGGCAGGTTCGGGTGTGGCGACGCTCGCGATGCCCGGCTCGGCGGGCGTTCCCGCCGCGATCGCCGCGCAGACGCTCGTGATCCCCTACAACGACGTCGACGCGGTGCGCGAGGTCTTCGCCGCGCGCGGCGACCAGATCGCCGCGATCATCGTCGAGGCGGCCCCGGCCAACATGGGCATCGTGCCGCCCGCGCACGGGTTCAACGCGACGCTCGCCGACATCGCGCACGCGAACGGCGCGCTCCTCATCCTCGACGAGGTGCTCACCGGGTTCCGGGTCGGCGCCGCCGGCTGGTACGGGATCGACCCGGTGCCCTTCTCCCCCGATCTGATCACCTTCGGCAAGGTCGTCGGCGGCGGGCTCCCCCTCGCCGCGATCGGCGGGCCTGCCGCGCTCATGGAGCTGCTCGCGCCGCTCGGCCCGGTGTACCAGGCGGGCACGCTGAGCGGCAATCCGCTCGCGGTCGCGGCCGGTCGCACGACCCTCGACCACCTCGACGCCGACGCCTACGCCCGCATCGACGCCGCCGCGACGACGATCGCGGACGCCGTGGCATCCGCTCTCGCCGAGGCCGGGGTGACGCACGTGGTGCAGCGCTCGGGCAACCTGTTCTCGATCCAGTTCGCCGCCGAGGCGCCGGTCGACTACGACACGGTCAGGGCGCAGGACGCGTTCCGCTACCCGCCGTTCTTCCGGGCCATGCTGGAGCAGGGCGTCTCGCTGCCGCCGTCGGTGTTCGAGGCGTGGTTCGTCTCGGCCGCCCACGACGACGCCGCCGTCGCCCGGATCGTCGATGCACTCCCTGCCGCCGCGCGGGCCGCCGCGGAGGTCCGTCCCGCCTGACTCCCCGCTCGCGAGCCCCGGAGCGTACGCTACTCAGCCATGGGAGCACGGATGCTTCGGCGCGTCGTCGCGGTGGGCGTCGTCGTGTCGATCGCGACGGCCGTGACAGCGTGCGGGATGCCGCAGGCCGGCCCCACGGCTACCCGCACGGCGAGCGCGCAGCCGAGCTCCGAGGCGAGCGCCTCCCCTGAGGCGATCGTGCACGTCCGCGCGGAGAGCATCGACGAAGCCCTGCGCGACGAGCTCATCGAGATGCTGGCCGCCGATCAAGCCGACCGCCTTTCGGGAGGCGATGGCAGCGGCGGCGGGACCGACGAGGAGCGCACCGAGCGGCTCGCCGAGATCATCGCCGAGCACGGCTGGCCGTCCTCCTCGCTCGTCGGCGAGGAGGCCGAGGACGCCGCGTGGGCGATCGCGCAGCACTCCGACCACGACCCCGAGTTCCAGCGGCTCGCCCTGCGACACCTCCGCGCCGCCGTCGAGGCCGACGACGCATCGCCCGGCAACCTCGCCTACCTCGCCGACCGCATCGCGGTCGGCGCCGGCGAGCCCCAGGAGTACGGCACGCAGGTCGGCTGCGGCGAGGACGGTCCGACCCCTGCCACGCCGATCCGCGACGAAGCCACGGTCGACGCGCGCCGCGCGGAGGTCGGCCTGCCGCCCCTCGCCGACTACTACGCCGAGCTCGAGGCGATCTGCTCCGAGGAAGAGCAGTACTGACCGGGCACGCCATGGCGCACCTCGACGACGTCCGCCCGCTGGGCTCGGAGCTCGAGCGGTCGTACGAGGTGTACGTGCACGGCCGCCTGAAGTTCCGCGTCGGACAGCTGGTTTACGTCGCCTTCTCCCGCGACGAGAGCGTGATGGGGTTCGCGTTCCCCAAGGAGGAGCGCGCAGCCCTCGTCGGCGGCTCGCCGCACAAGTTCCAGCTGCCGGCGGCGTCCGACATGCGCTTCCACTGGGTGCACGCCGAGCTCGCCGCGCTGGAGCCCGCCGAGGCACGAGAACTCGTCGTCGACGCCTGGCGCATGGTGGTGCCGCAGAAGGTCGCGCGGGCGTACGATCTCGCGCACCCGGGCGGCCCCGGTGAACCGTCGCCGGCCGCAGAAAAGCCCTGAGTCGCGTCGCCGCGACCCAGGGCATCCGGTGGACCTGAGGGGATTCGAACCCCTGACCTCTTCATTGCGAACGAAGCGCGCTACCAACTGCGCCACAGGCCCGTGAACCTCAGAAACAATATCACGGCCCCGGCGCCCCCTCCGAATCGGGACCGCCTCGCGGGCGGCTGCTACTGGCCTGCTGCGCGACGCTCGAGCAGGCCTCGCACGTGGGCCTCGATCTCGGCGTCGTCGACGTATCCCATGCGCGAGAACTCACTCTCGGGCGCGGCCGCGCGGGCGACGCGGGCGGTGTCGATAGACGGCGGGCGCTGGGCCTCGGCCCGCTCGCGCATCGCCTCTGCCAGAGCCGCCTGCCGGAGCGCTGCACGCGCGGCTTCGGCGTCGAGCACCGCTGCCGCGCGGGATCCCGCGGACGCCGTGAGGGGCCGTGGCAGCTCGCGCGGAGCCCACTCACGCTCTTCGCGCTCGAGCTCGACGTCCTGCACGCTCGCGACGCGCCGGGGCGCGGCATCCGTCGCCCTCACGGCCGCGCGCGTGGCCACGCGAGACATCCGGTGCAGCACGAGGGCGGATGCCGCCACCAGCGGCGCGCCGATCCACATCAGCAGCTGGGCGCCCACCGTGAGGGTCTGGTACACACCCCAGCCGAGCAGGCCGATGCCGGCGATGCCGGCGAGCGTCGCGACGAACCTCAGGCGCCGGCGCGCGCGAGCCTGGCGCACAGCGGGGGCGAGGCGAGCCGCCGCGACCTCTGCGCGGGCGGCTGCTTCGGCCGCCGCACGTTCGGCGCGAGCGCGCTCGAGGTCGACGCGGGCCGAGGCCTCGGCGGCGATGCGTTCGGTGCGCGCCCGCTCCGCGTCGACGCGGGCCCGCTCGAGCGCCGCCTGCTCGCGTTCGGCGAGCGCGCGCTTGGCGAGGCGCTGCTGGGCCGCCGCCGTGCGGGCGGTGAGCTCGAGCCGCAC
Organism: Microbacterium sp. STRO-2N; assembly: GCF_057747775.1. Classification (NCBI taxonomy): domain Bacteria; kingdom Bacillati; phylum Actinomycetota; class Actinomycetes; order Micrococcales; family Microbacteriaceae; genus Microbacterium; species Microbacterium sp. STRO-2N. The sequence continues at coordinate 1,235,972 of NZ_CM173223.1, read as the reverse complement.
CTCCTCGGGCGTCTCGCTCGTCTCGGCGAGCACGCGAAGCGCCTGGTTCAGGCGCACTGCGTTGCGTTCGGCCGCGTCGAACTGACGCCGGCTGTGCCACGACGGCAGCAGATACACCAGCCACAGGAGCACGGCGACGAGGACGATCACTCCCCCGCCCAGCACCTGCCCACCCATGCAGACCACGGTATGGGACGGATGCCCCTACCCCCGGCATCCCTTCGCGTGTTGCGCTACGCGTGCAGACGGTCGGATGGGGGCACGGACGCCGCATCCTGCGGTGCGCGGCCCGAGATCCACCGCTGCAGGACGCCGTCGGGCACGTCCTCGCGCACCAGCGCGAACGCATAGTGGTCGCGCCAGTCGCCGTCGATGTGGATGAACCGCCGCCGCAGCCCCTCATAACGGAACCCGAGCTTCTCGACCACACGAAGGCTCGCGCGGTTCTCGGGACGGATGCAGATCTCCATGCGGTGAAGCCGAAGCTCCGAGAAGCACACGTCGGTCGCGAGCGCCACCGAGGTCGGCGTGATGCCGCGACCCGCGAACCGCTCGCTCACCCAGTAGCCGATCGTCGCCGAGGCGAGCGAGCCGCGAGCGATGCCCCACACGTTCAGCTGACCGGCGATCTCACCCTCGTACTCCATCACGAAGGGCACGCCGGCTCCGTCGCGGTACTGCTGCAGCAGGCGCCTCACGCCCATGCGCATGTCGAACGACACCGGGCCGTCGGGGCTCGTCGCCTCCCACGGCCGCAGCCAGCCGCGGTTGGACAGCAGCTCGTTCTGCAGCACGCGGGCGTCGCGCTGCTTCACCAGCCTGATCGACACCGGCCCGTGGCGTCGGGGAGCCGTCAGATCCACATGACCCCCTCGAACGGGCGGCGTCAGAGTTTCGCCGCGAACTCCTTGAACCAGGGACGCAGATCGGGACCGAGATCATCGCGATCGGTCGCGAGCTGCACGATGGCCTTGATGTAGTCCACCCTATCGCCGGTGTCATAGCGACGGCCACGGAAGATGACGCCCCGCACGCCGGGGCCGTCGGGGTCGGCAGCGAGCTCCTGCAGCGCGTCGGTGAGCTGGATCTCGCCACCCTTCCCGGGCTCGGTGCGCTCGAGGATCTCGAACACGTTCGGCGACAGCACATAGCGCCCGATGATCGCGAGGTTCGAGGGGGCGTCCTCCTTGCTCGGCTTCTCGACGAGTCCCGTGACGGTGACGATGCCGTCGTCCGGCGTCTCCTCCACCGACGCGACGCCGTACATGTGGATGTGGTCGGGGTCGACCTCCATGAGCGCCACCACGGCGGCACCCGTGCGCTCGTGCTCGGCGATCATCGTGGTCAGCAGCTCGTCGCGCTCGTCGATGAGGTCGTCGCCGAGCATGACGGCGAAGGAGGCGTCACCCACGTGCGCGCGGGCGCGCAGCACCGCGTGCCCGAGTCCCTTGGGCTCGCCCTGCCGCACGAAGTGGATGTCGGCGAGATCGCTCGAGGCGACGACTCGCCGCAGGCGATCGTCGTCGCCCTTGTCCTTCAGCTTCTCCTCGAGCTCGGGCACCGAGTCGAAGTGGTTCGAGATCGCGTTCTTGTTGCGCCCGATGATCACGAGGATGTCTTCGATGCCGGCCTGCGCGGCCTCCTCGACGACGTACTGGATGGCCGGCTTGTCGACGACGGGGAGCATCTCTTTCGGCATCGCCTTCGTTGCCGGGAGGAAGCGGGTGCCGAGACCTGCGGCCGGGATGACGGCCTTGATCGAAGAATGGGGCATTCCCCGATTGTAGGGGCGATGCCGCTCCGCGCCCGAGGCGCGGCGGGCCTCGGAACGCTGCGACGTAGAATCGACGGCATGTCCGACGCCATCGCCGACCAGAAGCGCGCGCTCCGCGCCGAGCTCCGCGAGCGCCGCCAGCTGCTGTCGGACCAGGCCCGAGAGGCGGCCGCGGCGGGCATCCACGCGCAGCTCGACGCGCTCGTGGCCGAGCACGACGCCCGTTCGATCTCGTGCTTCCTGTCGACTCCCGCCGAGCCCGGCACTCGCTCGTTCGTGACGGATGCCGTGGGCCGCGGCATCCGCGTGCTGCTGCCCGTCACGCGGACCGACGGACTGCTCGACTGGGCGGTCGCCACGCCCGAGGGAGACATCGCCGAGGGCCTGTTCGGACTCCCCGAGCCGGTGGGCGAGCTGCTGGGGCCCATCGCGGTGAACGACGTCGACCTGCTCGTGATCCCGGCGGCCGCGGTCGATCGCACCGGCATGCGACTCGGATGGGGCCGTGGCTTCTTCGACAAGACGCTCGGGTCGATGGAGCGCTGCCCGCCGGTCTACGCGGTCGTCTACGACTCCGAGTTCGTCGACGAGGTCCCCAGCGACATCCACGACCAGCGCGTGACCGGGGTCGTGACCCCCACCCGCACCATCACCCTCGCGCCCACTCGGCGCTGAACCACCGAGAGAGACATGCCCACCTACGCCTACGCCTGCAAGCAGTGCGGCCACCGCTTCGACGCCGTGCAGTCCTTCGCCGAACCCGCCCTCACCGAGTGTCCCGAATGCGGGGGCGCGCTCCGCAAGGAGTACGGCTCGATCGGCGTGACGTTCAACGGCTCCGGCTTCTACCGCACCGACTCGCGTGCCGGCGCGTCGGATTCCGGTACCGGCGGCAAGGCGGCTGGAGACTCCTCGCCCGCTTCGACATCATCGAAGACCGAGGCGAAGTCCTCGCCCGCACCGTCGGCGACGTGACCGTCACGCGCCCGAGCCAGCGAAGGAACACCACGTGATCAAGGGATTCAAGGAGTTCATCCTCCGAGGCAACGTCATCGACCTCGCGGTCGCAGTCGTCATCGGCGCCGCCTTCACCGCGATCGTGAACGCACTCGTCGAGGGATTCATCAACCCGCTGATCGGGGTCATCTTCCAGCTGGGCGACCTGAGCAGCTGGGTGTGGGAGGTGCCGACTCTGTCGGGCGGCACGTCGACCTTCGCCATCGGGGCGATCGTCGGCGCGATCATCAATTTCCTCGCGGTCGCCGTCATCGTGTACTTCGTGTTCGTCGTGCCGATGAACCACTGGAAGGAGCGCCAGGCCGCCAAGGCCGGCGCCGGCACGGCTGATGCCGAGCCCCTGCCGACCGAGCAGGAGCTCCTCGTGCAGATCCGCGACCTGCTCGAGAAGCAGAAGTCCTGACCTCACGTCAGTAGTGCGGCGGGACGTCGCGCTTCAGGCGTTCGTCGTTCGGTCCCGATGAGGTCCCGGATGCCTCGGCCGAGGCTGGGCCCACGCGCCCGGAGGCTCCGCGCGGCGCGCCAGCGCCGCGTGGAGGGGGCGTGGGGACCGGGACCTCTTCGTCTGCGGGAGTCGGCTCGGCGGTCGTGCCGGGAGCGGGCGTCAGCTTCGCGCGGCGTGAGCCCGGCACCCGCTCGATGCGCTGACGGTCACTCGACGACATCGATCGGCTGCGTCTCGCGGTCGACGCGCGGAGCGTCGGGCGGGACGCCGAGCATGTCGGCGATGCGCCGAGCGACGTCGGCGGGGTCGCGGTACAGGTCGAACGAGTGGACGCGCACGTAGTGCCAGCCGAGGCGCCGCAGGATCTGCGGGCGGAGTCGCAGCGACTCGCGCAGGGACTCTCCGATCGTCTCGGGGTCGCTCTCGACGACCACGGCCTTGCCGTCGTACTGGGCGACGAGCGGCAGCAGGCCGCGGTAGTGAACGTCCACCGACAGGCCCACGCGCCGCAGCTCGCGGGCGAGCGCGAGGGTCAGCGGATCGGCGAGGTCTTCGAGCCGCGCCTCGCGCCCGCGGGCGGCGAGCCCGCCGAGTATCGACATGAGCGTGGCGGCACCGTACTCGAGGCGTCCGTCGTCGAACGCCGACGGTCGGATCGACGACACGATCACCATCGAGCGACGGGCGCGCGTCATCCCGACCGTGAGCAGACGTTCACCGTCGGGCGTCGACAGGTCGCCGAAGTCGCTCAGCACGCGGCCGTGCTTGGTCAGGCCGAAGCCGAGCGAGAAGATCACGCGATCGCGGCTCTCGGCGACGGACTCCTCGAGAGTGAGCACGGCGAAGGGCTCCGCGGTCTCGCGTGAGACGAAATCGGCCACGTCGGAGCGCCCCGCGAACGCCGCCTCGACGGCGGCGCGGATGCGCTCGGCGTGCCTCGCGCTCGCCGTGACGACCATGAGGGACTCGGTGCCGCGGTTGACCGCGTGCTCCACCACGAGCGTCACCACGCGCGCGACCTCGGCATCGGGGCTCTCGACAGCCCCCGTCACGGGGTCAGGAGTGCCGTGGCCGCCTTCGACGTAGTCCACCGCGAGGCTGCCGCGGCCGAGGTACGAACCGGCCCACGGCAGCGAGACGAGCTCGCCGCCGTAGAACGCGTCGTTGACGAGGGCCGCGAGATCCTCGCCGCCGGCTCGATAGCTGCGCGTCAGCGTCTCGACGGGGAGCAGCTCGGCCAGCCGCTCGAACACGCTCGTCGAGTCGAAGGGCACGTCGTCTTCGAAGTCCAGCTCGACCTCGGCCGTGCTCCCCGGGACGGCAGCACCCGTGCCGCTGCCCGCGGCGACGCGGAACGGGGTCGGCTTCTGCGTGACCGGGTCGCCGAATGCGACGATCTGCCGTGCCCGGCGCAGCGCGGGCGCGGCTTCGGCGAGGCACAGGGCTCCGGCATCCGCCATCACCACCACGTCGAACGCCGCACGATCGGGGATCCGGGGCACCTCATAGGGCGACGCCAGCCATACCGGCGCGAGTGTGCGCGAGAGCGACGGGGCGACGGTGAAGAGCTCGGCGGGCGTGACCGCACCGCGCTTGAGCGCCGCCTTGAGGCCCGACGCCTCGGAAGCGTGGTCGACGATCCCGATGCGCCACTGGGTCGCGAGGTGGGCCGCGAGGAGCGGGCCGGATGCCGCGGCATGGGCCTCATCGACGAGCCGGAAGTCTCGCTCCAGCCGGTCGACGACCGCGGTGTTGGCTCCCAGGACGGCACGGTCGGTGCGCAGCAGGAGCTCGAGAGCCGACTGCCACCACGCGAACTCCAGCTCGCCGGCGACCTGGTCCTCGGGAACGTGCCGCACCGAGAGCTCCAGCAGCAGCGGCTCGAGCCCGAGCGCGGCGAGCTCGGTGCGCAGTGTGGCGCGCTCCTTGAGGTTGTCGAAGACGTCGGAGTCGGCTGCCAGGCCCGCGATGGTGCGCACGAGGTGCGTGACAGGGAGAGTCGAGAGCCGGTCGGCTCCGGTGCGTCCGAGCACGGCGTCGAGCTCGGCGAGCTCGGCGTCGACCCGCTGCCACGACACCTGGACGTCGGCGAGGCCGAGCGGCAGCTCCGGGGTGACACCCGCGTCGACGTACCGCTGCCACTCGGTGCGCTGCTGCTGGATGCGCACGAGCGCCTCGTACATGTCGGGCACGTGCACACCGGGGCGCAGGTACTCCCGGGAGAGGCGCCGCAGCCGGCGGCGGTTCGCGCCGCTCATGTCGGGGGCGTCGCGACGCGGCGCGTGCGCCTGGATCAGTTCGCCGAGCGGGCGCTCGAAGACCGTGAGGCTGAAGCGGTCGAGCGAGTCGCGGATGCCCTGCAGCAGCCGCAGGTACGAGCCGAGTTCGGCGATCGTCTGGAACGGACGCATGCGCGTCTGCCCGATGAGCTCGTAGCCGCGCTCGAGCAGGCCCGGCACGTCGCTGCGATGGAGCTTGCCTGCCAGGGCGTGGGCCGCACGGGCCTCCTCCACCGTCGCGAAGGTGACGCCGTACCACGGCGAGTCGTCGGGGCCGAAGCGGAACTCGCCCAATCGCGCCGCCGTCGCGAGCTTCGCGGCGGCCTCGGCGCGGGTCGTCGCGAGGGCCTCGAGGGCGACGGCGTCGAAACGGGCGGCGGTCGCCGGCGCCGGCGTGCGTTCGGCGAGCTCCGCGAGCGCGCGCAGGATGTCGAGCACCGACACTCCGAGCGACGGATGCCGTGACGTCACCGCGGCGCGGTAGTCCCGCAGCACTCCGCGCAGCCGGACGAGCGCGTCGTCGATGTCGGCGACCTTCGGCGCTTCGGCCTTCTCGTTGCGGCCGATGGCGCGGATCAGGTCGCGCTGCAGCCGGTCGGGAGAGACCGCGAGGCCCGGCAGTCCGACGCCGGCCAGGCGGTGGCGGACTCCGTCGAGCGTGGAGCGACGGGCGCTGACCACGAGCACGCGCTTGCCCTCGCGCACGAGCGTGCCGATGGCGTTGATGACCGTCTGCGTGCCGCCGGTGCCGGGAAGCGTGTGGACGACGAGGGACTGCCCGGCGGCGATGCGGGCCAGCACGCGCTCCTGCTCGGAGTCGGCATCCAGCAGCAGCATGTCGGCGGCCGGCGGACGCTCGTCGGGGCTCGTGAGCTGGGGGGCCTCCCGCCGGACCGTGATCGTCTCGCGGTCGGCCGGGTGCCCGGCGAGCGCGTTGAGCACGGGATGGTCGAGGTCGGCGGCGTCGGCCGCCATCGGGCCGCCCACGTCGGCGAAGCTCGATACGAGCAGGCGGGGCTTCACGGCGTAGCTGTCGATGAATGCGGTCAGCGCCCGGAGGTGATCGATCACCGGCTGCGGCTTGAACACGCCGCCGTCGTAGGCGAGCGCCGCCAGTCCCCCGGCATCGATCGAGATGCCGAAGTGCGTGCGCATGGCGCGCACGAGCTCGGGGTTGACCGAGAACGTGCCGTGCAGCTTGAGCTCGAAGTCCCCCTGGTGCCGTCGGATGGCCAGCGGCCGCAGCAGCACGGGGGCCGTGCACGAGAGTCCGCCGATGCGCCAGTTCGCGAGGCCGACGGCGAGCCGGACGGTGTCGAGCCCGCGGGTCGTGCGCAGCTCGAGGCTCTTCGCCGTGATGCGTTCGGCGGCCAGGCGCGCGTTGCGCAGGGCGACCTCGTCGCGGAAGAGGTTCGACAGGAGCGTGGAGCGGCCCGTGATGAACTGCGGAAGGCTCCCGGGGTGGGCCTTGGTGATCTCGATGGCGGAGTCCGCCGCATCGGTGAAGTGCAGCAGCGTGGAGCGGCCGCCGAGGGCGGCGGACTGCGCGCGCAGTCGTTCGCGCTCCGCCTCCGCGATATGGACGACGGTGACATCCGGTTCGGCGAGCCCGAGGTCGCCGGGGGTCACGTCGTACCCGGGCACGGCGTCCTCTGCGCCGACCACGGCGCTCCGTTCTCCTCGCCACACACGAGCCACCCTAAGCGCGACACGCCCAGGCCACTTGCAATGGACCTGAGTTTCGCGGTATTGGCGGAGCCCTCGCGCGTCGGCTCCTCCCCAGGCGGTCCATGACACGCACTTCCCACAGTCGTGTCGCGCCCGGGGCCATGGCTCCCGGCCACGAGCCAGGATGGTGCCATGACCTCGCAGGCTCCGCCCCGCTACCGCGTCCACGCGTCGCCGATCGGCGACATCCTGATCGTCACGACGGCCGACGGCATCGTGTCGCTCCACCCCTTCGACGGACCGCTGCACCCCGAGCTCGAACGCGCCGCGCTGCAGCTGCGGGCGCTGCCGCTGCCCGACGATCCTGCCGCAGACCCCGCCAGCGCGGCGGTGACCGACGCGGCGGTCTCGCAGCTCGAGGAGTACTTCGACGGCGAGCGCCGTGAGTTCGATCTGCCGCTGGACTGGCGTCTCGTCCGCGGGTTCACCCGGGCGGCGCTCGAGGCTGTGCGCGAGATCCCGTACGGCGAGACGGCGGGGTACGGCGAGGTCGCGATCGCGGCCGGCAGCCCGCGCGCCGCGCGCGCGGTCGGCACGGCCTGCGCGACGACCCCCTTCTCGATCGTGGTGCCCGTGCACCGCGTCGTGCGCGCGGACGGCTCGCTGGGCGAGTACGGCGGGCGGCCCGAGGTGAAGCAGTACCTCATCGACCTCGAGCAGGCGCAGGACGTGTAGGCCGTCCGCGCCGCGCGGCCCGGACGGATGCTCCGCCCGGGCCGCGCGCACCAGCCGGCGGCCCGGAGCCGCACTGCGGCCCGGTGGTAGTGTCGACGCTACGAAAACCGGCGAGGATGCCGTCACCCCCGGAAGCAGGTACTCGTGGGCGCGCAGCTGTCAGTGTCGAACGCGATCGCGGATGCCGATGCCCACGTGCTCGATCGCGCCGTCGCCGACCTCGTGCGGCGGACGAGGTTCCCCGTGGCGTTCGGAGGACTCTCTCGCGACGACGCCATCCACGTCACCTCCATCCACGGCGCACGCACTCGCAGTCTCGAGGGCCTCGTGGTGAAGGCGCCCCGGGGCCTCGGTGGCCGCGCGTTCGTTGAGAAGCGCCCCCGCCTGGCGTTGGACTACCGCTCCGCGCGCGGCATCACGCACGACTACGACCGCGCGGTGCTCGGCGAGGGCATCGCCACCCTCTTCGCCGTGCCGGTGATCGTCGGCGACCGCGCGCGCGGCGTCATCTACTGCGGGTCCTGGGCCGGTGTGCCGGTCGGCGATGTCGTGGCACGGTCGGCGTTCGCCGTGGCTGACGAGCTCGCGCGCGAGCTCCAGGTGCGCGAAGAGGTGCAGCGCAGGCTCTCGTTCGCTCCGCCGAGCGGGGTCGGGTCGGGCATGCCGGCGTCCGCACTCGAGGAACTGCGGCAGACGCACGCCGAGCTGCGGAGCATCGCGGCGGTGGTCGACGATCCGCAGCTGCGGGCCCGCCTCGGTCGCCTGGAACGACGCCTCGCCGCGATCTCGCACGACGCCCGCGAGCCGGCGCTCGAGCTCGACGTCAAGCTCTCGCCGCGCGAGGTGGACGTGCTCGCGTGCGCGGCCCTCGGGGCGACGAACGCCGAGATCGCCGCGACGCTGGAACTGCGCGAGGGCACCGTCAAGTCCTACCTCCAGTCGGCGATGGCGAAGCTGGACGCGTCGACGAGGCATGCGGCGGTCGTCACAGCACGACGGGCCGGGCTGCTGCCCTAATTCGACTTCTCTTGCATTCGATATTCCCGCGCACATCCCGTGATGAATCGACTGCACAATAGTCGCGCTCGGTGATTGCGCGTATTGTGCCTTTCATGGCTCGCAGAATCGTGCATCAGCTCGTCGACGACATCGACGGGACCCTTTTGGAAGTCGGAGAAGGCGAGACCGTCCTCTTCTCGATCGATGGCGTCGCCTATGAGATCGACCTCACCGCCGAGAATGCCGCCGCGCTCCGCGGGGCGCTGGAGCGGTACACCAAGGCCGCGCGCCCGGTGTCGTCGTCCCGCGTGAGCACGGGAGTGTCGTCCAACGGGGGCCGCAGGCGCCGCCGCACAGGTCAGCAGGACTACAGCAGCGTGCGCGAATGGGCGAAGCAGAACGGCTACAAGGTGTCGGAGCGGGGCCGGGTCCCGGCATCCGTCCTCGAAGCGTACGAGGCGGCGCACTGACATACGCCGCCCCGTAGCATTTACGCGCGGTTCGGGGTTTTCACGTCGGTGGCGAGATACATGAGGATCTCGTCGACTTTCTCTTTCGCGTCGCCGAACAGCATCTGGGTGTTCTCGCGATAGAACAGCGGATTCTGCACGCCCGCATATCCGGACGCCATCGAGCGCTTGAACACGATGACATTCCGCGCCTCCCACACGCGCAGCACCGGCATTCCCGCGATGGGGCTTCCCGGGTCTTCGGCCGCCGCCGGATTGACGGTGTCGTTCGCGCCGATGACGAGCACGACGTCGACCTGCGAGAGGTCGTCGTTGACCTCGTCCATCTCGAGCACGATGTCGTACGGCACCTTGGCCTCGGCCAGCAGGACGTTCATGTGCCCGGGCAGGCGGCCGGCGACGGGATGGATGCCGAACCGCACGTCGACTCCGCGTTCCCGCAGCTTCGTGACGAGGTCGGCGACTCCGTGCTGCGCCTGGGCGACGGCCATGCCGTATCCCGGTGTGATCACGACGGAGCTCGCGCCGGTGAGCATGTCGGCGGCGCTCTCGGCGTCGATCTCGCGGTGCTCGCCATGCTCCTCGTCGTCGCCGCGCGGCGCCTCGATTCCGAAGCCTCCGGCGATGACCGACAGGAACGACCGGTTCATCGCCTTGCACATGATGTAGCTCAGGTACGCACCGGACGAGCCGACCAGCGCCCCCGTGACGATGAGCAGGTCGTTGTTGAGCAGGAAGCCGGCCGCCGCGGCGGCCCAGCCGGAGTAGCTGTTGAGCATCGAGACGACCACGGGCATGTCGCCGCCGCCGATCGAGGCGACGAGGTGCCAGCCGAGCGCGAGGGCGAGCGCGGTCACCAGCACCAGCAGCCACAGCTCGGGTGTGATGACGTACCAGACGGTGAGCGCGACGAACGCCACGAGCGCGCCGACGTTGAGCACGTTCTTGCCCGGCAGCATGAGCGGCCTCGACGACATCCGCGCAGAGAGTTTCAGGAACGCCACGATCGATCCGGTGAAGGTGACACCGCCGATGAACACGCCGATGAAGACCTCGGCGTGATGGATGTCGGCGAGGACGCCCTCCAGCCCGGTGTCGTAGAGAGCGCCGTTCCAGCCGACCAGCACCGCGGCCAGGCCCACGAAGGAGTGCAGCAGGGCGATGAGCTCCGGCATCCCCGTCATCTCGACGATGCGCGCGCGCCACAGCCCGATCGCGCCGCCTACGACCACCGCGATGACGAGAAGGCTGAGCCCGACGACGGCCGACGGCTCGCCCCACGCGGCCGCCGCGGTGAGCCAGATCGTCGCGACGAGCGCGATCGCCATGCCGACGATGCCGAACGTCACGCCGCGACGGCTGGTCTCGTGCTTGCTCAGTCCCGCGAGGCTGAGGATGAACAGCAGCGCGGCGACGATGTAGGCGGCCCCCGCGACCGCCCCGGCGACGGCGATCATCGGGTCTCACCCTTCTGGAACATCGCGAGCATGCGGCGCGTCACGGCGAAGCCGCCGAAGATGTTGATGCTCGCCACGAGCACGGCGATCGCGGCCAGGATCTGGACCGTCAGATCGGGCACCGTGATCTGCACCATCGCCCCGACGACGATGATGCCCGAGATCGCGTTCGTGACGCTCATGAGCGGCGTGTGCAGCGCGTGGGCGACGTGCCCGATCACGTAGAAGCCGACGACGATCGCGAGAGTCAGCACGAGGAAGTGCTGTGGAAGGGGTGGCGGAGCGAACGCGCAGATCGCGAACAGCGTCGCGATGCCGGCCACGATCAGTCCCACGCGGGCGGCGGACGACGTCGGCTTCTTCGGGGCGGCAGCGGGCGCGGCGAGCGACTTCGCCGCGGCCGTGGGCGCCGCCGAGACCTGCACGGGCGGCGGCGGCCACATCACCTCGCCGTCTCGGACGACGGTGACCGTGCGCTGCACGACGTCGTCGAAGTCGAGCGCGACGGTGCCGTCCTTGGCGGGAGTGAGGAGCTTCAGCAGGTTGACGAGGTTCGTGGCGAACAGCTGCGACGCCTGCTGCGGCAGGCGCCCGGGCAGGTCGGTGTACCCGAGGATCACGACGCCGCCCGCGGTCACGACCCGCTCCCCCGCGACCGAGCCTTCGACGTTCCCGCCCTGTGCCGCGGCCATGTCGACGATGACGCTGCCCGGCTTCATGCTCGCGACGTCCGCAGCCGTGATGAGTCGCGGGGCCTGGCGCCCCGGGATGAGCGCCGTCGTGATGATGATGTCGACGTCGGCCGCCTGCTCCGAGTAGATCTCGGCCGCGCGCCGGTCGTACGCCTCGCTCGTCGCCTTCGCGTACCCGTCGGCCGAGACCTCTTTCGCCTCGTCGGGCACGACGACCTCGAGATACTGGCCGCCGATCGACGCGACCTGGTCCGCCACCTCCGGGCGGGGGTCGGTGGCGCGCACGATCGCGCCGAGGCTCGAGGCCGCGCCGATCGCGGCGAGACCCGCGACACCGGCGCCGGCGACCAGCACCTTCGCCGGCGGCACTTTGCCCGCCGCCGTCACCTGGCCCGTGAAGAACCGCCCGAACTCGTGCGCCGCCTCCACCACCGCGCGGTACCCGGCGATGTTCGCCATCGAGCTGAGCACGTCCATCGACTGCGCCCGCGAGATGCGGGGCACCGCGTCGAGGGCGATCGCCGTGATGCCACGCGTGGCGAGGGCTTGAACAAGGTCGGGGCGGAGCGCGGGGCTCAGCATCGCGATGACCGTCGCGCCGTCGGCGAGCCGGTCGATCTCGGCCCGGGTCGGGGCGTTCACCTTGAGGATGACCGGCGAAGCCCACGCCTCCGCGGAGGCCACGACGGTCGCGCCGGCGGCCGCGTACGCGTCATCCGGGAAGGACGACGCCTGCCCCGCACCGGATTCGACGACGACGTCATAGCCGAGCGCGACGAGCTTGGGAACGGTGGTCGGAGTCGCGGCGACCCGGTTCTCTCCGGGGCCTTCGGCGACGATGCCAATGCGTGTCATGCGGTCCTCTGGATCTTCTGTCGATCTCTGCAGCGACGAACCGCGAGCGCCTCCCTCGGTGCTCGCGACGACGCCTCCACCCTCTCAGACGTGCTTACCGCACGACCCCGTATTGCGCTCGGACACGGCAGAAGAACCGCAGAAGTTTCCCGATCCGCAGGACGGGCGGGCACGGCATCCGTCGCCGTCGAGGCTGAGATCCTCGAAGCGCAACGTGAGAATCCTCTCCGAATGACCGGCTGGCCTTGCGTCTGGCCGTCGTTCTCGGAATCGTGGCCGGTCCGGAACAGCCAAGGAAAGGAAGCAGCATGCTCACGCTGACCCAGACCGCCGCCGAGGCCGTCAAGCAGATCGTCGCCCGCGTCCCGCAGGCCGAGGACGGAGGAGTGCGCATCCGCGACACCGGCGGAGAGACCGGCTTCGAGCTGAGCGTCGCGCCCGACCCCGCTCCCCACGACACGATCGTCGTGACCGACGGCGCTCGCGTGTTCCTCGACGAAGGGGCGGCGGTCGCGCTCGAGGACCGCGTCCTCGATGCCGAGCTCTCGCAGGACGGCTCGGTCCGCTTCGCGCTCGCGGCCCAGGGCTGACGCACGTCGCGAACCCCGGGCGCGAACCCCGGCACTCTCGAGCAGCCTCGTGCTTCGGCGCGGGGCTGCTCGTCCGTGCGGCCTACTCGCCGACGGGCTCGCGGGGCGGATTGAACATGAACTCGATGCGGATGCCGTCGGCGTTCTCGACGAACGAGGCGTAATACCGCTCGTTGAATCGCGGGTACAGCTTCGGGTCGCGGACTGCCGTCCAGCCGGCCTCGAGCGCGACGTCGTGCAACCGGTCGACCTGGGCGCGGGAGTCGACGGCGAACGCGAGGTGCTGCCACCCCACCCGCCCGTGCACGTGCGGACCCGAGCCGTCCTCTCGCGCCGGGAAGAGGATCAGCTCGGTCTCATCGTCGGTGTGCCACGAGACGGAGCCGTCCGCGTCGTAACGTGTGAATCCCAGCGCTCGCATCACCGGATCGAATTGACGGATGCCGCGGGCGAGGTCGTCGACGGTGATGCCGAGGTGATCGAAGACAGGCATGCGGGACAGTCTTCCGGACACCGACGACATCGTCGCGGACGGTGTCAGTTGATGATCTCGCCGCGCTCGTCGGCGCGGAGTGCGGCGAGCCGATCGCGCCAGGTCTGCAGCGCCTCCGCGCTCAGCCGCGGCCAGTCCGCGACTTCGCCGACGATCCGCAGCGGCTCGGTGCTGCGATAGGACCGCGTCGGATTGCCCGGGAACTTCTTGTCGGTCACGTTCGGGTCGTCCTCGTAGGGTCCGGTCGGTTCGACGAGATACACGCGTGGGGCGTGTTCGCCGGGTGCGAGCTCCGCCGCGAGCCCAGCGCCGTCGACGAGGGCGGTGAAGTAGATGTGGTTCATGACCACCTCGGGGCGGTAGTTCGACCGGAACCCCGCGCGGAGCAGGTCGCCGACCTGCAGGTCGGCTTTCGTCCCGTGGAAGAAGGGGCCCGAGTCCAGCGGCTCACTCACGGCGACAGCCTACGGTGACACCATCCGGTCCGGCTCGGCGATCCTCGCCTGCAGAGAGTAGGTGAACGTTCCGCGGTAGCCGTAGATCTCGCCCACGAGCGGCGCCATCATCCGGACATCGACGTGCTGTGCGGCCTCGCGGCCTGACAACGCCCGCTCGCGGATGAGCAATCTCACCACCGCGGGCAGTGGCACCCGCAGACCGGCGATGCGCAGCGCGAGCCGCCGAGACTGCATGATCACCTGACCGCCGACGACGAAGACGTCGAGCTCGACCTCGACTCGGCCGCGCACGCCCACTCGATCGACGAGCCTGCCCTCGACGACGCGCATCGTGTCGGTCATCTCGCGAGTCGCGGTCGCAAAGCGGAACGTTCGCACCGCACGGAGCGACCCGTCGGATGCGGGCGTGTTCCGGACCGTGAACGGAACGATCGCGCCGTACTCCGCGAACGCCACGTGCCAGCGCCCCAGCAACGCGAACAGGGGGCGCAGCAGCCGAGTCCGCAGACCCGCGTGTTCGAACACGCCGGCGCCGAAGCCGTCGAGACCTTCAGGAACCGCGCCGAAGTACGCGCGCAATCGTGGGTCGAGTTCGGCGAAGCGATCACCGAGTACCCGTTCATAGACCGACCTGCCCGCAGGGATGGCGGTCGGGGCATCCGATCGTTTTCTGAACATGTTCAGAAGTGTAGTACCGTCAAGGCATGAATGAGGGTCGACGGCCGGTTGCAGTGATCGCGGGTCCGAGCGGATTCATCGGCACGGCGGTCGCTGAAGCGTTCACCGCCGACGGCTACGCGCTTCGACTCGTCGGCCGGAACGCCGCGATCCGGTGGGACGATGCCGAGGCGCTGCGCCGCGCCGTGGACGGCGCCGACATCGTGCTCAACTTCGCCGGCAAGTCGGTGAACTGTCGATACACCGACCGCAATCGCGACGAGATCCTCGCCTCGCGGGTGCGCACGACGCGGGCACTCCGGGAGGCGATCGCGGCAGCCGACGAGCCGCCCCGGGTATGGCTGAACTCATCGACGGCGACGATCTACCGGCATTCGACGGACCACGAGAACACCGAGTCCACGGGCGAGATCGGCACGGGATTCTCCGTGGATGTCGCGACCGCGTGGGAGGAGGAGCTCTTCGCCGGGGTCCTCCCCCGCACCCGGCGCGTCGCGTTGCGCACAGCCATCGTCCTCGGCGACGGACCGGCGACGCGGATGCTGCTCGGCATCGCCCGCTGCGGCCTGGGTGGCACGCAGTTCGATGGCTGGTGCCCTCCGCATCGCCGCTATCGCGGCATCGGGCCACACCCGACCGGCCCCGACCGCGCACCTTGGTACCGCACCCACGGTCGGCAGAGATTCAGCTGGGTGCACATCGACGACGTCGTGGCGGCGATCCGCTTCATCCGGGACGATCACGGGCTGTCGGGTCCGATCAACGTCGTGGCGCCCGCCGTCACCGACAACCGCACGCTCATGCGCACCCTCCGCCGCATCGTCGGCATGCCGGTGGGGATTCCGACGATGCGGTGGATGCTGGAGATCGGCATGTGGGCGCTGCGGACCGAATCCGAGCTCATCCTCAAGAGCCGCTGGGTCTCTCCCGAGACGCTGACGCGCGCGGGGTTCACCTTCGCGCACACCGACCTCGAGGCCTCGCTGTCGGAGGCATGGAACCGCACCGAAGTCCGCGGACGCGCCGCTCTTCGTACCGTGTGATCTATCGTCTCACTTGCATTATCCATCGTAAAACGATAGATTTCGCTTGTTCTACGAGAAGGAGTGACCGATGGGGAAAGCAACGATTCTGGCGTTGCGCGTGGTGATCGCGTTGGCGTTGGCGGGGTCGCTCGTGGTGCAGACATTCATCGTGCCGGCGATCTGGGCCGACCTGGCGGGCGAAGTGCCGTGGGCTCGCATCACCTTCGTCACCCTGATCGTGCTCGGAGTCGTGACGATGCAGGTGTTCGCCGTCTGCGTCTGGCAGCTGCTCACGAAGGTGCGGAAGGGCTCGGTGTTCTCCGAATCGTCCTTCCGGTACGTCGACATCATCATCTGGACCATTGCGGCGGCCGCCGTCCTCACGTTCGCGATGGCCGTGCTGCTCGCGCCCGGTTCGGTCGCACCGGGCATCGTCGGTTTGATCTGCGGCGCATCGCTCGTGCTGGGCGGAATGGCACTGCTGGTCGTCGTGATGAAGAACCTGCTGCGGCAGGCGATCGAACGCGAAGCCGAGGCCAGTGCACTGCGCACCGAGCTGAATGAGATGGTCTGAATGCCGATCGTCGTCGACGTCGACGTGATGCTCGCGCGCCGCAAGATGGCCGTGGGCACCCTCGCCGAGCGAATCGGCATCACGCCCGCGAACCTGGCCGCCCTCAAGAACGGCCGCGCCAGGGGCGTGCGGTTCGCGACGCTCGATGCGCTCTGTGAGGTGCTCGAGTGCCAGCCAGGCGACCTGCTCCGCTGGGAGCCGGCACCCTCCACCGAAGAGGGGGACGCGGTCCGCGCAGCCGAGCTGTCCGGATGACGGATCGCTCCGCGGAGCACGAGCGCGGAGACGACCGCCCGTCACAACTCGGTGACATTCGGTTTGATTCACTCGGCGGACTGATTTGCTGGATGCCATGGCCGCTCCAAGACCCGCCGTCGCCACCCTGTGGTGGAGCGCAATCGCAGCGCTCGGCGTCAGCGTGCTGTTCGCACCGATCATCACCTATGGGTGGTGCGCCGACGGTGTCGAGGGCGGCACTTCGACCTGCGGCTCGTCACAGCACTCCGTCGTCGGAATCCCCTCGAGCATCTGGATGTGGATCGGATCGATGGTCGTCGTCATGATCGTCACCGGAGTGTTGGTCATTCGTGGCCGGCGGCACGATCAGCCGTAGGGCTACTGTCTGTGGAGCGATCGCGCGCCGAGGCCTTCATGTCCTCACCCCTGCTGGACCCAGCTCGGCTCACCCAGGGTCGTCGCTGAACATGCAGTCCAGACCACGCGTGTTGCCGCGTCTGGAACGATGAGCGCATGCCGTTCAAGATCCGCACTCCAGTGGCGGGCGACGCCACCGCGCTCGCCGACGTCCATGTGTCGACCTGGCAGGAGGCATACGCACACCTGCTTCCCCACGACTATTTCTCCGACGAGTACATCGCGGGTCGCCGTCGAATGTGGGAGCAGGTGCTGAGCAACCCACGGGATGATGTGACCGTCCGAATCGCGGAACGTGACCACTCGATCATCGGATTCGTGTGGGTCGGTCCCTCCGTCGGAACAGCAGGTGAGAAGCCACCCCGATCGCGTCAGTTATATGCGATCTACGTGCGAGAGGCCTACTACGGAGCGGGCGTCGGCCAGGCGCTGCTCGAGGACGCCCTCGGTGACGAGCCCGCGATGTTGTGGGTCGCAATGCAGAATCCACGGGCCATCGCGTTCTACGAACGCAACGGGTTTCGCGTCGACGGTGTCGAGCAGATCGATCCGTACGCGCCGAAGATCACCGATGCTCGAATGGTCCGCTGACGGCACACGCGCCGGTCTTCCAACGCGCGCGATCAACGACTGCCGTCATGCAGACGGACGAGCAGACTATGTAGATGAAGCGGTGCAGATGAGGGCTTGGCTGGCAGTCGGAGTGACCCTGTTCGGCGTGATCGTGGGTGCTGGCGCGGTTGCGATCCACAACCACGGCGTCATCGCTGACGAGACGGGAATCAGCGGCTGAAACCCAGCCGTGTGGCTGGTCCTGCTGGCCGGTTCCGCGGTCTTCTTGATAGGCATGCTGCAGCTCGCACAAGATGATGCCCCTGGAGGGACTCGAACACGTTTTGAGCATTTTGCATAGCGACGCGAAACGACAACTTCCGCGGAATTACGCGGATTTTCGAGAGTCGAGCGGCATCGGACGACGTCCGAAAACAACCAGCAGCGAATAGGATGCGGGCAAAATGCGGGCAAAAATCGCCCGCCGTGAGGCATGATTCCGGGCCACGCGGCGAACGGCCGTTTGAGAACCTGCTCCGAGCACTATCCCGCCTCACGCATTTTGGGCACTTTGCTGGATGCATCGGTGTTCATTTAGCAACATGTTCAACCAGCTCGCGGCGGCGCGTTGACGGCATGTCGCGAACAGACGGCGTCCCCACCGCGTCTCTCATCGGCCCATCGAAGGCCCTCCGGGCTGGGAAGGCCCGTGGTGGGGCGCCGTGGGGTCGTAGGACCCGCCCGGGTTGTAGGGGTTGACAGCCGGCGCGCGCCGCGGCTCCTGGATGCGGACTTCGGGCGCCAGACCCGAGTCGCGCGCGCGACTCATGAGGCGGGTCGCGGTGCTCTGGCTGATCTGGAGAGTGTCGGCGACGAGCTTCAGTGGCGGATAGCTGATCGCTGTCGCGACGCGATACACGGAGATCGCGGCGTGGAGGGACTCCATGGGCCCGCGCTCCCCCTGCGCCCGCACGCGACTGAGAAACTCGCGCACCGGTACACGGTCGAGCTCGTCGCCATCCTCAGTGCCGACGTCGACGGTGACGACATCGAGAGCTGACCTCGTCATGATCCAGTGCGTTCGCACTTCGCGGAGCATCTGGCTGGTGATGTCGACGCCCTCGGCTTCGCGCTCGAGGGCAGCGAAGACGACGGCGGTGCGTCCGAGCGTGCTGTCCCACTCCACGCGGACGGTGATGGTGCCGGGCACGTCCTGCTCGCCGGACACGCGCGCGTGCCACGACTTCGGCAGTGTCACCCCACTGCCGAGATCGATGCGTTCGTCGCTGAAGTCATACGCCTCGACGTCTGCCATGAAGCCCACTATTCCAGGTCATCGAGGATTCGCGAAGAAGACTGTCGATCTTGGCTCACGCATGTGGTACGTTGCGACGAATGGAGAGTGACACTGCTGGCTCACGGAAGGACACGACAATGAACCGGTCACAAGATTCTCTGGCACTGACGATGAAGGATGCCGCGAAGCTCGTCGGCGTCGACTACCGCACGATCAAGCTCGGCATCGAGAGCGGAACTATCCCCACGGTCCAACTCGGCCCGCGCCGCATGATCCCCCGCGTGCCGCTGCTACGCGCCTTCGGCGTCGACGCCTGATAGCCGTGCTGCCCAACGCCTAAGCGGCCGACCGGCACGGCGTCATCCGCTTGCGGGCATCGCGCGCAGAGGTGTGACTCGGGGCGGAATGTCGAGCGTCCGCTCGGGGCACCGCGCTTCCAGCGATCCACTTCGCCGAGGCGGCACGACTGAGTTCGCTTAGTGCTCGCGCTGCCAGCGGCGCGCGGCCCGGCCACGCAGACGATGGCGGCGTGCGAGTTCATCCTCGTAGGCGGCGAGCCACACGACGGCGCGCTCACGTCTGACATGACCCTTCGCCGCGTCCCATACCGCCGGCGACAGCGCCAGAAGCAATACGCCGACGAGCGCAACTATCAGGATTAGCCTGGCCCACCATGACGAGGCGAGCGCTGGATCAGGCTGCACCGTGATGAGTGGCGCTGCCATGACGACGAAGATTGCCAGGACCAAGCTCGCGATACTGAGCTGCGTCGCGACGCTGTCGTCGGCACTCTGGGCACGCAGCTTCGCCAGAACGTTGACTTGAGTGGATCGCCCTGCGAGGGCAAAGTCGTTCAGTCGATCTGTTGTGACGTCCACGTCGTTGTGAATGTGCGGTTCGGCCCTTCTGCGTGCCATAGTTCGTCCTCTGCCGATGGTCCCGGAGAGAGCACGCTATCGGTCGGTGCCGACATCGCTCGCAGTGTTATCTCCGCCTCGAAGGATCGGCCGAGCACATACGACTCCGAGCGCCCTGGCGCCGAACCGGGCTTGCACTGCTCGACTGCCTACGCTGCGTAGCGGAGCTGCCCCTCCCATCGTTCGAAGGCGATCGGTCCGATGGCGTTGCGCGCCTCGACGACGTGTCCGGTCAGGATCGCTCTAGCGGCCACGCTCAGCGCGTGAGCGAATCTGTCAACATCTCCGAGACCCATGGTGAGGACGGGGCCACGACGCCACTGCATCGGTCCTCAGACAGGCGGCAGCGCGCGCGTCTCTCCGTCAGGTGATGGTAGATATGCGGTGTTCTCGCAGGTCGTTGCGAGAACACCGCCGCTGCTACTTCTTGCGCTGAGACAGCGCGCTGGCAGCTATGCTCTTCGTCCGGCTCGATGATCGACCGTCGCTAAGGGCCTTCGAGGCCTTCGACGCGACCGCCTTGCTCGTGACGCGATTCTGCGACTTGGCCATGCGGCATACTCCTTTCCCACCCACGTGCGGTACGGTCAGGAGTCCACTGACCAAGTGACTCCGTGCCCTCTCGAACGACCTCGAGGGGGCACGACCGGTAATGGGAACTTGCAACCCGTGGATGCGAGCGGCAAGGTTCAGGCCGGCGGCCTGTACGTGTTCGAGGAGGCGATGCATTAGTCGTCGTCCTCGGGATCAAGACAGCGCAAGCGATGCGTAGGAGCCTTCGAAGAGTTTGACAGGACCGTCGGCGGCGGTGAGTTGCAAGCAGAACAGACGCCAGTAGAGCTGCCAAAGCTGATCGTGCGGTGCGAGGTAGGTGACGAACAGGCCGAGCTTGGCGGCCGTCTCGTGGGAGATCATCTGGCCGTGGGAGTGCCACTTCTTGGTATCGCTGAGCTCGTTGGCGATCCGGGTTGCCTCTCCCTCGTCTTTCACCATGGCGGTGCCGAGCAACGCCTCCGCGATCGAACGGGATCGGGCCGTTATCCGCTCGAGCTTGCGAACGGTTGCCGGCTCCATCTTGGACAGCATGAGTCGCGCGACCGGGTCATCGGGATCGTTCTTCAGATTTGTGGCGTGCAGGTTGAAGGCGTCGAGGTAACTCTGAGCCGAGAGTGTCTGCAGATGGCCGTTGTCGTTGGGCATCCTGACCTGGGGGTCGATCACACCCAATTCGGATGAGTCGGACATGACTATGGCGTCAGCGCCGAGCGCCATGAGGGTGGCGGCGCTCTTTGCGTAGTCCGGAACGATGACACGGACCCGCGCAGTACCCGCACGTTTGCGGATCAGAGCGATGAGCTTCTCCGCTGCATCGATGCTTCCTCCCGGCGAGTGCAGCAGGAGGTCGATCGCTGAGCCCGGGACCACGTTGTGGAGAAGGTCGACCATCGCGATGACATCGTGGCGGTCGATCTCCGACGTAGGGGCCACGTAGCAGATGAGAGTGGTATCAGTGAGCTGCTCGATCTGCTTGACCAGCGACTGCCGGATGTAGCGCGCTGCGTTCATCGCCTCGTAGAGAGGAGTCTTCGAGGGGGTCCTGGGTCCAGGGGTAGGGGCGGGAGCGACCACGGGAGTGGGGACGTGTGTGAGCGAGGTTCCCTCGGAGGGGGCATTCTGCTGAGCGCCTTCGGTGGGAGTCATACGCGGTTCCTTCTTTCGACCCATCGGATGCGGCCGTCGCGCACGATGTAGTGGCAGTGCCCGGCGGTACTGTGTTCGTCAACGCTGGGGATCAGAGTGATCGGGTACTCGTTGGTGATGCGCCATCGAGGGTAGTGGCTGCCGTCGAGGTTCAGCATGACCCGGTGGCCGTATCCGCACGGGCAGTCGAACACCAGCCATTTCTGATGTGCTTTCGTTCCGACGATCACGGCATGGCGTGCCGGGATGCGGTCGGGGATGTCGGCGGCGGACGCGGTGCGAAGATCTGCCTTCCACCTCCGCCAGTAGCGGACCCGTTTTAGGACGCCCAATTCAACCCCAGAAACATGTCGCGATCCGTCCCGACTCGTGCGGTGGACGGGTCGCAGTAGTGACGTGGGCGGATTCCTGCGACGTTGGCCCGTACCGAGCGGTCGTGGATGTAGAGGATGACCTCGGTCGGGCTCGGGGTCTCGCCGTATCCGACGAGACGCTCGAGGCACTCGCTGACCGCGGTTGCTGCGACCAGCGTCGTGAACGCGACGACGGCCGGTTCCACGCCGGGAAGGGCGGGCGCGTATCCCTCCTTCTCCAGCCGCTGTTGCTCGTCGACCGCGCGCATTTCGGCGTCGGCGAGGCGCAGGTCGATTCGATCTCGGCAGGTGAGACAGGCCGCACCAGGATAGAGCGTGGTGACGCGCCCGAAGATCCCCGAGATAATGCGGTCGACGTCCGCGTGGATCTGGATGCCGCAGTCGACGAGGGGTGTGAGGTAGTAGTAGGGGAGCCGGGACAGACGCAGCCGCCCGGCGTTGTCGTCGGTGCACCCGAACACGACATCGGCACGGGGCAGGGCGCGAGCGACGTACTCGGTGGTGACGGTGCCTTGGATCCGTTCGACATGGACGCCGTCGGCGATGCGCTGAAGGTGGTCGCCGAGGACGTCGACCTTCGCACGTCCGAGATCCGCTGGGGTCGATCCGTAGACGCGGGTGGTATTGGAGGAGGACAGGGTGTCCGGGTCGATCAGGATGAAGGACCTGACGCCGAGCCGACAGAGTTGCTCGGCGGCGGCGGAGCCCGTGCCGCCGGCCCCGACGACGGCGACCGTGATGTGGCCGATCGCGGTCTGGATACCGTCACCGAAGGCGCGGATGTTCCGGTCGAAGAGGTCCGGTGCGCCCGGACCGATGGTGTCGTAGCTGCTGCGGAACAGCCACCGGCCTCCGATCGCGGAGAGTAGTTCGATGGGTCCGCTGACTGGCCCGGTGAGCGCGCCGGTGAAGGTGAGCGCCCCGTCAGCATGACTGACGATCAGGTACCCGTACTGATTTGTCTCGGTGCGGTCTCCGAAGAGTCCCTCGAGCTCGTGGTTGACCAGCCGGTCGTGTCGGCTCGGGCAGGGGATGGCGTGGTTTCCGGGGTGCGAGTGCACCCAGATCGCCACGGCGCCTTCTGCGCGCGCCGTCTTGAGAGCGTGCACGTATCCGTCGGACGTGATCCGCAGGGACTGGTCGGTGCGGACCTCGTACGCGTCTTCCGGTACGTCGATGAGGTCCGCGCCGAGCAGGACGGCACCGGTGCTCCCGGTGGGGACGAGGTGGGCGATTAGGACAGCGCCGGTCTCGACCGGCCCTGTCGCCATCGCCAGCAGCCGGTCGTGGAGTGTCTGGGTGAGCCGGAGAGTGATGTTCATGCGGCGGCACTGCTCAGTTCGTTGCGGAGCAGGCGCACGTAGCTTTCCAGCCCGTCGATCCCCGATCGCCACGCGGCGGGGTCAAGATGGCGTGACCAGCGCTGCCAGCTGCGCTGATCGATCGTCTCGATGACCTCGGTCGCGGGGATCCGCCCACCGCCGACCGGGGTCAGGTGCGGGATGATCCACCACATGTCCGGCGGGGTGTCAGGGTAGCTGGGCGACAAGCGGAACAGCACGCTGGCGCGATGCGCGTTGAGCCCGGTCGGGAGGGGGAAGTCGAGGAGCTCGACGTTGAGCATCCCGCCTTCCTCGAACACGCGGTGCGGGATGCCCGCGCGTTCGAGGAAGGCGACGTCCGGTTCGGGCAGCTTCACGACTGCGCACCCGGGTTGATGCGGCCCGGGGCGGTGAAGAACCGCATCCCGTCCTTGAGGCGGACGATGTCCTCGTCCTGCACCTTGACGTCGCGCTTGTCCGGCACGTCCCGCCACAGGTCGCGGTCCGCGGCGACGTCCGGGCTGGGAAGCGCACGCAGCTCAGCGCCTGTCATCTTCCGCTGGAACACCTCGTAATCGACGCGGTCGATGCGGATCGTGATCCCGTCGATCTCGGTGAAGAACCGCATCCCGTCGGCGAGGTCGATGCTCCCCTCGTTGTCGAGGATCTCGTCCTGGGCATCGTTGATGTCGAGCCAGATGTCACGGCCCGCAGGCACCGGCGGCTCGGGAAGCTGACGGAGCGTCGCGACCGGCGTGACGCCGGGCTTGACCTTGTAGGGCTGCTTGTCGATGTGGATAGTGATCTTCGCTGCGCGAGATTCAGGGGTCGTGCTCAAGGTGTCCTCCTCGGACGCTCGGGAACTGCGGAGATACCACGGTATCACATAACCACGGTGGCTTGCACTCTACCCTACGTGGTGGCAAGATAGAGGAATGTCGGAACAGAAAGCTATGACCATCCGCCTCTCGGTCGAGCAGGCCGAGCAACTCGAGACTGTCGCCAGCGTCGAGAACCGACCCATCTCGGACGTGATCCGAGCTGCAATCTCCAGCCATATCGAGACAGTGAGCAAGACCGACGAGTTTCAGGAGGGCCTACGGGAACGAATCCAGCGCGCCCGAGGCCTGCTTCGCTGAATATCGCGAACAACGAAAGACGCCGGCGTCGCGCTGGGTCTCTGAAGAGCTGAGAACGGAACAGTCCTGAAGCGTTTCAAGAGGTGAGGCCTCGCCGTGGGACGGCGTGGCCTCGTCCATCGGGTTCCGAGGTGTTCCGCATCGCGTCCGATTGCGTGTAGGCCCGAATCGCCGTGCTTTAAGTACGTGAGGTCCGCTGTGCGGCGCCGCGGTGGGGAATCGGGTCGTCAGTTTTCCGTTCCCTGCGCGCTGTCGATACAGTTCGTTTGTCTGATGTCGACGAGGGGAAACGATGCCCGACACAATGCCGAACGACTCGACTGCACCTGCTGAAGAGCTGGTACCGGAGATCAACGCGACGGATGCGACAGGTGCCGACGTGCCGCAGGACCAAGACCCCGTCGTTGTGGAGCTCGGCGAGGAAGCTGAAGAATCCGCCGGTCGGCTCTCTGACGATGGAGAAGCGTTGGGTGAACGCGACGACGCTGATGTCGACGCCGACGTCCGGGCGGCGACCCCAGCAGACTGGGACATCCTGATCCTGCTGCAGATGGGCTCTGGCCCTGGCGGTTCACTCATGCGTCCGCTCGTGCAGGACGTCATCCAACGACTAGGCGGTCTTGAGGCACGGAGGCAGCCCGGTTCGCGAATCGACGTGTGGTTAGATTCACCTGGAGGCGACGCTCACGCCGCATACAAGCTGGGCCTCTACCTCAGGTCGCGATTCGAGATCGTCAACTTTGTCGTCGTCGACTATGCGAAAAGCGCGGCGACGCTCCTCGCACTTGCCGGCGACAACATCTTCATGGCGCCGGCCGCAGAACTCGGACCGCTCGACACCCAGGAGAGTCGCGAGGGTGAAGTTCGGATGCGCTCAAATCTCGACACTGCGAACACGATCGACAACGTGTACTGGCAGGTGGTTACCAACGCGGTCCTGGCCGGCAGCGAAATACTGCGGTCGACTGCTCTGACACGAGAGCAGACCATTCAGCACGTCCTCGATTTCTCAGCGCAGTTCGCTCGCCCGCTGCTCGAGCAGATTGACCTGGTCTCTGTGAACGCAGCGAGCACGAGCCTTGACGTCGCGATTGAGTATGGCGCCCGTCTTCTCTCCTATCGTCACGAGCGAAACGGTTTCGCATCTGCACGGGCGCGAGTATCCCAGCTCGTGCGCGGGTACCCGACGCACGGTTACGTGATCGATCGTGACGAGGCGCGCGATGGCCTCGATCTGCCCGTGCGGAATATTGAGGAGTATGAGCTGTTACCGCAGCTCGAAGCGTTCTATGCTGGCGCTCAGAATGCATCGATTAACATCGTGCAACTGACGAGTGCAGCTGAAGTCTCGAGCGGAGAGGACGACGGCGATGATGCTGAACAAGGAACTGAGGGCGATGGAAGCGCGGCGTGACTCGCACTCGGTGCGATCCGCGTCCGTGATCGAATCCCGCCAGGCATCGGGTCACGCCGCTCGAGATCGAGCCCTGGCGAGGACTGCCGCACGTCAGACAAACGCTGTAGATCAGTGGCGTCGCGCCGTGCGCGAGGGGCGCTGACTCGCTACAGCAGCACATCGGTGGTCGGATACCGACGCGTTCAACGAAGCGAGCAACCGAGGCGCGAAGCCGCTCGTGAGGCCGCGGAAGGGCTGGACTCGGCAATCAGTCCTCTTCGCGGGCCTCGAGTCTCTGGTTCGTGCGATCGTGTCCGTCGTATTCCGTTCATCTGCGAGACCGCTTCGCTTGGTGTGTCGGTCTCTCGTCAGTGGCGCCGCAGTGGCCGCGCTGGTCGGCGGCATTCGGCAGCGAGCAAGATTGAGATCCGCTCAACGGAGAATTGGCGCTCGCAGCCCGGTCGTCTACCGCGCTGATATGAGGCGATGAACCGTGATCCGGCCCGATGAATCGCATCGACCAGCGACCTCGCCCGAATAGCCGACCCGAAAGCCTTCCCGCTGAGCGCCCCACGTGTCGAACGCCGCTACATCCCGATCCGGCGTCCTGAACTTGCCGACCCGCCCAGCGGCGCGGTAGCCATCGCCGCCTCCCGGCTCCTTGCCGCACGCCGCATCTCCGCCTGGGCCGCGCGCACAGCATCCTGCATCGTCAACTCCGGAGTGCCGCGCTGCATCGACTCGGCGAGACACTCGCGGGCCGCGGCATCCGTACGCGCGACAACGATCGCGACGTTGCTCAGCCGCCCTCGCGTGAGGCCCACGTAGAGTCCCGCGGCATCGACATCGGGCCCGACCACCGACGCGTCGGCGGTGTCGCCCTGCGCGCCGTGCACGGTAGAGGCGTACGCGAGCTGCAGGTGCTCGCGCGCGTACTCGGTGGACACACGCGCCACCTCGCCGCTGTCGCTCACGGAGACGAGAGACAGGTACTCGTCGCGGATCCCCCGCACGATCCACTGCGCGCGATTCTCGACCCCCGTGAGCCGATCGTTGCGCCGGGTCTGGACGGTGTCGCCGACAAGGATGCGCTGCTGCCCGATTCCCCACGCAGCGACGCTGATGTCGAGCTCGCCCTGATCGACTCGCCGCTGCTGGATCGCGTCGTTGATCGCATCCGCCTCAGCGTTGGTACCGGAAACCAACGTGACCCGCTTGCCGCGCGCGTGCCACTCGAAGTACGCGTCGATCATCCGCCCACGCGCCGCTTCGTGATGATCGACCCGAGCGACGTGACCGCGTTCGGCAAGCTCGCCCGCAACCACCAGCGCGCGCTCGCGATCACCCGCATCCCGAAGCCGCAGAGTGAGCGCCGCGTAGTCGGGATCGCGGAACCGGTGCACCGTCTCGAGCTCGACCGCAGCGTTCGCGTGCCGGATCGCAGAACCCATCGCTCCCGCGTGTCCGACCGGCAACGCCTGATGCGTGTCACCCACGAACGCCAGCCCGACGCCCTGCTCGATCGCGAGCTCCACGAGGACGTTCGCCGTCTGCAGGTCGACCATGCCGGCTTCGTCGACGACGATCCGATCGCGAGAACGCAACACATGCTGGGTTGGTCCGCCGTATACAGCGCCCGTGCTGGGATCGACTTCTCCCGCTCGAAGCCTGGTCCACACCTTGGCGCCGGCCTCGTTGGTGCCCCATCGGTAGCCATGGTCCGAAAGCAGGGCATGAATACTGGATGCCGCGGCCTCGACCTCGCGAGACGCCACCGATGCCGCCTTTCGCGTAGGAGCAACGACGAGCATCCGTCGGTGTTGCGACGTGAGCGCCGCGAACGCAGCGCGCAGCATCGTCGTCTTGCCCGCGCCGGCGGGGCCGGTCACCGTCACGAGCCCGTCCGTACCAGCGATGGCGCACGCGGCAACGCGTTGCGACGCATCCAGTGCCGACAGATCCTCGTTCGGTGCGAGCTGGTGGAGCTCCCCCGGCAGCAGGGAGCGCCCCGCTTGGGCGAGCACGTCCAAGCGGCCGGCGAGACACACCTTGGCGCGCACGGTCTCGGTCGCCATGAACGCCTTGACGTGAGCCGGGGGCTCGGCAACGAGCCGATAGACGGAACGCGTGGCACGCTCCGTGATGTCGTCGATCACGCCATCGAGCCGGTCGCGCTCCGCCACGACGCCCGCGCGCGAGAGTGCGCGTATTGCGCCGGCGCGGATATCGAAAATGCTGAACCTCCCGCCGCATGATGTGGACCGTTCGTCCGCGTCGACGACCGCCTGTGCAGCGAGCAGATCCAGGTCGACGGCGTGCGGGTCTACCGCAGCAACGGGAATGGGTGCGCGCGGGGTGGTGAAACGCGGATCGATCGCTGCGATCTCGTCGCGGACCCGCGCCTCCCAAGACGCCTCATCGAGATCGGCTGGCTTGTTCGGACGCGACACCGCCCACGCGCGTCGATCGATCTGCTGCAGCACCTCCACGCTCGGCGCAGATCCGCCGTGCGCTGCCGACCACTCCGCGATCAGGCGCGCGCGGTTGGCTTCGATTTGCGCCGACCGGCGCGAGACGGGTCGGACGGCGCCAGCGAGCTCGGCGATCTCCCCATTGAGGTCGAGCGTGTATCCGTGCCGGGCGATCGCGGCGATCCAGGCCGGATCGGTGCGGGCAGCAAGCTCGCCCTCGGCGTTGACCACAGTGTGCAGCTTCATCGCGACGCGCGAATCGAGGTTTGACCACTTGCCGTCCGCACCGAGCACCTTGATGTTGAGCCACAGGTGCCGGTGGATGTGCGGGTCGAGCGCGCGCGAGCGCCGGTGCTGCAACTCGACGACCTCGATGCGGGCGATCTCCTCGCGGATGAGCCCTCCGTGCCCGCGGCGTGCGTTGAGCTCGGTTTGCCAGATGAGCAGGATGCGGTCCCGCAACCGGTCTTGAAGGGCTTCGAACTCGGCTGCGAGTTCGGGATGGAGCAGTGCGGCGATGCTGTACGACTTCGGGTGGTTGAGCGTGCCGTCGAGCAGCAGGTCAGCGTCGGGGCTCAGCCGCTGGTGGCCGCGCTCCTCCCCCGTGACCGGGTCGTGCCCGGCGAGCCAAACGCGAAGGCCGCCGGCCGTAAGTTGGTCAGTCGTGATGACGCCGTTGTCGACGATGAACCGAGAGACGGTTGAATCGGATGCTGCGCCATACGCCTCGAGCGCTTCGGCGCCCGTCGGGTAGGGCACGTGGGCGTCGCACGTGCCCTCGAGCGCGTACGAGATCGCCTGCCGGACCCCGCGGGACTCGACGCCTCTCTTCCATCGCTCCAAGCCTCCGCGCATGGCGCCAGCGTAGGCTGAGTTTTCACGGGTATCCAGGGATTTTTCTGCGTTGCAGGTAGCTGTAGCAATGCGGTTTCAAACGGCGTCGTCCACCGTGGGTGCCTGCGTGCAGTGGCTCGTCTGCGAACCGTGCAGCTGCTTCCGAACCCCCTCGTCGTGGTGAGCGAAGTCGCCTGGGCTACTCGCTCGACGCAAGGTTCTCGAGCCCGCTGAGCTGCTTGACCTCGCCGGGGACTGCGCGCATGGCGACGACTGCTCCAAGCTTCGCGTCGATCGGATCGGGACTGCTTCACGGATCGCGATCATCGTGCGCCGCGAATGGTCGACCCACGCTGGCATCCGGCATCATCCGGACGAATATGACCACGCTGAGCCCCCGGTGCCCGCGGGGCGGGTAGGTCCCGAGACGCCACGCCCGCGCGGCGGCCCGGGCCGCCGGCCTCGCACTGGTCAATTGATGCGAGCGTACTGATGGATGACACGACCGCCAACACGCGGGGTCGTCGGCGAGCGTTCCCCTTGGGAGAACAGGTGCTCGCGAGCGCCTACGCAGATTCATCCCACAGTGCGACGGCTCGTGCGCGATCGCAAGGTCAGACGGGCCGAGGGGCGATACGCGAGTGACGAGTAAGCTGGCGGGCAACAGAAGTCAGCGCCGGAGTTGGGTGGGCCACCGTCGCGGTGGGCGCGACAAACGCCGGGGATCGCGTGGGAAGCGTTGGGGCCGTAGTGTCGGAACGAGGTGAGACCCTCGCGGGTATCAAGCATCAGTTTCGCGAGGAACTGGCAGAGCTGTTGCGTCGCGATCCCACGCGCCGGGGAGACGTCTATCGCCTGAGCTATCTCGCAGGATGCGGAGCCTCCGAGGTCGCCGCTCAGCTCGGTATCACGACACACAACTTCGTGTATAGCTATCGCGCTCAGATTGATGCCATCCTCGACGGCAAGGTGCCGCGAAATCCAACTCAGCGAAAGCAAGTGGCATCTGCGATTCGCAGTCTGATCAGGACATCTTCGTCGTTGCTCAGCGACGGGGCTGCGGGTTTAATCAAGGCCCACCTCAATCTCGTGGAGAAATCGATCGCGAAGAAGGAAGTCAGCGCGCGTCTCCAAGAGTGAACAAGCCGTCGTACGCCTCCTTCGACGTGGGGGGCTGACGCATCCAAGCAGGCGGTTGCGGGAGCTCGGAAGCAGCGATCAAGCGGCCTTCCAGGACACGGTCGAGAAGAGAGATCCCTGTAGGCCGCAGGACGAGCGTCTCACGGATGGCCACGACAATCTCGCGGAGTTCGTGGCTCCAGTCGGACGACCAGACCGACGGGCGAATCTCGTCGAGTGGAGACGCACTGGATGCTGCACGGCCTGTTGCCTTCGCCATCCGGTATCCGAGCCACTTCGGAATGACCTCCATCCCGCTCAGGGAATAGTGGTAAACCTCGGACGAGACGCCCAAGAGAGCGCCGTCGGCGACGTGAAGCACGCCGTCCTTCGTGTCGTAAGCAAGTTCCGCTTTCGCTGCCGGCAGGCGCGTCGGCTCGACCGTCCACTCGACGCCGCTGAGGTCAAGCGGCCCAGAACCGTACCGCTCGCCGAATGTTTGCAGCGATATGAGCCGTTCGCCCAAGTCCGCGACCTCGGCAAACAGTGCAGGATCCGCAGTCACCGGAAGTCGCGGACCGGGCGTCTCAAGCTCGTCGTGCCACCGGGTCGTGTAGTCAGTCCCTGCGAGCAGCGCGAAGGTGTACGAAAAGAGACGCTCCACGGTGACCTCGGCGGCTCTCGCGTCCACTTCCCGGTGGACTGCGGTGAGCTTGGCGAGCAGCGCGGGGTCAACGTTCGGCGTGCCCTTCGCGTCACGGTAGAGCGGGATTATGTCCTTCCCACCGTCCGAGCCGCGGAAGTACGCAAAGTCAGGTACCGCCGTCGACACCGCGGCAGCGGGTCCATCGCCCATCGATTTCGCCATCCTTGAAGCAAGGAAGATCTGTTTCGGCGTCACGGATCGCCAGAGCGCCGGGCTTTCGGTCTTTGCCCATCGCGGATCATCGAAGGCCCATTGACGATCGAAGGCTCGGTAGCCGTACCGGACAATGGGCGGGTGTGGTGCGCCAATTGGCTCATCGACGAGCCTGGGGAGCCCGGCCACCTTGGTGTTGATGTTCCGACCTGTGCTGGACGCCTTGAAACACTTCGCGCGATCGAGTGCATCCTTGGTGGACACGAATCGAGCCCATCGCCGCTCCAGGACGTCCTTGCTCGGGGCAACGGGTGAGGTGCGGCCGTAGATGCAACCCGGCTGCTGCCACGGGAAGAGGTCAGCGACTGCCGGGAAGTTCAGCCAGCTTACGTCCCCAGTCGGCGGCGTAAGCGGTGCGAACCAATCTGACTCGATCGAGATCCACTCGACCTTCTTTCCGCTGGTCAGATCGACGACCGCCGCCAGCTTCTCTTGTCGCGTCCCTTGGATGCGGTAGTACCGAGCGCTGGCGGGCTTCGAGCGATCAGCCTTGCCCTTCCGGGTCAATGTGACAATCGCGACCGGTGTCTGGATATCGAAGACGTTTGCTTCCTTACGCGCTCCACGGCCGGCTCCACCGAGGTCGACTACCGTGATTTCGTCGGCTACCTCGCGAGCAAGGCGACGGAGGCCAAGGAATCCTGGCCCGGCGAGCCACGACGATGACGTGATCATCGAGACGACAGCGGGACCGTCATTTTCCTCCATGACCTTCCATATGGCCCAGCGCCAGAAGTAGACGTAAAGATCATTCAGGCTCTTTGTGTGGCTGAAGATGACGTGGGCCTTCGCGTCATCGAGAATGTCATCAAAGAGCGACCGCTTGCCGGCCTGTAGCGAGGCAGTGATGAAACCGGCCTTACTGCTGGCATCGCGGTCGTACGGCGGATTGCCGATGAGGACAGTGTGGTGCCTGTCGTATTTCACCTGGTTTGCGAGGAGTCCCTCATGGCCAATGGGATCGTCGAGTCCCTCAAGTCCGGCCGCTCGACGCACTCCGAGAGTGTCACCGAGGTAGATCGGCAATCGCGTCTTCTGCCGAACCTCATCAGGGAGGTCGAGTGACACTTTGAGGTGGCTGACGGCATAGGAGGCGAGGGAGATCTCTACTGCAGACGCGTGCTGCAGGGCGGCATCGGCGCCAGCCGGTCCAGCATTGCGCTTCGCGTGTTCGAGCCACTCGACGATGAAGGTCCCCGTGCCGTTCGCCGGGTCGAACATCGACACGACGGCGTCGTTCGGGCTCGCACCCGCGGGAACCTCGACGTCAGGGTGGGATTCGACGTATTCCTTCCATGTTGTCGAGTCGGCGACGCCCAGAGGCAGACCGAAGGACTTGAGCGCGTCGTCGACTGTCTTGACGATGTAGCGGACGACCGGCTTGGGTGTGTAGAAGGCGCCGAGATCCTTGCGCTGCTGCGGGTCGTACTGCGCGAGGAACTCCTCGTAAAAGTAGACCACCGGGTCGTCGCGCTGATTGTCGGCCCCGAAGTCCGCCAACAACTCATCGACATTCGTGGTGGCGAGTTGCTCGGCGAGGTCCGCGAGCCCGAGTTCGTCGACATCAATGACGTCATCGGTCTCGTCACGGAAGCGTGAGTAGATCGCGTCGAGGAATTGGTTGTCGAACGTGATGACCGACAGCCCCTTGTCGGCCTGGAAGTCTTCGGGGTGCGCGATACGGGCGGTGAGCAGGCCGTAGACCATCGTCTGGGCGTACACGTCGGCGAACCGCTCGGATGTGATGTCGCCGATGAGCTTCTCTCGCACGTTGCGGTACAGCGAGCGCATCGGTCCGTCGACCGTCTCGACCGCGAGCAAGCCGTTCACCTCGTCGCGCACGTCCTGTGCGACCTCGGCCATGCGGCGTGACAGCACCTTCGCGCTCTTGATGCCCTCCCGGTATCCGGCGAACCCGACGCCTGCCAATGGGTCGGTCACGACACGAGGGCCTTCGTCGCTCGTCCACAGCAGTTCGTCAAGCGCGCGGCGGGCGAGCAAGTTGAGGCGGGTATCGGTGGGGCGGTCGGTCCAGGTGAGAACTCGCAAGATGCGCTTGCCCTCCTTCTCCTGGAAGTTCACGACGTGCACGACGGGCTGGCTGCCGTCGGCGTGGCAGAAGAACAGCAGGTCGTTGAGCTTCCATGTCGGCAGCTTCCCGCCACCCTTACCGCGCTTGCTCGTGACGAGCCGCTGCACAAGTCGGCGCACCGCGCCAATCGGCAGCTGGCCGCCTTCGAATCGCAGGTAGAACGCGCCGAACTTCTGCTTCGTGGTCAACGGGGGTATCTGCGAGATTGCGGCGAGCCTGGCCACCTCGTCGGGGTTGAGGTGCAGTTCTTCGGGCGCCCAGTCGATGAGGATGTCGTCGGGTTCGAGTGTTGTGTCGTAGATCGGCCAATCGAAACCCTCGTAAAGGAGGTTGAAGAGGTCGCCGGTTGACTTCGGCGCCGCCGTGAGCAGGGCGCGCAGGCGGGTGTCGTCGACGGTCATGCGATCTCCATCCAGCACAGGGTTTCAGGTGTGGGTGCGTCCAGCGGCAGCTGGACGTCCTTGCGCAGCTGTTTGGTCTCGGCGCGCTCGAACTCGCGCAGCGAGGCGTGCACGGACCCTCGCTCGCCGAACGCCGCTCTCGGTGTGGCGACGGTGGCGTTGATCGAGTGGTCGATCGCGAGCAGCCCGCGCTCGACCTCGTCGCCCGTGTTGAGCGCCCACTCGACCCGGCCGGGTGTCAGGCTCCAGGCCGGCTCGCTGTCGTCGTCGACCTTGGTGAGTGTGGGTACTCGGCGGCAGATGAACACGCCCTTCGGCTTGCCGACCTTCGCGACCGAGATGCCGTCGGGCAGACGCTCGGTGCGCGCTTCAAGCTCGGGGTCGGCCTTGGCGAGTTCGAGCCACTTGAGGCGCAGCTCCTCCAGCGGTGAGATGTCGCCGATGTACTCGTCCTTGAATGCCTGGAACACCTTCACGTCGTCGAAAATGTCCGTGGCGTCCAGCAGCTTGCCGCCGGGGATGCCGAGAGTCTTGGAAATCATGAGCGTCTTCCCTTCGACGCGTCCGACGAGCTGCAGCAGGGTGTTGATCTCGTTAGGCGGTAGGAAGTTGCGGATTTGGATCTTGCCACGGGTGGCCTTGGCTTTCGGGCGCTCCTTGACGAGTTCGGTCTCGATGGCGGGGTTCATGCGACGGTCGACACGGCCGATGCGTTGCATGAGCCGCACCGGGTTCCAGTGGATGTCATAGTTCACGAGCAGCGTGCCGTCCTGGAGGTTGACGCCTTCGGAGAGCACGTCGGTAGAAATCAGCACGCGCAGCGGTTCCTGAGCTTGGCGCTCGGCCTTGCCGACTTTGTTATAGAACGGGGCGAAGCGCTTGATCATCGCGTATCGGTCGCCCTTGCGGCCGCCGTCGATGCGGTCGACATCCGCCATCCCGGCCTTGACGAGTTCTTCGTGCAAGTAGCGGGCGGTGTCGGCGAACTCGGTGAACACGATAACCGGCTGGGTCTGGAACTCGGGTGTGAACACCTCGGTGTCGAGGCCCGCCTTCTCCGACTTTGACGGCCCCATCAACAGCGTGCGCAGTTTCGCAAACTTGTCGTCCAAGCCCGCTCCGGCCAGCACTAGCGTCATGAAGCGAGCGAGCTGATCGAGGTCGTCGAACGCGGCGTCGATCATGTCATCGAGCCGATAATCACCGCCGACGAGGTTGTAATCGAGTTCGTCGAGCTCCTCCTCGGTGAGGTCCTCCTCGTGCCAGTTCTCGTCCATGCCGGGGCGGTAGGTATCGTGGATCGTCTGGAGCGTTGGCTCATTCGCAGCGCGCCACATCTCCAGCCGGGTCTCGTTGGCGGTATCACCCTTGACGTTCACGTCGAGCCATTTGACCACCTTGGCAGACAGGTCGAGGCAAGAGCCGGCGAACGCGGCCAGGCTCGACTCGAACCGCTTGAGGAAGATCGTGCGGATGAGAGCGACGACCTGCCTCTGCCGGTTCTCCAGCCTCGTGTCGACATTCGGGTCAGTGGAGAACGCGAGCGGGTAGTACATCGGCAACACGAACAGCGGGTTTGCGCGACTGAAGGCCGCCTGAATCTCGGCGAACAGCGGCGAGTACAGCAGACCGAACGAGTACGGCACGGCGCGGGGGATCTGCGGTTCGGGGAAGACAACCTCTGCACCGCCGGCCACCATGGCGCTGTCGACGGCGTAGCGGCGGGAGTTCTGGTGAATGATCGACTGGAACAGCTTGTCGTCGGCCATGATCTGGTCGATCGTCGTGTGGTCGGGCACGAGCTGCTTGAAAGGTCGTTCGAGGTTCACGATGTACTTGCGGAGGCTGTTCACTCCGATGCTCGCGAAGTGGTCATCCTCGTCGACGCCGGTGAAGAGCTCCGCCTGGTGAACGAGGTCGAAGAAGGTGTTGTTGATCGGCGTGGCCGTGAGTAGGAATACGGTCTTGCCCTTACAGATCTCGTACATGCGCCACCAGCGCGAGCCCCAAGGATTGTCCTCGCTGGGTGACTTGCCGTGATTGCGGAAGTTGTGCGCCTCATCGATGATCACGACGTCGGCGCGCTTCGCCAGGTGCTCGATCTCCGCGGCACCCGCCTTGGTCGTGAGATCGGTGTGTGCCTTCACGATCACGTTCGAGAACTGGCCGCCATACAGGTCGGGAAGCCGGTCTTTGATCTCGGGGTTCCACACGGCATCCTGACCGGTCTTCGTGGCCATGATGAGCACATTCTTCCGCTGCCGCACCGCGTAATACTCGGTGAGCATGAGGCCCACGAATGTCTTCCCGAGGCCAACACCGTCAGTGAGGAACCCGCCGCCCCACAGCTTCGACATCTCCACGAGGGAATGGAACGCCTCGCGCTGGTAGGGGGCGAGCTGGGGGTATATCACCGACTCCGACTCCTCCCAGGTCTTGTCGGTAGGGTCGGCGTCCGAAGTCAGGGCGTGCAGGGCCTTCGTGTACACCTCGAACGGGGTGAACTCGCGCGCAGTGTACTCGAGCACGGCGAGCAGCTCAGAGTTGACCGGGGAGGCTGCCTGCCAGTGCTCCTCATACCACTCCTGCAGCTCGGTGACCTCGGGGCCCTGGAACCGCACGTTCAACTCGACGTTCTGGGTAAGCCCCGGCCGCGTGAAGTTCGACGAGCCAACAAGTGCGGCCGAGCCGACGACGCGGTGGCGGCCGTGGGTGATGTAGGCCTTGGCGTGGAACTTCTTCGGCTTGTAAACGCGGATCTCGATCTTGCCCGAGCGAATGCCGTCGACCACCCCCTCAACCCCGGTGAGGAACGCGTCTCCGCTCTGTCGCTCGACCTGGATCGATGTGTCGAGCGCGGCGGCGACCGCGTCGGCGGTGGTACGGCTCGTCTCCCCTCCGATGAGCAGTCGGATGCGGTCGACCTTCTGCCACGCGCCGTCGAGGGCGAGGAACGCGCCAATTTCGAAGTGTCCCGTGGCGATGTCGATCGCCTCACTCAGGTCGCACCACTCACGCACGTACTGGAGAGCCTTCCAGTCTTCGTTGGTGTTGTCGACGATGAAGCTGTCGGGCGTTGCCATGTGTATCTCTTTCGTGTCAGCCCAGGTGCCCCGGGAACCACTCGTCGGGCCTGACCGTACCTACGCGCGCCAACCCACTGATATCCCCAATTACGAGGACATCGCCATACGTTGTCACCCGAAGCGTCGCACCGTCCGCAAGCGCCTCGGCGAACGGCGGCTTGCGACGTTCACCCGAGTCGAGGTCGGCGATCTCGTCGCCTTCGACGGCATAGTAGTGCGGGGTGAAGAACCCGCGGGCGATGTCGCCCTCCGGGTCGGGGCCGAGGTAGCCGAGCAGACGCGGCGTTGCGCCGATGAACCCGCCAACGGCCCCGTCGGCATCGATCCACAGCTCGCGACCACGCGGCTCGACAGCAGTCCAGGCGCGCACCTTGTCGGCAAAGTCGCCGGTGACCCTGGAGCGCACGGACTCCATCGTGTCGGGGTGCACGACATCGCCGGCGCGGGTCATGCGGTAGCGTAGGTCCGGGATCGGGCCGACCCAGGTGCCGCCGATGCTCGGCCGAGGCAAGTCCCCTGGCGTGTCCAGAGGTGCGGTCTCGGCAGCGACAGGATCCGTTGCCGCCGGACTCGGCGGGGTATCGGCCGGATAGCGTCCGGTACGCAGGTCGTCCAGCCGCTCGATCAGGGCGCCGATGCGTCCTGCGGTGTGCATCCCGCTGGACTGTACGAATCCACGTACGATCTTCGCCGCCTCGACGAGCTGGCCGGTCGTCGGATCGTCGCCGAAGTGGAACCAAGTGTTCCTCGTCGTGAGGATCTTCTTCGCCGCAGCCAGCTTCTGGAACTGCCCGCCGAACACGTTCACATACGGAGAGTCCTGCTCGTGGACGTAGTCGCGCAGTATCACGCCGGGGTCCTGCGGCTCGAAGCGGTGGTTCGGTCGCCAGTTTTTCGGGTCCGATTTCTTCAGCTCGCTGATCCGCGCCGCGAACCACTGCGGCCCCAGTCTGTCCCGCAGCTTGAAGTGGCTCGTGACATAGAGATCCCAGCCGAACGCGCGCATGAGGGTGAAGTAGCCCTTGATGAGTTCGCCAGGCGTCTCGTCCTCGGGCAGCGCGATGGACACGTCGACGCCGCTCATGCGTTCGGGCCTTCCACAGCTTGTTTTCCGTACCCCGTCATGATCGGCACGACGCGCGTCAGCGCGTATACGGCGAACAACGCCGACGGGTCCGCGAGCGGTACCTCGATGGCGGGCTCGGCCTTGAACCGCGTCGCACTCGGCAGCAGCACACCATACGCCCCCGTGCGCGTCGCACCGAGTGTGGCGAGCAACGCCTGAGCGTCGCCGCCAGCCCATTCGCCGATCTGCGACCACTCGACGGCCGCGCCCGTGGCTCGCCCGGCCTTCCCGTACCGCAGCGCCCGAATCCGTGCGACGAGCTTGTCGCCGACCAGTTTCGGCGAGATCGCTCCGGCATCCTCCAGCCGCTCGTAGTCCGACGGGCCCGCGAGAAGCTCGGCGAAGCCGAGCGAGGTCTCGTCGCTGTCATCCCAGCGGACAAGCGAGACCTGTGCGCGAAGACCGTCATCGGCCTTGAGGTTGGCGAGCACGGCATGGGCGGGCCGCTCCTGCCTGTCACCATGCCACTGGCTCGGTGGAACGACCGCAATTGGGTGCTGACCATCCAGCACCTCGACGCTTACCGACCCGATCCTAAAGCTGCTCATCCGTCCACTCCTCCCCTCATCTGCTTCGCTGCTCGGTCTCACGCGCGAAAGTCCTCCAGGCTACTGTCTGCCGCCGACACCCCACACATCGAAGCCTTCTCGCCAGTTCCCCGATAGCGGCGAAACGTCCCCGTCCACGAGAACCGCCACACGCGCGATGCTCACTCGTTACGCTACCGAGTGAGAGGCCCGCAGAGCCGCCAACGCGCTCGGGCTCAGCTGCGCGAGCGATTTGGCATGGTGCTCGGATTCATGCCGTGTAAGGCGAGCTGTCGCATGAGCTGCTCGAGGACTTCGACTGCCCGACTGCCGGCCTCCAAGACGTGCACGGTAGGCACATTCGCCTGCCGTCGAATCGAGCGGTGCGGTCCGACCGCGATCGACTTCGCGAGGGGATTCGAGCGGTTCGCGAGTCTTGATTATGGACGCGCGGGCGTGGCGCAGCCCTCGCCTTTGCTCCGACAATCAGCTCCTACGAGCGCTCGGGCGCGGCGCAGCGCTCGTCGTCGAACGGCTGCTAAGCGGAGCGCGCCAGCGCGGAGTCTGCAAGGAGTGAGCGGCGAGAACGGAGGCGTGACCGATCGCTACACTCTCGGCGTCGGAGGAAGGCACCCTTCCACCAACGCCAGTTGACGACGTCTACCGACACCTGTCCACATCTCTGATCGACCGCGTTGACGGCTCCCGACGAGTGTCCGACACTGGCCCGATACTGACCGTCGAGCCGGCACCGAGCGGAGGTCGAGGTGGGCAGCATCACCCCGTACGAATCGGCGAAGGGCCGCCGCTATCGCGTGCGCTATCGCAAGCCGGATCGCACCGAGGCGGAGAAGCGCGGCTTCACGACGATGCGCGACGCGAAGCTCTACCTGTCGATGGTCACGGTGTCGAAGTCGAAGGGCGAGTACATCGACCCGTCCACGTCGCGGGTTCCGGTGCGGATGTTCGCAGACAGCTGGCTGCGATCCAAGCAGCCGCCCATGTCCAAGCCCTCGTACTACATGACGCTCGAGCGGGCATGGAAGAACCACGTCGCTCCGGTCTGGGCCGACAGGGAGATCTCGTCGATCCGCCGCTCGGAAGTCCAGGACTGGGTGTCCGACCTCGCGACGCAGAAGTCACGCACGGTCGTCCTTCGAGCACTGGGAGTCCTCGCAGGAATCCTCGACGTCGCGATCGACGATCGTCGCCTGGCGAGCAACCCGGCCCGCAACGTACGCAACCTGCCTCGGCACGGGCCGGGCAAGCGTCGCGTCTATCTCTCGCACGACCAGGTCGCCACCCTGGCGGCGTGCTCGGCCTACCCGACGCTTGTCCTGACGCTGGCGTACACCGGCCTGCGCTGGGGCGAGGCGACGGGGCTGCGGGTCCGTAGCGTGAACCGGCTGCGTCGGCGCTTCGTCATCGAGGAGAACGCGGTGATGATCGCCTACCAGATCCACGTCGGCACGCCCAAGACGCACGAGAAGCGCTCTGTCCCGTACCCCGAGCGTCTCGCTCCGATGATCGAGCAGGCGTGCGCCGGCAAGGGGCCGGAGGGGCTGCTGTTCGGCGACGGGGTCAATCACATGCGCAACTCGGGGAACAAGGGATGGTTCGCGAATGCGGTCCGGCGTGCGCAGGAGTTCGACCCTTCGATCCCGCGGCTCACTCCTCACGACCTTCGGCACACCGCCGCGTCACTCGCAATCAGCTCGGGCGCGAACGTGAAGGCCGTGCAACGCATGCTCGGGCACGCGTCCGCGGCGATGACGCTGGACACGTACGCCGATCTCTTCGACGACGATCTGGATGCCGTCGCGACGCGACTGAACGACCAGATGCCGTTGGTGGCACTGCCGTCAGGACCGCAGACCCGCTACGCCCGTCCCCAGTAACCCGCAGAGAGCAGATTGCTCAGTTTCGACGAGGCCGATTTCGCCCGAAACGCTCGATTCTGACGCTCGCAAACGTCGCGCGCAGGCCGTTGAAGGCGCCGTTTTCGGACTGCCGAAAATTTTCAGAATGCGGGCAAAAAGCGGGCAAAAACGACTTCTGTGTGGTCTGACCAGAGAAGAAAGTCCTGGTCAGGGAGAAAAAAAGACTGTGCCCCTGGAGGGACTCGAACCCCCAACCCTCTCCTTAGGACGGAGCTGCTCTTCCATTGAGCTACAGAGGCAGGCGGCATCCAGTCTAGAGCGAGCATCGCGCGACCACCGCCGCGCGCCCGGTCAACCCCCTCGACCGTCGCCATGGCCGGCGCGACCATACGCGTGAATCCAGAACCGGAGGACGCCATGAACGACAGCCCGCACACCGTCGTCACCCGCTCGAACCGCGGCCAGTGGGAGAACCACGTCGAAGGCCGGCCCGAGCTGTCCCGCAGCTATGCGAGCCGCGAGGAGGCGATCGACGCCGGCCGCAGCACCGCGGACCAGCTCGGCGCGCGGCACGTCGTTGAAGACGCGGCGCCGACCGGAACCATCATCGATCCGCAGACGGAGGAGCGACCATGAGCGAAAGCGACGCAGAGTCGATCGGCGGCAAGCCGAGTCAGGCCGAAGGCGGAGACCCCGACCGGATGCCGGAGCGTCAGCAGCAGACGCCGACAGGCCACCCGTCCCAGGCCGAAGGCGAAGACCCCGACCAGGACCCGGACGCGCCGAGTTCGGGCGGCTGACCACCCCGCCCGACAGCGGCTACTGCAGGCAGAACTCGTTCCCGTCGGGGTCGCGCATCTGGTAGTAGAACTCGGGCCACGGGCCCCAGGACTGGTCCACGACCCGCACCACCTCGGCTCCCAGCGCTACCAGCCGGTCCCGTTCGGCATCGATCTCTTCCCTCGTCGGAACACGGCCCGGCGTCGCGCTGATGTCGAGATGAAGACGGTTGCGGCCGCGCTTCGGTTCGGCGGCGTGGTGGAAGTACAGCCGCGGCCCGACGCCCTCCGGATCCTCCGCCACCGCGCGTTTCGCAAGGTCCTCCTCGGTGAGCCCCGACGCGAGCAGTTCGCTCTTGAGCTGCTCGTCCCACGTCAGTACGGGGTAGCCGAACACGGCGCTCCAGAATCGAGCCAGGGCTGCCGGGTCGTCGGCGTAGAAGGTGATGTTGCCGAGCTTGGATGACATGGCGACCTCCTTCACGGCATCCGTCGGTCGCCACGGTAAACCCCGGCGCCGACATCCGTCAGCCAGCCTCGCGCGGCGGCACGTGCGCCACGATGTCGGCCAGCAACTCGACGGCGGCGGTGACGGTCGCGGCGAGCACACGGTCGGGCCCTCCGTCCAACCGCAGCAGGCGGTGGCCTTTCGAGCCGTTCGAGGACCACCCGAGGAAGACCGTGCCTGGAGCGTGACCGCCCTCGGGCTCGGGACCTCCGACACCCGTCGCCGACACAGCGATGTCTGCGCCGGTCAGCCGGCAGACCCCGACGGCGAGAAGCTCCGCGCACTCCGCCGAACACGGGTCGATGTCCTCGGGTACGCCCAGCACATCGTGCTTCGTGCGCACCTGGTACGCCACGACCCCGCCCGCGAACCACTCCGACGCCCGCTCGCCCGCACCGATGCGACTGGCGAGAGCGCCGCTCGTCAGAGACTCCGCGAGCGCGATGCGCAGCCCGGAGCGCAGCGCGCGAGTGCTGATCAGCTGCAGCGCGTCGTCGGCGGGATGCCCGGGCTCAGGCTGGTGCGGCGAGGGAGCGGTCATGGCGAAACCCTAGCGTCGCGGTGCGCCGGCGGCCTCGGGGGTTGACGCATCACCCCTCACGGAGAACGACTCTCAGCGCACTCGCGACACAGCCCCACCAGCGTGCTCTGTTCAGCCTCCAGCCGAAAGCTCGCGGCCTC
Organism: Microbacterium sp. STRO-2N; assembly: GCF_057747775.1. Taxonomy (NCBI): domain Bacteria; kingdom Bacillati; phylum Actinomycetota; class Actinomycetes; order Micrococcales; family Microbacteriaceae; genus Microbacterium; species Microbacterium sp. STRO-2N. The sequence continues at coordinate 1,193,988 of NZ_CM173223.1, read as the reverse complement.
GCGCAGACGCGCGGCGGCGCCTGCGAGCGCGTCGGCGGGAAGCACGACGACGGTCCCGCACTCGCGGCAGTGGCCGTGCAGATGCTCGGCGCCCTCGGCGGCCGCCGCGAGATGGTAGCGCGTCGCGCCGCCCGCGTGGTGCCGGTGGGACACGACCCCCGCGGCAGCGAGCACGTCGAGCGTGCGGTACACCGTCGCGCGGTGCACGTCGGTGCCCTCGAGCAGTATCGACACCTCATCGGCGGTGAGGTGGTCCGAGCGGCCCGCGAGCACTTCGAGCACGGCACGGCGCGGCGCCGTCACGCGCTCGCCGCGCTCTCGCAGCCGGACCACCGCCGCACTCACGGCGTCGGCGGCCGCGCGAGAGTGCAGCTGCTCGTGGTCGTGTCGATCGGCCGAAGCGCCCATGCCTCTCATCGTGGCACCCGCAGCGGTGACGGCAGGAGATTTCTCCCCACCGCTTGCGCTACATGCGATACCGTCGCAGTTACCGTGCGGGCCGAATCGGGGGGACTGCCGTGACGACGATCGACGAGGTCGCTTCGCGCGAGCCCGTCACGCTCATCCTCGCCGCCCGGCGCGCGCGCATCCGCGCGACGCTGTGGACGGTGGGCCTCGCCGTCGCCCTCGTCGTTTCGGCCCTCGTCACCATCGGCATCGGGCCCGTGCCTGTCGCGCCAGGAACGATCGCGCAGATCGTGAGCCACCAGCTGATCGGCCTTCCGGCGACCGAGACGTGGACGGTGGCCGAACAGGCGATCGTGTGGAACGTCCGCGTCCCCCGCATGCTCCTCGGGCTCGCGGTCGGGGCGGGCCTGGCTCTGTGCGGCGCCGCGCTGCAGGCGATGGTGCGCAACATGCTCGCCGATCCGTACGTGCTCGGGATCTCGAGCGGCGCGTCGACGGGTGCTGCCGGCGCGATCCTCTTCGGCGTCGGCGCGGTGGTCGGCGAATACGCGCTGCCCGCGAGCGCCTTCGTCGGCGCGCTCGTCGCGTCGCTCCTCGTCTTCGCGATCGCACGGTCGGGCGGAGCGGTGTCGTCGTTGCGGCTGCTGCTGTCGGGCGTCGCCGTCGGATACGCCCTCTCGGCCGCGACCAGCTTCCTCATCTTCGCGTCGGACTCGGCCGAGGGATCGCGCTCCGTGATGTTCTGGCTCCTGGGCTCGCTCGCTCTCGCCCGCTGGGACGCGGTGCTCGCGATCGTGCTCGTCGTCGTCGCCGTCACGCTGGCGGCGCTGCTGTGGAGCGGTCGCCGCCTCGACGCACTCGCGGCAGGTGACGAGACCGCCCACACCCTCGGCGTCTCGCCCGACCGCACGAGGGTCGGACTGCTCGTGGCGGTCTCGCTGTGCACCGGCGCGCTCGTCGCCGCGGCCGGCGCCATCGGCTTCGTCGGGCTCGTGATCCCCCATCTCGCCCGGCGACTCGTCGGATCGGTGCACGCGCGCATGCTGCCCGTCACCGCCCTGCTCGGCGCGCTGTTCCTGCTGTGGGCCGACGCCCTCGCCCGCACGATCATGGCGCCGCGAGAGCTGCCGATCGGCATCCTCACCGCCCTCGTCGGCGCCCCGTTCCTGTTGATCCTGGTCCGACGCATGTACGCACGCCGACACTGATCCGAGGAGACCCGTGACAACGCTCCGCCGAACACTGGCCGTCGCCGCCGCGACCGCCCTCACCTTGACGATGGCCGGGTGCGCGCAGACGTCGGCTCCCCAGGCTGCCGACCCCGAGCCCGGTGGGACCACCTACCCGCTCACCGTCGAGAACTGCGGCGAGGAGGTCGTCTTCGACGCACCGCCCGAGCGCGTGATCCTGCTCGAGAGCGCCGCCGTGACGATCCTCGACGGGCTGGGAGTGCTCGACCGCGTGGTGGCGCGAGCAGGCTCATTCCCCGACGGCTACTACGACGCCGACCTGACCCGGCGCATCGAGGCGATCGACACGCTGTCGGACGACATCGATGCGTCGGGTCACCTTACGATGTCGACCGAGGTCGTGCTCGCGCACGAGCCCGACCTCGCGCTCGGCCTCCCCGAGGGCATCACGCGCGAGGGCCTCCGCGACAGCGGCGTCAACACGCTCATCCAGCCCGTGTACTGCCCGTCCGGCGTGGGCGACACGTCGTTCGAGACGCTGTACGACCAGATCCTGATGTTCGGGGCGGTCTTCGACCGGTCGGACGAGGCGGAAGCGCTCGTGGCGAGCCTGAAGAATCGCGTGGCGGCGGTCGAAGACGCGACGGCGGATGCTGCGCCCCGGACGGCCGCCGTGCTGTATCCGTCGATCGGCGGCGGCCCGCTCTACGCCTACGGACGCGCGTCGATGTCGCAGCCGCAGCTCGAGGCCGCGGGGTTCGAGAACGTCTTCGCCGACACCGCGGAGCGCGTGTTCGAGGTGAGCGTCGAGGAGCTCGTCGCCCGCGACCCCGACGTCATCGTGGTGCTGCACCAGGGCGACGCGGAGGGGGCTGTCGACGAGGTGGCGCAGCTGCCCGGCAGCGAGGCGCTGCGGGCGCTGCAGAACGGCGACGTGCTCCCCCAGCTCTTCAACTTCACCGAGCCGCCGACGCCGCTGTCGGTCACGGGCCTGGAGTTCATCGTCGAGCGGTTCGGCACATGATCACCGCCGAGGACGTCGGCCACGCCTACGACGGCGTCGCCGTGCTGCGCGACGTCACCCTGGCGGCCGAGGACGGCGAGGTCATCGGCTTGATCGGACCGAACGGCAGCGGCAAGACGACGCTGCTGCGAGCGCTGTACCGCGCGCTCACCCCCGATCGCGGGAGCATCCGCATCGCCGGCGTGCCGATCGGCGACTACGCGCCGCGCGAGCTCGCTCAGGTGATCGCGGTCGTCACCCAGGAATCCCACGGCGACCTCCCGCTGTCGGTCGCCGAAACCGTGCTCCTGGGCCGCAGCCCTCATCTCGGGGCGATGCGCCGCCAGTCAGCCGCCGACCTCGACATCGCCGCGGACGCGCTCCGCCGCGTCGGCGCCGAGCATCTCGCGGACCGCGACGTCGGCGAGCTCTCGGGAGGAGAGCGGCAGCGCGTGCTCATCGCACGGGCACTGGCGCAGCAGGCGTCGCACCTGCTCATGGACGAGCCCACCAACCATCTCGACATCCACTTCCAGCACGAGATCCTCGCCCTCGTGCGCGAGCTGGGGGTGACGACGGTCGTCGTACTCCATGACCTCAACCTCGCCGCGCGGTACTGCGATCGGCTCGTGCTGCTGAGCCGCGGTGCCGTCGCGGCGGCCGGCGCCGCGGAGGAGGTGCTCCACCCTTCGGTGATCGAGCCCGTGTACGGCATCCACGTCGACCCCGTGCGCGCGGGCGACGGCCGCCTGCAGCTGCTGTTCCGTTCACCGGACCACCGGTTGCCGCAGACCCACGATCACACCGGCGCCGGCGGGATCCGCCCCGTCCCTCAGGACGTGCGCACGAGCCCGCGGATGTAGAACGCCACGACAAGGGCGACCCATGTCGTCAGGATGTACGGCCACGTGTACGTCACGACCCCCGCGCGGTGCATGAGGAGAGTGACGAGGGCGGTGACCGCGATCCACGGCAGCGCGTACAGCCACGAGCCGACGGAGCTGCGCAGGAAGGTCACGGCGAGAGCGATCGCGGTGAGCACGCCCGAGTAGTTCGCCAGCCCGTTGGCGATCTCGCTCCATGACTCCCCCAGCGCGACGGCGATGATCGAGCCGACCACGCTGCCCATGACGGCTGCCAGTCCCACTCGCCAGCCCGCCACGAACAGGGCGGCGAGGATGAGGGCGCCGCTGATCGGGTTGTCGATGAGCACGACCTGCGACACGTTCGTGAGGATCGACAGCAGGAACGCCGGGAGCGGGTCATCAGGAAGATCGGATGCCGCGGCCGGCGCCGCGAGGGCGGTCGTGGCGAGCGTGATCACGGTCGCGACGATCACGAACGGCGCCGTCGTGTACGGCAGGCGGTATCGCTTCAACGCCGTGCGAGTGAAGAGCGCGTCGACGAGCCACGTCACCGGGCCCGTCGCGAGGCCGCCCACGAAGGCCAGGGCGTACGACCACCATGCGTCGCCGCCGAGTGCTGCGAAGACGGCGGCTCCGACGAGCGTGCCGCAGAAGGACTGCATGCCACCGGCGATGTCGCCACGCCGATACCCGACCGCCCGGCCGCCCAGCATCCCGCCGATCGCCCCGAGGAGGGCGAGCAGCGCCATCCGCCAGTCCGCGACGACGAACGCCGCCAGCACCAGCAGCCCTGCCACGAGGTTCTGCTGGAAGAAGATCTGCGACGAGCCCCGGACGAGGCCGTACCCCCACGTGCGCCACCCGGAGACCGTGACTGCGCTCATGCGTCCATTCCCTTCCGCCCCTCCACGCCGCGCCTCATTTGCGGATCGCCGGCGCCGGGTTCCCCGTGAGGAGCTCGTGCATCGCCGCGGCCGCCGCGGAGAGGACCGTCGTCGAGGTGACCGTGTCGTCGCCGACGTACCGCAGCCACGCCCCGCAGTCGTGCGGCAGCACGCTCACTCCGGCGCGCGCCGCCCGGTCGGGCGCGGCGTCGACCGCCCGCTGCACCGCGTCGTGCAGAGTGTCGGCCACGACGCGGGCGGGGACTCGACCCGTGAAGGCGTAGAGCGACGAGACGATGTCGCGTCCGCCGAGCACGCCGCGGCCACCGACCTCGCCCGCCCGCGGAACCAGCCGCACCCGGTCGAACGCCACCGGCTCCCCCGCGGCTCCCGGACGAGTGACCTCGAGATCGCTCGCGAGGGCCGCGTACGCGTTGCGCTCGCCCCGGCTGAGCCGACCCGCGTAGATCGTCTCGCCGAGGAGCAGCGTCGCCCGGGGATGAAGGCTCACCGCGGTGCGCTGATAGAAGCGGGCGTCGCGATACGGGATGAGCGGGTCGGGCAGGTACTCCACGTACGCGCCGTCGGCGACGTCGAGGTGGACGAGCGAGGTCGCATACCCCGACTCCATGCGGTACACCTTGGTGTGCGCCTGCGTGGTGATGTGCGCCGATGTGCCGGGCCCGAACACGAGATCCATGCGGTGGCGGTCGTTGTGCAGGATGCCGCCGCCCGTCGTCATGAGGTACGTGTAGGGCATGTCCGGCCGCCGCGCGTTGTAGTAGAGCGGCCTCATGATCTGGAGCGGGGACTTCTGGAAGTGGCGCACGAGCTCGGTGCGCCGGTCCTCGCCCGTGCCACGGAGGGCGAACTCGAGCTCGAGCACCCCCACCTTGCCGGGGCTGCCCACCGGCAACGTGTGCGCGTCGGTGCCGTAGCGGGCGACCTCGACCGGAACATGGGTGGGTTCGAAGTGCGCGGGCTGCAGGCGCGGTCCGCCGTACAGCGGCTCTTCGCCGGGCGCACGCGCCGCGGCATCCTGCCCTGTCGTCGGCGCCGCGACGGCACTCACGCGACCAGCTCGCCCCTCGACGCGTGCCACACGGCCATGATCGTCTCGAGCAGCTCGCGGACCCCGGTGCCGTCGAGCGAGTTCGTGAGCACGACGGGTCGGTCGCCGCGCACGGCGTGCGCGTCGCGCTCCATGACACCGAGATCGGTGCGCACGTATTGCGCGATGTCGATCTTGTTGATCACGAGGATGTCGCTCTCGGTGATGCCCGGCCCGCGCTTGCGCGGCATCTTCTCGCCCTCCGACGTGTCGAGCACGAACACGAAGACGTCGGCCAGCGATGGCGAGAACGTGAGGGTCAGGTTGTCGCCGCCCGACTCGTAGATGAGGGTGTCGATGTCGGGGAACCGCTCGAGCATCTCCTCGCCGGCGGCGAGGTTCATCGTGGGGTCGTCGCGGACCGCGGTGTGCGGGCAGGCACCCGTCTCGACGCCGACGACCTTCTCGGGGTCGAGGATGCCGGCGAGCTCGCGCCGCACGTGGTGCGCGTCCTCCTGGGTGTAGATGTCGTTCGTGATCACGCCGGGGGTGCGCCCGGCAGCGATCAGAAGCGGGACGAGCGCCTCCGTCAGTGCCGTCTTGCCTGACCCGACGGGGCCTCCGATCCCGATCCGCAGGACGTTGTCGCTCATGCGCTCTTCCTCTCGTGACATGCCGGCGTGACGCCGGCTCAGCTGGTGAACAGGCGCGCCTCGGCGCGCTCGTGGCCCGCCGACATGATGTCGGCGACGGGGGCGAAGCCCCCCAGGTCGTGCAGCGGACGGGCGACCGCGTCCGCGGTGACCGTTTCGATCACAGGCTGCACGCGACGAAGCAGCACCTGGGCGCCGCGGTGATCGGTGAGTCGCAGGCGGAGGGCTGCCCCCACGAAGCTGACCGCGAACGCGAACAGGTCGGACGCCACGGCCTCGGCGACCGGAACCCCGGTGGCGGCGTAGCAGACCGCCGTCACGACGGGCTGGCAGCCCGGCGACTGCTTCGCCTTCACTCGGGTCGCCCACGCGGCGATGTCGGCGTCGCCGGGACCGTCCGCGAACGCCTCGCCCGCGATGTCGGCGAGCTGGCGGCCGCTGCGAGTGCTGGCGACGCGCAGCTCGGCGTTGAGCTTGGAGGCGTGGAGCAGGCAGTCGACGCCGGCGACGGCATCCCAATCCCGAACGGATGCCGCGTCGTGCGCGCGTGCGAGCGCCGTCGCGTCACCGGGCCCGATGCTCGCGACGAGCAGATCCTCGAGCACCTCGAACACGCTGTCGCGGCCGACGAGTCCCTGCTGATGGAATCCCTCCAGCCCGTGGGACATCGTGTAGAAGCCACTCGGGAAGGCCGAGTCGCTCAGCTGCAGGCTCACCAGCAGCCGGGCGACCGGCGATTCCACGTGCACTCCCGCCATGGTTCAGACGAGGTAGAAGAGCTGCGTCAGCGGCAGCGACTGAGCAGGCTCGATATGGGCCGGCTCGCCGTCGACGGTGACCTTGTACGTCTCGGGATCGACATCGATGACGGGCGCGACGTTGTTGCGCACCATGTCGTCCTTGCCGATCGAGCGCGTGCCCTTCACCGGGAGGATCCGGCTCTTGAGGCCGAGCTGCTGCGGAACGCCCTTCTCGATCGAGACCTTCGACACGAACGTCGCGCGCGTCTGGTGGAGCGTCTGGCCGAGAGCGCCGAACATCGGCCGGAAGTACACCGGCTGCGGCGTCGGCAGCGATGCGTTCGGGTCGCCCATGAGCGCCCAGTTGATGAGACCGCCCTTGATGACCATCTTGGGCTTCGCGCCGAACGTGTCGATCGGCCACAGCACGATGTCGGCCATCTTGCCGGGCTCGAGCGAGCCGACGTAGTCCGAGATGCCGTGGGCGATGGCGGGGTTGATGGTGACCTTCGCGAGGTACCGCAGCACGCGGAAGTTGTCGTTGCCCTCGGCGTCCTCGGGAAGCTTGCCGCGCTTGTCCTTGCAGTGATGCGCGGTCTGGAACGCCCGCGTCACCGACTCGCCGATGCGACCCATCGCCTGCGAGTCCGACGAGAACATCGAGATGATGCCGAGGTCGTGAAGCACGGTCTCGGCCGAGATCGTCTCGGCGCGCACGCGGGAGTCGGCGAACGCGACGTCCTCCGGGCTGTCGTACGACAGGTGGTGGCAGACCATCACCATGTCGAGCAGCTCGTCGATCGAGTTGACGGTGTACGGCAGCGTGGGGTTCGTCGACGACGGCAGCACGTTGCTCTGGCCGGCCATCTTGATGATGTCGGGAGCGTGCCCGCCGCCCGCGCCCTCGGTGTGGAACGTGTGGATCGTGCGACCGTCGATCGCCGAGATCGTGTCCTCCACGAAGCCGGCCTCGTTCAGGCTGTCGGTGTGGATCGCGACCTGGACGTCGTACTCGTCGGCGACGGTCAGCGCCTGGCTCAGCGCGGCCGGCGTGCTGCCCCAGTCCTCGTGCACCTTCAGTCCGCCCGCGCCCGCCTCGATCTGCTCGATGAGAGCCTGCGGCAGCGAGCCGTTGCCCTTGCCGTGGATGCCGACGTTGACGGGCAGTTCGTCCCAGGCCTGCAGCATCCGGTAGATGTTCCACGCCCCGGGCGTGCACGTCGTGCCGTTGGTGCCGTCGGTGGGCCCCGTGCCCCCGCCGAAGAGCGTCGTGATGCCGTTCGAGAGGGCCGCGTACGCCTGCTGCGGCGAGATGAAGTGCACGTGCGGGTCCATCGCGCCGGCGGTGGCGATGAGGTGCTCCCCCGCGATCACCTCGGTGCCGGGGCCCACCACCAGCTTCGGGTCGACGCCGTGCTGGGTCTGCGGGTTGCCCGACTTGCCGATGCCCACGATGAGGCCGTCCTTGACGCCGATGTCGGCCTTGACGATGCCGATGATCGGGTCCATCACGACGGCGTTCGTGATGACGAGGTCGAGGGCGCCCTGCGATTGGCTCGCCAGCGGATCCGCCCCCATGCCGTCACGGGCGGACTTGCCGCCGCCGTAGACGATCTCGTCGCCGTAGCTGTCGGCGGCGTAGTCCTTCTCGATCTCGATGACGAGGTTGGTGTCGGCCAGCTGGACCTTGTCGCCGACCGTCGGTCCGAAGAGGTCGGTGTACTGCTTGCGAGGGATGACGGCCATCTCAGTTGCTGCCCTTCTTCTCGTTCGACGCGGTCGCTGCCTTGCTCGCCGGCTCGCCGTTCTCGAAGCCGCGCTCGGTCAGTCGCCGCAGCGCCGCGGTCTTGGTCTGGGCGGCGTCGAGGCTGCCGCCGACCAGTCCGTTGAACCCCACCACGCGCCGCGCGCCGGCGAAGGCCACGAGCGTGACCTCCTTCGTCTCGCCGGGCTCGAAGCGCACGCCGGTGCCGGCCGGGATGTCGAGATGCATGCCCCACGCCTTCTCGCGCTCGAACCTCATCGCCGGGTTCACCTCGAAGAAGTGGAAGTGGGATCCGATCTGCACCGGGCGGTCGCCGGTGTTGGTGACCCGCAGCGTCGCGGACGCGCGGCCGGCGTTGATCTCGATGGTGTCTTCGCCGTGGAGATACTTCGGCTTCCTGCTGACCATGGTGTTCCTTCCTCCGGCTGCCTTGTCAGTGCTCGTGACCGTCGTACGCGTGGACGAGAGCGGAGTTGCCGGCACGGGCATGGGCGCCGTCGTGCGTGTGCGAGTGCGCCGTCCCGTCGGCGTGCGTGTGCGGATGGGGATGCGAGTGGGTGTGCGGATGCGGGTGCGGGTGCCCCGCGTGGCCCCGCTGGCTCTCTTCGAACGCGTGCGAGTGGGCGTAGCCGTGACCGTGGTCGGCGGCGAGTCCGACGTCGACGCCGTCGACACCCGCGGCCAGCGCCGCGAGCGCGTCGCGCACCCGCGTGCGGATCACCCGGTCGATCGCGGCGTGACTCATGAGCGGACCCAGGTCTTCGGCATCCGTCTCGGGAAGCGCCACCGCGAAGCCGGCCGGGACCGCCGCGACGCGACGCGCGCCGAGGAGGCGCGCGCGGTGCACGTGAGCCGACAGCGCCGCGGAATCGTCGGCGATCGCCACCGCGACGTCGGGCAGCGCACCGTGGGCCGCGACGAGGTAGGCGAGACGATGCAGCTCGGCCTCGTCGAAGACGTTCGAGCTCGGCGCGACGACGAGGAGCGCCGTCTCGGGATCGACCGCGCGGGCTCGGTTCGCGGCGGTGCGCAGCCACGCGACGAGATGGTCGGCCTGACCGAACGGCGCCGCCAGGGCGAGACGACCCGGATACCGCGGGCCGAGCCACGCGAGGGTCTTCGCAGCATCGGCGACCATGGTGGGGTTGCGGCCGAACGTCATCGGCAGCACGACGACGGTGTCGCCCGCATCGAGGTGCGCCGAGACGGCGTTGTGCAGCGCCCGGCCGGGAGCGCTCACGCCGATGCGACCGGCGTCCTCGAACCGGGCGAGGTCGGCGCCGTCGGCGCTCTCGTGCCCGCCGACGAGGATCACCCGTGCGGCAGGAGCCGCGGTCACGGAGTCAGCCGCCGATCGGGTCGTGGCACGAGACGAGCTTGGTCCCGTCAGGGAACGTCGCCTCGACCTGCAGCAGCGTGATGCGCTCGCGCACGCCCGCCATGCACTCGTCCACCGTGACCACCGTCTTGCCGAGCTCCATGCACTCGGCGACGGTCTTGCCGTCCCGGGCTCCCTCGAGGATCGCCTCGGTGACGAGCGCCTGGGCTTCGCTCACGTTGAGCTTCGTCCCCCGGTCGCGGCGGCGCCGTGCCAGCTCCGCCACCTGGTAAATGAGCAGTTTGTCGATCTCGCGTGGAGACAGATCCATGTCAACTCCTGCGTCGCGGGGAACTCGTCCCGGCCACCCCGACCTCGGGACCCCCAGGGTCATACTGGCATGAGACTTGCAGTCCCGCGCAAGCATTCGTCGCGTCGATTTCGGCCGGACGATGGACGGCCCGCGGATTTCACGCAGATCGAGTGAGGTGGCTCCGGCGTCAGCGCGTGGCCGCGGACCCGCCTACGGGAGTGCTCGTGTCGAGGCCGGGGCGGGTGGTCCCGGTGGCCGCGACCGTTCCCGGGGCGATGGCGTCGACGAGCGCGAGTATGGCCTGGTTGAGCCGTAGAACTCGGAGCGCCGACAGCTGCGATTCGTCGGAGAGCCCTCGATCGGGATCGAGGTCTTCGAGCGTCTGGAGCCGGCGCGGCAGCGCGCCCGCGAGCACCGCCTGGGCCGCGGCGAAGTTGTCGGCGGTCGCCGCCGCGAGGCGGCGCTCGAAGGCGACGGGAATCCCCGCGGGGCGGCCGGTTCCGAAGTCTCCTGCGGTCCGGCGCACGTCGTACACGATTGACCACAGCGCCGAGAGCTGCGCCTCGACCCCCGTGCGCCTCAGCGAGCCGCCGGCGCTCCGGAGAGGGCGCGCCACCTGCTCGAGCCCGGTGAGGCTGCGCGCCAGGTCGCGCAGCTCGTCGTCGATGCGTGCAGCGCCGCCCGCCGTGTCGCCGGCGCCGCGGGCGAGGACCTGCTGGACGATGGCCGCCGCTCGCGTCAAGACGTCGGCCATGGCGTCGCGCACGCGGGCTCGAGTGCGGGTGGGCAGCACGAGCGCCGACACAGCGACGGCCACGAGCGCGCCGATGAGGGTCTCGACGACCCGGACGGGGAGGGTCTCGACGCGGAGCGTGCCGAGCACGTCGTACACGGTGGCCAGCAGCAGTGTCTGCCAGAACGCCGCCCACACCGACGAGACCGGCCGGAGGAAGGCGATGAAGAACACACTCACCACGAGGAGCGGGATGGCGACCGCCGGACTGTGGCCGGCGAGGATCGCGAGACCGAATCCGACCGTCGCCCCAAGGACGGTGACGACGACGCGCTGCGTCGCCTTGAGCCGCGTCTCGCCGTCCGAACCGCTCACCACCGAGAACGCGGGCATCGCCGCCCAGTACTGGTGGCTCGTCGAGACCAGGCTGCCCAGAAGGAGCGCCAGACCCGTCGAGAGCCCGGCCTGGATCGCCTGGCGCGATGACGTGGACCCCGGAGTCGGTGTGGTGGCCTCGTCGGCGACGCTGTCGACGTCGGCGTGCGCGAGCGGTTGACCGGTCGAGGCTTCCGTCGTCTTCCCGCTGCGCGCCGCATCCAGCTGTCCCGCGGCCGTGCGGAGCTCGAAGATCGCAGCTGCGACTCGACGTGCCTCGATCGGCCCGTCGACGGCCGTCGCCGCGACCGGCGCCGGTGGGGGCGGCGCCGAGCCTGCGTCGGCGAGCCTCGATTCCAAGAAGGTCTGCGCGCTCACGAGGTCGGCAGCCAGCCGTGCGCGCTGCTCGATCGTGATCGCGAAGCTCGCGGCGAGCGGAACCAGCGAGACGAGGTCGTCGGCGGCGAGACGGAGTGCGAACACCCGGACGCGCAACTCGCGAGCCTGCGCGGAGAGCCGGGTCTCGGAATCCGTCTCGTCCAGGTCCCCCGCGATCGCCGCCGCCGTCCTCTGCACCGCGTCCTGCTGCCGGCGTAGCGTCCGCGCCAGACGCCGGTCGGAGCCCGCGCTCGAGACGAGGTCGATCGCAGTGTCGAGGAGGTACGCGATCCGCTGGTTCATCGCGGCGACCGCCGCATCGATGCGGCGGCGCGGCGACGGCCCGGGAATCAGGCCTGCCGCCCAGCCGCATATCAATCCCACCGCGCCCGCGGCGAGCGCGGCCGGGAGTTTCGCGAGGTCGAGGTCGAGCATCAGCCCGAAGTAGTACGCGACGAATCCGAGCTGACCCAGACCCCCGGCCCGTGTGCCGAATCTGCGTAGCCACACGGCCGCCGCCGCGACCACGGCCATCGCGGCCCCCGTCGCGAGCGCGTCGTGCGGAACCACCGCTCCGATCGTGAGCCCGACGACCGTGGGCACCACGGCGAGGAGCCCGATCCAGCGGCGCGTTCCCGGCGGTGCGCCGATCGCCGCTGGCGAGGCGAACAGCGCGATCAGCCCGGCCAGCACCGTCCCGGCGAGCACGTTCGCACCGGTGGCCGACGACAGCGCACCGGCGAGGCCCATCGCGACCACGACGCCGGCGATGGTGCGCCCGGCGCTCGAGAGCCGCACGAGCCCGGGATCGATGAACAGGCCGCGCCGCCGAAGCCACGATCCCCGCGGCCGCGGAGGCCCGCTGCCGGCGTCTGCGGAGCGCGTCGCGCCCACGTCCATCGGCAGGAGCTCGTAGCCTCCGCCCGGGGCGTCGATGGGCACGCCGTCGGGCGTGCTCGCGATCCGGCGGTAGATGGGCTGGTAGTCGAGGTCGCGGCTCACCAGGGCGAGCAGCGACTGCGCCTGGAACTCGAACGGCAGCCACGCCGTGTAGCGACGGTACGCGTCACCGACATCGATCGCGGCATCCGATCGCGTGAGCGCCGCCATGCGACGATCGATCGTGAGGAATCGCACCACCCAGGGATCGAAGCCGCCGACCGCCGCCGGGTGCCCGAACGCGGCGACGGCGTCCGCGAACTGCGGAGCCGTGACAGGAGCCGGAACCGGGCCCGTCGACCAGCGCAGTGCGCGCTGCAGCCGCACGCGGAAATCCTCGAACACCTCGGTCAGCCGCATCAGGCCGGGCTCGGCCGCTGCGTCACTCCCGGTGGGGAGCCCCCATCGCAGCGCGCCGATCACACCGGAGGTCATGGAGAGCGAGTACGGAAGCGAGAACTGGTCGCGACCGCTCTGGAAGTAGTACGCGGCGCGGTTCTGCGAGAGCCCGTGGCCGTACTCGCTCAGCGAGTCGAGGATCGAGTCGAGCTGCCCGTCGAGCCCTCGGGAGCGACCGTCCGGAAAGAACGGCGTCAGCGTCTCGATCGGGTCGGTGATCCCGCGTCCTGCGCGGAAGAAGTTCGCCGAGAGCGATTGGAGGGACTGGATGACGCCGTAGACGCTCCCGAGGAACGTGATGATGAACGACAGCATCAGAACGCTGATCATGGCTTCGGCCACCGTCAGCAGGTTCATCACGGCGGCACCGGGCCCGATGTTGTCGACGCCGACCGTCGAGAACTGACCGAGGCTCAGGTAGAGCGCGCCCCAGAAGTCCGGCTCGACGCCCGTCGACGTCACCAGAGCGCCGGTCATTCCCAAGGCGCCGAAGTAGATGAACGCGAACCCCAGGACGATCCCGGCGACCCACCACAGGATCGTGACGACGATGATGATCCCCGTCACCTGGCGGAGCACCATCGGCCGCCATCGCCGCCCGACGCGCCGGGTGAGCGCGCGCAGCACGATCCACTGCGCCCGCACGATCCGGTCGACGAACAGGCCCGCCTCATCGTAGTTGAGCACCGCGAGGAACGCATCCAGGAGCGTCAGGAGCAGCAGCAGCACCCCGATGACGACCCAGACGACGTCCATGCGGCATACATTATCGGCCGGGTCCTGTTGCACCTACGCCACGCCCCACTAGCATGTGCCCGGGCGCATACGACCGGGGGGCCATGCCGATGGATACGACGACCGCGACTGCTGAGACCACGGATGCCCGGGCGCGCGCCGCGCGGATCTGGTACGGATCGATCGCGGTGGTGGTGGCGATCGCCCTCGTCATCCAGATCATCCTGATCTTCACGGGAGGCCAGGACGCGAACTCGGGCGAGAACGCGACCGGCCCCGTGGGCACGCGCCTGGTGAGGCTGTTCAGCTTCTTCACGATCCAGAGCAACCTGTTCGTGCTCGGCACCTCGATCGCCCTCGCGCTGAACGTGCACCGCGACGGCAGGCTGTGGCGCGTGCTGCGCTTCGACGCGCTGCTCGGCATCATCATCACGGGCCTCGTCTACGAGACGATCCTCGCGCCGCTCGTCCACCTCGAGGGCTGGGCCCTGGTCGCGACGATCGGCTTCCACTACATCTCGCCGTGGGCGACGCTCATCGGATGGCTGATCTTCGGGCCGCGCCCGCGCACGACCTGGGCCACGACCGCGCTCGCCTTCATCTGGCCGCTGCTGTGGCTCGTCTACACGTTCGTCCACGGCGCCATCACCGGCTGGTACCCCTACCCGTTCCTCGACGTGAATACGATCGGGTTCGCCGAGTCGGTCCGCAACTCCGCGATCGTGCTGGTGATCGGCATCATGATCGCCGTCGTGCTGACGTTCATCGACCACCACGTGCCCTCGCTGGTGCGGGATCGCGACCGCGGGCGGGAGCGCGACCGCGAGTCGGTGGGCGCCTGACAGATGCCCGATCGACCGGCGCCTCACCGGAAGTCGCGCGCACGGTGGTGCACGCCCACGCGGAGATCCTCGAACCGGTCGGCGACGATGTTGATCACCCCCTCGGGTGAACGCTCCAGGATCCCCCGCGCGATGAGCGCCGGCGAATCCCGCACGATGCGGCGGTAGCGGTTCCACACCCCCACCGAGCACACGATGTTCACGAGGCCGTGCTCGTCCTCGAGATTGATGAAGGTGACTCCGGATGCCGTGGCCGGCCGCTGCCGGTGCGTCACGAGCCCTGCGACCTCGATGCGCCTTCCGGTCTCGTGCGCCCGCAGCTCTCCTGAGGTGAGAACTCCGCGCGCATCGAGCCCGGAGCGGTAGTGGGTCATCGGATGGTCGTCGGTGGAGACACCGGTCGCCCACAGGTCGGCCGCGAGGATGTCGTAGCTGCTCGGGTCGGTGAACAGCGGCGGCTGCACCGCGATGAGCGAGTCGGGCAGGAACTCGGGCCGGTCCTGCGCGGCGGAGCCCGCGAGCCAGATCGCCTCGCGACGGCTGATCCCCAGGCACTCGAACGCTCCCGCGGTGGCGAGCGCCTCGAGCTGCGCGGCGGTCACGCTCGTGCGGCGCACCAGATCGCGCAGGTCGCGGAACGGGCCTTCGGCCTCGCGCGCCGCGACGATGCGCTCCGCCACCTTCGTGCCGATCCCCTTGACGCCCGCGAGCCCCAGCCGCACCGCGAAGCGCCCGTCGCGGCGATGCGCCGCCGTCTCGTCGGGCTCGTCGATGTCGAACTCTCCGACCGGAGGCTGGTGGCGGTCGAGGCACGAGTCCAGGCCGGTCGGCACTGAATCGGTCACCGGCTCGAGCAGCGCCTCGACCCCGGATGCGTGCAGGTCGGGCCGGCGGACGTCCACGCCGTGCCGGCGCGCATCCGCGACGAGCGACGCGGGCGAGTAGAAGCCCATCGGCTGCGCCCGCAGCAGCCCCGCGAGGAACGCGGCCGGATAGTGCAGCTTGATCCACGAGCTCGCGTACACCAGCAGTGCGAATGACAGCGAGTGCGACTCGGCGAACCCGAAGTTCGCGAACGCCTGGATCTTCGCGTAGATCGCGTCCGCGGCATCCCCCACCAGGCCGTTCTCGGCCATGCCCGCGTACAGCTTCTCTTTCAGGGAGTCGATCCGCTCGATCCCCCGCTTCGAGCCCATCGCGCGCCGCAGCAGGTCGGCGTCCTCACCCGTGAGGCCCCCGATGACCATGCCCATCTGCATGAGCTGCTCCTGGAACACCGGGATGCCGAGCGTGCGCTCCAGCACGGGCTTCAGCTTCTCGTGTGGATACGTCGTCGGCTCGAGCCCCATCTTGCGCCGCACGAACGGATGCACCGCCCCACCCTGGATCGGCCCCGGGCGGATGAGCGCGATCTCGATCGCGAGGTCGTAGAACTCGCGCGGCTGCAGACGCGGCAGCAGCCCCATCTGCGCGCGCGACTCGACCTGGAACACGCCGATCGCATCCGCGCGGCACAGCATGTCGTAGACCGCCTTCTCCTCCTTCGGGATCGTCGAGAGCTCCCAGTCCTCCCCCGTCGACGCCCGGATCATGTCGAAGCAGTACTGCAGCGCAGCCAGCATCCCCAGGCCCAGCAGGTCGAACTTCACCAGGCCCATCCACGCGGCGTCGTCCTTGTCCCACTGGATCACCGTGCGGTTCTCCATGCGCGCGTGCTCGATCGGCACCACCTCGCCCACCGGCCGGTCGGTGAGCACCATGCCGCCGGAGTGGATGCCGAGGTGACGCGGCGCCTTCAGCAGCTCGCCGGCGAACTCGATCACCTGATCGGGGATGTCGTGCCCCGCGCCCGTCTCGATGAGCGCGCCCCAGCCCTCCACCTGCTTCGACCACGCGTCCTGCTGTCCCGGCGAATGCCCGAGCGCCTTCGCCATGTCGCGGATGGCGTTCTTCGGCCGGTACTGGATGACATTCGCGACCTGCGCCGCGCGATCCCGCCCGTACTCCTGGTAGACCCACTGGATGATCTCCTCACGGCGATCCGAGTCGAAGTCGACGTCGATGTCGGGCTCCTCGTCGCGCAGCGACGACAGGAACCTCTCGAACGGCAGGTTGTAGAAGATCGCGTCGACCGCGGTGATGTCGAGCAGGTAGCAGACGGCGCTGTTGGCGGCGGAGCCACGACCTTGACACAGGATGCCTCGGCGCCGGGCCTCCTGCACGATGCCGTGGACGATCAGGAAGTAGCCCGGGAAGTCCTTCATCTCGATCACGCCGAGCTCCCGCTCGATGCGCTCGCGGTCCTTCTCCCGCAGATCCGGGTACTTGCGGGGCACTGCCTCCCACACGAGCGTGCGCAGCCACGACATCGGCGTGTGCCCCTCGGGCACCTTCTGCTTGGGCAGTGCGGGCTTCGCGCGCCGCAGCGGGAAGGCGAGCTCGTCGGCGAGCGTCACGGTGCGGGCCACGGCATCCGGGAACCGGACGAACCGCTCCGCCATCTCGGCCCCCGAGCGCAGGTGCGCCCCCGCGTGCGCGGGCAGCCAGCCGTCGAGCTCGTCGAGGCCGCGGTTCGCCCGCACGGCGGCGACGGCGGCCGCCAGCAGCTGGCGCTGCGGCACCGCGTAATGCACGTTGTTCGTCGCCAGGAGCGGCAGACCGCGCTCGCGCGCGAGCCCCGCGAGCGCGTCGTTGTCACGCGTGTCGAGCGGGTTGCCGTGGTCGATGAGCTCGACATGCACGGCATCGCGCCCGAACAGCTCGACCAGCCGGTCGAGCTCGCGGGCCGCGGCATCCGTCCCCGCCTTGCCCGGCGCCGAGGCCAGCGCGCGACGCACCGCTCCCTTGCGGCACCCGGTGAGGACCGCCCAGTGCCCTCCGCCCTGCGCCGCGAGCTCGTCGAGGTCGTAGACCGGACGCCCCTTCTCGGCGCCCCGCAGCTGTGCGTGCGTGATGGCACCCGCGAGCCGGTGATAGCCCTCCTCGCCGCGGGCGAGCACGAGCAGATGCGCGCCGACCGGGTCGGGCTCGCCGTTCTGCGGCTTCGGAAGCTCGAGCGACAGCTCGGCGCCGAAGACCGTCTTCAGGTCGAGCGCCTCGGCCGCCTCGGCGAAGTGCACGATGCCGTAGAAGCCGTCGTGATCGGTGACCGCGAGCGCGTGCAGCCCCAGGCGCTCCGCCTCCTCGGCGAGCTCCTCGGGAGAGGACGCCCCATCCAGGAACGAGAACGACGAGTGCGCGTGCAGCTCGGCGTACGGGATCGTCTCAGCCGGACGCTCGATCTTCGGCGGCACATACGGTCCGCGCTTGTGCGACCACGCCGGGCTGTCGCCCCCGTCGGCGCCCACCGGCCGGGCGTCGGGGCGACTCCGGCCGCTCAGCACGCGCTCCATCTCGGACCACGGCACCCCGGGATTGTTGAAGCCCATCAGCCCGGCCCCCTAGTCATAGACGGCCTCCGCCGTCCAGGCGTCGCCCTCGCACACCAGCAGCCACGCGCCGCCGTCGGCGTCGACGACCTGGAACCGGTGCGCGCGACGCGCACGCGCGGCATCCCATCCCCTCTCGACCACCGGCCACGGTCCCGCCCACGCCTCGATCGCCCGCCGCCGGCCGCCCTCGATGAGGAACGCCGGCACCGCCGAGACGCTGCCGCGCTCGTCGACGTCGACGAGCTCGCCGCCGAGCGCCCGGACGTCGATCGGCACCGGATCGGAGAACACCGTCGCCGGCAGCGGATCCGGAAGGCTCCCCGGCCACGGCCTCGCACGCTGCGCTGCGAGACTGTCGGCGCCGCGCGGGTTGCGATCGCGCTCATGCCGGTCGCCCCACGGCACGAGCACCTGCCGCTCAGCCAGCCACCGCCCGCCGCCGATCGCGGGAGTCAGCACCCCGCGGTGCCCGAGCATCGCCTGCACGCGCGACAGCGCATGGTGCACGCGCTCCTCGGGTCCGCCCCCGAAGATCGCCGGGGCGTGATGGGATGCCGCGTCCACCGCCTCGGGCGAGATCCGCACCAGCGTCACCCCGCTGCGCAGGCCACCGCCGTCGGCGCCGACGTCTTCGGCCAGCTGCCAGCGCACGCGGTCGACGACGGCGGCCGCGTCGAACGAGCCCGGATGCAGCCACACCCGCTCGCTGCGCTCGCCCCGATCGCCGACGAGCTCGACGCGCAGCTCGGTGCAGACGATATCGACCGCACCCAGGCCCGCGACGAAGTCGTCGGCGGTCACGCGCATCGCGAACGCCACCTGGTCGGCGATCTCGAGCGGCGGCTCGAACGCGACCTCGCGCTGCAGCTCGGGCGGCGGGGTGCGGGGCTCGACAGGACGAGAATCGCGGCCCGCGGCGAGCGCGTGCAGCCGCACCCCCCGATCACCGAAACGCTCGCGCACCCGATCGGCGTCCATCGCCGCGAAGCCGCCGAGGGTCTGAACCCCCAGTCGCGCGAGCAGGCCCACGAGGTCGCCCGCGTCGTCGACCGCACGCGAGGGACCCGCGTCGAGCACCGCCACCGACAGCGGCGCGAGGAACCCCGCGGCACCGCCGGCGGGCACGACGAACACGGGAGCATCCGGCGCCGTCGCGTTCGTGGCCGCCTGCTCCGCCGTGAACGGACCGTCGGCGATCCCCGCCCTGACGTCGTCGAACCCCTGCTCGCGCAGCGCGTCGATCAGCACGCGCGCCGCCTCGGCCTCGCCGCCGTAGTATCGCGCAGGACCACGGGCGCGCAGCGCGCAGAGCCCCGGACGCACCAGCTGCACCCCCGGCGCCTTCTTCTCGACGAGCGACACGACGGGAGCGAACGCGCGATGATCGCGCGCGGCATCCGCGGCCACCACCCGCAGCCGAGAGCAGCGCGCCTGCGCGTCGCGCCGGCGCTGCCCCCGCCGCACTCCCTCAGCCCGCGCCGACGCCGAGCACGCCACGACGAGATTGCGCTCGACGACGGCGATCGGGCGCTCCCGCGAGGCATCGGGTCGCGTGGCTGCCGCCTCCTCTTCGCGAAGCAGCGCCGTGATCGGCCAGTCGGGCAGCCACAGCACCAGGCTCCGCACGGGTGTCGTGGGGATCATGTCACCCCACCGCCCTGTGGACGGGGAGAGAGGCCTCGAACGCGAGGAGCTCGGCGTCGCGACCCTCGACCGGCCGCAGCCGCTCGACGGGACGCACCCGCTCGGACGCGGCGGAGACCTGCCCCGCGGCATCCGGAAGCAGCACCCGCGCGCGCCGGGACCGCGGCCACCGCCTGCTCGAGGAGGTGAGCATCACCTCGCGCGCCGCGAGATACCCGTGCCCCCGGCCGACGCCCTCCCACGCCGGCTCGCCGATGTCGAGCACGGCCTCGGCCTGCGGCCACGGCCCCTGCACGAGCAGCACGGCGCCCCGGTCGCGCAGCCGTGCCGCCAGGCGCGACACCTCGCCATCGGCCGCACGGCCCGACGGACGCACCGCCACCACCGGCAGCACCTCGGCCACGGTCGCGGTCACCGCGAGCCAGCGCGCGCCCGGGTCGGGGATGAGCACGAGCCGCGACAGATCGACCCCGATCCCCTCGGCGGCCTCGACGCCGAGCCGCGGCATCCCGACGACCCCGCACCACGACCCGGACTGCGAGGGCTGCGCCAGCAGCGCCAGGAGCAACGAGGTCGACCGCGGGATCGAGTAGGCCGAACCCGGGCGCAGCCCGCCCCCCGGGAGCAGCGACGCGAGGGCGGGCAGCACCGGCAGCACCGGGGCGCCGAGCCGGCGGCCCTGCACGCGCTCGAGCTGCGCCCGCAGCCGGGCGACCTCGGTCGCCGGGTTCTGCTCGACCGACTCTTGCACGTGCTGTGCTGTGAGCTGCACGACCGCCCTCATTCCCACAGGCTAGAACAGATGTTCTAGATCCTCAACCGCAGGGAATGAGAATACCGCCCTCTTCCGACAGTTATGTTCGAGAGTTCACGAGCCTGCGACGGTCGCCGAGAGAGACCTCGGGATCCCGCCGCGCAGGCATCGCTCCGAGCGTGATCCCTGCGAGGACGAGTACGACCCCCACCGCCTGCGGCACCCCGAACGTCTCCCCCGCGATCGCGACGCCCAGCACGACGCCCGTGACCGGATTGAGGAGGCCGACCAGGCCGACCACACCGGGCGAGAGATGACGCAGTCCCGCGAACCACGCGACATACGCCAGCGCCGTCGCGACGAGCGTGACATACACGAAGCCCAGCGCCGACGACACCGTGAGCGCCGGCGGGCCGCCCTCGACGACCAGCGCGGCGGGGATCAGTACGACCGACCCGCCGATCAGCTGCCACGCCGTCATCGGCAGCGCCGGCACGTCCGAGCCCCAGCGCGAGGTCAGCACGAATCCCAGCGACGACGCCACCATCGCCCCGAGCGATGCGGCGACGCCCCACGGGTCGGCTCCACCGCCATCGAAGCCGAGCATCACGACTACCCCGACGAGCCCGATCGCCGCGCCGAGGGCGGCCGCGAGCCGCGGGCGTCGGTGCAGCAGCAGCCACGCGAAGAGCATCATGCACGCGGCGGATGCCGACATGAGGGTCGAGGCCAGGCTCGAAGGCAGTCGCTGCCCGGCCACATAGACGAGGACGAAGAACCCGCCGACGTTGAGCGTGCCGAGCACGAGCGACCGCCACCACCACGATCCCCGCGGCAGCCGGCGCGCGATCAGCAGCACGACGAGCCCGGCGGGGAGCGCCCGCAGCACGCCGCCCCACAGCGGCGCCTCAGGGGGCAGCAGGTGGCGCGTGACGACGTACGTGCTGCCCCACGCGATCGGAGCGATCGCGGTCAGGAGAATCCAGGCCCATCGTTTATCTTCCACGGAAGACACTTTATCTTACCGGGAAGATAAGCTGAATGCATGGCCGACAGTGCTCCCCATCACACACCGCTGGACCGCGTCGGCGAGATCCAGCAGGCGTGGCGGCGGGAGCGGCCCGACCTCGATCCCTCACCGCAGGGCGTCATCGGCCGCCTCCATCGTGTGGCCCTCGAGCTCACCGAACGGCTGGTCGCCGTCTACGGCGAATACGGCCTGACCGAGGGCGAGTTCGACGTCCTCGCGACGCTCCGCCGCGCCGGCGAGCCCTATGAGCGGGCCGCCGGCGAGCTCGCCGACCACACGCTGGTGACCACCGGGGGTCTCACCAAGCGCGTCGACCGGCTCGAAGCCCGCGGGCTCGTCGAGCGGCGGGCGGCGGCATCCGACGCCCGCCGTCGCCTGGTGCGCCTCACCCCGCAGGGGAAGGACCTCATCGACCGCGCCTTCTCCGCGCACCTCGCGAACGAGCACCGTCTCCTCGAGGAGCTCGGTGAGACGGATGCCTCGGCCATCGAGTCGATCCTCACCCGCTGGCTGCGGATCCTCGACGAACGCTGACGCCCGCGAGCGATGTCACGCCGCGAGGGCGAGGTACGGCTCCCAGCGCGGGTCGGTGCGCTCCGTGCCGCGGACCGTCCACTGCCCGCCGCGCGGCGGCAGCGGCGTGAAGCGCAGCTCCCAGTCCATCTCCTGCGGCGTCCGGTCGCCCTTGACGTTGTTGCAGCGCAGGCAGCACGCCACGAGGTTCTCCCACGAGTCGGCGCCGCCGCGCGAACGGGGCAGCACGTGGTCGATCGTCGACGCCGCCTTGCCGCAGTAGGCGCAACGGTGATTGTCGCGTCGCAGCACACCCCGCCGCGTCACCGGCACGTGACGCCCCCCGGGCACGCGCACATAGCGCGTCAGGATGATCACGGCCGGGCGTTGATAAGAGCGTCTGGTCCCCCACACCGGATCGGTCTCGGTGTGTTCCACGACGGTGGCCTTCTCGTTCATCACGAGCACGAGCGCCCGCTTGAACGACACGACGGCGAGCGGCTCATAGCCCGCGTTCAGCACCAGAGTGCGCATTGATCATCCTCTCGAACGGCCGGGACGGCTTCCCGGTGATTCGAATCGTTCGACGATCGAGGGCTCAGGGGCATGAAAAAAGGCGCTGTCTCACAGACAGCGCCCTGGCGCCACGGCAATGCCGCGGCATCCGCTCGTGCAATGCCGAAGGACGAGGCGTCCGAGCGCATCCGTGGTTCGGATGCGTGGTGTGCAGCCCATCGGCTCCCTCCGCTCTCTCAGCGTCGGCTCTCAGGCTAACGCACGTCCGGCGGAGGAGGGTCGCAACCGCCGTGAACGGCGCGTAGCGTGTCGGCGAACGGAAGCTCCCCGCACCCGGTGGAAGGGTGCGGGGAGCGTCAGCAGAAAGGTTCGGGCTCAGGACTCGACGGGCTCAGCCGGCGTTGGTCTGCAGCCACGCCCACGGGTCGACGACCGAGCCGTTGATGTGCACCTCGAAGTGCAGGTGGCATGCGGTCGAGCTGCCCGTGCTGCCGACGAGGCCGATGAGCTGGCCCGCCTCGACCGTCTGGCCCGAGACCACCTGGCGGCTGCCGTAGGTCATGTGGCCGTACAGGGTGTTCACGCGCTGGCCGCCGATGACATGGTCGATCGTGACCGCGACGCCGTAGCCGCCGTGGCTCTCCTGCGAGATCTTGACGACGCCCGCGGCCGCCGCGTAGAGCGGAGTGCCGCAGCCGGCCAGCAGGTCGACGCCCTGGTGATACCCCGAGTCCCACAGGCCGCGGCCCTTGGTGAAGTTCAGGATGGGCCAGCGCACCTCTCCGGTTCCGGGCGACGTGAGCGCGATGTTCGTCCCGATCGACGACGCCGAGGCGAGCTTCGCCATCTGCCGGGCGCGCTCGGCGGCGGCCTCCTCGGCCTTCTTCTTCTCGATCTCCTCGGCCGTGGTGGCCGAGTAGCTCTCACGCGAGAGCTGGGTCGAGGTCGCGTCGGACGCGGCGACGAACTCCTGCGCGTCATCCACCGCCATCTGCTGAAGCGTGACGGCCTCGGCCTCGGTGCGCCACGACCCGGAGGCGAACGCGGGGATCGCCACGGTCGCGACGAGTCCGCCGACCATGCTCAGGATCACGAGACTGCGCAGCGGCTTGGCGACGCGACCCGCCTTCTTGGGCGGGGTGGAACGCGCGACGGATGCCGTGGGTGCGGTGTTCGCAGGCACGCCGCTGTGCGGTCGCCGCGCGGGGGTCTTGCGATGGCGCTCGCGACGAGCGGGGCTCGTCGCGGCGGTCTCTGACGCGTTCGCGTGCGACTCGATATGTTCAGCCAAACTGGTCCTCCGGCGCCTCTGCGCCAGGAGGCGCTGGCTCGTCAGCACTCGGTGTCGGGGCACGATGTGCGGGCTTCACCACGTGTGGACGACGAGCCGGTGAGGCAATCCACGCGGGGTCCGGTCGGCGGGCTTCTCGCCTGGTGGACTTCTTGAGGCTACCCGAAGGTAACGAATAAGTCACGCCACACGCCTGGCAACTCCCTGGAGGGACAATGGCGACCGTCTCGGTCAGCGCGCCTCGTCGACGAGGAAGATGTGCGACGCGACCTCGATCGGAAGCTCGAGGCCCTCGTCGCTCCCGTGCATCTGCACCAGCACGTAGCCCTCGCTGTAGCGGTAGTCGCCGCTCGCGCCGGGCACGACGCCTGCGCCCTTCAGCTGCTGCAGCAGCTCGGGGTCGACCTGGGCGGGCTCGGCGAGCCGGCGGACCGTGCCGCTGATCGGCTCGCCCGCGTCGTTGAGTCGCCGCACCAGGCCGACGACACCCTGCTCGAAACCGTTCGCGGGCACGTCGCCCAGCTGGTCGAGTCCCGGGATGGGGTTGCCGTACGGCGATTCGGTGGGGTGCCCCAGCAGCTCGACGAGCCGTCGCTCGACCTGCTCGCTCATCACGTGCTCCCACCGGCAGGCCTCTTCGTGGACGTACGCCCAGTCGAGGCCGATGACATCCGACAGCAGGCGCTCGGCGAGGCGGTGCTTGCGCATCACGTCGACGGCCTTCTGCCTGCCGGTGTCGGTGAGCTCGAGCGTGCGGTCCTCGGAGACCACGACGAGGCCGTCGCGCTCCATGCGGCCGATCGTCTGCGACACGGTCGGACCCGAGTGGCCGAGGCGCTCCGAGATGCGCGCCCGCAGCGGAACGATGTTCTCCTCTTCGAGCTCGAGGATCGTGCGCAGGTACATCTCGGTGGTGTCGATCAGGTCGGTCATGTCGCGGTGTCCTCGGTGTCAGAAGGGGCAAGGACAGCCTATCTTCTGCCGCCGACGCCGGCGCTGCGGGCCAGGGTTGACCGGCCGTCCACCGGAGAAATGTCGTTCCCCAGGACGACCCGTGCGAAACGATCCTGTCGAGGCTCCCTTCGCCTGAGGAGCGCACATCACGCAACACGGTGGAGCCCCTGTGCGACCGCGCGCATGACCAGGTCCTGGACCTCGTGCCACCGGTCGACCACCTGCGGGTACGTCACCCGGATGACGTGGTAGCCGAGAAGCATCAGAGCGGCGTCGTGCGCGACGTCTTCGGCACGCTGCCGCCCGACGTGGTGCCCGCCGTCGATCTGCAGAGCGAGCCGGTCGCCGATGAGGAAGTCCACTCGGTGTCCTCGGATCCAGATCTGCGGCCTGATCGGCAAGCGCATCCATGCCAGCCGCGGCACGATGAACGACTCGAGTCCGGAGTCCGAGTACGGCGCCGCGCACTCGAGCAGCCGCCGGGCCGCGGGCTTCAGCGGAAGGCGCGCGAGCTCCTCCTTCTGCACCAGGCCCCCGTTCAGCGCCGACTCCCAGATCGCGAGCGCGGCCTCGTGCGGCTGGCAAGTGGCGACGATGAGGAGGGTGTTCAGGATGCCGTCCTCAAGAGCCCCCGGCGGGCGGGGCACGGCGGGACTGCACCAATGCACCCTCGCCCTCGGCAGATCGAGGCGCGAGGCCGTCGGCGGCGCGCCGACGTGCGGGCGATCCTCGGCGAGCACCCAGAGTCCGAGGCGACGCGCGCTCGTGATGCAGGTCAGCACGACACCGGCCCGAGCCGCCGCGACGAGCTGGCGATCGGCATCGGGGACTGCGATCCACCCGCGTCGGGGCGACACGAGCCGGCCTGCTGCCACCGCGGCGCTGACGGCGGCGCGGCGGAATCCGGCGTCCCGCACGGCGGAAGTGCGAGCGAGGCCGCCGGCACCGCGTACGAACACGAGAAGTGCATCCATGAACAGAACTTTCGTCGCCCCGGGCCCGCGACCTGGCGTGAGTTCCGCGAACGGTGCACAAGTGGTTCGGTGGGCGGCATGTGGAGGAGCCGGCCGCCACGGCGTGCGCAGGAGAAGTCAACCTGGGCCGGGCGTCCACGCGAATCCGTCCTGCGGAGGGCGGTTCATCCTGCGGAGCGCAGTCTCGAACCCCGGTCACCGCACGTCATGCACGAAGAGCCCGGCACCGCGGCTCCCTAGAATCGAGCCATGTCCCACACCGCGCAGCCCCATGTCGTCCTGCCCCGGGAGATCCTGCCCGCCGACGGTCGCTTCGGGTGCGGCCCGGCGAAGGTGATCCCCGCCCACCTCGAGGCGCTCGCGGGTCGCGGGGCGGCCCTCGTGGGCACGTCGCACCGGCAGGCGCCGGTCAAGGATCTCGTCGGGCACGTGCGCGCGGGGCTGCGCGAGCTCTTCCGCACGCCGGAGGGGTATGAGGTGATCCTCGGCAACGGCGGGTCGACCGCCTTCTGGGACGCCGCCGCGTTCGGGCTCATCGACAAGCGCAGCCAGCACCTCGTGTTCGGCGAGTTCGGGGGCAAGTTCGCCAAAGCCGCGAAGGCGCCGTGGCTGGAGGCTCCCGACGTCCGCGAGGTCGCCGCGGGCACGAGCACCACGCCCGAGCCGGTGGAGGGCGTCGACGTCTACGCCTGGCCGCACAACGAGACGTCCACCGGCGTGGCCGCGCCGGTGCGCCGCGTGCACGGCGACGAAGGATCCCTCACGGTCATCGATGCGACGAGCGCGGCGGGCGGCATCGACTTCTCGGCACATGAGGCCGACGTCTACTACTTCGCGCCCCAGAAGAACCTCGGGTCCGACGGCGGCCTGTGGTTCGCCCTGGTCTCGCCCGCCGCGATCGAGCGGATCGAGCGGGTCGCGGCATCCGGCCGGTACATCCCGGAATTCCTCAGCATGAAGCAGGCGCTCGACAACTCGCGCCTGAACCAGACCCTCAACACCCCGGCGCTCACGACGCTGTTCCTCCTGAACGAGCAGCTCGCGTGGATCAACTCCAGCGGAGGGCTGCAGTGGGCCGACGCCCGCACGCGCGAGTCGTCCCAGGCCCTGTACGACTGGGCCGAGGCTTCCGCGTTCGCGACGCCCTTCGTCGCCGACCCCGCCGACCGCTCCCCCGTCGTCGTGACCGTCGATTTCGATGAGTCGGTGGATGCCGCGGCGGTGGCGAAGAGCCTGCGTGCCAACGGCATCGTCGACACCGAGCCGTATCGCAAGCTCGGCCGCAACCAGCTGCGCATCGCGACGTTCGTGTCGATCGAGCCGGACGACGTGCGCCAGCTCATCCGCTGCATCGACTACACGGTCGAGCGGCTCGGCTGATCCGCCGGGATCGAGCGGATGCCTCGAACGAGGTGCCCGCTGGATCTCAGGCCGGCGCGCTCGAGGCGGGCTCGGCGAGAGGCGAGGGCTGCGGGGCGAGCACCGCCGACACGATCGCCTCGATGGCGAACTCCGACGCGCGCGCCAGGTCGACCTCGTCGGGAGCGAGCAGCCACTGCACCTGCAGGCCGTCCATGACCGCGAGGATGCTGGCGGAGGCGAGGCCCACCGTCGCGGGCTCGGTGACGCCGTGCTCGGCGCACACGACCTGGAACGCGTGGGCCACCTCGGACCGGAGGGTCCGGTAGCGCTTGTCGAAGAACTCGCGCCCGGGGTGCGCGTCGGTGACCGATTCGGCCGACAGGACGGCATACGCCTGGACGATGCCGGCGCGGTGCGCGTTGACGAATGCGGTGCGCACCAGGTGACGGAAGAGGGCGATGCCGTCGGGGATGTGCTTCTCTTCGAGATCCGCGACGTCGGTCTCGTCGCGGTGCTGCAGCACCTCGAGGAGCAGCTGCTCCTTCGAGCCGAAGTGGTGGAGGATCCCGGCGTGCGTCATCCCCACCTGATCGGCGATCTCCTGGAGGGTGCCGCCGGTGAAGCCCTTGCTGCCGAAGATCTCCACCGCCGCATCGAGGATGTCGCGCCGGCGGGCGAGGGTCTCGGGTCGCGAACGCGGCTGTCGTCGCTGACCAGTCATGGCCGCCCCCTTCTCATGCGCGTCTCCGGGCGTGAACCGGCGCCTGCGAGTTTATCCGCAGGCCTTCTCCGCCCCGCGGATGAAGCATAGTTGCAAAGATTACTTACTTGATTGTAAGTTGATCCGGCAATCACCCTGACGCCGTCGTCACCCCCGGGAGACACGATGTCGTGCACACATTCCAAGGAGAAGCAATGAGGCTCAGAACATCCCTCGCCGCCGTCGGTGTCGCGGCGGCGCTGGTGCTCACCGGCTGTGCCGGTGGCGGCGACGACTCCGGCACGTCCGGCGCGGCACTCACCATCGCGAAGCCCGACGGGGCGATCACCACCGAGTCGAACAACCCGTACCTGGGCGACTCGTCCGCCTCGAAGTACGCCTACGGCAAGGTCATCTTCGAGTCGCTCGCACTCGTCAACCCGACCGGCGACCTCGGCACAACGCCGTGGCTGGCCGAGTCCGTGACGTGGAACGACGACTACACGCAGCTCACCGCCGTCGCCCGCAGCGGCGTCAAATGGAGCGACGGCGAGGACTTCACCGCCGATGACATCGCGTTCTCGTTCAACCAGGTGCTCGACGGCAAGCTCAACGACACGAACGCGCTGGACCTCAAGAGCGTGAGCGTCGACGGCGACACCGTCACCATCGACTTCAACAGCTCGAAGTACACGCAGCAGGCTCGCGTGCTGCACTTCCAGATCGTGCCCGAGCACATCTGGAAGGACATCGAAGACCCCAACACCGACCCGCTCACGGGCGAGGGCCAGGTCGTCGGCACCGGCCCGTACGTGCTCGACTCCTGGACGACCGAGTCCGTCACCCTCACGGCGAACCCCGACTACTGGGGCGGAGAGCTTGCCGTTCCCGAGCTGCACTACGTCTCGTACGGCGACAACGCGGCCCTCACGACGGCGCTCGCGACCGGCGAGGCGGACTGGGCGCAGGCCTTCATCCCGCAGATCGAGGACAGCTACCTGTCGGCCGACCCCGACAACCAGTTCCTCGTCTCCCCCACCGCGGGAGCGGGAACGCTCTTCATGAACCTGCAGACCAAGCCGTTCAACGACCCGGCGCTGCGCCAGGCCCTCGCCTGGACGATCGACCGACAGGCCTACGTCGACATCGCCCGTGAGGGCGCGAGCGAGGCGGTGTGGAGCGTGACCGGACTCGGCGCGCTGCTGGAGGACGAGGTCATCCCCGCCTATGCCGGGCAGAACTACTCGGTCGACATCGACAAGGCCCGTCAGATCCTCACCGACGCCGGCTACACGTGGGACGGCGAGACGCTCATCGACCCTGACGGCGAGGCGGTCACGTTCTCGATCTCCGTGCCCGCGGGCTGGAGCGACTGGAACACCGAGCAGGCGCTCATCGCCGAGGAGCTCAAGGAGGGCCTCGGCATCGACGTCAAGATCGACCAGCCGGACTGGGGCGGCTGGGACGCGGCTCGCCAGGAGGGCACCTTCCAGGCGATCATCCACTGGCTCGAGGACACCGGCAACGCGTACGGCCTGTACACGTCGACGATGGACCCGAAGTGGATCGTCGACGGCAAGGCGGCGTTCAACTTCGGCCGCTTCGACGATCCCGTGGTCACAGACGCGCTGAACACCTACGCGAACGCGTCGTCGGACGCCGACCGCCAGGCCGCGCTCGAGGTGATGCAGACGGCCTTCGTCGAGAACGTGCCGGCGATCCCCCTCGGAGCGCACCCGCTCCTGGGCGAGTTCAACACCCGCAACTACGTCGGATGGCCGTCGGAGGAGGACCAGTACGCGTCCGCCGATCCGACCCAGCCCGCGATCGTGCAGATCCTCACGAAGCTGCAGCCCGCCGATTGACGCACCGCAGGCGGGACGGATGCTGCGGCATCCGTCCCGCCCGCATCAGCACAGTTGCTGCGGCATCCGTCCCGCCCGCACATCGTCCTCACGAAAGCGAACCAGCACCGATGAGAGATCCGCTGCTCTCCGTCCACGACCTCTCCATCGTCTACGACGTCGATCCCCCCGTCCGCGCGGTCAGGAACGTCACCCTCGAGCTCGAGCGCGGCGAGATCCTCGGACTCGCCGGCGAGTCCGGGTGCGGCAAGACCACGCTCGCCTACGGCATCCAGCGCCTGCTCAAGCCGCCGGCCGTGATCACGACCGGTTCGGTCGTCTTCCACGACGCGTCCGGCGAGGACGTCGACCTCAACGGCCTCGAGGCCGAGGAGATGCGTCGCTTCCGCTGGGACAAGATCTCGATGGTGTTCCAGGGCGCGATGAACTCGCTCAATCCGGTCGCCACGATCGGCTCTCAGCTCGAGGACGTCTTCGAGGTCCACCGCCCCGACCTCTCGCGCCCGCAACGGCGTGCCGCCGTCGCCGAGCTGCTCGAGCTCGTCAAGGTCGGCGCGCAGCGCTCCCGCACCTATCCGCACGAGCTGTCGGGCGGCATGCGTCAGCGCGTCATGATCGCCATGGCGCTCGCCCTCCGGCCGCAGCTCATGGTGATGGACGAGCCCACCACCGCCCTCGATGTGCTCGTGCAGCGCGAGATCCTCCGCCAGATCTCGCACCTGCGTCGCGAGTTCGGGTTCTCGGTGATCTTCATCACCCACGACCTTCCGCTCCTGCTCGAGATCAGCGACCGCATCGCGATCATGCGCGAGGGCGAGATCATCGAGCTCGACACCGCAGAGCGCATCTGGACCGACCCGCGGAGCGACTACACGCGCACGCTCCTCGCCTCGTTCCCACGACTCACCGGAGCGAGGGGGGTGGTCCACCGATGACCGTCCTCGAATTCGACGCCGTCACCAAGGTGTACTCCCTGCGGGGTGCCGGCCAGATCAAGGCCCTCGACGATGTGAGCTTCACGCTCCGCTCCGGCCAGACGATCGGCCTCGTCGGCCAGTCCGGCAGCGGCAAGTCGACAATCGCGAAGATCCTCACGCAGCTCGAGTGGCCCACGAGCGGCGAGGTCCGTCTCGACGGCGAGCCGATCCCCCGCCGCGGCAAGGGCCTTCGCGCGTACCGCCAGCAGCTGCGCATGGTCTTCCAGGACCCGTTCGCGTCGCTCAACCCGTACCACTCCATCCGCTACGCGATCCAGCGGCCGCTCCAGCTCGACCGCGTCGTGCCGAAGGACCAGCTCGACGACGAAGTGCGCCGCCTGCTGAACCGGGTCCGCCTCGACGCCGACGCGGTGATCGACCGCCGGCCGCACGAGCTCTCAGGCGGTCAGCGCCAGCGCGTCGCGATCGCCCGGGCGCTGGCATCGCGCCCCAACCTGCTCGTCGCCGACGAGCCCGTCTCGATGCTCGACGTGTCGATCCGCCTCGGGGTGCTCAACCTGCTCGCAGAACTCCAGCGCGACGAGGGACTGGGCGTGCTGTACATCACGCACGACCTCGCCACGGCCCGGCACTTCAGCGACGAGATCCTCGTGCTCAATCAGGGGCGGGTCGTCGAACGCGGTCCCGCCGACGACGTGATCCTGCATCCTCAGAACCCGTACACCCAAGAGCTGCGCGCCGCATCGCCCGATCCGGACACCTACTTCGCGCACGCAGCAGGCATCCTCGGAGGTGAGAAGTGAGCGCTGTCGCTCCCCAGCTCCCGGCCCCCGACTTCGACGCGGTCGAGGCGGGCACGACGGCGACCGGCGTCGTCAAGGCCCGCGTGCGCATCCCGTGGCGCTTCCTCGGCAACCGCGCCCTGTTCTATCTGTTCACCCTCTGGGCCGCGATCACGATCAACTTCTTCCTGCCGCGACTGATGAAGGGCGACGCGGTGACGGCGTATCTCGCCCGCAACCGCAACGTGACGCCCGAGGCTGCCGAGGCGCTGCGCGCGCTGCTGGGGCTCGACACCGACACGTCGCTGTGGCAGCAGTACCTCGACTACTGGAGCCTGCTCCTTCGCGGCGACCTCGGGATCTCGCTGCTGCACGGCATGCGGCCGGTGACCGAGGTGGTCGGCCAGTCGCTGATCTGGACGGTGGGCCTCGTCGGCTTCGCGACGCTCGTCGCGTTCGCGATCGGCACCATCGGCGGCGCGATCGTCGGCTGGCGCCGCGGCAGCCGGCTCGACGCCCTCATCCCGATCACCACCTTCCTCAGCACGATCCCCTACTTCTGGCTCGGCCTGGTCGCCATCTCGGTCTTCTCGGTGACGCTGGGCTGGTTCCCGATCGGCAAGGCCTACGGCGTCGGGGTGACCCCGGAGTGGTCGTGGGAGTTCGTGGGAGACGTCATCCACCACGGCTTCCTGCCTGCGGCGACGATCATCATCGCGTCGCTCGGCGGCTGGATGCTCGGCATGCGCAACATGATGCTCACGGTGCTCGACGAGGACTACGTCATGGTCGCGCAGGCCAAGGGCATGCCGAACCGCCGCGTCCTCTGGCGCTACGCCGCGCGCAACGCCGTGCTGCCGCAGATCCAGAGCTTCGCGCTGGCGCTCGGATTCATCGTCGGCGGCACGATCGTGATGGAGGTGGTGTTCAGCTACCCCGGCGTCGGCAAGCTGCTGCTCGACGCCACCAACGCGAAGGACTACGCGCTCATGCAGGGCGTGTTCCTCGTGCTCACGATCTCGGTCCTCGTGGCGAACCTCCTGGCCGACATCGCCTACGCATTCCTCGACCCGCGCACGCGCCAGACGGAGGCCTGAGCATGGACACGATCGTCACCGACAGCACGGCGCAGCGCTCCGCGAACACGCCCGCGACCGCCACGATCCGGGGCACCGGCCCGTCCGGCGGAACGGGCGCGCCCAAGAAGCCGGGCTTCTGGTCGAAGCTGGGCTCTGCGTTCGCGATGTTCGGCAACAGGAAGTCGATCGCGGGCCTGTCGATCCTCGGGTTCTTCGTGCTCGTCGCGATCCTCGCCGACGTGCTCGCCCCCTACTCGCCGACGAAGGTCGACAACACGGCGCGCTTCCAGCCGCCGTCGGCCGCGCACTGGCTGGGCACCACCCACATCGGCGAGGACGTGCTGAGCCAGGTCATCCACGGCACCCGCGGCGTCATCGTGGTGGGCTTCCTCGCGGCGATCATCGCCACGGTCCTCGCCATCGTCGTCGGCGTCACGTCGGGCTACCTCCGTGGGTGGCGCAGCGAGGGTCTGTCGGCGCTCACCAACGTGTTCCTCGTGATCCCCGGCATCCCGCTCATCATCATCGTGGCGTCGATGTTCGAGGACCCGCCCCTCATCCTGGTCGCGGGAGTGCTGGGCCTCATCGGGTGGGCGTGGGGCGCGCGCGTGCTCCGCGCGCAGACGATGTCTCTGCGCAGCCGCGACTTCGTGCTGGCCGCGCGTGCCAACGGCGAGCCGCTGCACCGCATCATCACCGTCGAGATGCTCCCGAACCTCATGGCACTCATCGCCGCGAGCTTCGTCGGCACGGTGACGGCGGCGATCATCGGCCTCACCACCCTGTCGTACATCGGCATCATCCCGGTCACCACGTACAACTGGGGCACGATCCTCAACTGGGCGAGCGCCCAGGGCGCGTTCCGCCAGGGTCAGTGGTGGTGGTTCCTGCCTCCGGGCCTGTGCATCGCCGCGATCGGCGTCGCGCTGTCACTCATCAACTTCGGCATCGACGAGTACGTCAACCCGCGTCTGCGGTCCGCCGGCGAGCGCGCCCGCGCGATGAAGAAGAAGGGCATGAACGTGAACGACACCGTCACGGCCGTGCGCACGAACGCGAAGACCCAGGAGAACGCGTGACCCCCACCCTCCCCTACCTCGATCCGTCGCTGTCCGTCGCCGACAGGATCGCCGACCTCCTCGGCCGCATGACGGTCGAGGAGAAGATCGGCCAGATGCTGCAGCTCGACGCGCGCGACGACCTCGAGGAGCAGGTGCTGCGCATGCATGCGGGCTCGATCCTGCACGCGTCACCCGAGCGGGTGCTGCACGCCCGTGAGCTGACGCTGCAGACGCGGCTCGGCATCCCCCTGCTCGTCGCCGAGGACTGCATCCACGGCCACGCGTTCTGGGAGGGCGCCACGGTGTTCCCGACGCAGCTCGGCATGGCCGCATCCTGGGATGCCGACCTCGTCGAGCGCGTGGCCCGAACCACCGCGGTCGAGGTGTCGGCCACCGGCATCCACTGGACGTTCTCGCCCGTGCTGTGCATCGCGCGCGACCTGCGCTGGGGGCGCGTGGACGAGACGTTCGGCGAGGATCCGTTCCTCATCGGCGAGCTGGCCTCCGCGATGGTGCGCGGCTATCAGGGTGCCGGGCCCGACGATCCGACCGCGATCCTCGCGACCGCGAAGCACTTCGCCGGCTACTCCGAGACGCAGGGCGGCCGCGACGCGAGCGAGGCCGACATGTCGCAGCGCAAGCTCCGCTCGTGGTTCCTGCCTCCGTTCGAACGCGTGGCGAAGGAGGGTTGCCGCACCTTCATGCTCGGCTACCAGTCCATCGACGGCGTGCCGATCACGGTCAACGACTGGCTCCTGAACGACGTGCTGCGCGGCGAGTGGGGATACACCGGCACGCTCATCACGGACTGGGACAACGTCGGGCGCATGGTGTGGGAGCAGCGCGTGCAGCCCGACTACGCCCATGCCGCCGCGGCCGCGGTCGCCGCCGGCAACGACATGGTGATGACCACGCCGGGCTTCTTCGACGGTGCCCGTGAAGCGCTCGAGCAGGGGCTCGTGACCGAGGAGGCGCTGGACCGCGCGGTGACGCGCATCCTGCTGCTGAAGTTCGAGCTCGGGCTCTTCGAGGACCCGCGCCTGCCCGACGCGGCACGCATCCGCGAGCAGGTCGCGGCGCCCGGTCACACCCGATTGAATCTCGAGACGGCACGGCGCTCGCTGGTGCTGCTGCGCAACGACGGCACGCTCCCGCTGGCGGGAGGTCTGGTCCCGGATGCCGCGGGCCGTGCGCTTCCCGCCGCCACCGGTCCGCGGCGGGTCGCCGTCGTCGGTCCGCTCGCCGACGACGCGCAGACGCAGCTCGGCGACTGGGCCGGGTCGTCGGGACAGGTGGACTGGATGCCCGACGGTCACCCGCGCGCGATGATCACGACGGTGCTCGACGGCCTGCGCGCCCATGCTCCGGCGGACTGGACCATCGAGCACGCGCGGGGCGCCGGCATCCTGACCCTCGAACCGGACCCGGCCGGCGCGTTCTTCCCCGACGGCCAGCCGCGACCGCAGGTGGTCGTGCCGGCACCGCCCGACGCCGCCCTGATCGGCGAGGCCGTCGCGGCGGCCGAGCGGGCGGACTACGTCGTGGCCGTCGTGGGCGACCGCATCGAGGTCGTCGGCGAGGGCCGTTCGACCGCGACGCTCGAGCTCCTCGGGGGCCAGCGGGCTCTCCTCGAGGCGCTGGCGGCGACCGGCAAGCCGATGATCGTCGTGCTGCTCGCGTCGAAGCCGCACGTGCTGCCGCATGCGGTGACGGATGCCGCAGCCCTCGTGTGGGCGGCCAACCCCGGCATGCGCGGCGGGCAGGCCATCGCGGAGCTGCTGCTGGGCCTCATCGAGCCGGTCGGGCGTCTTCCGATCTCGTTCGCACGGCACGCGGGCCAGCTGCCGGTCTACTACAACCAGATCCGCGGACAGCACGGCGACAGGTACGCCGACCTCACGCAGAGTCCCGCATTCGCCTTCGGCGAGGGGCTGAGTTACTCGACCGTCGAGTACACCGGCCTGGAACTCGTCGACGACGTGCTCGACGAGGATGACGTCGTGCGTGCCCGGGTGTCGGTGCGCAACACCGGCAGACGACCGGCGCACGAGGTCGTGCAGGTGTACGTGCGCGACAGCGTGACGTCGGTCAGCTGGGCCGACAAGGAGCTCAAGGCGTACCGGCACGTCGACGTGCAGCCGGGCGAGACCGCGGAGGTCGAGGTGACGCTCCCCATCGCGGACTGCACGATCGTGGATGCCGCGGGCCGCCGCGTCGTCGAGCCCGGCGAGTTCGAGCTGCTCGTGGGACCGTCCTCACGCGACGACGCGCTGCTGAGCGCGCGCTTCGTGGTCCCCGCAGCCGCACCGTCCGTCGTGGGAGCCCCCGGAGCCGCCGCCGAGCGCGGCTGAGCGGCTCAGCGCGGCGCGGTCCCGGCGGACGCGTCAGTCGTCTTCTTCGTCGTCGGAGTCGTCGTCGGAGTCGTCTTCTTCGTCGTCGGAGTCGTCTTCTTCGTCGTCGGAGTCGTCTTCGTCGTCGTCATCGTCTTCGTCGAAGTCGAGGTCGTCGTCTTCTTCGTCGAGGTCGTCGTCGTCTTCTTCGTCGTCGAGATCGTCGTCGTCCGAATCGTCGTCCGCGTCGTCGTCGAGATCCTCGTCGTCAGATGCTCCGTCGAGCTCGTCGATGTCGACGCCGTCGACGTCGCCGGCGTGCAGGATCGGCGAGCCGTCGTCGTCGAAATCGGCGGCGTCGAGGTCGTCGACGTCATCGAGATCGTCCTCGGCGTCGAGAACGTCGACGGCGTCCTCGTCGCCCTCGGCGGTGGAGCGCGCGGCCTCTGCGAGGGCCGCCTGCGCCGCGTGATACTCGGCCAGCCGGACCGCCCACGGCACCCAGTCGGGCGCCAGCAGCGCGCCGTCGCCCGGCAGCAGCTCGACCTCGAGGACGGTCGGCTCAGCGCCCTCGACGCGAGCGAGGCTCACGGTCCAATACCAGCCGGGGTAGCCGGCGAGGCGGTTGGCGAAGCGCAGCGACACCACGCCGTCCGCCTCCACCCGATATCCCGCGGGGTTGCCGATCGTCGACTCCGGCGTGATCTCGCGCAGTGCCGCGAGCGCGAGGTCGTGCGCCTCGAGCAGCGCGGGGTCGGGCAGCACCTCAGGCGCCACCTCGCCGACGGCCTCGGGCACGTCGACGTCCTCGCCGGACTCGGCGGGATCAGGCGTCGAGTTCATCGGCCACCTTGCGCAGCACCGCGGCGACCTTCTTGGCGTGCGAGCCGCTGGGGTAGCGGCCGCGGCGCAGGTCGCCGCCGATGCCGTCGAGCAGCTTCACGAGGTCCTCGACGATGATCGCCATGTCGTCGGCGGGCTTGCGGGAGCGCTTCGCGAGACTCACCGGCGCCTCGAGGACGCGGACCGACAGCGCCTGCGGGCCGCGCTTGCCCTCCGCGATGCCGAACTCGAGCCGCGTGCCCGCCTTGGGCGGGGGTGTGCCGGCGGGCAGGGCGGTGGCGTGCAGGAAGACGTCCTGGCCTTCATCGGAGGTGATGAAGCCGAACCCCTTCTCCTCGTCGTAGAACCTGACCTTGCCGGTGGGCATCGGAACCTCGCTGAAAACGGCGCCGCGCGAATCATCGCGGGCGAAACAGAGCATGACGAACGCGGAGACATCGTCCGTCCCCACGCCAGTAGCCTACCGTCACGCCGCACCCCGCACGCCGCCGAGCCGCACCTGCGCGGCGCCAGGCGGCGACCGGCGAGTAGGCTGGAGCGGATGAGCACGAACACCTCCGGCGATGTACCGGTCCGCCGCATCGATCGCATCCTCGCTTTCATGTCGCTGGGCCTGCTCGTGCTCTCGATCGTGTGCTTCTTCGCGATCATGATCGGCACCGCGTCGGGCGCCGACATGCAGACCGGCATCTGGGTCTTCATCGGCGTGCTCGTCTACATCGCGCCGATCGTGGCGTTCGTCCTCATGCTCACGGTGCTGATCATGAGCTTCGCGCGAAGGGCGCGGGCCAACCGCGGGGGCTGAACCGCTTGGTCTCCGACGCGCGCGCCCTCGCGACGTGGCTCGCCGCTCGCGGCGATGCCGCGCTCGCCGAGACGCTCGCGGCCCGCGGCGTCTCTCCGCAGGCCGGGTGGCATGACTTCTTCGATGCGGCCGAGGGTCTGCTCGATCCGTCGTCGCTCGATCGGGCGCTGACGCGGCTCGAGCGCCGCGAGCTCGCCGCCCTCGCCGTCGGCGCGGCGACGCCGGACGGGCCTGCGATGAGGCTCGGGCTCGTCGATGACGACGGTCGGCCGTTCGGCGCCGTGGCCGACCGGATCGCGCTCACGGCGACCGCCCGCCCGGAGGCGTTCGTGCCTGCCGCCGGCGCCCCCTCCGCCCCGCGTGCCGCCGCTCCGGTGGAGGCCGCTGCGGCCGCCGAGCGCGCGTTCACGACCGCGGGGTCGCTCGCCGACGTGCTGCTCACGTGCCTGCACAGCCCGCTCGCGCGCACCGGTGCGGGTTCCGTCAGCGCCGTGGACCGCCGCCGTCTCGCCGAGGCCGGCGCGATCGCGGCGGTCGACGATCTCGAAGACCTGCTGTCGTCCGGAGCCGCCGCCGGGCTGGCCGTCGCGCACGACCGCGAGTGGGTCGTCACGAGCGCGGGCGAGTCGTGGCTCGAGACCTCGACACCGCGGCGGTGGGCCGTGATCGCCGAGGGGTTCCGGGCGGCCCTGCCCAGCGGCATCCGCACCTCCGAAGGCGGGTTCGCCGCACCCTCGACCTGGGCTGACGCGTACCCCCTCGACGACGAGTGGCCCATGCGCGCGGCGCGCCTTCGGCGTATCGGCGTGCTGTGGGGTCTGTTCGGCGACGATGACGCCGAGTTCGCCTGGACGGCGGCGCTCCGCGCGGGTGACACGGCGGATGCCGCGACCATGGCGCCGTATCTTCCCACCGAGATCGACCGGGTCTATCTGCAGGCCGACCTCACCGCGATCGCGCCCGGTCCGCTCGCGCCCGCGCTCGACCTGCGGCTGCGTTCGCTGGCGGTGCGCGAGTCGCGGGCACAGGCATCCACCTACCGCTTCACCGCCGCCTCGCTCGGTGCCGGCATGACGGAGGGCGAGACGGCGGCGTCGGTGCGCGAGTTCCTGTCGGCGCTGTCCCTCACCGGCATCCCGCAGCCCCTCGAGTACCTCATCGAGAGCACGGCCGCCCGGCACGGACTGGTGCGCGTGCGCAGCGACAGCGCCACCGGGCGCACCCGGGTGGAGAGCCCCGACGCGAGCCTGCTCGACGCCATCGCCATCGACCAGGCGCTGCGACCGCTCGGGCTCCTGGCCGACGGGCACGACCTCGTCTCGCGCGTCACCCGCGACGCCGTGTACTGGTCGCTCGCGGACGCGCGCTACCCCGTCGTCGCGCTCGACGAGTCGGGAGCACCAGAGTCGGTGCACCGCCGCACCACCGCGGCCGTCTCCGAGCCGACCGCCACTCCCATCGAGACGTACGCGCGCCTGCTCGCGACGCTGCGCAGCGGTCACGGCACCGAGGGAGAGTCCGGCTGGCTCGAGCGAGAGCTCGAGCAGGCCGTGCGCGCACGCTCCGAGATCGTCGTGGTGGTGCGAATGCCCGACGGCACGGAGCGTTCGTTCACGCTCGAGGCGTCCGGCCTCGGCGGCGGGCGCCTGCGCGGCCGCGACCGCGCCGCCGACATCGAGCGCACGCTGCCCGTCTCGAGCATCGTGAGCGTGCACGCCGGGTGACGCCGTCCGGACGACGGCGCCGGACCGCCGGCACCCCCGGTAGACTGGCACGTTATGGCTGACGGCCCCCTCATCGTCCAGAGCGATCGCACCGTGCTGCTCGAGGTCGCGCATCCCGACGCCGAGAGCGCGCGCCACGAGCTCGCGATCTTCGCCGAGCTGGAGCGCGCGCCCGAGCACATCCACACGTACCGCATCACGCGGCTGGGATTGTGGAACGCGCGCGCGGCCGGGCACGACGCCGACGACATGCTCGCCACCCTCGAGCGCTGGTCGCGGTTCCCGGTGCCGCCCTCGGTGTCGATCGACATCGCCGAGACCGTCGGCCGATACGGACGCCTGGTCATCGAGCGGAACGAGGACGGCGAGCTGATCCTGCGGTCGACGGATGCCGCGGTGCTGGCCGAGGTGTCGAAGAACAAGCGCATCCAGCCCCTCCTCGTGGGCCACCCCTCCCCCGGTGTCTTCGTGGTCGACGCCTGGGCCCGCGGCCACATCAAGCAGGAGCTGCTGAAGATCGGCTGGCCGGCCGAGGACCTCGCCGGCTACACGCCGGGCACACCGCACCCGATCGACCTCGCCGAGAACGGGTGGCACCTGCGTCCGTACCAGCGCCAGGCCGTCGAGACCTTCACCGAGGGCGGCTCAGGCGTCGTCGTGCTGCCGTGCGGCGCGGGCAAGACGCTCGTCGGTGCGGGGGCGATGGCCGAGACCAAGACGACGACCCTCATCCTCGTCACGAACACCGTGAGCGCCCGGCAGTGGCGCGACGAGCTGCTCAAGCGCACGTCGCTCACCCCTGAGGAGATCGGCGAGTACTCCGGCCAGGCCAAGGAGATCAAGCCGGTCACCATCGCGACGTATCAGATCCTCACGGCGAAGCGGAAGGGCGAGTACGCGCACCTGGCGCTGCTCGACGCTCTGGACTGGGGCCTCATCGTGTATGACGAGGTGCACCTGCTGCCGGCGCCGGTGTTCAAGCTCACCGCCGACCTGCAGGCGCGGCGCCGTCTCGGGCTCACCGCGACCCTGGTGCGCGAGGACGGCCGCGAGGGCGACGTGTTCAGCCTCATCGGGCCCAAGCGGTTCGACGCGCCGTGGAAGGAGATCGAGGCGCAGGGCTTCATCTCGCCGGCCGTCTGCTACGAGGTGCGCGTGGACCTCCCGGCGGGCGACCGCCTCGAGTACGCCGCGGCCGCCGACGACGAGCGGTACCGGCTCGCGGCGACCGCACCCGCGAAGATCGGCGTGGTGCGCCGCCTCGTCGAGAGGCATGAGGGCGAGCGGATCCTCATCATCGGCCAGTACCTCGACCAGATCGACGTGCTCGCCGAGGCCCTGAACGCGCCGAAGATCACGGGCCAGACGCCCGTCGACGAGCGCGAGGAGCTCTACCAGGCGTTCCGCGTGGGCGAGATCTCGGTGCTCGTGGTGTCGAAGGTCGCGAACTTCTCGATCGATCTGCCCGAGGCATCCGTCGCCATCCAGGTCTCGGGATCGTTCGGCTCACGCCAGGAGGAAGCGCAGCGGCTCGGACGCCTGCTGCGACCCAAGCAGTCGAATCACACCGCGAGCTTCTACACGCTCATCGCCCGCGACACCGTCGACCAGGACTTCGCCCAGAACCGCCAGCGCTTCCTCGCCGAGCAGGGGTACGCCTACACGATCTTGGACGCCCACTCCCTCGCGGCCTGACGTGCGACCGTCACTCGAGGAGGAACCGGGCGATGCGCCGCGCGACCTCGTCGGGATTGTCGTCGACGAGGAAGTGCGCTCCGCCGGGGACGAACTCCACGGTCGTGTGAGGCGCGTCTTCCGCGCTGACCTCCAGCGCGTCCTTCGGCAGCAGCGCGTCATCCGCGCCGAACAGCACGAGCGTCGGCGTGTGCAGCACGCGGCCCAGGTACGCACCCCGCACCGCCTTCATGAAGCCAGGGAGGATGAGACCGCGGTACAGCTTGGAAGCCGCCTTCGCGCGTGCGGGGTCGCGCAGCGCCTCGACGTAGGCCGCGACATCCGCATCATCCATGGGTCGACGTTCGAACCCGCGGAGCAGCCAGTGCGCGAGGCGCTGCCGTCCGCGTGACAGCAGCGCCGGCCCGAGCCCAGGAGTGGCGATGGCCCACTGGAACCACAGGTGCGGCATCGCCTTCATCATCGCGGCCATGAGCGCGCGGTTCATGCGGATGTAAGGGGCGGGGACGGCGATCGCGACGTACCTGCGGATGCGATCGGGATGCTCCAGGCACATGTCGAACCCCACGAGCGCGCTCCAGTCGTGCGCCACCAGGTCGACCCGCTCGAGGCCCAGTCCGTCCAGGAGCGCGATGATGTCGCGCGCCACCGTCGCCGTGTCGTACCCCGCCGGAGGCGCGTCGGTGCGTCCCGCGCCACGAAGGTCCGGCGCGAGCAGGTGTGCGCGCGGCGCGAGCGTCGCCATGACCCGCGCCCACTCGCGGGAGCTCTCGGGAAAGCCGTGAAGCAGCAGCACCGGGGCACCGGCGCCCTCCTCGGTCACGTGCATGCGCAACCCGTTCGCGGTGACCGTACGCGAGCGGATGCCGGTGGTCTCGGTCATGGCCCCGAGGGTACTACGTTCATAGTATTCTGTCACTACGATCATAGTGTGACTGCTACGCTCTCCGGGTGACGACGACTCGCGAACGCGCCCTCGACGCCGCGGTCGCGCTCGTCGGCGAGCAGGGCATCCGGGCGCTCACGCACGCCCGGGTCGACGAACGGGCGGGATTGCCGAAGGGGTCGACCTCGAACTGGTTCCGCACCCGCACCGCGCTGCTTTCGGGCGTGAGTCAGTGGATCGCCGAGCAGGAGACGCGCGACCTGGGGCCTGTCCTGACGCAGCGTTTCGACGACCTCGAGGGGTTCATCGACGTCTTCAGCTCGGCGGTCGAGCTTCTGACCGGTCCCCACGCGGTGCGCACGCGCGCGCGGTACGCGCTGTTCCTGGAGGCGGCGTCCGACCCCGAGCTGTTCGCGCCGCTGCGGGCACAGCGCGAAGGCATGCAGGCGTGGTCACGCCAGCTGCTCGTGACGCTGGGCGCGAAGCATCCCGACGTCGCTCTCCACGCGTTCATGGCGTTCAGCGACGGCATCGTCCTGCACCGATTGAGCGTCGACCCCGGCGCGCCGGTGCGCGAGAGCGTGGCCGTCGCCATCCGCGGCTGCCTCGCGGCGTAGCCTCGCGGGCCGCTCCGCCGGACCACGACGCCGCCGCGATCCGCCGTTGAGACCGGAGAGGTCGAGGATTCCGGCGCGCGCGGGGACCTGACGCCGCGTTCAGGCGGAGTGACGGTTCTCCCGGACGTAGCGCAGGAAGGCGAACCCTTCATCGTCGGTCAGGACCCCGGCGAGCGCGAAGCGGCGGTCCGACTCGCGCGCACCCTGCACGATGCGGCCGGCGTCGCCTCCGACGAACCGCGGCGCCAGCGTCACGCAGACCTCGTCCACCACGCCCGCTTTCAGCAGCGACCCGAACAGGTGCGGCCCGCCCTCGCACAGCACCTGACTCCAGCCGCGCCGCGCGAACTCCTCGAGCATGGCGGGCTCGTCGACGGATCCCTCGCCGCGCGCCAGCACCTCGGCCACGGGTGCCAAGAGCCCGCCGCGGGCACGGGCGGCGGCATCCGTCGTCACGACCACCGGCGGCGTGACGGCCTTCCTGAACACGTCGTCGGTCGGCTCGAGCCGCAGGCCGCCGCTCACGATCGCGAGCACCGGCTGGTCGGCGAGTCCGTGGTCGCGGCGCCATGCCACGCCCGCACCGCCGACACGGATCCCGCCGTACCCCTCGGCGCGCACCGTCCCCGCCCCCACGAGCACGACGTCGGCCATGGTACGCAGCACCTGCATGAGCGCGCGGTCCGTCTCGCCGCCAAGGGCACCGCTGCGGCCGCCGAGCGTGACGGCCCCGTCGGCGCTCTCGACGAAGTTCATGCGCACACGGGTGTGTGCGCGGTCGGGCAGCGCGTACGCCGCCAACAGCTCCTCGCGCGTGGGCATCAGTGGTTCCCCTCGGGTCTGGTGTTGTGCATCTCGTACGCCGGCTCACGCCATCCGAGGATCGCCTCGACCATGTGCAGCGCGTCGACCGTCTCACGGACGTTGTGCGCGCGCACGACGCGCGCGCCGTGCAGCGCGCAGTACACCGCTGCGGCGAGCGACCCCGCGAGCCGCTCGTCCCGGGGGCGATCGAGGGTCTCTCCGACGAAGTCCTTGTTCGACAGTGCGACGAGCAGCGGCGATCCGAGGCCGGCGAGCTCGCCGAGCCGCCGCGTCAGCTCGAGCGACTGGCGCGTGCTCTTGTTGAGGTCGTGCCCGGGGTCGAGGACGATGCGCGAGGCCGGAACGCCGCGCTCGAGCGCCACGTCGCGCCGCTCGCGAAGGAACCCTGCGACATCGCCGATCACGTCGTCGTACCGAGGAAGCGGGTGCTGCGTCCGCGGCGCCGCGAGGCTGTGGGCGATCACGACGCCGGCGCCCCCGTCCGCGATGACGCCTGCCATGCGCGGGTCGCGCAGACCCGTCGTGTCGTTCACGATCGCGGCGCCGGCGGCGATCGCCGCGCGCGCCACCTCGGGCTCGAACGTGTCGACGCTCACGCGCGTGAGCGGGGCGAGCTCACGCACGACGGGCACGACACGGGCGATCTCCTCCTCGACGGAAATCGGCGGTCCCGGCGCGAACTTCACGCCCCCGACATCCACGATGTCGGCCCCCGCCTCGACGGCGGCCACGCCTGCCGCCACCGCCGCATCGAGCGCGAACGTCGCACCGCGGTCGTAGAAGGAGTCGGGCGTGCGGTTGACGATGGCCATG
This sequence comes from Microbacterium sp. STRO-2N, assembly GCF_057747775.1. NCBI lineage: Bacteria > Bacillati > Actinomycetota > Actinomycetes > Micrococcales > Microbacteriaceae > Microbacterium > Microbacterium sp. STRO-2N. Next base: position 1,149,964 of record NZ_CM173223.1, on the reverse strand, counting down.
ACGGCCAGGTGCCGCGTGAGGTCGAGGGCGCCGCGGGGCAGCTCGAGCACGGTGGCCGGCATCGTCACGACAGCAGGTTCTCCAGGGGCGCCCCGGGATCACGCAGCCGCTCGAGGTCGATGCGCTCGCCCGACCGGATGAGCGCCTGCACGGCTTCGTTCACATCCCACACGTTGACGTTCATGCCCGCCACGACGCGGCCGTCGTCGACCCAGAAGGCGATGAACTCACGGGCCTCGCGGTCGCCGCGGACCACGACCTCGGCATCCGTCATGAGCGGGGCGTAGCCCGACAGCTCCATGCCGAGGTCGTATTGGTCGGTGTAGAAGTACGGGATGTCCGAGAGCGCGGCCGGGAGCCGCAGCATCGAGCGCGCAGCGACCTTGCCGGCATTCAGCGCGTTCGCCCAGTGCTCGCTGCGCAGGTGCCGCTGCAACACGGGGTGGAACGGGTTCGCGGCGTCGCCGGCCGAATAGACGTCCGGTGCGCTGGTGCGCAGGGCCGCGTCGGTGAGGATCCCGTTCAAGAGCTCGAGCCCCCCGCTCTCGGCGAGCGCGGTGTCGGGAACGGCGCCGACGCCGATCAGCACGAGGTCGGCGTCGAGAGTCTCACCGTCGACCACCACGCCCCGCGCACGGTCGTCGCCCACGATCCGCTCGACCCCGACGGACGTGCGCAGGTCGACGCCGTGCTCGAGGTGGAGCGCGCGGAACACCTCCCCCATCTCGTCGCCGAGGGCCGCGCGCAGCGGCACCGGGTCGCGTTCGAGGATCACGACCTCGTTGCCGAAGCCGCGCGCCGTGGCCGCCGCCTCCATGCCGATCCAGCCGGCGCCGATCACGGCCAGGCGCTTCCCGCCCTCGCGCAGCGCCGCGGCGAGCGCGTCGGAGTCGTCGATGCGCCGCAGCGTCATGACACCTTCGAGCTCGTGTCCCGGCAGCGGCAGCACGCGGGGCTGAGCGCCGGTGGCCAGCAGCACCGCGTCGTAGCGCAGGGTCGCGCCGTCCGCCAGCTCCACGGCGTGCTCCGCGGGATGGAGGGCGGTCGCCGCGACACCGGTGACCAGACGGATGCCGTGCTCGGCGTACCAGTCGGACGGGTGCAGGTGCACGGCATCCAGGCTCTCCTCGCCGCCGAGATATCCCTTCGACAGCGGAGGGCGCTGGTAGGGCGGATGGGGCTCCGCCGCGACGACGGTGATGTCGCCGTCGAACCCCTCGTCGCGCAGGGCCTCGGCGGCGGTGCCGCCGGCCATGCCTCCCCCGATGATCAGCATGTGCGTCATGGCTGCTCGCTCCTCTTGTCGTGGACGGCGGTTCAGTTCGCACGAGCGGGCGCCGTGAAGCGCGCCTGCAGCGCAGGGTCGAGGGCCAGCTCGCCCCGGAACGCCGCCGTCACCGTGGTGGCGCCCTCGGCACGCACGCCGCGCACCGACATGCACAGGTGCTCGGCCTCGATGACGACGCCGACCCCGCGGGGCGCGAGGGCGGACTCGAGCGTGCGCGCCACCTGCATCGTGAGCGCCTCCTGGACCTGCAGTCCTCGGGCGTGGTGGTCGACGGCGCGTGCGAGCTTGGACAGCCCGACGATCCGATCGGCCGGAAGGTACCCCACCGTCGCGATGCCGCGGAACGGCAGCAGATGGTGGCGGCACAGCGACACGAACGGGATGCCCCGCACGACCACCGGCTCGTCGTAGCCGTCGTCATTGGGGAACGTCGTCATCTCGAACGGCGCCGGGCTCAGCAGCTCGATGAACCCATCCGCGACGCGCCGAGGCGTGTCGGCCAGGTCGTCCTCGTCGTCGGCGTCGTGCCCGAGCGCCGCGAGAAGCTCGACGACCGCCGAGATCGCGCGCTCACGATCGAACGGAGCGTCGTGGGGGACGGCGTGGAGAGCCGCAGTGCCGGCCGTGGTCGCCATCGCGCCTCCCTTCCTCTGGCCCTGACGCTAGAGCGGGCACATTCTTTTGTCAAGGTTTTCGTTTTTAGAGTTAGACTCGGCGACATGAGCGCATTGATCCCCGAGCGCGCGGACGCCGTCGCGGCGCTGGCCGACCCGGTGCGGCGGGGCCTCTATCGCCTCGCCGCCGAACGGGCCATCGGCCGCGACGAGGCGGCCGACGCCCTCGGCATCCCGCGCACCACGGCGGCGTTCCACCTCGACCGGCTCGCGGATGCCGGAGTCCTCACCGTCTCGTACGCCCGGCGCTCCGGCCGCACCGGCCCAGGCGCCGGGCGCCCCGCGAAGCTGTACGTCGCAGCGGCCGGCGACCTGTCGGTGAGCATCCCCGAGCGCCACTACGAACTCGTCGGCGACGTGCTCGCCGCCGCCGCCCTGCGTGCCGACGAGGCGGGGATCCCGGTGCGCGAGGCTCTCGCGACCGAGGCGTACGCCGCCGGCACCGCGATCGGCGCCGCCCACGACGACCTCGAGTCCGCGCTGACGGCGTGCGGCTATGCGCCCCGCGCCGAGGCATCCGGCGACCTCGTGCTCGAGAACTGCCCCTTCCACGTCCTCGCCACGCGCCACACCGCCCTCATCTGCGGCGCGAACGTCGAGCTGGTGCGGGGAATCGGCGCCGCGACCGGCGACCCCCGGACGCCCGTCCTCGCACCCGCCGCCGGGCGCTGCTGCGTGCACGTGGGGGCGGCGGGACGCGAAGAAATCCCGCCCGAGGCGCCGATATCCAGCGAGCCCGGCGGATCCGCCGACATAATGGGCCCATGACCGCACCGCGCATCCTCGTCGTGGACGACGAACCGAACATCCGCGACCTGCTGATCACGAGCCTGCGATTCGCCGGATTCCAGGTCAGGGCCGTTTCGAACGGCGCCCAGACGATCTCGGCCGTCCTCGAAGAGGAGCCCGACCTCATCATCCTCGATGTGATGCTGCCCGACATGAACGGGTTCAGCGTCACCAAGCGCCTCCGCGGGGCCGGCTACACCGCGCCGATCCTCTTCCTCACCGCCAAGGACGAGACCGAGGACAAGATCACCGGACTCAACGCCGGCGGCGACGACTACGTCACCAAGCCCTTCAGCCTCGACGAGATCGTCGCCCGCATCCAGGCGATCCTGCGCCGCACCATGCAGGCCGACGAGGAGTCGGTCATCCGGGCAGGCGAGCTGACGATGGACCAGGACACCCATGACGTGCAGGTCGGCGACGTCTCGATCGACCTCAGCCCGACCGAGTTCAAGCTCCTGCGCTACCTCATGCTCAACCCCAACCGCGTGCTGTCGAAGGCGCAGATCCTCGACCACGTGTGGGAGTACGACTTCAACGGCGACGCCGGCATCGTCGAAAGCTACATCTCATATCTGCGACGTAAGATCGATCCCCACTCGTCGGAGCCGCTCATCCAGACCAAGCGCGGCTTCGGCTACATGCTGAAGGCGGGCAAGACCGCCTAGCGCGGTTCCGAGCAGAGGGGGCGACCTGGCGCACAAGCCCGACGCGGTCACCCGGTGGTGGCGCGGCACGAGTCTGCGCGCGAAGGTCACCGGGGTCACTGTCGTGCTCCTGGCCGTGGGCCTGTTCGCCGCCGGTGTGGGAACGGCGGCGTTCCTGCGCAACTCCCTCGTGGACGGTGTCGACACGCAGGTCAAGGCGCTCGCGGGGACGGATGCCGCGAGCGCGCTGCTCGAGCTGAGCGTCGAGAACGGGCGCCTCGTCGTCGAGCGCGTCGACAACATGCCGTCCACCGAGTACTTCGTGGCGGTCTACGAACCCGAGGACGGCGAGCTCGTGGCGACCGCGGGAGGCCGTGGAGGGACGCAGCCCACGTTCCCCGACCGCTTCCCGCTCGATGTCGCGCTGCCGAAGGAGGGTGAGATCGACACGCTGCCGTCGGCCGACGGTGAAACGGAGTTCCGCGCCACGGTGAGCGTGCAGGAGCTCTCCAACACCGGGATCTTCTACTCGCAGATGGTCGCGGTGCCGCTCACCACCGTCAACCGCACGATCGCGAACTACATCGGCATCTACAGCATCCTCGCGATCGTCATCGTGGTCGGCGGAGCGGTGCTCACCCGCTGGCTCGTGACGCTCACCTTCCGCAGCCTCGCAGCTGTCGAGTCGACCGCCGACGCCATCTCCGCCGGCGACTTCAGCCAGCGCATGACCGACATCGAGCCCACCACGACCGAGGTCGGGCGTCTCAAGACCGCGATCAACGCGATGCTCGACCACGTGGATGCCGCGATCTCGCAGCGCGACGCGACGGTGCGGCAGATGCGCCGCTTCATCGGCGACGCGAGCCATGAGCTGCGCACGCCGCTCGTGACCGTGCGGGGGTATGCGGAGCTGTACCGCATGGGCGCGGTGCGGGGCGACGAGGACGTCGCGCAATCGATGGACCGCATCGAGAAGGAGGCGATCCGCATGGGCCTCCTCGTCGAGGACCTCCTGGCCCTGGCGCGCCTCGACGAGCGGCGCGATGTCGTCATCGGCCCCGTCGACCTGCGGCCGGTGGCGCGGGATGCCGCGATGGATGTCCGGGCCACGGCGCCGCTGCGCCCGGTCACCGTCATCGACACCACCGTCTACGAGCCCCCGGCGGAAGCCTCGCGCGACGACGCCTCGCCCGAGAGCGCGGAGACGAAGCGTCGCGCGCCGAACACGTCGGCGATCGCGCGCGCCGGAGCCACCCTGTCACTGCTCCGGCGGCGGCCCAAGCCCGTCCCCGCGCTCCAGCCGGACGGCGCCCGGCCCGACGCGCTGCCGTCGGTGCTCCCGGCGCCCGAGAGCCCGTCCGCGACAGAGGCTCTCCAGCCCGTCGTGCTCGGCGATGAGAACCGCGTCCGCCAGGTCGTCGCGAACCTCCTCGGCAACGCGCGCCGGTTCACCACCGAGGACTCCCCCATCGAGCTGCGCATCGGCGTCGACGCCCGCGACCGCATGGGCTGGATCGAGATCGTCGACCATGGCGAAGGCGTGCCCGACCAGATCAAGGACAAGATCTTCCAGCGCTTCTGGCGCGCCGACACGTCGCGCACGCGCGAGACCGGCGGCTCGGGACTGGGCCTGTCGATCGTGGCGTCGATCGTCGAGGCGCTCCACGGCGCGGTGCAGGTGGTCGACACTCCGGGTGGCGGCGCCACCTTCCGCGTCGCCCTCCCCCTCGCCGACGCGCGCGATGCGGCCGAGCACCTCGACATCCCGACGCAGCCGCTCCCGCGTCTCGCCGACGCCTCGGAGTGAGCCGACGCTCCTCCCCAGCCGAGGCCGTCGCACCGCTGTGCACAGATGACGACGGATGCCGCAACCGGTGTACGGGCGGCGCTTAGCGTTGCAGCCACCGCGGGTTCCGGCATCCGGCCGCCCGCCTGCAGCGCAAGGAGCCCCCATGGCCGTGTTCTCCGTCGACAGCGACGCCGTCCTCGCCTCCACCGCCGCCGTGCGCGGCACCATCGACCGGCTGCAGGCCGAGTCGAACGCGATGCTCGCGCAGCTCACGCAGCTCCAATCGTCGTGGACGGGGTCGGCCTCGATCGCCTTCCACGGGGTCGTCGACCAGTGGCGGGCCACGCAGCGCCAGGTCGAGGATTCGCTCGCAGGCATCAACGCCGCGCTGTCGGCCGCCGGCCGCCAGTACGCCGACACCGAGCTGGCGGCGACCAGCCTGTTCCGCTGACCCCCGGAACGACGAATGGCCCCTCCGTGCGGAGGGGCCATTCGTGTGACGCTATGACGCGACGCCGGACTTCAGATCAGAAGTCCATGCCACCCGTCGGGTCGCCGGCCGGAGCCGCGGCCTTCTCGGGCTTGTCGGCGACGACGGCCTCGGTCGTGAGGAACAGGCCGGCGATCGACGCGGCGTTCTGCAGCGCCGAGCGCGTCACCTTGGCCGGGTCGATGATGCCCTGCGCGAACAGGTCGCCATACTCGCCGGTGGCGGCGTTGAGGCCGTGGCCCGCGGGGAGCTCCGCCACCTTGTTGGCGACGACACCCGGCTCGAGACCGGCGTTGAGGGCGATCTGCTTCAGCGGGGCCTCGATCGCGACGCGCACGATGTTCGCGCCGGTCGCCTCGTCGCCCGTGAGCTGCAGGCCGTCCAGCGCCGTCTTGCCCGACTGGATGAGCGCGACGCCACCACCGGGGACGATGCCCTCCTCGACGGCCGCCTTCGCGTTGCGGACGGCGTCCTCGATGCGGTGCTTGCGCTCCTTGAGCTCGACCTCGGTCGCCGCACCCGCCTTGATGACGGCGACGCCGCCGGCGAGCTTGGCGAGACGCTCCTGGAGCTTCTCGCGGTCGTAGTCGCTGTCGGTGTTGTCGATCTCGCGGCGGATCTGGGTCACGCGGCCCTCGATGGCGGCGGCGTCGCCGGCGCCCTCGACGATCGTGGTCTCGTCCTTGGTGACGATGACCTTGCGCGCACGGCCGAGCAGGTCGAGGGTGGCGTTCTCGAGCTTGAGACCGACCTCCTCGGTGATGACCTGGCCACCCGTGAGGATCGCGATGTCCTGCAGCTGCGCCTTGCGGCGGTCGCCGAAGCCGGGGGCCTTGACGGCGACCGACTTGAAGATGCCGCGGATCTTGTTGAGCACCAGCGTGGCCAGCGCCTCACCCTCGACGTCCTCGGCGATGATGACGAGCTCCTTGCCGTCCTGGATCACCTTGTCGACGACGGGCAGAAGGTCCTTGATGTTCGAGATCTTCTGGTTCGCGATGAGGATGTACGGGTCCTCGAAGACCGCCTCCTGGCGCTCCGGGTCCGTGACGAAGTAGGGGTTGATGTAGCCCTTGTCGAAGCGCATGCCCTCGGTGAGCTCGAGCTCGGTGCCGAAGGTCTGCGACTCCTCGACGGTGACGACGCCCTCCTTGCCCACCTTGTCGATGGCCTCGGCGATCAGCGCGCCGATCTCGGGGTCAGCGGCCGAGATCGAGGCGGTCGCAGCGATCTGCTCCTTGGACTCGACCTCCTTGGCGCTGGAGAGAAGCTCGGCGGTGATGGCGGCGACGGCCTTCTCGATGCCCTTCTTGAGCGAGATCGGGTCCGCGCCGGCCGCGACGTTGCGCAGGCCCTCGCGCACGAGCGCCTGGGCGAGCACGGTCGCGGTCGTGGTGCCGTCACCGGCGACGTCGTCGGTCTTCTTGGCGACCTCCTTGACGAGCTCCGCGCCGATCTTCTCGTACGGGTCGTCCAGCTCGATCTCCTTGGCGATCGAGACGCCGTCGTTCGTGATCGTGGGGGCGCCCCACTTCTTCTCGAGCACGACGTTGCGACCGCGCGGGCCGAGCGTCACCTTGACGGCGTCGGCGAGAGTGTTCAGGCCGCGCTCGAGACCACGGCGGGCCTCCTCGTCGAAAGCGATGATCTTTGCCATGTGTGTGTCGTCCCTCCGGAACGTTGGCTTTGGGTATTAGCACTCAACAATCACGAGTGCTAAATCATTCTGGCACTCGACCCTATCGAGTGCAAGCCGTGGGAGGGATGCCGAAACGCACCGAAACGGGACGCCTCCCGGCATCCCGTCTCATGATGGTGCGCTCAGACGACGCGCACGGACTCGGCCTGCGGACCCTTCTGCCCCGTCCCGAGAGTGAACTCGACCGTCTGGCCCTCTTCGAGGACGCGGAACCCGGTCATGTCGATGTTGGAGTAGTGGACGAACACGTCCCCGCCGTCGGCGACGGTGATGAAGCCGAATCCCTTCTCGGCGTTGAACCACTTCACGGTGCCCTGCGTCATGCGAATCTCCTGTTGCCGGCGGTACTCGGCTTCATGCTATTCAGGCCGACGCACGCCGCGTCCTGCATTCGTCACTTGTTGACACGCACGCACACAACTGTTTACCGGTCTGAAACACGCACCGGCGCTCCGCTACGGGGTCGGTGTCGGAGACGGGCCCGCGGCCGTCCGGTCGAGGCCTATCACGACGGTGAGCTGCTTCACCTCGGGCGACACCGGCTGGTACGCCTCGCTCTGCTCGATGGCGGCCCCGCCGATCACCCCGGCGAGCCCCGCGGCCGCCGCCTCGTCCTCGGGGTTGACGTAGAACACCGTGGTCTCGGGGAAGTCCTGCGACCCGGCGCCGCTCGCCAGCACGCTGTCGGGCGCCCATCCGGCGCCCACGATGATGTCCTTGGTCTGCGTCGCGAGACCCTCCTCGGGCGTCGCGTTGAGGATCTGCACCTGGTAGCTCGTGTCGACGACAGGGGTCACCTCGGGCTCGGGCGCCGCCGTCGGCGTGGGAGTCGGCACGAGGTCGATGCGACCTGAGGCCAGCAGCGTGCCGAAGATCCCGATCGCGATGAGGACGACCGTTGCGAGGGCCGCCCACAGCAGCACGACCCACCCGCGCATCCGCGGGTTCTCTGCGCGGTGCGCACCGACGCGATCCGTCTCGGGAAGGTCGTCGAAGCGATCCCGGGGAAAGGTCGATCTCGGCACTCGTCGATGCTACCGGGCGAAACCCGTGCGTCCCGTGAGCGCGGGATCAGCGCGCGTCGGCGGCCCGGCCGGCGCGTTCGCGCAGGCGCTCGTCGCGCACGCGGCGCAGTCGCTTGACGAGCATGGGGTCGTGCTGCTGGGCCTCGGCGGTGTCGATGAGACGGCCGAGCAGCTGGTAGTAGCGCGCAGGCGACATCCCGAGGTCCGCGCGGATGGCCTCTTCCTTGGCTCCCGCGTGCCGTCGCCACTCGGCCTCGAAGTCGAGGATGGCGCGGTCGCGGTCGGTCAGGGGCACGGGGCAACGCTAGCCCGCGGCATCCGTCCCCTCCGTGCGCCACGCGCGCCAATGGACGAATGCGCCGAGAGGATCGACTGCGGCGAGCGGCACCGCGTCGCGACCGAGCACGAACCCGCCCCACGCGGCGCCGTCGACGGGCGGAGCCCACGCCTCGTGCAGCGACGGCGGGTCGATCGTGATCCACACGGCGTCGAGCGCCTGCACCGTGGCGATCAGCCGCTCGCGGCCGGCGCGGGGAATGTGCGGCAGCACGCCGGGCGTCGTCACGACGAGCGTCGCGTCACGGGGGGCGAGTCCCGCCGCGTGCCGCAGCACCTGCGGATCGGAGGCGTCTCCCGCCCGCAGCAGCGGAGGGTCGGCCGCGACGACCCCGAGCGCGGCCTCGATGCGCTCGACCCGCCCCGGCTCCCCCGGCCATACCAGGCTCGTGAGGAACCGGCGGTCGTCGGGATCCGCGGCATCCAGCGGCTGCAGGTCGACTCCTGCGCGCCAGACGATGTCGGGCATGCGCAGCGGCGGATCGCCCGACACCTCGCACTCGAGCACGACCTCGCCGGGGCCGTCCGCCGGATCGAGCGCCTGCACGCCCGAGGGTCCGCGGAACCGGTACGAGTACCGGTCGGGGTAGAGGCACAGCCCGGCGCTCGCGCCGATCTCGAGGAGGGCGATCGGCCCGTCCACCGTGGCGAGCGCAGGCAGCAGGACGGCGCAGCGCTGCGGCTCGTTGGTCTGCACGCGGTGGACGGATGCCTCGGCCACCACCGCATCGGCATTCTCGCGGAGCCAGTCCGCCCACCCCTCGAACCGGCCTTCCGGAGCGCCCAGCATCCGGGTCACCGCGAAGACCAGCGGAGGCTGGCGGTGGTTATCGGGGATGCGGGCCAGGATCGCGGCGACCGCGGGTTCTTCGGCGACGCCGCGTGCCCACTCGGCGTACAGCGCGGACCGGCCGGGTGCCTCGTCGCGGGCGAAGCGGTCGTACCGGCGCACGACGGCGTCGGCGGCGGCTGCGGCATCCGTCTCGCGCATCCCGCCATCCTGCCGCACCGCCGCCGTTCAAGGGCAACGTCCAGCCGGACCGGACCCGCGCGGCGCGGACTGGGGTTGAATGGAAGGGACCGAGGAGGATCCATGACGTACGCCGTCGACAAGACCGACGAGCAGTGGCGCGCCGAGCTCACCCCCGAGCAGTACGCGGTGCTGCGGCAGGCGGGCACCGAGCGCCCCTGGACCGGTGAGCTGCTCGACGAGGATCGCGCGGGCCTGTACACGTGCGCCGCGTGCGGCGCCGAGCTCTTCCGCAGCGGCACCAAGTTCGACTCGCACTGCGGGTGGCCGAGCTTCTACGAGTCGGTGCGGCCCGAGGCCGTCGAGCTGCTCGAGGACGACAGCCACGGCATGGTGCGCACGGAGGTGCGGTGCGCGAACTGCGGCTCGCACCTGGGCCACGTGTTCCCCGACGGGTTCGGCACGCCGACCGGCGACCGCTACTGCATGAACTCGATCTCGCTGCAGTTCACGCCGGCCGAGGAGAGCCGGGGCGAGGCCGCCCCGGACGAGGCGTGATGGCGAGCGCTCTGGAGGCTGTGCGCTCGCGCCGCTCGTGGTCCAAGGTCAGCGACGAGGCACCGAGCCACGAGGAGCTGCTCGAGCTCGTGTCGGCCGCCGGCCGGGTCGCCGACCACTCGTCACTGCAGCCGTGGCGTCTCATCGAGCTCCGCGGCGAGGACCGCGAACGCCTGGGCCGCGCGATCGCGAAGGCCGAGGGCGAGAAGCACGCCTCGACGAAACCGCTGCGTGCGCCGCTGCTCATCGCGATCGTTGCGAGCTACCGCAAGAGCGGCAAGGTGCCACGCTGGGAGCAGGAGGCCGTCGCCTCGGGCGTCGCGCACATGCTCAGCCTGCTGCTCGACGAGGCCGGCTGGGGTGTCATCTGGAGGACCGGCCACTATACGAGGTCGAAGGCGGTCGCCAAGGCGCACGCGCTCGAGAAGAACGAGGAGCTCCTGGGGTGGCTCTATGTCGGCGGCAAGCCGTCGCGGGAGCGCCCCGGACACCGCAAGCCCCTCGACGCGCGCAAGGTGATCACGCGGATGCCGCAGCCGAAGAAGCCCGCCAAGCCCTGAGCGTCAGCGGGCGCGCCTGCGCCACGGCACCACCGCCACGACGACCGATAGCAGCGCGATCGTGACCATCGCGAGCTCCTGGGCGAAGCCCGGACCCGCCGGCGTCGGCCACAGCGCGTCGATCAGGACCGACGTGCACAACTGTCCGACCACGGTCCCGAGGCCGAGCAGCAGCACCCCGGTGTACTGGACGATGGCCGCACCCAGCGCGATGTAGACGACCCCGATCGCACCGCCGGCGTACAGCCACGGGTCGGCGGGAAGCGCCCGCGGTGCTCCGACCAGGCCCACGTGCACGGCGGCGGCGATCACGAGCAGGATCGTCCCGCCGGTGAAGTTCACGAGCGTCGCCGTGAGCGGCGTCTGCACGCGCTGCCGCAGGCGCCCGTTCGTCGCCTGCTGCCACGCGATGCCGGCGCCCGCGATCACCGGCAGCGCCGCCATCCACAGCGGCACGCCGGCGAGCCCGTCGCCCGCGAGCGCCAGGCTCACCGCGAAGAGCGCGAGCGCGCCGCCGAGCACCCGCGGTACGGTGACGGCCACGACGCCCGCCGGACCGAATCCGGCCCGGTCGAGCAGCAGCCCGCTCACGGTCTGCCCCGCCACAACGCCCACCGTGAACAGCGAGACGCCGATGAGCCCGACCGCGAGGCCCTGCGTGGCGACCGTGAGGGCGCCCGCGGCACCGCCCGCCAGCATCCACCACGGGATCCGCCGTTCGCGGATGCCCGCGACCAGGCGGCCGAACCCGGCACGACCCCCGGGAAGCGCGGCCGAGAGGGCGATCAGGATCACCAGACCCGAGCCGAACGAGATCACCGCGGCGGCGAAGCCGTCGTCGAGACGGATGCCGAGCTGGCCGTTGATCCGGGCCTGCACCGCCGTCATCACGCCGATGGCGACGGCACCGCCGAGGGCCAGGGCGTTGGAGGTGCGGCGTGCGGTCACCCGTCCCATCCTGCCGTGGTCGGGGCGGGCCCCCGAACCGGCCGCGGTTACGCTGGATCGTGGCCATCTCCTCTCGCACGCGCACGCTTCTCGCGTGGCTCCCCGCTACGATCCTCGCCGTCGTGATCGGCGTCGTCGTGGTCGCCTCGCTCGCCGTCCAGGAATCGTGGTGGACGCAGGAGAACCCGCCCGCCTCCGCCGACCAGAAGGCATCGGACGGCTCGAGCATGCTCACCGACGCCGGCTTCGACTACGTCAACGTGGAGGGCGTCGTCCGCGTGCGCGTCGGTGAGGGCGGATTGCCGGCGACCGACCTCGGGCTGCCGGCCGATGGCGAGAAGTCGGCGGAGTTCCGCCGTCCGGTCCGGGCTCTCGTCGCGGCCGGAGACGAAGTGCACGCGCTCGACGACATCGCCTCGCTCACCGCGGTCACCCAGCGCGGTCGACTGGTGTCGCTGACGCTGAGGCCGGACGTCGTGCGGGGCTGGACAGGCGCCCTCGACTACCTGCGAGCGCTCGCGCCGGAGTTCGGCTGGGACGCGTCGCAGCTCGATCCGCTCGACCGGGAGCTCGGCGAGTTCAACCGCTCCGGCGAAGGCGAGACCTTCACCGCGTCGATCGGCCCCTCGACGACGGGAGCCGCGAGGGTGACGGGGACCCTCGTGTTCGATCGCGCCTCCGGAGCCACGCCCGTGACGATCACTTTCGAACCCGCGGAGTGAGCCGGGACTGTCTGGAGCCGACTACGGGACTCGAACCCGTAACCCCCGTATTACAAGTACGGTGCGCTACCAATTGCGCCAAGTCGGCAGAGCGCCCAGTCTACCGGCGCTCCGCCCGGCTCCCGATCAGGGGGCGACGGTGGGCGTCGGCGTCGGGCTCGCCTTGTAGTACGCGTCGCTCGCGATCGTGAGCACGAACTGCGCGAACTCCTTGGGGTCGTCGAGCTTCCCGACGTACTGGTTGCCGTTCACGAGAACCATCGGCGTGCCGGTGAGCGCCATGCCGTCGGTGTCGGGCAGCTCCTGCAGTGCGCGCTCGGTGGCCAGCTTCGCCCACGAGGCGTAGGACTGCTCCTCGATGCACGCGCGCACGACCTTGGCGCCGTCGAGCCCGGTCGCGATCGCGAGGGCCGCCAGTTCGCTGTCGCTGTAGCCGTCGGAGTCGACCTCCGGCTGCTGCGTCAGCAGGGCCTGGTTGAACGCGAAGAAGTAATCGGGGGCGTGCTGCGCCACGCAGGCCGAGGCGCCGGCCGCGCGCAGGGAGTACTTCGTGCCGTTCGACTTCGCGGTGAGCATCGCCACCGGGTAGTACGTCAGCGTCGCAGCGCCCTCGTTGACCCACTCGGTGAGCTGCTTCACGTTCGCGACCTGGAAGTCGCGGGAGCCGGTCGACAGGTAGTCGACGTAGACGCGGATGTCGACGGCCGGGGTGTCGGTCGGCGTCGGGGTCGGCGTGGCCACGGGCTCCTCGGCCGGCGGGGCGGTGGCGATGGGGGTCTCGGCGCCCTGCACCGATCCGCCGGTCTCGCTGTCGCCGGACGTGATGCCGACACCGGTGACGCCGGTGACCATGAAGCCGTCGTCGACGACGTTCTGCGGGCTCATCATGGGCTTCGACGCGCTCGACGAGACCGTCCACGTGACGACGACGGCGACGACCGCGATGACCGCGATGACCACGGCGCCCAGAGTGGTGCGGCGGATCAGGCGGGCGCGCGACTGTCGCGCCTTCACCTGCTGCGCCTTCTCGCGCACGGCGTCGCGGCGCTCGCTGGCAGCGGCGTTCTGTGACTCGTCGCTCGACATGGAACCTCTCGGGACGGAAGGGGGCCGGTTTTCCGGCAGGTCCGCACGGGAAGGCGGACGTCACGATGCTAGCCAGCCACCCTGGGAAATGCCCAGACGCAACCTCCGCGCGCGCCGTGTCATACTGTTCGTGCGCCCGACGGCGGGCGTGCGGGAGAGCCCCCGCTCATTCCATCACTACGGATCGTCCGGCACGTACCTGCCGGTGAAGGAGAAGAGAACATGGCGTCCGTCACGTTCGACAACGCAACTCGCCTGTACCCCGGGGGCACGCGCCCCGCTGTGGACAAGCTCAACCTCGAGGTCGCCGATGGCGAGTTCCTCGTCCTCGTCGGCCCGTCGGGCTGTGGCAAGTCCACGTCCCTGCGCATGCTGGCCGGCCTCGAAGAGGTCAACTCGGGCCGCATCCTGATCGGCGACCGCGACGTCACCGACGTCCCGCCGAAGGACCGCGACATCGCGATGGTCTTCCAGAACTACGCGCTGTACCCGCACATGACGGTCGCCGAGAACATGGGCTTCGCGCTCAAGATCGCCGGCGTCGGCAAGGAGGAGCGCGCCGCCCGCGTCCTCGAGGCCGCCAAGCTGCTCGACCTCGAGGAGTACCTCACCCGCAAGCCGAAGGCCCTCTCAGGCGGTCAGCGTCAGCGCGTCGCCATGGGCCGCGCGATCGTGCGCCAGCCGCAGGTGTTCCTCATGGACGAGCCGCTGTCGAACCTCGACGCCAAGCTCCGCGTCCAGACGCGCACCCAGATCGCGTCGCTGCAGCGCCGCCTGGGCGTCACCACCGTCTACGTCACGCACGACCAGACCGAGGCGCTCACCATGGGCGACCGCATCGCGGTGCTCAAGGACGGTCTCCTCCAGCAGGTCGGCACGCCGCGCGACCTGTACGAGAAGCCGAACAACGTCTTCGTGGCCGGATTCATCGGCTCGCCCGCGATGAACCTCTTCCCCGCGCACATCGCCGAGGGCGGCGTGCAGTTCGGCGACAGGGTCGTCGGCGTCGAGGCCGACACTCTCGGCAAGGCGCACGGCTCCGAGGTCACGATCGGCGTCCGCCCGGAGGACATCCAGGTCGCTCCCGAGGACGGCCAGGGTCTGCAGGTCGTCGTCGACCTCGTCGAGGAGCTCGGCGCGGACGGCTACCTCTACGGCCACACCGACGTCAACGGCAAGCGCACCGACATCGTCGCTCGCGTCGACGGCCGCCGTCACCCGATCGCCGGCGACAAGGTCACGCTCGCGCCGGTGCCCGGTCACGTGCACGTGTTCGACATCGAGTCGGGCGAGCGCCTCACCGACAAGGCGATCGCCTCGGCGTAAGCGGTTCCTTCGCGACGGCGCGGGTGGGAGAGACTCCCCCCGCGCCGTCGCGCTTTTCGTCCCCATCCCCTGAACCTGCGGAGTCCATGTGCCCGACGCCTTGAGCATCACCGCCAGCAGCGTGGATCCGGGCCTGCTCACGCTGCCGTGGTCGACGACGCTCGCGGACTGGCCGTCGAGCCATATCGTGTACCTGCCCAAGGGGATCTCACGCCACCTCGTGCGCTTCGCCAACCTCTCGGGCCGCGTCGTCGCGATCAAGGAGACGACCGAGGCGATGGCCCGCCGGGAGTACGACATGCTCGGCAACCTCGCGCGTCTGGACGCTCCGTGCGTCGAGCGCGTGGCGGTGATCGCGGGGCGGACGTATGCCGCGGGCGAGCCGCTCCCGGCGGCTCTGGTGACCGCGCACCTGAAGTTCTCGCTCCCCTACCGCGCCCTGTTCACCCAGGTGCTGCGTCCCGACACCGCGACGCGGCTCGTCGACGCGCTGGCGGCGCTGCTCGTGCGGCTGCACAACGTCGGCTTCTTCTGGGGAGACGTGTCGCTGTCGAACACCCTGTTCCGCCGGGACGCGGGCGCGTTCGCGGCGTACCTCGTCGACGCCGAGACCGGAGAGCTGCACGAGAGCGGGCTGACCCCGGGTCAGCGCGCCCACGACCTCGATGTGGCACGCACCAACATCGCGGGCGAGATCATGGACCTCGAGGCCGGCGGCCGGCTCGAGGGCGGCGTCGACGCCATCGCGATCGCCGACGGCATCGTGTCGTCCTACCACTCGCTGTGGGCGGCGCTCACCGACAAGGAGACCTTCCGGGCCGACGAGGCGTGGCGCCTCACCGAGCGCGTGCAACGGCTGAACGCCCTGGGATTCGACATCGGCGAGATGTCGATCGAGGCGACGGCCGACGGAACCCGCGTGTCGATCCAGCCGAAAGTCGTCGACGCCGGCCACCACCAGCGACGCCTGCTGCGGCTGACAGGGCTGGACGTCGAAGAGAACCAGGCACGGCGCCTGCTGAACGACCTCGACGAGTTCCGGGCGCGGATCTCACGCTTCGAGGACGAGGACATGGCGGCGCACGAATGGCTGACACGCGTCTTCGAGCCGGTCGTGAAGGCGATCCCGTGGGACCTGCGCGCCAAGCTCGAGCCCGCCGAGGTGTTCCACCAGCTGCTCGAGCACCGCTGGTACCTGTCGCAGGCCAACGGCAAGTCGGTGCCGCTCGCGGAGGCGCTCGCGAGCTACATCGACGACGTGCTGCGCCACCGCCGCGATGAAGCGACGCTCATGGGCCCGAACACCGAGACGATGTCCCTGCCCGTGATCACGTCGAGCAGCCCGATCATCGACGACGAGGACGACGAGATCGACTGGCGCGACCTCGTCTGAGGCGCCTCGCCGCCCTCGTCAGGTCGTCAGTAGCCGACCGTGAAGCGCTCGCGCGAGTGCTTGGGGTTCTCGATCTCGTCGAGCACGGCGATCGCGAAGTCGGCGCCCGAGATGAACGAGTCACCGTTCTCGTCGGTCACCAGGACGTCGCCGCCGTCGCGGTAGGAGCCGGTGCGCTCCCCCGGGTTGAACGCGCCGAACCCGCCCGCGGGGTGGATGTAGAACCAGTCGCGGTCGGAGGGGCCCGACTGCAGGTCCTCGAGCACACCGATGGCCTCGAGGGCTTCCGGCTTGTACTCCTCGGTGAACGACGGCTGGTCGACGAGTCGCTCGCCGCCGGGCGCGATGAGGCTGCCGCCGGCACCGCCGATCACGCCGACGCGCACGTCGGCGGGGAGGAGCGAGATGAGCGCCACGAGGTTCGGGCGCACGAGGCCCTCCATGTCGCCGCGCGGCGCCACGGCCGAGATGACGACGTCCACGCCCTGCAGCTGTGCCAGCAGATCGGGCACGTCGGTCAGCGAGCCCTCGATGTACGTCGCGCCGCGGAGGCGCTCGCTCGGGATGCGACGTGCGATGGCGAGCACCTGGTGCCCTCGGTTCACCGCCTCTTCGACGATGTGACGACCGGCGTATCCGGTCCCTCCGATGACAGCGATGCGAGCCATGTTCTCCCTTTCGGCGATCTGAGACGTTTCCTCGTGGTGCAAGGGCGCACGCGTGGGATTCATTCCCGCGAATGCGTCCTCACGGCGAAAGGGATCAGTCCTTCGAGCGCATCGTCGACACCTGGTAAAGGGCGACGGATGCCGCGATCCCGGCGTTCAGCGACTCGGTGGCTGCAGAGATCGGGATCGACACGATCTGGTCGCAGGTCTCGGTCACCAGGCGCGAGAGCCCCTTGCCCTCCGATCCGACGACGATGACGACCGGGCGGTCGGCGAGCTCGAGCGAAGGGAGCGACACGTCGCCGCCGCCGTCGAGGCCCAGAACGAACACGCCCTGCTTCTTGAACTCCTTGAGCATCGAGGTGAGGTTGGCGGCGATGGCGACCGGGATGCGCGCGGCGGCGCCGGCGCTGGTCTTCCACGCGGCGGAGTTGACGCTCGCCGAGCGGCGCTGCGGCACGATCACGCCCTGTCCGCCGAACGCCGCCGTCGAGCGGATGATGGCGCCGAGGTTGCGCGGGTCGGTCACGCCGTCCAGCGCGACGAGCAGCGGCGTCTGGCCGCTGTCGACGATCTGCTCCAGCAGATCCTGCGGGTGGGCGTACTCGTACGGCGGCACCTTGAGCGCGACGCCCTGGTGCACGCCGTCGAACCCGGCCATGCGGTCGAGCTCGGGGCGCGTGACCTCGAGCACCGGGATCTCGCGGTGGGTCGCGATCGACAGCATCTCTTTGACGCGGTCGTCCATCTCGACCCGCTGGGCGATGTAGAACGCCGTCGCGGGGATCTTCGCCCGCAGCGCCTCGAGCACCGAGTTGCGACCGGTCACCGTCTCGGTGTCGTCGTCCTTCTTCGCGGCCCGTGATGAGCGCCCCGGCGACGAGCCCGGCGCGCCCTTGCCGCCTGCGGCCGCGTAGCGCTCGGCCGCGGCCTTGCGCTTGCCGGCGGGATGCCAGGCGCGGTCCTCCGCCTTGGGAGTCGGCCCGCGACCCTCGAGCGAGCGCTTGTTCTTCCCGCCGGTGCCCTTGGTCGGGCCCTTCTTCTTGCCCTTGCTTGCGCCGGGGCGGCCAGGCTTAGTCATTGAGACTCCAGTGTGTTCCGTCTGCTGAATCTTCGAGGACGATGCCGGCCGCCGCGATCGCGTCGCGGATGCGGTCGGCGCTGGCCCAGTCCTTCGCGGCGCGCGCGTCGGCGCGCTGGGCGATCATGGTCTTCACGAGCGTGTCGAGGGCGCGGGCCTGGTCCGAGGCATCCGTCGCCCGCCAGTGCGGGTCGAGAGGGTCGATGCCGAGGATGCCCGTCATGACGGCGACGTCGGCGAACGCGCGCAGCGCGGCCTCGTGGTCGCCGGCATCGAGGGCGGCGTTGCCGTCCCGCACGGTCTCGTGGAGCACCGCGAGCGCCTGGGGCACTCCGAGGTCGTCGTCGAGCGCGGCCGCGAACGACTCCGGCACCGTCGCATCCACGCGCGTGTCGTGGGTCGCGTCGCGCAGGGTGCGCAGCGCCCGCTCGAGGAACGTGCGGATGCGCCCGATCGCGGCCTCGGCCTCATCGAACGTCGATGCGGTGATGTCGAGGCTCGAGCGGTAGTGGGCCGCGGCGAGCGCGTAGCGCACGACGAGGGGATCTCGCTCGCGCAGCACGTCCTCGGCGAGCACGAAGTTGAACAGCGACTTCGACATCTTCTGGGCGCCGACGGTCACCAGGCCGTTGTGCACCCAGTACCGCGCGAACGGGTCGCCGGCCGCGGTGGACTGCGCGAGCTCGTTCTCGTGGTGCGGGAAGCGCAGGTCGAGGCCGCCGCCGTGGATGTCGAACTCGGCGCCGAGATAGCGGCGCGACATCGCCGAGCACTCGATGTGCCAGCCGGGCCGCCCCGGACCCCACGGCGAGTCCCACGACGCCGACTCCGGCTCGTCGGGCTTGGCGCCCTTCCACAGCGCGAAGTCGCGCGGATCCCGCTTGCCGCGGGGGTCCGCGTCGGCGGCGGGCTCCATCGCGTCGAGACTCTGGCGCGTCAGCGATCCGTAGTCCGCCCACGACCGCACGTCGAAGTACACGTCGCCGGCCGCGGCGTACGCGTGCCCGGTGTCGATCAGACGCTGGATGATGTCCTGCATCTGCGGGATGGACGCCGTCGCGCGGGGCTCGTACGTGGGCGGAAGGATGCCGATCGCCGTGTACGCGCGGGTGAACTCGAGCTCCATGCGGTACGCGAGCGCCCACCACGGCTCGCCGTCGGTGGCGTTCGCGAGAACCTTGTCGTCGATGTCGGTGACGTTGCGCACGAACGTCACGCGTCCGAACCGATGGGTGAGCCAGCGACGGAGGATGTCGAAGCTCAGCGCTCCGCGAAGGTGCCCGATGTGCGGGCCCGACTGCACCGTCGGCCCGCAGACGTAGATCGTGACGTTCTCCGGGTGAAGCGGCACGAAGTCGCGCAGGGCCTGCGCCTTGGTGTCATAGAGCTGTACCGTCACCGGTCCAGCCTACCGGCCGACCTTGGACGGACTCGGGGACAGGAGGCAGTAGAAAGGAAAGCGTGCACGTTCTCGCCGTCCTCGCCGCCGCAGTGCTGTTCGGCACGACGGGAACCTCGCAGGCGCTCGGCCCGGACGGCACGACGCCGCTGTCCATCGGCGTGATGCGCATGGTCATCGGCGGCACCGGCCTCGCGCTGATCGCGTTCCTCCTCGCTGCACGGCACGCCCGCAGGCGACCGGCCGGCGCGGTGCGGCCGAGGGCCGGCATCCGCCCTCTGTCCCTCATGGTGCTGACCGGTCTGTGCCTGGCGCTGTACCAGCCGCTGTTCTTCCTCGGCACCGCCCGCAACGGCGTCGCCGTCGGCACGGTGGTGGCCCTCGGGTCGGCCCCGATCCTCGCGGGGCTGCTCGAGTGGGCGCTGACGCGACGGATGCCGACCACGACGTGGATGGGCGCGACCGCGCTCGCGACGCTCGGCGTCGTGCTGCTGGGCTTCGGGGGCGATGCGTCCGGTGCGGGCGGCACCGATCCGCTCGGGCTGCTCGGCTCGATCGGCGCCGGCGCGTCCTTCGCCGTGATCGCGAACGCGCAGCGGCGGCTGCTCGACGAGGGGTGGGACCCGTTCACCGTCGTCGGCGGCATGGGCGCCAGTTCGGCGGTGATCAGCGCGCTCGCGCTCCCCTTCGTCGACCTGGCGTGGCTGGCCGCACCGGCCGGACTCACGATGGCGCTGTGGCTGGGCCTGGCCACGATCTCGGTCGCGTACGTGCTGTTCACGTGGGGCCTCAGCGGCCTCACCGCCGCGACGGCCGCGACCCTCACGCTCGGCGAGCCGCTGACCGCGAGCGTCCTCGGCATCGTCGTGCTCGGCGAGCGACTCTCGGTGCTCGCGATCGTCGGGCTGGCCGTGCTCGCCGCGGGACTCGCGCTGCTCGCGTGGGGCTCGCGGTCGCCCCACGACCCGAAGCCGTTCGCGGTCGAGGCATGACGCGGTCGGCGCCGTAACATGCCCGCAACGGGCGGGTGGCACACTGGGGCGCGACATGCAGACCACGATCGAGATCCGCGCCGATGACCTGTCCGCCGAGGCCGCACGTCGACTGGTGGAGTTCCACCTCACCGGCATGCACGACACCTCGCCTCCCGAGAGCGTCCACGCGCTCGGCATCGACGCGCTCCGGCATCCGGCCGTCTCGGTCTGGACGGCGTGGATCGACGGGGAGCTCGCGGGCATCGGCGCGCTCAAGACGCTCGACGCGCACCGCGGCGAGATCAAGTCCATGCGCGTCGACGACCGATTCCGCGGGCACGGCGTCGGCCGCGCGCTGCTTCGTCACATCGTCGACAGGGCACGGGACCGCGGCATGTCGAGCCTGTGGCTCGAGACCGGCACGACCGAGGACTTCGTGCCGGCGCAGCGTCTGTACGAGAGCGAGGGGTTCGCGCCGTGCGGTCCCTTCGAGGACTACGCGCCGGACCCGTTCTCGGTCTTCATGACCCGCCTGCTGTGACCGCCCGGGTCAGGCCGGCACGACGACGGCGACCGCGAACGCGGCGACGCCCTCTCCCCGGCCCGTGAAGCCCAGCCCGTCGGTCGTCGTCGCCGAGATCGACACCGGCGCACCCCCCAGCGCCTCCGACAGCACGCGCTCGGCCTCCTCGCGGCGGGCCGCGAAGCGCGGCCGGTTCGCCTGCACCTGCACCGACACGTTGCCGATCCGCCAGCCCGCCTCGCCGACGAGAGCGAGTGTGCGGACGAGGAAGGCGTGCGCATGCGCGCCGGCGTACTCGGGATGGTCCGTGCCGAAATGCGTGCCGATGTCGCCGAGACCGGCCGCCGCCAGCAGCGCGTCGACGATCGCGTGGGCGACGGCATCCCCGTCGGAATGACCCGACAGCGCCCGCTCGCCCGGCCATTCCAGGCCCGCGAGCCACAGCGGCCCATCGCCGCCGTACGCATGGACGTCGGTGCCCAACCCGACGCGCGGCACCGCCTGCGCCCGGAGACCGGCAGCGGGGGCCGGAACCGTCGAGGCGGCCAGCAGGTGGCGGGCACGCTCGAGGTCGGCAGCGGTGGTGATCTTGAACGCGAGCGGATGCCCCGGCACGGCCGCGACGGCATGCCCGGACGCCGCGATCAGGGCGGCGTCGTCGGTGAAGTCCTCTGTCGCGGCGGCGTATGCCGCATCGAGCACGTCCCGCCGGAACCCCTGCGGCGTCTGCGCGGCGGCGAGCTCGGATCGGTCGACGGCCGCGAGGATCTCGTCGCCGGCGACCCGCTTGATGGTGTCGATGACCGGAAGCACCGGGATGGCGCCGGCCGCACCGCCGTCGAGGGCTGAGACGACGCGCTCGAACACCTCGGGCGGGGTGAGGGCGCGAGCCGCGTCGTGCACGAGCACGAGCTCGACATCCGCCCACAGCGCCGCGAGTCCTGCGGCGACGGACGCTTGACGTGTCGCGCCGCCGGCGACGACGGACACGAGATCGCGGCGGTCGCCTGCCGCCGCGAGCGCCTCGCTCATCGCATCGCCCTGCCGCTCGGGCGGCGCGACGATGACGACCTGCGCGGTGGGGGCGGCGAAGACGCGCGCCAAGGCATGTCTCAGGATCGTGTGACCGTCGATGCCGACGAAGGCCTTGGGCGCGCCGGCCGCGAGCCGGGTGCCGGAGCCCGCCGCGACGACGACGACGCCGACGCGCGGGACGGGAGTGATGCTCACGCGTTCACGCTATCGCGACCGCACCGGACGCCTGCGCGCGCGACGCGGCGCGGACGATGCGGCGCGGTGCCCGCAAAGCGAAACGACGCCCCGTGGGGCGTCGTCTCTGGCCGTTCAGCTTGCGAGGACCTCGTCGAGGATGACGCTCGCCTGCTCCTCGTCGGTCTTCTCTGCGAGCGCGAGCTCCGAGATGAGGATCTGCTTGGCCTTGGCGAGCATGCGCTTCTCGCCGGCCGACAGACCCCGGTCCTGGTCTCGGCGCCACAGGTCGCGGACGACCTCGCTGACCTTGATGACATCACCGGAGGCGAGCTTCTCGAGGTTGGCCTTGTAGCGGCGCGACCAGTTGGTCGGCTCCTCCGTGAAGGGGGCGCGCAGCACCTCGAAGACCTTGTCGAGACCCTCCTTGCCGATGACATCGCGGACGCCGACGAGATCGACGTTCTCAGCGGGGACCTCGATGATCAGGTCGCCCTGCGTGACGTTGAGCTTCAGGTACTTCTTCGTCTCGCCCTTGATGATCCGGTCTTTGACCTCGATGATCGTTGCCGCCCCGTGGTGGGGGTAGACGACCGTCTCGCCAACCTCAAAAAGCATGGAGTTATGTCCTTTCGGCAACCTCCAGGATACCACAGGAGAAATACGCTAAGGTTCTCCGCCCTCCCGCCGGCCGCGCCGCCGCGCGACGATCACGGCGACGGCAGGGCACCCCCTAGAATGCTGAGGAAGCCGTCGTCCGTCCTGGGAGGATCTGTGATTTCGATACACCGCCACACTGCACCGGCGGCCAAGGTCTCCTCGGCGGCACTCAATCCAAGGAACTCGCGCCTCATCGCGTCGCTCGCCATCGGAGCCGCGCTCGTCCTCGGGACCACCGGCTGCAGCATGGTCTCACCGCAGGCCACCACGATCAGCTACGCGGCCGCCGAGGGCACGAACGTCTTCGAGTCGGGTCCCGTGCAGGTGCGCAATGCGCAGATCATCGCGAACGAGAGCGGCTCGGAGGGCAACTTCGTCGCAGCGCTCCTCAACGAGACGGACGAGTCGCACACGCTGCGCATCGAGTTCGGCGAGGGCTCATCCCGCGTCTCGCTCGACGTGCGCGTCCCCGCGAACACGACGTTGAGCCTCGGCGCGGAGGACGGCGAGGAGCCGATCCTCATCGAAGACCTCGACACGCCGCCGGGCGCCGACATCGCCGCGTTCTTCCAGTCGGGCGACGCCGAGGGCGAGCTCACGTCGGTGCCCGTCCTCGACGGCACGCTCGACTACCTCGCGCCGCTCGCCCCCTGAGCCCTCAGCCCTCGAAGCGGTATCCGAGTCCCCGGACCGTCACGAGCATCTCGGGAGATCCCGGGTTCTGCTCGATGCGCGAGCGGATGCGCTTGATGTGCACGTCGAGCGTCTTGGTGTCGCCGAAGTAGTCGCTCCCCCACACGCGGTCGATGAGCTGGCCCCGGGTGAGCACGCGGCCGGCGTTGCGCATGAGCACCTCGAGGAGCTCGAATTCCTTGAGCGGCATGTTGATCTCGCTGCCGTCGACCGCCACCGTGTGCCGGTCGATGTCGAGCACGACGCGCCCGCCCTCCAGCACCCGGTCCTCGAGGTCGGCGTCCAGCTGCGAGAAGCGTCGCAGCACGGCCCGCATGCGGGCCAGCAGCTCACGCGCCGAGTAGGGCTTGGTGACGTAGTCGTCGGCGCCCAGCTCGAGGCCCACCACGATGTCGACCTCGGAGTCCTTCGCGGTGAGCATGATGATGGGCACCGACGACGTGGTGCGGATCTGCCGGCACACCTCGGTCCCCGGCATCCCGGGCAGCATGAGGTCGAGCAGCACGATGTCGGCCCCGCGTTCGCGGAACGAGGCGAGCGCGGTCGGGCCGTCCTCGGCGATCTCGACGTCGTAGCCCTCACGGCGGAGCAGGTAGGCGAGGGGGTCGGCGAGGTCTGGCTCATCCTCGACGATCAGGACGCGGGTCATGCGGGATCTCCGTTCGTGCCGGCTGGCGTGGTGGTGACGGCGCGGGCCGGCGTCGCCGTGGCGCGCTTCTTCTTGCGGCCGCGCTTGGGGGTCGGGTCGGTGGCGGGCGCCTCGATCTGCGGCAGCCGGATCGTGAAGGTGGAGCCCCGGCCGGGGCGCGACCAGAGCTTCACCTCACCGCCGTGGCGCTGCACGGCGTGCTTCACGATCGACAGCCCCAGTCCGCTGCCCCCGGTGCGCCGGGCGCGCGCCGGGTCGGCGCGGTAGAACCGCTCGAACACGCGGTCCTGGTCGCCCTCCGCGATGCCGATGCCGCGGTCGGTGACCGCGATCTCGACGATGCCGTCGGCCGCCTTCACGCCGACGCCGACGCTCGACCCCTGCGGCGAGTAGGCGATCGCGTTGGCGATGAGGTTCCCGATGGCCTCGCTCAGCACCTGCGCGTCTCCGCGCACGTAGAGTCCGCGCACTCCCCCGCGCACGACCTCGACGCCCGCCGAGTCGGCCTGGATCGCATGGGCGTCCAGCGCCGAGGCGACCGCTTCGTCGATCGAGACGTCCTGCTCGGTCAGCTCGTCCGACGCCTGCAGGCGCGAGAGGTTCATGATGCGCGACGTCAGGAGCGCGAGCCGGGATGCCTCGGCCGAGAGCCGGGCGGCGAAGATGCGCACCTGCGGCGGGTCGTCGGCCGCGGACTCGATCGCCTCGGCGAGGAGGCTCACCGCCCCGACCGGGGTCTTCAGCTCGTGGCTGGTGTTGGCGACGAAGTCCCGGCGCATCTCTTCGACGCGCTCTCGTTCGGTGATGTCGCGCAGCACGAGCAGCGTCAGCCGCGGCGAGATCCGCGTCGCACGCACCACGACCAGGCGCGGCTCCGCCGGAGGGGCGCCACGCCGAAGACGCATCGTCTCGGTCGTGGCCGGGGTCTCGGCCGAGCGGACGCGGCGCGCCACCGCGCGCAGATCGTCGGTGGGCAGGGTGCCGCCCTCGATGAGGTCGAACGGCGTCGCGGCCGCCGAGGCCGCCAGCACCGTGAAGGACGCGTCGACGACGACCGCGGCATCGTCCATGCCGTGCAGCACCTCGCGCACGCCTTCGGGCACGTGCAGCGACGTGTCGGCCCGCGCGCGGTCGCGTGCACGCAGAGAGGCGACGATGACCGCCGAGATCGAGCTGCCGATGACCACCCCCGCGAGGAGGGCGAGCAGCGCGAGCTGCGTCGTGTCCATGCACACAGCGTAAGGGCACGCCGAAGGGGTCTCCCGCCGCCGGAGGCGACCCCGGATGCGGCGCCGACTACTATTCACCGCGAAGGCACCGTTCGTTAACCTTCGGTGGCGAGAATCACGGGGCCCGGGGCGATGCCTGCCCGAAACCAGGAAAGGTGCGTCTTATGCGCGAAGTCTTCCATCAGTCTCTCGAGGACGTGCAGGGCCGTCTCGTCGAGATCGCCGAGCTGGTCACCGTCGCGATCGACAAGGCGACGCGGGCGTTCGGCACGAGCGACGTGGCGCTCGCGGAGGAGGTCATCGAGTCCGACGCCGTCATCGACGAGAAGGCGATCGCACTCGATGAGCTGGCGATCGAGATCCTCGCGCGTCAGCAGCCCGTCGCCCGCGACCTGCGCATCGTCGTGAGCGCGCTGCGGATGAGCGCGTCGCTCGAGCGCATGGGCGACATCGCCGAGCACATCGCGCAGCTGACGCGCATGCGCTTCCCCGAGCGCGCGATCCCCAAGGGGCTGAAGTCCACGTTCCTGAAGATGGGACAGCTCGATGTCGAGGCCGCACGCCAGCTCGCCGAGCTGCTGCGCACGCAGGACCTGACCTACATCGACCCGATCCGCAACGCCGACGACCAGCTCGACGAGTTGCACCTGTCTGTCTTCGAGAAAGTCCTCAGCGACAGCTGGCAGGGCGAGGCGGCGGCGACGGTGGACGCGACCCTCGCCAGCCGCTACCACGAGCGCTTCGCGGACCACGCCGTCTCGGTGGCCAAGAAGGTCCTGTATCTCTCCACGGGCGAGTGGACCGCTGCGACCGACGCGATCCCGATCGTGCCGCCGCAGGAGTGAGCCCGCACAGACGAAGCGAGCGGATGCCTCTGGGGGAGGCATCCGCTCGTTTCATGTTCTGAGGCCGATTCAGGCCTTGCCCTGATTCGCCACGGCGGCGGCGCCCGCCGCGGCGGCCTCGGGGTCGAGGTACTCCGCCGGCGCGATGGGCTTCAGGTCCTCGTCGAGGCGGTAGACGAGCGGGATGCCGGTGGGGATGTTGAGCTCGGCGATGTCGGCGTCGCTGATGCCGTCGAGGTGCTTCACGAGGCCGCGCAGCGAGTTGCCATGCGCTGTGACGAGCACCGTTTTGCCGGCCTCGAGATCGGGCACGATCTCGTCGTGCCAGTAGGGCAGCATGCGGTCGATCACGATCTTGAGCGACTCGGTGGCGGGCACCTCGCCGTCGATGCCCTCGTAGCGCGGGTCGCCGACCTGGCTGTACTGGTCGTCGGCGGGAAGAGGCGGCGGCGGCACGTCGAACGAGCGACGCCACAGCATGAACTGCTCCTGGCCGAACTCCTCGAGGGTCTGCGCCTTGTCCTTGCCCTGCAGCGCGCCGTAGTGGCGCTCGTTGAGGCGCCAGGAGCGCTTCACGGGGATCCAGAGCCGGTCGGCAGCGTCGAGCGCGATGTCGGCGGTCTGGATGGCGCGGCTCAGCACGGACGTGTGGAGGACGTCGGGCAGGATGCCGGACTCGGCGAGCAGCTCGCCGCCGCGCTGAGCCTCGGCCTTGCCCTGGTCGGTGAGGCGGACATCCACCCAGCCCGTGAACTGGTTGGTCTTGTTCCACTCGCTCTGGCCGTGTCGGAGCAGGATCAGGGTATAGGGCGCGGTCATGCGCCCCATGATATCGGCGGCAGGACGGGCCTCCCGTCGGTGCGACGATAGGGGGATGGCTCGTGCGCGCTCCGTCCCCGGGCGGGTGGTCGGACAGATCACCCGCGGGACGACCGGCACCAACCGGCTGCGGCGCGTGGACCGCTGGATCGCACGCCACCCGGCGCTGCGCCGGGCGCCTGACCCGCTCGTCGTCGATCTCGGCTACGGCGCCAGCGGCGTGACGGCCTTCGAGCAGTATGCGCGCCTCGTGCGCGCGCGCCCCGATGTCGAGGTCCTCGGCCTCGAGATCGACCCGGCGCGCGTCGCACGTGCCCGTGCGCAGCTCGATCAGGTACGTGCGGGCGGCACGACGTTCGCCGCCGACTCACGTGTGTCGTTCGCGCGGGGCGGATTCGAGGTGCCGGTCCCGGGAGGCCGACGACCCGCTGTCATCCGCGCCATGAACGTCCTGCGCCAGTACGACGAGGGCGAAGTGGCCGAGGCCTGGGCGACCATGGCCGGGCGGCTGGCGCCCGGGGGCCTCCTGGTGGAGGGCACGTGCGACGAGATCGGCCGCGTCGTGACGTGGGTGGCCGTCGGACCCGACGCCACGCCGCGCACGCTCACGATCTCGCTCCGCCTCGCCGGGCTGCAGCATCCGTCGATCGCCGCCGAGCGGCTGCCGAAAGCCCTCATCCACCGGAACGTCCACGGCGAGCGCGTGCACCGCCTGCTCGCCGCCCTGGACACCGAGTGGGAGCGCACTGCCGCCGTATCGCCGTTCGGCGTCGAGCACCGCTGGCGCACGACCCTGGCCGCGCTCACGACGGCCGGGTGGCCGCTGCAGGAGCGCTCGCGCTGGCGGCTCGGCGAGCTGACGCTGCCGTGGGCCGCGGTCAGTCCCGCGTGAGCATCACACCCGTGGCACCACGGCGCGGGCCTCGGCCGGCGCCATGCCCGTCGCGGTGAGCAGGTCGACCGCGAGCGGACGGAGCGCCGTGATCAGGTTCTGCTCGCTCACCGACCCGTGCGGGAGGATGGCGAGCGGGTCGAGCCGGACCGCGACAGCGCGGACCGCCTCGCGCGCCGCCGGCTGCAGCGCGATGTCGCCGAGGCTGTCGTCCACGAGCCCGGCGCCGCGCACGAGGTCGGCGATGAGGTCCGCCAGGACCGGCCGCCGCTCGCCGTCGTCGCACAGGTACACCGCGCGTCGCGCGACCACGCGCAGGTTGCGGGTCGCGAGATCCATGGCATCGAGCATCGCGCGGTGACGCCGCAGCTCCGCCCGCTGAGGGCGCAGCCACGGCGAGAAACCGGCCACCGCGAGGCTGGAATCCAGCGACGCGCGCCAGTCGTCGACACGAGCGGCGATGGCACGCGCCTTCTCGAGCCCTCGCGCCGCGCGCATCGCGTCGCCACGGCGCAGGGCCTGCGCGATCGTGCGAGCGGCGTCATCCATCGCCGAGAAGACCGCCCGGCCGTCGCGCATCTCCTCGCGGCGCGGATTGCGCGGGATGAGCGCGGTCACGACGAGTGCGGCCACGCCGCCCACCGCGCCGTCGACCAAGCGGCTCCAAGGCTCGGCGGCAGGAAGCGACATGACGATGACCGCCTGGACCGCGGCCATGATCGCGAACGGCGGGTACGACGAGAGGAACCGTGCGACGAGCAGGGTCGCCCCGAGAGCGAGCGCCAGCTGCCACCAGCCCGGCCCCACGACGAGCACGAAGCCGTCGGCGACCAGGATGCCGACCAGCATGCCCATCACGGTCTCGAGCACCCGGCGAGGCCGTGCGTCGCGCACCAGTCCGAGGCTGGAGATGGTGACCGTCGCTGCCAGCAGCGGTGCGGGATGCCCCAGCACGGTGAGGCAGAACGCCCACGCGGCCGTCGCAGCGACCGTGATCTGCACGATCGCGATCGCCGAGTCGCGCAGACGCCCGATGTTCGGCCGAAGGTCAACACGCGCACGCCAGCCCGTCGGCACGGGCCGGGTGACCGGAGCCGGCTCGGCCTCGCCGTCCACGCGCGCCTACTGCTGCGCCGACGGGCGGCGCGACAACCGCGTGATCCGCGGGATGTTCGCCGTCGCCCCCGCATCGGGGGGAACGACGACCTCCTGGGCAGCGGCCACGGGGCCGTCCGGGGTGTCGACGGTCAGCCCCGCGTCGACGGGCGTCGTGCGGCGCACGATCGCGAGGGCGATCGGCCCCTCCTCGTAGTGCAGCGCGGCCGAGGTCACGACGCCGACCGCGTCGTCGCCGACGCGCACCGCCGCGCCGCGCTCGGGCAGCACGCTGTCGCTGCCGTCGAGCTGCAGGGCCACGAGCCGCCGCGGCGGATGGCCGAGGTTGTGGACCTTCGCGACGGTCTCCTGACCCCGGTAGCAGCCCTTGTCGAGATGTACGGCCGTCCGGAGCCAGTCCAGCTCGTGGGGCAGCGCCCGCTCGTCGACGTCGGCGGACCAGCGCGGGCGCCACGCCGCGATGCGCAGCGCGTCCACGGCGGCGAGTCCCGCGAGCCGGATACCGCCGGCCGCCGCGGCATCGGCGATGCGGCGCTCCTCGTCGCGCGTGACGATCGCCTCGGCCCACGATCGCTCCGAGCCCGGGTGCGGGTCGACGGCGGCGTACGCGTACCCGCCGGCGGTCGGCTCCGGCCACGGATCCGTCCACACCAGCGGCACGCCGGCCGGGGCGGCGGGCACGATGCTCCCGAGCGCACTCGGTGTTCCGCCGATCACCGCGAACTCCTCGTCGGCCGAGCGGGGATCCACGCGCAGGCGGAACCGCATCTTGCGCAGCCAGTCCAGCAGACCCGCCGCATCGTCTCGGTCGGCGATGAGCCATGCGGTCTCGCCGTCGTCAACGACGGATGCCGCGTGCTCGACGTGCCCTTGAGGATCCAGCACGAGCAACTCGGTGCTCACGCCGGGCTCGAGCCGCGCGAGCGCCTGCGACGAGAGCGAGTCCAGCCACGACAGGCGGTCCTCGCCCGGCACCGCGATGACCGAGCGGTCGCCGAGCGGCGCGACGGCGTCGCCGTCGTGGAGGCGGCGCTGTTCGACCAGCGGGCTGCCGAGGTGACGCACCCCGGTGTCGTCCACGACGGCACCGGGCAGATCCGCGAAGGGGCTGTTCATCAGTCCACCCGCGAGAGGCGCGCCGACGCGTGCGAGCCGAGCTCGAATCCCAGCGCGGCGACGTCCCACGCCCACAGCAGGTGCGCGTCGACGAGCCCGTACATGCGTGTCGCGGCGGCGTACGCCTTCGTGCCGGCCGGACGCACGACGGCGTCGGTGGCGATGTCGATGCGGGGGCCGCGGATCTGGCCGAGATACAGCTCGGAGACGCCGTCCGCGTGCACCAGCGCGACCTCGATGTCGAAGCCGCCCTCGCTGTTGCGGAGCTGCTCGATGTCGTCGACGGTCCGCGCGACGGGCTCGGCCGTGGGTGGCAGCAGGCCGGGGCCGGGGTCGGCGTCGGTCGCGGCTCGCGAGAGTCGCCAGTAGCCGAGCTCGGCGACGAGGCGGGTGCGAGCGCCGTCCTCGCCGTGCAGCCACGCCTCCGCGGAGTAGTTCAGGTAGTCGCCGCCGTCATGGCTGAAGCTCACGCGGTGCGTGAACTCGCCCGAATAGGCGTGATCGCCGTAGTCGATCACGCCGGTGCCCTCCCACACGCCCACGAGCCACGACAGCGGCACCAGCTCGGCGGGGAGGTCGGTCGGCAGCTCGATCACGAGACGCCCGTCAGCGCTGGCCGCGGTAGAGGTTCTTGAGGACGACCACGGACACGAAGGCGATCGCGAGCATGGCCAGCCCGAGCAGGCCCACGAAGAACAGTTCGAGCGCGACGAGATCCATGGAAGCAGTCTAATAGAGGGAACCATCCCCCGCGCCGGGCGGGGCTAGCCGGGAACGACGGCGGCCAGCCCGAATCCGAGGCTGATGACGCCCATCACCAGGGCGGCCCCGAAGATGCTCGCCGCGACCCGCTCGGTGAACCCCTGCGAGCGGCCCGACCACAGCTGCACCGCGAACGCGACGATCAGGCAGCCGCCGAGACCGACTCCGAGCCACGCCGCCTGCCAGTCGGCGGTCGCGAAGATGCCGACGACCACCGCGACGACCGCCGCGAGTACCCACACGGCGACGATGCCGCCGAAGGTGCGGCGAGGAGCGAGTTCTGGCACGGCCACGTGGCTATCATCGCGCAGATCTGCGCCCGACGCATCGCGGCCCGACCCCTGCCGGCCGACTCACGAGCAGAGCGCCCTCGCCCCACGCCCTACACTGGGTGCACGGCGCGCCCGCACGCGCCCGGAAGGCGACGCTCTTGGCACAGCTCCTGGTTCTGAGTTCCACGCACGGAGGCGGTCCCGTCCTGCCTTCGCTCGAACTCCTGAGCCACCGCGTGCGTCTCATCCCCGCAGAGCCCGCCCAGCTCGTGAACGCGCCGAGCGCCGACGTCATCTTCGTCGACGCCCGCGTCGATCTCGTCGGCGCCAAGTCGCTGTGCAAGATCCTCAACACCACCGGCCTCGACGCGCCGCTCGTGCTGATCGTCACCGAGGGCGGGCTGACCGCGGTGTCGACCGACTGGGGCATCGACGACGTCATCCTGATGACCGCCGGTCCCGCCGAGGTCGACGCCCGCATCCGGCTCGCGATCGGACGCCAGACCACCGAGCAGGTCTCCACGCGCATCCAGACCTCCGGCATCACCATCGACGAGTCCTCGTACTCGGCCAAGGTGCACGGCAAGCCCCTCGACCTCACTTACAAGGAGTTCCAGCTCCTCCACTTCTTCGCGACCCACCCCTCGCGCGTGTTCACGCGCGAGCAGCTGCTGAGCGAGGTGTGGGGCTACGACTACTTCGGCGGCACGCGCACCGTCGACGTCCACGTGCGGCGCCTGCGCGCGAAGCTCGGCGACCTCGAGCAGCTCATCGGCACGGTGCGCAACGTCGGCTACCGCTTCAACGTCTACGAGGACGACCAGATCCCCGCGCCGCGCGAGCGCAGCGACGCCTGACGCCCCGGATGCCGCCGGAATCGGCACCGGTCATCTGTTCAGACTGTTCACACCCCGGTCATTCGACCCTGCAATGATGAGGGGATGATCGAACCCGAGGTGCTCGACGCCGGCTTGGGCGACGCGGACGACGACGACTTCGACCAGTCGGAGGAGTTCGACGCGCAGCTGCCGGATCATCGCTATCTCGACCGCGAGGTGAGCTGGCTCTCGTTCAACCAGCGCGTGCTCGAGCTCGCCGAGGATCCCAACCTCCCGGTGCTCGAACGGGCCAACTTCCTCGCGATCTTCGCGAGCAACCTCGACGAGTTCTTCATGGTGCGCGTCGCGGGCCTGAAGCGCCGCATCGTCACGGGTCTCGCGGTGCCGACGAACGTCGGCCGCTCCCCCGCCGACGTGCTCGCCGACATCTCGGCCGAGGCGCACCGCCTGCAGGTGCGCCACGCGGACGCGTGGACGACGCTGGTGAAGCCCGCGATGGCGGATGCCGGCATCTCGGTCGTCTCGTACGACGCCCTCGACGAGGACGAGCGCGAGCGGCTGTACGACTACTTCCAGGCGCAGGTCTTCCCGGTGCTGATGCCGCTCGCGGTCGACCCGGCGCACCCCTTCCCGTACATCTCCGGACTGTCGCTGAACCTCGCGATCCGCATCCGCAACGCCCGCACCGGCCGGCAGGAGTTCGCGCGCCTGAAGGTGCCGCCGATGCTCCCGCGCTTCATCGAGCTCCCCCGCGTCCACGGCATCGTGCGGCTCCTCCCGCTCGAGGACCTCATCTCGAGCCACCTCGACGACCTCTTCCCCGGCATGGAGGTGCTCGATCACCACGCGTTCCGCCTCACGCGCAACGAGGACGTCGTGATCGAGGAGGACGAGACCGAGAACCTCATCCAGGCGCTCGAGGCCGAGCTGCTGCGCCGGCGGTTCGGCCCGCCCATCCGCCTCGAGATCACCGACGACATGGACGAGCTGACGCTCGACCTCCTCCTCAAGGAGCTCGACATCACCGAGCAGGAGGTCTACCGCCTGCCCGGACCGCTCGACCTGCGGGGCCTGTTCGACCTGTCGCGCATCAACCGCCCGGACCTGCGGTACAAGCCGCATGTGCCGACGACGGCACTCGCGTTCCAGCCCGGCGACAACAACGAGCGCGCCGACATCTTCGCCTCGATCCGCAAGGGCGACGTGCTCGTCCACCACCCGTACGAGTCGTTCGCGACCAGCGTGCAGGCCTTCCTCGAGCAGGCCGCGAAGGATCCGCACGTGCTCGCCATCAAGCAGACGCTCTACCGCACGTCGGGCGACAGCCCCATCGTCGAGGCGCTCATCGACGCCGCGGAGGCCGGCAAGCAGGTGCTCGCGCTGGTCGAGATCAAGGCCCGCTTCGACGAGGCGAACAACATCGTGTGGGCCCGCAAGCTCGAGAAGGCAGGCGTGCACGTGGTCTACGGCCTGGTCGGCCTCAAGACCCACTGCAAGCTCGCGCTCGTCATCCGGGAGGAGAACGGCGTCCTGCGCAGCTACAGCCACGTCGGCACCGGCAACTACAACCCGAAGACGAGCCGCATCTATGAGGACTTCGGCCTGTTCACCGCCGACGACCAGGTCGGCCGCGACCTCACGCGCCTGTTCAACGAGCTGAGCGGGTACGCGATCGAGAAGAAGTTCAAGCGGCTGCTCGTCGCTCCGCTGCACCTGCGCAAGGGACTGCTCCGCCTCATCGAGAAGGAGCGCCGCAACGCGCTCGACGGCAAGCCCGCGAGCGTGCGCATCAAGGTCAACTCGATGGTCGACGAGCTGATCATCGACGCGCTGTACCGCGCCAGCCAGGCCGGCGTGAAGGTCGAGGTGTGGGTGCGGGGCATCTGCTCGCTCAAGCCCGGCGTCGAGGGGATGAGCGAGAACATCACGGTGCGCTCGATCCTCGGCCGCTACCTCGAGCACTCGCGCATCTTCGCCTTCCACAACGACGGCGACCCGGTCGTGTACATCGGCAGCGCCGACATGATGCACCGCAACCTCGACCGGCGGGTGGAGGCGCTCGTGCGCGTGTCGTCGCCCGCCCACGTCAAGGAGCTCGGCGACCTGTTCGACCTCGCGATGAGCGAGGGCACCAGTTCGTGGCACCTCGGCCCCGACGGCGAGTGGGTGCGCCACAACGTCGGCGAAGACGGCCGGCCGCTCGTCGACCTGCAGGACAAGACCATGGCGAACGTGCAGCGCCGGCGACGCGCGCGGGCGGTGCGATGACCGAGACCGCCGTCTACGCGGCGGGGGGCGTCGTGTGGCGTGTCGTCGACGACAAGCTGCGCGTCCTTCTCATCCACCGCACCAAGTACCGCGACGTCACGCTCCCCAAGGGGAAGGTCGATCCCGGCGAGATGCTCGCCGAGACGGCGGCCCGCGAGATCCACGAAGAGACCGGCATCCGCGTCTCGCTCGGCGTGCCGGTCGGGGTCTCGCGCTACCGGCTGCCCAGCAAGCGCACCAAGATCGTGCACTACTGGGCCGCCGAGGCGACGGATGCCGCGATCCGGGCGTCGTCGTTCGTGCCGAACCGCGAGATCGCGGCGCTGGAGTGGGTCACCCCGAAGAAGGCGATCGCCCGGCTCAGCTACCCGGTCGACGTCGAGATCGTCGAGAACTTCGTGCGCCTGGTCGAGGAGGGGGTGCTGCGCACTTTCCCGATCATCGTGCTGCGCCATGCGAAGGCCGTCGACCGCGAGGACTGGAACGGGACGGATGCCGAGCGCCCGCTGTCGCCGCGGGGCAAGAAGCAGGCGAAGTCCATCGTCGGGCCGCTGGCGTCGTTCGGCGCCCGCAAGCTCATCTCGAGCCCGGCCACCCGCTGCGTCAAGACGATCGTGCCGCTGTCGAGCGCGACCGGCCGCAAGATCGAGACCACCGAGCTCATCGGGCAGGACGCGTGGGAGGAGGGCACGTCCGACCCGCGCCGGATCGTCGGCGAGCGCGTGCGCGCCCGCAAGCCCGCCGTGCTGTGCAGTCACGGACCGGTGCTGCCCGACATCCTGAACGAGATCGCCCTCGCGACCGGCACGCTGCGCGGCTCCTACCTCGGCAGCGCGTCGGCACTCGAGCCCGCCGCCTTCTCGGTCGTGCACCTCTCGGCCGACACACCCGGGTCGGGGATCGTCGCGATCGAGACGCACATACCGAAGATCTGAGGCCTCCGGGTGAACGGGCGACCCTGTATCGTCGCACGCCACCACACGCTCGCTGGGGCTCGTTCACCTTCCGTTCACCCGTTGAGCCCACTCTCTTAAGAGTCCGCGCCTACGTTTCAGAGCGAACCCCGCACCGGGTTCGCCCCGGAAGCCCGAAATCCGGGCATCCATCCCTGACACGTGAAGGATTCACACAGTGAAGATCTCTCGCATCGCCCAGGTGGGCGCTGTCGCCGCAGTCGCGGCCCTCGCCCTCGCCGGCTGCGCCTCGAACGAGACTCCCGGGGGCGGCAACACCGAAG
This sequence comes from Microbacterium sp. STRO-2N, assembly GCF_057747775.1. Taxonomy (NCBI): domain Bacteria; kingdom Bacillati; phylum Actinomycetota; class Actinomycetes; order Micrococcales; family Microbacteriaceae; genus Microbacterium; species Microbacterium sp. STRO-2N. The sequence continues at coordinate 1,114,410 of NZ_CM173223.1, read as the reverse complement.
CGCCCGAGTCGAACCTCTCCGGCGAGATCGCCGGCGGCGGCGCCTCGTCGCAGGAGGTCGCGGTCCAGGCGTGGACCGCCGGCTTCCAGACCGCCAACCCCGACGTGACCATCAACTACGACCCAGCAGGCTCCGGCGCGGGCCGCGAGTCGTTCCAGGCCGGCGCCTTCCCGTTCGCGGGATCGGACCGCGCCTTCACGGTCGAAGAGATCGAAGAGGGCCCCTTCGACGGCTGCGTCGACGGCTCGGGCATCGTCGAGCTCCCGACCTACATCTCGCCGATCGCCGTCATCTTCAACATCGAGGGCGTCGACGCGCTCAACCTCGACGCCGCGACCATCGCGGGCCTGTTCGCCGGCACCATCACGAACTGGAACGACCCGGCCATCGCCGCGCTGAACCCCGACGCGACGCTGCCCGACCTCCCGGTCACCCCGGTGCACCGCGCCGACGACTCGGGCACCACCGAGAACTTCACCGACTACCTCTTCCAGGCCGCCCCTGACGTCTGGACCTCGGAGCCCGACGGCGTCTGGCCGCTCTCGAGCGGCGAGGCCGCGCAGGGCACCTCGGGTGTCGTGTCGGCCGTCGCCGGCGGCAACGGCACGGTCGGCTACGCCGACGCGTCGCGCGCTGCCGAGGAGGGTCTGTCGACCGCGGCCGTCCAGGTCGGCGAGGAGTTCGTGGAGTACTCGCCCGAGGCTGCCGCCGCCATCGTCGACGCGTCGCCGTTCGAGGAGGGCCGCGGCGAGGCCGACCTCGCCATCGAGCTGCAGCGCACCTCGACCGAGGCGGGCGTGTACCCGATCGTCCTGATCAGCTACATGATCGCGTGCCAGGAGTACGCCGACGCGTCGGTCGCCCCGATCGTCAAGGGCTACCTGGAGTACATCGCGAGCCCCGAGGGCCAGGACGCGGCCGCCGAGGCCGCCGGCTCGGCGCCGATCTCGGACGCGCTGCGCGAGCAGGTCAACGCCGCGATCGACACCATCGTCGCGGAGTAATACCGTCGTACCCGGCCCGGTCCTCGGACCGGGCCGGGTACACCTTCGAGAACCCGGACCAGCAGAAGGACACCATGACGACGACGACCGCCCCGGCCGCGGGCAAGGTCAAGCAGCGGCCAGGCGACCGCTGGTTCTCGGGAACCGCGCTCGGCGCCGGCGTGATGATCCTCGTCACCCTCGCCGCCGTCGCGATCTTCCTCATCGTCCAGTCGATCCCCGGCCTCGCCGCCACGAGCGAGGACGCGAGCCTGCTCAGCGGCAGCTTCTGGGACTACGTCTGGCCGCTCGCCTTCGGAACGGTCTGGGCATCGTTCCTCGCGCTCCTGATGGCGGTGCCGCTCGCCGTCTCGGTCGCCCTCTTCATCTCGCACTACGCACCGCGTCGTCTCGCGCAGGGTCTCGGCTACATCGTCGACCTGCTCGCCGCGGTGCCTTCGGTCGTCTTCGGCCTGTGGGGCATCCTCGTGCTCGCTCCGGCCGTCCAGCCGGTGTACGCGTGGCTCAACGCGAACATGGGCTGGTTCCCCCTCTTCGGCGGCACCGTGTCGAGCACCGGCCGCACGATCTTCACCGCCGCGATCGTCTTGGCGGTCATGGTCGTGCCCATCATCACCGCGATCTGCCGCGAGATCTTCCTGCAGACCCCCGTCCTCCACGAAGAGGCGGCGCTCGCCCTCGGCGCGACGCGCTGGGAGATGATCCGCATGGCGGTGTTCCCGTTCGGCCGCAGCGGTATCGTCTCGGCGTCGATGCTCGGCCTCGGGCGGGCACTCGGCGAGACGATGGCGGTCGCGATGGTGCTCTCGGTGGCCAACATCGTGACCTTCGAGCTCTTCACGTCGGAGAACCCGGGCACGATCCCCGCGAACATCGCGTTGACCTTCCCCGAGGCGTACGGCGTCAACATCAACGTGCTGATCGCCACGGGCCTCATCCTCTTCATCGTCACCTTCGTGGTCAACGCCATCGCCCGATGGATCGTCAGCCGCCGCAAGGAATTCTCGGGAGCGAACTGACATGACCGTGACCACCGCTCCCCCGCAGGCACCACAGCAGTCGTTCGTCCGCGAGAGCCCGCGTCTCACGAGCGGGCGCCTTCCCACGTGGGCGCCCTGGGCGATCCTCGTCGCGAGCGCCCTCATCAGCGCCGTGGTCTTCGCCATCCCGGCTCTCGCCGCCGGAGAGGCGTTCAACCTCGCCGGATGGGCCGTCGTCGGCGCGATCCTGTACCTCGTGCTCGTCACCGTGATCTCGAGCGTCGTGGAGGGCCGCCGCAAGGGCGTCGACCGCCTCGTGACCGGCGTCGTGACCATCGCCTTCGGCATCGCGATGGTCCCGCTCGTGTCGGTTGCCGTCACCGTGCTGGTGAACGGGATCGCGGGGCTGTCTGCCGAGTTCTTCAGCTCGTCGATGCGCAACGTCGTCGGCGAGGGCGGCGGCGCGCTCCACGCGATCGTGGGCACGCTCCTCATCACGGTGGCCGCCGCGATCATCTCGATCCCGATCGGCATCTTCACCGCCATCTACCTCATCGAGTACGGCGCAGGCAGCCGCCTGGCACGCGGCATCACGTTCCTCGTCGATGTGATGACCGGCATCCCCTCGATCGTCGCGGGCCTGTTCGCGTACGCCGTCTTCGCCCTCATCTTCGGCCCCGGCATCCGCATGGGCATCATGGGGTCGATCGCCCTGTCGGTGCTGATGATCCCCGTCGTCGTACGCTCCACGGAGGAGATGCTGCGACTCGTGCCGAACGAGCTGCGTGAGGCGTCGTACGCGCTCGGCGTGCCGAAGTGGCGCACGATCGCCAAGGTCGTGCTGCCGACGTCGATGGCCGGCATCACCACCGGCGTGATGCTGTCGATCTCGCGCGTCATCGGCGAGACGGCGCCGCTGCTGCTCACCGCGGGCGTCGCGACGTCCATGAACTACGACCTCTTCAACGGCCGCATGATGACGCTGCCGGTGTTCGCGTACTCGCAGTACATGAACCAGGGCATCCCCGCCCAGGCCTACATCGACCGGGCGTGGAGCGCCGCGCTCGTCCTCATCGTCATCGTGATGCTCCTGAACCTCATCGCGCGCATCGTCGCGAAGGTCTTCTCCCCCAAGCTCGGCCGCTGAGCATCCCCACCCGAAAGAACTGACAGGGAACATGTCCAAGAGCATCGAAGTCAACGACCTCAACGTCTACTACAGCGACTTCCTGGCCGTCGAGGGTGTCGCGCTCGAGATCGAGCCGCGCAGCGTCACGGCTTTCATCGGCCCGTCGGGGTGCGGCAAGTCGACCTTCCTGCGCACCCTCAACCGCATGCACGAGGTCATCCCCGGCGCTCGTGTCGAGGGCGAGGTGCTCCTGGACGGCGAGAACCTCTACGGCCCGAACGTCGACCCGGTGCTCGTACGGCGCCAGGTGGGCATGGTCTTCCAGCGGCCGAATCCGTTCCCGACGATGTCGATCCGCGAGAACGTGCTCGCCGGCGTCCGGCTGAACAACAAGAAGATGTCGAAGTCCGACGCCGATGCGCTCGTCGAGAAGTCGCTGCGCGGCGCGAACCTGTGGAACGAGGTCAAGGACCGCCTCGACAAGCCGGGGTCGGGTCTCTCGGGCGGCCAGCAGCAGCGTCTGTGCATCGCGCGGGCGATCGCCGTCTCGCCCGAGGTCATCCTCATGGACGAGCCGTGCTCGGCCCTCGACCCGATCTCGACCTACGCGATCGAGGAGCTCATCGGCGAGCTGAAGAACGAGTACACCGTCGTGATCGTCACGCACAACATGCAGCAGGCGTCGCGCGTGAGCGACAAGACGGCGTTCTTCAACATCGCCGGCACCGGCAAGCCCGGCAAGCTCATCGAGTACGACGACACCAAGACGATCTTCACGACGCCGTCCGTGCAGGCGACCGAGGACTACGTCTCCGGACGCTTCGGTTGACCGCCGAGGGCGGACGCCCGAAGCGAGTTGCCGAGCAGCGAGCGCCGGCGAGCGTATCGAGACACGGATAGCGCCCAGTCGCGGCAGCTCAGTCGCGTGGGCTCAGCAGGTACCGGTTGAAGGATGCCGTCAACTCCGCGTCGACCGGCACCTCGACGCCGTCGACGGCCGTGATCGGCACGGTCAGGCGCACGCTCGACACCAGCCATGCGGCATCCGCCTGCGTCAACGCCGCGACCGGGATGATCTCGTACGCGATCTCGTGGCCCTGCTGGGCGAGATGGGCGAACAGGCTCAGCTGCGTCGTGCCGTGGAGGATCCCGCCGTTCGGGGCGGGAGTGACGAAGCGGCCGTCGACGCGGAGGATGAGCGAGGCCGTGGGCGCCTCGAGGACGAACCCGTCCGAGCTCACGAAGATCGCGTCGTCGGCGCCGCGCCGCCGCGCCTCGCGGATCGCGGCCATGTTCACCGCGTACGACAGCGTCTTCGCACCCAGCAGCAGCCACGGCGCGCGCGCGGGCGTGTCGATGCCGTAGCCGCGGTCGAGCGTCACGACCCGGATGCCGCGCTCGCGGACGCGCGTGTTGTCGGGCGCGTCGGCGGCGGTGACCCACGCGGTCGGGGTCGGGCCGTGCTCGACGCCGCGGCTGAGGATGAGCTTGATCACCGCCTCGCCGTGCGGCGGGCAGTGCGCCGCCGCGACCTCGACCGCCTGGCGCCACTGCTCGCGATGGGGCATCGGCAGGTCGCACAGCGCCGCGGAGTGCGCGAGCCGGTCGAGGTGCGGCCCCACCTCCTGCGCGTGGCCGTCGACGACGCCGATCGACTCGAAGATGCCGTCGCCTCGCTGGGTGCTCAGCTCCCCCACGCTCAGCGCCGGCGCCGCCACGTCGATCGGAGTGAAGGTGCCGCTGAAGTCGGTGCGGGTGTCGTCGGATGCCGCAGGGTCGATCACGAGCGCGAAACGCCAGGCCATGCCACGAGCTTAGAGCGCGGGAATACTCCTCCCGACGACTCCGTTAGACTGTCATGGCCGGGCCGCAGTAACCCCGGGCTCCATCTTCTGCCGCTGCGAGCGGCCTTGCGCCGAGAGGCGTTCTGCGGCCCGGCACTTTCGTACCCGCTTCCGACGCACGCCCTCGACTCCAGGCAGAATGCCTCTCACCGCGCCGCGGTCGCGAGCACCGCGGCGTTCTGCGGCCCGGCACTTTCGTACCCGCTCCCACGGCACAACGACCGCCCGGGATGCCTCAGCTCAGAGCTTCGCGCCGCCACAGCCCCGCGCACGCGGTGAGGTCGGCGGCGTAGTCCGAGAGGCGCAGCGCCCGCGTCGTGAACGACGACGCCCGCTCGGGCTCGGTGGCCTCGTAGTCGTCGGCGACGTGCGTCGCGCCCGAGGCCTCGATGCGGCAGAAGGCCGCGGCGCGGTCGAGGGCGACCGCGAAGTCCCCTTCGAACAGGCCGCGCATGATCGTGTCGACGAGCGCGACGAGCTCGTCCGGGCCGGCCGGCGACGGCGCGCCCGCCACGACCTCGTCGGCCGACGGGAGCTCGGCGCGGCCGCGCTCGTAGAGGAGCGCGGCTGTGTGCGGGTCGTCGTGGATCATGAGCTGCAGCAGGTACAGCCGCCACAGCGCGCCCGGCAGCGTCTTGGCCGGCGACCGCGACCACAGCTCGGCGATGTCGTCGATGCCGTGCTGGTCGGTGAAGGCGACGAGCCGGTCGACGACGCCGCCATCGGGGTCGGTGCGGGCGCGAGCGAGCAGCGCGTGCGCCGTCGAGTGCGCGACCCGCGACACCTCCGCGGGGTCCTCGGCCGAATACAGCCGGTCGAAGAGCTCGGCCGGCCGGCGGACGGGCTTGTGGTACTCCCTGGACTCCTCGCTCACCTGCTCCAGGCTACCCGCCGCCGCGAGCACGGGAGCCGGCCGGCGCGTTGCTGCGGCCCATGGCACGCACATGACGGGACTCGGCCTCAGGCCTGGTTGATGCGGATGTGGTTGCCCGACGGGTCGCGGAACGCGCAGTCCTTCGCGCCCCAGCCCTGCTCGATGGGCTCCTGCAGCACCTCGGCGCCGAAGGCGCGCAGACGCTCGAAGGTCGCGTCGAGGTCGTCGGTCGTGAACACGTAGGGTCCGGGACCCGAGCCCTTTACGACGAGGCGTTGGAGGGCCTCGCCGTCCTCGGGCGAGCGGCCGGCGACCGGGTCGGAGACGACGAGCGACAGGCCGGGCTGCCCCGCGAATCCGAAGCTCACCCACCGGTGGCCGTCGTACGAGACGTCGTTGACGATCTCGAGGCCCAGTCCGTCGCGGTAGAACGGGATCGCGGCGTCGACGTCGTCGACGGTGATGGGGCTGTATGCGAGAGAGATGCTGGTCATGACATCAACGCTAGGGCGAGCGTCGCCACGGTGCTTCTCCGATCCTGCTCGGTCCGCGTAACCCGTCAGCCACGCCCCGTCAGGCGTAGCGCGTCGGCCGCGTGAGGATCTTCGCGATGCACAGCGGCATCGCCTCGGCCGCATCGTGCGGGCGCGCCCGGTAGGCGCTCGGCGTCTCGCCGACGATCTCGGTGAACGTGGAGCTGAACGAGCCGAGCGAGGTCGCGCCGACCGCGATGCAGGCATCCGTCACGGTCGCGCCGCCCCGCAGCAGCGCCATCGCGCGCTCGATGCGACGGGTCATGAGGTACGCGTAGGGCGTTTCTCCGTACGCGGCCTTGAACTCGCGCGAGAAGTGCGCCGGCGACATGAGGGCCTTCGCGGCCATGGTCGGCACATCGAGGGGTGAGGCGTAGTCACGGTCGATGAGGTCGCGCGCGCGCCGCAGGTGCACGAGGGTCTTCGGGGATTGAGGGGCGGATGCCACGGCACCACGTTAGCGGGATCCGTGGCGTGCGATCAGGCGGCGGGGTCACCCCGTGGGGATCTCGATGATCGGGCGCTCCGTCGGGGTCCCCTCGGGCGTCCCGCCCTCCGGTTCGACGGTCACCGCGATCACGACACCCTCCTGCCACTCGCCTTCGAGCAGCACCGTGGCGGATCCGTCGGGTCCCGGATCGAACGAGCCCGCGGGTGCGTAGTCGCCGTCGCGCACCCACCAGGCCTGGAGCACCTCGTCGTCGCCGATATCGGCCAGGTCCGTCGTGACGAGCACGGCTTCGCCGAGCGACGGCGCCCAGTGCGCGGTCGCCGAGCCGCCCTGATCCAGCGCGGCGGTCGCCGTGACCGAGTCGGGTGCAGCGTCAATCCGGTCGAGTGCCGCGAGTGCCGGCGGGCGCGTCAGAATCTCGTTCACCGTCGCCGCCGCGAAGCCGAGGCCGACGAGCACCACCAGCGCCGCAGCGAGCCCGACGACTCCGCGTGTCCAGTTGCGGCGCGACACGGCCTGGATCGTCGTGGTCGTCGGCGCGGGCTCCACCATCGGCGTGTCGGGGCGACTCGGCGCGACGACCCGCTGCGGGATCGGTATCGCCTCACCCTGCTCGAACGCCGCCGCGGCGACGGATGCCGGGGTCGGCGGCACCTGGGGAGCGGCGGCGATCTGCGTGAGCAGGCTCGACCGCATCGTGAGCGGCGGCGCGACATCGCCGGCGGCATCCGCCGCGGAGGCCGCGGTCGCGGCATCCGTCAGCCAATGCAGCGGCTCACCCTCGGAGCGCTGCGCGCGAGCGGCCTCGGCGGCGCGGCGCTGCGCGATCGCGAGCACCCACGGACGCCCGCGCTCGCTCGACGAAGCGAAGCGCGCCGCGGCGCGCCACACCTCGAGGAAGACCTCCTGCAGGACCAGCTCGCTCCGCGGGCGGTCGCCGAGCGTCGCGAGGACGAGCCCGAAGACGCGCGGCGAGAGCAGGTCGTACAGGCGGGCGAACGCGGACTCGTCGCCCTGCGCGATGCGACCGAGGAGCACGCCCACGCGATCGATGCGGGTCGTCCCGTCGTCCGGTACGTCGAGGCCCTCGATGACCATGTCATCCAGCATGCCCTACCCGGCACGCAGGGTGTTTGCACCGATCGCGTCCGGCGTCAAGGGGCGTGTCACCGGAGAGGGGCCCGCCTACGTTGGAATCCAGCTCGAAGCGCCGCGACCCCCCGTACACGGCGCTTCGCAGCGGGGAGGGAACAGTGACAGACCTGCGCGAGGCCGATGACATCTCCACAGGCGAGCTGCTCGACGGGCGCTATCGCCTCGAGGAGCGCATCGGCGAAGGCGGCATGGCGCGCGTATACCGCGCCGAAGACACCCACCTGGACCGCACGATCGCCGTGAAGCTGCTCCGCGGCCCCGTCGACGGCGACGCCGTGCTCGAGCGCGCTCGCGCCGAGACGAGGGTGCTCGCCTCTCTCAACCACCACTCGATCGTCACCGTGTTCGACGCCCGCATCTCGGACGCCGACGGCAGCTACATCGCGATGGAATTCGTCGAGGGCATCACCCTTCGGGACCTCATCCGGCGCGGACCCATCGACGAACGCGACGTGGCGCGCATCGCCGTCGACGTGGCGGAGGGGCTCCATGTGGCGCACACCGCCGGCATCGTCCACCGCGACGTCAAGCCGTCGAACGTGCTGCTCGGGCCCTCGCCGCTCCCGGGCCCGACGTGGCACGCGAAGCTCGCCGACTTCGGCATCGCGTTCCTCCTCGACAGCACCCGCGTCACCACCCCCGGGCTCGTCATGGGCACGGCCGCGTACATCGCGCCCGAGCAGGCGCAGGGCGCGCCGCCGGCGCCGCCGTCGGACGTGTACTCGTTCGGGATCATGCTGATCGAGGCTCTCACCGGAACGAGACCGTATGCGGATGCCGAGGGCATCGGCGCGATCACCGCCCGGCTCGTCTCCCCGCCCCCGATCCCCGAGACGCTCGACCCCGTCTGGCAGGGCCTGCTGCGCGGGATGACGGCGACGCGCCCCGACGATCGCCCGACCGCGCTCGACGTGGCCACCGTCGCGACGCGACTCGCGGACGGCAGTCCGAATGCCACGACCGTAGATCACCCCACTGAGGCGGTCGAGGTGCGGACTCTGCCGACGATGGTGCTGCCTGCCGCAGTCGCGGGTACGGTCGGTGCCGGCGCTCTCGGCGCGACCGCGGCCGGCGCACACGCGGCGGGCGCCGACGTCGCGGGGCGCACCGCGGGCACGTCCGGCGAACCGGCGAGCGGCGATGCGACCCCCGTCGAGGGGATGACGGGGTCCGCGGCGGCATCGACGATGGACGGGTCGCCCCCGGCAGCCCCGGACGACACGCGCCGCCGACGGCGAGTCATCGCCCTGCTCGTGGTGGCAAGCCTCGCCGCGATCGCGTTGGCGGCCGCCGTCTGGGCGATGACGCTGGCGGGCTCGACGCCTGACCCGGAACCCTCGACCCCGGCGGTCGTGCCCTCCGTGATACCGAGCGAGACGCCGACCGAAGAGGCCCCGCCGCCCGTCGTGAACGACGACGAGGGCGACGACGGCGACGACAACAGCGGCCCCGGCAACGGCAACGGCAACGGCAACGGCGACAACAGCGGCCCCGGCAACGGCAACGGCAACGGCAACGGCAACGGCAACGGCAACGGCGGCAACGGAAACGGCGGCCAGGGCAACGGCGGCCGCAACGGCTGACCTCGCGCGCGGCTTCATCCCCGCCCTCCGACCGTTAAGCTTGGTGGTCGAGGGCCTCTAGCTCAGTCGGTAGAGCATCGGACTTTTAATCCGCGGGTCGTGGGTTCGAGCCCCACGGGGCCCACCATAAATTGGATGTTCAAACCCGCGACGTCGGCGGGCTTTACGTCCTCTCCCGCACGCAGCTAGCCTCGTAGGTCAGCGCTGCGGCGTGGAGTGACGGGTCCAGCGGCGTGTCGAAGGGCTCGCCTGGGTCCGCATCCACGATGTCGCCGCCGTCGAGTTCGTAGACGTTGATGCGGTCGAAGAACGCTTGGTTGCATATGGGTCGGAGCGAGTCGCCAATGCTCATATAGATCGCATGCACGTCGCCAGCGAAAGCCAGGCAGTCTTCCAAGCGGGCCTTGGCCTGGTCGTACTCGACCTGACCGGCGTCGATCCGTGAGTCGAGGAAGGCGAGTCGGCGGGCGATGCGATCCTGTTCCTCTTTGAGTAGGTCCAGCGGGACGGCTCCGGCGTTGTGGGCGTGCAGCAGGCTTCTCCGTTCGTCGCGGAGGTTCTCGCGCTCCACGGCGAGGGTGTGTCGTTCGGCCTGCTCGCTGCGTGGAGGTCATCGAACTGGTGGGTGAGCACGTGGCGCAGCGCGGTGACGATGTGCTCGGGAATCTGCACGCTCCGGTAGTAGTCCTTGATGTTCCCCTCAATGTCGTGGATCGGCATGGCCTGGCGCGTGCAGGCGGTCCGCTTGGAGTGGCGGCTGGCGCACATGAATTTCGAGTAGACGTTGCCGTGGCGGTTCTTGGCGTGGGTGACCATGAGCCGGGAGCTGCAGTCCCCGCACCAGATCGTGCCTTCAGCTAGTGCTCGTGCGTCTGGGTCTTCTCGCCGGAGACCCGGTGCGCGGTGAGGACGTTCTGCACCCGGTACCAGACCTCGGCGCTGTCCCGCCGGTGGGGGCCTTCTGCGTCATGCCCTTGGCGACCTCGTTGGCGAGGTTGCGGGAGGAGAACTCCGCGATCGTGGACATGATGCCGTGCAGCAGCATCCCGCTCGGGGTTTCGTCGTTGTTCTCCGTGGCGGAGACGAGCATGACCCCGGCCACTTTGAGTGCGAGGTGGATCGCCACGTCGTCCGCACGGCTCCGGGCGAGCCGGTCGACCTTGTGAACGATGCAGTACGCGACCGGGTGCGTCTTGACGTACTCGATCATCCGCATCAGCTCGGGCCGGCGGCCTTGCGGGCGGACTCGCCCGCGTCCACGAACTCCCCGCTCACGATGGCGTTCAGGTCGCGGGCCTTGCGGAGATTCGCGTCGCGTTGCGCGGGGATCGTTCTGCGGTGTCCGAGATTGTCATCGTTGACTCCTTGTCGTGGTGTGCACTGCACGCGCGGAATAGCGGAATACGGGACAGGGAGGCCGGCGCGAAGTGCGGCGGCCTCCCCGTAGGGGTCACTTGTTGGTGGCGAGCTGCGGGTAGACCGCTTCGAGGGGGGCGGACAGACCGGCCTTGAGCCGTACCGAGTTCTCGTCGGCGAGGACCTCGTAGCCGCCGGCCTCGAGGACGTCGAGGGTCTGGGTGACGAGGTCGGCCGGGTCGAGCTTGGGACCTTCCGCGTGGGCGGCCATCGCGGTGTCGACGTATCCGACGTGCACGCCGACGACCTGCACGCCTGCGGGCAGCAGCTCCAGGCGGAGGGAGTTCGTCGCCGACCACAGTGCCGCCTTCGTCGCCGAGTAGATGCCGGCGACGGCCCACCACGACAGCGCCGAGTGGATATCGATGATGGCGGTGTTGCCGCCCTTCGCGGAGAGGGTCGGGGCGAAGGCGCGAGCGAGGAACAGGGGCCCGAGGAAGTTGGTCTCGACGTTCTGGCGGATCTCCTCGTCGGTATGGGCGAGGATGCCTGCGGAGGAGACGGAGGCGCCGGCGTTGTTGATGAGCACGGTGACGTCGGGGGCCTGGTCGACGGCGGCCTGGATGGAGGCGGGGTTGGTGACGTCGAGGGTGAGGGGCACGATGCGCTCGTCGTCCCATTCGCGGGGGTTGCGGGCGGTGGCGTAGACCTTGGCGGCTCCTCGGGCGAGGGCTTCGCGGACGAAGTGGCGGCCGATGCCGCCGTTCGCGCCGGTGATGAGGACGACAGCGCCGTTGAGTGAAGTCATGGGATGGATCTCCTTGATATGTGATGGTCGAATGGGCGAAGGAGCGGCCGGGGAGGTGTCGGGTTCGCCTGCCCCGACCGTGTCTCGGGGTTAGACGCGGGTGAGGGCGGGGTAGTCGGTGTACCCGTGCGCGCCGCCGGTGTACAGGGTCGCCGGGTCCACCTCGTTGAACGGCGAGTCCTGCTGCAGGCGTTCGACGACATCCGGGTTCGCGAGCGCGAACCGTCCGAGCGGCGCGACGTCTGCAAGCCCGGCGTCGATGTCCGCGGCGATGCCATCGCGGTCGCGACCGTACCGGACGACGAGGACGGCGGTCGGCCACACGTCCCGGAACGACTGCAGCAACTCGTCGTCGCCGAGGTGATGCACGTGCAGATAGGCCAGGTTCAGCGTCGCGAGCTCGCTCACGAGGTACCAGTACTGCGCGCGCACCGCCTCGGTGTCGCCCTCGTCGAGCCCGCCGAGCGGGAAGGCGGGCGAGATGCGGATGCCGGTGCGGTCCGCGCCGATCTCCTCGGCGACAGCCTGGGCGACCTCGATCACGAACCGGGCCCGGTTCTCGATGGACCCGCCGTACTCGTCGGTGCGCTGGTTCGCGTTGGGAGCGAGGAACTGGTGCAGCAGGTACCCGTTGGCGGCGTGGATCTCCACCCCGTCGGCTCCGGCGGCGATCGCAGAGGCGGCGGCGTGACGGAACTCGCCGATCACGCCCCGGATGCCGGCGACGCTCAGCTCACGCGGCACGGGCGACTTCTTCGGGCCTTCCGCTGTGAACATGTCCTGCTCGGCGGAGATCGCCGACGGGGCCACGGGCTGACGGTGGTGCGGGGTGTTGTCGGGGTGGGAGATGCGACCCACGTGCATCAGCTGGATGAACACGTGCCCACCGTTCTCGTGCACTGCATCGGCGACCTTCGCCCACCCCGCCACCTGCTCGGGGGTATAGATGCCGGGGGTGTTCAAGTACCCCTGTCCGTCTTCGGACGGCTGCGTGCCCTCGGTGATGATCAGCCCGAGTGAGGCCCGCTGACCGTAATACTCCGCCGCGAGGTCGCCTGGAGTGCCGTCGGGGTTGGCGCGGTTGCGGGTCATCGGGGCCAGCGCCAGCCGGTGCGGGAGCTCGACACGTCCGAGGGTGAACGGCTGCCAGAGGGAGGTCAGAGAGGCCATAACGGGTGTCATTCCTTTACATCGAAGGGGCGTCACTTCGCCGCCGGCCGGGCGCGGGGCGTCTGGCCGGACGTGGCAGAATGAGGGAAACCACATTCGAGCCCACACAACAGTGACTATACTCAGAACTGAGCTAAGTCAGAGTCTATTCCCGGGAGGAACACGATGTCAGTGGCGCCACCGCCGCTCGGGCGACGCGAGCGCCAGAAGCAGGCCAAGCTCGCGCGCATCACCGCGGCGGCCAGCGAACTGTTCGCGAAACACGGTGTCGATGAGGTCACCACGCAGCAGATCGCCGATGCAGCCGACATCGGCACCGGCACGCTGTTCCTGTACGCGAAGACCAAGGGGGAGCTGCTCCTGCTAGTGCAGAACGCTCACTACGTCGACGCCCTGGCTCGCGGCCGCGCTGCCGCCGCGCGGGAGTCCACTGCGCTCGATGCGGTGCTCGCGCTTCTCGCGCCGATCGCGGAGTGCAATCGCGTCCAGGTGGACAACGGGCGCACCTACCTGCGGGAGATGGTCTTCGGTGACCCCTCTGAACCGCACCATGCCGAAGCGCTTTCCATCGTGGCGCAGACGGAGGAAGCGGTCGCCGACATCCTCGTCGAGCGGGCGAGTATCGCCGCGGGGAAAGCGGCCACGCTCGCCCGGGTGATCTCGGCCATCCAATTCCTCGAACTCGCGGCCAGCGTCAACAGCGACTCGACGGTCCCCGATCTGCTCTCGAGCATCCGCGCCCAGGTCGCAGCCATCCTGCCGCGCTGATTCCGATCATGACGACACACGAAGAAGATTCCGAGCGGTCGCGCACGATCCGCTACCACATCCCGGGCAGGGACAAGCGGACGCCGTTCGCCCGATCCGGGCTCGAACAGCTCCGGGCCGTCGCCGCAGGCGAAGCGCCGGCCCCGCCGATCAGCAGTCACATCGGGCTCGAGTTCGTCGCCGTGACCGAGGGTGACGTGGTGCTGACGGCGGTTCCGGACGAGTCCCACTACAACCCGATCGGGTCGGTGCACGGCGGTTTCTTCGCCACCGTCCTCGACTCCGCGTGCGGGTGCGCCGTGCACTCCACCCTCCCGGGCGGCGTCGGATACACCAGTCTGGAGATCAAGGTCTCGTTCCTGCGTCCGATCACCGCGGACACCGGCCCCGTCACCGCGCACGGGTGGGTCACCCGCACGGGCCGCAGTGCCGTGTTCGCGGAGGCCGACATCCGCGACAGCCAGGGACGGGTCCTCGCGACCGCGTCCAGCACCTGTCTCGTCGTCCGCCCGGACCCTGCCGCGTGACGCGTCTCGGTCGGCGTGGCGCGTTCTGGGCTGCCGCGTCGGTCCTGGCTCTGGCGCTGTGGTCATCGGGCGCACCGAGCGTGCTCTACCCGATCTACGCCGCGAAGTGGGATCTCACTCCGGTTGTCGTGACGACGGTGTTCGCGACGTATCAGCTGGCGCTGATCGTGGTGCTCCCGCTGTTCGGCAACCTGTCCGACCTGTTCGGCCGCAGGTGGGTCATGATCACGGGTGTCGCGCTCATCGGCGTGTCTGCGCTGGTGTTCGCTTTCGCACCTCATGTCGGCTTCCTCTACGTCGGCCGCGTCCTGCAAGGGGCCGGGGCGGGTCTTGCGATGGGGGCTGCCACCGCATCCTTGATCGAGAACAACACCACACACAGCCCCCGCTTCGCGAGCACCACCGCCACGGTCGCCACCGCGACCGGCCTCACCGTGGCGTTGCTTCTCAGCGGAGTGCTCGCCGAGCATCTGCCTCTGCCGCTGGTGTGGAGCTATATCGTCCTCTTCGCCCTCGCCGCCGCCTCTACCGCGGCGCTGCTGGCCACACCCGACGACCAGCCGTCGGCGAATGCCCGGTGGCGACCGCAGGCTCCCTTCGTCCCCGCGGGGATCCGGATCGGGTTCGTCATCGCCACGCTCTCGGTCAGTCTCGCTTACTGTGTCGGGGCGATCTTCCTCTCCCTCGGCGCGCACATGATCGACCAATTCACGCACACCGACGACACCGCTCTCGTCGGCATCCTGCTGGCCGCCTCCGCTGCGTTCATCGGGATCGCCGGCCTCTTCCTCGCCCGATTCCACGCCCATTCCCTCATCTGGACCGGCGCGGTACTGACGCTGGCCAGCCTCGCCCTGATGGCCGCCGCCAGCGCGCTCCAATCGCTCGCACTGTTCCTGGCGTGGTGCGTCGTCGGCGGCATCGCCTACGCGCTGGCGTTCACCGGTGGGCTCGGCCTCATCAACCGACTCGCCCCCCAACACCACCGCGGCTCGACCCTGTCCTTCCTCTATCTCATCGCCTACACACTGCAGGCCGCGACGGCGATCGGCGTCGGCGCAGTCGCCACCGCCATCTCCCTCCGCGCCGCCGTCGGAGCCGCCGCGATCGCGGTCACCGTGCTCGCCATCGCCGTCGCCGTCCTGCTGACCGCCGAGGTCCGAAAAGGCAATCGACCGCAAACACCTCAGTGACGGTGAGCCAGCGTCGAGGGCCCCGGCCCGCAGACGGATCGGCGGACGCGGCCCGAGCCGCATCCGCCAATCTGCCGATGAACATGGTGGTGAGCTGCGCGAGCGGCGTCAGTTCTCGTAGTGCGGGAGGTTCTGCCTGTCCTTGACGTAGGTGAGCGCGTCGGTGACGTCGTAGGCGTGGATCGCGGCGACGTGCGGGGCCAGCAGCGTCGACAGATCCGGGGCGTGGCCGGCATAGAACCGGTCGCGGGCACTGTCGTCGCCGAATCCGAGGATGACCGAGGCGTGCAGATGCTGGTCAGTGGGGTTGTCGTGGGCGACGTTTGGGGTGTCCCATGTCTTATCGCTCCACGGCAGGAATACCTGCGTGCGCAACTCTGTGAGGACGCCGGTGGCGATCAGGGCGGGCGTGAGCTGCCTTTTGAGGAACTTGTGGAACGCGACCGTGCCCTCGTCCTCGCCGCGGCGCAGGTAGATGATCGCCCGCGAGTCGGGCATATGACCGGGGGCGACGTCGTACCAGCGTGAGTTGCCGGGAAGGCCGGCGTGGAGGAGTGTGCGACGGAAGATGTTGACCTCGTCCTCGAGGGCCAGCGCGGTCCGCTTGCGTCCTACCAGTGGTGAGAGGGCGTTCTCGACGGTGACTTCCGCGATTCCGTCGATCCGGCGGCCCGCGGGGATCGCGGTCTCAACTCCCGGGGTGTCGGGCCAGCGGCCGGGGTTGTGCTCGGCGAGGTGGATTTGCCGGTACTCGAACAGGCCGGGGGTGGCGGCGATGATGCCTGAGTGCGGGCCCTTCCACCGGTCCATCCCCGGCCTGGCGGGGCTTGTCGGTGCGCATCCACAGCAGGATGGAGGAGGTGAAGTGCTTCGAGACGTCCGGTTTTGTCGGCGTGGTGTCGGTCATGAAGGCTCCTTCGGGGTCACGGCTCGGTGGGTCAGCCGGTGAGGAACTTCGCAGCGATCGGGGCGAACTTCTGCCAGTACTGGAAGATGCCGCCGTGGCCGGAGTTCGGGTAGATGATCAGCTCACTGCCCTTGATGCGCCGGTGCAGGTCCTCGGAGAGCGCCGAGGGGACCATGCGATCGTTGTCGCCGTTGGCGATCAGGGTCGGGCCGGTGATGACCGACAGGTCCGAGGGGGCCGAGCGCCCGTACCGCTGGATGGCTTTGAGCTGGCGGCTGAACGAAGCGTTGCTGATGGGCTTGTCGCGGTCCTGGGTGCGCTCCTTGAGGCGTTCGACGAACGCCTTGCCGGCCTGCTCGCCGGCAGTGTCGCGGTTGAAGAAGAGGAACTCCTTCGGGTCGGACCGGGTGACCACGGAGCGGAAGATGTCCCAGTAGGTGGTGCCCACGACCTTGTCGATGTTCTTCCCACCGCGCGGGCCGGTGCCGGTGAGCACGAGCTTGCGCACCAGCTCGGGGTGAGCGACGACGAGGTCTTGGGCGATCATGCCGCCCATCGAGAAGGAGAAGATGTCGATCTTGTCGTAGCCCAGGCCCTTCGTGATGAACCGGTGGGCGTCGGCCGCGGCTTCTTCGAGGGTGTCGGGAACCCGCCCGGAGGAGGCGCCGACGCCGAGCTGGTCGAAGGTGATGACGTGGCGGGTCTTCGCGACCTGGTCGATGATGCGCGGGTCCCAGTTGTCCAGGGTTGCGGCGAGGTGGACGAAGAAGATCACGGGGATCTCTTCTTTCGGGCCGAGTTCCCGGTAGGCGAAGGTGTCCCCGTCCACGGTGACGGACTTGGCCGGTGCCTTGGCGTACGACGTGATGACGGGTTCGGTGGTGCTCATGAGGGTGCTCCCTGAGGATCTGAGTGTGCTCGGAAAGCGGACTGGCGGATAGGGGTCATGCGGGCTGGTCGGCGCCGGTGATGACCGCCTTACCGCGGATCCTGCTGGTGCCGAGCGAGGCGAGGGCCTGCACGGTCTGGTCGAAGGGGAAGGTCGCGCCGACGACGGGGCGGATGACGCCGGCGTCGACGAGCTCGGTGATCTGGCGCAGCTGGTCGCCGGAGGCATGCATGAGGAGGAACTCGTAGGACACGCCGAGCTTCCTCGCGAGTGCGCGGGTCTTGCGGCTGAGAGCCGTGATGGCCAGGCGCAGCACCGGGTTCAGGCCGACGGCCTTCGCGAACGCGGGGGTGGGTGGCCCGGAGATCCCGACAGCCTTTCCGCCGCGCTTCAAGACCTTGAGCGACTTGGTGAGGTTGTCCCCGCCGAGCGGGTCCAGGACGAGGTCGTAGCCGGAGAGCGCGGTCTCGAAATCCTGCGTGCGGTAGTCAATCACCACGTCGGCGCCGAGCTCGCGGGCGAAGTCCGCATTCTTGCCCGACACGGTCGTCGCGACCTGCGCACCCAGGTGCTTGGCGAGCTGGATCGCGATCGATCCGACCCCGCCCGCACCGGCATGGATGAGCACCCTCTGCCCTGGCTGCACGTTCCCCTTCTCCACCAGGGCCTGCCATGCGGTCAGGGCCACCAGCGGCAGGGACGCGGCCTCCACGGTGCTGACCGAGGTCGGAGCCATGGCGACGTCTGTTTCGTCGACGGCGATGCGCTCCGCAAAGGTGCCGATGCGGAAGTCCCGCGGCCGGGCGTACACCCGGTCTCCGGCGGTGAAGCCGGTCACGTTCGACCCGGTGCGGATGACGGTGCCGGCGAGGTCGTGGCCGAGGGCGAGGGGGGTCTTGTAGGGCAGGATCGCCTTGAACTCTCCTGCCCTCAGCCGCTCGTCGAGATGGTTCAGCCCCGCGGCCTCCACCCGGATCAGGATGTCCTGATCGCCGACCGTGGGCTCGGGGACGTCGGCCTCGTGGAGGGGCTGTTTGTACTTGTCGAACACGAACGCTCGCATGATGCTCTTTCTCCTTGAATCTGGGAGGTTCTGGTCAGCGCTGCAGGAACCGGGCGACCGTGCCGGCGACGCTGTGACGGTTCTGGAAGGCGACGCCGTGGCCGGAGTCGGCGAAGACCCGTACGTCTGCCTCCGGGTACCGGGCCAGGAGTGCGTCGGCGTTGCCTGACGGCACCATCCGGTCACGGTGGCCGTGCAGGATCAGCACCGGGCCTGTGAACGACGACGCCGGTGGCGTCTGATGGCCCCACCGATTCACGGCGCGCAACTGGGCGCGGAACACACCCGGGGTGACCGGCTTGTCCCGCCCGGTGCGACGCAGCTTCAGCCGCCCCCGATACGTCTTCGCGGCCTGGCGGCCGGCAGGAGTGCGGGTGAAGAACAACAGTGTGGTGGGGTTCGTGAGGGTAAAGACACCCCGCAAGATCGCCCGCACCGTCACTCCGGTCATCACGGTCAGGCCTGGGCCGCCTTGCGGGCCGGTGCCTACGAGGACCACCCGCTGCACCAGGTCCGGAGCCTGGCGAAGGATCTCCTGGGCGACCATGCCACCCATCGACAACCCGAACAGGTTTACCCGGGAAAGCCCGAGCGCGCGGATGGCGGCGATCGTATCGGCCGCCATGTCCTCGAACCGGTCCCGCACCGTCCCGGTGGACGCCCCCACCCCGCGGTAGCCGAGGAGGATCACCCTCCGGTGCTTCGCGAGGGGGTCGACCAACTCCGGGTCCCAACCGTCCAGGTTCGCCCCCAGATGCGTCAACGCCACCAACGGCACCCCGCCATGCTCGGAACCGAGCTCGCGATACACCACCGTGGCACCGGCGGCATCCGCGGCCCTGGTCGGCGCGTCAACGAAACGCACCGGCCGGTTACTGGTTGCCTGCTGTGCCCCTGTCATGACCGCTCTCTCCTGATTCCGCTGCCGACCGATTCGCGGAGGTTCCTCCCCGAATCAATCCGAGCATACTCAATCATGAGTGCACTCAATCAATTTGTCAAGGGAGATCGGCATGGAAACTCGTATCGGCCCGCCGAACTCGCCCATACCTTCACCACCAGTCCGACCTGTTCGGCATCCGAGGCGAGGTCGCCTTCGACTACCAGGCCGCCTACGACCGCTCCCGCAAAGTCGCCGACGGGCGCGTCAAGGGCGTGCACTTCCTGATGAAGAAGAACACCATCACCGAGATCGACGGCCACGACACCTTCCACGGTTCCGGCGCTATTGGCGTCGCCCTCACCGCCGGCGGCCCCAGACGGTCACCTTCGACGACGTCATCATCGCCACCGGCTCCACCGTCCGCCTCCCTCTTTGCTGCCCCTCGTCTCACCGAATCCGCCCTGATCCGTGCATCCTCACGAGTCAGCTCGCTCACCGCGGAGTTGACGAGGCACACGGCCTCTCGGTCGAATCTGACCGCCCGCGGCCACCACCGCGGCGCGCACCGTATCGACGCCAACCGTCATCTGCGCCGCGACTTGCGCCAGCGTCAGACCCGTGCAGTAGAGCGACGCTGCGCGCGATCCCGGTCCTGCGCAGACAAGCCCGGTTCCCGCGCTGGAAGATCGGCACGGCGAGCAGCCTCGAACACGGTGGCTCGATGCACTCGGAACTTCGCCGCGATCGTCTGCGCCGGCGCACCTGCCTGGTAGTCAGCCAGCCGCTCGGCGCGCCGCGAAGGGCTCAACCGTGTTTGAGGCTGCACCCGATCTTTCGTCACCGGACCTCGCGTATCGTGTCGCTCAGACCCCCGCGCACGCGGGCGACGCCCCTCCGACCCCCTGAGAACACGGCGAATCGACGTTTTCAACGACGGACGGATGTTTGAGAACCTCCGGGAAGGCCCACTCTCTGTCGCTCAGCGGACGATGGCCACCGCGATCAGCCACACCACGACGCCCAAGGCGAGTGCGACGAGCGGATACCAGAACGCGGTGCGGCGGCGTGCGAGGGCGACGATGCCGGCGACCGCGCCGAGCACCGTGAACACGAGCGGCAGGTAGCCGCCCAGCGCGATCGCGCCGGAGTTGTCGGTGCCTCCCATCGCCCACAGCAGCGCGTTGAAGAACAGCACGACGGCGGTGCCGACCGAGAGGCCGATCAGCAGAAGCGTCGCGATGAGGTCGCCGGTGCGGCGTCCGGAGCGGGCGGGCGTGGTCGTCATCGATCGAGTCCCATCTCGTAGTGGACGAAGCCGGTGTGCGTCGCGACGCGATCGTAGAGCGCACGGGCCGTGGTGTTGGTCTCGTGCGTCAGCCAGTACACCTTGGAGGATCCGCGCTCCCGAGCCCACTCGGCGACGTGCTCGATGAGCGCCCGGCCTGCGCCGGTCCCCCGGGTGCCGGGAGTGACGAACAGATCCTCGAGGTAGCAGTAGGGACCGGCGGACCACGTCGCGGGGTGCGTCAGCCAGTGCACCAAGCCGATGGCCCGGCCCTCGGCATCCGTCGCCATCGCCCCCCACATCGGGAACTGCGGATCCAGCAGCCGGCTCCAGGTCAGGTCGGTCTGCTCTCCCGGCAGCGTCGCCTCGTAGAACTCGAGATACCCCTGCCACAGCGGCAGCCACGCGTCGCGGTCGGCAGCGGTCAGCGCGTGGATCTCGGTCACGGATCCGAGGCTAGCGCCTCGCCCGGGTCATGCGAGCGCCGTTCGTGCCGTGCGCGACGTCGCGGCGCTGAGGTCGCCGCCACGCCGCTCCAGGAAGTCCTCCAGACGTGCGGGGTCGACCCGCCCGATCTCTCGCAGCGCGACGCCGACGTTGGTCTGCACGAGACGCTCGGGATCGGCGGCGAGGATCTCGCACAGCGCGAGCGGATCGTCGAGGTCGCCGGCCCGGATGATCCAGAACGCCGCCGTGATGGCGGTGCGACGACGCCAGCGGTCACTCGACCGGGCGAGGTCGAACAGGACGTCCCTCGGCTTGTCGAGCAGGTACCAGCCGACCACGCGCGGCGCGGCACGGTCGATGTAGTCCCACGTGTCGATGTGGTCGAGTTGCCGCATCCACACGTCGTACAGCGCCTGCCGGTCGGCGTCGCGTGCTCGCGCCTTGAAGTCCAGCACCGAAACCGCGACCATCCGCAGCTCGTAGACGTCCGACTCGAGCAGCCGCTCCACCTCGGCCAGAGGCATCCGTCCATTTGCCTTCGCGATGTCGAAGACGGTGCCCATGCGGACGCCGATGACCTCGATGCGATCGTCGGTCATGCGCCGCTGGATCTTGGCACGTTCGTCGACGGATGCCTCGGCCTCGAGCGCGATGCGGACGCTCTCGGCGGACGCCTCAGTCACTCGCGCTGACACCGGACTCGGCGAGCTCGGCGCCGGCGTGGGCGAGCTCGGCGAGCGCCGCGTCGCTGGACTCGGGCGCAACGCCCGCGATGAGATCGGTGAGCACACGCACATGGCGGCCGTGCTCGATCGCGTCGAGGGCGGAGGCGCGCACGCAATGGTCGGTCGCGATCCCGGTCACATCGACGTCGACCACACCGTGCTCCTCGAGGAGCTGCGAGACCGTGATCCCGTCGTCGGTGGTGCCTTCGAACAGCGAGTACGCGGGCCGGCCCTGACCCTTCTTGACGTGGTGCGTGACGCGCGAGACGTCGAGACCGGGATCGTACTCGGCCCCGTCGGTGCCGCTCACGCAGTGCACGGGCCACGTGTCGACGTAGTCGGGCTGCGGATGGAAGTGACCGCCGTTGTCCTTGTCGCCGTCGTGCCAGTCGCGGGACGCCACGATGACCACGTACTCCTCGGCGTGCGTGACCAGGTACTGCGAGATGCGCTGCGCGACCGCGTCACCGCCGTCTACGCCGAGCGCACCGCCCTCGGTGAAGTCGTTCTGGACGTCGACGATGAACAGTGCCTTGCTCATGATTCGAGGGTACGCCGGTACTCCTCGCGGGTCAGCGGGTGCCCATCGTCGGCGACCAGGCCGGGAGCCGTCTCCGCAGGGAGCGCACCGCGCCGTGCCGCAACTCCGCCTGCACCGGCCGTGGCCTCGGCTGTCGCCGGCGCGCCGCCGGTCTCGAAGCCGATCGACGCGGACTCATGGCTCGCGTCGTCACGCCGCCACAGCTTGGACGGCCACCAGATCGCCGGGCCGATGTCGTACGACAGGGCGGGCACCAGGAGCGAGCGGACCACGAAGGTGTCGAGCAGCACGCCGAACGCGACGATGAACGCGATCTGCGCGAGGAACAGGATCGGGATGACGCCGAGGGCCGCGAAGGTCGCCGCGAGCACGAGCCCCGCCGAGGTGATGACGCCGCCGGTGGCGACGAGACCGCGCAGGATGCCGGGGCGCGTGCCGTGGACGAGGGACTCCTCTCGTACGCGCGACATGAGGAAGATGTTGTAGTCGACCCCGAGCGCCACGAGGAACACGAAGCCGTACAGCGGCACGGCGGGATCGGCGCCGGGGAACCCCAAGCCGTTGAACACCAGCGCGCTGACGCCGAGGGCCGTGCCGAACGACAGGATCACCGTGGCGATCAGCAGCACCGGCGCGACGAGCGAGCGCAGCAGCAGCATCAGGATCACGAGGACCACCGCGAGGATGACGGGGATGATCAGGGTGCGATCGCGCGTGGAGGTGTCGTTGGTGTCGATGTCGGTCGCGGTCTCGCCGCCGACGATCGCCGTGCCGGGCCCGAGCTCGTCATCGAGCGCCGCGCGAAGCTCGCGAACGGTGTCTTCCGCGGCGAGCGAGTCCGCAGCATCCGTCAGCGTCCCGATCACGAGGACATCGCCGTCCGCGACCGTCGGCTCCGGCGCCGGTGTGCCCGGCGGGCCGACTGGCGTGAGCACCGCCTCCCCGTCGTCGACCTCGACGGCGGCCTGACCGGTCGGCGATTCCGTGGATGCCACCGCCACCGACTCGACGCCGTCGGAGCCCTCGAGCACCTCGACCGCGGGGGCGAGGTCGGCCTCAGGGACGATGACGTACACCGGCGACCCGGATCCGGCGGCGAAGTGCTCCGCGAGCACGTCCTGCCCGTCGCGCGCCTCGGATGCGCCGAGAACCAGCTCGCTCGTGGGCACGCCGTCTGCCTTCAACTGCGTGATCCCGGCGGCGCCGGCCAGCAGCACCACCGTGCAGACGATCCACACGACGCGCGCATGGCGGGCGACGAAGCGCGCCTGGCGTGGCCACAGTCCCTTCACGGGCTGGGTCGGGTCATCGGGCACCGTAGCGAGCGGCTCCTTGGGGATGAACGGCCAGAAGGCGGCGCGTCCGCACAGGGCCATGAGAGCCGGCAGGAAAGTCAGCGCCGACAGCATCGAGAACGCGATCCCGATCGACGCGATCGGGCCGAGGGCGCGGTTGGTGGCGAGATCCGACAGCAGCAGGCAGAGCAGACCCGCGATCACCGTGGCGCCCGAGGCCAGGATGGGCTCGACCGATCCGCGCCACGCCGCGATCGTGGCATCCCATCGCTGCAGACCCCCGGCGATCGCCTCACGGAACCGTGCGACGTACAGCAGGGCGTAGTCGGTCGCCGCGCCGATCACGAGGATGAACAGGATGCCCTGGACCTGCCCGTTGAGCACCACGATGCCCGCGTATGCGAGCCACCACACCGTGAGCAGCGCCACGCACAGGGCGAAGACGGATGTCGTCAGCACGAGCACCGGCAGCAGGGGCGAGCGGTACACGATCACGAGGATCAGGAACACGGCGACGACGGCGACGGCGAGGAGCAGCCCGTCGATGCCGAGGAACCCCGCCACGAGATCGGCGGTGAAGCCCGCGGGGCCCGTGACCCAACCCTGCAGGTCCGCCGGCAGATCCTCGGCGACGAGCGCCCGGATCGCTTCGACGACCTCGCGGACCTCTCCCGCCGAGTCGATCGGCACGAAGATCTGAGCCGCATCGCCGTCGTCGGACGGTATGGGCGGAGACACGTCGTCCTGCACGCCGTCGAGCTCGGCGATGTCATCGGCGAGCGTCTGCATCGCGTCGAGGTCGTCCTGCGAGAGATCTCCGGTGACGACGACGACGGCCGGGATCGACTCGTCGCCCTGGAAGTCCGCCAGCCGCTCGTTCACCTGCGTCGCGTCGGCGCTCTCGGGCAGGAACGAGGAGCGGTCGTTGGTCGACACCTCGTCGACTTTGCCGAAATACGGTCCGCCGATGGACCCCATGGCGAGCCAGACGAGGACGAGCCCCACGGGGATGCCGATCCGCAGCCATCGGGAGGGACGGCGTCGCGTGCGCGAAGACCTCATATAGCTAACTTATCTAGCGACCTGCCCGGTCGGTGGCATCCCTATGCTGTTCGCGATGGTCTCTGCCGCTCTGGCGCTCCTCGGCGCCCTCGTCTACGGCTCCGCCGACTTCCTCGGCGGGCTCGCCGCCCGACGGCTCCGATCCATCGTGGTGACGGCGGCGGCCGCAGCGTCGGGTCTGGCGGCCCTCGCGGTCGCTCAGCCGCTCGTCGGCGGCGTGTGGACGAGCGCCGACGCGGCGTGGGGCGTCCTCGCCGGCGTCGTCGGCGTGATCGCGGTGGCGCTCCTGTACGCGTGCCTCGCGATCGGGCCGATGAGCATCCTGTCGCCGCTCACCGCCGTCGTCTCGGCGATCGCGCCGATGCTGTGGGGACTCCTCGTGAAGGGCGACGCGCTCGCGCCCGTCGGCTACGCCGGACTCGGAGTCGCCCTCGTCGCCGTTGTGCTGGTCGGCTTCATCCCGGGCGAGAAGATCGTGCGCCCGAGCACCCGAGGTCTGATGATGGCGGTGGGGGCGGGCCTCGCGATCGGCGCCTTCCTCATCGTGGTGGACCAGACGGATGCCGCGAGCGGACTGGTCCCGCTCATCATGGGCCGTGCCACCAGCGTCGTCGTCACTGTGGTCGTGATCGGCGTGCTGGTCATCGCCGCAGTGCGCCGCGGTCGCCCGGCGGGATCCGTGCTCGAGGTGTCGGGACCGGCGCTCGGCGCGACCCCCACCGGCCATGCCGACCTCGAGCACGCCGCCGAGAAGACGTCACTTCGCGTGACCCGTGCCCGAGCATGGACCCTCGCGGTCGTGTGCGGGATCGCGGATGCCGCCGCCAACGCCCTCATGCTCGTCGCGCTCCGTGCGGGCGATCTGTCGATCGTCTCGGCGCTCACCGCGCTGTACCCCGCGGGCACGATCCTCCTCGCGGCGCTCGTGCTGCGGGAGCGGGTCGCGGCCGTGCAGTGGACCGGGCTCGTGCTGGCCCTCGTGGCAGGCGGCATGCTCGCCGTCGCGTGACGGCCGCGATCAGCCGCGCAAGAAGAGCAGGACCAGCGACACGGTCGACGCGATGACGCCGAGAGCGAGCAGCCCGACCGCGAGCAGCGCGACCGCGCGGACCGCCGGAGAGCCGTGGGTGAGCCGCATCCTGTCCCGGACTCCGCGACGGTAGAAGATGTCGGCCATGTCCTTGCCGCCGATCGCGTGCTCCTGCTCATGAGTGAGCAGCGCCTCGTTGACACCGCCGTCGTCGTCGAACCAGCGCACGACGCGACCGTCCGGCACGGTCTCGACCACGGCGCGGGCGGGGAGCCACGTTCCGTCGAGCAGACGCAGGAGGAGGGCGAACGCGGCCAGCAGCGCGCCGATTCCGAAGCCGACCCACGAGAAGATCTCGACGAGGGCGTCGATCGTCTCGTGCACCGCGGCCACCGTCCTTCGAATACGGAAAACGGCCGCCGCAGCGGCCGCATCCGGTTCTGAGCCACCTAAGGGAATCGAACCCTTGACCTATTCATTACGAGTGAATCGCTCTGCCGACTGAGCTAAGGTGGCGCGCCTCGCTTGCGCGATGCACGATCAACGATCTTACAGGGTCTCCGGGGTGCTCGCGAACCACGACGGCTCGGCATCCGCTGCCCTCGTCGACCGTCACTCGCAGCGCAGGCCGTCCTCGGGCGGCGTGCCGTCGAGCAGGTAGGTCTCGACCGCCGCGTCGACGCACGAGTTGCCCTTGTTGTAGCCGGTGTGCCCCTCGCCCACGCGGGTGACGAGCACGCCCGATGACAGCTGGTCGGCGAGCGACACCGACCACTCGTACGGCGTCGCGGGATCGTTCGTCGTGCCGACGACCACGATCGGCGCCGCGCCCTCGGCCGCGATCGGCTCGCGGACTCCCGTCGCGGGGTAGGGCCACTCCTCGCACGGGTCGGGGCCCGCCCAGTACGGCGCCACCGTCGGCGCCTCGGCCTCGAGCAGCGCCTCTGCGGCGGCGACCTCCTCGGGCGTCGAGTCCAGGGGGTAGTCCATGCAGTTGTACGCGCGGAACGCCTCGGTCGAGTTGTCGAGGTACGCGCCGTCCTGGCGGTTGTAGTAGAAGTCGGCGAGGAGGAACGCCATCTCGGCGTCGCCTTCGAGCACGCCGGTGAGGGCGGTCGTGAGGTAACTCCAGCTGTCCTGGGCGTACAGCGCCGAGATGATCGCGGTCATGAGCGAATCGGCCCCGAGCATGCGGCCGTCCGCATTGCGGATCGGGTCGCGGTCGACGGTCGCCAGCAGCGTGCCCAGATCGGCCATGGCCTCGTCGACGCTGCCGCGGAACGGGCACTCGTCGTCGTCGAGGCAGTCCGCCATGTACGCGCGCAGCGCCGACTCGAACCCGACCCCCTGCGTCGTTCCGACATCGAGACCCGACACCGACGGGTCGATCGCGCCGTCGAGCACGAGGCGTCCCACGCGCTCCGGGAACAGCTTCGCGTACGTCGCACCGAGGAACGTGCCGTACGAGTAGCCGAGGTAGTTCAGCTCGGTGTCGCCGAGCACGGCGCGCAGCAGGTCCATGTCGCGCGCCGCGTTCTCGGTGGTGATGTACGGCAGGATGCCGTCACTGCTGTCGTCGCACGCCTGCGCGAACTCGGCGTGGCGATCCAGCAGCTCGTCGGCCCAGGCATCCGTCCCCCGCTCGTTCTCGGGGATGTCGAACAGGTACGCGTCCATGTCGGCGGCGTCGAAGCAGCGCACCGACGTCGACTCCCCCACTCCGCGCGGGTCGAACCCGATCGTGTCGAACCGCTCGCGCACGGCGTCGCCGACAGCGAACGACAGCGAGTCGCGGACGAGGCCCACGCCGCTCGCGCCCGGCCCGCCCGGATTGGTCAGCAACGACCCGATGGGCTCGGCGGACCCCTCGGCGCGGCTGCGGATCACCGACAGCTCGATCTCGCCGGCGGCAGGGTCGGCCCAGTCGAGGGGCGCCGTCACCGTCGTGCAGTCGAACCCGCCGCAGTCGGTCCAATCGAGTTCCTGCCCGTAGTACGGCATCAGCTCGGCCGGCACGTCCGACGTGTCGGCCGGCTTGCTCGACGTCGGCCGCGGCGCCGTCTCGGGGATCGCGGCGTAGAGACAGCCGCTCAGGAGGACGGATGCCGCAGCCAGCGCCGCGACGAAGGCGGCCTTCGACAGGCGCGGGCGTCGGCTCAGAGACCGGGGGCGGCGGGGGCGGGAAGCGTTCACGGAGTCCTTCCGCTTGCGACGGTGATGAGCATGCTCTCGAGGGCGAGCAGCGGCGCGGCGTTGAGTTCGAGGTTCTCGCGTGTGACGCCGATGCGGTCGACGACGGTGAGCGTGCGCTCGGGCGACCACGCCGCCGCGAGGGCGCGCAGCTCGGGCTCGAGCTCACGGTTGATCAGGACCGCGTCGCGGCCGAACTGCAGCATGAGCACGTCGCGGAACATCGACTCGAGATCGGTGAGCACGCGATCGATGCCGTCGCGCAGACTCCGCGTCGCCCGGCGCTTCTGCTCGTCCTCGAGGGCCGACAGCTGCGACCGCACCGCCGGCGGCACCGCGGCGCCCTCGGCGATGCCGAGCGTGCGCAGCAGGCCCGAGCGCTCGGCCTCGTCGCGCTCGGCGGTGAGCGCCTTGGCGTCGTCGGTCGCCGCGGCCACGATCGCGCCGGCGACCTCGACCGCATCGCCCACGCCGCGCACGCTCAGCACGGCGCGCAGCGTGGAATCGCGGCGCGCGCGGGCCGCGGCATCCGTCGCCAGTCGCTGCGCCATGCCGATGTGACGCTGCGCGTGCCGCGCCGACTGCTCGGCGACGGCCGGATCGCTGCCGGTGCGCTGCACGATGAGGGACGCCACGTCGTCGATGTCGGGTTCGCGCAGCCGCAGCGTGCGCACGCGCGAGCGGATCGTGGGCAGCAGGTCGGCGTCGCTCGGCGCGCACAGCACCCACACCGTGCGCTCGGGCGGCTCTTCGAGCGCCTTCAGCAGCACGTTCGACGTGCGCTCCGCCATGCGGTCGGCGTCCTCCATGACGATGACGCGATACCGGCCGAGCGACGGCGAGAAGTACGAGCGCTCCACGAGCGCGCGGGCGTCCTTGATCGAGATGATGACGCCCTCGGTGCGCAACGCGGTGAGGTCGGGATGGGTGCCCGCGAGCACCTGCCGCATCGCGGGTTCGTCGCCGGGCTCGGCGATCAGCGCGGCCGCGAACGCATAGGCGAGCGTCGAGCGGCCCGACCCCGGCGGGCCCGTGATGAGCCACGCGTGGGTCATGGACGCCGGATCGGATGCCGCTTCGCGCAGCGCCGCGACCGCCTCCTCCTGCCCCCATACCGCACCCCACGGGACCGCGATGTGATCGACGGGGGCGGCGGCTTCCATGCCGCCCAGCCTAACGGCGGGCCCGGACGCCGCAGCGCGCGCGAGAGACGTCGAACGCTCGAGTGGCGCAACACGCGGAATCACCGAACACACCCCGCGTGTCGTGACACCCGAGCCCGCGCCGAGCCTCGCGCACGAACGTTCGAGTGGCGCAACACGCGGAATCACCGAACACACCCCGCGTGTCGTGACACCCGAGCAGACGCACTACGGATGCTGCACGCGACGTCGTGCCAAGGGCTACAGGAGGGACCGCACCCGGTCGCGCACCGCGGCGCCGAGCTCGGCGGCCGGGCGCGCGGCGTCGAGCACGAGGAAGCGCCCCGGCTCGGCCGCGGCGAGCGCGAGGAACTCCTCACGCACGCGCGCATGGAAGCTCTCGCGCTCGGCCTCGAGCCGATCGAAGGGCTTGTCGTCGGCGTCGAGACGTGCGCGCGCCGTGACGGGATCGAGGTCGAGCAGCACCGTGAGGTCGGGAAGCAGGCCCTCGGTCGCCCACAGCGACAGGTCGCGCACCTCGTCGCGCCCGAGGATGCGGCCGGCGCCCTGATAGGCCACGGACGAGTCGAGGTAGCGGTCCTGGATCACGACGTCGCCGCGCGCGAGCGCGGGACGCACGACCGTCTCGACATGGTGGGCACGGTCGGCCGCGTAGAGCAGGGCCTCGGCGCGCGGCGCGATCTCGCCCCGGTGGTGCAGCACGATGTCGCGGACCAGCACTCCGACCTCGGTGCCGCCCGGCTCGCGCGTGCGCACCACGGTGCGTCCGGCATCCGTCAGCCACTCCTCCAGCAGCGCCGCCTGGGTCGTCTTGCCGACGCCGTCGCCGCCCTCCAAGGTGATGAACAGGCCAGCGTCCGTCGTCACTTCTTCGCCGGCGCCTTCTTCGTGGTGGTGCGTCGCGTGGGGCGCTTGGCCGGACCCTTCGCCCGCTTGTCGGCGAGCAGCTGCACGGCGCGCTCGAACGTGACCTCCATCGCCTCCTCGCCGCGCGGGATCGTGGCGTTCGTCTCGCCGTCGGTCACGTAGGGGCCGAAGCGGCCGTCCTTGAGCTTGATGGGCTTGCCGCTGACCGGGTCGGCCTCGAACTCCTTGAGCGCCGAGCTCGCGCCGCGCGCGCCGTACTTCGGCTGCGCGTAGATCGCCAGCGCCTCCTCGAGCGTGATGTCGAAGATCTGCTGCTCGCTCTGCAGCGTGCGCGAGTCGGTGCCCTTCTTGAGGTACGGGCCGTATCGGCCGTTCT
The DNA here is from genome assembly GCF_057747775.1 of Microbacterium sp. STRO-2N. Lineage (NCBI taxonomy): Bacteria > Bacillati > Actinomycetota > Actinomycetes > Micrococcales > Microbacteriaceae > Microbacterium > Microbacterium sp. STRO-2N. Next base: position 1,084,312 of record NZ_CM173223.1, on the reverse strand, counting down.
GCGCGGTGATGGGCGTCTCGGTCTCGGGGTCGATCCCCACGGTGCGCGGGAGGTCGAGCAGCTTCAGCGCGGTCTCGAGGTCGATCGTGTCGACCGACATCGTGGAGAACAGCGACGCCGTGCGCGGCTTGGGCGCCGCCTCCTTCTTCGCGCCGCGCTTCTTCGGCGCGGGCTCCGGCTCGACGGCGACGACCTCACCGGTCTCCTCGTCGACCTCTTCGGCCGCGGGCGGGTCGGTCTCCTGCACGTACGGACCGAAGCGTCCGTCCTTGACCACGACGAGCTTGCCGTTGGCGGGGTTCTCCCCCAGCACGCGGTCGCCCGCCACGGGGGCGTCGATGAGCTCCTGCGCGCGCTCGGGGGTCAGCTCGTCGGGGGCGAGATCCTCGGGGATGTTGACGCGCCGCGGCTCGGCATCCGGGTTCTCCTTGTCGGGCACCTCGAGGTACGGCCCGTACTTGCCGAACCGCAGCGTCGCGACGTCGCCGATCGGCGTGGAGTTGAGCGCCCGCGCGTCGATCTCGCCGAGGTTGTCGACGATGTTGCGGAGGCCGACCTGCTCCTGGGAGCCGAAGTAGAACTCCTTCAGCCAGTCCTGGCGCTTCTGCTCGCCGCGCGCGATCGCGTCGAGGTCGTCTTCGAGCGCCGCGGTGAAGTCGTAGTCGACGAGGTCGGCGAAGTGCTGCTCGAGCAGCCGGATGACGCTGAACGCGAGCCACGTCGGGATCAGCGCCTGCCCGCGCTTGGTCACGTAGCCGCGGTTCAGGATCACGTCGATGATGCTCGCGAACGTCGAAGGACGGCCGATGCCCTTCTCTTCGAGCGCCTTCACGAGGCTCGCCTCGGTGTAGCGGGGCTTCGGGCTGGTGGCGTGACCCTTCGGCTCGACATCCCGCAGCCGCAGCACGTCACCCACCGCCATCGCCGGCAGCGACTGGTCGTCTGTCTTGTCGGCGTCGCCGCGCTTCTCGTCGCGGCCCTCCTCGTAGGCCTCGAGGAAGCCCTTGAACGTGTACACGGTTCCGGATGCCGTGAACTCGGCGCGACGCCCGCCCGCTGCGACTTCGAGGGTCACGGTCGTCGTCTCGTACTTCGCGTCGGCCATCTGGCTGGCCATCGTGCGCTTCCAGATGAGGTCGTACAGCCGCAGCTCGTCGCGGTCGAGCTCACCCGACACTTGAGCCGGCGTGCGGAACGACTCGCCCGACGGACGGATCGCCTCGTGCGCCTCCTGGGCGTTCTTGCTGTTGTTGCGGTAGGTGCGGGGGTTCGGCGGGACCGCCTTGTCGCCGTACATCTCGACAGCCTGTGCGCGGGCGGCCTGCACGGCCTGCGTCGACAGCGCGGTCGAGTCGGTGCGCATATAGGTGATGAACCCCTTCTCGTAGAGCCGCTGGGCGACGCTCATCGCGTGCTTCGCGCTCATCGAGAGCTTGCGGCCGGCCTCCTGCTGCAGCGTTGAGGTGGTGAAGGGGGGCTTCGGGCTGCGGGTGCCGGGCTTGGACTCGAGATTCGTGACGGATGCCTCGCCGGCGGCCTCGATCGCGGTCGCGAGCTCGCGCACCTGGGCCTCGTCGAGCACCAGCACGGCCTTCTTCAGCTCACCGCGGTCGTCGAAGTCGGTGCCACGGGCGAGCACGGCGCCGTCGACGCGCGCGAGCCGGGTCGAGAAGGAGTCGTCGATGCCCTGCGGACGGTTCGGGGCGGCGAGCGCCTCGATGTCCCAGTAGGACGCCGACACGAACGCCATGCGCTCGCGCTCGCGGTCGACGACCAGGCGCGTCGCGGCCGACTGGACGCGTCCGGCCGATGTGCCCTGCTGCACCTTGTACCAGAGCACGGGGCTGACGTCCCAGCCGTACAGGCGGTCGAGGATGCGGCGGGTCTCCTGCGCGTCGACGAGCGCGAGGTCGAGCTCGCGCGTGTGCTCGACGGCCGCACGGATCGCGCCCTTGGTGATCTCGTGGAACACCATGCGCTTGACGGGCACCTTGGGCTTGAGCGTCTCGAGCAGGTGCCACGCGATGGCCTCGCCCTCGCGGTCCTCATCGGTGGCGAGCAGGAGCTCGTCGGCACCCTTCAACGCGCGCTTGAGCTCCGCGACGGTCTTCTTGCCGCGGTCGCTCTCGACGTAGTAGGGGTCGAAGCCGTTCTCGATGTCGATCGAGTACTTCCCGTACGCCTGCTTCTTGTCGGCCGGGATGTCCTTCTTATCCGCGAGATCGCGGATGTGGCCGACCGAGCTCAGCACCTCGTAGCCTTCGCCGAGGTAGCCCTGGATCGACCTCATCTTCGTCGGTGACTCGACGATGACGAGCTTCTTGCCTTGTGCCAACGGGGGCGTCCTTTCTTCGACGCACACCATACACGCCGCTTCTCGGTGCGGGGGCTGTGAGGAGCGATCAGGGCGGCGGTCCCGCTCTCGCGGACGCCGTCGCCGTGAGCGGTCCGAGCCGCACCGCGACGGTCACCGTCGCGACCAGGACGTCGAGCTCGCACTCCTCGATGCGAGCCCCGGAAGTCGCGGCGACCTCGGCGGCTCGGTCGCACGGCACGCCCGCGACCGCGCCTGACGCGGCGTCGGCTGCGGCGAGCGCGGCCGCATCGGCCGCAGCTGCGACGCGCTGACCCGCGACGGCGGCCGCACCCACCGCGGCCAGTCCGACCGCGAGGGCGGCGGTGGCCGCGACGAGACCGACCGACGCCGCCGCGCCCGCCATCAGGACGCCCGCCGCATCGGCCGCACGACCCTCACAGGCCGCCCGCCAGCGCGCAGCCGGTCGCCGAGATCCGCAGGCCCAGCATCGAGGCCGCGGACGCCGTGACGCACACGAGATCGCCGCGAGGCGCGATGTCGACGGATGCCCCGGCCACCGCCGCCGCGACGGCCTCGTGCGCGCGCTGCGCGGGCTCGCCCCGCGCACTCAGGCGCGCGGCATCCGCCACCGCGTCCTGCAGCCGCACGTGGCGTGACGCCGTCGTCAGCGCTCCGACGCCGAGCGCGAGGACGAGGACGACCGCGGGGAGCGCGACCGCGAACTCGGCGACGACCGATCCGCGATCATCGCTCCCGCGCCGGCCGGTCATGCCACCGTGAGCGCTCGACGGACGAGATCGGTGAGGATGCCGCGCACCTCGTCCGACCTCATGATCACGACGAGCAGGCCGGCGAAGGCGACCGCCGCCATCGTGGCGATCGCGTACTCCGCGGTCGCGGCACCGGTGTCGTCGCCGAATGCGGCCTCGTCGGCGCCGCGCGCGGCGAACAGCCGCTCGGCGCGCCGACGGGTCAGAGCCGGGACCGGGCGACGACGCCCCAGGTCGCGAGGGAGGAACGGGGTGATCGAGGGGAACATCGGAGTCTCCGTTTCGTTCGAGGTGTGTGCGGGCACGGTCGGTGGGCCGGACGGACCGGCGGCGGTTCAGAGCGAGAGCGACATCGTCGAGGTGACGCTCAGCAGCATCGGCGCGACGCCGAGGACCAGGAACGCGGGCAGGGTGCACACGCCCAGCGGGATCAGGAGGCGCGACGAGAGACGTGCGGCCCGCAGGCGTCCGTCGACTCGCGCGCGGTGGCGGGCGTGCGCCGCCGAGGCGCGCAGCAGCTCGACCGCCGGCACTCCTGCCGAGCGCGACAGGGCGAGCACCGCGTCCACGTCGGTGTCGGAACCGGCGGAGCCGTCGAGAGCCTCCGCCCCGACGTCGACCGGGCCGGCCGCGGCGTGCGCCGCCCGGACCACGGCCGTCGCACGATCGATCGACGCACCGCCGCTCAGCGCGATCGCGATGAGCTCGGCGTGCAGTCCGGGCACGCCGCTCTCGGCCCGGGCGCGCCGCACCATGCGGGTCGTCCACCGCTGTGCCACGACGATCAGCGCGCCGCCGGCGACGAGGCACGCGATCCCCGCCGGATGCCCGAGCAGGGTGCCGAACGTGTCGAAACCGAGCGCCGCGCCCAGGCCGAGTGCGACGAGCGGCAGCCATCCCATGAGTCGCGCGGTGCCCGCCGGCTCGGCAAGCGCCACCCGCACGTCGTCGGCGGCCTCGGCCGCGTCCCGCAGCGCGGCGGCCAGCCCGCGCAGGCTCTCGGCGAGCGGCGCGCCCACCGTGGTCGCGACGTGCCATGCCACCGCGACATCGCGCCAGGCCCCGCTCCCGGCCGCCGCGATCGCGCGGGGCAGCGGCATCCCGTCCGCGACCGAGGCGGTGACGCGCAGCGCGGCGGCGTCGCGCGCTGCGGCGAGGTGATGCCACGCCGGCGCCGGCGCGACACCGGCCTGCAGCATCACCGCGAGCCGCAGGACGGTCTCGGCCGCCTCGGTGTCATCGGGGGGCGCCGGTCTTCTCAGGAGGCGGACCACGGCACCTCCTCGATCGCGAGGCGCCCGTTCGAGTCGACGATCGGGCGCCCGACCGCGGCGAGACGTCTCGCTCCGTCACGTCGGCGCTCCACGTGGAGCACGAGGTCTATCGCAGTCGCCGCCTGCCGCGCGAGAGCCCGATCGTCGAGCCCGGCGAGAGCGCCCAGCGCCTCGAGCCGCGCCGGCACATCGCGCAGGCCGTTCGCGTGCACGGTCCCTGCCCCGCCGTCGTGACCGGTGTTCAGCGCCGACAGCAGCTCGCGTACCTCGTCGCCGCGGCACTCCCCGACGACGAGCCGGTCGGGGCGCATCCGAAGCGCCTCTCGCACCAGGCGTGCGAGGCCGATGCCGCCCGCTCCTTCGAGGTTCGGCTGCCGGGCCTCGAGCCGCACGTGGTGGGGGTGGGCGATCTGCAGCTCGGCGACGTCCTCGATGGTGACGATGCGCTCGTGGGCGGGCGCCTGGCGAAGGAGCGCAGCGAGCAGCGTCGTCTTGCCCGCGCCCGCCGCTCCCGAGACGAGGATGTTGCGGCGAGCCGCGATCGCGTCGTCGAGGTGCCGATGCGTGGGTGCATCGAACATGCCGGATTCCCGCAGGTCGTCGAGCCCCGCGCTCGACAGTCGCGGCACCCGGATCGAGATCGCCGTCCCGGCGGGAGCGATCGGCGGCAGCACGGCGTGGACGCGGATGCCGCCGTCGAGCCTCACGTCGACGCACGGGGCCGCGTCGTCGATGTGCCGTCCGCCCGCCGCGATGAGCGCCACCGCGAGGTCGCGGACCTCTTCGTCCGTCGCCCGCCACTCGCATGCACGCAGCGGACCGGACCCTCGATCGACGAACAGCCCGGCCGAACCGTTCACGAACAGGTCGGTCACCTCGGGGTCGTCGAGGTAGGCGACGAAGGGCGCCAGCACGGGATGCCGGTCCTCGCGCACGGGGCGCGTCGCACGAGTCTCGCGAACCGGCGCGGAGTCCGCTGCGGCATCCCGGTTCCACCCGGGCGGCCTGTGCCCCAGTGCGTGCGGCACGGGAGTCCACGGCTTCGCCACCGTGGCCTCTCGCACGCTGGGCGAAGCGACCGCCGCGGTCGCGGCATCCGTCACGTGCGTGACCGTGCGCTCGCCGGCACCCCCATCCCGGGGGCGGACGACGAACGGCGCGGACATGGTCCGACGCTAGGAGCGGGCCGCGGATCGCCGAGGCGAACGCCGCGGATCGGTGGAAAAGCACCGCGATCGGGACGTTGGGGAGGAGGGGCGATGCCGCCTCGCGAGACCGCTCCCAAAAATAAAGGGCGGCATCCCATGGGGGGAATGGGATGCCGCCACGCGCGGAGCCCGAATTCGGGGGGTGACGTCGGGCGCCGCAATGCCAGAATCGAAGTTCGGCCGGGGGACAGCATATGCGAGGGAGGCCGCCGTACAAAACGAAAAGGAGAGGATTCTCACCGATATATCACTCGAGTCGAAGAACTCCGCGTCCACCTACTATCGGGGGTAGTCGACTTCCGGCGGCCGTGGGTACATTGCCGAAAAGACTCGCCGGAGCCCCGGCATCCCATCCCGTCCTCCCTCAGCCCGCAAAGGAGCGCGCTCCCTATGAGCACCAATCAGGCGCCCAGCAGCCAGATCGATCACCTCCTCGACGAGACGCGGCGCTTCGCGCCCGCGCCCGACTTCGCCCGCGACGCCGTGGGGACGGCGGAGCTGTACGAGCGGGCGAAAGCTGATCGCGAGGGCTTCTGGGCCGACCAGGCCCGCGCGCTCCATTGGCACAGGCCCTTCACCGAGGTGCTGGACTGGTCCAACCCGCCGTTCGCGAAGTGGTTCGCCGACGGCGAGCTGAACGTCGCATACAACTGCCTCGACCGCCACGTCGAGGCAGGGCTCGGGGATCGCGTGGCGCTGCTGTGGGAGGGCGAGCCCGGCGATGAGCGCCGCGTCACCTACGCGGAGCTGACCGATGAGGTCAAGCGGCTCGCCAACGTGCTCGAGGGACTCGGCATCGGCGAGGGCGATCGCGTCGCGATCTACATGCCGATGATCCCCGAGGCCGTCGCGGCGATGCTCGCGGTCGTGCGCATCGGGGCGATCCACTCCGTCGTCTTCGGCGGGTTCTCGGCCGACAGTCTGCGCGCCCGCATCGACGACGCCGGCGCGAAGCTCGTGATCACCGCCGACGGCGGCTACCGCAAGGGCAAGGTCTCGCCGCTGAAGCCCGCCGTCGACCTCGCGCTCGGCGACCGCAACGGCTCTGGCCCCCAGGAGACCGTCGAGCACGTGCTGGTCGTGAAGCGCGGCGAGAACGAGGTCGAGTGGACCGAGGGCCGCGACCTGTGGTGGCACGACGTCGTGCCACAGGCGCCCGCCGAGCACGAGGCGCAGGCCTTCCCCGCCGAGAACCCGCTGTTCATCCTCTACACGTCCGGCACGACGGGCAAGCCCAAGGGCATCCTGCACACCTCCGGCGGCTACCTCACCCAGGCGGCCTTCACGAACAAGGTGGTGCACGACATCCACCCCGAGTCCGACGTCTACTGGTGCACGGCCGACATCGGCTGGGTCACCGGCCACACGTACGTGACGTACGGTCCCCTCGCGAACGGCGCGACGCAGGTGCTGTACGAAGGGACGCCGGATGCCCCGCATCCGGGTCGCTGGTGGGAGATCGTGCAGAAGTACGGAGTCACGATCCTCTACACCGCGCCCACCGCGATCCGCTCGTTCATGAAGCTCGGCCGCGCCATCCCGAAGCAGTTCGATCTGTCGTCGCTGCGCCTGCTCGGCTCGGTGGGCGAGCCCATCAACCCCGAGGCGTGGATGTGGTACCGCAAGGTCATCGGCGGCAAGACCGCGCCGATCGTCGACACATGGTGGCAGACCGAGACGGGCGCGATCATGATCTCGGCACTCCCCGGCGTCACCGAGACCAAGCCGGGCTCGGCGCAGGTGCCGCTGCCGGGCATCTCGATCGACGTCGTCGACGAGGACGGCACGCACGTCGGCAGCGGCAACGGCGGACTGCTCGTCGTCACCGAGCCGTGGCCGTCGATGCTGCGCGGCATCTGGGGCGACCCCGACCGCTTCGTCGAGACGTACTGGGAGAAGTTCCGCGCGCAGGGCTACTACTTCGCCGGCGACGGCGCACGGCTCGACGACGACGGCGACGTGTGGCTGCTCGGCCGCGTCGACGACGTCATGAACGTGTCGGGGCACCGCCTGTCGACGACCGAGATCGAGTCCGCCCTCGTCGCCCACGAGGCCACGGCCGAGGCCGCCGTGGTCGGCGCGTCGGATGAGACCACAGGTCAGGCGGTCGTCGCGTTCGTGATCATCAAGCAGTCGTACCTCGACGAGCACCCGGTCGAGGGCCTCGGACAGACGCTGCGACAGTGGGTCGGCGAGCAGATCGGACCCATCGCTCGGCCGCGCGACGTCTACATCGTCGGCGAGCTGCCCAAGACCCGCTCCGGCAAGATCATGCGCCGCCTGCTGCGCGACGTCGCCGAAGGCCGCGAGGTCGGCGACACTACGACCCTCGCCGACACCGCGGTGATGTCGGTGATCTCGGCTCAGGTGAAGTAGACGGCGACGGATGCCGCGGCCCCGGGCCGCGGCATCCGTCTCTGTCGTGCTCGTCAGGCGAGGGAGAAGACGACCTCGACCTCGACGGGGGCGTCGAGCGGGAGGACCGGCACGCCCACCGCGGAGCGCGCGTGACGTCCGGCATCGCCGAAGATCTCGCCGAGCACCTCACTCGCGCCGTTGATGACGCCGGGCTGCCCGGTGAACTCGGGAACGGACGCCACGAACCCGGTGACCTTGACGACGCCGGTGAGGCGATCGACCCCGCCCGCGGCGGCCGCGGCGGCCGCGATCGCGTTGAGCGCGCACTGGCGCGCGTAGCCCTGGGCGTCGGCGGCCGGCACGAGGCCGTCGCCTTCGCCGACCTTGCCGGTGGCGGGCAGCGCACCCGACACCATCGGCAGCTGTCCGGCGGTGTAGACGAGGTCGCCGTGGGCCTTCGCAGGCACGTACGCCGCGACCGGGGGGACCACGTCGGGAAGCTGGATGCCGAGCTCGGCGAGACGCTCACTCACACTCATCGGGATCACGCCTCGAACTGCTTCGCGGCCTCGGCCGCGGCATCCAGACCGGCGTTCTGCTGTCCGCCGCCGGACGGACGCTTGAAGTACGCCACCAGGCCCCCCTCGGGACCGGGGACGACCTGCACGAGCTCCCAGCCCTGCTTGCCCCAGTTGTTGAGGATCGCGGCGGTGTTGTGGATCAGAAGGGGCGTGGTGAGGTACTCCCACGTCGTCATCGCGACTCCTCTAATAGGCGCATGGATGGGGCTGGTGAAGGCTGGGAAACACCTTGGTGGGCGCGGGTCCGTGAGGGAATCGCCCAGGTATCTCCCCTACGATCAACCCTATGCCTGAGACCAAACGCACGGCCACTGGCGTGCTCGGCGGGATCGCCGGGCTCGTCGGCCTGAGTGCCGCAGCCGGTGTCCTCATCGCGGCGACCGTGACCCCGGCGGTCGCCCTCACGAGCACCGCGGCAGAGCGCGCGATCACGATGTTCGACAATCTCCCGAGCGTCCTCGAGATCGACAAGCTCATGCTGCCGAGCAACTTCTACTACACCGACCCGGCCACCGGTGAGCCCGTGCTCATGACGCAGTTCCTCGAGCAGGACCGCACGCCGGTCGGATTCGATCAGGTCTCGCAGGTGATGTACGACGCGCTGCTGTCGAGCGAGGACCCGCGCTACTTCCAGCACGGCGGCGTCGACCTCATCGGCACCACGCGCGCCATCCTCTCCAACGCGCAGGGCGGCGGCGAGACCCAGGGCGGCTCGACGATCAGCCAGCAGTACGTCAAGAACGTGCTCATCCAGAAGTGCGAGCAGAACGCCGAGACGGTCTACGAGACCGACGAGGCCGGCGAGCCGGTCATCGACGAGGCCGGCCAGCCCAAGGTCAAGCTGTCGCGCGACCAGGTGCTGCGCAACTGCTGGACCGATGCGACGACCGCGGAGGGCACCGAGGGCTACGCCCGCAAGCTGCAGGAGATGCGTTACGCGATCGCACTCGAACAGAAGTACTCGAAGAACGACATCCTGCTCGGGTACCTCAACATCGCGAACTTCGGCGGCATCACGTACGGCATCGAGGCCGCCGCTCGGCACTACTTCAGCACCACCGCCGCGAACCTGACGCTCGCACAGGCCGCGACGCTCGCCGGCATGGTGCAGAACCCCAACAACTACCGGATCGACCGACCCCAAGGCTCGATCTTCAGCGCCGACGGCACGGCCTTCAACAAAGAGCCCGACGGCGTCATCGACGAGGGTGCCAACATCGGATCGCTCGACAAGCTGCTCGCCGACGGCGAGATCACGCCCGAGCAGCACCTCGCCGCCGCTGACGGCTACACCTCGACCAAGGTGCGGCAGCTGTACGTGCTCGGCCGCATGCTCGACGACGGCAAGATCACCCGCGAGCAGTACGTCGAAGCCGTCGTCTGGCCGATCACGCCGGCGATCACGAATCCGAAGACCGGGTGCGCCGCGGCGGGCGGGATGGCGTACTTCTGCCAGTACGTCAAATACGTCATGCTCAACGACCCCGCGTTCGGCGAGACGGCCGAAGAGCGCCAGGACGCGCTCCAGCGTGGCGGGCTGAACGTCTACACGACCCTCGACCCGCGCGTGCAGACGGCCGCGGAGGCCGCGATGACGACCTACGCGCCCACGGCGAAGCCGGACATGCCCATCGGCACCACGCAGCCGTCACCCGGTCGATTCGGCTCGACGACGACCAGCGTGGACGCCACGAACGGCAACATCCTCTCGATCGCGCAGAACACGCTCTTCAGCGAGGACGCTGCGCTCGCCGCCGATCCGAACTACTCCGCCGAGGTGTGGGCCGGCACCAAGCAGTTCGGCAATTCCGGCGGGTTCAACGCCGGGTCGACGTTCAAGCTGTTCACGCTCATCGACTGGCTCGAGAAGGGGCACTCCGTCAACGAGACCCTCAACGGCACGGTGAGGGTCTTCAAGCGGCTGAAGAACAGCTGCAACAGCGAGACCGGCCAGCCGGGCGACTGGGTCAACCAGGGCAACACCATCGTGAACAACTTCGGCAAGCAGGGCGGTCGTGTCGGCACCCCGATGCAGTTCACGGCGACGTCGCTCAACACCGGCTTCTTCGCGATGGCCGAGAAGCTCGACCTGTGCGACATCAAGAACGTCGCCACCAAGATGGGCGTGACGCTGACGGACGGTCAGCCCGTGAAGATGGACGACCTCTTCTCGGTCATCGGCAGCAACCCTGTCTCGCCGCTGGCGATGGCGGGCGCCTACGCGACCGTCGCGAACAACGGGATCTACTGCCAGCCGCAGGCGATCGCGCGCGTGACCGACTCCGACGGCAACGACCTTCCGAAGCCCGAGCGCACCTGCACGCAGGTGATCGAGCCGAAGGTGGCCGCCACGGCCGCCTATGCGCTGGAAGGCGTCATGCGCGGCGGCACGGGCAGCGGCGGGAACCCCTATGACGGCACTCCCCTCCTCGGCAAGACGGGCACGCACGAAGAGATCCAGACGTGGCTCGTCGAGTCGAGCACGAAGGTCGCGACGGCGACCTGGGTCGGCAACGCCGAGGGTGGCGGCGACCTCTACAAGAGCTATCACAACGGAAAGCGCCTCGCCGACCTCCGGTACAGCATCACGAAGGACGTGCAGCGCGCGGCGGACGCCGCGTACGGCGGCGACCGCTTCCCGGGTCCCGATGCCGAGCTCTCCAAGCAGATCCTGGCGGACCTGCCCGACGTCGTCGGCCTCTCCGTCGACGAAGCGACGGCGAAGCTGCGCGAAGCGGGCTTCGACGTCACCGTCGGCGACGCGGTGGACTCCGACCAGCCCCAGGGCGTCGTCGCGGCGCAGAACCCCGGTGCGGGCAAGGTCGCCGGCGGCACGACCGTCACCATCAGTCCGAGTAACGGTCAGGGCATCGCCGTGCCCGACGTGTCCGGCCGCTCGCTCGACGACGCCAAGCGCGCCCTGCGCAGCGCCGGATTCGGCAATGTCACCAACGGCACGTGCACCGCTGATGCGTCCGCCAAGGAGCAGCGCGCGACCGGCACCGATCCGGCCGCCGGCAGCGTCGTCAACCGGAACGCGGGGATCCGCGTGAACTTCGCGGCTGAGAAGTGCGGCGGCGGTGCCGGCAACTCCGGCGACGATAGCTAGTGCCCTCGCGAGCATCTCGCAGCATCGCTCCCGCCCTCACCACGCTCGGCGTGGTGGGGGCGGTGGGTGCTGCCGCGGCGGTGTGGGGCGTCGGTATCGAGCGCTACCTCTTCACCGTCCGATTCCATGAGGTCGCTGTACTTCCCCCGGGGGCGACGCCCCTCCGGATCCTGCACCTGTCGGACGCGCACATGGCGCCGTGGCAGCACCGCAAGCAGCAGTGGATCGCGGCTCTCGCCGAGCTCCAGCCCGACCTCGTGGTCAACACCGGCGACAACCTGGGGCACGTCGACGGGCTGCGCGGACTGCGTGCGGCTTTCGACCCGCTGCGCGGCATCCCCGGCGTCTTCGTCCACGGTTCCAACGACCACGTCGCGCCCTCGCCGCGGAACCCGCTCAAGTACTTCATGGGGCCCTCGAATGTCACGCATACCGCGGAGCCGCTCGACACGGACGCCCTCGACGACTACTTCACCGACGAGCTCGGCTGGCTGAACCTCAACAACGCGGCGGGATCGGTGGATGCCGGCGGCCTCCGCATCGACGCGTTCGGAGTCAGCGACGCCCACCGCAGGTGGGATCACCTCGACGTGCTCCCGGGCGCACTGGCCGCGCTCCGCGCCGATGCCACGCCGGCGGCGCTCACGATCGGCGTCACGCACGCCCCGTACCGCCGCGTCCTCGACGAGTTCGTGGCCCTCGGCGCCGACGCCCTCTTCGCCGGCCACACGCATGGCGGCCAGGTGCGCGTGCCGGGGTTCGGTGCGCTCGTCGCGAACTGCGACATCCCCCTCAAGCAGGCCCGCGGCCTCAGCTCCTGGCCGCCGGATGGCCCCGCGGTGCCGCTCAACGTCAGCGCCGGCCTCGGCCACTCGATCTACGCGCCGGTCCGCTTCGCGTGCCGCCCAGAGGCGTCGCTGCTGACGCTGCTGCCGAAGGGCTGAATCGAGCCACGTTCGCCCGGGACGCATCGACTCCTCCCCAACGGCGCTCGATCGCACAGCATCCACAGATGCACGGTTTCGACACTCGGGCGACCGTCCGCGGCGTCACGCTCGGAGAGTGCCGAACACGACGCGAACACGACGCCCACGACTCGACGACGCGAGCTCCCTGAAACTGCTCGTCACACATGCGATCCACGGAGGCCGCCGCGGGCTGTCGCCCGCTGTCTACGCGTTTCTCCTGGTCGGCGTGATCATCGCGAACCTGCTCGTCAGCATGCTCGCACCCGCTTCGGCCGACGCAGCGTCCCGCGGAAGCGGCTTCGGCGCGTGGGCGCCGACGTCGGCGCAGGGCTGGCACGGCTCGATGATCGTCGACGGCGTCCACACCTACTGCATCAGCCCGGGCGCACCCCTGCCGACCGGCCAGAGCACGGACCACGGCATCAGCGCGAGCGCGCGCGGACTGACGCCCCAGCAGCTCACCGGCATCAACCTGCTCGTGACGAAATACGGGCAGACAGACGATCCGGTGCAGGCCGCCGCCGTCGGATGGGCTGTCAAGGCGATCGCGAACTGGGACGACACCATCCGCGCGTTCGGGCACCGCGGCGACACGCTCGCGAGCGCGATCCAGTGGACCCTTTCGGCGGTCGCGCCCGAGCATGTCGCGGAGGTGCAGCGGCTCGCGGTCTCGTACTACGACGAGGCGGCGCGCACCGACGCCGGAGGACCATCGAGCGGCAGCGTCGTGTTCACGACCGATCCCGCCGATCACCGCGCCGGCACCGTGCGGGTCGACTCCCCCGTGCACGGTGCGACGGGAACGCTCACGCTCACGAACGCCACTTTCGCCGATACCGGCACGGCGACGCGCGAGGGCGTGACTCCCGGCGTCGAGTACCCCATCATCACGTCGCCGCCCGCAGAAGGCCGCGCGTATGCCGTCAGCGCCACCGGTCGCTTCTCGGGCGGGTTCGCCGCAGCCGTCCGGCATTACACGACGCCCGGCGGGCAGGACACCGCAGGGCCCGGGGGTGCCGTCCCGTTCGACGTGGCGGGCGCGGATGCCGCACCTCGCGTGCCACCGTTCACCCCGACGATCACGACGCAGGTGGCGGCGCGCTATGTCACCGGTGGTCCGTACATCGATCAGGTGATGTTCGGAGCCGGCACCGGCGAGTGGCCTCGCGCAGCCGACGGCTCGTACCTCCCGGTCTCCGCCACCGCGGTCGTGCACCGGACGGATGCCGAGCCCGCTCCGGGCGAGCAGGTACCGGCCGATGCCGAGGTCGTCGGAACACTCGAGCTGACGACCGACCCCGCTACGGGGCCGACCTCGCCCTACCGCGTCGCCTCGACGTGGGACCTGACCGAGCCCGGGTTCTACACGGCGGCGTGGACGATCCGCGGAGCCGAGCAGACCGAGGCGGTCGCCGTGCACCTGGGCGCGGACTTCACCTGGAGCGAGGTGTTCGGCGAGCGCAGCCAAGTCGCCATGGTTCCGGCGATCGCGACCGCGGCGCAGCCCTCGGCGACGACCGGGGGAACGATCAGCGACACCATCCGCATCACCGGCCCCGTTCCCGACGGCGGCATGCACGTCGAGTCGGCGGTGTACCGGGCCGTCGAAGGCGTCTCGCCGGCGGACTCATGCGTGCCGGAGCATCTGGTGTGGCGCAGCGACGCCGTCCATGTCACCGCACCCGGCGATCACGTGGTGACGTCACCGGCGATCGACGAACCCGGTACGTACTACTGGCAGGAGCGCGCCGTGGACGCCGACGGCGCCGTCATCCATACCGGCGAATGCGGGATCGAGAACGAGACGAGCAGAGTGACGGCGGCCGCCGCTCCCCCGACGACGGAGCACGACGACGTCCCCGCACTCGCGGTGACCGGCACGTCGTTCGACGCCCTGCGACCGTCGGCAGCCCTCGCCGTCTGCCTCTTCACCGCCGGTGCGACCCTCCTGGCAGCGCGATCATCGCGGTTCGGACCACGTGCGAAGATCAGGTAGACTCGTGGGGTTGTCAACGGGGTGTGGCGCAGCTTGGTAGCGCGCTTCGTTCGGGACGAAGAGGCCGCAGGTTCAAATCCTGTCACCCCGACCACAGAGGGGCCCCGCCGCAAGGCGGGGCCCCTCGTTTTGGAAGGAATCACACGCATGGCCGACAGCACCCCTCCCCGCCTCGTCGCGTTCGACCTCGACGACACGCTCGCCCCGTCGAAGAGTCCGATCGACCCGCGCATCGGGGATCTGCTGGTCGCGCTCGCCGAGCGCGTCGAGGTCGCCATCATCTCCGGCGGCCAGCTCGCGCAGTTCACGACGCAGGTCGTCGACCGGCTTCCGGATGCCTCGGCCGCCGTCCTCGAGCGGATCCACCTGCTTCCGACCTGCGGCACTCAGTACTACCGCCTGTCGCCCGACGGCATCGTCACGATCTACCAGCGTTCGCTCACCGAAGACCAGAAGTCGCGCGCGCTCGCCGCCGTCGAGACCGAAGCCCGCCGCCTGGGCCTCTGGGAGTCCGAGACCTGGGGCGAGATCCTCGAAGACCGCGGTTCGCAGATCACCTTCTCGGCGCTCGGCCAGCAGGCGCCGGTCTCGGCCAAGAGCACGTGGGACCCCACGGGTGAGAAGAAGAACACCCTCCGCGCCGCGGTCGCCGCGCTCCTCCCCGACCTCGAGGTCCGCTCCGGCGGGTCGACCTCCGTCGACATCACCGAGCGCGGCATCGACAAGGCCTACGGCATGCGCAGGCTCGCCGAGCAGACCGGCATCGCCCTCGACGACATGCTCTTCGTCGGCGACCGCCTCGACCCCGACGGCAACGACTACCCGGTCCTGGCGATGGGCGTCCCCTGCCACGCCGTCGAGGGCTGGGCAGACACCGCCCACTACCTCGAGCAGCTCATCCCCACGCTCCCCGTCCGGGTCTGACCGGGCCGGCCGCCGAACAGACCCTCAGCTCCTCGCGCGCGACCCCGACGTCTTCGCAGCCCCCGCCTTCGCGGGCCGGGAGGCCGCGGAATCCGCGTTTCCGTTCGCGATCGCCGATGCCTTCGGAGCGCGAGCCGTCGCGCCCGACGCCACGCGCACACGAGGTGCACCGCCGCCCTCCGCATCGGCGGGAGCCCCGGCGAGCGGCATGAGCCGTGTCAGCTGCGTGACGTGCTTCGGCTCGAGCTCGGCGATCGTCGACACACCCAGCAGCTGCATGGTGCGTTCGATCTCGCTGCGGAGGATCGCGATCGTGCGGTCGACGCCCTCGCGGCCGCCGGCCATGAGCCCGTAGAGATACGCACGGCCGATGAGCGTGAACTTCGCGCCCAGTGCGATCGAGGCCACGATATCGGCGCCGTTCATGATCCCGGTGTCGATCATGACAGTGGCGTCCTTGCCGACTTCGCGCACGACCTCCGGCAGCAGCCGGAACGGGATCGGAGCGCGGTCGAGCTGCCGCCCGCCGTGGTTGGAGAGGATGATGCCGTCCACGCCGGCGTCGATGAGGCGCTTGGAGTCCTCGACGTTCTGCACGCCCTTGACGACGATCTTGCCGGGCCAGATGTCGCGGATGATGGCGAGGTCGTCGTAGCTGATCGTCGGGTCCATCGCGGCGTTGAGCAGCTCCCCCACTGTGCCGCCCGTGGTCGACAGGGACGCGAACTCGAGCTTCGGCGTCGTGAGGAAGTCGTACCACCACCACGGGCGCGGGATCGCGTTGATGATGGTGCCGAGCGTCAACTGCGGCGGGATCGAGAAGCCGTTGCGCTTGTCGCGCAGGCGGGCCCCGGCGACGGGCGTGTCGACCGTGAACTGCAGCGTGTCGAAGCCCGCTTCCGCGGCGCGGCGGGCGAGGCCGTACGAGATCTCGCGGTCACGCATGACATACAGCTGGAACCAGTTGCGCCCGTTCGGATTGGCCTTCTTGACGTCCTCGATCGACGTGGTGCCGAGGGTCGAGAGCGTGAACGGGATGCCCGCGGCACCGGCCGCGGACGCTCCGGCGCTCTCGCCCTCGGTCTGCATGAGCCGCGTGAACCCGGTGGGGGCGATCCCGAACGGCATCGAACTCGGACCGCCCAGGATCTCGGTCGACATGTCGACCCTCTCGGCAGGTCGCAGGATGCTCGGATGGAACTCGACATCCTCGAAAGCCTGGCGTGCGCGTGCCAGCGACAGCTCGCCCTCGGCGGCGCCGTCGGTGTAGTCGAACGCGGCCTTCGGCGTGCGCCGCTTCGCGATCGCGCGGAGGTCGTAGATCGTGAGCGCGGCCTCGAGGCGACGCTTCTTGGCGTTGAGCTCCGGCTTCTTGAACTGCATGAGCTCGAGCAGCTCGGCGGGCTTGGGCAGCTGGCGGGTGACCATGGGTCCTTCTCGGTTCTCAGTCGGTGGAGCGGGCGAGGCCCGCCTGGGCGTAGTACCCGGTGATGTGTTCGTGGACGAGCGTGCGGGCGAGGTCGGCGTCGCCAGACTCCACCGCGTCGAGGATGGCGTGGTGCTCGCGGCGGAGACGCGCGGCCGTGGCATCCCAATCGCGGATGCCCGCGGCACCCTGCTGAACGTACGATTCGATGGCGGTGCGCAGGCCCGCCATCATCGCGGCGATGACGACGTTGCCCGATGCCTCGGCGAGGGCGAGGTGCAGCTGCGCGTCGAGAGCGAGGAACTCGGTGGGCGTCAGGTCGTCGGCGTCCATCGCGTCGACCACGGCGCGAGCGGCATCCGTCGAGCGCGCCGGGTCGCCGGCCAGGGCGTGCACGACCGCCGACTCGAGCACGAGGCGCGTCGACACGACGTCGTCGAGCGGGAAACCCTGCGCGGCGACCTGCAGGCGCAGCAGCGCCGACATCCCGCCCTGCGGCGTCGCGATGATGATCGCGCCCGAGGTCGGGCCCGATCCCGTGCCGGTGCGGATGAGACCCATCACCTCGAGCACGCGCAGCGCTTCGCGCACGCTCGAGCGGCCGACGCCGAGCGTGGCGGCCAGCTCGCGCTCGGGCGAGAGCCGGTCGCCGGGCCGGAGCGTGCCGTCGAGCAGATCCGTCTCGATCCTCTCGAGCACGATCTGCCAGGCACGGGCGGATGGTGCCGCGACCGACGCCGTCGTCGGGGTGGTGGATTCCACGGGTCTCCTCGTCGTGTTGTGTGGTCGGACCACGATACCCTGTGGTCCGACCACACTCAAGCAGATGACGTCCGCGCCGTCATGCGGCGGCGACCCCTGAGCGCGCTACCCTGGCGACATGGATCCCCTCGTCCTCGTCCTCATCGTCGCGGGCGCCGCGAGCGCCTTCTGCTGGATCACCTCGCTCGTGACCAACGAGACGTCGTGGGTCGACCGGCTCTGGTCGATCGTGCCTGTCGTCTACGTGTGGATCTTCGCGATCGCCGCGCTCATCGCCGGTGCCGACGCGACGCGGCTCGTCGTGATGGCCGTGCTCGTCACCGCGTGGGGCGCGCGCCTGACGTTCAACTTCGCGCGCAAGGGCGGCTACACCGGCATGGAGGATTACCGCTGGGCGATCCTCCGCGGGCGCATGAAGCGCTGGCAGTTCCAGGTGTTCAACCTCCTGTTCATCGTGCTCTTCCAGAACGCGCTGCTTGTGCTCATCTCGCTTCCGGCCTACATCGCGTGGCAGCATCCGGTGCCCTTCACGGGGTGGGATGCCGCGTTCGCGGTGCTGTTCGCCGCGTTCCTCCTGGGCGAGACGATGGCCGACCAGCAGCAGTGGAACTTCCACCAGGCCAAGAAGGCGGCCGGCGGAACGCTCGAGCCCGGCTTTCTCACGACGGGCCTGTTCGCGACCAGTCGCCACCCGAACTTCTTCTTCGAGCAGGCGCAGTGGTGGGTGTTCTACGCGATCGGCGCCGTCGCGCTCGTCGCGGACGGCGGCAGCTGGCTGAACTGGACGATCGTGGGGGCGGCGCTGCTGACGGTGCTGTTCATCGGCTCGACGATCTTCACCGAGTCGATCACGGCGTCGAAGTACCCCGCGTACACGGAGTATCAGCGCACCACGTCGATGCTCGTCCCGCTCCCCCGGCGTCGACGCGCGAAGGCGCCCGAGACGGCGTGACGCGCGTCAGCGCAGCCGGCCACCCGAGGCCCGCAGGTAGTCCTCGGCGCACAGCGACTCGTACGTCACCCGATCGGCGCTGAGCTCGTCGATCGCCACCTGATCGCCCTCGAAGACGAAGCGCCCGCCGACCAGCCGCGCGTTGAAGAGCGCCTTGCGGCCGCAGCGGCAGATCGTCTTCAGCTCCTCGAGGCTGTGCGACAGCTCGAGCAGCCGCGCGGATCCCGGGAACGCCTGCGTCTGGAAGTCGGTGCGGATGCCATACGCGAGCACCGGCACGCGGTCGAACACGACGATGCGCAGCAGGTCGTCGACCTGCTCGCGCGTGAGGAACTGCGCCTCGTCGATGAGCAGGCACGCGACATCGACGTCGTGCTCCTCGGATTCCGGCACGAGCGCGGCGGCGGCATCCCGCTTCACGCGCGCCCGATGCTCGGCGAACAGCGTGCGCACATCGTCGTCGGGACCGATCAGGAAGTCGACCGTGCGCCTGACGCCGAGGCGGCTGTCGATCTGATCGGCGCCCTTGGTGTCGATCACCGGCTTCGCCAGCAGCACGTGCTGTCCGCGCTCCTCGTAGTTGTACGCGGCCTGGAGGAGCGAGGTCGACTTGCCGGAGTTCATCGCGCCGTATCGGAAGTAGAGCTTGGCCACGAACCGAGCGTAGCCGAGGGCGGATGCCGGGGGTTCAGGGGGCTCAGCGGCCTCCGAAGCCACCGCCTCCGCCGCCTCCACCCGAGAACCCGCCGCCCGACGATCCGCCCGAGAACGACCAGCTCGACCCGGACGAGGAGCTCGACGACGAGCCGGGGCGTGACACCGGAGTGGCGGCGAGGCGCCCGATCGACGCCGATGCGTCGCCGAGCGACCGCGACGTGACGGCGTCGAACAGCGCCGCTCGCGCGATCGCCGGGTCGGGCCCGGAGGCGGAGCGGATGACCTTCGCCCACTCCCGCTCCAGGCCGAAGAGCACGGCATACGGCAGGAGGCGCTCGTACAGGTTCACCACGTCGGCTCCTGGCGCGTTGGGCGCATCGCCGAACGGCCGACGCCCCGCGCTCACGAGATCAGCGGTCTGCGGAGCCTGCGCGGCGCGCAGGCGGTCCTCTTCGGCGAGGTGCAGGTACTCGCGGATGCCCTCCAGATAGGTCCGGTGCCGACCACCGGAGACAGTGAGCACGGACTTCGGCAACGAGAAGAACGGCAGCACGAGGAAGGCGAAGAAGGCGCTGCCGACGGCGAGGAAGTAGAGCACGTTGCCGACGGCGCCGAGCGGTCCGAGCACGACGAAGGCGCCGTCGGCGAAGAAGATCAGCAGCAGCGCGAGGGGAAGGCCCGCCATCTGGATCACGCCGCGCAGGAGCGTGATCCAGTCCGGCAGCGGGCTGCGGTATCCGCGCTGCACGGTGGAGTTGTCGATGCGGCGCACGTACGTGACGGCGCGGGACGGCGGCGTGCGCGCGAACGCGCCGAGATCGATGTCGACGCCCGGCTGCGCCTTGCGGCCGAACAGTGCGTCGACGACGCGCTGTTCGTCGTGGTCGAGGCCTGAGCGGTCTCGCAGTACGACCTCGAAGTCGTCGGCGTCGCGCCGGTCGCCCGCGGCCCTGATCTCGACGGCGTCCTTGACCGCGAGATCGACGACATGGGCGGCGAGCGCGCGCTCCGGGACGTCGAGCACGCCCGCTGACAGTGTGAGCGACTCGTCGTCGGGCGGGGAGTACTGAACGATGACGGGCCCACGGTCGGGATTGCGGCGGGCTGCCGCACGGGCGACGAGCACGAACGCCAGGCCGCCGACGCCTGACAGCAGCGCGAGAGCCGGAAGGATCCAGAGCCACCACGGGTACGGCGGAGGCGGCGGCGGACTCGGCGCCGCGAACGTGCCCTGCGCGAACCCGATCGCGACCGTCACGTCCTCGTAGGGTCCGACGGATTCCGCGCCCGCGGTGAACGTGACGGCGCTCGTCGCGTCCGACCCGACCGCGTCCGCCCACGCGGCGATCTCCGCGGGAACCGGCTCGGATCCTGTGGCCCGCTCGATCGCGCACCGATCGGTCGCACCCTGCGGCCCGTGGTAGCAGAACGCGCGCTCCGGCAGGAGGCCGGCGGCGGCATCCGTCGCGACGTGGATGCGGGCCGCGACCGCATCGAAGGGCTGCGCGTGGTCGGTGCCGACGGTGTCCCAGAAGAACTCATCGGCGTCGGTGTCTTCGTAGCGCAGCACGACGTCGCGCATCGCGTATGTGATGACGTAGGTCTGCGCGCCGTGGACGTACGAATCGTCGCCGGTGAGCACGTAGAGCCAGTCGCCGTCTGTCTCGGTCCACCACGGGATCGGCGTGCCGTCGGCACCGGTGACATCCAGCACCTCGGTGCCGAGATCGATGCCCGAGTCGACGACCGGGAGCGCCCGGACGATTCCGCGGTTCTGATCGAACTCCGGGAAGCGCGCCACGATCGTCTCGGCGGTCAGGAGACGGCTCACTCCTCCCGCCCCGCGCACGAGCCAGTAGTCGGCGTCGAACGAGTCGAACGTGAAATCGTCGACGGTCCCCGCGCCCCGAGCCTGCAGTGCAGCTGTCGCGTCGGACGCACCGCCGCGAGCGGCGAACGCGGCGGGTTGTCCGGTGGGACGGGCGAGCGCCAGCGCCCCGGCCGTGACCAGGATCGCGACCAGGAGGGCGCCGATCGTCCACGCACGCCAGACGGGTCGTCGCACCATGCCCCCACCCTAGGGCTCGAGGACGCCGCGCTCCCACGGCTCGATGTCGCCCGGCACCTCGGTGAGGCTGGGCGACGGGGCGGCGACCGCGGGCAGGTGCGGCAGCCACGCCGGATCGCGGACGACCACCTTGCGTCGCAGGTGCTCCAGCTCGAACGCGAGCTGGCCTGTCGTGACGGGGATGCCGGGATTGGCGGCATCCGGTCGCAGCACACGCGTGTCGTCGAACCGGTAGCCCCTGGCGGTGGCCGCGGCGCGCACCGAGGCCAGGTAGTGCCCGATCGCGTCGAGAGGATCGTCGGTCGCGCGGAAGCGCTCGAGCTGAGGGTGGCGCGTGTAGCCGCGCGTCCCTCCGGTGAGCACGCGCTGAGCCAGCAGTCCCTCGCGCCAGCAGGACACGAGGGCCATCCTGTCGAGGATCGACGGATGCAGCGACCACAGCCTCATGGCGTCGGGCGTACGCCGTCTATGCCGTGAGCGCGAGCGTCTTCGCGGTCTCGGTGACGGTCTCCTCCGCGATCTCGGGGCGCGTGTTCAGCGTCTCGCCGTAGCTGGGGATCAGCTCGCGCAGCCGCGGCTCCCACTCGCCGATGCGGTCGGGGAAGCACGTCTTCATGAGGCCCAGCATGATCGACGCCGCCGTGGACGCTCCCGGCGAGGCGCCGAGAAGGCCCGCGATCGTGCCGTCGGCGCCGGTGACGACCTCGGTGCCGAACTGCAGGATGCCGCCCTTCTCGGGGTCCTTCTTCATCACCTGCGCACGCTGGCCGGCCTGGATGATCTCCCAGTCCTCGTCCTTCGCGGTGGGCATGAAGACGCGGAGGCTGTCGACCTTCTTCCGGTGGTTCTTCAGCAGCTCGCCGACGAGGTAGGTGATGAGGCTGGGGTTGTCCCACGCGACCTTCAGCATCGGCCCGAGGTTGTGGGCGCGCACCTGGCCGACGATGTCGAACCACGAGCCGGTCTTGAGGAACTTCGGGCTGAACGTCGCGAACGGTCCGAAGAGCAGCGACGCCTCACCGTCCACGACGCGGGTGTCGAGGTGCGGCACCGACATCGGCGGCGCGCCGACCGACGCCTGCGAGTACACCTTGGCCTTGTGCTGGGCGACGACCGCAGGGTTGGAGGTCTTCAGGAACTGCCCGCCGATCGGGAACACGCCGTAGCCCTTGATCTCAGGAATCCCCGAGCGCTGCAGCAGCTTCAGCGCCCAGCCGCCCGCGCCGACGAACACGAACCTCGCCCGGATCTCGCCGGGCGTCCGCCCGATCGTGCGGCGGTACTTGACGCGCCACGTGCCGTCGGCGAGGCGCTTGAGGCGGCGCACCTCGGTGTTCGTGCGCACGTCCGCGCCGTTCTCGGCGAGGTGCTCGAACATCTGACGCGTGAGAGCGCCGAAGTCCACGTCCGTGCCCGCGGGCACCCGCGTGGCCGCGAACGGCTCGCCCTTGCGGCGCTTCTGCATCAGCAGCGGCGCCCACTGGTTGATGACGCGCGAGTCCTCGCTGTACTGGATGCCGGCGAAAAGGGGCTGGTCCTTCAGCGCCTCGTACCGCTTCTTGAGGTACGCGACATCCTTCTCGCCGCGCACGAACGTCATGTGCGGCGTCGAGTTGATGAACGTCGACGGCCCATCGAGCACGCCCTCCTCGACGAGCGAGGACCACAGCTGACGACTCTGCTGGAACTGCTCGTTGATCGACACCGCCTTCGCGGGATCGACCGAGCCATCCTTGCCCTCGGGCATGTAGTTCAGCTCGCAGAGTGCCGCGTGGCCGGTACCGGCATTGTTCCACGCGTTCGAGCTCTCGAGCGCCACGTCGCTCAGCCGCTCGAAGACAGCGATCTTCAGGTCGGGCTGCACCTCGTGCAGCAGGGTCCCGAGGGTCGCGCTCATGATCCCGCCGCCGATCAGCAGCACATCGACCGTGCCACCGGGAAGGGTGCTGTCGTCGGGATCGGGCAGGCTCGCGTCGGGCGTTTCGGTCACCAGACAATTCTATTCGTGCCCGAAAGCGCCCCGGACCGGGGGCCTCTCGGGGGACCGAAAGTCCAGCGATTCTTGCGCAGGCGGCAAGCCGACGGATGCCTCGGGTCGAGGCATCCGTCGCCGTCCGGTGTCGCGCGAGGACGCGTCAGACGCTCACGCCGAGGTTCGCGGCCACGACCTCCGCGATCTGCACGGCATTGAGCGCGGCTCCCTTGCGCAGGTTGTCGTTCGAGATGAAGAGCACGAGGCCCTTGCCCTCGGGCGCCGACTGGTCGGCGCGGATGCGGCCGACATAGCTCGGGTCGTTGCCCGCGGCCTGCAGGGGCGTCGGCACCTCCTCGAGCGAGACGCCCGGCGCCGAGGCGAGCAGGTCGCGCGCGCGCTCGGGGGTGATCTCACGAGCGAACTCGGCGTTGATCGAGAGCGAGTGACCCGTGAAGACCGGGACACGCACGCAGGTGCCCGCGACACGCAGGTCGGGGAGCTCCAGGATCTTGCGGCTCTCGTTGCGGAGCTTCTTCTCTTCGTCGGTCTCGTTCAGCCCGTCGTCGACGAGGTTGCCGGCGAACGGGATGACGTCGAACGCGATCGGAGCGATGTACTTCTCGGGCTCCGGGAAGTCGACGGCGGAGCCGTCGTGGACGAGCTCGAGAGTGCGGCCCTGCGCGAGGACGCCCTCGACCTGGCCGAGCAGCTCCTGCGCGCCCGCGAGGCCCGAACCCGACACCGCCTGGTACGTCGACACGATGAGCCGTTCGAGGCCCGCCTCGGCATCGAGCACCTTGAGCACCGGCATCGCCGCCATCGTCGTGCAGTTGGGGTTGGCGATGATCCCCTTCTTCGCCTGTGCGATCGCGTGCGGGTTCACCTCGCTCACCACGAGCGGCACGTCGGGGTCCATGCGCCACGCGCTGGAGTTGTCGATCACGATCGCGCCGGCCTCGGCGAAGCGCGGGGCGTGGGCGCGGCTGCCGGTGGCGCCGGCCGAGAACAGGGCGACGTCGATGCCCGACGGGTCGGCGGTGGCGACATCCTCGATCACGATGTCGTGGCCGGCGAACTCCACCGATGTGCCCGCCGAACGCGCCGTCGCGAACAGGCGCAGCTCGCGGATCGGGAAGTTGCGCTCCGCGAGAATCTCGCGCATGACCGTGCCGACCTGGCCGGTCGCGCCGACGACGGCGACGGAGAGTCCTGAATCGGAGATGCGGGTCATAGGGATTCCTCAGCGTGGAGCGGACGCGCGGGCACCGTCGGACGCGCGGGATCTGCCGATTCTACCGCCGGGCCGAACGCGCCCGGCCCGTGTGACACCGCCACGCGTGCGGTGATATCTGCCAGAACGCGGTCAGCGGCCGGTGCCGGCGTAGACGGTGGCCTCGCCGTCGCCGTCCAGGCCGTACGCGGTGTGGACGACACGGGCGGCCTCGGCGAGGTCGTCGCCGCGCACGACCACCGAGATGCGGATCTCGGAGGTCGAGATCATCTCGATGTTGATGCCGGCGACCGAGAGCGCCTCGAACAGCGTCGCCGAGACGCCGGAGTGCGTGCGCATCCCCGCCCCGACGACCGAGAGCTTGCCGATCTGGTCGTCGTGCACCAGGTTCTCGAAGCCGATCTCGCTCTGGTCGCCCGCGAGCGCGCGCAGCGCCGTCGCGGCGTCGGTCTTCGGCAGCGTGAACGAGATGTCGGTGCGCCCGGTCGTCGCCGCCGACACGTTCTGCACGATCATGTCGACGTTGGCGCCCGACTTCGCGACGACCTTGAAGATCTCGGCGGCCTTGCCGGGCACGTCGGGCACGCCGGTCACGGTGATCTTGGCCTGGCCGAGGTCGGTGGCGACTCCGGCGACGATGGGCTCTTCCATCTCTTCTCCCTCGTGGCCGTCGGGAATCCTCATCCCGGGGCCGAGCACGTAGGTACCCACGCTCGAACTGAACGTGGAGCGGGCGTGGATCAGCACGCCGTGACGGCGCGCGTACTCGACGGCGCGGATGTACAGCACCTTCGCGCCGTTGGCGGCGAGCTCGAGCATCTCTTCGGCCGAGACGACGCCCAGCTTGCGGGCCCTCGGCACCACGCGCGGGTCGGCGGTGAAGATACCGTCGACGTCGCTGTAGATCTCGCACACATCGGCATCGAGCGCCGCGGCGAGAGCGACGGCGGTCGTGTCGGAGCCGCCGCGGCCGAGCGTCGTGATGTCGCGCGTGTCGCGGTTGAAGCCCTGGAATCCGGCGACGATGACGATCGCGCCCTCGTCGAGAGCCTCGCGCAGCCGGATCGGCGTAACATCGACGATGCGGGCCGAGCCGTGATCGGCGGTCGTGATCATGCCCGCCTGGCTGCCCGTGAACGAGCGGGCTTCGAAGCCCATGGAGTGGATCGCCATCGCCAGCAGCGCCATCGAGATGCGCTCGCCGCTCGAGAGCAACATGTCGAGCTCGCGCGGTGCCGGGATCGGAGCGACCTGGGCCGCGAGGTCGAGGAGCTCGTCGGTGGTGTCGCCCATCGCGCTCACGGCGACGACGACGTCGTGCCCGGCGCGGCGCGTGTCGACGATGCGCTTCGCGACCCGCTTGATGCTCTCGGCATCCGCGACCGACGATCCGCCGTACTTCTGGACGATCAGCGCCACGATGAAACTCCACGCGTGTCTCGAGGGGCGGGAACGGATGCCGCGCCCGAACGTCAATCTTACGGACGCCCCCATGCGCCCTCGGCCATGTGACGGTGGCGCCGCTAGCATCCGAGCATGGAGCAGCTCGACGCGTGGTCGGAGTTCAACGTCGCCATGGTCGGCGCGACCGCGGCCCTCGCGGGCCTCGTGATCGTCGCCGCGAGCGTCAACATCGGGGACATCATCAAGTCGCCGTCTCTCACGGCGCGTCTCGCCGCCGGGATCGCCGGCCTCGTGCTCGCGCTGGCCGGATCCGCGATCGGCCTCTTCCCCGGCATCGATGCCCTGCCGTACGGCATCGCCGTGATCGTGCTCGCAGCGGGGGCCGCGGTCTTCCAGGTGCAGGCGACACGACGCATCGTGGAGAACCGGGATCCCGAGAACCGCCTGCGGTGGGCGAAGTCGGGCGTCGGTTTCCTGGCGCCCCTCGCGTACGCCGTGGGCGGGGTGTTCGTGGCGCTCGGCGAGCCGCAGGGCCTCGCCTGGATCGCGATCGGGTCGATCATCGCCGTGATCGCAGCTCTGCTGGTGTCGTGGATCGTGCTCGTCGAGGTGCTGCGCTGAGGTGATTCCCGCCGGGTCCTGGCCCACGACCGGCTGCGGAACGGTGGCGCCGCAGCGACGTCAGCTCGGTGCGATCGGAGGGAGCTCGGGCGCGCGCTCGGCGAGGGGGGCGTCCGGCTGCTTGATCGCGCGCAGCCGGCCTCCTGTCGCGGCCAGCCAGCAGCCCACGATGACGAGCGGGAACCCGATGAGCAGTCCGGGGGTGAGCGGCTCGGCCAGGATGACGGTGCCGAGCAGGATCGCCACCACCGGGTTCACGTAGGTGAACAGCGGTGCCCGCACGGGTCCCACGCGGGCGATCAGGGCGAAGAAGGCGATGAACGCGACCGCGGTGCACAGCACGCCGAGCGCGCCGAGCGAGAGGGTGCTCTCGATCGAAGGCATCTGGTCCTGGGTGAGGAACGCGATCGGCGTGTAGAAGATCCCGACGGCGAACAGCGCCAGCGTGATGGTGCCGAGGGCAGGCACGTCGCGCAGCTTGGTGGCGATGACGAACGGGGCGATCGCATAGAGCACGGCCACGAGGAGCACCTCGCTGACCGCCACGAGACCGCCGCCCCCCTCGACCGCGAGGCCCGGGCCCGCCACGATCACGAACACTCCCGCGAAGCCCACGAGGAGGCCGATCAGCCGCGCGGGGCTGAGCATCGACCGGTCGCCGCCCCCGAAGGCGATGATCGCCGCGAAGAGCGGGACCGTGGCCACGAGCAGCCCGGTGAGGCCCGACGGCAGTGTCTGCTCGGCATGACCGAGCAGCAGGAAGGGTCCCGCCATCTCGATCGCGCCGAACGCCAGCACCCAGCCGATCTTCGAGAACGCAGGACGCAGCGCCTTCTGCCTCAGGGCGAACGGCAGCAGCAGCACGGCCCCGAGAAGGGTGCGGCCCGCAACCACGGCCGCCGGTGAATAGGTCTCGACCGCGATGCTGATGAACAGGTACGGGATGCCCCACAGCAGCGCCATCGCGCCGAAGAGAAGCCATGCGCGCGCGTCGAAGCGCTGGATGGTCGTCACACCGACCTCCGGCCCTCGAACGCCCGTCCGAGCGTGACCTCGTCGGCGTATTCGAGGTCTCCGCCCACGGGCAGCCCCGACGCCAGGCGGGTCACGCGGATCTCGAGCGTGTGCAGCAGACGGCTGAGGTAGGTCGCCGTCGCCTCGCCCTCGAGGTTGGGGTTCGTGGCGAGGATGACTTCCTGCACGGTGCCGTCGGCGAGCCGCTGCATGAGCTGCGCGATGCGCAGGTCGTCGGGGCCGACACCCGCGATGGGGCTGATCGCGCCGCCGAGCACGTGGTAGAGCCCGCGGAACTCCCGCGTGCGCTCGATCGCCGCGACGTCCTTGGCGTCCTCGACGACGCAGATGAGCGTCTGGTTGCGCCGCGGATCGCGGCAGATCGAGCAGCGGTCCTGCTCCGAGACGTTGCCGCACACCTCGCAGAAGCGGACCCGCTCGCGCACGACGCTCAGCAGCTCGGCGAGGTGCGACACGTCGAAGTTCGGCGTCTGCAGGATGTGGAACGCGATGCGCTGCGCCGACTTGGGGCCGATGCCGGGAAGGCGGCCGAACTCGTCGATGAGGTCTTGGACGATGCCGTCGTACATGGGCTAGTTGAACCTCGTGGGCGGCTCGTAGGGCTCCTCGCGGACGAAGGTCGCGCCGAGCACCTGGCGGACCACGGCCTCGCCGTAGCGCTGCACGCCGTCGTTGCGGGTCGTCACCTTGGGCATGAGCGGCGGCGCGACCGTGGGGGGCACCGGCGCATCGACGACGTCCAGCGGAACACCGGGATCGTCCGCGTCGTCGCTCTCGACCGGAGCCTCGACGTCTTCGCGGGGCAGGACGTCGCCCTCGCGCGGAGGCGCGAGCGTCGCCGTGCGCAGCCGGGCGCCGGCGACCGCGTCCTCGGGCTCGTCGTCGACCGCGAACTGGGCCGAGGTCGCACCGGACGGCATCTCGGCGGGACCGGGATCGGGCGGAGGGGCGTCGGCGTCCGACGGGATCGGCGCGACGGCCCAGTCGGTGACCGGCGCGGCCGCCGCCGCTCGCGGTGCCGCTGCCGGGGCTGCGGCGCGAGGAGCGGGATCGGCAGCGCGCTGAGTCGTGCCGGCTGGTCGCGTCGGGACGTTCCCCGCGCTTCCGCCGGTCGGGCCTGGGGCGGCGGATGCGTCCGCCGCCGCTCCCCCACTCTCCGCGGTGGGTGAGGTGGGTCCGGATGCGCGTCCGGAAGGTGCTCCAGCACCGGAGGATCCGGGTTCGGGACCGTCGGCTCCGGGCCCGGCCAGGCGGGTGAGGAACTTCACCTGGCTGCCGAAGAGCTCCTCGATCGCACGCCGCACATCGAGGAACGCGCCCGAGCCCTGTGGCTTGGGCTTGAACTTCGTGAGGTCTGCCGCGGAGGCGAACTCGAGGGTGACGACGGGATCGCCGTCCTTGGACGCGACCGCCACGGGCCTCGAGGCCGAGGCGACCATCCACGACGATCGGCTGATCTCTTCGAGACGGCGGAGCACGTCCGGCCACGCCTCCACGAGCCCGTCGAACGTGAGGTCGCGCACCGCGGGTGCAGGCGCAGGAGCCTGTGCCACCGGAGCCGGTGCCGCCGGAGCGGCAGCGGCTGCTGCCGCGGGCACGGGGGTCGTCGCGACGGTGCCCGGCACTGCGGCTGGGGCCGAGGCTGGGCCCCCGCCGCCGGAGGCTCCGCTCGACGCTCCAGCGGCGATAGGAGGGGCAGCGGGGACGGCGTCTGGAGGGGATGCGAGGACCGTCCCCCGCGCGAGCACCCGCGCGACCATGAGCTCGAGCTGCAGGCGAGGCGAGGTCGCGCCGGTCATGTCGTCGAGCGTCGCGATCACGAGGTCGGCGACGCGCGAGAGCCGTGTCGGCCCGAACGCCGCGGCCTGGCCCTTCATGCGCTCGAGGTCCTCGGCCGAGACGCCGCGCAGCACCGCGGCCGCGCCCTGCCCCGTCGCGGCCACGACGATGAGGTCGCGCAGACGCTCGAGGAGGTCGTCGACGAAGCGCCGCGGGTCCTGCCCCGTCTGCACGACCCGGTCGACGGCGGCGAACGCGGCCGCGGCGTCGGTCGCGGCGAACGCGTCGACGACCTCGTCGAGGAGCTCGCCGTGCGTGTAGCCGAGGAGCGCGACCGCGCGCGCGTAGGTCACGCGGGCTTCGTCGGACCCGGCGATCAGCTGGTCGAGGAGAGACAGCGTGTCTCGCGGCGACCCGCCGCCCGCGCGCACCACCAGCGGCAGCACGCCCGGCTCGACCTCGACGCCTTCCTGCGTGCACAGCTCCTCGACGTACTCGAGCATCGCGGCAGGCGGCACGAGCCGGAACGGGTAGTGGTGCGTGCGCGAGCGGATCGTGCCGATGACCTTCTCGGGCTCGGTGGTGGCGAAGATGAACTTGACGTGGTCGGGCGGCTCTTCGACGAGCTTCAGCAGCGCGTTGAAGCCCTGCGGCGTCACCATGTGCGCCTCGTCGAGGATGAAGATCTTGAAGCGGTCGCGCGCCGGTGCGAACACCGCGCGCTCGCGCAGATCGCGCGCGTCGTCGACGCCGTTGTGACTGGCCGCGTCGATCTCGACGACGTCGAGGGATCCGCCCCCGCCCCGGCCGAGCTCGATGCAGCTCTCGCACGTGCCGCACGGGGTGTCGGTCGGTCCCTGCGCGCAGTTGAGGCAGCGCGCCAGGATGCGCGCGGACGTCGTCTTGCCGCACCCGCGCGGGCCCGAGAAGAGGTACGCGTGCCCGACGCGGTCGCTGCGCAGCGCCGTCATGAGCGGCTCGGTGACCTGCGACTGGCCGATCATCTCGCCGAACGACTCGGGTCGGTAGCGGCGGTAGAGAGCGGTGGTCACCCGCCCAGCCTACGGCGTGCCCGCGACATCGCACCCGTGCTCCGACAGGCTCGGCAGCCGGGGACGGCTCGGCAGCCGGGGACGGCTCGGCAACCGCGGACGGCTACGCATCCGCGCCGTGCTCGACATCCGCCGCCCCGACGATGATCGGGATCGACGAGGTCACGGTCGGAACCGACGCCGACAGCAGCGATCCGTCCTCGCGGCGCGCGTCGCCGAGCTCGCGCAGCGTCGGGCGGCCCGCGATGACGGGTCCCTGGCCGTCGATCGGCACGACGACCTCTTCGCCCTCGCCGACGACGTAGCCGACGCCGCGCACGCTGAAGCCGACCGGGTCTCCTTCGCCGGCGCGCACGCGCAGCTCGTCGCGCGTGAGCGTGACGGTCAGGCGCGTGCCGTGCCAGTGGAGCACGTACTCGAGCGACGGCCAGCTCACGGGCAGCCGCGGATCGAACGACAGCTCGCCGAAGTGGTCGCGCATGCCCCCGAAGCCCGATACCAGCGCCGTCCACACTCCGCCCGCCGATGCGACGTGCACGCCGTCGGCGGCGTTGTGGTGGAGGTCCGCGAGGTCGACGAAGATCGACTGCCGGAAGTACTCCAGGGCGAGGTCCTGGTACCCGACCTCCGCGGCGAGGATCGACTGCACGACGGCCGAGAGGGTCGAGTCGCCCGTGGTCAGCGGATCGTAGTACTCGAAGTCGGCGAGCTTGTCCTCGTCCGAGAAGTGGTTGCCCTGGAGGAACAGGGCGAGCACGACGTCGGCCTGCTTGAGCACCTGGTAGCGGTAGATGACCAGCGGGTGGAAGTGCAGCAGCAGCGGCCGCTTGTCGGGCGGCGTGTTCTCGAGATCCCAGATCTCGCGCTCGAGGAAGACGTGATCCTGCGGATGGATGCCGAGACCCGGACTGAACGGGATGTGCATCGCCTCCGCGGCACGGTCCCACGACTCCGGCTCGCCGGGCTCGAGTGCGAGACGGTCGACCATCTGTCGGTAGACCTCGCCGTCGACCTCGGCCATCTCGCGGATCGTCCTCGCGGCGAAGCGGAGGTTGAAGCGCGCCATGACGTTCGTGAACAGGTTGTCGTTGACGACCGTCGTGTACTCGTCGGGCCCGGTCACGCCGTGGATGTGGAACGTGTCGCCTTCGCCGTCGATGGCACCGTCGCTCGACCGCCAGAAGCCGAGGGTCGCCCACAGCCGCGCCGTCTCGACGGCGATGTCGACGCCCTCCCGGAAGAGGAACTCGTCGTCGCCGGTCGCCCGCACGTACTTCGCGAGCGCATAGCTGACGTCGGCGTTGATGTGGTACTGCGCCGTGCCGGCGGCGTAGTACGCGGATGCCTCTTCCCCGTTGATCGTCCGCCACGGGAAGAGCGCGCCGGCCTCGTTGAGCTGGAACGCGCGGCGCCGCGCAGCGGGCAGCATGAGGTATCGCATGCGCAGCGCGTTGCGGGCCCACAGCGGCGTCGTGTACGCGAGGAAGGGCAGGACGTAGATCTCGGTGTCCCAGAAGTAGTGGCCGGAGTACCCCGAACCGGTCATGCCCTTCGCCGGCACGCCCAGCCCGTCGGCGCGCGCGGCCGCCTGCGCGAGCTGGAAGAGGCACCAGCGCGTCGCCTGCTGCAGGTCGTCATGGCCGCCGATGCGGACGTCCGAGCGCGCCCAGAAGTCATCGAGCCACGCGCGCTGCCGCGCGCGGATCGCGTCGACGCCGACCGTGAGGGCCCGGTCGAGCGTGCGCCTGCCGCGGTCGACGAGCTCGCGCGCGGGCACGCCGCGCGACGTGTGGTAGCTGACGAGCTTGGTGACCCGGATCGGCACGCCGGCCTTCGCCTGCACGCGGAACACGTTCTTGGCGATGTCGGGCTCGATGAGCGTGCGCGCGCTGTACTCGTTGTCGGTCTCGACCAGGTGGTCGGCGACGACCGCGACCGACATGCCCGAGTCGTTGACACGGTACGACAGCGCGGTGCGCAGCTTGTCCTGCCAGTACTCCTGCGGCTGCAGCACCCGCTCGTGGAGCCGCTCCGTCTTGCGCGGGTCGAACGCCGCCTTGGCGGCCGCGCGCGTGGCCGCCACCGGCGTGCCGCCGTAGACGTCCTCGCCGTCCTGCCGGTTGATGATCTGGCACGACACCGTCACCGGTGCGTCGGCGTTGAGGACGGTGACCTCGACGCTCATGACGGCGAGGTGCTTCTCTTCGAACGACACCATCCGCTCGGCGTCGATGCGCACGTCCTTGCCGGAGGGCGTCATCCATCGGATGTGACGACGCAGCACGCCGTCGCGCATGTCGAGCACGCGCTCGTACTCGCGGATGTCGGCGACGTCGAGCGACAGCGGCTCGTCGTCGACGTAGACGCGCATGACCTTGGCGTCCGGCGCGTTGATGATCGTCTGCCCGACTTCGGCGAAGCCGTACGCCTGCTCGGCGTGGCGGATCGGGAACGTCTCGTGGAAGCCGTTGATGAAGGTGCCGTGCTCGTAGGCGAAGCGACCTTCGGAGTGGTTGCCGCGCATGCCTAGGTAGCCGTTCCCGACGGAGAACAGCGTCTCGGTGACGCCGGCGTCCTCGAGCGCGAACGACGTCTCGATCAGACGCCACGGGTCGACGGGGAACCGGTCGCGATCCATCATCGTGCGAACTCCTCCAGATCCTTGACGACGACATGGGCGCCCGCATCGCGCAGCGCCTGCTCCCCCGCTCCCCGGTCGACGCCGACCACGAGGCCGAACCCGCCGGCGGCAGCGGACTCCACTCCGCTCAGCGCGTCTTCGACGGCGGCGCTGCGGGCGGGGTCGACCCCCAGCATCCGTGCCGCTTCGACGAACACGTCGGGCGCGGGCTTGGAGGCGAGGTGGTCGCGTTCGGCGATGACGCCGTCCATGACGACCGCGAAGCGGTCGCGGATGCCGGCTGCCGCGAGCACCTCCTCGGCGTTCTTGGAGCTCGACACGACCGCCACCGGCGTCCCCGCGGCCGCGAGCTCGTCGAGCACGCGCATCGTGCCGGGGAACGGGTCGATGCCCTCGGCGCGCAGCACGCGCTCGAAGACAGCGTTCTTGCGGTTGCCGATTCCGCACACGGTGTCGGCCGTCGGAGGGTCGGACGGGTCGCCCCACGGCACCTCGACGTCACGCGACCGCAGCAGGGCGGCCACCCCGTCGTACCTCTTCTTCCCGTCGAGGTGGTCGAAGTAGTCCCGCTCGCTGTAAGGCGGTGCGATGTCCCACGCGTCGAAGAGCTCGTCGAACATCGTCTGCCACGCGTGCATGTGCACCTCGGCGGTGGGGGTCAGCACGCCGTCCAGATCGAACAGCACCGCATCGAAGGCGGTGAGATCGGGCAGGGTCTCCATGGGCATTCCCCCAGGGTACGACGGGCATGTTACGGGCAGGCGACGCTCAGGGCTTGCCGGGCGATCTCCAGCTCCTCGTCGGTGGGGACGACGAGGACCGTCACGGCCGAGGCATCCGTCGAGATGATCCGGATGCCGCGCTCGGGCGCCAGATTGCGCTCCTGGTCGATCTCCACACCGGCGAAGCCGAGCGTCTGCAGGGCGTGCAGGCGAACGAGCGGCGCGTTCTCGCCGACGCCCGCGGTGAAGGAGATGACGTCCGCCCCTCCCAGCTGCGCGAGGTACGCGCCGGCGTAGGCGCGCAGCCGGTGCACGTACACCTCGTAGGCGAGGATCGCCCGCTCGTCGCCGCGCGCGATCGCCGCGCGGATGTCGCGCAGGTCGTTCGACCCGGCCATGCCGAGGAACCCGCTGCGCTTGTTCAGGAGGTCGTCGAGGTCGTCGATCGTCATGCCGGCGCGGCGGCCGAGGTGGATGAGCACCGCCGGGTCGATGTCGCCCGAGCGGGTGCCCATCATGAGGCCCTCGAGCGGCGTGAAGCCCATCGACGTCTCGACGGAGCGCCCGCCGTCGATCGCGGTGACGGACGCCCCGTTGCCGAGGTGGAACACGATCTGCCTGAGCGATTCCAGCGGTCGCCCGAGGAAGGCCGCGGCCGCCTCGCTGACGAACTTGTGCGACGTGCCGTGGAACCCGTAGCGGCGGATGCGATGGGATGCCGCGACCTCGGCGTCGATCGCGTACGTGTAGGCCTCGGGGGCGAGGGTCTGATGGAACGCGGTGTCGAACACGGCGACGTGCGGCACGTCGGGGAAGGCGTGCTTCGCGGCGCGGATCCCCTCCAGGTTCGCGGGGTTGTGCAACGGCGCGAGCACGCCGAGCTCGTCGATGTTGATCTCGACGAGCGGCGTGATGAGCGTCGGCTCGAAGAACCGCGCGCCGCCGTGCACGACCCGGTGCCCGATCGCGATGGGCGGGTGTTCCTCGAGTGAAGGGCCGTCCGACGCGAACGCGTCGAGCATCGCGGCGAACCCCGCGGTGTGGTCGGGGATGGGCAGCTCGCGTGTGCGGGTCGCGTCGACCACGGTCGGCGCCGGGCCGTCCGGCGACGCGAGCGCGGCCGCGTGCACGGTGTGCGAGGCGACGCCGGAGCCCGTTGCTTCGCCGATCCGCTCCACCAGGCCCGACGCGAGCGTGGACTCGGTCTCCATGTCGATCAGCTGGTACTTGAACGACGACGACCCGCTGTTGATGACGAGGACCGGGGTCATGGCGGTCACGCCTCCTGCGCCTGGATCGCGGTGATCGCGATCGTGTTCACGATGTCGTCGACGAGCGCTCCGCGCGAGAGGTCGTTGATCGGCTTGTTGAGGCCCTGCAGCACCGGTCCGATCGCGACCGCGCCCGCCGAGCGCTGCACCGCCTTGTAGGTGTTGTTGCCCGTGTTGAGGTCGGGGAAGACGAACACGGTCGCCCGTCCCGCGACGTCCGAGCCCGGCATCTTCGCCGCCGCGACGGCGGCGTCCGCGGCGGCGTCGTACTGGATCGGCCCGTCCACGAGCAGCTCGGGCGCCCGCGCGCGGACGAGGGCCGTGGCATCCCGCACCTTCTCGACGTCGGCTCCGGTGCCGGACTCGCCCGTCGAGTACGAGAGCATCGCGACGCGCGGGTCGATGCCGAACTGCGCGGCGGTCGCCGCCGACGAGATCGCGATGTCGGCGAGCTGCTCGCTGGTGGGATCCGGGATGACGGCGCAGTCGCCGTAGACGAGCACGCGGTCGGCGAGCGCCATGAGGAACACGCTCGAGACGACCGAGACGCCGGGCTTGGTCTTGATGATCTCGAAAGCCGGGCGGATGGTGTGGGCCGTGGTGTGCGCGGCGCCCGACACCATGCCGTCGGCGAGGCCGGTGTGCACCATGAGCGTGCCGAAGTACGACACGTCGGTGACGGTGTCGGCGGCCTGCGCGAGCGTCACGCCCTTGTGCGCGCGAAGCCGCGCATACTCCTCGGCGAACCTGCTGACGTGCACCGCGTCGAACGGCGACAGCACGTCGGCCGCCTGGATGTCGATGCCGAGCTCGATCGCGCGCGCACGCACCTCGAACGGCTCCCCGAGGATCACCAGGTCGGCGATGCCGCGCTTGAGGACGGTCGCCGCGGCCCGGAGGACGCGGTCGTCGTCGCCCTCGGGCAGCACGATGCGCTTGCGCTCCGCCCGCGCCCGCTCGATGAGCTGGAACTCGAACATCAGCGGCGTCACGACGGTCGCCCGAGCGACGCCGAACGCCGCGAGCAGCTCGTCGGTGTCGACGCTCTGCTCGAACAGCGCCAGCGCGGTGTCGTAGCGGCGGCGGGAGTCGGCGGCGAGGCGTCCGCGCGCGCCCATGATGCGCACAGCGGTCTCGTAGGTGCCGAGGTCGGTCGTGATGATCGGCACCTTCGAAGCGAGGCCGTCCAGGAGCCGGGTCACGGACTCCGGCAGCTCGAACCCGCCGTTGAGGACGATGCCCGCGATCGAGGGAAACGTGCCGGAGGCATCGGCGAGCAGGGTGGCCAGGAGCACCTCGGACCGGTCGGCCGGGATGATCACGACCGCGCCCTCGAGCAGCCGCGGCAGCACGTTCACCATCGACATGCCGGCGACGACGACCGCGAGCGCCTCGCGCGTGAGCCGCTCGGGGTCGCCCGAGAGCAGCTCGCCGTCCACCGAGCGCATGATTCCGCGGATCGACGGGGCGACGAGGTAGCGGTCCTCGGGGATCGCCCATACCGGAACCGAGGGCTGCGCCCCGGAGGCCGGAACCGAGGGTCGCGCCCCGGAGGCCGGAACCGAGGGCTGCGCCCCGGAGGCCGGAACCGAGGGCCGCGCCCCGGAGGCGCGCACCGGGTCTGCGGCGCCGGACGGGCCGGGTGCGTCGGCCCGACCGCGGTGCACGTCGACCGAGCGGCGGATGGCGGCGATCGTCTCGTCGGTGCGCACCGGGTCGGCCCGGTTGGCCACGACGGCGAACAGCTGGGCCCGTCCGTGCTCCAGCTCGGCGAGGGCGAGATCGGCGATCTGCCCCATCTCGGCCGGCGTCCGGGCGAGCGACGACCCGAGCGCCTCCGGCTGTGTCTGCTGCTGCGCCGACCGTCCGCCGAGCACGAGCAGCACCGGCGCGCCCAGGTTCGCCGCGATGCGCGCGTTGTAGGCGAGCTCGGCCGGGCTGCCGACGTCGGTGTAGTCGCTGCCGACCACCACGACGGCGTCGCACCGGGCCTCGACGGCCTTGTAGCGCTCGACGATCGTCGCGAGCGCGGCATCCGGATCCTGCCGCACGTCGTCGTAGGTGACGCCGATGCACTCGTCGTAGGCGAGGTCGACGCCGTCGTGATCCAGGAGCATCTCGAGGACGTAGTCGCGCTCGATCGTCGAGCGGGCGATGGCCCGGAAGACGCCGACCCGCGGTGTCGCGTGACTGAGGGCGTCCAGGACGCCGAGTGCGACCGTCGACTTTCCGGAGTGACCTTCGGCCGACGTGATGTAGATGCTGCGCGCCACCCCTCCACCCTAGGAGCGCGACCGACAGCGCGGCCAGGCGGGCCCCCGATCCCGGATACTCTCGCAGCATGACGATCCCCCGGCCCGGCATCGACACCCCCGACCATCGCGGACGGACGGGACTCGACCGCACCGGGCGGGATCTCGACCGCAATCCCGACGTGCGGGTGACGGATGTCGAGCTCCTCGCCGCCGGCTGGCACGTGCTGCGCCGGACCACGCTCGAATACCGCGGTCCGTCCGGCGAGTGGGAGACGCAGCAGCGCGAGACCTACGACCGCGGCAACGGAGCGACCATCCTGCTGTACGACCCGGCCCGGCGCACGGTGCTGCTGACGCGCCAGTTCCGCTACCCCGTGTACGTCAACGACCACCCGGACGGCATGCTGATCGAGACCGCCGCCGGTCTCCTCGACGAAGACGACCCGGCGACCGCGATCCGGCGCGAGGCGGCCGAGGAGACCGGCGTGGAGGTCGGCGAGCTCGAGCACGTGTGGGACGTGTACATGAGTCCCGGCTCGGTGACCGAGCGCATCCACTTCTTCGCCGCGCCGTACGACGGCCGGGCCAGAACCGGCGAGCGCGGCGGCCTCGCCGACGAGGGCGAGCACATCGAGCTGCTCGAGCCCGGCATCGACGAGGCGCTCGCGATGGTGCGCGACGGGCGCATCCAGGACGCGAAGACCATCATGCTGCTGCAGTGGGCGGTCCTCGACGGTCCGTTCGCCCGGGAAAAGTAAGACTCTCCGCGAACCCGGCAGAGCCCGGTTACCCTTGCTACGTTTCCGTCCTGGGGGAGTTGGCCTGGATGCCGCCTCGCGGAGAGCTGCCCCCAGTCTAACCCGACCGCGGAGCGCACCTGTCCAGTGATCTCCCCGTCCAGCGATCTCCCAGCGCCACCCCGCACGGCGCGCGGCTAGGATCGAGCCGTGGGCGAGGGAGCCCGCGCTCACCCGCCGACCTGCCCGATCGGGCGGACCAGGAGGCCGCGATGGTCGATACCGCGATGACGGATGCCGTGCACGAGGGCGAGTCCGGGACACTCACGGCCGATGGGTTCGCCCGCGTGACCGACGCGATCCTCGAGTCGGTCGGCAATGTCATCGACGGCAAGCCGGAGGCCGTGCGCAGCGCGCTCGTGTGCCTGCTCGCCGAGGGGCACCTGCTCATCGAGGACGTGCCCGGCGTCGGCAAGACCATGCTGGCGCGGGCGCTCGCGACCTCGGTCGATGCTACGGTCCGCCGCATCCAGTTCACGCCCGATCTCCTCCCCGGCGACGTGACAGGCGTGAGCGTGTTCAACCCGGTCGAGCGCGAGTTCGAGTTCAAGCCGGGCGCGATCTTCGCGAACATCGTGATCGCCGACGAGATCAACCGCTCGTCGCCGAAGACCCAGTCGGCGCTGCTCGAGGCGATGGAGGAGCGCCAGGTCACCGTCGACGGGCACACGCACTACGTGCCCGAGCCTTTCCTCGTCGTCGCGACGCAGAACCCGCTCGAGATGGAGGGCACGTACGCGCTGCCCGAGGCGCAGCGCGACCGCTTCATGATGCGCATCTCGATGGGGTACCCCGACGCGCGGTCCGAGGCGGTCATGCTCCGCCAGCGCGACACCGTGAACCCGCTCGACCGGCTCGCGCCCGTGGTCACCGGCGAGCAGGTCGCGGGGCTCATCGCGTGGGCGCGCGCGGTGCACGTCGCCCCCGCGATCGAGGACTACGCCGTCGCGCTGTCGCAGGCGACGCGCACGCACACCGACCTGCGGCTGGGCGCGAGCCCGCGCGCGACGCTGCAGCTGGTGCGGGCCGCGAAGGTGTGGGCGGCTCTCGACGGCCGCGGGTTCGTCATCCCCGACGACATCACCGCGCTGCTGGTCCCGGTCTTCGCCCACCGCATCATCCCCACACGCTCGGCCGGCGGAGCGCGTGCCCGCACCACGGCCGAGGCCATCACGACGATCCTGGAGCGCATCGCCGCGAGCGTGCGGGTCCCGATCGCGTCTCGTCAGTGAGCAGACGGTGAGCGCGCGATGAGACGCCTGTGGCCGCTGACCATCCGGGGCACCGGCGCGCTGATCCTCGCGGTCGCGTGCTTCGTCGTGGCGAACGAGGCCGGCATCGCCGAGCTCATGTATTTCGGCATCCTGCTGATCGCCGTCGTCGCCGCCAGCGTCGCGTCCCTGTACGTGGGACGACGCAGGGACGCCGTCACCCGCTCGCTCACTCCCGACGTGGCATCGGTGGGGCGCGAGTCCCATGTCTCGGTGCAGGTCGGAGTGCGGGCGGCGCTGCCTACGCCGCCCGGCACGTGGCACGACGCCCTGCCCAAGGGACTCCGCGGAAAGGCGGCGGGGATCTTCCCGGCGCTGGGATCCGGATTCCGCGGCGATGTGCGCGTGGTCGACCTCAGGTACACCGTCACCGGAGTGCGGCGCGGCGTTCATCCGCTCGGGCCGCTGTCGGTGCGCACCTCCGATCCGTTCGGCCTCGCACGACGCACGATCGTGTTCGCCGAGCGCACCCCCGTCACGGTCGCGCCCGCCGTGGTCGACCTCTCCCCGCTCGTGGACTACGCCGGCGCCGCCGGCGGCACGCTCCACACCACCACGAACCAGCTCGGTCAGGGCGCCGACAACCTCGTGGCCCGCCCGTACGCGCCCGGCGATTCGATGCGCCGCATCCACTGGCGCGCGACGGCGCATCGCGACGCCCTCATGGTCCGGCAGGAGGAGCAGGAGTCGACGCCCGAGGCGACCGTCGTGCTCGACCGCGCGGCGCTGCGATGGTCGGCCGATGCGCTGCAGGCGCCGGGAGCGGATCCCGGCTTCGAGGCGGGTGTGTCGGCGTGCGTGTCGGTCGTCGCGCGGCTCGTGCACGACGGCTACGCGGTCGAGGTGCTCGACAGCGACGGCACCGCCCTGTACGGCGCGGGAGGCCTCGCCGAGCGGATCGACGGCGGGGACATGACCGAGGTCGAGGCCATGCTGGTCCAGTTCGCCACCGTGACCGCGCGCCGAGACGACAGCCTGCCGCGGCTGGGCCGGCTCTTCACCGGGGTCTCCACCGGGCCGGTCGTCGTGATCGTCGGGCGCCTGGATCCCGCGGACGCCGACGCGATCGGTCCTGTCGCGCATCACAGCACGCTTCCGCTGATCCTCGCGGCGGTCCCGGTCGGCGATGCGCTGGAGCGCGCGGCCGACCACGGCTGGAACGTCGCGACGATCGATCCCGATCGGGACCTCGGACTCACCTGGGTGAACGCCGTCGGTCGTGGGGTGCAGCATGTCCTCCGCTGAGGCTGCGCGGGCACCCCGCCGCGGCGGGTGGCTGCTCGTCGCGGCCATCCTCGCGGCCCTGCTCGCGGCGCTGCTGCCGGTGGCCCGCGTCATCGAGTCGGGGGTGTGGCTCGTCGGCGCTCTCGTGCTGTCGGTGCTGATCCTCGCTGCGGGCTACAACGCGCGCCGCTTCCGCCTCCCCGCGATCGCGGTGACACTCATCGAGGCGGCGGTGTGGCTCGTCTTCATGACGGTCGTCTTCTTCCGCGACACCGCGCTGCTGTGGGTGGTCCCGACCCTCGACTCGGCCCGCACCGTGCCCCTCCTGCTCGACACGGCGATGGAGGAGATCACGCTCGGGGCGGCTCCGCTGGAGGCGACGACGGCACTCACCTTCGTGGTGGTCGGCGCGATGGGGCTGCTCACGATCATCGTCGATCACGTGGTCGTGACGGCGCGGATGCCGCTGCTCGCCGCGGTCGGGATCGTCGCCGTCTCGCTCATCCCGGCGATCGCGGTGCCGAGGGAGGTCGACGTCGTCGGCTTCGTGTTCCTCGCGGTGACGATCCTGTTCCTGCTCCGTGCCGAGACGCGGTCGCGCGAGAAGCCGCTCGAGCAGGAGGCCGAGCGCACCGCGGGGGTGCCGGCGACCGCGATCGGCATCGGTGCGATCGCCGTGGTGGTGGCCGTGGTCGCGGCTCCGATGCTCCCCCAGCCCATCGCGCGTGCGGGGACGGGCGTCGGGCCCGGACCGGGCATCGATGCGACGCTGCAGCTGGGCGACGACCTGCGCCGGCCCCAGGAGATCGAGGTCATGAGGCTGCGCACCGACTCGCCGACCGTTCCCTACCTGCGTGCCACGACGCTCTCGCGCTTCGAGGGCGGCGTGTGGGAGCCGGACCGCGGCCAGTCGGTGTCGCTCGACAGCGAGCGGGCGCTCGGAACGATCGCGGTCGATCCCGACATCCGGCTGACCGAGTACCTCTCGAACCTCGAGGTCGTCAACCTCGCCTCTCCGTGGGCGCCCGTCCCCTACTCGGCGATCGAGGTGACGGGCCTCGACGGCACATGGGGCGCCGTGCCGTACAACCGCACGGTGATGTCACGGTCGGGCTCGACGCAGGGCCAGACCTACGATGTCCGCTACGCGGTCCCGCGTCCGTCGCTCGAACAGGCCCGCGCCTCGTCCGCGAGCGGCGGGCAGGTGCTCGACGAGACGACGGAGCTGCCTCCCGACACCCCGCCGATCATCGCCGAGCTCGCCGCCCAGGTGACGGCGGAGGCCACGAACGACTACGACCGGCTCGTGGCGCTGCAGCGGTGGTTCCGCGGCGGCGACTTCCAGTACTCGCTCGACGCGCCGGTCGAGGACGGCTTCGACGGCAGCGGTGCCGAGGCGGTCGCCCAGTTCCTCGAGGTGCGCGAGGGCTATTGCGTGCACTTCGCATCGGCCTTCGCGCTCATGGCGCGCACCCTCCACATGCCGTCGCGCATCGTCGTCGGATACCTGCCGGGCGAGCCGACGACGGATTCCGTCGACGGTCAGCCGGTGTACTCGGTGTCGAGCTCGCAGCTGCACGC
Organism: Microbacterium sp. STRO-2N; assembly: GCF_057747775.1. Classification (NCBI taxonomy): domain Bacteria; kingdom Bacillati; phylum Actinomycetota; class Actinomycetes; order Micrococcales; family Microbacteriaceae; genus Microbacterium; species Microbacterium sp. STRO-2N. The sequence goes on along the minus strand of NZ_CM173223.1, from coordinate 1,042,083 downwards.
ATGGCCCGAGGTGTACTTCTCGGGCATCGGGTGGATCTCGTTCGAGCCGACATCGGGACTCGGCGTGCCGACATCCTTCTCCCCCGCCTCGACGGATCTCGGGCAGCCGGGCCAGAGCGACCCGGCCTCGCCGCTGTCGACGCCGACCCCGACCGCGCCGGCGGGGTCGGACGCGGCCGAGCGGATCGAGGAGCGCGGCGCCGGCGCCGCGGCGTCGTCGAACGGAGCCGTCGACCCGGTGCCGCTGTTCGGGGTCGTGCTGCTGATCGTGGTGCTGTGCGCGCTGCCGTTCCTCGCCCGCGAGCTGCGTCGTCGCCAGCAGGACGCGGCGGCGCGCCGGGGCGACGCCGCCGCGGCGTGGCAGATGGTTCAGGATGCCGCGATCGACGTCGGCATCCCGGTCCCGGCCAGCGAGTCGCCGCGCGCCTTCGCCCGGCGCCTCGTCGCCGACCACGCCGTGCCCGCGAGCGATATGAACACGGTGCTCATCGCGATCGAGCGCGTCAGCTACTCGCGCGCGGGAACACGGTCGTACTGGATGGGCGACGACGCCGCGAACGCCGCCGCCGCCGTGCGCGCGGCGCTCCTCGCCGCAGCTCCGCCCGCCCGCCGCATCCTCGCGGTGGTCGCACCGCGCTCGCTCGTCATCCGCCCCGGCAGCGTCTACGCCGGCGCAGCGCCGGTTCGGGTGCGATAGCGCGGCAGGGTAGGATGGTCGGCGGCCCTCCGGGGTCGCCTGGAGGATTCGCCTAGTGGCCTATGGCGCACGCTTGGAAAGCGTGTTGGGTGCAAGCCCTCAGGGGTTCGAATCCCCTATCCTCCGCCACTCCCACCGGGAAGAATCCGGTGCCCGTGGGCCTGCACCGTCCGTGAGAGGTCGGTCAGGAGTTGATCTGCTCCACGACATCATCGGCTGACGCCTCGATGGCCTCCCGGAGCTTGTCGAAGTCGTCGGAGTCGATCGCTCTGCTGATGCGCTTGTCCGCTCGCACAAGGCTCTGCTGCACCTTGTCGGACCACTTGTCGTCGACGACCGCTACGACCGCCGACGTACCGGGCGCGAGGAGCTCGTCGACGTCCTCGCCGAACTTCTTCTCCTCGCGACCCTTCTTGATCTTTCCGAGGACTGCGCCGATGCCGGCGCCGACCGCCGTCGCCGCCAGCAGCGGCGGTGCGAACAGGCCCACGACCACGCCCGCACCGGCGCCCCAGGCTGCGCCGTGACCGACGGACTTGTCGCCATGCTCCTTGACCTGGACCTTCCCGTCCTTGTCGCGATCCAGCACCACTGCGCCGATGACCTCATAGCCACCGGCATCCTGGCCGCTTCGGAGCGCCTGGTAGTCGTGCGACGCCGCCGCCGTGTCGTCGTACGAGCCGACCACCAGCGCGAGGTTCTTCGTTCCCATCGTCTTCTCCTTCGACTCGGTCGCGTTCACCTGAACGGTGCGATTCTCCGCACCTTGCGTGGCCGGGTCGTCACCCGCGACGGGTGAGATGGAGCGCGACCATGCCCCTCACCCCGATCGGGCGCGACCCGCTCCGAACGCGTCGAGACGCTCGTTCAGCGTGATCGCCGCGTCGATCAGCGCCAGGTGGGTGAACGCCTGCGGAAAATTGCCGATCTGCTCGCCCGTCGGACCGATCTCTTCGGAGTACAGCCCGAGGTGGTTGGCGTAGGAGAGCATCTTCTCGAAGATGAGGCGCGCGTCGTCGAGCCGGTCTGCGCGCGCGAGGGCGTCGACGTAGAGGAAGGTGCAGAGCGAGAACGTCCCCTCCGAGCCGCGTAGCCCATCCGGTGACGCGCCCGGGTCGTAGCGGAACACGAGACTGTCGGAGACGAGCTCCTCGTCGATCGCGGCGAGAGTGGACGTCCACATCGGGTCATGCGGCGCGATGAACCCGACCTGCGTCATCTTGAGCAATGACGCGTCGAGTACGGTCTCCCCGTACTGCTGCACGAAGGCTTCTCGCTGCGGACTCCACCCGCGCTCCATGATCTGGTTGTAGATGGCGTCCCGCTGCGTCGTCCAATGGTCCAACGGAGCGGGCCTGCCGTAGGCGCCGGCGAGGCGGATCGCCCGGTCGAATGCGACCCAGCACATGAGTCGCCCGTACGTGAAGTCCTTGCGCCCGCCCCGGGTCTCCCATATGCCCTCCTCCGGCTGATCCCAGTTCTCGGCGAGCCAGTCCAGGATTCTGCAGATCGCGACCCAGCCTCGCTGGCCGATGTCGACACCCCCGCGATACGCGCTCCAGACGGCGTCCAGTGCCTCTCCGTAGATGTCGAGCTGCAGCTGACCGGCCGCGTCGTTCCCGATGCGGACCGGAAACGATCCGCGGTAGCCCTCCCATCCGTCCAGCGTCTCCTCGGGCATGAGAGGGTCGCCGTCGACGCGGTACATGATGTTCAGCGGTCCGGCGGAGCTGCCGGCGTTCACCGGTGCGGCCGTATCCCCGGCCTGCGCGATCCCGCGTTCGAGAAGCCAGCGTCCGAATGCCGTCGCCTCGTCGTGGAAGCCCATCCGGAGGAGGGTCGTCACCGAGAACGAGGCGTCACGCACCCAGGTGTAGCGATAGTCCCAGTTGCGCTCACCGCCGATCTGCTCGGGCAGGCCGGCGGTCGGCGCCGCCACGAGCCCTCCCGTCGGTGCGTAGGTGAGCAGCTTGAGAGTGATCGCGGAGCGCTCCACCTCCTCGCGCCACCTGCCGACGTACGTGGATCGCGCGATCCAGGCACGCCAGAACCGGGCGGTCGCATCGAACATCCGCTGTGCCTCCGCCACCGGAACGGCGCGGGCTGTCGGCTCGCCGCCGGTTTCGAGGACCACGCCGCGCATCTGACCCGCGGTCAGCCTGAGGGAGAATCGCAGATCGCCGTTGACCGTCACCTCCGGCTCGGCCAGCCGTTCCGTGTCGGAATCGCGGATGAGGCTCAAGGTCAGCACGACGTCGGCGGTGGTGCAGGTCGCCCCGTCCTCGCTCAGCGCAGTCCGATGCGGTTGCCGCCCGTAGTCGAAGCGCGGGGCGATCTCCACGTCGAACTCGATCGAGCCGCGCACGCAGCGAAGGGCCCGCACCAGGCGGTGCCTGCCGCTCGGTGCATCGGATGTGACAGGCATGAAGTCGAGCACCTCTCCCACGCCTTCCTCGGTGAGGAACCGCGTGATGAGGATCGCCGTATCCGGAAGATAGAGCTGCTTCGCCTCGAAGACGCCGCCGCTCGGACGTGCGCTGAAGTGCCCGCCCCGCGCGTGATCGAGCAACGCGCCGAAGATGCTCGGGGAGTCGAACCGAGGGCTGCAGAACCAGTCGATGGTCCCGTCGCTCGCGACGAGCGCGGAGGTCTGCAGATCGCCGATGAGACCGTGATCGGCGATCCGCGGGTACTCGTTCATCCCGTTCTCCCAGCTCCATGGCGAGGTTTCACGATCGTGTCAAGATCGAGAACCATGCCGTCCACCCACAGATTCATGGCCTCCGCCGATCCCCACGGCGAGCAGCCCGCTCGCGCATCGACGGTAGGCTCCGCGCGAAGGAGAGGCGTCACCCGCTACGGGTGAATCCTCCGACCTCGACGATCGGGCGTGGGTGATGGCTGTGCTCCGCTGGATGACCGCGGGAGCAAAGCCCTGACGAGTCACTCGACGATGATGAGTCCGCGCTCGGTGTTGTTCAGGCGCCGGCCGGCCTCCGCAGTGACGGTCACGATGTCTTCGATCCGGACGCCGAAAGAGCCGGGAATATAGATCCCCGGTTCGATGGAGAAGCACATCCCCTCCACGATGAGCCGCTCCTCGCCCTCCACCATGTACGGAGGTTCATGGGTCGTCATGCCGATTCCGTGACCGGTGCGGTGGACGAAGCGCTCGCCGAAACCGGCCTCCTCGATCAGCCGCCGGGCGGTGCGATCGATCTCCTGGCACGGGACCCCGGGACGAACCGCGTCGAAGGCGGCTTGCTGCGCCAGGCGGACGATATCGTGCACGGCACGCATCTGCGAGGTCGGCTCGCCCACGCAGACCGTGCGTGACGTGTCGGAGCCGTATCCGCGCTTGAGCCCTCCGAAGTCCAGGACCACCATGTCGCCCTCGACGATCGCACGCTCACCTGCTTCGTGATGCGGGTTCGCGCCGTTCGGGCCCGACCCGACGACGGTGAAATCCACCTGCTCGTGCCCGAACTCGCGCAGCAGCCTGGCGAGGTCCGCCGCCACGTCCGTCTCACGGCGACCAGCGAACCGGGTCTTGACGATCTCGTCGAAAGCGGCGTCCGCCGCCGCACCCGCGGCCGCCATACGCGCCACCTCGTTCGCATCCTTGACCGCTCGCAGCATCGGGAGACGCTCGGTCACCGAGAAGAATCGCGCGTTCGGGAGCTCCCGCTGGAGTCCGAGGAGGTGCATCGCCCAGGCCGAATCGGAGACGGCGTAGTGTCCGCCCGGCTGCAGCAGCGAGGCTGCCGCCACGTACGGGTCTTCGCCGTCACGCCATTCGTGGATCGCGAGCACGGGAACGCCCCCGCCGCTTCGGCGTCCGGCCGTTCGAGCGTCGGAACGAGCAGCTGCGGCGTTTCGTCGTCGCTGAGGATCAGCAGGGTGAGCCGCTCGGTGATCGCGGTGGGGCGGTAACCCGTGAGCCACAACAGGTCGGGTCCCGGGGTCACGAGCAACCCGGCGAGTCTCTCCGTCGCCGAATCGTGCGCCGCGCGGCGCATCCGGGCGCGGAAGTCGTCCGGACCGAAGGGAGCGGGGGCGTCGTCCATGGCGCGGAGTCCTTCCGTATCGACCTCCAGTTCTCCGGTGGTGATCTCACACCCTACGTCGCGGCGAGCGACGACGGGGCGCTCATCTCGACTCGCGGCGCCGACGCGCCGCGAGCCGGCGCCGAGCCCATTTCTCGAGTTCGATGAAGACGGGGATGAAGAGCGCGAGCCCCAGGCAGATGAGCCACTGCCGGCCGTCCAGGCTGGTCGTGCCGATGAGACGCTGCATGAAGCCGAGCTCGACGGCCGCCACGGTCAGGACGAGCGGGATGGAGAGCCACTTCACGGCCACCAGGATCGGCGGCATCAAGCCCGACTCGGGATCCCTCCGCACCACGAGGCCGCAGAAGATCGACCCCAGCGCGGCGACGACGAACGTCATCGTCACTGGTGCGTTCGGTTCGGTCGAGCTCGATTCACCGGGAAACGCGAGAAGCGGAACGAGCGACGCGAGGAAGATCACCGCGCCGTAGGCGAGCCACTGCAGCACAGCGGCCCGGTTCGCGATCACCTTGCGAGGGTCGCGCGGGGGCTTGCGCATGATCTCATCGGGGATGGGATCGAGCATGATGACGACGACCGGGAAGATCGTGATGAAGAAGTTGAGGAACAGCACCATGATCGGCGTGAGCGGCACGCCATCGTTGATGGCGAAGAGGCTCGTGACGAGAAAGAGCAGCACGAGGGAGAACAGCTGCGCCATCTGGTACCGGACGTAGCTGACGATCTTGTCGTAGATCGAGCGCCCGAGCCGCACTGCCGTGACGAGGGTGCCGAAGTTGTCGTCGACGAGGATCAGCTTGCCGGCCTGCTTGGTCACTTCGCTGCCCGAGCCCATCGCGACGCCGATGTCGGCCTGCTTGAGCGCGGCCGCGTCGTTGACCGCATCACCCGTCATCGCGACGACTGCTCCCTGCTCCTGCATGAGGCGCGCGAGCCGCAGCTTGTCTTCCGGGGTCACACGCCCGAAGACGTGAAGGCCCGGGAGCGCAGCCGAGAGCTCCGCGTCGCTCATCGCCTGGATTTCCGCGCCGCTTGCGGCACCGGACGCGAGTCCGAGCTTCTTCCCGATCGCCGCCGCCGTGATCGAGTGATCGCCGGTGATCATGCGGACCTCGATACCCGCCTCTCGCGTGATGCGCACGGCTTCCTTCGACGACGGCCGCAGCGGGTCGATGATTCCGACGAGTCCGACGAAGGTCAGGTTCGCGACCTCGCTCATCGGATCGCTCGGCGCTTCCACCGATACCCCCAGCCGGCGGATCGCGAACGCGAGCACGCGCAGCCCGCGCTCCGACAGCGAGCGGTTGGCCTCGAGGATCGCTTCACTCGCCTCTGAGATCGACACCTCGCCGTCCGCGGTCTGTGCGTACGCGCACCGCTCGATGACGACGTCAGGTCCGCCCTTGACGAGCACGACGAGCTGCTCATCGCCGTCGAGGGGCAGGCGGTGGAACGTCGCCATGAACTTGTAAGCCGAATCGAACGGCACCTCGGCGACCCGGGGCACGCTCGCGCGCGTGAGATCGGCATCCGCCCCCATCTTCGCCGCGAGCACGACGAGAGCCGCCTCGGTCGGATCGCCGATGACGGCACCGTCGTCCGACACGGTGGCGTCGCTGCACAGGGTGAGTCCGAGGGCCAGCCTGCTGAAATCGGGCGCGGGCCTGCTGGCATCGCCACGGATCTCACCGGCCTTGTCGTACCCCGACCCCTCAACACTGAACCACTCGCCCGCGTAATACAGGGTCTCGACCGTCATCTCGTTCATGGTGAGCGTGCCGGTCTTGTCCGAGTTGATCGCGCTCGTCGCCCCGAGCGTCTCGACGTCGGTCAGGTTCTTCACCACGGCGTTATGCGCGGCGAGCTGCCGCGAGCCGTGCGACAGCATCGCCTGCACGAACGACGGCATGCCGGTGGGGATGGCCGAGATGGCCATCGAGATGCCGACCAGAAGCACCGAGGCGATCTCCTGCCCACGCAGCAGTCCCGTCACCACGATGATCGCGACGGCGCCCCACGCGATCCATCCGAGAACACCGGTCAGCGAGTCGAGCTCTCGCTGAAGCGGCGACTTCGCCGGCTTGACGCTGGAGAGCATCGAGGCGATGCGACCCATCTGCGTCCTCATGCCGGTCTCGGTGATGACGACGGTCGCCGTACCCCGGGTGACCTGAGTGTTCTGGAAGACCATGTTGACGCGATCGCCGACACCGGTCCCGGGGTCGTCGATCGTGGCGCTGTCCTTCGCGATCGGCGTGCTCTCCCCTGTCAGCGCCGCCTCTTGCGTCTCGAGCGTCGCCGACCGCAGGATGCGTCCGTCGGCGGGGACCACGTCGCCGGCTTCGAGGAGCACGATGTCGCCGGTCACCAGGCCGGTCGCGTCCACGCGCGCGAGCACGCCGTCGCGCATCACCCTGGCCTGCGGGATCTGCATGTGCGCGAGAGCGTCGACGGATGCCTTGGCCCGCAGCTCTTGCCGGGCGCCGAGAACGACGTTCAGCACGACGAGTGCACCGACCAGAATGCCGACGCTCACCTGATTGATGAAGCAGCTGACGACGGCGACGACGACGAGCATCACGTTCATCGGGTCCGCCAGCTGCCGGAGGCTGACCTCCCAGACGGAGGGAGAAGGCTCCGCGGCGATCGAGTTGGGCCCGTTCGCCTCCAGTCTCCGATGCGCCTCGCCCGCGGTCAGACCATGCTCCTGGTCGCTCGAGAGCGCCTGGACGACAGCCCCGCCGTCGCGGGCGAACCAGGGCGCGTCGATGGTGTCGTCCACTGTGGTCATGTGGGCACGATAGCTTCGCGGTCGTCGCCCGAATCGGGTGATTTCTGCGTGCGATCGGGTCGCTCAGAGAGCGAGGAGGCCGTGGCGCCGGTGGCGGCCGTGCGCAGGGGCCATCGTCACAGTGCGGCGCTCGGTGGGGGCGCGACGTCGTCGAGGGGCCGCTGCGCTGCGGACAGAAAGCGGATGAACACTGCGATCCAGCCGAAGATGAGCGCGAAGACGATGATCTCGAACGCCGTCAGCGTGAAGTACTGCACGACGAAGAGCACGAGGGATCCGAGCGTCGCCGCCAAGAACGCCCACGATGCGAGGAAATAGGTGCGCGGGAGACCTCGAAGGAGCCGCGGCCCGCTGAAGAGGAGCCCGAGGAACACCAGCGCCATGCCCGACGCAGAGAGGTTGTGGAGCGTGAGGTGCACGTCGACGGGAAAGATGCCGACGCACGCGAGCATGGTTCCCATGACCACGAACAGCACCGACACGACGCGCGGTGCGCGCCGGTATTGCAGAACGTGAGCGTCGGCCAGCGCCGTGAGGTCGTTGGCCAGATACACGGCGAACGTCGTGACCAGCAGCCCTCCGGCGATGAGCGTTCCGTTGAAGACCCAGCTCGACAGCGAGTCGGACGTGCCGAGCTGGCTGAAGTGCACCGACCACCACTCGGGGTCAGGACTGGTGACCATCGCCGTCAGGGTCCCGATCCCGATGAAGGCCATCAGCAGTGACGACATCCGCCTGGTCGTCATGCTCGACGACGAGAGATAGACGATGTACGCCGCGAGGCCGAGCGTCACGGCCATGAGGACGACGCTCCAGAAGATCACGACGGGGAGGCCGATGAATCCCAGCGCGAGGACCAGGTACAGGGCATAGGCGGCGAGGAACGCCAGCGCCGCGTGGACGATGACCACCGAGAGCGTGTTGACGGTGAACTCCCACGCGGGCAGGCTTCGCCGCCAGGCCTGGTCGGCTCTGCTCCGAGACCGCCAGTAGCCGATGCCCGACGCCGTGGCGGCAACCGCCGCGGAACCCCATGCCGCCCAGAGCCCGAATCGTCCTTCTCCCGCCAGCGTGAGCGCCGGTGCGAGGAGCGACACGATCAGGCCGTACACCGCGCCGATCGAGCCCGCTGCGAGTGCCAGATAGATCGCTTCGGACTCCGTGCGCGGCACCGGCGGCGCGCCGAGCGCTACCGGCTGTCGCGTCGCATCGTGCGAGGCCATGGCGTCAGTGTACGAACGGCCGTATCACCTGAGGTGGGTGATTCTCGATGTGAGCCGGTTCGCTCAAGGACGGCGTGTGGTTTGCTTCTCGCATGAGCGGCGAGGACGACGCGCCCGCGTTCAACGGGCGTCTGGCGTTACTGCTGGCGATGGCGATGTTCGTCCTCGTCGTCGACACCTCCCTGATGAACGTCTCGATCTCCGCGGTGGTGCACGACTTGGGAGCCACGGCGAGCGGCGTGCAGGGGACGATCGCACTGGAGGCGCTGGTGTCGGCGGCCTTCATCATCGTGGGCGGCAAGACCGGCGACCTGATCGGCCGCAAGCGCGCCTACATCCTCGGCCTCGTCGCATACGCGGTCGGCGCGCTCGCGATGACGTTCGCGCAGACCCTGACGGCGGTGGTCATCTTCTGGGCGCTCGTCGGCGGTCTCGGCGCCTCCCTCCTTCTCCCCGCGATGCAATCGCTCATCCATGGCAACTTCCGTCCGCAGCATCGGAAACGCGTGTACGCACTGGTCGGCGCTTCTGCGGCGATCGCCGCAGCCATCGGCCCCCTGCTGGGAGGGGCGATCACGACGTTCCTGTCATGGCGGGTGGGCTTCCTGCTCGAAGCGGTCGTCATCGGCATCGTGCTGATCGGCTCGCGCCTGGTTAAGGACGTCCGCTACACCGGCGAGCGCTCGATCGATCTCGTCGGAGCCACCCTCTCGATCATCGGAATGGGCGGTGTCGTCCTCGGTGTGCTGCTGTGGCAGGAGGGCGAGGCGTACGTCGCGCTGGCGATCGCGAGCGGCATCGCCGCGCTCGCGAGCCTCGGGTTCTGGCTCCTCGCTCGCAAGCGGCGCGGCCGGCCCGCCCTCATCGACCCCGACCTGTTCCGCTCGACGGTGTTCCGGACGGGCGTCACCGGGCAGCTCATGCAGCAGATCGCCCTGGGGGGAACGATGATCGTGGTCCCGCTCTACCTCCAGATGGTCCTGGAGTACACCGCGTTCCTCGCCGGGCTGACCATCGCACCGCTGTCGTTGAGCATGTTCGTCATCGCGGTCCTCGCGGGCCGCAGGCGGCGCGGCCGGCCCGCGAACATGATCCTCCTGGGCTTCGCGCTCGCGCTGCTCGGGTTGGTGGCACTGGTGCCGATCGTGCCGATCGCGACGAGCGGCTGGTATCTCGCAGCGCCACTCATGGCCGCGGGGTGTGGCTTCGGCCTCCTCGTGTCACAGTTGAACAACTACACCCTGTCGCCGATCGAGGAACAGCGGGTGAGCGAGGCGGCGGGAGTGAACTCCGCAGCCGGCTCCTTCGGCCTCTCGTTCGGCCTGGCTGTCGCGGGCGCCGTCCTCCTCGCAGCCCTGGCGTCCGGATTCACCGCACTCGCCGCGTCCAGCACCGTGCTGTCGCCCGGAGAGAAGTCGCAGGTGGCGGAGGTGCTGGAAGAGGATGCGGAGCTGATGTCGAACTCCGGCCTGTCAGAGCTCCTCTCGGACGAGCCTCCGGAAGTCGCCGAGGAGATCGTGCGCATCAACTCCCTCGCGGGGCCGTTGGCGCTTCAAGTCGCCCTGCTGGTGCCGATCACCGCCGCGGTGCTCGGGGCGGTCAACGCGCTGAGGATGCGGCGCCTCCCCGATCCCGCTCCGAGCGCCGACCCGAGCGGCGCGGTCGGCCTCTGAGGAGTCGACCGCATGGATCACGCGCTGTCGTCGATGGTGTTCATCGAGAGCACCTCGATGTGCATCGTGTCGAGCATCTCGAGCAGCCCGAACAGCTTCGATTGATCCGGGATCGGCCCGACGATGCGGGTGGCGGTTCGGCCGGTCTCCACGGCATAGTCCCCCAGCGCCGCTGTGAGATCGGGCCCGAGGGGTCCGCGGACGACGATTTCGATCATGCGAGCGGTCAACGGCAGTCTCCCTCGGCGTCCGAAGCCTGCACCAACGAGGGTGGTGGGGTTCGGCCATTGTGCGGGAGCGGGCATGGTGGCCGCGTCACCCGTGTGGGATGATTTCGCTCGAGAGCCCCTTACAGGGCCGGAACGGCATCCGTGGACAACTCTCGCAAACCACCGTCGCACGCCGTCGACAGACCTTCGTTGCGACACGTTCTCGACAGCGGTGTCGACGCGCCACTGTCGCTCATCGTGGCACCGGCCGGCGCCGGCAAGAGCGTCCTGCTCGCGCAATGGGTCGCCTCCCGGCAGGACCATCTGACGGCCTGGCTGGATATCACCGCGGAAGACGCATCACCCGCCGTCCTCTCTTCGCGGCTGGTCGACGCAGTCGCGGCCTTGTCGCCGCGCTTCGAGCGGCCATCGGCCCCGCTGCGCACCGCTGAAGGACGCCTCGGCGGGCCTTTCCTCGAGGAATTCGCGGCGAGCCTCGCCGAGCTGGAGCGGATCGTCCTCATCTTCGAAGACCTCGACCGCCTGTCGGGGACGCCGATCCTGACCGATCTCTGGCAGCTCGTCGAAATACTCCCTCCCAATGTGCATGCGATCTTCTCCTCGCGGGCGGACCTGCACCTGGGCTGGAGCCGGCACCGGCTTCGTCACGGCCTGGTCGAGATCCGGCAGAGTCAACTGGCCTTCGACGACGAGACCACCGCACGAGTGCTCGAGCGGATCACCCGCCTCGCCCCATCGCCCGCCACGCTCGCGGCGGTCGTCTCGCGCACCGAAGGCTGGGCGGCCGGTGTGCAGCTGACCGCACTCGGGTTCCGCTTCGCCACCGATCCGGATCGGGTCGCCGATTCGCTCGCCCAGTCGGACCGGCTCGTCGTGGAGTACATGAGCGAAGAAGTCCTGGATGCCCTTCAGCCCGCTCGACGGGACGCCCTTCAGAAGCTGGCCGTTACGGACGAGTTCTGCGAGGGGCTTGTTCAGTCCCTCACCGGCGAGGACGGCGCGACATTCATCGCCGAGCTCGAGCGGGACTCGCTCTTCACCGTCGCCGTGCCCGGAGAAGGCGGCTGGTATCGGTTCCATCCGCTCTTCCGCGACCTCCTTCGGCTGAAGCTCCGCGCCCTCGATCCGGGCCGCGAGGAATCCCTCTTGGAGGCCACGGCGACGTGGTTCCTCGACTCGGGCGACCTCGACAACGGTCTCGACTACCTCTGCCGGGCGCGCCGTTGGGACTCCGCCTTGGAGCTCGTGGTCGCGGATGCCTCGTCGACGGCGACCGTGGAGCACACCTCGGCGATCGCACGGTGGCTCGCTCGCATACCGGACGAAGCCCGCGCTCGTCACCCGCACGCCGAACTGCTCCTGGGCGTCGCCGAGATGATGAACGGACACGGTGCCGCCGCCGTGGAGAGGCTCTACGCCCTGTCGACCGGTGATCGACTCAGCGCGGGTGAGCTGCAGATCGCTCTCGCATACCTCGCGGCAGGGGTCCAGTTCCTCCCCCACTCCGATTCCTTCGTCGAGGCGGCGAGACGCGGGCTCCGATCGCTGGAACGTCAGCCGGACGCTCCACGCCCCGCGATGCTCGGGATCGATGGCTCTCTTCTCCGCCTGATCTGCGCGCTCTCCCTCGGGCGTGGCTGCTTCCTGCTGGGGGACGTGCACGCGGCGCGGGCGGCGGTGGCCGACGTCGTGCGCTCCGGCGAGCTCGTCCCGACGCCTCACCTCGTGGACGCGTTGGGTTTCCTCGCACTCATGAACGCGTTCAGCGGTCGGCTCGCGGACGCCACCGAGCGGGCCGACGAGGCGCTCGGAATCGCCCGAGAGTTCCGGCTTCTCGCTCACCCGGCGTCGGCCGACGCGTTCCTCGCGCGGGCGGTCGTCGCCGTCCAGCGCGGCGAATCCGAAGCGGGTGCGCTCGCGCTCTCGGAGGCCGGGGTGCGAGCCGCCGCGAACGAGCGCGTGCAGCTGATGTGGATCGCGCATCTCGTCGCGAAGCTGATCGATCCCGACGGAACGGATGCGGTCACCTCGAGCGGGCCTCCCGCGCCACCCCCGCCGGTCGTGCGGCGATCGCTCATGGCACTGGAGATGCGCCGGGCTCGCCTCCGCGGGACCCCCGTCCCGCCGCCGATCTCGGTGCGGTCGTGGTCAGAGATCTCCTTCGAAGAGATCGCCGGTCTTCTCGCGGCTCGCAGGACCGACGCCGCCCGCGCCCGGATGGACGAGCTGCGGTCCGACGAGTCGTCCTCCCCGGTCGTCTCGGTCGAGCGGGGCATCTCGGTGGCATGGATGTGGTCGCTCGAGGGACGCCGGCTCAATGCCAGAGAGGCACTGGGCGCCGCGCTGCGCGAGGCGGAATCCGAGGGGCTGGTGCACCCTTTCGTTCGGGCCGGCAAGGACGTCATCGAACTCGTCGAGGAGATGTTCTGCGCTCACTCCGAGTTCGCGCGTCGTGCAGTGCGTGCGGGTCGGCATCGGACGACGCCCCGGGGGGTCCTGCTCGACGAGCTCACGCCGCGCGAGCTCGAGCTTCTGGCGTTCCTTCCGACTCGACTCACGATCGCCGATATCGCAGATCGCTGCTTCGTCTCGACGAACACCATCAAGACCCACCTGGGTCATATCTATCGGAAGCTCGGCGTGCCCGGCCGCAATGCCGCAGTGGAACGGGCAGGCCAGCTGAGTCTGCTGCGGGTCGCGGCAGCGGATTCCGTGTCGGTGTGAGGTCCGACACGCCGGCGCCACGGTGGACGGCGACGCGCCCCGGGCGTCACCGGGTGTCGAGCCCTCGTTGCAGGCTGCGCAGGCCGAAGTCGAACGCGTCGTCGGTGTCGCCGCCGAGGCGGAAGGCGCCGGACAGCTCCATGTGGATGAACCCCGTCGCCCACGACGTCACGAGCCGCGCCGCCTCCAGCGCGTGCTCTTCTCCTGCGACCCGACCCAGACTGCTCACGATCACGGCGCCCGCGCGGTCGAGGCTCGGCTGCGGCACCGCGGATGCGAAGATGAGCCGGAAAGCCTGCGGCCGCTGGTGCGCGAATGCCCGGTAGGCGCGGGCGAGACCTTCGATGGATCGATCGGATGCCTCCAGCCGGGCGGTCAGGTCATCGACCGTGGCGGCGGCTACGGCCGCGATGAGCGCGTCGCGGTCGCGCACGCGCTTGTAGAGCGACGGTGCGCGCACTCCGACCCGGGCGGCGACGCTCTGCATCGTGAGCCCGGTGAGCCCCTGCTGCTCCAGGAGGTCGCGGCCGGCCTCGACGATCTGGTCGAAGGACGTGCGTTCGGGCGTGGGCATCGGCATCCTCTCGATGGCTATTGACAGTAGCCATGATAGCTACGTAACGTAGCCATGCCAACCCTCCTCACCGAAAGGCCGTCCCATGAAGCTCGGGCCGCACCTGCACCGCATCGGCAACGACATCGTCGCCGCCTACCTGGTCGTCGCCGACGACGGCATCACGGTCATCGACGCGGGACTGCCAGGGCACTGGCGCGATCTCACGCGCGAGCTGCGCGAGATCGGCAGGACCGCCGACGACATCCGCGGGGTCGTCCTCACGCACGGCGACGGCGACCACATCGGATTCGCGGAGCGCCTCCGCCGGGACCACGGGGTGCCCGTGTACGTGCATGAGGCCGACGCCGAGCGTGCTCGCACGGGCGAGAAGCCGAAGACGCCCGCCGGGCCGATGCGGCTCGGGCCCACGCTGAGGTTCTTCGCGTATGCGCTGCGCAAGCGTGCTGTGCCGACCGCGTACGTCTCGGAGGTCGTCGAGGTGCGTGACGGCGACGTGCTGGATCTTCCCGGCGCGCCGGTGATCGTCGGGATGCCGGGTCACTCCCCCGGCAGCATCGCGGTGCACGTCCCGCTCGCCGATGCCGTGTTCGTCGGCGATGCGCTCACGACACGCCATGTGCTCACGGGCCGCGAGGGCCTGCAGCCGGCGCCCTTCACGGATGCTCCAGCCGAGGCATCCGCGTCGCTCGATCGCCTCGCCGGGCTCGAGGCATCGTGGGTGCTTCCTGGTCATGGAGCGCCCTGGCGCGGATCCTCGGCCGATGTCGCCGCGGCCGTGCGCGCCGGCGCACGGTGACCCGAGCCGAACGGATCAGCCTTCGAAGTCCTCGGGCTCGACGTCGTCGAGGAAGCGCTTGAACTCGTCGAGGCGCTCGGCGGCGTCGGTCTCGGTCAGCACGTCGGGCACGCCGGCCTCGGTCATCACCTCGTCGGCGACCCAGATGCCCGCCCCCACCCGCGACGCCAGCGCGACGGCATCGGAGGGCCGCGCGTCGACGACCCGCTCGCCGAGAGCCGTCGACAGCGTGATCGCGCCGTAGAACGTGCCGTCTTCGATGCGGGGCACCTCCACGCGCGTCACCTCGGCGCCCAGCGTCTCGAGCATCGAGCGCATGAGATCGTGGGCGAGCGGTCGCGGCACGGGGGCGTTCTCGACGGCGACGAGGATCGACGTGGCTTCGAGCTGCCCGATCCAGATGGGCAGCACGAGGCCGTCGCCCGGCATCTCGTCGATGGGCTTGAGCAGCACGACGTGCTGCCCGGTGGCGTCGAGAGCGACGCCGGCCACCCGAACCTGGATCATCCCGCCTCCTCGACCCGCGTCGTTCCTCAGGCCTCCGCTGCCATCGTAAGCACGCCGCGCGGGCCCCGGACAGAGGCGGCCGAATTCAGCGATCCAGGATCAGTTCGTAACGGTGGCACGGGACGACGACCGTTCCGCCCTCGATCGGCGCCTCGTAGGCGAGCGGCCCGGCGTCGCGCCAGCCCTCGCGTTCGTAGAAGTGGCGCGCCCGTGCATTGCCGGTCACCACGGCGAGCCACGGACGAGCGTGTCCCTGCCCGACGAGGCGGCGCGCACCGTCGGCGAGAAGGTCGCGCGCCACGCCCGTGCCACGGGCGGAGGCATCGACGAAGAGCTGCTCGAGCTCGTCGTCCTTGAGGGTGACGAAGCCGACGACGACCCCGTCCACCTCGGCGACATGCGTGCGTCCGACCATCTCGGCCGCGCGTGAGCGGAACGAGTCCGACTGCCGGTGCATGAGCAGCTCGTCGGCGATGTGCCCGACGTGGCCGTCGCGCCACGCCGATTCCCACACCTCGGCGATGCGGGGGACGTCTTCAGGAACGGCAGGACGGATGCTGGTCACTGCGTCAGGCTAGCGACCGGCTCCGACGGACCGATGAACCCATTCACCGGAATGGATGCCGCGGGCGTACGGTTGCAGTCGACATGCAGCACTTCGGAACCCTCTCGTTCGGACACTACGGGCCGCTCGGCGGCGGGCGGCAGCTCACGGCCGCCGACTCGATGCTGCAGGCGATCGACCTCGCTCAGGGCATGGACGAGCTCGGGGTCGACGGAGCGTACTTCCGCGTCCACCATTTCGCGCGTCAGCAGTCCTCGCCCATGCCGCTGCTCGCGGCGATCGCAGCGCGCACCGAGCGCATCGAGGTGGGCACCGGTGTCATCGACATGCGCTACGAGAACCCCCTGTATCTGGCCGAGGAGGCGGCATCCGTCGATCTCATCTCGGGGGGCCGGCTCGCGCTCGGCGTGAGCCGCGGGTCACCCGAGAGCGTGGTGCGCGGGTACGAGGCGTTCGGCTACACCGGGTCGCAGGACCCGCGGGGCGCCGACATCGCGCGCGAGCACTTCGACCTGTTCCTGCGCGCCATCGAGGGCGAGGGGCTGGCCGAGCGGGATGCCTCGTCTCCGTTCGGCGGCGGCACCGGGATGCAGCGCATCGAGCCGCACTCACCGGGTCTGCGCTCGCGAGTGTGGTGGGGCGCGGGCAACCGCGACTCGGCCGAGTGGGCAGGGCGCACCGGCGTGAACCTGATGTCGTCGACCCTTCTCACCGAGGCGGACGGCACTCCCTTCGACCTGCTCCAAGCGCAGCAGATCGACGCGTTCCGCGCGGCCTGGCGCGGCGCCGGTCACGCCGGGGAGCCCCGCGTATCGGTGAGCCGCTCGATCTTCCCCATCACCACCGCCGAGGACGCGATGTACTTCGGCGGCCGCCAGGACGGCGACCAGATCGGCGTGATCGACGGCATGCGCTCCACGTTCGGCAAGACGTACGCCGCCGAGCCCGACGTGCTGGTCGAGCAGCTCAAGGAGGACGCCGCGATCGCGAGCGCCGACACGCTCATGCTCACGATCCCGAGCCAGCTCGGCGTGGCGTTCAACCTCCGCGTGGTCGAGTCGTTCGCGAAGCACGTCGCCCCGAGCCTCGGCTGGAAGGGCACACGCGGCTGAAGCCCGGCGATCAGTCGAGCACTTCGACTCCCGTGATGCGCAGCTCTTCGACATCGAGCCGCGTCTGGATCTGGGTCACTACCGCATCGTCGACGACGCCCTCGCGCCGCAGGCGATAGAGCACCTCGCGCTTGCGGTCCAGGACGGCGATGCGCAGCCGCGAGTATTCCTCGTCCCGCTCGCGCGGCGAGGGCAGTGGAGCCGGGCTCTCGAGCGTCGCGGTGGCGGTCGCGGATGCCGAGGCCGAGGCATCCGCGCCCTCGAACGTCGTCTCGAGATCGGCGATCTCGTCGTCGGCCCGGGCGCGCTCGCGTGCCAGTACGCGCTCGTTGTTGCGCTCGAGGTACTCGTAGTAGTCGCGTGTCAGGCGGTCGCGGATCTCCGCGCTGATGCCGTGGTCGCGCGCCAGATCCGCGACCGCCGTGAGCGCTGCGCCCGTGATTGCGCGCTCGGCGAGCTCGAGCTCCTGCTGCATCGCCTGGTCGTCTGGGAACCGCGCCCAGCGCACGAGGGCGGGGAGCAGCGGTCCCTGCACGAGGAGCGTCAGGAGAATGACGCCCGCTGTCACGAAGATGATCTCGTCCCGCCCCGGCAGTAGGTCACCGGCGGTCGTCGTGAACGGCACCGACAGGGCGATCGCGAGAGACACGGCCCCGCGGAAGCCTGCGAACGCACTCACCACGCGCGACCGCCACGTGGTGCGCCGCAGCCGCTGCGAAGGCCGGCGGTCGAGCATGCGTATCGTCATGACAGCCGCCGTCTGGAAGACGAAGCGCGTCACCAGGAGGACGAGCCACACCGCGACGGTGACGAGCACCAGCCAGCCGATCTCGCGCGCGGGGATCTCGTGCGCCACCGCCTGAACCTCGAACCCGATGAGCACGAAGAGCGAGCCGTTGAGCAGGAAGGCGCCGAGGGGCCACGTCCACGCGGCCTGGCGACGGGATGCGGCCGTGCTGATGCGCGGGCTGATGTACGCGACGATGAGGCCCGCGACCACGACGGCGAGCACCCCCGACGCGTGGATGAGCTCGGCGAGCAGGAACGCCGTGAACGGCACGAGGAGCAGCGCGATGTTGAGGTTCAGGGTGTTGCGGAGGCGTCGCATCACCAGGTAGGCGAGACCTGCCACCGCCAGTCCCGCCGCGATACCGCCGGCGTATGCGACGAGCACCAGTCCGGTGACGTCGAGCGGCGTGTACCGGCCTCCCACGGCCACACCCACGGCGACGCCGTAGATGACGAGTGCAGTGCCGTCGTTCGTCAGGCTCTCGGCCTTGAGGTTCATGAAATTGCGTCGCGGAAGCAGCCGACCGAGCGCGGCGACGGCGGTCGCGTCGGTCGGCGCGACCGCCGCACCGAGGATGAGTGCGGCCTCCCACGGCAGCCCCCAGGCAGAGGCGATGCCTGCCACCGCGAATGCGCTGGCGACGACGAGCAGCGTGCTCATGAGGACGATGCCCCGGAAGTCGCGACGTATCGACCGCAGCGAGGTGGTCATGCTCTCCCAGAACAGCAGCACGGGGAGGAACAGCAGCAGGACGGTCTCGGGCGGCAGCTCGATCTCACGCACCTCGGGGACGAATCCCAGCGCGAGTCCGGCGACGACGAGCAGCAGGGGTACAGCCACGCGCAGCCGCGGCGCGAGGATCGCGCCGACGAGCACGGTGATGCCCACGAGGACGGTGACTTCGAGTCCGGTCATGCACGGCTCCCTTCGGTGCGATGATGCACCAAACCGTGCGGACCGCGAAGCGATTCCCGGCGTTCGGGTCTCAGACCTCGTGGAACAGCTCCCGCAGCTCCTCCTCGCGCCCACGCACGAACACCGGGATGCGGTCGATGGGTGCCGGCACCGAGACCGTGCGGCCGCCGGTGTGCCGCTCACCCGTCCAAGCGTCCGTCCACTCGCCGGCGGGCAGGTACACGGGCCATTCGACGGCGCCGGGCTCGAGCACCGGCGCCACCAGCAGGTCGTCGCCGAGCAGCCACTGGGTGCCGGCCGTCCAGACCGCCGGGTCGTCGGGCCATTCGAAGAACAGCGGCCGCATGAGCGGGGCATCCGTCGCGATCGCGGCGGCCGCCGAACGCTCCAGGTACGGGATGAGCCGCTCGCGCAGCTTCGTGTACCGGCGCACCAGCGGAATCACCCGCTCGTCGCCGGTGCGCTCCGCGATGTTCCACGGCGTGCGGTCGCGCGACGGCGAGCGGTGGTGGTTGAACTCGGAGTGGTACTGCATGATCGGCACGAACACCGATGCCTGCGTCGCCCGGAGGTACAGCTCCGACGTCGGGATCTCACCCGAGAAGCCGGCGATGTCCCATCCCCAGTACACGATGCCGGATGCGGCCGCGGTGAGTCCCGCGTTCATCGACCAGCGGAACGCCTCCCACGTCGAGTTCTCGTCGCCGGCCCAGAAGGCGCCGTGCGCCTGCGATCCCGTGAACCCGGCGCGGCTGAACGTCACCGGCGCCTTGCCTGCCGACTCGAGCAGGCGGCCGTACGCGGCGGCATAGGCGACGGGGAAGGTGTTGTTCTTCTCGTCGCCCCGTCGGCCGTCGAGGTACACGAGCTCCGCACCCCACGCGTGCTCGCCGCCGTCGGTCTTGAACCCGTCGATGCCGATCTCCTCCACGAGGTACCGGCGCTTGTCGGTCCACCAGCGGGCGGCGCGCTCGTCGGTCAGGTCGGGCATGAGCCCGAGCGGGAACCACCACCCGCGGTTGCGGTACGGACGCGTCCCGCCGCGGGGATCGGGCTCGCGGATGAGCACGTCCTCGCGGATCGCCGCCTTCGCATCGGCAGCGACCTGACCGGAGGGGTGCGGGCGCATCTTGATGAGCGGGATCTGCCACAGATGAAGACGGATGCCTCGATCGTGGAGCTCGTCGGTCATCCCCTTGGGGTCGGGCCACGCGCCCTCCGCCGGGAATGTGAAGTCGGCGAGCCGGTGCGGTGCACCGTCGTCGGTCACGCTGTACTGCGCATCACGGAAGGCGGTGAACGAGGATTCGTCGCTCCACGCCTCGATCACGACCGACCCGACCGGGATGTCGTGCTCGCGGTGCAGGTCCATCTGGCGCATGACCTCCGCCTGCGTGTTCCACTCGTTGCCGCTCGCCCACAGCCGGAACACCCACGAG
Source organism: Microbacterium sp. STRO-2N (assembly GCF_057747775.1). NCBI lineage: Bacteria > Bacillati > Actinomycetota > Actinomycetes > Micrococcales > Microbacteriaceae > Microbacterium > Microbacterium sp. STRO-2N. Next base: position 1,021,974 of record NZ_CM173223.1, on the reverse strand, counting down.
GGCAGCTCGGTCGCGCGCCCGGCACGGTCGAGGAAGGCGCCGAGGACATCGGCAGGCGTGCCGTCGAAGAGACGCAGCGGCAGGACGCCGTCCTCTCCGGTCTCGGCTTCGACCACGAGCCGCGTCGGATCCGAGTGGCCGACGTCGAACCACACGCGCCGGGAGGTGTCGACGTGGAAGCCCCACCCGTCGCCGCCGACGACATGGGCGAAGGGCATCGGCAGGTAGGTCTTCCGCTCGGCCCCCTGGCTCTTGTACTGCTCGAACACGACGGAGTCGAGAGCCGCCCCGGTCTGCTCGACCGAGTCGAAGCGCTCGCCGAAGCCGGTGACGTGCTCGCGCTCGTCCAGCGGCAGCGCGAAGCGCACGCGCCACGCGCGGACGCCGTCGTGCAGCTGCTCGACCGAGCCCGGGAGCACCCTCGCGCGGCCGTGCTCGACCACGGAATCGGGTGCGGGCATCCACCGCGCCGCCCGGAACTCGAACCAGCGCGTCCGCTCGACCCGTCCGTCGCCGTGGGTCGCGTGGAACCGATAGCGGTAGGTGCCGCCGAACCGCAGCTCGGGGGTCGTCGCCTGCCATCCGCCGACCGCGCGCGCCAGCCGGCTCGCCGCCGAGGCGAGGTGACCGCCGTCGGTGACGCGGCCGCGCGACGTCGTCGCCACGCGAGCCAGCGGGAGCTCGACGGTATCGGTCACGCCGGTCTCGGCATCCGCTCGCCATTCCAGCGTGCACGTGACCGCCGCGACGTCGGCGTCCGCGCGGATGCCGAGCGTGGCGGTGCTCTCTGCCGACGGGACGACCGGCCACCGCTGCTCGGTGTCGACCGAGTACGGGTGCCCCGAGCCGGCGGGCCGGTGACGGATCATCGGAGGTCTCCTTCCGGAGCGGAGGTGAGATCGGACGGGTCGATGCGGCCGAGGGCGATGCCGAGCCGCAGGAACATGGCGTGGCTCCACAGCAGCGGAGTCGCAACCGTGCCCCACCGGTCGATCCACGGCTGCTCCATCCGCGGAGCGATGAGATGGTGCGTCACCTGCTCGGGCAGGTGGAGGTCGGCTGTCGCCGTCGCGGCCGCCCATTCGAAGCACTCGTCCGCTCGCACGCGATCGCCTGCGGCCAGGTGTGCGAGCCCGAGGAAGCAGGTGAGCAGCGGCCACTGGCCGCCGCCGAAGAACGTGTCGCCCAGGTACCGGTGGACGCCGCCGTCGACGGTGAGGTGCGACTCGAGCACCTCGATCGTCGCGCGCGCGACGTCCGAGCGGGGGTCGACGAACCCGAGTGGCGCGATCGCTGCGGCGAGGCTGCCGTCGACGGCGGTGCTTCCGAGCCACTTGATGAGGTGCCCGTCCGCGGTTCCGCGCTCGGCCACGAGCCCGCGGATGGACTCCGCCGCCGCGCGCGCCCGGTCTGCACGGTCGCGGTCGACGAGCCCGGCCCGCACGACGGCGTCGAGGCCCGCCGCGATGCACGCGAGCGTCGACACGTGCACATGCTGGGCGTGCTCCTCCCACCAGTCGTAGCAGGGGCGGTCCCACGACACGACGAGGTAGTCGACGGTCAGCTCGACACCCTCGCGGTACGCCGCCCCGTCGAGTCCATGACGGTCGAGGTGCTCGACGAGCGCCCACAGCCACGTGCCGTAGCCGTCGAGCTGGAAGTCCCACCACTCGTCGGCGCCGTCCTCGCCGTCGAAGGTGAACCGTGCCGGCAGCATATGCGACGCGGCCGGCGGCCGGCCTTCCCGCGTCTCGCGCACGATCCAGCGGATCTTCTCGCTCCGGCGCACCATGACCTCGGCGCACCACGCGTAGAAGCGGTCGGCGGAGTCGACCAGCCCCCCGACGGACGCCGCGTCGGCGATGAACGACCCGTCGCGCAGCCAGCTGTACCCCACGTAGGCGGAGAAGGTCGGACTGGCGGGGTACGCCCCCTGCGGTGCCTGCAGGTCCGCGATGAGACGGATGCTGCCGCGGGCGAGCTCGCCGATCACGTCGGAGCGCGCCGGGGCAGCGGTGAGGTCATCGTGCGTGGAGAGGGTCGAGGTGGGTGCTTCGGGAGCGGGGAGGGCGTCGGTCACGGGAGTCCTTCGGGAGTGCGTCGCGTCCGCGGCGGGCGTGCCGCCGCGGACGCGACTGATCGTGCTACTGCAGGAGCGAGTCGACCTCGTCGGCCAGGGCGGCGATCGCGTCCTCCGTGGAGGCGCGGCCTGCCGCGATCTCGCCGAGCGCGTTCGTGACGGCGTCCTGGATCTGCTGGGCGTTCGCCCCGAGCTCGGGGGCCACGGCGACGGCCTCGAGCGAGTCGAACACCGCCTGCCGGTTCGCCGGCGGCGTCTTCTCGAGGTACGGCGCGAGCAGCGCTTCGTCACTGACGGCCGGAAGCTCCCACCCGGCCTCGAGACGCACGTCGACCATCTCCTTCGAGCTGCTGAGGTACTCCGCCCACTTCTGCGCGGCCTCCTGGTGCTCCGAGTCGGCCGAGACCACGACAGCGTTGGAGAACGTCGCGCTCGCCTTCTGCGTGTCGCCGGGCTCGACCGCGATGTCCCACTCGAACGGGAGGTCTCCGACGAGCCCGATCATCCAGATGCCGGTGTGCCACATCGCGAGCTTCCCCTCCTTGAAGAGGTTCAGGTCGAAGTCCGGCGTGCCGGCCCCATCCGCGGCGGACGGCATCACGGTGCCCGACTTGCCAGCGAGCCAATCGGCCGCGGCGATCCCCGCCGCGGAGTCGAACGCGGCCTCGGTGCCGTCCTCCGAGAGGAAGTCGCCGCCTGCCTGCTGCACCGCCTTGTAGTACTCGTGGTACGAGATCGGCTGATAGTCGCCCCACACACCGGCCGCGACATCCGTCAGCTGCTCGGCCGCCGCCTGCTCGTCGGCCCACGTCCAGTCGGCCGTCGGGTAGTCGACGCCGGCGGCGTCGAACAGCTCCTGGTTGTAGAACAGCACGACGTTGGAGAACGACGTGGGCAGGCCGTACTGCGCGCCGTCGACGTTGTACGCATCGAGCACCGACGTGCGGTAGGCGGAGGAATCGACGTCCGTCAGCTCGGCGAGCACGCCGCTGGCCTGGATGTTCGCGAAACTGCCCGCGTCGACGTCGAAGACGTCGGCGGCGGTTCCGGCCGCGAGGTCGGTCTGCAGCTTCGTGAAGTAGTCCGCGTACGCCGACGTCGTGACATCGACCGTGATGTCGGGGTTCTCGGCCTCGAACGCATCGACGATCGCCTGAAGGTTCTCCTCGTTCCCGCCGTTGGCGATGAAGTTGGAGTATGTGATGGTGACGGCGTCGCCGTCTCCGGCGTCACCGCCCGAGGACGTGCAGCCGGCGAGGCCGATCGCTGCGAGGGTCGCGACGGTCGTCGTCGCGATGAGCTTCTTCTTCATGTGAGTGCAATCTCCTTCGATCTGTGTGTGGTGTTGGTGTGGGGCTGGGGTCTGCGGGCGCGGCGGACCTACTTGAGGCCGGTGCCGGCGACGCCCTGGACGATGTACTTCTGCGCGAACACGTAGAGGGCGAACATCGGGATGATGCTGATGACCGAGCCGGCCATGAGCACGTCCCACTGGGTGGAGTACTGCCCCTGCAGGCTCGAGAGCGCCACCGGGAGCGTCTGCATGAGCGGGTCGCGCAGGATGATGAGCGGCCACAGGAAGCTGTTCCAGGTGTTGAGGAACGCGAAGACCGCGAGCGTCGCGAGTGCGGGCCGGACGAGCGGCAGCACGATGCGCGTGAAGATGCGGAAGTGGCCGGCGCCGTCGAGCGTCGCCGCCTGGTCGAGGTCGTACGGCACCGTGTTCATCGCCTGGCGCAGCAGGAACACGCCGAACGCGGACGCGACCGTGGGGAGGATCGCCCCGAGATAGGTGTTGATGAGGCCGAGCGCCTTCATCTCGGCGAACAGCGGCACGATGAGCACCTGGAACGGGATCATCATCGTCGCGAGATACAGCACGAACACCGCGCCGCGCCCGGGGAACGGCATCCGTGAGAACACGTATGCCGCCATGGCGCTCGTGACGAGCTGCAGGATCGTGCCGACGACGGCGATGATGAGCGAGTTGACGATCACCTGCCCGAACGGCACCCGATCGAACAGCTCGAAGTACGGCGACAGCGACGGGCTCTCGGGGATGAGGCGCGGGGTGGTCGTCAGCGTCGCGCCCGGCGTGATCGACGTCACGACCGTCCACACGAACGGGAACACCATGATGAGGGCTCCCGCGACCAGCACGGCGTAGAGCACCCCGGTGCGCAGCGGCTTAGTCATAGTTCACCCACCTGCGCTGCCCGTAGAACTGGATGAGCGTCACGACGAGGATCACGAAGAACAGCAGCCATGACAGGGCGGAGGCCATGCCGGCCTGCCCGTAGCGGAAGGTCAGGTCGTAGACCTGCTGGACGACGACCTGGCTGGAGTTGTTCGGGCCGCCGCCGGTCATGACGAAGACCTGGTCGAACACCTGGAATCCGTTGATGAGCGACAGCACGATGACGAAGAACGTCGACGGCGACAGCATCGGCAGCGTGATGCCGAAGAGGCGCCGCCACCAGCCGGCCCCGTCGATCTCGGCTGCTTCGTAGAGGTCCGGATTGATGGCCTGGAGCCCCGCGAGCAGGATCACCATGACGAACCCGAGGTCCTTCCAGGCCGACGCGAGGATGATCGACGGCATCGACCACGCGGGGTCGGCCCACCAGCCCGGCCCCTCGATGCCGAACCATGCCAGCACGGTGTTCACGATTCCGGTGCTGGGATTGAGCAGCCAGCGCCACACCAGTGCGACGACCACCCAGCTGGTGATCACGGGCAGGAAGTACACGCCGCGCAGGAGTCCGCGCCCGCGGAGTTTCGCGTTGAGCGCCAGCGCGAGAGCCAGACCGCCGACGTACACCAGCGGCAGGTAGCCGACGATGTAGTACAGCGTGTGCAGGAACGCCTGATGGGTGGCCGGGTCGGTGAGCAGGTGGGCGTAGTTGTCCAGGCCGACCCACTCCATCGGGCCGATCAGGTTCCACGAGTGCAGGCTCGTCCACGCGGCCGAGATCATGGGCCCGATCACGAACGCCAGCAGCGGGATGAGGCTCGGCAGCAGGAAGACCGCGACCGTGAGGCCGTACGAGATCCGGCGACGGCGTGTCCGCGGGCGCCGGCCTGCCGGCGTGGGGTGCTGCGCGGCGGCGACGGATGCCTCGGCGGCGAGCACGGCGGCTGTCACGGGCGGGCCTCGATCGAGGCGACGAGACGCTCGCGCATGAGCCGGCCCTGGTCGCCGGCGACACCCTGGGCGTCGAAGGGGGTGGCCAGCACGAGGGCGGCGGCACCCTGCGCCCACCGGTCGTCCTGCCAGCGCTCGACCACGACCGGCGTCCCCCGCTTGCCCGGCACCAGCGAGCTGCGCAGCGCGCGGTCGAACGCGGGCGCCCAGTGGTTCCATGCCTCGACGCCTTCGCCGAGGAGCACCACGATCTCGGGATCGATCAGGTTCACCGCGCCGGCGAGCGCGCGGCCGAGGCGGCGGCCCGCCCGCGCGAAGATCTCGCGGGCGCCGCTCGATCCGCCGTCGGCCAGCCTGCGGAGGACGTCGATGCCATCGCGGCCGGCGAGGAGCCCGCCGGCACGTGCCGCGTCGACCAGTGCTCCCTGCCCGATGAGCGCCTCGAGGCAGCCGTGGTTCCCGCACTGGCAGAGGGGGCCGTCCTCCTCGACGGGGATGTGACCGAGGTCGCCGGCTCCGCCCGCGCGTCCGCGCACCATGACGCCGTCCGCGATCACGCCCGCGCCGACGCCGTTGCCGATCGTCACGACGAGCACGTTCCGGAAGGAACGACCCTGACCGAACAGCTGCTCGGCGACCGAGAGCGCGTTGACGTTGTTCTCGACCACGACGGGCAGGTCGAGGGCGCGGCGCAGCAGCTCGCCCAGCGGCACCTGGTTCCAGCCGAGCTGGGTGGAGTCGACCACGCCGATCCCGCGCTCGGCGACCGTGCCCGGAAGACCGACGCCGACGCCGAGGATGCGCCCCGCGTCGGGGCTCTCGACGAACGTGCGCACGCGGTCGACGAGGGCGGAGGTGGCCAGCGGCGAGACCGCGTCGAATGGGGTGGTCTCGGACCGCCGCACCGCCCCGTCGATGCCGACCTCGACCAGGGCGAGATGGTCGGGGGCGACCTTGACGCCGACGGCGGTGGCGTCCTGAGACACGAGCCCGAGGAGCCGGGCGGGGCGACCGCCGTTGCTGTTGGACTGCTCCAGTTCTTCGAGCAGTCCGTCGGCGAGCAGATCCCGCGTGAGCTGCGTGACGAGCGCGGGCGACACGTCGAGCGCGCGGGCCAGGTCGGCGCGCGAGGCCGGCCCGTGGGCACCGAGGTGCGCCAGGATCGCCGTGCGGTTCACGTCGGTCTGCGGTCGCGCTGGCGGCATTACTTCACCCCTTTGTTTAGTCGTGAAGAAACCATAGACGGCCCACATGGACGACGTCAAGCGCACCTTCCGACCAACGGCCCGTCTCGGCTCGTCGCCGGGTTAAGGTATGACCAATCCGCCGCATCGCCGCGGGCACGGATCAGGCAGCCCGGGGAGGCAGGATGGGCGAGCTGCTCACATTCGAGTCACGCCAGGTCGCGGACGTCGAGGAGACCTGGCGCGCGTTCGTGCCGTCGGCGGCGTTGCAGCACGTCGATCCCCGGACGTTCCGCTTCGCCTGGAGCTCGGCGGCTGTGCAGGACTTCTCCCTGGTGCGGTACGAGCTCACCGCCTCTGTGCAGTCGGCCATCGACCCCGTCGACCAGATCATGGCGTGTCGCGTGGCCTCGCGCGGGGCGTGGGTCGGCACGCCGCGTGGGGATCTGAACGCCGGAATGCCGTGGCTCGCGGTCGACGGACCGACGAGGGCACGCTGGACGGAGCGGGCCGAGGTCCGCGCGTTCGTCTTCGACCGCGCGTTCGCCGAGGGCGCCGGCCGACAGCTCACCGGCGACGACCGCTTCTCGCTGCGCGCCGGCGGCTTCACCGCGTCGCCGCAGAGCCGCGACCTGGCCTCCCACTGGGAACGCGTGTTCCTGCACGTCGCGGGCTCGTTCTTCGGCGCAGGCGGCGTGGCGCCCCTCATCGAGGCCGAGCTGCGCCGGCACGCGCTGCACACGACGCTCACCGTGTTCTCCCCCGCCTTCGCCGAAGCGCTTGACCGCGCGGCTCAGCGGATCGCCGCCCCGCGCACCGTGCGGCGGGCGATCGCCTACATCGAGACCCATGCGCACGAGCCGATCACGGTCGACGACGTGGCTCGGGCGGCCGGCATCTCGACGCGCGGCCTGCAGTACGCGTTCCGTCGCGCGCTGGGCCTCACCCCGAGCGAGTACCTGCGCAACGAACGGCTGGCGCGGGCGCACGCCGAACTGCGGGAGGGAACACGGATGCCGGTGGCCGAGGTCGCTCGACGCTGGGGGTTCGCGAGCCGTTCGCGCTTCGCCAAGCACTACCGAGATGCCTACGGCCGCAGCCCTCGGCAGACTCTGCACGGCTGACGGGCGCTTCGTTTCGCGATGCACGCGTTTCGCGCAAGGGTCCGCGGAGCGGTCGTGCGAGGACCTCTCCCGCAGAGTCTCACTGAGGGCGTCCGGCCCGGGTGGACCCAGAAGGAGACAGGTTGGGAAAGTTCGTCTACGAGGGGGCCGTGCGCGCGGAGTTCGACGACCGCGCGCTCACTCATCTTCAAGTGGTCATCGGCAACAAGCTCCGTCGCGGCGAGCCGTTCTTCTTCACGTGGCACGGCGAGGTCAGCACCGGCGGAGGCCGCACGACGGTGTGGGTGCACTCCGGCGCGAACATCGTGTTCGGGTACTACGGCAAGCGCCAAGCGGGCATCAACCGCACGTGGCTCGAGGCGCTGATGCAGACGGCCAACTCCCCGAGCGGGCTGCAGGTCGTTCCCGAGCCGCCGGACGTCGGCGAGAGCGAGCCGGCCGTCGGCTGATCCGCCTCACGACATCCCTGCGATGCCGACGCCGAGCCACTCCGCGAGCTCCGTGAGCTCGGCGCGGACCATGTCGGCCTCCTCGGGCTCGAACGGCATGAATTCGTGCACGGCGTTGACCCGCAGCACGTCGTTCCCGCGGTCGACCTCGGCATCCAGCATCCCGACGAATCGATCCCTCATCAGGATCGGGTGCGCGAAGAACCCGTAACGGCGCTGCGGCTTGGGCTTGAACTGCTCGAGCACGTACGTGAACCCGAAGACCTCCTCGAGCCGCGGCCTGTCGAACAGCAGGCTGTCGTACGGGTTGAGGAACGCGACCCGGCCGCCGTCGTCCTCGGTGCGCAGCGCCGCAAGCGCCTCCGGGTCGATCCGGAACTTCCACGAGCTGCCCTCGACCACGGCGGGCTCCCCCGCCGTGCCGACCGCGTTCCACCAGCGATCGCCTTGCTTCGCGATGCCCGCCGCCTGCAGCCGGCGCGCGCGGAGCATGTCCTCCGCCTCGTCTTCGCCGTACTCGGGCAGGTCTCGCGGGTACACGCGCTCGGCGAGGTCCCAGCGGCGGTGTCGTCCCTCGCGCGATGCGACCGCCACCTCTCCCTGCCGCATGAGGAACTCGAGCATGTGCGGCACCTGGTTCGACCCCGACCAGCCGTCGGGCGGGCGGCTGGCCTGCGCCGTGTCGGGGATGTCGCGTGCCAGGAGCGGTCCCTCGGCACGGAGGCGCGCGAGTACGTCGGCGCGAAAGCCCGAATTCGCCTCGAGCCACTGCCGGCTGCTCTCGCGCTGCGGCCACCGCCGCATCGAGGGGAGCATGAGCGGCAGCAGGCTCATCGGCCGGTACGCACCGTCGAACTCGAAGAGCAGCCGGTCGAGCTCGACCGCCTTCGTCAGCTGTCCCGGCTCGTACGACCAGCCGATGCGCGACCACAGCATCGTCTGCTCACAGGGTGCGATGGTCGCGGTCGGGTCGATCTTGACGTACCCGAGCTGCTCTGCGACCTCGACGACATCGCCGGGGCGGTTCGCGTCGAGCAGCTGCGCCCTCACGACGATCCGTCGCGCCTCATCGCGTGTCAGCCGGTGCGGGGTCACGCTTCGACGGTAGCGGGATGCCGAGGCCACGGCATCCCGTTCCCCTCGCGGTTCAGCCGGCGTCGGGGCGGCGCACGCGGTAGCGCACGTGCGTCGCCAGCGACACCGGCCGCACGGTGAGTTGCTCGAGGTCGAGCGGCTCGAGACCGTCGAACGGCCGCAGCCCGTCTCCGGCGATGCTCGGCGAGATCTGCAGCATGAGCTCGTCGACGAGCCCGGCAGCGAGGTATTCGTTGAGGGTGGTCGGGCCGCCGGCGATGTGCACGTTGCGATCGCCCGCCGCGCCGCGGGCCCGCTCGAGCGCCGCGTGGATGCCGTCGGTGACGAAGTGGAACGTCGTGCCGCCCTCCATCTCGATCGATTCCCGCGGGTGATGCGTGAGCACGAAGACCGGCGTGTGGTACGGCGGGTTCGGACCCCACCAGCCGCGCCAGTCGCCGCTCCATTCGCCGCGGACGGGACCGAACATGTTGCGGCCCATGATGTAGGCGCCGGCCGAGACGATCGCGTCCATCTCGGCGAGGTTCTCCTCGGGCGTCTCGTTCATCCAGCGGTGCAGGGCGTGCTCCGCGATGTCGCCGAACGGGCGCTCCCGGGTCTGGTTGTGCCCGGCGCCGACGCCGTCGAGCGTCAGCGACATGGTGGCGATCACGAGTGACATGGCATCCTCCGACTGATTGTGGATTGCAACTGGTTTACACCGTAGCTCTAACTGGTTGTAGAATGCAAGCAGTATGAAAGAATCGCAGCGCTCCGGATGCCCGATCAATCTCTCGCTCGAGGTGATCGGTGACAAATGGTCGCTGCTGGTCATCCGCGACATGATGTTCGGCGATCGCCGGCACTTCCGCGAGCTGCTGACGAAGTCCGACGAGGGGATCGCGTCGAACATCCTCGCCGACCGGCTGCAGCGCCTCGTCGAGGCCGGGCTCGTCTCCCGCGCGCCCGACCCGACGCACAAGCAGAAGGTCCTCTACAGCCTCACCGAGCCCGCGATCCAGCTCGTCCCCGTCATGGCCGCGCTCGGCTCGTGGGGCCGGCGGCACCTGCCCGTGTCGCGCGAGCTGTCGATCCGCGCCGAGCTGCTCGAGCGCGGCGGCCCCGAGCTGTGGGATGCGTTCATGGACGAGCTTCGCGAGCTGCACCTCGGCATCCAGCGCGACGCGGGCGCTCGCTCGGTGCTCGCCGACCTCACCGAGGCGTACCTCGCCGAGGTCGAGACAGCACGCGCGCGAGAGTCCGCGTAGCTGCAGCGCGGTTCACGCCCCGATCGTCGCCTCGATGACCCTCGCGGTCGCGGCGGCGCCGTCCTCCTGCGCGTACGCGTCCCGCACGCGCGCCGCGGCGGCGCGCATCGCGTCGTCGGCGAGCAGCCGTCGCACGGCCTCGGCGAGCGCCGCCGTTCCCGCCTGCTTCGGTGCGAGTGCCAGCGCGTTGCCCTGCTTCACGCACTGATCGACGTTCCACACCTGCTCGGGCTGCAGTCCCATTCCGACGAACGGGATGCCGGCCGCGCATGCGGTCTGGACGGTCCCCTGTCCGCCGTGGAGCACGGCCGCGTCGACGAGGCCGCCGAGCCGGTGGGCGGGGAGCAGGTCGGTCACGTGGACGTTGGCGGGCAGCTCGTCGCCGGGCCGGAGGTAATGCCGGACAGGCGCGATGACGTTCACCGGCAGCGTCGCCAACTGCGCCGCGGCCGCCAGGGTGAGTTCGCGACTGGCCGAGGAACCGAGCCCGAGGTACACGAGCGGCTCGTCACGCCCGGCGAGTTCCGTGACGATGGACGGCAACGGTGCGTCCAGTCGCGCGAAGATCGGGCCGACCCGCTCGTAGCCGTCGGGCAGCGCGTACCCGTCGAGCTCCCACGGCATGACCGTCAGGAGATTGCGGTCGGCTTCGAGCAGGGATACCACCGTCTTCAGCGGTCGCACGCCGTTCGCCTCCGCGACGCTCGCGAACGCGCGAGGGGCGAGCGGCGCGTGGTTGTACGCCCACCGCAGAGCGCTCGTCGCGATTCGGTCGAGCCGGTGCGCGGCCCAGCTCGATCCGCGGACCAGCCCGAGCCGCCTCGTCTGCTCGACCTGAGGCCTGGTCAGCGCGAACGGGACCGGATAGAAGAGCGGCACCCCCTCCGCCCGCGCCGAGATCATCGACGTGGGATTGGTGCCGTTGACGACGGCCGCGGCATCCGTCGACCGGATCAGCTGCCGCTCGATCGCGACCCGCGCCGCCACCAGGGTCTCGGTGTAGGGATTGCGGAACGTCTTGCCCTGGTCGTACTTCAGCGCCTGCTCGCGCTCGGCCCTCGTGAAGGCCGGCTCGCATGCCCGGTAGTCGAATCCCGCGTCGGTGATGAGGTGCGCGAATTCCGTCTCGTACCCCATGAACACCGCGTCGTGCCGCGGGTCGAGGGCGCGCGCGACCTCGATCGCGCGCGTCACCTCGGCGAGGTTGAAGGTGATCGGGCAGAACAGCACAGTCGCCATGTCATCCACCTTGGCGCAGGGTCCGGCGCCGCCGCGAACGGCTCAGACGGCGTCGCGCTCGCGCACGAACGCACGCTGCGCGAAGCGCTCCGCGATCAGGGCGTTGACGTCGTCGCCCGGATGCAGGTTGTCGGGCATCGGCATGCCCGCGCTGTCGGCGGCGCTGTACAGCAGCGAGCCGTCCAGGTAGTCGATCCGGGGATCCTCGTCTCTGCGGGAGGCCACGATCTCCTCGAGCTCGCGCCGGATCACCGACAGGCTGAGCTTGCCTTCGGCGAGCTGTTCGCGGGTGCCGGCCGTCGTCACCCACTTGTCGCTGCGCGTGGAGTCGAAGATCGTGGGCCCGGGAAGGTCCTCGACGGGCGGGCACGAGACGGGCGACACCACGAGCAGCGGGGTGTCGGGGTGTCCGTCGCGGATCGTGTCGAGAAAGCCGTGCACGGCGCTGCGGAAGATCCGCAGCCGCATCATGTCTCCGTTCACGACGTTGATGCCGAGCTTGACGCTCAGCAGGTCGGCCGGCGTGTCGCGGATCGTCCGCGCCGTCGACTGATCGAGCAGGGCATTGCCCGAATATGCGAGGTTCACGAGTTCGACACCCATGCTGTGCGCCGCGATCACCGGCCACGTGCGCGTCGTGCGCGACGCGAGGTAGCCGTGACTGATCGAGCTGCCGTGGTGCACCCAGCGGCGGCCGCCCTCGGCGGGGGGCCGCACCGCAGCATCGGCGCTCAGCCCGAGCACTTCGACCTCGTCGGTGTAGGGAAGCCACAGCTCGTAGTCGCGCTCGACGCCGTCGAGGGCGAACTCGATTGCCGCGTCGTCGCCGACGACCGTACCGCGGACCGGGTCGTCGAAGGAGAACAGGAACCGGGAGCCGGCGTCCGACGCCGCCGTCGCGATGACCTCGCCGTCGGCGCACAGGTCGTAGATCGCCGACGGCAGCGGCGCGTCCGCCGACTCGGCGAGCTTCACCGCGTGCACACGCAGCACGATCCGCGTCGCGGCCGTCCGGAAGGCGATCCGGACTCCGGCCGACTGCGTCATCGAGGCGCGCATGAAGTCATCGACGATGCGGCGCGACGCCTCCGGGGCGAACCGGCGGGGACGGATGCCTCGTGCCGTCGGCTCGATCCACACAGCGCCGCGTAGCTGCACCGGCCCGCCGGTCAGCGGCACATCGATCATGCCGCCCACCACGCTTCCGGTCGCTCCCTCGATCGTCCTGTCGGTCACCCTTCACTCTCCTCCACGCGGCCGTCGGCGTGGACATCGTACGCGCGGCCCTGCATCACGACTCCTCGCAACACGGCGCCGGGATCGAGTGCGGCGAGCGCACCCGTCGCGGTGGGGGCCTCGCCCAGAGGCGCGTCGAGCCCGAAGAGCCCCTCGATCACGAACTGCACCCAGGCACCCGACGAGGAGCATGCCCAGTCGTTGATGTACGGCAGCTGCGGCGGCGCCTTGCGCGCGCCGCCGTTGATGCCGGGCACGGCCTCCTCGACGAAGTGCGCCTGCCCGGTGGGTCCCTGGTTGGCCGACCGCGCCAGCCCCTCGATCCATTCGGCGGCGACATCGTGGGCTCCGAGGGCCGCAAGGGCCCTGCCCGCGTCCGCGGGCCACGCCGGGTATGCGCCATTCCACTGGTGGTCGGGCCGCACGCTGTAGCTCGCGTCGGGATCCCACGGCGACAGCGCTCGCATCCAGTTCTCGGTCTGCAGCTCGCGGCGGAAGAAGTCCACCATCTCGCGCCGCACCCGTTCCGGCAGATCGGCGGCGATCGTGGTGCCGACGATGCTGAAGTCATAGCAGTGCCGCACCGGAAGGCGCGTGCCGTCCGGCTGACCCGCCGCGAAGTACCCCGCACCGTCGATGTACAGGTCGAGCACCGCCGAGGCCACCTCGTCGGCCTCGGCCCGCAGCCGTGCGGCCGTCGCGTCGTCGCCGCGGCGGGCGACGATCCCGGCCACCGTGCGCAGGCACCACACGTTCGCGGCGTTGAGACTCGCCACCTCGTGCGTGTACGAGCTGACGCACTCGAGCAGGTTGTCGATCTCGCCGTAGTCGGCGAGGGCGCCCGCCCGTCGCAGGCCCCGCCAGGCCTCGGCCCAGTGCACCAGGTGCTCGGCGACCGTCAGCTCGTCACCGGTGCCGGCCGCGATCCGCTCGTCGAGGAAGGCCTCGTCGCCGGTGATGCGGAGGTAGTCGGTCACGAGGCGGGTCATGGCGAAATCGTTGACCGAGTACCAGCGGCCGATCGGCGATCCATCCACGGCAGAGGTCGCGAACATCGTGTGGATGTCGCTGCTGATCCATACGCGAAGCTGCCGCTTCATCTCGTCGGGGTCGAGCATCGCGTGGACCACGGAGCTCAGGCTGTAGTCCCAGATGAACGTGTTCGTCGCCCAGTAGTTGGGCATGAGCGTGTCGTAGGTGCGCCCGAGGACGTTGCCCTGCCACTCGCGGCGGAACCAGACGACGCCGAACGCGCCCCACCAGTAGAGCCTGCGGAGCGCTTCGGACGACGTCTCGAGCACGGGGAGGCGACCCGCGTACTCATCGCTGCCTCCGAACATCGCCTCGAGCTGACGGGTCCAGAACTGCTCGGCCGATACGACCGCTTCCCCCACGTCGCCGCTGACCCGGTCGAAGACCGACTCGGCTTCGGCGCGCGTCGCGCCGATCGCGTGCACGTAGCCGATGCGCGCCGTCGCGCCGGGTGCGAGCACGAGTGTGGCCGACACGTCGCCGCCCCTGCCCATTCCGCCGATCCCGACCTCGTACTCGTCGGTCGTCGGGGCGACTCCGCTCCCCCGCACGACGGCGGGCGTGTCGAGCCCCTGCACCGACCAGGCGTCCGATGCGTCGTCGGCGAACGCGATGCGGTTGCGCTCGGGGTCGAGATGCGCCGAGTTGAGCGCATCGGGCAGCTCGGCGGCATCCCACCCCGTCGTCTTGCGTGTCACGCGCGCGCCGAGCGACAGGGTGAGCGTCACCTGACGCCGGTCCGGCGACGACGTGCGCACCGCGATGTCGATCGCCACCGCGGTCTCACCGGGAACGCAGACCGTCGTCGTCTCGATCTCGAGGTCCGCGACGCGGGCGCGGCGCACGACCCGGTCGGGCCGCCACTCGTGCGTGACGGGGGCGCCGTATGACTCGAAGAGTCGTCCGTCGACGAAGAGGGCCGCCGTCGCCGCGCCCCCCTGCGCGATCGGCGGGAACGAGACACCCCGGATGCCGGTGAGGTCGTGGCCGACCACGACCGTGCCGTGCATGTTGGTCAGGCCCGACGGCGCGACCATGTCGTCGAAGTGGTGCGTGATGGGATCGGCGGCGAGATCGTCCACCGTGGGGATCGTGCTCAGGGTCGTACGCGTGGGCATGACGTCTCCGGGTTCAGTACTGGCCGAGGGCGAGGCCGCGGGCGAAGAAGCGCTGGGTGAACAGGAACAGGATCACCGTGGGCAGTGACACGATGATGCCGGCGGCGAGCACGGTGGGCAGCTGCGCGCCGCCGTACGTGTTCTGCATGCCGGCGAGCGTCGTCACGATCGGGCGGACCTCGTCGGACTGCGACAGGGTGAGGCCCAGCAGCAGGTCGTTCCAGATGAACGTCGCCTGCAGGATGAAGATCGCCACGAGCGCGCTGGCCGACATGGGCAGGTACATGCGCGTGAAGATGCGCCACGTGTTGGCGCCGTCGATGACAGCCGCCTCGAAGGTGTTGTAGGAGACGCCGGTGAAGAAGTTGCGCATGACGAACGCCGAGAACGGCACCGAGATGGCGGTGTAGATGAGGATCATGCCGATGCGCTCGTCGTACAGACCTGTGCGGGAGTACCCGTCGAACAGCGGCAGGATGATCATCTGCAGCGGGAAGATCGACCCGCCGAAGAGGAACACGAACCACCAGAACCCGTGCCTGAGCCGCAGCGCGACGATAGCGAAGCCGGCCGAGGCGCCCACGATCACCGCGACCGCGGGCGCAACGGTCGCGTAGATCAGGGTGCTGACCACACTGTCGCCGAGTCCCGAGAGCCGGATCGCCTCCGCGAAGTTCTCGAGCAGCGCACCGCCGTCGGGGATCCAGGACTGACGCGGGTTGTAGGCGGAGGGCGCCTTGGCGGCGTTGACGATGAGCAGGTAGACCGGCGCAAGCCAGATGATGCCGGCGATCGCCAGGACGACGGTGCGGATGATGCGGGAAACCATGGCGACCTCCTCAGAACTCGTGCTTCGCGGACAGCTGGCGTCGCAGGTACAGCATCGACGCGAGCAGGGTGACGATCATGAGGAACACCGCGATCGCCGAGCCCGACCCGTAGTTGGCGTTGACGAACGCGTCGCGGTACATCGTGACAGCGAGCGTCTCGGACTGACGGCCGGGACCTCCCTTCGTCATGCCCATGACGATGTCGAAGGTCTTGAGGCTTCCCACGATGCTGAGACCGACGACCACGGTGGTCAGCGGCGCGAGCATCGGCCACATGATGCTGCCGAAAAGGCGGATCGGACCCGCGCCGTCCAGCCGGGCGGCTTCGAGCGGTTCCTTGGGAATGGACTGCAGCCCGATCGTGAACAGGAGCGCGTTGACGCCCACGCCCTGCCACGCGGCGGCGCAGATCATCACGACCGTGTTCAGCGGCACGTCGAGCAGCCATCGCGGCGGATCCGTGACGCCGAACATCGCGAGCGCCTGGTCGAGGGCCCCGTTGCTCTGCAGCACGAACGACCACACGAGTCCCACCCCGATGCCCGACACGGCGTACGGGATGAGGAAGGGAAGACGCAGCCACACCCCGCCCTTGAGATCGAACGTCAGGACGGCCAGCAGCAGGCCGAGACCGACGGGGATGATCAGCGTGCCGACCACCCACAGCAGGGTGTTCAGCACCGAGCCGATCATGGCGGGGTCGCGCCACATGTCGATGTAGTTCGCGAAGCCGACCCAGTCAGGGTCGCCGAGACCGTTGTACTCGGTGAAGCTGAGGTAGATGGTCCACAGCAGCGGAAGGTACAGGAGCACGGCGACCAGGAGAACGCCCGGGGCGATGAAGCCCCGGGCGCTCCACCGGTACGTGTCCTTGCGGACAGTCGTCACGGTTCAGCTCACTCCTGCTCGGCCCAGTAGGCGTCCGCCGCGTCCTGGATGGTCTGCAGGTACGGCAGCGGGTCGCCGGGGTTGGCGATGAAGGCGCCGAGCTGCTCGAGCGCGACCGTCAGTACGGGCGGCGGGGCCGCTTCGAAGTAGCGCGTCACGAGCTCGTAGTCGCCGCCGGCGATCTCTTCGCCCAGCTGCGCCAGTCCCTCGTCCGAGACCTCGGCCTGCGGGTTGAAGGGGACGTCGCCACGCGCGGAGTTCCAGGCGCCCTGCGCCTCGGGACCCATCCACCACCGCGCGTACTCGAGCCCGCGCTCTCGCTGCGGCGAGTTCTCGGCCGTGCACAGGGGTCCGGTCTCGACCGGGACGGGCGTCTTGCCGAGGCTCGCGTCGACCGCGGGGATGATGAACGTGCCGTAGTCGACGCCCGGCTCCATGCCGACGCCCTTGAGCGACCCGCTGAAGAAGGTGCCGAAGTTGATCATCGCCATCTCGCCGTTGTTGAGCATCGCGGCGGGGTCGGTGGTGCTGCCGGGATCGGTGAACCAGCCGGCTTCCTCCTGCTCGAGCCACGTGTTCATGATCTCGACGATCCGCGGGTCGGTGTACGACACCTCGCCCGTCTCGAGCCCCTTGTACAGCTCGGGGTCGGTGCCGGCGACGAGCGTCTCGAACCACACGAAGGTGAAGAGCGTCGAGGTCGTGTAGAACGGCGTCACGCCGTTCTCGCTGAGAGTGGCGGCGGCATCCATCAGCTCGTCCCACGTCGTGGGCACCTCGATGCCGTTCTCTTCGAAGATCGGGATGTTGTAGTACATCACCCAGTAGGCGATGTTGAGCGGGACGCAGTACTGCTTGTCGTCGTACGTGTAGTACTCCTTGAGGTCCTCGCTGACCCAGCCCTCTTCGATCGCCTCGTTCCAGATGTCGGTGGTCTCGGCGATGAGGCCCTCGTCGACGAGCTCCTTCAGCTGAGGACCGGTCGCCCACGTGAACAGGCCCGGGCTCTCGTCGGTGCGGAACGACTGCCGGATGAATGCCTCGTACTGCGGCTGGTCGGAGTAGCTCGCGATGTCGAGATCGACGCCGATCTCCTCCTCCGAGAGCGGGTTGAGGGCTTCGAAGTCGGGCTCCCACGCGCCCTTGTTGGTGTAGAAGTCGAGCGTTCCCTCGACCTCGCCCGCGGAGGAGCCGCCGCCTCCACCCGAGCAGCTCACCAGGAGCGCGCCCGCGGCCAGGACGGAGCCGAGTGCGGCGAGTCTGCGTCCGAATTTCATGTGAACCCCTTCGTTCTCTTGGTTGGTATCGTTACCAGGCTGTGCGTCAGTCAATGTATCAGCGCGGCCCGGGCGCCGCAACGGCCTCGGTGCCCCGCACGCTCGCGACCACCACGCCGAGCGGGCGGTCTGCCCCGTCCACCGGGTGCAGCTCGTACGCGCCGACGGACGCCGGCACGATGAAGGTCTCGGCGTAGTGCACCTCGAACGGCGCGAACGCGCCGGATGGACTCACGACCGTGGCCGCGGCCCCCTCTACGAGATTGAGCACGTTCACGGTTCCGCGCGTGTCGAGCGTCACGGGCCGCTCGAACCAGTGCCGCTGCACCTCGATGAACTCGAGCTCGTGCAGACCGGTCCGCTCGATGCGATGGCCCGGTTCGTCGTGCAGCACGTCGACGCGCCCGACGAGATTCTCCTCGACCCAGGCGGTGTCGCGCTCCCACTGGATGTTCGCGGCGCCGTGCTCTAGGTGGATGGGCCGCGGGATGCCGTCGATCCCGACCCTCCCCCAGTCCCACAGCTTGAAGGTGAAGATGTACGGCGTCGCGGAGATCTCGAGCACCATCGAGTTCGCGCCCGAGCAGTGCACGGTTCCGGCGGGGATGGGGAAATGGTCGTGCTTGCGCACCGGGAAGACGTTCACGAAGTCCTCTGCGGGGAACGGCTCCTCTCCCGTCTGCGCGACGCGCAGCGCTTCGATCATCGCGTCCGGGTCGACGCCGTCCTTCGTGCCGAGGTACACGACCGCGTCGTCGTCGCAGTCGAGCATGTAGTAGCTCTCGTCCTGCGTGTACGGCATCCCGAAGACCTGCTGGATGTAGTCGGTCAGCGGGTGCACCTGCAGCGAGAGGTTGCCGCCGCCCATCGTGTCGAGGAAGTCGAAACGGATCGGGAACTCTGCGCCGAACCGCGCGTACGTCTTCTCGCCGAGCAGCCGTCGGGGCTCGCGCAGCACGAGATCCATCGCAGGAAGCTCGATGAGCGGGCCGTCCGCGCCCATGAACAGCAGCGAGTTCTCCTCGGGCACGCAGTCGAAGCACCACGCGTAGTTGCGATCCTGCGGCTCGAGGTCGAGCAGCTCCTCCATCCACTGCCCACCCCACACGCCGGGGTCGAAGTACGGCACGACGCGGAAGGGGCGTCGGGATGCCGCATCGAGCGCCGACCGGAAGTCGTCGCCCGTGAGTGCCGTGGCGGCGGCGATGCCGCGGTTGGTGTCGAGGACGAAGTCGAGGTCGTCGAAGAGGTCGCGCTTGTGCCGATCGGCGACGCGCCATTCCACGAAGAACGACCGCTTGTACTTGCGCAGCTGGTCCTCGGAGCCGTTCGCCGCGCGCCAGTTCGGCTGGCCTCGCCGCTGTCGCTGCTGGATCTCCCAGCGCGCCATGTCGGCGAGCACGAGCACGGCGTCATCGTCGACCGCGAGTGCCGCCCCCCATCCGATGACGAGCACCGGCCCGGTGCGGATCGCGATGTCGTGGCGCACGGCGTCGAGCTTGCCGGCGTCGTAGAACTCGTCGAGGGTGAAGTGGCTCATGCGCCCGAACACGCGGTCGTCGGTGAGGTGGGATGCGATGAGCGCGTCGATCTCGGCGACCGGCAGGGCGGCCTCCTCGACGTCGACGATGCGGTGATGCGGCAGCCGGCGCCGTGCCTCGGCGCGAAGCTCGCCGAGCTCGACCCCGGGGTACGTGTCGATCGCGATGACCGAGGTGGGGTCGTCCGTCGCCGCCACGGCCGCCCAGAACTGCTCGGCGTCCAGGACGGCGGCGCCGTCTGCGAGGCGGATCGTGGGCTGGTGGTCGTAGTTGTGCGGTGCGCGTGCACGCCGCTGCGCCCATCGGTCCACCATCTGCTTCGTCATGCCAGCGACTCTCCTTCATGCTTGGTATCGTTACCATAGCAGGAGATCGCGGCGAAGCATGCGGCATCCGCGCCTTCTACAGCACGGCGAGCCCGCGCAGCACCGAGATCGCGGGATCGTCGGCGACGACGAACCGCGGGACGTCGAGCACGCGCCAGATGTGCTCGCGCACGTAGGCCTGCATCGCCGGGATCACGGCGTCCGCGGCGCGCGCGACGCCTCCCGCGATCACGATGACCTCGGGGGCGACGACGTGGCAGTACGTCACGGCGACGACGCTCCACGCGCGGATCGCATCGTCCCGCACGGCGACGGCCACCGCGTCCCCCGCGGCCGCGAGGTCGAACACCTCGGCGAACCCGATGGCTTCACCCAAGCTCACGGTGGCATCGAGCCGTTCGCGCCAGCGCGTCGCGGACGCACCCCCGACACCGGCATCCACGCGGTCCGCGATGCGGTCGCGCAGCGCCCAGCTGCCCCCGAAGACCTCGGCGCAGCCGACGTTGCCGCAGTTGCAGACCGGCCCGTCCCAGTCGATCGTGGTGTGGCCTGCGAGGTTCCCGCCCGCACCGCTCGGCCCGAGGAGAAGGCCACCGCCGACCATGACCGCTGTGCCGATGCCGGTCCCGAGGACCAGGATGGCGGCGTCTGCGGCACCGCGGGCAGCACCGGACGTCGCCTCGCCCAGAAGTGCGGCCCGGGCGTCGTTCTCGACGATCGCCGCCGCGCCGAAGGCGGCGGCGGCCCACGCAGTCAGGTCCGCCCCCATCATCCAGTCGTACTTGCCGTGGGCGAGCACGAGACGCGATCGCTCCGCGTCGATGAGGCCCGGAACCGCCATGGCCACCGCGTCGACACCCTGGGCCTCCACACCGAGACGCCGGGCCGCCGCCCCGATCGCGTCGAGGTCGGCCGCACTGCCGGTCACCGGGAACTCGGTGCTGTCGACGATCTCATCCGCGACGGCGACGCCCATCTTGATGTTGGTCCCGCCGAAGTCGACGCACAGACGCGGCATCCGTCCCTCCTCCTGCCCCGCGACCGGGGCGTCGGTTGATATCGATACCAGAATCGATCGCCGGGGTCTATACGAACGGGTGCGACGTCAGCGCGGTTCGTCGCGAACGACGTGCACGTGCACCGGCATCGTCTCGATGTGCTCGCCGCCGCCGTCATCGTGCTCTTCGTCGAAGAGCATCTCGGCGGCTCGCATCCCGAGCGCGCGGGCGTCATGCTCGACGAGCGTCAGAGGCACCGGCGACAGCTCGGCGAGGTCGAAGCCGTCGAACCCGACGATCGAGGGCCGTTGCGACCCCCCGGCGGCGAGATGCTCTCCGATCGCGGTCATGGCGCCGATCGCGTTGCGGTTGTTGGCGGCGAACACTGCGGTGGGCGGATCGGGCAGCGCCAGCATCGCCGCCATCGCATCCCGTGCGGATGGGACGTCCTGCTGTTCCCGCTTCACGAGCAGCGGATCGATCGTCAGGCCCGCATCGGCCATGGCCCGGGAGTAGCCGTCGAACCGTCGCTGCCCGGTGAACACCGACGACAGATTGCCGAGGTACGCGATGCGGCGGTGACCGGCCTGGATCAGGCGACGCGTGCCGGCCCACGCTCCGCCGTCGTCGTCGAGCACGACGGCCCGGGCGTCGACATCGGGCACGAGGCGCGACGCGAGCACGAGCGGCGTTCCGGCCAGCGCATCCCGTCGCAGATGCGCGGACTCGCCCGTGCCGCCGCTGGCAGGCACGACGATGAGCCCCTCGACCTGACGGCCGAGGAAGTCCGCGACGAGCTGACGTTCGCGCTCGGTGTCTTCGCCCGAGTTGCCGAGCAGGATGCGACGGCCGTAGCGAGCGGCGACCTCTTCGACCCCGATCGCGAATTCGCCGTAGTACGGGTTCGCGAGGTTCGTGATCGCGACGCCGATGAGCCCGCTCGACTGGCGACGAAGGCTGCGTGCGTTCTCGTTGCGCCGGTAGCCGAGCTCGGCGACGGCCTTCCAGACGAGGTCCTGCATCTCGGGGCGCACGTTCTTGCCGCCCGCGAGCGTGCGCGAGACGGTCATCGGACTCACTCCGGCACGAGCTGCGACGTCGCGCACGGTGACCGGCGCAGCATCCGGGCTGCCGACCATTCCCATCCTTCCGACGCCGTGCTCGGAGACTACCAGCGTGGCGGCGGAGGGTTGAGTGGGGACGGGCACTCATGCGATTGTTAACGTTACCAGTCACGCGAAGGAGCGAGATATGCGTTCACCCATCCCCCTGCGGTGCGGGGCCGTGCCGATCGTCGTCGCCGCGACGGTCGGCGCACTGCTCGCGGCATCCCCCGCGACCGCCGACGACACCGCGGCGCCGACCTCGGGCTGCGGCCTCGTCGACAGCACGATCACCGCGACCGCCGCGGTCGACCAGGAGCGCACGGCGGCGTTCGCCGAGTACGGCGACTCCGGCGTCGGCTGGACCGGCGGCGACAGCACGTACTCGCTCGAGCTCGAAGACGGCAGACAGGCCTGGTTCTTCTCCGACACCTTCCTCGGACCGGTCGACGCCGACCTCGGCCGGCCGACGTCGACACCGTTCCTCAACAACTCGATCGTCGTGGACGACGGCGGCGCGCTCTCGACCGTCACCGGCGGGACGCCGGACGCGCCCGAATCGATCGTCGGCCCGACGCCCGAGGGCAACTGGCACTGGGTGGGCGATCCCGAGCTCACCAAGCGGGGCGACGTGCAGATCCCGCTGCTCCAGTTCGAGAAGTTCGGTCCCGGCATGTGGGACTGGGGCTGGAAGAGCAACCGGCTCGCGACCCTGGACGGCTCGACGCTCGAGCTGCAGTCGATCACCGAGCTGCCCTCGAGCGCCGGCATCAACTGGGGCTCGTGGACGCTTGCCGAGGGCAACACCACCTACATCTACGGCATCAAGGACATCGAAGGCGTGCGGTCCGCGTTCCTCGCCCGCGCGGCCGGCGGCGACCTGTCGAAGCGCTGGATGTTCTGGAGCGGCGCGGCCTGGTCGCCCCGCGAGGCCGACGCCGTGCCGGTCGCCTCGTACGTCGCGAACGAGTTCAGCGTCGCCCCTTACCGCGACGGGTACCTCATGGTCACGCAGGACACCAGCGAGGTCTTCAGCACCCGCATCGTGGCTCAGGTGTCGTGCTCGCCGACGGGCCCGTTCGAGGTCGCCGCCGAGCTCTACCGGACGCCCGAAACGGGCCTGTGGGGCTCATATGGCAACGCGAACATCTTCACGTACAACGCGCACGAGCACCCGGAGGACCGCGAAGGCGACTCGCTGCTCGTCACGTACAACGTCAACAGCTTCGACAGCGACGAGCTGTACGACGACGTCACGATCTACCGTCCGCGCTTCGTCGACGTTCAACTGACCGTGACGCCGTAGCCGCGTTCGTCGCGACGCCACGCCACAGCGCGGCCCACTGCTCGGGCCGCAGGTCGCGCGGCAGGCGGTGGTCGGCGATCCCCAGCTCGCCGACCACCGCTCGCGCCTGCGCGCGGGTCAGGCCGCCGCTGCGCTGCACGAGGGCGACGAGCCCGTTCCCGGGGCCGGTGAACATGTCGCGCACGAACCGCTCGTACGCGGCCCGTTCGCGCGGGTCGACCAGCGGCGAGCCCCGGCGCGCGATGCTCAGGATGCCGCCGTCCACGCTCGGCATCGGACGGAAGTGCCGTGCGGGCACGCGGCCGTGCAGCGCGAACTCGAACCACGGCGCCGCCTGGGCGCTCAGCATGGTGCCGCCGCCGACGCCGGCGCGCTTGCGCGCGACCTCCCATTGCGTGAGCAGGATGGCGTGCCGCCAGCCGCGACGCGACAGCATCCGTCGCAGGATCGGCGTGGTGAGGTGATACGGCACGTTGCCGACGAGGACGGGACGATCGAGCGGGTGCCGCATCGCATCGGCGTGCTGCACGCGAACGCGCGGCAGGCGCCGGCGCAGCGTGCGGACGCGGTGCTCGTCGATGTCGATGGCGACGAGATCGCGCCCGAGCCCGGCGAGCGGGATCGTGAGCGCGCCGTCGCCGGCGCCGATCTCGAGGATGGGCCCCTCGGTGGCGGCGACGAGATCGACGATGCCGCGGATCGTGGGGCGGTGGGTGAGGAAGTTCTGGCCGAGTTCGTGGCGGCCGCCGTGAACGGAACGGTGAGGGTGGTTTCGCATGCGAGCGCTCCAGGAAACGAGGGTTGGAGCACCCCGACGCGGGCGTCGATCGACGAGCCGGGAACCGGCGGAGAAGGGGACGCGCGTCCGGGGTGCGGGGACTCCCGGATGACGGCGCGGTTACGCGAGGACCAGCGAACGCGCCGTCAGGCGCGGCGGTCGCGGATGTAGAAGGCGCACGCCGTCATCGGCGCGCTGCAGATCGTTCCCATCCCGCCATCCTAACCCGTAGCACTCGCCCCGGAGGGTCGCAGTCCCGGCGGCGGAAATGTCAGCGCGGCCGTCAGGGCCTCGCCTCGATCACCCGGTTGAACGGCGTCTCGGCGACGCTGCGGAAGCGGGTGAACCCGCCGGCGGCCGTGACATCGCGGATGCGGGCGGGCCCGGCCTGGGTGCCGAGCGCGAGTCCGACATCCTGTGACAAGGACGACGGAGTGCACAGCAGCGTCGAGAAGCCGTAGTACGCGCGTCCGACCGGGTTGAGGTTGTCCTCCACGTGGTCGCCGGCCATCGGCTCCACGATCATCCAGGTGCCGTCGTCGGCGATCGTCTCGCGAACGTGCCGCGCGGCGCCGACGGGATCGCCCATGTCGTGCAGGCAGTCGAACATCGCAATCAGGTCATACTTCGCACCGTCGGGTGCCGGGCCGAACTCCTGCGCCGAGGCGACGTCGAAGCGAACGCGATCCTCGACGCCTGCCTCGGCCGCGCGCGCCCGAGCGGTCTCGATGGACTCCGCGTGGTAGTCGGAGCCGATGAAGCGCGAGTTCGGGAACGCCTGGGCCAGCAGGATCGTGGATGCCCCGTGCCCGCAGCCGACGTCGGCGACGAGCGCGCCGGCCTCGAGCTTCTCCCGCACACCGTCGAGCGCGGGGATCCATGAGTCGACGAGGTTGGCGTGGTAGCTGGGGCGGAAGAAGCGCTCGCACCCGACGTGCACATCGGTGTCGTGCTGGTGCCAGCCATAGCCGGCTCCGCTGCGCGCAGCGTCGACGATGTGCTGCGTGTCATGGACGGTGCCGAGCGCGATCTGGAAGAAGCCCGGCAGGAACGCCGGGCTGTCGGCATCCGTCATCGCCAGCGCATGCTCGGGCGGCAGCGTGTAGCGCCGCGTCGCCGCGTCGTACGTCACGTAGCCGCCGGCCGCCTGGGCATTCAGCCACTCGCGGGCATACGGCTCGGCGGTCTGCGTGCGCGCGGCGAGCTGCGCCGGCGTCGTCGGCCCGTGGGCGGCGAGGTCACGGTAATAGCCGAGCTTGTCACCCATGACGACGAGCGCCGCGTTGAGCGTCGCGCCGACCTCGTCGACCGCTTTGAAGACGAAGCCCATGAGCTTGTCGGTGTCGATGGCGACATTCGCGCTCGCAGCGGGTTCGTGGGTTTCGGCGCTGGTATCGGCAGTGGTGGACATCATTGTCTCCTTCGTCGGAAGCGTGCGGATCTCTCGACGGTAGGGAGCAGGAGACGGATGCCGCATCCGGGGGCCTCCCTAGTCCTGCCGCGCAGTCCTACACTCGGGGCATGCTGGTGGGTCGGCAGCCCGAGCAGCAGGCGATCGATCGTCTGGTCGCCGCTGCCCGCCTGGGAACGAGCGGCGTCCTCGCGCTCACCGGAGAGGCCGGTGTCGGCAAGACGGCGCTGCTCGACCACGCGATCGCGGCGTACCCCGATATGCGGGTGCTGCGGGCGACCGGCCTCGAGTCCGAGCGCGAGATCCCGTTCGCCATGCTGCTGCAGCTCGTGCGCCCGGCGCTGACGGCGCTCGACGGCATCCCGCCGGTGCAGGCGGATGCTCTTTCGGCGGCTCTCGCCCTCCCTCACGCCTCGACAGCAGGATCGAAGGACGGCCGCGACCGGTTCACCATCGGCGCCGCGGTGCTGAGCCTCATCTGCCGCTACGCCGAGGACGGCCCGGCCGCTGTCGTCGTCGACGACCTGCACCTGGCCGACACGCCGTCCGCGCACGCGCTCCTGTTCGCCGCACGCCGGCTCGCCGCCGACGCGGTGATCGCTCTGTTCGGCGTGCGCAGTCCCGAGGGCGATCACGTCGTCGCAGGGCTCCCCATCCTGCCGGTGGGCGGTGTGGACCTCGAGGCGGCACGCCTGCTGATCGCCCGCGCACGGGGGCACGAGGAGTCCGATGAGCACGTGCGCCGGCTGCATCGCGCGACCGCGGGCAATCCGCTCGCACTGCTGGAGCTCGGCAGCGCCGACCGCGACGTCGTCGAGAGTCTCGAGACCGGACTGCCGCTGCGGGTCCCACCCGCTCTCGTCGCAGCCTTCGGCAGGCGGGTCGACGGGATGGATGCCGAGACCCGAGCGGTGCTGCTGGTCGCGGCGGTGTGTGGTGGCGACATCCGCCTGGTCGCCGATGCGTGCGCCGATCTCGGGATCGACGTGACGCGGCTCAGCGAGGGCGAGGACGCCGGGCTCCTGTCCATGGTGCGGGGGCGGGTGGAGTTCCGCCATCCGCTCGTGCGCGCTGCGGTGTACTCGGGCGCATCGATGCAGGAGCGGCGTGCCGCACACCGGGCAGCCGCAGGCGCGACGCCGCCTGCCGATGTGGACCGGCGCGCGTGGCACCTCTCGGAGGCGGTCTGGCATCCGGACGCCGCCGTCGCCGACCTGCTCGCCGAGGCAGGCGAGCACGCCATCGCCCGCTCCGCGCACTCGGTCGCGTCGGGGGCGTTCGAGCGCTCCGCCCGCCTCTCCCCCGATGCAGTCGATCGGAGCGACCGGCTTCTGCGCGCTGCCGACGCCGCATGGATGTCGGGTGATGGCGAGCGCGCCCTCGCGCTGCTCGACGACGAGGCGCACACGCCGGGCGGTGTGCGCGAAGTCGAGCTGCGGGCGTCGATCGCGGCACGGAGCGGCTCGCTGCGCGCGGCCCTCGAGCTGCTGCTCGTCGCCGCCGCTTGCGCGCCGACCGCGGACGCCGAGACGATGGCTCTCGCCGACGCCGTTCACGCGACGTTCTACCTCGGCGACGCGCGGACGGCGGCGTCACTCGCCGACCGGCTGGACACGCTCCGCCCGCGCGTGCGGGACCCGCGCGCGCGGGCGCTGGGGCTGATGGCGACGGGGATGGCGCGGACCCTCGATGGTCATGGCGGCGGCGACGAGATCCGGGCGGCGGTTCCGCTGCTCGAGACCGATCCCGACCTGAGCCATGATCCGCGGCGGCTGTCATGGCTGCTCCTTGCGCCCCTCTTCCTGCGCGACGCGACCACCGGGACCCGACTGCGTGCGCTCGTCGACGAGGTGCGCGACGGCGCCGGAGTCGGAACGCTTCCCGCTGTGCTCTTCCACGTCGCGGTGGACGAGTCCACCACCGGCGCTTCGTGGCTGCGGGCAGAAGCCGACTTCAGCGAGGCGATCCGCCTCGCGACCGAGACCGGACAGGCGACCGAGCTGGCGATGTCACTCGCCGGGCTGGCGCGGCTGGACGCACGCGCCGGGCGGATCGAGGCGTGCCAGGCGCACTGCACACGGGCGCAGGAGTTGTGCGCTGCCCGCGACATCCATGTGGGCTCGGTCTGGGTGGCGCACGCGCGCGGGGACCTGGAGCTGTCGCTCGGTCATCCCCACGTCGCCGCCGAGCGCTTCGCGGAGCTGGTGGCGCTGCTCGAGGACCTCGCGCTGTCCGACGTCGATCTCGCACCCGGTCCCGAGCTGGCGGACGCGCTGGTACGCCTCGGTCGCGATGACGAAGCGGCAGCCGCTGCACGCGACTATCGCGCTCGCGCCGAGCGGAAGGGGCAGCCGTGGGCCCGCGCGCGGGCGCACCGCGCGATGGGGCTGACGGCAGCGGAGGGGGAGTTCGACGGCTGGTTCGATTCGGCGCTCAGCTGGCATGCGCAGACCCTCGACCGATTCGAGGTCGCGCGAACCCGGCTCGCGTACGGAGAGCGGCTGCGCAGGTCAGGCCGTCGTATCGATGCGCGCGTGCAGCTGAGAGAGGCGTTCGACGCCTTCTCGGAGCTCGGTGCCGCTCTCTGGTGCGGCCGGGCCGCCGCCGAGCTGAGCGCGACCGGCGAGCACGTTCGAGCCGCCGGCGATCGCGCGATCGCCGCGCTCACGCCGCAGGAGCTGCAGGTCGCATTGCTCCTCGCCGACGGCCGAACGACGCGAGAGGCCGCCGCAGCGCTGTTCCTCAGCCCCAAGACGGTCGAGTACCACCTCCGCAAGGTGTACACGAAGCTCGGCATCGGCTCGCGTGCCGAGCTCGCCGCCGTCCTCGTCGCGATGGCCGAGTGAACTCGGTGCCGGCTCCGGCGACGTCCGCCGCCGGAGCTACGCGGCAGCAGTCGTCAAGCCGAGCGCGGGCCGCAGCACGCGCATCCACTCGGCGTGGAACGCGCGGGAGACACCGGCCCTCCAGAACACCGCGTCGAAGCCGTGGAACGCGCCGGGCACGACGGTCAGGTCGCATGGCACGCCGGCCGCCCGGAGCCGACGGGCGTACTCGAGGTCCTCGTCGTGGAACAGGTCGAGAGTGCCGACTCCGATCCATGCGGGCGGCAGTCCACTCAGGTCTTCTCGCCGCGCGGGCACGACCGCCGAGCGGATGCCGGTGGCCGAGGCATCCGTTCCCAGATAGGCCGACCACGCGAAACGATTGCTCGCGGGCGACCACATGCGCATATGGCGCGCGTCGACGTCGTCGCGCAGGGCGGTGCGATCGTCGAGCATCGGGTAGACGAGCAGCTGGAAGACGGGCTGAGGCCCGCCCTCGTCGAGGAGCCGCTGCGCGAGTGCCGCCGCGAGGCCGCCGCCCGCGCTCGCGCCGCCGATCGCGATGCGCCCGGGGTCGATGCCGAACTCGTCGGCGCGGGCGACCAGTTCGCGGAAGCCGGCGACGAGGTCGTCGAGCGCCGCCGGCGCGGGGTGATCGGGCGCAAGGCGGTACGCGGCCGAGAACACAGCGATCCCCAGCTCGCGCGAGAGCGTGAGGTTGCTCACGTCGTCCTGCTCCGGCGTCCCGAGGATGAGGCCGCCGCCGTGGATCCACAGCAGGGCAGGGACCGGTGCGCGATCCGACCGCACGGGCCGGAACACCCGGTACGGCATCGCGCCTGCCGGGCCCGCGAACGGCACCGTCGTCACGTCGATGCCCGGGTCGGGCCGCATGCGCGGCGGGCTCAGGCGGAACATCCACAGCGTCCGCGGTCCGGCGCTCACCAGTGGCAGCCACCGCGCGGCCCTCAGGTCGGGGTGGAACGGCTCGGGCGGAGTCCTTCGCTGCACCGGACGATGCTATCCGGAGATGCCGGCTCCCCGCGCCTTCGCGAGCTTCCTGTCGCGCTCCTTCTGCTTGGCCTCGGCAGCCTGCAGCTCGCCCTTGAGGGTCGCGGCGGCGATGCCGTCGAGCACTCCCCCACTCGTCTCGCGGAAGACCCGCGCGTAGCGGATGCGGCTGAAGACGTCGACCATCGCCCCGTCGAGGTACCCGATCGCGATCCGCCCCAGCAGCCAGGCCGCCGCGAAGCCGTTGAGGATGCCGACGACGGCGGTGAGCCCGATGGTCCAGGCCGACGGCGCAGCGGCGGTCCAGAGGATCATGCCGACCGTGGGCAGCACGCCGATCGCGGTGAGGATGAGTGCGACCCACACGTGGATGCTGATGTTGCCGTTGGCGTCGTTCGGGCCCACGCGGCGACGCGGGTCGACACCGGGCGAGACGCCGATCGCGGAGGTGAGGATCGCGGCGCCGCACGCCGCACCGACCGTGGCGGGCAGCGCCGCCACGACGAACGGGATCGACCACCACGCCTGCGCGAGCACCACGAAGATGGCCGACACGACGAGCGCGCGCGGCAGGAACACGAGCACCATCGCCCACTGGCGTCCGCGGACGTCCGCCCGCACCGACCATGGGCTCTGTCCGACCACGTTCTGCCACACCGCGGAGCCGTCCTGGCCGTAGAGGTTGCACCCGGCCAGCGACACCATCACTGCGACGATCACACCCGAGAAGGCGGCGACGGGAGCCGTGTACCCGCCGAGGAGCGCGAACACGCCGATCGCGATGCCCGACCACACGGCCGTGCTCGATTCGAGGGCCCGCCATGCGTCTCGGCGCCACTGGCGCAGCTCCTTCATGACCACGGCGCCCGTGGGCGTCGCGGGAAGGATGCCCCCGCCGGCGACGAGTCCCGCCGATCGGGCGCGGCCCCGGCGGCGCTGCGTGCGCTGTTCGCGCGGCACGAGCAGCGGGAGGGCGGCAGCGATGACGACGGCATCGAGCGCGAGCAGCGCCAGCAGCAGCAGAGCCGCGCGTGCGACGTCTCCCTGTCCGGCCGCCTCCGCCGCGAGCACCGACCATGAGGTCGGGATCGCGTCGAGCACGGTGGTGATGGGCCCGGCCGGCAGACCTTCCCGCAGCAGCTGCGGGATGGACTGGAAGGCGACCGAGACGACCATCCACCCTGCGAACATGGCGGCGAAGAACAGGCCCCATTGCACGCCGGCGATCTCGATGCCGAGCCTCGTGCGCATCGCGGCCCCCAGCGCGCCGTAGACGAGCCGCGACATCGCGATGACGAACACCCACGTGAGCACCGCTCCCAGGACCGCGACCGCCACCGCGACGGCACCGAGCGCCGCGGTGTGCCACACGTTCGCCAGCAGCGCCACCAGGACATACGCGGCGGCGACGCCCACGAACACCGTCGCGAGCAGCCCTCGGCCCAGGGCCGAGCGCGAGACCGGGAGGAGCGCGAAGTAGTCGGCGCGGACGACCCCTGCGCCGCTCATGAGCACCGGACCGACGAGGGCGCCGACGAGCCACATGGCGAAGACGAGCGTCAGCACCGAGTGGCGTACCGCCGCATCGGGGGCGACCGCGACACCCGCCCACGTGGCGAGCACGAGCGCCCCGCCGATGACCCACCCGACCTTGCGCAGCCCCGCGGAGGTGTTGCGCAGCATCGCGAACTTGAGCGAGATCAGCCCCCGATCCATGCCAGCTCCTCCTCGTCGACGTCGGGCGCCCCGACGAGCTCCACGAAGCGGTCCTCGAGGCTCGCACCCGCGCGCACCTCGTCGAGGGTCCCCTGTGCGGCGACCCGGCCCTGCGCGACGATCGCGACGCGATCGCACAGCTGCTCGACGAGCGCCATGACATGGCTCGAGATGATCACCGAGCCCCCGGTCTCGGTGAAGCGGCGCAGGATCCGCGTCAGCACGCGCGCGCTGACCGGGTCGACCGCCTCGTACGGCTCGTCGAGCACGAGCACCTTCGGCGTGTGTAGGAGCGCGGTCGCGAGCCCGATCTTCTTGCGCATGCCCGTGGAGTACTCGCCGACGAGCGTTCCCAGGCTCTCGGCCTCGTCGAGCTCGAGGATGCGCAGCAGCTCGGCGCTGCGCGAGGCCACGATGTCGCTCGGCATGCCGCGGAACCGGCCCCAGTAGGTCAGCAGCTCGCCGCCGGTGAGGCGTTCGGGCAGCGCGAGCCCGTCGGGCAGGACTCCGAGGCGTCGCTTGGCCTCGACCGGATCGGCCCACACGTCGATGCCCTGCACGAACGCGTGTCCCGACGAGGGTCGCAGGAGCCCGACCGCCATCGACAGGGCGGTGGTCTTGCCGGCGCCGTTGGGCCCGACGAGGCCGAAGAACGATCCCATCGGCACCTGGAGGTCGATGTCGTCGACGGCGGTCTTGTCTCCGAAGTCGCGACGCAGCGCGCGCAGCTCGAGCGCGGGGACGTCGGGCGACGGCGAGTTGTCTTCGATGAGTGGCATGCCTCCACTCCATCGGCGGCTGCCGCCCGCCGCCACCGCCGATCGGCCACGATCCGTGGCCGATCGGCCAGCGATGAACGCCGCACGGATGCCGCGGCTGCGGCGGTTCGTATCATCGAGGCATGTCCGCCACGACCGAGGCGCCGGCGCCCGCATGGCGCCGGTCGGCCGCCGTGCTGTCTCCCGCGGTGGGGCGGACGAAACTGGAGTGGGTGACCGACTCGGTTCTGTTCGGGATCGCGGTTCTCCTGTGGATCCAGGTCGCGGTCCCCGCGACGAACCCCCAGCTGCCGGACTGGTGGCGGACGTGGGATCTCGCCCTCGGTGCGATCGCGACGGCATCGGTCTGGTGGACCCGCCGCTACCCGCTCGCGATCGGCCTGCTCATGGTCGTGCCGGGCGCACTCGCGATCGCAGCGGGTGCGGGCGCTCTGGTGTCGGTGTACCGCATGGGACTGCTCGCGCCGATCGGCGCCGCGCTCATCGTCACGGCCGTGCACATCCTGACCGCTCTGCCGTACCACCTCTTCCTGCCGCTGCCGGGGATGCCGTGGCAGGTGTGGGTTGCGCTGATCCCACTGCTCTACGCGCTGTGCGTCTGCATCGGACTGCTGGGCCGTGCGCGCCGGCAGCTGATCGTGGGTCTGCGGGCGTCGGCCGCCCGCGACCGCGAGCGGTACGAGGAGCGCCTCGCGACCATCCGCCGAGACGAGCGCCAGCGCATCGCCCGCGAGATGCACGACGTGCTCGCCCACCGCATCTCGCTGCTGTCGATGCACGCGGGCGCGCTGGAGTTTCGCGCGACGTCGCCCGCCGCTCCCACGCCGGCAGAGTTGCGGGACGCGGCGCGCGTCATCCGCGAGAACGCGCAGGCCGCCGTCGAGGACCTCCGCGAGCTGCTCGGGCTTCTGCGCAGCGACGACGAGCTCGCCACCGGCGCGCCCCAGCCGCGCCTGACGGATCTGCCCCGTCTGATCGACGCCGCCGTCGCCGCGGGGCAGCGTGTGCAGTTCATCAACGACGTGCGCGCCGACCGCTTGCGCGACACGACGCAGCGGACGGTCTACCGGGTCGTGCAGGAGGCCCTCACGAACGCGCGCAAGCACGCGCCGCATGCTCCGGTGACGGTGCGGCTCACGCAGGACCGCTCCCAGGTGACGGTGATGGCGTCGAACCCGGTGCCTCCCGGCGTGACCATCCACGATCTGCCGCGCGACGGCAACGGGCTGGTCGGCCTCCACGAGCGGGTGCGACTCGACGGCGGGTGGTTCGACACGACGATCCGGGGCGGCGAGTTCGTGCTGCGCGCCGAGCTGCCGACAGGAGCCTCATGACGGTCCGCGTCCTCCTCGTCGACGACGACCCGCTCGTGCTCGCGGGCCTGCGCATGCTGCTCGCCGGCGACCCGGGCATCGACGTCGTCGCCGAGGCGTCCGACGGCGATGAGGTCGCGGTCCAGGTCGCGGACACTCGTCCTGATGTCGTGCTGATGGATATCCGGATGCCGCGCCTCGACGGCATCGCCGCGCTGCGTGACCTGCGCGCCGGTCCCGGCCCGCACCCCGCGGTCATCATGCTCACCACGTTCGGAGCGGAGCCCGTCGTGCTCGACGCGCTCCGGGCCGGAGCCTCCGGATTCCTGCTGAAGCACACGCCGCCGGACCGCATCATCTCGGCGATCCATGCCGCCTCGACCGGCGAGGCGGCGGTGTCGCCGGCCGTGCTGAAGCAGCTCATAGAGCAGGTCGCCGGCGGGGTCCCGGCCCCTCCGAAGGACTCGCTCGCGGGGCTGAGCGAGCGCGAGCGCGAGGTGGCGCTCGCCGTAGCAGACGGGCTCGGCAACGCCGAGATCGCCGAGCGGCTCTACCTGTCGGTGGGGAGCGTCAAGGCGCATATCTCGAGCGCGCTGTCGAAGCTGGGCCTCGATAACCGCGTGCAGCTCGCGATCGCCGCGCACGAGTCGCGCGGCTGACGGTCAGAGCGCCTGCGCCGCCGCGAAGGTGTCGCTCGGGTCGAACCGGCGCTTGAGTTCACGCAGGCGCCCCGCCGCCTCGCCGAAACCGGCGGTGCGGTCCGCGCCGGCACCGTCGATGAAGGTGAGCAGCAGGTTGCCCGCCTCCCATGGCTCGAAAGCAGCAAGACCTGCCTTGACCGCGGCATCCGCGCCCGGCATCGCCTCGGGAACCGGCACCATCGCCACGGTGTGGGCGAGGTACGCCCCCGTGGCCGAGCCGACGGCGCCGGCGTGCTCGGGACGCCGCCCGATCGCACCGCCGAGATGACGCAGCTCGGCGAAGAAGACCCCCGGCGTTGCTCCTGCCGCCAGGAACCCGTCGACGGCTGCGGGCGGGAGTTCGGCCAGCACGGAGTGCGCCGTGACCGCCGGGGTCGGTCCGGGCGGGTCCATGTGCACCGCGACGAGGCCAGCGGCCGGGATGCGCGCGAACGTGTCCATCTCGGGTGCGAGCGCACGGAGCGGCTCGAGAAGGGCGGATGCCGCGGCATCCGTCTCGAGGATGGCTCCGTCGATCACGACGACCGAGCGGCCCGACAGGAACGGGGGCAGCTCGGGCATCGGCGGGAAGTTCATGATGCGCAGGGTCGTCGTCGCCGACTCGGGCGCCGTGGCGGTCCACGCCGCCCACGCGTGCGAGACGTCCGCGGCACGCGATGCGTCCCACAGCAGCATGCCCGCGAACACGTCGGCGTAGGGCAGCAGGTCGAGCTCGAGCGACACGACGACGCCGAAGGCGCCCGACCCCCCGCGCGCCGCCCAGAACAGGTCGGCGTTCTCGTCTGCGCTGGCGCGCACGAGGCTGCCGTCGGCGGTGACCAGCTGCACGGCACGCACGGTGTTGACGGCGAGTCCGTGCGTGCGGGCGTAGAACGACAGTCCGCCGCTCAGGGCGTAGCCGGCGACCGAGACGTCGCCCGCGCTGCCGTGGAGCGCGGTCAGCCCGTGCGGGGCCGCCGCTTCGACGACATCGTTCCAGAGGGACCCGCCGAGCACGCGTGCCGTGCGGGTGGCGGGGTCGACGGTCACGCCGCGGAGCCCCGCGAGCGAGATGAGCACGACGTCCGACAGGTCGGTGTCGGCGAGCGCGAGCGCGGCGTGGCCGGTGGACTGCGGCGCGACGCGGAGTCCGGATGCCACAGCCGCACGCACGGCCTCGACGACCTCTTCAGCGGTCTCGGGGCGGACGACGGCGAACGGACGCTGGTCGACGGCGACGTTCCACGGCACGCGCGCCGGGTCGTAGCCCGCGTCGCCGGCGAGGAGGACGCGGTCGCCGAGGGCCGCCCGCAGCGAGGCAGCACGCTCGTCGGTCGTGGTGGTGATGTCGGAGAGAGTCATGGGGGCTCCTGGTTCTGAGTCGAATGGGCCTCCGTCACTCTGGCCGGTGTCGGCGCGGGAGACCATCCCAGGTCATGAGGGATTCCGGCCCTCCCAGATACCTGGGATAGCGGCGGACGGCGCGGCAGGAGCACACTGATGCCATGGCCTCGGCACTGGCGGTCGGTCGCGCGCGCAGCGACATCGACGTGATCTCGCGCGCCGGACTGCCGCTGCACAGCTTCATGGATGAGGCGGCCGCCACGCTGCAGAACGTCGTGCCGTTCGTCGCCGCGTGCATCTCGACGCTGGATCCGGCGACGACGATGGTGTCGAGTGCACGCAAGCTCGGCGAGCTCGACGGCCGCAACGAGCGAGACATCGCGTGGTCGCAGATCGAGTACGGCAGCGACGACCCGACGTCGATCACGGCGATGGTCGCAGCAGGTCAGATCGCGATCGGCGTGCATCGCGTCACGCGCGGCGTGCTGGACCGCTCGGTGCGCATGTCGGAACTCCTCGTGCCGCACTTCGACTTCCGCGACGAGGCGCGCGTCGTCTTCAGCGACCGCAACGGCGCGTGGGGGCACATCTCGCTGTTCCGCGGCGACGACGATCCGGCGTTCGGTGTCGACGAGCTCGACTTCCTCTCCGCGGTGGCGCCCGCGTTCACCCGTGGCTTCCGCACCGGGCTGCTCGCCCAGCTCGACAGGACGGATGCCGCCTCCCAGTCGGGTCCGGCCGTGATCGTGTTCGATGCGCACGACCGCATCGTGCAGTCGACGCCGGGCGCACAGGCGCACCTCGCGCAGATGGCCTCGGCGCCGGGCATGGGTGATCCGCTGACGTCGGTGCAGGCGCTCGTCAGCGGTGCGCGCCGCTACGCACGAGGAGAGATCGAGCGGATGCCGCGGATCCGCGCCCGCACGGACGACGGCGTGTGGCTCGTGCTGCATGCCTCGCCGCTCGGCGGCGCCGGCGAGCGCGCCGGTGACGTCGTGGTGACGATCGAGGAGGCGCGGCCGCAGGAGGTGATCGACCTCGTCGCGGCGGCGTTCGAGCTCACCATGCGCGAGCGTGACGTCGTGGCGATCGTGCTGCGCGGCGCCGACACCCGCGAGATCGCGGCCGAGCTGCATCTGTCGCCCTACACCGTTCAGGACCACCTCAAGTCGATCTTCGACAAGGCCGGGGTCGCGAGCCGCCGCGAGCTCGTCGCGCGCGTGTACTTCGACCAGTACGTTCCCCGGATCGGATCCGGGATCGGTCCGAGCGGCTGGTACGCGGGCTGACCGTGGCCGATCAGCCGCCACCCGGGTGGTACGACGACGGCACCGGCAAGCAGCGCTGGTGGGACGGCTCGCGCTGGACCGAGCAGTTCGTCGACCTGCGTGATCCCCGCACCGAACTGCGGACGGATGCCGGCCCCGCCGCCGCGGGCACGGCGGGGCCCGGCTGGTACGACGACCATCGCGGGCGGCGGCGATGGTGGGACGGACGGCGCTGGACGAGCGCGGTCCGCTACAGCGGCCAGGAGCAGCAGCTCTCGGGCGTCGTCATCGACGGCCGCTGGATCCACTTCGGCGACCTGAGCCAGCCGGTCGGCGAGGTCGCGGCATCCGTCGACACGGGCGATGCGCTGCTCCGGCGCCCGGACTTCACGCGCACCGCGGTCGAGCGACGCCTGTTCGGACCGGGCGGACCGGTCACTCCGCGCACGCTGAACCGCGCGATCGCGCGGAGCGCGCTCCACCTCGTGATCGCGGGGCCGCAGGTGTGGGTGGCGCCCGTACCGCCGGGAGATGATGCCGAGGCCCGGCGCTTCGCCGGATGGGTCAACGCGAGCGCGCAGCACTACCGCTACGGCTGAGGCCTACTGCTTCGTCGCGCGTTCGATCGACATCACGAGGATCACGCGGTCGGCCTTGTCGCGCGGAGGCGTCGAGCTGGGGTTGCCGTACCGGTTCTGCAGTCGCACGTAGAACGCGCCCTCCGGGTCGAGGATCTCGTCGACGAGGCGTCCCGCGACCTCGAGATAGTGGAACGGGTTGCCGGGGTCGAGGATCGACAGCGACATCGACGGGTTGTGCTGCAGGTTGCGGTACTTCTGGCGGTAGTTGGTGTGCGTGAACCGGATGTGCTCGCCGTCGAACTCGAACCACATCGGGTTGACCTGCACGGTGTCGTTCGGACGGATGGTTCCGAGGTGGCCGTAGACGGGGAGGTCGAGCAGATGGCGACGGTCAGCGGGGACGATGTCATCGACAGAAGGCATGTGTTCCATCCTGCCGTGACGCGGCGGCACCCAGCCGCGTCACGGGTCACTCGGGCAGGTCGAGCGGGATCTCGCGATCGGGATCCCACGGCTCGGTCCAGCCGAGGCGGTCGAACAGCCCGTCGAGCACCATGCCGGTGAAGCCCCACACGAGGTGCTCACCGCTCGCGTGCCGCACGAGGAACCCGGGCCCTCTCCATTCCTGGCCGTCGCGGCGGATCACCGTCGAGCCGCGGTTCGCAGGGTCGAGGAGATCGGCGACCGGCGCGCGGAACACCGCGGCGGACTCGGCCTCGTCGACCACGCGGACGGGCGACGGATGCCGCCACCACGCGAGCACCGGAGTCACGAGGTGCTGCGAATACACCAGAGGGATGTTCTCGAGCGTGCCGAGCACGTCGACGCCGGCGGTGTCGAGTCCCGTCTCTTCGCGCGCTTCGCGGAGGGCGGCCGACACGGGTCCGTCGTCGCCGGGGTCGACACGACCTCCGGGGAAGGCGACCTGGCCGGGATGCGAGCGGAGCGTCGTGGCGCGAGCCAGCATCAGCACGTCGAGGTCGCGCGAGACGGCGCGGGACTGCGCGTCGTGGTCGCTCGGCAGCGAGTCGAGCACACCGAACAGGATCAGCACCGCGGCCGGGCGGGAGTCCGCGGGCGTCGGCACGCCGGCGAACGCCGGGAATCCATCACTCCCCCGTGCAGCCGCCGCCGCTTCGGCGAGCGCGACCAGTTGCGACCGCGCGCTGAGGAGGCGGTGTGTCGGCGAGGAGGAAGGCACCGGCATCCGTTCAGGGTACGCCCGCCCGCCGACACGGGGTCGCGATGGTGCCAGACCTCCTCAGCCGCGGAAGTACACCTCGGCGACCCGTGCGAGGTCCCACAGGTCGCTGACGCCGGCGAGCTCACGCGCGGAGTGCATCGACAGGATCGGGATGCCGACGTCCACGGTGCGGATCCCGAGACGGGTCGCGGTGATCGGTCCGATCGTCGAGCCGCACGGCACGGAGTTGTTCGAGACGAACTCCTGACTCGTGACGCCGGCGGCGGAGCACCAGGCGTTCCAGGCGGCAGCGCCCGCGGCATCCGTCGCGTAGCGCTGGTTCGCGTTGATCTTGAGGATCGGACCCGACCCGAGCACGGGCTGCACGACCGGATCGTGCTTCTCGGCGTAGTTGGGGTGGACGGAGTGGCCGACGTCGCTCGAGACGCACCACGACGCGGCGAGCGAACGCAGCTGCTGCTCGCGGTCGGCGCCGAGCGACATCCAGACGCGTTCGAGCACGTCGGAGAGGAAGGGTCCTGCCGCGCCTGACCGGGTGCCGGAGCCGACCTCTTCGTGGTCGAACACCGCGAGCATCGCGATGTGGTCGGCGTCGAGGTCGGCGGAAGCACGCTCGAGTGCGACGACGCCCGCGTGCACCGAGGCGAGGTCGTCGAGGCGGCCCGATGCGAAGAACACGTCGTCGAGGCCGAAGGTCGCACCGCGGGCGGCGTCGGCGGTGACGATGTCGTAGCCGCGGATGCGCGCGGGATCCACCCCCGCCTCGCGGGCGAGCTCGCCGAGGATGTCCGCGGAATCGGCCTGGCCGAGGCCCCACACCGGCTGCGTCTGCGACTGCTTGTCGAGCGCGAGGTGGTCGTTGGCGTCGCGGTCGAGGTGGATCGCGAGCTGCGGCAGGCGCAGCAGCGGTCCGGTCGCCGTGAGCACCGTCGTTCCGTCGTCGAGCGCGAGGCGTCCGGCGAGGCGCAGCTCGCGGTCGAGCCACGAGTTCAGCAGCGGGCCGCCGTAGATCTCGACCCCGGCCTGCAGCCAGCCCAGTCGACCGGTCGTCGGCTTGGGCTTGAGCTTGAAGCCCGGTGAGTCGCTGTGGGCGCCGAAGATGCGCACGCCTGTCGCGGCGGTCGCCGTCGCGGGCACGACCCACGCGATCGCGGCGCCGTCGCGCACGACCACGAACCGCCCGGCGGCCGGTGCTGACCACGATTCCCCTTCATCCAGGCGGGTGAACCCGGCGGCTTCGAGACGCCGTGCGACCTCGGCCGCCGCGTGGAAGCTCGACGGCGACGCTGCGACGAATGCGGCGAGATCCTCGGCGTGCGCGAGCGCGGCCGTGGCGGTGACGGATGCTGCGGGCGCGGGCGCTTCGGGCACGGACGAGTCTCCTCCGGGTGGGGCGGGCGGTGCTTCGATCGTAGTTCGGGAGCGGCTACGCGCTCCGGAGCACCTTCTCCATGGGCCTGCCCTTCGCGAGCTCGTCGACGAGCTTGTCGAGATAGCGGATCTTCTGCATGAGCGGGTCTTCGATGCTCTCGACGCGCATGCCGCAGACGACGCCGGTGATGAGCGATGCGTTCGGGTTGAGCTTCGCGTCGGCGA
The DNA here is from genome assembly GCF_057747775.1 of Microbacterium sp. STRO-2N. Lineage (NCBI taxonomy): Bacteria > Bacillati > Actinomycetota > Actinomycetes > Micrococcales > Microbacteriaceae > Microbacterium > Microbacterium sp. STRO-2N. The sequence goes on along the minus strand of NZ_CM173223.1, from coordinate 982,250 downwards.
AGAAGTCCTCGAACGTGGTGTGCTCGTCGAGGTGGCGTCGCAGCTCGGCATCGTCGAACCCGGTGAGCCACTCGATTGCGCGGTCGAGCTCTGCGGTCGTGCGTCCCTTGCGCTCCACCTTCGTCACGTAGAGCGGGTAGACGGCGGCGAAGCTCGTGGTGAAGATGCGGTGCACGTCGCCAGCGTAACGCGGCGCGGCAAGCGATGTCGCTGGGCACGCAGCCCCGTGATCTGGCCTTTTCGCGGGCGCGTTGGCGTCCACCGCTCCCATGTAACGTTCAGGTAACGCACCGGAAGCGCCCAGACAGGGCTACCAGACTCGGGGACTTGTGCCCGCCCGAACGGGTACAGCGCGCCGCGACGGCGCCTCGTCGATACGGAACCCGGTCTATTCATGCGCACCCAGTCGTCCATCCTGCCCTCGCGTCGCTCGCTCCGCCGCGCCGAACGCCGCCTCCGCCGCCGCCCTGTCCTGATCGCCTCGACGCTCGCCGTCGGCATCCTGGCGGCGGCGAGCTTCACCACGGCCGCGCCGACGGCGCAGGCCGAGGCATCGGCGGCTTCCACCGAGCGGCTCAGCGGCTTTGCGCTCGCGTCGTACACGACGCCCGTGCAGACGCCGGCCGCGCAAGCCGAGGAGTCAGACGCACCCGCCGCGCCGGAGGACGTGCGCGCCGCGGCGGATGCCGCGATCAGCGCCGCACAGACCGTGACGGCCGACATCACGGCGTCGGGCCTCGACATCGGCGTGCCCGTCGTCACGGTCGACACGGCTGCGCTCGAGGTCGCCCTGCAGGGGCTCGACCGTGCCGAGAACCTCCCCGCCGCGTACGTGGCGGACTACGCAGAAGTCGTGACGACAGAGACCGCCGCCGTCAGCGAGCAGGTCAGCGGACTGCGCGGCAAGCTCGACGCCGCGATCGCGCTGAAGGCCCAGCAGGAGGCCGAGGAGAAGGCCCGCCGCGAGGCGGAGGCCGCAGCGGCCGCAGCGGCCGAGGCGGCGAAGAAGGCGAGCGCACGCCCTTCCGCGCCGAACCCGGTGTACGCGACGGGTGGTGCTGTGGGCGGCACGAGCCCCGCCGACGCCCAGGCGACGGCACGAGGCATGATCGGCGGCTACGGCTGGGGCGACGATCAGTTCGCGTGCCTCGTGTCGCTGTGGGACAAGGAGTCCGGCTGGAACTACCAGGCGTACAACCGCTCGAGCGGTGCGTTCGGCATCCCGCAGGCCCTGCCCGGCAGCAAGATGTCGACGGCCGGCGCCGACTGGCAGACCAACCCTGCGACGCAGATCGCGTGGGGCCTCGGGTACATCTCGGGTCGCTACGGCTCGCCGTGCGGCGCGTGGGGTCACTCGCAGTCGGTCGGCTGGTACTGAGCGACTCGACGATCGCCGAGGCGGAGTGACGCTCCCGTCTACTCCGCCTCGGGGACCGGCGTCTGCTGGTACAGCGCGAGACGCCAGCCGCTGCTGTCACGGACGTACACGCTCGACATGAGGGCGACGAACGCGGGACCGCCGGCGGCACGGAACGCCCGACCGGTGTAGACCAGCGCGGCGGCGTCCGCTCCCAAGGCGATGAGCCGCTCCTCACTGATCTCGTAGCTGCTCCACGCGGGCGCGTCGCGCAGGGACTCCACGACCGCGTCACGGTTCAGCGCGGAACCATCGGCGAGGAGCATCATCCCGTCATCCGTCATCAGTCGTCCGTAGAAGGCGTCGCCGGAGCCGTCGCACAACGACGTCCACCCGGCCTGTTCGAGTCGCAGCAGTTCGGTCATGAGAGTCGTCATGCGTCGAGCGTCTGCCACGCGACGTCGGAGGGGCAAGGGGCTTGCGGTGGATCGAGCCGAGACCACCGCATCAGCCGGGGCGCCGGGCCGGCACCGACCGCATCAGAACGGGGCGTCCCCATCCAGCGATGGACGGAACACCGGTACCCGTCGTTCGGGTTGTACCACGTACTGTCTGCCTGCCGGGGACGTCCACTCCAGGGCGCCCCCGCTGCCGGGCACTTGTCTCACCTGCCACCCACCGTGATGTTTCACACGGTGATGCCCTCGGCAGATCGGCGCCAGGTTGCCGAGCGACGTGGTCCCGCCGTCTTCCCACGCGAGGGTGTGGTCGATCTCGCACCGCGAGGCCGGCATACCGCAGCCTGGCCCCATGCATCGATCGGCCCGCCACATGACGATCCGCCGGAGCGACGGCGGAGTCCGGTAGAGATCGCGGCCGACCGACAGCACCGCTCCCGTCTCGGGATGGATGAGGATCCGCATCCAACCGTCTGCTCCGCCGCACAGCTCGCGCGCCCGCTGGAGCGGGATCGGCCCGATGCCCTCGACCACCGCCGGGTCGAGCCCGGCCCTGGCGCGCTCGGCATCGTCCTCTGCGAGGAGCGCAAGTGCCGGGACGGTCACCGCAACCGTGGCCCGGATGCCGCGCACCTCGTCGGGCTGCAGATCGGTGCGCCCCTCGATGAGGAGATCGCACATGACGTCGGCGCGCACTTGGGCGAGCGTGCGAGTCTCGCCTTCCTGAGCGACGATCGCCTTCGCCATCGCGGTCGCACGCGCATGAATCGCGCGTGCCTCGACAGCGGGTACGAAGAGGCTCACCCAAGCCATTGCGTCGTCCACCTGTTCGATCACGGCTCGCCGTTGCGCGAGAGCCGCCTCGTGACGTTCAGCCAGAGTGACGGACCGCGCCCGGTCGACGAGCATGCGCAACGCACGACGAAAGGTGCCGACCTGGTGTGTCTCGGCCAGCTCCACCGCTTGCGGCAGCAACGCGTCGCGCAGTTCGGGCTCCACCTCGTCCAGGCCGTTCACCAGGATCTCGGCGTGACGCTCGGTCATCGCGGCCCGCCCCAGTGATGCCAACACCGTCGGGTAGCGGTGCACCAGCGCCTCGGCCTGGCAGATCAGATCCCCGGCGGCGTGCTCGGTGATCCGCAACGCGGCTGCGAGTTCGAGGCGTAGGCCTCGCTCGATCACATCGGTCAGCTCGCGGCCATGCCGTGCGGCATCCTCCAGCGCTTCGCGGCGCATCGCGTCCACGCGCGCCAGTCGCTGCGCCGCGAAGACCGACATCATGTCGGCGACCTCGACCACGAGGTCCAGCGCATCGGGCACCGGGACCTCGGGAACGGCGTCGATCGACATGACTACAGAGTACGGCGGCCCTCCGACATTGCTTCGAGTTTCATCGGATCACACGGGTCCGCAGATCGGTCGTCTGTCCGAATGCTGAACACGACCGGCGCAGAGTGATGGTCCCGGTGGGTAGCCCTCCCACCGGGACCATCGCGCGACCACGGGAGTCTGTACGGCGACCCGACCGCCGATCCTCTACCGTCTCGCGTTGTGTGTGTTTCCTGCGCTGCCAGCCTAGGAACCGGCGCGGATTCTCCCGTGACCCTTGACTTCTCCACACCCGCAGTGGTAACCGCAGACTGGCGCGCGGTGTGCGCCCGCGCCCACAGGCGCGTGGCCCGTGATCGGGGTCGTGGGGAGGGCGATCGACGAGACCGTGGCCTGACGTTCCCGCGACTCAGCGCCCGCTGTCCGAGAACTGCTGAACGCCCAGCACTCCGAGCAGCCGGATCTTCTCCTCGGCCTCGCTGCGCGGCTCGGGGGTGAGCACGAGGAGCGCCTGCGACCGGTCCTCGGTGAAGAGCACCTGGCAGTCGATCTCGATCTCGCCGACCTCGGGATGGATCAGCACCTTGTGGTCGGCGAACCGCTGCGCGACCTCCTGCCGCTCCCACAGGTCGCCGAACTCGGGGCTTCGCCGCAGGAGCTCCGCCACGAGCTCCCCCGCCTGCGACGACGGCCCCAGCGTCCCGTACGCCGCCCGGAGTCCGGCGACGAGCGCGCGGCTGTGCCGGGGGTGGTCGTTCTCGGGGTAGTGGGCGCGCTCGGACTCAGGGTGCACGAACCAGCGCCACGGCTCGTAGCGGTCCCAGCCGGTCGCGCCGACGTGGTCGCCGAGCAGCGCGACGGCGAGCGCGTTCTGCACGAGCGTCTCGCCGAGCGCCGAGATGACGAGCGCGGGCGTGTCGGAGAGGCGGTCGAACACGCGCTGCAGCGGCGGTGCGACATGGCCCGTCGACCCGAGGCGGTCGGGGACCGCGTGCCCCGCCATCCGGTACAGGTAGTCGCGCTCGTCGGCGGTGAGCCGCAGGGCCCGGGCGAGCGACGCGAGCATCTGCGTGCTCGGCTGCGGTCCGCGCTGCTGCTCGAGTCGCGTGTAGTAGTCGGTCGACATCAGCGCGAGCTGCGCCACCTCCTCGCGCCGCAGTCCCGGGGCACGCCGACGAACGCCGGCAGTCAGCCCGACGTCGGCCGGCTGCAGCCCTTCGCGGCGGCTGCGGAGGAACTCGGCGAGCGCTTCGCGATCCATGGATCCATCATGCGCGCGCCGGGCCGGGGCATCCAGGGACTCCCGCTCCCCCGATAAGCGCTCTCTGCCACGCCGCTCGCGATGACCGAACACTCGAAGCATGCGAATCAACGGAAACACCATCTTCATCCCTGGCGCGACCAGCGGCATCGGCCTGGCCCTCGCCGAGCGTCTGCACGAAGCCGGCAACACCGTCATCGTCGGCGGGCGCCGGCGTGAGCTGCTCGACGACATCGCGGCGCGGCATCCGGGAATCGACACGGTCGAGATCGACACGACGGATGCCGCATCCATCGCCGCAGCCGCGTCACTGGTGTCAGAGCGCCACCCCGAGCTCAACGTGCTCGTGACGATGGCGGGCATCATGCGCGTCGAGGACTGGACGACCCCGCAGGGCTTCGTCGAGACCGCTGAGGCGACGGTGACGACCAACCTCCTCGGACCGATCCGCCTCATCGGCGCGTTCATCGAGCAGCTGCGGTCGCAGCCGGACGCCACGATCATGACGGTCTCGTCGGGCCTCGCGTTCGCGCCGCTGCGTGTGACGCCGACCTACAACGCGACCAAGGCCGCGATCCACATGCTGAGCGAGTCGATCCGGCTGCAGCTGGCGGGCACGTCGGTACGCGTCGTCGAGCTCGAGCCGCCGTCGGTCGCCACCGACCTCATGGCCGGGCAGCGCCAGAGCCCCTTCGCGATGCCGCTCGACGAGTTCGCCGACGAGGTCATGCAGATCCTGCGCGACGAGCCCGACGCGAACGAGGTGCAGGTCGAGCGCGTGAAGTTCCTGCGCTACGGCGAGGCGCGCGGCGACTACGCGAGCGTGGTGGAGACCCTCAACCGCCTCGACCCGCACGCTGCGGCGTAGCCTGGGCCCGATCCCACGAGAGGACCGACGATGACGGATGCCGAATCCCCTTCCGCCGGCGGCGCAGAGGTGCTGCCCGCCCCCGTCCGGGCGTTCGTGGACGCCGTCAATGCCGCTGACACCGACGCGTTCGTCGAGGCGTTCACCGAGGACGGCTTCGTCGACGATTGGGGTCGCGTGCTGCGCGGTCACACCGGAGTGCGCAGCTGGGCCGATTCCGATGCGATCGGCGCAGGGGCGCGCATGACGATGCTCTCGGCATCCGTCGACGGAAGCACTGTCCGGATCCACTTCGACTGGCGCAGCCGCGTCTTCAACGGCGAGTCCGACGCCATCGTCGAGCTCGACGGCGACCGCATCGCGGGCTTCACGATCCCGCCCGTGGAGTGACGGGACGACCCCGCCGCGGCAGCCGCGGCGGGGTCGTGCTGTCCGTGCGACGCGCTAGCGTCGACGCATGCGCTGCGTCGCGTTCCTGCGAAATGTCAACCAGGGTCAGCGCGGTCACCCGTCGACCGCCGACATCCTGGCCGCGTTCGCGGACGCCGGATGCCGCGACGCGGTGCCCTTCCAGAGCAACGGCACGGTCGTGTTCGAAGCCGACGACCCTGCCGCCGTGACCGAGACGGTCGTGGCGTCGATCGCCGCGCGCACGGGGCTGGAGCGCGAGGCATTCTGGATGCCATTCGACAGCCTCGTCGCGGTCGTCGAGGCGCACGGCGCGACGCCGGATCCCCGTCGACACGAGTTCACGCTCCACGGCGGCGGCACGATCGACCCGACCGACCCCGACGTCGTGAACGAGGCCGTGTCCCGCCGCTGCGAGATCGTCGGCTCCGGCACGGGCTGGACGCTGATCCGCAACGAGCGCGACGGCGAGGGCAATGCGACGCCCGTGATCGAGCGGATCACTCGTGGCCGCGCGACCTCCCGGGGCCTGCCGACGCTCGTCAGGCTGGTCGGCCGCTTCGCCGAGCCCGCCTGACGCCGCCCGTCCCCCCTTGCTGCGCCCGTCGAAGCGCCTCACGCCTGTCGTCGCGGTAGGAATGTCGCACACCCCACCCGCCCGTCCGGTCGTGAGTCGCGAGGAGGTGCGCGGCGTGCTCGAGCAGCACTGGGGAGCCCTGCGCATCGTCACCGAGCCCGGGAGCCCGCGTCACCGGCTGAGCCCCTCCGGGGGTGTGCAGGTCAGATCACGCGGTCATTGCCCCCGTCCACGCTGAGGTGGGCGCCGGTCGTGGCCGGCAACCCCTGACAGAACGTCGCCACCGCCTCCGCGACCATCGCACTTCGCACCTCGACGTGCAGGAGGTTGCGCGTGCGGTACTCCTCCTCGGTCAGACCGTAGTGGGCCGCTCGCGCGCGCAGCAGCTCGGGAGTCCAGATCGCGGTGTCGAAGACGGCGTCCGGTTCCACCTGGTTGACCCTGATGCCGTCACCTGCCCACTCCAGTGCGGCGACACGAGCGAGCTGCGCGGCGGCCGCCTTGCTCGCCGAGTACGCCGCGACGCCGGGGCCGGGTGCCGCCACGTTCTTGGTCGAGACCAGCACGACGCGGCCGCCGCGCGGGGCGAGCGCGAGGAACGGATGTGCCTCGCGCAGCAGGCGTGCCATGGCGGTCACGTTGACGCGGAGGGCGCGGTCCCACACATCGTCATCGAGCTCCGCGATCGGCTGGCTCGGTGGGAAGATGCCTGCCGCGATGACGACCATGTCGACGCCGCCGTACTCGCGCCCCGCGAGCTCGACGGCGTCGCGGAGCACGTCCGGCGAGCTCACGTCGCCGACCACGCCACGCCACGCGTCCGTCCGCGAGACCGACACGATGTCGGGGTTCAGGTCGATCCCGACCACTGCGGCGCCGTCATCCAGGAGTCGCTCGGCGACCGCCCGGCCGATGCCCGACGCGGCGCCCGTGACGATCGCGACCTCGCCGGACAGCGGCTTGCGGGTGCGTCCCGCGAGCTTGGCCTGCTCGAGTGACCAGTACTCGATGTCGAAGGTGCGGGCTTCGTCGAGCGAGCGGTAGCCGCCCAGCCTGTCGGCGGCGTCGATCACGTCGATGGTGTGCAGTGCGACGTCCTCGACGACGCGGAGGTCGCGAACGGTGTCGCCGGCGACAAGCATGCCGAGTTCGGCATCGAGCACGACCCGCGGGGCGGGATCGAGCTCGGCGAGCGGGCCGGCGACGCGTTCGCGGTGCCGATCGACGTAGTCGCGATAGCGCTCCGCGTACGCCGCGACGTCGCGCCCGATCAGCGGCGAGCGCTTCGTGTAGAGCACGTGCTCGGGCGTCGCGGTGCCGCGAGACGTGGAGGCCTCGAGCCCGTCACGGCGCGCATACTCCTGGGCCCGCGCCGACGCCGACTGCCGCACGAGCATGGGCCGGCCGGCCGCGTCCGCAACGGCCCGTCGCAGCGCGGCGATGTCGGGCACCGAGCCGGTCGCCGCGTCTGTGCCTGACGAGCGGCGGGTCGCGGCATCCGTCTCGATCCCCGCTCCGGTGAGCTCGGTGGCGCGCGCGACCAGTTCGCGATGGCGCGCGAGCACGGCTTCGGGGTCGTCTCCGAACGTGAACAGGCCGTGGTTGCGCAGCACGAGCGCGTCGACGCCCGCCGAATCGGCGTCGGCGACGCGACGCGCGAGCGGGAAGCCGGGCATGACGTAGGGCAGCACCGCCACGCCTTCGCCGAGCGCCCGCCTGATGTCGTCATCCTCGACGTCGCGGTTCGTCAGCGCGACGATCGCGTCGGCGTGCGTGTGCAGCACGACGCGGCCAGGGAGGTGCGCGTGCAGGAGCGCTTCGATCGAGGCGGTGGGCGCGGACGCGTCCATCGAGGCCTGACGCAGCTCGTTGACCATCGTGAGATCGTCCATCGACTCCCGCTGCAGCAGCTCGCGCAGCCGGCGGCGCCGGAGCGGTGCGAAGCCGGCGGGCTCGATCGTGGCGAGGTCCCACCCGCTGCCCTTGACGAGGACGAGGTCCACCGGATCGCCGGTGGTGTCGACGCCGGTCGTCTTGATCGACGTGTTGCCGCCGCCGTGCAGCACGAACGCCGGGTCCGCGCCGAGCGCGCGACTCACGCGGACGATCTCGTCGACGGCGGTCGAAGGGATGCCGTGGGCCAGGCTCACGCGTACACCTCCCACACCGAGGTCATGGCCCCGATGACGCGGTCGAAGGTCTGCGCCTGCTCCGCGTACGCGGGGCGACTGGGTCCGGGCGAGACCACGAGCGCGGGGTCGGGATCGACCCGCCACCGCTCCATGTCGAGGCCGATGCCGCTCGCCGCGAGCGACGCCACGCCGCGCGCGCCCAGCTCGGTGCCGAGCTGACGCCGCATCGGGTGGCCGACGATGTCGGCGAACATCTGCGCCCACTGCGGGTTCTTGGCGCCGCCGCCGGCGAGAGTCCACGGGCCCTCGGACACGTGAGTCCCGGTAGCCATGACCTTCTCGAGCTGCACGCGGTGGTACTGCGTGATGCCCTCCGACACCGCTCGGGCGACGTGAGGGAAGCCGTGGCCGCCCTTGATCCCGAGGAACGTGCCCGAGGCGCCGAGGTGCTCGGGGGCGCCGTGGATGAACGGAAGGAAGATGAGACCGTCCGCCAGCGGCGGCGCGGACTGGGCGGCCTCGAGCAGATCGCGGGGCGTGACGGGCCGCTGCGCACGGGCGCCGAGGAGCGCTGCGGCCCACTCGATGCTCGCCGCCGAGGTCGGCGCGACCTCCATCGCGAGCATGAGGTCGGGATCGGGCAGCAGCGCGTTGATCGTGACGCGCGGCGGCTCGCGGTCAGCCGGCACGACGACGCTGTTGATGGCCCACGTGCCCACGATCACCGTGACATCACCGCGGCCGGTGGACCCCGCGCCGAGCGGGCTCGCGACGCAGTCCATGCAGCCTGCGACCACGGCCGTTCCCTCGGGAAGGCCGGACCGCGCGGCCGCTTCCGCGCTCACCGCGCCGACGATGTCGTCCGAGCGGCGGAGCGGCGGCAGCAGGTCGATGAAGGTGCGCGGCAGGCCGAGCATTTCGAACACCTCGGGCTCGTACTCGCGGCTGCGCAGGTTCACCAGGCCGCACCCCGACGAGTCGGACAGATCGGCACTCGGGGCTCCGATCAGACACGTCGTGATCCAGTCCTTGCACGTCAGCGCCCACCGCGCGCGTTCCAGCGTCTCAGGCTCGTTGTCGTGCAGCCACCTCAGCAGCACGCCCGGCTGCGCCGCCCACGGCATCGATCCTGTCACCAGCCGCACGCGCTCGACCGTCTCGGCATCGAGCGACGCGACGATCCCTTCGGCGCGGCTGTCGGTCGAGGCGATCGCCGCGCGCACGGGGCGGAGCTCGTCATCCACGAGGTACAGGCCGTTGCCGTGCCCCGTCGCACCGACCGAAGCGATCGTCCAGCCTTGACGCACGAGTTCTCCGGTGAGATCGCGCAGCACGTCCGCAACGACATCCCAGAGCTCGTCCATGCCGATCTCCTGCCACTCGCGCGAGACGGCCACGCGAGGGTTGGGAGCCGAGACGGAGCGGATCTCCACTCCGTCCGCGTCGAAGGCGGCTGCCTTGGCCGACGTCAGTCCGACGTCGATGCCGATCACACAGGTCTTCATCGATCCTTCTCGTTCTGTCTCGGGCGGTCGTCGCCCGGGGTGTTCCGTCTCACTCCGCCGTCGCCGGCACCCGCTGCGTGCGCGGCGCGAAGCGGCGCACCGCGTCACGGTAGCGCTCCACCTCGGCGTCCGCGTGCGCGGCGTCCCATCCGGCATGGGCGACGAGTAGCGCGGCCGCGCGCGGCGCGCACGAGAGAGCGACGTCGCTGTTGAGGGCGATGGCGGTACGGCGGATCAGGATGTCCTCGAGGGTCACCGCGCCCTCCTCCCGCACAGCGTAGACGACCTCGGCGGCGACGGCGCCCGTCTCGTCGTCGATCACCTCGGCGAGCGCCGGGTCGGCTGCGGCGAGCGCGTCGATGCCGCGCGCGAGCGCGCCGTACACATCCGCGACGCGACGCGCGCTGCGCTCGGGCAGCACGCTGCGGGCGACGAACTCGCGGCGGAAGCGCGCGAGGCTCGGCGCCGGAGCACCGGGCAGCGGCGCGGATCGTGTCACCGAGGGCCGGTGGTCGAGCTCGAGCACCGTCTCGATGCGACGCAGCACCTGCTCGCCGAGAGCGCGGTGGGTGGTGTACTTGCCGCCGATCACCGTCATGAGTCCCTGAGCCTCGCCGTCGTGTTCCACGATCTCGCTGTCACGGCTGACCGACGCCGGGTTGGTGAGGTCGGCGACATACGGCAGCGGTCGGACGCCCGAGAACGACCAGAGCACGTCGTCGGGGCGCAGCGATGCCTGCGGGATCAGCTGGTTGACGGCCCGGAGCAGGTATTCGGTCTCGTCGTCGTCGATCACGATCTCGTCGATCGAGCCGTCGTACGGCAGATCCGTCGTGCCGATCATGTACTTGCCGTCCCACCAGGGCAGCACGAACATCGGGCGCTGGTCGTCGGGCGACTCGAAGAAGATGCAGGTGTGAGGCGCGCCGGGGAACGCGTCGACCACGAGGTGGCTGCCCTTCGTCGGCCCGATGCGGCGCTCGTGGGGACCACCGAGGTCCAGCACGGCGTCGACCCATGGGCCCGCGGAGTTCACCACGATGGGGGCTCGCAGAGCGCGCTCCTCGCCGGTCTCGCGATCGCGGTAGATGACTCCGGCGATGCGTCCCTGCTCCCGCAGCAGCGACACCACGGGCGTATGCGTGAGGATGTCGGCACCGTGGCGGTTCGCGTCGATCGCGAGCTCCGTGCCGAAGCGCTCCGTGACCGGCACGTGGGCGTCGTGGAAGAGCCCGCCCCACCGCACGCCGCCGTCGGCGACCGAGGGCCACTCGCGCCGGAGGCGCTTGGAGAACACGATGCGGTTCCACGGGAGCTTCTTGCCGAAGGCCAGCACATCGTGCAGCATCAGGCCGCACGCGAGCAGCCAGCCGGGCCGCGATGCCGTGCGCGAGAAGGGGATGAGCATCGGATAGGGGCGCACGAGGTGCGGCGCCGTGCGCAGCAGGATGTTCCGCTCGCGGATCGACTCGAACACGAGCGGCAGCTCGAGCCGCTCGAGGTACTTGAGACCGCCGTGGATGAGCCGGGTCGAGATTGCGGACGTGCGTGCGGCGATGTCGTCCTGGTCGATCATGACGACGTGCAAGCCTCGGCACGCGGCCTCACGTGCGATGGCGAGACCGTTGATGCCGGCGCCGATGACGATGACGTCGGCCGACGTGGGTGCGGCGTAGGTACGAAGCGTGGACATTCTGCATCCTTCGGGGCCGCGGGCGCCCCGAAGGGCGCCCGCGGAGGGGTCAGTGGGAGAGGGACTGGTAGAGGTCGAACGCCTCCTCAGGGTTCAGTCCGTCGTGGACGACCCCGCGGACCGCGGAGAGCATGGCCGAAGGGTGCTCGGACTGGAACACGTTGCGTCCCATGTCGACGCCCGCGGCGCCCTCCTGGATGGCGCGGTACGCGACGCGCAGCGCCTCCTTCTCTTCGACCTTCTTGCCGCCGGCGATGACGATCGGCACGGGGCACGCGCTCGTCACGGTCTCGAAGCCCTCCTCGACGTAGTACGTCTTCACGAAGGCCGCGCCGAGCTCGGCGCTGATGCGCGTCGCGAGGCGGAAGTAGCGCGCGTCGCGCACCATGTCGCGACCGACCGCCGTGACGGCGAGCACCGGGATGCCGGTGGCCTGCCCCTGGTCGACGAGCGTCGTCATGTTCTTGATGGACTTCGTCTCGTTCTCGCCGCCCACGAAGACCTGCACGGCCAGGGCCGCGGCATCCAGTCGCACCGCGTCGTCGATCGAGACCGCGAGCTCCTCGTCGGACAGCTCCTTCAGGACGCTCGGGCCGCCCGAGGCGCGCAGCACGATGCCCTTGCCGTTGTCGGCGGGAATCGTCGTGCGCAGCGCGCCGCGCGTGCACATGAGCGCGTCGGCCTGCGGCACCAGCGGAAGGATGGAGCGATCCAGGCGCTCGAGGCCCGATGTCGGGCCCTGGAAGTAGCCGTGGTCGAACGCGAGCATGACCGTCTTGCCGTCCGAGGGGTCGAAGACGCGCGACAGCCGGGCGCGCAATCCCCAGTCCTGCCCGGACTGCCCCTTCAGGTGGAAGCCGGCTTGGGTCGCGGCGCCGCCCGAGTAGTCGGTGCCCTCGCGGAGGTCGTCGGTATCAGCCATGGATGTTCTCCTTCTGTTGGGTGATGGTCTGAGGCGTCGCGGCTTCGGGCGCAGTCGTCTGCTGCGCCGCCGCCGGCGACGGGTCGCTCGGCCGACCGAGTGAGTCGTGCAGTCGTCGCAGAGTCGAGCGTCCGGTGCCGGTGGCGGCGGAGGCGATCACGACGACCAGTACGACGAGGACGCCCTTGAGCACGTTCTGGGCGCCGACCGACCAGCCGACGAGGTTCAGCAGGCCCGACAGCAGCACGAAGAACAGCGCACCGGTCCACGCGCCGACGGGGACCGGCCGGCCGCCCGAGATAAGGGTTCCGCCGATCACCACGACGGCGATCGAGTCGAGCATGTACGACGTGCCGAGCACGGTGCTGGGCGAGATGTACGCGGCGAGGAGGCCGCCGGCGAGACCGGCGAGGCCGGCGGACACGAGATAGGCCGTCGCCGTGACCCCGGCCACGGGGAGTCCGGCGCGTTCGGCCGCGCGCTGGCTCTGGCCGACCGCGATGATCGCGATCCCGAGGCGTGTGTGGATCAGCACGAACCATACGACGACCGTGAGCGCTGCGACGGCGAGGGCGATGACCGGGATTCCGAGGACCTTGGCGTTCACGAAGCCCCGCAGCGCGGCATCCGCTCCCCCGCGCGCCGAGCCGGCGAGCAGCAGCGTGACGCTCGTGACGATGAGGCTGGTCGCGAGGGTGGCGATGATCGGCGGGACGCGCAGCAGCAGGATGGCCGCGACGCTCACCGCGCCGGCGAGCAGCCCCGCACCGACGCCGGCCGCGAGCCCGCCCAGCGGACCGGCTTGGGCGCCCACCGCGACCGACACGTAGGAGGCCATCGAGATGACGGTCCCGACCGACACGTCGATGTTGCCGGGGCCGAGGGTGATGACGATCATCTGGCCGAGCGCGACGAGCACGAGGAAAGGCGCGAGCGACAGAGCCTGCGCCAGCGGGTCGAGGGCGGAACCCGGCCGCACCACGACGATGACGGCCCAGACCGCCAGCACGCCCAGCAGCGACCAGCCCCAGGCAGGCCAGCTCAGACGGCGGCGGGCGTCGATGGAAGAAGATGCAGCACTCATCGCGCGAACCTTTCGGTGATGAGACGACCGGCCAGCACGGCGATGACGATCAGGCCCTGCGCGGCGGACTGGAGGCTGGACGGGAGGTTGATGAGGCTCAGCAGGACCGTGATGAGGCCGAGGGTGACTGCCCCGAGGGTCGTGCCGATCGGCAGCGCGCGCCCGCCCGAGAACGTCCCGCCGCCGAGGATCACCGCGGCGATCGTCATCAGCGTGTACTCGCCCGCCGCGTTGATGTCGCCCGACCACGTCTGCGACGCGAGCATCAGGCCCGACAGCACGAGGAGTCCCGCGGCGAGCGTGTACGCGAGCACACGGGTGCCGACGAGCGAGGCGCCCGTCTTCTCGAGCGTCGCCGCCTGCGAGCCGAGCGCGCGCATGCGGGCTCCCGCCTGCGAGCGCCTCATCACGAACCAGCCGATCAGAGTGGCCAGCACGATGAGGATCACCGGCGCGGGGAACCACGTGGGCCGCCATGCCGAGATCGCCGAGAGCCAGTCCGGCGTCTGGCCGCCCGGCGTGGGTCGGATCTGCAGTCCAATGCCCAGCCAGACGAACGACATGCCGAGCGTGATGATGATCGACGGCACCCCGCGCTTCTGCACGACCCACGCCATGCCCGCGTACACCACGAGGATGCCGACGATGAGGATCGCGCCGAGCCATGGGGTGTCGATGAACAGCGTCGCCGCGATGACGGTGACCAGCCCGACGAGGTAGCCGACGCTGAGGTCGATGTCGCCGACGCTCATGATGATCATCTGCGCCTGCGCCGCCAGCACGAGCGGCACGGACGACATCAGCATGAGGGTGAGGCCGGGGACGCTCAGGATGCCGGGCTGCAGGGTCGCGGTGATCACGAAGATCGCGATGAGGGCGATGAGCGCGAGCAGCGCCGGGGAGCCGTTCACCGCGCTCGCGCGCAGGCGCTGCCCGGTGGATGGGCGAGAGAGGATGACGGTGCTCATCGGTTCTCCTGAGAGGTGGTGTGATCGGCGACGAACGAGTCGGCGATGATGCGCTCCTCGGTGATCTCGTCGCCGGCGAGCTCGCTGACGATGCGGCCGGACTGGAAGACGTAGACGCGGTCGCAGTGGGCCATCTCGCTGTTCTCGGTGGAGTACCAGACGATGGCGCGGCCGCGGGATGCCTCGACCCGCATCAGGGCGTAGAGCTCGTTCTTGGTCGTGACGTCGACGCCGCGGAACGGGTCGTCGAGGAGCACCAGCGGCGCATCGGTCGCGAACGCGCGGGCGACGAGGACCTTCTGCTGGTTCCCGCCGGACAGCGAAGTGATGGGGGCACGGGCGCCGCCCTTCACGCTCAGACGCTGCACCCATTCCGCCGCGAGGGTCTTCTTCGCACGCGACGGCACGACACCGGCGACGGAGAGCTGCCTGGTCGCCGAGACGGTGAGGTTGTCGGCGACCGACCACAGCGGGAAGATGCCGCTGGTCTGGCGGTCCCCCGGCACGTAGGCGCGGCGACGCGCGACCCGCACTCCGCGGGCGTTGGACCAGAGCCGCCGGAGGACGACGTCCTGCCCATGGCCGGCCAGCCCGGCGAGCCCGACGATCTCTCCCGCGTCGACCGTGAAGGGGACGTCGCCGCCGTCGATCCGGGCGAGGACGCCGTGGCTGTCGATGTCGCCGTGGTCGCGGCTCGTGACGCGACGCATGGTCGCGGTGTCGGCGTGGACGTCGCCGCCCATCGCCGCCAGCAGCGCATCCTCCGAGGTGTCGGCGGCCGCCACGACATCGACGAGCCGCCCGTCCTTCATCACGGCGATGCGATCGGCATTCGCGAGGACCTCTTGCATGCGGTGCGAGATCAACACCATCGCCACGCCGGTCCTGGCGAGTTCGTGGAGTGCGGTGTAGAGCTGCCGGGTGGCGTCCACGCTCAGCGACTCGGTCGGCTCGTCGAGGATCAGCACCGACAGCTCGGGAGTGCACAGCGCACGAGCGATCTCGACCATCTGGCGCTGCGCCATCGTGAGGTCGCTCGTGCGCCGGACGATGCTGATGCCGTGACCGGGGAACACGCGATCGAGGGTCTCGGCGACGCGTCGCTCGGCGATGCCCCGCCAGCGCCAGCCGCGGGCGGAGCGGTCCGAGAGCGCGATGTTCTCGGCGACGGTGAGGTCGGGGCAGAGCGCGAGCTCCTGGTACACCATGCGGACTCCGGCCCGCGCGGCCGCGCGCTGGTCCCACGCGCCGCGGCGGTGCCAGACGACCTGGCCGGTGTCAGGGGCTTCGCGTCCGGCGAGCACCCGCATGAGGGTGCTCTTGCCCGCGCCGTTGTGGCCGACCAGCCCGAGGATCTCCCCCGAGCCCACCGCGATGTCGATGCCGGCGAGCGCTGTGGTGTTGCCGTAGCGCTTCGTGACGGCGTCGGCGCGCAGCACCACGTCGGTCGGGGCGGCGATGGCAGAGTCGGTGCTCTGCGACACGGTTGTCATCGGTGGTTCTCCTTCGGACCGGTCGGCCGCACGGGTCACGGCAGGGCCGGAACCGGAACGTCCTCGTCGTTCAGCAGGGCCTCGATCGCGGCCTGCGTGGACTTCTCGTCCCACGCGTTGGCGGCGTACTCGTCGGTGGCGAGGCTCTCGACCCAGTAGTCGAGGTCCTCCTGCGGCACCTGCACGAGCGGCAGCACGACCTCGTCGGGAACCTCTTCGCCGCGCTCCTTGGCGAGGGCGACGTAGATCGCCGCAACGACCTGGCCCGGGTCGGTCAGTGCAGCGAACGACCCGTTGTCGATGCCGCTCTCCTTCCAGAACGACAGCGACTTGCCGTCGGTGTCGAAGACCACCACGGGCGCCTCGCGTCCCGCGGACTCGAACGCCTGCACGACGCCCATGCCGCCGATGCAGCCGGGAACGGCGGCGATCTCGGGCATGGACCCGAGGATCGCCACGATCTCCTTCTGTGCGGTCGCGGCGTCGCAGAAGCCGTTCACCTCGGCCGCGACGGTGACGTCGGGGTAGTCGGCGAGGATCTCCTGCTGGCGGGCGTAGAACTCCTCGTCGGGCTGCGAGCCGATGACACCGCGGTTGAGGATGATGTTGCCCTCGCCGCCGATCGCGTCGAGCGCGGGCAGCAGCGAGTCCTCGCCCCACTTGGCATAGTCGTTGCGAACGACGGTGCCGCAGCTGGTCTCCATGTCGGCGTCGAGGATGATCACGTTGATGCCCGCCGAGCAGGCCTCTTCGACGACCGGCACGAGCGCCGTCGACGATGCCGGGATCACCATCAGCACGTCGGGGTTCTGCAGCATGAGGCTGCGGATCTGCGACGCCTGCTCGGTGGCGCTGTTCTCACCGGGCGCGTTCACGACCGAGTACTCCGAGACGATGCCCTCGCTCTTGAGCTTCTCGGCCTCGGTCTCGAACTTGTCGATCAGCGTCAGTCGCCAGCCGTTGACGAAGCCGTTCGAGAGGGCGATCTTGAGCCCCTGCGGCTCCTCGCCGTTCGAGGTGGCCGCGTCGCTGGGTCCGCCCGCGCAGCCCGCGAGCACGAGTGCCGCCGCGGCTGCGGCAGCGGCCGCGCTCAGCGCGCGGCGGGTGGTCGAAAACTTCATTGATTTGCCTCCTGGTTCGCTCCATCGCGATGTGCCTGCGGGCACTCGTCGATCCGGTGCTTCTCGGGTCAACCTGTTACCACTAACCTGTCATGACTAGTTGGTGATGACTAAGATAGGGATGCGCTCGCGGCATGTCAACCGGACTGTCGGCACACGAACGCGGCAGACTCGGATCCGAAGAAGGAGGGCCGTCGATGACGAACGGGGCCACGCTCGATCGCACCGCGGATGTTCCGTTGTGGCAGCAGCTCTCGCGGACTCTGCGCGGCGAGATCGAGTCCGGTCTGCTGCGGCCCGACCAGGCACTCCCCTCAGAGTCCGAGCTGATCGATCGCTACGGCGTCTCGCGCACCGTCGTCCGTGAGGCTCTCGCGGACCTCGTCCGGGCGGGACTCATTTACAAGGTCCGCGCGCGCGGCTCGTTCGTCGCCCCACAGCGTCCCGAGCTGCGCTTCATCGGGTCGACGACGGGTTCGTCCGACGACCTGGTGGCGACCGGTCGCCAGGTCACGACGCGCGTCCTGGACTTCGCGGTCGGCACCGCCGACGCCGCTGACGCCGAAGCGCTGCGCATCCCCGAGGGCAGTCCCGTCGTGCGGCTGCGGCGTCTGCGCCGCGTCGACGGCACCCCATGGCTGCTCGTCGACACCGTCCTGCCGTACGAGCGCTTCCCGACGCTCGCCCGCGCGAACCTCGAGAACCGTTCGCTGTACGAGCATCTGCGCCGGCACTTCGGCGTGCAGCCGAGCGGCGCCGACCGCTGGCTGAGCGCGGTCATCCCGTCGCGCGAGGACGCCGAGCTGCTCGAACTCGAGCCGGGCCAGCCGGTGCTGTCGATCGAGTCGCTCGCGTGGGATGCCGATGGCACGCCGTTCGAGCGCTATCACGCACTGCACCGAAGCGACGAGTCCCGCTTCTACGTCGGCATCCGCTGACCGTCGTCGAGCCCCTCCAGTGCCTCGCGCCACAGCTCCCGCAGGCGCAGATTCGGCTCGGGCGCGATGCGGTTGCCCGAACGGAACTGGAACCGCCACGCGACCTCCGGCACGACGACCTCGAGCACGTCGCGCGGCACACGGTCGCTCTCGACCACCAGTTCGTCGAACGCCACGTCGACGAAGCTCGCGGTGCGCCGCGGATCGGCGAAGTGCACATCCTCATAAGGATGCGTCAGCACGGTGCCGTGGCCGATGAGCCCGTACGACCCGCCTTGACGCAGCAGCCATGCGTCCGTGCCGGGCTCGACCTCGCGCCTCGATCCCACCGACCACTGCGTCACGTACTGCTCACCTCCCGCGACG
Source organism: Microbacterium sp. STRO-2N (assembly GCF_057747775.1). Lineage (NCBI taxonomy): Bacteria > Bacillati > Actinomycetota > Actinomycetes > Micrococcales > Microbacteriaceae > Microbacterium > Microbacterium sp. STRO-2N. The sequence goes on along the minus strand of NZ_CM173223.1, from coordinate 963,770 downwards.
CGCGCCACGACGCCCGCGAAGCCGCCCGGCCACTCGTCCCACAGGCTCGGATTCCAGCCCAGGATGATGCCCGCGTCTCGCCAGCGGTCGGGTGCCTCGGCCATGCGCCGACCCTAACCCGAGAGAGCCGGACCGGGATCGCGACCGCCCGCGAACCGGGTTTGAAAAGGTTCTTCCCCCCATGTCGATTTCCTCCGCGCCCGTTCGACGCGATAGTGAGAGGGACGAACGGTCACTCCGAAGCAACCGGAACAAGGAGCGGGAAATGAAGCACATGCTGATCATGCGGGCCACCGAGCAGGCCGTCGAGGACTACGAGAACATGGACTTCGAGGCCATCATCAACGCGATGGGCGCCTACAACGAGTCCCTGATGAAGGCAGGCGTCATGGTCGCCGGCGAAGGCCTCGCGAACGAGCCGGGATACGTCGTGGACTTCGCAGGCGAGGCCCCGATCGTGAGCGACGGCCCCTACGGCGAGGTGCACGAGCTGTTCAACGGCTTCTGGATCATCCAGACCGCGACCGCCGAGGAGGCGATCGAGTGGGCGAAGCGCGCTCCGCTCACTCCCGGGAACAAGCTCGAGGTGCGTCGCGTGACCGACGAGACCGACTTCGCGGGCTTCGAGGGCAACGAGTACATCGAGAAGGAGAAGGAGTGGCGCAAGGAGCTCGGCACCGAGTGATCCGCCACCCCGGAACGAACGAAGCATGAACGACACCCGGCGCACGGTCGAGGCCGTCTGGCGCATCGAGGGCCTTCGGATCGTGGCATCCGTCGCCAAGATGACCGGCGACCTCGGCCTCGCCGAGGATGTCGCCCAGGAGGCGCTGCTCGAAGCCCTCGGTTCGTGGCCGAGGGACGGCATCCCGTCGAATCCCGGCGCGTGGCTGACCGCGGTCGCGAAGCGTCGCGTGATCGACGCGTGGCGGCGGCGCGAGCGGCTCGACGAGCGGTACGCGGCGATCGCGCACACGCTCGACGAGACGACCGACGACGAGTGGCGCCCGATCGATGACGATGTGATGCGGCTCATCTTCACGGCGTGCCACCCCGCGCTGTCGCGCGAATCGCAGGTGGCGCTGACGCTGCGGGTCGTTGCGGGCCTGTCGACGGAAGAGATCGCACGGATGCTGCTGACCACGGTTCCGACCGTGCAGGCCCGCATCACCCGGGCCAAGAAGTCGCTGGCCGCCGCGCGCGTGCCCTTCGAGACACCCGACCCGTCCGAATGGAAGGACCGCCTGTCGGCCGTGCTGGGAGTGGTCTACCTCGTGTTCACCGAGGGCTATGCAGCCACCGCCGGCGACCGGTGGGTGCGACCGGATCTCGCCGACGAGGCGCTGCGTCTCGGCCGCATCGTCGCGGGACTCCTCCCGCGCGAGCCCGAGCCGCTCGCGCTGGTGGCGCTCATGGAGTTCCAGCGTTCGCGGTTCGCCGCCCGCGAGTCGCGCACCGGCGAGCCGGTGCTGCTCGCCGACCAGGACCGCTCACGCTGGGATCGCGGGCAGATCGCTCGCGCGGTGGCGCTCTTGAAGGCGTCGGATGGCTTGGCTCAGGCTCGCGGGATCGGTCGGGGTTCGTACGCGCTTCAGGCCGCGATCGCGCAGTGCCATGCGGTCGCACCGAGCGTCGAGAAGACGGACTGGCAGCGGATCGTGCTGCACTACGAGGTGCTCGGACGCATCGCCCCCAGCCCCGTCGTCGAGCTCAACCGTGCGGTGGCGGTGTCGATGGCGTACGGTCCGGCCGACGCGCTGCGAATCGTCGATGGCCTCGAGGCGTCGGGGGCGCTGCGCGGCTCGCACCTCGTGCCGAGCGTGCGGGGTGAGCTGCTCGCCCGGCTCGGCCGCGCGGAGGAGGCACGGTCGGAGCTGCTGACCGCGGCGGGGCTGACCGCGAATGTGGCGCAGCAGAAGGTGCTGCGGGACAAGGCCGAGCGGCTGAGATAGCCCTCTCCCCGATCGCTGCGCCGTTGACGCGCCTTCAAGTCGCCCCGTCGATCAGCGCAGCAAGCCCGTCGAGCACGCGCGGGAGGCCGAACTCCCACGCGCGCTCTTCGCTCCACGCCGAACCCTGGGCCTCCCCTGCGGCGGCGCCGATGCGCACGGCGCGCGGGTACACGGCCGGGTCGAAGGCACGCTCGAGGATCGGCTGGTTCGCCGCCCACCAGTCCTCGTCGCTCATCGCGGTGTCCGTGGTCGCGCGACGCGCGTCGTGCGCGGCGCGGCCATGGGACTGGACGAAGCCGAGCACGAAGGTCAGCGCCGCGTCGGTGTCGGCATCCGTCATTCCGGCCCCGTCGAACGCGGCGAGCTCGTGCTCGTACTTCGCCATGAGGCCGGGGCCGAGGGGCGGACGGCTGAGCGCGGCGACCTCGGTCAACCAGGCGTGCTCTGCGAGCAGCATCCGGTTCGTCTCCGCGATCGTCGTGACGCGCTCTCGCCAGCCTTGCGCGCCCCACTCCGGGCGGTCCATGCGGGCGTAGAGCGCGTCGACCATGAGGTCGAGCAGTTCGGGCTTGCCGGGCACGTACGTGTAGACCGACATCGGCGAGATGCCGACCTTGTCGGCGACCGCGCGCATCGTCAGCGCGGCCAGGCCCTCCGCGTCGGCGAGTGCAAGCGCGGCATCGACGATCTGCGGCACGGTCACCGATCGCGCAGGACCCTTGCGCCGCACGGCATCCGGCGCGCCCCACAGCAAGGCGAGGGTCGCGCTGGGCTCACCCGAGCCGGTCCGGTCCGTCGTCATGGGTCCATTGTTGCATCATTTCTCCTTACGTTGTATATTGTACGGCGTACAGGGTTACCCTTGGGCATACCCCTGCGACCGACCCACAGGAGGACTGCATGCACATCACCGATTCCGCGATCTCGCTGAACGTCACCGACGTCGAGTCCTCAGCCGCGTGGGTCCAGGAGCACTTGGGCTTCCGCGTCGCGATGGAGGCCGATGGGTTCTCGTCGCTGTCCCACCCGGAGGCGGGGTTCAACCTGATCTACCTGCGCAGCGGGCTGCCGACCTTCAAGCCCGAATCGACGGCCGGCCACGCCGGCGGCCTGCTCGTGGTCTTCACGGTCGACGACATCGACGCCGAGTACGCACGTCTGCGCGACGCCGGGGTCGAGATCGTGACGCCGATCGAGACCGAGCCGTGGGGCGAGCGCTACTTCCAGATGGCCGACCCCAACGGCGTCATCTACCAGCTCGTACAGTGGGTGACTCCCACCGACGAACAGCAGTGACGTGATGGGGGCGGCGGGCCGACGCACGCCGCCCCCGCCCCTCGACGACGCCGCGGGCAAGAATCGACGACCGGGTATCGGGCGACTCGCCCTAGTGGTTGTCGCCGGCGACGTCGATGAGCACCTTGCCCACGGCGCCCTGCTCGACGGCGTCGTGGGCCGCCGCCGTGTGCTCCAGCGGATACCAGGTCAGCGGCAGCCCAGCCTGCCCACCGACCGGAAGTGCGCCGTCACGCAGCGCGGCGGTGATGTCTTGGGCGGCAGCCGACAGGGCGGCATCCCCCACGGTGTACAGCAGCAGGCCCTGGATCCGCACGTTCTTCGCGAAGGTCGGCCAGACGGGGATGGCGGCCGTCTCCCCACCATCGGTGGCGTAGTAGGCGATGGAGCCGTGGTTGGCGACGACCTGTCCGTCGAGGTCCGCGTTCTGCGCGATCGACACTTCGACGATGTGGTCGACGCCCGCGGGCGCGAGCGCGGCGATCTGGCCGGCGGCGTCGTCGTCGCGGTAGTTCACCGTGTGGTGCGCGCCGGCCGCCTTCGCGAGAGCTGCCTTCTCGTCGCTCGAGACCGTGGCGATGACAGTCGCGCCGGCCCACACCGCGAGCTGGATGGCGGCGTGACCGACAGCACCCGCTCCCCCGGCGACCAGCACGACGCGGCCGTCGAGCGACCGACGCGACAGCCGCGCGGGCCCGAACTCGTGCACCGTCAGCGCCCGATGCGCCGTCATCGCGGGCACGCCCAGGCTCGCGGCGACATCGAAGCCGACGTTCTCGGGCAGCTTCACCGCCCGCTCCGCCGGGACGACCGTGTACTCCTGCGCAGTGCCGGTGGGGCGCTGATGCTGGGCGAGGTAGAGCCACACGCGGTCCCCGACGGTGAGATCGGTGACACCGTCGCCGACGGCGTCGATCACGCCTGCTCCGTCCTGGTTCGGCACGACCTCGTCGAACCCCGGCGTCGCTCCGCCGCCCGCGCGCGCCTTCCAATCAGTCGGATTGACGCCGGAGACGGCGACCTTCACGCGGACCTCGCCGGGTCCGGGAGTGGCCGGTTCGCGGTCTTCGAGCGAGAGGACGGAGGAGCTGCCGGTGCGGGAATAGACGATCGATCGCATGCGACAGGCCAACGCGTGGAGGGCGCGTCACATTTCCGTTCGGCCGCTCTCGCACACTCTCAGAACGCGACTGCCCTGACCGGCGCCCCGTCGCCCTCGAGGCGCAGCGGGAAGAATCCCACCCGCGACCGTGCCGGCAGCCCGTCCAAACCGCACACGTTTTCGACGATCAGCCCGTCCGCACCCAGCACGACCTCATGCACCGGAAAGCCCCCGTCCGCGGCATCCGTCGCATCGGGACTCAGCGTGTCCACCGCCAGCACGCGCAACCCGCGGCGCATCAGCTCGCGCGCCGCGTCCGCGTGCAAGAACGGATGCCGCAACGCTCGCTCGGTGCCGAACCACCGCGCCCAGCCGGTGTCGATGATCACGATCGGCGGCAGCGACCCCGGCACGCCGCCGTCGACGACGAAGTCCTCCCACCCGTATGACTGACTCTCCGAAGCACCGGGGACGCGAACCACCAGCGCATCACCCACCAGCTCGTCCAGCGAGACCGAAGCCATCGTCCGGCCGCCGGGCACGGTGTGAGCCGGGGCGTCGACGTGGGTGCCGGTGTGCGATCCCATGTCGATCCGCGCAACAGCAACCCCGTCCGATTCCAAGGACAGTGCGGGGCCGATGGACACCCCGGGATCCCCGGGGTAGACCATCATTCCGCCGCGGACGGGGTGGCTCAGATCTCGCAGCATCCTCTGATCATGCCTTCGCCGTGTCCGACGCTGGGCCCACGCGCCCGGAGGCTCCGGGCGACGCGCCAGCGGCGCCTGGAGGGGGCGTGGGGAGCGTCTCATCGGAAAGGTTGCCGACCGGCGTGATCGGGCCCTTTGGACGCGACGGCCACGAGACCGCCAGGTACACCACGAACGTCACGAGGAACGCCGGAGCGGTCGAGCCGAACGGCAGCGGCCACACGTAGGCCCACACATACGCGAGCACCGCGCCGATCGCCCACGCGCCGATCGCGAGCCAGTTGATGCCGGCGGTGTACCAGTAGCGGCCGCCGGTCGGCCGCAGGATGTCGCGGTCGTACGAGCTGCGCTTGATCACGTAGTAGTCGACGATCATGATCGCGAAGATCGGGGCGAACAGCGCGCCGATCGTCACGAGGAACGTCGTGAACTGCGTGAGCAGCCCGAAGAACGTGGCACCGACGATCGAGATGAGGCCGAGCACGATCGCGGCTGGCAGGAACTTGATGCGTGTGCCCGGCATCGCGTTCACGACCGTCGTGACCATGCCGTAGACGACCATCGTGTTGGTCGCCATCACCGACAGGAAGATCGCGAGACCGAACAGCCAGCCGAACGGCGCGATGATCGTCACCGGGTCGAACGGGATCGCCTCGCCGCCGCTCAGGATGACGTAGCCCATCGCGGTCGCACCGAGCGACATCGAGATCACGGTGGACAGCGAGTAGCCGACACCCGAGCCGACGATACTCGCGCGCGTGCTGCCTGCGAAGCGGTTGAAGTCGGCGGCGAGCACGGTCCACGAGATCGCGGTCGCCAGCACGACGTCGAACACCAGGCCCGGCGAGTAGAACGGCTCGGCGGGAGCCTCGATCGTGCCGAACTCGCCCGGACCGAACGACATGAACGCGACGACGAAGATGTACGCGGCGATCGCGAGGATCACCACCGCGAACCACGGTTCGACGCGCGCGACGCCGGCGTGACCGAAGATCGCGAGGACCACCACGATCGTCTGGCACAGCACCGCGAAGATCACCGGGTTCGAGAACCCCGTGAAGGTCATCACGATGTAGTCGAGCGCGATGCCGGCGAGCATCGCCTGCACCCAGCTCCACCCCATCAGGATGATCACGTTCGCCGCGACGGGAAGCAGGCTCCCCCGTGTGCCGAACGGACCACGCGTGAGCGCCATGGTCGGCAGGCCCGTGCGGCGGCCGATCGTGCCGACCGCGACCAGGACGGCGGCACCTGCGACCGTGCCGCCCACGATGAGCAGCAGCACGAGACCGTACGGCACGTCCGGGATGAACAGTGTGCCGGTGAGCAGCGTGGTGACGACGAGGTTCGCGGCCAGCCAGATCATGAACAGGCGACCGGTGGAGTACGAGCCGCGCACCGGGCCGGCGTCGTCGGATTGGGCCTCGAGTCGTTGTTCGAGGCGAGTGTAGAGCGACATCATCGGGCTCCTTCGAGGTTCGGGTCTTCGGTTGTTCGGGTGGGCGCGGGTTCAGCCGGCGAAGGGCGAGAGATGCTCGTGGACCGCAACGAGGCGGTCGCCGTCCAGCGCGAAGACGATGGATTCGCGCTCGCGGTACGACTCGGGGCTGTCGCCGGTCTCGACGGACGTGTCGACGGTGTGCGTGAACACCGCGCCGCCGTCGAACACCTGCACGCGCGCATCGCTCGACGTGCACGAGGTGACGCGCCAGCCGCTCGCCACCCACTCCGCCCACAGCCGCTCGTACTCCGCGCGGTCTTCGAGGCGGCGCGGCTCGGGGTGGAAGACGAACGTCGCGTCGGGCGCGAACGCCGCGAAGTACCGTTCGCCGTCGGTGGCGGCGAACGCGTCGACGATGGCGGACGCCGCCGCTTCGACGGCGGCCGGGTCGGGGGTTGTCATGGCTTCTCCTTCGAAGTCGAGAACGGATGCCGCTACCGCGGCGCCATCGCGCTCAGCAGCTCGTACACGACATGGCTCGCCGCGACCGCGGTGAGCTGCGCGTGGTCGTACGCCGGCGCGACCTCGACCACGTCGGCCCCGACGATGCGCAGGTCGGCCAGGGAACGCAGCATCCGGAGCAGCTCACGGCTCGTGAGACCGCCCGCCTCGGGCGTGCCGGTGCCGGGCGCATGCGCGGGGTCGAGCACGTCGATGTCGATGGAGATGTAGAGCGGCTTGTCGCCGACGCGTGCACGGATGCGCTCGACGGCGGCCGGAACGCCGTGTTCTTCGACGAACTCGCTCGTGACGATCGCGAAGCCGAGGCGCGCGTCGTCCTCGAGGTCGCTCTTGGCGTAGAGCGGACCGCGGATGCCGACGTGCATGCTCGCCGTCAGGTCGATGAGTCCCTCCTCCGATGCGCGGCGGAACGGCGTTCCGTGCGTGGTCGGGGCGCCGAAGTAGGTGTCCCACGTGTCGAGGTGGGCGTCGAAGTGCAGCACCGCGACGGGTCCGTGCCGGCTCGTGACCTCGCGCAGCAGTGGCAGCGCAATCGTGTGGTCGCCGCCGATCGCGACGAGCCGGTCGGCGCGCTCGCGCAGCTCGCGGGCGCCGGCCTCGATCTCGGCGACGGCGGCGGAGATGTCGAACGGGTTCGCGACGATGTCTCCGGCATCCGCGACCTGCTGAGCGCCGAACGGGAAGACGTCCTGTGCGGGGTTGTACGGACGCAGCAGCCGCGACGCCTCGCGCACGTGCGACGGGCCGAACCGCGCGCCCGAGCGGTAGCTCACACCGCTGTCGAACGGCACGCCCGCGACCGCGACATCCGCCCTGTCGAGGTCGTCGAGGCGCGGCAGGCGCGCGAACGTCGCGATACCGGCGAAGCGCGGCACGACGCTCGCGTCGACGGGACCGCGCGGTTCCGCTTGCTCTGGCGACGAGCCGACGGACGCATCGGCGGCGGGGCCGCCGTCGGCGCCGTCGGGCGTGGACTGTTGCATATTTGACAACTTTCGATACTCTCTAGGAAACTCTGCCGTCAAACTACGCCCACGCCTACGCGGCGTCAAGTACTGCGCCGCTCAAGGAGCCGACATGCGCGCCATCCATCCTGACGCCGACGCCAACGCCACGCCGATCGGTGCGAAGCTGCGCGCCGCGCGCACGAGCCAGGGCATGTCGCTCGGGCAGCTCGCCGAGACCACCGGGCTGTCGAAGGGGTTCCTCAGCCGCGTCGAGCGCGACGAGACGTCGCCCAGCGTCTCCACGCTCGTGCAGCTGTGTCAGGTGCTGTCGCTCCCTGTCGGAGCTCTCTTCACCGAGCCCGAAGTGCAGAGGGTGTCATTCGTCGACGCGCCGCGCATCAACCTCGGCGGCGTGCACGCCGATGAGCGCCTGATGTCGCCGCGTGGAGAGCATCGGGTGCAGCTGCTGCGCTCGGAGCTCGAACCCGACGCCCACGGCGGAACGGACCTGTACACGATCAACTGCGACGTCGAGGTGCTGCACGTGATCGACGGGCAGGTGACCGTGCGGTTCGCGGACCGCTCGGTCCCCCTCAGCGCCGGGGACGCCCTGACCTTCCCCGGTCGCGAGCCGCACACGTGGCACGTCGAGGGCGGCAGGCCCGCGACGGTCGTGTGGGTCATCGTGCCGGCACCGTGGAGCGGTTCCGCCTGACGCAACCCTGGGCGGACGTCAAGCGCTTCTCAGCGCCCGTCCAGCCGCAGCAGCAGCTCAGACGCGAGATACCGAGCCCTGCCCAGCGCCGAGCGCGGGTCGTAGCCGAGTTCGCGGGTGAGCGCCTCGTGGCGGGCCTGCACGGTCGAGTGATGCATGCCGAGAGCAGCGGATGCCGAACGCAGGCTCTCGTGCTTCACCAGCGCGTGGAGCACCTCACGCGAGCGCTCGCCGAGCGACGCGAGCGCGCGGACGTCCTCAGGCGGAGCGGCGGGGTCGAAGCCACGCGCCACCAGCAGGAGCGCCCCGAGTTCGGCGGCGTCGACGACCGGATGCGCCGCATCGGTGAGGCGCAGCGCCGTGGTCGCGGCATCCCACGACTCCGGCAGACGATCCGCGCGCACCCACGTTCCCGCGCCGCCGCGCACGGGCAGCGAGCGGCTGCCGTCGTCGACCAGCGCACGGACCATGCGCGCGCCCGCAGCCACAGGCACCGAACCGGGCTCGGCCGCCTCGAGCGGAACCGCGATCGCCCGCACGCACGCCGTCGCGTCGATCCGCAGCCGGGCCAGCGCGGCGAGACGCTCGGCCAGCGGGGAAGCTGCATCGACCGCGACTTCCAGCGCCGCCTCCGGCCGGCGACGAGCCTCGGTCAGCGTCACGGCGAGCGCGAGGCGCTCGACGACCATCTCGTCGTTCACGAAGTGGTCGGCACCACGCTCGAGCCACACTTCGCCGCCTGCGATCTCGCGACGGGGCGATCGGACCCCCGCATCGCCCTCGACCCTGCGACCGCCGGGCTCACGCCGCTGCACCCGGTCCCGCAGCCGCGCGCCCGCGGTCACGCCCGACAGGGTCGCCGCGGCACGCAGCAGCGCGTCGATGCCGGCGCCGGCGCCGACGAGCGCGTCGAAGTACGTGATCACCTTGAGCGTCTCGCTCGCCTCGGGATCGAGCGCCGTGAGTCGCCCGACGAGCTCCTGCATGAGCATCCACCGCCTCGGGGCATTCTGCGGCGAAGCCCCGCGTTCACCCTAACTCTGCGGGCGAGCGCGGGGCCACGACCGCGACGGCTAGGCGCCGAGGATGCGGGCGACCCACGCATCGCGGGCCGCGGTCATCGCCTGCGCGAGCGCGGTGTGCGGGGCCATCATGTCGAACCCGTGGAATCCGCCCGGCCACACGTGAAGCTCGGCCTGGACTCCGGCGTGCCACAGCGCCGTGGCGTACGCGACATCCTCGTCGCGGAACACCTCCGCCGAACCGCAGTCGATGAACGCCGGCGGCAGGCCTGACAGGTCGGTCGCACGCGCGGGTGCGGCGTAGATCGACACGTCGTCGGTGCCCCGGCGCTCGCCGAGCAGCGCCGTCCAGCCGGTGAGGTTGCTGGTGCGGTCCCACACGCCGATGCCGTCGATCTGCGCCGTCGACACCGTCGCGTCGCGATCATCGAGCATCGGGTAGATCAGCACCTGCCCCGCGAGCGCCGGCCCCTGCCGGTCGCGCGCAAGCAGTGCGGTGCCCGCGGCGAGGCCACCGCCGGCGCTCGCGCCGGCGATGATGAGGTGCGCTGGGTCGATGCCGAGCTCGTCGGCATGCTCGGCGACCCACACCAGTCCCGCGTAGCAGTCCTCGACCGGGTACGGGTCGGGGAACTCCGGCGCGAGGCGGTACTCGACGGTCACCGCGACGGCGTCGTGCTGCACGATCCACGGCAGGATCTGCCCGAGACCGACGAAGCGGTCGCCGACGATCATGCCGCCCCCGTGCGTGTGATAGATCCCGGGTCCGACGCCGGTGCGACCGATGCGGCGCAGCACCGTCACCTCGATCGAATCGCCACGATAGCCCGGAACCGTGTGGTCGATACGCTCGACGCCCGCCTCGGCGAGGAGCTCGTCGACGCTGACCGCGATCGGCAGACCTTGCCGCATCGCCGGGATCATCTCGACCGTGATGGACGACGGCATCTGATCGGCCAGCACGGCAAGCACCGCTTCCAGCTCGGGATCGAACGGCGGTCGTGCGACGGTTGTGCTCATGGGAACTCCCTCGTTCTCCAGTCGTTGCAGTGTTGTCTACAGCATCCGTTCCACTCCCCTGCCACACGACCGCCGAACGCGGCTCTTTGAGCTCTCCTCACCCGCCATCCGGCCGGGCGCGTTCAGCACCACCTCCAGAAGAGGACGACGGATGCCGCGACCCGGCGCTCCCCGCGCGTCCGAGCCGGGCACCTCGACTGTCATACTTGCCAGGCATCGCTCGACGTCGGGAAAGGAAGCGCGTGTCTCCCTGGGCCCTCTTCGCCTACGGACGCTCGAAGCCTCCGCGGACGCGGCTGCGCCGGATGCTCTGGACGTCCGTCGTCTTCGCGTTCTGTGCCGCTCTCGTTCCGTTCGTCGTCATCGGCGTCGTCGAGTACTGGTCGGGCGGGGAACCGCTCGGCGCCGTCATGATGACCTTCCTCGCCGCGCTGCTGATCTTCGGCGCAGGCGCCGCGGTCTACTCATTCGTCGACCTCGCGAATCCCTCCGCGCGGGCTCAACGATCGAGGACGGAAAGCAGCGCCTGCGCCACCGATTCCGAGGACTGAGGGTTCTGGCCGCTGATGAGGTTGCCGTCCTCCACGACGTGGTCGGCCCACGGCTCGGCCACGTCCACGGTCAGACCGCCCGAACGCAGCACCGACTCGAGCAGCCACGGCGAGCGATCGCCCAGTCCGCCCTGCAGCTCCTCCGCATCGGTGAACGCCGCGACGGTGCGTCCGGCGGCGGCCAGCGTGCCATCGGCGCGCTTCGCCGCGAGCAGCGCGGCGACTCCATGGCAGACGACAGCGAGCGGAAGGTCGCGATCCAGTGCGTTCGTGATGAGCGCGCCAGAGGTCTCGTCGGCGGCGAGGTCGGCCATGGGCCCGTGACCGCCCGGGTAGAACACCGCGTCGTACCGCGCGAGATCGACCTCGTCCAGGCGCTGCGGCGCTGAGAGGCCGTCGATCGCGGCGAGTGCGGCACGCAGTTGTGCGCGCGCGGCGTCGTCGGCGCCGAGCGATGCCTCGTCGACCGCAGGGGCGATGCCGCCCGGGGTCGCGAACTCGACGCGATGCCCGGCGCCGGTGAGGACGCGATGCGGCTCGAGCAGCTCCTCGGCCCAGTAGCCGGTGGCGTGCGCGGTGCCGTCAGAGAGCGTCAGGGTGCGGGCGCTCGTGACGACGAACAGGACTGTGGACATGTGGACTCCTCGAGTTCGGTGATGGGCCGTCGCTCCGGCGGCACTTGAGGGGAACGACGGCACTCACCCAAGAGTTCCGATATCTTCGCGATGTGAGCCATAAGAATTCTGATGGTCTGGAGGATCTCGCGCGGTGGCGCGCGTTCCTCGCGGTGCACGCCACCGGGTCGCTCTCGGCCGCTGCCCGCACGATGGGTGTGACACAGCCGGCGGTGTCGGCACAGCTGCAGGCGCTCGAACGCGCGCTCGGCGAGCGCCTGTTCGTGCGCGGAGCGCGTGGTGTGACCCCGACGCTCCGCGCAGACGAGCTGGCGGCCCGCCTCGCCGGGCCGTTCGCGACGCTCGCCGGGGCTCTTGCGATCATCGATCCCGACGCCGCCGCCGTTCAACCACCCGTCCGCATCGGCGGCGCAGCCGAACTGCTCGCCGAGGTCGTGGCCCCCGCGCTTGCGCCGCTCATCGCGGACGGTGTCCGCGCACAGGTGCAGCCCGGACTCACGGGCGCACTCACCGACGCCCTCCGCACCGGAGCGCTCGACCTCGTGATCGCATCCGAACGTCCGCGCGGACGCACTCTCGTCGCGACGCCGCTCGTCGACGAGACGTTCGTGCTCGTCGCCGCACCCGAGCTCGCGCCGCGCCTCATCGCACCGCTGGCGACCGACGGCCCCGACGCGCTCGACGACACGCCACTCCTCGCGTACGCGCGCGACTTTCCGATCCTTCGCCGGTACTGGCGGCATGTCTTCGGCGTGCGGCTCGAGCGCGAGCCGGCGCTGACCTTCCCCGATCTGCGCGCGCTGCGCGATGCCGTCATCGCGGGAGCCGGCGCCACGGCGCTTCCCACCTACCTGTGCCGCGCGGCGCTCGACTCCGGGCGGCTCGTCGACCTGCTTCCCACCGATGACCCGCCGATCAACACGCTCTACCTCGTCACGCGCCCAGGCGATCTCAGCCGTCCACATGTCGAACGCGTGCGGCGGGTGCTGGCCGAGCGGATCACGGTGGCCGTGGAGGATGCCGCGACTCCGGGGTGAGGCGGTTCAGAGCGCGACGAGGCGCAGCTCACGCACTTCGCCGTCGTCCACCACGGCCGTCATCATCGTGCACGCCGGCTGCCGCCGGCGGTCGGTCGGCGAGCCGGGGTTCAGCAGGCGCATGCCGCTCGGTGTCACGGTGTCCCACGGAATGTGGCTGTGACCGAACACCAGCACGTCGATGCCCGGGTGCTCGGCATCCATCCGCTTCTCGCGGCGCGCTGCGGCGCCCGTCTCGTGCACCACCGCGAGCCTCACCCCCTCGACCGTGCGCCGTGCCACCTCGGGCAGCCGAGCCCGCAGCTCCGCGCCGTCGTTGTTGCCCCACACGCCCAGCACCTCGGTGTGGCCCTCCAGGTCGTCGAGGACGGATGCCGACACCCAGTCGCCCGCGTGGATCACCAGGTCCGCGGCATCCGCCGCATGAAGCACCGCATCGGGCAGCCGCCGTGCCCGGCCCGGGATGTGGGTGTCGGAGATGAGCAGCAGCCGCGTCGCCATGCACCCATCCTCCATCGGGCGCGTGCAATGCGTCTGCCTCAGCCGCGCGGCACCTTCGCGCCGGCGCGCTGCGCGATCGCCTGCGCACCCCACGCGATCAGTCCGCACACCAGACCGGTGCCGACGCCGGTGAGGATGCTGCTGATCGTGCCGGCACTGCGCCCGATCGCCTCTTCGGCCACGGGTGACAGCGCGCCGGTGAGCGCACCGCCGAGGCGCGGCGAGCCCCCGGCGAAAACGGTCGACCACGCGAGATTGTGCACGACGGCGAGCGCGACGCCGTAGATGCCGCCGACGACGACGAGTGACAGCAGCGGGCGCCGCGACCACAGCACTGCCACGACGATCCACGCGAGCATGGGGACGATCGCCAGCAGCGGACTCAGGACAGCCGCCGCGTCGGGCGCGAAGTCGTGCACGAGCGCGCGTGGCACGGCGATTGCCGCGAGTCCGAGGACCACGAGCGCAGGAAGGCCGAGAGGATGAGAGGCTCGCGCGGGCGCGTCGGCCGGCAGGTGTGGAGTAGACATGCCTCCACGGTAGAAACCACAGGTCGCGCGGCGAATCCTGCCGACCCCGCAATCCGCCTGGGGGTCAGCCCCCGCTCCCCGCAAGCGAGCTCGTCACTCGCGCGACGGCGGCTCGGTCTCGCCCGTCGCACGTGCGCCCGCGGTGGCGTCGGTGCTGCCGCTCTCCGCGTCCGCCTCGACCTGACCCTCGCTCAGCTCGCCTGTGAAGTCGCCGCCGGCGAGCGCGTCGTCGTCGCGTTCTGTGCGGCTGTCTCGTTCGCTGTCCATGGGATCAGCCTCGCCGCGCGACGCGCGGGGCCGCGACCGGCTTGACAGCGACCCGGCGCATGGGTCAGGCCGTGGCATCCGCTTTCATCTCGGGGCACACGCCGCCGGGCTCGGTGGCGAGCTCGAAGTGCCAGCGCTCGTTCGCGTAGGTCTGGCAGATGCCGTAGCGCGAGCCGTGCTCGATGAGCCAGACCTGCGCCTCGAGCGATCCGATGTCGACCGCGTCGCCCGTGACGTGCGGCGACCGCTCGGGTGTCGCGACGTATTGGCGCGCGACCTCCTCGCTGCCGTAGCGCTCGATCGCGTCGTCGAGCAGCCAGCGCTGGTACGCCTCGTTGCGCCAGCCGCTCGTCACCGGGAAGTACGGGATGCCGTCGGCCGCGGCGTCCGTCTCGGCATCACGCAGCGCGTCGAGAAGTGCCGGATCCATCCGCGCGATCGCCGGCACCTGATCGTCGTCCGGTGTCACCACGGTTCCCTCGGGGATGAGCCCGTCTTCCGAGGTGGGATGGAATGGCTGGTCGCGACCCGCCGGCGCGGTTCCCGGCGTGGCCGCCTCGCGGGTGACGCCCGTCGTCTCCGCGCCGGCGGCCGGCGCGGTGGGAAGCGTGAGCGAAGCGAAGCTCGCCTGGACGACGATGACGGTGAGCACGGCCAGGAGCGCGGCGGCCGCGGCCGCGGCGGTGAGGACGGCCAGCCGCCGGGCACGGTGACGGGTCGGGACGACGGGCGAGGCGAAGAGGACGGGTCGCTGCATGCTCTCGATCTCACGCGAGCGCGTGTTGCAAGGGCGTACGCGCAATCGCATACGTCGGCGATATGCCCTCGCGCCTAGGCTGGGCGCATGCGCGTGCTGATCGTCGAGGACGAGCTCTATCTCGCCGAGGCGATCCGCGACGGGCTGCGACTCGAGGCGATCGCGGCCGACATCGCGGGCGACGGCGACACCGCGCTCGAACAGCTCGCGGTCAACTCGTACGACGTCGTCGTGCTCGATCGCGACATCCCCGGTCCCAACGGCGACGAGATCGCCCGGCACCTCGCCGGCGCACCCGAGAGCCCCCGCATCCTGATGCTCACCGCGGCCGACCGCCTCGACGACAAGGCGAGCGGATTCGAGAGCGGCGCCGACGACTACCTCACCAAGCCCTTCGCCCTGCGCGAGCTGGTGCTGCGACTGCGTGCGCTCGGCCGCCGGCCGGCCGCCGGCACTCCCCCGGTCGTGGAGGTCGCGGGGGTGCGACTGGACCGCTTCCGCCGCGAGGTCTACCGCGACGAACGCTACATCGCCCTCACGCGCAAGCAGTTCGCCGTGCTCGACGTGCTCATGACCGCGGGCGGCGGAGTCGTCAGCGCCGAGGACCTGCTCGAGCGCGCGTGGGACGAGAACGCCGACCCGTTCACCAACGCCGTCCGCATCACGATCTCGACGCTGCGCAAGCGCCTGGGGGAGCCGTGGGTCATCGAGACGGTTCCCGGCGTCGGCTACCGGATGTCGACGTGACGGGCCGCGCATCCCAGCGCCCGCCCGGACTCTCGGTGCGGATCAAGCTCGCCCTGAGCTACGCCGGGTTCCTCATCGTCGCCGGTGTGGCCCTGTTCGCGGTCGGATTTCTGCTGCTGCGGTTCGTGCCGACCGGCGCGATCTTCGTCTCGGGCGGCGGCTGGGCGCCCAACCGCGGCGACCTCATCGAGGTCTTCGTGCGCTACGCATGGTGGGCGATGGCAGGGCTCGTCGTGTTCGGGCTCGTCGGAGGCTGGCTGCTCGCCGGCGTCATGCTGCGTCCGCTCGGCCGCATCACCGAAGTGGCCCGCCGTGCGCGCGACGGCCAGCTCTCGCACCGCATCGCGCTGCCCGGTCCCCGCGACGAGCTCACCGATCTCGCCGACACGGTCGACGCGATGCTCGACCGGGTCGAGCACACGATCCACGAGGAGCGCCGGTTCGCCGCCAACGCCTCGCACGAGCTGCGCACCCCGCACGCGATCATCCGCACGATGGTCGAGGTCGCCCAGGCCGATCCGAGCGGGCGCGATGTCGACGTGCTGCTCCAGCGCATCGGCACGACCAACGAGAGGGCCATCGCGACGACCGAGGCACTCCTGACCCTCGCTCGCGCCGGGCGCGGCACCGAGCTCGACCGGTCTCCGGTCGACCTCGCGAGTCTCGTCGCCGAGGCGGTCGACGAGGAGAGCACGGATGCCTCGGCTCGTGGCATCCGCGTCGACTCCGCCCTCGCCCCGGCGGTCGTGCACGGCAACCGCTCCCTGCTGGCACAGCTCGCGGCGAACCTCGTGCACAACGCCGTCGTGCACAACGTCGACGGCGGATGGGTGCGGGTGTCGGTGTCGACGTCGCCGGCGGAGCTCGTGGTCGCCAACAGCGGCGCCGTCCTGGATCCGATGATGGTCCAGACGCTCACGGAGCCGTTCGTACGGGCGGCCGGGCGCACTCGCAGCGCCGACGGCGGATCCGGGCTCGGGCTCGCGATCGTCGCGTCGATCGTGCGCGCCCACGGCGGGACGCTCGACCTCACCGCGCTGCCCGAGGGCGGGCTCCAGGCGCGGGTGACGCTGCCGGGCGAGTTCTCGCGCGTCACCGTGGGCGGCTGATCCGCTCGGGCTCGGAGTCCGCCGCGGCAGCCGCTGCTTCGGCGGTCGGTGTGCGCAAACTCCTGAGATGGCGCTCGCGCGCGCACCGCGCGCGGCAGGTTTCCGCGGGCGTCGGGGGGCCGCTGCCCCGGTTCTCAGGAGTTGCGCACGGGACGGGCCGGTGCCGTGCGCGGAGAGGGCCTTGCCGAGCGGCGCACGGCTGCGGCGACCAACCGCGGAACTGTCACCAGCAGCACGCCGATCGCCGCGCCGACGGTGTTCCAGAGCACGTCAGAGGCGTCGGGCACCCGACCGGGGATCGACTCCTGCGCGAATTCCACGGTCGCCGACAGGGCGAACCCGGCGAAGATCGCGACGGGCCACAGCCGTAGGCTCAGCAGCAGCGCGACGGTCGCGCCGAGGGGCACGAAGAGGAGGGTGTTGAGCACGCGCTCGGTGAGGCCCCCGGGAATCCACAGCACGAGCGGCTCGGCGAGCGCCACCACCGCCTGGATGAACACGCGCCGCGCGGGCGCGGCGATCGACGGCGGCGCGAGCGTGAGCCCCGCTACGACGGCGAGCACGACGAGGGCGGCGAAGACACGGATGCCGCTGCCCCGGCTCGTGGAGATGTCGGTCATGAGGCGCCTTTCCGCAGGCCTCGGGTGAGCCTGCACGCCCATTCCACGCGAGCCGATGTTGCGCGAGCGTATGCGAACGCCCCGGCCCGCGGCATCCGTTCCCCGCCCGCTGGCCTGGTGCGCGCCTCACTCAGGTGTCGCGAAGCGCCGCAACCCGGCTCGAAGCGACACCGCGTGACACCCGAACCCGATCAGCTGGTTGCTCGTGAGAGCACCGGGCGCAAGGCCTCGCCGAGCACGTCGGCGAGGTCGGCGCTGATCTCGGCGGTGAGGTGGTGCGAGTCGCGGTACACGAGCGTGTTGCCGATGATCGGCGGGCACCAGTCGTCGTCGCACAGGTACTCGTTCAGGTCGATGAGCGCAACGCCGCGCGCCGCGGTCGCCGAGATCTGCGCCTCACGCGCTGCCCCCTCGAGAGCGCGCTCGCGGGGCTGTCCGCACGCCTCGGCCTGGGCGAGGTTCGCCGACAGGCACGGCGCCGGGTCCTCGAGCATGTCGGGGGTGTCCGCGAGCACTGCGGCCGGCACGTCCAGGGCGTCGAGAGTGCGGCCGAGCGCGGCATCCCACATCGCGGGTTCGTCCTCGACGTCGGGCGCGAGCTCGGCGTCCGAGAAGCTCGCGAGCAGCACGAGCGCCGGCTGCGACTCGTTGACGCGCTCGATCACGGCGTCTCGCCACTTCGGGCACTCCGGGTAAGGGCTCCCCTGCCGCAGCGTGTCGATGTCGGCGGCCGGGCACGAGCTCTTCGTGTGCACCTCGACCGCGTATCCCGCCGCGGTCGCGAAACCTTCGACGGCCGGGAACCAGTGCGCGGCGTGCGAGTCTCCGAACAGCACGATGCGGGGTGCTTCGGGGTCTCCGTAGACGCAGCCGTCGGCATCCGTTACCCCCGTCCCCCGGTTGCAGCCGTCGTCGTAGATCTCGGGAAGGCTCTCGCGCGCCTCGCGCAGCTCGGGATCGAGGTTCTCGGGCACGTAGTCGGTGCCGCGCGGCGAGTCGCTGATGACCGTCTCGGCGGCGGCCTGCTCGACGTTGAGCGGCCGCGAGTCGGCAAGGGCGAACGCACCGGTCGCGACGGCGAGGCACGCGACCGAGCCCGCGGCCGCGCCCGCGAGCGTGACGCGCGCGCGAGCCCGCGTGAGCACGGGGGCCTTTCGCACCGGATCCTCGACGTACCGGTACAGCAGCCACGCTGCCGGCACGCACGCGACCGCGATGAGCAGCGTGGCCCACAGCGGCAGGCGCCCCGGGATCGCCGCCTCGGGCAGCACCATCGCCGGCCAGTGCACGAGGTACAGCGAGTACGAGATCAGCCCCACGAACGTCATCGCGGGTAGCGACAGCATGCGCGTCGGCCCGCCCGCGGTCTCGCCCGCAGCGATCACCGCGGCCGTGCCGAGCACCGGGAGCACCGCGGCGGCCCCCGGGAAGAACGTCTCGGACGAGAAGAAGAAGACGGATGCCGCGACCGCCGCGATCCCCGCCCACCCGAGCACCGGGGCGAAGCGCTCGGGTATCGCGCGCGCCCGGTGCTGCAGCATCACGGCGACGATGCCGCCGGCGCCGAGTTCCCACGCACGCGTCGGCAGTGAGAAGAACGCCCACGGCTGCGACTGGAAGGTGAGCCACACGCACAGAGCGAACGACGTCACCACCACCGCGATGAGCACCGCGACGAGCGCGCGACGGGTTCGCACGAGCGCCCAGGCGAGAGCGAGCAGTGCCGGCCACAGCAGGTAGAACTGCTCCTCGACGCCGAGCGACCAGTAGTGCTGGAACAGCGACGGCGTCGACACCTCGGCGAGGTAGTCCGCGTCGGCAGCGGCGAAGGCGTAGTTCGGCACGTACAGGGCCGTCGCGACCGCGCCCGCCCACACGTCGCCCATGAGCAGCGGTGGGTACCAGATGTACGCCGCGATGACCGACAGGATCAGCACCGCGAACGAGGCGGGGAGGATGCGGCGGGCACGGCGCGCGTAGAACTCGCCGAAGCGCAGCCTGCCGTGCCGTTCCAGCTGATCGAGCAGGTGCGAGGTGATGAGGAACCCTGAGATGACGAAGAAGACGTCGACGCCGACGTACCCGCCAGGGAGGAACGGCAGCCCCGCGTGATAGAGCAGCACAGCACCGACCGCGATGGCACGCAGTCCCTGGATGTCGGCGCGAAAGCCCGTGTGGACGGGCTGGGCGCGGGCTCGCTCTTCCACGGTCGGGAGTCTAGGTGGGCGAGATGACATCCGGGATCCCCTTGACTCAGGCGTTCGAACCACGCAAGGCGCCAGGGACGACGGTGCGATCCGCGGCCGGTTGCCCCCGCAGAGGCGAACGGTCAACCCCCTTTGCACCCGGCTCCGACGCGAGTGGACTGCGGCGCATGCGCGAGACCCCGACGGATGCCGCGACGAGGCGGTTCCACGCCCGCAACGTGTGGTCGGGCGTGCTGTTCGGCGTGGGCGCGGTCGCCTTCGTCGACGAGGCGGTCTTCCACCAGCTGCTCCACTGGCACCACTTCTACGATCTTTCGACCACCGAGATGGGTCTCGTCTCGGACGGTTTCTTCCACGCTCTGAGCTGGTTCGCGACCATCGCCGGGCTGTTCCTGTTCGCCGACCTGCGTCGGCGGCATTGCCTCGATCTGCGGCGATGGTCAGGCGGTGCTCTGGTCGGCGCCGGAGCGTTCCAGCTGTACGACGGCACGGTGCACCACAAGCTGCTCGGCATCCATGAGATCCGCTACGTCGAGGACGTGTGGATCTACGACCTCGTGTGGAACGCCGTCGCGGCCGTCATCGTGGTGATGGGTGTCGTGCTGGTCGTACGGTCGCGCCGTCCGGCATCCGCTGACCTCCCGAAGACGTGACAGGACCCACGTTGCACGCCTCCCACGCCTCGAGCAGCGGCTCGGTCCTCGACCTGCTGGTGGCGGTCGCCGCGGTCGCCGCCATCGGCGCATACCTGGGCGGGGTCCGCATCTCGCGCCGGCGAGGGAGAGAGTGGCCCTGGCACCGGGTGGCGCTGTGGTGCACGGGAATCGTCGTGGCAGCGGCATCCGTCGTCGGGCCGCTCGCGACGGCCGCGCACGAGAGCTTCGTGGCTCACATGACCGCCCATCTGGCGGCCGGGATGATCGCACCTGTGATGCTGGTGCTTGCAGCGCCGGTGACCCTCGCGCTGCGTGCGCTCCCTGTGACACCCGCCCGGCGGCTCGCACGACTGCTCGCGAGCAGCCTCGGCAGGCTCGTCGCGCACCCGGTGACGGCTGCGCTTGTCAGCGTCGGCGGACTCTGGCTGATCTACGTCGGCCCCGTCGTCCCGGTGATGCGCGAGGCGCCGTTGGTGCACGTCGCCGTGCACGCCCACCTGCTGCTGGCGGGATACCTCTTCACCGCGGCTGTGATCGGGCTCGATCCCCGACCGCACCCGCCGGCACGCATACTCGTGGCCATCGTGCTCGTGCTCGCGATCGCAGCGCACGGGATCCTCGCGAAGCACCTCTACGCCCACCCGCCGGCGGGATTCGCCGACGTGCGGGCGGGAGCTCAGCTCATGTACTACGTCGGGGCGTGGGTCGAGGCGGTGGTCGTCGTGGTGTTCTGCGCTCGCTGGTACCGAGCGACCGCCCCTCGGGGCAGGAATCTCAGCGGCGCCGCTTCGCGGGGCGCATGACCGCCCGACCCGCACGGAACACGAGCACGCCTGCCAGCACCCACGGACCCAGGACCAGGATCGGGTCCATCCACGCGTGCTTCATGTCGATGCGACCCGGCCGCATGCGTGACGCGATGGGACGACGGCCACGTTCGCCCAGGACGCCCGACTGCGTGATCGGGTCGTCGGGACGCCTGCTGAACATGGACCTCGCGTGTGCGCCGGCCGACTCGACCCGGTCGCCGACGACGAGCAGCAACCAATGCGCGGCCTGGCCCTCGCTGTAGCGGTCGTATGCGTAGCGCCGGATCGCGCCGCTGAGGCCGTGCAGGGGCTGTGCCGTGCCGAACACGGGCGTGAGCCGCTCGTGTTCGACGGATCGCTCTCGCTCGCGACCCTTCGCGGCCTGCTGCGCGGGCAGCGCCCAGTGGGCGCCTGTCGGGATGCCCGGCTGCTCGCGGGGAAAGGCCGGCCGGTCGACGGGGTCCAGATCGGCCCCCCATCCGGGGATGCGTGCGCGCAGCGCCTCGGTGTCGGGAGCGCCGGGCTTGTTCGCGGTGTACGGCATGTGGTCCTCCTTCAAGGGGTCACGCCGTGGGCGTGATGACGGGCTTGACGATGTCATCGAGCTTCGCCGAGAAGACGTGGTAGGCCTCGGCGATGTCATCCAGGGGGAAGCGATGGGTGATGAGGTCGCTCGGCTTCACGAAACCCGCGCGGATGTGCTCGAACAGCCGCGGCCACTGCCGCTTGACCGGCGCCTGGTTGGTGCGGATCGTGAGGCCCTTGTTCATCGCATCGCCGAACTTGACCGCGCTGAACAGCGGTCCGTAGGCGCCCATGACCGAGACGGTGCCGCCTTTGCGCACCGCGTCGATCGCCCAGTTCAGCGCCACCGGCGAGCCGCCCTGAAACTTCAGCTTCGCCGCCGTCACGTGCTGGATCACATGACCGTCGGCTTCGGCGCCGACGGCGTCGATGACGACGTCCGCGCCGAGTCCGAAGGTGGCCTTCTTCAGCTCGCGCACGATGTCGCCGACCTCACCGAAATTGATCGTCTCTGCGAACGCGAACTCCTCGGCCTTGCGCAGGCGATAGTCGAGATGGTCGACGACGATGACCCGCCCGGCTCCCATGAGCCAGCACGACCGCGCCGCGGCGAGCCCCACGGGTCCCGCACCGAACACGACGGCCGTGTCGCCCTCAACGATGTCGGCGAGCTGTGCACCGAAGTAGCCGGTCGAGAACGCGTCGGTGAGCATGAGGGCGTCTTCGTCGGCGATGTCGTCGGGGATCACCGAGGGACCCACGTCGGCGAAAGGCACCCGCACGAGTTCCGCCTGCCCGCCGTCGTAGCCGCCCGTCGTATGCGAGTAGCCGTAGATGCCGCCGACCGCGGTGGCGTTCGCGTTCACGTTGTGACAGTTCGAGAACAGCCCGCGCGCACAGAAGAAGCACGAGCCGCAGTAGATGTTGAACGGCACCATCACGCGGTCGCCGACGGAGATGTCCTGCACCGATGAACCGACCTGCTCGACGCGGCCGATGAACTCGTGACCGAACGTGTGCCCGATTCGCGTGTCCGGCATCATGCCGTGATACAGATGCAGATCGGATCCGCAGATCGCCGCCAGCTCCACGCGCACGATCGCGTCGTTCGGATGCTCGATCACCGGCTCGGGCTTGCTCTCGACACGGAGCTTGTACGGTCCGCGATAGGTCATTGCCTTCATGTGGTCCTCCAGGGTCCTGACCCACCCTCCCCGAGGGGTCGGCGATGCGAGAGGGGGTTGCGCGAACGCACCGAGACCCTCACAGTGCGCGCCAGCACGTGGCGGGTGCCGCGGACTGCGGTCAGGCCTCCGCGACCGCGACCACGACCTTGCCGAGCGCCTTGCCCTCGCCGTGCCAGGCGAGGGCCTCGGGCGCCTCGTCGAGCGGGAACACGCGATCGATCCGCACGCCGATCTCGCCGGCCGCGGCGCGCTTCGCGACCGGCTCGAACTGCTTCGGCCCCTGCCGCACGAACAGCACGCCGAGATGCGCGCCGGTGAGGAGGCCGAGCAGCGGGCCGACCGTCAGCATCCGCACGAGGGTCCGGGCGGTCCCGCCCACCATCATGTAGCGCCCGCCCCTCGCGAGCGCGCGCCGGTACGCGAAGATCGAGCGCCGCGCGACCATGTCGACGACCACGTCGTACCGGCCGGAGCGCGTGAAGTCCTCGCGCCGGTAGTCGATCGCGCCCTCGGCGCCCAGCTCACGCAGGTAGTCGAGCTTCCCCGCGTTGTCGACCGCCGTGACGCGCACGCCCTCCGCCACGGCGAGCTGGATCGCGAGCGAGCCCGAGCCTCCGCCGGCGCCGTTGATCAGCATCCTCGATCCCGGGTGGGCGAGCGCGACCGCCTGCGCGGCGATGGCGCCCGCTTGCGGGAGGGCGGATGCCTCGGCGAAGGACAGCTGGGCAGGCTTCGGCGCGAACGCGGCTTCGGGCGCCGCGACATACTCGGCGAAGCCGCCGCTGCCATGCGAAAGGGTGTCGCCGTACACGGCGTCTCCGACGGCGAACCGCGTCGCGCCCTCACCGACGGCGACGACTCGGCCTGCGATGTCGGATCCCAGGATCGGGTGCCGCGGCCGGCGCAGTCCGCCGATCCGCGCGTAGGCGGGTGAGCCGTGGAGGTTCTCCCAGTCCGAGAGGTTGACCGAGGTCGCGACGACCTCGACGAGCACCTCGCCCGGGCCGGGGGCCGGCTGCGGGACGTCGCGCAACTCGAGCTCCTCGGGCCCGCCGTACCGTTCGTACACCACTGCTCGCACGGGTTCACCCTAGAGGCGGGCGGCGGTCCTGTGTTGTCGTCGCCGGCGACCGGGTCCTCGAACTCAGAGCGCGTTCCCAGGTTCGCGGGACCAAATGAGACGAGGCATCCGTTCTCTTCTACGACGGCGCAGCCAGCGACGTCGCCCGAGGAGGAACCACGTGAACCCCACCGACTATCGCAAGACCCCTGAGGCGGTCAGCCGCCTCACCGACGCGCAGTACCGCGTCACGCAGGAGGACGGCACCGAGCCCGCCTTCCGCAACGAGTACTGGAACAACCACGAGCCCGGCATCTACGTCGACATCGTCTCGGGGCAGCCGCTCTTCTCGTCCGCCGACAAGTACGACAGCGGCACCGGATGGCCGAGCTTCACCAAGCCCATCGAGGCCGACGCGGTCACGACCAAGAGGGACTGGAAGCTGATCCTTCCCCGCACGGAGGTGCGGTCGTCGGGGGCCGACAGCCACCTCGGCCACGTCTTCCCGGACGGGCCACGGGATGCCGGAGGCCTGAGATACTGCATGAATTCGGCTGCACTGCGCTTCGTGCCCGCCGCCTCGCTCGAGGCCGAGGGCTACGGCGACTACCGACACCTCTTCACCACCGAGAACCAGGAGCACACCTCATGACCAGCGGACCCTTCGACACCGGTGAGATCACCCGCACCCCCGGCACCGAGACGGCCGTCCTCGCGGGCGGCTGCTTCTGGGGGATGGAGGACCTGATCCGCCGCCAGCCCGGCGTCCTGTCGACCCGCGTCGGCTACACCGGCGGCGAGAACGCGCACGCGACCTACCGCAACCACCCGGGTCACGCGGAGGCGGTCGAGATCGTCTTCGACCCGGCCCAGACGTCGTATCGCGACATCCTGGCGTTCTTCTTCCAGATCCACGACCCGTCGACCCTGAACCGTCAGGGCAACGACATCGGCACGAGCTACCGTTCCGCGATCTTCCCGCTCAGCCCCGAGCAGGAGGAGGTCGCGCGCGACACGATCGCCGACGTCGATGCGTCGGGCCTGTGGCCCGGCAAGGCCGTCACCACGATCGAGCCCGCCGGCCCGTTCTGGGAGGCCGAGCCCGAGCACCAGGACTACCTGATCACCTACCCCGACGGCTACACCTGCCACTTCCCGCGCGCGGGATGGGTGCTGCCCAAGCGCGCCGACGCGACTGCGTGACGACGATCGAGAAGGATGCCGCGACCCGGCCGGGTCGCGGCATCCTGCGTTTCATCGCCGTGCGGGCCGCGCCAGCTCCTGGAAGACGTCGAACGACTCATTGCGCACACGCTCGAGGCCCCGGTCGGCGCCTCGCCGAAGATCGACGAGACCGAACTCCATGAACCACCCGTCCGGCGTCTGCTGATCGAACCGGTAGAGCCAGTCGACCATTGTGAAGAACGGGAACCACGTGTACCCGACGATGTCTCGCCCCTCGTCGCGCATCGCGGCGAGCTCGGCGGCGGACTCGCGCAGCCACGCGATCTTCTCCTGCGGAGTGCCCACGAGCGACGTCTCGGTGACGATGATGGGCTTGTCGTATCGGTCGGCATAGGCCTCGAGCAGGGAGCGCAGACCGCGGGCACCCGCGTGCAGCGGCGTCCACACGCCTTCGTCGACCCGCCCCATCGAGAAGTGCGGGTAGTAGTTCACCCCGACCACATCCGGTGTGACGGCGTTCTGACGGAACCACTCGAGATCCGCGTCGGTCACGCCGTGCTCGGCCAGGTACGGCCGGATGCGGGAGCCCGCGTCGATACGACCCTGGATGAGGTCGAGCGCCAGGAACCGCCGCTCCTCGAGCAGCTCCCGCGGAAGCGGGGACGTCTCGCCGTCATAGAGGAAGCCCGCGTCGACGTGCACGAAGGTCGCCGCCGGCTGCACCGCAGCGATCTCCTGCTGTGTCCGCACCATGCCGCGCGCGAGCGCGACGATCACCTTGACGAACCCGTCCTGCCCGGTGAGATAGGGGGGCCACAAGCCGTTCTGCCCGCACCACTCGGCGTTCACGACGGGCTCGTTCAACGGCGTGTAGTCGGTCCACACGTCTCGGTAGCGCTCCGCGACCGCGCGCGCGTACGACGCGACGCGCTCGGGGTACGACGCGTTCAGGAACGAGTTCTCGAGCCACAGCGGCGTGCCGTAGTGCATGAGATCGACGATGCAGCGGATGCCGAGCTCGCTCATCCTCGCCGCGACCTCGTCCGTCCACGACCAGTCGAACTCACCGGGGCGCGGCTCCACCAGGTACCAGGGCACACCCCACCTCAGGAACTCCGCGCCGCTCTCGGCGACGAGCTCGAGATCCTCGCGCCACCGCGAGTAGTGCTGGGTCAGCTCGTACTCGTCGAGCTTGCGATGCCCGGGCTTCTCGTGCGGGATGAAGGTGTCCTCGATGCCGACGCCGTAATGCAGGCGGCCGTCACGGTACCAGGGGGTGTCGCTCACGCGGCATCCTTTCTCTTTCGACAGTGGCTCACGGGCGCGCGAGGCGTCACTTCAGACCGGTCGTCGCGATGCCGGAGACGAAGCTGCGCTGGATCAGCAGGAAGAAGATCACGACGGGCAGCAGCGCCAGCAGCGACCCGGCCATGAGCAGTCCGTACTCGACGACGTGCTGTCCCATGAAGAGCGCGAGGCCCGCGGGAAGCGTCGAGGACTCGACCGACGACGACATCACGAGCGGCCACAGCAGGTCGTTCCAGTTGTACTGGAAGTGGAAGAGCCCGAGCGTCAGCAGTGCGGGACGCGCGAGCGGCATGATGATGCCCCAGTAGATCCGCCACTCCGAGGCGCCGTCCACGCGTGCGGCCTCCTCGAGATCCTTCGGGAGCGACAGGAAGAACTGCGTGAGGAAGAAGATGCCGAACGCGTTCGTCATTCGCGGGATGATCATCCCGGGGAGCGTGTTGGTCAGCCCCATGCCGTTGAGCATGTCGTACAGCGGGATGAGCGTCACCTGGAACGGCAGCATCAGAAGCAGCAGTATGCCGACGAACACGAATCCGCGGCCCTTGAAGGGGATGCGGGCCAGCGCGTAGGCAGCCATCGAATCGAACAGCAGCGAGATGAGCGTCACGCCGCCGGCGAAGATGATCGTGTTCACGTAGAGGCGAGCGAAGGGGATGCGCTCCCACACCTCCACGAAGTGCTCGAGCGTCAGCTCGCGCGGCCATAGCGTGGGCGGGTACGTCACGATGTCGGCCTCGGGCTTGAACGCCGTGAAGACCATCCAGATGATCGGCAGCAGCATCAGCAGCCCGACGAGGATCGACATGATCGCGAGCAGCCATGTGGCTGCGCGCGACGCATTCGAACCGCGACGACGCGAGATCGTCGGGTCGGCGACGGCCGGCTCGGTGGGCGGGAGCGTGGTCACGGCCATCAGTAGGTCACCTGCTTACGGCGGAGGTATCCGAACTGGATCATGGACAGGAGGAAGACGAAGATCAGCAGCACGAACGAGATCGCCGACGCGTAGCCGAATCGAAGGTCCTGGAATCCCTCGCGGTAGATCAGCATCACGAGGGTCTCGGTGCGGAAGAACGGGCCGCCGTGCGTCATGACGTAGATCTGGTCGAACGCCTGCAGGGTCGCGATGAGGGCGAGCACCGAGACGAGCAGGGTCTGGTTCGACAGCAGCGGAAGCGTGATGCTTCGGAACCGCTGCCACGCCCCGGCACCGTCGAGGCGAGCCGCCTCGTACATGTCCACCGGGATCGACTGGAGGCCGGCGAGGTAGATGACCATGTAGAAGCCGACGTTCTTCCACACGCCGACGATCATGACGGCCGCCATCGCGTACCGCGGATCGCTCAGCCAGCCCTGCTCGGGAACGATGCCGATGAAGCTCAACCAGTACGACAGCAGGCCGATGTTCGGGTCGAGCAGGAACGCCCACGCGATCGCGATGATGCCGAGCGAGACGATGAACGGCAGGAAGATGGCGGTGCGAGAGAACGCCCTGCCCGCGAAGCGCTGGTTGAGCATGATCGCGAACACGAGGGCGAGGATCACCGTCACCGGCGTGACGACCAGTGCATACAGCACGGTGTTGCCGAACGCGTTCCAGAAGGCGCCGTCCTGCAGCAGCTCGACGTAGTTGTCGAGCCCGATCCACTCAGCGGCCCGGATGAGGTTGTACTCGGTGAACGAGAGGTACACCGCCTGCACCATCGGGTACAGCGTGAACGCGACGAGGATGATGATCGCCGGTGAGAGGAACAGCCACGCCGTGCGGGCGCGACGGGCTTCGGCGCTCGTGCGCCTCCGGCGCGGTGCGGGTGCCCGCTCGGCGCGCCGCGCCGGCGGGTCGACGGTCGTCGTCGTCATGGGGAGCCTTCCGGAGGCGGGCGGCACCGCTGCCGCCCGCCTCATGGTGGGTTACTTGTCGAGTTCGGCCTGCACCTGGGCGGAGGCGTCGGTGAAGATCTCCTGCACCGTCCCCTCCCCGTTCAGCGCGCGCTGCACGGACGGGTTGAAGATCGTCTCGATGATCGGACCGCCCGCGGCGATGCCCGGCAGCAGCACGCGGGAGCTCTCGGCCACATCGGGGGCGCCGAAGATCGCGGGGTACGGGCTCTCGGTGATCTGGTCGGCGACGTCCGCCCGCGTGGGCGGGAAGCCTGATCCGTTGGCCCACGTGATCTGACCCTCGGGCGAGTTCCAGTACGCGAAGAACTCGTACGCGGCCTGCTTGACCTCGTCGCTCGCATTCGACGGGAGACCCATCGACACGACGTCGGCCAGGATGGCGTCGCTCGAGGGGCCGGCGAACGGCTTGGCCAGACCGAAGTTCAGGCCCGCCTCCTCGAAACCGGTCGTCATCCACGGGCCGACGATCTCGATGGCGGCCTTGCCGGTCTGGAACAGCTTGTCGGCATCCGCCCCCGAGAGCCCGACGGGGCTCGCCTGCTGGTTGCGGACCAGGTCGATCCAGAACTCGAGCGCCTCGAGCGACTCCGGGCTGTCGAGCTCGGACGTGGTGCCGTCCTCCGACACGATCGCTCCCCCGGTTCCCCACAGCAGCGACGGGAAGATCGGAACGGTCTCGTGATCGGCGAGCGCGATGGCGTACTGCTCCGGCTTGCCATCGCCGTTCTCGTCCACCGTGAGCTGCGGAACCATGGCCGCGAACTCGTCCCACGTCGTCGGCGGAGCCTCGGGATCGAGTCCGGCCGCCGTGAACAGGTCCTTGTTGTAGTACATCATCATGGGCGCGTAGTTGACGGGGACGCCGTAGTTCGCGCCGTCGTACATCGACGCCTCGACGGCCGCCGGGGTGATGGCATCCGTCTCGTTCGCCGCGTCTTCGTAGAAGTCGTCCACCGGCATGAAGAGGCCCTCGTCGGCGAACTGGGGGATGCGCGATGCCGACATCGCGATGATGTCGGGTCCGTCGTTGCCCGCGACCGAGGTGAGCACCTTCTGGTAGAGGGTGTCCCACGGCATGATGTTCGCCTTGACCTCGATCTCGTCCTGCGACGCGTTGAAGTCGTCGATCACCTGCTCGAGCGCAGGGCCGTCCGGTCCGGTGAAGCCGTTCCAGAAGTCGAGGACGATCTTTCCGTCCGACGTGGTCTCGTCGCCGCCGCCGGATCCCTGGCCGGCGCATCCGCTCAGTGCGAGGACGAATGCCGACACTGCCGCGGTCGCGACGGCGACCCGTCGTGACCGACCGCGCAGATTGATGTGCTGTGTATTCATCGATCAATTCCCCTTCGAGTACCGTTCAACGTTGAACGAACGGATCGAGAACTGTTATACATGACCGGTAATCGTTGAACAAGACACGATGCTGTGACAACCTGATCGACGCGACGACGCAGAAGGGACGGGGAACGGATGCCTCGCACGACGCTGAAGGATGTCGCCGCGCACGTCGGCGTATCGGCCAAGACCGTCTCCAACGTCGTCAACGGCACGGGCTGGGTCACCGAGGACCTCGCCGCCCGCGTCCGCGCCGCGCTCGTCGAGCTCGGCTATCGCCCGAACGCCGCCGCTCGCCAGCTGCGCAGCGGTCGCAGCGGCATGATCGCGCTCGCCCTGCCCGAGCTCAGCCAGCCCTACTTCGCCGAGCTGGCGGCGGAACTGGTGCGTGCCGCCCAGGAGCGCTCGATCACCGTGCTCGTGAACCAGACCGACGGACGAGCCGACGCGGAACGGCGGATCAGCGACGGCCTGGACGCCCCTGCCGTCGACGGCCTCATCCTCAGCCCTCTCGCGCTCGGCGCCAAGGACCTCGAGGGCCGGCTCGACACGACGCCCCTCGTGCTCCTGGGCGAGCACATCGGCGAGAGCCCGTTCCCGCACGTCACGGTCGACAACACCGCGGCCGCGAAGGCGGCCACCGAGCACCTCCTCTCGCTCGGTCGTCGGCGCATCGCAGCCATCGGCGCCCAGGACTCCGGTCCGAACGAGACCTCGGAACTGCGGCTCGCCGGGTACCGCGAGGCTCTGCGCGATGCCGGGATCGAGGTCGATGAGCGGCTGATCCTGCATGTCGACGAGTTTCACCGCGCCGACGGCGCCGCGGCCGCCCGCGCGATCCTCGAGTCCGGCCTCGAGCCCGACGGCGTCTTCGCCTTCAACGACCTCCTCGCGCTGGGCGCGCTGCACGTGTTCGTGACGGCCGGGATAGACGTGCCGGACGATCTCGCGATCATCGGCTTCGACGACATCGAGGAGTCGCGGTACAGCACCCCGGCCCTCACCTCGGTGTCACCGGACACCGCTGCGCTCGCGCGCAAGGCGATCGACCTCCTGTTCGACGCGCCTGCGGACCCCGGAATCCACACCGTCGGATTCACCATCGCGCACCGCGCGAGCACGAAAGGACCCATCCGATGACCGACTCCGCCGGACTGGATGCGACCACTCTCGACGGGGCGTATCCGCGTCCGCAGCTCGTGCGCCGCGCGTGGTGCGACCTGTCGGGCGAATGGGACTTCGCCCGCGACGATGCCCTCGCCGCGCGCCTCGGCGATGTGCGGTTCGACCGTACGATCGTCGTGCCGTTTCCCCCGGAGTCGCCTGCGTCCGGCATCCACGAGACCGGATTCCTGCCGTGTGTGTGGTATCGGCGCCGGTTCGGCCGGGACGAGCTCGACGCTGCCGGCTTCGGCGACGGGGCACGGCGGGTGCTGCTCCATTTCGGCGCCGTCGATCACACCGCCACGGTGTGGCTGAACGGGCAGCTGGTCGCCACGCACCGAGGCGGGCAGTCGCCTTTCACGGCCGACATCACCGACGCGGTCGATGCCGACGGTGACAACGTCCTCGTGGTGCGCGCCGTCGACCTCCCGACCGACGTGTCGGTGCTGCGCGGCAAGCAGGACTGGCGTGAAGTCCCGCACTCGATCTGGTACCACCGCACGACGGGCATCTGGCAGCCCGTGTGGCTGGAGTGCGTGCCCGACACATCGATCGGCAGCATCGCGATCCGCGCCGACCTCGCGGCCGCGAGCATCGAGGTCGACGTCCGCGTGGACGGCGTCCCGCAGGACGGCGCCCGGGTGCGTGTCACGGTGACGCACGACAGCGAGACGATCGCCGAGGGCACCGTCCGCGCCGTGGGCGCCGCCGCGAACGTCAGGCTGGTGATTCCGCGCCAGCTGAACGGGCAGCAGTACGAAGAGCTGCTGTGGACGCCCGATCGCCCGACCCTCCTGCCCGTATCGATCGCACTCGAGGCGGCAGACGGAACCACGCTCGACCGCATCGCGAGCTACGCGGGACTGCGCAGCGTCGCCGTCTCGCGCGAGGCGTTCCTGCTGAACGATCGTCCGACGACCGTCCGCGCGGTCCTCGCCCAGAACTACTGGCCCGAGACCCACCTCGCCGCGACGACCGACATGCTGCGGCGAGAGGTGGAGCTCATTCTCGACCTGGGCTTCAACACGGCACGCGTGCATCAGAAGGCCGAGGATCCGCGATTCCTCTACTGGGCCGACCGCCTCGGACTCATGGTGTGGGGTGAGACGGCGAGCGCGTACTCGTTCGACACGCGGGCGGTGACGAGCCTCGTGGACGAATGGACAGCCATCGTCGCGCGCGATCAGTCGCACCCGTCGATCGTGGCGTGGGTGCCTCTCAACGAGAGCTGGGGTGTGCAGCACATCTCTCACGACCCTCGGCAGCAGGCGTTCAGCCGCGCGATCGCCGACCTCACCAGGGCGCTGGACGGCACCCGGCCCGTCATCTCGAACGACGGCTGGGAGCACGTGGCGTCGGACATCCTCACGATCCACGACTACGAGTCCGACCCCGCCGTCCTCGCCGCGCGCTACGGCGATGAGGTGCGCCTCCGCCGGATGATCGACGGGTTCGGACCCGCCGGCCGCCGCCTCGCGCTCGGCGGTGGACCCACCGAGCTTCCGGTCATGGTGACCGAGTTCGGCGGCGTCAGCCTGCGCACCGGCAACGAGAACGACTGGGGCTACTCGACGGCGAACGATCCCGCGACCTTCGAGCGCAGCGTCACGGCGATCGTACGGGCGATCGCCACCGCGACACCCCTCGCCGGCTTCTGCTACACGCAGCTCACCGACACGGGCCAGGAGACGAACGGACTGCTCGCCGCGGACCGGACGCCGAAGATCCCCGTCGAGAGCATCCGAGCCGCCGTACTCGGGCGCGGGTGAGCCGCCTCTACTCCCCCACCGGCTCGACCGGCTGTCGGAGGATCGTCCGCAGCCGCTCCGGCGCGGAGCGGCGCGGGTCCGTGAGGTAGATCTCGTGATGACGGCCGGTCATGCGCAGACCGGCGTCGGGGATGAACCGGCGGTGCATCTCGTCGAGAACCGGCGCCTCGTCGTCGTAGGAGCCGACGTGCAGCGTCTGAACGCAGCGGCCCTCGGCCAGCTCCTCGAACCGGAGGGCTTCGAGAGCGGGTGAACCGCCCTTCGAACGCACCGCCTCGCGAGCCTGCTCGACGTGCTCGGGCTCGATCCAGTCGGGCACGAGGCTCATCATCGTCCAGCTCCAGCGCGACTTGTCGCGCTGGGTCGTGAACGCCGCCATGTCGTCGGACCACCACAGGCCCTCGAGCGGCATCACGACGTAGTCCCGGCCGAGCTCGACCTTGCTGAAGAACTTCACCTTGTACGCGACGCCGAAGATCGCAGAGACGACCTCGCCGTAGAGCTCCGACGTGTTCGGGTCGCCGTGGCCGTCGGCCATCAGATAGCGCAGCGGCGGCACGTCCACGATCTCGAACGAACCGCGGGGCGCGGTGTAGGCGGGGATCTGCTTCTTGAGGTCGGCCTTCATGTCCTGTCTCCACGATGTGCGAGTCGTCGGGGGAGCCCGCCGGAACCTGCGTTCAGGCGGGCGTGCTACAGTGGCGATGCCCGATCGGGCTTTTCGTCGACCTCCTGCCTCAACGAGGATACGCAGAGCTTCCGACACCCACCGCCACCTGCGGTCTCCTATCCACTTCCCGCGCCCCCGACGACATCGTTCTCGAGCGCATCCTCCTAAGGTTCTCTTGATTCTCTCTTCCGCCGCTGCACCCCGGCTGGCGCTCGGCTGGCGACAGGCCGACGACGACGTGTTCGTCGCGACTCTCGCCGGCGAGTACGCCGGGTTCGTCTCGGTCACATCTCGCGGCTTCGAGGCGCACAGCGCGCACGGGGCCCATCTCGGCGATCACGCCACCCGCGACCTCGCGTCGACCGCGGTCGAGGCATCCGTCGCCTCACTCGCCCCCGAACCCGCGCACCACATGCGCCTCACACGTCCGCTCCGCACACGTCGGGGCGGCACCCCCGGCCGTTCACACGGCCCACGAAGAAAAAGGAAAGACACGATGGCCACTGGCACCGTGAAATGGTTCAACTCCGAGAAGGGCTACGGCTTCATCGCCCCCGATGACGGCACCGCCGACCTCTTCGCGCATTTCAGCGCGATCTCGGGCGACGGCTTCAAGGAGCTCCGCGAGGACCAGAAGGTCGAGTTCGACACCGAGCGCGGCCCCAAGGGTCTGCAGGCGGCGAACATCCGCCCCCTCTGATCTCTCTCCCATCAGCCGGGGGTGCCATCGGCGCCCCCGGCTGATCAGTGCCTGGGAGTCCTCGCGTATGCCGCCCAGGCCATACCGGGGCACGTAGCCTGGGCACAGCGATCGGCATCCGCCTTTGGCTTCACGGCCACAAGCGGTCACGATCGAAACCCGGGGTGTCCCCATCTCCGCCACCGTACTCGAGCCGCGTCTCGGTCCCATTCGACAGACCTACGCCGGCACCGATGAGTTCCCGCCCCTCACGCGGGCCTACACCGACATCGCCCAGGTCGTCCGCGAGACCGGGCTCATGCGACGCACGCCGTGGTTCTACGGCGTCGTCGGCGCGGCGATCGCCGTCGGCTTCGCCGGTGCGATCACCGGCTTCATCATGCTGGGCGACTCCTGGTTCCAGCTGCTCATCGCCGCTGCGCTGGGCATCCTCTTCACGCAGGTCGCGTTCCTCGCGCACGAGGCCGGGCACCGGCAGATCCTCTCGTCCGGCCCCGCGAACGACCGCCTCGCACGAATCCTCGCCGGCGGCATCGTGGGCATCAGCTTCTCCTGGTGGACCGGCAAGCACACGCGCCACCACGGCAACCCCAACCGCGTCGGCAAGGATCCCGACATCGAGGTCGACACTGTCTCGTTCCTCGAGACGGATGCCGCGGACGCGCGTGGTCTGCGCAGGCTCATCACGCGCCGCCAGGGGTGGCTGTTCTTCCCGCTGCTCACTCTCGAGGGCCTCAACCTGCACGTCCTGGCGGTCCGCCACCTGTTCGGCCCCGACGGGGCGAAGGGCCGGTACACGGAGCTGGCCCTGCTGACGGCGCGGTTCGCCGTCGTGCTGATCCCGATCTTCTTCTTCCTGCCCCTCGGCCTGGCGTTCGCGTTCCTCGCCGTGCAGCTCGCCGTCTTCGGCGTGTACATGGGGGCCTCGTTCGCCCCGAACCACAAGGGCATGCCGGTCATCGCGAAGGACGCCAAGCTCGATTTCTTCAGCAAGCAGGTGCGCACCTCGCGCAACATCTCGGGCGGCTGGTGGGCGACCTCGCTCATGGGCGGGCTGAACTACCAGATCGAGCACCACCTGTTCCCGAGCATGGCCCGGCCGCAGCTCGCGAAGGCGCGCGCGATCGTCATCGACCACTGCCGCGCACTCGGCGTCCCCTACACCGAGACGACGCTGCTGCAGTCGTACGGCATCGTGATCGACTACCTCAACCGCGTCGGCCTCGCCGCCCGCGACCCGTTCGACTGCCCCACCGGAGCAACGCTGCGGAGGGCGTGACCGCGACGCTGCACTTCCGGGCATTCTGCACTCTCTAGCGAGAAGTGCAATAATGCACTTCGTGACTGAAAGTGCATTGCGCGACCGCCGCCGCGCCGAGACGACGCGGACCCTGGTCTCGCTCGCGCGACGAGCCACCGCCGCGGGGGGCCTCGCGGGCTTCACGATCGAGGAGCTGTGCGAGCGGGCGGGCATCTCGCGCCGGACGTTCTTCAATTACTTCGCCTCGAAAGAGGACGCCGTCCTCGGCGTCCCCCTGCACCGCGACCGCAGCGCCGACGAGCTGTTCGTGCGCATGCGCCCGCGCACGCCCCACGGGCGGATCTCGGCGACGCTGCTCACGGATCTCGCAGCCCTCGCGGCGGGCCGCTGGGCGGCGCTGATGCTCGACCGGCCATCGGCCGAGGAGCTCATGGCGGCCGCGGATCGCGAGCCGCGGCTCATCGCCCACATGCTCGACCGGCATCACCGCGAGGAACAAGACGACATCGCGCTCGTCGCCGAGCGCGAGGGTCTCCCTCCCGATGACCCGCGCGTGATCGCGGCCGTTCAGATCGTCGGGCATCTCGCCCGCATGGCCGTGCCCGCCTCGCTGGATCCCGATGATCCGCGTACGTTCCCCGAGGCGCTCGACGGCGCGCTCGACGCCGCGCGCGAGCTCTTCACCACGCAGATGCGCCCCACCTTCCCCCGCACGACCACCACCGACCCGGAGCCCCCTCGATGACCGCCACCTCGCCGACCCCGACCGTCGCCCCGGGCGACACCCCGATGCTCCTGACCAAGCGGCGCATCTGGATCATCTTCTCCGCGCTCATCGCGGGCATGCTGCTCTCGAGCCTCGACCAGACCATCGTGTCGACGGCGATGCCGACCCTCGTCGGCGAGCTCGGCGGCGTCGAGCATCAGGTCTGGATCACCAGCGCCTACATCCTCGCGACCACGATCGTCATGCCCATCTACGGCAAGTTCGGCGACGTGCTCGGGCGCCGCAACCTCTTCCTCGTCGCGATCGCCATCTTCACGCTCGCCTCGATCGGCTGCGCGTTCGCGACGGACTTCTGGATGTTCGTCGTCTTCCGCGCCGTCCAGGGCCTCGGCGGCGGTGGGCTCATGATCCTGTCGCAGGCGATCATCGCCGATATCGTCCCCGCGTCCGAGCGGGGCAAGTACCTGGGCCCTCTCGGCGCGATCTTCGGCCTCGCGGCCGTCGCGGGCCCGCTGCTCGGCGGGTTCTTCGTCGACCACCTCACGTGGCAGTGGGCGTTCTACATCAACATCCCGGTGGGCATCGCGGCGTTCCTCATCGCGGTCTTCGCCCTCCGCCTCCCGAGCAAGAAGGCCACGCTGCCGATCGACTGGCTTGGCGTGGTGTTCCTCTCGGCCGCCACGACGTGCCTCATCTTCTTCACCGACTTCGGCGGCGATCGCGACCACGGCTGGGACTCGCCGGCGACCTGGGCGTGGGGCCTCGGCCTTGTCGCCGCCATCGCGATGTTCGTGTTCGTCGAGTCGCGGGCAGCCGATCCCGTCATGCCGCTGACGCTGTTCAAGAACCCCGTCTTCGTCAACACCACGCTCATCGGGTTCGTGATCGGCATCGGCATGTTCGCGGCGCTCGCTTTCGTGCCCACGTTCCTCCAGATGTCCTCGGGCACGTCGGCCGCGGCATCCGGCCTGCTCATGCTGCCGATGATGGTGGGCGTCATGGGCACCTCGATCGCGTCAGGACTCCTCATCACCAGGACCGGCAGGTACCGGATCTTCCCGGTCCTCGGCACCCTCATCACCGGCATCACGATGGTGCTGATGACGACGCTCAGCGCCGACACGCCGATCTGGGTGATCTGCGGCTACCTGTTCCTCTTCGGCGCGGGACTGGGGCTCGTCATGCAGGTCGTCGTCCTCGTCGCGCAGAACTCCGTGCCCGCGACGCAGGTGGGCACCGCGACGAGCTCGAACAACTACTTCCGCGAGGCGGGTGCGGCCCTGGGCATCGCCGCCTTCGGCGCGATCTTCACCAGCCGTCTGACCGACAATCTGCTGGCGGCGTTCACGGATGCCGGAGCCTCGGCCGATCAGGCGTCCCAGGCTGCGTCATCCATCGATCCCGCCGTGCTGAACGACCTGCCTGAGCCGGTGCGCGAGTCGATCGTGTCGGCGTACGCCGACGCGCTGGCTCCGGTGTTCTGGTACCTCGTGCCGTTCATGGCGGTGGCCTTCGTGCTGTCGCTGTTCCTGAAGGAGATCCCGCTCTCGGACGTCGCCGGGCTGGTCGCGCGCGGTGAGGCGATCGGAGGCGAGGAGGCCGAGCGTCTCGAGGCCGAGCAGCGCGCCGCGACCGCGACGGACCGCGGTCTCCGCGCGGAGCGCTAGCGGCCGAGTCCGAAAGGCCGCCCGGCGGATCAGGACCCGCCGGGCGGCCTTCGCCGTCTGACGCTGTGCCGGCTCTACTCCGCCGCGGTCTCGGACTGCCCGCCCGACGACGACTCGGACTTGCGCCCGCCCGCCTCGAGCACGTCGCCCGCGGGAAGCTCCTGGTGTCCGCCGAACTGAAGCCGCATCGCCGAGAGCACCTGGTTGGCGAACTGGTCCTCTCCGCGCGAGGCGAACCGCTCGAAGAGGGATGCCGCGAGCACCGGCGCGGGCACGCCCGTGTCGACGGCGGCCTTCACCGTCCAGCGTCCCTCGCCCGAGTCCGAGACACGTCCGGCGAGCCCGTCGAGCGTCGGGTTCTGGTGCAGCGCCGCCGCCGTGAGGTCGAGCAGCCACGACGAGATCACGGACCCGCGCCGCCAGAGCTCTGCGACCTTCGGGGTGTCGATCGTGAACTGGTAGAACTCGGGCTCCTCGAGTGGGGCGACCTCGGCCGAGTGCTCGGCCTCCACCACACCCGCATCTGCGTGCTCGAGGATGTTGAGTCCTTCGGCGAGCGCGGCCATCACGCCGTACTCGATGCCGTTGTGCACCATCTTCACGAAGTGCCCCGCGCCGGACGGACCGCAGTGCAGGTACCCGAGCTCCTCCGGCGCGAAGTCGCCGGAGCGTCCCGGAGTGCGCGAGACCTCGCCGTTGCCGGGAGAGATGGTCCTCAGGATCGGCTCGATCCGGCGGAACGCCTCCTCGGGTCCCCCGACCATGAGGCAGTAGCCGCGCTCGAGACCGAACACGCCACCGCTCGTGCCGACGTCGACGTAGTGGATGCCGGTGCCCTTGAGCGCGGCGGCGCGGCGCACGTCGTCGCGGTAGTTCGAGTTGCCGCCGTCGATGACGATGTCGCCCGGCTCGAGGAGCGGGGTCAGCTCATCCACGACCGTGCCGGTGAGGCCCGCCGGGATCATGAGCCAGATCGCGCGCGGGGTCTCGAGCTTCGCGACCAGGTCGGCCAGGCCGTCGGCGCCGACCGCGCCTTCCGCGGCGAGTGCGGTGACGGCATCCGGATTCACGTCGAAGACGACGCATTCGTGCTCGTCCCGCATCAGTCGCCGGACGATGTTGCCGCCCATCCGGCCGAGGCCCACCATTCCCAGCTGCATACTCGCTCCTTCGGTCGTCGGTGATCTTACGAGTTGATGATCGTGCTGAACGCCAGCACGATGATGAGCGCGTTCAGGAAGAAGCTCAGCGTCGTGTGCCACACCACGGTCCACCGCATGCGCGTCGTCATGACCTGCACGTCCGACACCGAGAAGTTGGTGGCGTTCGTGAACGAGAAGTACACGAAGTCCGCGAGGCGCGGTTCGCCGGTGCGGGGGAAGAGCAGCGGCGGGGTGTCGGCGC
Source organism: Microbacterium sp. STRO-2N (assembly GCF_057747775.1). Classification (NCBI taxonomy): domain Bacteria; kingdom Bacillati; phylum Actinomycetota; class Actinomycetes; order Micrococcales; family Microbacteriaceae; genus Microbacterium; species Microbacterium sp. STRO-2N. The sequence continues at coordinate 924,750 of NZ_CM173223.1, read as the reverse complement.
GACGGCAGCGGCGGTCGTAGATGCGCGCGTATCCCCAGTGGAAGAGCGCCCACGACAGCAGCATCGCGAGTATGGCGACGGGCTCGACCCACCCCGCCCACTTGGGGTCGTCCCGAAGCACCAGCATCTCGGTGGCCGCGGCGAGGCCGACGACGCTCATGATGAAGGTCGCGGTGGTCGAGATCACGGCGACGATCGGATGCAGGTCGGCCTTCTCGATCCAGCGCGGTGCGCGGCCGCGGGGCCGGCGAACGCTCACCGCCACCGCGATGACCGATGCCAGCCAGTACAGTCCGGCGATCACGCACCACAACGCGAGCAGCAGGACGATGCTGTCGTCGTCCTCGACGAGGATGATCGCCAGTCCGAGCCCGATCATCGTCAGCTGCACGAGCAGATCCGCGATCCGCACGACCACCGCACCGACCACGCGCACCCCCGGGTTCGTCCGTTGCGTGCCACGGTAGCGGCTGCGGGCGGATGCCGTCACCCGCGCCGGCGAGACGCCCGCGGCCCCGGCATCCGTCGCCGACATGCTCAGTCGCGCGGACGTCGCCCCGCGAAGCCCGCGAAGAGCGCATGGAGCAGGGGAATCGCCGAAGCAACCATGAGCACGGTGCCGAACACCTCGTCCTCGGGCCGCAGCACAGCACCCGCGACCAGCAGTCCCGCGAACACGACCGCCGACACGACGCGTCGTCCGAGGCGCTCGAGCACGCGCAGGCGGGCGTCGACGCGCGGCGCCTCGACCGCCACGCGTCCCTCCTCGACGCGGGTGACGAGGTCATCGAGCCGCCGCGGCAGCCGCGCGAGCACGCCTGCGGTCGACGCAGCCTCGCGTGCGACGGCCTGCACCAGGTTTCCGCGCTCGTCGCGCAGCAGCTGATCGGCGTACGGTTCGACCGCGTTCCAGATGTTGAACTGCGGGTCGAGCGAGCTGCACATGCCCGATGTCAGCGAGATCGCCCGCACGATCAGCAGGAAGTTCTCGGGCAGCTGGAACGGCAGCGACCGCACGACATCGCCGAACTCGACCGCGAAGTCGCGGAACTCCCGCGGGTCGACCTGCTGCAGCTCGGCGAAGCCCATGCCGCCGAAGCGCGCGAACAGCGCCGTCATGGCCCGCTCGAGCTCGGCGGTGTCGGCCGAGGGCAGCAGCATGCCGACATCTCGGATGCTGTCGATCATCTGCCGGCTGTTGCGCGACGCGACGGCGATGATGAGCCGCTGCAGGCCGTGGCGGAGGCTGTCGGGGACCTCGCCCATCATGCCGAAGTCGATGAAGGTCAGCCGCCACGGGCGACCGCCGTCCGCACCCGGCGCCAACGGGGTGACGAAGATGTTCCCGGGGTGGGGGTCGGCGTGGAAGAACCCGTCGACGAAGAGCTGGTCGAACATGACGTGCGCGAACTCGATGGCGACGGCCGACGGGTCGATGCCCGCGGCCCGCAGCCCGTCGACGTCGTTGATCTTGATCGCGGTCACGTCGGCGAGCGTCAGCACGCGCCGCGTGGTCCGCTCCCACGCGATGTCGGGAACCGCGACGCGAGCGTCGGCCGCGAAATTCGCGGCGAACCGCTCGGCGTTCTGCGCCTCGTGGAGATAGTCGATCTCGTCCAGGCTGGTGTGCGCGAACTCCTCGATGAGCTCGGGGAGGTCGACGTGGTCCCTCACGATCTTGACCCGGGTCAGCCAGCCCGCGACGCGCCGCAGCGCGGCGAGGTCGGTGTCGACGATCGCGTCGATCCCGGGTCGCTGCACCTTGACGACGACGTCCGCGAAGCCCGCATCCGCCGCGTCGGCGGGCGTGAGGCGGGCCCGGTGGGCTTGGCCGAGGGATGCCGCGGCCACCGGCGTCTCGTCGACCCATTCGTACGCGCGCTCGAGCGGGACGCCGAGCTCGGCTTCGGCGAGCGCCCGGATCGCCGGGAAGCCGACCGGCGGCACCTCGTCCTGCAGGCCCTCGAGCTCTTTCGTGATCTCGGGCGGCAGCACGTCCAGGCGCGACGACATGAACTGGCCGACCTTGATCATGAGGCCGCCGAGGCGCACCGCGAGCCCGTGGAAGCTGCGGGCGATGGCGCGCAGCCGCTTCGACCGGCCGCGGGCGGCGAGGCGGCCGAGACCCACCCGCGGGAGCAAGAGCTCGTACCACCAGGCCTGCACCATGTAGCGGGCGGCGAACCGCAGGATCCGGCGGTACCGGGCGCGCGAACTCGCCGCGTCGGCCATCGGATCCCCCCTGACGGTGTGCGGAGTGCCGGCGTGCGCAGGGCCGACGTGCGAGGGCATCCGGACGGTCAGTCCTGGGCGAGGATGGAGTAGAGCCTACGCCGCGCCTCGTCGAGCACCTCGACCGCCTGAGCCACCTGCTCGGGCGTCCCCGTGCGGCCGACCTGGGCCGCTGCCTGGGCCAGCTTCATGCCGGCCTTCGGCAGCGCCGTACCACGGCCGGTGTCGCGAGCGCCGAAGGCCTCCCACGGCGCCGAGCGCTCGCTGCTCGCCTCGGCCTCCGCGCGACCCGCCTCGGTGAGCGAGTAGGTCTTCTTGCCGCCGGACTCCTCCGCCGTGATCAGGCCCTCGTCGGCGAGCATCTGCAGCGTGGGGTACACCGAGCCCGGGCTGGGCTTCCATGCTCCGTCGCTGCGGGTCTCGATCTCCTGGATGATCTGATATCCGTGCATCGGCTTCTCGGCGAGGATCGCGAGCACCGCGGCGCGCACGTCCCCGCGGCCGACCCGCGGGGAGAATCCTCGCTCGAACGCATCCCGCAACTGATCCATCGCCTCCCACAGGCCCGGGAATCCGGGCCCCTGCCCGCGGTGCTTCGGACCGAAGTCCCCACCCATGAATGAACCGCTCATGACGACCTCCTGACGATCGTTGCCGATACCCCGACGATACATACCGATATATCGCTCAGCAAGAGGTATGTCGCCAGGAGGAATCGCAGCCGTCGATGTCGCCGCGCTTCGGGAGGCGATAGTCTCGCCCGCATGCGGATCGTGGTGTCGGGGACGCACGCGAGCGGGAAGAGCACTCTGATCGGAGACTTCGCCGCCGCGCGCCGAGTGTTCGAGGTGCTTCCCGACCCGTTCGAGTTCATCGATGCCGCTGGGGAGGAGTCCGAGGCCGGCTTGTTCTTCGCCCAGCTCCGCATCGCGGCCGGCCGCCTCCGCCCACTCGCGCCGGGCGAGCACGTCATCGCCGAGCGCGGTCCTCTCGACTTCGTGGCGTACCTCGACGCGCTGGACGTTCTTCGACGCCCTGGCCGAGCGCCCGGTCTGCGCCCGCATGCGACGAGCATCACGGCCTCCGCGATGGCGAACGTGGACCTTCTCGTGCTGCTGCCGCTGACCGCGACCCCCCGGATCGACGTTCCCGACGACGAGGACCCCGAGCTTCGGGAAGCGATGAACGACGCTCTGCTCGATCTCGTCGACGAGCCGGACCTCGTCGGCGACGTCAGGGTCGTCGAGATCACCGGCGATCCCGCCGGCCGCCTGGCACAGCTCGAAGCCGCCGTCGACGCCCTGCGCGCCGCGCGATAGCGCGTGCATCCACCCCGGTCAAGGGGGTGGGCGTCCCGCGACGGCTGCGGAGAAGCTGTCGCCATGACGCAGATCATCGAGAGCATCGACGTCGACGTCCCGGTGACGACGGCGTACAACCAGTGGACCCAGTTCGAGAGCTTTCCGAACTTCCTCGACGAGGTCGAGTCGATCACGCAGCTGGACGACACGCACACGCACTGGAAAGTGCGCGTCGGCATGTTCACGCGCGAATTCGACGCCGAGATCACCGAGCAGCACCCCGACGAACGGGTGGCGTGGCGGAGCACCGGCGGCGACACCGCGCACGCCGGCGTCGTGACGTTCCACAAGCTCACCGACACCACGTCACGGGTCACGGTGCAGATCGATTGGGAGCCGACCGACGCCCTCGAGAAGCTCGGATCGCTCGTCGGCGCCGGGAGTCACGCGGTGAAGAAGGACCTCCAGAACTTCAAGGAGTTCATCGAGCGCAGTGGGCACGAGACCGGTGCCTGGCGCGGCGACGTCGAACGCTGACGCGACCGCACCGCGGCTCCTCACCCCCGTCGTGCCTCGCGCGCGGCATCCCACTCGCGGGCGAGGCGCGCGCACGCCGCATGCTGGTGCGGCGCGACGACGAGCACGAGCCGGTTGTCGTGGTCGCTGTACTGGACCAGGATTCCGATGCCCGCGTCCGCCATCGTGCGAGCGAGCGTGCCGAGCTGACCGGGAACCTCCTGATCGAGCCGCAGAGTCACGACCTCGTGGACGACCACCGGGCCGATCCCCCGCGCTTCGAGCGCCGTCCGGGCCCGGTCGGCGTCGTCGACGAGGAAGTGGGCGACTCCGACGCCGGCATGCGTGAAGACGCCGCCGCCCTCGAGGCTCACGCCGGCGGCACCCAGTGTCTCGCCCAAGTCGGCGAGGGCTCCCGGACGATGCGGCAGCTGCACCTCGATGTCGCGCGGGCCGGTCACGCGACCACGACCGTCACGTCCAGGCGCACGTCGGAGCGCAGCGAGTTGGCGATGAAGCAGCCTTCGTGGGCGGCCTCCGCCGCCGCGACCACCGAGGCTCGGTCGGTCCCCGGGGCCACGACGATCTCGGGCCGCAGCACGACATGCGAGATCATGGCGGGCCGTGCCGCGGCATCCATCAGCCCCTCCGCCCGATCGGAGTACGCCCGGACGTCGATGCCGCGCCGAGCCGCCTCACCGAGGAACGACAGCAGCTGGCACGAGCTTGCCGCCATCACGAGCAGCTGCTCGGGGTTGGCGAGGCGTTCGTCTCCGCGGAACGCCGCATCGGCGCTGAGCTCGATGGCAGCCTGCGCGGGCGGCGCGGCGGCGGTGTGCGACCGCGAAGCCGTGGCCCTCGAGCAACTCGGCCACCTGTGCCCGCCCGCCCCGGCAGTGACGTACCGCCAGAGCGCCGCCGCGCGCGACCTCGTCGACGCGCGCCTCTGCTACGACCACCTCGCCGGCCGTCTGGGCATCGCCGTGACCGAGGCGATGGTCGACGAGGGGTGGATGGATGCCGCTCTGGCGGCGCCGACCTCGCTCGGCGAGACCCGGCTCGCAGAGCTCGGCATCGACGTGTCCGCGCTTCGGTCGGGACGCCGCCAGCTGGCACGGCCCTGCCCCGACTGGACCGAGCGTCGCCCGCACCTGGCGGGCGCGCTCGGCGCGGCGGTCGCCACGCTGTTCCTCGACCGCGGCTGGGCGGTGCGGCGAGCGCAGGACCGCGGGCTGCGGATCACGGATGCCGGTGCGACGGCATTGCGCGACGAATGGCGGGCGCGGATCGCCGAGACGATTGGCTAGGTTACGGGTAGCCCACTCGCGCGCCGCCGCGATCTCCGCCCGCCCGATCAGAGGAGTCCGATGAACACCCGCGCCGAACGGGACGCCGGCACTGCTCGGCACGAGCGTCTCGCCGCCGAGGAGGCGGGCTCCGCGGACCGCGGCCAGAGCGTGACGCGGTCGATCGCGCTCGTATCGATCCTCGCGATCGCCGTGGCGGCGGTGCCTCTGCTGCTGATCGACCCGACCGAGTACGAGGGCGCGGCGGTGATCGTCGGCGTGTTCGGCGTGCCGATGCTCGCCTCCGCCGCGATGATCTCGCTGGTCATGCGTCGCGGCACCGTGCGGATGACCGCGCGCGGCGCGCTGTGGTGGCCGCTGCTCGTCATGCCGGCCGGCATCATGCTGTGTCTCATCCCGGCGATGATGGCCCACCCGGCGTACTTCGTCGTCGAGACGTTCTGGAGCGGCGTCGGCAGCGTGACCGGGATGCTGCTCTTCTGCTATGCCGGCATCCTGTGCGGCGCGCTGCTGTGGTTCTTCGTCGTGTTCCCCGTGGTCGAGCTGGTGCTCGGCATCGTGGCGATGACTCGCGGAGAGAAGCGCGGCGGCGGCCACTTCGGCGCGCCGCTGTTCCTGCTGCCGCTGACCGCGATCATCCTCGTCGGGGCGTTCTCACTCGACGGTCTCCTGCCCGGGAAGATGGCGACCGGTCAGCTGCTCATGGCTCTGCTCGGCATACCCGGGTCGTACGAAGTGACCTGGGAGGCCGGGCTCTGGATCGTCCGTGCGCTCGTCGTGGGCGTCATCCTGCTCTGGACGATCCCTGCGATCCGGCGTCGCCGGCGCGGCCGCTCGCAGGCTCCCGGCAGCTGACGATTTCCCCCTTCCGGGGGATCCAGCGGACAGAGCCGCGGCCTACGATGATCGCGTGGACATCGGCGGCGTGATGGCGTGGGGATTCCTCGCGATGCTCGTGGTGCTGCCGGTCGTGTTCCTGTGGATCGCGTGGGACACCCACCGGCGACGCCGCCGTGGTGAGAGCGTCGCGCATTCGTCAGGCGGACTGCTCGGGATCGACATCCTCTACCAGCCGACGGCCGAGGCGGCGCGCGCGGTGTGGTAGGCCGAGCAGATCACCCCGGCCCCCGCGCCCACTCCGGGCGACGGCCCGGGCGTCATCGAGGGCAACCGCATCGTCATCGAGACGGGACTGCGCAAGACCGTGCGATGACGAGCGCGGCAGCGACGAGCGCGGGCGCCGCCGGACGACCGCGGCGATGACCCGCCAGCCCACCAGCAGCACCAGCAGCGTCACGGTCGCGACGACGATGAACGCGAACGCGATGCCCTGACCGGCTGCGGCGCGCAGCAGCATCCCGCCCGCGACGGTCGCCGCCCAGACGCCGAGGCCCGTGCGCACCGGCGCTGCGGGCGCGCGCCACGCCAGCGTGACGAGCCAGCCGGCCGCGAGACCCACGAGGAACGGCCACGCCGTCACCAGCAGCCCCGCCGGGTCCTCGCCATGGCTCGCGCGCCCGATCGCCGCGAACGCCAGCACCAGGAACACATCGATCGCCGCAGCGGTCGCTATCCGCACCTTCGCGTCGGGCCGGCGCCGCAGGTCGCTCATCGGCTCGCCGCCACCGCCGGGGAGAGGTCGGGGGTCAGAGCCTCCCGCTCGTCGAACACGAAGCACTCGCCGCTCCAATGGGCGCCGCCCACCTGCTCGAAGTAGCCGAGGATGCCGCCGTCCAGCTGGTACGCGTCGACACCCACCTCGCGCAGGTAGATCGCGGCCTTCTCGCAGCGGATGCCGCCCGTGCAGTAGCTCACCACGGTCTTGCCGCGAAGATCCGCAGCGGCGGCGGCCGCGGCATCCGGGAACTGCGTGAACCGCTCCAGGCGCAGGTCCATGGCGCCCTCGAACGAGCCGTAGCCGACCTCGAACGCGTTGCGCGTGTCGAGGAGCACGACCTCGCGCCCGTCGTCATCGCGGCCGGCATCGAGCCAGCGGCGCAGCGTCGCGGGCGCGACGGCGGGCGCGCGGTCGGTGCCGGGGCGGATGGTGGGATGGTCCATCCGGATGATCTCGCGCTTGACCTTCACGACGAGACGACCGAACGGCTGCGCGTCGGACCAGCTCTCCTTCGTGGCCAGCGCTGCGAACCTCGAGTCCTCCCGCAGGGCCGCGACGAAGCCCCGCACCGCCTCCGCGTCGCCGGCGAGGAACATGTTGACGCCCTCCTCGGCGAGCAGGATCGTGCCCTTGATCCCCGCCGCGACCGCCCGGTCGCGCAGCACCGGCCGGAGGTCATGGGCATCGCCGAGGCGAGTGAAGAGATACGCCGAGATGTTGAGAACGGATGCCACGCCTCAAGCCTACGGACCTGCGCTACTGCCGCCCTCCACCAGGGTCAAGGGGGTGGTGGCGCCGGGCCGCCGCGCGGAGGCTGAAGGTGTCGTCGCACACGCCGGCGCTGCGGAAGGAGCAGCCATGACCGACCCCACGATCCCCGAGCCGATGCCGGGCCAGATGCCTCCCGGGCCGGGACAGCCGGGGCAGCCGACGCCGGGAGAGATGCCGCCGGGCGGACCCGGTGCGCCTTCGCCGGAGCGTCCGGCAGGTCCTGACGAGCCTCTGGCGCCGTATCCCGACGAGCCGCTCGCGCCGAATCCGGAGGAGCCGACGTTCCCTCGGCCTCCCGAGACCCCGCTGCCGTAGCTTCTCGCGAGCGTGTCCCACTTTCCGTCACTCCCGGCCCCAGGAACGACGGAAAGTGGGACACGACGGCGCGCGATCGGGACACGACCCCCGTGCGCACCGTTCTGCTCCGGCTACTGCAGCTGCGAGACGCGCGTGATCTCGACGATGTAGATCCCGAGGAACACCACCAGAGCGCCGACCGCGAGCGCGCCCATGAACCACGCGAGCCGGCGGTTGCGCATGCGCGGTTCGCCCGGGGCGCGCGAGACCAGGACCATCACGACCCACATCATGACGACGTAGACGATGCCGATGATGGGCAGGATGAGCTGCAGCGAGAAGGCCCATACGAACAGCGCGATCGCGACCAGGGCGAGCACGGCGGACGGCACGAGCCAGCGCGAGCTCGCCCCCTTCTGCAGCGCGGGCTGCGCCGTCACATCGGTCGGCTGCGGGACGGGCTGACGGTCGGGCAGCTGTTCGGGCCCGTGGGGGTCGTCTCGGGGGTCGCTCACGGCATCCTCCTTCGCCGGTCGCGTCCACTCTTGCGCGAGGTGGCGCGTCGCGCCGCGGGGTTGACATCCCGCCGGGCCGCGCCTCGGTCACGCGGGCGGCGCGGGAAGCGGCGCGACGCCCGCCTCGATGTCACGCCCGGCCGCCAGCACCACATCCTCGCCGAGCGGGAGTCCGATCACCTGGACGCCGGTCGGCATCGCATCCGAGCCGAGGCCCGTCGGCAGAGCCAGTGCCGGGAGCCCGAGGAAGTTCGCGACGACGGTGAGCCCGAGGTCGCGCCACGCGCGGTCCGCGGCCTCCGTGCCACCCAGGTCGTAGTCGGGCCCGCGCATGCGCGAAGCCGACACCGGCCCCAGCACCACCGGAACGTCGACCTGCAGGCGGCGCCACGCGGCCGCGATCACGGCACGGCGCGCCCACGCCTCGGCATAGTCGCGCGCCGACTCGTAGGGCCGCGCCGCCGCCGTGCTGTCGCGCAGGAACGCCGTCGCCGAACCGCCCAAGGGCCGGCCGAGCGCCGCGGGGTCGAGCGAGATCAGCATGTCGGTGCACGACAGACGTCGCCACAGCAGCGCCGCCTCCTCGAGCATCGGGACGTCGACCTCGAAGACATCCCAGCCGGCGCGGCGCAGGGCTTCGGCCGCGCGCTCGATCCCGGCTGCGACGTCGGCGTCCACGCCGTCCCCGAGAGGGTCGCGCACGACGCCGGCTCGACGGGGCACATCGTCGGGCCGCACCGCGCCGACGTCGATCGACACCGGGTCGTCGGCATCCCATCCCTTCAGCACGCCCAGCGCGAGCGCGACGTCGTCGACCGTCCGCGCGAGCGGTCCGTTGACGGAGAACTGCTGGAGCGTGAGGGCGACCGGATGCCCCTGCACGGCCGCGCGCGGCACCCGGCCGTGCGACGGGCGCAGCCCGCAGACGCCGGCGGCGTAGGCGGGCAGCCGCAGCGAACCGCCGAAGTCGTTGCCGAGCCCGACCGCGGCCATGCCGGACGCGACGGCCACGGCATCGCCGCCGCTGGAGCCGCCGGCGCTGCGAGCCGGATCCCACGGGTTCAGGGTGCGACCGAAGAGGTCGTTGTCTGTGTCCCACCGCATGCCGAAGTCGGGCATGTTGCCGCGTCCCACCGGGATCGCGCCCGCCTCGCGGATGCGACGGACGATGGTGGCGTCCCGCGCCGGGACGGCGTCGGCGAGACCCGCCCACCCGTTCGTGGTGGCCGACCAGGTGAGGTCGATGTTCTCCTTCACCGATATCGGCACGCCCGCGAGCGGACCGGGGTCGCGTCCGGCGGCGAGCGCCGCGTCGACCGCCTCGGCGGCGTCGCGAGCTCGATCGTCGAACACCACGGTGAGGGCGTTGAGACCGGGATTGACCCGTGCGATGCGCTCGAGGTGCGCCTCGGTGACGGCCAGCGCGCTGACCTCGCGTCGTCGGACGGCGGCGGCGATGTCGACCGCGGTCGACGTTTCGGAGAGCGGACCCATGGCCTTCCCATCCCACCACGAGCGGGCGCCCGGCGCGCGATTGCCGCGACACCGGCAGCGCTAGCACGGCGACGTCGGGAGGGCAATCCCCCGGCACGGATCCCGATCGCTCGCTAGCGTCGAGGCGACCCCATCGAAGGAGCAGACGTGGCCACGACGACGGCGAAGAAGACCAGCTCGCGAAGCAGTTCCACCTCGACCGGCGCGACACGCGGCAAGCGGCGCACGGCGCGCGGCGGAACGGGCGCGGAGCTCACACCCGAGCAGAATGCGGAGCGGGGGTTCACGGCATCCGAGAGCCTCAGCGAGAACCTGCAGAAGGTGCTCGTCGATCTGATCGAGCTGGCACTGCAGGGCAAGCAGGCGCACTGGAACGTCGTCGGGCGCAACTTCCGCGACACGCACCTGCAGCTCGACGAGATCATCGAGGCCGCCAGAGGGTTCGCCGACACGGTCGCCGAGCGCATGCGTTCGCTGCACGCCCTTCCCGATGGCCGCAGCGACGTGGTCGCAGAGACCACGACCCTGCCCGAGTTCCCGCAGGGCGAGATCGCGACGACCGAGGTCGTCGACCTCATGACCGAACGGCTGGACGCCGTCGCCGGTACGTGCCGTGAGGTGCACGACGCCGTCGACGAGGAAGACCCCACGAGTGCCGACATCCTCCACGCCATTCTGGAGCGGGTGGAACAGCTCTCGTGGATGGTGAGCGCGGAGAACCGCACCCCGCAGCGGTGATCCCAGGCGCCCTGACGCTGCCCGCCCGTCCCACCCCAGGACCGGCGGGCAGCGCCGCGTCGGGATTCCTGCGGTTCACGCGGATCGCGCGACGCGCGCGGGCCGCGCCGCCGCTAAGGTCGGGCCATGGCATCACGCACACAGCAGCAGCGGCACGAACCCGAGATGCACGGCGGGGTTCTCAGCGGCAACGGCAGCCCCGGACTGTGGGGAGCCCTCATCGGGCTCATCGTCTTCGCGTTCGTCGCGGTCCCGGCGGGTGCCGCGCTGCGGTTCGCGACACACCCCGCCACGCAGCAGCTGTTCGCGGGGCGCCTGTCGGAGGCGACGACCGGCGGCTACGTCGCGTTCTGGTGGATCGTCGCGATCTTCCTCATCGCGCTGCCGTTCCTCGTCGGCTGGGGCGTCGCGAAGCTCTCGGGCAAGACGCTCGCGATCATCGCCGTGATCGTCGGGGTCTTCTTCGTCGCGACGATCGTCCTCGGCCACCTCTACGTCTTCTGATCGGCGACCTCGGCGCCGGTCAGCACGCGCTCGGGGCGTGAGTACACGTTGAGCGAGCTGCCGCGCACGAACCCCGCCAGGGTGAGTCCCGATGCCGCGGCCAGCTCCACGGCGAGAGACGACGGCGCCGACACCGCCGACAGGATCGGGATGCCGGCCATCACGGCTTTCTGCACGAGCTCGAAGCTCGCCCGGCCCGACACCTGGAGCACCGTGCCGGTGAGCGGCAGCCGGTCTTCGAGCAGTGCCCAGCCGACGACCTTGTCGACGGCGTTGTGGCGCCCGACGTCTTCGCGCAGCACCAGCAGCTCGCCGCTCGCCGCGTCGAAGATCGCCGCGGCGTGGAGCCCGCCGGTCTTCTCGAAGACCGTCTGCCCCGCGCGCAGCGCGTCGGGAAGGTCCGCGAGCACGGCTGCGTCGACGGTCGCGGCATCCGTCTCGACGACGTAGCGGGACGCCTTCTCGATCGCCTCGATCGACGACGTGCCGCACACGCCGCACGAGCTCGTCGTGTAGAAGTTGCGGGTGATGTCGGTGAGCGGCAGCTCGACGCCGGGGGCGAGCGAGACGTCGAGGATGTTGTAGGTGTTCTCGGTCGCGCCGATGCCGAGGAGGCTCGGCCCCACGGTCGCGGCGCCGGCCGCCGCCGTGCCGGGGCCGCCGCAATGGATCGCCGAACGGAAATCGCCGCCCCGCGCGATGACGCCCTCCGACACGAGGAACCCTGCCGCCAGCTCGATGTCGTGACCGGGCGTGCGCATCGTCACCGTGAGCGGCTCGCCGCCGACGCGGATCTCGAGCGGCTCCTCGACAACGAGCGTGTCAGCCCGCCGGCGCACGCTCGGCACCCCGCCGTCGAGCGAGATGCGGGTGACGGGGCTGCGTGCGGTGATGCGTCCCACGATTCAGCCACCGATCGCGTTCATCCCGCGGGCGGGCTGCAGGAACGCGGGGTCGTTGATCGCGTGGCCGGGCAGCTTGCCGCGCACGCAGGCCCGCAGCATCCGGTCGATCCCCGCGTCGAGGTCGAGTGCACCGTCGCCCCGCAGCACCGGCAGCAGGTCGTACTCGGTCGTCGAGAAGAGGCAGTTGCGCAGCTGTCCGTCGGCGGTCAGCCGCAGCCGGTCGCAGTCGCCGCAGAACGGCGCCGTCACCGACGCGATGACGCCGACCGAGTGCGGGCCGTCGTCGAGCGTCCAGCGGGCGGCGGGCGCTCCCCCGCGGCCCGGGACAGGAGTGAGTCGCCAGCGCCGGCCGAGCGCCGCGAGGATCTCGTCCTGCGTCACCATGCGTGCGCGGTCCCACGTGTGCCCGGCGTCCAGCGGCATCTGCTCGATGAATCGCATCTGCGCGTCGTGCGCGATCGCGAACTCGACGAGATCGACGAGCTCGTCGTCGTTGACGTCGCGCATCGCGACCGCGTTGAGCTTCAAGGGACGCAGTCCCGACGCCGCTGCCGCCGCGATCCCGTCGAGCACGTCGTCGAGCCGATCGCGGCGCGTGAGCTCGCGGAATCGGTCGGGTCGCAGCGTGTCGAGCGAGATGTTGAGGCGCCCGAGTCCCGCGTCGATGAGTGCCGGGAGCACCTCGGGCAGGCGGATGCCGTTCGTCGTCATGGCGATCTCGACCGGGCGCCCGTCCGGGCCCTTGATCAGGGAGAGCCGGCGCACGACGTCCACGATGTCGGTGCGCAGCAGCGGCTCGCCGCCTGTGAGCCGGAACGTGGTGATGCCGTCGGCCGCGGCGACGCGCGCGACGTGCTCGATCTCGTCGAGCGTCAGGATGCTCGTCTTCGCGAGCCACTCGTTGCCCTGCTCGGGCATGCAGTAGGTGCACCGCAGCGAGCAGCGATCGGTGAGCGAGATGCGCAGATCGCGGTGCACTCGGCCGTGCGTGTCTACGAGCGGGGCACCGAACGCTCCGGGTGCCAGGGTCTCCGGCATCCGTCGCCCGATCGTGATCGGGATCGCGTTCACGCGCGCGTCGCCGATCGTCGTGCCCTGTTGGCCATGTTCCGAGAGTAACCCCGCCCCGGCGCCCGGAGGCGCGGACGACGGTGTTCGCACTTGTGGTCTGACCACATGTTATTGTGGTCAGACCACACGGTCCCCGGTAACGATCGGAAGCGCATGATGGATCTGCTGGACCCGCTGCTGCTCGCCCGCTGGCAGTTCGGCCTCACGACGCTGTACCACTTCCTGTTCGTGCCCCTCACGCTCGGCATGGCGCTGACGGTGGCGATCTTCCAGACGGCGTGGTTCCGCACCGGCAACGTGAAGTGGCTGCACCTCACGCGGTTCTTCGGCAAGATCTTCCTGATCAACTTCGCGATGGGCGTCGTCACCGGCATCGTGCAGGAGTTCCAGTTCGGCATGAACTGGTCGGCGTACTCGCGCTTCGTCGGCGACGTGTTCGGCGCACCGCTGGCCTTCGAGGGCCTGATGGCCTTCTTCTTCGAGGCGACGTTCATCGGCCTGTGGATCTTCGGTTGGGACAAGCTGCCCCGGGCGCTGCATCTCGCGAGCATCTGGATCGCGACGATCGGGGCCTGGTTCTCGGCGTACTTCATCCTCGCGGCGAATGCCTTCATGCAGAACCCCGTGGGCTTCCGCATGGCCGACGACGGCTCGCGCGCCGAGATGACCGACTTCTTCGCGGTGCTCTCGAACCCCGTCGCCCTCGCCGCGCTCCCCCACACCCTGTTCGCGGCGTTCATGATGACGGCCGGCGTCATCATCTCGATCTCGGCCTGGCACCTGCTGCGGGGGCAGAACATCGAGATGATGCGGTCTTCGCTGAAGTACGGCTTGTGGGGCATGGTCGTCGCGTTCGGCGGCGTCGCGCTGTCGGGCGATCAGCTCAGCCTCGTCATGGTGGCGACGCAGCCGATGAAGATGGCGGCGGCCGAGGCCATGTTCGACAGCGCGTGCGGGGCGGATGCCTCGTTCTCGGTGTTCACGCTCGGAACGCCCGACGGCTCGACCGAGCTGTTCTCGATCCGCGTGCCCTACCTCCTGGCGTTCCTCTCGACGCACTCGATCGACGGCTGCGTCGAGGGCATCAACGATCTCAATCTCGCCTACACGACGGAGATGTTCCCCGAGTTCGCCGACCGCGTCGACGGCAACTTCGCACCGATCGTGTGGGTGACGTACTGGTCGTTCCGCTGGATGATCGGCCTCGGCTCCATCGCCGCCCTCACCGCGGTCGTCGGCCTGTGGCTGACCCGCAAGAAGGCCAAGCGTGACGTGCCCGCGTGGGCGTGGCGGCTGGCGATCTGGGCGTGGCCCGCGTCGCTGTTCGCGATCCTCGTCGGCTGGGTCTTCACCGAGATGGGCCGGCAGCCGTGGATCGTCTTCGGGCTGATGCTCACCGAGGACGGCGTCTCGCCCAACGTGCCGGGCTGGACGGTGCTGATCTCGCTGACCGCGTTCACGCTCATCTACGCCGCGCTGGCCGTCGTCGAGTTCGGCCTCATCGTGAAGACGGCGAAGAAGGGCCCCGATCCGCTTCCCGGGCCCGACGACCCCGATCCGCGCGACGTGGCCGTCGCCGACACCCCGACCACGGTCTACTAGGAGTCTCGGAGAAACGTCATGGATCTCGCCTACCTCTGGTTCTGGATCGTCGGCTTCCTGTTCGTCGGCTACTTCGTGCTCGACGGCTTCGACTTCGGCGTCGGCATGTCGCTACCGTTCCTCGGCAAGGACGACGTCAGTCGTCGCCAGGTCATCAACACCATCGGCCCCGTGTGGGACCTCAACGAGACGTGGATCATCGTCGCCGGCGCGTGCCTGTTCGCGGCATTCCCGCACTGGTACGCGACGCTCTTCAGCGGCTTCTACCTCGCCCTCTTGATGATCCTGCTCGCGCTCATCGCGCGGGGCGTGTCGTTCGAGTACCGCCACCAGCGCGAAGGCCTGCGGTGGAAGAAGTCCTTCGACCGGATGATCGTGATCGGTTCCGCGGTCCCCGCGTTCCTGTGGGGCGTCGCGGTCGCGAACATCGTGCAGGGCGTGCCGATCGATCAGCACATGGAGTTCACCGGGTCGCTCCTGACGCTCCTCAATCCGTACGGTCTGCTGGGCGGTGCCACGACGCTGCTGCTGTTCTTCACGCACGGCGTGTACTTCGTGGCGCTCAAGACCGACGGGCAGGTGTCGGCCGACGCCCGCCGCCTGGCCGCGCGCGGCGGGGCCCTGACGATCCTCGTCGCGGCCGCGTTCCTCGTGTGGACGGTCGTCATGGCCTTCACGCAAGGACGCGAGCTCGCGGTCGTCACGACGGTGCTCGCCGGGATCGCCGCTGTGCTCCTGCTCGGCTCGTGGATCGTTAACGCCCGAGGACGTGAGGGCTGGGCCTTCGGCCTCGGCTCGTTCACGATCGTGTCGGCGGTGCTCGCCCTGTGGTTCGCGCTGTTCCCGTACGTGATGCCGTCGACGACCGACCCGGCCTACAGCCTCACGATCGAGAACGCCTCGAGCACCGACTACACCCTGACGATCATGTCGTGGGCGGCGCTCGTCTTCCTGCCGCTCGTGCTGCTGTACCAGGGGTGGACGTACTGGATCTTCCGCAAGCGCATCACCCGGTCGCACATCGAGGCGGCGGTGGCGCACTGACGATCTCCGGACGCGGCCCCGCGATGGACGACACGCGCGACGACGGCCCCGGCGGCATGTCGGGGAGACCCGTCGACCCCAGGCTGCTTCGTCATGCGACGGCGTCGCGCGGCTTCTTCGTCGCGATCGGCGCGATCGCCTTCGCGCAGACGCTCGTCATCGTCGCGTTCGCGTGGCTGCTGACGGGCGCCGTCACGGGGGCGATCGATGGGATGCCGCTGCGCGAGCTGGCGCCGACGCTCGGGGCCCTCGCCGCCGTGGTGGCGGTGCGCGCCGTGCTGGTGTGGGGGCGCGACGCCGTCGCCGCGCGTGCCGCCGCGCGCGTGCAGACGCAGCTGCGCGCGCGGCTCTTCGACGCGATCGGCACGCTCGGGCCGGAGTGGCTCGGCGCTCGCAACTCGGCGCGGCTGGCTGTGACCGCGGGGCGCGGGCTCGACGCGCTCGAGGCGTACTTCGGCAGGTACCTGCCCCAGCTCGTGCAGACCGTCGTCGCGACGCCGATCATCGTCGCCGTGATGTGGTGGCAGGACTGGATCTCGGGACTCACGGTGCTGCTGACTCTCCCGCTCATCCCCGTCTTCATGGTGCTGATCGGGCTCGCGACGCGCGCCGTGCAACAGCGGCAGTGGAGCACCCTGCAGCGCCTCGCCGCGCGCTTCGCCGACACCGTGCAGGGGCTCTCGACGCTCAAGGTCTTCGGCCGCCAGCACCGGGCCGCGGCATCCATCGAGCACGTCACCGGCGACTATCGGCGCGAGACGATGCGGGTGCTGCGGGTGTCTTTCCTGTCGGGGTTCGCGCTGGAGTTCCTCGCGAGCATCTCGGTCGCGATCGTCGCGGTGTCGATCGGGTTCCGCCTGATCGACGGGTCGCTCGTGCTCGCCGTCGGCCTGTTCGTGCTGCTGCTCGCCCCCGAGGCGTATCTTCCGCTCCGTCAGGTCGGGGTGCAGTTCCATGCTGCCGCCGAGGGCGTCGCCGCGACCGACGACGTGTTCGAGGTGCTCGACGCGGCGCGCCGCGCGATCCCGCAGGGTCGGGGCGTCTCTTCCTCGGGCGCCGGGGTTCGAGCCGACGAGGGTCTGGTGCTTCGGGGGGCGCGGGTGTGGCGAGGGGAACGGAGGTTGGACCCCGTCGACCTCGACGCAAACCCGGGCACCGTCACGCTCATCGAGGGACCGAGCGGCGCCGGCAAGTCCAGCCTGTTCGCGGCGCTGCGCGGCGCGGCCGCGTTCGACGGCACGGCGACGTGGCGGGGCGTGGACGTGCGAAGCCTCGCGACGCCGGAATGGCTCGCGTGGGCCGGGCAGCAGCCCGGGCTGCTCGCCGGCACGATCAGGGCCAACGTCTCGCTCGGCGACCCGTCGCCGGACGAGGTGACGGTGCGCCGGGCCCTCGATCTCGCGTGCGCCGGCAGGCTCGACCCCGCGCAGGAACTCGGCGTGCAGGGTGCAGGGCTTTCAGGCGGGCAGGCGCAGCGGGTCGCCGTCGCGCGCGCGTTCTACCGCCACCTCCGTGGCCAGACGCCGGTCATCGCTCTCGATGAGCCGAGCTCAGCACTCGATCCCGAGACCGAGGGGCGCCTGTGGTGCGGCATCCGCCGACTCGCCGATGAAGGGGCGACCGTGCTGCTGATCTCGCATCGCGAGTCGGCCCGCGCCATCGCCGACCTCGTCGTGCGGCTCGACCCGGCGGAGGTGCCCGCGTGATCCCCGCCCTCTTCTCCGACGGCTCACGTGTCGCAGGTCGCCTCGATCGACACGACGCGACAGGCGACCACCCGAGCAGAGCCACCGTGGGCTCCGTGCTGCGCGGGGCGCTGCCGCCGGCGCGACGGTTCTGGTGGTCGCTCGCGGCGGGTTTCGCGTCGGAGGGCTCCGCCGTCGCGCTGCTCGCGGTGAGCGCGTGGCTCATCGTGCGCGCGAGCGAGCAGCCGCCCGTGCTGTACCTGTCGGCCGCGGTCGTCGGGGTGCGGTTCTTCGCGATCTCGCGGGCGACGTTCCGCTACCTCGAGCGGCTCACGGGCCACGACGCCGCGCTGCGGCAGCTGGCGACCACACGCGCCGACCTGGTGCGGCGGCTCGTGCCGCTCGCGCCGGACGGACTGGCCCGCACGCGTCGCGGGTCGGTGCTGGGCGCGCTGGTCGACGACGTCGACGAGCTGCAGAACCTGCCGCTGCGGGTGGTGCAGCCGCTCGTCTCGTCGGCGCTCGTGGCGCTCGGCGCCGTCGTGCTCGTCGCGTTCGTGTGGTGGCCGGCCGCGCTCACGCTGCTGGGATGCCTCGTGCTCGCGGCCGCCGTCGCCGCCCTGTGGGGCTGGGCGTCGGGCGCGCGTGCCGAGCGCGACATCGCGCCGCTGCGCGGCCGTCTCGCCGACGCCATCCTCGACCACCTCGGCAGCCTGGAGGTGCTCGAGGCGTTCGGCGCCGAGGCCCGGAGTCGCGCGCGCATCGCGGCCGCGGACGCCCACCTGCGCCGCGCCGTCGTGCGCCGCGCCGGCGCCCAGTCAGGCACCACCGCGCTCGTCGCGCTGCTCGCGGGCGCGGCATCCCTCCTCGCGGTCGTCGTGGCGAGCCCCGCACTGGCCGGCGGCGACCTCGGCGGGCCCGCGTTCGCGATCGCGGTGCTCGTGCCCATGGCCGTGTTCGACGTCTTCGCGACGGTGCCCCTCGCCGCGTCGGCGTGGCGCCAGGTGCGCGCGTCCGCCGAGCGCATCGCGGGTTCGCTGCCCGCGGAGCCGCCCGCCGAGGTCGTGCACGAGCGCTTCGCACCGACCGGCGTCGCCCCGCCGCTCGGCGAAGGCCTGCGTCTCACCGGCGCGTCCGTGCGGTGGCCCGGTGCGGCAACGGCGTCGCTGCGCGACATCGACTTCGGCATCCGGCCGGGCGAGCGAGTGCTGGTCATCGGCCCGAGCGGCGCAGGCAAGTCCACGCTGGCGCACGCGCTCGTGCGCTTCCTCGAGACCGACGGCGGCTACGACCTCGGCGGAAGCTCCGTGCACGACCTCGCGGCGGACGACGTGCGGCTGACCGTCGGCCTGTGCGAGCAGCATCCGATGCTCTTCGACGAGGACGTGCGCCAGAACCTGCTCTTCGCGCGCGACACCGCGAGCGACGGCGAACTCGAGGCGGTCCTCGAACGCGTGGGCCTCGGACCGTGGCTGCGCGAGCGCGGCGGGCTCGATGCGCGGGTCGGCGAGCGCGGGGCGCTCGTCTCGGGCGGACAGGCACAGCGCATCGCCCTCGCGCGCGCGCTGCTGCGCGGCTTTCCCGTGCTCGTGCTCGACGAGCCGACTGCGGGCGTCGATCCCGCGGCATCCGATCGCCTGCTCGTCGACCTGCTGAGCGCGGTACGCGATGATCAGGCCGTGGTGCTGATCTCGCACGTCGCCGTGCCGGACGGCCTGGTCGACCGCACGGTCAGGATCGAGGACGGGCGGATCGTCGGCGGGCAGATCGTGCAGGCTGCCGCCCCTTGACGGGCCCGCGGGCCGATATGGTCGTGCACGTGGCGCTCACGATCCGGCTGGCGACGCGGGAGGATGCCGCGGCCATCACCCGCATCCGCATCGAGACGTGGCGCGCCGCCTATGCGGGGCTCATCGACCGTGAAGTGCTCGACCGGCTCGATCCCGTCAGCGAGACGCGCCGCCGGGCGGAGCGGTGGGACCAGGTGCATGCCGACCCGCGCAGCCGGGAGCTGCTCGCCGAACGCGACGGGTCCGCGGTCGGGTGGGCGGCGTTCGGTCCGTCGATCGATCGCGAGCTCGAGCGCAACGGTCAGCTGTTCGCGCTGTACGCGGTCCCGTCGGAATGGTCGCACGGCGTCGGGCACGCGCTCATGACCGCGGTCGAGGAGCGCTTGCGGGCGGCGGGCTTCCGCCATGCGCATCTGTGGGTGCTCGAGGGCAACGATCGCGCCGCGGCGTTCTACGAGCGCCACGGCTGGCGCGAGGACGGCGGCGTGATGGTCGACGAGCGCGTCATCGGCGGCCACACGCCGTACACGCTGCACGAGCGGCGCCGCGTGCGCGACCTGTCGTCGCCGGGCGGCGGGGGGACGGGCTGAGCCGCGGTGCTCAGAGTCGCTTGCCGAACGCCTGCGTCCCGGGCGGCGAGGCGAGCGGCGAGAAGCCCACGCGAGGGTAGAACGCGATCGCGCCGGCGTTCTCGGCCGTCGCCACGAGGTGCAGGCCTGGCACGCCGGCGTCTCGGAGCGCCTGCTCGAGCGTCTCGATGAGCCGCCGACCGAGCCCCTGGCCCTGGGCCTCGGGCAGCAGGTCGATGTGCAGATGCGCGGGATACTCCTCACCGAACGGCTGGCCGGCGCCGGCGCGTCCGTACGCGTAGCGGAGGATGCCGTCCTGGCGCGACCCGCCGTCGCCCGGGCGGGGCCAGCGGGTGGCGAACCGCGGCCACCACTGCGTGGCGAACCACTCCTCGAACGCGGCCGTGTCGGGCGCGCTCACGATGTAGCCCACGACGCGCCCGTCATCGGCCTCGACGACGAAGGCGAACTCCGGATGCCGCGCCGCATACGGGAGGACGAAGATCTCGGCCCAGAGGTCGTCGTCCTGCAGGACGCCGGTGGCGTCGGCGCCGGCATCCGCGGTCTTCAGGCAGACGTCGGCGAGGGCGGGCTCGTCGCCCGCTCGGAACGGTCGGATGCGTGGCACCGGCCGAGTCTAGTGCGGCTCGACGGGTGTGAACCGCACGCCGTCCGGGGCGACGCGCAGTGCCACCTCGACGCCCCGCGCAAGGCCGAGCGCCGCGGCCCGGTCGGCCGCGACGTCGACGGCGACGTCAGGATCGGCCGTGCGCACGCGCACACCGGCGGGCGTCTGCTCGAGCCGTGTGATGCGGGCGGTCCACGCGCCGTCGCCCGGTGCTGCGGCATCGACGCGGTCGAGATGCACCGCCGACGGCGCGAACACCGCGGCGGACTCCCCCTCGGGCGCCGGCTCGAGCACGAGGCCGCCGCTGCGCCACCGCCCGTCGCGCACGACGCCGGGCACGCGATTGAGGCCGGCCACGGCCGCGGCGAAGCGCGTCGCCGGGCCCGCGAGCACGTCGCGCACGGGTCCGGACTGAGTCACGCGCCCCTCCTCGAGCACCACGAGCCCACTCGCGAGGGCGACGGCATCGACCGCGTCGTGCGTCGCGACGATCGCGGTGGTGCGCGTCGCCGACAGCTGCTCGTGCACGAGCGCGCGCACGTCGCCCGCGGTCTCGGTGTCGAGAGAGGTCAGCGGCTCGTCGAGCAGCAGCACGTCCGGACTCGTCGCCAGGGCGCGCGCGAGCGCGACCCGCTGCTGCTGCCCTCCCGACAGCTGTGCCGGGCGGCGCTCGGCGAAGGCCGCGAGTCCGACGCGACCGAGCCACTCGTCGGCGGCGGCCGCGGCATCCGTCTTCGTCATCCCGTGCGCGCGCAGACCGAACGCGACGTTCGCGCGAGCGGTCAGGTGCGGGAACAGCCGCGGGTCCTGCCCGAGCAGGACGACGCCGCGCCGCGCGGGTGGCACGCTGTGCACGCCCCGCGCATCGAGCGTGCGCGTGCCGAGGCGCACGTGCCCGTCATCCAGACGCAGAAGTCCGGCGAGCACCGCCAGGAGCGTCGACTTGCCCGCGCCGCTCGGCCCCATGAGCGCCAGCACGTCGCCGTGAGCGGCCCGCAGCGACGCGTCGAGAAGGAACCCCGGCCGCTCGACCACGACGTGGGCGTCCAGGCCGACGTGCCCGTCAGCGGAAGCGGCCGGCGCAACAGCGGTCATCGCGGCGCCTCGGCCCGCCACGCGCGGACCAGCAGCAGCACGCCGACCGCCGTGACGAGCAGCAGCAGCGACAGTGCCACGGCGGTGCCCTGCGACACGCCGGCGCCGTTGAACGCGGTGTAGATCGCGAGCGGCATGGTCTGCGTGACCCCGGGGGCGTTGCCGGCGAAGAGGGCGGTCGCGCCGAACTCGCCGATGGCGCGGGCGAAGCACAGCACGATGCCTGCGATCAGTCCCGGCGCCGCGAGCGGCAGTGTGACGCGCGCGAGGATCGTCCAGCGGCCGGCGCCGAGTCCTGCAGCAGCCTGCTCGTACCCGACGCCCGTCGCCCGCAGCGAGCCCTCGAGCGCGAGCACGAGGAACGGCAGCGCGACGAACGTCTGCGCCAGCACGACGGCGGCCGTGGTGAACGGGATGCGGATGCCCCATTCGGCGAGCGCGCCGCCCAGCACGCTGGTACGCCCGAAGAGGAACAGCATCGCCACGCCGCCGACCATCGGCGGCAGCACGAGCGGCACCGTCACGACGGCGCGCAGCACAGCCGCGGTGCGCGCAGTGCTGCGGGCGATGAGGAGTGCGAGCGGAATGCCCAGCACAACGCACGCGAGCGTCGCGATCGCGCCGGTCGCCAGCGAGAGGCCGAGGGCCGACAGCGCCTGCGGAGAGGAGATGTCGCTCCACAGCGTCGCCCACTCGACGCGTGCGACGAGCGCCCCGAGCGGCAGCACGAGGAGAGCGATGCCGACGACCGCCGGCACCGCGAGCACCCGTGGCACGAAACCCTCGCGTTCGCCGCGATCGGCGCGTGCTCCTTCGACCGTCGAGGCGCTCATGGCGCCCCGAATCCCCGCTCGGCGAGCACTGCCCGCCCGTCGTCCGACGCGACGAACGCGACGAACGCCTCGGCGGCCTCGGGATTCGCCGCCTCCTCGAGGGCGGCGATGGGATATCGGTTGACGACGCGGTCGGAGCCGGCAGCGGCGACCGCGGTGACGGCGTCGACGCCCCGCACATCGGTGGCGTACACGAGTCCCGCGTCGGCTTCCCCCGTGGCGACCTTGGTGAGCACGGCCGTGACGTTCTGCTCGAGGCTCGCCGGCGTGACTGTGACCGCATTGTCGGCGAGGAGGGTGACGGATGCCGCGCCGCACGGCACCTCGGGAGCGCACAGGACGACCGTCAGCGCGGGGTCCGCCAGGTCGTCGATCGCCTGCACTCCGCCGGGGTTGTCGCGCGGAACGGCGATCACGAGCGTGTTGCTCGCGAAGACGCGCAGGGCGGTCGCGACGCCGGCGTCGGCGACGCGGGTCATCGTGGCCTCGTCCGCCGCTGCGAACACGTCGGCGGGCGCGCCCTCGATGAGCTGCGTCGCCAGCGTGCTCGATCCGTCGTACGAGATCGGCAGCACCTCGAGCGACGGATGCCTCTGCTCGAACCGGGTCGCCAGCTCGTCGAACGCGCTTCGCAGCGACGCCGCCGCGAAGATCCTGAGCTCGCCGGTGAGCTCGGCCTCCGGATCGGCGTGCCCGGGCTGCGCGGTGCCAGGCTCAGGCGTGCCTCCGGCCGGCGCGCGGTCGGCGGTGCACGCGGGTGCGACGAGCGCGGCGGCCACGAGGAGGGCGGCGAAGACCGGCGCGGAGCGGCGGGGACGAGGCATCCTCAGCCCTTCGGCGTCTCGACGATGACGTGCGTCGCCTTCACGACCGCCGACGCCAGCGACCCGACCTCGAGGCCGAGGTCGTCGGCGGCCTCGGCAGACATCAGTGAGACGACGCGGTGGGGCCCCGACTGGATGTCGATCTGCGCCATGAGCCCGTCGCGCTGGATGCGCGTCACGAGGCCGACGAAGCGGTTGCGGGCGCTCGAGAGCACATCGGACGGATCGGCGGGGGTGGCCGCGAGCTCGACCGCCCTGGCCGCGAGTGCGTCGCCGGGGATGCGCGTGGGCGATGAATCGGTCGTCGGGAGTGCGCCCGCGTCGACCCAGCGGCGGACGGTGTCATCGCTCACACCGAGCAGGCGCGCGGCCTCGGATATCCGGTAACTGGGCATGACAGCAACGTATCACCGCAGATGCGGACATAGCACGACGGATCCGCCGCAGCCACGGCGTTCCGAGCTGACCGATGAGCGCCTCTCTTCGCCTTCGAACAGTCGGGGCGCCGTCGAGCGGCGGGCGGCCGATCGAGAACTGTGGAGAGCGCACACCGGGCCGGCAGGTGCCGTGAGACGATGCACGAGATGGACACCGCAGCACTCGAGGAACTGCGCGCGCTCCGCGCTCGCGCGTATGGTCCGGACGCCGACATCGCGCAGGATCCCGGAGCCGTACGACGCCTTCGCGAGCTCGAAGCCTTGAGCAGCGGATCGACGACGCGATCCCCGATCGAGGCTCCGACCGAAGTGACCAGCACTCTCTCGCCCGAGGGGTCGGCGGAGGCGCAGGGGTCCGACTCGGAGGCGGAATCCGGGGCGGCGCGCGAATCGGGGGCATCGCCGAGGGCGGCGTCGGTGCCGGCGCCAGGGTCGGTGCCGGCGTCAGCGTCGGCGTCAGCGTCGGCGTCGGCACCGAACCTGGAGGCCACCCCGGGCGCGGCCCCCGAGACCGCTCCTGCGACGGGCGAACGCGTAGCCGAGGCGGACACGCCCGAGGGCGATCGCCCGCCGGACGATCGCGCGGCATCCTCCGCGTGGCCGCGCCGAACATGGCGAACGGACAGGTTTTCCCGTCGGATCGGACTGATGTGGGGTCTCTCGGTCGTGGCGGCCGCGGCCCTGGCGTCCGGGATCACCTACGCGGCGACATCCATGGCACCTGTCTCGACGTCGAGCGGGGCGCCGCAGATCGCCACGCTCGAGCCGTCTCCGCTCGTCGAGGTCCCAGCCGGATGGTTCGGCGCGGGACCGAGCTCGCGCGGGTTCGAGTTCTACGGGTTGACGCTGTTCGAATCCGCGCACGGGTACGTCGGCACAGGCAGCGACTGCTTCATGGCCGTCCCGACGGAGCACCTGCCCGCCGACGACGCCGACCCGAACAGCTGGTCCATGAGCGGTCCGATGTACTCCGGATGCCGCGTCGGCGCCTTTCCCGCCACGGTCGCAGTACCCGTCGACAGCGGGATGCCGGAAGAGCTCCGCGACCGCTTCCCGCCCGGCAGCGCCCTGCAGTTCGTGCTCGACGGCGACCGCATGGGCGTGTTCCTCGACAGCCCTTAGTCGGCGTTGCCGACGAGGATGACGAGCTGGGTGCGCCCGTGGCCCTGAGTTCGATGGAAGACTGACGCCGTGCTCGATAGACCTGAGATCGTCTGCATCTGCGGCTCTGCGCGCTTCGCGGACGAGATGCGTGCGGTCAACCGCGACCTGACCTTCGCGGGTGTCATCGTCGTCGCCCCGGGCGAAGCGGACGAGGTGATCTCAGACGAGCAGAAGGCGGTCCTCGACGCGCTTCACATGCGCAAGATCGACTTGGCCGATCGGGTTCTGGTCGTCAACCCGGGCGGGTACATCGGCGAGTCGACCGCCAGGGAGATCGCCTACGCCCATGCCTCTGGCAAGCCGGTCTCGTTCACAGAGCTCGTTCGATAGGTAGGCGCGTTCGCGGTGCGCGCCACGAGCTTCATGCCGCGCGCGCCGTATCAGCGGTCTGCCTGAGTAGTCTGCGCGAATATACGATATTCGCGCTGATTTGCCCTAGCTTGCATAGTATGTATGTTCAAACTGGATTTATGACCGACATCGCATCCTCGACCGACCCGGAGGGGTCGGAGCGGGCGATGCGCGCGGTCGAGGACTTCGTTCCGCCCGTGCCGGATGCAGTGGATCTGGTCGTCGAGACCGCGACGATGATGTCGGTGTTCGCCGCGCAGCGGCTGCGCCGCGTGGATGCGATGCGGCAGGAGGCGCTGACCGAGGCGGCTGGGCGAGGCGCTGGGGTGCGGGATGTGGTGGAACGGTCGATCCGGCTGGAGCTCGCCGCAGCGATGCGCGTCACGGAGTACGCCGCGGGCCGCTTGATCATGCTGGCGGAGGCGCTGGTGCACCGGTACCCGCCCGTGCTGGATGCGCTGTCGGGCGGGCGGGTCACCGAGAAGCACGTCGAGATCTATGTCGACCTCGTCGACGAGGTCACCCCGGAACTGCGCGACCAGGTCACTGTGCCGGGACTTGTGTTGGCGGAAGCCGAGCCGGTGGGATCGTTCCGGCGAGCGCTTCGCGACCTGATCACCCGCCTGGAGGCGACGACTCTCGAGCAGCGGTACCAGGCCGCCGTGAATCAGCGACGGGTATGGGTCGAGCAGGGCGTCGACGGAATGGGACTGCTGGGCCTGCACCACCCCGGCGTGGAAGTGCATGCCATCCACGGTCGCATCACCGCGATGGCCAAGGCCATCGCCGCCGCCGAGGGTGGGACGAGGACGCTGGACCAGATCCGTGCCGACGTCGTCGCAGACCTGCTCATCGATGGCACCACCGACCACCTCCCCGCTGCGGCGTCCGGCATCAAGGCGCAGGCCGTCGTCACGGTGCCCGTGCTCGCGCTCCTCGACGAAGGCACGGCCGACGGCGCTCACACGGACGCTGGCGCCGAGGGCACGGCCTACACGGACACGCGCGCCCGGGAAAGCGGCGCGGATGCCACGAGCAGTGGGGATGGCGCGGCCATCGATCCTCCGGTCGTCGAAGGAGTCGGGCCGATCCCGCTGTCGAAGGCACGCGAGCTGTGCGGCGGAGAGGGCACGTGGATGCGGGTGCTCACCCATCCTGAGACCGGGATCGTGCTGTCCGTCGGGCGCGATCGCTACAACCCGCCGAAGCCGCTGCGCGACTCGTCCGATGGCGCGCGGACCGGTGCATGGCGCCCGGGTGCGGCATGCCCGCATCCCGGTGCGAGATCGACCATCAGATCCGTTGGGTCGATCACGGCGAGACCTCGCTCGACAACACCGCGCCGTTCTGCAAGGGCCACCACGTGGTCAAAGACAACACCGACTGGGTCGTGCGGCAGGTCCCTGGCAGCGGCGGCGCCGTGCGGTGGACCTCGCCCACCGGACGCCAGTACACCGTCGCACCCGAACGACGGGTCCCCGCCTTCACCACCGCCCGCAGCGGTCCCGGCGACCCCGCACCCTTCTGAGTGACCCGTCGTCAGGTGGTCACGGAGGACCCGAGCGGCGGGAGGGTAGCGAGAATGTCGTACGCTGATCGGCTCGGCGAGACCGCACCTTCCCTGAACGACCCCGTCGTCAAGGGCTCGGCGGCGTCGCGAACACGTCCGCACCCCGCCCGCCCTCGACGTCGCGCTCCGCGAAGCGGTCGATCGCAGCCGCCGTGAGCTCCATCTCGCGCGTCCCGCCGTGTCCCTCGGTCTCGACGATGTGCAGTTCGCTTCCTGGCCACGCCCGATGCAGCAGCCACGGCGTGATCGCCGGGCCGCTGACGTCGTAGCGGCCGTGGACGAGCACACCGGGTATTCCCGCCAGCTCCGACACACGATCGCGAATCCGTGCCGGGCCCGGCAGAAAGCAGTCCTGCGCCCAGTAGTGCGTCACGAGCGTGGCGAAGTTCTCCCGCTCGCGCGGGTCGTCGAACGACGACCCCGGCTCCCAGTTCGGATCGAGCGAGACGTGCGTCGACTCCCATTCGTCCCACGCCTCCGCTGCCCGCGCGCGGACATCGGGATCGGCGTCACGCAGGAGGCGCGCATACGTCTCGACGACACGCTCGCCGTTCCGCGACCCGTCGGTCGCTCCGGCGCCGTCAGCAGCCGCCGCGAATCGCTCCCACGCCTCGGGGAAGATGGCGCCCACGCCCTCCGTGATCCAGTCGATCTCCTCGCGAGCCCCCGAGGTGACGGCGGTCAGGACGAGTTCGGTCACGCGATGCGGATGCTCGAGCGCGTACGCGAGAGCCAGAGTCGATCCCCACGAGACACCGTGCACGAGCCACCGATCGATTCCGAGGTGTTGGCGCAGCGCCTCCATGTCCTCGATGAGGGTCGCCGTGGTGTTGCCGTCGAGTGACGCGAGGTCGTCGATCGCCCACGGGGTGCTGCGACCGCAGCCTCGCTGGTCGAATCCGACGACGAGGTACTTCTCCGGATCGAAGCGGCGGCGATAGCCGCCGCGTCCGAGGCCGCTACCCGGTCCACCATGCAGGTAGACGGCGCCACGGCCACGCTCGGCCCCGGACATCTCCCAGTACAGGTCCGCTCCGTCGGGGCGTTGCAGGCGTCCTTGCGCGAAGGGTTCGATCGGCGAGTGCATCGTCGAATACTAGGCCGAGCCCCTGTCGCTCCGGCGTAGCCTGTGGGCATGACCTTCCCCCCACTCGTCGAGCCGGTCGCGCGACTCAGCGACGCCGAGCAGACTCGCACGGCGCGTCACCGCGTGCTGGCGGGATTCGGCGACGACGCACAGCGACGGCTCGCGGCCGCGCATGTCGCGGTCGTCGGCGCGGGCGGGCTCGGCTCCCCCGCGGTGCTCGCACTCGCCGCCGCCGGTGTCGGCACCATCACGATCATCGACGACGACCTGGTCGAGGCATCCAATCTCCAGCGCCAGGTGATTCATCGCGTCACCGACGTGGGCGCGCGCAAGGTCGATTCGGCCGTGCGCGTCGCAGCCGACCTCTCCCCCACGACCCAGGTGCGAGCGGTCGCCGAGCGTCTGACGCCGGAGTCCGCGCGCGATCTGCTCGAGGGCGTGCACGTCGTCGTCGACGGCACCGACACCTTCGAGACGCGTGAAGCCGTCGCCGCCGCGTGCGAGCAGCTCGGGGTCCCGCTCGTGTGGGGCGTCGTGCAGGAGTTCCACGCGCAGGCCACCGTGTTCTGGTCGAGGCCTCCTGCAGGCGCGACGCCCGTCCGTCTCGCCGACCTGTACCCGACGGATGCCGCGCGCGACGTCCCCACGTGCGCACAGGTCGGCGTGCTCGGTGCGCTGTGCCTCCAGGTCGGCGCCCTGCTCGCCACCGAGGCGATCAAGCTCCTCACGGGTGTCGGAGAGCCGCTGCTCGGACGCGTGCTGGTGATCGACGCACTCCGGGGCCGTACGAGCGAGGTGCCGCTGCGGCCGACTCGCGCCCGGCCGGCACCCGCCCCTGCCGCCGAAGCAGCGAAGACCACGCTGGCCCCGCGAGCGCCCCAGACCGCACAGGCCACGGATGCCGCACCCCGCATCCGCCAGCTCACACCGGCAGAGGCGGCGGACGCGCATCGCACCGGCGCCATCCTGCTCGATGTGCGTGAGCCGTTCGAGACGGCACAGGGTGTCATCCCGGAATCCGTGCTGATCCCCCTCGCCGACGTGCTCGCCGAACCCGAGCGCGCCGGCCGCGGACCGGTGGTGGTCGTGTGCCAGGTCGGAGTACGCGCGCAGCGCGCGGCTGCGACGCTGCGCGCGGCGGGGGTCGAGGCGTCCGTCCTCGCCGGCGGCATGGCGGCGTGGCAGCGTGCCGGCGCGCCGGTGACGGTGCCCGCGTGAGCGACCTGCGCACGGTCGAGCAGCATCTCGACACCGTGCTCGCCGCCGCAGCGCTCCTCGAGGCCGAGCGGGTCCCGCTCGACAATGCCCACGGCCGCACGCTGCGCGAGCCGGTCCTCGCGGCGGTCGACCTCCCCGCCTTCGACAACTCCGCCATGGACGGCTTCGCCGTGCGCTTCGCGGATGTGACGGATGCCGCGCCCGACGCCCCCGTCGCGCTCGAGGTCGTCGCGGACCTGCCCGCCGGAACGGCCGACGACCCTGCGCTCGCGCCCTGTCAGGCCGCACGCATCATGACCGGCGCACCCGTGCCGGCCGGCGCCGACGCGATCGTGCCGTTCGAAGACACCGTGGGCGGCCTCGCCGACTCGCTCGGCACGATCACGGTGCTGCGCGCTCCGCGCGGCTCCGGCGCGCACATCCGCCGGGCCGGCGAGGACGCCCGTGCCGGCGACGAGGTGCTCACCGCGGGCGTGCTCCTCGGCCCGCTCCAGGTCGCCGCGATCGCGGCCGCGGGAGTCGCAGAGGTCGTGGTGACGCGTCAGCCGCGCGTGGCCGTGATC
Source organism: Microbacterium sp. STRO-2N (assembly GCF_057747775.1). Taxonomy (NCBI): domain Bacteria; kingdom Bacillati; phylum Actinomycetota; class Actinomycetes; order Micrococcales; family Microbacteriaceae; genus Microbacterium; species Microbacterium sp. STRO-2N. Next base: position 895,021 of record NZ_CM173223.1, on the reverse strand, counting down.
TCCACCGGCAGCGAGCTCGCCGAGCCGGGGTCGCCGCTCCGGCGCGGCCAGATCCCCGAGTCGAACAGCAGAGTGCTGAGCGCCCTCGCGACCGAGGCCGGCGCCGTCGTCGTCCGCCGCGCGAGCGTGACCGACGAGGGAAACGAGCTCGACCGAGTCCTCGCGGAGGTGACCGATGTGTCCTCGCGCGAGCGCGCCGACGTCGTGGTGTTCTCCGGCGGCGTGAGCGCCGGAGCGTACGAGGTCGTCAAGACGAGCCTCGCCGGCAGCATGGCGTTCTCGAAGGTCGCGATGCAGCCCGGCAAGCCGCAGGGCTTCGGGCGGCTCCCGGACGCCACGCTGCTCTTCGGACTCCCCGGCAACCCGGTGAGCGCAGCCGTGTCGTTCGAAGTGTTCGTGCGCCCCGCGCTGCTGAAGATGCAGGGCCGTCGCGACCTCCTGCGCCCCGTCTTCGCCCTGCCTGCCGCCACCGGCTGGCGCACCCCGCCGGGACGCCGTCAGTACCTGCCCGTCACGATCGAACGCGCGGACTCGCGCGCGTGGAGCGTGCGCCCGGCCACGACCGGGGGCTCGCACCTCGCCGGCGGACTCGGCCGCGCCGAAGCATACGCAGTGGTACCCTCCGACGTCGACGTCGTCGAGGCCGGCGACGTCGTCGATGTCATGCTGATCTCATGAGCACCGAGAACCCGCCCGCGTTCACGCATCTCGACGAATCGGGCAATGCGCGCATGGTCGACGTCACGCTCAAGCAGCCGACCGTGCGCTCGGCGACCGCCCGGGGCTTCGTGCGCTGCGCGCCCGACGTCGTCACCGCTCTGCGCGACGGCACCGTGCCCAAGGGCGATGTGCTGGCGGTCGCCCGGATCTCGGGTATCCAGGCCGCCAAGCGCACACCCGAGCTGCTGCCCCTCGCCCACGTCATCGGCGTGCACGGTGCGGCGGTCGACCTCGCGATCGAAGACGCCGGCGTCGCGATCGAGGCGACGGTCCGCACCGCCGACCGCACCGGAGTCGAGATGGAGGCGCTCACCGCGGTCTCGGTCGCGGCTCTCGCGATCGTCGACATGGTGAAGGGCCTCGACAAGGCGACGTCGATCGACGACGTCCGCATCGTCTCGAAGACCGGCGGCAAGAGCGGCGACTGGCACCGGCCGGACGAGGCATGACGACCGTCCCCAGCCTGCTCGAGGGCGGCCTCGGCGCGATCCTGCTCGCCGGCGGCCGCGCCACCCGCGTCGACGGCGCGAACAAGCCGCTCTTCGAGGTCGGCGGGCGCACCCTCCTCTCGGCCGCCGTGACGGCGGCGACGGATGCCGGAGCCCGGCCCGTGACGGTCGTCGCACCGATCCTCGACCCGGGCCTCGACGTCACGTGGGTGCGGGAGGACCCGCCGTTCGGCGGCCCCGCCGCCGCGATCGCCGCCGCCCTCGCGTCATGGCCTGCGACCGACGACCCGGAGTGGACCCTCGTGCTCGCCTGCGACCTCCCCGCGGTCGAGGCGGCGGTGCGCCGGCTCGTGACCGACCTCGTCCTCCTGCCCGCCGACACCGACGGCATCTGCCTCGGCGACTCGTCGAGCAGGCCCCAGTGGCTGACCGGCGCGTACCGCACGCGTGCGCTGCGGGCCGCGGCATCCGTCCTGCCGGATCACGGCCGGGACGCACCCGTACGGGCACTCATCGAGGACCTCGCCGTCGCGGTCGTCGCCGCCGACGACGCCCTGACCCGCGACGTCGACACGTGGCAGGATCTGGAAGAGGCCCGCGCACGCGCCGGCGACGCGCGAGCCGACACGGCCGACACCGCATCGGAGGAATCATGAGCGAGCAGAACCGCACCCTTCCGCCCGAGGCGCTCGACGCGTGGGCCGCCGCGCTGCGCGAGAGGTTCGGGCTCGCCGAGGCCGACGTGCCCGTGGCGGCGGTGCTCGACCTCGCCCGCGATGTCGCGAACGGCGTCGCGCGGCCCGCCGCCCCGCTGGGCGCCTTCGTTGCGGGCCTGGCCGCCGGCCGTGCCGGCGCGGATCCCGCCGAGGTGCGTGCTGCGCTCGCGGCCGTCACCGAACTGGCCGAGGGGTGGGACTCCTAGTGGCCGTCGTCCGCTACTTCGCCGCCGCCCAGGAGGCGACCGGCCTCGACACCGAGCGCCGCACCGAACCTACGCTGGGCGAGCTGCGACGAGCCGTGTCGGTCGCGCATCCCGGACTCGGCGGCATCCTCCCCCGCTGCGCCGTGCTCGTCGACGGTTCGCGCGTCGACGACGACACGCCGCTCGCGGCCGACGTGCTCGTCGACGTGCTCCCGCCCTTCGCCGGCGGCTGAGCTAACCGCCGAGGCCGAGCCAGGTCGCGGTGCCGTCGGACTCGACCTGCTTCTTCCACACCGGCAGGTCGGTCTTGATCGCCTCGATCAGTGTCCGGCACACGTCGAACGCCTCGGCGCGATGCGCGGAGGCGACCGCGATCACCACGGCCGCGTCGCCCACCTCGAGCGTCCCCACGCGGTGCGAGACCGCCACCAGCGCGTTCGTCGAACCCACCGCGGCGGCGGCAAGCCGGGCGAGCGCGGCCTCGGCGTCGGGATGCGCGGAGTACTCCAGCGCGACGACGGCGGTCGAGGCATCCGGATCGTGATCGCGCACGCGCCCCACGAATGTCGTCACCGCTCCCATGCGGGGGTCGTCGACCGCCCGCAGGTGACCGTCGAGGTCGAGCGGCTCGGCACTGATCGCCGCCACGCGCACCGCACTGGCCGAGACGTCCATCAGTGGTCGCCTCCGCCGAGCTGGTCGAGCACGTGGCGGGCGACCGACAGCACCACGGGCATGCCCGATGCCACGCCCGACGGCGAGCCGGGCAGGTTCACAACGAGCGCGCCGTGCGGGTCGACGACCCCGGCGAGCCCACGCGTGAGCATGCCTGCCGGCTTCTCGGCGGCACCGCGGCGGCGCAGCTCCTCGGCGATGCCGGGGACCTCTCGCGTGAGGACGCGCGCCGTGCCCTCGGGCGTCTGGTCGCGCGGCCCCACACCCGTCCCCCCGCACGTGAGGATGAGCTTCGCGCCCGCGACGACCTCGACCGTGAGCGCGCGCTCAACGCTGTCGGCGCCGTCGGCAACGACCACGGCGTCGGCGCAGTCGAATCCGGCCTCCCGCAGAGCGGCGACCGCGATCGGACCGCTCGTGTCCTCTCGGTCGCCCGCGGCGGAGCGGTCCGAGACGGTGATCACAGCGGCTCGGGTCATGCGACCAGCCTATGCACGCACGATCATGCCCGGTGCTCGAGCCGAACGATGACGGACTTCGAGGTCGGCGTGCCGCTGACGTCGGCGACCGAGTCGAGCGGCACGAGCACGTTCGTCTCGGGGTAGTACGCGGCGGCGTTGCCGCGAGGCGTCCGGTACGCGACGACGCGGAACTCCTCGGCACGGCGTTCCTCGAACGTGCCGTCGGGGCGCCGCCACTCCGACACCAGGTCGACGATCTCGTCCTCGGCGAACCCGAGGGCGACGATGTCCTTCGGGTTCACGAGCACGACCCGGCGCCCGCCGTGGATGCCCCGGTAGCGGTCGTCCTTGCCGTAGATCGTGGTGTTGTACTGGTCGTGCGACCGGATCGTCTGCAGCAGCAGCCGTCCGCGCGGGATCCGCGGGTACTCCAGCCGGTTCACGGTGAACCGCGCCCTTCCGTCCGGCGTCGCGAACCGGCGCGCATCGCGGGGCCCGTTCGGAAGGTGGAGCGTGCGGCCCTTGTCGATGCGCTCCTCATAGTCGTCGAAGCCCGGGACGACCCGCTCGATGTGGGCGCGGATGAGCGCGTAGTCGCCCTCGAGGCCCGCCCAGTCCGCGTGGGGGATGTTCCGTTCCCCGGCCGCCCCGAAGAGCAGCGCGCACAACCGCGCGACGATCGCGACCTCGCTCAGCAGGTCGTCCGACGGCGGGGCGAGACGACCGCGGGAGGCGTGCACGGCGCCCATGGAGTCCTCGACGGTGACCTTCTGCTCGCGACCACCGCGCTTGTCGCGATCGGTGCGGCCGAGCGTCGGCAGGATGATCGCCCGCCGTCCGGTCACGACGTGCGAGCGGTTGAGCTTCGTGGAGACCTGGACGGTCAGGCCGACGCGACCCATCGCCGCCTCGACCACTCGCGTGTCGGGGGTCGCCGACACGAAGTTGCCGCCCATGCCCATGAAGAACCGCACGCGTCCGTCGCGCATCGCCCGGATCGCCTGGACCGTGTCGAACCCGTGCGCGCGCGGAGCGGCGAACGCGAACTCGGCGTCGAGGGCGTCGAGGAACGCGGTCGACGGCTTCTCGTAGATGCCGACCGTGCGGTCGCCCTGCACGTTGGAGTGTCCGCGGACCGGGCACACGCCCGCGCCGCGGCGCCCGATGTTGCCCTGCAGGAGCAGCACGTTCACGATCTCGCGCAACGTCGGCACGGAGTGCTTGTGCTGAGTGAGCCCCATCGCCCAGCACACGATCGTCGCCTTCGACTGCCGCACCAGCTCGCCGACGCGGCGCAGCGTCTGCTCGGGCAGACCGGTGGCGGCCACGAACTCGCGCCACGAGGCATCCGTCGTCGCCTGCCGGTACGCGTCGAACCCACTCGTGTGCTCCGCGATGAACTCGTGGTCGAGCACGCCGCCGTGCGTCGCCTCGGCCTCGAGCAGGTGCTTGCCGATCGCCTGGAACAGGGCCTGATCTCCCCCGAGGCGGATCTGCACGAACTCGTCGGCGAGCTTGGTGCCGCCGAACGCGACGCCGCGGACGGTCTGCGGGTTCTCGAACCGCATGAGCCCGGCCTCGGGCAGCGGATTGACGGCGATGATCGTGGCACCGCGCTGCTTGGCCTTCTCGAGCGCCGACAGCATGCGCGGGTGGTTCGTGCCGGGGTTCTGGCCTGCCACGATCAGCAGGTCGGCCTCGTGGATGTCGTCGATCGAGACGGTTCCCTTGCCGATGCCGATTGTCTCGGTGAGCGCCGAGCCGGAGGACTCGTGGCACATGTTCGAGCAGTCGGGCAGGTTGTTCGTGCCGAGCCCGCGCACGAGCAGCTGGTACAGGAACGCCGCCTCGTTCGAGGTGCGACCCGATGTGTAGAAGACCGCCTCGTCCGGATCGTCGAGCGTGCCCAGCTCGTCGGCGATCACGCGCAGTGCGTCTTCCCACGAGATCGGCCGGTAGTGGGATGCCCCGTCCTCGAGCATCATCGGATGCGTCAGCCGTCCCTGCTGCCCGAGCCACCAGTCGTCGTGCGCGCGGAGATCGTCGAGGGAGTGCGCGGCGAAGAACTCGGGCCCGACGCGGCGCAGCGTCGCCTCCTCGGCGACCGCCTTCGCGCCGTTCTCGCAGAACTCCGCGACGTGCCGGCGGTCCTCCTCAGGCCACGCGCACCCCGGGCAGTCGAAGCCGTCCTTCTGGTTGACCTGCCGCAGGGTCTGCACCGACCGCGCCACGCCCATCTGCTCGTTCGCGATCTGCAGTGCGTGCAGCACCGCGGGCACGCCCACCGCGACCTTCTTCGGCCGCGTGACGTGCACCCGGGTCTCGTCGATGTCGGCAGTCGGGGGCTTCGTCGCCATGCTCCCAGGCTATTCCCGCGCGGCACCGCCGGGGTCGGCGGATCCCATTCGACGGGAGTGGGCCGCACGTCGGCAGGTCAACCGCGATCGCGCAGGACGGAATCCTCCCACAGCTCCTGTGGAAGGCCGGTTGACCTGTTGAGCGAACTGGAACGGAACAGACGGATGCCGTGGCCGCGGTGCGCGGTCACCACCATGCGCGCACCGTACCGTGCAGGTCCTCACGGCCCACGGCGCCGCGATCGGGGGCGGACACAGATGTGCGAGAATCCGCGGATGCGGGCCGATTGTCGCCCATGACCCACACGGCTCCCTCAGGCACCGTGACCCGGAACGGGATGTCGCCGCCCGGACGCGCGCCTTCGGCATAGTCCTCGTCGACCGGCTCGCCGTCGACCAGCAGCCGCCCGCTTCCGGCCTCGCAGCACACCACGACGTCGCCGGCGACGCCGACGATCCGTTTCACGAGGACGGCGCCGACCTCGCCGGACCAGCCCTGCCGGTCGCTCAGCAGCACGATGTCTCCGCGCGCCGGAGCGGTCCACCGGTCGTACACGACGAGGTCGCCGCTACGGAGCGTCGGGCTCATGGAATCGTTGCGCACGGTCGCCACCCCGAACGCCGAGAGCAGCACCCCGGCGACGAGGAGCGGTGCGGCCACGGCCACGGCCGAACGCAGCATCCGGTGTCGTCGCGCGCCGCGCGATCGAAGCAACGCGCCCGCCGCGCCCGTGGCTGCCGGGAGTCGTCGCACGTCCGCGAGAGCGGTCACGGCGCTTCCGCGAGGAGCGCCGACATCGCGGAGACCTCGCGCTCCTGTTCGACGAGCACGTGCTTGCCCGATGAGCGCACGAAGGCGTTCGATCCGAGCCGCACCGCCCGCTCCGCCATCTCGAGCGCACCCTCGTGGTGCACGATCATGAGCTCGAGGAACATGCGGTCCGCGGCGTCGCCCACAGCATCATCGAGAGCCGCGAGCTCGGCGGGTGTGGCCATCCCCTTCATCTCGACATGGGCGTGTTCGCCGCAGCCGGTGACGATCGCCGGCGAGGAGCCGTGGGCACCGGCGGCGTGCCCGGCACCCGCCCCCGCCGCGGGTGCTGCGCGCCGCCACGCCTCCTGCCATGCCCGCATGGTCTCGATCTCGGCGGTCTGATCGGCGACGATGAACTCGGCCAGCGCCCGCGTCCGCGCGCGCACGCCGGTCGAGCCGAGGACGAGACGGCTGAGCTCGAGCGCCTGCTCGTGATGCGGGATCATGCCCTCGATGTAGCAGTGGTCCTCGAGGGTCGGGTAGACCGTGGACGCGGCATCCGTCGCCCGATCGGCCGACGCCGCCCGCGGAGCCGCTTCCACCGCCGTCGTCGTTCCGAGCGTCACGACGCCCGCCGCCGCGAGACCCGTCGCTGCAGCGAGCACGACGCCGAGCGCGGCGATCCGGTTGCGCATGGGTATCCCTTCCGAAGAGCGGATGCTGCGGGGCGGCGCCTCACGTGACGCCGCCCCGCAGCCGGGCTCAGGCGTGCGCCTTGACCACCTGCTGACGCCGCTGGTACCACGCGGTGCCCGCGAGTCCGGCACCGGCGACCAGGAGCACGAGGCCCGACAGCGCCCATCGGTTCGCATCGGTGCCCGTCGTCGCGAGCGCTCCGAGGATCGCCGACGGCGACGCGGCCGCCACCGTGAACGTGCCCTCGGCGACCGCCGACGACGTCTGCCCGGTCAGCACGAGCGTGTGCTCGCCGGCGGGCGTGTCGGACGGGACGATGAACTGCGCGGTGACCACGCCCTCGTCATCCGCGATGAACGTCCCGACATCGACCGGCTCGGAGTGCAGCACGGCGCTCACCGTCTCACCGGGGGCGAACCCGCCGGCTGTGGCGGTCTGCGTCCCGCCCGGCGCGACCTCGGCATGGCCGAACGTCACGGGAGCGGCGTCCGGCGTGGGCTCCGCGGTCGGCGGGTCCGTCGGCTCCGTCGTCGGCTGCGCCGTCGGCTCGGTCGTCGGCTCCGCTGTCGGCTCGGTCGTCGGCTCGGTCGTCGGCTGGGCCGTCGGCTGGGTCGTCGGGGTCGGCGTCGGCGACGCGGTGGGCGTGGGCGTGATGTTGGGGTTCGGCACCCCGCGCATGTCGCCGTTGACCCACTTGCGACCTTCGGGGATGTTCGGGTTCTGCGGGGCGAAGTCGCGCGGGTAGAGGGTGAATCCCTGCCAGTGGATCGGCATCGGGCTCTGGTCCTCGTCGCGGTTGATGTGATGGAAGCCCACGTTCACCCACGCCACCGGATCGGTGAGCGACTCGGCATCGGCGATGTAGTCCGTGACCATCTGGCCCGCCTTCGACGGGATGAGGTTGTGACTGGCGTGCAGCTCGTCCGACTTCGCATTCGTGAACGCGATGTCGTAGTCCGTCTCCGGGTTGAGGTTGTACGCCTGATCGCGCGGCACGATGATCTCGTACGAACGGGCGTGGCCGTCCGCGTTGAGGCTCTCGGGGTTCACCACGCGGTACGCCTCGCGGTTCGCCCCCATGGTCTTGGTCTCGGTGGTGACCGGCGTGATCCGGGTGTCGAGGATGGCCGTGTGACCCGTGTCTCCCGTCGTGCCGTGCTCTCCCGTGGGCGTCGTCGCGAACTTCTCGACGACCTGGCTGTCGCCGGAGTCGAGGCCGAAGTCCACGCGCCAGAACGCCGAGTGGTAGTGGTTGACCGCGAAGTCCTCCTGCCCCGGCGCGAGCGGCCAGCCCTGGTTGACGACGTCGACGTAGTCGTTGGGCGACAGGTCGCCGGTCGCGCCCAGGCGCACCGAGATCTCGCCGTCGTCATGGAACCGGTACTCGGTCTGGTACTCGTACCAGCCGATGCGCGACACCGTGTGGAGCACCAGGTCGGTGCCCTGCGCGGCGTACAGCGCGTCCCGCGTGATGTTCGAGCGATAGGCGAGGCCCGAGTCCTCCTCACCGATGCAGACGGCCGGGATCGCTCCCCGCGTCGCATCGACCCACGACGAGCGCACCTCGCCGACGGGGCAGTCGACGGCCTCGATCGCCTGGAGGCGGCGTCCGCCCACCTGGTACGTCGTGACGTCGTTGTACTCCGTGGCGCCGGTGTCGTACGGCACGTTCAGCTGCGCGAGCGCGATCGAGTCGAGCACGAGGATGGGCGCGGCGTCATCGCGCGGCTGATACGCGATCTTGTCGAGCACGAGTCCGCGATACGAGTCGATGCGCCAGCACATCTGCCAGCTCGACCCGGACTCGAGCGTCTCCGAGACGAGCGAGTCGCCCGAGCAGGATGCCTCGGTGACGGTCTGCGCCGAGGCTGCGACCGGGGCGGACAGCACGAGTCCGCCGGCGAGGACGGCCATCGCGAGGCCGGCGCCGAGGACCCGCCGGAGGGGGGTTCGCTTCATGTGGGTGTTCTCCATGGTCATGAGATGGTCAGGACTTCTCGGGTCGACAGGTTGACGACGAAGGTGCTCGTGGTGAGGAAGGTGCCGCCGTCGACCTGGGCGAGCAGCTGCACGCAGCGGTCGATGCCGCACGACTCGGCGCCGAAGGATCCGGCATCCGTCACGAAGGAATGCGCGGTCAGCTCGATCTCGGCCGACGTGGCGGTCAGGACGGAGCCGCCGGTGAGGCTCGCGAACTCGTCGACGACCGACTGGGCCGCGTCGGAGTCCAGAAGCAGCTCCCACGCGAACGACGTCTCGGCGTCGGTCGGCGCCGGCTGCGTGCCCGACGCGCGCTCGACGTTCTCGATCGCTCCGCTGGTGACGTTGACGATCATGCTGACGGTCTCTTCGGCGGCGTAGTCGTAGTAGAGCGACAGCAGCCGCCGCTGCCCGTCGCCGTACGCCTGCGGGTCGGCGACATCGGTCGACAGGAACTGCAGACCCGGTTCGCCGAACAGGTCCTGTCCCGCCGAGAACGCGGGGTCCTGGGCACCGAGGAAGCGGACGTACTCGACCTCGGCGCCGCTGAGCTGGTCGTATGCAGCAGCGATCGTGGTCGGCTTGGCGACCTCTTCGGCCTTCTCGGGGGCGTCCTCGTCGGTGCTGTCGGCGGCGATCGGAGTCGAAGCCGGGGCCTCGGGCGACGACGTCGCCTGAACCGCGGTCTGCGTCGCGAACACGAGCGCGACCGCCGCGGCGCCGGCTGCGACGGCCGAGCCGATGCCGAGGACGCGGGGCGTCAGGAGCCGTGCCCATCGCGGGGACTGCGGGCCCGGAGGAGGTGGATCGCCTCCGGGAGAGTGCTGTGTTTCCGTCACAGGGTTCCTTTCGATGGCATCGAAGTCGCGAGTCGCGGCTGACGACTCGCATCGCGCCGATTCTTCGCTGCGGCCGTTTCCCCGTCGTGTGCTCGCTCGAACGCCTCGCGAAAACGCCATGAGACACCGATGTCCGCGCGGCGGCGAGACGTCTCACGTGCCGTCACGCACCTGAAACACGGTCGGCGGCTGCGTGCAATGCGTCGGCGCTAGCGTCTGGCACGAAGGACGTGTGGCGAGGGAGGACGCGTGAGCGCACTCGCGGATGCGATCAGCAGGGCCCGCCCGAGGGGCGACCTCGGCGCGAGCTCGCCGTTCGCAGGCCTCCGTCGTCGGCATGCTCAGACCATCGACGTCGTCGCCCAATCGGTCGCCGCCACGGCACCCGCCGGAGTCCTCCTGGTGCACCCGGCGGCTGCCTACGCCCGCAGCGGGTCTTTCGGTTTCTTTGACATCGCGATCACGATCGCCCTCGTCATCGGCGTCGCCCTCGTCATCGGGATGTTCGCACGGCGGATCGCCAGCACGGGATCGCTGTACACGTTCGCCGCACGCGGCCTCGGCACGCATGGCGGCCTCATCGCCGGCACGGCTCTCGGCGCCGGCTACCTCGCCGTGGCGATGAACACCCTGCTGTCGGGCTCGTCGCGCGTCGCCCAACTCGTCACCGGCTCGCCGGAGCCCCCGCCGTGGCTCGTGTGCGCGCTCGTCGGCGGGTTCGCGTGCGTGATCGCAGCGGTCGTGGCGCGCGGCCTTCGGGTCTCGACCCGCATCCTGCTCGTGCTCGAGTCGGTCGCCGTGCTGACGGTGATCGGGCTGTCGATCGCTGCCCTCAGCCTGACACGCTGGGACCTCGGCCTGCTCGTCCCCGACTCCGCGGACTTCTCGCTCGACGCGATCGTGACGGGCGTCGCGTTCGCGCTCATCGGGTTCGTCGGGTTCGAGAGCGGCACGGCGCTCGGGCCCGAGACGCGCCGCCCGTACGCGGCGGTGCCGCGCGCGATCCTCGTGAGCGTCGGAGCAACCGGCCTCGTGATGCTCGTCGGCACCGCCGCGCAGCTGTCCATCGTCGCCGAACAGCCCGGGGCGCCGTCGCTGGCCGCGGTCACCGGGCTCGCACCCCTGATCGATGCGATCGTGGCGGTCTCGTTCCTCGCGTGCGCTCTCGCGATGACGAACGCGGCGACGCGGCTCGCTTTCGCGATGAGCCGCGAGGGCCTCCTCCCGGAGGCGCTCGGGCGGGTATCGCGTCGCGGAGTGCCCGCTATCGGCGGTGTGCTTCTCACTGCCGCCGTCACCGCCGTGCCCGTCGTCGTGCTCGCAGTCGGCGGCAGCCGGCAGGACCTGCGGATCGTCACGTCCCCCGTCTCGATCATCGGCTTCCTGGTCGCCTACGCGCTGGTCTGCGCGGCCGCCCCGGCATTCCTCGCTCGGATCGGCGAGCTCACCGCCCGCGCCGGGGTGCTCGCGGCGGTGCCGTTCCTGGGGCTGGTGGGCGTCCTCGGCTTCTATCTCGTCACGGCCTCACGCGACAACCTCGCGGGCCTGATGTGCGCCCTCGCCGGCCTCTGCGCGGTCGCCGCGGCCGGCGCGGTGCGGTTGGCGCGGCATCCGAACGTCGCCGACCGTGTGGGCGTGCACGACTGGCCGGTCCACGGCGACTGCATCGACGGGGCGACACGTCGGTGAGCGCGGCCGGCCTCGCGCGAGAACCGCGCCTGCCCGAGAAGGGCCTGGGGCTGGCGCTCGAGATCCTGGAACAGGTCGCGCGCGAGCAGCACGGCGCGACCGCCGCCGACATCGCGCGCGCGGTGGGCGCACCGCGCGCCACCGTGTACCGCGTCGTCAACTCCCTCGTGCGGGACGAGTACCTGGTCCGCCGCGCGGACTTCTCGGGTTTCATGCTCGGCACGCGCGTGCTCGAGCTCGCGGCGGTCGTCGGCGCTCGTACGCGCCCTGATCACGCTGACGCCCTCGATCGAGTGCGACGCGAGACGGGCGAGGCCGTGCACCTGTTCGGCTTCCATCGCGACGGGCTCGTGCTGCTCGACGAGGACCCGCGTCTGCCTCTCTCGGACGTCGAAGCGCTGCTGTCCGATCCGATTCGCTCCGCCACCGGGCATCTGTGGCTCGTCGAGCACCCCGAGCGCAGGATTCCGCGCGCACCCCGATGGCGCGTCGCGCCCTCGGCCGACGAGCGGCGCGCGATCGCCGAGGCGTACGCGGTCCGCGGCTATGCCGAGCAGGCGGCGATGCTCGCGCCGGATCGTGGCTGTCTGGCCGTCCCCATCCGCGACGAGCACTCCCGCCCCGTCGGAGCGGTGTGCCTCGCGACGACCACGTCGCGCCTGTCGCTCGCCGCACGGTACGTGGGCGCCCTCCGCGACACCGCACGGGCGCTCGCTCCCGCGGAGAGCCTCAGCGAGTGGTGACGAGGCCTCAGCCCGGCGGCACGCCGAGCTCGTCGAGCGCCGCGAGGTCGGCCTCGGCATCCGCCAGCACGCGCCGCGCCGAATCCGCCACCTCGGGGTGCGGGCCGGCGTCGAGGATGAGGGTCACGAGCGCGACCATGCCCGCGAGCTGATCGCGGAGGATCCCGGTGAACTCCCGCTCCGCCGCGGGCGGGATGGCCTCGGCGAGCGCGACCTGCCGGCTCCACGACGGGATGCCGGGCATCTGGGTGTGATCGGCGCCGTGCCCGCCGCAGGGCCCGTCGGTCGGCGGCGTCGCGGGGCGCGCGTCCGCCCACGACACGTACCACTCGCGCAGGCCCTCGAGGTCCTCCGTCGCGCGCTCCTCGACCGTTTCGGCGAAGGCGCGGACGTCGGGCGCGACGCCGTCCTTGCGCAGCAGGGTCTCGGCGAGCTCCGACTCCTCGACCCGGTAGTAGATCATCGCCTCGACGTAGCAGTAGTCGTCGGCGGCGACGGGAGCCGGTGCCGTCGCCGACGCCGCGGGGTCGGCATCCGTTCCTCCCCCGCTCGACGCGGCCACCGCGAGAGCCACCGCCGCACCCGCGGTCACCACGGCGAGCGTCAGCGCGGCGACGGCGACGACCTTGCGCACGGCGGAGCCTTCCGGACGGGACCGATCCGCTCGGGCGTGGGTTTCAGCGCCTGCCTGTGCCGAAGATCCCGCGGATCACTCCGCCCAGTATCGCCTCGGTCGTCTTCGAGTTCAGAATCTGGTCGATCGGCGACTTCTCGGCCGTCCGCGATCGCGACGTGCGGGTGGTGCCGGCGGTCTTCTTGAGCAGCCGCTCGTACTCCTGCTGCGCCTTCTTCTCCGCCGCGGCCTGCGCCTTGTCGATCGCGGCCTGCTGCTTGGCGAGCTCAGCGTCGATCCTCGCCTTCTCGAGCGCGGCCTGCTCGGCCGCCGCCGCCTCGTCGGCGGCCTTCATCTTCGCTGTGAGGATCTCGCGCGCCGACTCGCGGTCGATGGCCGTGCCGTACTTCGCCAGCAGCGGCGAGGCCTTCACCGCCGCCTCGATCGCGGGATCCGGCGTCGGCGACATGAGCCCCTGCGGCGCCCGCAGCCGCGTCCACGCGACCGGCGTGGGCGCACCCTTCTCGCTCATCACGGTCACGATCGCCTCGCCCGTGCCGAGCTCCTGCAACACGCGCTCGAGGTCGTAGCCGGACTTCGGATACGTGCCGACGGTCGCCCGCAGCGCCTTCGCGTCGTCGGGTGTGAACGCGCGCAGCGCGTGCTGCACACGAGAGCCGAGCTGGGCGAGCACGTCGGACGGCACGTCCTTCGGAGTCTGCGTCACGAAGAAGACGCCGACGCCCTTCGAGCGGATGAGTCGCACCGTCTGCACGATCGCGGCGAGGAAGTCCTTCGACGCGTCCTTGAACAGCAGGTGCGCCTCGTCGAAGAAGAACACCAGCTTCGGCTTCTCGGGATCGCCGACCTCGGGGAGGATCTCGAAGAGCTCGGCCAGCAGGTACATCAGGAAAGTCGAGAACAGCGCGGGCTTGTCGATGACCCCGGGCACCTCGAGCAGGCTGATGACGCCGCGCCCGCCGGGCGCCGTGCGGATGAAGTCGGTGACGTCGAACTCGGGCTCGCCGAAGAACACGTCGGCACCCTGGTCGGCGAACGTGATCAGCTCGCGGAGGATCACGCCCGCCGTCGCCGCCGACAGTCCACCGAGCTCCTTGAGCTCGGCCTTGCCCTCGTCGCTCGTCAGATGCGTCAGCACGGCGCGAAGGTCCGACAGGTCGACCAGCGCCAGCCCGTTCTGGTCGGCGTAGTGGAACACCAGCCCCAGACTCGACTCCTGCGTGTCGTTCAGGCCGAGCACCTTGCTGAGCAGCAGCGGACCGAAGCCCGACACGGTCGCCCGCACCGGCACCCCCTTGCCGATGCCGCCGAGCGCGAAGTACTCGGTGACCGATGCCTCCGGCCTCCAGTCCTGCCCGATCCCCTGCGTGCGCGCCAGCAGCTTCTCGCTCGCCTCACCCGGCGTCGCGACGCCCGACAGGTCGCCCTTGATGTCGGCCGCGAACACCGGCACGCCGTTCGCCGCCAGCTGCTCGGCGAGCCCCTGCAGCGTCCGGGTCTTGCCCGTGCCGGTGGCTCCCGCCACCAGGCCGTGCCGGTTCATCATGCCCAGCGGGATCCGGATCTGCGCCTGGGGCACGGGGTCGCCGTTGACAAGGGCGCCGAGATCGAGCGTGGCGGCCTGGAACGTGTATCCCGTGGTGATCTGCTGGACCTCCTCTTCGTTCAGAGGGCCGGCGACGTTCGCACGCGCTGTCGCGTTGTCGGATTCTTGCTCCTGCGCGGCGGAGCTCTCGGTGGGCGCTCCCGCGGGCCCTGAGAACTGCGCGGCCGGGGTCTCGCCCTGTGCTGTCGCAGCAGTTGTATCCGCGCGCCCGGGGTTGCCGGCATCCGTCGCGCCATCAGGCGACTGAGGCGCGGGGGCCGCGGTGGCGGAGGCCTTGGCCTTCGCGGCCTCGGCCTCGGCGGCGGCGAGAGCGGCCTTCGCCTGTGCGGCCTTCAGCTGCGCCTCGGCGGCCTCGGCTTCGGCGCGAAGCCGCTCGAGCTCCGCCTCGGCGGCGGCGACGGCGGGATCGGGCGTGGCGGGGGCGGTCATGCGCTCAGCCTAGCCACGCCCCTCTCGCCGGGGCATCCGTTCTCTCCCGTGCCATCGGCACCGCGAAGGCGGCGGCCACGAGCAGCGCCGCGCCCGCCCCGATCAGCGCGCCGCCGAGCGTGTCACTCAGCCAGTGCGCGTGCAGATACGTGCGGCTGAACGCCATCAGCACGACCCACACCGCACCCGCGACCCCGACCCACACGCGGGGGAAGATCACCACCGCAGCGGCGGCGATCGTCGCCGCGTTGGCGACGTGCCCCGAGGGATACGACCCGTAGTCCGACACGACGAGGATGTCTTCGGGCCTCACCCGCCCGAACAGGTGCTTGAGCACCTGCACGCCGGCCGCCGACACCGCTTCGGCCGCGAGGAAGTAGGCCGCCGCCCACGGCCGCCGCAGCAGGACGAGACCGACCGCCGCGCCGATCGGCACCGCGAGCACGCCGAACCATCCGCCGCCGACCCAGTTCATGACGCGCGAGAACCCGAGGAGCACGGGGTTCCACCACGTGGTGACCAGGGCGTTCCACCACACGTCGACGGCGAACGGCTGGTCGCCGCGCGAGAACACCCACCAGCCGAGCAGGCACGCCAGCGCCACGAGCACACCGCCTGCGACGAGGAACGCGATGACGGACGCCCTCATCCGCCGCTGCCGGTCGATCATCGCCCCATTCTGCCGGGCCCGGCCGCCGATCTGTGAAGATGGGGCCGTGACCCGAGTCGTCGACGTCGTCCGTGCCGTGATCGCGCCCCTCACCCGCACGCGCGTGTTCCGCCGCGTGATCGGGCCCGTCTTCCTCCCGCCGATCGAGCGCTTCGTCGCGTGGCTCTCGCGCGGACGCGTCCAGCTGAGCGCGCTGCTCGTGCCGTCGCTCGTGCTCCATACGGTCGGCGCGAAGTCGGGCGTCGTGCGCGACGTGCCCCTCATGTACACGCCCGACGGCCAGGGCCGGGCGATCGTCGCGGGCACGAACTTCGCCGGCGAGAGGCATCCGGCGTGGACGACGAACCTGCTCGCGAACCCGGATGCCGACATCACGGTGCGCGGACGCCGCATGCCGGTGCGCGCCACACCGATCCCCGACGACGAGCGCGACGCCGCGTGGGCGACGATCGAGCGCCAGTGGCCTGGCTACCGCAACTACGAGCGTGAGTCCGGGCGCACCGTGCGCCTCTTCCGCCTGCAGCCGGTCCGGCCGCGGGACTGACTCAGGGGGTCAGCCGCTCCACCGTGCGGGGGCGGACGATGAACCACAGCGACAGCACGGCGATCACCGAGCACCCGACCATGACCGCGGCCATCGTCGTCGCCGTGATGCCGGCATCCCTCGCGATCCATCCGACGAGGGGCGAGATGAGGCCCGCGACGCCGAAGTTCGATGCGCCGATGATCGACTGCGCGGTGCCGGCGGCCTTGCCGTGCCGGTCGAGGGCGAGCACCTGCACGCACGGGAACGTGAAGCCGCACGCCGTCATGAAGACGAACAGCGGGACGACCGTGCCCCACAGCCCGAGGCCGAGCTGGTCGGTGACGATGATGGCTGCTGCCGCGACCACGAGCACCGCGGTCGACCACGCCATCACCCACTGGGGGCCGAAGCGCGCCGCGAGTCGCGACGCCGTCTGCACGCCGACCACCACGCCCAGCGAGTTGACCGCGAACATCAGCCCGTACTCCTGCGGACTCAGCGCGTAGTCGAGCTGGAACAGGAACGACGAGCTCGACAGGTACGAGAACAGACCGCTGAAGGTCATGCCGCCGATGATCAGCACGCCGATGAAGACGCGGTCGCTCAGGACGCTCCGATAACGCTGCCAGACCGTGGTCGCGCCCCGTTCGTGGCGGCGCGCGGGGGGAAGCGTCTCGGGGAGGAACACCAGCGCCGAGATCAGCATGACGGCTCCATACACCGCCAGCACGGCGAAGACACCGCGCCACGGCATCACCAGCAGCAGCGCCGAGCCGACGAGCGGGGCGAGCACGGGTGCCACGCCCGACACGAGGGCGAGCCGTGACAGCATCACCACGAGGCGCCGGCCGCCGAACAGGTCGCGCACGATCGCGGCGGCCACGACACCGCCCGCGGCGGCACCGGCCCCCATCAGCACGCGCGCGACCGAGAGCAGCTCGAGCGACGGGGCGAGGGCGGCGGCAACGCTCGCGAGGACGTGCAGGGCGGTCACCGCGAGCAGCGGCACGCGACGGCCGACCTTGTCGCTGAGCGGGCCGACGATGAGCTGGCCGAGCGCGAAGCCCACCATCGTGCCGGTGAGCGTGAGCTGAATGGCCGCGGCCGTCGTGTCGAACTCGGCCTCGAGCACCGGGAATGCGGGCAGGTAGAGGTCGATCGTGAAGGGGCCGAGAGCGGTCAGGGCGCCGAGCAGGATGATGTAGAGGACGCGCTTGCGGGCCGGGATCGAGTCGCCCGGGTGCAGCACGATCGGCGCCGTGGCCGGATTGCTCCCCAGCGTGCGGATCGCACCGGTCGAGGTGGGGTGGGGCGCGGCTTGGTTCGGCTTAGACGCGGCGGAGGAGGAGGAGAGGTCTTCGGGACGCTGGACGGGGACGGACGCGGTATCGAGCAACGGTTCCTGGTTTCGGCGGGTGCGTGACAGTGGTCGACGACGGCGGGTCGAATCGATTCGAAGCTCCGATGATACCGCACACAGTCGGCGGCCTCACAGCCGATCGTCGCATGCGCTCGCATAGGATGGGCGGGTGACCCCGACCCCTGCCGACCAGCGCAAGAGCGGCAACCCCGCCACCCAGGCCGAGATCAACCTCACCGTCAAGCAGCAGCGTGAGCAGAAGCGCCAGGCGAAGCTCGCCGAGTATCAGAAGCAGCTCGCCAAGCGCCGCCGCAGCAAGCTCGTGTGGTGGATCGTCGGCGTGACGGCGGCCGTCGTCATCATCGGCCTCATCGTGGCCTCGATCGTCTTCGCACCGGCTCCGCCGAAGCAGTACGAGCCCGGCAGCGACGGCGCCGAGATCGAGGGCGTCGAGACGTTCGAGAACGCCACCGAGCACGTCGAGGGCACCGTCGACTACGAGCAGAACCCGCCCGCCGGCGGACCGCACAACGCCGTGTGGCTGAACTGCGGCATCTACGACCAGCCCGTTCCGAACGAGAACGCCGTCCACTCGCTCGAGCACGGCGCCGTGTGGGTCACCTACGACGCCGACGAGGTCACCGGCGAGGAGCTCGACACGCTCAAGAGCCAGCTGCCGTCGAGCTACGTCGTCCTCTCCCCCTACGACGGCCTCGACTCGCCCATCGTGCTGTCGAGCTGGAACCACCAGCTCAAGCTCGACTCGGCCGACGACGAGCGCATCGGCGAGTTCTTCGAGGAGTACTGGCGCAGCCAGAACGTGCCCGAGCCGGGCGCCGCGTGCACGGGGGCGCTCGACGCACCCGGCAAGCAGTAGGCGGCATGTCAGGCGACGCGACCGCCGAGCGACGTCCGCTGCGCTGGTGGGGGATCGCCCTCGTCCTGCTGGCGATCGCCGCGCTCGCCTTCGCGGTGGGACGCTTCTCGACCTTCGGGTCGCAGGGGCCGGGCACTCCGGGCACAGACTCCCCCGAGGCGGGCTTCTCGCGCGACATGCAGGTGCATCACGCGCAGGCGATCCAGATGGCGATGGAGATCTACCGGAAGACCGACGACGATGAGCTGCGCGTGCTCGCGTACGACATCGCCACCGGTCAGGCCGCGCAGCGCGGCGAGATGTACGACTGGCTCGTGCAGTGGGGGCTGTCGCAGACCGGCGGGCCCATGATGCAGTGGATGGAGGCCGCAGGGGAAGGCCACGCCCACGGCGGCACGGACGGCGAGCCGATGACCGACGAAGAGGCCCGCGAGGCGATGGGCATGGCGACGGATGCCGAGCTCGCGGCTCTCGAGGACGCCACGGGCCAGGAGGCCGACTGCCTGTTCCTCGAGCTCATGATCCGCCATCACGAAGGCGCCATCCCGATGGCCGAGGCGCTCCTCGAGCTCGGCTCCGACCCGCGGGCCCTTCAGGTGGCCGGCAGCATCGAGGCCGGGCAGACGGCCGAGATCGACGCCATGCGGTCGATCCAGGAGCGACTGGGGTGCTCGGGCTGAGCCTCTCCTACCCCTTCGTGCTTCCCGCCAGCAGGCCTCGCACGAAGTAGCGCTGCAGACCGAAGAAGACGATCAGCGGCACGACCAGCGAGACGAACGCGCCCGCGGTCAGCCGCTGCCAGTCCTGACCGCGCGTGCCCACCATCTCCGCCAGGCGCTGCGTGAGTGGCGCGACGTCCTGGGTGCCGCCCGAGAAGATCAGGGCGACCAGCAGGTCGTTCCACACCCACAGGAACTGGAAGATCGCCACCGACGCGATCGCGGGTGTCGCGAGCGGCACCACGACGCGGAAGAAGATCTGGCTGTGGGTCGCGCCGTCGACGCGTGCAGCCTCGATCACCTCGCCCGGAATCTCGGAGATGAAGTTGTGCAGCAGGAAGATCGTCAGCGGCAGCGCGAAGATCGTGTGGGCGATCCACAGCGGCAGGTAGTTCTGCACCGGGATGATGGGGATGACATCGTGAAGCCACTCCTGGCCCGGCCGCAGCCAGATCGCGAAGGTCTGCAGCAGCGGGACGAGCGCCATCTGGATGGGCACGATCTGCAGCGCGAAGATGAAGATGAACAGCCAGTTCGAGAACCGGAACTTCATCCACGCGAACGCGTAGGCGGCCATCGACGCGAACACGAGCGGGAAGATCGTCGCGGGGATCGCGATCGCCAGTGAGTTCACGAAATAGGCGCCCAGCTGCGGCGACGACTGCGACGGCGAGAGCAGGACGTCGCGGTAGTTGTCGAGCGTGAACCCCGGGTTCTGGAAGATCGTCCACCACCCGGTCGTCTGGATCAGCTCGGCCGGACGGAACGACGAGATGAACAGGCCGAACGTCGGGATCGTCCAGAGCACCGCGATGATGAGAGCGGCGACCGTGGCCACGGGAGAGGTCAGGCGTCGCTTGACGCGCGCGGCGGGCCGGGTGTCTTCGGCGGCCTCGCGGTACGCGTCCGGACCGCCTTCGATCGGAAGGTCGACGGGGGCGACGCTGCTCATCGGATCTCCCTCTGCTTGCGGAGCACGTTCACGTTGTAGATGACGATCGGGATGACCAGGAGGAACAGGATCACCGCGAGCGCAGACCCGCGGCCGATCTCGCTCGCGCGGAACGCCTGGACGTACATCTCGTTCGCCACGACGGACGTGTTGAAGTTTCCACCGGTCATGGTGCGGACGATGTCGAAGACCTTCAGCGTCGCGATCGAGATCGTGGTGAGCACCACGACGAGCGCGCCGCGGATTCCCGGAACGGTGACGTTGGCGAACCGCTGCCACGGATTGGTGCCGTCGAGCATCGCCGCTTCTATCTGCTCGGTCGGGATCCCCTTGATCGCGGCGCTCAGCACGACCATCGCGAACCCGGTCTGGATCCAGATCATCACCACGATCAGCAGCACCGTGTTGATCGGGTCGGCCTGCATCCACTGCACCGGCTCACCGCCGAAGGCGACCACGAACGCGTTGAGGAGACCGATCTGCTCGCGGCCGGCGGACCGGTACTCGTACACGAACCGCCAGATGATGCCGGCGCCCACGAACGAGATGGCCATGGGCATGAACACCAGCGCCTTGTAGTACTTCTCGCCGCGGGACTTGTCGATCCACACCGCGTACGCGAGGCCCAGCGCCGTCGAGAAGGTCGGCACGAGCAGCACCCACACGACGGTGTTGATGAGCGTGCGGATCGCCGAGGGCTGGGTGAACATCCACACGAAGTTGGTCCAGCTGAAGTTGCCGGCACTGTCCTGGAACGCCAGGACGGTCGTGCGGACCGCGGGCCACACGAGGCCGACGGCCAGCAGGACCACCGCGGGCAGGAGGAACCAGAGAAGCTGCCACCAGCTCCTCCTGTTGCCGATGCGACGGCCCATCAAGAAGATCAGCAGACCCACGATCGCCGCGAAGATCACCAGGCCCATCACCACCTGGAGGATCTTTCCGACCAGATCACCGGTTGTCATCGATCGCCTCTCTTGCTTCGTCTTCGAAGGGAGCGTGCGGCGCCCGTGACGGGCGCGCGAGGGGTGGGAGCGTGTCCGAGGCGGAAGGGACCGCCTCGGACACGCTCACCTGCGACCTAGCTCGCCGGCCAGCTCGCCTCGATCTCGTCGACCACCGACTGGGTGTCCGCGCCGCCGACCCACTCGACGATGCCCTGCCAGAACGACGCGGCGCCCACGGCGCCCGGCATGAGGTCGGACCCGTCGAAGCGGAACGTCGTCTCGGGATCCTGCAGGATCTCGATCGACTGCACGAGCAGTTCGCTCGAGGCGTTCTCGGGGTCGACGCCCGTGTTGGCGCTGATCACGCCGCCGAGACTGACGCGGTTGTTCGCCCACGTGTCGCTCGACAGGTACGCGCGCACCGCCTCCACCTCTTCGGCGTCGCGGAACGCGACGGGGAACTCGCCACCGCCGGTGACCGACAGCGGGTCGTCGGCGTTGACCGGAGGCAGCAGGAAGCCGAAGACATCTCCGTTCGAGGCGACCGTGACCTCGTCACCACCCTCCGGGTTCCAGAACGTCTCGTAGAACGAGGCCTGGTGGTGCAGCGAGCACTCGCCGTCGAGGATCGGCAGGCCGGCGTCCTGGAACGCCGTGCTGATCTGCGTCGAGACGTCGCCGAAGCCGCCGTTGACCATGTCGTCGTTCCTGAGGTACTCCCCGACCGCGTCGAAAGCCTCCACGACCTGCGGGTCGTTGAACGGGATGCCGTGCGTCACCCACTGGTCGTAGACGTCGGGGCCGTGAAGCCGCAGCATGTAGTCCTCGATCCAGTCGGTGCCCGGCCAGCCGGTCGCCTCACCGGACTCCAGACCCACGCACCAGGGCTTGTGGTCGCCCGCCGCGGCGATCTCCTCCGACAGTGCCGTCAGCTCGTCGAGCGTCTGGGGGATCTCCCAGCCGTTCTCCTCGAACTCGGTCGGCGAGTACCAGACGTAGCCCTTGATGCTGGCCATCAGCGGTGCTGCATAGAAGGTGCCGTCGTACGTGCCGTAGGTCTTCCAGTCCTCCGACCAGAACTCGTCGACATTCGCCTCGACGGCCTCGGAGGCCGGGATCAGCCAGCCGCCTTCCGCGAGACGCGCGAGCAGGCCGGGCTGCGGCACGATGCCGATGTCGGGGGCGTTGCCGCCTTCGGCGAGCACCGCGATCTGCGCCTCGAACTCGCTCGAGCCCTGATAGTCGATCTCGATCCCGGTGCACTCGGCGAAGTCGCTCCACGACTCCACCAGGCGGTCCGCTTCGAGGTCGAGGATCGTGCCGCCGATCGTGACGGCGGCGTCCTCGAAGGTGCCGTACTCCTCGTAGTCGGAGCAGTCGACCTCTCCGCCGCCTTCCTCCATGTCGCCGGTGCATCCGGCCAGGGCGAGGGTCGCGATGCCCGCTCCCGCCAGTGCAGTCAGCACGCGACCGCGTCTGTGAATCCTCATGCGTCCTCCTCATCGAGATCGCGGAGCGTCCGTGGCGGCCTCCGCGCGTTCCGTCGGGAACCGATTCCATGTTCACGCTAGGGGATGCCGCCGAGTCACACAATCGCTCTGGGTCACAACTCGGTAAACGGGGAACTGCCGGTGGCGCGTCGCCCGGCGCCGGGGCACAATGGTGGCCGGAACCGGTTCCACAATCCACGGACTGCGTCGTCCGTGGACACGAGGAGGACCCGATGGCGGGGATCGCCGACGTGGCGCGCGCGGCAGGCGTCTCGAAGTCGACGGCTTCGCGGGCGCTGACCGGCTCAGGCTACGTCTCGGCGGCGACGCGCGCCCGGGTGAAGGATGCCGCGGCCGCCCTCGGCTACGTCCCGACCACGAGCGCGGTGAGCCTCGTCACCGGGCGTACCCAGACGATCGGCGTCGTGATGCCGTCGCTCGACCGCTGGTTCTTCGCCCAGGTTCTCGAGGGCATCCAGGACGCGCTCCTGGAGCACCGCTACGACCTCGTGCTGTACGGCGCGCCGCCGGAGTCCGCGGCGAGGCGCGAGATGTTCGAGCACTTCCTCGCCCGCAAGCGGTTCGACGGCCTCATCGCCGTGGGCATCGAGCCCAGCGCCCGCGAGCTCGAGCGCCTCATCGCCTTCGGCAAGCCCGTGGTGAGCGTCGGCGGACACGACGCCGGCACCAATGCCGTCTCGATCGACGACGAGGCGGCGGCGCGCATCGCGACCGAGCACCTCGTGGGGCTCGGCCACCGCGACATCGTGTTCCTCGGCGGCGATCCCGACGGCCGACGGACGAGCTTCGGCGACGGACGTCGCTCCGACGGCTACCTCGCCGCCATGCGTGACGCCGGGCTCGCGGCATCCGCTCGCCACGTCCCGTCCGAGGTGACGCTGCCAGGAGGATACAGCGCGGCGGCGGAGGTGCTGGGCGATCGCCGCACGCGCCCCACCGGCATCGTGGGCGTGTGCGACGAGGTCGCCATCGGGGCGATCATCGCCGCGCGGCGTCTGGGCATCCGAGTGCCCGAGCGGCTCAGCGTGGTCGGCATCGACGACCACTCGTACGCCGAGATGTTCTCGCTGACGACCCTCCAGCAGCGCCCGCACCAGCAGGGCCGCGCAGCGGTGCAGCTGCTGATGTGGCGGCTCGGCGACCCCGAGGCAGCCACGCACCGCATCTACGAGTCTTCGCCGCTCGTCGTGCGCAGCTCCACGGCGGCCGTCGACGACGCGGCTTCGGCCATCGTTCGCACCGCGCCACCCGGCACCTGACGTGACCCCTGCCGAGACTTCACGATTGTCATCGATCCGGGCGCTTTCGATGACAATCGTGAAGTCTCGGCGGAATGGCGACGGGCTAGAGAAGGCCGAGCTCGCGGAACGTCCGCGCCTCCCACGCGACCCGCTCGACGGCATCCTCGACGTGCGCGACGACGCGGAACGTCTCGTCTCCGCGCTCGACGCTGCTGACGAGCTCCGAGTCGATCACGGCCGGGGGCGGCCCGCCGATCACGGCCTCGAGCACGCGGGTGAACGCGCCCGTCCGATGCAGCGGAGCGAGGAGCTCTCCGCCCGCCCGTGCGTGCGCGGCGAGGTTCGCGAGCAGCCCGGTGCGCTCGTATGCGTACGTGCGCGGGAGCGCGTGCCCGTCGCGGAAGACGTGCAGCGTGTCGAGCGTGTAGTGATAGACCAGGTGCCCGCGCGTGCCGCGCACCAGGACGTACGGCTCATGCCGTCGCGCCGCCGTGACCGCGAGTCCCGCCGCGACGAGGACACCGCCGTGCAGCTCGATCATGAGCGACGATGTGTCGTCGGTGGCGATGTCGTTCGCGCGACGCAGGTCGGCGTCGACCGCGACGACGTCGTCAGGCGACGCCGCCCCCGCGATCGCGAGCGCGGTCGCCACCGCGTGTGCGAGCGGGTTCGTCACCACTCCGTCGGCCACGAGCCTGCCGTCACGCACGCGGTGTCCCGCCCACGGTGCCCGCCGCCAGTACTCCTCCGACCTCGACCACAGCCCCACCGCGCTGTAGTGGAGGACGTCGCCGATGACACCGGATGCCGCGACCTCGGCGGTCGCGCGCACCCCCTCGCTGCCCAGCGACTGGAAGCCCACCTGCACGGCGCGGGACGCGGCATCCGTCGCCTTCAGAAGTTCGAGGTGGTCGGCCACGGACGGCACCGGCGGCTTCTCGAGGAGCACGTGGGCGCCGCGCGCGAGCGCGCGGCGCGTGAGGTCGGTGTGCGTGGGGATCGGAGTGCTGAGGACCACCACGTCGAGCCCGACCTCGTCGATCATCGCGGCGGCGTCGGGGAACACCAGCGTCGCGGCGGGGACGTCGCCTCCGCCCCGCGGGTCGGCGACGGCGACGAGCTCGAGGCCGTCTGCGAGCGCGAGCGTCGCATCGACGTGCGTGCGGCCGTGACCGTGGACCCCGGCGATTCCGACGCGAAGGAGACCGGTCACAGGCCGGCTTCCTCGCGGAGCGCGGGCAGCGCGCGCTCGACTGCCGCGGCGTCAGGCAGCTCCACGTCGAGGACGTACGCGGTCAGCTCGAGGTCGAGCTCCCCGCCCTCGGGGAGCGTGCGCGGCTCGTCCCAGGCGATCGCGGGCCCGGCGCCGAGGTACTCGGCGAACCGAACGAACCACGGCATGCGCTCTTCGCCCTGCGTGAGCACGACGGTGGTGCCGCGCTCGGGGAACGTGAAGGCGATCCACGGCGTCGCGGCTCCGTGCACGTCGCGCTCGGTGTCGCCCGCAGGGCTGAAGACACGCGCGATCTCGGGCGCGAACCGCCAGAAGATGCCGCCGTAGCCGGCGCCCTCCCGGCCGTTCGTGGCCGGGGAGCCGAAGGTGATGGCGTCGAGCGTCGCCTTGAGGTGGCTGCGCCACCGCAGCGCCCACCCGTTCGCGAGCTCGGCGGAGCGGAGCTCCCGCACCTCGACGAGCTGCGTGGTGCCGTGCTGGTCGACCCAGCTCAGGCGCTCGTCCAGCGCGTGGCCGTCGATGTGGAGCCGGTCGCGCCGCTGACGGCCGTGGTTGGGCACCATGATCGACCCCTCACCGCGTACGTACGTGCGACCGCCCCAGTACGACGTGCCGTTGACGTCGGGGATCGCGAGGCTCACCCCGAGGTGGTGCGGGTGGTCGGTCGGCTCGGTGACCGACAGCGGCGTGCCCGCACGCGAGATGACCGCGTCCAGGTACGGGCGGGGCGAGAGCACCGAGTCGACGGTCGCGCCCTCCTCGTACTGCGCGACCACCGTCGAGCCGAGCCGCAGCACCGGCCGCGCCGGGCCGACCCAGCCGCTCGCGTGCGACGCGGGCCCCGAGCTTCGGCGGGCGACGAGCACCGGGCGATAGAAGAGCGGATGATCCGCGCTCTCGCCCTCCAGCGCCTGACGCATGCGATTCCACGCCTGTCGCCCGATCTCGATGCGCGGCACCGACATCGTGGTGAGCGGCGGCGCGGCGAAGCGCGACTGCGGGATGTCGTCGATCCCCACGATCGACAGCTGCTCCGGCACCTCCACGCCCACTTCGCGCAGCCTCGACATGAGGCCGAGGGCGACGAGGTCGTTGAACGCGATCGCCGCGGTCGCGCCGGTCTCGAGCACGGCGTCGGCCGCGTCGTAGCCGGCCTCCATGCTCGAGCCCGCGACGATCGTGAGGAACTCCAGGTCCGGGTACTCGCGCGACAGCTCGCCGAGACCCTGCGCGCGCTGCTCGTTCGCGTAGCTGAGCGCCGGTCCCGCGACGTACGCGATCCGCCGGTGGCCGAAGCCGCGCAGGTGGGTGCCGAGCTCCTTGACCGCCGTCACGTAATCGACCGAGAGCTGCGGCGCGCGCGCGTTCTCGACACGGCGGTTGACCACCACGACCGGGGCCGTGCGCTGGATGAGCTCGCTCAGCTCGGCATCCGGCATCCGCGGCGACACCAGAACGAGAGCGTCGCACTTGCTGCGAGCCTCGCTCGCGATCTCGGCCTCGACGCCGACCGACTCGGCGCTGTCGGCCACCAGCACGCGGTAGCCGTCACGGGCGGCGGCGACCGTCAGTCCCTTCAGCACGCCCTGGAACATGGGGTTCTCGAGGTCGGGCACCAGCAGCGCGATCGTGTGGCTGCTCCCCCGCACGAGGCTGCGCGCGGCTTCGCTCGGCGAGTAGTTCAACGCGGCGACCGCGCGATTGACCTTGGCGACGATCGCAGGATCCACCGTGGCGACGCCGTTCAGGACGCGCGACACCGAGGCCTGCGAGACACCGGCGTACTGTGCGACCTGCGCCATCGTGATGGGGCGCGACGTGACCTCGGTCAACGCGATCCTCCTCCTGTTCCCATCATGGGCGTGTACGACCTCCCCGCGGCGCATTCGCGCCGCAGTCGTTCGGGCATGGCCCGCCCGGGACCGGACCCCTCATCACTTCGGTCCGGCCCCGTGCGGTCTGTGGCGCCGCGTCCGGGACGGCGCGGGCGGCTGACTAGGCGGCTGTCTGGACGGGTCTAGATGGCGGCGTCATCCAGGGCCCGCTGCAGCTCGGCGATGAAGCTGGCTGCGGCGTCCTCGGGCGTCAGCTCGCCGAACAGCACCCGCTGCGTGTGCTGGTCGATGATCGTCTCGATCGCTCCGCCGCCCGGGGGCGTGGCCGGCGGGGCGTCGCCGACCCGCGGCGCGATGTCGTCGAGGAACCCGACGACCTCCTGGTTCGTCTCGTCGAGCTTCGGCGTGATGTACTCGCGGATCTTCTCGTTCGCCGGCACCCCGCGCTCGGCCAGCAGCAGGTCGGCCGCCTCCTCGCTATTGGAGAGGAAGTCCAGGAAGAGCGCGACCTCGCCGGGGTGCTCGGTCTTGGCCGAGGCCGACCAGAACATCGACGGCTTGTAGTACGCCGACTTGCTCTCGCCCTCGTCGGGCGTCGGCACCATGAGCGGCACGAGGTTCTGTCCGCTCGCGTCGCGCAGCGCCGCGACCTGGTTCGACCACCACGGCCCGAACGCCGACTGGTTCGTCGCCGTGAACGACTCGGCAAGGCCCGCCGACTCGCGCTCGATGGTGGCGGAGGGGTCGGGCGTGCCGCCCGCCTCGGTCACGTCGAGCAGCAGCTGCCACCACTCGGCGAGCGTCTCCTCCGACGCCGTGACCTCGGGCGACCCGTCCTCGGCGTACAGGGACTCGCCGTGCTGGCGGAGCCAGTTGTTGAGTCCGCCGTCCTCGAAGCCCCACGACTGCGAGCCGATGACCGCGCCGCCGCTCGCGGCGGTGATCTCCTCGGCGAGCGCCGTGAAGTCCTCCCACGACCACGTCTCGTCGTCGGGCGCCTCGATGCCCAGGCTCTCGAGCAGATCGAGGTTCGCCATGTACGTGTAGGAGTTGATGCCGACCGGGATGCCGTACTGGACTCCGTCGAGCGCGCCGGTGCCCAGCACCGCCTCGGGGAAGTCGTCCGTCGGCAGCGAGTCGCCGAGCGTGCCCAGGTCGAGCAGCACGCCGTTCGCGGCGTACGTCGACAGCTGCTTCTCGTCCATCTGGATGATGTCGGGCGCGTCGCCCGCGGCGACCGTCGTCGCGAGCTTGTCCCAGTAGCCGGCCCAGTCGGTGTACTGCGGCTCGATCGTGATGTTGTCGTGCTCCGCCTCGAAGGCGGCGATGAGCTCCTCGGTGATCCCGTGGCGGACGTCGTTGCCCCACCACGTGAAGGTGAGGGTGACGGGTTCGTCGGACAGGGTCGGACCGGTGGCGGGGGCATCCGTCGATCCCGCGCACGCGGTCAGCGTCAGCATCGTCGCTGCGCCGACGGCGGTCAGCAGCCGGCGCGGTGCCGTTGTGGTGCGTCGCATGTCTTGCATCCTTTCGACCGGAGTCGGTGTGTGGTGTGGTGCGTGTGATGAGGACGGGCGGGCGCCCGCGAAGGTGTTGCGTGACGCGTGCGTCACTTGATCCCGGTCGTCGCGATCCCCTTGATGAGGAACTTCTGGCCGAACAGGAAGATCAGGAAGATCGGGATGAGCGAGACGACGCTCATCGCGAACATCTGGGCGTAGTTGGTGGTGCTCTGCGCGTCTTCGAACGACCGCAGCGCGAGGGGAACGGTGTACAGCTCGGGTTTGGTGAGGAAGATCAGCTGCGAGAAGAAGTCGTTCCACGTCCAGATGAACGTGAAGATCGCGGTGGTCGCCAGCGCCGGGACCATGAGCGGCAGGATGATCTGCAGGAAGATGCGCGGATGCCCCGCCCCGTCGATGCGCGCCGCCTCGTCGAGCTCCTTCGGGATGCCGCGGATGAACTGCACCATCAGGAAGATGAAGAACGCGTCCGTCGCCAGCAGCTTCGGCACGATCAGCGGCAGGAACGTGTTCACCCAGCCCAGCTGCGAGAAGAGCACGTACTGCGGGACGATGATGACGTGGATCGGGAGCATGATGCTCAGCAGCATCACCGCGAACCAGAATCGCTTCCCCGAGAACTGCAGTCGGGCGAACGCGTACGCCGCCATCGAGCACGACACGAGGTTGCCGATGATGCACCCGAGCACGATGAGCGCCGAGTTCCACATGTAGACGTTGAACGGATAGGCCAGCGCCGTCCAGCCGTCCACGTAGTTCGAGACCTCGAAGCTGTCGGGGATGATGCTCGGGTCCCGGAAGATCTCGTTGTTCGGCCGCAGCGAGCTCACGACCATCCAGATGACCGGGTACAGCATCCCGAGCGCCAGCGCGATGAGGAGGGCGTGACGGATGACGCTCGTCAGGGGCCTGCGGAACGGGTTGCGCCGCGGGGTGCGCGGCGGCCGGCCCGTGACGACCGTCTCGGTCGCGAGCGGAGCCGTCATGGCGGCGTCGTCAATCTTGGTCATCGTAGAAAACCCAGAATCTCGAGGTCCAGAACATCAGGACGGTCAGAATGCCGATGATGACCAGCAGCAGCCACGCCATGGCCGACGCGTAGCCCATGTTGTAGTTGGTGAAGCCCTGCTGGTACAGGTACAGCGTGTAGAAGAGCGTCGAGTCGACCGGGCCGCCGGTGCCGCCCGAGACGATGTACGCCTGCGTGAACGACTGGAACGTGCCGATCAGCTGCAGCACCGCGTTGAAGAAGATGATCGGGGTGAGCAGCGGCACCGTGATGCGGAACAGCTGCTGCCGGCGGCTCGCTCCGTCGACGGCGGCCGCCTCGTAGTACATCGACGGGATCTGTCGCAGTCCGGCGAGGAAGATCACCATGGGCGAGCCGAACGTCCAGACGTTCAGGATCATGAGCGTCCCGAGCGCCGTGTCGGGGTTCGAAATCCATCCCTGCCCGTCGATACCGAAGACCGCCAGCACCTGATTCACGAGGCCGTCGACGCCGAAGATCTGCCGCCACAGGATCGCGATCGCGACGCTCGCGCCGAGCAGCGACGGCAGGTAGAACGCGGAGCGGTAGAACGCGAGGCCTCGGAGGCCGCGGTCGAGCACGATCGCGAGGAAGAGCGCGACGGCCAGCTGCAGCGGAAGCGAGACGAAGACGTACGTGAACGTGACCTGCAGCGCACTGTGCAGCCGCTCGTCCTCCCACATGCGGGCGTAGTTCTCGAACCCGATCCACTTCGGCGGGCTGAGCAGGTTGTACCGCGTGAACGACAGCCCGAACGAGGCCACCATCGGCCCGATCGTGATGAGCACGAGCCCGACGAACCACGGCGCGAGGAAGAGGTACGCCGCCTTGTTCTGCTTCTTGCCGTCCGCCTTGGCGGAGCGGAGCTTGCCGAGCTCGCCGATCGCGCTCATGCGGCTGCTCCGCGGTGCGTCTTCGCCACCGTGTCCTCCGGGTCTCGTCGTCGAGCTGAGAATGCGCTTTCTGGAATGCGCTTTCTCAGTATGGACAGACCGGATGCCGCAGCGCAACCCTTACCGTGAAATCAGGAGGATTTCTGTCATCCCGCTCGAGAAAGGGAATTCACCGCCCGACCCAAAACGCGCCACCGCTCAACGTGAGGAGCCACGCCCGGACATGACGAGGGCCCCGGATGCGCAGCATCCGGGGCCCTCGTGAAGAAGAGCGAGATTACTTGAGGGTAACCGTCGCGCCGGCCTCTTCGAGAGCGGCCTTCGCCTTGTCGGCGGTCTCCTTGTTGGCGCCCTCGAGGACGGCCTTGGGAGCACCGTCGACGACGGCCTTCGCCTCACCGAGGCCGAGCGAGGTGAGCTCGCGGACGACCTTGATGACCTGGATCTTCTTGTCGCCGGCGGCCTCGAGGATGACGTCGAACGCGTCCTTCTCCTCGGCCTCCTCGGCGGGGGCACCACCGGCGGGAGCGCCGGCAGCGGCCACGGCCACGGGGGCGGCGGCGGTGACGTCGAAGGTCTCCTCGAACGCCTTGACGAACTCGCTGAGCTCGATGAGCGTGAGCTCCTTGAACGCGTCGAGCAGCTCCTCAGTGCTGAGCTTTGCCATGATGTTTCTCCTTGATTGTGGTTGTGCTACGCCGGGGCCCGATGTCAGGCCGCGGACTCCTGCTTCTCGCGCAGCGCGTCGACCGTGCGGACGGCCTTCGACGGAAGCGCATTGAAGACGTATGCCGCCTTGGTCATCGAGGCCTTCATCGCACCGGCGAGCTTCGCCAGCAGGACTTCACGGCTCTCGAGGTCGGCGAGCTTGTTGACCTCGTCAGCGCTCAGGGGGTTTCCGTCGAAGAAACCGCCCTTGATCACGAGAAGAGGGTGTGCCTTGGCGAAGGCACGCAGGCCCTTCGCGACGGCGACCGGGTCGCCGTGCACGAACGCGATGGCCGACGGACCCTTGAGGTCGTCGTCCAGCGACGAGATCCCCGCGTTGTTCGCGGCGATCTTGGTGAGCGTGTTCTTCACCACGGCGTATTCCGCGTCCTGACGGATGGTGTTGCGGAGCTCCTTGAGCTCTGCAACCGTCAGACCGCGGTACTCGGTCAGCAGAACGGCGGTCGAGTCCTCGAAGTTCTTCGTGAGCTCGGCGACCGATGCTTCCTTCTGCGCCATGGCCACTCCTTGTGTGTACGAGACGCTCCGCGATGGCGGGGCGCCGGCCGCAGGCTCCGGTCATCTGAGTCGGCGCGGGCAAACAAAAACGCTCCGGCGCAAGCGCACGGAGCGGGATTCCTGAATCCAGGAGAATCGTTCGTGACACCTGCGCGGGCCCCTGCGTCTGCAGTGCTTCGATCTCGGTGCGCTTTCACGCACGTCGATGACCGGCGGTCTTCGGCTTCGTCCAGGGTACGCGATGGCGGGGGAACGGCCAAATCGAGACGGCGCCCGTCAGATCTCGCGCTCCGGGTGATCGAGGTCGGCCTCGACGCCGAGATCTCGCGCCGCGCGCGAGATCCGCGCCGCGAGCTCGGCATCCTTCGCCGTCAGCCCGTCGGCCGAATGGGTGTAGAGCCGCACGCGCACCGCGGTGTA
Source organism: Microbacterium sp. STRO-2N (assembly GCF_057747775.1). Taxonomy (NCBI): domain Bacteria; kingdom Bacillati; phylum Actinomycetota; class Actinomycetes; order Micrococcales; family Microbacteriaceae; genus Microbacterium; species Microbacterium sp. STRO-2N. Next base: position 863,102 of record NZ_CM173223.1, on the reverse strand, counting down.
GCGGACGTCGACGTCGGGGTGGTGATTCGCCTCCTCGGCGAGCTCGGCGATGGCCGCGAACAGCCGTGCACCCTTCGCGAAGTCGCCGGTGCGGAACCGCGCGTACGCCCCCGAGGCCGTCGCGTGCCACTCCTCGACGCCGGGCGAGCCGTGGAACTGGTCGGTGGAGATGGTGTCCATGTCCCCGACGATGCCACTCCTCTCGCATGCCGCAAGGGGGTACGCCTCTCGGCGTCGGCGGGCATGTCTGCCGACGGGCGTCGGGCGCCGGGGTTACGCTCGAACGGTGACCCCCGAGCTCGCCGCACGCACCCCTGAGCTCGCGGCCCGCATCGTGGCGGACTCGCGGGACCGGGTCGCGTGGGTGCGGGCCCGCTCACGGGGCATCACGGCGACGGACGTCGCGACCCTCACCTCCGAGCGGGCGATCGCCCGCGCCGCCGACGCCAAGCTCATGGGCTCGGGATTCTCGGGCAACGCCTTCACGGCGCACGGACGCGCACGCGAGCCCGAGATCGCGGCGTGGGTGGCAGCCACCCACGGCATCCAGCCGTCATCCGCGCTGTTCCACGCGGTCGTCGAGAAGCGGCACCTGGCCACCCCTGACGGCATCGCGGTCGATACAGCCGGGCGCATCGTGCTCGCCGAGATCAAGACGACCAACAAGGCGTGGCGCAGCATCCCCCGGTCCTACCTTCGTCAGGTGTGGTGGCAGCAGCACGTGCTGGGCGCCGAGCGCACGCTCGTGGCGTGGGAGCAGCACGACGGCTTCGTGCCGGTCGGCGACGAGCCGCGCTGCGCGTGGGTCGATCGCGACGATGCCGAGATCGCGAAGCTCGTGCGCCTCGCGACCGCGCTCATCGACGAGCTCTACCTGCGCACGACGCGCGGGCGGCAGGACGCCCGGATGCCGCAGCCGCCGTCCGCGCCGCGGCAGCCGTTCCGGGCACTCGCACTCGCCGACTGACCTCTCGCCGACCGACCCTCCGGCCGCGCGCCTCAGGTCAGGGTCGTCGCAGTCTTGGCCGAGGCATCCCACAGTCGCAGCCCCGTCGCCTCGCCGCCGGCGAACGGCGCGGCGATCGCGTGCACCGCACGCGCGAGGTGCCCGGCGTCCAGTCCGCGCGCCAGCGTGATGTGCGGCGACCAGCGGTCGGGTGCCGTATTCGAGTAGCGCGGCTCAGGAGGCCCGAGTCGCGCCGCGACTGCGCGATGGAACTCCAGCAGGGCCGCGGATGCCACGACATGGCGCGTCAGCACCGACCGGGCCGCACCCCCGAAGACGAGCAGGCCGCTCAGCTCGACGCGCAGCGGAAGCTCCGCGGCGAGGCCGGCGAGGCTCGCAAGGCGGATGTCGTCGCGCACCGCGACCGTGATGTGCGGGCGATTCGTCGGAGCGGGGTTGCGGCCCGAGCTCGGCAGCCCGGCATCGAGGAGCCGCGCCCAGTCGTCGCGCACGGCGCGCTCGGCGGCGTCGTCCAGAAGCAGCTCGACGCTGAACACGGTCCCATCATCACGCGCGAGCGCGCACGTCGCCAGGAAGCGTGGGAATAGTTGACACAGGTCAACGATTACTCATATAGTTGACCGATCTCAACTGTTGACTACTGTCAACAATCTTCCGCGCCACCGTCGTCGCGTCCCTCGTTCGCATCAGCTCCACCAGAAGGACACTCATGGCCTCGACCTCCCCCGCACGCGCAGCGGCGCCCGCCGCCGAAGACGACGCGCGCCGGCATCGCCGCGTGCTGCAAGCCCTCACCGGCCTCCTCCTCGGCATGTTCGTGTCGATGCTCGCTTCGACCGTCGTCTCGACGTCGCTGCCCGTCATCGTCCACGATCTCGGCGGCGACCAGGCGGCGTTCACGTGGGTCGTCACGGCGACGCTGCTGACCACGGCGATCTCGACCCCGATCTGGGGCAAGCTCGCCGACCTGTTCAACCGCAAGCTGCTCATCCAGATCGCGATCGTGATCTTCGTGCTGTCGACCGCGGCCGCCGGCTTCTCGCAGGATCCCGGCATGCTCATCGGTCTCCGCGCGGTGCAGGGCATCGGCGCGGGCGGCCTCGCCGCGCTCAGCCAGGTGATCATGGCCGACATCATCAGCCCCCGCGAGCGCGGCCGCTACATGGGCCTGTTCGGCGCCGTCATGGCCGTCGCGACGGTCGGCGGGCCGCTCCTCGGCGGGTTCATCACCGACACGCTCGACTGGCGCTGGAACTTCTTCATCGCGGTGCCGTTCGCGGTCGCGGCGCTCGTCATGATGCAGCGCACGCTGCACCTGCCCGCCCGGCCGAAGACGAAGGTGCGGATCGACTACGTCGGCATCGTGCTGCTCTCGACCGCCGTGTCGCTGCTGCTCATCTGGATCACGAACGCCGGCAAGGACTACGACTGGTGGAGTGTCGAGACCATCCTCATGGTCGGCGGCGCGCTCCTGGCGATCATCCTGTTCGTCGTCGTCGAGCTGCGCTCGAAAGAGCCGCTCGTCCCCCTGACGATGTTCCGCAACCGCACCTTCACGCTCGCCGTGGTCGCCTCGATCGCGATCGGCATCGCGATGTTCGGCACGTCGGTCTTCCTCAGCCAGTACATGCAGATGGCACGCGGCGCCACTCCGACCGAGGCCGGTCTCATGACGATTCCGATGATCGCGGGCCTGCTCATCGCGTCGATCGTGATCGGTGGGCTCGTGACCCGGCACGGCCACTGGAAGCCTTATCTCGTCGTGGGCGGCGTCCTGCTGATCGCCGGCTCGTTCCTGCTGTCGACCATCGAGTACGACACGAACTTCGTGCTCGTCTCGCTCTACATGTTCCTGCTCGGCGCGGGCGTCGGCATGACGATGCAGAACCTCGTGCTGATCGTGCAGAACACCGCGAAGCCCTCCGAGATCGGCGTCGCGAGCTCGGGCGTCACGTTCTTCCGCAGCCTCGGCGGCACGATCGGCGTGTCGGTGATGGGCGCGGCGCTCGCCACCTCGGCGACCGACCTCGTCGCCGATCGCCAGGGAGATATCGCCGCGGCGATCGCGAAGCTCGGCGAGAAGGGCGCCGCCGTCGCCGCGCAGCTGCAGTCCGGCGCGATCCCGAACGTCGCACAGCTGCCCGAGGGCATCCGCGTGATCTTCGAGGACATCTACGCCCAGGCGATCGCGCACTCGTTCCTCATCGCGGTGCCGCTCGCCGTGGTGAGCCTCATCGCGATCGTGTTCCTGCCGAACGTGCCGCTCACTCGCATGACGACGAGCGAGCGCGTCGCCGCGAGCGAGGCCGACCTCGCGACCGTCTCGACCGCCGAGGGCATGGACGCGCTGACCGCGACTGCGACGACCACGAACACGACGGATGCCGCGACCCACGCCGAGACGGCGGCCGAGGCGGGGTCCGCACGCCGCTAATGTCGATCACGATGCCCACGAACGAGACGCGAGAGGCGCGCACCGAGGCGGTGCGCGCCCTCGAGGCGGAGTTCGGCGAGCTGATCAACCGGTTCCGGCGGATCATCCTCGAGAACGCGAACCGCGTGAGCCCGGGCATGCTGCCCGGTGCCTACAAGGTCTTCACGACCATCGTGCGGCGCGAGTCGATCACGCTCTCGGCCCTCGCCGACACGCTCATGTCCGACAAGGGCCAGATCAGCCGCACGGTGCGCGAGCTCGAGCAGCTGGGTCTCGTGCAGCGCACGCCCGATCCCGACGACGGCCGCTCCAGCCTGCTCTCCCCCACGCCCGAGGGCCTCGAGCGTCTCGCCGCGGCGCGAGCGCCGCAGGAGAGCACACTGGTCGACGCCCTCGAGGAGTGGCCGGTCGACGACATCCTCAACCTCACGCGACTGCTGCACGCCCTCACCGCAGGCGAGTCGCCGAACTCCTGAGAGTCCGGCGACACCCCGTCAGCGCCCGGTCAGCACCGGTTCAGCGCTGCGAGAACGCGGCGTCGAATGCCGCCTCGGAGGGCCGGTAGGTCGACAGCCGGCGGACGAACTCGAGCGCCTCCGGCGCGCCGACCAGGCGATCCATGCCGGCGTCCTCCCACTCCACCGAGAGCGGTCCGTCGTAGCCGATCGCGTTGAGCATGCGGAACGCGTCCTCCCACGGCACATCGCCGTGACCCGTCGAGATGAAGTCCCAGCCTCGGCGCGGATCCGCCCACGGAAGATGCGACGACAGCCGGCCGTTGCGGCCGTTGAGACGCTTCTTCGTGTCCTTGCAGTGGACGTGGTAGATCCGGTCCTGGAAGTCCCACAGGAACCCGACGGGGTCGAGGTCCTGCCACACCATGTGCGACGGGTCCCAGTTCAGGCCGAACGCCTCACGGTGGCCGATGGCCTCGAGCGTGCGCTTGGTGCTCCAGTAGTCGTACGCGATCTCGGACGGGTGCACCTCGTGCGCGAAGCGCACGCCGACCTCGTCGAACACGTCGAGGATCGGGTGGAACCGCTCCGCGAAGTCGCGGTAGCCGGCATCCACCCACTCGTCCGACGCGGGCGGGAACATGGCCACGGCCTTCCAGATCGACGAGCCGGTGAAGCCGGTCACCGTCTTCACGCCGAGCTTCGCGGCCATGCGGGCGGTGAGCTTCATCTCCTCGGCCGCGCGCTGGCGCACCCCCTCGGGGTCGCCGTCGCCCCACACGCGGTCGTTCAGGATGTCGCGGTGCCGCTGGTCGATCGGGTCGTCGCACACCGCTTGACCCGCGAGATGGTTCGAGATCGTGTAGACCTTGAGGCCGTTGCGCTCGAGGATGTCGAGCCGGCCCTGCACGTAGGCGTCGTCGTCCCACCTCGACACATCGAGGTGGTCGCCCCACGACGCGATCTCGAGTCCGTCGTACCCCCATTCGCCCGCGAGCCGTGCCACCTCCTCGAACGGAAGATCAGCCCACTGGCCGGTGAACAGAGTGATCGGTCGCGTCATCGCGAACACCTTTCGTCGTAGGGATGCCGGAGCTCAGCCGGCGATGGAGGTCCAGACGCTTCCCGCCGCCGAGCTGCGCTCCACCCCGTCCAGCACCCGCTGGACGTGGAGGCCGTCGGCGAAGGACGGGCGGGGCTGCGAGCCCTCGTCGATGGCTGCGACGAGATCCCGCACCTGGTGCGAGAAGCCGTGCTCGTAGCCGAGCATATGACCGGTCGGCCACCACGGCGCGAGGTACGGGTGGTCGTGCTCGGTGACGAGGATACGGCGGAAACCCTGCTCGAGCTCCGGCTGCGTCGCATCGTAGAACTCGAGCTCGTTGAGGCGCTCGAGGTCGAACGCGAGCGCGCCCTTCGACCCCGAGATCTCGATGCGCAGCGCGTTCTTGCGGCCGGTGCGGAAGCGCGTCGCCTCGAACGAGGCCAGCGCGCCCGACTCGAGACGGCCGGTGAACAGCGCCACGTCGTCGACGGTGACCTCGCCGCGCTCGGCGGATGCGGTGCCCGACAGTCCGACGCCCTCACCGAGCAGAGGGCGCTCGGCGACGAGGGTCTCGAGGATGCCCGACACCGAGGTCACCTTCTGACCGGTGATGTACTCGGTGAGATCGACGGCGTGGGCTCCGATGTCGCCCAGAGAGCCGGAGCCCGCCTGCTCCTTCTTGAGGCGCCACGTGAGCGGCGCATCGGGGTCCATGAGCCAGTCCTGCAGGTACTCCGCGCGCACCTGGCGGATCTGGCCGATCCGTCCAGCGGCGACGAGGTCGCGGGCGAACGTGGTGGCAGGGACGCGGCGGTAGGTGAAGCCGACCATGGAGCGGACTCCGCGCTCGGCTGCGGCGGCAGCCGCGCGATCCATCGCCTCCGCTTCGGCGACGGTGTTGGCCAGCGGCTTCTCGCACAGCACGTGCTTGCCGGCCTCGAGCGCCGCGATGGCGATCTCGGCGTGCGTGTCGCCGGGGGTGACGATGTCGACGATGTCGATGTCGTCACGCGCGATGACCTCGCGCCAGTCGGTGGCGCTCTCGTTCCACCCCCACTTGCGGGCGGATGCCGCGGTCGCTTCGGCGTTGCGGCCGACCACGACGGTCATCTCGGGTTCGCGGGGAAGGTCGAAGAATCGCGGGGCGACTCGCCACCCCTGGGAATGTGCGGCGCCCATGAAGCCGTGGCCGATCATGGCGACGCGAAGCGTATCGGTCAACGCGCTGTCCTCACTTCTCGGAAGGGTGAAGCAGGGGCGCCCGCCGTCTCGACGGGCGCCCCGTGCTCGTCTTCTGTCTTACTCGAACGAGAGGTCGATGTACTGGTCGACGTTCTCCTTGGTCACCACGGGCGCGTCGAGGACGATGCGGTTCGGGATGCCGGGTGTGATGAGGTCGCCCATCGTCTTGCCCTGCGCGATCAGGCGCGCGAGCGCCACGCCGTCGGCAGCCTGCGTCGACGGGTAGATGACGGTCGCCTTGAGCACCGAGTCGTCGGCCTGGATGGCCTCCATGGCGCTGCGGCTTCCGGCGCCGCCCATCATGAAGAACTCGTCGCGGCCCGCGGACTCGATGGCGGCGAGGACGCCGATGCCCTGGTCGTCGTCGTGGTTCCAGATGGCGTCGATCTGCGGGTTCGCGGCGAGGAGCTGGGATGCCGCCGCCTCACCGCCCGCGACGGTGAAGTCCGCCGCGACACGGGCCGAGACCTCCAGGCCGCAGTCCTCCAGTGCGTCCGCGAAGCCCTGCGAGCGGTCCTGCGTCAGCGGCAGCGAGTCGATGCCGGCGATCTCTGCGACGACGGCGTCGGTGTTGCCGTCGAGCTGCTCGCAGATGTAGGTGCCGGCGCTCACGCCCATGCCGTAGTTGTCGCCGAGGACGGTCGCGCGCGCGGCGAACGGGCTCGAGAACTCGCGGTCGACGTTGATGACCGGCACGCCGGCCTCCATCGCCGCGATGGCCGCCTCGGTCAGAGCGGCGCCGTCCGACGGGAGCAGCACGATCGCGTCGACACCCTCGTTGACGAACGTCTCGACCGCCGCGATCTGCGCGATCGGGTCGTTGGTGCCCTCCGCGACACGCAGCTCGACGTCGTCGAAGCTGTCGGCCGCGGCCTGCGCGCCCGAGTTGATCGCGCCGAGCCAGCCGTGGTCGGCCGCGGGGCCCGAGAAGCCGATGACGACCGTGTCGCCGGACTCGGCGTTCTCCTCCGTCGTGGTCCCCTGGTCCACGACGTCGCCCTCGTCCGCGCCTCCGCCGGTGCACCCGGCGAGAAGTCCGATGGCTGCGATGACAGCGGTGCCGGTGAGCACCAGCCGCGTGCGCGCTTTCAGGTGTGAGCGCATGTTTCCTCCTTGAAATGTGATGCAGCGGTGACAGCGCGCTGCCTTCGAGGGGGATGACGGGCCCGCACTCCAGGATCCACGCTGACGGGGACCACCGTAGCAGAAGTGTCGCGAACGTTGTCAGCTTTTGATTTCCACTCGTCATAAGTCCGCCGTCATGCCTGGTCGGTCGCGAGTTCACTGCAGAGTCACCCGGACTGCAGCTTCTGCGGTTTCCCGCGCTCGCGAGCCGGTCCGCCGGATCAGGGCTCGGCACCACCGCGATCGGCGTGTTATGTTCATCGCGTGATCAAAGTTGACCATCAATCGGCATTACTCGATGTCAGAGGCGTGACGAAGGCGTTCGCGGGCGTCCAGGCGCTCCGCGGCGTGGACCTGGAGATCCTGCCGGGCGAGGTGCACTGCATCCTCGGTCAGAACGGTGCGGGCAAGTCGACGCTGATCAAGACGCTGGCCGGCGTCCACCGTCCCGACGAGGGCGAGATCTCGTGGCTCGGCGAACCGGTCGAGATCCCCACCCCCGAGGCCGCGATCGAGCTCGGCATCGCGACGATGTACCAGGAGCTGGACGTCGTCGACGGGCTCACGATCGCCGAGAACATCTTCCTCGGCCACGAGCTGTCGCGCGGCGGGTTCACCAAGCGCTCCGAGGCCGCCAAGCAGACCCGCGAGCTGCTGCGCCGCCTCGGGCACGGCGGGCTGTCGCCGCACACCGAGGTCGGGCAGCTGAGCGCCGCCAACAAGCAGATCGTCAGCATGGCGCGCGCCCTCTCGCACGACATCAAGTTGATCATCATGGACGAGCCCTCCGCGGTGCTCGACGGCGAAGAGGTGAAGAACCTGTTCCACGTCGTGCGCGAGCTCACCTCCGCAGGGATCGCCGTCGTCTACATCACCCACCGCCTCGAGGAGATCCGCCAGATCGGCGATCGCATCACGGTGCTCAAGGACGGCCGCTCCATGGCCAGCGGGCTCTCGGTGGCCGACACCCCCACTCCCGAGCTGATCCGTCTCATGACCGGCCGCTCGGTCGAGAACGTCTTCCCCCCTGCCGCGCCCATCCCGGGCGACGCCCCGGTGGTGCTGGAGGTCGAGGACCTCGCGGCAGCCGGCGCGTTCGAGGGCGTGTCGTTCTCGGTGCGCGCGGGCGAGATCGTCGGGCTTGCGGGCCTGGTCGGCTCCGGCCGCTCCGAGATCCTCGAGACCGTGTACGGCGCACGCCGTGCCACGGCGGGCACGGTGCGGGTAGGCGGAAAGCCGCTCCCCCGCGGCTCCGTCGTCGCCGCCGTCCGCGCCGGCATCGGATTGTCTCCTGAGGAGCGCAAGAGCCAGGGTCTCGTCCTCGACGAGCCCATCTACGTCAACGTCACGCTCTCGTCGATGTCGCGGTTCGCCAAGGCCGGCTTCCTCGACGAGCGCGCCGAGCGCAAGGTCACCCGGGAGCAGATCGAAGCCCTCGAGCTGCGCCCCGCCGACCCCGACCGTGAGGCGATCACCCTCTCCGGCGGCAACCAGCAGAAGATCCTGCTCGCCCGCTGGCTGGTCCACGGCACGAAGGTGCTGCTGCTGGACGAGCCCACGCGAGGCGTGGACGTCGGCGCCCGCGCCGAGATCTACGCCCTCATCCGACGCCTCGCCGCCGCCGGCAACGCCATCGTCATCGTCTCCAGCGAGATCGAGGAAGTGCTCGGCCTCGCCGACACCGTCCTCGTCGTCGCCGACGGCCGCGTGCTCGAGACCCTACCCGCCCCCGAGATCGACGAGCACGGCGTGCTCGACCTCGTCATGAAAGGAACCGCCGCGTGAGCGAGCAGAAGACCACGGGGGCCGAAGCCGTCCCCTCGAACGGCGATGTCACGACCCCCGGCGCCCCGGCGCCGCGCAAGAGCGGCGTGCAGCGGCTGCTTTCGGGATCCGTCGGCCGCAACCTCGGCCTCGTCCTCGCGCTGATCGTGCTCGTGATCGTCGGAGCCGTCACGGCGCCCGACACGTTCCTCACGGTGAGCAACACCCTCACGATCCTCCGAGCGGCCTCGATCGTCGGCGTGATCAGCATCGGCATGACCCTGGTCATCATCGCCGGCGGCATCGACCTGTCCGTCGGAGCGGTCATGGGGCTCGCCTCGGTCGTCGCCGCCATCGCGGCTGTCCAAGACCTCGCCGATCAGATCCACTGGATCATCATGGTCGTCTTCGCACTGGCCGTCGGGTTCGCCGCCGGCCTCATCAACGGCATCGTCATCGCGTACGGCAAGGTGGTCGCGTTCATGGCGACCCTCGCCATGCTCGTCTCCGCACGCGGCCTTGCCGAGATCATCGCCGAACGCCGCACCCTCCAGGTCGGCAACCGCGACTTCATCGAGTTCATGAATCTCGACATCATCGGCGTCGACATGCTCATCTGGATCTTCGCGATCGTGGCTGCCCTCGGCTGGGTCATCCTCAACCGGACCACGTTCGGCCGCCGTACCGTCGCGATCGGCGGGAACCGGGAAGCGGCGCGGCTGGCGGGCATCAACGTCAAGCGGCACACGATGTGGCTCTACGCGATCCTCGGCCTGTGCGTCGGCATCGCCGCCGTGATGATCCTCGGACGGACGACGGCCGGAACCTCCACTCACGGCACGCTGCTCGAACTGGATGTCATCGCCGCGGTCGTGGTCGGCGGCACGCTGCTCGCGGGCGGTCGCGGCACCATCACGGGCACGGTCCTCGGTGTCCTCATCTTCCAGACACTCACGAACGTCTTCGTGCAGAACAACCTGTCCTCCTCCGTGCAGAACGTGGCGAAGGGCATCATCATCGTCGTCGCCGTGCTGCTGCAGCAGCGGTTCGCCAAGCCGACCGGTCGCGCGACATGACCGGATGCCGCGGCCCGGTCCCGCAGCGCCTTCCACGGCCTGCGACCGGGTCGCGGCCTGGTCCGACCCGCGATCCGGCGCCTGTGATGCGCCGATATTCTGAGGTGTGAAGATGAGCATCGAACCGACGACGAACGTGGCCGGCGTGAGCCAGCTGTTCCAGCTGCTGCGCGACGGCGTCCCCCGCACCCGGGCGGAGCTGGCGAAGTCGACGGGACTCGCGCGCTCGACCATCGCCGCCCGCGTCGACGAGCTCATGCGCATGGGCCTGATCACACCGGTCGCCGACGGAGTCTCGACGGGCGGGCGTCCGCCGTCGCAGTTCGCGCTCAATCCTGCGGCCAAGGTCGTCGTGGCGGCCGACGTCGGGGCCTCGCACGCGACCGTGGCGATCACGGACCTCACCGGGAGCGTGCTCGCGGAGCACTCCGAGCCTCTCGACATCGCACTCGGGCCCGTTCCCGTGCTGACCTGGCTGGTCGAGAGCGCCACCACGCTCCTCGAACGCGTCGGCCGCGACCGCTCGCACGTCGCGGCGATCGGCATCGGCGTGCCCGGCCCGGTGGAGCACTCGACCGGTCAGCCGGTCAACCCGCCGATCATGCCCGGATGGGACCGCTTCGACATCCCCGGCTGGCTCAATCAGCACCTCGAGGTGCCGGTGCTCGTCGACAACGACGTGAACATCATGGCGCTCGGCGAGCGCTCCGTCGCGTGGCCGGGCGTCGAGCACCTCATGTTCGTCAAGATCGCCACCGGCATCGGGGCGGGCCTCATCTCGGGCGGCACCCTGCAGCGCGGCGCGCAGGGCGTCGCCGGCGACATCGGCCACGTGCAGGTCGCGCGCGCTGCGGACGTGCCGTGCCGTTGCGGCAACCGCGGCTGCCTCGAGGCGATCGCGGCGGGTCCGGCGATCGCCCGCACCCTGCGAGGGCAGGGCGTCGAGGCGCACACCGGGTCCGACGTCGTCGACCTGGTCAAGCGCGGCAACATCGAGGCGATCCAGGCCGTGCGCCAGGCCGGCCGCGACATCGGCGAGGTCCTGACGACCTGCGTGAGCCTGGTGAACCCGTCGGTCATCACCATCGGCGGGTCGATGGCGCGCGTCGGCGAGCACCTCATCGCGGGCGTCCGCGAGGTCGTCTACACGCGCTCGACGCCGCTCGCGACCGAGCACCTCGCGATCGTGCAGTCGATGACGGCCGAGCACGCCGCCGTCCTCGGCGCCAGCATGCTCGCGGTCGAGCACGCGCTGTCTCCCGAGGCGCTCGCCGTCGGCTTCCGCTGAGTACGGGCTCGCCGCTGCCCGCGCACGACGCGCTTTTGCCACGCGGTAGCACCCGCGTAACACGTCCGAGACAAACTCGCGGTTGACTGGAGTCACCGAGGAAGAGCGCCGCCGACGACGACACGCGCTCGGAGGGAGCGCTCATGAGATTCCGGCCGTTGCGTTCGGCGCCGGCGCCCGCCGCAGACGGCATCACCGTGCCCGACGCGCCGTCCGCCATGCGGGCCATGGTGCTCGACGGCCCGGGTGATCCCGACGCGCTGCGCGCGGCATCCGTTCCCGTCCCCTCCCCCGTGCTGAGCGAGCTGCTCGTGCGCGTGATCGCGGCGGGCGTCAACCCGATCGACGCGAAGACCCGCTCGGGCGCCGGCGTCTCGGGCGCCATCGGCGCGTATCCTGCGACGCTCGGCTACGACTTCAGCGGCATCGTCGTGAAGAGCCCGTACGAGGCGCACCCCTTCCCGCCGGGCACCGCCGTGTTCGGGATGGCGTCGTTCCCCCGATCGGGCGGGACGTACGCCGAGTACGCGGTCGTGCCGTCGCTGTCGGTGGCGCGCAAGCCCGCGTCGCTGTCGCACGTCGAGGCGGCCGGCGTGCCGCTGGCCGCCCTCACCGCGTGGGGGCTCGTCGTCGAGACGGCGCACGCGCACGAGGGCCAGCGGATGCTCATCCACGCCGGAAGCGGCGGAGTCGGCCACTTCGCGGTGCAGCTCGCCGCGTACTTCGGCGCGCACGTGACGGCGACGTCGTCGGGACGCAACGCGCCGTGGCTGCGCGAGCTCGGCGCGGCGGTCGTCATCGACTACACGACGACGCGGTTCGAGGAGGTCGTCGCGGAAGTCGACGTCGTGATCGACCTCGTCGGCGACCTCACCGCCGAGACCGGCACGCGGTCGCTCCGGGTGCTGCGCCCGGGCGGGCTGTACGTCCTCGTGCCGACAGGCGGCTGGCCGGGATACGCCGCCGCGGCCGCCGCGGCGGGTGTGCGCGCCACCTCGTTCAAGGTGATCCCGGACGGCGGAGCGCTCGCCACGATCGCCCGGCTGCTGGACTCCGGTGCGGTGCAGGTCTACGTGGACGCGGTGTTCGACCTGGCCGACGCCGCCGCCGCGCACCGGAGGATCGAAGAGGGACACACCCGCGGCAAGGTCGTGCTGCGGATCAGCGACGACTGACCGCCCCCTCACAGGGGCGCGAGCACACGCCGGCCCTCTGCGACGATCTCGTCGGCGATCGCATCGAGCAGCGGCGAGCGCAGGTTCCACTGCTGCCAGTGCAGCACGACGTCCACGGGGTCGCCGCCGAGCAGCACGAGCTCGCCGCGCTCGATCGCCTCGTGCGACTGGAAGCGCGGCAGCATCGCCCATCCGAAGCCCAGCCGCACCGCGGTGGCGAAATCGTTCGAGGCGGGCACGTAGTGGCGCGGCGGGCGGGCGGGGTCGAGGCCGCGCGAGGCCAGCCACACGTTCTGCAGGTCATCGCGCCGGTCGAAGTCGACCAGCGGCGCGTCGGCGAGCGCCTCGTGCGAGCCGTCTGCGAGCCACCGCTCGACGTATCCCGGTGTCGCGACGGCTTCGTAGCGCATCGCGCCGAGCGTCGAGACGCGGCATCCGGCCACCGGCGCCCCCCGCGAAGTCACCGCCCCCATCACGGTGCCGGATTCGAGCAGCCCCGCGGTGAAGTCCTGGTCATCACGGTGAAGATCGAAGACGACCGGATGCCGCTGCGACAGGTGCGCGAGGGGTTCGAGGAACCACGTGGCCAGCGAGTCCGCGTTGACGGCGAGCGGCACGCTGATGCGCGTGCCCGCAGCCGGGTCGTCACCGAGCTCCACGAGCGTGTCGTGCTCGAGGAGCGCCGCCTGCCGCGCCAGGCGGATCACGGCGGCTCCGGCATCCGTCGCCCGCACCGGCTTGGAGCGCACGAGCACGAGCCGCCCGAGCTGCTCCTCGAGCGCCTTGATGCGCTGGCTCACCGCCGACGGCGTGATGTGCAGGCGGCGCGCAGCCGCATCGAGCGTGCCCTCGTCGACGGCGGCGGCGAGGGTCTCGGCGAGTTCGAATGAGATGCGCATCTTCAGTGTTGCTAATGGTACTGAAGAAGCGTGAGCTGGACTACGGATGTCGCGGCCCGTACCGTCGAAGCGTGATCTCCTCCGTCCTCGCGGGCCTCGGCCTGGGCTTCTCGCTCATCGTCGCGATCGGCGCCCAGAACCTGTTCGTGCTGCGCCAGGGACTGCGCCGTGAGCACGTGCTCGCGGTCGCGGCGATCTGTGCGATCTCGGACGCCGTGCTCATCGTGCTGGGAGTGTCGGGTATCGGGCTCGTGCTGCAGGCCGTGCCCTGGCTCGTCGACGTCGTGCGGTGGGCGGGCGCGGTGTTCCTGGTGGCCTACGGCGTCCTCGCCGCGCGACGGGCGTGGCGGCCCTCCGGCGAGGCGCTCCGGGCGGCAGGTGAGACGGAGGCTGACACGGGTGCGGACGCCGGTGGCGGCCCTCCCCGCACCGCGACCGCCACCGCGACGCGGACACGGCTGCTGCCGGTGATCCTCACGTGCCTCGCGTTGACGTGGCTCAACCCGCACGTGTATCTCGACACGGTGTTCCTGCTCGGCACGGTCGCGAACACGCATGGCGACGCGCGCTGGCTGTTCGCCGCGGGGGCGGTGACCGCGAGCTTCGTGTGGTTCTTCGGCCTCGCGTTCGGCGCGCGGCTGCTCGGACGCTGGCTGTCGACCCCTCGGGCCTGGCGCGTCCTCGACGGCGTCATCGCCGTCGTGATGATCGCGCTCGGCGTCTCGCTCGTCCTCCCCACGGCGGGCTGACGCCGTCGGACGTTCAGCGGTCGATCTGCTCCCTGCGCGCGACGACCAGCGCGCGCACGACATCGTCGGGCAGCGGGTGCTCGGGCTGGAATCGGATCGTCCCCTTGTCGAGGCCGATGCCCGGATGACCCTCGAGAGACCGGGCGACCGCCGAGACGGCCTCCGGACTGAACGGGTAGACGCCGATGTGCTTCTTCGCCCGCATCACCGACAGCAGAGGCTTGCCGCGGTACACGAGTGCCGGCATCCCGTATCCGAGTCCCTGCTCGGCGTCGGGCGCCTCTTCCCGTGCGATCGCGTAGATCCGCTCGATCGAGGGACGATCGGCCGGCTCGAGCCCGGCGAGGAGTTCGTCGACGGTTCCCATGCAAGGCATCCTCGCACCGCCCCTCGCCCACCGCACCCCGGGCACGGCACGATGGAGGGATGAGGCGTGTTCACGTCGTCGTCCGCGGCGAGGTCCAGGGGGTCGGCTACCGCTACACGATGCGCATCGTCGCGCGTGGGGCCGGCGCGTCGGGATGGGTGCGCAACCGCCGCGACGGCACCGTCGAAGCCGAGGTCGAGGGAACGCCCGCACAGGTCGACGAAGTGCTCGCATGGATGGCCGAGGGGCCTCCCGGGTCGCACGTCGAGAGTGCGACGGTGACGGATGCGGCGCCCGCCGGCGACCGCGGCTTCGAGGTGCGCCCGACCGCGTGACGGATCAGTCGTCGAGCGGGTGGAGGATGCGTTCGACGAAGCGGCGCGTGCGCTCGTGCTGCGGCGCCGTGAACAGCTGCTTCGGAGCGCCGCGCTCGACGATCGCCCCGTGGTCGAAGAACAGCACCTCGTCGGCCACCTGCCGCGCGAACCCGAGCTCGTGCGTCACGATGACCATCGTCCAGCCTTCGTCGGCAAGCTCCTTCAGGACGACGAGGACCTCACCCACGAGCTCCGCGTCGAGCGCGCTCGTCGGCTCGTCGAAGAGCAGCAGCTGCGGCCGGAGGGCGAGGGCCCGCACGATGCCGACGCGCTGCTGCTGACCGCCCGACAGCTCGAACGGGTATGCGTCGCGCTTCTCGATCAGGCCGACGCGCTCCAGGAGCGCCTCGGCGTTCGCGACCGCCTCGGCCTTCGGCACGCGATGCGCGTGGACAGGGCCATCGATGACGTTCTGGAGCACCGTGCGGTGCGGGAAGAGGTTGTGGTGCTGGAACACCATCGCCGAACGGTCTCGCAGCGCGGCACGGTCGGTCTTCGACACCCGCGCCGAGAAGTCGACCGTCGGGCCGCCGTCGAACTCGACGGCACCCGAGTCGGGCGTCTCAAGTCCGTTGAGCGAGCGGAGCACGGTGGTCTTGCCCGACCCGCTCGGGCCGATCAGCACCACGACCTCGCCGCGGCGCACCTCGAACTCGACGCCGTCGAGCACGCGGTTGGCGCCGAAGCTCTTGGTGAGCCCGCTCACCCGCAGGAGCGGGCGGTCGTCGGCGGGTGCCGGAGGCGCGAGCGCGTCGTCGTGCGCGGGGTCAATGGGCGACATAGCGGTCGAGCCTCCGTTCGATCGCGCTCTGGCCGGTCGAGAGCACCAGGCAGATCAACCAGTAGATGAGAGCGGCCTCGAGGTAGATGGGCAGCACCTCGAACGAAAACGCCGCGATCTGCTGGGCTTTTCGGAACATCTCGGTGACGAGGATCGTGGACGCGAGCGACGTGTCCTTCACGAGCGAGATGAAGGTGTTCGACAGCGGCGGCACCGACACGCGCGCGGCCTGCGGAAGCACCACGCGGGTCAGCGTCTGCGTGTGCGAATAGCCGACCGTGTGGCCGGCCTCCCATTGTCCCTTCGGCACCGACAGGATCGCGGCGCGCACGATCTCGGCGGCATAGCCGCCGACGTTCAGCGAGAAGGCGATGATCGCCGCCGGCCACGGGTCGATCACGACGCCGACCGACGGCATCCCGAAGAAGATCACGAAGAGCTGCACGAGCAGCGGCGTGCCGCGGATGACCGACACGTAGAAGCGCGCGATATTCGACAGCACCGGGTTGCGCGACAGCCGCAGCAGGGCGACCGCGATCGCGATCACCATGCCGAGCGCGAACGATGCCAGCGCGAGCGGGATCGTGCCGGTGATCGCCGCCAGCAGCAGCGGCCAGAACGACTCGACGAGCAGAGACCAGGTGCTCCCGTCCATGGGCGGTCCTCTCTTGCGACAGACGAAGCCGCCGCCCGCCCACGGTAGGGCGAGCGGCGGCCCGAGGTCTACTGCGCGGTGACGTCGGCGCCGAAGTACTTCTCGCTGATCTCGGCGAGGACGCCCTCCTCGCGCAGCTCGGCGAGCGCACCGTCGATCGCCTCGACGAGCGCCTCCTTGTCCTGGGTCAGGGCGAAGGCGCTGAGGCCCGGCTCGTCGGTCTCGGCGGCGATCTTGAGTCCGGTCGGTCCCTCGGTGTTCTCGTAGTCGAGGAATGTCAGGCTGTCGTTGATCGTCGCGTCGACGCGGCCCTGCTGCAGCAGAGCGACCGCCTGCGCCCATCCCTCGACGGCCTCGACGGTGGCCCCGTTCTCGACGGCCAGCTCGTACCAGTTGCTCGTCAGGGACTGCGCGGTCGTCTTGCCCTCGAGGTCGGCGAAGCTCGTGATCGAGTCGTCGTCCTCGGGCACGACGATCACGCCGGGCGAGACCGTGTACGGCTCGCTGAAGAGGTACTTCTCCTCACGCTCGGGGTTGATCGAGACCTGGTTCGCGATGACGTCGAATCGTCCGGCATCCAGCCCGGCGAAGATCGCGTCCCACTGCGTCTCCTGGAAGACGATCTCGAGACCGAGCTTGTCGGCGACCGCCTCGGCGATCTCGACGTCGAAGCCGACGAGGTCGCCCGACTCGTCGTGGAAGGAGAACGGGCGGTAGGTGCCCTCGGTCGCCACCGTCAGCGTGCCCTCGGCGACGAGGCCCAGGTCGCCCCCTTCGGCGCTCGAGGCCGGGTCGGAAGGTGCACCGCTGCTGCAGGCGGTGAGCGCGAGAGCGGCTGCGGCGGTGAGGACGAGAGCGGTGATGCGGCGCGACATAGATGTTTCCTGTGATGCGGATGCCGCGGTCGGGTGTGACCGCGATGGACATTCCAGTACAACACGGCCCGCTCCACGCGGCCCTCTCGTGTGACGCTCCGTTGCTGCGGCACCCAGAGGGGTGCCGTTCAGCCGGGGAGCCCCGCGGAGAGCTCGGCGAACACCTCGGCGGCGTCTTCGCGCACCGCAAGACGTGCCGCCTGGCCTGCCCACAGCGAGACGAGGTCGCCCTCGCCGCGGCGCCCGGCCTCGGCCCGGAACTGCCCGGTGAGCCAGTTCTGCGCCGGGAACGGCGCGATCACGCCGGCCGTCTCGAGCGTGCGCATGGCGCGATTCGGGATGCCGCGGGCCAGCCGCCCGCTCATCGCCCGGGTGAGCACCGTGTCGGTGTCGGCGGCGCCGGCGATCGCCTGCCGGTGGGCGTCTGTCGCGGCGGACTGCCGCGTGCGCAGGAACGCCGACCCGACCTGAACGCCCGAAGCGCCGAGCGCGAAAGCGGCCGCGACGCCGCGCCGGTCGGCGATGCCGCCGGCCGCGATCACGGGCACCCCCACGGCATCGACCACCTGAGGCACGAGGGCGAACGTGCCGACGAGCGACTGCTCCGCCGGCCGGAGGAACGACACGCGGTGCCCGCCGGCCTCCGCGCCGGTCGCCACGACCGCGTCGACCCCCGCGGCTTCGAGCGCGACGGCTTCCGCGACGGTCGTCGCCGTGCCCACGAGACGGACGCCGCGGCTGCGCGCCGCTTCGACGAGCCGCGGGGAGGGCACACCGAAGACGAGGCTCAGCACGGCGGGCGCGGCATCCAGCACCGCCGTCAGCTGTGCGTCGAGGTCGGGCAGGAACTCCGTCGGCGGCGCCGGAAGCGGCAGGCCCAGCTCATCGAACAGCGGTTTGGCCGCCGCCGTCGCCGGACCCAGGTCGACATCGGCCGGCACGACCTCCTCGCCGGTCGGCAGCCAGAGGTTCACGGCGAACGGACGTGACGTCGCCGAGCGCAGCGCCGCGACGGTGTCGCTGATGCGGTCGGCGGAGTAGCCGTACAGACCGTACGAGCCGAGCCCGCCGGCGTCGCTCACTGCGGCGGTGAGCTCGACCGATGACAGCCCTCCGAACGGGCCGAGCACGATCGGCTCGTCGATTCCGAACAGGTCCTGGAGAGTCGTCACCATGCCCTCGACGCTACTCCCGGCGCGTCGCCCGGCGGGAACGACGAAGGCCCCACCCGAGCGGGTGAGGCCTTCGTACGAAATGCTCGCGAGCGTCAGGCGATCGCGTTGACGTCCAGCGGGATGCCGGGGCCGAACGTGGTCGACACGGCGCCCTTCTGGATGTAGCGGCCCTTCGAGCTCGACGGCTTGAGGCGGACGATCTCCTCGAGCGCGGCCTTGAGGTTCTCGTCGAGCTGCTGCTCCGAGAACGAGGCCTTGCCGACGACGAAGTGCACGTTGGCGTGCTTGTCGACGCGGAACTCGATCTTTCCGCCCTTGATCTCTTCCACGGCCTTGGCCGGGTTCGGCGTCACGGTGCCGGTCTTCGGGTTCGGCATCAGGCCGCGCGGACCCAGAACCTTGCCCAGGCGACCGACCTGGCCCATGAGCTCGGGCGTCGAGACGGCCGCGTCGAACGCGGTCCAGCCGCCGGCGACCTTCTCGATGAGCTCGGCGCCGCCGACCTCGTCGGCGCCGGCGGCGATCGCGGCCTCAGCGGCCGGACCGGTCGCGAACACGATGACGCGCGCGGTCTTGCCGGTGCCGTGCGGGAGGATGACGGTGCCGCGCACCATCTGGTCCGCCTTGCGCGGGTCGACCGAGAGCTTCAGCGCGACCTCGACGGTGGCGTCGAACTTCGCCGACCCGGTCTCCTTCGCGAGGGCGACGGCCTCGGTGGGCGTGTAGAACTTGTCCGCCTCGATCTTGGCGGCAGCAGCCTGGTAGGCCTTGGACTTGGTAGCCATTGTTCCTATCCCCCTCAGTCCTCGACCGTGATGCCCATGGAACGAGCGGTGCCGGCGATGATCGCCGAGGCAGCCTCGATGTCGTTCGCGTTGAGGTCGGGCATCTTCGTCTCCGCGATCTGACGGACCTGGTCCTTCGAGAGCTTGCCGACCTTCGCGGTGTGCGGGGTCTGCGAGCCCTTCTGGACGCCGGCGGCCTTCTTGATGAGCTCAGCGGCCGGCGGGGTCTTCAGGATGAACGTGAAGCTGCGGTCCTCGTAGACGGTGATCTCCACGGGGATGACGTTGCCGCGCTGCGACTCGGTCGCGGCGTTGTACGCCTTGCAGAACTCCATGATGTTGACGCCATGCTGACCGAGCGCGGGGCCGATCGGCGGCGCCGGGTTGGCGGCGCCGGCGTTGATCTGGAGCTTGATCAGGCCGGTCACCTTCTTCTTCGGTGCCATTCTTCTTCCTTTCATCGAACAGCGGATGCCGGAGCACCCTGTTCTCCCGCGAATCCGGCCGTTCCGGAACGCGGTGTCGATCGCGCGCTCAGAGCGCGCGCAAACCTGTAGATCTTACCAGGTCAAAGCTTGGTGACCTGATCGAAGCTCAGCTCGACCGGAGTCTCGCGCTCGAAGAGCGAGACGAGGACCGTGAGCTTGCCGCTCTCGGGCTTGATCTCGCTGATCGTGCCGGGCAGGCCCGCGAACGAGCCCTCCTTGATCGTGATCGTCTCGCCGACCTCGAAGTCGACCTCGGCCGGGATGACGCGGGCCGTGGCGGCTCCGGCCTTCTTGGCTGCGCCGCCCTTGGCGGTGGCGACCTCCTTGACCTCGACGAGGCTCTTCAGCATGTTGAAGGCCTCTTCGAAGCGCAGCGGCGTCGGGTTGTGCGCGTTGCCCACGAAGCCGGTGACGCCCGGCGTGTGGCGCACGACCGACCAGGTGTCTTCGTTGAGCTCCATGCGCACGAGCACGTAGCCGGGGATGCGGACGCGCGTGACCATCTTGCGCTGCCCGTTCTTGATCTCGACGACGTCCTCCATCGGGACCTCGATCTGGTAGATCTCCTCCTCGACCTCGAGCGTCGACTTGCGCTGCTCGATGTTGGCCTTCACCTTGCGCTCGAAGCCGGCGTACGAGTGGATGACGTACCACTTGCCGGGGAGCGAGCGGAGCTCGGCGCGGAAGGACTCGTAGGGGTCCTCGTCGTCCTCGGAGTCGTCGTCGGCGTCAGCCGGCTCGTCCTCGTCGCCGTTCACGTCGGGGCCGTCGTACGGGGTCACCTCTTCGGCGGCCTCGGCTTCGCGTTCGGCCACCTCCTCCGCGATGGAGTCGTTGATGACCTCGGCCGCAGCCTCGGTCTCGGCCGTCTCGTCGAGATTGAGCGCGTCGTTCACGATCGCATCCGCCTCCGGGTCGTCGATATCGATGTCGTCCACGTCGGCGTCGTCCTCGTCGTTGTCATCGACGATGTGGATCGCGACGTGCTCCGCGGCCTCCACCGACCGCTCCTCCGCCGCGAGGACGTTGCCTTCCTGCGCCTCGTCGTCCTCCGAGGACTGCTCGGCTGCCGTCGCCCAGTCGGCGTCGTCGACATATCTTTCAGTCACGTTGAGTTCTTCTCTTCCGTTCGTCCGCGGCGACCTGAGGTCCGCCCGGGTCACGCTCCTCGTGTCACACGGGAGGGGTCGGCGTTCAGGCGCCCGGCACTCCGAACACGTACGACGTGATCCACACGAACAGCACGTCCAGGCCGTAGACGAGGGCCATCATGACGACGACGAACCCGAGCACCACTGCCGTGTACTTCAGCAGCTCCTGGCGCGTCGGTGTGACGACCTTGCGGAGCTCGGCGAAGACCTGACGGATGAACAGGGCGATGCGCGCGAAAACGTTCGGCTTCTTCTCGCGGGGTGCGGTCGCTCCCCCCGCGGGGACGACCTCGCCCTTCGGCTCGTCCTGAACCATCGATGCCACCTGATTACCTTCCGTGGGCCGACGGGAGTCGGCACACTGTTGTCAACCACCGGAGACGGTGCGCCGGTGTTGCGCTGACGCGCAGGGCGGACAGGAATCGAACCTGCAACCTGCGGTTTTGGAGACCGCTGCTCTGCCAATTGAGCTACCGCCCTAGAGACCCGGAGGTCTCTGAAACCCGCACTCTTCCCCTGACACCTGAGCGAGAGGGGCCCCGATCCGCTGGTCGTGAACCGGCGGGCACGGCGAAAGAATGCAGACTTCAACTGCACATCCAGTGTACGGCATGCCCGCTGGGGCCGCGAACCCGCCTAGCATGCCGGCATGGTCATCGCGCAGTCGCTCCTCGACCAGCTGTGGGACTTCTCAGACCCCGCCGGCTCCGAGGAGCGGCTGCGGGAGGCGGCGGGCGAACAGACGGTCCCCACGGCCCGCGCCGAGCTCGACACCCAGGTCGCGCGGGCGCTCGGCCTGCAGGAGCGCTTCGCCGAGGCGCACGCGATCCTCGACGGCATCGACGTCTCGGACGACGTCGTCGCGGCGCGTGCCGCGCTCGAGAGGGGTCGGCTGCACAACTCCGCGGGCGGCCCCGAGCGCGCCGTCCCGTACTTCCTGGCGGCGGCGGACGCGGCATCCGCTGCCGGCCACGTGTTCCTCCGGGTCGACGCGCTGCACATGCTCGCGATCGCCGAGCCCGACCAAGCCCAGGAGTGGACCGCGGCGGCGCTCGAGGTGCTCGAGGGCGTCGACGACGCGCGCACGCTGCGGTGGCGCGTGTCGCTGCTCAGCAACGCCGGCTGGGCGCACGTCGACGCCGGTCGCTTCGCCGAGGCGCTCACCTCGTTCGAGCGGTCACGGGATGCCGCGACCCGCTGGGGCACGCCGCAGCAGGTCGTCTGGGCCGACGAGGCGATCGCCGAGGCCCGCGCGAAGCTCTGACGCGGGCGGGTCCGACACGAAACGAGGAGAACTCGCGAGCAGAGGACGGATGCCGCGAGGGCGTCCTCGTTTCGCGAGTTCTCCTCGTTCGACCGCTAACCGGCGATGCGGATGAGCTTCTTGTTCACGAACTCGTCGGCCGCGAGCAGCCCCATCTCGCGCGAGGTGCCGGAGCGCTTCACGCCGCCGAAGGGCAGCTCGGGCGAGTCGGCGAGCACGATGTTGACGTAGACCATGCCGGCGTCGATCTTGTTCGCGATGCGCTCGGCCTGCTCCGGATCCGTCGTGTACACGTACGAACCGAGGCCGTAGCTCGTGTCGTTCGCGATCTTCACGGCCTCGTCCTCGTCGGCGGCCTTGTAGACCACCCCGGCCGGACCGAAGAGCTCCTCGCGGTACACGTCCATCTCGGGCGTGACGTCGGTGAGCACCGTCGGCTCGTAGAACGCGCCGTCACGCGTGCCGCCGGCCACGAGCTTCGCGCCCTGCGCGACCGCGCGGTCGACCTGCTCCTGCAGGCGCTCCGCCGCCGCGAGAGACGACAGCGGGCCGAGCACGGTGTCGTCGGCGAAGGGGTCGCCCATCTTGGACGCGGTCATCGCCTCGGTGAACTTCTCGAGGAACGCGTCGTACAGGCCCTCCTGCACGATGAAGCGCTTGGGCGCGTTGCAGGACTGGCCGTTGTTGTCCATGCGGGCTTCGACCGCGGCCGCGACCGTGGCATCGAGGTCGTCGGTCGACAGCACGATGAACGGGTCCGAGCCGCCGAGCTCGAGTGCGACCTTCTTGAGGTTCTGGCCGGCGAGCGCCGCGACGGCGGAACCCGCCCGCTCCGAACCCGTCACCGACACTCCCTGCACGCGCCGGTCGGCGATGATCGTCGCCGCCTGGTCGTTGCTCGCGTAGACGTTGGTGTAGACGCCGTCGCCGAGTCCGGCATCCGCGTACATCTTCTCGATGGCCGCCGCCGACTCGGGGCACTGCGGGGCGTGCTTGAGCAGGATCGTGTTGCCGACCACGATGTTCGGCGCCGCGAAGCGGGCGACCTGGTAGTACGGGAAGTTCCACGGCATGATGCCGAGCAGCACGCCCAGCGGCGAGCGGCGGATGACCGCGGTGCCCTCCCCCTGGATCTCGATGGGCTGGTCGGCAGTGACCTTCTCGGCATTGTCGGCGTAGTACTCGGTGATGTCGGCGGCGAAGTCGACCTCGGCCACCGCGGCCGACAGCGGCTTGCCCATCTCCCGCACGATGATCGCGGCGAGCTCGTCGCGGCGCTCGCGGTGCAGCTCCGCAACCTTGCGGATGCGCGCCGCGCGCTCGGCGACCGGAGTGTCGCGCCACGAGCGGTAGGCGGCATCCGCCTGCGCGATCGCGGCCTCGAGGGCATCGTCGGTGATGGTCGGATACGTGGCCAGGGTCTCGCCCGTGGCCGGGTTGACGACGGCGTAGTCGCTCATATCAGTTGTCTCCGATCGGGTGGGTGTTATCAGTCTGCCGCGACGCGGCGCGTGCGTCGAAGGCTTTCGGGAGCTTCGAGACCGAGTGTCTCGCCGCGGAAGAAGGCCGGACGCTTGATCGCCTGCCAGATCATGATCGCGACGCCGGCGAGGATCACGGTGACGCCGAGGATGAACACGAGGCCGACGCCGGCGATGTTGGAGCCGCTGCCGTAGTCCGGGTCCATGCTGTCGACGAGCGTGATGACGAACAGCACCGCGAGGATGCCGCCGCCGACCAGCGGGAACAGGAACGCGAAGAAGAACGATCGTGCCGAGTCGAACCACTGCTTGCGGAAGTACCACACGCACGCGAACGCGGTGAGCCCGTAATAGAAGCAGATCATCATGCCGAGCGCGGTGATGGTGTCCCACAGCACGTTCTCGCTGACGAAGCGCATCACGGCGTAGAAGACGCTCGCCACGACCGCCGAGACGATGGTCGCGAAACCCGGCGTGAAGAAGCGCGGGCTCACGCGGGCGAACCGCTCTGGCAGGGCCCGGTAGTGCCCCATCGCGAGCAGGGTCCGTGCCGGGCCGACGGCGGTGGACTGAAGCGAGGCCGCGGAGCTCGTGAGCACGGCGAGCGAGACCAGGAACGCGAGCGGCCCGAGGATCGGATCGGACAGGTAGAAGAACACGTTGCCCTGGATGTCGGGGTTCCCGAGTCCCAGCTCGCCTTCGCCGACGCCCGCGAACGACAACAGCGCCATCGAGAGGAGCAGGTAGAGCCCCGCGACGATCAGCACCGTCACGGTGGCTGCGCGCCCCGGCGTCTTGCGGGGGTTGCGCGTCTCCTCGTTCATGGTGAGGACGACATCCCAGCCCCAGAAGATGAAGATCGACAGCGACAGGCCCGCGACCACGGCTCCGAAGTCGCCGACCGCGAAGGGGTTGAACCACGACAGCTCGACGGGGCTCGCGTCGAAAGCGGTGCCGTTCGCCACGTGCACGAACGCGGCGACGAGGAAGATGACGAGCACGACGACCTGGAAGCCGACCAGCACGTACTGCAGCTTCTGCGTCGTCTGCAGGTCGCGGTACGACACGATCGTCGCGCCGAGCATGAACAGCAGGCACACGCCGACGTTGATGAACGGGTTGAACGCGAGCTCGGCTATCCATCCCGGGCTTCCGGCGAGCTGGTCGATCAGCAGGAACAGGAACTCGACCGCGATGCCGGCGAGGTTCGACAGCACCAGGACCGTCGCCGCGACGAGACCCCAGCCCGCCATCCACCCGATCCACGGCCCGAAGGCGCGCGTGGCCCACGTGAACGACGTACCCGAGTCGGGCATGCGCGTGTTCAGCTCGCGATAGCCGAACGCGACCAGCAGCATCGGGAGGAACCCGACGATGATGATCGCCGGAACCTGGAATCCGACCTCCGACACGGTCGGGCCGAGTGACGCCGTCAGGGTATACGCGGGGGCGATCGTCGAGATGCCGATCACGACGGCGCCGACGAGGCCGACCGTGCCGGCGCTCAGGCCCTTCTTCGAGATGCCGCCGGCTTCGGCGCCGGCGGTGGGGGCGAGTGGAGTCTCCACTCCGTGCTGGGCGCTCATCGTCGCGCTCCGTTCTTGCTGTCGTGGTCGCGCGTGCGGGGCACGACGACCATGGGGACGGGAAGCTCGTGCAGCATCTTCGCCGCGGTCGAGCCGAGGAACAGTCGCCGGGGCTGAGCGAGCCTGCTCGATCCGACGACGGCGAGCTCGCCCGGCTCCCAGCCGAGGTGCGAGACGGCGTCCTCGATGCTCTCGCCGCGCGCGACCACGACGTCGGCGTCGATGCCCTCGGGCAGCGCCGTGAGCGCCTTGCCGAGCACGTCGTCGGCATGGGCGGCACCCGCGATGCGGATCACGCCCGTGTCGACGCTCGCCGGGAGGTCGACCGACACGAGCGACAGCAACCGCAGTCCGGCCCCCGCCGACGCCGCGAGCGCGACGCTCTCGTGGAGCAGCGCATCGGCGCCGGGCCGCGTGCCGATCGCCGCCGTCACGCGGCTGATGCCCGTGCCCGGGTCGACGCGTCGCGATCCCTCCGGCGCGAGCACGACCGGGACGTCCGACGAGTGCAGCAGCTCGGTCGCGACGGTGCCGAGGCGGTGACGTCCGCGCCGGCCGCCGTTCGCCGCTCCGACCACGATGTGCGACGCGCCGAGGTCGTCGGCCGTGCTCACCAGGCCTTCCGCGAATGACTCGCCGTACCGCACGTGCGTGGCGACCGTGACGGATGCCGGGACGGCGGCCGCGGCATCCTTCAGCCATTCCTGGGCCTGCTGCTGCAGGTAGCGGTCGTAGCCGGCGTCAGGGGGCGTGATCACGCTGCGCTCCTCGCCGGGGAGCACGACCACGAGGTCGAGCGACGCCGCCGTGGCCGCAGCCAGGCGGGCGCCCAGTGCGACGGCGTCGGCGCCCGCGTCGGTGGCCGTGTATCCCACCACGATCCGCGCGCTCATCGGCCGGCCGCCTCGAGGATGTTCGCCGCGACGAGGCGGCCCATGCGGATCGCGCCGTCGACGTGCTGGTAGCCGACACCCGCCATGTCGCTGCACGCGAAGTGGATCGGGCCGACAGGAGTGCGCAGGTCGGCGCCGTAGCGCGCGAGACCGCCGAGGTCGAAGCTCGCGGCGTAGGCGCCTCGCGTCCACTCCTCGGCCCCCCAGTCGCTCTCGAAGTACACGAGCGGGTTCTTCGCGTCGGGGCCGTAGTAGTGCGACAGCGACTCCAGGATGCGCTGCTTGCGCTCCTCCGCCGACACGCGGAACAGGTCGTCGGCGTTGCGGTCCGAGACGAATCCCACGAGCGTTCCGCGCTCGTCGCCGTGGTTGGTGTTGTCGTACGCCTCGTGGCAGATCTCGTACGGGCTGAAGGCCGTGGCCGACAGACCCTGCTCACGCCAGAACGGCCGGTCGTAGACGGCGTGCACCTTGATCACGAAGCCCATCGAGATGTGCTGGTGCATCTGCTGCTTGAGGCGCGGCAGCGGCGGCGTGAACTCGATCCACGGGTACAGGATCGGCGCGTGCGCGAGCACGACGTACCGCGCGCGCACCTCGAGGCCCTTGTCGGTGACGACGCGCACGCCGTCGTCCGACCGGTGCACCTCGTTGACCGGCTGCCCGAGCAGGATGTCGTCGCCGAGGCGCTCCGCGAGCAGCAGCGGCACCTGCTGAAGGCCGCCCACGACGCGCTCGTCGAGGATGAAGTCCGCGTCGACGAGGTGCGAGAAGCTGCCGGCACTCGCCGCCATGAGGAGCGCCTGCAGCGTCGAGAACGCGTACGCGGGCTTGGTGAGCATCGCGCCCGCGATGAAGAGGGCGATGTTGTCGCGCGCCTCCTGGTCGTCGGTCTGCTCCTCGAGCCACGCCTCGAACGACACCCGGTCGAGCTCCTCGGCCTCGGGGTGCTCCCACGGCCGGTCGGGATCGACCTCGGCCACCATGCGGTCGAGCAGCTCGATGAGCCGCACGATCTCCTTCTCGGTGCCGGGGGCCACCGGGAAGATCTCGCCGGTGAAGCGCTTGAGCTCGCCGTCCTTGCCGATGTACACCGAGTCGCCCTCGCGGTAGCGGCGGTACGTCTCGAGCCCGAGCTCGGCGAGCGTCTCCTTCAGGGCGTCCTGGTCGGGCGAGACCCACTGCCCGCCGATCTCGAGCATCGCCCCGTCGACGACGTCGGTCCACAGGCGCCCGCCGACACGGTCGCGGGCTTCGAGCACGACGACCGACAGGCCGGCCTTCCTCAGCTCGTTGGCGGCGGTGAGGCCGGCGGCGCCGGCTCCGACGATCACGACGTCGCGGGTCAGCTCGGTCATTCGGACTCCTTCGTCAGGCGTGAGCGCTGCATCGAGCGCGCAAGGTGCGGGGCTGCGGCATCCATGTCCCGATTCCGGTCACATGCGCCGCCCCTATCGACTGAGATCGGGACATGGCGGCGAGAAACCGGGACACGGATGCCGGGGGATCGGGATGCCGCGTGGATCAGGACACGGCGAGCGCGGCGGCGACGACGTCGAGGCCCTCGTGGAGCAGGTCGTCGCCGATCGACAGCGGGGGCAGGAAGCGGATCACGTTCCCGTACGTGCCGCACGTGAGCACGATGACGCCCTGGGCGATGCATGCCTTCGCGACCGCGGCGGTGAGCGCGGCATCCGGCTCCCCCGTCGCGGGGTCGACGAACTCGGCGGCGACCATCGCGCCGTGGCCGCGCACGTCGCCCACGCGCGGATCGGCGGCCTGCAGCGCGCCGAGGCGGTCCTTGAGGATGACTCCGATCTCTCGCGCGCGCTCCACCATCCCGTCGTGCTCGAACACGTCGATCGCGGCGAGCGCCGCGGCGCAGGCGATGGGGTTGCCGCCATAGGTGCCGCCGAGTCCACCCGCGTGCGCGGCATCCATGATCTCGGCTCGGCCGGTGACCGCCGCGAGCGGCAGGCCGCCCGCGATGCCCTTGGCCGTCGTGATGAGGTCGGGCACGATGCCGAACAGCTCGCTCGCGAACATCTCGCCGGTGCGCGCGAAGCCGGTCTGGATCTCGTCGGCGATGAAGACCACGTCGTTCGCGCGGCACCACTCCACGATCTCGGGAAGGAAGCCGTCGGCGGGGACGATGAAGCCGCCCTCGCCCTGGATCGGCTCGATGATGACGGCGGCGAGGTTGTCGGCGCCGACCTGCTTCTCGATGACCGAGATGGCCTTCTTCGCGGCGCTGACGCCGTCGAGGCCGTCGCGGAAGGGGTACGAGAGCGGCGCGCGGTAGATCTCCGACGCGAACGGGCCGAACCCGTGCTTGTACGGCATCGACTTGGCCGTGAGCGCCATCGTGAGGTTCGTGCGGCCGTGGTAGCCGTGGTCGAACGCGACGACGGCGGACTTGCCGGTGTGCTTGCGCGCGATCTTGACGGCGTTCTCGACCGCCTCGGCGCCCGAGTTGAACAGCGCGCTCTTCTTGGCATGGTCGCCCGGCGTGATGCGGTTGAGGGCCTCGGCCACGGCGACGTACGACTCGTACGGCGCGATCATGAAGCACGTGTGGGTGAACTGGGCGACCTGTTCCTGCACCGCCGCGACGACCTTCGGGTGCGCGTTGCCGATCGTGGTGACCGCGATGCCCGAGCCGAGGTCGATGAGGGAGTTGCCGTCGGCGTCGACGACGACGCCGCCACCGGCGGCCACGGCCTGGACCGGCGCGGTGTGGCCGACCCCCGCAGCGACGGCGTCGGCCTTGCGGTCGAGCAGCTCCTGCGAGCGCGGACCCGGGATGCTGGTGACGAGACGCCGCTCCTGCGGAAGGGTCGGTCCGCCCAAGGGGACGTCGACCTGCGACGATGCGATCTGCGTGTCGGCTGCGCTGCTCATGGCGGCGAGCGTATGCGGCGCCGGGAGACGCTCGCACCTTCCCCGCTGTACATTCTCTATAGCTCGCTATACAACCCGTACACCGGAGGACGATGGACGCCGACGCCGACGCCCCGACCCTGCGGGCCCTGCTCGCCCGTCGCGACCTGGGCCTGACGCTCGCGGACGCGCCGTCGCTCGAGCCCGGCGCACTCGACCGCTCGATCCGGTGGGTGCACAGCTCGGACCTGTCCGACCCGACGCCGTTCCTGTCGGAGGGGCTCGTGCTGCTCACGACGGGCACGCAGTTCCCGACTCCCGAGGCATCGGACGCCGACGACCCCGAGCCGTATCGCGCGTACGTGCATCGGCTTGCGGCGCGGGGCGTCGTCGGTCTCGGCTTCGGCACCGAGGTGGCGCGCGCCGGCATGCCGCCCGCGCTCGTCGACGCCTGTCGCGACGAGCGGATGCCGCTCTTCGAGGTGCCCTACCGCACACCGTTCATCGCGGTCGCGCGCGCGAACGCCGAGGCGATCGCCGCCCAGGCGTACGCGCGTCGCAGCTGGGCGCTCGCCGCGCAGCGGGCGATCGCGCTCGCGGCCCTGCGCCCCGACGGACTCGGTGCCACCGTCGCCGAGCTCGCGAAGCAGCTCGACACGTGGGTGGGGATGTTCGACGCGGCCGGCGAGCTCTCGCGCGAGCACCCGGCGGCAGGGCTCGACGCCGAGACCGCGGCGGACCTCCGGCGCGAGGTCACCGGCGTGCTGCATCGCGGCGCTCGGGCGGGATCGTCGCTGCGGATCGGCGACACGCCGTTCACGCTGCAGACCCTCGGCCGGGGCGGCCGTCTGCGCGGCGTGATCGCGATCGCCGCCGGCGACCTCGACCAGGAGGGACGCGTCGTCGTGACCGCGGTGATCGCGATGGCCGGACTCGCGCTCGAGCAGCAGCAGGGCCTCAGCCGCGCGCGCGGCGCCCTGCGCGCAGGTCTCGTGCAGTCCCTGCTCGCCGGCGATCCTGCGCTGGCCCGCCGCATCTCGCGCGACCTGTGGGGGCCTCTGCCGTCCGCCCCGGTCGTCGTGGGGCTCACGGACGCCTCGGCCGCGCGCGTCGAGGGCATCGCCGAGCTTCTCGAGCTCCGGGCCGAGGAGACCCGGGGCGGCCTGTTCTTCGGCCGCACCGACGACGGACTGGTGCTCGTGACTCCCGCGGCAGACGGCGCGACCGTGCAGGAGCTCGTCGAGCGCTTCGACGTCCGCGTGGGGCTGTCGAACCCGACGGGCTACGACGGCTTCGCGGCCGCCCTGGGCGAGGCGCGCGTGGCGCGCGACCGCGGCACCGCCGCGATCACGGCGTTCGCCGACGTGTCGCGCAGTGGCGTGCTGTCGGCCCTGACCGACGACGCGCGCGCCCTCGCCCGCGCCGAGCTCGCGCCGCTGTCCGATCACGACGCCGTCCACGGCACGACCCTCGTCGAGACGCTGCGGGTGTGGCTCGACGAGGACTGCTCGCACGAGGCGACCGCCCGCGCCCTCGGTGTGCACCGGCATACCGTGCGCACCAGACTCGCCCTGATCGAGCGCGTCCTCGGCCGCGACCTCGCGTCCTTCGCCACGCGCGCCGAGCTGTGGGCGGCGCTGCGGGCCCTCGACTCCTGACGGATGCATCGCCGACACGCGAGGTTCGCGACAGATCGCCGGGCTGCGAGGCCCACCTGACACGCGAGGATGGACCCATGGCGGAGACCGGTGTGCCCAACGGAGACGTGTCGTGGTGGTGGCGCAGCCTGGGAGGAACCCCCCAGCCGCGCACGCCGCTGCCGGGCGACCTCGACGCCGATGTCGCGATCGTGGGCGCCGGGTACACCGGACTGTGGACGGCCTACTACCTCAAGCGCGCGCAGCCCGACCTGAGGATCGTCGTGATCGAGCAGCGGTTCGCGGGGTTCGGGGCATCCGGACGCAACGGCGGCTGGCTCACCAACACCGTCACCGGCGGCCGCGAGCGCTACGCCGAGTCGCACGGCCGCGACGCCGCGATCGCGCAGCAGCGCGCCCTCAACGAGACGGTCGACGAGGTGATCGCCGTCGCCGAGCGCGAGGGCATCGACGCCGACATCGTCAAGGGCGGCGAACTCGGCGTCGCGCGCACGCCTGCGCAGCTCGCTCGCCTTCGCACGGCGGTCGCAGGCGAGCAGTCCTGGCCGCACACCGATGTGGAGTGGCTGAATGCCTCAGCCGCGGCATCCCGGATCCGCATCGACGGCCTGCTCGGTGCGGCCTGGCATCCGCATTGCGCACGCGTGCATCCGGCGAAGCTCGTGCGCGGCCTCGCCGAGGCCGTCGAGCGGCTGGGCGTGACGATCCACGAGCAGACGCACGTGCGCGAGATCGCCCCCGGCCGCGCCGTCACCGACCGCGGCACGGTGCGCGCGGCGCACGTGCTCCGCGCGACCGAGGGGTTCACCGCCGACCTCGCCGCCGAGCACCGCACGTGGCTTCCGATGAACTCCTCGATGATCGTGACGGAGCCGCTGCCGGCGGCGTTCTGGGACTCCGTCGGCTGGGACGGCCGCGAGACGCTCGGCGACTTCGCCCACGTGTACATGTACGCGCAGCGCACCGCCGACGACCGCATCGCCTTCGGCGGGCGCGGCGTGCCGTACCGGTACGGCTCGCGGGTCGACACCGACGGCACGACGCAGGAGCGCACGATCCGCTCGCTGACGGCTCTGCTGCGGGACTTCTTCCCCGATGCCTCGACGGTGCCGATCGCGCACGCGTGGGCGGGCGTGCTCGGCGTGCCGCGCGACTGGGCGGCGACCGTCGGCCACGACCGCACCACCGGACTCGGGTGGGCCGGCGGCTACGTCGGAACCGGCGTCACGGCGACGAACCTCGCCGGCCGCACGCTCGCCGATCTCGTGCTCGGTCACGACACCGAGCTCACGCGGCTGCCGTGGGTCGGGCACCGGGCCAAGACGTGGGAGCCCGAGCCGCTGCGGTGGGTCGCCGTGAACGCGATCTACACCGCGTATCGCATGGCCGACCGGTTCGAGGCATCCGGTCCTTCTTCCCGTACCGCGTGGCCCGCGCACATCGCCGACGTCGTCGCCGGACGCCACTGACCGACGCCTCGCCCGGCGGCCCCGACCGTTGCCGCCGTGGCGGCATCACTCACGCTCTGCGTGTCCCGATTTCGCGCACATCGACGCCAAGAGAGCGCGTATATCGGGACACCAGCGAGTGAAAGCGGGACATGGAGCGGCCACGGCGCGCTGTCGGACGGCCTCGTAGCACGCGACGGATGCCGCCGCCAGGGCGTTCCGCGTGGCGTCGAGGCGCGGCATCCTGCGTCATCATGAGCCCTTTCTCATCACCAATACCTTTCACGTGTAAGGTTTTAGGCGTACATTCGTGGCGAGGCGCCGAAGCGCGCCGACACAGCCGAGGCAAGGACGCCGCGCGGGTGCGGCGACGACCGAAGGAGGCGTCAGACCGATGACACGACCAGGTGCACGCAGGACTTCCCGGTGGGCGGCGGCCGGAGCGACCGCGCTCATCGGCGCGTTGGTGCTCGCAGGCTGCGGCCGCACGGACGGCGGCGGGGGCGGGGATGACGGCGGCGGCGGCGAGGCGATCGACGACTCCCCCGCCACCGGCACGGTGCAGGTGTGGGCGATGGGCAACGAGGGCGAGGTGCTCGACGAGCTGGCCGCCCAGTTCGAGGAGGAGAACCCCGACGTCACGATCGAGGTGACCGCCGTGCCGTGGGAGAGCGCGCACGACCGCATCGCCACCGCGATCGCGGGCGGCGAGACTCCCGACGTCACGATGCTGGGCACGACCTGGGTCGGCGAGTTCGCCGCCACCGGCGCCTTCGAGCCGACACCGGACGGGCTCGTCGACGAGTCGTCGTTCTTCGAGGGCTCGTGGGACACCACCGTCGTCGACGGTGTGGCGTACGGCGTGCCGTGGTACGTCGACACGCGCGTGCTCTACTACCGCACCGACCTCGCCGAGCAGGCGGGCGTCGAGCCGCCGGCGACGTGGGAGGAGTACAAGTCCTTCACGCAGGCGCTGCAGGCCGCCGGCGCGCAGTGGGGCGTCTCGCTCCCCCCTGGCGGCTTCGACTCGTGGCAGTACGTCACTCCCCTGGCCTGGCAGCAGGGCGGCGACATCCTGAACGAGGACGGCACCGAGTTCACCTTCGACACCCCCGAGTGGGAAGAGGCGTTCACGTTCTACACGAGCTTCTTCGAGGAGGGCATCGCCGAGCCGCGTCGCCTGGAGGGCGGCGAGATCGAGCAGGCATTCATCAACGGCGAGGTCGGGGCGTTCTACAGCGGCCCGTTCCACGTGGGCCTGCTGCTCGACCAGGGCGGCGAGGAGTTCGCCGACCAGTTCGGCGTCGCGATGGTGCCCGGCGCCGACAGCCGCACCAGCTTCACCGGCGGCGGCAACCTCGCCGTCTTCGAGGACACCGAGAACCGCGACGCCTCGTGGAAGTTCGTGCGCTGGCTCAGCCAGCCCGAGACGCAGATCGCGTGGTACGACATCTCGACCGACCTACCGAGCGTGCAGTCGGCGTGGGACGACCCGACCTTCGCGGAGGACCCCTACCTCAGCGTCTTCGGCGAGCAGCTGCAGGACTCCAAGGCTCCGCCGGCGATCCCCACGTGGGCGCAGGTGTCGGCCGTGATCGACCAGGAGCTCGAGAAGGCCACGCGCGGCGAGACGAGCCCC
Organism: Microbacterium sp. STRO-2N; assembly: GCF_057747775.1. Taxonomy (NCBI): domain Bacteria; kingdom Bacillati; phylum Actinomycetota; class Actinomycetes; order Micrococcales; family Microbacteriaceae; genus Microbacterium; species Microbacterium sp. STRO-2N. Next base: position 829,380 of record NZ_CM173223.1, on the reverse strand, counting down.
GCCGACGCGATCGCCACGATCCAGCAGCAGGCGACCTCGATCGGCACCGGGCAGTAGGACCCCGCGTCATGACCGCTCTCGCGACCCCGGCTCCGCCGCGCAGCCCCGCCCCTCGGGCGCGCGCCTCGCGGCGGAGCCGGCGCATGACTCTCACGGCATGGATGTTCGCGCTGCCGTTCGTGGTGCTGTTCGTCGTGTTCATGGCGGGGCCGATCGTCGGCTCGCTCCTGATGAGCTTCACCGACATGACCACGCGCGACCTGCAGACGCCGTTCCAGGTGAACATCGTCGGCATCGACAACTACGTGCGGCTCTTCCAGGACCCGCGGTTCCTGCGTTCGCTCGCGAACACGTTCACGTTCGTGATCGTCGCCGTGCCGCTCACGATGGGACTGGCGCTCGTGGTGGCGCTCGCGCTCGACAAGGGCATCCGCCGGTTCCGCACCGTGTTCCGCGTCGGCTACTACGCGCCGGTCGTGACGAGCATCGTGGCGATCGCGATCGTGTGGCGCTTCATCCTCCAGCCCGACGGGCTGCTCAACGGCTTCCTGGGGCTGTTCGGCATCCAGGGGCCGGACTGGCTGCAGTCGACGACCTGGGCGCTCCCGTCGATGATCATGATGGCGGTCTGGCGCAATATCGGAACGCTCATGGTGATCTTCCTCGCGGCTCTTCAGGGCGTTCCGCGCGAGCACCACGAGGCGGCCATGGTCGACGGCGCGAACGCGTGGCAGCGGTTCTGGAACATCACGATCCCCGCGATGCGCCCCGCGCTGCTGTTCGCGGCGGTCATCACCGGCATCGGCTTCCTGCAGTTCTTCGAGGAGCCGTTCGTCATGACCCGCGGCGGCCCGCTCGACGCGACGCTGTCGACCGCGATGTACACGTACCAGCAGTTCGGATTCGGCAACTACGCCTATGCGTCGGCCGCGAGCTACGTGCTCTTCCTCGCGATCGTCGTCCTCTCGCTCATCCAGTTCCGCTTCCTCGGAAGGAAGGACTGACATGGCCACCGTCGCCCCCGCCTCGACCGCGCCGCGCATCGCGCCCGAGCCGGCACCCCGTCGCCGTCGCCACCGCGAGAAGACCCGGTGGTGGCTCTACATCGTGCTGTTCCTCGGGCTCGTCGCGATGATCATGCCGTTCGTGTGGATGATCCTGGGGTCCTTCAAGACGGATGCCGAGATCCGCCAGTACCCGACCGAGTTCTTTCCCCGCGAGCCCACGGTCGAGAACTACGAGACGCTGTTCGGGCGGCTGGACTTCACGACCTTCTTCGTCAACAGCATCGTGGTGGCCGTCTTCGTGACGCTCGGCAACATCGTGTTCTGCTCGATGATCGGGTACGCGCTGGCCAAGCTCGAGTTCCGCGGCAAGAAGCTGCTCTTCACGCTCGTGCTCGCGACGCTCATGGTGCCGGGGGTCGTGACCTTCGTGCCGCTGTTCGTGCTGACCGCGAACCTGGGGCTGGTGAACTCGTACCCCGGACTCATCCTGCCGTTCCTCATCGCGCCCATCGGGGTGTTCCTCATGCGGCAGTTCATGCTGGGGCTTCCCGACGAGCTGATCGAGGCGGCGCGGATCGACGGCGCGAGCGAATGGCGCATCTTCCTGCGCGTCATCATGCCGATGTGCGGGCCGGCCGTCGCCACCCTCACGATCCTCACGTTCCTCGCCAGCTGGAACAACTTCCTGTGGCCGCTCGTCGTGGCCACGACCGAGGACATGTACACGCTGCCCGTCGCGCTCGCGCTGTACTCGGTCGGCCAGAACGCCGCCCGCTACGGCCTCATGATGGCGGGCGCCGTCGTGGTCGTCGTGCCGGTGCTGGCCGTCTTCGTGCTGCTGCAGCGCTACTTCGTGCAGGGCATCGCGCTCACCGGCATCAAGTGACGTCGACGGATGCCGCGCCCGCCGCCGCGGGCGAGGCATCCGTCATCCCGAACGAAAGGACATCGCCACGATGAACTTCCCCGAAGGCTTCCTGTGGGGCGCGTCGACCGCCGCGCACCAGATCGAGGGCGGAAACGTCAACTCGGACTGGTGGCAGCGCGAGTGGGGGCACCTGCCCGGGCCGCCCGTCGAGTCGCCGTCGGGCGACGCGGCCGACAGCTACCACCGCTACCCCGAAGACATGGCGCTCCTCGCGCGGGCGGGGCTCGGCGCCTACCGCTTCAGCATCGAATGGGCGCGCATCGAACCCGAGAAGGGGTGGTTCTCGCGCGCGGCGCTCGACCACTACCGGCGCATGATCGGCACGGCGCGCGACCTTCGCCTCGAGCCCGTCATCACGCTGCACCACTTCACGAACCCGGTGTGGTTCGCGCGCGACGGCGGCTGGCTGACGGATGCCTCGGTCGATGCGTTCCGGCGCTACGTCGAGGGCGTCCTGCCCCTGCTGGACGGGGTCGATCTCGTGTGCACGATCAACGAGCCGAACATGGTGTCGGTCCTCGCCGATCCCGAGGTGGGCTTCCCCTCGGTGGGGCTGCCGCCGGGCGTGCCCGAGGTCACCGACCGCCTGATCGCGGCGCATCGTGCGGCCGTCGACCTGGTGCGCTCGGTCGGCGCGCGCGGGGGGTGGTCGGTCGCGACGCAGGCGTATCAGCCCGAGCCCGGCGCCGAGGCGGTCGCCGCCGAATACGGCTCGTCGCGCGAGGACGTGTTCCTCGACGCCGCCGAGGGCGACGACTGGGTCGGCGTGCAGGCGTACACGCGCACGAAGATCGGGCAGGACGGACCATTGCCCATCCCCGACGACGCCGAACGCACGCTCACCGGGTGGGAGTACTACCCGCCCGCGGTGGGCGAGGGCATCCGCAACGCGTGGCGCCGCGCGAAGGCGCCCGTGTACGTCACCGAGAACGGCATCGCGACGGCCGACGACCAACGCCGCATCGACTATACGACGGGCGCGCTGGAGGCGGTGCTCGCGTGCATCCAGGACGGCGTCGACGTCCGCGGCTACCTGCACTGGAGCGCGCTCGACAACTACGAGTGGGGCAGCTTCCGGCCGACGTTCGGGCTCATCGGGTGGGATCCCGAGACCTTCGAGCGGCATCCCAAGCCCAGCCTCGACTGGCTCGGCCGTGTGGCGCAGGCGAACGCACTCTGATCCAGGGATCTGACGCCCGCAGGTGCGCATGACTCAGGCTGGATGCGGCCTGCGGTGCCTCAGCCGCGCCGATTCGGACGATGAGCCTGAGTCATGCGCACGGCGAGCAGCCGGGAGTGGCGCCGATCAGTCGCCCCGGCGCAGGTACCCGCGAACGAACTCCTCGAAGAGCGGCACCATGTCGACCGACTCATCGAGCAGCCACTGCAGCTGGATGCCGTCCATGACGGCGCTGATGAGGCGTGCAGCGAGAGCGGGGTCGAGGTCGGCGCGCACCTCGCCCGCCTCCTGCGCCGCGCGCAGCAGCTGCTCACCGTTCGCGGCGCCCGACCGGTAGCGCTCGGCGAAGTCCTGGTGGGACGGGTGCTCCGAGTCGGTCGCCTCGGCCGACACGATCGCGTAGAGGGAGGTCAGGCCGCGCGAGGACTGGTTGTAGGCGACGACCTTCTCGGCCTGCTGGACGAGCGTGTGCTCAGCGGGGTCTCCGGCGGCCTCGCGCACCTTGTCGTCGCGCTGCCGGAGCACTTCGGCGAACAGCTCCTCCTTGTCGGCGAAGTGGTGCATGAGACCCGCCGGTGTGAGCCCCACCCGTTTGGCGATCTCGCGCAACGACCCGCTGTGGAACCCCGTGCGCGAGAACACCGCGAGGGCCTCGTCGACGATCGCCTGACGTCGGGCCTGACCCTTGGCGTAGCTGCCCCGCGGGCGCCGAGCCGTCGGCGACGCGGACTCCTGCTCAGCGCTCACGGTTCCTCCCGTCCCTGCCCGCCCGCCGGCCGCCGCTCAGCGGTCGGACCGTGCGCGATCGCCCCACGACGACTCGAACACCTGCTGCCGCATCGCGGGCCGGAGGAGCTTCTCCATGTCGCGATCGACGAAGTAGTCCTTCAGCGTATCCCCGGTCAGCTCGTTGCCGATCGCCGCCATGATCATGGACTGGTCGAGTGAGAGGTAGCGCTCCGCGACGGTGCCGCTGCGAACCGCCACCGAATCGTAGAAGCCCCCGGGGCCGTATGCGCCGAGCTCGGTCTCGATGCGGCTGAGGTTGTCGATCGCGCCCTCGCGGTCGTACGGCAGCGCGAGGAACGCGGCGTGGGGCGTCACGACCCCGTCGCCGTACTCGGGGTCGGGATTCGTGCCCGTGCTGCACCCGGGGTGGTCGATGTCGACATCCGTGTGCTCGGCATCCGAGAAGTATCCGTCGGATCGCATGCCCGCGATGTCGACGCCGTACTCGGAGTACCCGCCGAACGGGTTGCTCGCCGGCGAGAAGCCCCAGTACCCGTAGCCGGCGTCCTCGAGCCCGTGGTACTCGTGGACGGCCACCGTGATGGGGTGGTTGAGGCGCCACGAACGCGGTCCCCACGTGGTCTCGGGCACGAGCAGGTCGGGCATGAGCGCCTCGAACATGCTGCCGCCCCACGGCGGCACGAACGACATCCCGGCGTAGGAGTACACGCCCTCCCAGACCTGGAACCCGTCGTACGTGCGGTACCGGCCGGTCGGCAGCTGCTCCTGCCAGTCCCAGTCGCAGCCGGGCGGCATCGTGCGATGCGTGCCGTAGAGCGCGGTCGGCGGCAGCTGGCCGTTCGCGATGCCGAGGTAGGTCGCGATGCGGCTCTCGCTCACCGTCGTGTCGTAGTGATGGCACGTGTAGTAGACCGTCTCGCCGGATCCGTTGTACATCGGCGCGGCCGTGCTGCAGTCCGGTGGCGGCGCTTCCCAGAACCCGCCGCGGTTCGTGCCGGCGGGGAGCCCTGGTGCGCCCTCGGGGTTGAAGAACGCCGAGAAGTCCATCGAGTCGTACAGCGCGTCGGCCTGCTCGGCGAGCGCGGGCTCGGCCTCTCGCACGATCCGCAGTCCCGACGCGAGCCAGCCGTTGTCGACCGTGCTGAGGAACGGGTGAACCGGGTCGCCCGAGTCGGGCCACGTCGTGAGCTTCGCACCCGTGGCGGGGTCGTACCAGTTGTAGAACATGCCGCTGGCCTCGTTGCGCTCCAGCGTGCCCAGCGTCTCGAGCGTCGTCGCCATACGCTCGCGCGCCTCGTCGGCCGAGATGATGCCGAGATCGCGTGCGGTGACAGTCGACCACAGGTAGCCGCCGATGTTGGTCGGCGACGTGTACGCGCCGACCGTCGAGAGGTCGCCGGTGATGTTGTCGGACGGCAGGCCCGTGGCCTCGTCCGTCATCGCATCGAGCGACACCCACGTGTCCTGCGCCCATCGCTCGAGCAGGTCTTCACCCGGTTTCCCCGTCCCGCTCGCGGCGGTCGGGGCGGCCAGCGCCAGTCCCGTGGCGACCAGTCCTGCGGCCGCCACCGTGCTCACCCATCGCTTCATCGCGCTCTCCTCGTCGAAAGCGGCTCCGCCGGGCGGAACCGTCGGTGCGCAAAACCTTACACACGATAGGTATTCGCGTGAAGATGCGGCATCCGGTCTCTCACCGTGTTCTCACGAGGAGGCCGCGGGTCAGCGCGGGGCGTGGGCCTCGAGGAACTCGTAGACATCCGTCGAGTCGACACCGGGGAACGCGCCCGTTGGCAGAGTCGCCAGCAGCGTGCGCGGAGTGCGGACGTTCGGCCATGAGTGCTCGCGCCACGCGACCTCGAGGTCGGCGGGCGCCCGCCGGCAGCACACCTCGACCGAGTGCTTCGATACTCCGCGGTTCGGGGTGTCGCGCCCGAGGAACCATTTGGTGTCGTCGAACCGCACCCCCACCGACACCGAGTGCGCGCCCTCGCTCGAGAGCTCGACGCGCGCCGTGCACCAGTACGTGCCGTTGCCGGTGTCGGTGTACTGGTAGTACGGGTTGAAGTGGTCGTCGACGTCGAAGACGACGCGCGACGTCCAGCGACGGCAGCACATCTGCCCCTCGATGGCACCGAGGCGATCGGTCGGGAAGTTGACGTCGTCGTTCTCGTACGCCTTCGTGATGGTGCCCGACTCGTGCACCTTGAGGAAGTGCACCGGGATGCCGAGGTGCACGGTCGCGAGGTTGGTGAAGCGGTGCGCGGCCGTCTCGTACGACACCGAGTAGGCGTCGCGGAGGTCTTCGATCGAGATCGCGCGATCCTTCTTCGCCTCCTGCAGGAACGGCACGGCGTGCGCTTGGGGGATCAGCAGCGCCCCGGTGAGGTAATTGGTCTCCACGCGCTGGCGAAGGAACTCCGCGTACGAGGTGGGCTCGCGGTGGCCGAGGATCCGGCTCGACAGCGCCTGCAGCACCGCCGTGCGCGGGTCGCCCTTCGCGGTCAGGCGGCTCGAGAGGTAAAGGCGGCCGTTCTTGATATCGGCCACCGACCGCGTCGTCTGCGGCAGGTCGGGCACGTAGTGCAGCGTGAAACCGAGATGGGCGGCGATATCGGATGCCGTGCGCTGAGTGAGCGGACCGCCCGGGTGGTCGACGGCGTCGAGGATGCGGGCGGCGTGCTGCTCGAGCTCTTCGAAGTAGTTGTTCTGCGTGCGCATGAGCCGGCGCAGCGCCACGTTGGCGCGGCGCGCCTCCTCGGGCGTCGCGGCGCGCTCGTCGCGCAGGCGCTCGATCTCACCCTGCAGCGCGAGCATCGCCTTCAGCGCCTCGGTCGGCACGGTCTTGCCGATGCGGAAGGGCGGGATGCCGAGCGCCTGGAACGTCTGACCGCGCATGGCCCGCTCGAGCGCGATCTCGAGCGTGGACCGCTCGTCGAGCGGCTCGGCCTCCAGGATCTGGTCGATCGACGAGCCGAGGGCCCGTGCGATCGCCTGCAGCAGGGTGAGCTTCGGCTCGCGCCGGCCGTTCTCGATCATCGACAGTTGGCTGGGCGCACGATCGACCGCGGCGGCGAGCTCTTCGAGCGTCATGCCGCGCTCGGTGCGCAGCTGCCGGATGCGGCGGCCGATCGTGAGGGGATCCACCTCTTCATCGTCCGGGACTTCTGCCAGCGGATCGCGGGTAGAGATCGTCGTCATGCCGCGATTCTGTCACGAAAGCAGAAATAGTCGAAAACTTCACACTGCACTTCGCCGGTTCCAGCCCCGAACTTCACAGCAGAGTGGTCTCACGGCTCCCACCGATCCGCCAGGACACGGATCACGGATGCCTCACCCAGCCGACAATGCCGGGTCGCGGCATCCCCCACGACAGCACTTCACAGACAGGACATCGACATGACACCTGCGACCGCGACCCCGATGCGCACGCGCACAGGGCCCATCCCCACCCAGACCCAGGACCCCACGATCGAGATCGCGGGGCGCCTCGGTCCCCGCTACGACGAGATCCTCACCCCGGATGCCATCGCGTTCCTCACGGAGCTGCACCATCGCTTCGGCGGGCGCCGCCACGACCGGCTCGCCGACCGCATGCGCCGCCGGTTCGAGATCGGCAACGGGTACGACCCGCAGTTCCGCGACGACACCGCGCACATCCGCAACGACCCCGACTGGCGCGTGGCGGGCGCGGGACCCGGCCTCGAGGACCGCCGTGTCGAGATCACCGGACCGACCGACCCGAAGATGACGATCAACGCGCTCAACTCCGGCGCGAAGGTGTGGCTCGCCGACCAGGAGGACGCGACCAGCCCCACGTGGAAGAACGTCATCGAGGGCCAGCTCAGCCTGCGCGACGCGATCCGCGGCGAGCTCGGGTTCACCAGCCCCGAGGGGAAGCGCTACGAGGTCACCGCCGAGCGCACGCCCACGATCGTGATGCGACCGCGCGGCTGGCACCTCACCGAGAACCACCTCCGCTTCACCGATCGCGCCGGCCGCACCATGGCCGCGTCGGGGTCGCTCGTGGACTTCGGGCTGTACTTCTTCCACAACGCGAAGCAGCTGATCGCGAACGGACGTGGGCCCTACTTCTACCTGCCGAAGCTCGAGAGCGCCGAGGAAGCGAAGCTGTGGGACGACGTCTTCACGTTCTCGGAGCGGTACGTCGGCATCCCGCACGGCACGATCCGCGCGACGGTGCTCATCGAGACGCTGCCGGCGGCCTTCGAGATGGAGGAGATCCTGTTCGAGCTGCGCGACCACTGCGCGGGACTGAACGCCGGCCGCTGGGACTACATCTTCTCGATCATCAAGAACTACCGCGGCCGCGGCGCGCGGTTCGTGCTGCCCGACCGCAGCGAGGTGACGATGACCGTGCCGTTCATGCGCTCGTACACCGAGCTGCTCGTGAAGACGTGCCACAAGCGCGGGGCGTTCGCGATCGGCGGCATGAGCGCGTTCATCCCGAACCGCCGCGACCCGGAGGTCACCGAGCGCGCGTTCGAGAAGGTCGCCGCCGACAAGAAGCGCGAGGCCGGTGACGGGTTCGACGGTACGTGGGTGGCCCACCCCGACCTGATCCCGGTGGCGCGCGCCGAGTTCGACGCCGTGCTGGGCGACCGCCCGAACCAGCTCGACCGTCAGCGTCCCGAGGTCGAGGTCAGCGCCGCCGACCTCATCGACGTCCACATCGGCCGCCCCATCACGGCGGCGGGGGTGCATGCCAACGTGTCGGTCGCGATCCGCTACCTCGAGGCGTGGCTGCGGGGCCTCGGCGCCGTCGCCATCGACAACCTCATGGAGGATGCCGCGACCGCCGAGATCAGCCGCAGCCAGGTGTGGCAGTGGATCCACCAGGACCGCACCACCGAGGACGGCACCCCGATCACGCGCGAGTACGTCGAGGGCCTCATCGTCCAGGTGCTCGGCGAGGTCGACCGCCGCGACGGCGACCGCTTCGACGACGCGGCCGAGATCTTCCGCGACGTGGCGCTGGGCCAGGAGTTCCCCGCGTTCCTCACGCTGCCGGCCTACTCGCGCTTCCTCGCCGAGACCGAGTGACGCGGCACCCGTGTCCCGATTTCCGCCGCATCCGACTTTTCGAGCCGGCGGAGATCGGGACACCAGGACCACTTCTCGGGACATCACCACCATCACTGCGAAGGACACGACAATGACTGCCTACCAAGACGACATCGAAGCCATCGAGGCGCTCAAGCAGCAGCACGGCTCGAGCTGGGACGCCATCGATCCCGAGTACGTCGCCCGGATGCGGGCGCAGAACCGGTTCCGGACCGGGCTCGAGATCGCCCAGTACACCGCCGACATCATGCGTCGCGACATGGCCGAGTACGACGCCGACTCGTCGGTGTACACCCAGTCGCTCGGCGTGTGGCACGGCTTCATCGGCCAGCAGAAGCTGATCTCGATCAAGAAGCACCTGAAGACAACGAACAAGCGGTACCTCTACCTCTCGGGTTGGATGGTCGCCGCGCTCCGCTCGGAGTTCGGTCCCCTCCCCGACCAGTCGATGCACGAGAAGACCTCCGTGCCCGCGCTCATCGAGGAGCTGTACACGTTCCTGCGCCAGGCCGACGCCCGCGAGCTCGACCTGCTCTTCACGCAGCTCGACGAGGCACGGCAGGCCGGCGACGAGACCGCAGTCGAGTTCCTCCGGTCGCAGATCGACAACCACGAGACCCATGTGGTGCCGATCATCGCCGACATCGACGCGGGCTTCGGCAATCCCGAGGCGACGTACCTCCTCGCCAAGAAGATGATCGAGGCCGGCGCGTGCGCCATCCAGATCGAGAACCAGGTGTCGGACGAGAAGCAGTGCGGGCATCAGGACGGCAAGGTCACCGTGCCGCACGAGGACTTCATCGCCAAGCTCAACGCGGTCCGCTACGCGTTCCTCGAGCTCGGCATCGAGAACGGGATCATCGTCGCCCGCACCGACTCGCTCGGCGCCGGGCTCACCCAGAAGCTCGCCGTCTCGCACCGCCCCGGCGACCTCGGCGACCAGTACAACTCGTTCCTCGACGTCGAAGAGATCGCCGAGGCCGATTTGAGCGACGGCGACGTGGTCATCCGCCGCGAGGGCAGGCTGCTGCGCCCGAAGCGCCTGGCCAGCAACCTGTACCAGTTCCGGCCCGGCACGGGCGAGGACCGTGTCGTCCTCGACTGCATCACGTCTCTGCAGAACGGCGCCGACCTGCTGTGGATCGAGACCGAGAAGCCGCACGTGGAGCAGATCGCGGGCATGGTGGACCGCATCCGCGAGGTGATCCCGGACGCGAAGCTCGTCTACAACAACAGCCCGTCCTTCAACTGGACGCTCAACTTCCGACAGCAGGCGTACGACCTTCTCGTGGAGCAGGGCGGGGACGTCTCGGGGTACGACCGCAGCGAGCTGATGAGCGCCGAGTACGACGACACCGAGCTCGGGCGGCTGGCAGACGACAAGATCCGCTCGTTCCAGCGCGACGGGTCCGCCCGCGCCGGGATCTTCCACCACCTCATCACGCTCCCGACGTACCACACGGCCGCATTGTCGACCGACAGCCTCGCCAAGGGGTACTTCGGCGACGAGGGCATGCTCGCGTACGTCGAGGGCGTCCAGCGCCGCGAGATCCGCGAGGGGATCGCCACCGTCAGGCACCAGAACATGGCGGGAAGCGACATCGGCGACACCCACAAGGAGTACTTCGCCGGCGACGCGGCCCTCAAGGCCGGCGGCGCGCACAACACGATGAACCAGTTCAGCTGAATCCCACGAGATCGGATGCCCCGGGCCAGAGCGCGTGCGACGGTCCGGGGCATCCTTCCGTCACGACAGCAGTCCTCGCTCCATCGCGAGCGTCACGGCGCGTGTGCGGTCGGCCACGCCGAGCTTGTCGAAGACCTTGAGCAGGTGAGTCTTGACCGTCGACTCACCGATGCCGAGGGCCGTGGCGATCTGCTTGTTGCTGTGTCCGGACGCGACCAGCCGCAGCACGTCGATCTCGCGCGGCGTGAGCAGGGCCGCAGGCTCGGGGCGTCGCATGCGCTCGACCAGGCGCACCGCCACCTGCGGCGACAGCGCCGACTGGCCGGCCGCGACCGACCGGATGCCCGCCACGATCTCGGCCTGCGGCGCGGCCTTGAGGAGGTAGCCGGCGGCTCCGGCCTCGATCGCCGCGATGATCTGGTCGTCCGTTTCGTAGGTCGTGAGGATGAGCACGCGCGGGGGCGGGTCGCCCGCTTCTCCCCCGGCGATCCGCGCCGTCGCCTCGACCCCGTCCACGCGCGGCATACGCAGATCCATCAGCACCACGTCGGGCCGGGTCGCCGCAGAGAGGCGAACGGCTTCGTCGCCGTCGGACGCCTCGGCCACGACCTCGAGGCCGGGCTCGTCCGAGAGCAGACCGGCCAGCCCGGCGCGCACCACGGGATGATCGTCGGCGATCAGCAGGCGGATCACGGCTCGCTCCCCGCAGCGGCATGGGTGGCAGGAAGCCGGACACGCAGAGTCGTGCCGTTCGCGGGACTCGATTCCAGCTCGAGTTCTCCTCCTGCGAGCGCAACTCGTTCGCTCATTCCGTCGAGGCCGAACCCCGACCGAGGCGCCATGGTGTCGAACCCCGATCCGTCGTCGGCGACCTCGAGCTCGGCCGCACCGTCGGCCGTCACCGCGACGCGCACCGTCGCATGCGTCGCTCCGGCATGCTTGCGGACGTTGGCGAGCGCCTCCTGCAGGCACCTGAGCAGCACGACCTGCGCCTCCCGCGCGATGGAGGCGACAGATCCCTGCGAGTCCACGGAGATCGTGAGACCCGCCTCGGCACGGAACCTCTCGACCAGCCGTTCCACCGCGGCGTCGAAAGCGGGCTCGCTCGGAACCGCGGCCGTGCGCGCGACCAGCGCACGCGCCTCGCCGAGCGCCTCGCGTGCGGTCAGCTCGACGGTTGCGATCGCAGTCGCCGCGGCATCCGTCCTTCCCTCCCGTGAGAGTCGCCCCGCCCGTTCGGCGAGGATCACCAGGCCGGCCAGCGTCTGGGCGAGGGTGTCATGGATGTCGCGCGCGAGCCGCTCGCGCTCCCGCGAGGCGCCGCGGTCGCGACTGAGCGCCTCGACCTCGGACTGTGCCGCCTGCAGCTCCGCGAGGAGCCGCGCCCGCTCTTCCCCGTATTCGGCGATGCCGGCGATCCACAGCCCGAAGGCCACCGAGAAGGCGAACGAGAAGGCGCCGGTCGCCAGCGCGGTCACGATCGATCCGGCGTCGAGGCCCCCGCCGACCGCGATGCCGCACGCCGTCGCGAACGCGATCACCGCCGACGCGATGATCCCGTGGCGGCGCGAGACGCCGATGACCCATGCCAGCGGGTACGCGAGCGCCTGCATCATGGCGAGGAAGCCGGCCGCTGCCGACCCCACCCCCACCGACAGCGCCGCAAGCGCGACGAAGACCGGGAAGCGCCACCCGGGCTCGAGCCCGATCGCCGCGCGTCCGACGACGACATACGCGAGGGCGAACAGCGCGATGGCCGCGACGCCGAGGGCGAGCCGCCAGGGGTCGCGGGGTCCGAACTCCATGAGGAGGGCCGCCGCGATCACGACCGAGCCGGCCGCGACCGCGACGTCCCACCATCGACGATTCAGCACCGTATCTCCTTCGCCGCGCGACCCACGCTACGCGTCGCGGCGGATCCAGCGGAAGGTGAGCCGGGAGAGCACCAGACCGACCACGAGCCACACGGCGAGTACGACCGCGACCGTCGCGAGGCCCCACTCGCCGCCCGGCTCGAGCGCCGCGTACTGGTCGGGAAGGAAGACGGCGCGCATGCCCCGGGCCATCCACACCAGCGGGAAGATCGACGCGATGCTCTGCAGCCATTCGGGCAGCTGCCAGAAGGTGAAGTACACGCCCGAGATGAACTGCAGGATGAGCGCGATCGGGATCACCACGGCCGCGGCGCTCTTGGCGCTGCGCGGCACCGCCGACAGGGCGATGCCGAGCAGCGCCGACGTCGTGATTCCGAGCACGAACACCCACGCGAAGACGGCCCAGCGGCCCGGCTCGGTCGGCAGCTCCACGCCGAGCGCGAGCGCGGCCACGGTCAGCAGCAGCGCGGCCTGCAGCACGCCGGTCACGGCGACCTGGCCGATCTTGCCGAGGAAGTAGCTGACCGGCGACAACGGCGTGCCGCCGAGGCGTTCGAGGGTGCCGTCTGCGCGCTCGAGCGCGATGTCCATCGCGAGGTTCTGGAAGCCCGACAGCAGCAGACCCGCGGCCAGCATGCCCGGCAGATAGAGCGCCGCCATCGAGAGAGCCGGCGCGTCCGGCGTCGGCCGCACGACCTCTGAGCCGAACGCGACGCTGAACAGCCCGAGCATGAGCACCGGGAACAGGAACGTGAAGAAGAGCGTGTCGCCCGAGCGGAAGTACTGCAGCAGTTCGAACCGCGCGCGCCACACCCCCGTCGGAAGGACTCCGGGCATGCGGCCCGCCGTGATCGTGCTCATCGCGCGACCTCCTTTTCGTGGGATTCGGTGAGATCGGATGCCGCAGCCTCCGCCACCAGGTTCAGATAGATGTCTTCCAGGCCGGGGCGCACGATCTCGAGCTCCGCCGGCTCGCCGCCCAGGCGCTGCGCGAGCGCGGTGGCGAACGCGAGGGGGTCGTCGGTCCGCTCCTCGCGGACGGCACCCGCTTCGAGCCACCGCACGATCGGCACGCGCACGCCCGGTCCGCCGAGCGTGTCGAGGCGTCCGATCGCGCGCAGGCGTCCTGCGGCGATCACCCCCGCGCGGTCGGCCAGCTGCTCCGCCTCGTCGAGGTAGTGCGTGGTCAGGAGGATGGTGGCGCCGTCGGCCTGCAGCGCCCGGATCAGCTCCCAGAACTCGCGCCGCGCCACGGGGTCGAAACCGGTCGTGGGTTCGTCGAGGAACAGCAGGTCGGGCCGGCCGACGATGCCCAGTGCGACATCCACACGTCGCTGCTGTCCGCCCGAGAGCTTCCCGATGCGCGTCCCCGCCTGCGCGCTGAGGCCCACCGCCGAGATCACCTCGTCGACGTCGCGCGGGTTCGGGAAGAACCCGGCGAACTGCCGCAGTTGCTCGCGGACGGTGACCAGCCCCGCCTGCCCGGTCGTCTGATGGACGATCCCGAGCCGCGCTTTCCAGTCCAGGCCCCCCGCAGCCGGGTCCACGCCCAGCACTGCGACCTCGCCGCTGTCACGACGGCGGTAACCCTCGAGGATCTCGACCGTCGTCGACTTGCCCGCCCCGTTGGGGCCCAGGAGGGCGAATGTCTCGCCGCGAGCGATGTCGAACGACACGTCATCGACGACCGCACGCCCGCCGTAGCTCTTCCGCAGGTTCCGCACCTGCACTGCCGGAGTTCTCATGAGTCCAGACTCGCGGTGCGCGGATGTCGTCGGCAGCCGTCATCCGCCGGATGAGGCATCCCCCATTCGGTGGATGCCGCGCACGCGGCTCCGGCGCGGTTCAGGCCCGTGTCACGTCCGGAAGGACCACGGTGCCACCGGCCTCGGCCTCCTCGGCGCGCATCAGGCGCTGACTGCGGATGCCTCCCGCGAGAGCCCACGCGAGCAGCCAGGCTCCCGAGCCGATGGTGAGGATCGCCGCAGCACGCAGGCCCGCCTCGGGATCCAGCAGCACGGCGAGGCTGACGAGCGACACGACCCCGCCGAGGATCGCGCCGGTGGCTCCGATCATGGTGAGGACGCAGTCGCGCGCGAGCCACCACGCGACGCCGCCGGCGAACACGACGACGATCGCGAACACGACGGCGCCCCAGATCCATGCATCCACGTGGCACAGGCTACCGCCGTGGCGGGATACCGGATAGAGCGGCCGGAAGCGGGCCACTCGTGCACGATCGGCGGCTGACCGCCGGGACGCGGCCGACTACGCTCGAAGCGTGACCGAACGCGCACCGCTCTCCCGCAAACTCTCCGCCATCGCCGAGTCCGCGACTCTCAAGGTCGACGCCAAGGCGAAGTCGCTGCAGGCCGCCGGCCGTCCCGTCATCTCGTACGCCGCGGGCGAGCCCGACTTCGCGACGCCCCAGTTCATCGTCGACGCCGCGGCCGAGGCGCTCCGCGACCCGGCGAACTTCCGCTACACGCCGGCGGCGGGCCTTCCCGTGCTGCGCGAGGCGATCGCCGCGAAGACGCTCCGGGACTCCGGCCTCGAGGTCGACCCGTCCCAGATCATCGTGACCAACGGCGGCAAGCAGGCCGTGTACCAGGCGTTCCAGACGGTGGTGAACCCCGGCGACGAGGTGCTGCTGCCGGCCCCGTACTGGACGACGTATCCCGAGGCGATCGCCCTGGCCGACGGCATCCCGGTCGAGGTTTTCGCGGGAGCCGACCAGGACTACAAGGTGACCGTCGAGCAGCTCGAGTCGGCGCGCACCGGCAAGACCACGGCGCTCGTGTTCGTGTCGCCGTCGAACCCGACCGGCTCGGTGTACACCGCCGACGAGACGCGCGCGATCGGCGAGTGGGCCGTCGAGCACGGCATCTGGATCATCACCGACGAGATCTACCAGAACCTCGTCTACGCCCCCGACGGGTCGGACGCGCCCGTCAAGGCCGTCTCGATCGTGGAGGCGGTTCCGGATGCCGCGGCCCAGACGATCCTCGTCAACGGTGTCGCGAAGACCTACGCCATGACCGGCTGGCGCCTGGGGTGGATGGTGGGCCCGAAGGACGCGATCAAGCTCGCCGGCAACCTGCAGTCGCACCTCTGCTCGAACGTCAACAACATCGCGCAGCGCGCGGCCGTTGCGGCACTGAACGGTCCGCAGGACGAGGCCGAGCAGATGCGTCAGGCCTTCGACCGCCGCCGCCGCGTGATCGTGGGCGAACTGTCGAAGATCGACGGCGTGACCGTGCCGACGCCGCTCGGCGCGTTCTACGCCTACCCCGACGTGCGCGGCCTCCTCGGCCGCGAGTGGGCGGGTGTCACGCCGACCACGACGCTCGAGCTCGCCGACCTCATCCTCGAGAAGGCCGAGGTCGCAGTCGTCCCGGGCGAGGCGTTCGGCCCCTCGGGCTATCTGCGGCTGTCGTACGCCCTCGGCGACGACGCGCTGCTCGAAGGCGTGCAGCGCCTGCAGCGCCTCTTCGCGAGCTGAGACCCCCGACTAGAGCTCGACGTTCACGAGCACGGGCTCGGGCTGCAGGATCAGCCCGAACTCGGACTGCACGCGCCCTTGGATGAACCGGGCGAGCTCGGCGAGCTCGGCGGCGGTCGCCGCCCCGCGGTTCGTCAACGCGAGCGCGTGCTTGCTCGACAGCGCCGCACGCGAGCGCGGCAGCTTGAAGCCCTTGCGCAGTCCCGAGTGCTCGATCAGCCACCCCGCGCTCACCTTGACGTCGGGCTCACCGGCCGCCGGCGGCGGCACGTAGCCGTCGTACGCGGCGAGCGGGATGACCAGCACCGGGTCGAGGTCGGGGGCGACGGGCCACCGCGGGCATTCATCGGGCAGCGTACGGGCGAAGGATGCCGAGACCACCGCGTTCTGGAAGAACGACCCGGCGCTGTACGTGTCGGGGTCGTCGGGATCGAGCACCATGCCTTTGCTGCGGCGGATGTCGAGGATGCGCTCGCGCACCCACGCGAGCGGCACTTCGTCATCGGGGCCGAGGCGCAGCGCCGTGCGCAGCTGGTCGCCGGCGATACGACGCCCGCCATGGCCGATCTCGGCGAGATCGAGCGTGACGGTGAGGATCACGGCACGACGCGCGGGCGCCGAGCCGTAGTGGTGCTTGAGCACCGACGTGCGGAATCCGAGCCCCAGCTCGGCTGCGGGAACCGTCGAGACCTCGCCGGTCGTCTCGTCGAGGAGCTCGACCTCGGCGAGCGTCTGCACGATCTCCTGCCCGTACGCGCCGACGTTCTGCACCGGCGCCGCGCCGACCGTGCCCGGGATGCCCGACATCGCCTCGATACCGGCGAGGCCCTCGCTCACGGCATAGGCGACGAGCGCGTCCCAGTCGTGGCCTGCCTGGACCTTCAGCCGCGCGCGGCCCGGCACCGGTGACGGCATCCGTTCGATGCCCTCGGTGAGGATGCGCAGGACCGTGCCGTCGAACGGCTCGTCGCCGACGAACAGGTTCGACCCGCCGCCGAGCACGAGCCACGGCTCGCCGGTCGCCCACACGTCGCGCAGCGCCGAGACCAGCTCGTCGGTCGTCGCGGCCTCGATCATGCGGGTCGGGGCGCCGCCGGTGCGCAGCGTCGTCAGCCGCGCGAGCGGGACGGGAGTCACATCGGGCATGCGTCAGACGGTCCGCACGCGCACCTGCGCCTTGACCAGCACAGTGGCACCCTCGAACGACACGGTCAGATCGATGCGGGCGGCCTCGTCGTCGACGGCGCCCACCTTCGCGACCACCGTGACGGCGGCCCCCGCGTCGGCATCGACGACGACGGGCTTGGTGAAGCGGACCCCGTACTCGAGGATGCGGCCGGTGTCGCCGAGCCATGGCTCGATCGTGCCGATCGCGAGCCCCATCGTGAGCATGCCGTGCGCCAGCACGCCCGGCAGGCCGACGGCGGCGGCGACGTCGTCACGGTAGTGGATCGGGTTGAAATCCCCGGATGCCCCGGCATAGCGCACGAGCGACTCCCGGGTGAGATGCACCGTACGCTCGGCGACGACGTCGCCCACGGCGAGATCCGCGAAGCCGCTCATGCCTCACCCTCCCCCACGAGCAGGATGGACGTCGTGGTCACGACGTGCTCACCCGCGGCATCCGTGATCTCGGACTCGCTGGTCACCATCGCGGCGGCGCCCATCGCGCGGATGCCGGTGACGGCGAGCTTCGCGGTGAGCTCGTCGCCCGCGACGATCGGGCGCGAGTAGCGGAACTTCTGCTCGGCGTGCAGCACGTTCTTCAGCACGATGCCCGAGTCGGGCTCCGACAGCAGCTGCTGCAGCGTCGCGTCGGTGACGACGATCGCGAACGTCGGCGGCGCGACCACGTCGGCATAGCCGAGCGTCCGCGCGACGCCGGTGTCGTGGTGCTGCGGGTCGTCGGCGAAGACGGCGCGCGCGAACTCGCGCACCTTCTCGCGACCCACGAGGTAGGGGGCCGTCGGCGGGAACTCACGTCCGACGAGCTCGGGGTTCACTGGCACCAGGCCATCCTACCGAGCGGGTACCGGGCGCCCGCCGGGCGGCCCGACCGTCAGGCTCGGCGGCCGCGCAGCGCGCGCAGCGCCAGCTGCACCGCGATCACGACGAGGTACGCGGCGAACAGCACGTTCGCCACGAACGGGTCCACGAGCGTCGCCACCCACGCGCCGAGCGCGGTGGTCGTGCACGCGGCGACACCGACCACGGCTGCTGCGGTCAGATCCACGTTGCCGCGGCGCAGGTTGCCGATCGTGCCCGACACCGCCGTCGGGATCATCATGAGCAGCGACGTGCCCTTGGCCACGAGATCGCTCGTTCCGAACAGCACCATGAGCGCCGGGACGACGACGATGCCGCCGCCGACGCCGATGAGGCCCGAGATGACTCCGGTCACCACTCCCAGCACGACGAGGCCGCTGCCGCTGAGCCACGTGAGCGCGAGCTCCGCCTCGCGCGAGGGGATCACGAGGAACAGGCTCACGATCACCGCGACGAGAAAGCCCACGAACGCCCAGCGCAGCACGGTGAGCGAGACGCGAGGCAGCATCCACGTGCCGATCTGGGCGCCGACGACGGCGCCCGCAGCCAGCAGCAGCGCAGGGATCCACGCCACGGAGTCATGCAGTGCGTACGAGATCACACCGACCGCCGCCGTCGGCACGATCGCCGCGAGCGACGTGCCTGCGGCCAGACGCTGGTTGAACGTCAGGAACAGCACGAGGAACGGCACGATGACCGTGCCGCCGCCCACGCCGAACAGCCCCGACAGCAGCCCGGCGACGAGGCCGATGCCCACGCAGGTCAGGAAGAAGCGGGCGTCGCGCGGGCGACTCTCGAGCTCCGGCACCGATCAGTCGATCGCGTCGATGGCCCACTCGCCGTCGACCGCGACCACGGTGTAGGTGAACGTCACCGACATCGGCTCCGGCGTCTCGAGCGGCTCCCCCGCGTCGTCGACGACGGTGAGGTACGTCTCGGTGGTGGTGACGGTGATCGTGCCCTGCTCGCTCGCGACGTCGTCGACGCGCACTTCATAGTCCTCGACGGAGTCGTCGAACAGCTCGGCCTCGGCCTCGAACGACGCGCAGTCGCCGATGCCGCTCGAGGCGCGGAAATCCTCGGTCGTCGACGTCTCGAACGCGTCGCAGTCGGCGTCCTGCCACGCCTCGTCGTACAGCTCGACGGCGGCGACCGCCGAGCGCTCGTCATCCGACCCGCCGGCCGCGCCGGAGGTCGCCCCGCTCAGAAGGAGGATCGGGATCAGCACGGCCGCCGCGATGACGATGCCGAGCAGCACGAGTCCGAGCACGAGCCAGAGGATCCACAGCTTCGAGCTGCGACGCGGCTCGGTGGCGGCTGAGAAGCCGCCTGCCTGCGCAACGCCGTCCGGATACCCCGGCGTCTCGTACCCGGGGTGCGCCGCGAGATAGGCCGCCGGGTCGCCGGGGTGCGGCGGGTAGGCCGCGGCCTCGCCGGGCTGAGCCGGGTACCCGGGCTGAGCCTGGTATCCAGGCTGAGCCGGGTGCGCCACGGGTGCGGCATCCGTCACCGGCTGCGCGGGTGCGCCGGTCGCGGCGTAGGCCTGGTGGTCGGCGGTTGCGGCCGCCTCGGAGGCGGCGACGATCTCGGCCTCGGTCGGCGCATCCGCCGACGGCTCGGGGTCGGGCTGCGCGACGTGCTCCGTCCACTGGCTGCCGTCCCACCAGCGCATCGCGCCGTGGCCGTCGTCATACCAACCGGGAGGAGTCGTCGTCACCATCACACCCTACTCCCGCGTCGCCGCCGGGTCAGCGATCGAGCACCGCCCGGGCGCTCCGCTCGGGAGCGAGGTCGAGGCGGCGCAGCAGCTGTGCGTTGAGGGCGACCACGATCGTCGACAGCGACATCAGGATCGCGCCGACCGACATCGGCAGCACGAAGCCGATCGGTGCGAGCACGCCCGCCGCGAGCGGCACCGAGATGAGGTTGTACCCGGCGGCCCACCACAGGTTCTGCGTCATCTTGCGGTAGCTCGCGCGAGACAGCTCGATGACCGACAGCACCGACCGCGGATCGCTCGAGGCGAGGATCACGCCGGCGGATCCGATGGCGACGTCGGTTCCGGCGCCGATCGCGATCCCCACGTCGGCACGCGCGAGAGCGGGTGCGTCGTTCACTCCGTCGCCGACCATCGCCACCTTCTTGCCCTCGGCCTGCAGCTCGGCGACCTTCGCGGCCTTGTCTTCGGGACGCACGCCGGCGAAGACGCGACGGATGCCGAGGGCCTCGGCCACGGAGCGGGCGACAGGCTCGGCATCCCCTGTGATCATGACCACCTCGACACCGAGCTCGTCCAGCGCCGCGACCGCCTCGCGCGACTCGGGACGGATCTCGTCGGCGAGCGCGAGACCTCCGACGACGGCGCCGTCGCGCACGACATGCAGGACGATCGAGCCCTGCGCGCGCCACGCGTCCGCTTCGGGGACGTCCGTCGAGCCGACCTCTTCGAGCAGCCGCGGGCCGCCGACGCGCACTTCGCGTCCGTCCACCGTCGCGGCCACGCCTATCGCGGGCGACGACGTGAAGCCGCTCGCCGCGGGGCGACGGATGCCTCGGCTCTCGGCGTCGCGCACGATCGCCCGGGCGAGCGGGTGCTCGCTGTCGGCCTCGGCAGCCGCCGCCAGTGCGAGCACCGCGTCGGCGTCGAAGCCGGGCGCGGCGGCGACATCGACCACGGTCGGCTCGCCCTTGGTGAGCGTGCCGGTCTTGTCGAAGAGCACCGCGTCGATCGTGCGCATGCTCTCGAGGGCCAGGCGATCCTTCACGAGCACGCCGCCGCGCGCGGCGCGCTCGGTCGCGATCGACACGACGAGCGGGATCGCGAGACCGAGGGCGTGGGGGCACGCGATCACGAGCACCGTGATCGTGCGCACCACCGCCTCGTCGGGCAGGCCGAACGCCGTCCACACGATCGCGGTGATCGCCGCCGCGCCGAGCGCGAACCAGAACAGCCAGCCCGCGGCGCGGTCGGCCAGCCGCTGCGCGCGCGAGGTCGAGCTCTGCGCCTCTGCGACCAGGCGCCGGATGCCGGCGATCGCGGTGTCGTCGCCGGTCGCGGTCACCTCGACGCGCAGCCCCGAGTCGGTCGCGACGGTCCCGGCCGTGACCGCGTCGCCGACGGACCGTGCCACCGGGCGCGACTCGCCGGTGATCATCGACTCGTCCATGTCGGCGCGCCCGTCGACGATGCGGCCGTCGGCGGGAACGCTGCCGCCGGGGCGGACCACGACGACGTCGCCCACACGGAGGTCGGCAGGCGCGACCGAGACCGTGCGGTCCCCGTCGACGCGCTCGGCCTCGTCGGGCAGCAGCGCCGCGAGCGAATCGAGCGCCGACGTGGTCTGCGCGAGTGAGCGCATCTCGAGCCAGTGCCCGAGGAGCATGATCACGATCAGCAGCGCGAGCTCCCACCAGAAGTCGAGCTGGTGGTCGAGCAACCCGAGAGTCGCACCCCACGACGCGACGAACGCGACCGTGATCGCGAGCCCGATCAGCAGCATCATGCCGGGAGTGCGCGACCGGAGTTCCGAGACGGCGCCGGTGAGGAACGGCCGGCCGCCCCACACGTACATGACGGTGCCGAGCACGGGCGAGACCCATGCCAGCAGCGGAACGTCCGGGATCGAGTA
This sequence comes from Microbacterium sp. STRO-2N, assembly GCF_057747775.1. Classification (NCBI taxonomy): domain Bacteria; kingdom Bacillati; phylum Actinomycetota; class Actinomycetes; order Micrococcales; family Microbacteriaceae; genus Microbacterium; species Microbacterium sp. STRO-2N. The sequence continues at coordinate 807,695 of NZ_CM173223.1, read as the reverse complement.
GGCCAGCAGCATCGCGAACATGCCCGAGAACGCCACCACCGGGACCGCGAGCGCGAGATTGATCCAGAACAGACGGCGAAACTGGCCCACATGGTCGGCGCCGTGACCCGCGTGCGCACCGTGGGTGCCGTGGGCGGCATGAGCGCCTGCCGCCTCATGGGTGCTGTGTTCCATCGCGACGTGATCGTGGCCCGCGTGCTCGTGCGCGGCGTGATCGTGGGCGGCGTGGGCGTGGCCCGCGTGATCGTGCGTGGCGTGATCGTCCTGTGCGTGGCCCGCGTGGCCGATGGCGACGTGGTCATCGCCGTCGGGGGCGTCGTGGGCGTGGGTGACGCCGTGCGTGCCGTGATCGTGCGGGTCGCTCATCGTGATCTCCTGTCGCGCTACTCCCGTGGTACCCCCTGGGGGTATGACGGTGCAACCCGCTTGCGTCTTCGCCTATTCCGTGCGTCGCGCGTGCCACGAGACCGCGAAGGGGCGCGCCTCACTCGAGCTTCACCCGAGCTCGTGTCGATGAAGGTCGAGCAGGACCGTCGCACCCGAGGGGCGACGTCAGTCGGTGACGGAGTCCAGGTACGCGAGCGTCTCGTCGAGCGCGTGCTGCGCCTCGTCCAGGTCGAGATGGAACTGGTACTCGTGCGGCAGTGCAGGCTCGTGATCGGCGGGCCAGAACACGTCCGTGACGGGCACGTCGAGACTGCGCAGCCGCTGCGCCATCGGAATGCCCTCGAGCCACGTCAGCCCGTCGCCGTTGCCGCCGCTGATGTATGTCGGCGGGAAGTCCGACGTGACGAACTCGATCGTCGACATCGTGGCGCCCGGCGACTCGGCCGCCCAGTCCTTGGTGCCGGTGTACGCCCACAGCGCGACCTTGAAGCCCCACCCGGCGATCCCCGGCAGATCCGTCATGGCCCTCATGTCGTAGACGCCGCAGTTGAGGATCGCGCCGACGAGCTGATCGGGCGACCAGGCGGGATCGATGTCCATCACCTCGGCATACTCGGGGTTCGTCACGAGCGTGGCCATCTGGCTCGCGAGCTGGCCACCGGCCGAGTCGCCCGCGATCACCAGCTGACTCGAGTCGACCGAGAGCTCGTCGGCGTGGTCGTCGATGTACCCCATCGCCTCGTTGATCTCGATCACGGCCGTGGGGTAGGTCGCCTCTGGGCCGAGCGTGTAGCTCACCGCGATCGCGGTGTATCCGGCGTCGGCGAGGATCCGCATGTACGGGTCGACGTCGGCCGTGGATCCCGCGATCCACGCGCCGCCGTGGATCCACACGACGGTGGGACGCACCTCCCCTTCGTCCGCCGCGGTATAGACGTCGAGCGTCAGACTGGCGTCGTCCTCGGTGTACGCGACGTCCGTCATCTCGCGCAACGGCGCGTCGGGCACGTGGCGCTCCATCTCGGCGGCGGTCGAGGCCCCGCCCTGCTCGAACACGGCCCGGATGAGCATCGCCGACGGCCACGGGGTCAGCGAGGTGACGATGACGACGGCCAGCACGACCGACAGCACCACCCCGAGCGTAATGAGCAGTCCACGATGCCTGTGCGTGCGCTTGTGCTTCTCACCGGTCTCCGACGTCATCGCTGTCCCCCGTTCTGCGCGGTCACCCTCGATGAGGCTATCGGCTGGAATCCTCGGCAACGCTCACGCCACCTCGATGAATGCGACGATGGGCATATGACGAGTACGACCCCACCGGTGCGCCGGGGCGGCGGATTCCTCGCCCGCGTCATCCAGCCGCTCATCCTCCTCGCGATCATGTGGGTGGTGCGCGTGCTCGACGACGTGGTCCCCGGCAGCTGGAACCACACCTACGGCATCGAGTCTTGGACGCTTGACGGTCTCGATGGCGTGGTGCTGGCGCCCGGCCTGCACAGCGGGTGGCCCCACCTGCTGTCGAACACGGTGCCGTTCCTCATTCTCGGCGTACTGGTCGCGCTCGACGGGATCGGCCGGTTCTGGGCGGTCACCGCCGTCATCGCGGTCGTCGGCGGGCTCGGGACGTGGGTCTTCAACGCACCGGGCGCCGTCACGGTGGGCGCCTCAGGCCTGGTGTTCGGCTACTTCGGGTATCTGCTCGTGCGGGCGTTCGTCGCGCGGTCGCTGGGTCACGGCATCCTGTACGCCTTAATCGCCGTCGGTGTCGCCGTGCTCTACGGCAGCACGATGCTGGCCGGCATCTTCGGCGCCGCCGAGGGGATCTCATGGCAAGGCCACCTCTTCGGCGCGATCGGCGGGGGCCTCGCGGCGGTCGTCACCCGCCCGAGGCGGGACGCTCCGCCGTCGACGTCCGCCTGATCAGCGACCGAGCAGCCCCGCGGCGATCGCGCTGTCGACCGCGCCGCTGCGAGTCGTCGCGCCCAGCTTGCGGTAGATCGATCCGAGCTGCGAGCTCACGGTGTTGCGCGAGACGAACAGCCGCTCGCCGATCTCGGCGACGGTGAGGTGCGTCTGCAGGTACGGAAGCAGGCGCAGCTCCGCCGGAGTGAGCGGTACCGAGCCACCCAGGGCAGGATGCGACTCGAGCGTGCGCCGGAACGCGTCGATCTCGTCGGCGAGCACTCCCACGTCGGGACACCGGTGAAGGAGATCGTCGATCTCGCGCATCAGGTGGTTCGTTGCGGAGCGGTCGTCGATCGCGAGATGCGCCTTCGCGAGCTGCAGGCGCACCCGCATCGACAAGTAGGGCATCAGGTAGGTGCACCCGACCCGCGCTCGCATCGCCCGCGCGAGCAAGCGGTCGCCGTCGGTGCGCCTGCCTTCATGGAACGCTACGCGGGCAGCGACGGCGAGGGCCAGCGCCGTGGTCGCGTAGCCGTCGACATGGAGCTCGTCGATCAGCGCGACTCCCCGGCGGGCATGCGCGGCGGCATCCGGCCAGTCCTGTTCTCCGATCGCGAGGATCGCGAGCTCCGCCTCCGCGAGGATGGCGCGGTCCGACGCGCCGGCGGTCGTCGGTGTGGCCACGGCCTCGGCGAGCACGGGTTCGGCGGCGGCGACGTCGCCGGTGAGCAGGAGCGCCGAGCCGTACAGGTAGATCGCGAGGCTTCGCCAGTCGCCATCGGCAGGCTCGTGCTCATAGGCGAACGTCGCGTCGGCGAGGACCTGCAGATACCCACCCGCGCACATCGCGGCATGCAGCATGGCCCGCGACGACGCGAACACGTCGCGCGCCTCCGGGGGGAACAACGAGGCGTCGACCTCGTCGACGATCCGGACCCACGACTCGGCCGTACGCGTCCGGCCGTGGAGGATCGCGATCCAGGCGGCGAAGAGCGCGAGCGGCGGGCTCGACCGGACGAACCTCTCGCCGAGCGCCGACAGCCAGCGGTCGACCGTCAGCACCTGACCGACTTGGTACAGCGGCACGGCGACCTCGCCGATGAGCCGCGCCGCGTCGATGGAGCGGCCGCCGCGCAGCAAGTGCTCGACGGCCTCGACGCGGAGGCCGTGGTCTTCGTACCACGCCGCTGCTCGCGCGTGCATGTCTGCGACGGCATCCGCGCCCTCCGCACGCTCGAACTCGGCGAGCAGGAACTCGCGGAAGAGCGCGTGGAACCGGAACCAGCCTCGATCCCGGTCAAGCGGAACGAGGAAGAGGTTCAGCGCCTCGATCTCACGCAGCCGATCGGCGGAGTCGTGGGTGCCCAGCAGTGCGTCGCAGCTCTCGGCCGACAGCTGCTCCAGCACGGCCGTCCGGCGCAGGAACGACTGCAGCGACTCCGGAAGCCGGGTCAGGCACTCGCGGTAGAGATAGTCCGAGAGAAAGCGGTCCTCCCCCGTGACCGCTCCGGCCTCGCCGCCGCTGCGGGCCACCAGTGCGCACAGGAAGATCCCCGTCGGCCATCCCTCGCAGCGCTCCACGATGTCGTGCATGTCACCGGCATCCACGGGAACGCCGGCATGATCGAAGATCGCCTGCGCCGCACGCGAGTCGAGGGCGAGATCTCGCGCCGAGACATGCCACCACCGCCCGGCGGCCCGCTGGTGGGCGACGAGCAGCGACTCGTGCCTGCTCGAGATCACGACCTGCGAGCCGCCGGGCACGCGTGCGAGCAGCACGTCGACCGCGTCCAGGCACGCCGGCGACTGGGCCTGATGGAGGTCATCGATGAACAGCACGAAGTTCGTCGGCGTGCTCGCGAGAACGTCCGCGAGCAGCGGGGCCGACCGGCTCAGCGACGTCGACCCGATGCCTCGCATCTCGGCCACGAGGTCTTCGGCGAGCGGGTTGAAGGCGGCGCACGCCGCTGCGATCACCGAGAGCAGGGCCGCCGGATCGTCGTCGGAGCGATCGAGCGACACCCACGCGACTGCACGCTTCTCGGTCGCCGCCCACTCGGCCAGCATCGTCGACTTGCCGTACCCCGCGGGAGCGCTGATCGACACCACGGGAGCGCCGCTCCTCCGCGCCCGATCGATGATGTCGCGGCGGCTGACGGCAGCCGTGCGGGGCTGTGGGGTGCGCGTCTTGCTCGCGAGCAGAATCCTCTCCACGTCGCGACGCGATGAGTCATCGCGGAGCTCTACCCCCACGACGGCATCCTATTGGCCCAGGGTGGCGTGCGGCCTGCGTGTGACGTCGGCGTGGCGCGTCCGCCGACGGTCGGCGCTCGATGAGCGCGGCGAAGACCCGGAGTGCCTACGCCTTGCGACGGCGCTGCCGGATCAGGCCGAAGATCAACGTCCCCACCAGCAGGATGACGCCGATGACGCCGAGCCACAAGAGCCCCTCGAGGGCGAAGCCCACGACGGCGAGCACGGCCCAGACGACCAGGAGGATGACAAGAACAGTCCACATGGCATCACGGTACGTCCTGACCGCTCCGCGGCACCGGGGATTGACACGAGGGACGCAAGATGTCCGGAGAGCCGCCGGGACGGGGGACGGGACGTCGTCGACCGGCTGCACGCCGGGGCGCAGGTCAGAGCCGACGGACGTAGATGGCGATGCCCTGGTCATCCTCGACGTCGAGCCGGTACTCCTCACCGTGGAACCAGGCCTCGGTCGGGATCGCGCCGTCCGCTTCGCGGTCACGCGCCTCGGTGCCCACCGTGAACCGGCGTCCGCCGCCCGCGGTCACGACGTCGAACTGAGCAGTGTAGACGTCGTCGCGTTCCATCGTCCCAGGCTACGCCGGACAAGCGGACTCCACCCGCCACGGGCAACTTCGAAGGCCCGACGTCGGTCGTCTCGGACGACCGCGCTCGCGCGAGCGCGGGAAATGAAGAAGGCCCCGGAGAATCGGCGAGATTCCGGGGCCATCCGTAGCAGGAGCGGGGCTTGAACCCGCGACCTCACGATTATGAGTCGTGCGCTCTCACCAACTGAGCTACCCTGCCGCACTCATCCGCGGTCACTGAGACGGATGCTGCGAGCCCCGAGTCAGGATTGAACTGACGACCCCTTCCTTACCATGGAAGTGCTCTGCCACTGAGCTATCGGGGCGTTGCTGCCTGCTCGCAGGCAACTACAAGAGGATACCAGAGCCGCGGCATCCTTCCGAACTGGTCAGCCCACGATGTGAGTGCCGTCGGTGTGCTCGCGGAGCCACGGCATCGGGTCGATGGCGGTGGTGCCGTTCGCCAGGATCTCGAAGTGCGTGTGGGCACCGTACGAGCGTCCGGTGTTGCCGGTCCGACCGAGAACCGTGCCGACCGTGACGTGCTGACCGGGTGTGACCTGCATCGAGCCGTACTGCATGTGCGCGTAGTGGCTCGAGACCAGCTGACCGTCGATCATGTGGTCGATGATGACGTGCACGCCGTAGGCACCGCCCGCCTCCGACGCGACCCGCACGGTGCCGTCGGCGATGGCCTGGATCGGGGCGCCGGCACCCGGCGTGAAGTCGATGCCCTGGTGCATGCGGCCCGAGCGCATCCCGAACCCGTACGACATCGTCACACCGACCGCGAAGGGCCACTGGATGTTCGAGTTCGGGTCGTTGTGGAAGAGGTTCGAGAAGTTCTTGATGCCGGCTTCGGAGGCGAGCTCCGCCATCGTCGTGGTGGCGTAGTTCTCGGTGCGCTGGAGGGTGTCGTTCTGCGCGCTCGCCGGTGCGACGTAGGCCTGGATCTCGTCCTCGTCGATCTCGGGCACGACCGTGCCCTCGGCCGGCGCGACGACCGACATCGATGCGTCGACGCCGCTCGCGGCGGCGACCGCCTCGACGGGCGTGGTCATGCCGACGGCCATGAGACCGACGATGCCGAAGACGCCGAACGAGAACGACGTGGTCGCGACCCTCTTGAACGACGCTCCGCGGATGCCCTTGGTGCGACGCGGCGCGACATGCGGCTTCGAGGCCGTGGCCTGGGGGGACTCCTCCGTGGGGGTCTCGGCCGCGGGAGTCTCGGCTGCGGGGGTCTCGGCGGCGGGGACCTCGGCGGCTGCCGCTTCCTGCACCGGAGTCTCAGCCGTGAACGAGAACAGGCGGGCCGCGGCCTCGAACTCGTCGACGTCGGATGCCGCGGCTGCGGGAATCGGGCCGGTCAGGGGCTCGACGCGCACGGTGCGCGGGCGCTCGTCGTAGGAGACGTGCGGTTCCGGCTGCGGGGCGACGGGGGTCTGCCGGCGCTCAGCCAGCGGCGCGGTCGTCGCTGCTGCGGCGACGGCCTCTGCTGCGACGATCTTCGCGATGGCCTCGACGGCCTGCTCGGCCGGGTCTTCGTGACGAGAGGCTCCGCCCGACGCGTCGACGGCGGGCGCCTCGAACGCCGGCCGCTCGGCGGCCGCCTCGGGAGCGGGCTCGAGGAGCTCGAAGGGCTCTGCGGGCGCGAGGACGGTCTCGAGCAGCGGGGCGGGCTCGTCCCGCGTCGGCAGCGAGGCCTCGAACGACGTCGCGGCTCGCTGCACCTCGGCGGGAGCGATCGGAGCGATGGGCGGCACCGCGACCACGGGCTGCTCGCCGGTCTGCACGCGGCGCGCACGGCGGCTCATCGGGGCGGACGGCGCCGCCGCCGGCGCAACAGAGGCAGAGGCCACCGCCGGAGCGGGCGACGCGGGGACGACGGGCTCGATCACGTGCCCGACGACAGCGGGGAGGTCGACCGACGCGGGGGCGGGGGCGGCGTCGCGAGGGGAAGGCTCGGGGGTGGGAGCCGCCGTCTCGTGCGCGACGGGCGCAGCGGACGCGGCGCGGCGACGGCGCGGCGGCTCGGGCGCGGCGGGGGTCACGGGAGTGGCGGACGGCGTCGCCACGGTCTCGGGCGCCGCAGCCGCCTCAGCGCTGCGCGGGGCGAGCGGCGCGGCATCCGGAGTCGTCTTCGCGGCGGGACGGCCCCATACGACCGACGGACGCTCGGGAGCCGTGCTCGCCGCCTGACGACGGACCGCCGCGCGCGAGGCCCCTGCGGTCTCCGAGGTCGCCTGAACGGGCGTCGCGGAGGTGCGGCTGGATCGGCGCGTGGGCGCAGGCTCAGCCATCGGGGCGTCGAAAGGCAATGCGGCTGGGGGCTTTCAGCTCGTGTCGCGGGGGGTGCGACGAATCGGTCACTGGGGCTATGACGACCCTCGTCGTTCGGGTGACGAAGGTAACGATCGGGTAAACCCTACCCCGGGCGCCCTGGGAATGCCATGTGCGGCTCGGGTTTTGCCCGGGCGTTTCGTGAGGTCTGCGTGAGAAATCGTGGTCAGACCAGTCCCGTGATCGCCGCGAGCTCGTCGAACACGGCCGGCGACGCCGCGACCACCAGCGGTGCGCGGCGGGATCCGTCGGGCGCCGCCCGCCCGAAGCGACCGCCGGCCTCCGTCACGAGCAGCGATCCGGCGGCGAGATCCCACGGCTGGAGACCCCGCTCGTAATAGGCGTCGAGCCGCCCCGACGCGACGAACGCGAGGTCGAGCGACGCGGCGCCCGCGCGACGCAGGTCGCGCGCGATCGGCATGACGCGCTCGACGAGGGCGAGATCGCCGGCGTGCGTCGCCGGGTCGTAGCCGAAGCCGGTGCCGATGAGGGCGCCCGCACCGCCCACGTCGGTGTTGACCGCCAGCCGCACGTCGCCCAGCCACGCGCCCTCGCCCCGCGCTGCGTGGAACATCTCTCCCGTCACGGGATTGTGGACGGCGCCGGCGAGCGCCTCCCAGGCCTCGGGTGCCGGGTCACCGCTCACGGCCGCGATGCTGACGGCGTACGTCGGGATGCCGTACGCGTAGTTGACGGTTCCGTCGATGGGATCGACGACCCACGTGATGCCGCTCCCTCCGATCTCGGCGCCGGACTCCTCGCCGAGGAACCCGTCGTCAGGGCGTTCGGCCTTCAGCCGCGCTCGGATCAGCGCCTCCACCTCGCGGTCGGCCTCGGTGACGATGTCGGCGAGCGCCGACTTCGTCGCGGCGATCGCAACCCCGACGTCGCGGCGGGCGCGGGCCAGGTCACCGGCCTCGCGCGCGATGTCGATGGCGATGGCTTCGAGGTCGTGTGCGAGGCTCATGCTCCCACGCTATCCGCCACTCGCTGCCCCGGACCGGCCGGTACCGTGGGGCCATGGCCAGCGCAGACCGTCTTCACACCTACGACGTCGTCATCGTGGGCGGCGGACACAACGCCCTCGTCGCGGCCGCCTACCTCGGGCGCGCCGGCCGCTCGGTGCTCGTCCTCGAGCGACTCGACCACGTCGGCGGCGCGGCCGTCTCGGAGCGGCCGTGGGCGGGCGTCGACGCACGGCTGTCGCGCTATTCGTACCTCGTGAGCCTCCTGCCCCGGCGCATCGTCGACGACCTCGGCCTCGACATCCGGCTGCGCCGGCGGCGCTACTCCTCCTATACGCCCGACCCGTCCGACCCGTCGCGCGGCATCCTCGTCGACACGGCGGATGCCGCGGCCACCGCGGCCTCGTTCGCCCGGGTCACCGGGGGCGGCGCCGAGGCCGAGCGCTTCAGGGCCTTCTCCGGGCGCCTCGGCCCGGCCGCCCGGCTGCTGTTCCCGACGATGACCGAGCCGCTGCGGCGCCGGAGCGAGGTGCGGGGTCTCCTCGCCGACGACGGGCTGTGGGGGGACCTCGTCGAACGCCCGCTCGGCGCGATGCTGCGGGCATCGCTCGAGACCGACATCGCGCGGGGCATCGCGCTCACCGACGGGCTGATCGGCACATTCGCCACCGCCGACGACGAGAGCCTGCGCCAGAACCGCTGTCTGCTGTACCACGTGATCGGCGGCGGCACCGGCGACTGGGACGTGCCGGTCGGCGGCATGGGCCGCGTCACCGATGAGCTCGCGCGCGCGGCCCGAGACGCCGGAGCCGTGCTGCGCGCCGGCGCCGAGGTGGTGGCGGTGTCGCCCGACGGACGGGTGGACATCGCCGGCGACGCACCGGAGTCCGTGCACGGGCGGCTCGTGCTGAGCGGCGTCGGACCGGCCGTCCTCGCACGCCTCCTCGCGGCAGGTGGGGCCGACACGGCTGTCCCCGAGGCGGAGGTGCCGGAGGGTGCGCAGCTGAAGGTCAACATGCTCGTGCGCCGCCTCCCTCGGCTGCGCGACCCGCACGTCTCGCCCGAGGCCGCGTTCGCGGGGACCTTCCACGTGAACGAGACGATGTCGCAGCTCGACCGTGCGCATGAGACCGCCATGGGCGGTGGCATACCGGATCCGCTTCCCGCCGAGATCTACTGCCATTCCCTGACCGATCCGTCGATCCTCGGGCCCGACCTTCGGGCGTCGGGTGCGCACACGCTGACGCTGTTCGGTCTGCAGGTGCCGCACCGCCTCGTCGCGGAGCGGGATCCGGATGCCGCGCGCCAGGCGCTCCTCGCCGCGGCCCAGGCCTCGCTCGACGCGGTGCTGGCCGAGCCCATCGCCGACGTCCTCTACGAGACTCCCGAGGGAGCTCCGTGCATCGAGGCGCGCACGACCGCCGACCTGGAAGCCTCGCTGGGGATGGTGGGCGGTGACATCTTTCACGGCGCGCTCGCGTGGCCGTGGGCGGAGGACGACGAGCCGCTCGGGTCGGCGGCTGAACGATGGGGTGTCGCCACCGCGCACGCGAACGTGCTGATGTGCGGATCGGGCGCCCGTCGCGGTGGCGCCGTCAGCGGGCTGGGCGGCCACAACGCCGCGATGGCGGCGCTGGAGCTCCTCGCCCGCTGACGACCCGGTGCGGCGTAGGCGTCAGCCGCGCGGCGGGAGCGGCGGAGGCGGCGGGTAGCCCTCGTATCCGGACGGAGCGGTCGGCGCCTGCGGTGCCGCGGGCGGCTCCGGTGTCTGCTCGCGTGACTGCGGATGAGCGGCACCCTCCGCCGGAGCGAACACGTGGGCGCCCGGCGACGGGTACCCGGTGTAGTAGGCGTTCCAGTCCGGCGAGCCGTCGGGGAGCATCGGCAGGGGGGTGGCGCCGTCGACGTATGTCGGCCACGGCAGCAGTTCCTGCGTCGCGGGCTCGGGAGCGGCCGGCGCCTGCGCGAAGGCGGGCGCCTGGGCCTGAGCGACGTTGTGCGCGTAGGGGCCGGCCGGGATCGCGGTCTGGCCGTAGCCGTAAGGCGCGGGCGCGGGCTCCGGCTTCTTCGGCGCGAAGAGCAGGTTCACCAGCGGGATCACAGCGGTGCCGACGGCGGCGAGGATCGCCACGGCGACCACGATGCGCCAGTAGATGTCGGGGAGGTCGAGCCACTCGCCGAACGCGAGCGGGATGACCAGCAGCGCGGCGAGCGCGACCACGAGGGTGATCGTGACGATCGCGACGACGCGGGTGAAGGCCGTGTCGTATCGCTGGAACGCCTTCATGTAGAGCCGCACGTGCAGCAGCGCGAGCTGCAGGACGAGGACGATCACCAGGAACTGGATGAAGCGCGAGAATCCGATCCAGTGGTAGCGCTCCGGCATCCAGATCATGACGGCACCGAGAAGGAGCGTCACGATCCACGTCGCCATGCTCGCCAACGCGAACCAGGCGGGACGGCGGGGCGCGAGGTGCGCGTCGAGGATCGCCGCGCCCGCGAACGCCGCGAGCAGCAGGATCGTGAGGAACGCCCGCCCGACGATGTCGTTCTGATCGCCGACCAGCACCCAGATGACGCAGACGATCGCCGCGGCGATCAGTGCGCCGATGGCCACCCAGATGGCGGCGCGAAGCCATGAGGCGGCGCGTGGGGACTGGGTGGGTGCGTACGGGTCGGGCGCGGTCATGGCGTTCCTCTCGTGTGGCGGATGAATCCGCACGCCCATCCTGGCATGCGACCACGGCTCGCCGGAGTCTCCCCGGCGCGCGCCGGGGAACGGGCCGCGAGGCGCCCTGACGGGGAGGAGCGGAGGCAGGGCGCCTGTCGGCCCTGCCTCCCCCCAGGTCAGCCGGCCGCGACGGCGATCTCGTTGGGCGTGACCTCGAGCGTCGCCGAGGCGAGGACCTCACCGGTCGTCAGATCGACGGCATGGATCTCGTTCGACGCGGGCTCGGTCACGTAGGCGATGTCCCCGTCGACCACGATCGCGGGGTGCGGGTCCTGCCATTCGACGGGGCTCTCCCACGGCTCCACGACCGGGAAGGCGTCGACGAGCTCACGTGTCTCGGGGTCGAACACGTGGACTGATCCGTCCGCCGAGAGGATGTACGCGAGGTCTCCCGGACCCCGCGCGATGTCACGGAACGTGTACTCGACGCCTTCGGGGAGGTCGACGACCTCGAGCGTGGCGGCTTCGGTGTCGATCACCGTGACGGCTTCGAGGAGGTAGCCCTCGGCATCCGGGTCGCTCTTGTAGTCACCGACCACCAGCGGGCTCGTCTCGCTGACGTACGCGTTGCCCATCCGGCCGTACGGCTGGTCGGGAGCGTCGAGCTTCACGATCTCGCCGTCGCGGTACAGCAGCGCGCCGTTCTCGCATCCGAAGACGACGGCCTCGTCGGCGGCCGTCCCCTCGCCGTGCACGCCCGGGCACTGGTCGCTCTCGGCGATCACTTCGCCCGCCTCGTCCTGCACGACGATCCCGGTGCGCCCGTCGGCATTGCCGACCGTGGTGAGGAACGTGCCGTCCTCCAGCACGACCGATACGCCGTGGTGTGCCTCGACTCCCTCGATCGTCTCGGTCTCAGGCAGTCCGCCGTCGCTCGTGTCGAGGTCGGACGTCTCGAAGATGGTGGTGTCGCTCGTGCCGTCGGCGTACAGGATCGTCTTGCCGCCATGACGGACGACATGCCCGGGGGCGTCGGCCTCGAAGACGAGGTCGGTCAGCGCGGGCTCCTCAGCGGTGCCCGCCGCTGTGTCGAGCACTTGGAAGCCCTCGCTCATCGTCACCATCACGTGACGCCCGTCACCGGCGGGGTTGAGCCGCGTGAACTCCTCGCTGTCGAGGTCGGCGACGGTCTCGAGCGTGTCGCCGTCGAGCACGAGGATGCCGCCCTCGTACGAGACGGCCACTCGCGGACCGGCCGCGGCCTCCGCCGATGCCGACGGTGCGGCATCCGTCGATCCGGCGGGCGTGGATGAGCAGGCCGCGAGTGCGGCGACGGCACCGGCGGCGGCGATCGTCAGACCGGCGCGGCGCAACGTGCGTATGCGCATGGGGTGTCCTCTTTCTTGGTGTGGGGCCTCACGACGAGAGCCCGGTGGCGATGCGCTCCGTGTTGACGCGCATCATGGTCAGGTAGGTGTCGGCGCCGCCGCCCGGCTCGGTGAGCGACTCGGTGTACAGCTCGACGACGTCCACGTGGACGTCGGCCTCCTCGGCGAGCGCACGCATGAGGCGGTCCGGCGACGACGACTCGGCGAAGATCGCGGGCACTCCGTTCTGCTCGATCGCGGCGACGAGACCGGCGAGGTCGGACGCGCTCGGCGCGGCGAGGGTCGTGCCGCCCGGGATCACCGCGCCGATCACGCGGAAGCCGAACCGCTCCGCGAGGTATCCGAAGACGTGGTGGTTAGTGACCAGGGCTCGACGTGCGTCGGGGATGGCGGCGAACGCCTCGGTCATGTCGGCGTCGAGCGCGGCGAGCTCGTCGTCGTAGGCGGCGGCGTTCGCGGCGATCGCGTCACCGTCCACTCCGGGCAGCCGCGACAGGACAGGGACGAGCGCCTCCACGACGTCGGTCATCCGCGCCGGGTCGGTCCAGAAGTGCGGGTCGGGCAGGCCCGCGCCGTCGCCCTCCTGGTAGTCCAGCACGTCGATCACTTCGCCGGCGACGAACGTGTCGACGCCGTCGGCGGCCGCCGCGTCGAGGTGCTGCTGCAGACCCTCCTCGAGCCCGAGCCCGTTCGAGACGACGAGGTCGGCCGAACGCATCCGCGCCGCCTCCTTCGCCGAGATCTCGAACGAATGCGGATCAGCGCCCGGACGCATCAGCGTCATCACCTCGGCCTCCTCACCGACGAGCTCTGCCGTCACGTCGCCGAGGATGTTGGTCGATACCACGACGAGAGGCCGGTCGCCGGATGCCGGGGCGCACGCCGCGAGCGTCGCCACGAGCATCGCCGTCGCGAGCGCCGCGATCAGCCGTCGCATCATCGCCCCGTCCCCACGACGAACGCCGGCGCCGTCGGAGTCTCGAACTCGCGGGCGATCCGCGCCCCGTCGGCGAAGTCGATCTCGTACAGGCGCCCCTCCGCCGGCGCGTTGAGGTACGCGCGCTGCTGGTCGGCGATGAGCAGCGGCGCGCCGGCTGCGGCGGCGAGCGATTCCGCGACGAGCGGCGCCGTCTCGGCGAGCACCGTGCCGGTCCTGCCGTCCAGCACGAGCACGCGACCGTCCGCAGCGAGAGCCAGGACGTGCTGCGCGTCGTCGTCGACCGCGGTCACCTGCACGAGCGGGCCCGGCGCCGGCAGCAGCGTCCACGAGCGCTCGCGCGTGTCGAGCAGCCAGATGCCCGCGTCTCCGGCAAGGGCCGCGACCGTCGGTCGCCCCTCGCGGTTGGCGAACGCGGTCGCGCGTGGTGCCGTCGTGCCTGCGGGGTAGGGGATCCGCTCGATCGCGACCTCGCCGTCGTCGAGCGTCGCGAGCAGTGCCCCGTCGGCGCAGCCGATCACCGCGCCGACGCGGGTGACGATGGTTCCGCGGGCCTCGGCGCACTCCGCCGACGCCCCGGGCACCGGCATCCCGTCGCGGTCGTGGACGACGACGGTCGCGGGGGCCACTCCCCGCGGCTCGGTCACGAGCGCGAACGAACCAACGGGCACGACCAGTCCGTCGTGCGGCTCGACCTCGAGGCGGAACAGCTCGGCGATCTCGCCCTTCGACAGCGCCTCGGTGTCGAGCAGCACCGCCTCGCCGGTGCCGGCGAAGAACACGCCGGTCCCGCCGGTCGTCGACGAGTTGGTCGTGACGACGGTCGTCGGCCCGCGACCGGACACCTCCCCGACGACGCGCGGCTCGGCGACGTAGTAGTGGAAGTGGTCGACGTGGTCCCACGTCCAGCGCCCGCTGTCGACGACCGTGACGCCTTCGACGCCCGCAGCGAAGAGGTAGCGACCGTCCCCGGTCGCCGCCGAGGGCCGCGCGATCGCGCCGAGGTCGGCGAGCTCCTCATCGAGCAGATCGAGATGGCGCACGGCGCCGTCCGCGTCGACGGTCATCAGCCCGAGCGGCGGCTCGCTCACCTCCGCCGCGCCGTCGATGTGGCCATGACCGTCATCGGCCGCGGGCGCGGCCGGTGGCGCATCGGCCGCGGGGGCGGCGCACCCGGCGAGGACGAGGAGTAGCAGCCCGAGGGCAGGGGCGGCGGGGGCGGAGCGGAGCACAGGTTCCTTTCGTTCGGGCAGTCGGACGTGCGACTCAGGCCACGGCGGGCGCGGTTGCGCGGAGGGCGTCGCGGGTGGCGCGCAATGCCCATGACAGGCCGGCCAGGACGATCGCGGCGAGCGCGATGGAGGCACCCGCCGCGGTGCCCGCATGCCACGACAGCAGTAGGCCGGCGGTGACGGCGACCACTCCCAGCACGGCGGCGAGGAGCATCCTCGACGGGATGCGGGCGGTCCACTGCGCGGCCGCGACGGCCGGTGCGAGGAGCAGCCCGACCACGAGCAGCGATCCCACGGCCTGGTACGAGGCGACGATCGCGAGCGTCACGAGCGCGACGAGGGCCGCCTGTGCCGCGCCCGGAGCGAGTCCCAGCACCGCGGCCGTCCGAGGGTCGATGGCGAGCGCGACGAGCGGTCGATGCGCCGCGGCTGCGAGCGCGAGACCCGCGACGGTCGCCACGGCGAGCATGACGAGATCGGCTGCGGAGATCGCCAGGATGTCGCCGAAGAGGATGGCCGTGGCATCCGTCGCGAAACTCCCCGAATGCGAGATCACGATGACCCCGAGCGCGAGCATCGCGACGAACAGCATTCCGATGCTCGTGTCGTACGACAGGCGGCCCCGGCGCTGGAGCGCCCCGATGCCGAGGCTCATCGCGACAGCGCTCACGGTCGCGCCGAGCACGACCGGGAAGCCGAGCACCGTCGCGAGCGCGACTCCGGGGAGCATTCCGTGCGCGAGCGCCTCGCCCAGGAAGGCCATGCCGCGGACGACCACCCACGTTCCGACGACGCCGCACAGCACCGCGACGAGTGCACCGCCGGCGAGGGCGCGCTGCACGAAGTCGAGCGAGAAGGGTTCGGCGAGCCAGGTCACGAGGGACGACCGTAGCGTTATTGAGAACGATTCTCAAACTCGATAGGGTGAACCGGTGAGCATCGCCACCCCCGGTCCCCCGATCGCCGAACTCGAGGGCGTCCACGTCCAGCTCGGCGGTCGCGACGTGCTGTGCCACGTCGACGCCGTCGTTCACAGGTCGCAGCTCATCGTCGTGACGGGCGCCAACGGGGCGGGCAAGTCCACACTGCTCGAGGTCCTCGCCGGCACGCTTCGGCCCTCTGCGGGTAGCGTCGTGCGCGCCGCCGGATCTTCGAGCTTCGTTCCCCAGCGGGCGGCGGTGGCGGAGCGGCTGCCCGTCACGGTCCGCGACGTCGTCACCGTCGGCGCGTGGGGCCGGCTGGGGCCGTGGCGCCGCATGGATGAGAGCGCCCGGCGCGCCGTCGACCACGCGCTCGAGAGGCTCGCGCTCACGACGCTGCAGCGGCGGCCGTTCTCGGAGCTGTCAGGAGGTCAACGACAGCGCGCGCTGCTGGCGCAAGGCCTCGCTCGCGGGGCCGACTTGCTCCTGCTCGACGAGCCCACCGCCGCGCTCGACACCGAGAGCGGTGAGCGCATCCACGCGGCGATCAGCGCCGAGGCCCGGCGGGGCGCAGCCGTCGTGTGCGTGACGCACGACGAGGACGTGATCGCGAGGGCGGATCGAGTGATCCGGCTCGACGCCGGCCGCATCGTCGCCGCCGTAAGGTCGATGTGAGGGCAGGCGGATGCCTCAGCCGAGCGGCCGCCCGAGTCCCTCCACGAGCTCGGCTCCCGGCAGCGCCAGCAGCGTCGCGCCGGGCAGGAACAGCTTGCTGCCGCGCACTCCCCCGCCGATCACCACCTCGGACGCGTCGGCGACCGCCGGGTCCACGAGGATCGGCCAGCCCTCGGGAAGCCCGACCGGCGTGATCCCGCCGTACTCCATGCCGGTGAGCGCGACCGCCTCGTCCATCGGCGCGAACGACGCGCTGCGGACGTCCAGACGCCGGCGCACCACGCCGTTGACGTCGGCGCGCGTGGTGGCGAGCACGAGGCACGCGGCGAACCGCACGTCAACGCCGCGCTTCCCCTTCACGATCACGCAGTTGGCAGAGGCGTCCGGCGCCACGTCGTAGCGTTCGCAGAACGCCGCCGTATCGGCGAGCGCCGGGTCGATCGCGGCCACGCCCACAGTCGCGCCCACGTCGGGCGCGAGCCTGGCAAGGGCCTCTGAGACGGGCGCTGCGACGAGTTCGGGATGCTGTGTCGCGGGCTGGGCGGTCAGGGTGCCGGTCGCGGTCCACATCATCGGCCCAGACTAACCGGAGCGGGTCGCGGGCATGCACCGAGGTGTCGTGCCATCATGTCCCATGCCAGGTCGCCGCACACGGACAGTTCCGCTCGCGCTCGCGCTCGCGGGAGCTCTGAGCCTCGCGCTCACCGCTTGCGCACCGGTCGGCGGAGTCATCGGACCGGGCGCGCCCGCCTTCGCGGGAGGCGACCCGGTCGGCCAATGGGGCGAGATCGCCGACCGCAGCACGTACATCACCATCCTGCCCGACGGGACGATGCGCGCCCACGACGGCTGCAACGGCATGGGCGGGACGTGGCACGTCGAGCAGGGAGTCGTGGAGTTCGACGACGTCCTCATGACCCTGATGGCATGCCCGGGCCACGACGGGTGGCTGCGACCCGCCACCGCGGTCGTCCACGCTGACACGCTGGTGGTCTTCGATGAGAACGGTGAGGTCGGCGGGACGCTCCCCCGCGTCGTCGATGAATGAGCATGAGCCACGCACCCTGCGAACGACGAAGGGCTCCCGCGTCGCGGGAGCCCTTCGTCGAAATCCGGTGGCGAGTGAGGGATTCGAACCCCCGAAGTCGATGACAGCTGATTTACAGTCAGATCCCTTTGGCCGCTTGGGTAACTCGCCAGGCGCACCCGCCCGGCTTGTACAGTCGACCGGAGGCGCGATCCACAATCTTACGCTGTCTTTCGCGAGGTCGAAAATCGAGCCGGACTACGTGCCGACGCTGTCGGGATCGACCGCAGCCAGGGAGCTCGGCGTCCGCAGCAGCGCCCCTTCGAACCGGCAGGTCGCGGCCGCCGCGTCCATAGCGGCCTGCAGCACGGCGCCCCAGTAATCCGCCCCGGACGGCTCGTCGGTGACGAGTGCGGCGACCGTCGCCGCGAGGGCCGCGTCGCCGGCTCCCATCGTGTCGACGATGCGTCCGGGCAGGTTGGAGATGGGCCTGGTCACCACCACGCCGTCCGCTTCGATGGTCGCGCCTGCGGCACCCTCGGTCGCCAGCACGGCGCGGGCTCCGAGGTCGATGAGGCGGGAACGCAGCGCGTCGAGGCGATCCTCGTACAGCAGCGCCGCGTCGTCCTCGCCGACCTTGACCAGCGCAGCGCCGGCGGCGAGGCGCTCGAAGCCGCGCACGAACTCGTCCTTGTCGTGCAGCATCCCGGTCCGCGGATTGGGGTCGACGGCGACGGATGCCTCGGCCGCGGCGATCGCATCGGCCAGCTCGGCCGTCTGCTCGGCGTCGTCGAACGCGAAGCAGCTGACGACGACGAGGTCGGCATCCGTCATCGCCGCCCGCTCGGCGTCGCCGAACCGGATACGTCGCCGCTGCGCCGCCTCGTTGAAGACGTAGGTCGGCTCGCCGCCGCCGGTGCGGGTGCTCACCGCGCGCGCGGTGCCGTACAGCGACGGCGTCGCGATGAGGCCGGCGCCGTAGTCCTCGAGATAGTGCCGCACGCGCGACGCGGGCTCGTCGTCGCCGAGCATCGCGACGAGCGTCGCCGGCACTCCGAGACGAGTGAGGCCGACTGCGACGTTCAGCGCGGCACCGCCGACGAACTCGCGCACGCCGACGTCGTCGCGCAGCTCGTCGATGAGCGCGTCGCCGACGACGACGACCGTCATCGCGGCACCCCCGCCGTCTCGAGCACGCGCCCGACGAACGCCTCGGTGCGGCGCTTCGTGCCGTCGATCTTCCGGTCGACGCTCGCGCGCACCTCGTTCGGCGCGAGCGGAGCGGCGAGGCGCACCATCTCGTGGCACGACAGGTCGGCGCAGATGTACGTGCCGACGCTGTCGCCGTGCGCGCCGGCCTCCCCCGCCTTGCGCGCGGTGTAGAGCACGACCTGGTCGGCCGGCTGCATGGTGTGGCACAGGTTGCACATCGCGGCTCGCGCGCGCGACGAGCCGTCCGCGGCGCGCAGCACGATCCCCGTCGGCTCGCCATCGAGCTCGGCGACCAGATAGCCGCGGCTTCGGGTGCGCGGGTCGCGCCATGCCAGGAAGTCCAGGTGGTCCCAGTCGGTGAGCACGAAATCGGCGGGCAGCGTGATGAGCCGGAGCTCGTCGGGCGACGCGTTCACGAACGACGAACGCACGTCCTCTTCGGTCAGCGGGCGCATGGCACCTCCTCGCCCGCCCAGTCTACGAACGACGGATGCCTCCGCCACCCCTTGCACAACGGCCGGGGCGGCGGAGGCATCCGTCGGCGCCTCGCGTCACGCGGGGATCGCGGGTTCCGCAGGTCCGTCGGCGCGATCCTGCACCGCGTCGTCCGGAGTGCCGGAGCGATCGCGGATGAGGAATCCGAAGCCGAACGCGATGAAGAACATCAGCACGCCGTACACGGCGGCCGGCAGCGACAGCTCCACCGAGCCGAGCACGGTCTGCGCGATCACGATCGCGAGCGTCGCGTTGTGGATGCCGATCTCGAACGAGGACGCGATGGACTGCCGCTTCCCCACCTTGATGAGCCGCGGCGCGAAGTACCCGACGGTGAGGCTGATGACGCAGAACAGGATCGTGATGAGCGAGAGGCGTCCGAAGTTCTCGATCAGCAGGGTCCAGTTCTGCGCGACCGCGCCCACGATCACGATGACGAGGATGACGACCGAGGCGATGCGGACCGGCTTGTCCATCGCCTTCGCGAAGCGCGGCCAGAAGCGGCGCACGACCATTCCCGCCGCCACGGGCAGGAGGACGATCGCGAACACCTCGAGGGTCTTCGCCCACTGCAGGCCGAGCTGGTCGTCGAACGGGTCGAAATACAGGATCGCGAGGTTCGTGATGATCGGCAGCGTGAACACGGCGATGACCGAGTTCACCGCAGTGAGCGAGATGTTCAGGGCGACGTCGCCGCGGAAGAGGTGGCTGTAGAGGTTCGCCGTGGTGCCGCCGGGCGACGCGGCGAGCATCATCATGCCGACCGCGAGCACGGGCGGGAGCTGGAACGCGAGGACGAGGCCGAAGCAGATCGCAGGAAGCAGGATGAGCTGGCACAGCAGGGCGACGATCACCGCCTTCGGCTGCTTGAGGACGCGGGCGAAGTCGCCCACGGTGAGGCTCAGGCCGAGGCCGAGCATGATGATGCCGAGGGCTACGGGCAGCCCGATGGTGGTCAACGCTGACATGGGACTCAGTGTGCCCGACGCTGCGACCCCGTGTCATCGGCCGAGAGCGAATCGTTGTGCACGCGCCGCTATCGTTGCCGGATGGTGGATGGAGCGGATGCCGACGGCTGGTCGGAGGTCGCCGCCGGGTGGGCCGAGCTGTGGGGATCGTTCGCGGAGCCCGCACAGGACGCGCTGATCGCCGCGAGCGGCATCGGCCCCGGCACAGCAGTGCTCGACGTCGGGTGCGGCAGCGGGGAGTTCCTCTCCCGCCTGCGCGCGCTCGGCGCGGAGCCGGTCGGCGCCGATCCCGCGCCGCTCATGGTTGCCGCGGCATCCGCCCACGCCGATGTCGTGCTCGCCGACGCCGAGCACCTGCCCTTCGACTCCGGCCGGTTCGACGTCGTCACCGCGGTCAACGCGCTCCAGTTCGCCGCCGACACCCGCGCCGCCCTCACGGAGTTCGCGCGCGTGCTCACTCCCGGCGGGCGGATCGCGATCGCCAACTGGGCTGAGGCCGCGCGCAACGACATCGACGTCATCGAGCGGGCCGTCGCGGCGGCGCTCGATGACGAGCAGCTTCCGGACGGCCCGCTGCGCCCGGCGGGCGGGCTCGAAGAGGCGATGACGGATGCCGGGCTCGAGGTGGTGTCGTCGGGCATCGTCGACGTCCCCTGGCATGCCTCCGGTGACGCCGCGCTGGTGCGCGGCATCCTGCTCGGCGAGGACGCCGCGACGATGGCCGAGCTGCACGCCGTCGTCGTCGAGGCTGCCGCCCCGTTCCGCAGTCCGGAGGGCGGGTACGTGCTGCACAACGCCTTCCGCTGGGCCGCCGCGCGCCCGCGCTGAGCCCGTCTCCCGGTCAGGTGCCGAGGCCGCGCGCGGGCACCTCGACACCCGCGAGGCGCCACACCGCGAAGGCCGGGCCGTCGGCCGACAGCAGCACCGCGCCGTCACCGGCGACCGCGAGCGTCGCGTCGCCGAAGAGCGCCTCTGCATCGGTCGCCCCTGGAAGCGCGCCCGCGGGGATCTCGGCATCCGCATCGCCCTTCGATGCGAGCACGAGCAGCGTCTCGTCGGCCGACTCGCGCACGAAGGCCACGGTGTCATCGTCTACGTGCACCCAGCGCAGGCCACCGGTCGCGAGCACAGGGTGCGCGTGGCGGAGGGCGATGAGTTCGCGATACAGCGCGATGCGTGCGGCCGTCTCGGGCTCGGCCTCGGTGCCCCACGGGATCGGCGTGCGGCTGTCCTCGCCCTCGGCACCGACGAGTCCGAACTCGTCGCCCGCGAACACCACCGGCAGCCCCGGCATCGTCATCATGAGACCGACCGCGACCGGGATCGTGCCGGGGGCCGCGTTGGTCGCGAACCGCCCGGTGTCGTGCGTGTCGAGCGGCTGCATGTTGCCGAGACGCACACGCCACGGGATGCCGGCCGTGAAGCGGACCACGGCGTCGACGAACTGCCGCGCGGTGTAGCGCGGGATGCCGCCGATCGGCTGCCCGAAGAACCACGGCTCGGTCTTCTCGTCACCTTCGGCCGTGAGGTAGGGCGTTCCAGTCGGCTCGGACAGCCAACCCCACAGCGGACGCGTGAACGACGGGTACGTCATGGCACCGTGCCAGCCGTCGCCCTGCAGGTCGCTCGTCGCGTCGTTGGTGGACTCCCCGAGCAGGATCGTGTCGGGGTTGATCTCGATCATCGTCTTGCGCAGCAGCTGCCGCACGTCCGCGTTGAGGTCGATCTCGCCGAGGCGGCCGGTCATGTTCGCGACGTCGATGCGCCAGCCGTCGGTCGAGTACGGAGGCTTCAGCCACTTGGCGACCACCGAGTCCGGACCGTCGATGAATCGGCGGCGCAGCTCCTCCGAAGCCCAGTTGAACTTCGGCAGTGTCGGCGTCCCGAGCCACGACACGTACTGCGTGTTCGCATCGTCGGTGAAGTAGTAGAACTCCTCCTCCGGCGCGCCGGGGTGGCCGAAGGCCGCCTGGAACCACTCGTGCCGATCTCCCGAGTGGTTGCTCGTCAAATCGCCGATGACACGGATGCCGCGGGCATGGGCCGCCTCGACGAGCCGGATGTAGGCCTCATCCCCGCCGAGCAGGGGGTCGACGCTGTCGAAGCTCGAGGCGTCGTAGCGGTGGTTGGAGGCTGCCGGGAAGATCGGCGTGAGGTAGAGCAGGTTCACCCCGAGCGACACCAGGTGGTCGAGCTTCTCGGTGACGCCGTCGAGGTCGCCGCCGTAGAACTGCCGCGAGCGTCCCGGCATGACCGGGTCGACCGGGGTGTCCCAGCTCGCCGCGATCGCCCACTCCGGCGTCGGATGCGCGTCGGCGTGCGCCGAGCGGGCGAAACGGTCGGGGAAGACCTGGTACATCACGGCATCCGCCAGCCACGCCGGCGGCGGCGAGTAGGTGAGGAGCGCGAAGTCCTCGGCGTCGAGCGTCTCGAGAGCGTGCAGCCCGGTCTGGTTGAGCCACTCCACGCATCCGTCCTCGTGGACGAGCAGCCACCGGTAGCCGTGGCGCGGGTTGCGCACCGTAACCGGCGCCTCCCACCACTCCCAGCCGTCGGTCGTGCCGAGGCGCACGGCATCCGTCCATTCCGGCTCGTGGTCGGGGTTCGAGCGCGTGCGGACCGCCGCGAGCGGGCCGTACCCCGCCCGCACCCGCAGCCGCACGGTGACGACGTCTCCGAGCGACGGCGCGAGATCCGACACGTACAGCGGCGAGCCGTCGTGGTGAGGAAGAAGGGTTGTCATTGCTCTGGCCTTTCCATGGACAGGCGGCAGCGCCGCCGGATGCGACGTGGTTGCACGGCCGAAGCCCTGACAGAGCCCTTCAGTTGTACGAGAGACAGGATGCCGCGATCCGCGGCATCCTGTCTACTTCACGCTGCCGGCGACCAGGCCGCCGGCGATGTACCGCTGCGAGAACAGGAACAGCACCATGACCGGGATCGCCGCCAGCACGGCGCCGGCCGCGAAGACGCCCCAGTTCTGCGACTGGAAGGTCGACACCAGCTGATACAGGCCGATCGCGACGGTCTGCTGGTTGGGGTCGTTGAGGATGACGCTCGCGATCGCGAACTCACCGATGATCCCGATGAACGTGAGCAGTCCGATGACGACGAGGATCGGGGTGACCAGCGGCAGCATGATCGTGAAGAACACGCGCGCGTGACCGGCGCCGTCGATCTTGGCCGCCTCGTCGATCGCGGTCGGGACGGTGTTGAAGAACCCGTACATGAGGAACGTGTTCACGCCCAGTGCGCCGCCGAGGTAGATCATGATGAGACCCGCGTGAGTGCCGAGGCCGATCGCCGGGAACACATCGCTGATCTGGATCATCAGCAGGAAGATCGCGGTGATCGCCAGCAGCTGCGGGAACATCTGGAGCACGAGCAGCGTCACCAGACCGAATCGCCGGCCCGTGAAGCGCATACGCGAGAACGCGTACGCGCCCAGCGCGCACAGCAGCACCGTGAACACGCTCGTGATGATCGCGATGACGAGCGAATTGGCGTACCACTGCGCGTACGCGATGTCGGGGTCGGTGAACAGCCGCGCGTAGTTCGTGAAGTCGATGGCGCGGAACAGCTGGTTCGAACCGGTGAGGGTGCCGATCGGGTTCAGCGAGACCGACAGGATGTACAGCAGCGGGAAGAGCGCGAACACGATCATCGCCCACGCGATGACGTGCCTCCACCCGGTGTCGAGGAACCACGCGCGGAACGAGCGACGACGGCGAGCTGGGGGCGGCGCGGTGCGCTCTCGGGCAGTGCCCGGCGCCCTGGCCGCGGACTGCGGGACGGGTGACACGGTGAGGTCGGCCATCAGTTCAGGTCCTCCAGTGCCTTGGTCTGCCGGAAGCTGATCACCGAGACGATCGCCACGATGATGAAGATGAGGATCGACAGCGCCGAGGCGAGGCCGAGGTCACGACCACCACCGCCGCCGAAGGCGACCTTGTAGACCATGGTGATCATGATGTCGGTGGCGCCGATGTCGAGGGTCGTGTCGGTGAACCGCGGTGCACCCTCGGTCAGCATGTAGATCACGCCGAAGTTGTTGAAGTTGTAGGCGAAGGTCGCGATCAGCAGCGGCGCGACGGCGACGAACAGCAGCGGCAGCTTCACCGAGCGGAAGACACGCCAGGCCCCGGCGCCGTCCATCTTGGCGGCCTCGACGATGTCGTCGGGCAGGGATTGGAGCGCGCCCGTGCACACCAGGAACATGTACGCGTAGCCGAGCCACATGTTCACGAAGATCACGCTGAATCGCGCCAGCCAGGGATCCGCGAGCCACGGGATGTTCGCACCGCCCAGCAGCACCTCGTTGATGAAGCCGAACTCCTGGTTGAGCATGCCGGACCAGACCAGTCCGGTGAGGTACGCGGGGAAGGCGTACGGAAGGATGACGAGCACGCGGTAGATCTTCTTGCCGCGCAGCGTCGGATGGTTGAGCACGAGTGCGAGGAAGAGCCCGAGCGCGAAGCAGAGGACGGTCGAGAAGAATGCGAAGGCGAACGTCCAGAGGGTGACGCGCAGCAGCGGGTCGCGGATCTGCTCGTTGGTGAACGCGTATGCGAAGTTCTCGAAGCCGATCACCTCGCGCCAGCCCGGCGTCAGCGTCTGGCCGTCCTCGGCGCGGAAGTTGCCCTCGCCGTCGTCGACGTATATCTCACCGGTCTGCGTGTCGGTGAAGGTGTCGGCGGCCTCGTCGTACTGGAGGCTCGAGACGAAGACGAACGCCTTGCGGCCGTCGGACGTGCGCAGCGTGCCGTCGTTGATGTCGTCGCTCACTGGGACGTTGAGAGCGAGCACCTCATCCTGGAAGCGGATGATCTGGTTGAGGTTCAGCTGCTCCCAGCCGGCGGGCGCGCCGTCGGCGTCCTGGAGCGGCTGCTCGTTCGTCCCGAAGGACGTGTCGCCGCCGGGTTCCGCCACAAGCAGACCGAACTGGTCGGCCTGCTTGTAGACCTCGACGGTGTACTCCGGGGAATCGGGCACTCGGTCCTGAGACGTGCGCACGATCTGCGCGATCGCGTCTTCCTTGGTGCTGTTGTGCTGGTCCCCCGCGTTGGTGAACGCGATGTAGCCGGTGTAGACGATGACGAACACCTGGAAGACCGCGAGGAACGCCAGCCCCGGCGTCAGGTACTTGCCGGGAAGGAGCCCCGCGCGCAGGTAGACGTAGTTGACTCCCGCCACGACGAGCGCGAGCGCGCCCGCCGCGATCCAGTCGCCCTTGGCGATGAGGACCCATACGCCGAAGACCGTCAGCGCGTCGATGATGCCGAGGAGCGCGATCTTCACCACGAGGGCGAGGATGCCGCCTGCGGTGAGGCGCCGAGCCGGTGCGTGGAACGGGTCATCGCCCCAGCGGCTGGGTGTCGCACCCGTGGGGGCGGCGGTCTTCACATCGGCCATCGAAGGGCGCTCCTTCATCGCGGGTCGTCGGTGGGAGAAGAGGCGGGTGGAGCCGCATGGGCTCCACCCGCCCGTCGGATCGGCTGTCAGCCGATCTTCGACTGGATGTTGGTCGCAGCGGTCTCCCAGACCTGCTGCGGGTCACCCTCGCCCTTGATGAGCTGGAGCTCGGCGTTGCCCCAGTCGGACCACACGGCGCCCATCTCCGGGATCGCCGGCATCGGCGCACCGGTCTGACCGATCTTGCCGAAGGCCTCGACGTCGGGGTCCTCCGCCGCAGCCGTCTCGTACGCCGCGAGCAGTGCCGGCGGGCGTCCGCCGACCTCGAAGAGGCTCATCTGAGCGTCCTCGGTGCTGAGGTAGTTGACGATGAAGTCGGTCGCGGCCAGCGCGTTGGTCGACTTGCTCGAGAGGAAGAAGCCGTTGACGCCGACGAACGGGCGGGCCTCCTCGCCACCGGCGCTGGGAAGCGGGTCGATGGCGTAGTTGATGCCGGCCTCGGCGATCGCGGGGATGTTCCACGGACCGGTGAGGTAGTACGGCGACTGGCCGGCGACGAAGAACTCGCGCGCCTTGTCTCCGTCGATGTTGGCGTTGAGGATGCCCTCGGCGCCCCACTGCTTGAGCGCGGTGGCGAACTCGACGCCCGCGGCGTCACCGAGCACGAGCTGCGACGGATCGTACGAGCCGTCGGCGTTCTGCGCGAAGACCTGCGAGCCGAACGACGTCTGAAGCGGGTACAGGTGGTACGGGTCACCCTGCTCGGGCGACAGACCCACGAGGAAGGGGTACTCCGTGCCCGCGGCGCGACCGTTCGCGATGACCTCGTCGAAGGTCGCGACGGGCTCGGCCACGAGGTCGACGTTGCGCACGAGCGCCACGTTCTCGATCGAGTACGGCACGCCGTACACGTCGCCGTCGTACGTCATCGCCTGCAGGGCCGCCTCGGCGAACCCGTCGGCCACGTCGCCCAGCTCGAGCGGGGCCACGACGCCGGCCGACACGTACGCGCCGAGCTTGTCGTGAGGGCTGACGATGATGTCGGGGCCCTTGCCGGTCGGGACCTGGCTGATGAAGTCCTGGTCGACGGTGCCGAAGTCTTTCGTGACGAGCTTCACCTCGACGCCGGTCTCCTCGGTGAAGGAAGCCGCGACCTCCTCGAGCGCAGGCTTGCGCTCGATGTCGACCCAGACGGTGATGGGGGTCGAGTTGTCGTCGCCGCCGTTGTCGCCGTTGTCTCCGCCGCCGCCTGCGCAGCCGGAGAGCACGAGCGCGCCGCCCGCGATGAGCGCGCTGATCGCCAGCACGCCCTTCTTGTTCACCTTCATCGGTGTGTGCCTCTCTGAAGTGCTGATGGAATCCGACCGACCTTGGCCGGCGCAGCGCACCGTTGAAGGTCGTTCTTCGGCTCGCAGTGAAACTGCAAGCGCTTACATTGTGACCCAGGCCAGCTCATCTGGCAACACGGCGCCACATTTCGATACGCGGCCGTGATCTAACCCTCGTCGTGGAACCGCTTGCACGGTGCACGTCGCGTCTCGCGGCGGCTGCGGCGATGCGAAACTGTCCAGCGTGAACCTCGCCACGATCAGAACCGATCAGGGACCACGATCTCGCGTCCGAGAGCGGGATCTGCCGGGGTCTCGTCGGCGACCTCACCCAGTAGCCGGCGCACGTACGTCACGACTGAGCCGACTGGAGTAGGACCAGCGCGCCATGCCAAGCTGACCAACATGAATCTCGCCCCGAGGACGACCGCGGCACTGGCGGGCCTCGCGCTCGCGGTCGCGGCACTCGCGGCGTGCGTGTCTCCCTCCAAGCTCAGCGAGTCCTCGCCAGCACCTGTGGCCGACCCCGTGCCGACGCCCACTTCGGGCAACGTGACTGAGACGCCGTTGACCGAGCTTCCCGAGTGGGCGCGCGACGGCACGGTCTGGATCGTCTACCCGGAAGGATTCATGTGTAGCGGCACCGAGGGCTGCCCGAACGACTACCGCGCTTGGTTCGGCGAACCCGGGGCCGTGTTGCCCAAGGGCGCCGAGCATTACGACCCAGCCGTTCACACCTGGGTGTTCCCCGCCGACAAGTAGGCAGTCGAGAGTTCTGGCGACGACCGCAGCCGCGGCATCCGTCCCCCGCATCTGGCGTGGCACGCGGATAGACTGCCGCGCATGGCAGATTCCTCCTTCGACATCGTCAGCAAGGTCGACCACCAGGAGGCCGACAACGCGCTCAACCAGGCCCGCAAGGAGGTCGAGCAGCGCTACGACTTCAAGGGCACCGGCGCCTCGATCGAGTGGAGCGGCGAGGCCGTGCTCATCAAGGCCAACTCGGAGGAGCGCGCGAAGGCCGTGCTCGACGTGTTCCAGTCCAAGCTCATCAAGCGCGGCATCTCGCTGAAGAGCCTGGAGTCCGGCGAGCCCGTCGCCAGCGGCAAGGAGTACCGGATCACGTCGACGATCAAGGACGGCATCTCGTCCGAGAACGCGAAGAAGATCTCGAAGATCATCCGCGACGAGGGCCCGAAGTCGGTGAAGTCGCAGATCCAGGGCGACGAGCTGCGCGTGCAGTCGAAGTCCCGCGACGACCTCCAGGAGGTGCAGCGCCTGCTGAAGGCCGCCGACCTCGACGTCGACTTGCAGTTCGTCAACTACCGCTGACGCCAGCCTCTGACCTGGGGTTTTTTGATTCAGTCCGCACAGAGTCCGCAGAATTGCGGGTTTCCGTCATGAAGGACGCGATTGCAGACCTGGTCTTGTCCTCGGCGGACGGCCAGAGGTGGCTGTAGACGTTCAGCGTGATGGACGGAGTGGAGTGGCCCAGGGCGCGTTGCACGGTCACGACGTCGCATTCCCGCGCGATCAAATTCGATGCGAACGTGTGCCGGAGGGTGTGGAGGGTGACCTCGTCGGAGAGCTCGGCGGTCTCGCGAATTCGGCGCCACTCCTCCGCCGCGTTGTTCCGGTGCCAGAGCCGGCCGAGCGGGGTGACGAAAGGCTGCTCATCGTGGGCGGTGATGCTCTGGCGTCGGATGTGCGCGGCAAGTGATGCCATGAGCTCGTCGGGGACGTAGACAGTGCGCTCCGACTCGTTACTTGGGCGGCACGATCTGAGCGCTCTTGTTCGTGGCGCCCTGCACCTGACGGGCCACGGTGATGGACCGTCCGAGGAAGTTCACGTCACGAAGCTGCAGCCCCGCGGCTTCGCCCAGGCGGAGGCCTGCGAAGACGCAAACCTCGACGAAGCCGCGAAAGTCGCCGGCCGCTTCCAGCGCGGCGTTGACCTCCTCCGCCGACATGATCCGCATGGCGGCTTCGGCCTTTCGACCCCGCGGTGCTTTGATGCCGACGGCTGGGCTGGAGGCGATGACCTTGTCGGCGACAGCGGCGCGAAATGACATCTGCACGTAGTTGAGGCGCGTCTTGATGGTCGATGCCGCAAGCCCGCGCTTCGACTCGGCGGCCACCCAAGCTTGGACCTGCGACGACTCGACGCTGGCGATGGGGCTGTCGCGCCATGGGACGCTCTGAACAGCTACGGCAGCGGCCTCATGAGTTCCCATCGCCCAGGACTGTCGCTCCATCCATCGCGTGGTCCATTCGTCCCAGGTGATGCGCCCCGCTTTGGGATCGACGTACTGCCCGGTGACGACGGCCGCAGCGATCTCGTCGAGCCACCGCTGAGCGTCGCGTTTGAGGGTGAAGTGGCGCGCGTGTTCGCGCCCGGCGTCGTCGCGATAGCGGGCTCGCCAGACGCCGTCAGCTCTCTGCTTGATCGACGCCATCGTCTTGTCCTTCGGCTCGGTCACCTCGGGCGCGCTTGGCCGCCTCCAGCTCCTCGCGTATGCGCGCAAGGAAGGCGTCGGTGTGGACGGTGGAGGCGGCGTGGGTTCTGGTCAACCAGCCTCCTGCCTCACTGATGCCGCGGTGGTTCGCCTCCGCGCGGGCGAGCCCGTCCAACGCTGCGTCGATTGCGCTTCGGGTGACGATCGTGAGTGAGTCTTTCGGTCGTTCGGACTCCGGTCGGTCGTCGATGGCACGGGCGAGCCTCAGCTGAGCATTGAACGCCACATCGACGAGTTCGGCGATCTCGTCGAGGAGGTTGGCGAAGTCGACGACGTCGGCGTGGAGGTCCAACTCCTCCGAGGTCGCGAGGAGGAGATCAGGATTGATAGCCAGCACTGCACCGAGGCCTTCCGCTTCGGTGAGGCGCAGGGGTCGCTCGCCCTTCTCGACCGCCCACACCGTCGCCTGTGACCACTTGAAGCCGCGTGCCCGCATGGCGTCGGCGAGACCCTTCTGGCTCATGCCGTTTCTGATGCGGATGAGGTTCGCGCCGATCTGTTCGTCTGTCGCCATGATTCGGATGCTACTACGCATCGCTATTGTCAGCGACTAGAGAATGTTGTTCACTAAGCTGTCCAGTTGACTTCAACTAGCAAGGCGGGTGAGACATGGATCGCATTCTGTTCCTGGACGAAGTAGCCGAGCGCCTCCGACGCACTCCTGCGCAGTTGAGGTGGATGCTGCACACAGGCTCGGCGCCGAAGTCAGCCATGATCGCCGGCAGTCGGTGCTGGCGAGAGTCGGATGTCGAGAAGTTCATCGCGGACGCGTTCGCAGACTCGCAGGGCTGAGCGCGGCACAACGTCGCACCTCCACAGCCGGTTTCGAGCTTTGCCCGACAATCAGCACAACAAGCGGACGCCGGTGGCGCAGTCGCGGCAGAGCGCGGTTGCTAAGCGGAGCTCGCAGCGAAGCATCATCATCGACAACGATGCCCACACCAACGTGCGCCGTCGGGCCAGCGTCGCCCACGAGCTCGGGCATCACCTGCTGGAGCACGCAATCGATGCGACTCTGATGGGTGGCGACCACGCGCGGCTCTTCGACCCGACGAAGGAGAAGGAGGCGACCTTTATGACCGGTGAGCTGCTGGTCCCTGATGCCGCGGCTTTCAAGGCCGCATACGCGAAGTGGACCAACGCCCAGATCGCGCACGCCTACGGCGTCAGCGAGCAGTTCGCGCAGATGCAGATGAAAGGTCCACGCGTGGTCGCCGCACGCGCGACAAAGAAGTATCGCGGTACCTGACCACACCCCGCTCCGCCCCAGTTTGCGGGTCATGACCGGTCAGCCAGAGCCGAAGCCCACCCGCCGACAACTCGTCAGAACGGATCTCGCCGTCTTCTACGACGAACCTCGCGGCCGTCGCGTGTTGATCGGTCTCGCTGTACGCGCCAAGCGCTCCCACCCCTTCCGCGGGCTGAAGGTGAGCATCGCAAGTACCACCAAGGGCGTAGCCGATGGCTTGCCGAACACCGCGGGAGTCACTCCCCCGCTTCCACCGTTCGAGCCCACCTCTCATGTCATGAGGCTACTGTCATCGATAGTCATTCGCCACTAACAATTGCTGTTGGTGCCTGCGTGCATTGCGGGAAACCCGCTTGTTCGCGGGTGCGTCGTCGGTCGACATCGCTCGCGGCGTCAAATTGCCGATATCGCGACGTGGCCCTTCATCGAGTCGGGCGGCTGAGAGCGCAATCCCCCCGTGGTGGGCTCGTGTACCGAGACGGAGTGCGCAAAATGCTTGAGGATGCTGCCAACCGTCCTGAGCAGGACGTTGCACTCCTCGAGGCGCTGGTCGGCGAACCCTCGGGGCACATTCGAGAAGTCCTGAGGGAACTCGCCGTCAGCCCCTACTCGCTTGCGTCGGTCGTTGGCAACCCAATCGAAGATCCCGCGCAGAACGAGCGACCGCCTGATTACCGTCGCTTTGTCGCCTCCCCGCTCGACCAGGTATGGGCGCTCGTCTCAGACCCGGACCGATGGGTGGAATGGAACTCCTTCGAATTCGAACGAGCCGAGATCACCGACTCTGGTGTGACTCGGGCATACGCACGAACGCGGGACTTGGCCGGGAAGCCGAGAAACGTCAAATCGCGCCTCATGATCGCGGAGTACATTGTCAGCCGGTTTGAGCCGCCCCACCTCATCCAGTGGGAACGTTCGTTCACGGGCACAGGAATGCCAGCGACTCCGAGCCTTCGGGTTACTCTCTCGCCAAAGACGGCCGGTACCGACGTCAATCTCACATTCGTGCGCAACGCGACGCCGCCGGCCTCAAAGCCCCTCACGTACTGGTTCTTACGGTCGGGTAGGAAGCTCCTCTTCCCGGTAGTGGCTCGGGCTTATCTCCGCGGCAAGGCTGACAACATCTCCCGAGCGCTCCGCAGCTAGCCCTTCGAAGGCGCTCTTTCCAGCGCGCGTCTCCGGAGCTTCTAGAGCCGCTCAAACACCAGATTCGGGCCGCGACGTTTCACTAGTCGTCGAGGTTGTTGGTGGAACCATCGCCTCGGTGATCACCGTAGCGTTTCGGTCGATCCACGCGAGCTTGCGGTCGAAGCGTACGCGGGCATCCTCATCCCACACCGCAACGAAGCCCGGCTCTCCTTTTGATGCCTGTTTTTCGACGTAGCGCCGAGCGACGTCTTCTGCTTGAAGGAGCACTTCTACGATGCTCGGCCGTTCGGCGTCTTCGAGGTTGTATGCGTCGATGAAGGTGCGCAGACGGGCGATTGGGTCCTGGATGCCGCGGTCAACAGCCGCCCGCATGTCCGGGGCGGTGAGCGGAATCCAGTACCGCGCCGCCATCACCACATCCCAAATCCGCCGACCGGGGGCGGCGAAGTCGAAGTCAATGAGCGCTGCCGCCGCGCCGTCACGGAACACGACGTTTTCAACACATACGTCGTTGTGGCAGATGATGGTGCCGCCTTCAGGGTCGGCGAACGCCGTGGACCAGGTTGCGTTCTTGGGGGGAGTCCATGAAGCGGTGGCATCGTGGAGTTGGCGCAGCAGAACCGCCACCGTTACGAGCGCCTTGTCAGTGTTCGCCCACGCAGGGAAAGGGGCGAGCGCCACATCGCCGTGAACGAACTCCACGATTTCTCGATCTCCCTCAATGCCCCTGGGCAGCGGCGCTTCAACCGTCGAGGTTGCCCGGAGGTGGCGTAGCAGCGCATGCAATGTCGCTGCATTTGGAGGCAGTGGTCGGCGGACTGTATCACCGTGCCGGAATATCCGTCCAGCGTTCGCTGCGCCGCCAACTAGAACCTCGCCGTCGCCGTATTTGCTAATCGCCATAAACCCCATGCCTCTCTAGCGAGATCCAGCGTACGCCCTACGTCGCGCTGCTCTTCCGTGCCTTCCGTGGACGCCTCGATGAGGCTTTGGCGTGAGGCTCTCTTGGTAGGGGTGAGGACAGCCAGCCGAGCGTCGTATCCGTTCAGATGCTCGATGAGGATGGGGGCGCCCTGGGATGTCGAGTTGGTGATCTGGCCGGATGCTAACGTCCTCGCGGGCGTCACCATGCAAATCTAAGGCCGCAGCTGACCGCTCACGGGTTCAGCAAATCACTCGGTCCATCAGCGCCGGATCTGAGCGAGGAAGTCGCCCGGTGCGGTGGTGTATTCATGGAGCCCCGAGATCCGTGTCGACCGGATTGCCGATCGGACTCTGGGACGAACGCAGAGTCGTCGCTCTCTTGCATCGGGGCTACGCCATGGAGCAATCAACCCTCGTACGACGATCCGCTGCGCGCGCAGCAGGCTGATGGGCACCTAGATCGCGCGATGAAGCGCGTTTGTCAGCGCTCAATCAATCAAGAGTCCGCGGCGCTGCGCTTCCCCGACGTGCGGAGTTGAAGAGATGGCCCCAGCCCTCCATGAGATGCACGATCTCGCGGAGCGAGACTCCCAGTGGCGTGAGCGAGTACTCCACGCGGGGTGGCACTTCCGCGTACACCTCGCGATGGATGAGTCCGTCACTTTCCAGCTCTCGAAGCTGGCGAGCGAGCATGCGTGGAGTGACGCCAGGCAGTCTGCGATGCAGTTCGTTGAATCGGTGAGTGCCTTCAAGAAGGACCTTCACTGCTGCGAGCTTCCACTTACCGCCTACGATCGCGACGGCGACCTCAACCGTACAAATCTCGGGCGTCGTGCTCATACAGGCACTATACATAAGGCCAGTATGTGCCCCGGATGACCGTACTTCCGAGCTCGTCAAATCTCGGAAAGCATAGACTTGTGAAGATCGCGATGCTGGCAGCAAGCCCCCGCCCCGATGGAAACTCGATGAAGCTCGCTGTGTCGTTTCGGGAGGGCGCGCTGAGCAAAGGGCACCGTGTGGAGATGGTCGATCTGAACGGGACCACCGCGGGCGGATTCTTACGAGACTGCCGCGCCTGCCGCGGCTCGGACGGGCTATGCACAATCGAGGATTTGTACGAGAAGGTGATTCACGAAGCCCTTCTTCCCGCCGACGCCGTTGTCTATGTAACCCCCCTCTACTTCTACGGCGTCGCCGCCAGCCTCAAGAACTTTTTCGACCGTTTGGTCTGCTATGTGAGCGCGGGGTATCCGCGGTCAACTGAGGTGATCGAAGCTCTCAAGGGCCAACGGTCAGCGCTTCTAATCTCGAGTGAGGAGCGCTATCCAGGACTACTGGCTGGCGTGAAGACACAGCTTCAGGAGATGTCACGCTATCTGCAACAAGACTTCGTCGACGTCGTCCACGGCGTTGGTAACCGGCGCGGCGAGATCGTGAACGACCCCACGGACCCACTTGGTGCCGCTCGCCGCCTTGGGACCGAGATATTCACCAGGCACGTCAGCGACTACACCGTTGCATCCCCACGTTCCGGCGCTGTGTGGTGAGCTCGGGGCACTGACCGTCCTAGTGAGCCCAGTCGCGCCAGGTTCGCGGCGGTTGGAACCTCTGACGATCTGCACGATCGTTTGTGACCCGAGGCGTGCGGCGACGATGTCCAACCATCGCCGAACGAAGTCCGAGCCTGCAAAGAGAGCAGCGGTCGTGTCAAGTGGCAAGCCACGGCTCTCGCTCTGCCAGGGTTTGTCCACTACTTCCAGGGCTCAACCTGTACCTGTCGGCCGGCGTGTCGATCAGCCCGACAGAGGTGGAGGAGCTGTCGCACCCGCGGCCGGCATCCATTCCGCGTTGGAGGAGGTCACCGACCGTTGCCGGGAGGAGCGTGCTGACGCCCGCATCAACGTTTGTTGTGCAGGACATGCTGACGGTGGCCACCCCATAGGCAGGCGGTCCACGTCCCCGGAGTGCTCGCCGCGGTCAATTCGTTTGGGATAGAACACCAAGAGGCCAGGAAGGGAATTCACGGTACCGGTCGCGCGCGGAAGGATGTCGGCCCCCGTGAGGCCGTTC
Source organism: Microbacterium sp. STRO-2N (assembly GCF_057747775.1). Lineage (NCBI taxonomy): Bacteria > Bacillati > Actinomycetota > Actinomycetes > Micrococcales > Microbacteriaceae > Microbacterium > Microbacterium sp. STRO-2N. The sequence goes on along the minus strand of NZ_CM173223.1, from coordinate 773,079 downwards.
GCCCGGGCGAGTGCGATTGCCTGCCAGTAGCTCAGTATCGAGGTCCAGAACATCACCATGCCGATCTGGTAGGAGATGGCCGCAAAGCCTGGATCCCCTCCGCGATACTCCTTTCGCCCGGTCACCACCTCAAGTATCGGAAGGTGCTTCTCACGTACTTCGCGAGGACGCTGTAGAAAGCTGGCGCGGCCGGCTGGCCAACGCCGGATCGCGGCCGGTGGCATTGAGTCCGGAATCCAGCAGGCGTGTGCCGACGCGCTACGCAGTTGCGAGGCGCTGGTCATTCACAGGCTGCTCGCCTCCGGCACTGCGCTCGACGCTGATCAGGATCTGGCGTCGATCATCACGAGCGGTCTTTCTCATAGCCCGGCTACTCACGCCAGGCTGGCACGGTGCTGCCGTGCACTCTGAGCAATGCGGTGAGGCAAGCATCTCTCAGATGTCCGTGAACGCGCACTGCTGAGGTGTGTCAGCGCGGGCGCGGGAGGCTGAGGGCTTCAGCGTGTTCGATGAGCTCGGAGCGTTCTCGTGCAATCCGGCCAATCCCCCACTGGCCGAGCGGTTGCAACGCCTGGTTGAGGGTTCGGCCGTGGTCGGTGAGGCGGTATTCCACACGTGGCGGTACTTCCGCGAACACGGTGCGGATAAGCAGTCCGTCGCTCTCCATCTCGCGGAGGTGCTGTGTCAGCATCTTCTCGCTCACCCCCGGCAGGCCTCGCCTCAATTCGGCGAAGCGCCGCGTGCCATGAGCGTCGAGCTCCCAGAGGATCAACCCCTTCCACTTGCCGCCAATCACATCCATCGCGGCGTCGATACCGCAGATATATGGGCCGGTGCGCGGAGACTCCTTCATCCCTCCACCCTACTTACCAAAAGGTACGTAGCGCAGAAAATAGTGGGTACTTCCGAGTTTCGATGGCCATGTACAACATGGATCCATCACCCGTTACAGCTCAAGGAACGTGAATATGGCATCTACTCCGCACATTGGCAGCTTGCTCGGACTTGGCGCGATGGGGCACGCCCTCGCCTCGACTGCACTGGATGCGGGCAAAACTGTAACGGTTTGGAACCGAACACCAGGGCGCGCAGACCGCCTCGTGGAGCGGGGGGCATCTGAAGCCGTGACCGTAGGCGAAGCGGTAGGCGCCGGCGGCCCGGTCTTCGTTTGCCTCTTCGATTTCGCATCGGTGCACCAAACACTCGATCCGTTGGTCGAACGCCTGAGCGGAAGGACCGTCGTCAACCTCACAACAACGACGCCAGATGAGGCTCGGGAGCTAGCGGGGTGGGCCGGGCGGCACGGCATTGCATATCTCGATGGGGCCATTATGGCGACACCACCGATGATCGGCGGACCGGGCAGCCACATTCTCTATAGCGGATCGCAGGCCGTATTTGACGAGCACCGCCCGACTTTGGACCTTTGGGCGACGAGCACATATGACGGGGAGGACGCGGGTCTGGCGTCGCTGTTTGATCTCGCGATTCTCGCTGGAATGTATCCCTTGTTCGCCGGCTTTCTCCACGGGGCGGCGATGGTCCAGTCCGCGGGCATCACGGCTGCCGAGTTCGCCAAACGCGCCGCTCCCTTTCTTTCCGCAATGACCGCATCCTTCCCCGCTACCGCAATCACAGTCGACGGCCGCACATACGAGACTCCTCTGCAGACCCTCGATTGGACTCGCACTGCCCTCGGGACCATCGCTCGAGCGAGTCGCGAGCTTAACGTCGACGCCGTCCCGATCGACATGGTCGCCGCTCTCGTGCGCCGCGAGATCGACGCGGGTCACGGCGGTGAAGACTTCAACCGGATCATCGAGCAGCTGCGCCCGCTGCCCTGAGCGTGGTTTGGGCGTCGCCGCGCTGGTCGAGGGCTCCGGATCCGTACCGAGCCCGCGCCTGCCGCGGCGCAGAGGGATCCGGTCTGGTCTGCACCTCGTCGCGCATAGGGCGGCACACACGTGGAGAGACTTGGGAACATGAGATTTCGCGCTGTCGTGCCTTTAGGCATCCTTAGTGTTGGCATGCTGCTCTTCCTCGGCTGCTCAGCTGGCCAGCAAGCTGACCTGAGTGCGGATGTCCGGTCGGCAGCGGACGCGGCAAGGGCGGCGGGCTCGGAAGAGAACGCTGCTGCACTTTCTGACGGTGAGTTGACAGTGATCGAGTACTACGAAGCGTCACGCCGCTATCAGGAGTGCTACTCGGCAGCCGGAATCACCCTTCCCGCGCCGGTCCTGAGTCCGGTCGACAATCTCACCCTCGAGTGGGCCTACCCGGAAGAAGCTCGAACTGCGGCAGGCAAGACCGCACATCAACTCGACGCATGTGACGGTCAATGGGCTCCGGTGGTAGTGGCGGCTTCGCTGAAAAGTACTTGGATGGACCCCGACCTCGCGGACGTAGTTGCCAACTGCATGGAGAGAAAGGGTTACAGCATCTCGGCTGAAGCGGAGGACGTTGCCGACTTCGTCGGAGAACCCCTCAAAGACGGGGGTCGGCAACGCGCTGAAGCCGAGAAGTGCATCATCGACCACGCCCGAATCATGTTCCCCGAACTGCCCAAGATTGCCGTCCCTCACGGCCAATAGGACTGCCCGGCGACCGCTGCCCGAAGGATGGAGTGCTGGGACAGCCGTTGCGGCCTGCCATCCAAAACGACCGGTAGACCACCGGTCGCGGCGCGCTGGCAAGCAAGAAGGGATCGAATAGGGACTCGTGATGAGCGTACCGTGCGCGGTCGATCCGCTTGCCGAAGCGGCAACCGGTCCGATGCGCGGAGACACCGAGGATCGAAATGGACGAATAGCGAGGGGTTGCCATCGCATACTAGAGGGCACGCAGATGAACGTCTCGGGCGGAACCGAAGGATGACAAGACGTGACTAGGCGTCGACCTAAACAACATGGAATGCTGTCGCCGGCTATTCGCCGGATCGTCATGGTGATAGCGGCACTCAGCCTCCTCCCCTACGTAGGGCTAAAGGTTCTCTGGCTCAGCGGTTCGGACATCGGGATGGTTCCGGGTGCAAACACCTCCCACATGCAGGATGCTCGGATGGAGATCGGCAATATCGTCACCGTCGGTCTTGCCGGTGTTGGCGTCATCCTTGTGCTGGCCCTTGCTCAGCGCTGGGGCGAGCGTCTGCCATGGTGGTTCCTGGTCCTACCGGCGGCCGCGGCAACCGGAGCCCTTGCGCCTATTGCGCTCGGCCTTCCGATGGGACTGCTGTTGCAGGCCGTTGTCACAGGTTTGGTGACCTCTGGAGGGGAGGGCGACCTGATGCCGGCCGTCTTCGCTGTTGTGTACGGCGGCTTTGCAATTTACGGCCTCGCGCTTGCGCTGTTGTTCGCCGACTATGCCCACCGTCGCTGGCGGGCACTCTTGGCTGCCGCCCCGCGACCACCGCAGCCAGTATTGGGGCGCGCTCTCCCGGCCGCTGCAATCGGCTCATTCTCAGCGTTGGTGCTGGTCTGGGCGTTGGGTCCATCCTCACGCGGCCTCGCCGGGTGGGATTCCCTTGCGCAACGTACCGTGCTGGTCGTCGTCGCACTTCTCAGCGTCATGGGCTGCGCTGCGCTCCTCAAAACGGAGGCCTCGCGGCCGCGCGTGCGATGGGTTCTGGGATGGATCGGCTGCTCCACGGCGGCAGTGCAGGGTCCGACGTTGCTTCTCCTGGCCCAGGACGCGACCATCAACATCACACTGGTTGCCGTGACGCTTCTCGCCACACCCGCAGCAACATGGCTCGGCCTCTCCGCCCTGAACCGCAGCCGAGGTCGGCTGGATGCACCTTCGGACGCCTCCCCAGCGAGCTCAACAGAGTCATCGAAGATTCATCGCCAACTCCACTGACCTGATCAAATATTTGCCGCAGGCCCGGGGCACTCGAGTCCGGCTTGCGAAGAACGGAAGCACTCCGCCCTGGCTAGAGAGTCAGATCTGGCGATGCTCGAGGCCTAGATGTTGCGGGTCAGTACGTTAGTGACGCGCTCACCTCGTTTGCGTGGTTCGGAAACTGCAACTACTATTGTTGCAGTTGTTGATCGCGGTCACCGAAAGGCGTAAATGTGCGAAACACCGTGGTCAAGGGTGGCACTGACGGGATCGGCCGAGCGTTGGCGGTCTCGTGTCTGCGCGCGGGTGGTCGGGTCCTTACGCTAGGCCGGTGTGAGGCTAAGGGCACACGTCGACTCTTGGATCTCACCCATGAGACATTGGGCAACGCAGCGCCGGGGGGTTCTCGATGATCGGGGTTCAAGAATGATCGGCGTTCCTTACGCGGGGTTGCGGAGGTTTTGATGGCAGTCAGCACCCGCGCCGCGGTCGGTGTGCACGCCCTCACCTTCCTCGCCTACTGGGAGGCCGGTGGCGTGCAGTCCTCGGCGAAGATCGCAGAAAGCCTGGAGAGCAACCCAGTCCTGGTCCGGCGCGTCCTCGGTCTGCTGCGGGATAGAGGTTTGGTGACCGCTCTGGAGGGCAGCGGCGGGGGATGGCAGCTCGCCAGGCCCGCCGAGGAGATCACCCTCCTCGATGTCTACGCCGCCGTCGAGGACGACCCCACCGTGCTGCCCACCCACGCCCATCCACCCAACCAAAACTGCGTGATCGGGCGACACATGCAACCCCTGCTGGAGGACGAGTTCTTCGCCGCCCAGCAGGCGATGGAGGCTCGGTTGGCCGCGACGAGCATCGCCGCAATCCTGCACCGGATCCATCAACGCGAGCCTTCCGGCGCGGATACCGCCACGTAGCCCAGCCCGGGCCCGGGTTCAGTGCCGGGTCGACGATCTGCGCGGTATTAACTGTCACCAGCGCAGTCACAGTTGCCATTGTTTCGACGATTGGAGGCCTATTGATGAACGACTCACCGGCACCGGAGACGAGCACGGTTTCCTTTCCGCAGCTGCTTGCGGTGTTGGTTCCGGCCATGCTGCTGGTCCCAATCGCGGCCGACATGGTCTCCCTCGTCCTCCCACTCATCGCCGAACAGTTCACCGCCTCGACGGCGCAAGTGGCATGGGTCGTGACCGGCTTTCTGCTGGTCTGCTCGGTCGGAATCCCGATCTATGGCCGGTTCGCCGACCGCTTCAGCACCCGGAAGCTCTTCACCATCGCGCTGGCGATGTTCGCCGCCGGAAGCCTGCTGAGTGCGTTGGCCCCGAACATCGTTGTACTGGTCGCGGGGCGGATGCTGATGGGCGCGGGAGGGGCAGCCATCCCGGTGCTCGCGATCGTCGCCGCCGCAAGCCTCGCCCCCGGGGATAGGGCTCCTGTCGCGATCGGTTTTCTCGGTGCGGCCGGTGGCGTCGGCGCTGCGGCCGGTCCAGTGGTGGGCGGCGTCTTCGGCCAGATGCTGGGCTGGCCTTCGCTGTTCTGGCTAATGACCGCCGCCGCTCTCGTCCTAATCCCGGCGATCCGGCGAGTCATCCCGGGCCACGCCCCCGACAACCGGCGCCCGTTCGATCTACTCGGCGGCCTGTTGCTCGGGGCGGCCGCAGGCTTGGTGCTGTTCGGGTTCACTCAGTCGATAACGTCGGGCTTCGGTTCTCCGGCCTCATGGGGAGGCATGCTGGCCGGGCTGATCGCCGCGGTCCTGTTCGGATGGCGCACTGGTGCGACGGCGTATCCATTCGTCCCGCCCGCGCTGTTCGGTAATCGAGGTTACGTGGCCGCGGTCGCGGGGATATTCCTCGCCATGACGGTCAACCTCGCCATCCTGGTACTGGTCCCGATTCTGGTGATCGAGGTCAACGGCCTGACCCCCGGCGAAGGCAGCCTGGTGATGATCCCCGGTGGGCTGGCCCTCGCGGTGACCGCACCGCTGGCCGGGCGACTCGTACAGCGCGGCGTGAACGCGGGCAGCATCAGTCTTGCTGGTCTCACACTCATCGCTGCGGCGGCCCTCCTGTTGTCGGCGACCGCTGGGATGTCACCGTGGGTGGCGGGGCTCGCGGTCCTTGTGCTCGGTGCTGGCTTCGCCCTCGTCGTCACAGCCACCACCAGCGCAGCCAGCCAGCTCCTGCCATCCGACCAGATCGGCGTCGGCGTCGGCATCTTCCAGGGCGCGCAGTTCCTCGGCGCGGGCACGGGCCCAGTAGTGTTCGGCGCCCTGCTCTCGGCCCTTCAAGCCGCCGGCCACGAGGCGCTCAGTCTCTCCCACATCGGCGCGGCCGCTGCGTTCTCTGTCGCTTTCCTCGCACTTACGGCTGTCACTGGACTTGCCCTCCTGACAGCCGCTCAACTCCGCAAAGCCGTCAACCAGGCAAGCGACGGCGCGTCATGACTCACTCGAACGCGCCACGCTCTGTCGAAGGTCTTCGACGCCTTCGTTGAGCGCTGCAGAACCCGCCCGATCAGCCACGTCGCGGCAGAGATACGCTGCCGACCGCAGCTCCCGGGAGATCGTGGCCAAGGTCGAGGAGCTCCGCCGCGCGCGCACATGGTCGTCAGCTCGCATCGCCTTTGAACTGACCGGGCAGACCACCTCCGCCCGGTAATCCACGAGCTTTGTGTGAGGCCCAATCCCGGGACCCCCTCAACAGAGCCGGCCACTACATACCGTCTAGGGCGTGTCTCCTTCATGTGGGCCGGCGCAGCGGGATGATTTGCGAGTGGCTCGCGAAGCGGTATTGACGGACGCCCAGTGGGGTTGAGTTCGGCCGTTACTGCCCTCTTCGGCGGGGCGTCGGGGACGGCCGTTTCGAGATGATCGCCAGGTGATCGAAGGGATTATCTGGCGGTATCGAGTCGGGGCGCCCTGGCGGGACGTGCCGAGCGCATTCGGGCCGTGGCAGACATTGTGGAAGCGACACCGCCGCTACTCCGGTGACGGCACGTGGGACCGGATTCATGCCGAGTTGCTCTCTGAAGCGGACTCGTGTCCGAGATCGACTGGGCTGTCAGCGTCGATTCGACGGTCAACCGCGCTCATCAGCACGCGACGAACCTTCCGCGCGACATAGGGGGCACTATCGAGTTACAAGAATCTGCGCGAGGAACCGTCTGATCACGGGGTCGGACGCTCCCGTGGCGGGCTGAGCACAAAGATCCATGAACTTGTAGACGGCCGGGGTTGGCCGCTCGTGGTCCTAGTCGGAGCCGGGCAGGCGGGCGACTCTCCCATGTTCCCCATCTTGATGGGGCATCTGCGTGTCGCACGGCGCGGCCCTGGGAGGCCCCGCTCACGACCCGACCGGGTGCGAGGCGACAAGGCGTGTTCTTCTCGCGTAATCCGTCAACATCTTCGTATCCGCGGAATCGTCGCGGTCATCCCGGAACCCGCAGATCAGCGGGGGCACCGTAAGCGTCGCGGCGCGAGAGTCGGCCGACCTGTCAGCTACGACCAAGACGATTACAAGGGCCGCGACGTCGTCGCGCGAAGCTTCAACGAAATCAAGCAGTGGCGCGGAACGCAACCCGCTATGACAAGCTCTCGCTCACTTATCGTGGCGGTGTCGTGTTGCGGGCGATCACCGTCTGGCTGAAGGCATTCATGTGACGAGCCCCGCCCTCACCGGCTAATCAATCTCGTCAGCCGGATCAGGCTCCCGACGGAACACAACTCGCGCGAGGAGAGCGGCTCCGCCAAGGACGCAGAGCCATGCGATTCCCCAGGCAACAAAGCCGAGCAGCGGGTTCGGATCGATCCACGCTTGAATCGCGCTGGTCCCCTTGAACAGCATCCAGGCAAGGAAGAGCCCAATCAGGAGGATGCCGCTGAGCGCGAGTCCGATCTTCTTCGCCATACCTCCAGGTTACCGATGCGGCTGCGTCTGTCTTTGGGAGACACGTCCTAGCTCCCCGGGCATGTCATTGCGACAACGGTTAGCCATCCCGTTCGTCTCCACTCCAGTCCTTGTTGAAGCCACCAAGGTGCGGGTGGTACATCTCGTCGCCGGTGTGCTGGGTGAATTCAACCTTCAGCCAGGTGTCGTCGAGCGGAAACAGCTCGGCACATGTTGTGATGAGGGCTGCAGCCAATGTCGCCCGCGTTTCCACCGAACGGCCTTGTCGAATATCGCACATGATGAGTGCCGACGGGGTGGGGTCTGTCTCTTGGTGGCATCGCCAAACGCCGCCCTCTCCGACATCGTGCACGGACACGGTGAGCAGATCCGCGTTCACCTGCATGATGTCAGCGTAGATCCGCCCGAATCGGCGTGCTAGCTCCTGCTTCTCGCTGACAGTAGCCGTCAGCGGTAGGTCGACCTGAATGGATGGCATGTTCTTCACCCTTCTGTTGGCGCGGTGATTGCCCGCGCGACATCGAACAGCAGATCTTCCTTCCCAGGACGGGTGACGAGTTGCACTCCGACTGGGAGGTCGTCGACCGTGCCGGCGGGAACGGAGAGTGCCGGCACTCCTGCGAGATTCCAGGGGCTGGTGAGAGCGAGAAGAGTGGCTCGGACTTCCAACGCTTCGCCAGCGACCTGCAGCGCTCGCTCGCCGATCAGCGGCGCTGCGACCGGCACGGTGGGCAGGGCGATCACGTCTGCCTCGCCGAGAAGACGGTCAACGAGGTCGCAGAAGCGGGCACGCCCTGCGATTGCGGAATCGTACGCCGCCGCGCTCACTTGCTCGCCTGCTCGAAGGCGAGCAAGGACCTCGGCGTCGATGAGGTGTGCGTCGGTCTCCAGATGATTCGCGTGTACGCGGTATGCCTCGTGGCTCTGGATGGTGGAGAAGAGGGCGAAGAGCTCGCTTCTCAGCTGAAGTCCGTCGAGCGCGTCGCATTCCCGAATGTGCAGACCCGAGCCTGCGACCGCGTTGTAGGCAGTGGCCGTCACCCGAGGATCTGTTCGGACGAATACTTCCGGCGAGACCCAAGCAACGCCGTTCGCGGACGCCGGTGCAGCGGATTCGTCGACGCGAGGTCGCAGTGCCCGGTAGAGCGCTCTTGCGTCCCGTGGCGTGCGTGCGAACAGGCCGACGTGATCGAGCGATGGAGCGAGCGGAAAGACGCCGTCGGTGGAGAGCTCGTCCAAGGTGGGCTTAAGGCCGACCACCCCGCACAACGCCGCCGGCACGCGCACCGAGCCCGCGGTGTCGGTACCCAGCGCCAGTGGAACCATTCCCGACGCGACGGCGACGGCGCTGCCACCGCTGCTTCCGCCGGACATGCGGGCCGGATCGACCGGGTTGCGGGACGGGCCCTGCGCGGAGCGGTCGCCGGTTGCTCCGTAGGCGAACTCGTGCATCGTCGTCTTCCCGACGATCACCGCGCCGGCTTCTCGCAGTGCCTTGACGACATCGGCATCCGCATGAGCACGAGGAATGCCGAAGTCGGCGGCGGTACCGCATCCGGTGGGCAATCCTCGAACGTCGAAGATGTCCTTGACAGCGATGGGTACGCCATGGAGCGGGCCACGGTCTACGCCGGCCGCGAGCTCCGCATCCGCTTCCAGCGCAGCGGTGGTGGCTCCGGCAGTGTCGACCAACACGAACGCGTTCAGTCGCCCGTTGTTCTTTCGGATGCGTTCCAGGGAACGTGACAGCAGGGCGGCCGCGGTGATGTCGCCGGCTCTGAGCGCACGTGACATGGCTTCAGCGGTCTCGAGGCTGGTGTCGATCATGCGATGCCGCCCAGGATCAGGCCTACCGGAGGCACCAGGACGAGGGTCGAGAAGGCCATCGACGCGACGTTGCCGATGAAGGGATGGAAATCAGCAGGCAGACGTCCAGAGATCCACGCTGCGAGCGGCGGAGCTATCAGGACGCCCAGCACGACGACGACGAGAATTGGTATCCACGCGCCGTCGAACGCGAGGACCGCGGCCGGGGTCGTGGACACGATCGGGACGAAGGTCGGATAGAAACCCCTTTCCCAACGTGAGCGCCAGATCATGACAGCGGCAACCGCCGTGAGCGTCTGGGCGGCGAGAATCACCGGAAAGAGACCCGACCCGTACGAGAGCGTCGCCGGCGCAATGAGGTACGCCGCAACGGCGCCCGCTATGACCGCCAGGCTCGCCCACTCGTTCCCGAAAAACTGCGCCTCCGAGAAGTCGGCCAGGGCGCGCCGCACGACCCACAGCAGTCCGCGCCGAGACCTGCGGTCGCCGTCGGCCTCTCGTGGCGTCGGCATCCATGCCCACGGTGCGGGAAGCCACGGCAAGACGCGACACAGGAGGAAGGCGGGTACAGCTGATATCGCCATACCCCCCGTGACGCCGATCACAAGCGGCAATCCGAGAGGCCGGCACATCAGGTTGACCAGCGCCAACGCGATCGGCGGCGCCAACACCGTGCCGAGAACGACCGCCGTGGCGGATGTCTTCCAGCCTGGTCCGTAGAGGACGGTGATGGCGGGGGCCACGGAAGCGAGCGACACGAAAAGGGGTTGCCACATACCGCCGGAAAGCGTCCATCCGAAGAGAACATTGCTCAGCGCCAGGCTCAGCAGGGAGACGCCGGCGACTGACGGCCAGATGCCAGTGCCACATGCCTGTAGGAACCCTCGCCACGGGCGGACGCCCTTGTGGGCAAGGTGCGCGAACCACCCACCGAGAACCAGACCCGTGCCGGCTGCGCCGGCGACGTAGAACTGTGGTTCTGCAACGGATTGCAGCGTCCAGGCAACGAACCCGCGTACATCGCGGAAGTCGCCCTGCCACATCGGCGTCGACATGGTCCAGATCGTCGCGGTGACCAGCACCACCGCTGCCGTGATGAATGTCGTGATCTCCGCGGGGCTTACGGCGCTCCGTCGAGGAGCGCTCACGGGGGAGCTCATGAGATCACCGCGGGAGTGGGGAGGCGCCGCGGTAGCCGAGCATCTGGTCATAGAGATCGGTGCGGCGGTCGCGATGCAGATCGTTCAGCTGATTCCAGATCGGCGCGGTGCGAGCCGCGGTCAGATCGACATCGGCGTAGATGATCGTGTCCTCATCTGGGCCGGCGATTCGATCGATGGGCCAACCGGTCGTACTCGCGATCAGCGAGTTGCCCATGAAGCCTGCGCCGCGCTCTTCACCGATGCGGTCTGCGGTGGCGATGAAGACGTTGTTCGCGTGTGCGGCGGTGATCGTCAGGTGGGCAGCCATGCAGACGCCGCTGGCATCGTAGAGCGGCGGCGGTGTCCACACCCAGCCCGTCGGGATGCAGATGATGTCGGCGCCCATCTGCGACACGATCCGGGCCGTCTCGGGGAACCAGATGTCCCAGCACACGAGAAGACCGATTCGCCCGATCGGCGTGTCGAAGACGACGTAACCCTCGTCGCCGGGTGTGAACCACAATTTCTCGGTGTTCCAGAGGTGCGTCTTCCGGTATCGACCGATGTACCCCTCAGGCCCCACCAGTACGGCCGTGTCGAACAGACGATCGCCGTCGCGCTCGACTACGCACGCAACGAGGTAGAGACCTCGCGCGCGCGCCAGGCGCTCGAGCATGTCGACGGTGGGGCCGTCCGGAACCGTCTCAGCGTGCGCGAAAGCTTCCGCTCGGTTGAGGAACACGTAGCCGGTGGTCGCCAGCTCGGGAAGGACGATCAGGTCCGCTCCGTTGTCCGCGGCTGCGGTGATCCTTTCCTCCACCGCCGCGGCGTTGGCGCCGAGGTTCTCGACGCCGACTCGTGGTTCGAACTGCACCACAGCGACTCGAACGGGGCTCACCCGGTCGTCCTCGGGTCCGACAGAATTCGACATCATTGTCTCCGCTCCTGGCATACCGGTCCAACTTTTGAACCGCATGGATCAGAGTAGGTGAACTGGTCTAAAATCGCAACCACCTCAATGATTGGAATGGTTCGATGACCTCAAGCCGTAGTGCTCTGGCCGCGGCGCAATGCCCAGTCGCGCGATCGGTCGACATCCTTGGTGACCGGTGGACGCTGCTCATCGTTCGCGACATCTTCGACGGCATCACGCGATTTCGAGGGCTTCAGCGAAACCTCGGGGTGCCGAAGAGCACCCTTGCCGACCGGCTGAGGCTGCTAGTTGACAACGGCGTTCTCGAGGTGCGTCCTGCGTCGGATGGCACGCAGTACCACGAGTACGCGATCACGCCGCGCGGAGCCGAGCTCTTCACCGTGCTCGTTGCTCTACGGCAATGGGGCGAAGGTAACCTTTTCGAGCCGGAGGAGCCGCATTCCGTGCTGCTCGACAACCTGCACGATCGGCCACTGCGGAAGCTGACTGTGCTTGACGAACAGGGTAAGCCCGTCACGGCCGAGGGAACCCGAGTGCGGAAGGTCAGCCAGCCGGTCGGACCGTAGCAACTGCGCGGAACGCCACTGGGCCGGATGCCAGCACGCCACGCGTGTTCTCATTTGTGCGTGAGTCTGCATTGACGCCCTGGCCACGACAGTATCTCGCGCAAGCGGTCTCATGGCTGTTGGATATCCCAGTGGCTGCCGACCACTATCCGGTGTCGTGGCGCACCGCCGAGCGCTGAGTGCGGCGTTACGTCGTGTCGGCTGAGGAAGAGAATCGAAGTTGTACCTCTCGCCCGGATTTTCGCCCGAATGGGTCGCTGGTGACGCTGGTGCGCACGTCGTGCATCGCGGTGGAAGAAGTGGTTGGGCTTGGAGTCGAGCGGCGCGAGTCTGGGGTGCCCGCCTCGACGGTCCACACAGTGCTCGCGCCTTGCCGAGGGAACAAGCCGCGTCGCATTGACGTGTGCAACAGCGAGCGTGCACCCCGGAGAAGCATGACAAGCCGGGCGCGTTGACCGGAATGCGCGTGACCGGAGTCCACGTTCACCGGAATGCACGTGGACCGGAATGAACGGAATGAACGCAATGGACGGAATCGAGGCAACCGCCTAGGGCTGGGCTGTCGCTCGCGCCGGCGAGGTCGCGTCCAGTCCGCAGAAAGTCCGCAGAATCCCCATTCCAGGACTCTCGCGAGCATCCACAGCCAACCCGAGATCCGCGTAATTCCGCGAATCACCGCCACGCCCCACTCTACTCAATCCGCTCAATGCCGTCCGTCAACTACCGCTGACGCGCTCGAGGATCACTGCCGGCGTGACTGCTCCCGCCGTGCGACGGCATCGGGGTCGAGCGAGAGCCGCTCGACGCCGCCTCGGCCCTCGGTGACGCGGTCGAGGTAGCGGTCGAGCTCCTCCTCGGTCGGCGGCTCCGCTCCCTCCATCACGACGTGACGGTGGACGACGCCCTCGCCGGGACCGCCACGGCCGATCCACGCGGATTCCGTCGCCGCGCGAAGGACTTCGGCGATGCCCGGGCGATACGGCGACATCACATCGCCTTGGGATTCGAAGACGCCCAGCGCCGACCCGACCGCATCGTCCTCCGACATGAACTGGACGACGAGCATGTCGGTGAACGCCCGCATCGTGGGGTGGTCGGCGAACTCGGCGGGGCGTGTCCAGAACTCGGCCGATCGGCCGTCGAGCACGCGCGCCCATCCGCTTCCGCGCAGCGCGACGAGCGACGCGCGACCCGACCACAGCTGTCTGGGAACCGAGATGAGGACGGTCGATGCGGACTGCGCACCGGTCCAGGTCTTCGTCGCCGTTCGAGCGATGGTGGTCATGACTGCTCCCGTTCCGCACCGGGACGAGCGGTCCATCCGAGTGAGGACGGCTCTCGGCGCTCACTGATCCTGAGCCGGGGCGGGGCGCAGTGATACGTGTGGACGCGGCCGTGGAAGGCAAAGGCCCCGGGTGCTGGGGACACCCGGGGCCTGTCGTCGTCGATAAATCGCTCATCCACCCCCCGGCGAACGGCACCAGACGACGTGATTGGGAAGGATCTTGGGGAGGGCCTTCCCTGAGGCGCTGGGGACGCCTCGTGTAGAAGCATAACCCGATTGGTAGAACCATCGCTGTCCCCTCTTCGGGGGACATCCGTCAGCCCTTGGCGACATAACCCCGCAGCCACCCGTCCAGCGCCGCGAACGCTGCCGCGCGGGGCTCGGGCCGGGACAGGAACACGTCGTGGATGGCGCCCTCGATGCGCGAGATGGTCACGAGATCGCCGATGCGGGTGGATGCCCGAGCGATGTCGTCGACCCACAGCACGGTGTCGGTCGAGGTCATCGAGTCCCGCCACGCGAGCGGCGGCGTCGACTCGGCCGACAGCAGCACGAGGGCCGGGCACGCGACCTCGACGCCCCGCGCGATCCGGCGATGACCGTCCAGCACGGCTGCGAGCCATCCCGGGGCGGTCGGGAACCCGCGGTCGGGCCGCCACACCGCCCGCTCCTCCCCCGTCGGAAGACTGCCGATCTCGGCCTGCGCGCGCGTATAGAAGCCCAGGTCGACCGCGGGCTGCGACCCGCGCGGGTCGAGCCGCGCGCGCATCTCGACGAGCGGCGCAAGGGCCTGACGGCCGATCGCCCCCAGCTGCAGCTCGAGCCACGGACTGTTGAGCACGAGCGCGGCGGCGCGCCCCGGGTGCCGGGCGGACCACAGCGTGAGCGTCAGGCCGCCGGTCGAATGGCCGAGGAGCACCAGGCGGCGCCGGGTGCCGGCATCCGTCTGTCCCATCGCCTCGAGCGCCGCCTCGATGTCGGCGTCGTAGTCGTCGAGTTCGTCGATGTAGCCGGGCGCATCGCCGTCGCGCAGGCTGCGCCCGTACCTGCGCAGGTCGAGGGCGTAGAAGCGCGCGCCACGCCGCGTCCAGAACTGCGCGACCTCGCGCTGGAAGAAGTAATCAGACCAGCCGTGCACGGCCAGCACGTCGACGTCGCGCAGCGGCGCGAACAGCGTCGTGAGAGGGTTCGGGATGCTGCGCACCAGCGTCGCGACGAGCGGTCCCGAGTCGTCCTCCACACCGAGCGGCAGCGTCAGCTGCTCGAACGGGGCCCCGAGGATGTCGGGGACCCACTGTCGGAGCTGCCCGGCCATGGCCTCAGCCTAGGGGCGCTTCGACCAGCTCAGCGACCGGGCTCAGCGGCCACGGATCACTCGCCGCGCGAGATGCTCACCATCTCGTCGCGCGGCACGACCTTGATCCGAGCCCGCTCGTGCGGCGAGCCGAGGGCCATCTCGTGCTCGTCGAGGCGGTGCCACCCCTCGAGGTCGGTCCACGCGACGCCGCGGGACGCGAGCAGCTCGGGGATCGCCTCCTCCGAGGGGTCGGCCGGCTGCCACCACGTGCCCTGGTCGTTGATGAGGTGGCGGATCGTCTCCATCGCGTCGGACTTGGTGTGGCCGATGAGGCCGACCGGGCCGCGCTTGATCCAGCCGGTCGCGTAGACGCCGTTCACGCGCTGGTTCGAGTCCTTGCTCAGCACCTGGCCCTCGCGGTTGGGGATCACGCCGTGCCGCTTGTCGAACGGCACGCCCGGCAGCGGCGAGCCGAAGTACCCGACCGCGCGGTACAGCGCCTGGATCGGCACCTCGCGGATCTCGCCGGTGCCGACCACGCCGCCCTCGCCGTCGGGACGCGTGCGCTCGTACACGAACGACGACACCCGGCCCTCGGCATCCGTCCTCACCTCGATGGGCTTGGCGTAGAAGTGCAGGTGCAGGCGGCGGGACGCCGTGCCGCCGGCGTTGTTGACCGAGTCGCGCTTGCGCCACGACTGCAGCACCCGGTCGATCACCATGACCTGCTTGTTGCTCGCGATCGCGGCCTTCGACGCCTCGTCGTAGTCGAAGTCCTCGTCGTACACGACCATGTCGACGTCGCGCAGCTCGCCGAGCTCGCGCAGCTCGAGCGGCGTGAACTTGACGTTCGCCGGCCCTCGGCGGCCGAACACGTGCACGTCCGTGACCTTCGACGCGGCGAGGCCCTCGTAGACGTTGTCGGGGATCTCGGTCGGCAGCAGGTCCTCGGCGTGCTTGGCGAGCATCCGCGAGATGTCGAGCGCCACGTTGCCGTTGCCGATGACGGCGACGGATGCCGCATCCAGCGGCCACTCGCGGGGAACGTCGGGGTGGCCGTCGAACCAGCTGACGAAGTCCGCGGCACCGTACGAGCCGAGGGCGTCGATGCCGGGGATGTCCAGACCGGAGTCGCGGACCGCGCCGGTCGCGAAGATCACCGCGTTGTAGTGGCGCTTCAGGTCTTCGAGGGTGATGTCCTCGCCGAAGCGCACGTTGCCGAAGAGCCGGATGTCGCCGCGGTCGAGCACCTCGCGCAGCGCCGTGATGATGCCCTTGATGCGCGGATGGTCCGGCGCCACGCCGTATCGGACGAGTCCATATGGGGCCGGCAGCTGCTCGAACAGGTCGATCGAGACGTCGAATTTGCGTTCGGCCTTGAGCAGGATGTCGGCGGCGTAGATGCCCGCCGGTCCCGCGCCGACGATCGCCAGCCGGAGCTTGGTCATATGGATCCTCTCGAACACCGGTCGTGGAGCGAGCGAAGCGAGTCGAAACGCAGCGGCGAACGCGACCGGAAGGGTCGGTGTCTAACTGGAGCGGTCGGCGACGGCCTGCGCGAACCGGGTGAGCCCTTCGCGCACGGGCCCGTCGGGTACGGGGGCGAGGGCGTCGATCGCCTCCTGCGACCACGCGTGGGCGAGCTCGCGGGTGGCTTCGGTGGCCTCGTGCTCGCGCAGCCGCGCGAGCGGCTCGTCGAGGATCGCCGGATCGGCGCCGTCGGCGATCCGTGCGACGCCCTCGTCGATGCGCGCATGCAGGTCTTGGGACGAGGCGTCCGTTCTTCGTCCGAGCACGAGGTAGGGCATGGTCGGGACGCCGGCACGCAGGTCGGTGCCGGGCACCTTCCCGGTCTCGTCGGGGTCCGCCGACAGGTCGATGACGTCGTCCAGGAGCTGGAAGGCGACGCCGGCCTTCTCGCCGAACGTCATCATGGGCTCCTCGAGCTCCTTGGAGCCGTTCGAGAAGATGATGCCCGCCTGCGCCGCCGCCGCGATGAGCGAGCCGGTCTTGTCGGACAGCACCTTGAGGTAGAACTCGACTGGGTCGTCGCCTTCGGCAGGGCCGACGGTCTCGTGCATCTGCCCCAGCACGAGGCGCTCGAACGTGTCGGCCTGCAGGTGGATCGCTCGGTCGCCGTGGCGGGCCATGATCTGGCTGGCGCGCGAGAAGAGCAGGTCGCCGGTGAGGATCGCGACGCTGTTGCCCCACACCGCGTGGGCGCTGGGCACACCGCGGCGCTTGTCTGCCGCGTCCATCACGTCGTCGTGGTACAGCGAGCCGAGATGCGTCATCTCGAGCGCGGTGGCGCCTTCGATGACGTCGTCGGTGATGCCGTCGCCGAGCTGCGCGGTCAGCAGCGCCAGCATCGGGCGCACGCGCTTGCCGCCGGCTTCGTAGAGGTAGCGGCTGGTGGCGTCGGCGAGCGCGTCGGTGACGCGCAGCTCGCGCTCGAGGGCGCTGTCGACGCGCTTGAGGCCCGCCTCGACCGTCGCCTGGAGCTTGCGCGAACGCGGCCCCCCGAAGACACGGTCGGTGAGGCCCAGCTTGCCCGCGATATGCGAGCCCGGCGCGGTCGGAGTCACGTGCCCAGCCTACCGGGGGTGCGGTGGCGCGCCGGGCTCGGTGCCGGGGCCGACGCGGGGCTTGGTGCCGCGGTGCAGGGCGACGATGCCCATCGAGAGGTTGCGGTAGGCGACGTCGGTCCAGCCGGCGTCGCGGATCCAGGCGGAGAGCGTGGGCTGGTCGGGCCAGTCGCGGATGGACTCGTTGAGGTAGTCGTAGGCGTCGGCGTTGGAGCTCACGGTCTTGGCGACGACCGGCAGCACGCGGTCGTTGTAGAACCGGTAGAGGCTGTTGAAGGCCTTCGACGGCGGGTGCGAGAACTCGCAGATCACCAGGCGCCCGCCGGCCTTGGTCACCCGAAGCAGCTCTCGCAGCGCCTTCTTCGGCTCGTCGACGTTGCGCAGCCCGAACGACATCGTGACCGCGTCGAACTCCTCGTCACCGAACGGCAGCGCGGTGGCGTCGGCCTCGACGAACGACAGATTCGGGACGCCGCGATGACGGCGCCTGCCCTCGGCGATCATTCCCGGCGAGAAGTCGGCTGCGACGACATACGCGCCGCTGCGGGCGAGCGCGACGCTGGAGGCGCCGGTACCCGCGGCGAGGTCGAGGATGCGCTGCCCGCGCCGCGGACCGACGGCCCGCGTCATGGCTGCCCGCCAGAACCGGTCGTTGCCCATGCTGAGCACGGTGTTCGTGCGGTCGTATCCGGCCGCCACCTGGTCGAACATGCCACTCACGCGCGACGGGTCCTTGCGGAGGTCGGCGCGGTTCGGCTCGTCAGCGGAGGGGTGGGATGCCACGGCTCCGAGTCTAGGCCGCAGGTTCGGCGGGAGCCGTGGTTACACCGCTCGGTGACGCCACCTTCAGCCAGCGGGCGTCTCGCACAGACTCAGCTTCTTCGCGACAGCGCGCACCCGCCGTCGGCTTGAGAAGAATGGGTCGAGGATGCTGATCAGCTCCTTCGCGGTCTTGGAGTTCGGCAGCTTGATGATGACGGCTTCCGCTTCGGAGTCGAATTCCGCCAGTCCGCTGTCTCCCAGCCACCGTTCGCCGAGTCCACGGAGCTCGAACGCGATCAGGGATTCGATGTCTTCGCTGGTCAGTTCGATGTCCTCGGCGCCGAGCTGGGCCTGGATCCAGCCGAAGTCGCGTAACGTCACCTCCACTTCCTCACCGGCCTCGCTGATCTCGAAAATCTCCCTTCGCCGGGCGCGCCCTCGGCCGCGGCGTGGTTGGACCCACCAGCCGGGAGTTCCCTTGACCGCAGCTGCGAACGTCTCGTCGAAAGCTGCGCCGACCGCGCTGAGACGGGTGGTGCGAACCCGTCTCAGCGCATCCAGATCGTCGACCTCGGTGATGTTGTGGAAGTCGATCGACTCAAGATTCGTGCACGTGGTGAGCGCCGCCAATCCGATAACCGAGCGGGCACGCCACACGCGCAGGAATTCCAGGTGCTGGGATCCCGCAAGAGGTTGAAGATCCACCGTCGAGACGCCGTCCAGAATCAACTTTCGCAGTCCGGTCAGGTCTCCAATCGCGGTGAGGTCGACCCGGCGAGCGCTGATGATCAGGAACTCCACCCCTTCCGGGACGGTGAAGCGGGTGGGGAGCACCCCCGCATCCAGATCCAGACGGCGAAGTCGAGGTGCCCCGATCGCATCGAATTGACTCGGCGACTGGATGGAGACGTCCTCGAGAGCAGGCAGTTGAGCGAGCCGCAGCGTTCTGTCTGTCTTGGGCAAGATGAGGCTGCGTACCGCGCTCATTTCTTCGATCAGCTCGGGATCCACAAAGTTGCTGGGATCGTCGCTGTACAACCACAAACTGGATATCCGCGGCAATACATCTGCAAACCAACTCAGACGAAACGGCGCTGCCGTGCGAACAGATAGTCCCGCGCCGGCGTGAAGAAGCGGCCGAATTGAGGCCAGGCGTGGTTCCTGCTCCGGGTCCCATCCGGACGAAAGCTCAAGCTGAGGGGGCAGCTTCACATCATCGACTGTCGTGGCTCGCCACGTCGCAAACGGGATCAGCTCTTCAGGCACGCCCCAATCGCGAAGCGCCCAATACTTCGCGGCGTCATCGAATGGCTCTGTCAGCGCGAGTTCATCCATCGTCAGTCCAGACACTAGAGGAAGGATCGGCGGATACCGCCACCGCGCCCCTTGAGGTGCCTCCGCCGCGCGTGAACGGGTCAAGCGGCTCCCCGGGGGCGTTGCGGATCGAGTTGCACCGGTTCAGGGACGTGTCGTTCTTCCTGATTCCGTCCGGACTGCAGTGCTGCATGACAGCTTGCACCGCCGGCCTTAGTGGCACGCTCTTCGGTACGGCAGCGAGCCGATCACTCGCTGGCGGCGGAAGGGGAGTTCACGGGCGGCGGCGGAGTGAGTCGTCGAACGTGGCGAGCCGATCGAGCCACGCGTTCGCCGTGGCGTCGTCGAAGGGCGCCTCGCCGGCGCCCACCCTGCGCTCGAGGTCGACGGCGAGGGCCTCGAGCCGCTCGACGATCTCGGGAGGGTAGCCGTAGGCGACGCGATGCTCATCCCACTCGTCGCGGTCGTCGATGAAGAGGCCGCGACCGTCGAGCGCCTTGACGACGTCGAGATCCATGTCGATGCCGGCGGGTGCGCCCGCCTCCCAGCGGACGTCCCACGCGAGGTCGATGTAGATGCGCACGCGGTGCGAGCCGCTGTTGACCGTGACCACGTGATCGCCGCTCGGCGGCACGAGCATCACGGCCGGCGTCTCGGCGGGGTACACGCGCCCGGGCCTCACATTCGCCCAGCCGACGGGCTGCCCGAGCCAGTCGCCCCAGCGGTCGTCGCCGAGGTAGATGCAGTCGTTGACCCAGTGCGGGCTGCCGTCCCACTTGCGCCAGCGGAACTGCACCGGAGCGCCCGGCTGTGGTCGTTCGGGGGCGGCGTCGGCGGCGGCGGCGGTCACCCGGCGAGTCTAGGGTTGAAGGGTGACATCTTCGCACCGCCCGCCTCAGCTGGTGGTCGAGACTCGCGAGATCGAACCTGTCGACGACCTGCTCGCATTCACGTCTCCCGACGAGCCGCTCGCGTGGCTGCGCCGCGGCGACGGCATCGTCGGGCTCGGCACGGTCGGCGGCTACGAGAACGGCCCGCGGCTCCCGCCCGGACTCGACCGGGAACGGATGCCGTCGCCCGCCGATACGTGGCGATGGCTGGCCGAAGGCGCCGAGGTGGACGATCCGGTGGACCTCCCCGGCACGGGCCTGGTCGCGTTCGGCACGCTCGCCTTCGACCCGCACTCCACGGCCACGAGCCGGCTCGTGATCCCGCAGCTCGTCGTCGGCCGGCATGAGGGCCGCTCATGGGTGACCCGCATCCGCTCGACCCTTGCCGAACTCGAGGAACCCGAGCTGTCGCCGATCCCGTACGGGCCCTACTGGTCGGGCACGCTCGGCCCCGGCGCGCTCGACCCCGCTGGGTATCAGGCGGCCGTGCGCGCAGCGGTCGACGCGATCGTCCGAGGCGAGCTCGACAAGGTCGTGCTCGCGCGCGACCTTGTCGGCACGATCCCCGCCGGCGCTGATCTGCGGCGACTCGTCCGCGCGCTCGCGCACGACTACCCCGACACCTGGACGTACGCCGTGGACGGCCTCATCGGAGCGAGCCCCGAGACGCTCGTGACGGTCGCGCGCGGCGCCGTGACGGCGCGCGTGCTCGCCGGGACGATCCCGCGCGGAACCGACGCGGCCGACGATGTCGAGGCATCCGCGGCCCTCGCGCACAGCGCGAAGGACATCGAGGAGCACCGCTACGCCGTGCAGAGCGTGCTCGACACGCTCGGCCCGCACGTGACGGGCCTGCGCGCCGACGCAGAGCCGTTCACGCTCGAGCTGCCGAACCTGTGGCACCTGGCGACCGATGTGGCGGGAGAGATCGCCGACCACGCCTCGTCGCTCGACCTCGTCGCGGCGTTGCATCCCACCGCGGCGGTGGCGGGCACCCCGACGGATGCCGCGCTCGACGCGATCCGACGGCTCGAGCCGTTCGACCGAGGCCGCTACGCCGGGCCGGTCGGCTGGGTCGACGGCGACGGCGACGGCGAATGGGCCATCGCGCTGCGCTGCGCGCAGATCGGCGCCGGTCCGACCCGGGGCTATGCCGAGTTCCGCGACACGATCCCCGTCGTCGCACATGCCGGAGCCGGCATCGTCGCCGCCAGCGACCCCGAGGCCGAGCTGCTCGAGACCCGTGTCAAGTTCCGACCGATAGTGGATGCGATCGCATGAACGCCGTGCGAGGCGGTTGTCGAGTAGCGCGCTCTGCGCGCGTATCGAGACACCGGCCGATCGTGGACGCGATCGCATGAGCGTGCCCACGTCGCTGCCGACGCGCGGGAGCGCGGTGCTCACGAACCTGCGGCTCGTCGACGGCGTCGCGCCGGAGCCGCAGGAGGGACTGGCGCTGGTCATCGAAGACGGCGTCATCGCCGATGTCGTGGCCGCGGCATCCGGAGAGGTGTCGACCGGCGCGATCGACCTGGGCGGCGCGTTCGTCATGCCCGGGCTCGTCAACATGCACAACCACTTCTCGCTGTCGCTGCCGGGACCCGGCGGCGACGCCGTGAGCGCGCTCGGGCCGCACGACCTCGCGCTGTACATGGCGGATGCCGCGCGCCGGACGCTGCTGGCCGGCGTGACGACCGTGCGATGCGTCGCCGAGAAGTCGGGTGCCGATTTCGCGCTGCGGCGCGCGATCGACGCCGGCCTGGTGCCCGGCCCGCGGGTCAGAACCGCCGGGCGCGCGCTGTGCTGCACCGGCGGGCACGGCCACGACACCGACGACACCATCGAGTGCGACGGCGCGGACGCGTTCGCCCGCGGCGTGCGCAGCCAGGTGGCACTGGGCGCCGATCTCATCAAGCTGATGATCTCGGGCGGCATCGCCGGGGAGCACGAGCAGATCGCCACAGCGCAGCTGACGCGGGACGAGATGGAGGCGGCGATCACGACGGCCCACGCGTGGGGTCGCAAGGTCACGGCGCACGCGGGGCCCGCGCCGGTCATCGCGGAGGCCGTCCGGCTGGGCCTCGACTGCGTCGAGCACGGCTACGAGCTCACGCCCGATGTCGCGCAGCTCATGGCCGCACACGGGACGGCGCTCGTGCCGACGCTCGTCGTCACCCGCGCGCAGGCGTTCTTCGACGACCTCGGCGTGCCGCCCTGGATGCAGGAGCGCTCACTGGGGGCGGGCGAGCGTCACCGCGAGTCGTTCCGGTACGCGCTCGACGCCGGCGTCGAGGTGCTGCTCGGCAGCGACATGCCGCCGTACTGGGCGTTCGAGGGCACCACCGCGATCGTGCGCGAGCTCGAGCACATGGAGGCCGGCGGTCTCGCGGGAGCCGACCTCATCCAAGCGGCGACCGCTGCTCCGGCGCGATGGCTCGGCGACGAGGGGCGGTACGGGATGCTGCTCCCTGGCCTCGCCGCGGACCTCATCGCGATGCGCGAAGACCCGACGGCGGGAATCGGCGCACTGCGAACGCTGGAGTTCGTGATGAAGTCCGGCGTCGTGGTGCGCGACGACCGGGGCCTGGCGGGGCACTGATCAGGTCGTCGTGAGGAGTGCCCGCAAGGGGTCGAGGCCCATCGGGCCGAGCGCCAGCGCGTCGCGGTGGAAGTCGCGCAGCGAGAAGGCGTCGCCGAGCTCGCGCTCGCGCGCGGCGCGGGCCTCGAGCCACAGCCGGGCGCCGACCTTGAAGGCGAGCGCCTGCCCCGGCCAGCCGAGGTAGCGGTCCACCTCGAAGCCGGCGAGCGTGGGCTCGACGAGTGCGAGATCGACGAGCATGCGGCGCGCGAGCTCCGGCGTCCACGCCCCCGCGGCCACGAGCGCGTTGGGCGGGATCGCCCGGCCGGTGTGCAGCCCGATATCGGCGACGATGCGCACCGACCGCCAGATCTGGCCGAGCAGCAGCCCGAGCCGCTCGGCGGGGTCGCGGAGCAGCCCGAGCTCGTCGGCGAGCTGCTCGGCGTAATGCGCCCATCCCTCGGCGTACCCGTGGATATGGCAGAGGTGGCGCTGCCACGGGTGCAGCTCGGGGTAGGCGGCGGTGAGCACGAACTGCAGGTGGTGCCCGGGCACGCCCTCGTGGTGGACGCTCGTCACCTCCTGCCAGCTGGCGGCGACGGGGACGCCGCTCGGGATGGTCCAGACGACCCTGCCGGGCGTCGATCCGTCGGGCGCTCCCGGCGTGTAGTACACGACGCCCGACGCGGCCTCCGACACGAGGCACTCGACGTCCCGCACCGACGCGGGCAGGTCGAACGCGGGCTCGACCGCGTCGATCGTCTCGAACACCCGTCGCGTCAGCCAGGAGCGGATCGCGTCGACCCCGTCGAGCCGGTACCGCGGATCGGAATCGAGAGCGGATGCCGCAGCCCGCACCGGATCGTCCCCGGCGCCGCCGAGCTCGACCGCGAGCGCGCGGGCTTCGGCGACGAGCCGCTCCAGTTCCGCCCAGCCGTACGCGTACGTGTCGTCGACATCGATGCGGGCGCCGAGCATCGCCGCCGCCAGGTCGGGGTACACCGCGTCGCCCACGCCGTCGGCCTCGGGCGCGGCCGGCCGCAGCTCGTCACGCAGCACCACGACCAGTTCCGCGAGTGCCAGGGCCGTGGCCTCGCCGGCGGCACGCACGCGCGCGGCCTCCGATTCCGCGACGCCTGGAGCCACGGGCACCGATCCGAACCAGTCCGCCGAGATCCATGCCTCGACCTGACCGGCGAGGGTGTCGAGCTGTCGCACGGGGGCGACCCCTGTGCCGGTGAAGCGCCCGGCGTTCTCACGCGACCACCGCAGCGCGGCGATGTACTGGCGCACCGCGGCCGGCGCCGCCTCGAGCCGGCGCACGAGCGCCGCGCCCGCGGCATCCGGAGTCACCGTCAAGCCCTCGAACGCGTACCGCACCAGGTGCACAGGCGTCGCGAGCCCCGCCGCGAGCCGCGATGTGAACCCCGTGTCGAACAGCAGCCGCTCGCGTTCGAGCCGCTCGCCGAGCGCTGCGCGAAGCACCTCGTCGCCGGGGCCGGCGGACCGCAGCGCCGCGAGGGTCTCGCCCTGGAGCTCGTACTTGCGCTGCAGCCACTCCGGCGACAGGTCGGGCAGTGGCGGGCCGTCGAGACCGAGGGCCATCGCAGCGTCGGGTTCGTGCTCGGCCAGCTCGCGGACGTAGGCGTCGGCGACGACGCGGACGGGATCGGGAACGCTCACCGATTCAGCCTAGGCGCGCCGGGCGTCGGGACCCGGTCACTCCGGGACGACGCCGGTGCGCGCGAGGCGGCTGTACCAGCGCCCGCTGTCCTTGACGGCGCGTTCCAGGGTGTCGAAGTCGACACGCACGATGCCGAACCGCTTGGCGTACCCGTAGCCCCATTCGAAGTTGTCGAGGAGCGACCACACGAAGTAGCCGCGCAGGTCGACGCCGCGCTCGATCGCTCGATGGGCCGCCGTGAAGTGACGGCGGAGGTAGTCGAGCCGCTCGGGGTCGGGCACCGACCCGTCCTCGGTCACGACGTCGTCGAAGGCTGCGCCGTTCTCGGTCACCATGAGCGGCTGCCCCGGGAACTGCTCCGACAGCGACACGAGCAGCTCTTCGAGTCCCTCCGGCGCGATGTTCCAGCCCATCGCGGTGTACGGGCCGGGCTGTTCGACGAACTCGACGACCTGGTCGCTGCCCGGCCACGCCGTGCCTCCCGCGGCGCCCTTGTGGCCGTCGTTCATCTGCTTGGGCGACACGCCGTCCCACAGCCGCACGGTCGCGGTCGAGTAGTAGTTGACCCCGAGCACGTCGATCGGCTGGTGGATCGTGGCGAGGTCGCCGTCCTGCACGAACGACCAGTCGGTGACGGATGCCGTGTCCTCGAGCAGATCGGCCGGGTACTCGCCCCGCAGCATCGGGTGCGTGAACGCGCGGTTCGCGAGGCCGTCGATGCGGCGCATCGCCTCGTCCGCCCCGTCGCCGACCCCGCGCAGCACGTGGAAGTTGAGCGTGACGGAGTACTGCGGGTCGCCGGTCGACGTGGCACGCAGCGCCTGCAGCGCCCGGCCGTGCGCGAGGTTCAGGTGGTGCACCGCGGCGAGCGCCGCTGCGGGCTCGTGGCGGCCCGGCGCGTGCCCGCCCTGGCCGTAGCCGAGGTACGCCGAGCACCACGGCTCGTTGAGCGTCGTCCACGTGTGCACGCGATCGCCGAGCGCGGCGCCCATGATCTCGGCGTAGCGCTCGAACGCGTCGGCGGTCGCGCGCGACGGCCAGCCGCCGGCATCCTCGAGCGCCTGCGGAAGATCCCAGTGGTACAGCGTCGCGACGGGACGGATGCCGCGCTCGAGCAGCCCGTCCACGAGACGCGAGTAGAAGTCGATGCCGGCCTGGTTCGCCGCACCGGTGCCCGTCGGCTGGATGCGGGGCCACGCGATCGAGAAGCGGTAGGCCCCGAGCCCGAGCTCCTTCATGAGATCGAGGTCGCTCTCCCAGCGGTGGTAGTGGTCGCACGCGACGTCGCCGGTGTCGCCGTTCCACACCTTGCCCGGGGTCTTCGAGAACGTGTCCCAGATCGAGGGACCGCGGCCGTCCTCGTCGAACGCGCCCTCCACCTGGTACGAGGCCGTCGCCGACCCGAACGTGAACCCGGTCGGGAACTCGAGACCGGAGTCGCGGTAGTCGGAGCTCCCCTGCGTCTGGATCGAAGTCACGCTCTTCACTTTGTCACCTCCGAGAGGTCGACCGCGAACGTCTGGGAGCGCCCGTCGGGGTTCGTGACGGTGACGGATGCCTCGCCCTCGCCGCCCGGGAACACCCGCAGCCGCAGACCCTCCAGGTAGTCGTAGTCGGGCCGGTCGGTGCGCGCTCCCCATGGGATGACGGCACCGGGACGCACGTACAGCGGCAGCGAATCGAAGCCGTGGTTCTCGCGCCGCCACGCGCCGCCCTGCACCTCCTCGCCGGTCAGCAGGTTCGTCCAGGTTCCCGCGGGGAGGTAGAACTCGACGTCGCCCGACTCGGTGAACACCGGAGCGACCAGGACGTCGCGGCCGAGCATGTACTGCCGGTCGAGGTACGCCACAGCAGGGTCGTCGGGGAACTCGAGCTGCATCGGCCGGAGCGTCGGCAGTCCGGTGGCCGCGGCATCCACCCCCGTCTGGAACAGGTACGGCATGAGCTGCATCTTCAGGTGGGTGAAGACGCGCGTGACCTCGACCGCCTCCTCGTCGAACGCCCACGGCACCCGGTACGAGCCCGAGCCGTGGAAGCGCGAGTGCGAGCCGAGCAGACCGAAGGCCGTCCAGCGCTTGAAGACCGCGGCATCCGGCGTCCCCTCGAAGCCGCCGATGTCGTGGCTCCAGTGCGCGAAGCCCGACAGCGCGAGCGACAGGCCGCCGCGCAGCGTCTCGGCCATCGACTCGAACGTCGACGTCGAGTCGCCGCCCCAGTGCACCGGCATGGTCTGCCCGCCGGCGGTCGCGGAGCGCGCGAAGAGCACTGCGTCGCCTTCGCCGCGGGCCTCGACCAGCACGTCGTAGACGGCCTGGTTGTACAGCTGCGTGTAGAGGTTGTGCATGCGCTCGGGGTCCGAGCCGTCGAAGTAGGCGACGTCGAGCGGGATCCGCTCGCCGAAGTCGGTCTTGAAGCAGTCGACGCCTTGGGCCACGAGGGCTCGCAGCTTGCCCTGGTACCACGCCGTCGCGTCGGGGTTCGTGAAGTCCACGAGGCCCATGCCGGCCTGCCACAGGTCCCACTGCCACACCGATCCGTCGGGGCGCTTCACGAGGAAGCCCTGCGACGCAGCCTCATCGAACAGCGGCGAGCGCTGCCCGATGTACGGGTTGATCCACACGCACACCCGCAGATCCTTCTCGTGCAGGCGCGCGAGCATGCCGTCGGGATCGGGGAAGACGCGCGGGTCCCACTCGAAGTCGCACCAGTTGAACTCGCGCATCCAGAAGCAGTCGAAGTGGAACACCGACACCGGCAGCTCGTGCCGGGCCATCTCGTCGATGAACGACGTGACCGTCGCCTCGTCGTAGTCGGTCGTGAAGGAGGTCGACAGCCACAGCCCGTACGACCACGCCGGGACGACCGGCGGCCGTCCGGTGAGCGCCGTGTAGCGCGTCAGCACGTCCTTGGGCGTCGGCCCCGCGATCACGAAGTACTCGAGCTCCTCGCCGGAGACCGAGAACTGCACGCGCTCGACGGCCTCCGATCCGATCTCGAACGAAACGTGGCCCGGATCGTTGACGAGCACACCGTACCCGCGGTTCGAGAGATAGAACGGCACGTTCTTGTATGCCTGCTCGCTCGACGTGCCGCCGTCGGCGTTCCAGATCTCGACCGTCTGCCCGTTCTTGACGAGGGGCCCGAACCGCTCTCCGAGGCCGTAGACGAGCTCGCCCACTCCGAGGTCGAGCTGCTCGTGGACATACGTCGCCGAGCGCGGCGCGCCGAGCCCTCCGCGGGCGTTGCCGGCGACGCCGTGCGCGGCATCCGTCGCCTCGGCCAGCTGGATGTAGCCCTGCGCCTTGCTCCCGCTCCCCGTGAGCCGCACACCGTCTGCTTCGAACGACAGCGACCACGGCGCGCCCGGCGCGACGCGGGCGGTGAGAGCACCGGTGGTGAGCGCCCCGCCGTCGGCGGCGAGCGATGCCTCGCCCGCTCCGCCGGCGACGGCGCCCGGCAGCGGGAACCCGCCGTGCCAGGCTCGACCACGGTGGTGCGAGATGTGCACGCGCACGACCCCCTCGAGGGGCGACGAGAGCGTGACCGTGAGCACGGGGCGGTTGAGCGTGTCACCGCGCTTGGCGATCACGCTCGTCGGTGCCGTGACCACGAGCCCGGGACCGTCGGCCGTGGCGTCCGTGGTCTCGATGTCGTACGCCTCCTGCGCGTACAGCGCCGTGACGCCCGGTCGGAGCTGCCAGAACCCGTCGGTGAACTTCATTTACTTGACCGCTCCTGCCGTGATGCCGCGTGTGAGTGTGCGCTGGAAGATGAGGAAGAACAGCAGCGTCGGGATGAGGCCCAACAGGGCCGACGCGCTCGTGGTGGTGACGTCCATGAGGCGATCGCCCTGCAGCACGCTGATGGCGACCGGCACCGTCTGCGTCGAGTTCGACACCAGGAACGTCAGCGGGATGAGGAACTCGTTCCACGTCCAGATGAAGAAGAAGATGAGCAGCACCGACAGCGTCGGGCGGCTGATCGGGAAGATGACGCGCCACAGGATCTGCCAGCGCGACGCCCCGTCCATGGCCGCCGCCTCGAGCACCTCCTTGGGGAACGTGCCGTAGACCGCCGACAGCAGGTACGTGCCGAACGCCGCCTGGATGACGGTGAAGATGATGATGACCGACCACACGTTGTTGTAGAGCCCCACCGCCTTCGCCATGAAGTAGAGCGGGTACAGCAGCGCCTCCTGCGGCAGCAGGTTCGCCAGCAGGAAGAGCAGCACGATCCACGTGCGCCCCTTCACCCGCCCGATGCCGATCGCGAACGCGTTGAGCACCGAGATGAGCACGGCGAGCACCGCGGTCATGCCGGCGATGAAGAACGAGTTCCACACCTTCTCGGGGAAGTTGACGCGGTTCCAGAATGCGACGAGACCGTCGGTGTAGAACGACGTCGGAAGGCTCAGAGGGCCGCTGTTGGAGTAGTCCGCCGGCGATTTGAACGAGTTGACGACGATCAGGTAGAACGGCGCGACGATGAGGATCGCCGCGACGATCGCGAAGGCGAGCACGAGCCAGTCCACGCCACCGGGGCGCTTCCTCGTGTTCTTGCGCGGCGCGCGCGCGGGCGCGGGAGCCGTTTCGGAGATGACGGCGGGGGCGACCATCACAGACCTGCCCTTTCCTTGCGCTCCGAGGCGTTCTGCGCCCGGATGAAGAAGACGGCGACGATCGCGATCACCACGGTCAGGGCTGTCGCGATCGTGGCGCCGTAGCCCACCTGCTGGGCCTGGAAGAACTCGCTGTACGCGTAGTAGGCGGGCACGATCGTCGACGTGCCGGGTCCGCCGCGCGTCAGGACGTAGACGGGTCCGAAGACCTTGAGCGCCGCGATCGTGCACGTGAGGGTCACGACGTACACCTCCGGGCGGATGCTCGGCACCGTGATCGCGCGGAACCGCTGCCACCAGTCCGCGCCGTCGAGCTCGGCGGCTTCGTAGAGCTCCGGGTCGACGCGCTGCAGGGCCGCCATGAAGATCACGACGGGGTAGCCGATCTGGATCCACACCAGCACCACCATGATGCTGATCAGCGCGGTGTCGGGACTGCCGAGCCAGTTGTGCGTGAGGCCGCCGAGGCCGATGTTCGTCAGCATCTCGTTCAGCGCGCCGTCCTCCGGGCGCAGGATCCAGCCGATCACGATGCCCGCGATCGCCGCGGGGAGGATCTGCGGCAGGTAGTACGAGGCGCGCAGGAAGCTCGCCGTGCGACCGCCGAACTTGGTGCCGATGATGTCGAACAGGAACGCCGCCAGCAGCAGCCCGATGAGGGTCGGCACGATGACCATCGCCACGATCATCCAGACCGAGTTGACGAACGACGTCCAGAACTTCTCGTCCTGGAACAGCGCGTTCCAGTTCTCGAGGCCGATCCATTCCGGCGGGCGGATGCCGCGGTACTCGGTGAACGTCAGGTACACGTTCCACACGAGCGGGATGACCACGACCGCCGTCAGCAGCACGAGGCCCGGGATCAGATAGAGCCAGTAGCCGCCCGAACCGCCACGCCCGCGCTGCGGGATGAGCGGCTCCTCGGGAGGGAGCTTGGCCCGGCGCGCCCGCGCGGGGCGCACGAAGGGTACTGCGGTCATGACCGGTTCCTCACATGGGGTGGTTCGGTGGGGGATGCCGCGCGCCCGCGGCATCCCCCGTCACACGTCCGTCAGCGGATGCTCGAGACGTACGACTCGTACTCGTCGCCGAGCGAGGTCTGCACGTCGGCCGGCTGCTTCGTTCCGTTCACGAGCTCCTGGAGCTCGGCGACCAGCGCGTCGTAGAACGTCGGCGTGGGCCAGTCCGGGTAGAACGACAGGCCGTCCTGCTCGGTGATCGCGTTGAACGCCCCGATGAGCTCCTGGCTCTTGGGATCGGAGATGTCGGCGGGATCGGCGGCGACGGGCACCCCGCCGTTGTTGCCGATGATCGCCTGGATCTCGGGGCGCATCGTGATGTCGATGAACTCGTACGCGAGCTCCTTGTTCTGCGCGTTCTCGGGGACCACCCACAGGTTGCCCGAGGAACCGAGGCTCAGCTCCGATCCGGGGAACGGGAAGATCCCCCACTCGAAGTCGGTGATCTCGGTGTTGAAGCGTCCGTACCACCAGCTGCCCGAGACGAACATCGGGTAGTCGCCGGCGATGAACGCCGTGCCGGCGTCCTCGGCCTTCATGCCCGACACGTCCGGCGAGAGGTAGCCCGCGTCGACGTACTCCTTGAGCGTCTCGGTCGCGTAGGTGACCTCGTCGCCCTGCCAGTCGACCGGGTTCTCGTACAGCTGGTAGTCGTTCACGAACTGCCGGTCGGCCTGCGTCAGCGCCAGCTGGTACCAGAGCTGCCCGAGCGGGTACTCGGCGCCCGCCTCGGCGAGCGGCGTGATGCCCTGCGCGGCGAACGCGTCGAGCACGCCGACGAACTCGTCGTACGTCGTGGGCACCTCGAGACCGGCGGCCGCGAACATGTCCTTGTTGTAGTAGACGGTGACGAACTCGCCGTAGTTCGGGATGCCGTACCACGAGCCCGAGCCCATGATGCCGTCCTCGTCGTAGCGCGCGGTCGTCTGCAGCGACGGGGCGAGCAGGTCGTCCCAGCCGTACTCCTCGACGGCGTCGTCGAGGCTCGACAGAAGGCCCTGGCTCGCGAGCAGACCTGCGGTCGCGTTGCCCTTGTTGTACTCGAGCAGGTCGGGCGCCTCGTCGGAGTTGAGCACCTGGCTGGCCGTCGAGCGGATCTGCTCGAAGCCCTTGGCCTCGAACTCGACTGTCGCGCCGGTCTCCTCCTCGAAGATCTTGATCGCCTCGTCCCAGGCCTTGCCCATCGCGCTGTCCTCGCCCTCGTAGTGCCAGAGCGTCAGCGTGTTCGCGTCCTCGGCCGAGTCGCCGGACCCGCCCGAGCAGGCCGCGAGCGCGAGGGCCGCGGCCGACAGCGTGCCGACGACCGCGAGAGTCTTTCTGGGGGTGATGCGTGCCATCGTCGGCACTCCTTTCTCGGTCCCCGTGACGGGGAAGGGTGGGATCGATATGAAATTGTCGAAGCGCTTCGATAACGGGTATGCGGAAGCGACTTCGTCGGGAGGGTTCAGTGGGCGGATCGGGGCGGTGGTGCGACCGAGCCGCGATCGACGTACGTGGGCGAGATGAGGTGCAGCCCCGGCTCGGGGCGCTCCGGGGTCAGACTGCGCACTGCGAGCGACACGGCGAGATCGCACGACGGCTCGGGATCGAGCGGGATGACGTCGATCGGGTGCGCGAGGCGGGACGTGTCGAACGACGCCGCGACCGAGATGACCGACACGTCGTGGGGGATCGACCGCCCCCGCTCGTCCAGCTCGGCCAGCACCACGGCATGGACGTCGTCGGCCGCATGCACCAGGAGCGCGGTCGCTCCCCCGTCGAGGAGCTCGGCGACCGCGGCGCGCGTCGTCTCGGCGCTGGTCACTCGGTCGCCCGACACGCGGAAGTCATGCGCGACGCGGCGCTCGTCGGCGCGACGCTCGAACGCCCGGCGGACGCGCGGCGGGAAGTTCGACTTCTCGTACGCGACCTGGGACTGGCCGATGAGCCCGATCGAACGGTGTCCGGCCTCGACGGCACGGTCGACCGCGCGCGCGGCGGCCGCGTCGAAGTCGAGGTCGACGCACACGAGCCCTTCGTGGTCATCGGGCACGCCGATGAACACCGTCGGCGTGTCGATCGATCGCGCCAGTGCGACGCGCTCGTCGTCGGGAGCCACGTCGAGCACGAGGATCGCGTCGACGAGGCCGCTCGCCGCGACGCGCGCCATGCCGGCCGAGGCGTCCTCCTCGGTGAGGAGGAGGATGTCGTACTCGCTGCGGCGCGCCGCGACGGTGGTCGCGAGCACGAACGACATGTGCGTCGGAGCGTGGCTGTCGCGCCGGAGCGGCTCGGTGAGGGCGAAGATGTGGGTACGGCTTCCTGCGAGCATGCGGGCACCGGCGTTGGGGCTGTAGCCGAGCTCGCGGACGGCGCGCTCGATGCGCTCGCGCGTCGCCGCCGAGATCGGGCGCTTGCCGCTGAGGGCGTACGACACGGTACTGATCGAGACGCCGGCGGCCTTGGCCACCTCGTTGATCTTCACCACGTCGACTCCGTCGCTCGCGGCGGCAGTCGTTGCCGCCTGTCCTGGCGGACTCCCCCGACGGGAGGAGTCGAAGCGCTTCGCGAAGCGCTTCGACGAAGATGATAAGCAGATGCGGACGAGCGGCGCAAGCGGTTCGTGGTTTTTCCCAACAAATCCGGCGCCGCTCGCCCGCCCTCTCTCACACGGAGCGCTGATACGCCCGGATCGACCGCAGCGCCCACGCGAATGCGAGCGCGGCGAGCGCCACGAGCCCCGCCAGCTGCCACCAGCCCGCCGCGGGGTAGTCCCCCGAGAGACCGCCCCGACCGAGTTCGACCGCCCACGTCATGGGGTTCCAGCGCGCGACGTCCTGCACCCACTGCGGCATGAGGTCGGCGGGCATCATGGTCGTCGAGAGGAACGTCGCCGGCAGCACGATGAGCTGCGACAGGCTGATGAGCGCGATCTGGCTGCGGGCGATGAGAGCCACCGCCGTCGAGGCGCAGCAGAAGATCGTCGCCAGCACCGTCGCGACGCCGAGCGCTGCCAGCACTCCTCCCACTCCGCCCGGATAGCGGGCGCCGGCCAGCCACCCGATGCCGAGCACCACGAGCGACTGCGCGAGATTCAGCACGAGCTGCTGCACGAGCTGGCCCGTGATGATCGCAGACCGCGAGACCGGCGACGTCAGGTACTGGTCCATGACGCCCGAGTTCATGTCGTCGATGAAGCCGGTTCCCGCCCATGCCCCGGAGTAGAGCACGGTCATCATGAGGATCCCGGGGACGAGGTAGTCGATGTAGCCGGCGCCGCCGAACTGCGGCAGCATGCCCAGCGAGGCGAAGACCTGGCCGAAGAGCACGATCCAGATCACCGGCTGGATGAGCGACATCGCGGGTCCCCACACCTGGCGGATCGACCCGATGAGCCATCGTCGCAGCACCTGCCCGGTCTGGGTGAACCATCCCGCGGGCGACGGGGCGGGTGTCGTGGAAAGCGCGAGCGCCGTCATGCTGCTGCTCCTGTCATCGGGGCGTCCGCGGGTGCGTCGCCGAAGGTGTGACCGACGAAGTGCAGGTACACGTCGTCGAGGGTGGGGTGGGATGCCGCGACCTGTCCGTAGCGGACGCCCGCGGCATCCAGCGCGCCGATGACGGCGCCGACGGCCGCCGACGCGTCGTCGGTGCGCGCGGCGAGCACCCCATCGACGCCCGACGCCTCGATCACGACGTCGCGGAGTCCGGCGACGCGTGCGACGGCCGCCCGCACCACGACGGGATCGGGTTCGATGAGGCTCACGCGGATAGAGTCGCCGTGCAGCCGCGCCTTGAGATCGTCGGGCGTTCCCTGCACGACCGCGCGTCCGCGGTTGACGAGCAGGAGCTCGTCGGCGAGGCGGTCGGCCTCCTCCATGTAGTGCGTCGTGAGGACCACGGTCAGCGCCTCCTCGCCCGACAGGCGCCGGATCTCGGCCCACATCGCCGCACGGGCCTCGGGGTCGAGGCCGGTCGTCGGCTCGTCGAGGAACAGCACGCGGGGCCGGTGCACGAGCGCTGCGGCGACATCGAGCCGTCGGCGCATGCCGCCCGAGAATGCGCCCACCGGGCGGTGGGCCGCGTCGGTCAGACCGAACTCGGCGAGCAGCCGCACCGCTCTCGCCCGCGCGTCGAGGCGGTTGGCGCCGCGGATGCGGCCCGCGATCTCGAGGTTCTCACTCGCCGTGAGGAGCGGATCGGTGCTCGCGCCCTGCGACACGTAGCCGATGGCGGTGCGCACCGACGAGGCATCACGGGCGACGTCGAAGCCCGCGACGCTCGCCGTGCCGCTGGTGGGGCGCGAGAGGGTCGTGAGGATCTTCGTGGTGGTCGACTTCCCGGCGCCGTTGGGACCGAGGAGACCGAACACGCGCCCGGCGGGGACGCGGAACCCGAGCCCGTCGAGGGCGTGCACGGCCGGCCGCTTGCCGCGGCCCGGGTAGACCTTGACGAGGTCGCGGGCGACGATCGCGTAGCCGTCGGCCAGGGGGTTTTCAGGCATGGCGAAGCATCCCTTCCTTCAATGGGTCGTTGTCAGTCGGTTCGAGCCGGAGGCTCAGCGCGCCCGCT
This sequence comes from Microbacterium sp. STRO-2N, assembly GCF_057747775.1. Classification (NCBI taxonomy): domain Bacteria; kingdom Bacillati; phylum Actinomycetota; class Actinomycetes; order Micrococcales; family Microbacteriaceae; genus Microbacterium; species Microbacterium sp. STRO-2N. The sequence continues at coordinate 738,279 of NZ_CM173223.1, read as the reverse complement.
TGTCGGGGCCGAAGAGCATGCGCGCGAGGACGAACATCCAGAGCGCGAACGCGGCAGCGAAGGCCACCGGTGCCCACCACCATCCGACGGTGAAGACGAGCGCCGCGATCGCGGCGAACGCCAGGATCCAGATCGCGACCGTGTAGATGCCGAAGCGCGCGGCGGCCTCGGGCTCCCGCTCGAACCGGTTGGGCGGCTCGTGCGCGTGCGCGTGCCGCGTCCAGGCCTTGTGGCGGTTCGTCTGGGTGGAGCCCAGGAACGCGAAGAGCAGGATCGACGCGATCACGCCGAGCGCGACGAAGACGATTCCCCACACCGGCATGGATCCGGCCCATACGAGACCGCCGATGCCCAGGCCGAACGCGGCGAGGAACGTCGCGAGGGCGTAGCCGCCCGCGCGCTGCTGGGGCATGGGATGGTTCGTCGTCGTCTCCTGCGAGAGCGAGTCACCCACGAGCAGGCCGAGCGCCGTCGACGCGAAGCCGAGGAAGGCGATCTGCCCGCCGAGGACGATCGGCGGGACGCCCACCGCGCTGAGGACGCAGAGCGTGATGCCGAGCACGGCGACCCCGGCCCAGACCACGGTGCGGACGACGAAGCCCGGCTTGGGCCGCACGCGGTAGCGCTCGTACAGAGCGGCGAAGTCGTCTCGGCGCGCAGCGCCCCGGACCGACGAGGAGGGGGCCGCCGAGGCATCCGTCGTCTCGTCCGACAGGAGGTCGCGCACGTCGCCCAGCTCGGCGACGGCCTCGATCGCGGCGTCGGTCGGCGGCAGGCCGGACGCCTCGAGCTCGGCGGCGCGCGCCATGAGGTTGGCGCGCACCTCCTCCTTCAGGTCCTGCGCGTCGGGCGTCATCTGGACGCCCAGGAACGCCTCGTCGAGGAGGCGGTGGATGTGGGTGTTCTCGGTCATTGGTCCTGTGTGCCCTTCAGGTCTGTGCTCTTGACCGCCAAGAGGGAGTCGATGATGCGCCGCGTCGCGACCCAGGCCGCGACGTTGCCGCGGAAGACGGCGCGGCCGGCGTCGGTGATGCGGTAGTACTTGCGCCGGCCGCCCTGCGTCTCGTCACCCCAGTAGGACTCGACGAGCCCGTCCTTCTCGAGGCGGCGGTAGGTCGCGTAGAGCGTGGCCTCCTTGATCTCGTGCTCGCCGCCGGTCGCGTCGCGGATGGCCTTGTAGATCTCGAACCCATAGGCGTCGCCGCGACGCAGCAGCCCGAGCACGATCGTGTCGGTGTGGCCGCGCAGCAGATCGGCTGCGAACGCGTCGTCCTGTGTCATGGCAAGTACTGTATCACATCAAGTACTACACGGCGCAAGCATCTATACCGCATCGACTGCCCGCGCGTACACTCTCGGCATGACGTTCGACGTCGCCGCAGAGTCGTACGACCGATTCATGGGCCGCTTCTCGCAGCCGCTCGCCGAGCGGTTCGTCGAGTGGGCCGCCCCGCCCGAGGGCGGACGCGCTCTCGACGTCGGCTGCGGGACGGGCGCGATGACCGCCGTCCTCGCCCGCCGCTACGGCGAGACGGAGGTCGCCGGCGTCGACCCGTCGGCGTCGTTCGTCGCGGCGACGAGCGCACGCTTCCCGTGGGCTGACATCCGTCACGGCACCGCCGAGGCCCTCCCCTTCGACGACGACCTGTTCACGGCCGCGCTCGCCGAGCTCGTCGTACATTTCATGACGGATGCCGCGGCCGGAGCCCGCGAGATGGTGCGGGTCACGCGTCCCGCCGGCGTGGTCGCCGCGTGCGTGTGGGACTTCGCCGGGCACCGGGCCCCGCAGAGCACGTTCTTCGACGCCCTGACCTCGACCGTCGACGGCATCGACGACGAGACCCATCGGGTCGGCGCCCGCCGCGGCGATCTCGCGCAGCTGCTGCGCGACGCCGGGTGCCTCGACGTCAGCGAGACTGAGCTCAGCGTCACCGTGGCACACGCCGGGTTCGACGAATGGTGGGAGCCGTACACCCTCGGCGTCGCCCCCGCGGGCCGCCAGCTCGCCGCGCTCTCTCCCGACGACCGCGAGCGCGTGCGGGCGCGGTGCGCCGAGCTGCTGCCGGCCGGGCCGTTCGACGTGACCGCAACCGCCTGGGCGGCCCGCGGCGTCGCGCCGTAGACGACGTCAGCTCGCGGCGAGGCGCTGCTTCTCGGCCTCGACATCGAACGTCGCGGCCGGCCACTGCGGGTCGATGTCTTCGAGGGCCTCCAGCAGCAGGTGCTGCACAGCCAGACGCGCGTACCACTTGCGGTCGGCCGGCACCACGAACCACGGCGCGTGCTCGGTCGACGTGCGCTCGAACACGGTCTGGTACGCGGCCATGTACCGCGGCCACAGCTCCCGCTCGTCGACGTCGCCCGGGTTGTACTTCCAGTGCTTGTCGGGGCGCTCGAGCCGCTCCATGAGCCGCTCCTTCTGCTCCTCGGGCGAGATGTGCAGCATCACCTTCACGATCCGGGTTCCGGCATCCGTCACGCGCTTCTCGAACTCGTTGATCGCACCATAGCGGCGCTCGATCTCGTCGGCCGGCGCGAGCTCCCGCACGCGGCCGATCAGCACGTCCTCGTAGTGGGAGCGGTCGAAGACCCCGATGATCCCGGGCTCGGGAAGCCGGCGCTCGACGCGCCACAGGAAGTCGTGCTCGAGCTCTTCCGGCGTGGGCTTCTTGAACGCCGCCAGGTCGATGCCCTGCGGATCGACCGACCCGACGACGTGGCGGATGATGCCGCCCTTGCCGGCCGAGTCCATCGCCTGCAGCACCAGCAGGACGGACGCGTGCGTGGCATCGACCCGGCTGCGGGCGTAGAGGCGCTCCTGGTACTCGTCGAGCTGGAGCGCACCGGCGGCGAGGTCGTCGGCGGCGTGCACCTTGTCTCTCTCGTACCCGGGCGTCGCGCGCGGGTCGACGTCGGCGAGCGCGAACCCCTCCGCGACGCGCAGCAGGTCGCGCACGTCTCCGGTCCAATGCTTCTGGCTCTTGGCGATCATGGAGCCATCATGGCGGACGCCCGGCGCCCGGCGCGGGAATCAGCGTTCGAGCGGGACCTCGATGAGCTGGCGCCCCGAGACCGGCGACGTCAGGACCTGGTCGAGGGCGGAACGTGTCGTCACCCGGTGGTACTGCCAGCCGTACGCGAGCGCGAGCTGCTCGAGGCGCACGGTCTGCGGCGTGTACAGCACGCGGTCCATCGCGGCGCGGCCCGCGACGGCAGCCACCTCGAGCGCGTCGAAGATCGTGCCGCCGCCGTCGTTGCCGACGATCACCTGCAGGCGCGGCTCCTCCTCGTCCGGCGGCAGCAGCAGCGCGCCGACATCGTGCAGAAGCGCGAGATCGCCGAGCAGCACCCGGGTGACCCCGGGGCGCCCGCCCGCCTGGCTCGCCGCCGCGATCCCGGTCGCCGTGGCGACCGTGCCATCGATCCCCGCGAGCCCGCGGTTCGCGTGCACCGGCACCTTCTTGCCCGGCAACACCGTGTCGGCCACGCGCACGAGCCGGGACGACCCGAACACGAGGCGGTCGTGCGGCCATGTGGCCCGCCACACCGCGTCGACGACGGCGACGCGGTCAAGGGGCGCGCGGATCGCGGCGAGCTCGTTCGCGATCGCGCCGAGCCGCTCGCCCGGCACCGCCGACGCGAGCCCCTCGGCGTCGGGCGCGGGAGGGGCCAGGTCGACGGATGCCTCACGCGAGGCCTGCATCCACGCGCCGAGCCATTCGCGATCAGGGTCGCCCGGCGCCACCGCGACGGCGTCGGCGGCGATCGTCGTGCCGTTGAGGTTCAGGGGTTCTCCCGGCCCGCGCAGCGCCACGATCTCGACATCCGGGTCGGACAGCAGCGCCGCCGCCTCACGACTGAGGGTCGGGTGGCCGAGCGCGACGACCCGCTCGATGCGGCCGCCGAGTCCAGGGTCGCGCAGCAGCTCGCGGTACCCGTGCACGAGGTGACGCCCGAACCGTGCGCCGCTGACGATCTCGGCGATGAGCGGCCAACCGCCGGCGTGGGCGAGGACCTCGGCGTCAGCGCCCGCATCGGCACCGGCGAGCACCACCGTGCGGGGCCCTCGCGAGAGGATCAGAGGCGCCTCGTCGGGCTCGGAGGCGACGTCGGCTTCGCCGATCCCTCCGCCGCCCTGATACAGCGCGCCGGACGGCTCTACCTCACCGGGTGCGTCGGCGGGGGGTCCGTCGGGATGTTCGTCGGCCGTCGCCGCGAGCTCCGCCGCCGGGACGCCGATCCACGCCGGGAGCGCGCCCGACAGGGGCTCGCGGTACGGCAGGTTGAGGTGGACGGGTCCTGCCGAGCGGAGCCCCGAGCCGAGGGCGGCCGCGACCGCCTCCTCGGCGACGACGCGCAGCATCGCGCTCTGCTCCGCGTCCCCGTCGGGGTCGAGGCTTTCGGGCACGGGAAGATCGGCCTCCCAGCGCACGTTTGGCGCGAACATCCCCGGCTGGCGCGTGGTCTGGTTCGCGCCCACTCCGCGCAGCTCCGGCGGGCGGTCGGCGGTGAGAAGCAGCAGCGGCACCCCGGCGTGATACGCCTCGAGCACCGCCGGCAGCAGGTTCGCGACCGCAGTGCCCGACGTGCACACCACGGCAGCCGGCATCCGGGTCTCTCGTCCGATGCCGAGGGCTGTGAAGCCCGCGACGCGCTCGTCGACGCGGACATGCAGGCGCAGCGAGCCGCGCCGCTCGAATTCGGCCGCGACGAGCGCGAGGGCCTGGGAGCGAGATCCGGGGCTCAGCACGACGTGTCGCACACCCAGCTCCACGAGGCGGCACAGCAGGGCCGCGGCCGCATCGGTCGCGGGAGCACCGCCGGGCAGTGCGGCGTCGATCGGCGCGCCGGGCGCGCCCTCGGGATCGGTCGCGCCGCTCGGGTCGGCGCTCGCCTCGGACGTCACGTCAGCCGACGGCTCCGCGCTGACCGCGGCTGTCGTCCTCCCCGTCGGCGGGGTGCGCCGGGGGCTCGGGTCGCGGAGCGGTGCCGGGTCCGTCGGCGGCGGGACCTGCGGCGGCGTCGGTCGGGGCGTCGTTCGATGCGCCGATGCCGCCCGGGGTGTTCCGCGGGTCGTCGTCCTCGGCGTCGAGCTGCGCGAGCTCCTCTTCGAGGCGGCGGATGCGCTCGTCCTGATCGCTGATCGTGCCGATGCGCCCGAGGAACTCGGGGTCGTCGTCGGGAGCCCGGCGCGCCACGACCGCGGACTTGCGGGTCCGGCCCACCACGAGCCAGAGGATGCCGCCGAGCACCGGCAGCAGCACGACGATGAGGAGCCACACCGGCTTGCTTACGCCGCGGTGGCGCGACGGGGGCTGCACGGCGCAGTCGACGATGGTGAAGACCCAGAAGACGGCCGCCACCAGGGCCAGTATCAGCAGTCCCCTCGCCATTCATCCATCCTAGGCGCGGGGCGCGGCCTCCGGGCGCCCGCGGACGTCTCGTGACCGAACCGAAGCCGGGACGGCCCCGCGTGAACGTAGGATTGTCGGGTGAAAGCGCGCTCGGCCCTGGTCTACTCGGTGCTGCGGCTGCTGGCGTTCCTCGTGCCGTTCGGCATCCTCATGCTGTTCCCGGTCATGCAGACGTACTACTGGCTCGCCGCGATCTTCGCCGCGCTCATCGGGCTGAGCCTGTCGATCCTCTTCCTGCGCAAGCCCCTCGACGAGGTGACGGCCGGCCTCGCCGACCGCCGCGCGAAGTCGCGCGCCGCCGCGAGCGACGAAGAGGCCGAGGATGCCGCCGCCGACGCCGCGGCGAACGACGAGCCCGACAAGGCCTGACCGCGCGCCGCGCGCCGGCCGAGGCATCCGCTCGCCTCCGTCCACGGCACCCGCTGCGCTCTTGCTTCCGCAGTCGCCTGCGGTGACCCGCGCGTCCAGCGACCCGTACCTCCTGACTGCGGAACGAAAGCGCTCTTGCTTCCGCAGTCGTGAACGGCGACGCGAGTAGGCGCGGAGGCGCGGAAAGCGACTGCGGAACCCCGACTCGATCGGGTGGGAGGGCGGACGGCGAGATCAGCCGATGAAGGCCCACATGAGGAACGCGCCGTACGCGACCGACGTCAGCGATGTGAGACCGAGGGCGACCACGAGCTCCTTCGGGTCGCGGTAGGTCCACACGATGAGGATCGCGGGGAGACCGGCCAGGAGCGCCAGCAGGGTCAGCCACGCGATGGGGTAGAACAGCGCGAGGAAGACGGCGATGCCGAACGCACCGAGCACGAACACCGTGAACAGCCAGCGCGTCGCGGTGCGGCCGATCAGCACGGTGAGGGTGCGCTTGCGGGCGGCGCGGTCCTGATCGATGTCGCGCAGGTTGTTGGCGAGCAGCACCGCGCACGCGAGGAGACCCGCTCCGATCCCGCCGAACCACGCCTCCTGAGGCAGGGCGAGCGCCTGCACCCACGTGGTGCCGAGCGTCGCGACGAGCCCGAAGAACACGAACACGAACAGCTCGCCGAGCCCGTAGTAGCCATACGGCCGCTTGCCGCCGGTGTAGAACCACGCCGCCAGGATGCAGACCGCGCCGACCGCGAGCAGCCACCACTGCTGGGTGCGGACCGTGAGGGCCAGCCCCGCGAGCGCGGCGATCGCGAAGAACGCGAGCGCGACGAACAGCACCGCGCGGGGCTTCGCCTTGCGCGACGCGGTGAGGCGCGCGGGTCCGACGCGGAAGTCGTCGGTCCCGCGGATGCCGTCGCTGTAGTCGTTGGCGTAGTTCACGCCGATCTGCAGCGACACCGACACGATGAGGCAGAACAGCGCGATCACCCAGTGGAACAGGTCCTCGACGAGGATCGCCGCGCCGGTGCCGATCAGCACGGGAGTGACCGCGAGCGGCAGCGTGCGCAGCCGCGCGGCCGCGACCCAGTCGCGCGCGGTCGCCTTCTGGACTCGTGCCGGGTCGCGCGGCACGTGCGCCTTCTGCGGGTTGCCGCGCGGAGCCTGCTTCTTGGGGCCCGTGTTCTTGCGCTTCTTGCTCGAGGTTCCTGCCACGAATGCACATCATAGGCGCCGCGCCGATGGCGCCCCGATCACGCGAGCGCAGAGCCGGCCTCGGCATCCGTCCCGTGTCCCGGTTTCTCGCGATCGTGTCCCGATGCAGGCGCTTTCCGACCGCCTTAGTAAGCGAGATCGGGACACGCACAACCCCGTGGCGGATGTCGGCGGCACCGCGCAGGATGGACGCCATGCTGAGCATCGGATCGATCGTGCTGACCGTCGAAGACATCGACCGCGCGGGCGCGTTCTGGCGCGCGGCACTCGGGTACGTCAACCGCAGCGAGCCGAGCGACGACTGGGTGATCCTCGATCCCCCGGCAAAGCGAACTGGGCGGCGCCGGGAGCGAGCCTCGCGCTGTCGGTGACGGGGTACCCGCAGCACTACCCGCCGCGCATCCACCTCGACCTCTACGCCGAGGATCAGGCGGCCGAGATCGAGCGGCTGCGTGGACTCGGCGCGCGCGACGTCGACTGGGACGACTACCCCGAAGACGCCGACTGGGTCGTGCTCGAAGACACCGAGGGCAACCGGTTCTGCGTCGTGCAGACGGGCCCGTACCCGCAGACCTGAGCAGCGCGTCCGCGCGGAGTCAGTGCAGCGCGATCACCGCGCGGCGGATGGCCTCGCGGTCGGGCTTGCCCGAGGGCAGCGTCTCGAGCTCGTCGACGAGCACGAGGCGCGACGGGCGAGCGTGCGGGCCGATCTCGTGCTGCACCGCGGCGCGCGCCTCCTCCAGCTGCACCGCCTCGCTGCGGCGCAGTGCCTCACCACGGCTGGCGACGATGACGGATGCCTCGCCCCAGCGCGCGTCGGGAACCCCGACCACGACGGCCTCGTCGAGTCCCGGAATCGTGCGGACGATTCGCTCGACGCGATCGAGCGAGATGTTGACGCCGCCCGAGACGATGACGTTGTCGATCCGCCCGCGCACGCGCAGCACGCCGTCCTCGAAGAGCCCGGCGTCACCCGTGCGGTACCACCGGGTGCCGTCGGGATCGCGCGGGAACGCGGCATCCGTTCTCTCGGCGTCGCCGAAGTAGCCGTCGGCGAGCACGGGCCCCGAGATCTGCACCTCGCCCCGCGAGATGCGCACCCGCACGCCGCGCAGCGGACTGCCGTCGTACACGCAGCCGCCGCACGTCTCGGTGGATCCGTAGGTGCGGACGATGCGGGCGCCCGCGGCCTCGGCGCGGTCGAGCGTCGCCGCCGGGAGCGCCTGGCCGCCCACCAGGATCGTCTCGAACGAGCGCAGCGCGGCCCCGACCGTCGAGTCGTGCTCGGCCGCGTCGAGCAGCTTCGACAACTGCGCAGGCACCAGAGACGTATAGGTGGGCACGCGCTCCCCGTGCTCGGTCGAGACCATCATGAGCGCAGCCGCCGCGAACGCCTGCGGCGTGAAGGCACCCGAGAGGATCGCGGGCTCTCGATCGGCCACGAGCGACCGCACGAGCACCTGGAGCCCGGCGACGTAGCTCGCCGGCAGCGCGAGCAGCCACGCGCCGTCGCCGATGCGCTCGGCGGTCGCGAGCGCGCTCGCGATGAGCGCGTCGCGACTGAGGACGACGCTCTTGGGAATCCCCGTCGAGCCCGACGTCGTGACCACCACCGCGGTGCCGGCGCGAACCTCCCCGGGCAGGTCGCTCACGAGCCCCAGCCCGAGCGCGGGTCCGGCGCCGTGCAGTGCGCCGCGCAGCCCTCGCAGGATCTCGCGGGGGTCGTCGCCGAGCACCGGTTGGAGCTTCATCGCCGACCCCAGTGCGCGCGAGACTTCACGTTTGTGACGTTTCGCGGCGGATCCGGTGACAATCGTGAAGTCTCGCGGAGCGTGTGCATCAGAAGTGCCAGGGGTAGGGCGACCAGTCCGGGTCGCGCTTCTCGAGGAACGCGTCGCGACCCTCGACCGCCTCGTCTGTGCCGTACGCGAGGCGCGTCGCCTCGCCGGCGAACACCTGCTGCCCGACCATGCCGTCGTCGACGGCATTGAACGCGAACTTCAGCATGCGGATCGCGGTGGGCGACTTCGTGAGGATCGTGCGGGCCATCGCGACGGCCTCGCGCTCGAGCCCGGCGTGCGGCACGACGCGGTTGACCGCGCCCATCTCGTACGCGCGCTGCGCCGAGTACTCCTCCGCGAGGAAGAACACCTCGCGCGCGAACTTCTGCCCGATCTGCCGTGCGAAATACGCCGACCCGTACCCGGCGTCGAACGAGCCGACGTCGGCGTCGGTCTGCTTGAACCGTCCGTGCTCGGCGGACGCGATCGACAGGTCGCACACGACGTGCAGAGAGTGTCCTCCCCCGGCCGCCCACCCCGGGATCGCCGCGATCACGACCTTCGGCATGAAGCGGATGAGGCGCTGCACCTCGAGGATGTGCAGGCGACCGGCCCGCGCCGGGTCGGCGACGGATCCCTCGTCCTCGGAGTACTTGTACCCGTCGCGGCCGCGGATGCGCTGGTCGCCGCCCGAGCAGAACGCCCACCCGCCGTCCTTCGGGCTCGGGCCGTTGCCGGTCAGCAGCACGACGCCGATGCGGGGATCCTGCCGAGCGAGGTCGAGGGCGCGGTACAGCTCGTCGACCGTGTGCGGGCGGAAGGCGTTGCGCACCTCCGGCCGGTCGAAGGCGATGCGCGCGATGCGGCCGTCCTTCGACACGTGGGAGGTGATGTCGGTGTAGCCGCCCTCGGGCTGTCCGGGCGCCGGCGCCCACTCGTCTTCGTCGAACAGCTCCGAAACGCTCACGCCGCCAGCCTACGGCGAGGCGACAGACAGCGTCATCTGGCCACGGTCGCGACGCGCCCGGACCTACCCTGGATCGGTGACCTCGAAGCTTCGCACCGTCGCCGCCGCGGCGGCGTCCCTCGTCCTGCTGCTCTCGCTCGCCGCATGCGCCTCGCCCGCGCCGACGCCGAGCCCCACCCCGACCGGCGAAGCGCGCGCCGGCGTCACCACGGACGGCGCCTGCACGGGTGACGAGGGCGTGACCGTGGTGGTCGACGCCTCGGCGCTCGAAGGCGAACCGAGCGAGAAGTGCGTCGTGACCGCCGAGCCGATCACCGGCGCCGACGCGCTGCTGCTCGCCGGCGTCGAGACCGAGGGTACCGAGGAGTACGGCGACCAGGTCGTGTGCCGGGTCGACGGCGTGCCGGCCGAAGACACCGCGATCCCCGCCGAGGACGGCTCGGACTACTTCGAGACGTGCGCGGCGATGCCGGCCGCGTTCGCATACTGGTCGCTGTGGGTCATGCCCGCGGGCGGTGAATGGGAGTACGCGCAGGAGGGCCTGCCCACCCTGCCGCTCGAGCCCGGCGACGCCGTCGAGCTGCTCTTCACGCTGCACGGCGAGCCCGCCGCACCGACGTCGTGACATGACGTTCCGGCCCGGTCCCCTGCGCGCCGCGGCGGTGCTCGCCGCGGGGTTCGTGGTGGTCCGGGTCGTGTACCGCGTGCTCTTCCACGGCGCCGACGGCGCCGGCGCGGTGCTGCTGCCGCTGCCCGAGCTGCGGCTGCCGCCGCCCTTCGCGCACGTCGTGATGCTCGGGCCCGTCACGACGGACGGACTGTGGGATGCCGCGGCGAGCGCGCTGCCGATCGCGCTCGGCATCCTCGCGTTCGGGCTGGTGAACTCGGTCGTCGACGTGGCGCGGCTGTTCGCGCGGGCGGCGCGGCGCGGAGCGCTGCGGGGACTCGCCCGGGCGCTGGCGATCGCGTGGGCGACGCTCCCCTCGCTCGCCGAGGGCGCCCGGGCCGTGCGGTTCGCCCAGCGTCTGCGCGGTGAGCGCGGCGGCATCCGGATGCTGATGCCGCTGCTGCAGCGCACCCTCGAGCGGGCCGCGAACGTCGCCGCTGCCCTCGAGCTGCGGGGCTTCGCCGGGCGCGGGCTCGACGGGGACTGCCGGACGGCAGTCGAGGCGCACGACGTCGAGCTGGCGTTCGAAGGGACGGATGCCGCGTCCCTCGTCCGCGTGCCGTCGCTGCTGCTCGCGCCGGGCGCGCTCACGCTGCTGTCGGGGCCGACCGGCTCGGGAAAATCGACGGTGCTGCGCGCGATCGCCGGTCTGCACGACCATGTCGACGGCGGGTGGGCGACCGGATCGCTGCGGGTCGTCGGACACGACCGGGGCTCCGTCCCGCCGCGGGACCTCGCGCAGCGCGTGGGCGTCGTGCTGCAGCATCCCCGCGACGCCTTCGCGACCGAGCGCGTGCGCGAAGAGATCGGGCTCGCGCTCGAGCTGCGGGGCGTCGCGCCCGTGATCGTGGCCGCCCGGGTGGCCGAGATCGCGGATCGCGTGGGCGTGGGCGGACTGCTCGACCGGCCGACACGCGGGCTGTCGGCGGGCGAGGCGACCCTGGTCGCGATCGCCGCGGCGATCGTCGAGCACCCGATCCTGCTGCTCGTCGACGAGCCGCTGGCCGACCTCGATGCCGACGCGCGCGTCCGCGTCGCCGGACTCCTCGACCGGCTCGCGCACGAGGCCGGCCTGTGCGTCGTGGTCGCCGAGCACCGCATCGACGCCCTGGCGCCCCTCGCCGACGGCTGGCTGCGGATCGAGGACGGCGTGGTCATCGAGGTGCCGAGCCTCGGGCTGCGCCACGTCGACGAACGAGGCGACGCCGTCCCGACCGCGGGCCACCACGCGCGGTGGGCGAACGTCGAGGCCGGCACCCCCACGTCCGGGCGCATGCCCCTGCGCGCCGACGCCGGCGCCGGCGCCGGCGCCGGACCGGTGCTCACCGCGCGCGACGTCACCGTGCGGCACGGGGGGACGGTGGCCGTGGCATCCGTCACGTTCGACCTCAGCGCGGGCGAGCTCGTCACCCTCGTCGGTCACAACGGCGCCGGCAAGTCGAGTCTGCTCACCGCGCTTGCGCTTCCTCCGCGCGACGCGGCGATCGAGGCGTCCGGGCGCGTGGCGCTGGTTCCGGATGCCTCGGACGACCTGTTCGTGTACGACACGGTCGCCGCGGAATGCCGCCGGGCCGATCACCGGGCCGCCAAGACACACCGCGTACCCCCGGACGAGGGCACTCGCCGGGCTGACGCCCGATCCACCCGTTCGGCTCCTCAGCTCGGGGGACCCGCTCTGTCGAAGGCCGTCGGACGGGGAGCAACGGCGGCGCGGTTCGCCGGATTCCTCGGGCTCGACCCCGGAAGCCGTCAGTTCGCGGCGCGCCTGGCCCGGCATCCGCGCGATCTCTCCGTCGGCGAGCGGCGGTGCCTGGCACTCGCGCTCCAGCTCGCGGGCGACCCCGCCGTGCTGCTCGTGGACGAGCCGACGCGCGGTCTCGACCCGGCAGCGCGCGCCGTCGTGTGGCAGGCGCTCCGCGGCCTGACCGCCTCGGGAACCGCGGTGCTCGTCGCCTCGCACGAGCCCGAGGTCGCCGCACTGGGCGACCGCACCCTGCGGATGGAGGCGGGCGTGCTCTCGGTCGCGCGTACCGCCACGCCTCGTGCCACAACTCCGCCTGACCGTTCCGTCACCTCCACGGCTCCGGGCATCCGCCCGAGCGCGCCTCACGCTGAGGCGGAGTCGTGGACCGCCCCAGGCCGCGCGGTCGCGCCGCCGCCGGAAGGTGTGGCGCCGCGCGAGCGGGTGGCGGCGCAGCCGCTGTCGGACGCGGCATCCGTCAGCAGGCCTTCATCAGCTCCTGCTGACGCCCCCGCGGCGCACGGGAGCGCCTCAGAAACGGCGCGTGCACGCCGAGTCGGGGCGGAGCTGTGGCACGCTCGCGCGCGGGCCACCACGAGCGGGCTGGCGCCGCTTGCCCTGGGTGCCGCCAACCTCGTGACCCTCGCGGCGTTCTGCTGGCCGCTCGTCGCATCAGCGGTGCCCGCGCAGGCGTACGCCGCCGTGCCGGTCGCCGCACTCGCGCTCGCACCCCTCGCCGCCCTCGTCGTCGTCGCGACCCTCGACGAGACCGTGCGGAGCGCCCATATGCTCGCCCTACTCGGCACACTCGCGGCGATCGGCGCGGCGGTCAGGGTCGCGAGCACGGGGGTCGGCGGCGTCGAGGCGGTCTTCATCCTGCTGATCCTGGCCGGCCGCGCCTTCGGCGCCCGGTTCGGGCTGCTGCTCGGCATCGCGACGATCGCGCTCTCGACGCTGGTCACCGGAACCTTCGGGCCCTGGACGCCGTTCCAGATGTTCGCGTGCGCGTGGGTGGGCGCGGGGGCCGGCCTGCTCCCCCGCCGCATCGGACCGCACGCCGAGATCGCGATGCTGTGCGTCTACGGCGTCATCGCGTCGTACGCCTTCGGGCTCCTGATGAACCTGTGGTTCTGGCCCTTCGCGGTCGGCTACGGCACGGGCATCTCGTACGAGCCCGGCGGAGCGATCGGCACGAACCTCTCGAGCTTCCTGCTCTACTCGCTCGTGACCTCGACCCTGACGTGGGACACCCTCCGCGCGATCACCTCGGTCATCGGCATCCTGGCCGTCGGCCGTCCGGTGCTCGCGGCGCTGCGCCGCGCGAAGCCGCTCGCCAGGGCGGGCCGCGCGCTCGCGTCGCAGCACGCGCACGCTCTACAGTGACAGTCGAGCAGGCACGGAGGGCACCATGACGACGACGACCGCAGTCGCAGCACCCCCGCCCCTCATCGGGCACTACGTGCCAGAGATCCGGTCGCTCGCCAAGCGAGGGCTGCTGTGGGCGGTGCTCTACGGCCTGTTCGCACGAGGCAGCGCAGGCGGATGCCTCGCCCCCGATCCCGCTGGGGACTCCGTCTGCTACACCGCCGCACTGAATCCGTCACCTCTGGTGTGGCTCGCGATGGCGGTGGTGTTCGTCGTCGCCGTCGGACGGGCGGCGAAGTCGACCGACACCGCAGTCATCACGCGAATCCTGTCGCGCGCCGCCACGGCGATGTGGGTGCTCCCGCTCGCGGTGGCCATCGTCAGCATCTGGGCGTTCTTCACGAGCTCGCCCGACGCATGGGTCCACGGGGCACCGCCGCCGAACGTCACCGTGCAGATCACCCCGGAATGACGGATGCCGCGGCCGAGTGCCGTAGCGTGACCGCATGACCGCGACGCGCGTGTGGCTCAGCTCGTGGGAATGGGACTGCTGCGGCGACACGCTCGCCGCCGGCGACCACGTGACCCTGAACGTCTGGCGGGATGCCGGCCCGTGGCTTCAGGAGATGCTCGGTCCCGAACTCGTGGACAGCGTCGCCGCGGTCGAGTCGCACCACGACGAGCCCGGTCCGGAGCAGCTCACCGGCGTCGTGACCGCGGTCCACGGCGTCACGATCGATCATTCGGAGCGGCGCGAGCCGCGTGCCCATCACCAGCCGCCCGAGCGGCTCTCGCTCGGCAACGGCGTCTGGGCAACGGCGGGCGCGCGCGATCCGTACGTCACGATCTTCGAGCGCATCCCGGGCACCGCGCGCCTGCACCCGGCGCCGCACGTACCGTGGCGGCCGCGCGACGAGTCGCCCGCCACCCCACCGCCGCCACGCGGACTCAGCGGTTACCTGGTCGACGTCGAGACCGACTGAGACGGATGCCGGATGCCGCGGCTTGCGGCTGGGCCCACGCGACCGGAGGCTCCGCTCGACGCGCCAGCGGCGAGTGGACGGGCCGTGGGGACCGTCACGAGTTCACTGTCCCGCTCTCACAGGAGAACCCGCCCTCCACAGGACGCACCCGCCCGAGCCGTCCTGCCGGACCGCATATCTCCTGCGGAGCGTACTCGTGAACTCGCTGTCCCAGGGTGGGACGCTCAGACCGAGAAGTACTTCGCCTCGGGGTGGTGGAAGACGAAGGCGTCGGTGGACTGCTCGGGGTGCAGCTGCAGCTCCTCGCTGAGCTCGACGCCCATGCGCTCGGGCCGGAGGAGCTCGACGACCTTGCGTCGATCCTCCATGTCGGGGCACGCGGGATATCCGAGCGAGAAGCGGGCGCCGCGGTACTCGAGCTTGAAGAGACCCGCGGTCTCTGTCGGGTCTTCGCCCGAGAACCCGAGCTCGGACCGGATGCGCGCGTGCCAGAACTCGGCGAGCGCCTCGGTCAGCTGCATCACGAGCCCGTTGAGCTCGTAGTAGTCGCGGTACCGGTCCTCGGCGAAGAGCTTCGCGGTGACGGAGTCGATGTGGGCGCCGGCGGTCACCAGCTGCACCGGAAGGACATCGACCGCCCCGGACTCGCGCGAGCGCACGAAGTCGGCGAGACACAGGTGCCGGTCGCGGCGCTGGCGCGGGAAGTGGAACCGCAGTCGTTCCGTTCCCACGGCGCCTCCCGACCCACCGTCCGGCGCGAGCAGCCCGCCGGCGCCGAGCACGCCGGCCGGGTCGTCGCCGTGGTGCAGCACGACGACGTCGTTCCCCTCCGACACCACCGGGAAGTAGCCGTACGCCACCGAAGCGTCGAGCATGCCCTCGGCGAGGATGCGATCGAGCCAGTACCGCAGCCGCGGCCGGCCCTCGGTCTCGACGAGCTCCTCGTACGACGCGCCGTCCGCGCCGCGGCCGGGCTTGAGACCCCACTGCCCCATGAACGTCGCCCGCTCGTCGAGGAACGCGGCGTAGTCGTGCAGAGCGATGCCGCGGACGATGCGCGTTCCCCAGAACGGCGGGGCGGGCACGGGATTGTCGGATGCCACGTCCGAGCGCGCCGGCATGGCCTCGGGCTCGGTCAGCGTGAGCTTGGAGCCCGCCGCGTGACGGCGCTTCTTGAGCGCGGGCAGGCCGACCTCGTCGGGCGACGCGCCGCGGGCGATCTTCACGAGCGGCTCCATCAGCGCGAGCCCTTCGAACGCGTCACGGGCGTACCGCACCTCGCCGTCGAAGAGCGAGGCGAGGTCGTCCTCGACGTAGGCGCGGGTGAGCGCGGCGCCACCCAGGATCACGGGCCACCTCTTCGCGAGGCCGCGGGACTGCAGCTCCTCGAGGTTCTCCTTCATCACGACGGTGGACTTCACGAGCAGCCCCGACATGCCGATCACGTCGGCGTCGTGCTCCTCCGCCGCCGCGATGATGTCGGCGATCGGCTGCTTGATACCGAGGTTGATGACGTCGTAGCCGTTGTTGGTGAGGATGATGTCGACGAGGTTCTTGCCGATGTCGTGCACGTCGCCGCGGACCGTCGCCAGGACGATGCGGCCCTTGCCCGAGGCATCCGTCTTCTCCATGTGCGGCTCGAGGAGGGCGACCGCCGTCTTCATGACCTCGGCGGACTGCAGCACGAACGGCAGCTGCATCTCGCCGGCGCCGAACCGCTCGCCGACGACCTTCATGCCCTCGAGCAGGTGGTCGTTGATGATCTGCAGGGGCGCGAGGCCCCCGGCGCGGGCGAGGTCGAGGTCGGCCTCGAGACCTTTGCCCTCGCCGTCGATGATGCGGCGCTCCAGCCGTTCGCCGACGGGCAGTGCCGCGAGCTCGGCAGCGCGCTGGTCGCGCAGCGCGGCGGTGTCGACGCCGGCGAAGAGGTCGAGCATGCGCGCGAGCGGGTCGTACGTGACGTTGCCGTCGGCGTCGTACTCGCGGCGATCCCACACCAGGTCGAGCGCGACCTTGCGCTGCTCGTCCGAGATCGAGGCGAGCGGCACGATCTTGGCGGCGTCGACGATCGCCGAGGTCAGGCCCGCGGCGACAGCCTCGTGCAGGAACGCCGAGTTCAGCACGCTGCGCGCGGCCGGGTTGAGCCCGAACGACACGTTCGAGACGCCGAGCGTCGTGTTGATGCCGGGGTACTTCGCGCTGATCCGGCGGATCGCCTCGATCGTCTCGATCGCGTCGCGGCGGGTCTCCTCCTGCCCGGTCGCGATCGGGAACGTCAGGCAGTCGACGACGATGTCCTCGACGCGCATGCCCCACGCGCTGGTCAGCTCGTCGACGAGGCGCGAGGCGATGCGCACCTTGTCCTCGGTCGTGCGCGCCTGGCCGTGCTCGTCGATCGTCAGGGCGATGACGGCGGTCCCGTGCTCCTTCACGAGCGGCATGATGCGGCCGAATCGGGATGCCGGGCCGTCGCCGTCCTCGTAGTTCACCGAGTTCACGATCGGACGCCCGCCGATGAGCTCGAGGCCCGCCTGGATCACGGCGGGCTCGGTCGAGTCGATCACGAGCGGCAGCGTCGAGGCGGAGGCGAGGCGCGAGACCACCTCGCGGATGTCGGCTGCGCCGTCGCGGCCGACATAGTCGACGCACACGTCGAGCAGGTGCGCGCCGACGCGGATCTGATTGCGCGCGATCTCGACGCAGTCGTCCCACCGCTCCTCGAGCATCGCCTCGCGGAACGCCTTCGAGCCGTTCGCGTTCGTGCGCTCGCCGATCGCGAGGTGCGAGGCATCCTGCCGGAACGGCACGTGCTGGTAGAGCGACGCCACCCCGGGGTCGGGGTCGACGACGGGGGCCGGCGCCCCGGCGATCCGTGAGCGGGAGCGCGAGGCCAGCGACGTCCACCGCATCGAGTCGTCCTGCGGCAGATCGTCGCGAATCGCTCGTGAGACGACAGGGACGCCGCCGCCGTGCAGCCGCTCGACGACCGCGGCCAGATGCTCGGGCGTCGTGCCGCAGCATCCGCCCACGAGGCTCAGCCCGAACTCGCGCACGAACTGCTCGTGCGCCGTCGCGAGCTCGGCAGGCGACAGCGGATAGTGCGCGCCGTCGGAGGTCAGCACCGGCAGCCCCGCGTTCGGCATGCACGCGATCGGCACGGACGCGTGCTTGGACAGGTGCCGCAGGTGCTCGCTCATCTCGGTCGGGCCTGTCGCGCAGTTCAGCCCGATCGCGTCGACGCCGAGCGGCTCGAGGGCGGTGAGCGCGGCGCCGATCTCGGACCCCATGAGCATGGTCCCGGTCGTCTCGACCGTCACCTCGACGAAGATCGGCAGACGGATGCCGCGGCTCACGATCGCCTGCCGGCACCCGTTGATCGCGGCCTTGGTCTGCAGCAGGTCCTGCGAGGTCTCGACGAGGAAGGCGTCGGCACCGCCGTCGATGAGTCCCTCGGCCTGCAGCGCGAACGTCTGCTTGAGGTGGTCGTACGTCGTATGGCCGAGGCTCGGGAGCTTCGTGCCGGGACCCATCGACCCGAGCACCCAGCGCATCCGCCCGTCGGCGGTCTCAGCCGCCTCGACGCGCTCGCGCGCGATGCGGGCACCGGCTTCGGCGAGCTCGGCGATGCGGTCGTCGATGCCGTAGTCGCCGAGGTTCGACCAGTTCGCGCCGAACGTGTTCGTCTCGACCGCATCGACGCCCACCTCGAGGTACGCGTCGTGGATCGCGCCCACCACATCGGGCCGCGTGACGTTGAGGATCTCGTTGCAGCCCTCGAGCCCGGCGAAGTCGTCCTGGATCGACAGGTCGTGCCGCTGCAGCATCGTGCCCATCGCCCCGTCGGCGATGACGACGCGCTCGTGCACCGCGTCGAGCAGCGCCTGCGCGCGCGTGGGGCGCGGCACGCCCTCGATGTCGAGGGCGAAGCGGGCGGTCGGCGGGGCGGCGGTCACCCGCGCGAGTTTAGTCGCGGCATCCGTCCCCGCCGTCGTCCGTGACCGACCGTGACTCTTCACCCCGAGCCCGGCCCTTGGCGCTTCGGGTGTCGCGACACGCGGCATCCGCCCGGCGATCCGGCGTGTTGCGCCACCCGAACCGTCACGCCCCGCGGCATCCGTCGGCGACCCGAACCCCTCGCCCGCGAGCGGGCCGCGCTTCAGGTGTCACGACACGCGGCATCCCTCCGGCGATCCGGCGTGTTGCGCCACCCGAACGGGCCACGCCCCGCGGCATCCGTCGGCGACCCGAACCCCACGCGCGCGCGGACCGCGCTCAGGTGTCACAACACGCGGCATCCGCCGTCCGAACCGGCGTGTTGCGCCACCCGAGGCCCCGACCCCGCGAGCGCATCGCGCTTCAGGTGTCACGACACGCGGCATCCCTCCGGCGATCCGGCGTGTTGCGCCACCCGAACGGTCACGCGGCGCGAAGGGTGTCAGGCGTTCTTGGCGTCGCGCCAGCGCAACCACCGGCGGACCAGGTGGTAGTCCCAGTCGGGGCCGTGGAACGCGAGCGTGAACAGCCGCACGCCGGCGGCGTGAAGCTCGTCGGCGTGGTCCTCGCCGCGCTGATGCAGCTCGTTCGAGATCACGAGGTCGGACGTGTCGCGCTGCTCACGCTCGGCCCAGCGCTCGATCACGTCGAGCTTGTGCGGCAGCTCCTCGGGACGCACGAAGCTGTGCCAGATGTCGGCGTGACGTGCGACCAGGCGGAGCGTCTTCTGCTCGCCCTTTCCGCCGATCATGACCGGGATGTCGCGGGTCGGGGCCGGGTTGAGCTTCGCCCACCGGGCTTCGATGCGCTCGAGACCGGCCGCGAGGTCGTCGAGCCGCGAACCCGCCGTGCCGAACTCGTAGCCGTACTCCTCGTAGTCCCGTGCGAACCATCCGGCGCCGGTCGCGAAGATGAACCTGCCCTGCCCGCTTCCCTTGGCCGAGATGTGGTCGACGGTGCGCGCCATGTCGGCCTGCAGGTCGGGGTTGCGGTAGCTGTTGCAGTTCACGAGAGCCCCGAACTCGACGCGCTCGGTCTGCTCCGCCCACGCGGCGAGCATCGTCCAGGACTCGAAGTGCATCCCGTCGGGGTCGCCCGACAGCGGGAAGAAGTGGTCCCAGTTGAACAGGATGTCGACACCCATGTCTTCGAGGCGGCGGACGGCATCGCGGAACGCGGGGTACGTCGCGTGTTGGGGCTGCAACTGCACGCCGAGGCGTACGGGTGTCTCGAGAAGCGGCATGCTTTTCAGCCTAGGGGCGGGCGGATGCCGCGGCTCCGAACCGCGGCATCCGCCCACCCGGTATCAGCGCTACCGAAGCGCCTGGCGGAACGTGTTGTAGACGCTCCACGCGGCGAGCCCGATCGTGCCCACGACGAGGCAGGTGCCGATCACGCGCTCGGCATCCCGGTCGAGGTCGAGAAGCGCGACGAATGCCGGATCGAAGAGCATGCCAGCGAGCGTCAGACCGACGACGAGCCCGGCCCAGACGATCGCGATGACGGCGCTCGCGAGCGCGCTGCTCAGACTCCACCGTCCGGCTGTCCTGGCGAGGAAGGACACCACGGATCCGACGAGGATCAGCACCAGTCCGACGACGAGGCTCCAGGGCCACAGTGCGGGGTTGAGCACCGACATCGTGCCCTCCCCCGGCACGCTCCACGGCACCGTGACGAAGACGAGTGCGGCGATCGCGAGCAGCACCGCGACGACGCCGACGACCTTCTCGACGCGACCGGCGGGGAGGCCTTCGTTCGGGTCGCCGATCGGCAGCTGGTCGACCGTCCACGGTCCCAGCGGTGCACCGCCGCGTTCGAGCCGCACGAACACGATCGTCATGATCGTGAAGATCCACGTGCCGGCGGTGAACGTGATGCCGAGCGTGGGCCCGACCACGCCCCACCATGACCGCCCCTCGAGGACCATCGCGATGATGACGCCGAGCGCGACGAACGGCAGCGTGCTCCACAGCACGATCCGCAGGATCCGGCTGTAGACCGGGTACCAGCGCGGACCGAGGAGTTGCAGGGGCCGGTCCGCATACCCGGCGGCGAGCACCGCAGGGTCGCCCATGCCGTTCAGCACGGCGACCTCGGCGGCGGCCGGCTCATCGCCGAGTTCGATGCGGGCTTCGATCTGATCGCGGATCGACGCGCGCAGCTCGGCGGCGTGGTCGCCACGCTGGGCGCGCGGCAGCCACTGCGTCGACGCGTCCACGTAACGGTTGGTGTAGTCGTTCTTCGTGAGGGGTTCCATGTCGGTGTCCTTCTCGTGCGAGGGCGTTCGTCGTGGCCGGGGTCAGCGTGCCCGGGCGGCCTTGAGGTAGGCGTCGATGGTGTCCCACACCGCGACTGCCACGATGACGAAGCCGAGGATCGTGGCGGTGACCGTCGCGACCGTCTCTCCCGTCTGCGTGGCGAGGGCGGCGAGGAACTCGCGGTTCACCAGCTGGTGCTGCGTGAGCAGCAGCAGCGCTCCCCCGGCGATCGTGAGGTTGAGGAACAGGTTGACGGTCGCGGATCCGAGGTCCCAGCGACCCTTGGCGTAGACCGAGATGGCCAGCAGCGCCTCGAGCGCCATCAGCACGAAGAGCGCGATGATCCACCAGGGCCACAGTCCCGGCGCGAGAAACGACATCCACTCGCCGTCCACGTGCACGACGCCGACGAAGCGGTCCCACAGGATGGCGCCCGCGGCGGCCGCGAGGAACACGAGTGTGGCCACGAGGTCGGTCAGGCCGGCCCCGCGCTGGCGCGGCTCGGGCAGGCGATCCGGCGTCCACCGGCCGGCGGTCATGGACTCCTGTCCGCTGCGCTCGAGGATGACGAAGATCAGGGTCACCCAGAAGAACACGTGGAGTGCGACGTTCATCGCGACGACGACGACCTCGGCGATGATCTCGCCGATGTCGGCGCCCGACAGCAACTGGGCGAGCGCAACGGCCAGCGACGCCAACGGGATCACGATCCACAGCAGCAGCTTCAGCAGCCGCCACCAGTCGAGGAAGTAGCGCGGGCCGACGAGCCACAGCGGGCGATCCGTGTACTGGGCGGCGAGCCTGTCGGGATCGCCGAGATCCGTGAGCACGGCGTACTCCGCGGCATCGCGCGCCTCGCCCTGTTCGACGCGGGCCTCGATCTGGTCGTCGATCGAGGCGCGCAACTCGGAGGCGAGGTCGGCCCGCTGCGCCTCGGGGACGGTGCGCATCGCGGCGTCGACGTAGCGGTCGGTCATCGTGGTCTGGAAAGTCATGTCAGTTCTCCTCGGGGAGGGCGTCGATCGCCGTGGCGATCGCGCGGAAGTCGTCGGTGAGTGCGACGGCCAGCTGCACGCCGGCCGTGCTGGTGCGGTAGAACTTGCGGGGCCGCGCCTCGTCGGTGTTCCACTCGCTCGTCAGGAAGCCCTGCTTCTCGAGGCGCCGCAGCAGCGGGTACAGGGTGTTCGCGTCGGTGGGGAAGCCGCGCTCCCCCAGCTCTTCGAGCAGCCCGTACCCGTAGCCCGGCTTCTCGAGAAGTCGGAGACATGCGAGCACGATGGTGCCGCGCCGCAGCTCCTGCAGATGCGTCTCGAGGATGTCGGATTCGCTCATGCCTTACACGTTACTGTGTGTCACACACTATAGTCAACCGCACATTGTCGTTCGCCGCTCGGGCCGGCTTGTGGCGAAGCACTGCTGTCCCCGCGCTTGTGACAGGTGAGCAGGGGGAAGCGGCAGGATGGGCGTGTGAGCAACGACGCGCCCCTGCCCCCGCTCAGCGACATCCTCGAGACGACGCGGGTCGTGGCACTGCCGCTCGCGACGCGGTTCCGCGGCGTCGACGTGCGCGAAGCCCTGCTGTTCGAAGGGCCGGAGGGCTGGACGGAGTTCTCGCCGTTCGTCGAATACGGCGACCCGGAGGCGTCGGCGTGGCTGGGCGCGGCCATCGACTGGGGGTGGATGCCGCAGCCCGCGGCCCGCCGTGAGGCCATCGGCGTCAACGCCACCGTGCCGGCGGTGGCCGCGGCATCCGTTCCTGCCGTGCTGGCGCGCTTCGACGGCTGCCGCACCGCGAAGGTCAAAGTCGCCGAGGCCGGGCAGCGGCTGAACGACGACGTCGATCGCGTGCACGCGGTACGTGACGCGATGGGTCCCGAAGGGCGCATCCGCATCGATGCGAACGGCGCCTGGAACGTGGACGAGGCCGAGCGCGCGCTCCACGCCCTCGCCGAGTTCGACCTGGAGTACGCCGAGCAGCCGTGCGCGAGCGTCGACGAGCTCGCCGAACTCCGGCGGCGCGTGAAGTACATGGGAATCCCGATCGCCGCGGACGAGAGCGTGCGCAGGGCGACCGATCCCCTCGCGGTCGCGCGCGCCGGCGCGGCTGACCTGCTGGTCGTGAAGGCGCAGCCGCTCGGAGGCGTACGGCGGGCGCTCGAGATCGTCGCCCAGGCCGGGCTGCCGGCGGTGGTCTCGAGCGCGCTCGACACGTCGGTCGGCCTCGCGATGGGCGTGGCGCTGGCCGCCGCGCTCCCGGAGCTCGACTACGACTGCGGACTCGGGACCGCGTCGCTGTTCACGGCCGACGTCGCCGAGCCGCCGCTGCGGCCACACGGCGGGGCGCTGGCCGTGGGCCGCGTGAGCCCGGAGCCTGCGCTGCTGGACGCGCACGCGGCATCCGCCGACCGCCGTGAATGGTGGCTCGAGCGGCTGGCCCGCTGCTACGCGGTGCTCAGCCGGCCGGAGGCTCGATGATGAGCTCGGCCACACGCGCGAGCTCGGCGTTGGTGCGGCGGCACATCTCCTCGTAGTCGAGGCCGGCCATCGCGGCCCGCACGGCCGAGCTCTCCCACACGGTGAGCATGAGGCGCGCGGCCTCGTCCGACGGCAGCCGGAAGCGCAGCACCTTCGCCCGGCCGATGTCGTCGATGATCTGCGCGACGCTGCGCCGCATCTCGTCGTCCTGCGCGAGGTACGCCGCAGCCAGTGTCTCGCTGCGCAGCGCGTGGATGCGGATCTCGCTCATGAGCAGCACGCCCAGGCGGTCGTCGGCCGAGATGTCGAGCACCTGCTGGATGATCTCGAACGCGTTATCGGGTGCGCCGCTGAACGCTCCGGCGCGCTCGAGCTCGGCCACGCGCGTGCGCACCGCATCGACGCGCTCGCGAGCGACGTTCGCGGCGAGCTCGAGGAAGAGCTCGTCCTTGGTCTCGAAGTTCGAGTAGAAAGCACCCCGCGTGAACCCGGCGCGTTCGCAGATCGCCTCGACGGATGCCGCGTCCAGCCCGACCTCGGCGAAGACCTGCGCCGCGGCATCGAGCAGCTTCTGCCGCGTCGCCTCGCGGCGGCGCGTTGTGACGACGGCGTCGGTCATGGGGTCTCTCCTTTCGGCCAGTCTCACACGAGGTACACAGTTTCGGGAGCGCAACCCGCTTTACGATACACTCATGTATCCGATACAGCGCTGTATCGAAGGTTCCCGAACCCCCCACCCGTGAAACCGGAGGCGCTGTGTCGACTCTTCTGTATGCGCTCGGCCGCTGGTCGTACCGCCACCCGTGGCGGGTCCTGGTGACGTGGCTGCTGCTGCTCGGCATCGCCGGCGGCGGCGCGCTGGTGTTCATGAAGGGCACCGACAACTCGTTCTCGATCCCCGGCACCGAGGCACAGGAGGGCATCGAGCTGCTCGACCGCAGCTTCCCGCAGGCGAGCGGCACGAGCGCGCAGCTCGTCGTGGTCGCGGGCGGCGGCGACGCGATCGACGTCGACCCGTACGCGTCGGGCATCGGCGACGTCGTCGCCGAGCTCGAAGACCTCGACGGTGTCATCGCGGTCACCGACCCGTTCGACGACATGGTCACCGGCATGGTGTCGGACGACGAGAGCGCCGCCATCATCCGTCTGCAGTTCGACGGCCAGGCGACGGACGTCTCGGACGACACCAAGGCCGCGCTCGAGGACGTCGCGGACGACCTGCGCGAATCGCTTCCCGACGGGGCGCAGGTCGCGATGGGCGGCGATCTCTTCTCGACGTCGGTGCCGGCGCTGTCGCTCATCGAGGCCGTCGGCGTGCTGATCGCCCTCTTCGTCCTGATCGTGACGTTCCGCTCGTTCGCCGTCGCGTGGTTCCCGCTGGTGTCGGCGCTCATCGGCGTCGGGCTGTCGATCGCGCTCATCTACGTCGCGACCGCGTTCGCCTCGATCTCGTCGACGACGCCGATGCTCGCGATCATGCTGGGCCTCGCCGTCGGCATCGACTACGCGCTGTTCATCGTGGCTCGGCATCAGGACCAGGTGCGCGCCGGCGTCGGCCCGGAGGAGTCCGCCGCGCGCGCGACCGGCACCGCGGGCTCGGCGGTCGTGTTCGCGGGCGTCACGGTGCTGATCGCGCTCATCGGTCTCGGCTTCGCCGGCATCCCGTTCCTGACCACGATGGGCGTCGCCGCCGCCGTGGCCGTCGCGATCGCCGTGGTCGTCGCGGTCACCCTGACGCCCGCCCTCCTCGGTTTCGCGAAGGCCCGCGTGGCCGGCTGGGGCCACGGCAGGAAGCGTCGAGGGATGCCTCTCCCCCGGGTGTCTGCGAAGGCTCAGGACGTTTCGTCTCGCGGAGCGGCCCCTGAGCTTGTCGAAGGGCGCTCAACGACCGAGTCCGATGAACCGTCAATCGCGAGCAAACCCGCTGAGGAACCGACGGCGGGCGGCTCCGGCCCCGCAGAACTCACTGGTCGCGCGGGAGCGCCGACGGATGCCGCAGAGACGCACGAACCGAACCACACCCTCACAGCTCAACCGACGCGACCCACGCAACCGAAGAAGAAGACGAAATCCAACAAGTGGGTGAATCTCGTCACCAGCCACCCGCTCGTCACCACCATCGCCGTCGTCCTGACCCTCGGCATCATGGCGATCCCCGCCGCGAGCCTCGCTCTCGCGCTGCCGAACGCGGGGGTCCAGCCTGAGTCGAGCCAAGCGCGTCAGGCGTACGATCTCACGGCCGAGCACTTCGGTCCGGGAGCCAACGGGCCGCTCATCATGACCGGCACGATCGTGACCTCGACGGATCCGCTCGGGCTGATGGCCGACCTGGCCGACGAGATCGAGCAGGTGCCGGGCGTGAAGGAGATCGCGCTCGCGACGCCGAACGAGACGGCCGACACGGGGCTCATCCAGATCGTGCCCGAGACCGCGCCGGACGACCCGGCGACCGCGGACCTGGTGCGAGAGCTGCGCGCACTCGCGCCCGAGCTGGAGGACGAGTACGGCGTCGACCTCAAGGTCACCGGGTTCACGGCGGTCGGCATCGACATCTCGGACCGGCTCGGCGCCGCACTGCTGCCGTTCGGCATCTTCGTCGTCGGCCTGTCGCTGATCCTGCTGATGATCGTGTTCCGCTCGATCTGGGTGCCGATCACGGCGGCGCTGGGCTACCTCCTCTCAGTGGCGGCGTCGTTCGGCGTCGTCGCGGCCGTGTTCGAGTGGGGCTGGTTCGCCGATCTGCTGCATGTGACGCGCACGGGCCCTGTCATCAGCTTCATGCCGATCATCCTGATGGGCGTGCTGTTCGGGCTCGCGATGGACTACCAGGTGTTCCTCGTCAGCCGCATGCGCGAGGACTACGTCCACGCCCGCCGTGCGGCCGCCGGGCACCGCACGCGCTCGGCGCGTGACATCGCGCTCGCTGCGGTGCGATCGGGCTTCACGGCATCGGCGCGCGTCGTCACGGCCGCGGCGGTCATCATGTTCGCGGTGTTCGCCGCGTTCGTGCCGGAGGGCGACTCGTCGATCAAGCCGATCGCCCTCGGCCTCGCCGTCGGCATCGCGGTCGACGCGTTCCTCGTGCGCATGACCCTCGTGCCCGCGGTCATGGCGCTGCTCGGCGACAAGGCGTGGTGGATCCCGCGCTGGCTCGAGCGGACCCTCCCGCACTTCGACATCGAGGGTGAGGCGGTCGAGCGCGAGCTGTCGCTCGCCGACTGGCCCGAGCCGTCGACGACCGCCGTCGTCGTGGCAGAGGGCGTCGCAGTGCGCGCCGAAGGCGGCCGGGCCGTGGGCGACGTCACGCTGTTCGAAGATGCCGCGTTCCGCGTCGAGCCGGGTGGCACCCTCGTCGCCACCGGCGACCCTCGTGCCGCGCGCGCCTTCGCCCTCGCGATCGCGGGCCGCGTGCCGATCAGCGACGGCCGGCTGCGCGTGGCCGGGCACCTGCTGCCCGAGCGTGCGGTGTGGGTGCGCGCGCACGTCGGCCTCGCTCTGCTGACGGATGCCGAGGACCGCGTGCAGGCGCTTCGCCGGGCTCTCGGCGGGCGCGCATCGCTCGTCGTCGTGGACGGCATCGACGCGCTGGACGCCGCCGAGCGAGACCAGGCCGCCGCAGTCCTGCGGGACGCCACCGCCACATCCCGCGAACGCTCCGGCGACGGCACCGAGCTGACGCTCGTCGTCACCGCCCGCACTGAGGGCGCTGCCCTCGCACTCCTCGCCGATGCGCACCGTTCGGATCTCACCTCGCTCCGCCTGCGCTCCGGCAGCTCACAGACCGCCACCACCGCAGAGGTGTCCGCATGACCACGAACCGCTTCGCCCTGGCCATAGAGCGCGCCCGCTCACGCCGTCCCGTCACATGGCTGACGATCATCGGCGTGCTGCTGCTGCCCGTCGTGATCGGCGGCATCCTCGTCGCCGCGCTCTACAACCCCGTCGAGCGCCTCGACAGCCTGACCGCCGCCGTCGTGAACGAGGACGAGCCGGTCACCATCGACGGCCAGACCGTGCCGCTCGGCCGCCAGCTCACCGCGGGCCTCGTCGAGGGCTCGGAAGACCTCGACAGCAACCTCACCTGGAGGATCTCGAACGCGGATGACGCGGCATCCGGCCTCGCGGACGGGACCTACGCCGCGGTCATCACGATCCCCGAGAACTTCTCGGCCGCGGCGACCTCGACGCAGCCGGGCGAAGTGCCCGAGAAGGCGACGATCGAGGTCCAGACACCTCCCGACAGCCTCATCGTCGACGACGCCATCACGGCGCAGGTCGCGAACGCGGCCGCCTCGGCGATGGGGACCGAGCTCTCGAGCGTCTACCTCGAGAACGTGCTCCTCGGCTTCACGACGCTCGGCGACGAGCTCGGCACCGCGGCCGACGGCGCGCAGCAGCTCGCCGACGGTGCGCAGCAGGCAGCGGACGGCGCGGCCGCGCTGCCCGGCGGCATCGCGCAGCTGGGCGACGGGGCGGGGCAGCTTTCGAGTGGAGCGACCGAGCTCGCGAACGGTCTGGGAAGGATCGCTGGCGGGATCGGCGGGGCGGCCCAGGGCGCGCGCGACCTCGGGGCCGCGCTCGATGGAGCGGCCGCCCGCGTGACGAACCAGGAGCTGCTCGACGCCGCGAACGCGTCGGCCCTGAACGCCGGAGCGGCCGCGCGGCAGACTCAGGCTCTCGCACAGCTGCTCGGGAACCCCGACGAGAAGAATCCCGGGCTCGCCCAGAAGCTCGGCGTGCTCTACGCCCAGTGCAACCCCGCCGTCTCGGGGAAGGAGTTCTGCGATCAGCTGGGCGTGCTCGCCACCGGCGTCGGGGCCGCCGCGAAGGACGCAGGAGTCGCCGCCCTGAGCGCCGGAACCGCTGCCGGCTACGCGGTCCCGACGGCCAGCGGGGTCGGCAGTCTCATGACCGAGACCAGCGCGGGCCTCACCGAAGCCGCGAACGGCGCGCGCGGGCTCGCGACCGGTCTCGACCAGCTCGCGACGGCGACGACGCAGTCCTCCGATGGCGCCAGCGGCTTGTCGTCCGGCGCCTCGCAGCTCGCGTCCGGCGCGGGCCAGGCGGCAGACGGCGCGACGACCCTCGCGGACGGCATCGCCGAGCTCGCGACGGGCAACCAGGAGCTCGCGAGCGGGCTGGCCACGGCATCCGGATCCCTCCCGTCGTACACCGATGAGGAGGCGACCGACCTCGCCACCGTCGTCGCCGACCCGGTCGAGGCGACAGGCGTCGGCACGTCGCTCTTCGGCGCGTCGGCGGTTCCGCTGCTCGCGACGCTCGCGCTGTGGTTCGGCGGCCTGGGCACGTTCATCGCACTGCAGGCGGTGTCGCGGCGAGCGCTCACGTCGCGCGCACCGTCGGCGCTGCTCGCACTCCGCTCGTACCTTCCGGCCGCCGCGCTCGGCGCCGTGCAGGGCCTGCTCGTCGCGGGCGTCGTGCAGCTGGCTGCGTCGTACTCGTGGGCGGAGTGGTCGGCGTTCGCGGCGGTGAGCGTCGTGGCGGGCATCGCGTTCGCGGCGGTGAACCAGGCGCTCGTCGCGGTCTTCGGCGGCGCGGGTCGCTGGATCGCCGCACTCGTCGGCGTGCTCGCGGTCGCCACCGGCGTCGTGTCGACCGCACCGGGTGCGCTGAGCGACATCGCCGGGTTCATGCCCACCGCGCCGGCGTACGCGGGAATGCTGGCCGCGCTCACTTCGGCGTCGGGACTCGGCACCGCGTTCGCAGGGCTCGTCATCTGGACCCTGATCGCCCTCGCGGCCACGATGATCGCGGTCGTACGCCGTCGCACCACGTCGGCTCGCGCGCTGCTGGAGGCCACTCCCGTCACGGCGTAGACGTTCGTTCCGCAGGAGAAGCCGCGTTCCGCAGGACGGATTTCGCACCAGGCTCCGGCGGAAGCGCATTTCTCCTGCGGAGCGCGCGGCGGGCGAGCAGCCCTGGGCGCCGGGGCCGCGCGAAGATCGGCCGATCGGCTGATGGCGCCCGCGCCGCGAGACCGACATGATCGGCACGTGAGCACGTCATCGCCCCACACTCCGGCATCCTCGTCCGCGGGTTCCACCCGTCTTCCGCCGCGCTGGTTCATCCGCACCGCGTGGGTGGTGCACCGCGCGATCTACAACGTCTCGGGCGGGCGCATGGGCCTGCGCCCGCCGACCGAGAAGGTGTGGGGCATGATGCGCCTGCACACGGTCGGCCGCAGATCGGGCGAGCCCCGCCAGGCGATCGTCGCGTACATCGAAGACGGCCGAAACGTCGTCACGATGGCGATGAACGGCTGGGGCGATCCCCCGCCGGCGTGGCGGCTGAACCTCCAGGCCCATCCCGAGGCATCCGTCGACCTGCCCGAAGGCCGTCGCCGCGTGCGCGCCCGAGAAGCGCACGGGAGCGAACGCGAACGCCTGTGGGACGTCTACCGCACGCTCGGAGGCGGCGACGACCTCGACGCCAACGCGGCACGACGCACGCGCGAGACCCCGATCGTCGTGCTCGAGCCGGCGGACGACGCGCGCTGACCGCCGCGGCGGCCTGATCGTCCGGCAGCGGTCAGCTCAGTCCGGAGTAGGCGTGGAGGCCCTTGAAGAACATGTTGACGATCGTGAAGTTGAAGATCACCGCGGTGAACCCGATGATCGACAGCCACGCCGATCGGGCGCCGCGCCAGCCGCGCGTCGCGCGCGCGTGGATGTAGCCGGCGTACAGCACCCAGATGACGAAGGTCCAGACTTCCTTGGTGTCGAAGCCCCAGTAACGACCCCACGCGTCGTTCGCCCAGATCGATCCTGCGATCAGGGTGAAGGTCCAGAAGATGAACCCGATGATCGCGAAGCGGTACGCGAGCGACTCGAGCGCGTCGGCGCTCGGGAGCGTCCGCAGGAAGGTCGGCCCCGTCTTGACAGCCGTTCCCCCGTCGGCCAGGTCGGTCGCTGCCGTCGTCTTGCGCTCGCGCCGCGCCTGCATGAGCTGCAGCACCGACAGGCCGAACGCGAGGGCGAACAGCGCCGTCGACAGTGACGCGACGAAGACGTGGATGACGAGCCATACGGACTTCAGCGGGTCCATCAAGGGCACGATCTCGGTGTAGAACCAGATCGCGGTCCCTCCCAGCAGCACGGCGACGAGCCCGGTGATGAACGTGCCGAGAAAGCGCAGGTCGTAGCGGAGAAGCACGGCCAGATACACCGCGACGATGAGGAGGGTGCCGGTGAGGGCGAACTCGTACATGTTCGACCACGGCACGCGTCCCGCGGCGATGCCGCGCGTCACGTCGGCGCCGAGGTGGAAGAGGAAGGCGAGCACCGTCAGCGACGTGCCGATGCGCGCCCACACGAACCGCCGGCGTCGCCCGATCGGCGCGTTGAGCGCGGACTCCGACGCGACCTCCTCGGCGCGCATCGTGTCGACCGTGCCGGCGTAGCCGATGCCGGCGGCCACGAGCTCGCGCGAACGCTGGGTCGCGGCATCCTTCGCGTCCGCCGCCGCCGCCCCGCGCCGCGCCAGGTCGACGGCGTACGCTGCGAACGCGAGGGCGTAGATGGCGATGGCCGTCCAGACCAGCAGCACCGAGATCGACTCCAGGCCGAGACCCTGAGGCTCGACGACGGCAGCGCTGAACACGGATGCTTCGGGCATGGCTCTCAGTCTACGTCGGGGCGCGATCGAGGCCCCGACGGGGCCTGGTCGGGCGCCGGCCGGCCGTGGGCGAGCGATGCGAGGTGGCGCTCGGCGAACTGGTCGACGGCGGCTCCGAGCGCCGGATCCTCGCCGCGAGCGAGCCCCGCGTACTCGACCTCCACGACGTGGCCCCGCGTGGTCGCCTTGACCCACATGCGGCGACGGGGGACGAACAGGCCCGCGAGCAGGCCCGCCGTCGCGAGGATCGCGAACAGCAGCACCCACGCCGCCGCGGCATCGCGATGGATCGAGAGCGAGACATACCGCTTCACCGACTCGTCGTAGCCGGCGGCGCCCTCCGGCGCCTCGTTCTCGAACGTGACCGTGCCGCGGCCGCCGGGCAGCTCGGCGGTCTCGCCGGGCGCGAGCTCGATCGACTCGGCATCGGTTCCCCGGCCGGTGAGCTTGTCCATCTCGCTCGTGTCGAGCGTGTACACCGAACGCGGGACGCCCCCGTCGATCCCGAGATCGCCCTCGTACACGTCGAGCGTCACGACCGGGTTCGTCAGGGCCGGGTACGCCGACGCGAAGGCGCCGTCCGCCCGTTTCACCTGCGTCGGGTAGAAGAAGCCCACGAGGCCCATCTGCTCGTCGAGCCCGTCGGGCACCTTGACGACGCCGAGCGAGGTCATGTTGGTGTCCTGCGGCAGGAACGGCACGGACTCCGAGAAGACGATCTCGCCATCCGCGTCGCGGACGGTGAGCGTCGGCGCATAGCCGTTGCCCATGAGATAGATGCGGTCGCCCGCCATCTCGAGCGGCTGGTTGACCCGCACCTCGCCCGCCGACGGCTCGCCGCCCGCGAGCTGCGTGGTGAGGTTCGCGACGAAGTCGCCGGCCTGCCCCTGGCCCTGGCTGCCGAGCGGCTGGTAGGTCACGTCGAACCGGTCAAGCGTGAGCGAGTAGGGCGTGAGGGCCGTGTCCTCGTCGACGAAGCGGCCCGGGTTGAACGACGTGTAGTCCAGCAGGGTGTTCACCCACGTGCGGCCCTCGATGATCACCGTCTGGCCGGTGTAGGTGAGGCCGCCGCCGATGCCGACCGCGACGAGCACCCCGACCAGCGACGCGTGGAAGACGAGGTTGCCCGTCTCGCGCAGATAGCCGCGCTCACCCGAGACCGACAGCGCCGTGCGGGTGTCGTAGCGCTCGACGCGATACCCCGCCTTCCGCAGCTGCTGGCGGGCGGCATCGATGGCGACGGATGCCGCAGCCGCGGCATTCGTCTCGTCCGCGTACTCGAGGGTCTCGGACCGGTGGGCCTCCAGGCGCGACAGCCGCGCGGGCGTGCGCGGAGGCTTCGCGCGCAGCGCCTTGTAGTGGTGGCGGGTGCGCGGGATGATGCAGCCGACGAGCGACACGAACAGCAGGATGTAGATCGCCGAGAACCACGGCGACGTGTACACGTCGAACATGCTGACGTTGTCGAGGATCGGCGCCAGGTCGGGGTTGTCCTGGAAGTACTGCGTGACGCCGTTCGGGTCGGCGCTGCGCTGGGGCACCAGCGAGCCTGGCACCGCCGCGATCGCGAGCAGCAGCAGCAGCACGAGCGCGGTGCGCATCGAGGTCAGCTGCCGCCAGCCCCAGCGCAGCCAGCCCGTGAAGCCGAGGGCCGGCTGCGAGATGTCCGGAGTGTCGGCGGCGTCGGCGTGGTCGGAGGGACGCAGCGTCCCTTCGACCGGTTCGGCGGTCGAAGCGTCAGAGCGGGGTCGGGACACTGCGGAACACCCCCTGGAGCTGCGCCATGATCTCGGTCCACACGCCGGTCACCATCAGGAGGCCGAGCACGATCAGCAGCGCGCCGCCGATGAGGTTGACGACGCGGATGTGCCGCCGCACGAACGACACCGAACGCGTCGCCCATCCGAACCCGAGCGTGAGCAGCAGGAACGGGATGCCGAGGCCCAGCGAGTACGCGACACCCAACAGGGCGGCTCGGCCCGTCGATGCCGAGTCGAACGCCATCGTCAGGATCACGCCGAGGGTCGGACCGATGCAGGGCGCCCATCCGATGCCGAGCGCGACGCCCAGCAGCGGCGCGCCGATGAGTCCGAGGCTGCTCCGCACCTGCGGGCGCGCGATGCGCTGCGCGATGCCAAACCATCCCATGAACACGAAGCCCATCGCGATGATGACCACCCCGAGCACCCGCGTGATGATGTCGGCATACTCCAGCAGGAAGCGGCCGAGCGTTCCGCCCAGCATCGCGATGCTGACGAACACCACCGTGAACCCCGCGATGAACAGCAGCACCCCGAGCACCAGGCGGCCGCGGCCGGCTTCGGGTGCGGCATCCGTCGCCACGGCACGATCTGCCTGGCCCGCGGTGGTGGAGGCTGTCGGAACGGGCTCGCCTCGGGCGCCGACCGCGGCCGGGCGAGGCGCCACCGCTCCCCCGATGAACCCGAGGTACCCGGGCACGAGAGGCAGCACGCACGGCGAGAGGAACGACAGGACGCCGGCCAGCACGGCGATCGGGATCGCCACGAGGAGCGACCCGTCCGCGACGAGGTCGGTGAGACTCACGCCTCCTCCAGCGTCTCGCGCACGAGCGTCTCGAGGATCGAGGCGTCCTCGAGCTGTCCGATGATGCGCACGGCGACGCGGCCCTGGCTGTCGAGCACGAGCGTCGAGGGCACGGCGTTGAGCGGGGTCTGACCGGCGAAGGCGAGCTTGATCGATCCGTCCTCGGTCGCCAGGGCACTCGGATACCGGATGCCGTAGGTCTCGGCGAACGACCGCGATGCCTCGGCGCCGTCGTACAGGTTGACGCCGAGGAACGACACCGCCTCGCCCTCGAGCGCCGCCTGCGCCTCGTCCAGCTCGGGCGCTTCGACACGGCACGGCGCGCAGGCCGCGTACCAGAAGTTCACGACCACGACATCGCCCGCGAAGTCCGCGTCGGTCACCGTGCCGCCGGTGTCGAGCACGCCCTCGAACGCGATCGGCTCGGTGCGCTCGTCCTCGGGGATCTCGACGTAGCGCACGCCGCTCGCCGCGATGAAGCCCTTGTTGTCGCCCTCGCGGTACTGCTCCGCGAGCGGGTCGCTCGTGCACGCCGCGAGTCCGGCGATCAGGGAGGCGGCGAAGACGACGGATGCCGCGGCCCGCAGCCCGCGCCGCGTCCTGCCTCGCCCGCTCAGCGTCCCGCGCCCCGTCATACCGCCCCCACGTCCAGTGCACCCGCCGTCGACGCCGGCTCGGCGTAGGCGGTCTCGGTCCATTTGCCGTCGACCATCTCGAAGCTCGTCACGCTCGACAGCGCGCAGCGCCGATCGCGCGGGTCGTGCCGCAACGGCAGACCCGCCACCGCGAGATGGGTGATCCAGATCGGGAGCTGATGCGACACGATCACGACGTCGCCCGAGTCGGCGGCATCCCACGCGTGCGTCATCGCCGCGTTCATGCGACCGACGACGTCCGCATACGGCTCGCCCCAGCTGGGCAGCGCCGGCTTGCGCAGGTGTCTCCAGTTCCACGGGTTCACGAGAGCGCGCACCATCCGCTTGCCCTCGAAGACGTTGGTCGGCTCGATCACGCGCTCGTCGACGACGGCCTCGATGCCGAAGACCTCGACGAACGGCTCCGCCGACTCGCGCGTGCGCTGCAGCGGAGAGCACACGAGCGACGACACCGGGCGCTGCATCGCATGGATGAACTCCGCCGCCTGTCGCGCCATGCGGCGTCCGTCGGCGCTCAGACCGTAACCCGGGAGTCGCCCATAGAGCACGCGACGAGGATTGTGGACCTCCCCGTGGCGCACGAGATGGAGGCGGTCTGCGGGCACCCGACCAGTCTACGGCGGCTCGTTCTGTGGGGCCGCTGAGCGTCAGTCCAGCTCGGGCTCGGTGCGCGAGCCCGAGCCGCGATCGGCGAGCAGTGCGCGGATGCGCGCATATACGAACCAGGCGACCGCGAGCGCGGCGGCAGCGATCACGACGTACTGGAGGATGTCGGCATAGCGCTCGACGATGTGCCACGACTCGCCGAGGAAGAAGCCCGACAGCACGAAGATCGAGTTCCAGATGAGGCTGCCCGCCGCCGTCAGCAGCGCGAAGCGCCACAGGGGCATGCGCGTGATGCCCGCGGGGATCGAGATGAGACTGCGGAAGATCGGGATCATGCGACCGAAGAACACCGCCTTGCCGCCGTGGCGCGAGAACCACGCGACGGTGCGGTCGATGTCGTCGGGGCGCAGCAGCGGCATCTTCGCGGCGAACGACCGCAGACGCGCCACGCCGAGCCACGCGCCCAGGCCGTACAGCAGCATCGCGCCGACGATGGAGCCGGCCGTCGTCCAGAACAGCGCCTCGAAGAGCGTGAACGAGCCGCGGCTCGACGCGAGGCCCGCCATCGGCAGGATCACCTCGCTCGGCAAGGGCGGGAAGAGGTTCTCCATCGCGATGGCGAGGCCGGCGCCCGCGGGGCCGATCACCTCCATCAGGGAGACGGCCCAGTCCGCGAGGGAGCTGAGCCAGGAGCCGTCGGAGGTGGCAGTCGCACTGATCTCTGTCACGCCTTCCACGCTAGGCGTGCGACGTGAACCGTTCCTGGGTGCAGACCCCCGAATCAGATCCGGGGGTCAGCGGCTCGGACGCGTCACGACGAGCCCGGCACGCCCGCCGCGGTCACCGCGAACGCGAGCACGAGCGCCAGCACGATCACGGCCGCGCCCACGAGCGCCACCCAGAAGGCCAGTCGCCGCTTCACCATGAAGACGATCGCCACGATCGCCGTCGCCACGAACGCCAGCCAGGGCAGGATCATGCCCATCAGCCACCCGATCATGATGAGCTCGCTGCTGCACGCGACGACGCCGCACGGGTCGGAGGCCATCACGAGGAACATGCCCATCATCGAGGCGAGCGCCGCGAGCACGCCGTCGGCGACCAGCAGCACGATCGTGACGACCACGTCGAGCGTCCGCACCGGCCGCTTCGCCGGCGGCGCCGGCGGCGCCGGCGGCCACGCCGTGGGCGGCGGTTCGGGCTGAGGCGTCGTCATGCCCCGAATCGTACCGGGCCTAGACTTGTCCCTCGTGAGTCAACGCGTTCTCGTCCAGCAGCTGCAGGGTCTCTCCGACGGACCCGTCTCGGTGTCCGGATGGGTCGAGACCGTTCGCGATCAGAAGAAGGTGCAGTTCGTCATCCTGCGGGACGAGACGGGCGCCGTGCAGCTGGTCAACCCGGCCACGCGCGAGCTGCCCGACGACGCAACTGCCGAGGCCGAGGCATCCCTCGCCCTCACCAGCACCATCTCGGAGCTCGCCACCGGCACGTTCCTCACCGTGCACGGCGAGCTCAAGCACGACGAGCGCGTCAAGCTCGGCGGCGTCGAGATCAAGATCGGCTCGCTCGAGATCGCTGCCGCCGCACTCCCCGAGACGCCCATCGCCGCCGACTCCGGTCTCGACAAGCGCATGGACTGGCGCTTCCTCGATCTCCGTCAGCGCCGCAACAACCTCATCTTCCGCGTGCAGACCACGCTCGAGCACGCGATGCGCTCGTACTGGATCGAGCGCGACTACATCGAAGTGCACTCGCCGAAGCTCATGGCCTCGGCCTCCGAGTCGAACGCCGAGCTGTTCTCGCTGGAGTACTTCGGCGACCAGACCGCGTACCTCGCGCAGTCGCCGCAGTTCTTCAAGCAGATGGCGCAGGTCGCCGGCTTCGGCAAGATCTTCGAGATCGCGCCGGCCTTCCGCGCAGACCCCTCGTTCACGAGCCGCCACGCCACCGAGTTCACCTCGATCGACGCCGAGATCAGCTGGATCGACTCGCACGAAGACGTCGCGCGCATGCAGGAGGAGCTGCTGGCCACCGCCATCGCCGCCGTCAAGGCGAAGCACGGCGCCGAGATCGAGGAGCTGTTCGGCATCGAGGTTCAGGTGCCGGCGATCCCGTTCCCGCGCATCCCGCTCGCCGAGGCGCGCGAGATCGTCAAGAGCCGCGGCTACGACATCCCTCGCACCGACGGCGACCTCGACCCCGAGGGCGAGCGTCAGATCTCGGCCCATGTCGAGGAGACCTACGGCCACCAGTTCGTCTTCATCACCGACTACCACCCCGAGATCCGCGCGTTCTACCACATGCGCGACGAGGAGACCGGGCTCACCAAGAGCTACGACCTCCTGTTCAAGGGCGTCGAGATCACGACGGGCGCGCAGCGCGAGCACCGCGTCGACGTGCTCATCGAGCAGGCGAAGGAGAAGGGGCTCGAACCCGAGCACCTCGACTTCTACCTCGACTTCTTCCGCTACGGCGCCCCGCCCCACGGCGGGTTCGGCATGGGTCTCGCCCGTCTGCTGATGCTGCTGCTTGGGCAGGACTCGATCCGCGAGGTCACTTATCTCTTCAGAGGCCCCACGCGCCTCGCCCCCTGACCTCTCTTCAGAGGCCCCACGCGCCTCGCGCTGACGCTGCGCTCAGGCGGGGTCCGATGGTCGGGCTGAGGTGCGAAAACACCAGTCCGTGACGTGACACGCCGGGCTGAGGCATCCGTCACCGGCGTGTCACCGTATTCGACTGGTGTTTTCGCGGCCCGAGGCCGGAAGCGCCGGCGGATGCCCCGGCTCAGACGGAGAGTGCAGCGCGCAGCCGGTCCGGCGACACGCGCCAGTGGCCGTGCAGCTCGCCGTCGATCAGCACGACCGGGATCTTCTCCCACCACTGCGCATAGAGCGCAGGATCGTCGGCGATCGAGAGCTCCTCGACCTCGACCGCGTCTTCGGGAAGCTCGGCGACGACGGTCTCGACGACCTCGCGGGCCACGTCACAGAGGTGGCAGTCGGGCTTGCCGATGAGCGTGAGGGTCGT
Organism: Microbacterium sp. STRO-2N; assembly: GCF_057747775.1. Lineage (NCBI taxonomy): Bacteria > Bacillati > Actinomycetota > Actinomycetes > Micrococcales > Microbacteriaceae > Microbacterium > Microbacterium sp. STRO-2N. The sequence continues at coordinate 700,562 of NZ_CM173223.1, read as the reverse complement.
CACGCGGCGCCCTCGACCGGGTACCCTGCGGCGATCCACTCGTCGGTGCCGCCGTCGACGTTCGTCGCGTCGTAGCCGCGCGCGACGAGCGCCTCGACGACGCGCCCCGAGCGTCCGCCGACTTTGCAGATGACATCGAACGCGCCGTCGGGGAGTTCGCCGAGCCGTTCGCCGATGACCGACATCGGCAGGTTCACGGCCCCGGGAACGTGCCCCGACTCGAACTCCCACTCCTCGCGCACGTCGATGAGCGGGGTTCCGGCACGCTCTCGCAGGTCGTGGACGGTGATGGACTTCATGATCCGCCTCTCCGGGGGAACGGCGCGCGCACCCGAACACGAAGCGCCCCCTTCGACCGGGTGCCGCGCCTGAGAAGGCGGGCGCCGGTCGGGGGACGCTTGGTGCGGATGCCGCTTACTTCTTGTTGCGGCGCTGGTGGCGAGTCTTGCGAAGCAGCTTGCGGTGCTTCTTCTTCGCCATGCGCTTGCGGCGCTTCTTGATGACAGAACCCACGGAAAACCTCACTATGTCGGGGTCTGGACGCGTGTGCGCGCCCGGGAACCGGCAGATTTCGAAAAATGCCTCGGATCAGTCTAGCCGACGTCGGCGATCGGCCGTTGCAGAGCCTCGGTCACCGCGGACTCGGGCACGCGATAGCTGCGGCCGAACCGGACCGCCGGGAGCTCGCCGGAGTGCACGAGCCGATAGACCGTCATCTTCGAGACGCGCATCAGCTCGGCGACCTCGGCGACGGTGAGGAAGCGCACGTCCGGCAATTCCGCCATGTCCATCCCCTTCCCCAGAAGTGCTGTCCACACTCTAGGACCGGCGAGGGGCGCGTGTAAACCTGTGTGGCCTGTGAGACACCTGGTACGGACGCGTCAGGCTTCCCCGCGAAGGCGCGCGCGGCGCTCGCGGGCGTCGCGAGCGACTTGGCGTTCGATCTTGCGGGCGTCCCGCAGCGCCTTCTCGGCCTCGCGCACCGCTTTGCGCGCCTCGCGGAACTTCTTGTCGTCGACGATGTCGGCGTCCTCCAGCCGCACCCACGGCTCCCGCTGCGGAGTGCGGCCCTGGGCGACGGCATCCATGTATGCCGCGACGCCGTCCAGGCTCCGGTCGAGCCCGAACTCGAACGGGTCGGACTCGTCGAGGAACACCCCTGCGTCGATCGCGGCGCGCAGGTGGGGGTACGCGTCTTCGGTGATGAGCGCGCGGTACATCGCGTCCTCGCGCACGGTGATGTCGCCGCCGCTGAGTCCGCCGTCCCGTTCGGCGCGCTGATACCCGGCGAGGACGATACCCGTCCATCTCGCCGCACCCGTGACCAGCAGCAGCACCGAGAGCCGCTCCTCGTGGCTGAGCGGGGTGTCGGCGAGGGCGGCGAGTCCGGCATCCATCCATGCGGCGCTGTTGGGCGTGGCGGGTGAGCCGGTGATCGGCACCTCGAGCACCCAGGGGTGCTCGATGTAGTGCTGCACCTGCTGGCGGTAGAGCGCCGTGAGACGCTCGCGCCAATCGCCGGCAGCGAGGGTCTCCTCCGACGGCAGTCCGGTCGCCTCCTCCTGCATGAGGAGGATCAGGTCGTCCTTCGCGGTGACGTAGCGGTAGAGCGACATCGGCGTGAAGCCCAGCTTGGCGGCGACAGCGGCCATCGACACGGCGCCCAGGCCCTCGGCATCGGCGATCTCGACGGCCGCCTCGACGATGCGTTCGACGCTCATCTCGCGCTTGGGGCCGCGCTGGGGATTGGCGGCCACGCCCCACGCGAGGGCGATGCCGCGCGGGAGCTCGGGTTCGACGACGTCGGTCATTCCGTCAGTCTAGGACTGTTTATTACGTAAACAGTGTGTTACCGTCATAAACAGTTACTGGCGTAAACAGTTTCTGTTGTACACACATCGACTCATGAAGGGATGCCTCGATGAGCAGTCGCCCCACTCCACCGGCCGTCGAGGTCCGTGGCCTCCGCAAGGGCTTCGGACACCACACCGTGCTGGACGGCCTCGATCTCACCGTCGAGCGCGGCGAGGTCTTCGCCCTCCTCGGCCCGAACGGCGCCGGCAAGACCACCACGATCAACATCGTCACGACCCTCGTGCGGCCCGACGCCGGCACGGCGGCGGTCGCCGGCATCGACGTCGTTCGTGCACCGGAGCAGGTGAAGCAGCGCATCAGCCTCACCGGCCAGTCGGCCGCGGTCGACGACGTCCTCACCGGCACCGAGAACCTCGTGATGCTCGCCCGCCTCTCGGGCCTGCCGAAGCGTGCCGCCCGCGTACGCGCCGCCGAGCTGCTCGAGCGCTTCGCATTGACGGATGCCGGAGCCAAGCGCGTCGGCACGTACTCCGGTGGCATGCGGCGCCGGCTCGACCTCGCGCTCAGCTTCGTCGTGACGCCCGAGGTGCTCTTCCTCGACGAGCCCACGACAGGACTCGACACACGCAGCCGCCGCGAGCTGTGGGACGTCATCCGCTCGCTCGCGGACGCGGGCACGACCGTGTTCCTCACCACGCAGTACCTCGAGGAGGCCGACCAGCTCGCCGACCGCATCGCGGTGCTCGACGGCGGACGCGTCGTGGCGAGCGGAACCCCCTCCGCACTGAAGGCGCGCGTCGGCGGCGACGCCGTCGAGCTGCACGACGCCCACGGCGATCTGCTGCGCGAGGTACCCACCGACGGCACCGTGACCGGGCTCCGCCGCGCGCTGGACGTGCTCGACGAGTCCGGCGCCGAAGGCGTCGTGACGCTGCGGCGCCCGAGCCTGGACGACGTGTTCCTGGCCCTCACCTCATCCGACGGCCGCGGCGGCCGCGCCGGCGCGCGCGATGCCCAGGCCTCCGCTCTGAAGGAGATCGCATGACCACCATGACCGCACCCAACGCCGCCCCGGCGCTGCGCCCGCGCATCTCGGGCCTCACCGCCGAGAGCGTCTTCGTCGGCCGGAGCCTGCGGCACTCGATGCGCGACGGCGAGTCCCTGCTGATGGCGATCCTGCTCCCGGTGATGCTCATGCTGATGTTCACGTGGGTGTTCGGCGGAGCGATCGATCCATCCGGCGACTACGTGAACTACGTCGTGCCCGGCGTGATCCTCACGTGCGCCGGATTCGGCGCGGCGTCGACGGCCGTGTACGTCGCCGGCGACATGAAGGCCGGCATCATCGACCGGTTCCGCACCATGCCGCTGCGCGCGAGCGCCGTGCTCACCGGCCACGTCGTGGCGAGCCTGATCCGCAACCTCTTCGCCACGGCGATCGTCATCGGGGTCGCGCTGCTCGTCGGGTTCCGCCCGACCGCGGACGTGTGGGGCTGGATCGGCGCCGTCGCCGTCATCGCGCTGTGGATCCTCGCGATCACGTACCTGTTCGCAGCCATCGGGCTCGCTTCGGGCAGCCCCGAAGGCGCGAACGGGTACGGCTTCATCATCCTGTTCCTGCCGTACCTGTCGAGCGCCTACGTCCCGGTCTCGACGATGCCGGAGTGGCTTCAGGGCGTCGCCGAGTACCAGCCCGTGACTCCGCTGATCGAGACGATCCGCGGACTCCTCATGGGGACGTCCGTCGCCGACACGGCGGTGTGGGCGGTCGCCTGGTGCGTCGGCATCCTCGTGGTGTCGTTCGTCTGGGGCGCCTGGCTGTTCCGCCGCAAGGCCGGACGGCGCTGACTTCCCTCATCGAGCGAGACGAAAACGCGCCGGGCCTGCGTACGACGTGGGCTCGGCGCGTTTCGTCGCGCTCGCCGTTCCTGCGTCTGTCGAAGGGCGCTCGCTCAGCGACCGGGAAGCTTCTTGAGGGCGTTCTCGAGGGCGTGCTTGGCGGATGCCGCGGCACGGCCGACCACCTCGGCCGCATGCGCCGCGGAATCGGGGAGCGACACCGGGACGGCGACCCCTTCGTCGGTCGCGCCGTCCAGGAACGGCACGAGCCAGTCGTCGACTTCGTCGAGAGGCGCGGCCGACAGGCTGTAGTAGCGGTGCTGCCCCTCCTCGCGCACCGACACGAGGTGTGCGTCGCGCAGAACCTTCAGGTGCTTCGAGACGGTGGGCTGGCTGGCGCCCAGCTCGTGCACGATGTGCGACACGCTCGTGCCGCGTTCTCCGGCGGTGGACCGGTCGAGCAGGAATCGCAGGATGTCGCGACGCGTGCCGTCCGCGATCACGTCGAAGATGTCCGCCATGTGCTCAGATTAGTCGGGACCCTTGCGGAGTACCATGACTCGGGTCTGTCAAACGAAGGGGGCGACGCATGGCGACGGACCCGGCTGGGTCGCTCATGCGGCGCGTGCCCTCGGCGCTGCGGGAGGCGTGGGACGGACTGCGCAACCTGACGACGACGTCACCGGCGCGATTCGCCGTCCTCGTCTTCGTGTCGCTGATCCTGCTCTTCACCGCGCTGCTGTCGCTGCCGGCCGCCTCGATGGACGGGCGGCGCCTGCCGCTCGCCGATGCGATGTTCACGGCGGTCTCGACGATCTGCGTCACGGGACTGTCGACCGTCGACGTCGCGACGACGTTCTCGCCGTTCGGCAAGGTCGTGATCTTCATCGGCGTGAACATCGGCGGCATGGGCGTGCTGACGCTGGCGTCGATCCTCGGCCTGGTGATCTCGAAGCGCCTCGGTCTGCGGGCGAAGCTCATCGCGGCCAGCGACACCAACCCGCTGCGCAGCCACGGCGGACCGGTGAACGAGGGCCAGACGGTGCGCCTCGGCGAGGTGGGCCAGCTGCTGCGCACGGTCGCCCTCTCGACGCTGCTCATCGAGGGCGTGGTCGCGGTCGCACTCTATCCGTCGCTGGTGCTGGCCGGCATCGGCCCCCTCGAAGCGCTGTGGGAGGCGCCGTTCTACGCGGCGATGGCGTTCACCAACACCGGATTCACCCCGAACCCGGGCGGCCTCGAGCCGTTCGCCGACGACTACGTGCTGCTGACGATCCTCATGATCGCGGTGTTCCTAGGAAGCATCGGCTTCCCCGTGATCTACGCCCTCTTCAAGCACTACTGGCACGTGCGCCGGTGGCCGCTGCACACGAAGCTCACGATCATCACCACGGTGCTGCTGTTCTTCGCGGGCGCGGCCGCCTTCCTCGCACTCGAGTACAACAACCCGAAGACCTTCGGATCGATGGACGCGTGGGACACGACGTTCCAGGCGTTCTTCCTGTCCGCGATGACGAGGTCGGGCGGGTTCGCCGTGGTCGACATCGGCGAGCTGTACGGCTCGTCGCTGATCGTCGGGTGCATGCTCATGTTCGTCGGCGGCGGCTCGGCGTCGACGGCCGGCGGCATCAAGGTCACGACGCTGGCCGTGCTCGCGCTGGCCGTGTGGTCCGAGGCGAAGGGCCGTCAGTCGGTCGAGGCGTTCGGCCGGCGCATCCCCAGCGATGTCCAGCGCGTCGCGCTGTCGGTCGTCGCGTGGGGCGCGACGATCGTCGCGCTGTCGACGATCGTCATCGCGCAGATCAGCCAGGAGCCCATCGCCGACGTGCTGTTCGACGTGATCTCGGCGTTCGGCACCGTGGGCCTCTCGACCGGTCTCACGGCGGAGCTCACCGACCCCGCGGTCTATGTCATGGCCCTGACGATCTTCATGGGCCGCATTGGTACAGTGACACTCGCCGCGGCCGTGGCCGCGACATCCCGTTCGCAGCTCTACTCGCTGCCCGTGGAAAGGCCCATCGTTGGTTGAGCGGATCAGAAGCGACGCCCCTGTCCTGGTGATCGGACTGGGGCGCTTCGGCGCGGCCTGTGCGGGAGAGCTCGATCGGCTCGATCGGGAGGTGCTCGCGATCGACGAGAACCTCGAGCTGGTGCAGAAGTGGTCGGAGCGGGTGACCCACACCGTGCAGTCCGACGCGCGCAACATCGACGCGCTCCGGCAGATCGGCGCCCAGGACTTCCAGGTCGCGGTGGTGGCGGTGGGCTCGTCGATCGAGGCATCCGTCCTCATCACGGCCAACCTCGTCGACCTGAAGGTGCCGCAGATCTGGGCGAAGGCGGTCTCGCAGTCGCACGGCAAGATCCTCGCCCGCGTGGGCGCGAACCACGTCATCTACCCCGAACGCGAGGCCGGCGAGCGCGTCGCGCATCTCGTGAGCGGGCGCATGCTCGACTTCATCCGCTTCGACGACGACTTCGCACTCGCCAAGCTCTACCCGCCGAAGTTCATCCGCGGGGTCGGCCTCAACGAATCCGGCGTCCGCACGAAGTACAACGTCACGGTGGTGGGCGTGAAGAGCCCGGGCAAGCCGTTCCGCTACGCCGAGGCCAACACGGTCGTCACCAACCACGACCTCATCATCGTGTCGGGCACGAACTCCGACATCGAGCGCTTCGCCGCCCTCGACCGCTGAGGCTAGACGCCGGAAGCCAGCTCCCTCGCCCGCGCGAGCGCCGCGTCGGTGGCACGCGCGAAGACGTCGTCGAGGCGGGCCTCGTGCAGCACCGCGACGGCCCGCTCCGTGGTGCCCTTCGGACTCGTCACCCGGCGGCGGAGCTCGGCGGGGTCGTCACCGGATGCCTCGAGCAGCGCGGCGGCGCCGATGAAGGTCTGCTCGGCCATGAGCCGCGCCTCGGCCTCGCCGAACCCCTTGCCGATGGCGGCCTTGGTGAACTCCTCCACGACGAGGAAGAAGTACGCCGGCCCGGAGCCCGAGATGGTCGACAGCGCGTCGATCTGCGACTCCGGAACCTCGACGACCGTGCCCACGGTCTCGAACAGGCGCCGCACCACCGCGACCGCGGCGGCGTCCGCGCCGGTGCCTGCGGCCAGCCCGGTGACCCCGCGGCCGACGAGCGACGGCGTGTTCGGCATCGATCGCAGCACCACGGCGCCGGGACCGAGGATCTGCTCGAACGTCGCGATGGTGACACCGGCCGCGAGGCTCACGACGATCGTTCCCGGTCGCAGTGCGTGCCGGATCTCGCGCAGCAGGTCGGGCACCATGGCCGGCTTCACGCCGATGAGGACGACGTCCGCGCGGGCCGCGGCATCCGTGTTCCCGTCCGGCGCGTCTTCGAGAGCGACGCTCGTCACGCCGTCGAGGCCCGCGAGCTCGGCCGCCTTCGCCGCCGAGCGGTTGGTCGCCGTCACCCCCGCGCTCGCGAGGCCGGAGCGAGCCACGCCCCGCGCGATCGCACCGCCCATCGAGCCTGCGCCGAGGATCGCGATGGATGGGAGCGGAGCGTTCGTCTCAGGCATGCCGCTCATCTTACGAGCGGCTCAGTAATTCGTACTTGACTTATATAAGCACCGGTGCAAGTATCAATCCATGCACGCGCTCGACATCCTCGGCGACCCGGTCCGCCGACGCATCCTCGAACTCCTCGCGGAGGGCGAGCGCAGCGCCGGCGAGATCGGCGATGTCGTGCAGCGCGAGTTCGGCATCTCGCAACCCGCCGTGTCGCAGCACCTGCGCGTGCTGCGGGAGTCCGGCTTCGCCACCGTGCGCCCCGAGGGCACCCGCCGGCTGTACGCGATCGACCCCGAGCCGCTCGAGACGGCGGCTTCGTGGTTCGACCCGTTCCGCCGCTTCTGGCAGCCGCACCTCGACGCGCTGGGAACCGAGCTCGCCCGCGGACGACGCGCGCGACGGCTCGCCGCGGAGGCGGCCGAGGCGGCCCAGACGGATGCCGCACCCTCCCCCGAAGACCCATCCGACCCCGACGAACCAGAGGAGAACTGACATGGTCGATGTGAATGCCCAGGTCGACGCCGTGACGCGCAGCGTCGACACCGTGGAGCTGGACGGCGAGGAGTCGTACGTCCAGACGCTCGCACAGGAGTACCCCAGCCCGATCGACGATGTGTGGGACGCCGTCACCAACCCCGAGAGGATCCCCCGGTGGTTCCTTCCGGTCAGCGGCGATCTGCGGCTCGGCGGGCGCTACCAGCTCGAGGGCAACGCGGGCGGCGAGGTGCTCGAGTGCGCACCGCCGGCAGGCGGCGCGGCGCAGTACCGGATCACGTGGGAGTACGGCGGCGGCGCGAGCTGGGTCGTGGTGCGGCTCGCCTCGGTCGGTGCCGACGCGACCCGCCTCGAACTCGAGCACACCGCCCGCGCGGCCGACGTGCCGCCCGGGTTCTGGGAGCAGTTCGGACCGGGCGCGACCGGCGTCGGCTGGGACGGCGGCCTGCTCGGCCTCGCCCTGCATCTCGCGGGCAGCGGCGACCTGACCCCCGAGACCAGCGAGGCGTGGGCGATCTCGGAAGAGGGCAAGGCATTCCACCGCGCCGCGGCCACGGCGTGGGGCCGCGCGCACGCGGAGAGCGGCGCCGACCCCGACGCGGCGAAGCGTGCCGCCGACAACACCTACGCGTTCTACACCGGCCAGGCCGCCGTGGAGATGCCCGACGCGTGACCGAAGGCCGCCTCGCGCGGTCGTTTCCTGCTCGCGCACCCGTTCACACGGCCGCGCGAGCAGGAAACGGCCGCGCGCGCGTGCCGGGGCCTCCGCTCCTGAACCTGAAAGGTCGTTCACATCGCGCCCCGAGCGGTCTATGCTCGGAGCAGCGGGGGCGACGCGGCTCCCGCGTCGATCCTGGAGGCACCCCGAATGACCCTCTTCGACGGCATCACCGCCCGACTCGTCGAAACCCCGCGCCTCGCGGTCAACGTGCTCGAGCGCGCGGGCGACTCGGCCGCGACACCACCCGAGCGCACCGTGGTGTTCGTCCACGGCAACGTCTCGTCATCCCTCTTCTGGCAGGAGACGATGCTCGACCTGCCGTCGGACCTGCGCGTGCTCGCGATCGACCTGCGCGGCTTCGGCGGGACCGAGCACGTTCCGATCGACGCGACCCGCGGCGTCCGCGACTTCAGCGATGACGTGCACGCCACGCTCGAGGCGCTCGGCATCCCGACGGCGCACTTCGTGGGCTGGTCGATGGGCGGCGGCGTCATCATGCAGTACGCGATCGACCACGCGGCGCTGAGCCTGACCCTTCAGGCGCCGGTCTCACCGTACGGATTCGGCGGCACCCGGCGCGACGGCAGTCGCCTCACCGATGACGACGCCGGATGCGGCGGTGGCGGCGCCAATCCCGACTTCGTGCAGCGACTGACCGACCGCGACACCTCGGCCGACGCCCCGACATCACCGCGGAGCGTGTTCCGCTCGGGCTACGTCGCGGCGGGCTACGAGACCGCGCACGAGGACGTGTGGGTCGAGTCGATGCTGACGACCTCCACCGCCACCGGCAACTACCCCGGCGACTCCGTGGCCAGCGAGAGCTGGCCGGGCTTCGGCGCCGGAACCGTCGGCGTCCTCAACACGATGACGCCGGGGCATTTCGACGTCTCGGGCATCGTCGACCTCGCCGACAAGCCCGCGATCCTGTGGGTGCACGGCACTGCCGACGCGATCGTGTCGGACTCGTCGTTCTACGACCTCAACAACCTCGGCAAGCTCGGGGTCATCCCGGGCTGGCCGGGCGACGACGTCGCGCCGCCGCAGGAGATGGTGTCGCAGACCCGCGACGTGCTCGCGCGCTACGCCGACGCCGGCGGCCAGGTCCGCGAGCTCGCCCTCGAGGGCGCAGGCCACTCGCCGCACCTGGAGCGCCCGGTCGAGTTCCGTCACGCGCTGCTCGAAGTGATCGGCTACGTCGGCCACCCGCAGAACCCCTCGCCGCCCACCGAGGCCATCATCATCCGGTCGTCCGACTGACGCTCCGGCGGTCTCAGCGACCGGGTGCCGGCCCTGCGACCGGGTGCCGGCTCACCCACCAGGAGTGGCCGCGGAACGTCAACGCGGATCCGTAGACTCGACGCATGAGTGCTTCCGGCGGCGGCAAGGCGATCATCGCAGCGTTCCTGGCGAACATGGGCATCGCGATCGCGAAGTTCATCGCATGGTTCATCTCGGGCTCGGCCTCGATGCTCGCGGAGGCGATCCACTCGGTCGCGGACTCCGGCAATCAGCTGCTCCTGCTGCTCGGCGGCCGGCGGGCCAAGCGTGCGGCCGATCGCGAGCACCCGTTCGGCTACGGCCGCGAGCGCTACGTGTACGCGTTCGTCGTCTCGATCATCCTGTTCTCGGTCGGCGGCCTGTTCTCGATCTACGAAGGCATCGACAAGCTCACCCATCCGCACGAGCTCGAGAACGTGTGGATCCCGATCGCGGTGCTCCTGATCGCGATCGTGCTCGAGTCGTTCTCGCTGCGCACCGCGATCCGCGAGAGCAACCACGTGCGCACGAAGGGGCAGTCGTGGGTGTCGTTCGTCCGGCACGCGAAGGCGCCCGAGCTGCCGGTCGTGCTGCTCGAAGACATCGCGGCGCTCCTCGGTCTCGTGTTCGCGCTCATCGCCGTGAGCCTGACGGCGATCACGCACAACCCCTTCTTCGACGCGATCGGCACGCTCCTGATCGGCACGCTGCTGATCCTGGTCGCGATCACGCTCGGCATCGAGACGAAGAGCCTCCTCGTCGGGGAGGGGGCGACGGATGCCGATCGCGAGCGCATCGTCGACGCCATCAACGACGGACCCGAGGTCGAGAAGCTCATCCACATCAAGACGCTGTACCTCGGCCCCGATGAGCTCCTCGTCGCCGCCAAACTGGGGTTCTCGTCGGACTCGCCGCTCGTGCACGTCGCGTCCGACATCGACCGCATCGAGGCGCGGATCCGGGCGGCGGTTCCGACGGCGCGCGTGATCTACCTGGAACCCGACATCTATCGTCCGGGCGCCGACCGGACTCCCCCGACGGAGGAGTTCGTCATCAAGTCCACCGACTGACCCTTCGACAAGCTCAGGGACCCGCCGCTTCGATCGGCCCGGAGACCCGAGGTCCCGGTCGCTGAGCCTGTCGAAGCGCCATCACGATGGAAGGAATCGCATGGAGTACTGCCTGTTCACCGAGCCGCAGCAGGGGGCGAGCTACGACGATCAGCTGGCGTTCGCCCAGACCGGCGAGCTGCTCGGATTCGACGGCTACTTCCGCTCCGACCACTACCTGCGCATGGGAGACGGCGACGGGCTGCCGGGGCCGACCGACGCCTGGACGACGCTCGCCGGCCTCGCCCGCGAGACGTCGCGCATCCGGCTCGGCACGCTCGTCTCGTCCGTCACGTACCGGGTGCCGGGGCTCCTCGCGATCCAGGTCGCCCAGGTCGACGCGATGTCGGGCGGGCGGGCCGAGCTCGGCCTCGGCACCGGGTGGTTCGAGCGCGAGCACCGGGCGTACGGCATTCCGTTCCCCGAGAAGCGGTTCGACCTCCTCGAGGAGCAGCTCGAGCTCGTCACCGGACTGTGGGCGACGCCCGTCGGCGAGTCGTACAGCTTCGCCGGCGCGCACTACGAGCTGACGGATGCCCCGGCTCTCCCCAAGCCCGTCCAGTCACGGCTTCCCGTGATCGTGGGCGGCGCCGGGCCGAGGCGCACGCCCGAACTCGCGGCGCGGTACGCGACCGAGTTCAACATCGGCTTCCAGCCCGAGGACGTGATCGCCGAGAAGTTTGCGGGCGTGCGCGCCGCGTGCGAACGCGTGGGCCGCGACCCCCGGTCGCTCAAGCTGTCGGTCGCGCTGCCGACGCTGGCCGGGGCATCCGAGGCCGAGCTCGACCGGCGCGCCGCGAACATCGGACGTACCGTCTCGGAGCTGCGGGGCGACACGAACATCGTGGGAGGACGCGACGAGATCGTCGCGAAGGTCGAGCGGCTCGTGGCCCTCGGCGCGCAGCGGGTGTACTTCCAGCTCATGGACCTGCAGGACGTCGCACACGTCGAGTACCTGGGCACCGAGGTGCTGCCCCACCTGCCTCGCTGACTCAGACGGGCAGCCGGTAGGAGGGAAGACCGCGGCGGCGGATGAGCCACTCCGCGAACACGAGGTTGGGCAGCCACGCGAGGAAGGGCACCGCGGCGTACGCGTTCGCGAACGCGCTCTCCATGTCCCACGGCTGCCCGAACAGGAGCGGGGCCAGCAGCAGCAGTGGCAGCCAGATCCGCAGCGTCACGGCCGAGTACGTGAGGGCGTAGTTGCGGATCATCCACGCGCGGTGACTCGGAACGTCGTGGCGGCGGATCGCGCGGTACGCGCGCCACCCCGTGATGAGCCACAGCACGGCGAGCGCCCCGAACCCGAACAGCCCCACGTAGCCGGCGCGGCTCGACGGAGCGATGATCAGTCCCGCGACCGCTCCGACGGCGACGCCGAGCAGGTAGGTGCGTCCGAGCCAGCGGTGCACGCGCGGCAGCCGGTCGCGCAGGCGGCGCCAGAACTGCAGCGGGCCCACTGCGAGCGCCACGGCGCCGCCGACGATGTGAGCGTAGAACGCGCCCTGCACGAGCGGGCCGGCGTCGGCATACGTCGACGCGAGCCCCACACCGTCGTCCGCGAGCGTGCTCAGAGACGCCGTGAGGTACGGCGTGACAGCGTACGCCACGATCGCGAGCGCCGTGAGCAGGACGAAGGTCCAGCCGATGCGGGACCGGATGCCACCCGGCCGCGCCACGGCCGGCGCGGTGCGTACCGGTTCGATGAGGCGGGTCACGCGAGTCACGCTAGGCCTGGCGCCTCACCGCCCGGGAGGGTGCAGGCCCCCCGCTTCCGCGGTGGCTGCCCCCCGCGGAAGTCTCAGCGGCGTGCGTCGAAGAAGTCCCGCAGGAGGGCGGATGCCTCGGCCTCGCGCACGCCCGGAACCACCTCGGCGCGATACGGCAGGCGCCGATCGCGCACGACGTCGTACACAGACCCCGAGGCGCCGGCCTTCTCGTCCCACGCCCCGAAGACGAGTCGTGAGATGCGAGACTGCAGCACGGCCCCTGCGCACATGACGCACGGTTCGAGGGTCACCACCAGCGTGCAGCCGTCGAGGTTCCATGAGCCGATCGCGGCCGCCGCCTCACGGAGCGCGACCACCTCGGCATGCGCGGTCGGGTCGTGCGTGACCTCGCGCAGGTTGCGACCCTCGCCGATCACCGACCCTGCGGCATCCGTCACCACCGCGCCCACCGGCACATCCCCCGCCGCTCCCGCTGCGGCGGCGAGCGCGAGCGCGCGCTCCATCGCTGCGAGGTCGGCGGGGTCGAGGTTCACAGCACGAGCGTAGTCTCCGCCCCGGCGCGGAGCCTTGCACGCACTACCCTTGGGCGTATGCGCCTGCACGTCGCCGATCACCCCCTCATCACCCACAAGCTCACGGTGCTGCGCGACCAGCGCACGTCGTCACCGGTGTTCCGCCAGCTCACCGAGGAGCTGGTCACGCTCCTCGCGTACGAAGCGACCCGCAACGTACGCGTCTCGCCGATCGAGATCCAGACGCCGGTCACCACGACCACCGGCGTCAAGATCAGCGAGCCGCGGCCGATCGTCGTGCCGATCCTGCGTGCGGGCCTCGGGATGCTCGAGGGCATGGTCAAGCTCATCCCCACCGCCGAAGTCGGGTTCCTCGGGATGGTCCGCGACGAGGAGACCTTCGAGCCGACGACCTACGCCGAGCGCCTGCCCGACGACCTGAGCGACCGGCAGTGCTTCGTGCTCGACCCGATGCTCGCGACCGGCGGGTCGCTCGGCGCGGCGATCGAGTTCCTGTTCCGCCGCGGGGCCCAGGACGTCACCGCCATCTGCCTGCTGGGCGCACCCGAGGGCGTGGCGGCGATCGAACGGCAGGTCGACGGCCGCGATGTGACGCTGGTGCTCGGGGCGCTCGACGAGCGGCTCAACGAGAAGGGCTATATCGTCCCGGGCCTCGGCGACGCGGGCGACCGTCTCTACGGCACGGTCTGACGGCGACGGTCGCCATCCCACGGCACCCGCCCGCTGCGACGGATCCGCCGGGTGAGCGCGGCCCGAGCCGTGACGCGTCCGAGGGGCTCAGGCGCGACACCCGCCCCTCGCCGAACGGATGCCGCGCCCGCGTCCCTCGGACGCGCTGTCAGGCTACGAGCCGGCGAGCGCACGCCACACGGGGTTGACATGCTTCGCGGGGTTGTCTAGGACGCGCTCTCACTCGGCGAGCGGCGGACCCTGAGGATTGCGGCGTCCCGTCTCCTGCTCCCAGAACTCGAGCTGCTGCGTGAGCGCCTTGGCGAGCTCGAACACCTGCTCGGGAGGGATGCGGATGCGGCTCACCACGCGGGCCGGGACCACCGTGTGACGCTGCCCGGTGTCGGCGTCGACCTGTTCGCGCGGCGGCTGGGCGAGCGTGAGGAAGTCCATCACGAACACCGTCGGCGTGTGCCACACGTTGGCGAAGTCGGCATACGAGCCGCCGATGAGCTCCGGAGGCAGGTCGATCTCGAACTGGCGCGGTGCCTCGTCGGTCATGGTGCCTCCTGTCCATGCGCTCGGCGGGGGCGAACGCGGGTGTGCGGTGCGGTCGCGCGGCCGGCGCGGGTCGTACGAGGGGTCTCGGCGCGAGTCTACGCGGCGCCTCTCGCGTGCGGCCCGCCCCGGCGTCTGCGCGGGGTCAGACGTGACCGACGAGTCGCGCGAAGCCGCTCAGCCGGGCGACGCCTTCCGGCGTGTGGGGAAGGTCGTCGAGCAGGCCCGGCGAGTACACGACGTACGCCGTGTGCATCGCGCGCGAGATCGCGACGTTGAGCCGGTTGCGCAGCAGCAGGAACTCCAGGCCCCGCGGCGCGTCCCGCCCGCTCGACGCGGCGAGCGAGACGATCGCCACGGCCGCTTCCTTGCCCTGGAACCTGTCGACCGTGCCGACCGGCACGTCCGGGAACCCCGCTTCAGCGAGGGCCGCCTCCACGGCCACCTGCTGCGCGTTGTACGGCGTGACGACGATGAGGTCGCTCTGCTCGAGCGGGCGGGGCGGCACGAGCGCGGGGGCGCCGTCGGCGCCGACCTCGACATCCGTCCACTCGCGCCCGATCAGGTCGGTGACCAGCCGCGCGACCTCGGTCGCCTCTTCGAGGGACTGCGTCGCGTTGCCGTGATGGCGGAGCGCGACGGGCACGAGACCGGGACGGATGCCGTCGATCCGGCGCAGCCGCGTCGACGCGTGCGCCTCGAGCTCGCCGCGGTACGACAGCTCCGACACCGGCGCGGCGACCTCCGGGCGCATGCGCCGCGTCTCGGCGAGGAAGTAGCCGAGCTCGGCCGGGATGACGTCGGCGCCGTCCATGACCCACCCGAGCGCGGAGGTGTCGACCGGGGCGGGATGGGTCCCCTGGCTGACCTGCGGGAGCTGCTGCGGGTCGCCCAGCAGCAGCAGCCGAGACGCCGCAAGCGACACCGCGATCGTCGACGCCAGTGAGAACTGCCCGGCCTCGTCGACCACGAGGAGGTCGAGGCTGCCGCGAGGGACGCGTCCTTCGTGGCTGAAGTCCCACGCGGTGCCGCCGAGGACGTATCCGGATGCCTCGTGCTCCGCCGTGAACGCCGCCACGCCGTTCTTGGGCAGCACGGTGAAGGAGTGCGTCGCCGACGGATCCTTGGGGGCCTTGCCGACCTGCGCCGCGGGGACACCGGCGGCGATGACCCGGTCGAGCAGATGCTCCACGGTGGCATGCCCCTGCGCGACCACGCCGACCTTGTACCCGTGGTCGCGTACGAGCTGCGCGATGACGTGGGATCCGACGTAGGTCTTGCCGGTGCCGGGCGGACCCTGCACGGCGAGGTAGCTGCGGTCGAGGTCGCGCACGGCGCGGGAGATCGCACCGACGAGATCGCCGCCCGGCTCCTGCGGCAACGCGCCTTCCCGCGGCTGCTGTGCTGCGGGCTCGACAACCGGTCGAAGCAGGCGCGGCGCGCGGCGGCACAGGATGTCGGTCGCGGGGTCCGCCGGAAGCTCGGGCGACGCCTCGATCACGGCATCCGCCCACGCGTCGATCGCCGCCTGCTGGTTGCCGGCTCGCGGCGGTGCGGGTGGCGTGAGCGCGAGCGGGAGTCGCGACCACGTCTCGCCGTCGACCGCGGTCTCTTCGATGACCGCGCCGTCGTCGAGCACCTCGAGCACCGTGACCGAGCGGTACGAGTGGATCCAGCGCGGCGACGCGTCGAACGAGTACGGCGCCGGCAGCTCGTACAGTGCGAACGGGTTTGCGCCCTCGCTGAGCCTCGTGCCGGGCGCGAGCTCGCCCCGCAGCTCGACGATGCGACGCTCGCCGCCGCGACCGCTGTCGGCGAAGTGCCAGTCCTCGCGCACGCGGCTGCGGGCAGGGTCGATCACCATGACGTCGCGCGTCTCCTCCCACAGCGACACCGGCTCGCGCAGCCGCAGGAAGTGCGTCGCCCAGAACGACTTCGCCTCGCGCGGGTAGTAGTCGATGGCCGCGGCGCCGAGTCGGAGGGCACGCGCCTCGACCGACTCGTCGGGCCACTGCAGCGCGAGCGTGTCGAGGACCGTCGCCCGGGGCGACGGCTCGTAGGCCTGCTCGTCGGGCTCTGGGTTGGGCGAAGGACGGAGGTCGGCTTCGCGCGCGCGGTCGACGAGCCAGTCGCGCAGTCGCCGTGTCGACACGCAGTCGTAACGGTTGTAGTCCGCGAGATCGTCGAGGATGAGCTGGGCCCCGGTGGCGTCGCCTTCGTCGCGGATCGCGCGGGCCTCGACATATCGGACGATCGAGTCGTCGCCCTTCTGCACGTCGCTCGTGCGCACCTCGTCGCCCATGTAGAGCGGCTCGAGCTTCTTGATCGAGTACGAGCGCGACCCGACGCGCAGCGCGCGCCGCACGATCGGGTAGAGGTCGACGAACACGCCGTCGCGCAGCAGCCGGTCGACGTCGGTCTCGCGCACGCCGTGCCGCGCCGCCATCGCGAGAAGGTGCGTCGGCTCGTACGGCGCGTAGTGGTAGATGTGCATGCCCGGGAACTGCTGACGGCGGAGGTTCACGATGTCGAGGAACGTCTCGAGCGCGCGCTTCTCGTCGGCGAACGAGTGCGCCCACAGAGCGGTGTACCGTTCCTTGGCGTCGACCCAGCCGAAGAGGTAGTCGATGCCCCACTGAGTGGGCTCGCCCGGGGCGGGCGGCTCGGTGTGCAGCGGGTCGCCCTCGAAGTCGAAGAACAGGTCGCCGTGATCGGGCCGCGGCAGGGCGCCCAGCGCGGTCGGCGCGACCACCTCGTACACGGGCACGGGCGGCGCAGCGGGCATCGCGGTCTCGACCACGGCGGCCGACGCCTGTGCGGCGACGGCACCGCTCGCGACAACGGCCGTCTCGGCGACGAGGCTCTGCGCAGCCACCAGCTCGGGCGCGGCCTGCGGGGAGGCGATGAGCGGTGGCGTGCCGGCCGGGCTCTCGAGCTGCAGGCGCGCCTGCGTCCGCAGCGACGCGAACACATCGGGGTTCATCCCCGCCGGGCCGGCGGGTGCCTCCGCGAGCTGCTCGATCGTGTGGATTCCGGCGGCGCGCAGCCGCTCGCGCTGCACCGGCCGCATGCCCGCGACGAGGAGCAGATCGCGGGACGCGACGACCTCGGCGTCGCACGTCGCGCACCGGCCGCACGCCATGACGCCGAGCTCTCCGCGGGGATCGCCCCACGCGATGGGGTCGCCGGCGGCGCCGAGCTCGAGGCGCCGGTCGGCGATGAGGGCCGCGAGCCGCTCGCGCCGGAGCCCGAACACCGGCAGCAGATCGGCGACCTCGTGCACGCTGACGCTGCCGTCGCCCAGGAGCAGCTCGACCCGGTCGGCGCGCGGCACCTGCAGCCGGTCGAGCTGGTCGACGTATGCCGCGAGCTGCATGAGCGCGGTCACGCGCGCACGTCGTGCGAGCTTGGTGTCCTGCACGACCCATGGAGCGCCGGCGCTCGCGTCCGCCGAGCGGTCGCGCACCAGGAAGTCAGCGAAGCCGACGAAGTCGCCGGTCGAGAAGGCCGCCTGATAGATCACCTCGGCGTCCGACGCGAGGGCGGCGTTCGTCATCGCCACCGCCTCTGCGAGGGCCGCGGCATCCGACGATCGCGTCTCGGGGATCTGCACCACACGGTCGCCGAAGCGCTCCACGTATTCGGCGAGCACGCGACGCTCGTGCACGGTGCCGAGGCGGCCGGCGCGTTCCAGCGTCAGGTCTTCCGGTTCCTCGACCGCGGCGACGCGGCCGAGACGCGCGTCGATCCCGCGCAGCCACGCGAACTCGCATTCCGCGGCGGCCTTGAGGTCGCTCGCGCTCCAGACGATCCGGCCTTCGTCCTCGATGTATCGCATGCCCTGCCCTTCTCCCACGACCCTAGCCGCGGCATCCGACACCCCGCCTCCTCGCCCCGCCGCCCGCGAACCGTCACGAGTGGCCGCCCGCAGCGCGCTCATGCGACCGTGTGCGAGGGCTCGACCATCCTGCGGCGACGATCGCATCGGCGCGCACCCGACACCCACCTGCCAGACTGGAGTGCATGAGCCTGCCCTTCGAGAGCGCGTACCGCCACGGGTTCGCCCGCGTCGCGGCCTGCACGATCCCGGTCTCGGTGGCCGATCCCGCGACCAATGCCGCAGCCGTCCTCGAGGCGGCGCGCGAGTGCGACGCCGAGGCGGTCGCCGTCGCCCTCTTCCCCGAGCTGTGCCTCACCGGGTACGCGATCGAAGACCTCGTGATGCAGGACCCGGTGATCGACGCCGTCGTGGCGGCGATCGAGCGCCTGGTCGAGGCATCCGTCGGTCTGTTCCCGATGCTCGTCGTGGGCGCGCCGCTGCGCCACCGCAACCGCCTCTACAACTGCGCGGTCGTGATCCACCGCGGCGAGCTGCTGGGCGTCGTGCCGAAGTCGTACCTGCCGACGTACCGCGAGTTCTACGAGCGCCGGTGGTACGCGCCGGGCGACGACCAGGCCGGGCAGGACATCCGCGTGGGCGAGCTCGAGGCGCCGTTCGGCCCCGATCTGGTGTTCGAGGCGCTGGACGTTCCCGGCCTCGTGGTGCACGCCGAGGTCTGCGAAGACGTGTGGGTGCCGATCCCGCCGTCGTCGCGCGCCGCGCTCGCCGGCGCCACCGTGCTGCTGAACCTCAGCGGCAGCCCCATCACCATCGCGCGTGCGGAGGACCGCAAGGACCTGTGCCAGTCGCAATCGCTGCGCTGCCTCGCGGCGTACGCGTACGCGGCGGCCGGCATGGGCGAGTCCACGAACGACGTCTCGTGGGACGGGCAGACGATGATCTACGAGGGCGGCAACCTGCTCGCCGAGACCGAGCGCTTCCCCGACGGACCGCGCCGCTCGGTCGCCGACGTCGACCTCGACCGCCTGCGCCAGGACCGCCTGCGCCAGGGAACGTTCGACGACAACCGGCGCGCGGAGGCCATCCATGGCGCGACCAAGCTCGACCCCGGCGCCTTCCGCACCGTGCACTTCGAGCTCGACCCGCCGGCGGCCGACATCGGGCTGCGCCGCGCGCTCGACCGCTTCCCGTTCGTGCCCGACGATCCCGAGCGCCTCGCGCAGGACTGCTACGAGGCGTTCAACATCCAGGTGTCTGGCCTCGTGCAGCGCCTGCGCGCGATCGGCGATCCGAAGCCCGTCATCGGCCTGAGCGGCGGCCTCGACTCGACGCACGCGCTGCTCGTGGTCGCGCGCGCGATGGACCGCATGGGCCGCCCGCGTCGCGACATCCTCGCGTACACGATGCCCGGCTTCGCGACCAGCGAGCATACGAAATCCAACGCGATCGCGCTCGCGGAGTCGGTCGGCGCGTCGATCGAGACGATCGACATCCGTCCCGCCGCCACCGAGATGCTCGAACGAATCGGGCACCCGTTCGCCGACGGCGAGCCGGTGCACGACGTCACGTTCGAGAACGTGCAGGCCGGCCTGCGCACCGACTACCTCTTCCGCCTCGCCAACCACAACGGCGGCATGGTGATCGGCACGTCCGACCTCTCAGAGCTGGCGCTGGGCTGGGCGACCTACGGGGTCGGCGACCACATGAGCCACTACGCCGTCAACGCCGGCGTGCCGAAGACGCTGATCCAGCACGTCATCCGCTGGGTGATCGCGCACCGCGAGGGCGTCGACGACGCCGAGGCTGCGGTGCTGCAGTCGGTGCTCGACACCGAGATCTCGCCTGAGCTCGTCCCCGCGGGGCAGGACGGCAGGATGCAGTCCACCGAGGACCGCATCGGCCCGTACGCCCTGCACGACTTCGCGCTGTACCACGTGCTGCGCTTCGGGTTCCGTCCGTCGAAGATCGCCTACCTCGCGGCGCACGCGTGGGGCGACAAGGATGCCGGAGCCTGGCCCCCCGGCTTCCCCGACGAAGACCGCTACGCGTACGACCTGCCGACCGTCGTGACCTGGCTGCAGGTGTTCCTGCAGCGCTATTTCGCGTTCGCCCAGTTCAAGCGCTCCGCGATCCCGAACGGGCCGAAGGTGTCTCCGGCGGGATCGCTGTCACCCCGCGGCGACTGGCGCGCACCCTCGGACGGCAACGCCCGCGCGTGGATCGCAGAGCTCAAGGCCGCCCTTCCCGAGCTCGTCGAGGAGTGAGATCCCGGTCCTCACGGCCCCTCCACTCGCCGCTGGCGCGTCGAGCGGAGCCTCCGGCCGCGTGGGCCCAGCCTCGGCCCGAGGCATCCGTCATCTCCGGCGTCACGCGGGGGTCGCGCCGTAGGCGAGCGTGATGATCCAGCCGTCACGCGACAGGTCGGCGAGGTCGTACTGCACGCGGCGATCGGGGATCCAGCCCTTGGTGAGCGGGCTGTTCAGCCGCACGTGATCGGCGGCGACCCGTGCGCCGCGCCCGTCAGCGTCGCGGACGGCCTGCACCCGCGTCCAGTGCGCGAGGAGCTTTCCGAGATCGTGCTCCTCGAGCAGGTGCGAGTGGCGCGTCATGTGATGAAGCTCCGCCTCGTCGGGGTGCGCGTCGCGCAGATCGATGCCGAGCGGCACCGCCGGGTCTGCCACCGCCACGACCGTCGCCGCGCGGAAGCTGACGTTGCGGATCTTCAGCGGCACCTCCTCGCCGCCGACCTCGGCGAAGAGCTGCGTGTGGAACCCGAACGTCCGGGGCGCCTCCCGCTCGACACGCACGTCCCTGGCGTCGACGCCCAGCTGCGCCGCGACGATCTCCCGCGCGAGCGCGCGCTTGCGGTCGTGCTCGGCCATCTTCGGATCCCAGCCCAGCCGGGCCGTGATTCCGCTCGGAGTATCGAGAAGCACCGATTCCATGGTCCCCACCTCTTCCGCGGCCGCCCCGCACCCCCATCCTGTCGAAGCGCACCCGAACGAGGAAGAGCGTGCGCCGTGCGGCACCGGGACGCTGTCAAGCCCGTTCGCCCTGCATCGGCCCCGATGCGAGGATGTGGCGCGTGGACGGCTTCGCAGCGGTCGACTTCGAGTTCGCGCGGCAGGTGCTGCAGCGCGGTATAGCCGCGCTGTTCGTCGTCGCCTTCGTGTCCACCCTGAACCAGTTCCGGCCGCTCCTCGGTGAACGGGGGCTGCTTCCGGCGCCCGAGCTGCTCGGCTGGGCCGCCTCGTCGGCGTCGCGCCGGCGGCTGCTCCGGCCGACACTGTTCCGGCTCGTGCGCTACACCGACCGCCGCCTGGTGGCCCTGTGCGTCGCGGGCATCGTGGTCGCGGCCGCGCTCGTGTGCGGCATCCCGCAGCTCGGACCTCCCTGGGTGCCGATGCTGTGCTTCCTCGCCCTGTGGGTCGGATACATGTCGATCACGAGCATCGGCCAGACCTTCTACGGCTTCGGGTGGGAGATGCTGCTGCTCGAGGCGGGGTTCCTCGCGGCGTTCCTCGGCTCGGACGACCAGCCCCCGTCGACCGTGGTCGTCGTGCTGTTCTGGTGGCTCGTGTTCCGGCTGGAGTTCGGGGCCGGGATGATCAAGATCCGCGGCGGGCGGGAGTGGCGCGACCTCACGGCGCTGACCTACCACCACGAGACGCAGCCGATGCCGGGCCCGCTGAGCCGCCAGGCGCATCTCCTCCCCCGCTGGTTCCACAAGGCCGAGGTGGTCGGCAACCATTTCGCGCAGCTGGTCGTGCCGTGGTTCCTCTTCGCGCCGCTGCTCGGGCTGTGGGTGGCGGGGCCCGTCCCCGCCATCGTGGGCGCCGTCGCCGCCGCCATCGTCATCGCGACGCAGCTGTGGCTCATCGTCACCGGCAACTTCGCGTGGCTCAACTGGATCACGGTCGTGCTCGCCTGCTCGGCGATCGGGCTGCCCGGCATCGGCGCCGCACCCTCGGGGCCGCGCTCGGACCCGCCGGGGATCATCGACGGGATGCCGCTGTACTGGGTCGTCGTCACGGGGGCGGTCGGCGTGCTCTACGCGGCGATCAGCTGGGCGCCGCTGCGGAACCTTTTCGCCCACCGGCAGCTCATGAACGCGAGCTTCAACCGGTGGCAGCTCGCCAACGCGTACGGCGCGTTCGGCACGGTCACCAAGGAGCGCATCGAGATCGTCGTCGAAGGCACCACCGACGAGGATCCTCATGCCGCGACGTGGCGCGAGTACGGCTTCAAGGGCAAGCCCGGCGACGTGCGCCGCATCCCGCGGCAGTATGCGCCCTATCACCTGCGGCTCGACTGGCTGATGTGGTTCCTGCCGCTCGGCCGATCGCTCGACGAGTGGTTCACGGCATTCCTCGCAAAGCTGCTGGAGGCGGATTCCGCGACCCTGCGCCTGCTCGCCGAGGACCCGTTCCACGGCGAGCGGCCGCGGTGGGTGCGGGCGGTGTCGTACCGGTACCGGTTCGCGACGAGGGCCGAGTTCCGGGCCACGCGGGCGCGCTGGGTGCGCGACCGGCGGCGGCCGGTCCTGGGGCCGGTCACGCTGCGGGGCTGAGCGCGATCCGCGAAATCACGCAGAATCGACGACGCATCCGCAGTCGGATGGCCATAGCGTTCAGACGGGCTCGTCGAGGTCCCCAGCTACCGCGGGCCCGTGAAGGACACGCGACCCAACCCCAGTCCAGGTCCGCGTGGGCGGGTCTGCCGGACCTTCGGGTGCCCGGCAGACCCGCGCCCCTGACCCCGTACCGGCGCCGTCAGGGCGCGGGCGCGCCCGCCGCGTCGCTGCGGTCCGCGCCGAGACGGCCCCTGCGGCGCGCTGTGAGGTCGATGATCGACACGAGGAACGCGAGCCCCACGAACACCCCGACCGACAGCATCCCGAACGCGTACGCGTCGTGGTAGACGACCAGGTCGTCGTGCGTGCCGGACTCTCGGTAGATCGCGGCGTAGAAGAGCGACAGCGCCACCGCGGTGCCGACCGCCGCACCGACCCGCTGGCCGAGCTGGCCCACCGAGCCGGCGACGCCGCCCTGCTTGACGGCGACGTCGGCGAGCGTCAGCGTCTGGTTCGGTGCGATGACGAGCCCACCCCCTGCCCCGCCGAGCGTCATGATCGCAGCCATGAGGTACGGGGTCCATGCCGGATCGGCGTAGAGCGCCGCGAGCACGAGCCCGCCCACGCACGCCAGCATCGCGATGAGCCCCCAGACCACGACGGAGCGTCCGTGACTGCCGACGAGGTTGCCGCCGACCCAGGACGTGACGGCGCTCGCGAGGGCGAAGCCGATCGAGACCATGCCCGCATAGACCGGAGCCAGGCCCAGCCCGATCTGCAGGAACAGGGTCGTGACCAGGAACATCGCGGGCATCGCCGTGAAGTACGCGGTCTGCAGGAGCGTGCCGTTGCGATACGACGCGATACGGAAGAGCGCCAGCGGCACCAGCGGACTGCGCCCGCGCGCCGCGTAGCGCCGCTCCCACGCGATGAACGCGGAGACGAACAGTGCGAAGGCGATCAGCAGCCACCAGCGGGCGGGATCGTCGGTCGGCGCGCCGGTCGTGAACAGGAACGGCCACATGAGCGATACGACACTCGCGGCGAACAGCAGGAGGCCGACCGGGTCGAGCTGCACCGGCCGCCGTGAAGGAGTGCGGGTGTCGGGCAGCAGCCACAGCGCCAGTGCGATCGCCGCGAGGCACAGCGGCACGTTCATCCAGAAGATGAGCCGCCACCCGTCGGTCGGCCCACCCAGGGCGATGAGGAGCCCGCCGAGCGTCGGGCCGAAGGCGGTGGCCACGCCGATCGTGGCACCGAAGAGGCCGAACGCCCGGCCGCGCTCCTTGCCCTGGAAGAGCTCCTGCGCCATGCCGAGCACCTGGGGCATCTGGATGCCGGCGGCCACGCCCTGCAGCAGGCGACCGACCAGCAGCACGGTCGCGGTCGGGGCGAGCGCGCACAGGACGCTCGTCGCGGTGTACAGCGACAGTCCGACGATGAAGAGCGTGCGGCGCGACCGCTGATCGCCGAGCCGGCCGCTCGGGACGAGCGCGAGCCCGAACGTCAGGACGAAGCCCGACACGATGAGCTGCAGCTCGGTGGAGCCCGCGCCCAGCACCTCGCCGATGGACGGCAGCGCGACATTGACCTTCGTCATGTCGAGGATCGTGATGGCGGCGACTGACACGCACACCCAGAAGGCGCGCCACCGCGCGGCGTGCGTCAACGGAATGACGGCCGTGTGCGGAGGCACGGCGCGAACCGTTCCCGTCGCCTGCGGCGATCGCGACTCGGACTCAGGCATCCCGCCCAGGCTAACGCCGCCGGTGGGTTCTCGCGCGGGCGGGCAGCGGCATCCATGTCCCGCTTTCGCCCGCACGAGGCCGCCCGAGCGAGCGGTTCCGGGACAAGTTCGGCGAAAAGCGGGACATGATGGAGGGGTGAGACTCCTCGTCGCAGCGCTCGAGAGCGAGCTGGTCGCCTTCCCCCTCGAGCTCGAGGGGTTCGACCGCCTCGTGACAGGCCCCGGCAAGCTGCAGGCCGCCTACGCCCTGACCCGCGCGCTGGACGCCGCGGCGTACGACGAGGTGGTGGTGGTCGGCACCGCGGGGGCGATCGACCCGCTGCTGGAGGCATCCGTCTACGAGATCGACGGGGCCATCCAGCACGACGTCACCGACATCGACGGGATCGTCGGCCAGCACGTGTCCCTGCCGCCGCGCGTCGACCTCGAGCGCGACGGCGTCACGATCGCCACCGGCGACCACTTCGTCGACGACGCCGAGGCCGTCGAGGTGATCCGGCCGCTCGGGGCAGGACTCGTCGACATGGAGACCTACGCGTACATCTGGGTCGCACAGCAGTTCGGGGTGCCGATCCGCGTGCTCAAGGCGGTGTCGGACCGCGCGCAGGACGGCGCCATCACGGACTGGCATGCGACCGTCGCGGCATGCAGCAGGCAGCTGCGGGACCGGGTCCGCGCCGACTACGGCGTGTGAGCCGGGGCGCCGCTGCGCCCGATCACACGATCGCGAACTGACGGACGACGCTCGGCCCGTGAGCGGCCGCCTCGACGCTCAGCTGCGCCGGAAGCTGCTCCTTCATCGCGGCGACGTGGCTGATGACACCCACCGTGCGCCCGCCGGCACGCAGCTCGTCGAGCGTGCGCATCGCGAGCTCGAGCGTCTCTTCGTCGAGCGAGCCGAAGCCCTCGTCGATGAACAGGGTGTCGAGTCGCACGCCGCCCGCTCGTGAAGTGACGACCTCGGCGAGCCCCAGCGCGAGCGCGAGCGATGCGAGGAAGGTCTCACCGCCCGAGAGCGACTGGGCGGGACGCGCCTGACCCGTGTAGGCGTCGAACACCTCGAGACCGAGGCCGGATGCCGCGCCGCGCGCGGCGCGCGCGTCGGTGTGCTGCAGGCGGTAGCGCCCCGATGACATGTCGGCGAGGCGGAGGTTCGCCCTCACGACGATCTCTTCGAGCTCGGCGGCGAGCACGAACGTCTCGAGATCCATCTTCATCGTGTTGGGGGCACGCCCCGCGACGGTGTCGGCGAGGCGCGTGAGCGCAGCGACGTCCGCCGCGCGCGCCGCGACGCCGGCGTATGCCTCGTCGATCTGAAGCGCGAGATCACGCAGGCCCGCGGCGAGATGCCGGGCATCTCGCTCGGCCTCGAGTGCGGCCGTGCGTGCGGCATCGGCGGCGTCGAGCGCCGCCTGCGACGCGACGAGGTCGACCGGCTCGTCGGGGGTGCCCGCCAGTTCGAGCTCGAGCTCGAGCAGGCGACTCCGGGTGGCGGCCAGCTGGGCGTCGTGCTCGGCGATGCGGGCCGCGAGCTCGTCGACCTCGCGCGGGCCGAGCAGGGCCGCAGACGCCTCCGACGCGTCGTCGAAGACGGATGCCTCGAGCCGCGCATCCGCGTCTGCCACAGCCTCGGCGAGGCCGGCGTCCGCCCGCTGCGCCTCTGCCCCCGCCCGAGCGCACGCGCGCGCGGTGTCGCGCAGCACCACGACCTCGGCCACGCGTTCGGCGACACTCGCGTACGGGCCGCGCGCCTCGTCGACCGCGGCTCGCGATTCCTCGATGCCCGCGGTCAGCGCCGACATCCGCATGCGCGCGTCGTTCAGCGTGTCGGCGAGCGCGGTGCGCGCTGCCTCCGCCTCGGCGTCGAGTGCCGCGAGCTGCGCTCGCTGGGCGGCGAGCGCATCGCGGCGCGTCACGGCCTCCGTCGCCGCCGCATGCTGGGCCTCGGCGGCGGCGAGCTGCTCCTCGAGCGCCGCGACGCCGTCGCCTCCCGCACGGGCGGCGGCCGCGGCGTGGCGCTCGCGCGCGCCGCGTGCGGCATCCGCCGCGACCCGCTCGCGCGCGATGGCGTCGTCGCGGCGGGCCTCGGCGGCGGCGAGGTCGTCATCGGTCACCGGATCGGCTGCGGCAGGGGCGGGATGCGGGTGGTCGATCGATCCGCACACCGCGCACGGCTCGCCCTCGACGAGCGTCGAGGCGAGCTCCCCGGCATAGCCGTCGAGTCGCCGCTGCAGCAGCTGCGCGACGGCGGCGGCCGCGACGGCGGCGTCGTTCGCGGCGTCGCGGTGCGCAGCCTCGGCGTCGCGCAGGGCGAGAGCGAGCGTGTCGGCCTCGCGCGCGGCGGCGAGGCGCGACGAGAGCTCGTCACGGCGCTCGCGCGCATCGCCGGCGCGCGACGCGTCGTCCCGCACGCGCACCAGGTCGTCGTCGAGCCGCGCGAGCTCGGCGGGGACGCCCTGGCGCTGCGCATCGAGCGTCGCGACGTCGTGCTCGAGTTCGCTCACGCGTGCGGATGCCTCGGCGAGCTCGACCTCGCGCGCGGCGAGGTCGGCCTCCTTCGCGGCGGCCGCCGTCCACACCGCGAGCTCGCCGGTGAGGCGCTCGATCAGCGCGTCGAGATCCTGCGCGGGATCGATGCCGGCCGAACGCGCGGCGGTGTCCCATGCCGTCTCGGCGGCACGGGCCGCCTCGCGTGCTGCGTCGGCGGCCGCGGAGGCGCGCCGCACGGCATCGAGGGAGGCACGCAGCGACTCGGCCGCTCGTGCCCTCTCGACGCGCGCACGGTCCGCATCGATCCGCTCCGCCGCGTCGTCGAGCGCGGTCAGCCGCTCTCGCGCCCGCAGCAGCTCGCCGTGCGACTTCGCGAGCGCCACACGGGCGGCATGCTCGGCGTCGGCCGCCGCCCGGGCGCGCTCGGCCTCTTCCCGTGCGTGGACGAGCGTGTCGAGGCGGTACGCCGCGCGCTGCTCGCCCAGCTCGACGGCCGCGCGCCGCGAGGCGAGATCGCCGGGCTGCTGCGTCCCTCCGGCGTCGCCGCTGTCGACGGCGGCATCACCGGCCGTCGCGTCGCCCGGCTCGAGCGCGGGGAGCAGGCGCTCGGCCTGCTCGAGAAGCGTGCGAGCGCGTTCGCCGAGCGCGTCGACCTCGCGCTGCGCCACCTTGCTGCGGTCGCCGAGCTCACGGGCGTACTCCTCGTAGCGCCGCGTGCCGAACAGCGCACGCAGCAGCGACTGCCGCTCGGTGCCCGACGCCAGGAGGAACCGCGAGAACTTGTTCTGGGCGAGCAGGATCACCTGCTGGAACTGCTGGGCGTTGAGGCCCAGCACCTCGTCGAGCAGCAGTCCGACGTCGCGCGGCCGCGCGGCGCGGCCGACCCAGGAGCCGTCGACGAGCTCTTCGAGCTCGGCGCGCGTCGGCTCGGTCGTGAGCCCGCCGCCCCGCCGCGCGGGACGCTGGTACTCGGGAGCGCGCGTCACGCGCCACCGGCGCTCGCCCACCGTGAACTCCAGGCGCACCTCGGTCGGCTCGTCGGGTTCGCAGTAGTCGCTGCGGAGGCGCTTCTCGCCGGTGTCGTAGCGCGGCACCGAGCCGTACAGCGCGAAGCACACGCCGTCGAGGATGCTGGACTTGCCGGCACCGGTGCGTCCCGAGATGAGGAAGATCCCGTCGCGTTCGAACGCCTCGAAGTCGACGCTCTGACGCTCGCGGAAGGGTCCGAATCCGGCGAGCTCGAGCCGGTGCAGCCTCACGCCGTCGCCTCCACGCGTGAACGCTCGTCGAGCAGCTCGGCGATCAGCTCCGCCTCGCGGGCGCTGGCGCCTTCGCCCTCGCGCACATGAGAGAGGAACGCGTCGACGAGCTCCGCCTCGCTCTGCGCCGATCGCACCCGCTGCGCGTACGTGCGGGCGTCGGCGGCCTGCGCCGACGCCGGTGCGTGCGAGACCTGCGCGCAGTGCGGGAAGCGCGCGAGCAGCCGCCGCATCGGGTCGCGCTGCGGCAGGGTATCGGTGTACTCCGCGCGGACCCAGTGCGCCTCGAACTCGGCGAAGCGCTCGTCGTGCAGGAGCTCGTCGAGGGGGCCCGTGATCGTCGTGAGCACTCGGGGCACCGGCAGCGGCAGCCACTCGACCGCGCCCAGCCCGCCGGCGTCGAGCTCGACGAGCCAGGCGCCGCGAGGCTTGTCGCCCTCGCCGAAGCTGTAGTGCAGCGGCGCTCCGGCGTACCGCACGCGCGGCGACAGCTGCTGGCGGCCGTGGATGTGCCCGAGCGCCATGTAGTCCACGTCGTCGAACGTCGACAGCGGCACCACGTCGAGGCCGCCCTGCTGGATGTCGCGCTCGAGCTGCGGCGTGGGCTCCACTCCCGCCGCGAAGCAGTGCGCGATGGCGACCGACCGACCTCCGCGCGCGCGGAGGTCGTCGCGCACGAGGTCCATCGCGTGTGCGAGCACGTCGGCCTGGGACCGGACGCCCGGCCACTCGCTGCGCAGCAGCACCGGCTCGAGGAAGGGGATGCCGTAGAAGTGGACCGGCCCGTGCTCGTCCGCGACGGTCACGGGCGTGCCCACGGCCGCCGCATCCGTCATCACGTGCACGCCGTCGCGCAGCAGCCTCGCCTGGAATCCGAGCCGCGCGGCCGAGTCGTGGTTGCCGCTCGTGACGATCACCGTCGCCCCGGTGTCTGCCAGGGCCCGCAGCACGTCGGACAGCAGCGTGTACGCCCCTGCGGCGGGGGTCGCGGAGTCGAACACGTCGCCGGCGACGATGACGACGTCGACGTCATGCTCCTTCACCTGCGCGACGAGGGCCTCCAGCACGCCGCGGAGCGCATCGAGCGTGGCGTGGCCGTGGAACGACCGCCCGATGTGCCAGTCCGACGTGTGCAGGATCCGCATGCTCACACGCTACGTTCGCCTCCCGACATCGCGGCAGAGACAGGCCGAGCAAGCCCCAGGCCGCGCACCGGCGTACCCTCGTGCCATGCCCTTGCCCGAGGTCTGCGTCGTCTATCTGCTCCGGCGCGGACCGCACGGCCTCGAAGTGCTCCTCGGCGACAAGCGGACCGGCCTCGGGCGAGGCAAGGTCGTCGGCATCGGCGGAAAGCTCGATCCCGGCGAGACGCCCCGCGAGGCGGCGGTCCGCGAAGTGGCGGAAGAGATCGGCGTGCGGGTCGAGGCATCCGACCTCCACGAGGCCGGCGCGGTCGACTATCACTTCCCGACGAAGCCGGAGTGGTCTCAGCGGTCCACCGTGTTCGTGTGCCGCAGATGGCGCGGCGAGCCGGTCGAGACGCCCGAGATCACGCCCTGCTGGTACACGCTCGACGCCGTGCCGTACGCGCGCATGTGGGACGACGCGTCGCGCTGGCTTCCGGGTGTGCTGCGCGGCGGCACCGTCGATGCGCGCTACACCTTCGGCGCGGACCTCACGACGGTGGTGCTGGGCGCCCACTAGACGGATGCCGCGCCGCGGCGTGTCGGGCCGTGTCGGGCTCGTCCGGCATATCGTGGAATATGGCGCACCACACAGAATCCGCCCCGCGATCCACGATCGTGGCGCTCGTCGGCGCCGAGAGCGACGAGCTGCTCACCGCTCTCGCCGACGTCCCGGCGCTCGTCGCGCTCTCGCTGCGCGAGGCCGAGCCCGCGGTCGCGGCCCACCTCGTGGCATCGGTACCGATGCCCTACGTCGTCCATGACGCGGACCCGCTCGAGCACGTCGCCGCGGCCTGGGTCGAGCTGTACGAGGAGCGCGCGACCCTCGGATCGCTCGAGGTCGAGGTAGAGACCCTGCTCGGACAGTTCGCCGCCGGCGAGGCGGTCATGCCCGACTACTACGTCGTCGCCGGCCCCGAGGCGATCGAGGGGACCTGGCGTCACTGGTGGCTCGGGGCCCTGGCCCACCACGCCCCTTCACGCGTGCTGCCGGTCGAGGCATCCGGTGCCGCGCTGCGCGCGCGGCTGCGGACGCTCCCCGCCTCGCGGCCCTGGCCGGAGCCCGGGACGTGGCTGCCGAGGGTGCAGTTCGACATCCCCGACCGCGTCGGCCTGCGCGATGAGCCCGGCGCCGCCTGACGTGGCGGCCCCGGAGCAGTTCCGCCACGCCGGCGCGACGCTCGTCGCCGAGCGCCGCGGAACGGGAACGCCGGTGTACGTCCTCGTCCACGGCATCGGCATGGGGCGCACCGTGTTCGCCGACCTCGCGAAGCACCTCCACGACGGCGAGGTGATCGCCCTCGACCTGCCGGGCTACGGCGAGGCGCCCGAGCCGCCGCGAGTGTTGACGATCGAGCGCAACGCCGACCTCGTCGCGGCGTACCTGCGTGCGCGGGTCAGGACGCCGGCCGTGGTCGTCGGGCATTCCATGGGCGCCCAGGTGGCGCTCGAGATCGCGGCCCGCCACCCGGAGACGGTCCGCGGTATCGTGCTCGTCGGACCCACGGTCGAGCCGTCGGCCCGCACCGGGCCGCGACAGCTGTGGCGGCTCCTGCGCGACATCGCCGTCGAGCATCCCCGCGTGATCGCGCTCGGCGCGCGCGAGTACCTGCGTGCCGGGCCGCACCTGCGCGCGAAGCTGCGCGCGATGCTCGTCCACCGGCCCGAGGACGTGTTCGCCCGCGTCGACGTGCCCGCACTCGTGCTGCGCGGCGAGGACGATGTCGTCGCCCCGCGGGAGTGGTGCCGGCAGGTGGCCGCGGCGATGCCCCGAGGGCGGCTCGAGGAGGTCGAGGGGCACGGTCACGAGACGATGATCCGGGATGCCGCGCCCGCGGCCCGTCTCATCCGCGAGTTCGCCCGCACGTCGTGACCGGAGGCGTGCCTTCCGCGGGAGGAACGCCCCTCCGCAGGGGGTTCGGGCGTGATCCGGCCTGCGGGACGCGAATACTCCTGCGGACGGCACCGGGCGCCTTGACCTCACGCAGCATCGGACGAGCGGATGCCGCGAACCGCGGCATCCGCTTCCCCACCTGGCTGCGCCGGCACGCCGCACATGCGCTCGGCAGGAAGAATGGCCCTCCGCAGGGAGGTTCGCGCGACATCATCCGGTGGAACGCGATTCATCCTGCGGACGACACGGGCAGTGCGACCCTCGTCGAGCATCGGTGACGCGGGACGGGCTCGAGACTGACGCGGCGCGGCGGATTTCTGCCATGTGAGGGACGGGCGGCAATGTCGGAGCCCCCGCGTAGGTTCTCTCTGTCGGAACCAACGGAGGAAACAATGCTCTCGCTCGTCACCGCCGCCGAACACCAGTACCGCCACGACGTCTGGACGCGCGATCGCGAGATCGCCGTCATGGCCTCGATCCGCGAGCGCCTCGCGCCCGAGCCGGTCGTCGCCGCGTCCGTCGCCGCACCCCTCGAGCGGGTCGCCCCGCGTGCACGTCGCGCGTGGGCGCGCCCGATCGGCCTGCACTCGTCGGCGGAGTGCACCACGGTCTGCGCAACGGCCTGAACACTTACGTCGCCCCGCCCGCGCGGGGCGGGGCGACGTGACCGCTGTTCAGGAGCCTGCGGGACTGTCGGCGTCGCCCGTCGACACCTGCCTCGCAAGCTCCTGGACGTCGCCGTCGGGCAGATCGACGCCCGCCTGCTCCAGGCGCTGATGCAGCACCTCGGCGATCCGCTCCACCGGCTCGGTGCCCACATCGGCGCGCGTCTGCGCGACGATGCCCGAGACCTTGTCGAGCTCGGACGCGTTGTTCTGCGCCATCGCCGGCAGGCGCTGCTCCTGCTCGGTGCCGAGCGCACCCGGCGTGTGCTGCGCCTCGCTCACGGTGAGCGTGTCGCGTCCGTCGTCGTGGCCGTGGTGGTCGCCGTCGTCCACGACCCCGATGCCGACCGCCTCGTGCGACGGCTCGGCGGCGGCCGGCGCGACCCCCTCGGTCGCGACAGGGCCCTGCGAAGAGCCCTCGGTCGCCGCCGGAGGCTCGCCGGCGTCCGCACTCGGCTCGCCCATGGTGGGCGGCGCCGCCGGTGCCTCGCCGCGCTTCGGGTCGTCGGCGCCGGGGGTTCCGGTGGCTCCCTCGGCGTCCTCGCGGTCGGGATAGTTCACTCCCGGCCGCTCGTACTCGTTGCCCGTCGTGCTCATCGTGGCATCTCCTCTCAGGGCTCCTCGCCCCGCTCGGCGTCGGTCGCGAGGTCGGGGTCGGCACCTCGTCGCACCGCCTCCCCCTCGATGGGGTCGTCGGGGCTCAGGGCCGCATCGGTCAGCAGCGTCTCGGCATCGGCGGCCTCGGCGCTGCGCTCGCGCGCCTCGGAATCGTCGTTCTCATCCCAGCCGCCGGCCGGGTCGGCGTCGATGACGCCGTCGGGCAGATCGCGATCCATCGCGGGCTCCTCTCGTCGGCTTCCAGCGTGCCCCGCGACACGTGCCGCCGACACGGGGTTGACAAGACGACGGGGGGATGCCGGGCGCCGCGCCGTCCGGAACGAGCGCCGCGGTCCCGGAGATGGCACGCTGGTTGTCGTGTCGACCCACGAAGGCTCCTCGCCTGCCGCACGCCTCCACGATGTCCTCGCCCGCCACGTCGAATCCGGCACCATGCCGGGAGCCGTCGCGACGATCGGCGCGGAGCTCGACCCGATCGTCGTCGGAGCGGCCTCCGTCGACGGCGCGCCGCTCCGGGCCGATGCGATCTTCCGGATCCAGTCCATGACGAAGACCGTCACCGCCGTGGCAGCCCTGCAGCTCGTGCAGGACGGCAGGATCGGCCTCGACGAGTCCGTCGAGTCGTGGCTGCCCGAGCTGGCAGATCGTCGCGTGCTGCGACACCCCGGGGCGGCTCTCGACGACACTGTGCCCGCGAGCCGGCCGATCACGCTCCGCGACCTCCTCAGCAATCAGTCCGGCTACGGGGTGATCCCGGTGGACTCGCCGCTGCAGCGTGCGATGACGGCGGCCGGCCTCGAACCGACGAACGCGTCAGCCGATCGCGGCGCGCAGGACTGGCTCGATGCGCTGGGAGGGCTGCCGCTCGTGCATCAGCCGGGGCGCGGCTGGCGGTACCACCTGTCGTTCGGCGTGCTGGGGATCCTCTTGGGTCGCGTCGCGGGCACGCGCACGCCCGATCTGCTGAAAACCGCCGTCTTCGAGCCCGCGGGCATGCCCGACACGGCGTACCGCGTGCCGGAGGACCGCGCGGAGCGGCTCCTCCCGGCGTACCGCCGTGATCACGGCGCCCTCGTCGAGGTCGAGCCCGCGGGCGGCGGGTTCCACGTCGGCCCGGAGCCCTTCGACGAGAGTCACTCCGAGCTCGTCTCCACCGTCGCGGACTACCACGCGTTCCTCCGCGCCCTCCTCGACGGCCGGCTGATCGATCCCGACCTGGTGACGCAGATGCGCACCGATCAGGTCGAGGCGTCGGCGAAGACCTCCGACAGCTTCTACCCGGGGTTCTGGGAAGGCACGGGATGGGGTCTCGGTGTCTCCGTGACGACCGAGGGACCGCATCGTGGGCGCTTCGGGTGGTCGGGCGGCTTCGGGACCGACTACTACGTCGACCCGGACGGGACGATCTGCATCGTCATGACACAGGTCGAGATGGACGAGCAGATCCTGGGCCTGCTCGGCGAGCTCCAGGGCGTCGCCGGCTAGCCGCGTCGCTCCGCCAGGATGGTGCCGCGGTCGGGGTTCGCGTCGAACCAGTCGGCGACGTACCAGCACACCGGGATCACCTTGCGGTCTCCACGGCGCTCGAGCTCTGCGACGGCGCGATCGACCATCTGCCCGGCATACCCCTGGCCGCGGAACGTCGGCACCGTGTAGGCGCGCGTCATCGCCACCGTGCGGCCGTCGTCACGGTAGTCCAGGACGCTCACCAGGTCGTCGCCTCGGTGGAGCGTGTAGCGCGAGGCATCCGTCTCGTGGGTGAAACGCAGCTCATTCACCCCGTCAGGGTACGCCCGGCCTCCCCCGCCAGGACGCAGCGCACCGGATGTCGCGGCGATCGCCCGGCGGAGCTTCAGAGTCCGCTCAGCCGCGTGCTCTGCCCCCGGCGTGCGCCCACCCGCGCCTGCGGACGGGGATCCCACACGGAGATTGAGCAATCTGTCACATTCCGCAATGATCGGGCCACGGCATCCGTGCGATTTGACGCATTACGACCAACTCCGTCATAATCGGCCACATGACTGACAACGCACGCTCTCTGTCCGCCTGGGAGGCGAACGGGACTGCCGGCATGATGATGGCCGGTCGCGTTGTCATGTGTTGTCGAATGTGCCACTAGCACGGTGACCCCCGTCGGATCCCGCTTCCGCTTCTGAACTCGGCAAGCACGGGGTCCCCCGAAGCACCGGTTTCGTGCGTCGATCACGCGCACCCGGATCTGCTTCGCACACCGCCCACCGTCGGGCACCAGCCCTCACAGGGCTCCCGGCCGATCGGGCCGCAGCACACCCCGAACCCGCGTGTTCACCGGGTTCCTTCCGCAAGGACCATCATCATGTCGACCTCCGCTCTTCTCGACCGCCCCGCCGCCCCCGCCCGTCACCTCCGAGCCGTCACGGCGCCGACGCCCGTCCAGGCACCCGCGGCACCCACTCCCGCCCCCGCTCCGCAGCAGGCGCAGCCGGCTCGCGCGCTTCCGGCCGGAACCGCGCCGCGCGGCTTCGCCCTCTACGTCGGCATCGACGAGGCGAAGGCCGCCGCCTCCGGCGTGAGCCTCGGCGTCCTCGTCGACGCGCTGCGCCGCACGCTCGCCGACCTCGCCCCCGCCGCCGAGACGTACGCCACCGTGGCGCTCGCCCCGGTCGGCGCGGGCGGCCGCGACGTCGACGTCGTGCGGCTCGCCCTCCACGAGCCGTCGGCGATCGCCCGCACGAAGCAGGACGAGCCCGAGGACGAGGATCGCGGCGCCGGCGGCGTCGTGGTCGACATCTCGCGCAAGCGGGTGCTGATCGACGGCGAGTCCGCGTCGTTCACGTTCAAAGAGTTCGAGCTGCTGCAGTACCTGGTGCTGCGCGAAGGCCGCACCATCGAGCGCACCGAGCTCGTCACGTCGCTGTGGCAGGGTGCCACCGAGGACGAGGCACCCGGCGAGCGCACGATCGACGTCCACGTGCGGCGTCTGCGCGCCAAGCTCGGGCGGTACGAAGACATCGTCCGCACCGTGCGCGGCGTCGGCTACCGCTTCGACCGGCACGCCGACGTCGTCATCCGCTACGGCCACGGCACCCCGTCGCCCGACCGCTTCTGACCCGGGGGCTCGGTTCCGCAGTCAGAAGTCGTGGATCTCAGCGCTCTCTACCCGCGATTCATGACCGCGGAGGGACGAGGGACTCGGTTCCGCAGGCAGAACGGTGGGAGTGAACCGGCGCGGGGTCGCTGAAACCGACTGCGGAACGATGACGGGCGACGAGCAGTCGCGCGGGCGGCGGATGTCGGAGGCCGGCGCGTAGGGTGAGGGCATGACGACGTCGCTCTCGCGCATACCCCGGACGAGGGATGCCGAGCGCTTCGCCGCGCGGACCCCACCGGCCCGCGATCCCCGGCCCGCGCACGAACGGCCGCTCGAGACCGAGTACCGGCCGCGGCACCCGCTCGACCTGCGGCGCACCGTGCTGTACCAGCGGCGGGGTGCCGGCGACCCCACGATGACGGTCGCGGGCTCGGTCATCTGGCGTGCGAGCCGCACTCCGATCGGCGTCGCGACGCTCGCGATCCGCGAGACCCGGCCCGGCGTCATCCGTGCTGCGGCATGGGGCCCGGGACGCGATTGGGCGCTGACCCAGGTGCCGGCGCTGTGCGGCGACGCCGACGACCCGCGCGACTTCGACGCATCGCGTCATCCGCTCATCGCCGAAGCGCACCGCCGCAACCCCGGCCTGCGGCTCTCGCGCACCGATCTCGTCTTCGACGCCCTCGCGAGCGCGATCTTCGAGCAGAAGGTCACCGGCATGCAGGCGTTCGCAGCGTGGCGGCGCGTGGTGACGTGGGCGGGCGACCGCGCGCCGGGGCCCACGCCGACGCCGATGTTCGCCCCGCCGACTATCGAGGGCTGGCAGCGCGTCCCGTCGTGGGTGTGGCATCGCGCCGGCCTCGAGCCGCCGCAGTCGAAGACCGTCGTGCGCGCGGCGCGTCGGGGCGACGCGATCGTGCGTGCGGTCCTGGCCGCCGAGGACGGCGAAGCGGTCGACCGCGTACTGGTGAGCCAGCCCGGCATCGGCCCCTGGACCTCCGCCGAGACCCGCATCCGTGCGCTCGGCGACCCGGACGCGGTGAGCGTCGGCGACTACCACGTCGCCCACGAGGTCGGGTATGCGCTGACCGGCAGGCGGACGGACGACGACGGGATGCTGCGGCTCCTGGCGCCCTGGGCGGGGCACCGTCAGCGCGTCATCCGGCTGATCGGCGCGAGCGGGGTCCGTGAGCCCCGTCGCGGCCCGCGGCTGCACCCCGAGGACCACCGCGACCGCTAAGCGTCGGCGCACGGGTCGTGCGGCGCGGCGGAGCCTCCCTCGGCCGTTGCGGATGTCGGAGGCCAGGACGACACTGGGACGCGCCACGCGGCCGGGCGCGGCATCCGTCGTCCAGATACAGGAGATCGATATGCCCAGCCTCAACCCCTATCTGTCGTTCAAGAACGAGGCCCGTGAAGCCATGACCTTCTACCAGAGCGTGTTCGGGGGCGACCTCGACGTCAACACGTTCGGCGAGTACGAGGGCATGGTTCAGGACCCCTCCGAGAACGACCTCATCATGCATGCGCAGCTGTCGACGCCCGACGGCTTCGTGCTGATGGGCGCCGACACACCCACCGGCATGGAGTATGAGAAGCCGGCCGGCTTCGCGGTCTCGGTCAGCGGCGATGACGAGGCGTCGCTGCAGGGCTACTGGGACAAGCTCGCCGAGGGCGGCACCGTCACGATGCCGCTGGACACCCCGCCGTGGGGCGGCAAGTTCGGCATGCTGACCGACAGGTTCGGCGTCGACTGGATGATCTCGATCGACCCGCAGGAAGGCTAGCGACCGGCTCCGGGTGCGGGCCGGCCGCCGTGGTGGCGGTGGGCCCGGACCCGGATGGTTTCAGGCGTGGGACGAGTCGTCGACCGGAGAGGGCGCGGGACCGAGGCGCTCCAGCTCTTCCCAGAGGTCGTCGGGCACCGGCGTCGCCGCCAGTTCGTCGAGCTGCGCCCGGCGCCCTGGCGTCGCCACCCCCACGATCGTCGAGTCGACCAGCGGCGAGCGAAGGGAGTAGTGCAGCGCGACGGCGGGGAGCGTGATCCCGTGCGCGACGCACACCCGCTCGAGCCGCTCCACCCAGCCGATGAGCTCGGGAGTCGCCGGGCGGTAGTCGTAGATCGCGCCCGGACGAGGACCGGTGACCAGGATGCCGGAGCCGAACGGAGCGGCGTTGAACACCGTCATGCCTCGCTCGTGCGCGTCGGCGAACACGGAGGCT
Source organism: Microbacterium sp. STRO-2N (assembly GCF_057747775.1). NCBI lineage: Bacteria > Bacillati > Actinomycetota > Actinomycetes > Micrococcales > Microbacteriaceae > Microbacterium > Microbacterium sp. STRO-2N. The sequence goes on along the minus strand of NZ_CM173223.1, from coordinate 662,736 downwards.
GCGGACTGGTCCACGACCGTGAAGCGGTTGTGGATGAGCACCGCGTCGAAGACGCCCGTCGCGACGTAGCGGCCCACGAGCGGCACGGGCGCCGCCGCGACGCCGATCGCGTCGACCCTGCCGGACTCGCGAAGCTCGATCAGCCCCTCGACGGCTCCGCCCGGCGCCATCGCCTCCTCGAACGTGATGGTGTACGGATCGTGGAGGTGCAGCAGCGGCAGGCGCTCGACGCCCAGGCGCGCCGTCGTCTCGTCGAACGACCGCATGACGCGATCGCGGTCGAAGACACCCGTTCCCGGCTCGCAGTCGACCTTCGAGATCACGCGGGTCGCGGCATCCTCGCCGAGGCGGGCGATGGCGAGGCCGAGGACGGCCTCGGACCGGCCTGCGGCGTAGTTGTTCGAGGTGTCGACGAAGCGATGGCTGCTCGAGAGCAGGTCGACCGCGACCGCGACCGCCGCCTCCTCTTCGGGCGAGCCCGGTTCGGTGTCACGGCCGAGACCGGACGATCCGAGGGTGAGCGGGCTGACGTTGAGTGCCATGGCTTCCGTTCCGTGTCGCGGGTCGAGGATTCCAACCTATCGACGCCGGCTCGTCGCCACCTGGCCGCCACGGCCCTAGGCTTTCGCCATGACCACGACTCGCAAGGGCTGGACCCGCGGCCACACCGGCTGGGCCTTCGGCACGGCGCTGATCTTCACGCTCGGCATCGTCTTCGGGCTCATCTGGAACAACGTGCTGCTCGGCCTCGTGCTGGCGGCGGCGGTGTCGATCGGGTGGCTCATGGCCTACGAATCCTGGCGCGGCCGCAACGTCGGACTCGAGAACCGCGACGACGACGGCGCGCAGCTCTGACGGACGCCTCTGTTCCTCGGCACGCGCGCGTCGTATCGTGAGCGCCAAGGAGGTGGTCCGCATGCAAGCTAGCGTCGGTGACCGGGTGGTCATCCACGGTCGCGTCGTGGGAGCGGCCGAGCGTGCAGGCGAGGTGATCGAGGTGCGCGGGAGCGCCGACAACCCGCTCCTGGTCGTCCGTTACGACGACGGGCACGAGGCGATCCTGTCGCCAGGCAGCGACTGCGAAGTCCGGCACGCGTCCTGACCGCCGCAGCCGGCGTCACATGACGTCGTGATTCTCGAGCGATTCGAGCATTAGGTTAGGCTTACCTACATGCCGAAGAGAACTCGCCTGCTCCTGCCCTCTGCCGCCGCCCTGAGCGTCACCGCTCTCGCCCTGACCGCGTGCGCGTCCCCCGCTGCGTCGGGCGACACGCCTGCCGAGACGAGCGAGACCGCGACCGTCGTCGTCGAGAACGCCAAGCCGACGCTCACTCTCGTCGAGGAGGGCGGCGAGTCCTCCTACCAGGAGGACCTCGAGACCGCACGCGAGTCCGTCGAGGTCGCGGCGAACCCCACCGCGGTCGTCACGTTCGACATCGCGACCCTCGACACGCTCGACGCGATCGGCGCGGGCGACGCCGTGGTCGGCGTCCCGGACGTCGTCCTCCCCGACTACCACTCGGAGTACGCCGACCTGCCGAAGGTCGGGACGCTGTTCGAGCCCGACTTCGAGGCGGTCGCAGAGCTCGAACCCGACCTCATCGTCACGGCGGCTCGCAGCACGGGTCAGTACGACGAGCTGTCCGAGATCGCCACGACGATCGATCTCACCGGCGCCTACGCCGGTACCTTCGACCCGAGCGCCGGCCTCGAGCGGGCCGCGCAGCTGGGCGAGGTCTTCGGCAAGCAGGACGAGGTCGCGACGCTCACCGCCGAGATCGAAGAGCTCGCCTCGACCATCGAATCGGAGGCGGAGGGCACGGCGCTCGTGCTGTCGGTCTCAGGCGGCGAATACGGGGCGTTCGGCGAGGGATCGCGCTTCGGGTACTTCTACGACGAGCTCGGATGGACCCCCGCCGTCGCCGCCGCCGACCTGCCCGGAGCCGAAGGGTCGCCGCACGGCGACACGGTGACCAACGAGTTCATCCTCACCGCGAACCCCGACTGGATCTTCGCCTTCGACCGCGGTGCGGCTGTCGGTGAAGGCTCAAGCGCCGAGGAGACACTCGACAACGAGCTCGTCGCGCAGACCACCGCCGCGCAGGAGGACCACATCGTGTACCTCCCCGCCGGTGAGCTGTACATCGTGATCAATGGCCTGACGGCGATCGAGAACGTGCTGACCTCGGTCTCCGACGCCATCGCGGGCTGATCCGCCATGCCGCACGTCCGCCCCGAGGGGAGCGCCGAGCACTGACCCGGGTCTCCCTCTCACCCACCGCGTGGATCGTCGCGGGGGTGGCCGCCGTGGCCGCCCTCGCGACGGTCTCGCTGTTCGTCGGCGTCGCCGAGCTCGACGGCTTCATCCTGTTCGCGAGCCGGATCCCGCGCACCGTCGCCCTCATCCTCGCGGGCGCCGCCTTCGCGATCACCGGCCTCATCATGCAGCTGCTGGTGCGCAACCGGTTCGTCGAGCCGGGCACGACGGGGGCGACGGATGCCGCGAGCCTGGCGCTGCTCGCCGTCCTCTTGTCCGTCCCCGGGCTGCCGATCTGGGGAAAGGCGATCTTTGCGGCGCTCGGGGCGCTCGTCGGCGTCTTCGGCTTCCTCGCCCTGGTACGCCGGATCCCCTCGCGCTCGAGCGTGCTCGTGCCGATCGTCGGGATCCTCTACGGCGGCGTCATCGCGGCGGTCACGACTTTCATCGCGTACCGGACGAACATGCTGCAGGAGCTGCTGAGCTGGAGCGTGGGCGACTTCTCCGGCATCCTCCGCGGTCGCTACGAGATCCTCTTCTTCGCCGCGGCGGCGGCCCTGGTCGCATGGATCGCCGCGGACCGCTTCACGGTCGCGGGTCTCGGCGACAGCGCGGCACGGGGGCTCGGGCTCGACACCCGCGCGGTGATGGGCCTGGGCGTGACGATCATCGCGGTGGTCACCGGCATTCTCATGGTCATCACCGGCACGCTGCCGTTCCTGGGCCTCATCGCCCCGAACATCGTCAGCCGACTCATCGGCGACAACATGCGCCGCGCGGTTCCGCTGGTCGCGCTCCTCGGCGCGGCGATCGTGCTGCTGTGCGATGTCATCGGGCGGGTCGTGCGCTTCCCATTCGAGCTTCCCCTCTCGGTCGTCATGGGCGTGATCGGCGGCGTGGTCTTCCTCTGGCTGCTGCTCGGCACCGCGCGCCCCTCCGACGCGGCACGGGTGCGTCGCCGCCCTGTGCGTGAGCGGCAGGAGGCGGTCCGATGACCATGACGTTCCTCGACGGCGCACGCGTCGCGAGCCGGACGCTCCGGCATCCCGTGGGCGCCCTGCTCGTCCTCACGGCGCTCGCCGTGGTGATCGTCATGGTGTACCTGCTCACCGGCCTGCCCGGCAGCTGGGAGTACGCGCTCGGCCTCCGCGTGCGGACCATCGCGGGCATGGTCATCGCCGCGGCCGCCGTCGGCGCGGCGACCGTGCTCTTCCAGACCATCACGTCGAACCGGATCCTCACGCCGGGCATCATGGGTTTCGACGCGGTGTTCCTCGCGATCCAGACGGTCGTGGCGTTCGCGATCGGGCCGGTCCTCCTCGTGTCCGCTCCCCCGCTCGCATCGTGGCTCGTCGAGCTGGCCCTGATGGGCGGATCGATCGTCCTGCTCTACTGGTGGCTGTTCCTTCGACGCCGGCTCGACCTGCATGTGATCGTGCTCGCGGGGCTCGTGCTCGGCGTGCTGTTCCGATCGGTGACCGGGTTCCTGCAGCGCCTGCTCGACCCCGACACGTTCGCGATCCTGCAGGACCTGACGTTCGCCAGCTTCACCTCGGTCGACCGTGAGCTGATCGTTCCCACCGGCGTGCTGGTCGCGGTCGCGCTCGCGTCGCTGTGGCCGATCCGCCGGCAGCTCGACGTGCTCTCGCTCGGCGAGAGCACCGCGATCTCGCTGGGCGTCGCACACCGGCGCGTGGTGATGCACGTCGTCGTGGCGATCGCCGCGATGGTCGCGGCATCCACCGCCCTCGTCGGCCCGGTGACCTTCTTCGGGCTGATCGTCGCGAACCTGGCCTACGGCGCCGTCGGCCACCGGCACGTGCGCAGCGTGCCCGCCGCGATCGCGATCGGGGTGATCGCGCTCGTGGGCGGTCAGCTCATCCTCGACCGGCTGCTCGGGTTCGGCACCGAGCTGCCGATCGTGATCGAGTTCGTCGGCGGCCTGTTCTTCATCGTCCTCGTGCTGTCCGGGAAGGCCCGCTGATGATCCGCATCGACTCGGTGGTCAAGCGCCACGGCGCCGTCGTCGCCGTCGACGACGTCACCCTCGACATCCGTCCCGGCCTCACCGCCATCATCGGCCCCAACGGCGCGGGCAAGTCCACGCTGCTGTCGGCGATCGGGCGGCTCGTCGGCGTGGACCACGGTGCGATCTCGGTAGACGGCCGGGATGTGCACTCCACGAGCACGCGCGAGCTCGCGCGCCGCCTCGCGATCCTGCGGCAGGACAACCACCTTGCGATCCGGCTCAGCGTCGACGACCTCGTCGCCTACGGCCGGTTCCCGCACGGCGGATCGGGGCGCAGCGCCGAGGATCGCGCGCAGATCGAGCACGCGATCGAGTTGCTGGACCTCGAGGCGGTGCGCGGCCGGTTCCTCGACGAGCTGTCGGGCGGTCAGCGCCAGCGGGCGTTCGTCGCGATGGCGCTCGCCCAGCACACCGACCACCTGCTGCTCGACGAGCCGCTCAACAACCTCGATCCGCGTCACGCGGTGACGCTCATGCGGCTGCTGCGCCGACTTGCCCACGAACGACGGATGACGGTGGTCGTGGTGCTGCACGACATCAACGTCGCCGCGCAGTACGCCGACGACATCGTGGCGATGCGCGACGGACGGGTCGAGCACCACGGCCCGGTCGCCGAGGTCGTCACCGAGGAGCGCCTCGCCGCCCTGTACGACACCCCGGCGCGCGTCGTCGAGATCGAGCGCCGCCCCGTCGTGCTGTGGGAATGACTCCCACCTCTCACCGAAGGAACACCACAATGACCACTTCCACGTTCACGCTCGAGCCCGCGGGCCTCGAGCTGCGATTCCGCCGCGTGACCCTGGCGGCCCGAGACTGGCTGACGGATTCGTACGTGCGCGTGCGCCTCGAGGGTGCCGAGCTGGCGGGGTTCACGTCGCTCGGCGCCGACGATCACCTCCGCATCTTCTTCCCGGACGGCGATCCGCAGACGGTCGACGAGCTGCGGGCCGCGCCCAGTCGCGAGTACACGCCGCTCGCGTGGGGCGAGGACTGGCTCGAGCTGGAGTTCGCGATCCACGGGGACCCCGCAACAGGCACGGCCGGTGTCGCCGCCGCGTGGGCGGCCACCGCGCAGCTCGGCGCGACGGCGGGAATCGGAGGCCCCCGCGGGTCGAAGGTGCTGCACGGCCGTCCCGACGCCTGGTTCCTCGCCGGCGACGAGACCGCGGTGCCCGCGATGCGCCGCTCCACGCGCGCGATGGACGCCGACGCGGTCGGTCGCGTGATCGTGGAGGTGACGGATGCCGCGCACGAGCTGCCGATCGACGCCCCGGCGGGGATCGTGGTCGAGCAGGTGCACCGCGGTGACGCGGCGGCCGGGTCCGCACTCGCCGCGCGCCTGGACGCGATCACCGCGGACGAACGGCCGGACGGGTCGGTGTTCGGCTTCGTCGCGGCGGAGCAGTCGATCGTCAAGCCCGGGCGCGCCCTGCTGCTCGACCGCTGGGACCTCGACGCCGATCAGATCATCGTCAAGGGCTACTGGAAGCGCGGCGAGACGGAGTACCACGCACCCCACTGATCGTCGATCGCCGGACTAGCGCCACTGGGTGAGCTTGTCGGGGTTGCGCACGAGGAACACATCGGTGATGAGTCCGTTCGCGACCGCGACCGAGATGACGGTGTCGGGACGGCCTCCCACGGTCGCGAGGAATGCGAGACCGTCGGCGGTCTCGACCGGCTCGAGCACGGCGTCGGGCTCGAGCCGCGGCAGTCCGAGCAGGAACCGCGCGACGCGGTCCGCACCGACGACCGGACGCCGCGCGGCCGACACGCGGCCGCCGCCGTCGCTGCGTGCGACGACGCCCGGGTCGAGCAGGGCCACGAGGGCGTCGAGGTCACCTGTCGCGGTGGCGGCGGCGAACGCCTGCGCGACCGCGTCATGCTCCTCACGGCTCGCGGCGCCCGCGCGACGCTCGCGCACGTGGCGCCGAGCCTGCGAGGCCAGCTGGCGCGCGGCATCCGGACTGCGCCCGACCGTCTCGGCGATCTCGGCGAACGGCACACCGAAGACGTCGTGCATCACGAAAGCGACACGCTCGGCCGGAGTGAGCGACTCGAGCACGACGAGCAGCGCCGTCGACACGGCATCATCGAGCGTCACGCGATCGAGGGGGTCGACGGCGACGGATGCCGCGATCGGCGAGTCCCCCGGCACGGGCTCCGGCAGCCACTCGCCGACGTACCGCTCGCGGCGCGCCCGCGCCGATCCCAGCATGTCGAGGCACACCCGGCTCGCCACCCTGGTGAGCCACGCGCCGGGATTCTCGATCCCGGCGCGCTCGGCATCCGTCATGCGATACCAGCGGACGTACGTCTCCTGGACGGCGTCCTCGGCGTCGACGACCGTCCCGAGCATGCGGTAGGCGAGGGCCAGCAGGGTGCGCCGCTCGCCCTCGAGCACGTCGATCTCGTCCATGCGCCGCCTCCTCGCAGTGTTCGACGACGCCGCGGGCGCGGATGTGAGCCGTCACCTCACATTCTGGCGAGCCACGTCGTCGGATGAGCATGACCATCCCGCAGAGCCCTTCGAATCCCCTCACCATCGCCGTCGCCGGCGGAACCGGCGTCGTCGGCCACCACGTCGTCCAGGCCGTCCGGGACGCCGGTCACCGGGCCGTCGTCCTCAGCCGGCGCGCCGGCGTCGACCTCACGACCGGCGCAGGCCTCGACACCGCGCTCGAGGGCGTCGACGCCGTCGTCGACACCGCGAACGTGTCGACCCTCTCGGCCGACGAGGCCACGCGATTCTTCACGACCGCCACCGGGAACCTCGTCGTGGCCGCCGAACGGTCCGGCGTCGGCCATGTCGTGCTGCTGTCGATCGTGGGGATCGACCGGATGCCGCACGACTACTACGCCGGCAAGGTCGCGCAGGAGCGCGTGATCGAGGCGTCGCGCTTGCCCTGGACGATCCTGCGCGCGACGCAGTTCCACGAGTTCGCGGCGCAGCTGTTCGAGCGCGCCAAGCTCGGTCCGCTGCACGTGGCACCGCGTGCGCGCGTGCAGCCCGTCGCCGCCCGCGAGGTCGGCGCGCGCCTGGCGGAGCTGGCGGCCGGCCCGGCACAGGGCCGTACTGCCGACCTCGGCGGACCGCGCGAGGAACGCCTCGACGACATGGTGAAGGCGTACGCGCGGCACATCGGCCACCGCGGCTGGATCCCCTCCGTCAACCTTCCCGGCGGGCAGATGAAAGGCATGCGCGCCGGTTACGCGCTGCCGGGGCGTGACGCGACGCTCGGGACGCAGACGTTCGCGGAGTGGCTCGACGCACTCGGCTGACACGAGATCCGCGCCCGGGCGCTTCCCTCGCCGGTGGCGGTCCGCGACGATGGAGGTCCGCACACGACTTCGATGAGAGGACGACGTGAAGCTCGCGGTCGCCGGCGGCACCGGGCTCACCGGCGCCCACCTCGTAGACATCGCCCGCGCCCACGGGCATGAGGTGGTCGTCCTCTCACGACGCACGGGCGTCGAGCTGCTGAGCGGGGCCGGACTCGCGGGCACGCTCGACGGGGTCGACGCCGTCGTGGACGTCACCAACGTCACGACGAACAAGCCCGATGTGTCGGTGTCGTTCTTCGCCGGCGCGACGAAGAGCCTGCTCGCCGCCGAGCGCGCGGCGCACGTGCCGCACCACCTCGCGCTCACGATCGTGGGGGCGGATGCCGCGCCCGACGGCTACTACGCCGGCAAGCTCGTCCAGGAACGACTGATCGCCACGGGCGACGTGCCGTGGACGGTGCTGCGCGCGACGCAGTTCCACGAGTACGCGGCGCTGGTGTTCCATCGCGGACGGGCCGGCGCGCACGTCGCCCCACGCGGGCGCGTGCAGCCGGTCGCCGCACGCGAGGTCGCGGCGTACCTCGTCCATCTCGCCGAGCGCGCGCCGGCGGGCCGGGCGCCCGAGCTCGCCGGACCGCGCGAGGAGGACCTCTCCGACATGGTGCGCCGCTACGCGCACGCGATCGGCTACCGCGGGCCGGTCCCCGCAGTGAACGCACCGGGCGCCTGGGGGCACGCGCTGCGAGGCGGTGCGCTGCTTCCGCGGCAGGGTGCCGTGCTCGGCGAGCAGACGTTCACCGAATGGCTCGACGCGCTTCCCGACGCGTGACGGCGGGGCCTACATCTCTTCGTGGGTGAGCGGGTCGCCGCCCCACAGCCGGCCGCGCTCGAGAGCGCTGATCGCGTGGAGCTGATCGTCGGTCAGAGTGAACCCGAAGACGTCGGCGTTCTCGCGCTGACGATCGGCGTCGGCCGACTTCGGGATGGGCGTGCTGCCGAGCTGCGTGTGCCACCGCAGCACGATCTGCGTGGGCGTGGCGTCGTACACGGCCGCGAGCTCGACGAGGATCTGCTCGGTGAGCAGCTCGCTGCGCTTGGCGAGCGGGCTCCAGCTCTCGGTGCGGATGTCGTGCTGCGCGTGGAACATGCGCAGCGGCTCCTGCGGGAAGTAAGGATGCAGCTCGACCTGGTTCACCGCGGGTGCGACGCCGGTCTCTTCGATGAGCTCGGTGATCATGTCCTCGGTGAAGTTCGACACACCTATCGAGCGCACGAGTCCCTGGTCCCGCGCCTCGATCATGCCGCGCCAGGTGTCGACGTACCGGCCGACGCTCGGGTTGGGCCAGTGGATCAGGTGAAGGTCGATGCGGTCGAGGCCCAGCATGTCGAGGGACCCCTTGATGCTGTCGATCGCCTGGTCACGGCCGTGGTGGCGGCCGGGGATCTTGGAGGCGACGAGGATGTCGTCCCGCGGCACGCCGCTGCGGCGCACGGCCTCGCCGACCTCGCGCTCGTTCTCGTAGTTCACGGCGGTGTCGAGCAGCCGGTATCCGGAGTCGATCGCGGCGACCATCGCCTCGATCCCCTCCTCGCCGCGCAGGTCGTACGTTCCGAGGCCCAGCTCGGGGAACCATGTGTCGTCGTTGAGCTTCACGGTGGGGATCGGGGTCATGGTTCCATCCTGGTGCAGCCGGCCGACGTGGGGCCCGGGTGCCGTCACGTCTCGCGCTGATCGCCGATCGTGCCCTCGGTCGCCGCACGTTCGTCGGCCGCGGCACTGTCGATGCGGTCGTCGTCGAGGTCGGTGTCGAGCGGGTGGTCGTCGTCACCCATCACGGTCTCGTCGGTGTCGAGCACCTCGTCGGCGACGGCGTCGTCGTCATCGCCTGTCGGCGGCACGATGGGCGGCATGGGGTTGTTCGACATGGTGTCCTCCGTTCGGTCACCGCGAACGTAAGGCGTCCGGCGGCGACCGGCACGGGGGTTGCGCAGAGCGGATCGGAGCGTTAGCCGCTCGTGGAGGCTCCGCCGGCGAGTGATCGGATCCGCTCACGTGGGCCCGGGATGCCGCGTTCGACGGGCGACCACGTCCCATCGCCCGCGCGCACGTCGTACCGGGCGAACGCGCAAGGGATGCCGTTCGCTGTCATGAGGTCTGCGGAGTCCATGAGCTGGAAGTGCAGGTGCGGCGACGTCGAGTTGCCGGTGTGCCCGACCCGACCGATGACCTCGCCCACCGCGACGCGGTCCCCGGCGCGCACGCGTATGCTGCCGGGGACGAGGTGCGCGAAGCCGGCGTGGACGCCGCCTGTCCGCAGGATGACGTGGTTGCCGAGGATCGCGGGGATCTTCCCGGGGTGGAACGTGAAGCCGTTCCAGATCATGCGCGCCGCCTCGCGGAAGGGGTTGATCCAGCGCCGCTCGGGCATGCCGTCCGATGCGGCGACGACCTCGCCGTCGAACGGCGCATGCACGTCTGCGCCCAGCGCGTAGCAGCCGGCCGTGCGGCCGCCGATCGTCGAGGCGACGAGGGTCGACGCGGGGTGCACGCGAAGGCCCGGCCGGTCGTCGACCTTCACGAAGTCGAACGCGTAGCGCTGGCCGAGGACGTCGACGCCGTGGCTCGGCACCCGGGCGGCCGGCGTCGTGACCGCCACCCAGCCGGCGCCCCGCAGCGGGAACTCCACCACGACCGGATCGTCGAGCTCACCCATCGGTCAGCCTTCCCAGCGTCGCCGCACCCAGTCCAGCGTGACGATGGCCTGGTCGCGCTGGAAGGTCCGCAAGGTCGGCATGCGCGGCGGGTCGGGCCGCAGGGACGCTTCGAGGAACATGCCGCCGAGCGCCGCCAGCACGTTGGTCGCGGCATCGCGAGGCATGCCGTCGAACACGTCGCAGGTGATGAGCGCTTCGACGTTCGCCGAGGGGTCGTAGTACAGCACGTTGATCAGCAGCGTCAGCGCATCGAACCACCCGGCGCCACGCGCGGCCCACGGCCAGTCGACAAGCACGACGGTTCCGTCCGGACGCAGCAGGATGTTGTCGGCGCGCGTGTCGAAGTGGACGAGCCGATCGCCCCGGACGTCCGCGACGGCCTGGGCCGCTGCATCCGTCAGCTCGTGATGGCGCGTGCGCACCCACGCGTCGAGTCCGCCCGGCAGTGCCGGGATCGCATCGGGGTCGAGAGCCCGCCATCGCGCCAGGGTGTCTCGGGCGACCGCATCCGCGAGGTCGACCACGGGGACGTCGGCGGGCAGGTCGACCGCGGCCACCTGCTGCAGTGCATCGAAGACGGCCGCCAGTTCGCGAGCCCGCCAGGGCGTCGACGGATGCCGCGCCTCGACGTCTTCGAGCACCAGGGCGATCCACTCCCCGTCGTCGACCACTCCGATCAGGGCGGGTGCGGGGACGGCGGCCGGCAGCCGGGCCGTGATCGCACCCTCGCGGCGATGGATCGTCGGAGTATCGGAGTTGACGGCGGGGCTGGCGGCCTTGACGAACGCCCGCCGCCCGTCCGTGGTGACGACGCGATCGGCCGAGCCCGGCGAGTACCCGCCCGCCTGCGACACCGCCCCGACGACCGGACTGCCCAGGACCTCCCCGATGCGGTCTCGCACTGCCGCGGGGAGGTCGTGCCACCCGAGGCGCGTCATCGCGCGGAGTCCCACGGGTCCCCGGCGATCGATCCGGCTGCCGCGCCCACGAGCGCCTCCGCCGCGCGCGCCATGCGCGGTGCGAAGCGGGAGGTGTCGGCGCCACGCGCCAGCGACTGCGCGTTCAGCCCGTCGATGAGCCCGATGAGCTCCCACGCGACCTCGGCAGGTTCGAGGGTCGCGAAGACGCCGGCTCGGCATCCGTCGATCACGATCCCTTCCACGAGGCCCTGCCAGCGCTCCATCTGCGCCCGCACCGCGGCGGCGAGCGGGTCGCTGCGCCGCGCCATCGCCCAGCCCTCGACCCACACCACGGTCAGGTCGTCGCGCGCGCCGTCCATGAGCGTGCTGATGAGGGCGCCCAGCTGGGCGGCAGGTCCCCCGACGGATGCCACGACGCGCTCGACGTCGCGGACCTCGGCGTCGACGAGGTCGGTGTAGACGCGCGCGACGAGATCGTCCATCGACGGCTGGTAGTGGGCGACGAGAGCGGGGGCGACGCCCGCGCGGTCTGCGACCGCGCGCAAGGTCAGCGCACTGAGCCCGTTCTCCCGGGCGAGTGCGGTCGCGGCCGCGACGATCTCGGCGGCGCGCTCGGCCGGTGCCATTCGGGTGCGCGGACGCGAAGCGGTGCTTGACATGACTTCGCCAGTGTAGGTACGTTCGCTTATTGATCGCAAGGTCAATAAGAGAACGGCGCAGCAGAGGAGCGACAATGTCCTGGAGGATGCCGCACGAGGGCGACCCTCACGAGCGCACGTGGATGGCCTTCCCCACCGAAGGCCCCACGCTCGGCGACGACCCTGCCGAGCAGGAGCGCTTCTACGCGGCGTGGAGCGCGGTCGCCAACGCGATCGTCGAGTTCGAGCCGGTCACCATGGTCATCGACCCTTCCCAGATCGACCGTGCCCGTCGCACGCTCGCGTCCGGGATCGAGCTGGTCGAGGCGCCGGTCGACGAGTTCTGGTTCCGCGACCACGGCCCGACGTTCGTGGTCGACGACGAGCGCCCCGGCGTGCTCGGCGCGGTCGACTGGGTCTTCAACGGCTGGGGCGCGCCGGACTGGGCGGAGTGGCGCAAGTCCGCCGCGCACGCGCGGCTCGTCGCCGACCTCGTGGGCGCCGAGGTGGTCAGCTCCCTCCTCGTGAACGAGGGCGGCGGCATCCACGTCGACGGCGAAGGAACGGTGCTGCTCACCGAGACCGTGCAGCTCGACCCGCGCCGAAACCCGTTCGCCGACAAGGAGCGCGTCGAGGCCGAGATGCTCCGCACGATCGGCGCGTCGAAGGCGGTCTGGCTCCCCCGCGGCTTGACCCGGGACTACGACGATCTGGGCACGAACGGCCATGTCGACATCGTCGCCACCATCGCGACCCCGGGCCGCCTGCTCCTGCACGCGCAGCAGAACCCCGAACACCCCGACTTCGAGGTGACGCGCGCGCTGCGCGAGTTCCTCGCCGGGCAGACGGATGCCGCGGGCCGCCGCTTCGAGATCATCGACCTGCCCGCGCCCGAGGCGCTCCGCGACGACGAGGGGTTCGTCGACTACAGCTACGTCAACCACCTGCCCGTCAACGGCGGCATCATCGCGTGCGGGTTCGGCGAGGAGCGCGCGGACGCACGTGCACGCGAGATCCTCGAGGCCGCCTACCCCGGGCGCCGCGCCGTGACGATCGACGCGCGACAGATCTTCGCCGGCGGTGGCGGCATCCACTGCATCACCCAGCAGCAGCCGGCGGTGGCGCGATGAGCGCGCGCCGCTTTCCCGTCGTGGAGAAGTCGATCGCCGAGCTCCGCGCGGCACTCGAGTCCGGGGCCGTGACCGCCGTCGAGCTGGTGGACGCGTATTCGGCCCGGATCGATGCGTACGACGCGCCGGGAACGCGGACGGCGCTCAACTCGGTGGTCGTGCGCAATCCCGACGCGCGGGCCGAGGCCGAGGCATCCGATCGCCGTCGCGCCGAGGGGCGCGCGCGGGGCCCTCTCGACGGCATCCCCTACACGGCCAAGGACTCGTTCATGGCGCGCGGTCTCACCGTCGCCGCGGGGTCGCCGGCGTTCGCCGACCTCGTCGCCCAGCGCGATGCGTTCTCGATCGAGCGGCTGCGCGAGGCGGGCTGCGTCCTCCTCGGCCTGACGAACATGCCGCCGATGGCGAACGGCGGCATGCAGCGCGGCGTGTACGGCCGAGCCGAGAGTCCGTACAACGCCGGCTACCTCACGTCGGCCTTCGGCTCGGGATCCTCCAACGGCTCGGGAACCGCCACCGCGGCATCCTTCGCGGCGTTCGGCCTCGGCGAGGAGACCTGGTCGAGCGGCCGCGCTCCGGCGTCGAACAACGGCCTGTGCGCGTACACGCCGTCACGCGGGGTGATCTCGGTGCGCGGCAACTGGCCGCTCGTGCCGACCATGGACGTCGTCGTCCCGCACACGCGCACGATGGCCGACCTGCTCGAGATCCTCGACGTGCTCGTCGCCGACGACCCCGAGACGCGCGGCGACTTCTGGCGCGCGCAGCCCTGGATCGAGATCCCGGATGCCTCGGCCACGCGCCCCGCTTCATTTCCGGCGCTGGCCTCGCACGACACCGACGGCGCACGTGCCACCCTTGCCGGCCGCCGCTTCGGGGTGCCGCGCATGTACATCGGCGCCGACGCGGATGCCGGGACCAACCCGGACGGCGGCATCGGGGGCCCGACCGGGACGCGCATCGAGACGCGCGGCTCGGTACTCGACCTCTGGCGAGCTGCCCGCCGCGACCTCGAGGCTGCGGGAGCCGAGGTGATCGAGGTCGACTTCCCCGTCGTGACGAACTATGAGGGCGATCGTCCCGGCGCGCCGACCATCAAGACGCGCGGGCTCGTGACCCGGGAGTTCCTGCGGCGGGAGATCGTCGACCTGTCGGCGTGGGCGTGGGACGACTTCCTGCGCGCCAACGGCGATCCCGCCCTCGACGGGCTGGCCGATGTCGACGGGGCGGCGATCTTCCCCCACCCCGATGGCGCGCTGCCCGACCGGTACACCGGCTTCGACGACGACATCGCCACGTATCCCGCGCAGGTGCGCGAGCACCCGTACGCCTCCTTCACCGACATCCCCGAGCTCGAAGGCGGCGTGCACGGGCTCGAGGAGACGCGACGCCTCGATCTGGACGAATGGATGTCCCGGCTCGGACTCGACGCGGTCGTCTTCCCCGCGGTGGCCGATGTGGGTCCGGCGGACGCCGACGTGAACGAGGAGTCCGCGGTGGAGGCATGGCGCAACGGCGTGTGGGTCGCGAACGGCAACCTGGCGATCCGGCACCTCGGCATCCCGACCGTCACCGTGCCGATGGGAACGATGGCCGACATCGCCATGCCGGTCGGCCTGACCATCGCCGGGCGCGCATACTCCGACGCGGACCTCCTCGCGTGGGGCTCGGCGTTCGAGGCGCTGCGGCCACGCCGCACTCCCCCGCCCCGCACGCCCGAGCTGGACTGAGCGGGTCCTCAGCGAACGCTGGAGCGCAGATCCTCGCCGGGGTCGTCGATCGCGTCGAGGGCGCCGTCCTCCGTCTCGCCCGGCTCCTCACCGGGCGCATCAGGCGCGGCTTCGGACGCGCCGTCGTCGGTGTGGAGCGAGGGCGGCGCCGCCGCGTACGCGTCTGAGAGCTCGCGGTACGGCTTCGAGACGAACGCGAGCAGCACCACGAGCAGCAGCAGCAGGCTCGCGCCGACGAACGCCAGGGCGATGCCTCGGGCCTCGCCCTCGCCCAGCAGCCACCCGAGCGAGTCCTGCCCGGCCTGCGAGTCCATGAACGGGATCAGCCAGAACTGCGCGAGCGGACCGACGAGGAACGCCGAGATCGGCGCCGCCGCCGACTCCACGCTCGCGGCGAATCCGAACACGCGGCCCTGCTTCTCGTAGGGCACGACGCGCTGCACGATCGTCTGCTCGGATGCCTCGGCGATCGGCATCAGGCACATGAAGACGAGGATGCCCACGGCGTAGAGCCACCAGACCTCGCGGATGGCGAACGTCATTCCGAGCAGGGCGATGCCGATGTTCACGAGCAGCATCGTGCGCACCGGGTTCCTGCCGAGACCGAACTTCGCGACGAGCCCGCCACCGATGATGAACCCGAAGCTGGTGATGCCCAGGATGATGCCCCACATCTCGACCGAGAAGAGGGTCAGACCGTAGGGATCCATGAGCGCCATGAAGACGCCGCCGACGAGGTTGTTGAACGTCGAGAAGAGGATGAGCGCGAGCAGTCCCGGCACCACCATGACCGCCGGGATCACCTCGCGGAAGCCGAAGCCCTTGGGCGCCTCGCCCTCCACGTGCGCGACGCCGCGCTCGGGGATCGGGACGAACAGCAGGTGGATGAGCGCGATCGCGGTCGCCGCGATCGCGATCACCACGGTCCAGCCCATGCCGAGGAGGCCGACGGACAGTCCCGAGAAGACGCTCGTCACCATGAACGCGATGCCGTGCACGGTGCCCACGAGGCCGTTCGCCTTGTCGCGGCGATCCGCCGGCACCAGCAGGGTCACCGTCGTCGACAGCGCGATGTTGCGCATGTTCTCGACCACTCCGCCGATGAGGATCACGCCCGCGAACACCCAGAACCACGGCCCGCCCCAGTTCACGAGCACGCTCTCGGGGAACGCCAGGTACAGCGCCCCGGCCATCAGATACGTCGACAGTGTCACGACGCTCGAGAGCACCATGACGGCCTTCTTCTTCATGTGGTCGACGATCGCGCCGAAGACGACGCCCAGCAGCGCGACCAGGAGCATGTACGACCCGCCGATGATGGCGGTCGCGAGCACCGACCGCGTCTCGAGATACGCCCAGAACGTCAGCGCCCACCAGAGGTAGCTCGACGTGACGTTGGCGACGGCGGTGTTGACGAGCACCTGGTGGAAGGCGCGCAGCGTGCGCGCGTCAGGGCGGTACTGGACGGCCTCGTCGGCCGAGGTCGGAGCGCCCTGAGCGGGCGACGAGTGGCTCATGGACTTCCTTCTGCGTGTGGGGTCGACGACCGTGCGGTGGCGAGGGGTAGGCTCGATGTGGACACCGTTCACATCGATGTTCACACCGTACACACTCGCCGGGGGTGACGCAATGACCAGCGCGGTTCGCACCTATCATCACGGGGACCTCCGACGTGCCCTCATCGAGGTGGGCCTGGGACTCGCCCGCACCGGCGGTCCGTCGGCCGTGACTCTCCGCGAAGCGACCCGCGCCGCCGGCGTATCGCCCAATGCCGCCTACCGGCACTTCGCCGACCGCGAAGACCTCGTGCGCGCCGTCGCACGCGAAGCGCAGCTCGCTCTCGCGCGGGCGATCGGCGAGCGCGTCGCCGCCGCACCCCCAGGCCTCTCCGACGCCGACGCCGCGATCGAGCGGCTGCGCCGCGTGGGGCTCGGGTACATCGACTTCGCGCGCGCGGAGCGCGGCTGGTTCGAGACGGCGTTCTTCACGCAGGACGCGAACGCCAGCGAGGGCATCGTCACGCTGGACGACGAGATCGTCGCGCCGTTCCAGGTGCTCATGGACACGCTCGACGCGATGGTCGAGGCCGGGGCGCTCGCGAGCGAGCGCCGCCCGTACGCGGAGTGGGCATGCTGGTCGGCCGTCCACGGCTTCGCCGAGATCGCCGTGCACGGCCCGGTGCGGTGGCAGCCGGCATCCGTCATCGACGCGCTCGCCGCCGCCGTCGTGGAATCGGCGATCACCGGCGTGCGCGGCGCACCGGCCGCCGCGCCGGCCGGACGAACCGCGTGATCGCGCTGCGGGCTCGCCCTCGCGAGGGACGCCCCTAGACTGCACGCATGAAACCCGACGCCGCGGCGCGGCCGAGCGCGCTGCGACGGGCGCTGTGGTGGGCGACGGACTACGCCTACGCGGCTCGACGCCAGCTCGCGGTGCTGTCCCTCCCGTGGGCGATCGGCGCCCGGCGGCCGACGCCGCCGTCCTGGCACCGCGGCGACGCGAGCCTGCCCGAGGTGTTCCTGCTGCCCGGCGTGTACGAACACTGGACCTTCCTTCGTCCGCTGGGCGACGCCCTCGCCGCGGCCGGTCACCGCGTGCGCGTCGTGCACGGGCTCGGCGTCAACCGCCGGAGCATCCCCGCGACCGCGGCGAGGCTGGTGCGCCTGCTCGGCGAGACCCCCGCGCCGGCGGCAGGACGCGTGCTCGTCGCGCACAGCAAGGGCGGGCTCATCGGCAAGCACGCGCTCATCACCTCGGGCGCCGCCGTCGAGGCAGCCGCAGAGGCGGCGGCGGGCGGCGATCCCGCGGATGCCGCCGCCACCGCGACACCTCCCTCCGGCGGTCGTGCGTCGGGACTCCTCGGCCTCGTCGCCGTGGCGACGCCGTTCGGCGGCTCGCGGCTCGCACGCCTGTTCATCGTGCCGAGCATCCGCGCGTTCGTGCCCGACGACGAGATCATCGTGATGCTCGGGCGCGAGACGTCGGTCAACGGCCGGATCGTGTCGGTGTTCGGACCGTGGGACCCTCACATCCCCGAGGGCAGCGCCCTCGAAGGGGCGACGAACGTCCTGGTGCCCACGGCCGGGCACTTCCGCGTGCTCGGCCCGTCCGCGACCCACCGCGCGGTGATCGACGGCGTCGCGCTGCTGTCCCGCAGCGACGGATCCTGAGCCTGGAGGGGCGGACGGATGCCGCGGCCTGGCCAGACCGGACGCTACGACGGGTCCGGCCGCCAGACCAGGGTGTGACCGGTCGCGTCGAACGCCTCGTTGCCGGCCAGCTTGCCCGTCGTGGTGGATTCGAGCACGAAGCCGAGCGCCTCGTAGAACGCCAGCGCACCGTTGCCGTCGAGCATCTCGAGGTGGACGGGGCCGCCGGAGCGCGCGGTGAAATGCTCGACGAGCGCTCGCCCGACGCCTCTGCGGTACAGCTCGGGGTCGACGTAGATCCAGGTGATCTCGCCACCCTCGTGCCCCACCGAGCCGGCGATGAACCCGGCGACGCGACCGTCGAGTTCGGCCACCCACACCTCGTCGTCGAAGAGTCCCTCGTTCTCATACGTGGCCGCGAGATCGAGGTACGCGTCCAGCAGACCCGCGCCGCGCAGCTCGTCGAGTCGTGCCGCATCGTGGATGCGGCAGATGTCGTCCCAGTCGCGCGGCTCGTACGGACGGATGTCGGTGGCCATGCGCCTCATTCTGCCGGGCCGGCGCCCCTCCACGCCGCGAGGATCTCGACGTGGCGGAGGAGGAACGCCCGCTCGTCCAGTCGCTTGCGCCGCAGCCACCCCGTGACTTCGTCGTTGCTCTTGCTGGCGTTGCACGAGCGGCACGCCGGAACGACGTTCTCGAACGTGTAGCGGCCTCCGCGCGAGATCGGCAGGACGCAGTCCTTCTGGAACGGCCCGGCCGCCGCGCCGCAGTACGCGCACGCGGCCCACGCCTCGACGAGCGCCTCCCACTCGTCGACCGTGAGGTCGTTGTCGGCGGCGGCGACGCGTCGCGCCCGCCGGCGTGCGGCGCGCGCGCGCCGGGTCTGACTCACGGGCATGACGACAACCTAGAGCCCGGGACCGGCAGCGGCGCGTCGGCACGCCCGGGTTCAGAGCTTGCCGCGGTCCACCCAGCGGGTGTGCGACTTGAGGGCATGCAGCACCGCGAGGCGGACGGCCGCGTACACGAGGCCGAACGCGATCGCCGCGAACAGCGCGTAGACGAGGATGACGACGAACCAGCCGTTGAAGCCCATGAACATGAGCTCACCCTACGGAGCGGCGAGAGGCGACGGGACGCTCCCGCCCCGGCTGTGGATGGTCGCGCGCCGACGACTCACCCCGTAACGTGCACGCGGCCGGCGCTAGCGTGGTGTCATGACTGCGCCCGTCGATGCCACCGCCACGCCCGCCTGGGCGGAGCTCGTCGCACACCGCGACGGCTTCGCCCCCGACCTCCGCGAGTGGTTCTCGATCGACCCGCGCCGGGCCGAGCGGCTGTCGTTCCCGCTGGCCGACCTGCACGTCGACCTCTCGAAGAACCTGATCACCGATGAGATCCTCGCGTCTCTCGTTCGCCTGGCCGAGCAGACCGGCGTCGCGGAGCGCTACGCCGCCATGATCTCGGGCGAGCACATCAACACCACCGAGGACCGCGCCGTGCTCCACACCGCGCTGCGCCGCCCGGCTGCCGCCGAACCGGCCCTCGTCGTCGACGGGCAGGACATCGACGACGACGTGCAGGCGGTGCTGTCGGCGATGAGCGCGTTCGCCGACCGGGTGCGCTCGGGCGAGTGGACGGGCGTGACGGGCAAGAATGTCACTCACATCGTCAACATCGGGATCGGCGGCTCCGATCTCGGCCCGGTGATGGTGTCGGCCGCGCTCGAACCGTACTCGACCGCAGGGATCGAGGCCCGCTTCGTCTCGAACATCGACCCCACCGACATCGCACAGAAGACGAAGGGCCTGGACCCCGAGACGACGCTTTTCATCGTGGCGTCCAAGACGTTCACGACGCTCGAGACCCTGACGAACGCACGCCTCGCCCGTGAGTGGCTGTGGTCGGGCCTACAGTCCGCCGGCGCGATCGACGACACGGATGCGCAGAGGACGGATGCCGTCGCCCACCACTTCGTCGCCGTCTCGACGGCGATCGACAAGGTCGCGGCCTTCGGCATCGACCCCGTGAACGCGTTCGGGTTCTGGGACTGGGTGGGGGGCCGCTACTCGGTGGACTCCGCGATCGGCCTGTCGGTCATGATCGAGCTCGGCCCGGACGTCTTCCGCGAGCTCCTCGCGGGATTCCACGCCGTCGACGAGCACGTGCGCATGACGCCTCTAGAGCGCAACGTCCCGGTGCTCATGGGCCTCCTCAACATCTGGTACTCCAACCTCCTCGGCGCGCAGTCGCACGCCGTGCTGCCGTACGCGCAGCAGCTGGACCGCTTTCCCGCGTACCTGCAGCAGCTGACCATGGAGTCCAACGGCAAGTCCGTCCGCTGGGACGGCTCGCCCGTGACGACCGACACCGGCGAGGTGTTCTGGGGCGAGCCGGGCACGAACGGCCAGCACGCGTTCTACCAGCTCATCCACCAGGGCACGCGCCTGATCCCGGCCGACTTCATCGCGTTCGCGAACCCGGCCTATCCGCTGCGCGACGGCGAGACCGACGTCCACGGCCTGTTCCTGTCCAACTTCCTCGCGCAGACGAAGGCGCTGGCCTTCGGCAAGACCGCGTCGGAGGTCGAGGCCGAGGGCACCACCGGGCCCCTCGTGGCGGCGCGCACGTTCGCCGGCAACAAGCCGACCACCTCGATCTTCGGACCGGCGCTCACCCCTGCGGTGCTCGGCCAGCTCATCGCGCTGTACGAGCACATCACCTTCACGCAGGGCGTCGTGTGGGGCGTCAACTCGTTCGACCAGTGGGGTGTCGAGCTCGGCAAGCAGCTCGCGCTGCAGATCGCACCGGCGGTCGAGGGGGACCCCGACGCGATCGGCGCGCAGGATGCCTCGACCCGGGCTCTCCTCGCGTACTACTCCGCACATCGGCGGGTCTGACGGCAGTCGGCGGATGCCGTCACCTGGCGCTCACGCCGGGTGACGGCATCCGTCGTCTTCGGCGTGCGCCGCCGCGCATCGAAGGCTTCTCGCACGAACCGCGTACACGGTTCTGCCAGGGAGGACGGAGGTTTCGTCCAGAAGAGCCGCGCAGACTCGGTGTGCCTTGTGCCGCGCCCGACCCGAGGGCGCGCTGCGCCGCCGCCGTGCGCGCAGGGCGCGCTGACGTGCGCGCGAACACCCGAAGGAACGCAACCCCTATGCAGGACTCCCCCCAGATCGCCCCCACTCGCCGCGCCCAGCGCACTCGTCGCGCCCGCCGCCGCTTCGCCCCGCTCGTCGCCGCAGGAGCGGTCGCCGTGACGATCGCGACGACCGGTTTCGTCGTCGCCACGCCGAGCGTCGCTGCCGCCGTCGAGCCCGCGCTCTCGCCCGCGTCGGTCGCGTCACTGGCCGCCGAGGCCATCATGGCCGAGCCGATCGACGATGCGACCTCGACGGCACGCACCACGCTCGCGCAGGCGCGCATCGCGCTGGCCGAGGCCGAGGCGGTGACAGCCGCCGTGACCGACTCCGGTCTCGACCTCGGCCCCGAGCCGACCGAGATCCACACGCGCGACCTGCGCGACGCCGTCGAGCGGCTCGCCGACCTCGACGTCATCCCGCTCATGCTCGCCCCCGAAGCGACCGCTGAGGTCGCGACAGCAGCGAAGAAGGTCGCGGCGAGCGCGGCCGACGTGCGCGAGCGGCTCAACGCCGGACTCACCCAGCGCGCTGCCGAGACCGCGGCGGCCGTCGCCGCCGCCGAGGCCGCAGCGCAGGCGCAGGCGCAGCGCGAGGCCGAGGCAGCCGCAGCAGCCGCCGCAGCCGCAGCCGCCAACACGCCCGAAGGAGCCAAGGCCACCGCGCGCCAGCTCGCGGCGGCCGACCACGGCTGGGGCGACGGCCAGTTCTCCTGCCTCGAGTCGCTGTGGACGAAGGAATCGGATTGGGATTACCAGGCGTACAACCCGTCGAGCGGTGCCACCGGCATCCCGCAGTCGCTTCCCGGCGACAAGATGGCAAGCGCCGGCGCCGACTGGCAGACCAATGCCACGACGCAGATCCGCTGGGGCCTCGACTACATCGCCCGCGCCTACGGCACGCCGTGCGCCGCGTGGGGCCACTCGCAGGCGACGAACTGGTACTGATCGACGGATGCCTCGGCCCGGCGTGCGAACGGCGGCCGAGGCATCCGCGTTACTGAGCAGCCGGGTCGGGCGCGAGCTGCCAGGCGGTGACCTCCACCGTCGACCCCTCGACGATGTCGAGATCGATCGGCCAGGAACCGCGCTGCATCCCGTGTGTCGGCGCGGCATGGACGGTCGTCGTGACGAGGCCGCTGTGCGTCGAGGCGGCGTCCCAGCCCAGGTACGTGATCGCATACCCGCCGGGCGGCACCTCGATGCGCTGCGGACCGGGGTCCTGAGCCATGAAGGAGCTCGAGTGCTCGATCGAGACCGCGAGCAGATGGCCGTTCTGATCCCCGAACGCGACGTCGGGGTAGCCTTCGATGACGCACGGCGAGGTCGAGAAGTTCATCAACGTGATGGGCATCCCTCGGTGCCCGGTCGCCGCATCGGGCTCCCCCTTGAGAATCGTCGCTTTGTCGGCGGTGCACCACTGCGCGTCCAGTTCCGCTGAGCCCGCAGCTGCCGAAGGCACCGGATCGCCCTGCGCGTCGGGGTCGGGCGGCGACCCATGGCCGGTGCCGGCCTGCTCCTGCCACGCCGCTTCCGCCCGTGCGGCGATGTCGGCGCGCGACGCCTCCTCGCCGGCGACGCCGATCACGATGACCGCTGCCACCGCGACGGCGGCGGCTCCGATGAGCCACGCGCGACCGACGGGGCGGGTCGCGTCGCCCCGCGCCGGGCGGGCCGCCAGGAGTCCCGGCATCCACCCGACCACGAGTCCCCACAGGGCGCCTGCGGCCGCCGTCGCACCCGGCTCGCCGACCACGATCCCGCGCAGTCCGTAGTCGAGCAGCGGGTCCCACGAGGCAGCGACGTCCATCGCGAGGCCGACGGTCGCGCCCGCGGCGACGGCTGCGAACCACACGCCGACGACGGATGCCCCGGCCCCGCGTGCGGCCAGCGTCGAGTACAGCGCGTGGCAGGCCGCGACGGCTATCGCTCCCACGACCACGGCGACCGCGGGTAACGCATCCGGCCAGATCCACAAACCGGCAGGGACGACATCCGGGACGACGATGGCGGCCTGTCCGAGTCCTCCGCGGATCTGCCGGAGCGTGCCGTCGATACCGGCGATCACGAGCCAGAGCGTGCCCGCGACGACACTCGAGGCGATGAGGCGGGGGCGGCTGATGCTCATCGATCCATCCTGGCGGATGGGCCGCGGCTCAGTCGACGTGCGCGGAAAGCGGGCCGTAGAGGCGCGCGACATCGTGGGAGCCGAGCCACCCGTCGAACGTGTCGGCCTGCGGCCAGCCCTCGGGCGAGTCCTGCCACGCCTCGCGGCGCCCATAGGGCAGCAGGTCGATCAGCGGGAACGTGTGCGCGAGCTGTTCGGTGCCGCGGCCATCCGTGTGCCACGTGCGGTAGACCGTGTCGCCGTCGCGCAGGAAGACGTTGACCGCGAAGCCGCCACCCTCGGGCGCATCCATGTCTTCGCCGAAGGGGCTGCCGGCGGTCGAGTACCACTCCATCCGGTTGCCGGTGCGCTCCTTGTACTCGAGCGCCTCGTCGATGGGGCCCTGCGTGACGATCACGAAGCGTGCGTCGTACGGCTCGAGGAACTCCAGGCGGGTGAACTGCGACGTGAACCCGGTGCACCCGGGGCAGTGCCATTCCTTCCCCTCGAACCACATGTGGTGGTACGTGATGAGCTGCGACCTTCCCTCGAAGATCTCCGCGAGGCGGAGGGGACCGTCCTTGCCGACGAGCGTGTACTCCGGCAGCTCGACCATCGGAAGCCGCCTGCGCTGCGCGGCGATGGCATCGAGCTCGCGTGTCGCCGCCTTCTCGCGCACGCGCAGGGCGTCGAGCTCACGCCGCCACTCGGAGGCGTCGACGACGGGCGGGAGTGCGTTCTTGGTCGTGGTCCCCATGAGGTCCTCCGGATCTGCGGCGATATGTTCACACTGTACACATCGCGACGGGAAGGTCAAGGGAGCCGCCACGGACCGAATCACAAAAAGATAACGGCAAACCCTTGCCGTCGTTACCTGGCCGTTATAGAGTGCATGCACGGTAGTTGTTTTGCTGTGGCAGCTACCGGCATGTGATTGCAGGACACTCTTGGTGCAAGGGACAAGGGCCGGTCGGTAAGCCTCTCCGACCGGCCCTTACTCTTGCCGTCACGTCACGCGGCCGTCCCCCGGACGCGACACGCGGAACCAGCGGTACCCGTACGGTGCGACCTCGAGCTCCACCGACCCGCCGTCGGTCAGGTCGATCCGGTGCGCTCCGAGCAGATCGACGAGCGCCGCCCCCTCCGGCTCGTCATCGACCTCGAACCGCACGAGCGCAGGAACGTCGGCGAAGTTGTGCACCGCCACCATCCGCCCCACATCGGCGCGAAGCGAGTGGACCAGCACCCGCGACCCCTCCTCCGAGAGCACCTCGAACTCGCCCCACCCGAGCTCGGGCGAGATGCGGTAGCGCGAGATGAGGTCGCGGAAGAAGTGCAGCAGGGATCCGCGCTCCTCGATCTGATCCGCCACGTTGACGTGCTCCGGCGCATATCCGTCCGACGGTGGCTTCGACACGAGACGCGAGGGCGGGGCATCCGAGAACCCGCCGTTACGGTCGGCCGACCACTGCATGGGCGTACGCACGGCCTGGCGCCCCGGAATCTCGGCGTTCTCGCCCATGCCGATCTCCTCTCCGTAGAAGAGCACCGGCGTTCCGGGGAGGGTGAACAGCATGCTGTACGCCATGCGGATGCGGCGCGGGTCGCCCTGCAGCATCGTCGGGAGGCGACGCACGATGCCGCGCCCGAACACGCGCTGCCGCTCATCGGGGGCGAGCGCCTCGAACACCTCCTGCCGTTCGTCTTCGCTGAGCTGGTCGAGCGTGAGCTCGTCGTGGTTGCGCAGGAAGTTGGCCCACTGAGACTCGATCGGCAGCTTCGGCCGCTTCGTCAGCGCCTCGATCAACGGCGTCGGATCCTGGCGCACCAGCGACAGGTACAGTCGCTGCATCGCGAGGAAATCGAACTGCATGGTCAGTTCCTGGCCATCGTCGTTCGCCCCGAAGTACGCGACCTGCTGCTCGTACGGAAGATTGACCTCCCCGAGCAGCACCGCCTCGCTCGACCGCCGCTGCATGAACCGCCGGACGTCGCGCAGGAAGTCGTGCGGGTTCGCCATCTCGGCGCCCTCCGGCACCTCGAGCAGGAACGGCACCGCGTCCACGCGGAAGCCCGCGACCCCCACCTGCAGCCAGAACCCGATCGTCCGCGCGATCTCGTCGCGCACCACCGGGTTCGCGATGTTGAGGTCGGGCTGGTGCTCGTAGAAGCTGTGAAGGTACCACTGCCCCGACTTCTCGTCCTTCGTCCAGATTCCGTCGGCCTCTCCCGGGAACACGGTGTTCTTCTGCCCCTTGGGCGGTGGGTCGTCGCGCCACACGTAGAAGTCGCGGTACGGCGAGTTCACGCTCCGCTTCGCGGCGACGAACCACGGATGCCGATCCGACGTGTGATTGACGACCAGGTCGACGATCACACGCATGCCTCGGTCGTTCGCCGTGCGCACCATCTCGACGAAGGCGCCGTGGTTGCCGAGCCGTGGGTCGATGCCGTAGAAGTCGGTGACGTCGTAGCCGTCGTCGCGATCGGGCGAAGGGTAGAAGGGCATCAGCCACAGGCACGTCACGCCGAGCTGCGCGAGGTAGTCGATGCGCGCCGCGAGGCCCTGCAGGTCGCCCACGCCGTCGCCGTTCGAGTCGAGGTACGTCTCGACGTCGAGGCAGTAGACGACGGCCGACTTCCACCACAGGTCACTGGTGTCGGTGATCCTCATGGGGTCCGAGTGTGCCGTGCGAGCGTGCGGGGCGACAGCCCCTTCCGCCGCGGCATGCGATCCGCTAGCCGCGCGGGCGTGCTGTGCTGCACGGCTGGGCCCACGCGCCCGGAGGCTCCGGGCGACGCGTCAGCGGCGCCTTGAGGGGGCGTGGGGACCGTCTCACACCCCGCCGCCGCCTCCTCCGCCGCCACCGCCGCCGGCCGAGCCGCCGCCTGACGAGCCGCCCGACGTGGACGACGACGAGGCCGTCGACGACGACAGGTTCGAGATGCCCGCCGAGAAGACCGCGGCGTTGAACCCCGAGCCACCGGAGTACCAGCCCGGGGAGTCGCCGTCGCCGTAGAGCACGGCGAGCTCGCGCGCCCACTCCTTCTCCTGGCCGAACACGACGGCATACGGCAGCAGCGCCTCGTAGAGCTTGAGCTTCACGCGCGGATCCGACACGTCGACGGGAACGCGCTCGGCTCCCTGCGGTGACTGCAGCATGCGGATGCGGTCGGCCTCGGCCCACTCGATGAACTGCTTGAGCCCCGCGAGGTGGTCACGCACCTCCGCGCCTGCGGCGGTGAGGGGCTTGCGTGCGACGAGCCCCACCACGACGAACACCGTCACGACCGACACGAAGATGAGCGCGATCGGGATCAGGGGCGCCACGAATGCGGCCAGCGCTCCGAACCCGAGGAGGAAGACCAGGACGGCCGACAGGATCGCGAGGAGCAGCGGCCACAGGCGCGCCTTGCCCGGAACGGGCCGGCGCAGTCCGCGCGTCACGAGCTCCTGGTTCGCGGCCTTGAGGATCTTCTGCGCGGCCGCCGAGAACCGGGTGTCGGAGCGGCCGAACTCGAATTCCTCGCCCGGCGAGCCGATCGGGAAGAGTCCTTCCAGCAGCATCCGTCCGTCGCCGTCGGCGCGCGCGGGGTCCACGAGCACGGCCTTCAGCTTCACCCCGCCGAACAGCTTGCGGTGGCCCTCTTCGATGCGGATGCTTCCGGTCACGGCCTGCTCGAGCACCTCGGCCGGGATCGCCTTCGTCGGCAGGCCCAGCAGCACCGCGCTCTCCAGCGCGTCGATCTCGCGCGGCGGCGTGTACTCGGCGATGATGACGGGGCGGCCCGGCTCGTCGCGGAGGTACCTGCGGCGCGAGACGCCCGCGAGAGTCACGGCACCGCCGAGGCCGAGCAGCGCGACCGCGCCCTGCAGCCAGCCCCACGGCGACGCCAGATACGTCGAGTCGAACTCGGTGAACGTGTCGGCCTCGAAGCCGATCGCGATCGTCAGGGTCTGGTACGGCTCGAGCGGTCCGGCGGAGGCCTCGACCGCGCCGCCCACGTCGGCGATCGTGCAATCCTGCGATGTCGAGTCCTGGTAGCCGGCGTAGCAGGCCTGTTCTCCGGTGCGTGCCCGCTCGAGCTCCGACGGCATCGTCACGCGCGCCGTCACGCGCCCGAACGACTGCGGCCAGACGGTGCCGTTGACGTCCCAGTAGAACTCGTCGGAGTCGGTGTCGGTGAAGAACCGCGTGACGTTCTCGAGCGTGTACGTGAAGACGTAGGTCTGCCGCCCGTGCACGTACTCGTCGGCGCGCGAAGTCATCATGTACGCGCCGTCGTCGGTCTCGACCTCGGCGTTGCGCGGCGCGCCGTCCTCGTCGGTGATCGAGACCAGCTCGGGGTTCAGCGGCGCACCCTGGTACGAGTCGGGCACCGTACGGCGCATGCCGCGGTTCTGGTCGTACTCCGGGAACACCGCCACGAACGTCTCGACGACGGTCACGGTGCTCGTGCCCTCATCCGTGCGTCCGAGCTGATACTCGACGTCGAGGCTCTCGAACGCGAAGTCCTCGACATCGGCGTGCGCCGGTGTCGCGCCGAAGCCCACTCCCGTGATCAGGAGCCCGCCGAGCAGCGCCACCAGAACCCGCGTCGCCGCGGAGCGGATCCGCCCGCGCGACCGGGCGATCGCAGAAGTCGCCATGCGGTCAGCCTAGGGGTGCCCGTTCACCGTAATCTTGTCGCTATGACCGATCGTCGTCTCGCCATCGACACGTGGGAGAGCCTGTTCCGCGCGCAGCACGAGATCTTCGGCGACATCAACGAGGACTTCCACGACGACATCCTCAGCCAAGCCGAGTACGACGTGCTCCTCACCGTCACGCGCGGCGACGACATGACCGCGCGCCTGCGCGACGTCACGGCGAACATGCTGATCAGCCAGCCGAGCGTCTCGCGGCTCGTCGACCGCATGGTCGCGCGTGGCCTCATCACGAAGTGCGCGGATCCCGACGACGGCCGCGGGTCGCTCGTGAGGGCGACGGAGGCCGGAGCCGGCCTGTTCCGCCGCATCGCGAGCGCGCACGGCAGGGCCATCGCCGAGCGGATGTCGGTGCTCGACGACCACGAGCTGGCTCAGCTCCGTGAGCTCACCGCGAAGCTCCGCAAGAAGCAGCCCGGCTGCTGAGGCGTCGGGATGCCTGCGCGGGCGCCCCGACCGGTCCCCGGTCGCGGCATCCGTCGTCACCAGCGGTTGTGCTGACCCGTGTTTTCGGGTCATTCGATCCTAGGGCGCCGTAGGGTGGGCGCCATGCATACGCCTACGCCGGCGCGGCTGCAGGTCGTCGCCGGACCGATGTTCGCCGGCAAGTCCGAAGAGCTCCTGCGCCGTGTGCGTCGCGCACGCATCGCCGGCCTGTCGGTCGACGTCATCAGCCATGCACTCGACGACCGAAGGGGCGCGGGGCAGGTGAGCTCGCACTCGGGGCTCAGCGTCGAGTCGCAGTCGGTGGCCGACGTCGATGAGCTGGTGTCGCACGTGCGGGATCGGGGGCTCGACCTCGTCGCGGTCGACGAGGCGCAGTTCTTCGGTGCGGGGCTCGTCCCTGCCGTGGGCGCACTCGTCGCCGGAGGGCTGAACGTCATCGTCGCAGGCCTGTGCGTCACGTTCGACGGCCGCCCGTTCGAGCCGATGCCATCGCTCATGGCCATGGCCGAGGACGTGCTCAAACTCACGGCCGTGTGCGCGGTGTGCGGAGCGGATGCCGCATTCCATCAGCGTCTCGCTGCAGGAGCCGCCGGCGACCCGAACGTCCCGACACGCGAGCAGGTCGGCGGCATCGAGTCGTACCAGGCGCGCTGCCGCCGTCATTTCACGGGCGACCGGGCGTCCGCCGCATGAACGACGGATGCCCCGTCCCCTGAGGGACGAGGCATCCGTTCGCGGTCGATCGCTACTGCTCGATCGGCTGCGGGGTCTCGCTGGACTCGTGCGCCCGGATCGTCGGAGCGCTGCTCTCTGCCGTCACCTCGATCTTGCGCGGCTTGGCCTGCTCGCTCACCGGGATCGTGACGCTGAGCACGCCGTTGTTGTAGCTCGCAGAGATGCGGTCGGTGTCGATGCCCTGGCCGAGGTTGAGCTGCCGCAGGAAGCTCGCGGCCTCGCGCTCGCGCGTGATCCACTTGACGCCTTCGCCCGTGGTGAGCGTGCGCTCAGCGCGGATCGTCAGTAGCTGGCCGTCGACGTCGATGTCGACCGAACCCGGGTCGACGCCCGGCAGGTCGGCGGTCAGCACGTAGTGGTCGCCGTCGCGGTAGAGGTCCATCGGCATGCGGCGCGGGCCGCGGCGCGTGTCGAAGAGACTAGACGCGAGGCGGTCGAGGTCACGGAACGGGTCGTACGTGGCCATGGATATCTCCTCTCTGTGTCATGGAGTTGAGCCCACTCGACTCAACTACGCTCAGATTAGCACTCTCGGTGGGCGAGTGCTAATAGGTCCGCTGTTCGCTGTGGACGAACGCATCCACCCATTCCGCGCCACGCACTCCCTCCCACCGCCGCCGCTGCTGGCTTCAGGTGGCACAACACGCGGAATCGACCCCACTACCCCGCGTGTCGCGCCACCCGAACCCATGCACCACCCCACGACCACGCAGGAACCCCACGCCACCGCTACTTCAAGTGGCGCAACACGCGGAATCGACCCCACCACCCCGCGTGTCGCGCCACCCGAACCATGCACCACCCCACGACCACGCGGGAACCCCACGCCACCGCTACTTCAAGTGGCGCAACACGCGGAATCGACCCCACCACTCCGCGTGTCGCGCCACCCGAACCCGGGACCGGGCGCGTCGAGCACCTCGGCGGCGGCTCCTCCACAAGCGACGTCTCACGTTCAGCGCTCACAGATTCGGGATGGCGCACCGCTGGCGACCTCGGCGCACGCCATCGTCGACGGATGTCTGCTCGTCCGACACCGCTGCCCGAGCGCCTCGGAAGCGCGTTCTCCGTCTCCGACGCCCGCGCCCGTGGCGTGTCATCCGGCCGGCTGCAAGCGAGCGACTTGGATGCTCCGTTCCACGGCGTGCGGCAGTCGCTGGATGATCCCGAACCCGACCAGGATCTGTCCATCGACGACATCGCGCGGCGCCGAGAGCAGCGGAAGATCCGGGCCTACGCGACTGCGATGCGTCCGCACGTGTTCCTCGCGGGACGCAGCGCCGCCGTGCATCTCGGCCTTTCCATCAACCCGGGCGCCCGTCTGGAGGTCGCTGTCTTCGCACCGGCTCGAGCGCCTCGTGCTCGAGGCATCCGCGGCATCAAGGTCTCGCCGCAGCTCGCGAACGTACACGTGCACGCCGGGATCCGCACGACTGACGCGGCCTCGACGTGGGCGATGCTCGCCCCGGAACTCAGCGTGCGAGAGCTCATCGCACTCGGTGACCAGATCGTCCGCATCCCCCGGGACGGGCGCGGGAGGCTCGTGCCGCGTGAGCGCCTCGGCACGATCGACGATCTCACGGCGATCGCGTCGGCCGGCAGACGCCGCGGCATCGGACGCCTCGTCGAGGCGCTCCCGCTCGTCCGGGAGGGCAGTGCTTCGCCACTCGAGACCGATTTCCGACTGGATGCCGCTGCTGGCGGGCTACCGATCCCCGAGCTCGACGTCGAGATCCGCGACGGCCGCGGAGTTCTTCTGGGTATCACCGAGTTCGTGTTTCCCGAGTATCGGACCGTCGTCGAGATCGAGGGCGATCACCACCGCACCGACCGCGCGCAGTGGAACCGCGACATCGAGAAGTACGCCGCGTACACCGCCGAGGGTTGGGAGGTAGTCCGGCTCACGTCGGCCCACGTGCGGAGTGCCGATCGACGCGGGGTCGCCATCGTGCGGTCGGTGCTGCGACGACGCGGCTGGCACCCCTGACCGCCCCCCGTCCCGGCTTCCGGTGACACGACACGCGGCATCCATCCCACCATTCCGCGTGTTGCGCCACCCGAACACACGCCAGACACGCCGCTCCACACTCGGGTGGCACAACACGCGGCATCCGCCCCGCCATTCCGCGTGTTGCGCCACCCGAACACACGCCAGACACGCCGCTCACACTCGGGGGCACGACACGCGGCATCCAACGCATCACCCCGCGTGTTGCGCCACCCGAACTCACGCTAGGCGCGCCGACCCACACGACAGCGCACACTCGGGGGGCACGACACGCGGCATCCGCCCCGCCATTCCGCGTGTTGCGCCACCCGAACTCACGCTAGGCACGCCGACCCACACGACGGCGCACACTCGGGTGGCACGACACGCGGCATCCATCCCACCATTCCGCGTGTTGCGCCACCTGAACTCACGCTAGGCGCGCCGACCCACACGACAGCGCACACTCGGGGGGCACGACACGCGGCATCCGTCCCGCCATTCCGCATGTTGCGCAACCTGAACACACCCTCGGCGCGCCGCTCCACACTCGGGTGGCACGACACGCGGCATCCCTCGCATCACCCCGCGTGTTGCGCCACTCGAACACACGCTCGGCACGCCGACCCACACGACGGCGCAGACTCCGGGGGGCACGACGCGCGGCATCCATCTCACCATTCCGCGTGTTGCGCCACCTGAGCGACCGGCGTCCGACGCGACGGTCAGCACTCGATGACGTTCACCGCGAGGCCGCCCTCGCTCGTCTCCTTGTACTTGTGCGACATGTCGATGCCGGTCTGGCGCATGGTCTCGACGACCGCGTCGAGCGAGACGTAGTGGCTGCCGTCGCCGCGCAGCGCGAGGCGCGCGGCCGTGACGGCGGTCGACGCGGCGATGGCGTTTCGCTCGATGCAGGGGATCTGCACGAGGCCGCCGACCGGGTCGCACGTGAGACCGAGGTGGTGCTCCATCGCGATCTCGGCGGCGTTCTCGATCTGCCGGTTGGTGCCGCCCATGACCGCGGTCAGCCCGCCGGCCGCCATCGCGCACGCCGAGCCCACCTCGGCCTGGCATCCGCCCTCGGCGCCCGAGATCGAGGCGTTCGCCTTGAACAGCGAACCCAGCGCGGTCGCCGTGAGCAGGAAGCGACGGATGCCTCGGCGGCGGTTCGCCTCGGCCACCTGCTCCTCATCCCAGTGCGCAGCCTCCTCGGGCGCGACGGCGTGACCGTGGTAGCCGAGCAGGGCGCTTCCGACGAGCTCGCCGTAGGGCGTCACGGCGTTGCCGGCTCCGAGTCCGGAGTCGGCGAGGAACCGCCACCAGTACATCGCCACCGCCGGAACGATGCCGGCGGCGCCGTTCGTCGGCGCGGTGACGACGCGCCCGCCCGCGGCGTTCTCCTCGTTGACGGCGAGCGCGAACGCGCCGAGCCACTCGCCGGGCAGCTCGCGCCGGCCGTCGGCTTCGGCGGCCTCGAGCTGCACGCGGATCGCTGCGGCGCGGCGCTTGACCGCCAGCATCCCGGGCAGCACGCCCTCGGCATGCAGTCCGGCGTTCACGCACCCCGCCATCGCGTCCCAGATCGCGTCGAGTCCTTCGGCGATCTCCTCGTCACGGCGCATTGTCGCCTCGTTGAGCCTCGCCGCCTCGGCGATCGTGAGCCTGCGCTCGTCGCACAGCGCGAGCAGCTCTTCGGCGCTCGCGAACGCGAGCGGGTACGGCCGAGCGCCGGCCGCGGTCGTCGGGTCGCCCTCGCGGCGGATGAACCCTCCGCCGACGGAGTAGTAGGTCTCGCGGGCGAGGAGGCCGGCATCCGTCGTCGCGACCGCGTCAGCCGCAACGGGGGCGAGCGCCGCACCCGTGTCGCGCACACCCGCCGCGCCGGCGATGGCGCGCACGGGCCCGTCGTCCGGTGAGGCCCACGCCTCGAGCGTCATCGCGTTCGGGTGACCGGGCAGGCGCGTGCGCGGCGCGAACACGATGTCGCCCCGGTCGAACGGGATCGGCCGCTCACCGCCCAGCCCGAGCGCAGAGCCTTCGGGCCAGCCGCTCCACGCGGCGCGCACGGCATCCGGATCCACCGTCTCTGGCTCGAGGCCCTGCAGCCCCGCGACCACGGCGTCGGGCGTGCCGTGGCCGATGCCGGTGGCGCCGAGCGATCCGTACAGCGTGCAGGTGACGCGGCCGACGCGCGGCAGCACACCCGACTCGCGCAGACGCACGACGAAGTCATGGGCGGCCCGCATGGGGCCGACCGTGTGGGAGCTCGAGGGTCCTACACCGATGGAGAACAGCTCGAACGCCGAGACGTAGGCGCTCACCTGTCCAGGCTACGCGGTGTCGGTGGGCAGTCTGCGCGCCGTTATCGACTCGATAGCAGCAGGATGCCTCTCAGCATCGCCCGTCGCGAGGCACTCTGCTGCGGAGTCTCAGCCGAAGCCGAGCAGGCGCTCGACGAACCACACGAGCCCCATCGCGGCCACCCCGGCCGCGACGGCGACGCCCACGACGAGCCCCGTGCGGGGAGCGCGCCGGCGCAGCAGGAGCAGGAGCGGGAACACCGCGAGGATGATCGCGACCTGGACCGCCTCGATGCCGACGTTGAAGACGAGCAGCGATCCCAGCAGCGGCCAGGAGAAGGGCTCGTCGATGCCGAGGGCTCCGGCGAACCCGACCCCGTG
Organism: Microbacterium sp. STRO-2N; assembly: GCF_057747775.1. Classification (NCBI taxonomy): domain Bacteria; kingdom Bacillati; phylum Actinomycetota; class Actinomycetes; order Micrococcales; family Microbacteriaceae; genus Microbacterium; species Microbacterium sp. STRO-2N. The sequence continues at coordinate 629,070 of NZ_CM173223.1, read as the reverse complement.
CAGCAGGCCGAAGAGGAACACGACTGTCAGGCGTGCGGCATCCGTCGTCGTGAAGCCCCGCTTCTCGGGGACGAGCGTCTCCGCGAAAAGAGCACCGCGCTCGCGCCACACGCGCCACAGGTACCAGCTCGCGACGACGGCGATCGACAGCGCGATGACCGGCTCGACGATCGCCGCAGGCACCGCGACCACACGCAGCGCGGCGAGGATGAACGTCACCGAGTGCGCGAGCGTGAACGCGGTGGCGGCGAGCACGATGTCACGCAGGCGCCGCGAGCCGACGATCAGCGCCAGGAGGAACAGCACGTGGTCGATGCCGAAGAGCAGATGCTCGGCGCCGAGCACGAAGAAGTGGCCGAGCCGCTCGGCGAGCGACTGCTCGGTGCTGAAGACCGGAGCCGCCTCGTCGATCGTCGCGGTGCCCGCCTGCGTGTCGAGCTCGTACTCGACGACCGTGACGGTGTCGCGCACGTAGTTCTCGTCGTCGGGGAACAGTGCGCTGCGGATCTCGTGCACGCCCGACGGCGGGCAGCCGTGGTCCAGCGTGAGGACCGCGTAGGGCACGCCGTCGCGCTCGGTCGCGGTGAGCTCGCGCGCCTGCCGCGGATCGCAGTGCTCCCCGTCGGCTGTGACGGCGAACCGCTCGGTGACGTAGTCGACGATCGGGTCGGCGTACGCGTTGAGAGCGGATGCCTCCTCCCCCGTCTGCCAGACGTCCATGCCGTCCTGGTAGAACGCGGGTGCGTCCGCGTACTGCGACACCGACGACACCAGGAGGTCGTATTCGAGCGCGACGACCGTGCGGACCGTGTCGCCGCCCTGTGCCGAGGCATGTACGTAGACCACGCTCGTGAATCCGTGAGCCGCGGCGGGTGGTGTCGCCGCGAGCGACGGGGCGGCGAGGCCCGCGAGGAGCGCGAGGGCGGCGAAGACGAGTCGGACGAGCACGCGGTCGGTGCGACGGCGGGGGTGTCGGGATGGCATCGAGCTCCTTCGGGCACTCGATGCTCGGCAATGCGTGTGAACGAGAGCGGTCGTCCAGGCGAACGACCGGCGACGACGTCCGGCGCTCTTGCCGGCTCAGGAGGGCTGGAACGCGATCAGCCCGACCGTGTTGCCCTCGGAGTCCTTGACGAACGCATGCCACTCGTCGTGCCCCGAGGGCCCGAGGCGGTCGTCGTCGTGGTGGAAGATCACGTGCGGCTGCGAGACGACCTCGACGTCGTCGAGCCGCGCAAGCGTCCGGTGGACGTCGTCGACTCGGAGGTACACGAGTGACGACGGCGCGTTGCGATCGAGCAGCAGACGGACGCCCTCGAGATCGAAGAACAGCAGCCCCGGCGGGTCGAAGACGGCGGTCGGCTCGCTGCCCAGCAGCCGCGAGTAGAACGCCGCCGCGCGGCCGAGGTCGTCGGCGTGCTGGGCCACCTGCACGAGTCTCATGCCGACATTGTGACGCGAACGGGATGCCTCGGCGAGGGCGAGTCCGGCACGCGGGGTGAAGTCAACCCCCGCGACGTCGGCGGCAACCGGGTGTATCACGGAGAAGAACCGATCCCACCGGAGGTGGACCATGCTCTTCGTTCTCTACGGCATCCTGCTGATCGGCGGCATGTGGCTGGTCGGCATCTCGTTCGCATCGCCGATCCTGCCCGGGCTCGTCTTCATCGGCGGCGTGCTGTGCATCGCCGCGGCGGTCGCGGTGCCGATCGCCGCGCAGCGGCTCGAGCACGAGCCGAACGAGCACGCCCGGCGCTGACGCCGCCACGCGCACTCGGGATCAGAGGCCGAGCCGCGAGAGGAAGTCGTTGCCGAACACGCTGCGCGGGTCGAGGCGGCGGCGCAGCGCGGCGAAGTCGTCCCAGCGAGGATAGAGCTTCGGCATCCGCTCGGCCGCGCCGTCGAGGGTGAACAGCTTTCCCCAGTGCGGGCGTGCCCCCATCGGCTCGAGGGCGCCCTCGATGACGGGCAGCAGCCGCTCGACGCCGGGCTGATCGGGCAGCCACGTGAAATGGATGCCGACGACGTCGGTGCCGGAGGCGGGCGACAGCCACAGGTCGTCGCGGGCGACGGTGCGCAGCTCGCACACCTGCAGCAGCGGCGCGACCGCCCCGGCGAGCTCGCGGACGGCCCGGACCGCGGCGACCGCATGGCGCCGGGGCACCAGGAACTCCGACTGCAGCTCGTCGCCGTTGGACGGCGTGAACTCGAGCTTGAAGTGCGGAAGACGGTCGAACCACGCCCCCGGTGCTCCGAGCTGGTCGGTGCAGCTCTCGGCCGACACGTCAGGGAGCGGATGCCGCTTGGCCGAGGCCTTCGCGGCACCCAGCACGTCGCTCGGCAGCGGGCCGACGGCATCAGCACGCCGCTTCACCCACAGCTGGTCGATGACGTCGGGCTCGCGCCAGGTGTGGAACATCGAGACGCTGTAGCCGAGCCCGGTGACCGCATCGAGGTCGTCGAGCACGGCCTCCAGCGGCAGGCGCTCATACACCGTCTGGGCGATCCGGAACGCCGGGACGATGTCGAGCTCGAGGGCGGTCACGAAGCCGAGCGCGCCCAGCGAGACGACGACGCCCTCGAATGCGGGGTCGCCTCGGCGGACGGCGAGGAGGTCGCCGTCGGCGGTCAGCAGCTCGACGCCCGCGACGGCGGCGGCGAGAGAGGCCACCGCGTCGCCCGAGCCGTGGGTTCCCGTCGCGACGGCGCCGGCGAGCGAGATGTGCGGCAGCGAGGCGAGGTTCGCCAGCGCCCACCCCTCGCGGTCGAGCACCGGCGCGAGGTCGCCGTACCGCAGTCCAGCCGAGGCGCGTACGACGCGGCGTGCCGGGTCGATCGAGATCTCGGCCGGCAGCTCGTGCGAGAGGATGTGCACACCGTCGGTGTCGGCGATGGTGTTGAAGCAGTGGCGGCTGCCGAGAGCCTTCACGCGGTCGGACGAGCCCACGATCTCGGCGAGTTCCGCGAGCGAGCGCGGCGCTACCACGCGCGTGGCGCCGTACGCCAGGTTCGACGCCCAGTTGCGGGCGGCGACCACGTCGGGCGGTGTCGAGGTCACAGGCGAGTCTCCTATACCGGCTCGTCGAAAGGTGAAGGTCCGAGCTCCTCGAGGAGCTCCTTCATCTTCGCGTATGCACGGTTGCGGTAGGCGACGAGCTCGGGGATCCGCGCCGGGTCGATCGCACGGAATCCCCCGCCGGTCTTCGTGCCCAGCTCGCCCCGTTCGACCCGCTCTGCGAGGATCGCGGGCGTCGCGAACCGCTCGGGGAACTCCTCCTGGAGCGACGCGTAGCAGAACGCGTAGACGTCGAGCCCCGCCATGTCGGCGATCGCGAACGGCCCGAAGAAGGGCAGGCGGAACCCGAAGGTCGAGCGCACGATCGCGTCGATGTCCTCCGGAGTGGCGACGCCCTCGTCGACGAGCTGCGTCGCCTCGTGGAACAGCGCGTACTGCAGCCGATTGAGCACGAACCCGGTCGCGTCCTTCACACGGGCGCCGATCTTGCCGCTCTCCTCGAGCAGCTGCTCCACCGCGGCGATGGCCGTCTCGGCGGTCGTGGGGTGCGGGATGATCTCGACGCCCGGCACGAACGGCGCGGGGTTCGAGAAGTGCACGCCGAGGAACCGCTCGGGCTTCACCACGGGCTCGGCGAGGCGCGTGATCGAGATGGTCGACGTGTTGCTGCCGATGATCGCGTCGGCATTGGCCTCCGAGATGCGCCGGAGCGTCTGATGCTTGATCTCGATGCGCTCGGGCACAGCCTCTTCGATGAACTCGGCATCCGTCGCCGCCTCTTCGATGCTCGCTGCGGCGGTGAGGTTCCGGGCGACCATTTCGGCGGCGCCCGCGGGGAACAGCCCCTGCTGCTCGAACTGCTCGGTCTCGGCGCGCACCCGGTCGAGGTTCGCGGCGGCGACCTCGGCGGTGACGTCCGCCAGGGTGACGGAGTGCCCGGCGAGTGCGAACACCTGCGCCATGCCGCCGCCCATGTACCCGCTGCCGACGACGGCGATCCGCGCCATCAGCAGGCCTCCCCGTCGCCGTCGCCGGCACCGGCCGCGCGGTCGTACGACTCGATGGCCGCGACCTTCGGGGCCGATGACGAGGCCGGGTCGAACCGGTAGCCGAGCCACTCCGAGACGAGACGCTTCGCCAGCTCGAGGCCGATCACACGCTGCCCCATCGTGAGCACCTGCGCGTTGTTGCTGAGCACCGAGCGCTCGACCGAGTAGCTGTCGTGCGCCGTGACGGCACGGATGCCGGGAACCTTGTTGGCCGAGATGGCCACGCCGAGCCCAGTGCCGCAGATGAGCAGCGCGCGGTCGGCCTCACCGGCGGCGACCCGGCGCGCGGCTTCGACGGCGACGTGCGGATAGTCGGTGTGCTCGTCGCCGGCGACGCCGACGTCCGACACCGCCGCGACGCGCGGGTCGCTCTCGAGCAGGGCCTTCAGGGCCGTCTTGTACTCGTAGCCGGCATCGTCGCTTCCGACGACGATGCGCAGGAGGTCGGTCATCGAGCTTCCTTTCGCGTGGTTTCGGCGATCGCCGTGGCGATCAGCGCCAGCGACGTGGCGCCGGCGTCGGGGTGGCCGAGGCTCTTCTCGGCCAGGGGACGGGCGCGGCCGAGGGCGGGCCGAAGGGCGGACGTGGCCGCAGCCGCGTCGGTGGCGGCGCGGGCTGCCGCGGCGAGCGCGTCGGCGAGCCCGTCGCCCGAGGCGAGGTGCTCATCGAGCGTCCGCACGAAGGGGTCGAGCGCGTCGACCATGGTCTTGTCGCCCACGTGGGCGCCGCCGCGGGAGGTCACCGCCTCGAGCGCCGCCCGGGCGGCATCGGCGGCGGTGATGCGCAGCTCGTCGCCCTCGCGGTCGAGCGCGCGCCCGATCGCGACCAGCATCGAGCCCCACAGCGCCCCGGAGGTGCCGCCGGCGCGCTCGCTCCACGCGTCACCGGCGGCGGCGAACATCTCGCGCAGGCCCGCGTCGGGGTCTGCCGCCTCGCGCGCCGCGTCGATGCCCGTGCGCATGCCGACCCCGTGGTCGCCGTCGCCGGCGATGGCGTCGATGCGCCCGAGCTCGGCCTCGTGCTCGTGGACCGCGGCCTGAGCTGCGTCGAGGTAGACGAGCGCCATCGCCGCCGCGTCCTTCGACCACACCGTCGCCTCCGGCGCCTTCTCGACCTGCTCGGCCGAGAACGCCTCGCCGCCGGCATCCGCCACGGCGGTGACCTCGACCGAGCCCTTGCGGTAGGCAGGCGTGTACGCGGGGGCGGCCCACAGGGGCTCCAGCTCGTCGTCGAGCCAGAAGAGGGTGACGGATGCCCCGGCCATGTCGAGACTCGTCACGAGCTCGCCGACCTCCGGCTGCACGACGGTGACGCCCGCCGACTGCAGCTCGGCCGCGACATCCCCGTACAGCACGAACAGCTCCTCGTACTTGACCGTGCCGAGGCCGTTGACGATGACGGCGACGCGATCGCCGCGCTGCTCGGGCACGTCGGCGAGGAGCGAGCCGACGAGCGTCGCGGCGAGCTCGGCGGAGTCCGTGCGCGGCACGTCGCGGATGCCGGGCTCGCCATGGATGCCGAGACCGATCGACATCATGCCGTCGGGGACCGTGAACAGCGGCTCGTCGGCGCCGGGGAACGTGCAGCCGCCGAACGCCACCCCGAGGGTGCGCGTGCGATGGTTCGCGAGACGGGCGAGTCGCTCGACCTCGTCGATCGGATCGCCGCGCTCGGCCGCGGCGCCCGCGATCTTGAAGACGACGAAATCGCCCGCGATGCCGCGGCGCCGATCGAGCTCGTCGAGAGGTGCGCTCGCGATGTCGTCGGTGCACAGCACCGTGCGCGCATCGATGCCCTCGTCGCGCAGCCGAGTCTCGGCCTCTCCGAAGTGCAGCACGTCGCCCGCGTAGTTGCCGTAGCTGAACAGCACTCCGCCGCCCCGATGGGCCGCCTTCGCGACGCGGTACGCCTGCCCGGCCGACGGCGACGTGAAGACGTTGCCGCACACCGCCCCGGCCGCCATGCCCGTGCCCACGACGCCCGCGAACGCCGGGTAATGGCCCGACCCGCCGCCGACGACGAGGGCGACCGCCCCTCGTGCCGCGGGGGCCGCACGCACCACGCCGCCGTCGACGGCGCGCACGAGGTCGCCGTGCGCGGCGACGAAGCCCGCGAGCGCCTGCGGCACGAAGTCGACGGGGTCGTTGTGGAGGCGCGTCATCGTGCCCCTCCCCGAACGTGCCGGGGCTGACGCACCCTGCTCGTGCCGAGCGCGTATCCCTCCCGCTTGGGCAGCACGTGCCGGCGCAGGTACTCCCGGTTGTCGGCGCACACGCTGAGGCCGTCGCCGCCGTAGTTCTCGACGCAGATGACGCCCTGGAACCCGTGCCCGATCGCGTACCGGAAAGCGCGACGGTAGTCGATCAGCCCGTACTGCATGGGCGCCGGCACCGCGAAGTACGCGCTGCGCGCGGCGTCCTCGTCGCGCGCGTAGTTCTTCACGTGCCAGAAGTTGGCGTACGGCAGGGTCTTCTCGACCAGCTCCCACCAGGGCTCGATCGGCCGGTGGAGCCGCACGAGGTTGCCGATGTCGGGGTTCAGCCCGACGTTGTCACGGCCGATGTCCTCGACGAGGCGGACGGCGGAGTCTGCGGTGCCGAGGAAGGTGTCCTCGTACATCTCGAGCGAGACGAGGATGCCGAGCTCGGCCGCGTGACGACCGAGCTCCTGCAGCCGGCTCACCGCGAGGTCCCAGTCGGCGGGGTCGTCCTGGTGGCCGGGCACCGTCCAGAACCACAGCTGCTCCTGCTGCTGCGGGGTCAGCGCCTGGTGCAGGCCGAACGACACCGTCTCGATGCCGAGCGCCGCGGCGGCATCGAGTGTCCGGTGACTGTAGGCGAGGTTCTCGTCGCCGTGGGCGTGATCGATGACGCTGCAGCGGATCGCCGAGATCGACGTCGGTGTCACTCCCGCCTCGCCGGCGACGGCCGCGAGATCGCGCAGACCCTCGTCGTCCAGGTCGGCGACCCGCAGCCACGAGTCGGTGAGGTCGACGCGGTCGAAGCCGGCATCGGCGATCTCGGTCAGCGTGCGCGCCCACTCGTCCGGTCCGGCTTGTGCGATCGTGCGCCCGTCGGGCGTGCGGCCGGCGAAGGGCAGGGCGGCGGCCGCGATGGGCCAGTCGTCCGCGGTGAGGCCGGTCATGCGGCATCCCCCCGTTCGACACGCACCCCGGTCACCAGCACGGGTTCGTCCACCACGCGCTCCGGCCCGAGGATCTTCAGGGAAGCCGGCGCGGTCACGTCCGTCAGCGAGAGTCCCGCCGTGAGGTGCACGATGCCGGGCTCGACGATCCGGCGGCGTGCGAGTCCCGTGAACGAGAAGCGGTCGGCGTGCAGTTCGAACGAGACGGATGCCTCGGCCCCCGGCTCGAGCGACACCCGGGCGTAGCCGACGAGCTGCTGCACGGGACGCGTGACCTGGGCCACCGGGTCGGCGCTGTACAGCTGCACCACGGTCGCGCCGGCCCGATCGCCGGTGTTGGCAACGGTGACCGACGCGACGACCGTGCCGTCGCTGCGGAGCTCGTGCCGGTCGACCCGGACGTCGCCGAGCTCGAACGTCGTGTACGACAGGCCGTGCCCGAACGGGAAAGCCGGCGCGATCGACAGGCTGCTGATGCGATCGCCGTCCTGACCGAGCGGCGGAGCGAGGTAGGTGTGCGGCAGCGCCCCGTTCGTGCGCGGGATCTGCACCGGCAGATGCCCGCTCGGGTTGACCACGCCGGTGAGGACGCCGGCGATGGCGGCCGCGCCCTCGACGCCCGGAAGGAACGCCTGCACGATCGCCGCGGCACGGCCGGCGTAGGCGCCGAGGGCGTACGGGCGGCCCGACAGCACGACGAGCACGAGCGGCTTCCCCGTCGCCAGCAGCGCCTCGATCAGGCGGCCCTGGTCACCCGGCAGGTCGAGGCTCGGCGCGTCCGAGCCCTCCCCCGACGTGCCCTTGCCGAACATCCCCGCGCGGTCTCCGACGACGGCGACCACGACATCGCTGGATCCCGCGGCCACGACCGCGTGCGCGATCTGCCGCTCATGCGCAGGCCCGACGAGAGGACAGCCGTGCTCTACGACGACCTCGGTCCCGGGAACGGCCGCACGCAGCGCATCCGGGATGGTCGTCGCGTCGATGCCGAGGCCCATTTCGGGATGACGGGGCATCACGTGGATCGGGTACGAGTACGCGCCCATCAGCGCTCCGGGATCGTCCGCGCAGGGCCCGATCACCGCGATCCGCCTCATGCCGGGCGCGAGGGGCAGGATGCCGCGCCGATTGTCGAGCAGGACGATCGACTCCTCGGCCAGACGGCGGGCGATGTCGCGGTTGTGCGCACTGTCGAGATCGACGTCGACGGGCTCGGCCGGGCTCCAGCCATCGTCGAGCAGGCCCAGTTCGATCTTCTGCCGCAGCACCCGCCGCACAGCCGTGTCGATGTCGGCGCGCGTGCGCGCCGGGTCGGGGTCGGCCTCGGCGAGGAGTCGGTAGGCCGCGATGTCGGGGAGTTCGACATCGATGCCCGCGTGCAGCGCCAGACGTCCGGCATCCGCCATCGTCTCGGCCACGCCGTGCTTGGACTTGAGGAACGCGACCGCCCAGTAATCCGACACGACCGTGCCGTCGAACCCCCATTCGCCGCGCAGCAGATCGGTGAGCAGCCGGCGGTCGGCCGCTGCGGGCACGCGATCGAGCTCGGTGTAGGAGTTCATGACGCTCTTGGCGCCGCCGACGCGCACAGCCATCTCGAACGGCGGCAGCACGAGGTCGCGGAGTTCCCGTTCCCCCATCGACACCGGCGCGTGGTTGCGACCCCCACGCGAGGTGGCGTGGCCTGCGAAATGCTTGAGGGTGGCGATGACGCCGGCGTCCTGCAAGCCCTCGACATACGCGGTGGCGAGAGTGCCGACCACGTACGGGTCTTCGCCGAGGGTCTCCTCGACGCGCCCCCAGCGGTAGTCCGTCACGACGTCGAGCACGGGCGAGAGCCCGTGGTGCACGCCGACCGCGCCCATGTCGGAGCCGATCGCGTGCGCCATCTCGCGTACCAGCTCGGCATCGAAGGTCGCCGCCCATGCCATCGGCGTCGGGTAGACGGTCGCGCCGAGCGTCGTGAAGCCGGTCAGGCACTCCTCGTGCACGATCGCCGGGATCCCGAGGCGCGTGCCCGACAGCAGGTGCCGCTGCGAATCACGCACCTTCTCCATGCCCTCCCGCGCGGTCACCGGGGCCGTGCCGAACACGCGGGTCAGGTGCCCGATGCCGTCCGATACCGCCTCCTCGAACGGCGGCCGGCCCTTCGACAGCACGTCCTGCATGGGCGCGATGATCTGCGTCGAGTCGCGCTTGTCTGCCCAGTGGCTGCCGAGCTGCGCCCGTTTCTCGGCATCCGTCATCTCAGCCATCAGCGCCTCGACGCGAGACTCGATGTCTGCCGTGGGATCGGCCCACACCGGCGCGGTGACGACCTCGGTCGGCTGTGTCATCCTCGACCTTCCGATTTATTTGTTTTCTGTAGCAACAATTCTGGAGTTCAGGGTAGCTTCGATTTACAACGTTGCCAAGCCTCGCCCGACCAGGCTCGTGCGAGTCTCGGGCGGCAACCCGGGAGGACTGCATGAAGGCCGAGCTGGTGTCGGACGACACGGCGGGTGTGTTCCACGGAGAAGGCGCATTCTGGGATGCCGCGACCGGCGGCATCCGCTTCGTCGACATGCTGCGCGGCGACGTGATGTCGTGGGATGGCACCGCGCTGCGACGCTCGCACGTCTCCGATGTGGCGGCCGTGATCCGTGCCCGCGGGGGCGGCGGCTACGTGGTCGCGACCGAGCGCGGCTTCGCGCTCACCGACGACGTGCTGGCGATCACGAAGGAGATCCCGGCCTTCTCGGACTCCGGCTTCCGCATGAACGAGGGCGCGTGCGACGCGGCCGGCCGCTTCTACTGCGGGAGCATGGCGTACGACACCCGTCCGGACGGCGGGCGTGTGTACCGCCTCGATCCCGATCTCACGATCCATGTGGCCATGGAGCGCGTGACGATCCCGAACGGGCTCGTCTGGACAGCTTCCGGCGAGACCGCACTCCACGCCGACACCCGCGAGGGGGTGATCTGGGCCTACGACTTCGACCTCGCGACGGGACGGTTCGGCGAGCGCCGCCCGTTCGTCCGCTTCAGCGGCACGGGTGGCATGCCGGACGGCATGTCGATCGACGAGGACGACGGCGTCTGGGTCGCGATGTGGGGCGGTGGCGCGGTGCGCAGGTACACGGCGTCGGGCGCGCTCGACGTCACGATCCCCCTGCCCACGGTGAACGTCACGTCGTGCGCGTTCGGAGGCCCCGCCCGCCGCACCCTCTACATCACGACGTCGCGCCAGGGTCTCGCCGACCCGGAGCCCGAGGCGGGTGGCCTGTTCGCTGTCGCGACCGGGGTGCGCGGCGCGCCGGTGCACGCGTTCGGCGGCTGACACGGCATCCCGCGGCCGACGACGCTCCACCGCTGCCGGGTAGCGTGAGAGCCGGAGGTGGCCGGTGGAAGGCGACGCGTTGCAGGACCGCGCACGCGCGCGAGCCGACGAACTGCCCGGTGCCGGGCTGGAGCACCCGTTCGGCCCCGAGTGGGACGTCTACAAGGTGCGGGGCCGGGTCTTCATGCTGTTGACGGTCCTCGCCGGCGAGCCGATCGTGACGCTCAAAGCGGACCCGGAGGATTCCAAGGCCCTCCGCGAGGCCTACGCCGACATCACGCCGGGGTACCACATGAACAAGAGGCACTGGATCACCGTCAGGCCCGGCGGACCGACCGACGAAGCGCTCCTCGAGGACCTGGTCACCGATTCGTACCTGCTCGTCGTCGAGCGACTCCCCCGCGGCATCCGGCCTGTCGATCCCGCGATCTTCGCCCGCGACAGGTGGTGACGCAGCGGCCGGTGTGTCCGTGGTGCGTGCGACGATCCTCGCGGGGAACGGGGACCGGCGGGAGGGCGGCATGCGGGCTGAGGCGACCGTGCTGCACGCAGACCTCGACTCTTTCTACGCGTCGGTGGAGCAGCGGGATGCCCCGGCCCTGCGTGGACGGCCCGTCATCGTCGGCGGGGGCGTGGTGCTGGCGGCGAGCTACGAGGCGAAGGCACGCGGGGTGCGCACCGCGATGGGCGGCCGGCAGGCGCGTGAACTGTGCCCGGATGCCGTGATCGTGCCGCCCCGGATGGAGGCGTACTCCGAAGCGAGCCGTGCCGTGTTCGAGGTCTTCCGCGATACGACGCCGCTGGTGGAGGGGCTCTCCATCGATGAGGCGTTCCTCGAGGTCGGAGGTCTCCGCCGCATCGCGGGATCGCCCGAGCAGATCGCCGTGCGGCTGCGTGAAAGAGTCCGCGCCGACGTCGGCCTGCCCATCTCGGTCGGCGTCGCCCGCACGAAGTTCCTCGCCAAGGTCGCGAGCGCGGTGAGCAAGCCCGACGGTCTGCTCGTCGTCGAACCCGAGCAGGAGGAGTCGTTCCTGCTCCCGCTGCCGGTCGAACGGCTCTGGGGCGTGGGCGCCGCGACCGCCGAGAAACTGCACGGGCTCGGCATCCGCACCGTCGGTCAGTTGGCCGAGCTCGAAGCAGCGACCGCCGAACGGCTGCTCGGAAAGGCGACGGGCGCCCACCTGCACGCGCTCGCGCGACTGCGAGATCCGCGCCCGGTCGACACCACGAAACGCCGAGGATCGATCGGCTCTCAGCGGGCGCTCGGCAATCGGCCGCGCACGGCCGAAGAGCTCGATCTCTTCCTCACGCAGATCGTCGACCGACTCGGCCGCCGTCTGCGCGAGCGAGACCGCGTCTGCCGCACCGTCGTGCTGCGCCTGCGCTATGGCGACTACGCGAAGGCCACGCGGTCTCGAACCCTGCGCTTCCCGACCGACCGCACGGCGATGCTGCTGGAGGTCGCGCGCGTGCTGCTCGCCGCCGCGCAGCCCGAGATCGTGGAGCGCGGCATCACGCTGATCGGCGTCTCGCTGTCGCAGCTCGGTCGGGCCGACAGCATCCAGCCGGAGCTTCCGATCGACTGGGATGACGGAGCCCGCCTCGACACAGTGCTCGATGCGGTGCGCGATCGGTTCGGCGCCGCTTCCGTCGCCCGGGCCGCGCAGCTCGGCCGCGACCCGGGATGGTCGACGCCCGTCCTGCCCGAGCACGAGTGATGTCGCCGGCCACGCTTACCCTGCTCGCATGCCGGAGCGTGTGGAACTGTGGTGGGCGCGCCGCCAGTTCTCCAAGGGCGCCGAGGTGCCCTACCCGGTCGGGAGCTATCGGGAGGCGTGGGCGCCGTTCCCCGCGCTGATCCGCCAGTACCACCCCGAGCTCAACGCCGGCATCGTCCTGAGTCAGATCCCGCCCGCGGCCGACGTGCTCCTGCTGTGGCAGTGCGAAGCAGGACACAAGTTCGCGGCCACTCCCGGCGAGCAGCGCAACCGGCCGGGGCGGGAGCGCCGCCGCTCGGCGTGGTGCCCCGAGTGCGCCGACCTCGCGCGGCCCGTCCGGGCTCTGCCGATGCGCGACGTCGTAACCCCCGCCGGCTCCCCCGTCCCGGCCGCGATCGCATCCCCGATCGAGCGCACGGTTCTGAGGCCGAGGAAGCCGCGGCAGAAGCGGGAGCTGTGCCCCAAGACCCCCGATCTGCCTGTCGGAGAAGCGTTCGTGTCGGAGTGCGCGCCGAAGCCCGCCTCCGCGATCGAGACGCAGCTGCGCGCCGACCTGTTCGCACGTCTTTCGGTGACGCAGGGCCTCAACGCGGTGCGGGTGGCGCGCCCGTTCTTCGATCACGTCGAGGTGTGGCCCGACATCCTGCTCCCGGAGCTGCGCGTCGCGATCGAGTACGACAGCACGGGCCGCCACGGTCTCGAGCACGTCGGCAAGCGCGAGGCCGCCGATCGCCGCAAGGACCGCGTGCTGCGGGCCGCGAAGTGGGAGGTGATCCGCATCCGCACCGGCAGGCTCGAACCGCTCGGCCCCTACGACCTGCAGATGACAGCCTGGAGTCGCACGCAGCTCGGGCGTGTCATCGACACGCTGCGCGGTATCCGCGGCCGGCTGCTCGTCGATCCGTACCTGACGTGATCTCCGCGACCGTCCGGCCAGACGTCGGCTACACCCCGCGGAATGTGGGAGTCCGCTTCTCCTGGAACGCGGCGAATCCTTCGCGGTAGTCGTCGGTGGCGCACAGACGCGCTTGCAGAGCATTCTCCGCGGACATGGACGACCACAGCCCGAGCCGCTCATCCCGGAGGCGTGCGATCAGCGCCTTGCTCGCCCGGAACGCGACCGTCGCCCCGGTGGCGGCGCGCGCCGCCGCCTGTTCTGCGGCCGACCTCACCTCGTCCGCGGGGTAGACAGCGGAGAAGAGCCCGGACTGGACGGCTTCGCCGCCGGTCATCAGCCGACCGGTGTAGATGAGGTCGAGCGTCTTGTGAGCGCCGAGGCGCTCGTAGAAGAGCGCGTGCCCGCCGGAATCGAGGGTCGCGCCCAGTGCCGCGAACGGGGAGCCGATCTTCGCGTTCTCGGCGACGTACACGACGTCGGTGGCGATGAGCAGCCCCAGGCCGACGCCCAGACACGCCCCGTGCGCCGCGGCGAACGTGGGCGCGGGGAACGCGGACATCTGCTTGAGCACAGGGGTGACCAGCCCGTCGAGGTAGCCGATGACGTCGTCGTCGCGCGGATCCACGCCCGAGATGTCCCGGCCGGCGCAGAACGCGCGACCCTCGCCTCGGAGGACGAGCGCGCGGACGCCGGCGTTCTCGGCCTCCGTGTAAGCGGCGCCGAGGTCGCGAACCGCCTGCTCGTCGAGAGCGTTGAGCTTGTCGGGGTTGTTCAGCGTGACGTGCGCGACCGCGTCGTCGATGAGCAGCTCGATCACCTGTTCTCCTAGACGTCGTAATCGACGACGACCCTGTCGGACGTCGGGTGTGACTGACACGTGAGCACATACCCGCGTTCGAGCTCATCGGGCTCGAGCGCGTAGTTCTCCGTCATGTTCACCGAGCCGGCGACGAGGCGGGCTCGGCAGGTGCCGCAGACCCCGCCGGCGCAGGCGAACGGGACATCCGGACGGATCCGCAGAGCGGCGTTGAGGATGGTCTCGCGCGCGCTCACGGGGCTCCTCACGGTTCCCGCCTGACCGTCGAGCGTGAAGTCGATCGTGAAGACCGGCTCGTCGGCGCGCACCACCACGGGTCGGCCGTCGTTGCCGCGCGGGCGGTTCTCCGCGCCCGTCGTGAAGAGCTCGTATCGGACGTGATCCTTCGAGACGCCGATGTCCTCGAGGGTGTCGCGGCACAGCTGCACGAGCTCGAACGGGCCGCACAGGAACCATTCGTCGATCGTCTCGGGCAGCACCAGGCGATCGAGGATCGTCCGGAGCTTCTCCTCGTCGATGCGTCCGGAGAGCACGGGCGACGAACGCTGCTCGCGCGAGAGCACGTGGTGAACGACCAGCCGCGTCGGGTGGCGGTCCTTGAGATCCGACAAGTCGTCCAGGAACATCACGTCGAGCGCCGACCGGTTCGTGTAGACCAGCGTGAAGATCGACGTCTCCGAGCGGGCGAGGATCGTCGACGCCAGCGCCATCACCGGGGTGATCCCCGAGCCCGCGGCGATCCCGGCGACGCGGGCGCCCTCGAGTGCCTCCAACGACGAGGTGAAGGTGCCCTGCGGGCTCATCACGTCGAGGGTCTGGCCGGGCCGGAGCTCGGTCTGCGCCCACGTGGAGAACCGCCCGCCGATGTCGCGCTTGATGGCGACGCTGATCGATCCTTGCCCCGGTGGCCGGCACAGCGAATAGGAGCGGCGCACCTCCTGACCGTCCAGCCGGGTGCGCAGCGCCACGTACTGGCCCGGGAGGTAGCGGTAGTCGTCGTGCAGCTCGATGGGAACGTCGAAGGTCACCTCGACGGAGTCCGGCGTCAGCGATCTCACCTCCGCCACACGCAGGGAGTGGAACGCGGCGCGCTTGCGCTCCGCGCCCGCCGGACCGCCCACGGTGCTCTGAAGGAACGCCTCGGCGATCTGCGTCGCCGAATCGGACGCGGCGGGTCGGCCGATGTTCACCGCGGGCATCAGTGCACCTTGAAGTGGTCGAACGGCTCGAGGCAGGCTCGGCACTCGTACAGCGCCTTGCACGACGTCGACCCGAAGCGCGAGACCTCCCGTGTCTCCAGCGATCCGCATCGCGGGCAGCGGACCGCCAGCTGCAGCTTGATCGGACCCGCAGGACGCGTGCCGGTCGGCGGAGCGATGCCGTACCGCTCCAGCTTGCGCTTGCCCTGGTCGGTCATCCAGTCGGTGGTCCACGCCGGGGTGAGCGTCATCAGCACGTCGACGTGCTCGTATCCGGCGGCGGTGAGTGCGAGGGTGATGTCGTCGCGGATCGTCGCCATCGCGGGGCACCCGGAGTAGGTGGGCGTGATCGTGACGGTGACGTGTCCCTCATTCGTGGCCACGTCTCGGAGGATGCCGAGGTCCTCGATCGTGAGGACCGGGACCTCCGGGTCGGTCACCGCCGCGACGACATCCCACGCGCGCTGAGACGTCGTGATGCCGGTCACCATGTCGCACCGGGATGCTGTCGGGCGAGCACCTGCATCTCGGCGAGGATGTAGCCGAGAGTGGAGAAGTGCCTGCCGTGGCGGCCGCCGCCGATCGAGGGCGGGACGGTCGGCCGCTCGAGCTCGGCCTCGGCGAAGACCGCGTCGATGACGGCGTCGAACGCCGTTCGAAGCGATGAGGGGCGTACCGCGATGCCATCGAGCGCGTCGATGAGCTCCTCGTCGCGGAAGAGCTCGTCCACGTACGGCCACACGTCGCCGAATGCGCGGATGATTCGCTCGCGCGATTCGCTCGTCCCGCCGGCGAGGCGCAGCGTCCATTGGACGGCATGGTCGCGGTGGTACTCGACCTCCTTCACCGCCTTGGCCGCGATGGCTGCGAGCGTGGCGTCGCCGGAGGCCTGCAGCGCCGTGTACAACTCGAATTGGTAGACGGATGCCGCCAGCTGGCGCGCGATCGTCTGCGCGAAGTCGCCGTTGGGCTGCTGGAACAGCCAGGCGGTGCGGAACTCCGGCTCGTCCCGGAAGTAGGCGAGGTCGTCCTCGGTGCGGCCGTCGTAGGTGCCCGCGTATCGCAGAAGCGAGCGGGCATGCCCCAGGATGTCGAGCGCGATGTTGGCCAACGCGAGGTCCTCTTCGAGCTCGGGGGCCCGGGCGATCCACCACGAGAGCTGCTGGGCGAGGATGAGGGCGTCGTCACCGAGCCACAGGGCGTACTCGGCCACGTCCGCGCTGGTGGCGCGCCCCTCTGCGCCGGCGAGCTCCTCCGACAGCTCGACACTGTCGACGGTGACGTCGCCGTGCGGATCGGAATCCGTCTCGAGGTGCGTGCTCACAGGTGAGGCACCCCCTCGGATGCGGTGTAGTACCTCGCGTGACGGTAGTTCTTGCCGGCCGGGGACTCGAAGAACGCGCCCTTCGCGTCGGGGTCGCTCGTCGTGATCGCGGCCGCGGGGACGACCCACACCGAAGTGCCTTCGCCGCGCCGCGTGTAGAGGTCGCGGGCGTTGCGGAGCGCCAGTTCGGCGTCGGGTGCGTGCAGCGACCCAGCGTGGACGTGACTGAGCCCGCGGCCCGGGCGCACGAACACTTCGTACAGCGGCCACGTCTCGCGGTCGGATGCTCCGGGCGTCGTCATGCCGCCACCGCCTTGGCGCTCTGCTTGCGCGCGTACGCCGCCGCTGCCTCGCGCACCCACGCACCGTCCTCGTGCGCGGTGCGACGATGACGGATTCGCTCGGCGTTCATGGGGCCCCGTCCTGCGAGCACGTCATGGAACTCGGTCCAGTCGATCTCACTCATCTCGTACTGCCCGGTGGCGTCGTTCCACCGCAGGTTCGGGTCGGGGAGCGTGACACCGAGCACCTCGGCCTGCGGCACCAGCATGCCGACGAAGCGCTGACGCAGCTCGTCGTTCGAGAAGCGCTTGATCTTCCACGCGGTGGACTGCGCCGAGTTCGGCGACTGGTCGTCGGGCGGCCCGAACATCATGAGGCTCGGCCAGTACCAGCGGTTCACGGCATCCTGAGCCATCTTCTGCTGCGCAGGCGTCCCGCGCATGAGGGTCAGGAGGATCTCGAAGCCCTGCCGCTGGTGGAACGACTCCTCCTTGCAGATCCGCACCATAGCCCGGCCGTACGGACCGTACGACGCGCGGCACAGGGGCACCTGGTTGCAGATCGCGGCGCCGTCGACGAGCCAGCCGATCGCGCCCATGTCGGCCCACGTCGGCGCCGGATAGTTGAAGATCGACGAGTACTTCGCACGGCCCTCGATGAGCTGCTCCGTCATCTCGTCACGCGTGATGCCGAGGGTCTGCGCGGCCGAGTACAGGTACAGCCCGTGCCCTGCTTCGTCCTGGACCTTCGCCATCAGGATCGCCTTGCGCTTGAGGCTCGGGGCACGCGTGATCCAGTTGCCCTCGGGCTGCATGCCGATGATCTCGGAATGCGCGTGCTGCGAGATCTGCCGGATCAGCGTCTTGCGATAGGCCGGCGGCATCCAGTCCCGCGGCTCGACGCGTTGATCGGCGGCGATCAGGGCGTCGAATGCGGCCTGACCTTCGGCATCCTCCGCCGGCGCGGAGAGGTCGGGTGCTGCAGTCATCCTCGACTCCTCAATTACAGACCGTTCGTTCAGTTAGTCTACCTCGCTCGGATCGCGGTCGCAATGACACGCGGTCACGCACCGACGGGCTCGGTGGCGCCGGCGCGGTCGACAGGCTGCTTCGCCACGAGGGTCAGCACGTCGTACTGCGCGACGATCTCGTCGCGCTGATTGTGGATCACCGCGTCCCACCGCACCTCGCCGTACTCGTCGGTCTCACGAGGTGTGATCTCCTTCGCCGTCAGGGTCACGCGGATGCGATCCCCCGGCGACACCGGAGTGAGGAATCGCAGGTTCTCGAGCCCGTAGTTCGCCAGCACCGGACCCGGAGCCGGATCGACGAACAGGCCCGCGGCCCACGAGACGAGGAGGTATCCGTGGGCGACGCGTCCGGGGAAGAACGGGTTGGCCGCGGCCGCCTCCTCGTCCATATGCGCATAGAACAGGTCGCCCGTGAAGTTCGCGAACGTCTCGATGTCGGCCAGGGTGACTTCCCGCGTCTCGGAGCGCACCTGGTCGCCGATGCGCAGGTCGGCCAGCGACTTGCGGAACGGGTGCACACTCGTGGAGTCGGCCGCGGCGCCGGCGTGCCAGACCCCGGTGATAGCGGTCAGCATCTCGGGCGAGCCCTGCACCGCGGTGCGCTGCATGTGATGCAGCACAGCACGGATGCCGCCGAGCTCCTCCCCGCCGCCGGCGCGTCCCGGCCCGCCGTGCACGAGGTGCGGAACGGGCGCCCCGTGTCCGGTCGAGGTGCGGGCGTTCTCGCGGCTCAGGAACAGCACGCGGCCGTTGTACGCCCCGATACGGGCGAGCAGGTCCACCGCGACGGCAGGATCATGCGTCGCGACACTCGTCACGAGTGAGCCGCCACCCCGGCCGACGAGATCGGCCGCCTCCGCGAGCGTGTCGTAGGCCAGGATGCTCGCGACCGGGCCGAAGGCCTCCACCTCGTGCACCGCCGCGGCGGTCGGGTCGTCGAAGCCGACGAGGATCGGCGCCACGAAAGCACCGTCGGGGGCGGGACCGGTCGAGTCGTCCGCTCGGGTGATCTCCGGCGCCTCGGTCGAGCCGAGGAGGATTCGTCCGCCCGCCTCCTGGAGCCTGGCCACCTGGCTGAGCACCTCGTCGCGCTGCGCGATGGACACGAGCGGTCCCATGGTCACCGTGTCGGAGTGCGGGTCGCCGAGCACCACTCGATCGGCGATCATCTGGCCGACAGCCGCGACGAGCGCCTCCACCGCACCGGAGGGCACGATCGCGCGACGGATGGCCGTGCACTTCTGTCCGGCCTTCGTGGTCAGCTCGACGAAGAGCTGCTTGACGTACGCATCGAACTCGGGGGTTCCCGCCACGGCGTCGGTGCCGAGGATGGAGGCGTTGATCGAATCGGTCTCGCGCGTGAAGCGGACGCCGTCGGGGCACTGTGCCTGAAGTCGCTCAGCCGTCGCCGCGCTGCCGGTGAAGCCGACGAGGTCGCCCAGGCGGAGGTTCTCGAACAGGTCGGGCACGCCGCCTGCCACCAGCTGCACCGCCCCGTCGGGGAGCAGGCCCGTCTCCACGAGGATGCGCACCCACGCCTCGGCGATGTACGCGGTCGGGCTCGCGGGTTTGACGAGCGTCGGCATGCCGGCGAGGAACGCCGGTGCGAACTTCTCCAGCGCGCCCCACATCGGGAAGTTGAACGCGTTGATCTGCACGACCACGCCCGGCAGGCGGGTGTAGACGTGCTGACCGAGGAAGCTCCCGTCCTTCGAGAGCGGCTCGGGTGGACCGTCGACGTAGACCTGTCCGTTCGGCAGCTCCCGGCGGCCTTTCGAGGAGTAGGTGAACAGCACGCCGATCCCGCCGTCGACGTCGCTCAGCGAGTCGCGAACCGTCGAACCCGAGTGCTTGGAGAGTGCGTAGAGCTCGTCCTTGCGTTCCGTGAGCGCCAGGGCGAACTGCTTGAGCAGCACCGCGCGCTGGTGGAAGGAGAGCGCGCCGAGGCTGCGCTGGCCGACGGAGCGCGCATAGTCCAGCGCCCCGCCCAGGTCGAGGCCCTCGGTGCTGAGGCGCGTGACGATCTCACCCGTGGAGGCGTCGCGCACCTCCACCGCGTTCGCCCCCTCGGCCGGGCTCCACCACCGGCCTTGCACGTAGCTGGGAAGGATGTCGTGCATCACTGGCTCCATTCGTAGAATCCATGGCCGCTCTTGCGTCCCAGGCGACCGTCGGCGACCATGCGCCGCAGCAGCTCCGGCGGCGCGAAGCGGTCGCCGAGCGTCGCGTGAAGCTCCTCGGCGATCCCCAGCCGGACGTCGAGCCCGACGATGTCGGTGGTGCGCAGCGGGCCGACGGGATGCCGATAGCCGAGCTCCATCGCCGTGTCGATGTCGTTCGCGCTCGCCACACCGTCCTCCACCATCCGGATCGCTTCGAGAGCGAGCGCGAGGCCGAGGCGGCTCGACGCGAAGCCCGGCGAGTCGCGCACCACGACGGGCGTCTTCTCGAGCGCGGCGACCCAGCGCCGCGCCTCCTGCTCGAGTTCGGGATCGGTGCGCGAGCCGATGACGATCTCGACGAGGGCGGAGGCCGGGACCGGGTTGAAGAAGTGCAGGCCGAGGAATCGGTGCGGGCGTTGGAGCGCCGAGGCGAGATCGTCGATCGAGATCGACGAGGTGTTGCTGGCGAGCACGCTGTCGGCGTCGAGCACCGCTTCCGCCCGGCTGAGGGCATCCATCTTGACGTCACGGTCTTCGAAGACGGCTTCGATGACGAGGTCGGAGCCGCTCAGCGCTGCGAGATCGGTCCCGGTGGTGACGGCATCCGTCAATGCGGTCAGCGGTCGCACGGCCGCACCCTTCTCCACCGCGCGCGCGAGCGACGTCCGTACCCGGGCCGTCGCGGCCGCTGCGCTGTCGGCGTCGCGCTCGATGACCGTGACGCGCGAGCCGGCCAGCGCGAACGCGTGCGCGATCCCCGCACCCATGCGTCCCCCGCCGATGACTCCGACGGACCGGGGAGCGCTCATGGCTTCTTCCTCTCGAGGAACGCCGTCATGCGACGGTGCTTCTCCGGCGAGTCGAACAGCTCGGCCTGCAGCTCCAGCTCGATGCGCGGATGCGCGTCGGCGCCCGCGAGAAGGGCTCGCTTGGTGTATCGAACGGCACGGGGATCGTTCGCCGCGATGCGGTCGGCGATCGCGTGCGCCGCACCGAGCACCTCGTCGGAGGCGTGGATGGAAGACAGCAGCCCCCAGGCGAGGGCTTCGTCAGCGCCGATCAGGCGCCCTGTCAAGAGCAGCTCCGCGGCCCGGGCATCACCGACGATCTCGGGCAGTCGCCACGTCGCGCCCGCCGCCGCGATGATTCCGAGACCCGTCTCGGGATTGCCGAACCTGACCGACGGAGTGCCGATGCGGATGTCGGCCGCGTAGGCGAGCTCGGCGCCGCCCCCGAGTGCGTACCCGTCGACGGCGGCGATGACAGGCATCGGGAGCATGCGGATGCGGCGGAAAGCGGTGGTGTTGATGCCCCTGCGCGCATCATCCGAGGTGCGGTCGCGCAGCTGCGCGATGTCGGCGCCCGAGGCGAAGACGCCCCCGGCGCCCGTGAGGATGAGCGTGCGCGGCGAGGCTTCGAGCTCGGCGCACACCCGGTGCAGTCCGTCGATCATCGCCTGGTCGATCGCGTTGCGCACCTCGGGGCGGTCGAGGGTCACCACGACCCGGTC
Organism: Microbacterium sp. STRO-2N; assembly: GCF_057747775.1. Classification (NCBI taxonomy): domain Bacteria; kingdom Bacillati; phylum Actinomycetota; class Actinomycetes; order Micrococcales; family Microbacteriaceae; genus Microbacterium; species Microbacterium sp. STRO-2N. Next base: position 607,602 of record NZ_CM173223.1, on the reverse strand, counting down.
CTTCAGGCGCTCGACGCGCACCGGCTCAGGCACCGGCGTGCTCCACGAGCATCGCGGCGCTTCGACCGACGCCGACGAGATCCGCGTCCGACATCGTCATCCTCTCGCTTCGCAGAGCAGGAACGCATCGATCCGCTTTGCCGACCGATCGTTCAGTAATATGCCACGCCTCCGGGTGCAATGCAATGTCGTCGGGCAGACTGGAGTCCGACGAGCGGCCCGACACGCGATCGGGCGGCGGAAGGATTGCGATGACGACCGCTGCGCAGAATGACGTGAGCGCGGGGCGCGCGCGTCGGGGACGCCCGGGCTACGAGCGCGCGCAGGTGCTCGACGTCGCGGTTCAGCTCTTCAACGAGAAGGGGTACGACGCGACATCCGTCGCCGATCTGGCGGAGCGTCTCGGATTGACCAAATCGGCGCTCTACCATCACTTCGAATCGAAGGAGCAGATCCTCGACCTTGCACTGGATGAGGCGCTGACCGGGCTGGAACGGGTGCTCGAGCATTCCCACGCCGTCTCGGAGTCACCGGCCGACCGCCTGGCGCTCGTCATCCGCGGGGGTGTCACCGTCCTGATCGAGAAACTTCCGTATGTCACGCTGCTGCTGCGGGTACGCGGAAACAGCCCTGTCGAGATGCGGGCGCTCGAACGACGAAGGATTTTCGACCACCGGGTGACCGAAGTGGTCAGGACAGCGCAGCAGGCGAATCTCCTCCGGGACGACATCGACGCCGCTGTCGCGACGCGACTGATCTTCGGAATGGTGAACTCCGTCGCGGAGTGGTACCGGCCCGAAGGCGAAGTGGGCATCGAGGCGATGGCCTCGATCGTGCTCGCGACAGCGATGGACGGACTGCGTTCACCCGAGGTGCCGGCGGCGACCTGAGCGACGCGATCGACGGCGGCTCGGTCTCGAGGGGCCGCACGAGTTCGCTCCCGTGACGCTGCCGCAGTGGTGGCCCGCCGTCGGGCTTCCCCTGCTCCCCCGGCTCGGCGCGAGTCGACTCCCATCTTCGGCCACTGGACCGGCAACGTGGGACCGCCATCGGACTCAGGCCGACGACGACGAGACCTCCGGCTGCCACAAGCACCCAGGCCGCGACCGTGCCGCCCGTGACGACGAGGGGCTCAGGGCCACTCGGTGTCTTCGTGATCGGGCCCGTGATCACGACGCCGGTCTCGGTGACGTTGCCCGAGTTGGGGCGCGTGAAGCCGAAGGTGACGATGTCGCCCTGATCCCATTTCTCGCCGTCGTGCGAACTGTCTTGAGCAGCGAGAGACCGGGGTCGGGCGGCAGCGGCAGCGGCAGGAGTCGTCGTCCGAGACGTCCTGCCCCAGAAATAGAAGAAGCCCCCGATCGGGGGCTTCTTCCGGTTACTGTCTCAACACAGTGCGCGCCCGAAGGGACTCGAACCCCTAACCTTCTGATCCGTAGTCAGATGCTCTATCCATTGAGCTACGGGCGCATGTTGCTCGCTCGCGCGCACAACGTCGTCCAGAATACCTCACGCCCGGCCCCGGCGCGAATCGGGACCGCTGCCTCCGGCAGCGGCGTCGAGTGCGCGCAGCTGGCGCTGCAGCGCGACCCGGCGGTACGACGTGTCGATGAGCTCGGCGAGCAGCTCCCAGTCCCCGGAGTCGGCCTCCACGCGCAACGCGAGCCAGCCGTAGGCGCCCTCGTACGGCGGCACGAACACGTCGTCGCGGTCGAGCAGCACGGGGCGCTCGAGGTCGTCGGGGATGAACAGGACAGCCCCCGCGTCGTCGTGCGCGGCGCCGACGATTGCGAACTGCCGCTTGCCGGCACGGAACGTGCACCGGCCGTGCGAGATCACCTCGGCAACCTCGGGATACGACGCGCAGAGCTCGCGCACCCGCACCGCGAGCGGATGCTCGGGTGGGAACAGCATCGCGTGCCCCGAGGCGGCGTCCATGTCCACGCCGCGAGCGTAGCCCGCACCGCCGACGCTGTCAGGAATCGAGCTCGCTCGCGTCGATGCCCGAGACGCGACGCGCCGGCGCCTCGTCGACCACGGCGGGCTCGGCATCCGTCGTCTCAGCGCCCTCGCCCGCACGGCGCCGGTGCGAGGCGAGGCGGGGCAGGTCGACGAGGCGGATCGACTGCATGCGGGCCGCGCGCATCCGCTCGTAGTCGGGATCGAGCTCGGGGCGCATGCCCTCGACCCGCAGACGGCGCTGCAGGTTCGCCTCGACGTCGCCCCACGCCGCGTCGCGCGACTGCTCCACGAGGGTGCGCACCACGTGGGGGTCGTCGGCCATGCGGCGCAGCTCCTTGGCGACGCCGATGTACTGCCGGTGGCGCTTGCGGAGGTTGCGCGTGTCGCGGTCGCGGTAATCGTGGGTGCCGTCGGGATCGCTGAACTTGCCCCACGCCTTCTTGCGCTGGCGCTTGGCGAGCTCGGCCGCCGCCTCCTGCTCCTCGGCGAGCGAGAGGAGCGTCTCGCGCGCGAACGGCCCGAACCCGGCGACGTCGAACGGCTCGTCGTTGGCGATCGTGTCGACGAGGATGCGGTTGCGGATCGTGAGGCGCGCGGCGGCGGACGCGATGGACACGCCTTCGGCGATCGCCTCCGCGGTCTTGCCCATCGCACCTCCCTCGAAAAGGCTAGCGTCCGCGGGGCTCTCCCGAGTCGGCGAGAATCGAACGGCGGCCGGCGCGAGGGCGCGCGGGGCGACGAGAGGCAGGACATGGCGAGGATGCAGCGGCTGGATGTCCGCGGAAAGACGACCGTCGTCACGGGCGCAGCGGCCGGCATGGGCGCCGAGGTCGCGAAGCAGCTCGCGGCCCGGGGCGCCCGCGTCGCGCTCGTGGACCGCAACGCGGAGGGCCTCGCGGCCGTCGCTGCGGTGCTCGACGGTTCGGGCCACACGACGCACGTCGTCGACCTCACGGAAGACGACGCCGTGGCCGCCGTCGCCGCCGAGCTCGAGGCATCCCACCCCCACCTCCAGGCCCTCATCACGTGCGCCGGATCGTCCATGCTCGGAAGCATCGACCAGCTCACCCTGGAAGAGATGCGCTGGCTGATGGACGTCAACCTGTGGGGGACCGTCAGCATCACCCAGGCGCTCCTGCCGGCACTGCGGCGAGCGCCCGCCGCGCACATCACCCACCTCGTGTCGATCTACGGTCTCGCCGCGCCGGCGGGCCGCATCCCGTACGCGATGAGCAAGTTCGCGGTGCGCGGGTTCACCGAGTCGCTGCGCCACGAGCTGGAGCGCTCGACGGTGACCGTCGGCGCGATCTATCCCGCCGGCGTCAAGACGGGCATCATCCTGCACGGCCGCTACGCCGCTGCGATCGATCCCGCCATCGCGCAGCGGGCAGCCGCTGCACAGGCGGCGATGTACCACACGGAACCGACGGATGCCGCGGCCCGGATCGTCGACGCGACGGTCCGGCGCCGTCCCCGCACCATGATCGGGCGCGAGTCGCGGCTCGTCGATGTGCTCGTGCGCCTGGCGCCGACGCGCTACTGGGCGGCGATGCGACGCCCGCTGCGCGACGCGATCGACACGACGACGCCCGTCCGCTGACGCGGGCGTGCTCGCCGAGCCGGGCCGATGGCGCCTAGCAAGCGGATCCGCCCGGCGCAAGCCCCGTGTCGCGAGACAGCGTGTTCCGTAGCGTCACCCTCACGCCCCTCACGAGAGGAGAGACCGCATGGGATTCATGGACGACGCCAAGGAGACAGCCAAGGCCATGGGCGAGAAGGTCAAGGACACGTGGGAAGACACCACCGACCGCATCGGCGACAAGGTCGACGAGATGAAGGCCGAGTCCGAGGTCAAGAAGGCCGAGGCCGAGCGCGACTCGGTGAAGGCGCGCAACGACCTCAAGGAAGACCTGCGGGACGAGACATGAGCCCGCATCTCATGGCGTGACCACCGCCGTGAGCGCGAAGGGCTCCGATACGTCGGGGCCCTTCGCGCTCGGGGCGTATCGCAGAAGACGTGTCCGAATCGACACATGCACGCGGCATCCGCCGCACACAGAACAGGAGAACTCTTATGAGCTCGTCACCCAACCGCCTCGTCGCAGTCATCTTCGGCGCGGTCTACCTCCTCGTCGGCCTACTCGGATTCCTCGCCAGCGCCGGCGTGGACTTCGCCGCGACCGACGGCGGCCTGCTGCTGGGCATCTTCGAGGTGAACCCGCTGCACAACATCGTGCATCTGCTGATCGGCGCGGCGCTGCTGATCGGAGGGCTGAGGTCGGTCAGGGCCGCGAAGATGGTCAACATCGTGGTAGGCGCCGTGTACCTGCTGGTCGGCATTGTCGGGTTCTTCATCGAAGGATCGGCGCTCAACATCCTCGCGCTGAACACCGCCGACCACTTCCTGCATCTGGTCAGCGCCCTCGTGCTGCTCGGTGTCGGACTGGGCGCGGAGCGCGGCGAGCGCGCGACGACGCGCGACACGCGCACCGTCTGAGCATCTGCGGGATGTCGTGACCCCCGCCCCTGCGCTCGCCGCCACCGCCACCCCGGTCGGTGCGGTCGCTGCGTGGGGCGCGGGGCTCCTGCAGATCGCGCTCGGCGCCGGGATGCTGAACAGCGACGGGGTCGCCCGGGGGGCCGGCCTCGCGCTCGTCGCCTTCGGCGCCGGCGCCCTTGCCTGGGGCGTCTCGTCACTCGCACGCGGACGACCCGTCGTGCCGCGGCTGGGCGTCGGTGGGGCGCTCGCCGGGATGGGGGCGGCAGCAGTGACGCTGGCGATCGACCCGGCCCGGATCAGCGCGGTGGCGGTGGCCGCGGCATCGGCTCTCCTCGTCGTCGCTGCACTGGCGTGCGCCATGCGCCTGCGCGCGCGGGAGACGACGACGGATGAGGCGCCCCTCCGCCTCACGGCGCTGTTCGCCGCAGCGGTGGTCGTCGCGGCGATCGCGTCGCCCGCGCTCGCCGCGACCGAGGTCGCGCGGCATTCACCGCACCACGGCACCCACGGCGTCACCGAGCCGCGACACCACGAGCCGTGATGCGCCGGCGACGCACCGGGCTCAGCGGCTGAGGAACGTCTCGGCGTCGAGGTGGTCGAGCTTCTCGGGGTTCGCGATCGAGTAGATGCGGCTCACCTTGCCGTCCTCGACCGTGACGGTCACGGCGCCGGCGATCTCGCCGTCGACCTCCACGCGCAGTCCGGGCTGCCCGTTCACGAGCATGGGCGACAGCGTCATGCGGCCGGCGTACTTCGCCACCCCGTGCATCAGGTACCTCGCGAGCTTCTCCGCGCCCACGACCGGCCGGCGCGCCGCTCCGCGCACGCGACCGCCGCCGTCGGCGACCGAGACGACATCGGGTGCGAGCACGTCCATCAGCGCCTGCAGGTCGCCCGTGTTGACGGCTTGCGCCAGCTTCGCGACCACTTCCGCATGCTCCGACCGCGCCACCTGCACGCGTGGGCGCCGGGCGGCGACGTGGTCGCGCGCGCGGTGCGCGATCTGCCGCACCGAGGCTGGCGACTTGTCGACGGCTTCGGCGATCTCGTCGTACGGCACGTCGAAGACCTCCCGCAGCACGAACACCGCGCGCTCGGTGGGCGCCAGCGTCTCGAGCACGGTGAGCATCGCGATCGACACGCTCTCGGCGAGCTCGACATCCTCGGCGACGTCGGGACTCGTGAGGAGCGGCTCAGGGAGCCACTCCCCCACATAGTCCTCGCGACGGCGAGACACCGAGCGGAGGTGGTTGAGCGCCTGCCGCGTGACGATGCGCACGAGGTACGCACGCTCGTCGCGCACCGTGTCGCGGTCGACGTCGGCCCAGCGCAGCCATGACTCCTGCAGCACGTCTTCGGCGTCGGCCGCCGACCCCAGCATCTCGTAAGCGACCGTGAACAGCAGGCCGCGGTGCTCGACGAAGGGGTCGACGGCGCTCGCGGGAGTGCTCATGCCGCCGAGCCTACGACGGTCGGGGTGTCGGTCTCTGCCCCCGGAGCGCGGGGTGCTTCCGGTCACGTCTCCTCCAAGATGGTTCCTTGAACATGGAGACACCGGCCGGACCGGCGGTGTGACACCCGCCGGCGAAACGGGTCTCAGGCGATCGCGGCGATGCGCCAGGAGGCCGTGGCGGATGCCTCGGGCTCGATCACGATGAGACCCGCGTCGTACGCATAGCGGGAGGCGTTGAACGCGTCGGGGGCGCACGTCATCGGCTCGACCGCGAGGCCCAGCCGGCTCTGCGCGGGCTCGGGCTTGTCGGCGGTGTGAACCTGCACCCAGGGGCAGGCGGAGTCCCACGACATCGCGACGCCCGTGCCCCCGGCATCCGTCAGCCGCACCGTGGCGAAGCCATCGGCGTCGCGCGCGATCCCGCTGTAGGCGTGGTCGATCTCGGCCGTGCCGATGCGACGCGCGGCGCGGAAGTCGAACCGCTCGGGGTCGTCGGCATCGACCGCGACGAGCTCGGTCGGGATCAGGCGGTCGGGCGTCACGGCGAGCACCTGCTCCGCCGGGAGTTCGAGCGTCCAGTCGTCCACGCGGCCCTCGCCCGCGACGAGGTACGGGTGCGGGCCGGTACCCCAGGGAGCCGGCTCGGTGCTCTCGTTGCGGGCGGTCACCGACTGGGTGAGCCCGTCGGGGCCGAGCTCGAAGCGCGTGGTGACGATGATCCGCCACGGGTACGCCGTCTGCGGCTGGACGACCGCCGCGAGCGTGACGTGGTCGGGCCCCTTGTCGACGGCCTCGAAGTCGAGCCAGGTCGCGAGGCCGTGCAGCGCGTGCGAGCGCGCAGGTTCGGTGAGCGCCAGCTCGAACTCGCGCCCGCCGAACGAGTACTTCCCATCGACGATGCGGTTCGGCCACGGAGCCAGCGTCGCCCCGCGGTGCGCCGGGCGCACCTCGTCGGCGTCGAACGGCACGACGAGGTCGCGGCCGCGGTGCGTGAGCGAGCGGAGCGTCGCTCCGACGCTCGCGATGACGGCCTCGTAGTCTCCGGCGCGGAGCGCGTGCTGGGTTCCGGATGCGGGGGTGCGAGCCATGTCGGGGAGTCCTCTGGAGATCGGGTGAAGTACGCCGCAGATCAGGCTACCGGGATCGCTCCCAGAGGTCCGTGCGGCAGAAGGCGGCGAGCGCGGCGCGGTTCCGTGACCGGAACCCGCGCCGCGCGACGCTGCCGAAGGCCTATTGGCAGGTGGCGGCCGCGACCGTCACCGTTGAGGCGTGGGTGCGGCCGTCCGCTGCCGTGGCGGTGATCGTCACGGTGTCGGCGGCGATCGTCGCGGTGCGAGTGGCGAAGCTGACCGAGGCGGTCTTGCCCGCTGCGACCGGCACCGTCTTGCTGCCGTAGCGGCCTGCGACCGTCACGGAGGCGGTCACATCGTCGGCGTTCGAGACGCTCACGACCTCGACGATCTTGCCCGCGACGCAGCGCGTCGCAGCCGTCGCCGTGAGTTCGAGACCGAGCGACACCGCCTCGGAGGCCGACGCGCCCACGAGCCCGTCGCGGTAGCCGTCGTAGCGGGCCGTGACCGACGAGACGCCCTCGGGCACCTCGACCGTCGCGGAGCGGTCCTCGAGGTCGACCGTGGCGCTCCACTCGCCGCCCGAGAACGTGACCGTGCCGACGACCTCGCCCTCGTCGGCGGCGGTCACCCGTGCTGTCGCGGTGCGCCCGTCGACGGTGAGCTCCGCGACGGAGTCCACGGCCTCGACCGCGGTCCAGCCGTGCATCGCGTCGAGCACGGACTGCGTCACGCTCACGAAGGCGCCGTGCCGCGGGCTGGCGGGCAGGCCTCCCGCCGGTCGCACCGTCCACTCGGCGCGCTTCGAGAGCCGGTCGCCCTGGTGGCTCGAGGCGATCGCCTCGCCGGTCGTCAGGAACGCGCGATAGCCGCCGGCGCCGTAGTTGTCGACGAGGAACACGTAGCCGTCGCCACTGTTGCTCGGGTCGCCCTCGTTGAGCTTGACGATCTCGGGGCCCTCACCGGCCTGACCTGTCTCGAGGCCGGTCATGCGGGTGTCGGTGAGCTGCCATGTCGTCTCGGGATCGGCGGTCCAGCTCGACTGGGTGGTCGGCGCGGTGAGCACCTTCGACCGCTCCAGGAAGATGTCCTTGCCCGCCTCGAGCACGCCGGCTGCGCCGCTCTCCTCGTTCTTGGTGAACCGGTAGTAGTAGTCGCCGATCTTCGTGACGGTCGAGTCGATGCGGGCGTACCCGGTGTCCTGCCAGGTCGCCGGCGGGTACGTGAATGTCGTGAAGTCGCGTGTCAGCACGGCGAACATGCGCGCGTAGAGCTTGTCGGTGTTGGTGTGCGTGGCGTCGGAGTAAAGGCGCGACGCGAAGAACACCACGTACGACTGCAGCTCGTCGTCCCAGTACGCCTCGGGCGCCCACGTCATGCCCGCGGCCGGCTGGTTCACCGTGATGCCGGTGTTCTCGCCGTTGGTCCGCGTCCAGTTCACGAGGTCGGTCGACTCCCACACCTCGATCTTGAGACTGCCGTTGGACTGCGCGGGGCCCCATCCGGTGCCGCACCCGATGCACAGGTCGGTGGCGACCATGTAGTACTTGTCGCCGTCCTTGGAGCGCAGGATGTAGGGATCGCGGAGGCCCTTGGTGTCGGTGGTCGACGTGATGACGGCGTTGCCGCCGTTGACGGGCGAGAACGTGAAGAAGTCGTTGCCCGACGTCGCGGCCTGGTAGATCTTCTCGTCGCTGTCGGACTTGAAGTACGCCGCCGCGTAGCCCGCGTCGGGCGCCCAGCGGCCCTTCTCGGCGACGGTCACCGCGAACGTGCGCTGCTCGGTCGTGCCGTTGAGCGTGGCCGTCGCCGTGAGCGTCACGTCGCGGTCGCCCTCGCCGTACGCCGGGCGCGAGACGATTCCGCCGCCGCGGAAGGGATCGGCCGAACCGGCGGCCGGCGCCGTGTACGAGGCATCCGTCGGCGTGACCAGCGCCGGGTCGGACGACGTCCACGTGATCGCGGCGCCGTTGACCGCGCCGGTCGTCGCGAGCGGCAGGTTCTCGGTGGTGCGCGCCGCGAGCGAGATCGCGTCGAGGTCGGCCGAGACCGTCGGCGCGAGCACGGTGACCTCGTACGTCAGGGTCGAGCCGAGCGACGTGGTCGCGGTGAGCGTCGCGGTGGCGTTCTCGGTGATGGCGCGGGTGACGACGCCGGTGGTCGACACGACGTCCGGGGCCGACGAGGCCCACGTGAGGCTGACGCCGTTGACGGATGCCGGGAGCGTGAGGTTGCTCGACACGCTGTCGAGCGAGGGGTTGGCTGCCAGCATGACGGCGAGCACGTCGCCGCGCAGCAGCGCCGCGGTGGCGGCGGTCTTCTCGGCGGCGGTCGGCATGCTGGCGGTGACCTCCTCGGCGGTGAGAGCGACGTCCCACACCTTCACGTCGGCGACGTCGGCGCGCAGGAGCGGATCGCCCTGATACAGCGACCGGCCGAGATAGCCCAGCACGCTGCCGCTCGGGATGATCGAGCTGAGCGAGCGCGTGTGGGTGAGAGTCGAGATCACGGCACCGTCGCGGTACAGCGTCAGCGTATTGCCCGAGCCGACCATCGTGAGCGTCGTGAAGCCCGGGTTGAGGCCGCCGCCCGCGGGCATGCGCGACTCGCCGTTGTCGGTGCCCGACTTCACCCGGATCGCGGCGAGCACCTGGTTGGTGTACCCGCCCTGCGCCGACCGCGGACTCAGGAAGATGTGGTTGCCGAGCTGGGTGGTGTTCCACGGCCCGACGCCGTCGCCGATGACCCAGCCGAAGTGGTTCGCCGCGGTCTGCGTCGACACCGTGTACTCGACCGTGAAGTCGTTGTCGGCGCCGGTCACGAGCCCCTGCGGCAGCGATGCGTAGCCGTCGGCCCGGAAGCGCAGCACGTCATCGCCGGCCGCGTCGGCGAACGACCCGTCGGTGAGCCCCGAGAGCGTCGCGTGCCGCCCGTTGCCCGAGACGTCCAGCAGCGAGGCGCCCGCGTGCGACATGTCGTAGTGCGCCGTCGGCGCCGGGACGTCGGCCGCGTTCGCCGCGAAGGGCGCCGTGACGCCCAGCAGCGACACGGCGACGGATGCCGCGACACCGGCGGCGATGCCGCGTCGGCGCGCTGCGCGTGAGAGGGAGGGCAGTTGCGTTCTCATCGGTGAGAGCTCCTCGGGTGGGGTCGCGCGCTCAGAGGCCCTGAGCGAGTCGGTAGTACGCCTGGTTCCACCGCAGCTCGCGCTGGAATCCGCGCACCGTGGTGTCGTCGTCGATCACGACGAGCTCGGTGCCGGCGATCTCGGCGAAGTCGCGGAACACCTCGACGCCGACCGCGGTCGACATGACGGTGTGGTGCGCGGCGCCTGCCGCCAGCCAGCACGCGGCCGACGTGGCGAAGTCGGGCTGCGGCTTCCACACCGCGCGGCCGACGGGGAGCTTGGGCAGGTCGGGGGCGTCGACGTTCTCGACGACGTTGGCGACCAGCCGGAACCGGTCGCGCATGTCGCTCATCGCGACCACGACCGCGGGGCCGGGATCGGCGGTGAACACCAGGCGCACCGGGTCCTCCTTGCCGCCGATGCCGAGCGGGTGGATCTCGAGACGCGGCTTCGCCGAGGTCAGCGACGGCGAGACCTCGAGCATGTGCGCGCCGAGGATCTTCTCGTCGCCGGCCACCAGGTCGTAGGTGTAGTCCTCCATGAGGCTCGCACCACCCGGGAGGCCCGAGCCCATGACGTTCGCCACGCGCACCAGGATCGCGGTCTTCCAGTCGCCCTCGGCGCCGAACCCGTACCCCTCGGCCATGAGCCGCTGCACCGCGAGCCCGGGCAGCTGCTTCAGGCCGCCGAGGTCTTCGAACGAGGTCGTGAAGGCGCCGAATCCGCCCTCCTCGAGGAAGGACCGCAGCCCGAGCTCGATCGCCGCGCCGTCGCGCAGCGACTGGTGCCGCTCCCCGCCCGGCAGCAGCTCGGCAGCGACGTCGTACGCGGCCACGTACTCGTCGACCAGGGCGTCGATGTCGGCGTCGGTCGCGGCATCCACCGCCTCCACCAGCTCGTTCACGCCCCACGTGTTCACCTGCACGCCGAAGCGCAGCTCGGCCTCGGTCTTGTCGCCCTCGGTGACCGCGACGTAGCGCATGTTGTCGCCGAAGCGGGCGAGCTTGAGGGTGCGGGCCGCCGTCCAGCCGGCGGCGGCGCGCTGCCAGTCCTCGACCTGCTGCCGCACGGCCGGGTTCGACACGTGGCCGACGACGGTCTTGCGTGCGACGCCGAGACGCGTCTGGATGTAGCCGAACTCGCGGTCGCCGTGCGCCGCCTGGTTCAGGTTCATGAAGTCGAAGTCGATGTCGGCCCACGGCAGCTCGACGTTCGCCTGCGTGTGCAGGTGCAGCAGCGGCTTCTGCAGCGCATCGAGTCCCGAGATCCACATCTTCGCCGGGCTGAACGTGTGCATCCACGCGATCACGCCGATCACGTCGTCACGCGCGTTCACGTCGAGGGCGAGGCGACGGATCGAATCGCTGTCCTTGAGGACCGGCTTCCACACCACCTTCACGGGAAGCCCCGACAGGCCCTCGACGACGGCCTGCGACTGCTCCGCGACCTGGCGCAGCGTCTCCTCTCCGTAGAGGCTCTGGCTGCCGGTGACGAACCACACCTCATACGAGTCGAGGGAGGTGGCAAGGGGCTGACGGGTCATGCGGGGAGTCCTTCTTCGGTTTGGTGGAGAGTCAGAGGGCCGTGACGGCGGATGCCTCGACCGCGAGGCCGGCACGGTAGCGAGCGAGGTACGCGGCGAAGCCGGGCACGTCCTCGGGGTCGGGCTCGACGATGTCGAAGTCCGCGCCGCCGAACACGCGCTCGCGCAGATACGCGTCGAGATCGAGGTCGCCCGCCGCGCGGAGGTAGGCCGCGAGCACCGCGATGCCCCACGCGCCGCCTTCCGAGGCGGTCTCGCCGACGGCGACCGGTGCGCCGATCGCCCCCGCGAGGAAGCGCTGCGCGACCCCTTCGGTGCGGAAGATCCCGCCGTGGGCGAACATGCGGTCGAGCGCGACGCCCTCCGCATCGAGCACGCGCATGCCGAGGGCGAGCGTGCCGAACACGCCGTACAGCTGCGCCCGCATGAAGTTGGCGAGGGTGAAGCGGCTGTCGGGCGTGCGCACGAACAGCGGCCGGCCCTCGGTGAGGCCCGCGATGGGCTCGCCGGCCAGGTGGTTGTAGGCCAGCAGGCCGCCGGCATCCGGGTCCCCGTCCAGCGCCTCGCGGAACAGGGCCTCGAAGACCTCGTCGGCGCCGAGCTCTCCGCCGGCCACGCCGGCGAACCGCTCGAACAGGCCGACCCACGCCGCCAGCTCGCTCGCGCCGTTGTTGCAGTGCACCATCGCCACCGGGTCGCCCGCAGGCGTGGTCACGAGGTCCAGCTCGTGGTGCACGCGCTGCAGCGGACGCTCGAGCACGACCATCGCGAAGATGCTCGTGCCGGCGCTCACGTTCCCGGTGCGCGGGGCAACTGAGCACGTCGCGACCATGCCCGTGCCGGCGTCGCCCTCGGGCGGGCAGAAGATGGCACCCGGCTGCAGCGCGCCGCTCGGGTCGAGCAGCGCGGCGCCCTCGGCGGTGAGCTCGCCGGCGCTCTGTCCCGCCACCAGCACCTCGGGCAGCAGCTCCGATACCTGCAGGCCGTACGCCCGCTCCGCCACGAGCCGGTCGAACTTCCCGATCATCGCGGCGTCGTAGTCGCGTGTCGCCGCATCGATCGGGAACATGCCCGACGCGTCGCCGATGCCGAGCACCTTGCGGCCGGTGAGCATGAAGTGGACGTAGCCGGCCAGCGTCGTGAAGAAGCGGACGTCGGCGACGTGCGGCTCCTCGTCGAGCACCGCCTGGTAGAGGTGCGCGATCGACCACCGCAGCGGGATGTTGACGCCGAACAGCTCCGACAGCACAGCCGACGCGCGGTCGGTGTTGGTGTTGCGCCACGTGCGGAACGGGGTGAGCAGCTCGCCGTCCTCGCCGAAGGCGAGGTAGCCGTGCATCATCGCCGAGACGCCGATCGCGCCCAGCCTCTCGAGCCCGACCTCGTAGCGGCGGCGCACGTCGGACACGAGGTCGGCGTACGCCGCCTGAAGGCCCGTCCACACGTCCTCGAGCGAATACGTCCAGAGGCGCCCGACGAACTGGTTCTCCCACGCGTGACTGCCGACGGCGAGCACGGTCGACGGGTCGTCGGCGAGCACGAGGCACGCCTTGATCCGGGTCGAGCCCAGCTCGATCCCGAGCACGGCGCGACCCTCCCGGATCGCGGCGGCGGCATCGCTCTGCAGCATCACGGTCATCGTCGCGCGTCCCCGCTCTGCCCGTACACGTTCTGATACCGGTCGTACAGGCGGTCGATCGCGTCCTGCGGGATCGGGATGAGCGGACCCGCCTCACGCGCGAGGTGCACGGTGCGGGCGACGTCCTCGACCATGACCGCGGCCTTGACCGCGTCCTTCGCCGAGACGCCGATCGTGAACGGGCCGTGGTTCTGCATCAGCACCGCGCGCGAGCGGTGGCCGCGGAGCGTCTCGACGATGCCGCGCCCGATCGAGTCGTCGCCGATGATCGCGAACGGGCCGATCGGGATCGGTCCGCCGAACTCGTCGGCCATCGCCGTGATGACGCACGGGATCTCCTCGCCGCGCGCCGCCCACGCGACCGCGTAGGTCGAGTGCGTGTGGACGACTCCCCCGACGTCGGGCATGTTCCGGTACACGTACGCGTGGGCCGCGGTGTCGCTCGAGGGCGACCGCTCGCTCCCCGGCGTGCCCGGGATGACGTTGCCGTCCAGGTCGCACAGGATCATGTTCTCGGGCGCGAGGTCGTCGTACGAGACGCCCGACGGCTTGATGACGAACAGGTCGGCGCCGGGCACACGGCCCGACACGTTGCCGCCGGTCCAGACGACCAGTCCGTACCGGACCAGCTCGCCGTGCAGCTTCGCGACGTCCGCGCGGACGGCGTCGACGGATGCCTGGATCTCAGGTGTGAGCGCGGTCACGAGTTCGCCCTCCGTCGCGTCAGAACACGTTGCAGCAGCACGAAGACGAGCAGCACGGCGCCGGTGATGATCGTGAGGTACTCGGGGTTGATCGTCCCGTCCTTCGTGATGATGAGCCGCAGCGCCGCGATCACGAACACGCCGACGACCGAGCCCAGCACATAGCCGTAGCCGCCGGTGAGCAGCGTCCCGCCGATGACGACGGCCGCGATCGCGTCGAGCTCCCAGCCGATGCCGGTGACGTTCTGCGCCTTGCCGCCGACCTCGGCGGTGTACACGATCGCCGCCAGGCCCGACAGCGCGCCCGAGATGATGTAGATCCCGATCCGCGTCCGCGCGACCGGCAGACCCATGAGCCCCGCCGAGGACTCGCTGCCACCGATCGCGTAGACCGTGCGGCCGCTGCGGCTGCGGTGCATGAAGAACATGCCGCCGAGCACGACGAGCACGGCGATGAGCAGGCCCGGCGTGACGGTGAGGTCGTTGACCTTCGGGCCGTCGAGGATCTTCCAGTCCGTGGCGAGCAGGTGGATCGGGGAATCCTCGGGCGCCTGCACGGGCGTGGTCGAGAGCATGGACGCCAGCCCCCGCGCGAGGAACATCATCGCGAGCGTCGCGATGAAGGGCTGCACGTTGAAGTACTGGATCATGACGCCCGCGATCACGCCGAAGACGGCGCCGAACAGGATCATCAGCAGCATCGATGCCCAGCCGTCGATGCCGATGTCCATGAGCATCACGCCTGCGACCGAGCTGAACGCGACGACGGCGCCGACCGACAGGTCGATACCGCCCGACACGATCACGATCGTCATGCCGACGGCCAGGATGATCGTGGGCGCGAAGCTGATGAGGAGGTTCGACATCGTGCCCGCGTGGAACACGCGGCCGTACGCGACCTCGGCGTAGATGAGCATGCCGAACAGCAGCACGAGCGCCGCGAGCGTCGGAATGAGCGTCTGATTGCGCTCCCACAGCCGCGCCAGGCGAGCGGCGCCGGCGGTGTTCCTGCTCTCGGGCAGGTCGGGGACGGGGGGAACCGCGTCGGCGAGCGTAGACGACGAGCTCATGCGACGGCCTCCTTCGAGACGGGTGCGGCCTGCTCGGCGCCGGGTGCGGTGGGCGCGCCAGGCGACTTCGCGCGACCCAGGGCCCACGAGCGCACGCGCTCGGACTGCAGCAGGACGAGGACGATGATGACGAGGGCCTTGAACGCCGGCGTGGCCGCGGCGGGGATGCCGAGGAACAGCACGGTCTTGTTCAGGGTCGCGATGAGGAGCGCGCCGACCGTGGACCCCACGATCGAGAACTTTCCGCCGGCGAGCGAGGTGCCGCCGATGACCACGGCGAGGATCGCGTCGAGCTCCATCAGGTTGCCCGTGCCGCCGACGCTCACCGTCATCACTTCCGAGACGCTGAACAGGCCGCCGACTGCAGCGAGTGCGGCCGAGAGGATGTAGACGCCGATCAGGATGGGACGAGGGCGGATGCCGGCCAGCCGGCTCGCGTGAGGGTTGATGCCGATCGACTCGATCATGAGTCCCAGCGCCGTGCGGCGCATCGCCAGGGCGATGAGGACGACGATGGCGATCGCGAGCACGAAGCTCGTCGGGATGCCGAAGATCTGCCCGTTCGCGAGGAGCCGGAACGGCTCGTTGGTGGCGTCGGTGTTCTGTCCGCTCGTGATGACGCGGGCGATGCCGCGTGCGGCGAGCATCATGATCAGCGTCGTGATGAATGGCTGGAGCCCGACGACGGCGACGAGAAAGCCGTTGATGGCGCCGAGGACGATCGCGAGGACGAGCGCGAGGCCGATCGCCGTGAACATCGCCCCGACCGGCGAAGAAGCCTCCAGCCCCGAGAGGGTCTGCATGGCGACGGCACCGCCGACAGCCATCATCGAGCCGACGGAGAGGTCGATTCCTCCCGTGGCGATGACGAAGGTCATGCCCAGCGCGATCATGATGATCGGCGCCGAGACGCGCAGGATGTCGAGCACGTTGCCCGTGAGCATCCCGGTCGTGGGATTGACGCTGATCGCGAGGTAGGCCGGGTTCTTGATCGAGTTGATCACCAGCAGCACCGCGATGCCGACGATCGCCCAGAACCAGGGCGTTCGCAGCGCGGTCTTGACGCGGTTCATGACGCGCTCCCTTCGTGGTTGGCGGCGGTTTCTCCCGCGGCGACCTCTTCGGCGAGCGCCTCCGCGGTCTTCTCCGCCTCATCGCCCGACTCGGTGGCGATGACCGAGACGATGCTCTCGGCGGTGACTTCGGGTCCGTTGACGACCTCGCCCACCTTCTGGTGGTCCTTGAGGATGACGACGCGCTCGGAGAGCCGAACGACCTCCTCCAGCTCGGAGGAGATGAAGACGACGCTCATCCCGCCTTCGGCGAGCTCGGCGACGGTCTCCTGGATGTCGGCCTTGGCGCCGACGTCGATGCCGCGGGTCGGCTCGTCGAGGAGGAGCAGGTCGGGGTCGGTGGCCAGCCACCGGCCGAGCAGCACCTTCTGCTGGTTGCCGCCCGAGAGGAGGCGAATGGGACGGTCGGGGTCGTTCGGGCGGACGCTGAAGCGCTCCATGTACGTCTTCACCAGCTGGTCGACCTCGCGAGCGGGCACCCGGCGGAACCAGCCTCGGCGGGCCTGCACGGCGAGCATGATGTTCTCGCGCACGCTCAGATCGCCGACGATGCCATCGTCGCGACGGCTCTCGGTCGAGTAGGCGATGCCGTTCGCGAGGCCGGCGACGGGAGAGTTCAGCGAGACCTTCTTGCCGCGGATCCGCGTGGTTCCGGTGTCGGCCTTGTCGGCGCCGGCGATGAGCCTCGCGAGTTCGGTGCGGCCGGCACCCAGGAGCCCCGCGAAGCCGACGACCTCGCCGGCGTGGATCTCGAGATCGGTGGGCTCGATTGCACCCTTGCGGCCGAGGTCCTCCGCGGCGAAGAGCGGGGTGACGCTGCGATCGCGCTGCTGGGTCTGCCGGTTGGAGCCGAGGGCACGGAGCGCCTCGAAGTCCTTGCCGATCATCTTCGAGATGAGCTGCGTGCGGTCGAGATCGCGCTTGAGGTACTCGCCGACGAACTTGCCGTTGCGCAGGACCGTGATGCGGTCGCTGATCGCGTAGACCTGGTCGAGGAAGTGCGAGACGAAGAGGATCGCGACGCCCTGGTCGCGAAGCCGGCGAATGACGCCGAAGAGCACCTCGACCTCGTTCGCGTCGAGGCTCGAGGTGGGCTCGTCGAGGATGAGCACCTTCGAATTCGTGACCATGGCGCGGCTGATCGCGACGAGCTGCTGCATCGCGATCGAGATCGACGACAGCGGGGCGCGGGGGTCGAGGTCGCCGAGGCCCATCCGGGCGAGGGCTTCCGTGGCGCGAGCGTAGGTCTTGCGCCAGCTGATGCCCGTCCAGTCGTGCACTTCGTGCCCGAGCATCACGTTCTCACCGATGGTGAGGTTCGTGCACAGATTGACCTCTTGGTAGACGGTGGAGATCCCCGCGGCCTGCGCGGACGCCGTGCCGTTGAAGTGCCGCACCTTTCCGGCGACGACGATCTCACCGGAGTCGATCTGGTAGACGCCGGTCAGCGCCTTGATGAGGGTGGACTTTCCGGCGCCGTTCTCGCCCATGAGGGTGTGGACCTCGCCGGGAAGCAGCCGGAATCTGACGTCGTCGAGCGCCTTCACTCCCGGGAAGGTGATGGACGCGTTTCGGACCTCGACGATCGCGATCGGTTCAATCATGGCTGCTGGATTCTTTCGTCACTGCGTGGCTCGTACGGGGTGGACACGAGCACGAGCGGGGGCCGCCGGAACGGCAACCCCCGCTCGCATCACTTCTCGTCCGATCGACGGGTCGGGTCAGAAGCCCTTGCCCTCTTCGATCGCGGCCTGGGCGGCCTCGGGCGAGTTGAAGGTCTCACCCTCGACGATGATGGTCTTCTCGACGTCCTCACCCGCGAGGGCGTCGTTGACCGCCTGGACGGCGAGGTCGCCGAAGAAGGGGTTGTACTGAGCGACGAAGCTCAGCTCACCCGCGGCGAGCGCCTCGAGGGCCGGCGTGGTGCCGTCGATCGTGGCGATCTTGACGTCGGTGCCCGGGACCAGACCCGCAGCGGTCACGGCAGCGGCCGCGCCGATGCCCATCTCGTCGTTCTGGGCGAAGATGAACTGGAGGTCGGGGTTCTCCTTCAGCACGGTCTCGATGACCGACTTGCCCTCATCGGCGGTCCAGTTGGCGGTCTGCGCGCCGATCTTGTTCCAGCCGTCCTTGCCCTCGATCGCCGCCTCGAAGCCCTCGTTGCGCTCGTTGACGACCGAGAGGCCGGGGACACCCTCGAGCGTGTAGTAGTTCGCGCCCTCAGGGAACGTCTCGACGGCCCACTCGCCCACGGTGCCGGCGACGTTCACGTTGTCGGGGGCGATGCGGGTGACGTAGAGGTCCTCGCTGGCGTCGACACCGCGGTCGAGCAGGATGACGGGGATCTCGGCCTCCTGAGCCAGCTCGAGCGAGTCCTCCCAGCCGGAAGCCTCGGTCGCGGTGAGGAGGATCACGTCGACCTCGTCGTTCACGAACGTCGCGAACGCGTCGAGCTGCGACTTCTGGTCGGTCGGGCTCGCTGCGGGGGCGTACTTCAGGTCGAAGCCGGCCTCCTCGCTGAACGCGTCCTTGATCGCCTGCTCGTTGGCGTCGCGCCAGCCGCCCTCGGGGCCGACGGCCACGAAGCCGACCGTGGTCAGCTCGTCGCCCGAGCCCCCGTCGCCAGAGTCGCCGCCTGCGTCGCCGCCGGCGCAGCCGGACAGGCCGAGCGCGAGGGCTCCCGCACCGACGAAGCCGATCAGGCCGAGCATCCGCTTCTTGTTTGCCATCTCTTCTCCTCCTTGAGACTCCCCGACCATTCCCGGTCGGAGAGAAGTCCCTGTGCCCCAGGCGGGACACTCTCGGGTGTGCTCGTCCATTGTGCGCGCTAACATCCTTGCGCGCAACTTCCATTTTCAGATTCGTTACGTCACCGTTACCGCGAACATTACACGGCTCCGTGAGCGGCAACATCGGATGCCGCGGAGCGCAGCGGATCGTGGCCCCTGGCCTGAACGGCCGGGCCTGTTGACAGCTGCTCAGGAGCGGGGCGCGGCGGTGGAGCGCCGCACGACGAGGCGGGGCTCGATGATGTCGTGCTCCGTGACGTCCTCGCCCTCGATCGCCGCGATGATGATCTGCAGTGCGAGCGCGCCGAGGGCGGCGAAGTCCTGCCGGACGGTGGTCAGCGGCGGCAGGAAGTGGCGGGCGTCGGGCAGGTCGTCGAAGCCGACGACACTGATGTCGTCGGGCACGCGCAGGCCTCGCTCGGCCAGCCCGTGGACGACGCCGAGCGCCATCTGGTCGTTCGCGGCGAACACCGCCGTGACGTCGGAGAAGTCGTGCGTCTTGCCGAAGGTGTAGCCGTAGTCCGATGTCCAGTCCCCCACCACCGGCGGCGCGATCGACAGGCCGGCGTCGGCGAGCGCGTCGCGCCAGCCCTGTTCGCGCGCTCGCGCGTCGTACCAGTCCAGCGGACCCGACAGGTGCGCGATCGAGCGGTGGCCGAGCTCGATGAGGTGCATCACGGCGGCCATGGCGCCGGCGCGCTGGTCGACGGCGGCCGTGTGCATCTCGGCATCCGGCTCCGCCTTGATGACGAGGGTCGGAAGGCCCGTGCTCTGCTGGCGCAGCAGGTCGAGCGACGACGCGCGAGGTGCGATGACGCACAGCGCGTCGACGCCCTGCGTCACGAGCTCGACCACGCCGGTGTCGATCTGCGACTCCTCGTCGTCCGAGATCGAGAACGCGCTGATCGCATACCCGGCGTCGCGCGCGGCGCTCTCGATGGCGCGCAGCGTGCTGTTGGGCCCCCACTGCACGGGGCTGTCGACGAGCACGCCGATGCGCATCGCGCGCCGCGTGGCCAAGGCGCGAGCGATCGAGCTGCGCGTGTAGTTCATCTCGTCGATGGCGCGCAGCACCCGCTCGCGCGTCGATTCGCGGATGTTCGGGTGCCCGTTCAGCACCCGCGAGACGGTCATGTGCGAGACGCCGGCCTGCTTGGCCACGTCATAGATGCTGGGACGCTGCCAGCCTCGTGTCGCCTGATCTGACACGGCCGATCACCTCGCTCTCTCGCTGTGCACATCGTAGAGGGCGGGCTCGCCCGAGAACGACGACGCCACGGCGGGACCCAGAAGCAGCCAGTACGGACCGGCCAGCGCCGAACCGACCGCGACAGCCCCGTGGACGAAGGTGTCGCTGGGCGCAGTTCCCGCGGCGGCCCTCGATGCCGAGGCGTCGGACTTGCCGGGCTTGTCCGGCTTTCCGGGCTTATCCGGCTTTCCGGGCTTATCCGGTTTACCGGGCCTGTCCGGCTTACCGGGCTTGTCCGGCTTGCCGGGGTGGTTGTCGGGATTGCCCGGGTGGCACGGATCGGTCGGCGGGCCGGGCTGGCCGGCGTGGCCGGGCTTGTCCGGCTTACCCGGCTTGTCCGGCTTACCGGGCTTGTCCGGCTTTCCGGGCTTGTCCGGCTTGCCCGGGGGCCACGTGCAGTCGAGGGGGGCGATCTCGACCGAGATCGCCACGTCGGAGTCGGGGTCGGGATCGGGCTCGACGGCGGCGGCGGGAAGCCCGGGGGCGAAGAGCGTGGTGCCGGCCAGGGCGAGGGCGGTGACGAGAGCCGCGAAGGACGTGCGCGGACGCGTCATGGCGCGTCCACCTTCTCGGCCTCGCGGCGACCGGCCTCCCGCGCCTCCGCCACGAGCGCCTCGACCCGGCGGCGCGAGCGTGCGCGCCCGCGCAGCACGGCCCAGATCACGAGCGCGATGCCCGCCAGGATGATGAGCTGCGGCCACGGCACCGCCCACACCGGAACGCTCGCCACGACAGGGGCGAGCGTCGAACTCTCGCCGTCCATCGTCACGACGGTCGGCGCGAGGGTGACGGTGGCCGGCACGACGAACAGGGGCCACACGTCCTCGACGACGGCGGTCAGCGTGCGCGTGTCACCGGGGAGGAGTTCTTGACGGATGCCGTCCTCGGCCGGGAAGACGACGTTCTGTCCGCCGGCCTCGACGACGCCCTCGGCGATCAGCCGGGTGTTGCCCTCATTGACGACGTCGAAGGTCACCGTGACCTCGCCGGGCCGGAACGGGTTCCACGACAGCGCATACGACGCGGTGAGATCGGTCACGGCGGCCGCCGGCGCGATCTCGCCGGTCACGCGGGTGAGCACACGGAAGCCGACGCGACTCTCGACGCCGACGCTCGTGCCGCCTTCGCCGGTCTGCACCGACAGCACCGACGCCGTGATCCCGGCCGCGTGGTCACCAGGCTCGGCGGTGTCGGGCACGGCGATCTCGAACGGCACCACGACTGTCGCGCCTGGGCCGACGGTGACCTCGTCGGGGATCGAGATCCACGTGCCGGAGTCCACCGACTCCTGGTCGGCGGGCAGGATGTCGAAGCGGCCGGTTCGGGTGTAGAAGCCGTCCGCCGCGGTCAGCTGGAAGGTCACCTCGTCGTCGCTGACATTGCGCACGGCGAAGTGGTCCGACACCGTCTCGCCCGGGTCGACGTCGACCTCGACGGCGGTGCGGCCGTCAGGTCCACTCTCGTCGGCCGGCGTGACCGACCAGCGGACGGTCGGCTGATCTCCGGCGCCCTCGGTGTCGTCGGCGAACGCCGGAGCGCTCGCCGACGCGAGCGTCGTCACGAGCGCTGCCGCGAGCAGCAGCCGGCTGATCGCAGAGGTGCGGTTCGGCAGTTGGGGCAAGTGCGGGTCCAGACGTCAGGGTCGGGGCCGTGCGTGCGCGGCCCCGACCCGATTCAACACGATTCCGTCGCTGGCGCGTCAGTACGCGTCCTCCCACAGGGTCAGCGTCAGCGTGGCCGAGTAGCTGCCCGGCGCGACGTCGGACGGCGTCTTCAGGAACAGGTCCGCGTTCGCCGACCAGGAGCCCGTCGGGCGTGCGTCGCCGGAGTCGAGGCTCAGTGCGAGGAGTTCCTCGCCGGTGAGGCCGACGCCGTTGGCACCGCCGTCGATCACGGTGTCGACCACCGGACCCTCGGCGACCTCGCCCTCGGGGGCCTCGGTGAGCAGGCGCGGCGCCCACCCGAGGTGGTCCGCGGTGATGGTGTCGCCGGCGGTCGTCGAGAACGACGACGACTGGCCGGTCACGTACCAGAAGACGCCTTCGGGCACGGTCTCGCGGTCGTCGGTGACGGTGACGGTCGGGAGCGCGCCGTTGAACTGGCGCACGCCCTCGGCCGGCGCCTCTCCCTCGGTCAGCGTCGTCGAGTCGCTCGCGACCGACATGGTCAGCGCGCCGACAGGCTCCTCGGGAGTGATCTCGACGTTGACGGCGACATCCTCGCCCTCACCGATCTCCTCCGCGATCGCGGCACCCGCGACGCCGATCAGCATCACGCTTCCGACGACGCCGACCGCCGTGCGGACCAGCAGGCCCTTCTTGTTCATGCGTTCCTCTCCAATCCCCGGCCGGCAGCAGCGCCGTCCGAATTCGCGAGCGACCGGACCGTCCGGCCTTCGGGTCTCGCACGCTTCCCAGCCCCAGCCGAAAGGGGAATCTGCTCGAGCATCTTGCACCTTCGCATACGGATCCGACTGCGGATCGACGGGCTCTCCCGCTTGATGTTACCGAGAACTGTTAGCGGAAACAAGGTTGATTTCACTGACACGAGGCGGCGGCGAACGCGACCGTCGAGACCGCCTCGATCTGCTGACCGCCGACGACAGCGGTCGCCGTCACCGACGCTTCTCCCGCCTCGATCTGAGCGAGACGTGTCGCAAACGCGCTCGATGTGGTCGCACCCGCAGCCAGGGCGCCGACCTGCTTGGAGCCGTAAGGCGTCGCGATCGACAGCGCGACCTGGTGCTCCGACGCGTTGTGCGTCTTCACCACGAGGGTCGCCTTCCCCGCCACGCACCGCGTGGTCGCCGTCGCGGTCACCTCGAGCGCGGGCTCCGGCGCCGCGCGCACGACCTCGATGCGATACGTCGCGCTCGTGGTGTGGTCCTGGGCCGTCGTGCGGAGCGTCAGCACCGTCGGCTCGCTCCCCTCGTCGAGCGCCACCGTTCGGGGCAGCGTGTCGTCGATGAGCACCTCGCCGACGTGCACGAGCCCGCTCGGGACGGCGGGATCGGCGTCGAACGTCACCGTCGTCGCGTCGGCGGCGACAGTGGCCGTGTACTCGTACACCCCGGGGGTCAGCTGCGGCTCGAGCTCGGCATCCGCGAATTCGAGCTTCGAGAGCTCCGCCTCGGTGTCGAATGTCGTCTTCGACGCGATGTAGACGCCGTAGACGCCTCCGACGTAGCTGGTGCCGTTGCTCTGGAAGCGCACCGTCACGACCGGGATCTTCTGCCCGTCCTCGTCGAGCACGTACTCCCCCGCCTGGTTGCGCTTGTAGCTGTCGCGCGCCTCGATTCCGGCGATGACGGATGCCGGGATCTCGTCGTACTGGATGTACCAGGTGTTCGACCCCGCCGCATTCGTGATCCGCTCGTGCTTGAGGAGCACGTCGTTGACGTAGACGTCGAATGTGCGGCCGTTGTCGCCGCCGAAGTAGCGCACCCCGAGGAG
The DNA here is from genome assembly GCF_057747775.1 of Microbacterium sp. STRO-2N. Taxonomy (NCBI): domain Bacteria; kingdom Bacillati; phylum Actinomycetota; class Actinomycetes; order Micrococcales; family Microbacteriaceae; genus Microbacterium; species Microbacterium sp. STRO-2N. The sequence continues at coordinate 583,971 of NZ_CM173223.1, read as the reverse complement.
GTTCTTCGGCAGCGACGGGTCGACGATCATGTCGTACTGGAAGAACGCGTCCGCCGCGGTCTGGGCGTCGCGGTACGGCTCGCCGAGCCAGACGCCGACGGCGGACTTGTTGAACTTGTGGTTCTTGTCGGCCTCGCTGTTGTTGTTGTCGAACGACGTCAGCGAGTCGATCGTGGTCTCCTCGATGCGCTGCTGCTGCTTGCGCTTGAGGATGAGCTCCTGCGCCTGCGGCGAGTCCGGCTCGATGAGGTCCATGTAGATCGCGTAGCGCGCGCCGTACAGCGAGTACCAGGGCTCGAAGGTCAGCGCGTTCGTTGCGGCATCCGCATTCTGGAATCTGAAGCGCATCGTCTCGATGCCGTTCGCGTTCGGTCCGTCCTCGATCCGCACCAGGTTCTCGGCGATGTTCGACTTGAACCCCTCGGCGTCGGCCGTGACGATGTCGTTGCTCACCGTCTTGTCGGCGACGCTCATGCGCACCAGCACGCCGGCGACGTAGGTCGCGTCGACGTTCTCGCGGTTGAGCTCGGTTGCCAGCAGCACAGGACCGTAGGCGAAGGCCACCCAGTTCGGGTTCTCGGTGTCGTCGATCACCCGCACCTCGGCCGGCAGCACGTAGGTGAGCTCGTCGCCCGCGGCGACCTCGACGACGACGTAGCCGTCTTCGGTCAGGGCCGCCACGTCCTGCGCGACGCCGTTCACCTCGAGGGTCGGCGTGCCGGCGACCCATCCGGGCACGCGCAGCCGCAGCGTCGTGCCGCCGGCGAGCGACTGCCCGTCGATGGCCTCGACCGTGTAGGTGACCGTCTCATCGGCGGGGACGTCGGCCGTCTGGGTCAGCCGCAGGTTGTGCGCCTCGTCGGTGTAGACCGACGAACGGAACATGTTCACGTAGACCGAGTCGCCCTTGCGGAAGTAGATCGAGTCGCCGAGCTTCGTGAAGCTCTCGGTCGCGGTGCCGTGGTCGCACCAGAACTCGTCGTAGGGACGGCCGAAGACCTTCGCGTACCCGGCCTGCATCGGCTGGAAGTACGTCATCATGCCGGTCTCGGGGTTCTGCTGCGCGACGATCGCGTTGATGTACGCGTGCTCGTAGAAGTCGGCGTACTTCACATCGGGCGCGACCTGGAACAGCGCCTTGGTCAGCTTGAGCATGTTGTACTCGTTGCAGATCTCGGACGTGGAGTTCTCGCCGTAGCCCGAGGTGGTGCCGTTGGTCGCGTGCTCATGCAGCTCGTCGGGCCCGTGGAAGTGCTCCGACTGACTGTTGCCGCCGTTGGCGTAGGTGTGATCGTCGACGACGATCTGCCAGAAGTTCTCGGCAGCCGCGCGGTACATCCCGAGGTTCGCCTTCTCTGCCGCCGTCAGCGTGGCGTACAGGTGCGGGTTGTCGGTGAACACCGTGTAGCGCTTGAGCGCACCGACGAGCTTGGGGATCGTCGTGTTCGCGTGCTTGCCGTCGAGCACGTCCTGCCCCGCCGCGAGCGCCTGGAAGAGCGTGGTCTCGTCGAAGTACTCGGCCGCGCGCTTGTGCGCCGGGTTCTCGGTGATCGAGTACAGCTCGTAGAGCGCCTCGTTCATGCCGCCGTACTCGGTGCCCAGGATCGTCGCGGGGTTCGCCTGACGTCCCGCCCAGTCCCGCACCCACGTGCCGAAGCCGCCGGCCACCGAGAGCGCCTTGGCCGAGACATCCGCCGGTGCGTACTCGTGGGCATCGAGCAGGCCGGCGAGCACCTTGTGGAGGTTGTAGAACGGCACGAGCAGTCCGCCGCCGCCGCTGGGCAGCACGGTGGTCGCGAACGGCGAGACGTACCCGGCGTTGGCGGGGTCCTTGGCCGCATACGCGGTCTGGGCCTGCTTGAGCCCGTCGACGGCGGTCGTGAGCTTCGCGAGTAGCGCCGCCTTCGTGGCCGGCTCCGTCGTCGTCGCGTACGCCTGCGACAGCGCCGACATGTAGTGCCCGAAGAAGTGACCTTGGAAGCGGGTGCCGCTCGTGCGCTCCCATCCGCCGTAGGGCGTCGCCGTCGAGGTGAGCCCGGCGTTCGTGTAGAACGCGTGCAGGAAGCGCTCGGGCTCGAGGCTGAGGAGGTACTCGATCATCTTCTGGTTGCCGTTGACCAGGTAGGGGTCTTCGAGCAGCACCTGGTCGAGCTCGGTCGCCTCGAGATAGATGGAGGTGGATGCCCCTTCCTGCGGCACCTCCACCTCGAACGTCTTCGTCACCGGGTCGCTCCCGCCGTACACAGCCGTGGCCGTGAGCGTGACAGTCGCGGCAGCCCCCGACGGCCGGGTCACCGTCGCCGCGCCACCATCGAGCGAGATGACGTCGGGGTCGGACGACGTCCACGAGATCGTCGCGCCGTTCGCGGCATCCGTCGGCACTCCGAAGTCGGCGGTCACCGTCGTCGGCACCGACACGGCGTCGAGTGCGTTCTGCGCCACGGTCTTCGGGTCGAACGACGGGTCGTTCGACTGCGTCAGCGAGACCACGTCCGCGATCGTGGCGACGCCGTTGTAGAGCGTGTAGTCGTCGAGCAGGCCGTTGGCGTGGGCACCGTTGTACTGCGGACCGTTGTAGCCGAGCGTCTTCACGGTCGTGCTCTCTCCGACGATCGCGCCCGTCGCCGTGCCGGTGGCCGGGTACTTCACCGTCGAGATCTGGCGCACGCCGTTGCGGTAGAAGTGCACGTCCTTCGTGGCCTGGTCGTAGGTCACGACGACGTGGGTCCACTGCCCGGCGGGGAAGAACCCGGCGCGAGCGGTGTCGACGGCGACCTTGTACGGCTGGCCCGAGGCCGGGCCCACCGACAGCACGAGCGGCGAGCCGTCGCTCTCGCTCGTGAGGTACCACCCCGGAGAGTTGTAGGCGAGCTTGCTCCAGGCGAAGACCTGCTCGCCCGTCATGGTCGCGTGGGGCTTGAACCAGAACGACACCGTGAGGTCGGCGGGCTGCAGGTAGGCGGCGGTGCCGAGTCGGAGGGCGTTGGATCCGTTGAGGTCGAAGGCCTGCCCGTCTATGCCCGTGCCGTACGCGGCGGAGCCCTTCTGCATCGTGACCGTTGCGGCATGGGGCCCGGCATCGGTCAGATCGCCGTCGAAACGCAGGTCGAGCACCTTGGCGGACTCGATCGAGAGAGGGGCGGCGGATGCTGCCGCCGGCGTGGCGACCGCGAGGCCGGTGGCAGCCACAGCGGCCACGGTCGCGAGCGCGAGTGCTCTGCGGAGATTCTTCATGGCGTCAGGGCTCCTTCGTCCTGCTCCCGGCCGCGCTCATGCTGTTAGCGCTATCAGGTCGCGACCATTGTTAGCGCGAACCGGGAAGTCGTGTCAAGGCTTCGTTATCGACAAGAGACGCTTGTCGGAACGACTACGTGAGCGCTAACATCACCGAACGGCGCGACGTCCGCGCTTCCCCGCGCACCGATCCGGACGCGCACAGCAAAGGAGCTGGAGTGATTCCCACCCCTCGTTCGACACCCGCTGAAACCGTTCCGCGCGGCCGCCGCGTGCTCGCGACGCTCGTCGGCGCGGCCCTCATCGCGGCAGGCCTCGTCCCACTCGGCGGCTCCGCGGCGGCGGGCGCCACCACCTCCGCCCCCACCGACGGGCTGCTCGCCGAGTACATCTTCGATCAGACCTCGGGCGCCAGCATCCCGAACCGCGTCGGGGGCGGTGCCGCCGCCACGGTCGTCAACGGCACAGACGCCCAGTGGACGGGCTCGTCGCTCGTCTTCGCGGGCGGCGCCAAGACCAGCACGACCGCGAACTGGGTGCGCCTGCCCGACAACGTGCTCAGCGGCAAGACGTCGGCGACCGTCACGATCGAGACGAAGCTCGACGCGTCGATGAAGAACAACTGGAACTTCCTCTGGAACATCGGCAGCGACTCGACGACCCAGTACTACTTCGCCTCCGTGCGCGACAATCCGCGCACGAGCATCACTGCGACGGGTGGCGGCGGCGAGGTCAACGCCCGCTCGGGCACGGCGCTCGACGCCGATCGCTGGTACAGCCTGACGTCGGTGATCGACGGCGCCGCAGGGCACATCACGTTCTACGTCGATGGCGTGCAGGTCGCGCGTTCGAACACAGCCCTGACCCCGGCATCCATCACCAACCAGACGCTCAACGCGATCGGCCGCGCCCCCTACCCCGACCCGATGTACAAGGGCGAGGTGTCGACGTTCCGCGTGTACGACCGCGCGCTCACGGCCGCCGAGGTGAACGATGTTTCGATGACGGATGCCGCGATCCACGCGTCCTCGCACCAGCAGGCCGCCGAGGCCCTCGCCGACGGCGTCGCAGCGATCACGTTCGACGAGGCGACGACGACCCTGCCCACGTATGGCGGCCGCGTGTCGTGGTCGTCGAGCGATCCCGCGATCACGATCGGCGCCGACGGCGTCACCGCGACCGCCGAGCAGCCCGCCGCGGGTGAGGCGCCGCTGCAGACTACGCTGACGGCCACCGCCACCGTGCGCGGCGCGACGGCCACCCGCCAGGTGCCCGTGACCGTGAAGCCCGAGGCGGCTCCGGGCGACGCGTTCGGCTACGCGATGGTGCACTTCATCGAGGACTCGGCGGGCTACGCCGAGAAGATCTACCTCGACGTATCGCGCGGCGACAACCCCGAGCAGTGGGACCCGCTCAACGGCGGCAAGCCGATCCTCGCGTCCGACCTCGGCACGACCGGCGTCCGCGACCCCTACCTGACGTACAACCCCGAGACCCAGACGTACTACATCATCGCGACCGACCTGCGCGTCTTCGGCGGCGACCGCGGCGTCACCGGCTGCATGGAGTGGTGCTACTGGAGCTCGAAGGGCAGCACGAAGCTGAACGTGTGGGAGTCGAAGGACCTCGTGACGTGGAGCGACCTACGTCAGTTCGACGTCGCCCTCTCGGGCGGCGCGAAGGTCGGCGAGTTCGGCATGGCGTGGGCTCCCGAGGCGACTTGGGTGCCCGACTACTACGGTCCCGGGCAGGGCGGTTTCGTCGTGTACTGGTCCTCGAACCTGTACACGAACGCCGAGCACACCGGTTCGTCGTACTCGCGCATCCTGTGGGGCGCCACGCCCGACTTCACCCAGGAGACGTACGAGTACGGCGGGGTCTTCATCGACGCCGGCGGCAACACCATCGACACCACGATCATCCAGAACGACGGCAAGACGTACCGCATCACGAAGGACAACTCGGCCGGCAAGGGCATCTACCTGGAGTCGACCGCGGCAACGGAGTGGTGGAAGCCCGCCGCGACGTGGACGCAGCTGCAGACGCGCATCGGCGCGGAGTGGGCCGGCGGCAACGCCGGTGGAGTCGAGGGTCCTGCGATCTTCCAGCGCCACGGTGAAGACAAGTGGTACCTCTACGTCGATGTCATCCCGTCGACCGGCTACCGGCCGATGCAGACGACGAACCTCGACGCCGGCTTCACGCAGCTGGTCTCGAGCAGCTTCCTCATGGCGCCGAGCACCAAACACGGCGGCATCGTCGGGCTCACGAAGGCGCAGTACGACGAGATCAGAACAGCGGATGCCGCGTCCGCCGTCTCGGGCGACCTCGGGGCGGTCGAGGTCGAGGCGGGTGCCACCGAGGACGCTGTGCGCTCGGCGCTTCCCACGGAAGCAGAGGTGGTGCTGGCGTACGGCCGTGGCACTTCGTCGCAGCCGGTCACGTGGAACCTGTCGGACGTCAACACCGCGGCGCCGGGCACGTACCAGGCCACCGGCACGGTGCGCACGATCGGCGCGAACCTCAACCAGTGGGTGGGCGCAGGCGGATCCACCGCGTGGAATGCGCCGGACCGGCAGCTCTACAGCTCGACCGCGGTCACCGTGACGGCCGACGTGGTCGTGACCGCCGCTGCCCCGCCGGTAACGGTGACCGTCGACACGCGGTGCGTGGCCGGCACGGTCACGCTCGTGGTGCGCACGACGAACGACGCCGACGTGCCGGTGAGCGTGACGCTGACAACGCCGTACGGCACGAAGAACGTCGGAGCTGTGCAGCCCGGGAAGACCTCGTCCGCTGCGTTCGCGACGCGTATGGCGTCGATTCCCGCTGGGACCGTGAACCTGGTCGCGACCGCGGGTGAGGAGTCAGCCGAGGCCTCCGCGTCGTACGCGGGGGCCAGCTGCGGCTGACCGAGGTGGTCGCATCGCGTTGAGGAGCGCCCCGCCGGACCCGAACCGGCGGGGCGCTTCCTTGTGCTTGCGGTGCGGTCGCCGCGGGCTCGCAGGTGGTCACGGGTTGTCGCATCAGTCGAACAGCGTTGGCTAGGTCCGTGAGCCTGCTCGTTTGTGGCGCCGACGAGTACGGAACCATCGCGCGGGGTAAACGAGCATCCCGTTCAGCGGCGTGCTGGCCGAGAGCGGCCTACGCGAATGCCGCGCGGTTGGGCACCGTCCCTCGTGCGCCAGCGCTGGCACGAAAGCAATGTACGCGCCTGGGTGGCGTCAACGGAGTCGGCGTACCCGGACCGGCTTCGACATCTCCTCAACGAAGACGGTTTCATCGACAAGGAATGCTTGCGGTCGGTAGGCGTAGTGGTACTCATAGTGGTATTCCGACTGCTGCCATCGACTACCGTCTGTGAACGCCACGATCGTCTTACCGTCCCAGCCTTTCCAAGATCCGACGATGCTCCGTCGCACGCTGGTAGGGAGCAACCGGACTCTTACTGGACGGCTCATGCCCTCGACGGACATCTTTCCGCTAGCGACCGAAACCTTGGGTCGATACGAGTAGTGGTATGGACTTGGCCGCTCCGCTCGTGGCGGCCAAGTCGTTCTGCGACGTGTTGCGTCAGCCCTGCTCGCTACCGTATTCACGTCATTGATTGCTGGAGCAAGGGGATACTCGTGAGTAGCAACATTCTCGTCGAGGGGACACCGCGCATCGGGTGGATGGTGGACGGTGATCCGGACACTCCAGAGATTGCAGTCATGCTCGAGCGCACCGACGAGGCGATCCAGCTCACCATCCCGACGAAGGGGATGTTCGAGCGTGACGACCCATACGGTCGATGGTTCTCCTCGGGCGTGGAGTACGGGGACGATCCCGACCGCACTCGCTTTCGCTACACGCCGCCCTCCAGCCTGCTGTTCAACGACCACCGCGGACACGTCAGCCTCATCGGGTGTCGACAGGACGCGGCATCGTTCAGCTCGAACGGGGCAGGTTTCGGGCGAGTCGTTGCAGAGTACGCCGTGTTGGGAGGCCGAAGCTGGGCCAACTTCGAGAGGGTCAACGGCGTCCGCACCGAGTTGACTGGGCTAGCTGAGTGGACTGGGATCAGTAGTCGCAGAGCCGAGGTGAAGAGCGACGAGGCGAATCGCACGCTCGAGTACACCATCACCATGCGCTCGCCAGCGGCGCAGCCACTCGCGAGAAACAAGAACCTGACCCTCGAGCCCAGTTGGCGGTCCAGCGTCCCAGCACCAGGAACCATCGCGACCCACGACGTCATCCAGATCGCGACGACCTCCAGACGACCCGAGGCGTGGGACGGGCTCCTTGCCCCCCACCGGGCCCTTCAAGACCTGCTGTCGCTGTCCGCGTGGAAACAGTTCGGATTCTCTCGCATCGAAGTTGGAGTCGCAGAGCAGCCGAATCGCCACGAAAAACCGGCAGACGGTGGGAACGAGATCATGGTGTGGTCGGAGGTCGTCACCCACCGCCTTCGCCTCGCCGAGACCGCGCCACCGGACGTCACATTCCTGTTCAAATTCGCAGATATTGGCGCAGCCGGCGTGCAGCGCTGGTTGCGCCTGCGGTCCAAGTATGAGCGCGCTCTGCTGCCGCTCATAGGGATCATCGACGAGAGGGGCCTATTCGTGGAGACGCGTGTCGCTCAGACCGGTATCGCCCTGGAGGCGCTCGGTTTTCAGCTTGCCAGCGACGGTGCGAATGGCTCCAAGCTGAACGCGCGAGGACAGATCACCTACAACGATGCGATGGAGGCGATTCTCGCTGACATGCCCTTCGTGCCAGTTCCCGACGTCGACGCCTGGAAGGAGCGATCCCGCCTCTCCTATATGGGAGTGAAGCACGCCGACAACCCGACTCCCGACATCGTGACGCTCGTCAATGCCTATCGCGAGAATGCGCTCGTCTTGCGATATTGGATTGCAGGGCGGCTCGGCTGTGCGGCGGAGACCCTGAGTCGGCGACTCGCCCGCGACCCGCTGAGGGGTGACTTGGTGACCGCTTGAGCGAGCAGTGACGGTTTCCCTACGGGGGCCGCGCTCGCGCGCCGTCGAGGCTCAGCTAGCTCGTTCAGGGACCCTCTAACGTTCGACTCCGTCGAGGCGCCGGTCTCCGCCGCTCAGGCGAGCCCACTCTCTCCCTTCCGTGCGTCGCCCGCAACGGGATCCTCGATAGAGGCGCCGGTCAGCTGCGCTGCACGTAGTGGCGCACGGTGTCGTCCCGCTCGACCAGGAAGCGATCGTCTTCGGGGTAGTACACCGCCTTCTCGATGTCGTCTCCCGCGAAGCCCCGGATGCTCTCGAGACTGTCCCAGCGCGAGACCGTCATGATCTCGGTCAGCCCGTCCGGGAGTTCGCGCGTCAGTGTCCACGCGTCACGATTGCCCGGCGTCGAGCGGTACTCTTCGACGCCGGTGCGCTCGACATAGTCGACATACTCGTCGCGATCCGCAGTGCGGACGACTCCGCGCCACATTCGGACGACGTTCTGCTCATCGCTCATACCGACATCCTCGTGTCCGCCGTGGCCGAGCGCGAGAGGCCACAACTCGCACCCCGCCGCCCCCGTTCGGGTCCCTCATCGTGCCAGTGGGCGCATGGGGGCTTCACCGCGCAACGCTCCCCGAAAGCGCCCCACCCTCGCGGGGGTGGTGGCAGGCTGTTCGCGAGGTAGGGGGTGCGGATGGCGATCGAGAGCGAGCATCGCGAGTCCGACTCCCCGTACGTCTCGCGAATCTGGCGAGGCCGCACCAGCGGGTCCGGTCTGATGACGTCGGTCGCGACGTCCACGTGGGAGCTGGTGTTCTGGGAGGACCGTGGCGTCATGCACGCCGCGGCGCGCGGCCCCGAGACGGGGCCCACGTCGGTGGAAATCGAGGGCGACTCCGAGTCGTTCGGGATCACCTTCGCCCACGGCACGTCCATGCCGCACCTGCCGGCCCGCGGGCTCGTCGACTCCGGAGCCGAGAGCCCCTACACGCACGGGCGCCATTTCGTGCTCCGGGGTGCGGAGTGGGAGATCCCCGACTTCGACAACGCCGAGCAGCTGGTGCAGAAGCTCGTGCGCGCCGGCGTTATCGTGCGCGATCCCCTCGTCGACGACGTCGTCTGGGGTGGCGTTGCCAGGGTCGGAACCCGCTCCGTCCAGCGGCGGGTCGCGGCGTCGACGGGCCTCACGGCGGGGGCGATCCGGCAGATCGAGCGCGCACGCCAAGCCGCGCTGCTGATCGGCGAGGGGATTCCAGCGGCGCACGTGGCGCACGAACTCGGGTTCTTCGATCAGCCGCATCTGGCCAAGGCGCTGCAGCGATTCATCGGTCGCACCGCGACGCAGCTGCAGAAGCCGGATGCCGCGGACCCACTGTCGCTTCTGTACAAGACCCGCGATCTGCCCTCTTCGTAGCGTGGTCGCGACGCGGTGGAACACCGCGCGAACCACACCGAAAGGAACCGACGCCATGTTCGATGGCACAGTCACGTCGGCAGACGGCACCGAGATCGCCTACAGCGCGTGGGGCGAGGGCGACCCGATCATCATCATCGACGGCGCGACCGCGTACCGCGCGACCACTCCCGAGAACTCGGCCACGGCGGAGCTGCTCGCCGACGAGTACCGCGTCATCAACTACGACCGCCGAGGTCGTGGTGAGAGCGGCGACACCGCTCCGTACGCCGTCGAGCGCGAGTTCGAGGACCTGACCGCGATCATCGAGCAGGCCGGCGGCGGCCGGCCGGCCACCGTGTTCGGGTGGTCGTCTGGCGGGCTGCTCGCGCTGAACGCCGCTCAGTCCGGCGTTCCTGTCGCGCGCCTGGCCGTGTTCGAGCCGCCCGTCGTGGTGGACGACTCGCGCCCTCCCCTGCCGACGGACTACGTCGAACGCCTGGATGCCGCGGTCGCGGCCGGACGGCCGGGCGACGCGGTCGCGCTGTTCCTGACGGCCGCCGTCGGCCTGCCCGAAGACATGGTGCCGGGCGTGCAGCAGGATCGCGACGCCTGGGCGAAGCTCGAGGCGATCGCGCCGACCATCGCGTACGACGGCCGCCAGGTGGGCGACACTATGTCGGGCAATCCGCTCGCGCGTGACCTGTGGGGGCGTATCGACGTCCCCGTCCTGGTGATGCACGGCGACGCCACCTGGCCGGCGCTCAAGGCGGGAGCACGTGCCGTCGCGGAAGCGCTGCCGACCGCGACCCTGCGCGCGGTGCCGGGCAAGAACCACAGCACCACCCCCGACGTCCTCGCCGAGGCGTTGCGCGACTTCATCCGGGAGAACTGACATGGGCAAGATCGTCGTCACCGAATTCATCTCGCTCGACGGCGTCGTGGAGGCGCCCGGAGGCGAAGAGTTCCGCTACCCGAACTGGAGCTTCGAATTCGACAGAGGCGCAGAGGGCGAGCGCTTCAAGGAACTCGAATCGCTCCAGGCCTCGGCGCTGCTGCTCGGGCGGGTCACCTATGAGGGTTTCGCAAGCGCGTGGCCGCAGTACGAGGGCGAGCTCGCCGACAAGTACAACAGCATGCCGAAGTTCGTCTTCTCGAGCACGCTCGAGAACCCGGACTGGACGAACACGACGGTGCTTCGGGGCGACCTGCGCGAGGAGGTGTCGTGGCTCACGCACGAGATCGAGGGCGAGATCTCGGTGGCCGGCAGCATCCGACTCGTCCAGAGCCTTCTCGCCGCGGACCTGGTCGACGAACTCCATCTGATGACCTTCCCCGTCACTCTCGGGTACGGCCGCATCCTCTGGGGTGAGACGCCCGACAAGAGCGCCTGGAACCTCACCGAGGCGACGACGTACGGCGACGGCGTCCTCGTCACCATCTACCAGCGGCGGCGGTGACCGGTCGAGCCGAGCCCACCACGCCTCGGCGTCGGAGCCACCCCCTACGCTCGTCGTGTGCTCACCGATCGTGACATCGCCCGCTGGCGCCTGCGCTCGCAGCACCTTGCTGCCCCGGTCGACGGAGCCGAGCAGGTCGTCCGGTCCCTCCTCGCCGTCCAGGCCGAGAACCCGTCGCAGTCGGCCTGGGCCGTGGCCACTCGTACGAAGAAACCCCACCAGGCGGACCTCGCCGAGCTGCTCACGAGCGGGCGCGTACTGAGAACCCACGTCCTGCGACCCACGTGGCATTACGTGCACGCCGATGATGCCCTGTGGCTGATCGAGCTGACCCGTGACAGGGTGCTGCCCACGATCGATCAGCAGCTCGTACCCGTCAAGGAGCGACTGGCCGCACTCACCGACGCCGTGCTCGAGGTGCTCGCCGAGTCGCCCGACCGGACGCGCGCTGAGCTCGCCGAATCGCTCGCGCAGCGCGGACACACCCTCACCGGGATGCAGCTCATGCTCTTGGCCGGGCACCTCGAGCTGCACGCCCTCATCTGCAGCGGTGCGCCCCGTGACGGCGAGCACACCTACGCGCTCTTCTCCGACCGGGTCCGCACGCCACGGCGCCTGGATCGAGACGAGGCGCTCGTCGAGCTGGCCCTGCGGTACTTCACCTCTCACGGCCCGGCGACGGAGCGCGACCTGGCCTACTGGGCAACGCTCACCCTCACCGACGTGCGCCGAGGGCTAGCCGGCGCGGCGGACCGGCTGGGGTCGTTCGAGCACGACGGACGGACCTACTGGCACGCCCCGGGCGAGCCACCGTCATCCGCTGCGCCACGCGGCCACCTGCTGCAGGTGCTGGACGAGATGTACCGCGGCTACCAGGACTCTCGCTGGGCACTCGACGCCGACGGCCTCGCCTCCCGGGGCCGCGAGACCGCGATCGGCATGGCCCTCGTCGACGGTCAGCTCGTCGCCGGCATGAAGCGCGGGGTCACGACGCGAGCCGTGACGTTCGAGCTTCGCGCGCTGCGACCCCTCGATTCCGCCGAGAAGGACGCGATTCAGGATGCCGCGACCCGCTATGCCCGTTACCTCGAGCTCGAGCCGCGCCTGTCGTGGCAAGAGCCATCGAGCTGACCGCGACCGGGTTGCTCGGCGGTGAGCCGACGCGCGGGCGGCGCCGACCGCTGTCCGCCGTGCGCGAACTCGAGCCGCGGCATCCGTCACGCGGAGACACTGGTGACGTGGACGATCAGGAAGCGCTCGACGCGTACTCGTCGACAGTCATGCGCGTCGCGCAGGCACTCATGCCGTCGGTCGCCTCTGTGCGTGTGCGCACGCCACAGGGCGTCGGCGCCGGCAGCGCGTCGGTCATCACGGAGCAGGGCCACCTGCTCACGAGCGCGCATGTGGTCGAGGGTGCGGATGCTGTAGAACTCGCGTTCCATGACGGCACCGAGGCGGCCGCGACGGTCGTCGGGTCCGATCCGCTCTCAGACCTTGCCGTGCTGCACGCGGAGGGATCCACGCCGCCGCCGGTGCGGATGGGGGACGCGACGTCTCTCGGCGTGGGGCAGCTGGTGGTTGCGCTCGGCAATCCGCACGGGTTCTCGGGGAGCGTGACCGCCGGCATCGTCTCGGCGCTCGGCAGGTCGCTGCCCACGCGCGCAGGGCGGGTGATCGACGAGGTCATCCAGACCGACGCCGCGCTGAATCCGGGCAACAGCGGCGGTGCGCTGGCGGACAGCGCAGGGCGCATGATCGGCGTCAACACGGCGGTCGCCGGCATCGGACTAGGCCTGGCGGTACCCATCAACGCCACGACGCGCGAGATCATCGACGCCCTGCGTACTGCCGGCCGCGTGCGCCGCGCGTGGCTGGGTGTCGCAGGCTCGACCGTCCCTCTCGGTCCGGAGGTCGCGATGAAAGCGGGCTCGCGGGTGGGGATGCAGGTGGTCTCGGTGATCCCGAACAGCCCCGCCGCTGTCGCGGGCGCCCGCGTCGGAGACATCGTGCTCTCGCTCGATGGCGCGCCCATCCCGAACCCCACAGCTTTGCAGCGCCGAATGGTCGAGGGCGCCATCGGCCGCCGGATCGAGATGACGGTCTGGCGCAACGGCGCGCTCGTCGACATCGTGGTGCTCCCGGAGGAGCTGCGGGTCCGCTGACGGGCAGGCTCCGGCATCCCTCAACAGGAGAACCGTCCTCCCACAGGACGGATCGTGGCCATTCGTCCTGTGGAAGGCCTGAAGTCCTGCTGGGCGGCCCCGAGACACGTCTGCTGCGGCCCGGACGACCTCGACGCGGCAGGCGCGCGACAGCGCGCCGCGGGGTCGGGACCCACCCGCGGCGCGCGTCGCGACGGCCGCTCTCGCGGCCGGGTCAGGTCACCCGCACGAAGCGGGTGCGGTGGTCACCTCCGTCGTGTGGGTCACCGGGGTTCCGGCGATCGTGGCCGCAGCGGTGAGCGTGACGGACCCCGCTGGCACCGACACCGCGCGCGTCGTGAAGGAGGCGGAGGCGCTCTTCCCCGCAGCGAGCGCCGCGAACGTCTTGGTCCCGTACTGCCCCGAGGCCGACACCGAGACGGGCACGTCCTCCCCGTTCGTCACGGTCAGCACCTGCACGACCTTGCCCGCGACGCAGCGCGCCGCCACCGAGGCAGTTACGTCGAGCGCGGGAGCGGTCACCGTCACGGTCGTCGTCACCGTGCGGTTCGAGGTCGCCAGCCACTCGGCATCCGTCATGTCCAAAATCGGGCTGCCGTCCTGGCGGAAGTAGACCATCCGGACGCCGGAGTCGCGCGTGCCGTTCTGCGTCGCCTTCGCGTGGAAGACGTTGATGAGGTTGCCGTCGTCGTCGTACGTGTACGAGTTGTGCCCCGGGCCCCAGTTGTTCGAGAAGACGCCCTCGTAGCTCCAGATCGCGTTGCCCCGTACGTCCCACGCCTCGGGATCGAGCAGGTCGCCGCCCGACGCTGCGGTGGCGAGACCCACACCGTACGTCCAGTCGATGTTCGAGCCCGAGAAGGTGATCATGACCTTCCCGTCGCGCTGGATCACGAACGGCCCCTCGGCGACCGGCGACGTGTTGGTCGACCACCCCTTGTCGGGGTAGACGATGGTCGACCGGGGGCTGGAGAGCCGCCATGGGCCTACCGTCGACGGCACGACCTCGGCGATCTTCAGGACCGCAGGGCCCGTCGAAGGCGCGACGACCCGCTCCGACCAGACCACGAAGTCCCTGCCGTCGTCCTCGAAGTGCGTCATGTCGAGCGTGATCCCGGTGCCGTACGTCGTCAGCGGCTGGCCGTCGGCGTCGACCACGCGCTGCGGGGTCTCCCAGTCGGCGCGGACAAGCGGGTTGCCGCCGGGCTTCAGTCGCATGGTGTACGACTGCACGCCCATCCACGAGTTGGTGCTGTTGGCGTTGGCCGCGAAGAGGATGTACAGGTCCCCGTCCACGACGTGCAGCTCGGGCGCCCACAGCTGGGCGTTCGTGCTGGTGCCCGACAGCCCGTAGCCGAGGATACGGTTGTCGGATGCCGACCCCAGGCCGGCGATCGTGTCGGCCTGGCGGATGAAGAACTCGTCCTGCCCGCTGTCGTCGGTCGCGATGTAGAGCCACGTCTTCTCGCCGCTCGGGAGCGTGTACCGCAGGACGTGCGGATCGGCGCGGTTCGGCAGCAGCGGGAAGATCGTGTCGGTGGGCTTCAGCGTTCCGGTCACCGTGTACTCCCCCGGCGTCGACGGGTCGACCGCAGACGTGTCCCAGTCCACGCGGAAGTCGTGCGTGCCGCCATCGGAGTAGTCGGCGGTCACCGTGTCGGGCAGCTCGACCTCGCCGCCCGCCGTGATCGTCGCGCCTTCCGGCGCCTGCAGACCGGTGTTGCGCACCCGCCCGAGCAGTTGCTCGGCCACGCGGGCCTCCGCCACGGTGACGGGGACGATCGACGCGGTCTCCGCGTACGTCACGTCGATCGTGCCCGTTCGCCCGACGGGCTGCTGGCCGATCTTCACCGCGGCGACCGAGCCGAAGTCGGCAGTGGTCCCGGTCAATGTCGATCCGGACGTGCTCGTCCACGCGATGCGGTAGGCGCTCACGCGGGAGTCCCACTCCGCCGACACTGCACCGCTCGCCCCCTGACCGGGGAGCGGGAGGAATCCGGCCTCGGTCCAGTCCGCGAGATCCCGCGACGTGAAGACGAGTGCGCCGGATGCGTCGGCCGCTCCCGTGTCGGAGGTGCGGCGCGCGATCATGCCGAAGCCTTCGTCACCGGCCAGGCGGAAGACGTACGGCTGTGCGAGGTAGCGCTTCGTCCCGTTGTTCGTCTCGGTCATTCCGCTGACCGTCGGGAAGACGACTCCCGCTCCGGAGTTCAGCGCGGTGAAGGTGGCGCCGTCCGCGCTGAGGGCGAGGTGGCCGGTGCGCGTGACCTCGGGGTCGTCGCCGCCGCGGGTGTTCTTCGACGTGGTGTACGCAGCTAGGCGCGAGGCGCCCGTCTCGGCGATCCGCACGTCGAGCTGCGTGGTCGCGGCGTCCGCGCCGGAGCCGACGACCGCCTCTAGCCGGGCTGCAGCGAATCCCTCGGTCGGACCGGTGGCGATCGCCCCGTCCACGACGGAGCCTGCACCCGACACGTGAGACCACACGACGGGCAGGCCGAGCGCGGTCGCCGGGAGCGCGTAGCCCTGCTCGAGCACGGACGGCAGCATCAGCGTCTCGGCCGCGCGCGCCGCCTGCTCGGCGGCCGTCGGGGCCTTCAGCACCGTGACCTCGAAGCTCTTCGTCGCGGTCTGCGCGCGCACCGTCGCGGTCGCCGTGAGAGTGACTGTCGTGTCGGCCGCGGGGCGGGTCACCTGCCCATTGGCGGCCACGATGCCGGCAGGCTGCGACGTCCACGTCACGCCGCCCGCGGTCGGGAGCACGAGGTCGGACTCGACCTGCGAGAGATCCTGCACGTTGGCGGCAGCGAGGTCGATCGCGTTCGCCACCTCGCGGGCGGTGGCCGCGGCATCCGTCGCCGACGCGGTCGCGATTTCGGCCGCCGACAGCGCCTCGTCGTACACGCGGAACGCCGAGACGCCGCCCTGATACAGCGTGTCGCCGTTATACGCGCTCTTGCCGATGAAGTTCATGGTGTGCGTCGTCAGATCGCTGAGCGCGACGGCGGAGTCGGCCTTCTGCGCGACCAGCGCCCCGTCGATATAGAGCGAGAGCGTCGACGTGGCGCCGTCGGGGTTCTTCGCGATCGTGGCTGCGACCGACTGCCACCGCCCCTGGACGAGCTTCGTCGGAGACGTGACCGACTGCTCGCCCGACCAGTTCGTCTTCGAGATCGCGACGCGTGGCGCCACGGGCTGGATGAAGAACTGGCCCGTCGACGAGTCACCCGACCCGCCCACGTTCCACAGGAACTTGTTGCCCGAGAGCGCCGTCGGGCTCGTCTCGATGACGATCGTCGCGGCGTTCCGTCCGGCGAGGAGGCCGTCGGGCAGCTTGACGTGGTTCGCCCCGGTGAGTTGCATGTATCCGCCGCGCCACGCCTCGCCGCCGACGACACCGGCGTCGCGGCCGGCTCCCGAGACGTCGCGCAGCACCGTGCCGCCGGTCTCCGAGAAGTCGTACGACGCCACCAGCGAGGCGGGCTCGGTCGCGTGCGCGGCGACCGGACCGGTCACGCCGACCGCGCCCGCCACGAGGGCGGTGCCGACCAGGCCGGCGAGGAGCTTCGTCCTCGGCGCGCGGCCTGACGCGCGCGGGACATCGATGTGTGTGCGATCCACGTGTCTTCCTTTCTCAGCCGCAGTACGCGGAGGGGTACGCCAGGTCGGTCGTGATCGTGGTGGGAGCGCCGTCGACGGTCGCCGACGCGTCGATGCCGACGGTGCCGGACTCGATCGAGGTCAGATGCGTCGAGAAGGCATGCGAGGTGGTCTTGCCACCGGCCACGGCCACGGTCTTCGTGCCGTACGGCGACCTCGTCGTCACCGAGACGGGGAACGCCTCGCCGTTCGTCACCGACACCGTCTGCACCACCTTGCCCGCGACGCATCTCGCGGCGGCGACGGCCGACACGTCGAGCGCCGGATCCGGCTCTCCGACGACCGTGACGGTCACCGAGACCGCACGGTTGCCGGGCGCGACCTCCTCGTCGGCCTCCATGTCGAAGATCGGGAGACCGTCGGCGGCGAAGTGCACGCGACGCACGAACGTGTCGCGTCCGGTCAGACCGTTGTTGCTCGTACGCGCATGGAAGACGTACAGCAGGTTGTCGTCCTCGTCGAACGACCACATGCCGTGGCCGGTGCCGAGCTGCCACTCGCCGTTGAACAGCCCGGACTTCTGGATCGGGTGATTCAGCTTCGACCAGGCAGCAGGGCTCGTCAGGTCGACCCCCTCGCCCGCCGTGGCGGTGGCGAGCCCCGTCGTGTAGGTGTCGCCGACGGTGGACCCGGAGTAGATCAGGTACAGCCTGCCATCGCGCACGTGCACGTTGGGTCCTTCGGCGATGGTGTTGTCCCACGCGTACTCGGGCGCCAGGATGCGCACCGGGGCCGAGGTGAGACGCGTCGGGTCGGCCGGGTCCATCCTCGCGATGAAGATCGAGCCGAGCATCTGCCACGCGTAGTACGACTGACCCGAGTCCTGGAAGTACGTCATGTCGAGCGAGATGCTCTGGACCGGGTTGAGGATCGATCCGTCGGCGCGGAGCACCTTCTGAGCCTTGGTCCAGTTCGCCGGCACGGCCGGGTCCAGGTCGTCGCCCAGCGCGTCCTGCTTCAGCTGGATGATGCTCGCGCGTCCGGTCCACATGTCGGGGCGACCGTTCGAGCCGTTGTAGCAGGGCATGAAGAGGATCGAGAGGCGACCGTCGATGACGTGGAACTCGGGAGCCCAGAAGCACCCCGTCATGACGCCTCCGTCGGCATCGGTGTCGCCCGCGCGAAGGAGGTCGATCTCGACGTTGCGTCCGTCGGCGATCGCCTCGTCGGAGAGATCCTCGATGCGGTCGGCGATCCGGATCGGCATGTGCGGGCCGTTCGCCGGGTCGATCGGGTTGAGGTTGAGGTCCTCCGTCGCGATCATGAGGAACTTCTCGTCGCCGTTCCAGTCGAACCGGAAGATGGAGGGATCGGCCCTCTCGTCGGCGAACGGGGTGGCGTACTCCGGCTGCTCCACCGTGCCGGTGACCTGGTACGTGCCCGGCGTGCCGGTGTCGACCGCCGCCAGCGACTCCGCGTCCCACGCGATCGCGCGGCTCGCCGACGATCCGTCGCTGTACGACAGTTCCGCGCGCTCGGGCAGCAGACCGTCCAGCGACCCGCCCACCTCGAGCTCGACGTCGTCGAGCGCGGCGACGCCGGTGTTGACGACCCGGCCGAATCGCACCCGCAGCGCATCGGCGATCTCGGGCGTCACCGCGATCGCGTTCCCACTCGCGTAGTTCGCGACCGCCGCGGATGCCACGCCGGCCGTCGCGCCCACCTCGCCGCGCAGCACCGGACCGCGGGTGGCGATGTCGGCGAGGTCGCCGAAGGTCGTGTACATGGGGGCGCCGGCGTCGGAGGTCCACGTGACGACGTACCTGTTCGACGCGGTGTCGAACACGACGGCCGGGTCGTTGACGCCGCTCGTCACCCCGACGTCGACCAGCCCGACCTCCTGGTACGTCAGCAGGTCGGCGCTGCGGGCGAAGAGCAACCGGTTCGACTGCGTCCCGTCAGCGGCGCCTCCCCGCGCGGTGCGGGTCGCGACGATGCCGAAGCCGCCGTCGGCCAGGTAGAAGAGGTGCGGGTCGCGCAGGCTCCGCAGAATGCTCTCGGTGGTGCCGTTCGGCGGCGGGGTCGCCGACGTCTTGGCGAAGAAGATGCCGTAGTTCTCGTTGAGTGGCGACCATCCCGCACCGTCCTCCAGCGCGAGGTGCATGCTGAGCGCGACATCGGCGTTGTTCGCCTCCGATACCGAGGTGGGGGTGCGGTGGTAGGCGAGCAGCTGCGCGGCCGTCGCCGGCAGCACGCGCACCGCGAACCGGCGCACGGACGACGCGCTCGTGGCGGCGTCGGTGACGGTCACCTCGATCTCGGCGTCGACGGGCTCGTCGTCGCCCGAGACGATCGCGTCGCCGACCTCGACAGCACCCGTCACCGCCGTGACGTCGATCGTGGTTCCTTCGGGTGCGGCAGGCAGCGCCGCGCCCGAACGCACGACAGACGGGATGACGAACCGCTGCGCGAGCCGGTCGGCACGCTGCTGGGCGGTCTCGGTCGAGGGCAGCACGGTCACCGTGATGGTCTGGGACGCCGTGATCCCGCGCACGTTCGCGGTCGCCGTGAGCTCCACCGGGACCGCCGGCTCGCCGGCCAGCGGCGCGGTGACCGAGCCCGTCGTCGAGACGACGGCGGGGTTGCTCGAGGCCCACGTGACGCGGCCGTTCGACGTCGGCAGGTCGATGTCGGTGCTCGTCTCCCGGTCGGCGAGACCGAGCGCATCGATGATCGCCTGGGCCTGGGCCCGCAGCTCGGAGGCGTGCGCCTGCGCGTCGTCGGCCGAGACCTCGGCGACCTCGACCGCTGTGAGGGCGCGGTCGAAGACGCGGAACGACGAGATCGCGCCCTGGAAGAGCGGATCCGGCCACGGCGCGCGGCCGATGGTGTTGAGGGACTGGTCCACCACGTCGGCGGGAGTGGCTCCCACGCTTCCGTGGGCGGCCCGCACTCCGTCGATGTACAGGGACGCCGTCCCCGCCGCTCCGTCGACCACCGACGTGACGTTGACCCACGTGTCGGCCGTCAGGCCGCACGAGCCCGACTGAACGAGCTGTTCCGCCCCGCCCGCCTTGATGCCCACGAGCGGCGAGCGTCCGGAACCGCAGTTGAGCGACGCGAAGAAGTACTCGGTCGCCGACGACTCGTTGCCGATGTTCCACAGGAAGTGGAACCCGTTGAGCATGGCGGCGGACGCCTTCACCTCGGCGGTCACGGTGGCCGACTCAGCACCCGTGAGCAGGTCGTCGGGCAGTTCCACCCAGTTGCCCGTCGAGGTCTTCGCACCACCACGGAGCGTCAGCGACGATCCCGTCCAGTCGGAGGCCTGCACGTTGCGCACGGTGGCCGCGCCGAATGTGGAGCCCACGGCGGTGTTCGGCACCGACGACCCCGACGCCTCGTCGAACAGGTACTCCGCCAGCAGGCCCTCGTCAGGCACCGCTGCGGCCGCGCTGCTCACGCCCAAGCCGACGATCATCGCACCGATCGCCACGACGGCGGCCGCTGTCTTCGGGGTCCGGGAGGACACTCTCATTCCACTCTCCATCAAGTGAGTCCGAACATCTTCGAACGGGTGTTATCGCTCACGTTAGCGGTAACCAAACGAATATCGCCACCGTTCGTCGCGTGAAGGTCCAAGAACGAGCGACGTCACGTCCGGCATCCGGTCTAGGAATGTGAGCGGTAACGCGATATCGTGACGGGCGATGCCCGCCACCCGAGCGGGCCACAGGCCGCGATGGAGAGGTTTGAGATGGCGACGACGTCAAGGCGACGCATCGGAGTGGCGGGAGCTGCGATCGCAGCGCTCGCCATGGGCATGCTCGCACCGCCCGCAGCACACGCGGATCCGGTTCCGGAGGACCCGGACCTGATCCTGCACTACGACTTCAGCACCGCAGGGTCGGTGACGGATGCCTCGGGCAACGGCAACGACGGCACGATCCTGGGCACAGGCGCCGCCGTCGCCGATGGGGTGCTGACCCTTCCCGGCGGAGCCGCCAACAGCGGTGCGGGCTACGTCCGGTTCCCCGCGAACCTGTTCGACGGCGAGGACACGCTGACGATCTCGACCTGGCTGCGCAACGACACCGGGGCGGGCAACTACGCCGCGATGTTCTTCGGCTCGGGCACGGGCACCTACCCGGCGCAGTACTGGCTGCTCAATCCGCGCAATCCGCAGAGCCGCTTCAAGAGCGTCGTCACCAACGGCAACGTCCCGACGGCGCCGTGGGGCACCGAGTACGGCATCTCGCCCACGAACGCCGCTCAGGGCATCGCCGGACCGACCACCGGCACCGCGTGGGGCATGTACACCACCGTCATCACGCCCACCTCGATCTCGGGGTACTACAACGGCGCCCTCGTCGGGACGGTGGCGACGACGCGCACGGTCACCGAGTTCGGCACCGCGCTCGTCGGCTACATCGGCCGGTCGACCTACGCCGACCCGTTCTTCAAGGGCTCGGTCGACGATGTCATCGTGTCGGCGTCCGCCTACAGCGCGGGGCAGATCGCCGAGCTGTACCACCTGAGCGACCGCACGACTCCCGCGCAGACGCAGGCCGCCCTCGCCGCCGACGCCGACGCGGTGTCGCTGCCGGGCGAGACCATCGCGAACCTCACGCTCCCGGCGGCCGGCAAGAGCCAGTCCCGCATCACATGGGCATCCTCGCGTCCCGACGTCATCGCCGCCGACGGCACCGTCACCCGGCCCTCGGCCGGTCAGTCCGATGCGACCGTGTCGCTGACGGCCACGTTCTCGCTGGGCGGCGAGACGCTCACGCGTTCCTACGATGTGACCGTGCCCGCCATCGACCCGCAGCGCGACCTCGAGCGCAGCGCCGACGCGTTCGACCTCGGCATCGAGGTCGTCACCGCCGACATCGTGCTGCGTGACTCCGTCGACGACATCGAGGTCTCCTGGGAGTCGTCGAAGCCCGGCGTCATCTCCCAGACCGGCGTCGTCACGCGTCCCTCGACCGACACCGGCGTAGAGCTGACGGCGACGTTCCGCCGCGGCGACCTCAGCGCCCAGCGCACGTACACCGTGACGGTCAAGGCGCAGGACACCGGTCGGGCCGTGGCCTACGTGCGCACCGGCGGCACCGCCAAGACCGAGGTGCTGCATCTCGCGATCGGCGCCGACGGCGCACCGCTCGTCGCACTCAACAACAACAAGGGCGTGCTCTACCCGACGTTCGGCACCGGCACGTCGCAGTTCGCGAACCCCACCCTGTTCCGTACCCCGGACGGCGGCTACGGCCTCGTCGCGACCGACAACGCCGCCAACGGACGCATCTTCGTCTACACCTCGAAGGACCTCGTGACCTTCACCGGCCAGAAGTGGGCGCTCACCAACACGGAGGGCATCGTCGTCTCTCGCGCCGATGTCGCCTACGACAACGGGATCCTGGCCTACCGCGTCGTGCTGCGCACTCCGGCCGGCGCCGCCTACGAGGTGACGACGTCCGACTTCACGACGTTCAGCAGCGCGCAGCCCATCACGGCGCCGGCGGTGCCGACGCTGACCGGCCTGCCGACCGGCGCGATCGAGGCATCCGCTCTGCCCGTCACCGATGCGGAGCTCGCTCTCCTGCAGAAGTCGCTCGGGCGCATCGTCAACACGACGGTGGATGCCGGCGACGACGTCCAGGTCGACGTGGGCGGCGAACTCGAGCTGCCGTCGAAGGTCGCCCTCGGCTACTCCGACGGATCGACGAAGCAGCTCGGCGTCGAGTGGGACACCTCGGCGGTCGACCTCGACACCCCGGGCGAGTACACCGTCACGGGCACCGTCAACCAGCCGGTGTACGGCGACAGCAAGGGGATCCTCGTCCCCGAGCGCGCCGACCCCTGGGTCTTCCGCGACGACGAGCGCACCGGCGAGACCGAGTACTACCTCACCGGCTCGTACCCCACCACGCAGGCGAACCCCGGCGTCGGCTACGACCGGATCGTGCTGCGGCGCGCCGACTCGATCAACGGGCTCTCGACCGCGCAGGAGCAGGTGCTGCTGTGGTCGCGCAACGCGGCCTCGCCCGACACGTCCAACGGCTCGAAGGTCGCGGTGGGCGCCTACCGCTACTTCTGGGCGCCGGAGCTTCACAAGATCAACGGCGACTGGTACATCCTGTTCACCTCGAGCCGAAGCACCGATGTGTGGAACATCCGCCCGGCGATCATGCGCGCACCCGGTGACAGCGACCCGATGGTCGCCTCGAACTGGGAGGAGCTCGGCTACATCAAGGCCGCGCCGGGCGACACCTCGGCGTTCACGAGCTTCTCGCTCGACATGACGTACTTCGAGGCGAACGGCAAGCACTACATGGTGTGGGCCGAGAAGCCGGGCAGCTCCGACCTGCGCATGGCCGAGATCGACCCGTCGAACCCCAGCCAGCTGATCACGCCGTCGATCCTGCTCTCCACGCCCAACTACGCGTGGGAGCGCACGGCGAGCCAGGTCATCAACGAGGGCCCCGCCGTCATCAAGAGCGACGACGAGGTGTTCGTGTTCTTCTCCGCCTCCGAGGTGAACGAGACGTACTCGATCGGCATGCTGCGCGCGCCGATCGGGGGCGATCTCATGAAGCAGTCGACGTGGCAGAAGACCGGCTACCCGCTGCTGACGTCGGACGACTTCGGCGGCCAGCAGAACGGGCCCGGGCACAACTCGTTCACGCTCGACGCCGACGGCAACCCCGTCATCGTCTACCACGCCCGCCCGCCGATCTCGGAGTGGATCCCGGGCGCCGACGGCGGCCTGAACGACCCGAGTCGTCACGCTCGGGTGAAAACGGTGCACTTCGCCGCCGACGGCTCAGCCGTGCTCAACCAGACGCGCGAGGAGGAGGTGGCGCCGGCGAACCGCACGGTGTCGCTCACCGTCACCGTGGTCGGCCCCGCGCTGGACGTGTCGGCGTCGGTGGCCACGCGCTGCGTGAGCGGAAAGGTCGTGCAGATCGTCACCGTGAAGAACGCCGAGGACTTCCCCGTGACCCTCACCGCGACGACGCCCCACGGTACGAAGGCGTTCGGCTCAGTGGCAGCGGGCAAGAGCGCGTCGGCCTCCTTCACCACCCGGCAGGTCTCAGTGCCGAGCGGCGACGTCGCGCTCACGGCGTCCGCCGTCGTCGACGGCACCCCGGTCACCGTGGAGCAGGAGATCCCGCACCCCGCGGCATCCTGCGGCTGACCCCGTCCCCCGATCCGGAACGGCCCGTCCCCGAGGGGGCGGGCCGTTCCGCGTCGCCGGGCCGAGGCATCCGCCGCCGTGGCACGCTGGTGACGTGACGACGATTCGCGCGAGCGGAGGCCGGTCCGCGAGGGCGGGCGGGCGCCCGACGCGCCTGCGGGCGCGGCTGCTCACGGCGCTGTCAGGAGACCCCGAGGGCACGCCGCCGTGGGTGCGCGTGCTGGCCGAGGGAGACGACCCGGGCTGGTTCGCCGAGGACGGTCCGGCGTGGACCGTGCACGCCGGCATGGGCACGATGGTCGCCGGCATCCGCGCGCTGCTGCTGCAGGCACTGCATCCGGGGGCGCTAGCGGGGGTGCACGACTGGTCGCGGTACCGAGAGGATCCGATCGGGCGGCTCACCGGCACGGTGCGGTGGGTGATCTGCCTGACGTACGGCTCCCGCGCGCAGGCCGAGCGCGAGACGGCGCGCGTCGGCCGGTTCCACCAGCGCGTCGCAGGCACCTACCAGGCGATCGACGGGCGCGAGATCCCGTACTCCGCGGCGGACGCCGATCTCGTCGAGTGGGTGCACCTCGCCTTCACCGACGCGTTCCTGACGTGCCACCAGACATGGGGACGCCCCATCCCCGGCGGACCCGACGCCTACGTCGCCGAGTGGGCGACGGCGGGCCGGCTCATGCGGGTCGCCGACCCGCCGCGAACCGAGGCCGAGCTGCGGCGCCGGCTCGACGCGCACCTCGACGACGGCGTGCTGCGCCGGGACGCGCGCGTCGACGACGTCGTCCGGTTCCTCCGGCGTCCGCCGTTCCGTGACTCGCGCCCTATGGCACTGGCCTACCGCGTGCTCTTCGCGAGCGCGGTCGCCACGATCCCGGCCCGGTACCGCCGGCTGCTGGGGCTGCGTCGCACGTGGCTCCCGGTCGTCACGGCGACCCGGCTCATCCTCGCGGTCACCGAGAGGACCCTCGGCGCCGGACCCCGTGCGCAGGACTTCGCGCGCGTGCGGTTGCGCCGTCTCGAGAGAGCGGATGCCGCACACCGCGGCTCCTCGTGAACCACCCGGACTCTTCCGCACGTCCCCGGCACGCGGAACGGCCCGCGATCCGAGGACCGCGGGCCGTTCGCGAGGCGGCTCAGGAGCCGCAGTTGAACGCCGGGTAAGCGACCGTCCCTTCGTAGGTCGCGTCACCGGCAGAGCCCGTCACCGAGACCTCGCCGGCCACGACCCCGAGGGCGCGCGTCGCGAAGGTCGCGGTCGCCGCCGTGCCCGGGGCGACGGCGGAGAGCGTCTTCGAGCCGAACGCGGTCTGCACCGTCACGTCCGCCGCGACGTCATCGGCGTTGCGCACCGACACCGCGAGGTACGTCTTGCCCGCCACGCAGCGCTGGCCGACCGTGGGCTGCAGGTCGAGGCCGTCGGCGACGAGCGCGGGCAGCTCGACCGTGACGTGCGCTTCGACGTTGCCCGCGGCATCCTGCGCCTGCACGTGGACGTAACGCGGCTCTGTCGTGAGCTGCACCGAGAACGGCTCCTCGTACGTGGCGTACATGTTGTTCGTCTCGCCGGTCGGCGACGGGTCGGGGCCGTCCGACCACACCGTTCGGGTGACGCCCGAGCCCGGCTGCGCGTCGGACGGGGTCAGCGTCACGGTGACGGACGTGCCGTCGACGACGATCCAGTCGATGCCGGTCTGCGGTGCGACGGTGTCGACCTTGATCGACTCGGATGCCTCGCCCACCGCGCCGTCCTCGCTCGTGGCGCGGGCGCTGATCGTGACCTCGCCCTGCGCGTCGACCGTGAACGGCTGGTCGTACGCGTGCCACGTCGCGCCGTCGAGGCTGTACTCGATGCTTGCGACAGGGCTGGCGGTCTCGTCCGCGGTGACCGTGACGGTCGGCGCGGTCGTGTACCACCCCGAACCCTGCGGCGCGGAGTCCAGCTCGATCGCGACGATCGGCTCGGCCTGGGTGAGCGGCTCGACGACGAACACCGTGGCGAGCGCACCGGGCTCGTAGCCCGCGACGGTGCCCTCGACGTCGAAGATCGCGTCGGCCTCGGCGTAGGCGGCCGGATCGATCGCCGCCCATTCGACGTCGACGGCGCTGCTCGCCGTGCCGTCGTCGTACGTGGCGCGCACGGTTGCGGGGAGCACCGGCGCGACGCCGGGCGTCGTGATCGTCGCGGTGTAGTCGACGGCGTCGATCGCCTCTGAGAGCGCGTCGGCGACGAACACGGTGGCCGTGACGGTCTGCCCGTCGTACCCCGCGGGATCGCCGGCGACCTCGAACTCACCGGCCGCCGCGTACTTCGACTCCGCGACAGCCGCCCACTCGACGTCGACGTAGGTCAGAGGTCCGTCCTCGCCGATCACCCACACCTGCTCGGGCAGCGCAGGCGCCGTGCCGGTGACGGTGCGCACCGCGACGCGCTCCGAGTCGATGAACGCGTTCGGGTCCTCAGGCTCGGGATCGACGACCGGCGCGTTGACGCCCCACACCTCCCACTCGATGACGCTCGTGGCCTTGCGCTGGCCGTCGAACACTACGCGGTCGAGCACCAGCCGGACGCCTGTCGTGGTGACCGCGTCGAACGTCGCCTGCACCGGCGGCAGCGACGACACCGGGTTCGCGGTGTCGAGCACCGGAACCGGGTACTCGAGACCCGCGCCGGTCACCGGCGCCCACTCCCCCGCCTTCGTGAGGTACTCGACCTTCCACGCCGCCGGGATCATGACGCCCGCATCGCCGGTGATGCGGTTCTGCCACAGGTAGAGCTTCGACGAGCTCACCGTGACCGGACGCTCCCACGTGTAGGTGGCGACGTCCTGCGTCGGGTTGCCCGGCGCCCCCCACGTGCCCCACATCTGCGTGTAGGTGTTCGTGGGTGCGACGTTGCCGTTGTTCAGAGCAGCCGCCGAGTTCCACCCGGTGACGTAGCTCACCTCGAGCGCGGGCGCGTTCTCGCCCGACGCGAGGGCCACGTTGAACGGCTCCTCGACGGCGGTCGCGGGCGCGGCGGTCGCGGCCGCTGCGACGAGCGCCACTGTCACCGCCACCGCAGCCGCGATCTTCTTCACGCCGGACCGGCCGGAACGAAGCGTGTGCATGGATGTCCTCTCCGTGATGGTCGGCATGTCAGGCCACCGTGTCGATCGGGGCGCGGCCGGCGGCCAGCAGGATCTTCTGGCGGTTGCGAGCGGTGAGCAGTCCGTCCGCGACGTACGACGCGGTCACCTCGCCCACCTTCGCGAGGAACGCCGCCCGGTCGGCGAACGGCGCGCCCGCCCACACGTCGTCGAGCAGCGTGCGGCCCGACCGCCGCGGGTTGGCGACCCCCGAGTCCTGCCCGGCGAACCTGACGGTCGGCTCGTTGCGCTGGAAGTACATGTGGTACGCGACGTCCTTGCCGTTGTAGGCCGGCTCGTACGTCAGATCACCGATCGTGAACACGTTCGCGTCGGTCTTCGAGATGCCGCGCGCGATGTCGCCGCTGAGGGTAAGCCGGTCGGCGAGCGACACCTTGAGGAAGCTCGTGGACGAGCTCGTCGCCGCGAGGACGACGGGGCCGTACATGAGCGCCTGGATGTCGGCTCGGTCTACCGCCTGCTCGGTGCGCACGGCGAGCGGGATCCGCACCGAGACGGTGTCGCCCACCGCCCAGTCGCGCTCGATCGTGGCGTACGTGCCGGGCACCGCGTCGACGCCCGCGGGGGCGCCGTTGACCTCGATCTCGACGTCGCGCGACCACGCAGGGACGCGCAGGTGCATCTTGAGCGCACGGTCAGGCGCGGCCTTCACCGTGAGCGTGGACGTCTCGCCCTCGGGGTACGACGACACCTGCTCGAGCTCGAGACCGTTCTCGTCCCACGTGAGCGTCGACGCGATGTAGAGGTTGACGTACAGCTCGGACTGATCGGCCGAGCGGAAGTAGATGCCCTCCTGGTATTTCACGTGGCTCTCGAGCCCGGTGCCGCCGCAGCACGTGCCGATGTTGCCGTTGCCGTACTCCTTGCGTGCGCCCGGCTGCACCGGGAACATGTACAGGTTCTCGGGGCCGCTCGTGGAGTCGCGGTCGCGCCGTCCGCCCAGGATGTGGTTGAGCACCGTGCGCTCGTAGTAGTCCATGTACTTCGGGTCGTGGTCGTTGAAGAACAGGTAGCTGGCGACCTTGAGCATGTTGTACGCCGCGCACGACTCGGCGTTGCGAGGGCCGATGTCGCCGGCCACGGTGTTCGCCGGGCCCCACAGCTCGCCCTCGCCGGTGCCGCCGTGGGCGTAGACGCGGCCGGGCACGACCATGTCGTAGAACCCGCGCGTGGCGTCGAGGTAGTGCGCGTCGCCCGTCTCGGCGGCGAGCTTCACGTACCCCGGGAACTGAGGGATGTGCTGGTTCGCGTGCTTGCCGTTCAGCGTGTCGATGTTCGTGGCGCACGCGTCGACGAGCGTGTGCAGCGTGAACAGCTTCGCCGCGTCGAGGAACTCGCTCTTCTGCGGGTCGGCCGATCGCCAGTAGAGCTCGACGAGCACTTCGTTCATGCCGCCGTACTCGCCCGCGATGTACGAGCCCCACATCCGTGCGAGCTGAGCGGGCGTGCAGGTCGACAGGCGGCTGTATACCCAGTGGCCGATGCCCTCGGCGAGCGCGAGCGCCTGGTCGTTGCCGGCGAGGGCGTGCGCGTCGAGGAGGCCCGCGAGGATCTTGTGCAACGTGTAGTACGGCGCCCAGATCTCGCCGTAGGGCGCGAACTCCTCGAGTGCCGAGAACTGCCATTCGCCGTACGCCGACAGGAAGCCCGGGTGCGAGTAGCGCGGCGCGCCCTCGAACTCCTGCGCCGCCAGGGCGGCGCGGCACTCCTCGAGCCCCGCGACGATCGCGTTGACCTTGTCGAGGAGGGCGAGCTCGCCCGTCGCGGCGTACGCCATGGAGATGCCGCTGAGGAAGTGGCCGCCGTAGTGGCCGCGCAGGCACCCGCCCGCGCCGGACGTGTTCTGGCCGCGGACGTACTCGCGCGGACCCCAGCGCTGCGCATCGGGGTTGGGACCGTACTCCTCCCACCCCCCGGGCGGCGTGGCGCCCCGGGTGTCGAGGCCGGCGTTGCGGCGGAAGACGGCGAGGATCTTGTCGACCGGGTAGGCGCGGTACAGCACGAGGTGCTGGTTCAGCGCGCGCGTGAACACGCTCTGGCCGAGCGTCACCGACGAGAGCGGGAAGGGCCGCACCGTCCAGGAGTCGGGGTAGACGAGTGTCTGCCCGGCGCGCACGACCTGGGCCGAGCGGGCGGGCCCGGCGGCGCGGAACGCCGACGTGTCGACCCGTGCGGATGGTGCGGCGGCGCGCGCGGCCATCGGGTCGAGGAGCGCGACGGCGGCGGCCATGCCTGCCAGGGCGATCCCTCCTCCCACGACGACGTGGCGGCGCGAGACGCCTGCTCGGATGTCGGGGCTCGGATGATCCGGACTCGTCATATTCGTGACCTCCTCGTACACGGTGTGCTCGGCGACGAAATGCATTTCGGGCCGCGAATGCGACGATAGCGCTAACAGTTAGCGGAAACAATCCTCGACCGCCGAAAGGCTTTTCCGCTCCCGCCCCTGCGCGCGTGGCACGCTGGATGCATGCGCATCGCTCTCACCGGCTCCTCCGGCAAGCTCGGCACCGTCGTCGCCCGCGAACTGCGAGCGGCCGGTCACGACGTCATCGGCCTCGACGTCGTCGGCACTCGCGGGCCCGAATTCGTCCAGGTCGACCTCACCGACTACGGCCAGGTGGTCGACGCCCTCACCGCGGTGAACGACCGTCACGACGGGTTCGACGCCGTCGTGCATCTCGGTGCGATCCCGGCCCCCGGCATCCGCTCCGACGTCGCGACGTTCCACAACAACATGACGGCCACCTTCAACGTGTTCTGGGCTGCCGTGAGACTCGGCATCCGTCGCATCGTCTACGCGTCGAGCGAGACGGTGCTCGGCCTGCCGTTCGATGCGCCGCCGCCGTACATCCCGGTCGACGAGGAGTACGCGCCCCGCCCCGAGTCGGTGTACTCGCTCGTCAAGACCCTCGAGGAGCGCATGGCGGTCGAGCTCGTGCGGTGGCACCCCGACCTCTCGATCACGGCGTTCCGGTTCTCGAACGTCATGGTGCCCGAGGACTACGCCGAGTTCCCGTCGTTCGACGCCGACGCGCGTCGGCGCAAGTGGAACCTGTGGGGCTACATCGACGCGCGCGACGGCGCCCACGCGGTGCAACGCGCACTCGAGGTCGCGCCCGTCGGATTCGAGACGTACATCATCGCCGCGGCCGACACCGTGATGTCGCGCCCGAACGCCGAGCTCGTCGCCGAGGTGTTCCCGGGCGTCGAGCACAAGCGGGAGTTCGGCGAGCACGAGACGCTGCTCTCGATCGACAAGGCGCGGCGCCTGCTCGGCTACGACCCGCAGCACTCGTGGCGCGACCACGTGGAGGCCGAGTGAGCGAAGACCCTCGCGAGAAGGCCGAGCGCTACCGCTTCGAGCAGTGGCAGCGCGAGCAGGGACTCGCGCCGGACGGAGAGGACGCCGAGGCCGCCGAGCCGGCCGGCGCGTCTGACGCCGCGCGAGCGTACTCGGCCGCGGATCGCGCCGCGGTCGTCGAGATGTCGATCCAGCAGGCGATCCGTCGCGGCGAGTTCGACGACCTGCCCGGCGCGGGCAAGCCCATTCCCGGATTGGGCGAGAGCCACGACCCGGACTGGTGGATCCGCCGCAAGATCGAATCCGAGAAGCTCACCGGTCTCGGGCCGCCCGCACTGATGCTGCGGGTGGAGGATCGCGAGCTCGACGCGAAGCTCGACGAGCTGCACCACGAGCACGACGTGCGCGAGGCGCTCGAGGACTTCAACCGCCGCGTGATCGAGGCGCGTCGGCAGCTGCTCGGCGGCCCTCCCGTCGTCACGCCGACACGGGATGTCGACGCCGGGGTCCACGCGTGGCGGGAGCGGCGAGCCGCCCGCGCCGCTCAGGCGCGAACCGAGGATCGGGACGCGCAGGATGCCGCGACCCGGCGGGCCCGCGGCATCCTGGCGTTCCTGCGCGCGCGCAAGCGGGACTAGGGGTTCGGGTTCGTCGCGGCCCCGTCGAGCCACAGCATGTCCGACGGGTCGGAGTGGGTTCCGTCGGTGCCGACGTGCTTGTCGCTGATCTGCGGACCGTTCTTGATGACGTGGACGAGCGCCATCGCGTGCCCTCGCCCGAGGCCGTAGTCGGCGGCGAGCCACTCGACGATCGGCGTCGCCTTCGTGCTCTCGTCGAAGCCCTTCTCGTGGGCGATGTCGATGAGCTGGCGCGGCGTCAGGCCCGTCTTCTTCTCGATCGTGTCGAGGTATGCCTGGAACGACATGTGTTCTCCTCAGCGGTTCGTGGCGGGGATGTCGAGCTCGCCAGGAGCATCCTGCCACTCCTGGATGATGCGGTCCGACGCGTGGATGCACAGCACCCGCAGCCGGCCCGTGCCGCTGTTCTTGAAGCCGTGCCAGGTGTCGGCGGGCGCGGTCGCGGTGTCTCCGGCGACCGCCCGCAGGGTGCGGTCGCCGATGGTGATGCGGGCCTCGCCCTCGAGCACGACCCACGTCTCGGGGTAGGGGTGCCGGTGGATGTCGGGGCCCTGACCCGGCTCGTTGTCGACGAAGAAGTACGAGACGCCGGCGCCGTGCTCGGCGCCGATGAAGCGGCGGGTGCGGCCGGTGCCGATGATCAGCTCGGCCGCGGGGACGATGGTGGCGGTGTCGGTGTTCATGCCCTCAGCTTTTCGCCGAGGCATCCGTCGCCCTACAGTTTCGATGTGGATCGAAAGTATGTCGACTTCCGCCTCGCCCCCGACGACCTCACCGCCATCCGGTTCGGAATCTCGCCGGGCCACGAGCTGTGCCACGCGGTGCGCGCGCTGCAGCGGCCCGACCACCATCCGCTGCAGTGGGGATGGATGCGGTCGACGCGCGGCGCGATCCCACGCGACGACTTCGACGTGCTCGCGCTGCTGATCCGCGACGACGGCTACTTCCCGGACTTCCTCACGACCACCCCGACGTGGGAGCTCACGCCCGAGGCCGAGGCGGACCGCCTGCGCGACATCGACGACTCCCGCTTCGAGGTCGATATGACGAAGGTGCTCGTGCGCACCGAGGGCACCGCGCGCCGCGTCGCGGTGCAGCGCATGCTCGACCACCCCGACCGGGCGCGCGCGATGATCGCCGACGCGTGGCTCGGCGTGTGGCGCGCGGCCATCGCCCCGGTGTGGACGCAGCTGGAGCGCCTGCTGCGCGCCGACATCGCGGTGCGCGCCCGGCGCATCGCCGAGAGCGGCGTCGGCGCGATGATCCAGACGCTGCACGAACGGGTCGCGTGGCAGGACGGCGCCGTGCGCGTCACCATGCGCATCTGGAGCGAGGTCGTCGACTGCCGGGGCAGCGGGCTCGTGCTGGTGCCGTCGGTGATGGGCTCGAACGGCTGCAACGTGCTCACCGAGCCGCCGGCGCAGCCCACGCTGTTCTACCCCGCGCAGGGCGTCACCGAAGCGTGGGCGCGCGACCCCACCGAGGTGACCACGGCGCTCGGCGCCCTCCTCGGTCCCGCTCGCGCACGCATCCTGCTCGACGCGCACGAGCCGCGCACGACCTCGCAGGTCGCGCGCGACTCCGCGCTCGCGATCTCGACCGCGTCGCACCACCTCACCGTCCTGCGCGACGCCGGGCTGCTCTCGAGCACGCGCGAGGGGGCACGGATGCTGCACCGTCGCACACCTCTCGGAGAGGCCCTGGTCGGCGCCGTTCTGTGACGTGCCTCAGCGGCGGATCCGCACGGGCTGCGACGTGACGCTGAGCGTCTCGTAGCCGTTGCGCGACCCCGTGACGGTCACGGTGAGCTCCTTCCCTGCGAGGGCGGACGGGATGGTGAAGGATGCCCCGGTCGCGCCGTCGATCGCGACACCGTCGGCGAGCCACTGGTAGGCGAGCGTCGTCGGCTGCGGCGTCCACGTGCCCACGGCGACCTGCACGGTGCTGCGAGGCTTGGCCTTGCCCGTGATCTTCGGCGTGGCGGCGGCGAAGGCCGCGGGTGCCACGGGACCCACACCCGCCGACACCGCCGACGCGCCGACGAGCCCTTCGCCGAATCCGCTCACACGCACCCGCAGCACGGCGCCCTCGAGCGCCGGCGAGATCGACAGGCTCGACCCGGTGGCACCCGGGATGTCCGCCCCGTCGGCCTGCCACTGGTACGCGAGCCGCACGCCGCCGGGGCCCCAGCCCGCCGTGGCCGCGGTGAGCTTCGATCCCACCACCGCGGAGCCCGTGACGGTCACCGAGCCCACGATCACCTGCGCCGGAGCCGGCGTGCATTCGGGAACGGGGAACGCGAAGGCGTAGGTCACCACCTGGGCGACTCCGTCGAAGACGTAGCCCGCGAGCGGGCGCGCCTGCACCGAGACGGCTGTCCCGGGCTGCATCGACAGGGTGCCCGTCACCTCGGCGCCGTCGATCGAGTAGCGCACGCCCTCGACGACCGGAACCACGAGCGATCCGGTGGTCGGCGCGCCGTCGACGCACGCGACCTCGGTCGCTGTGGGCGCATTCGGACTCACCTCGATGTCGGGCTCGGGGCACGGCTCGGCGGTGAACGCGTGCGTCCACTGCGACGCGGCGCCCTCGGCGAGCTCGTAGCCCTCGGCGGCTTCGGCGGTCACCGTCGTCTGGGCGTTCGCGCCGACCTCGATGGCGCCGGAGGCCAGCTCGCCGTCGACGCGGTACACGACGCCCGGCACGACCGGCAGCGTCACCGTCGCGGGGGCGAGCACGCCGTCGATGCACCCGGGCGACTCGGTGAAGGTCGGCGGCAGCGGGGTGACGATCGACGCGGTCTGCTCGGCCGCGATCACCTGCCACTCCCGGATCCCGGTCGAGCCGCCGCCCTCGGCGGCGCCCCACGACTGCGACACGATCCGCATCGCGGTCGTCGCGACCGGCTCGAAGTCCACGCGGTCGAAGCCGGTGCCGGTGCGGCCGTACGCCTGGCCGTCGTCGAGCGTCACCTCGCGCCATGTCGTGCCGTCGGGGTCGAGGTACTGCAGCACCCAGCTCGAGGGCGGGATCATGCCCGCGTTCGCGGTGTCGGGGCTGTCCCGGTACCACCACACGCCGATCGAGTCGACGTCGACCTCGAACGGCCACGTGAGGCGGGCGGTCTGCTCCCCCACGCGGGGCCACGTGCCCCAGCTCGTGCCGTACTCGGCGGCGACGTTCTCGAAGGGCGCGTTGGTGCCGTCGTTGAGACCGCCGACGTTCTCCCACCCGCTCGTGTACGACGCCGACGCGGTGGCGTAGCCCGACACGTTCCCGGTCAGCTGCGCGTCATCGCCCATCGGGATGGTGATGGTGCCGTTCGCGGTGTTTCCGGCGGTGTCGCGCACGCGGTACGCGAGCTGGTGCGGCAGCGCGTCCGGCGCCGCGACGGCGGCGCCCGCGGTGACCTGTTGCCAGGCCCCTGCCCCGTCGAACCGGTACTCGATCGCCGCAACGCCCGACAGGGCATCCGTCGCGGTGATCGTCACCGCTCGCGCCGCGTCGTCGAGCACGGCGCTCGCGGCGGGCGCGGTCTTGTCGACCTTGACGGTGCGGTTGACCTCGGACGACACGTTGCCGGCGGCGTCCTCGGCTCGCGCGGCGACCGTGGTCGAGCCCTCGGCGGTCACGGCGACGTCGGCGAACCGCGCATCGGCTGTCGTCGTCCACTCGCCCTCGCCGACGCGTGTCGAGATCGCGGTGAGGTAGTCGACGGCGTCCTCGGCGCGTGCGCGCACCGTCACGTCGGAGGCGAACCAGCCGTCGGCACCCGAGGTGCCTGCTGCGGCGAGCGCCACGACGGGCGCGTCGTCGTCGGCCGGCGGGGGCGGCGGGTCGTCGGTGGTCACGGTCACGGTCGCCTTGACGAGTCCTGCCGCGACGCCGAGCGCGCGTCCCTCGGCCGCGAACGTGCCTGACTGTTCGTAGGCGGATGCCTCGACCGGCAGCCACGTGACGGGAGCCCATTGCTCGGCACCGTCCACAGCCACGCGTACCGCGGGGGGCAGCACCGGCGCGACACCGGGCTCGGTGTACACGGCGACGGGCGCGGCGAGCGCGGCCTCGCGCGCGTACACCTCCCACTCCGAGACCGACACGGAATGGAAGTAGGCGCCGTTCGCGCGGCCCGCGAAGGTCGCGCGCAGCGCCGTCGTCGTGACCGGCGTGAAATCGGCGGTGAGCCAAGACCCGACCGCGGTCGGCAGCGTCGCGCCCTCGACGGGCCGCCAGTCGCCCACCGCGTCGAGGTACTCGAGCGTCCACGAGGCCGGCGGCCGGATCCAGTTGGGGTCCTGGTGGAACTGGATGCCCACCGAACCGGTGCGCACCGGCGTCTGCCACTGGTACATGAGCCAGTCGGTCTCGTTCGCACTCGTGGTGCCGCGGTAATTGCCCCACTGGTCGGGCGGCAGCAGCGCGGTCGTCGCACGGAAGCCGTCGTTGACGGCGGTGGTGCGCATGGGCGGCTGCTCGGTGAAGGATGCCGTCACCTGGGCGTCGAGGGCGAGGTTGGCCGACGGGGTCAGTGCCGGATCGTTCGCGAGGGTCTGGGTGACCGGCAGGATGGTGGCGCCGTCCCACTGCACACGGTCGATCGCGACCGAGCGGCGGAAGTGACCCCCGTTCACGGCATCCTTCGTGTGATAGGTCAGGTACGACTGACCCTCGAACTCGATGAGGGACGGGTGGACCGTGGTGGCCGACGTGCCCGACAGGATGATGCCCTGGTACGTCCACGGACCCGTCGGGCTGGTCGAGGTCGCATACGCGACGCACGCCTGGTAGTTCGAGGGCGTGCAGGCGCTGCCGCCCTGCTTCCAGTCGTACAGCAGGTAGTACTGGCCATTCTTGGCGAACACCCACGGCGCCTCGTAGAACGCGGTGAGTCCCGACATGGTCGAGATGGGACCCGCGAGCGCGGTCATGTCGGGCGTGAGCTTCACGACGCGCGCGACGCCCCACGACCCCCAGTACAGGTAGACCGTGCCGTCGGCGTCGGTGAAGACGTGCGGGTCGATGACCTCCTGTCCGTTCGCGCTCGAGCCGAACACGTCCGACCAGGTCACGAGGGGCTCGCCGACCGCGTCGGTCCACGGGCCGACCGGCGAGTCCGACACCGCGACGCCGATCGCCATCCGGTTCGCCTGCGTCGTGTCGGTCGACTCGACCGGCACGTACCAGTAGTAGCGGCCGTCGCCGCCGAGCACGGCGTGCCCGGCGTACGCGGCGTTGCCCGAGGCCCACGAGAACACCTGGTCGGGGTCGAGCGCGTTCTCGTATACGTCCCACTCGCCCGACGCGACGTCGTCGGTCGCGAGCACGGCGTAGTCGCGCATCACGAACCCGCCCTGCTGGGGCGCCGCCTCGTCGTGGCCGGTGTAGACGTACAGGCGTCCGTCCGCGCCCACGAGGGGTGCGGCATCCGCGGTGTAGAGCGACCCGTCGCCGATGATCGGGTTGCCCGCCGACATGATCGTGCGCGTCGGCGGCGGGACATCGGCCGCGGATGCCGGAGCCGCCGCGCCCGTCAGGGCCAGGGCTGCGGCGGCGGCCGTCGCCACCGCAGCCCGCATGAGGGTGTTCTTCGTCATTTCGAGTCCTCTTCCGCGCCCGGGCTATCGGCGGACGACGATGCCGTTGGATGTCAGCGTCAGCGGGGCATAACCCGCCCGCGTGCCGGTGATCGCGACGGTGATCTTCTTGCCGACGTCGCCCCGGCGCACCTTGTACGTCCCGCCGGTTGCGCCCGAGATCTCGGTGCCGTCCGCGAACCATCGGTATGCGACCTCATCGGGCACGGGCAGCCAGATCCCCTTCGCGGCGACGAGCGTGCTGCCGACCTTTCCGCTGCCCAGCAGCAGACCGCCGATGGCGAAGAAGCTCGCCGGCTTCACCTCGCGTGGTTCCGACGCCACCCAGCCCGTCGACTCGAAGCCCTTGCGCGTCGCACGAACCTCCACCACGACCTGCTTGCCGGCGTCGACTCCGCGCGGCACGAACGTGTCCCGAGTCGCACCCGAGGCCAGGACGCCGTCCACGCGCCAGCGGTACTCGAGCCGCGCGCCGGTGGGCCAGCCGCTCACTTCGGCACGGAGCTTGCGCCCGACCTTCGGGGTGCCGTCGATCGAGACGTCGCCCGCCTCGAGCCTCGGCAGGGTCACCGGGCCGACCGGCTCCGACTCGGCCGACGCCGACAACATGCCGTCCGCGAACCCGGTGACGCGCGCGACGACGGTCTTGCCGATGTCCTCCGCTCGCGGGGTGAACGTCGCCTGGTCGGCGCCGTCGACGATCGAGCCGTCGACGAACCACTGGTAGGCGAACGACACGTCCTCGGGCCTCCAGCCCGACGTCTCGGCGGTCAGCTCCCCGCCGACCTCCGGCGCGCCGGCGATCGACACGGTGCCCGCGACGACCTCGTCCGGTACATCGGCCTCCTCGACGGTGACCGTCGCCTCCACGACCGCGTCTCCGCGTGTCGCGCGCACCGTGTACTCGCCGGCGGCGAGGTCGATCGGCAGCGCCCGGGTGTGGAGCACCCCCGCGCCGTCGGCGTCGGTCGTGAGGGTGCCGAGGCCGAACCCGCCCGGCTCGAGGGTGACCGCGTAGTCCGCGTCCGCCTCACCGTCGGTGAGAGTCACCGGGAACCCGGTTCCGGCCGTGATGGGTCCTGTCGGCACCTCGAGCACGGGATCGGGCGCCGTCGGCACGTCGAGCACCTGCCACTCCACGATCCCGACGTACGCCGACGCGGGCTTGGTGAGCGTCGCGCGCAGCGCGGTCGTCGTGATCGCCCCGTGCGTCACCACGTCGAACTCGCCGAGCGTCGTGGTGTAGCCGGACGGCTCCGGCACCTCGACCCACGCTTCGCCGTCGAGGTACTCGAGCTTGTACGACGCGGGCAGGTCCATGCCGCCGCCGTCGTCGAAGAAGAGCAGACGGCTCGTGCCGACGGTCACCGGCTCGTCCCACGTGAGCTGAGCCCACTGAGTCTCACCGGTGATGCCGTAGGTGCCCCACGCGGTCGACTGCACCGCGACCGGGAAGGTCGCGACGCCGTCGTTGATGCCGGTGGCCCGGTTCCACGCGGTGGTGGCCGAGACGGAGGCCGTGGCATTGCCCGCGACGTTCACCGACTGTCCGGGCTCGCGCTCGGGGACGTCGATGGACTGCTCGTCGGACGCGTTCCCGGCGACATCGGTCGCCCGGTAGGCGACGGTCGCGGCATCCGTCATCGTCACGGCGCCGCGGTACTCGCGCCATTCGCCGTCGCCGATGCGGTACTCGATCGCGTCGAGCCCGGAGCCGCCCTCGGTCGCCGTGAGCGTCAGAGTGCGGGAGGCGGAGTCGAACGCGGCCGTCACCGCGGGAGCCACCGTGTCGATGCTGACCACGACCGACACCACCGGCGACACCAGGCCGCTGTCGTCGGTCGCGCGGGCGCGGATCGTCGTGGCGCCCTCGGCGCTCACCGTCAGCGGACCCTCGTAGGCGTTCCACTCCGTGCCGGTCTGCACCTCGATCGCCGGCGACGGGTCGTCGTCGTCGGTCGCGGCCGCGGTCACCGAGACGGGCCCGGCGAACCAGCCGGACGCCGGCGTCGCCGGGTCGGTCGAAAGGGTGACCGCGGGCGCCTGGTCGGCGGTCGCGAGCACCGTGACGGTTGCGACCGGGCGCTTGTCGGTGCCCTCGACCGTTCCCTCGACCGTGAACGTGCCGACCGTGCCGTACGAGGCGGGGTCGATCGCGTCCCATGTCACCGGCAGCGACGCCTGGCCGCCGTCGTTGTAGACCGCGATGACGCGCGCGGGCAGCGACGGGGCCGTGCCCCGGAACGTCGACACGGCGACCGGGTCGAACGTGTTGACCTGCACGCTCGTGTTGGCGCGCACCCACACGGTGGCCCGTGCCAGCGCGGACGTGCCCTCGACGAAGCCGAGCACCGTGAACGACGACTCGCCCGCGTACTGCGACGGGTCGATCGCCTGCCAGCTCACCGCGCGGGAATCGCGGCTGCCGTCGGCGAAGACGACCTCGACCTCGCCGGGCATCGCGGGCGCGGTGCCGGGCACCGTGCGGACCGCGACGGTCTCAACCGAGACGGGGGCCTCGGCGAGCGCCTGCCACTCGATGATGCCGGGATACGACTGGCCGTTGCGCACGAGCGTCGCGCGCAGCGCCGTCGTCTCGACCGGCGCGTGCGTCACCGAGTTGAAGACGCCCGCGGTCGTGCCGTACGCGCTCGCGCCGGGCACGTCGCGCCACGTCGAGCCGTCGAGGTACTCGAGCTTCCACGACGAGGGCGGCAGCACGCCGTCCGGTGCGCCGTTGCTGTGGAACAGGATGCGGCTCTCGTCGACGCGCACCGCGCTCGGCCACGTGAGGGTGGCGGTGTACGCGCCGTTCGACGAGGCGGTGCCCCACGTCCCCCACGCGTCGGTCTCGGCCGACACCGGGTACGGGGCGTTGCCGTCGTTGATCGCCGCGACGCGGTTCCAGCCGGTGACGGCGGATGCCGCGGCCGTAGCGTCGGGGGCGACATTGGTCTTCTCGGTCTCACCGCCGACGACGTCGACGGTCACGTCGCGCGTCGTGGTGAGCTCGCCGTCGGTCGCGGTCAGCCGCACGACGTAGGTGCCCGACGCCGTGAACTGCACGACGGAGGTGGCGCTGGACGCACTGGCGAAGATCGCCTCGCCGCCCTCCGGCCCCGACACCAGCGACCACGACGAGTCGAGGTCGAGCGAGGGCAGGCCGTCGTCCGACACCGAGCCGATGAGGCGCGCCTGCGACGGCTGCGAGAACGTCGGGTCGAGGTAGGCGCTGACGCGCGGCGCCGCGTTTGTCGACGGCGGTGCCTCGAGGCCGGTGGAGCGCACCTGGATCTCCTTGAGGCCCGTGCGCGCCCCCGCGGCGTGCGTGAGGGTCAGTCGCACCTTGCTGGTCGTGATCGCCGGGAACCGCACGGTGTTGCCGTTGGCCGTGACGTACGACGGCGTGCGGGCCTGACCGCCGATCGCGACCCACTCGCCGCCGGAGTCGTACTCGAGGCCGAACATCTGCGGCAGCTCGTACCCCGAGACGGTGGCCGAGGTCGACGTCTTGTAGAAGTGCGCGCGCACCTCGTCGATCGTCGTCGCCTCGCCGAGGTCGACCACGATGCTGTCGCTCGTGTTCGGCGACCCGGCGGTGCCCCAGAACGGCTCGTTGGCGGTCGAGCCGTCGACGGCGGCGGATGCCGGGCGCCCGGCGGCCTCGAACGTCGCCGTCGCGGCGGCGCCATCCGCGAGGTCGCTCGCGGCGGTCGACGCCGACGCGATGTCGGTTCCCGCCTTGGCGAACAGGTCCACGACGCGCGCATCGTCGGCGAAGCGGATGTCGGAGGCGACGGCGAGCGCACCCGCCTGCTGCGTGACGACCGTCGCACCGCCGTCCGGAAGCTCCACCGTGCCGGTGGCCGGGTCGTACACGACGTGGGCGAGGTCGCTCACGGTGAACGCGAGCGCACCGTCGAGGTACACCGAGTAGCCCGCAGGCCCGCCGTACGCCGAGCCGTCCGCATCCCACACGACGGCGAGATCGCGATCGTGGTACCGGATGTTGTCGGCCGCGAAGCTCGGCCAGCCGATGTCGATCGGGTCGAGCTCGATCTTCGCGTCGGCGCGCGAGCGCAGGCCCATCGCGTCCTCGATCACGGTGAAGTTCGTCGCGCCGAGGATCGTGTGGTGGATCCACGAGCGGTACCCGATCGAGCCGCCGTCGGCCGCGGAGCCGTTCGACCAGAACTCGTTCTGGTTCGGCATCCGGTTGTCGCCGTTCTGGTAGTGCGCCCACGCGTTCCAGTACAGGAGCTGCTTGTACATCTCGGGCGTGACGTAGTCCTGCGGGTAGTCGCGCAGCACCGACGACAGCATGCGGAACCACACCGTCGAGTTGATGACCGAGAAGTTGTTGGATCCCGGCCCGCCGTAGTCCGCCTGGTCGACCTGGTTTGCCGTGTAGAACGGGAACACCGGGTACTGGTCGGCGTCCGCGAAGAGCCGGAGGGCCTCGACGTACGGCTGCTCGTAGTCGGAGTCGCCGGGCTTGGGCATGAGGCCGACCGAGAACGGGTAGTAGTTGTTGATCTCCTTCCAGGGGTTCAGGGCCCCGTCGCTGGTCACCCGGTGCTTGAGCAGGTTGCCCATGAGCCCCACCTGGTCGGGAGTCGACCGCTCAGGCTCCCACAGGTACTCGAGCACGGCGGACTTCACGCGCTCCGCGAGCTGGTCCATGTGCGCGGCGCCCTCGGTGTCGCCGGCCACGCGATAGAACTCCGCGGCCGCCTTGGCGTTCGAGTACAGGTACGCGCTCTCGGCGCGGTCCATGTTGGGGTTCGGGCGCCAGTGGAACGACACGGCGTCGGCGTCGTTGCCCGTCATCGCGCCCCACGAGTACTCGATGAGCCCGTTGTCGTTGCCGTCGTACGCCTCGAGGAGGCCCTCGACGTCGTCGCGGGAGTGGTCGCCGAGCTTGCCGCCGATCGCGCCCGGGCCGCCGTGCAGCTCGTACGCGCGCCACGCGGCCTCGGTGATGTACTGCGTGTAGCTGTTCGACCAGTTCGCGGGGTCGCCGGGGTTGTCGACGAACTTGCCGCCCTTCGACGTCTCGCCCACCGACACCGCGGGGCCGTACGCGTACGCCGGGTCGCGGAAGTACTTGAGGTCGTCGATGAACATGCCGACGGTCAGCACGATCGCGTTGTTGTACCCGAGCACCCCCTCCATCGACGTCGGGAACTGGTAGTCGTTGCCCGGGATGTCGGCATCGAGGAAGTTGTAGCGCATCAGCCACCAGCGGTAGAAGAGCGTCTTGTCGATGTTGTCCTCGGGGGTGTCGAGGTACGGGATGTTGTCGGCCCACCAGCGGTTGTACGCCGTCACGTGCTCCGTGAACGCGGCGTCGGGCGACAGCCCCCGGAAGTGCTCGTACTCCGTCGTCGAGGCAGGGACCTCCTCGGCGATCATGCCGAGCTGCAGCTTCGTGGCCGCCGCGCCGCCTGCGGGTACGTCGAGGGTCGCGACGAGCTCGTCG
Source organism: Microbacterium sp. STRO-2N (assembly GCF_057747775.1). Lineage (NCBI taxonomy): Bacteria > Bacillati > Actinomycetota > Actinomycetes > Micrococcales > Microbacteriaceae > Microbacterium > Microbacterium sp. STRO-2N. The sequence continues at coordinate 541,796 of NZ_CM173223.1, read as the reverse complement.
CCCTCGGCGGTGAACCCGTCGCCCGAGAGGCGGGGGAAGATCGTCGTCAGGCGGTTGTACGCGCTGACCGACCCGACCAGCTCGTCGCCCTCGGCCCGCGTCGCGTGCGGCGACGCGGCGGTGATCGTGACGGTGCGCGCCGCATCGCTCTCGACGCGGATACCGGCGACCATGACGTTCTGCTCGGTGATGTACTTCGTCTGGGTCAGCGTGATGCCGCCGCCGGTGAAGACCGACGAGAAGTAGCTCGGCGTCTGGCGGCGCTGCGCGCTCTGCTCGGCGAGCGTCACCGGCGCGCCGTCGACCTCGACCGTGAAGCGGAACGCGTCGCCCTTGCCGGTGGTGTCGATGTAGGCGGTGTCGCCGCGCCAGCCGAGCCCGGTCGGGCTGTGCGTCTTCATGAACACGGTGCGGCCACGCGTGAACGCGACCGCGTTTTCGGTGCCGTCGAACATCGGACCCGTACGGGCCAGCATGCGGTCGATCCAGAAGTCCTGGCCCGGCGCGGCGCCCGCACCGGCGGCGGCATCGGCGGCGAAGACGTCGCCCAGGTAGCCGCCGGGCGCGAAGTCGACGCCGGTGTCGGGCACCGGGTCTGCCGCACCCACGAAGGCCGGGTACCCGAGCGAGCTCTGCGGCACCTCGTCACCCGGGACGGCGGCTGCGACGGAGCTCGCGGACACGGCGAGAAGCGATCCGACAAGGACCGAAACCGTTGATACCGCGATGTAAGTGGAAGGCCGGCCGAGCCGGCGGGACGACGGGGGGACGCTCACAATGACTACCTCTCGACGCTGAGATCACGCGTGAGCGGCAGTTTGGCAGTGCGAATGCGTCTAGCGCAATGGTTTTCGGAGATTTCGAAAGAGCGCGCGTCACCGGCGCGCGATGGTCGACCCCCGGATGACCAGCCGCACTGGCAGGTGATGGATGCCGTCGCCGATGTCGACGCCGTCGATGGCGTCGAAGACCCGCTGGGCCGCCTGACGGCCGAGCTGCTGCAGGTTCGCGTCGATGCTGGTCAGCTGCGGGCGGGAGTTCGTGGCGAGCACCTCCCAGTTGTCGTAGCCGATCACCGCGAGGTCGTCGGGCACTCTTCTCCCGAGATCCCGCGCGGTGTCGAGGACGCCGCGCGCGATCTGGTCGGAGCCGCAGAAGATCGCGTCGACATCGGGGTGGCGCTGCAGCAGCATCGCCGCGGCATCCCTCCCCCAGTGCTCGGTCCACTCCGAGAACATCGGCTCGCCGACCAGCTCGAGCCCTGCGGCGTCGAGGGCGGCGCGCGCGCCCGCGATGCGGTCCTGCGCGGCGGCGTACGTCGGATCGCCCGTGATGTGCGCGATGCGCGTGCGCCCGCACGAGAGGAGGTGCTCGATCGCGAGGCGCCCGCCGGCGTAGTTGTCGGGGGTGAGCGAGAGGTCGCGCGGGTCGTCGGACGGCGCGTACGCGTAGACGACCGGCACCGGGATCTCCTGCCCGAGCGACGGCCGCGGGTCGGTCTGGCGCCCCACGACGATGATGCCGTCGACCCGCCGGCTCAGCAGCGCCTTGAGATGGTGCTGCTCGCGGATGGCGTCGCCGCGCGCGTCGCACAGGAAGACGTTGACCTGCCCGGCGCCGAAAGCGTCTTCGGCCCCCATCAGGATCGGGATCATGAAGCGACCCTCGAGGTCGCTCGTGAGGAGCCCGACGGTGCCCGTCCTGCCTGCCAGCAGGCCCTTGGCCATGGCGTTCGGCGTGAAGGCCAGCTCGTCGGCCGCGCGCAGGACGCGCTGGCGCGTCGCCACCGCGACGTCGTCCCTGTTGTTGAGCGCCTTCGAAGCGGTCGCGATGGACACTCCGGCCCGCCGTGCCACATCGCTCAGCGTGGCGGCCCGCGGGCCCGTCTCATTCGTTGCCACGGGCACCTCCTCTGGTGCTGAAAGGTTATCGCTGACCATACTTGACGACGCGACGATCCTCACGATAGCTTGCTCGAAATGGCTTTCGGTCTTTTCGAATGCCCACGCACCAACAGCAGCGGTGCCGACCCGATTCGGCGTCATCCGCTCGAAGAAGAGCCAGAGGAGACAGTTGCATGATCACCACCCGACGTCGTGGCGCGCTGCGCGCGGCCACGGCCCTCGTCACCGCGGGGGCTCTCATCGGCGCCCTCGCCGCCTGCTCGGGCACCGGGGGCGCCCCCGCCCCGGCCGAGTCCATCCCCGCTGAGGGGGTCGACGACGGCTCGACGCTCACGCTGTGGACCCGCGCGCCGCTCGAGCGCCAGGCGAAGCTGCTCGTCGAGGCGTACAACGAAAGCCACGAGAACCAGGTCGAGCTCACCATCGTCCCCAACGACGACTACGTCGCCAAGGTCGGCGCTGCCGCCGGCTCGGGCGGCCTGCCCGACCTGTTCGCCGCCGACATCGTGTACGTGCCGAACTGGGTGCAGCAGGGCCTGTTCGCCGACATCACCGAGCAGATCGACACGCTCCCCTACAAGGACACGATCAACGAGGGCCACCTGTCGGCCGGCACCTACGAGGGCGCCGAGCACGTCCTGCCGTTCGTCCTCGACCTGTCGATGCTGATGTGGAACAAGGAGCTCTTCGCCGAGGCCGGCCTCGACCCCGAGCAGGCTCCCGCCACGCTCGCCGAGTTCGCCGACGCGGCCAAGGCCATCCAGGACCTCGGCAAGGACGGCGTCTCGGGCACGTCGACAGGCCTCAACTGCGGCGGATGCCTCGTCTTCACGTGGTTCCCGACGATCTGGGCCTCGGGCGAAGAGGTCATGAACGCGGAGGGCACGGAGTCGCTGCTGGCGAGTGACACCGCTCAGGAGGTCTACTCCACGTGGCGCGACCTGTACGAGTCGGGCGCGGTCGCGCCGGGCTCGGCCGACGAGACGGGAGCGACCTGGGTCGCCGGGTTCCAGGAGGGCAACGTCGGCATCATGCCCTACCCCGCGACGCTGCTGTCGAGCCTCGAGTTCGACGCCGGCGTGGCCGGCATCCCGGGCGTGGACGGCGGCGCATCGACGTTCGTCGGCGGTGACGGCATCGGCATCTCGAAGGACTCCGAGCAGTCGGCGCAGGCGTGGAACTTCCTCGCGTGGATGATGTCGGAGGAGGCGCAGGTCGATGTCCTCGCCAAGGACGGCAACGCCGTCTCGCGCTCCGACCTCGCCGACAACGAGTACTCGGCCGAGGACCCGCGGCTCGTGACGATCAACGAGGTGGCCGCCGAGGGCGACACCCCGGTGGCGATGCATTTCCAGCAGGCGTTCAACGCTCCGGGCAGCCCGTGGCTGACGCTGGTGCGCAACGCCGTGCTCGAGGGCACCGACACCGTCGAAGCCGACAACGAAGAGATCACGGCCGTCCTCGGCCAGTGATCCATCCCGGGCGGGGCGCATCCGCGACGATGCGCCCCGCCCGCTTTCTCCCCGCAACACATCCCGACCGAAGGAGCGACGTGGCCCTCACGACCACCGCGCGCCGCGCGCGATCGCCTCGCGCGAGCCGCCCGAGCCGCCAGAGCCGGAGCGCTCTGGGCGGTCCCGTCCAGGGCTGGCTCTACGCCGCGCCGACCGCGCTGTTCGTGGTGGCGCTGTTCGTCATCCCCCTTCTGCTCGTGCTGCAGATGTCTGGGTCCGAGTGGCCGCTGCTGCGCGGCAACATGGGCCCCAACTTCCCGCAGAACTACATCGACGCGGTCGACCTCCGGCTGTTCTGGGACGCGATCGGATTCACGATCACGTACACGGTCATCACGACGGTCCTGCTGATCGGCCTCGGCCTCGGTCTCGCGATGCTCGTACAGGAGTCGACGGCCTGGAAGGGCTTCCTCCGCACGGCGTTCCTCATCCCCAGCGCACTCGGCCTGGCCTCGGCATCCCTCCTCTTCTACGTCCTGTACTCGCCGTTCGCCGGCCCTTTCGCGAACCTCATGGAGTCGTGGGGATTCACGTTCCTCGGCACTCCCGAGGGCGCGCTGTGGTCGACGGTGTTCCTCATCGTGTGGCGCTACGCGGGGTTCTACATGCTGCTCATGCTCGTCGGGTTGCAGGGCATCCCCGACGACGTGTTCGAGGCCGCCCGCATCGACGGCGCGTCGCGCTGGCAGACCTTCCGGCACATCACCGTGCCGCTGCTGCGCCCGACGTTCGCCCTGACCATCGTGCTGTGCGTCACCGGGTCGCTGCTGGCGTTCGACCAGTTCTACATCCTCACCAAAGGCGGGCCCGACAACAGCACCATGACGATCGTCCAGCTCATCTACAACGTCGCCTTCCAGGGCCAGAACAACCTCGGCATCGCCGCCGCGCTGTCGGTGATCGTGCTGCTGGCCCTCATCGTCATCAACATCGCCCAGCTGCGGGCCTTCCGCCGACCCGAGGAGGCGTGACATGACCCTCACCGACACGACGTCGACACGCACGATCGTCGCCCCCGACTACCGCGGCGACGACCGGCCGGGCCGGCGCGGGCGCCTCGTGATGGGCATCCCCTATGTGGTCTTCACCGGCGCACTGGCGATCATCTTCCTCTACCCGCTGGTGTGGACGACGATCTCGTCGTTCAGCCCGCAGGCCGGCTCGGCGCAGACCGACGGCTGGGGCATCGGCAACTTCATCTCGCTGGCGAATTTCCAGGCGGGCATCTGGGTGTACCTCGGCAACTCGCTCTTCGTGTCGCTGCTGACCGTGGCCCTCACGCTGGTGATCTCGTTCTTCGGCGGCTACGCGTTCGCGCGGTTCTCCTTCCCCGGCAAGAACCTGCTGTTCCTGCTCGTGCTGGCGATCCTGATGGTGCCGTACGCGACGCTGCTCATCCCGCTGTACGTGATCCTCAACGCGATCGGGCTGAACAACTCGCTCGTCGGGGTGGCGCTCGTCCTCACGATGTTCCAGCTGCCGTTCTCGATGTTCATGATGCGCATCTCGTTCGAGTCGATCCCCCGCGAGATGGACGAGGCGGCGCTCGTCGACGGGTGCAACAGCTTCTCGGCGCTGTGGCGCGTGCTGCTGCCGGCGGTCAAGCCCGGGCTCATCACGGTGGGGCTGTTCGCGTTCCTCACCGCGTGGAACGACTTCATCGCACCCCTCATCCTCATCAACGACACCAACCGGATGACGCTGCCGCTGGCCGTCGCCAACCTCCGCGGTCAGGTGATGGGGGTCATCGACTACGGCGCCACGGAGGCGGGGGTCGTCGTGCTCGCCCTCCCGTGCGTCGTGCTGTTCCTGGTGCTGCAGCGCCACTACGTCCGTGGATTCATGTCGGGAGCGTTCAAGGGATGACCATGCACACCATCAGCCCGGCGCCGCAGGCGCCGGCCGTGCCCAGCCGCGGGCGCCTGCGGCCCCTCGGCCTCGGCGATGTCCGGATCACGGGCGGCTTCTGGGGCGATCGGCAGCGGGTCAACGGCCATCACACGCTCGAGCACATCGGGTCGAGGCTCGAGTCCGAAGGCTGGCTGCCGAACTTCGACCTCGCGGTCTCGGGCGGCCTCCCCGCGCGGCGGCGAGGCCGGGAGTTCTCGGACTCGGAGGTGTACAAGTACCTCGAGGCGCTGGCCTGGGAGATCGGCCGCACCGACGACGACGCACTGGAGCGGCGCTTCCGCGAGGTCGTCGGCCGGGTCGCCGGCGCCCAGGAGGAGGACGGCTACCTCAACACCATGTTCGGCCGGGCCGGGCAGGGCGCACGGTGGTCGGATCTCGAGTGGGGCCACGAGCTGTACTGCCTCGGGCACCTGTTCCAGGCGGCGGTGGCGCGCGAGCGCACGCGCCCGGGTGCCGACGACGGGCTGCTCGGGATCGCCCGGCGCGCCGCCGACCTCGTGTGCGAGGTGTTCGGTCCCGAAGGCCGTGACGCGATCTGCGGGCACGCCGAGGTGGAGGTGGGGCTCGCGGAGCTGTCGCGGGTGACCGGCGACCGCCGCTACCTCGCTCAGGCGCGGCTGTTCGTGGAGCGCCACGGCAAGGGCACGCTGCGCGACATCGAGTGGGGCCGCAAGTACTTCCAGGACGACGTGCCGGTGCGCGAGGCGACCGTGCTGCGCGGTCACGCGGTGCGCGCGAACTACCTGTCGGCGGGCGCGATGGACGTCGCCGTCGAGACCGGCGACAACGAACTGCAGAAGGCGCTGCGGCTCCAATGGGAGCGCACCATCGCCCGTCGCACCTACATCACCGGCGGCCAGGGCTCCCATCACCAGGACGAGGCCTTCGGCGACGACTGGGAGCTGCCGCCGGACCGCGCGTACTCCGAGACCTGCGCGAGCATCGGCTCGATCATGTTCACGTGGCGGCTGCTGCTCGCCGGCGCCGATCCTCGCCACGCCGATCTGATCGAGCGCACGCTCTACAACGTCGTGGCGACCTCCCCTGCGCCCGACGGCCGCTCGTTCTACTACGCCAACACGCTCCACCAGCGTGTGCCCGGCGCCCCCGCCGACCCCGACGGCACGTCGCCGCGCGCGTCGTCGTCGCTGCGCGCGCCGTGGTTCGAGGTGTCGTGCTGTCCGCCGAACGTCGCGCGGACCCTCGCGAGCCTCGACGCCTACGTCGCCACGGCCGACTCCGACGGCGTGCAGCTGCACCAGTACGCGCCAGCCGAGATCCGCACGACCCTCGACGACGGACGCACGGTCGCCTTCGACGTCGAGACCGCGTACCCGGCCGACGGGCGCGTGACGATCACGCATCTCTCGGACGCCGATGAGCCGTGGACCCTCAGCGTCCGGGTGCCGGCGTGGGCGGCGGGGGCGTCGCTGCGCGTCGTCAGCTCCGACTTCGTGCAGCAGCGGACCGTGGAGCCCGGCATGGTCGAGCTCCGCCACGCGTTCCGCGCCGGCGACGTCGTGCAGCTCGACCTGCCGATGGCACCGCGCGTGTCCGCCCCCGATGCCCGCATCGACGCCGTGCGCGGCTGCGTCGCGATCGAGCGCGGACCCGAGGTGCTGGCCCTGGAGTCGGTCGACCTCGCGCCCGCCGGTGTCGACGACGTCGCCCGGGTCGCGATCGCACCGGATGCGCAGCCGGTCGAGCGCGACGGGCGGGTCTGGGTGCCGGTGGTGCCGCTCCCGCTCGACGACGCGCCTTGGCCGTACGGCGACCCGGTGCCTGGTGCCGACGCGACTCCGCTCGAGGTCCCGCTCGTGCCGTACCACGAGTGGGCGCAGCGCGGCCCGTCGACGATGCGCGTGTGGATCCCCGTGTCGAGCTGAGGCACGGGCCCTCCGGACTGCCCGGCGGTCGTCCAGGCTGCCGCGATACACTGGCGGTGCCCATCCTCGATGTGCATCTACCTGTCCGCGCCTCCGGCGCACGCGACAAGGCGGCACGATGTCCCGCCGTCGTCGGCGGAGAGCCAGGAATCCGATGCACACCACACTCGCCGCGCCCGAGACGGCCGCCGATCGCGCAACGCGCCGGCCGAGCCTCATCCGCGAAGCCGGCTACGCCTACTTCCCCATCGCGCTGATCGCGCGGCTGCCGTTCGCGATGATGGTGGTCGGCATCCTCACGCTCGTCGTATCGGCACGCGATTCGCTCGCCCTCGGCGGCGCCACGAGCGCGATGACGGGGCTCGGCACGGCGCTCGTCGGTCCGCTGCTCGGCGCCGCGGCCGACCGCTTCGGGCAGCGCCGCGTGCTGCTCGTGGCGGGCACCGTGAACAGCCTGCTGCTCGCGGCGATGGCGTGGCTGGCGTTCTCGCCGGCACCGGATGCCGCTCTCCTGGGCGTCGCGTTCCTCATCGGCGCGACCATGCCGCAGGTGGCGCCGCTGTCGCGCAGCCGTCTCGTCGGCATCATCGGCCGCGCCTTCCCGAAGGACCGCCGCACGAAGGCGGTCAACGGGACGATGGCGTACGAGTCGGCGGCCGACGAGATCGCCTTCGTGTTCGGTCCGGTCGTCGTCGGCCTGCTCGCGACGACGATGAGCCCCGCCGCCCCTGTCATCGGCGCCGCGCTGCTCGCGCTGGTGTTCGTGACGGCGTTCGCCCTGCACCCCACGGCGGCGACGCCCGCCACGACCCGCGCGGCGGGAGCGGCCGCACGCGCCGAACAGGCACCCGCGCGGGAGCTGTTCCGCGCCCGCGTCTTCGCGCCAGTCGCCGGCGCCCTCGGCATGGGCCTGTTCTTCGGATCGATGCTTACCTCGCTCACCGCGTTCATGGCCGAGCGCGGCGCCCCTGAGCAGGCGGGGCTCGTCTACGGCGCGATGGGGCTCGGGTCCGCGGCGCTGGCGCTCGGCGTCGCACTGTTCCCGGCGCGCTTCACGCTCACCGCGCGATGGCTGACGTTCGCGGCCATCCTCGTGGGCGGGACGATCGCCCTGCCGTTCGTCGACAGTGTCGCCGCGATCGCGGTGTGCCTGCTCGTGATCGGCGTCGGCATCGGCCCGACTCTCGTCTCGCAGTACAGCCTCGCGGCTGCGTTCAGCCCGCGCGGACGCTCCGCCACCGTCATGACGATGCTCGGCTCGGCGGTGATCGTGGGCCAGTCCGCGTCGTCCGCGATCACGGGTCTCGTCGCCGACTCGGCGGGGTCGTCGGTCGCTCTGTACGCCCCGCTCGCGGCAGCGCTCCTTGTGCTGGGCGCGGGTGTCGCGGCCGCGGTCGCGTCGCGGCGCTGACCCCGGCCGACCTCAGGATCGCGAGTCGGCGAGGAGCCGGCGGATCTCGGCCATCGTCTCCTCGGATTGGGCCAGGAGCACGCGCAGCCGTTCCCGGGTGTCGTCCACCGGGGTGTCGCCCGGAGCCGCCGTTGCGGACCCGCCGGCGGCATCGCCCGCCGCCGCGCCGGCCCGCACCGCACCCGAAGCCGCGCCCGCGGCGACACCCTTCGCCGTGTGATGGGTCACGCGCGTCGAGCTCACCGCATCGCCCTCCGCGGCGCCGACGGCGGCGGTGGGTGCCGCAGCCTCGGACTCCGCCGCGCTCGGGGCCGCGGCTGGGGCCACGCGCCCCGAGGCTGCGCGCGGCGCGTCAGCGTCGTGTGGAGAGGGCGTGGCGACCGTCGTCTCCTCCTCCGGCGCCGACTTCGACGGCCCGAGGAACAGGTTCGCGAGATACCCGGTGAACGTTCCGAAGATCCCGACGCCGACCACGATGATCAGCGTGCCGATGAGCCGGCCGGCGTTGGTCACCGGGAACTGGTCGCCGTAGCCGACGGTCGAGATCGTGACGACGGTGTACCACAGCGCGTCGGATGCCGACGTGATGTTCGCGCCGTCGGCCTTGCCCTCGACCGCGAGGATCGAGAGGCTGCCGAACTGCAGCACGAAGATGCCCAGGAGCAGCAGGGTCATGAGCGCACTGTTGGCGCGATCGTGGATGAGGGTGGACCAGAGCGTGCCGGGGCCGAGCTCGCGCAGCAGTCGGAACACGCGCAGCACCCGGAAGACGCGCAGGACCTTCACCTGCGCGAACGGCAGGCTCGCGAACAGGTCGGCCCACCCGAAGCCGCGGAAGAAGTAGTGCGCCGCCGATGGCGCGGTGAAGATCCGGTAGAGGAAGTCGCCGAGGAAGATCCCGCTGAACAGGCCGTTCATGACCGAGAGCACGAGCTGCAGCGAGGGGTCGGAGGCGAACGCGTACATCAGCACGAGGTTGACGATCGACAGGATCGAGAGCACCCCGATGAAGATCTCGTACGCGGTGTTCTTCAGCTCCGTGCGGACTCGCGTCCGCGTGCGCTGTCTCGCCATGGCAGGTCCTCTCGGGTCGCGGCAGGAGGTGCTGCCCGCGGCACCATTGTGAGCCCTCCGGCCCCGTCAGCGCGTCACCCGATGTCGACGATGCCGTCGACAGTGATACCTTGTAGCTCTATGTACCTCGCAGCTCTAGGTATCGAAGAGGCGTCATGAAGATCGGCAAGGACCTCGTCGCCGCCGCGGCGACGCCCATGGTGCTCGGCATCCTCGCCGACGGCGAGTCGTACGGCTACGCAATCCTGCAGCGCGTCAGCGAGCTGTCGGACGGCGAGCTCGAATGGAGCGACGGGATGCTGTACCCGCTGCTCCACCGGCTCGAACGACTCGGACACGTCGAGGCGACGTGGGGCGTCTCACCCACCGGACGCCCGCGCAAGCACTACCGTCTGAGCAGCGCCGGCCGCGCGGCGTTCGCCGAGCAGCGCCGGCAGTGGAGCGTCGTGAGCAAGGCGCTGCAGCAGGTGTGGACCGAACGCGACGGCGGGAGCGAGTTCGCGCTGAACCGCGGGTACGCCGCCGGATTCGGAGGGGCCTGACATGACCGAGGATCTCGAACCGCGCATCGAGGATCAGATCGCCACGTGGCGCACCTACGTGTCGCGAGGCGAAGCGATCGACAGCCGCGACGTCGACGAGCTCGAAGACCACCTGCGCGGCCAGATCGACCGGCTCGAGGCATCCGGTCTCGCCCCCGACGAGGCGTTCCTCATCGCCGTCAAACGCCTCGGCAAGCTCGACGACCTCTCCCGCGAGTTCGCACGGGAGCACTCCGACCGGCTGTGGAAGCAGCTCATGTTCGCCGAATCGCCGACCGAGCCGCGCGGCAGCGGGTCGCTGTGGCTCGCGCTCGGGCTCGCCGTCGGCGCCGCGCTCGCCATCAAGGTGCCGGCGCTCTTCGGCATCAGCTGGGCGGCCGACGGGGACTTCTACGCGCGGTTCGCGGCGCTGCTGATCCTGCCCTTCCTGGCTGCGTACTTCCTCGTCACCCGCCGGGCTTCGCCGCAGACCATCGCGATCGTCGCCGTGCCGTTCGTGCTGACCGCCGTCATCATGGCGGCCTACCCGTTCGCGCCGGGCGGGGCGACCCTCGTGCTCGCCGCGCTGCATCTGGTCGTCGTGCTCTGGCTCGTGATCGGCCTCGCCTACGTCGGCGGCGCGGTGGGGTCGAGCCGTGCCCGCATGGACTTCATCCGCTTCACCGGCGAGTGGTTCGTGTACTTCGTGCTCATCGCACTGGGCGGCGCCGTGCTCATCGGGCTCACGGTCGCGGTCTTCGCCTCCATCGACCTCGACGCGAGCCGCTTCGTCGTCGACTGGGTGATGCCGTGCGGCGTCGCCGGCGCCGTCATCATCGCGGGCTGGCTCGTCGAGGCGAAGCAGAGCGTCGTCGAGAACATCGCCCCGGTGCTCACGCGCCTCTTCACGCCGCTGTTCACGCTGCTGCTCCTCGCCTTCATCGTGGCGGGATTCCTGCAGGGCGATCTGGTGGGCTCGGGCGGCGACGCCCCCGAGGTCTTCGGGCAGCGCGACCTGCTGATCCTGTTCGACATCGTGCTGCTGGTGGTGGTCGGCCTGCTGCTGTACGCGCTGTCGGCGCGCGACGGGCTGGCGCCGCCGTCGTGGTTCGATCGTCTGCAGCTGGTCATGGTGCTCGCCGCGCTCGTGGTCGACATCATGGTGCTCGTCGCGATGATCGGCCGCATCGCCGAGTACGGCGCGAGCCCCAACAAGCTCGCATCGCTCGGGCTCAACCTCATCCTGTTCGCGAACCTCGCCGGGGCCGCGTGGCTGCAGCTCAGATTCCTGATGCGCACGACCCCCTTCGAGCGCCTCGAGCGCTGGCAGACGGGCTACCTGCCGGTGTACCTGGCATGGGCTGCGATCGTGGTGGTGGTCTTCCCGCCGGTGTTCCAGTTCGTGTGACCCGTCGCACCCGGCCGCGCCTGCTGTGGCGGGGTCAGTCCGCAGCCCGCACGGGCCGGTAGCGCTGGGCGACCACACCCGACGCGAAGTCGCGGCGATCCACGAGCTCGAGCTGGATGCGCCGGCTCAGGCCCGAGAGAAGCGTCGGCCCGTGTCCGGCGAGGACCGGATGCACGACGAACTCGTACTCGTCGATCAGGTCCAGCTCCGCCAGCGCGAGGGGGAGCGTGACACCGGCCACCGAGAGCCCTTCGCCGGGCTCCTCCTTGAGTCGCCGCACCGCTTCGCCCAGGTCGCCTCGCACGAGCTCGGCGTTCCAGTCGACCTCGGTCAAGGTGCTCGATACGACGTACTTCTTCGTCGCGTCGATGGCCTCGGCGAACGGGATCTCCCACTCCCGCATCCAGTCCGGCCACGGACCCGCGGCGGGCTTCCGCCACGCCGACTCCATCATCTGGTAGGTCGTCCGCCCGAACAGCACGGCATCCGCTCGCTGCATGTCGGCGGTCCAGTAGCGCATCGACTCCTCGTCCGGCGGGAGCCCCGCCTCGTGATGGCACGAGCCGTCGAGCGTGACGTTGATGGAGTATCGAAGCGGTCTCATCTCGTGCTCTCCCTTGATGCACGTCCCGGGTTCGCGCGGGACGGCACTCAGACTACTCACCCCCCCACCACGAAGGGACGGATGCCTCGAGCCGAGGCATCCGTCCCCTTGCTGTACGCCGGTCAGGCGGCCGTCACGATCACCGGCCGCTCCGCGGTCATACGGGCGCGCGCCCCGACATTCAGGTGTCAGAACACGCGGAATCCACGAACGGATGCCGCGTGTCGCGCCCCGCGAACGTCGGGCCAGCGACCAGCGCCGCACCTCGGGCCACTCACCCGCCCGGCTCAGGTGTCACAACACGCGGAATCCACGAACGGATGCCGCGTGTCGCGCCCCGCGAACCGGCCACGAGCGACTTAGGCCGCACTTCGAGCACTCACCCGCCCGGCTCAGGTGTCACAACACGCGGAATCCACGAACCGATGCCGCGTGTCGCGCCCCGCGAACGTCGGGCCAGCGAGCAGCCGGGCAGTCGCCGCGGGTCAGCCGACCACGGACGCGCGGCGACTGCGATCGCGGCCGTGCATCGCGACGACCTCGGACAAGACAGCGTCCCAGCGAGCAAGGAAGGGCTCGAGTCCGAAGTGGGTGAGTGCGTGCTCCCTGCCCCGGCGGCCGACCTCGTGCGCCCACTCCGGATCGGCGAGGAATGCGCGGGCCGCGGCGCGCAGGTCCGCGGGATTCGTCGAGATGACGCCCGCGCCGGGTGGGACTGCGCGCACGACCTCGGTGGTCGCGAGCGCGACGACCGGCATGCCCAGGTGCATCGCCTCGAGCAGCGACAGCCCGAGCGAGGTCCAGCGGAACGGATGCAGGTACAGGCGCCGCCGCGCCAGCTCTCGGTGCAGTGGCCCGGGCGCCAGGTCGCCGGCCGACGTGACGTCGGGCGCGTCCTCGAACGCGCCGCGCAGCTCACCGCCACCCATGCCGAACACGTCGACCGGCGCCTCGAGCGCGAACTGGGGCAGCAGGTCCGTGCCGACAACGCGTCCGCGGCGGACGGGCTCGTTGACCACGACCCCGATCCGCGCAAGCTCCCCGGTGTACTGCGGCCCGGGATCGGGCACGCCGTGCTCCACCACGAACGTCGGCGCCCTGCCGCTGTCCCACATGAGGTGGTTGAAGTGCGTGACGTGGACGATCGGGATGTCGACGCGCTCCGCCAGCGGATGCCGGCAGGTCGCCGCCTCCGGCTGCGGCGTGTTGTGCTCGAGGAAGAGCGCCGGCACATCGGTTCCCGGCACACGGCCGGTGATCCGGGCGCACTCGTCGAGCTCCTCGAGGCGCTGGAGCACGACTACGTCGATGTGCTCATCGTGCAGGCGGTCCTCGGGCACCTGGCGTGCCTGCGCCCAGCCCCATGCGGTCAGATGCGGATCGGCATCCGTCCCCGCCTCGATCGGAAGCAGATACTCATGGCCGCCTCGGACGAAGGCATCGGCATAGCCGCCGTGGATCGGCCAGAGCAGCACCCTCACCGCGGCGCCTCCCCCTCGGAAGGCGTCGCGGCGGACGCGCCGAACCCGGGTGTCACGGGTCCTCGGGGGCGAGGTCGCCCTGCCCCTCGTCTCCGAGCTCAGCGACTTCGGGCGACGCACCCTGCGTCTCGGGCTGCAGCACCTCGCCCGGCAGATCGGCCGCGGGGATCTCGTCGTCGTCGGCCGGGATCTGCGCGGGGTCATCCCCGGTCGCGGTCGCCGCGGCAAGGTCGTCCGGGCTCGCTCCCTCGTCGAGCGCTGCGGTGCGGGCCCACTCGGCCTGTGCGGGGTCGCGGTCGGGATCGGGCTCGATCGACGTGTCGCGATCGCGCACCGGCTGCACTCCCGGCTGTCCGTCGGGGGCGGGTGGCACCTCGGGGGGCAGGTTGTCAGACATCCGTCTTCCTCTCTCTCAGTCCTCCGGGCCGTGGCCGGCGCGGAAGCGCGTCTCATAGCGCGACACCGCTTCATCGAGCAGCGCGTCGTCGAGCCGCGCGATCGGGATCACCTCGCGCATCAGCGGCTCGCAGTCGGGACCGCGACCGACCTCGGTGCCGCACAGCACCCACGCGAACCGGTCTGGGTTCTTCTCCTGGAGCTCGCGGTACTGGCACACCTGGCGTGCGAGCCAGTCCTCGAAGGGCCGTGTCCACCACGGCTCGGCGTGCAGCGGATTGACCGACAGCCCCGGCAGGGTGAGTCCGCTCTCGGTGTCGACGCTGGGGTCGCGGTCGTCCTCGGGCCCCTCGCTGTACCGCACGTACGCGCGCCCGGAGCGCCGCACCGCCGCCGCGAGCTCGTCGAGCGATCCGAGAGTCTCGGTCAGCGTCTCGGTCATGAACAGGGGCAGGCCTGCCGTCGCATCTCCCCGCTGCGCGGGCTGCGGGTCGGCGTCGGTCATCGCGATCCTCCCTCCGGGATCGCCAGATTACGGATGCCTCAGCGGCGGCCGCACAGGGCTTGACGGGTCAGCGGGGTCGGGGTAACGGCAGACCCAGACGCATCGAACGCGGCATTCGGCCCGAATAAACATCGGATGTCTATACTGTCAATCACGCAGCGGGTCTCAGCGCCGAAGAAGCCGGCCCGCACGGAGAGTCCAGGAGAGCAATGAAGTTCGCACGCCTCGGCGAGCCCGGAAGCGAGATCCCCGTCGTCCTCGACGGAGATCGGCGCCTCGATCTGCGCCCCATCACATCCGATGTCGATGGCCGGTTCCTCGCCGACGACCCTGTCGGTCGCACGTCGGCGGCCATCTCCGACGGCCTGCTTGCCGAACTGCCCGGCGCCGACGTGCTCCGTATCGGCGCGCCCATCGCGCGGCCGGGTGCCGTCGTCTGCATCGGAATGAACTACGCCGCCCACGCCGCTGAGTCAGGATCGGCCCCGCCCTCCGTTCCGGTGATGTTCCTCAAGACACCGAACACCGTCGTCGGCCCCGACGACACGGTCACGATCCCGCGCGGCAGCGAGAAGACCGACTGGGAGGTGGAGCTCGGCGTCGTCATCGGACGTCGCGCCTCGTACCTGGATTCGCCAGCCGACGCGGCCGCGCACATCGCCGGGTACGTGACCGTCAACGACGTGTCGGAGCGCACGTTCCAGCTCGAGGTGTCGGGAGGCCAGTGGTCCAAGGGGAAGTGCGCCCCGGGGTTCAATCCGACCGGGCCGTGGCTCGTCACGCCGGACGAAGTCGACCCGCAGGCGCTGCGGCTGCGCAGCCACGTGAACGGAGAGCCACGCCAGGACTCGTCCACGGCCGACATGATCTTCCCGGTCGACCACATCGTGTGGCATCTGTCGCAGTTCCTC
Source organism: Microbacterium sp. STRO-2N (assembly GCF_057747775.1). NCBI lineage: Bacteria > Bacillati > Actinomycetota > Actinomycetes > Micrococcales > Microbacteriaceae > Microbacterium > Microbacterium sp. STRO-2N. Next base: position 526,270 of record NZ_CM173223.1, on the reverse strand, counting down.
GCTCTCGAGCCCGGAGACCTGGTGCTCACCGGCACGCCCGAGGGCGTCGCGCTCTCGGGCCGGTTCCCCTACCTCGCACCCGGCGACGTCGTCGACATCGAGATCGACGGTCTCGGCGCACAGCGACAGCGATTCGTCGCATGGCAGGAGCAGTCATGACGTTCCCCACGCCCCCTCCAGGCGCCGCTGGCGCGTCGCCCGGAGCCTCCGGGCGCGTGGGCCCAGCCGCACCCCCGGGCGACCTCGACAGCCTGGTCGCCGTCGTGACCGGCGGCGCGTCGGGCATCGGCGCTGCCGTCGCGAACGCGCTCCACGCGGCCGGCGCGACCGTCGCCGTGCTGGATCGCGACACGTCCCACGCCGACCCGCGCTTCGCCGCGTTCACGGCCGACGTCTCGGATCGGTCCGCCGTCGAGCGGGCGGTCGCCGGCGTGGCCGACCGCTTCGGGCGCATCGACATCCTGGTCAACAACGCCGGAGTCGGCGCGCAGGGCGACATCACTGCGAACGACGACGACGAATGGGCGCGCGTGCTGTCGATCAACGTCACCGGCATCGCCCGCGTGACGTCCGCGGCCCTTCCGTGGCTGCGTCGCTCGCCTGCCGCGGCGATCTGCAACACGTCGTCGATCGCCGCGACTGCGGGACTGCCGCAGCGCGCGCTGTACAGCGCCTCGAAGGGCGCGGTGCTGTCGCTCACCCGCGCGATGGCGGCGGACCACCTGCGCGAGGGGATCCGCGTCAACGCGGTCAACCCCGGCACGGCGGATACGCCGTGGGTGAGCCGGCTCCTCGACAGCGCGCCGGATCCCGCGGCGGAGCGCGCCGCGCTCGAGGCCCGCCAGCCCCATGGACGCCTGGTGTCGGCGGACGAGGTCGCCGGCGCCGTGCTGTACCTCGTCAGTCCGAGATCCGGCTCGACGACGGGCACGTACATCGAGGTGGACGGCGGGATGGCGGCGCTGCGGCTCCGTCCGGTCGGCAGCTGATGCCGACCGCGAACGTTGACATCCGATCTCTAGGAGGGGCTCGTGGCCGTCACTGACGAAGCGATCGCGAAGATCAAAGAGATGATCGTCAGCGGTGAGCTGTCGCCGGGGTCGCGGCTGCCTCCCGAGAAGGAGCTCGCCGAGCGCCTCGGGCTGTCGCGCAGCTCGATGCGGGAGGCGGTGAAGGCCCTCGAGGTGATCCGCGTGCTCGACGTCCGCCGTGGCGACGGCACGTATGTCACCAGCCTCGAACCGAGACTGCTCCTCGAGGCGGTGTCGTTCGTGGTCGACCTCCACGACGACCGGTCGCTGCTCGAGATCTTCGCCGTGCGGCGCGTCCTGGAATCCCATGCGACGGGACTGGCCGCGCAGCTCGTGACAGACGAGGACGTCGAGATGCTGCGGGCGGAGATCGAGTCGGTCTCGCCCGACACCGAGATCGAGGAGCTCGTGTCGCACGACACGAGGTTCCATACGGCCATCGCCGGCCTCGCCGGCAACGACTACCTCGCGAGCCTCCTCGACAGCCTCACCAGCCAGACCGTGCGCGCGCGGCTGTGGCGCGGGCTCACTCAGGCGGGCGCGGCCGAGCGCACGCTGGCCGAGCATCGCGCGATCCTCGACGCGATCGCCGACCGCGACTTCGAGCTCGCCACGGCGCTCAGCTCCGTGCACATCGCCGGCATCGAGAAGTGGCTGCGCCGGGCGGCGGATGCCTGAATCCTCAGATCGCGTGCGCCTCGTCAGGCGATCGCGGCGGCCGCCCGTGCGTCGACCGGAGTGAGCGTGCCGAGCGCGGCCTCGACGTCGCGCGCCGCGGCGAGCGCGACGTGGTCGCCGTTGCGGGGGCCGATGAGCTGCACGCCGGTGGGGAGGCCGTCCTCGTCGAGCCCGGTCGGCACCGCCACCGCGGGCAGGCCGAGGAAGTTCACCGTGACGAGCAGGCGATGGCTGCGCCACAACTCGGTCGTCGCGGCCGGCCCAGAGAGGTCGAAGCCGATCTCGGGCATGCGTCGCGTCGACACCGGGCCGAGCACGATCGGGTGCTCCACCTGGAACCTCTCCCACGCCGCCGCGATGACGACACGCTGCGCCCACGCCCCGCCATAGGCCTCGCCCGAGTCGAGCACCTCGATCTCCTGCACGTTGTCGAGGAAGTACCGGGTCGAGCCCTCCGAGAGCGGCACCGGGAGCGCGCCCGGGAGGAACGCCCCCACCATCTCGGTCGACGAGATGCGCCGCCAGAGGGTCGCGGCCTCCTCGATCATCGGTGGCTCGACCTCGACGAGCTCCCAGCCGGCGGCGGCGAGAGCGTCGGCCGCGCGGCCGACCGCGTCGGCCACTTGGGGATCGACGCCCCAGCCGAGCGGATCGCGGACCACCGCGACCCGCTTCGGGCCGTCGTACGACGAGGGGTGCGGGATGCTGACAGCGCTCGATCGGCGCGCACGGCATCACCGGCGCGAGCCTCGAGCGGATCGCCGAGGAGGCGGGCATGTCGCGCGGACACGTGCGGCACTTCGTCGGCAACCGGGAGGAGCTCCTGCGCGAGAGCGCGCGCCGGTTCTACTACGACGGCATGGAAGGCGAGTCCGTCCTTCCGGCCGGTACGACGGACGTCGGTTCCGCCCTGGACTTTCTCTTCAGCGACGAGTTCGCCGCCCCGGGCAATGAGAACGCGGTGGTCCTCGGCTTCGTCGAGGCGGCCCGCACCGACCCCGTGCTCGCGCGACTTCTCGTGTCGGCGTACCAGGGCACACATCACCTGCTCGCCGAGCTGCTGAGGGCCGACCACCCGGCTGCCGACCGGGCCGCCTGCGAGAGCGTTGCCTACGGCGTCGTCGGCATCGCCCTGCACAACGTGTTCCTCAGCGACATCGCCTCGAAGGCCACCGGCACCGCCACCGCGCGCGCGGCGGCGGAACGCCTCATCGCCACGCTGGGGTGACCTCGTCGGCGCCGACCGGCAGACTGAGCACATGACCGGGATGCCGCGCTCGTGGGTGCTGCACGTCGACCTCGACCAGTTCATCGCAGCCGTCGAGGTGCTCCGCCGGCCCGAGCTCGCCGGCAAGCCGGTGATCGTGGGCGGGCGCGGCGACCCCACCGAACGCGCGGTGGTCTCGACGGCATCGTACGAAGCGCGCGAGTTCGGCGTGGGATCGGGGATGCCGCTGCGCATCGCGGCGCGGAAGGTGCCCGATGCCGTCATCCTCCCCGTCGACGCCCCCGCATACCTGGAGGCGTCGGAGGAGGTCATGGCGGCCCTGCGGTCGCAGCCGGGCGCGGTCGTTCAGGTGCTCGGGTGGGACGAGGCCTTCGTCGGGGTAGAGACCGACGATCCGGAGAAGTACGCCCGGCGCGTTCAGGAGGCCGTGCTCGAACGCACGCGGCTGCACTGCAGCATCGGGATCGGCGACACCCTCGTCCGCGCGAAGGTCGCGACCGGCTTCGGCAAGCCGCGTGGCGTGTTCCGGCTCACCGCCGAGAACTGGCTCGAGGTCATGGGCGAGCGTCCCACCATCGACCTGTGGGGCGTGGGCTCGAAGGTCTCCAAGCGACTCGCGGCTCTCGGGATCCGCACCGTCTCCGAGCTCGCCGTGGCCGACGACGTGGTGCTGACGACGGAGTTCGGACCCCGCATGGGGCTCTGGTACCGGCAGCTCGGCCGGGGCGACGGCTCGGCCGTCGTCGACGACACCCCCTGGGTCGCACGCGGCCACAGCAAGGAGACGACGTTCCAGTCGAACATCGTCGACCCGGGCGAGATCGAGTCGGCGGCGCGGCACCTGCTCGACCAGGTGCTCGACGAAGTCGCCTCTGACGACCGGCCCGTAGTCGGGCTCGGGCTCAAAGTGCGCTACGCGCCGTTCCTCACGAAGACGTTCACCAAGAAGATCCCCTCGACCGCCGAACGCGACACCGTCATCGCCCGAGCGATGGAGCTCGTGGCCAAGATCGAGCCCGGTCGGCCGATCCGTCTCCTCGGCGTGCGTGCGGAGATGGCGATGCCGGAGGACGCACGGGAGGGGCACACCCCGACGCGGGGCGGGTGGTGACGGGTGGCGGGCGAGAGGAGGATCCATTCGGGAACCGAATGCCTCGCCGCCGCCGGGTAGCGTGGGGGCATGACCTCAGCGAGCGGAGAGGGATCGCGCGACATCGAGCTGCGCACGATCCGCATCCTGCACGCCATCGACCGTGAGGGATCGATCACCGCGGCCGCGCAGGCGCTCGGCTACAGTCAGCCCGCCGTCAGTCAGCACCTGCAGCGGGCGGAATCCCGCATCGGCATGCCGCTCATCACCCGTCTGGGGCGCAGCATCAAGCTCACGGAAGCGGGCGCGATGATCGCCGCGGTCGCCCCCAGCGTGATCGGCGAGGTCGACGGCGTACTCAAGCGCCTGGACGGCCTCACTCAGCTGCGGTCGGGGCACGTGCGGATGAGAGGCTTCCCGTCGGCGTCGTCCACACTGGTGCCGACTCTCCTGAACGACATACGCACCGCCCGACCCGGAATCTCGATCGAGTACACCGAGTCCGAGCCCCACGACGCCCTCGAGGCGCTGTCCGTGGGCGAGTGCGACGTCGCACTCGTCTGCGGATACGGGTCCGACACCGACGACGCCGCGTTCGACGCCTACGGTGTCGAAGCCACCGCGATTTTCGTGGATCCGCTCTACGCGGTGCTCCCGCGCGACCACCCTCTGGCCGACGAGCCGACGGTGAACATCATCGACCTCGAGGATGACGACTGGATCTCGGGCTGGCACGCCGAGGAGGTCTGCAAGAAGGTCGGGTTCACACCGAAGGTCTCGATGACCACCGACAACTTCATCGCAGTGCTCGGGCTGGTCGCACGCGGATTCGGCGTTTCAATCCTTCCCCGGCTCCCCCTCACGACGGCCGCGATCCCGCGGGGCTGCGTCGTGAAGCCGACGAACCCCCAGGAGTTCCGCACCATCCTCGTCGCGACGACCGCGGAGCGCTCGGCGCTGCCTGCCGTCAAGCTCACGACCGGGGTCATCTCCGAGCTCGACGGGACCCCGTGGCGGCTCGGGCGGCCCGGAAGCCTCGAGGCCTGACGTCCGTCGGGCGTCAGGCCCCCGCGCCGCTCCATTCGCCGGTCTCGAGGAATCGCTCCATCACGCTGCGGTGCGGTGCGAGGTCGAGACCCTGCTCGCGCACCCAGTCGTCGCTGTAGTAGGTGTGCGTGTAGCGGGCGCCGCTGTCGCAGATGAGGGTCACGACGCTTCCGACTTCCCCTGCAGCCAGCATCCGCGCGACGACGTGGAATGCGCCGACCAGATTCGTGCCGGTCGAGCCGCCGGCCCAGTGCTGCGTCCGCTCGCGCAGCAGCCGGATCGCGGCGAGTGATGCCGCGTCAGGCACCTGGACCATCTCGTCGATGACCCCCGGAACGAACGACGGTTCCACACGCGGCCGCCCGATCCCCTCGATGCGCGAGCCCGTGTCGGTGCGGCGAGAGAGGTCTCCCGTCCGCCAGGCGTCGAAGAAGGCCGATCCCTCCGGATCCACCACCAGGATCCGCGTCGCGTGGCTGCGGTAGCGAACGTAGCGCCCGAACGTCGCAGAGGTGCCTCCCGTCCCGGCGCTCACCACGATCCAGGCGGGGACCGGGTGCCGCTCCCGTGCGAGCTGGCCGTAGACGCTCTCGGCGATGTTGTTGTTGCCGCGCCAGTCTGTCGCGCGCTCGGCGTACGTGAACTGGTCGAGGTAGTGGCCGCCGCTCTCGCGCGCCAGCCGCTCCGCTTCGCCGTACGCGTCAGCCGGATGGTCGACGAAGTGACAGAGGCCCCCGTAGAACGAGATGAGGTCGAGCTTCTCGCGACTCGTCGCCCGTGGCACGACGGTCACGAATGGCAGGCCGAGCATGCGGGCGAAGTACGCTTCGGACACGGCAGTCGACCCGCTCGACGCCTCCACCAGCGTGGTCCGCGGACCGATGTGACCGTTGACCAGGCCGTAGAGGATGAGGGACCGCGCCAGGCGATGCTTGAGCGAGCCGGTCGGATGGACCGACTCGTCCTTCAAGTACAGATCGATGCCCCAGTCGCGCGGCAGCGGGAAGACGTGCAGGTGCGTGTCTGCGCTGCGGTTCGCGTCGGCTTCGAGGAGCCGGACCGCCTCGGCTACCCACGCCCTGTGCTCGGGGGGCGCGACGTGGTCCGCGTCGGAGCTCACGCTGCGCCGGCTCACGCGACGGGCAGGACGTCGCGCGCGTACACGCGCTCGCCGTCGATCCAGGTCTCGCGTGGGCGGACCCCACCGATCTCTTCGGGGTCGAGGGCGAGCAGGTCCTGGTCCAGGACGACGAAGTCGGCACGCTTCCGCGGCTCGATCGATCCGATCTCGTGCTCGCGATGGATGGCGTACGCGGCGTCGCGCGTGTACATCGCGAGCGACTCCATGACGGTGATCGCCTGGTGGGGGTCGACGGGCCGCCCATCGTGCGTGTGACGGGTGACGGCGGCCTGGATCGCGGGGAACGGGTCGTGCTGGTCTGCCGTGATTCCGATGGCGTCGCTGTTGCCGACGAGGGCCAGACCGGCGTCGATGAGGCTCCGGAATGGCATGAGATCGCCCGTTCGATCGCCCAGATGGCGACGGTAACCGAGCGCGGTCGTCAGGATGAAAGCGGGCTGCGGCACCGGTATCGCACCGAGGCGCACCAGCCGCTCGATCCGCTCGGGTGTCATCCAGAGGTTGCCCGCGTGTTCGATGCGGTGACGCCGGATCCGCGCGGTCTCGCCCACGGCCTCGATCGCGTCGAGGGCCTGGTCCAGCGCGCGGTCGCCGATCGCGTGGATCGCGATCTGCATGTCGCGCTCGGTGACGATGTCGACCCACTCCCGCAGCTGCTCCGGCTCGTAGGCGAGCTCTCCGCGGTATCCCGGCTTCTCGGGGTAGTCCTCCGTCAGCGCCGCTGCCAGCGACGTCAGGCCGCCGTCGAGGAACAGCTTCACGCCGCCGAGCTTGAGTCGCGTCTCGTCGACGCCTTCGAACCGCTCGGCGAGCCCTCCCTCGACGACCTCGGCTCGATCGACGACATTCGGGAACGTGGCATACGAGGTCGTCCGCAGGCGCAGGGTCCCTCGCCGCGCCAGAGTGAGCATCGCTTCGAGGCCGTGCGAGAGGAGCGAGATCTCACCGAGCCCCGTCACGCCGACGGAGAGATACATGTCCTGCGTCTTCTCGATGGCGTCCGCGAGGTCTTCGACAGGGGCCTGCGGTCCGCCGATGGCGGCGAACATGTCGAACGTGCGTCCCGTGGGGTCGCCGTTCTCGTCTCGCTCGATGCGTCCCCCGGGAGCGTCGGGCGTCTCACGCGTCACGCCGAGGAGCTCGAGCGCGTACGAGTTGAAGATGTTGGTGTGGAAGCTGGACCGGTACATCACCGGATGCCGCGTCGAGACGCGGTCCAGATCGCGCGCGTCGGGGAACCGGCCCTCGGCGAACAGCGAGTCCTGGAAGTGCTGTCCGTGCCCCATGACCCACTGCCCTTCGGGCGTACGGCCCGCGCGGACCCGCAGCACGTCGACCAGCTCGTCGATCGATCCGACGCGCGCGGCGCGCACGTCTTCGGCGATCTGCCATGCGAACGCCAGCATCTCGATGTGCGAGTGCGCGTCGATCAGCCCGGGGATCACGGTGGCACCGCGAACGTCCACGATCTCGGCATCCACGCCGGCGTCGGCGAGGATCTCGCCATCCGTCCCGGCCTGCGTGATGACGCCGTCGACCGCACGGAAAGCCTGCACGACGCGGTCGCCCGCATCCATGGTGAGCACGCGCCCGTTGACGATGCACAGTTCCTTCGTCATGTCCGTCCCTTTCCGCCGGCCGTCAGGGCCGAGCGACCTGAATGGTCTTCGTCTCGAGGAATTCCTCCACGCCGGCGCGGCCGCGCTCGCGTCCGATGCCGCTCATCCGCACGCCGCCGAACGGCAGCGCGGGGTCGCTCACGAGCGCGCAGTTCACGCCGACCGTGCCGACGCGGAGCCGTGCCGCGATGCCCCGTGCGCGCTCGGCGTCGCCGCTGAAGACGTACGCGGACAGGCCGTACGGGGTATCGTTCGCGAGCGCGACAGCCTCATCGTCACCGGACGCCACGATGACGCTCGCGACCGGCCCGAAGAACTCCTCGCGCAGCACGTCGGAGCCTGCCCCGGGCACGGCCAGGATTCCCGGCTCGAGGAACGCGCTCGTTCCGGTCGACCTGCCACGCCGACCGCCTCGCGTCAGAACCGCTCCCCCGGCGACGGCACGCGCCACCTGGTCTTCGATGGTCTCCACGGCGCGCAGGTCGATCAGCGGGCCGATGTCGGTGGCGCCGGCCCAGGGGTCGCCGACGTTCAGCTCTCCGACGCGCGCGGCGAAGGTCTCGAGGAACCGGTCGGCGACGTCCTGGTTCACATACACCCGGTTGGCCGCGACACAGGCCTGCCCGGCGTTGGCGAACCGTGCGCGCACGACGGCCTCGGCGACGGCATCCATGTCCGCATCCTCGGTGATCACCACGGGAGCATTGCCGCCCAGCTCGAGCAGCACGCGCTTGACGCCCGGCGCCGCCCCGGCGAGCAGCCGCTGGCCGACAGCCGTCGACCCGGTGAATGTGATGCACGCGACCTCAGGGTGCTGGAGCAGCACGTCGCCGACCGCAGCCGGACGGCTCGTCGGGAGCACCGAGAGCACGCCGGGAGGCAGACCGGCGTCCACGAAGGCCGTCGCGATGGCGAGCGCCGTCAGCGGCGTCTGCTCGGCGGGCTTGAGCACCACGGTGCAGCCGGCGGCGAGCGCTGCGCCGACCTTGCACGCGACCATGAACGCCGGGAAGTTCCACGGCGTGATCGCGCCGACGACCCCGACGGCCTCCCGCGTGACGTAGGCGTCGCGATCGGCCTGGATCCCCGGCCAGTACTCGCCGGGCAGACGGAGCGTCTCGTGGCTGAAGAAGTCGAAGAACCGCAGGCTGTTCCTGATCTCGCCGAGCGCCTCCCGGAGCGGCTTGCCCGTCTCCCGGACGATCAAGTGGGCGATCTCCTCCTCACGGTGGCGAAGACCGCCGATGGCACGCTGGAGGATGTCGAAGCGGACCGAGGCCGTAGTGCGAGCCCAGCCCTCCAGCGCAGCCGCTGCCGCGTCGACGGCGGCCTCGGCGTCCGCCGCGGACGCGTCCGCGACGTCGGCGAGCTTCTCGCCCGCCGCAGGATCCCACACCGGGAACGTCGCACCCTCTGCGGCGTCGCGCCACTCACCGCCGATCAGCAGGCGCGAGGGGACGCGCGTCGGACTTGTCGTCATGAGGCCGTGTACTCCTCGTCACTGACGGGGCCGGTCCACTCCACGTCCTCGAAGTGCAGGATGACCTGCGTCACGAGGTTCGTGTCGGTCGCCCCATGCCAGTGCTCGACGCCGGGCGCCGTCCACACGACGTCACCGGGTCGCACGACGACGCGCTCGCCGTCGCGCTCCTGAATCCAGCCCTCACCCTGCAGCGTGTAGATGAACTGTCCGCCGGGGTGCCGGTGCCAATGCGTGCGGGCACCCGGCGGGAAGATGATGTTGGCTGAGCGCACGCCGTCCTGATTGAGCAGGATGTCGGACCACACGCCTCCCGCTGTCGTGTCGTCCCTGCGGCCCGAGGCCTTGCCGTCGCGCTGTCCGCGTCCGATGAGCATGATGGTCCTTTCGATGGTGCAGAGGTGCGCCGGCGGCGTCACCAGACCTGCGGTTCGGTCTCGTCGAGCGGCGGGATGTCGGTCGCCTCGTCGAATAGCATCCGGTGGCTGGCGTTGTACCCGGTGACGCCGCTCATGAAGTTGCCCGGCCACGTCCCGACGCCGCAGAGGTAGAGCCCGCGAAGCGGCGTCGAGTAGTCGCTGGCGCCGGGGAGCGGACGGGCGTCGAACAGCCGGCCCGGGACGATATCGCCGTGAGAGCCCGACCCTTCGACCAGCCCGAACTCGCGCTCGAGATCGAGGGGGGTGTAGACATGCACGGCGTCGAGGATCTCGGGCACGTTCGGCATGTGATGCGCGATGGTCTGGAGGACCGCCTCGCCGAGCTCAACGCGCTGCTCGTCCCAGGTGCCTGCTGCGAGGTGATAGGGCACGCCGCGTACGCTCAGGCTCATGATGTGGTGCCCTGGCTCGTCGACGAGCGTCGGGTCGATCGCCGAGTCCATGAGCCCCGTCACCGTGACTCGACGCGACCAGCGCCCCATGACCGCTTCGTTGTACGCCTCCTGAAGCGCGTCCATGGATGACGCCACGCGGAAGTTCGTGGGCAGGAACAGCGCGTTCTCGGCATCGTCGGCCGCCACGGCGAAACGCGGCGTCCCCTTCATCGCGATGTGCACCTTCGCGCTGGTGCCGTCCATCTTGAGCTTCCGCGCGCGGGAGACGAACTCGTCCGGGAGATCGTCCGGCCGGACGAGCTGCGTGAGCGTGAGCTTGGGGTCGGCGTTGGACAGCACGCGCGGCGCGAAGTACTCGCGCCCGTCGCGCAGACGGACGCCCGCGACACGACCGCTCTCGGTGAGCACGCGTTCGACCGGAGCGTCGACCTCGATGACGGCGCCGCGCGCCTGCGCCGAGCGCGCCATCGCCTGCGTCACCGAGCCGATCCCGCCGAGGGGGGCCGCGTTCTTCATCATCAGATCGTTGCGGTCATCGACCCCGAACGCGGCCATCGACTCCTCGTACAGAGGACGCTGCAGGAGGAGATACGCGGAGCCGGGCGTGTATGGGCCGACGAGGTTCGTGGCGACTGCGGTGGCCGCGAAGAACGCCTTGAGCTCGGGGGACTTCAGATGCTCGTCGAGCAGATCGCCGACGCTTCCGAACATGAGGGCGTTGAAGTCGTCCAGATCGCTCGGCGAGGTGAACCGCGCGGCGACCTCGGCGAACGTCGGAGGGACGTCGTGGAACGAGACCCTCATGCGCTGCGCGACGCGTCGAATCCGCTCGAGGACACCGAAGAACCCCTCCACGTCCTCGGGACCGTGAGCGAACTTCTCCACCTGCTCACGACGCTTGGCGCGATCCGGCCACGGCACGAAGGCGCGTCCGTCCTCGAAGAGCGTCAGCGAGCCGAGCGTCGGCTGTGTGTAGGCCAGACCGAAGGACGTGAGCTCCATGTCGGCGATGATCCGCGGGTCGAGGCTGTGGCTCGAGTTGGACACCGAGCTGCACCGGTAGCCGGGGACCACCTCTTCCGTCACGCAGCATCCGCCCACGACCGAGCGCGCCTCGAGCACGAGCACGCGCCATCCCGCCTTGGCGAGGTAGAACGCGCCGACGAGCCCGCTGTGGCCCGCGCCCACCACGATGGCGTCGAAGGTGTCCTTGCTCACGAGTCCTCCTCGGGTGTGGTGGATGGAGATACGACAGTCACAGCGGGCGGATGCGGCGCTCGATCACACGCCACCCCGCGTCGGTGAGGAGAAGCAGGTCGCGATACTCGGCCGGCGCGACCTCGCCGTCGGCCCGGACGGTGAGCGCCTTGCTGATCGCCTCGGCGCGGTCGTCGTCGCGCATCGTGACGATCACGTTCGTGATCGAGTGGCTTCTGGCGGGGTTCGCGATCGCGGCGAACTTCTCCTGCAGGGTCTGCAGGCTCTGCGCCTCGAGGCGACCGGGGTTGGAGAAGAAGACCCCCTCGTGGAAGACCTCGCCCATCCGCTCGTACTCCCCCGCATCGAGGATGTAGGCGACTGAGTGCAGGGTGCGCTCGATCGCGCGCTCGGTGTCGGCGTTCGACGTCATCGGCGGCGTCCTTTCGGTGCGACTTCTTCGGCACCGGGCACGTCACCGCCCGGCTGTCTCGAACTCTAGGTGAGGGGCCAGCGGCCCTCGGGTGACCCGATGAGGCCCATAACGACTCCTAATCGCAGGGGCCCGGGCAGGGTCGCCCTTGCGCGCGGCGGTGTTCGCCGGCACGGCGCTGGAACGCCGTGAGGAAGAGGGCGAACGCGTCCGCTCGCTCCGAGACGAAGGCATCCGTCGGCTTCCCGATCCCGTGACCGCCACGGGGATCGACGCCGAGGAGGAGTCGTGCGTCCGGGGAGGAGTCACGCCTGTCGCGCAGGGCCTCGACGAAGGCGAAGGCGTGGAACGGGTCGACCCTCGTGTCGTGCAGGCCGGTGGTGACCAGGATGTCGGGCAGAGCCGCGTCATGCGGTGGCAGGTTGTGCATCGGCGAATACGCGCGGATCCACGGCCGATCCGCCGGGTCGTCGGGGTCGCCGAAGTCGCTCAGCCATAGGCGCGCGATCGAAAGACGGTGGTAGCCGAGCATGTCGGTCATCGGCACGGCGGCGTGCACGGCCGCGCAGAGATCCGGGCGCCGCACGATCGTCGCTGCCATGAGGAGACCGCCGTTGCTGCTCCCCCACACCGCGAGACGGTGCCGCTCGGCCTCACCGGACGCGACGAGCCCGTCCGCGACGTCGGCGAAGTCATCGAAGACGCGCTCCCGATGCGCTCGGCTGCCCGCCGCATGCCAGCCGGCCCCGCGCTCACGGCCGCCTCGCAGACCCGCTCCGATGTACCGGCCTCCGAGCGCGATCCATGCGGCGGCGACGTCCGAGAAGCCCGCGGATGCCGAGAGCCCGAAGCCGCCGTACGCGTGCAGCAACGCGGGAAGCGGGCGGCCGGCGGATCCCTCGGGTTCGGCGATCACGACGGGGATGCCGACGCCGTCGGATGCCGCGATCTCTCGCGGGCGCACGTCGGCGGCGGTGGCCGGCCTCGCATCTGCTCGCAGCGGAAGCGGCGCGACGCCGGGCGTCCACGTGAAGAGTGTCGGCGGTGTCACCGTGGTGGACCAGGCGAACACCGCCGAACGCTCGCCGAAGTGACGCACGACGCGACTGCGCATCGTCGATCGCCCCGGGGTCGGGAAGCCGATCGACACGTCGCCGAGTGGGAGCGGTGCCCAGTGCGGACGGATCGGATGCGTGGGCACGTCGCCCGGCGGAGGAAGCGGGGCGTATCCCACGGTTCCGGCCAGGTCGCGTTCGCCGGTGAGGAAGACGCCGTCGTCCCGCACCGAGCAGTCGTCGAGGACGACGTCGGTCTCGGCGACGAGTTCGGTCCATCGTCCGGGGCTCGGATCGCGCGGGTCGACGCGTACGACGCGACCGCGCTCGCACCCGAGGTCAGTGACGCCGATGATGGCGCCGGACTCGGTGAAATGGAACCGATTCAGGCCCTCGCGTCCTTCGACGATGGGCGCCCGCCCGCCGCTCGCGACGTCGAGGAGGTACACGTCGGTGGAGTCCCAACCGCGCGCCACGTGGACGAGCGCCTGCGTACCGTCGGGCGAGAGCTCGACATCCGGCCAATCCGTGGAATCCGGTCGGTTCCCCCACAGGAGTCGATCGTCTTCGCTGCCGAGCACGTGAAGCCAAACCTCCCGCCCATACGGTCGGTCGCCGGGGTACCTGGTGTACGCGAAGCCCGTGCCGTCCGGCAGCCATGACACACAGGCGTGCCGCACGCCGTCGAGCCTGTCGGGCAGGACGCGCCCGGTCGCCGTCTCGGCGACGAGGCCGACCGACCTTTCCGAGCCGTCTGCAGAGACGCCCACGACGAGGTGTCGGCCATCGGGGCCGGGGAAGAACCAGTCGATCGCTCCCTCGTCGGCCTCGAACACCGGCTCGCACCGGCCGCGCGCCTGGCGCTGAATGCGCCGACGGGTCGCTCCGGGGGGCCGGTCGAGGCTGAAGATCGCGTCTCCGACGGCCGAAGGTGCTCCGTCCGCGGGCAGGGCAGCCACCGCCGCGAGCGCGGTCCGGGCGTCATTCCTGACATCCGCCACGCGGGGATCTACGCGGAAGAGCTCGATCTCCTCCGCGCGTTCGGCGAGCCATGCGGCGAGCGGCTCGTCGCCCGCCGCACCGCGCAGCCACGCGAACGCCGAGAGGTCGTCGTCCATGTCGTTCGCCGGTGTCGATGAGCCGCTCATGCCAGCCAGCACCATTCCTCCGTCCACGGAACACGCGAGAGCTGCACGGCGGCTCCGGACGGCTGGACCACGAAGGTGTCTGAGAAGTTCACGCCGAATCCGCCGTCCTGGTCGTACAGACCGGGCTCGACCGAGAAGCACATGCCTGGCTCCAGCACCGTCCGCTCGCCGAGCGAGATGTAGGGCGGCTGATGCCCTTCCGTGCCCTGCCCATGCGACGGCCTGGTGGCCGCGAACCTCTCGACGCCCTGCGAGAGCTGGAACCGGTGGATCTCGTGGGCGACCTCGCCGCCGGTGCGACCCGCGCGCAGCGCGTCCTTCAGGAGCAGGCAGCTGTCGCGTGCGACGGTCCAGAGCCGTCGCTCGTGCGCATCGGGCTCCCGCAGGAGGAAGGGACGGTACAGCTCACCGCCGCACCCTCCGACCTGCACGATCCCCGAGATCTGCACGGTCCGCTGCTGTTCGATCACGGCGTGGCGGACCTGGTTCGGATGCGGGTAGCCGGTCACAGCGCCGGCGCGGATCCATGCCAGGTCGATGTTGATGCCTACCGGCCCGTGCAGCGACCGATCCGGCCCGTAGTCGGCCATGATGCGATCCAGCAGCCACCCGCTGAGCTCGAGTCGCAGCCTCGAGTCGGACAGCTGCGGATCCCGCTCGAGGAGCCGGTCGCGCGCCCGCGCATGCACCGCGTCGAAGTAGGCGTATGCGCGCGCCCACAGTGCGAGCTCGTCGTCCGTCTTCACCATGCGCATCGCCAGCGCGACGGCGGCGACCGAGGCGGGCGCTTCGCCGATCGCCTGTTCCGCCGCACGCGCCGCGCCACGAGGCAGGTCGACATCGACCACGAGCCCTCGCCCACCCGCGTCGCGAGTCGCGAGTCCACGCGACTTCACGCGGGCGAACAGCCACGACCACGAGTCGACCACCGGCTCCGTCGCGATCGACCCCTTCGGGGGGAACTGTCCCTCGGCGTCCGGCGTGTCGAAGTAGGCATCTCCGTCGCCGTACCACCACGTCGCGACAAGACGTTCGTCGAGCCACGGATAGAACCACGTGGGCGCACCGCCGTCGGGCGGCAGGTAGGCCGCGAGGAGCCGCTCGGTCGTCAGGGCCCACAGGCCCGTGAAGTACACGATGTTCCACGGGTCGACGAGCAGCACGCCCGTCCGGCGCTGCGGGTCGACGCGTTCGAGGAGCTCCTGCGCTCGCGACTTACTCCACTCCAGAGGGAGCCGCAGGGCGTGGGAGGGCTCGTATCGCTCGCGGTCGGTCAGCAGCGAGGCGGAGTCACTCATCACCCAGGCCGGCGTCCAGCGGATCGCCGGAGTCCCGGAACACATGCAGGTCGCGAGGCTCCCACGCCACGTGGACGAGGTCGCCGGGCGCCGCCGTGAAGTACTCGCCGCTGTGCTGCACGTTGGCTTTCATCTGACCGACGCCCGCCACGTCCACCTTGTACGTCGTGGTCGCGCCCAACGCGACGACATCCGTCACCGTCCCGCGCAGCGCGGGTCCGGCATCCGTCCCGGGCGTGTGCGCCAGGCGCAGCCGCTCCGGCCGCAGGGTCACCGCGACCGGAGCGCCCGAGGCGAACTCCGCAGGGGGCGCCGGCACCGAGGCACCCTCGGCGAACCGGATCGATCCGCGGGACTCGACGACGGCGGAGGCAGTGTTGTTGTCGCCCAGGAAGTTCGAGACGAAGAGGGTCTCGGGCTGGTCGTACAGTGCCCGCGGGTTGCCCAGCTGCTCGACGACGCCGTGATTCATGATCGCGATGCGATCGCTCATCGACATCGCCTCATCCTGGTCGTGCGTCACATAGACGACGGTGATCCCCAGCTTGCGCTGCAGAGCGCGCAGCTCCTCCTGCAGACGCTGTCGCAGCTTCCTGTCCAGCGCGCCGAGGGGTTCGTCCATGAGGAGCAGCGACGGCTCGAATACGAGTGTGCGGCCGATCGCGACGCGCTGCTGCTGTCCGCCCGACAGGAGCGCCGCGTTCTTGTCGCGGTGCGCTGTCAGGTCGATCAGCTCGAGCACATCGGCGACGCGACGCGCGATCTCTTTGCGCGGCATCCGTCTGGTCTCCAGCGGGAACGCGATGTTCTGGGCGACGGTCATGTGGGGGAAGAGCGCATAGTTCTGGAAGACGACGCCGATGTTGCGCTTCTCGACCGGAACCGGCGCGACGTCCTTGCCGTCGATGTCGATGCGGCCCGTCGTGAGCGACTCGA
The DNA here is from genome assembly GCF_057747775.1 of Microbacterium sp. STRO-2N. Lineage (NCBI taxonomy): Bacteria > Bacillati > Actinomycetota > Actinomycetes > Micrococcales > Microbacteriaceae > Microbacterium > Microbacterium sp. STRO-2N. The sequence continues at coordinate 510,054 of NZ_CM173223.1, read as the reverse complement.
ATCCGGCGATCAGCTTCAGCGTGGTCGTCTTGCCCGAACCCGACGGTCCGAGCAGCGAGAAGAACTCGCCTTCGTCGACGTCGAGCTCGGGCACGCTGAGCACGCGCACGCCGTGGTAGTCCTTGGTCACATCGCGCAGCGAGAGCTTGAGGCTCACGAGTGGCTCCTTTCGTGCGTGCGAGTGCGTTTCACGCGTTGAGTGATGGCCCACGCCACCCCGACGACGGCGACCAGTCCCATGAAGAGGACCGCGACGACGCCCACCGTGGGGTCGGTCTGAACGGCGAGCGCCTCATAGATACGCCTCGGCAGCGTCTTCACCGTGACCCCCGAAAGGAAGATCGCGATCGTCGACTCGTCGAACGATGTGATGAACGTCAGGAAGAGAGACGCGAGGATCTGCCCGGTGAGCAGCGGGATCAGGATGCGGCGGACGGTGGTCGCACGGTTGGCGCCGAGACTCGCGGCGGCCCGTTCGTAGTCCGGGTCGATGGTCTGCATGCCGGCCAGCGTGATGATGAACGCCTGAGGCAGCGTGATGGCGATGTGCGCCAGCACGATGCCGGTCTGCGTGTCGATGAGGCCGATCCGCAGGAACGCGATGAAGAACGCGCCCGCCGCCACGACCGCGGGGAAGATGAGGGGGATCAGCAGGAACGGGGTGATGCCGCCGCGCAGCAGACGGGAGGGGGTGCGGCTGACCCCGATGGCCGCGAGCATGCCCAGGGCGGTCGAGGCGAGCGCCGTGATGATTCCGACGCGGAAGCTGATGATCGTCGGGTCGAGCCAGGTCGGCTGGAAGAAGTTCGAGTACCACATCGTCGACCACGTCTGGGGCGGGAAGATGAGCGCACGCGCACCAGAGAACGAGATGGGGATGGCGAGCAGCTGCGGGATCAGCACGAGGATCGCGAGGACGACCGAGATCGTCGTGCCGAGGCCGCGCACATAGCTCACGCGCGTCGCGTCGAGGAACTGCGCGAACCGGGTGACTGCCCGCGACCACAGGCTCGTCTTCAGCGTCGGCTCGGGTTCGGTCTCGAGACCTGCGACGTCGCCGACGTCGCCCAGTGCGATCGTCTCGGTGACCGACTCCCGTCTCGCCGATTCGCCCGATGTCGCTGCGGCGGGGGCGGCGGCCGCGATCTGCGGCGCCACCACGGTCTGGATCTTCTGCCGGGACAACGTCGTGAACAGGATCAGGATCAGGAAGACGACGAAGCCGAGGATCACGGATGCCGCGGCCGCGACGGAGTAGTCCGCCTGCTCCTCGATCGCGCCGTGGATGAAGGACCCCAGCATCCGGCCGGAGTTCCCGCCCAGCAGCGCCGGGACCGCGAACGATCCCGCACTGTAGACGAGGGCCAGGATGAAGGTCACCTGTACCCCGGGCCGGGTCGCCGGGAGGAAGACGCGGAAGAACGCCTGGGCGGGTCCCGCGCCGAGGCTCCGGGCCGCAAGGACCCGGCTGACGTCGACCCGCTGGATGACCGGTACGAGGATGAGCACGACGAGAGGCAGCTGCGAGTGGATGAGGCCGATCGTCGTCGCGATCGAGTTGTAGATCAGGTCGGCCTTGGGCAGCCCCATGGCCGTCAGCACCGAATTGACCAGGCCGTGCTGTCCTAGCACGACCTGCCACGCGAACGTCCTGATGAGGATCGAGGTCAGGTAGGGCGTGAGGACGCACACGAACAGGAACCCTCGAAGGAACCCGCGCGACCGGGCGATCGTGTACGCGATCGGGTATCCGATGAGCACCGAGAGAACCGCCGCGATGAGCGCCAGCACCACGGTGTTCACCAGGACGTTCTGGAACCCCGCGCTCGTCAGAAGGCGCGCGTAGATCCCGAGGCCGAACTCGGCGCCGTCGGTGAAGCTGCGTACGACCAGCACCGCGAGTGCGAGCACGTACACACCGAGCACGTACGCGACGGCCGGCGCCGCGAAGAAGCCCCAGCCGCGGTGCTGGCGTGCTGCCTTCGAAGTCATCGTATGGTCCTCCAGGTCGCGCCGGGGCGGAGATCGCGTGCGTGCGATCCGCCCCGGCGATGATGAGTCCGAGCGGTCAGGAGTTCACGAACTCCTGCCAGCGCGTCGACACCTCGTCCCAGTTCTCGGCGTACCAGTCGCCGTCGATGTAGAAGGTGACCTCGTTGGTCTCGGGGGTTCCCGGCAGATCCGCCCGCTCCTCCGCCGACAGTTCGTCGAGGACGCTCGTCACCGTCGGTGTGTACTTGAGCGCCTCCAGCACGGCGCGCTGCTGCTCGGGCTCGAGCGCGAACTGGATCGCCTCGTGTGCGAGCTCGGGGTTCGCGGCGTTCTTCGAGACCGTGAGCGACTGGACCGAGACCACGGCGCCGTCCCACGTGTACTCGACGTTCGCGCCGCCCGCCTGGATGTCACGGATGCGGCCGAGCGTGTACAGCCCGGCGACGACCTCGCCCTGTGCGATCGCGACATCCTCCTGTCCACCGAACAGTGCGTAGGGCTTGATCTCTTCGAGCTTCGCGAATGCGCGGTCGATGTCGAGCGGGTAGAGGTCGTCGAGCGCGACGCCGTCGGCGAGGAGCGCGACCTCCAGCACCCCGGTCGGGTACGTCGGGAAGCTGCGCGTGCCGGGGAATCGCTCGACGTCCCACACCTCGGCCCACGTCTGCGGACCGCCCTCGGGGAACGCGTCCGCGTTCCAGAAGAGATTGCGCGAGAACTGATACCACGGGACGCTGTAGTCGTTGATGGTCTCCTGGCTGGCGATGCCTGAGACGTCGAGGGCGTCGAAGTCGAGCGGCTGGATGAGGTCGTCCGCCATGAACTGTGCGAGGGTGCGGGTCTCGGTGTCGACGAGGTCGGGGCTCTCGGCGCCCGCTGCGACCGTCTCGGCGAGCTTGGCGACATTCGACCCGTCCGTGTCGTACAGGATCTCGGCGCCGGTCGCCTCCGAGAACGGGTCGAACACCGCAGCGCGGATCGACTCCTCGTAGCTGCCGCCGAAACCGGAGTACAGCAGGGTTCCGGCGTCGTCTGGGCCGGCGGATGCGCCGCCACCGAGCTCGCCGGACGTGCACCCGGCGAGGACGACGGCCGCGACGGCGGCGACTCCGGCCGCGAGCAGACGGCGGGATGATCGTGAACGATGTGCCATGGCGGGCATCCTCTCCATTGCAGAACTCTCGGTTCGTGGCGACGTCATCGACCCCACGGGCGTTGTTGGGGATGTTAGGACGCCGTCGACAGGCGCACGCGTTCTCAATGGGCGCCATAACCAACGGATATCCCACGCTCGGCGGGCGCGACGAATCCGGGTTCAATCGCCGTAACCGGGAGCTCCTCCCTCGTGAGAGCGAGCGGTCGAGCACCCGCCGATGCGGGGTCGGTCGACGGCGACGTCAGCCAGGCGGGCCGGGTCTGCCAGGACGCGCAGCGCCCACGCCGAGCGGGACGGGCAGACCTGGCGTGAGTTCCGCGAGGCGCTCAGTGCCGCGACGGTGGGTCGATCCGTCGAGTGGGATCGCGTCTAGTCGAACGCGCCATCGATCGTGAGCCCGCCGTCGACTCGCAGGACGGCGCCATTGACGAACGAGGCGTCCTGCGAGAGCAGGAAGCGGATGGCGCGCGCGATCTCGTCCGGGTCGGCGAGTCGTCCGAGCGGAGTGCGAGCGACGAGGCTGCGCTCGTCGAGGGTGCCCGCTCGCAGGCCCGACAGCACCATCTCTGTCCGGACGTATCCGGGTGCGATGGCGTTGACGCGGATGCCGCGACGCCCCCATTCCGACGCGAGCGTCCGCGTGAGCCCGAGGACGCCGCTCTTCGCCGTCGTGTACGCGATCCGGCCAGGAAGGCCGAACGTCGAGCCGACAGAGGCGATGTTGACGACAGCGGACCCGGGTCCCATGAGTGGGAACAGCGCTTGGAGGAGCCCGAAGGCGCCCGTCAGATGCACGGCGAGATGCAGCTCCCACGCGCTCCGGTCGAACTGCTCGGCAGCCCCGCGCGAGATGATGCCGGCCGCGTTGACGACCCCCTGGACGTCGAGGTTCGACGCGGACAGCGAATCGGCGAAGCGCGCGACGGCGGCGGCATCCGTCACGTCAACGGCCGCGGCGAGGTGTCCACCGTCGGCCGGATACTGCCGGTCCAGGAGCGCGGCGTGCTCTTGAGCTCCGTCGAGGCGCAGGTCGACGAGCGCCACGCGACTGCCCGCGGCCGCGAGCTCTCGCGCCGTCGCCGCTCCGATCCCTTGGCCCGCCCCCGTGACGACCACGACGGGGCGCATCACACGCCCCCGTCGTAGCGTGCGAGATCGTCGTAGTACCCGCTCGGAACATAGAGGCTCGGGATACCGAACTCCTCGTACATCGCGACGATCTTGCGATTGTCATCCACGGCGAGCACCGGGCGTATTCCGGCTTCGAGCAGCTTCCGCACCTCCAGGCGCTTGAAATCCACCGCGTGCGTCACCTCGTCGTCGTCCTCGACCGAACGGCAGATGAGCAGGTCCCAGCGGATGCCGTGCCGTCGGAGCCATTCGACCGTCGTGGCGGCGACCGCGGCGACCCGGCCCGTGAGAATGACGACGGGCAGTCGGGGGTGCATCGCCGCGGCGAGCGCCGCGCCGATCTCCAGCGGCGTGTCCTGGTCCACTGCGGCGTAGAAGCCGTCCCAATCCGGCTCGGCGAGGTGCAGGAACCGCTGGCGATGCGAAGCGTCCGCGAGCACGCCGTCCAGGTCGAAGACGAGAACGTCGCCCTCGACGGTGCGATCATCCCCAGCTGCGTACCAGTTCGCGTGCCGCACGCTCGTCAGCTGCCCGCTCATGCGATCGCCTCCCGCGCGACCGTTTCCAGCCCGTCGGCGTCGAGGCGGTAATGCGCATAGAGGTGCGTCGGCGGTGCGATGAGGCTGAACTCGTCGCGGATGCCGTGACGCACGAGCCTCGCGCCGCCGGGCCGCTCCGCGATCACCTCGGCCACTGCCGAACCCAGTCCGCCCAGGACGTTGTGCTCCTCCGCTGTGATGATCACGCCCGTGCGGCTCGCTACGTCCCGGATGAGCTCGGTGTCCAGCGGCTTGATGGTCGGCATGTCGACGACGCCGGCCGACACCCCGGCAGCGCGAAGGCGCGCGGCCGCCTCCAGCGCGGGGTGGACGAGGGTCCCGCACGCGACGAAGGTCACGTCGGCGCCCCGCTCGTGCTCGATGCCGCGGCCGTACTCGAAGACGATGTCGTCCGAGTAGACCTGCGGATCCCGACCTCGGCTGATGCGGAAGTAGATCGGCTCGGGCCACGTCGCCGAGGCACGGATCGCCGCGCGCAGCTGAGGCCCGTCCGCGGGTGAGACGACCGTGAGTCCGGCTATGGCACGCATCGTCGAGATGTCCTCGGTCGCGTGGTGGCTCGTGCCGTAGAAGCCGAGGGCGATGCCGGTGTGGTGGCCGATGAGGCGCACGGGGAGCTTGGTGTACGCGACGTCCATGCGAATCTGTTCGCAGCAGAGGAGCCCGAGGAACGACGCGAACGTCGCGACGAAGGGAGTGAGCCCGGCCGTGGCCATCCCGGCCGCGGCCGACACCATGTGCTGCTCCGAGATGCCGAACTGCACGAAGCGCTCGGGGTGTCGCTGCTGGAACGAGACGAGGCCGTTGGAGTAGCTCAAGTCGGCGGTCCCCGCCACCACCGGCTCGCCGGCCGCAACGAGGTCGTCCAGTCCGAGCGACAGGTAGTCCAGGCCCGGATTGAGGGCGTTGAGCGCCCGGTACTGCCACGACGCGGGTTCGAGGGTCACGCTGCTCATGCCGACTCCCCCAGGATCTCGTCGATCGCACGTCGTCCGTCCGCGGGATCCAGATATCCCAGGTGCCATCCCGGTTCGCGCTCCATGTACGACACTCCCTTCCCCTTCTTCGTGTGGGCGATGACGCAGGTCGGGACGCCGTCCCTCTTGCGCGCCTTCGCCTCGGTGAGGACGCTCCGCACCGCCGCGACGTCATGGCCGTCCACCTCCACGACGCGCCAGCCGAACGCGCGCCACTTGTCGGCGAGGGGCTCGATCCCGACGACGTCGTCGACCGAGCCGTCGAGCTGGTAGCCGTTGCGGTCGACGATGGCGACGAGGCGATCGAGCCTGTGGTGCGCGGCCGACAGCGCCGCCTCCCACACCTGCCCCTCCTGCATCTCGCCGTCTCCGACCATCACGAACACCGCGAAGTCCCGCGCGGTCATCCGGCCCGCCAGCGCCATGCCCGCGCCGTTCGAGAGCGCATGGCCGATCGAGCCCGAGCTGAAGTCGATGCCCGGGATCTTCGTCATGTCGGGATGATCGCCGAAGGCGCTCCCGAGATGCGCGTAGTCGTCGAGCGCGGACGGCGGATAGAAGCCGAGGTCGGCGAGCACCGGGTAGAGCCCCACCGCGGCGTGACCCTTGCCCATGAGGAATCGGTCGCGGTCCGGCCACTCCGGCCGTTCGGGGTCGATCGTCATGACGTCGTAGTAGAGCGCCGCGAAGATCTCGGCGGCGGAGAAGACGGAGCTGTAGTGTCCCACTTTCGCGATCTCGATGAGACGGACCGTCTCCGTCCGGATGAAGTCCGCCCGATCGCGGAGAAGCGCGTCGATGTCGAGCGCGGTGTGGCTGGTCATATCGGCCTTTCGTTTCAGAACACGACGAGCGTGCGGGCTCCCGCGCCGGCGTGCAGGTCCGCGAGCCCGTCGTTGATGCGGTCGAGAGGGAGGCGCTCGCCCACGAGCGCCTCGAGTTCGAGACGCCCTTCGAGGTAGGCGTCGACGAGTCGCGGCAGGTCGCGAGACGGCACGAGCGAGCCCGCGCGGATGCCGTGCAGTCCCTTGCCGGCGTGAAGGTGATTCGCCGGGACGACGATCTCGGCGTCGTCGCCGAAGACGCCGATCGCCCACACCGTCCCTCCCCGCACCGTGAGGTCGAGGGCGGTGCCGATGAGGCGCGGAATGCCGACGGCTTCGAAGGCGTGGTCGACGCCCCCGAGCGTCCAGGAGGCGACTCGCGCGGCCACGTCGGGCTCTCGGTCCGGATTGACGGTGTGCGTTGCGCCGAACCGGCGCCGTGCGAGTTCGAGCCGCGCGTCGCTCCGGTCGATCGCGATGATGCTCGCCGCGCCGGCAAGGGCGGCACCCTGGCACACATTGAGACCGACGCCGCCGCATCCGATGACGGCGACGTGATCGCCGGCGCCGATCCGGGCCACGGTCGTGGCGCCGCCGACTCCCGTCGCGACAGCGCAGCCGAGGAGCGCCGCGAGATCGAGCGGCATGCGCTCGTCGATCACGGTCACAGCGCTGCGATGGAGCACCATCTCCTCCGCGAAACCGGCGATGTTCGTCCACTGGTGGACTTCCACGCCCGCAACGCTGAGCCGGGGCTCCTCGTCGGCGCCCCGCATGGTGGCTTCACGGTTCTGGCACATCGCGGGCCGGCTCGCCCGACACATCCGGCAGGCGCCGCACGAGACGACGAAGCACGCCACGACGTGGTCACCGGGCCGCACGTCGCGTATTCCGGAGCCCACCTGGGTCACGACGCCCGACGCCTCATGGCCCAGGACGACCGGCATCGGCCTGCGCACGAGGCCATCGATGACGTGCAGGTCCGAGTGGCACAGGCCTACTGCGCTGGTGCGCACTCGCACCTCGTCGCTGCGCAGGCGCGCGACGGTCTCGACCTCGCCGACGATGAGATCCTGGCCTGGTGCAGTGAGCAGCGCTGCTCGCACGGGTTCCCCCTGAGAGAGACGAGCCAGAAAATGTTTCCGGCAGGGACTTGCGATCGAAAATTACTTCCGTCACTCTAGGGAGTGCGGAAAGATCCGTCAACAGCACGAAGAAGTGGACTGATTCACCGATGAACCCGACACACGTGATGGCGCTCGACGCCGGCACCGGAAGTGTCCGAGCGATCCTGTTCGACCGCGCCGGTGCGATCACAGGCATCGCCCAGGAGGAGTTCCCCCAGCACTATCCACAGCCGGGCTGGGTCGAGCACGATCCTGACGACATCTGGACCTCGCAGCTGCGGGTCGCGCACGCGGTGCTCCAGCGCACCGGTGTGTCGGCAGCCGAGATTGCCGCCATCGGCATCACGAACCAGCGCGAGACCATCGTCGTCTGGGACCGCGAGACCGGACGCCCGGTCCACCGCGCACTCGTCTGGCAGGACGGACGCACGGCAGCCGTCTGCGACGACCTCGTGCGCGACGGTCGCGCGCAGCAAGTGCGCGCGAAGACCGGACTGCCGATCGACAAGTACTTCTCTGCGACGAAGCTCCGCTGGATCCTCGACAGCGTCCCCGGCGCACGTGAGAGGGCCGAGCGCGGCGAGCTCGCCGCCGGGACCGTCGACTCGTGGCTCATCTGGAAGCTCACCGACGGACGTGCTCATGTGACCGACTACTCGAACGCCTCGCGCACACTGGCCTTCAACATCTCCACTCTCGATTGGGACGACGATCTGCTGAGTCTGTTCGACATTCCGCGGGCGATCCTGCCGGAGGTGCGCCCGTCGAGCGACGTGTACGGAACGACCGGCGCCATCAACGGTTTCGGCTCGCCGATCCCCGTCGCCGCCGCCATCGGCGATCAGCAGGGCGCCCTGTTCGGGCAGGCCTGCTTCCGCTCGGGAGCCGTCAAGGCGACCTACGGCACGGGCGGTTCGGTGATGATGAACACCGGGACCACACCGGTGTTCTCGGATGCCGGGCTCATCACGACCATCGCGTGGGGCGTCGACGGCCGCGTCGAGTACGCCCTCGAGGGAGTGTTCTTCGGCGTGGGCGCCACCGTGAAATGGCTTCGGGACGAGCTCGGGATCATCGACGACGCCGCAGACACCGCCGCGATCGCGCAGTCGATCCCCGACACGGGCGGGGTCTACCTCGTGCCGGCCTTCACCGGTCTCGCCTCACCGCACTGGGATCAGCACGCGCGCGCGACGCTCGTCGGCATGACGTCCGGCACCGGGCGCGCCGAGATCGTGCGCGCTGCCCTCGAGTCGATGAGCTACTCGTACCGCGACGTGATCGACGCCATGGCCGCCGAGTCCGGCAATCGCCTGCCGTCTCTGCGCGTCGATGGCGGAGCGGCCGCAAACGACTTCCACCTGCAGTTCCAGGCCGACCAGCTGGGCGTTCCCGTCCATCGCCCCGTCGTCACGGAGTCGACTGCACGCGGCGCCGCGTTCCTCGCCGGTCTGGCGGTCGGGTTCTGGCCGTCTCAAGATGCCCTCGCGGCATCGATCGAGATCGAGCGGACCTTCGAGCCGCAGATGCCGGAAGAGCGGCGCAACGGCCTGTACGCGGGCTGGACGAGAGCCGTCGAGCGGTCGCGCGACTGGGCAGAGCACTGACGCGCCACTGGACGGGCCCAGCCGGCCGCGGCGGCGTCGGCGTCTCAGGCGGACGTCGCGCCCCGCGTCGAGCGGATGACCGAGAGATAACTCTCGCGAAGGTAGTCGGCCGTCTCCTCGTAGTACCGTGCAGCGTAGGCGGCGTATAGCGCATCGATCGCAAGGAGCTGGCCCCACTTCGACGTCACGCTCTCGCCGTAGACGTCGCTGCTCGCGACGGAGGACGCTGTGAGGAGCACCGTGTCGACGCCGTCGGCCAGTCGGGAGGAGACGTTCGACGTGATCGCGACGGTGTACGCCCCGTGAAAGCGCGCGATCTCGGCCGTCGTGACGACGGACGTCGAGTCGCCGGAGTCGCTGATCGCGATCAGGACGTCTCCGGGGCGAAGCGTCGCAGCGCCCATGGACTGCGTGCTCTGATCGCGGAACAGATGGCAGCGTTTGCCGGCGCGCACGAAGCGCATCACACCGTTCTCGGCTGAGGTCGCGGACGCGCCCATGGCCGCGAAGTACAGCGCGGGCGCGTCGTGGATCTTCTCGATGACGGCGTCTATCACCTCGGGGGCGAGTCGTTCCGTCGTCCGCCGCAGCGACTCCAGACTGCCGTGCAGGACCTTCTCGATGATCTGCTCGGTGTCGTCTCCTTTGAGCACGCCCTCGTACACCCAGTCGGAGCGTTGCTCTGCCACGGCGGGCTCGCGGGAGTAGATCGCCTGGGCGATTCCCAGACGCAGCTGGTTGTAGCCGTCGAGCTCGAGCTCGCGGAGGAACCGAGAGACGGTCGAATCCGCGACGCCGGCACGGTTTGCGAGCTCGGTGATCGACATCTCCTGCGCCTGCTCCGGGTGCGCGAGGATGACCTCGGCGACGCCTCGGAGCGCGGGGCTGAGCGACGGCGACTTCCGCGAGATGCGGTGGAGAAGGTTATTGCCCATCGAACTCTCGCCCACGCGCCGAGTCTAGGCGCTCGACGAGCTGTTGCACGGCAGCGTCCATGGCACGGTCGATGCTCTCGGCCGTGTATCCGCCGACGTGAGGAGTGCCGATGAACGACGGATGCCGCGTGAGCGGAGTGTCCCCTGGCGGTTCGTGTTCGAAGACGTCGGCCGCGTAGCGGGCGAGCCGTCCATCGTCGAGCGCTTCGAGGACCGCCGACTCGTCGACGAGCGCCGCCCGCGCCGTGTTGACGAGTATGACGTGCGGACGCAGCTGCGCGAGCGTGCGGCGATCGATGAGCGGTCGCGCGCCCGGCGGCGCGTGGAGCGAGACGACGTCGGCGCTGCGGAGGAGCTCGCCCAGTTCGGCGTAGCGGAAGCCATCAAGAGAGAACTCCGGATCGGGGAAGGCGTCGTATGCGAGCACCTCCATGCCGATCGCGATGGCCACCCGCGCCACGCGCCGGCCGATCTGACCGCAGCCGACGATCCCGAGCGTGCGACCTGCGAGCTCGACCCCCTTCACGCGCTCCCATCGTCCCGCCCGCATCGCGTGGGACATCGCGGGGACGGATCGCGCGGACGCCAGGATCAAAGCGATCGCCAGCTCGGCGACGCCTTGCGCATTGGCGGCCGGCGCGCGGAGCACATCGATGCCCAGCGCTGCCGCGGCATCCACATCGATCGCGTCTGCTCCCACGCCATTCCGTGAGATGACACGCAGGCGGGGAGCGGCGTGCAGCAGGTCCGCGTCGATCGGCTCGACGCCCGCCACGTAGCCGACGGCTGTCGTGAGAGCGTGCTCTTGCTCGTCACGCGTGGGCATCCGCCCGGGAGCCGGCAGCAGGATGTCGTACCCCGCGGCCGTCAGGCGCTCCAGCGACGGGTGCCCTGGCGCGGACCGGGGTGTCACGAGGACGCGAGGGCGCCCGCTCAGGGTCGTCATTCCTGCCAGCGCGGATTGTCGACGAGCACGGGTGCACCGTCGCGTTCGATCACGATCTTGCGGAACCCCTTCGTCTCGATGGTGCCGTAGTCGTGACCCGCATCGCCGGGGAACGCGAAGAACGTGATCAGAGGCTCGTCCGGGGATGTGTTGATACTGCGGTGGGCATAGCGTCCCGGCACGTAGACCGCGCGCCCGGCGGTGAACTCCTCCACCTGGACATCGCCTTCCGGGCTCTCCATGAGCATGAGGCCGCGACCCGAGAGGCAGAAGTAGATCTCGGCCGATTCCAGCCGTTCGTGGAAATGGCCTTTCGTCATGAGGTATTCGTCGCCGACCTTGCCGGGATAAGTGATGCTCGTTCCGTAGGCGACCTCCGTCTCGAGCGAGGGGACGCCCATGTCGTAGAACTCGTACGTGAGAGGGTCGCCCGCGGCGACACCCGCCTCGAGAGCCTCGGAGTCGGCGTACATGCCGCGCATCGCTGACAGCCGACGGCGGAGCGAGGGCTTGCCGTCGGCGAGGCCCGTCGTCAGGTCGAACTGCGTCGCAACGGCGACGAGCGTGGGATCGGTGATGATCTCGGCGGTCATGGGGTTCCTTTCGTGAGGCTCACACGGAGCGCGCGATACGGGAGAGCTCCTCGAAGCGGGGCCCGCTCGTGGGGATGTCGAGGTCGAAGACCTGCGCGATGACGCGGGTCCACCCGTGGAGGAAGTAGAACCAGCCGTCGACGGGACGTACGCCGCGTGCTGCCGCGGCGCGCGCCCGAGCGAGGAACAGCAGGTCGCCACGGTAGTTGAAGTCCCACGCGACGGCGTTCTCGGGGAACACGGCGGCCTCAGTCAACGGAGAACCCGGCCGATCCTTGCCGAGACCCGTCGCATTGACGACCAGAGCGCCCGCGTGCGCAGCCGTGAGCGCGGCGTCGTTCGCCTCGGGAGTCGCAGCGACCCGGTACTCGACAGGGATGCGCAGCCCGATCCGGCGGTGGAGCGACCGCATCTCGTCCAGGCGGCCCGGGCGCCGGTTCGTGACGATCAGCCGGGACGGCACCGGCCCGCCTGCCCGCTCCCGACGATGCAGGTAGAGCGTCAGGGCCAGCGAAGCGCCGCCGGCTCCGAGAAGCACGACGTCGCCCGTGAAGCCGGGCCCCACGGCGTCCTCGTACGCCAGGCCGCTCGTCACGTCGTCCATCGCATGGCCGTGCAGGCCGTCAGCGCGCTTGGAGATGCTGCTGATCTCGTCGAGCAGCCCCGCCGAGTCCCCGACGTCGGCGAAGAGGTCCCGCGTCGCGCGGAAGAGGTTGAGCTTGTGCGTCGTCACGAGGGCGCCCAGCCACAGCGGATCGCCGGCGATGAACGAGACGACGCGCCGGTACTCGTCGACCGAGGCGTCCAGCGGCACGTCGACGCCGACGATCCGCGGTGAGATGCCCAGATGCTCCGCCCAGGCGGGATACACCTTCATGATCGACGACGCCCCCGTGGTCACGCCGATGAACGAGAACGTGGGCTCGGTCGCGCGCTCGAGCGTGTCGGGCGTGTAGACGGTGGCCACGTCATGCTCCTTCGAACGCGATCAGCGGCTTCATGCCGGCGCCCGACGAGGCGTGGTCGAGCGCTGCCTCGATCTCGTCGATCGCGAAGCGGCCGGAGATGATCGGGGACAGGTCGACGTCCGCGTGCGAGAACATCTCGAGGACGTCGCGGTAGTCGTCGTTGCTGGCCCCGGTCGTTCCCGTCATGACCAGCTCGCGATAGTGCAGCGCGTTGACATCGATCTGGGGGCGAGCCGCGTCGCCGAGGCCCGAGAAGACGTTGAGGCGTCCGAGGCGCGCCAGCAGGTCGGTCGCCGATGCGATGACCGCCGGATCCGAGACGCACGTGATCACCACGTCGACTCCGCGTCCGTCCGTGAGCCGCATGATCTCGGCGTGCAGGTCTTGCTCGCCCACGTTGACGAGCACGTCGGCACCGAGCCGGCGCGCGATGTCGAGCCTCGACTGCCGCCTGTTGGCGACGATGACGCGCCGGGCCCCGCGTCGCTTGGCGATGACGGTGTGCAGGCACCCGATCGGCCCGGCACCGATGATGAGGACATCGTCACCAGGCCCCACGTCGACCTTGCGCTGCCCGTGGAGGCAGCAGGCGGCAGGCTCCATGAGCGCCGCGACGTCGAACGTCATCGCCTCGGGGACGAGATGCAGGTTCCCGCGGCCGAGCACCCAGCCGGGTACGCGCATGTACTGTTCGAAGCCGCCGTCGATCGTGATGCCGAATGCCTCATACGTCGGACACAGCTGGTTCAGCCCGCGCCGGCACATGGCGCATTGCCCGCATCCGACGTTCGGTGTGACGCTCACGCGATCGCCGACGGTGAAGCCGGCCGCTGCGGCGCCGACGGCGGCGATCTCGCCCGCCACCTCGTGCCCGAGCACACGTGAGGTCCCGTGCGGGATCTTGAAGTGTCCATGCCGCATGATGCGCAGGTCCGTCCCGCAGATGCTCGCGGCGCGAACGCGCACCAGCACGTCATCGGCGCCGATCGTCGGCTCGTCGCGCTGAGCGACCTCGATCCGGCCGGGTTCGTGGAAGACCGCCGCCTTCATGCCGTCACCTCCTTCCGCGAAAGGGATGCCGCGAGCACCCGATCCGCTTCGCTGCGAGCCGCCTCCGATACCGCGAAGACGGTCTTGTTCGCCCACACGCGCCGGTCGGCGAGACCTTCGAGCACGCGCTGCGCGTCCTCGAACGGCTCGACATGGCTTACGAGGTCGATGGCGTCGACGGTGCGGCCGATCGAGGCGATCACCATGTCCCAGTCGCTGCGCCCTCGGGGCGTGATCCGCGCGTTCCACGTGCCATGGAGCGTGAGCTCGCGCCGGAGCACCCTCGAGACCGTCTCCTTCGCAAGCGGCACGTCGGTGCTGAGGTCTCCCAGCAGGACGACGTGCCCCTGATGCGCGGTCGCGTGGACCGCCTGCAGAAAGGTGACGCCGAGGCCGCTCGCCTCGACGGCGATGTCGACTCCACGTCCGCCGGTGCGCTCGATCGCGATCGCATCGCTGCCGCTGTCGCCCGGATCGATGGTCTCGAAGCCGAGCTGCTCGGCGATGCGGCGCTTGCGCTCATCGATGTCGGCGACGAGGACGCGCACGACTCCGCCGATGCGCAGCCACTGGGCCGCAAGGAGTCCGATCGGTCCTGCTCCGATCACCAGGGCCGAGGCGTTCGGTGGAACAGGGGCCTTGCGCACCGCGTGGAGCGCGACGCCTGCCGGCTCGACGAGCGCTCCCTCGATGAGGGAGACATGATCGGGCAGGCGGAAGAGGTTGCGCGCCGGGACGCGCAGCTCCTCCTCGAGGCCGCCGTCACGCCGCGAGCCGAAGTAATCGTATGAGGCGGCGAGCGCGTACTCCCCGATCTCGGTCATGGGATCATGCGGATCGGGCAGGCACGGGAAGATCGCGACGCGATCACCCGGTTGGAACCCACCGTCGACGGATGCCTCTGCCACGGTGCCGGACATCTCGTGTCCGAGCACCAGCGGGAACCCGTATCCCTTTCCGACGCCGAAGCGCAGGACGTCCGATCCGCAGACGCCGACCGCCCCGATGCGCACGAGCACGGAGTCCGCTCCCACCGGCTCGGGGGAAGGGACGTCGACGACGTCGATGGTGCGCACGTCGCGCAGGACAGCGGCACGCATCGTCACACCTCCATGCCGTAACGGTGCGCTTTGTGGGTCGGATAGAGGGAGAAGGTCGGGATCGTCACATCGGGTGTGCGCGTCGCGATGTACAGCGACGCCTCGGCCACGTTGGAGACGTCGATGCAGCTGGCGGCGATGCCGTGCTCGATCTCGTGCGGGTCGAGCCATCCGTCGGTGTACGCGGGGAGGTCTCCGTCGTAGAGACCCTGGTCGATGATCTCGGTCATCGGCGTCCGCACGTGCGACGGGTTCAGCACCGTCACACCGATGTTCTTGCCCACGCCCTCGAGCAGGATGTTCTTGCTGAAGCCGAGCATGCCGTGCTTCGAAGCACGGTACGGGCTGTGTCCGGGTCCCGAGGCGACGCGCGTCGACGAGGACCCCATGTTGATGATGCGACCGCCCGACTCCTGCTTCTCCATGATGAGGAAGGCCTCGCGGCAGCAGAGGAACACGCCGGTGAGGTTCGGGCCGATCGTCTTGTTCCACTCCTCGAGCGTCACCTCGGTGACGGGCGGCGAGAGTGAGTCGCGGCCCGCGCTGTTCACGAGCAGATCCAGCCCGCCCCAGCGCGCGACGGTGTCGGCGAAGAAGTCGCGCACCGCCTCCTCGTCGACGACGTCCGCCACCACGGCGAAGACGTCGCCGCCCCGTGCGCGGATGTCTTCTGCGACTTCGGCCAGTCGCTGCGCGTCGATGTCGACCATCGTCACGCGGGCGCCGTTCGCGGCGTACGTTCGACTCACCGCCTCGCCGATGCCCGAGGCCGCGCCGGTCACGATCGCGACCTTGCCTTCCAGTGCGGTGCCCGGTTCGGGCAGATAGTCCGGAACCATCAGAGTTCGTCCTTTCCAGTGGTGCTGTCGCGGGTCGCGATCCGTACCGCGGCCGCCGCTCGTCGCGTGATCTCGTCGTAGTCGCCGGCGTCGAGGACGCTGCGCGGCGCGATCCAGGTACCGCCGCATGCCACGACGGTCGGCCGGCGGAGGTAGGTCTCGAGATTGTCGGGACGGATGCCGCCGGTCGGCATGAACCGGACGCCGTACGGGCCGGAGAGCGCGTCGATGAGTGCGACGCCGCCGGACGGCTCTGCCGGGAAGAGCTTGAAGAAGTCGAGGCCGAACGAGACGCCTTGCTCGATCTCACTCGCCGTGGCGACGCCGGGCACGAACGGCAGTCCGCGGTCGGCCGCTGTCTCCACGACCGGCTCGTGCAGGCCCGGGGCGACACCGAAGGCGGCGCCGGCATCGATCGCGGCGTCCACGGATGCCGGCGACAGCAGGGTCCCGGCGCCCACCAGCATCTGCGGCAGTTCGCCGATGATGGCCGCGATCGCCGCAGCTGCGGCATCCGTCCGGAAAGTCACTTCGACGACGGGCAGCCCGCCCGACACGAGGGCTTCCGCGAGTCGCACGCCCTCGTCGGCGGTCGACACCGCGACGACCGGGACGACGCCGTGGCGCGAGAGGCGCTCGGAGAGTTCGGCGGAAGCGAGATCGGTCACGAGGCGATCCCGAGGTCCGCGGGCGTCTTCGCGCCCACCATCAGGGCGACGGCGTCGGCCATGTCGATCTGCGAGGTCTCCACGAGCGCGATGCGCTTGCCGAGCCGCTGGATGTGAATGCGATCGGCCACCTCGAAGATCTGGGGCATGTTGTGACTGATGAGCACGACGGGGATGCCGCGGGCGTTGATGTCCTTGATGAGCTTGACGACCCGCCCCGACTCCTTGACGCCCAGCGCGGCGGTGGGCTCATCGAGGATCACGACCTTCGATCCGAAGGCTGCCGCGCGGGCCACCGCAACGCCCTGGCGCTGTCCGCCGGACAGGGTCTCGACGGACTGTCCGATGTTCTGCAACGTCTGCAGTCCGAGCTGCGACATGACCTCGAGCGCCTCTTCGCGCATCTTCTTGCGGTCCAGCATGCGGAAGACGGCGCCGGCGACGCCAGGCCGGCGGATCTCGCGACCCAGGAAGATGTTGCTCGCGATGTCGAGCGCGGGCGACACCGCGAGGCTCTGGAACACCGTCTCGATTCCGCGGCGGCGCGCCTCGACGGGCGACTTGAGAACGACCGGCTCCCCGCTCACGAGCAGCTCCCCCTCGTCGGGCTGCACGGCGCCGGCGAGACATTGGATCAGCGAGGACTTGCCGGCGCCGTTGTCGCCGATGACGGCGAGCACTTCGCCTTCCCGGATCTCGAAATCCGTCTCGTCGAGTGCCACGACGTGCCCGTAGCGCTTGACGAGGCCGCGGGCCTCCATCACGAGGCCGGTCTTGTTCTGCGTGGTGGTCATGTCAGCGTCCGATCTTCCGCAGGCGCTGGTCGACGGCGACCGCGCCGATGATGAGCACGCCGATCGTGAACTCCTGCCACAGGCTGTCGAAGCCGGCGAGCGAGAGGCCAGAGGAGAACACTCCGACGATGAGGGCGCCGAGGAGCGTCCCCATGATGCGGCCGCGGCCGCCGAAGAGAGACGTGCCGCCGATGACGACGGCCGTGATGGAGGCGAGGTTGTAGCCCACTCCCGCCGTCGGCGAGATGGAGCCGATGCGGCCGATCAGCAGCCAGGCCGTGATGCCAATGATGAGTCCGGCGACGATGTATACGCTCATCAGGACACGATTGACCCGGATGCCGGTGAGACGTGCCGCCTCGATGTTGTCGCCGACGGCGTAGATGTGCGTGCCCCATGCCGTGCTGCGCAGGATGTACGCGAACAGCAGGAACATCAGGAGTGTCAGCACCTGCCCGTACGTGAACGTCGCGCCCGCGATCTGGAAGCCCGTGCCGAGCCAGTTGAACAGCGCAGGCACCTCTGCGTAGGGCACGCTCTCGCCGTCCGAGATGAAGATGTTGAGTGCGTAGAAGATGCTGAGCGTTCCGAGCGTCGCGATGAAGGGAGGGATGTTGAGCTTCGTGACGACGAACCCGTTGATGACGCCGCAGAGCACGCCGACGAGGATGCCGAGCACGAGCGAGAGTTCCACCGGCAGTCCGAGCGTGACAGCGAACTTGCCCATCGCGACCTGGGCCAGCAACATGACCGCCGCGACGGAGAGGTCGATGCCGGCGGTCAGGATGATGAGCGTCTGGGCGATGCCCAGCATCGCGATGACCTGCACCTGCTGGAGGATGAGCGAGTAGTTCTGGAGTGTTCCGAAGTTCGGCGAGACGATCGAGAACACGATCGTCGCGATCACCAGCACAGCGAGCGGGCCGATGAGCGGCCGCGTCAGCATCTTGCGCTCGATCCACTGGATGGGTCCGAGCGAGCCGCTCTGTTCGATCTCGACGAGTCCGGTCTTGGTCGGCTTCGAGGCGGGCGTGACACGTGACATCACGGGGTCTGCCACCTCAGGTGTCTGTTCGGTCATGGTTCATCAGCTCCTCAGGCGTCGTCGGTCCACGGGTCGGGCAGCGCGACGCGCGACCCGACCCGGTACACGAGGCTCCGGGCGACTGAGGCTCAGCCCCAGCAGCTCTCCAGTCCGTAGGCGGTGTCCTCGGATTCGACGCCTTCCTGGGGCTGATCGGTCACGAGGGTGACGCCGGTGTTCGTGAAGTCGAGTCCCGGCGAGTTCTCGGGCTTGGTCCCGTCGTCGAGGAAGGCCCTCACGGCTTGAACGGCCTGCGCCGCCATCTCGAGCGGGAACTGCATCGAGGTCGCCGCGATGACTCCTTCCTGGACGTTCTTGACACCCGGGCAGCCGCCATCGACGGACACGATGGTGATCTGGTCCTCTAGTCCCGCGGCGACGACGGCCTGATACGCGCCCGCGGCCGTCGGCTCATTGATCGTGTAGACGAGGTTGATCGTGGGGTCCTTCTGCAGCAGCTTCTCCATGCCTGCGCGGCCGCCGGCCTCGTTGGCGTCCGTGACCTCGTAGCCGACGATGCGCGGGTCGGTCTCGTCCCACATCCGGGTCGGGTCGGCGAGATCGATGCCGAAGCCCTCGAGGAAGCCCTGATTGCGGGCGACGTCGACGGGGATCTGATCGGTGCTGAGGTCGAGAGTCGCGATGCGCGCCTCTGTGTCACCCATCGCGGCCTTCGACCATTCGCCGACGAGGACGCCTGCGAGCTTGTTGTCGGTCGCGAAGGTGCCGTCGACTCCCGAACCCTCGCCGAGAGGCGAGTCCAGCGCGAGGACGAGGACTCCGGCATCCTGTGCCTTCTGGATGGCGGGGATGATGCCGTCACCGGCGGGCGTGACAAGGATCGCCTTGGCGCCTTGCGCGACGAAGTTCTCGATCGACTTGATCTGGGAGTCGACGTCGCTCTGCCCGTCGCCGCTGGCGACCTGCAGATTCAGGCCGAGGGACTCGGCCTCCGCCTCTGCTCCTTCGGTCATCTTCACGTAGAAGGGGTTGTCCTGGGTCTTGATCACGAGGCCGACAAGCGGCTCGGAGGATCCGGCGGCGCTGCCGGCGCAGCCGCTCAGTCCCAGCACCGCCACGGTGCCGAGCACTGTCGCGACGACGGCGGCGCGAGTGCGTGAACGCATGAGGTTCCTTTCGGGTCGACGCTGACTTCCTCAGCTGCCGCCACTGTATCGGAAAAGATTTCGCTTGTATAGTAACGGCTAGAAATTTCCTCTCTAACGAAGGAGCCAGCGTGGCCATCTCTTCGACTCCCATAGATCCGTCGTTCCCGAGCGATGCCGAGCTGACGCTGTGGTGGCTCGGCCAGGCCGGATTCGCGATCCGCTTCCGCGATCGGCTGCTGATGATCGACCCGTACCTGAGCGACGTGCTCGCCGACAAGTACGCCGGCAGGCGGTTCCCGCACACTCGTCTGCACGACGCTCCGGTCCAGCCCGCGGCCGTGTCGGGGCTCTCCGTGGTCTTGTGCACCCATGGGCATACCGATCACATGGATCTCGGGACGATTCCGCTCCTGCAGCTCGCGAGCGATCCGCTCTTCGTCGTGCCTCGCGCGGAGTCGACTCGCGCCATCGGCCGCGGTGTACCGGTGTCGAGGCTCGTGGGTCTTGCCGCCGGCGAGACGCTCACCATGAGCGGGGGTGCGTCGATCACCGCCGTCCCGGCCGCCCACGAGGAGCGCGGCTTCGACGAGCATGGTCAGGACGTCTTCCTCGGATACGTGATCGACTTCGACGGGTTCCGCATCTACCACTCCGGGGACTGCGCGCCATACGACGGTCAGGACGACATCATCCGCGGGATGAACGTCGATCTGGCACTGCTTCCTGTGAACGGGCGCGACCACGATCGGAACGAGAACGGCGTCCCGGGAAACTTCCACCTCGCGGAAGCCATCGCCCTGTGCCATGCGGCAGGCATCCCGCGTCTCGTCGTGCACCATTGGGGTCTCTTCGGCTTCAACACGGCGAATCCCGAGGAGCTCGCTCGCGACCTCGCCTCCGTCTCCGACATCGAGTGGACGATCCCTCGGCTCGGCGACCCCTTCGTGGTGGGCGCTGTGGCGACGGAGGTCCCGGCATGACGAGCGTGTTCACGTTCGTCGGGGTCACGACCGGGAAGTCGGCGATCCGGCGCATCTACCCGCGCTGGATGGCAGCGCTGGGCATCGACTCGCGCCTGGTCGGCGTGGACCTGCCCGTCGAGGCGTCACGGAGCGACTATCGCGCCGCCGTCGAGGAGATCAAGTCCGATCCAGACCGCGTCGGCGGGCTGATCACCACCCACAAGCTCCATCTCCTGGCGGCCGCGGCCGATCTCTTCGACGACCTCGACGAGTCCGCGGCGCTGCTACGGGAGGTCAGCTGCATCGCGAAGCGCGACGGCAGGATCCTCGGCGCCGCGCTCGACGACCGGACCAGCCTGCTTGCGCTCGACCGGCTCCGGCCGCCCGACGAGTGGGACGGCTCCCAGCTCGTGCTGCTCGGGGCCGGCGGCGCATCGACCGCGACGACGCTCGGACTGCACCGCGCACAGCGCGCCGGTCGCGGCGTCCCCTCGCACATCCACGTGACCGCCCGCTCGCGGACTCGGCTCGACGAGATGCGAGCCCTCCATGCGCGCATCGGCTTCGACATCCCGACGACGCTCCACGTCACCCCCACACCCGCCTCCGCGGACGCGGTCATCGCCCGCAGCGGTGAGCGAGCCGTCGTCGTGAACGCGACCGGCATGGGCAAGGATCGCCCCGGCTCACCGCTGAGCGATCAGGTTCGGTTCCCACCCGGGGCGGTCGCCTGGGACATGAACTACCGCGGCGAGCGCATGTTCCTGAACCAGGCGGCGGCCGCGGGAGCCCTCATCGTCGACGGCTGGGACTACTTCGTGTACTCCTGGACACAGGTCGTGTCCGTCGTCCACGATGTCGACGTCCCGCCGGACGGACCTCTCTTCGACCGCCTGTCGCGGATCGCCCGCGAAGAGCACGCGTAGCACGGTGCGCAGCCGCCGCGCGTGTCGCTAGCTCACGGCGAGCGACGGGAGTGCGACTCCGTGAAGGGCCTCGACGACCGGCGCGAGCTCGGGCTGTGCGCCCGCCTCGCCGAGCGTACGCTCGAGAGCGTCGTCGTGTATTGGACGCGCGCGCTCGTAGAGCTCACGCCCCTTCGCCGTGAGCTCTGTGTAGATGCCACGCCGATCGTCGGCGCACAGGATCCGCGTGAGCAGCCCTCTGTCCTCGAGACGGTTCACCAGGCGCGTCGTGGCGCTGGGACTGAGCGCCGCGGCGCGAGCGAGCTGCTGCATTCGCATGTGCCAGCCATCCTGTCGATTCAGGGCGTCCAGCACGGTGTACTCGACGACCGACAGCTCGGCCTCACCGAGGGCCCGCTCGAGTTCGGACTCGATCAGCCCGTGGAGCGCGGCGAGCGTGCGCCACCCCTGTGCTCGCACCTCGACGGCGTCGTCCGCGATGCCCATGGTTCATCTCCCGCATTGATCATTGCTTGCGCGCACTAATTGCGTATGCAAGTATTATCTTCTCCACGGCAATATGCCGCGCTTGCAACTATCTTACGACAATACGAGGAGTTTGCCATGCCCTTGGGCCTTTTGGCGCTGGCTATCGGCGCATTCGGAATCGGGCTGACCGAGTTCGTCATCATGGGCCTGCTGCCCGCGGTGGCCGCTGATTTCGATGTCTCCGAGGCAGCGGCAGGCTGGTTGATCTCGGGGTACGCCCTCGCCGTGGTCGTGGGCGCTCTTGGTCTGACCGCGGCCACCACCCGGCTTCCCCGCAAGCCGGTCCTGCTCGGTCTGATCGTGCTGTTCATCGTCGGGAACATGCTCACGGCGATCGCCGATGACTACAGTCTCGCGATGATCGGACGTATCCTCTCGGCCCTCTGCCACGGTGCGTTCTTCGGCATCGGCTCGGTCG
Source organism: Microbacterium sp. STRO-2N (assembly GCF_057747775.1). Classification (NCBI taxonomy): domain Bacteria; kingdom Bacillati; phylum Actinomycetota; class Actinomycetes; order Micrococcales; family Microbacteriaceae; genus Microbacterium; species Microbacterium sp. STRO-2N. The sequence continues at coordinate 487,760 of NZ_CM173223.1, read as the reverse complement.
TGGCCGCCAGCCTGGTCCCACCCGCGAAGAAGGCAGGCGCGATCGCCGTCATGTTCACAGGACTCACGGCCGCCAACGTGCTCGGCGTGCCCTTCGGCACGTTCCTCGGCCAGCAGTTCGGCTGGCGCTCGACCTTCTGGGCCATCTCCGCGATCGGCGTGCTCGCCTTCATCGGCGTGGCAGCGCTCGTGCCTGCGCTCCACCAGCCCGACGAGGCGATCAGCCTCCGAAGCGAGCTGCGGGCCTTCCGGTCCGGCCAGGTATGGCTCTCCCTCCTGGTGACGGCTCTCGCGTTCGGCGGCATGTTCGGCGCGTTCACCTACATCGCCTACACACTCACGGAGGTCAGCGGCTTCGCGGCGACGGCCGTGCCATGGCTGCTCGTCCTGTTCGGCGGTGGTCTCGTGATCGGCAACTGGCTCGGCGGCCGGCTCGCCGACCGTTCCATCGACGGCACCCTCATCCTCTTCATCGCGGCGCTCGTGGCCGTGCTGGCACTGTTCGCCGTGCTCGCCGGCTCGCAGCTCGCGACGATCCTCGCCCTGCTCCTCATGGGCGGGTTCGGTTTCGGGACCGTACCTGGTCTGCAGAGCCGCGTCATGACGTTCGCGGGCCAAGCCCCTGCGCTCGCCTCCGGCGCGAACATCGGCGCGTTCAACGTCGGCAACGCGCTGGGGGCGTGGGCGGGCGGCGTGGGAATCGCAGCCGGGCTCGGCTACGCATCACCGATCTGGATCGGTGCGATCATCACGGCCGCCGCGCTGATCGCGATGATCGTCGCGGCGGCGACCGCCCGCCGCGGAGTGAGCCCGCAGGGGCTCGTCACATCCCCACCTGCGCACGCCACCACGGCGTCTCGATGAAGCCTCGCTTGAGGAAGAGCAGCTCCATGTTCGCCGACCATCCCTCGACACCGTCGAGATGCGCGAGGGAGTCCGTCACGAACGAGAACAGGTCATCCACCGACGTCGTGATCACCTCGCACAGCAGTGCGTTGTCGTCGAGGAGAGCGGCGAGGTACCTCACGAAGGGGTACTGCGCGAGCTGGCGCGCCACCGCGTCGAGCCGGTCGGGTGAGACCTTCACCGTGAGGAACGTCTCCGCTCCCATGCCGAGGGCGGCGGACTGCACGAGCGTCACGATGTCCACGCAGCGGGACGCCCGGAGGCGCTCGAACCGGCGCCGCACGCTCGACTCGTTGAGCCCGAGCCGGTCCGCGATGCGTTGGAACGACTCGCGCCCGTCCTCCTTGAGCACCTCCAGGATCGCCCGGTCCGCCTGGTCGAAGTGATCGGGCGAGCACGTCTCGGGCACCGTGTCGCCCGATCGGTCGTCCGCGAGTGCTCCCACGACCTCCTCGTACAGCTGCCGGCCCCAGTCGTAGCTGACCTTGTAGACGTGCATGATGAGATCGCTTCGCCACCGCTCGACACCGGCGATCGGCTGAAGAGCCACTGCCAACTGTGGGTAGTGGGTCGCTCCTCCGCGCACGACCAGCTCGGCCATGATGTCGTAGCTGCCGGTCACCACTGTGCAGAATCGCACATCCGGGTTGCGCACCAGCTCGGCCGCGACCGCCATCTGGCTGCCCGGGGCGCAGTTGATCCTGACGAAGAACTGCGCGTGAGGGCCGTCGGCGTCGAGCGCGGGCAGCGCGACGATCCGCACGACGCCGTCAGCGATCAGCGCCTGACCACGACGGGACACCGTCGAGACCGGCGCGTCGATGGCGTCGGCGATCGCGCGCCAGCTGGCGCGCCCGTCGCGCTGCAGCGCGACGATGATCCGCTTGTCGAGGTCCGTCAGCCTGTCGAGAGCGCTGACCGTCATCCGCGTCCGCTCGTCGTGGGCGGATAGACCTCGCGCAGGAAGTCCCTCACCGTCCGCGTCCATTCCTCCGCCTGCTCGATCTGGGGCGAGTGCCCCGACTCCTCGAAGATCGCGAGGCGCGCGCCGGGGATGAGCTCCACGATGGTCTCACTGCACGATACCGGCGTGATCCAGTCGGTTCGACCCACTGTGACCAAGGTGGGGACAGTGATCGAAGGCAGCTGCGGCTTCAGGTCGTACGAGGGCAGGTTCACCGAGAACGCGTAGTTGTGCGCCTCGTATCGATAGGGCGTGGCCTGCACTTTGCGCTCGGTCGCCTCGGGGTCGTACACGAAGTCGTACAACGGCAGGATCTCGCGCCAGCAGTCCTTGAGGTCCTCGTTGTCGCGCACGCGGCCTTCGTCGATGCGGTCGAACTTCTCCATGTCGATGGTGACGCGATCGCTGGCCAGAGCATTCTCCCGAGCCAAGTGGGCGTTCGAGTTGTCGGCGGAGGTGTCGCGGAGCACGAGAGCGCTCACGCGATCCGGATAGCGCACCGCGTACTCCATCGCCATGAAGCCGCCGTACGAGCCGCCCGCCATCGCGATTCGTTCGGCGCCGATCCAGTGGCGCAGCCCGTCTATGTCGGCGGCCCACTGCTCGTGGCTGAACACCCCGGAGCCCTCACTCTCGCCGCTGCCGCGCGCATCGAAAACGACGACACGGTACTCGTCGGCGAGTCGGCCGAAGCTCGCGCGCGGCTCGGCGCGAGAGCCCAGACCCGGCGCGCCGTGGTGGGCGATGATGACGGGGGCACCCTCGGGTCCCATAACCTCGACGGCGAGCTCGTTGCCGTTGATCCGTACGCGCTGGGCGGCACTCGTCGCGCGCGCGAACTCGGGCGACACAGTGGAATCGGACATCGATGATCCTCTCGATCGGACGTTCACAGGGGGATGACGCAGTCCTCGAGCGACCGCGGGAAGCTCGTGAGGGGCTCCGAACCGGACGCGGTCACCAGCATGCTGTCGCTGATGCGGTAGCCGGCGTGTCCGGGGATGTAGATCCCGGGCTCGTTCGACACGATCATGCCGGGCTCGAGCACGGTCGCGTCGCCGTCCTCCAGCCACGGCGGCTCGTGCATGCCGAGCCCGATCCCGTGCCCCTGTCGGTGGCGCAGATACTGCCCGAGACCGGCCCCCCGGATGACGTCCAGGCAGCGGGCGTTGCTGTCAGCGCACCGCACGCCGGGCGCGATGGCCGCGGAGCCAGTGGCCTGAGCGAGCCTCACGGTGTCGTGGTACCGCCGCTGCTCCGCGGTGGGTTCGCCCAGCACGAAGGTGCGCTCCCCCTCGACGAACCGCCCGCCGACGGCAGCACCCAGCGACAGCATGAAAGTGTCGCCTGCTCGCAGACGATACGACGACGGCAGCCCGTGCGGAATCGCGGAGTTGGCTCCTGCGTAGACGAGCCCGCCGGCCATGAACGAGATCACCACGACGTCGTGGTGCTCGGCGAACATCCTCCCGACTCCGTCACGTCCGACGTGGGAGGCGAGCTCTGCTTCGGACGGGAGCTCACCGCCGGCGGCGATCGCGTCGGTGATCAGGGCGACGCCCGCGTCGAGCATGAGATCGGTGATGCGGGCGGCCTCGCGGTGCAGCGCGACCTCCTCCGGGAACTTGACGTAGCGGGCCACTGTGACCAGCTCCGTAGGCACGAGCTCGGAACCGGGCAGCGCTGCCGCCATGAGCGCGAGGCGGTGCTGCGTCACGAGCGTTGTCACGCCCAGTCGCCGTCGCGGCGGGATGGCGCGTGCGAGCGGCGCGAACGGGTTCTCGACGCCGGGGTACTCCGCGAACGTGACGATGTCGGCGCGGGCGCACTGCTCCTCGGCGTGCTGTCTCTCGAGCTCCGGGACCAGCAGGATCGCGCGCTCGGCGTCGAGATAGACCGCGACGGGCCGCTCACACGGGTGATGGAAGAAGCCCGTCAGGTACGAGACATCCTCGGGGTCGTCAGTGACGATCGCCTCCAGCCCCGCCAGCGACAGGCGCTCGCGCACGCGAGCCTGGATGCGGTCGTAGACGGCGGCCGTCAGGCGCTGGGAGAAGGGTGCCGGTGCGGTGTCAGCGTTCATGGCTCCTCGGATTGCGTGCGTCGTTGTAGGCGATGGAGAACAGCGTGGCGGACAGGACGAGCGCGAGGATCGCGAGCGACGGGTACAGCGTGAGCCACCACGCGCTGACCATCGCCCCGGACTGCTGCGCCTCGTAGAGGATGCGCCCCCAGGACCACGTCGTCGGATCGCCGAGCCCGAGGAATGCCAGTCCGGCGGCCGAGAGCACCGCGCGCGACGCGGTCACGACGACCGACACGACGATCACCGGCGTGACGGCGGGGATGACGTGCCGGCCGAGGATCCAGGTCGACCTGCGCGTCATGAGCCTCGCGGCATCCACGTAGGGCAGCTTCACCACTGCCAGAGCCTGCGACCGCACCAGTCGCGTCACTTCGGGCCACGAGAAGGCGGCCACGACCAGGATGATGGTCGTCGTGCTCGGCCCGACGAGTGCCGCGACGAGGATCATGAGGGGCAGAACCGGCAGCGACAGCGTGAGGTCGACGACGACGCCGATGACCGCATCCAGCTTGGGCACGTACGCCCCCACGACGGCGACGAGGGTGCCGAACACGATCGCGATGGCGGACGCCGCGAGAGCGACGAAGACGGACTGCTGCGTGCCCCAGATGACCTCGGCGTAGACGTCGCGCCCAAGCGAATCGGTGCCGAACCAGTACTCGGCGCTCGGCGGCTGCAGGACGTCGGTGCCATAGCTGGCGGGGTAGGGAGCCAGCAGCGGCGCGATCACGGTGATCAGCACGAGCAGTGCCAGGATCACGAGGGATGCCATGCCGAGCGGCTGGCGCCGGAACGCGTGCCAGGTCTGCCGGCTCGCCCGGCGACCCTCTTCCGCCGCAGGGTCGACCAGGACGGGGGCGAGCTCCGTCTCGGGGATCGGCGCGGTCATGATGTCCTCACTCTCGGGTCGAGGAATCCGTACGCGATATCGGTGAGCATGTTCGCGATCACGACGGTCACGGCCAGCAGCAGGAACGCGCCCTGCAGCACGGGGAAGTCCAGCTGGGTCACCGCCTCGTAGATGCCGCGCCCGATGCCCGGGTAGGCGAACACGGTCTCGGTGAGCACGGCACCGCCCACGACGAAGCCCAGCTGGAGGCCGATGAGAGTGGTGGCAGGCAGCATGGCGTTGCGGACGGCATGCTTCCACAGCACGGTGCGTTGTGGCACGCCCTTGGCCCTGGCCAGCGTGATGTAATCCTCACCGAGCGCGTCGATGAGGGTGGCGCGCATGGTCAGCACGTACGAGCCCAGCTGGATGAGGGTCAGCGAGATCACCGGGAGCACGAGGTGCGACAGCACGGAGCCGTACCACTCCATGCCGTACACGCCCTCGTCGTATGCGCCGCCGATCGGGAACCAGCGCAGGTTGAGGCCGAAGACGAACAACAGCACGATCCCGACCGAGGGTACGAAGAGCGACTGCCCGGTGACTCCGAACACCTGCACGAGCCGGTCGAAGAAGCGGTTCTTGTGCGAGGCGGCGAGCACGCCGAGCGGGATGCCGATGACGATCGTCAGCACGAGGGAGCTCACCGTGAGCAGCAGCGTCCACGGCAGCCGCTGCATGACCACGTCGATCACCGGGATCGACTGTGTGAAGGACGTGCCCAGATTCCCCTGCACCAGCTGGCCGAGGTACAGGAAGTACTGGACGAAGAGGGGCTCACTGAGCCCGTACTGGGTGAGGAGGGCCGCCCGCGCATCATCGGTCATGTTCGGACTCGCCACGGCGAGGGCCGGGTCGCCCGGCAGCAGTCGCAGCAGCAGGAACGTCACGGTCACGGCGAACAGGATCGTGAAGAGTCCGCGGCCGAGACGGCGCAGGATGAACAGGGCGATGGACACGCGGGGGGCCCTCCTCGGGGATCAGTCGGACACCTTGTGGGCGCTCGCGAGCGAGACCGGGTTGACGATCGACAGGAGCTCACTCGGCTTGGAGATGAATCCGGCCCAGTCCGAGCTGTGCGCGACGTACAGGTTCTGCGTGTACATCACGTTGTCGTACACCTGTTCGTGGACGATCTTCGCCGCCTCACGCATGATGTCGATCTTCTCGTCCTCGTCGAACGTCGCCGACGCCTGTGCGATGAGGTCGTTCAGCTCCGGGTCGTCGACATAGGTGTAGTTGATCGCGCCGCCCGGCAGGTACGACAGGCTGAAGTTCGTCACCGGGTCGTCCATGATGGCGAAGTTGCCGGCATAGATGTCGTAGTCGCCCTCGTTGGTGCGGGCCAGGTACGTGTTGCGCTCCATGCCCTGCAGTTCGATCGGGATGCCGGCCTCGGCCGCTCCGTCCTTCACGAGCTGTGCCCACTGACTGGTGACCGGGTCCTGCAGCGAGTAGATCAGCCGGAACGACACGGGGAACATGCCGTCGGCACCCTCCGTATAACCCGCCTCCTGCATGAGCTCGCGCGAGAGCTCTGGATCGTAATCGTACTCCGTGATCGAGTCGTCGTAGTACTTCGACAGCACCGGCATGAGCGGGCTCGACCCTGTCGAGACCGCCTGGCCCTGCAGGACGACGTTGCGGATCGCCTCGTAGTCCGCCGCGTGGGCGAGCGCCTGGCGCACCTCGAGTTTGGCCAGGTCGGGGTTCTCCATGTTGTACGTCATGTGTGCGTAGCCGAGGCCGGTGACCTCCACCACCTCGATCCCCTCGGTGTTCTGCAGCTGCTGAACCTGCGACGGGGGCAGCGAGTTGGCGATCGCGTCGACCTCGCCGCTCTGCAGGGCGAGGATCTCGGTGTTTACGTCGGGGAAGACGCGGTAGACGATCGAGGCCGGGATCGGCGTCCCGCCCTCGACGAGCGGGTAGTCCTCGACCCGATCGAGCGTGTAGGACTGCCCGACTTGGACCTTCGTGAGCACGTACGGACCCGCGCTGACCCAGCCCCCGTCCGACCCGTCGTTCGCGAACTCGGCCACCGATCCTGCGGGCTCGAACACGTGCTGCGGCACCACGTTGCCCCAGAAGCCGATCTCCTCGACGATCGACGAGTCGGGCTGAGTCAGCGTGATCTCGACGCGTGTGTCGGAGACGGCCTCGGCGGACTCGAAGTTGCCCATCTGGCCGTAGTACGTGCCGGCGGGAGCGTCTCGTTTCACCGCGTTCATCGTGTATGCGACGTCCTCCGCCGTCAGCGGCTCGCCGTCGCTCCACGTCATGTCGTCACGGATCTCGTAGTACCCGGTGGTCTCATCGACGTAGCCCCACTCGACCGCGAGCTGCGCCTCCTTCGACCCATCGGGGCCGATGCTGAGCAGGTGCGGGTACATGAGGTTCGTGACCCAGTAGTCGCTGCGACTGTTGCCGATGAGCGGGTTGTAATTGACGACATCCGTCGTCGTGGCGATGGTGAGCGTGTCGTCGCCCGCTTCCGGCGACGAGGTGCTCGAGGTCTCGGGCGCCTGCGGTGCGCAGGCGCTCAAGACGAGAGCGGCGAGTGCCGCGACGCCGCCGATGGCGGCGATAGTGCTGTGACGTTTCACACCCATACCTCCTCTAGGACCCGCATCGTGTTGCCACCGACGACGGCGCGGATCTCGTCGTCGGAATACTCGTGCTTGACCAGCCAGCCGATGATGTTGCCCATCGCCTCGGCGGGGTTCTCGACCCCGTCGACGTAGGGCACCTCTTCGAACTCGACCTGACCGTGCGCCTGGCCGAGCGACAGCTGGGCCGCGAACGCGTGGTGCAGGCCGACGTGGTCGCCGAAGAGCGTGTCGGGTCCGAAGCTCACGTGCTCGATGCCCACGAGGTCCACGCAGTAGGCGAAGTGGTCCATGACCGACTCGAGCGAGTGCTTGGGATGTGCGGGCGACAGTGTCGTGTGCGGCGCTGCCTCGATGCCGATCACACCGCCCCGCTTCGCGCATTCGACGATTGTCTCGTCTGTCTTCATGCGGTTCGTCGGCCACACCGTGCGGGCACCGGCGTGCGTGATGAACACCGGCTTGGTCGACGCCTTGATGACGTCGACGCAGGTCCGGTCGCCCGAGTGCGAGATGTCGATCGCGATGCCGAGCTTGTTCATGCGCGCGACCGCTCGCTCGCCGAAATAGGTGAGCCCGCCGTCGCCGCGCTCCTTCAGACCGCTGCCCAGCGTGTTCGCCTCCGAGTACGCGATGCCCATCTGCCGCACGCCGAAGCCGTACAGCACGTCGAGGCGGTCCACCTCGTTCTCGATCATCGTCGCGGCCTCGAGCGCGAAGATGTGGGCGATGCGGCCCGTCTCCTTCGCGTACTGGATGTCCTTGAGCGTCTCGCCCTTGATGACGAAGTCCTGGTGAGCGAGGTCGGCCATCCGCACGCCGAGGTCGAACAGCACGTCCTGATACTTCCAGCCGGCATCGCTGGAGATGCAGCACGTGCCGTCCATGCCATTGTCGAAGACGGCCGTCAGTCCCGAACGGGCAAGACCCTCGTAGCCGGTGGGTTCGCGTCCCTGGCGGATGTGATCCTTCAGGTAGTCCATGTTCTCGGGAAACACCTGGACGTGCTCGTGGAGGGAGATGACGGTCTCCTCGCGGAGCAGCCGCTCGGCGCGCTCCGCCTGGGCGGCAGTCAGCTCGAGGCCTGCATATTCGGGCACGCGCCCGATCTGCTTGGCGTATTCGAACGCGCGGTAGTCGACCCCGGCCTCGAGGTACTCATAGGCGGTGTAACCGGTGTAACGCTCGGCAGGTTCGAGCACTGTGTCTCCCTTCGTGGAACGGGCAGCCCGCACAGCGTGGGTCGGCTGTTCGGGCTGGACACGACCATGTCGCCAATCCGGCGCATGTGTCAATCGGGATGAGCGGATCCGGCGCATTTCTTTACACAGATGTAACAATTCGGCCCGAGTTCCGCTGCACAATGGGGACGTGGACAAAGAAATCGCCCGACGTGCGCCCGTGCTCACCGTTCGCGGTCTCGAGGTGGGGTTCCGCTCACACGACTCGTACACCCGCGCGGTGAGCGACATCGACCTCGATGTGCGACCCGGCGAGCTGGTCGCTCTGCTCGGCGAATCCGGTTCCGGCAAGACCGTGACGGCCCGAGCCATCATGGGAGTGCAGGATCCCGCGGCGGTGGTCGCGGCGCGCGAGATGCGGCTCGGCGAGGTCTCCCTTCTGGAGCTCGGCGACGAGGCCCGGCGGCGACTGCGCGGCGAGCGCATGAGCATGGTGATGCAGGACGCCCTGTCGGCTCTCAACCCCGTCCTCACGATCGGAGACCAGATCGGCGAGGTGTTCCGCGTGCACCGCCGCATGGGCCGGCGTCAGGCGCGTGCGCGCGCGATCGAGCTGCTCGAGATCGTCGGGATCTCGTCGCCCCAGACACGCGTCGACGATTATCCCCACCAGTTCTCCGGCGGCATGCGTCAGCGCATCCTGATCGCGATGGCGATCGCCCTCGAACCCGAGCTGCTGATCGCAGACGAGCCGACGACAGCGCTGGACGTCACGGTGCAGGCGCAGATCCTCCGCCTGCTCCACGATCTCCGTGGGCGCCTCGACATGGGCGTCCTCCTCATCACGCACGACATCGGCGTCGTGACGGAGGTGGCCGATCGGGTGGTGGTCATGCGCAACGGCGGCATCGTCGAGGCGGGCGACGCCGATCGAGTGTTCGCCGACCCGCAGATGCCGTACACCCGCACGCTGCTGGCGTCGGCGCCGCACCCCGAACCGGCGCGCGTGCTCGAGGAGCCCGCACCGGAGGCCGACGACGTCGTGCTGTCAGTCACTGGCCTGCAGCGGAGCTTCCGCACCGGCCCGGCGCTCGCACGGAAGACGGTCGCCGCCGTCGACGGGATCGACCTGTACCTCCGTCGCGGCGAGACACTCGGGATCGTGGGCGAGTCGGGCAGCGGCAAGTCGACGCTCGCCCGCATGATCGTAGGGTTGGAGAGCGCCGACAGCGGAAGCGTCGTTTACCGCGGGCGTGACATCACTCGACGCACCAGGGGCCCGCGACCGCCCGCGCAGTCCGGCATCCAGATGATCTTTCAGGACCCCTACACGTCTCTCGACCCGCGCATGCGCGTGCGGGACGTCATCGCCGAGCCGCTTGCCGTCACCCGCACGGGCACCGCGGCATCGCGGCGCGACCGCGTCGCCGAGCTGCTGGAGCTCGTGGGCATGAAGCCCGACATGATGTACCGCTTCCCGCATCAGTTCTCGGGAGGTCAGCGGCAGCGGATCGGCATCGCCCGCTCTCTCATGCGGGATCCCGACATCCTGGTGTGCGATGAGCCGGTCTCTGCGCTGGACGTCACGATCCAGGCGCAGGTCGTCGATCTGCTCACCGACATCCAGGATCGCCTGGGCCTGAGCATCCTTTTCATCTCGCACGACTTGTCTGTGGTGCGCAACCTTGCACATCGCGTGCTGGTGATGTACCACGGCAACGAGGTCGAGACCGGCGAGACGGAGCAGATCTTCGAGAACCCGAGCCGCGACTACACGAAGCAGCTGCTCGCATCGATCCCACCGCTCACTCGCGCCGAGCGGGGTAAGCTCACCCGCTCCGCTGCGGCGTGAGCGGGCTGGTCGTGCGGAGACCGCTTTCGCGCGATGCTGCTCTCGCGCCGTGACTACGTCGCGACGTGCTCGATCGCCTCACCGGGTGAATAGATGTCGAGGATGTTCCAGTGCCCCGTCGTCGGCGTCGGCACGTTCACCATCGAGACGTCGATCACGACCGGCGCCCGGAGCGCTATGGCGCGCTCGAGCGCGGGCTTGAACTCGGCGGCGGACTCGACCTTGATCCCCGTCACGCCGTACGCCTCCGCGATCGCTGCGAAGTCGGTGTACATCGGATCGTCGCCGTTGCCGAACACGGTCCCGTATGTCGTGTCGAACGCGGCCTTCTCGAGCCCGGCGATCGTGCCGAAGGCGTTGTTGTTCATGACGACCCAGACGACGGGCACATTCTCCTCGCGAGCGGTCGCCAGCACCGCGGGGTTCTGCCCGAAGCCGCCGTCCCCCACCAGGGAGACGACGACGCGATCCGGTCGGGCGATCTTGGCGCCGACCGCCGCGGGCGCGCCGAAGCCCATGGTGGCGAAGCCGCCGGGCGTCAGGAACGTGCCGGGGGTGAGGATGTCGAACTGCTGTCCGACGCCGTTCTTGTTCCATCCGACATCGGTGGTGATGATCGCGTCGGCCGGGAGCACCTCGCGGGTCTCGGAGAGGATCCGCTCGGGCCGCATCGGCCACGCGTCGGAGACCTGGGCATCGGCGTTCTGGAGCTTCACCGCGGCACGGTTCGCCGCGATCTGCGAGAGCAGCTCGCCGCGCTCCACTCCAGCAGGCGCGAGCCGCCGCGCGACACGGGTGAGCACCGCCAGCGCGGACTTGAGGTCGGCGAGCGCGCCGATCTCGAGCGGATAGTTGCGGCCCAGCTCCGTGGGGTCGATGTCGATCTGCATGAGCTTCGTGGTGGGGATGTCGAAGGTGTACTCGGGGTACCACGAGCTCGAGTCGGCCTCGGCGAACCGCGTGCCGAGGGCGAGGATCCAGTCGGCGGTGCGCGTCGTCTCGTTCGTGAACGCCGTCCCCCAGAAGCCGGTCATCCCCAGCACCAGCGGGCTGTCGTCGGGCACCGCGCCCTTGCCCATGAGACTGTGCGCGATCGGGAGCGAGAGCAGCTCGGCGAACTCGGCGAGCTCGTCCGCGGCGTCGGCGGCGACGATGCCGCCACCGACGTACAGCACGGGCCTCTCGGCATCCAGCAGGTTCTGCACGATGCGCTCCGCGACCGCTTCGTCCAGCGACGGCCTCGCGAGCGAGCGCGTGTTCAGCATCACCTTGTCGAAGAGCGCCACGTCGATCTCGGCCGAGAACACGTCCATCGGCACGTCGACAAGCACCGGCCCTGGGCGCCCGCTCTCGGCGAGCGTGAACGCCTTGTCGAGCACCTCGGCGATGAGATGCGGCTGGTCGACCCGCCACGCGCGCTTGACGAAGGGCCGGTAGATCTCGTACTGGGCGGCGTCGGCGTGGAGGTTGATCTCCTGGTGGGGATGCTTGCCGAAGTAGTGGGTGGGCACATCGCCGGCGATGACGACGAGCGGGATCGAGTCCAGCGCCGCGTTCGCCACGCCGGTCGTCGCGTTGGTCAGCCCCGGACCGAGGTGCGTGAGTACGACTCCCGCGCGCTGCGTCACCCGGGCGTAGCCGTCGGCCGCATGGGCGGCGATCTGCTCGTGCCGCACGTTCACGAACGAGATGCGATCGCTCTTCTCCAGGGCCGCCAGCAGCGCGATGTTGGTGTGCCCGCAGAGCCCGAAGACGTGCGCGACATCGCGCGCCTCCAGGTACCGGACGATCTGGTTGGACACCAGGTCCTTCATGACGTTGTTCCTCTCTCGTCGCCTCTGAGCGGCACCGAGCGGCGAGCCGGTCCCGTGTACGTGTAGCCGATGGATCTGGGCATCGGGCCCTTGATGCGGCCACCCTGCGTCATCTGCTCACTGGCGTGCGCCAGGATCCCGACGGAGCGGGCGAGGATGAACACGCCGCGTCCGAGTTCGGGGGTCAGCCCCAGTTCGCAGTAGATGACGGCCGTCACGCCGTCGACGTTCATCGGCACGCGCCGGGGCCTTCCCTCGCTGATGGCGTCTTCGACGGCACGCCCGATCGCCGCGAAGCGGCCGTCGACCGCGCCCGCGGCGGCCGCCGCGTCGACGAGCGACAGCAGCCGCGGCGTGCGGGGATCGAGCGGATGGAAGCGGTGCCCGAACCCCGGGACGTACCGGACGCCGGCATCGCGGTGACGCTGCAGGACGACGCGCGTCGCCTCGACGAGGTCACCCGTCCGGCCGAGCTCGGCGTCGATCTCGAGGTAGAGCTCCATGCACTGCTGCCCGGGTCCGCCGTGCACGTCGCCCAGCACGTTGATCGCGGACGCCATCGCGGCGTTGATCGGCACCCCGCAGGTCGCGGCCATCCGCGCGATGGCGATGGACGGCGCCTGGGGGCCGTGGTCGACCGACGCGACGAGCGCGGCCTCGAAGAGCGTCGCCTGCGCGCGCGAGGGCAGCTCGCCGCGCAGCATGAGCCAGATCGTGTCGACGAAGCCGACTCTCCCGAGGAGCTCCTCGATCGGATAGCCCCGCAGCGAGATCTCACCCGGATGCACGTCGATGATGTCGGTCTGCCACCAGCGCCGCGCTTCATCGACGAGCTGTTCGGCCGTCGCCTCGCTCCCCTCGCCGGGGCCTTCGTCGGCGTTCACGGCGCCGTCGCCAGGGTCGCGTCGACCGACTCGAGCGCGGCGTCGTAGAAGTCGCCGAAGAGCTCTTCGTCCGACGGCCGATCCTCCGCGATCGTGCGGGAGACCCAGGTCGTGTTGAGGTAGTGACGCAATGAGACGTTCTCGGAGGTGATGTTGCCTCCCCACGTGCCGCACCCCATGGACGAGGTCATCGGCATCCCGTTCGTGAACGACCCGGCGTTCGCCTTCGAGTTCGGCTGGCGCACCATGATGCGCGACACCGGCATGTGCCGCGCGAAGTAGTCGATGTGCGCGTCGTCCGTCGACGCGATGCCGCACGAGTGCCCCTTGCCTCCGATGTCATAGAGCCGCTTGGCGAGCTCCACGCCGTCCTCGAAGCTGCCTTCGTAGGCATGCACCGCCATCAGCGTGGTGAGCTTCTCCTTGCAGAACTGCCGGTCCTCGCCGATCCCGTCACCCTCCACCACGATGAACCTCGATTGGGACGGGATGCCGAAACCCGCCGCCTTCGCGAGGGCTTGGGGCGACACGGCGACGGTGTCGGGCAGCCGATGCCCCTCGTCATCCCACATCACCCGCTGCAGCGCCGCCCGCTCCTCGGCCGTCGCGAGGTATCCGCCTTCGGCCTGGAGCGCGTCGAGCATCTCCCGGTATCTCGACGCCGGGACCAGGACGTTCCCGTCGGCGGAGCACCCGGAGCCGAAGTCCGAGGTCTTCGAGATCGCGCAGTTGCGCGCGGTCTCCTGGAGGTCCGCCGTCTCGTCGACGAACTCCGTCGCGTTGCCCGCGCCCACGCCGTAGGCAGGTGTTCCCGAGCTGTACGCCGCGCGGACCAGACCCTGTCCGCCGGTGGCGATGACGAGGTCAGACCGGCGCATGATCTCCTGCGACGCAGCGAGGCTCGGCTGCGTGATGCACTGGAGGATGTCTGCCGGCGCGCCCTCCGCCTCCAGCGCCTCGCGCATCAGCCGGACCGTCTCGAACGTGGTGTCCTTCGAACGCGGATGCGGCGAGAAGACCACGACGTCCCGCGCCTTGATGGCGTAGATGGCGTTGCCCGCCGGGGTCAGATCGGGGTTCGTCGTCGGGACGATGCAGCCGATGATGCCGACCGGCTTGCCGTATTTGATGAGGCCCTTCTCGGCATCCTCCTCGATGACCCCCACTGAGGGGCTGCGCAGGGCGTCGCGAAGCACGCCGCGGATCTTCATGCGCTTGGCCATGCGGCTGTCGAAGTCGCCGAGGCCGGACTCCTCGATGCCCATCTTCACGAGCCGCTGGAAGGTCGAGCGGTTCGCCACCGCCCACGCGACGGCGCGGATCAAGCGGTCGACGCGCTCCTGATCGAAGGTCTCGATGACGGCGAGCGCCGCCCGCGCTCGCGCGAACACGTCATCGAGTTCCTGCTCCTGCTCGGGCGACAACGATCTGGGGGCTGAGGCGGCCATGACAACTCCGTCCGTGGGCGTGGGTGCCGACTGCCGCATGCTAAGCACGCGCCGTCAGCGGCGACAAAGCGTGTCCCACTGGGCAGTTTCGCGGCAGCGGTGAGGCGGCCCCGGGGAGGGAAGGGCGCGGTTTGTGCCACTCGATGGGTCGCACGGTTGCCGGGCCCGGCGCCCGGGGTTAGCGTCCGAGCGCCGGCCGTCATGGGCGGCACCCGATCGATGATGATCAAGGAGCACCTGATGCGCAAACGACTGACCACGAGGTGGAGAGCTGCGGGTATCGGCGCACTCGCGCTGGCGCTCGCCGTCGCGGCCTCACCCGCCTACGGGCTCGCCAGACCCGCCGAACCGGTCCCTCCCGCAGGTCTGACCGGTCTCGAGCCGACGGGCGCGAACATGCCGACTGTCGGGGGGAACCTCGGCAACCAGCACTACTCCGGATTGACGCAGATCACGAAGGAGAACCTCGGCGAGCTGGCGCCTACCTGGCGCACGCACGTCTCGGCAGTCGCTCCCGCGAGCGACGACACGGGGCAGCAGACGACGCCGATCGTGATCGACGGCGTCATCTACCTCGACACCCCGAGCGGCGGCGTGATCGCGGTCGACGGCGTGACCGGCGACCCCGTGTGGAAGTGGGAGAACACCGACTACGGGCTGTCGGGAACGCGCCGCGGTGTGTCCGCCGGCGACGGCCGGATCTACACGCTCGCGGGTGGCAACCGCGTCGTCGCACTGGACCAGGCCACCGGCCAGGAGGTCTGGGCGGTGCAGCCGACCGGCCCGAACGGCGAAGACCTCGGCCGCGTCGGCAAGGTCGCGACGGTCTATTTCGACGGGATCGTCTACGCGCATGCGGCCGACGGCGACCGCGGGGCGGTTGTGGCCCTCAATGCGAACGACGGATCGTACAAGTGGCACTTCTTCGGCGGGCCCAAGCGGGGCGAGCAGTTCACCGGCCCCGACGGTGTGACCTTCGACGCGTCGGCGACCTGGGGCCCCGTCCTGCCCGACGGCACCGACTGCTCCGAAGAGGGCGGCGCGACGTCCTGGATCCATGGCGCCGTCGACCCCGAGCTGAACATGTACTACATGACGTTCGGCAACGCGCGCAGCTGCACGTCCTCGCAGAACGGGTCGCTCCGCCCCGGAGACAACCTCTTCTCGAGCACGATCGTGGCGGTGGACGCCGCGACCGGCGCCTACAAGTGGCACTACCAGTCGATCCACCACGACGTGTGGGACATGGACAACGTCCACCCGCCGACCCTGGCCGACATCGTCGTCGCCGGCGAGGAGCGCAAGGTGGTGTTCTACGGCAGCAAGTCGGGTCACCACTTCGTCCTCGACCGCACGAACGGCGACCCTGTGCTCCCGGTCACCGAGAAGGAGATGATCACCGACTCGCGGCAGGCGCACGCCGAGACGCAGCCGTTCCCCGAGCAGCGACTGCTGCCCGAGTGCCTGGTGTGGGAGAAGCTCGACCCTGACAACATCCCCGGAGACCCGTGGCGCGCGGTGCCGAACTACAACGGCTATCAGCCGGATGCCGACGGCAACCTCGTCTTCAACCCCGACAGCTACGTCGCCGTGGACGAGCCGTACCTCTCCTATCCGGAGGGCCACGTGGGCCACCGCGAAGGCTGCATGTACGACCCGCAGTGGGACGTGCCGGTCCTGTCGACGACGAGCCAGAACGGCGGCGGCGACTGGTCGAACCACGCGTACAGCCACAGCACGAACCTCGTGTACTTCCCGTATGGCACCAACCCGGTGGCGCACTGGAACGGCGCCGCGGCCAACGGACAGCGCGCGATGGGGCAGTACCAGACCGGCGGCATCCTCGCCTACGACGCCTCGACCGGGGCGGTGGCGTGGGAGAACCATCTGGGAACGGACATGTCGCACGGCCAGGGACCGCTGGCGACGGCATCCGACCTGCTCTTCGTGGGCCAGATCGACGGACGCCTGCTCGCGATGGACGCCGTGAGCGGCGACGTGCTCTGGGAGTTCCAGACGGGCTCCGGGATCGCGGCGGCACCGGTGACCTACGAGGTCGACGGCGAGCAGTACGTCGCGATCTTCGCCGCTGGTTCGACCAACCCGTACGGCAACTCGGTCACGCAGGGCGACTCGCTGTGGGCGTTCAAGCTCGGTGGCACGTACACCACCGAGTCGGGAAGCCAGGAGGGTCCGATGACAGCACCCCTGTCGATCCGCCGTCCGGTGAGCGGCGCGGCGGTCGAGGGTTCGACGGTGGGCAACACCGTCCTCCTGGCCCGCTCGAGCCGCACCGCCGACACGGCAGCGGCGCGCGACAGCGTGGCGCAGGCCGGCATGCAGCCGACGCACCTGCGCGTGCCCGTCGGCACGACGGTGACGTTCCGCAATCCCGGGGCCGAGACGTTCCCGAACTTCCCCAACCAGAAGCCGCATTGCGCGACGCAGTTCTTCGAGGGTGAGTTCAACGTGAAGCTGCAGCCGGGCGAGACGTACCAGCACACGTTCACGCGTGCCGGCGAGTACTTCTTCAACGACTGCACCGACCCGCGGCCGACCGGCAAGATCGAGGTCTACCTCACTCCGCAGGACCAGCCGGGGGCCCTCACCTTCCCGCCGGACAAGCTCGACCTCCGATCGGAGACGGGACTGTTCACCGGCGTGGACGGGAAGGTCACGGCGAAGTTCGAGCTGCCCGACGGCTACACGTACGACAGCGGCGCCGTCCTGCTCACGCCGCTCTCCTCGACCCCGGTCGAGGCGTCGAAGGTGACGGCCAACAAGAACCGGATCATCGTCCAGTTCGAGGCCGACGATGTCGACAACAACGTGCCGACCGGGGAGGTGACCCTCACGCTCCGGGCGAATGTGCTGAACGCGCAGGGAGTCCAGGAGCAGCTCACCTCGAGTGCGACGGTGACCGTCACGAAGTAGCCGGGACCGCACGGCGCCGATCCGCCTCCGTCGTCCTCGACGGGGGCGGATCGTCGTGTGCGGCACGGTGTCCCATTCGGCGAAACTCGTCTTTGCAGGCCGGCGCGCAGCGACCAGAGTCACAGAGGCGACGCGTGCGCGCTCCGCCCCGCACCGACAGAGAGGTTGGCAATGCACCCTGACACCGTGGCGGTGGCGCCATGACAGACAAGCCCGGCGCAGACCCCGGGAAGGGTCCGGAGCCCGAGAAGGCACCCGGCCCGCCGGCCGAGCCGGGCATCGGCGACTCGATCTTCCCGCACACGAACACCTACTACACCGCGCCGAAGCTCAACCAGGGCGTTCCGCGCGACCCGGCGTTCATCCGCGGTCTCTCCGCGATCGAGATCACCCTCGGCGTCGCGCTGTTCGCCCTGATCGTCTTCGGCGTCATGTACCAGGTGCTGGGCCGCTACTTCCCCGCGATCGGCTGGGTCGGCGCCGGCGAGATCGCGCTCCTGTCGATGATCGCGATGACCTTCATCACCACCGGCTACCTGGTGGGCCGCAACGGCCACATCGTGCTCGAGATCTTCGACGAGCTGCTGGCCGGAACGAAGCTCTTCGTCGCCCTGCGCGTGATCTCGGCCATCATCATGATCGCCACGAGCCTCGCCCTCGCCTACGAGGCGTACGTCAAGCTCGAAGCCGAATGGGGCCGGCTGAGCGCCGCGATGAACCTGCCGATCGGCGTCCTCTACCTCTTCGCCCTCATCGGCTTCGTCTCGGCGGCCATCCACTCCGGGTTCAAGATCCCGTACGCCAACCGGCCCGAGAAGAAGCTCGACATCGGCGAGATGGAGGCCTGACCCTTGGACCTCTGGCTCTACATCCTGCTGTTCGTCGTCTTCCTGCTGCTGCGGGTGCCCGTCGCGTTCTCGATGATCGCTGCGAGCATGCTGTACTTCTACAGCCACGGCCTCTCGGCCGGCTACGCCATCTCGTCGGTCGTGAACGGCATCAACAGCTTCCCGCTGCTCGCCGTCCCGCTCTTCATCTTCGTCGGCACGATCGCCAACCACCTGGGCATCGCGACGCGCCTCTACGACCTCGCTCGCGCGCTGCTGCCTCGACTCCCCGGCAACCTCGCCTACGTCAACCTGGGCACCGCGGTCGGGTTCTCGTGGATCAGCGGGTCGGCCTTGGCCGACGCGGCGTCCACGAGCAAGGTCCAGATCCCGCAGATGCTCAAGGCCGGCTACCCGTACGGCTTCTCCGCGGGACTGACGGCCTCGGGCTCGCTGCTGAGCACCGTGATGCCCCCGAGCATCCCCGCCGTGCTCTTCGCGGCGACCGCGTCGATCTCGACCGGCGCGCTGTTCGCCGGCTCCATCATCCCGGCCATGCTCATGGCGCTGGGCCTCGCGGCGTACGTCTTCTTCTGGGTGCGGCGCCACCCGGACGTCGCCGTTGCGAAGCCCTTCGTCGGGTCGATGCTCGCCAAGGCCTCGGTGCGTGTCATCGGGCCCGCGATGCTTCCCGTGATCATCCTCGGCGGCATCTTCAGCGGCTGGTTCACCCCCACCGAGAGCGCCGGCATCGCCGCGGTCTACATGCTGATCCTCGGCCTGATCTATCGCACCCTCACGTGGCACGTGTTCTGGAAGGCGGCCAAGGAGACGGTCGTGATCTCGGGCGGGATCCTCCTGATCCTCGGCGCGTCGAACCTCATGGGCCAGGTGCTCGCCCGCGAGCAGGTCTCGCGCAACCTGGGCGAGTGGCTCACCGGGCTCACCGACAACCCGTTCCTGTTCCTCTTGATGCTCAACGTGCTGCTGATCCTGCTCGGCATCCCGCTCGAGGCACCGCCGGTGATCCTCGTGCTCGTGCCGATCCTCATGCCGATCATCGGACAGTTCGGCATCGAGCCGGTCCAGCTCGGCGTCATCATGATCCTCAACCTGATGATCGGCTCGCTGACACCGCCCGTGGGCGCCGTGCTCTTCGTGGTCGGCTCGATCACGCGAAGGCCGATGGGAGAGCTCTTCCGCGGCATCCTGCCGTTCCTCATCCCCCTCGGCGTCGTGCTGCTGCTGCTGACGCTCTTCCCGGTGATCGTCACGATTCTGCCGACGTGGCTCGGGCTGATGTAGGGCGAGGAGAGGCATGACACGCAAGCTCTTCGTCCTGAACGGGTCGAACCTCAACATGCTCGGGCTGCGCGAGCCCGGACTGTACGGCACCGCCACCCTGGAGGACGTGCGTTCGGAGTGCGAGCGGGTCGCGGCGGAGTGCGGCTTCGACCTGTTCTTCGCGCAGACCAACGCGGAGCACGAGCTGGTCGAGCTGGTGCACGACGCGTTCCGTCAAGGCGCGGTCGTCGTGATCAACCCCGCCGGGTTCAGCTTCGGCTCGGTGCCCCTGCTCGACGCGCTGCACATGCTGACGACGCCGGTCGTCGAGGTTCACATCACCAACATCCACGCCCGCGACGCCGTCCATCAGGACTCCCTGATCTCGACGGTGGCGCGGGTCGTGATCGCGGGCGCGGGAACCTACGGGTACGAGCTCGCGATCCGCGCAGCCGATCGGCTCACGTCGGACGGGAACGGCTGACGCCGTCCGGGGACGTCACCCACCGGCGATCGCGTCGGCGGCCACCACCCCGAACACGAGCGCCTTCGTGAGGGCGGTGCCGGTCATGTACGAGGCGCCGTGGAAGCCGCCGGCGATCTCGCCCGCAGCATAGAGCCCGTCGATGCGTGTGCCGTCGACGCGAAGCACGGATGCGTCCGGTGCGACACGCAAGCCACCGTACGTCGACGTCATCGCCGTCACCGCGGCATACGCGTAGAACGGGGCGGCGCGGATCGGCGTCAGCTCGCCGACGCCATTGACCAGTCCGGTCCGGCCGAAGGCGTCGCCGCTCCCCCGCGACACGCCCTCGTTGTACTGCGCGATGGTGCGCTCCAGATTCTCCGGAGGGATGCCGAGCTCCTGCGCCAGCGACGAGACGGTGGGTGCGCTCACCAGGTGGCCCAGCTCCTCGAGCCGCTCCATGTCCGAGAGGGGCACCCCGGGCCGGGACCGCGCGCGCACGACGGCGTCGAAGACCTGGAAGGCGGATCGTCCCGGCTGGTTCAGGACCGCGGAGCCGAGGACCTTGTACGAGTCGGACTCGTCCGCGAAGCGCTCGCCGCGCACGTTGACGAGGATCGCTCCGAGGTAGTTGGCGGTGAGGAGCTCGTGCTCGTCATCGGTCGTCTCGGCGTGCTGGCCGTAGGTGCCGCTCACATGGCCGATGTCGGCCAGCCCGGCTCCCAGCATCCATGCCATGCGAAGGCCGTCGCCGGTGTTGCCCACACCGCCGTACGGCATCGCGGCCGCCTGATCGGGGACGAAGAGCTCGAGGAGTTCGCGAGACCGCGAGAATCCTCCGCTGGCGAGGACCACTCCCGACCGCGCCAGGAGGGACCCGTCATCGGATCGGATGCCGACGACCCGCGGCCCGTCCGTGAGGAGGCGGTGCGCTGCGCGACCGGTGACGATGGTCGCGCCCGCGGCGAGCGCCTCCGCCTCGAGGTGTGCGAGCAGCTCGCGGATGCGCACCAGGTGCGCCCGCGCGACCGTCATGCCCGCGCTCACCTTGAGCTCGTCCGTCCACGCGCCGGCACGATCGATCGCCTCGACCGCGGCCGCCTGGTCGCCGACAAGCGCGTGCAGGAGCGACTCGTCGGCGTATTCGCCCCCGGTCTCGCGCATGTCGGCGAAGAAGAGGCCGTCGGAGTCGTCGACGCCCGCGCGACGCTGGCGCTCCGTGCCGGACAGGGCGAACCAACCGCCGCTCAGCGCCGAGCTGCCACCGAGGCGGTCGCTCTTCTCGACGAGCGCCACGCTCAGCCCGTGCGAGGCGAGTCGGTGCGCCGCGGCCAGCCCCGCAAGCCCTCCGCCGACGACGATCGTGTCGTATTCCCGCTCGCTCCGCCGCGTCGTCGCCGCCGCCTTCTCGTCGCGTGTCATCGCCGCTCGCTCGCCTCGACCTCGGCGCGGAACCGGGCCACGTCCACGGTCCGCTGCGTCCGGGCCGCGAGCGCCGCCGCCTCCACCAGCGCGAGCGTGCGCGACGAATCGCGCGCCGAGACGAGGGGCTCCGCGAGCCCTCGCGCGACGTCCGCGAAATGATCGAGCTGCGCGGGGAAGGATCCTCGCGGCTCGAACGGGAGGTAGGTGCGCGACAGCGGCGAGTGCCAGTCGGGCGACACCGACGGGTCGTAGGCGTACCTCGCCAGATTGGGCACGGACAGCGCGGCGCGCGTGCCGACGATCCGGTACGCGACGCCG
The DNA here is from genome assembly GCF_057747775.1 of Microbacterium sp. STRO-2N. Lineage (NCBI taxonomy): Bacteria > Bacillati > Actinomycetota > Actinomycetes > Micrococcales > Microbacteriaceae > Microbacterium > Microbacterium sp. STRO-2N. Next base: position 465,874 of record NZ_CM173223.1, on the reverse strand, counting down.
TCCGGGAGGTATGGGAACGCCGACGTCTCTTGGGTCGCCTGATCCCAGCCCCACGGCGACACCCCCGCGTCGGACGCGATCAGGCTCCCGACCGCACCGCTCTCGAACCGCAGGTTCAGCGACACCGTGTCTTCCACCGGCAGCCCGCGCGCATGTGAGCTCTGCATCGCCTGGACCTCGGCGACTTCGCCGCACAGGTGCCGGAGCAGGTCGAGATCGTGGACGGCGTTGATGAGCGTCACGCCGGCGCCGGGGAGGCTGTGCCACGGCATCTCGGTGAAGTACGAGTCCTCCTTGCGGGCCGACCACAGCCCGCTGACGGCGACGACCTCGCCGAGGTCGCCGCTGCCCACCGCGGTGCGCGCTCGCGCGACCGCGGGATGGTGGCGCCGGTGGTGACCGACCAGTAGCCGCCCGTCGAGCCGCGCCACCGCGTCGACGAGCCGGAGGGACTGTGCGTAGTCCACGGCGGCCGGCTTCTCGAGCAGCACCGCGAGGCCGGCCTCGAGGCATTCGACGGCGGTGTCGACGTGCAGCGCGTTCGGGTTGGAGATGATGACGGCATCCAGGTGCTCATGCTCCAGCATCCGTCCGACCGATCCGTAGGTCGGGCACTCGAAAGCCCCGTCTGCGACGGCGGGGTCGGCCACCGCCGCGAGAGAGAGGCCCGCCGCCGCACGGATGAAGCCGATGTGCTGGCGCCCCATGAAACCGGCGCCGATCACGCCCATGCGGAGCGTCGGGCGATCGGATGCCGTCACGAAGCCTCCCTGCATGCGTGCCGTCTGCGCGGGTCGGCACCGAGCGTATGCCACGATGGACCGGCGCGCGGGAGTCGTTCCATTCACCGGGGAGGCATGCGCGCAGCACGCCATGCGCCATGTTCCACTCGACGGGACATCGCTTTGCGAACCGTGCGATCTCGGTAAGAGTCGGCACTGCCACCGGGCCGTAACGTGACAGCGTGGTCGACGACGATCTCGCCCTCGAGCGAACGCCGCGACCGGATGTCCCGCTCCGGCCATCGAATGACACGTCACCGCTTGCACAAGGACGTGCGCAGAATCAGAGGAGAGTCCCATGAGCACAGCCCGCTCGACGCGCCGAGGCCGAATCGCCGCGTCGGTGCTCGCCGCAACAGCCCTCGTCGTCACCGGCTGCGCCGGAGGCGGCGGCGACGCCCCCGACGAGACCGGCGACGGAGGCGGAGCCGAGAACAACCCGGTCACCCTGACCGTCGCCACCAGCCAGAACGAGCAGACGCCGAACTACTTCTGCGGTGTCGAGCTGCTCAAGGAGCGCCTCGAAGAGGCCGACATGGGCTTCACCGTCGAGCTGTACCCCGCGAGCCAGCTCGGCCCCGACGCCGATCGCTTCCCGCAGGTGCAGGCCGGCGACATCGACATCGACCTGCAGGGCGCGTCCGCGCTCAGCGCCACCTACGAGCCGATCGGCGTCGTGGACGCGGCCTACGCGTTCGACGATGTCGAGCATGCGTTCCAGTGGATCGACGAGAGCTCCGAGGATCTGTTCACGGGCTTCCACGAGGCCACAGGAGTGAACATCGTCGATGGCTGGTTCTTCGGCAACCGCACCTTCACGACGAAGGATGTCGAGGTGACGAGTCCCGAGGATCTGGCAGGCGTCCCGATCCGGTTCCCGAACTCACCGATCTTCCTCGCCAACGCCGAGGCGCTCGGCGTGACCAACCCCGTCTCCGTCGCGGTCGAGGAGCTCTACACGGCCCTGCAGCAGGGCATCGCCGTCGGCCAGGAGAACCCGATCGTCGCGACGCGCTCGTCGAGCTACGACGAGGTGCTCAACACCGCGATCCTCAACAACCACAACGTCGGCATCCACTGGATCATCGTCAGCGACAAGACCTACGAGAAGATGAACGAGGAGCAGACGGCCCTCCTCGAGGAGACGATCCACGAGATCCGTCCCGAGAACCGCGCGTGCGTCGACGAGGAGACCGAGAAGATCCTCGACGAGTACCGCGAGAACGACGCCTTCACCGTGGTCGAGCAGGAGGACATCGACATGGATGCCTTCATCAGCCAGGCCGAGGAGTTCTTCCAGGGCTACTTCACGGGCGAGAACCTCGAAGCGTACGAGGCGATCCGCGAGACTGCGGGCTGAGTCCGCGGACCCGACCGCGGCGAGCGAACGGGGTGGGTGCGAAGGCACCCACCCCGTTCGCGTGCGCCCCAGGCTGCACCAACGGCGGTCAGTCGCGGTGCGCGATGTCCATCCTGCGGCTGAGCGTCAATGCGGCCGCGCGCACGGCCGGGGCCAGGCGCGCCGGAACGACGTCCGAGGCGGCGCCGCTCACCGAGACCGCGGCGACGGCCGCGCCGCCGTGACTGAGGATCGGGCTCGCCACGCACACGCGCCCCGTGAGGCACTCCTCGTTCTCGGTGGCGACGCCCATACGGCGAACGTCGCTCAGCTCGCGGGCGAGATTCGTCGGATCGCAGATGGTCCGTGGCGTGCGGGGGTGGAGCCCTCCGCGGATGACCCGCTCGACGACATCGCGCGAGGAGAAGGCGAGGAGTGCTTTCCCGAGCGCGGTCGCGTGCGCCGGCAGACGCCCGCCGACCCTCGCCGCGGGCGCGGGGCTCGCCTCGCCGCGGACGATCGCGATGAAGAGCACATCGGCATCCTCGAGCACCGCGAGACTCACCGTCTGGTGCGTCACGTCGCGCAGCTCGGACATCACGGGCAACGCGACGTGCCGCAGCCTCCGCGGCTGCTGCACGGTCTCAGCCAGCTCGAACAGCCGGATTCCCAGGTACAGCTTGTCGCCGTCGCGATCGAGGAAGCGCTGCGCGACCAGATCGGCCGCGATTCTCGAGACCGTGGACTTCGGGAGGTTCGCGCGCCGGGCCAGCTCTGACACCCCGAGGCCCTCGTCGTGCTCGCCGAAGGCGTCGAAGAGGGCTGTCACGCGGTCGAGCACGCTGACCGAGTCGGTCCAGGTGGCGGTGCGCATCGTCTACGCCGCCGTCAGCCGGCGGCTGACGGTCGTGCCGGCCGCTCTCACGAGCGGTGCCACGCGATCCGGATCCATGCCGCCGCTGGGCCCCGCCACCGAGATCGCCCCCACGACGCCGCGGTCGGCCGAGAGGACCGGGCTCGCGACGGCGAGGATGCCGGGATACGACTCCTCGATGTCCATCGCGACCACGGCCGAGCGGACGTGCAGGAGCTCATCGCGGAAGTGGTCCGCGGCTGCCTCGGCCAGCGGCGCGCTCACGCGGTCCACCACTCCCTGGTCGGCGCAGAACGCGAGGTAGGCCTTGCCGCTGGCGGTCGTGAGCGCCGGCGATCGCATGCCCGCGCGCGTCGGAAGCATCGGGAGGCGACCCGCGACGGCGGCGATCGAGACCATGTCGGTTCCCTGCTGCACCCAGAGCCCGACGCGCTCCCCCGTCACCTCGCGCAGCTGTCGGATCACCGGCGCCGCGGCGCCGATGAGCCTGCGGGGAATGCTCGCGCGCGCGCCGAGCTCGAACAGGCGAAGGCCGAGAGCGACGCCGTCCTCGGTGCGCTCCAGGTAACGCTGTGCGATCAGCTCGGCGACGAGTCGCGAGACCGTCGACTTCGGCAGATCGGTCCGCGCCGCGACATCCGTGACCGAGATCGACCCGGCCGACTCCTTCACGGCGTCGAGGATCGCGATGATGCGGTCGAGCACCGAGACGGGCCCGCCCTCATGAGCGGGAAACGTGTTCCATTCGGCGAGACTCTCCATCGAGCATCCCCTCCCAGCGGCTTGAATCGTCGTCGATCGCGCTTCGCTTCGAACGTACTAGTTAGTACACAACCATGCAATGCTGTTCCGAGAATCACGCGGGCACCAGCGCCGGTGCGCGCAGAAAGGCGCCATGCGCACATCGATCGCCACGGTCTGCCTGAGCGGCACCCTCGATCAGAAGCTCGCGGCCGCCCACGAGGCCGGCTTCGACGGAGTGGAGATCTTCGAGCCGGATCTCATCGCGTCACCTTGGTCGCCCGAGCAGATCCGGTCCCGTGCGGCCGAGCTCGGGCTCTCGCTGGACCTCTACCAGCCGTTCCGGGACTTCGAAGGCGTCGGCCCCGAACTCCTGGACGACAATCTCCGCCGTGCCGCCGCGAAGTTCGGGCTCATGAACCGGCTGGGCATAGAGACCATGCTGCTGTGCAGCAATGTCGCGACGGCCCGCAGCGGTGACGAGCAGCTCGCCGCGACACAGCTGCGCCTCCTCGGAGACCTCGCCGAGCGGTTCGGCGTCCGGGTCGCCTACGAGGCGCTCGCGTGGGGCCGCTTCGTCGACAGCTATGAGACCGCGGCGCGCATCGTCCGCCTCGCAGACCATCCGCGCATCGGCCTCTGCCTGGACAGCTTCCACATCCTCTCCAAGGGGCACAGCCCCGAGGCGATCGAGACGATCCCGGCGGAGAAGATCTTCTTCGTGCAGATGGCGGACGCACCTCTCCTCTCGATGGATGTGCTCTCGTGGAGCCGTCATCACCGCCTGTTCCCCGGCGAGGGCGGCTTCGATCTCGGTGCCTTCATGGCGCACCTCGTCCGCACCGGCTACGACGGTCCGGTGTCGCTGGAGATCTTCAACGACACGTTCCGCCAGGCCGACCCCCTCGAGACGGCGATCGACGCGCGTCGCTCGCTCCGCTGGCTGGAGCACGAGACCGCCGTCGCACTCGGACCGGGAGCAGGCGGGAGCGCGGCACGGATGCCCGCCGCCACGCTGCCCCCGGTGCGGCCTCCCGCCGACCTGAACTACGTGGAGCTGCGCACGACCGCGCTGCCGGAGCTCCGGAGACTCCTCGGGCAACTGGGCTTCCGCTCCCACGGCGGGCACCGCACCAAGAGCGTCGAGCTGTGGTCGCAGGGAGCAGCCCGGGTCGTGCTCGGCGCCCCGGGCGCGGACCGCGCCCGGCCGACCGTGGCAGGCATCGGCCTCTCCGTCGACGATCCCCCGATGGCGCTGCGGCGAGCCACCGAGCTGTTCGCCCCCGAGATCCCGCGGTCCCAGGGCGTGGACGAGGAGCCGCTCGTGGGCGTGCGCGCACCGGACGGGTCGGAGGTGTTCTTCGGGGCCGCGGAGGGATCAGTCCCGCGATGGGTCGGCGAGTTCGGTCCTGCGCGCGACGACGACGAGCCGCACCTCATCGCGCGGGTCGACCACGTGAACCTCGCGCAGCCCTGGCAGCACTTCGACGCGGCCGTGCTGTTCTTCCACTCCGTGCTGGACCTCGGCGCCGATCCCACCATCGAGGTCGCCGCTCCGGTGGGGCTCGTACGCAGCCAGGTCCTCCGCAGCTCCGACGGAGTCGTGCGGATCGCTCTCAACCTCGTGCCCTCGGGCGCCGCCGACGACGCGATCCTGCCGCAGCATCTCGCCTTCGCGAGTCATGACGTGCTGGCGCTCGCCCGAGCGGCACGGGAGCGCGGCTTCCGGCCGCTCGACATCCCCGCGAACTACTACGACGACATCGAGGCCCGTTACCAACTGGAGCCCGGCCTGCTCGATGAGCTGAGGGAGCTGAACGTCATGTACGACAGGGACGCGTCGGGCGAGTTCCTTCACTTCTATACGCACCCGGTCGGAACCGTGTTCCTCGAGGTCGTCGAGCGCCGTGGAGGGTACGCCGGGTACGGCGCACTCAACGCCCCTGTCCGTCTCGCAGCGCAGTACCAGCATCGGCGCGAACATGAGAGGGCCGACGCGTGATCCGGCACGTGGCCGTCTTCCGATTCGTCCCGGAGTTCACCGCAGAGCAGCGTGAGCACTGGATGACGCTCCTTCGCGCGCTCCCGGAGCAGATCCCGCAGCTGCGGAGCATGACAGTGGGCCCCGACCTTCTCGGCGGCCCCGCCTCCCATGAGCTCGCGATCGTCGCGGACTTCGACGACCTGGACGGCCTCGATGCGTACACGCGGCATCCGGCCCACGCCGAGGTGCTGCGCATCTCCGCGCCGGTGAAGGTCTCTCTCGCGACCGTCGACTTCGAGATCCCGGACGTCTCGTGACGAGCCGAACGGATGCCGCGGCATCCCGTCTCCCGGACCGGCACTACCTCGTCGGACTGATCGGCGAAGGGATCACGGCATCCCTCACGCCCGCCATGCACGAGGCGGAAGCGCGCGAGCTCGGGCTGGACTACGAGTACCGCGTCCTCGATCTCATCCGACTCGGCCGACGCGCCGGCGATGTCGGGGAGCTCCTCGCCGAGGCCCGCGCCGCCGGCTTCTCCGCGATGAACATCACGCACCCCTGCAAGCAGCTGGTCCTCGATCTCGTCGACGACCTGCACGAGGATGCCGCGCACCTGCAGGCGGTGAACCTCGTCGTGTTCGACGACGACGGCCTCGTCGGCTACAACACCGACTGGATGGGGTACCGCGAGGGCCTGGAGACGGGCCTGCCGGGGGCGTCGTTCGAGCACGTCGTGCAGCTGGGCTGCGGCGGCGCCGGCGCCGCGACCGCCTATGCGCTCCTCTCCCACGGCGCCGCGCGGCTCGACCTGTCGGACGTGGACCCGGTACGGGCGGAGGAGCTCGCCGACCGAATGCGCGGCCACTTCCCGACGCAGACCATCGTCACGCTCGCCCCCGGCGAGCTTCCCGCAGCGATCGCCCGAGCGGACGGCGTCGTGCACGCCACACCGCTCGGCATGCTCCACCATCCGGGCGTCGCCTTCGACCTCGACCTGCTGCCCGCGGGCGCGTGGGTGTCGGACGTGGTGTACCGGCCGCTCGAGACGGAGCTCGTCCGGCAGGCTCGGGAACGCGGCCACCCCGTGCTCGACGGCGGCCGGATGGCCGTGGGCCAGGCGTGCGCTAGTCTCCGAATCATCACGGGGACCGAGCCCGATCGTGAACGGATGGAGCGCCATTTCCGCGCGCTCATCCGCGCCGAAGAGGAGTCCGGCGCCGAAGGGAGCCTGCGATGACGGCTGGATTGAACGAGGTGCGCGACACCGGGACGACCGAACGCGCCGCCCGGACACAGGACGACATCCTCGAGGTCGCGACCGCCGAGTTCGCCGCCAACGGGTTCGCGGGCGCCCGGGTCGACGAGATCGCCGCACGGACGCGCACGACGAAGCGGATGATCTACTACTACTTCGGCTCGAAGCAGGGGCTCTTCCTGGCCGTTCTGGAGCGCGTGTACGCCCAGATCCGCCGGGTCGAGCGCGGCATCAACGTCGACGAGCTCTCGCCGGACGAGGCCCTGCGAAAGCTCGCAGAGGCCACGTACGACCATCACACGACGCACGAGGCGTTCATCCAGCTGGTGAGCATCGAGAACATCCACCGCGCCGAGCACCTGCGTCAGTCGCAGACCATCCTGCGCGAGAACGCCACGGCCATCACGCTGCTTCAGCAGGTGATCGAGCGAGGCGTACGGGACGGGATCTTCCGCGACGACGTCGACGCGCTCGACGTGCACATGGTGATCAGCGCCTACGCCTGCTTCCATGTGGCCAACCGCCACACGTTCGCGGCGATCTTCGGGCGCGACATGCTGGATCCGGCGCTCCAGGATTCGCACCGCCGCCTCATCGGCGATCTGGTCGTCGCGACGATGACCGACCCCACGTCCCCACGGCCTGCTCGCTGATCCAGGCCTCAGCCGGCGGAGCGTCCCGCGGGCGCGAGACGGCGGGAGACCGCGAGGGCGGCGACGCGGACCGCAGCGGCGGAGCGTTCGATGTCGAAGCCTTCCGTCCAGCCCGACACCGAGATCGCCGCCACGACCCGCCCGGTGGAGTCGCGGATCGGGTGCGCGATCGTGCGGACGCCGTCGGGCGACTCCCGCCCCGGGTCGGCAGTGCTCGAGCGCCCGAGGACGGCGTCACCGATGGCCATGGCGTTCAGTTCCAGGCGCCCGCCGGTGCGCGGTGCGAGCGGGGGTGCGCCTCGGCCGCGCATGGCCGCGAGGCAGACCAGCTGGTCTCCGTCGCGTATCGCAAGGTGCGCGTTGTGCCCAGTCCTGGTGCGCAGGTCGGCCATGACCGGGAGGGCGGCGATCCTGAGCTCGCGGGGGTGCTCCGCGAGCTGACCGAGCTCGAAGAGCCGGAGGCCGAGATGGATGCGCTTGCCGTCGCGCTCCAGGAAGCGCTGCCGCACGAGCGTCGCGACGAGTCGCGAGACCGTCGACTTCGGCAGGCCGGCCCGCGCGGCGAGTTCGGACAGCCCGAGTCCGCGATCATCCTCGTCGAACGCCTCGAGGATGGACGTCATCCGGTCGAGGACGCCGAGCGCATCGGCGGAGTCGTCCCCGGCCATGGGGTCAGGCCACCTGGGACGCCAGCCGGTGCGTGAGCGCGAGGGCGGCGTGGCGCACGAGCGGTGCGATGCGGTTCGGGTCCATGTCGGTGACGGGTCCGGCGACCGAGATCGCCGCGACCGGCAGTCGCTCCGAAGAGAGGATCGGGCTCGCGACGCCGACCACGCCGGGAAACGTCTCGCAGCGGTCGACCGCGATCGACTCCGCCCGGACTGCCACGAGCTCACGCTCGAACCGGTGGCGCGTGTACGGGTCGAGCCCGGCCATCACCGCCCTCAGGACGTCTTCGTCCGTGGTGTGGGCCAGCACTGCCTTGCCGAGCGCCGTCGTGACGGAGGGAACGCGGACGCCCGCGCGGGATGGGACCGGCCGAAGCCGCCCGCGCACCGAGATGACCGAGAGCATCTCGCACCCCTCCTGCACCGCGACGTTGAGGTGCTCGCCGGTGGCGTTGGACAACTCGGCCAGCACCGGCAGAGCCGCGATGCTCAGCCGCCGGGGCGTGCTGGCGCGTGCGCCCAGCTCGAACAGCCTCATGCCGATCACCACGCCGCCCTCGCTGCGCGTCAGGTACCGCTGCCGCACGAGGTCTCCGACCAGGCGCGAGACGGTTGACTTCGGGATGCCCGTGGCCAGCGCCAGCTGGGTGATCGTCGTGGAGCCGTGGGATTCACGGACGGTGTCGAGGATGGCGAGGATCCGGTCGAGCACCGAGACAGGCTCGCCTCCGGTTGCGGATCGCATGTGGGCAGTATCCGTCGCGTCCGCCGGAGCGGCAAGGAACTGCTTCGCCGGAGGGCGAGTGGTCCCGCTGAGTGGAACACGCCCCGGCGGGCCTGCGCGCCAGGACCACGACAGAGGGCCCGAACCGGCCTTCCGGCGGGTTCGGGCCCTCGTCGGTCACGAGCCGCGGACGACTCGCCTGGGCGTCAGGCCGCGCAGAACGGTTTGATCCCCATCGCGCTCTCGAGCCCCTCCATCACATGCTGCTTGAACAGGTCGTCGCCGGCGAGCGGCGCATCCGTCCACGCTGCGACGTCGTGACCGAGCGTGGTGAGCCACGCGCGGCCGCCGTCGTAGTAGTGGCACCAACTGACAGGGTGGTGCTCGCCGTGCCCGGCAGGGGTCGCCTCGCTCGTGGCCTGGTCGACCTCGAGGAGGACGTTCACGAAGCTCGGGTACGGGATGAGGTTGTACCACTCGTCCTTGAACGCCCACGTCTCGGGCATGAACGACGTCGACACGTCGCCGGAGTTGATCGTCTCGACCGTGCCGTCGCGGTTCGGCCCGTGATTGAAGAAGTTCGCACCGCCGAGCAGCCCCTCGTAGTGCGGCCAGTGGTACTCCGCACCGAACGCGTTGTGGATGCCGACGAACCCGCCGCCGCCCCGGATGTACTGCATCAGGGTGGTCTGCGCCGTGTCATCCAGCGTGTCGCGGTTCGAGCTCAGGAAGACGACGGCCTGGTAGTTGTTCAGCCGGCTGAAGCTCGCCAGGTCCTCGGTGTAATCCACTGCGATCCCGCGCTCTTCGGCCCACGCCTTGAGAGCGGCCTGCGCGACATTGTTGGCGGCGAGGGGCGGGTTCAGGCCGGGGCCGAGCGGCGAGCCGAGGTGGGCGTGGCGCGGACCGGGCGTCCGGCTCCAGATGAGGATGCGCTTCTGCTCCCCCTCCGTCCAGCCGTTGCCGTAGTCGTTGTAGCACTCGGGGTCGGTGCCGCGACACACGCCGTAGTCCTTGATCTCGTCGAGGTAGATCTGACTGGCGGTCGCGGGCTGCCCGCCGAGGCCGTTCCCGTTGTCCTTGCCCGCGTTCAGGGCGTTCGCCCCGACCACCATGGTCGCGCCGAGCGCTGCCGCGGCGACGAGAGCGACTCCGGAGCGAATGAGCGATTTCATGTGATCTCCTTTGATCGTTGCTGCTGGTGCCTCGGGCAGGCGAACCGCATCAGCCCCAGGGCTGGTGCGAATCTAGGCTTCGGCGATGCAGGCGAGCAAAGGTCGTTCCACCCAGTAAGCCGGGCGGCGTTCGCGCTTCAGCGGCGCGATCGAGAGCGCAGGTTGAGCACCCGGTCACCCGGGATCACGACGACGTCGAGTTCCTCGAGCAGGTTCTGCGTGAAGCGACCCGGAGTAGGGCTTGCCGGACGCGAACGCCACGGGTGCGACGTCCATGCGCTCGGTGATGCACGGCGTCGCGCCGGCTGTCCCCTATCCATTCGTGAAGACAGGCCGGCGCTTCTCGAGGAAGGCCGCCATTCCCTCCTTCTGGTCGGCGGTGTCGAAGAGGCCGGCGAATGCGAGCCGCTCGTACCGCAGCCCTTCCGCGAGCGGGGATTCCAGCCCGGCGTGCAGCGCCGCCTTCGCCGCCTGCAGTGATGGCCGGGATTTCGACGCGATCGCGCGAGCCAGTTCCTGGGCGTGCCGCGTCAACTCGGCTGCCGGCACTACGCGCGACACCAGTCCGATGCGCTCCGCTTCGAACGCGTCGATCGATCGCCCCGTCAGCACGAGATCGGCCGCCTTGTAATAGCCGACCGCCCGGATGAGTCGCTGCGTCCCACCCATTCCGGGAATCACGGCGAGGTTGATCTCGGGCTGACCGAACGTCGCGGTGTCGGCGGCGAGGACGATGTCGCACATCATGGCGACTTCGCAGCCTCCCCCGAGCGCGTAACCCGCGACCGCAGCCACGACGGGCGTCCTCACCGCGGCGAAGCGGCTCCAGTCGGCGAAGAAGCGTTCCCGGAGGATGTCGTCCCCTGCCTTGTGCGCCATCTCGGTGATATCGGCGCCGGCGGCGAAAGCTCGTTCGGAACCGGTGATGACGATGGCGCCGACCGCTTCGTCGTCATCGAAGGATTCGGCCGCGTCGACGACCTCCCGCATCATCTGCGTGTTCAGCGCATTGAGGGCCGCCGGCCGGTCAAGGGTGATCCATCCCACGCCTTCCTCAACTCGGGTCAGGATCGTGTCGTATGCCGTCATGTCAGAGCCTTTCGATGATGGTGGCGTTCGCCATCCCGCCGCCCTCGCACATCGTCTGAAGTCCCCATCGGCCGCCCGTGTGCTCGAGGGAGGCGAGGAGGGTCCCGAGGAGGCGAGTGCCTGAAGCACCGACGGCGTGGCCCAGCGCGATGGCACCGCCCCACGGGTTGAGTCTGGCCGGATCGGCGACGAACTCGCGCTGCCATGCGAGCGGCACCGACGCGAAGGCTTCGTTGACCTCATACGCGTCGATGTCGTCGAGGCTCATCCTCGAGCGCTCGAGGATGCGGCGCGTGGCCGGTATCGGGCCCGTGAGCATCATGACGGGGTCGTCGCCGACGACGCTGAACGCGTGGAACCGAGCCCGGGGACGCAGGCCGAGTTCGAGTGCGCGACGCTCGCTCATGATGAGCACGGCGGACGCGGCATCCGTCAGTGGCGACGAACTGCCGGCGGTGACCCTCCACGAGAGCTCAGGGAAGCGCTCCGCCAATTCCGGCGTGCGGAACGCGGGCGGAAGCGCCGCGAGCGCCTCGGCCGTCGTCGCGGGCCGAACCGTCTCGTCATGGGTCAGGCGGCCTCCGTCGTGTTCCACGGGCACGAGCTGTGGGTCGAACAGCGCGTCCGCCCAGGCGGCGGCAGCCCGCTGGTGGGATCGGGCCGAGAACGCATCCATGTCTGCTCGCGAGATGCCCCAGCGGTGAGCGATGAGCTCGGCCGACACCCCTTGTGCGACAAGGCCGTCCGGATAGCGCGCGGTGATGCCCGCCGGTCTGCTCGCGTCCGCCCATGAAGTGCCCAGGGGAACACGACTCATGGACTCGACGCCGGCCGCGATGACGACGTCGTATGCCCCGGCGATGACTCCCTGGGCGGCGAAGTGCGCCGCCTGCTGACTCGACCCGCACTGGCGGTCGATCGTGACCGCGGGCACGGACTCTGCGAAACCAGCGGCCAGCACGGCCCGGCGCGCGATGTTCGCACCCTGGTCGCCGCGCTGGCTCACGCATCCCATGAGGACGTCGTCGACCTGTGCCGAGTCGATGCCATTGCGGTCCAGGAGCGCGGTGAGCACGCCGGCGGCAAGATCGACGGGGTGGGTGCCGGCGAGGGCTCCTCCCGGCTTTCCTCTTCCGGACGGCGTGCGGACGGCGTCGACGATGACGGCGGTGTGCATGTGATCCTCTCTCTCAGCCGGCTGTGCGCTCGAGGTCTCGAGCGATGATGAGGCGCTGTATCTGATTGGTGCCCTCGAAGATCTGCATGACCTTCGCCTCGCGCATGTAGCGCTCGACCGGAAAGTCCTGGGTATAGCCGGCTCCGCCGAGCACCTGCACCGCGTTCATGGTCACGGCCATCGCGCCGTCGGTCGCGACGAGCTTCGCGATGGACGCTTCACGCGTGAAGGACTGCTGGCCGTCCCGCCTTCGCGCTGCCGCGAGGTACATCGCACGGCTCGTCTCCACCGTCGCGGCCATGTCGGCGAGCATGAATCCGACGCCTTCGTGCCGGATGATGGGCTGCCCGAACGCTTCCCGTCCGCGGGCGTAGGCGACGGATTCGTCGAGAGCGGCCTGCGCGAGGCCGGTGGCGATCGCCGCGATGCCGAGGCGGCCTGAGTCCAGCGCCGCGAACGCGATACGAAGGCCGTCGCCAGGGGCTCCGATCAGACACTCGTCCGGGACGAACACGCCGTCGAAGTGAACCGTCGCTGTTGTGGAGCCGGTGAGCCCGAGCTTGCGCTCGGGCGGATCGGCCGACAGTCCGGGCACGTCGGCGCGTACGAGGAAGCACGAGATGCCGGCGCGCAGATCCGCCGATGTCCGAGCCATCACGGTATAGAAGTCAGCCTCGCCGCCGTGCGTCGTCCATGCCTTCGCGCCGTTCAGCTCGTATCCACCGTCGACCTTCGTGGCCTTCGTGCGCATCGCGGCGGGGTCGGATCCGGCATGCGTCTCCGACAGGCAGTACGCGCCCAGGGTCTGCCCCGAGAGCATCCACGGCAGCCATCGCCGCTTCTGCTCGTCCGTTCCGAAGACGGCGAGCGGCAGGCATGCGAGCGCATGCACGCTGACTCCGACCGCGACCGACGCCCACGTCCGTCCGAGCTGCTCGAAGACCGGCAGGTAGACCTCGGCAGGCAGGGCGGCCCCGCCGTACTCCTCCGGGTACGGCAGCGCGAGCAGTCCCGCCTCGCCGAGCGTGCGCAGTTCCGCGCGGGGGAATCGAGCTGCGCGTTCCGCGTCGGAAGCATGCGGCACAAGGGCCCGCGCGCAGATGTCCGCAGTGAGTGACATCAGCTCGTCGGAGATGTCGGTCGCGGTGGCGGCATGGGCTGACACAGGCGAATCCTCACAATCTTTTGATTTCAGTATCGTCTGGAGTACCAGAATTCTAATTCTGGTACTGTGGCGAGTATGACACGACCTTCCGCACGTGGGCACTCCACCGCCGCGCGCGCCGATCGAAGGGACGACCTCCTGGAGCGACTCGTCGAGGTGATCCTGCGCGAGGGGTTCGCGGACCTCAGCGTCGAGGACCTCTCTCGAGAGCTGCGGTGCTCGAAGTCGACGCTCTACGCGGTCGCGCCTTCCAAGGAGCAGATCGTCGTCGCCGCCGTCCGGCACTTCTTCCGGCGCGCGGCGGACCGTGTCGAGATCCGTCTCCTCCGCAGCGACGACGATCCCGTTGAGCAGATCCGCGCCTACCTGGTGGCGATCTCGGAGCAGCTCGCACCGGCCTCACCGGCCTTCTTCGGCGATCTCGACGCGTGGCCTTCCACGCAGGAGCTCTACCGCACCAACACCCGCGCCGCCGCCGAACGCGTGCAGAGCCTCGTCCGTCAGGCCGCGCCGCGCACAGAGGATGCCGCGTTCGTCGGCGCCGTCGCGGCGCAGGTGATGGAAGCCATCCATCGCGGCGACATCGAGTCATCCGCGGGCATCGACGATTCCGCGGCGTACCGGGCTCTGGCAGATCTCATCGTGCGCAGCCTCCAACCGTCCGAAGAAGCAGGAGAAGCATGAAGATCACCGACATCACGGCCCTCATCACCGGCGGAGCATCCGGACTCGGCGCGGCCACAGCCCGCCGATTCGCCGCAGCGGGCGCCGCCGTCGTCTCTGTGGACCTGCCGCGCGCGCTCGATGGGGCCCCGCGCGCGGACGGCGTCCGCTACGTCGGCGCAGACGTGACCGACGCCGACGACGTCGGCGCGGCGATCGAGTCAGTGCTGCCCGATCAGCCGCCGTTGCGCGTCGTCGTGAATTGCGCCGGCATCGCTCCCGCTCGGAAGGTTCTCGGATCGCGAGGACCACACGACCTGGAACTGTTCCGCCGGACCATCGAGGTCAATCTGATCGGCACGTTCAATGTGCTCCGTCTCGCTGCGGAGGCCATCTCGCGTCAAGAGCCCGACGAGCATGGCCAGCGTGGCGTCATCATCAACACCGCCTCGGTCGCGGCGTTCGAGGGTCAGGTCGGGCAGGTCGCGTACTCCGCGTCGAAAGGCGGTGTCGTCGGAATGATGCTCCCCGCGGCGCGCGATCTCGCCGCCGTCGGCATCCGCGTGAACACGATCGCCCCCGGCATCGTCGACACCCCCATGCTCGCGAGACTCGGACCGGACGTGGGCGCCTCGCTGGCGGCATCCGTCCCCTTCCCCGCGCGTCTTGCGCGACCCGAAGAGTTCGCGCAACTCGCGCAGATGATCGTCGAGCACGACTACCTCAACGCAGAGACCATCCGCATGGACGGAGCACTGCGGATGGCACCGCGCTGACATGGACGATCCCGTAGAACTGTTCGTCGGCGACGGCGTCGCGCGCGTGACGCTCAACCGACCCGAGGCGGCCAACACCGTCAACCTCGCTCTGGCCGTATCTCTGCTGAAGGTCGTCGAGGTGCTCGAGGCTGACAATCCCCGCGCGGTTGTCATCGCCGCGCGCGGTCGCGCGTTTTGCGGCGGCGGCGACGTCCGCGAGATGGCCCAGGCTCGAGATCTTCCCGCGCACCTCGACCGTCTGGCCGGCACGTTCCATGAGGCGCTGCTGCGGTTGTCGGCGTTGGATGCTGTCCTGATCGCCGTGGTCGAGGGCGCTGCCGCGGGGGGCGGGCTCGGGCTCGCACTCAACGCCGACGTGCGCATTGCGACCCCGCGCGCCCGGTTCCTCACCGCTTACGAGGCCGTCGGCCTCACGCCGGACAGCGGCGTGTCGTTCCTGCTCCCCCGCGCGATCGGCGGCGGACGCGCGTCCGCGATGAGCTCGCTGAGTCAGACGATGGATGCCACGGCAGCCGCGACCTGCGGACTCGTCACCGAACTGGTCGAAGCCGAGACAGCGCCGCGGCGAGCACAGCACCTCGCCGACGCGGCGGCACGCGGCCCGCAATCGCATATCGCGGCCACGCGTCGGCTGCTGCGCGGCGATACCGCAGGTCAATACGCCGCGGCCCTCGACGCCGAGCGCGCGGCCCTCGTCCGGGCAGCCTCCTCCCCCGCTGCACAATCGCTCATCCGCGGTTTCGCGCACCGCGAGAAGGAGAAGCAGTCATGACCGTTCCCCGCACAGGAACCCAGGGATCGCTCGAGGGCAGGACCATCGTGATGTCCGGCGGCAGTCGCGGAATCGGACTCGCGATCGCACTGCGCGCGGCCCGGGACGGCGCTAACGTCGTGCTGCTTGCGAAGACCGACAAACCGGATCCGCGCCTCAGCGGCACGATCCACGAAGCCGCCACCCAGATCGAGCGCGCCGGCGGTCGCGCCCTCGCGGTGGTCGGCGACGTGCGCTCCGACGATTCCGTCGCCGAAGCAGCCGCCGCGGCCGTCGACGCTTTCGGAGGCATCGACATCTGCATCAACAACGCCAGCGCACTCCGGATGTCGGGGACTCTCGAGCTGACCCCTTCGCAGTATGACCTGATGCAGGACATCAACACGCGCGGCACGTTCATGCTGACGCGCGCGTGCCTGCCCCACCTCGTACGCAGCGAGAACCCGCACGTGCTCACCCTGAGTCCTCCACTGAACCTCACGTCGCAGCGGTGGCTGGCGGAGTTCCCGGGGTACCTGCTCTCGAAGTACGGCATGAGCCTGGTCACCCTCGCGATCGCAGCCGAGTTCGCCGAGGCCGGAGTCGCGGCGAACTCGCTCTGGCCCCGCACGACTATCGGAACGGATGCGGTGCGGAACCTGCTCGGTGGCGACGACGCGCTCGCCCGCGCCCGGCGACCGGAGATCATGGCAGATGCCGCGCATGCGATCCTGACGACGCCTGCGCGACAGCGCACGGGACAGCTGCTCATCGACGACGAGGTGCTCGGTGCGGCGGGAGTGACCGACTTCGCTCCCTATGCGTACTCAGGGGTGGACGGCGGGCTGGACGGCGACTTCTTCCTCGACTGAGCCCGCCGCGAGCGCGCCTCAGAGACTCTTGAACGCCTGCACTGCAGCCAGCGACGAGGCGTCGACCACCTCATCCCCATAACGCTCGAGCACGATCGCCTGCGTTGCTCGGAGGTGGGCCGTGGCCAGCTTTGTGACGCCCTCTACATCGCCGTCCACGATGAGCCGCACCAGGGCGGCGTGCGTCCGGAACGACTCCTTCTGCGGCTCGATGCCGGGGTACTGCGCCGCAGCGTTCGCCGACTCCGCCCAGATCTGCTCCTGGATGGACCAGATCGCCACCATGCTCCGCACCAGCAGCTGCATGGTCTGGTTGTCCAGCCCGGCGACGAGGATGTCATGGAAAATACGAGCGGCGGCCGAGTAGCGCGCGCCGTCCCCGATGTGCGCCTCTGTCTCGTTGAGGCTCGCTTCCAGCGCGGGCACGATCGACTCGGCGCGGTCAGCACGCGCGGCGCAGGCGGCCGCGCACATCGGCTCGAGCGTGAGGATGGTGGCGGCGAGGTCGGCGACAGTGACGCCCTGCCCCTGAAGTGAGAGCGCGAACGCGTACGCAGCGGATGACCAGCTCGGCTTGTGCACATAGGCGCCCCCGAACTTGCCCCGCCGCACCGTGATGAGACCCTCCGCCTCGAGAATGCGCAGCGCTTCGCGCAACGACGGCCCACTCACGCCGTATTGGGCGGTGAGGTCGTCCTGGCGTGGGAGCGGGACGTTGTCGGCGTCGCTGCGGAGTATCCGCTTCCGCAGGTCTGCGGCGATCGACTCGGCGACGCGGGGCGAAAAGCCCATCCGTGCGGCCTGGCCGGTGCCCGATTCACTCACGCGTGCGCCTCATCTCGTGGAGCGGTGATTCCTCGCAAACTTTATACGGTTAAGCCGAGAAGAACACCGCGAACACGCTACGCGTAGCGAACAGCCTCCGCGCTCGTCGTGGCTCGAGCCTCTTCGGCGTGTCCGAAATCGGTCCACCCGTTCTGCTCGATCAGCGAGAGAAGTCGACCCGACGTCGTGTGTGCGCCCTCGGGAAGCCGGCGCACCATCTGGGAGGCTCGTGACAGCCACGACACGTCGACCTCATCGGTGAACCCCATCGCTCCGTGAAGCTGATGCGCGCCGTGCAGAACGGTGCCCGCGGCGGACTGGGCAGCAGTCCTCAGGGCCAACGCATCCACGATCGCCTCGTCACCGGCCGTGGCCAGCCGCCAGAGGGTGTACTTCGCGAGCTCCGCGAGGCCTTCGACGGCGACCGCCATGTCGGCGAGCTGAAATCCCACACCCTGGAATGCGATCAGCCTTCTGCCGAACTGCTCGCGCTCACGGGTGTACGCCACGGTGTCATCGACTGCGTGCTCGAGCAGCCCCAGCAGCCACCACGACTGCAGCGCGGTGACGAGTGACGCCACGGCCGGCATTCGCTCGCCGGCAAGCTCCGATTCCATCTCGACGGCGAACGGCGCAAGCTTCGTCCCGAGTACCCCGGCGCCCCGCGGCTTCAGCCGCCGCATCCCGCCATCGGCTTCGACGCCGGCCCACGCCAGCGTGAGATCGCCATGGGCGACCAGCGCCGTGCGGGTCGAGCCCACGAGGGCGGTGGCTCCCCCTGCGGTCGTCCCCGCGAGGCGCTCGACGACGGGGTACGGGAGCGCATAGAAGCCGGCCGCCTGGCACGCCGCCGCGGCTACCTCGAGTTCGAGCGGATCGCCGAGCGGATCGATGTCCCAGAGACCCACGGCGTCGACGATCGCCTCCGCGTCCGCTCGCGCGTCGGGATCCGCGGCGGCACGGCGCAGCAGGTCGACCCCGCCGGCGTCCGCGATACTCGCGCGCAACACGCTCCCGACCTCGAGAGCTTCTTCGGCCAGGGATGAGTTCATGCCCGCTCCAGTGACTTGGCGATCGTCTGCTTATTGATCTCGACGGTGCCCGAGGCCACCGTAGCGGCCTGCGAATACCGCCAATGGTCCTCGACCTCGCGATGGAAGAACGCCGACTGCGGAGTCGCACCGACGGCACTGCTGCCGAGCATCTCCATCAGGATCTCCGCCGACTCCTGATCGAGCGTCGTCACGACGACGCGGTACGCGGCCGCCGCGAGCGCGGACACCTCGGACTCGTCGGATTCGACCAGTCGATAGGCCAGCAGCTGTGCCTGGCGCGCGCGCACGAGCGCGGCAGCCCACCTCTCTCGCAAGGACTCCGGCAGCGCCGACCAGTCGTCGCCGAGCGCCGCCGGGGCCGCACGGAGGAGCCGGTCGGACCGTGCGTATCGGGCGATCCCGATCCGTTCGAAGCCAAGGACTTCGGCAACGATCCCCCAGCCGCCGCCGATCTCGCCGAGCACCTGCTCGTCGGGCACCCAAGCGTCCTCGAGGTACACCTCGTTGAGGTGATGCTCGCCGAGCATGGCGGCGATCGGCCGGACCTCGACACCAGGTTGGTCCATCTCCATCAGAAAGACGGTGATGCCGTTCTTGCGCCCGCCGGCCGGCCCGGTGCGCGCCAACAGGAAGCACCATCCCGCCATGCGCGCGTACGACGTCCAGACTTTCTGGCCGGTGATGCGCCAGCCACCCTCGACTTTGATCGCCCTGGTCCGCAGCGCAGGCAGGTCCGACCCGGAGCCGGGCTCGCTGAATCCCTGGCACCAGACGACCTCGCCTGCCGCGATGGCGGGCAAGTGCTGCTCACGCTGCCGTGGCGTGCCGTGCCGCATGATCGCCGGCCCGACCCAGTTGACACCCATGTATTGGGCACCACGAGGTTCGTGCGCCGCCCACATCTCTTCGCGGACCGCGGTCTGCTCCCAGACGTCCGCTCCGGCTCCGCCGTACTCGCGCGGCCAGGCGGCCGCGAGAAGCTGCCGACGCCCGAGTTCGCGCGAGAACTCCTCCGTCAGCGCGAAGTCCGCCGGGTCCGGCGTGAAGGCACCGAGGAAGTCGGTCGGGACGTGCTCGGCGATGAGCGCGCGCAGATCCGTCCGCAACTGGGAGACCGACTCCGGTTCGCGGTAGTCGAGCACTGGACACCACCTTGTGAATCGAGGAGCTAAACATTATAAAGATTACAGAGTAGACGGCTCGATCATAGCAGGGCCAGACGCTAATCTTCTAAAGGATTGATAGGGTGACGCTCGTGAACCAGGCAACGTCGGCGCAGAACGACGGCACGATCGATTGGGGCGCGTACGTCCCGACCGACGAAACGCAGGCGATCGCCGACGCGGCGCGCGACCATTTCACCTCGCTCTTCACGAGCGACGACCTTCGGCGCGTGTACGACGGCGAAGAGCGCTCCCCCCTGTGGGCGCAACTCGCCGACCATGGCTACACCCTCATCGGCATCCCGGACGAACTCGACGGCCTCGGCGGGTTCGTCGACCTGGTCGCGCTGCTCGAGGAGGCCGGGCGCGCTCTGCTTCCCTCCCCGCTGCTCAGTCACGCCGCAGCTGCGCAGACGCTCCGCCGCGTCGAACTGCTCGACCGCGACCTCGCGGCGTCGTCGCTCGCGCTCGCCCGCACCCGAGGGCGAGAGTTGCTGATCTTCGACGGGTCGGACGCGGACGTCGCAGTCTCGGTGGAGGAGACCTCGTCCGGCACGTGCGTCGTCCACATGCACGCACTCGGCGACGCGCCTCGCGCCGTCCTTGCCGGGGTCGACCCATCCCGCCCCTGGGTGGCCGCGTCCTTGAACGCGATCGAGTCGACGACGCACGAGATCGATGCCGCAGCGGATGACGTCCTTGCGGCGGCGCGGACGTGCGTGGCAGCCGACCTCGTCGGGATAGCCGCACGCGCGCTGGACGGAAGCATCGCGCACACGCGCGGTCGAGAGCAGTTCGGCAGGCCGATCGCGAGCTTCCAGGCTGTGAAGCACCAGTTGGCCGACGCCTACGTCCTCGTCGAACGCGCTCGGAGCCTCGTGCTGGGCAGCGCCGTCGCCGTCGCCGTCGGCAGCGACACCGACGAGGTGTCTCGGCTTTCGCGGTTGGCCAAGGCGGCGGCGGGGGATGCCGCAGCGCGATGCACCGCGCTGCAGACCCAGCTTCTGGGCGCCATGGGGCTCACGTTCGAATCCGACAGCCCGTTCGCCGTTCGTCGCGCCCAGCACACGATCCCGCTTCTCGGGAGTCCCGCCGAGCTGTACGCGACCGTCGCCGGCGAATCCCTAGGAGGCGCTGAATGAATGACTCGCTCGATGCGTTCCGTGCGTTCCTCTCGCAGGCGCTTCCTCCCGACTACGCCGAGAACTATCCCCGCTACCGTGACGATGAGGACCTGCGCACGCGGTTCCAGGTGCAGATGTTCGACGCCGGCTGGCTGGTGCCGGAATGGCCGCGCGAACTGGGCGGTCGCGAGCTCTCTCTGACCGACGCGCTCACGGTTCGGATCGAGGGGGCGCGACGACGCATCCCCCGGCAGATGAACATCCAGGCCGTCGGCGTCGTCGCGCCGGCGCTTCGCGCGTTCGGCACCGCGCAGCAGCAGGAGCGGTACCTTCGCCCGACACTGCGCGGGGACGCGTGGTGGGCGCTCGGCATGTCGGAGCCCGGGGCGGGATCCGACCTCGCATCGCTGCGAACGACGGCGGTCCGCCGGGGCGACGCCTTCATCGTGAACGGGCAGAAGGTGTGGACGACGCAGGCGGACCAAGCCCGCTGGTGCACCCTCTACGTCCGCACGGATCCGAGCGCCCCGAAACATCGCGGCATCAGCTGCCTGCTGATCGACATGGACACTCCGGGCATCACCGTGCGCCGGATCCGCACTGCCGGTCCGTCGATCGAGTCGTTCTGCGAGGTGTTCTTCGATGACGTCGAGATCCCCGCGGATGCGTTGCTGGGCGAGCTCAACGACGGCTGGAGGGTCGCCATGTCCGCGCTCGAGCACGAGCGCGACATGATCTGGATCAACAACTGGCTCGAGATGCAGCGCGCCTTGGCGCCGGTGCTCGCCGATCCCGCGGTGCCGACCCACGCGCACGAGCGCTTGGGCAGGCTGCTCGCGGACATGGAGGCGATCCGCTTGACGGGGATACGCAGCGTCGGCAGCCGTGCCGCGGGTCTCGACACCCCTGTCGCCGGCATCCTCAAGCTCTTCGGTTCGGAGTCGGTCCAGGCTTCCGCCGCGTTGGCGGTCGAGCTCGGCGCGGCGGACGGCGAAGCTCCGCTCGACCGGTTCGACGAGTATCTCGAGTCCATGGCCGCCACGATCTACGGCGGCACGTCGGAGGTTCAGCGCAACATCATCGCCGAGCGGATCCTCGGCCTGCCGAAGGGAGCTTGACATGTCCGCACTTCCCGAGCCGGTCGGCCCACTGGCGGGGCGCACGGCGCTCGTCTCGGGTTCCGGCCGCGGCATCGGTCGCGCCATCGCGCAGTCCCTCGCCGCGGCCGGGGCGAACACCGTGGTCCTAGCTCGCCATGCCGAGCAGGTGAACGAGACGGTCGCGCTGATCGAGTCCGACGGCGGACGCGCCGTCGGCGCACCGGTGGATCTGACGGATGCCGCGGCGCTTGCGGCTGTCGTGGGCGACGTCCTGTCGGATCTGGGCGGCATCGACATCCTGGTCAACAACGCGGGCGTGAACCTCAAGCGTCCCTTCATCCCGCTCCCCGTGGACCAGGGGCAGACCGTGGGACAGCCCGGGTCCGGGCCTGCGACCGTGGGGATGTCGGACGACGAGTGGGACGCGATCTTCGACACCCACGTCCGCGCGTCCCTGCAGCTCGTGCGACTCGCAGGACCCGGAATGCTCGAACGGCGATGGGGGCGTGTCATCAACGTCGGCTCGAGCGCGGTCGAGCGCACGCCGAATCTCTCAGGGCCGTACAAGGTGGCCAAAGGCGCCATGATGCACTTCACTCGTGCGCTGGCGAAGGAATGGGCGGAGTACGGCGTGACGGTGAACGCCATCGCACCGGGGCACTTCCGTACCGAGATGTCGAAGGCGCTCCACGACAGCGAGGACGGCCGGGCGTGGCTGCGCGAGCGCATTCCCATGCGTCACGCCGGCGACGTGAGGGAGCTGGGCGCACTGGCCGCCTTCCTCGCCGGCGACATGGCGTCCTTCGTCACGGGTCAGGTCATCTACGTGGACGGCGGGGAAACCCTCTGAGCGAACGACGCGCGAGCCGCCGAGCGATCGACGCTCCACGCGGAGTGCACCGTCCGCTCAACCTCTCGCGCCGGCCTGTGCACGGCATCCTGTCCCTCGCGATACAAGAGGTTCGCGTTACGGACGCTCGGAGGATCGATCGTCGCGATGGCGTGCGCGAGCTCGCGGACGCGATCGTCCAGGGCGTCGTGCGCGACCACCTCGCCGATGAGCCCCCATTCATAAGCGGTCTTCGCGTCGATGGGTAGACCGGTCAGCGCGAGCTGCCTCGCCCGCCACGCTCCGACCGCCGCGGGAAGCTCGACGCTCAGGCCCCAGCCGGGCGTGAGTCCGAGCCGAGCGTGCGTGTCGGCGAACGATGCGCGTTCCGAGGCGACGATGATCGAGCACGCCAGGGCGATCTCCAGGCCACCCGAGACGCACGAGCCGTTGACCGCCGCGATGGTCGGCGTCGCCATGCTCCTCACCGCCGTCGCGGGGTCGGTCGGAAGCGGTGCGTAGCCCGCCTCTCCGAGCAGCTGCTTCGCATCCACTCCGCTCGTGAATGCCGGGTCGCTACCGGTGAGCACGACGACGCGGATGTCCTCAGCCTCGTCTGCTTCGCGCAGCACCTCGACGAGTCGAGCCCGCGTGCTCCTGTCCAGCGCGTTGCGCGTGCGAAGGTGGTCGAAGCGCACCACGAGAACGGCATCTCGAACAACAGTGCGGAATCGGATCTCGTCTGGCATGGCATCCATTCTCTCTAATCTCTATAATGATTGAGGAAATTACGGAGGCAATCAAGGATGACGCTGCCAGACGCGATCTCGGGCCGACTCACGTTGCCCGTGGTGTGCGCGCCGATGTTCCTGATCTCCGGGCCCGAGCTCGTCTCTGCCGCCCGTCATGCCGGCTTCATCGGAGCCTTCCCGCGACAGAACACGCGCACGCGCACGGAGTTCGCCGACTGGCTCAGCGCGATCCGCGACGCCGGCGAGGCGACGCTCGAGACGACGGGTCGCCGGCCGGGGCCGCTGGCCGTCAACATTCCGACGACGCTCACCCTCGACGAGATGGCGGCGGACCTCGACGCGTGCGCCCGCTACGGCGTCGACATCGTCATCACCTCCGTCGGGAAGCCGGACGTCGTGACGCGGCTCGCGCATGAGCGCGGACTCCTCGTGCACCACGACGCGACCTCGGTCGTCTTCGCCGAGAAGGCCATCGATGCCGGAGTCGACGGACTCAATTGCATCGGGGCCGGTGGTGGCGGACACTCCGGGACGTTGAGCCACCTCGCGCTGATTCCGCGCGTGCGGTCCATCTTCGACGGAACCGTCTCGCTCGCCGGCGCCGTCGCCACCGGTGCGGCCGTGCGTGCCGCCGAGGTGCTCGGCGCCGACCTCGCGTTCGTGGGCACACGCTTCGCCGCGACGATCGAGTCACGCGCACATCGGCGTCAGAAGGAGTGGATGGTGAGCGGGGACTCTCGGCGTCTGCAATACACGGCCAAGGTGAATGGCGTCCCGGCGAACTGGATGCTGGACTCGCTGGACCACCACTCGATCGATCTGGACGCCTTCCCCGAGCCGATTGGGCGCGGCCACGAGCATCTTCCCCCGGACGTCCGCCCCTGGCGGGATCTGTGGTCCGCCGGCCAAGGGATGGAGCTCATCCGCGACGTGCCGCCGGTGGCGGAGCTCGCGCAGCGACTCGCCGACGAGTACCTCGCAGCATGCACCGCTCCCGACCGAAGCGGCTTCGCGAGTGCACTTCTTCCCGAAAGGACGACCTCATGACTGACGAGCGTCTCTCCGAGCTGCCCCGCAGCGACGAACTCACCCTCACGGCGGCGGGGCAGTCGCTGATCGTCACGCTGAACCGCCCGGCCCGCGCGAACGCGCTCACCGAGTCCCTGATGGCGGACCTTCGTTCGCTGTGGCACGCCGTCGCCGCCGCGACGTGGGTCCGTTCCGTGATCGTCACCGGCGCGGGGAGCGCGTTCTGCGCCGGCGCCGATGTCGGAATGCTGGCCGAGCCGCGCACGAGGATCGGACAGGACGCGGCCGAGGTGCTGGCGTTCCTGCCCGGTCCCCACCTCAGCGTTCCCGTCATCGTGGCCGTCAACGGCGCGTGTGCGGGGGGCGGCCTTCATTTCGTCGCGGATGCCGACATCGCGATCGCGGCGGACTCGGCGCGGTTCGTGGACCCTCATGTGACCGTGGGACAGGTCAGCGGCATGGAGCCGGTCGAGCTGATGCTCAAAGCCCGTCGCGATGCCGTCGTCAGGATGGCGCTTCTCGGGGCCGCCGAGACCCTCGATGCTGCGGCCGCCCTCGGAGCGGGACTCGTCTCCGAGGTCGTCCCGGCCGGAGAGCTGCTCGAGCGGGCTGTGGCACTCGGGGACGCGATCGCCGACGGGTCGCCCGAAGCCGTGAGAATCACGCGAGCCGTGATACGTGACTTCGAGGCAGACCTGGTGCGCCGGCACATGGATGCCGGATGGCAAGCCGTCCAGGATCACTGGCCGCATCACGATGCGAACGAGGGTCCCCGCGCCTTCCTCGAGAAGCGCAGGCCCGACTGGGCGGGAACGGACTAGCCCATGCTCACCGGCAAGCGGGTCATCATCACCGGCGCGGGGGCAGGACTCGGCCGGGCGTATGCGATCGCCGCGGCTGCCGCAGGGGCGGCAGTGGTCGTAGGCGACATCGACGCGGACGCGGTGGCCGACACCGTCACCACTATCCGTGCCGCGGGCCGCGAGGCCGTGGGGGTCACCGGGTCGGTAGCCGACTGGCGAGTCGCCGAAGCGCTCGCTTCGACGTGCGCGCAGACGTTCGGCGGCGTCGACGGACTCGTCGCCAACGCGGCCATCATGCGCAACGCGCAACCGTGGGACGAGACCGAGGCGGACCTCCGCAGCATCGCGGAGGTCAACATCCTCGGCGTCCAGTTCACGGCCCGGCACGCCATGCGCGCCATGGTCGACTCGGGCCTCGGAGGCTCGATCGTCACGGTGGTCTCGGGCGCCCGCGAGGGGATCGCCGGGATGAGTGCGTACGGTGCGTCCAAGGGCGCCGTTGCGGCGATGACCGCGAACTGGGCTCTCGCCGCCCGCCCGCACGACGTGCGTGTGAACGCCATCTCGCCGCTCGCCCTGACTCGGATGTCGATGGCGGACATCCGGCCTGAGCGCCCGGCGATGCCCGAGCCGGAACGCATCGCACCTCTGGTCACGGCGCTGCTCTCGGACGCCAGTGCGCCCCTGACCGGCGCCGCCCTCCGCTTCGACGGCACCACGCTCGGTCGATATCGCTCCACGTTGGAGCCCGTCTCGAGCGCACTTCCGAACTGGTCGGCCGAGGACATCGCGACGACGCTCGCCGCGGAGGACGCGCGATGAACCGGTTCGCCGGCAGGATCGCCGTCGTCACCGGTGCCGCCAACGGGATCGGGCTCGCGGCATCCCGGTTGTTCGTGGCAGAGGGTGCCGTCGTCGTCGCGGTGGACACGGATGCCGCGGCTCTCGCCGCCGCGCGAATCGAACTCGGCGACGCCTTCGACGCTGTCACGGCCGACGTCGCGAGCGCGGCCGACGAGCATGACTACATCGCGACGTGCTTGCGGCGCCATGGACGCGTCGACATCGCGTTCCTGAACGCCGGGATCCTCGGACCGTCCTCTCCGCTGGAGGAGTACCCGCTCGACGCGTTCGACACCGTCATGGCCGTCAACGTACGGGGCGTGTGGTTGGGGATCACGCGCGTGATCCGCGCGATGCGGTCACAGGGCGCCGGCGGTGCGATCGTCGTCACATCTTCGACGGGCGGACTTCGTGGCAGCGGCGGAATGGGCGCGTACGTCACGAGCAAGCATGCCGTGGTCGGACTCATGAAGACAGCGGCGATCGAGGGTGGCCCGTACGGCATCCGTGTGAACGCCGTCCACCCGGGTCCGACCGACACCGCCGTGTGGACTGCGGCGGCTCCGGCGAAGCGCGCGGAGTCCGGGGATGATCGCGTCGGCCTCCCGCAGTTGTTCCGCGTGGCGGATCCCGCCGAGATCGCCGCGCTCGTCGGGTTCCTCGCCAGCGACGCGGCGTCGTTCTGCACCGGTGGGTCGTATTCCGTCGACGGAGGCCTGCTCGCGGGACCTCCGTATCAGCATCCCTGATCCGACGTGTGGGGCCCCGCCCGAAGGCGGAGCCTCACACGCACGGTGAGACTACTCGACCGGGACGCAGATGCCCTCCGGGGAGCACGGCTCGGTCGAGCGGTAGAGCTGCAGCTCCGTCGCATCGATGCCGATGCGCTTGTCGGGTCCGAAGACGTACACGCCGTTGGCGCCGATGAACTCCTCGCCCGAGGTGAGGTACGACTTGATCGAATCGCCGTCGGTCTTGCCGGTGTCGGCGACCGCCTGGGCGACCAGGACGGACCAGTCGAAGCTGTTCGCGCCGACCGTGTCGAGCGGGGTGAACTCCGTCTTGTCCAGGGCCTCGAGATATCGCGTGACGAACTCCGAGACGACACCCGTGGTGTCGAGCTCGGGGTCGAGGAACGTCTTCGCCATCGGGCCGGCGGCGAGGTTCTCGGCGAGCTCGTCCGGTGTCGCCTCGACGATCGCGGGCGTTCCGAGCCCCAGCGTGCCCGCCGTCGGCGGGTACCAGCCGAGCTTGTCGAACGAGCTCATGACCGTGACCGCGGGCGTGCCGTACGGCCACATCACGACGGCATCGACACCGGCCTCCTGCAGGCTGCTGAGCTGAGCTGTCGCATCGCTCGCCGACGCAGGGAAGCTGGTCCGCACGAGCTCCAGCTCGGGGTAGTCCTCGGCGACGATCTCTTCCGTGAGGTCGGCCTGCGCGACGGCGAACGCCGAGGCGTCCTCCACGAGTCCGATCTTGTCGCCGAACTCCGCCACGTAGTCCAGCAGCGGCGTCACAGCCGTGTCGCCCGCGTTGCCGGCGCCGGTCGAGAACGCGTACTTGTACCGCTTCGAGTCGCCGACCTCGGGAAGGACGGCGGCGATGCCGCCGGACGTGCCGCCGGGGATCTTGACTTGGTTGAGCACGTCCTGGACCGCGGGAAACGCCTCGGTGGTGAAGAAGATCGCCGTCGCGCCCGCCTGCGCGAGCTCGCGCGTCTGGGCGACGGCGGCGGTGGCTTCGCCGGCGGTATCGCGTTCGACCACCTCGATGCTCATTCCGGAGTGCAGCGTCTCTGCGTACTCGGCTCCGGCCTTGAGCCCGGCAAGCGAGTTGATGCCCGAGGCGGCGAGGGGTCCGGTGAGCGAGCCGACGAACCCGATCGTGAGCTTGTCAGGCAGAGCCGCGCTCTCGCTCGGCGAGGTGCCTCCCCCGCCTCCGCCGTCGCCGCTCGAGCACGCGACGAGTGAGAGCGCCAGTGCTCCCGCGACGGCTGTACCGAGCAGCCTCTTCTTGGTGCGGAACATGTTTCTCCTTCGATGTGTCTGATGCCGTCTAGGACAGGTAGGCGGCGTGGAGCAGATCCGGCAGTTCCGGGTCCGTGCCGTTCACCTCGTGGACGATGTGACCGTGCCGCAGGACCAGCACGTCGGCCTCGAGGTTCTGTGCGACCTCGAGGCGCTGTTCGACCACGAGGACCGCGAATCCGAGATCGCGCAGGGTGGCGATGATCTCGGTGGTTCGAGCGACGAGCTTCGGTGCCAGCCCGTTGGTCGGCTCGTCGAGCATGATGGCTTGGGGAGCCCCCGCGACGGCACGAGCGATCGCCAGCATCTGCTGCTGTCCGCCGCTGAGCCGCCCAGCGGCGCGGCCGAGGTGCTCCGTGAGTTCGGGCAGCAGCTCGAGAGGCTCGACCGGCGGCTTGGCGCCCGAGCGTGGGCGCGCGACGTCGAGGTTCTCGGCCACCGTCATCTCGGGGAACACGTGCCGGCCTTCGAGCACGTGGCCGAGGCCCGCGCGGGCGCGTTTGCTGGCCGGCAGTCCCGTCAGTTCGGTCTCGCCCAGCCGGACGGTGCCGACCGACGGAGTGAGCCCTCCGATGCCGTGCAGCGTCGAGGTCTTGCCGGCGCCGTTGGCGCCGAGCAGCACGACGCACTCGCCAGGCCGCACCGTGAGACTGACGCTCTCGGCGGCGATGACGGCGCCGTAGCGTACCGTCAGGTTCTGGACGACCAGTTCGCTTCCCATCACACCGTTCCCATGTACGCGGCGCGGACCGCTTCGGCATCGTGAAGATCGTCAGGATGGCCCTCCCAGAGCACCCGGCCGAGGTCGAGCACGACGATCCGGTCCACGAGCCGGCTGACCATCTCGAGGTGGTGCTCGACGATGATCACCGCGACGCCGGCGCGCGCGACGTCCTTGACGATGGATTCGAGCGCGTCGATCTCGGACGCTGACAGACCCGCCGCAGGCTCGTCGAGCAGCAGCACCTTCGGGCAGCGCGCGACGGCCATTGCGGCTTCGAGGAACCGGAGCTGCCCGTGGCCGAGGAACCTGCTCTCGCGGCGGCCCATCTTGAGGTCGTCGGGCTTGAGGCCGCCCGCTTCCAGCAGCGCCAGCGCAGCCCTTCGGCACGCGGTGACACGCTCGGGCACGGCATCCAGCTGACGCTGCACCGCGATCTCGATGTGCTCGTCGATGCTCATGCCCGCGAACGTCTTCGGCGTCTGGAACGTCCGGGCGATGCCGCGGCGCGCGCTCTCCTGTGGTCGCGTACGGCTGATGTCGACGCCCCCGAGCGCGACGGTGCCCGAGGACGGGCGGTAGTAGCCCCCGATGATGTTGAGCATCGTGGTCTTGCCCGAGCCGTTGGGCCCGATGAGGCCGAGGATCTCACCCTCGCGCAGCGCGAGCGAGACACCGTCCACGGCCTTGAGACCGCCGAAGCTGCGCTTGACGTCGTTCACCTCGAGCACGCCACCGTCGGAGTCGGATGCCTCTTCCCCGGCAGCGACCGTCTCGCTCTCGACGCGAAGCGACTTCTTGACCGGGTCGGCGGTCGCCGCGGTCCGGCTGAACAGACCACGAGGCCGCAGCCGCATGAGGAGGACGAGCAGGACGCCGTACACGATGATGTTGACGTGCGGGTAGGGCGCAAGCAGCAGCGGCACGATGACCAGGATGATGACGCCGACCAGCGGGCCGAGTTGTGAGCCCAGTCCGCCGAGCACTGCCATCACGAGGAACAGGATGGACAGCGACGGCAGGAAGGCGTCCGGCGAGATGTACACCGAGAGGTAGGCGAAGAGGGCCCCCGCGAGGCCTCCGAGTCCTGAGCCCACCGCGAAAGCGGCGACCTTCGTGAGGTACCCGCCGATGCCGAGCGCCGACGCGCCGATGGGCTCGTCCCGGACGGCCGCGGTCGCGCGCCCGAGGCGACTGGTGCGGTAGCGCGCGTGGAACCAGAAAGCCAGGAACGCGATCGCGATGATCAGCAGCGGCACGAACCATTCCCACAGCACGTAGCTGCTCGGATCGAACGACAGGAACGGCGTGATTCCCGAGATGCCGCCGTGGCCCTGGGTGAGGTCGTCGAGGGCGACCAGCATGTCCGAGACCACGAGCACGGTTCCCAACGACAGCATCGCCAGCCCGAGGGCAGCGAGTCGCCCGGCCGGCAGACCTACGAGCGCGCCGACCGCGACGCCGCTGAGCAGGGCGAGCGGCAGCGTGAGCCAGATGGGCCACATGTAGGTGCCCGCGAGGATGCCCGCGACGTACGCGCCGACGGCGAACGCGGCGCCTTGCCCCAGCGACAGAACTCCGGAGAAGCCGATCGTGACATTGACGCCATAGACCGATACGAGGTAGACGCAGATGAGCAGGACGACGTAGGCGGGGTACGACATCGGGCCCGTGATGAGCAGGATGGCCAGGGCCACGGCGACCATCAGGAGCCCTTGGACGGAGGGCATGATCGCGACGCGACGAACAGGAGCCGGCAGTCGGTCGAGCACCCGGTCGAGACCGCGGTTGACGGCATCCTGAACCGCATAGCTGCCGGTGCGGAGGTTCTCTTGGAAGCGGGCCACTCTCAAACCTCCCGTACCGGACGCGCACCGAAGATGCCGTGCGGTCTGACGATGTAGACGAGGACCAGCAGCCCGAACACCGCGAGGTTTCCGAACAGCGGGCCGATATATACCGCAGTCGCCTGGCTGACGAGCCCTACCACGAGCCCGCCGATGACGGCTCCGGGGATACTGTTCATGCCGCCCATCGAGACCGCGACGAAGCCGTAGAAGAGGAAGAAGATCCCTAGGTTCGGCATGAGGATCTGCGACGACGCCACCAGGAACCCGGTGATCGCAGCGATGAGGGCCGAGATCAGCACCGTGATCTGCGACGCCCGCGCACGAGAGATCCCGAGCGCCTCGGCGCCGCGCACGTCCTGGCCGACGGCACGCAGCTCGCGCCCCACGCGCGTCATGCGATAGAACACGAGCAGTCCGGCGGCGACGACCAGCAGGACCGGCAGCGTGGCCAGCTCCGCCCACGAGAGACGGAAGCCGAGGAAGGTGAACGGCGTCGACGGAATGCCGAAGGGGAAGTACGTCGCCTCGCCGCCGGCGGGGATGGCGAGGATCTCGGTGAGCACGATGCTCACGCCGAAGGTCGACAGGATCCACGACACGGCTGAGCCCGACTGAACGAACGGCCGGATCGCCACCACCTCGGTGACCAGCGCCGCGACCAGCAGGATGGCAAAGCCGAGCAGAAACGCCAGCCACACCGGAACCCCTGCCGCCGCGGACAACAGGATGACGATGGGAGCGAGCACGACGAGCTGGCCATGCGCGAAGTTGATCACCCCTGTCGTGAGGTGCAGCACCGCGAACGCGACGGCGATGAGCCCGTAGATCGCCCCCTGTGACAACCCAGGCAGCAGAATCGACTGGATGAATTGGTCCATGTGTGCGGGTTCCACCTCGGAGTCGACGGTGACGGGAAGCGGTTTTAAACTATATAAAGATTAGAGGATTTGCAAGCTCCACACTCCAGCCTCGAGGACGGACGATGACGACCGACGCACCTGAAGCTCTCACTCCCGCCGGCGACGTGCCGAACAGCCTCCGGGCGACGTGGCGAGCACGCGGATTCCACACCGACGAACGCCTGGGATGGATGCTGGAGGACCGTGCTCGGGCGATGCCCGAGCACGTCGGGGTCATCACTCCGGCCCGGCAGCTGACCTACGGCGAGCTTCAACGCACGGCATCCGCCATCGCGCGCACACTCGTGGCACGGGGCATCCGAAGCGGGGACACCGTGTGCTGGATGCTGCCTACAGACGCGGAGGCGGTCTCGGTCGCGTCCGCGATCTGGCGCATCGGTGCGATCAGCAGCCCGATCGTGCCCATTTATGGCGCTCGCGAGATCGCCGCCGTGGTGGAGCAGTCGCGGCCGGCCGCAATCATCACCAACGCAGAGGTGCGAGGCCGTCGTCTGCCCGAGGACTTCGACGAGGTGCTCCGGAGCATCGGGCATGAGCCGCGCGCACGACTGCTGGCAGTGGGCGACCACCCCGGCTGGGACGATGCCGGCGGCGAGGGGCCGGGCGACCTGTCGGACGACGTCACCCCGGCGCCGTCGGACGCGCCCTCGCTCATCCTCTACACCTCCGGCACCGAGGCCGCTCCGAAGGGCGCGGTGCACTCGACCGCGGGGCTGATGCACGAGCTGCGGTCGTGCGTGACCGAATGGGGCATCACCTACCGCGACCGCATGTTCATGGCCTCACCCATGACGCACATCACGGGCCTCCTCCAGGGGTTTCTCATTCCCACGCGCGTCGGCGGCGCCGCCATCCTCCTCGATCGGTGGGACGCGGCCGAGGCGGTCAGGCTCATCGAGCACCACCGCGCGACCTATATGGCGGGCGCGACGCCCTTCCTGCGAGAGCTCCTGGCCGCTTACCGCGACGACGGCCGCACACGCTCCAGCCTGCGACAGTACTGCTGCGGAGGGGCTGCCGTGCCACCGGAGCTGATCCGAGAAGCCGACGAGCTCGGCATCGTGGCCTACCGCGCGTGGGGGATGACGGAACTCCCCACCTCCACGGTCGCCAGCGAACTGGACCCGCTGTGGGCGCGTGCGGAGACAGACGGACGACTCGCGCCCGGCGTCGAGCTGCGGGTGCTGGACGACAGTGACGGCGAGCTCGGTCCTGGCGAGGACGGACGGCTCTTCCTCCGCGGGCCCGAGATGATGCTCGGATACCTCTCGTCCGACGCGTCGAAGCGCGCCTTCAGCGACGACGGCTGGTTCGACACCGGCGACGTGGGCCAGATCGGCGTCGACGGCTATGTGCGCATCAGCGGCCGCACCAAGGACATCATCAACCGCGGCGGCGAGAAGTTCAGTGCACGCGAGATCGAGGAGCACCTCCGCAAGCACCCGGGCGTCGATGCGGCCGCGGTGATCGCCGTCCCCGGCGGGCGCCTCGGGGAGAGGATCGGCGCCGTGATCGTGGGCGACCCGACGATCACCCCCGAAGACCTCGCACGCTTCATGATGAGCCGCGGCGTCGCCAAGCAGAAGACACCCGAGCTGGTGACGCACGTCGACGCGATCCCGACGAACAGCACCGGGAAGGTCGACCGGCGCGCCGTACTCGCGCTCTTCGACGGCCGCTGACGGCCGCGTCAGCCATCAGCCCCCGCTGATCTGAGATCTGCATTTCGGGCGCGGCGGATGTGCGCCGATGAGGGTCGCAGGCGATCCTGCGGTGTGCGCACTACGTGGTCAACGCTCGGGCGTGCACGCCGCTCGCTTTCCGTCAACTTGCTGCCCGGGAGTACCGGGTCATGGTTGCGAATTCATCCGCGGATGCCCCGAGCAACCTCGCGCGCAGTCTTCGAAACAGATGCTTGACCGACACGATCACGTCTTCACTCCCCGGCTCGTCGCCCGCCTCGCACCACCCGAGAGCTCGCACTGCTCGCAGTCGAAGGTTGTTTCAGGTACCGTCAGAGAACAGTGTCGTGTCGCATTGCACTGTCGTCAAGGATTGACGTTCCCTCTACTTGGTCCGGTGCACATGTCCGCCATTTCCGTCGTCGCTCCACTCGAGCCGGTCTCCAGCCTGCGCGAACGCGTGGAACTGGCGCTTGAAGCCGCAATCCGCTCCGGCGAGATGCCGCCCGGCGAGCTGTTCTCAGCGCCCGCACTGGCAGCCCGCTTCAACGTCTCTGCCACACCGGTGCGCGAGGCGATGCTCAACCTGGAGAAGAAGGGCTTCGTCGAGACCGTCCGCAACAAGGGGTTCCGCGTCACGGTCGTGAGCGATGAGGATGTCGAGAACATCGTCGCCGTGCGACGGCTTCTGGAGCCCCCGGTCATGCGCCAGATCGCAGGGACGATCCCGGCGCGGGCCTACGCGGAGCTGCGTTCCCTCGCCGACACGATCGTGGCCAGCGCCTCTCGTGGGGATCTGACGGCCTACCTCGAAGCAGACCGCTTGTTTCATGCCGCCCTGACGGATTTCGCGGGAAACCCGCGACTGACCAGTCTGGTCTCGGAGCTGCGGCAGCAGACCCGGTTGCCCGGTCTGGCCGGGTTGCTCGCGACCGAGGAGCTGGCGAAGTCCGCAGCGGAGCACCACGAGCTCCTGACCATGCTCGAAGAGGGCGATGGGGATCAGGCGGAGCAGCTGATGCATCGTCACATCGGTCATGTCATCGGCTGGTGGGCCGGCCGCCCTGAGTTGGATTCCTGAGCCGATTCAGAACAGCATCCAGCAAAGTGTGACATAGTACTGGTCGAACTTCTTTCGACCGGGGGTGTCCATGTCACGCATCGTCGTCGTCGGGGCGGGGATCGTGGGAGCCGCCGCCGCGCGCGAGCTCGCCCGTCATGGCCACCAGGTCACGGTGATCGAGCGGGCTGCTGCCGCCGCGGGAACGTCCGGCCGCGGCGAAGGCAACGTCCTCGTGAGCGACAAGGGGCCGGGCCCGGAACTTGATCTCTCGCTGCTGTCGCGACGGCTGTGGCCGATCGTCGCCCGCGAGCTGCGCGATGAGCTGCCGGTCGGGTTCCCCGACATCGAGTTCGAGCCGAAGGGCGGGCTGGTCGTCGCGACCACAGAGCCGGGCGCCGGACCGCTGCAAGCGTTCGCGGCGCGGCAGCGTGCAGCGGGGGTACGCGCGGAGATCATCGATGACCCCGCGACTCGCCGTCTCGAGCCTCACCTCACGGAGCGCTTCACAATGGCGGTGTACTACCCGGACGATGCGCAGGTCCAGCCCGTCATCGCCACCGAGGCGCTTCTCGCCTCGGCTCGCCTTGCGGGCGCCGCCGTCCTCGTCGGAACCCGTGTGGACGGCGGGATCTGGGACGCGAGCGGGCGGATCTGCGGAGTCCGGGTCTCGGAGGGTGGGACGCCGGGGACCGTCGACGCCGATCACGTCGTGATCGCCGCGGGTCCGTGGAGCGCTGAAGCGAGCCGTCTCCTGCAGGCACCGATTCCGGTCAGGCCCCGTCGCGGAATGGTCCTCGTCACGACGCGTATGCCCCACAGGATCCACCACAAGGTGTACGACGCCGACTACGTCGGCGCAGTCGGGTCGTCCGCTGCCGACCTGCAGACGAGCAGCGTCGTGGAGTCGACGGCCGCAGGCACGGTTCTCATCGGCTCCTCACGCGAGCAGGTGGGGTTCCGCGATGAGTTCCGGTCCCGAATCGTCGCGGAGCTCGCGCGCAAAGCGACAGGGCTGTTCCCCTTCCTGGCAGACGCATCGGTGATGCGCACCTACACGGGCTTCCGTCCGTACATGCCCGACCATCTGCCGGTCATCGGCGAGGACCCCCGTGTGCCGGGCCTCTGGCACGCGACCGGCCACGAGGGTGCGGGCATCGGGCTCGCCCCGGCGACGGCAGCCGTGCTGAGGTCCCTCATCGACCGCGTCCCCGCGCCGACCGACCCCGCTCCTTTCGCTGTCGACCGGCCGACCTTGGCCCCGTTCATGGACGAGGTTCCCGCATGACGTCCTCCCGCATCCCCGAAGACCGCGACGCCGTTCAGCCCAGGGTTTCCGCGCCGCTCACTGTCACCGTCGACGGAGCACCGATCGGCGGGTTCACGGGCCAGACCATCGCGGGCGTACTGCTGGGTGCGGGGCGCCTCGCGTGGCGGACGACCTCGGTGGGCGGACGCCCCCGGGGGGTCTTCTGCGGCATCGGTGTGTGCTTCGACTGCATCGCCGAGGTCAACGGGGAGCGGGATGTGCGGCTATGTCAACGCCGCGCCGCGGACGGCGACGTCGTTCGCTCTCAGTGTGATGAGCTGCCGGTTCCGGTGAGCGAGGAGGATCTCTGATGTCCAACGTGCTCGTCGTGGGCGCCGGACCTGCCGGGCTGGCAGCCGCTGCCGCCGCCCTGGACGCCGGCGCACAGGTCACGATCCTCGACGCGTCCGACGAGACTGGTGGCCAGTATTGGCGACATCTGCCGCCGGCGCGGGCGGGCCGAAACGAGAAGCGGCTCCACCATGGCTGGGCGACGTATCAGGCGCTGCACGCCAGGGTCACGAGCGACCCCGCCTGCGATCTCATTCTGAGCGCTCAGGTGTGGTCCGTCGAACCGGACGACTCCGCACCGTGCGGTCGGATCTTCAACGTGTCCATCGGCGCAGTCGATCGGCGTGGAGCGACAATGCGCGCGTTCGCGCCGGACGCGGCCGTGCTGGCCACGGGAGCTCACGACCGCACGCTCCCGTTCCCAGGATGGGAATTGCCGGGGGTGTTCACCGGAGGCGCCGCGCAGGCTCTCGCGAAAGGGGAACGCGTCGCGGTAGGACGACGGGTTCTCGTGGGCGGCGCCGGCCCGTTC
This sequence comes from Microbacterium sp. STRO-2N, assembly GCF_057747775.1. Classification (NCBI taxonomy): domain Bacteria; kingdom Bacillati; phylum Actinomycetota; class Actinomycetes; order Micrococcales; family Microbacteriaceae; genus Microbacterium; species Microbacterium sp. STRO-2N. The sequence continues at coordinate 429,262 of NZ_CM173223.1, read as the reverse complement.
CTCCTTCCCGTCGCAGCATCCCTGGCAGAAGCCGGGTCGCAGGTCGTCCAGGTCGCCGAAGCGAGCAGCGTTCCTCAGCTTCTGCGCGGATGGTCCCGCCACCCATGGCAGCTGATCGGCGCCCGATCGAAAGCCGGCGAGCTCATGGAGTACGCACAGGCGTTCGTCCGCCACCGCATCCCGTACCGAACCGGCACCGGAGTGATCGCCGCGCACGGCAGCGAGCGTGTGGAGGCGGTCACCGTCGCGCGGCTCGATGCCGATTGGCGGCCCGTGCCCGGGACGGCGCGGCGCGTCACCGTCGACGCCGTGTGCGTCTCACACGACTTCACTCCCCGCATCGAAGTCGCCATCGCAGCGGGTTGCGATCTCAGCGAACAGCGCTTCGTGATCGTCGACGGCCGCCAGCGGACCAGTGTCGCCGGAATCTACGCCGCGGGCGAGATCACCGGCATCGGGGGCGTCGACCTCGCTCTGGCGGAAGGCGCGATCGCCGGTGCCAGTGCCGCCGACGCCCGGCCGACGTCGCGAGTCCTTCGCCGCCGCGCCGTCTTCACTGGATTCGCGCGCCGGATCAGCGCAGCACATGGCATCCGCCCTGGCTGGCGCGCATGGATGTCGGCCGACACCGTGGTGTGCCGTTGCGAGGAAGTCACGTACGGTGCCCTTCGCCGTGGTGTGGAGTCCTCGCCCGGTCTGCGCTCGCTGAAGCTGACTACGCGCGCTTCGCTCGGCATCTGTCAGGGGCGCATCTGCGGCCGCACCGTCGAGGACATCCTCGGCACGCCTCGGGACGGCGCTCAGGTGGACCGCCGTCCGATCGTGACCCCGCAACGGCTGGGCGACCTCGCCGGGCTCGTCGCCGACGACCCACCCGTCACCCCCTGACCTCCGGTCAACTCCATCCGGGTCCCCGACCCCCGTCCACACGGAGAAGCCCATGCGATCCAGCAAGCTCTACACAGCAGTCGATTCGCACACTGAAGGCATGCCCACCCGCGTCGTCACGGGAGGCGTCGGCGTGATCCCCGGCGCGACGATGAACGAGCGACGGCTGTACTTCATCGAGCACCTCGACCACATCCGCAAGCTCCTCGTCAACGAACCGCGCGGTCACGCCGCCATGAGCGGAGCCATCCTCCAGCCGTCCACTCGTCCGGATGCGGACTTCGGCGTCCTGTACATCGAGGTGTCGGGGTGCCTTCCCATGTGCGGACACGGCACCATCGGGGTGGCGACCGTCCTTGTCGAAACAGGAATGGTGGAGGTCGTCGAACCGGTGACCACGATCCGCCTGGACACACCGGCCGGCCTCGTCATCGCGCGCGTCGCCGTCTCCGACGGCCACGCCGACGCGGTCACCATCGAGAACGTGCCGTCCTATCCGGTGCGTCTGGACGACACCATCGAAGTGCAGGGCTTGGGGGCGGTTCCCTACAGCCTCGCCTTCGGCGGCAACTTCTACGCCATGGTGAATCTCGACGACATCGGACTGACCTTCGACCGATCGCGGCAGCAGGAGATCCTGGCGGCGGGGCTGGCGATCATGGACGCCATCAACACGCAGAACCCGCCGTCCCACCCCGAGATCGACGGTGTCGACCACTGCCACCACGTCGAGTTCATCGCACCCGGGTCCGACGCCACGCATTCACGACACGCGATGGCGATCCACCCGGGCTGGTTCGACCGCTCCCCGTGCGGCACCGGCACGTCCGCACGAATGGCCGAACTGTGGGCCCGCGGAGAACTGTCGCTGGACAGTGACTTCCGAAACGACTCGTTCATCGGCTCCACCTTCACGGGTCGACTCATCCGGGAGACCGAGGTCGCCGGTATTCCTGCGGTCGTCCCCACCATCACCGGACGCGCGTGGGTGACCGGCATCGGTCAGTACCTGCTCGATCCGTCCGACCCCTTCCCCCAGGGCTTCGAGTTCTGAAACCGCCGCAGGAGGCACGATGACAACCTCGACACCAACCACCCCCGTGGAACTCGACGCGATCCTCGAGGCCGCGGCGATCGCCGCCCCTGTCCTTGCCAGCACACCACCGGCGAGCCGTGCTCGCGCGCTGGTAGCCGCCGCGGATGCGCTCGACGAGGCCGCGGACGCTCTCGTCGATCTGGCTCAGCGAGAGACAGGGCTGACGGAGGCCCGACTTCGCGGTGAGCTGCGTCGCACCACCGTCCAGCTGAGGTTGTTCGCGGACGTCGTCGCTGACGGCTCCTGCTTCGACGTGCGACTCGACGAAGCCGACGCATCCTTCGTCTTGGGACCTCGCCCGGACCTGCGGCGGTACCTCGCCCCCGTCGGCCCCGTACTCAACTTCGCCGCCAGCAACTTCCCGTTCGCGTTCTCGGTCGCCGGTGGAGACACGGCGGCCGCCCTCGCCGCCGGGTGCCCCGTGGTGGTGAAAGCACACACGGGACATCTCGAGCTCTCTGCGCTCACCGCGCAGGTCGCCGGCGATGCGCTCGTGGAGGCAGGCCTGCCCCTGGGCACGTTGAGCATCATCATCGGCCGCGACGCCGGCGTGGCCGCCCTCAAGGACCCGAGAATCACCGCCGCCGCATTCACTGGATCCACAGAGGGCGGACTTCGGCTGGCCGAGCTCGCGGCTTCACGGCCCACGCCCATTCCGTTCTTTGGGGAACTCGGCAGCGTGAACCCGGTCTTCATCACGCCCGCGGCCGCAGCCAGCCGAGGCGACGCGATCGCCGCGGATCTCGTGGCCAGCGTCGGAGGATCGGCCGGCCAACTCTGCACGAAGTCCGGCTTCGTCTTCACTCCTCGGGGCACCCTGCCGGACGACGTCATCCACGATGCCGCCACGGCGGTCCCCGAACATCGGATGCTCTACCCTGGCATCGCCGACGGCTTCCTCGACCGCCGCGAGAGCATTCTCGCAAGCTCCGCCGTCGCGCCCATCGCCGTGGGCACGGTCAGAAGCGACGACGAGGGCCACACCTGGGTCACGCCGACGCTCGTCCGCACCGACCTCGCAGCGCTGCGCGAACACCGGAGCGAACTGCTCGAGGAGGCCTTCGGCCCGCTGGCGATCGTGGTGGAATACGACGCAGTCGAGGAACTGCCTGCCGTCGTCGGCGATCTGTTCCCCGGGAACCTCACCGGCAGCATCCACACCGACGACGATGAAGACGGCGCCGATTTTGCGGCGCTCGTCGGGGCACTCGCCGCCCACTCCGGACGTGTCGTCTTCAACGGCTGGCCGACGGGTGTCGCGGTCACGCCCGCGATGACCCACGGCGGCCCATTTCCCGCGACCACCGGATTCGGCGGCACCTCGGTGGGCACCACGTCCGTGACCCGCTTCCTCCGCCCCGTCACGTACCAGAACGCACCGGTCGCGGTCCTCCCGCCCCCACTGCGTGACGACAACCCATGGAACGTCCCGCAGCGCCGGGCCAAGGCAGGAGAATCCCCACACTGGGGAAGCAGCGCTGATCCGGCCGGAGCGACGTCGTGATCCGCAGCGTTCTCACCCTGCACCCGACTGCGGACCAGGTGGACGCGGTACTCGAGGTCTACCGGGACGAGGACATCCTGCAGTACTCGTTGGACGAGTCTCGCGCCCTCGCGTCCGAGATCTCCGTCGCCGTCGACGGCTCCGGGGACGTCCTCGTCACGGCGCTCTGGCCCGACCTCGCCGCATACCAGGAATGGCTCGATCACCCTCACCGGCAACGACGCCGGCTGGTGGAGATCCTCCGAGGCGTCGAAGTGGGCTCGGCACGGCTCTTCGAGGTCGACCATGCCGTCCGCAAGGGCTGAGCCTTGTTCGGCAACGTCGACGAAACACCCTCGTCACACCGAGCCATTACCGTTGTAATAGGAGATGTGACATAGTACTGGGATAGGGTTAACCGGACCTTAGACGTCACATTCCAACGAGGAGGTAGGAAAGTGAACCACAGCACACCGCACCGTGTTCGTCGACTGTTGACAGCGGCCGCCGCCGTCACACTCGCCGCGACCGGGTTGGCTGCATGCAGCGGGAACGCCGGCGACGACTCATCGGCGGACGGCGGCTACAGTGTCGCAGTCCTGCTCGCATCCAGCCAGAACGGCTACAACCAGGCTGTCGGCGACGGCGTCAAGGAAGCGGCTGCCGAACTCGATCCGAACATCGAGGTGACCATCCTCGATGGCCAGTTCAACGCCGACACGCAGCTCGGCCAGCTGGAGACCGCAGGAACCGGTGACAAGTACGACGGCATCGTCGTCGTACCCTTCGACGGCCCAGCACTGGGCGCCGCCTTCCCGCTGGGCAACGGAATCCCGGTCGTGACGGTCCTCAATCCGATCGGACCCGACATCGAGACCATGGAGCCGCAAGTCGAGGGCGTCGTTTCCACGGTCGCCGTGCCGCCGAGCGACGCAGCCGCCAAGCAGGCTGAGGATGTCGTCTCGTACTGCGCCGACATCGACCCGTGCAAGGTCGCCCTGCTCGTGGGCCAGCTCAACGCACCCCTGGACGTCGCCCGTGAGAAGGCGTACCGCGATGTGCTCGAGGCAGAGTCCAACATCGAGGTCGTGGCCACCGTCGAGGGCAACTACGACCCTGATCAATCAGCCACCAGCATCAGCAACGTGCTGCAGTCGACACCCGATCTGAACGTCGTGCTCTCGAACGCCGACCAGCAGGCGAAGGGTGCGCAGATCGCCCTCGAAGACGCCGGCATCGACCCCACCACGGTCTACATCAGCGGCGGTGGCGGAACCGAAGAGGCGGTTCAGAACGTGCGCGACGGCATCTGGAAGGCCGACTACCTCAACTTCCCCGTCTCGATGGGCAAGGCCGCCATGGAGCAGCTGTACAACCAGCTCACTGGCGCCGATGTCACCAGCTGGGTCAACGCCGACGAGGTGGGCGGAGTAGAACCGTACGCCACCAAGGAGACCCTCGACGAGACCCCCGACTTCGTCGGAGAGTGGGTCGGCTGAACCCGCCACCCGGATCGGATCTCTCCATGAACGCCACATCACCGATCGTCGAGCTGCGCGCGGTATCCAAGCGGTTCGGTGGGACGAAAGCCCTCGACACCGTCGACCTCGACCTGCGCACCGGCGAAGTCCACGCACTGGTCGGCGAGAACGGTGCCGGGAAGTCCACACTCGGCAAGATCACCGCGGGCCTGTACAGCCCGGATTCCGGGGAGTTGCGTGTGGACGGGCAGGCCGTCGGACGGTGGGATCCGGTCCGGGCGCAACGCGCCGGCGTCGTGATGATCGCGCAGGAGCTCTCTCTCGTGCCCGAGCTGACAGTCGAGCAGAACGTCTTCCTCGGCGTCGAGTCCAACACTCTCGGAGTGATGCACCGGGACGTGGGTCGGCGCTTCGCCGAGCTCGAAGCGCAGGCCGACTTCCGCCTGCCGCCCAAGGCGCTCGTAGGTGACCTGCGCATCGCGGATCAACAGAAGGTCGAGATCATGCGCGCGCTGGCGCGAGACGCGCGCGTGATCGTGATGGATGAGCCCACATCGTCGCTGACCGCTCACGAGACCGAACGGCTGCACGCGCTCATCCGGTCCCTGCGGGCTCAGGGGCGCACAGTGGTCTACGTCTCACACTTCTTGGACGCCGTCCTCGAGATCGCCGACCGGATCACCATCATGCGCGACGGTGTGCGGGTGCGGACGGCGGATGCCGCGGCCGAGACGAAAGCGTCGATGGTCCAGGGCATGCTCGGGCGCGAGCTGTCCGTCACCTTCCCCGAACGCCGACCACGCGTGGACGCTGCTGTGGACCCCCTGCTGGTCGTCGACGACATCTCCACGACGACCGGCGTCGGCTCCGTCTCGCTCGTCGTCCGGCCCGGCGAGATCGTGGGGCTGCTGGGTCTGGTCGGGTCCGGCCGCTCCGAGATCGCCAGGGCCATCGCCGGCGCGGATCCCGTCACCGCGGGCCGCATCACGTACCTCGGCCGGGAGCGGCCGCGCTGGAACACCCGCACGGCCATCGCCGCCGGCGTGGTCATGGTCCCCGAGGACCGGCATGCTCAGGGCTTGGTGCTGGAACGCAGCGTGAAGGAGAACATCTCCCTGGCATTCCTCAGCCGGTTCGCGCGCGGCGGCATCCTGCGTCCGCGTGCGGAGCGTGAAGGCGCACAGTCCCTCGCCGAGGCGCTCAGCATGCGCCCTCCTCGCATCAATCTCGAGGTCGGCGGGCTGTCGGGAGGAAACCAGCAGAAGGCGCTGCTGGCGAAGTGGCTGATCGGAGACCCGAAGTTCGTCATCCTGGACGAACCGACGCGCGGTGTCGACATCGGCGCCAAGGCGACCATCTACAGACTCATCGCAGACCTGGCCGACCGGGGCGTCGGTGTGCTGCTCATCTCATCCGAGCATGAAGAGGTGCTCGCGCTCAGCACACGCGCGTACACCGTCACTGCCGGGCGTATCGCGGGAGAAGTGGACCCTTCGCTTCTCGGTGTCAGCGACGTGCTCGCACACCTCTTCGCCGTCGATCAGGAGATCGGAACCTCAGCATGACCACCACCACCACATCCACCGTCACTGTTGCGCAGGGCCTGACACCCGCCAAGGTCCTGACGTTCCTGCGCGACTACGCCGTGCTCATCCTGCTGGGCGCGATCATCATCATCCTGGCGATCGCCTCCCCCTCGTTCTTCACGTTCGCGAACCTGATGAACATCGTCAATCAGAACGTCCCGCTCGCGCTGATTGCCGTCGCCGGCACCTTCGTCATCATCTCTGGCGCGTTCGACCTGTCCACTGCAGCCATGTACGCCGTGGGGAGCGTGTCGGCGGCCTGGGTCGCCGTCGCGACGGGCAATATCGCGCTCGCACTGGCGGTGCCAGTCGTCATCGGACTGGTGCTGGGCATCTTGAACGGCCTGGCGGTCACCGTACTCAGGGTGCACTCCTTTCTTGCGACGCTGGCGACGAGTCTCATCTACAAGGCGATCGCCGTACTGATCACCGGCGGAGCCCTCATCCAGGTCGTCCTCCCCGGCTTCTCGGACCTCGGACGGGGTCGCATCGGCGGCGTCTTCTACTCCGTCATCGTGCTGGTGCTGTTCGTCGCCATCATGTGGTTCCTGCTGAAGGGCACCGTTTTCGGCCGGCACGTCTTCGCCGTCGGCGGAAATGCGGACGCTGCTCAACTGTCCGGCATTCGCGTCGACCGCATCAAGGTGATGGTGTTCGCCCTCAGCGGCTTGGCGGCGGGGATCGCCGCCGCCATCGGCGTCTCGCGAATCGCATCCGGACAGCCGCAGGCAGGCGTAGGGCTCGAACTGTCCGCCATCGCCGCCATCATCCTCGGCGGCACCAGCATCTACGGCGGATCGGGCGCCGTGTGGCGGTCCCTCGCCGGCGTGTTCCTGATCGCTCTCATCGGGAACGGCTTCGACATCCTCGGCTTCAATCCCCAGATGAAGGACCTCGTCACCGGCGTGATCATCCTCGCCGCCGTGGCCCTCGCCGCCGCTGGAACCCGTCGTCGCTGACCCGGGCGCGTCGACCCTTCCTTCTCTCCTGAAAGGACCCCCATGACTGACAAAGTCCGCGTTGCGATCGATGTCGGCGGCACGTTCACCGATGTCGTCAAGCTCACCCCGGCGACAGGCGACATCCGGTTCGAGAAGGTTCCGACCACCCCCTCCGCGCCGACCGAAGGCGTGCTGGACGGATTCGCCGCCGCCGAGGCAGACTTCCGCGAGACGGTCATGTTCAATCACGGCACGACCCTCGGGCTCAACGCGCTGCTTACGCGCAACGGAGCGCGAACCGCGATCATCTCGACGGCCGGCTTCCGTGATGTCTATCTGCTGGGCCGCACCGACCGAAAGGTCATGTACGACATCAAGTACCGCAAGCCGGCAGCGCTGGTCGAGCGCGCCGACACGTTCGAGGTGATGGAGCGCAGCTATTTCGACGGCTCGGTGGGTATGCCGTTGGACCCCGACGACGCCCGTCGCGTCGCGCGCCTCATCCGGGACGGCGGATACCGGTCGGTCGCCGTCGCCTTCCTGCACTCATATGCCAACGCCGAACACGAGCTTCAGATGCGGGAGATCCTCCGGGAGGTCGCACCGGACGTCGACGTCACTCTCTCCCACGAGCTGGCCCGTGAATACCGAGAGTACGAGCGCACCAGCACCGCCGTCCTGGACGCGTACATCAAGCCGATCGTGCGCAGCTATCTCGAGGTCCTCGAAGCGGAGCTGGCCGAGCGCGGCTTCGACGGCCGCTTCCTGATGTCCCGCTCGGGCGGCGGGGCCATGACCGCGAAATCCGCGAGGGAACAGCCAGTCAATCTCATCCTCTCCGGCCCCGCCGGTGGCGTCATCGGCGCCGCAGCGTTCTCCAGGCTCATCGACATCCCCAATCTCGTCACCATCGACATGGGCGGAACGAGCCTGGACGCCTCCCTCGTGCTCGGCCACGAGCCACTGCGTCACAGCGGCGCCGAGTTCGAGGGTCTCCCCATCACCACGCCGTCGCTGAACATCCAGACGATCGGCGCCGGCGGCGGTTCACTCGGCTGGCTCGACGAGGCCGGCGCTCTGCAGGTGGGACCTCAGAGCGCGGGGGCGGTTCCCGGGCCGGCTTCCTACGGACGTGGCGGAACGCAGCCGACCTTCACCGACGCCGCACTGGCCGTCGGCTACCTCGGCGCCGACACGCCGCTCGGCGGCACGCTGGTGCTCGACGAGCAGGCCGCCGTCGATGCGCTGGCCGCGATCGCCACACCCCTCGGCCTGTCGCCGCGGGATGTCGCCCGCGGGATGCTGCGCATCTCCACCACCAAGATCGTCGGCGCGGTCCGCGGCATCACCGTCGAACTCGGCCTGGATCCGAAGGACTTCGCCTTGCTGTCGTTCGGCGGAGGGGGCGGGCTGGTCGCGGTGGACGTCGCCCACGAGCTCGGCATCCCCACCGTCATCGTGCCACCGGGCCAGGGGGCGTTCTCCGCGCTCGGCATGCTGATGGCAGACGTTCAGCACGACTTCTCACTCACCTCGATCTCACCGCTGCAGGATCTCGATGTGAGTTCGGTCGAGGAAGCCTTCTCACGACTCGAGGCATCCGCCGAAGCCGCATTGGCTTCCGAAGGGTTCGACGCTGCCAACCGTCGCATGATCCGCACCATCGACGTCCGCTACGCCGGGCAGGAGCACTCCGTCACCGTCGCATGCCCCGCCTTCGACGCCGGTTTCACACCGTCCGTCGAAGCCGAATTCTCCGAACTGCACGAGCGTCAATACGGGCACACCATGAGCGACCCCATCGAGATCACCACGCTCCGCCTGCGAGGCATCGGTGTCATCGACAAGCCGTCGCTGCCCACCGTGGCCGCCCGGACCAGCGGCGCTGTGGTCCGGCTGGGCGACCGCACGGTTCATCTGGCGGACGGCAGCGAGCGGACGTACGGCCTGTACTCGCGCGAGCAGCTGCAGGCTGGTGACCGCATCGAGGGGCCCGCCGTCATCACCGAGCACACTGCCACAACGGTGCTCCACGACGGTGACGAGCTCACCGTCGGCGGTTACGGCGAGCTGCTCATCGCGATCGGAACCGAGTCCGCCGCCGGCCTCCCGAACTCCGTCCTGGAAGGAGCACTGCGATGAGCGACGCCATCACGACCGAAGTCATCCGCCACGCGCTGATCGCCGCCGCTGCCGAAGTCGCGCACAACCTGTGCCGTACCGCCTACAACACCGTCGTCTACGAGATCCACGACTACGGGGTGGGCATCCACGATGTCGCGGGAGATGTCGTCGCCGACGCCCCTGGCATCGCGATCTTCACACGCGGCAACGATTACGGGATCAAGAAGGCTATCGAGTTCCTCGGTGTCGAGGCGATGGGTGAAGGAGACGTGTTCCTCCTCAACTACCCGTACTGGTCATCCGCCCACACGCTGGACACCCTCGTCTTCGCCCCCATCCACGCCGGCGACGGACGACTCATCGGCTTCGCGTCGGTGCGCATCCATGTCCTCGACCTCATGCAGAAGGACGCGGGGTACGTGCTCGATTCCACCGACATGTACCAGGAGGGCATCTTCTTCCCCGGCACGCGGCTGTATCAGGGAGGCCGTCAGTGCGACGACATCTTCAACATCATCCGCTTCAACAGCCGCATGCCTGATCGCACCATCGGTGACCTTCAGGCACAGGTCTCGGCAGTGCACGCCGGCGCCGTCCGCACCCGCGAGATCGCCGACAAGTACGGTGTCGAGACCCTGTTCGAAGCGATGGCCGCCATCAACGAGCATGGCGAGAAGCTCGCTCGCATCGGACTGTCGAAGCTTCCGAAGGGCACCTGGCGCGCGCACGATTTCATGGACAGCGACGGCGTCGACAAATCCACTCCGGTGAGGATGGACGCCGTGGTGACGATCACCGACGACGAGTTCATCATCGACTGGTCTGACAGTGCCACCGGCGTGAAGGGGCCGATCAACCTGCCGCTGGGGCAGACGGAGGCTCTGTGCTCCCTCGTGTTCAAGTCGCTCACCACCCCGGACACCCCGGTGGTGGCGGGCAACTTCGCGCCCCTGCGGGTGATTACGCGCGAGGGCAGCGTCATGCACGCCGTGCCGCCGATGCCCACGTTCACGCTGTGGACCGGCCTGCTCGCCGGCGAAGTGGTGCTCAAGGCGCTCGCTCAAGGCATGCCCGACCTCATTCCCGCGAGCTCCGGCGGTGACGTGAACTCCATGATGGGCCTCGGTGTGAACCCCCGCGCCGGCGAGTCCTGGTTGGAAGCGACCAATGAAGCCGTCGGATTCGGCGGCCACTCGGGCGGAGACGGCGAGGACGGCATCATGCACTTCTCCGAGCCGGGCTGCCGCAACAACCCGGTCGAAGTGCTCGAGGCCAAGTCGCCGATGATCATCGAGCACTACGGTTACCGCCCCGACTCCGGCGGCCCGGGGAAGCACCGCGGCGGGGTGGGCGTGTCCCGGGCGTACCGATTCACCGCTGCCTCGGTCGGGATCGGACTGGTGTACAAGACGAGCGCCCCCTGGGCCGTCGCCGGCGGCGACGAGGCGCTGCCGAACGGGATGACGATCAATCCCGGCACCCCCGCGGAGCGCCGCGGCTCTGGTGAATACAGCCACCTCGAGCCCGGCGACCTGCTGGTCAACGCCACCGGCGGTGGCGGCGGCTGGGGGCCGGCATTCGAGCGCGATCCGGCCGCGGTCGCCCGGGATGTGCGCAACGGCTTCGTCTCCCGGGAGGCCGCGGCGTCACGCTACGGCGTCGCGCTCGTGGTGGACACCTTCGATGTGGACGAGCACGCCACCGCCGAGCTGCGGGCGAAAGCATCCTGATGGCGGATCTCACGATCGTCAATGCGCTCGTGTTCGACGGGGAGTCCGAGCAGCTCACCCCGGGAGGTGTCCGCATCGCGGACGGCGTCATCGTCGAGGTGGGTGACGTCTCACCCGGCGAGCAGGTGATCGATGCGAAGGAGCGCGTGGTCACACCCGGGCTTATCGACGCGCACTTCCACGCGTACGCGGTCTCGATGAACACCAGTCGCATCGAGAGCTCCTACCTCAGCTATCTGGCCCTGGCCGGCGCCGCGCGCTTGAAAGCCGCGCTCGGCCGGGGGTTCACCACCGTTCGCGACGTCGCCGGCGGGGACGCCGGCCTGTCGGCGGCCATCGCGCAAGGACTGCTTCCCTCGCCGCGATACCTCTGGACAGGGGCTGCGCTGAGCCAGACGGGCGGTCACGGCGATCACCGTGGAGCCGAACAGGACCTGTGCTTCCACGGCGGGCACATGTGCGAGCTCGTCGACGGCGTCGACGCGCTGCGCACCGCTGTCCGGTCCCGCTTCCACCATGGCGCGCACGCAATCAAGCTGATGACGTCCGGCGGCGTGGCTTCGCTGACGGATCCGCTGCGGGTTCCCCAGTACTCCCCGCAGGAGGTGCGTGCCGTCGCGGACGAGGCGGCGCGTCGTGGCAGTTACGTGGCCGCGCATGCCTACTCCCCCGAGGCCATCCGCCACTCCATCGACAATGGCGTGCGCTCCATCGAGCACGGCAACCTGCTGGATGCCGAGACCGCGCGTGCCATGGCGGAGCGGGGAGCCGTTCTCGTGCCGACGCTCGCCGCATACGATGCGATGGACCGCCGGGGAGACGAGGTGGGTCTCTCCCCGATCTCGGCGGAGAAGAACCGACTCGTGCTCGACGCGGGGCGCGACGCCGTCCGCCACGCCCTGACCGCGGGGGTGACAGTCGGTTTCGGATCCGATCTGATGGGAGACCTCGCCTCCGACCAGCTCATCGGGGTGCGCCTGCAGGCCGAGGCCTCCAGTGCGTTCGAAGCGTTGCGCGCACTGACGACCGGGAACGCGGCCGTCCTGCAGCGGCCGGATCTCGGCCGCATCGGCGTGGGCGCTGCCGGCGACGTCGTCGTCTGGTCGGGCGACCCGCTGCAGGACATCGAGGTGATCGTCTCGGAGTCCCGCGCCAGGACGATCGTCCAGGCGGGCCGCATCGTGCGTGCGCCGCGGTGACACGTGAACCCATCGCCGTCTCTGTGCGTCATCGGTGCGGGATCTCTGGCGCGAGCGCTCGTTGCCGGCTGGGCCGCACGGGGTGAGATGTTCCGCGACATCGTGACGGTCTCGCGACGCGACGAGCGGGCAGCCGAGCTCGCCGGCAGCGTCACCAGGGCGCTCAGCCTCCAGAGCGACCCCGACGCCGTGCGGCATGCCGCGGCGGAAGCGGACATCGTGCTGATCGCTGTCAAGCCGTGGATGGTGCGAGATCTCCTGCCCCGGATCGCCGACACGATCACCAGCACGGGCGCCATCGTCGTCTCCGTCGCGGCCGGCGTCCGAATCGAGACACTCCGCGCCGGCCTGGGTGCGAGTCCCACGATCGTGCGTGTCCTCCCGAACACCCCGTCTCAGGTCAATCAAGGCGTCGCAGGCATCGTCGGCGATGGCGACCCTGCACTCATCGATCGGGTGCGAACGCTCTTCCGTCACCTGGGCGATGTCGTAGACGTCGACGAAGACGAACTTGATTCGATGACCGTGCTGACCGGCTCCGCGCCGGCATTCATCTACCTGTTCACCGAAGAGCTCGCCGCCGCCATGACTGCGCAAGGATTCGCCGCCCGCGACGCCGACAGGATGGCTCGGAGGGTGCTGATCGGCGCGGCACGCCTTCTCGAAGTGTCGGGTGAGGATCTCCGCACCCTTCGGCGCAGAGTCACCAGCCCCGGGGGCGTGACGCACAGCGCCGTGGAGGTGTTCGAGGCCCGCGGTCTCGGGCAACTGGTGATCGACGCCTCTGCGGCGGGCCTCGACCGCGCCCGGCAGCTGGCGACCGAACCGGGCCCGGCCGGATGAGCGAGCCCGTGCACCTCGGAGCTTTCAGCTTCTCCGGTTCCGCGCCGGTCGTCGAGGCGCTGGCGCGTTCAGGCCTGGACTGGGTGTGCCTGGATGCTCAGCACGGCAGGTGGTCCGACCTGTCCGTCCTTGGAGCGCTCGATCTGCTCGGCGGCGGCGCCCGGCAGGACGCCGCTCGCGTCTACGTCCGTCCGCGATCCGCGGACCATGACCTCATCGGGCGCGCCCTGGACGCAGGTGCCGCGGGGGTGATCGTGCCGCTGATCGACTCCGTCGAGCAGACACGAGCGGTCACCCAGGCTGCGCGCTTTCCACCCATCGGTACGCGAAGCGTCGGCCCGATCCGAGCTGCGTTCGGTGCAGCCGACGATCTCGCCGCCGCTAACGCGGGCGTGACGATCGGGATCATGATCGAGACGTCGGCTGCCCTCGCCGCAGTCGACGACATCGCGCGCGTCGACGGCGTCGACATGCTGTTCGTCGGTCCTTTCGACCTAGCCCTCGCCCTCGACACCACAGTCGACGCTCTCCTGTCTCACACCTCCGCGGACGCACCCATCCCACGAATCGCGGCAGCCGCACGCGCGGCGGAGATCCGATTCGGCGGATTCGCCGGGACGACCGAACGCGCGCGAGCGTTCATCCGGCACGGCGCGACGTTCGTCTCCGTGATCAGCGACCTGGACGCCACTGTCGAGGGGGCGATGAGCGCTCGCCGCGACGCGCTCAGAACAGAAGTGTCCTGATTCCGCGGTGCACGGGTTGCCTGCCTTTCAGGGGCGGCTGCGGCGTTCGTTCTCCACGAGACGCGCGACCACGACGAGGTCCTCCCACGCCATGCCGACGCCCGTATACACAGCAGGGTGACCCGCGCGACGGTTGACACGGCCGACGACGAGATCCGCGAGGTTGGCGGGACGGAGCGCCGGCACGTGCCACTCCTCCGCCGGACGCGCGCGCAGCAGGTTGCCGTTCTCTCGCAGTGCCGACGCCCGCGACTCCACGACCAGATCACCGTCGAGGATGATGTCGTCACCCAGCTCACGGTTCGCGGGCCCGTGGGAGCCGATCGCGGCGACGACGGCATGGTCGGCGACGTCGGCGCGATGCAGCACAGGCCTCTGGGATGACGTCACCGTGACGATCACGTCGGCGCCCGGCAGCCGACTACGGTCCGCGGGCTGCACCGGGAACGGCAGATCCGCCAGTACGGCCGCACGCGCCGCCACCCGTTCGTTGTTCCGACCCAAGAGGGAGACTCCACCGATGGGCATCAGGGCGGCGAGGGCACGAACGTGCGCCTCCGATTGCGGTCCGGACCCGATGACCGCGAGGTGCGGGATACGGAGGCCCTCGCCGGCGCCGCGGGTCGCGGCCTTGAGCAGGCCGCGAACCGCGAAGGCGGTCACCGCTGCGGTGCGCGCGAGCGTGAGCCGCGCACCGTCGACGATCGCGAGAGGCTGGAGCGTGCCTGCGTCGAAGAGCAGGTACCAGGCATGGATGCGCGGCAACCCCCGCTCGCCGTTGCCGGGGGCTATCGTCACCACCTTGATGCCGGCGTGCGTCGCGGTCTCTGACGGCATGAGGAGGAACTCGCCGGCCCGGAGCGGGCTGAACAGGCGTGGCGGATCGGACTCGATGTCGAGGCCCTCGAGCAAGGCGTGCTCGAGGGACTCGACCGTGACCTCCGGCGTCAGATGCTCGAAGGCGTCGTCGCCGAGTACGGGAATCGCCGGCGCGGAGCCAGAAGCCGCCATCAGCGCCGGGCGATCAGCGATAGCCCTTGGCGAGCACGGCCTCGGTGTCGGAGATAATCTGAGCCTGCACCTCGGCGGGCAGGGGAAGGCGCGGCGGCCGGGTTGTGATGCCCGCCGGCGCGACCCCCGCGACCTGCTGCGACAGCTTGATGGCCTGGACGAACCAGACCTTGGAATCCCAGCGCAGCAGGGGGTGGAGGTCACGGTAGATCTCGTGTGCGCGTCGCCACTGCTCCGGGTCGTCGGAGGTGGACAGCTTGTACAGTTCGACGGTGGACTGCGGAATGGCATTCGGATATCCGGCCACCCAGCCCTTGGCACCGTTGATACCGAGTTCGAACACCACGTCGTCGCTGCCGATGGAGACATCGAGCCCCGGCGCCTGCTCGCGGATGGCGTACGAATTGCGTACATCGCCCGAGAACTCCTTCACCGACACGATGAGTCCCTCCGCGTAGAGCCGGGCCAACAGCTCCGGTCGCAGATCGACCTTCGTGTCGATGGGGTTGTTATAGGCCAGAACCGGGACGCCGACGGCGGCGACGCGACGGTAGTGGTCGATGACCTCATCGTCGCCGGCGCGGTACCCGTTGGGTGGGAGGAGCATGACGGCGGGTGCGCCCAGCTCAGCAGCGTGCTCGGTGTGACGGACGCTCTCCAGGGCGCCATAGGCACCGACGCCCGGGATCACGACAGCACCGTCAGCTGCCGCGAACGCGGTCTCCACGACCTGTCGGCGCTCGTCCTCGGTCAGCGTCTGATACTCCCCCAGCGAGCCATTCGGGATGATCCCATCGACACCGTTGGATGTCAGGAACCGGACGTGTTCACCGAAAGCGTCGTAGTTGACGGAGAAGTCGGGATCGATCGGGAGGGTGGTGGCGACGTTGACGCCATGCCAAGGCTGAGTCGAGGGCATCGAATCTCCTGTCTAGTCGGCAGGCGTCCCGCCTGAACCATGTGCAATGTGCAATATTACTGTACTTCATGTCGGTCTCACTGTCTATCGCGCACGTCGGGCGCGCCGGCTCGAGCTGCCCGTGCCCGCCCTCGAACGGAGCCGGCGACCGGTCTAGGGATGGAGCCGCCGCCGGGTGCGAACCACGCCGCGCGTGTTGTCGTGGCCGGTCCACGGAACGCGCAGCAACATGGCCTCGCTCAAGGAGTCGGCTACGTGTACGGCGACGCCAGCAGCCTGTGCCGGACGATCCACTCGGGGTGGTCATCGCGAATCCACTCCACGAGCGACTCTCTGACGTGACATCTGAGCTCCCACAGCGTGGGTGGATCGGCCGCGCTCACCAGGATGCGGACTCGAAGGACGCCCCCCATGGCCTCGGTGAGATGCACTCGGGCGACCTCGCCGTCCCACAGTTGGGTTGCCTCCAGAATCCCGTCGAGCCGTTCGCGCAGCGCCGGAACCGACGCCTGCCAGTCGAGGTCGAGCTCGACCGGTCCCGACAGGTCGGGGGCGATCTTGCTCCAGTTCTCGAAGGGGGCGGTGGTGAACCTCGTGCACGGGAGCACCAGCACCCGTCGGTCCCACGTCACCACGACGACATAGCTGAGCGTGATGTCGTGCACGCGACCCCACTGGCCTTCGACGACCACCACGTCGCCGACTCGGATCGCCTCGCTGTACGCGAGCTGCACACCCGCGAACAGGTTCGAGAGCGTCGATTGCGCCGCGAGACCGACGACGACGGAGATGATTCCCGCCGACGCCAGGAGGCTCACGCCGATCGCCCGCACGCCCTCGAACGTCATCAGGATCGCCCCGATGGCGACGACGATGATCACGACGAGCCCCAGCCGCCGCAAGACCGACAGCTGCGTTCTGCTCCGGCGCGCGTCAGCCGAGTCGGTCGCCGGCACGTCCGACCTCGCTACCAGGTAGTCGACGCCCGCCAGGAATGCTGACGCCACGAGCCACGCTCCGCTGGCGATGACCGTGATCACCAGGGCGTGCCCGAGGAAGGCGCTCCACGCCGGGTCGGGAAGATAGGCCGTCACAAGCGCTGCAGCGATCAGCGGCAGAGTCACCAGGAGCGGCCATCGAGTACGCCTCGCGAGCTCGGCCGCCAAGCGACTCCTCCGGCCGACCAGGCTCAGCACGACGATCACGGCGACAGACGCCACGGCGGCGACCAGGATGGCGCCCGCCAACTCGAGCCAGAACACCGGCCATGCGCCGGCGGAGTCATCCATGACCTGCCTCTCCTCTCAGCCGAATCCGCGCGAAGCCTGCGCGGCGGCCACGACGCAGGCGAGGTGCCCTGATCGCCGGTCATCCATCGTCGAACGCCTCGCCGCGCGCCGAGGCGGCGGCCGCCTGTCTGCGAACGGCGACGACCATGCGCCGATCCGGCCTGGCAGGCACGAGAATCTCGATGGTCGGCTCGCCGGAGAGCCAGCCGCGCTTGTCGTGCAGTCGGACGATTCGGTTCCGCGTCGGCCAGTACGGCGTCGCGAGCGGCTTGTACCGCGTCGCCTTCGAGATCAGTGGCCATGGCACGTCGTAGTGCGCGGCGACGCGAGCGGCCACCTCACCCAGCCACCACTGATGCATGTAGCGGGCGAACCGGTTCATGAGGACGACGACCAGCAGCGATACGAGGAGGACGGCGAACCAGAACGCGGCGAGCGCGAGCTCTCGTGGCGACGCTGCCTCCTCGTACGGGTGGATGACGGCATTCACGAGCGACGGCACGGCGCCGAAGTACGCCACGAAGAAGGTCGCCAGCTGTGCGATTCCCTGGGCCAGGACGCCTCCCGTAAGGATTCCCCAACGGCTGATCCGCGGCGAAAGGGCGGGTGCGGACCTCGGCTCGATCGGCGTCAGCTGAGGCTGCCCCGACACCATCCCCGTCAGCGCGCGTCGCGCTTGTCGCAGCCTGGCCTTCCGCCTCGCACGCGCGCGGTGCATCCGCCGTCGCCGCTTCAGAAGGTGACGGGGTCGCGCGAGATCGGACAGGTCATGCAATGGCCGCCTCCACGCCCACGCCCGAGCTCGGCACCGACGATGGTGATGACCTCCACGCCGGCCTTGCGCAGAAGCGTGTTCGTGTGAGTGTTCCGGTCGTACGTGAAGACCACGCCGGGTTCGACCGCGACCGCGTTGTTGCCGCTGTCCCACTGCTGACGTTCGCCGGCGTACCAGCCACCGCCGGGCTCGACCGTTCGGAGCTTCGCGAGGCCGAGCGCATCGGCCACGACCTCGATGAACGGCTCGCTCTCTTCGGTGACCTCCACTCCCCCGTCGTCGGCAGGGCGTAGGGAGAACGTGTGGATGCCGTCGACGATGTCCGGATAGTACGTGACGAGGTCGCGGTCGGCGAAAGTGAACACGGTATCCAGGTGCATGGCAGCGCGCAGCTTCGGCATGCCCGCGACGACGACGCGTTCCGCGGCACCGGCTTCGAACAGCTTCGCGGCGACCTGGGTGATCGCCTGTCGTGATGTGCGCTCGCTCATCCCGATCAACACGGCTCCGTTGCCGACAGGCATGACATCGCCGCCCTCGAGCGTGGCGTGTCCCCAATCGAGTTCGGGGTCGCCCCACCACACCGTGTTCGCCGTGTACTCGGGATGGAACTCGTAGATCGCCTTCATCAAGAGCGTCTCGTCGTGACGCGCAGGCCAGTAGAGGGGGTTGAGCGTCAGTCCGCCGAAGATCCAGCACGTCGTGTCGCGCGTGTAGATGGTGTTCGGAAGCGGCGGAAGGAGGTATTCGTTGGCGCCGCTGGATTCCCGGGCGAGCGCGACATAGCCGGGCCGGAAGTTGTCGGGCAGTTCCCGGGTCGACAGGCCGCCGATGAGGTGTTCGGAGAGGGTCGTGTCGTCGAGCGATTCCAGGTATGCACGAGTGTCGGCGACAAGGCCGGTTCCCACTCCGTTCGGGTGGACCGTCCGATCCAGGAGCCAGTCCTTCGCACCGGGCACAGCGAGGGTCTCCGCGAGGAGATCATGGAGTTCGACGACCTCGACGCCGCGGTCCCGCATCTTCAGGACGAAGTCGTAGTGGTCGCGTTTCGCGTTCTGAACCCACAGGACGTCGTCGAACAAGAGGGCGTCGTTGTTGCTCGGCGTGAGCCGCTCGTGCGCGAGTCCCGGGCGGCATACGAGGACCTTGTTGAGCTTTCCCACCTCGGAATGCACGCCGTACGTGACGGGGGGCATGGGGTTTCTCCTCTCGGGGGCGGTGATGCGCGGTCAGATCTGAACGGCCCCTGTTGCGAGCAGGACGACGCCTACGACGGCGAACACGAGTACCGCGGCGAAGACGGCGATTCCAGGGCGAGTGAAGACCCGCTCGTTCTGCTGCCTGCGCGCGATGATGTAGAGGATGGTCGCAGGAGCCAGCAGGATGCAGGCGAGGAACAGGAAGACGTACCCCGCGACCCAGATGAGGAACACCGTGTAGATCGTCGAGATGCCCGCGATCACGAGATCGCGGGTCCGACCGTCCGCGTGCTGGCCGTATCCGTCTCGGGTTATCGCGATCTTCAAGGCGTACGCGCTGGCAAGCGCATACGGAGCAAGGGCCAGCGCGGCTGTCAGGTCCAGCGTGAAGTCCAGGGCGTCGTCGACGAACTGGACGACGAACAGGATGACGGTGACGAAGACCGACGTCCACAGCACGGCACGCTCGGGAACCTGGCGGCGGTTGAGGATCGCGAAGTGGCGTGGCAGGTCGTCGTCCTTCGCGGCGGCGTATACGACGTCCGCGGCAAGGAGCTGCCATGCCAAGTAGGCACCGAGCACGGAGATGATCAGTCCGACGCGGATGAAGGCGCCGCCCCACGGCCCGACCGCCGCCTCGAGGACACCGCCGACGGACGGCTGCTGGAGCTCTGCGAGCTCGGCTCTCGGCAGGATCCCGTACGACAGGATGGAGATCGACGCGAAGAGCGCCAGAACCGACAGGAACCCGAGAACGGTCGCCTTGCCGACGTGTTCCCGCTTCTTCGCGTATCGCGAGTAGACGCTGGCGCCCTCGATCCCCAGGAACACGAAGACCGTGATCAGCATGGTTCCCTGCACCTGCGCGAACAGCGAGTCGCCCCCAGGGACGTCGTATCCGCCTGTGAGGTTCCCGACGAACACGTCCCAGCGCACGAAGAAGAGCACGAGCACCAGAAAGAGGCCGAGCGGGACCAGCTTGGCGACGGTCACGATGAAGTTGACCGCAGCGGCTTCCTTCACGCCGCGCCGGATCAGCAGAAAGAAGCCCCAGACCGCCGCCGCCGAGATGAAGAAGGCGGGCCAGGTGTCACCGTTTCCCAGAACCGAACGCCACTCGGGGAACAGCTGCGAAAGGGTGGTCATGATCAGCACCCAATAGAACGCGTTCCCCGCGCACGTGGAGGCCCAGAACCCGACGGCCGAGAGGAAGCCGGGATATAGACCGAATCCTTCCCGCGCATAGACGTACACGCCGTTGTCGAGCTGCGGCTTGCGAACCGCGAGGGTCTGGAAGACCAGTGCGAGGGTCAGCATCCCGAGACCCGCGATCGTCCACGCGATGAGTGCGCCGTAGACGCCCGTCTGGGTGGCGAAGCGCGCCGGGAGCTGGAACACGCCGGCCCCCACCATCGAGCCGACCACCATCGCCGTCAGCGCGGGAAGGTTGAGTTTGGAGGTCGCCGCGATTTCGGTCGGCGCGGACATGAGGCGAGGATCCCCAATCTGTCACTCGGTCAGTGCACGTGTACCGGGGCTGTCAGTCCGTGTCTAGCGCAGTCGAGAGGCGCTCACAAGAGGGGCCGCAGTCGCTGAGTGACGAGGTCGCCTCTCCGAGCGTCGCTCCCTCGACGAGCCCATATGGCCTGTCCGGGGGTGCATGGCGCCGAGCGCGACCATCATCCGAGAAGCCGATGACGGCGGATATCTGAGTCGCCCACGCCGTGCCCACATCTCGGAAGAAATCAGCCAGATCGGGAACAAACCCGCCGGGACCACGTCGCAGAACGAGGGTGAAACAGCCGGAATATGGCGGAGACGGAGGGATTTGAACTCCGTCGGAACCGTTCCTTCTCAAGCTGATTCGATCCGGTTCGACACAGCTTCCGCGAAATTTCGCGGATCATTCATCGCCCATCGCGCCTATTCACCGACTTGAGCCCGCCGCGTTCCGTCTCGTTCGTGGGCACGGGGTGGGCACGAACGCGGCCCTGAACAACGTGGCGGGTGACTGCTACGTCAGATCGACCACCGGCGAACCTGCGTTGGACTTCACCGAGTCGATGCCGTTCTGCGCCGCCGACTTCGAGGTGTACGACTCGGAAGTCGCGATGACTTCTCCGTTCCCAGCCTTCAGTCGAAAGCGATAACCATCCGATGAGTCCTTGAACAGCTCGGACTTGCCTGCCATGCAACCCTCCTTGATGCTTATTGCAGTGTTGTCTTGTCCGAGCGACCGATCTGCGTAGACGTCTAGCGTCATCGCGGCTGAAGCGTGCCCGAGCATCCGCTGCAGGATCTTTACGTTCGCCCCCGCGGAGATCGCGAGGCTCGCGGCGGTGTGGCGCAGGTCATTGGGAGTGATGAGCGGAAAGCTGTCCGACGAAGCGATACGCAGCCGTGCAATGGCCGGCGCGAACACGCGACGGCGGAAGTTCCCTCCCCGGAGAACCGCTCCCTCCCGCGTGGAGAAGACAAGATCCTTTCGCCCACCGACGACGCGGTCGCGCATTCCCTCGTCGAGCAACGACGGGTATGGCACAACGCGTTGTTCATACGTCTTCGGTGTCCCCCAAACCAACGCGCCGCGAACGTCGGCGACAGCACGCCGCACGTGCACGAGACGGTTCGCCAGATCGACGTCGGCGGGACGCAACGCTGCAGCCTCACCCCAGCGCAGTCCGCTATACGCCAAGAACCTCACCAGGGTTCCCCACTCCCCGACTTCATCGGCCAGTTCATGGACCTGCAGGTGGCTCAGGTAGTGCCGCTCTGACTTGGACAGTCTTGGAAGCTCAACGTCAGCGGCAACATTGCGGGCGAGGCGGCCATCGCGAACCGCGAATGCAAGCACTTCGGACAGGACGAGGAAGACCTGGCGCGTCGACGACGCAGACAGCGCCGTCGAAAGCTGCCTCACCCAAGACTGAATATGAGCGTGATCGATGTCGACGATCCGCACACTGCCCCATCCCGGGAGCACATGCTTGTCGAGCGAGTTTCGATAGCCGGACAATGTGGTCGGCTTCACACGGATCTTGCTGGCATACCAAGCCTCAGCAATCTCCGCGAAGCGGACCCGCGATCGCGCGGGATCCACCCATTCGCCACGAAGCTTCGAAGCCTCCACAGTTGCCAAGAAGGCCTCCGCTTCCCGCTTCGTGCGAAACCCACGCTTGTCCGTCTGCGTATTGTCCGGACGGCGGTAGCGCACCCGATACCGGCGGCCCGCCTTCGATTCGTAGGGCTCGACACTTCCCACCCCCCGCATCGTAGTCCGTTCTTGCGGAATGCGACAGGCATACCGCAACGAGGTCGGGAACAACCATGTGTTAGTCGAGTGCCGAGTCCGCGCCCATCTGCGCGTTCGCAATCTCAGGGCGTGCAGCACCGCGGGCACGCCCACGGCGTCCTTCTCGGCCGCGTGACGTGCACGCAGGTCTCGTCGATGTCGTTCTTCGGAGGCTTCGTCGCCATGTCTAGCTTCGCGTAGGGCGCAGGTGGGGCACGGGCATGCCCCACCTGCGCGGTCAGGTCACAGCGCGGCGGCGCCAGCCTCAGCGACGGTCTGGTCCTGTTCGCCGGAGCCTCCGCTGACCCCGATGGCGCCGACGACCCTACCGTCGCGGCTGAGCGGAACGCCGCCTGCGAAAATGGCGACACCGCGGCCGTGGGCGTTGGTGGTGTGGATGCCGAAGAATTGCTGGGTCGGCTGGGAGTTGTCGCCCAGGTCCTTGGTCGAGATGTCGAATGCCTTCGACGTCCACGCCTTGCTGATGGAGATTTCGATGCTGCCGATCCACGCACCGTCCTGACGGACGTGGGAGACGAGGTTGCCTCCGGCGTCAACTACGGCGATGTTCATGGGCTGGCCGATCTCGTCGGCGCGTTTCTCGGCGGCGGCGATAACGCGACGGGCGTCCTCGAGGGTAACGGTCATGTCTTTTCCTTTCTGGAAGTTGGATGCCGGCGGTCCCGGATCCGGGTTAGTGTGTTCAGGCCGCGATGTATCCGTTGGGGTTGAGGACGTACTTGCGGGCCGCGCCTTTATCGAAGTCCGCATATCCGGCAGGAGCTTTTTCAAGCGTGATAGGCGTGGCGTTGACCGCCTGGGCGATCTGAACCTTGTCGTGAAGGATGGCCATCATCAGTTGCCGGTTGTACCGCATGACCGGGCACTGACCAGTGGTGAAGCTAAGCGACTTGGCCCAGCCCAGACCGAGTCGCAGCGAAAGGGATCCCGTCTTGGCGGCTTCATCGATTCCGCCCGGGTCGCCCGTGACATACAGCCCGGGGATTCCGAGAGCGCCGCCGGCGGCAGTGAGGTCCATGAGGGAGTTCAGGACCGTCGCAGGCGCTTCGTGCGACGCATCGGATCCGTGTCCGCGCGCCTCGAAGCCCACCGCGTCGACGCCGCAGTCCACTTCGGGGACACCGAGGATCTGATCGATCTGGTCTTTGGGGTCGCCCTCGGATACATCGACCGTCTCGCAGCCGAACGAACGCGCCTGAGCGAGCCGCTCCTCGTTGAGGTCCCCAACGATGACGACGGCCGCACCGAGGAGCTGCGCACCGACGGCGGCAGCGAGTCCCACCGGGCCGGCGCCCGCGATGTAGACCGTGGCACCCGGCCCGACACCTGCGGTGTACGCGCCGTGGAAACCAGTCGGGAAAATGTCGGAGAGCATCGTCAGATCAAGGATCTTCTCCAGTGCTTGGTCACGGTCAGGGAACTTCAGCAGGTTCCAGTCCGCGTACGGGACCAGCACGTACTCGGCCTGCCCCCCGACCCATCCACCCATGTCGACATAGCCGTAGGCGCTTCCCGGCCGATCCGGATTGACGTTCAGGCAGATACCGGTCTTGCCCTCCTTGCAGTTCCGACAGCGTCCGCAGGCGATGTTGAACGGGACCGAGACAATGTCACCGACCTTGATGAATTCGACATCAGGCCCCACCTCCACGACCTCGCCGGTGATCTCGTGTCCGAGAACAAGTCCCTCAGGGGCGGTGGTACGACCTCGCACCATGTGCTGGTCAGAACCGCAGATGTTGGTCGACACCGTGCGGAGGATCGCGCCGTGGGGCACCTTCCGTCCGACGTTCGCCGGGTTCACGCCGGGCCCGTCTTTTAGTTCGAACTCCGGATAAGCGGTGTCGACTACCTCGACGATCCCGGGGCCCTTATATGCGACGGCCTTGTTCCCAGACATACTCGTCCTCTCAGCGTTGAGTCGGGCCGGTGCGGGTCCCGGCAGAATCGACCTTGCCGTGAGATGCCCGGGGCTGCCATTCCCCGGAGGGGCTGTTTGACCTACCCGAACGGGCGGTTCGGCTCTAGAGTGAGGCCATGCCCGACGGTGGACATCGCTGCACTGAGGACACTCTGCGAGACCTGGCCGAGGTTGTCGCCTCGCCTGTCACGGAGCTTCCCAATCTCCTGTCACGCCTGCTTGCCGAGTTCGTACCGCATGACGCTCTGCTCCTCCTGTCGGCCAGCGCCACCGGCGGACATGTGTCGAGCGCCGGCGACCGAGAGTTCGCCGAATCACTGTCGCTGCTCGACTTGGACGAGCATCGGCGGAGCCTTGGCCCCAACTCCAGCCGGCTTACGGACCTCTTGGTCGCCGGGAAATCCCTGCCGTCACTTCAATTGGTGTCGGGCAACGGAGCATTGGTGATCATGGCCAACCCGTTTCACGGCGAGGAGCTTGACGACTCCGGCCCTACCGGCCGAGGCGCGCGCATTGAGCGAGCCGCGCAAGTATGGAACGTGGTGGCGCTGCGCGTCCAGGACCTCGCCGACGCAGCGCCGCCGGACTACCTTCAGCTTGCCCGAGAGTCGTCGGGTGAGCGCATGGATGCGCTCGCTGAGCTCGCTGACGAGTACTCGACCACCCTTGCATCACTGCTGGCCGCTCTCCGGTCGACTTCACTAGGAGATCGGGCTGCGCGCCTCACAGCAACGAGCATCGCCGCCAACGGGATCTCACGGCTCAGGAGAGCGAGCGCTCGGATCAGAACTGTGACGGAGGAGCCGGTCACCACCGCGTTCAACCGGCTCCGGGAGGATATCCGGCCGTTCACACGGCATCGCGATATCGACGTGCAATTCGTCGAGCCACCCGAAGACGGCCGGCCGCTCCCCAGCGAGGTCGCCCAAGGCGCCCGCGCTGTGGTGCGGGGTTCGATCCTCGCGCTTGTAGATCGGTCGGACGTCAGAAGAGTGCGTGTCAAGTGGGACTGTGATGGAAGCAACCTGCTCGTCGAGATGCGCGACGACGGCAGCGGAGAACCGACCTCGGACGGCACGCAATTCGAACTCGTCCGCCGCCGGGTGGGGGCCTTGGGTGGCACCTTGGTCGTCCACGCGACGCCGGGCTGGGGCACCGAGATGGCGATCACCATCCCCCTAGACCCACCTCATCTCCTCACTTCAGGGCATCCCCTTGCTGCCACCTTGCGGCCGCGGGAAATCGATGTGCTGCAAGGCATCGCTGCCGGTCACCGCAATCGAGACATCGCCACCGATTTGCGAATCAGTCAGAATACGGTCAAGTTCCACATTTCGAGCATCTACCGGAAGATCGGTGTACATACACGTGCCGAGGCGGCAGGGTTTTATCTCGCGCTAGCTCGGCCCCAGGGCTCCCCGCCGGAGCTCATGCACTCGGCTCGTCCGGCGCCTCGACCCGCCTGAGGGTTCTCGCGGGAAAGCAGGGACCGGGCGGGGCCCGAGTCGGCCAGACCCGTCAGGTCTCGTCGCGGAAGTCGGTGATGGAGGTCGCCGTCAGGACGGGGTCCTCGAAGGTGACGTCACACCCGTCGCCGTGCGGCGATTGCGCTTCAAACCCCACCTCAAGCGACGAGTCGGCATCGGGGAACGCAAATGCCCGCACGAAGGTCCACCGTTTGCCGTCCTGGGAGGCATGGAATGCGAACACTCTGCCTTTTCGAGAGATCCGTAGGTGGGTGCTTCGGGAGTCGACGGTGAAAGCGTTCGCGTCGTCGGACACCCTGTCGTTCACGACGCTGACGATCATCGGCTCGCCCTGCGGAGAGTATTCGAAGCAAAGCTTCGCCCACGTGTCGCGGTTGTGTCGGAGGAAGAGAACCCCGGCGTCGAAGGTATCCGAGAAGCCGACGCTCACCCGGGCGCTCAGCTGGAAATCCCCCGACGGCGCATCAGTGAGGAGTGTGGCTGCGCTGTGAAGGGTGGTCGAGGTGACCTGTGAGTCCTCTCCGCCCGGGTCAGTGAAGATGTCGGTGCCAGGGATGCTCGTCACGGTGATCCGACCGGTCTCGTCGACCTTCCATCGGCCGTCTGGGTACGGCCGGAACCGTGCGGAGATACCAGGGATTTGTTTCATCATTGTGAGTTCCTTCCGGGTCGAACGGCTTGTACTGATGCCCAGGTCACCCGAGCACGATGCCGGCTGATGCGAGGGCGGCGGTGGCGACGTCGAGCACGATCTCGCTGTGATCCAGGCGACGGTCCCGCTCAGCGAGATCAGCGGTATCGACCATCCGGACGAACGCACGGAACTCTTCGACCATGCGGTGGGGATGGAGGTTGTCGGCGATAAGTCGCGACTCCGCGCCTCGAAGCCGGAGGTCGAACGACGGAACTTCGTTCGGGGTGCCGTCCATGATGATGACACCGTCGGTTCCCTGCAGCTTCGTTCGAGAGGGTCCGGCGGAGTCCTTGGCGCAGATGCAGACGGCTGTCGCGTGGTTGTAGCGGAGCACGGCGACACCGGAGGTGTCTACGCCGCGTTCCACATGTGCGACGTAGGTGACATCTTCCGGCCGCCCCAGCAGGCCCACCACCAGGTGGAGAGCGTAGATGCCGAGGTCCATGAGAGCGCCGCCTCCCATCGCCGGGTCGAAAGCCGGGAGGACTGTCCCCTCGCGAAATGCGTCGTACCGGGATGAGTACTGCGAGTACTCGCACTGCACCAGCCGCAGGTCTCCGAGCTCAGCCAGGTGCTCGCGCATCGCCCTCACATTCGTCAGGTACTGGTTGCTGATGGCCTCAACGAGAATCAGGCCGCGCTCGGTTGCGACCCTTCGCAATTCAGCGAGCTCATCCACTCGCAACACGAACGGTTTCTCGCACACGACGTGTTTGCCAGCCAGCAGCGCTCGATGTGAGTACTCGA
The DNA here is from genome assembly GCF_057747775.1 of Microbacterium sp. STRO-2N. Taxonomy (NCBI): domain Bacteria; kingdom Bacillati; phylum Actinomycetota; class Actinomycetes; order Micrococcales; family Microbacteriaceae; genus Microbacterium; species Microbacterium sp. STRO-2N. The sequence continues at coordinate 401,790 of NZ_CM173223.1, read as the reverse complement.
AGTGAAGCGCGTTGGGCAAGGCTACCCAGATCGTGTCGACGTGCGGGTCAGCGAGGCAAGCGTCGTAATCGGTGTGAACGGTGCCGATGTCGTAGGCGGTGGCGAGAGCGCGGAGCTTGTCATAGCGGCGGGGATTGCCGAAGATCGCGGCGAGCGTCAGGCCGGGAACATCTGCGGCGTACGGGAGGAAGTCGGCCACGATCTGCCCGGCGCCGGCAATGGCGAGCCGCACTTCAGGTCGCCCGGACGCGGTCGAGGATCGCGCCGCCGGGTTTCCCATGCGGCGGGGCGGCAGCGCTTGCGATTGCGTACACAGTGACACCTTTCATCTGTGATGTGATTGCGGACGCGGACTTGGCTCAGGTGACCGCACTCTGCCTGCCTGGACCTCGCGCGCTCCCATTGCCGGCATGAGCATTGCGTACCCGGCGGCAGCCTACGTGGTGTCGCTCGTCGGAGGTCTCGGGGCAGGCGCAAGCCTGTCCGCTTCGCCGCTGTTCGCCAGACTCCAGAGGCGAGAAAGGTGGATGTCGAGGTAGCACACCTCAGCGTCGCTGAGCTTCTCCCCGCCGCGCTCGACAACCTCCCGCACTTGGTCGGTCGCGGCGGCAACCTCCGGATACGCGTCGCGGACGGCTGTGAGCAGCACCGATGGCGCTTCGGCGATCTGCGTGCGTGTCGTCACTCTCGCGAATAGGTAGCGCAGGTGCGTAATGAAGCGGGCGACGCTGGTGGGGTCGGCTGTGGCGGCCGGCCCAAACGCCTCTTCGACGACCTTGACGACGTCGTGAAGTGACGTCGTCATGGCCACCGTGTGGGAAAGATCGGTGGCCGCGAACTGCGCATTAACGAAGTGCATCGCGAACGCGGTCGCCTCGTCAGGGTCAAGCCGGGTCTCGCCTCCGAGGAGGACGTTCGCAAGGTCGACGGTCTCCTGACCCAGCTTCATCTCGTGCGGATAGAGCTGCGCGATCTCCCACCGAAGCGGGAAGTCCACCTTGGTCCCCGTTCGAGCTCGCTCGAGGGCGTAGTGGAGGTGATCGGCGACAGAAAGGAGCAGTGCCTGATTGGTTGGCCGCTGTTGGTCACGCGCGTTTTCGAGCGCACGCCGCGCAACACGAAAGACGTCCCACGGGATCTCGCGCGCGAACTCTGCGAGCTGTCGCAGCTCCAAAGCGTTGGACGGAGCGAAGATTTCCGACGCGTCGGAGATGCTGATCACATCGCCGAGGTGCTTACCGAAACCGATCCCCCGCCCGAGGAGGATGACGCGGTCGCCAGACGCATCTACCAAGATTGCATTGTTGTTCAGAACGCGAACCAGCGTTCCTGTGCGACTTTGCATCCCTGATCCTTCGTGCCTTGGAGCTGCGACAAACTCACCGTTGAGACTGCCGTTCGCGCTTAGCGCGTCTGTGCGACGGTGCCTGCTTTGATGACATCGGCGTACCACCCGAAGGATTTCTTCTTCGCGCGGTCGAAGGTGCCGGTGCCATCGTCGTGACGGTCGACGTAGATCATCCCGTACCGTTTCTTGTACTCACCTGTGGTGTACGACACGATGTCGATGATCCCCCACGGGGTGTACCCGATGAGGTCGACACCGTCTTCGATGACCGCCAATTCCATCTGTTCGATGTGCGCACGGAGGTACTCGATTCGCGCGTCATCGTCGATAGAGCCGTCGTCGTTGATTTCGTCGATGGCGCCGAAGCCGTTTTCGACGATGAACAGCGGTAGCTCGTAGCGTTCGGTGAGAACGTTCAGGGAGTAGCGCAGACCGACCGGATCCACTGGCCATCCCCAGTCGCTCTCAGCAATGTAGGGGTTCGGGACCGAGTTCGGCAGGCCGCCTGCGGCGCTCAGCTCATCGGTGTGCGCGCCGGCCTTCACCGTCGTGGACATGTAGTAGCTGAGGCCGAGGTAATCCACTTTCCCGGCGGCGAGGATCTCGGCGTCGCCGTCCTCCCACCCGATGTCATACCCGTGCTTCTCCCGCTCGCGGACCGCGTACGCCGGATAGTGCCCGCGGGCGTGCACGTCGAAGAAGAAGTAGCGGCTGCGGTTGGCGACCTGTGCCGCCTCAATGTCCTGCGGATCGCAGGAGTGAGGGTAGATCGGCACGAACGACACCATGCCGCCGACCTGCAAGTCGGGGTTCACCTCGTGAGCAGCCTTGACGGCGAGCGCGGATGCCAGGAGCTCGTTGTGGGCGACGCGAAGCACAACTGCCCGCGGGTCCTCGTCGGGCGCCAGGCGGACCCCGGAATTGGTCCACAGGTACAGCGGATTTCGGGTGTCGAACTGGTTGTTGATCTCGTTGAACGTCATCCAGTAGCGCACCTTGGACCCGAAGCGTTCGAAGCAGACGCGTGCGAAGCGCTCGAAGAACTCCACCAGCGCGCGATTGCGGAAGCCGCCGTACTTCTGGGCCAAGTGCAGCGGCATCTCGAAGTGGGAGAGGGTGACGACGGGCTGGATGTTGTGCTTGAGCAACTCGTCGAAGAGCGCGTCGTAAAAGGCCAGCCCTTCCTCGTTGGGTTCAATCTCGTCACCCAGCGGGAAGATGCGAGCCCATTGGATGGAGGTGCGGAAGCACTTCAGTCCCATTTCTGCGAAGAGGGCGACATCCTCGCGAAACCGGTGGTAGTGATCGACGGCGACGTGGTTCGGGTAGGACTCGTCTGTCTCGACCGTTTCGGTGATGCGTCGAGGGACGCCGTGCGCGCCGGCAGTGAGTACATCGACGATGCTTGGGCCTTTGCCGCCGGCGTTCCAACCACCTTCGACCTGGTGTCCTGCAACGGCTCCGCCCCAGAGGAAATCTTCGGGGAGTCTGCTCATTCTTCGTTTCCTTTTGCTTGCAGTAGTCGTGGGTCGTTCAGGCGCGGGTGGCGACGAGCACAGGCTGGCCTGCATCCAGTTGCCCGCCGGGCGCGGCGACAAAGCCGCTGTAGGAGTCTTCATTGGTGACGATGACGGGAGTGATCAGCGAGTAGCCGGCATCTCGGATCGCATCGGCGTCGAACTCGACGAGGAGGTCACCCGCGGTCACCTCGTCGCCGACCTTCGCGTGGGCGGTGAAGTGTGAGCCCTGAAGTTGGACCGTGTTGATCCCGATATGGATGAGGACCTCTAGCCCGTCGTTGGAGATGAGACCGACTGCATGCTTCGTTGGGAACACGGCCGCCACCGTTCCGTCAAATGGTGCCATTACACGGCCCTCCGCGGGGTCGATAGCCACGCCTGCACCCATAGCGCCTGTGGCGAACGCGTCGTCAGGTGTGCGATCCAGGGGCAAGACTGTGCCGGAGATCGGGTTGGCCACCACCAGCTGCCCGTCCGCCGAAGCAATCGCGTCGGCGAACCGCGAGGTGGCATCGTCATCAGTCGTCGGCGCCCTACCGTCGCCGAGGCTGGGGTCAGGGATGTCCTTGAACCCGATGAAGTACGAAAGCACCGCGGCGCCGATGAACGCGACACCCACACCGATGACCATGCCGATGAACGAGGCCGGATTCTCCGGGTTGATGGCGTTCACGATGGTGAGCAGGCTCGGAAGGCCGGCGAAGGCGTAGTAGCGGGTCCCGAACAGCGCCATGATGATGGCACCGGCGGCACCGGTGATGCACGCGATGATGAAGGGGCGCTTGAGCCGAAGAGTGACACCGTAGATTGTCGGCTCGGTGATGCCGAAGATGCCAGTGACGGTCGCCGCACCGGAGACTCCACGCATTTCCTTGCTCCGCGTCTTGAGGAACACGCCCAGTGCGGCGCCGACCTGTGCAACGACGGCAGCGGTCTGGAATGCCTGGAAAGAGTCCTCGCCGAAGCGTTCGAAGTTGTTCAGCACGAACGGGGTGAAGCCCCAGTGGACGCCGAAGATCACCACGATCTGCCAGAACCCGCCGATAAGGCCAGCCGCAACCACCGGTGCAGCTTCCACCAGCCAGTTGTACCCGTCGGCGACACCAGCGGCTCCCGCGGCCGACAGCGGCCCGATGACGAGGAGCACCAGCGGCACCAGGAGGAGCACTGACACCAGCGGCACCAGGATGGACCGAGCCACCCCCCGGAGGTAGCGGTTGAGGAACGGCTCAAGATAGGACAACAGCCACACGAGCAGCAGCGCGGGCAGCACGGTCGCCGTGTAGGTGGTGGCGTTCAGTGCAAGACCGAACAGATCGAGAGGCTCACCGCCTTCAACGCGGGCGGCCAGGTCCGCCCAGCCGGGGCTGACCAGCGCCGCGCAGCAGAGCACCGCGATCAGCGTGCTGACTCGGAAGTGCTTCGACGCAGTGATCGCAATGAGGATCGGAAGAAAGACGAATGGGGACCACGAGATCATCGAGAGGACGAGGTCCGTTCCAGTCCCCGTGAAGCCCGGCCAAATCAATCGGATGACGATCAGCGCACCTTGTAGCAGCCCCCCGGCGGCCAGGATGTACAGAAACGGCGCGAACACCGCCGACATCATCGCGATGAAGCGGCTGAGGAGAGAAGCCTTTGGCGCAGATGCCTTCACGTCGGTCTCGAGGTTGCGGTCCTTCGTCAGCGCTTCATGCACCTCGGCCACATGAGAGCCGATGACGACCTGGAACTGTCCGCCGGCCTCGATGACGGTAATCACGCCAGGCAGAGCTGCGACTCGTTCTTTCGCGTCTGCGGGGGTGTCGTTCAGGACGAGCCGCAGACGCGTTGCGCAATGCGACGCGGCGCGGACGTTGGTTTCGCCGCCGACAAGATCAAGAATCTCGCTGGCGAGTTTCGGGTAGTTGCGGACTGTCTCAGCCATGAGCATCTCCAATGGAACAGTGGGACGGAACCCGCGTTCGGATGCTGACGACTCTCGTACGAGGTCCGCGAGGTCAGTGGAGACGTGCGAACGGTTGCACGGACATGCGAGGAGAGACACTTCGGGAGGCGGCTTCGCCACCGGGAGTGAGTTCGTCAACTCCGACACGGAGTTGCGACGGGGTTCTTGCCTCGCATGAGTAACAGGCCCGCGTTCACGAGGAATATACCTTTCGATTCGAACCGCCGCAACTATCGTTATGAACATTTCCGAATCTCGGAGCGCGAGGACGTCCGAGGCTCTCCGGGGTTTCCCCTCGGTCCGGCACTCAACGAGTTGAACAGCGCTCTCCACATTGCGGAGGGTGTGCTGGCATCCGACGTCACGCAGAACGAACCGAACGGGTGTGGCCCCCTCGGCGTTCGGTTGCCTACAAAGGCGGCTGACAGTATCGTGCTCGTGACGCGGGCGTGTTACTCATTCGAGGCAAGAACCCCGTTGGAGTTTCGTCATAGGCTCACGCATCGCACCCGCCGGCGAGGCCGCGGAAGATGCGTCGCGTCGTGTTCACCGTCGGAATGTTCGACGAGCTCCGCTGGTCGCACAAACGTGCGTCAGCGTCGCGTCCTCCGGATCGAGGCGGTGATCCACCGTTTCGGAGGGAGTCGCCATAACCGAGACCGTCCGCAACTTGCCAGCTCGCCGTCGCGATGCTGGGTCCCCGAGCTAATGAAGATCGAGAGGTCACGATATGCCACCCATCTCCCGCACGGTCCGCATCGGCTCGTCCCACGGACTCCACGCACGTCCGGCGAAGCTGTTCGCGCAGGCGGCGAAGGATGCCGGCATCCCCGTCACCGTCGCCAAGGGCTCGGGCAGCCCGGTGAACGCGGCGAGCATCCTCGGAGTGATCGCGCTGGGCGTCGAGCAGGGCGACTACGTGACCCTCACCGCGGACGGCGACGGCGCCGAGGCGACGCTCGACACGCTGGCCGAACTGCTGACGACCGACCACGACGCGGAGTGAGCGACATGGCAGAGCTTCGAGGGGTCGGAATCGGACTGGGCATCGCGCAGGGCCCCGTCGCGCGCATGGCGGAGCCTCTCCCGGCTCCGTCCGATGCGCCGAGCACGCTCAGCGCCGACGAGGAGAAGGCGCGGGTGACGGATGCCGTGGCCGCCGTCGCGCGCGAGCTCGAGGCGCGCGGAGCCCAGGCCGGCGGCGCTGCGCAGGAGGTGCTCGAGGCGCAGGCGATGATGGCCGAGGACCCGTCGCTCGCCGACGAGGTGAACGCGCGACTGGCACAGGGCAGGACCGGCGAGTTCGCGGTTTTCGACGCGTTCGCGTCGTTCCGAGAGCAGCTCACGGCGCTCGGGGGCTACCTCGGCGAGCGCGCCGCCGACCTCGACGACGTCGCGCAGCGGGTCATCGCGCGGCTGCGCGGCGTGGCGGCTCCGGGCGTCCCCGATCCGGGGCATCCGTTCGTGCTCGTCGCGAAGGATCTCGCGCCGGCCGACACCGCTCTGCTCGATCTCGACAAGGTGCTGGCGCTGGTCACCACCGAGGGCGGGCCGACCTCGCACACCGCGATCCTGGCGCGCGAGAAGTCGATCGTGGCCGTCGTCGGTGCGACCTCGGCGACCGGGCTCCGCGACGGCGAGACCGTGATCGTGGATGCCGCCGCCGGCGTCGTGACGACGGCGCCGACGCCCGACGAGCTCGATCGCGCGAGCCGTCGCGCCGCAGACCGCGCGGCCGCGGCATCGGCTCCGATCACCGACGGCGCCCTCGCCGACGGGACCGCGGTGCCGCTGCTGGCGAACCTCGGCAACGCCGACGGGGCGGCGGAGGCCGTCGCGCTCGGGGCCGAGGGCGTGGGGCTGTTCCGCACCGAGTTCCTGTTCCTGAGCGCGAACCAGGCGCCGACCGTCGAGCAGCAGCGCGAGGCGTACACGAGGCTCCTGGCGGCGTTCCCCGGCAAGAAGGTCGTCGTGCGCGTCCTGGACGCGGGCGCCGACAAGCCGCTCGCGTTCCTCAACGACGCGCACGAGGAGAACCCGGCTCTGGGCCTCAGAGGCCTGCGAGCCCTGCGCGCGAGTGAAGACATCCTGCGCGAGCAGCTCACCGCGCTCGCCGAGGCGGATGCCGCCACGAACGCCGACCTGTGGGTGATGGCGCCGATGGTGGCGACGGTCGAAGAGACCGAGTACTTCGTCGACATCGCGCGCGACTACGGCGTCAAGACCGCGGGCGTCATGGTCGAGGTGCCCTCGTCGGCGCTGCTCGCCGGCCACATCCTCGAGCACGCCGACTTCGCCTCGATCGGCACCAACGACCTCACCCAGTACACGCTCGCCGCCGACCGCCTGCTCGGCTCGGTGGCCACCTTCCAGGACCCGTGGCATCCGGCAGTGCTCCGCCTCATCCGCGAGGTGGGCGAAGCCGGGCGCACTCACGGCAAGCCCGTCGGCATCTGCGGCGAGGCCGCCGCGGATCCGCTGCTGGCTGTCGTGCTCGTGGGCCTCGGCGCCACGAGTCTGTCGATGGCCCCCACCGCGCTCGCCGACGTGCGAGCCACCCTGCTGCAGCACACTCTCGACGACGCTCGCGAGATCGCCGCAGCCGCCCTCGCCGCCTCGGACGCGGCATCCGCCCGCTCCGCCGCCGAAGCGGCGACCCGACTTGAGTAGGTGTCCAATGCAGTGATCTAAGGTCTCGTCCGGCTCGGCCCGCGTCCACCGGACCTCGCATGATCCGCGGTGTGCAGCACTTCGACGCACGCTCAGCTCGAACGCTGACTGTTCCGGTTTGCGAGTCCGTGGGATATGTTGACATAGACCACTAATAGAGGTGCACGTAACCGGAAGGGAACCCCACCCCTCGATCGGTCGTTGTCACGTACCCTTCCACTCTTGGAATGAGAGCTCCGTCATGACGACCAACGGCGACCTTCCCGGGCTGGACCATCACGCCATCCGCGATGAATCGCAGTTGCGGCGCCTGTTCCATGACGTGACCTCCCTGGCAGAAGAAAAGGTTCTCGCTGAACTGGACGTGCACGCACGAGCCTTCATCGACCGGTCGCCTTTCGTGTGCATCGGAACGCAGGACGCAACCGGCAATGCTGACGTTAGTCCCCGCGGCGACCCTCCCGGTTTCGTCCGTGTGGTCGACTCCAGCACCTTGGCGATCCCCGACCGACCCGGCAATAACCGGCTCGACAGCCTGACCAACATCCTCAGCAACCCGGCGGTGGGACTGCTGTTCATCATCCCGGGCAGCGACGACACGCTTCGTGTGAACGGGCACGCGACGATCACGACGGATCCGCACCTGTTGGGGACCATGGCTGTCAAAGGCCGACCCCCCAAGGTGGCGCTCGTGGTCGATGTGTCCGAGGTGTTCCTGCATTGCGCGAAGGCTTTCAAACGCTCACGGCTGTGGGACCCCGCCCAACAGGTCTCCAAAGGAGAGCTACCGTCGTTGTCGAGGATGATTCGCGACCAGACCGGGGCGACTCCGGCAAGCCAGGTTGAGATGCAGCGCATCGATGAGGATCTTGAGCGAGAGTACGAGCGGACGATGTACTAGCACTGCGCTCGCGCAACGCGGCGGGATGCCTGGCTCGATGCGCGCGTGCTGCCCGCCAGCGGCCGTTGGGTGCGGGCGGTCAGCGGTATAGCGGCTCGCTGGCCGGTCCCACCAACACAACCCCGGCGACCTGGGGCAGGAGCTGGGGAACCCGTTAGGCGTTCTCGCTTGCGCGGAGGCGGAAGCGCGGCGTTGTGAAGATGCTCTGCAGCAGCGAGAGACGCAGCTGGACCGTGTCGCTCCAGAGATCGCCCGCCCCATTTCCAACTCGGCGATGCTTGTCGGGTCAGCGCATGGGCAGGCGTCGGTACCCGTCGGTGCGGGTGGCGTGCACGGTGGCGGCAACAGCCAGAAAGCTGATGACTCCAGTCACGATCAGGACGATCATCGGATCACCTCCTCTCAGACTGGACCGTCGCGGAGGATGCCGCGCACGGCGTCGATCGTCGTTCCGGGATCGATCTCCGGCATCCACCACGTCGCGCCGGCGTGCGCGTATGGCGCGGGATCGACCCTGGGTGGGAGGCTGACGGCGATGTCGTAATGGGCCATGTCGCCGCCCCGCATCCGCGTCAGGACGGCGACGGCTTCCGAGAGCTGATCGGCCTCCTCGAGGTTCACGGGAAAGTAGCCGTCGAGCCGGGCTGCGCGGCGGATCGGGTTCTTCTTGCCCGCAAATCCGGCAGCCCACATCGGCACCCCGGGACGCTGTACCGGTCGAGGGTTGAACGCGATGTCGTCTACGAGGTAGTGCTCGCCCTCATGGCGGACCGGCGTGCCCGACCACGCGGCCGTGAGGATTTCCACCGACTCGTCGAGCATCTCGGCGCGTTTCCTGTCATCCAGTTCTTCGCCGGTCTTGGAGAACTCGCGGCCGAATCGGTCGCTGCCGAGGCCTATGCCGAGCGTGAGGCGACCGGAGCTCAGATGATCCAGCGTCGCGGTCTCCCTTGCAACTTTCGCGGGCCGCCGGCGGGCCAGCGCGGTCACCATCGGGCCCAGACGCACTCGCTCAGTGGAGGTGGCGATGGCCGCCAGGGCGATCCACGGGTCGGCGACCCGGGTGACAGGCTCCCGCCAGGACAGGTGATCCCACACGAAGAAGCCGTCCCAGCCGGTCTCCTCAGCATCGGCGGCCAAACGCGCAACCAGCCGCGGGTCGGCGAGGTCGTCGAAGAGGGGGAGCCAGAGCGCCGAGCGAAGCCGATTCATCGTCGGGGACTTTCAGAGATCGCGAGAATCTCGGCGACCGCGATGTCCCAGAGTTCGGGCGGGGGTGTCTGATGGCCCATCCCCTCGAGCGGGACGATCCGCGCGCCTGGGATCTCCTCCGCTAGCGCCTCGCCGTGCGCGTACGGGAACAGCGGGTCGGCGGTGCCGTGCAGCACCAGCGTGGGCACGGTGATCCGTCCGAGGCGGTCGTCGAGGGGTTCGCCGCTGTCAAGCCTCCAATGATTCTGTGCCGAGGCGGGCGACGGACTGCGGTCCCACGATCGCCCCACGATTCCGCGCATCCGCGCCTCATCGACGGGGATGGTGCCCGCCAGCATTCGCTCGCCGTCGATGTAGTAGGCGATGACTGCTTCTCGGTCGTTCCAGACAGGAGTGTCGTCGGCGGCTTGCGCGAATTTCTGGGCGAGTTCGTCGCTCATCGGCGGGAGTTGGCGGCGGCTCTGGCTGTCCCGTCCATCTGGAGTGCTAGCTATGAGGGTGAGCGAGGCGACCCGCTCGGGGTAGCGCACCGCCAGATGCTGGGCGATGCCGCCACCCATCGACATGCCGACGATGTGCGCTGGAGCGACGCCGAGACCGTCGAGCACGCCGACGGCGTCCGTGATCAGTGCGTCGCCACCGTACGACGGCCGGCCAGGCGGGAACGTCGTGGAGCGGCCCGTGTCTCGGGCGTCGTATCGGATGACATGGCGGCCGCCCGCCGCGAGGCGTGCGCAGAAGTCGTCTTCCCACCAGTCCATGGATGCCTCCGCACCGTGGACGAGCAACATCGCGGGGGTCGTCGGATCGCCGAACGCCTGTACGCACAGGTCGATATCGCCGACGCGGAGCATCTGCTCGTCGTGAGCGTGAGGAATGGTCATGGGACACACGCTAGAGCGTGCGAAGAGATCAAGAAAAGCGATTATCTGCAATCGTTTAGATCGCAAAGCGCAATGTTCATTGCTACGGTTTGCTGCATGGCAGAGATCGAATTGCGTCACCTGAAGGCGATGGTGGCCATCGTAGAGGAGGGGTCGTTCCAAAGGGCCGCCGTGCGCCTCGGGTACACGCAGTCCACCATCAGCCAGCAGATCGCCGCGCTCGAGCGGGTCGTCGATGGGTCCGTTTTCGAGCGGCCCGGAGGGCCCCGGCCGGTACGGGTCACACCCCTGGGTGCTGTGGTCCTTGCTCAGGGTCGCGAACTCTTGGCAAGGGCCGAGGCCCTGACGGAAGCCGTCGACCGCTTCAAGGCCGGTGACGGCAGGATCGACATCGGCACGTTTCAGAGCGTGTCCACCGTGATTCTGCCCTCGGTCGTGCGCAGGCTGCGTGACGAATTCCCGAACTGCGACATCAGGCTGTCGGAGGAGGAGGCCGACAAGCCACGAATCGGCGACCTAGACCTGCTCTTCTACGACGGGTTCATCGAGGACGACGTCGAGCATGTCAAGTTGCTCGACGATCCCTATCTGCTGGTCGCGGCCCCAGAGGCCTTCCCCGAGGGACCGGTGCCCCTGCGGTCGCTCGATGACGCGCCCATGGTGGCCTGGCCACTCAAGGGGGACCAATCCGGCATGGAGCAGGCATTGGCACGCGGTGGCGCTCGACCGCGGGTCGTATTCCGCACCGCAGTCAACGATGCGCAGATGTCGATGGTGCTGGCGGGCCTCGGTTCCACGGTCATGCCGTGGCTTGCCATCCACGGTGCGGGCGTCGAGTCCGACCCCCGGCTCCGCATTCATGAGTTGAGGCCGCCGGTGCCGCCGCGCCCGATCTACCTCCACTGGCGGAGTAGGCACTCGCAGTCGCCCCTCACCCGCCGCGCGATCGAGCTCGCCGTCGAAGTCGCAGCCGAACTCGCCCATCCACCCGTCAGTGTATGACGGGACTTGTACGACAGGGGGTGCCGTGTCGGATCGCGTCAGTCCGTGAGCGAGATTCCACCTTTCGTTTGCCGGCGGCGATGACGTCTCAATGAACTGCTCATGCGGGCCCGCCGGGTGTGGGCACCGTCTGAGTGGGTGCTACCTGTGGCCGCCGGCGGCCGCTGTGACGTCGGGGGGAGGCGGGCCGCCTCTTTAGTCTGATGTCCGGCAGTGCGGATTTCCGGTACCCTTCGAGGCCGTCGACTCAGACCTTCTCCATGGCCGCGAACCTACCCGCGCGTAAGTTCGCCGCTACGTGGTCCCCAGCCGACCGCCAAACCCAACGCAACCGGCGGCAACCGGGCTCAGCACATGGGAGGAACGCGCTAGGTGTTCTCGCTCGCGCGAAGGCGTATGGCCGCATTGTGGAGATGTTCGGCGGCGGCGAGGGACGCGGCTTCGCCGTCGCGGCCGTCGATGGCCGCCAGAATTGCGCGGTGTTCTTCGCGGACCGCCGCCATGAAGTCCGATCGTAGGGATTCGATTCTGCGGCTGGTGCGTATGCCATCCTCCATGACTTCGCCGAGGTAGGAAACTGTCGAGGCGAGAACTGGATTACCGGTCGCCGCTGCGATTCTGGCGTGAAAAGCGAGGTCCTCCTTGACGCCGTCGTCTCCATTGTCGAGGGCAGAGTCCACCGCATCGAGCGCCGTACGGATTTCGCGGCGTTGTTCTGGAGATGACCTCTCAGCTGCCAAGCGGGCGGCGGCTACCTCGAGCGGCTCACGCACTTCGAGAACCCTCAGCGCAAGCGACACGCTCGGCGCCGATTCGTCGGACAAGTCGAGTGGGGCGATTCGGCTTGGGAGCACGAAGACGCCGACGCCCTGTCGTGATTCAACGACCCCAGAGTTTCGGAGCAGAGTGATCGCCTCACGAACGACGGTACGGCTCACCCCAAGCTGTTCCACGAGCTGCGTCTCGGTGGGCAGCTTCTCGCCCTCTGCCAGCCGCCCACTGGTGATCTCCTCCAGCAGCGTTGCAGCGACACGGTCGGTGAGCCGCGTTGAGGACGTCATCTTAGGTAGCACGAGGTCAGCCTATCGATCCCGTTGGGCGAGGCCTGCCGACGGCCCGGCGACCGTACCGTAGTCCCGAATGTACTGCTCCACAACATCGTCGATGGTGGCGTCACCCACGATTCCAAGTCCGGCTGCTCGGCGGTTGTCGAAATGTGCCGGCCATGAACCTACGATGGCCTCCACGGCCGGGTCGGGCTGGACATCGACGAGGCTGAACGCTTCGTCCCCGGCGACACGGCGCAGAGCCTCCAGGATCTGCGCGACCGTCACTGTGAGAGCTGGGAGATTGACAGGCAGTCGGCCGGAGAGTTCCCCGGGGCCAAACCCGCGCTCGACTTCGGCGACTCTGATCAGTCCGCGAATGGTGGACTGCGGCGAGGCCAGCGCGATCTCGAGCGATGGGTCGACGGGGCATACCGCAACGACGCCGCTAAGAGGTTCCCGAACGATTCCCGAGATGAATCCTGACGCAGCGCCATTCGGGGCGCCCGGTCGAACAGCGACCGTCATAAGCCGGACTGTACGGCCGTCAAGGAACCCTTTACGCGTGTAGTCCGCGATGAGGGTCTCCGCTATTGCCTTCTGCGTTCCATAACTCGAGGCGGGGAGGGGTAGGTCGTGCTCGCGGATCCGGAGCGGAGCCGGCACCTCAGGGTCAGAACCGTACACGGCCACGCTGCTCGCAAAGACCACCACTGCGCGCGGACCCCCGGAACTGATCTGGGCTCGCGCGCGCTCCAGAAGCGCCTGCGTCGTCTGCAGATTGCTTCGCATCCCGAGATCGAAGTCGATCTCGCACTCGGCGCTAACGGCCGCCGCCAAATGGAAGATGACGTCGACAGGATCCTGAAACACGCGGGGAAGAAGGTCGAGAAGGTCACCCTCGACGTGCGTGACGCGGTCGTCACCCCACGGGATGCCGCGGGTGATCCGGTCGAGCAGAACGAGCTCGGTGATGCGTTCCCCACGAAACACGTCACGACTCAATAGGCGCTCTGCCAGGATGTGACCCAAGAAGCCAGACCCTCCGGTGATCACGACTCTCATACTGATACTCCTCGCTTGCGAACAGTTGTAAGAAACCGCTGCAGTCCTTTGCTGGTATCCCCAGCCGGGCGGTACTCGAGACCCACCGCGCCCACATAACCCAGCCGGTCTAGAAGCGCGAGGATGTGGGCGAAGTCCACCTCACCGTGGTCGGGTTCCCGACGGTCGGGGACACTGGCGATCTGGATGTGCGCGACGCTGTTAGAGGTGACTCCCCGTTCGATGGTCACCGTCAGATCGCCCTCGGTGATCTGGCAGTGGTACAGGTCGAGCTGGACTGCCATGTTGATGGGGTCGATGTCGGAAACGACAGCGTGTGCTTCCGATTGGTTGGTCAGCAGGTAGCCTGGCATGTCTCGGTGGTTGAGCGGCTCGATGAGCAACCGCACTCCCGTTCCCGTCGCCCGGTCGGCAGCCCAGGCCAGTTGGTCCTTGTACCGGCCGAGGTAGTCCGCTCTCGCCGAGGTTGCTGGGACGTTGCCCGCCATGACGTGAACTTGCGGGCATGCCAGCTGCTGGGCGTACTCGAGCGCCCGCTCCACGCCGTCTCGGAACTCCCGCTCTCTCCCAGGCAGGGAGGCGACGCCGCGTTCTCCGGCGTCCCACTCGCCGGGCGGCGCGTTGAACAGCACCTGGGACAGTCCGTTGTAATCCAGCCGTCGCCGGAGCTCGGCGGGTTCGTAGTCGTAGGGAAAGAGGAACTCGACAGCACGGAGCCCGTCGGCAGCGGCTGCGTCGAAACGGTCCAGGAACTGCAGATGCGGGTAGAGCATCGTCAGGTTGGCTGCGAGATTCACCATGCTGGTTCCCTCACCACGTCGCGCCGAAAGTGTCGGCCAGGTCGCGCAGCGCACGGAAGGGAAGGCTCGGGGCGCTGCACCCTGACAGGAGCCAGATCCGCGCGGTTTCCTCCAGTTCTTCGAGGGTCGCCATGGCTTCGGCGGGCGTGGACCCCCACACCACAGGGCCGAGACGGTCGAGCATCACCGCGCGCAGGCGCGGGTTCTCGTGGATGCGCTCGGCGACGAGGTCCGCCATGACAGGGTCGCCGGGGCGCCGGTACGGGATGAGCGGGGTATGCCCCACTTTCATCACGTAGTAGGGAGTGATGGGAGGGAGGATGTCGTTCGCCGTCCATGGGCCGGCAAGCGTGAGTGCGACGAGATTGGTGGCGTGAGTGTGGATGATGCAGTGAGCATCCGGGATCTCCGCGTAGATGCGGCGGTGCAAGGTGAGCGTCTTGCTCGCCCGCAACCCGTTCTGCTGCTGGCCTTGTTGGTCGCATCCTGCAAGGTCTTCTTCGCGCAGGAAGCCTAGGACCGCGTCTGTCGGTGTGATGACGAAACCCTCAGGATGGCGGACGCTGATGTTTCCTGCCGAGGCGTGTACATACCCCCGCTCGAACAGGCTTCGGCCCACCCGCACGATCTCGGTTCGCAGGTCGGATGTCACGGCCAGTCCTCCCAGTCCAAAGCGTGGAAAGCTCGCGTGAAGATGTCGGGCTGCCCGAAGTTCCCGGACTTGAGCGCGATGTGAATCAGTCGGCCGTTGCTCGTAGCGGCGCACCAGGGCACGCCGGGATCGATCTGGGCACCGATCTGCAGGGACCGGATGCCGAGAGCGTTGACGACGGCGCCGGAGGTCTCGCCACCCGCGATGAGGAGCGCGCCAGCGCCTCGGTCCACTAGCCCAGAGGCGATCCGGCCGAGCGTGGACTCGATCAGCTCACTGGCTCGTTCGACACCGACAAGGGACTGGAACGCCCGGACCGCCTCGGCGGAACGGGTCGAGTAGACCAGGATGGGTCCCTGACCGAGGTGCAGGGCTGTGGCAGCGAGGACTTCCGGAACGACATCGACGCCCTGCGCGAGCTTCTCCAAGTCGATGGCGAAGGACGGCGCGCCGGTCTTGATGAACGCGTCGACCTGACCTTGGGTTGCGCGAGACGCGGACCCCGCGATGACTACTTGGTGGCCGAAGGCGACCGGGAGCCGCCCCGCGTCCCGCGATGAGGCGAAAGACCAACTGGGAGCAAGCCCCAGGCCGAGCCCTGACCCGCCGGTCACGAGGGGGAGGTCGCTGAACGCCGAACCGAGAGTGAGGAGGTCCTCGTCACGTACGGTGTCGATGACGGCGACCCGCACGCCCTCCGTTTCATGGAGCTGCTGCACGGCTTGAGCCACCGCACCGGCGCCGGCCAGCACCGTTGCTTCGCTGACGAGCCCTACCGAATGAACAGTCTGCTTCTGCAGGACCCGGACGATGTCGGCGTCATCCATGGGGGTCAGCGGGTGATGCCGCATGCCGGTCTCGTTGAGCGGCCGGTCGCCAACGAAGAGGTGCCCCTGGTAGACGGTCCGTCCCACCGCCGGGAACGAGGGCACAGCGACGGTGTAATCCGCGCCGACCGTGTCGAGGAGCGAGTCGATTACTGGCCCGATGTTTCCTTCGGGGGTCGAATCGAACGTCGAGCAGTACTTGAAGTAGATCTGCCCCGCTCCCGCGTCCAGAAGCGCTTCCGCCGCACGTCGGGACTCCTCCACAGCCTCCTGAACCGGCGCGCTTCGGGACTTGAGCGCGATGACGACAGCGTCCGCATCGACGGCGTGCAGTTCCTCCGTCGACGGCACCCCGATGGTCTGCATCGTCCGCATTCCTGAACGAACGAGGTTGTTCGCCAAGTCGGTCGCGCCGGTGAAGTCGTCGGCAATAGCGCCGAGCCTCATCGTCATGTCTGTCCCCTCAGGAGTCGATCTTGTCTGGTCATCATATGACCTGACGTCTAGCGGAAGCAATGTGCGGCGTCTCGGTGCGTCAGGAGCGTTTCGTGGAAAACACCGAGTCGAAGGCAGCTGCGGGCGGGGCGATGGCGTTCATGCGGCGCACGAATGCCAGCGCTTCGGGTGCGCCGTCGAGTCGGTCCATGCCGGCGTCTTCCCACTCCACGCTCGTTGGTCCGTCGTAGCCGATGGTGTTGAGAGCGCGGAAGATCCGCTCCCACGGCACTTGACCGTGCCCGGTGGAGACGAATGTCCAGCCGCGTCGCATATCTGCCCACGGCAGGTGGGATCCGAGGATGCCGTTGCGCCCGTCGAGGTTGGTGACCGACTCCTTGATGTGGACGTGGAAAATGTGGTCCGTGAAGTCCAGGATGAACGCCACGGGGTCAAGCTGCTGCCACATGAAGTGGGACGGGTCGAAGTTCAACCCGAACGAGGGCCGGTACTCAATCGCTTCGAGCGTTTTCTTGGCCGTCCAGTAGTCGTAGGCGATCTCGCTGGGATGCACTTCGAGAGCGAAACGCACGCCCACCTCCTCGAAAACGTCGAGGATCGGTGACCACCGTTCGGCGAAGTCACGGTAGCCGGCGGCGATCCACTCGTCCGAGGCCGGGGGGAACATGGCGACGGACTTCCAGATCGAGGATCCAGTGAAACCGACCACAGTGGACACACCGAGCTTGGCGGCGAAGCGGGCCGTATCCTTCATGTCCTCTGCGGCACGTTGCCGGACCCCCTCGGGGTCACCGTCCCCCCACACTCGGTCGGAGAGGACGTCTCGGTGTCTCTCGTCGATGGGATCGTCGCATACAGCCTGGCCGGTGAGGTGATTGGAGATCGTGAAGACCTTCAGCCCGTTGCGTTCTAGGATGTCCAGTCGCGAATGGACGTAGTCGTCGTCGTCCCATCGCGAGACGTCGATGTGGTCACCCCAGCACGCGATCTCCAGACCGTCGTATCCCCATTCACCGGCGAGCCGAGCAACCTCCTCGAACGGCAGGTCTGCCCACTGGGCAGTGAAGAGAGTGATCGGTCGAGTCATCGGTTCCTTCTTTCGTATGGGTTCAGCAGTGATGAGGCGCTCGGGAGCCGCGGTAGGCGATCACAGTGAGGGGCACCGCGCGCGGTTCAGGTCCCTGCGCGTTCGGCGCAGCTCACGCATCTCGAGGCGAACGGACGCACGCGCAGGCGTTCGAGGGGGATCGCCGCACCGCAGTCGGCGCAGACGCCGTACGTGCCAGCGTCCAATCGCCGCAGCGCATCGTCGATCTGGTCGAGCTCGCTGCGCGCGGCGTCGCGCAGGCCGGCTGATCGCGACCATTCTGTGGACAGCGTCACACCCTCCGGGTCGTGCTCGTCGTCGGCGACATCGACCTCTCGGCTGGCCCGGAGCAGCCTTATGGCGTCAACCAGCTCCGACAGCCGGTCGGCAGCGTCATGTCGAAGGATCTCCAGCAAAGCCCGCAGATCGTCTCCGGTGACATCGCGAGAGTTCGCATCTTTCAGGTGAGTCGAGGGGGTCATGGGTTTAGGTGGTGCGTTGGCCGGAGATGCGGACGTAGACCCAGGCGAGGGCGAGGACGATGGCGCCGAAGATGATTTGTCTCATCGCTTCGCTGGTGTCCAGGGTGAGGAGGAGGCGGTTGAGGAGGGTGAGGATGAGGACGCCCATGATGGTGCCGCCGTAGCCGCCGATGCCGCCGAGGATGGAGGTTCCGCCGATGACGACGGCGGCGATGGCGGGTAGGAGGTAGCCGTTGGTTTGGTCGGGTCCGATGGAGGAGGAGATGCCGGAGAACAGCAGCCCGCCGAGAGTGGCGAGCAGTCCGGACATGGCGTAGACGGCGATGAGGACCAGGGGGACGCGGATGCCGCCGAGTCGGCTGGCGGTGGGGTTGTCGCCGATGGCGTAGATGGCTCGTCCGAGTCCGGTTTGCTTGAGTCCCCAGATCAGGGCGATGGAGAGGGGGATCCAGACCAGGGCGCTGGCGGGGATGGGTCCGATGAGGGATCCGCCGCCAAGGTAGGACACGATGGGGAGGATGTCTTTGGATCCGGCCAGGATGCCTCCGGTTTTCATTCCGACGATGGTCAGTCCGAGGAGGATGGAGGAGACGCCGAGGGTCATGATCAGCGCGTTGACTTTAAACACGCCGATGCCGATGCCGTTGAGGACGCCGACGATCAGGCCGATGCCGAACGCGAATGCGAGGGCTTCGAGCTGGCTGGCGCCGGCGAAGTTCGCGGCGACGTAGGCGGCGAGGTTGGCGGTCATGGTGATGCTCATGTCGATGCCGCCGGTGAGCATGGCCAGGGTTTGCGCGGCGGCGAAGATGCCCAGTGGGGCGGCCAGCAGCAGGATGGAGCGCACTCCCGCGGCGGAGAACATCGTGGGGTCCAGCAGCCCGGTGATGATGTAGAGCACGATGAAGACCAGGCCCAGCACCAGGACGGGTTGACGGCGGAGGGTCTCGCCCAGGCTGCGCTTGGGTCGTGGTTCGGTGCTGGTGGCCGGCGGGGTTGCCTCGGCCTTGAGGTTCGCGTTCATGACACTCTCCTTCGTGTCTGTAGCCAGCCGCCGATGAGGACGACGATGATGAGGATCACGCCGCGGACGGTCTCGGCGGTGTTCGGGTCGATTCCCAGGCCGAGCATCAGGGCGGGGATCAGGCTGAGGATGAAGGCGGCCAGCACGGGGCCGATCATGCCGCCGGTGCCGCCTTGCAGGGCGATGCCGCCGAGGACGACCGCGGCGACGGCGCTCAGCAGCAGCCCCAGGCCGATGCTCGCTCGCGGTTCCCCGCTGGCGGTGTAGGCGGTGGTGACGATGCCGGCCAGGCCGCAGAAGAACCCGGACACGGCGTAGGCGAGCACGCGGGTGCGTCCCACGTTCACACCGGCTAGGAACGCGGCCTGCTTGTCGCTTCCGATGGCGTAGAGCGCCTTCCCATAACGGCTGCGCGAGAGCGGGAACCACACCAGCAGCAGCGGAACGATCAGCCACAGCAGCGACGGCAGCGGGTTGGAGAAGTCACCCACGATCAGGCTCACGAACTCCGGCGAGGTGCCCCCACCCGGCCCACCCAGGATCATCAACGCCACCCCGGGAAGGATGAAGCTCATCGCCAGGGTGACCACGATGTCGGGCACCCCGGAGATCACCGAGATCCACCCCATCAGCGCGGACACCACCACGGCCAGCACGATGGACAGCAACGCGATCAGCAGACACGCGACCAGGCCCTGTCCTTCCATCAGCCAGGCCGAGAAGCAGTTGATGAAGACGACCATCGACCCGACAGCGAAGTTGAACCCGCCGGTGATGACCACCACACCGAGGGCGACAGCCACCAGTGCGAGAGACAGCGACCCGGCCGTGATCGTGCGGACCGCGAAACCACCGAACATCGGCAGCTGACTGGCCCGCCAGAACACCAACACGATCAACAGCACCGCGATGGCAACAACCCAGCCGTATCGCTCACGGAACCGCTGCAACGGTGTGGACGGGACCGGCAGACTCGTGGTCGAGACCAGAGCGGGGGGTGGCGCGCTCATTCGCTGACCTCCTCTTCGACGACGCCATACATGGCGTTCAGCATCTCTTTCTCAGTAGCCCGGGGGTTCAACTCCCCGACGATGGTTCCCCGGCGAAGCACCAGGATCCGGTCACACACCAAGTTCGCCTCACGCAGCTCACTCGTATACATCAGGACCGCCTTGCCATCGGCCGCCAGATCACGCACCAGGTCATAGATCTGATGCTTCGCACCGATATCGATCCCCCGGGTGGGGTCGAACAGCAGGATCGTGTCGAAGCCTGCCGCCAACCACCGGCCAATCGTCAGCTTCTGCTGATTACCACCAGACAGCCGGCGGCTCTGCGCCGCCGCACGCGTATCAATCGACAACCGGTCGATCACCGAGGAGACAACCTTGCGTTCCTTCGTGAGACTGAACGGCCCCCACTTACGCAACGGTGCATGAAGCGGCAACGCAATCGACTCATGCACCGGACGCTGCGGCAGCAACGCCATCAACCGGTCACTGGGCACCAGAACGAGCCCCTTGCGGATCGCGTCAGCCGGATGCGAAGCCTTCAGCTGGGTCCCCCGCAACGTCACCGCACCCGAACGGAGCCGGGTCTGCCCCGCCAAGCAAGAGAACAGATCATCCTGCCCCTGCCCCTCCAACGCGATGATGCCCACCACCTCGCCCGCACGAACATCGAAGGTGACATCCTCAGCCAGGCCACTGGACACCAGCTCCGCTTTGAGAAAGGTGTCGCCGAGTTCGACGGGAGCACGCTCGATGAAGTCCGACCGGTCAACGGCGGCCTCCTCACCGAGCATGGAGGCGACGATGCGGCGTTCACCACCCTCCGTGGGAGCGAACGTGGCGACGGTGTAACCGTCGCGGAAAACCGTGCACATCGTGCAGTACCGGATCACCTCGTCCAGACGATGAGAGATGAACAGCACCGCCCGGTCGCGGGAGACCTGCTCAGCCATCACATCGAAGACCTTCTCCGCCAGGTCACGGGGCAGCGCCGCCGTGATCTCGTCGAGGATCAGCAGTCGCGGCTCATGGCTCAGCGCCCGCGCCAGATCGATCATCCGCTGAAACGGCAGCGGAATCCGGCTCGCCTTCTCGCGCAGGTCTAGTTCGCCTAGACCCATCTTCTCCAGCTCCGCGCGCACGCGCGGCACCGAGCTGCCGGTGAGCTGACAGTTCTCAATCACCGTCAAATCGGGAATGAGCGCGGGATCCTGGAACACCGACGCGATGCCACGCGCCAGACCCTTATGCGGGTTCGCGAGCGCGAGCGGACCATCGTCCATCTCCAGCGTCCCCGCATCCAGCCCGACGACCCCGGTCAGGATCTTCACGAACGTCGACTTACCCGCACCGTTCGCACCCAGCAGCGCGTGCGCCTCACCGGGGCGCACCTCCAAGTCCACGGACTTCAAAGCGCGCACCGCGCCATACGACTTAGACACACCCGTAGCAGTAAGCAACGGCTCCACCATCAGCCCTCTCCCAACCTCCGTCTACCTCGCCCACGCCCCCGGCGTGGCGACCGCACCAACCAACGATGCGGTCGCCTGCCGGGTTCGTATTGTTCAGGCGTCAGCGATTACTCGCCGGGACCCTTGCAAGCCAGGAGCTGGTCCTTCGTGAAGGAGGTCAGCCCGTCGAGTTCCGTCGTCGTGATGAACGTCGGGTCCTGGCCGGGGATGTAGAGATCGGCGATCTCTTCAGCGTTCTCCTCAGGGGTGAACACCTCGGGAGTGAGCTTCACGTCGCGCTCCACTTCCTCGCCTGCCGCGACCTTCAGAGCCACATTGAGCGCCGCGCCGCCGATGATGGCCGGGTTTGTCACGATGACACCCGGGGCACCTTCGGAAAGCTGCTTGACGAACTCGTTCGACTCCTGCCCACCAACCGGCACGGCCTCTGCGCCAGCAGTCTCCAGGGCGTTGACGACGGTGTACTCCACGCCGGAGGTCCAGACTGCGTCGTACTGCTTGGCGCTGAACTCCTGCACGGCGATCTCCCCGCCCTTGGTGTAGTCCCATCCGGTCCAGACTTCCTTGAGCGTGATGCCCGGGTAGTCCTCCAGCGCAGCCTTCACACCGGTGTCACGGTCGATGTCTGCCTGCACACCCTGGATGCCACGCATGTAGAGGACATCGCCCTCGCCACCGATCATCTCGGCGAGTTTGCGCATCTCCAGCTCTCCCCACGCGACCTGGTCGTTGGTGACCACGTGGGCTTCGGGGGCGGTGACGGCGGAGTCAACTGCCACGACCGTAATGCCCTGGGCATCGGCCTCGGCGATGATCGAGTTGAGCTTCTCCGGGTCGGAGGGGTTCACCACGAGGATGTCGACACCCTGGGAGACCAGGTTCTGCAGGTCCTGGATCTGCTCGGTGGGGCCACCGTTCTTGCTGATGGTGATGACCTTGGAAACTTTGCCGCTCGCAAGAGCCTCCGCCTTGATGGAGCAGATCATCTCTTCCCGCCAGCCGTTGCCGGCGACCGTGTTGCTGATGCCTACAACGAGCTGCGAGTCCTCTCCATCGCCGGCAGGGGCGGCGGATCCTCCGCCGCTGCTGCACCCTGCCGCTGCGAGGGAAGTGAGGACGAGCCCTCCAATGAGGACGCCCAGTGCACGAGACTTCTTCATCTTGGTACTTCCTTGTACTTGTGGTCCTCGCCGTGCGAGGAACCGTTCGGGTTGTCCGACGACATGTCGGGGTGGGCAGCGGCACGGCCGCCTATCGCCTGGTCTTACTGCTGTGAGCTTTTCAGGCTGGCTTTGGGGAACTGCACACCCACGGCGCCCTTGGTCTTCTCGCTGAGGTACGTGCAGTACACCCGCACCTGAACGCCACCGTTCCCGTTGAAGTGCGTGATCGCATCCTTCGGGTCGACCCCGTAGTCCTCGACGAGCCAGTCGAGCAGCCAGAGGTGCGCCTGCCGCACCGCGTCCTCCCACGGACGCTGCGAGGCGAGTTGGATGAGGTGGGTCGGCGTCTCGATCCGGACGAACGGCGGTTGCTTACCCTTGATCACCGAGCACGACAGGGTGACATCGGCCTCGGTCTCGTCCGCAGAGCCCGCGAACTCCGTCGCCTGGCTGGCCTGGACGTCGCCGACGTACAGCAACGCGCCCTCGTGAGCGACCGGGTAGAAGATCCGATGGCCCTTCTTGATGTCGACCACGTCGAGGTTTCCGCCGAAACGGCTCTGCATGGTGAAGGTGTCGAAGCCCTGCTCGGGTCGCCTGGGAGCGAGTCCAAGCGCGCCGATGTGAGGTTCCAGCGGCCAGCTGGCGCCGTTGGTGAGATGAGCGGTGCCGTCCGACGTGGTGCCGCTCGGTCCCGGGCGGTGCTCGACCAGTTCAGTGTATGGCTGGGCCAGTTCGGCGTACTTGCTGCCGACGAGTGCGCCAACGCCTCCCTGTGTGGCTACGAAGCCGACCGGTCCAGGAACGATGTCGAGAATGTCGACGACCAGCGTGTCGCCCGGCTGTGCGCCTTCCACGAAGACCGGGCCGGCGGACGGGTTGGAGAAGCCGTCTGTGAAGATGTGCCCGAGAGTCTCCTCGTTGAGGAGATCGGTGGTCTTCCGGATGCGGCCGTCGAGCGCATCACGCGTCTCCATCACGAACGGCTCACCCTGCGCCACGCGCAGCTGCGGTTCCTTGACCGCGTATTCGTAGGAGGTCGCGTCTTCACGCGAGATCCGCTTCACGTCGCTCACAATGAGCTCCAATCTTCTGGAAGTGATGAGTTTGATTCAGCGGCGCCCAGTCAGGCCGCCACGTCGCGGACTACCGGCCGCTGGGAAGAATGATCTTCCAGTAAGAGTCCTTGTGCGAGATGAAGCCGTTGTCGTCGAGGGCCATGAGGTCGCAGCCCTGAACCTCGATGCGATCTCCTTCGACGGAGTTACCGGTGATCACCCAGCGTGAGACTCCGAACTTGCCCATGGCAAAGTGCTCTTCATTGCCGTAGTGCATGTCGGGCAGCCAGCCGAACCGGTAGGTGAGGATCTCGCGCACGGCGTCATGTCCGACGTAGCGGTTGCCCCAATGGTTCTCGCCACGAGGCGTCTCGAGCACGCAGTCATCGGCGAAGTACTCCATGATGCGGTCGATGTCGTGGCGGTTGAATGCGTCCAGGAACTCGCGAAGGTCGGCTTCCGTCCACTCGCCGGAGCTGATGGGGCTACGGCGCTCGGTGGGCGTTGCGGCGGGTGTCTCAATAGTCATGCCATCATCATATGACCAGATGACTGAGTCGTCTAGCCTCATCTGGAGAAGAAGAACGAGCGCGCAGAGGAGGCTTGAGGGATGGGTTGGACGCATCCGCGAACGGGCGAGAACAAAGACACTGCACGCCGAGATGACCTGCCCGAGCTCCTCAAGTTCGCTGAGCGCCTAGCGCGGAAGGTTGGTATGCGGGCCCGCCGCGCAGCGTTGGATCCCGCGGATGCCACAACGAAAGCGCACGTGGCCGACTGGGTGACTCCAATAGATGTCGAGAGCGAAGCGCTCATCCGTCAGGCGATCACGTCTCGGTATCCGGACCACGCAATCATCGGCGAGGAACTTGCCTCACATGGGGATGCGGACGTGGCTCCTCTCGTCTGGCATGTCGATCCGATAGACGGGACCACGAACTTCGTGTTTGGGCTGGGAAGCGTCTCCGTGAGCATTGGCGCGGTCGACAAGTTCGGCCCCGTCATCGGCGTGGTGCACGATCTCTATCGCGATGAAACGGTCTCTGCAGCGCGCGGCCTCGGCGTGCGTGTCAACGGTGGGGCCGCCCTCGTGCCTGCTCTCGCGACGACAGTCGCCGGCCATGTCGTGCTCACGGAGTGGTCTGGTGGATTCCACCGGTGGCCGGGATTTGATCAGTTCCTTGACTGGACGGTGCGTAGCCAGGGGACCGTTCGCATCATCGGTTCCTGTGCACTGGCTCTCGCCCATGCCGGGCTCGGCCGGGCCGCCGTGACGATCCTCCCTGCTCGCCACAACAGCTGGGATTTGGCGGCAGGGCTCGTCATCGCCAAAGAAGGCGGGTATCGGCTGATGGGGGTGGACGGTGACACGGACGGGCTGCCCTCCACCGGCCTGTTGGTGGCGGCACCGGCCGTGGCGGTGGACGCGTGGAAGGCGTGGCGTCAGGGCGTTGCGGACAGTACCGCGCCGTAACCAGGGTGGGAGGGAGGCCCCCGCCGCGGACTCGCAGTGTGCCCGAATGCTCTGCTGCGCCGCTAGCTGTATGAGGCCATGACGTTGTTGACGGTGGCGGGGGCTGTTGATGCGGGCGGCTGTCCGTCGTGTGCGCCGTGGGGTCGGTGATAGTTGTAGTGCAGATTCCATAGCACGAGACCATCGGCGCGTTCTCGCTCCGAGTGCCAGGCACGGGCGTAGAGAAACTCCTCGGCGAGGATCCGGTTGTAGCGCTCGACTTTCCCGTTGTGGCGTGGCGTGTAGGGCGTGATCCGCTGGTGCCTCGCTGGCAGCACCGCGTCGGCGAACGCCTTGGAGCGGTAGCACGCGCCGTTGTCCGTGACGATGCGCTCGATTGAGGTGATCCCGTGCGCTGCGTACCAGGTTTTCGCGCGGGCGAGGAAGTCGGCTGCGGTGACGCCCTTCTCATCGTCGAGGGCTTCTGTGTAGGCAAGTCGGGTGTGCCCGTCGACTGCAGAGTGGAGATAAACATATCCGCGTCGGGTGCCACGCTTCTTGGTTCGTTCGACGGCGCGAGCTTCCGGACTGTTTCGCCCGTGGATTCGCCAGCCTCCGCCGTCGGGAATGCGACCGACCTTCTTCACATCGAGATGCACCATGTGCCCAGGGCGTTCCGCGACGATTGGCCGCGATGCGCGATTGGCCTCTCCGTTCGGGTCGATGTATTGCCTTCGATTGAGTCCGAGTTGGAGCAGGATGCGCGAGATCGTGCGGCGGCTGATCTCGGTGCCTTCGAGGGCGAGCTCGAACTCGATCCGCGCCGCCGACCATTTGCGTTCTCGACGCATCCGCTCGACGCGGGCAACGACCGCGCCTCCGGTGGCAGTGGGTTGGCGGAGTGGTGTCGAGGAGCGGTCGAGGAGACCGGTCGCGCCGAACTTCTGATAACGATTGACCCACTTCGACGCGGTCGCACGGGAGATGCCCATCTCCGCGGCGACGTGCGCAATCGGACGGCTGCGGCAACGCTCGACAAGCCGCTGCCGCCCTTCAATCGTTAGAGGCGCGTTCTGGTGAACTTTGATGCTCATTCGGCTCGCGATTCGTCAGTCCGGCCCTTCCGGCGTTCGACTCGTCGCCGGTCATCCTGGTGTGCGACGCGGAGGGCCTCGAGCGCGCGGCCCGTGGTTGCGCGCCCGGGGTTCACGATGCAAATCCACCCATATGCCCCGTAGAGGGGATGAGGGAGGAACGCGTCGGTAGTGCTGTAGTCCACGCCATTGCCAGCGATCTGCTCGGGTGGGTATCCAAGGAGTTCGTGGAACACCGCTGGTCCGACGTGAATGTTCAGCCGCCAGCGATCATCGTCATCGAGACGAGACTTGGCGTCGTCCGGGTAATCCTTAGTCACGATCGTTGCGTAGGGCTGGCGGTTCCGGGGCACGAGCCCATCTGGGGAGTAGTAGAAGAAGTAGTCGCCCCACGAGACCTCCGGGTGCGCGTTCCCGGGCAGTGGGGCGAGTTCGAGTAGACCTTCGTAGGTGCGGAGTTCCGCCAGAATCTCTTCCATAGTCATGGTTCGAGTGTGAACTTGAACTGCTTATGGAGGGTTGGTGCGGATGGACGCTGACGTCGGCAACGTAACGCGCTACTCGACGAGTCTTCTCGCCATCGCCTCGGGCTACTCAGTCCAGCAGATCCGAGACCTCGAACACCTCGGCGTGATACCGCCCGCGCTGCGGCAGCCCAACGGATACCGACAGTTCACCGACGCCCACGCGACCGCGCTACGCGCATACCGTCAGCTGGCGATCGCAGTTGGGCCCGTGGTCGCCCGCGCGACGATGCGCGAGATACGTCATCTGCCGTTCGACGAAGCCATCGCCCACATCGTCGCGCTGCACGTCGACCTCGCCCGCGCCCGCAACGACGCCATCGCCGCGCTCAGTGCCTTGGACGCGATCATGGAGGAAGGAGCCCACGACGCGCCCTCGGCGCCGACAGACACGATGAGCATCACCGAACTCTCCGCTGCCCTCGGCGTGCGCTCGTCCACTCTCCGCTTCTGGGAGCGTCAGGGGCTCATCACCCCAGATCGTGAACAACCCCTCGGCGCGCGTCGCTACCCGCCCAAGGCAGTCAGCGACGCCCGGATCGTCACAGCCCTCC
The DNA here is from genome assembly GCF_057747775.1 of Microbacterium sp. STRO-2N. NCBI lineage: Bacteria > Bacillati > Actinomycetota > Actinomycetes > Micrococcales > Microbacteriaceae > Microbacterium > Microbacterium sp. STRO-2N. The sequence goes on along the minus strand of NZ_CM173223.1, from coordinate 374,538 downwards.
GCGCCGGCGGATATCGCATCCCGGCCGTCAGCGCCGTCATGACATCGCTGCGAGAACTCGGTGACACCGGCGACGCACGCGAGGCCCTCCACGACAGGCTGCAGAGCACCGCGGCCCGCTCCTCCGCGCTCCTCCGCGCTGGCACGGACCTCGCGGACCTGTTGAGCTAACCCGTCGTCAACAACGTAATGGCCAGCAACAGCTAGCCGATGGCGTTTACCCACTCCGTGCGGCCGTCCGCGAAGGCCTGCTCCTTCCAGATGGGGACGTTCGCTTTGATGGCGTCCACCAGCGCCATGCAGGCCCCGAACGCATCCCCTCGATGAGCGGACCACACCACGCAGGCAAGGGCGCACTCCCCTACTGTCAGCGCTCCCACTCGGTGGGCCACGCAGAGCGAGACCTCGGGGTGAGCCGCTGCGATCTGGGCGGCCACTGCCTGCAGCACAGCGTCGGCGGTCGGGTGCGCGGAGTACCGGAGCCCGGTGACCGCACGACCCTCATCGTGGTCGCGCACCACACCGTCGAACGACACGCACGCTCCGGCTGTCGGCACGCTTAGATCCGCACTCAGCAGACGCGACGAGATCGGCTTGTCGCTGATGAACGCGGCTCGAACGCGATCTGCCGGATCGGCCGTAGTGAGCGGTTTATTGATCATGCGCGGTTTCTCCGAACGCGTTGGAGGCTGATTTGCTGGTGCGGAATACGAGTGCCGGTGCCGTCAGATGTCAATGCGCCACGCCTCGACAAGTTCCCCTGCCGACACGCGTTCGCTGTCGGCGGGGATTCTAACCAGGAGGGTCGAGCGCGCGAATGAGGCGAGCAGATGCGAGGAGGGTCCGCCGATGAGCTCGACCTGTCCAGCATTCAGCCGTCCTCGCCGGAACTGCTCACGGCCGGGCGGTGACTCCACATCGGTCGCCAAGGGCGCGGTGATGACCGGACGGTCCGGCCACCATCCGTCTGCACCACGCAGCGCTGGCCGGAGGAAGACCTCCGCGCTGACCAGCGCGGACACCGGATTCCCAGGCAACGCGATCACGGGCAGACGAGCTTTCCCCAGTTCCGCCACACCCACGCCCTGAGGGCCGCCCGGTTGCATGGCCACGGTGCCGAAGGCCACACCTCGGTGCCCGAGCGCTTCGCGCACCACTTCATGTGCACCTCTACTGACACCGCCAGCTGTGACCACGAGGTCCACGTCAGGCGCGTGCGCGGTGAGGATGTCGAGCAAGGTTTCGGGGTCGTCCGGGACCGGGCCCGACGAGACGGCCTCAGCTCCCGCATCCCGCAGGACCGCGAGCAGGCCGGGCGTGTTCGCGTCCGGGATCGAGCCCCACAGGTTGGTGCGCCCTGGACGGAGTTCACTTCCGGTAGCCACGACGAGCACACGCAGACGGCGGCGGACGGGGATGTGCGTGAGGCCAGCGGCCGCCATACTCGCGATGGCTGCGGGCGTCAGCGCGGCGCCCGCAGTGAGCAGATGCTCGCCCTCAGCGGCGTCGCTGCCTGCACGGCGGATGAAGGTGCCACCGGCCAGCGGCGAAGAGATGCGGATGCGTTGCCCTGACGCTCCGGCGGGAAACGCGGCAAGTCCGGAGACCTCGATAGGCACGACCGCGTCGGCTCCGGCCGGGATGGGTGCACCGGTCATGACTGCCCACGCCTGCCCTTCCGGCAGTGTCCCCGGCGAATCGCCAGCAGCGATGTGCCCCGTCACGGGAAGGTCGACCGGCGTTTCGGATCGGGCGTGTGCGATATCGCTTGTGCGCACCGCGAAACCATCCATCTGACTGTTGTCGAATGGCGGGAGGGCAGACGGCGCGATGAAGTCCGATCCGAGACAGCGCCCCCGGGAGATGTCCGGGTCGCCCACCGGGAGGCGTTCGTTCCCCCGCCGGATCGTGGCGACAAGAGCCTCGATGGCGGCGCGATGGTCAGCGACAGGCCGTCGTGAGAAAGCGTCGGCTGGCGAAGGCGGCGCAGCAGTCATCCGCCGATTGCACTCATCGTGCGCTGCGGTTGGACGAAGCTCTCGAGGGCGAAGCCGGCCCGATCTGTGCCGTGCGCGCGGGGCTTTCGCCACATCGCTTCCCGCCACGCGTCGCTGATATCAGAGTCGGGGGCCCCGTCGCGGAGGAGGGAAAGCAGATCCGTCTCCTCGTGTGAGAACAAGCAGGACAGCACCCGCCCTTCAGCGGTGAGGCGAGTGCGGGTGCACGCAGCACAGAACGGCTCCGTGACGGAGGAAATCAAGCCGACTCTGCCGATGGCGCGCCCCTCCCCCGCCAGGTCAAACACATCGAACACCTCGGCCGGTGCACCGCCCCTGTCCTCTCCCACAGGACGCAGAGCGTAGAACCGGCTCAGGCTTTCACGCAGGTCAGCGGCGCTCACCACTCGGTCCTCCCGCCAGGCTCGGTCACCATCGAGCGGCATGTGTTCGATGAATCGGAGCTCGTGCCCGCGTTCAAGCGCCCACTTCAGTAGGTGAGGGGCCTCGTGGTCGTTCACACCGCGCAGCAGCACAGCGTTGATCTTGATCGGCGCGAAGCCAGCGTCGTCAGCGGCGCGCAGCCCGGCAAGCACCTGGTCCAGGAACGGCCGACGTGTCAGTTCGTGGAAGGTGTGAGGATCCAAGCTGTCGAGCGAAACGTTCACTCGCGTCATGCCTGCATCGAGGAGTGCCCGCGCACGGCGGTCCAGGCCCACCGCATTCGTCGTCATGGAGATCGGCAATGTCGGGCAGTCGGCACGGATCTGACCCACGATCTGCTCGAGGTCGCGACGGACCAGCGGTTCGCCTCCGGTGAGCCGAAGTTCTTTCACGCCGAGTTCGTGGTGCCCGATCCGTACAAGACGGGCGATCTCGTCGGCGGTCATCAGCATCGCCTTTGGCAACCATGGGAGACCGTCGGCCGGCATACAGTACGCGCACCGCAGGTTGCATTTGTCGATCACGGAAACGCGCAGGTCCGTTGCGACACGTTGGTAACGGTCGCGAAGACTCGCGGCGTGCTGTGGTTGAGATGAGGGCATGTCGTGAGCCTTCAGTACCGCGCAAGGCGGGTGTCAACCTCGCGAGCCCAGGCGTCTATTCCGCCGCGCAGGACCCGCACGTCGTGTCTTCCGCCCGCACGCAACAACAGGTATGCCCTCAGGGCTCGACCATCGAAGTGGCAGTGCACGACCAGCGGTCCGGGCGGAATCGTGGCGATGGCCTCCGCGGTCAGATCCGAAAGCGGGCGCATGATGGAACCGTCGATCCGGGCGATGTCGCGCTCGGCTTCTTCCCGAACATCGAGGATGGTGAGGGAGGGGGCGCCCGCGAGTTCCGCTGCCAGTTCAGCAGGTTCGACCCAGTGGACGTCGTCGTGGCGCGAACGCACAGAAGGGGCGGGTGTTGGCGTACGCGTTCCCGCAGATGGCCGCAAGGTGACTTCGGTGACCGTGCCGTCGGCCAGGTCGAATGCTAGAAGGCGTCCTAGCATCGGTGCCCCGAAGCCGACGATCAGTTTGATGGCGTCCGCGGCCATCCACGAAGCGACGATGCCGCACAGTGGCCCGAGCACACCGACGCTTGCGCAGTTGAGCTCCGTCGCAGAAGGCTCGTCAGGATAGACGTCCCGTAGAGTCACCGCGCCCGTCTGCGCGGCCGCCCAGAAGGTGGAGGCCTGCCCGATTGCTCCGAGCACGGCTCCCCAGATGCAGGGTATGCCTGCGCGCGTGGTGGCATCGGCGATGAGGTACCGCGCCTCATAGTTGTCGGTGCAGTCGATGACCAGGTCGACTTCGGCTACGAGCCCGTCGGCGTTGGCGCGGGTGAGACGTTCGTCGTGGACAGTGGCCCCCACGAGAGGGTTCGCCTCCGCTACGGCTTCCGCCGCCGACAGCGCCTTCGACATGCCTATGTTCGCTTGGTTGTGTACTGTCTGGCGGTGCAGGTTCGATTCGGCGACGGCGTCGTCATCGACGATCACGAGCTCGCCAACGCCGGCACGTGCGAGGTAGTCGATGACGGGCGACCCGAGGCCACCGGAACCGACAACAAGCACCCGGGCGTGGAGGAGCCGGAGTTGCCCGTCGACTCCGATCTCAGGCATCGAGATCTGCCGGGCGTACCTCCGAGTTTCGGCAAACGTGAGGCCGCGCTCCACTCGTCGGCGCAGGGGAATGTGTATCGCTCCCCCATCGGACGTCGGGGGCGTGGCAGCACGGTCGATGGCGGCATCCGTCACGTCGTCACCCCCCTGCGAACGGGGGCAGCACGTCGATGCTGTCACCAGGGTGGAGTTCAGTCCGAGCAGTCGCGTGGCTGCCGTTGACGAGGAATGAGCTGCGCAGGAAGACCGGATCAGTTCCGAACCCGTTCCGTTCGATCAGCAGCTCGATGGTGTCGCCTGGCCGAAGGTCCCAACGCGCGGTGGACGCGCCCGCGCTCGATTTCGCGGCCGCAAAGAAGCGGAGGTCGACGCCAGTCGACGGACGTGTCGCGGCCAGCTGCGCGATGGGTTCGTCAGTCAGTCGAGTCATCGTCGCAGCCACTCTCGCGGATCGGTGTCGCTCACAGGTCGAGGGTGAGGGTGGACGTGCGGGAACGCGACACACACACGTACATGTACTCCCCCTCCGCTTGCTCCTGCTCGCTGAGGATGGAGTCGCGGTGGTCCGGAACGCCTGCGATGACAACCGTCTCGCAGGATCCGCAGGTGCCTTCCCCGCAGGAATTGGGGACGCGCACACCGGCAGCGAGCAGAGCATCGAGCGTGGACTGCTCGGGCGCCACGGGCACTGTCTCGCCAGTGGAGTCGACGATGACCTCGAACGGGATCTCGTGTTCGGGCAGCTCAATGGTCCGTGGAGTGAACCGCTCGACCGTCAGCGCTACTCCGCCGCTGCCGGCGGTCGCCGCGGCGAGACCATCAAGCAGCGGTTCCGGACCGCACGAGAAGATGTGCGATCCGGCGTTGGCGGTGACGATCTGTGCAATGTCCGGTCGGCCGCTCACCGAACTCTCGATGATGGTGACCCGGTCGCCGTGCTGTTCGAACGCATCCAGGAACGGCATGTGCGCTCGATCTCGACCGATATAGACGAGGTTCCAGTCGGCGCCGTACCGGTTCGCCGCCTCCACCATGGGCAGGATGGGTGTGATCCCGATGCCGCCGGCGATGAAGCATGGGCGTGCCGTCGGCCGGAACTCGAAGTGATTGGAGAGCCGGTTCACCAGCACTTCGGCACCGACGGCGAGCTGCTCATGAATGTAGCGGGAGCCGCCGCGGCTGTCGTCGGCGAGCCGCACCGCGATTTTCCAGCGGCCCTTGTCCCGCGGTGAACCGCACAGTGAATACTCGCGGACAATGCCGGTGTCCCCAGCACGGACGGAGATGTGTGCTCCGGCGGTCCAGGAAGGCAGGGTGCTGCCGTCAAGCGGCTCGAGGGTCACGATGGCGACGTTGCTCGCCTCCACCCGGTGCTCCACGACGCGGACCCGGACCAAGGGCTCCGCGGTTGTCGCACTGGGCGAGTCCGCCTGCGATTGCGAAATGACCATGGGACTGTCTCCTTCAGGTTTCCGTTACTCAGTCGGTGGCCTGGGCGGGCTCACGGTCGGTGACGGTAGCGACAGCTCCCACCGAGACCGTGCCCACTTCGGTGACCTCGGCGTAGACGCCGAAGCAGGCCCAGTCGCCCATCGGCTCTACTCGTTTTGTGTTGTATTTCACGAGTGTGCGTAGCGTTCCGCGGTCAACCGGAAGCTCACCGTGGGAGAGGGTCGTCATGATGCATCGGACGGCGTTCATCATCACGACGGACGACACGGAACCCACGGTGAGTGCCTTGTCGAACCACTCGGCTTCGACGAACCCGTCGCCGGTGGTGTCGATGACGAAGTTGGGCCGGTACCGCCGCGGGTCGAAGTTTCCGGCGGGATTGAGTTCCTTGGCGTGTGCGATGGAGGACGTTGTCAGAATGTGGAGATGCCCCAGGTCATAGGAACGGCCCGGCGGCGCCTCGAGGTCGAAGTCGATCTGCAGTTCACCGCGCTCGTTGAGCTTGCCCTTCTCGGAGAAGGAGGTGTCACCGAGCATGTCGAGCCAGATCATCTCGGATGTCGTGGACTCGACCTCGTCCATGCGCTTGAGGCTGACTTCGATTCCGATTGAGGCGGACAGCTTGTCGTCGATGAGGGGATCGGTGCTCAGCACGATGGTGCCGTCGGGGAAGGTGAACCGCAGGGGCGGCAGTGGTTCACCTCTGACCGGTTCTTCGACGTACTCAGCCCGGTACTTCAGCAGGTGCCCCCACTTGCGCGGGTTCTTGGCGTTACCGAGCTTGCCCGTTTCCACGTCGACGAGGGCCCAGACGTGGTCGCCGACCACCCCTGTCTCATCGACCTGAACGCTGGTCAGCTCTTCGCCGAGCATGGACTTCACCGGGTAGCGGAAGATCCGCTGGACCGTACCCACGGTGGTCGGCCGGGTCGCGGATGAGGCGTTTCCAGACGTCATTTCGATTCCCTCAGCTCTGAGAGGAGACGTCCGTGGGTCTGGCGCAGAAGGTACCCAGATCGGGGAAGGTCTACGTGAGACGGCGGGCGTTCTCCACGTTTGCGGGGCCCCGAGGTGGCAGCCCCGACTGCTGTCGCAGTCCTTCCCTCGATGCGGATGGCCGCCCGAGAGGTACGGTGTGATTTTACCATCGCCGGTTCCACCTAGGCCTTGGAGTCGGGCTCGGTGGGCTGGATGCGTTCGGCGTAGACGGTGACCAGCGTGCTCTCGTCGGCGAGCTGTCGCCACTGCGCCATCATGTCGGCCAGTTCGTCGGATCGGAGCGTGTCCTGCCAGGCCTCCCAGCTTTCGACGACGATGTCCTCGACGACGTTGAACGTCGCCCGCTCGGCATCTCCTCCTTTGACCACGTACACCTTGAAGGACAGGCACGAGTCTGCCTGGAGGCAGATCGGCTGGTCCACTGTCCGGGACCATTCCTCGTACGTGGCGACGTCTGTTTCTTCACGGAGACGGTATGTCGCAAATACCTGGGTGGGCATCGTGTGCTCCTTTCATCGCGATCCGCAGGTCAGGTGGGTCGCGGCGGGTTGGGGGTGGGGCGCTGCGCCCCTTGCCGTGGCGCAAGGGGCGCAGCGCAGTCAGGAGGTTTCAGGCTCGAGCGGCCGCAAGCCAGCGGACGAGCTGATCCCAGAACTTGACGTAGCCGGGCCACTCGACGAAGTTGCCGGCCCAGTGCGGGGTGCAGTCAGAGGTGAATGCAGCGCTTCGGCCCTGTCCGTACTCGCCGGTGACAAGCAGCGGGTCGTTGTCGAAGGTCAGCACGGTGAGCGCCTCGGCCTTTGCCTGGACCCGGTTGTATCCCAGGAACCACGGCCACTCCGACGGCAGACCGTCGATGATCGGCGACTCCGAGGTGACGCGCGGGGTCACCCCAGCGGGAGCTTCGTTCCGGTCGTCGTACCCGAGCATGGTGACCGGCAGCACGTCGGCAACGGGGGTGCCGTAGTAGCGCGCCTTGCCCTCTCGTCCAGAGAAGGACATCCAGCCACCGATCATGGCGAAACCGGCCCCTTCGCTGACGTGGTCGCGCAGCAGTCCAAGGAAGTCTCCGGTGCGCTGCGCGCGTGCGAGAGTGTCCGGGTGTAGCAGCAGGTTGTCAGCTCCCACGTCGCTGAAGAGGATGACGTCGTATTGCGAGATGGCTTCGACTGTCCTCGGCACTTCGGCGAGAGCGACATCGTTTCCGAGATGGACGACTTCGTGGCCTGCCGAGGTCAGCGCGTCGATCAGGGGCGCAGCCTCGTTGACCGAGGAGCCGGTGCCGTACGTGGTGATGCCCTTGATGTGCGTTTCCGCGATCACCCAGGTTTCACCGACCAAGAGAATCTTCATTTTCCTGCTTTCTAACTGTTGGCGGCCGCGCTCGCGCAGCGCCCGTGTTGTTCGTGGCTGTGTCGTCTAGATGTGTGTGGGGTCTGCGGGAGCCTCCTGGTGACGTCTCCTCGGCTACTCACGGTGGAGCGCCATCGGCGGGGTCATGGTTTTAGGTGGTGCGTTGGCCGGAGATGCGGACGTAGACCCAGGCGAGGGCGAGGACGATGGCGCCGAAGATGATTTGTCTCATCGCTTCGCTGGTGTCCAGGGTGAGGAGGAGGCGGTTGAGGAGGGTGAGGATGAGGACGCCCATGATGGTGCCGCCGTAGCCGCCGATGCCGCCGAGGATGGAGGTTCCGCCGATGACGACGGCGGCGATGGCGGGTAGGAGGTAGCCGTTGGTTTGGTCGGGTCCGATGGAGGAGGAGATGCCGGAGAACAGCAGCCCGCCGAGAGTGGCGAGCAGTCCGGACATGGCGTAGACGGCGATGAGGACCAGGGGGACGCGGATGCCGCCGAGTCGGCTGGCGGTGGGGTTGTCGCCGATGGCGTAGATGGCTCGTCCGAGTCCGGTTTGCTTGAGTCCCCAGATCAGGGCGATGGAGAGGGGGATCCAGACCAGGGCGCTGGCGGGGATGGGTCCGATGAGGGATCCGCCGCCAAGGTAGGACACGATGGGGAGGATGTCTTTGGATCCGGCCAGGATGCCTCCGGTTTTCATTCCGACGATGGTCAGTCCGAGGAGGATGGAGGAGACGCCGAGGGTCATGATCAGCGCGTTGACTTTAAACACGCCGATGCCGATGCCGTTGAGGACGCCGACGATCAGGCCGATGCCGAACGCGAATGCGAGGGCTTCGAGCTGGCTGGCGCCGGCGAAGTTCGCGGCGACGTAGGCGGCGAGGTTGGCGGTCATGGTGATGCTCATGTCGATGCCGCCGGTGAGCATGGCCAGGGTTTGCGCGGCGGCGAAGATGCCCAGTGGGGCGGCCAGCAGCAGGATGGAGCGCACTCCCGCGGCGGAGAACATCGTGGGGTCCAGCAGCCCGGTGATGATGTAGAGCACGATGAAGACCAGGCCCAGCACCAGGACGGGTTGACGGCGGAGGGTCTCGCCCAGGCTGCGCTTGGGTCGTGGTTCGGTGCTGGTGGCCGGCGGGGTTGCCTCGGCCTTGAGGTTCGCGTTCATGACACTCTCCTTCGTGTCTGTAGCCAGCCGCCGATGAGGACGACGATGATGAGGATCACGCCGCGGACGGTCTCGGCGGTGTTCGGGTCGATTCCCAGGCCGAGCATCAGGGCGGGGATCAGGCTGAGGATGAAGGCGGCCAGCACGGGGCCGATCATGCCGCCGGTGCCGCCTTGCAGGGCGATGCCGCCGAGGACGACCGCGGCGACGGCGCTCAGCAGCAGCCCCAGGCCGATGCTCGCTCGCGGTTCCCCGCTGGCGGTGTAGGCGGTGGTGACGATGCCGGCCAGGCCGCAGAAGAACCCGGACACGGCGTAGGCGAGCACGCGGGTGCGTCCCACGTTCACACCGGCTAGGAACGCGGCCTGCTTGTCGCTTCCGATGGCGTAGAGCGCCTTCCCATAACGGCTGCGCGAGAGCGGGAACCACACCAGCAGCAGCGGAACGATCAGCCACAGCAGCGACGGCAGCGGGTTGGAGAAGTCACCCACGATCAGGCTCACGAACTCCGGCGAGGTGCCCCCACCCGGCCCACCCAGGATCATCAACGCCACCCCGGGAAGGATGAAGCTCATCGCCAGGGTGACCACGATGTCGGGCACCCCGGAGATCACCGAGATCCACCCCATCAGCGCGGACACCACCACGGCCAGCACGATGGACAGCAACGCGATCAGCAGACACGCGACCAGGCCCTGTCCTTCCATCAGCCAGGCCGAGAAGCAGTTGATGAAGACGACCATCGACCCGACAGCGAAGTTGAACCCGCCGGTGATGACCACCACACCGAGGGCGACAGCCACCAGTGCGAGAGACAGCGACCCGGCCGTGATCGTGCGGACCGCGAAACCACCGAACATCGGCAGCTGACTGGCCCGCCAGAACACCAACACGATCAACAGCACCGCGATGGCAACAACCCAGCCGTATCGCTCACGGAACCGCTGCAACGGTGTGGACGGGACCGGCAGACTCGTGGTCGAGACCAGAGCGGGGGGTGGCGCGCTCATTCGCTGACCTCCTCTTCGACGACGCCATACATGGCGTTCAGCATCTCTTTCTCAGTAGCCCGGGGGTTCAACTCCCCGACGATGGTTCCCCGGCGAAGCACCAGGATCCGGTCACACACCAAGTTCGCCTCACGCAGCTCACTCGTATACATCAGGACCGCCTTGCCATCGGCCGCCAGATCACGCACCAGGTCATAGATCTGATGCTTCGCACCGATATCGATCCCCCGGGTGGGGTCGAACAGCAGGATCGTGTCGAAGCCTGCCGCCAACCACCGGCCAATCGTCAGCTTCTGCTGATTACCACCAGACAGCCGGCGGCTCTGCGCCGCCGCACGCGTATCAATCGACAACCGGTCGATCACCGAGGAGACAACCTTGCGTTCCTTCGTGAGACTGAACGGCCCCCACTTACGCAACGGTGCATGAAGCGGCAACGCAATCGACTCATGCACCGGACGCTGCGGCAGCAACGCCATCAACCGGTCACTGGGCACCAGAACGAGCCCCTTGCGGATCGCGTCAGCCGGATGCGAAGCCTTCAGCTGGGTCCCCCGCAACGTCACCGCACCCGAACGGAGCCGGGTCTGCCCCGCCAAGCAAGAGAACAGATCATCCTGCCCCTGCCCCTCCAACGCGATGATGCCCACCACCTCGCCCGCACGAACATCGAAGGTGACATCCTCAGCCAGGCCACTGGACACCAGCTCCGCTTTGAGAAAGGTGTCGCCGAGTTCGACGGGAGCACGCTCGATGAAGTCCGACCGGTCAACGGCGGCCTCCTCACCGAGCATGGAGGCGACGATGCGGCGTTCACCACCCTCCGTGGGAGCGAACGTGGCGACGGTGTAACCGTCGCGGAAAACCGTGCACATCGTGCAGTACCGGATCACCTCGTCCAGACGATGAGAGATGAACAGCACCGCCCGGTCGCGGGAGACCTGCTCAGCCATCACATCGAAGACCTTCTCCGCCAGGTCACGGGGCAGCGCCGCCGTGATCTCGTCGAGGATCAGCAGTCGCGGCTCATGGCTCAGCGCCCGCGCCAGATCGATCATCCGCTGAAACGGCAGCGGAATCCGGCTCGCCTTCTCGCGCAGGTCTAGTTCGCCTAGACCCATCTTCTCCAGCTCCGCGCGCACGCGCGGCACCGAGCTGCCGGTGAGCTGACAGTTCTCAATCACCGTCAAATCGGGAATGAGCGCGGGATCCTGGAACACCGACGCGATGCCACGCGCCAGACCCTTATGCGGGTTCGCGAGCGCGAGCGGACCATCGTCCATCTCCAGCGTCCCCGCATCCAGCCCGACGACCCCGGTCAGGATCTTCACGAACGTCGACTTACCCGCACCGTTCGCACCCAGCAGCGCGTGCGCCTCACCGGGGCGCACCTCCAAGTCCACGGACTTCAAAGCGCGCACCGCGCCATACGACTTAGACACACCCGTAGCAGTAAGCAACGGCTCCACCATCAGCCCTCTCCAACCTCCCAAGACCAACCCCAGCGGTGGGGGTGGGGGCGGCCGCGGGATCGCCGCGCGGCCGCCCTTTGATGTGATGTGCTCAGCGCCCTGCGATTACTCGCCGGGACCCTTGCACGCCAGGACCTGCTCTTCGGTGTACGTCGTCAGGCCCGGCACCGACAGCGTGGTCTGGAATCGCGGCGGCTGGCCCGGCAGGTACATGTCCTTGATCTCGTCGGCGTTGTCGGTCGAGTTGAACGTTTCCGGCGTGATCACGGTGCTGTAGGGCACGTCCTCGCCGTCGAGCACGCGGAGTGCGACGTTCAGGCCGGCGCCTCCGATGGCGGGCGGGTTTGTCACGATGACGCCCTGGGCTCCTTCGGAGAGCAGCTTGATGAACTCGTTGGAACCCTCACCAGCAACGGGCACGGGCTCAGCCCCAGCGGTTTCGATGCCCTTGACCACGGGGAAGTCGGCCCCCGAGCTCCAGACGCCGTCGTACTGCTTCGCGGTGAACTCCTGGACGGCAACTTCGCCGGCCTTGGTGTAGTCCCAGCCCATCCAGACTTCCTTGATGGTGATGCCGGGGTAGTCCTCGAGCGCAGCCTTCACGCCGGTGTCCCGGTCGGTGTCGGCCTGGACACCCTGGATGCCGCGCATGTAGAGGACATCGCCCTCGCCACCGATCATCTCGGCCAGGCCGCGCATCTCGAGCTCACCGACAGCCACCTGGTCGTTGGTGACCATGTGGGTGTTCGGTGCGGTGACGGTCGAGTCCACGACGACGACCGTGATGCCCTGCGCCTGTGCCTCGGCGATGATGGAGTTGAGCTTCTCCGGGTCGGACGGGTTGACGACGAGGATGTCGACTCCCTGCGAGATGAGGTTCTGCAGGTCCTGGATCTGCTCGGTCGGGCCACCATCCTTGCTGACGGTGATGACCTCGGAAACCTTGCCGCTGGCAAGAGCCTCCGCCTTGATGGAACAGATCATTTGCTCGCGCCACAGGCTGCTGGCGAGCGTGTTGCTGATACCGACGACGTACTGCTGATCTTCGCCGCCATCGCCGCCGGGGGCAGGTTCGGCGGTTGCGCCGCCGCTGCTGCAGCCCGCGATGGCGAGAGAGGTGAGGACGAGGCCCCCAACGAGGACGCTCAGTGCACGAGATTTCTTCATTGCTGTACTTCCTGTTCTGTGATGGATGGGGTGATACGCGTGTTGCAAGGGTTCAGTTGGCGAGGAGTTTTGCAGCGGCAGAGTCGTAGCGAAGTGCGTATGCGCTGCGCGCGGGCTGGGCCTGCGCCACCTCCCGTCCGTTGAGCAGGACCATCAGCGCCCGGCCGCGCACGAGGTGGCCGAGGTCGACCAGTTCGGCGGTAGAAGGCGGGTCCTGGTACTTGGCGAGTTCGGTCATGTAGACGTCGATGAGGGTGGAGCGCTCGAGGCCACGGTCATGGAGCTGCAGGTAGCACAAGGCGATAGCGATGTCGGCGAGGAGAGTGCCGACGACTGCGTCGCCGAAGTCGATCAGCCCTGACACTGCACCGTCGGTGCAGAGGACGTTGGAGAGATTGAAGTCTCCGAAGATGAACTGCTCCGCGGTATAGGGGCTGACCGGGCGCCGACGATCGTAGACGGAAGCAACTCCCGAGAAGATCTCAGCTGCGAGCTTCAGCTCGTCGGGCGCAAGATAGCGTTCCAGGTCGTAGTTGTCCGCGCGGAATGAGCCGAGGTCCCAGGGCCGCGGGTAGGCCCGCATGTCGAGGTCGGGTGTGAAACCCGCGTACTGCTGAGAGGACTGGTACTGGAGGTAGGCGACGTCCTGGACGAGTGCACTGGTCAGCTCGACATCTGAGATCGATGCGCCCTGCTGAAACGTCATCAGCATGGTCGTTACATCGCCGTCGAAGGTCAGCTGCTCGCCCGCTTCGTTCGCGATCACGGCGGGCACCAAGTCGCTCAGCAAGCGCTCCTCACGCAGACGCGATTGTGCCTGCGCCTGCAGCGTGAGACTCCACCTTCCGAAGTGATCCGTCGTCGTCTTGGCGACGACAGTGCCGCTCAACGTCTCGATGATCGCAGTGAGATCCGCTTCGGAGGGCACTGGTCGCAGCGACGAGACGAACCCCACGCCGTATCCCTCTTCGATGACTTCGCGCAGGTACTGCTCAGAGGCGTTCTTGTGCTCCGCGCGCTCTTGCTGTTTGTGCATAGTCACGGACTGTAGGGGCAAGACAGTGATCGGTTCAATCACTCTTGACGTTCGATTTGATACTCTTACGTGGTCGAAACGTGCCGGAAACAGGTGGTCGCTGACGGCGTTGCTGACACCGGTCGGCGCCGCTTCGGGCCGCCGCGCATCAGCTACTGCCGTGTCTGCGGTAGCGGCTGTTTCGCCTAGTACGGCACCCAGCGAATGGGAGTTGTTCATCGAGTACTTCCTTGTACTTGAGGTCTTCAATCAGCCGATGAACCAGAAGGTCTCGGCAGGTATCGGGTAGGCGATGCGTCGGCGCTCCGCCAGGCGTTAGTGCTGCGTACTCTCCAGGTCGGGTTTCGGTGACATCTCTCCTGCCGCGTCGTGGGTGGCGACGTCGTGGAGGGCGGCGGTGTAGGCGTTGTTGAACCAGGTGAGGTCTTCGGGTGAGAAGGTGAGGGGCGGTCGGATTTTGAGGACCTGGCCGGCGGGGCCGACGGCGGAGATGAGGACGCCGTGGTCTTTCATGGCATCGACGAGGCGTTGGGTGGTGGCCCCGTCGGGTGTGCGGGTGGTGCGGTCGGTGACGATCTCCACGCCCAGGAACAGGCCGGTGCCGCGGACGTCGCCGATGAATTCGTAGTCGCGGGAGAGGTTGTTGATCGAGTTCTGCAGTGCTTGGCCCATGACGTCGGCGTTGCGCATGAGTCCGTTCTCGACTTCGTCGAGGACGACGGCGGCTGCGGCGATGGTGGCCGGGTTTCCGCCGAAGGTGTTGAAGTAGCGGTGGTCGGCGGCGTAGGCGTCGCTGAGCTCGCTGCTCATGCCCAGGCACCCGACCGGCAGTCCACCGGCCATCGGCTTCCCGCAGACGAGGAAGTCGACGTCGTGGGTGTGTCGCAGCACTCCCCACATCGCTGTCCCGGAGCGGCCCATGCCGGGCTGGACCTCATCGGCAAGGACGAGGCCGCCGGCTTCGCGGACAGCAGCGAATGCCTCGTTGAGCATCCCGGGGGTGCCGGGGTAGATGCCGTCGCTGGACATGATGGTGTCCAGCACCAGCAATGAGACCCCGTGGCCGTGACGGTTCAGGTCATGGATGGCGCGGCGGACGGACTCGGCGAAGATCGTGCCGGCGTTGTCGCCGTCGCGGTAGGTATCGGGCGCGTCCACGGTGCGCACGTGAGGCCCAATCGGCATCGCACCACCGTTCTCCGGGGTGATCTGCGAGGTCAGGCCCGTCACACCGTGGTACGCGTTCGTGGTGACGATGATGCCGTCGTTGCCGGTGCGCCACCGCGCGATCTGGATGGCCAGGTCATTGGCCTCGGACCCGGAGTTGGTGAACACCACCCGGTCCATCCCGACAGGGAAGGTGGCCGTGAGCCGCTCGGCGTACTCGACAATCCCGTCCTGCAGGTACCGGGTGTGGGTGTTCATCACCAGCAGCTGACGATGCACCGCTTCCGCAATAGCCGGGTTGGAGTGACCGGTGGCCTGCACATTGTTATACGCATCCAGGTACTCCCGGCCCGCGCTGTCGAACACCCGAGTGCCCGAAGCTCGCGTCATATGAAACGGCGCCGTATAGAACAACGGGTAGATATCCCCCAGCACCGCCCGCCGCCGGTCGAGCAAAGCTGCATCATCCGCAGACAGACCATCAGTCTGACCAGGAGTGAACCCGTTGATCATGGGCATAGCTGAAATCCGATCCAATACACGAACAAAGACACATCAACCCACCAACAACGCCGCCGCAGCCGCGTCATAGCGCAGCGCGTACTCACTGCGGAACGGCTCCGCTGCCGCCACTTCACGACCGTTAAGCAGCACCATGAGCGCACGCGCCCGGACCAGATGACCGAGGTCGACCAGTTCGGAACTCGAAGGCGGGTCCTGATGCTTGGCGAGCTCCGTCATGTAGACATCGAGCAGTTCGGTCTGCGAAATTCCGCGGTCGTGCAACTGCAGGTAGCACAGCGCGATGGCGATGTCGGCGAGCTGGTTACCGACAACCGCGTCACCGAAATCGATCAGCCCGGTGACCACTCCGTCAGTGCACAGCACGTTGGAGAGGTTGAAATCACCGAAGATAAACTGCTCGGCGGTATAGGGGCTGCCATTCTTCGGCCTATCGTTCACGGCCGTGGCCCCAGCGAACACCTCCTCTGCCAGCTTGAGGACATCGGGCTCGAGGTAGCGCTCGAGTTCATAGTCGGCGGGACGGAATGAGCCGAGGTCCCAGGGGCGCGGATATGCATGCGTGTCGACGCTGGGTCGAAACTCGGCGTACTGCTTCGCGGACTTGTGCTGCAGGTACGCAACTTCCCGGATCAACGAATCCGTCAGCTCCACCTCGGAGATCGACGCGCCTCGTTGGAATGTCATGAGCATTGTCGTCGCCGGCCCGTCGTGGGTGAGGAACTCACCGGCCCGATTGGCGATCACACCGGGAACAAGGCGCTCCAGCTCGGGCTCGTCACGCAGACGCAGCTGGGCCTCCGCCTGCAGGGTGAGGCTCCACCTGCCGAACTGGTCAGTGGTCGTCTTGGCGACCACGGTCGTACGAGGGGTTTCGACGATTGCGGTCAGATCCGCCTCAGAGGGCACCTCACGAAACGCCTCCACGGAGCCGACGCCATACGCCCGCTCAATGACGTCTCGTACATAGTGCTCCGAAGCGATCATCCGTCTCGCCCTCTCTTCCTTGACCGGTGAGACCTCTTGACGCACTCTACGACAGGACGCATGATTGTTTCAATCACGTTTTGTGATCATTCTGTTCTCACAACGAAACCCGGCACTGCGGCCGCTCAGGCGTTGCTGCCAAAGAAGGACTGGACATGGGTAAGTACGCCGTGATCGATCCGGCGACGCGGACGGTCGTCACCGCACACACCGACGCGACCGACGTTGAAGTCGAGATCGCTCTCTCGTCCGCTCACGAGACATACAACCGATGGTCTCGCCGCACCACCGTTGCCGAGCGGGCACAGCTGGTCGGGCGCGCGGCCGAACTGCTGCGCGAACGCGTCGACGAGTTCGCCGCGATCATCAACCGCGAGATGGGTAAGCCCGTCGCAGACGGCCGCGAAGAAGTGCTCTTCTCCGCTGACATCATGCGCACCTTCGCTCAGCGCGCCGAGGAATGGCTCGCTGACGAGGAGATCAAGGCGGAAGACGGGCTGCGCACCGTCATCCGCCGACAGGGTATCGGCGTGATCCTCGGAATCATGCCTTGGAACTACCCCGTCTACCAGGTGGCCCGCTTCGCGGCCCCCAACCTCATCGTCGGCAACACCGTCATCGTCAAGCACGCCAACCAGTGCCCGGACTCGGCACTCGCCCTCGAAGCACTGTTCCGCGACGCCGGGTTCCCCGACGGCGCCTACGTGAACGTGTTCGCCACCCACGACCACATCTCGACGATCATTGCGGATGACCGCGTTCAGGGCGTTTCGCTGACCGGGTCTGAGCGGGCCGGCGCCATTGTGGCCGAGCAGGCTGGTCGACACCTCAAGAAGTGCGTCCTGGAGCTGGGCGGGTCCGACCCGTTCATCGTGCTCGACACTGAGGACCTCGACGCCGCCGTTCGCCACGCGGTGTGGGGTCGCATGAAGAACTCCGGCCAATCCTGCACCGGCTCCAAGCGGTTCATCATCATCGACCGTCACTACGAAGAGTTCGCCGGCAAGTTCACCCAGGCGCTGTCCACGCAGTCCCGAGAGAACGGCGACTACGGGCCGCTGGCCTCCGACGATGCCACCAGCACGCTGGTGGCGCAGGTGCAGGGCGCCATCGACCAGGGCGCGGAGCTGGTGGTGGGCGACAACACCCCCGACGGCAACTTCTACCGACCGGGCGTTCTCGTCAACATCAGCCCTCAAATGGACGTGTACTCGGAGGAACTGTTCGGGCCCGTCGCTCAGCTCTACCGCGTGTCGAGCGACGAAGAGGCTATCGAACTCGCCAACTCGTCCCCTTATGGCCTCGGATCGGTGGTGATCTGCGACGACCTCGACCGGGCGGAGCGAGTCGGCGAGCAGCTGGACGTGGGCATGGTCTACGTCAACGCCGCCGGGCTCGATGGTGCCGACGTGCCGTTCGGCGGGGTCAAGAAGTCCGGCTTCGGCCGCGAACTGGGCCGCCTCGGCATCGACGAGTTCACCAACAAGAAGATCTATCGCTACGGCCGCTAGAACCCGAAACGAAAGAGACACAGTAATGACTTCAACCGCCGTCGAGTATTTCAAGGGCACCGGCGCCAGCGGCGCGTCCTCATCGGTGGACCCCGCCGTGCAGGAGACGGTCCGCACCGTCATCCGCGATGTCCGCGAGCGGGGCGACGCAGCCGTACGCGAGTACTCCGAGAAGTTCGACCGTTGGTCGCCCGACTCGTTCAAGCTGAACGCCGAGGACATCGACCGGATCGTCGCCACCGTCCCGAGCCAGGCGCTCGAGGACATCATCGAGGTGCAGCGCCGAGTGCGCGACTTCGCGAAGCGACAGCTGGACTCCCTCACCGACTTCGAAGCTGAGACCGAACCGGGTGTGTTCCTCGGGCAGAAGAACATCCCCGTGTCGGCCGCCGGCGCATATGTTCCCGGTGGCCGCTACCCGCTCGTCGCGTCGGCACACATGACAGTCGTGACGGCGAAGGTCGCGGGCGTCCCCCGCGTCACCGCCTGCACCCCGCCCATTCGAGGGGAGATCCCGGCCGCCACGGTGGCAGCCCTCCATCACGCGGGCGCCGACGAGATCTTCCTGCTCGGCGGAACACAGGCAGTCGCGGCTCTCGCGGTGGGCACCGAGACCATCGGGCGGGTGGACATGATCGCCGGTCCGGGCAACGCCTACGTCGCAGAGGCCAAGCGTCAGCTGTACGGCGAGGTCGGTATCGACCTGTTCGCCGGCCCCACTGAGGTTCTGATCATTGCGGACGAGCACGCTGACCCGTTCATCGTTGCGGTGGACCTGCTGAGCCAAGCAGAGCACGGCCCGGACTCGCCCGCCGTGCTCATCACCACGTCGCACCTGCTGGCCTCCCAGGTGAGCCGCTACATCGACCAGATCCTCCCCGGGATGTCGACGCGCGACTTCGCGGAGGCCGCCTGGCGCGACCACGGCGAGATCCTTGTCGTTGACTCGCTCAACGACGCATATCGGGTGGCGGACGAGTATGCCTTCGAGCACGTGCAGATCCTCACAGAGAACCCGCGCGAAGCGCTGGACAAGATGAGCCAGTACGGCGCGCTGTTCCTCGGCGAAGGCACGTGTGTGTCGTTCGGAGACAAGGTCATCGGAACGAACCACACGCTGCCCACCCGGAAGGCTGCCCGCTACACCGGTGGACTGTGGGTAGGCAAGTACATCAAGACCGTCACCTACCAGGAGGTGCGTTCGGAAGCCGCCAGCGCGGAACTCGGACGCCTTCTCGGTCGCGCTGCTCGTGTGGAGCTGTTCGAGGGGCACGCCCGCTCGGGCGACGTGCGAGCGTCGAAGTATGGGGGCGATGCACTCTCCTGGGCGCCGGAATCGGCCCTCAACAAGGCGTAAATCCGACCTGCCAGCAGGGGGCGCCGTGCCGATTCAGGACCGGCGCCCCTTGCGCGGTAGGGTTTTGACGTTGTTGGACCGCCGGTTAGTGCGCAGACGGCGACATAATCTCGAGCACGGTGGAGACTGAACGGGGGCTCGCGCTTGGCGACGCAGACTGAGCGGCTCGACCTGTTGCGGGCGGAGCTGCGCGAACGCGGCCGCGTGAACACCGCAGAGGCAAGCGAGCGTCTGGGAGTGACATCCCTGACCCTCCGACGCGACATCATCGCGTTGGAGGCTGAAGGCACCGCCATCCGTGTACATGGCGGGGCCATCGCCCCCACCAGTCGCAGCTTCGAACCGCCGCTGGCTGAACGTCTCCGCAGCAACAGTGAACTGAAGGCGGCTATGGCTGCCAAAGCGATGCAGCACATTCGACCGGGAATGAATGTCGCACTCGACTTCGGAACCCGCATCCTTGCGCTCGCCCAGGAACTGCGCCAGCATCCGCTCAGCCTGGTGATCGCGCCCAGCAGTCTCGAGTCAGCGCGCATCCTGGGAGCGGACCCGCACTTTCGCGTCATGATCCCCGGTGGTTTCGTCGGTCCCGGCGACTTCAATATCTACGGCAGCGAAACCGAGGCGTTCTTCTCGCGGCACCGGTGGGATCTCTGCGTCCTGACGGCTGCGGGCGTGGACGCCGACTCGCTCCTACTCACCGACCTGAAACCGGAGTACGCGGCAATCAAGAGGGCGATGTACGAATCGTCAGACGCGGCGCTGATCCTGGCTGAACCTCGCCATATCGGCACCCGGTCATTTGCTCCTATCGCAACCTCACGCCCGGGCGACGTGCTCATCACCAGTGACCACTCCCCTGCCGAGGCATTGCGCACTCTGGCAAGCAGCGGGCTCCGGGTTGAGACGGTTCCGGACTCGCCCGAGGACTGACGCCGACTAGTCCGGCCAGCAGCCCGCTCGCAGCACTCCCGTCGTCGCGGGCGGAGTGTGCTGACCCATCTCGCGACGAGGACGTTCTGCTGCCCCGGCGGACTCTCGCGTACGCCCAGCGCGGGTTCTGACCCCGTCGCGACGATGCCAGATTTATCTATTGCATGTTTGAACCGTTCACGTATGATGATCGAATCAATCACATCTCGCACGTAGACGCGGCTGCGGCGGCGTTGTTGGTGGGTTGATGTGTCTTTGTTCGTGTATTGGATCGGATTTCAGCTATGCCCATGATCAACGGGTTCACTCCTGGTCAGACTGATGGTCTGTCTGCGGATGATGCAGCTTTGCTCGACCGGCGGCGGGCGGTGCTGGGGGATATCTACCCGTTGTTCTATACGGCGCCGTTTCATATGACGCGAGCTTCGGGCACTCGGGTGTTCGACAGCGCGGGCCGGGAGTACCTGGATGCGTATAACAATGTGCAGGCCACCGGTCACTCCAACCCGGCTATTGCGGAAGCGGTGCATCGTCAGCTGCTGGTGATGAACACCCACACCCGGTACCTGCAGGACGGGATTGTCGAGTACGCCGAGCGGCTCACGGCCACCTTCCCTGTCGGGATGGACCGGGTGGTGTTCACCAACTCCGGGTCCGAGGCCAATGACCTGGCCATCCAGATCGCGCGGTGGCGCACCGGCAACGACGGCATCATCGTCACCACGAACGCGTACCACGGTGTGACGGGCCTGACCTCGCAGATCACCCCGGAGAACGGTGGTGCGATGCCGATTGGGCCTCACGTGCGCACCGTGGACGCGCCCGATACCTACCGCGACGGCGACAACGCCGGCACGATCTTCGCCGAGTCCGTCCGCCGCGCCATCCATGACCTGAACCGTCACGGCCACGGGGTCTCATTGCTGGTGCTGGACACCATCATGTCCAGCGACGGCATCTACCCCGGCACCCCCGGGATGCTCAACGAGGCATTCGCTGCTGTCCGCGAAGCCGGCGGCCTCGTCCTTGCCGATGAGGTCCAGCCCGGCATGGGCCGCTCCGGGACAGCGATGTGGGGAGTGCTGCGACACACCCACGACGTCGACTTCCTCGTCTGCGGGAAGCCGATGGCCGGTGGACTGCCGGTCGGGTGCCTGGGCATGAGCAGCGAGCTCAGCGACGCCTACGCCGCCGACCACCGCTACTTCAACACCTTCGGCGGAAACCCGGCCACCATCGCCGCAGCCGCCGTCGTCCTCGACGAAGTCGAGAACGGACTCATGCGCAACGCCGACGTCATGGGCCAAGCACTGCAGAACTCGATCAACAACCTCTCCCGCGACTACGAATTCATCGGCGACGTCCGCGGCACCGGCCTGTTCCTGGGCGTGGAGATCGTCACCGACCGCACCACCCGCACACCCGACGGGGCCACCACCCAACGCCTCGTCGATGCCATGAAAGACCACGGCGTCCTCATCTCCGCCGTCGGCCCCGCCGGCCAGGTCCTCAAAATCCGACCGCCCCTCACCTTCTCACCCGAAGACCTCACCTGGTTCAACAACGCCTACACCGCCGCCCTCCACGACGTCGCCACCCACGCGAGCATTCCCTCACAGCCGTAACGGCGCATACTCGACAAAACGCAAGGAAGCGCACCATGTCCAACGCCCTACCCGAACCCAAAGCCGCCGTGGCTGACGCTCGTCGCGAGCGTCGCACCTCGGATCCGGCCGCACCACAGCCGCACCTACGCCGCATCCTCAGCACGCCGCAACTCATCGCATTCGGGCTGGCCTACGTCAACCTGATCGGCGTCTTCATCTTCTACGGTCTCGCGACGCAGATGACACAGGGCATGATGGCGCTCGCCTTCCTCATCGCCACCCTCGCGATGACACTGACCGCTCTAAGCTACGCCGCGCTCTCGCGAAAGTTCGTCGGCGCAGGTTCGGTCTACACCTACGTCTCCAAGGTGATCCATCCTGCCCCCGCGTTCATCATCGGGTGGATGGTGCTCCTCGACTACCTGGTTCTGCCGCTGCTGGGGTTCGTCCTCATCGGGCTCTACATGCACCAGTCGGTGCCCATCGTGTCGGACTGGGGATGGAGCATGATTTCGCTCGTGGTCATCGTGGGCCTTGCGATCAAGGGAGTAAGCGAGTCCGCCAAGGTCAGCATGGTCGCGACGGGCGTCGGAGTGCTGTTCCTACTTGTCTTCGCTGGCTACCTCGTGACTTCGATTGTCTCGGCGGGCGGCCCCGCAGCGGTGTTCGATCTGTCCGGACTGTTCACCCTCGACGCGTTGAACAACCCCGACGCTGGCATCCCCGGACTTCTCGCTGCGACATCCATCCTCTGCCTGATGTTCCTCGGGTTCGACGGAATCACCACCTTCGCTGAGGAGACGCGCGACCCCAAGAGGCAGATCGGACGCGCAGTGCTTTGGACGTGCGGCATATCCGGCACCGTCTTCGTGCTCATGTCCTACCTGATGCAGCTAGCGTGGCCCAACGCGTGGCTCGAAATGAATAACCCCGACGTGGCGTCGACGGAACTGGTCCTGAGGATCGCAGGCCCCGCGATGAACGTGATCTTCACTGTGATCTTCATCGTCGGCGCTGTCGCCTCCGCGCTTGCCGGGCTCTCCGCTGGAGCACGAATCCTGTTCTCTATGGGGCGCGACCGCGTGCTCCCGTCGGTTCTGGGCCGAGTGAGCCCGCGCTTTAGGACTCCCGTCGTGTCCATCTGCGTGATCGGCGCCATTGGGGTGCTTGCGCTGT
Organism: Microbacterium sp. STRO-2N; assembly: GCF_057747775.1. Taxonomy (NCBI): domain Bacteria; kingdom Bacillati; phylum Actinomycetota; class Actinomycetes; order Micrococcales; family Microbacteriaceae; genus Microbacterium; species Microbacterium sp. STRO-2N. Next base: position 351,512 of record NZ_CM173223.1, on the reverse strand, counting down.
TCGGTGACCTCAACTCGGTCGCCTCGATTGTCAACTTCGGCGCTCTGATCGCATTCATGTCAGTGAACGTGTGCGTGTTCGTTCAGTTCCTCTTCCGGGAGCGGGAGCGTGGCACGAAGGCAATCCTCCGCTACGGGGTGCTGCCGGTACTGGGTGTGGCGGTGAACTTCGCTCTCTGGATCTCACTCGATGCGACAGCGAAGGTCATCGGGACTGGGTGGTTCGTACTTGGCGTGATCGTCCTCGCGGTCGTGACGCGCGGTTTCCGGAAACCTGTGCGCACTCTGTCCGGCTTCTGACCCGGGCGACCGGAGCGTGCTGGGCTCCGTGTCAAATGCGGGCGGCGTTCTATGCGGAACGCCGCCCGCTCTCTTTGACGCTGGTCATCCCATACTTGATCGGGAGGCCGAAGAGCTCCGGCGCGGGGCCTCACACCCGGAACAACCATCCTCCCCACTGCGCGGCGGGGGCAGGGAGTGTGTGTCAGAAGACTCCACACACGACGGGCGCTTGACGGGATCGGAGATCGCTGGACGGTTCTCGTAGTCGGCTCGCTCAGTGAAGGGCCACTCCGGTACAGCGAGTTGCGAGCGCGAGTAGACGGCATCTCGCAGAGATGCTGACGCAGACGCTGCGCGGGCTCGAGCGGGACGGACTGGCGACGCGGACGATCACCGCCCGAATCCCGACTCGCGTGGACTACGAACTGCCCCTACCGGCCAGTCGCTTCGCGAACCCGTTGAGTGCCTTGGAGGTCTGGCCACGGAACACGTGAGCGACATCGTCGCCGCCAGGAACGACTACGACGGCCGCCCCTGAGCGATGAGGGGGCCCATTCCGCGGTAATGATTCAGTGCACAAAGTCATTGAGGCGCCGTTAGTGGGATCCCCCCCCCCCCCCCCCCCCGATTCGGTTGCCGGTGTCGCGGCCGTGGACATGCCCCGACGGATCGCGTGTGGCGGACACTTACCAACAAGCGAGTGTCGGCGCTGCTGCCTCCCGGCGGTGAGTGCGGGCACAGTCGTGGCCGGGGAGTTCCTTGGAACCCCAGGCCACGACTCGAGAGTCACGGGTTGTCGTTAGCTGATGGCCGCACGCAGCTCCGCGGCAGCGGCGGTCACGTCGGGTGCGCCGTAGAGGGCGCCTCCGACCACAGCGATCTGGGCGCCGGAGTCGCGGACGGAGCCGATCGTCGAGGCATTCACGCCACCCGCGATGGAGAACGGCACACCCGAGGCCTCGCCAGCACGCAGCAGCGTATCGAGGGAGTAGCCATCCTGAGCCTGCTCATCAAGACCGGCGTGGACCTCGACGAACTGCGCACCGAGTGCGACGACCTCCTTCGCGCGAGCAGCTTTGTCCGCCACCCCGATGAGGTCAACGACCACCCCTTTGCCGTACTTCTGTGCCGCCTTGACCGCACCGGCGATGGTGCTGTCATCTGCCGCGCCGAGCACGGTGACGAGGTCAGCGCCTGCCCCGAACGCGATGTCCGCTTCGAGCTCGCCGGCATCCATCGTCTTGAGGTCCGCGAAGATCACCTTGTCGGGATGGGCGGACTTCAGAGCGGTGATCGCAGCGAGTCCTTCACTCTTGATCAGCGGGGTGCCGAGCTCGAGGATGTCGACGTGCGCGGCTGCCGCTGCGGCGAGTTCGAGAGCCTTCTCGGTGGTCAGGGTGTCGATGGCAAACTGCAGTTTCATGGGTACTCCGGGTTGATGATGGGTTCGGTCGCCTGCCGGCGATCAGGGGTCGAGCTGCTCGGGGTGGAGCTACTCGAGGTTCGAGTGCCGCGGCCAAAGGTCGTCGGCGCTTGAGCCCTGGCGTTGCCAGAGCGCATGGAACAGGCCGTCGCCGATCAGAACGACAACCTGTTCGAAGAGGGTTCCCGCGTACTGGTCTGACGCCGCGGCGGTGCGGTCCAGTTTTTGGGCGGCCGGAACGACGACGACGACCTGGGACACCTGCGCCAACGGTGAAGCGGCGGCCGCGGTGATGGCACCGACCTGTGCACCCGCGCTGACCGCGAGTTGCGCGGTGCGCACGACCGTCCCCGTGGTTCCCGACCCGCTTGCGGTGAGTAGCACGTCACCAGGACCGATGGCCGGCGTCGTGACATCACCCACGAAGTGGACGTTGAGTCCGAGGTGCATGAGGCGCATCGCGGTCATCCGAAGCGCGATTCCCGAGCGCCCCGCGGCGCCGACGAACACACGATTGGCGGCGAGAAGAAGGTCACCGAGGGCGTCAAGCTGTTCTGAACTTGCGACAGCTGCGCGTTCAGACGCTCGCAGCACCTCGTTAGCCACAAGCGAGATCGCTGCGGCAGACGAAACGGTCACATTCGAGGAGGCCATCCCACCAGGGTTCCGCACACCAAGTCGCTAGCCCATCCCTCTCGAGAACGGTCTCAACTACTCGAAAGGAGGGGCCGGGTTAGGATGGGTGGGTGACGTCCGCCACTAGCTCCCCTGCCGTGGCCTCCCGTCGCGCGACCGCAGACCGAGCCCGCGCTCTCGCCGAGCAGCGAGACCGTCACGCTCTGACGCTCGAAACGCTCCTAGCGACGTTGCGATCACCGCGTCTTGACGACCGCGCAGCACGCACCATGGCAGTCGACGTCGCTGCCGGGGCACTAGTCGGACTCCGCGAGCAGAGCGACGAGCAGAGCACTGCGCTTGAGCCCGTGGTCGGCGCGTTCGAGCGGCTGCAGGGCGATCTGCGGCCACTCGTGCGATACAGCGAGCTGAATGTACAGTTCGTGGAGCCACCAGCGAACGGGCGGGCGCTTCCGGGTGAAATTGCGCACGCCGCTCGAGCTATCGTGCGGACAGCAGTGCTGGCCATCGTCGACCGGGGCGAGACGACCCGAGTACGGATTCAGTGGGATTGTGACGGACTCCACCTGTTGATCGCGATCCGCGACGACGGACGCGGCGATCTGTCGGTTCATGACGATGCACTTCGCCCGGTGGCGGAGCAGGTCGCCGCTATCGCGGGCCGCCTTGCCGTTGCCTCGACACCGGGATGGGGCTCAGAGATCGAGATCTGCTTGCCCCTGGACCCGCCCGCTGACTCAGACGCGCTCTCCAGCGCGTTGGACGCCAGCCCACGTGAGCGAGACGTGCTGCGGTTGGTGATCGCAGGGCGCCGCAATCGCGAGATCGCACAGACGCTCGGAGTCAGCGAGAACACGGTGAAGTTCCACGTGTCCAACCTCCTGCAGAAGTCGGGCGCGGCCTCGAGAACAGAACTGGTGGCGCTGACACGGAGCTGACCTACCCATCGGGCCTGACGCCACCTATTCGAATCGGTAGCCGCCCGGCAGGGAGCGACGGCACGTAGCGCGGCAAGCGACGGTGGGACGGGTGCCAGGTGGCCGGCCGAGTCCGTGACCGCGTCCGCTGCCGTCCGTTTCTGTGAGCGCGGGCAAGACGCAGTGAAGGCGGTCGCGTTTTGCACGCGACCGCCCTCACTGCGATCTATTTCAGGCGGTGAGGCGTATCACTCACCGGGACCCTTGCACGCCAATACCTGCTCGTCCGTGTAGGTGGTCAGCCCCGGCACCGACAGCGTGGTGATGAAGTTCGGAGCCTCGTCCGGGAGGTACATCTTTGCCAGCTCGTCAGCGTTATCCGCGGACGTGAAGACCTCCGGGTCGATGATGGTGTCGCGCTCGACCTCTTCGCCTCCGATGACGCGCAGTGCGACATTGAGACCGGCGCCTCCGATGGCGGGCGGGTTCGTCACCAGGACGCCCTCGGCCCCATCGGTGAGCTGCTTGATGAACTCGTTCGATCCCTGGCCGCCGAGGGGCACGAGGTCACGCCCGGCGGTGAGGATGCCGTTCACGACGGGATAGTCCGGCCCCGAAGTCCACACCGCGTCGTACTGCTTCGCGCTGAACTCCTGTACGGCGATCTCGCCTGCCTTGGTGTAGTCCCAACCGGTCCACACTTCCTTGAGCGTGATGCCCGGGTAGTCCTCCAGCGCCGCCTTCACACCGGTGTCACGGTCGATGTCGGCCTGGACACCCTGAATGCCACGCATGTAGAGGACATCGCCCTCACCGCCGATCATCTCGGCGAGCTTGCGCATCTCCAGCTCTCCCCACGCGACCTGGTCGTTCGTGATGACGTGTGCTTCCGGGGCAGTGACGGCCGAGTCGACCGCAACGACCGTGATCCCCTGCGCGCTCGCCTCGGCGATGATGGAGTTGAGCTTCTCGGGGTCGGACGGGTTGACGACGAGGATGTCGACGCCCTGGGAGATGAGGTTCTGCAGGTCCTGGATCTGCTCGGTGGGGCCACCATCCTTGCTGACAGTGATGACCTCGGAGACCTTGCCGCTGGCAAGAGCCTCCGCCTTGATCGAGCAGATCATCTGCTCCCGCCACAGGCTGCTGGCGAGGGTATTGCTGATACCGACGACGTAGGTCTCGTCGCCCCCACCACCGGCGGGCTCACCCTCGGGCGAACCTCCACTGCTGCAACCCGCGACGACAAGGGCGAGGGCGAGTCCTCCAGCGAGGACACTCAGTGCACGGGACTTCTTCATGGCTGTACTTCCTTGTACTTTTGCGGACCTCGCCGTGCGAGGGACCGTTCGGGTGTTCCCGACGGCTGTCGGGGTGGGCAACGGCACGGCCGCGGGATTGCCCGGGTACATCTGCTGTGACGTGTGCGCGGAGCCCTGGCCCGGATCGGCAGCGGCCCGGGCCAGCGTCCAGCTAGATCACTTCGGTGAGATGGAACTGCAGTGAGCCCTCATCGGCGAATGTGGCCCACGCTGCCCCGATCTCTTTCCAGTCGTCCGAGGCGAACGTCTCCTGCAACGCCTCCCAGCTCTCGGCGACAATGTCCTCGACGACGTTGAACGTGCGACCGCCGACCGCGCGACCCTTGATGTCGACGCTGTCTCCAGGGACGAAGTAGACCTTGAAGGAGTGAATAGCGGGCGCTTGCCGACACGCCGGCTGGTCGACCTCGCGGGACCACTTGATGAATGCGGCGGGATCGACTCCGTCGTGAAGGCGGTACGTGGCAAAGATCTGGGTGGGCATGGTTTCTCCTCTGGTGTTTGATTTCTGATGCGGCCCGGACATCAACGGCGCTGACCGGTGACACTGGAGTGGGTTTCAGCCGCGCCGTGAGCGTCCAGCCGTCACGGAGCGATGGTCGCCGCGAACGGGTCGAAGTCAGCTGGCAGGGCGGGAATCGGATCGAGCGTGCTCTCGACAGGCACGTACCCTCGACTGGCGACTGATTCCTCGATGCTCACCATGACGTCCAGTACGTGGTAGCCGAGCTCACCAGTCGCGACGTGCAGGGCTCCGCCACTGCGGACAGTGCGAGCCATGGTGAGCGCGCCTACCCCCCTCGTTGTCAGCGGTCCGACTTCGGGGATGGTCGTGGGGTGCTGGATGAGTTCGATCCCTTCGACTTCGGCGCCCTTGCCGTAACGGAGGATCGGAATCTCTCCGTGGTAGTTGGGGTTGCCGAGAACGAGGGTTCCCTCAGTGCCGTGCACTTCGAACACTCCGTGCTTGTGACGCGGAATGTCGGCACTCATCAACGACGACGCCGTTTGGCCGCCGGCGAAGTTGCTCACCACAGCGATGTGGGTGAGAACGTCCACCGGGAACGCCTCCCCCGCATTGGGCCCGACGAGTACCTGGCGGTGATCCTGACTGCGGTGCCCGGCGGCCAGCACTTCAGTGATGGGACCGAGGAGCTGAACGAGCGCAGTCAGGTAGTACGGTCCGATATCGAACAGCGGACCGGCCCCGCGGGCATACAGGAAGCCCGGATTGGGGTGGAAAACCTCGGGACCGGGTCCCTGGAAGGCGGTGACCGCTGTGAGAGGCGTTCCGATCACGCCGTCCTGGATCGCTCTTTTTGCGGTCTGCCACGTCGGTCCGAGAACCGTGTCCGGGGCGACTCCGAGCAGAAGCGACTTCTCGTTGGCGAGGTCCACCAACTTCTTGGAGGAGGCCCGGTCGATCCCGATGGGCTTCTCGCTCCACACGTGCTTTCCCGCCTGCAGAGCGTTCGTGGAGACCTCAACGTGCGCTTCCGGGATTGTAAGGTTAAGCACGATTTCGACCTGATCGTTGTCCAGGACGAGCTGTGGCATGCCAGACACCGGGATCCCGTATTGATCTCCCTGGGTGGCGGCACGACCGGCGTCGACGTCCCCGATGGCGACAAGACGCACGTCCGCGCATCTCGAGAGGAAGGACAGGTATTGATCGCTGATCATCCCCGCGCCGATTACGCCGATGCCTACTGCGCCACTGCTCGCCATGGTGTCCCTCCGGTGATTGCTGGGGCGACCCGAGAGCGGGACAACCCCGATTCAGTAAACGTAGATTACTGAATGCTGGTTGATGCTAGGGAAGGACTTCGATGGTGTCAAGCATTAATCGCGCAACGCCCGCGACACGTCTCATCGCACCGCGCCCTGAGGTCCTGGCGTCGATGACCGATCAGCATGTGCTCGCTGCACTGACCCAGTCGGGCGCATCAATGTCCCGGGCCGAGGTTGCCGAGGCATCTGGCCTGTCGAAGCCGGCGGTTGCGGCAGCGGTCGCACGACTTGTGGACCGAGGCGTCGTTAGAGATGTAGGTAAACGTGAGGGCAGGCGCGGAGGCGTCGCGACGCTGTTCGAACTCAACCCAGGGTTCGGTCGGTCCCTCGCGGTCGTGATCGACAATCACTTCATCACGGTGCAGGCAATGGACCTACACGGCAATGTTCAGTCAACTCTCGAAGTCAAGGCAGCACCGGGCCACAGACTCGACGACGTGGCCGCCAACACGAACCAATTGCTTGCGCAGTCTGCATCGGAATACTCAGCACCGCTGCTCGCGGTCGCCGTGTCGATCGCTGACCCCGTCGACGCTGACACCGGCGACCCCGTCGTGCTGTCCAAATCCGTCTTCCCCGCACCCGACCTCAAGCCCCGAGCAGAGCTCCATCTCCAAGAGGCCAAACGCTTGGTGATCGACAATGACGTCAACTGGGCCACCATCGGGGAGCACCGGGCGGGAGTGCTCAAGGACTGCGACGACTTCATCTACGTCTACCTGGGCGACGGACTCGGTGCCGGCCTAATCTTCGACGGCCGACTTCTGCGTGGACGCCGGGGATTGTCGGGAGAAATCGGCTACCTGCGCCCGGATCCGTCAGAAGACCTGGACATCACAGAGAAGCTCGCCGGACTGGGGCTCGGGAAGGCTGGCAGCCACGTGTTCGACCTGCCGACCGCCATCGAACTCCTGGGCCAACACCCGCTCCCCCCGTCGGCCGCGGCGATAGCTTCAACTCTCGGGCTGGCGGTCGCTAACATGGCGGTCGCGCTCAATCCGAGCGCCATCGCATTCGGCGGACCCCTCAGTAACTTCCCCGACTTCACTGCGGTACTCGCCAACCGAATCGCGACTTTGACGACCGATCCGCCGCAATTCGTCACAAGCCACGTAACCCCGCTTGCCGGCGCGGCTCTCGAAGCACATCGGCTCGCATTGGAAGTCGCCGGGGTTCCTCAGAGAGTCGCTTCGTGATGTGAACCCGTCTGCCGGCGCAGGTGTTCAGGCTACGAACCGAGAGCAGCCCAACGTCAACTCCGCACTAGGGTCACCTTGCACCCGACCGCTGGTGATGGTACCCGACGCTTCCGGCAACGACATTGCACTTGGACGCGGCCGCGTGGGCGCGACCCCGGTGGAGCACCACGGGCCGCATTGAGAGGGTTCCCACGAGGCGGCGGCTATTGAAATCTAAACTGCACCGAGCGACCGTCACAGCATGCGACTTGCACTCGAGGGATCGATCACGATTGACGCCGAACTCCTCGAGCGCGGGGACATCCTTCCGTTCGAGCAAGTCCAAACCGTCGACATCAACAACGGCGCGAGGTTCGAATCATACGCGATCAGCGGAGAACACGATCGATTACCGCGCAGGTCTGCGATGGAGCAGAAGACTGTGGCGCGGCTCGTGGCGTTGCGGCAGTCTCTCCCACGGCCGCCGCAGCAGATCGACCTAGCCGCACCAACCGTGCGGGTCAACGGACTCGGCCGTGGGTGCTTGTCGCGGTGCGCTCCGGCTGTGGGTATCCGGGTGCTTAGCCTCCGGGATGAGGCATGCCGTGGCGCACGCAACTACGTCGAGGGCGACCGCCGAATCGTGCGCGAACGCGCTGGTCGCGAGCGCCTCGCGGGCGCGCGGCATCGCCCTGAGCCTTCCTTTACGGCACGCGATAACCGGCCGCGCGGAAGAGTTCATACCACTCTGCGCGCGTCAGAGACACGTCAGTGCCCTGCGCCGCGGCGGTGACGCGGTCGGGCGTCGTCGTACCTAGCACGACCTGCATCGCGGCGGGGTGTCGCGTGATCCAGGCGACGGCGATCGCGACGGCAGGAACATCGTAGATTGCTGCCAGGCGATCGATAACTGCGTTCAGCTCTTGGTAGTCGGGCGAACCGAGGAATACTCCCGTGAAGAACCCCGCCTGGAACGGTGACCAGGCCTGGATCGCAATGTCATGCAGTCGGCAGTAGTCGATCACGCCGCCACCATCGAGCGTGAGTGCCTGATCCTCGCCCTGCATGTTCATGGCGATGCCCTGAGCGATTGCGGGAGCATGAGTGATCGACAATTGAACCTGATTCGCCACGATCGGCTGACGCACGGATTTCTTGAGAAGGTCGATCTGACGCGGCGTGTGGTTCGACACACCGAATGCGCGAACCTTGCCCGACGCCTCGAGTTCGTCGAAGGCGCGCGCCACCTCGTCAGGTTCCATGAGCGCGTCGGGACGGTGCAGAAGCAGAATGTCGATGTAGTCGGTGCTAAGCGCACGGAGTGAGCCCTCCACTCTCGACACGATGTGCTCATACGAGAAATCGAAGTAGGGCCCGGGCCAGACAATGCCCGTCTTGGTCTGGATACTGATCTGTGCTCGCTCCGCGGCGCTCAGTCGCAACGCCTCGGCAAAGCGCCGCTCGCAGCCGTGTGGTTCGGTGCCATAGAGGTCTGCGTGATCGAAGAAATCGATACCGACATCGCGCGCGGTCCGCACGAGCGTGCGCACCGTATCGTCGTCGAGTTCCTGAATTCGCATCAGCCCGAGTACAACGTTGGGTGCGGGCCGGTCGATGCCGGTGAGCGCAATGGTCTTCATGAGTCTGCCCCTGTCTCGTCAACAATTTGATGGTCTCGGATGTCGTACGCCGCCAGACGACCGCACATCCCGAAGTGTCTTTCTGCGGTCGGCTGCGGCGCATCCCTGACACCGCCGGTGGCCAGGTGGTCAAGGTCACCACGTGCGATCGCAAGAGCGTGTTCTCGGCTCCATTGGGCTTGCAGGAGTGGCCCGCACGCGACGATGTCGGCCCATGAGGACGCCTGCTTTTCCACGAGCGTGGCCGCTGCGGCGTAGAAGTCCTGCAGCGGGCGGAGGTCACCGCGCACCGCGGCATCCCGAATCGCGAGGAACCCCGTAACTGCTTGGTCGCGACGGTGGGCTGCGCCGTCGATTCGTTCCCGCAGCGAGCCCACCGGCAGCGCGGCGGCAGCGGCATAAAGCGCGGGGTCCGCGACGATCTCGGACGCGAACGTCATAACCGCGTCGCCCGCTTCCGGCAGACCGGCGTTGCCCATGATCACGAGAACCCGCAGATTGCCGTGGTTAATGGACCGGTGGATAGTGCCCGGCGTGAACCAGACGACGGAGCCTTCCCGAAGCGCCGTCTCGCGCACCCCGCTCATGTCGACGGTGTGCAGGGCGCCGCGACCGCTGATCACGACGTAGCACTCGCTCGACGCGAGGTGCATGTGCGGGCTACCTCCGCGAAGGCCGTCGGTGGCGACGTCCTCGTATACATCTAGCAGCGTGACGGACGTCCCTCCGGGGAACGTCGGAATCATGATCGCTCCAAGTGCGCCTCCGCCGCAGCCAACGTCGCGCGAAGGGTGTCAGCTAGGGGACTGGCGACTTCCGCTCCCCCGTCCGCGACCCCGACTGCGTAGCGGAAGCTCACGGTGTCACCGGAAGCGACGACTACTTCTTCGCTGAAGAACGGCGCGGGGTTGAGAGCGGCGAACTCCTCGGAGCGCGCGAACCACTGCGGGGGATGATGAGGATTAGCAGCATCGTCGACGATGAGCACAAGGGAAGTGGCGCCCGTGTCGTCGTGTACTCCGGCGAAGGCCATCCACTCGTGCCTCGAACCGCGCAGGTCTTCGCCGGCACCGGACGCACCTGGTGCCACCAAAGTGCCACCGGTGAAGGACCGCGGTCCGCGCCAGAACAGACCGCCGTAGCCGGCGTTCTCGCGTCCGCGCGTCGTCGGTGAGCCGATTGCAATCGGCCGCGATGCGACGTTCGTGAGGCGCGTGGTGAACACCAGAGCCCACGCGTCGTCACTGAGCGTTCGCGCCGTCAAGGTCCGCCGTTCGGTGAAGAGCGTCTCACGCGACTGGGTGATCCAACGCAGTTCGTGTGCGACGGTTGCCTGCTCGCCCGAGCGGAGCGAAACGTCGCCCGAGTGCTGTTGTGTGCCGTTGTTCGGAAGTTGGACGTAGAACTGACCATGCACGTACGTCGGCCCGCCCCAGAAGTTCTCGTCGTTCACGACTGGTAGCGCCCAGCCGATACCTTTGTGCCAGACGTGGTCGTGCGGGCGGAAGAGACTGACCACTTCGCCGCGGCGCGTCCGGATCGGATGCAGGTACGGCTTCGGCGACTCCAATTGAGCGGTCGCGGGTTGGTACACGTAGGTGAACAGTTCTATGTCGCCGTCGCCCACGGAGACGGACGAGCCCAGCTCGTGGAAGATGCGGAGAGCGGTCATGCGAGGACATCCCTGACCGGAGCCCACGGGGCCATCCCGCCGCTCATCGATCGGACGAAGGGATCGTCGCCGATGAGCTCGCCCGCGTCGACCGTCTGGCCGCGGAAAGCTGAGGCGTAGGTCGCGGCCGCGAACTCCAGAGTGCGTCGGGCGTCGGTCAAGCCGACGCCGGGTGCGACGTCCTCATCGAAAGCATCGAGGATGGCGGCTAGCTGGTCGCGGTGCCCACTGGTCGAGCCCGAGTCGAGGCCCTCGCGCCAGCGAGTTTCGAGGTACTCACGCCCCGGGACCGGTGTGAACGTCCAGTCCTCGCTGCTGTATCCGTAGAGATGCTCGACCTCGACAGATGCGAACTCGAAGTCGAACCGCAGCCGTGACGTCTCGCGGGGTGAAACGAGCGAGTTGACAACGGTTGCGAGGGCACCGTTCTCGAAGCGCGCGAGTGCGATCGAGACATCCTCGGTATCGGTCGGGCGCAACTGTCGCGCCGCGAACGCACTGACAGAGGACCACGGGCCGAGGATCGAGAGCAGTAGATCGAATTGATGGATGCCGTGGCCCATCGTGGGGCCGCCGCCTTCGACGTCCCAGCGGCCGCGCCAGGGAACGTCGAAGTAGGCGTCCGGCCGATACCACAGCGTCTCACAAGTTGCGACGAGCGGCCGCCCGAGCACGTGCGCTTGCGTCAATGCCGCGAGGTGTCTCGCAGCCACGCCGAACCGGTGCTGGAACACAGTGAGTACGGGAACCCCGGTCTGGGATTGAACGGCGACGAGGTCGTCGGCCTCGCCGAGGCTCAGGGCTGTCGGTTTCTCCACGAGCGGAGGCACGCCCGCGCGCATCGCTTCGATGGCAAGTGGAGTGTGCGTCTGAGGCGGAGTGCAGACGCACACCAGGTCGAGGTCCTCGCTACGGAAGAGCGCTGCAGTGTCCGGGTACACGTGGTCGACGGCGAACTCATTGGCGAACGCCGTGGCGCGGTCATGGTCGAGGTCTACGACACCGGCGATTTCGACGCGTGCCGCGAGACTGTTCAGTGCGGCTGCGTGGGCGTGCGCGATACCGCCGGTGCCGACGATGCCGATGCGGTAACGCGGACGTGGTCCGGACATGCGGGTGATCTCCTGGTTTGTGTCGGTGGGATATCGGGCGGACGCCGAGGAGCTGAATCGAGGGTTCGGCGGAGCGAATCGAGAACCGCCTGTTATGTGTGAATCTCGATGACAGAGAAGGAGTACCCGGGCGCGACAACGCGATCCCGCTCGCCGAGGAACTTGGGGACGAACGGGGCCGTTTCGAACGGACGACCGGCGGTAGGCGCGCCCGCGATCTGACGAACACGCCCGGTATTCACCCGTCCACCGAGCGCGTCAACGATGTCGAGCTCCACTTCGGCGCCTGTCGCATTGACGATTCGCAGGTGCGCGCGGTCCGACCGGTCGTCGTAGATGCACGTAGCGACGAAGCGCTGCTCCGGCATCGCCGGGTCCTCGAACTCCTGGACCAACTCGCCGTCAACCCATAACCGGAGTTGGCGCCCTGCGTCGTGGACCTCAATCTTGACGTCATAAGTGCGCCCGAGTTCGACGGTGAACGGGACACCACCTGTCTGTTCGTCGCGGAACCCGTCCGTGCTGCGCAGAAGGGTGATCGTACGGTTCAGCCATGTCCCGAAATTCCACTCCCAGCCGTCTGGGGTGTACACGGCGCCGAAGTGGACGGCAAAGTTTCCGCGATCAGGATCCCCGCCAGTCGCGGTGAACCGCAGCTCGATGACGGCGTCCCCGCCGTATGCCTGCACAGGGACGACGTGGACTGCGCCCCCACTCGCGACTGTGATGTCCGCGGCCCTCGCGCCATTGAGTGCTATCAGCTCGCACTTCACGTCGAATCCCTCGGCGCTCAGGGCGAGTCCGACATCGGGTGATGTCGATCTCACGAACACCGGTGCCTCGTCCACCTCGACCGGAATCACCGCAGTGCCCGCGGTATCGGCGAACATCTGCTGGATGTAGTAGTTCAGACTCGGCAGGACGCGCGTGTTGTCGAAGTAGATAAGGTCGGGGACCCACTGCGCATGGTCGATCTTCGCGAGAAGTGGCGCGTAGGACGCCAGGCGAACGATGTCCCCGTTGCGCTCGAGGCCGGTCATGTAGGCCGCCTCAGCGAGAGCGTTTAGGAACGTGTTGCCGCGCGAACCGTACTCTCCCACGTAGACACTCGCCTCGCTTCGGTTGTACCGGTCGTAACGATCCACGTTCTGAAACAACCAGCTCGGGGCCTTGTATGAGTGCTCGTCGACGATCGGTACGTTCAGTTCGCGCGCCAGTGCCCAGCCCAGCTCGTAGTCGCTCCCCAGCGGTGCGGGGCCTGCAGTTCCGACGACCTCGACTTCGGGGTGTGCGGCGTGCACTGCGGTGAAGATTCTGGTGAATCGATCACGGAACGTATCGTCAATCTGGTCTTCGTTGCCGATCCCGAGGTATCGCAGCCCGAACGGCTCGGGGTGACCAAGGGACGCGCGGATGGCGCCCCAGCGCGTGTCAGCCGCGCCGTTCGCGAACTCTATGAGGTCGAGGATCTCGCGCACGTACGCATCGAAATTCTCGACAGGGATCGCCTGAGGACCTCCGATGGTGTTCTGGCAGCACACCCCGGCTGCGAGCACGGGTAGCGGGGTAGCGCCGAGTTGCTCGCAAAAGCGGAAGTACTCCAAGTAGCCGAGCCCCATCGATTGGTGATAGCCCCAGAGGTTGCGGTCTTGCCGGCGCTCGTGCACCGGACCGATGGTGGTCGGCCGACGGTACATGTTCTCGAGGCCGAGGCCGTGCGAGATGCAGCCGCCAGGGAACCGTATGAACCGCGGCTTCAGGGCGGCTATCGCTTCGGCGAGGTCGATGCGCATCCCGTTGTCGCTTCCCCCGTAAACATCCACGGGAAACAGCGAGACGAAGTCGACGTCGGCGGCCGCGCCCGCGGGAATGCTCAGCACGAGCTCGGCAGACATTGAGGCGAAGTGTGGACTCAGAATCGCCTCGTGTCGGCGCCACCCGCTCGGTTCCAGCGTGACGTGTTCGGTCGATGATCCCTCCGCTGAGCGGAGGGTCACATCGAGCGGCACGATCCGATCCGCCCTCGCGAACACGGAGAACCGGTACCGCTCCCCCGCACGGACGACGATGCCGCCGAATCCTCCGTTCACGATACTGCTCGCGACTTTCGGCGAGCCGAGGCGGACGTAGGTCGGCGCGGACGGCGAGAGGGGGCTGTCATCACGAATCTCTACGGCGCCGGTCGTCGTCCAGGCGGTCAGGGCGCTCCATCCGGCCGCGTCGGCCTCGCTATAGGAGAAGGATCGGTTCTGCACGAGCTCGGCGTACAGCCCACCATCTGCGGCGTAGTTGATGTCTTCGAAGAAGATCCCCCACAGATCGCGGCTGATCTCGCGTCGGGGGCCGCGAGTATCGATCCGGATCTTCGTCATCGAGCCTCTCCTCCCGCCGCAGCCCTGACCGTCACTCCGTCAGAGGAACGCCGCGCAATGAAAGGTCGCTTGTCGTTCGCACCCGGCATGTACTTGCTGACGCGGCGATCATCCGTGCCCGTCATCCCGACCGACGCCAGGGGCCGTAGAGCTCTCCGGGTTTCTGATTGCGCGTCCACCATGACGCGGAGTACCGCGCACCATCGTGGATGACGATCTCTCCGGACGTGAAGATGCGGCTCGCTGTCCATACCGCCGTCCCGTCCGGCCCACTGATGATCTGTTGCCATGGGCCGTAGGGGTCTCCCGGGGTCTGGTTGTTCGTCCACCAAGAGGCTCTCCACAGCGATCCTTCGTATGCCACCTCGGATCCTGTGAGAAACACGGCGTCGGGACCCCACGCCGTCGCAACGGTCGCTCTGACCGTCGCGCTCACCGGGGCCGAGTCGGTCGGGATGAGTTCGGGGTCCACTGCGGCTGTGACGACGATCGGTCCGGGGGTGGCGGACGTGAATCCCGAAAGTGTGTAGTGCTCCGCCGGCAGCATCGCGGATGATCCATCGGCGCGCTTGGCGGTCACCGTGACGTCACCGAGTTCCTCACCCACGGCATACACCGCCCTAGGTAGTTCGAGCGCCACACCGACCACAGCGTGATCGAGTGCCGTCGCGGCCGCGATCAGCACCTCCGTTGCGTCATCGACAGCCGCTTGGGTGGCCGTCGCCGACCCGAGCTGGCTCTGCGCCGCGGTCAGCGCCGCCGAGAAGACCGACCAGCTAGTGGCGGAGTAGTCATCGGTTGAGAGCCCGGCGTACTCGCTGATCGCAGCCTGAAGCGCAACCTTGTCGACGGTCTGGCGGATAAGACTTAGTCCGTCAAGCCGTATCGTCTGGCCGCCAGTGCCACGCGCCTCCAGGGTCACCGTCACCGAGCCGCCGGTGATAGGGAGGTCGGTCAGCTCTGAGGACTCCCACCCGGTCGTGGTGCGGTTGAGGTCGAGTTCGTGGCGTTCGCCGCCAGCCGTCGCAAGCACGGCGCGGGCGTACTCGAAGCCGCCCGCCGTATCCGAGCTGAGCGAGAAGCGGTAGGCGCCGTCAGGAGCCTCGACGGTCTGAGAGACGCCACCCGAGAACATGTCCGTGCCGCCGAGGCGCAGGGCGAACCGCGTGCCCCCAGCCCCTGGGTTCACATTCGTGATGATCGAGTGACCGATCGAATCCGGGTCGATGCGATTTGTCCACCCCGTCAGTTGGGGGACGATGATGCGGTCGGCCGCGAATTCGGGGTTGAGCACGTAGTTGTTATCTGCCCCGATCCGCCACTCCCCGGTGATGGCGTTGAACTCCCAGTCGCTGACGGAATGGAAGCGCAGTTGACCGTCCTGTTCGTCGATCGGCAGCCATTGGTTGTAGCCGAGGCCGTTCCATGCGAAGTCCGCCCAACGATCGCCCGCATAGAGCACAGTCTCTTTCTTCGTGCCCTGCACGGTGACGAAGAAGCCAGTCTGTGTCACGTGGCTGTAGTCCATCTCCGTGCCCGGCAGTACAAACTCCGACGAGTACGCGCCCTGGATCTCGTCGGTCTGTGATGCGATGACGTAGTTCGGCGAGGTGTTCCACCCGTGCAGAGCGGAGGCCGCCATGTAGTAGCGGTCTCCATAGGAGAACATCGCGTTGCCCTCGCGGCCTTGCGCGTTGTAGCCGATCTGGACGGCGGGCTCTATCGAGAGTGAATCGGACTCAGCAAGCTTGGAGACGAATGCGCGGCCGCGACCGCTGCTGTTCGAAAAGATCAGGTAGTCCGTGCCGTCGTTGTCGGTGAAGACTGTCTGGTCGCCGGTCGAGTCGGTGGGCGAGTTGATGATGCGCTTCTGCAGATTGACGTATTCGAAGTCGTCCGTCGGTGAGTCGCCTTGGAGGAACAGCACGCCACCTTGGCCGTCGGGGTCGGGATACTTGTCCTGTCCCATCTGGATGAGCAGCACGTACTTGCCGGTGTTCTCGTTGTAGGCGACGCCCGTGCGCCCCAGCCATGAGGCGTCGGCGAGCGATGTCATCCGGGCGAACCCGGTCCCCTTGGACGCGGGAATGCTCAGCGGTGTCTGGGTCGTGGCAACGTCGTTCTCGAATTTCCAGTTCACGAGGTCTTTCGATGAGTACACCGGGATGGAGACGAACTTCACGTCGTTGTTGAAGAGCCTGGTGGGATTCGCCCGGTAGAGCGCTGCGCCCGTGTAGTGCACCCCGTACCAGTAGTAGGTGTCGCCGAACCGGAAGATGCCGCCACCCTGCGAGTAGATCGGGTTGCCGTCAATGTCGTTCCAGAAGGTGTTGTTCGAGATGGACTGGAAGCTGCCCTCCGAGACTGGGACAAGAGAGGATGCGGCATCCTGAACGGCATTCTTGGCGGCGACGACCTGCGTCGTCGTTGCACCGCTCGCCGCCGCGATGTCGGCCGCCGCAGGCAGCGCCGCAGCGAACGGCGCCCAGGAGTCTGCGGTGAAGTCGGCCGGTACGCGCGTCGCGTATCTGGCGAGGATATCCCGCAGGCCGCGCACCATGACCAGCGCTTCGGATGCCGACTGCAGCGCCGCACGCGCGGTCTCGCGCTCCGCAGGCGTGCCGGTCTTGGGTTCGACGAACTGCTGAGCCGTCGCAAGGGCAGCCGCGAAGGCAGGCCACGAGCCCGTCGTGTAGTCGGCGGCGACCTTGTGCTTGACCGCGCCGTAGAGCCAGTCGAGCGCGTCGCTCGTGTCGGGAGTCCCGCTCTTGAACAAGGCCGACGAATGGTCGACGCCGTTGCCAGCGACGACGAGCCGGAGTGTGTGAGGACCGTCAACGAGCCCCGTATACGACGCCATCCGCCGCACAGTCGAATTCGTCGCGGTTCCGTAGTTGATGGTCCCGACCTGCACATCGTCGACGTAGACCGTGCCGGTCCCATGGCCACTGCGCGTCGTGCCGAACATCTCGACCGTGTGGCCCGTGAAGGCGATTTCGAGCGAGCATCCAGCCGGGCCCCAGCTCACAGCCGAGTAGTGGTCCCATTGGCCGGCGGGGCATGAGTAGTAGGTGAGGTTTGGGGTACCGCGCTCGGTCGTGATCGCCTTGTGGTTCACAGTAACGCTTGTCTCGGCGGCCATCGCGGGCGGCGCAGCCAACGCCGGAACGAGCAGCCCCGCGACGATCGCGAAGGTCGTGAGGATGCTGAGGCGCCTCGTGCGCGCCCTCGTCGGAGATTCCACCGTGACCCTGCTCTCTCTCCTGCCCGGCACGCCGCCCGCTGCGATGCGAGATGGGTGTCGCGCTGCCGACTCGTCGTGTCGTCCGATCGATCCCATATGAATCGAGATCCATAGCGAGTTTCGCCATTGCCTGCCGCCGAGGGCCATGGGCGAATCTCGCCGGTGCCTGGACGATCCTCCGGAATGTGGGCACGGCCGGCCCGACTCGTCGCCGCGCTCACGAATACGCACCGTTGTCGACGCCGTGCAGGCTTCGAGGATCGTCTCGCTCAACGAAGCGCGCGGCAGGGATCGCTGACGCGCTCGAATGGGCATGACGTGCCGCAGGGAACGGCGCTCGGCGATGGCGGGACGGAGGGCACTTAGATGGTTGCGGAATGCGTGGTCGGCGCCGGGGCGCTCCGTCGCAGCGCTGACGGGCGCGCCCAGACAGGATGGTCGCTCCAAGAGGATGCTGGCGAGACGCGTCGGCGTCCTGACCGTGCTCGCCCAACCCGTAGTGCATCCATCGCCTGAGCACGGCCTCCGCGAGCCCCATCAAGGTGGCAGCGCGCGGCCGTGAGCGTTTCGCGGAGCCCCCTGGACGATTCACCGACAGCGGAATGGCATTCGGCTGCCGCGCCCTACCAGTCCGTGTGGTTGAGCCGCACTCACGCGCCAGCTCAGGGCGTCTGCCCCGAGCTGGCGCGACGGAAGCCGGTCGGCGTGATGCCGTTGACGCGCCGGAACTGCCGCGCGAAATAGAAGGGGTCCGGGTACCCGACCTTGCCCGCGATGGCGGCGATCGTGTCGTCCGTCGTGAGGAGGAGCTCGCGAGCTCGCGCCATGCGATGGCTGCGCACGTAGTCGACGAAGGATGAGCCGGTCGCTGCCGTGAACAGCGCGGAGAAGTGCGAAACGCTCAGATTCGCGGCGCGCGCTAGTTCACCGACTCTGATGGGCTGCTCCGGATGGCGGCGGACATGGTCGAGAGCCATCTGGATGCGGTCGCGACTTACTGCAGGGCCGCGTAATCGGTCCGCGGCGAGTCCTGCGAGTAGGCGCCACGCGGCCCCGGCGGCTTCGTAGAGGCTCGCGGCTGTCTCATCCGCCTCCATTCGCGCGAGAATCTCGCTCATGCTGTCCGTCGCGGCGAGCAGATCGCGCGGTGCGATGCTCGCGTGGGCACGGGCAGGTCCGCATATCGCCTCGCAGAACTCGTCGGCGTCCGGCCCGTCGACGTGCAGCCACCAGATCGTCCACGGATCGCTCGCGTCCGCGCGGTAGGCGTGCGGCGTTCGCGGCCGGATCACGACCGCGTCGCCAGAGCTCACCGCAACGCCGTTCCCACCGACGTCGAGGTGCCCACGTCCCTCGGTGCACAAGATCACGATGAGCTCGTCGGCCCCCTGGGGGCGGACTCGTCCATGGCGATCGGCCCTCGGGAAGTAGCCGGCGTCCGTCACGAGCAATCGTGACGTGATCGCCGCGCGTGACGCGGACGCCGCGAGGGGTCGCGGGAGCACCCGCAATCGCTGCCCGGGGAATCCCTCGGACCGCAGCGGTGGTCCCACGCTCATCTGGTACGCCTTCGGCACCCAAGGTGGCCAGCGGCGTGTGAATAACCTTCGTGGTCGGCCGGCACCACGCGTGAGGTCATCGTATTGCGCCCCCCGCCGCCGCTCTGCGGCGTGGAGAGTAGTTGAACGGGCTGCCTGTGAAGCCCCTCCACGATCGGCACAGCGCTCATCAGGCGACCGTTGGGGAGTTCCACTCGACGATCGTGAGGGAGTGGGCCGCTATCGAAACGGGCGCACCCGCGGCGAGTGCGGTCCTGGTCGGGATGGCAGGTGAAGTCTCGAAGGCCGCTCCGGCATGGAGGTCTGCGGCGAGCGTGATCACACGTGCCTCCGGCAGAGGCCCGTGGGTGGCTCTCGAGAGTTCCACGACCTGCGGCTCGCCGGTCGCGTTCACTATCCGCAGCGCATGTCGACCTGTGCTGCCGTCGACGACGCAGCCGGCCACGAAGCGCTGCTCAGGCAACCGCGGATCGGTGTACTCCTGCAGGAGGACCCCATCGAGCAGATATTCGATGTGCGCCCCGGCCTCGGTGACACGGATCTCGATGTCGTACTCGCGACCGATCTCAACTGAGAAGGGGATGGAAGGCATCAACTCGTCGCGGTCGCCGTCAGCCGTGTAATGCGGGGTAAGACTCCTGTTAAGCCAGGTGCCGAATGCCCATTCCCAGCTGTCGGGTGAACCGACGGCCCCGAAATGCACCGAGAATCCGATCTCCAGTCCCGCCGTGCGCTCGAGTGCGATCGCCCGTGCTTGCACCACGTAGTCGCTTTCGTCCACCCGCACGGGAAGCGTAATCCTGCCGTCGTGCGTGTCCGCTACGATATCCGGCGCAGCGACACCGTTGAGGGACAGCTCGCTGAACGCCACACGGAACCCGGTGGCCTCGACAGCGATGGTGGCGAACTCCTGGCGCGGGCGATTGAAGACTGGGGCCTGCTCGGCCTCGACGGGCACGTGCCGATCGCCGGCGGTCGTAGAGAACAGTTGCTGCACGTAGTAGTTCAGACTCGGCATGACCCGCTCGTTATCGAAGTAGATGAGGTCAGGGGTCCACTGCGTGTGTCCTGACTTGGCAAGGAGCGGCGCGTAGGAGGCGAGACGCACGATGTCAGCGTTGCGCTCGAGCCCGGTCATGTACGCGGCCTCCGCGAGCGCGTTCAGCATGCGGTTCCCCTTCGACCCGTACTCACCCAGGTAGACGGCCGGTCCACTGCGGTCGTACGCGTCGTATCGGTCGACGTTTTCGAAGAACCACTTGGGCGCCTTGTATGAATGCTCGTCGACGACCGGCACCTGCAGTTCACGTGCGAACTGCCATCCATCTTCGTAGTCCGCACCGAAAGCCGCAGGACCCACTGTCCCGATGACGGTGACCTCCGGATGGGCTTCACGGACCGCGAGGAAAATACGAGCGAATCGATCGCGGAACTCAGCCGTGATCTCGTCCTCATTGCCGATCGCGAGGTAGCGCAGACCGAACGGCTCCGGATGGCCGAGGGCCGCGCGACGAGTACCCCACGGTGTCGTCTCGTCGCCGTTCGCGAACTCGACGAGCGCGAGCACCTCGGCGATGTAGTCCGCCATCTGCTCCTCGGGCACCGCGTGCTGGCCGCCGTCTGAGTTCTGACAGCAGACGCCAGCGGCGAGCACCGGCACAGGCGCTGCACCGATCTGCTCGCAGAAACGGAAGTACTCGAGGTAACCGAGCCCGAACGACTGATGGTAGCCCCAGACGTTGAAGTCCGGCACGCGGTCCTGCAGCTCGCCGAGAGTCGCAGGCCATCTGTACATGTTGGCAAGCCCAGAACCGTGGGCCACGCAGCCGCCAGGGAAGCGCATGAACCGAGGGCGCAGATCTTCTATCGCCTCCGCGAGGTCGGGCCGCATGCCGTTCCCGCTGCCCCGGAACACATCCACCGGGAACAGGGACACGACGTCAAGGGCGATAGGCGCACCCGCAGCGTGCAGAACGAGCTGACCGACCGCGGAGGAGGCTTCCGCGCGCAGGGCGATTTCGTACCTGACCCAGTGGTCATCATCGACAAGGATCTCGGCCGTCGTTGACCCGGCGGAGTCCCCCAGAGTGACGGTGAGCCGGGCTGGCTCGGCGGCCCGGGCGAACACCCGAAACAGGTACTCGGCTCCTTGGTCCAGGCGGATGCCGTCGAAGCCGTGATTCGTCAACGTTGCGCCCACTGTGAGGAGCGCATACTCCGGTGACGCCGAAGAGAGCGGGTCGTCTCGCTGAATGGAGACTTCCCCCGTCGTCTCCCACGCTGTCAGCGGTCCCCAGTCCGGCACCTTCGCGTTGGTGTACGCGAATGACCGATTCTGCACGAGCTCCGCATAGAGCCCGCCATCGGCGGCGTAGTTGATGTCTTCGAAGAAGACTCCCCACAGGTCGGGGCTGATCGGGCGCGACACCATATCGTCGCGGATCGTCAGTTTCACCATCCGTAGGGTCCGTCCGCCGGGAGGAGGGGAGTCGGCAACGAGGCGTCCCGATCGCAGACGAGGATGCCATCCACCACCCGCAGAATGGCCGCCTGGATCGACGACCGTCGGCTCTCGTATCCGTCGCCGAGCTGGTTCGCGGAGCGGCCCGGGTGCGTGAAGTACACCACCACTGCCGTGTCGGCGGCCGTGGTCACGACATCGGCGTGGTGACCGGGGCCACCGTCGTCGCGGCGGACGCCGGGACTGTCGAGGATGCGGCCGTGCGACGCCCATTCATGGAGGTCTTCTGAGACGAACACCCCCTGGCCCTCCCACTCGTCGACGATCATCCACCACTTGCCGCCGAGGGCGAATACGTTCGGTCCCTCGTGTCGGCGATGCGCGATCACCCGGTCGCCCACCTTCCACGAATACAGATCGGGACTGTCCGCGAACCATGTCGCGGAGTCGTCAGCCTCGTCTTTGAACCACATCCGGTAGCCGCCTTCCGGCAGCCGCACCACGCAGGCGTCGATCACGAATCGCGAAGAGAGTTCAAGGACGGAACCAAACGTCCAGGTGAGCAGATCGGGACTCGTATAGTGGCGGATCCGGCGCTCGCTACCCGGCCACGAACCCGGCACTCCGCGGATGACCGATACATACATGTGGTAGGTCTCACCGTCGTCGACGATCTCGGGCGCCCAGTAAGTGTGGTGGCCCCATTCCAGATCCAGACCTTCGATCACGCCGCGGTAGGTCCAGGTGACTCCGCGGTCGTCACTCGAGGCAACCCCGAGATTGGAGCCGTGCACCCATTCGACGCCAGGCAGCGACGGGGCATCCGCCCTCCGCGCGGTATAGACCAGCCACCAGGAGTGCTCTGCCCGGTTGAAGACCAGCACCGGGTCGGTGGCTCCGTCGTGCATCGGATCCCGGAACAACGGTGGGTTGATTGGCACCATTCCGTCGCTCATCCCTTCACTGCCGATCCGAGCGATGAGCCCATGAAATACCTCTGCGAGAGCGCGAAGATCACGATGACCGGAAGGAGGTACAGCAATGCGCCCGCCGCTTGGATGTTGATGAGCGGGTTGCCCATCGGATCGAGGTATCCGGCCGACATGGCTACCGCGAGGGTCGTGTTGTCAGCGCTCAGGAGAAGCTTGGGCGCGAGGAAGTCGCCCCAGCTCCAGGTGAACGAGAGCAGCAGTGCCGTCAGGATCATCGGCCTGGCCAGGGGCAGGAAGACGAAGACGAAAGTGCGCCACCATCCGCAGCCGTCGATGATCGCCGCGTCCTCCAGCTCGAGTGGGATCGACGTGAAGAACTGCCGGAACAGGAAGATGAAGTACGGGGTGCCCGCGAGCCCCCAGAGCACCCACGGCCAGTACGTGCCGACCATGCCGAGACGCGCGAAGATCACATAAGTGGGGATCAACGTCGCGACGGCGGGAATCATCATCGTCGCGAGAACGAGTCCGAAGAGGAGGCTGCGTCCGCGGGCACGCAGTCGGGCGAATGCGAAGCCGACCACAGCGCTGCTCGCGGTGGTGAGCACGGCAGTCAAAGTCGCCAGGAACAGCGAGTTGAGCGCGTACTTCGGGAAGTCGATAAGGGTCACGGCTTCGAAGAAGTTCGACCATTGAGGATCGAGCGCGAATAGCCCCGCAGTTCCTTCCGATATCTGAGTCGTGCTGGCGATCGAGGTCAGCACGATGTAGAGGAACGGTACGACGAACAGGGTGATCGCGATGATCAGCAGGATGTACGTGTACACCGAGGCCCGTTGCCCCTGATCGGTCGTGTCCCGCTGCCGCCAGCGGCGGCGGGCCCGGGGCCCCTGGGTGATGGCTTGTGTGGTGGTCATGATGCGTTCCTCCGATCGATCCGAATCAGCTCTTGTCGTCGGTGTCTGTCTGGTAAAACACGAGCCGATTGCTGATCTTCTGCACGATCAACGTGAGCAGGAGGATCAGCACGAAGAACACCCAGAGCATCGCCGACCCATAGCCGAGTCGGTGGTTGGAGAAGAACTCCTTGTAGACCTCGACCATGTAGAGCGTGGTGCTCTCGGGCACGAGCGACAGAACGGAGGTTGCCTTGGTCGATTCGGCGAGCAGCATCGGCTGAACCAACATCTGCAGTGCACCGATAATGCCGGTGATGACCTGGAAATACAGCACGGGGGACACGAACGGGACCGTGATATTCCACATCACTCGCAGACTCCCCGCACCGTCGAGACGGGCAGCCTCCTCGAGTTCCTGGGGCACGTCTTGGAGCGATGCGAGGATGATGATCATCCCGCCGCCGAGGCCCCATAACGTCATGATCACGAGGACGTAGAATGCCCATGGGTCAGCGAGCCAGGTTACTTTTTCACCGCCGAAGAATTCGATGATTCCGTTGACCAGACCGACGTCGCGGTTGAAGAGCAGTCGCCACATGATCGCCGTGGCCACGACCGGCACGACCGACGGCAGGAAGAAGATTCCGCGGACAACGCCTCGCGCGCGGATCCGCTGGTTCACGAGCAGCGCAAGGAAGAATCCGCCGGCGACGCTGAGCGGCACGGCTACGAAGGCGTATGCGAATGTGCGCACCATCGACTCCCAGGCCGCCGGGTCTTCGAAGAATAGGCGGAAGTAGTTGTCGAAGCCGACGAAACGCCACTTTGGCGAGGCGCCGTCGTAATTTGTCAGGCTCAATATTAAGGCGTAGACGATCGGCGCCAACGTCAGCAGGATGAAGCCGGCGATCCACGGCGACGCGAAGGCGTAGAAGGTTCGACCGCGGTATCGCTTCCAGCCGCGCCCGGTCCGCGGCTGAGCGGGTGGACTTTCGCGGTGGGGGCCGAGGCCGCGGGTGCTGTCACCCACGGCCTCGGTTCCTGAGATGGGTCTCAGGTCGGTAGTCATCCCAGCTGGTCCTTCGTCTCCTTGAGCACGACGTTCACCTGATCCTGGATGCTCTTCGCCGCCTCCTCCACTGTGATCTCGCCCTTCGAGAGCGCGATCACCTCGGTGTTCAGGGCATCGGTGAGGACCGTGCCCGCGAGGTACGGCGAGTCTTCCGCGATGCCGATGTGTTCGAGCTCGCCGTTCACAGTTTCGGCTGCCGATGCCTGGAACGGGAGTTCGGTGGGGAGATTGGCCCACAGCGACTCCAGGGCGGGGAGACCCCAGCCGCTCTTGGAACGCTCAACGGCCGGTGCTCCGCCAAAGAAGTACTCCATCACGCGCCACGCCTCATCCGGGTGCTTCGATCCGACGGGGATGTACCCGCCGATTCCGCCGACCACCGGGTTGTAGCGCTCTCCGCCCTTGTCCCAGGTAGGGGCGGGGATCAGCTGCACGTAGTCGCGCACGCCGGCAGCTTCGTCGCCGATGAGGTTGCCGCCGAGCCAGTAGCCGTCGAGCGTGAGGGCCATCTTGCCTGCCTGGAACGACGGGAGATCCCAACCGTCGGCCAGGGGGTTCTCACTCGTCACGCCCGCGCCGCTCGATGCGTAGTCGGCAAGCCACTGGAGCGAGCGGTACGCGGCCTCGTTCTCGAGGTTCATCTCGGTGAGGTCGTCGTTGTATAGCTGCTCGCCGCCCTGGGCAACCATCGCGGCGAGGAGGCCGCCGAGGCCCCACTGCCACTCCAGTCCCAGCCCGTACTCGACCCCGGCGGCCTTGAGCTGCTCCGCGGCACCCAAGAGCTCGTCCCAGGTGGTGGGCTCGGTCGTGCTGAACGGCTCGAGGCCGGCGCTCTCGAGCAACTGCGTGTTCTGCCAGAAGCTGACGTCGGGACTCCAATCCTTGAGAATGCCGAATCGTTCACCCTGTCCGCGGACGGTGCCATCCCACTTCCACGCGTCGTTCGCCGCGAGGAGATCGTCCTCTTCGATCACGTCACTGGCAGCGATGTAATCGTCGAGCGGGAGAGCGAGGCCTCGCGCGAAGAGGTTCGCTGATGGGCCCGAACGCACCAGATCGGGAGGATCGCCCGCGGTGACCATTGCGTTGAGGCGGGCGTCATCAGGCTCGATGAGGTCGATCTTGATGTCCGGGTTATCGTTCTCGAACTCAGCGACCATCTCGGGCGTGAACTCGTTGCTCGCGTACATGACGGTGAGCTCGGTCACTCCGTCTTCGGCCGAACCGGCCGCGCAGCCGCTGAGCAGAAGAGCGCTCACCGCCACGAGACCGGCGGTGGCGCCAATCTTGCCCTGGTACTTCTCCTTGAACATCGCTGTTCCCTTCTTGTGTGCAGGTTGGGTGTTTCTTCGGGTGGGGCCTATTGGGTCACGGCGCGGAATCGCGCACGATGAGGCTGGTGGGAAATTCGACCACCGTGGGATCCGCTGGGGTGTCATCGCACAGGAGTCGCACCATTTCCCGACCGATCTCGTGGAAAGGCTGGCGCATGGTCGTAAGCGGCGGGTCGCAGGTCGTCGCTGTCCCGGTGTCATCGAATCCGACGACGGCAACATCGTGAGGCACTCGGTACCCGCGGGCATGGAACGTCGCGATCGCGCCGGCGGCCATGGCGTCGTTGCCGCCGAACAGCCCCTCAAGATCGGGGGCTGTCTCGAGCACTCGCGTGATGGCAGCGCGGCCGCTGGGGTGGCTCCAGTCGCCCTCGGCGACGAGCGAGGGGTCGCGTGGGATGTCGGCTGCATCCAGCGCCTCGTAATAGCCCTGAAGACGCTCAAGCGATCCGGCCTGGTCGAGTGGCCCGGTGATCGCGGCGATCCTGCGGCGGCCGGTGGACAGTAGATGGGCCGTCGCAGTACGGGCACCCGCGCGGTCGTCGGCACTCACGCTGTGGATCCGTGATTCACTACCGAGTCGCCCGCACGCGACGGTGGGCACTCCCGCATCCACAAGTTGTCCCATGATCGGATCTCCGAGATGTGCCGCCGCGAGGATCACTCCATCGACGTGGCCTGCGAGGAAGTCGGCGACGTTTGCTCGCTGATCTTCAGTGCTCGCGGTCATGAGGATCAGGGTGAGCCCGCGCTGAGCGAGAGCAGAGGAGACCTCGCGGAGCAGGATCGGGTAATTGGGGTCGCCGAACAGTCGGTCCTGGGGCTCGGTGAGCAAGAAGGCGATCGTCATCGCCCGCCCCGTCGCGAGGCTCTGCGCGTGGCGGTTGCGGCGGAACCCGGTGCGGTCGATCGCGGCGGCGATCGCGTGCGCACTCGCCTGGCCGACGTATTTGCCACCGTTGAGGTAGCGCGACACGGTGCCGTACGACACGCCGGCGGTCTTGGCGACGTCGCGGATCGTGGGCCGACGCTCGCCGGGCCGCGACGTCGTGGGCCGCTGTGCGGCCGGCGTCTGGTCGGTCTCGTGCATCGTTGCTCCTGACGTTGGCGCCGGCCGGCGGGGCCAAGGCCGATTGCCTGTAACCGGTGACAGTATGTGCTCTGTAAAGCTTTGTCAACTTGTTTATAAAGTTGCGATCTAAAGTATGGTGGAATCGCACGGGCGAAGCCGCCCGCGAGCGGAGCGAAGGCCGGGATACACGATGACGCGACTAGCAGCCATGACGCGCCTGTCTGTGAAGAGCGCGGGATGGGAATCGGCGCCCGTGCGCCCAGGCATGGCGAACGAGATCGACGTGCGCGCGGGCCTCGACCTGACATCTCACGGGCTGCGTCGAGCAGGAGAAGCGTGGATCCCCGTCTCGGGCGAGATCCACTACACGCGGCTCCCTCGCTCCCGCTGGGCGGATCGAATCTCGCAGATGCGCGCCGGCGGGATCTCCGTCGTCGCGTGTTATGTCCCCTGGCTGCATCATGTTCCCGACGAAGGGAAGCCCCGCTTCGACGGCCGCTACGACATCGCTGCATTCGTCGACCTCGTCCGGGCCGAGGGACTTGACATCGTGCTGCGCATCGGTCCGTGGGCGCACGGCGAGATGCGCAACGGCGGCTATCCCGACTGGGTGCAGGAGCGCGCCGTCGAGCACCGGACG
Organism: Microbacterium sp. STRO-2N; assembly: GCF_057747775.1. Taxonomy (NCBI): domain Bacteria; kingdom Bacillati; phylum Actinomycetota; class Actinomycetes; order Micrococcales; family Microbacteriaceae; genus Microbacterium; species Microbacterium sp. STRO-2N. The sequence continues at coordinate 323,955 of NZ_CM173223.1, read as the reverse complement.
AACGACCCTGCGTACCTCGACCTTGTGCACACGTGGTGGATGCAGCTCGCCGGCGCACTGGACGGCCGCTGCGAGCCCGGGACGGTGCTCGGCATCCAACTCGAGAACGAGTTGTACGACGGTCCCGACCATATCCTCGAGCTCAAGCGCATCGCGCGGGAATGCGGCCTGAGCGCACCGCTTTGGACGGCGACGGCGTGGGGTGGCGCACAGTTGCCCGATCTGGAGGTGTTCCCCCTCTTCGGAGGCTACGGCGATGGCTTCTGGGTGGATCCCGGCGAGCCGTGGGACGTCACTTTCCGTCAGCACTACTTCTTCTCCCACGTGTGGGACGACCCCGGGATCGGAGCCGATCTGCGTACAGCAGCGGCGATCACCGCCGACGCCAGCGATGCTTCGCCGTGGTTCCCGCCCGCGACATGCGAGCTCGGCGGAGGGATGGCGACGGCGTACCACCGACGGCCGGTCGCCTCGGCGACGGACATCGCCGCCGTTGCGCACTGCAAGATCGGCAACGGCTCGGCGTGGCAGGGGTACTACATGTACGTCGGCGGAGCCAATCCCAGCCTGGGGCTGCAGGAATCGCATGCCACCGGCTACCCCAACGACATGCCTGCCCTGTCCTACGACTTCCACGCGCCGATCGACGAGGCGGGACGACTCGCCCCGAGTCATGCTGCACTGCGACGCCAGCACGCGTTCATCGCGGCGTTCGGCGCGCGACTTGGCAATATGCCGTCACACCTGCCGGCCCTTGCCGCCGACGTCGAGGACACCACCACGCTGCGCTGGGCGTTCCGCGGCGACGGCGCCGGCGGATTCCTGTTCATCTCGTGGCACCAGCCGTATGTGCCGCTCGCGACTTACGAGGGGGCCGCGTTCGAGGTGATGTTCGATTCGGTCACCCGCAGGCTGCCGTCGTACCCGATCGACATTCCCGCCGGCACGCTGGCGTGCTGGCCCGTCGGCCTCGACATCGGCGGCGTGCGCGTGGAGTGGCTCACCGCGACGGTGCTGACACTGCTTCCCGGCGACGTCCCGACGCTCGTCGCGACCGAGGACGCGGGCATTCCGATCGAACTCGCCGTCGCTCCCGGTGTGGCCGTCGACGGGAGCGTGCCCGCGCAGGGAAGCCTCACTCTCTCGCCGGGGACGACGCCGATGCGCCTTTCGACGCCGAGCGGCGAGATTGTCGACCTCCTCGTGCTCCCGGCGTCGCGTGCGGACGAGGCGTGGATCGTGACGGATGCCGCATCGACTGCGCAGCGCCTGCTCCTGAGTGCCGACGAGCTCACGTGGACTCGCGACGGTCTTGTCTCGGTCCGAAGCATGCACGACCGGCCGCACGTCGAGGAGTTCCGCGACGGCGCTTTCCACCCGCTCGTCGTGACGCGCACAACCGAGCCCGCCGCGACTGCCGAACTCGAGCCGCGGATCGTTCGCCCGGCCGCGGCCGTCCCGGCCTCGTACGGCTCGTTCGAGAACCGCCCCTCCGCCCCTGCCGACGACGTGATCGCGGAACTCGCGACACGGTTCTCCATCGAGCTTCCGGAGTGGGCGTCGGACCCGGACGCCGTGCTCGAGATCGACTGGGCCGGCGATGTCGGCCAGCTCCGCATCGACGATGCCCTCGCCGCCGACCGCTTCTGGGACGGCACGCCGTGGCGCATCGCGACAGGGGATGTCGCGTGGACGCTCGGCTCGGACGTCGTGCTCGACGTGCTCCCCCTCTCGTCCGCGTCCCGCGTGCATCTGCCTGCCAATGCAGCTAGGCGGATCGCGGCATCCGGCTCGTCTCTCTGCGCCGTGGACCGCGTCGTCCTCTCGCGGCGCGCCACGTGGATCGAATCCGCTACAACCGAAAGGAGAGGCACTCTGTGACCCTCACCGCCCCCCCGTCGATGCCCGCGACTGCCGTCACCACCCGTGTCCGGGGAGTGATCGACGTCGACGTCGCAGGTCCCCGCATCAACCGCCACATCTACGGACACTTCGCTGAGCACCTCGGGCGCTGCATCTACGGCGGCTTCTACGTCGGGGAGGATTCGCCGATCCCCAACGAGGGCGGCATCCGCCTCGATGTCGTCGAGGCGCTTCGCGCCCTCGATATCCCGAATCTGCGCTGGCCGGGCGGATGCTTTGCCGACGAGTACCACTGGACCGACGGCCTCGGTCCGCGTGAGAAGCGTCCCACGATGGTGAACAGTCACTGGGGTGACGTCGTCGAGGACAACAGCTTCGGCACGCACGAGTTCATGGCTCTGTGCGAACTGCTCGGCACCGCACCGTACATCTCGGCGAACGTCGGCAGCGGGACTGTCCGCGAGGCGAGCGAGTGGATCGAGTATCTGACGCGCGCGGACGACAGTCCGATGGCGCGCCTGAGGCGCGGAAACGGTCGCGAGGAGCCGTGGTCTGTGCCGTTCTGGGGACTCGGGAATGAGCCCTGGGGTTGCGGCGGCCGATTCTCACCTGAGGCGTACGCCCAACTCGCGAAGACCTTCGGTACGTATAGCCGCGAACACAACGGGAACGCCGTCTACCGGATCGCGGCCGGCGGCTCGAGCGACGATTACGTGTGGACGGACGTGCTCATGCGCACACTCGGGTTCCGCCTCGGGGCGGGGCATCCCGAGAAGGCGCCGAACCAGCCATTCGAGGCCATCTCATTCCATCACTACACGATGCAGGGGTCGTGGGACCAGAAGGGCAGTGCGACGGGCTTCACGCTCGACGAGTATCACCGCACGCTGCGGGAGGCCTTCCGCATCGAAACGATCCTCGCGGGGCATTCGGCCGTTATGGACGCCTACGACCCGGGCAAGACGATCGGTCTGGTCCTCGACGAGTGGGGCACCTGGTTCGACGTCGAGCCGGGCACGAACCCGGGATTCCTGTTTCAACAGAACACGATGCGCGACGCGATCGTCGCGGGCATTCACTTCGACGCGTTCCACCGGCACGCGGACCGCCTCGCGATGGCCAACATCGCGCAGACCGTCAACGTCCTTCAGGCGATGATCCTGACCGACGGCGACACGATGGTCCTGACCCCGACGTACCACGTGTTCGAGATGAACAAGGGACATCAGGACGCCGCATTCCTTTCCCTCTCTCTCCTTGACGACACCCCGGTCATCGACGCAGCGGGGGCAGTCGTGCCGACTCTCAGCGCATCGGCAAGCCGCCGCGACGACAGCGTTCTGATCTCAGCGACGAACGGCGACACGGTACGCGGCGTGACACTCGAGCTCGACCTGCGCGGCGCGGTCGTCGCTGCGCCCACTGCCCGCATCCTGACCGCGGAGACGCTCGATGCGCACAATGATCCGTCGTCCGCCGAGGCTGTCGCACCGCGCGCTCACGAGCGAGTAGTCGTCGTGGACGGCATCCTGCACATCTTCATCCCGGCGTACTCGTTCGTGACGGTGTCTCTCTTGGTGGTGTCATGAGTCCCCCGCGCGCGCCCCGCTCCGCCGGGCACGCCGCGCGAGCGGGACGCAGCCATTCCGCGGCACGCCCCGCCGTCTGGCATAGTCGCTCCATGGCACTCGAACGTGTGACGATCGCGCAGGTCGCCGCCGAGGCCGGTGTCTCGTCGATGACGGTGTCGAACGTCGTCAACGGACGGCCGGGAGCCTCGGAGGCGACCCGCGAGCGCGTGCTCGAGGTCGCGGCCCGGCTCGGATACCAAGTCAACGTCTCGGCGCGATCACTGCGCTCGGGGCGCACTGGCTTGATCGGCATCATCTCGCTCGACCTCGTCTCGGAGTATAGCCACGAGATCGTGCGCGGCATCGCCGAGTCGATCGTCGACGATGAGCGCGAACTGCTCCTGAACGTGTCGGTCGACGCCGTCCGCGAGCAGGAGCGCATCCAATTCTTCGCCCGCGACCTGGTCGACGGGGTGCTGCTCATCGCCCCCCTGCTCGAACCCACGACCGTCACGATGCTGGAATCGCTCGATGTGCCGGTCGTCGTGATCGATCCTCGTCAGCTCGATGTGCCGCTCCCCCGCGTTACAGTCGACAACTACGAAGGAATGCGCGCCGCGACGGAGCACCTCATCGGGCTCGGACACGAACGCATCGGGTACATCCGCGGAGACGAGGATCTCGAGAGTTCGGCCGTACGGCAGCGCGGCTACCTCGATGCCATGAAGCTTGCGGGCCTCAGTGTCGAAGAGGGATTCGTCACTGAGTCGGGCTTCAGCCAGCACGCGGGGTTCCGCGCTGCGGAATCGCTCCTGGACCGCGTTGCGCCGACGGCGATCGTGGCGGGCGCCGATCTCATCGCCCTCGGTGCGATGGATGCCGCACGGGCGCGGAGGCTCGACGTTCCCCGGGACCTGTCCATCGTGGGCTTCGACGACATCCCGCGCGCCGCGCAGACCTATCCCCCGCTCACGACCGTCCGCCAGCCGTTGCACGACATGGGCCAGGCTGGGTCGCGCGCGCTCATCTCACTCATCGAGGGGCGCCCACTGAGCGTCGAGAACATCCGGATGCCGACGACGCTCATCGTGCGCGGGAGCACCGCGTCGGTGCCCTCGCAGGCTTGACGTCTTAGCTTCACCCAAGCTACGCATTCGCGAGGCGACCGTGAAACCCCATCCACCTGCCGGCGCACGAAGGCTGCAAGAGTCGGAGCTGGCCTTGGACCCGCAGCGTCCGCTCGGTTCTCTCTTGCGCGCGCTGAAGCCGTATCGCGTGCGAGCGGTGGGGATCGCGTCGATCTTCATCGTCAAGGACAGTCCTCTTTGGCTCCTCCCCGTCATCGTCTCGATGGCGGTCGACGTCGTCGTCGCCGGAGGCCCGCTCACATCGCTTTGTGTGCTCGCGATCATCGGCGCGATTTTGCTGCTGCAGGTCTATCCGATGCATGTCCTGTTCACGCGGCTCTACATGGGGATGATTCGTGCGCTCGGGGTGACTCTGCGCAATGCGGTGACAGCGCGGCTGCAGACGATATCTATCGGCTACTACGCGCGTACGAGCGCTGCCGTCATGCAGAGCAAGATCGTGCGCGACGTCGAGAACATCGAGCTGATGTTCGGGCAGATCGGTAACCCGCTGGGGTCGGCGATCGTGGTACTCTGCGGCGCGGTGGTCATGACCGCTCTCACCGTCCCCCAGTTCCTACCCGTCTACGCGCTCGCGATCCCGTGCGGCATCGGGGTCTGGCTGCTCACGCGCCGACGGTCGCACCGCCGCAATGAGCAGTTCCGGCGGCAGATGGAGCAGCTTTCACGACGCGTTGGCGAGATGACGACGCTCATGCCTGTGACGCGTGCGCATGGTCTCGAAGACGTCTCGTTCGATCGGGTCGCCCGTGTCGCCGAGGGCGTCCGCGACCGCGGTCTCGACCTCGATATGGTGAATGGGCATTTCGGGGCCCTGAGCTGGATCACGATGCAGCTTCTCGCGATCGGCTGCCTCCTCGGCGCAGGGGCTCTGTCGGTCTCAGGGCTCGTGCCGATTACTGCCGGACAGGTCGTGCTGCTCGGCACCTACTTCACAACACTGACCGGCACCGTCATGACGGTGCTGAGCTTCATGCCCATTATCGCCAAGGGGCGCGAATCGTCGCGTTCGATTGCGGAAGTGCTTCAGGAGCCCGATCTCGAGGTCAACGAGGGTAAGCACGGTGTTGACGGCGTCTCGGGGCGCTTCGAGCTGCGCGCCGTCACTGTCGTCTACCCCGGGTCGGACTCCCCAGCCCTGGACGCCATTGACCTCGTCGTCTCGCCGGGAGAGACCGTAGCATTCGTGGGCGCATCGGGCTCGGGCAAGTCGACGCTCATGAACACCGTCCTTGGATTCGTGCGGCCGACGTCGGGCACGATCCTGCTCGACGGCCGCGACATGCAGACGCTCGACTTGCGCGCCGTCAGGCGGCGCGTGTCGGTCGTCCCGCAGGAGTCGATCCTGTTCGAAGGAACGATACGCGAGAACGTCACGTATGGCCTCGGCGGTGTGCCCGACGAAGTCGTGCGTGACGCGCTGGTGCGTGCGAATGCCCTCGAGATCGTCGAAGCCCTGCCCGCGGGTTGGGACACCGTCGTGGGCGAGCGCGGCGCCCGGCTCTCGGGAGGTCAGCGCCAGCGGCTCTCGATCGCCCGCGCGCTGATCCGCGACCCTCGCGTCCTCCTGCTGGATGAAGCGACCAGCGCGCTGGACTCGGAATCCGAGCGGAAGGTGCAGGAAGCTCTCGAACAGCTGATGCACGGCCGGACAACCCTCGTGGTCGCCCACCGACTCTCGACGATCATGCACGCCGACCGAATCATCGTGCTCGACCGCGGACGCATCGTCGAGGCAGGCACGCACGACGAGCTGCTCCAGAGCCGCGGTCGATACCGGCAACTGTGGGCGGTTCAGTACCGTTGAGGAACAGGTCGCGTCGTTAGACGACGGCCCGGATGACCCACCGAACGCATGTCGATCCCCCCGCGGGGATCACGCGAAGGTCGATCTTGGAGTTCAGCGCGTCGGGCGGGCATGACATCGGCTCGACGGCGAGGGCATGGCGATAGGCGGCCCCGCGCGCCGCGTCGGCCGTGTACAGCTGAACCCATGGGCAGGTCTCGTCCAGCTCGACTTCAGCGCCGACTCGCGCGGAGTCGACGAGTCTCACACGGGCTCGGCCATGTTCGTCGCGCACCAGTCCCGTGAACGCGTTGTTCAAGACTGTTCGACCGAGAATCCGTGATGTTTGGAAGTCGCAACCCTCGTCCGTGACGTCGGCGAGCGCCGCCGGGAGGAGGCGATCCGAAGAGGTGAGCATCACCCGCCTTGCCGGTAAATGCAACGCCCATTCGTCGACGGCGCGCTCGCCGGGCGGCCCCGCAACGAGATACGGGTGACCGCCGGCACCGAACGGGGCGGCCTCCCCGGTGAAGTTGGTCGCGATGATCTGCTGATGAAGGCCGTCGCTCTTGACGTCGAAGTGCACGTCCACGCGGAGCCGCCACGGATACCCTGGCTGCGGCTCGATGGTGGCCGTGAGCTGCGCCGATGTCGCGCCGTAGCGAATGACATCGAAGCCCGTCCAAGCCACGAGCCCATGCGACGCGTTGCCAAACTCTACTTCGTTCACCGGCAACTGGTGGACTGTTCCCCCGAACTCATATCGCCCGTCGGCGGTGCGATTGGGCCACGGTGCGAGAACCGCGCCGCGCATCGCTGGCCGCAGTTCATCCGGGTCGAACGGGACGATGAGATCCCGCTCCCGGAACCGCAGCTGCCGCAAGGACGCGCCGACGCTCGAGATCCGGGCGACGTAGTCACCGCTATGCAGCTCGAGCTGCGCTCCGGAGATCCAGCCCGTCACGTTCGGTGTTCGCCGCGCTCCTGCGCGAACAGCAGGAGCTCGGGGAGGCTGGTCGCGAAGTAGTCGGTCACACCGTCATCGTGCCGGGCGACCGGGGGTGTGTACTCGGCGCGCGCCTCTCCCAGCGTCGACGGCGGATCCGTGATGGGAAGTCCACACGCCACCCGGACCGCGTCCCACGCGGCGATCGCCTGGCCCTCCCCTCCTTCCCACGGGTGGAAGACACGGGTGGTCAAGATCTCATGCGCCCGCCGGGTTGCGCCAGTCGACGTGAGGAGGCGCACGTACTCGATCGTGAAGTCGTCACGGGTGAGGACGAGATCCTCGGCTGACTGTAGCCGGGCAAGTCGTTCGTGGGTGGAGTGTCCGAGGCGCTTGGCAAGCTGGTCCTGCTCGTACCGCACACGGGCGTTGAACGGCTCCGCTGCGACGGCCCGTTCGTAGAGGTTCCACGCTTCCCCATCGTCGTGACCGATGTTGTACGCGGCGACCGCCGCGTTGCGGAAGAGCACGGTGTCCACTCGTCCGAGGTCGATTGCGCGCGTCCAATGTGCTCGCGCCTCGGGTCGGCGTCCGTGCGCGTACAGCAGCATTCCCAGCAGTGAATGAGCGACAGCATCCGTCGGATCCTCCGCGATCGCCGATTCGAGCGCGTCGAGGGCGTCCAAGCCGTACGGGAACGCCCAGGTGAGGTCTGTGGCCCGCGCCGCGGCCCTCTGCAGGCATGCCTCGTGGCGTCGTCCGAGGCCAGTAAGGATCGCGGCGGCGAGGTAGTGAGCGATTGGGCGCATGTTCCCACTTCCTGAGACCGGCGCGGTCAGAGCAGATGCCAGCGTTCGCAAAGCCTCGGCCGATTCGCCGGCGTTGCGGAGATCCAGTGCGACGTCGATGAGCATGCCGGCGTCGTGGGCGATGGGCCGCCCGGCGAGCACGCGCAGCATGGCGTCGAGGGGGTCTTGCTCGAGTGCCCGCGCGAGGAGCGATTCCGCCTCGGCGTGAGCGTCGACGCGGCGAAGGAGTATGGCGCGCAATGCGATGCGGCGTGTGTCGTGACCGACGACGTCGAGACTGTCGAGTACACGCAGGGCAGCCCGGTTCCGTCCGCGATACGTAAGCGATTGCGCGAGCGCAAATCCGGCTGCGACCGCCCACGTGCCGTCCCATCCCGCCTTGCCGAACGCGGCCTCGGCGTCTGTAGTGCGACCGAGTCGCCGCTGGACCAAGCCCAGCAGGTAGTAAGCTTCGGCGTCGACGGGGTTGGCGTTCCTCCGTGTGAGACGCTGTAGGGCGAGTTCGATCCGAGTGATTGCCTTCGCGTAGTGACCCGCGCGGTAATCTCGGTCCGCGAGCGCGAGGTTCGTCCGGACATCGCCCGGGTCGCGCTCGAGCGCCTCGTCCCAGTACGCGAGCGGCGAGCGGGTGGGGTGGCGGTACTGGCTCAGATGAACGCCGGTGAGATACAACTCTTCGACCGAGGCCATATCGCCGGGCGCAGCGGGCTCTTCGGCGACCCAAGGTTCGTCGTCGCTTAGGGCGGTGGGGGTCCAGCGAACAAGACGCTGCCCCGAGGCACTGACCAGTTCGACGGCCGGATCGTCGACGGCGACGGATACCGCGATCCGGGCGGGGACGCCGGGCATCACGTCGTCCGTGACAGAGGCGATCAGCTCAGCACCGCTAAAGATCCGCATCACCGCTCCCAGTTGTGGGCGAGTGACAGCGAACGTCGCCACCAGTTCGCGGTCGCGGTCGACGTGGACCGCGGCATCCGGAGTCGCCTGATGTGCAGGACCGATCGCGGGGATCGGGTACCAGTACTGTGTGAAGACCTTCGTCTCGCCCGGGAGGATCCAGCTGAAGTCGGGCTGGTTGTCTGTAAAGACACCCGCCATCAGCTCGACATACGGTCCGTCGCTATCGGTGAGCTGCGCATCCCAGGCGTGGCCGAACGGCGCGTCGCCCCACGTCCATTGCTTCTTGCCTGGGGAGATGCGACGCTCGGCCCAGTGCACGAACCCCGCGCCGACTGAATGGTCGTACCCGCCGAAGAAGTCCTGCTGCGAATCCACGACCATGTACGAGGTCGGTACTGGGATGTTCTTGTACCAGTCGATGCGGTCCGCTCCTGGATCCTCCTCGGCCAACGTCGGATAATCGACGCCGTAATACGTGCGGTCCGCCGCCGGGAACGCGGTCAATGCGCGGCGGGCATGGTCGGCGACGAATCGAACGTCCTCTGGGAAGAACGATTGGTAGTCGTCGTGCACCCGCGCAGCCGCATTCGCCCACCAAAGGAATGTCTGCCGCTCGTCCGTTCGGTTGTGAAGGCGCACCGCCAGTTCCACGACTGAGCTGCCCGCGCGCAGGCGCACGCCATGCTGGGCCGACATCCGGGCGAACGGATCGTGGTCGTGGCACCAGACGGTCACCGAGCCATCCACGCCATGCTCGATGGTTGTCTCAACCGGCAGGTACGTTGCGGGACGATGGTGCTGAGGCCAATTGAACTCGACACCACCACTGATCCAAGGCCCCGCCAGACCTACCAAGGCGGGCTTGATCACGTTGTTGCGGTAGAAGAAGTCGTAACCCGTGGTCTTGTCATAGCCGATGTGGATGCGGCCACCCAGCTCAGGAAGCACGACGAGCCGGACATACTCATTCTCGAGGTGGACGGCCTCCCAATCACGCAACGTCGCTTCATCCGAGACGTTCTCGGTGAAGGGCATCGGATACACCTTGCCGCTGGATCCCTGGTAGACCCGCTGATCCAGGAACATTGGGTAAGCGCTGGGCGCCCCCGCTTCAAACGTGCGGATCGTGAGAGGCGCACGCCATGCCACGGCTGCCCCCCGAGCCAGTGGGGCGCGAAGGTCCGCCGGCGCCTCGGGCAGGACCAGCTTCTCATGCAGGTCGAGCTCGACGTTATCGGCGCCGGCCCCGCTCCGTTCAGCGCTCATCGCCGATCTCCTTTGAGGTTGCGCGGCCGATCCAGGCCTCGGGCATTCTGGTGAGGTTTTACCCGTCGACGCTAAAGGACGCCATCGCCTCGCGGTATGGTCAGACGAGGGAACATCATGGACGAAACAGGGATTGCATCTGATCCGCGCTATCGCATCGATGGCTTTGAGAATCAGCGCCTCTGTGTTGTCCCGAGACCGCAAGTGGAAGCGGCCCTCGAACGGCCAGGGACCAGACGGCTCGTTGTCAGTGACGCAGGATACTTTCCTGTTGCGAGCGGCCACCGTCGCGTGCGGACACAGGGCGCTCGTGAAGCTATCGTGATTCTGTGCGTCGCGGGTTCCGGAACCGTTCGGCTCGCCGGTACCACGTACGCACTGACGCCGTCTTCCTGCATGATGATTCCGGCCGGCCAGCCTCATGAATATCAGGCGTCCGCCGACCAACCATGGACGATCTGGTGGATGCATGTTCGCGGCACGGACGCCGCGGAGCTCACTGGTTCGCTCCTCGGCAGCGCGCAGCCGATGACGAGGCTGCGGTCGGTCGAGCGCGCCGTCGCCCTCTTCGACGAGCTCGTCGGACTTCTCGAGCGAAGAGTTTCGCCCGCACACCTGCTGACAGCATCCGGAATTGCGTGGCTTCTCCTGACGCGATTGGCGGCAGACAGCATTCTGCCCGCCGACGGTTCCCCGCTCGAACGGGCCATGCGCTACCTGGAAGCCCGTGTCGACGGGAACATCCGGGTTTCCGAACTCGCGAGTATGGTCGGACTTTCGCCGTCGCACCTCAGCACACTTTTCCGCCACGCCACGGGCGGCGGCCCCGGCGCGTTCCACACATCGCTCAGAATGGGCCGCGCACGCGCGCTCCTCGACACGACCTCCATGACCGTCACAGAGATCGCGGCCGCGGTGGGCTACTCGGACCCGCTTTACTTCTCGCGGCACTTCCGGAGAGTGCACAGTCTGAGTCCGACGGCCTACCGCGCCCAGCACAAGGGCTGATCGCGGATGCCACGTGCCGGGGTTATCGAAGGCGACGTGCTCGACGCCTTCCGATGCGAGCGGCATTCGGTGGGGACGCATCAGACAGTAGCGGCGGAGGCACTCTGAGCGCGCAACAAGGCGTCATATCCGCCGCCTTGTTCGCCCTGTGATGCCGCGTTGCGTCGGCTTGATGGACAGCGTCGCCATGGTTCTCGGCACCACCGGCGCTGTCGAACGGCGGCCGCCATTGCCGCATGCCCGACACTGCAGACACAGCCCGGCGTCTTCACAACTCCGTAATGGTTGATTGAACGAACGGATCAGTTCGTTCATTCGACGCTGCCAGTCCACCAGCGCCCACGCCGCGTGGTGAGGCGCGAAGTTCGAGCCGAGCACCATCTCCGTCACCCGATGTTCGAGAGCCAACCGGACAGCGTGTTCGGCCAGGGCAAGTGATTCGGCTCCCTCTTCGAACATGCTTTCCAACGGCGTGTACCCGATCCACCCTTCACCGATGATGACGGGTACACCTTGATGCGCAGCCCAACGTGCGATGGCGGCGATCCGTGACTCGATCTCGCGCGCCATGAGCAGCCGGTACTCCCCCATCCGCTCACCGAGCCACGAATCCCAACGCCGCGGGTCAACCCAGTCGTACGTGTAGAGCTGCCGTTGGCTCACAACCGTTGCCCGGTACTTACATCACTGCGCGCGTGGCGCGGACGCCAACTCCGGGGCGTCAGCCCTCAGCAGAGCTCGCAGTTCTGGCCCCGGGGACGTCATCACTGCCACCGCGCAGACGCAACTCATGCTCCATGGCGGAAAGCACGCCATAGCAGTAGACGTGCATCTGCAGGGCGCCCAGCTCCTCGGGCAGTTCCCACATGGAGAGGTGTGGCGGGACAGCCTAACTCACCGTGATCGGCACGTCGGGATGCCGTCGGCTCAGCCACGTGACCGCGGGCATCGCGGCCTCGATCGGCGGGAGCATCGAGGAATCAAACTCGTTGTGCAATTCCAGCAACGCGATCTCTTCTCGCAGCCCACGTCGCGTAACCTCCTCGAGGAGTCGGTCCCACGCACGAGCAAGGAACCAGTAGCGCTCTGCCATGGGGACCGACGCGATGGCGTCGAACCAGCGTGATGATCTCGCCAGCGCGGCGCACTGCTGGTACTCCCAGCTCGACAACAGCACGACCAGCCCGGCAGCTCTGGTCGCACGCAAGAGGTCGAGGAAGCGCTCCGTCAGATCGATGGTGTACCGGCCGGCGCACGTCGTACCAGCGGGTCCGGTGGCCGACAAAGTACTCGTATTCGCTCGATCGCACGAAAGTCACCGGATCCAACTCCGGGTTGAGAAGGTCGACGTGCTGCATCGGGTTGAGGAGGCCAATGACGCCGCTCGCGTCGAGGGGTGAGGTGCTTTGCCAGTTCTCCTGAGCTGCAGGGTTCCTTGGAGCTCTCGATCTCGATGTGCGTCCACTTACGAAGGGTTCACGCCGCGCAGGAGACGGATCTCACTTAGGCGTGGTGACGACGCCGCGCCCTGGCAGCGAATGGTCACGCGAGCCGTTGAACCAGTTCCCTCCACTAGCGAGCTCATCCGCACCGGCAGGTCGAAAGTACGCGTTGCATCGCCGGGCCGGCTCTGGATCTCTCCGATCACGATGTCCGAGACCGCGACCACAGCGTGTCGATCGGTGTCGTGGGCCGGCGCGATTCGAATCCTCAGAATCTCACCAGTGCCATCGAAGTCACTCACGGCGTACGAGAGCTCGCGGTCGGTTTCACGCCATCGTTGCTCGTCCGAGTAGCCGAGTTCGGATTGTGCGATGTGCGCGTCATGTTCGACTTCGCTCTGCTGCTCACCAGGACGCACCAGGTCGATGGTTCTGGCCTCGTCGCCGGCGGCGATTGCATCGATTTCTGCCAGCTCGGCACGTCGAGCGGCGACGTCGCCACGTGTGATCGGGAAGCACAGCGTGTATCGCCGCTGGCCGACCTGATAGAACGGCAGTAGCCGTACATTCCTCCCGTCCGCGGCGACGATCTCGGCACCTCCGCCGTGAAACTCGGGTTCCAGTCGGCCCTCGTCGAGGATCGGGGTCGCTGCGAGGGGTGTGAGTGCTCCGCGAGCAACGTGGCTCATGCGACTCGAATCGGCAACCAGCTCGGTTGCGTGAATGGGTTCCCCGATGCCGACGAGAACGGCGGCACCGTGGAAGAGGCTCACCCAGTCCGAGCCGTCGCCCAATCGCTCCGCCCGCAGATCGGCAGGCAACCGGACAACGATTGCATCACCGTCGGACCACATGCCGGTGATGCGTGCGCGCCGAGTCGACGTATCGGCGTGCACAGGCCTCGTTCCCGCGTCCACGTAGGCACCCGATGACCAATGCGGAAGCCGCAGGCAGATCGTAGCCATCTGGGGCGAGTCGACTCGAACCACGAGGCGCGCGACATCCGAACGGGGCCACTGGGTGTTCAGCTCGAGCACGAGTCCCGGCCAGGCGAGGATCCTCGAGGCGATATACATGTCGATCTCGATGCGGCGTTCTTCGGCATCCACCCTGCAGATCCATCGCCCGTACTCGGCATGGGCTTCTAAGCCTGTTCCTACACAGCACCAGAATGAAGTTTCGACGTCGGAGACGACCCGATAATGGTCCGGTCGCAGCGGTGTGAAGTACGCGAAGCCGGGCACAGTGGTCTCCACGCTCGTCACGAGATGATTCAGCAGGCCTCGTTCGACGAAATCGATCGCGGCGTCGTCGATGCCGCCGCTTCGAAGCGCGGCCAGCCGGATCATGTTGTATGTGTTGCAGGTCTCCGGACCTTGCCGTGACTCGAGCGCGCCGGTGAAGTCCGATGACGGATGGAAGTGTTCGCTCTCTCCGTGTCCACCGATGGGGGTGCTGCGGTTGTCCACGACATCCGCCCAGAACGTCTCGACAATCTCGTCCATGGCGATGTCGTGACTCACCGATAGCAGCCGCGCCGCGCCGATGATCTTCGGTATTTGGGTATTCGCGTGCAGACCGTCCAACACGCTCGCCCTACCGGCGGCCAACTCGATCAGGACAGGATCGTCGGTGAACCTGGCCGCTGCCTTGAGGAAGACCGGATCCCCGGTTCGCGCGGTGAGTTCGACCAGCCCGCGGGCGAAGGCACCGTACTCGGTCCGCAGAATCAGTCCGAACTGTGCGGTCGTGAGCTCGGCGGTTATGCGAAGCCACCACCGCGCGAGGCGTTCCGCGACGATCAGCGCCTCGGAGTTGCCCATCAGGTCGGCGACGTCGAGGAGGCCGGTCAGGAGCTTGTCGAGGTTGTAGAGCGGCACCCACTTGCCGTTCAGTTCGAACGCGCCGGCCTGGATTCTGCCAGCTGATACGTCGGTCCATGCCTGACGTCCGCCGGGGGTTCCACCGATGTATCCGTCGCTGCCAGCGTCCTGACATCGGTGTAGCACGGTGACCATGTGCGCGGCTCGCTCGCGCATCCGCGGATCGCCGGTCGCGGCGCCGAGACGCGCGAGCCCTGACAGCGCGTGTCCCGCTGTGTGTCCATCGAGCCCATCCTGCTCCCAGCCGGGGTACGACGCCGTCGCTGGTTCGAGGCCGGCCTCTCGGATGTACGGCGTGAGCAGCCGGTCTACGTCGAGGGCCAGCAGATAGCTCAGCGCAGCGCACTGCGCGTCGCGGAAGATGCTGTCGAGGAGCAGCACATCACCGATTTCGGGCTGTCGCATCTTTGAATCACCCCTCCTAATACGGATTCTCTGTACGCAACCTCCGGGGTCTACGCATGTCTCGACGTGCCTAGACGCCCGGAGCGCGCGTCTGCTTCTGACCGCCGGCGCTGATATGGCGATAGCCGCGCACCATGGCATGGCTGCGCCAGCACGCCGGATCGCACGTAGTTCCTACTGCACCGACCATCCCCCGTCAGAGGTGAGGATCGCTCCGTTGATGTTGACGGAGTCATCTGAGAGCAGGAAGCAGATTGCCGCCGCGAGGTGCTCGGCGGTGGCGACGGTCGGGATCGTCTGGTGGAACGGGGCCAGACGGCTCAGGCCATACTCCGAGGTGTTCGCAGGCATCGGAATGCCGGTCGCGACTCCGCCAGGGGCGATGGCGTTCACCCGGATGCCCTTCGGCCCGTACATGAAGGCGGCGGACTTTGTGACGCCGATGACTCCGTGCTTGCTCGCGGTGTAGGCGTTGCCTGATGCGTTGCCGCGCAGTCCTGCCTCACTCGACACGTTGAGGATCGCGCCGTATCCGGCTGCTTCCATACGCGGCAGTACCGCGCGCATGAGCTTGAAAGGCGCAGTGAGGTTGACGGCGATGACACGGTCCCATACGGCATCGGGGGTTTCGCCGGCAGGCGAGAAATCGTCGTTGATGCCGGCGACGTTCGCGAGGCCGTCGATCTGAGTCCCCGCGGCCGCAATGACACGGTCGATAGCCGCTTGTTGTGTCAAGTCGCCTGCCACGGTGACGATATCGGCCTCCGGAAGCTCGGAGCGGAAGGCTTCGAGCTTGTCCACGGCGACGTCACAGGCGATCACCCGTCCGCCCTCGCGCGCGATGCGTGACGCCGTGGCCTTGCCGATGCCGGATGCGGCGCCTGTGACGATGATGGTCTCACCCGCGAAGCGACCAGGAGTAGGCCGCTCGGTCCACCCGGCGGCACTGGTCTCCTCGGGGATCTCTCCGCCGTTGGCAGCTCGCACCAGGTCATCCACCACGGATTGGGGCATCGCTCCCTGGCTCATCGCGACGAGCTGTTGCAGGGGGAGGCCCAGCACGGGTGCCAGCGCTTCCGGGGACGCACCGGATTGTGCCAACAGCGCACGGACAAGGTCACCCCCCACGGGGTCGGCCAGCCAGTCGCCGATGGAGGATTGTGCAGTGAGAGCCATGGTGTCTCCTTGTTCGTCGCAGATCCCGGCGGGAGGGTTTCGCACCGGTGCGTCCACTTATGCGTCACACTATACCCCGCTACTCTCAGATGGTGCCCCGCCCTCGAAGTGAGCTAGCGCGCCAGTCGGTGCTCGCTGCGATGCGTCGATCGGTCTGGAATGGGGGCTACGAAGCGGTCACGATCGAGGGTCTTGCCGCGGAAGCGGCGGTATCGAAGCAAACTATCTACCGCTGGTGGCCGACTAAGGCAGCGATCCTCGGCGAATCGCTCCTGCAAGGGGACCTCCCGATCGCACCGTCGGACCCCGTTCGAACGGGCGACCTCGGCACGGATCTGCGTGCATGGCTCACGGTCGCCGGAGTGCATCTAGCCCGTCCCGAGAACATTGCGCTGGTTCGCGCACTGATCGCCGTGTCTGCGACAGATCCCGATCTGGGCGCCGCGCTGAATGAACGCTTCACACGTCGAACCATGCGGTGGATCATCGACACGATCAACCACGCCCGCGTCGCCGGTTCCGTCCGCGCGGACGTGGATGCCGCGGCCCTCGGAGACCAACTCCTCGCGTCGGTAGCGTACGCGGCTCTGCTTGGCCGCCCTCTGGACGAGTCCGGGGCCCAGCACATCGTGGACCTACTCCTGCACGGAATAGCCGTGGACCCTGCTGAGGTGGCTCGCAGAACAACTCCGTGAGGTTCGCGAGGAGTGCCGATAGATCATCACGACGATGGCGATTTCTCCCGGTGCGACGAGCCAGCTCCATGCCACCCGCCCATCATCGAACCTCGTCGAATCAGCGGGCACCTCCCCACGAGGATGATCCGAGGTTCACTCCAAACTCCCTTCCATTCCCGGAACGACATCAGCAACGTCCCTGCGTCGGTCGATCACGCCCCGGGGAGGCGAGGTCGCACCGACGCAGGGATGCTCCAGATAGAGGCATCTCAGCCCGTTCTCACGAGCGAGAGAAGGTCGACCGTGACGGGCTGATTCCCTGTCGTGCTCTTTGCTTCGATACGGATGGTCGCGTTGCCGGCTGCAGTCTGGATGCCCGCCAGTGAGAGGTTCTGCCAGCCGCTTGCACCGGTGTTGAGGTTGAGCACGTTCCGGTCGCCGTTGGGTTCGACAATCACGGCGCGTGCGTACTCAACCCCGAACGTCGTGCTCGCTTTTAGCGCGAACGTGTACGTCCCGGCTGGGAGGTTCACCACTTGCTCGACAGCACCGGAGTATGCGGTCGCGGCGTTTAGCCTCAGCCCCCACCGCGTACCGTCCGCACCGGGCGATACATTGCTCACGAAGGTGCTCGCGGACCCGGCGTCAGGCTGGTTCGTCCAACCGGTGAGCGTGGACACCGCAATACGGTCAGCCGCGAAGTCGGGGTTAAGCGCGTAGTTGTTGGCCGGACCAACGCGCCACTCGCCAGTGGTCGCATTCAGCTCCCACTGGCTGAGGGAGTTGAACTCAGGGGTTCCGTTGTTGTTCGTCAGGGGCACCCACTGGTTGTAGCCGATGCCGTTCCAAGCGAAGTCCGCCCACCGATCACCTGCGTAGATTGTGGTGGTCTTCGTGGTTCCCTTCACGGTGATAAAGAACCCGCTCTGGGTAACGTGGCTGTAATCCATCTCGGTGCCCACCATGACGGACTCCGCTGAGTACGTGCCCTGGATGGCCGAGCTAGTCGACTGGATGATGTGGGTCACCGAAGTGTTCCACCCGTGAAGGTCCGAGGCCGCCATGAAGTAGCGGTTACCCATCCGGAACATGGCGTTGCCTTCGCGTCCGGACCCGGGAACATACCCGATTTGCACACCGGGCTCGGCCGAGAGCGAGTCGGCCGGCGCGAGCCTGGACACGAACCCACGGTTGCGGCCCGAGCTGTTGGAGAAGATCAGGTAGTCGACACCGTCCTCGTCTGTGAACACGGTCTGGTCTCCAGTCGCCTTGGTGGGCGAGTTGACGATCTGCTCCTGCAGGTTGCCGTACTCAAAGTCGTCGACCGGCGAGTCGCCTTGCAGAAACAGGACTGCTCCGGCCTGAGTTCCGGTCGGGTCGAACGGCTGAACTGCCTGCACGACGATGACGTATTTTCCGGTGTTCTCGTTGTAGGCGACGCCGAGCCGCCCGACCCACGTGGCATCGCTCATCTCGTCCATCATCGCGAAGTACTGGCCCTTGCCGCTGGGCACCGCGAGCTTGGTTGACCCAGTAACGACATCCTTCTCGAATTTCCAGTTCACGAGATCTCTTGACGAGTACACGGGGATGGACACGAAGTCGACGTCGTTGCCGTAGGTCTTCGTCGGGTTCGCTTTGTAAAGTGCAGCGCCGGAATACCGGACTCCATACCAGTAGTACGTATCACCGAACTTGAATACGCCGCCACCCTGCGAGTAGATGGGGTTGCCGTTGGTGTCGTGCCACCATGTGTCGTTTGTAATTGGCTGATAGGTGCCGGGGGACGTGGTCACCAGTGCCGCGGCGGCGTTCTGCAAGGCGTTCTTCGCAGTGGCGATGTTCGCCTTGGTGGCGGAACCGTTGCCGATGGCAGCCTGAGCCTGGGTGATGGCCGTCTGGAACGGGCTCCAGCTGGCGGACGTGTACTGCGAGGACGCTCGGGTCTGGTAGTCAGCGATCATGTCGCGTAGGCCGTCGATCTCGACGAGGGCGGCGAGCGCCGTCTGCAGGTCGACGCGAAGTTGTTCCCGGCTCGCCGGGGTTCCGCTGTTGCTGACCACCGCAGTACCGGCAGCGGTCCGGGCGGTGGAGAATGCCGGCCACGATGAGGTGGTGAAGTCCGCAGCGACTTTCGCGGTGACGGAGTTGTAAAGCCGGGACAGGTCGTCGACGATGGGACCGGTCGCCGTACCGGTGGTGAACGTGGCCCACCCGTGGTCGACCCAGCCGTTGGCTTCCACCCGCACCGTGTGCGGGCCGTCTGTGAGACCGGCCTTGGTGAACAAGAGTCGGACAGTGTTGTTGTTCGGCCCTTGGTAGGTGACCTGCCCGACCTGGATGTCGTCGACGAAGACGGTACCTGTGCCGTGGTCCGTTCTCGTACTGCCGTACAGATTCAGGGTGTGTCCGGTGAAGGGGATCTCGAAGAACGATCCGGTCGTCGCCCAGTGGATACGAGTGTTGCTCGACCATGCACCGGAGTAGTAAGTCTGCTCCGGTGTGCCTCTCGTCGTGGTGACTGCGTTGTGATCAACCGTGACTGTGACATCAGCGGCGGCGGCCCGGGGTGCCACCCCGTTCACGCAGACCAGCGCAGCAAGGATCGCGAGGATACTGAGTAGGGCGATTGTTCGCGGACGGTTGGTGGTATCGCTAGGCATGTGGTTCTCCTGTTCACTCCGATGTGAATATCGACACACGGTCATCATCGGGGCCAGGGGGTGCCGCCAGCCATGCTCGATTGGACGAACTCCCTAGACAAATCAGCGATGCTGACACTCACTCCACCGGGGTGAGCTCGAGCCAGCGCACCCCGTGCGGCGGTATGGTGACGACGAGTTGGTGCTCGGCGTCCCAGCTCTCAGGATTGGCAGCCCACAGGTCTCGGACCCGCCAGCGCGGCCCGCGCTCGTCGAGCCCGACGAGTGAGTCAAAGGGCAGGCTCACCTGGTACGGGTCGTTGCCGGTCCAGAAGACGGCGACGTAGCGACGGTTCCCGGCCTGCTGATCACATCCCCACACGATGAGCTCTCCGCCGTCGGCGGGTTCGCGCAGGAGTTCAGCGTTGGACGTGGTGCTCGCCAGCACGGCCCCCAGCGTTGGGTTGGCTAGACGAGCCAGTGTGGCTTCGTCGGTGTGGGGAAGGTCTGCTCCGACCATGAGCGGTGACCGTCCCATCGCCCAAAGTGTGAGCATCGTCTGCTGCTCGTTGGGCGTGAGTCGCGAGTCGCGAGGCTCGCCGCGTTCCGCACGCACCCCGATTCGGCCGACGGGCAGCATGTCAGCGTCCGCCCAACCGCCCGTCTGTTGGTGCCGGGCCCAGTGCGCGAGCCTGGCGAACTGGGCGTGAACATCCTCCCAACGGTCCCAGAGATCGTCGGAGATGCGCCACAGTTGCGCGTTCGCCCGAAGGTGAGGCAGCAATCGAGGCGACAGTTGCGTCCCGGGTGACAGGGAAAGAATCATCGGGCGACCACTCCGCAGGATCGCTCGCTGGTATGCCTCAATATCCCGCGTAGCGTAGGGCGCGAGCATATCGTCGGCCTTGATGTAGTCGACGCCCCAGTCGGCGAACTGATCCACCTGAGAGTCGTAATACGCCTGCGCGCCCGGATGGTCCTGCTTAAGGCCTAGGTTGTCCGGATTCCAGGCGCACACGTGCTCGGGGTCGGCGACGTCGCGGGCAGTCCACTCGGTACCGAGGATCGGAAGGTTCAGATCGACGGCTCGTCGCGGGATGCCTCGCATGATATGTACCCCGAACCGTAGACCCATCGAGTGGAGCCGTGCGGCAAGTCTCGCGAATCCGGCGCCGTCGGTGGCTGACGGGAAACGGGCAGGTGCGGGCAACTGTCGACCGTACCCGTCCAGCTCGATCGGAGACCCAGCGTTGTAGCCGTGGGCTTTCGCATGCGGGTCGTACCAGGCGATGTCCACAACAACCGTATTCCAGCCGGCGCCGGACAGCCTGTCGCGGAGAACCTCGGCGTTGGCGAGTACTTCCGCCTCGGTCACGGTGGTTCCGAAGCAATCCCAGCTGTTCCAACCCATCGGTGGAGTGGCCGCGAGCACGTCAATCGTCGTAGTCACTGATGCTCCGTTCGCCCCGACTGTGGAACCGAGTCTCCGATGTGATGAGGGTGATAAGCCATGTCGAATCGTTGGGCACCTATGGAGGATTCGCCGAAGATCCACCACAGGCTCACGGTGGGAGCATCGAGACGTTGGATGTTGCTATCGCCCGCTGCGATCGGGCGGCGACGCATCCAATGCACCCGATAGGCGCAATCTGCGGCACTACATCGACCGCATGGGCGACCCGTGGCGAGAAGCGCGGTTCCGGTCCAACGATCTCGATTCACTGGTGGTCGCCACGAGGGTTGTGAAGTTAACGGCATTAACTATACGATCGGCTTTCGTGAGCGACCCCGTCGACTCACACTACGGAAATCAATGACGATGAAAGCCTGTGGGGGTTGCGGTCCGTGACCGATCCACACTGGCGGAGTGGAGATTCGGTGGCGGACCCGATCTGGAGTTGGACCGCGTCCGAGACGGCTGATGCTGTCAGGAATGGTCTGATCAGCGCTGTCGAGGCAGTCGAGTCAACGTTGCATCGGGTCGACGAGGTGGGTCAAGCTGTAAACGCTCTCGCTTCCGTTCAGGCAGACGCCGCGCTTCGGACAGCCAGAGCGCTGGACGCGCAGCAGCGCGCTGGCGAGGATCTGGGTCCGCTTCACGGCGTGCCCGTGACGACCAAGATCAATACTGACCAGGCCGGCCTGCCAACGACGGATGGCGTCGCGGCGTTCCAGAATCGCGTAGCTACAACCGATGCGCCGCACATCGAGAACCTTCGCTCCGCGGGCGCAGTCCTTCTGGGTCGGACTAACACACCGGCATTCTCGATCCGCTGGTTCACAGATAACGATCTCCACGGCCGCACGCTGAACCCGTGGAACGCGGACAGGACCCCGGGCGGATCAAGTGGTGGGGCCGCCGCAGCGGTGGCTACGGGCATGGGGGCACTCGCCCAAGGCAATGACTTGGGTGGCTCCATCCGTTATCCGGCGGCTGCGTGCGGAGTCGTGGGCCTCCGCCCCACACCTGGCCGCATCCCCCGGTGGGCGGGCCCAGGAGACAACGACATGACCCTGGGGGCTCAACTGATGTCCGTCGACGGGCCGATCGCGCGCACCATTGCGGACGCCCGACTCGGGTTCGCCGCCATGGCAACGGGGCATTATCGGGATCCGCAATCCGTTCCCGAGCCTGTGGCTCCAGTCTCGCTGGGATTTAGACGGGTGGGCGTTGTCCGCGACATCGGAGTCTCCCCCCTCGACCCTGCGGTCGATGCAACCATCACTGCAGCTGCACAGTCGCTCCGTCACGCCGGCTATCAGGTACAGGAGGTGCAACTCCCCCTCTTCGAGGAGGCATGGCGGCTCTGGTGGCTGGTCGCGTGGGGGCTTGACTTCTACGACCTGGTTCCGCTGATCGAGGAGTACGGAGACGGCGCGATCCGCGAGTCAGCCCGCAACCACTTCGCGTTCATCGACTCGATCCATAAGGATCGAAGCCTCATCGCTTACCAGCGCGCGTACGCGCGGCGGGGAACGCTGATGCGGGAACTCGACACGTTCCTCCGCGACTTCAGCGTGTTGCTGCTTCCGGTCTCGGCGGAGCAGACGTTCGAAATCGATGCCGACGTGGCCGGCACTGATCGCGCGGAGGAGGTCTTGCGAGCTCAATGGCCGCTCATGCCCCCGGCGTTCCTCGGGTTCCCGGCGCTTTCCGTGCCGGTCACATGGGTCAACGGGATGCCCATTGGCGTTCAGTTGCTCACTCGGCGCTTTCGGGAGGACCTCTTGTTCAGCGCCGGGGAGGTCCTTGAGGCACATCGGCCAATGTTCACGCCCGTGACCCCGGCCTACTTGCGGAGCGCATGATGGTCCAGGTCCTGACCCGCCTCTTCAGCAGGGGGTGCATATGGGCGCCGTAGGTGTGTTCGCGATGTCCGTGCTGAGCACCTTCGCCCTTTACGCGCTCCTCGCTTGGGGACTTGGTCTGATCTTCGGGCAGCTCAAAGTGGTGAACGTCGCTCATGGTGATTTCGCAGTGGTCGGTGCGTACGTGATGGTCGCACTGACACCGCACGTGCCGTTCGTCGTAGCGGTGATCGCCGCGGTGGTCGTCGGCACCATACTCGGAGCACTCAGCGAACGTCTGTTGCTCTCTCGGCTCTATGAGAGGGGCATGTTGGCGACCCTGCTGGCGATGTGGGGGGTCGCGATCGTGATTCGCCAAGTGATCGAGGCCATCTTTGGTCCTGGCGCTGTGTCCGTTGAGGCTCCGATCGGTGGCACGGTGCCCGTTCTCGGGGCGCCGTATCCGACCTATCGCATCGTAGCTGCCCTCTCCTGCCTCGCCGTGGTCGGCGTGTGCGTTGCGGTCGTCTACCTGACGCCGCTCGGGCTTCGGCTGCGCGCGTCGATTGACAACCGCGCGATGGCGGCATCGATGGGTATTCCTCCGCGCCTCATGATCACCGGAGCATTCGCCGCCGGTACAGCACTCGCCGTCCTGGCGGGCGCACTCTACAGTCCGATGATCGGAGCCACTCCGGCCGGTGGGGTGAGCCTTCTCGCTCCGATCTTCTTCGCTGTGATGCTGGGGCGCCCGGGCTCCATGGTCGGACCGATCGCCGGAGCACTGGTGGTCGCCATCTTGGACGTCACCCTTCGGACGTTCCTGCCTGAAACGGCAGCGGGCATCGTCTTCTATCTCGCTCTTCTTGTCCTCATCGCAATTCGGCCGCAAGGAATCAGTTGGAGGTTACGCAAATGGCACGCAACATCACGCACGAGCGGATGAGAATATCCGCCGCTCTGACGGCATCCGCCGCCGGCATGCTCGTTCTCGCCGGATGCGGCGGATCGTTCACACAAAGCAGTGCGGACAGTCCCGACGTAGCATTCTCGATCGGTGTCGTCGCGCCCCTGACTGGCGTGACATCGCTGGAGGGGAAATCGATGGTCCAGGGATTCGAGCTGGGTCTCAATTATGTCAACGACAACGGTGGCGTCCTCGGCAAGGACGTCGAATGGGAGGTGCTCGACGATATGAGCAGCGCCGCTACCTCGACTCAGGTGGCGCAGCGATTGATCCGAGAGGATCAGGTCGATTACCTGTTCGGAACGATCGCGGGAGACTCCGGGGCCGCCGTGGCCGCGGTGGCCCGAGATGGCAACGTGCCATTCTCAAGCTCGATCATGGGCACCATTCCGTTCTGCAGCGCGCATTACTGGCCGTTTGGCGTGACGGAACCGATGCTTCTCAACGACCTCGTGAGCGAGATGGTCGCGACATGGGGTCCCCGCGTCGCGTTTGTGGGAAATGACTACTCCTTCCCGCACCAGTATGCAGACGCCGCCCGGGAAGCACTCGCGGACGCTGGTGGCGAGTTCGTGCTCGAGGAGTACTCCCCCCTCGGCACAACGGATTGGCAGCCGGTCATCTCGAAGATCCAGAGCGCAGACGCTGACTGGGTCCTCGATGCGGTGGTGGGTGGCGATGCTGTCGCCTTCGCTCAGCAGGCCGAACAGTTCGGCGCCCTCGACAACAGAGGCTTCACCGGCACAACCCACCAGCAGGAGTTCTTCTCGTCCATAGGAGGGATCATCGAGGGCGATCTCACTGTCCTGCCCTACACGGACCAGCTCGACACCGAGGAGAACGCCGCGTTCGTGAAGGCTTACCGCGAGGCATACGACTTCGAAGGGCCGATCCCTGCCGTGGCGGCGAGCTCTTATGCAGCCGCCCTGTTCATCGCCGAGGCTGTGAATGAAGCGGGATCCTACGACCCTGACGCAATCAGTGCAGAAATGGGGAAGCTAAAGTTCACGGGCGTCCTCGGGGAGGGCAGCTTCAACCCCGATTCGCATTACTGGTCGCAGAACATGTTGGCCATCGAAGTTGGGCCGGACGGGGAGTACACCATCGTCAAGGATCTCGGCGCTGTCGCGGACGAACGGCCGAGGGATTGCGGATGACGCGGTCCGCGAGAGTGACAACGCGCAACATCGGCTTCGCTGCTGTCGCGGCGGCCGGACTGGGTCTCGCCCCGTTCGCGCTGCAGCCGTTCGCGCTCGCGCTGCTCTCACTCGGGCTCGCATACGGGCTATTCGCGTTTGGGTTGGACATGGCATGGGGAAGGGCGGGCGTAGTCAGCATCGGCCACGCCGCCTTCTTCGGCCTGGGAGCTTACGGTGTCGCCATCGCCGAACGGTTCGGTGCACCCGCAGGTGTCGGGGGCGTGATCGCGGTTGTGCTGGCGATCCTCCTTGCGCTAGCCGTGAGCATGGTCGGGCTGCAGGCACGGGCGACCGTTTCCACGATGGCGATACTCACCCTCGCGCTGACCCTGCTTCTCGAACAAATCAGCCGATCATGGATCCCCGTGACGAACGGCAGCAACGGACTCTTCGTCTCTTCGCGTGGCCTGATAGCCGACTACTACGTGACATTGATCATGGTTGTTCTGACTGTCGCCATCGTATGGTCGGTCGTACTCCGCGGGAAGTGGGGCCGTCGGTTCCTCACGGTCTTTCTCAACAGTCAGCGCGCAGCTCACCTCGGGGTCCCGGTGCGCCGAACCATGATGCTCGCCTTCGCACTGAGCGCCGCGATCGCAGCACTCGCCGGCGTGCTGGCGGCACCCGTGATGGGCCTCGTCACTCCGGCCACGACAGGGATCGCCCTTTCCGCGCAGGTGCTCGTATGGCTGGCTGTCGGCGGTCGGGGCACGATCATCGGAGCGTTCTTGGGCGCAATCCTGATCACGATGGGATCCCAGTACCTCGGCGACGTGCTCGGCAGCGGGTACCTCCTCGCGCTCGGAGTGCTCTTCCTGCTGGTGGTGCGGTTCGCGCCCTCCGGACTCGTTGGTCTTGCCCAGCGAATCCTCGGCGTCCCCTCTCACCTGCAGGCGCTGCAGGGCGCATGGTTACCCACCGTGGAACCCAGGGAGACGGGGACAGCAACGGGGGACCACAGCGTTCAGACGAACGACGTACGCAAGACCTTTGGTGCCACACCCATCGTGCGGGGCGTGAGCTTCGCGGCGCGTTCGGGCGAGAGCGTGTGCATCATCGGCCCTAACGGCGCCGGCAAGACCACCTTCCTCAACGTCGTCGCCGGAGATGTCGATGCCGACTCCGGGTCGGTGTATATCGGCGGCGAGGACGCCACAAGGTGGCCGGTTCACCGGAGAGCCCGGGCAGGCATGGGCAAGGTCTTCCAGATCCCGAGTGTGTTCGCGGAGCTGTCGCCGGCGAGCAACATCACCCTCGCCCGCGCCGAATCAGCCCATCCGTCTGCGCTTCCCGTTCGGCTTCAGCGATTTGAGGCTGATGACAGTCGACCGGCCTCGAGCCTGCCTCTCGCGGACCTGCGGGCGCTCGAACTGGCCTCGGTGCTTGCGTGGAGCCCCCGCGTCATCTTGCTCGATGAACCAGCGGCGGGTTTATCTCATGACGAGTCCATGAAGCTCGCCGGATTACTGCGTGAGTCAGCCAGGCATGGTGGCAGCACTCTCATTGTCGTCGAGCACGACATGGAGATCGTGCGAGAGCTTGCGGACCGAGTCGTGGTGCTGGCTGACGGCGCCATCCTCACCGAAGGCTCGCTGGACGAAGTCGCGGCCAACGAGGATGTCCAATCGGCGTACTTGGGGAGAACATGAACCGCCTGCACCTGAACCAAGTGTCTTCCGGCTATGGCAGCACGAGGGTGCTCCGCGACCTCGACTTGAAGCTCGAGCCGGCCACCGTCGTTGCTTTGCTGGGCCGCAACGGCATGGGAAAGTCGACCCTCCTCAAGACCATCGCGGGGCAACTGCCGCTCCTGTCAGGGGCGCGGGAGATCGATGGCACTTCGGTATCGCGTCCTGAGCAGGCCGCGCGCGCAGGGCTTTCGTTCGTGCCCGATGACCGCGGCGTCCTGCCGTCCCTCACCGTGGAGGAGAACTTGCGCCTCGCACGCCGTCAAGGCTACAAGCCCAACGTTGACGTAGCCGAGTTATTCCCCGTTGTACGTGAGCGCTCGAGGGTGAAGGCGGGCGACCTGTCCGGCGGCCAGAAGCAGCAGGTCGCAATCGCCCGCGCCATCGTGTTCGGAACGCGGCTCATCATTGTTGATGAGCTCTCTCAGGGGCTGCAGCCATCACTTGTGCGCGACGTCCTGGGAGCGTTGCGCACCCTCGCGGAGGCCGGCGTGAGCACATTGATTGTCGACCAGAGCCCGGAGCTGCCCATGGTCTACTGCGACCGGATCCTGGGAATGAGCAAGGGCGAAATCGTTCTCGACCGATCCAGTTCACAGCTGCGCGCGGACCCATCGCTACTAGAGGATCTGTTGATCGTCTCGTGAGACCCCCGCGCGAACGACCGGACAACGCCGCTGGTGACGCGCGTACCCACATACACTAAGTGTGCGCGGTGGCGCACTGAGGGGGCCGATGCCGGAGCAACGTAAGCGCAGGCTTCCGAGAAACACGCTGACTCGCTCACTGATTGTCGCAACGGCGCTCGACCTGCTGGATCGGGATGAATCAGCCGGTCTTACGTTCACTCAACTCGGCGCCGCACTCGGGGCTACTCCGCCGGCGGTGTTCAGACACTTCCGAAATCGCGAAGAACTTCTTCTGGCCATCACGGAGGAACTCATTCGTGAGGCCTTTGAAGGATTCAAGCCCTCTGGCGACTGGCTCGCCACTCTCCGCGATATCGCCGAGAGAACGTGGAGCATGGGTGACGCCCATCCCGCCGCTACCGCTCTCACGATGATCTCGCACACCGGCGGCGGCAACGAACTGGCGGTCGTCGACGCGATACTCGGAGCTGTGCTGCGTGGCGGCTGGTCCGGCCATGAAGCGGTGCTGGAGTACCGTGCGTTCGCGGATTTCATCCTCGCCGTCACGACCGCTCACGCTGGCCGGAACGTCGCAGAGCGCGTGGAGGGCCGAATGCCCATGTGGATCCAGGAGTATGAAGGCGCCACCCCGGAGAACTTCCCCTCCGCGGCGGCATTGCAGGATGAGCTCCGCAAGGTCGATCTGCGGGAGGTGCTTGAGCATCAGTTGGACGTCTACCTCGCCGCGATGCAAAGCCGCTCCCCGGGCGGGACATCGTAGGCTGCCTGACATCGCCGACGAGAGCCTTGACTGCTGGCGCTGATGACCTGCGCCGCCTCTTGATCAATCTGATCGGTTCGAGAATCTTAGCGTCCAGTCCTCAAGGTCTAGGAACACCGCGAAGTCGATGAAGTGCAGCTTCTGGTATCCGTCCCTGGTCAATGTCAGGACACCCGCTTCGCGCAAAACTCTCAGGTGGCGGGATGCGCAGAACCGGGACACTCCGGTCGCGCTTGCCAACTGCGTAATCGACAGGCCGGGGGGCGCCGCGTCAATGAGGACATCCAGGAGCGCTCGCCGTTCCGCGTCCGCGATGGCACGGACGAGCGCGTCAAGACGCTCGTCCGTGTCGCCTGGGGCCACTGTTGCCAGCTCTGCATCGCTTGATTTATCTCGGCTAGGCATATCGTCACGCATTGCGGGCGCCACTTGCATCGTCGGGCGCTGTCGGCCTCCGCTCAGCCGCGCGCTCGAAGCGACGGGCCGTTCTCGATCGACCTTGCGGTGGCCGGTTTCACTGTCGCGATCATCGACGTTTCATCCACCAGTTCCATTCGGGTTCGCCCCCGGCCACGGACGAAGACCGCGTAGTACGCGACTACGGCGAGGATCCAGATGGCACCAACGATGAGGGCTGGTCTCGTTTCCGGCACGATTCCGATCATCACGATGACGAAGCCGATCACGCCCATTGCGATGTAGTTGGCCGTCGGCCACAACGGCACGGGGAATTCGCTCGGGAGGAGCTCGTCCTTCACGATCTCGCGCTTCATGCGGGCGTGCGAAATGAGGATCATCAACCACACCACAACGACTGCGAAGGTCGCAAGCGCGGCGATGAGGAAGAAGATTTGGTCGTGGAACCATACGTTCAGGAGCACGCCGACCAGCAACGAGCATGTCATCGCAACGACCGTCATGAACGGCACACCTGAGCGCGTCGACTTCAGAAACGTGCGAGGGGCCTGCCCCTGCTCTGCCAGACCATGCAGCATGCGAGCTGCGCCGAAGAAGTCAGCATTGATCGCTGACAGTGCTGCGGTGATGACCACAACGTTCAGGATGTGCGCGGCGCCCTCAAGTCCCAGGTTCTGGAAGATCGACACGAATGGGCTGGTTTCACCATCGATGGTGTCCCACGGCTGGATTGACATGATCACGGTCAGCGCGAGCACGTAAAAGAGCAGGATGCGGACGGGAACGGTGTTGACCGCCCGAGGAAGCACCTTCTTGGGATTCTGAGCTTCTCCGGCGGTGATCCCAATGATCTCCGTACCGCCGAACGCGAACATGACGATGGTGAGTGAAAGAAGGACGCCCCACACTCCATTGGGCATGAACCCACCGTGATCGACAAGGTTCTGCAGCCCAGCCGCGTTGTCGTGCTGATTGCCGAGGCCGAACAGGATGATCGCAATGCCGCCGACGATCATCGCGATGATCGCCAACACCTTGATGAGGGCGAACCAGAACTCGAGCTCGCCGAAGACCTTCACACTAAGAAGGTTGGCCGCGGTGATGAAGAAGACCACCGCGAGGATCCATACCCAGCGTTCGACGTCGGGGAACCAGAAGCCCATGTAAATGCTGAACGCTGTGACGTCGGCGAGGGCGACAACGAACATCTCGAACGTGAATGTCCACCCGGTAAGGAATCCGGCGAAGGGGCTCACGTAACGCGACGCATACTGCCCGAAGGATCCAGCGACCGGATGGCGGACCGCCATCTCCCCCAGCGACCGCATGACCACGAAGACCACTGCGCCGCCGAGCATGTAGGCGAGTAGCACGGCTGGTCCGGCGGCTTGGATCGCCCCGGCGGAACCATAGAAGAGGCCCGTGCCGATTGCGGATCCAAGGGCGATCATCTGGATATGCCGGGCGCTGAGGCCACGGCGAAGACCGGATGCGTGGGTGTTCATTTCTGGTCATTCTCCTTTGAATGGGCGGCTGCGAGGTGACGGCGTCGGCAGTGGTGCGTGCGGGTGGTCGAACCGTCGCTCACCGGATCGCTCTGCGCTGGATGCAGTTCTTGCCAGTGACTGAGGGGATGAGCTAGAGGTTGATAGCCCGCAGACGCGGGAGGTCGGACCAGACCGATGCTGCGTAGCTCGGATCGAACATCGCGTGGTAACCGCCTGTGTGCCAGAACAGCACCGGTCCGTCGACTGCGCCGTTTCGGGCCATGTCGATGATGGCGGCCACTGCTTTGGCGGTGTATACGGGGTCGACCACGATGCCTTCAAGGCGTGCCATGAGGTCAATTGCCTCGCTTACCCCTGAGGCTGGCTTACCGTAGCCCTCCCCGAGGTACTTCTCAGTGATTTCGAGGTCCGATCCCGTGATGCGCAGCGAGGGCGCGATGAGATCGGCGGCTTCGTTGGCGAGCCGCAGGTAGTTGCCCGGGACATCGTCGTACACCTCGCCCGCTACCACGACGCCGACGATTCGCGCGGAGCTCCCGCGGATCGCACGGCCAAGCGCGAGTCCTGCATGCGTGCTTCCGGCGGAACTCGCGTGGACGATCGTACGGAGGGTGGCGCCTTGCGCTTCCATTTGCCGTTCAGCCTCAGCGAAGGCATAGGCGAAGCTTGCCGCGCCACGGCCCGTCGCCGAGCCAATGGGAAGACGGTACACGCGTTCGCCGCCGTCCTCGAGCTCCTGCACAACACGCGATGTGACCTCGGCGAGCTCAATCCAAGAGATGTCGCCGACGAGGCGGAGGTCGGCTCCGAAGAGCGCATCGAGCAGGAGGTTCCCGACCGGCTCTTTCGGCTCGTCGTGACAGAGAACTAGGGTGCATTTCATTCCCAGTGCTGCCGCAGCCGCGGCAGCGGCCCGGGTTGCGTTCGAGTGCCGCGAACCTTCGGTCACGATCTGCGTGGCGCCCATCGCCCGCGCCTGTGCGAGTTCAGCCTCGAGCTTGCGCACCTTGTTGCCCGCGAGCCCGACCGAACCGATGTCATCACGCTTGCACCAGATCTCCACTCCTAGCTCATCCGTGAGGCGAGGGAGGAACTGTACGGGTGAGGTGAACCCTCGAAGGTCGAGACGCGGGAGATCCGCTGGCTGAATCGCTGTACTCATGGCAGGGCACACTACGTTGTGCTCCGAATCTGCACAACTTCTATAGCCCAAGCTTGGCATCTGCCCATCTTGCAACCCATGAGCTCCGTGTACAGTCAGACACATGCACAGCCTGGACACCGTCGACGCGCGGATACTGCTTGCACGAGATGACCACCCCGACGCCACGCTCATCGAGATCAGCGGCCGGCTCGGTGTGTCACGCAATACGGTCTACGCACGCATGAAGAAACTGAGGGAGAACGGAGCACTCGGGCCGCCGAGCGGCACCCTGGCACCCGCAGCTGCGGAACGTCCGCTGCTCGCATTCGTTACGCTGGCTGTCGCTCAGCAAGAGATCGACGCGGTCTATTCTGCTATTCGTGCGATCCCTGAGGTTGTCGAGGCGCACACGACGACCGGCGACGCGGATGTCATGCTTCGCGTCGTCGCGCGCGACACAGTGGACCTACACCGAATCACACAGCGGATTCAGTTGGCGCCGGGAGTACAACGTAGCAGTACGTCCATTGCGACCACAGAAGTCATCCCGCATCGAATGGGTCCAATTCTGCGCGAGCTGGCAAGTGCCGAGCGACGATGACGACTGCTGACATTCCACGTGGGGCCATCAAACGGCGACAACCGGGCCGCGCACGGATCCCTAACCGGCTCGGCTTTGCATACGCGATCTGCGCACAACACCGATATGCACCCCTCAGCACCTCACCGCACGACAACACGAGCGCGCTCCTCGACATTGCAGGGAACTCCGCAGAGCGAAGACGACCTTCCACCCGATCGCGGCGACTTCTTTAGAACGAACGGCCTGAGTCCGGGTACCGGCCGGCGCCTCCCCTGTCGCGAAGATCACAGGAGAGGCGCCCGGTCATATTGCTCTAGAACACTCCGTTGGTGTGCGGGAGCTCTGCTGGGATCGGCGCAATGACATCCCAGTGCTCGACGATCTTGCCGTCCTGGACGCGCCAAAGGTCGTTATAGATCACCGGCACGCCGAAGTCGCCCTCGGCACGCGTGAAGACGAAGTTGCCCTCGGCCACGATCTGGTGCAGGTTCTTGTATGCGAGCAGCTTGCCGTCCGCACCCCACGCGGCAGCCGCCGCGCCGAAGCCCTCGAGGCCATCTGCAGCCTCAGGGTTGTGCTGGGCGTAAGACTCGGTCGAGATGTAGTCGGTCAGCACGCTGTAGTCGGCGCCAATGAGCACCTTCTCGGCGAACTCGGCTACGAGCGCCTTGTTTGCGGCGGTCTTGTCGAGGTCATCGATCTCGTCCTCGCCGTCTGTCTGGGTGCGGCCGCTCACAGTGTCGGTGACTACGGGCACGAGCGAGTCCCAATGTTCGACGACGCGATCGCCCTCGGCGCGGAAGACGTCGAACGCCACGAGCGGAGCCGGACCGAAGCCGGCGTAGATGCCGTGGAGCACAACAAGGTCACCCTCGGCGATCGTGCGGACGAGCTCGTAGCCGAAGTCGGGCGGAAGGTTGCCTTGGAGTGCGCGCAAGCCGTCGAGGCCGTCGGCCGCGAGGGTCGAGTGCTGGATGTACGCCGGGCCGAAGTAGTTGTCGACCGCGTTGGCGTTCTTCTCGAGGAACAGTGCCGTTGCGGCGGTCAGGACGGCTTCTTTCGCGGACATGAGTCTCTCTCCTTCAGGTCGGGTGTACAGTCGGGCTAACTTACGATAGGAGAGTCACATTCCGTAGGGGAAGTAGGCACTTTCCGGTGCGTAACGAGGAGTTTGGTGTGTCGATGCCGAAGTGGGACCCATATGACCGCAACTGCCCCACGAGACGAGTGCTCGATCGCATCGGGGATCGGTGGACTGTCCTCGTCGTCGGCTCCCTGAGCGCCGGCCCGCTGCGTTACGGCGAACTGCGGGAGCGCATCGACGGTATCTCGCAGAAGATGCTGACCCAGACTCTGCGCGGACTCGAACGCGACGGTCTCGTCTCGCGCACCGTGACGGCACAGATCCCTCCGCGCGTGGACTACGAACTGACACAAGCCGGCCGCTCGCTGCAGGACCCGCTGCAGGCGCTCGAGACATGGGCGAAAGAGCACATGACCGACATCCTCAGGGCCAGGGACGACTACGACCGCCCTCAATAGCCGCGCGCGGGAGCCCGGGAAGTCTCCGCCGATCACGGTCGTCAAGTGGCGCCTGTTTCGACGCGAGGGTGCGCCGTTCGGCGAGAACGTTGCCCTCGCAACATTGGCCAGTTCCCGATTTTCACACCGAAGTGGAGGCCCGTAGGGCATGCGCCACGGGCCTCCACGGTAAGGGTGATTAGTCAGAAGGGATACCGAGCGATATCCGCCTGCACCGTGATCCACTGGGTCTCGGTAAACGCCTCGATGTTCGCCTCGTGGCCACCGAAGCGGGC
Source organism: Microbacterium sp. STRO-2N (assembly GCF_057747775.1). NCBI lineage: Bacteria > Bacillati > Actinomycetota > Actinomycetes > Micrococcales > Microbacteriaceae > Microbacterium > Microbacterium sp. STRO-2N. The sequence goes on along the minus strand of NZ_CM173223.1, from coordinate 290,409 downwards.
ACCCGTACCTGAAGCGCCCACGCCGCCGAACGGTGCAACTGCTTCGTCATCCACCGTCTGATCATTGATGTGCACGATGCCCGACGGAATGCGCTCGCTGAGCTCCAGCGCGCGGTATGCATCGTTCGACAGGATTCCCAATGAGAGTCCATAGTCTGAAGACGTCGCGATCTGGATGAGCTCATCGATGCTCGAGAATCGCGTCACAGGCGCCACGGGCCCGAAGATCTCTTCGGCGAATGCTCGATGATCAGGCGCCACATTGGCAAGAACCGTCGCATCGTAGAAGAGATCCCGGTGGGTACCGCCGGCAACGAGCACAGCCCCAGCAGCGACACTGTCCTGTACGATTCCGTCGACCTTGGCCAGCTGGTTGGCGTCGATGATCGGTCCAAGCGGCGCACCGTCTAGCGGGTTGCCGGAAGGGATGTTCTTCGCCTTCCCAGCCAGACGCTCCACGTACTCGTCGTACACGCGCTCATGCACAAGGTGACGCCCCGTGGTCATGCAGATCTGTCCCTGGTGCAAGAACGAACCCCAGGCACCAGCCGAAGCGGCCGCATTGACGTCCACATCATCAAGAACGACCAGCGCGTTATTGCCACCGAGTTCGAGGTGGGCGCGCTTTAGGAGGCGCCCAGCACGCTCGCCGACGACCCGCCCGGCCTGTGTTGAGCCCGTGAACGAAATGACCCGTATCGACGGCTCATCGACCAGGGCGCCGCCGACATCTGCGCCGCCAGGGAGGACGTGGAACAGCCCTTCGGGCAACCCTGCTTCTTCAAGGATCGCGGCGAAGAAGAGGCCTCCGGCGATGCTCGTGCGCGGATCCGGCTTGAGGAGGACGGCGTTGCCGAGAGCCAGCGCTGGGGCGACCGAGCGAGCAGTAAGAATGCCCGGGAAGTTGAAGGGAGAGATAACGCCGACGGTGCCGACGGGTCGGCGGCGTGCCATGCTCAGTCGTGGACGGCTGCTTCGCAGAAGTTGGCCGTAAGGCATTTGCGCGGTCGCTGCCGCGACGTAGAATTCGGACGCGACCAACCCAGCTTCGAAGGCTGCCTTCCCGCCTCCTGAGCCCGCCTCGCGCATCAGCCAGTCCTGCAGCGCGGAAGCCCGCTCAGTGAAGAGGTCCCCGGCGCGGCGCATGATCGCGGACTTCTCGTCCGCGGGCACCAGCTCCCAGGTGCGCTGAGCTTCGGCTGCGATCGCGGCGGCGGCACTCACATCTTTTACGGAGGCGACCCCGTAGCGTCCGATCTCGCCGCCCGTGGCCGGCTCGCGAATGGGGGCGGACTGCGCAGATCCGCGCCATCCTCCGCTGAACAACTTTCCGTCCCACGTGGACGGCTCGAAGAACGTCATCGTCTTCCCTTCTTTTCGAGGTCTTTGAGTCGAGGCATCATCGCTCGGCGATGCTGTCTTCAACTGCCGGGTCAACAACCGTCATCACACCAGTGGATAGATCGACGACCCGCCCCTTCCGCGACCGCGCGATACCGATGATGAGGCCGGTGAGCGCCGCGATGACCAGCAGCCAAGGCAGCAGAGTCGCGGGTCCCTCGGAAACTCCCGTGAGGAGAGGGAAGTTAACAACTGCGAGCACGATCGCGATAAGCAGACCCAGGCCGCCGAGCGCGGGAGCGATGAAGTTGGTCCACGCGTTAGTGCGGGACCCCGCGTTCCGCGCGAAGTAGCCGACGACTGCGGCCGCGCCGGCGGCTTGCAGGACCAGGACGCCGAGCGTGCCCACGCCGACGAGCCAGAGGTAGATGGTGGTGAACGGGTCTGCGTTCAGGACGACGAAGGTCAGCAGCACGAGTGCCGTGATGATCGACAGAGCGACGCTCGCAACGCTCGGGCTGTGGTAGCGATGATGCGTGTGCCCCAGCCGCTCGGAAAGGAACCGAGCCCGGCCGAGCGAGAAGAGGTATCGGCTGAGCGTGTTGTGGAACGCCAGGAGAACCGCGATGAGACTCGTGACAACGAGGATTCGCATGATAGTGGTCGACCACGCGCCGACGAACTCCGTGTTCGCCGCGAAGACGAACTCCACTGGATCCTCCATCGCCGCCGCCTGCACCTCGCCCGAGCCATATGCGAGGCCGAGTGCCCACATGGTCACGGTGTAGATCACGCCGATCACCAAAATCGACGCGTACGTCGCACGCGGAATCGTGACCTTGGGCCGTTTGGCTTCCTCGCCATAGATGACCGTGGCTTCGAAGCCAACGAAGCAAGCAAAGGCGAACAGCAGACCAACACCCATGCCCGGCGTGAATGAGTTCGCGGGGCTGAATGCGTCGAAGTTGATGCCGTCCGCCCCGCCAGTGGCGATCACCACGCTGTCGAAGATCACGAGGACCAGTACCTCGAGGATCATCAGTACTCCCAGCACGGAGGCGGAGATCTGGATGTCGAGGTAACCGAAGACTCCGACGAGCACGACGCCGGCGAAGGCGATCACCTGCCACGGAACGTCCCACCCGAAGAAGGCGGAGAACAGATCTGCCGCAAAAACCGCGAACTGACCGAAGAGACCGATCAGCATCCCCGCATAGGCGAGCACAGCCACGCCCGCCATCAGGTAGCCCGCGTATCGACCCATCCCCTTGCTCGCGAACGCGGCGAAGCCGCCCGCGCTCGTCGCGAATCGGCTCATGGCCGCGAAGCCGATCCCGAACAGAAGCAGGACGACGGCGGCAATCACGTACATGGCCGGTGCGCCGACGCCCGAGAAGATGAAGACGACTGGGCCGGCACCGAGCACGGCGGCCAACGGTGCTGCAGTCGCCACGACGAAGAAGACGATCGCTGGTACGCCGAGAGAGCCGCGCTTGAGTGTTGTCGCGTGATGCTCTCCGGTGTCGGGAGTTCGAGCAGCGGGGTGTGTCATGATCGGCTCTCTTCATCGAGGCGGCCTCGGCGGCCAGCACACTGGGCGCTCGGGCAAGCGCGTCGTACTATCGTCGGATCACCGGCAATTGGCGGCAATGCCAGAATCGCGATCGCTCGATCGCGTGCGGCGATGGACACTGTCCAGGAGGCGACGGATGGAGCTCAGACAGCTTCGATACTTCGCGCGCGTCGCCGAGACGCTGCACTTCGGTCGGGCCGCGGAGAAGGAATTCGTCACCCAGTCGGTCATCAGCGCTCAGATCGCATCGCTCGAAAAGGAGCTCGGATTCCGACTGTTCGATCGCACGAGCCACCGCGTAACCCTCACACCGGCAGGGGCGGCTTTCCTCACCGACGTCGAACAAACGCTGCGTTCACTCGGTCACGCGGTCAGCCAGGCCCGCAACGTCGCGATGGGGCCACACCGGCGCCTTCGGGTTGGCATTTTCGGTGAAGGCGCTGGCCCGTTGACTCACCTGATCCTGTCCGCTTTTCGGGCCCAGTCCCCGGGTGTCGACATCCAGTTCGTCGAGTTGTCCATGGTGAATCAGCTTGCTGCCGTGCGGGACGGCGATGTCGACGTTGCGCTGCTTAGGTTGCCGATCGCGGATGAGCGGCTTTATGTCTACCCGTTGTTTTCGGAGCCGCGTGTTGCCGCGGTGCCGGCGGAAGACGAACTGGCCGACGCTCCGGGGCTCTCCGTGGAGGACCTGTTGGACCGTCCGTTTGCCGTAGCCGCCGACGGCGCACCCGCCGAGTGGCGCTCGTACTGGTCCTTCGACGCGCAGCGAGGCGGAAGCGGCCGTATCGCTGGCGAGGTCCGCTCGGTGCAAGAGAGTTTGGCTGCAATTGCGTACCGCAGGGCAGTAGACACTTTCCCATCGACAGCGGCCGAGATGTTCTCCCACCCCGGTGTGCGATACGTGCCATTGACCGACGCGGAACCGACCAGCCTGGCGATAGTTTCTGCATCGTCTGCTGGTCGTGACGCCCTGGTCCAGCGATTCCGGGCTGTCGCAAGTGACGTGGTTACGGCGCACCTGTCCCTCGTGCCGGGTGCTGTGAGCCTCATTGAGGCCGAGGACTAGTCGGGCCAACCTGGCCCGCTTCGTGGTTTGCAATCGCGGTTGACGATCGCGCGATCGCCATTCCGTCGTTGACCCGTAGACGAGCCAAACGGACGATGGGACGACGTGCTTACCGGTTCGCGCTGCGCGCAACGGCTGCCGCAGCCTTCGCGCCGGGCGACCCATCGCAATGGAGAAATCATGCCCAACCTCACGCTTGAATCGAGCCTAGAACGATTCTCGGAGAAGTTCGCCGTCTCGATGAATCTCACGCGGGAAGGCAAGGCGCTCATCCCTGGCGGGTACAGCCGCAATTCTTTCAACTTCGGCCCGCACGCTGTGTTCGCCGAACGCGGTGAGGGGGCGTACATCCAGACTGTCGATGGGCACCGCCTTCTGGATCTCAACAACAACTTCACGGTGAACGTACTCGGTCACAATCACCCCGCCGTCACCACGGCGCTCATCGAGGCGATCCCTGCCGGCTTCTCGTTCGGAAATCCAAGCCCCGCCGAGGCCGACCTCGCGCGCATCCTCATCGATCGCATCCCATCCGTGGAGAAGATCCAGTTCTCCTGCTCTGCAACCGAGTCGTGCATGAGCGCGGTTCGCGTGGCACGCGCATACACGGGCAAGACGAAGGTTGCCAAGTTCGAGGGCGGCTACCACGGGTTCAGCGACCTCCTTCACATCTCTTCGCACCCGAACCCCGCGCTGAGCGGTCCGGACGACGCGCCACACCCGCTCCCCGACAGTGGGGGAATCCCCGCAGCTGACATCGAGAACGCGATCCTCCTGACACAAAACGACCTCGCCGGGTGTGAGCGCACGCTCCGCGCGCACGCCGGCGAGCTCGCCTGCGTAATCATGGAACTGCAGTCCGGCGCCGGCGGGCTCGTCGTCCTGGACCGGACGTTCGTTGAGGGCATCCGCAAACTCACGAAGGAGCTCGACATCGTCCTCATCTTCGATGAGACGATCAGCCTGCGGGCGAGCTACCACGGCCTGCAGGGGGTGTATGACGTGACCCCCGACCTCACCGTTATGGGCAAGATCATCGGCGGCGGCATGCCGCTGGGAGCCGTCGGCGGCTCGACCGAGGTGATGCAGGTCCTCGAAGACGGGCGTGTCACGATCTCGGGCACCCACCACGGGCACCGCCTCGCGCTCGTCGCAGGCGCCGCGTGCATGGAAGCGCTCAACGCAGCAGCTTTCGAGCGCCTCAACGGTTACGCCGCTCGCATCATGACCGAGCTCAATGAGTGGGCCGGCGCGCGCAACAGCCCCTTCACCGTCTACGGCGGCGGATTCTCGCACATGGCGTACGGGTACATGAACAAGCCCGGCCTGTCGATCCGGACCCATAGGGACTACTGGCGGAACCTCGACGGCGAAATGACGCAGGTCATTTCTCTGGAACTGGCGAGCCGCGGATTCTTTCCGGTGCATCGCGGCGAGTTCTCACTATCACTGCCGATGACGGACGCCGACATTACGTCTTATATCGAGGCGCTGAAGTCGATCATCGAAGAACTCGAGAGCTGAGTCTGCGGACGTTCTCATGACGGCCCGGGATGCTCCCTACGGCACGCTCGCGAGACTCGGCCGAGGGGCCCACGACCCTGCGCGGTGCTTCACGTCGCGTCGAGCCCGCGGTCAACACGGACCGAAACGGGGTCTCGCTCGCGATGTCTGGGCGTTCGCGAACGAGCGGGTTGCATGATGACCGCGGGAAGTCCACCGAATCCGCCAGGGGTCACCCACTCAGTGGCGCCGAACGCAAACCGCGTCCCTTTGGGACCAAGTCGATAGCCGACGAACCCTCGACCCCGATGGCAGTTCATGGACCACATCCCTGCCGTGGCCGAGAGCGAAGTGTCGTCGCGCGACGTTCTCGCCCGGAGCTGCGGGTCATGGCCGCCGTCCGTCACCACGGAGTCGAGTCCTCTGGCAGCGTTAGCTGGTGGAGGTCAGATCGTCCTACACAGCCGGCGGAGCGTCAGCGGACGCTCCACCCTCGACAGGCAACGGTCCCGTCAACGCACTCTGCAGCAAGTGCCCGTACTCCACCGCCAGGTCTTCGGGATCCGCGTTGACCAGTACGGGATCCTCGATCACCCAAAGGGCAGTGAAGAGACCGATGAGCTGTGCCGAGAAGATGTGCGCGCGTAGAGTCGCGTCCGGTCCGGGAAGTCTCGCCTCGAGCGATGCGACGAGACTGGTGTTCAGTTCGTGCAGGAGCAGGCTGCGCACATCTGCGCTGTCGGTGGCGCGGAGCAACGCGGCGAACGCCCCTCGGCTGCGCACCAGTTCCTCGGGATTGGTGAGAATTTTCCGCACCACGCCTCGGCCGATCGACTCTATCGGGCCGCGCAGCACGTTTCCGTCTTTCGTGCGTAGGCGCACGGTCTCGACGAACAGCGAGTCCTTAGACCCGAAGTGTCGGATCACGATTGAGGGGTCCACGCCCGCGGCGGCGGCGATGTCCCGGATGCTGGTGGTCGAGTATCCAGCTGTGGAGAACAGTTCCTCGGCGACCGCGCGGATACGGGTCTTTAGCTCGGCGGAGCGATCAACCCGGTGTCGTGTCATGCACCCAGTGTGGCGACGCACGCGGAATTTGTCAACACTGTTGACAGCGAATCGATGATGACGCATACTGTCAACAGCGTTGGCAAATTTTCCAGGAGAAGCAATGCTGTCCACCCCCAGATCGGTCAGAGCAAGGATCATGGCGAGTCTCGCCGTGCCGTTGCTCTTCGTTATCGCATTCCCGCTGGCCTTCGTCAGCGCCTTCCATGCGCCCGCCCCGAACGACGTCACGATCACCGTCGTAGGGCCGAACGCCGTCGTCAGCGACCTCGTCGACTCTCTCGATGACACGGATGAGTTCCACGTTGTTCAAAGCGACGTCACCTCGCGTGCGAAGCATGACGTGAAGACGAGAGACTCTGTCGGCGCGTTGCTCGTCGAGATGCACGACGATCCCGCCCAGGGGCCCGCATCCTTGACCGCTTTTGTGGGGTCGGGCAACGGGCCGAGCACCGGCGCCGTTGTCCGAGCCACCGGCGAGGAGGTTGCATCGCAGCTCGGCGTGCCGCTGACGGTGAAAGACGTCGCGCCCCTTGCCGCCGAGGATCCGATGGGCAGCAATCTCTTCTATCTATTCATCTATTCAACCGTAGGCGCGTTCATGCTCGTCATCGTCCTTGCAGAGACCGCACCGAAGACGAAAGCCAGCCGCATGTTCGCAGTTGTCGGCATCGGAAGCGTGCTGATCCCGCTGCTTGTTTTCGGACTGTCATCTGTGTTCGTCGGCGACTACGGCGCCTCGTTCGGCGCGATCGCCGCCCTCCTCGCGGTGGACGCGTTGTATGTCTTCACGATCGGATCCCTCGCCATCTTGATGCACGAGTTCCTCGGCGGATCCCTGCTGATCGGCATCCTCTTCCTCGCCATCTTCTTGAACGTGCCCGGATCAGGCGGACCCGTGCCGTACCCACTGCTTCCCGACTTCTGGCAATGGGTGCATTCCGTCTCGTTCGGGGCGGGGGCGATGGAGTCCTTCCGCTCGCTCGTCTATTTCGGTGGCCACGGCGTGACGCGGTGGGTCCTGCAACTCGCGTCCTGGGCGGTGGCAATGCCTGCGGCCGTCGCCCTCGTGGCCTTGGCGAAGTCCAACGCGCGCATGCGCGGAGAGCTCAACGCCGTCGATCGATCGACGCGTCGCAGGGGTTCCACCACACCCGACTCACCGATCCAGGCGACACCGGTGCAGATGCAAGGAGCAACCGAAGGAACTGCGCGATGAGCGAATTCATGAAACAGACCAACGCGGTCACCGAGCCGTCGAGCGCCCAGTTGAACCCGGACCGGAAGCGCACGATCGGCGCGCTGATCGCTGCACCCGTCATCTTCATCTCCGTCTTCATCTTCTGCTACGTCAGCGCGTTGCACGCTCCGACACCGCACGAGCTACCGGTCGGAATGGTCGCCTCGTCGACCGCTCAGTCAGCCGTGGAAGACAGCATCGAGGACCGTGCCGGTGACGACGCCTTCGTCTTCACCTCCTATCGAGACGCTGACCACGCTCGCCAAGCCATCAAGGATCGTGAGATCTTCGCGGCATTCGTCATCGACGACCAGAAGGTGGTGACACTCGTCGCCAACGCGGCAGGCGTCTCCGGCACGTCGATCATCAAGCAGGTCGGTGCCCAGATCGCCTCCTCGATGCAGCGTGAGTCGTCTGTCGAGGATGTCGTTCCAACCCGAGAGGGCGACGGCAGCGGCACCGGATTATTCTTCCTCTTCGTAGTGACAACGGTGGGATCGTACTTGGCCATCACGATGCTCTTCCAAGCGCACCCACGGGCTCGTCTGCGCACTCAGCTGATCACCGCTGCCTCAGCCGCAATCGTGGCGCCGGTGCTGTGCTTCGCGTTGTCGAGCATATTCATCGGGGACTACGGCGCCGATTTCGGCACGATTTCGGGTGTGCTCGGCGTCGCGACGCTGTACGGACTCACCGTCGCGCTCCTCGCGATCGTGCTCATAGCGGTGCTGGGCCCATTGGCCTCCTTGGCGTGCAACATCTTCCTCACTGCGTTCAACTTGCCGAGCGCGGGTGGCGCCCTGGCGGCGGGTTTCCTGCCTTCCTTCTGGCAGGGAGTGCACGGATTCTGGATCGGCGCGGGCGCTTTCGAGGCCATGCGGAGCCTCCTCTACTTCAATGGTGCGCAAGCGGGCGAATGGCTCGGTCAGCTCCTCGTGTGGACGGCAGCTGCAGTGCTCGGCGTGGTGATCATCGGCATCGTCCGCGCGATTCGACGTCGCACACGAGCAGACGACAGCACGCTCGCGACCGACAACACGCCGACCCCCCAGGCGGCGCCCAACACCGAGCGCACGCGCGAATCCCCGGCCGACAACGATGACCCGAAAGACCATACGGACGTCCTCGCACTTCAGCCCTGAGCCGCCGGCCTCCGCCCGACTCACGAAACCAGATCCCGGGCGCTGCAACCCCTACCCCAACCCCTCAACCGGAACGAGAAGACCCATGTCATTCCTTACCACCCCGTTCGTTGCTGACACTGTCGCCCGGTTCATGGGCAGTTTCAGCCCACGGCCCGCCTCGGGGCCGCTCGGCTTCCCCGAGATCCCTGGAAACACACAAGAGGTCCGGGTCCCCACCCGCCATGGAGAGCTGCCGTGCACGCTGTACGCACCGACCGCGGAATCCGAGAACCCGCCGGGCGTGTACGTGAACTTCCACGGCGGCGGGTTCGTCGTCCCCGGTCGCCGTCAGGACGATCCCTGGTGCCGCTACCTCGCTGCGGCGACAGGCAACTACGTCCTGAATGTCGAATACAGCACCGCGCCCCGCGTGCGCTTCCCCATCCCCGTCGAACAGGCGTACGACGTCTCCCTGTGGGCGGCAAGCGTCGACCGCCCTTGGAACCACAGCCGCGTTGCCGTTGGGGGTCAGAGCGCGGGTGGTAATCTCGCAGCAGGCGCAGCACGCATGGCGCTCGACGCCCAAAGCTCACATATCTCGCTGCAGGTTCTGCACTATGCGCCGCTCGACCTCGTCACGGACGTTAGGCTGAAGCCTTCGCCGCTGGCAAAGACGGTCCTGCGCGGATGGATGCGCGATGTCTTCGAGACCGCCTACACCCCGGACGCCGAGCAGCGAAAACACCGGCTTGCGTCTCCTGTGTGGGGATCCAACGCCGACGATCTGTCCGGGATCGCACCCGCCATCGTCGCAACCTGCGAATACGATCGCCTACGTGACGAGGGCGTGACCTATGCCCAGAAGCTCGCCGCGGCCGGCTCACTCATCTCCTACGTCGACATCCCGAAAGCGGATCACGGATACAATCTGCTCACGAATCGCGAGCTCGCCGAGACGGGCTATTCCCTGCTCGCACCGCTCATCGCAGCCAACCTCTGAGCCCACTCGGTTCGCGGCCCCAGAAGACAGGGCACCACCCTAGTTGTATCCCAGATCGACGTGGCGCGCGTCAGGGTTGCCTGCCACCCCGGTCTCATCTGGCAACAACGACTCCTCGGCCGCACCGCGCTGGCGAGGATCACGCGGGGGACATCGGGCGATCAACTAAATGACCCACTCCGCACCAGACTTCAGGGCCACCTCTCCTGCCGAACCCCCACCGCCCATCGAAGGATCGATCTTGAGATCTTTCGGCGGACTCCTCAGAGCGATTTACTCGCCGCACCCGAACTCACCGATACGAGCATCGCGATGCTCGTCCACAACCTCTCCACGGACAAGACAGGAGCCTGAGTCAGGCGCTCGCTCCTCGACCCGCGTCGCAAAGAAGGTAATCTCGCCCTCCCACTCAGCGGCAGCCACCCTGCCCTTCTGGTAAACCAAACGCTCCCAAACATAGGATCGCCACCCACCCCTGAGCCCATCGGGTTAGATCGAGGCCGAACTCGGCGTGGGTTACGAGACCCACTCTTCGATCTGTGCGATCACCTCAGGCGCGTCCGGCGTGACGGGCGGACGGAAACGTCGCACACGCCCGTCCGGATGGACGAGGAACTTCTCGAAGTTCCACGTCACCCGACCGGCCTTCCCATTGTCGTCCGGAGTTGTCCTCAGCACTTTGTACAAGGGGTGTGCATTGCGCCCATTGACGTTAGCTTTCGCCGTCATGGGGAACGTGACGCCCCACGTCGTTGAGCAGTACTCGGCGATCGCGTCCGCGGAGCCGAGCTCTTGCAGGAACTGGTTACTGGGCACACCCAATACGGTGAAGCCGCGGTCGGCATAGCCTTTCTGCAGGAGTTCCAACTGCTCGTATTGCGGAGCCAGACCGCAGCGCGAAGCGACGTTCACGACCAGTGCGACCCTGCCTGCCGACACCTCTCCAAATGTCTTCGTCGTTCCGTCAAGCATTGTCAGTTCGATTGCGGCGATGTTCATGATTACGTCTCAGCTCTCTGTTGTGACCGGGGTCCGGTGGTGAGGGTAAGTCGAGATGTTCTCCCGCAGTCGGCCAAGTTCCCGCAACAGTGTTGCGGTTTGCGTGCTGTCAAACGAGATCGCCTCCGCGACGCAGTCCTCAACCCATCCGAGTTGTGCGCGCAGATCACGGCTCAGTTCGGTCGAGCGCACGAGGAATCGCCGCCGATCCCGAGGGTCCAATGTCCGAGTCAGAAGGCCCGCGCGTTCCATGCGGTTGAGGAGACCGGTGACGCTGCTCGCATCAAGCGCGAGATGGTCCGCTAGTTCTCCCGGGCTGCACGGTTCTCTATCCCAGAGGAGGGCGAGAACCAATGCCTGCTGGTAGGTGATCCCCCACGGGGCAAGGAGATCTCGATAGAGCCCTAGCGTGGCATGCATCGTCGCATAGAGGGCGAAGCAGACGGAGCGATCGAGAGGAGATGGCGTAGCCGACACCTTCCATATATTACGCACCCCAAATTCTTGTGCACAAGTTAATTGGCTCACCGCCCTCCGCCAACCGCCCGTGCGTACGGTGGGTGCGCCCGGACACGCGCGGGCACACCTCGAGCGTGGGCCGTCCCTTTGCCTCGGAGTTATCCGGGAAGTCTGCGCAGTGCAACGCCGGCAGCCATCCCGAGGACGAGGCAGGCCGCCAGGCGCCCCACTCTTTGATCGTCCGCATCGGCCGTGGGATCGATCTCGGCGAGGTCGAGGCCGTGCCCCCGTGAGGCGGTGAGCCATCTGACGGCATGCCGAAGCTTCGCTGCTGTAAAACCCCCGCGGGACCGAAGCGGGACACGCGGCCACCACAGACCGGCGCAAACGCCGACGTCCACGTCGACGTGGACTGGTCCACCCGCTGCACCAGCGCGGTCGAACACCTGGGCCAGGTGCCGCTGGGAAGGATGCCCGACACCAGGTGTACCCAAGTACGATCAAGGACGCAGGAGAGCCGCCCCGTGCGTCCGCGATGCGTCCGGATTCCGACCCGAGATGTTCCCGGTGTAGTACGCGGAGATCGACTACGCGGCCGAGCGCTTGCAGATCCAGACCATGGCTAGGAGACGCTCAGCGGAACGTCTTGCGACGACGAGAGTTGTCTCGTCGACGAGACAAGGGAGGCGGAGCATTCGCCACAGTCCGGGGCCGCTGACCTGCAGCCTTCGGGCGTGTGCTCCGGCGCAACCTTGCCCGCGCGTGGAGAGAAGCTCGATTCGGCATTCACCCGCCCCGCGCTCCGGGTCCGGTCGCTCGCGGACTTTCGCGGTCTCGGAGCAACTTGCTGCCGATCAGTCCGTCGTGGATGTTGTCTCGTCCATCGGAGCGGCGTCGCGCCCTCTGCATGACTGCTCCGACACCATGTGCCACTTCAGCGCTCGCGTGCTGCGGCTCGAGTTCGGGAGCGGCGGGGAAATGGAGACCGGCCACGCGCATTGGCCGGTTAGCATAGCCTTACCTCCCTCATGGATATCGAAGGGTTTCGCTATGCCCACACGCCCACGTGCCGCCGCCGTCGCCCTCCTCGCCGCAGGAGCCCTCGCCACCGGCTGCGCCGCCTCCTCCGGCGCGGGTGCGCCCGCCGACCCCGACGCTCTCGTCGTATACAACGCACAGCACGAGCAGCTGGGCGAAGAGTGGGCCGCGGCGTTCACGGAGGAGACCGGCATCGAGGTGGTACTGCGCCACGGCGGCGACAGCGAGCTCGCCAACCAGCTCGTACTAGAGGGCGAGGCATCGAAGGCCGACGTGTTCCTCACCGAGAACTCCCCCGCGATGTCCCTCGTGGAGCAGGCAGGCCTGTTCGCCCCGGTCGACGACGCCACGCTCGAGGCGGTGCCGGCCGAGCGGCGCCCGGCCTCGGGTGCGTGGACGGGCATCGCCGCACGGTCCACGGTGCTGGTCTACAACCCCGACCTCGTCTCGGAGGACGAGCTGCCCGCATCCCTCCTCGACCTCGCATCGCCCGAGTACAAGGGCAAGTGGGGCGCCGCGCCCGGCGGGGCGGACTTCCAGGCGATCGTGAGCGCGGTGCTCGCGACGCAGGGTGAGGACGGCACGCGGGACTGGCTCGAGGGGATGGCCGAGAACGCCACCGTCTACCGAAACAACATCGTCACCATGAAGGCGGTCAACGCGGGCGAGGTGCCGATGGGCATCATCTACCACTACTACTGGTACCGCGACCAGGACGCCACGAAGGAAAACAGCGGGAACACCGCGCCAAAGTACTTCGGCAACGCTGACCCGGGGGCGTTCGTGAGCGTGTCCGGCGCAGGCGTGCTCGCGAGCGCCCCGCACCCCGAGGAGGCCCAGGAGTTCCTCGCGTTCCTCGTCGGCGAGGAGGGGCAGCGCATCCTCGGCGAGGGGTACAGCTTCGAGTACCCGGTCGCGACGGGCATCCCCGCCAACCCCGCGCTTCCCGCGCTCGACTCGCTCGACGCGCCCGTCATCGACCCATCGACACTCAACGGGCCGACGGTGATCGAGCTGATGACCGAGGCCGGGCTGCTCTGACCGCTCTCATCGAGGCGACTCCGAGCGCCGCCGCTCCCGCGTCGACCGCGCGCCCGTCCGCGCGCGGTCGACGCGCGCCTGCGGGGCTGCTCGCCCTCGTTGCGGCGCTGGTGCTCGGATGCCTCGTTCCGGTCTGGTACGTCGCGCAGTCCGCGATCGCACTCGGGCCGGAGCAGCTCGCCGAGATCCTGGTGCGCCCCTACATCGGGCGCCTGCTGGCCGACACGGTGCTGCTCGTCGTCCTCAGTCTTCCCTGCACGATCGTGCTCGCGGTGGGCGGTGCGTGGCTCGTCGAGCGCACGAGCCTTCCCGGGCGACGCCTCTTCGCGGTGGCTCTTGCCGCTCCGCTGGCGATTCCCGCGTTCGTCGCCAGCTACGGCTGGGCGAGCGCGATCCCCTCCATCAGCGGCCTGTGGGGCGGCGTCCTGGTCGCGACGCTCGCGTACTACCCGCTGGTCTATCTGCCCGTGCTGGCGGCGCTGCGCGGCCTCGACCCCGCGCTCGAAGAGACCGCACGATCGCTCGGGATGGGCTCGTGGGGCGTCTTCTTCCGCGTCGTCGTGCCGCAACTACGACTGGCGGTCCTCGGCGGTGCGCTCGTGGTGGGCCTGCATCTGCTCGCCGAGTACGGCGCGTTCGCGTTCCTCCGCTTCGACACGTTCACGACCGCGATCGTGGTCGCGTATCAATCGACCTTCGCCGGCCCGAATGCCGCGGGCCTCGGCATCGTCCTCACTCTCCTCACGGTCGTGCTCCTCGCGTCCGAGGCGGCGGCCCGGGGGCGCCTCTCGTACGCGCGCGTCGGCGGCGGCAGCGCCCATCCCGCGACCCGGCTCGCGCTGGGCGGGTGGACGCCGCTCGTGCTCGCCGCCCTGGCGGTGCTCCTCACCGCCGCCCTCGTCGTGCCGCTCGCGACCGTCGCTCGCTGGCTGACGGCGGCCGACGCGGCGGACTACGCGTCGCTCGGGCCCGCGACGACGCAGACGATCGCGCTCGCGGTGGCGGGCGCCATGTGCGCGATCGTCGTGGCATTGCCGATCTCGTGGCTCGCGGTGCGGTATCCCGGTCGCTGGGCGCGCGTGCTCGAGTCCGGTGCATATCTGGCCGGCAGCCTCCCGGCGATCATCGTGGCACTCGCCCTCGTGGTGGTCTCGCTGCGGATCGTCCCCGCGATGTACCAGACGCTCGCGACGGTCGTCGCGGCGTACGTGATCCTCTTCCTGCCGCGCGCGCTGGTGACCGTCCGCGCGGGCCTCGCCCAGATCCCGGAGTCCCTCGAGGAGGCTGCGCGCTCGCTCGGCCGCTCCCCGGCGATCGCACGGCTCGTCGTGACGATGCCGCTCATGATCCCGTCGCTCGCCGCGGCGGCAGCTCTGGTCGGACTCGGCGCGGCGAACGAGCTCACCGCGACGCTGCTGCTCGCGCCGACGGGCACCCGTACGATCGCGACGGAGTTCTGGTCGGCGGCATCCGCTCTCGACTACTCCGCCGCCGCGCCGTCGGCCCTCGCGCTCGTGCTGCTGTCGGCGCCGGCGGTCGCCCTCATGTTCGCCCACGCCACCGGACGGAGCACGCGATGACCCTGCGGATGACCGCCGTCTCGAAGTCCTTCGGCACCGAGACGGTGCTGACGGATGTCGACATCGAGCTTCCCTCAGGCGACAGACTCGCCCTCGTGGGCGAGTCCGGCAGCGGCAAGAGCACGCTGCTGCGCCTGCTCATGGGATTCGAGCGCCCCGACGGCGGGACGATCGAGCTCGACGGACGCGTGCTGTCGGGGCCGGGGGTCCACGTCCCGACGCATCGTCGCGGCCTCGGCTACGTCCCGCAGGACGGCGCGCTCTTCCCGCACCTGTCGGTCGCGCGCAACATCGCGTTCGGCACCACGCGCGGGCCCCGTGGCCGTGGGGACGCCGCACGCGAGCGCGTCCGCGAGCTGATGGAGCTCACGGCGCTGGCCCCCGCCCTCGCGGAGCGCATGCCGCATGAGCTGTCCGGCGGCCAGCAGCAGCGCGTCGCGCTGGCTCGCGCGCTCGCGCCGAGTCCGCGCGTGATCCTTCTCGACGAGCCCTTCAGCGCGCTCGACACCGGGCTGCGCGCCCACACACGCGAGTCGGTCGTCGAGATCCTCGAGACGGCAGGCGTCACGGCGGTCCTCGTCACCCACGATCAGGAGGAGGCGCTGTCGTTCGGCGCACAGGTCGGCGTGCTCGCCGACCGGCGGCTGGTGCAGTCGGGTCCGCCCGCCGATGTCTTCGACGCGCCGGTCGACGAGGGTGTGGCCGCGTTCCTCGGCGACGTGGTGGTCGTCGACGCGGTGCGGACCGCAGACCGAGCCGTGAGCGCTCTCGGCACCCTGCCGGTCCGGCACGATCTCGCCCGCGGCGCCGAGCGCGTGCGCGCGATGGTGAGGCCCGCCCAGCTCACGATCACGCCGACGGATGCCGGAACCGCCTGCGTGCTGCAGCTGCGTGCCATCGGGGCCGGCGCCGACGTGCGGCTCGCGCTGGAGCACGCGGACTTCCGGGCCGAGCTGCGGCATCGGGTCGCTGCCCACGAGGCGAGCCTCCTCGCACCCTGCGCACGGGCCGACGTCCGGGTCGACGGCGGGGTCGTGCTCTACCCCGCGGTGCGCTCGGACTGACGCCGGAGGCGCACGCGCGAGAGAGCGTGGGTCGCGGCGCCGTAGATCTTCCAAGCGGCGAACCCCACGACGAACGACAGCACGAGCCCGAGCAACGGCGACGACTGCTCGAAGGGCGGGTACACCTGCCAGTGCGTGAGGTACACGAGCATCGACGACCCCGCGAGCACGCCCACGACGGGCGCGATGAGCCGGGGCAGCGGTAGTGCCGGCAGCCACAGCAGCAGCAGGGTTCCGGCGACCACGATCGCCTCGCGACCGAGGTCGCCGAGGAAGCCGAACGTCGCCGCGAAGGCGATGGTCGCGACGACGAGCCGCTGCCCCGTCGTGCGCGCGCGGGCGATCGCCCAGCCGAGGGCGACCAGCCACATCACGACGAAGGCCGTGTACTTCTCGAGCCCGTCTGCCTGGACTCCGGCGACCAGCACACGAGCGGTGAGGCCCAACGCCACGAGGCCCAGCGCGAACCCGAACGGAGCTCGCCGCTCGAGCCGATCCACCGCGCGGATCGCGAAGAGGCCCGCAAGCAGCAGCAGAGCGTACAGCGCGGCCTCGAGGAACCAGAACTGCCATTGCGGGGTGAATCGGCCGTCGCCGGGCGCGAGGTTGTTCACCAGCAGGGCTGTCGTCGGAGCGTACATCCCGGTGACGGCGGCGACCGCCCCGATCCACACGATCGCCGGAACGGCGAGGTGCGCCGCGCTGCGCAGAAGCCGCCGGCTGCGCGCGGCGCCGCGACCGCCCGCGAGCTGGAAGCGTGCGAGGTTGTAGCCGGCGACCACGAGGAGCAGGTGCGCGCCGCCCTGGATCGAGAACACATCGGCATGCGTCCCGACGATGAGCACGATCGCGATCGCGCGCAGCACCGCGGGCGTCTCGACGCTCTGCATCATTCGCCGAAGACGGGGGCGTCTGGATGCCTCGGCCGTCGCCGGCGCGGAGTGCGGAGCGCCGATCGTGGTCGCCGTGCCGGCAGGGGCCGGCGTGGCGCCGCGGTCGGGGGCGTCCTGGGCCGCGGCCGCCAGCTCGCGTGCCGAGAGCTCGGGCCAGTCGCGCGGGAGCCGCCCGAGCAGGGCTTCGAGCCGCAAGGAGGCCTCGACGTAGCTGAGCGAGTCGCCGCCCATGCCGGCGAACGAGTCTTCGATGCCGGCATCCGGGCGGTCGAGCACCGCGGCGTAGAGCGTCCGGATGGTCTCGGCATCGACCGGGCCGGTCCCGCGCTCGCGGTTCACCGCCTGTTGGTCGACCGCGCGCGCGTGCCGCACGAGCGCCGCGGTGTCCGGTTTGCCGCTCGCCGTCCGCGGGAACTCCGAGACGGCGTACGAAGACACGACGTGCGCGGGGATGCCCGCGAGCGCCGACGCGCGAGCGCGGGCGCGAGTCGCCAGCCGATCCGAACGGGCGAAGACGAGCAGGCGCTCGTCCTCGCTCGCCGTGCGAGTGTCGAGCCCCTCGTCGGCGAGGAGCTGCTGGAGCCGATCCAAGTCGATCCGCAGGCCGAACACCTTCACGAACCGGCTCATACGCCCGACGATCTGATACAGCCCGTCGGGCCGCTGCCGCGCCAGGTCGCCCGTCCGCAGCTCGTGCATGGTTCGTCCGAGCGCGAGGTCAGCGGGGTCTTCCGCGTACCCCATCATGACGTTCGGCCCGAGGTACACCAGCTCGCCGGCATCCGCGCCGGGTTCGGCGTCGATCACGAAACGCCCTCCGGGGATCGGCCGGCCGATCGCCTCCGGCGCGGTGGCCGCGAACTCCGGCGGGAGGTAAGCCATGCGCGCTGTTGCCTCGGTCTGGCCGTACATCACGAACAGGTCGAAGCCGCGCGCGCGGCCGAGTTCCGCGAACCGTCGTACGGCATCCGGGGCCAGGCGACCGCCGGCCTGCGTCACGTACCGCAGGCTCGGCAGCTCGCGGTCGGCGAAGTTCGCCGCCTCGAGCAGCTCGAACGTGTAGGGCACGCCTGCGAAGCTCGTGATGCGGTGTCGAGCGGCCTGCTCCCAGAAGGCCTCGTCGGTCACCGAGAGGTCCGCGAGGACCACCGCGGCCCCGGCGAGCAGGTGGCTGTTGATCACCGAGAGTCCGTAGCAGTAGTGCGGCGGCAGAGTCGTGATCGCGCGGTCCCGTTCGTCCAGCCGCAGATACTCGGCGATGGCCGCTGCATTGCTCCGGACGTTCTCCGCGGAGAGACGCACCAGCTTCGGGGAGCCGGTCGAGCCCGACGTGCTCGCGAGGAGTGCCAGGTCGGGGTGGAGGTCGTGCGCCGTCCCCTCGCGCCGCTCGAGCAGCCGGTAGCCGTCGTCGGCGCCCAGCGCGATCACATCGGGATCGAATCGCTCCACCAGCGAGTCCCGGTGGCGCCGCGACCCGTCGTCGTCGCCGGGGGCGACCAGCAGCACCGGGTGCCCGCCGCGCAGCGCCGCGAGGTAGGTCACAACTGGCTCGACCTCGATCGCGGCACACACCATCACGAGACGGCGCACGAGTCCGAGCTCGTCGACACGGTCCTGCACCCTCCGATCGAGCCCGGCATAGGTGACCTCGCCATGTCGGCTGATCAACGCGACGTCGTGCGGCGCGCCACCGAGCAGAGACAAACCGCGGTCGACGGCGGTACGGGGCATGCGGGACTCCGGGCTCGATCGCGACGATCGCGGACAACGGGATAAGGCAAGCATAACCTCACCCAGTGCGTGGGCCCCACTGCTCTGCGCTCGGTGCGCCAACGACCGCCTACGTGGCCGCGGCGAGACCGCAGTTCCGGTCGACCGCTGCCAGGAGCGCGGCCACGTCGTTCGGGGTCAGGAGCTCCTTGCTGAGCACCGGTTCTGCAGGATTCGTCGCTGTCGACATCTCCCACTCTTTCTGCTGAACTCAGAATCGCAGCCAAGCACGCCACCCAGCCTCTCGGAGCCGCATTGCGCACCGCACCCAGCTTCGTCGCGACCGCAATCGACGACACCGCGGGCGTGGAGACCACCATCGAGCGCGCTACAGCGCGGACCGGGGGCGGTACCTCATCACCACCATCGTCAACCGTGCGATCGCTGAGGACTTCAACGAGTACCGGCTCAAGCACGCCGCGCCGCAAGCGATCTTGCAAGCCGCCGTGCCCCACTGCATCGCACTACGGCTCGACGACGATCCGGACGCCGAGTGGACCGCCATCGTAGACCTCACCGCCGGCGACGGCCGGATCATCGCGCCATGGCTGGCTCAAGCCGTCGTCAAACGCGGCATGAAGGATGAACGATGGGAAGTCATCGAGATCCTCTACGGCACCGCAGCGCTGGACTGGATCCACTCCGCCCGTGCCGCCGGATGGCTGGCCGGCATGACGTCCAACGTCGGCCGCCCCGCAGATGCCTAATGGCCCGTGACGACCTGCAGGACGCGTCGTACCTGTCCTGGCACATGAGCACTTTGTACCCGCGTGTCGGCCTGGTGTGCTCTGCCCACGGTTTGCCCACGGATGGCATGGAACCGCCCGGATTGAGAACGATCGAGAAGCCGGGCCGAATGCCGAAAAGACGCGACATCTAGCGAGATTCTAATCAGTCGGGATCGAGCCGGATCGTGCGAAATGTGACTGAAAATCGAAAGGTCACCGGATCGATGCCGGTCGGAGCCACTGGGACCCTCGTGCGGCTTCTACGCACGGGGGTTTCTTCATTTCCGGAATCGGGGCGCTACCCAAGACCTCCGGGTTCGGTGATGAGCGTCAATAGTCGGTGTGCGCTTCCTTGGCGATGTCGAGTTCCGTCTCGCATACGGACCAGGCGCTGAGCGCGTTCTCGAGCTGTCGCCGAAGCCACTCGGCTGTCAGCGACTCCGTCGCGAGCAGCGCGAGGCTCTTCAGCCTCTCATCGACCGATCCCGTGAGATCGTCGGGCTGGGGGTGGCGTTCCATCTGAATCTCTCCTTCTCGAGGGACGGAGACAGGTGGGAAGATCCGCGATCGCGGATCTTCCCACCCGCCTCTCTCAGCGCTCGCCCTGTGCGGCAAGCCATTCGTCGAGTGTGGTCGATGCGGCCGTGTAGCCTTCGCGCGGCAGCAGCGTCTCCCGTTCGATCCTGGCCCCGAAGTACGGGGCTTCCGAGCTCGCGGTGACGGAGCGCTCATCACCGCTCGCGGCGAACGTCCGACGGATGAAGTCCTCGATCGGGAAGGACTCTGGCCCAGCGACCTCGATCGAACCGTTGACGGGTTCGCCCGCGGCGGCGCGTCCGACGGCGGTGGCGACCTCGTCAGAGGCGACGGGCTGGATGAGGGCGTCGGCGACCCGGATGCCGTCACCGTCGGTGGACGTGAAGACGATCGCCGGGGCGAACTCGAAGAACTGCGTCGCGTGCACCAGCGTGTAAGGCACTCCCGACTCCTCGATCAGCTTCTCCTGCGCCGCCTTACCGTGGAAGTAGCTGATGTCCTGCGGCCGGTTCGTACCCACCACGGTCAGGGCGACGTGGTGCTTCACGCCCGCCGCCTTCTCCGCCGCGAGCTGATTCGCCGTGGAGGTGGTGAAGAACTCCATCACCGCGTCCGGAGCATAGGAGGGCGCCTGCGTCGTGTCGACGACGACATCGGCTCCTTCGAGGGCCTGCGCCAGCCCCTCGCCGGTGATCGTGTCGACACCGGTCCTGCGAGATGCTGCAAGAACATCGTGGCCATGCTCGATGAGTTTCGCCACGACGCTCGAGCCCACGTGCCCGGTGCCACCGACTACTACGATCCTTGCCATTTCGGGTACCTTCCGTCTTCGGACACCGATGTGGCGCCCTCAATACGTGACAGGCTCACCAGCGACTCTGTGACAAGCCGCCGCCGATTCCGGTGCCGGGGCTCGGTGTGCGGAGGCGGCGGGGGCCGAGCCGCCCGTCGCCTCCGGACACCGCATCAGCGCAGCGAGATCCAGTCGATCGAGCCGAGTCCGCGGCCGCCCGACGGCATCACGTACACATCGTGCACTCCCGACGTCTCCGCGACCGCGACGGACTGCGTCTCGAATCGCGAGGTCGAGCCGGTCGCCGTCAGGTTCAACGTGCCGATCTTCTTCCCGAGCGGTGAGCCGAGCCGGACCGTGTACTTCGCGGTGGCTGCCGCGGTGGCGACGGAGGCGGCGAACTCGCTCCGACCGTGCCCGAAGTGCACATCGCGGAAGACCAGGACGTCAGCGCTGTCCACACCCGTGACCACGGTGCCCGTGCCGGCGGCGGCCGTCGACGTACCCGCCGCGACGGCAGCGGACTCGGCTTCGACATGAGTTCCCGAGGTCAGGAAGGAGATGGTGTCGACATCGCCGATACCCGCCCAGCCGACCGCCTTCACATACACGTCGTGCACGCCCGAGGTCGGCACGATCGCCGCGAACTGCTCCGAGAAGTTGTCGAAGCCTCCGGTCGAATCGACCCGGAAGTTCGCGATCACCGGCCCCTCGGGCGAGTCGACGCGGATCTCGAACGTCTGGTTCTCATACGGGTCGTCGGTGGCGACGTTCAGGCGCACGAGGTCGCGACCATCGCCGAAGTCGACACCGGCGTACGAGACCCAGTCGTCGCCGTCGAAGCTGCCCACGACCGTGCCGGTGGCACCGGCTCTCGTGTTCGTGCCCGAGCTGGACGCGAAGGACTCCGCCTCGACGACGGTGCCGCGAAGCGCCGCACCCGACTCCCACCGCGGGGCGCCGTACTGGTACGCGCCGGCGGTGGGGACGGCATCCGTCGATCCGTCCGTGTGCGGCGGTCGCGGTGCAGCCGCGTTGCGCGCGGTCGACGATTCGCCCACCGTGAAGTCACGCGCTGCCGGATCGGTGAAGGCCGCGGCGCTGTTCGGGATGTTGTTCGCCAGCGTCACCCCGGCCGCGCTGTCGACGTCGCCGACGTTGTTGGTGACCTCTATGCCGTCGTAGGTGCCGCCGAACAGGCTCAGCGCCTTGCGGTCGGTGCCGGAGGTGTTGTTGATGATCTTCGTCCCCGAGGCGTGCCCGCCGTTGGGGTTGATGAGCACCACGCCGTACGACGTGCGGTTCCACGTGACGTTGTTGGCCACGATGCCACCGACGGTTTCGAGGTCGAGGTAGACGCCGGGCGCGGGAGCGACGGTCGAGACGGGAGCGGCATCGCGCATCGTGTTGTGGTCGATGAGCGTGTCGCCGAGGTCGACCCGGCAGCACACGTACACCGCGCCGACATCGTGCACGAGCTTTCCGTAATGGCTCATGTCGTTGTACGCGATGCGGTGGCCCGAGGCGTCGTATCCGGCGACCTTGTTGTCGATGTTGACACTGCTGCGGCCGCTGCCGGAGATCGTGTTGTGCATCACGGTGTTGTCGGCGCCGAGCACGTTCACGCCGGCGGCGTAGCTGCCCATGTAGTCCGTGTCGGTGATGACGTTGCTGAGCACGCTGTTGCGCTGCCCGGTGACGACCACGCCATTGCCGGCGCTGTACGCGATGGAGGAGTTGCGTAGCACGTTGTCGGTGCCGTGCAACTGGATCCCGCTGGTCGTCTCGCCCGCGGTCAGCACGTCGCACGGATCGGCGGGCGTGACCTTGTTGGGGTCGATCTCGAGGTCGGCGTACTCCGACACGTAGCGCGCCGACAGCCCGTCGAGGGTGATGTGGGAAGTGGTGTCGGAGGTGAGGATGCTCGTTCCCTTGAGCCCGAGGCCGATGACGCTGATGTGGGAGCGCCCCGACAGGTCGAAGCCGAACTCGCGCTGC
Organism: Microbacterium sp. STRO-2N; assembly: GCF_057747775.1. Lineage (NCBI taxonomy): Bacteria > Bacillati > Actinomycetota > Actinomycetes > Micrococcales > Microbacteriaceae > Microbacterium > Microbacterium sp. STRO-2N. Next base: position 267,591 of record NZ_CM173223.1, on the reverse strand, counting down.
TTCGCCTCGATGTTCGCCGCGTCGGGGTCACCGCCTGGAACACGCACGTACAGCTGGCCGGCGCCCGTGTCGTAGAACCACTCGCGGTCGCGTCCCAGGAGGGCGAGCTTGCCCGAGAGGGAGTAGTAGTTGGTGGTGTTCGGGCTCAGCCCGACGCAAGCAGGCAGCCCATCGACCGTGACGGAGCCCGGCGATGAGGAGGTCACGCGGCCGGTCTCACTCACGAACCAGTTGTGCGAGAGCAGCCGGGCACCGACCCAGTAGCCCTCGGGCTGCGACAGCGCATCGTCGCCGAGCTGGGTCTGCGTGCCCCAGTCGGCGTGCGCCTTCGCCGCGTGGGCCGGGTCGTCGCCGGCGTGGGGCCACGCCGCCTCGGGCGCCATAGCGTCGCCGAGGAAGATCTGCTGACCGGGAAGCTCCGCGGGGAGTGCGACCGCGGCGCGGTAGACGGCGCCTCCGTTCACCGACGAGGCGAACTCAGAGCCGGTCAGGGTGGGGTCGTCCGCCACCAGCGCGGCGAGGTCGGCCGGCGTAACCTGAGCCCAGCCGGTGACCGGGTCGGTGCCGTCGACGACGACGCGTTCGCCAGGGGCCGCCTCGAAGGTGATCGGCAGCAGGTTCGAGCCGCTTCGTGGCGGGGTGACGGTCTCGCGGTATGTGCCCTCGCCGATCACGCACGTGTCACCGGGGTGCATCACGTCCGCGCAGTGCTGAATCGTGCGGAACGGCGCCGAGGGCGATCCGTTGTTCGCATCGTCGCCGTCGGTTCCCACATGGAACGTGCGTGCCGTGACGCTGCCGCCGGCCGCGGGGGCTGAAACGCCCGCAGCCAGCGCGCCGACCGCCACCGCAGCGACCGCCGCGAGCGCGGCGAATCTCTGGATCCTCATTGACCACTCCAATCGATAGTCGATTACAACGAAGCGATCAAACCATCGAACGAGCGGTTCCGTCAACGAAGCGCGGACATCGCCGACCGGCGGGCCCGCGCCCAGCGCGCTCACTCGCCGGCGGCCTCCCAGACCAGCGCGAGGGATGTGGCCGAGCCTGGCGTATCGTCGACGAGCGTCGAGATGACGGCATCCCATTCGGGATCGACGGGGGGCCTGGCGTTCATCCGCGCGATCATCCGCTCGCGACCATCGCGTGTCTCGATGAGGTGGAAGAGGGTGTCGCCGTCGATCCAGATGCGCCAATTCACCATGCCGCACTCGGTCAGCGCCGCGTGCAGCCCGGCGGGGATGCGGGCGTGCACGCGCCGGTAGTCCTCTGCCATTCCGGCACGCAGTCGAGTGCGATACCCCTCTACAACCGTGTCCACCCGCACCCCTCTCATCGACTATCGCTAGTGTGGCAGGACGCCGCGCGGAAGGAGGGCGATGCCCGAGTCGACTATCAGCAGAGGACTGCTGTCAGATCAGGTGTACGAATTGATCCTGGCGTCGATCCTCGACGGCACGCGCGCGCCCGGCACGCGCGTCGTGGAGTCTGAGATCGCACGCCAGCTCGGCATCAGCCAGGCACCCGTGCGCGAGGCCGTGAAACGCCTCGTCCACGCCGGACTCGTCGTCTCAGTGCCGCGCCACGGGAGCTATGTGACCGAGATCTCCCCCGCGGAGTTCGCCATCGCGCGGACGATGCGCGCCTCGATCGAGGCGGAGGCGGCACGGATCGCCGTGTCGGAGGCCTCGAAGGAGGACCTCGAGATCCTTCGCGGCGTCGTCAGCCGCATGCAGAAGGCGATGGACGCCGATGACCGCGCCGCGTTCCGCACCCTGGACGTGGAGTTTCACCGCACCGTGATCGCCTCCACACGCCGCTCGGTGCTGGCCCGCCTCTGGGACACACTGGAGCCGATGCTGGTCAGCCAGCGCGCCATCGGCGATCCGGCATATCTCGGAGATCGCACGCGCGTCGTCGCATGGCACAGCGATCTCATCGACGTCCTGGCTGACGGTGATGCAGAGGCTGCTGCGGCCGCATTCGCCGAACACGCTTCCGGGGCACTCGATCCTCCTGAGAACTGACAAGTTGCCGTCGGGATCGGATCGCGCTACAGTGCAATCGCCTATCGATAGGCGATTGCACTCATCAAGGAGGATTCATGCGACACAGCACCCGACATGTCGTCGCGCTGATCGCCACATCGGCTCTGGGCGCCGGTCTGCTGGCGGGATGCTCGACGAGCGGCGCGGACGGCGGCGAGACCGAGTTGCGCATCCTGGCCAACATCACGCCGGTTCTGACCAAGGAGTACTACGAGGATCTCGTGAAGCCGTGGGTCGACGAGCACAAGGGCGTGACCGTGACGATCGAGGTCCCCAGCGGGGAGAACGTGCAGGCGACGCTGCAGCAGGAACTCGCTTCCGGTGACATCCCCGACATCGTCGCGAGCAACCTCGACCCGGTCGTGGCGCCGCAGCTGCTCGCCTTCCCCGACGAGCAGTGGGTGCTCGACACCCCCCTCGCCGAGCAGAACCAGGTCGACGGCAAGATCTGGCAGGTCGCCACCGGCGCGCAGATCCAGTCGCTCGTCTTCTACAACAAGGACGCGTTCGCCGCAGCAGGCGTCACCCAGACCCCGACGAGCGTCGACGAGTTCACTGAGGCGCTCAAGGCGGTCAAGGCCGCCGGCGAGCACACCCCGCTCGGCACCGCTGGCGAGTGGGTCACGGGCGCGCAGTTCGCCATGATGGCCAATCCCGACCTGCTCGCCGCGGGTGACTTCTACGCCGAGGTCACCGACGGTGAGGCCACCTTCGCCGACAGCGCGTACGCGGACTACCTGGACGCCTACTCCGGCTGGATCGCCGAGGGTCTGGTCGACCCCGACGCGCTGGGCCTGAAGTACCAGGACTCCATCGACGCGTTCATCGGCGGCGAGTCGGCCGCGATCGTCATGGGCAACTGGCTGGTGCCGTCCATCGACGACGCCGGCGTCGACTTCGAAGTCGGCGTGTTCGCCGCTCCGTCGCTCGACGGAGAGCCCGCCGCCCAGATGAGCGGCCCGGCCCAGCCCTACTCCATCCTGCAGGGCTCGAAGAACCAGGAGCTCGCGCTCTCGCTGGTGGAGTACCTCGTCACCGACGAGACCGCCGTCACCACCTCCCTGGAGTCCGAAGGCAACTTCCGCCAGGGGTACTCCTACGAGGGCAGCCCGCTGAACAAGGAGGTGGGCGCGATCCTCGACGCTGCCCCGGGCCTCGTGATCGGCACCTCGGGCCCCGGCATCCCGGGCGGCTTCGGCGACGAGCTGAACAAGCAGGTGCAGGCGCTGTACGTGGGCACCACGCCTACGGACGCCGCCGCTGCGCTCGACTCGTGGTGGGGCGTGAATGCCGCGCAGTGATGTCACGTCCGGAGCCGGCGAGGCGACGCCCTCGCCGGCCCCGGCCGGTCGGCGTCGGCGCGGCAGAGGTGAACTGCTGTCCGACACCGTCATGATCGGACCCGCCCTCGTGCTGGTCGCTCTCTTCGTCCTGATCCCCATCGGGATCGCCGCCTACCTCAGCTTCACCAACTGGGACGGGTTCACCATCCCGCCCTCGTGGATCGGCGTCCGCAACTACGAACGCCTGTTCCAGGATCCCGACGCGCTGCGCGCCGCGACGTACACCGCCGTCATCACGGTCGTGGGCACGATCGTCTGCAATGCCTTCGGCCTCGGCATCGCGCTGCTGCTGAACCGCAACACCCGGGTCAACACCGTGATGCGCGTGCTCGTCTTCTCGCCGTACGTCATCGGGCCCATCATCCTCGGCTTCCTGTGGGCCTCGATCCTGGGCACCAACGGCGCGCTCAACTCGGTGCTCACCTTTCTCGGCGTCGAGCGCGTCCCCTTCCTCGCCGACCCCGCCTGGGCGATGGCGACCACGCTGCTCGTGATCATCTGGGCCACCTTCGGACTCAACGTGATCCTCTACCTCGCGGGCCTGCAGACTCTCGACAACTCGCTGCTGGAAGCGGCGAAGATCGACGGCGCCGGCCCCTGGGCGACGTTCTGGCGCGTGAAGCTCCCGGTGCTCGCGCCGACCGTCACCCTCAACATCGTCCTCACCGCGATCGGTCTGCTGCGCGTGTACGAGATCGTTCTCGCCCTGACAGCCGGAGGACCTGCCGGCTCGACGCAGACGGTGGTGTTCAACATCCTCACGACGTCGTTCAGCCGCTCGCAGCTGGGCTACGGCGCCGCACAGTCAGTCGTGCTGATGCTCGTCATCATCGTGGTCACGGTCGTGCTCACCCAGGTGCGCCGACGCAGCGAAGAGGCGGTCGCCGCATGATCGCCCGGCGCACCGGCTGGATCGCGGCCATCGTGATCATCGTCGTGCTCATGGGCGCGCCGCTGTACCTGCTCGTCACGAACGCCTTCAAGACCGAGGACGACATCCTCGGCTCGCCGTTCGGGCTGCCCACTCAGGGCTTCACCTTCGACAACATCATCGCGGCCGCCACCTCCACGGATTTCAACGTCATCGCCGCATACGGCACGACGGCGTTCCTCGTCGTCGTCGTCAACGTCCTCTCGATCCTGGTGACGGGTCCCGCCGCGTACGCGATCGGCCGGGGCGTGCGCCGGGGTCACCGTGTCATCCTCCTGGTCATGCTCGCTGGACTGTTCATTCCGAGCCAGACGATCGTGATCCCCGTGATCTACGTGCTCAAGACGGTGGGGCTCATGGGGACGATGCCCGGGCTCATCCTCTTTCAGACGGCGCTCACGATCCCGACGACCCTGTTCCTGTTCACCGCCTACGTGCAGAGCATCCCCCGCGAACTCGATGAAGCGGCACGCATCGACGGCGCATCACGGATCGGCACCTTCTGGCGGGTCATCTTCCCGCTCATGATGCCGGCCATCGCGACGGCCGTCGTGCTCAACGCCGTCGGCGTATGGGCCGACTTCGTGAATCCGCGCATCATCCTCGGCCCCGGTTCCGGGCTGTACACCGTCACCACCGGCGTGTACGCGGCGATCAGCAAGTACTCCACGGACTACACGCTGGTCTACTCGAACATGCTGCTCGCCGTCGTGCCGGTGATCGTGTTCTACGTGCTGCTGCAGAAGCGGATCATCGGCGGCCTGACCTCGGGGGCGATCAAGGGATGACGCGTCTGACGGCCTCCGTCCCGCTCCGCGCCATCCCCCGCTGGGCGGCACTCGAACGCGACCTGCTTGCGCTCCTCGACACCGCATGGCGCCGCTTCGCCGACCGGTTCACGGAGCCGGACGGGAGTCTGCGCTACTCGGGCCGGATGTATGGGCGCGACGGCGTCGACGACTTCTACGAGCCGTTCTTCAACTGGCCCGCGCTGTACCGGCTCGGCGGTGCCGACGATCTGCTCGCCGCCGCCAAGCATCATTGGGAGGGCGTGACGAAGCAGATGACCGCGTTCGGGTTCGTGCGCGACGAGTACGAACTCGGTTACGACTGGTTCCACCAGGGTGAGTCGCTGCCGCTGTTCCTCGGCATCTGCGCGGCCGACCCCGCGGATCCGGTCTTCCGCGAACGGGCGCGCAGGTTCGCCGGCTTCTATCTTCCCGGCTCGCCGACGGGCAACTACGACCCCGCCACTCGCACGATCGTCGCGCCGCACACCGGGTCGGGCGGTCCGCGCTACGGCGTGGGCGAGGACTGGGCCGAGTACCGGGCCGACCAGGACGGCATGCGCATCTACGGCCTTCCGCTGCACGATGTGGAGGGCATCGACGAGTGGGACGATCTCGCCGCCCCGGGCGCGGCGGCGCGAATGGGTGCCGCGATGCACGACCGGATGGGCCGCGGCGACACGGTCGTGAACCTCGCCGCCACGACGCTCGCGACGAACGCCTGGCTGTACGACCACGACCAGCGCTATCGGGCGTGGGCTCTGGAGTACGTCGACGCGTGGCGCGAGCGCGCGGACGACGCGGGCGTGCTCCCCGACAACGTCGGCCCGGGTGGAGTCGTCGGCGAGCTGCATGGCGGCGCCTGGTACGGCGGCCACTACGGCTGGACCTGGCCGCACGGCCTGCACACCATCGCCGCCGCCGCGACCGTCGCTGCGTTGAACACGGTCGTGCTCGCCGGCGACACCCGGCGTCTGGATCTCGCGCGCGGGCTCCTCGATACGGTCCTCGCGCACGCGGTGGCGCAGGATCGCATCTCCTCGCGCGGCAGCCTCGGGCCCGGCTGGGCCGACCGCCTGGGCGCGAATGACGAGACCGTCGAGCTGCTCGTGCCCTACCGCCACGGACCGAACGGCTGGTTCGACTACCACCCGGTGCCGATCGAGCCGGTGATGTGGCTCGACTGGGTCGGTCATGCCCCCGACGACCGCGACCTGCTCGATCGGATCCGCGCTGCTTCGACCTCCGACTGGACCGCCGTCCGCTGGTTCCATGACAAGGAAGAGCAGGGTCACGAGGCGCCGTGGCTGGAGTTCCTCGCCGGTCGCAACGCCGATTACCCCGAGCGCGCGCTCGAGATGGCGATCGGCCAGGTGCTGCGCCGCCTCGCGCTCATCGACGCAGCACCGGCAGAGCCGGAGGATGGCGACATCCATTTCTGGCAGCGATTGAACCCCGTCGTCACCGAGGTGCTCACGCAGCTCGTCACGGGGGCACCCCCAGCCGTCTATTACGGCGGGCTGTCGTTCGCGCGCGTGCTCGTCGCCGACGCCGCGCGTCGGCGCCCCGGCCTGCCTCCGGACGTGGCGGCGCTGGTGCGCGCGGCGGAGGAGGAAACCGTCGTGATCGAGCTCGTCAATCTGGGCGACGCGACGCAGGAGGTCGAGCTCATCGCCGGCGCTTTCGGCGAAGACCGCATCGACGCCGTCGAGTTCGACGCCGCGGCATCCGATGTCGCCTCCGGATACCCCGGCGACCCGCATCGGTACGCGATCCCGGACATCGCGACATCGAAGGAGCGACGCGACGTGCGCGCCGGCCGCCTCGTCGTCGCGCTGCCGCCACGCACCCGCATCCACCTCGCCCTCACCATCACTCGCCGCGCCTTCCGCGCGGCCCATCAGCTCATCCGCTCGAATCAGGAGAACTCATGAACACCAGCCTTCAGGGCCTGTCATCCGTCTGGCCGCTCCCCGTGCGCGGCGATGCATTCGACCGTGCCGACCCCGACATCGTCAACCGCATGAACATCGTGAGCGCGGCCACCGCCTGCGCGAAGCTCAACGGCATGGGGATCACCCGCAGCGCCGTCCAGGGTCCGACGCCGCTCGATCGCGGAGCGCGTGTCGTCGGCTCGGCGCTCACCCTCCAGTTCATGCCCCAGCGCGAGGACATCGCCAGCGGCGTCAGCCAAGAGTACGTCGAGCGCCACACCGCCCTCTGGGAGGTCCTCGAGACGGTGCAGGAGGGGGATGTGCTGGTCGTCCAGGCGTACGGCAGCGCGTTCACCGGCTGCTTCGGAGACATGCTCGTGCGCTACTTCAAGCGGCGCGGCGGCGCCGGCATCGTGGTGGACGGGCGCATCCGCGACGCCGCGCGCGTGCGCGAGCTGGGGGTGCCGATCTGGTGCACGGGCGTCACGCCGCACTACGCATCGCAGACGGACCTGTTCCCGTGGGCGTACGACGTGCCCGTCGCGGTCGGCGGCGTGCTCGCCCTGCCTGGTGACGTGGTCGTGGCCGATGACGACGGCGCAGTGATCGTGCCGCAGGGCAAGGCCCTCGAGCTCGTCGAGTCGGCGGAGGACCACGAGAACTGGGAGGAGTTCAGCAGAATGCGCCTCGAGCAGGGCGCACGGCTGTCGGACTACTACCCGCTGAACGCCGACAGCCGCGTGGAGTACGAGGCATGGCGCGACGGCGGGCGTCTGCCGCTGGTCTGACGTGATCGACGCCCACCTGCACGTGTGGGGCGCGGAGCTGCTCGAGGTCGGCTGGCTGACCGACGAGCGCTCCCGCCCCCTTCGGCGTGCCTTCCTGCTCGAGGACGCGATACGGATGCTGCGCGCCGAGGGGATCGCGTCGGCCGTGGCGGTAACAGCGGACGAGTCCGACGCGGGCACCGCGCTGCTGCTCGCGCGCTGCCACGGGCGTTCCGAGGTCGTGGCCGTGGTCGGCTGGACCGACCTGACCGCCGTCGATGTCGGCATGCGCCTCGACGCTCTGCGGTCCGGCTCAGGCGGAGTGGGGCTGCGTGGGGTGCGGCACGTGGCGCTCGGCCCCGACGCGGTCGAAGCCGTCGCACTGTCACCCGGGCTTCGGGCTCTGCAGGAACGCGAACTGGTTCTCGAGCTGCTCATCGACGAGCCCGCCTTCGCCTCGGTGGCCCGACTCTGCTGCGCGGCGCCGGAGCTGGACGTCGTCGTCGACCACCTCGGAAGCCCGTCCGCAACGAGCGGGACGTGGCACGACGCGATCACGCAGCTCGCCCGGCATCCACGCGCCCATCTGAAGGTCTCGGGCGCCGTCGTGCGCACACCGCGGCTGGCCGAGCGGCTCGAGGTCGCGCGGGCACGGTTCGGTGCCGAGCGACTGCTCGCCGGCACCGACTGGCCGATCCACACACTCTCGGCCGACGAGTCGCCCTGGCGGCGCCTGCACGCGGCGACCCGTCGATGGAGCGAGGACGAGCGCACCGCGCTGTTCGGGGCGAGCGCCGCCCGCGTGTACGGGGTGGCCGCGTGAAGACGACCCGCATCCGGAACACCCCGGTGCATGTCACCGAGATGGGACTGGGCACCGCACAGCTGGGCGACCTGTACACACGGCTCGATCAACACGACGCCGACGCGATCGTCGACGCAGCGCTGCAGCACGGCATCCGTCACTTCGACACCGCGCCGCATTACGGCCTGGGGCTCGCGGAGCATCGGCTCGGCCGGGCGCTGCGGCGGCGGGACGGCGTCGTGATCAGCACCAAGGTCGGCCGGCTGATCGTGGGGCAGGGTGCGGCCGCACGCCGGAAGTGGGACTTCAGCGGCGAAGGCGTCGCGCGATCGCTGGTGTCGTCGCTACGTCGATTGGACCGTGGCTTCGTCGACATCGCCTTCATCCACGACCCCGACGACCACGCCGACGAGGCGATCGGCGCCGCGATGCCCGCGCTGCAGCGCATGCGAGACCACGGCGACCTCGGTGCGATCGGCGTGGGCACGAAAGACGTGCCGACGCTCCTGCGGTTCGTCCGCGAGTGCGACATCGACGTCGTCATGGTCGCCGGACGCCTCACCCTGCTCGACGACTCGGCACTGTCGGAACTCGTCCCCGAATGCGCCGCGCGCGGCGTCGCCATCATCAACGCGGGGGTGTTCAACAGCGGCGTCCTCGCCACCGACGCCCCCGGCCCCGAGTCGCACTTCGACTACGCGGCGCCGTCACTCGAGGTGCTGGAGCGGGCGAGCGCGCTGGGCGAGATCGCCGCGCGGCATGGATTCCGCCTGCCGGAGGCTGCCGTGGCCTTCGCGCGCAGCCCTTCCCCGCCGGTCGTCTCGGTGGTGGTCGGCGCGGACTCTGCGGACCAAGTCGCACGCAACGTCACCCTGCTTTCGGCTGCAGGAGACATCGACGGGCTGCGCGCAGAGCTCGCCGCATCCTCGGCGGCCGGCTCAGGCCGATGATCCCGCCGCGAAGTGTCACAAATTCGGACCGGTGGTTGTCATCGCTCAGGCGGCTGAAGCCGTCCGGCGGAACGCCGGCGCACTCCCCATCCCATCTCGGAGGAACGATGAACGAAGTTCTCAACGACCACGTCGCACTCGTGACCGGCGCATCGTCTGGCATCGGGCAGGCGGTGACGATGGCCCTCTTTCGACAGGGAGCGAAGGTCGTCGCAGCTGCGAGGCGCGTCGACCGGCTCAACGCGCTCGTGACCGAGGGGCCTGGCGAGATCGTCCCTGTCGAAATGGACGTGACCGACCCCGAGTCCGTCGACCGCGCCGTCGCCGTGGCTCGGGAACGATTCGGTCGTCTGGACTCCCTCGTGAACAACGCCGGGCTCATGCTGCCCGGGGCGATCCTGGGGGCGGATCGCCACGAATGGCGACGGATGGTCGAGACGAACCTCCTCGGCTCGATGTACGCCGTGCATGCCTCGTTGCCCCATCTGGTCGAGTCGCGGGGCGCAGTCGTCCAGGTCTCCTCGACCTCCGGCCGCATCGCGTCGGCCGGCAACGGGGCGTACGGCGCGACGAAGTTCGGCATCACCGCGTTCACGGAATCACTCCGTCAGGAGGTCACCGCCCGTGGAGTTCGCGTCACCCTGATCGAGCCCGGGTTCGTGTCCACGGAGCTCACGAGCCACATCACCGACCCGGAGATGCAGGCAGCGGCGGCGGATATCGAGCAGTCTCTGCGCGCGTTGACACCCGACGACATCGCGGATGTCGTCGTCTTCGCACTTACTCAGCCCGACCACGTCACGGTGAACGAGATCCTCGTGCGGCCGACGGATCAGGTGCGCTGACGGATCACGGAGAGGGCGGCGCAGGTCGCCCTCTCCGTTTAAATTGCTTGCTATTTACTTGTGTACGTACTAAATTCCACGACATGTCAGCTCACCCGCTCGGTGAGTGATCTCCCACCCTGGAGCTGCAATGTCGACGGACCTCAACAGGCACACTCCGCACGACGCCGCCCTCGCTGCGTTCACCGCGGCGAGAGGGGTCCTGTTCGGGATCGCGTACCGAATCCTCGGCTCACCCACCGAAGCCGAGGATGTGGTGCAAGAGACCTGGCTGCGGTGGCAGCTCTGCGATCATCGGAACGTACGCGAGCCGACCGCCTTCCTCGCGACCATCGCGACCAGACTGGCGATCAACGTCCTCGACAGCGCACGGGTCAGACGAACGTCGTACGCGGGCCCGTGGCTTCCCACCCCCGTCGACACCAGTGGCGACCCGACGCTGGGTGCCGAACGTGACGAGGCGCTCCACTTCGCGACGCTGCTGATGATGGAGAGGCTGACGCCGACCGAACGTGCGGCGTTCGTGCTCAGGGAGGCGTTCGACTACCCCTACGCGCGCATCGCCGAGGTCATCGAGTCGTCGCCCGCCGCGGCTCGGCAGCTCGTCAGCCGCGCCCGAAGGCATCTTGCACACGCTCGCAGCCGGCATGCGAACCGCGGCTCGCACGCTCAGTTCCTTCGGGCGTTCCTGGATGCCGCGAGGTCAGGCGATGTCGGGCGGCTCGAAGCTCTGCTCTCCGCCGATGCGGTCAGCCCTGCCGACGGAGGCGAGCCCGAGGCGTTCCCTCGCGCCCGACTGTCTCGTACACGAGGGAAGTGCTAGATTCGCGGGCATGGCGAACGCTCCCGCAGCAGTCGGACTGGATGACATGGTGTGCTTCAACCTGCACGCGGCGTACCGCGCGGTCACGGCCGCCTATCGGCCGCTCCTCGAGCCGCTCGGCCTGTCGTATCCGCAGTACCTCGTGCTCGCGGTGCTGTGGCGCGACGGGGATCTGCCGGTCGGCGAGATCGTCGAGGCGCTGCGCTCCGACTACGGCACGATCACGCCGGTGATCAAGCGGATGGAGCAGCAGGGACTGGTCACGCGCACCCGCAACCCGCGGGACGAGCGATCCGTCATCGTCTCGCTCACGCCGCACGGCGACGGGCTGCGCTCGCACGCTCCGGGAATCTATCGGTCGATCAGCGAGATATTCGGGTTCACCGAGGACCGCGCAGAGGCGGCGCTCGACGTGCTGCGGTCGATCACGACTCGCGCATCGGGTCGATGAGTTCAGGTCGGCAGCGTCGGCGCACACCGCGTGACGCGTGACGCGTGACGCGTGACGCTGGAGCCGGCACCACCGCGACGGCTCTCTCAGCCCCCGCCCGCTGACCGAACCCCATCGCATGCTCCCCCGCGGACGATCGGTCGGATGCCGCGGACGACCGGTCGGGCGACGGCGCCGCGTCGATGGGAGGTTGAGAGCATGCCGACGACTGACTCCCTGACGATTGCACCTCAAGCCTCCGTCCAGAAGCTGCGCTATGGCGGACTGGTCGCCATGATGCTGATGAGCTTCCTGCTCGTCACCGCCGAGTTCCTCCCCAACGGCGTGCTCACCGAGATGGCCGTCGGGCTCGGCGTCACCCCCGGGCAGGCGGGTCAGACGGTCACGGTCACCGCACTGGTCGGCCTGGTCGTGGCACCCACGGTCGGGCTGGTCTTCCCGCGCCTCGATCGCCGCTCGCTGCTGGCGTGGATGGCCCTCGCGGCCGCCGTGTCGAACCTCGTCGTCGCGGTCGCCCCGAACCTCGTGCTCGTCCTGCTGGCGCGGTTCTTCCTCGGTGCCGCGATCAGCGCATTCTGGGCGATGTCCATCACGGTCGCGGCACGCATCGCCGGGCCCGAGCGGCTCGGGCGCGCGGTCATGTTCTCATCGGCCGGGGCATCCCTCGCCACCGTCGCGGGCGTCCCCGTCGGCGTCATGCTCAGCGCCGTGCTCGACTGGCGCGTCGTGTTCGCGCTCGCCGGCGTGATCACGGGGCTGCTGGCGATCGCGATGCGGATGCTGCTGCCTTCTGTCCCGCCGGCACCCGCGTCGAGTTTCGCGATCCTCGCCGACACCGCTCGCCGGCCCGGGATCACGCTCGGCCTCATCGGCCACGTCCTCGTCGTGCTCGGTCACTTCCTCGCGTACACCTACATCCGGCTCGCGCTCGAGCGCATGCAGGTCGGTCAGGACTCCTCAGCCGTCGACGCGGGAACGATCGTGCTCCTGCTGGCCCTGTTCGGCGCCGGCGGGCTGATCGGCAACATCGTCATCGGCATGATCATCGATCGGTCCTTCGCGTTCTTCGCAGTCTTCACCCCGGTCGTCATCGCCGTCGCGGTGGCCGCGATGCTGCTCCTCTCCGGCTCGGTGGCCGCCGTCGCCGTCGTCGCATTCGTGTGGGGCTTCTTCTTCGCGTCCTGGCTGATCGTGGTGAACACTTGGATCGGACACCGCATGCCGGACCGCCTGGAAGCCGGCGGAAGCCTCGTGGTCGTGGGGTTCCAGGGTGCGATCGCCATCGCCGCCGCGCTCGGCGGCCTCCTCGTCGACAACGTCGGCGTCGAGCTCGTCTACGTGATCGGTGCCGCGATGCTTCTCGTGGGAGCGGTGCTCTTCGGCGCGTCGAATCGCGTCCGCGGCTGATCCTCCGGCGCGCGCGAGTCGCGCCCCGGCGATCGTCCTGCCGGTTCGCCGTTCCGGAATAGGCATCGCCGCCCGCACGTTGCGCCATCGCATGGCAGTGGTCGACTCGGATGCGCTCGCTCAGGTGCTCTCCTCGATCGACGTGCGCCTGGGCGTTGCCCGTCGAATCGAGCTGGCAGCAGGGGATTTCCTGCCGATCTCCTCGGATTCCGTGACGCTCGTCTACGTCGCCGAGGGCAGCGTGCGCGGGCATCCTCCCCTCGGCAGCGGCTGCCGGCTCGACATCGACCGCGGGTCGCACCAGATCTCCGTCACCGCCCGAGGCGACCGCGCCCTCCTCGTCGCCGGCGACGCCCTCATCACGTTCGGCTCCCGCCGGTTCGCACTCGAGCCGGACGCCACCGCATCGCTGGTCGTCTTCGAATTGGAGCTCTCCGACACCGCGCGCGGAGTCCCAGTGGTCGTGCCGGACCTCGTCACCGTGACCGACTTCGCGGGCCTCGAGCCGGCCGCAGCGGCTCTGGCGGCGAACATGGGCATCGTCGACCCCGATGCGTGCGCGCTGCGCTCCGGCGACCCCGTCATCTGCCGCATGATGGCGACCACCGTCCTGCTCTCGGTGATCCGCGCGTGGGCCGAGAACGGCTGCGCGCCCGAGGGATGGCCGTCCGTCGCGAAGGATCCGTTCCTCGACCGCGTGGTCGAGGCGATCCACGACGAGCCGGGACGCGACTGGACCGTCGAGCTGCTCGCATCGGTGGGGGCGATGTCGCGCTCGGTGTTCGCAGAGCGGTTCCGCGCCGCTCTGGGAAGCACGCCCGCCAGCTACGTCACCGAGGTGCGGATGAACACCGCGAAGCGGATGCTCGAATCGGGACTGCCGGTTTCGACAGTGGCTCGCGAGCTCGGCTACGGCTCCGACGAAGGATTCAGCAGGGCGTTCCGCCGGAACTTCGGGATGCCGCCATCGACGTGGCGCCAGACCCACCGCGAGCGCGCGCTCGCGTAGCCTGGTCGGAGGGCTGAACGCCAGGCGTCACAGCGATTCGGCGATGTCCTTGATCGCGGCCAGGCGGCGGTCCCACTCGGCGCCGACGGCCTCGAGTCGCCGGGCGGTGGCCGCCAGCTGCGCACCGACGACGCGGTAGCGCACCTCACGTCCGACGCGCACCGACTCCACCAGCCCGACCTCCTGCAGCACCGCGAGGTGCTTCGCGATCGCCTGGCGCGACACCGGCAGACGCCCGGCGAGGGCGGATGCCGAGGCATCCGTCTCGCCGAGCGCCTGGAGGATGCTCCACCGGGTGTCGTCGCCGAGCGCGGCGAACACGGGAACGAGCGTCTCGGTCACACCGTCTCGCTCTCGAGCAGCGCCACGAGCTTGTCGAGCTCGTCGTTCCAACCCTTGCCGTGCTCGGCGAGGTTGAACGCTGGATCCGACGTCACCTCGAACCCGCGCTCGACCACCGTCAGCTCGGTGCCGCCGTCGACCTCGACCAGGGTGAAGGTGAAGACGGTCGAGGTGGAGTCGTCGAGGTGGGCGGGCCGGCTCGGGCTCGCGTCGTCGTTGCCCCACCGGTACGTCACGGTACGCGGCGCGTCGATCGACTCGACGCGGATCGGCACCGCGCCATAGCCCTCGAACGACAGAGTTCCCGCCGCTCCGGCGCCGCGGCCATCGAGGTCGAGGCGGCCGAACCATCGTGACACGTGCTCGGGTTCGGTGACCGCGGCCCACACCTTCTCGACCGGAGCGGAGATGCGGATGGTGCGGGTGACGGCGAATGCGTCCTCGTCGACGATCGACGAGGGGTTGATGGTCATGCTCATGATTGTGCTCCCTTCAAAGCGGTCAGTGCAACCACAGAGTTGCACACCTTGTTGGAACACCGCAACCCTTTGGTTGCACTCCGTTGTCATGAGTGGCATCCAGAATGATCGTCGGGCGACCTGCCGGGGCGTGAGGCGCGTCAGGCGTCGAGCGTGACGTCGACCTGGATCTCGGTCGCGAGGCGCTCGAGCTCTGCGGTGAGCGCGTCGAGATCGACGGATGCCGGGACCCGCGCCGCGACCGTCGCTTCGAAGAGCCGGCCGCCGTACATCGCGGCCTCGCGCGTCGTGGTCGTCATGCGGTCGATGCTCACGCCGTGGGCGCGCAGCACCGATGAGATGTCGCGCACGATCCCGGGGTGGTCGTTGCCGACCACCTCGAGGACGAGCCCGCGCGCCGACACCGGGTCGGGCTCCCGCTGGGCCCCCTCGGAACCGGCGTGCACCGCCACGGTGAGCAGGCCGTCGAGCACGGCGAGCGCCTCGCGCAGCTCATCGGCGCGCTCGGGTGCGACCGAGATCTCGATGATCCCCGCGAACGCCCCCGATAGTTCGGCCAGCTGGCTGTTCTCCCAGTTCCCGCCGTGGTTGCCGACCACATCGGCGACCGCCGCGACCAGTCCGGCGCGGTCGTCGCCGACCACGGTGAGCACGAGCGTCGTCATGCGAGCCAGCGTACTCAGCCGTGCGCGCTGCGTGCTCTCGTCACGCAGAGACTCCCCCAGCCGCGTCGGCTGGGGGAGTCCCGTGTCGAGCGCGGGATGCCTCAGGACCGGGTGGATCCGCTCGCCGAGGCGTCGGCGCGACGACGGCGTGCGATCAGGAACGCTCCGGCACCGAGGATCAGCAGGCCGATCCCGGTGTAGGCCGCGGTCCAGGCGATGTCACCACCGGTCACCGCCAGCGGCGGCGGCGGGGTGAGGTCGTGCCGCGTGCACAGCGGGCTGCCCGCGGCACACACCGGGTCTTCACCGGTGATCGCGATCACGTTGCCCAGCGCATGGTTGCCCTGCTGGTCGTACGCCTTCACCACCACGGTGTAGGTGACCGTGACCGTGTCGGCCGATGCGACCTCTCCGGTGACCTGGATCGCGTTCCCCGACCGTGTCGCGGTCACCGCGGCCTCGGACGAGACGGGACCGTTCGTCAGCGTGGCGTCATCGAGCACATCGCCCAAGTGGTCGGTGTAGTCGATCGCGGCGGCCGCGGCATCCGGATTCGCCGACACGTTCTCGAACGTGAGCGTGTACGTGACCGAGGCACCCTGCGGAAGCGCCGTTCCCGACGCCGGGTCGGAGGACTTCGACGCCACCACGTTCGACACGTGGTTGATCGTGCAGTCCGCCCGCTCCGCGTCAGCCGGTTCGCACGTGGCCGGCGGCTCCTCTCCGGCATCCACCAGGAAGTTGCCGAGGCGGTCATCACCACGCTGCCCGTCCGCGTTCACCGTCACGGTGTACGACACCGTCACGACCTGGCCCGGCTCGAGGGCACCGGTCACCGAGAAGCGCCCGTCCGCGACATCCGATACCGTCAGCGCGGCATCGCTCGCCACCGGCGCGGCCGTGATCGTGGCGTCGTCGAGCACCCCGGTGAGGACGTCGTCCCGGCTCACCGGAACCACCGCCTCGCCGGTGTTCTGGAAGTGCAGCGTGTACGTCACCTGCTGCCCGGGCTGCACGGTGCCGCCCGAGGCCGGATCGACGGTCTTCCAGTCGTCCAGCTCGCCGATCGGGTGCTCCGTGGCCGGCGGAACGAACGGCGGCACGCAATCGACCTCGCAGTCCGGATCGGGCTGGTAGGGCGGCACATCCGGCGTCAGCACGTTGCCGGCGATGTCGTCGCCGCGCTCGCCGTCCGGAAGCACCGTCACCTGGTACGTCACGGTCGCCGTCGCACCGGGAGCGAGGTCACCCGTCACCCGGATCTCCTGCGCCTCCAGATCCAGCTGCGCGGTCACGCCGTCACCCTCGACCACCGGTTCGGAGGTCACCTCCGCGTCATCCAGCACATCGGACAGGTCATCCGTCGAGTCCACCGGACCCGCCGCCTGACCCTCGTTCGTGAAGGTCAGCGTGTAGGTGATCACATCACCAGCGTTGACTGCCGCGCCCGACTCGGGGTCGGACGACTTCGCCGGCACGATGGACGGCAGCAGCACCTCCACCGGCGGTGTCGGCGGGTCGCAGATCACGCCGTCGGCGCACACCGGCGAGGCGACATTGACGAGGTCGTGGTCGCCGAGGTTCGTCACCGTCACGCTGTACGTGATCGTGGCGGTCTCGCCTGCCGGCAGCGCACCCGACCACGACAGCGTCGGCGCGCTGAACGCCGGCGGGGTCACGGTGACCCCGGCGATGACGGCCGACGCGTCGTCGTTGTACGTGGCGTCGTCGAGCACGTCCGTCATGTCGTCCGTGACGGATGCCGGGATCTCGGCCGTGTAGTCCGCGGCGCCGTCGTTCGTGACCGTCACGGTGTAGGTCACGACGTCGCCGGTGTTGACCGCATCGACCGGGGACGCCGACTTGTCCACCGAGAAGTGGCGGATCGGGTTCTCCGTCGACGGGCAGTCGTCGGCCGGGCAGGTGCCGTCCGCGTAGCCGAGGACGTTCCCCAGCACGTGGTCGCCCTGGTCGGCGAATGCGTTCACCGTGACCGTGTAGGTCACCGTCACCACGGCGTCCACCGCCAGTTCACCCGTCACCGACAGCTCGTCCCCGGCGAGGGCCGCCGCCAGCGGTGCACCCGCGGTGGGACCCGCGGTGAGGGTCGCATCGTCCAGCACGTCCGACAAGTCGTCGAGCGCGTCGACCGTCACCGGCGCCTCGCCGGTGTTCGAGAACGTGAGCGTGTAGACGACCTGCTGTCCGGCATCCACCGTCGTGCCCGACGCCGGCGCGACGGACTTGTCCATGACCAGCTCGCCGATCGGGTGCTCCGTGGTCGGCGGAACGAACGGCGGGCAGTCCACCGGGTCGCAGTCCGCCGGCGGCACGAACGGCGGCACCTCGGGAGTCGCGACGTTGCGTGCGACGTTGTCGCCGCGCTCGCCGTCCGCCCCGATGGTGACTTCGTACGTCACTGTCGCGGTTTCGCCCGGCGCGAGCGGGCCCGCGATCACGATCGTCTGCGCGTCGGCGTCGAACACCGCGGTGATCTCGTCGGCGTGGGCGTCATCGACGACCGGGTCCGACGTGATCGTGCCGTCGTCGAGCACGTCCGTCAGGTCGTCGGTCGTGTTCACGTCCCCCGTCGCCTGGCCCTCGTTGGTGAACGTCAGCGTGTAGGTGATGACGTCACCGGCCTCGACGCCTTCACCGGATGCCGGGTCGGACGACTTCGCCGGGACGATCGAGGGCAGCAGTACCTCGACGACAGTCGGCGGGTCGCAGATCTCGGGCGCGGCGCACACGGGCCCGGCGCTGTTGACCAGGTCGTGATCGCCGAGGTTCGTCACCGTCACCGAGTACGTGATCGTCACGACTCCGTCGACCGGCAGCGCACCCGACCACGTCAGCGTCGGAGAGGCGAACACCGGTGCCGGCACGAGCGAGCCGTCGTTCGTCACGGCCACCGCGTCGCCGTTGTAGGTCGCGTCGTCCAGGACGTCCGTCATGTCATCGCTGATGACCGCGGGAGCGTCGACCGTGTAGTCGGCTTCACCGTCGTTCGTCACGGTCACCGTGTAGGTCACCACATCACCGGGCTGCACACCCTCGACGGGGTCGGCCGACTTCTCCACCGACAGGTGGCGGATCGGATTCTCCGTCTCGGGGCAGCCTTCCGGCGGGCATGAGCCGTCGGCATTGCTCAGCACGTTCCCGAGCACGTGGTCGCCCTGATCCGCGTACGCGTCGACCGTCACCGTGTAGGTCACGGTCAGCGTCTCCCCCACCGGGACGTCACCCGTGACCGCGAGCTCATCGCCGCTGAGCGCTGCCGTGAGCCCGGCATCCGCCGTCGGACCGCCCGTCAGCGTCGCGTCATCCAGGACATCGGTCAGCGTGTCCACGGCGTCGACGGCGGCGGGCGACTGCCCGATGTTCTGGAACGTCAGCGTGTAGGTGACCTCCTGACCGGCGACGACCGTGGTGCCGTCGGCCGGATCCACCGTCTTGTCCATCACCAGCTCCGCGGCCGGGATCTGCACGAAATCGCACGCCGCTTCCGGATCGGTCGCGTCATCGGCCGGGACGCACGCGCGGTTCAGCAGCACGTTGTCACCGGTCGTCGCGTCATAGACGACGGTGTAGCTGATGTCGATCGACTCGCCTGCCGCGAGCGGACCCGACCACGTGACCTGCTCAGCGGCCGCATCGAACTCCGCACCGTCGGCCGGGGTCAGGATGTCACCGAACGCGGCGTCGTCGAGCACGTCGCTCAGGTCGTCGGTCATCGTGGCGGGCGCGTCCTCCGAGAAGTCACCCGGACCGTCGTTCGTCACCGTCACCGTGTACGTCACGGTTGCGCCGTCAGCCGGGAGATCGGTCGTGTCCGACGTCTTCACGACGCTGAGCTTGGGCAGCTCCGCCTCGGCGAAACCACACGCCTCACCCGTCACCGGGTCGGTGCCCTCCTGGGTCGGCGGGTCGCACGCCGGGACATCCGCCGGCGGCACACCCGGCTCCGGCGGGGTCGTCGGCTCCCACGCCACGTTCCGCACGGTGCCATCGCCGCCAGCCGCGAGGGTGACGGTGTACGTGATCGTCACCGACTCACCCGCAGCCAGCGGACCCGACCACAAGAGGAACGACGGCGCCACGAATGCCGGGTCGGCGACATCCGAGCCGTCGGATGCCTCAGCCATCGCATCGCCGTTGTAGTCCGCGTCGTCCAGTACACCGGCGAGGTCATCGAAGACGACAGCAGGGTCGGCATCGGTGTAATCACCGGTCCCGGTGTTCGTCACGGTCACCGTGTAGGTGATGTCGTCCCCGACGCGCGAGTCCGCCGTCATGTCGGAGGACTTCTCGATCGACAGCTCGCGCTCGACGACGGCCACCGCATAGTCCTCGACCTCGCCCGCAGGCGCGGCACCGGTCGGCAGGAAGGCCGTGACCGACGCCGGGAAGAGCCGGAAGCGCGCGAACGTGTCGGCCGTCACCGTTCCCACCGGGAACGTGAGCACGTAGTCCGCGGTCCCCGAGCTCGCCGGGACCGGAACGGTGACCAGCTCGGCCGCGTCGAAGGTGCCGCTGCCGTCCAGATCGATCCAGCCCGCGAGCGTCGCGGCCCCGGTCGTGCTGTTCGTCGCCGACACCGTCACCGCGGTCTCGTCGCCGATCGTCACGACGATCGGATCCGCGACGCCGTCCTCGTCGGCGACGCGGTTCGCGTCGTCACCGGCGGCGTCGGCCGTCGGCTGTCCGTCCGGGTCGAAGTCGATCTCGTCGCCGAGGGTCACGCCCGGCGTGATCTGGTGCCGCGCACCGTTCGCGGCGGCCGTCGTGCCGTAGCTGTCGGGCGCGTCGCCGAAGTCGGAGCACGCCGGCGGGTCGATCGAGAAGTCACCGTCGCCGTCGAAGGCGAAGCCGGAGTTCGATCCACCCCGCCAGCGCACATCGAATGTGCTCTGGCCTTCGAGAACGAACTGGAATCGGCTCTCGGGATCCTGGGTCCAGTTGCCGTTGCCATCGAATGTGACGGAGCCGCCTGATTCCACGATGCCTACGGCGGAACCTTCGGTCACCGCGTACGAGGCGAGGTCCGCGAGGGAGAACGTGGCGCTCTCGTTGTCGTCCATGTCAGTGACCGTGAAGACGCCGTTGATGTCGACGGGTGTCGTCGTCCCTGCCTCGAAGAAGGAGTACCTGATCGTCGAATCAGCGAAGATCAGCCATCCGGCGTCATCCGCGCCGCTGCGGATGAAGCCGTTCGGCGGGAACTGAGAGATGCTGTTCGAGCCGGCGATCACCTCCGCGAGCATGTCGACGGCGACGCCGTCGACAACGGAGACGTTCTGGAACAGCGCCGACGAACCCACACTCCCGTTGCCGGTCAGGTTCACCGGCTGGGGGTAGGTGAAGGCGTAGTACTGCGCACCCGACACGACACACCCGTCGGGCTGGACCAAGCGCTCGATGAGCACCTCGTAGTCCTCGACCTCGCCGTCCGGCGCGGCGCCGGTCGGCGTGGCGATGGACGCGGCATCCGTCGAATAGCGGACGCGGACGAACGTGGAGATGGCGGCGGGGTTGACGCCCTGCACGAACGACACCTCGTTCGTTCCCGCCGTCACCGGCTGCGCGTTGGCGACCCGCTCGTCATCGGTGAAGGCGCCGTCCTGGTTCCAGTCGACCCAGGCGCTCACGAACCCGTCAGCGGATGCCTCCACCCCGAGCGTGTTCTCGATCGGCTGCAGCGACGCCGGGTCGAGCCCCGTCCGCAGCGTCGGAGTGGCATAGCCCAGGGCGGGGTTGAACACCACGCCGTCCTCGTCGGCACCATCGCCGTCAGCGGCCGCGTTGGGCTGACCGTCGGTCTCCCCGTCGATGCTCCCACCGAGCTGGGTTCCCGGCACGATGTTGTGCCGGGCGCCATTGGCAGCCAGATCCGTGCCGTATGTGGCGGGCGCGTCCCCGAGATCCACATCGAACTGGCACTCGAACAGGTGGAAGTCATCGAAGTTCATCCAGACCTGACCGGCGACCGTCCCGTTGTTCGCAGGGTTTGCGTTCCGGACCTCGACACGCAAGTACGGCCACGCCTGGTCTGCATTCAGCGTGAACGGAATCCGCTCCCACTGCGGCGTAACGCCCACCCCGGGGAACTCGACGACAGGGGTGCTGAAGAGCAGCTCACTGTTGGCTGCCGTCGGGGCCACCACGTTCACGGCCGGGATGTGTCCGACTTCGGGATCGCTGACCCCGAAGAACTGCATGTATCCGTCGCCCTGCCGCGAGTAGCCGCCCGCAGCCAACGAGAAGTACCCGACGTATGTCGACAGCGGGTCCAAGGGGGCGATCAGGGTGTTCGTCGCCCCCTCACCCACGTCGGGCAGGCTCGAGTGACCACCCATGAATCCGTACCCGTCCGCACCAGCCCGGATCGGCATCGACCCGGCCGCAGGTCCAGAGTCGAACGTCGGCGAGAAGACGTGGTACTGGCCCCCTGTCGAATGGCTGTCATGCCATCCCGTGGCGTAGTTGATCGAGTTCGCCGCCGAGTTCTGGAAATCCTGGGTACGGCTCTCGAAGCTCGGGTTCTGGATGAGGTCGACGGGGACGAGCGTGCCACCGGGTGCACACTGCACCGGCATCTCCACGGTGAGCGTCGTGTCGGCGGGCGGGTTGAGGCCCGTCTCGGTGACATTGCCGGGTCCGTTGGTGTAGGTGCCGGCGGCGGCCGCCGTCACCTCGACCGAGATGGTGCACGACGCGACTCCCGCGGGCAGGTTCCCGGCGGCGACCTCGATCGTGTTTCCACCGGCCGGCGCGGTAGTGGTGGCGACACACGAACCGGCCACGTTCGGATCCTCCGCGATGACGAGACCTTCGGGCAACGTGTCGGTGAAGCCCCAGCCCGCCTTGGCGGCGAGCTCGCTCGTGTTCGTGACGGTGAAGGTCAGCGTCGAGACACCGTCGACGAAGACCGTCGTGGGCGAGAACGCCTTGTCGAGCTGCGGAGTGACATCGAGGATGCGGATGTTGTCGAACGCGGCGTCGTTGCCCACCCCGCTTCCGTTGGCGTTCGCCATGCGGATGCCGAGCGAGGCACCGTCGAACAGCACAGAGCCGTTCGAGGTGTAGGTGCCGACACTGACCGCGGTCGCGGCGACGCCCCCGACCGCGGGAGCCGGGACTGTCGCGCCGGAGGAGCAGGCGTTGAGCTGCCCTCCCACCGGTGTCGCGGTGCCGGCGTCGGACACGAACGAGAACTGGTACAGCGGCGGCGACACCTGGCAGTTCTTCGCAGCGGTGTCGACGCTGAACGTGAGGAAGCGGCCGGAAGCGGTCGCGAGCGGGAGCGGCTCCACCGTCTCGAACTCGACCGCGTTCACGCCGGGATTGTTCTCGGTATAGGCCGAGACGGCGTCGTTTGAGTTGGCGTCGGCGGCGCCCCCGTGAACGCCGAGTGCGTAGACGAGCTGACGCAGGTTCGCCGAGCTGACGGGCGAGACGCAGTTGCCGAGTGTCGTGTAGGGGATGTTGAAGTTGACGATGACGCCGTTGCAGTTCGACAGCCACAGGGGAGCCGCCGTATAGGTGTGGCCGTCGACGCTGACGTAGTCGTCGAGGATGACCGGAGCCGTGCCCGGCACGTTCTCGAAGTCCTCCTCGAAGAGGACCGTCGGATCAGAGGGCACGCCCGGGTTGCCGGGCGCCATCTTCGGCTGGATGAGGCCTGCGGCCTTGGCACCGGTCGGCGGCGCGGCCGTCTCGACGCCGCGGGTGGCGGCGGCATCCATGCTCGTGCCGCTCCACGAGAAGGCCTCGGCCGCCGAAGCAGGCACGACCGCTGACATCGCTCCGACGACCACCGACACGACAGCTGTCAGCGCAACCGATGCCTGCCGCCAGATCCGTGCGTGGGTCTCGGACTGGCGCCGTCGACCTGCTTCGAACATCCGATACTGCTGCATTTCGCCCCCCGAATGGCGCCGCTATGCGTTCGGCGCCGAGCTTCGACTGATCACGGTCGGTGTGACCGCGGTCGCGTCCAGTCAATTCCCAGGAAGGCGCTGCCTGGAAACGAGTCGGAGTAATTCACCCCTTGGTGTCCCCAATCTCACCCCGGGGTGAGATTCTGGGTGACCTCGTCGAACCGGTAGGAGGCGATGCGCAGCGCCTGCTCGCGACCGCTCGCACCGAGCTTGCGGTAGAGCGCGCGCAGGTGCGTCTTGGCGGTGTTCGGCGACACGTGCAGGGCCGCCGCGACAGCCTTGATGGAGGTGTGCTCGCGGAGCGCTCCGAGCACCTCGCGCTCGCGCGGCGTGAGAGTCGCCCGTGTCGGCGGCGGGGCGTACACGTCGGGCAGCGCGGAGAGCTCCGACCTCAGGTGACGGGCAACGCCGGCGCGCACCTCGGGCGAGCCCTCGACCAGGGCATCGAACGCGTGCGTGTGCTCCAGCGCGAGGGCGACCGCGCGAAGAGACGCGGCATCGACAGCATCGCCCATGGCCTGACCGGCGCTCGCCTGCAGCACACGCCAGCTCGCGAGAAAATGCACCCGGCCGCCCGTCAGCTGTTCCGCCTCGGCGAGGTGCGCCAGTGCCCGTTCCTGCTCTCCCCTCAGCAGATGCAGTCGCGAGCGCGAGGTCAGCACCGATCGATGGGTCGGGCTCACCCCGCGGGTCCCGAGCACGTGCTCCGCCGCCGGGAGGTTCCCGAGCGCCTGATAGAGGTCAGCGAGATCCGCACGCAGGTGGTCACCGGCCATCGACCCCGGCCTGGTGAGACCTCGATGTGCCAGCAGGTAGTCCTCGACCTCGTGCACCATCAGGTCGCGGTCGCCCCAATAGAGGGCGTGCCTCGCCCGGACATGGACGCGCATCCACGTCAGCTCGCTCGTCGCACCGACGCTCTCCGTCCGCGCGACGAGGGCGGCGGCATCCTCTCGATTCAGCCGGCCGATCGCGATGAGGGCCCGGGCGTACGCGGCGACCTCCGCGCCGGGCAGCTCGTCGCCTTCCTCGGATGCGTCCCGCAGCTCACGGTCGGCCTTCGCGTAGTTGCCGGCGACGGCGTATGCCAGGGCGAGATGCTGCGACGCGACCCGCTCGAACGGGTTGTCCGCGCGCACGCGCGTCCACCGCAGCGCCTCGGAATACGACGCGATCGTGCTGGACACGTCGCCCGCGAGCAGCTTCGCCGTCCCCGCGCGGATGAGCACGGGGGCGAGGACGTCGTGGAATCCCGCACTGTCGGTGGCGTGGTCGATCGCCGCGAAGATCTCGGACGCGGTGGCGCTGGCGTCCTCGACGCGTCCGGCGGCCATCTGGTGACGCAGCGAACCGGTGAGCACCCCGAGCCGGTCTCTCGTCGCCGGGTGCGCCTGGGACTGCACCCACTCGCGGAAGATCACGAGGTCGCGGTCGTCGAGGAGTCCGAGCGACTGTCGGGCACGCGCGAGAGAGCGGGCGAGGAGATACCGGGGGTGGGCCTGCAACCACCCCTCGGGCACCGCCTCGAGCGCATGCCGCAGCGCCTCCGGCGCGCGCAACAGGTAGGCGAAGAATCTGTCGTCGACGACGGCCGCCAGGTCGTCCCACCGCTCGTCGCGTGCAATCGCCTCGAGCTCGCGGACGACGTCGCTCACGCGTCGCGTCTGCATCTCACGCTCAGTCCGTGCCCCCCGGTACGTCCCACAGTCGAGTCCGACGCTCACTCTATGCGGACTCCCGGAGGGCGAGGAGATCCTTCACCCTAGGGGTGAATTCGTCAGCCGGCGAGCTCCGACAGCATGCTCGACATCCGCGCGATCTCGACGCGCTGGTCGGAGTCGAAGTGGTTCGCGAGCTGTGCGAGCTCCTGCTCCGCGCCGTGGGGGCTCGCGAAGAGATCCGCGATCATGACGAGTGCTCCCTCGTGGTGGCGGATCATCGACCGCAGGAACAGCTCGTCGAAGGCCTCACCCTCCGCTGCCTCGAGCGCGGCGAGCTCCTCCTCGGTGAGCATGCCCGGCATCAGCGCGTGCGCGTCGTGCGCGGCATCCGGATCCCGCACCGGCTCCCCCCGCGTCTGCAGCCACGTCTCGAGCTGGCCCATCTCGTCCTCCTGGCTGATCTGCATCCTCGCCGCCAGCAGACGGATGCCGGAGTCCGTGGTGCGATCCTCCACATAGCCCGTCATCTCAAGAGCCTGGGCGTGGTGGTGCAGCATGTCGCGCACGAACGCGACGTCGGCCGCGGTGTGCGGCTCGGACTCGCCGAGCGCGAGCTGTTCGTCGGGCGAGAGCGTGCGGTTGTCTTCGCCGGGAGCGCCGAGCTGCACGACCGGCGCCGTCGACGTGGGCCGCGGAGTCGGCTCTGCTGCAGTGCACGCGGTCAGCGCCAGCATGGCGGCGAGCATAACGCTCATACGAGCGGCGACTGGCGACACAGAACGCTCCTCCGACACCGGCGGCGGGTACTCGAAGTGCCCGGAGTCCGATCCTAGCCAGGAGGCCTCTCGCACCGATAGATTCCGACCATCGGCCTCCCCAGGGCCGCGCCCCCGCACGTCGCCGTGCGCGGACGCCTTCGGAGGCCTCCGTCCGAAAGCGCAGGGAGAGGGGCACGTTCAATGAAGATCACCCGTTCATCGACGCGATGGCGCAGACGCGCGCTCGCCGCAACAGGAGCGATCCTGCTCGGTGCGTCGGTGCTGACCGCCACCGCCACGGCCACCGCCGCCGACGAGGAGGCCGACCCTCGCGTCGGCCTCGCGCCGGGCTACTTCGACGCCGGCTTGGCGGCCAGCAACATCGACCTGCTCGCCAGCCTTCCGCGCGTCGCACCGTTCGACGCCGCGCCCGGCAACTTCGGGTTCGTCAACTCCGACCTCGCCTTCACCGGCGACCACGCGATCGTCGGCAACTTCAACGGCTTCCAGGTCTACGACGTGACGGATGCCGGAGCCCCGACGCTGCGCAGCGCCTTCGTGTGTCCGGGAGGACAGGGCGACGTCTCGGTCTACGGCGACCTGTTGTTCATGTCGGTCGAGGAGACGCGCGGCCGCATCGACTGCGGCACGCAGGGAGCCCCGGGAGCAGTCAACCCTGAGCGCTTCCGCGGCGTGCGCATCTTCGACATCAGCGATATCGACAACCCGGTGCAGCTGCCGGGCGTGCAGACCTGCCGTGGATCGCACACGCACACCCTGGTCACCGACCCCGACGACCCGGCGAACGTGTACATCTACAACTCGGGCACGTCGAACGTCCGGTCGGGCGCCGAGCTCGCCGGATGCGAGAACGTCTCGTCGAACACACAGGCCCCGGTCACGACCGGCAACCCGACGCAGTGGCGCATCGACGTCATCAAGGTGCCGCTGGCGGCTCCCGAGACGGCAGCGATCGTCAGCCAGCCGCGGATCTTCTCCGACCCGGTCACGGGTGCGTACAACGGGCTGCAGAACACGCTGTCGGGAACGCTCCACCCCTCCGGGGTGCCGTACAGCCCGCTGCCGAACACCAACACGTGCCACGACATCACGGCGTATCCCGAAATCGGGCTGGCCGCCGGCGCGTGCCAGGGCAACGGCATCCTGCTCGACATCTCCGATCCGGCGAACCCGGTTCGCCTGGACGCGGTCGCCGACCCGAACTTCTCGTACTGGCACTCCGCGACGTTCAACAACGACGGCACGAAGGTGATCTTCACCGACGAGTGGGGCGGCGGCACGTCGGCCCGCTGCCGCGTGACGGACCGGCCGGAGTGGGGCGCGAACGCGCTGTTCGACATCGTCGACGGCAAGCTCGAGTTCCGCAGCTACTACAAGCTGCCGGCGGTGCAGACGACGCAGGAGAACTGCGTGGCGCACAACGGGTCGATCGTGCCGGTGCCCGGCCGCGACATCCTCGTGCAGGCCTGGTACCAGGGCGGCCTGTCGGTGATCGACTTCACCGACACCGCGAACCCGGTCGAGATCGCGTACCTCGACCGCGGACCCATCGACGAGCCGAACGCGACAGGGCTCAACCTCGGCGGGTACTGGTCGACGTACTGGTACAACGGCAACGTGCTCGGCAGCGAGATCGCGCGCGGCTTCGAGACGCTCGGACTCACCCCGAGCGCGATGATGTCGGCGAACGAGATCGCGGCGGCCGGAGAGATCCAGCTGGCCGAGTTCAATGCGCAGCTGCAGACGAAGCTCGTCCACGCGCCGAGCTTCGCGGTGGTGCGTTCGTACGTCGACCAGGCCGAGCGTGCCGGCACGCTGACGGGCAAGGCCCTGGCCGACGTCCGCAGGCACGTCGACAAGGCCGAGATGCTCGCCGCCAAGGGCAACACCGAGTCGGTGCTCGACCATCTCGCCAACGCCGCACGCAAGTCGGGTGCGGCTGCGGATTCGGCACTGGTGGAGGCCCTGACGGCTCTCGCCGCGGCCCAGGGCTGACGCTCGACGACAGCGCGACGCTGCCCGGTGACCTCGGTCGCCGGGCAGCGTCGCGTCAGCGGGGCGTCAGGTCGTCGCCTACCGGGAACGGCAGCCGGAAGCGCTCGGGATCGGCCCCGACCGCCGACGCCGCGCCGTACTCGTCCGCCACCACGACGACGCCGCGCGGACTCGCCTCGGCGATGCGCACCGGCCGCTCCGAGCCGTCGGCGAAGCGGAGCGTCCAGCGGTCGGCGAGGTAGCCCATGCCGAGCGCGTCGAGCAGCTCTTCCGCGGCGAGCCAGTCCACCGGGGCGTCCGTGCGCTCTCGGCCGAGCAGGTCGAAGACGCGGAAGCCCTCGCCGTCGGCGAGCATCCACCCGAGGACCTCGCTGTCGGCGCGGCGATGTTCGATCCAGTCCACAGGCAGCACGGCAGCCGAGCTTAGCCGAGCACCGCGGCACCGTGCTCGCCGATGCGAGGTCGCTGAGCCCCGCGCGGCGGGCGGGAGGCGGCGCCGGCATCCCGGTAGCATCCCCTCAACGACCGCGTGTGGGGATGCGGGGTCCAACGCATGGGGAGTCGTATGGCCACATCCGGCACGGGCGCGCCGCAGCGCCCGTCGAAACGCGTGCGCCGTCGGCGCGCGCTCGTCTTCTCGACGGGCGTGCTCGTGCTGCTCGCCGTCGCCGGCACGGTCACGGCGATCGCCCTCGCGCGGCAGGCCGCGGATGCCGAGCCCGAGGCCGCGCCGACGTCCCCCGCCGCAGGGGCCCCGGCGCCAACGCCCGACCCCACTCCCCTCACCGCCGAAGAGCAGCTTCTCGCCGGCACCACCGACCCGGCGGCGTGCGCCGTGAGCTTCGCGGGCGAGGGCATCGCCGACGCTCCGATGCTGCAGACGCAGGGCACGTTGTATGCGGCGCTGCCCATCCCATCGCGCGACGGCCTCGTGTTCGCCGGCTGGTATGCGACCCCCGAGGATGCCGCGGCGTACGCGATCCCGGGCCGGGTGAACGGGTCGGAGCTCGTCGCGTGCACGGACCGGCGCATCACCCTGCACGGCGCGTGGATGAGCCCCGAGCAGAACGCCGCCGAGAACGCCCGCATCCCGATCCTCATGTATCACCAGTTCACCACCAAGCCCGAGGGCGAGAGCGGCTGGCTGCGCGGCAACTACGCGTACATCGGCGACTTCGACGCGCACATGAACCACATCGCCTCGACGGGCTTCTACCTGCCGACGTGGGACGAGCTGTCGGCGTTCATCGACGGGCGCCTGTTCTTGCCCAACCACTCCGTGATCGTGACCGACGACGACGCCGACCAGACCTGGTTCGACCTCGCGGCACCCGTCGTCGAGAAGTACAAGGTGCTGGCGACGTCGTTCATGATCACGGCGTACCGCCAGGATCCGGCCCCCAACCCGTACGTGCTGCGGCGTTCGCACACCCACGACATGCACCAGGCCGGCGCGAACGGCGACGGGCGCATCGTCAACTGGTCGGTGCCCGAGATCGTGGCCGACATGGAGGCTTCCGCCGGCGTGCTCGGCGTGAAAGAGGTCATGGCGTACCCCTTCGGCCACCACAACGACACCGCGAAGGAAGGACTCCGCCAGGCCGGGTGGGAGATGGCTCGCACGATCGAGCCCGGCTATGTCACGATCGGAACCGACAAGCTCGCGCTGCCGACGATCCGCATCAACTACGGCATGGGCCTCGACGCGCTCGTGGGACTCATCGGCTGACCGGCGGGTCGACGCGACTCGACGCGCTCAGCGCAGCGGTCCGAAGAACGCGCGCAGGTCGTCCGCGAGGAGGTCGGGCAGTTCCATCGCGGGGAAGTGCCTGCCCCGGTCGCACTCGGTCCAGCGCCCGTCGTCGGGGAACGGCAGCACACGTCGCACCGTCGGGTCCGCCCCGAACACCATCATCGCCTGCGGCACGTTCGTCGGCAGGCCCCACTCGTGGGAGTGGGCCTGGTCGTACAGCGTGTGCGCCGCAGATGCGCCCGCCCTGCCGAACCACGCCACCGAGACGAGCGTGAGGATCTGGTCGACGTCGAGCTCGACATCCGTCCAGTCCTCGAGCTTCTCGGCGATCCACGCGAGCAGGAACACCGGCGAGTCGATCAGTCCGTACCCGATCGTCTGCGGGCGCGTGTTCTGGATCGCGAGGTACCCGGAGGCGTCGTCGCGGAACTCCACCATCCGGTCCAGGATGAGCCGGTCGACCGGGTCGTCGGCGTCGAGCCGGTCGGCGAGTCCGGGAAGGAACGTCGCGGTGTTCGCGGCCGTCATCGGATCGGTGACGACATGCACGCCCGTGACGTGCTCGGGGTCGAGGCCGGCGACCATGCCCGAGACGCCGGCGCCGACATCCCCGCCGTGCACTCCGTATCGGTCGTACCCGAGGCGGCGCATGAGCTCCACCCACGCCCGCGCCGTGCGGCCCATCGCCCACCCCGCCCCGCTCAGCGGCGTCGAGAACCCGTATCCGGGGAGCGAAGGCGCCACGACGTGGAACGACGGTCCCGATCCGGTCGAGGTCAGCAGCTCCATCAGCCGCGCGAACTCGACGTTGGAGCTCGGGTACCCGTGGGTGAGCAGCAGCACGGGGGCGTCCTCCTGCGCCGACCGCGCATGGAAGAAGTGGATCCTCTGCCCGTCGATCTCGGTGACGAACTGAGGAATCCGGGCCAGGCGCGCCTCGTGCGCTCGCCAATCGAACCCGCTGCGCCAGCGGTCGGTCAGCGCGCGCACCTCCGACAGCCGGATGCCGCGCTCGCGCCCGTCGGCCGGGGACTCGTCGGGCCAGCGGACGTCGTCCAGGCGACGCCGGAGGTCGTCGAGGTCGGCCTCGCCGACCGCGATGGTGAAGGGCTGGATCTCGTCCATCGGACTCTCCTCTGCGATGTCTGCGGTGCCCTGCGCACCGGGACATTTCCGACGGTATCCGGGGATGCGGAACACTTCTTTCCGCAATGCATGAGATCGTGGATGAATGCTGGAGACTTCGGCGAGACTGCTGCGCCTGCTGTCGCTGCTGCAGCTGCGGCGCGACTGGCGCGGGCCGGAGCTCGCGGAGCGCCTCGAGGTCACGACCCGAACGATCCGCAACGACGTCGAACGACTGCGGCGCCTGGGCTATCCGGTGGAGGCGAGCCCGGGCGTCACCGGGGGCTACCGGCTCGGCGAGAGCGCAACCATGCCGCCGATGCTGCTTGACGACGACGAGGCCGTCGCTCTCGCCCTCGCGCTGCGCATGGCGACCTCGGCGAGCGTCGGAGGGATGCCGGAGGCATCCGTCCGCGCCCTGCTCAAGCTCCAGCGGCTGCTTCCTTCACGGCTGCGCGAGCGCGTCGAGTCGCTGCGCGTCTCGGCGCTCGCCGTGCCGACGTCGGAATCGGCGGTCGACCCCGAGGTGCTCGTGTCGATCGCCGCTGCCTGCCGTAACACCGAGCGGGTGCGTTTCGACTACGAGTCGCACACCGGCTCGCGAAGCCGCCGCGACGTCGAGCCGTACCGACTGGTGGCGGCCTCCGGTCGCTGGTACCTCTTCGCGTGGGAGCCCGAACGCCAGGCGTGGCGCACGTTCCGCGTCGATCGGATCGCGCTGCGCACTCCTGCCGGCCCGAGGTTCGCGCAACGGGCGCTCCCGACCGACGAGCAGATCCTCGCGCACGTGTCGGAGGGAATCGGGCGGGCGACGTGGCGCTACCGCGCGCGTGTGCTCGTCCACGCGTCGGCCGACCACGTACGGCAACGGATCCCCGTCCGCGTGACCATCATCGAGCGCGGACCGCAGCGGTCCGAGCTCGTGGTCGGCTCGGACGATCCCCGCATGCTGGCGCTCTATCTCGGCATGCTCGACGCGGAGTTCGAGGTGATCGACGCTCCCGAGCTGAAGGAGGCCCTCCACGCTCTCGCAGCGCGATTCACGAGGGCCGCAGGCAGCTGAGCCCGGACCCACGACGAACGCCGGGCCGGGGCATCCGTCGTCTACAGCTCGCCGGGGGCCGTGGCCTGCGCGTCGAGCTCTTCGACGATGCGACGGGCGCGGCTCGGCACCGCGCCGGGCTTGCGGGGCGCGTACACGACGAGCGAGTGGAACACGAAGCGCGCGAAGAACGCGACCACCAGCGTGATCGCCGTCGCGACGACGGCCGAGAAGTGCCACGTCTCGACCATCAGCGCCATGATCGGGATGCGGATGAGCGCCTCGGCGTTGTTGAACGTGAACGACTTCGCGAACCGCAGCCAGCCGCCTGACGCGTGCTCGCGCATGTCGTGGAAGACGAACCGCTCCTGCAGCAGGAAGTTGCCGATGATCGTCGTCTCGGCCGCGACGATCGCGGCGACGATGTAGTCGACGCCGAGCTGGGTGAGCGCCCACACGATCGCGATGTTGGCGATCGCACCGAGTCCCCCGATCACGGCGAACAGCGACATCTTGCCGAACCGCAGCGCCGTCAGCTGCGTGAGGAAGTGCACGCCCTGACGCACCGAGGCCTTGGACTCCCCCGCGTGACGGTCCGCGAAGTCGAACGGCACCTCGGCGATGCGCAGCGGGCGCCGCGCCAGGATCTCGAGCAGGATCTTGAATCCACGCGGCTTCAGCAGCGCCTGATCGACGGTGCGCCGGTCGATGAGGAAGAAGCCGGTCATCGGGTCGGTGACATCCTTCAGCCGGATGGGGAACATCGCGCGGGTGAGCGCCGTCGCCACCTTCGACACCAGCACCCGCGTGCGGTCGGCGAGGCCGTGCGCGGTGCCGCCGCCGGCGTAGCGCGACGCGATCACGACGTCGACGTCGCCGCGCGAGAAGCGGCGCCACAGCTCGGGGATCCGCTCGGGCGGATGCTGCAGATCACCGTCGATCACCACGCACGCGTCCGCCTCGGCCGCCGCGAAGCCCTCGAGCACCGCACCGCCGAGGCCGCCGGTGGGCCGGTCGCGGTGGATCATCCGCACCGGCAGCGGGGCGGATGCCGCGACCTCGCGCACGACGTCGGGCGTGGCATCCGTGCTGTCGTCGACGAAGACGATCTCGGCGTCGATGCCGTCCGCGGCCGCGCTGATGCGACGGACCAGCTCCGCCACGTTGGGAGCCTCATTGAAGGTCGGGACGATGATCGACAGCTGCATCGCGGCCCATCCTCGCACGGGTGCCTGTGCGGCGCCCATCCAGGATTCCCGGGCGAGAATGGATTGATGACCTCCCCCACCACGATCACGATGTTCGGCGCCGACTGGTGCCGTGACTGCATCCGCACCAAGCGCCAGCTCGACGACCTCGGCGTCTCCTACACGTACGTCGACCTCATGGCCGATCCTGGCGCGGCCGACGTCGCGCGGGACATCTCGGGCCGCACGAACATCCCGGTCGTGGTGTACCCGGACGCCTCGCACCACGTCGAGCCCTCGAACGCCGCGGTCGAGGCCAAGCTCCGCGAGCTCTCCCTCATCTGATCCCTGACGGCGAGGCATCCGTCGTCGTTAGGCTGAGGCCGTGAGCGAGGGCGTCGAACGCAATACCCGGGCGATCGAGGGCACGGTCGTGACCGACTTCGAGGACCGCATGAGCTACGGCGGCTATCTCGACCTCGAGACGCTCCTGTCGGCGCAGCGGCCGCTCAGCGATCCGGAGCACCACGACGAGCTGCTGTTCATCGTGCAGCACCAGACGACCGAGCTGTGGCTCAAGCTCGTGCTGCACGAGCTCGGTGCGGCGTGCCGCCTGCTGCGCGAGGACCAGCTCGCACCGGCTCTCAAGTGCATCGCGCGCGTCAAGCACATCCAGAAGACCCTCACCGAGCAGTGGTCGGTGCTCGCAACCCTCACTCCTGCGGAGTACGCGCAGTTCCGGGGTGTCCTCGGTCACGCGAGCGGGTTCCAGTCCGCGCAGTACCGCGCGGTGGAGTTCACGCTCGGCAACAAGAACGCCGCCATGCTGCGCGTGTTCGAGGCCGATCCGTCGGCGCACGAGATGCTGCGGGCGGCCCTGGAGGCGCCGAGCGTCTACGACGAGTTCCTCCGGATGCTCGCGCGATCGGGCTACCCCGTCCCGGCGTCGGTGCTCGACCGCGACGTCACGACCGCGTGGACCTACACCCCCGAGCTCGTGCCGGTGCTGGTCGAGATCTACGCCGACCCGCAGACGCACTGGGCCGCGTACGAGACGTGCGAGGAGCTGGTCGACCTCGAGGACAACTTCCAGCTGTGGCGCTTCCGCCACCTGAAGACGGTCGAGCGCATCATCGGACTCAAGACCGGCACCGGCGGCTCGAGCGGCGTCCCGTTCCTGCGGCGGGCGCTCGAACTGACGTTCTTCCCGGAGCTGTACGCCGTGCGGACGGAGCTGTGATGGGCGACCCCTTCCGCCTGCGTGCCCTGCTCGGCGACGACGCCGCGCTGTGCCGCCGCGCGATCACCGGCGAGCACGGGGTGTCGCTCCCGCCGCTCATCGACCATCACGTGCACCTTCACCTCATCGACGAGAGCGGACTGGCCGCCCACGGCATCGCCGGCGTCCTCGACCTCGGGGGCGACCCCATCGCGCTCGCACGACGCGAGAGCCACGGCATTCCGCGCGTGGCATACGCCGGCGCGTTCCTCACCGCCGTCGGCGCCTACCCGGTCGGGCGGCCATGGGCTGCGCCCGAGATCATCCGCGAAATCGGCGATCCCTCACCGCACCCGGGCGTCGCCTGCGGCGCGGCGACAGTGGTCGACGAGCAGGCGTCGTTCGGGGCATCCGTCATAAAGGTCGTCCTCAACAGCGTCGCCGGTCCCGTGCTCGACGCAGAGACACTCGCCGCGATCGTCGCGACCGCGCGCGATCGCGGCCTCCCCGTGGTCGCACATACGGAGGGCGAGGGGATGCCGCAGCTCGCGCTCGACGCGGGGGCCGCAGCGCTCGCGCACACCCCTTTCACGGAGCTCGTCGGACGAAGGCTCACCGCGCATGCGGTGTCGGCGGGGCAGGTCTGGATCTCGACGCTCGCCATCCACCGAGACGAACCCGAGGCCGCCGAGAACGCCCGCCTGAACCTCGCCGGATTCGCGGCGGCCGGTCGGCGCGTGCTGTACGGCACCGACCTCGGCAACGGCGAGCAGCCGGTCGGCGTCAATCGACACGAGGTCGCCGCGCTCGACCGAGCCGGAGTCCGCGGGCCGGCGCTCATCGCCGCGATGTCGGACCCGTGGCCCCTCGACGAGCCGCCGGCCGGCGTGAGCACGTTCGTGCCGGGGCCGTCGCCCGAGGTCCTCGACGACATCGCGGAGTGGCTTGCGGGTGCCGCCGTCGTGCCGACCGAGGAGCTCATCCATGACGAACACTGATCGCGCCGATCTCGAGGCCGAGGCATCCGCCCTCGACGAGGCCGACCCGCTGCGCGCCTTCCGCGACGCGTTCGTCGGGTCCGAGACGCCGCTGGTGTACTTCGACGGCAACTCGCTCGGCCGCCCGCCCCGTGCGAGCGTCGAGCGGCTCACAGCGTTCGCGCGCGACGAGTGGGGCGGCCGGCTCATCCGCGGATGGGACGAGTCGTGGATGCAGCTGCCGTTCGAGATCGGCGACACGATCGGCCGCGTCGCGATCGGCGCCGCTCCAGGGCAGACGGTCGTTGGCGACTCGACGACGGTGCTGTTGTACAAGCTCGTGCGCGCCGCGTTCGACGCCGCCGTCGCCGCCGACCCCGCGCGCGTCGAGCTCGTGGTCGACCGCGACAATTTCCCGACCGACCGCTACCTCGTCGAGGGCATCGCCGCCGAGCGCGGCGGTCGCGTGCGATGGGTGGATGTGGACGTGACAGCCGGCGTCACGGCGGACGCGCTGCACGCGGCCGTCGGCCCTGCCACCGCGGTCGTGCTGCTCTCGCACGTCGCGTACCGGTCGGGATATCTCGCGGATGCCCCTGCCCTCACCCGCATCGCCCACGACGCCGGCGCGCTCGTCGTGTGGGACCTGTGCCACTCCGCAGGTTCCGTGCCGGTCGAGGCCGACGCGTGGGAGGTCGATCTCGCGGTCGGCTGCACGTACAAGTACCTGAACGGCGGTCCCGGCTCGCCCGCGTTCGCCTACGTCGCCGCCCGGCACCAGGATGGCCTCGCCCAGCCAGTGCAGGGATGGATGGGCGCGGCGGACGTCTTCGCGATGGGTCCTCGGTACGAGCCCGCAGCGGGCATGCGCCGCTTCCTGTCGGGCACGCCGCCGATCGTCGGCATGATCGCGATGCAGGACACGCTCGCACTCCTCGAGCAAGCCGGGATCGACGGCATCCGTTCGAAGTCCATCGCCCTCACCGAGTTCGCCGTGCGCGTCGCCGACGAGCTGCTCGCCCCGCTCGGCGTGACCGTCGCGTCGCCCCGCGACCCCGCCGAGCGCGGCGGCCACGTGACACTGTCGCACCCCGCGATGCGCGCCGTCACGGCACGGCTGTGGCAGCAGGACGTGATCCCCGACTACCGCGACCCCGGCGGTCTGCGCATCGGCCTGTCGCCGCTGTCGACCTCGTTCGCCGAGACGCTCACCGGCCTGCGTGCCGTCGAGGCGGCGGTCCGCGCGGAGTCCTGACCCGCTCGTCGCCCGTCCCCTGGGCGCGAAAACACC
Source organism: Microbacterium sp. STRO-2N (assembly GCF_057747775.1). NCBI lineage: Bacteria > Bacillati > Actinomycetota > Actinomycetes > Micrococcales > Microbacteriaceae > Microbacterium > Microbacterium sp. STRO-2N. The sequence goes on along the minus strand of NZ_CM173223.1, from coordinate 231,035 downwards.
AGTGCGTCGCGCGACGCGCCGCGTCGCGGCATCCGTCCGCGGCGTGTCGCCGTCGCGGACTGGTTTTTTCGCATGGCACGGAATCTCGGCGAGCTGCCGCTCTACACTGGCGCGATGAGCAACGAGGCTCCCGCGGCACCCGAAGCCACCGGCATCCCGTCGTCCCGTCTCCGTCGAGGCACGATCGCCCGCTACGCGACCGGCTCGCTCGGCACGGGCGGCTTCGCGACGCTGCCCGGACTGGTCCTGACCTACTACCTCACCGATTCGCTGGGCGTCGCGGCACTCGCGGCGGGCGCGGTCATCACGATCGCGAAGGTGTGGGATGTCGTCATCGACCCGGTGATCGGAGCGCTGACCGATCGCGATCTCGCTCGCCACGGCACCCGCCGGCGGCTCATGCTCGTCGGGGCATGCGCCCTGCCGCTCCTGTTCGCGCTGACGTTCGCCGTGGCGCCCGCGCTCGGCCCTGTCATCGGGGCGCTGTGGGTGCTCGTGGCGTTCACGCTCACCGCGACAGCCTTCAGCCTCTTCCAGGTGCCGTACATCGCGCTGCCCGCCGAGCTCACACCGCGCTACGACGAGCGGACGCGCCTCCTGACGTGGCGGGTGGTCGTGCTGACGCTCGCGATCCTCCTGTTCGGCGCGGGCGGCCCCGCCCTGCGCCGCATTGCCGACGACCCGGTCGTCGGCTATCTCGTGATGGGCATCGTCGCCGGCGTCACGATCGGCCTCGGCATGCTCGTGGCCACCACCGTCGCGCGGCGCGCGGCGCGCTCGCCCCGTTCCCGTGAGACCGGTGACGACTCCCGGCCTCGGGGCATCCGCGAGCACTACGCGTCGGGCGTGCGAGCTCTGCGGCGCAGCGCGCCGTTCCGCGCGCTCCTCGGCACGTTCGTGCTGCAGGCTCTGGCCACAGGGCTCATGCTCGCCGGCGCGCAGTACGTCGCGACGTGGGTGCTGCACTCGGAGGCGGCCGTCGAGCTGCTGTTCGTCGCGCTCATCGCGCCGGCGCTGCTGGCCGCCCCCGCGTGGGGAGCCGTCGCCCGCCGCATCGGGAAGGAGCGCGCGTTCCGGATCGCGAGCATCGTGTTCGCCGTCGCGGCGCTGTCGATCGTCGGCGTGCTGTGGGCCCCGGGCGACTGGATCTATGCACCCGTCGGCATCGCCGGCATCGCGTATGCGGGCATGCAGTCGCTGCCGATGGCGATGCTGCCGGACGTCATCTCGCACGACGAGCGCGTGTCGGGTCCCGGCAACGCCGGTGCGTTCAGCGGCGTGTGGACCGCCGGCGAGACCGTGGGGTTCGCGCTCGGCGCGACCGTGCTGTCGGTGATCCTCGCGCTGACGGGATACGTCTCTTCGGTCGCGGGGCAGGCGGTCGTGCAGCCGGATGCCGCGGTCACCGGCATCGTCGTGAGCTTCAGCGTCGTGCCGGCTGCCCTGATCGCGCTCAGTCTCGTGACCCTCGCACGGTACCCGCTGCGCCGCCGCGACGTGGACGCGGCGTCGGCCTGAGGCATCCAGTCGCACGATTCCTGACACTCAGTCCGCGCACGTAGACTGAGACTCCCGCCCGAAGGAGAGCGCCCGTGCCGAACGCCGCCCCCGCACCGTCTCGCGCCGACGAGTCCGCCCTCGGCGGCGAGGTGCGCGAGCAGCTCGACGCCTGCGTCTCGCAGCTCGACGAGGGTGCGCGTGTGTGGTCGGCTCTCACGCTCGACCAGCGCGCACGGCTGATGTCGCGGCTGCACGACTCGGTCACCGCCGCGGCGGAGGAGTGGGCCGATGTCGCGGCGTCGTCGAAGGACCTCGCGCCAGGGCATCCCCTGCGTGGCGAGGAGTGGCTGTCGGGCCCGTATGCCGCGCTCGTCGCGGTGGACGCGTACGCGGCCACGCTGCGTTCGCTGGCCCGTGGCGACAGTCCTCTCGACGGTGTGGCGACGGATGCCGCGCCCGGCGGTCGCGTACGCGCCCATGTCTTCCCGATGAATGCCGTCGACGGCATGCTGCTGTCGGGCTACACCGGCGAAGTGTGGTTCGAGCCCGGAGTGTCGGCCGAGGACGCCGGGCGCCGCGCCGGCCTCGCGCAGCTCACGCCGACCGTCGCCGGCGGAGTCGGGCTCGTGCTCGGGGCGGGCAACGTCACCTCGATCCCGGTGCTCGACGCGCTGTACGAGCTGCTCGCGCACAACCGCGTCGCTCTGCTCAAGGTGAACCCGACGCAGGACACGCTCGTGCCCATCTTCGAGCGAGCGTTCGCGCCGCTCATCGAGCCCGGGTTCCTGCGGATCGTGCGCGGCGGCGGCGACGTCGGCGCGTATCTCACCCGTCACCCGCGCATCGCACACGTGCACATCACGGGCGCTGCGCCGACGTTCGACGCGATCGTGTGGGGTTCCGGGCCGCAGGCGGCGCGGCGCAAGCGCGAGGACCGGCCGCAGCTGAAGAAGCCGATCACGGCCGAGCTCGGCGGCGTCTCGCCGATCATCATCGTCCCGGGCCGGTGGAGCGACGCGGATCTCGCGTTCCAGGCCGAGCACGTGGTGACGATGCGCCTGTACAACTCCGGGCACAACTGCATCGCAGGGCAGGTCGTGATCCTGAGCTCCGACTGGCCGCAGCGGGCGGCCTTCCTCCGCGCACTGCGCGCCGCGTACGAGGCGGCGCCCCGGCGCTCGGCCTGGTATCCCCGCAGCGACGCGAAGCTCGAGGCCGCCGCATCCGACTACGCCGGGGCGGCGTGGTGCGCCGACGGCACGCGCGCGCTCATCGAGATCGGCACCGGCGACGACGCCACCGCGCTCGAGACGACCGAGTACTTCGCGCCCGTGCTCGGGGTCGTGTCGCTGCCCGGCACAGGACAGGAGTTCCTCGACACCGCCGTCGCCCACGCGAACGAGGAGCTCGCCGGAACCCTCGGCGTCAACGTCCTCATCGACCCTGAGACGCAGGCGGCACTCGGCGACGGCTTCGAGCGCGCGATGGCCGAGCTGCGCTACGGAACCGTGTCGATCAACTCCTGGACGGCGTTCGGGTTCCTGACGCCCGCGCTCCCGTGGGGCGGGTTCCCCGGGGCGACCCCGCAGGACGTGCAGAGCGGCATCGGCGTCGTGCACAACGCGCTGCTCCTCGACGGCGTGGAGCGATCGGTGACACGCGGGCCGTTCCGACCCTTCCCCCGCGCCCTCGCGCCGCGGTCGCTCGGCTCTTCCAAGGGCAGGTCTTTCTCAGTGCTGCCGAAGCCGCCGTGGTTCGTCACATCGCGTACGGGGGCCGTCGTCAGCGAGGGGTTCACGCGGTTCCGCATGGACGGCGACTACGCGAAGCTCATGGTCACGCTCGTCAGAGCCTTCCGGGCATGAGGTCGCGCGCGGCGCGGCCGTTCGGGGCCGACGGGCTCGAGGCCGACTATGTCGTGGTCGGCGCGGGCTCCGCCGGAGCGGCCCTCGCGGCACGGCTCACCGAGGACCCCGGCGTCTCGGTGCTGCTGCTCGAAGCCGGCGGACCCGACCGCGCCATCGAACTGCACGTGCCGGCGGCCTTCAAGAAGCTGTTCCGCAGCGGCTACGACTGGGACTACGACACCGTCCCGCAGCCGCAGCTCGAGGGGCGCACGGTGTACTGGCCGCGCGGCAAGACGCTCGGCGGATCGTCGTCGCTCAACGCGATGATGTGGGTGCGCGGCTTCGCCGCCGACTACGACGAGTGGGCGGATGCCGCGGGCCGGGCCTGGTCGTGGGAGTCGCTGCTCCCCTCCTTCCGCCGGGTCGAGCGCACCGCCGATGCCGTCGACCGGACCCAGGGCTCCGACGGCGCGCAGTCGATCGAGCACCAGCGCGACCCCCGGCCCCACACGGCCGCGTTCCTGCGGGCGGCGGCCGAGGCGGGGCATCCGGTCACCCCCGCGAATCTGCCCGCGGGCCAGGGGTTCTCACAGACCATGGTCACGCAGCGGCGCGGGGCTCGCGCCTCCACGGCCGATGCGTACCTGCGCCCGGCGCGGCGACGCGCGAACCTGCGCGTGATCACGAACGCCCACGTGCGGCGCGTGACATTCTCGCGGCGCGCAACGGCCGAGCCGCCGGGCGCCGAGCCTGTAGAGGCACGTGCGACCGGCGTCTATGTCGACATCACGGGCATCACGCGGCACGTGCGGGCGCGGCGCGAGGTGATCCTGTGCGGCGGAGCGATCAACACGCCGCAGCTGCTGATGCTGAGCGGCATCGGCCCCTCCGAGCATCTCGCCGAGCACGGCATCCGTGTCGTCGTCGACTCGCCCGGCGTGGGGGCGAACCTCCAGGACCATCTCGTGGCCGGGCTCGCGCCCGCCGCTAAGGGTGGCACGCTCTTCACCGCCGAGAGCCGCCGCGAGCTCGGTCGATACCTCGGCGGACGACGCGGGATGCTGACCTCCAACGTCGCCGAGGCGTACGGGTTCGTGCGCACCGCGATGGCGGACCGCGCCGGGGTTCCCGAGGGCCTCCCCGACATCGAGATCATCTTCGCCCCCGCCCCGTATGTCGGCGAAGGGCTCGTGCCACTGCCGGGCGAGGGCCTCACGGTGGGCGCGATCCTGCTGCGACCGCGCAGCCGCGGCACGATCCGGCTCGCGTCGGTCGACCCCCACGCGAAGCCGCTCATCGACCCCGCCTACCTGTCGGACCCCGACGGCATCGACGCCGAGACGATGCTTGCGGGCCTCGCCGAATGCGAGCGGCTCATCGACACCGACGCGCTGCGCGCGGTGACCACGGGCGGCTGGATCCAGCCCGAGGGGGGTGAGCGCATGACCCCCGAGGAGCGTGCGGAGCTGTCGCTCCGCCGCTACTCGCACACGCTCTACCACCCCGTCGGCACGGCGCGGATGGGAGCGGATGCCGCTGCCGTCGTCGATCCTTCGCTCCGGGTGCGCGGAGTCACGGGTCTGCGCGTGGCCGACGCATCCGTCATGCCCACGATCATCCGCGGCCACACGAACGCCCCCGCCATCGTGATCGGCGAGGTCGCGGCCGACCTCATCCGCCGCGGCTCCTGAAGTCGGTGTCTGCGGGTCGGCGACGGCCGCCGCGCCCCCGCACCTCAGGTGTCACAACACGCGGAATCCACGAACCGATCCCGCGTGTCGCGCCACCCGAACAGTGCGCGTGAAGCAGCCGCCGCACCCCCACCTCAGGTGTCACAACACGCGGAATCCACGAACCGATGCCGCGTGTCGCGCCACCCGAACGGTGCGCGTGAAGCAGCCGCCGCCGCGACCCCACACCTCAGGTGTCACAACACGCGGAATCCACGAACCGATCCCGCGTGTCGCGCCACCCGAACAGTGCGCGTGAAGCAGCCGCCGCACCCCCACCTCAGGTGTCACAACACGCGGAATCCACGAACCGATGCCGCGTGTCGCGCCACCCGAACGGTGCGCGGCTCAGCGGCCGCCGCGGCGGTTCGTGCCGTTGGGACGGACGACGGAGCCGACCATGAGCTTGCCGGTGCCGCCGGCGGAGGCGCGACGACCCGGGGTGCGCGGGTTGCCCTGCGCCGGCTGGGCCGAACGGGAGTGCCCGGCGCTCTGGTCGTGACGCTGGTGCGTGGACTTGTCACGCGCAGCGGCGGCGTCGCGGCCCTGGCCGCCGCCCGAGCCCTGACCCGACCCGCGGCGCGAGCCGCCCTGGCCGGCGCCGCGGCTCTGGCGCGCGGCATCCGTCGACGATCGCTGACCGTCGCGCGCGGCGCGCTTGCGCTGCGCGTTGGCTCCCTGGCTGGTGCCGCCGCCACGGACCGGAGCCTGTACGGGCTCGGGCTTGACGTAGGGGGCGACTTCGCCCACGAGGTCGGCGACCTCACGCGACGACGGGCTCACCGCGACGGGCGTCGCAGTGATGGCCGCCTTGCGCAGCAGCTGCGCTACGTCCTTCTCCTGGCCGGGGATGACCAGCGTGACCACGGCGCCCTCGGCGCCCGCGCGTGCGGTGCGGCCCGAGCGGTGCAGGTACGCCTTGTGCTCCGTGGGCGGGTCGACGTGGATGACGAGCTCGACGTCGTCGACGTGCACACCGCGTGCCGCGACATCCGTCGCCACGAGCACCTTCGCGGTGCCGGCCGAGAACGCGGCGAGGTTGCGATCGCGCTGCGGCTGCGAGAGGTTGCCGTGCAGGTCGACGGCCGGGATGCCCTGCGAGGTCAGCTGCTTGGCGAGCTTCTTCGCGTGGTGCTTCGTGCGCATGAACAGGATGCGGCGGCCCTTGCCCGAGGCGAGGGTCTTCACGACGTCCTTCTTGGTCTCGGCGTCCATCGTGAACACGTGGTGGGTCATCGCGGCGACGGGCGAGTTCGCCTCGTCGACGGAGTGGAGCACCTCGTTCTGGAGGAAGCGATTCACCAGCTTGTCGACGCCGTTGTCGAGCGTCGCGCTGAAGAGCAGCCGCTGCCCGCCGGACGGCGTCGCGTTCAGGATGCGTGTGACACCCGGCAGGAAGCCGAGGTCGGCCATGTGGTCGGCCTCGTCGATGACCGTGATCTCGATGGCGTCGAGGTGCACGTAGCCCTGCTTCATGAGGTCTTCGAGGCGCCCGGGGCACGCGACGATGATGTCGACGCCGGCGTTCAGCGCCTGCACTTGGCGGTTCTGGTTGACGCCGCCGAAGATCGTCGTGGTGGTCAGGCCGTAGGCCTTCGCGAGAGGCGCGAGCACCGCGTCGATCTGGGTGGCGAGCTCGCGGGTCGGTGCGAGCACGAGGCCGAGCGGCCGGCCCTTGCGACGGTTTCCGCCGGCGAGCTTGCCCCCGAGGCGGGCGGCCATCGGGATCGAGAAGGCGAGGGTCTTGCCCGAGCCGGTCTTGCCGCGGCCGAGCACATCGCGGCCGGCGAGGGTGTCGGGGAGCGTGTCGATCTGGATCGGGAACGCGGTGGTCTTGCCGTCGGCGGCGAGTGCGTCGACGAGGGGCTGAGGCACGCCGAGCGCGCCGAAAGTGGTTTCAGTCATGAGGATTCTCTGGGCACGTCGGTGCCCCATCGGTGGCCGGGGGCGGATCTCGCCCACGGGTCGCCGTTCGAAAGTCATCACCGGCATCGCACTTCGCTGGGAAGGCGGCGGCGGGAGGGGAAGCGTTCTACGACGCGAGAAGCGCACGAGGCGCTGCAAGGTCTCCCACCCTACCAGTACCCGCCTGGGCGTCCGCTCGCGGCCTGTGCGAAAGCATCAGTCGCCCACGGCGACACGCCGGCGACGGATGCCGCACCCCGGCGTGTCGCGTGACGGAGTGGTGTTTTCGCAGCCGGAGACGCGGGTCAGGAGGCGGCGGGCTGCTCGTAGGCGTCGATCGGCGTGGGCTCGTCGACGGCGGCGGGCTCGTCGTCCACGGCGTCGGGCGCCGCGAAGCGGTCGGTGGCGGCCACGAGCGCACGGGCGATTCCGGGCTCGGACGCCGAGTGCCCGGCATCCGGGATCATCTCGAAGGACGCCTCGGGCCACGCGCGGTGGAGGTCCCACGCCGTCATCGGCGGCGTGCACACGTCGTAGCGGCCCTGGACGATGACCGCCGGGATGTGCCGGATCCGGTCGACGCCGGCGATGAGCTGGCCTTCGTCGAACCAGCCGCCGTTCAGGAAGTAGTGGTTCTCGATGCGCGCGAAAGCGACGGCGGCACGCGGCTCGGTCATCGCGTCGATGAGCTCGGCGTCGGGCACGAGAGTGAGGTTCGACGCCTCCCACTGCGACCACGCGAGAGCCGCCGGCACGTGCACGGCGGGATCGGGATCGCTGAGCCGCCGGTGGAACGCCTCGATGAGCCTCGAGCGCTCGAGGATCGGGATGGGCGCGATGAACTGCTCCCACAGGTCGGGGGCGACGGATGCCGCGCCGCCCTCGTAGAACCACTCCAGCTCGTGCCGGCGCAGCGTGAAGACGCCCCGCAGCACGAGCTCGGCGACGGCCCGTGGGTGCGCCTGCGCGTAGGCGAGTGCGAGTGCGCTCCCCCACGACCCGCCGAACACCTGCCACCGATCGATGCCGAGGTTCTTGCGCAACAGGTCGATGTCGGCGACCAGATGCCACGTCGTGTTGTGGCGGAGCTCGGCGTGCGGCTCGCTCGCGTGTGGCGTGGAGCGCCCGCAGCCGCGCTGATCCAGCAGGACGATGCGGTAGCGCTCGGGGTCGAAGAAGCGTCGGTGCCACGGCGCCGTGCCCGCACCTGGACCGCCGTGGAGGAAGACCACGGGCTTGCCGTCGGGGTTGCCGCTCTGCTCCCAGTACACGCGATTGCCTTCGCCGACGATGAGCTCGCCGGTCTCGTACGGCTCGATCGGCGGGTAGAGGATGTGCTCGAGCTGCTCGTTCACAGGTCTCTCCCCGAGACCGCGAAGGTGTCGCATGCCGACAGGCCGTCCTGGTAGCCCGCCTGGAACCACCGCTGACGCTGCTCGCTCGACCCGTGGGTCCAGGACTCCGGATTGATGAACGACCCCGACTGCTGCTGGATGTGGTCGTCGCCGACGGTCCCCGCGGCGTTGAGCGCGTCGGCGATCTGCTGCGGCGTCACCGGGTCGAAGTAGGGAACGCCGTTTTCGTCGCGCTGCTCAGGCAGGGAGCCCACCCAGGCACCCGCGAAGCAGTCGGCCTGCAGCTCGGTGCGCACGCCGTTGCTGTCGGGGCCGGTGCCGTTGTTCGGGTGCTGCTCCATGATGCCGGTGATGTGCTGCACGTGGTGCCCGTACTCGTGCGCGAGCACGTACAGCTGTGCGAGCTCCCCGGCCGACGCGCCGAACCGCTCGCGCATCAGCGCGAAGAACGTGGGATCGATGTACACCGTCTCTTCGGGCGGGCAGTAGAACGGACCGGTCTGGTTCGAGGCCGTGCCGCACTGCGTCGGCGTCTGTCCGTCGACCACGATCAGTCCGGGCGGGCGGTAGCCCTGCACCTCGCCGGTCCAGTACTCGTCGAGCACGACGCTGCCCGCCGCGAGCCGGCAGTCGTCCCGTGCGTTCGCGTCGGCGCCGGTCTCGCACTGCTCGATCTCGGACTCCGCACCGCCGCCCGGCTGCGGGACGCTCGGGACCAGGCCCGAGATGTCGGTGCCGGTGAAGAGCTGGAACAGGATGACGGCGAGCGCGCCGATCCCCGCGATCCCGCCTCCCGCGACCGCGGCCCCTGCCCCCCTACGCCGAGCGCGGTTCCCCCCGACGTTGGCGTTCTGGTTGAACGTCATGGGGTTCACGGTACCGCGCGAGCATCGAACGCGCGCGGAACCGGCCCCGAATCAGGGGGAATATGCTCGGGGCATGGCCAGCGAACCCACGACCGTGACCATCACCGGCGCGGGCGGGCAGATCGGCTACGCGCTGCTGTTCCGCATCGCGGCGGGCGACATGCTGGGCCCCGACCGGCCGGTCCGGCTGCGGCTGCTCGAGATCCCGCAGGGCATCCGTGCGGCCGAGGGCGCGGCGCTCGAGCTGCAGGACTGCGCGTTCCCGCTGCTGGACGACGTCGACATCACGGATGATCCGCTGACGGCCTTCAACGGCGCGAACATCGCGCTCCTGGTCGGTGCGCGCCCGCGCGGCCCCGGCATGGAGCGCGGCGACCTGCTCGCCGCCAACGCCGGCATCTTCGGACCCCAGGGCGCCGCGATCGGCGCGGTCGCCGCCGACGACGTGCGCGTGGTCGTGGTGGGCAACCCGGCCAACACGAACGCGCTCATCGCCGCGGCATCCGCCGCCCCCCACATCCCCGCCGACCGCTTCACCGCGCTCACGCGCCTCGACCACAATCGCGCGATAGGCCAGCTCGCCGAAGCTCTCGAGGTGCCCGCCGGCGACATCGCCGACGTCATCATCTGGGGGAATCACTCGGCGACGCAGTTTCCCGATGTCTCGCATGCCGGACTCGCCGACGGGCGGACCGTGCTCGAGGCTCTCGCCGAGCGCCTCGGCGGGACCGACGCCGCCACGACGTGGCTCGACGACGTGTTCATCCCCCGTGTCGCCAAGCGCGGCGCCGAGATCATCGAGGTGCGCGGCTCGTCATCGGTCGCCTCGGCCGCGAACGCGGCGATCGAGCACGTGCGCGACGAGCAGCTGGGCACGCATCGCGGCTGGACGTCGGCAGCGGTCGTCTCGCGCGGCGAATACGAAGTGCCGGAGGGCCTGGTGTGTTCGCTGCCCGTCGTCTCGCGCGGCGACGGCGAAGGCTACCGCGTCATCGAGGGTCTGCGGTTCGACGCGCGCGGCCGCGCCCGGTTCGAGGCATCCGTCGCCGAGCTCGTCGCCGAGCGCGACGCCGTGCACGCGCTCGGGGCGCTGTAGGGCCCACGCGTGGACGTGCTCCTGATCGCGATAACCGCGATCGTCGTGATCGCGCTGGCCACGGCGATCGCGCCGAAGCTCGGCATCGCGGGCCCGCTCGTGCTGGTGCTGATCGGCGCGGCGGTGAGCCTCCTGCCGTTCGTCGAGGTGCCCGAGGTCGACCCCGAGTGGATCCTCGTGGGGGTCCTGCCGCCGCTGCTGTACTCGGCTGCCGTCGCGCTGCCGGCGATCGAGTTCCGGCGCGACTTCGGTCCGATCGCGGGGCTGTCGTTCGTGCTGGTGCTCATCAGCTCGGTCGTGCTCGGGCTGTTCTTCGTGGCCGTGATCCCCGGCATCCATCCCGCCATCGCTGTGGCGCTCGGCGCGATCCTGAGCCCGACGGATGCCGTCGCCACCTCGATCGTGAAACGCCTCGGGGTCTCGCGGCGCGTGGTCACGATGCTCGAGGGCGAGAGCCTGCTCAACGACGCGACGGCCCTCGTGCTGCTGCGGACGATGATCGCGTCCGTCGCGGTGGCGACGAGCGTGACCGGGGACGCGACCGTCGGCGTCGGGTTCCTGCCGGCGTTCGCGTGGGGCGTGGTGGTCGCCGTCGTCGTGGGCGCGCTGGTCGGCTACCTGAACCTGCGGCTGCGGGCCCTCATCGGCCACTCGGCCGCCAACACCGCGGTCGGATTCGTCGTGCCGTTCGTCGCGTACATCCCCACCGAGGCACTCGGCGGCTCCGGGCTCGTCGCGGCGGTCGTCGCCGGCATCGTCACCGGCCAGGGCGCCTCGCGCTGGTTCACCCCCGAGCAGCGGCGCGCCGACGAGCACAACTGGCGCACGATCGAGCTCGTGCTCGAGGGCGCCGTCTTCCTCGTGATGGGCCTCGAGCTCAACGCGATCGTCGGCGAGAACGTCGAGGAGCACAACGGGCTCGGCACCGGGCTCGCGGTCGCCGCGGGGGCGCTCGGAATCGTCCTCGTCGTCCGCGCGGCGTATGTGTCGCTGCTGGTGTGGCTGCAGAGCCGCCGGGCCCGGGGTCGCCAGCGCGCCCGACTCGAGGCGCTCGGGGAGCGGATCGACGCCATCGGCTCGGCCAAGGCCGGCGTCCCGCCCCGAGGTCGGCGACGACGGGATGCTCCGGATGCCGGCAGCCCGCACGTGCAGCGCCGGCTCGAGTCCATGCGGCAGCGCATCGCGCGGTCGCTCAGCGACCTCGACTACTACCAGGCCTCGCCTCTCGGCTGGAAGCACGGCGTCGTCATCGTGTGGGCGGGCATGCGCGGCGTCGTGACGCTCGCCGCCGCGCAGACCCTGCCGCGCGAGGACACCGACGATCGTGCGCTGCTCGTCTTCATCGCGTTCGCCGTCGCGGTCGGCAGCCTCATGCTCCAGGGGTTCACGCTGCCGTGGGTGGTGCGGCTGCTGCGGTTGGAGCGTCCCGGGGACGACACCCTCGACCGCGCCGAGCAATCGGCCCTGGACGCGGACCTGCGCGATGCCGCTGCCGCGGCCCTCGCGCACGCGTCGCTGCGGCGCCGCGACGGCACCCCGTTCCCCGACGAGGTGCTGCAGCGCGTCGACGCGAAGTACCTGCAGCCGCCCGACGACGAGGCCACTGCGCGCAGAGGGGAGATGCTCGAGCTGCGGCTCGCGCTCATCGAGGCGATGCGTGCGCGGCTCAACGATCTCGGCAGGGATGGCAGCTACAGCACTCCTGCGCTGCGGCACGCTCTGGCCGAGCTGGACGCCGACCAGCTGAGCCTCGAGCTGCGGCTCGACGACGAGGACTGACGACCTGCACCGGGACCGGGCCGGGGCGCACGGCGTGCGCCGGATAGGGGAGAATGGTCCAGAGCAAGGGGGCACGATGAGCGAGATCACACGGACGGACGCGGCATCCGCCCACGCGTCCGACGGCGTCGCCGCCGAGACCGCCCCGCTTCACCTGCCTCACGCGGCAGCCGAATGCCCGAAGTGCTTCACCGAGCTGCAGGCCGACGGCACGTGGTGGCTCGCGCGCCCTGCCGGCTCACGTCTGGTCGGACTCGTGATCGCACGCGACGACATGCCCTCGGTGGTCGAGCAGCGCAACGACCTCACGCGGTTCGGCGTGCCGATCGAAGGATTCCGCCACCCTGCGCCCGAGACGCTCGAGTCGTGGGAGGAGCGGCTGGTGCGCCTCTTCGGCACGCTGCGGCGCGGTGACGTGCTGGTCGTCGCGAACGTCCATGCGCTCGGCCGCGATATCGACGAGGAGACGCGCACCGTCGCCGAGCTCCACCGCCGCGGTGTCGTCGTGAAGGTCCTGAGCCACGGCGGCCGGCACCTCTACGACGCCGGGCGCTGACTCGCCGACCTCGAGCCGACTACCCGTCACCCCCGCCCGGGTCAGGGCACGCAGGCCGTCACGGGTTCCGAGGCCTGACCGCCCTCGCGCACGAGCATGACCTCGAGGCACGTGGTGCCCGAAGGATCGGCCGGCACCGTGTGCTCGGGAGCGTCGATCGACTCGGCCTCGCCGCTCGCCCCGGTGCGGTCCACGACGGCGACGATGTAGTGGTCGCCGTCGGCGGGCTCAGGGTTGGTCCAGGTGAAGCGCACGCCCTCGGGGACGGCGGTTCCGCCGAGGTCCTCGGGTGCGGGCACGACTGCGCTCACCGGGTCCTGCGGCCGGGCTGCGGTCGCGGACGGCGCGGGGTCGCCGGCATCCCCCGAGAGGATCCCCGGAAGCGACACCCCGACGATGACCCCGGCCACTACGACGAGCCCTGCCGCCAGGCCGATCCAGAGGCCGACGCGTGGCCGGCGCTTCTCAGGCTCGGCGTCGCTCGGTGCGGGCGCGTCGAAGCCCGTGAACACGGGCTGCGCGGGCGCACCGTGATCCCAGACGGGAGGGGCGCCAGTCCCGCCAGCCCCTCCAGGCGCCGCCGGCCTGTCGCCCGACGGCGCCGCGCGCGGGGGGCGCGCCGGGGCGCTGCCGCCTCGGATCACCGTCTCTTCGAGAGCGGCGTCGAGGACGGGGGCGTCGAACGCGGGCAGTCCTGCCGCGGACGCGCGGCGCACGGTGTCGTCCACGCCGTCGGGCGCGGACGACGTCGAGGGCTTGACGACGGTGGCGTCGAGCGCGGGCTCGGGGCCGGACCGCGGCGCGAAGGGCGAGCCGCTGGGCGCCGTCGTCGCCGACGGGCGCGTGAGCCCCGCCGCAGGCGCCGTCTCAGGGTCGATGCTGACCACGCCGCGGACGCGCGTGAGGCCGTCGTCCTCGTCCTGCTCGACATCCTCTGGCACGTGGTCGTCGAGGATGTCGATCGCGGTGACCGCGTGCGACAGCTCGATCTGCACCTTCTGCAGTGCGCGCGCGAACGCGATCGCGCTCTCGTACCGGTCTCCGGACGGCTTCGCCATGGCTCGCTCGAGCGCACGCTGCAGCGACATCGGGATGTCGGGGCGGCCGAGCGACGGCAGCGGCATCGTCTCGATGCGGTGGATGAGCTCGGCGGCGGTGTTGCGCTGGCCCGGCAGCTCGAACGGCGAGCGGCCGGCCAGCAGCGTGTACACGGTGGCGCCGAGCGCGTACACGTCGGAGCGCGGATCGCTGCGGGGCGCGTCGGCGAACGACTCCGGCGGCGACCACGGGATCGAGAGGCCGGCGGACTCGGCCGCCGCGTTCGTCGTCGAGGCGATTCCGAAGTCGGTGAGCGCGGGCCGGTTGTACTCGGTCACCAGGATGTTGGCGGGCTTGATGTCGCGGTGGAGCACGCCTGCGCGGTGCGCCGTCTCGACGGCGGCCGCCACCTGGATCCCGACGCGCAGGGACTCGGCCACCGAGAACGGCTCACGGCGGTACCGCACCTGCAGGTTCGGCTTCGGGCAGTACTCCATCACGAGGTAGGGACGCCCGTCGCGCGCGACGCCCGCCTGGTAGATCGTGACGATCGCCGGATGCGTCGACAGCATCGCCATGACGTTCGCCTCGGCCGTGAACTCCTCGACGGAACCGCTCGAGATGCGCTCCGTGAGGAGCACCTTCACCGCGACGCGGCGCTTGGGCAGTTGCTGCTCGTAGAGGTACACATCGGCGAACCCGCCGGAGCCGAGCAGGTCGAGGTACGTGAAGCCCGGGAGGTCGGGCGGGGTCATCGCCGAGCGCTTGCTCACGACAGTCCCTCGACCGCCACCGTGATGCCGTCGCCGAGATCCAGGACGTCGCCGGGCACGACGACCGTCCCCTCGCCCGGATGCAGGCGCACCGGATCGGTGCCCGGGCGGCGCAGCGTGGTGCCGTTGGTGGTGCGCAGGTCGGTCGCCACGATGCTGTCGCCCTCGACGCGGACCTCGAGGTGGCTGCGCGAGATGTCCTGCTGGGGGCTGTCCACCGCCACGAGGTGCGGCAGGTCGGTCCCCGAGACACGCGTCGACCGGGGGCGGCGCCCGATCACGACGGTGCGGTCGAGCGCGACCTCTTGACCGTTCGACACGCGGAGCCGGCCTGGCGACCGCGGTCGCGGCGGAGCGAGCGGCGGCACCGACGACGTGGGGACCGCGCGGCCGCGCATCGCACGGGCCTGCGCGAGCGAGACGGTCTCGCCGTCGTGGTCCCCGGCAGCCGGAGGGGTGGCGGGCAGCTCGCCGCCTCGCACGATCGTCTCCAGGAGAGGATCGTCGGCACCGGCGTCGCGGGCCACCTCGACAGGCCCGCTTCTCGCGGGAGGGTCCGACCGGAGCGCGTGGGCGACCGACCGCACCGACGACGAATCGATGAGATCGCCGCGCGATGCCGGCACGACCGCGGGCGGCACAGGGGGGCCATCGAAGGGAATCGCCGACGCCTGCGTCGCGGGCGGCACAGGCGTCACGGCATCCGGTTGCGGTGCGGGCGTCGCGGCACGCGCCGAAGCACGCGTCGGCGCCGAGGAGGCGCCCGCACCGGCCGGCTCCCACGCGACGATCGACGCGAGGATCACGCCGTCGTTCACCGGCAGCTCGGGGGATCCGGACGCCGCGGCCTCCGAGGCATTCTTCGACGACACGGTGACGCGCGCGACGCCGTCGAGCACCCGCTCGCTCCACGTCGTGACGCCTTCGCCCGAGATGCGCTCGGGGCCGGCGGATTCGACCTGAAGCACGAACCCGCCGCGCACCGCCACGCGCACGCTGCCGCCCTCGGCGAGCGCGACGGCGAACGACGGCATCGTCGTGAGGGATGCGCCGTACGCGCCGGTGAGCGCCTCGATGACCCCGCCCAGCCCGCGTCCTTCCGCGACGAGGGCCCGCACCTGCGCGGCGACCGAGACCGGGCTGCCCGGCTCGAGCACGACGACGCCGTGCGGCGTGGCCGCGACCAGCGACTCACCCGGCGAGTACAGGGTCGGCATCAGAATCCTCCAGCGGCGACGGCACGCGGAAGCGTGTCGCCGTCGATCTCGACATCGATCGCGGGGGCTGCAGGTACCGTATCGCGCTCCCCCGACGAGTCGGCGCGCGAGCGTACGCCGATGGCGTCGACCACGAGCACGGTGATGTTGTCGCGTCCGCCGCTGACGATCGCCTCGTGCACGAGACGCGCGGCCGCCGACTGCGGGTCGGTCTCGTCGCGGAGCACGTCGTGGATCCGGGAGTCCTCGAGCTCGCTCGAGAGGCCGTCGGAGCACACCAGGATGCGGTCGCCCGCCTCGGCCGGGATCATCCAGTAGTCGGGCTCGCCGTCGCTGCCCGCGCCGATCGCCCGCGTGATCACGTTGCGACGGGTGTCGCGGTGGGCAGCCTCGGCGGTGAGCTCTCCGCTGTCGATGAGCTCCTGCACGACCGAGTGATCGACGCTCACCTGCTCGAAGACGCCTTCGCTGAGCCGATAGGTCCGCGAGTCGCCGAGGTTGACGGCGAGCCAGTACCCCTCGCCCGCGACATCGGCGATCACGACGCCGCTGAGTGTCGTGCCGGCGCCCGCTCCCGCAGCGCTCGCGATCGCGTCGACCCGCCGCCGTGCGCGCGCGACGGCCGCGTGGACGTCGTCGATCGTGAGGCTGTCGCGACCGGCGAACGCGGCGAACTCGTCGATGACGGTTGCGCTGGCGATCTCGCCCGCCTGGTGCCCGCCCATGCCGTCGGCCACGAGGAACAGCGGCGAGCGCGCCAGGAACGAGTCCTCGTTGATGCGGCGGCGCAGTCCCGCGTCGGTGGCCGCGCCGCATCGCACCGTGATCGGCGGTTCGCTGGTCATGCGATGCCCACCCCGGTGCTGCGATCCCCGAGCTCGAGCCGATCGGCGTCGCGGAGGAGGGTGCGCACGCCGGGCTCGAGCGGATGCCGTCCGCCGTCGCGGACGAGCACGGTGCCGTTCGTGGAGTGGCGGTCGACGATCCACGGACCCCGCTCGTCCGACCCGATCTCGAAGTGGGTCTTCGACAGCGACAGCGTCTCGTCCCGCACCGCGACGGTCACGGCGCCGGGCTCCCCCGCCGGATTGCGGCCGTACAGCGTGCGACCGTACACGGCCATGCGCGTGCCGTCGTCCCACGTGAGCACCGCCAGCACGGGCGCGTCCGGGTACAGCGCCGCGCGCTGCGCGGGAGGCGGCACGGATGCCGGCACCCGGGTCTCGTCCACGTCCTCGGCGGCCGCGCGCCCCGCCGGCATGAGCACGGGGGCGGGGGCGGCGGGAGCGGGGACGGGAACCGCGGCCGCGGGCGCGAGAACGGCCGGGGTCGGAGCCGGGGCGTAGGCAACGGGTGCCGGAGCGTACGTCGCGGGCGCCGAGGCGTAGGTCGCGGGCGAAGACCCGGCGGGACCGGCCGGCGCCGGGGCCGAGGCATACACGGTGGGAGCGACCGCGGCGGTTGCCGGCGCGACGAGGACGGGCACCGACACGGGCACCGTGGCCGGAGTCGCGGACGGCGCCGGTCGCGGCGCGGAGCGTTCGGTCGGTGCCTGTCCCCACGGCCACGGGCCGGGGGCCGCCCCGGCCGGGGCGAGGTACGGATTCGCCGTGTGCCTCGCAGATGCCGCGGCCGCGGCATCCGGGATCCCTCGCACATCGACCACCGTGGCACGCGCGGCCAGATCATGCCAACCCTGGCGGCGCGGACTCGAGTCGAACAGCGGGGTGAAGTAGCCGACGACGATGGACCCGGCCAGGCCCCACACCACATTGCGCAGAACGGCGCGCCAGAAGCCGATCGGCTGCGGAGACGACGCATCGTGCAGGCGCAGTCCGAGGGCCCGCTGGCCGATCGAGCCCCGCCCGCCCTGCATCGCGGAGTACACGAGCCACCACGCCAGCAGACATGCGAGCAGCACCGCGTACGAGGTGGTCGCGACGACCGCGACGAGGGCGTAGTCACGCCGGGCGCTGCTTCCCATCACGACGACGACGAGGAGGATCCCCAGGACGGTGGCCAGCCCGCAGGCGACGGCGACGTCGATCGCGAACGCGCACATCCGGCGCCCGATGGACGCGGGACGGGGGGCGAGGGGCGGCGGTGCGGTCATTCGGTCTCCAACGGTGCGGGCTCGGAGCCATCGCGGGTGCTCCGATCGGCCGGGCGACGCCTCTTCGTGCGCTCGGCGGGAGGACGAGGAGTGCGGGGCGGCAGCGCGAAGCGCGTTCCCGCGAGAAGCGACCGGACGCTGAGGCGCGCGCCGAGGCGATGCCACCACGAGCGACCTCTGCCCATGCCTCCGACGATCTCGTCGACCTGGGTCCAGAACTCCTCGACGTCGGCCGCCGTGGGCTCGGTCGGCCCGAACACCTCGGTGTCGGCACGCGAGGCCAGGGTCGCCACGCGCGGCTCGGCGAACGCCGCGCTCAGGATGCCGGCATCCTCCCGGCGCGTGCCACCGGGCCGCACGGGTGCGCCGTGGTCGGCCGCCCGGTCGACGAGCTCGTCCCAGCCGCCGCTGATGCGGTCCGCTGCGCGCTCGGCCGAGCGGCGCTGCCGCCGGCGAGCGGCCTTGAGCGCCCCGATGACCACCAGCGGAGCGAGCAGCACGAACAGGATGCCGATCGTGCCGAGGCTCAGTGCCACGATCATCCAGATCAGGGCGGCGTCGAATCCCTCGTCGTCGTCCGACCCGCGATCGTCGGTCATGGTCGGCGGCAGGTCGACGGGCTCCTGCGGCGGAGGCGGCGGCTGCAGCACCTGCGGCTTGGGGTCGGCCTTGGGCTTGGTCGTCTGGTCGCTCGGGATCTGGTCCTCGGGCGGGGTGGGGTCGAACGGCACCCACCCGTGACCGTCGAAGGCGACCTCGACCCACGCGTGGAGCGTGTCGCCGTTGGCTTCGAAGACCGGGCCCCGCTGCTCCTCGCCGGGGTAGAACCCCATCACCACGCGTGCGGGGATGCCGATCTCGCGGGCGAGGAGCGCCATCGCGGTGGCGTACTGCTCGTCGTCGCCGACCATCTGCTCCGCTCCGAGGAGCGTCGTGATGCGTTCGGCGCCGTGCCCGGCGCGCGACAGCGGCTGACCCTCGAGCCCGTGGCTGAAGTAGCCGCCCTCCGACAGCATCGTCTGCAGCGCCCGCACCTGCTCGATGGGGGTCGTGGCGTCGGCGACGGTCGTCGAGGCGAGCTCGGCAATGTCCTGCGGCACGCCCTCCTGATCCGGCAGCGCCAGCGGCGCGAACGCGGCGTCGGCCAGCGCCTCGTCGCTCGGGACGTCGGGGATGACGGTCTCGATCGTGTACGCGTCTCCCTCGGCGAGGCCCGCCGTCACGACTCCGGTCGACGTCGCCTCGTTGTAGTGCGCGGTGCGGCGCAGGTCGTCGGCACGGTCTCCGTCGAACGTGATGCTCTGCACGGCGCCGGCATCCGGCATCCACACGTCGTCGAAGGCGCCGATCTCGATGTGGAGCGTCGCAGGAGTGCCCTCGGCGTCGGCGGACATGTTCGTCCGCACCGGCGAGAACGCACTGGACGATCCGGCGCCGGAGTCCGAGACGTTGTACACGGTGCCGTTGTAGGCGTCCATCGTCGCGAGGCGCACGCGTGCTTCCTCGGGGAGACCCGACACGGTGAACAGCGCCTCGTCCGGGTAATCGCGCACGAACGCCCGGAACGACTGCAGCGGACTCGGGAACTCGCGGATGTCGAACGGCGGGATGACGACGTCCCGCAGGACGTAGCGCGGCGACGACGGCGCTGCGAACGCGCTCGTGGCGACGCCCGCGACGGCGGCGATGGCGATGACCGCGGCGCCGAGGAGCGCGCGCCTCACGACGGCGGGACGCGTGGACGAGGCGCGCTCGCCGACCGCGACCGCCGCCACCTGCGGAAGCCACGCCTGACGGATCGCGAGCCACACCACCGCGATCAGTCCGAACGCGACGCCCTGCACGATCGGCACGAACGGCTGCGACGTCCCCAGCGCGATCTCGACCGCGAGGAACGCCGCGGCGGGCAGCAGCGCCCAGGCCGCGTGGCGCGCGCGCAGCGCGAGCGACGCGGTGAGCACGCCCGCGACGAGCGCGAGCAGGAACGGGACGATGAGGTGCCCGTCGGCCGAGGCCACCGGCGCGACGGTCGTGAGGAGCTTCTTCCACGACTCGATCGACCCGAGGGCGAGCAGCCGCAGCGTCTCGAGCGTCGGGATCACGCCGGCCACGGTCGTGTGGGGCAGTGCGAGCGCGCCGCCGAGCAGGAAGTACGCGACGACGGTGGCGCCCGACAGCAGCAGGATGCCCCAGCGCAGCAGCGTGCCGAGCACGCCGAGCGCCACGCCGATCGCGAGGGCGCCGAACGCGGCCACGAGGTAGCTCGGGCCGCCGAACGTGGGCTGGAAGCCGATGATCGGGATCGCCAGCAGGAGGACCACCGCCGACAGGTCGGCGACCCAGCGCCGCGGCGGAAGCGCGGCGGCGGCCGGGGGCGCGGATGCCGTCATGCCAGCACCTTCCGCAGGGCTCCGGCGAGCTGGTCGAGGGCGCCGACGGTCACCACGTTCGCGTCGCCGATACGCCGCAGCGACGGAGTCGCGCCGGACTCGGCGACCACGGCCAGCACGCGCGCGCCGAACGGCAGCCGGCTGCACGCCGCGCGCAGGTCGTTCGCGTCGACCCGGCTGCCGCACACCAGCACCACGACGCTCGCCGCGGGGAGGGTGGCGGCCACCACGCCCGCGAGGTCGACCATGCGGCCGGCACGCGGACCGGAGTGCACGAGCGCCGAGAGCGAGTCGAGGAACTGCTTGCCCGTCGCCGACGGCAGCAGACGCTGCTGCACGCGCACCTCGACGCGCTGCGAGTCGCGCAGCGCGCGAAGGCCGAGCGATCCGGCGGCCGAGATCGCCAGCTCGAACTCCTCGTCGTCGCGATAGTCGGCCGGATTCGTGGTGAGCCCGATCACGAAGTGGGAGCGGCGGGTCTCTTCGTACTGCCGCACCATGACGTCCCCGGTGCGGGCGGTCGACCTCCAGTGCACGTGGCGCAGGTCGTCGCCGGGCTGATACTCGCGCAGCGCGTGGAACGACACGTCGTCGCGCGAGAGATCTGTGGCGGGAAGACCCTCGAGGTCGCGCAGGAACCCGAGCGACTGCCCGTCGAAGTTGACGGTCCGCGGGTGGACGAACAGGTCGACCGGCTCGTCCCGGCGGTGCACGCGCTCGAACAGGCCCAGTGGGTCGCCGCGCACCACGCTCACCGGCCCGACCTTGACCACGGCGCGGCGCGACGTGGGGATCGCGAACAGCTCCTCGGCGGCGTCGCCGGGCGCGAGACGGTGGATGTCGAACACGCCGCGTCCGGAACCCACCGGCAGCAGCACGCGCGAGGGCAGGATGGCGCGGCCGCCGGTGTTCGCGAGCGTCAAGGCGCCGACCGCCCGCTCACCCACCACGACGCGCGTGCGATTGAGGTCGAGCGTGATGTCGTACGCCGTGCGCCCGATCAGGAACAGCAGGCACAGCGCCAGCACGGTGGTCACCACGACCGCCGCGACGGTGAGCTCCCACCAGCCGAGCAGCTGGCCCGACACCCAGAGCACGATCGCCAGGGCGATCAGCACCCACGCCGCGGGACGCACCACGGAGAGCACGCCGCGCAGTGCGCGCAACGCGCTGCCCGCGTACTCGGCGGGCAACGCGCGGCGGTCCGCCGTCGCGGCCGCCGCTCCGAGCGCGTCGGTGGTCATCAGGCGGCGGACCTCGCCTGCGGCGCGGCCACCGACTCGAGCACGCGCGCGATGACCGTCTCGGCCGAGGTGCCCGCGAACTCGGCCTCGGGGTCGAGCACGATGCGGTGCGTCCACGCCGGGCCGGCAAGCGCCTTGACGTCGTCGGGCAGCACGAAGTGACGGCCCTGCGCGGCGGCGAACACCTTGGCGAGGCGGATCATCGCGAGCGAGCCGCGGACCGAGACGCCCAGGCGCGTGGCCGGGTCCTCGCGCGTCGCCTCGGCGAGCTGCGCCGTGTAGCGCAGGACCGCGGGGTCGACGTGCACGCTGGCCGCGAGGTCTGCCATGTCGGCCACCGCGGCCGTCGTGATGAGCGCCGGCAGGTGGGCGGAGGGGTTGCGGTCGGCAGCGCCGGCGAGGATGCGCTCGGCGACGTCGAGGTCGGGGTAGCCGATCGAGGTCTTCACCAGGAACCGGTCGAGCTGCGCCTCGGGCAGCTTGTACGTTCCGGCCTGCTCGATCGGGTTCTGCGTCGCGATCACGAGGAACGGCCTACCGGCCTCGTGCGTCACGCCGTCGACGGTCACGCGCGACTCCTCCATGACCTCCAGCAGCGCCGACTGCGTCTTGGGCGATGCGCGGTTGATCTCGTCCGCGAGCACGATCGAGGCGAAGACCGGGCCCTTGTGGAACTCGAAGCGGTGCGACGCCTGGTCGTAGATCGTGACGCCGGTGACATCGGACGGCAGCAGGTCGGGCGTGAACTGGATGCGGCTGCTCGTGCCCTGCACCGTCGCCGCGAGCGCCTTCGCGAGGCTCGTCTTGCCGGTGCCCGGAGCGTCCTCGAGGAGCACGTGCCCTTCGGCGAGCATCGCCGAGAGCACGAGGCCGACCACCTCGCGCTTGCCCATGAGGGCCTGATCGACGTTGTCGACCAGGCGCGCGAAGGTGCCCTGGAACCAGGCTGCCTGCTCGGGGGTCATCGTCATGTCGCGGGTCTCTCGTTTCTGGGGAGGGTGGGCACGGGAGCGGGAGGCGGCGCTACCAGGTGGCGCGTTCGCTCCACTCGGGATTGCCGCCGATGATCCGTACGTAGTGCGGGCCGGCGTAGCCGTTGTAGCAGTCGAGCTCGACGGAGCCGTTCGACGGGATGTTCACCGGGTAGCCCGCGTTGTTGGCGAAGTAGCCGTCGACGTCATGGCACTCGATGCGGTACGACCCGCCGTTGAAGTTCTCGGTGTTGATCACGTACTTGTGGCACCGGTTGCCGAGCGAGTTGGTCGAGCAGCCGCCGACCTCCGAGCCCTTCGTGACCCACACGCGGGGCTGGGGCGGGTCGGAGGTCCGCGCCGAGGCGCTCGCGATCTGCGACCACTGGCCCTCGGTGTCCATCGCCTGCACCCTGATCGTGCCGGTGAAGCTGTGACCGTGGTTGATCGCGCGGCTGCCGGTGCGGCCGACGTTCTCCCACGCGCTGCCGTTGATGCTGATCTGCATGACCTGGATCGTCCGGCCGTTGTCGGCGGGCGCGGACCACTCGTAGGTGATGGTCGTGCCGCTGGCGCGCGCGGTCGCGCCCGGCGTGTTCACCGGTCCGTACGGCCGCACGCTGTTGGACTGCGGCGACGGGTCGCCCGTATACCTCACGCCGTCCATCGAGGTGTACGCGCGCACCCGGATCGTGTAGTCGGTCGAGGTCGACAGTCCGCCGATCGTCTTGTTGCCCGGCATCGCCGCCCACTCGCCACCGTTCAACGAGTACTCGTACTGCACCTCGCCTGCGCTCGCGCCGTTGCCGGGCGCATCGCCGTACGACACCACCACGGCGCTGTTGTTGTTCGGGGTCGAGAGCGAGACGTTCGGCGGCACTCCGGGCACCCCGAACGCGCGCTTCGGCGCGGACGCGGCGCTGTAGTCACCCCAGCCCGCCTTGTTCTGCGCACGCACCTTGAACGTGTAGTCCGTCGTCGAGGTCGGCACGTTCACGGCCTGGCGCGTGGCGCTCGCGCTCACGTCGATCGTGTTCTGCAGGGTCGAGCCCTGCCACACCTGCACCTGGTAGGCCGAGATGGCGTCGCCGTTGCCGGCCGGCGGCGCCCACACGACCTCGAGCTGGGCCTGGTTCCCGACCGGGTCGAGCCGGTTCGTCGTCGGCGCGGCCGGCGGCTCCGGCGCCCGCGCGGGCACCTCGCCGACCGACCAGGGGCTCCACGACGACGGTTCGGGCGCACGGTTCACCGCCTGCACCTGCACCTGATACGAGACGCCGTTCTCAAGGCCGTCCCACACCATGCTGTTGCCGGTGACCTCCGTCTTGAGCGAGACCCCCGACGGCGGGGCCGGCGAGATCTGCAGGTTGAACGACTCCACCGGCGAGCCCGGCGTCGGCGGCGTCACCCACGTCACCGTGAGGCTGCGGTCGCCGAATGCCAGCGTCGGCGCCTGCGGGGTGTCGGGGCGCGCGTCGGGACGAGCGGTCTCGGACGGCGCGGACGGGTCCGAGTCCCCGACGCGGTTCGTGGCGATCACGGTGAAGTTGTACTCGACGTTGTTCGTGAGGCCGTCCAGCGTGCACGTGGTCGACGCGCACTTCTGGGTGTAGCCGCCGGCGACCGACGACACCGTGTAGCCGGTGATCTGCGCGCCGTTGTCGGCGGGCGGCGTCCACGACAGCACGACGGTGCGGTCCTGCACGCTCGAGACCGTCGGCGTGCCGGGTACGTCGGGTCGGCCCTGCACCGTCAGCCGGATGCGGCCCTCGACCTCGCGATCGACGTCCTCCGTGGCGTCCTGCACGCGGTAGCGCACCACCATCGTGCCGAAGAAGTCCTTGTCGGGCGTGACCTCGACCTTGTCGCCCGCGACCTCCACCTCGCCCTGGCCGGTCTCGATCAGCGCGGTGGTCACGGTCAGCGCCTCGCCGTCCTGCGCGAACGGGTTGAAGTCGTTCGCGAGCACGGCCACCGACTGCGTCCTGCCCTGGTGCGCCTCGTCGATCACGTCGTCGTTCGCGGTCGCGAGGGGACGCGTGGATGCGGTCACCCGCACCGTGACCGACCCCTCGACGGGCTCGGTCACGCCGTCGGTGATCTCGAGATCGATCGTCGCCGCGGTGCCCTTCTTGGTGGCGGCGGCGGCGCTCACGCGCAGCTCACCGTCCTCGATCGACGCGGTCATGCCCGCGGGCGAGCCGCCGACGATGCGGTATGCCATGCCCTCCATGTCGTCGGGATCGGGGTCGGACGTCAGCGCGCGCAGGTCGAGGCCGGTCGCCTCCTCGCCCGGTGCGACGTCCATCTGGCCGTTCGTGAACGTGGGCTGCTGGTTGTCGGGCGGAAGCACCGTGATCGGCAGCGTCAGCGTGGCCTTGCGGCCCTCGGGATCGTCGGGGCCGCTGCCGTCGGTGACCTCGAACGTGATCGCATCCGCGCCGAAGTACCCTCCAGCCGACGTGTACACGAGCGTCGACTGGTCCTTCACGAGACCCGAGCCGTCGGCGTGCACGGCCGACACCTTGGCCGCCTCGGTGACGATCACCGGACTGCCGTCCGCGGAGCGCACGTGGTCGGCGAGCGGGATCTCGATCGTCTCGCCGCTCTTCACCTCGATCGGCTCGGTCGTCGTGAGCGTGGGCGGCAGCGTGTCGAGACCGGGGACGTGGATGAAGGCGGATGCCTCGTTCCCGTCGCCGTCCGCGATCGTGTACTGCACGAGCTGAGAGTCGTCGGCGAGCGTGACGCGCACGCTGCCGTCGGCGAGGACGCGGGCGTCGGCATCCGTCACCGACACCGTCAGCGCGTCCAGCGTGCCGTCCGGGTCCTCGTCGTTGGCGAGCACCTCGACGTCGGTCGAGCCGTCCTCGACATCGGCCGCGCGCACGTAGTCGTCGCGTGCGATCGGCGGAAGGAGGGGCACGTCCTCGGCGACGGTGATCTGCAGCACCGCGGTGGCCTTGGCGCCGCGGTCGTCCTTGATGGAGTACTGCAGCGAGGTCTCGACCGGGCTGTCGGGGGCGGTGACGACGACGCGGTCGCCCTGCACCTTCGCCGTCAGGCCGTCGACGTCGGGAAGGACCAGGCCGTTCGAGACGAGGCCGAACAGGTCGCCGTCCGGATCGGAGTCGTTCGCGAGCACCGGCACCGCCACCGAGCGGCCGGGGCGCATCACCACGGAGTCCTTGACCGCATACGGCGCCTGGTTGGCGGCCTCCGGCGGGGCGATGCCGACGCGGATCGTCGCGGTCGACTCGGCGCCCAGCCGGTCGCGCACGAGGTACGTGAAGGTGTCGACGCCCGTGGTGTCGTCGAACGCCTCGTAGAGCAGGTGATCCGACGCGGTCTCGACGATGCGGCCCTTCTCGGGAGCCGAGTCGATGCCGACGAGGGTGACCGAGTCGCCGTCCGCGTCGATGCCGTCCAGCGGCACCGCGATGCGCACGCGGCTCCCGGCGAGCACGCGGGACGTCAGGTCTCGAGGCTTCGGCGCGGAGTTCGTCTCGGCGTTGACCGGGAGCACCTGGATCGTGATGTACCCGGCGTCCTTCTGCCCGGTGCTGTCGACGACCTCGTACGTGCCGTACACGGTGCCGGGCTCGTCCGACGCCCGGAACCGCACCGCGTCCTGCGACACGAACATCTCGCCCTGCTCGGGCGTGATGAGCGGCGGCACGAGGTCGGGCGCGACGTGGATGGCGTCGTTGTTCGGGTGGTAGTCGTTGTCGAGCACAGGGATCGTGACGACATCGCCCGCGCGCACGACCACCTGGTCGTCGTTGGCGACCGGCGGCCGCAATTGTGACGGAGCGGGGATCGGGATGACGATCACGTCGCCTTCGGCGGACTGCGCGCCGTTCGAGATCCGGTACGAGATGCGCACCTGCTCCGACAGCGCGGCCTGGTCGCTGATGCGCAGCGTCTCGTGGTTGAGCACCGCCACCGCGATGCCGGAGTTCGGCTCGACGGTGACGGACTGCACGACGAGGATGCCACCCGACGGGTCGGAGTCGTTCGACAGCACGTTCACCAGCACCTCGCCGCCGGCAGGCAGGAGCGCGACGTCGCGCACCGCCACGGGCGGGAGGTTCGTCTCGCCCTCCGAGAGGACGTCGATGCGCACCAGCCCGGGCACGCCGCCCGTGCCGGCCGCCACCAGGTACTGCACGTAGTACGTGCCGGGCGTCGCCGAGGCGAAGGTGAAGGTCTTGTTGGGGTAGTCGGGCACCACCTGGGCACCGGGGACCTCGTCGACGCGCGCGAGCCGGAGGGGCTCGCGTCCCGCGCCGACGTCGTTCGCGAGCGGCGAGACGGTCGCCGTCTGGCCCGCCCGCACCGCGACGTAGTCGGCGTTGGTCACCGGGTCGATCGAGCCCACCGGCCGCACGTCGAACCGCACCGTGCCCACCGCGACATCGGTGCCGTCCGACACCGTGATCGCGACGTCTTTGCGGCCCTGCGTGCCGCCGACCGCGCGGTAGGTGATGCGGCCGTCCGACGTGAAATCGGCCTCGTCGCCCTCGGCCGGGGTGACCGAGGCGAGGAACACGTCGTCGCCGTCAGGGTCGATCCAGTCCGGCAGCACGTTGTACGTCACCGTCCCGCCGGACTCCACGGCGACCGTCGTGATGCGCGTCTGCGTCGCGGCGGCGTTGACGTCCCACGGGCGCACGGCGAGCGACACCGACGCCGTGTCGGTCCCGCCACGGCCGTCCGAGACCTCGTACGAGAAGGACGCCGCGCCGCTGGCGTCCTCGGGCACCGCGATCTGCAGACCACGGCCGTTGTCGATCGACTGCACGTCCCCGATCGACGGTCCCCCGTCGAGCACACGCGAGGTGAGCACGTCGCCGTCGGGATCGCTGTCGTTGTCGAGCACCGGGAGCATGGTCGTGCGGCCCGGCCGGACGCCGAGATCGTCGTCGGTGGCGACCGGGGGCGTGTTGATGTCGGACCGCTCCGGGAGCGTCGTCTCGACGGTCTCCTCGGTGGTCTCCTCGTCCTCTTCGGTCTCACCCTCCGGGGGCGTGATCTCTTCCCAGTTGTCGACCCGCTGCATGCTCTCGGCCGCCATCCAGGTGGCGCCGCCGACGACGTCGTTCAGCACGATCACGTCGCGGTTCACGCGGAACCGCAGCACCGAGGCGGGCTCTGCTCCCTCGATGTCGCTCGTGAGGTCGTCGCCGTCGCCCGGACAGTCCCGCACGAAGCGCGCCGATCCGCTCCACGCGCCGTACGCGCAGCCCTCGAGCCAGACCGGCGCCGTCGGCGACCCCTCGGGCCCGGCATCGATCGCCGTCGGCTCGGAGCCGTCCAGCGGCACACGCAGCAGCGCGGCATCCGTCGACAGGGTCACGGCATCGGAGGACGCCCCGGGCTGCTGCAGGACGGCGCTGCGGGCGCCGTCCACCACGACCGCCCTGCCGTCGACGTAGACCGTGCCGGTCGACGTGTCGAGCACGACCGGTCGCGCTCCGACCGCTGAGATCGACACCTTCGCGTCCTCGGGAAGATCGGCGATCGTCGTCCGCTGGGGATCCGAGAGCGTCCCGTCCTCCTGCAGCCCCACCGTGACGACCTCGCGGCTCTCGGGCGAGACGGCATGGACGAGTCCGTCGACGCCGACCGCGGCATCCGCTCCCTTGCCGACGTTCACGGCAGGGTCGGTGCCCTCGATCTGGAACGAGCCCATCGCCGCCGCGTCGACCACCCACAGGTCGCCCGATGTCCGGTCGAGGATCGACACCGTCGAGCCGCCGAGCGTCACCTTCGCCCCGTTCGGGACGTTCGCCGCCTCGGCGAGCGCCACCATGGCGGGGTCGACCACCGTGACGCTCGAGGATCCCTCGTCGACGACGAGCACGGTGCCGCCGGACTGCAGGATGTCGTACTCATCGCCGGTGGTGCGAAGACCCGCGTCGAGCACCTTCGACTCGTGGTTGAAGTGGCCCACCAGCAGGCTCGAGCGCTTGGTCACCCACACACCGCCGTCGTGCAGGTCGACCTCGGTCGTCGGAAGGCCCTGGTACACGAAGGCCATCGTCGTGAGCGTCACCGCCGCCGCGGTCACGGCGCCAGCGGATGCGAGGGTGCGCGGGCGCGACCGAAGCCAGGTGAACGACCTCATGCGACCTGGGCCTCCTCGGGGGCGTCATCGTTCGATGTGACGGAGCATCCGGCGGATGGCCAGAGCTCGCGAAAGAGGGGGAACTACAGCCTAACCCGGACTTCAGTGCAGCCCCGCCCACCGGTCTCCGAGGCGATGCCGCGCAGCCCCGGATCCCCACGGGGTGTCCCTCTTGGGGACCCGGGCATTGTGCGGCGGCAGGTGCCGACGTACTCAGATCGACGAGGCGGAGGCACCCCGGCGACGACCGATCATCAGGACGAGCCCCGCAACAAGCAGGGCGAGTGCGAGTGCCCACCCCGACCAGACGGAGCCTTGCCGGCCGGTGACGGCCAGCTGCTGGACAGTCGAGGTGGTCGACGCCTGCCGCACGGCATCCCCTCCGTCGATGCCCCGCACCAAGAGGCTCGGGTCGCTCGTGACGACGTTGACCAGATGGGAGCCGTCCCTCACGGTGTCCGCCACGGTCACCGAGTAGGTCACCGTCGCCGTCTCACCGATCTCGAGACCGCCCGTCCACGTGAGCGTCGCACCGCTGACGACCACACCGCCGCTCGTGGCCGACACGTCGCCGTTGTACGCGGCCCCGTCGAGCACTCCGCCGAGGTCGTCGGTGACGATGGCTGGATCGCCCTCCGGGATGTCGGCGTTACCGGTGTTGGTGATGGCCACCGCGTAGCGCAGTGCGTCGCCAGGTGACACCACCGCGGCATCGACCGTCTTGGTGATCTGGAGCGCCGCCAGAGGCGTGCGCGTCATGGCGCAGCCGCCGTCGCCGTCGCTTTCGCAATCGTCGGCCGCCGGAGGGTTCGGTGCGGCCTCCGTCAGATCCGACACGTACGCGAGGTTGATCAGATCCGCGTTGCCGCCATTGTCGGCCACTACGGCGGTGTACGTGACGGTGACGCTTTCGCCCGGTGCGAGCGCGGCGTGGAACCGGTACGCGGATCCGGTCGCGGTGAAGCGCCCGACCGCGGGGCTCGCCGTCAGATCGCCCGCGAGATCGGCGTCGTCCTCCACATCGCCGAGGACGTCCCAGAACAGCGCGGGGTAAAGCTCCGTGAACTCTCCCTCGCCGACGTTCTCGATCGTGACCTCGTACGCGACGGAGTCGCCGATCCGCAGGAACGGCTCGGACGGCGTCGCAACCTTCCTGATCGCAAGCTCCGGCACGCGGATGTCGGCTGCGGCCACGGCATCCGTCCGGATGGCTCCCTCCACGCCGGAGGCAACCGTCGCGGTGTTCACCCAGCCGTCTTCGACGCTGTCCTGACCATCCGGCAGCATCACGCGGACGGTGACGTCGAACACGTGAACCGCATTCCGCGGCAGCGCCGTGCCGTCGAGGACGAGCTGGAGCTCCGTCTGGCCGTCCCAGTCCGCGTTCACCGCGGGTGAGCCGGGCCGGCCGGCGGCCGATTCCACGGTGATCTCGCTGCCCTCCGGGAACGAGAACTCGTCCACGAGCCCGTACGAGAGCTGAACGTCGGAAGGGTTCGCGACGGTCATCGTGTACGACAGCAGCCATGAGCCGTCGGACTGCTGCACCGGCACGCCGCCGAGCTGCTTGGTGACGCCGGGATCCCAGGTCTCGGCGCAAGCTGAGCGCACCAGCTGCACGGGTCCCGTGTCGAGTGTGACAGAATTTCCGAAGCCTGTCCCGGTCTCGCCCGGCTGAGCCGTGCAGTCGGCCGCGTCATCGACGGATGAGACCGCGCCTGCGTCGATGACCGCGTGCACGATGTAGGTGTGGCTGCCACCCGCGGGAAGCAGCACGCTCGTCGCGATCGATTCGCCGTCCGTGCCGTCCCACTCTGAGGCCTCCAGACCCTCAGGCACGTCCACTGCCGCCTCGACCAACGTCATGCCCTCGCCGAGCGCGAATGCGTCGTCGAGGGTGTACCGGCTCGCCGCCGTCGCCGACGGATTTGCGACGGCGATCTCGTAATCCACCGCCCACGTGCCGTCGGCCAGCTGCCGCTGCGACGTGACGCTCTTCGAGACGGCGGGCACCGGCACCTCGGGGGCGTCGACGCACGCGACCGCACCCGAGATCCTGCTCCCGACGTGAATCTCGCTCTCGTTGCGAAGTCCGCCCGGACCCTGCTGCGGATCGCAGACGGGGACGGCGGACAGTCCGGCAGGCACGGAGAACGTCACCGTCACCGTCCAGGTCTGCACGCGCGGCTCTGACTCACTCGTCGCCGCGCCGATCTCGTGACGGCCCAGGGACCTCACCGTCGTACCGTCGAAGACGCCGTCCGATTCTGCGCCGTCCGGTCGAACGACGGCGACTCGTTCGATCGCGATGCCGGTCGGGAAGGTCAGGGCGTCGGTCAGCTCGTAGGGGATCGTGCCGCCGGTGGTCGTGGAACGGTTCGTCACGGTGATCGTGTACGCCACGGTCCACAGACCTTCTTCGTCTTGAACGGGCGGCCCTGCCACGGCCTTCACGACGCTGGGGTCGGTAGCCGGCTCGCAGGCGTCGGCGAACGCCGTGCGTCCGCCCACGATCACGGTCGCGATGTTGCGGTAGCCGGTTCCTGTCTCGCCTGCATCGAGGCGGCAATCCGCCGCCGGCGACTCCGCCGCGAGATTGCCCGGGTCGACCTCGACGGTCACCGTGTAGACGTGGGTCGCTCCTGCGGCGATCGCCGCCGGAGCGCCGAGCAGCCGCGGGTTCGAGTCTCCGTTCCACGTCGCGTCGAGGGCAACGCCGGCGGGGCCGGTCACGCGGCGATCCACCACCGTCGCTTCGTCGGCGAACGCCAGCCGGTCCTCGAGACGGTAGTGCGACGCGTACCGGGCGTCGGGGTTTTCGACCCTCACCTCGTACACGATCGACCAGTTGCCGCTCTCGAGGATCGAGGACGACGCGACGCGCTTTCGGACGTCGACCATCGGGGTGGCGACCACCGCGGTGCAGGCATCCGCCGTTCCCGAGACCGTCGGCCCGGTCCCGGCGAAGAGCGTCGCAGTGTTCGCGTAGCCGCCGGTTCCGGCGGGGCCGCACAGCAGGTCCGAGGGCGGGACGGCACCGAGGGGCGCGTCGACCCGTGCCGTCACGGTGTACGAGTGCGCCACCGATGACTGCGTGCCGGTCGGTGCGGGGAGGCGCACGACGCCGGACGTCAGCGACGTCGCCGCCGCGCCGTCGAATCCGGGGACCGGACTGCCGTCGGGACCTGTGGCGGCGACATCGAGCAACACGACGCCCGACGGGAACCGCAGTTGATCGCGAAGGGTGTACGCGAGATCGGTGGAGGCCCGACTCGTGTTCACCACCGACACGGTGTAGGAGACCATCCAGCTGCCGTCCGGCTGCTGCACGGGTGCCGCGGCCGTCTTGCCGACTCGAGGCTCGGCAGGCGACGCACACGCCTCGGCGGTCACGACCGAGCGACCCGGCATCGACAGAGACGCGGCATTCGCGAAGCCGCCCGCCGCTCCAGCGGTGCAGATCGCCGCCGAGGTGCCCGGCGTCTCGTGCGCATCGGCTGTCACGCTCACCCGGTAGGTGTGCCTCTCGCCGGCTGCGATCGGAATGTCAGTCGCGATCGTGGCGTCGCCGTCGGCCGCCCAGGTCGGAGAGGGAGAGCCGCCGGGGAGCGTCGCCGTCGCGCTGATCGCCTCGAGGCCGGCGCCGAAGCGCAACCTGTCGGCCAGCGCGTACGTCGTCGATCCGGTGGGCGCGACGTTGGTCACCTCGATCGCATAGACGATCGACCACGTGCCGTCGTCATTCTGCGAGAACGACTCCACGCGCTTTCCCAGCTCCGGAGCGAACACCGACTCGACCTTCGCGCACGCGAAACCGTCCTGGTCGACGCCGTTCTCGCACGACGTGCCGACCGCCCCCGAACCCCACGCGGTGTTCGCAAGACGCAGGTCCGCTCCTTCGCCCACGACGACGGTGTAGGTGAACGTGACCGCGGCACCGACCGGCAGGGACCCGGACCACACGAGGCGGCCCGATCTGTTCGGCGAGATCGCGACGGTGTCCGTGCCCGTCACGGCCGCCGTTCCTTCGGCGAACGAGGCGTCGTCGAGTACGCCGGACATGTCATCCACAAGGCGTGCCGGGTCGTCCTCGGGGAAGTCCGCGGTGCCGTCGTTGACCATGCTGACCGTGTAGGTCACACGATCGCCCGGACGCACGCCCGACGGCGCCGTGTTGCTCGACTTCGACACCGAGACACGGCGCAGCTGATCCGCGTCCTCGGCTTCGGCCGACAGCACCTCACCGCTCGACGCTGGGTCGGGCGCCGACGCCGTGACGATGTTGATCACATCGCCGACGGCAGCCGGGTCCACCCGCACCGTCACCGTTCGCGTCACCGCGCTGCCGGCGGCCCCCGTGCCGTCAGAGCCTTCGTCGTTCGGCGTGCCCGCTCGTGCGACGTCGACGACCCACTCGACGGTGCCGCCGCGGCCGTTGGCGTCCGCACCCGCGTGCACGCCACCGTCGCTCGCGCTCACGAACACAGCGCCGGCCGGCAGTGTGTCCTCGACCGACACGCCGGTGAGGGCCTCGCCGACGAGGTTGTTCGTCACCGTGATCGTGTATGTGAGTTCTTCGCCCGCGACGGCGACGTCCACGCCGTCCGTCTTGTCGACGTCCAGCCCGGGCGCGCCGGCGAAGATCCGGAAGCAGCCTTCGGTGTCGTTGTTCTCCACCACCGGGTCGACCATGATCCCCGAGATGATGGCCGGCGCACAGATTGCGCCCACGCCGTCCGCCGGACGCACCGGCACGTGCAGTGGAACCGGCGTGTCCAGCGGCAGCGTCGTGACCGCGCCGGACGCATCGACCGGCTCGCACGTAAGCGTCGCGGCGCCCTGGACGGGCGCGGTGCCGGCCGGTGTGGCGCACGACCATCCGGCCGGGCTCAGCGACGTCACGGTGAGTCCCTCGGGCACCTCGACGGTGACGCTCCCCGGCGCGTCGGCCGAGCCGCCGTGGTTCACGACGGTGAATGGCAGCACACCGGGCCGGCCTTCCTGCAGCGGGAGCCGTTCGGGGACCGTGATCTCCAGGTCCGCCTCCGCCGTGACCGCGCACACGGCCGGTGGCTCCGACGGCAGGGTCTGCGCGGTGTCGATCGCGATCGAGTTGCACGCGCGCGCATCGGCGCTCGAGCCGGCGCCGACATCGGCTGTGTACTCGAACGAGACCTCCTGGCCGGGCGCCAGATCGCCGCTGTAGGCGGCGCGGATGGCGGCAGCGCCCGCGACCGTCGGGGTCCAGGGGGTGCTGTCTGTGGGCTCGCTCGTCACCTCCGGGCGCGGAGGATTGCGCGACACCGAGTACCTGAGGTCCAAGCCGCTGGAGACGTTCTCGACCGCGCTCAGCGTCTCGGTGAACGTCGAACCTCGCCAGTCCCCGTCGAAGGGAAGGATGTCGTAGGCCACGATGCCGTTCAGTGTCCGGTTGCCCGCGTTCGCGATCGTGACGCGGTAGCGGATGTCGGTGGCAGTCGTGGAAACCGGGACCGGCCGGCTGCTGTCGCCGATCCAGTCGCAGTCGCCGTTGTCGTCGGGGAGGCAGATCTCCTTCACCACGGAAGCCAGGTCCGTGCCCGATACCAGGACGTCCTGCACGGCGCTCGAGAACACGTCGCTGGTCGATCCGTCGCCATCGACGTCGGCCGTGTCGGTCACCGCTCCCGAGAAGGTGGCGTCGGACGCCGCATAGGCGTCGCGCGAGTCGCCCACCCACGCGGTGGCCCGGCTCTGCGTCCCGGCGGCGACCGCGAAGGTCGGCTGCGCCTTCACCGTCATCGTGGGCCAGGTGGTGTTCTCGCCGAATCGGACCGTGTCGGGCCAGCTCGCCACGACGACGTCGCGCTGCTGACCGCCGATCGTGACCGTACGGTACGAGAACGACACGGACGGGTCGATCGCCTGTGTGCCGAACGACGCCGAATCCGGTACGACGCGCCACCCGACGGGCGCTGTGAAGACATACATCGGAGCGATGTCCTGGTCGACGCGGATGTTGGCCGTGGCGCCGCGCAGGGAGAACGTCACGTTCCGGCCGGGCACCGCGTTCCCGCCGTTCTCGACGACGGGGGTGCCCACGAAGCTCGCGGTGAACCGCGGTAGTGCGGTCGCCACGCGCGGCGTCTCGCGGAACCGGAGGGTGCGGTTCACGCCGCCGACGACGTCCTCGAGGTCGTAGCCGGGGTACGTCATCGTCATCGACGCACCGTTGGTGCGGGTCTCGCCCGCCGGCGCGGTCGTGGTGACGGTGAAGTCGAAGTACACGTGGAAGGGCGTGCCGACGGCCGTGTCGGTGGGACGGACGTTTCCGGGCGCGATGTCTCCGCTGGTGACGGTCGCCGACGTGTATCGACAGCCGTCGGCGCGCTGCGCAGCGGTGAGCGTGGTGCTGACCGCCGTCACGGAACCCGACACCGGAGAGCCGGTCGCACACTGGTAGGTGAAGTCGATGGTCGGCGCCGGTTGCGTGGAGGTCGCCCGGATCTGGTAGACCGGCGCGTCGGCCTGATCCAGGCCGTCGTCGACGATCACCGCGCGGCCCGGCACGTTTCCGGCGTTGTAGGCGGCGACGACCCAGTACTTCGCGTTGTCGGCGAACGGCGCGAGGGCCTGACCGGGTGTGCAGACGCGGTTCCAGTCGTCGCGGCCGGTCTCGGGGCACGTCATCCCGGTCACGTCCGGGGGCACGTTGACCTGGCGGACGCCTCCCACCGTGGCGTCCGACAGCGCGTCCTTGGCGGTACTCGCCCGGGCGAACGGGTCGTAGCACGACACCACCGTCCCGAACGAGTCGGGCGCCGACGTCTTGGTCGTCCGCGCCGTGTCGAGGTACGTCGCGGTGACCGTGGCGCTCTGGATCGTGGCGGTCTCTTCGAAGTTGCAGCCGTTCTCATCGGCCTCGGGGAAGTTCGAGGCCGGGTACGTCACCGAGAAGGAGCGTGCACGATACTCGTCGCGGGCGACCCATTGCTGGGTGGGGCTCGACGTGCCGAAGCCGCCGGCGGCGTAATAGTCGGGCGTCTCGATGGTGCCGCGCGTCCACATCACACTGTGCGACGCCGAGTCGTAGGTGCCACCACGCGACGCGCTGCCGTCCACGTACACCGCTTCGCGCGGCAGCGGAACGCGCACGGTGTAGTTGCTCGCCGCCTGGAGGTTGGAGAAGCCGGCGACGGATGTCGCGTCGCGCCGGGCGATGGCGCCCGTCGACATCCGTACGACGTAGCTCGCGGTGTCTCCCGGCTTGACCAATCCGGGACCGCGCACCGTGATGCTCGGGTCCGGCACGACGTTCTGCCATGTGACGGCCGCCGCGGTGGACGTCGCGGGCGCCTGCGCGTTGGGCGAGTCGATCGTCGCACCCATGACGATCTGGAAGCCGTTCGGATAGAACTGCGACGGCAGCACCGTCGTATATGTGTTCACTGCCGGGCTGATGTACTGCACGAGGAAGCTGCCCGACGTCCCGGCCGGGACGTCGCCGAGCGGGAAGGTCCAGCCCGTGTCGTCGCTCCCGGTCGGTTCGGCGGTTCCGCTGCCCGGCGGGCGGGTCCACGTCTCGTACGAGAGGAGGGTCTTGCCGCCCCGAGGCGGGCTGGTCACGATCCCGTGGGGGTCGGGCTGGGACGGCGTGAATCGGACGGTCGCACCCGCGCACGCGTCGACGGCGCACGAGTAGTCGACCCGGTAGGCGATCCGGTCACCGTGCTGGCCGCGGCCGGCGGTCGTCTGCACCTGACCGGTCAGGTAGTCGACCGGTGTGACGTTGATGGATAGCACCGCTGGGCCGGCGGCCGCCGCCGGGGCTGCCGACAGCAGACTCGCAAGCATGGCCATCGCCGCGATCGGCGCGAGCAATCGCCGCCCGAAGGCGATCGACGACCGACCTGCACTCTTCGATTTCGCGCGAGACAATCTCACTCCCCTGTGCCCTCGACGACGGCACAGGCCTGGTCGCCGCCACCGGAGCGCTCCGGTCGTCGCGGCGCTGTGCTGACTGCCCCCGATGTGTGCAGCGTACGATCACATGCCAGGTGACGGCGAGATTTCACCCGCGGCATCACCCGTCGCGCTGGCTTTCGGGGAACTGCGGAAGGCGTCAGGCGCCGACGTACTCCCGCAGGTGCTTCGCGGTGAGCGAATCGCTCTTCGCGACGAGGTCGACCGGAGTGCCCTGGAACACGATCTCGCCACCGTCGTGGCCGGCGCCGGGACCGAGGTCGATGATCCAGTCCGCGTGCGCCATGACCGCCTGGTGGTGCTCGATCACGATGACGCTGTTGCCGGCGTCGACGAGGCGGTCCAGCATCCCGAGCATGTTGTCGACGTCGGCGAGGTGGAGGCCCGTGGTGGGCTCGTCGAGCACGTAGATCGCGCCCTTCTTCGCCATCGAGATCGCGAGCTTGAGGCGCTGCCGCTCGCCGCCCGACAACGTGTTGAGCGCCTGGCCGAGCGTCAGGTAGCCGAGTCCGACGTCGATCATGCGGGTGAGAGTCGTGTGAGCAGGGCCCTTGGTGAAGAAGACGGATGCCTCGGCGGCTGTCATCGCGAGCACCTCGGCGATGTTCTTGCCGTCGAGCAGGTACTCGAGCACCTCGTCCGAGAAGCCTGAGCCGTCGCACACCTCGCACAGCGTCTCGACCGTCTGCGTGAAGCCGAGGTTCGTGATGATGACGCCGAGCCCGCGGCACGCGATGCACGCGCCTTCGGAGTTCGCGCTGAAGAGTGCCGGCTTGACCCCGTTCGCCTTCGCGAACGCGGTGCGGATGGTGTCCAGCAGTCCCGTGTACGTCGCGGGGCTGCTGCGGCGGTTGCCCTTGATCGGCGACTGGTCGACCACCACGACGTCGTCGAACGCCGGGACGTTGCCGTGGATGAGCGAGGACTTGCCCGACCCTGCGACTCCGGTGACGACGGTGAGGATGCCGAGCGGGATGTCGACGTCGACGTCCTTGAGGTTGTGCTGAGTGGCGCCGCGGATCTCGAGCGCTCCCTTCGGCGCGCGGGTCGCGGGCTTCAGCTGCGCGCGGTCGTCGAGGTGACGGCCCGTGATGGTGCCCGACGCCCGGAGCCCGGCGACATCGCCCTCGTACTGCACCTCGCCGCCGGCGCGGCCGGCGCCGGGGCCGAGGTCGACGATGTGGTCGGCGATCTCGATCACCTCGGGCTTGTGCTCGACCACGAGCACCGTGTTGCCCTTGTCGCGCAGCTGCCGCAGCAGGTCGTTCATGCGCGCGATGTCGTGCGGGTGCAGTCCCGCGGTCGGCTCGTCGAACACGTACGTGATGTCGGTGAGCGCCGACCCGAGGTGCCGGATCATCTTCGTGCGCTGCGCCTCACCGCCCGACAGCGTGCCGGACGAACGGTCGAGCGAGAGGTACCCGAGGCCGACCTCGACGAACGAGGCGATCGTCTGTCGCAGGCCCGCCATGAGCGGCGCCACCTCCGGTTCGTCGATCGTGCCCAGCCACTCCGCGAGGTCCGAGATCTGCATGGCCGCGGCATCCGCGATGCTGATCCCGCGGATCTTCGATGACCGGGCTCCCTCGTTCAGCCGTGAGCCGCCGCAGTCGGGGCACGCGGTGAACTTCACCGCGCGGTCGACGAACGTGCGGATGTGCGGCTGGAGCGAGTCGCGGTCCTTCTGGAGCATCGACTTCGTGAGCTTGGGCACGAGCCCCTCGTAGGTCATGTTGATGCCCGACATCTTGACCTTCGTCGGCTCCTTGTAGAGGAAGTCGGCGAGCTCCTGCTCGGTGTAGTCCTGGATCGGCTTGTGCGGATCGACGAAGCCGGACTCGGTGAACCCCTTCACCATCCAGCCGTCCACGTTGTAGCCCGGGATCGTGAGCGCGCCCTCGGCGAGCGACTTGGTCTTGTCGTACAGCTCGTCGAGGTCGATGTCGCTGACCTCGCCGAGGCCCTCGCACCGCGGGCACATGCCGCCCGTGATCTCGAACGTGCGCTTCTCCTTGACCTTCTTGCCGCCCTTCTCGAAGGTGACGGCGCCCGCCCCCGACACCGAGGGGATGTTGAAGGAGAAGGCCTGCGGCGAACCGACGTGCGGCTGGCCGATGCGGCTGAACAGGAGCCGGAGCATCGCATACGCGTCGGTCGCGGTGCCGACGGTCGACCGCGCGTTGGAGCCCATTCGCTCCTGGTCGACGATGATCGCGGGGCTGACGTTCTCGAGCGCATCGACCTCGGGGCGGCTCAACTGCCCCATGAACTGCTGCACGAACGTCGGGTACGTCTCGTTGATGAGGCGCTGCGACTCGTTCGCGATCGTGGCGAAGACGAGCGACGACTTGCCCGAGCCGCTGACTCCCGTGAACACGGTCAGCCGGCGCTTGGGGATCTCGACCGAGACGTTCTTGAGGTTGTTCTCGCGCGCCCCGATGACGCGGATGACTTCGTGGGAATCGGCGACATGGGTCTCAGGCATGCCGACCAGTCTGCCGGTCAACCCGGACACTCCGCTTCCTCGATCCTGCTCGAAGCCCGGCACGTCCAGGCGATGCATGTCCCACTTTCGTGCACGTGCGCCCCACAGTGCCGACGAGATCGGGACACGCAGGCGCGAAAGCGGGACATGCTCGCCGTGGGCGAGGGGAAGGACGACGGATGCCGGGATCAGGCGGCGTCGGCGGCCGACGGCTCGATCGCGAAGTTGTCGCGGAAGACGCACGTCGGGTCGTACTGGGCCTTGATGGCGCGCAGTCGCGCGAGCGTCGCCGGCGGGAACGCCTCGGCGATGCGCTCCGGGCGCTCGGACGAGTCGAAGCTCAGGTACATGCCGCGGACGTGGTCGGCGA
Source organism: Microbacterium sp. STRO-2N (assembly GCF_057747775.1). Classification (NCBI taxonomy): domain Bacteria; kingdom Bacillati; phylum Actinomycetota; class Actinomycetes; order Micrococcales; family Microbacteriaceae; genus Microbacterium; species Microbacterium sp. STRO-2N. Next base: position 191,708 of record NZ_CM173223.1, on the reverse strand, counting down.
GGCTCTGCCACTGCGCATCGAGGCGGTCGGGGTTGGAGCCGAGCGCCACGACCGAGAAGTTCGCCGACCGGTGGGCGTACGCCGTCGCCTCCTCCGGGACGTCGGCCACCGCCCCGCCGACCGCGCGGAGCTGGAAGAACGGGATGGCCCCGGACTGCAGCATCCGCGTCGCCGCCTCGGCGAACTCCGGCGTGACGTGCTCGATCAGCCCGGATCGCGAGTGCGGCTCGCCTGCCCCGTGCTGGGGGCCGAGGTCGGCGTTCGCCATGACCTGCGCGTACGGCACGAGCTGCACGGACTGCTGCACGAGCGGCGCGAGCTCGGCGAACGGCTGCAGGCGCGCGATGATCGTGTCGGGGTCGTCGGAGTCGACGACGCCGTACAGCTGCACGACCTGGGGCTGTCCCGGGCGAGGCCCGCCGGCCAGCAGGAACACCGTGAGGTCGCGCGGCGCGGCCTCGACGATCCGCCCGTACCCCTCCAGGAACGCCGCGACGTCGTCGACCTGGAAGGCGAGCTGCGCCCAGCCCACGTCGCCGACCTCGTCGACCTCGAACTCGAATGCCGTCACGATGCCGATGTTGGCGCCTGCTCCGCGGACCGCCCAGAACAGGTCGGGGTGGTGCTCGGCATCCGTTCGCACGATCCTGCCGTCGGCGAGCACCACCTCGGCCGCACGGAGGTGGTCGAGGGTGAGGCCGTGCTCGCGCGCGAGGAACCCGATGCCGCCCGCGGTCGCGAGACCGCCTACGCCGACCCCGCCGTAGTCGCCTGAGCTCAGAGCCCAGCCGTGCTCGCCGAGCACCGCGGCGACCTGCATCCACCGCGCGCCCGGACCGATCCTCACGAGCCGCCGGTCCTCGTCGAGCACCTCGATCGCGTTGAGCCGGCGGAGGTCGATCACGATGCCGCCGTCGTTCGTGCTGCGGCCGCTGATGCCGTGGCCGCCGCTTCGCACGGCGAGCGGCAGATCGGGATGGCGCCGCGCGAAGGCCAGCGCATCGGCCACCTGCTGCGGCGAGTCGGGCTGCAGCACGATGCCCGGCGCGCCCCCGCGCATGTAGGTGGCGCGCACATCGCCGTACTCGAAGTCGCCGGGCTCGATCGCGCGGACGCCCGCGGGCACGTCGTCGTACGCGATGCCGTCACGGCGTGCGGCGAGCGCGGCCGCCGAACGCACCGGGGCCTCGGCCGTGCCCCGCGAGCCGCGCTCGCGAGCCACGATCTCGCGCACCGCCGGCGCGACGTCCTCGCCGTACGTCTGCAGCAGGCGCGGGTCGTCGGCCGCCAGGATGAAGGTGCCGATGCCGTCGTCGATCGCGAGGCGCGCCAGACGCTCCGCGAACTCGCGCGGGTCGGCGGCGAGCTGTCCGATGTTGAGCAGCCGTCGGATCTCACGCGGGTCGCGGCCGACCGAGGCCGCCGCGTCGTCGATCGCGGCGTTGCCCTTCGCGAGGTCGCCGGGCTGCAGGTAGCCCAGCGATGGCAGCCAGCCGTCCCCCTTGCGCCCGGTGAGCGCGAGCATGCGCGGCTTGTACGCGCCGATCCAGATCGGGATGTCGTGCGCCGGCCGCGGCCCGCGCTTCGCGCCGTGCACGCGGTGGTACCGGCCGTCGGTGAAGACGCCGCGCCGCTCGTCGGTGCGCCACAGCTCGCGGATGAGGTCGATGGCCTCCTCGAGAGCCGTCACGGCCTGTCCGGGCGTGAGGCGCGTGCCGCCCAACGCCTCGATCGCATCCCAGAACCCGCCCGCGCCGAGTGCGAGGTCGAACCGGCCGCCCGAGAGCAGGTCGAGGCTCGCCGCGGCACGCGCGACCACCGCGGGCGGACGCAGCGGCACGTTGAGCACGTTGGGGGCGATGCGGATGCCGTCGGTCCGGGCTGCGACGAACGACATCAGCGTCCACGTGTCGAGGAACGCCGGCTGATACGGATGGTCCTGGAAGGTGACGAGGTCGAGGCCCGACGCCTCTGCGACCTGCGACAGCAGGACGGGCGCGTCGGGAGCGGCAGCGGATGGGGTGATGAACGCGCCGAACTCGAGCGCGTGGCCGTAATCCATATGGTCCTCCGACGACAGGAACCCGCGGCATCCGCGATTCATTCCGCCGAATAGGTACCGCGGCGGGTTACGGGATGGGGAAGAGGACGGTCGCGCCGGAGGGGACCGCCGAGGTCACGATGCGCGTGTCGAAGGTCGCGAGCATCGCGTCGTTCGATGCAGCGAGGTGCAGCAGGTACGTGTCGGTCACCTGCGAGCTGGCGAGCAGCCGCTCGGTGTGGACCGAGCTGTCGAGCAGGCTCACCGTGTCGGCCAGGAACGCATGATCGGGGCGTGCGGCCAGGCTCGCCAGGCTCGCGAGCACGACCGGGGCGGGCTGCGTGTTCGGGTACGACGGGTGACTCACCACCCGCACGACGCCGTTCTGCACGATCGGGCACGAGTGCCAGGGATCGCCGCCGCGCGACGCGAACCACCGGTGGGCCCGGTCGTGATGGACGTGCAGCGGGTCGATGAGCGCGATGACCGCGTTCACGTCGAGGAGGTGGCGCGTCACGGCGTGTCATCCCGCAGGGCGTTGACCTCGTCGAGCGTCGCCTGCCGGGCCTCCGGCGGTGCCGGGAGGAGCACGATGCCGTTGCGGGTGCCCCCGTGGCGCTGCCTTTCCGTCAGCGTCGCCCGGGCGAGCTGCGACAGCGCCTCGCCCAGAGTGAGCCCGCGCGCATCAGCGAACTGCTTGGCCGCTGCCAGAACGTCGTCGTCGATCGTCACCGTGGTGCGCATGCATCAAGCATCACGCATCACGCATCCCGGGTCAATGGGTCCTCCGGCTCATCGGGCCGTCGAGGCGACGCCCAGCCACACGACCGGGTAGCCGACCCACGCGAGCCCGCCTGGGATGCCGCCGATCACCCACAACGCGACCCGGAACGGCCCTTCGGGCACGAGGAACGCGACCCCGATCATGATCCCGCCCACGACCAGCGCCAAGAGGAGGACGAGCGCGATGGCGGCGACGCCGTCCGCCACGACGGCCCGGCGCGCCGCCGCCGAGGTGGCGACGGCCGCCCACACGAACGCCAGCAGCGTTGCCGGCACCGCGACGAGCGACTGCACGGTCAGGGTCGTCCAGCCCGCGAGCATCGCGAGGGTCGTGAGGGCGATCGCCCCGATCCCGGCGATCGTCGCGCCGGTGAGGATCCACCACGCGCCGTCGAGCCGTGCCCGCAGCGCGAGGAGGATCGTGGCCACGATCCACGGTCCTGCCGAGAGCACGGTGAGCCAGTCGTTCACCGGTCCCAGCCAGAACCACTGCCGGTTCTCATCGCCGAACGGGCGCGCGAGCACGAAGAACAGCACCAGCGCGAGTAGTGCGGCGGCGCTCATGAAGCCGGTGATACCCGCCCAGATCCGCAGCTGTTCGGTCATGTCGTCCTCCTCATTCGGGTTGGTTGCCGGCTGCGCCGCCATGGTCGAACGGCGTCACGACGCCCCGGTACACCAGATGCGTGACCATGCCGAGCGCGGCGTGGTCGAGGTCATGGCAGTGGTCCATCCAGATGCCCGGGTTGTCGGCGACCAGGGCGACCTCCCACGTCTCGCCAGGGCGCACCTCGAACGTGTCGAGCACGACGGGGCCGCCCGTCGGCACCCGCCCGTTCACCGAGAGCACCACGACGTGGTGACCGTGAGGATGCATCGGGTGCGTCTCGAATCCGCGGTTCACCACGGTGAGCCGCACACGGTCGCCTTCCCGGACCACGGTCGGCCGGATGTGCGGATGGACCTCGCCGTCGATCGTGTACGCGTACGCCGGCGCCCCCGCGACGATGCGCGGCAGTCGGTCGAGCACGATCGTGCGCTCGACGTCGAACGCCTCGAGCGCGGGGCCGCGCGGCGATCCGTACGCGAGCGGATCGAAGACCTCGTCGTACCGTGCGGCAGGCGCGTCGTCCGCGCTCGCGGCGGCGAACGTCACGGAAGCCGAATCGGATGCCCGGGCGCTGACTCCGACCGCGCCGTCAGGCATGACGAACGCGACGTCGTAGCGTCCACCCGCGGGGATGCGCAGTGCACGACCGTCTACGAGTCCGGGCTCGGAGACATCGCGCCCATCGATCGCGACCACGCGATACGGCGTCCCCGTCACGGCGACGACATGCGCGTCCTGGTCGGTGTTGATGAGCCGCACCCGCACGGTCTCCCCCGCGGCCACCGCGATCCGCTGCGGCACGTCGCTGTCCCCCAGGACCACTCGCCCGCCGAAGGTGTGGAGCGGGAGCACCATGTCGTGGTCGGCACGCTCCGCGTCGCGTGCGTGGACGACGAGGGGTCCGTACAGCCCGCGCGGGACGCCCGCCGACGAGCGCTGGTGCGTGTGGTACCAGTACGTGCCGGGCGTCGCCGCCACGAATCGGTAGGTGAACGAGTCACCGGGTCGCACCGCGTCCTGCGTGATCCCCGCGGCGCCGTCCTCGCCGTTCGGCACCTCGTAGCCGTGCCAGTGCGCAGTGACGCCCTCGGCGATGTCGCGGTTGCGCAGCGTCACCTCGACGAGGTCGCCCTCGTCCGCTTCGATGAGCGGTCCGCCGAGCTCGCCGAATGTCCACGCCGCCACGGTGCGACCGGACGGAAGGTCGATTCTCTGCTGCTGCGCCTCGACGTCGACCCGCACGTCGGCTGTCCGGTCGGCGGAGGTGCGCAGTTCCGTCACGTCGACGGATGCCTCGGCTGCGACATCGGCGTTCGTCGCGATCCCGGAAGCCGGGGCGTGTGCGTGGGCATGGGGGGTCGCACCCCCGGCCGCGCCGACCGACGCTGTCGCGGCCACCACCACCACGACCGTGCCGACCATCGCGGCCGCTGTGCCGAATGGCCGTCTCGACGAGCGGTGCACCCGCATCGCCACCACGGCGATGCTCGCTGCGGCAGCCGCGAGCACGCCCGCAGTCGCCCACGGAGGCGCCGGGAACCCGACGACGAGCTGCACGACGAGCCCCGCGATGGCGGCGATCGCGCCGGCCCACGAAGAGGCTCGCACCGAGGGCGGGGCCGCGGACCCGCTTCCGGGGTGTCGCGCCCCGCGCACCGCGGCGATGCAGAACCAGATCAGCGCCGCCGCAGCGAGCGGTGCGTACGCGATCACCTTGTCACCCACGAACCACCAGGCGCCCGCCGCCCAGCCCCCGAGTGCGACGGCGAGAGCGGCGAGCGTCAGTACGACGGCGGCAGCGGCGCGCACCCCCCAGCCGGCGGCGCGGACCCCGTCGCGCGAGGTCGCGACCACTGCCCACGCCGTCCCGGCGCCGGCGATCAGCGCCGCCCCGCCGTACTGCAGGAGGCTGCCGTTCATTCCGGCACGCCCGGATCGGCGGTACGTCCCGCCGGGAGCGGATCCGCAGCCACGGCCGCGGCATCCGTCCCCCTCGCGGTCGCCCTCGGAAACGCCAGTCGACGCGCGCGAAGGGCGACGACGACGCCCGTCCAGAGGATGAACAGCGGATTCACCGCGTGCAGGCTCACTGTGAGGATCGCCCCCACCGGCAGCATCGGCGTGTCTGGGCCCACCGAGAAGATGAGGCCGGTGACCACGAAGATCAGCGTCTGCACGACCAGCAGACCCAGCATGAGCACGGTCAGCCAGATCGTCCGCTTCCCGGCGCGGGCGAGCGCGGCCGTCGCGATGAGGAGCAGGAAGACGATGGGCGCCACGATGCGCCCCGACGTGCCGTGGTAGACGAAGCCCTCCTTCTCGGCGTGGGAGAAGACTCCCACCGCCGCCAAGTAGTACTGCACCGCCACGACCCCGATCGCCATCAGGCTGACGACGAAGAACACCTTGCGCATGTCCGACCCCCTTGCTCGTGATCGCGCCCGTTCGCGATCGAGCTCACGGTACGGACGACGTCTCTCGTCGCGACAGCAGGCAGGCCGCCCGAACGGGTGAGGCGGACCGCAGATCGGGGGTGCGGTCCGCACGGTAGACGCCGCCCGCGGTTCGCCGGAAGATTGCACCGTGGGGCGACCTGCCGTGCGGAGCCTGATCTGGGTGTCGACGGGGGTCGCGGTATCGGCCGTGACCGCCGCCCTCTTCGCCGTGCTCTACCAGCGGCCGGTGCCCTGGCTGATGCTGCTCTACCTGCTGGTCGCTCCGATCCCGTTCCTCATCGTCGGGATCGTGCTGTTCGCGAAGGGCCACCGCGCCGGCGCGTTCTTGCTGCTCGGGTCGATCCTCGGACTGGGAGTCGCGGCGCCGCTCGAGGTGCTGATCAAGGCCCGGTATGCGGCACACGGCGAAGAGGCGTGGATGCCGTGGGCGCTGGCCGGTGAAGCACTCATCGGCACGTGGGGCATGGCGTGCTTCGCCGTGGCGATCGGCCTCTTCCCGACGTGCGTCGCGAGGAGCCGTCTGCAGCGCCGTCTCGTGCGCGCTCTGTGGTTCCTACCGCTGCCGATGCTGTTCGCGCTTCTGGCGCACGAGAACGTGCTGGTCGACCGCATCGCATACGGCGAGCTGCCGCCGATGGCCAACCCCCTGCATGCCCCTGCACTGGCGTTCCTGGCTCCGGTCACCGCCTCGATGCGCGAGCTGCTGTATTCAGTCGTCGCCGTCGCCATCGTCGCACTCCTCGTCCGCTACCGGCACGAGTCGCTCGAGCACCGCGTGCAGATCCGCTGGGTACTGTTCGGCGGCGGAGCGGCCCTCGCGGTCGGACTGGTGCCGTTCCTCGTCCAGCCGATCCTCGGCGCGAGCGCACCGCAGCACGGTGACCTCGCGATCACGCTCAGTGCGTTCGCGATCCCGCTCATCCCCCTGTCGCTCCTCCTCGCGCTCGAGCCGCCGACCTGGCTCGACTCCGAAGCGGTGATGCGCAAGTCGTTCATCTACGGCGCACTCTCGCTCGGCATCCTGGCCGTCTACACCGTCGTCGTGGCGGGCCTCGGCGTCACCGCGGGTGCGGGGCTGCCGGTCGAGGTGGCGATCGCGGTCACCGCGGTGCTCGCGTTCGGGTTCCAGCCACTGCGTGAGCGGCTGCGAACGATCGCCGACCGATGGGTGTTCGGCGTGCGACCGGTCGCAGTGCTCGACTCCGACAGCCCGGACGACCCGGACGATGAGCAGGTGGCCGCGCGCCTGGCCCAACTGGTGCGCTCGGCCGTGCGCCTGCGATGGGTGGCGGTCTCGATCCCGCCGGCCGCGGAGGGGACCGCGGGCACCCCCTCGGCCGATACGGCGCTCAGGCTTCCGCTCGGGAGCGATGGCACGAGGGTGGGTGAGATCCGCTGCGGACCCAAGCTCACCGGGCGGCTCACCGATCGCGACATCCGCCTCATCGGCGCCCTCGGTCAGCAGTCGGCGCTGCTCGTCGCCAACCGGCGGCTCGCGGGACGCATCGTGCAGGTGCAGGAAGCCGAGCGGCGTCGGATCGAGCGCAACCTCCACGACGGCGCCCAACAGGAGCTCGTGTCGCTCGTCGCGAAGCTCGGCCTCGCGCGCGCCCGCGCTCGCGCCGGCAGCCTCGACGAGGGGATCCTCATCGAACTGCAGCACGAGGTGCAGGGGGTGCTGCGCGAGGTGCGCGAGCTCGCCCAGGGCATTCACCCGTCGGTGCTGACCGACGGCGGGCTGGTCGCAGCGGTCGAGGATCGATGCGATCGACTCCCCATCGACATCCGGCTGATGGTCGGGCCGGGGCTGCGAGGCGCCCGCTTCGATGACGACATCGAGGGTGCGGCCTACTTCTTCGTCGTCGAGGCGCTCACGAACGTGCTCAAGCACGCGCACGCGACCCATGCGCGAGTCGAGCTGACGTGCGACCGCTCCGAACTCTGGTTGACCGTGGCTGACGACGGCGCCGGGTTCGACCCGCGCCGGGTGCATCGGCACGGGCTCATGGGCCTCGCGGATCGTTTCACGGCCCTGGGCGGCTCGATGTCGGTGGACTCCGCGCCGGGCGCGGGCACGACCGTGCGCGCCCACCTGCCGGTCGGACCGAGGGAAGGCACCTGATGATCGAGGTCGCGATCGCCGACGATCACTTCCTGGTGCGGGAAGGCACCCGGCAACTGCTCGAGGCATCCGGCGAGGTTCGCGTGATGGCGTCGGTCGGCGACGGCGAGCAGCTGCTCGACGCCGTGTCGCGCCTGTCCCCCGATGCGGCGGTGGTCGACATCCGGATGCCGCCGCATCACCAGATGGAGGGCATCCAGGTGGCGCGCACCATCCGCGCCGAGCATCCCGGCACGGGGGTGGTGGTGCTGTCCCAGCACGCGAACTCGCTCTATGCGCTGGAGCTCTTCCGCGACGGCACCCAGGGACTGGCCTATCTGCTGAAGGATCGGATCGGCGACCTCGACGAGCTGCTCCGAGCCCTCCGGGCGGTGATCTCGGGCGGCTCCGTGATCGACCCCATGGTCGTGGAGGCGCTGCTGAACCGCCAGACCTCGGCGTCCGATCGCGCGCTCGCGCAGCTCACGCCACGCGAGCTCGAGGTGCTCGCGGCGATGTCGTCGGGAAGCTCGAATGCCTCGATAGCCCGGTCGCTGTTCCTCTCGCAATCCGCCGTGGAGAAGCACATCAACGCGATCTTCGCGAAGCTCGGCCTCTCGGGCGCGGATGCCGAGACCCACCGCCGGGTGGCGGCGGTGCTGGCGTTCCTGGGCAGCGGCGACGCCGACGGCGGGACAGCGACCGGTTGACGACGCGGCTCAGCCGGCGCGCCAGCACTCCTCGACGTGATCGTCGACCATGCCGGTCGACTGCATCAGCGCGTACATCGTGGTGGACCCGACGAAACGGAAGCCGCGCGCACGCAGGGCCTTGCTCATCGCGTCGGACTCGGCGGTCGTGGCCGGGACCTCCGCCAGCGAGCGCGGCCGGCGGCGGGAATCGGGGGCGAACGACCACATCAGCTCGTCGAGCTCCCCCGGCGCCATCTCGACGACCAGGCGGGCGTTGCCGATCGTCGCCAGGATCTTGGCGCGGTTGCGGATGATCCCGGCATCCGTCATCAGTCGCTCGACGTCGGCCTCGCCGAACTGCGCGACCGCATCGGGATCGAAGCCCGCGAACACCTCCCGGAATCGCGGACGCTTGCGCAGGATCGTGATCCACGACAGCCCTGCCTGGAACCCCTCGAGGCTCATCTTCTCGAACAGCGCCCGGTCGCCGCGGAGGGGCGTGCCCCACTCCTCGTCGTGATAGCGCCGGTACTCGGGGTCGTCGCCGACCCACGCGCAGCGCGCGACCTCGTCGGGACCGATGCGGACGTCCGTGCTCACCGCGCCAGCCTAGGGGCGCCCACCGACGCCGCGTCGTTCAGCGTTCCGTCACCGCCTCGGTACCCGGACGTCCCGCGCGTCGCTTACCTTGGAATGTCGGGCCTGCTATGGCCCGCGCAGCTGGGAGGACCTCCGTGAAGATCGTCGCCTCGTCCGATTGGCGCGATGCCATCCCCTTCGACACGCTCGTGCTCGTCGCCGACGTCGTGCCCGGCGACCCGACGCGCTGCTTCACGTGCGGCGCCGACTCCGAGCCGCACCCGCGCACCGAGCTGTGGGCCTACAAGCACCGCCACCCCAAGAACCACGACGGCTACGTGCGCTTCTACTGCGCCGAGCACCGGCCGGTCATCCAGCGTCCGGCCGCGACATCCGTCGCCCCGCCGCGTGGCGGCGCGCGTGCGTCGCGCCCGGCCGTTGAGCGCCGGCCGGCGAAACCCACGATCCCGGAACGTCAGCGCGCGATGTGCCCGAACTGCTTCGTCGAGGTCTCGGCCACGGGCGAGTGCGGCATATGCGGCTGGTCGGGCGACTGACCTCGTTCGAACCGCTGCACACGCTCCGCGCGAAGAGGTAAGGGGACCGCGTCCCCAGAACGCGGCCCCCTGCGAAGGCCCTCCCACCGCGCGCGAAGCCCGATGGCGCGGCTGTCGGGAGGTGCCTTCACAGGGGATGTGTCCGCTGCGACGCGCATCCTGACAGGCCGCCCCGATTCGTTACCTTTTCGTGATCAGGCGCTCTGCTTCTTCTTCAGCGACTTCTCCGACACGGGCGCGTCGCCCGACGCCGCGAGCTCGCGGTAGTACTCGCGGGCCTCGTCCTGACGCGCGCGCTCGGCGCCCGACGCGATGGGTGCGCGAACATGCTCGGGCTCGAACCCGTAGGCGTCGACGAGATCCTGGGCGTGCGGACGCAGCCGCGCGCACAGCCGGTCGATGTAGCGCGAGACGGCTGCCGCGCGCTGGGTCGAGAGCCGCCCGTTGATGAGGTACCACGCGAGGTGCTTCTCGATGAGGCGCAGCCCGAACAGGTCGCGCAGCCACGTCAGCACGCGACGGGTGCCCTCGTCGGCGATGTGGTTCACGCCGTCGGTGAACGCCTCCCACTGCAGGAGCTCGCCGTGGGCGCGGGCGGCCTCGATGAGCTCGGCCTGGTGGCTGTTGAACAGGGCCGCCGCCTCGGCCGGAGACAGCTTCGAGGCGGGACGCAGGGCGGCCGCGACATCCGCCACCATCTGCTGCACGCGGCCGGCGAGCAGCTCGTGCTGCTGCTCCTCGCGCAGGCCGAGCTCGACGGAGCGCGCGGTCGAGCCGAGGTCGGCGACGGCCTGCCCGAGCTGGCGCAGACCCGCGCCATGGAAGACCTTGCCCGCTGCCTGCAGCGCGGCGAAGCGGGCGAGGGTCGCGGCATCCGCCCCCTTGAACTGCTTGGCGTAGTCAGACAGCAGCCGCTTGCCGACGAGCTGCAGCAGCACGTTGTTGTCGCCCTCGAACGTGACGTAGACGTCGAGGTCCTGGTGGAGCCCGACCATGCGGTTCTCGGCGAGGAAGCCCGATCCGCCGCACGCCTCCCGCGCCTCCTGGATCGTCGCGAGCGCGTTCCAGGTGCTGAGGGGCTTGAGGGCGGCCGCGAGCGTCTCGAGGTCCTCGCGCTCGTCGGGAGTGTCGGCGCGGCCGGAGAACACCCCGTCGAACTTCTTCAGCAGCTCGTCGTGACTGAAGAACTGGGCGTAGTTCTGCGCGAGGAGGGGCAGGAGGCGCCGCTGGTGCTTGCCGTAGTCGAGGAGGACGACCTCGTCGGTGCCGGCACCCGAGTCGAACTGGCGGCGCTGGTTCGCATAGGTCAGCGCGATGTAGAGCGCGAGAGCCGTGCCCGTGGTCGATGCGCCGTCGAGCGACACCCGACCCTGCACGAGCGCGCCGAGCATCGTGAAGAAGCGGCGGCCCGGGCTCGCGATGTCGGACGAGTACGTGCCATCGGGGGCGACGTCGCCGTAGCGGTTGAGCAGGTTCTCGCGCGGGACGCGCACGTGGTCGAAGGCGAGGCGGCCGTTGTCGATGCCGTTGAGGCCGCCCTTGACACCGTCGTCCTCGCTCGTGACGCCGGGGAGCATCCGGCCCTCGTCGTCGCGGATCGGCACGAAGAAGCAGTGGACCCCGTAGTTCACGCCGCCGGTGATGAGCTGCGCGAACACCGTCGCCGCCTTGCCGTGGAGCGCCGCGTTGCCGAGGTAGTCCTTGTACGCGCCGCGGAACGGCGTGTGGATCACGAACTCCTCGGCGTCAGGGTCGTAGGTGGCCGTCGTGCCGATGGCCGCGACATCCGAGCCGTGCCCGGTCTCGGTCATCGCGAACGCGCCCGGAAGGCTCATGTCGATGACGCTCGGCAGCCACCTGTCGTGGTGCTTCTTCGTGCCGAGCTGGTAGATCGCCGAGCCGAACAGGCCCCACTGCACACCCGACTTGATCTGCAGGCTCGGGTCGGCGAGCACGATCTCCTCGAACCCGGCGATGTTCGCGCCGTTGTCGCCCAGGCCGCCGTACTCCTCGGGGAACGCGCGGCTCGCCCCGCCGTGCTCGACGAGCAGGTGCAGCTGGGTCAGCACGCGCTCGCGGTGCTCGGGCATGGGCTGCCCCTCGATGCGCCAGAACGCGGGGTCTTTGATCATCTCGCGCGCGGTGCGCCGGGTCTCGGCCCACGTGCCGAGCAGCAGGTCAGTGACAGCGGCGACATCGATGCGGGGCTCGGATGCCTCCGCCGCGGTGTGCGGAGCAGTCGGGGCGCCCCCGGCGGGCGTGCGCTTGTTTACGGCGGGCTTCTTCGTGCGGACGGCGTCGGCCATGTGCATCACCTCTCGGATGGACAAGGAAGTTCACTCCGACCGTAGGACTCCCACAACCGCGGGGCAAAGCGACTGGCGACATTCGACAAGTCGGGGTCGGGACGAGTGCCAGGCGCGTTGTGCGGCGCGCACAGGGGAGCCCTGCGGACACACCGCCCACGAGCCACTGTCGGCGGCACGGCCGACAATGGACGCCATGACCGGCGGAACGGTGACCCTGGCCCCCTGGAGTGCGGACGATCTGCCGCTCCTGCAGCGGGCGAACACCGCCGAGATGACGGCGCACCTCGGCGGACCCGAATCCCCGGCAGAGCTCCGCGAGCGCCAGCAGCGCTACCTGCGGCTCATGCGGAGCGGCGAAGCCTCGATGTACCGGATCGAGGTCGACGACGCACCGGTCGGCGGCATCGGGTACTGGGAGATCGAGCACGACGGCGCGCCGGCGTGGGAGACGGGGTGGAACGTCTTCCCGGAGTGGCAGGGACGAGGCATCGCACGCGAGGCGCTCCGGCACATCGTGCGCGAGGTCGCCGCGCGAGACGAGCGGCACCTGCTCGTGGCCTATCCCGGGGTCGACAATGCGGCGTCCAATGCGTTGTGCAGGCGCGCGGGGTTCGACCACGTCGGGTCGGGAACGATCCCGTGGCGCGGATCCAGGCTCCGGTTCAACACGTGGATGCTCGACATGTCGCCGCTCGATCTGACGGACCGGCATCCCGACGTCGACGAGACCTTCACGAGCCCGTCGCTCGATGAGACGCGCTGGTGGCCCTTCTACACGCCGCACTGGTCGTCGCGGGATGCCGCGGCCGCCCGGCACCGGATAGGCGCGGGCGGCGGTCTCGAGCTCTCCATCGAGCCCGGGACGGCACCGTGGGCGCCGGAGCTCGACGGCGACCTGCGCGTCTCGCACCTGCAGACCGGGCAGTACTCGGGCCCGCTCGGCAGCGGCATCGGGCAGCACCGGTTCCGCACCGGTCTGGTGGTGCGCGAAGAGCAGCCCGAGCGGCGCCTATGGCTCGTGCATCACGGCGCCATCGAGGTCCGCCTCGCCGCGGTACGGCATCCCGACGTGATGGTCGCCTTCTGGCCCATCGGCTTCGAGGACCGCCCCGAGGACTGCGGAGAACTGTGCATCGCCGAGATCTTCGGCCGCGACCTCGACGACGCGGGCGGCTGGGTCGGCGTGGGGGTGAAGCCGCAGAACGATCCCCGGCTGCAGGAGGACTTCGAGAAGATCCGCGTGGAGGGAGATCTCACCGACTTCCACGACTACGCCGTCGAATGGACGCGCGACCGAGTGCGCTTCTTCATCGACGGGCGATGGGTGAAGACGGTCGCGCAGTCGCTCGACTACCCGGTGCAGCTCATGCTCGACGTGTACGAGTTCCCACGCGACGACGGTGCGCGCGACACCGCCGGGCTCCCCCACACGCTGCGCGTGCAGCGCGTGCGCTCCTTCCCTCCTGCGTGATCGAGCGCGAGGCCGCGGCATCGCGCCACGACGTCATGGCATGCTGACCGGTCTCAGAAGAGGCCGACGATGCGGCCGTCCGCGTCGACGTCGATCGTGTTGGCCGCGGGCACCGCAGGCAGCCCCGGCATCGTCATGATGTCGCCGCACACCATCACGACGAACCGCGCGCCGGCGGCGAGACGGACCGCGCGGATGTCGACCACGTGGCCTGTGGGCGCCCCGCGCAGCCTCGGATCGGTCGAGAACGAGTACTGCGTCTTGGCGACGCACACCGGGTACGCGCCGTAGCCCTCGTCCTGCAGGCGCCGGATCTGCGCGCGCACCGCCGTCGACGCCGTCACCTCGGACGCCCCGTAGATGCGGGTCGCGATCGCGGTCATCTTCTGCCACAGCGTCGCGTCGTCGGGGTATGTGAAGCGCAGGGAAGAGGCGGCGGATGCCTGGCCGGCCGCTGGCCGCGCGCACAGGCGCACCACCGCGCGGGCGAGATCCTCGGCACCGGCGCCGCCTTCGGCGAAGTGCCGCGCGACCACCGCCTCGGCCCCGGCCGCCTCGGCCACCGCGACGAGCGCCGCGGTCTCGGCATCCGTGTCCTCGTCGCGATGGTTGATCGCGACGACCGCCGGAATGCCGAACGTCTCGCGCACCGTCTCGAGGTGGCGGCGCAGATTCGCGGCGCCGCGCTCGAGCGCGGCCACGTCCTCCCGCGCGAGGCCCTGCACCTCCACGCCGCCGTGGTACTTCAGCGCCCGCACGGTCGCGACGATGACGGCCGCGTCGGGGCGGAGGCCGGTGGACCGGCACAGGATGTCGACGAACTTCTCGGCTCCGAGGTCGGCCCCGAACCCCGCTTCGGTGACGACGTAGTCCGCGAGGCGGAGCGCGGCATCCGTCGCGATGAAAGAGTTGCACCCGTGCGCGATGTTCGCGAACGGGCCGCCGTGGACGAACGCGGGCGTGTGCTCGAGCGTCTGCACGAGGTTAGGGGCGAGGGCGTCGCGGAGGATCGCGGCCATCGCGCCGTGGGCGTGGAGGTCGCGCGACCGCACCGGCGCGCGATCGCGGGTGTAGCCGACGACGATGTCGCCGAGCCGCTCCCTGAGGTCGGCGAGGTCGGTCGCGAGACAGAAGATCGCCATCACCTCGGACGCCACCACGATGTCGAAGCCGCTCTCACGCGGATACCCGTTCGACGGCCCGCCGAGTCCCACCACCGTGTCGCGCAGGGCGCGGTCGTTGACGTCGAGCACGCGGCGCCACGTCACGCGGCGCACGTCGATGTCGAGCTCGTTGCCGTGATGGATGTGGTTGTCGATCAGCGCCGCGAGGAGGTTGGTGGCCACCGCGATCGCGGGGAAGTCGCCGGTGAAGTGGAGGTTGATGTCCTCCATCGGCACGACCTGCGCGTAGCCGCCCCCGGCAGCGCCGCCCTTCATGCCGAACACCGGGCCCAGCGCCGGCTCGCGCAAGCAGATCATCGCGCGTTCGCCGATCCGGGTGAGAGCATCGCCGAGCCCGACGGTCGTCGTGGTCTTGCCCTCGCCCGCGGGAGTCGGCGAGACGGCCGTCATGAGCACGAGCCTGCCGCGCGGGCGGTCGCGCAGCGTGCGCAGATGCTGCAGCGAGACCTTGGCCTTGTGACGCCCGTACGGTTCGAGTGCGTCATCGGGGATGCCGAGACCCGCTGCGATCCGGGTGATCGGCCACAGTTCGGCCCGCTGTGCGATCTCGATGTTGCTCGCGGTCACGCTCACTCCCCGCCGCGGGCTCCGTCGCCCGCACGGGTCAGCCTAGGGACCGACGGCCTCGCGCTGCGGAAACCTGCTCGCGCGCCCGCATTCTTCGATCGCGCGAGCACGGTTCGGCCGCGCGACCATACCGGGAGACGGATGACGCCGGGCCGCGTCATGAAACGCCCCGATCCGCGTCTTGATGTGTGAGAGCGCGTCGCCGACCCGAACGGCGACACGATCGTCCTCGTCCCGCGCGCGGCACCGTCGTGTGCGGGACGAGGCCTCGGGCGCGGCACGGCACACTCCCCGGCCGGCCTCGCCCGTGGCCCGGCGCGCGCCTGGGGCTGCGTGGCCGGGCGTTCTCGAGAGTGCCGGGACGGATGAGGGTCCGCCACGGATGATCCCGAGAAGACGGATGCCTCGGCCCGCACCGGGTCGAGGCATCCGTTGCCCGTCCTTCGACAGGCGAAGAGTCAGGCTCCGCGCAGGCGTTCGGCGAGGTACGCCTTGAGACCCTCGAGCGGCACGCGCTCCTGGCCCATGGTGTCGCGGTCGCGCACCGTGACGGCGCGGTCGTCGAGCGAGTCGAAGTCGACGGTGACGCAGAACGGCGTGCCGATCTCGTCCTGGCGACGGTAGCGGCGGCCGATGGCGCCGGCGTCGTCGAAGTCGATGTTCCACTCGCCGCGGAGGTCTTCTGCCACCTCGCGCGCGATGGGAGAGAGCTGCTCGTTGCGCGACAGCGGCAGGATCGCGGCCTTCACCGGCGCCAGGCGCGGGTCGAGCTTGAGCACCGTGCGGGTGTCGGTGCCGCCCTTCGCGTTCGGCGCCTCCTCCTCGTGGTACGCGTCGACGAGGAACGCCATCATGCTGCGCGTGAGGCCGAACGACGGCTCGATGACGTACGGGATGTACTTCTCACCCGAGGCCTGGTCGAAGTACGACAGCGACTGACCCGACGCCTCGGTGTGGCTCCCGAGGTCGTAGTCGGTGCGGTTGGCGATGCCCATGAGCTCGCCCCACTCCTTGCCCGGGAACCCGAACCGGTACTCCACGTCGATGGTGCCGGCGGAGTAGTGGGCGCGCTCGTCCTCGGGGACGTCGAAGCGGCGCATGTTGCGCGGGTCGATGCCGAGGTCGACGAACCAGTTCCAGCACTCCTCCACCCAGTGCTCGAACCACTGCTGCGCCTCCGCCGGCGGCGTGAAGAACTCGATCTCCATCTGCTCGAACTCGCGCGTGCGGAAGATGAAGTTGCCGGGCGTGATCTCGTTGCGGAACGCCTTGCCCACCTGCCCGATGCCGAACGGCGGCTTCTTGCGGCTCGCGGTGAGCACGTTCGAGAAGTTCACGAAGATGCCCTGCGCGGTCTCGGGGCGCAGGTAGTACAGGCCCGACTCGTCGTCGACGACGCCGAGGTAGGTCTTCACGAGGCCTGAGAACGCCTTCGGCTCGGTGTACTGGCCCTTGGTGCCGCAGTTGGGGCAGGGCACGTCGGCGAGGCCGTTCTCGGCCTTGCGGCCCTTGCGGGCCTCGAAGTCCTCGACGAGGGTGTCGGCGCGGAACCGCTTGTGGCACTGCAGGCACTCGACCAGCGGGTCGGTGAAGGTCGCGACGTGACCGGATGCCTCCCACACGCGCTTGGGCAGGATCACCGACGAGTCGAGGCCGACCATGTCGCCGCGGCCGCGCACGAACGTCTGCCACCACTGACGCCGGATGTTCTCCTTGAGCTCGGTGCCGAGAGGACCGTAGTCCCATGCCGACCGGGATCCGCCGTAGATCTCACCCGCCTGGAACACGAACCCGCGGTGACGGGCGAGGGCGATGACTTTGTCGAGGCGGGACTGTTCGGCCACGGTGGCTCCAATGGTCGGGGAGAGGGTCGCACGAGAGTGCAGGATGATCTCGATGTGCTCGCAGAGCGGGCACTGATCCGGCGGCCGCATTCGCGGCATCCGTCGATTCTATCGGCGTCCGGTCGACCGTCCGGGCGCGGGTGAAACCGCTCACGCGCCGCTCGCGCGAGCGATCACGCCTCGCGGAGGGCTTCGCGCCCGACCTCTTCGACGGAGGCGTGCCCTGACAGGCCGAGCGTGATGTCGAGCTCGGCGAGCACGTTGCGCACGACCTCCCGCACGCCCTGCTCGCCGGCGATCGCGAGGCCGTACGCGTAGGGCCGGCCGAGCGCGACCGCGGTCGCACCGAGCGCGAGGGCGATGAAGACATCCGAGCCCTGCCGCACGCCGGAGTCGAAGACGATCGGCGCCCGACCCGCGACCCGGTCGGCGATCGTGGGCAGCACCTCGAGCGTCGGCACCGACTGGTCGATCTGGCGTCCGCCATGGTTCGAGATCCAGATGCCGTCCATGCCGGCGTCGAGAGCACGGACGGCGTCGTCGGGATGCACGATCCCCTTCAGCAGGATGGGCAGCGTCGTCCACTGCCTGGCCTTCGCGAGGTCGTCCCACGTGAGCGCGGGGGTCGAGAACACGTCGAGGAAGGTCTCGACCGCCGCGCGCGGCAGCGGCGAGCGCAGGTTGCCGCGGACGCTGCGCGAGCCCGTGAGCGCCGCACCCTTGCGGGCGATCGAGACGCCCGCGCGGATCGCCCGGGGCGTGACACGGACGGCGGGGGCGGCATCCGACCCCCTCCTCACCCGCTCGCGCACGAGCTGCTGGAAGATCGGATCGCTCGTGTACTGCGCGATGCCGAGCCCGCGCGTGAACGGCAGATAGGCCAGGTCGAGATCGCGCGTGCGCCAGCCGAGCAGGTGCGTGTCGAGCGTCACGACGATCGCTTCGCATCCGGATGCCTCGGCACGGCGCAGCAGTGACGCGTTGAGCTCGTCGGACGCCGACCAGTACAGCTGGAGCATCCGCGGCGCGGCGGGCGCGGCATCCGCGATCGCCTCCATCGTCACGGATGCCTGGTTCGAGAGCGCGTACGGGACGCCGACGGATGCCGCGGCTCGCGCCACCGCCACGTCGGCGTCCGCGTGGGCCAGTTCCATGACCCCGAGCGGCGCGAGCACGAGTGGGGTCGGACGGCGCGCACCGAGGAAGTCGATCGAGAGGTCGCGGCTCGACACGTCGTGCAGCGGCCGGGGCCACACCTGCCAGCGGCCGAAGGCGACGCGGTTCGCCGCGACCGTGCGCTCGGAGCCTGCGCCCCCGGCGATGTAGGCGAACGCCTCCGCGCTCAGCGCCTTCCGCGCCGTCGCCTCGAGCACGTCGGCGTCGACGGGGACCCGGGGGCGCGTTCCGCTGATGCCGGCGCGGTAGATCTCGGACTGCGTCCGGCGCGAGATGCCGCGCGAAGCGGCGGCCGGGTCTTCGGGAGCGGCGCTGCGTTGGGCCATGGCGCCAGCCTACGACCAGGGTTCTGTCCCCATCTGGGGGATACCGGCCGGTTGCAGCCTGGGTCTGCGTTGCGAATGGGCGACGCATCTGCGGATTCCGGATGGCCGACCACGCTCGTCTTCGGGCTCAGCCGCCGTAGCCGCACCAGTCCACGACCCACGAGAGGATCCGGCCGCGCAGCTCGTCCCCCACGAAGACGTCGATGTCTCCGCGCTCGCCGTCGACGTCGACGTGCACGGCGAAGATCGTGCCGCGCTTGTCCTCCTGCACGGCGTGCGGGTCGCACCGGAACGGCACGAGCGGAACCTCGACCACCACGGGACCATCGCTCCCCGGCTCGATCACCACGTCGAGCGGAAACGCCCCGTCCGCCGTCGCGCCCGCGAAATCGATGAGATTGGTCCGCTGCACCCCCACGATGGTCGCGGCGCCCGAGCCGGTCGGCGTGATCGTCAGCTCGAGCGCGGCCGGAGCACCGGGTGCCGACGCCCGGAAGCCGGTGAAGGCGACGGACGCGGCATCCGCGAGCCGTTCCCTGCGACACTCCCGCTCGTGAAGCGGCGCGACGAAGCCCAGCGGTTCGGACGCGGATGCCGTCACCTCGGCGGTGCCGTCCTCACCGACCAGCTCGAGCACGACCTCGGGCACAGCGTCCTCCGGTGCCCCGCAGTCGACGGCGGGCAGCTGCACGCGCACGTCGACGCTGCGTCCCGCCGGGACGGTGCTCGTGCGTCCCGCGACGACGCGCATCGCGGGGCCCTCGAACCGCGGATCCTCGACGCGCACGTCGCCGATCGTGATCGGGGCGTCCGAGTCGTTCGTCACATGGACCTGCGCCTGGCGCGGTGCGACGTCGGCACGGAGCTGGACGAACTCGACCGTCACGCCGGGCGGCAGTGTCTGCTCGGCGTCCGGCTCGCCGCCGCCGGCCCCGCACCCTGCCAATGCGAGCACCGCCACGGCGACGGGCAAGCCCACGCCCCGGCGTGCGGTTCTCCGGAACGACGGGGCCTCACTCGCCTCGCGCGCGGCGGGTCGCAGCGTCCCTTCCCCGTTTCTCAGGAGAACGGTACGCGCAGCCGACACGACCGACCCCGCCCGCTACCGCGTGAGCGTCTCGCGCGCGACGGTGAAGTCGTCGAGCGCGACGGGGTCGATCTCGATGCCGAGGCCGTGGCCGATCGGCACCCGGACATGGCCGTCCTCGAGCACGACGGGCTCGGTGACGATGTCGCGCGCGTAGAAGCGGCTCGACGCCGAGACGTCGCCGGGCAGCGTGAACCCGGGGAGCGCCGCGAGAGCCGCGTTCGCCGCGCGACCGATCCCGGTCTCGAGCATGCCGCCGCACCACACCGGCACGCCGGCGTCCAGGCAGCGGTCGTGGATCCGCACCGCCTCGAGGTACCCGCCGACGCGTCCGGCCTTGATGTTGACGACGGATGCCGAGCCCAGCGCAAGCGCGTCGGCCGCGGCCTTGTCGGACACGATCGACTCGTCGAGGCACACCGGTGTCTTCAGGCGCCGGGCGAGCGCCGCGTGATCGACCAGATCGTCCTCCTGCAGCGGCTGCTCGATCAGCAGGAGGTCGAAGCGGTCGAGCTCGGCCAGGGTGTCGGCATCCGTCATCGTGTAGGCGGAGTTCGCGTCCACCTGGAGCGGGATCGTGCCGAACGCATCGCGCACGGCGGCGGTGTCGGCGACGTCCCGTCCCGGCTTGATCTTGATCTTGATACGCACGTACCCCTCGTCGAGGTAGCCGTGCACGGTGTCGACGAGCGCGGCAGGATCGCGCTGGATGCCGACCGATACGCCGCTCGGCACGCGGTCGCGCACCGCACCGGCGTACTCGGCGAACGAGCGCCCCTCGGCGCGCAGCGCCGCGTCGAGCACTGCGAGCTCGAGGCCGGCCTTCGCCATGCGGTGTCCCTTGAACGGCTCGAGCACGTCCGCCACGTCGTGCGGAGCCACGTGCCGCCGGTCGAGCAGGGCGGGCACGAAGAAGCGCAGCGCGACATCCCACGCCCCCTGCGTGTACTCGCTCGAGTACAGCGGACCGGCCTGCGTGACGATCTCGCCCCAGCCGTCGCCGTCCGCCGTCAGAGCGCGCACCACGATGACCTCGCGCACCGTCTCGGTGCCGAACGACGTGGTGAACGGGGCGACGAGCGGCAGGTGCAGCACGCGCAGCTCGAATCCTTCGAGGGCGACGGATGCCGCGGGCCGGGCGATGGGCATGCGCTCAGCGTACGCCCGGCCCGCGGCCGACTCCGAGCCCACAGGGCACGCGTCGGCGCGCGGCGCCTGGGAGAGCGCACATGTGCGCCGCCTACCTTCAGAAGATGACGAGCGACCACCCCCCGAGCGAACAGACCCCCGACCAGCAGCGCGCCGCGAGAGACAAGCGCTGGTCGAAGATCAAGAGCATGCACTGGCATGCGCGCGTGCCGACGGCCGACACGCAGCGCCGCGTCGGCGACGAGGTCCGCGTGCGCGGCTCGAAGCCGACGCTCATCCCCTCGCGCGCACCCGCCGACGACGCCGTCTGAGCACGCGCCGGGCGAGCCGCGCGACCCGGTGTCAGTGGGCGAAGCGAGGCGAGCGGGCGAGGTCGCGGCGCACCGGCGTGTACGTCGACCGTGCGACGCGCGGGCGACGCCATCGGGGCTCAGCCGGCGCCGTGACGTTCGGCGTCCGCCGGATCGCGCCGCTCAGCTCGGTGATCAGCGTCTCGATGTGTTCGCGCATGGCTCCTCCTCGTTCCCCTGAGAAGAGCGGCGGACGCATCCGGTGATACGTCCCGCTATGGCAGCACGGTACGCCGGGGTTCCGACATCGCTCCGCGTCACGCGGGGAGCTCCTCGAACCGTCGCGGAAGGCCCCACGGCGCGCTGAGAGGCGACCTAGTGCGACGGTACGCGCGGGTCAGGCTGCGGGAACCTCCGCGAACGCGCGCACCGGGAACGTGCCGAAACCCTCGACCGCCGGAGGCGCCGCGGTGAACCGGGCGCCGCTCGGCGGCAGGGCGCCGAGGTTCGTCAGATGCTCGACGACGTGGACGCCGGCGCCGAGCAGCAGCGAGTGCGCCGGCCGCTCGCCGCCGGACTCGGTGTCGTCGATGTTGAGCGAGTCGATCCCCACCAGCACGGCGCCCTGGTCGATGAGCCACTGCGCGCCTTCGCCCGTGAGGAAGGGCGCGCCCGTGCCGTACTCCGGCCGCCCGAACCAGCGGTCCCATCCGGTGTGCAGCAGCACGGCGGCTCCGCGCACGTCGCGATCGGCGAGCGTCTCGGGACGGATGCCTCGGCGCGCGGCATCCCATGCGTCCTCGAGGTGGAACACCTCGGTGCGCAGGCCGACGAGCGACGAGAGGTCGAGACCGGCGAGGTCGGGACCCTCGGCGTAGCGGTGGAACGGCGAGTCGAGGTAGGTGCCGGTGTTGCCGATCATCGTGATGACGTCCATCGCGAACTCCGTGCCGGGGGCGTAGCGGGCGCGCGAGTCCTCGCGGGTGAGGTGCGGCGTGATCGTCGGCGCGGGAAGCCCCGGGTACGTGACGAGCCCGGCCCGGATCGGGTGGCTCAGATCGACGACGCGCGTGCGCGCCGAGGCATCCGGCTCTGCGTCCGTCGCGGTGTCGACGCCGCGACTGCCGCGGTGCGGCTCTTCGACCACCCGCAGTCCGCGCAGTTCGACCTCGTCGACGAGCGCGAGGCCGAGGTGGGCGATCAGGAGCCGAGAGATCTCGTCCTCGCCGAGGTCGGGCGACGGCAGGTCGAGGCGGAAGCCGGTGCCCGACATCCCGCCGCCGTTCGCGAAGCGGATGTCGAAGTCGAAGTGTGCGCGGTACTCGGTGTCGGCAGGCATGGCGAGAGCATAGGGGGCCTCGGTCGGCCGGCAGGAGAAATGACGTCCCGCGGGGCGAAGTGGGCAGGATTCCTCCGGTAGAGGGGCTGTTCTCCTGCGCACCGAACCCCGCTAGCCGCTCGATCGTGCGATGGCAACCCCGTGACGACCGGGCCGCGGCCGACGTAGCGTCGCGGCATGGACACCTTCGACTTCGCACCCCGGCGCGCGATCGTGACGGCGTCGGACTCGGGCATCGGCCAGGCCACCGCGCTGGCTCTCGCCGATGCGGGCATGGACGTGGGCATCACCTGGCACAGCGACGAGGAGGGCGCCGAGCGCACTGCGGCGGCCGTGCGCGAACGCGGCCGCAGCGCCGAGGTGATCCGGTTCGACGCGACCGACCTCGAGCGCGTCGCCCCGACGCTCGACGAGCTCGTCGAGCGCCTCGGCGGTCTCGACGTCTTCGTCAACAACGCCGGCGGGGGCTCGGGCGGGCCGTTCCTCGACGTGTCGATCGAGGACTGGCGCCGCATCGTGGCACTCAACCTCGACGGCGCCTTCGCCGGGATGCAGGCGGCCGCGCGCCACATGGTGCGCGGGGGCCGCGGGGGCCGCATCATCGCGATCACGAGCGTGCACGAATCTCAGCCGCGCGTCGGGTCGGCGCCGTACGTCGCCGCCAAGCACGGCCTCGGCGGCCTCATCGAGACGATGGCGCAGGAGCTCGGCGAACACGCGATCACCGTGAACGCGGTCGCGCCCGGAGAGATCGCGACGCCGATGAACGAGATGGATTCCGAGGACGCCGAGCACACGCATCGCCCCGGCATCCCGCTCGGCCGCCCCGGCAAGCCCGAGGAGATCGCCGCCGTCGTCGCGTTCCTCGCCTCGCCCGCTGCCAGTTACGTCACCGGCGCGAGCTGGAGCGTGGACGGCGGGATGCTGCAGATGGGGCCGCAGGCGGGCTCCCACCTCACGAGCGACGCGTGGCGGGAAGGATGACGATGGACACTGAAGACACCACGGGTATGACGGACGAAGAGAAGCGGCGCGACCAGCTCACCTCAGCGCCCGACGCGGTCGAATCCGACGCCGATCCGCGCATCGACGTCACGCATCGCGACGGCGTGACGCGGATCGACATCCGCGACGACGCCGACGTGCGGCCCGGCGACCCCACCAAGGATCCCGAGGCCTGAGCCTCAGGGCCGGGTGAACAGGTAGCCGCGCTCGTCGTCGAAGCCGCCGATCGCGAGGCCGTCGGCCACGTGCCCCAGCACGGCGTCGCGCACGCGCAGGCGCCAGGCCGCGGCATCCGTCGGCGCCTCGCGGCGCATCGCCTCGATGTCGTGCGGGATCTCGACCGACGCGACCACGCGATCATCCGAGGGCGTGGGAACCGGCGGGGCGGCAAGGGCCCACGACACCATGATGCGGTCGGTCTCGTCACCGCGGTTGACGCCGTCGTCCATGGGTCCGTAGTGGTTCACGAGGTACTCGGTCACGCGCGTGCCGAGCACGCGCAGGTTGAAGTGGGCGTTGCGGGCGACGAGCGGGTCGAAGGTCCACGTGATGTGGCCGACCTCGCGCGCGAGCGCCCACTCGCGCTGGTGCTGCTTGAGCACGCGTCCGAGGCCGTGCGCCTGGCGCCCCGGCAGCACACCGGTGATGTGGCTGTGCATCGAGCGCGTCGCCGGAGCGGCGAAGAAGGCGACGGATGCCCCGACCATGACGCCCTCTTCGTACAGGCCGACCGCGTAGTTGCCGGAGTGCGCGAGGGCCCGCAGCAGGTTCGGCGGCATGCCGCCGCGGTCGCCGCCCCACACCTCCGCGAGCACGTCTGACGCGCGGAACACCTCCTCGACCGTGTCGAGCGGACGGATCTCGATGCGCGGCGGCGTCGTGGTGTCTGCCATGCCCACCAGTGTGTCACCGGCCGCGCGAGCCGTACTCCTGAACTTCGGCATCTGCCGCGCCGTCCGACAGCGGAATCCTGCGGACTCATCGCCTCGCCCGAGGAATCCTCAGGAGTTGCGCACGGCCGGGTGGGCGGACCGTCGGATGGCGTCCGCCGAGCCCCGGCGTCGGCGGCGCCGATAGCCTGGACGGATGGGTGCGGGTGACGAGAGCGCGAGACGACGACTCACCCGGATGCCTCGGCAGGGCGCCATCGTGGCGGTGCTGGCCGTCGCGGGCCTGTGCTCGTCGTTCATGTTCACCCTGATGGTGCCCATCCAGTCGAAGCTGCCCGAACTGCTGGATGCGAGCCGCGAGGACACGGCGTGGGTCGTCACCTCGACGCTGCTCGCGGCCGCGGTGATCACGCCGATCTCGGGGCGCCTCGGCGACATGTACGGCAAGCGCCGCATCCTGCTGGTTCTCGTCGCCGTGATGGTCGCGGGGTCCGTCATCGCGGCGCTGTCGCCCGGGATCATCGGCATCATCGTCGGGCGCACGCTGCAGGGGGCCATCGTCGGCGTGGTGCCGCTCGGCATCTCGATCATGCGCGACGTGCTCCACGAAGACCGGGTGGACTCTGCCATCGCGTTCATGAGCGCCACGCTCGGCGTCGGCGGAGCGCTCGGCCTGCCGATCAGCGCCGTCGTCACCGAGCGCAGTGACTGGCACATGCTGTTCTGGATGGCCGCCGGCCTCGGCGTCGTGGTGTTCGGGCTCGTGCTGTGGATCGTGCCGGTGAGCGTGCTGCGCACCGCCGGCCGCTTCGACTTCGTCGGCGCGGCCGGCCTCGCGGTGGGCCTGGTCGGCGTCCTTCTGGCGATCTCGCGCGGCAACGAGTGGGGCTGGGCGTCGCCGGCCGTGCTCATCTCGGGACTCGGCGGGCTCGCGGTGCTGCTGCTGTGGGGCTGGTTCGAGCTGCGCATCGCGGAGCCGCTGCTCGACCTCCGGGTCGCCGCCCGGCCTGCGGTGCTGCTCACCAACATCGCGTCGGTCGCGATGGGGTTCTCGCTGTTCGCGTCGAACGTCGTCTATCCGCAGCTGCTCGAGCTGCCGGTCGCGACCGGTTCGGGCTTCGGACTGTCGCTGCTCGCCGCGAGCCTGGTCGTCATGCCGTCGGGCCTGGTGATGATGCTCCTCTCCCCCATCGCCGGCCGCATCGCGCAGCGCACCGGCCCCAAGCTGCTGCTGCTCCTCGGCGCCGTCTCGCTGATCGTCGCGTACGGGTTCACGCTGCTGTGGTCGTCGGAGGTATGGCACCTCGTCGTCGCGAACATCCTCATCGGCGCGGGAATCGGCTTCGGGTACGCCTCGATGCCCATGCTCATCATGCGGTCGGTGCCGCAGAGCGAGACCGGAGCCTCGAACGGGCTCAACGCGCTGTTCCGCTCCCTCGGCACGAGCACGGCGGCCGCCGTCATCGGGGCGGTGCTCGCGAGCTACTCCGTGGACTTCGAGGGGGTCCCGGTTCCCACGCCCGGAGGCTTCACGCTGTCGCTGATCCTGGGAGGCGCTGCCGCCATCGTGGCCCTGGGCATCGCGGTGTTCATCCCGTCCCGGCGCGCGCCGGAGGAGAGGCATCCGTCGCTCCCGGATTGAGCCCTGCTGACGCGGCGGCATCCGACCGCTAGCCTGGCGTCATTGTCGGGGGCGACGGGAGCACGCGCATGGACGGGCGGGAGCGGAACGACCGGCGAGACGAGCCGGAGCAGGTGCCGGTGGGTGCGCCCGAGGGCGCGACGGCGGCGGCGGACGCCTCGACCACGCGCGGCGCGGCAGCTGCGCGCGCGAGCGGCACCGACGCGGCCGGTACCACCGCCCCCGCGGCGGGCGGCGACCGAGACACGCGGTTCTTCGGCCAGCCCTGGGCGCTCGCGCACGTGTTCGGCGTCGAGATGTGGGAGCGGTTCAGCTTCTACGGCATGCAGGGGATCCTGCTGCTGTACATGTACTACTCGGTCGCCGAGGGCGGGCTCGGGATCGACGAAGCCGTCGCGACCGGAATCGTCGGCGCCTACGGCGGCACGGTGTACCTCTCGACGATCCTCGGCGCGTGGGTCGCGGACCGGCTCCTCGGATCGGAGCGGGTGCTGTTCTACAGCGCGATCGTCATCATGGCGGGGCACATCGCACTCGCCGTGCTCCCGAGCACGTGGGGTCTCGGCATCGGCCTGATCTTCGTCGCGGTCGGCTCGGGGGGCCTCAAGGCGAACGCCACCTCCGTCGTCGGCACGCTCTACGCCGAGAAGGATCCGCGGCGCGACGCCGGCTTCTCGCTGTTCTACCTGGGCATCAACCTCGGGGCCTTCTTCGGACCGATCGTCACCGGTGCGCTGCAGTCGTCGATCGGATTCCACGCCGGCTTCGCGGCGGCCGCGGTCGGCATGGCGCTCGGTCTGCTGCAGTACTCGTTCGGACGCAAGCAGCTCCCCGCCTCGTCGCGCGTGGTCCCCAACCCGCTTCCCGCGAACCGGCGCCTGCTGTTCGTCGGCATCGCGGTCGGCGGACTCGTCGTCGTCGCCGGGCTCGTCCTGATAGGGGTGATCCGCGCCGACAACCTCGCGGGCATCGTGATCATCGTCACGCTGGGCGCGACGGTCGCGTACTTCGCGGTCATCGTGTCGTCGCGTGCGATCAGCGCGGTGGAGCGCTCGCGCGTCTTCGCCTTCATCCCGCTGTTCATCGTCAACGTCGGCTTCTGGTCGCTGTACCAGCAGCAGTTCACGGTGCTGACGCTGTACTCCGACAAGCAGCTGAATCGCGACATCCTCGGGTGGGAGATGCCGGTGTCGTGGGTCAACTCGATCAACCCGATCTTCGTGATCATCCTGTCTGGGGTGTTCGCCGCGATCTGGACCAAGATGGGCACGCGCCAGCCCTCGACCCCGGTGAAGTTCGCGCTCGGCGCGATCATCATGGGGATCGCGTTCCTGCTGTTCCTGCCCTTCGCGAACGGCGCGCCGAACTCGACGCCGCTGCTCGCGATCGTCGGCATCCTGCTCGTCTTCACGATCGCCGAGCTGTTCATCTCGCCGGTCGGACTCTCGGCGTCGACGAAGCTCGCGCCGCAGCGGTTCCACACGCAGATGGTGGCGCTCTACTTCCTGTCGGTCGCGCTCGGAACCTCGGTGGCGGGCTGGCTCGCGCAGTTCTACGACCCGGCGAACGAGGTGCCGTACTTCACGATCCTCGGCTTCATCTCGATCGGC
The DNA here is from genome assembly GCF_057747775.1 of Microbacterium sp. STRO-2N. Classification (NCBI taxonomy): domain Bacteria; kingdom Bacillati; phylum Actinomycetota; class Actinomycetes; order Micrococcales; family Microbacteriaceae; genus Microbacterium; species Microbacterium sp. STRO-2N. Next base: position 164,000 of record NZ_CM173223.1, on the reverse strand, counting down.
CTCGGCATCGCGCTGTGGTTCTCGGTGAAGCCGGTGCTCGCGCTCATGCGGGGTGTGCGATGAGCACCCGGGGGTCTGGGGCGAAGCCCCAGTAGGCACTGTGCGATGAGCACCCGGGGGTCTGGGGCGAAGCCCCAGTAAGCACTGTGCGATGACGGATTCCGCGGCGGCCCGCCGCCGCCGACTCAGGCCTGGGCTGACGCCGCGAGCCTCGCCCGGGCCAGCACGACGCCCACCGCTCCCAGCACCGCTGCGACGACCATGGCCGCCGCCGACACCGCCGTGGTGACGGTGGGCGCCGACTCACCGCCCACGAGCCCGCCCAGCCAGGGGCCGACCGCGATGCCGACGTTGAACAGCACGACGATGCCGGCGCTCGCGAGCGTGCGCGTGCGCTCGGTGGCGATGCGCATGAGGGTCGTCTGCAGCAGCGGGAAGAGCGCACCGATCGCGAAGCCCCACACCAGGAGCGCGCCGATGACCGCGGCGAGCGCGCCGGCAGCGACAGTCAGCACGGCGAACGCCACCGCGAAGGCGGCCAGGATGACCACGAGCGAGCTGCGCGGGAACCGATCGGCGAGGAATCCGGCCGCGACGACTCCCACCATTCCCGCCATGCCGTACGCGAACAGCAGCATCGCGGCCCACTCGGTGCCGATCGTGGCCGACACCTCGAGGTACGGCCGGATGTAGGTGAACGAGGCGAACTGCGCGACCGCGATGAGCACTGCCGACGCCCCGAATGCGGCGAGCGCCGGCAGCGACGGATCGCGCCAGAAGCCGCGCACCCGATCGGCGGCGGCGTCGCGCGCGGGCACGTAGCGCGGCATCCCTCGCAGCACGATGACGCCGATCACGAGGGCGATGCCGCCGAGCACGACGAACGCCGCGCGCCACCCGACCCACTGCGCGAGCAGCGTGGCGGCCGGCAGCCCCGCCACAGTGGCGGCCGTGCCGCCCGCCGTGACGATCGCCAGCCCGCGTCCCAGATGCGAGGGTGCGAGGAGCGATGTCGCGTAAACGATCACGACGGCCCAGAAGACGCCGTGCGCGGCCGCGGCCGCGATGCGCATCGCGAAGGCGAAGGCATACGAGGGAGCCAGCGCGGTCGCGAGGTTGGCGAGCGCGAAGACCCCGAGCGAGACCCCCACCACGAGGCGCCGGTCGACGCGCGACACCGCCTTCGACAGCGGGATGCTGGTGAGGATCACCGTGAGCGCCCACACCGAGATGAGCAGACCGATCTGCATCGACGAGACCCCGAGATCGGCGGACATCTCGGGCATCATCCCTGCGGGGAGCGATTCGGCGGTCACGGTCACGAGCACGCCGAAGCTCAGGATGAGCAGGGCGCGCATCGGGAAGCGGGCCGGTGGAGCGGATGCCTCGGCCAGGGCGGTCGTTGTCGTCGTCATGATGCGAGGCTAAACTTTGACATCAATGTCAATGTCAAGCTCTTTCGCGAAACGGGACGACATGAAGATCGGCGAGCTCTCTGTACGCACCGGCATCCCCACCCGCATGCTGCGCTACTACGAGCAGCAGGGACTCCTCAGCTCGGAGCGGTCGGCCAACGGCTACCGCTCCTACGACGAGGCGGACGTTGACCGCGCGGTCCGCGTGCGCGGCCTCGTGCAGGCGGGCCTGTCCACCCGCATGGCGAAGGTCGTGCTCGACATCGAGCGCCAGTGCGAGCTGGCCGCGCCCCCGCAGTGCTCCCTCGCCCTCGCCGAAGAGCTCGCCGAGGAGCTCACCGTGCTGGAAGACCGCCTGGCGTGCCTCACCAAGAGCCGCGACGCGGTCGCGCGGTATCTCGAGCTGACCCGGCACGGCGACCTGATCCGCCGCGCGGACGCCGCCTGACGGCATCCGTCCACGGCGTCAGCCGCCGGCAGGGCAGAATCGAACAATGGCCGTCCCCGTGAACCTCACCCCCGACCACGCCTGCCTCATCGTCCACGGCAAGGACCGTCCGGGGATCGTCGCGGCAGTCTCGGCAGTGATCACGCGCATCGGCGGCAACATCGTCGCGTTCGACCAGTACTCCGACGACCCGATCGGCGGGGCGTACTTCCAGCGGGTCGTGTTCCACCGGCCGCGCTTCGCCGCCGACCGCCCGCACATCGAATCCGAGATCGGACGGACGCTCGCGGACTTCGACCTCGAGTGGTCGCTCACCGATCAGTCGGTGCCCAAGCGCATGGCGATCCTCGCCTCGAAGCAGGACCACTGCCTCCTCGACCTGCTGTGGCGCCACCGCCGCGGCGACCTGCCGGTCACGATTCCGATGGTCGTCTCGAACCACACCACGTCTGCCGACGACGTCCGCTCGTTCGGCGTTCCGTTCTTCCACGTCCCCTCGGTCGCCGGGCCCGACAAGTCGGCGTCCGAGGCGAGGATCCTCGAGCTGCTGAAGGGCAACGTCGACTTCGTCGTGCTGGCACGCTACATGCAGATCCTGTCGCCGGACTTCCTCGAGCAGCTCGGCGTCCCGGTCATCAACATCCACCACTCGTTCCTGCCGGCCTTCATCGGCGCCGAGCCGTACAAGAAGGCCAAGGAGCGCGGCGTCAAGCTCATCGGTGCCACGTCGCACTATGTCACCGGCGACCTCGACGAGGGACCGATCATCGAGCAGGACACCGTGCGGGTCACCCACGCCGACTCGGCCGCCGAGCTCGCCCGACGAGGCGCCGACGTCGAGCGCCAGGTGCTCTCGCGCGCCGTGCTGTGGCACGCGCAGGACCGCGTGATCCGCCACGGCAACCACACGATCGTGTTTTGACGACGGATGCCGCGGGCCGCGGCATCCGTCACGCCGAAGCGACCTGTTCCCCCCGTCCGGGTGTCACGACACGCGGCATCGCGCGGCGCATTCCGCGTGTTGCGCCACCTGAAGCGATGCGACCCGGCACTCGGGTGTCGCGACGTGCGGCGTCCGTCATGAAGAGCGCTGCCGCGCGTCCTCTTCGGCGCCGCATCCGCACGAGTCCCCGCGGCGCAGCGAGGTCTGCAAGACGTGATGGACGGGCACACTGGCCGCGTCGGCGGCGCGGGCGACGACGATCTCGACGGCTTCGGCGGCGAGCCGGCGCACGTCCTGCACGACGGCCGTCAGCGTCGGAACGGTGAACAACCCTGCCTCTGAGCCGTCGAGCGACACGACGGCGACGTCTCCAGGCACACCGATCCCGGCTTCCCGCAGCGCCTTGAGCGCACCGATCGCCTGCGCATCGCTGGCCGCGAACAGCCCGTCGAAGTCGACGCCCGTTTCGGCCAGTCCACGGCGGACCGCCTCGTAGCCCGCCTCGCGTGAGAACGCGCTCCGCCAGACACGCTCGCCCGTCGAGTCACCCGAAGTCTCGCGCCAGCCCTGGTCGCGATCGCGCACCGGCTCGAGCTCGGCCGGTCCCGAGAGGAAGCGGAGCCGTGCGCGTCCGTGCTCCTGCAGATGGCGGACGCCCATCGCCGCGGCCGCGCGGTTGTCGGTCACGACGCTGGAATAGGGAGTGCCGCCGCCCGCGCGGTCCAGCAGCACGAGAGGTATCCCCGCTCGCTCGATCTCGGCCACGTCGGGATGCCCCGACGCGCTGATCAGCACGACACCGTCGACCTGGCGATCCAGGAACGACCTGAGATAACTCTGCTCGCGCTCCGCGTCGTTTGCGGCCGTGCCGATGATGAGGACGTACCCGCGCTGCTGCGCTTCGTCTTCCATCGCCTGCGCGAGCTCGGCGAAGTGCGGGTTCAGGTGATCGGGCATCAGCATCGCGATCGAATGCGTCCGCGTCCCACGCAACGCCTGGGCCACCTTGTTCGGCCGGTACCCGAGCTCCGCGATCGCCGCCTCGACACGCCGCCGGGCGTCGGCCGACACCGGTCGCGGACCATCGTTGAGCACATAGCTGACGACGGCCGGCGAGACGCCGGCCACGCGAGCGACATCCGCGCGCCGGACCTGGGTCATCGCACCGCCTGCTGGGCGCCGCGCGCGCCGACGAACCGCACCGCACGCGTTCCCGCGGCGACGCCGCGGCGGACCGCCGCCGCCAGATCGCCCGTCCGGGTCAGCTCCGCGACCATCGCGCCCACGAACGCGTCTCCTGCACCGGTCGTGTCGACGACCTCGACTCGTTCCGCATGCGACCGGCCGCCTTCCCCGCGAGAGGCCCACACGGCCCCGCTGGCGCCCAGTGTAATCACAACGGAACGCGCGACAGCGGCCAGAGCGGTCGCGACGTCCGCACGCTCGAGCCCGTCGACCTCCAGTCCCAGCGCGAGCGCGGTCTCCTCCGCCTCGAGCTCGTTGACGACGAGCGGGTCGGCGAGCGCGATGACCTCTCGCGGCACGCCGATGGCCGGAGCGAGGTTCAAGACGAACCGGATGGATGCAGCTTCGGCGGCTGCGGCAGCCTCGACGATCGCGGCGACCGGCGACTCCCCCTGCGTCAGGACGACGCGTGCGTCGGGGAGCCGTGAGATCGCGGTGCGCACCTCGTCCGCGGTCAGCGCATCGTTGGCGCCGGGTGAGACGATGATCGAGTTCTGACCGTGATCGTCGATCATGATGACGGCCGTCCCCGTCATCGCTTCGGCGACCCGTCGGATCCACGTCGTGTCGACCCCGCGGTCGCGCAGGTCAGCCACGAGCGCGTCGCCATCGCCTCCGACGGTGGCGACCATCGCGCACGTCGCCCCCTGCTCCCGCACGGCCGCCGCCTGGTTCGCCCCCTTCCCTCCCGGAGTCCGCGTGATCGACGACGACAGCACCGTCTCGCCCGCCCAGGGCAGTCGCTGCACCCGCAGTCCGAGGTCGTAGTTCACCGATCCCACGACGACGACGTCCGTCACTTCAACCCTTTCGTCGCCACCGACTGCGTGAAGTACCGCTGCAGCACGAGGAGGAGCACGGCCGGGATCACCGAGATCACGAGCGCTCCGCCGAACATCTGACCGAAATTGAAACTGGTGTCGGAGAACGTCCTGGACAGCGCGATCGCGGCCACCTGGACGTTCTCGTCCGAGACGACCAGCAGCGGCCACAGGTACGCGCTCCACTGAGCGAGGAAGATGAGCAGCGCCGAATTGATCACCGGCGTCACACTCAACGGCAGGTACACCTGCGTCATCGTCCGAAGCTCCGACGCCCCGTCCGCGCGAGCGGCCTCGTGAAGCTCGGTCGGGATGCCGAGGAAGAACTGCCGCAGGTTGAAGATCGCCAGCCCGTTCCCGATGCCCGGCAGGATGAGTCCGAGGTACGTGTTGTCGAGGTGCCATTGCGTGAAGATCTGCGCAAGCGGGATCGCGATGGCCTCGAACGGGATCATGAAGCCGACGACCAGGACGGCGAACACGAGCTCGCGTCCCGGGAAGCGGAACACGCTGAGGGCGTATGCGGCCGGGATCGTGATCACGAGTCCGAGCACGACGCTCGCGAATCCGACGATCAGCGAGTTCAGCAGCGCCCGGCCGAACCGGAGCGGCCCGAACAGCGCGGCGTAGTTCTCCAGCGTCCACACGTCGGGGATGAGCGTGTTCCAGCTGAGCGGACTCACGCTGCCGATCACGTCGCTGCCCGGGCGCAGCGAGCCGAACAGCATCCAGATCGCGGGGAGCAGGAAGAGCACGCCGACGAGCGCGGCGAGGACTCCGAGGAGCACGTACTGCACGCGGATCCTGCGGCGCAGCCGGGTGCCGGCACTGGTGTCGGCGGTCATCGCTTGTCCTCCTTCAGGAGGCGGAACTGCACGAACACGATGATCAGCATGATGATCGTGAGGATCACCGTCGCCGTCGCGCCCTGGTTCGGCTGGGAATAGGTATACGTCCGGCGATACGCATCGAACATCAGCATCGTCGTCGAGTTCTGCGGTCCGCCCTCGGTGAGCATCTGCATCGGGACGAACAGGACGAAGTTCGCCACCGTGTCGGCGACGAGCACGAACAGCAGGGGCCGGCGGAGCATCGGCAGCGTGACGGACCAGAAGCTGCGCCAGGCGCCCGCGCCGTCGAGGGAGGCTGCTTCGTACAGCTCTTCGGGGATCTCGTTGATCCCGGCGACCAGGAAGATCATCCAGTAGCCGATGCCCACCCAGGACGCGACCAGCATGATGCTGGCCAGGGCCTGGCTCGGCGACGAGAGGAAGGGCTGCGCGGGAAGACCGAGGAACTGCAGGATGCCGTTCACCGGTCCGTCTGCGCGCAGGGCGACGCCCCACGCGATGGACGACCCGACCAGCGGGATCGTGCACGGGATGAAGACGGCCATGCGCCACAGGCCGCGGGCGGGCAGCCGCCGTGTGAGCAGCACCGCGATCACGAGCGCGAGGGCGATCTGGAGCGGGTTGATGATCACGTTGAAGAGCAGCGTGCGACCGAGCGTCGCCTGGAAGAGCGGATCGGCGAGCAGCTCGACGTAGTTCTGCAGTCCTGCGAACCGCTCCTCTGCCAGCAGTCCGATGCCGTCTCGCACATGCAGCGTCGACCACACCGCCCCGAGGAACGGGATGATGCGGATGAGGAGGATCGTGACGACCGCGGGAGCAAGGAATGCCGCGGCGATCATCCACCCTCGGCGGCCCCGCCGTGTGGCCCGTCGCGGGGCGACGGCGGAGGTCCTTCGCGTGTCGCGGGCTGCCTGAGTCCCCGGCCCGGTGGGGACCCCCGCTGCGGGGGTCCCCACCTCTGACATCACCGGTACTGCTTCCATGCGTTCGTCAGCTCCGTCTCTGCGGCGGCAAGGGCCTCGGCCGGGTCCGCGCCGTTCGCGATGTCGGAGAACGCACGACCGAGGATCTCTTCGAACTCGATGTAGCCGACCGTCGACGCACGGGCCACCGCACTGGTCTCGGTCTCTTCGGCGATCACTTCGGCGGCCTGTGCCCCGCCCTCGGAGGAGGTGAATGCCGGACTCGTGAGGTAGGTCTCCAGCCCGGCGAGGTTGGCAGGAAGCTCGGCGAACTCACGGTGCTTCCCATACCCGCCCTCACCGTCGACGGCCATCCAATCGATGAAGACGGCAGCCGCCTCCTTGTTCTTCGAGAACGGATTGATGCCGAGCGACCACGACCCTGTGGGCGTCGCGGGGTCCCCACCCTCCCAGACCGGGTTGAGCGCCGCACCCCAGTTGAAGGTCGCGTCGAGCATCTTGGGCACCATCCAGTTGCCCTCGATGAAGAACGCGGTCTTCCCCGCGAGGAAGGTCGCGTCTGTCTGCTCCGGCGTGACACCCTTCGGCGAGACGCCGTCGGTGAACAGCGAGCCGTAGTACGTCATCGCGTCGACCCAGCCCTCGTTCGTGAGATCCGGCGTGAGCATGTCGTCGCCCGTGACCCCGACGCCGCCGCCGGCGGAGACCGGGATCGGTTCGAGCTGGTAGTAGCGGTTGGGCTGCCCGACCATCAGTCCGATCTCGGCACCCCCGGACGCCTGTGCCTTCGCGCCCAGCTCCTTGAGCTGCTGCCACGTGACCCGCTCGCCGGTGGACCCGGGAGGTGTGATCCCGGCAGCGTCGAGGATGTCCTTGTTGTAGAAGAGCACCTGCGTCGAGTTCGCGATGGGCACGGACCAGAGCTTTCCGTCGTAGGAGCTGGACTCGACCGTCGCGGGGACGAGGCCGTCCAGCCGCCCTTCGAACGCCTCGGTCAGGTCCTCCAGATAGCCGCGCTCCGACAGTGCCGGCACGCGCGGCTGATCGACCCAGAACACGTCCGGGTCGCCGCTCTTGGACGTGATGCGCGTGTCCAGCACGCTGTTGAGGTCGTCGAACGGCACGTACTGGTACTCCACCTGGATGGTCGGGTGCGCCTCCTCGAAGGCGGCGATCACGTCGTCCATGCTCTCGGCGACGGGATCGACGATGCCCACCACCTTGATCGTGGCCGTGGGGTCTTCATCGGGGATGCTCCAGTCCTCGGACGGCGAGCCGGTCGAGGGGTCCGAGGCACAGCCGGCGAACAACACTGTCGCGGCGGCGCCGAGCACGAAGATCTTGCCGAATGCGGCGCGGGTCATGCGATTGCCTCCAGATTCTCAAGGAAGTGCTTGTTGAACTCGGCGACGTCGACGGCGACGGCGACCGAGGCATTGGGGCGGGTGGGGCGGGGAGTCCCGTCCGGTCCGCTGCCGGCGCAGCGGAAGTCGCAGACCATCACCCCGCGGGTGAGGTCGGCCGTGCTGACCGCGACGTGGGCGTCGCGCCAGGTGATGATGTCGGGGCGCGTCACTGCGGCCACGGCGAGCGGATCGTGCATCGCGCACGAGGTGAGCCCGGGCTCATCGATCTCGGCGAGATGGTCGATCCACGCGGCCGTGTACTCGCCCGCGAACGCCATGAACCGGCGTTCGCTCGCCGCCATGTCGAGCGCCTGCTCGCGTTCGACGCGCACCTGCAGCGTCACGTCCAGTCCGACCCACCGCGCGACGACATCGGAGTCGAGGACGACGGCGGCCGCTTCGGGGTCGCACCAGATGTTGAACTCGCCCGGCATCGCGGCGTTGTTGGTCTGACCCTCGAACACCCCGCCCATGATCACGAGGGACTTCAGAGCCCCCGCGAACCCGGGGTCGAGACGCATCGCGAGCGCCACGTTCGTGAGGGGGCCGACGGCGACCACGGTGATCTCGCCGGGGTTGGCGCGCACGAGGTCGACCATCGCCTGCGCTGCCGTCCCCTCCTTCGCCTCTCGTGCCGGGACGTCGGCGGGCAGCGACCCCTGTCGTGCGCGTGGGCGAACGAGCGGCCGCGTCGCTCCGCGCACCACCGGCACATCCGGTCGCCCGAGACGGTGCAGCAGCTCGAGCGTGAGCGCGGTCGCGGTGTCGGCGTCGGTGTTGCCGTTCACGGTGGTGACCAGCTCGAGCTCGATCTCCGAGTCTGCGAGAGCCAGCGCGAGGGCGAATCCGTCATCGATGTCGCTGCCCGGCGCCCCCATGGCGAGATCCACGTCCAGTAGTACCCGTTCCACTTCGAACCCTCCTCATCGAGTGCGTACAAGCGGCCATTCAACACGAGTTGAATTGGGGTGGCAAGACCCAATTCAACACGAGTTGATCACGGTTCCCGATCGCTCACCGCTGCGGGTGGATCACGGCCTTCATCGAGCGCGGCTCGTTGGCCGCCAGCATGAGGGCTTCGGCAGTGTCGTCCAGTCCGAAGTGGTGCGTCACGATCGCACCGGCGTCGACGCGGCCCGACGCCACCAGCGCCATCGCCGTCGGCCAGGTGTGGGCGTAGCGGTTCACGAGCGACACCGACAGCTCGCGCACGTTCAGCCGGGACAGCGGCAGCTCGACCGATTGCTTCGGCATCCCGACCATCGCGGCCCTCCCGCCGTTGCGCAGCCGCCACAGTCCGTCGCCGAGCGCCGTGGGGGCGCCGGAGCACTCGAGCAGCACGTCGAACTCGGGGATGGTGCCGCCCCCTCCCGCCTGCTCGACCTCGAATCCGAGACCGGCGGCGACCTCCAGCCGGTACGGCGAGATATCGGCCAGGCGCACCACGGACGCGCCCAGCGCCCGGGCGACCTGCGCGGCGAGCACGCCGACAGGCCCGGCACCAGACACCAGCACGCGGTCCCCCGGCTGGAGGCCCGCTCGACGGCATGCCCAGATCCCGACGGACAGCGGCTCGAGCATCGCCCCCTCGTCGAAGCTCATGTGGTCCGGCATCGCAAAGAGGTTCCGCTCATCGACGACCATGAACTGCGTCAGCGCGCCGTCGTGCGGCGGCGTCGCGAGAAACACCAGGTCGGCGCAGAGGTGGTAGTTCCCCGCCGTGCAGTCCTCGCAGTCGCGGCACGGCGTGCCCGGCTCGATCGCCACACGGTCTCCGACGCGGACCCGGCTCACGTCCCGACCGAGCGCGACCACGGTGCCCGCGACCTCGTGACCGAGGACGATCGGCCCGTCGACGACCCAGTCCCCGATCCGGCCGACCGTGAAATACGTGGTGTCGGATCCGCACACCCCCACCGACTCGATCCTCACCACCGCCTGGCGAGGACCCGCCGACGGCATTCCGCGGTCGACGATCTCGATCTTCGACAGTTCCGGCATGAGGGCGGTGCGGTTGTCCATGGGCGACTCTCCTTCGTGTCCGATGCGGGGTCAACGCGACATCGTCGCCGCGTGCCATCCACGTGTCTACACGAGTTGAGCGCGGCGGCAAAGCCGGGCGAGGGCGGGACGGATGCCGTGGGCCGCGGCATCCGTCGTCTCGCTCGAAGCGGCGCCGCCCGGGTTTCGGGGGTCACGACACGCGGAATCGCGCGAGGCATTCCGCGTGTTGCGCCACCTGAAGCGGCGGGGTCGCCGGGCGCGGGCGCAGGTGGACGTCGGCCGGGGTCACACCAGGCGCAGCTCGGCGTCGATCGCACGGCACGTCTCGAGCAGGCGCGGCAGGTACTCCTCGACCACGTGCTCCACGGTGTCGCGGGTCGCGCTCGTCGAGACGTTCACTGCGGCCACGATGTCGCCCCGTCGATCGCGGACGGGCGCCGCCACCGACCGCAGCCCGGGCTCGAGCTCGCCGTCGACGAGCGCCCAGCCCTGATCCCGCACGTGCTCGATCTCACGGCGCAGCGCACCCGGGTCGGTCACGGTGCGCTCGGTCAGCGAAGGGAGACGGGATGCCGGCAGCAGCGCGTCGAGCGCGGCATCCGGCATCCCCGCCAGGAGCACGCGCCCCATCGACGTCGCATACGCGGGGAACCGGGTGCCGATGGTGATGCGGACGCTCATGATGCGGCGGGTCGGGACGCGCGCGATGTACACGATGTCGCCGCCGTCGAGCACGGCCGCCGACACGCTCTCGTCGACGTCGCGCGAGAGCTTCTCGAGATGGGGCTGCACGATCTCGGGCAGCGAGAGGGACGAGAGGTAGCTGAAGCCGAGCTCCAGCACCCGCGGCGTCAGGGTGAAGAGGCGCTCGTCGGCGCGGACGTACCCGAGTCGCTCGAGCGTCCGGAGGAACCGCCCGGCCGCCGCGCGCGTGATGTCGGCGCGGCGCGCCACCTCGCTCAGCGTCAGTTCGGGATGTTCCGCGTCGAAGGCCCGGATGACGGCGATGCCCCGTGCGAGGGACTGGACGAAGTCGCCGGAGGCTTCGATCTCGGTCATCCGTCCATTCTCGACTACCGCTCGATCACGACCGCGAGGCCCTGCCCGACGCCGATGCAGATCGCAGCGACCGCGACGCCGCCTCCGCGCTTGCGCAGCTCGTGCGCGGCCCGCCCTATGATGCGGCCGCCGGATGCGCCGAGCGGGTGCCCTATCGCGATCGCGCCGCCCCGCTCGTTGAGCCGCGCCGGATCGAGCTTGGTCCACAGCTGCGCACACGCGAGGCTCTGCGACGCGAACGCCTCGTTCAGCTCGACGAAGTCGACATCCGCCCACGTGCGGCCGGCGCGGGCGAGGGCACGGTTCGCGGCCTCGACGGGAGCGACGCCGAACACGTCCGGGTCGTTCCCGAAGGCACCCCGGCCGGTGATGCGGGCGAGGGGCTCGGCATCCATCGCCCCTTCCCTGCCGAGGAGCACGGCTGACGCTCCGTCGTTGATCGGTGACGAGTTGCCCGCCGTCACGGTGCCGTCGGCGGCGAACAGCGCCTTCAGCCCGGCGAGCTTCTCGAGCGTCGTGTCATCGCGGATGCCTTCGTCGCGAGCGAGCTCCGCCCCGGGAACCTGCACGATCTCGTCGTCGAACGCCCCTTCGGCCCAGGCCTCGGCCGCTCGTCGATGGCTCTGCAGCGCGAAGGCGTCCTGCGCCTCGCGCGAGATGCCGTACATCGAGGCGAGCTTCTCGGCGGACTCGCCGTTCGAGATCGTCCACTCGGCCGGCAGGTTCTTGTTGACCATGCGCCAGCCGATCGACGTGTTCCACAGCGTCTGATTGCCGACCGCCGGCCACGGGCGGGGCGACTTCTCGACGACGAACGGCGCGCGGCTCATCGACTCGACGCCGCCCGCGAGGACGAGGTCGGCGTCGCCGGCTTCGATCGCGCGCGACCCCTGGATCACGGCCTCGACCGACGAGCCGCACAGGCGGTTGACCGTCACGCCGGGCACGCTCGTGGGGAAGCCGGCCAGCAGCGCGCCCATGCGCGCGACGTTGCGGTTGTCTTCGCCGGCCTGGTTGGCATCGCCGAAGATCACGTCCTCGATGCGGGCGGGGTCGAGGCCGGTCCGATCGACGACGGCCTTCATGACGACCGCGGCGAGGTCGTCGGGGCGGACCCCCGAGAGCGCGCCCCCGGCACGGCCGAACGGTGTGCGGACGGCGTCGTAGATGTAAGTGGTGGCGGGCATGTCAGTTCCCTTCGACGGATGTCGCGGCTGAGACTGGGCCCACGCGCCCGGAGGCTCCGCGCGACGCGCCAGCGGCGCGTGGAGTGGGCGTGGGGACCTGCAATTCCAGTCCGATGAGCTCGGCGAGGGACTCCACGGTGTTGTCGCCGAAGGCCTCGCGCACGGCGAAGCCGTCGGGCGTGACGTCGAAGACGGCGTGATCGGTGTAGACGCGGGTGACGCAGCCGACGCCGGTGAGCGGGTACGTACAGGCCTCGACGAGCTTGGACTCGCCGGTCTTCGTGAGCAGGTCGGTCATCACGAACACCTGCTTCGCGCCGATCGCGAGGTCCATTGCGCCGCCGACGGCGGGGATCGCGCCGGGCGCGCCGGTGGACCAGTTCGCGAGGTCGCCGGTCTGCGAGACCTGGAACGCACCCAGCACGCACACGTCCAGGTGCCCGCCGCGCATCATGCCGAACGAGTCGGCGTGGTGGAAGTACGCCGCCCCGGGCAGCGCCGTCACCGGCTGCTTGCCGGCGTTGATGAGGTCGGGGTCGATGCGGTCGGGGTCCGGGGCGGGCCCCATCCCGAGCAGCCCGTTCTCGGTGTGGAGGATGATCTCCTGGTCGGCCGGCAGGAAGTTCGCGACCAGGGTCGGGGCGCCGATCCCGAGGTTCACGTACGAGCCCTCGGCGATGTCGGCCGCGATGCGCTTCGCGAGCTCGTCGCGGCTGATGCGCGTGGCCTGCGTCTTCGGTTCGCTGACGCTCACTGGTCCACCTCCGCCTCTGTCGCCGCATCCGCGCGTTCCCGCAGGCGTCCTTCGATATCGACTCCCCCGGTGAACTCGCCCCCACGCAGCCACGCGCGCTCGCCGACCGCGACGACCCGGTCGACGAAGATGCCTGGGGTGACGACCGTCTCGGGGTCGAGCGATCCGAGCGGCACGACCTCATCGACCTGGGCGATCGTGGTCGTGGCGGCGGATGCCATGATCGGACCGAAGTTGCGCGCCGTCTCGCGGTACACGAGGTTGCCCCACCGGTCGGCCTTGAGGGCGCTGATGAGGGCGAAGTCGGCCTTGATCGGGTACTCCAGCACATAGGTGCGGCCGTCGATCACACGCTCCTCCTTGCCCTCGGCCAGCTCGGTGCCGACGCCCGTGGGCGAGAAGAAGGCACCGATGCCGGCGCCGGCGGCGCGGATGCGCTCGGCGAGATTGCCCTGCGGCACGAGCTCGAGCTCGATCTCGCCGGCACGGTAGAGCCCGTCGAACACCCACGAATCGTGCTGACGCGGGAACGAGCACAGGATCCGGCGGACCCGCCTCTTCGCGAGCAGTGCTGCGAGACCGGTGTCGCCGTTGCCGGCGTTGTTGTTGATGATCGTGAGGCCGGACGCGCCCTGGGCGATCAGCGCGTCGATCAGCTCGACCGGCTGCCCGGCGCGGCCGAAGCCGCCGATCATGATGGTCGCGCCGTCGGGGATGCCGGCGACGGCCTCCTCGACGGATGCCACGGTCTTGTCGATCACGTCCACTCCTTGTTCGCTCTGCGAACACTTGTCCGTACTGCGGCCAGTCTACGCCCTCCCCGGGCTATCGCGAAAGGTCTCTCGGTGCTCGGTGCCCCGCAGTCACTTCTGGCGGATCGAGCCCCACAGATCCGCAGAAAGTGACTGCGGACGCTCGAGGTTTCCTGCACACCTACCGCTCCGCAGTCGCTTTTCGCGGAGTCGAGCCGACGGATCGCCGAAAGTGACTGCGGACGCGGGGATCCCGTGCGCCCGACTGCCGACGCGGAGGATGCTGAGCGCGGGCGCGCGGGTGGGCTACTCGGCGGCGAAGACCTCGCTCGCGATGCGGAACGCCGTGTTCGCCGCGGGAACTCCGCAATACAGGCCGGCCTGCAGGATGACTTCGCGGATCTCGTCGACCGTGAGCCCGTTGCGCAGTGCCGCACGGAGGTGCATCGCGAGCTCCTCGTGGTGGCCGAGGGCGATGAGCGCGGTGATCACCGCGACCGAACGGGAGCGGCGATCGAGCCCCGGACGCGACCAGATGTCACCCCACGCGACGCGCGTGATGAAGTCCTGGAAGTCGGCGGTCAGCTCCGTCGTGTTGGCGACGGCGCGGTCGACGTGCTCGTCCGAGAGCACCTCGCGCCGCACCGACATGCCCTGCTCGTATCGCTGCTGGTCGGTGAGGCCCTCGCCGTCAGGACGCGGCATCCGTCTTCTCCTTCACGACTCGGTCGAAGAACTCGCGCAGCACGGCCACCGTGGCCGTCGCGTCGTCGGCGGGAGGCAGGTGCGCGGCATCGTCGATGCCGACGGAGCGGCCGTCGCGCACGCCACCCACGATCTCGCGAGCGGATGCCTCGGGCGTGACTCCGTCGTGGGCGCCCCACACCGCGAGCACGGGCCGGGCGATCTCGCCGAGGCGGTCGCGCACATCGAAGCCGGCGAGCGCCTCGCAGCACAGGGCGTAGCTCTCGTCGTCGGCGTCCTGCAGTGCGTGCAGCAGACGCCCCGTGATGTCGGGATTGCGCTCGATCGATCCCGGTGCGAACCAGCGCTGCGCCGAGCCCACGATGAGGGTCGACGTGCTCTGCGCGCGCACCTGCGCGGCCCGCTCGTGCCAGGCCTGCGGCTCGCCGATGTGCGCACCCGAGGCGACGATCGCGGCGCCGATCACCTGGTCGGCATGCCGCAGCAGCAGCTCGAGCCCGACGCAGCCGCCGAACGACACCCCCGCGTACAGGAACGGCTCGCCGACGGCCCGGGCGACGGCATCCGCCACCTCCGCCATCGTGAACGGCTCTGTCGCGCGCGGCGAGGCCCCGTGGCCGGGCAGATCCCACGCGAGCACCCGGTAGCCGTCGGCGAGCGTCGGCACGACGTTCTCCCACAGGATCGTCGAGGTGCCCAGCGACGGTCCGAGCACGACGAGCGGTCCCGTTCCGGACCCCGCCGGAGAGCCCGTGAGCGCGATCTCGGGTACGGTCATGAATCCTCCTCGTCGTGGCCGCCGTCGTGCTCCACGGCGTCGTCGACGAACTCGCCCGCGAGCCCGGTGTAGCGCGCCGGGTGGAGCAGCGCGTCGACGTCGAGCGCCTGCGCTTCGGGAAGCCGTCGCACGAGTGCTGCGAGATCGTCGCCGCGCCCGGCCGCGGCGATGAGCGCGCGCACGCGCTCGGCGCCGATCAGCGGTGTCAGCACGATCGACAGCCGCTCCGACACGATGAGCCCGCGCGTGGCGCGCAGGTTGCGTGCCACGGCGTCCGGCTCGACGTGCAGGTCCGCGACGAGCGTCGCGGCATGCGCGGTCGCGCCCAGCGCGAGGCGCAGCAGCTCGCGCAGCGTCGGCCATTCCGCATGCCACGCGCCGTCGGGGCGCTCGTCGCCAGCGAGGGCCGAGGCCAGGTGGAGCGTCGCGGCGAGGTTCGGGGCACGCAGTGCGGCGGAGCGGATGAGAACGGATGACGCGGGGTTGTGCTTCTGCGGCATCGCCGACGATCCGCCGCCGGCGCCTTCCGCGAGCTCGCCGATCTCGGTGCGGCTCAGGGTCGCGACGTCGGCCGCGATCTTGCCGACGGCGTCGACGGCCTGCACGAGCGCGTCGCCGAGCTCGGTGACCGGCCATCGCGACGTGTGCCAGGGCGCGCGCGGCGCGTCGAGCCCGGCCTCGTGCGCGAACGCGGCGATGAGCTCCCGCGCCCGCGCGGGTGAGCCGGCGTGCTCGACGAACGAGGCCCCGGTGCCCGCGGCGCCGCCCAGCTGCGCGGGCAGCTCCGGACGGACCGCGTCCAGGCGCTCTTTCGCTCGCGCGACGCCGCGCAGCCATCCGGCGGCGCGGAGCCCGATCGTCGTGGGAACCGCGTGCTGCGTCAGCGTGCGCGCGGCAGCCACGTCGTCGCGACGAGACCGGGCGAGCGACCGCAGCGAGATCTCGGCGTGCGCGAGCGTGGCGATCACGCGCTCCGACGCCGCGCGGGCGACGAGCATGAGG
Organism: Microbacterium sp. STRO-2N; assembly: GCF_057747775.1. NCBI lineage: Bacteria > Bacillati > Actinomycetota > Actinomycetes > Micrococcales > Microbacteriaceae > Microbacterium > Microbacterium sp. STRO-2N. The sequence continues at coordinate 147,704 of NZ_CM173223.1, read as the reverse complement.
GCCGTGTCGACGATGTCCTGGCTCGTCGCGCCGCGGTGCAGCCACGCCCGCGCGTCGACCGAGACGCGCTCCCTCATCCGTGCGACGAGCGGGATCACCGGGTTCCCGCCGGCGACGGCCTCCGCGGCGAGCGACGCAACGTCGACGCCATGGTCACGGCATCCGCGGAGCGCGCCCTGCCAGCCGAACTCGGCCTCGATCTCGTCGACGGCCTCGTCGGGCGCGAGACCGAGCTCGCGGTACGCACGGCTGAGCGCCACCTCGGCGGTCACGAGCGCGTCGAGGAACGCGGCATCCGTCACCGTCTCGTCGTGCCCGGCCGTGACCGGCGAGAGCAGCCCTTCATCGATCGCCGTCACGACCGGCCCTCGCATCGCTCGCGGATCGAGGGGCCGGGCCGTCGGGGGTCAGAAGGCAAGGAACACGGTCTCCTTCTCGCCCTGCAGGTGGATGTCGTGGTGCAGATGTCCGTCCGGCAGGCGCGTCGCGATGAGCGTAGCGCGCTCGTCGGGCTCGAGCGAGGACAGCAGCGGGTCGGATGCCCGGAGCTCCTCGTGCTCGGGCAGGTAGATGCGCGTCACGAGCTTGTCGGGCAGACCTCGAGCGAACACGATCACCGAGAAGAACGGTGCACGACCGTCGACGGGGCCGGGGTTGCGCGTCCAGAACTCGTAGCGGCCGACATCGGTCGTGGCGGCGCGACCGAAGCCGGTGAACGAGTGGTCGTCGCGGCGGAACGCGCCGTGTGCGCGGGGGACCTCGCCGTTCTCGTCGGCGCTCCAGATCTCGATGACCGCGTCGGGGATGGGCGCGCCGGCGCCGTCGTACACCGTCCCGCCGAGCACGATGGCACCGGGACTGTGCGGGAAGACCACCTCGTGCTTCTTCGGGTAGTCCAGGCCGAACGCGAAGAACGGCCCGACGGTCTGGCCGCCGGTGGGCTCGTGCGTCTTCGGCCCCAGGTCACGCTTGGTGCGGGTCGAACCGGGCATCAGTGCTCTCCCTCCTCGGGCTCGAACCAGCTCGCGTCGGGGCCGTCGACGACGATGTCGAAGCGATAGCCCATCGAGAACTCCGGCACCGACAGGTCGTGGTCGTAGATCCCGATGAGGCGGTCGCGGTCCTTCTGACGCCAGATCGTGTTGTAGATGGGGTCGAGCGGGAACAGCGGATCGCCCGGGAAGTACATCTGCGTCACGAGGCGCTGCGTGAACCCCGAGCCGAAGATCGAGAAGTGGATGTGGGCGGGGCGCCACGCGTTGACGTGGTTCTTCCACGGGTACGCGCCGGGCTTGATCGTCGTGAACTTGTAGAACCCGTCGTCGTCAGTCACGATGCGGCCCGCGCCGGTGAAGTTCGGGTCGAGCGGTGCGGGATGCTGATCCCGTTGGTGGATGTAGCGGCCCGCGGCGTTGGCCTGCCAGATCTCGACCAGCTGGTTCGCGACGGGACGCCCCCACGAGTCGAGCACGCGGCCCTCGACCGTGATCCGCTCGCCCTGCGGCTCGCCGGTGTGCTGCAGCGTGAGGTCGGCCTCGATCGCGGCGACATCACGCTGGCCGAACGCCGGCGACCACAGCTCGATCGTCTCGGGGTCGACGAGCCGGGGGTTCTTGGTGGGGTGGCGCAGGAGGCTCGACCGGTACGGCGGGAAGTCGTGGAGGCTGATGTTCAGCTTCTCGCCGGCGGCCTCGCGTCGCGCGGCGGCGGCGTGGTAGTCGACGATCTCCTGGGTGATCTCAGCCTGCGTGAGCTGATCGGGCGATGCCAGCAGCGACTCCGGAGCAGCTGCCGTCTGCTCGAGCACCACCGACGACGAGAACGCCTCCTCGCCACGGGGGTCGGCCTGCGCTGCGGTCATGAGGTCTCCTTCGACGACTCGGGTCGTCCCAGCGTCGCACCGGGTCGCCGCCGCGGCACGGCGGATTCCCACTCAGTGGGAATGACGGATGCCGGTAGCCACAGCATCCGTCGACCGCTCAGGTGTCCCGCAGATCGTGGTGGAGGTCCTTGGCGGCCTGCATCACCAAGGGCGCCAGGCGGCGCTCGTCGGCGCGCTCGAGGTGCACGACGATGCCGAGCGCCGTCGGCGGCAGTCCCTCGACCCTCGGAAGCGCCACCGCGACCGACACGTTGCCGAGGGTCATCTCCTCCCGCGTCGTCGCGTAGCCGAGCGCGCGTGCGCGGGCGATGTCGGCGCGCAGCGCCGCCTCGGTGGTGATCGAGTGGACGGTCTCTCGCTCCAGCGGCACGCGGAAGTACCGCTCGAGCCACGGCTCGTCCCGCGTGGCGAGCAGCGCCTTGCCGACGCCCGTGGTGTGCAGGGGTCCTCGTCCGCCCATGCGGCTCAGGGTCGGGATCGACTGACGGCCGGTCAGGCGCCCCACGTACAGCGCGGTCGTCGTCTCGGGAGTCGCGCCGTCGAGCACGGCGAGGTGCACGTTCTCGCCGGTCGCCTCGTACAGCCGCACCATGTGCGGCAGCGCCGTCTCGCGCAGCCGCAGCGACAGCGGCGAGAGCTCGCCGAGCTCCCACAGTCGCGGACCGATCGCGTACGTGCGGCCGGGTCCGCGGGTGAGCAGCCCCTCGGCGACGAGTCCCGCCAGAAGCCGGTGCAGCGTCGACGACGCGAGCCCCGTGCGCTCCCCCAGCTCCGCGGCCGTGATGGCCGGCTCGTCGTCGGTGAAGCAGCCGAGCACGCGCAGCATGCGCCCGAGCATGCCCTCGCCGTCGGTCATGGCGCCTCCCTGGTGCGAGGCTACCCGTCCTGTCCGTTCCGAACTCCTGAGAACCGGCCGCGGCCCACCCGGATCGCGGCGTTCCGAGCCACGCCGTCGCCGGTTCTGAGGAGTTGCGCGCACCGCGCCCGTGAGACAGTGGGCGCATGGCCAACTCGCCCTCCGGCGACTCGATGACCGCGCGCATCGTGCGCGTGCTCGAGACGTTCACGGCGGAGCGGTCGGTGCAGACGACCGCCGAGATCGGCCGCCGCGCCGGCCTGCCGTCGACGACGGCTCACCGCATCGTCGACGAGCTCGTCGCGGCCGGCCTGCTCGAACGCGACGAGGACCGCCGCGTGCACCTCGGCATGCACCTGTGGGAGCTCGCGCTGCGCGGGTCCACCGCTCTGCGGCTGCGGCAGGCCGCGCTCCCGCACATGGAGGCCGTGCAGGCCCGCATCCGCGAGCACACGCAGCTCGCGGTGCTCGAGCAGGACGAGGCGCTCTTCCTCGAGCGGCTGTCCCACCCCGACGCGGGAGCGAACATCACCCGCATCGCCGGCCGCCTGCCCCTGCACGCGTCGTCGTCGGGCCTGGTGCTGCTCGCGCACGCCCCGCCGCCCGTTCGCGAGCGCGTCCTCGCCAGTCCGCTGCGCGCCCTCGCTCCCGAGACGGTGACGGATGCCGCACGCCTGCGCCGCATCCTCGCCGAAGTCCGTCGCAGCGGGGTGGTGGTGGCGCCGGGATCGGTCGAGGCGGTTTCGACGGGCGTCGCGGTGCCGATCCGCGACCGGGGCGAGGTCGTCGCGGCGCTGTCGGTGGTGCTGCCCCGCGAGACCCCGACCGAGCCGTCGATCGCCGCGCTGCGCGACGCGGCCGCGGCGATCGAGGCGGCGCTGCGCTCGGACCGTCGCTGACCCCCTCGCGGCGCGCATCGCGGTCTGGGTGCGCGCAACTCAGGCGGCGGCGTGGTCGGGGCGCGCATCGCGGTCTGGGTGCGCGTAACTCAGGCGGCGGCGTCGTCGAGGCCCGGTTCGCGCGGCATCCGGCAGGTTCTGCCTGAGTTGTGCGCACAGTGACGCTCGGCCGATGCGCGAGCGTCCGTCGCGACGATGCCCGATCAACGGGAATCTCGTCCCGCCTCGAGATGCCCGCGGCACACTGGTGCGCAGCATCCGTCATCGACCGTCGAAGGAGACGCCATGACCACGATCCGCACCCGCGTCGCGATCGTCGGCGCCGGCCCGGCCGGCCTGCTGCTGTCGCACCTGCTCGGCATCGCCGGCATCGAGTCCATCGTGATCGACCAGCGATCGCGCGAAGAGATCGAGACGACGATCCGGGCCGGCATCCTCGAGCAAGGCACCGTCGAAGTCCTGGACTCGACGGGCGCGTCGAGCCGCGTCCGCACGGTCGGCAACCGCCACGACGGCATCGAGCTGCGCTTCGCCGGCGCCGGGCATCGCATCGACTTCGCCGATCTCGTCGGGCGCGGCGTGTGGCTGTATCCGCAGCACGAGGTGCTCAAGGACCTCATCGCGGTCCGCCTCGACAAGGGCCAGGATCTGCGATTCGGCGTCACGGCGCAGCGCGTCGAGGACGCGGCATCCGATCGCCCCCGTGTCATCGCGACCGACGCGGAGGGGGCGCCCCTCGTCATCGAGGCCGAGTTCGTCGTGGGCGCGGACGGCTCGCGCAGCGTCGTGCGCGAGGCCGTGACCGGCTCGTCGACGGGCGGCTATTTCCGCGAGTACCCGTTCGCCTGGTTCGGGATCCTCTGCGAGGCGCCGCCGAGCGCCGACGAGCTCATCTACAGCAACTCCCCCGACGGCTTCGCCCTCATCAGCCAGCGCAGCGCCACGGTGCAGCGCATGTACTTCCAGTGCGACCCGGATGCCGATCCCGACGCCCTCACCGAAGAGCAGCTGTGGCAGGCGCTCCAGGCCCGCGTGCCCGGCACGACGCTGAAGGAGGGCCGGATCTTCCAGCGCGACGTGCTGCGGTTCCGCAGCTTCGTCGCGCACGAGCTGCTGCACGGACGCGCCGCCCTCATCGGCGATGCCGCGCACACGGTGCCGCCGACGGGCGCGAAGGGCATGAACCTCGCGGTCGCCGACGTCATGGTGCTCGAGCGCGCGCTGCGCGCCCTGCTGCTCGAGAACGATGGGCGGCTCATCGAGGCGTTCCCCGAGACGGCGCTGCACCGCATCTGGAAGGCGCAGCACTTCTCGTGGTGGATGACGAGCATGCTCCACGTCGCGCCCGACGCGTCGGACTTCGACCGGCTGCGGCAGCTCGGCGAGCTGCGCTCGGTGGTCGAGTCCGAGGCCGGCCGCCGCTTCCTCGCAGAGGCGTACACGGGCTGGCCGCTCGAAGGTCTCGCCTGACCGCCCCGCACGCCGCGCAGCGGCCGCTGCCGTGGGTTCACATGCCTTGGATGCACGGCGATGCCACGTCGAAGCGTGCGCGCGTGAGCCTCGCGGGAGGACCGCGATCCACCCGCTGACCGGGAGTGAACGGATGCCTCGGCGCGGGCCTCGGCTATAGTCCGGTGCCCATGGGCCCAACGCCGCCGACCGCCCCGCCTCAGCCGTCGCGCACCGCGTCGGGGGCGATGCTGCTCGTGGCCGTGTGCCTGGTCGCGGCGAACATGCGGCCCGCGATCACCGACCTCGGCCCGCTGCTCGATCAGATCGGGGCCGACACCGGCATGTCGGTGCCCGCCCTGGGCGTCCTGGCCGCCGTGCCGCTCGTGGCGTGGGCGGTGTTCTCACCGCTCGCCCACGACCTCAGCCGCCGCTTCGGGCAGCCGCGGGTGCTGCTGTGGTCGCTGTTCGTGCTCTTCGCCGGCACTCTGGTGCGGTCTCTTCCCGGCCCGGTCGTGAGCCTGTGGATCGGCACCGCGATCATCGGCATCGGCATCGCGATCATCAACGTGCTCATGCCCGCCGTGGTCAAGCGCGAGTTCCCGGGCCGCGTCCCGGCCGTCACCGCGATCTACACGGCCCTGCTCGCCGGGTTCGGCGCCGTCTCGTCGGGCGTCGCCGTGCCGATCTCGCACCTCGACGTCGGCGGCGAGCCGGCGGGGTGGCGGACGGCGCTCCTGGTCACCGGCGCCGCGCTCCTCCCCTTCGCCGTCGCGGGCTGGTGGTGGGCGCATCGGGGCGCCGAGCACGCCCACGTCCGCTCCGCCGCCGCGCGCGGCCGCACCGGCATCTGGTCGGACCCCGTCGCATGGCTCGTCGCGGTGTACATGGGGCTGCAGGCCTCGATGTTCTACATGTTCGTGACCTGGCTCGCGCCGCTGTCGATGTCGGTGGGCCGTTCGGAGGTCGTCGCGGGCATCGACGTCATGGTCTACCAGCTGTTCTCACTGGCGGGGTGCATGCTGCTGCCGCTGATCCTCCGCGGCGGCCTCGAGCGGTGGGCGCCTGCCCTCATCCCGTCGCTCGCGATCGTCGGCGTCGCGGGGCTGATGGCGGCTCCGGCCGCCGTGATCGTGTGGGGCTCGCTCATCGGTCTCACTGGCGGCGCGACCCTCGCGATGTCGCTCACGCTCATGGCGCAGCGCGCCCGCGACCACGACACGTCGACGGCGCTGTCGGGCATGTCGCAATCGGTCGGCTACGTCATCGCCGCGCTCGGTCCGGTCGCGTTCGGCGCGCTGCACAGCCTCTCGGGCGGGTGGGTCGCCTCCCTCGCGCTCGTGCTGGCCGTGCTCGCCGCCCTCACCGTGGTCGGCGTCTTCGCGGGCCGCAACCGCTACGTGCTCGACCGCCGCTGACGCGGTCACCGGATGCCGCGGCTCTCGCACCGTCGCCCCGCCCCCTCAGGTGGCGCAACACGCGGAATCGACACACGCACCCCGCGTGTCGTGACACCCGAGCGCCGCCCCCGAGCCCGCACCACGCCGACCCCACGCCGGCGCGCCCACTCAGGTGGCGCAACACGCGGTATCCACGCACGCACCCCGCGTGTCGCGACACCCGAGCGGCGCCCCAGATCCCGCGCTACGCCGACCCCACGCCGGCCCGCCCCCTCAGGTGGCGCAACACGCGGAATCGACACACGCACCCCGCGTGTCGTGACACCTGAGCGCCGCTCCCAAGCCCACGCCGCGCCGACCCCACGCCGGCCCGCCCCCTCAGGTGGCGCAACACGCGGAATCGACACACGCACCCCGCGTGTCGTGACACCCGAGCGCCGCCCCCGAGCGACACCCGAGCGCCGAGCCCCGGGCAGCGGTCACTCGGAGGGGAACGCGAGCCGCCGCAGCAGCGCCGTGAGCGTCTCCCTCTCGGCATCCGAGAGCTCGGCGTGCACACGCTCCTCGGCGGCGCGCGCCGACTCCCGCGCCGACTCGGCGAGCGCTCGTCCCGCATCAGTGGCCACGACGACGTTCGCACGCCGGTCTGCGGGGTCGGGCCGGCGCTCGACGAGTCCGCGGGACTGCAGGTCGTCGACGAGGCTCACGACCTGGCTCGGATCGAGCCGCAGGAACTCGGCGAGCTCGCGCTGCGACGGCCGCGCCTCGCCCGCGGCGAGCGTCAGCACCGAATACGAGCGGGCCTTGAGTCCGTGATCGCCCAGCGCGCTGTTGCCGGCGGCGAGCGCGATGGCGTTCGCCCGTGCCAGCAGGAAGCTGAGGTCGTCCGTGAGCACCGACCGGCGCAGGCCCGTGTCGGATGCAGCGGCGGGCTTCGGCATGGGTCTGATGGTAGCCGAGTTCGTGGATGAACGGAACGATTGACATTGTCAATGGTTTGGTCGTGTAATGGACTCAGCAACGAAGGAGTCACGCATGTCACTGCAAGGCAAAGTCGCCATCGTCACCGGGTCGGGCCGGGGCCTGGGTCTCGCGTACGCTCAGGAGCTCGCCCGGCAGGGCGCTGCCGTGGTGATCAACGACGTGGACGAAGCCACCGCGGCCGACGCCGTCGCGAGCATCGAGTCCGCCGGCGGCAGGGCGGTCGCCGTCGTGGCTCCGGTCGGCCCCACCGAGACGGCGAGGCAGCTGGTGCAGACAGCGGTCGACACGTTCGGGCGGCTCGACATCCTCGTCACCAACGCCGGCGTGCTGCGCGACACGGTGCTGTGGAAGATGAGCGACGACGACTTCGACACCGTGATCGACGTGCACCTGCGCGGCACCTTCACGTGCGTGCGCGAGGCCGCGACCCACATGCGCGAGACGAGCACGCCCGGCCGCATCATCTGCATCGGCTCGCCGACCGGGCAGCGCGGCAACTTCGGCCAGACCAACTACGCCGCCGCCAAGGCCGGCATCGTCGGCATGGTGCGCACGTGGGCGCTCGAGCTGAAGAAGGCCGGGATCACCGCGAACGCCGTGATCCCGGTCGCCGCGACCGCCATGACCGCGACCGTTCCGTACTTCGCCGCCGCCGTCGAGGCCGATGCCAAGGGCGAGCCGATGCCCGCCTTCTTCCGTCACGACCTCGGGTTCGGCACGTCGGACGACGTCGCGGGGCTCATCGCCTATCTGGCGTCGGATGCCGCGGCATCCGTCACCGGGCAGGCCATCGGCATCGGCGGCGACCGCCTGCAGCTGTGGTCGCACCCCGAGCCCGTCGCGTCGGCGTACCGCGAGGGCGGCTGGACCTACGACGCGCTGCAGCACGGCTTCGCGGATGCCGTCGGCGAGCTGCAGTCCGTGGGCGAGACCTTCCCGCCCCTGCCCGAGGAGCTCCAGCGCCCCGCAGCCGGTCGTTGAGCGAGCGAAGCGAGACGAATCGCCGATGACCCGCTACGAACCCGCGATCGATCTCGACGCCATCACGGCGATCGACGTGCACGTGCACATCGAGGTCGACGGCCACGGTCATGCGTCGCTGCCGCACGACCTCGCCGAGGCCGCGTCGAGGTACTTCAGCGCCGACGGTCCGCGTCCCGACCTCGACTCGATCGCCGACCACTACCGCGAGCGCCGCATGGCCGCTGTGGTGTTCACCGTCGACGCGCACACCCACCTGCGCCACCCGGCGCTCTCGAGCGCCGAAATCGCGGAAGGCGCCGCACGCAACAACGACGTGCTCATCCCCTTCGGGTCGGTGGACCCGAACCGGGGCGCCGAGGCGGTCGAGCTCGCCCGCGCGCTGATCGCCGAGCACGGCGTGCGCGGCTTCAAGTTCCACCCCACCGTGCAGGGGTTCGACCCGTCGGACGAGGCGCACTTCCCGCTGTACGAGCTGCTGCAGGATGCCGGCGTGGTCGCGCTGTTCCACACCGGCCAGACCGGCATCGGCGCAGGCCTTCCCGGAGGGCGCGGCCTGCTGCTGGGCCTTTCGAACCCGATTCTGCTCGACCCGGTGGCCGCGCGCTTCCCCGAGCTGCAGATCGTCATGGCCCACCCGTCGGTGCCGTGGCAGGACGAGGCGCTGGCTGTCGCGACGCACAAGCACAACACCTGGATCGACCTGTCGGGGTGGAGCCCCAAGTACTTCCCGGAGTCGCTCGTGCGCGCGGCGAACTCGTACCTCAAGGGCCGGGTGCTCTTCGGCTCGGACTTCCCGCTGCTCACGCCGGACCGATGGATGCGGGATGCCGACGCCGCCGGCTCGTTCAAGCCCGAGGTCATGCCCGGCATCCTCAAGGACAACGCCGCACGTCTGCTGGGACTCGGGGGCTGACATGCCCGCGCTCGAGGCGGATGCGACGTTCGGGTTCGACCCGTACGCGATCGCGTCCGCGCGGCTGAGCCCCTCGGCGCGAGCCGCGCTCGAGCGTCTGCAGCAGACGCTGGATCGCAGCATCCGTCCCCTCCTCGCCGAGGCGTGGGAGACGGCGACCATGCCGGCGGAGGTGCTCGACGGGCTCATCCCCCTCGACCTCATGCAGCCGGAGGGAGTGGATGCCGCGGAGGCGGGTTCGAGCATGTTCTCGGGCTTCCGCAACTACGTGCTCGCGCGCACCGACGTGTCGGTGGCCACGCTGTACAACGCGCAATCGGGGCTGTTCCGCACCGCAGTCGCGCTCGGCGGGTCGCCGGCACAGGCAGCCGAGCTCGACCCGCGGGTTCGCAGCTTCGAGCTGAAAGGCGTCTTCGCGCTCACCGAGCCCGAGCACGGGTCCGACATCGCCGGCGGCCTCGCGACCACCGCGCGACGCGAGGGCGATCACTGGGTGATCGACGGCCGCAAGAAGTGGATCGGCGGCGCTGCGGCATCCGACGTGCTCGTCGTCTTCGCCCGCGACCAGGACGACCGGCAGGTCAAGGCGTTCCTCGTGCCGACGGAGGCCGCCGGCGTGCGCGTCGAGGCGATCAGCGGCAAGGTGTCGCTGCGGCCCATGCCGAACGCGCTCATCACGCTTCACGACGTGCGCGTGGCCGAGGCGTCCCGCCTGCAGAACGTGAACGGCTGGCGCGACGTGGCCCGCATCCTGCGCGCGATGCGGTCGGACGTCGCCTGGATCGCCGCAGGCCTCCAGGCCGGCGCCCTCGACGCCGCCGTGCGGTACGTGCGCGAGCGGCACCAGTTCGACCGCCCCGTCGGCGGCTTTCAGCTCGTGCAGGAGAAGCTCGCCCGCATGCTCGGCAACACCGTGGCGTCACTCGCACTCGTCGTGCAGCTGTCGGCGCGGCAGGATCAGGGCGAGTTCGCCGACGAGAACTCCGCCCTCGCCAAGATGCAGACCGCGCGCCTCGCGCGCGAGACCGTCGCGCTCGGCCGCGAGGTGCTCGGCGGCAACGGAATCCTGCTCCCGCACGACGCCGCGCGGTTCTTCGCCGACGCCGAAGCCGTGTACTCGTACGAGGGCACGCACGAGATCAACGCCCTCATCGTCGGCCGCGCCCTCACCGGCGTCTCGGCATTCACCTGATCCCCGATCCCCAGCCAAGGAGAACATCCATGACCACCACCGTCGACTACGCCGACGTCGCCGGGCTCGCCGGCACCGATCTCGGCTTCACCGAGTGGCTCGAGGTCACGCAGGACCGTGTGAACCTCTTCGCCGACGCCACCGACGACCACCAGTGGATCCACGTCGACCCCGAGCGTGCGGCATCCGGCCCCTTCGGCGCCCCTATCGCCCACGGCTTCCTGAGCCTCTCGCTCACCGTGAAGTTCTGGTCCGAGCTGTTCGACGTGACCGGCGTCACGACGCGCGTGAACTACGGCCTCGACAAGGTGCGGTTCGTCTCGCCCGTGAAGGTCGGCGCGCGCGTGCGCGGCGGCGCGGTGATCGCCGAGGTCACCGAGGTGCGCGGCGGCTACCAGTTCGCCGTCGACCAGACGATCGAGATCGAGGGCGCCGACAAGCCCGCTGTCGTCGCGCGCGGCCTGTACCGCTTCTACGCCTGACCCCGACGGGTCGCTCACGTCCTCGAAGGAGAGGAAACCGCAACGATGCACCAGGGAATCGGCTTCTGGCTGGGCAAGCGGCGCCTGCGCAGCCCCGACAAGCCCGCCGTGATCTTCGGCGACGACGTGCTGACGTATCGCGAGCTGGCGGATGCCGCGGACCGCGTCGCCGCGGTGCTGCGGCATCGCGGCATCGGCAAAGGCGACGCGGTCGCCTACATCGGCGAGAACAGCCCGCAGCTCCTGCAGGTCATGTTCGGAGCCGCGCAGCTCGGTGCGGTGTTCGTGCCCGTGAACACCCGGCTGGCGGCCCCCGAGATGACGCACGTGCTCACCGACTCGGGGGCGCGTGCACTGATCCTCGACGCGGAGTTCCTGGACCGCGCGATGCCCGGGGTCGAGGCCGGCCGGATCGCCCACGTCATCGTCACCGGCGACGGTCTGCCCGAGCATCCGGGGCTCGCCCGGCTGGTGGCCGAGTCGGCCGCCGATGACTCCCCGGCCGAGGTGGGTCTCGACGACCCCGCAGCGATCATCTACACCTCCGGCACCACGGGCCGGCCGAAGGGCGCCGTGCTGAGCCACGGCAACCTCACCTGGGTCGCGCTGAACTGCGTCGTCGACTACGACGTCGTCTCGACCGACGTGTCGCTCATGATCTCGCCGCTGTTCCACGTCGCGTCGCTCGGCATGGGCGCCCTGCCGGTGATCCTCAAGGGCGCGACGCTCGTGCTCGAAAAGGGATTCGACCCCGGCCGCGCGCTCGCGCTCATCCAGATGCACGGCATCACGATGCTCAGCGGCGTGCCGACGACGTACCAGATGATGGCCGACCATCCCGACTGGGCGTCGACCGACCTCTCGTCGCTGCACAAGCTCACGTGCGGCGGCTCTGCCGTGCCCACGCGCATCCTCAACGCGTACGAGGAGCGCGGGCTGTCGTTCTCGCAGGGGTACGGCATGACCGAGACCTCGCCTGGCGCGACGTCGCTCTCGCCTGCGATGACCCGCGAGAAGCAGGGCAGCGTCGGGCTGCCGCACTTCTTCACCGACGTGCGCATCACCGACGAGCAGGGCCGGCCCGTCCCTCCGGGCACGGTCGGCGAGATCGAGATCTCGGGCCCGAACGTCTTCCTCGGCTACCACGGCCTGCCCGAGGCGACCGCCGAGTCGTTCACCGAGGACGGCTGGTTCCGCTCCGGCGATCTCGGCCGCCTCGACGAGGACGGCTACCTCTACATCGCCGACCGGCTCAAGGACATGATCATCTCGGGCGGCGAGAACATCTACCCGGCCGAGGTCGAGAACCTGATCTCCGACATCGAGGGCATCTCGGGCGTCGCCGTCGTGGGCGTGCCCGATGAGCGGTGGGGCGAGGTTCCGTGGGCGGTCGTCACACTGCGCGAGGGAGCCGAGGTCGACACCGAGCTGGTGCGGTCCCGCCTCGACGGCGTGGTGGCGCGGTACAAGCTCCCCAAGAACGTGGTCGTCGTGGAGGAGCTGCCCCGCACCGCCTCCGGGAAGGTCCGCAAGGCCGACCTCCGCGCTCGCTTCAGCGACTAGGGCTGAGCGTCAGCCGACGAGCGCCGCGAAGTCGCGCACCGCGGGGAACGCGAACTCGCGATGACGCCGCGTGAAGAGCTCGAACGAGCGGTCGGCCGGCCAGTCCGCGCCCATGTACTGCCGCGGCAGCCGGGGGTCGGCGCGCAGCAGCGCGAGCCAGTCCGCCACGAGCAGCGTGCGGGCCGTGAGCGGCGGGAGATCGGATGCCGCGTCCTCCCGCTCCCAGTGGTCGATGAACTCGCGATGCGCGCCGCGGATGCGCTCCACGTCCCAGGCGACGCGTACGACATCGGCCATCGGGAACCCGTCGAGCTCCGACGCGGCGAACGCGTTGACGGCCGCGGGCGGGAGATCGGGGATGATCGCCCCCAGGGCCGCCGCGAGGTCGACTGCGCCGGGGGCGATCCACAGGCCGTCGCGCAGGAGCGCGAAACCCGCCCACGTCAGCGCCGCGCGCAGGCGGTGCCGCAGATCGCGCAGGTGCTCGGGCACGCTGAAGGTGACCAGCGTCCACCCGTCGCCCTGGGGCTCGAAGGGGGCGGGGCCGTTGACGCGACCGGACGCCTCGCGCAGCACTTCGCTGCCGTGCTCGGTGAGCTCGAACCCGATCTCTCGTCCGAGGCGCCGCCGTTCGAGCACGCCGCTGTGCACCATGCGGTCGAGGTTCGTCCGCACCGCCGACGCCGCGACGCCCGCTCCCTCGAGCACTCCGATCACGACGCTGGCGCGCAGCGGCTCGAAGTAGCGGTCGCACACGTACTCGCCGAAGAACGCGAGCAGCAGCTGCCGCGGCTTGCGCGCGAGGACCGAGGTCTCGCCCGAGCCGTCGCCGAGCACGTCCACGGTGAGCGACGTGCTCACGCCGGGCTCGTCCCGGGCCGCACGGCCTCGCCGCGCTTCGCGCGCTGGATCTGCTCGTACACGTGGGTGCGCAGCTCGGTGAAGCGCGGCAGGGCGCGCGTGGTGATCTGGTCGCGGTCGGGATCGAGGTCGATCACGAGGTCCTCCTGCACCCACGTGGGCGACTTCGACAGGACGATGACGCGTTCGCCGAGGTAGACCGACTCGTCGATGTCGTGCGTGACGAACAGGATCGACATGCCGCGTTCGCGGTGGAGGGCGCGGACGAGGTCCTCCAGGTCGGCGCGGGTCTGGGCGTCGACGGCGGCGAAGGGCTCGTCCATGATGAGCACCTCGGGCTGGTACGCGACCGCCCGCGCGATCGCGACGCGCTGCTGCATGCCTCCCGACAGCTGCCAGGGGTAGCTGCCGGCGGCGTGCTCGAGGCCGACCGCGGTCAGGGCGTCGTCGATCAGGCGGCCGCGCTCGGCGCGCGAGAGCTTCTTGTGCTTGAGCGGAAGCTCGACGTTGCCGCGCACCGTCAGCCACGGGTAGAGGCTGCGCCCGTACTCCTGGAACACCAGGGCCATGTTCGGCGGCGGCGCCGTGACTCGGCTGCCGTGGAGCTCGACGGACCCCGACGTGGGCCCGAGGAGGCCCGCGATGCACTTCAGCAGCGTGGTCTTGCCGCAGCCGGACGGCCCGACGATGCACACCAGCTGACCGGCATCCATCGTGAAGCTGATGTCGCCGATGGCCTCGACGTTGCCCGTCGAGGACTCGTAGACCTTCCGCAGGTGCTCGACCGCGAGAAGCGTCTGTGCTGTTCGAAGCGTCTCAGGCACGCTCGACCTCCTTGATTCCGTGGTACCAGCGCAGCACCCGCCGCTCGGCGAATCCGAAGATCACCGCGAGCAGCACGCCGATGAGGCCGAGCAGCACGATGCCGCTCCACATCTCGGCGATGAGGTAGTTCCGCTGGAAGAAGACGATCTGGTAGCCCAGACCCGACGAGGAGAAGAACATCTCCGAGATCACCATGAGGATGAGCGCGATCGACAGGCACTGCCGCACGCCCGTCATGATGCGCGGGCTCGCGGCGGGGAGCACCAGGAACCGGAGCCTCTCGCCGCGCGTCAGCGCGAACGACCGCGCGGTCTCGGTCATGACCGAGTCCGTCGCGCGCACCCCCTCGATCGTGTTCAGGAGCACCGGCCACACGGCTCCCGTCACCATCACCACGATCTTCATCGTGTCGGTGGCGCCGACGAGCACCGCGACGATCGGGATGAGCACGGGCGGCGGCACCGCGCGGAAGAACTCGAAGATCGGCTCGAGCAGCTCTCGCAGCCAGCGGACCAGGCCGATGACGGTTCCGGCCGCGATGCCGAGGACGACGGCCAGCACGATGCTGATCGCGAGTCGCCCGAGGCTCGGAAGCACGTCCTGGACGAACGCGGGGCCCACCCACGTCTCGACGAACGCCTCGGCGATCACGAGCGGGCTGGGGAAGAAGGGAGCGGGCGAGATCGACGACCAGACGCCCCAGATCACCAGCAGGATGATCGGAAGGCCCAGCGCGTAGGCGGTGTTCTCGCCGAACTTCGCCCACGCCCGGGAGCGTGGGCGCGGCGTGATCACGGTGCTCGTGTAGAGGGTCACAGGATCTCCTCCCCGCGCACCGACTGGTGCCACGACAGCGTGCGGCGCTCGATCGCGCGGAACCCGAGGTTCACGAGCAGCCCGAGCACGCCGGTGACGATGACCAGCGCGAAGACGGTGGTCCACTGCTGCGCCTCTCGCGCGAGCATGATGGCACGCCCGAGGCCGGGGACGGCGATGAACATCTCGGCGGTGATCGCGAGGATCAGCGCCACGGTGGCGGCCAGGCGGAGCCCGGTCATGAGGTAGGGCAGTGCAGTGGGGAACACCAGGTTCACGATGCGCGAGCCACGCGACAGGCCGAAGCTGCGAGCCGTGTCGCGGGCGACCGCATCCACGTCGGCGACGCCGTAGAGCACCTGGATGAACACCTGCCAGAAGCTCGCGTAGACGATGATGAGGAGCGCCGCCTGCAGCTGATAGCCGAACATCAGGATCGCGAGCGGGATGAGCGCGACCGACGGGATCGGCCGCAGGAACTCCACCGTCGTGTGGGTGGCCCGCCGCAGGAACGGCACGAGGCCGATGATCGTGCCGAGCACGACCGCGAGGACCGTCGCGAGCACCAGCCCGATGGCCCACGACGTCAGCGTGCGGCCGACGTTGCGCCAGAACTCCAGGTCCTGGAACTCGACGAACAGCTGCGCGATCGTCTCGGTCGCGGTCGGGAAGTACGTCGGGTTCACGATCCCGAGCGTCGGCAGCAGCTGCCAGGTCACGAGGAACCCGACGATCCCCGCCAGGCCCAGCGCGACCTTCCGCAGCGTGCGGTGCCGGCTGCGGCGCGGCGGCGGGGCGGCCACGATCATCGGGGCGTCGGCGGTGGCGGTCACAGTGGGTCCGATCGTATGGCGGAAGGGACGGACGGAGCGGCGGGGAGGGACGGATGCCGCAGGTCGCGGCATCCGCCCTCCTCACGCCGTGACTATTGCTGCTGGATCAGCCGGCTGTAGTCGGGCTCGGTCTCGATGTACTCGAACTCGACCGCGAGCGCGCCGAGCTCCTCGATGCCGGCGTCGCCGAGGTCCCACGTGAACTCCGGCAGCGTGATGCCGGCGGCGGCCTCCTCGGGGATCTCGAGGTTCGTCGCGATCGCGGCCCGCACGGCCTCCTCGTTGCCCGAGGCCCACTCCAGCGCCTCGGACATCGCCGCGGAGAAGGAGGCGACGAGGTCGGGGTCCTCATCGAGCAGCGCCTGGGTCGTGATGCTCGTGAGCACGGTGAGACCAGGGATCGTCGCCTGATACGGCGCGACCACCGAGACTCCGCCGCCCCCGAGGATCATGCCCCGGAACGGGTCGGGCGCCCACGCGGCGTCCATGGTGCCCGCCTCGAGCTGGGCCGGCACATCGGGGAAGGCGACCTCGACGAACTCGATCGTCGACGGATCGCCGCCGTCGTCCTGCACGGCCTTGCGGATGGTCAGGTCGCCGGCCGCGCCGAGCGTGTTGACCGACACCTTCTTGCCGGCGAGGTCTGCCGGCCGCGTGATGCCGGAGTCCCCGAGCGCGACGACCGCGTTGACGTCGGTGCCCTCGGCGAGGCTGTTGGCGTAGTTGCCGACGATCACGACCCCGAGATCCTGGAGATCCGCGCGGATCGGCCCGAAGGGCTGACCGATGGCGAACTGGATGTCGCCGCTGAGCAGGGCCGGGATGGCATTGGCGCCGCCCTGCGCGGGGACGACCTCGATCTCGAGGCCGTGCTCCTCGAAGATCCCCTCCTCCATGGCTCCCCACAGTGCGCCGGTCTCGGCGATGGGCAGGGCCGCGACGCGGACGGTCGTCAGCTCGCCCGGCTCCGATCCGGCGTCGCCGGTGGCGGTGTTCGACGGGGCGGCGGAGTCGGTGCAGCCGCTGAGCGCGAGCGCGGCGGCGGCGAGGACGCCGAGGGTGGCAAGACTCTTCTTCATTGACGGGCCTCTCGTGACGGTGCGGGTGAACGCCGGCCTGTTCTGTCGGAGGCGAGTCGGGCGTCCTCACCTCGGCGTGCCGGACACAGTCATCGTGCGCCACTCCCACGCCAGTGTCAAGACTTTCGTGACGCCCGTCACGAATTCGTTGAACTTCGACGGGGTTAGACGCCGGCGTCCGCCCAACGGAATCCCACCGCCGCCGGTGGCGCGGCGACCTCCAAGATGGTCGGACGCGCAATCGCGTACCTATTGCCATTACCTATGGACATAGTTATCGTGGACGGACCGGCGCGTCGAAGCGCCGGCAGAGGAAAGGACCTCGACAGTGGCTCACCCGACTCCCGCTTCCCCGAAGGCGGCCGCGCTCGTGCACGGCTTCTCGCTCGAGATGACCGGCAAGGACGTGCCCGGGCTCGAAGAGGCCCGCGAGACGATCCCGCCCGGCACCAAGATCAACGTGACGTTCCTGGGCAACGAAGACCTCGAGATGCGCGTCGCCGCGGCGAAGGCCGTGAGAGACATGGGGTTCGTGCCCGTCCCCCACATCTCGGCACGCCGCCTGGAATCGCAGGCGCAGCTCGAGGAGTTCCTCGACAGGCTGCAGGAGGTCGGCGCGACCGAGCACGTGTTCGCCGTCGGCGGCGACCCGGCCGAGCCCGCGGGACCGTACCCGGACGCGCTGACCCTGATCCGCTCGGGCCTGCTCAAGAAGTACGGCGCGCGCGAGGTGTCGATCGCCGGGTACCCCGAGGGCCACCCCGACATCGCCGACGACGTGCTGTGGCGCCACCTCGATGAGAAGGCGCTCTCGCTGGCGCAGCAGGACCTCGACGCGGTGGTCCTCACGCAGTTCTCGTTCGACACCGATCCGGTGATGACGTGGATCGACCAGGTGCGCGAGCGCGGCATCGACGCGCAGATCCGCGTCGGCACACCCGGACCCGCGGGCATCAAGCGGCTCATCAACTTCGCCCGCCGATTCGGCGTGGGCGCGAACGCGATGATCGTGAAGAAGTACGGCTTCTCGCTCACCAACCTGATGGGCACCGCCGGGCCCGACCGGTTCGTGACCGACCTCGCCGAGCTGCTCGCGACCGACGCGGAAACCGGCGACGTCAAGCTGCACTTCTACACGTTCGGCGGACTGCTGGCCACCTCGCAGTGGGCACGCGAGTTCGTCGCCGCACAGTCGTCGGGCGCCCTGCGATGACGGCTCACCTCGAAGCGCTGCGCGACCACGCGTGCCTCATCGTGCACGGCCCCGACCAGCCCGGCATCGTGGCGGCGGTCACCGCCCTGATCACGCGCAACGAGGGGAACATCGTCACGCTCGACCAGTACTCCGACGACCCCGAGAGCGGCGAGTTCTTCCAGCGCGTGGTGTTCCACCGTGCCGATCTGCAGGCGGCGCTGCCCGAGATCGAGGCCGATCTCGACCAGACGCTCGGTCCGCTGCGGCTGGAATGGCGCCTCACCGACCGCTCGATCCCCAAGCGCATGGCGATCCTCGTCTCGACCAGCGACCACTGCCTGCTCGAACTGCTGTGGCGGCATCGCCGCGGCGAGCTGCCGGTGACCATCCCGATGGTCATCTCGAACCACACCGGCGTGGCCGAGGACGTCCGAAGCTTCGGCATCCCGTTCTTCCACGTCCCCTCCCAGGGGTCCGACAAGAGCGGCGCCGAGGCGCGCATCCTCGAGCTGCTCACCGGCAACGTCGACATGGTCGTCCTCGCCAGATACATGCAGATCCTCTCGAGCGGATTCCTCGAGCAGGTCGGGGCGCCGGTGATCAACATCCACCACTCGTTCCTCCCGGCCTTCATCGGCGCCGCGCCGTACCGCAAGGCCAAGGAGCGAGGCGTCAAGCTCATCGGCGCCACCAGCCACTACGTCACCGAAGACCTCGACGAGGGCCCGATCATCGAGCAGGACGTCGCCCGTGTCACCCACGCGATGAGCGCCGCCGACCTCCAGGCCCGCGGCGCCTACGTCGAACGCGCCGTCCTCTCCCGCGCCGTGCAGTGGCATGCCGAGGATCGCGTGATCCGCCACGGCAACCAGACCATCGTCTTCACCTGACCGATGCCGCGGGCCGCGGCATCCGTCACCATCACCGCCCACCCACGAACAGAGAGGTTCCCTCCCATGGCAGCGAAGAATCTGCAGGAGCTCATCGACCAGCAGAACCCGGTCGAGATGCTGCGCAACTCGCAGATCGGCTCGTACATCTACCCGGTCGTCCCCGCGGACTTCCAGAACTGGATCAAGGAGCAGAAGGCGTGGCGCGACACCGCCGTGCTCTACGACCAGTCGCACCACATGGACAACGTATTCCTCAAGGGGTCTGACGCGATCAAGCTCATCTCCGACACCGCCATCAACTCGGTGGCGACGTTCCCGGTAAACCGCGCGAAGCAGTACGTGCCGACGACCGCGTCGGGTCACGTGATCGGTGACGGAATCCTCTTCCACGAGGCCGAGGACGAGTACGTCTACGTCGGCCGCGCGCCCGCGTCGAACTGGCTGATGTACCACGGCGAGACCGGCGGTTACGCGAACCTCGACGTCACGATCGACCGCCGCTCGCCCTCGCGGCCGTACGGCGACGCCGTGAGCCGCCGCTACTACCGGTTCCAGATCCAGGGGCCGGCGGCGTGGCAGGTCATCGAGAAGCTCAACGGCGGACCGCTCGAGCAGCTGAGGTTCTTCAGCATGTCGACCATGCAGCTCGGCGGCGCGAACGTCCGCACTCTGCGTCACGGCATGGCCGGTGCGCCGGGGCTCGAGATCTGGGGACCGTACGAGGATCACCACCGCGTGCGCGACCTCATCGTCGAGACGGGCCAGGAGTTCGGCCTCGTGCCGGTCGGGTCGCGCGCGTACCCGTCGAACACGCTCGAGTCGGGCTGGATCCCGTCGCCGCTGCCCGCGATCTACTCGGGAGAGGCCGAGCGCGGCTACCGCGAGTGGCTCGGCATCGACAGCTACGAGGCCACCGGCACGCTCGCCGGCTCGTTCGTCTCGCAGGACATCGCGGACTATTACCTCACCCCGTGGGAGCTGGGCTACGGCTCGTTCGTGAAGTTCGACCACGACTTCATCGGCCGCGACGCGCTCGAGAAGATCGACCCGGCCACGCAGCGCCGCAAGGTCACGCTCGCGTGGAACCCCGAGGACGTCACGAAGATCTTCGCGTCGCTCTTCGACACCGAGAATGACAGCTACAAGTTCTTCGACCTGCCGCTGGCGAACTACGGCTCGGCCAACTACGACGCGGTCACGGATGCCGATGGCACGGTCGTCGGCTTCTCGATGTTCACCGGGTACAGCGCCAACGAGAAGCGCGCGCTGTCGCTGGCCACGGTCGCCCCCGACGTGCCCGAGGGCGCGGAGGTCACCGTGGTGTGGGGCGAGCCCGACGGCGGGACGTCGAAGGCGTCGGTCGAGCCGCACCGTCAGCTCGAGGTGCGCGCCGTCGTCTCGCCGGTGCCGTACTCGACGGTCGCCCGCCAGACCTACCAGGGCGGCTGGCGCACCGGGTATCAGCAGTCCGCCTGACCCGCGGCATCCGTCCCCTGATGTTCGGGTGTCACGACACGCCGCTTCGCCCGCAGCGTTGCGGCGTGTTGTGACACTCGAACGTCGGCGCCGCGCAGCTCGGGTGTCACGACACGCCGCTTCACCGAGGTGTTGCGGCGTGTTGTGACACCTGAACGCGCCCGGGCGGGGCGCGGGAGCCGGCGCTCCGACCGCTACCCTCGGGCAGGGAGAGGAGATCCATGAGTCTGCGTTACGCGCTGCTGGCGATCCTGCGGGTCGGACCGCTCTCGGGCTACGACCTGCAGAAGCAGTTCCACCAGTCCGTCGGGCATGTGTGGCACGCGCCCGACTCGCAGATCTACCCCGAGCTGCGCAAGATGGAGCATCTCGGCCTCATCGAGGGCGAGGAGCAGCCCCGCGGCGAGCGCGGCACCCGGCGCATGTATCACGTGACGGATGCCGGAGACCGCGCCTTCCTCGAATGGATGACGTCTCCCCTGGAGTACCAGCGCGTGCGCGACCCCGCGCACCTGCGCGCGGCCTACCTCGAGGCGACAACGCCCGAGGCCGCGCGCGAGTTCCTCGAGCGGCACATCGCCCAGTGGGAGGGGGAGCTCGCACAGTGGGAAGGCGAGCTCGAGCGCATCGACGCGGTCGCGAACCCCATGCTGGTGCGGCGCCTGGCCGTCACCGCCGACACCGACCGCGAGCGCACGATCGCGTACAAGCGCTTCGCGTACGAGGGACTCGTCGAGCGGGCCCAGGGCGAGATCGCGTGGGCCCGCCGCGGCCTCGATCTCGTCGACCGCCTCCACGCCTAGGTACGTCAACCCGCACGTGAGGTGGCGACCCGCCACGAAGTCCCCACCCGGAGGCGCGATCTCATCGCGATGCGAACGTGAACCGAGCTGCGAGTTCGGCCTACGGTGGGAGCATGCGGTCTCGTACAGCTTTCGCGGTCGGCTTGTCGATCCTCGCGTTCTCCCTGGCGGCCTGCGCCACGCCTCCAGGTGACGGCACGGTCGTTGCTCCCCGTGCGGTGAGCGAGCCCTCCGAGTCGCCCGAGCCCGCCGCTTCGGCGAGCGTGGATGCCGCGGCACGCGCTCAAGCCGAGGCGTGGCTCGACGCCGCCACCCTCCCGCCGGGCGCCATCCGCTCCGATGTGAGCGTCGCGAGCTTCAGCTCCTTCACGGGCTGGCCGTGCGGCCCGGTCGAGGAACTCGAAGCGTTCTGGACGATCCCGGGCGCGACCGTCCCCGGAACGGCCAATTGGCTGAGGGAGAATCCGACCGCGGACCTGACGACGACGTCGGTTGCGCCCGTGCCCGACGATCCGGCGATCAATTCCGCGATCGTCGGCTATATCCCTGCACCGGACTCGCAGGAAGGGATCGTCTACACGATCGAGAGGACCGCCGATGGCGTCGCGGTCAGAGCCGAGATCGCAGCCATGACCGAATCCGCCGTCTGCCCGCCCCTCCCCGACGGGGCGATGTACGGAGCTCCGGGCCAGGGCTGACCGAGAGGATCGGACCGCATCAGTCGCGGTCGGCCACCGAGTCCGGAGGCTGATGGAAGAGCGCGCGGGCGACGAGAGCGGCGCCGCCGAGCACGCAGAGCCACGCGACTCCCCATGCCACCAGACCCAGGAGCTGATTCGCGTCGGTCCAGGACTGGACCGGATCCGTACCCTTGAAAAGCATCCAGGCCAGGAAGAGCCCGATCAGGACGATGCCGCCAGCCAGGAGTCCGATCTTTCTCGCCATGCTTCCAGGCTAATCACGGCCGCCCGACTGCCGTGCCGCGCACGGAGGCCAGGCTCGGATGTGGGGCAACGCCTCGGCCGCCCCTTACCAGATGGTGCCGCCGCCGATCGAGATGCCGCCCCACGTGAGCGCGATGAAGATCGCGGCGAACACGACGGGCGCGATGCCCTTGCCGCTGCGCGCGAGTCCCTTGAAGAGGGCGATCACGGCGAGCACCGCGGCGACGATGGACAGACCGCCGCCCAGGATGAGCCCGATGAACAGCGGGATGGGCATCAGCACGAGGCCGGCCAGCGCGAACCAGAACGCGGCCCAGGCAGTCGGATTGGATTGGCGTTCGACGGATGACGACATGCGTCCAGTATCCCGTGTCGACGCCGACGGGATCACACGCTGGAGAAGAGGCGCTCCAGGTGCGCCCGGATCGCAGCGCGGGCCGCGTCCGGGGTGATCACGCCGAGGTCGAGGAGAGGTGCGAGGCCCGTCAGAGCGAGAAGCAGGTCGGTCTCCACCGCCACGTCGCGGTCACGGGAGATCCAGCCGTCGGCTACGGCGCCCCGCATGATCTGCTCGACCCGTTCGCGTCCGGCCTGCAACCCGGTCCGTGCCTCGCCATGCAGTTGCGGGTCGTGCAGAGCCTCGAGGACGAAGGCGGCTTGCAGGCGGCTCGTCGCGCGGGAATGGGCATGGAGCGGAAGCATCTCCGTGAGAGCGATCTGCAAGGCCTCCCCTGGGTGTGGGGGCTGCGGGAGCGCGAGCATGGCGCGCTCCACGCGATCGGACGTCCGCTCCGCCGCGAGCTCCAGAGCGAACGTCAGCATCTCCCGGCGCGACGAGAAGTAGTGCTGCAGCTGCCCGAGCGAGACACCGGCTTCTCGCGCGACCTCCCGCATGGTCGCCCGGCTCCAGCCCTGCTGGTCGACGACCTGCCATAACGCCTCGGCGATCTCTTCCCGCCGTTTGTCGTGGTCCACGAGTCTCGGCATCCGACCTCCTTTCCAATACAGATGACATAATACAGATGACCTATAAAAGTGAGGAGGACGTGTGACGGATCCCGGACAACCCACCTCCTTCTTCAATCCGTACGCCGTGTCCATCGACTCCGAGGTCGCGATCGCGCTGCTCGCCGATCTTCAGATCCGCCGAGCGATCGAGCGTGGCGAATTCGACGACCTGCCTGGAAGCGGCAAGCCACTCGACCTCTCGGACAGCCACGACCCGGACTGGTGGCTGAAAAGCCTCATGAAGAGGGAGGGGCTCGTGATGCTCCCTCCCTCCATCCAGCTGCGGAAGGACGACGCCGCCCTGGACGCAGAGCTCGACGGGTTGTCTCGTGAGAAGGACGTGCGCCGCGAGATCGAGGCGTTCAACTCGCGGGTCATCCGCGCGCGCTACGATCTCTCCGCCGGCCCGCCGCTCGTGACGATGCCGCGAGACGTCGACCAGACCGTGCGGTCATGGGCTGAACGACGGGCTGAGCGCGCGGCGGAAGCACGCGAGCGTCAGCGACGGGCGGATCTCGAACATGTCGCCTCACGCACGCGCCGCTGGAAGCGTCGAAGCTGACGACGAAGGACGACGGCACCCGCCGCGAGATCCGGTTCGATCGGCGGATCCGGCCTCCCGTCGGAAGGGCAGGTCCCCGCAGCGCGAGAACCTGCCCCTCCGTGCGCCCGGCCGAGGCTAGCCGAAGCTGAGCCAGGTGCCTTCGAGCTCCTCGTAGCCCTGGGGGCGCTGCGACCAGTCGCACACGCCGCCGGCGAACACCGCCCTCAGCCGCTGCCACTGCGCATCGCTCATCGACGGGTAGTCGGTGCGGTCGGCAGGAACCAGCGCGCACTTCAGCCCATCCGCGAGGAGCGGCATGCCCGCCTCCGCGCGCGGCTGCGAGTGGAACGGATACAGCTGGTTGCACGCGGTCGACGGGTCGTCGTAGTCGAGCACCTCCTCGATGAACGTCATCTGCGCGTCGAAGCAGCCGTCGGCCAAGTCGGCGGGGCGCGCCGCGATCGTGCGGTCACGGTCGCCTGGACCCCCGGCCGCCTCGATCGCATCCAGCCATGCCTCGAGCTGGTCGAGCGCTGTCGCACGCATCGCGGCGGTGTTCGCCGGGATGTTCGCCCCGGTCCAGCTCACATGGGTGCCGGCGTCGCCGTGTGCGGCCAGCATCCGCTCTCGGATGATCGCCGAGCGGTAGCGCTCGTGGAAGTCGCCCGTCGGATCCGTGTAGTTGCGGATCTCGATGACCGGCGTCCATGCCAGGCCGCCCGTCATCATGTTGATGCGGCCGGTCGCATACGCCCGTTCGATCGCCTCGACGCTCGCCTCGGAGCGGGCGGCGGTGCGGTTGCCGTCGATGTCCATGCCACCGACGCCCTCGTTGAGCGAGATGAACTGCTCGACCGTGATGGCACCCTCCTGCAGCGCGTTCCAGCCGTACTGCACCCCGACGTTGTCGGGCTCGACGCGAAGGCCGCGGCCCGCGGCATCCGTTCCGTACACGTTCTTGACCATGTCGGCGATCGTGCAGCGCAGCCCGTCGGGATTCGCCGGCGACCAGCGGTCCGCGATCGGAATGGCCGCGTTGCAGCCGCGGTTCGGATCGTCGACGCCGTCGAAGAACGTGAACCCGAAGCACGTGTTGGGCGTCGCATGACCGGTGACGGCCATCTTCTGGGCGTTCGTCCATCCGGCGCCGGCAGGTGAGTTCCAGTAGCCGAGCAGTCCACGGCAGTCGTGTCCGCCGATGGTCGTCGATCGCTCGTCCGGGTAGCCGATCTCACCCAGCACGCCGTCGATGATGCCCGGGTAGTTGTTCGCGAGCAGCAGCTGCTGCATCGTGCCCGCCGAGCCGCCGGAGCCGACCGTGTACTCGACGGGGCCGAGCTGCTCGATCACGTGCTCCTTGACCATCATCGCGGTCTCGGCGCTGGTCACGTCGTTGCAGTTCTGCGCGTAGACGTTGAACGTCGCCGACGCCACGGCGTAGCCGCGGCTCAGGAAGAGGTCGTTCTCGACCCCTCCCGTGCTCGATCCCTGCCAGTATCCGACACCGCACGCGCCGCCGAACGTGTAGGCGAGCTTGCCGTTCCAGCCGGCCGAGGGCCGCGTCGGTACGGGGTCGGCGGCTCCCGGCTGATGGAGCACCGCCGTCTCGTAGACGGCACGGTTGATCGTGCCGCGTTCGATGCGGACGACGTAGGGAACGGCCTGGCCCTCGACGGTCGCGGTCGCGACGTCCGCAGGCACGGACCCGTCGGTCGGGTAGTTCGCGAACTGGCCCGACGTCGTGCGGTAGCGGTACGTCACCGCCGGCGCCGCGACATGGCAGTCGTCGTCGACGGCACCCAGGTTCCAGGGGGCCCGGTCGGCGGTGCAGTACATCGGATGCTGCGGACCCGAGAACACCGGACCGGTGACGGAGTGGTTCTCGACCTCGAGCACGGCCTGCACCTGACCGTTCTTCTTGGTGACCGCGATCTCGCTCGTCCCCTGCGGCAGCCCCTCGACCAGCCCCACGAGTGCACCGCCGAGCGGTGAGAACGAGTCGGTCACATCGACGCCGGCCGCCACGATGCGGAAGTCACGGCGCGCATCGGCCACCGAGACCAACGCATCGCCGCCGGTGACGGAGTCGGCCCTGCCCGACAGGATCTCGATATGGACCGGCCGCGCGGCCGTCGCGGCGGCGGGCATGAGGAGTCCCGCCACGAGTGCGCCGGCAGCGGCGGTCACCCCGATCGCGAGCGGGCCGATTCTGGATCTGTTCATCGCGCAACCTCCATAGACGCCGTCGTCCTTCGGCACCGGCACCCTTGCCGCCGCCTCACGCGAAAGACTAGAACTATGACTGACGCTCGTCAATCAAACATCAACTATTGATCACGGTGCAGCACCGTGGCCCCCGGAGCCGGACGGCCTGGGCCCGTTCGTCCGCGCTAGTCCGCGAGCCGGCGCCGGGTGACGAGGTCGGCGAGGTCGACGGAGATCTCGGCGACGAACCCGCGCATGCGCTGCTCGGCGGCCGGCCCCAGTCGGTTGTAACGATCCGCCCACGCGCGCCGCGTCGCCGCCCGTGGCCAGTCCGCCGGCACGAGCTCGACCGGGATCCCGGTGTCGAGCACGCGGAAGGCCTGCCACGCGAGCATGAGCCGCGTGCGTTCGACGAAGGCGTCTGCCGGGTCGGCATCGGCGACGGATGCCGCGACCTCCGCCGCGAACGCACGATACCGCTCCGCGACGCCGGCGAGATCCCACGCCGACTGCGGGCCGCCCGGGATCGACGTCTCCAGCTGTGCGCGCATCACGGTCGCGTCGGCGACGTCCAGCTCGCGCAGCTGCGCCATCGCCTCCGCCGCGCGATCCCGCGGCGAGATCCACACGCCGTCGTACAGCGGCGCGAACCCCAGCCACTTCAGCCGCGAGCGCACAAGGTGGCGCGTGGCGCGCCGGGACTCGGGGATCGAGAAGGCGAGCACCGTCCACAAGCCGTCCCACGGCTGCTCGTCGACCCCGAAGTCATCGAGCCAGCGCGCCTCCTCGTCGACGATCGCGATCGCACGCTCGGTGAGCCTGTGGGTGGTGCGACGGCCGGCGCGCTGAGCGTCGAGCAGCCCGTTGCGCGTCATCCGCGTGAGCGTGGCGCGCGCGGCCGCCTCCTTGAGCCCGAGATCCGTGAGCGCCGCCACCAGCGCGCCGGTGGGCAGCGGCTCCTGGACGTGCCACCAGTAGTCGCCGAAGATCGTGAGCACGAGTCGCACCGGCGACGCGCGACGGATGCCGAAGCCGTTGGGGGCTTCGTCGGCGAGGGTCATGCGCTACATCATGGCATTCCGCACTTCCCGACCCGCGCCGGTCAGTGCGCCATCGACGCGAGGGCCTCCGGGTCGATCGTGGCGATGGAACGCGTGTCCTGGAAGGCGCGGACACCCTCGATCCCCTGCTCGCGGCCGAAGCCCGACTGCTTCATGCCGCCGAACGGAGCCCGCAGGTCCAGGCGCGTCGCGCCGTGGTCGTTGACCCACACGTACCCGCACACCAGCTGCGAGCCGACGCGCTTCGCGGCCTCGGGCGAGGCCGTCCAGACCGAGCCGCACAGACCGCCCCACGTGTCGTTGGCGAGGCGCACCGCCTCCTCCTCGGTGTCGAACGGGATGACCGGGATGACGGGCCCGAACTGCTCCTGCGTCACCACGCGCAGCTGCGGGTCGGGCTCGACCACGATCGCGGGCCGCACGAAGTTGCCGCCGGAGAGATCGCCGCCGGGAAGCTCGCCGAACTCCCGGACGTCGGCTCCGGCATCCTTCGCCTCCTGGATGATCTCGTCGACGAACGCCTTCTGCGCCGGCTGATGCAGCGGCCCCATCGTGGTGCCGTCGTCGAGCCCGTGGCCCAGTCGTGCCTTCTCGAGGCGCGCGGCGAGTCCTGCCACGAGCTCGTCGAGGCGCGAGCGGTGCACGAACACGCGCTTGGCGTTCATGCAGATCTGGCCCGTCGTGTCGTAGATCGCCGCATACAGACGGTCGAGGTGCTCGTCGTCGAGGACGGCGTCCTCGAGGAACACGGCCGCGTCGTTGCCGCCCAGCTCGAGCGTCACCCGTGTGAGCGTCTTCGATGCCATCTCCATGATCCGCTTGCCGCCGTTCACGGATCCGGTGAAGCACACCTTCGCGACATCCGGGTTCTGGATGAGTCCCGCCATGTCCTGATCACTGCCGGTGATCACGTTGAGCACGCCGGGCGGCAGCTTCTCGGCGACGCGCTGCACGACCCGGGCGGTCGCGAGCGGCGCCGAGGGCGGCGGCTTGACGATCGCGGTGTTGCCCGCCAGAAGCGCGTGCGGCAGCGACGCTCCGAGGATCGCGATGGGCCAGTTGAAGGGCACGATCACCGTGACCACTCCGAGTGGCTGGTACGACACGTCGGTCGAGACCGGGATCGCGCCGGGGACGGGCGGCAGCGTCTTGCCGGTGTCGACCTCGTCGGCGAGCATCAGGGCGAGGTTCCAGCGCAGCTCGAACACGAGGGCGTCGATCCACGCCTCGAGCCGGATCTTGCCGTTCTCCTGCGACAGGATCGCCGCGTCCGTGTCACGATCGTCGGCGATGCCTGCGATCGCCTCGGACATCTGCCGAGCGCGCTCCTGAGGCGAGAGGGCCGCCCATGCCGGGAACGCGGCCTTCGCCGCGGCGACGGCATCCGTCACGTCCGCGGGCGACGCCGCCGCCGCCTCGCCGACGGTCACACCCGGCTTGCCGGGATCGGGGATCGACAGCACGTCGTCGGTGAATCGCTCCTCACCTCCGATGAACAGTCCCGTCCGGACCGCAGTCCCCGCCACCGTCTCGCTCATGGAACGCCCACCTCTCCGTGCAAGGTCCGCGCTCGGGTGCGCGGACCGTTGTCTCCAGCGTGCTCCTCGCATGCGGCCGAATCAAGATTGTCGACGAAATCCGCGAAGATTTCGTATGGAATGCTGCTCAACACCGCACGGATCGCGAGATAGTGTCAGTGCGGGCGAGGATGCCGAAGGGGAAGGCCGACATGACGGATGCCGCGCTGCTGGACACGGATGATGCGACGGAACGCCCCGATCTGACGCAGCAGATCCGGGACGCGATCCTCGACGCGCAGTTCGCGCCGCACCAGCGCCTCATCGAGGCGGACCTCAGCGAACGCTACGGCGCATCGCGGGCAGCCGTGCGGACCGCGCTGCTCAACCTCGCCGGAGAGGGTCTCGTCGAGCGCCTCCCGAACCGCGGCGCGCGCGTACGGGCGATCAGCGTGGACGAGGCCATCGAGATCGTCGAGGTCCGCATCGGGCTCGAGACGCTGTGCGCCCGCAAGGCCGCCCAGCACGTCACGCCCGCCGACGCGGAACAGCTGAGAGAGCTCCGCGGCGCGATCGAGGCGGCCGTCGGCTCCGGCGACCTCGTGGGGTACTCGCGCCTGAACCAGGAGCTCGACCGCCGCATCCGCGACCTGAGCCGGCACGGGACCGCCACCCAGCTGCTCGAGCGCCTGCGCGCGCAGTCGGCTCGCCATCAGTTTCGCCTCGCGTTCCACCCCGGCCGCGCGGCCCAGTCCGCACCCGAGCACATCGCGATCATCGACGCGATCCTCGCGGGCGACGCCGACGCCGCCGAGGCCGCGACCCGCGCGCACCTGTCGGGCATCGTCGAGGTGCTCCACAGCATGGAGTGATCGGCGCGGCCGGCCGCGGCATCCGTCACGAGATCAGGTGATGTCACCGGCGTAGGCGGAACCAGCGCGAAACCACCTGCCCCCGTGACATCACCTGATCTCGTCGCCGCCGGTGACAGCCCGGAACGAGAGAGGGGCGGCGCGGATGCCTCCACGCCGCCCCTCTCGCCGGTTCAGGTCACTCGTCCCAGCTCTCGGCCGGGGCGTAGCCCTTGCCGTTGTACTTCTGCACCTGCACCGTCGAGACCGCGGGCTGGCCGTCCTGGGTCGTGTCGACGGTCGAACCCTCCAGCATGAGGGGCGCGGTGTAGCCCGAGACGTTGCGAAGGGCCTCCATGAAGTTCTCGCGCGTGGGCTCGGTCATCTCTGCGAACACCTGCTCGAGGGTCGCGCCGATCTGGTACGACCAGACGCAGTGCGGGAACGCCGGAACGTCCGGGTAGTTCGCGTACTCCGCCATCTGCTCGAGGAAGGCAGCGCCCTCCTCGCTCTCGGCGAACGTCGGCGCGGCAGCGGACTGCGCGAACGCGACGGTGTACACGCCCGGGAAGGCCGTGGCGCCGCCGGGCTCGAGGATCGCGCTCGGGCTCGAGGTGTTCGACGGAAGGAACCAGGACGGCAGCCATCCGAGCTCCTGCGTCTTCTGCAGCGACGAGATCACCAGCGGCGTGATCGACATCGCGTTGAAGAACACGTCAGCTCCGGAGCCTGCGAGCTCGGTCAGCTGGGCGTCGACCGAGGTGTCGGTGGCTTCGTAGGTGAGCTCCTTCACGACCTCGATGTTGTCGGCACCCTCGATCGCCGACTTGAAGCCCTCGACGTAGCCCTCGCCGTAGTCGTCGTTCTGCGAGAGGATCGCGACCTTGTGGTCCTCGGCCGAGCCGGCGAGCAGCTCTCCGAACGCCTCACCCTCGTTCTGGTAGATCGGGACGAACCCGAGCTGCCATGGGCTCTCTGCCGCGTCGCTGAAGATCGGGTCGCCCGTCATGATCAGCACCTGCGGCACCTCGTCGGCGATCGCCGCCTCGCGCCACGCCCGGTTGGTGGGCGTGCCGAGCCCCGCCGTCATCGCGAACACGCTGCTCTTGAGCTGGTCGTAGTTGGCCTTGGCCTTCTGCGGGTCGTATTCGTCGTCGAGCGCCTCGATCTCGACGGTGCGGGTGTTGCCGTCTCCGAACTCGACACCGCCCTCGGCGTTCTTCGCGCCGAAGTAGGCGGTGATGCCGGCGACCGTGCAGGTGCCGGGACCGGCGGTCGGCCCCGACAGCGGGGTCGTGATGCCGAGCGTGATGGAGTCGTCGGTGATGCCGGGACTGGCCTCGCCGCCGCCCTCCGTGCCCTCGGGCGTGCCGCCGCCGCGCGCGCAGCCGGCAGCGAGGACGGCGACGATGCCGATTCCCGCGACGACCGAGGCGACGCGCATCCTTCTGCGATTCGTGCTCATGGGTCCTGCCTCTCTGTGTTCTTACGACTGCGTCGTAGGTGGTGGTGACTTGGTGGGAGCGTCCGCCCGTGTGGTGGATCCTGCGCCGCCCGGCCGCGGGGCGGACCCCGAGTCGCGCCGACGGCGTCGGAACAGCCGCGGCAGCGAGACGAGCCCGCCGGGGAGGATGAACAGCACGACGAGCAGGATCGCGCCCTGCAGCATCGCCGTGATGTTGGGATCGATGATGTTCGTGATCTGCGGCACGACCACGTACCAGATGCCGCCGAGCAGCGACCCGAGGATGCTGCCCGCGCCGCCGATCACCATCGAGGCGAGCAGCTCGATCGAGTGGCCGAAGTGAAGGGTCTCGGGCGAGGTGTACTGGATCACGACCATGTAGAGGAAGCCGCTGATGCCGCCGATGAGCGATGCGATCGTGAACGCCAGCACCTTGTAGCGGTACGGCGAGACGCCCATGGCTCCGGCGACCGCCTCGTTGCCCTTGACGATGGCGAAGGCCCGGCCGTACTTGCCGCGCACGAGGTTCCGCGTGAGCAGGAACGTGATGCCGCCGATCAGGATGACGATGTACAGCTGCCATTGGTCGTCGTAGAGGCCGGTCCACTCCGGCGCATCCGAGAATCGGGCCGACGTGCCCTGAGAGCCCCCGGTGAAGTCCGACAGGCGCTTGGCCAGCGGCACCCCGACGATGGGCAGGGCGATCGTCACCATGGCGATGGCGAGCCCGCCGAGCCGGGCCGCGGCGAGCGCGATGAGCAGTCCGACGACGGCGGGCACGAGGAGGGCGAGCACGAACACCACCACGATGTTGAGGTCGGCCTGCACCCCCCACGCCGTCACGTACGCGCCGAGTCCGACGAAGAAGATCTGCCCCAGTGACACCTGGCCGGTGTATCCCATGACGACGTTGAGTCCGAGCACCGCGACGGCGAAGACGCCGATGCGCGCGATCGTCTGGTTCGCGAACTCGGGGAGCATGAGGGGCACGACCACCGCGAGGACGACGATCAGCGCGATGCCGGCCCACCGCACCCACGGCCGGTGGAGGAACGGCGTCGCGTCGGGAACGGACGCGCGGCGGGGAGTCGCTTCGGTCGTCGACATCAGACGCGCACCACCGCTTTCCGGCCGAAGAGGCCCTGCGGCCTCAGGATGAGCACCACGAAGATGAGGATGAACGGCACCGCGATCTTGAGGTCGTGCCCGATGAACGGCACGTAGACGGCGGCGAGGTTCTCGAGGACGCCGATGAGCCATGCGGCGACGACGACGCCGATGGGGCTCGACAGGCCGCCGAGGATGACCGCGGCGAGCGCGTACACGAGCGCGGAGTCCATCATCCCGGGGGTGAGCGTCAGCTGCGGGGCGACGAGGACGCCGGCCACCGCACCGAGGGAAGCGGCGAGTCCCCACCCGATCATGAGGTGTCGGCCGACCGGCACCCCCGAGAACGCCGCCGAATCGGGATTGATCGCGACCGCCCGCAGCGCGAGCCCCAGCTTGGTGCCGAGGAACAGCGCCTGCAGCAGGAGCATGATCGCCACGATCACGATGAACGTGCCGAGCGAGCGGACGCTGACGACCGCCCCGGCGATCTGGATCGTCTCGAGCGGGAACAGCGAGGGGAACAGGCGGTTGTTGTACGTCCAGATCCACGCGCAGAGGCCCGTGATGAGCGTGAGCAGGCCGATCGTCACGACGACTGCGGTGTCGGGGTCGCCGCGCTCGAACCGCCGAATGAGGTAGCGCTCGATGACGGCGCCGAGCACGAACGAGATCGCGACGGATGCCACGATCGCGAGGATCAGCGGGACGCCGAAGCCGTAGATGGCCCACGCGATGTAGGCCGAGAGCACGGCCATGCCGCCCTGGGCGAAGTTGATGAGGCCGGTGGCCTGGTTCACGAGCACGATGGCGAGGGCCAGGGCGGCGTAGATCGACCCCGTCGACAGGCCGTCGATCACGAGCTGGATGAAGGTCCCCACCGTCAGCCTCCCAGGTATGCGCGGCGGATCTCGTCCATGCCCTTGAGCTCCGCCGCGGAGCCGGTCAGGACGCTGCGGCCGGTCTCGAGCACGGTCGCGCTGTCGACGAGCGTGAAGGCGAGATTCGCGTTCTGCTCGACGACGAGCATCGCGATGCCGGATTCGACGCGCAGCCGGCGGATCGCGGCGTACACCGCCCTGGCCGTGCCGGGGGCGAGACCGAGGGATGCTTCGTCCAGCAGCAGCAGCCGCGGCTTCGCCATGATCGCACGGGCGATGGCCAGCATCTGCTGTTCGCCGCCCGACAGCGCCGAACCGTTCGAGCGGATCCGGTCCTGCAGCTGCGGGAACAGGTCGAGGCAGTAGTCGATGTCGGCCTGGATGCCCTTGCGGTCCTTGCGCTTGTACGCGCCGACGCGGAGGTTCTCACGCACCGTCAGGTCGGAAAGCGTGCCGCGACCCTCGGGGACGTGGGCGATCCCGAGCGCGGCGACCTGGTCGGGCCGGAGTCCGCGCAGCTCCCGGCCGTCGAAGCGGATGGT
This sequence comes from Microbacterium sp. STRO-2N, assembly GCF_057747775.1. Lineage (NCBI taxonomy): Bacteria > Bacillati > Actinomycetota > Actinomycetes > Micrococcales > Microbacteriaceae > Microbacterium > Microbacterium sp. STRO-2N. The sequence goes on along the minus strand of NZ_CM173223.1, from coordinate 114,194 downwards.
GCCGGTCGATCTCACCGTGCCCGAGATGGCGCGCAGCGTCGTCGTCTTGCCCGCGCCGTTCGCACCGAGGATCCCGACGGCTCCGCCATCGGGGACCGCGAGCGACACCGACTCGAGCACCTGGACGCGTCCATACGAGGCAGTGATGTCGATCAGCTCAAGCAGCGTCATCGGCCGCCTCCTTGCCGATGTACGCCTCGATGACGCGAGGGTCGGCCTGCGCCTCGGCGGCCGAGCCCTCCATGAGCTTGCGACCGTGGTCGAGCACGACGACGCGGTCCGTGAGCGCCGAGATGAGCCCCATGTTGTGCTCCACGATCACGATGGTGATGTCGTCGTCGCGCACCCGCCGCACGGTGTCGATCAGCTGTTCCACCTCGGAGTGGGGAAGCCCCGCCGCCGGCTCGTCCAGCAGCAGCAGGCGCGGTTTCGTCAGGAGCGCGCGGCACAGTTCGATCCCCTTGTGGAGTCCGTGCGACAGCTCTTCGGCGCGCATCTTCGCCGCCCACCCGAGCCCATTGCGTTCCAGGAGGTCGAGCGCCTCCTGGCGGAGCGCCTTCTCGGCGCGCGTCGTGCGCGGCAGCCGGAGCGACCACTCGACAGGGCCGCCCGGAAGCCGGGTGTGCGCGCCGAGGAGCACGTTCTCGAGCACGGTCTCACGCAACTGCAGCGCCGGATGCTGGAACGTGCGGGCGAGGCCGTGCCTCGCGAGCGTCGCAGGGCGCCAGCCGAGCACCTCGGCGTCGTCGATCATGACCGAGCCGGCGCTCGGCCGATAGTGGCCGCTGACGCAGTTGAACAGGGAGGTCTTGCCTGCGCCGTTCGGGCCGACGAGGCCGAAGATCTGACCCGGTTCCACCGTGAACGAGACGCTCTCGAGGACCTTGACGCCGCCGAAGTGGAGGCTGACGTCGCGGAGAGCGAGCCGAGCGCCCATTCCTCCACCTTTCGCGTCATCGCGTCGTGGTCGACCAGGGGACTCGAGTCCTCCCCTGCCCGAAAACTACGGAGCTACGTCGAGATTGTCAACGATTTTGGCGTGACGTTTCGCGACCGTGATCTTCGATCCGATGGTCTCCCGCCGGACGCACGGTCGCGGCATCCGTTTCCACTCAACGGAATACCGACGAGGCCTCTCGGGACCCCGCTCCTACGCTGACCGCAGCTCAGATCTCACACGGAAGGGTCGACGATGACCGAGACACTCGCCCAAGCCATCGACCGCGCAGGAAGCGCCGTCGAACTGCTGCGCAACCAGAACTGGCCGGCGTTCACGTTCCCCGTGGCGCCCGAGTTCACGAACTGGCGCGATGAGCAGCGCGCGTGGAACACGACCGTGGCGCTCATGGACCAGTCCCATCACATGACGCAGCTCTTCCTCGACGGGACCGACCTGATCCCGTTGCTGAGCTCGATCTCGCCGAACACGTTCGCGACGTTCCGCCCGGGTGTCGCCAAGCAGCTGATCTCGGTGAACCAGGACGGCTACCTCATCGGCGACGGCATCCTCTTCTACAACTCCGAGGGCCCCGAGGGGCTCGTGCTCATCGGGCACCACATCCTCATCGACTGGGTGCGCTACAACGTCGAGAAGGCGCAGGCCGCAGGCCGCGACGTGCGCTACCGGCTCGAGGCCAACTCGCACATGCGGCAGGGCCCGCCGACGTTCTACCGCTACGAGCTCCAGGGACCGAAGGCCGACATCGTGATGGAGAAGGTCTTCGGCGGCCCCGCGCCCGAGATCAAGTTCTTCCACATCGGCGATGTGACGATCGCCGGACGCCCCGTCAAGGCGCTGCGGCACGGCATGGCCGGGCAGCCCGGCTTCGAGTTCTACGGACCCTGGGAAGACAACGAGGTCGTGCTCGACGCGCTCATGGAGGCCGGCGCCGAGCACGACATCCGTCGCGTCGGCGCCAAGGCGTACTCGTCGTCGCCGCTGGAGTCGGGCTGGGTGCCGACGCCGTTCCCCGCCGTGTTCGACGACGACTTCGCGGACTACCGCGAATGGCTGCCGGCCGCGCGGATCGGGTCGGTCGGCGGCTCGCTGTACTCCCCCGACGTCCACGACTACTACATGACGCCTTTCGACATCGGCCTCGGCCGTTCGGTGCGCTTCGACCACGACTTCCACGGGCGCGAGGCGCTCGAGAAGCACGCCGAGAACCAGCGACGCCGCAAGGTCACGCTCATCTGGAACTCCGAGGACGTCGCCGCCGTCGTGCGCTCGCAGCTCGAGCCAGGCACGCCCGCCAAGTACCTGGACTTCCCCAAGGCCCGTTACGGGCTCTATCAGATGGACGAGATCCTGAAGGACGGCGAGCGCGTGGGGATCTCGACGGATGCCGGGTACGTCGCGTACGACCAGCTCTACATGTCGCTCGCGACGCTCGACACCGGCATCGGCGACGGCGAGCAGGTCGAGGTCGTGTGGGGAGAGGACCCCGTCTCGCGCAAGGACTCGGTCGACGCCGATCACCGCCAGGTGCGCATCCGTGCGACCGTCGCTCCCGCGCCGTACCACGACTACGCGCGGACGGTCTATCGCCAGAACACGTGACGCCGTCACGCCGGGCCCCCGCCCAGGAGCCGGCGGGTAGCATGGCGCCGTCGTCGAGGAGGATGCCGTGGCACGGGGATCAGCGGGCGAGTCGGTGCTGCACCGCCACCTGCGCGTGCTCGAGAGCTTCGACGCGTGGCATCCGTTCCTCACGCTCAGCGAGATCGCGGATGCCGCGGGCCTCGCGCGCTCGAGCGCGCATCGGCTGATCGCCGAACTCGAGAGCGAGGGGCTGCTCGAGCGCCTGCCCGACCGCACGTACCGGCTCGGGGTGCGCCTGTGGGAGTTCGCGAGCCGCACCCCCGGGGCGGTCGGCTTGCGCGAGATCGCCCGGCCGTGGCTCGGCGCGGTGCACGAGCGCGTGCGGCAGCATACGCAGCTGGCGGTGCTGAGCGGGCGGGACGTGCTGTTCATCGACCGTCTGTCGACGCGCGACGCGGTGGTCAACGCGACGCTCATCGGCGGCCGCATCCCCCTCCACGCCTCCTCCAGCGGACTCGCCCTCCTCGCGTACGCGGAGCCCGACCTCGTCGACGCGGTCGTCGAGCGCGGACTGCGGACCTACACCGACCGCACGATCCGCACCGAGGCCGAGCTCCGCGCGCGGCTGAGCAGGGTGCGGGAGGACGGCTACGCACTCACGGACGGGCACATCCATCCCGAGTCGCGCGGCATCGCCGTGCCCGTCGCCGGGCCAGGGGGCAGCGTGTACGCCGCGATCGGCGTCGTGCTGCCGAACGACGGCGGCTCGCCCCACCCGTATGTCGAACTGCTCCGGCGTGCGGCGGCGGGCATCGCCCGCGACCTCGCGACGGCCTACCGCCCGGACGTCGACGAGCGCACGCACGGCATCCGCCCGCTCGTCAGCGGCTCCCGGCGATCACTCGAGTACCTCGAGAGCCTCGAGACGGACCCGCATGATGCCGCCGCGCCTCACCCCATCGCTGCGGCCGAGCTCCAGGGGGGCCGCGCATGACGACCATCGCGATCCTCGGCCTCGGCGAAGCCGGCCGCCTCTACGCGCGCGGATTCGCGCGCGCCGGTGCGGCGGTGCGCGGCCACGACCCGCACCATCAGCTCGGCGACCCCGCCGTGCCGCAGTTCGCGACACTCGCCGAGACGGTGGCGGGCGCCGACGTGACGCTGAGCCTCGTGACCGGCCAGGCCGCGGCATCCGTCGCCCGCGCTGCGCTGCCGCACGTGCCCGCCGACTCCGTGTACGCCGATCTGAACACCGCCGCGCCCGACATCAAGCAGCACATCGCCGAGGTGGCGGCCGACCGGGGCCTCGCCATGGCCGACGTCGCCGTGCTCGCCCCCGTCGCCCGGGAGGGACACCGCACCCCGCTGCTCGCCAGCGGCACCGGCGCACGGGAGTTCGCCGCGCGCCTCGAGCCGTACGAGGTGCCCGTCGATGTGCTGGACGCCGACGCCGGCGAGGCGGCGCGGCTGCGCCTGCTGCGGAGCGTGTTCATGAAGGGACTGGCCGCACTCGTCTTCGAAGGGCTCGGGGCCGCCCGCGCCGCCGGCGCGGACGACTGGCTCCGTGCGCAGATGGCCATCGAACTGGGCCCCGACGGCGCACGCCTCGTCGATCGACTCATCGAGGGGACGCGGCGCCACGCGGCGCGACGCGAGCACGAGGTGCGCGCAGCCCTCGAATCGCTGGACGAGGCCGGTCAGCCCGCCGACATGACCCGCGCGACCCTCGCGTGGTTCGAGCGCATCGTCGGCGAGCAGCGCGACGGCTGACGCTGCGCGACACGCAGAGCCACGCGACGATACCCCCGTCCGTCGCCGCGCACAACGGGAAGCGGCACTGGACGGAAATGCGGTTGTCGCGCGCCGGCCGACCTGTCATCGTCGCGGCACGTGCACGGCGCGGCGTGCCGCAGCGCCGGGCGAAGACAAACGCAAAGGAGCGTCATGAGAACCACGTCAAGGCGACTGACGGCGCTGTCGATCGGCATCGCCGCAGTGCTCGTCGCGAGTGCGGGGACGGCGTCCGCCGCCGCCGCGGGCGGACCCCACGGGGACCCGCCCGCGCTCACCGAGGCGCAGTGCGCCTCGCTGGCCGGGCTCGCCGTCCCCGCCAAGGAGATCGGACTGCCCACGCGGGGCGCCGACATCGAGACCGCCGTGTGGGACGCCGCGGGGAGCTACTGCGCCGTCACCGGGTGGATCCGCGCCGTTTCGGCGCCGCAGGACATGCAGTTCCAGGTCAACCTCCCGAGTGCATGGAACGGACGCACGCTGCAGTTCGGCGGCGGCGGATTCGACGGGTCGCTCGTGACCGCGACCGGCGCGTACACCGCGCAGCCCTCGGGAACGCCCACCGCGCTCGCCCAGGGCTGGGTGACGCTCGGCTCGGACGGCGGGCATCAGGGCGCTCCCGGCTTCGACGGCACCTTCCAGCTCGACGAGGAGCTGTTCCTCAACTACGGGCAGTGGTCCGTGAAGAAGGCGCATGACGCGGCATACGCGGTGATCGACGCGGCGTACGGCGTCGATCCGGAGTGGTCGTACTTCATCGGCGGCTCCCAGGGCGGACACGAGGCGCTCGACGCCGCGGCGCGGTACCCGAAGGACTACGACGGGGTCATCGCCAACTACCCCGCGTACAACGTCACGATGATGCACGTGGGGGCGGTGAACTTCCGCGACGCACTCCTCCTCGAGGGCGGCGCCGGGCACCTGAACGCCGCAGAGACGTCGACCATCACCGGCGCCGTCTATGCCGCGTGCGACGGGCTGGACGGAGCGGCCGACGGCATCGTCAGCGACGTCGCGGGCTGCGGCGACGCGTTCGACATCGACACGCTCGCGTGCCCGGCGGGAACCGACCCCGCGGCGGTCGACAGCTGTCTCTCCGAGACCGAGATCGAGGCGGCGATCAAGATCACCACCGACTACGACCTCGGCATCGACATCGAGGGCAACTCGGTCTTCGCGCGGAGCGCCCTGTTCGAGGGCGCGCTCTACCAGGGGTTCCCGGGCTTCGGCAGCGGTCCGCTGTCGCAGGGCCTGCAGTTCCAGGTGTTCGAGGCGACCATGCGCTACGGCGTGGCCGGCGATCCCCCCGGCTTCGACGCGTACACGGCCGATCCGCTGGACTACGCCGATCGCGTGCAGGAGGTGGGCGAGATCATGGACGTCACGGATGTGTCGCTCAACCGCTTCCGCGCGCACGGCGGCAAGGTGATCCTCACCCACGGCACGATCGACGACTTCATCACCCCGCACAACACCGTGCAGTACTGGGAGTCGCTGCAGGACGAGTTCGGCCACCGGCTCGACTCGTTCGCGAAGTTCTACATGGTGCCCGGCTGGGGTCACGGACAGGGCCGTTTCGTCGCCCAGTACGACGGCCTCGACGCGATCGTCGACTGGGTCGAGAACGGCGTCGAGCCCTCGGGACTCGTGGCCCGCGACGGGAATCCAGGCGCCGACCGCACGCGGCCGATGTGCGAGTACCCGTCGTGGCCCCGGTACGAGGGCGCGGGCTCGCTCGACCAGGCCGGCTCGTTCGCCTGCGTGACCGGCTGACCGGCACCCGCCATGCGGGACCCCGGCGGGTGCCGGGGTCCCGCATGGCGGATCGCTCAGGCGCCGCGCGCCGCCGAGGGCGCCCGTGCGTCGAGCGACGCGAAGTAGTCCAGCGACGGACGGGAGCTGTTGACGAGCGCGCGCAGCCCGTGCCCTGCGGTGCCCGTGTCGCCGGCGCCGTCGGGCAGGTACGCCTCCTCGAGCGCACGCGAGATGCCCGAGGCCGCCACGGTCAGAAGCTCGATCACGGGCTGCGCGGATGTGCCGTCGTTGGGCACGACGACGCCGATCGCGGCGTGCGTCCGCCCCCGCGCGCTGATGACCGGCACAGCGATCCCGCGCGACTCGGGATGGATGTGCCCATCGGTCACGGCGAAGCCGTCGGCGCGGATCCGACGCAGGCGGGCACGCAGCTCGTCGCCGTTGCTGATCGTCGCCGACGTGTAGCGCGGCCACCCCTCCACGATCACCTCGTCGACGGCGCCGGGTGCCGAGTGCGCCAGCAGCACGAGCCCGCTCGAGCTCACCGGGAGGGGCACGCGACCGCCGATGAGGGTCGCGTTGACCACGGCGTCGCGCGTCGAGAGGCGCTCGATGAAGAGCACGTCCCGGCCGCTCAGCACGCCGAGCTGCGTGTGCTGACGCACCCGCGCGTGCACGGCCTCGAGCCACGGGCGCGCCAGCTCACGAAGACCGACGGCACCCGGCGTGCGCGAGGCGAACTCCCACAGCCGCACCCCGAGCCGGTACGAGCGGTCGGGCATCCGCTCGAGCAGCCCCTCGCGCTCGAGCTCGGCGACGAGCCGGTGGGTGGTGGATGCCGGGAGCCCGGTCGTCTCGGAGATCTCGGTCAGCGTGAGGAACGGGCGCAGGATGTCGAACGCCTGCAGCACCCGGAGGTGCTTGTGCAGGACGGACTCGCCGTCCGAGCCGCGTGCCATGGGCCGCTACGCCGCTCCGGCGGTGCGCCAGCCGCCGTGGTACTCCTGCCGCGCCGTCACGGCGTACGGCACCGGACTCACGACGGCTCGCACCGCGATCTGCTCGTGCGGCTCGACCGTCGTCTTGCGCGTGCCGCCGTCGGGCTCGCCCCACACGACGCGCACCTCCGCGCCGATCGGCACGTCGCTGTCCACCGTCGCCAGAGACAGCCCGCGACGCTCGTTCGCCGTGACGCCGGTGAACAGCGACAGGCCCACGACGTTGTCGTCGGCATCCAGCACGGCGTCGTAGTTCGACGAGCCGTAGTTCGCGTTCGGCAGGTCGAAGAACTGGTAGCCCGGTCCCTCGCGGTCGATCACGGAGGCGAGGATCCGGCCGAGGTCCTCGTCGTCCCACGCGAGCGTGACCTTCTTGCGCTGCCGCTCGGGGTCGATCTGCTCGAGCGCGTCGCGGCCGATGAAGTCGTGGTCGAACTTCACGAACGAGCCGTAGCCGAGGTCCCACGGGTTCAGGTAGTAGTCGTCGATGCTGTCCGAGACGAAAGAGCCGGCGAGCGCGTTGATCGCCTCGTAACTGTCGGCCGGCAGCCACTCGCGGTAGCGCCGCTCGATCGCGCCGCCGCTGTAGATCGCGGGCAGCGGCGACGGGATCCAGCCCGACTCGAGCGTGTTCGACGAGTACGCGCGCGAGCCGCACGGCTCGATGCCGAACTCCGCCCCCGCCTGCAGCACCGCGTCGCGGATCCTGCCGTGCTGCTCGTACGGACCCCAGATCTCCAGTCCCGGGGCGCCCGCCATGCCATGGCGGAGCGTGCGCACGCGCTGCCCCGCGATCTCGATCTCGCCCATGTGGAAGAACCTCACCTGCTCGACGGGGCCGCCGGCGAGCTTCTCGATGATCTGCCATGCGTTCGGGCCCTGGATCTGGAAGCGGTAGTACTCCCGCGTGACCGCGGCCCCATACGGGCGCGACGGCGACCGGTCGTCGTAGCGCGTCTCGACGTCGTACCCGCCGGTCTCGGCGTGGAACTGCAGCCAGTTCGCCCCCGGCGCCCGGCCCACGTACACGTACTCGTCCTCCGCGAGGTGGAACAGGATGCCGTCCCCGACGACGCCGCCGGTCGACGACGTCGGCACGAACTGCTTGGCGGTGTTCACCGGGAAGTTCGCGAACGAGTTGATCCCCGTGTCGGACAGGAGCTTCAACGCGTCCGGGCCGGTCATGAAGAAGTTGACCATGTGATGGGTCTGGTCGTAGAGCACCGCCGTCTCGCGCCACGCCTTCTGCTCGCGGCGCCAGTTCGTGAACTCCGCGGGGACCACGGGGTAGATGTAGGTCCCGAGCTGCGCGTTGCGCAGCATCTCGACGACGCTTCCGCGCTGGTCCATCAGCTCCTGCAGGTTGCTGGCCATGAGTCCCTCGACTTCCTTGTCCGGTGTGCTGGCACCGCGGGGCCTGACCGCGATGGTACGTGGGCCAGATACCTATGTCCAGAGGTATCCGGGTCGCCACGATTGTAGACAATATGTTGACCAATCCGCCAGGGGTATGCTTCGCTGGCCCCATGACGGACACCCCCGACACGCTCCTCGTGGTCAGCGCCCACGCGGGCGATTTCGTGTGGCGGGCCGGCGGCGCGATCGCCGCCGCCACGATGCGCGGCGAGCGCGCAGTCGTCGCGTGCCTCTCTTACGGTGAGCGTGGGGAGTCTGCGAGCCAGTGGCTGCAGGGCAAGAGCCTCGACGAGATCAAGGCCATCCGCCGCGCGGAGGCGGAGGCTGCGGCATCCGCTCTCGGCGCCGAGATCGAGTTCCTCGACCTCGGCGACTACCCCCTCGCCGAGTCCCGCGAGGCGATCGCGCGGCTGGTCGACCTCTACCGTCGCGTGCAGCCGTCGATCGTGCTGACCCACACGCTCCGCGACCCCTACAACGGCGACCACCCGGCTGCGGCACGCATGGCGCTCGAGGCCCGCGTGCTCGCCCAGGCGATCGGCGTCGCGAACTCCGACGGCTCGTTCCCCACGCAGGACGAGATCATCGGCGCGCCCCCTGTCTTCTTCTTCGAACCGCACCAGCCCGAGCAGTGCGATTTCACGCCCGACGTGCTGCTCGACATCACCGACGCCTTCCCCCGCAAGCGGGCGGCGATGGAGTGCCTCCCCGCGCAGAAGCACATGTGGTCGTATTACACCGACCTCGCCGTGCGCCGTGGCGTCCAGCTCAAGCGCAACGCCGGCCCGAACCTGGGTCTCCCTCACGAGACGATGGGCGAGGCCTACATGCGCTACTTCCCGCAGGTCACCGCGAGGCTGTCATGACCCCCTCACGCCGCGAGACTTCACCTCTGTCTCGATTTCGAGCCTGGGCGATGACAATGGTGAAGTCTCGCGCGGGGGAGGTCCGGGCATGAGAGGCCCGGTCGTCGTCACCGACATCGAGCGGGCGGATGCCGCGACCGCCGCCGCGCTCGGAGCGCACGGCGTCGCGACCGTGCACGAGGCGATGGGTCGTGCGGGCCTCGTGGGTCCCGGCATCCGTCCGATCCAGGCGGGTGCACGCGTGGCGGGGACGGCCATCACCGTCCTGAGCCAGCCGGGCGACAACCTCATGATCCACGCAGCGATCGAGCAGTGCCGCGAGGGTGACCTGCTCGTCGTCGCGACGACGTCGGAGTCGAGCGACGGCGCGTTCGGCGACCTGTTCGCCACCGCGTTGAAGGCCCGCGGCGTGCGCGGGCTCGTCACGACGACGGGCGTCCGCGATATCGCGGATCTGCGCGAGATGGGCTTTCCCGCGTGGTCGAGAGCCGTGCACGCGCAGGGCACCGTGAAGGCGACGCCCGGCTCGGTGAACGTGCCCGTCGTCCTCGCCGGCGCGACAGTGCGTCCGGGTGACGTCGTCGTCGCCGACGACGACGGTGTCGTGGTCGTGCCCCGCGACCGCGCATCGGCGGTGCTGGCGGCGGCCGATGCCCGCGTCGCGAAGGAGGCGGCGGATCGCGAGGCCTACGCGTCGGGAGCCGAGCTGAGCCTCGACCGCAAGGGCCTGCGCCCGCTCCTCGCCGAACTCGGGGTCGAGTACGTGACGCAGGCCCGCTACGAGGCACGGGACGATGGCTGACCGGAGCACGACGGATGCGGTGCGCGACGGCATCCGCTGCATGCTCATGCGCGGCGGGACATCGAAGGGCGCGTACTTCCTCGCGGACGACCTCCCCTCGGAACGGGAGGCGCGCGATGAGCTGCTGCTGCGCATCATGGGATCGCCCGACCAACGTCAGATCGACGGCATCGGCGGTGCGCACCCCCTCACCAGCAAGGTCGCGATCGTGTCGCCCTCGACCGCGGAGGGCGTCGACGTCGACTACCTGTTCCTGCAGATCGGCGTGGACGAGGCGACTGTCGGCGACGCGCAGACGTGCGGGAACCTCCTCGCCGGCATCGGGCCGTTCGCCGTCGAGCGCGGCCTCGTCGCCCCCTCCGAGCCTCGGACCACCGTCCGCATCCGCCTTCTCAACACCGGCGCGGTGGCGACCTCGGAGTTCGCGACCTCGGCCGGCCGCCCCGACTACGACGGCGACGCCACGATCGACGGCGTCCCGGGCACCGCATCGGCCATCTCGCTCGAGGTGGGCGGCGGACCGGGCAAGCCGCTGCTGCCGACAGGCCGCCCGGCCGACGAGATCGACGGCCACCGCGCGACCCTCATCGACAACGGCATGCCCGTCGTGCTGCTGCGTGCCGACGAGTTCGGCCTGAGCGGCGACGAGTCGCCGGCCGAGCTCGAAGGCGACGCGACCCTGCGCGAGCGGATCGAGCGGATCCGTCGCGAGGCGGGCCCGCTGATGGGGCTCGGCGATGTGACGGCGCAGAGCGTGCCGAAGCTGCTCCTGCTGTCGCCGCCGCGCGCGGGCGGCGCGATCTCGACACGCGCCTTCATCCCGGCGCGCGTGCACAGCTCGATCGGCGTCCTGATGGCGGCATCCGTCGCAGCCGCCCTCCGCATCCCTGGCGCCGTCGGCGCCGAGCTCGCGGCCCCCCTCGACGGCGACACCGCGCTCATCGAGCACCCGAGCGGGACGTTCCCGTCGCGCGTGCACGTGGCACGTGGCGACGACGGCGTGTGGCAGGCGACGTCGCTCTCGCTGCGCACGGCACGCAAGCTCTTCGACGGCGTCGTCTTTCCGCGACCGCGCCTGTGACCCGAACCCCCGCCCGTCAGAGAGGACGCCCCATGACCGCGTACACGTCGTTCGACGTCGCCCACCTCGCCAACGTCGAGCTGTTCACCCCGAAGCCCGCCGAGAGCCGCTGGTTCTTCGAAGAGCTGCTCGCGATGCGCGTGGTGGCCGATGAGGGCGACTCGGTCTACCTCCGCACCTGGGACGAGTACGAGCTGTACACGATCAAGCTGACGGCGAAGGATGCAGCGGGCGTCGGCCGCACGTCGTTCCGGGCATCGTCGCGCGAGGCCCTGGACCGCCGCGTCGCTGCGATCGAGGCGACGGGCCTCGGCGAGGGCTGGGTCGAGGGGGAGGTGGGAACCGGTCCGACGTACGCGTTCCGCGACCCCGACGGCCACTCGATGGGCATCTACTACGAGACCGAGCGCTACGTCGCCGGCGACGACGACCGCCCGGCATTGAAGAACCAGGCGTCGCGCTTCCCCGGCCGCGGAGTCAATGCCCGCCGCCTCGACCACATCAACTACCTCGCGAAGGACGTCGAGGCGAACGGCGAGTTCCTCGCGAGCGCGCTCGGCATGCGCGAGTCCGAGCGCATCCGCCTCGACAGCGGCCGGTTCGCCGCCTGGTGGTTCCACTTCTCACTGAAGTCGTACGACGTGGTGTACTCCGACGACTGGACCAAGCACGGCAACCGCCTGCACCACATCGCCTTCGCCCCCGACACTCGCGAAGACATCCTCAAGGCCGCCGACATCTTCCTCGAGAACGGCGTCCACATCGAGTCCGGGCCCCACAAGCACGCCATCAACCAGACGTTCTTCCTCTACGTGTGGGAGCCCGGCGGCAACCGCATCGAGTTCGCCCAGGCCGGCGCGCGCCTGCTGCTGGACCCCGACCAGCCCGTCGTCGAGTGGTCCGAGGCCGAGCGCAAGAAGGGCCAGGCGTGGGGCATGAAGACGATCGAGACCTTCCATACCCACGGCACTCCGCTCGTCTAGGCAGGGAGCGGCTCGGACTCGGGGATGAGCACCGTCGCGAGGCTCACTCGGCGCCGTCCGCCGCCGCGTTCGGCGAGGTAGGGCGCGAGGAGTTCCGAGAGGCCCGCCTGGATGGCGGCGAGGTCGGCGGCGTCCACATAGAGCGCCACCCGCCCGAAGCCGACGAAATCGCGCAGCCCGGGGTCCTCGCCGTCGACGAACCGGTCGAAGTCCGCCGAGACGTCGCCCAGGAAGGCGAGGAATGCCGAGCGCAGCTGCGCGGCGCTCATGGCCCGCAGCTCGGCCTGGTCGACGTGGGCCATGCGGTCGCCGAGCGCGAGAGTGCGCTCCACGGCTCCACGCACCTTCCGCTCTTCCACGACCGACAGGATGCCGGAGTCCACGAGCGTCGCGACGTGCCGGTACAGCGTCGCCTGCGTGACATCCGGGAGCGCGGCGCGCAGCTGGGCGGTGGTCAGGCTGCGTCCGCCGAGCTGCTGGATGATCCGCAGGCGCACCGGATGCATCACGACGTCGGCGATCGAGGAGTCGTCCATCGCTCGTCCCCTCTCCATTGTTCTCAGTCTGATAATGTTCTCTTCGTTAGAACGATTCTATCGAACGAGGTGCGACATGAAGACGCTGGCGAACGCGACACGGATCGAGCGCGAGGTGCGCTCGTGAGGCATCCGGCGATCGAGGTGGCCGGCCTGACCAAGAGCTTCGGTGCGGTGCACGCCGTGTCCGACGCGACCTTCCGCGTCGAGCGGGGCCGCGTGACGGGGTTCCTGGGGCCCAACGGAGCGGGCAAGTCGACGACATTGCGGATGCTGCTGGGCCTGATCCGACCCGACGAAGGAAGCGCGCTCATCGACGGTCGCGCTTATCGCGACCTGCCTTCTCCGGTCGCCACGGTCGGGGCCGTCCTCGACATCGCCGCCGCACATCCCCGCACGACCGCACGGGCGCACCTGCGCACCTACGCCGCCCTGGCAGGACTCCCCGCCGAGCGGGTCGAACGCGTGCTGACGACCGTCCAGGCCGACGGCTTCGCGGACCGCCGGATCGGCACGTTCTCCACCGGGATGACGCAGCGCCTGTCGCTCGCGACCGCACTCCTGGGCGATCCGGAAGTGCTCGTGCTCGACGAGCCCTCCAACGGCCTGGACCCCGCCGGCATCGCGTGGCTGCGCGGCTTCCTCCGCAGCTTCGCCGCCGCCGGCGGCGCCGTCCTGGTCTCGAGTCACCTGCTCAACGATCTCGAGCACAGCATCGATGACGTCGTCCTCATCGACGACGGCCGGATCACGTGGGCCGGCACCCTCTCCGACCTCCTCACGACCGGCCTCTCGCTCGAAGAGGCGTTCCTCCACCTCACGCAGGAAGGCGCACGGGCATGAACACGATCCGCGGCGAACTGATCCGTCTCTTCTCCACCCGGCTGCCGCTCTGGACGCTCCTCGCCGCCGTGTGCGGCGGCGGCATCACGGGCCTCCTGGCCCTCATCGGACCCGAGAACTCGACGACGCCGATGCCGGGCGTCGACACCGCCGAGGGTGCCGGCCTCGTCGTCGGCCTCGGGGCGCTCCTGCTGTTCGTGCCCGCCCTCATCGGCACCGTCGCGATCACGAGCGAGTACCGGCACCGCACCATCGGCACCACGTTCCTCAGCGTTCCGCGCCGCGGCCGAGTCCTCGGCGCCAAGCTCGTGGTATACGCGCTCCTGGGCCTCTTCTACGGCGTGGTCGCGTCGGCGACGTCCGGCCTCACGCTGATCGGCGCCGCCGCCCTGCGCGGCGTGACCCTCGGCCTGACGGGTGAGCAGCTGATCGTCACGCTCGGGCAGCTGGCCGTGGCATCCGCCGTCTACATGGTGCTGGGGGTCGGCATCGGCGCGCTGGCACGCCACCAGCTCCTGGCGATCGGCATCGTGCTGGGGTATTTCTACTTCCTCGAGCACGCCCTCATGCTGATCCCGGGTGCCAACGCCCTGTACCCGTTCCTGCCCGGCGGGGCCACGGCGTCGCTCACGCGGCTCACCTTCCTCACCGACGCCATCGCGGAGCAGACCGACCTGGGCGGCGCACCGGTGGCCTCACCTCTGATCGGTGCGGCGATCCTCGTCGCGTACGCGCTGCTCGCGGCCGCGATCGCGGTCGTCGCGCCGCTCCGTCGCGACCTGCGCTGAGTCGCGGCCGCCGGGCGAAAAATACCGCGGCTCAGCGCCAGACGTCGGCGGCGATGTCGGCGACCTCGCGCACCTTGGCCCACTGCTGGTCCTCGGTGAGCAGATTGCCTTCCTCGGTCGAGGCGAAGCCGCACTGGGGGCTGAGGGCGAGCTGCTCGAGCGGGGCGAACGCGGATGCCTCGTCGATGCGCTTCTTCACGGCATCCACGTCTTCCAGCTCCCCGCTCTTGGACGTGATGAGCCCCAGCACCACCGTCTTGTCACCCTCGGGCAGGAAGCGCAGCGGCTCGAACCCGCCGGCCCGCTCGCTGTCGTACTCGAGGAAGTAGCCGTCGTACGCGGTGTTGCCCAGCAGCTGCTCGGCGACCGGCTCGTAGCCGCCCGACGAGATCCACGTCGAGCGGAAGTTGCCGCGGCACACGTGGGTCGTGACGACGAGGTCGTCGGGCTTGCCGTCGAGGATGCGGTTGAGGATGGTCGCGTACCGCTCGGCGATCCCGTCGGTGCGGATGCCGCGCTCGCGGGCCTTGGCGAGCTCGACGTCCGAGCAGAGGTACGCCCACGCCGTGTCGTCGAACTGCAGGTACCGGGCGCCGGCGTCGTAGAACGCGGCCACGGCGTCGCGGTACGCCTTCACGAGATCGTCGACGATGGCGTCGCGGCCGTCGTACTCGGAGGCGGTGATGTGGTCGGGCTCGAGACGGAAGTCGAGCACGGTCGGCGCGGGGATGCTGAACTTCGGCACGGCGCCGGTGGTGCGCTCGAGCAGGCTCTTCAGCGAGCGGAAGTGGTCGAGGAACGGGTGACTGTCGCTGAAGCCGATCGGTCCGGTGATCTCGATGCCGCGCGGCCGCGTCTGCACACCCTGGAACTGGATGCCGTGATCGAGCTCGACGATGTCGACGCCGTCGAGCAGTCCGAAGAAGTCGAAGTGCCACCACGACCGGCGGAACTCGCCGTCGGTCGCGAGCTTCAGGCCCGCATCGGCCTCGCGGACGACCAGCTCGGCGATCGCGGTGTCTTCGGCGATGCGCAGCGCATCGGCATCGATCGCGCCTTCCGCGAAGCGGCGGCGCGCCTCGGCGAGGGCTGCGGGACGGAGGAAGCTGCCGACGATGTCGGCGCGGAACGGCGGTGTTGACACCCTTGCGAGGCTAGCCGATGCCTCCAGGCATAGGGAAACGTACCGTCACAATCCGCGATGAAACCACCGTCAGAACACGTACTCCATGAGGTCCATGCCGAGGATGCGGAACGCTTCGTGAGCCCGCATGCGGTGGTAGATCGACAGGTCGTCGAAGCACACGATCAGCGCGTACGAGACGCCGGCCCGCGGACCCGCCAGCACTCCGGCCTCGACACGGATGCCGGCATCCCGGCCGGTCTTGTTGACGAAGAGCAGACCGTGCTCGTCGTTCTCGTGCGAGAACGGGTCGAGGCCGGTCGCCGAGGCGACGAGCGAGAGGTCGTGGTTGAGGCTCAGCCACTCCGCGACCTGGGCGCTCACGCCCGGCGAGACGACCTGCGAGTTCACCAGCGCGGCGAACACCTCGGCGAGCTCACGCGAGGAGCCGAGAGCGAAATGCGGCGCGTCGTCGGGACCGCGCTCGTCGCGGAACCGGTCGAGCAGCGCCGAACGCGCGAGCCCGAGCTGCTCGATGCGCGCCCGGACGGCCGGGAGCCCCACGCGGGACAGGAGCGCGTTCGCGGCGAGCGCGTCGCCGGTCGATGCCGTGAGCACGGCGAGGTCCGACAGCGGCAGTGCGGGCGCCTTCAGGTGCTGCCACACGCCCGCGACGGTCACCGGATCGATGTGCGAGCGGTCGATGATCTCCAGCGGGTCGAGCCGCCCCGATTCGAACCCGGCGGCCACCTCGATGAGCAGCGGCACGACGCCGAGCCCCGCGACCGGGAGCGTGACGAAGTCGTCGCCGGCGAGGACGGACGTCCCCCGATCGAGGTCGGTGATGCGCACCGAGATCTTCGCGCCGGATGCGGCCAGCTCGTCGAGCGCCTTCAGCGTCGACGTGAACGAACGGCGGCCGACCGCCGCCCTCCTCGGCAGTCGTCTGCTGGTGCTTCGTCGCGCCCCCCGTTGCGACTCGGCATCCCTTCTGGGCTCGGTGCCCACGGGTGTCCTTCCGGTTCTGTGATTCCCAGTGTTGTTCGGATTCGGGGTGGTACTCGTCAGTCGCGTGCGGGCCGGGCCCGCACGATCACCAGATCGTGACGCGCTTGTCTTCGTCGAGCCAGAGGGCGTCGGGCTCTGTCACACCGAACGCATCATAAAACGCGTCGATGTTGCGGACGATCTGGTTGCAGCGGAATTCGTTGGGCGCGTGCGGATCGATCGTCAGCAGGCGGATGGTCTCGGCATCCCGCCCCTTCTGCTGCCAGATCTGCCCCCAGCTGAGGAACAGGCGCTGGATGCCGGTGAACCCGTCGATCTCGGGGTCGCCGGCCCGCTCGGCGTGGAGCTGGTAGGCCTTGATCGCGATCCCGAGCCCGCCGAGGTCGCCGATGTTCTCACCGATCGTGAGGGCGCCGTTGACGTGGTGCTCCTCGGCCAGGCCCCGCGGCACGAGCTCTTCGAACTGGTCGATGAGGATCTTCGTGCGCTCCTCGAACGCCGCACGGTCGGCGTCGGTCCACCAGTCGCGCAGCGAGCCGTCGCCGTCGAAGCGGCTGCCCTGGTCGTCGAAGCCGTGGCCGATCTCGTGGCCGATGACCGCGCCGATGCCGCCGTAGTTCGCGGCGGCGTCGCGGTCGACCTCGAAGAACGGGTACTGCAGGATCGCCGCGGGGAACACGATCTCGTTCATGAGCGGGTTGTAGTACGCGTTGACGGTCTGCGGCGTCATGTACCACTCGTCGCGGTCGATCGGCTGCCCGACCTTGTCGAGCTGGCGATCGTGCTCCCACACGTGCGCGCGGCGCACGTTGCCGATCAGATCGGCCGCATCGATCTCGAGGCTCGAGTAGTCCTTCCACTTCACCGGGTACCCGATCTTGGGCGTGAAGGCGTCGAGCTTGGCGAGCGCGCGCTCGCGTGTCTCGGGGCTCATCCATTCGAGGTCGGAGATCGAGTGCCGGTACGCCTCGATGAGGTTCCCGACCAGTTCGTCCATCGCCTCCTTGGCCGCCGGCGGGAAGTGGCGCTCGACGTACACGCGCCCGATCGCCTCGCCCATCGCCGCCTCCGCGAGGCTCACGCCGCGCTTCCAGCGCTCGCGGTTGACGGGGACACCGGTGAGCTGCGTGCCGTAGAAGCCGAAGTTCTCGGCGACGAACTCCTCCGAGAGGAACGGCGCACCGGAGTGCACGACGGCGAACCGCAGCCACGCCTTCCAGTCCTCGAGGCGGTCCTCGACGAGCAGCAGCCCGAGCCCCTCGAGGAAGCTCGGCTGATAGACGTTGATCTCTGCGAACGCCTCGCTGTGGTCGGGCGCGATGCCCTCGAGCCACGGCGTCAGATCGACGCCCGCGAGAGCCTGGACCTCGTCCCACGTCTTGAGGTTGTAGGTCTTCACCGCGTCGCGACTGGCGACGTTGTCCCAGTGGTGCGTGGCCAGCTCCGTCTCGAGCGCGACGATGCGGTCGGCGGCGGCCTCGGCATCCGTCACTCCCGCCAGCTCCAGGATGCGGTGCACGTGCGTCCGGAACGCGATGCGCGTCTCCTGGAAGTTGTCGAGGCGATAGTAGCTCTCGTCGGGCAGCGACAGGCCGCCCTGGATGAAGAACGGCACGTACCGCTGCGGGTTGCCCGGGTCGGGCTCGATGTACAGGTGGATGAGGGCCGCGACGCCGTCGCGCTCGAACTCGCCGACGGTGCGGAGGAACGCCGGGATGCTGTCGATCGCGTCCACGCGCGCCAGCACATCGGCCAGCGGCGAGGCGCCGAGCTGCTCGATGCGCTCGGTGTCCATGAAGCTCGTGTAGAGGTCGCCGATCTTGCGCGCCTCGCTGCCGGGCTCGGCGCCCTGCGACTCCTCGACGATCGCGTGGACGTCCTTCTCGGCCTGCTCGGCGATGAGGTGGAACGAGCCCCAGCGGGCCTTGTCCTCCGGGATGTCGGTCCGTTCGAGCCACGCGCCGTTGACGTGACGGAACAGGTCGTCCTGCGGGCGGATCTCGGCGCTGAGCTCGTCGAGCGCGAGACCGGAGCGGAGGGCATCGGTCATGCGTTCCAGGTTAGCCGCCCGCCGGGAGGGCTTCGGCCGCCGGTGTCTCCCTGCCCTCGTAGGCTCGGAGGGTGACGACGGCCCGCGACACTCTCAACCGCGACATCCTGCGGCTGGCCGTGCCCGCTCTCGGTTCCCTCGTCGCCGAGCCGCTGTTCCTCATCGTCGACTCCGCGCTGGTCGGGCACCTCGGCGTCGTGCCGCTCGCAGGCCTCGGCATCGCTTCGGCGGTTCTGCAGACGATCGTCGGGCTCATGGTGTTCCTGGCGTACTCGACCACACCGGCCGTCGCGCGCCGCTTCGGCGCGGGCGACCCGTCGCGCGCCGTGTCGGTCGGGATCGACGGCATGTGGCTGGCGCTCGGCATCGGCGCGGTGCTCGCGCTCGGCGGCTACCTCGCGACCCCGCTGCTGGTCGGGCTGTTCGGCGCGGCGCCCGGGGTCGCGGAGCAGGCCGAGACCTACCTCGGCATCTCGATGTGGGGTCTTCCCGCAATGCTCGTGGTCTTCGCGGCGACGGGTCTGCTGCGCGGCATGCAGGACACCGTGACGCCGCTGTGGATCGCGGGCCTGGGCTTCGCCGCGAACGCTCTCCTCAACTGGGCGTTCATCTACGGCTTCGGGTGGGGCATCGCAGGATCGGCATGGGGCACCGTCGTCGCGCAGTGGGGCATGGTCGCCGCGTACGTCGTCGTGGTGGGAAGGCTCGCACGGCGGCACGAGGCATCCGTCCGCCCGCAGCGGGAGGGCGTGCGGGGGTCGGCGCGAGCAGGCGGCTGGCTGTTCGTCCGCACGGTGTCGCTGCGCATCGCGCTGCTCGCGACCGTCGCCGTCGCGACAGGCCTCGGCACGGACGAGCTCGCCGGCTGGCAGGTCGCGTTCACGATCTTCTCGACCGCGGCGTTCGCCCTGGACGCCCTGGCGATCGCCGCGCAGGCGCTCGTCGGCAAAGGGCTCGGCGCCGAAGACGCCCCGCTGGTCAGGCGCGTGCTCGGACGCACCGTCGCGTGGGGCGCGTGGTTCGGAGTCATCGTGGGCGTCGCGATCGGCGCGCTGTCAGGGGTCATCGGCCTCGTCTTCACGGGGGATGCCGAGATCGCGGCGCTCGTGCAGCCCGCGCTCATCGTGCTCGCCGTCGCCCAGCCGGTGTGCGGCGTCGTGTTCGTGCTCGACGGCGTGCTCATCGGCGCGGGCGACGCGAAGTACCTGGCCATCGTCGGCGTGCTGAACCTGGTGCCGTTCCTGCCGGCGCTCGTGCTGGTGGCCGTGCTGCACCCGGCCGGCGCGGCCGGGCTCGCGTGGCTCGCGGTGGCGTTCTTCGGCGTCTACATGCTGGCGCGCCTGGGCACCCTCGGCTGGCGTGTGCGCGGGTCGGCCTGGACGACAGCGGGCGCCTGACAGGCGTCACGCCCAGCGGCGGCACCACTCGTACATCACGACCGCGGCCGCGGCACTGGCGTTGATCGACCGCGTGGAGCCGTACTGCGTGATCTCGACGGCGACGGATGCCGCGGCCAGCGCCTCGGGCGAGAGCCCGGGTCCTTCCTGGCCGAACAGCAGCACGCACGCTTCGGGGAGGTCGGAGTCCTGCAGCGGCACGGAGCCGGCGACGTTGTCGACGGCGATGACGGGCAGGGAAGCGGCATCCGCCCACCGTGTGAAGTCGGCGATCGACTCGTGATGGCGCACGTGCTGGTAGCGGTCTGTGACCATCGCACCCCGCCGGTTCCAGCGACGCCGACCGATGATGTGCACCTCGGCGGCCAGGAACGCGTTGGCGCTGCGCACGATCGAGCCGATGTTCATGTCGTGCTGCCAGTTCTCGATCGCGACGTGGAACCGGTGGCGGCGGTTGTCGAGGTCGGCGACGATGGCGTCCATCGTCCAGTACCGGTACTCGTCGACGACGTTGCGGGCGTCGCCGTGTGCGAGCAGCTCGAGGTCGTAGCGCGGGTCGTCGGGCCACGCGTCGGGCCCACCCGGCCAGGGTCCCACCCCGACCGGCAGCGTGGGCTCGGCCTGCTCGGGCTCGGCCGATCCGGACTCGGCCCGCTCCGGCCGCGGCGCGAAGGTCTCAGGGCCGTCGGGGTCGGGCGTGCTCACCGGCCCAGGGTATCGCCGCTGCGTGCAGAGAATTCAGGAAGGACGCGACCGTGCGGCGCGCGAACGGCCCGTGCGTCGGCGCGTCTCCTGAGTTCTCGACACATAGCCTCTTTTCGGCGTCCCGAAAGGAGGCTAATATTTCGGCATGCCGAAAACTGTCGCCGACGCCAGTGCCCGCACCTCGTCGGACAACGCCCGCCGCCCCTCGACGATCCCCCGGGTCGCGTGGCTGATCGGGCCCGCCCTCGTGGCCGGTGTCGCGTACCTCGACCCGGGCAACGTCGCGAGCAACATGACGGCCGGCGCGCGTTACGGGTACCTGCTGGTGTGGGTGGTCGTGATCGGGAACGTCATGGCCTGGCTCATCCAATATCTGTCGGCCAAGCTCGGGATCGTCACCGGTCGCAGCCTTCCCGAGACCCTCGGCGCACGGATCCGGTCGAAGTGGGGCCGCCGGGCGTACTGGCTGCAGGCCGAGCTCGTCGCGATGGCGACCGACATCGCCGAGGTGATCGGCGGCGCGGTCGCGCTCAACCTGCTGTTCAACATCCCGCTGCTGTGGGGCGGCGTCATCACGGGCACGGTGTCGATCGCGCTGCTGCTGATCCAGTCGCGCCGCGGACCGCGGCCGTTCGAGTTCGTCGTGATCGGCCTGCTCGCGATCATCGCGCTGGGCTTCTCGTTCGGGGTCTTCGTCGCACCGCCCGACGCGGCGGGAGTCGCTGCGGGTCTGGTGCCGCGCTTCGAGGGTACCGATTCGGTGCTGCTCGCCGCGTCGATCCTCGGCGCAACGATCATGCCGCACGCCATCTATGCGCACAGCGCATTGGCAAGGGACCGGTTCGCCCCGCCCGCCGCCGGCCCCGAGACCCCGCTCAGCGACCGCACCGCACCGGACGCCACGCTCGCCGAGCTGCGCGGCATGCCGACCCGCCGCCTGCTGCGCGCGACGAAGTGGGACGTCACGATCGCGATGCTGATCGCGGGCACGGTGAACCTGTGCATCCTGCTGCTGGCCGCGGCGAACCTCGCGGGCGTTCCCGGCACCGACTCGCTCGAAGGCGCGTACGCCGCGCTGTACGCGGGGCTCGGACCCCTCGTCGCGACGCTGTTCGCCGTCGGCCTGCTGGCGAGCGGACTCGCGAGCACTTCGGTCGGCGCATACGCCGGGGCCGAGATCATGCACGGCCTGCTCCACATCCGCGTGCCGCTGCTGGCGCGCCGGCTCGTCACGCTGATCCCGGCGCTCGCGATCCTGGCGATCGGGTTCGACCCCACCGTCGCACTCGTGCTGAGCCAGGTCGTGCTGTCGTTCGGCATCCCCTTCGCCCTCATCCCGCTGGTCGCCCTCACCGCGAACCGCGACGTGCTCGGCGGCTTCCGCAACCGCGTGTGGACGACGATCGCGGGGGTCGCGGCATCCGTCTTCCTCATCGCTCTCAACGCGATCCTGCTGTGGCTCGTCCTGAGCGGGTCGTGAGCCCGCGGGTAGCCTGATGCGGTGGCCTCTCCCGCGATCGACGACTACCTGAAGACGATCTACCACCACACCGAGTGGCAGACCGACCGCATCACGCCGTCGCAGCTCGCGGGCGAGCTGGGCCTCGCGCCGTCGAGCGTGACCGAGATGGTGCAGAAGCTCGCGGCGCAGGGTCTCGTGACGCACCGGCCCTATGGGCCGATCGCCTTGACCGAAGCCGGCGAGCAGCGCGCCGCGGGCATCATCCGCCGCCACAGGCTCATCGAGACATGGCTCGTGCGCGAGTTCGGGTACGCGTGGGACGAGGTGCACGACGAGGCCGAGGTGCTCGAGCACGCCATCAGCGACCGCCTGCTCGAGGGCATCGACGACCGTCTCGGCCGCCCGCGCTACGACCCCCATGGCGATGCGATCCCGGATGCCTCGGGCCACGTCCACCGCGAGCCCTTCGTGCTGCTCGGCGCGGCGATCCCGGGTCACGTCGGGCGGGTGCTGCGCGTGAGCGACCGCGACCCCGACCTGCTCCGCGCCGTCGAGGCGGCGGGCGTGGCCGTCGGGGCGGAGGCGACGGTGACGGATGCCGCGACCCTGGTCATCGCGGGCTCCCGAGTGGACCTTCCCCCCGCCGCGGCCGACGCGGTGTGGCTCAGCGCCTGACCGGGCGCACTGCGATCGGGTCCCCCACCTCGCGTCACGCGTTCAGGTGGCGCAACACGCGGCATCCCCCGCACCATCCCGCGTGTCGTGACACCCGAAGCCCCGCACCCGAGCCCGCGCGACGCCGGGCGCCGGGCGCCGGGCGCCGACCCTCAGGTGGCGCAACACGCGGCATCGCCCACACGATCCCGCGTGTCGTGACACCCGAACCCCGCACCAGACCCGCGCGCGACGCCGGGCGCCGACCCTCAGGTGGCGCAACACGCCGCATCGCCCACACGATCCCGCGTGTCGTGACACCCGAACCCTCGCCCTCGGCCCCGCGTGTCGTGACACCCGAACCCGGCCCCAGGCCCACGCGCGACGCCGGGCGCCGACCCTCAGGTGGCACAACACGCCGCATCGCCCACACGATCCCGCGTGTCGTGACACCCGAAGCCCCGCCCTCGGCCCCGCGCGTGCCGACCGCCGGGCGCCGACCCTCAGGTGGCGCAACACGCGGCATCCCCCGCACGATCCCGCGTGTCGTGACACCCGAAGCGCGTACCCGGGCCCCGCACCTGGGGGACAGGCTCAGGGGCGGGCGGATGCCGCGGCCGCCGCGAAGGGCCAGTGCACGCCGGTCGCGGCCTCGGCGAACCGCCACAGGCGGGCACCGACCTCGGGATCGCGCGTGACCTTCGACGCCGTCTGACGCCGGGGAGCGCCCCGGGTGCCCGTCTTCGGACCCCAGAACTCGCCGCCCTCGATGTCGGGGTCGGCGAGGGCACGGACGAGGGGCCACGCGCCGTGCTCCTTCGACTGCGCGAACGCTGCCTGCAGGTTGTCCCGGAAGCGCTTGGCGCGCGACGGCTCGTTGACGCCGACGATGCCGGGGGTGCGGCCTCCCGTCGAGTACCCCGGGTGTGCCACCACGCTCTCGACCGGGACGCCCTCGGCGCGCAGACGACGGTCGGCCTCGAACCCGAGAGCCGCAGTCGCGACCTTCGACTGCACGTAGGCGCGCCACGCCGAGTAGCGCTCGGCGAGCTGGGGGTCGACGGGGTCGTACGGCGTGAGCGCAGTCGACATGCTCCCCACCCACACCATGCGGCCGGCGCCCGCGGCGAGCGCGGTCAGCAGCTCGCCTGCCAGGGCGTAATGGCCGAGGGCGTTCGTCGCGAAGACGACCTCGTGGCCGTCGATCGTGGTCTCGCGCGATCGCGGCGCGTGGACGATCCCCGCGTTCAGCAGCACGCCGTCCAACCCGCCCCTGCCACGGACGCTCGCCGCCGCCGAGCGGACCGACCCGAGGTTGGACGTGTCGAGGATGAGCGGCTCGGTGGCATCGGCCGCGGCATCCGGAACCCGGCGACGGATCGCCGCCCGCGCCGCGGACAGCCGGTTCGGGTGGCGGCCCGACATGAGCACCTTCGCGCCGGCGCGCACGAGCTGCTCCGACGCGAAGTAGCCGAGACCGGCGTTCGAGCCCGTCACGAGGTATACGCGTCCGGAGAGATCGGGAAGGCTCCGGGGGTCCCACGTCACGCTTCGACCCTACGCCTGCCCGACGCGCTCCGTCAGCGCGACCCCCTAGCCTGGACGCATGCGCACGCGCTCCGACATCGAATGCTGGCTCACCGACATGGATGGCGTGCTGGTGCACGAGAACACGCCCATCGCCGGGGCATCCGCTCTCCTGCAGCAGTGGCGCGATCAGGGGGTGCCGTTCCTGGTGCTCACGAACAATTCGATCTTCACGCCGCGCGACCTGTCGGCGCGGCTTCGGGCCTCGGGGCTCATCGTGCCGGAGGAGTCGATCTGGACGTCGGCGCTCGCGACCGCCGACTTCCTGAAGTCTCAGATGCCCGGCGGCACGGCGTTCGTGATCGGCGAGGCGGGCCTCACGACCGCCCTCCACGAGGCCGGGTTCATCATGACCGAGACAGACCCCGACTACGTCGTCGTCGGCGAGACCCGCAACTACTCGTTCGAGGCGATCACCAAGGCGATCCGCTTCATCGGAGCGGGTGCCCGGTTCATCGCCACCAACCCCGACGCGACCGGGCCGTCGACCGAAGGGCTGCTGCCGGCGACCGGCGCGATCTCCGCCCTCATCACGAAGGCGACCGGCATGGAGCCGTATGTCGTCGGCAAGCCGAACCCGATGATGTTCCGTTCGGCCCTCAACCGCATCGGCGCGCACTCCGAGAACACCGGCATGATCGGCGACCGCATGGACACCGACGTCGTCGCGGGCATCGAGGCAGGCCTGCACACCGTGCTCGTGCTCACGGGCATCAGCGATGCCGCCGAGATCCAGCGGTACCCGTTCCGGCCCGACGAGGTGCTGGATTCGGTCGCCGACCTCCTCGACGCCCACCCCGTCGAATCCGAGGACCCCGAGCTGCTCTGACACCTCGGGCGCCTCAGCCCGGGGCCTTGCCGAGGTCAGACCGCGTCGAGGCGCGCGCGCAGCTCCGCGTCGAGCACGAGGTCGACTCCGCCCAGCGCCTCGTCGAGCTGCGCGACCGTCGAGATCCCCACGACGGGGATCACCGGCACCTCGCCTCCGAGGAGCCACGCCAGCGCGACCTGGTTGGGCGTGGCGCCGATCCCGGCCGCGACGTCGTGCAGCACCCGGACGCGTTCCCGGCTGGACGCGTGGCGCATGGGCGGGTAGAGCTCTTTGTCGGCACGCGTGTACGCACCCTGCTGCAGCGGCGAGTATGCGGTGATGGTGAGCGGCGGGCGACCGTCCACGCCGGTGGACGCCGCGTAGTCCAGGAGTTCCACCGACACGTCGTTCGTCCGCCCTGCTCCGGGGTTCGGGTACACGTAGCTGTAACCCTGCTGAATGACCCCGTACGGCGCGACGCCCTGGCGCGCAGCCTCCTCGCGGGCCTCGACCAACCGCCACAGCGCGACGTTCGAGATGCCGGAGATGCCGACGAGTCCCTCGCGCTGCAGCTCGCCGAACGCGGCGACGGTCTCGGCGATCGGCGTGCAGCGATCGTCGACATGCCCGTACAGAACATCGATGCGGTCGATCCCGAGATGCTCCAGACTCGCCCGCGCCTCGCGGGCGACGACTTCGGCGCCGAGGCCCTGGAAGTTGGTCGGCTCCACGTTCTGAAGGGGCAGCGCCGGGTCCTTCTTCGCGGCCCCGAGCTTCGTGGCGATGCGCGTGTCGCCGGCGCCGCCGCGGCGGCGGATCCACGTGCCGATAACGTCCTCGCTGTCGCGACCGTGACCGCCCACCCACGCGTTGTAGTTGTTGGCTGTGTCGATGAACGTGCCGCCGGCTTCGGAGAACCGGTCGAGGATCTCGAGCGAGGTCGCGACGTCGGTGCGCGTGCCGAAGAACATCGTGCCGAGGCACAGAACCGAGACGTCGAAGGCCGTGGTCCCGTTCGAGAGGGTGCGGTATTGCATGAGGCGTCCTTCCGTGTGGTGGTGCTTCCAATGGTGCAAGCGGTTCGGTCCGGCGGTACGATCCGATTCGATGGCAGAAATCCAGACCAATTCGGTGGCATGGGAGATGCTGCTCGACCTCGGCGCCACACCCGGGCCGAAGCATCTGCGCCTCGAACACGCCATACGGGATGCCGTCGCCACCGGTCGCGTGCCGTCCGGGGCCGCGCTGCCGCCGAGCCGCCTGCTCGCGGCGTCGCTCGGCGTGTCGCGGTGGGTCGTCACCGAGGTCTACGGACGCCTCGCGGCCGAGGGCATCCTCGAGGCCCGGACCGGCTCGGCCACGCGGGTCGCGGCATCCGTCGCCGTCGCCATCCCCCGGCCGGCGCCCGAGCCGCCCGCCGCACTGAAGCGGCCGCGCTTCGATCTGGCTCCCGGCGTGCCCGACCTTCGTCATGCACCACGTGCCCGCTGGCTCCGCGCGATGTCGGCGGCTCTGACCGAGTCGCCCGATGCAGAGCTCTTCCGGCTCGATGCCGATGTGCCCGCAGCCCGGGCCGCCGTCGCGTCGTATCTCGCCCGCTCGCGCTTCGCGCGCGCCGAGGCGGACGCCGTCGTCGTCACCCACGGCGCGGCCGACGGCATGCGCCGGCTCGCCCGTGCCCTGCGCGCGCTCGGCCATCGGTCGCTGCTGGTCGAGGATCCCTCGTGGCCGCGGATGCGCGAGCTCGCCGCAGCCGAGGGGCTCGCGTCGGTGCCGGTTGCGGTGGACGAGGAGGGGATCGACGTCGATGCGCTGGTCGAGGCCACCGCCCGCACGGGTGCGCGCGCGGTGCTGTCGACGCCTGCCCACCAGTTCCCGCTCGGAGCCGCACTGTCGGCATCGCGCCGCGAGCGGCTCGTCGAGTGGGCGCGTGAGCACGAGGGCGTCGTCATCGAAGACGACTACGACGCCGAGTTCCGCTATGACCGTCGGCCCGTCGGCGCCCTCCAGGCGATGGCGCCCGACCGCGTCGCGCTCGTCGGCAGCCTCAGCAAGAGCGCCACGCCGGCGCTCGGCCTGGGGTGGATGGTGCTGCCGCCGTGGCTGCACGCCCCCGTGACGGTCGACGGCGCCGCCTCGCCGTCGACGCTCGATCAGCTCGCGCTCGCCCGCTTCGTCGCCGCCGGCGACCTCGACCGGCATCTGCGCGCAGCGCGCACGCGATACCGCCGGCGGCGCGAGACGGTGCTCGACGCCCTCTCGCGGCGGCTGCCGGAGTGCCGTGTCTCCGGCATCGCCGCAGGGCTCCACGTCGTGCTCGAGCTGCAGCCCGACGTCAGCGCCGCACGCCTGGTCGGTGCCGCGGCCGAGCGCGATGTCGCGATCACCGACCTCCGGCGCTACCGGGTGTCGCCGGCCTCACGGGCGCAAGAGCGGCTCGTGCTCGGCTACGGCAATCTCGCCGATCCGCTCGTGGACGAGGCGGTCGCCCGGCTCGCCGACGCCGTGCGCGAGGTCGCAGGCCCCCGGTAGGTTCATCGCATGGGCGCGCTCGACGACGGTGAGATGGTGGAGGCGACGGATGCCGCGGCCTGGCGCGCGTGGCTCGAAGCGAACCATCGCACGTCGAAGGGGGCGTGGCTGGTCCGGGCGCGTGCCGGTTCGGGTCTCACGTTCGTGGAGTACGAGGACGCGATCCTCCACGCTCTGTGCTTCGGGTGGATCGACGGCCCGGTGCGCACCTTCGACGAGCTCCGTGGCGGGTTGTGGTTCGCACCCCGGCGTCCGTCGAGCGGCTGGGCGGCGACGAACAAGGCCAGGGTCGCGAGGCTGGAGGCCGAGGGGCTGCTCACGGAAGCCGGCATCCGAGCCATCGAGGTCGCGAAGGCGAACGGAGCGTGGAGCGTGCTCGACAACTCCGAGGCGCTGCGCGAGCCCGACGACCTCGCCACGGCGCTCGACGCGGTGCCCGCAGCCCGCGCGGCGTGGGACGCGTTCCCGCCGTCGGCCCGCAAGCTCGGCATCGCGAGCGTCGACATGGCGCGGCGCCCCGAGACGCGGGCCGCGCGGATCGCCAAGATCGTGACGGATGCTGCGGAAGGACGACGACCGTGATCTCAGGGACCGAGCAGACGCTGCTGCTCTCGGTATCGGCCGTGATCGTGCTCGGCACGCTCATCGTGCTCGTGTGGCAGCTGTGGCGCGGCCGCGACCGCCACGACGACTGACCCGACCCGCCCGGCGCTACTGCGGCTCGAGCCCGAGGTCGTCGAGGTCGATCGCCGCGAGCCACTGCACCCCCTCGGCCTCGACCGCGGCCTGCGCGCCGGTCTTGCGATCGACGATCACCGCGACGGCGATGGGCTCGGCGCCCTCGCGGCGGAGCGCCTCGACAGCCTTGAGCGCGGACTGGCCCGTGGTCGACGTGTCTTCGACGACGACGACGCGCTTGCCCGCGACATCCGCCCCCTCGATCTGCCGTCCACGGCCGTGGTCCTTGGGCTCCTTGCGGACGACGAACGCGTCGAGCGGACGGTGCGTGCGCGCGGACTCGTGCATCACGGCGTTCGCGATGGGGTCGGCGCCGAGCGTCAGGCCCCCCACGGCCACGACGCCGTCGACGTCGCGGATGAGGTCGAGCATGATGCGCCCGATGGCGGGTGCCGCCCGGTGGTCGAGGGTCAGCTTGCGCATGTCGACGTAGTACGTCGCCTGCTTGCCGCTCGAGAGCGTGAAGTCGCCGTGGAACACCGCCTCGTCCTCGATGAGCGCGATGAGGTACTGGCGGTCGGCTTCGAGCTCGGGCGTGGAGGCGACGGTCATGCCGACGAGTCTACGGACGCCGCGACGACCGTGAGCGTCTGCGCCCGCGAATAGGCTGGGGTCCATGCGCTTGGCCACCTGGAACGTCAACTCGATCCGTGCCCGGGTCGACCGCATCGTCGACTTCGCGGTGCGCGAGCACATCGACGTGCTCGCGATGCAGGAGATCAAATGCAAGACCGAGCAGTTCCCCTTCGAGCGCTTCGAGGACGCCGGCTACCACGTGGAGGCGTTCGGGTTCTCGCAGTGGAACGGCGTCGCGATCGCCAGCCGCGAGCCGATCGAGAACGTGCGCACCGCGTTCCCCGGCATGCCCGGGTTCGCGAAGGACCATGTAGGCACGGATGCCCCGCTGGAGGCCCGTGCGATGGGCGCGACGGTCGGCGGTGTCGAGGTGTGGAGCCTGTACGTGCCCAACGGCCGTTCGCTCGGCGACCCGCACTACTTCTACAAGCTCGACTGGCTGTCGGCGCTCGCTGAGTACACCTCGGGCGCGCTCGCCGCGAACCCGGACCTGCCGCTCGCGCTCGTCGGCGATTTCAACATCGCCCCGACGGATGCCGACAACGGCGACCCCTCGGTCGTCCAGGGCTTCGCGACGCACGTGTCGCCGCCCGAACGCGAGGCGTTCGCCGCGCTGGAGGCGGCCGGTCTCCAGGACGTCGTGCGTCCGCTCGTGCCGACGGGCTTCACCTACTGGGACTACAAGCAGCTGCGCTTTCCCCGCAACGAAGGCATGCGCATCGACTTCATCCTGGGCTCGCACGTGCTGGCCGACGCCGTGACGGGCGCGGCCATCCACCGAAACGAGCGCAAGGGCGAAGCTCCGAGCGACCACGTGCCGGTCGTCGTCGACCTCGATCTCGAGGGTCCGGACGACGACGATCGCCCGATGATCTTCTGACGCGGAACGGGTCGATGCGAGGAACGACCGCTGGTGCGCCGCTGCGTCGTGGTCGAGCCGCAGGCTGCAGTGAATGGGGACCTCGGCGCGGGATCCAGACGTTGCAGAAGTTTTTTCCGCCGTCGCGTCATGATCGAGCTCTCGGTACGTCATGAACAATGGAGCGCACAGTCCACCCGACGACGGATGCCCCTCACCAGGGGTTTCCCAGCGCATCCCATTAATCTGGCGCGGATCCGCCCCGCCGGTCACCCGTGAAACCCGTATGCCATCCGGCGAGGAGTCGACGTGAACACCCCCCGCAGCGACGTCGTGGACGACTCGCTGCCCGTGCGTTCCGACGAGGAGCTCGTCGACGCCGCCCGCGCGGGGGACGACGCCGCCTACGCGGAGCTGTGGGAGCGGCACGTCGCGAGCGGGCGCAATGCGGCGCGAGCCGTCAGCCCGACGGTCGACCCGGACGACCTGGTGTCCGAGGCGTTCACGTTGATCCTGAGCGCCATTCGCAAGGGCGGCGGACCGCACGAGGGCTTCCGCCCGTACCTGTTCAGCACGATTCGCAACATCGCCGCGTCGTGGGGCCGCCGGGCCAAGGAGATCCCGCTCGACGATCTCGACGAGCGGGCGGCAGACTCCTCGGCCGAGTTCGCCGAGCTGGTAGCCGATCGCTCGGTGCTGGCGCAGGCGTTCCGCGAGCTGCCCGAGCGCTGGCGCGAACTGCTGTGGTACACCGAGGTCGAGGGCATGAAGCCGCGCGAGGTGGCGCCCCTGCTGGGAATGACTCCCAACGCCGTCTCGGCGCTGGCGTATCGCGCCCGCGAAGGCTTCAAGCAGTCCTGGCTGCAGGCCCACATCAGCGATCCCGCGCGGCCCGCGGAGTGCCGCTGGGTGTGCGAGCTGCTCGTCGCGAGCGACAGGAAGCCGGTGCGTCGTGGCGATCGGCGTCGGCTCGACGCGCACCTGCGCGAGTGTCAGGCGTGCCGCATCGTGGCGGCCGACCTCGAGAACGTGTCGCAGAAGCTCCGGATGGTGCTGCTGCCACTTGTACTTGGCGGGGTTGGGGCCCTTGCCTACACCACCGATGCCACTCCGGCCGTGGCAGCGGTGGTGACCGGAACGCCCGTTCGGGGAGGGGGGACGTCCGGCTCTGGGGGAACAGGCGCATCTGGGGGCGCCTCGGACGGGGGTGCCGGCGCGGGGGGCGCCGGCACCACCGTCCTGTCCGCAGTCGGGATCGCGGCCGGCGCGGTGGCCGCGGCCGCGGCCGTCGCGGTCGTGATCACGCTCGCGCCATGGAACGCGCCGCTGGGTGAGACGGATGCCGCTCCCATCGTCTCGGACGCATCGAGTGGCCAGCACTCACCGCCGACGAGCGACGGCACGGATGCGGACGAGGCACCGACGACACCCGATGTGCCGACGGTGCCCGAGCCGGTCGCTCCGCCCGTCGTCGAGGCCGCGCCTGCTCCGGCGCCGCCGGCGCCGCCCGCGCCGGTCCCCGCGCCGGCCCCTGCGCCTGTGCCGGCACCGGCACCACCGCCGCCGCCGCCCACGCCGGCCCCGAATCCGACTCCCACTCCGACTCCGCCCGTCGAACCCGCTCGCACGGCGGCACCGGCGCTCGCACCGGTGCCGAACCTCGACGCCCCCGTGCCTGACCCGATCACCGGCACGGGCGTTCCCGGCGCGACTGTCGTGCTCAACGACGAACTGGGCACAACGCTCGCAGAGACCACGGTGCAGCCTGACGGGGTGTTCATCGCCGACATCCCGGCGGACCTCCTCCGGGAGGGCATGACGGTGCGCGCCGTGCAGACCGCCCCTGGCCTGCTCACCTCCGAACCGAGTGCCGCGACAGGGCCTTTCACGCTTCCCGCCCCGAGCGTCACGACGGCGGAGGGGACTGCCCAGACGTTCCTCGAGGACGCCGACGGCGACGGCGCGGCTGACGACCTGGCGTTGTTCCTCGACGGGCAGCAGGGGTGGCTTGCCGTCGTCTCGTTCGACGGCACATCGACAGGCAACAGGCACGAGCTGACGGGCACTCCCCTGAGACGCGTCGTGTACAACACGGCTCCCGGCGACCACGTCGTCGGCGTCCGCTATGTCGATCCCGAGACCGACAGGGTCGGCCGGCTCGCCACGTTCACCATCACCGCACTCGCCCCGGTCGAACCGGTCGCCTGACAGTCCCCCACCGTCACGCGACGCGTGCGGCCCCTGGGTCGAGGTGGAAGGTCGCCGTGAAGCGCTCGAGCAGCCCGGCGTCGCCCGACACGATGGCGAGGATCTCGCGATCGATCGCCTCGGCGGGTGTCACGTCACCCGCGATGAGCCGACGGATGCCGGAGCCCGCGGCGAACACCAGGCCGGGGTCGCCCGCCGAGGCGTCGGCGACGCGCGTCGACCGGGGCTCGACCGGGCGGCCGGCCGGCCGCACCTGCGCGATGCGCAGCCGGGCACCGTCGACCTGCACGCGGAGGACGACGTCGGCGACGTGGACCTCGTAGTCCGCCGGCGGAAGCAAGGCTGCGGCATCCTCACGGAATGCGGCGCGCAGGGTCATCGTGAGCGAGTCGGCTGTCACGATGTCGTCGGGCCCCGCGTCTCCCATCCGGGCGAACCCCCACCGGCCGAGCGCGAGCACGATCGGCTCGAGCTCGCGGCCGTAAGGCGTGAGCTCGTACACCAGCCCGCAGTTGGGGAGCGGGACGCGGCGCACGACACCGCCCTCCTGCAGCTCCTTGAGCCGTGTGGAGAGGATGTTCGTGGGGATCTTGGGCAGTCCCTGCTTGAGGTCGGTGTACCGGCGAGGACCGACGAGCAGATCGCGCACGATGAGCAGCGCCCACCGCTCGCCGATCAGCTCGACGGCCGTCGTGACCCCGCAGTGCTGTCCGTAGCTGCGGGCGGCCACTTACGCCTGCGCCTGCTCCGCCATGTACGCGTCAGGGCCCTGCTCGGCCGCCTGCGGCTCCATGTAGACGAACTCGACGATGTTGCCGTCGGGATCCTCGAGCTGGCGGCTGTACATGAAGCCGTAGTCCTGCGCCTCCTTGGGCTCCGTGCCGCCGTGGGCGAGCGCCGCCTCGACGGTCTTGTCGACCTCGTCGCGCGACTCTCGGCTCAGCGCGACCAGCGTCTGCGCAACCGACTTCGGGTCGGCGATCGGCTTGTCGGTGAACGTCCCGAGGTAATCCTTGGTGACCACCATGAAGAAGACGTTCTCGTCCCACACGATGCACGCGGCGTTCTCGTCGGTGAACAGCGGATTGATGTCGGCGCCGAGCGCCGTGTAGAAGGTCTTCGCCTTCTCGAGGTCGATCGTCGGGATGTTGACGAAGATGTGCGTCATTGCCGTGCTCCTTGCTCGAGGTGCGGTTCGGGGTCCAGCCCCGATACGCCGATGCTTGCAAATAACAACCCTGCTTGTCAATAACAAGCAATCGACTTTCTCCCCCGCACGACGGATGCCGAGACCGAGGGCCGCCGCCTACCGTTGAGGGCATGCTCGACACCCCTGTCACCCGCCCCGCGCACCGGCCGCCGCCGGCTGCGCAGGAGCTGCGCAACGACGTATGGCTCGCCGGTGCGCTCCTTGTCGGCGCCGTCATCAGCTCCGCGCTCGGGTCGGTGGCGGGATTCTTCGGCGACGACAGCGCGCCGAGCATGGGGTGGGCGCTCCTGTACGCGCTCGCCCTGACCGCACCGCTCGCGATCCGGCGCCGCTTCCCCGAGGTCGCGCTGGTCGCGATCGCGATCGTCTTCTTCGTCGGCATCTCGGCGCGCATCCCTGAGATGTACGTCAACCAGATCTCGCTGTTCATCGCGATGTATACCGTGGGCGCGTGGGTGGACGACCGCCGTCGCGCGATGTACGTGCGCATCGCCGTGATCGTCGGCATGTTCGTGTGGCTCATCATCACGACGTTCCAGGCGGCCATCGACCCGTCCGACGAGTTCCTCTCCCGCAGCGGGCTGTTCTCGCCGTTCGCCGCGTACATGCTGATCCAGTTCCTCGTCAACGCGGCGTTCTTCGGCGGGGCGTACTATCTCGGCGATCGCTCATACGCATCGGCGATGGAGCGCGCGGCGCTCGAGGAGCGCACGCGTGAGCTGGAGCGCGAGCGCGAGGTCACGGCCGCCCAGGCGGTCGCGCTCGACCGCGTCCGCATCGCCCGCGAGCTGCACGACGTCGTGGCGCACCACGTGTCGGCGATGGGCGTGCAGGCGGGCGCGGCGCGGGCCGTTCTCGACCGCGACCCGGATGCCGCGCGCTCCGCACTGCTCGGGGTCGAGGCATCCGCCCGATCGGCCCTCGACGAGCTGCGCCAGCTGCTCGAGACGCTCCGGACGCCCGAAGGCGACCACGAGGGCGGCTCCACCGTGCAGCTGTCGGGCCTGCAGGCGCTCGTCGCCCACGCCGAAGACAACGGTCTGCCGACCACCCTGACGGTCGTCGGCGAGCCGGTGCCGCTGCCCGATCTCGTGCAGGTCAACGTGTATCGCGTCGCGCAGGAGGCGCTCACCAACGCGCGCCGCCACGGCGGGCCTGATGCCTCGGCCGACGTGCGCCTGCGCTACGGCGACGACGCCATCGAGCTCGAGGTGACCAACACCGGCCGGGCGGTCGTGGCGATGCGTCCGGGCCTGGGCCTCGTCGGCATGCGCGAGCGCGCGCTGGCCTCGGGGGGAACGCTCGAGGCAGGACCCCGCCCGCGCGGCGGATTCCTGGTGCGCCTGCGCGTACCGCTGCGTGCCGCCGTCTCGCCGGAGGCCCGCGCGTGAGCGGCGATCCGATCCGCGTGCTGCTCGTCGACGACCACGCGGTGATGCGCGCGGGATTCCGCATGATCCTCGAGGCCGCGAGCGACATCGTCGTCGTCGGCGAGGCGTCGGACGGCAGGGAGGCGGTGGCCTCAGCATCCGCTCTCCGTCCCGACGTGATCTGCATGGACGTGCAGATGCCCGACATGGACGGCCTCGAGGCGACCCGGCGCATCGTCGCCGACGGCGGGGTGGACGCGGCGGTCGTCGTCGTCACGACCTTCGACCGCGACGACTACCTGTTCGAGGCCCTCGCCGCGGGCGCGAGCGGGTTCCTGCTGAAGAACGCCGGCCCGGAGGAGCTCGTGAACGCCGTGCGCGTGGCCGCCGCCGGCGACGCACTGCTGGCCCCCGAGGTCACGCGGCGCGTGATCGCCCGCTTCGCCGTGCCGGGCGATCCCGACCGCTCCCCTGTCTCCACCCCTGACCGCTCCCCCATCGCGAACGGCCGCCCGGGGCAGCACTTCGCGAGAGGCGAGCAGCAGAGCTCCCTCAAGCCGCCGGGAGGCGAAGCGGTCCGCGTCGAGCTGACCGAACGCGAGTCCGAGGTGCTGCGGCTCGTCGCGCAGGCGATGAGCAACGCCGAGATCGCACAGCGCCTCTATATCGGAGAGGCGACCGTGAAGACCCACGTGTCGAACGTCCTGCAGAAGCTCGGCGCCCGTGACCGCGTCGCCGCGGTCGTGTACGCCCACCGCCACGGCCTCGCCTGAGCCCCGTCTGCGCCGCGCCCCACTCGCTCCGCGGCCACGAAGTGCGCGACCGAACCGCGGCAACCCGCACAAACCGACTGCGGAGCACCCGGACCATTCGCTCCGCAGTCACAACGTGTGCGGACTGGGGGCGGTAGTCCGCGGAAGCCGACCGCGGAGCACCGGCAGAGGAGCGCCGGGCGCAAGAGAACCGGGGGGGGAACGACGGATGCCTCGAACCCCGGCCCGCGGGGGGGCGAGGAGCGAGGCATCCGCCGGCGGGAGGAGGAGGTCAGGCTGCGATGGCCTCGCGCGCGGGCGCGTAGCGGTCGACGAGCGCGCCGAACGCCTCGAGGTAGCCGACCAGGAACTCGGCGGTCTGGTCGTTGGTGACCTCGCCGGTCTCGGTGAACAGGCCGGGCGTGGTCTGGACGAAGCCCTCGGGCTGGCCGAGCGTCGGGGCGTTGTAGTGGCTGAGGATGGCCTTGAGGTGCTGCTGCGCAGCGGCGGTCGCGATACCGCCCTGCGAGGTGCCGATGACGGCGGTGGGCTTGCCGTTGAACGACGCGTGGCCCCACGGGCGCGCGGACCAGTCGAGGGCGTTCTTCAGGACGCCCGGGATCGAGCGGCTGTACTCGGGGGTGATGATGATGACGCCGTCGGCGTCCTCGATCGCCTTCTTGAAGTCACGCGCGACCTGCGGGAAGTCGGCGTCGAAGTCGGGCGAGTAGAACGGGAGGTCGTTGATCGGGATCTCCACGAGCGTCGTGCCCTCGGGCGCGAGTCGCTCGAGCGCCTTCGCGAGGCGGCGGTTGATCGAGGTCGACGAGATGCTGCCGACGATGTAGCCGATGGTCCGGTCGGTCATGGATAAGGCTCCTTAAGACAAAGCGGTCCCCGGCGGGGACCACCGTGGACATTCCACTTCCATGCAAGCACATGTATCCGAGTTCTATTCCAGAGAATGCAAACCCGCGTCACACGGGTTCCTCCCCCGTACGAGGGACCGGCGGGGAATCCCCCTCCAGGGGGAGGGATGCGGCGGCCGCCGTCCGTAGCGTGGGTCTCACGATTCCGACCAGAGGAGACACGATGCTGCAGCTGCGAGGCATCACCAAGAGCTACGCGGGCCGCCGCGCGCTCGACGAGGTGTCGTTCGACGTCCGACCGGGCCGGCTCACCGGCTTCGTCGGCGGCAACGGCGCAGGCAAGACCACCACCATGCGGATCGTGCTGGGGGTGCTCGCCCGGGACGCCGGCACCGTGACGCTCGATGGCGCCGAGGTGACGGCATCCGATCGCCGCCGCTTCGGCTACATGCCCGAGGAGCGGGGGCTGTACCCCAAGATGAAGGTGCTCGAGCACATCGTGTACCTGGCGCGGCTGCACGGATTCTCGAAGACGGATGCCGCGACCCGCGCCACCGCGCTGCTCGAGCGGCTGGGACTCGGCGAGCGCCTGGGCGATTACGTCGAGACGCTGTCTCTGGGCAACCAGCAGCGCGCGCAGATCGCAGCGGCGCTCGTGCACGACCCGGAGGTGCTGATCCTCGACGAGCCGTTCTCGGGGCTCGACCCGCTCGCGGTGGACGTCGTCGCCGGCGTGCTGCAGCAGCGCGCCGCCGCCGGCGCCGCCGTGCTCTTCTCGTCGCACCAGCTCGATGTCGTCGAGCGGCTGTGCGACGACCTCGTGATCATCGCGGGCGGCACGATCCGCGCCGCCGGTCCGCGCGACACGCTGCGCGCCCAGCACTCCACGCGCCGCTACGAGCTCGTCTCGGCGGGCGACGCCGGGTGGCTGCGCACCGAGCCCGGCGTCGAGGTTCTGAGCTTCGACGGCGGATACGCCGTGTTCGACGCCGACAGCGACGAGACCGCGCAGCGCGTGCTGCGCCGCGCCGTCGAGCAGGGCGATGTCGCGAGCTTCGCGCCGCAGCATCCCACCCTCGCCCAGATCTTCAAGGAGGTCATCCAGTGAGCACCGTCCAGACCGCCGGCCCGTCGCTCAGCGCCGCGCAGGGAGTGTGGCTCGTCGCCGAGCGCGAGATCGGCTCGAAGCTGCGCAGCAAGGCGTTCGTCATCTCGACCGCGATCCTCTTCCTCGGTGCGCTGGCGCTCGTCATCTGGGCCGGGTTCCAGGCCTCCAACGCCAGCGGCACGCCGGTCGCGGTGACCTCCGACGCGACGCAGTACGTCGCGGGCGTCGACAATCTCGACATCACCGATGTCGCCGACCGCGCCGAGGCCGAGGCGCTCGTCGCCGACGGCGACGTCGACGCGGCGATCGTGGGCGACGCCTCGTCGCCCACCGGCTTCGCCGTGGTGGCCGAGTCGGACGCACCGACGCAGCTGCTGCTGCAGCTCGCGCAGCTGCCGCCGGTCGAGCTGCTGAGCCCCGACGCCACCAACCCCGCGCTCGGCTACATCGCCGCGGTGGGCTTCGGCATCGTGTTCCTGCTCGCCGCGTCGATGTTCGGCGGCACGATCGCCCAGAGCGTCGTCGAGGAGAAGCAGACCCGCGTGGTCGAGCTGCTCATCTCGGCGATCCCGGTGCGGGTGCTGCTGGCGGGCAAGGTCATCGGCAACACGGTCCTCGCGATGGCGCAGATCCTCATCCTCGCCGCGATCGCGATCGTGGGTCTCACCGTGACGGACCAGACCGCCCTGCTGCAGGGACTCGGCGCGCCGATCGCGTGGTTCGCGGTGTTCTTCCTGTTCGGTTTCATCCTGCTGGCGTCGCTGTTCGCGGCGGCGGCGTCGATGGTGTCGCGCATGGAGGACATCGGCTCGACCACGACGCCGCTCACGATGCTCATCATGGCGCCGTACTTCCTGGTGATCTTCTTCAACGACAACCCCGTCGTGCTGGCGGTGATGTCGTACGTGCCGTTCTCGGCGCCGGTCGGCATGCCGATGCGCATCTTCCTGGGCGAGGCGCTGTGGTGGGAGCCGCTCGTGTCGCTCGCGATCCTCGTCGCCACGTGCGTCGCCGCGATCTTCGTCGGCGCGCGCATCTACGAGAACTCGCTGCTGCGCATGGGCGGCCGCGTGAAGCTCGCGGAGGCCCTCGCCCGCTGACGCGGGATTCCGGATGCCGCGGCCCGGCGCTCTGCGCCGGCCGCGGCATCCTTGTCTGTCGCCCTCGACTCGGCGCCGGGTAGGTTTGGGCGCATGGCGGAGCCGCAGACCACGCTTCTGATCCTGGGCGCCACGGGCGACCTGACCTCACGACTCCTGCTCCCGGCGCTCGGACAGCTGCTCACGCTCGAGCCGCACCGCCGGATCCGCCTGCGTGGCGCCGGCATGGACGACTGGGACGACGACCGCTGGCGGGAGGTCGTGCGCGAGGCGTTCACCTCGGCGGGCTTCGCCGACGCGTTCGACGCGGTCGCCGAGACGACCTACCAGCGTGCCGACATCACCGACCCTCGTGACCTCACGACGCTGATGGCCGACTCCGGCGACCGGCTCGCGCTGTACTTCGCGGTGCCGCCCGCCGTCGCGGCGGCGGCGTGCACGGCGCTGGCCGACGTCGCCATCCCCGAAGGCACGGTGCTCGCGCTCGAGAAGCCGTTCGGCGTCGACCAGGCCAGCGCACGCGCGCTCAACGCGACCCTGGCGCGGCTCGTGCCCGAGGAGCAGATCTTCCGCATCGACCACTTCCTCGGTCGATCGACGACGCTGAACCTGCTGGGCGTCCGCTTCGCGAACCGCATCTTCGCGCCGGTGTGGTCGGCTCAGCACATCGAGTCGGTCGTGGTCCGATACGACGAGACGCTCGGACTCGAGGGACGCGCGGGCTACTACGACCGTGCCGGTGCCCTCGCCGACATGATCCAGAGCCATCTGCTGCAGGTGATGGCGATCCTCGCGATGGAGCCGCCGTCGACGCTGCACGAGCGGGATCTGCGGGATGCCACGGCCGCGGTGCTGCGGGCGACGCACGTGTGGGGCGACGACCCGGCGAGAGCTTCTCGGCGAGCGCGGTACATCGAGGGCGTCGTGGGCGACCGGAGGCTGCCGTCGTACGTCGACGAGCCCGGTGTCGATGCGGCCCGGGGCACCGAGACGCTCGCCGAGCTCACGTGCGAGGTGCGCAACGAGCGGTGGGAGGGCGTGCCGTTCACGCTGCGATCCGGCAAGGCGCTCGCCGGCAAGGACGGCGAGGTGGTCGTCACCTTCCGGCCCGTCAACCACGTGCCCGAGGGCCTCAAGGGCGACGCACCCGGGTCGGTGCTGCGCTTCTCGCTCGGCCCCGACCGCATGGACCTCGAGCTCAACGTCAACGGCGGCGAGGACCCGTTCGAGCTGGAGCGCGCGCTCCTCGAGGCCGACCTCGGCGCGGGTGCGCTCAAGGCCTACGGCGAGGTGCTGTCGGGCATCCTCGACGCCGACGCGACGCTCGCGGTGCGCGGCGACGCCGCCGAGGAGTCGTGGCGCATCGTCGACCCGGTGCTGGCCGCGTGGCGGGCGGGCAGCGTGCCGCTCGAGGAGTACCCGGCCGGCTCGCTCGGCCCGGAGGAATGGCCGAAGCTGCCCTGAGCGACCGGCGACGGCCGGCTCAGCGCTCCACGAGCACGCCGTCGGCGTCCGCCCACACGTGCCGACCGGGCACGAAGGCGACGCCGGCGATCGTGACGGGCACATCGACCTCGCCGATGCCTTCCTTGGCGCTCTTGCGCGGATTCGATCCGAGCGCCTTGACCCCCAGCGGGAGGGTCGCGATCACCGCCGTGTCGCGGACGGCTCCGTGCACGATGAGGCCCGCCCAGCCGTTCGCGACGGCCGAGGCCGCGATCAGGTCGCCGACGAGGGCCGATTCGAGCGATCCGCCGCCGTCGATCACCAGCACGGCGCCCTCGCCCGGCGTCGCGAGCACGGACTTCACCAGCGCGTTGTCGCGATGGCAGCGGACCGTGCGGATCGGTCCGTCGAACGCGATCCGCCCGCCGACGTCGTGTAGCTGCAACGCGAGCGAGTCGAGCCCGTCGCCGCGTTCGTCGTAGAGGTCGGCTGTCGAAGTGCCCATGGGCCCACGCTAGGCGCCTGGCGGCGCGGCGCGGCGTTGAGAATGCAGGAAGAATCCGCCGGTTTCCGCTGCGGGGAAGACGTGTGGGCCGCTTCAGCCTGTTTTCTCGACGTCCGCGGGCGCCCGCGCCGGCGGGTTGTCGTCGGGGTGGAGGGCGCTGAAGAACGAGTACGTGTCGCCGTCGGGGTCGGGCCCGCGCTCCTTGAACTCGTTCACCAGCGCGTAGAGGCGGTGCTGGAACTCGCTCTTGTGCTCGCCGTTGAGCTTGAGCCCGAGCCACGTCGCGTCGAGGTCCTCGTCGGCGACGCCCTCGATCTGCTGCAGGAACGTCTCGACGAGCACGTACGACCCGCCCGGCATCGAGGTGCGCCACGACAGGCCGGTCGCACGGTACGGCACCTCCCTGGCGCCCTGCGCACCGCTGCGCTCGGGCTCGGCGGCGAGGTACCCCGTCTGCACGAGCGTGCGCACGTGGTGCAGCATCGTGCCGGGGTTGACGCCGAGGAGCCCGGCCAGCTCCTTGTTCGTGCGCGACTCGAACGCGCACAGTCGCAGCACGCGCAGCCGCAGCGGCGAACTCAGCGCGC
Organism: Microbacterium sp. STRO-2N; assembly: GCF_057747775.1. Classification (NCBI taxonomy): domain Bacteria; kingdom Bacillati; phylum Actinomycetota; class Actinomycetes; order Micrococcales; family Microbacteriaceae; genus Microbacterium; species Microbacterium sp. STRO-2N. The sequence goes on along the minus strand of NZ_CM173223.1, from coordinate 73,136 downwards.
GCATGCGCGCCTCGGCCTCGGGATCGCCGCGCCGCAGCTCGATGCGCTCTTCGCGATCGTCCGCCATGGGGCTAGCGTACAAGAGTGATTGACAGTTCTCAATCGGTGTCGCACACTGATTGACATGTCCCAATCAGACGAGCCGGGCGGGCTCGACTCCGCGATCGACGAAGCCGTCGCCGAGGCCCGTGCCGAGGCCTCCACCCTCACCTCCCGCGCGAGCGCCGATGACGCCGTCGAGTCGGATCAGGATGCCGCGGCCGCCGCCGCCACGCCCGCGCCGAAGGGCTCGCTGTGGCGCGACGGCAACTTCCTCACGATGTGGGGCGGCCAGGCGCTCAGCCAGTTCGGCGCCCAGATCACGGAGCTCGCGCTCCCCGTGCTCGCAGTGCTCATCCTCAACGCGACGGAGTGGGAGGTCGGGCTCCTGAACGCGGCGCAGGTCGCGGCGTTCCTCGTCGTCGGGCTCCCCGCGGGTGCGTGGATCGACCGCATGCGCAAGCGCCACGTCATGATCTGGGCCGACGCCGTGCGGGCCGTCGCGCTCTCCACGCTGCCCGTGCTGGCCCTCCTGGGCGTGCTCGAGATCTGGCACATGATCCTCGTCGCCCTCGTGATGGGCGTCGCGACGGTGTTCTTCGACGTGTCCAACCAGAGCCTCATCCCCTCGCTCGTCCGCACGAACCAGATCGCGGAGGCGAACGGAAAGCTGCAGTCCACCGAGCAGCTGGCGGGTCTGGCCGGCCCCGCCTTCGGCGGATGGCTCGTCGGCGTGCTGGCGGCGCCGCTCGCGATCCTCATCACGGTCGGCACCTACGTCGCTTCGTTCATCGCGCTGCTGTTCACGCGCGACCACGAGACGCTGCGTGCGCCCGAGGAGCACAAGCCGCTCGTCCACGAGATCGGCGAGGGCCTGCGCTGGGTGTTCGGCAACCCGCTGCTGCGGCGCATCGTCGGCACCACCGGCGTGGCGAACTTCTTCGGCACGATCGCCACGACCCTGCTGCCGATCTTCGCGCTGCGCGAGCTCGGGCTCACGCCGCAGATGCTCGGCGTGGTGTTCTCGCTGTCAGCCGTGGGGGGCCTGCTCGGCGCGATCGCGACCCCTCACATCGTCAAGCGCCTCGGCGAGGCGCGCGCCATCCCGGTCAGCGCCATCGCGTTCTCGCTGGCGCCCTTCTTCCTGCCGGCGATCTCGCTCGTGCCGGCCCTGGCCTTCCCGCTGCTCGTCATCCAGTTCTTCGTGATGAGCTTCACGATCCTGCTGTACAACGTCACGCAGGTGACCTTCCGCCAGCGCATCACGCCGCCGCGCCTCCTCGGCCGCATGAACGCCTCGATCCGCTTCGTGGTGTGGGGCGTCATGCCGATCGGCGCCCTGCTCGCCGGTGCGCTCGGCACGTGGATCGGCACCGTCCCGACGCTGTGGCTCGCGGCGACCGGCGAGCTGCTGGCGTGCCTCTTCGTCGTCATCGGCCCGTTCTGGAGACTGCGGGAGCTGCCCGACGTGCACGCCGAGCACGAACCCGAGTCGAGCTGATCAGACCGCGATCCCCACGCCCCCTCCGGGCGCGCGGGCCCAGCCTCGGCCCGCCGCGCAGGGTGCGGGCCGAGGCTGGCGTCTCCCTCGACGCAGCGCGCGCGAAACCGATAACCCGCCGGGAGACATCGCGCAACCTCTGCCGCCGCGCCGCCTCTCCGTGCTTAGGTGGCTCCATGACGGCCCGCATCGTGTCGATCGGCACCGCAGTTCCCGCAACGCGGATCCCGCAGGACCACGTGCGCGATCTGTTCGCCGACCAGCCCGGCCTCGACCGGCTCGCGCGTCGTCGCATCCATGCCGCCTTCGGTGCGTCGGCGATCGAGCAGCGGCACACCGTGCTCGCCGAGCTCGGGGAGGCGGCCGCGCCCGACGACGCCGGCCGCCGCTTCCTCGACAGCGCCGGGGTGCTGCTGTCACCGACCACGGGCATGCGCAACGACCTCTACACCCGCCTCGCGCCGGCGCTGACGGCGGAGGCGGCGACGCGGGCACTGACGGATGCCGGAATCGAGGCATCCGTCGTCACCCATGTCGTGACCGTCTCGTGCACGGGCTTCTTCGCGCCCGGGCCCGACTACCGGCTCGTGCGCGACATCGGCCTGCCGACCACCGTCGAGCGCTACCACCTCGGCTTCATCGGCTGCGCCGCCGCGCTTCCGGCCCTCCGCCTCGCGGCACGGCTCGCGCACTCGCAGCCGGACGCCGTCGTGCTCGTCGTCTGCACAGAGCTGTGCTCGCTGCACGTGCGCGCCTCGGACGACCCGCAGCAAATCGTCGCGGCATCCGTCTTCGCCGACGGCGCGGCCGCCGCGGTCGTGACCTCCGCGGACGTCGGCCGACCGGGCGGGCTCGAGCTCGACCGGTTCGGCACCGCGCTCACCGACGAGGGCGAGAGCGACATGGTGTGGACCATCGGCGACCACGGCTTCGAGATGGTGCTGTCGGCGGAGGTGCCCCGCATCATCGGGCGCGAGATCCGCGGTGCGGTCGACCGGTTCGTCGGCGACGACCGGCCGCCCGACGTGTGGGCGGTCCACCCGGGCGGCCGCAGCGTGCTCGACCGGGTCGAGACGGGACTGGCGCTCGACCCGCGAGCCCTCGCCGCGTCGCGCGCCGTGCTGCGGGACTACGGCAACATGTCGAGCGTCACCATCCTGTTCATCCTGCGCGACCTGCTGCGCGACGACTCCGTGGCCGACGGGGCCCGCGTCGCCGGACTCGCGTTCGGCCCGGGCCTGACGGTCGAGTCGGCGATGCTCACCAAGCGCGCACCGGCACCGCGGCATTCGGCGGCGGCCGCGGCGGCCGCCGTGGCGGTCCCGGCGTGACGGGAGCGCGATGACGCTGGCCGCGCGCGACGAGGCTCTCACCGAGCTGATGGACGACCCGCGCTGCGACCCCGCACGCCTGCGCGCGACGCTCCGCCGCTTCGACACCGTGAACCGGCTCGTCGCGGGGTGGGGCGCCGTCTACCGGTCGACACTGGGCCCCTACCTGGCGTCGCTGTCACGCCCGGCGCGGGTGCTCGACCTCGGCTCGGGCGGCGGCGACATCGTCGTGCGCCTCGCCCAAGCGGCGCGGCGCGACGGCCTGGAGGTCTCGTGGACCGGCGCGGATCCCGACGAGCGCTCGCATCGGGCCGCACTCGAGCGTCCGCGTCCGGCCGAGGTGACGTTCCGGTGCACGGATGCCGCGACCCTCGTCGCCGCGGGCGACCTGTTCGACGTGGTGCTGTCGAACCACGTGCTGCATCATCTCGGGGCCGAGCTGCCGGGATTCGTGGCGGCATCCACCGCCCTGTCGCGCGGCATGGTGCTGCACAGCGACATCGCCCGCAGCCGTGTGGCCTACGGGCTCTACGCCGTCGGCATCACGCCGCTCGCCCCGGGGACGTTCCTGCGCACCGACGGTCTGCGCTCGATCCGCCGAAGCTACACGCGCGCCGAGCTCGCCGAGACGCTCGAGCGCGACGTGCCCGGCGTGTGGACCGTGTCGGTCCCCGTGCCGTTCCGTCTGCTCGCGGAGGGCCGCGGCCATGGCTGACCTCGACGGTCCCTCGGCTGCGGGGCGCAGCATCCGGCGCCTCGGCCTCGCTCAGGTGTCACGACACGCCGCATCCGCACCTCCGATGCGACACAACGCGCCACCCGAACCACGGGCGGCGGGGGGCGATCGTGGCTGACGTCACCGTGGTCGGAGCGGGGCCGGTCGGGATGCTGCTCGCGGGGGAGCTGACGCGGCGCGGGATCGACGTCGAGGTGCTCGAACGGCGACCCGGCGCCGGCGAGGGCACACGCGCGATCGGCGTGCATGCTCCGGTGCTCGCGGCGCTCGAGGCGTCGGGTGTGACCGAGCGGCTGCTCGCGGACGCGGTGCGCGTGGGCCGCGGCGAGGCGCGCAGCCGCGGGCGTCTGCTCGGGGTCGTGCGGTTCGACCGGGTGGCGACGAGGTTCCCGTTCGTCGCGACGCTGCCGCAGTCGGCGACCGAGGCGGTGCTCGCCGCAGACGCGCCCGAGCCGCGCCGCGGCGTGAACGTGATGACGGTGCTGCCGGGCCCGCACGGCGTGCGCGTGCGCGCAGGCGTCGGCGGACGGCCGATCGAGCTCGAGAGCCGCATCGTCGTGGTCGCGGCGGGTGCGGGAGGGCGTGGCCTGGTGTACCGGCCCGCAGCGGCGCGCCCGCGTGAGTATCGCGACCGGTATCTGATGACGGATGCCGCGGCCGGCGCCCGCGCCGAGCCCGAGGTGGCGATCGTGCACCTCGACCCCGACGGGGTGCTCGAGTCGTTCCCGCTGCCGGGCGGCGCACGGCGGTTCGTCGCGTGGGACGATCCCGGCGCCGACCCCGATCCCGCGGCACGCGCACGCCGGCTGCGGGCGGCGCTCGAGCGCCGGGGCGAGACGGCGGCCGCCGACGCCGTCGAGCAGGCGACGGCTTTCGGCGTGCGCCGGTTCGTCGCGCCGCGCCTGCGCAACGGCCGGGTGCTCGCGATCGGCGACGCCGCGCACGAGGTGAGTCCCATCGGCGGGCAGGGCATGAACCTCGGCCTGCTCGACGCCGTCACGCTCGCGCCCCTCCTGGCCGCATGGATCCGCAGCGACGAGGCGCCCGAAGCCGACCTGCGACGCTGGGAGGAAAGGCGCGTGCGCTCGGCGACAGCCGCGGCGCGCCTGGCCTGGGCCAACACCGCGCTCGGCCGGCCGTTGCCGGCCGCGCTCGACCGGGCACGGCGCGCGACGGTGCGGGCGATGCTCGCTCCGCCCGCCGACCGCCTCTTCGCCCACGCCTACGCGATGGGCTTCGACGCCGACGCCGACGCCTGAGCCCCGGCCGCGCCGCTGGGCCGCTACTCGGTGACGCGCACCCCGCTCGGCGCGGTCTCGTTCCACACCCGGTCGAGGGCGGTCACGGCGTACGTGTACGTCGCGCCGGGCTCGGCCGTCGCATCGACGAAGCGCTGCACCACGCCCGGCTCTGCGCGCCGGGTGGCCACGAGGTTCGCGGCGTCGTCGATGTCGATCGCGTTCGCGTGGCCGTCGACCCGGTAGACCGCGAACGAGGTCGCCCGCGAAGTCGGCGGTGCGGCATCCGACCACTTCACGGTCACTCCGCCGGCGCCGTGCACGGCGTTGGCGAGCACGGGCGTGCGGACGGGGCTCGCCGGAAGCCACGGCATCGCCGGCACGATCGCGGGGTGCGAGTAGTGGTCGGCGCGCACGAGCGACATCGATCCCTGCGGGTCGGCGGGCACGTGCTTGGCCGAGAAGTACACGTTGCCGTGCACGGGGGCGCGGGTCGCATCGATCTCGCGGTCGAACGTCAGGTGCTTCGAGAGCTCGGCCGGATCCGTGAAGACGCGCGAGGTCACCTTGTAGAGCGCCTCGCCGATGTAGAGGTGCGTGCCCGATGCCGCGGCGACGTCGGCCCACCACGGCACGAGCTTCGCGTAGTCGGCGACGGCGAGCCCGAACTGCCAGTAGATCTGCGGGTTGATGTAGTCGAGCCAGCCCTCGAGCACCCATTTGCGGGTGTCGGCGAACTGCATGTCGTACGACTGCGAGCCGCCCGTCTCCGACCCGAGGGGGTCGGTCGTCCGGTTGCGCCAGATGCCGAAGGGGCTGATGCCGAACTTCACCCACGGCTTCAGCGCCTTGATGCGCTGCGAGACTGAGTGCACGAACGTGTTCACGTTGTGACGCCGCCAGTCGGCGATGTTCGCGAACCCCGCACCGTGCGCGGCGTAGGTCGCGGCATCCGGAATCGTCTGCCCTGCGACCGGGTACGGATAGAAGTAGTCGTCGAAGTGCACGCCGTCGAGGTCGTAGTGCTCGACGGAGTGCAGGATCGCCTGCTGGATGTGCTCCTGCACCTCGGGCAGTCCGGGATCGAAGTAGAGCTTGCCGCCGTACGCCCAGATCCACTCGGGGTGCACGCGGGCCGGGTGCTCGGGCACGAGCTTCGACGGGTCGGCGCCCATCGAGACCCGGTACGGGTTGTACCAGGCGTGCAGCTCGAGGTTGCGGCGATGCGCCTGGTCGACGATGAAGGCGAGCGGGTCGTAGCCCGGGTCCTGGCCCTGCACGCCGGTGAGGTACTGCGACCACGGCTCGAGCGGGCTCGGCCAGAACGCGTCCGCGGTCGGCCGCACCTGCACGAACACGGCGTTCAGGTTGAACTGCTCGGCGACGTCGAGCCAGTGGAGGAACTCGGCCTGCTGGTCGCCCGCGGAGAGTCCCGTGCGCGAGGGCCAGTCGATGTTCACGACGGACGAGATCCACATGGCCCGCAGCTCCCGCTTGCGGGGTGCGACGGCGGAGTCCCCCGTGGCGGCCGCGGTCGAGCCGAACGCGGGCGTCGGGCTGAGCGTGCCGATCGTGACGGTGAAGGCGGACGCTGCCGCTCCCGCGACGGCGAGCGTCAGGAAGCCGCGCCGGCCGATGCCGGCTGAGCGCGATTCGAGCGGCGTGACGTGTGGTGTGCGTTCGAGGGGCATCGTCGATCCTCCTGGTCGTTCCGTTTGGAAGATACTTCCAGACTCGCGCCGATCTGTGAAGAGTTAGTTCCGAGCCGGATCGGCCTATGCCTCCGTCACCCCGCGAGCGCGCTGCCCGACGCGACCAGCTGCGCCGCGAGCAGCAGCGCGGCGAGCATCACCAGCCGGAAGAGCGTGCGTGAGGGCGACCGCGTCGCCGCGAGCCACGCGGTCGCGCCGGCGACGAGCACGACGGCCGCGAAGAACACCCATGACACCGGTGCGACCGCGGCGAGATCCCCGCCCGCAGCTCCGAGGAGCACCGCGACGGCTCCCGCGACGACGGCGAGCGCGGCGACGACCGCCGATACCCGCGGGCCGAGCCGGTGCGGCAGTCCGCGGACACCGGTGCTCGCGTCATCGGAGAGGTCGGGCAGGACGTTCGTCAGGTGCACGGCCGCCCCGAGCGCGGCGCCCGCGATCCACGCCCACCCCGCGGCGAAGGCCGGGACCGGCGCGGAGAGCGTCGCGAGGGACGGGAACGTGCCGAAGCTCACCACGAACGGCACGATCGACCACGCGGTCGACTTCAGCCCCGCGTTGTACGCCCACGCCGAGCCGAGCGTCAGGGCGTGGGCCGCCAGCATGCGCCATCCGAGCGGAGCCGACAGCGCCAGCGCCACGGCGAGGGCGACGGATGCCGCGACCCACGCCGCGCGCACCGACACGTCGCCGCGCGCGACGGGCTTGTCGGCGCGCCCCACGGCGCGATCCCGCGGAGCGTCGAGGGCATCGTTCGAGATGCCGATCGACAGCTGCCCGGCGAACACCGCGACCGTCAACAGCACCAGCCGCCACGGCTCGAGCCCGGTCGCGACGCCGAGGGCGAGCGCGAGCGCCGTGACCACGAGGGTCGGTCCCGGATGCGACGAGCCCCACAGGGCGCGGACGGTACGCACGCTCGATGCTCTCACGCCTCCGCCCCGCCCGCCGCCCCCGTAGTCCCCGCCACGCGTCTTCACCGGCCCCTCTCCACTCGCCCCTCTCCGCTGCGAAGACACCAGTCGGTGACGGCGACACGCCGGTAACGGATGCCGCGGTCCGGCGTGTCTTGCCGCGGACTGGTGTTTTCGCGTGCGGGATGGACGGAGCGGCGGCGGCCGCCTCAGTCGTCGAGCAGCTCGGCCTCGATGACCTCGTCCTCGTCGGAGTCGGTGTCGGTGCCGGGCGCGGCCGCCGGGCCGTCGCTCGTCAGCACGAGCTGCGAGCTGTCGGCCGCGACATCCACCCGCACGACGTCGCCGTCGCGCACGCCGCCCGAGAGCAGCGCCATCGCGAGGCGGTCCTGGATCTCGGACTGGATGAGCCGTCGCAACGGCCGGGCGCCGAACACCGGGTCGTAGCCGCGCTCGGCGAGCCACGCCCTCGCGTCGGGCGTCACCGCGAGGGTCAGGCGCCGGTCGTGCAGCCGTCGCTGGAGCGCATCCACGGCGAGCTCCACGATCTGGGCGAGATCGTCCTCGGTGAGCGCCTGGAACACGACGATGTCATCGAGCCGGTTCACGAACTCGGGCTTGAACGCCTGCCGGACCAGACCCTGCACCTGCTCCCGCTTCTGCTCGAACGAGAGCGTCGGGTCGATCAGGATCGGCGAGCCCAGGTTCGACGTCAGGATCAGGATGACGTTCTTGAAGTCCACCGTGCGGCCCTGGCCGTCGGTGAGGCGCCCGTCATCCATGACCTGCAGCAGCACGTCGAACACCTCAGGGTGCGCCTTCTCGACCTCGTCGAGCAGCACGACGCTGTACGGCCGGCGCCGCACGGCCTCGGTCAGCTGACCGCCCTGCTCGTAGCCGATGTATCCGGGAGGGGCGCCGACCAGGCGCGATACGGAGTGCTTCTCGCCGTACTCCGACATGTCGATGCGCACCATGGCGTGCTCGTCATCGAAGAGGAACTCGGCGAGCGCCTTCGCGAGCTCGGTCTTGCCGACGCCGGTCGGGCCGAGGAACAGGAACGAGCCTGTCGGCCGGTTGGGGTCGCTGATGCCGGCGCGCGAGCGGCGGACCGCGTCGGACACCGCCTTGACGGCATCCTTCTGCCCGATGATGCGCTTGCCGAGCTCGGCCTCGAGGTGCAGCAGCTTCTCGGTCTCGCCCTGGAGGAGGCGCCCCACCGGGATGCCGGTCCAGGCCGCGATGACGGCCGCGATGTCCTCGTCGGTCACCTGCTCGTTGACCATGCGCTCCTCGGACGGGTCGGCCTCTGCGCTCTCCGCCGCGTCGAGCTCGGCCTGCAGCTGCTTGATCGTCTCGTATTCGAGGCGCGACGCCTTCGCGTAGTCGGCCGCGCGCAGCGCCTGATCACGCTCGGTGATCGCCGCATCCAGCCGCTTCTTGAGGTCGCCGACGCGGTTGAGGCCTGCCCGCTCCCGCTCCCACCGGGCCTCCAGCTGCTTCAGCTCCGACTCGGCCGTGCGCATCTGCTCGCGCAGCTTCGCCAGGCGCTCCTTCGAGGCGTCGTCCTTCTCCTTCTTCAGGGCGAGCTCCTCGAGCCGCATGCGGTCGACCTGGCGGCGGAGCTGGTCGATCTCGACGGGGCTCGAGTCGATCTCCATCTTCAGGCGGCTCATCGCCTCGTCGATGAGGTCGATCGCCTTGTCGGGCAGCTGGCGGCTGGGGATGTAGCGGTTGCTCATGGATGCCGCGGCGACGAGCGCACCGTCGGTGATCGTCACGCCGTGATGCGCCTCGTACCGGCCCTTCAGGCCACGCAGGATCGCGACGGTGTCCTCGACGTTCGGCTCGCCGACGTAGACCTGCTGGAAGCGGCGCTCGAGCGCCGCGTCCTTCTCGATGAACTCGCGGTACTCGTTGAGCGTGGTGGCGCCGATCATGCGCAGCTCGCCGCGGGCCAGCATCGGCTTCAGCATGTTGGACGCCGCGACCGAGCCCTCGCCGCCGCCCGCGCCCATGAGCACGTGCAGCTCGTCGATGAACGTGATGATGCGCCCGTCGGACTCGGTGATCTCCTTGAGCACGCTCTTGAGGCGCTCCTCGAACTGGCCGCGGTACATCGCGCCCGCGACGAGCGCCGAGATGTCGAGGGTGACGAGCTCCTTGTCTTTCAGCGACTCGGCGACGTCGCCGGCGACGATGCGCTGCGCGAGGCCCTCGACGACGGCGGTCTTGCCGACGCCGGGCTCGCCGATGAGCACGGGGTTGTTCTTGGTGCGGCGGGTCAGCACTTGGCTGACGCGCCGGATCTCGCTGTCGCGCCCGATGACGGGGTCGAGCTTGCCCTGCCGGGCGCGGTCGGTGAGGTTGATGCCGAACTGCTCGAGCGCGCTGCGCTGGTCCTCCTGCCCGGACATGGGTTGTGCGTTCATTCGTTCTCCTGAAAGTCTGTGTTCACGAAACTTGAGTCGTGCTGGCTCAAGTTTAGCAAAGCCGCGCCCGCGGCGGTAGAGGAGGGGTTGATCCCACGTGCGCGCAGGACGATCCTGGACCCACGCGAACAAGGGAGTTCATCATGAGCAGCACGTCGGTCGCACGCGTCACCACCATCACCGCCCGGTCGCCCGAGAGCTTCGAGGCCGCTCTGAAGGAGGGCATCGCCCGAGCCCATGCGACCCTCCGCAATGTCAGCGGAGCCTGGGTCAAGGAGCAGAAGGTCGAGTGCGACGACGGCGCGATCACGTCGTTCCAGGTCGTGCTGGAAGTGACCTTCGTCCTCGACGACTGAGGGCTCAGGACCGGTTGCGCTCCTCGCGCGCGTCGTCGTACGCCCGCCGCAGCGCCTCGCCCACCCATTCGGTGCCGCGGTAGATGTTGTCGTCGCCGAGGTCGGCGGCGAGCCCTCCCGCCTCGAGCTGCCGCACGACGACCGGCTCGCTCACGACGAGCTTGAGACTCGAGCCCACCTTCGCCAGGTCGTGCGCGTAACGCCGCAGCACCTCGACGAACGCGAGCCCGACGTCATCGGTGCCGCGCAGCCGCACGATCACGACGGAGTTCTGCGACTCGGCGGTCACCGCGGGCAGCTGTCGCTCGAACGTCGGAGCGCTTGCGAAGAAGAGGCTGCCATAGGGCTGGAGCACCACGATCTCCCGGGGCGGGATGGCGTGCGGCGGGTCGATCTCGCGCATCCGGCCGTCGGGTGCGAAGACGACTCGGCGCACGCGGAGACGGTTGGACTGCTGCGCGACGAACAGGATGATCCCGAGCCCGACGCCGGCCAGCACCGCGAACTGGAGAGGGATGACGAGCATGAGCACGAACGTCACCGCCATGACCACGGTGGGAAGCGGCCCGCTCTTGATCACGGAGTACACCCGGCTGGGCTTCACCGCCGTCACGCCGACGACGATCAGAAGGCCGGCGAGAGCAGGCATCGCGATGAAGGCGACGAGCTCCGAGGCGAACAGGATCACGAGCGACGTGACCCCGGCTGCGAGGAAGTACACCAGCCGCGTCTGCGCACCGGCGGTCATGACGAGCGACGAACCCGATGACGACCCGCCCACCGGCATGCCGCGGAACAGCCCCGACAGGATGTTCCCGGCTCCCTGCCCGATGAGGTCGCGCGAGACATCGGCGGGCTTGCCGTCGCGTGAGGCGATCCCCGCCGAGACGCCGGCTCCCTGAACGAGCGCCACGAAGGTCAGCGACACGGCCGGGATCGAGACGAAGAGGATGTCGTCGAGGCTGGGCAGCACGGGTGTCGGCAGCGAGCCGGGCACATCGACGAGGTCGTGCAGCACCACGACCGGCTGCGGCACCCACAGGTTCAGCAGCACCGCGCAGAGCGAGCCGACGATCACCGCCACGACGAGGCTGAGAGCGCCCACCCGGGTGTGCTGCAGCAGCACGATGATGAGGATCGTGATGGCGCCCACCACGAGCGACGGCACGTTCCACTCCAGGACGTGTGCCGCGAGGTCGAGCGTCTTGGCGATGCGGTTCACGCCGCCGGACGCGTAGCCGGTGAGGTTCGACAGCTGCCCGAGCACGATGTTCACCCCGACCGCCGTGACGAAGCCGGTCATCACCGCGGTGGGCACGAACCTCACGAGCCGTCCACCGCCCAGAAGCCCGAGCACCACCAGCAGCACTCCGCTGAGCACTGCCAGCGTGTACAGCGCGCGATCGGGGTCGGCACGGGTCTGCAGGTCGGCGTCGGCGACGATGAGCGCCATCGCGCCCGTGACCTGAACCGTCATGAGCGCGCTGCTGGTGAACAGTGCGGCTCCGACCATTCCGAAGAGGTGGCCGTAGAGCCCCGCGAGCGGGTTGACCCCGGCGAGGAGGCCCTGCGCGAGTCCATCGGGCACGCTCTCCACGCCCAGCGTGACGCCCGCCACGAGATCGCGGCGCAGCGTCTTGCGCGAGAACCACGTTCGCGGATCGAGACTCACGCGCCCACGCTAGCGAGCGCCGCCTCCCGACGCCCGCCACGCGCCCGCGCACACGACTCCCCCGCAGGATTTCACGCGACTTGCGTGACGCGGCGGCACTCAGGTTTCTCCCAGAATCGAGCTACGCGGAGTACCGCACCGGCGCCCTGCCCGGGGCGCAGCGACTCCGCCAACCTGAAAGGGATCCTCCATGACCGACAACGACACCACCGTCACCGGCTGGGTGGGATGGGGCGTGTTCGCCGCCGTCCTGCTCATCATCTCCGGGATCATCAACATCTTCCACGGACTCCAGGCGCTCATCGGGCCCGACACCGCGTACTTCCTCGGCGAAGCGGGCCTGTTCTCGCTCGACATAGAGGCGTGGGGCTGGTTCCACCTGATCCTCGGCGCGCTGATCCTCCTGGTCGGCTTCGCACTGTGGGGCGGTGCGACGTGGGCACGCGTCATCGCGGTGATCCTGGTCGCGCTGAACGCGATCGCTCAGCTCACCCTGATCGCCGCTCAGCCCTGGCTCTCGCTCACGGTCCTCGCGCTCGACATCCTCGTGATCTACGCGCTCACGGTCCACGGTCGCGAGCTCAAGGCGCGCTGAACCCCGCTGCTCTGACGGGCACGGCCTGACGCGGGCCCGTCAAGCGACGAGAACGGATGCCTCGGCTCCCACTTCGGCGGAGGCCGAGGCATCCGTCGTCATTTCACGCTCTTCGTCCGCGCAGCAGAAGCGCGCGCGGTAGGCGGTGGGCGTCGTGCCCAGCACGCGCGCGAAGTTCTGCCGCAGCACCGCGGCCGATCCGAAGCCGCTCTCATACGCGATGCGATCGAGGCCGAGGTCGGTCTTCTCCAGCAGCCGCTGGGCGTGGATGATCCGCTGCCGCGCGAGCCACGCCGCCGGCGTCGCGCCATAGTCGGCCTTGAAGCGGCGGGCGAACGTGCGCGGCGACATGTGGGCCTTGGCCGCGAGCTGGTCGACCGTGAGATCGAGGCGCAGGTTGTCGAGCATCCAGTCGGTGACCGGGGCGAGCGAGAGCGACGTCGTCGCGGGGAGCGGCTTGTCGATGAACTGGGCCTGGCCGCCGTCGCGCTGCGGCGGGACGACCATGCGGCGCGCGATCTTGTTGGTCAGCTCGGCGCCGAGCTCCTGTCGCAGCAGGTGCAGGCACGCGTCGAGGCCGGCCGCGGTGCCGGCGCTCGTGATGATGCGGCCGTCCTGCACGTAGAGCACGTCGGGGTCGACGTCGATCTGCGGGTACATCGCCATCATGATGGGCGCGTACATCCAGTGCGTCGTGGCACGGCGGCCGTCGAGCACGCCCGCCGCAGCGAGGATGAACGACCCGCTGCACACGCTCAGCACCCAGGCCTCGCGGGCCACAGCCGCCCGCACGGCGTCGAGCACGCGCGGGTCGGTGTTCTGCCAGTACTCGCGCGGGGTCGGGCACACCACCACGAGATCCGCCTCGTAGGCGAACGACAGGTCGTTGTCGACGTTGATCGAGAATCCCAGCTTGGACTGCACGACCCCGGGGTCGGCGGTCACGACGCGGAAGTCGAAGTTCGGCACGCCGTCCGAGGCACGGTCGATGCCGAACGCCTCGCAGGCCACGCCGAACTCGAAGGGCGCGAACCCGTCCATCACGATGCAGGCGACGGTCTTCACGAGGAACCTCCTGGCAGTTTTCCTACGAGACATGGCTATTCTGCCACTCGTGGCAGTTGCAGCACAAGCGTAGCGTTTCTGCCATGTTGATGGTGATTCTCTTCTCAGCCCTTTCCGCAGTGGCGATCGCCTCGACGATCGTCAACCTCCGCAGCGACGGCTACCGGCGGACTCCGGTCGATCGCACGCGCCTCCCCTGATGCCGAGTCACGCCCCTAGACTCGCGGCGTGACGACTCCCTCGAACACGCCCTGGCCGTCCCCCGAGCCCGGCCCCGCCGCCGGGCAGGCGGACCCTCGGCCGGCGGCGCACCTCGCCGCACCGCAGCCCTCCGCGCCGTACGGAGCGGTCCCCCCGGGGATCGCGCCCTCGGGGGCGGCGGGGTACGGCGGGGCGCCCGCCCCGGTCACGCGCCCAGCCCGCAACGCGCTCGGCATCGTCGCGCTGGTCCTCGGCGTCATCGTCCTGCTCACCTCGAGCCTGTCGCTCGTGGTCCAGGCGTCGATGATGCGCACCGGCGACTACGCCGCCATCGGCGCGATCCTCGGCGCCTTCGCGCTCGTGCAGGGCGCGCTCGCGCTGGCGGCGATCGCGTGCGGCGGCATCGGGCTCGCGCTGCGCGGACGCGCCAAGGGCGCCGCGGGGATCGGCCTCGGCATCGGTGTCACCGCGCTGTGGGCCGTGCTCGGCGGGGTCTTCTACGGCGCACTCGTGCAGGTGCTGGCCTGATCACGCGGTGACGCGCTCGTAGACCTCGATCATCGCGGCCGTCCGGGACGACTGTCGGAAGCGCTCGCGGATCGCGGGGTCGGGAACACGCGGCGTGCCGGCGGCGATGTCGGATGCCGCCGCGCGCAGCGCGTCAGCGAGCGCAGCGACCGACGGGTCCGGGGTGACGCCGTCGCAGACGGGCCAGAATCCCGTCCCGAGCTCTGCGCCGAGATCGGGATCGCTCACGATGGACGGCGTGCCGAGCGACGCAGCCTCGAAGATCGTCATCCCCTGCGTCTCGAACCCGATCGAGGTCTGCACGACGGCGTCGGCGTCCGCGATCCTGCGCAGTGTCTGGGCGTACGGCATCCGTCCTGCGAACACGACCGTCGCCCGCGGCCGGAGCCTGTCGATGGCCTTGCGGGCGGCGCGCAGCTGTCCGCCGCCCCCGATCACCTCGACGTCTGCGTCGACACCCGACACGGCGAGCGCCTCCAGGAACGGCAGCAGCCTTTTCTCGGGGCTCATCCGGCCGAGCCACACGAACCTCGGCCGCCGTTTCGCATCGGGGTGGGCGAGTTCGGCGAGCACCTCGTCGAGGAGGTCGTCGTCGATGCCGTTCCAGATCACGTCGACCCCGGCCGGCGCCGTCGCGCCGGGCGGCACCACCCCCGGCACGACGCCGTGCTGCTCGAGACGCCGGGCGAAGTGGGCCGATGGGGCCGTGACGGCGGATGCCCCGGACGCGAGCCCGCGCAGGTACGCCCAGCCGTCCGATCCCGGCGCCGCGGAACGCACCGCCCGCCGCCGCCACGCGTTCAGCACCCGCAGCACGAGCCTCGGGAACGGCGCGGTCGCCTCGATCCCCACGTCGACGCGGTTGTGCATCGTGTGCACGACGGGGAGTCCCTGCCGCGCAGCGAAGCGGTGCCCGATGAACGCACCCCAGAAGTCGGCCTGCACGTGCACGACGTCGACCGGCGGGCGCGCCGCGAGCGCGGCATCCACCCATCGATCGGTCCTCCGGCCGGGCCACGACATCGAGTACTCGCGGTCGGGCGTGATCGGGATCGACGGGATGTCGAGGTAGGCCTCGTCGGGCGCGATCGAGCGCCCCCGCTGCCCGTGCACGGCCGGTGCCACTATGGTCACGGTGTGGCCGGCCTTCTCGAGGAATCGCCGCTGCAGTCGCATCGAGACCTGCGCCCCGCCGAGCGTCTCGGCGTGCTGGTCGCCGAACATCACGACGTGCACGGGCGCTACTCGGGCAACGGCTCGTCGCGGTACAGCGCCTCGAACGTGTCGAGGGTGCGGCGCATGTCGTGCACCTTGACGCCCTCGAGCGAGGCGCGCTGCATGCGCAGACGCTCCTCGGGGGACTGGGTCAGCACGGTGGTGAGCTTCGCGGTCAGATCGTCGACGTCGCCGGGGCGGAAGAGGTAGCCGTTCTCGCCGTCGTGCACGAGATGCGGCAGCGCGACCGCGTCGGCGGCGACGATCGGCAGGCCGGAGGCCATGGCTTCCATCGTGGCGATCGACTGCAGCTCGGCGATCGACGCGATGACGAACAGGCTCGCGCGCGACAGGAAGCTCCGCAGCTCCTCGTCGGTGGTGTGACCGTGGAATTGGACGCGGTCCGACAGCCCGAGCTCCGCGGTCAGCTGCTCGAGGTTGCGACGCTGGTCGCCGTTGCCGATGACGTCGAAGTGCACGTCCAGCGCCGGGTCGAGCTGGGCGATCGCGCGCAGGATCACGTCGATCTGCTTCTCGGTCGTGAGCCGGCCGACGAAGACGAGCCGGTGGGCGTCGCGGGGCGTGAGGTCGGCGGTGTAGTTGCTCGCGTCGATGCCGCAGCTGACGGGGATGACGCCGCGGATGTCGATCGTCGACTCGAGGAAGTCCGCGGCCCGGCGCGTCGGCGTCGTGACCGCGCGGGTCAGGTCGAAGGTGCGCTTCGCATCGGCCCAGGCGATCTTGACCGCCACCTTGTTGAGGGAGTCGGGGAGCGTGGTGAAGTCGAGGATGTTCTCGGCCATCACGTGGTTGGTCGCGACGATCGGGATGCCGCGCTTGCGCGCCTCGCGCGCGAGACCGCGCCCGATCACGATGTGGGACTGGATGTGCACGACATCGGGCTTCACCTCGTCGAGCACGCGGCGCGCGTAGTGCTTCGACATCCAGGGCAGCACGAACGTGAGCCAGTCGTGCGGATACCAGCGCCACGACGGCAGCCGGTGCATCGTCATCGGCTGGCCCTCGATCGTCTCGGTGAAGGTGCCGTGGTTGCGGTGGCCGGCGCTCGGGGCCATCACATGGACGGTGTGGCCGCGCGAGACGAGGCCGGCGGCGAGTCGCTCGGCGAAGCGCGCGGCGCCGTTGACATGGGGGAGGAAGGTGTCGGCACCGATGAGGATGGTGAGCGGACGCGGGTGAGCGGCGTCGGCGGTGTCGGCGGGCGTCGCAGGATCGGTCACGGGATGAGGGCCTGTCTGTGCGGCGGGCGGGCGTCGGTCGGGGTTGGTTGACGCGCGCAACCACTGTACCCGAGCGGGTTCCCGCGTCCCGGGAACGCACAGGGGCGCGCCACGTACCCTGGAGGCATGCCCCGACTCCAGGCCGATGCGGATCCCAACCTGTGGGTGCCGGTGACCGAATCCCTCGGCTTCCGTGGGCGTCGCCATCGCAAGGCGGCGATCCGGATGCTGCTGTCGCAGGCCGGCGCCGCGCTCGGCGATCCGAGTGCCCCGGCGATCGGCCCCGGCGCGGCTGCGGGCTCGCCGGGCGGCGCGCGTCCGGGGAGCGGGTTCGCGGCGTGGGCGATGAGCCAGGCCGCGCCGTTCCTGATGCGCAAGGCGGCCGGCCGCGTGCTCGTGTGGGTCTGGAAGGCGGATGCCGAGCTCGTCGTCGTGATGGCGCAGATCCAGCAGGCGACGAACGACCTCCGCGCCGCCCGGGCGATGATGCCGATGGAATACGACGACACCGAGACGTTCCGCAATCCGCACCTGGGCGTCGGCGAGAAGCTCGAGCTGGCGCTCCCGCCCGACCCGCGCACGCCCCCGTTCGCCACCTACACGTGGGACACGGGCACGCACTTCGTGACGGTGACCGCGGTGTGCTCCGATCGGGAACGCTTCGGCACCGTCATCGGCGCGGTCGACGGCCTCGCGCGCACCGTGCGGGTCGTCGACGATCTCGCCGTCGGCGAATCGCCCGACGTGCTCCGCATCGAGCCGCGCGGCTGAGGGGTCCCCGCGTGACCGAGTCGAGGCATCCCGCCGACCACCGTCCGCTGCGGATCGGAGTGCAGCTCGCGCCGCAGCACGCCCCATATTCCGCCTTCCGCGACGCGGTGCTGCGCGCGGAGGACCTGGGCGTCGACGCGATCTTCAACTGGGATCACTTCTTCCCGCTCACCGAGCCGACCGAGGCCGAGCACTACGAGGCGTGGACCGTGCTCGCGGCGATGGCCGAGCAGACCGAGCGGGTCGAGTTCGGGCCGCTCGTGAACTGCAGTCCGTACCGCAACGCCGACCTGCAGGCCGACATGGCGCGGACGGTCGACCACATCAGCGCCCATGCGACCGGCACCGGCCGGTTCATCTTCGGCACCGGCTCAGGCTGGGCGCAGCGCGATTTCGACGAGTACGGCTACGCGTTCGGCACGGTGGGCTCGCGACTCGACGCGCTCGCGGCCGATCTGCCGCGCATCCGCGCGCGCTGGGCCCGCCTGAATCCGTCGCCGACCCGCCGCATGCCGGTGCTGATCGGCGGACAGGGCGAGCGCAAGACGCTCCAGCTGGTGGCGCAGCACGCCGACATCTGGCACACGTTCACCCCGCTCGACGATCTGCCCCGCAAGATCGGCGTGATGCACGAGTGGTGTGCGCGCGAAGGACGGGACCCCGCCGACATCGAGCTGTCGACCGGCTTCACGGTGCGCGGGTTCGGTCCGCTGCTGGAGGCCGACGCCCCCGACAGGCTCTACGAGCTCGGCTTCCGGCTCATCGTGCCGGCGATCGATGGACCGGACTACGACCTCTCGCCGCTCGAGCCGCTGCTGAAGTGGCGCGACCGCGTCAACGGCGTCTGACCGCCACTCGACGATACGGTGGTGCCGAACAGCCGCCGCACCGCCGTCAGGAGGCCTCGCATGGGCGCCGTCATCGGAGACATCCTCCCGCTCGCCGTCGGCGTGGCGATCAGTCCGATCCCGATCATCGCCGCGATCCTGATGCTGCTCTCACCGAGGGCACGCGTCACGAGCGTCGGGTTCCTCCTCGGCTGGGTCGCCGGCATCGTCATCGCGGTGACCGTGTTCACGCTGCTGTCGTCGGTGTTCCCCGCCGGCGACGACGATGACTCCAACCCGGTCAGGGGCGTCGTCCAGCTGGTGCTCGGCGTGCTGCTGCTGCTGCTCGCGCTGCGCCAGTGGCGTGGCCGGCCGAAGGGGGACAAGGAGCCGGCCCTCCCGAAGTGGATGCAGGCGATCGACCAGGTGACGTTCGCGAAGGCGCTCGGCCTCGGCTTCCTGCTGTCAGCCCTGAACCCCAAGAACCTGCTGCTCGCGGCTGCCGCCGGCACCGACATCGGAACGGCCGACCTCGACACGGGGTCGATCGTCGTCGTCATCGCGGTCTTCTCGCTGATCGCGGCATCCACCATCCTCGTCCCGGTCGTCGGCTACCTCATCGCCGCGGACAGGTTGAAGGCGCCGCTCGCCGCGCTGCGCGGCTGGCTCGCGAAGGAGAACGCCGTCATCATGGCCGTGCTGCTGCTCGTCATCGGCGCGAACCTCATCGGCAAGGGCATCGGCGCCTTCTGACCTGTGCCCCGGCTACGGTGGAACGCGTGACCTCCCCCGCACGCCGGCCCGAACACCGCACGCCCGAGCACGACATGGTGTTGCTCGAGGGTGGCGTGTTCCGCATGGGATCCGAGGACTTCTACCACGACGAGCGGCCCGTGCACGTACGCGAGGTCGGCGCATTCTGGATCGACCGGTTCGAGGTCACGAACGAGCAGTACGCCGCGTTCGTCGATGACACCGGGTACGTGACGGTCGCCGAGCGCGAGCTGGACCCGGCCGTGTTCCCCGGCGCCGACCCCGCCGAGCTCGTGCCGGGCTCCATGGTCTTCACGCCGACAGCCGGTCCCACCGATCTGCAGAACTGGCGCAACTGGTGGCGCTGGCAGCCGGGCGCGTACTGGCGTCGTCCGTTCGGCCCCGGCTCGTCGATCGACGAGCGCATGCGGCACCCGGTCGTCCACATCGCCTTCGAGGATGCCGTCGCCTACGCCGACTGGGCAGGTCTACGCCTGCCGACCGAGGCCGAGCACGAGTACGCGGCACGCGGGGGTCTCGACGGCGCCCGGTTCGCGTGGGGCGACGAGCCCTACCCGGACGGCGTCCCGCAGGCGAATTCGTGGCTCGGGCGCTTCCCCTACGACAACCAGGGGGTCGGGGATGCCGCACGTGTCGGCTCGTACGCCGCCAACGGCTTCGGGCTGTATGACATGACCGGCAACGTGTGGGAGTGGACGACCGACTACTACACGCCCCGGCACCTGCGACTGTCGGAAAAGCCTGTCGACGCGGGCAAGCGCGAGAACCTGCTCGCCGCGGCGAGCGCCCAGGAGGGCTTCCCGACGATCCCCCGCCGCGTGCTCAAGGGCGGGTCGCACCTGTGCTCGCCGGACTACTGCCTGCGCTTCCGGCCGGCAGCGCGCTCGCCGCAGGCGGAGGACACCGGGATGTCGCACATCGGCTTCCGCTGCGTCCGCGACGCCTGACCTCCCCGGCGTTTCATGTGCACTGCGCGATGTCTGCGGGCCGACGGCACGGCAGACTGACCCCGTGGATCTCCTTCTCAGCGCGAACCTGTCGTGGGGCCTGGCGGTGCTCGTGCACCTGGTCATCGTGGTCGTGGCCCTCATCTACATCCCGCGCGACCGCAAGCCGACGGCGGCGATGGCGTGGCTGCTGCTGATCGTCATCCTCCCCGGCGTCGGCATCATCCTGTACCTCGTCATCGGCAACTTCCGCCTGCCGGCGAAGCGCCGGGGCGAACAGGCGCGGATCGATGCCATGATCCGTGGGAACGTCGCCGACAAGCAGCTCGAGAAGGTCGTCCCCACGTCCCCTCCAGGCGCCGCTGGCGCGTCGCCCGGAGCCTCCGGACGCGTAGGCCCAGCCGACTGGCCGCGATGGTTCCAGCGGGTGGTCCAGCAGAACGAGACCCTCACTGCGCTCCCCGCGACGTGGGGCAACGAGGCGCAGCTGTACGGCGACTACCAGGCGTCGATCGATGCGATGGCCGCCGAGATCGAGACCGCCCAGCACTTCGTGCACGTGGAGTTCTTCATCGTCGCGTGGGACGACACCACGCGCGGGTTCTTCGCCGCGATGGAGCGCGCGGTCGCGCGGGGCGTCAAGGTGCGCCTGCTCGCCGACCACTTCTCGACGAAGCGGCTCCCCAACGCGAAGGAGACGCTCGCCGAGCTCGATCGCATCGGGGTGACCTGGTCGTGGATGCTCCCGGTCATGCCGTTCCAGGGCAAGTACCAGCGCCCCGACCTTCGCAACCACCGCAAGATCGTCGTGGTCGACGGCCGCGTCGGCTTCATGGGATCGCAGAACCTCATCGACCGCACGTACGACTCACCCAAGAACATCAAGCGCGGCCTCAAGTGGCAGGAGCTCATGGCCAGGCTGACCGGACCGGTCGTCGCCGAGGTCAACACGGTGTTCCTGTCGGACTGGCTCATCGAGACCGGCGAGGACCTGTCGGCGGCCGAGCACCTGCCCGCCACCGAGGTCGCACAGTCGACCGCCGCCGATGCGCTGATGTGCCAGGTGGTGCCGAGCGGCCCGGTGTACGACACCGAGAACAACCTGCGGCTGTTCCTCTCGCTCATCTACGGCGCGACCGAGAAGATCATCCTGACGAGCCCGTACTTCGTTCCCGACGAGGCGATGGTCTACGCCATCACGAGCGCGTGCCAGCGCGGCGTCGAGGTGCAGCTGTTCGTGTCGGAGATCGGCGACCAGTTCATGGTGTGGCACGCGCAGCGCTCGTACTACAGCGCCCTGCTCGAGGCCGGGGTGCGGATCTTCCTCTATCCCGCGCCGTTCATCCTGCACTCGAAGCACTTCTCGATCGACGACGACATCGCCGTGATCGGCTCGAGCAACATGGACATCCGCTCGTTCAGCCTGAACAACGAGGTCTCGCTGCTCGTGCGCGGTGAGACGTTCGTCTCGGCGATGCGCGCGGTCGAGCAGGGCTACCGCGACGCCGGTCGTGAGCTCACGCTCGAGGAGTGGCGCCGCGAGCCCAAGAAGGCCACGTTCCTCGACGGCGTGATGCGGCTCACCTCCGCCCTCAACTGAGATCGAAGGATGCCGCGACCGCCGGCGCGACGGCGGGCCCCGGCATCCTTCATCCGTCCTCGCCGTCCTCCGCGGTCGGGGAAGGCGCCGGCTCCACGCGCTCGAGTTCGGCCAGCGCCTCCTGGAACGCGAGGACCGTGGCGGCATCCACTGCGCCGGTCGGCTCGACGCCGAGCTCGAGCTGCAGGTCCTTCACGGCGTCGGTCAGCTCTGGCGTCCACACGCCGTCGACCGGTCCGTCCCAGAATCCGGCGAGCTTGAGGGTCTGCTGCACGGCGGCGGTCGAGGCGATCGCGTCCTGCGCGGCCGTCTCGCCCTGAGCGACGAGCTCGCCCTGGAGCGCCTCGGCCGTCGCCTTGTCGACCGTCCCGGTGACGGGCAGCCCTGCCGTCTGCTGCAGGTCCTCGACGGCCTGGGTGGTCAGGGGTCCGTAGACGCCATCGACCGCCCCTCCGTAGTAGCCCGCGGTCGTGAGGTCCTGCTGCAGCGCCGAGGTGTACGCGCGGACGGCCGCGACGGCTTGCGCCTGCCGCTCGTCGGTGAGGCATCCGGCATCCGCGAACAGCACCAGCCACGCCATCTCGAGCGTCACCGCGGCGCTGTTGAACTGCTCGGCCGCGTCGACGAGCGGCGTGCCGTCGCCGATGCCGTCCTGCGCCTGCGCGAATTCGGCCTCGGCCTGTGTGACACGGTCGACCGAGGCGGCGGGCGCGAGCGGCGTCGGCTCCGAAAGCGGTGCGTCGGCGGCGTCCACGGCAGCCGGGTCGGCGTCTTCAGCCGCGAGCGCGGCCTGGGCCTCTGCCAGCTCCTGCTGAGCGGCGACGAGGTCCTGCTGCGCGTCGGCGGCGGCCTCGGCGCTGCTCACCGCCTCGTCGTGGGGTTCGACGAGATCCGCACCCGCGAGGCGCACGTCGCCGACGGTCGGGGCGGTGGCGTTCAGCACGTCGCCGTATCGGTCGAGTGCGCGGATGTAGTCCTCGCTCGACCGGCAGAACTCGGCCGACGCGTCGGCCGCCGCCGTCTCGGCCTCGGCGACCGCCTTCTCCTTCGCGGTCACCCTCGCCTGCGCCGCGTCGACGTCGCTGATCTCCGCGGCGCAACCCGCCAGGAGGGCGACGGCGAGCGAGAGCGCTCCTGCCGCCGCCGCCGTGCGGCGCACCGGCACCGGCCTGCGATCGTTCCCCATGCGTGGCCTCCCGTCGGGTGAGCCCGGACGCTCACCCGCACAGTCTGTCGACGAGACGGCGCAAGCGCGTCACGCGATCTGTGGGATCCGCGTCGGAGCGCTCCCGCCCCGGTCAGACCTTCTGATCCTGCCGCGGGATCACGACCTCCCGGACGACGATCAGGATCGAGGCCATCACGGGGAGGGCGAGCAGCACACCGAGGACGCCCATCAGGGTGCCGCCGACGAGGGCCCCGATGAGCACGAGGGCCGGCGGGATCGAGATCGCGCGGGTCATCACGCGGGGGCTCACGACGTAGGACTCCAGCTGAATGTAGATCAGGTACGCGATGCCGAAGATCAGCGCCTGCAACGGGCTGGTGAAGAACGCCACCGCGGTGCCGAGCACCCAGAAGATCACCGACCCGAAGAGCGGGATGAGGGTGATGACGAAGGCGACGACCGCCATCAGCGCGGGGAAGGGCAGCCCGATCGCAAGATGCAAGACGAACACGACGCCCGCGTTGATCGACGACAGGATGACGGAACCGATCAGCGAGCTGCCCACCGACGTCGTGATCCGCTCGGTGAGATCCTCCGCCCGCGCGCGACTGCGGGCGGGCGCCAGCGCGTACATCGCACGCTTGGTCGCGGACAGCGAGGCGAGGAAGTACAGCGTCAGGGCGACCACGATGAACCCCGCCGAGATGCCGCCGACGATCCCCGCACCGACCGCGAGGAGGCCACCACCCAGGAACGCCAGCGTCGACGGCGACGTGATCCACTTCGACAGCTCTGCGAGACCCGCCAAGACGGCCGTCTGCGCTTCGGTGCTGAGCCGCGCGAACCAGTCCGACTCGGGGACGGCTGCGATCGCGCCGGGAAGTGCTTCGACGAGTTCGATGATCTGCGCGATCACCGGCGGGAGCACGAAGATGAGGAACGCCGCCATGAGCAGCGCGAATCCGCAGAAGACGATCGCGATGGCGGCTCCCCGACGGGCGCCTCGGCGTTCGAGAACCCGCACGATCGGATCGAGTGCGACCGCGAGGAAGATCGCCAGCGTGATGTAGACCAGGATCGTCGAGACGGCGCCGAGCGCGCTGCCCAGCAGCAGTGCCCCGAGCACGCCGATGGTGACGAGGAATCCGGTCGCGAGCGGTCGGTCGAGACCGGCGAGCACGCCGGCGATCCGGCCGGGGCGTGCGGTGTCGTCTGACGTCATGCCCTCATGATCGCGGCATCCTGCGCCGTCGCACCGCACCACGCGCGCGAACGGTGAACGCACCTGTGCGCCCGCCATGATTTCATGCGGATCGGGGGATGTCGCGCCCGCACGCGCGACGCTAGGTTCTGTACCAGTGACGGGCGCTGGGCCCGTCCCAACGATTGGGACCGCACACCATGGGCTTTTGGGACTTCATCCTCTGGATCTTCTGGGTCTTCGTCTTCGTCGCCTACCTGATGGTGGTGTTCTCGATCATCGCCGACATCTTCCGCGACCATGAGCTGAACGGCTGGCTCAAGGCGATGTGGATCCTCTTTCTGATCTTCGTGCCGTTCCTGACCGCACTGATCTACCTCATCGCCCGCGGCTCCGGCATGCAGAAGCGATCCCTCGCACAGGCCCAGGCGATCCAGTCGGCCCAGGCCGAGTACATCCGCCAGGCGGCAGGCTCCGCTCCGAGCGCCGCCGATGACATCGCCAAGGCGAAGTCGCTGCTGGACGCCGGCACGATCAGCCAGGCCGAGTTCGACACGCTCAAGGCCAAGGCGCTGTCGGCCTAGTCAGCGCCCGAGAGGAGAAGACATGACAACCTTCGATTACGGTCCGATCGAGTTCTACGCGATCGGCTTCGACGGCGACCGGCCGGGCCCAGCGGTGCTCGAGGCGATCGACGACCTTGTGGAGTCGGGCACGGTGAACCTGCTCGACCTCGTATTCGCGCGGCGATCGCCCGAGGGAGAGCTCGAGATCCTCGAGCTCTCCGACACGATCGACGCCGACGGCGTTCCCGCTCTCGACCTGGCCGGCCTCGCCGGGCAGGAAGACATCGAGGCGCTCGCCGAGGGCCTCGAGCCGGGGTCCTCCGCGGCGATCCTCGTGGTCGAGCTGCTGTGGGCCAAGTCGTTCGCGGCTGCGCTCTACGACGCCGGCGGCACGGTCCTCGCCCGCCACGGCATCCCCGCACCAATCGTGAACGCGTTCCTCGCAGAGAACGCCGGCTGAAGGAGGAGACATGCCACTCGGAAGATTCGGACGCCCCGGCCTTATCGGAATGGCGGCCCGCACGGCGGTCGTCGCCGGGACGGCGACCGCCGTCTCAGGCGGCATCGCACGCCACCAGCAGCAGAAGGCCTATCAGCAGCAGGAGGCGCAGGCCTACGAGATGCAGCAGCAGCAGGCTGCCATGGAAGCCGCCGCCGCACAGGCTGTCGCCGCGCAGATGCCCGCTCACCAGGCCGCACCGGCACCCGCCGCGAGCGCGGGCGACGACCTGATGGCGCAGCTGAGCCAGCTCGGACAGCTGCACGCGCAGGGCATCCTCTCCGACGACGAGTTCGCCGCCGCGAAGGCCAAGCTGCTCGGCTGACGACACACACGAAGAAGGCCGCACTCTCGGGTGCGGCCTTCTTGGTGTCGTCGTGCTGTCAGCCGCCGGGGCGGTCGTCGCCGCCGTTGCCGAGGTCTTCCCAGCCCTCCACGTCGGCCTCGTGGCGCGGTTCGCCGGTGCCACTGGTCGATTCGCCGCCGGATGCGCCGCCCGCGTCGTGACCGGCGGATGCCGCGGCGAGCGCGTCGACCTTGTCCATGAGCATCCGCACCTGCGCCCGCGTGGCCGGCTCGTGCGCGTCCTGATGCCGCGCCGCCCGCTCGAGCACCCATGACGCCAGCGACGCCGTGATGATGCCGGCGAGCGCGACCCCGCCGAACATGAGCGCTGATGCGACCACGCGCCCGGAATCCGTCACGGGGATGTAGTCGCCGTAGCCGGTCGTCGTCACCGTCACGCACGCCCACCAGGTCGCGATGCCGAACGTCGTGATCGTCGCGCCGGGGGCGTGCCGCTCGACTTCGAGCACGGCGAGCGAAGACACGTAGATGAGGATCACGGATGCCCCGATGCCATAGACCATGATCCGAACACGCAGCCGATCGCCGGCGGTGGACCGGATTCCGGGCAGCAGCGTGAGCACGCGCAGGAGCCGCACCAGCCGCAGCACCGGCACCAGTGCGAAGGCAAGATCCGTCAGATGCGTGCGGAACCACACCATCTTGCGGTCCGCCATGAACAGGCGCACCAGGTAGTCGACGATGAACATCGCCCACGTGATGCCCACGATCGTCGTCGCGACCGCGCGTTCGGGGCCGTTCAGATCGGCGATCACCCGCCACGAGTACGCGAAGAGATAGGCGAGGCTCGCGATCAGCAACGGGATCTCGGTGCGCTTCTTCCAGGATGCCTCGTCCACACGCGCATCTTCCCGCACGTGAGGGCGCGTGCCGCCGAGCCGCGCCGGTTCAGCCGCGCGGCGCAGGCGACGGCGGCGCGGCGGAGCGCGCCCCTGGGCCGCCGGGGCGGGCGGTGTGGTCGCCCGACAGCCAGCGCATCCACAGCGCTCCCGGGTCGCCTTCGAGCACGAGCGCGCGCACCGCCAGCGTCAGCGGGATCGAGAGGATCGCACCGAGCGGGCCGATGATGAAGGTCCAGAAGATGACGGCGAAGAAGCTCAGCGTGAGGCTGAGATCCACGGCATCGCTGACGAACTTCGGCTGCACGAGCACCTGCAGCACGACATTGACCACCGAGTAGATCGCGATCACCGCGAGCAGCATCGGCCAGCCGCCGACAACGAAGCCGAGGACCATGGGCGGGATCAGGCCCAGCACGAATCCGATGTTCGGGATGAAGTTCGTGACGAACGCGAGGATCGCCCACACCACGGGCGCCGGCACGCCGAGGGCCCACAGGGCGAGCCCGTCGATGATCGCCACGACGGCGCCGAACGAGGCGTTGACGACGTAGTACCGACGGATGCCGGTGTTCAGGCGCCCGATCCGCGCCAGCACCGGACGGTGCCCATCGCCGAACACGCGCCCGGCATCGCGATAGCGGGCCGCGTCGGCGGCCATGAAGATGATGTACGCGAAGACGAAGAACAGCGCCGTCGCCACCCCGATCGCCGCGCCCCCGAGGCTGGAGGCCAGCTCGAGGAGCGTCTGGGGGTCGAGGACGGAGGCCGCGGCATCCGACGCCTCCTCGTCCAGGCCCACGGACTGGAGCCACGCGATCAGATCGTCGACGCTGCCGCGGAGCTCGTCGGCGAACTGTCCCACGAGTTGCGCGAACTGCGTGCCGGCGATCCACAGCAGCACGCCCATGAGCACCAGCACGAGGTAGCCGACGACGATGACGGCGGTCGTGCCCGCCCATCGCGGCCACCCTCGCCGCTCGAGCGGGCGGCGCACCGGCTCGCAGATGACCACGAGCACGATCGCGAGCACCAGCGGCCCGAAGATCTCGCGGGCGAAGAAGATCCCGGCGAGCACCACGACGGCTGCGGCCAGTCCGAGGAGGACGCGCAGGCTGGGCGGCAGCACGGACGCAGGCGGCACGGGGGACGGGGCTGCGCGCTTCACGAGTTCAGGGTAGGCGTCGCGGCCACCGGGCCGGTGAGGGCGCGCTGAACCGACCGCCGGCCGGTGTTCAGGACTCCGCCGGGAACACCTGCGCCCAGTCGTCGCGCACGCTCACCACCGTGAACCCGTGCGCGCTCGCCGCCGCGAGCGCGTCCTCGGCGCCCTTGTCGTACGGCTCGTCGCCGCGGCCGGTGTCGTCGTCGTGGTGGACCAGAAGGCTCAGGCTGCGCGGATTGCCCTGCGCGAATCGCAGCATCGGGATGTCGCCGTTGGAGTTTCCGCCCGCGAGGATCGGGCGCCGTCCGGTGCGCGCCCAGATCCGCACCGGCTTCTGGGGACCGTCGTCGAAGAAGTCGAGCGACGACGTGTAGCGCACGACGTTGTCGTCGGCATCGTACTCGAGTCCCATCGCGGTGCCGATGACGCGCTGGCTCGGGATGCCGTAGTAGTCCTGGGTCATCGGCCTCATGAAGTCGCGCTCGCCGCCCGAGACGATGTACGTCGTGAAGTCGTGCGCGTCGAGGAGGCGGATCAAATCGATCATCGGCTGATAGACGGTGTGCGCGTACGAGCTGTGGAGCGAGAGGTGGCGAGCCTGCCGGTAGAACGCGGCGACGGATGCCTCGTACTCCTCGACGCTCGCTCCCGCGCTGGACGCCGCCACGGCCCCGATGAGCAGCCCGAGATCGGAGTCGTCGCCGGCGTAGTGCTTGTCGATGGCACCCCCGAGCCACGCGAAGTCCCCCGTCACGGCCGCCCGGTACGGCTGGCGATCGGCGAGCGCCGGGTCGGCTTCGGCGGCCGCCTTCCACTGCTGCAGCAGGTAGTGCAGCTGCGTCGGCATCGGCTTCTCGGTCCAGAGGGTTCCGTCGTTGTCGAAGACGGCGACGCGTGCGTCGCGCGCCACGAGGTCGGGGCTCTCCTCGGTGGTCACCGCTGCGACGAACTCCAGGATCGCGGTTCGGGTCGCGGTGTCCCGCCAGGACGGAAGCGCATCGTTCATGCCCGCGACTCTAGCGCTGTGCGGCGCGGGCTGTTTGGATGCAAAGAGCACCTCGCCCTCGCCCGGCCACGATCCAGGAGGCCCCATGTCCGACAAGCCGAACATCCTCATCATCTGGGGCGACGACATCGGCATCTCGAACCTGAGCGCGTACTCCGACGGGCTCATGGGGTACCGCACGCCGAACATCGATCGCATCGCGGACGAGGGTGTGAAGTTCACGGACTACTACGGTGAGCAGAGCTGCACGGCCGGCCGCGCGGCGTTCATCACCGGCCAGAATCCGTACCGCACGGGCCTCACCAAGGTCGGCATGCCCGGCGCCGACATCGGCCTGCGGGCCGAGGATCCGACGATCGCGACGGCGCTGAAGGCACAGGGGTATGCCACCGGGCAGTTCGGCAAGAACCACCTCGGCGACCGCGACGAGTTCCTGCCCACCGCGCACGGCTTCGACGAGTTCTTCGGCAACCTGTACCACCTCAACGCCGAGGAGGAGCCCGAGCACCCCGACTACCCGAAGGCGGAGGACTTCCCGCACTTCAAGGAGCGATTCGGTCCTCGGGGCGTCATCCACTCGTGGGCGAACGCCGACGGCACGCAGCGGGTCGAAGACACCGGTCCGCTCACCAAGAAGCGCATGGAGACCGTGGACGAGGAGTTCCGCGACGCCGCGGCCGATTTCATCCGCCGTCAGGCGGACGACGAGACCCCGTTCTTCGTCTGGTTCAACTCCACCCACATGCACTTCCGCACGCACACCAAGCCCGAGAGCAAGGGACG
This sequence comes from Microbacterium sp. STRO-2N, assembly GCF_057747775.1. NCBI lineage: Bacteria > Bacillati > Actinomycetota > Actinomycetes > Micrococcales > Microbacteriaceae > Microbacterium > Microbacterium sp. STRO-2N. Next base: position 43,848 of record NZ_CM173223.1, on the reverse strand, counting down.
CGCCGGACGCTGGCAGTCCGAGTACCACGACACGATGCTCGACCACGACGACATCGTCGGCGACCTGCTCGACCTGCTCGACGAGCTGGGGCTCGCCCAGAACACGATCGTCATGTACTCCACCGACAACGGCCCGCACATGAACAGCTGGCCCGACGCCGGCATGACGCCCTTCCGCAACGAGAAGAACTCCAACTGGGAGGGCGCGTACCGCGTGCCGTGCATGGTCCGATGGCCCGGTCGCATCCCCGCGGGCACCACGCTCAACGGCATCGTGAGCCACGCCGACTGGTTCGTGACGCTGCTCGCCGCCGCCGGCGACCCCGACGTCGCCGACCGCCTGAGGGCCGGCACCGACCTCGTCGGCACCGAATACAAGGTGCACCTCGACGGCCACAACCAACTCGATTACATCACCGGGGAGGTCGACGAGAGCGCGCGGAAGTTCTTCTTCTACGTGTCGGACGACGGCGACCTCACGGCGCTGCGCTTCGACAACTGGAAGATCGTCTTCCTCGAGCAGCGCGCGGTCGGGACGCTCAACGTGTGGCTCGAGCCGTACACCGAGCTGCGCGCGCCGAAGCTGTTCAATCTGCGCACCGACCCGTACGAGCGCGCCGACGTCACGTCGAACACCTACTTCGACTGGATGCTCGACCGCATCTTCCTCTTCATCCCGGCGCAGGCGTTCGTCGCGCAGATGCTGCAGACGCTGGTGGAGTTCCCCGTGCGACAGGAGCCAGCGGCCTTCAACCTCGACCGCGTCATGGAGAAGCTCAAAGCCACCGCCGGCAACGTCTAGGAGATCCGCGCCCGTCTATCGCTCGAGCACGGCGCGGGCCACAATGACCCCATGAGCGGTTCCGCGCCGACGGCGTCTGCCGATTCCTGGGCGATCCCGCCGAGCGTGGCGGAGCGCATCGCCGAGGGACGTGCCGCCCGGCAGCACACGCCGCGGCGCGCGCTCTCGCGACTCGGCGGCGCGGGCCGCGACCCGCTCGGCATCCTCGAGCGGCAGAACGCCACGCGCGTCGCCGAGCTCGTGCCGCTGCGCATCGAGCGGATGTCGGCGAGCCCGTTCGCGTTCTATCGCGGCACCGCGGCCCTGCAGGCGGCGGATCTCGCGCGCGACCCGCACAGCGGCATCCTGGTCCCCTCCTGCGGCGATGCGCACATCGCCAACTTCGGCTTCTACGCCTCGCCACAGCGGACCCTCGTGTTCGACCTGAACGACTTCGACGAGGCCGCTTGGGCGCCGTGGGAGTGGGATGTCAAGCGCCTGGTCACCAGCATCGTGATCGGCGGGCAGGCGACCTCGCGCGACGATGCGGTGGTGACGGATGCCGCGCTCGCTGCCGTACGGACGTACGCGCGGGCGATGGACGCATACGCGCAGCGCAGCCCGCTGCTGCGGTTCTTCGAGCATCTCGACGTGCGGGCGTTCGCCGACGCGGCCGACAAGCAGACGCGCAGCGTGCTGAAGGAGGCGATGCACGACGCCCAGAAGCGCACGGCGGAACGGGCGACGAGACGACTCACCCAGACGCTCCCCGACGGCCGCATGGTGTTCGTCGAGCGTCCGCCGGCGATGGTGCACGGCGACGCCGAGAGCGGGGCGCGGCTGCACGCGAACGTGGGCCGCTACACGCGGTCGGCGAACATCGACATCCGGATGCTGCTCAATCACTACACAGTGTCGGACATCGCACGCCGCGTGGTCGGCGTCGGCAGCGTGGGCACCCTGTGCGGCCTGGTGCTCTTCCAGGATGGCGACGGCAACGCGCTCCTCTTGCAGGCCAAGCAGGCCGGCGAGAGCGTGCTCGTGGAGCACGGCGGGATCGAGCAGCCGCGTGAGGCGACCGACTACATCGCTGCTCACGGCCACGGCGGGCGCGTCGTCGCGCTGCAACGCATCCTGCAGGCGGTGTCGGACCCGTTCCTCGGACACCTGCGGTCCGAGTCCGGCGACTTCTACGTGCGTCAGTTCCACGACATGAAGGGCTCCGTCGAGACCGAGGTGCTCGACGACCGTCCGTTCCGCGCTTACGCGGAGGCGTGCGCGGCGACGCTCGCGCGCGCCCATTCGCAGTCGCCGCACGCCGCCGTGGTGGCCGGATACATCGGCACGGGCCGCGTGGTGGGCGAGGCCCTGCTCGAGTGGGCGTTCGCGTACGCCGCGCTCTCGAAGAGCGACTACGACGCCTTCGTCGATGCGCATCGGGCCGACCAAGCCGACACGTGACACGTCCCGGCTTCTGCTGCTGCAGCATCCTTGATGCTCTCTTCCGAGGAGTGAGCATCGCGGGGCGGCGGTTCCGCGTGCCGTCGCCGGTGTCGCGGCTCAGTCCCGTGGTCGCTCGACACGTGCCCGCAGCGACGCGACGAGCATCTCGAGCCCGATCTCGAAGGCACGGTCGCTGCGCTCACGGCCGGTCGCGGCATCCGTCATCAATCGGCCCAGTGTCTCGGTGGGCACCTCCCCGCTCCAGATCTCGTCGGGCGAGGTGACGTCGAGGCCGAAGCCCATCGCGAACGCATCGACGACAGCCACGACAGCGAGCACCTCGTCGTCGGGGAGGCCGGCCTCGACCAGCGCGGTCGCGAGCCGGTCGTAGCTGGCGATCACGCCGGGGTCGGTGATCGTCTTGCCGACGATGAGCGGAACGATGAGCGGGTGGTCTGCGTACAGCCGGCGGAGGCCGCGGACGGTGCCGGTGACGATCTCGTGCCACTCCCCCGAGATCGGCTCGGGTAGGTATCGCTCGCCGAGCCGGGTGCGCATCAGCTCGACGATGGCGTCCTTGCCGTCGACGTGGTTGTAGAGCGACGACGGCGTGACGCCGAGGCGCCGTGCGAGGGCGTTGACGCCGAACGTCTCGCCGGAGTCGGCCAGTTCGATGGCGGCGTCGGCGATCAGATCCACCGACAGCAGGTTCACGCGCGGGCGCGGCATCCGGCTCCTCCCGTCCCTCGGTCAGCCTAGGGCCGGCGCACGATCGCGCAATCCGGTCTTCCCTGATCCGACATCTTCCTGCAACAATAAACGAATACCGTTCGTTTAATCGGCCACGGGGCCGATTTCGCACACCGTCGTGCTCGAACGACAGGAAGACACACGCATGAATGACCTCGAAGCACGGGTTCCCCTCCGCGTCCCCACCGGCGCAGCGACCTTCGCGATCGGCATCGCCGGGTATCTCGGCGTCAATCTCTCCCCCTACATGATCACGGCGCTGCAGGAGGGCTTCGGCGCCGACGTCCTCACTGCGAGCTGGATCGTCACCGCGACCCTCCTCGCGACCGCCGTCACGGGACTCGCGACGGCTCCGTGGTGCGCGGGCCGCCACCGGCGTCTCGTGGCGCGGGTGGGTCTCGCGGCGGGCGTCGCGGGCTTCCTCGCCGCGGCGCTCGTCGCCGTCCCCGCCGTCGCGATCGCCGGGCTCCTCGTCGGCGGCATCGGGGCCGGCGGTGCGGTCGCCGCCGCCGGCGCCGCCCTGGCGGCCTTCCGCAATCCCGACCGCGTCGCGGGCTTCAACGGGCTCGCGAACCGCGGTGTCATCACCATCGTGCTCGCCGTCGTGCCGCTGATCGGCCTCGCGCCGATCGACGTGTTCGGGTCGCTCGCGCTGTTCTGCCTCATCGGCCTCGTTGCGGTCGGCTGGCTGCCGGTCGCCCCTGTGATCGATCCGCAGGCCGGCGCGGCCGTCGCCGAGGCGATGCCGATCGAGGTGCCCGCGACCGGAACTGTGCGCGTCCGCACGCGCATCGCGTCGCGGACCGTCACGATCGCGGGCTTCGCGCTGCTCGTCACATTCGCCCTGTGGGCCGTGAGCGAGGACTCGCTGTGGGCGATGGCCGGTGTCATGGGCGCCGAGCAGGCCGGGCTCACCGACGCCGGGCTCGGCCTCGCGCTCAGCGGCGCGACCGCCGGCGGCCTCGTCGGATCGGTGCTGCTCATGATCGTCGGCAACCGGCTCGGCCGCGCCGTCCCGCTCGTCGTGCTCCTCGTCGCCGGCGGCGCGCTCAAGATCGCGCTCGGCTTCGCGACGGACGAGACCGCGTTCATCACGATGTTCATCGTGTGGAACACCATCTACGCGATCGCCTTCATGTACTTCGTGTCGACGTCGGCGGCGCTCGATGCCGACGGCCGCTGGTCGGGGCCGCTCCTCGCGGTGTATCTCGTCGGCTCGGCGCTCACGCCCGTGATCGGCGCGGCGCTGGTCGAGGTGTTCGGCTACCAGGGCTTCGTCGCCGTGCTGGGTGCGGCCAGCTTCGTGCTCGCGATCCCGGCAGCGATCGTCGCGACGATCTCGACGCGCGTCGAGAAGGATGCCGCGGCCGCCGCTCTCACCGCGACCGGCGCCCGGGCCGGCGCCGCCGCGCAGGAGGTCGGAGCATGACCGCGACGCTGTTCACCGGAGGCCGCATCTTCACCGCGGGCGCAGAGCCGTGGGCGGAGGCGCTCGTGACCGACGGCGCCCAGGTCGTCTTCGCGGGCGACGCGGCACGGGCGCGTGCCGCGGCGGGACCGGATGCCGCGACGGTCGACCTCGCCGGACGCCTGTTGCTCCCCGGCTTCACCGACGCCCATACCCATCTCGTCATGATGGGCGAGGCGCTCGGCCGCGTCGGACTCACCGACGCGCGGACCCTCGAAGAGATTCAGGCTCGCCTGCGCGCCGCACGCGCCGCCGACCCGGCTGCGACGCGGGTGCTCGGCCGCGGCTGGCTCTTCGACTCGGTGCCCGGCGGCGCGCCGACCGCCGCGATGCTCGATGCGGCCGTCGCCGACGTGCCGGTGTACCTCGACGCGAACGACTACCACTCGTGCTGGGTGAACTCGGCGGCCCTCGCCGAGCTCGGCATCACGCGCGACACCTCCGACCCGATCGGCGGCCGGATCGGTCGCGATGCCGTCGGGGGGCCCGACGGCATGCTGTACGAGACGGCGGCGCAGGCGCACGCGTGGGCGTTCCTCGCGGATGCCACGAGCGACGCCGATCGCGACGAGGCGGTCGAGCGCACGCTCGCCGCGTATCTCGCGACCGGTGTGACGGGCGTCGTCGACATGGCGTTCGACGAACTCGGGCTCGCGGCGTTCCAGCGCGCCGCCGCGCGTCGCGGGGGCCGGCTCCCGCTGCGCGTCGCGGCCCACTGGTTCATCGAGAACACCGGTGACGAGGCCGCCAACCTCGCGCAGGTCGCCCGTGCGGTCGAGCTCGCCCAGAGCGTGCGGTCGCCGTGGTTGCGGATCGCCGGGATCAAGCTGGTGGTCGACGGCGTGATCGACGCCTGCACGGCCGCGATGCGGCATCCGTATGCCGACGGCTCGAACGCCGACCCGATCTGGCCGCTCGACGACATCAAGCCCGTCGTCGCCGCGGCCGACGCCGCCGGGCTGCAGGTGGCCCTGCACGCCATCGGCGACCTCGCGAGCGACCTCGCACTCGATGCCCTCGAGCACGCCGCCGTCGTCAACGGGCCGCGCGAACGCCGTCACCGCATCGAGCACCTCGAGTACGCCGCGCCCGGAACCGCCGAGCGGATGTCGCGGCTCGGGGTGACCGCGTCGATGCAGCCGGTGCACGCCGACCCCGCGATCTTCGACAACTGGGCGGCGATGCTCGGCGACGAACGCGTCGAGCGCGCGTTCGCGTGGCCCGAGTATGTCGCGGCGGGGGCGCTCCTGGCGTTCTCGACGGATGCTCCCACGGCGCCGCACGAGGCGCTGCCCAACATGTACATCGCCGCGACCCGCGGCTCCGCGCTCGATCCGTCGTTCGCGCCGCAGCACCCGCAGTACGCGCTGCCGCTCGAGCAGGCGCTCGGGCACGCGACGAGGGATGCCGCGGTCTCGGTCGGCGAGGGGGACCTGCGGGGCCGCCTCGAGGCGGGTATGGCGGCCGACTTCGCGATCGTCGACGTGGATCCGTTCACGGCCGGCACCGAGGCGCTGCTGCGGGCCCGCGTCGTTCGGACGGTGGTCGCCGGCGAGGCGCAGTACGACACCGGCGAAGTCTGAGTCACCCCGGTGCGGGCGGGTGCTCCGCCAGCCACTCCTGCCCGGCGCGCTTGCCGACCTTGAGCAGCCAGGCGTCGGTGATCACCTCGCGCAGATGATCGAGGTCGATCGCGTCGAGACGCAGCAGCACCGCCGGATACCCGTCGAAGTGCGGGATCGTGAAGAAGACGTCGGGGTAGGTCTCGACGAGCGCCTCCTTGACCGTCAGCCCGTCGGTGCGCACGCCGATCACCACGCCCGCCGGCCACTCGCGCCCGAGCGCCGCGAGCTGGTCGAGGTCGCGGCGACTCGGCCCGCGCTGCCACACGAACGCGCCCGAGGGCATGCGCCAGCTCGCACCGCCGCGGTGCCCGTCGGTGCGCTCGGTCACCCCGGGAAAGCCCATCGCGATGGCGCGCACGTCGTCGAGACTCGCCACGGACCCATCATGCGCTGGAATGCGTCCGGGGGCGAGGGGTGCCGCATCCGTCCGCCGGGCTCAGGTCAGCGGCTCGACCTGGAAGGTGAAGGCGCGTCCCTGGCGGAACGGCTCGACGAGCTCGAAGTTCTCGAACGCGATGCCGCCGGGGATCGCCGCCTCGCTCATCCAGTAGGTGTGCCTGCCGTTGACCTGTGCGACGAGCCGCGGTTCGGGTTCCGCAGCCCGCCACGTCTGCACGGCCCGGTCGCCGACGTAGTGCCAGTGCTCCTTGGTGCCGGGCGCGTACGCGGCGCGGTGCGGCTCGGCCTCGTCGGGGGTCGCCGAGACGACCACCTCGTCGCCGTCACGCACGAGGTCGTCCACGCCGAACACGGCGTGCTCGGCGAAGTGGATGTCGCGGTAGTCGGGCCACAGCTCGCCCGCGGTCGCCTCGCGGCGCCCCGCGAGGTGCAGGGTGCGCAGCCGCGCCCAGTTGCCCATCGTGGCCGTGAGCACGCACGCCTCCAGCTCGGCCGACGCGTCGCGGCGGTACGCCGCCACCGACACCTCGTGCGGCCGATCGGCGCGGAACACCACCCTCACCCACACGTCGGCGCGATTGGCGAACGGCTCGACCAGCACGTCCACGGTCAGCGTCTCGACGCCGTCGACGACGGCGACCGTGCCTCGCGCGGGATCCCGCGGGTCGCGGGGCGTGGCGTCGGCGGCGTCCTCGGCCGTCCACATCCGCAGGCCCGACGCATCGTCGAGGCGGCTCCGCTCGAGCTCGGAGTACCCGCGCTCGGTCGCGCCGACCGGGATCGGCTCGACGGCGATGAAGTTGAGCAGCCGCTCCCGCGGCTGGCCGAGGTACGGCGTGAAGATCCTCAGCAGCCCGCGGGGTCCTCGCAGCGGGTGCAGCCCGAGCTGCATCCCGTGCGGGTGACCCCAGCGCGGCTCGCGCGCGCCGTCTCCGGGCGCCGGCCGCAGCCAGCGCCCGTCCACGACGGCCTCGACCCACTCACGGCCTTCCGGGTCCGTAGGCACGTCTCTCCCTCTCCGATCCGCGGGGTCAGAGCCCGTTGACGCGCCCGACGAGGTTGACCTTGATGCCCATGCGGTCGAGCATCGCGGCCTTGGCGACGAGAGCCTTGTCGGCGGTCTCGGCGTCGGGGGCGTAGACGAGCTGGGCGTGGTTCGCCTTGTGGCGGGCCATGAACTGGTCGCGGCTGATGTCGTGCAGCACGACGTGAGCGATCGGCCACTCCGGGTTGGTGGCGTCCTTGCGGCGCTGCGTCTCCTCGTCCGGCAGTTCGATGACGCTGCCCCGGAAGATGTCGGCCTGCAGGATGCCGTCGGCGATGAACACACGCGAGAGCACGATCTCGCCGGGTTTCGAGACGCCGTTGATCGTCGAACCGCCGGCGGGGAAGAACACCGGGTGCTGTCGCCAGCCCTCGGCCTTGTCCCAGCCGCCGAGGTGCGACGCGGGCACCGAGCCCGAGATCTCGTACACCCACACGAACCGGCCGTCGTAGTCCTCGCCCCACCGCACGTCGTGCAGCGTGTTGTCGGGGAGCAGCCCCATCGCCGTCCACACGCGGTCGGTGACGAGCGCATCGACCGCGACGCCCTCGTCGGCCTCGTTGAAGTGCGGGAACGCCCGGCCCGCGAACAGCTCGCGCTCGCCGTCGCGCGAGAACACCGGCGGGCGGTCGGTCGAGTTGAGCATGCCTTCGGCGAGGTCGGATGCCGGGACCAGATCCTTCAGGCCCTGCTGGTACTGGATCCCGACGGCGTCGAGCCCGAAGTCGTCGGCGATGCGCAGCGCGGCGATGTACATCTTCATCTGCCAGCGCACCTGACCCTCGGTCAGCTCGGTCGTCTCGTCGGTGCCGAAGCGGAACGTCATGCCGCGGTCGGTCAGCCAGTCGCGGGCGGCGTCGGCCTCGGCATCCGTCACCGTCAGCATCTCGGCGTAGAGCGCCGACTGGCTCAGCCGCTCCTTGTAGATGCCCGTCCGGTTGAGCAGCTCGTCGTCGAAGATGGCGTTGTACATGCCCATGCAGCCCTCGTCGAACACGCCGATGATGGCCTTCTCTGCGAGCAGCTGGTCGCCCAGCGCCCGCCCGAGCTCCACCTCAGGCGTGTCGGGCAGGGCGGGAAGGGCACGCACATGCGAGGCGTCATGCGTGATGCGGCCGGTCTCGGTCCACTCCTTCAGCCCCGCGGTGAACCAGTCGTCGGTGAAGTCGACCGACCAGATCGTGGCGTAGTCCTTGCCCATCTTCGTCAGGCCCGCGTTGAGCCCCAGCAGGCCGACGAGCCCCGGCCAGTCGCCCGCGAAGTTCGCGACGGTCACGATCGGGCCCCGATGCGTGCGGAGCCCCGCGAGCACATGGTGCGAGTACTGCCACACCGCTTCGGCGACGATGAGCGGCGCGTCGGCGGGGATGGTCTGGAACACCTCGAGGCCCATGCGCTGGCTCGAGATGAAGCCGTGCCCGGTCTCGGGGTCGACGTCGTTGGCGCGGATCACGCTCCAGCCGAGCTCGCCGAGCACGCGCGTGACCGCGGCCTCGAGCTCGACCTGGGTCGGCCAGCCGGCCGCGTTCGCGGACTCGCGCAGGTCGCCGGACGCGATGAGGTACGCGGTCTTCGGCGGGGTGGTGAGCTGTTCGCGCGGCGCGGGAAGCGTGTAGGTGGTCATGAGGTCTCCTGTGGTGAGGGGTCTGAAGCGGGTGCGGCGGTGCGGGTGATGCTCTCGCCCGCCGCGATGACAAGGGGGCCGGATGCCGTGCGTCCGCGCAGCACGAGACGGTCCAGGGCGAGGCGACCGGCGTCGACGTGCAGCGTGAGGTCGTGACCGTCGATCTCGACACGGCCCCACGCGTCGCCCGTCGTGAAGAGGGCGCGCACGGGCTCCGCGTCGACCGGGTCGAACGAGAGGGTGCGGGTCGGCGCGTCCCACTGCGCGCCGGTGAACGCGAGCAGCAGCGCCCACGAGGCGAGCGACCGGGCGTAGTGGTTGCCGCATTCGATCTCGTTCCACGGGCTCCGGGTCGTGCCGTCGTAGCGGGCACGCAGCGTGCGCTCGAGCTCGAGGGCCTCATCGGCCATGCCGGCGTAGGCGAGGGATGCCGCGACCTGATGCTCGACGCCCGTCCACACCTCGTCGGAGTAGACGAACGGGATCGCCGGGCGTCCGCCGAGCGGCCACGACGCGAGCAGCAGGCCGCCCTCGTCGTTCAGCGCGTAGACGCGCTGCGTGCTCTCGTGGGCGGTGAGGTCGGCGCGGTGGTTGTGCGTCACGATCGCGCCGAGTGCGCGACGCAGCCGCTCGCGCGGCAGCAGGTCGCCCAGGCCGTTGATCCACGCGTGGAACTGGCCGAGCAGCTGGTCCGACAGCACGCCTTCGCCGTACTGGTAGCGGTGCGCGTCGACGTCGTCGATCACCTGACGGTAGAACTGGCCGTTCCACAGCACGTCGTCCATGCCACGTGCGACCACGTCGGCGCGGTCGAGCCAGTCCGCCGCGCGTTCGGCGTCACCGAGATGCGCCGCCATGCGCGCGCCCGCCCGGAGCGCCGCCGCGAACATGCCGTTCGCGAGCGGGTCGATCCCGTGGAACTCGATGTCGTAGGTGTTGTGCAGCTCGCCGTCGAGGAGCCCGTCGCCGTCGCGGTCCCACTCGCGGATCGCGTATTCGAGCGTGCGTACGGCGGCCGGCCACGACTCGCGAAGGAAGTCGTCGTCACCCGAGAAGCGCCACTCCCGATGCAGCCGCAGGAAGGTGCCGAGCTGCCCGTCCACGGCGGGGCCCATGAACCACGCCTCGCCGCCGAACACCCGATTGCCGCGGAACTTCTGCGCGCCGGCCTCGTCGGTCTCGAGCAGGAACTCCGCGCGCCGTGCGCTGCGCTCGAGCGAGGGGAAGAGCCATGCCACCGTCTGCGCGTACGACCACACGTGCGTGCACGTGCCCTCGCACGATCCGGCATGGTCGAACGATCCCTCCCATGCCGCGAACACGGGCCCTTCGCCGAGCGCCGGGTTCGGACTGTCGACGACGAAGGCGGTGGTGGAGCGCACCGCGGCGACGTTCGCCCCCACGGCGTCTGCGATCACGGGGTCGAGCGAGCCGCCGTACAGCGCGTCGACGAACGCGAGCGTCGCCGCCTCGAGCGACGGGAGCTCACGATGCAGCTGGGATGCCGCGGCCCACGCGTCGGACCACAGCGTCGCGTAGTGGTTGCGCATGACCCCTTCGTCCGGAGTGCGCGCGTCGGCCACGATGTGCCCGCGCCACGAGCGGTGGCGGTTCGGGAAGCTCCACGCCAGCACGAACTCGAAGTCGCGGCTCTCGCCCGGCGCGAGCTCATGGACGATGCCGAGCGACCCGGTGCGCAGCCGCGGCAGCTTGTCGAAAAGCTCCTCCTCGGTCATCGCCGTCTCGGCGGCCGAGTCCGCGAAGAGCCCACGCGGGCGATCCTCGAGCGTGAGCCGCGGCTCGGGATTGAGCAGCCCGTCGGCGGAGAGATCGTTCCAGAACAGCCGCGGCCCGTCGGGCCAGAAGCCGGTGACCCATTGCGGCTTGACGGTGGTCGAGGCATCCGTCGTCGTCAGACTCAGGGTGCCGTAGCCCAGATCGCTTTCGGGAAGACGGATGCCGAAATCCAGGCCCCGCACCCCGTCCTCGTCGCGCCAGCGCACGGTCTGCTGCGCCCGCATGCCGAACGGGCCGTCGCCGCGCCCGGCGGTGTGGCTCATGCTGCCGACGACCGTCGCGCGGACCGGGCTCATGCCGGGATTGGTCACGCGATAGCGAAGGACTGCCGCGGGAATGCCCGACGCATCGGGGTCGAGCGGCACGAGCGGGGTGAACGCCCGCAGCGACACCGTGACCGGGAGCACGTCGTCGTCGAAGTCGATGTCGACGACGGGGTACTCGCCGTGCATCGTCGCGCCGCGCAGGCGAGGGAGTCCCGCCTGCCGCTCGAACGGGTAGCCGGCGTCCCAGTCACGGCGCCCGGTGAGCTGCGCCTCGAGGACGCGGGTCACGGCCTGCCCGCCCTCGGGCGCGGCGTGGATCGCGAAGAACGAGTAGGGGTTGACGCGCCCTTTATCGGGAAGGTTCTCGAGCTCCCAGTCGCGCAGCTCGCCGCGCGCGCCGAGCGAGACGTTGCCCGTTCCGATCCCGCCCAGCGGGAAGGCCGCGCGCTCGGCGGTGTGCGGGATGCCGCGTGCCCGGCGCATCATGCCGTGACCGCCTGCGGCGCCCGGCGCCGATCCGCCGCGAGCTCGTGGACGATCGGCTTCGTGGCCTCGTAGAGACGGGCGTACCGCTTGAACAGCTCGTCGTAGAGTCCGGTCGTGTCGGGGTCGGGGCGCACCACGGTCTCGATGGGGTTCCAGTCGCCGATGTTCGGAGGGTCTGCCGACACCGCGCTCGCGGCGAGGAAGGCCGCGCCGTAGCTCGCGCCGATCGTCGTGCGCGGGACCTCTTGCACGAGGCCGGTGGCGTCCGACACCACCTGCAGCCACAGCGAGCCCTGCGTCCCGCCGCCGACCGCGACGATCCGGCGGATGTCGGCACCCGCGGCCCGCATCGTCTCGACGTTGTGGCGCACGCCGAGCGCGGTGGCCTCGAGCGCGGCGCGGTACAGGTCGCCGCGGGTGTGGTCGAGCGTGAGGCCCGCGATCACGCCGCGCGCGTCGGGGTCGAGGATCGGGGTCCGCTCGCCGGCGAAGTAGGGCAGCAAGAGCAGCCCCCGCGCGCCGGGACCCGATCGCTCGGCCTCGGCGAGGAGCGCCGGGTAGTCGGCACCGGTGAGGTCGCGCAGCCACGCGGTCAGCGCGCCGGAGGTCGCCAGGCCCCCGGCGAGGTTGCGCGTGCCGGGGAAGGCTCCCACCGTGGTCCACATCGAGGGCGTGCGCAGCGTCTGTGTGCCGGTCGCGACGAGAAACATCGTCGTGCCGTACATCAGCATGAGATCGCCGTCCTCGTGCGCCCCGACGCTCACCGCCTCGGTCCAGGCGTCGACGGTCCCCACGATGACCGGCGTGCCGGCTGCGATCCCGGTGACGGCGGCCGCGGCATCCGTCACCCCACCGGCGATGTCGCCGGCCCACGCGAGCGGCGGAGCCTCGATGCCGGGCGCGAACCGCCGCCACCACGGCTCGTGCCACGCACCTGCCTCGACGTCGTACAGAGGCGACACCTGGCTCGCGGACTGATGGTCGAGCACGTAGGAGCCGGTGAGGCGGCGCGCGAGCCACGACGCCGGCATGAACAGTCGGCGCGCCCGCGCATAGGCCTCGGGCTCTTCGTCGGCGATCCACTGGATCTTGGGGCCGGCGGCCTGGGACGTCAGCATCGAGCCGCCGACGCGTGTGATCTCGTCGATGCCGAGCTCGGCGTTCATGCGCTCGATCTGCGCGCCGGTGCGCATGTCGACGCCGTACAGGATCGCGGGCCGCACGGGTTCGTCATGCTCGTCGGCGAGCAGGACGCACGGACCCATGCCGCTCACGCCGACCGCGGCGATCTCGGGCTCGATGCCCTCGGCGCCGGCCGCCAGCAGCAGCTCGCGGGTGAGCTGGACGAACTCGTCCCACCACACGCGTGCGTCCATCTCGACGAATCCCGGCTTGGGACGCGAAACGTCATGCGCGACGGTCGCGGTCGCGAGGATGCGACCGGACTCGTCGACGAGCACGCCCTTGCTGCTGGACGTGCCGATGTCGACACCGAGCGTGCATACGACGGTCATCGATCCTCCTCGACCATGACGGGCTGACGAACGCGTTCACTCTAGACGAAATCGATTTCATGATCAACCGAGCGAAACGGGACTCGGGCTGAAACCGGAGCGCCCGGATCAGACCCGCGACGAAGCGCGCGCGGGCTGCACCTCGTTGCGCAGCACGACGGTGCGTGCCGGCTGGTCGTCGCCGTTGATGCGCTCGAGGAGCATCTTGGCCGCGGTCACGCCCATGTGCCGGGCGGGCAGGCGGACGACTGTCACCGCCGTGGGGGAGAGGGTTGTGAAGGGCAGGGAGCCGACCACCGCGACGCCGATCTTGGGCGGCGTGAGCCCGTGCTCGGTGAGCACCTGGATGGCGCCTACGCCGAGGAGGTTGTTGCCGGCGACGACGGCGTCGGGCGGGTCGGGAAGCGCCAGCAGCTCCTCCATGACCTCGCGGCCGCCATCGACGCGGAACGTCGAGTAGCGCAGCAGCTCGTCGGGATCGGCGTCGGGGAAGTGCCGTGCCAGCACCGCGCGCCAGCCCTGCGCGCGCTCGTACGCGGTCTCGATGTGCTGGGGCCCCGTGATGCACGCGATGCGGCGGTAGCCCGACTGCACCAGGTTCTCCGTCGCCGCCTGGCCCGCGGTGCGATTGGACATCACGACGCCGTCGATGTCGTAGCCCGTGCTGCGGTCGACCGCCACGACCGGGCGGCCGATCGCCATGAGGTCGTCGAGGTTCGTGTGGTCGGACGCGGCGGCGAGGATCACGCCGGCCATGTGCTCAGAGATCGCGATCTGGAGGTACGTGGCCTCCTTCTCGATCTGCGAGTCGGTGTTGCACAGCACGACCGAGTAGCCAGCCTGGGACGCGACATCCTCGACGCCCCGCGCCATCTCGGTGAAGTACGGGTTCTCGATGTCGGGGATGACGAGCGCGATCACCTCGGACGCCTGCTTGCGGAGCGTCCGCGCGGTGCGGTTCGGGGTGAACTTCAGGGTGCGCGCGGCATCGCGCACCGCGAGCGCCTTCTCGTCCGAGACGCCCATGCCGTTGAACACCCGCGAGACCGTCGCAGGAGACACGCCGGCCAGCTTCGCGACCTCGTAGATCGTGGCCATGGCACCTCGCTCCTGCGCGCCCGGCCTCGTTGACATGCCGGTCAGCCAACAATACAGTGTTGAAATCGATTCCAGAAGCGCGCCTTCTTCCGGCGTGCCGACACGAGGATGTGCCTTCCCGATGACCTCCCCTCAGTTTCCTTCCCCGGACCTCTCGTCGATCGCCGGCCTGCGTCCGCTGCAGACGCGTTCGATCTCGCCGGAGAACTTCGACGGTGCCGTCGGAGGAGGCGGCCGCGCGACCGAGGGGACCGGTGCGTCCTGCGCCCGCGACCTCGGACCGGGGTGGAAGATCTCACCCAGCGTCGACATCAAGGCGGGTGAGACCTTCGACCTCGCGAACATCGAAGGCCCCGGCAAGATCACCCACATCTGGATCACGACGCACACCGACAACTGGCGCACCCTGATCCTGCGGGCCTACTGGGACGGCTCGGACGAGCCTGCCGTCGAGGTGCCGTACGGCGACTTCTTCTGCAACGGCTGGGGCGTCTTCGCCCAGGTGAACTCGCAGACGATCGCCGCCAACCCGCACGGCGGGTTCAACTCGTACTGGCCGATGCCGTTCCGCTCGGGCGCGCGTCTCACGGTCGAGAACACGTCGGTCGTCGACGTGCGCGTGTACTACCAGGTGACGTACGAGATCGGCGGCGACTACTCGCGCGACGGGTACTTCCACGCGCAGTGGCGCCGCTCCAACCCGCTGGAAGAGCTGGTGCCGCACACGATCCTCGAGGGCATCGAGGGCCAGGGGCAGTACGTCGGCACCTACATCGCGTGGGGCGTCAACTCCAACGGCTGGTGGGGCGAGGGAGAGATCAAGTTCTACCTCGACGACGACACCGACTACCCGACGATCTGCGGCACGGGCACCGAGGACTACTTCGGCGGCGCATGGAACTTCGACATCCCCGGCAAGGGCTACACCGAGTTCTCGACGCCCTACCTCGGCATGCCGCAGGTGATCCGGCCCGACGGGCTGTATGTCAGCCAGCAGCGGTTCGGCATGTACCGCTGGCACCTGCTCGACCCGATCTTCTTCGCCACCGGCATTCCGAAGGTCGACATCCAGGCCCTCGGCTGGCGGAGCGGCTGGCGTTACCTGCCGCTGCGCGACGACATCGCGTCGACCGCGATGTTCTACCTCGACCGGCCGACCGCGCGCCGCCCGAAGACGCCGACGGCCGACGACCTGGAGGTGCACCTAGGCACCGCCCCGGTGCCCGACATCGGCGCCACTCCCCCGCGCGCACCGCAGGACTGAGGCCGTGACACAAGCAGTCGCATGCTGTTCCTGCTGACGGGGGCGAGCGGTGCGGGCAAGTCAGCAGCGCTCGCGCACCTGAAGGACGTCGAGTGGGACTCAGAGGTGGAGTGCTTCGAGTTCGATTCGATCGGGGTGCCCGACGGAGCGAATACGGCCTGGCGGCACGCTGCCATCGAGCACTGGGTCGGCCGCGCCCTGGAAGCACAGTCCGATGGCACCCACATGCTGCTGTGTGGCCAGGTGCCGATGGGTGAGTTCTTGGCGGCGCCGTCGGCCGATCGGCTCCAGCGCGTCGAGGTGTGCCTGCTGCACTGCTCCCCTGACGTGCGCCGTGAGCGCCTGCTGCGCCGCGGCGAGGACCCTGCCACGATCGTGCATCACAACAGGTTCGGCGAGTGGTTCCGTGCGCACACTCTCGACCCCACGCATGCACCCGAGGTGATCCGCGTTCCGAGCAGCGTGCCGATGCAGTGGTCGCGGTGGGCGGACTGGCCGCCCGGCGACACGCGGTGGCATGCGGAGATCATCGAGAACGACCTGCTGACGCCTGCGCAGACAGCTCGCCTCGTCGAGGAGTGGGTTCACCGAGAACTGGCCCGCCGATGACGCTCGCGGTGCGAATCGTCGACGGTGTGCCGGTGAATCCGGATGCCGCTCCCCTGCGCCTGCGCGTCGCGCACGTGGACCAGGCCAACACGGTGTGGGCCGAAGGCGATGGCGACCTGTGGCCGTCGGCGTGGGCAGACGACGACGGGCTCTACACCGCGGCCGGAGACGGCACCGGATTCGGCCGCCACGGCTGGCACGACATCCTCGTCGGCCGCGTCGACGGGATGCCGCGGACCGGACTGGCGGGCGTGCCCCTGGCGGCGGGCGACGAGGTCGCGCCGGCGTGGGACCCGCCGCGGTTCAACCGCAAGCCGACCGGCATGGTCGCGGTCGACGGTGACGGCGATGGGCATGACGAGCTGTACCTCGCGGTGCAGGACCTCCGGTGCGGCGACGAGCCCGGGATCTTCGACGAAGCGCCGACCGCAACCGTGGTGCGCTCCGCTGACTACGGCCGCACGTGGATGTGGCCCGCCGAGCCGCTGTTCGTCGACCACGTCTTCACAACCGTGATGTTCCTCGACCTCGGTCGCTCGAACGGCGGCAGCCCCTGGGTGTACGCGTATGGCATCGACGGGAACTGGCGCACCTCGTTCACGCGCATCGTGCCGGATCCCACCGCGCTGTTCCTCGCGCGGGTGCCCGCGGCATCCGTTCAGGACCGTTCCACGTGGGAGTTCTTCACCGGACGAGGCGGCGACGGGATGCCGCGCTGGAGCCGCGACATCGGCGACAAGTCCCCGGTGCTCGTCGACGACCGCGTGATGTACCCCGAGCCGGCGCCGTACGGCGGCCGGGCGGGCTTCACCACGATCGCGCAGGGCGGCGTCGTGTGGAATGCCGGGCTCGGGCGCTACCTGTACTCGTCGTGGAGCGAGTACACGCACGAGTTCTTCGAAGCGCCGGCGCCGTGGGGTCCGTGGCGCCACCTGCATTCCGCGGACTACGGCCACTTCCCGTGGCAGGGTCCGCAGTCTCCGCTCGCGAGCCACGGCGGCTACGCACCGACGATGCCGTCGAAGTTCCTCTCGGCCGACGGGCGCGACCTGTGGCTGCAGAGCAACTGGTTCTACGGCGCCGCATCGCGCGGCGGGCGAGCGTACACGTTCGGCCTGCGCCGCGTGCGCTTCGATCCGGGAACGGATGCCGTCGCCCCGGACGCCGACGGCAACCTCGCGCTGTCACCCGACACGTGGCCGCTCGTGTCGCGGGCGGCCGACGGACAGACGACGGTGCTCAACGACGGCCGCCGCGACCTCGCCGAGGACTCGAGCCGCGGGCCGGGCTCCGGCGACGACGTGTGGGGATACCAGTGGCCTTCGCCACGGCGCTTCGATCGGATCGTGTACGTGCCCGGGCCGCAGGACTCGATGGGCGGCTGGTTCGCCGACGGGCCGCGGATCGAGGTGCGCGTGGACGGAGAGTGGGCGGCGGTCGAGGCATCCGTCGCCCCGCCGTATCGCAACGACTTCACGGCGCTCGAAGAGGAAGAGTACGTCTTCGACTTCGCCGAGGTGTGCGCCGACGGCGTGCGGCTCGTGGGCCCGCCCGGCGGCCCGCTGCGGTACACATCGATCGCCGAGCTCGAGGTCTGGCGCGCGGAACCCGACCTCGGCTGAACCCCGCCCCGCTTCACCGCTGCTCGCCGAACCGTCGCAAATGGCCGCCCGGGAGCGGCCTCAGGCGGCCATTTGCGACGGTTCGCGCGGCTGGTCGGCGGGGCCGAGGGACAGCGCGGGCGCGTCAGACCAGGCCCTGGATCCGGAACTGCTCGGAGTGATAGACGCTGTTGTTCGACGTGTTCCACTGGCTCACCACGAGGTGCAGGTCCGACAGCGTCGATCCGGGGATGATGTAACCGCCGTACAGCTGTGCGACGTGCGAGGCGTCTTCCATCCCCCAGTTCGTGCCGGTGAGCAGCGTCGTCTTGGCCGCCGTGTGGAGGTTGTCGGTGGGCGTGTTCAGGACCATCGCGTCGATGCGGTAGGCCGCGGCGTTGAACCACACCAGGATCCACTTGCCGCCGAGGGGACGCAGGCACATCTCGCCGAAGGACCCGGGCAGCACCTCGGCGACCGGCTTGCCCCACCCCCATGAGCCGTCCCAGCCCCACGCCTGGTAGGCCGAGAGCGAGGTCATGTTGTTGGAGGGCACGCGGTAGAGCACGATGCCCTTGTCGCGCTGGAAGCCGGTGCCGTAGATGTACACGTAGCCGTCGTTGCCTTCGCCCCACGTGATGCACTGGAAACGGCCGCCCGCCATGTCGGCGGGGAACTGCAGCCCGGTGTGCTGCCACGTCGCGCCGTTGTCGTCGGACTTCCACAGCTCGGTCCACCGCACCGCCCCGAACTGCGGCCCGTTGACGATCGCGTGCAGATACATGCGCGAGCCGATCGTGATGACATCCGACGGGATCACCGTCGTGAAGTACCAGTCGTGCGGGTAGTACCAGAGCTGCGGCGCTGTGCCCTGGGTGTTGGCACCGGCGCCTGCGCACCCGTTGAAGGTGACGCCCGCGGCGACGTTCGTCGTCGACGAGTAGAGGGCGACCGGCGAGCGCCAGTTCGACCCGCCCACGGCATCGGCCCACGTGTCGCCGAACATGAAGAGCATGCGACCATCGGGGGTGCGGGCGGGGATGCCGAGATCGGTCGCGCCGATCCCGTACTGGACGGGGCTCTGAGTGCCGGCGAGGACCTTGATCCTCGAGACCGACAGCGGGCCGGCGGCTGCAGCCGGCGCGGCCGTCGAGGCGACGAGGGCGGCGCCGAGCGCGACGCCTCCCTGCAGCAGGGTCCTGCGGGTCAAGCGGGGTGTGGTCTCCATTGACTGCTTCCTCTCGCGGTGTATGCGACGAGCCGATGCCCGCCGACGGGGGATTGCTCAGGTCGGACCCGCCGGCCGGCTCAGGCGAGCCGGCCGGCGGGTCGTGTTCCCTACGGCTTGCTCGGCTTGCCGGGCTTCTCGGGCTTGCCGGGCTTGTCGGGGAACTCCGGTCGCGGCGGCCTCGGGTCGTAGTGCACCGCCGTCAGCGTGAGCCCGCAGCCGTCGCACGAGGTGAGGATCGCGCGCTCGGCCGAGGCATCCGTCGTCACGACCAGCTGCGAGTCCGCGCGGTACGCGTCACGCCGCACGGTCGCCGCGAACGTGATCGTCAGCGTCTCGTCGGCCGGGATGGCTCCCGTCCATCGCAGCGTCGAGCCGTCGAGCACCGGTGCGCCGTGCGACGTGCTCACCGAGGCGGTATTCAATGTCGCGTCGTCGACGAGTCCCGCGAGGTCGATCGCCAGGTCCACCGGCTCGGCCGCGGCACTGTCGGTCGAGGCGGTCACCGTGTACGTCACCACGTCGTCGCGCACGACCTCGCTGCCGGCGGCGGGATCGGACGAGACCGCCACCGTGAGCCCGGGCAGCTGCTCGGCGGCCTTCACCAGCGAGAGGTCGTCGATCTGCACCCAGCGGTCGCCGTTGAGGTTGCTGCCGACGAACGCCTGCACCTGCGTGCGGTCGCCGCTGTGGAAGGTCACCTCGTAGCGCGTGTAGGCCCCGACAGCCTCGAAGGATGCCTCGGCGATGGTCGCCGCGCCGGCGCCGAGCTCTCGCACGCCGATGGAGCCCGTCGCCGGGGTCCCGCCCGTCACGACGAACCCGGTGAGCGTGTACGTGGTGTTCGGCTCGACCGCGACGTCCTGGTGGACGTCGATCCAGCCCGCGTTCGAGCGCATCCAGCCCTGCTTCGACCCGCCGTGCGCCCACGCGTGGTTGATGTCGATGCCGCAGTTGCCGGTGCAGGCCCAGGGCGCGGGCATCGTGCCGTCGACGGCTCGCTCGAAGCCCCCGTTCTGGATGAGGTTCGGGTTCACGACGGTGCCGTTCTCATCGATCTCGGCGCGCATCAGATACACGTTGTACGGATCCCACTGCGACAGCGCGAAGTAGAGGTCGCCGCCTTCCGACCACGGATGGATGTATCCGCCGTAGAGACCCGGGTAGTCGGCGAAGCTCGCCAGGCGCTGCCGTTCGCTCCACGGCCCTTCCGGCGACGGCGCCGTGCGCAGCACGATGTCGAGGTTCTCGTCGAGGTAGGTCATGAGCCACCCGCCGGTGTGTTCGCTGTACTGCACCGAGAGCTCGGCGACGTTCGGGGGCACGATCGGCGCGGCTGCGGTGTCGTCGCCGACGACCCACGACGAGCCGTTCCAGTACGAGTACGCCGACTTGTCGAGCAGTTGCGCCTCGGGCACGCGGGCGACGTGTGCCGCGCCGAGCCGCCCGTTGGGCGTGCCGAACTTGTAGACGTAGCCCTCGTGGCGCTCGAAGGCGACCATCTGGAACGGATGCTGTCCGTCGGCGGTGTTCGTCCACTGCGGGCCGTCGGTCGAGTTCCACGTCTCGCCGTTGTCATCGGAGTACGCGATGCGGCTGAAGTTGGTGTCCCATTCGCCGGGGGGACCCCACTGCCGCACCGACATGAACGCGAGGTACTGCCGGTCGCCCACCGCGATGCCCGCGGTCGGGATCGTCGTCATCTCCTGCCCGTTGATCTTGAGCGACGGGATGATCTCGCCGGCGTGGCCGGGCACGTCCTCCACCGCACTGTCGAACGCCATGCCGTCCGACAGGTCGGCGTCGGTGCTGCGCAGCAGGACGTTCGACCGCCAGTCGCCGCCCCCGCCGCCCGGGCCGCCCCAGTCACCGAAGGTGTCGCCGAACGCCGTCAGGATCTCGCCGTGGCCGTTGTCCCACATGATGCCGAGGTCGGTCCCGGTGACGCGCCAGCGGGTGTCGGTCGCGCTCAGCGACTTGGGTCCGGTCATCTTGCTCACCAGCACCGCCGGCGAGTGGTCGGCCGGCAGCGCAGCGGCGGTCTCGACCGGAGTCGCCGCGGCGGCGGTGATCGGCGCGACTGCCCCGATCACGAGTGCGCCGAGCACGGCGACGGCGGTCGTCGTCCTCGCATGTGACGAATGCCTCATTGCATCTCCTTCTTGTTGGGGTTTCGTGGGTCAGGTCGTCTCGGCCGGCGCGGATGCGCCGTCCTCGCGCCACGCGCTCCACAGGCGCGCGTACGCGCCGCCCGCTGCGAGCAGCTCGTCGTGGGAGCCCGTCTCGACGACCCTGCCGTCGTCGACGACGGCGATGCGGTCGGCGTCGTACGCGGTGTACAGGCGGTGCGCGATCGCGACGACCGTCCGGCCGTCGAGCGCAGCGGCGAGCGCCGCCTCGAGGTCTCGCGCCGCCCCGGGATCCATCGCCGACGTCGCCTCGTCGAGGACGATGGTGTGCGGATCGGCGAGCACGACGCGCGCGAGCGCGAGCTGCTGCTCCTGCGCGGCGGTGAGGACGGCGCCGCCGGCGCCGACCGGGGTGTCCCAGCCGTCGTCGAGCGCATCCACCCATCCGAGCGCGCCGACCGACGCCAGGGCGTCGCGCACCTGCCCGTCGGTTGCATCGACATGGGCCAGCCGGACGTTCTCGAGGATGCTCGTCGCGAAGATGTGTCCTTCCTGCGACACGAGCAGGATCTCGCGACGGC
Source organism: Microbacterium sp. STRO-2N (assembly GCF_057747775.1). Lineage (NCBI taxonomy): Bacteria > Bacillati > Actinomycetota > Actinomycetes > Micrococcales > Microbacteriaceae > Microbacterium > Microbacterium sp. STRO-2N. Next base: position 22,140 of record NZ_CM173223.1, on the reverse strand, counting down.
GCGTCTCGAGCGGAACGCGACCGATGTCGACGCCGCCCACAAGGGCGCGGCCCGACGTCGGGTCGTCGATCCCCGCGAGCAGTCGCGCGAGCGTCGACTTGCCCGCTCCCGACGCCCCGACGAGCGCGAGGCGCTCGCCGGGAACGACCCGCAGCGAGACGCCGTGGAGCACCTCGTACCCCGCTCGGTACGCGAACCGTGCGTCGCGCAGCTCGATGACCTGCCCGTCGGGCGCGGTCGCGGCATCCGTCGCCCGCTCGCTCGTCTCGCTCACTCCGAGGATCCGCGCGAACGAGACGAACCCCTTCTGGATCTCATCGGTCCATGACACGAGGGCCTCGAGCGGTGCGACCAGCGCGGCGGCGTACAGCGTCACCGTCACGACGGTCCCGATGGGGATGACGCCCTCGATGACGAGCCAGCCGCCCCATGCGAGCGAGGCGAACACGGGCACCGCGAATGCGAGGTTCGACCACGGCAGCATCACCTGACGCAGCCGGATCCGTGCGAGCTGCGCCCGCCAGCGTCCCGCGATCGCGGCATCCATCGATGCGATGCGCGAGGCGCCGAGGCTCAGCGCCTCGACGGTGCGCGCACCGCTCGCCGTCTCGTTGATCGAGGCGAAGAGGGGCCCGTAGCTCTCGCCCATCCGCTGGTACACGCCGACCGCACGCCGCAGGTACCACCGCATCACGACGACCAGGATCGGCACCCCGAGAAGGAACACCGGCGCGACGAGGGGCGCGGTGACGACGGCGGCCGCGAGGGTGAGCACCACGGTGACCGCAGCGATCGTGGACTCTGGCAGCGCGCGGCGGACCGTCTCGGACACGGCGCCGATGTCCTGGGTCGTCCGCGTGACGAGGTCGCCCGTTCCACCCCGTTCCACGAGACCCATCGGCAGGGCGAGCGCACTGGCCATGAAGTCGTCGCGCAGCCTCGCGAAGATGTCCTCGCCGAGTACCGCGGCGGTCCGCGTCGCGAACATGACGAGCGCGCCCTGCGCGAGAGCGCACAGCAGCATCGCCCCGCACGTCATCGCCACCACGCCGGGCGTCGCGCCCGCCGCGAGGGCGTCGACCAGGAGCCCCATCAGCCGCGGCGGCGCGATGCCGACGAGTGCGGACAGACCGAACAGGACCACGACGACGGCGAATCGCCGGCGGCGGTCTCGCCAGATCGTCCCGAGCGCGGCGCGCACCTGAGCGGGCGTCGCGGTGGGCAGGACGGCGGAGCTCATCGCACCCCCTCGGCTCGGAGCACGACATCCCGGTAGGCCTGCGTCTCGAGCAGCGATGCGTGAGAGCCCTGCGCGACGACGCGATCGTCGTCGATGAACGCGATACGGTCGGCGCGAGCGAGCACGAGCGGGCTCGTCGTCACGATGACGGTGGTGGCGCCGGTGCGGTGTCGACGGATGCCGGCCGCCATGCGCTCCTCGGTGGGTGCATCGACGGCCGACGCGGGCTCGTGCATCACGAGGACGTCGGCATCGGCCAGCAGCGCACGCGCGGCGCCGAGACGCTGCCGCTGCCCGCCCGAGAACTCCACTCCGCGCTCCCCCACCAGCACGTCCAGCCCGCCCTCGACGGCCTCGACGATGTCGGTGGCGTCCACCGACGCGACGGCACGGAGGATGGCGGCATCGTCATGCCGTCCCCACGGATCGAGCAGTTCGCGGAGGGTCCCGCTGAAGAGGAAGGGCACGGGGTCGGCCACGACGATCCCCCGGCGGACCGCCTCGATGGGAAGCGCGTCGAGGTCGGCACCGCGCCAGCGCACCGGCGCCCCGGGCGAGTCATCGCCGAGCCGCCCGAGCCGGTTCACGAGCGCTCGCGCTGCCGCGGGATCGGGGGCGACGACGCCGAGCAGCTCGCCGGGGTGCACGCGCAGTCCCGACGCGGTGTCCTCGACCACGACGCCGTCCCGCTGGGGCGGCTCGTGGGAGTCGATGTCTCGCGGCCACGGCGGCGCCACGCGCAGCAGCGCGACGATCTGCTTCGCGCACACGTGCGCGGCGACCCCGACCGTCAGCACCTGGTTCACGAGCGACACCGGCAGCAGCAGGAATCCCGCGTAGCCGTAGAAGGCGACGAGCGCCCCCACCTCGAGCCGGCCTTCGAGGACGAGGATCGCCCCGACCCACGTGAGCAGGGCCACGAACACTCCGGCGATGAGCACGTTCATGGCTTCCGCCGCCGCGAGCGGCCATGCCACGCGCTCGCCGGTCTCGCGCACGCGACCGGACTGCTCACGGAAGCGCTCCAGGAAGCGACCCTCGCCTCCGACGCCCCGCAGCACGCGCAGGCCCTTGACGCTGTCGAGCGCGATCGTGTTCATCGCGGAGCGCGCTTCCCACGCGGCGTCCTGCCGCGCGTACAACGACTTCACCAGGAGGAACGAGAGACTCGCGAAGACGGGCACGCCCACGAGGACCATGAGTCCGAGCAGCACCGATTCGCGCAGCAGCAGCACGGCGACCGTGGCGAATGCGACCAGCGCCGATACGAGCGACCCGACATTGATCGGAAGGAACGCGACGGCCCAGGACTCCGACGCCATCGTGACGACGGCCCCGGGAGCCAGCTCGCGATCGGCCGCCACGGTCACTCGCGTCGAGGTGCGCGTCAGCACCTGCGCGACGCGGGATTCGGCGCGGGAGTAGTTGATCGACCCGGCGCGATCGCGCAGGCCCTGGATGAGGGAGTGCTGGAGCTGAAGCCACAGCACGACGAGCATCCACACGGCGAAGGCGCCGTAGTCGCCCGCGACGAGGCCGCGGTCGATCGCCTGCCCGATCGCCCAGGGCGTGAGCGCCAGACCGAGCAGCCACACGATGTCGCAGACCGTGCCCTGGAGCACCGTCGTCCACTGCCTCCGCGTGACCCACCACAGGAAGCCGAGAGAGCCGATGCCCGGCGGAGGGCTTCGATACGGCTCGGGTATTCGCATCGGTCTCCGCCCGTCCTGCCGCCGCTACTTCATGCCCGCCAGGCGCACACCGTTGACGATGTAGCGCTGGAAGACGAGCACCAGGATGATCGTCGGCAGTGCGGCCAGGGTGGACCCGGCCATGAGCAGGCCCCACTCGTTCCCGCGCTCGGAGCGGAAGCCGGCGAGGTACTGCATGATCTGCTGCAGCCCGGGGTCCTGGATCGTCAGGATCGGCCACACGTACGCGTTCCAGTAGGCCAGGTACGAGCCCACGCCCACCACGACGAACACGCCCTGCGACTGCGGGACGAAGATCGACCAGAAGATCCGCCACCGGCTCGCGCCGTCGATGAGCGCGGCCTCCTCGATCGCGATCGGGGTGTTCAGGTAGAACTGCCGGATGAAGAACATCTGCGCGGCGGCGGCGACGCCGGGGATGATCAGCACGGCGAGCGTGTTGAGCATCCCGAGGTTCGAGACGACGACGAACGACGTCAGCAGGATCGCCATCCCGGGGATGAACATCGGAGTGATGCAGTAGATCCACCAGAAGCGCTTGAGCTTGAAGTCGAGGCGCGCGAAGGCGTACGCCGCGAACGAGTTCACGGTGAGGCTCAGCAGCGTGAAGATCACTGCGCCGATGAACGTCAGGACCATCGCCTGCACGAACGCCGGGTCCCGCAGGATGTCGACGTAGTTCTGCCAGATCCAGATCTCGGGGAAGAACTGGAACGGCGTCTTGACGACCTCGCTCTTGCCCTTGAATCCCGAGATCAGCATCCATGCGAGAGGCAGCATCGTGCTCACCACGATGAGCGCGGCGAGGACGTAGGTGGCGACTCGGCGCCCGGTGGAAGTCTTCATGTGTGGTGGTTCCCTATGCGTCGATCGCCTTGTCGGAGCGGATCAGCCGGAAGATGAGGACGCTGATCGTGCCGAGGACGAAGAAGAGGATGAGTGCGGCCGTGAGCGAGAAGCTCGTCGCATAGGGTGTGGGGTCTTTGAACGTGTTGAAGATGAACAGGTTCGGCGTCATCGTCGCGTTCGTCGGGCCGCCCTGCGTCATGATCAGCGGCAGCTCGAACTGCTGCATGCCGGCGATGGTCGCGGTGACCAGCAGGTAGAGGAGCACGTTCTTCATGAGCGGGATCGTGATGAAGAAGGTCCGCTGGAAGTAATTGGCGCCCTCGAGCTGCGCGGCCTCGTAGTAGCTCTGCGGGATGTCGTACATGCCGGCGAGCATGATGAGCGTCGTGATGCCGAACGCGAGCCAGATGCCGGGGATCGAGATCGCCGGGAGGGCGAGGTTCGGATCCGACAGGAACGCGAAGGGCCCGAGACCGACGAAGCCGAGCAGCCAGTTGATGATGCCGCCGTCGGCCCGGTACATGAAGATGAAGACGATCGAGGCGACCACCGCCGAGACCACGGTCGGGATATAGACCGTCGTCTTGAGGAGGCCGGCGAGCTTGATGCCGCACGTGCGGATGAAGCTGGCCATGAGGAAGGCGATGATCATGATCGCCGGCACCGTGTACACGACGTACATGGCGCCGACGCCGATCGACCGCCAGAACTGCGGGTCCTCGAGGACGTACTGATAGAACTGCAGGCCGACGAAGACCGGGTCCTCGTAGAAGCTGATCTCGAACGTGGACAGATAGAAGGAGTACATCAGCGGCCACCACACGAAGATGCCCAGCAGGATCACCATCGGCGCGATCATCAGATACGCCGTCCTGTTGGCCATCAGGTGCTTGCTGATCCGCTCTCGCGTCCTCCGACGGCGGCGGCCCTTGAGGGGCGGCTCGGGCTGCAGCGCGACGCTCGCAGCGGTGCCCATGTGTGTCGTCGTCTGCGGCGACATCGTCATGGCGGTCTCCTTCGACTCGTGTCGGGTTGTCAGGCGCGTGGGGCGGATGCCGCGGCATCCGCCCCACCGTCCGGTGTCAGCTTCCCGACCCGGTGCCTGCCAGCTTCTGCTTCTGGATGATGTCGTCGATCTCGGCCTGCGCCTCTTGGAGGGCCGCCGGGATGTCACCACCCTTCATCGCCTTCTCGATCGCGGTCGCGAACGCGAGGCTGACGTCCCACGGGTAGGCGGGCTCCGCCTTGGCGTAGGGGACGATCTGCTCGGTGATGGTCGCGAGGAACGGGTTGGCGCTCGCCTCGTCGGTCGCCGCGAGGGCCTCCGTCACCGAGACGCGTGCCGGGTACTTCGAGAAGCCCGTGGCCGTGAAGAACTCCACGAGGCGCTCGGTGTCGTCGGCGAGGAGCCACTGCACGAACTCGGCGGCGCCTTCGGCGGCCTTCGACTTGGAGTCCACGGTGAGCGTCCACCCGCCGAGGGTCGAGGTGGGCAGCGTCTCGTCGCCGTTGTGCGACGGGAACGGGGCGACGCGGGTGTTCTCCCACACCTGCGCCCAGTCGGGGTTGGCCGAGATCTGGCCGAGCGCCCACGAGCCGCACGCGCTCATCGCGACCTTGCCCTCACCGAAGAACGAGCAGTCGGCGTAGGGGTACGTCGCCTCCTGCGGCATGAGCTTCTCCTGGTAGAGCGTCTGGTAGAACGCCGCGAGATCCTCGTAGGTCGGGTCGGTGGCGGATGCCTCGGACCAGTCGCCGCGCAGCGGGAGGTCGCCGGCGACGTTGTACTGCAGGCCCCAGCTCGACCAGCCCAGGTCGGGCGCGGTCTGGGCGATGTTCATGCCGAGGACGCCGTCCTTGGTCAGCGCGCGGGCGTCTTCGATGAGCTCGTCCCAGCTGGTCGCGGGCGCGTCGATGCCGGCGGCGTCGAACAGGTCGGCGCGGTAGAACAGCACGGTCGACGGCTCGACGAGGAGCGGGTAGCCGTAGACGCCCTCATCGACCGTGACGAACGGCTTGATGTTCTCGGCGATGTCGTCGAACGCCGACTCGTCCATGAGCTGCGTGAGGTCGGCGAGTTGACCGTTCGCCTGCATCGGCTTGATGTTGCCGTAGTTCGTGGTCTTGACGTCGGGCGCCTTGCCGGCGGCCTGCGCGGCCTTGAGCTTCTGGTCCCACGTGTCGGCCGGCACGACGAGGTACTCGACCTCGACGTCGTCGCTCTGCGCGTTGAACTCCTTGACCTGAGCCTTGAACCACTCCTGCTGGTAGTCCTCGAACTGCTGCTGCCAGAAGATCACCTTGGTCTTGCCGTCCTCGGTGGTCGGAGCGCCGCCTCCTCCGGCGCAGCCCGCCAGGAGCGTGCCCGCGGCCGCCGTCGCGACGGCGGCGAGCATGAGCCTGCTGTTTCTCTTGTGCATTCGTCCCTCCTCAGGAACACGTCTCTTCGGTGAGTCGGAGCTGTGGCCGGTCATTCAAGCCCGGTCTGACGATCGAGCGAGCGGCGGCCTGCGCGGATCGCCGCTGATCTCGTCTCGGGTCAGAGTAGGCGAAATCGATTTCAAGCGCAATGGGCCCCACGCGTGCCCGGGGTGCCATTCTCATCGCGACACGTGTCACGGCTACCGAAAACGGCGCGGATTCCGGGCGGAACGAGCGGCTGAAGTCGCCGCGGAGTCCGCTCCCACCGCTCTATATCGATTTCACAACGCGACCGTGTCCTCGGGTCACGACGCCTTCTCGAGGTCTGCCGAGAACCAGAACACGTTGTAGGGTCCCCACAGCGACAGCGAGAAGTGGATGCGGCGTCCGCCTTCGGTGACGTAGCGCGGGTTCATATAGGGCGAGTACAACCCAGGGTAATCCGAGCGCGAGGCGAGGAGGACCGGATCGTTCCAGGGTCCCCATGGCGTGATCCCCTCGCGGATGTACGCGTTCCCGTCGTCGGAGTACGTCATCAGCCAGCGGTCGAGGTACTCCGAGAACATGACCGAGAGCTCGCCGATCGTCCCCTCGACGACGAGCTCGGCATCCGTCATCTCCGACGACCAGACCGGCGCGCCGTCGTCTTCCGTCCCGGCGAAGTAGGAGTAGGCGGAGAGGTCCTCCACGGCCTCTTCGGTCGCCGGCACGCGCATCAGCGCCACGCCGCCGAAGCGGCCGGACGGGATGGTCCAGAAGTACACGTGCTCCTCGCCGCCGTCCGACACGATCACGGGCGCGACCTGGATGAAGTTGGAATCCCCCGGCCAGCGCGGGGCGTCGAGCGCGGCCCACGTCTCACCCTTGTCGGTGGACTTCGCAAGCCCTGCGTAGTTCGCGTCCCACGCGCCCGGCTCGCCCCAGTACGACACCGACATGTACGAGATGTACAGCGTCTCGCCGATCGCGAAGCCGTGCGTCGGGATCTTCGTGACCTCGCCCTCGCCGTCGTTCGGATCGTGCTCGCCCTCGACGAGCGCTTCAGCCCACCCGAGGTCGTCGCTCGGCGCCCAGCCATCGAAGGTGATGCCGTCGGTCGGGTCGTCGTCGGTCGTCCACGCCGACACGTTCGAGCGCCAGATGCCGCCCTGGCCGCCGATCGACTCGGGGTCGCGCTCGCCGAACGTGTCGCCGAAGAAGAAGTAGGTGCGGTCGCCGAGATTCGTCATCGACCCGAGATCGGTGCCCGCGACTGCGGCGCTCTCGGTGTCGTTCAAGGCGTCAGGCCCGGTCAGCTGCGCGATCTGCGTGACGTCCGACACATCCGCCAGCACGAACGGCTTGTCGTCGTCGGAGTGGACCACAGGGGATGCCGTCGGCGATCCTGAGCACGCCGCGAGCAGCACGGCGAGAGAGGCGGATGCCGCGACGGCGGCGACACGGGCGCGGGAGTGCGATACGGACATGATCCTCCTCGATCGTCCGTGCCACGATACGTCTCCGGCGTTCGATCGCGAAATCGATTTCAGATCGTCCGACCGCGATTCGCCCCTCCGGCGCTCGCGTCGAAAGGACCGACATGCCCGACGAGCTCCGCTTCGACCCGCATGATCCGTATGTCCCGCTCGACGGCGGCAGCGGCACCCTCTGGGCCGTGCTGCGCGACGACTGCGGGTGGGGGCGTCCTGCTCCGCCGGCCTCGGGTCAGGAGGCGCTCCAGCCGCGCACGCGATGGAGGACGGCCGTCTTCGGGTAGGTTCCCCCAGGGCGGAGTCACCATGGCCCCATGCTCCACCGCGCTTCGCGTCCGGATGGTGGTGAGGCGGCCCCCAGAACCGCCCCACCACCGCTTCAGACGCGCTGCCGGCGCCGCAGCGCGAGCAGCGCGAGGCCGAGCGCCAGGAGCACCGCGGCGAAGCCCGCAGGCACGAGCCACCCGGCGCCTCCCGTGACGGCCAGCGGCTCGGTCACCACCACACGCGCGCACGCCGCCGATTCCTCGTCGGCGCACGTGTCGCCGCCGTCGACCGGTCGCCACGGCCCTTCGGGGTTCGTGACGGTGGCGCGGTTCACCGTGTCGCCGGCGCGGTCGAACCGCACGTCGACGGTGAAGGTGGCCGTCGCTCCCACGGTGAGCTCGGCGACCTCCCACTCGACCGACCCGCCGTTCACGCCGGCCGCCGGGTCGGCCGCGACGAACGTCGCACCCTGCGGCAGCGTGTCGGTGACGGTCAGGTCCGCGGCGTCGATCTGCCCGGTGTTGCGCACCGTGACCGTGTACCGCACGGTGTCGCCGACGAGGGCGGCGGTGCGATCCGCGGTCTTCGCGATCTCGAGCTGACCGACGTCGAACCGGTTGGTGATCAGGACGGTCGCGACCTCCTCCGTGAGCTCCGGGTCGAGCACGGTGACGATGCCGTCCTCGGGAGCCAGCGCCACCGCGGTGGCGAGGCCCCGGTCGGTCTCGGTCACGGCGCACTCGGCACCCACCAGGACGCCGTCGATGCGGGCCTGGAAGCCGTTCTCCTCGGAGAGGGTCACGATGCCGCCGTCCGCGAGCGGAACGGTGAGCGTCGCGCCGTCCTTCACCCACGTGCACACCGCCTGCGCCTCGAACGGACCCGCGCCGAACTCCTCGACGCCGTCCCCGATGCGCTCCTTCTCGATGACGAGTTCCCCGGTCCGGAAGTCGTTCGTCACGAGCGCGGTCACGGCGCCGAGGGTCTGACCCTGCTCGGGCCCTGCGATGACGACGGCCGGCGGATTCTCGGTCTCGGTCGCACCGCCGGTGCGCACCTCGGCCACCTCGCACACGGTCCCCGCCGGGAACTGCGCCGGCACGAGGGCGGGCTCGTCCGGGACGATCGCGAGGTTCGGCTCGCTGTAGATCACGTCGCCGCCGTACGTGCACGACACCGCCGCGCTGAACGGCCCGTCGCCGTACTCCGCGGCGCCGTCGCCCACCACGGTCTTGAGCACCGAGAGCGTGCCCGCCTCGTAGCGGTTGGTCGCGACCACCTCGGCGGCCGATCCGACGGTGACGGTCGCCGAGCCGTCGCCGACATCGGTCACACCCTCACCGCTGAACGAGGTCGCGTCAGCGGCATCGGCATCCGTCTCGCGGATCTCGCACGTCGACCCGACCGGGATCGAGCCGGCGGTCACCACATGCGTCTCGCCGGCTGCGACCGAGAACGAGCGGTCGGATGCCGCGAGCTCCACCCCGTCGCCGATCGACGTCGTGCATGACAGCTCGAACGCGAACGGCCCGAACGAGCCGACGTTCGCGAGCGTGTCGACCTGCTTGGCGATGCTGAGTGCGCCGAACTCGTAGACGTTGCCGAGCGTGGTGATCTGCGCGGCAGGAACCTCATCACCGCCGATCTGCGTGACGGGCAGCACCGGGTTGACCACCGTGCGGCTCGTCTCGCCGAACCGGCCGACCGGGCCCTGCTCCTCGGCGGTGCATTCCGCGCCCAGCGGAATGCCGTCGATGCGCTCGGTGTACGCGTTGCCGGCGTCGAGGGTGACGGATGCCGCGGACCCGAGGTCCAGCGTCGCACCGGCCACTGTGCACGCGACGTCGGCGACGAAGGCGCCGGCCGCGTAGCGTGCGGCGGGGCCGCTCACCTGCTTCTGCACCTCGATGGGTGCGCTCACGAGCGTCACGCCGGCCTTCACGGGCGCGCGTCGCAGCGTGCCGCCGTCGGTGAGCACGGCCTGTGCGCCGAACTGGTTCCAGGCGAACTGGTCCGTCACGGGCACGTCGATCGGAGCGAGGTCCGGATCGGCGGCCGTGGCCGGCTCGTTCACAGTCTGGAAGCGCACCGTCACCGCGCCGCCCGGTGCGAGCGTGCCCGCCACCGTGGTGGTGAAGTCGACCAGCACGCGCAGACCCGTGACCGTGGTCCAGTCACCGGCGAAGGCGTCGCTGTCCGTCCAGGTCTGGGCGTCGCACGTCGGGTCGGACGGCCACGTCGTGCCGCTGCCCGAGCCGACGCACACGTCGGCGTCCGTCGTGACCTGCCAGAGCACCGTGGAACCCTCAGGCGCCGTGATGTCGAGCCCGGCCGCGCCATCGAGCACGGGACGGTAGGTCGAGCCGCGCGAACCGCCGGTGGCGAGCATCCGGTCGCCCGGCGTCGGCAGCGGCTCGACGAGCGTCAGCGAGCGGTACGCCGAGGTCCCGCTGTTGACAGCCTCGAGCTTCCACGCGTCGGTGGCGCCCACCACGGTGTTCGCCGCGCACGGCGTGCGGTAGTAACCCTCGGCGTCGGTCAGGCACGGACCGCCGGGGCGCACCGTGTTGACGGCCCCGTCGACGAGCGTGCCGTCGATCTCGCCCTTGACGCCCTTGGACGTCGCGAGCGAGGCGCCCGGGATGGGCTCGACGAAGTTCGTCGTGCCGCACTCGCTCGCACCGAGCCCCGAGAGGGTGCCCTGGCCGTTCCCCGACGTGTTCGTGCACGACGACAGCTCCTGAGCGGTCGTGACGACGAACTGGTTGGTCGCGCGCTGGCCCTGGGTGAGGCCGGGCTTGAGGACGATGCCGAGCGTCACGGTGAACGTCTCACCGGGCGCCATGCGCCGGCCGTCCTCGGGCCACGTGAACACGATCTGCCGTGTGGCCGCGTCGTACGCGTAGGTCACGTCGGTCGACAGCAGACCGCCGTCGGAGGTGGCGAACGTCGGCTCCTCGGCGAAGTCGGGCTCGAGCGAGTCCGGCAGCGTGTCGGTCATCTGGTCCACCGTGAGGTAGCCGCTTCCCGCGTTCGAGAACTCGAGTGTCCACGGGTTCGTGGTCCCCGCCTCGACCGTGTGCACGTTGTTCTCCGGCGTCTTGGCGACGTCGAGCGCGTACGTGCCGGTCTCGAGGGCGATGTCGTCGGCTGCGTCCTCCGTCGCCGCCGGGTAGACGTCCGCGTCGGAGCGGGCCGACTCGGCGCTCACGGAGTTGTCGATCGTGCTCGGGAACGGGATCGGCTCGTCGCTGCCGCGCACGGCCTCGAGCAGGTGCACGGTGAGATCCGCGGTCGCCGTCCAGTGCTCGGGCGGCGCGGTGTGCGAGAAGACGCCGCCGTCCGCACGGGTGAACACGAGACGGATGCCGACCACCTCGTCGAGGGGCACGTCGGGCAGCGTCGCGGTCGAAGCCGCGGTGCCATCGGTCCACTCGTCGCCGACGAGCAGATCCACGCGCACGCGGTCGGCACCGGCGGGCAGCTGCACGGCATCGAGCGAGGCGAGTCGGAAGCGGCTCCAGAAGCCGGGGTCGCTGTCCTCCACGGTCACGCGCTGGGTCGCGACGGTGGCATCGCCGTCGGTGGCCTGCAGACGCACGCCGACGGGCTCGTGCCGGTCGCGTTCGAGCAGCGTCTCGGGCGTGATCGTCTTCGCGGCGGTCACATCGAGGCGGCCCGTGACGATCTCCACCTCGTCGCCGGCAGTGTCGTACGGCGTCGCCGTCGGGAACAGCACCGGGTCGTACGACTGCGCGAAGACGTCGTTGGTGGTGACGACCGGCTCGGTGGCGTTCTCGCCGGTGCTGCGCTCGGTCACGCGCAGGCGCGTCGTGAGCGTCAGGCCGAGATTCGCGCCCGTGGCGATCGTGCCGCCGGTCGCCGCCGGATCGGTGCCCTGGTAGAGGACGCTCACACCCACGACGTCGGTGAGCTGGTCGGCGGTGAGCGCCGCGGCAGCGGCGACGCTGACGTCCTGCGTGCTGAGCGAGCCGTCGGCTGCCCGCTTCCACAGCGTGACGGTCGAGGTCGCCGGGTCGACTCCGGCGTTGCCGGGGATCGCGAACGCGATGCCGACCAGGTCGACGCGCTCGAACGGGTTGGTGTCGGGGTCGTAGCCGGCTCCGGAGTAAGGATCGGCGTCCCACGCGCCCGCGGGCGAGACGCAGTCCTCGACCCGGGCATCGGTGCAGGGCATGGGATCCGTCACCCGCAGGTACGACGCGCGCGACGCGGAATCGTTGTGGGCGTCGATGCTCCAGACGATCTGCGGGTAGCCGTCGGCGGGCACCTCGCCGGGCACCGGGATCGGCACGACCGTGCGATCAGCGGACTTCGCGACGGCGACGGCCGGCGACTGGTCGATCAGCGTGATGTCGTCGCGGTCGGTATGGGGCCCGACCTGCTCACCGCGCTGCATTCCGCTCACCCCCACCGTGTTCCAGATCGTGGCGGGGTCGGCGTCGTTGTAGCCGTGGGTCGCCGTGACCCAGCGCCCCTCGGCGTCCGGCACGCGGACGACGTTGCGCAGTCCCCACACGAGATCGAACGTGCGCAGGCTGCCTGCGGCGCTGGGGGTCACACCCGATCCCGGCGCGGGACGCAGCGGGTCGTTGCTCGCGGAGCGTGCGGCGTCGTTCGGCACGACCGTGATGCGCACGCCGGTGGCTGCCGCCGAGTGCTCGCCGCTGAGCGAGTGCCCCTTGAAGCCCGAGCTGTTCATCCACGTTCCGCCGGGCGCCGGCACCGTCGTCCACGAGCCGCCGATGAACAGCTCGATGCTCGACACCGAGTCCCAGTTCCAGCGCGTGTCGCTCGACGGGCGGATCTGACGCAGGTCGAACGCCTGGAAGACCGTGTCCGCAGGAGTGGCCTCGCCGCCGCTCGGGTCGGCGATCGTCACCGACTCGAAGCCGGTCGCCGTCACGCCCCAACCCAGGCGGCTGGTCGCGGTGGCGCCGGACTGCGAGCTCAGCGACGACGGCGTCCAGGTCTTGTCGGCCAGCAGCGTGCCGTCGCCGTCGAATGCGACGATCTCGGCGGCAGCGGCATCCGTCACCTCGTCGCTGTCGATGCGCGTGCCGCCGGCGACGACGCCCTCGGCCTGAGCCGTGGCCACGTTCTCGTAGCGCACGGGATCGCCGCCCGGTGCCGCCGTCGGGTCACCGCCGTCGCGGAGCGTCGCGCGTGCCTCGAACACCGTGTTCGGGCTGACGGTCGTGCCCGCCGGGAAGCCCGTGGGGTGCGAGAAGGTGTAGCGGAGCCCGGTCACCGTCGCCGTGTCGATGCCCGGAGCGAGGTCGGCCAGGTCGCCCGAGAAGACCTCGGTGGCACCGGCCGGCGCGAACACGGCCACCTGCTGCCAGCCCGCGGGCGTGAGCGCCTCGACCGTGAGCGTCGAGCCCGACAGCACCTGGGTCGGTGCGATGCCGACCGGGTTGAACGCGTTCCAGAAGTCGTCGGCCTCGGCCTCGCGCCAGACGTCCTCCACCACGATGGTGCTCGGGTTGACGAACGCCGAGTCCGTCGCCGACGTCGTCGGCAGCTGCACCACGACGGTGCCGCCCGCCGTCACCGGATCGGCCGGCGAGACCTTCTTGTCGAGGGTGATGCGGATGTCGGGGTAGTACACCGACAGCGGCGCCGTGGCCGAGTCGGATGCCGAGCCGGCCGGGTTCACGGCCGATGCGACGACGGTGTTGGGCAGCTGGATGGGGCTGCGTTCCTCCGACTCGACGACGTCGGCGGCGGTGCCGATGCGGTACGACGCGTTGAACACCGTGCCCGGCGCGACAGCGCCCTCGAACGTCAGGGCGAAGCCGGTGAGATGCGCGCCGGCGGGGGCCGCCGGGGCGGTCGGGGTCTCGCCGCTGCCGAACGGGACGTCGACGGTGCTGCCGTCGCTGAACGTCCACGTCACCGCCGCCGAGGTCGCGCCCGTCGGGTAGGTCAACGGCTCGGTGAACCCGTCGAACGTGACGCCGTCCGTGAAGTAGTCGGCGTCGGTCAGCGTCAGCTCCGACAGCGGACCGTTCGAGTTGTTGCGGGCGCCGATCGTGGCGGTCGCGGTGGTGCCGGCAGGGATGCGCGCCGGCGAGATGGACTTCGTCGCCTCCACCGCGACGGTGAGGCCGCCGATCGCGTACGGCGCGGTGGCCGTCTTGGTCACGGGCTGCGCGTCGGGCGCCGTCGCGGTGCCCGCGACGCGGTTGGTGATCTGAGCGCCGGCGATCAGCGAGTCTCCGGTGCTGCGGTCGGTGGCGCGCTGGGCGACCGCGAGCTCGACCGAGCCGGCGGCGCCGGCGGCGGTGATCGCCGCGCCTTCGCTGCTCGAGAAGGCGAACCGGAGTCCCGCGACATCCGCCGGGTCGACACCGGCCGGCAGGGCGATGTCGCCGATCGTCGTGGCATCACCGGTCACCCAGGTCCACGAGCCGGCGTTGTACACGTACGCGTCCACCGCCACCCGGTCAGCCCCCTCGGGCGCCGTGACCGCGCCGAAGCCGGTGAAGTCGACGAGGCGGAACGGGTTCGATGCGTCGAGCGCGGCGGCGTCGTCGTCGGCCGCGGACGGGTCCTGCAGGGTCAGGGACGCGGCATCCACGTTCGACGCGTTCCCGATCGACAGCGCGATCGTCGAGGCAGCGCCCGGCTGGAACTGCTGCGACGCCGGCTGCCACTGCTTGCCGACGGAGACGTCGATCGTCCGCGGGATCTCGACCGTCACGGTCGCGGTGTCTTGCACGGAGTCGGCGGTCGCGGCGGTCGCGGTCGCGGTGTTCGGCACCGGCACGCCGTTGGACGGCCACGTCGGCGGCAGGTCCTGCGGCACCTTGAGCGTCAGCGTCACCTGGTACGTGTCACCCGCACGGATGCCGACGCCACCGCCGTCGAGCGGCTGGCGGAATGCGACGTCGAGCGTGCACTCCTCGGTCACCGTCGCCTCGCAGCCGACGAGATCGGGCGTCGCCGGCTGCGACGTCGGCCGAACGCTCGTGCCCAGGATCTCGAACCCGGCGAACGCGGCAGGGATCTCGTCCGTCAGCTCGGCATCGACGCAGTCCGCGTCGTCGCAGCCGACGGTGATCGTGTAGGTGAACTCGTCGCCGGGCTGATGCGTCGCCTGCTCGACGCCGTCGACCACCTTGCGCACGGTGAGCGCCGCGTCCGCGGCGGCGGCGGGCGGGGCGACGATGAGGGTCGCGAACAGGCTCACCACAGCGGTGACGACCGCGACGGCCATGCCGCGCCGGCGGAGCGCTCTACCGTCGCGTGCTGTGCGGCGGAGAAGGGAAGTGCTGGACATGCGGGTCCTCTGGATCGTGTGGGGCATGACCCGTCCGCTGACGGGCCACCGACCGGAAGCCTCGATCCGGGGTACGTCCATGCGCGTGCCCCGCCAGCCGGATGCCGCGGAGCGCTTCGGGTGTGCTCCGCGACCTGGCGGGGACGAGCTCGCGTCCCTCGGGTCGGACCTGCACAGGGCGAACTGCGGAGCGGCGTCAGATGTCCGCAGACAAGCCCCAGTGATCCCAGTGAACCCCAGTGACCGTCGTGGAACACCGCGGTCGCACGCGCCGAAGCCCGCGAAACCGATGACGCTCCCCCCGCGCGATTCCCCCCGCGCATCGGCGTCACGGTCGCGACGCCGTCTACCTTTCTAGCCCCTGCTTCGCGACAGCGGCGGGATTTCACCCCCCTCTTTCACCCGGTCTTTCACCCCATGCCGGCGATGCGTCCGAGCGGACGACGCCGGCACGCGACAGCATCGCGGTGAACGCGAGAGCAGCGGCGGCCGCCGCCACCTCGCCGAGGATGCGGCACGCCAGCGTCGCGATCAGGATCGGCGCAACGAGATGCTCGCGGCGGAGACCAGGAGCGCGCGCGTGGGCAGACGGAACCGGCGCTCAGCCACGGTCCGCCAGCAGATGTCGTGCGGCCGCCGCGGCGACCGCCTCCTCGCGGCCCGCGACTCCGAGCTTGCGGTAGACGCTCTTCACCTGCGTCTTGACGGTGTTGGGCGACACGCCGAGCTCGGTAGCGATCGCGGTCAACGGCCGACCGGAGGCCAGCGCACGCAGCACGATCTCTTCGCGCTCGGTGAGGGCCGGAGCGCTGATCGACTCGGGCAGCACGGACTCGACGGGCTCGATCGTGCACGAGTCCAGCTCGCGCAGCAGGTCCTGCACCGCACGGCTGTCGGCGGGAGGCAGGGTCGCGAGGGGCAGACGCATGCCGCGATCGCACAAGAGCGCCGCAAGCCCTTGCGCATCGTGGCGGGCGGCTGCCTGGCCGCCGGTCCGCAGGAGCGCAGCAGTGCGTACCGAGGCCGCTGCGGCGCGCAGCCGCACGGTGCTCGGCGTGAGGCGTGTCTGGCTCAGGATCCGCAGCGTGTCGCGTGGGCGGCCGTCGATCAGGGCGATGCGAGCGCGTTCCACGATCGTCTCGAAGCGGTCTTCGGCGCCATCCCTTTGCAGCACCGCCTTGGCCGCATGCGTCTTGCCCTGAGCAAGAAGGAGCAGCGTCCGCACTCGGCTCAGCGAGCGTCGCGCGCCGGCGCTGTGGCCTTCGCGGCCGCGCAGCTCGACGAGCGAATCGAGCTGAGCGGCAGCCAGCGCAGCCCGGCCGAGGCGCAGCGACACGAGCGACTCGACGGTCGCCATGACGATCCAGTGCTCGCTGGTCGCGCGGTGCCGCTCGAAGGCCGCCACGTGCTGCGAGGCCCCGACGAGATCGGACTTCTCGAGGGCGAGGATGGCCTCTGCAACGCGGTAGAAGGTGCCCTGGTATCCGTCGAGGTACCGCCGGCTCCACTCCCCCTCGCGGATGAGCTGGACGTAGTGCCGCGCCTCCGGCAGGTCACCGTTGAGGGCGTGGATCCCTGCCAGCATCGAGAGGTTGCTGATCGCATGCTCGTATTCGCCGGCCGCGGCGACGGCGGCGCCGTAGGCGAAGCACTCGATCGCCTGCCGCTGGTTCCCGCCGTAGTACAGAGAGATGCCGAGTTGCGCGGACAGGAGCGGAACCTGGGTGACGTACGTCTCCTTGTCCTCTTCCGGGGTGTCGGCCAGCAGCCTGAGCGCCCGCACGGCGACGTTCGCGGCGCGCTCGTGCATGCCCAGCACGCGCAGCGCGACGCTCTCGGCCACCCAGATGAACACCCTGTCGGTATCGCTCACATCGGTCCGCTGCGAGCTCGCCGCCGACACCGCGATGCGGAACAGCTGCAGCCCGCGCAGCCGGCGCACACGCACGGCGTTGTAGCAGACGGCGAGCAGCATGACCAGGAGCGGCTCGTCCTTCAGCTGTGACAGCGGGACAGCGCCGAGGATCTCGCGCACGGCGGCGCCGTGGTTCAGCAGCTGGTGCCACGACGACATCACGACGCTGCGGGCGAGCTCCATCTCCCCGCCGTCGACCGCGGCTCGCAGCGCCTCGGCGGGCTTGCCGGCGCGCAGCGCGCCGTCGACCACGACGCGCCTGAGTGCAGCGATGTCGCTGGGGTGCCGGCGCTCGAGCTCGCGGCGCAGGAGGACGCGGGCGAACGGCGCGAAGCGGAACGCGCGTCCGCGACCGCCGACCGACCACGAGCCGAACCCGTAGCTCTCGGCGTCGTCCAGGTACCGCACCGCGCGAGGATCGCCGCTGAGTTCGCGCGCGAGCGCGTCGTCGACGGTGTCGGCGAGGCTGATCCGCACGAGCGCCGAGATGAGCGCGGGCTCGTAGCCGGATCGCGCGACGCGAATGCGCATGTACTCCTCGACGGCCTCGACCGCGGTCTGCACCAGCGCGCCGTCGTCCGCCGGCACCCCACGCCGGGCCATCGCGTGGATGACGGCCGGGAACCCGTTCGTGACGGCGAGCACCCGGCGGGCGAGATTCTCGTCGACGCCGAGCGCCCGCCGGATCTCCTCCTCGTCGAACATCAGCTCCGCCGGTTCGAGCACGGTCCTGTCGACGAGCATCGCAATCCCGTCGTTGTCGAGCACGGTCCGCCGGTTCGCGGCGGCGACGACACGCAGATTGGGCACGGCCGCGACTGCTTCGCACAGATCGACCAGCGCATCCCGCTCGAGCGTCGCGGCGTCATCGACGAAGATCGTGACCGGCTCGTCGAGGTCCGAGAGCGCGTCGCGCACGGTTTGCCAGCCGCCGTCCGCGTCACCCGGCTCCGCGGCATCCGTCCCGCGCCGCAGCCGCCGCACGATCGTCCGCGCGAGGCCCGCGCTGTCGGCGCTGCCGGGGTCGGCCGTGATCCACAGCGCCCGTTCCTCGGTGCGCTGCACCCATTCCCGGAGGATCACGGTCTTGCCGGCGCCGCAGGCTCCCCGTACCAGGGTCAGCGGAGCGCCGAGTTCGAAGTACGCGAAGAGCCTCGTACGCAAGATGACGTCGCCGGGCACGCGCGGCGCTCCGACGTCAAGCCGCTGCAAAGACCACACTTCGATTCGATTCCTCGTCCCCCCCAGAAACCTGTCCGACACCTCGGCCCCAGACAGGATCCGCGTTCCCCCCGGAAACGGACCCTGCTTGCACTCTAGTTCCCGGTTCGCTACGAGCCGGACCATGATGATGCTGTGCCCCGCCCCTGGGGAAGGCGGGGCACAGCGTGCCGGGCTGAATCGTCAGCGCACCGGCCCACCTGGCGCCCTGGGGAAGCGCCGGCGGTGGCTCAGGAAGGCTATCGCCCCCGCGATCATCAGCAGTCCACCCAGGCCCGCTGCGGTCCAGCTGATCGTGCCGCCGGTGACAGCGAGTGGTGGCGGTGCCGGGATGTCGTGCGTGGTGGCGCAGACGCTGGCGGGGTCGCAGATCGCGCGCTCGTCGGGGCTGGTGACCACGTTGTGCAGCTCCGCGCTGCCGGTGGCGGTCACGGTGACCGAGTACGTGACGGTCACGGTCTGGTCGAGCGCGAGTTCGCCGGTCCAGGTCAGCGTGTTCCCGCTGCGCGCGACGGCGCCTGCCGTGGCGGTGGCGTCATCGTTCCAGGTGGCGTCGTCGAGCACTCCCGACAGGTCATCGGTGACGACCGCGTCGGAGACGACACCTTCACCACGCTGGGTGATCGTGACCGTGTAGGTCACCGTGTCGCCGGTGCGGACCGTGGTGCCGGATGCCGGATCCGCCGTCTTCGCATAGACATACCCGCCGGTCTTGTGGACCGTGCGGCACTCCTCCGTCCCATCGACCGCGGTCACACACGAGCCGGCTTCGGACGGAGAGGTCACCACGTTGGCCAGCGTCGTGTTGCCGGCACCGGTCACCGTCACCGAATAGGTGATGGTGACCTCGTCACCGGGCGCCAGCACGCCGCTCCACGACAAGGTGCTCCCGTCGACGGCGGTGTCACCGGCCGACGCCGTCACGTCACCGTTGTAGGTCGCGTCGTCCAGCACATCCGACAGGTCGTCGACGACGGACGCCGCCACCCCGGCAGGGCCGACCTGGGTCACGGTCACCGTGTAGGTGACAGTGTCGCCGGCCTGCACATCGCTGTTGTGGATCGGGTCGGCCATCTTCGAGAACTCGAACCGCCCCGTCTCATGCGTCGTCGTGCACCCCGGGTTGCCGTCCGCAGCCGGCACGCACTCACCGATCTCCCCCGGCACGACCACGTTCGTCAGCGTCATGTCGCCGTCGGCAGTGACCGAGACCGAGTAGGTGACGGTGACCACGGCACCGACCGCGAGGTCGCCCGCCCATTCCACCGTCTCGGCATCGGCATCGAACGTCGCCGCTCCCGCCGTCGCGGCGAGATCGTCGTCCCACGTGGCGTCGTCGAGGACGGCCGACAGGTCGTCGTCGAACGACGCATCCGTCACCGAACCCGGACCGCGCTGCGTCACCGTCACGGTGTACGTGATCGTGTCACCCACCGCCACGTCAGAACCGGGCGCCGGGGCCGAGGTCTTCGACACCGTGTAGTCACCGGTCTGGTGCGTCGTCGTGCAGGACGCCGCATCAACGCATCCGTCACTGGTGACCACGTTCGTCAGCGTCATATCGCCCGCACCCGTCACGGTCACCGAGTACGTCACCGTCACCACCTGATCGACCGCAAGATCACCCGACCACGACACCGTCGGCGCCGCGTACGACTCCGTGCCGGCCGTGGCCGCCAGGTCGCCGTTCCAGGTCGCGTCGTCCAAGACCGCGGTGAGATCGTCGGTGAAGGAAGCACCCTCGACGGCTGCCTCACCCACGTGGCCCACTGTCACCGTGTACTCGATCGTGTCGCCGATCTGCACATCCGAACCCGCGACCGGGTCGCTCGACTTGACGGTCTCGTACCGGCCCGTCTGATGCTCCGTCTCACAGTCCGCGAGCGTCTCGCACCCGGGCGACCGCACCGTGTTTCCGATCAGCGTGTCACCAGCCGCGGTCACCGTCACCGAATACGTCACCGTCGCCACATCACCCGGGCCCAGATCACCCGTCCACGCGATCACTCCGTCGACGAACGTGAACGTGCCCGCCGACGCGACGATGTCGTTGTTGAACGTCGCATCATCCAGCACCCGGGTCAGGTCGTCGTTGAAGAACTGCCCCACCACCCGGCCCAGACCCGACTGCGTCACGGTCACCGTGTACTCGATGACATCACCGACCTGCACATCCGTGCCCGTCGCGGGATCCGCCGTCTTCACCGTCGTATAGGTCGCCGTGTAGTGCTCGGTGTCACACGATGCGGTCGTCGCACACCCATCACTGGTAACCACGTTGTACAGACGCGTGTCACCGGCACCGGTCACCGTCACCGAGTACGTGATCATCACCACCTGATCGACCGCGAGATCACCCGACCACGCGATGCTCTGCGACCCCGCGTCGAACGTCACCGTTCCACCGCTCGCCGCCAGATCCGCGTTCCACGTCGCGTCATCGAGCAGATCGGACAGATCATCCACCAGCGACGCGCCCGCGTAGGCGGCCTCGCCGACCTGCGACACCGTCAGCGTGTACTCGATCGTGTCACCCACATCCACGTTCGCCCCATCCACAGGATCTGACGACTTCACCACCGTGAAGTCCGCGACCGGATGCTCCACCGGCGGGCAGCCGGCGTCCGGACAGCCTGGGCTCGCCACGCCGTTCTCGAGGAAGTAGCTGCCACCCGCCGCGAGTGCCGCGGCATCCTTCACCGTCACGGTGTACGACACCGTCGCAACCTGACCCACCGGCACCGTGCCGCTCCACGACAGCTCGCCGTCCGTGATCGACGCCGTCCCGATCGACGCGGTCGGACCCGCCGTCAGATCGGCGTCGTCCAGCACCTCTGCGAGGTCGTCGGTGAACTGGGCCACCGCAGGGGCGGTGCCCTGCTGCGTCACCGTCACCGTGTACGTCACCTCGTCACCCGGGTGCAGGATCGTGCCGGATGCCGGGACCGCCGACTTCTCGACCGAATAGTTCACCACCTCGACACCGGCCGGGTCGCAGTTGATGGTCGGCGCCACACCCGAGTCATCCGGGATCGCCGCCGCACCGCATGCCGTGTTCACCACACTGCCGCCGCCGGTGAGGGTCACCGTGTACTCGTGGGTCTCGGTCTCGCCCGGCGCCAGCTCGTCCACCGTGAACGAGCCGTCCGGGAACAGGCTGTCGGTGACCTCGAGATCGGTCAGCGTGCCCTGGCCCGTGTTCTCGATCACGATCCGGTAGGGGACCTCATCGCCGACGCGGTAGGTCGGGTAGTCCTCGACAGTGTTCGCGTCGCGCCAGTTGCCGTCGGCATCCTGCACGTACTTCTTCAGCGACGCGGAGTAGAAGTTCGCCACCGTGATCGGCGACGACGTGCGCATCACCAGCTCGGTGTGCTCTGCGCGGGCCTGCGCCCGGTTCACCAGCACATCGCCGCCGTCGACCCCGTCCGTGGCGACGTGCACCGTGAAGGCCTGCGTTGCCCCCGGAGCCAGCGCCGGACCGATCACACGCACGGCCGTCGCGTCGGCCGTGAACGTCGTCGTCCAGCCGACGGTGTTGCCCGCCGGGGCGCCCGCGGCGCCGTTCGACGGATCCGCGGGGTCGTCGGACAGCGAGGCCGGGTCGGCGGTGGTGTAGTACACCGTCGCGCCGGCGATCGCCTCGACCTCGGCCAGCTCGTACGAGCCGGCGTAGTCGGTGCCGCGGCCGTCACCGACGTACGGGAGGATGTCGATCGTGTCGGTGTAGTCCTGCG